>NZ_CP192579.1:0-4725594 GCF_050632185.1 Variovorax ureilyticus
GCGGCCCCAGAAGGTCAGCCTGAGCATCGGCGTCTACTTCGACAACGAAGGCCGGCTGCCGGTGATGTCGTCCGTGCGCAAGGCCGAGACCGCGCTGCTCCAGGAACTGGGTCCGCGTCCGTATCTGCCGATGGAAGGCCTGGCGGACTTCCGCAGCGGTGTGCAGCGGCTGCTGTTCGGTGCCGAGCATGAAGCCGTGAAAAGCGGCCGCATCGCGACCCTGCAGACCCTCGGCGGCTCGGGCGGCCTGAAGGTCGGCGCGGACTTCCTGCACCGCTATTTCCCCGAAAGCGGCGTCTGGGTCAGCGACCCGACCTGGGAGAACCACCACGCGATCTTCGAAGGCGCGGGCATCGAGGTGAAGACCTATCCCTACTACGACGCGAAGACCGGCGGCCTGCGTTTCGACGACATGCTGACCACGCTGCAGGGCCTGCCGCGTCGGAGCATCGTGCTGCTGCATGCGAGCTGCCACAACCCGACCGGCGTCGACCTCACCACCGCGCAATGGCAGACCCTGATCCCGCTGCTGCGCGAGCGCGAGCTGATCCCCTTCATCGACATCGCCTACCAGGGCTTCGGCGACGGCCTCGACGAGGATGCCTTCGCGGTGCGCGCGATGGTGGATGCGGGACTGCAGTTCTTCGTCGCCAATTCGTTCTCGAAGAACTTCTCGCTGTACGGCGAGCGCTGCGGCGGCCTGAGCGTGGTGTGCGCGAACCGTGACGCCGCGGATGTCGTGCTCGGCCAGCTCAAGGCCACGGTGCGCCGCAACTACTCCACGCCGCCGACGCACGGCGGGCGCATCGTCGCGCGCGTGCTGCAGGACCCCGCCCTGTTCGCCGAGTGGACGGGCGAAACGGCGGAAATGCGCAAGCGCATCCGGGCCATGCGCGAGCGCCTGCATGCGGTGCTCACCGACAAGTTCCAGGGACGGCGCAACTTCGACTACTTCCTCACGCAGCGCGGCATGTTCAGCTACACCGGCCTGAGCGAAGCGCAGGTCGATCGCCTGCGCGATGAGCACGGCGTGTACCTCGTGCGTTCCGGTCGCCTCTGCGTGTCGGGCCTGACGACCAGCAATGTGGACCACGTGGCTGAGGCCATGGCTGCCGTGCTGGGTTGATCGACATGACCACGACGCAAGCCGGCGGCTCCACGCCTGAAAACATCGTCCGCGAGGAGAAGGCTCAGCTCGACTTCAGTCGTTCGATGAGCTACGGGGATTACCTGCATCTGGACCAGATCCTCAACGCGCAGAAGCCGCTGTCGCCGGCGCACGATGAAATGCTCTTCATCGTGCAGCACCAGACCAGCGAGCTGTGGATGAAGCTCATGCTGCACGAACTGGGCGCCGCGCTGCGCTGCATCGCGAGCGATGAACTCGATGCCGCATTCAAGATGCTCGCGCGCGTCTCGCGCATCATGGAGCAGCTGGTGCACGCCTGGGATGTGCTCGCCACGATGACGCCGCCCGAATACACCGCGATGCGCCCGTACCTCGGCGCATCGAGCGGCTTCCAGAGCTACCAGTACCGCTGCATCGAGTTCTCGCTGGGCAACAAGAACCCGGCGATGCTCAAGCCGCACGAGCACCGCGCCGACCTGCTCGAGCGCGTGCGCATCGCCTACGAGTCGCCGTCGCTGTACGACGAATCGCTGCGGCTCCTCGCGCGGCGCGGACTCGCGATCCCGGCCACGCACCTCGAGCGCGACTGGACCGCGCCCTACGTGGCGAGCGACGAGGTGACGAACGCATGGCTCGAGGTCTATCGCGACCCGCGCACGCACTGGGACCTCTACCAGCTCGCCGAGGAACTCGTCGACCTGGAAGACGCCTTCAGGCTCTGGCGCTTCCGCCACGTCACGACGGTGGAGCGCGTCATCGGCTTCAAGCGCGGCACCGGCGGCACCGGCGGCGTGAGCTATCTGCGCAAGATGCTCGACGTGGTGCTGTTCCCCGAACTCTGGCGCGTGCGCACCGAGCTTTGAGCGACCTATGACGCAGCTTTCCCTCGAGGACCGCGAGCGCGAGTACTCGCCGAGTTCGTGCATCGGTGGCGACTACGCGCCGTTCCTGCGCGCCTATGCCGACCAGAGTGCGGCGGCGCTCGTGGGCCGCGCGGTGCAGCGCGATCTGCCGTACGGCGACAAGCCGACCCAGCGGCTCGATCTTTTCGTACCGCCGGCCAAGGGGGCCGATGCGCCGCTGCCGCCGCTGCTCGTCTTCATCCACGGCGGCTATTGGCAGGAGCTGTCGAAGAACAGCTCGCTCTTCGGCGCGCCCGGTGCCCAGGGCGCAGGCTTCGCCTACGCCGCCATCGACTACACGCTCGCGCCGCATGCGAACATCGGCGCGATCGCGATCGAGTGCCGGAGTGCGCTGCGCTGGCTGCATGCGCACGGCGCGGCGTTGGGCTTCGATCCATCGTGCATCCTCGTCGCCGGCAGTTCCGCGGGAGGCCACCTCGCTGCCATGTGCTGCGTGCGAGGTTGGACCGAGGACCACGACCTGCCTGCCGGCCTGCCCGCCGCCGGTGTGCTCGTGTCGGGCGTGTACGAACTCGAACCGCTGATCGGTACCTCCATCGACAAGGCGCTCTCGCTCACACCGCGCGATGCCGCGATGTGGAGCCCGATCCGCCTGCCGCTGGACAAATTCCCGCCGACCGTCGTCTGCTGGGGCGAGATCGAAACCGACGAATTCGAGCGACAGAGCCGCGCGTTCGCCGATGCGGTCGCTGCCGCGGGCGGGCCCCGGCCCGAGCTGTTCGAGGTCCCGGCGCGCAACCATTTCGACGTCATCCTCGATCTGTCGGTGCGCGGCACGCTGCTCGGCGATGCCACGCTTCGACGCCTCGAGTCATTGCGAGACCGCACCCCATGAAGGAAATCATCGACACCGGCCTGCCGCCGCTCAAGCAGCCGTTCTCTTGGGCCGTGAAGGCATCCGGCCTGCTGTTCACTGCGCATGGCCCCGTGCGCAAGGATGGCAGCATCGACACCGGCCCCATCGCGGAGCAGACACGTTTGACTTTCGCCAACCTCCAGCGTGCGGTCGAGGCGGCAGGCGGCACGCTGGGCGATATCACCCAGGTGCTGATCTACATGACCGACGTGAAGGACATGCCGGTCATCGACGAGGTCTACCGCGAGTTCTTCGAGGCACCCTATCCGAACCGCTCCAGCATGGGCGTCGCGGGCCTCGTGGTGCCCGGCATGAAGATCGAGATCGTCGCCTATGCAGTGATCGGCTGAAGCGGCAACGGCAACGACGAGGGCAAAGCCGGACGAAGCCGGCCGGGCTCATTGCGGGACGACACGCGCGCTCTCGCCCTTGCCCTGGATGAACACCTTCTGCCCGACGCGCAGGCCCGGCGTCACCGGTTGCGTCACCTGCACCAGCACGCCGCTGTTGGTGCGCACGAAGATCTCCTGGCCCTCGAGCGGCCGGTCGTAGCGGCGTGCCACTTCGGCGCCGCCGATCGTGCCGCCGATCGCGCCGACCACCATGGCCACGTCGCGGCCCGTGCCGCCGCCGATCAGGCTGCCGATGCCCAGGCCGGTGAGGCCGCCCAGGACCGCTCCGACGCCGGTGTTGACGTTGCTCTGGATCTGCGTCGGCCTGATCTGCTCGATGACGCCCTGGCGGATCGTCATGTCATCCGGCTGCGAGCCGGTCGTCGAACAGGCGGCCAGCACGAGCGCCATGACCATTGCGGCGATGCGGGAGAAGAACCGGATCGTCATTCGGGATGCCTCCTTCATTGAGTTGAGCTTCGGGCTCGAAAGATGATGGCAGGCGTTGTGCGCGGGGCAATTGGCCCAACGTGCAGTGCACGCTTGCACTTTCGGGCATTCGATGCGGGCAGGGCCTCGACGGCAAGCATCCTTCGTTGGCTTGACAAAGTTTCGAGCCACATCAATGCTCAGTCGCTGACATCGAGGAATGGCTCTCTCTCAGGGCCTGCGCCCGGCGCACCCGATCAACAACAACCCGCAGGTCGAGCGACCGCCGAGAGGAGACCCCATGGCTTCCACAGAGCAGAAGATGTCCCGTATGCAGCTCACCGCGATGGTGGTGGGCGGGATGGTGGGCGCGGGGATCTTTTCATTGCCGCGCACCTTCGCGGGGGCGACGGGCCCTCTGGGCGCGGTGATCGCGTGGATCGTTGCGGGCACGGGCATGTACATGCTCGCGCGCGTGTTCCAGGCATTGGCCGAGCGCAAGCCCGAACTGGACGCCGGCGTCTTCGCCTACGCCAAGGCCGGCTTCGGCGACTACCCGGGCTTTCTCTCGGCCTTCGGCTACTGGATCAGCAGCTGCATCGGCAACGTCTCCTACTGGGTGCTCATCAAGTCCACGCTGGGGGCCTTCTTCCCCGTCTTCGGCGACGGCAACACCGTCATCGCCATCGTCGTGGCGTCCGTGGGCATCTGGCTCTTTCACTTCATGATTCTCAAGGGCGTGCAGCAGGCGGCCTTCATCAACTCGGTGGTCACCTTCGCCAAGATCATTCCGATCCTGGTGTTCATCGTCATCCTGATCTTCGCCTTCCGGGCCGACCTGTTCAGCGCCAACCTCTACGGAGGCGATCTCACGGGCAACATCTTCGAGCAGGTGCGCGCCACGATGCTGGTGACCGTCTTCGTCTTCATCGGCATCGAGGGGGCGAGCGTGTATTCGCGCTATGCCAAGGAGCGCTCGGACGTGGGCCGGGCCACCATCATGGGCTTCATCGGCGTGACCGGGCTGATGGTGCTGGTGACCATGCTGCCCTATGCGGTGCTGCAGCGCGCGGACATCGCCGGCATGCGCCAGCCCTCGATGGCCGCGGTGCTCGAAGCGGTGGTGGGACACTGGGGCGCGGTCTTCGTGAGCCTGGGGCTGATCGTCTCGGTGCTGGGGGCGTACCTGGCCTGGTCGCTGATCTGCGCCGAAGTGATGTTCACTGCCGCCAAGACCGAGGACATGCCCGCCGTCTTCGCGCGCGAGAACGCCAACAAGGTGCCGGCCAATGCGCTGTGGCTGACCAACGTCATCGTGCAGCTCATCGTCATCACGACCTACTGGTCCCGGGACGCCTTCGCGCTGATGCTGAACCTGACCAGTTCGATGTCGCTGATTCCGTACCTGTTCGTGGCGGCCTACGGCGTGCTGCTGTCCAAGCGGGGCGAGAGCTACCAGGTGCGCCCGCAGGAGCGCGGGCGGGACCTTTTCATCGCGGCAGCGGCGGCTCTCTACACGATCTTCATGATCTACGCGGGCGGCCTGAAGTTCATCCTGCTGGCCGCCATCCTGTATGCACCCGGCACCGTCCTGTACATCTGGGCGCGGCGCGAGCGGGGCAAGCAGGTCTTCACACCGATCGACTGGGTCATCCTCATCGTCGTTGTCATCGGCGCGGTCGTGGGTCTCTACGGCCTCGCCACGGGCGCCATCACCATCTGAACAGGAGACACGAACCCGGCATGAGCACACCCAAGAATCTGCAACTGTCGCTGGGCGCCCTCATCGCGCTCGTCGTCGGTTCGATGATCGGTTCCGGCATCTTCGCGGTGCCGTCCGCGTTCGCGCGCTCGACGGGCGTGGCGGGCGCCCTCATCGCGTGGGTGATCGCCGGCTTCGGGATGCTGATGCTGGCCTTCGTGTTCCAGACGCTCTCGCGCCGGCGGCCCGATCTCGACACCGGCATTTATGCCTACGCGCGCGAGGGCTTCGGAAGCTATCTCGGCTTCGCATCGGCCGTGGGCTACTGGATCGGCTGCTGCCTCGCGGACGTGGCCTGCCTCGTGTTGATCAAGGCCACGCTGGGCCAGTTCTTCCCGGTCTTCGGCGACGGAACGACGGTGACTGCGATCGTCTCGGCGTCCATCGTGCTGTGGGGCGTGCATGTGCTCGTGCTGCGCGGCGTGAAGGAAGCGGCGGCGTTGAACACCATCGCGACCATTGCGAAGATCGTCCCGATCTTCGTCTTCATCGTGGTCGCCATCGTGGGTTTCAGGGCAGACATCTTCGCGCTCAACTTCTGGGGTGGCCAGGAGGCAAGCCTGTCGAGCGTCGCGAGCCAGGTCCGCAGCACGATGCTGGTCACGGTGTTCGTGTTCGTCGGCATCGAAGGCGCAAGCGTCTATTCGCGCTACGCTCGGCGGCGCGAGGATGTCGGCATTGCCACCGTGCTCGGCTTCCTCGGCGTGCTGTGCCTCCTCGTGCTCGTGACCATTCTTTCGTACGGCGTGCTGCTGCGGCCGGAACTCGCCGTGCTGCCGACGCCCGCGCTGGCCGGCGTGATGGCCGCGCTCGTCGGTCCCTGGGGGCTGGTCTTCATCAGCGTCGGCCTGTTGATCTCCATCCTCGGCAACTATCTCTCGTGGTCGCTGCTGGCGGCCGAGGTGCTGCACTCGGCGGCCAAGAACCAGACCATGCCCGCCTTCCTCGCGCGCGAGAACGCCAACGGAGCGCCTGCCGCAGCGCTCTGGCTGTCCAACATCGTCATCCAGCTCTTTTTGCTGGTGACGTGGTTCGCCGAGTACGCATTCACGCTCGCGCTGAAGATGACGAGCGCGATGACGCTCATTCCCTACCTGCTGGTCGCAGCCTACGGCCTCAAGATCGCATGGACCGGCGAGACCTACGAAGCCGATCCGCGCAGCGATCGGAACGTCGACGGCGTGCGCGGCGCGATCGCGACGGTGTATGCCATGGGCATGCTGTACGCGGGCGGCTTGAAGTTCCTGTTGCTCTCGGCGGTGCTGTACGCACCCGGCACCGTGCTTTACTTTCTCGCGCGGCGGGAGCAGAAAGCCCGGATCTTCACGCTGCCCGAGGTGTTCGTCTTCGGGGCGCTGGTGATCGCCGCGTTCGCAGCCTTGTTCGCGCTCGCCTCGGGTGCCATCACCGTGTAGAGCGGTCGTGATGCACTTGCAGGCCGTTTTGATTTCTCATGGAGCTCTCGTATGACGCGCTATCTCTATATCGCCCTGATCGTGGTCTTTGCGGGCGTCGTCCTGCTGTTCAAAATCCAGAACATGGAGTCGGTGACCGTTTCGCTGTTCTCGATGAGCGTCACGCTGCCGACCTCCGTGATGGTCCTGCTGGTGTACGTGCTGGGCATGTTCACCGGCGGCTTCGTGCTCGGGCTGCTGCGCACCTGGACCCACAAAGCCACCTTGCGCTGAACCGCTTTCCATCTTCATCACTTCAAAAGGAAATCCAATGAGCAACTTCTGGGACCTGATCCAACTGCTGCTGTCGACCTTCGTCCTCATCGTCTATCTGCTCATCCTGTTCCAGATCATCGGCGACCTCTTTCGCGATTCGGAACTGGGCGGCGGCTACAAGGTGCTGTGGATCATCGGCCTCATCGTCCTGCCGGGCCTGACGGCGATCATCTACATCATCGCGCGCGGCCGCGGCATGGCGGAGCGCCAGCGCGCGAGCCTCGCGCGCGCCAAGTCCGACACCGACGCCTACATCCGCCAGGTGGCCGGTAAGTCGCCGTCCGAGCAGATCGCCGACGCCAAGGCGCTGCTCGATGCGGGCACCATCAACCAGCAGGAGTTCGAGCGGCTGAAGGCCAAGGCGCTGTCCTGATCACAGGTAGTCCTCCGGTACCAGCGGCTGCAGCAGCAACCGCTGGAGCGCGCTGAGCGGCGAGATGCCGGGCTCGCCTTCCAGCGTCTCGTCGTCGTCGGCCGCATCGGGCGGCACCCACGCCAGCGTGCCGCCGCCCTCGGGTGCACGGCGGACGCGGTAGGCCTCGGACTTCATGGCGTCGACGATGTGCAGCGCCTGTTCGGCGAGCGCCGGGCTTTCGACGGCCACGCCCACTTCGGTGTTCTTGCGCGCCGAGCGCGGGTCGAAGTTGAGCGACCCCAGAAGCACCACCTCCTTGTCGATCACCGCGAGCTTCGCGTGGAGCCGGCCCTTGGACGACCCGCCGAAGATCGTCCTGCTCTCGCGCGGAGCGATCGCGCTCAGCTCGTACAGATCGACGCCGGATTTCAGGATCGCGGAACGGTAGCGCGCATAGCCGAAGTAGACGACCGCCGAATCGCTGGCCGGCAGCGAATTGGTCACGAGCGTCACTTCCACGCCCTTTCGCTGCAGGCTCCGCAGTATCTCGATCCCGCGTTTGCCGGGCACCGGTAGGGCGACGCGACCACGAGGTCGGAGCGCGCGCCGAGCATCTGGTAGACGGCGCCGGTCATGAGGCTGTTGTTCTCGATCTCTTCCTTGCCCTCCAGGCGCTTGGAGGGCTGGTCCGCCACGGCATACGCGAGGCCGGGCACCAGTTTGAGCCGGCGCTCGCGCAGCTCCTTGCCGACCGGCTCCTGTCCGAGGATGTCCTTGTCGGGAAGTTCGATGGGAATCTTCGCTGCATCGGCCGGCAGAAGCTGCTGCAGCGCCGCGTCGCGCGATGCGGGCGCGGCGTCCGGCGAGAAATAGCTGGCGGGGAACGACTCCTCGCTGTTCCAGTAGCGGTCGAAGATGAGGCCCAGTTGCGGCACCACCCGCCCCGCGGCGATCGCATCGAGGTCGACGAAGTTGGCGACCGGGCTGCGCGTGAAGTAGTCGTCCGCGATGTTGCGTCCGCCGACGATCGCCAGCGCGCCGTCGGCGATCAGCAGCTTGTTGTGCATCCGATGGTCGAGCCGTGGAAGATCGCCGAGCGAGGTCAACACCCGGCCCGCGAAGCTCGTGCGTGCGCAGCAGAAGGGGTTGAACAGGCGGATCTCCAGATTGGGGACGCCCGAGAGCGCCTCGATCAGCGGCTCGGCGCCGGTGCTGTTGAAGTCGTCGAGCAGCAGGCGCACGCGCACGCCGCGTCCGGCCGCTTCCTTCAGCGCCCGGAAGACCGCGCGCCCCGAGGCATCGTTCTCCATGATGTAGTACTGCACGTCGAGCGTGCGCGTGGCACCATCGATGAGCGCCAGCCGCGCATCCAGCGCGTACGAGCCCAGCGGCAGCAGCCTGAAGCCGGACTGCGCACCGGGTGGAAGCTGCGTGGCCGCGATTCGGGCGAGCGGGCTTTCGTCCGGCGATGCCTGAAGGCTGTGGGACGCCGGCCGCTGCACGCCGGTCGGAAGCGAACCGCATGCGCTCAACGCCAGAACGAAAAGAAGCGCCCACCAACTGGAAAACCGAATTGCCATATCTCCGAAGCTCGTCGTTGTTGGCCGAATATCCCTTCGCGACAGAAGCCGGCCGATCCGGGTGAAGATACCGCAATGGTCCCGTTCTCGATTCTCGATCTTTCCCCCATCGTCGAAGGCGGCGATGCCGCCCAGTCGTTCCGCAACTCGCTGAGTCTCGCCCAGCATGGCGAGAAGCTCGGCTTCCGCCGCTACTGGCTGGCCGAGCACCATGGCATGCCCGGCATTGCGAGTGCGGCGACCGCGGTGCTGCTGGCCTATGTCGGCGCGGGCACCTCGACCATCCGCATCGGCGCCGGCGGCGTGATGCTGCCCAACCACTCGCCGCTGGTGATCGCCGAGCAGTTCGGCACGCTCGAATCGCTCTACCCGGGCCGCATCGATCTCGGCCTCGGCCGCGCGCCGGGTTCCGACCAGCGCACCGCGCAGGCCTTGCGGCGCGATCTTCAATCCGATGCCGACCGCTTTCCGCAGGACGTGATCGAGCTGATGGACTTCATGTCCAAGGAGCCGCGCCAGCCGGTGCGCGCCGTGCCCGGCATGGGGCTGGAAGTGCCGGTGTGGATTCTCGGTTCGAGCACCTTCGGCGCGCAGCTCGCGGCCCACCTGGGGCTGCCGTATGCGTTCGCCTCGCACTTCGCGCCGCAGCAGCTCATGCAGGCGATCCGCATCTACCGCGAGACCTTCAAGCCCTCGGCGCAACTCGCCAAGCCCTACGTGATGCTGGGCTTCAACGTGTTCGCGGCCGACACCGACGAAGAAGCCCAGTTCCGCGCGACCTCGTGGCAACAGGCTTTCGTGAACCTGCGCAGCGGACGCCCCGGACGCCTGCCGCCGCCGCTCGCAGGCTACCGCGAGCGCGTCGGCCCGGCCGAGAACGCGCTGCTCGATTCGGTGCTGTCGTGCTCCGCGGTGGGCTCGCGCGACACGGTGCGCGCCCGCCTGCAGGCCTTCGTCGACCAGACTGGCGCGGACGAGCTGATGATCACTTCGCAGATCTTCGATCACGCAGCGCGGCTCGCGTCCTACGAGATCGTCGCGGGCGTGCGCGGCGAGGTCACCGCCAAGGCCTGAGAGCGCCCGCGGCGGCGTGCCGCGGATTTCCCCGGCGCGGGCACCGGCTTGGCCGGGCTGAGACAATCCCTGCCCTATGAAAAAGCAGCGCATCGTGGTGGGCCTGAGCGGCGGAGTGGACTCCGCGGTCACGGCGCACCTGCTGAAAGAGCAGGGCCACGAGGTGGTCGGCATCTTCATGAAGAACTGGGAAGACGATGACGACAGCGAGTACTGCTCGTCGAACATCGACTTCGTCGACGCCGCCAGCGTGGCCGACGTGCTGGGCATCGAGATCGAGCACGTCAATTTCGCGGCCGACTACAAGGACCGCGTCTTCGCCGAATTCCTGCGCGAATACCAGGCCGGCCGCACGCCGAACCCCGACGTGCTGTGCAACGCCGAGATCAAGTTCAAGGCCTTCCTCGACCATGCGATGCGCCTGGGCGCCCAGAAGATCGCGACCGGCCACTATGCCCGTGTGCGCTTCAACGAGAAGGCCGGCCGGCACGAGCTGCTCAAGGGGCTCGATTCGGCCAAGGACCAGAGCTACTTTCTCCACCGCCTGAACCAGCAGCAGCTGTCGAAGACGATGTTCCCGGTCGGCGAGCTGCGCAAGACCGAGGTGCGCCGCATCGCCGACGAGATCGGGCTGCCGAACGCGAAGAAGAAGGATTCGACCGGTATCTGCTTCATCGGCGAGCGGCCGTTCCGCGAGTTCCTCAACCGCTACATCTCGAAGGAACCGGGCCCGATCCGTGACGAGCGCGGCCGCAAGATCGGCGAGCACCAGGGGCTGAGCTTCTACACGCTCGGGCAGCGACAGGGTCTCGGCATCGGCGGCATCAAGGAGAAGGGCGCGCAGCGCAGCGGCGGCGAGCATGCGCCGTGGTTCGTGGCGCGCAAGGACATCGAGAACAACACGCTGTGGGTGGTGCAGGGGCATGACCATCCGTGGCTGTTGTCGAATGCGCTGGAGGCTGATGACGCAAGCTGGGTCGCGGGCGAAGCCCCTGCGCAGGGCGCCTATGCGGCCAAGTCGCGCTATCGGCAGGCGGATTCGGACTGCGATCTTGCCGAAGGCGCGAATGGCGTGTTCCGGCTGGACTTCGCGCAGCCGCAATGGGCCGTCACGCCGGGGCAGTCGGCGGTGCTCTACGACGGCGAAGTCTGCCTGGGCGGCGGCGTGATCGCGAAAGCCGTCGCAGGCTAGGCGTCCAGCGCGCCCACCGACGCGTCGATGTGGATCAGATCGAGCGGATAGCGCTTGCCCGCGAGGAAGTCCTCGACGCACTGCAGCAGCAGCGGGCTGCGGTGCCGCTCGCGGCTTGCGCGAATCTCGTCGGCAGTCATCCATAGCGTCCGCACGATGCCGTCGTCGAGCGGACGATCGGCCTCGAATGCGCCCAGCGTGCCGGTGAAGGCGAAGCGCATGTAGGTGATGTCGTCCGCGCGGCGCGTGCGGGCCATGTAGACGCCCAGCAGCGCGGTCGGCGTGAAGTGGTGTGCCGTCTCTTCGAGCGTCTCGCGAATGCAGCCTTCGGCGGGCGATTCGCCGGGATCGAGGTGGCCGGCGGGCGTGTTGAGCATCAGACCATTGGACGTTTCTTCTTCGACGAGCAGGAAGCGGCCATTCTTCTCGATCACCGCCGCTACCGTGACGTTGGGCTTCCATCGCATTGCCATGTGCTTGCTACTCCTGGGTCGGTGTCAGCGCGTCGAGCTCGGCGGCGGTGGGCTTCGGCAGCACCAGCGTGACGGTGCAGCCTTGTCCCTCGGCGCTGTCGATCTCGACCGTTCCGCCGTGTCGCTGCACCACGGTGCGCACCAGCAGCAGTCCGAGGCCGACGCCGTGGACTTCGGGATGCGCCTTGTGATGCAGGCGGTGGAAGGGCTGGAAAAGCTGCGACTGTAGCTCGACCGGGATGCCGGGGCCGTGGTCGCGGAATCCGATGCGCCAGTGCCGGTCTTGCTCGCGCACGCTGCATTCGAGATCGGCCCCCTGCGGCGAGTACTTGAGCGCGTTGCCGAGCACATTGGTCAGCGCGCGCATCAGCAGTGTGCGGTCGGCGATGCACAGCGCCTCGTCGGGCGCCGCCACGAGCAGCACCCGCACCTGCCGCTGCTGCGCATTCGCCCAGCCGTCGTCGATCGCCTGCTGAACCAGCGTCGCGAGGTCGAGCACCTCGGGGCGGAAGCGCTCGGCCTCTGCGCGCGCGAGGTTCACGAATCCGTCGGCCAACTCGAGTCCGGTCCGCGCCTTGCGTTCGATGCCCGAAAGCAGTTGCTCGAGGCGGAGCGAGTCGGGCCGTTGGCGCGCGAGTTCGAGGATGGTGAGGATCGAGGCGCTGGGCTCCCGCGCGTCGTGAGAGATGAAGCGCAGCGCCTCGTCGCGCTGGCTTTGCGCGCGGCGCATCTCGGTGATGTCGACCAGCGCGATCATCCAGCCCCCATGCGCGTTGTCGGCATTGAAGAAGGGCACGCAGCGCAGCAGCAGCGAGCGCCCTAGCGCATCCGTGCCTTCGCCGGTGATCGGCTGCAGCTCCGCGAGCAGCGCGCCGGGCGGCATCATCGGAGCGCCAGTGGTGCGGCGGCGGACGCCGGCCATGAGCGCGTGCGCATCGGTGCCGATCATCTCGGAGGCATCGCGCTCCCAGTAGGCCAGCGCGGCGGCGTTGGCGAGCACGACGCGGCCGCGGGTGTCCAGCGTGATGGTCGCGTCCGGCAGGTGATCGAGGCCGTCGCGCACGAAGCGGTGCATGTCGCGCATGCTGTCGACGGCCGCGCGCGTCGCCTCCATCTGGCGGTCGAGGAAGTCGCCCGCGATGCGCTGCGGCGGTGCCGCCGGCCGGCGGCCCACATCGCGCAGGATGTCCGCGGTGCCGCGGCGCAGGTAGCGCACCGCCGCTGAAAGGCGCATCAGGCTCCAGAGCGGATAGAGAAGCAACAGCCCGGCGACGCCGGCCGCGGGCGCGAAGAGCACGCCGATCGACGGCCGCCCGAGATGGATGCCGAGCTGGAGCGCGAGCATCGTGCCGATCAGCGCCACCACGCCCAGCGGCCGCAGCCACAGCACGCCGAGCAGCGCCACCGCCAGCGGCCCGAGATTGAAGAGCAGGTCCTGCCAGGGCTTCGCGATCACGACGGGCCGCCCGTCGGTCAGCGACTGGAGCACGTTCGCGAAGATCTCGACGCCGGACATCAGGCCCGGTACGTCGGGCGAGGTGTTGGCATGCACGTCGCCGAGGCTGGGCGCGGTGGCGCCCACCAGCACGTATCGGTTGCGGAACACGTCGGGCGGCACCTTGCCTTGCAGCACGTCGATGTACGGGAGCGTTTTGAAGCGCCCCGGTCCGTGCGCGAACAGCAGTGCCTGCTGGTCGCTGTGCAGCCACGGCCCGGGCGTGCCGGGCGGCGCCTGCGGCGGCGGCGCGTCGGCGTGGCCGAGCGCCGCATCGCGCAGCGCGAGCGTGAAATGCGGGCGCATGCGGCCCGCGAAGCCTTCATGCAGGTAGACGCTCCGAACGACGCCGTCCTGATCGATCACGAGATGCGTATGTCCGATGCCGGCGGCCGCCTTGGCGAGCGCGGATTCGGGGAGCCGCTCCAGCAGGATCTGCGGCGCCGGCGCGCTGACCGACATCGGCAGCACCACGCAGCCGCTGTCCTGCATCGCCTGCGCGAGCGCCGGGTCGTCGCCGGGGTGCTCGGTGTCGGGGTCGATCAGCATCAGGTTCAGTCCGATGCACTTGGGCGATTGCGCGGCGATGCGCCTCAGCAGCTCGGCGTGGATCGCACGCCGCCAGGGCCAGCGCCCGATCGCCGCGAGGCTTTTCTCGTCGATCGCGACGATCACGATGTCCTCTGAAGGCGGCGGCGCCAGCGCCGCGCGGGCGCTGTCCTGGAGAAGCTGGTCGACCCGCGGCAGCGGCTGGGTCAGGCTGAGCAAGGTGACGAGCGAGGACAGGCCGATCGCCAGCAGCATCCACTGCCCGCGGCGCTGGAGCCAGCGGCGCAGCCGCCGGGCGGGCCCCACCTTTGCGCGGCCGGGACCGTGCCGGGGATCGGAGCCGCCCTGACTGTGGGCGGCCCCGCTCATTTCGGCGTACCGGTCGAGGGCGGTGCGGGCGGCGAGCTGAACGGATCGAGCAGGTCGCTGTTCGCGCACTCCAGGCGGTAGCCCAGGCCGTACACCGCCGACAGCAGGAAGCCGTTCGACGGCACCAGCTCGAGCTTGACCCTCAGGCGCGAGATGTGGGTGTCGAGCGTTCGGGAGGGCTGTTCGTTGGTCTCGCCCCAGATGGCTTCACGCAGATGCTGGCGCGACAGCAGGCGTCCGATGTTCTGGAACAGCAGGAAGGCCAGGTCGTATTCGCGGTGGCTGAGCTCGACCGTCCGGCCCTTGACGCGCAGCGTGCGGGTCGCGAGGCTGAACTGGTAGTCGCCGAAATTCAGGTCGGCGCCATCCAGGGCCGGATAGGAGCGGCGCAGCAATGCGCGGACGCGCGCCTGCAGTTCCCCGACGCGGATCGGCTTGACCATGAAGTCGTCGGCGCCGGCGGCGAGGCCCTCCACCATGTCCTGTTCTTCGCGGCGGTTCGTGACGAACAGGATCGGAATGCGGCTGTTGAGATCCTTTCGGATCCATCGCACCACGCTGGGGCCCTGCACGTCGGGCAGGCTCCAGTCGAGGATCAGCAGGTCGTAGCTTTGTTGGCGAAGATCGCGTAACAGGACCTTGCCTTCGGTGAAGCCATGGCATTCGTGGCCCATGTCTCCCATCGTGTGCCGGATGAGTTCGAGCTGGCACGGCTCGTCGTCGAGCGCTGCAATTCGCATTCCATTCCCTGTATCTTGTTTTGGTGCTGGCCCGGTGTCTCGTCCGTGGCGCGCGAGCGTCAGTGTACCCATTGCGCGCTGATTCCGGTCCACCATCCGACGGACTGCTGCGCATGCTGAAATTGCTATCGATTTCGTAGCTGCTCTGTCAATACGGATGCGCCCTGAGGTGCATGTCGATGCCGCGACAGGGGGTGACGTCGGCGCAGCGTCTTCATGTAAGCTCAGCGTCAATTCCAACGCTTCCCGAGGAGATCCCCCATGCTCATAGGCGTGCCGGCCGAAACTGCGCCAGGTGAAACCAGAGTGGCCGTCACGGCGGAAACCGCGAAGAAACTGGTGCAGCAGGGTCACACCGTGCGAGTGCAATCCGGTGCGGGCACCATCGCCAGCGTCACCGATGCCGCCTACCAGGCTGCCGGTGCGGAGATCACCGATGCTGCAGGCGCCTTCGGTTGCGAGATCGTGCTGAAGGTGCGCGGGCCCGACGAGCGCGAGACCGCCCTCATGAAGCCCGCGACCGTGCTGGTCGGCATGCTCAATCCCTTCGATGCCGCGGGCCTGCAGCGCCTGGCCACCGCAGGGCTCACATCCTTCGCACTGGAAGCGGCCCCCCGCACCACGCGCGCGCAGAGCATGGACGTGCTCTCCTCGCAAGCGAACATCGCCGGCTACAAGGCCATCATGATGGCCGCCGACAAGTACCAGCGCTTCTTCCCGATGCTCATGACGGCCGCCGGCACCGTGAAGGCCGCCCGTGTCGTGATCCTCGGCGTCGGCGTCGCGGGCCTGCAGGCGATCGCCACCGCCAAGCGCCTCGGCGCGGTGATCGAGGCTTCGGATGTGCGCCCCTCGGTCAAGGAGCAGGTCGAATCGCTCGGCGCCAAGTTCATCGACGTGCCCTATGAGACCGCCGAAGAAAAAGAAGCCGCCGAAGGCGTCGGCGGCTATGCGCGACCAATGCCCCAGAGCTGGCTCGATCGCCAGAAGGTCGAGGTCGCCAAGCGCGTGGCGCTGGCCGACGTGGTCATCACCACCGCACTGATCCCCGGCCGCGCCGCCCCGACGCTCGTCACCGAAGACATGGTCAAGGCCATGAAGCCGGGCTCGGTCATTGTCGACATCGCCGCTGGCAAGGGCCCCGAGGGCGTCGGCGGCAACTGCCCGCTGACCGAAGCCGACAAGACGGTCGTGAAGCACGGCGTCACGCTCGTCGGCGAGACCAACCTGCCGGCGCTCGTCGCGGCCGATGCCTCCTCGCTCTACGCGCGCAACGTGCTCGACTTCCTCAAGCTCGTGCTGCCGAAGGAAGGCGGGCTCAAGATCGACCTCGAGGACGACATCGTCGCCGCCTGCCGCATGACGCAGGACGGCCAGGTCACGAAGAAGTAAACGAGCAAGCGAACGACGAGAACCCCCGAGGAGAAGAAGCCATGGATCCCGTATCCCACACCGTCATCAACCTCATCATCTTCGTGCTGGCCATCTACGTGGGCTACCACGTGGTGTGGACCGTCACGCCGGCGCTGCACACGCCGCTGATGGCGGTCACCAACGCCATTTCCGCCATCGTCATCGTCGGCGCGATGCTCGCTGCGGCGCTCACCGAGTCCGCGCTCGGCAAGACCATGGGCGTGCTCGCCGTGGCGCTGGCGGCGGTGAACGTCTTCGGCGGCTTCCTGGTCACCCGGCGCATGCTGGAGATGTTCAAGAAGAAGGACAAGAAGCCGGCCGCCGGCGCCGCCAAGGCGGAGGGGCACTGACATGTCGATGAATGTCGTCACGCTCTTGTACCTGATCGCATCGGTCTGCTTCATCCAGTCCCTCAAGGGCCTCTCGCATCCCACCACCTCGATTCGCGGCAACATCTTCGGCATGGTCGGCATGGCGATCGCCGTGCTGACCACCGCCGCGCTGATCGTGCAGCTCTCGGGCGGCAAGGCGATCGGCATGGGATGGGTGCTGCTGGGTCTCGTTGTCGGCGGCGGCTACGGCGCCTACCGCGCCAAGACCGTCGAGATGACGCAGATGCCCGAGCTGGTGGCCTTCTTCCACAGCATGATCGGTCTGGCGGCCGTCTTCATCGCGGTGGCGGCCGTCGTCGAGCCCTGGGCCTTCGGCATCACCCCGCTGCCGGTGGCGGCCACCGGCACGGTCAACACGCCCGAAGGCGCGATGATCGTCGACGGCTTCCTGCGCTACGCGATCCCGACCGGCAACCGGCTCGAACTGTTCCTCGGTGCCGCCATCGGCGCGATCACCTTCAGCGGCTCGGTCATCGCCTTCGGCAAGCTCTCGGGCAAGTACAAGTTCCGCCTCTTCCAGGGCGCACCGGTGCAGTTCAAGGGCCAGCACATGCTGAACCTGATCCTGGGCCTGGTGACCATCGGCCTGGGCCTGGCCTACATGGCCACCGAAAGCTGGCTGGCCTTCCTGCTGATGGTGATCCTGGCCTTCGTGATGGGCGTGCTCATCATCATCCCGATCGGCGGCGCCGACATGCCGGTGGTGGTGTCGATGCTCAACAGCTACTCGGGCTGGGCGGCGGCGGGCATCGGCTTCAGCCTGAACAACGCGATGCTGATCGTGGCCGGCTCGCTGGTGGGCTCCTCGGGCGCGATCCTCTCCTACATCATGTGCAAGGCGATGAATCGCTCGTTCTTCAGCGTGATCCTGGGCGGCTTCGGCGGCGAGGCGACCGCAGCCGTCGGCGGCGCCAAGGAGCAGCGCCCGGTCAAGAGCGGCAGCGCGGACGATGCGGCCTTCATGCTGTCCAACGCGGACACCGTGATCATCGTGCCGGGCTACGGCCTCGCGGTGGCCCGTGCGCAGCATGCGGTCAACGAACTGGCCGAGAAGCTCACGCACAAGGGCGTGACGGTGAAGTACGCGATCCACCCGGTGGCGGGCCGCATGCCCGGCCACATGAACGTGCTGCTCGCGGAAGCCGAAGTGCCCTACGACCAGGTCTTCGAGATGGAGGACATCAACGGCGAGTTCGGCCAGTGCCGATGTGGCGATCATCCTGGGCGCCAACGACGTGGTGAACCCGGCCGCGCTGCAGAAGGGCACGCCGATCTACGGCATGCCGATCCTGGAGGCCTACAAGGCCAAGACGGTGATCGTGAACAAGCGAAGCATGGCCGCCGGCTATGCGGGCCTGGACAACGAGCTGTTCTACATGGACAAGACCATGATGGTTTTCGGCGACGCCAAGAAGGTGGTCGAGGACATGGCGAAGGCTATTGAGTGACCCCCAGCCTCGCCCACTTCGTGTGGCTCTGACACCCCCTTTCAGGGGTAATCCCAGCGGCCCGGCAAAGCCGGTTCCGCGGGTGCCCTGGTCGTAGGCGCGTCGGTTCTTTTGACACGGGTCGCACGCAGGCGCGACCCGTGCCGCTTGGGTACGTCAAGTTACGATAGCGGCAATTTTCGTATCGAGATTCTGGAGACTTCAACGTGACCGATCGCCCCTGGCTTTCAAGCTATCCGCAAGGCGTGCCTGCCGACATCGATGCTTCGCACTATTCGTCGCTCGTCGGCCTGATGGAGGAAAGCTTCACCAAGTACGCCGACCGCACGGCCTACAGCTTCATGGGCAAGGACGTGAGCTACGCCGAGGTCGATCGCCAGAGCCGCGCCTTCGCGGCCTACCTGCAGGGCCTCGGACTCGCGAAGGGCGACCGCGTCGCGGTGATGATGCCCAACTGCCCGCAGTACCCGATCTCGGTCGCGGGCCTGCTGCGCGCCGGGATGATCCTGGTCAACGTCAATCCGCTCTACACGCCGCGTGAACTGGAGCACCAGCTCAAGGACTCGGGCGCCAAGGCCATCGTGCTGATCGAGAACTTCGGCACCACGCTGCAGCAGTGCCTCGCGCACACGCCGGTCAAGCACATCGTGCTGGCCTCGATGGGCGACCGGCTCGGCCTGCTGAAGGGGGCGATCGTCAATTACGTCGTGCGCAACGTGAAGAAGATGGTGCCCGCGTACAGCCTGCCGGGCGCGGTGCGCTTCAACGACGCCCTCGAGAAGGGCGCGTCGCGCAAGCTGCAGGTGCCGGCGATCGGTCCCGACGACGTGGCGGTGCTGCAGTACACCGGCGGCACCACGGGCGTCTCGAAGGGCGCGGTGCTGCTGCATCGCAACGTCATCGCGAACGTGCTGCAGTCCGAGGCGTGGAACGACCCCGTCATGCAGAAGGTGCCGGCCGGCGAGCAGCCCACCAGCGTCTGCGCGCTGCCGCTCTATCACATCTTCGCGTTCACGGTCGGCATGATGCTCTCCATGCGCACCGGCGGGAAGCTGATCCTCATCCCCAATCCGCGCGATATCGCAGCGGTGCTCAAGGAACTGTCGAAGCACACCTTCCACAGCTTTCCGGCGGTCAACACGCTGTTCAATGGGCTCGCGAACCATCCCGACTTCAACACCGTCAACTGGAAGAACCTGAAGGTCTCGGTCGGCGGCGGCATGGCGGTGCAGGGCGCGGTCGCGAAGCTCTGGCTCGAGAAGACCGGCTGTCCGATCTGCGAAGGCTACGGTCTCTCGGAAACCTCGCCGTCGGTCACCTGCAACCCGACCACCAGCACCGCCTACACCGGCACCATCGGCGTGCCGCTGCCGAGCACCTACGTGAAGCTGGTCGATGACGAGGGCCACGAAGTCGCGCCCGGCCAGTCCGGCGAGTTGGCGGTGAAGGGGCCGCAGGTGATGGCGGGCTACTGGCAGCGCCCCGACGAGACGGCCAAGGTCATGACGGCCGACGGCTTCTTCAAGACCGGCGACGTCGCCGTCGTCGACGAGCGCGGTTACTTCAAGATCGTCGATCGCAAGAAGGACATGATCCTGGTGTCGGGCTTCAATGTGTATCCGAACGAGATCGAGGACGTGGTCGCGCTGATCCCCGGCGTGCTCGAATGCGCGGCGGTCGGCATCCCCGACGAGAAGACCGGTGAAGCCGTGAAGCTCGTGATCGTGAAGAAGAACCCCGACCTCACCGAAGCCGAGGTGCGCGCGTTCTGCCACGACAACCTCACCGGCTACAAGCGGCCGCGCGTGATCGAGTTCCGCACCGACCTGCCCAAGACGCCGGTCGGGAAGATCCTTCGCCGCGAGCTGCGCGACATCAAGAAATAAGGGTTCCGCCGGGGACGAGACCCGGCATCGCTCTTGCATATTGGGGATGGATGTTCCGCTTCGTCTTCACCCGTGCGAGCCTGCTCGTGCCGACCTTCATCGGCATGACCTTGCTCGCCTTTTTCCTGATCCGGCTGGTCCCCGGCGACCCGATTGAAACGCTCGCGGGCGAGCGCGGCATCGATCCTGCGCGCCACGCCGTCCTGCTGAAGGAATACGGGCTCGACAAGCCGCTCTTCACGCAATACGGCATCTACATCGAGCGCGTGCTGCACGGCGATCTGGGCAAGTCGGTGATCACGCAGGAGCCGGTGATGAGCGAATTCCTCGCGCTGTTCCCGGCCACGGTCGAGCTCGCGATCTGCGCGGTGCTCTTCGCGTTGCTCTTGGGCATTCCGGCGGGCATCATCGCCGCGGTCAAGCGCAACTCGCTGTTCGATCATGGCGTGATGGCGACCTCGCTCACCGGCTATTCGATGCCGATCTTCTGGTGGGGGCTGCTGCTGATCCTGTTCTTCTCGGTGCAGCTCGGCTGGACGCCGGTGTCGGGCCGCATCGCGGTGCAGTACTACATCGAGCCGGTCACCGGCTTCCTGCTGATCGATTCGCTGCTGTCGGACGACAAGGGTGCGTTTCTCTCGGCGGTGCAGCACCTCGTCCTGCCTGCCATCGTGCTGGGCACCAACACGCTGGCGGTGATCGCGCGCATGACGCGCTCGGCCATGCTCGAAGTCCTGGGCGAGGACTACATCCGCACCGCGCGCGCCAAGGGCCTCTCGCCACTGCGCGTGGTCGGCGTGCATGCGCTGCGCAACGCGCTGATCCCGGTGGTGACGGTGATCGGCTTGCAGGTTGGCGTGCTCTTCACCGGCGCGATCCTGACCGAGACGATCTTCTCGTGGCCGGGCGTCGGCAAGTGGCTCATCGAGGCCATCGCGCGCCGGGACTATCCGGTGCTGCAGGGCGGCATGCTGCTGCTCGGCGTGATCGTGATGCTGGTCAACGTGATCGTCGACCTGGCGTACGGTTTCATCAATCCGCGTATCAGGCAGGCACGATGAGCTCGGTGGCTGTTCCTTCCAACAAGAGCGCGCCGCCCGGCCCGTGGCGCGAGTTCTGGATTTCGTTTTCCGCCAATCGCGGTGCAGTGATCGGTCTCGGCGTCATCGTGATCCTGCTGCTGGTGGCGCTCTTCGCGCCGTGGATCGCGCCGCATGCACCCAACCAGACCGACAGCAGCGCCTTCCTGCTGCCACCGGCCTGGCAGGCGGGCGGCTCCGCGACGCATCTGCTCGGCACCGACGCCATCGGCCGCGACCTGCTCTCGCGGCTAATGTTCGGCGCCCGGCTGTCGCTGTCGATCGGTGTCGCGGTGGTGGCGATCTCGGTGGCGGTGGGCATTGCACTCGGCATGGTCGCGGGCTTCTTCCGCGGCGTGCTCGAGATCGCGATCATGCGGCTGATGGACGTGGTCCTCACGCTGCCGAGCCTGCTGCTCGCGATCGTGATCGTCGCGATCCTCGGGCCGGGGCTCATCAACGCGATGCTCGCGGTCGCGATCGTGGTGCTGCCGCACTACGTGCGCATCACGCGGGCGGCGGTGATCTCCGAAGTCTCGCGCGATTACGTGACTGCGGCGCGCGTGAGCGGCGCAGGCACGCTGCGCCTGATGTTCAGCGAAGTGCTGCCCAATTGCGCCGCGCCGCTGATCGTGCAGGCATCGCTGGGCGTATCGACCGCGATTCTCGATGCAGCGGCACTGGGCTTCCTCGGCCTGGGCGCTCAACCACCTTCGCCGGAGTGGGGAACGATGCTCGCCGACGCGCGCGAGTTCGTGCTGCGCGCATGGTGGGTCGTGACGTTCCCGGGTCTCGCGATCCTCGCGGCCGTGCTCGCCTTCAATCTGCTGGGCGACGGCCTGCGCGACGCGCTGGATCCCAAGTTGAAGAGATGACTTCATGATCAACGCGCCCGAACGTATCGTTGTGCCAGAGCTGCCGCGGAACCGGCTTTGCCGGGCCGCTGGCAGCGCCTCCTTGAGGGGGAGGCGGCTACGCGAAGCGAGCAAGCAACGGGGGTGGGCTGATGCTCCTCGACATTCGCGATCTCCACGTGGAGTTCCCTTCGCAGGGCGGCACGCTGCACGCGGTCGACGGCGTGAGCCTGCGCCTCGAAGAAGGCGAGGTGCTCGGCATCGTCGGCGAATCGGGCTCGGGCAAGAGCGTCACCATGATGGCGCTGATGGGGCTCATCGGCTGGCCGGGCCGGGTGCGTGCGGAGCATCTGCGCTTCGCGGGGCAGGACCTGCTCGGCATTCCGGACAAGGCGCGGCGCCGCCTCGTCGGCAAGGACATCGCGATGATCTTCCAGGAGCCGACGACCAGCCTCAACCCCTGCTTCACCATCGGCTGGCAGTTGACGGAAACGCTGCGGCTGCACCTGCACCTCGACAAGCGCGAAGCGAAGAAGCGTGCGGTCGAGCTGCTCGAGCAGGTCGGTATCCCGGCCGCGTCGTCGCGGCTTAACAGCTATCCGCACCAGCTCTCGGGCGGCATGAATCAGCGCGTGATGATCGCGATGGCGATCGCCTGCAACCCGCGCCTCCTGATCGCCGACGAGCCGACCACCGCGCTCGACGTGACCATCCAGGCGCAGATCCTCGACCTGCTGCGCACGCTCCAAAAGGACCGCGGCATGGGCCTCGTGCTGATCACGCACAACATGGGCGTGGTCAGCGAGATGGCGCAGCGCGTGGCCGTGATGTATGCCGGCCAGTTGATGGAAGAACGCGGTGTGGACGAGCTCTTCGCAATGCCGCAGCATCCCTACACCGCCGCACTGCTCGCCGCGTTGCCCGAGCGCGCGGCCGGCGAGGGGCGTCTTGCCACCATCGCCGGCGTGGTGCCGGGCGTGCACGACCGGCCCGCCGGCTGCCTCTTTGCACCGCGCTGCGCCTATGCCACGCCGCATTCGCACGCCGTGCGGCCCGAACTGCGCGAATGGCTCGGCGGGCAGGTGCGCTGCCACTATCCGCTCGGCGATTCCGAACGCGATGCGAACCGCCTGCGCGACGGCGGCCAGGTCGTGGAGTTCGTCCGATGAGCGAAGTGGTGGTCGAGGCGAAGGACCTGCAGCGCGTCTACACCGTGCGGCGCGGGCTGTTCCACGCGCCGGCGCATCTGCAGGCGGTGGGCAGCATCTCCTTCCAGCTGGAAAAGGGCCGCACGCTCGCGGTGGTCGGCGAGTCGGGATGCGGCAAGTCGACGCTCGCGCGCATGGTGTCGCTGATCGAGAAGCCCACCGCCGGTTCGCTCACGCTGGTGGGCACCGATGCGGTCCATCCGCCCGCCGACCGCAAGCGCGAGCTTCGGCGCGCGGTGCAACTCGTGTTCCAGAATCCCTACGGCTCGCTCAATCCACGCAAGAAGATCCGGGCGGTGCTCGAGGACCCGCTCGCGATCAACACCACGCTCGGCAAGGCGGAGCGTGCCGCGAAGGCGCGCGAGATGCTCGCCCGCGTCGGCTTGCGTCCCGAGTACGCGAACCGCTATCCGCACATGTTCTCCGGCGGCCAGCGGCAGCGCATCGCGATTGCGCGCGCGCTGATGCTCGGGCCGCAACTGCTGGTGGCCGACGAGCCGGTGTCGGCGCTCGACGTGTCGATCCAGGCGCAGGTGCTGAACCTGCTGGCGGACCTCCAGGCGGAGCTCGGGCTTTCGTACCTCTTCATTTCGCACGACCTCGGCGTGGTGCGGCACATCGCGCACGACGTGCTGGTGATGTACCTCGGCCATGCGGTCGAGCAGGGCCCCAAGGCGCGCATCTTCGCGCGGCCGCTGCATCCCTACACACAGGCCTTGCTCGCTTCGACGCCGGGCCCGGCCGAGCAGCGCATCGTGCTCAAGGGCGAACTGCCGTCGCCGCTCGCGCCGCCGCCGGGCTGCGTGTTCAACACCCGCTGCGCGCACGCCACCGAGCGTTGCCGCACCGAGCGCCCACTGCCGCGCCTGCTCGACGAGCGCCTGGTGGCGTGCCATCACGCCGAGAAGTTTCTGGATGGCGCGGACGAGCGTCGCGTCGACCAATCCCTGTCCGCCGCTGTGCGGGCTCAACCCTGAAGGAGCCGAGCCTCATGTCCCACACCTCCAAATTCTCGCGCCGCCTGCGCGCCGCCTCGCTGCTGGCGCCGGCCGCGCTCGCGCTGGCCTGCGGCGCCGCTTCGGCGAAGACGCTGGTCTTTTGCTCCGAGGGCAGTCCCGAGAACTTCTACGCGGCGGTGAATACGACGGGCACCTCGTTCGACGTCACCACGCAGGTCTACAACAACCTCGTCGAGTTCGAGCGCGGCGGCACCAAGGTCGTCCCGGGCCTGGCCGAAAGCTGGACCATCTCGCCCGACGGCACCGAATACACCTTCAAGCTGCGCAAGGGCGTGAAGTGGCACAACACCTCCAAGAACTTCAAGCCCACGCGCGACTTCAACGCCGACGACGTGGTCTTCATGATGGAGCGGCAGTGGAAGGAGAGCGACCCCTACTACAAGGTCACGAGCTCGAACCACTCCTACTTCAACGACATGGGCATGCCCAAGCTCTTGAAGTCGGTCGATCGCGTCGATGACTACACGGTGAAGATCGTGCTGAACAAGCCGGAGGCGCCCTTCCTCGCCAACCTCGCGATGCCGTATGCGGGCATCCAGTCGAAGGAATACGCGATCGCGATGCTCAAGGCCGGCACGCCCGAGAAGATCGACCAGGATCCGATCGGCACCGGCCCGTTCTATCTCGTGCAGTACCAGAAGGATGCGATCGTCCGCTTCAAGGCCTTCCCGCAGTATTGGGGCGGCAAGGCGAAGATCGATGACCTCGTCTTCGCGATCACGCCCGATGCCTCGGTGCGCTGGGCGAAGCTGCAGAAGGGCGAATGCCATGTGATGCCGTATCCGAACCCGGCGGACCTCGACGCGATCCGCAAGGACCCGAGCGTGCAGGTGCTCGAACAGCCCGGCCTGAACGTCGGCTACCTTGCCTACAACACGCAGAAGAAGCCCTTCGACGACGTGCGCGTGCGCAAGGCGCTCAACATGGCGATCAACAAGAAGGCGATCATCGACGGCGTCTACCTGAGCACGGGCGTCGCGGCGAAGAACCCGATCCCGCCGACGATGTGGTCGTACAACGACGCGGTCAAGGACGATCCGTACGACCCCGAGGCCGCGAAGAAGCTGCTCGCGCAAGCCGGCTATCCGGACGGCTTCACCACCGACCTGTGGGCGATGCCGGTGCAGCGCCCCTACAACCCCAACGCGAAGCGCATCGCCGAGCTGATGCAGGCCGACCTCGCGAAGATCGGCGTCAAGGCCGAGATCAAGTCCTTCGAATGGGGCGAATACCGCAAGCGCATGCAGGCGGGCGAGCACCAGATGGGCATGCTCGGCTGGACGGGCGACAACGGCGATCCGGACAACTTCCTCTACACGCTGCTGGGTTGCGCGTCGGCGCAATCGAACGGCAGCAATGTGGCGAAGTTCTGCTATCAACCTTACGAGGACCTGGTGGTGAAGGCCAAGAACGTGCCGAAGCAGGCGGACCGCGAGGCGCTCTACAAGAAGGCGCAGGTCATCTTCAAGGAACAGGCGCCGTGGTTCACGATCGCGCATGCGGTGCAATTGAAGCCGGTGCGCAAGGAAGTGGTCGACTTCAAGCTGAGCCCCTTCGGCCGTCACACGTTCTACGGTGTCGATATCAAGCAGTGATCCTCTGATGGAGGACTCGCCACCGCGGCCGATCGCGATCGTCTCGGCGATGCACGAGGAGCTGGGGGCTTTGCTCGCCCAGATGCCGGACGAGCAGCGCATCCAGGTCGGCGGACGCGACTTCTGGGCGGGGCATCTGCAGGGCCAGCTCATCGTCGCCGTGCTGTCGCGCATCGGCAAGGTGGCGGCGGCAACGACCGCGACGGTGCTGCTGGAGCGCTTCGGCGCGCGGGCCATCGTCTTTACCGGGGTCGCTGGAGGGTTGGCGCCGGGCGTGGACGTGGGCGATGTGGTGGTCGCGACCAGGCTGCTTCAGCATGACCTGGATGCCTCACCGATCTTTCCCAGGTACGAAGTGCCGCTCACGGGCCATGCGCGCTTCGCGGCCGACACGGAAATCAGCGATGCGCTCGCCGCCGTGGCCGCCGACGTGCTGTCCGATCCGGTGACGCTGCTCGGCGAGAAGGTGGCCGACGACTTTGCGCTCGCGGCGCCGAAGGTCCATCGCGGCCTGCTGATCAGCGGCGACCGGTTCGTGTCGACCTTCGCCGAAAGTGAGGCGCTGCGCAGCGCGTTGCCCGATGCGCTCGCGGTGGAAATGGAGGGCGCGGCCGTCGCGCAGGTCTGCCACGACTTCGGCGTGCCCTTCGCCGCGGTGCGGACCATCTCCGATCGCGCCGACGACGCCGCGCACGGCGATTTCACGCGCTTCGTCTCCTCGGTCGCGAGCCGCTACAGCCTGGCCCTCGTCAGCGCCTGGCTAGCGACCCTCTCGCGGCCGTAACAACCACCTCGATTCTTCTTGCACCAGGGCACCCGCGGAACCGGCTTGGCCGGGCCGCCGGGTGCGCCCCCTTGAGGGGGCGGCTACACGAAGTGAGCAAGCAACGGGGGTGGTCTACTTCAACCAGCCGCGCCGGCGGAAGTAGAGCATCGGCACCAGCGCGCTCGCGACCATCAGCGCGATCGCATACGCGTAGCCGTAGGTCAAATCGAGCTCGGGCATGAACTTGAAGTTCATGCCGTAGACGCTGGCGATCAGCGTCGGCGGCAGCAGGGCCACGCTGGCCACCGAGAAGATCTTGATGGTCTTGTTCTGGTTGATGTTGATGAAACCGACGGTCGCATCCATCAGGAAGTTGATCTTGTCGAACAGGAAGGCGGTGTGGCTGTCGAGCGATTCGATGTCGCGAAGAATCTGCCGCGCTTCTTCGAACTGCTCGGCATTGAGCATGCGGCTGCGCATCATGAAGCTCACGGCGCGGCGCGTGTCCATGACATTGCGGCGGATACGGCTGTTCAAGTCTTCCTGCCGCGCGATGAGGCCGAGCACCTCGCCGGCCAGTTCGTCGCTCACGTTGCCGGACAGCACTTTCTTGCCGGCCAGTTCCAGTTCGTCGTAGATGTTCTCGAGCGTGTCGGCCGAGTACTCGGCGTCGGCGTCGAAGAGCTTGAGCAGCACTTCCTTCGCGTCCTCGATCAATCCCGGCGCCCGGCGTGCGCGCATGCGCACGAGGCGGAACACCGGCACGTCCTCGTCGTGGATGGAGAACAGCACGCCACGGCTGCGCAGTTCGGTGTTGTGCTGGTTCAGTATGAAGGCGACGCGCACCGAGCGCGGGTTCTCGTCGTCGTCGATCAGGAAGTCGCTGCGGATGTGCAACTCGCCGTTGTCTTCCTCGTAGAAGCGCGCGGACTCCTCGATGTCCTCGTCCATCGCGTCCTCGGGAATGGACAGGCCGTAGTACTGCTTGATCCAGCGCTTTTCCTCGAGGGTCGGCGATTCGAGATCGACCCAGATCGGCTGGAACTTGGACAGCTCCTCCAGCGCCTCGATCTCTTCCTGGACGAGGCGGCCATTGGCGAGCGTGAAGATGTTGAGCATGGCTCACTCCCTTGGAAAGTCTGGCGGTTCGGCGAGTGGATGGGGCGCTTTCAATCCCCTCGCCGGAAGGGCGTCAGAAGGGGAGTGAAAGCTGCCGAGACGGGACGATTTCCATTGAAAGGCTCCGGTTTGCAGCGAGGCGCGATTATGTCACCGGGGCGTTACGACCCCGGTGCTGCGTCTGGATAAACATCCAGTACAGTTGCGCTCGATGCCGAGCGTTGCGACCCCTTTACTCAACAGCCCCGAAGAGCGGCTCGCCGATGCGCTCGCCCAGCTCAACGACGCGCAGCGTGCGGCGGTGCAGCATGGGTTCGACGCCGCCCTCGGCAAGGTCGCGCAGGACGAGCGCCCGCTGCTTGTGATCGCCGGCGCCGGTTCGGGCAAGACCAGCACGTTGGCGCATCGGGTGGCCAACCTGATTGCCCAGGGCGTCGATCCGCAGCGCATTCTTCTGCTGACCTTCTCCCGCCGCGCGGCGCAGGAAATGGAGCGCCGCGCCGGCCGGTGCTGGTGCGCGTGCTGGGCCTTCCGTCGCGATCCCCGCCGGCGCTGCCATGGGCCGGCACCTTCCATGGCGTGGGCGCGCGGCTTCTGCGCGAGTACGCCGCCCAGATCGGTCTGGACGAGAACTTCACCATCCATGACCGGGGCGACGCCGAGGACCTGATGGGGCTGGTTCGCAACGACCTGGGGCTGTCGACCTCCGCCAGGCGATTCCCTCTGAAGGGGACCTGTGTCTCGATCTATTCGCGCACGGTCAACACGCGCGCGCCGCTGGCCGACGTGCTCAAGCATGCGTTCCCGTGGTGTGCCGAATGGGAGAGCGAACTCAAGCGGCTCTTCGGCGCGTATGTGGAGGCCAAGCAGCAGCAGCACGTGCTCGACTACGACGATCTCCTCCTGTACTGGGCCGAAATGATGGGCGAGCCGACTCTCGCGCGGCAGGTCGGCGAGCGCTTCGATCACGTGCTGGTCGACGAATACCAGGACACCAACCTGCTGCAGGCGGCCATCCTGCGTTCGCTCAAGCCCGACGGGCGCGGCGTCACGGTGGTGGGCGACGATGCGCAGTCGATCTATTCGTTCCGGGGTGCGACGGTGCGGAACATCCTCGATTTTCCGGCGCACTTCAGCCAGCCGGCGCGCATCGTCACGCTCGAGCGCAACTACCGTTCGACGCAGCCGATCCTCGATGTGTCGAACGCCGTGATCGCCGCCGCCGCGGAACGGCACGCCAAGACGCTCTGGACCGACAAGCCGTCCGCCGGCCGTCCGCAACTCGTGCTGGTGGCGGACGAGGCGGCGCAGGCGACCTGGGTGGCCGACCGCGTGCTCGCACACCGCGAGGGCGGGCTCGCGCTCAAGTCGCAGGCCGTGCTGTTCCGCACATCGACCCACAGCGCGGCGCTCGAACTGGAACTGGCCCGGCGCAACATCCCCTTCGTCAAGTACGGTGGGCTCAAGTTCCTCGAAGCGGCTCACGTGAAGGACATGCTCGCGGTGCTGCGCTTTGCACAGAACCCGCGCGGGCGCATGGCCGGGTTCCGGGTCACCCAGCTGATCCCGGGCATCGGTCCGGTCACCTCCGCGCGGCTGCTCGATGCCATGGACACCGCGGCCGACCCGGGCGAGGTCGTGCGCTCCTTCGTGCCGCCTTCCCAGGCGCAGGCTGAATGGGCCCGTTTCGCGGATGCCTATGCTGCGCTGCGCCAGCCGTCGCTCGCGTGGCCCGCCGACATGGAGGTCGCCCTCGCTTGGTACCTGCCGCATCTGGAGCGGCTCTATGACGATTCGGGCGTGCGGCGCGGCGACGTCGAGCAGCTCGCGCGGCTGGCGGCCGGCTACGCATCGCGCGAGCGTTTTCTCACCGAATTGACGCTCGACCCGCCCGAAGCCACCAGCGACCGCCCGGGCTCGCCGCTGCTCGACGAGGACTACCTGATCCTCTCCACCATCCATTCCGCCAAGGGGCAGGAATGGACCTCGGTGCACGTCCTGAACGTCGTCGACGGCTGCATACCCGCCGATGTTGCGCAGGGCGCGCAGGAACTCGAGGAAGAGCGGCGGCTGCTGTACGTCGCCATGACGCGGGCGCGCGACCACCTGCATCTGCTGGTGCCGCAGCGCTTCTACGTGACGCAGCAGGCGGCGCGCGGCGACCGGCATCTGTACGCGGGCCGCACGCGCTTCATCACGGCGGCCGACGCACAGCGCTTCGACCGGCAGACCTGGCCGCCCCCGCCGCCTCGTGCGCCGCACGTTCCGCCGCCCGCCGCCACGATCGATCTCCTCAGCCGCATGCGTGCCGCCTGGCGGTGACGCGGGGGCGCGGCCCTGCGGTCGGCGTGGTCGTGTTTCCCCGGTCTTGACACCTTGGACGGCGTTCCGGACGAGCTGCGAGCGCCTGCGCGGGCGAACTCTTCCGCTATTGATTTCATAGCGATTTCATGCCGTGAATTAGATCTGGATCAAGCCTATATGGCAAAGGGATTGCAATTCGATGACAGCGTGGGCATAGTGAACCGACCTTCCCGCATTTGCTCCCCTGCCTCTCTCTTCCCTCTCTCCCAACCCTCGAATCTCCCCCGGTCGCGTCTTCCAACCAGAGACAAGGCCTTTTTCCAAACCGTCAATTCCAGGAGGTCATTCATGAATTTGACGATCAGCGGTCACCACCTCGACGTCACCCCCGCGTTGGACAACTACGTTAGGAGCAAGCTGAGCCGGATCAACCGCCACTTCGATCAAGTCGTCGATGTGAAGGTGATCCTCACGGTGGAAAAGCAAAAGGAAAAGGAACGCCGGCAACGAGCCGAATGCAACATTCACGTCAAGGGCAATGACATGTTCGCGGAAGCGAGCCACGCTGATCTCTACGCCGCCGTCGACGAACTGGTCGACAAGCTCGACAGGCAGGTCGTCCGCCACAAGGATCGCCTGCAGGATCACCATCACGCGGCACCCAAGCGCGTGATGTAAGTCCCCCTCGGGCAAATACTCTTGCGGGCCGCTTTCGAGCGGCCCTTTGCTTTTGCGGGGTGGGTGCATAATCGCCCCCGCCCCGCATCAACATGAACCGACTCGCGTCCATCCTGCCGCCCGCTCAAGTGCTCGTGAGCGTTGACGCCACCAGCAAGAAGCGTGCTTTTGAAGAAGCCGGCTTGCTGTTCGAAAACCTGCATGGCCTCGGCCGCGCCCTCATCACCGATAGCCTTTTCGCGCGCGAGCGCCTGGGCTCCACCGGCCTGGGGCACGGCGTTGCCATTCCGCACGGCCGCATCAAGGGCCTCAAGTCGCCGATGGCGGCCGTGTTCCAGCTCGCCAATCCCATCGGTTTCGACGCGCCGGACGAGCAACCCGTGGTCCTGCTCATCTTTCTGCTCGTGCCGGAAGCGGCCACGCAGAAACACCTCGAAATACTTTCCGAGATTGCCGAACTCCTGAGCGACGCGAACCTGCGCGAGCAGATCAAGTCGAGCACGGATGCGGCGGCGCTGCACGCGCTGATCGCCGGCTGGCAATCCGCCCAGGTCGCCTGAAGCAGTGCTGCCCCGCCGGCTCGCCGCTTCGCCGACACCCTCGTCATTCCTCAAACAGGGGGCTTGCAGGCAAGGCTCGGCCGGGCGTTCGCCGCCGGCCGTTAGTGGCCCATACTCTGCGCCATCATGAAGCCCACCGTCATCAGCGCCGACGCCATGTTCGAGGAGTTCCGCGGGTCGCTCCGCTGGGAATGGCTGGCCGGTCTGGGCGCGTCCGAGCGCCAGTTCGATCCCGACGTCATCAGCCGGGCCCAGTCGGCGGCGGACCTCGTCGGTTATCTCAACTACATCCATCCGTACCGGGTGCAGATCCTCGGCGCCCGCGAGGTCGCCTATCTCACGCGCGGCACGCAGGAGGATTGCGTGCGGCGCATCGCCCGCATCGTCACGCTGGAGCCGCCGATGCTGGTGCTCGCGGACGGCCAGCCGGCGCCTGACGAGCTCCTTTCGATCTGCGAGCGGGCCCAACTGCCGCTTTTTGCGACTCGCGAGTCATCGGCCTTCGTGATCGACGTGCTGCGCGCCTACCTGTCGAAACACTTCGCCGAGCGCACCTCGATGCATGGGGTGTTCATGGACATCCTCGGGCTCGGGGTGATGATCACCGGCGAATCGGGCCTCGGAAAGAGCGAGCTCGGCCTCGAACTGATCTCGCGCGGTAACGGCCTGGTCGCCGACGACGCGGTCGACCTCTACCGCATCAACCAGACCACGCTGGAAGGACGCTGCCCCGAACTGTTGCAGAACCTGCTCGAGGTCCGCGGCATCGGCCTCCTGGACATCCGCGCGATCTTCGGCGAGACGGCTGTGCGCCGGAAGATGCGGCTCAAGCTCATCGTGCATTTGGTGCGCCGCGACAGCTTCGAGCGCGACTACGAGCGCATGCCCTCGGCGCCGCTCACCCAGGACGTGCTCGGCATCCCGGTGCGGAAGGTGATCATCCAGGTGGTCGCCGGCCGCAACATCGCGGTGCTGGTGGAGGCGGCGGTGCGCAACTCGATCCTGCAGTTGCGCGGCATCGATACCTATGCCGATTTCGTCGCCCGCCACCACAAGGCGATGGAAGCGGCCCGCGACGACGACTAAACGGGTTCAGCGCTTGCTGACGCAATCTGCGCACAGGCCGTACAAAGACATCGCGTGGTCCTGCAGGATCCAGCCCTTGTCCTTCGCGATCATCTGCTGGCGACGCTCGATCTCGGAGTCGTAGAACTCCTCGACCTTGCCGCAGGCCGTGCAGATGAGGTGGTCGTGGTGCTTGCCCTCGTTGAGCTCGTAGACGGCCTTGCCGCTCTCGAAATGGCTGCGTTCGAGAATCCCGGCTTGTTCGAATTGCGTGAGGACGCGATAGACCGTGGCCAGCCCGATGTCGGAATGGTCGTTGAGCAGCACGCGGAACACGTCTTCGGCCGTCATGTGGCGCTGGGCGCCGTTCTGGAAGATCTCGAGGATCTTGAGACGCGGCAGCGTGGCCTTCAGGCCCGTGTTCTTCAGTTCTTCAATATTGCTCATGGGGCGTCCCTGCGGCCGGTCGGGGAAAGGGCCTCGAGGGGGCCAACCGCTACAATGATTTGATCATATCGTCCAACCCCTTTTCCATGCCTGCCATTCCCCAACGCCGTCGCTGGCTGCTTGCCGCCGCCATCGCGGCGAGCCTGGGCCTCGGCGCTTGCAGCAGTGTCAGCAACAGCACCCGCAGCGCGCTCTACGCGGTCACGCCCTACAAGATCGAAGTGGTCCAGGGCAACTTCGTGTCCAAGGAGCAGGTCGAGGCGCTCAAGCCCGGCATGACGCGCCAGCAGGTGCGCGAGATTCTCGGCACCTCACTGCTGACCGATGTCTTCCACTCCAACCGCTGGGACTACGTCTTCACGATCCGTCGCCAGGGCGTCGAGCCGCAGCAGCGCCGGCTGACGCTGTACTTCAACGGCGACGTGCTCGACCGCTTCGAGGGCGACCCGATGCCGAGCGAGGAAGAGTTCGTCGCCACGCTCGACACCCGCCGTCGCAGCGGGAAGGTTCCGACGCTCGAAGCATCGGAAGACCAGCTCAAGAAGTTCGATCCCAAGGACAGCGACAAGGCCAAGGACAAACCGGCCGATGGCGAACCCGCTGCGCCGACCGCGCCGCTGCCGGCCGCGTATCCTCCGCTCGAATCGCGCTGACGAGCGCATGTCGGTCCAACGGCCGGCGCGCGCCTTTTACCGAACCTGCATTTGCCGAGGCCGAGCCGCGTGACTGTTAATTCCTCTCCCTCTACCGCCCCCCGCCGCGTCGCCGTCGCCGGCGCTTCCGGCCGCATGGGCCACATGCTGATCGAGGCCGTCCGGCAAACCGGGGATTGCCAATTGGCTGGCGCGCTCGACATGGCCGGCAGCAGCGCGATCGGCACCGATGCCTCTGCGTTCCTGGGCGCCCCGAGCGGTGTGCCGATCGTTTCCGATCTGCGCGAGGGACTCGCAAACGCGCAGGTCCTGATCGACTTCACCCGCCCTGAAGGCACGATGGCGCACCTCGCCGTATGCCGCGAGCTTGGCGTGCAACTGGTCATCGGCACCACCGGGTTCAGCGATGCGCAAAAGGCCGAGATCGCCGCAGCCGCGAAGGACATCGCGATCGTGATGGCGCCGAACATGAGCGTCGGCGTCAACGTGACCCTCAAGCTGCTCGAAATGGCGGCCAAGGCGTTGTCGACCGGCTACGACATCGAGATCGTCGAAGCGCATCATCGCCACAAGGTCGATGCGCCCTCCGGCACCGCGCTGAAGATGGGCGAGGTGATCGCCGATGCGCTCGGCCGCGACCTCAAGCAATGCGCGGTGTACGGCCGCGAAGGCGTGACCGGCGAACGCGACCCCTCGACCATCGGCTTCGCGACGATCCGCGGCGGCGACATCGTGGGCGACCACACCGTGCTGTTCGCCGGCACCGGCGAGCGCATCGAGATCTCGCACAAGTCTTCCAGCCGGGCCGGCTACGCGCAGGGCAGCCTTCGCGCGGTGCGATTCCTGGCCGACAAGCGCGTGGGGCTCTTCGACATGTTCGACGTGTTGAACTTGAAGTGAAAGCACTCCCCAGGCCGCTTCGCGGCTCCCCTCTCCGCCTTCGGCGGGAGGGGCGCACCCGGCGGCCCGGCGAAGCCGGTTCCGCGGGTGGCCTGGGCTTGGACGCGTCGGTCTCGAGCAGTGATGACGGCTGGCGGGGCGGTTTGATGAGTGTCATCGAACTGCTCGCGCACGGCGACGGCGTCAGCCGTTTGGTGGCGATTCTTCTGCTCGCTATGTCGGTGTCGAGCTGGGTCGTGATCCTTTGGAAGGCGTGGCTGTTGCGCGGCGGCACCCGCGACGTCCTGCGCAGCATCGCGGCCTTCTGGCAGTCGCCGTCGCTCGGCGAGGCCGAATCCAGCCTCAAGTCCTTCGATCGCGCCGAGCTGGTGCTGCCCGCGGTGAGCGCGGTTCGCCATCTCGCGGTGCAAGCCGATGGCGGCACGCTCGGCGGCGCGGTGAACCGTGCGCAGCGCGTGACGCGGGTGCTGCGCGATGCGCTGCATGCGGCCTTGCGGCGCCTGCAATCGGGCCAGATCCTTCTCGCGACCGTGGGCGCCACCGCGCCGTTCGTCGGCCTCCTGGGCACTGTCTGGGGCATCTACCGCGCGCTGGTCGGCATCGCGGGCGAAACCGGCGGCTTCACCATCGACAAGGTCGCCGGCCCGGTCGGCGAGGCGCTGATCATGACCGCCTTCGGCCTCGCGGTCGCGATTCCGGCCGTGCTGGCCTACAACGTGTTCGGCCGCGTCGTCGGCCGCATCGAAGCCGAGCTCGAAGGCTTCGCGCACGACCTGCTCGGCATGCTGGGGGAGACGGCGCCGCGCGAAACGCTGCCGCCTCCGGCGCGGCCGATGCCCGTCTGAGGCATGGCCTTCGGTCGCACCTCGCTCGGCAGCGCGCCCACCGGCGGCCGCTCGGTCGGCGCGGGCGGGCAGCGGCCGCTGTCGGACATCAACGTCACGCCGCTGGTGGACGTGATGCTCGTGCTGCTGGTGATCTTCATCATCACGGCGCCGCTGATGGCGAGCTCGATCAAGCTCGACCTGCCGCGCACCGACGCGGGCAAGCCCAACGAAACGCCGAGGTTCGTGAGCCTCGTCGTCGATGCTTCGGGCAAGGTGTTCCTCAACGAGCAGCCGGTCTCGAACGAAGCGCTCGCGGCCGGGCTCGCCAGGGCGGCTGCCGACAGCCGCGATACCGAGGTCCAGCTTCGCGCCGACCAGACCGTGCCCTACGGCAAAGTCGTTGAATTGATGGGCATCGCGAACAAGGCGGGGCTGAGCCGCATCGGCTTCGTCACCGAGGCGCCCCGCGCGGACGCGCCCGCGAAGTAGCGATCAGGTCAGGTGCACGGGTTTTGTGTGCCAGATTTCGTGGGCGTATTGCGCGATCGTCCGGTCCGATGAAAACGCGCCCATCCCCGCCACATTGAGGATCGCCATCCGCGTCCACGCATCCGAATCCCGGTAGAGCGCATCGACGCGGCCCTGCGCCTCGATGTAGCTCGCGTAGTCGGCCAGCAGCAGGTAGTGGTCGCCCCAGCTCACCAGCGCGTCGAAGATCTCGTGATAGCGCGCCGGCTCGGCGGGCGAGAACATGCCGTCACGGATGCTGTCGAGCACGCGCTGCAGTTCCGGATCGGCTTCGTAGAAGTCGCGCGGCTGGTAGCCGCTCGCGCGGATCTCGGCCACCTGTGGCGTGGTGTTGCCGAAGATGAAGAAGTTGTCCGCGCCGACGTTCTCGCGCATCTCGACGTTGGCGCCGTCGAGCGTGCCGATGGTCAGCGCACCGTTGAGCGCGAACTTCATGTTGCCGGTGCCCGAAGCCTCGGTGCCGGCCGTTGAAATCTGCTCCGACAGATCGGCTGCCGGCATGATCATCTCGGCCAGGCTCACGCTGTAGTTGGGGATGAACGCCACTTTCAGCAGCCGGCCGACGCGCTCGTCGTTGTTGATCGTGTGCGCCACGTCGTTGATGAGGCGGATCACCAGCTTGGCCATGTGGTATGCCGACGCCGCCTTCCCCGCGAACACCACCACCCGCGGCACGTGGTTGGCGTCGGGCGCATCGAGGATGCGGTGGTAGCGCGTGATGACGTGCAGCACGTTGAGCAGCTGCCGCTTGTACTCGTGGATGCGCTTGACCTGCACGTCGAACATCGCGTCCGTGTCGAGGTCGATCGCCAGGTGCTCGTCGATCCAGTTCGCGAGCCGCAGCTTGTTCTCGCGCTTGGCATGACGGAAGGCGCGCACGAAGGCCGGCTGCTGCGCCATCGGCCGCAGCACTTCGAGCTGCGTGAGGTCCCGGCGCCAGCCGCGGCCAATGCGCGTATCGAGCAGCGCCGCGAGGGCAGGATTCGCCTGCGCCAGCCAGCGCCGCGGCGTGACGCCGTTGGTCTTGTTGTTGAATCGATCGGGAAACAGCTTCGCGAAGTCCGCGAAGATCGACTGCTTCATCAGCTCGGAATGCAGCCCCGAGACGCCGTTGACCGAATGGCTCGCGAGCACCGCCACGTAGGCCATGCGCACGCGACGTTCGCCGGCCTCGTCGATGAGCGACAGGCGGCGCATCAGTTCGACATCGTGGCCATGCGTCTGCGTCACGCTCGCGAGGAAGCGCGCGTTGATGTCGAACAGGATCTGCAGGTGGCGCGGCAGCACGCGGCCGAACATCTCCACCGGCCAGGTCTCCAGCGCCTCGTGCATCAGGGTGTGGTTGGTGTAGCTGAACACCTTCTGCGTGTGGCCCCAGGCCGCGTCCCACGGCAGGTCGTGCTCGTCGATCAGGAGGCGCATCAGCTCCGGCACGGCCAGCACCGGGTGCGTGTCGTTGAGGTGGATGCTGACCTGGTCCGGCAGGTCGTCGAAGTTCGTGTGGTTGCGCAGGTAGCGGCGCAGCAGATCCTGCACGCTGGCGCTGACGAAGAAGTACTCCTGGTGCAGCCGCAGCTCGCGGCCCGAAGGCGTGGAATCGTCGGGATACAGCACGCGCGAGACGTTCTCCGAGTGGTTCTTGCTTTCCACCGCCTCCATGTAGTTGCCGCGGTTGAAGGCCGTGAGGTCGATCTCTTCCGTCGCGCGCGCCGACCACAGCCGCAGGGTGTTGGTGGCCTGCGTGCCGTAGCCGGGGATGATGGTGTCGTAGGCCACGGCCAGCACGTCGTGCGTGTCGACCCATCGCGCCGCGCCGCCTTCGCCCCGCTGCACATGGCCGCCGAAGCGCACGCGGTAGGTCACCTCGGGCCGCTGGAATTCCCACGGGTTGCCGCGCGTGAGCCAGTAGTCGGGCGTCTCGATCTGCTGGCCGTCGACGATCCGCTGTCGGAACATGCCGTATTCGTAGCGGATGCCGTAGCCGATGCCGGGCACGCCGAGCGTCGCCATCGAATCGAGGAAGCACGCGGCGAGCCGCCCGAGGCCGCCGTTGCCGAGCGCCGCATCGGGCTCGCGCTCGGCCAGCGCCTGGATGTCGACGCCGAAATCGGCCAGCGCCTGCGTCACGGTGCCTTGCAGCTCCAGCGCCAGCAGCGCGTTGGTGAAGGTGCGGCCGATCAGGAACTCCATCGAGAGGTAGTAGACGCGCTTGAGGCGCTGCGCATAAATCTGGCGCGTGGTGGTCATCCAGCGCTCGACGATCTGGTCGCGCACCGCGAGTGCGGCGGCGTGGAGCCAGTCGTCCTGGCTCGCGGCGACCGGGTCCTTGCCGACCGCATAGATGAGCTTGTTCGCGACCGCACGCTTGAAGGCGGCGACGTCGCGGTCGGGGTGGTCGTACTTGAAGTCGTCGATGGTCATGGTGGGGCCGTGGGGTTTCGCCGGTGTGGGTTCAGCCCATCGCCTCGGCGTAGACATCGAGATAGCGCTCGGCGGCGGTGCCCCAGTCGGCGGGGCGGCCCATCGCATGGGCACGCACCGCCCGCCAGTCGGCAGGGCGCTGGTAGAGCGCGAAAGCGCGGCGAACCGCGCGCGCGTAGCCGGGGGCATCGAAGGCATCGAAGGTGAAGCCTGTGGCATCGCCGCTCGCCATGTCTTCGAGGGTGGCATCGACCACCGTGTCGGCCAGTCCGCCGACGCGATGCACCAGCGGCAGGCTGCCGTACTTGAGGCCGTACATCTGCGTCAGTCCGCAGGGCTCGAACAGCGACGGCACGAGCGTCACGTCGCCGCCCGCGAACAGGCGGTGCGCGAGCGGCTCGCTGTAGCCCAGCGTGACGCTGACCGACCGCGGCGCGTCGGTGGCGCGCTGGCGGAATGCGTCCTCGAGGTCGGCGTCGCCGCTGCCGAGCAGCGCGAGCTGGCCTCCCTGCGCGAGCAGCGCGTCCAGTCCTTCGAGCACGAGGCGCAGGCCCTTCTGTTCGGTCAGCCGGCTCACCACGACGAAGAGCGGCGCGTCGGGCTGCGGCGCGAGGCCCAGTTCTTCCTGCAGAACGGCCTTGCAGCGTGCCTTGCCGGCCATCCGCCGGCCGTCGTAGCGCTGCGGGATCAGGGTGTCTGTCGCCGGATTCCAGATCTGGTCGTCGACCGCATTGAGGATGCCGCTGAGCACGTGCGATCGGCTGCGCAGCAAGCCATCGAGCCCGAACCCCTGCTCGGGCGTCTGGATTTCTCGCGCATAGGTCGGGCTCACCGTCGTGATGCGGTCGGCAAAGCACAGGCCGCCCTTCATGAACGACAGCTGGCCGTGGAATTCGAGCCCGTTGACGCTGAAGGCCGCCGGCGGCAGTCCCAGTTCGGAGAAATGCCAGGGCGCGAACAGGCCCTGGTAGGCCAGGTTGTGCACGGTGAAGACGCTCCCGACGCGGGGCCGGCCGTCGGGCGGAGCGAAGGCCGTGTACGCCGCGGCGAGTCCCGCATGCCAGTCGTGGGCATGGACGAGCTCGGGGCGCCAGTCCGGATCGAGGTCGCGCGCCAGTTGGGCGGCGGCCCAACCCAGCAAGGCGAAGCGCCGGTGGTTGTCGCCGTAGGGCTGGCGGCTCGGGTCCTCGTAGGGGTTGCCGGGCCGGTCGTAGAGCCAGGGCGCGTCGATCACATAGGCCGGAATGGCCGGTTGCCCGTCGATCGGGATGCGGCCGAGCCGCAGGCGCACCCGCTCGCCCCAGGGCGCGGCGAACTCCGCCACCGGCCGTGAATCGACGACGCCGGCGACGATCGCCGGAAAGCCCGGAAGAAGTACGCGCACGTCCTGCCCGGCGGCCGCCAGTGCGAGCGGCAGCGCGCCCGCGACGTCGGCCAGCCCTCCGGTCTTCAGCAGGGGAAAGAGTTCGGCGCTGACCTGGAGAATCCGCATGCGTCGCTACTGGGGATAGCCGAGACGCTTGAGCATCTCGCGCGTGATGAGCACCACGCCGCCCTCGGTGCGCTCGAAGCGCGCGGCATCGGCTTCGGCGTCTTCGCCCACCACTGTGTTCTCGGGCAGGATGCAGGCGCGATCGATGACGACCTTGTTGAGCCGGCAGCCCTGGCCGATCTGCACGTCGGGCAGCAGCACCGCCTCGTTGATCGTGCAGAAGGAATGCACGCGCACGCCCGAGAACAGCACCGAGCTGCTCACCTTCGAGCCCGAGACGATGCAACCGCCGGAGACGATGGTGTTGACGGTCATGCCGTGCTTGCCCTCGCGGTCGAGGACGAACTTGGCCGGCGGAAGCTGCCGCTGGTAGGTCCAGATGGGCCAGTCGGTGTCATAGATGTCCAGCTCGGGTGTGATCGACGCCAGGTCCAGGTTGGCTGCCCAGAATGCATCAATCGTGCCCACGTCGCGCCAGTAGGCCTTGGCTTCGTCGCCGCGCTGCGCGCGAGTCACGCACGACATGCCGAAAGGATGCGCCACCGCGCGGCCTTCCGCCACAGCGCGGGGGATGATGTCCTTGCCGAAATCATGGTCCGAGTCGGGGTCGTTGCTGTCCTCCTCGAGCATCCGGTAGAGGTACTCGGCGTCGAAGATGTAGATGCCCATGCTCGCGAGCGCCACCTCGGGCTTGCCGGGCATCGCGGGCGGGTCGGCGGGCTTTTCGAGGAACTCGGTGATGTTGCGATCCTTGTCCACCGCCATCACGCCGAAGGCCACTGCCTCCGGGCGCGGCACCTCGATGCAACCCACCGTGCAGCCGCGGCCGTGCGAGGCGTGGTCGGTGAGCATGATCGAGTAGTCCATCTTGTAGACGTGGTCGCCGGCCAGCACCACCACGTAATCATGCGGCGTGGAGCGGGTCCGGAAGATGTCGAGGTTCTGGTAGACCGCATCGGCGGTGCCGCGGTACCAGTGTTCGTCGCCCACGCGCTGCTGGGCGGGCAGCACGTCGACCATCTCGTTGAGCTCGGCGCGCAGGAAGCTCCAGCCTCGCTGCAGGTGGCGCATCAGCGAGTGCGACTTGTACTGCGTGACCACCGCCATGCGCCGGATGCCCGAATTGAGGCAGTTCGACAGCGCGAAGTCGATGATGCGGAACTTGCCGCCGAAGTACACCGCCGGCTTGGCACGCCGGTCCGTGAGCTGCTTGAGCCGGGAGCCCCGGCCGCCGGCCAGCACCAGCGCGATGGTGCGGCGAACGAGTTGATGCGCCTGCAGGTTCGGTTGCTCGATGTCGTTCATCAGGTGCCTCCGTTCTTTTTCGGGGTGGTTCCAGCCTAGCATCCCGGCGGTTGCCTGGCTCCTATGTTTTTGCGACCCAGAGGCTGCCCGGGGCGAGCGTCGCGGTCTGGCCGAGCGGCAATGCCTCTTCGGTGTCCTCATCGCTTGCAAGCTGGCGCACCCAGCGGGCTCCGTCCAGATGGAAGCTGACCTCGGCGGCCTCCGCATTGACGAGCACGAGCCAGCTCGATGCCGGCGCCGGGGCGTCGAACAGGATCGCGAGCGCGTGACGGTCGCGACGTTCCCAGTCGGCGGGGGCCATCGCCCGGCCTTCCGGCGTGCGCCAACGCAGCGTCGTGGTGTCGGGCAAGGCATAGGCGGGCCACCACTGGTCGCTGCGAAGCGGCGCGGCCTCGCGGCGCAGCGTCAGCAGGCGCGACACGTAGCGGGCCAGGCCGGCGTCGGCGCGGTCCCAGTGCAGCCAGGTCGTCTCGTTGTCCTGGCAGTAGGCGTTGTTGTTGCCGCGTTGCGTGTGGCCGAGTTCGTCGCCGGCCAGGAGCATCGGCGTGCCCTGCGAGAGCAGCAGCACCGCCAGCAGCACGCGGCCGAGCCGCTTGCGCTCGGCAAGCACCAGCGGGTCGTCCGTCTCGCCCTCCACGCCACAGTTGCGGCTCAGGTTGTGCGCGTGGCCGTCGCGGTTGTTCTCGCCATTGGCGAGGTTGTGGCGCTCGTTGTAGCTCAGCAGGTCGCGCAGGGTGAAGCCATCGTGGGCGGTGACGAAGTTGACGCTCGCGGTGGGCGATCGGCCGTCGTGCCTGAAGGCATCGCTCGACGCGGTGAAGCGCTGCGCGAATTCGCCGAGCAAGGCGCTGCGATGCAGCCAGAAGCCGCGCTGCGTGTCGCGGAAGCGGTCGTTCCACTCGAGCCAGCCCGGCGGGAACTGGCCGAGGCAATAGCCGCCGGGGCCGATGTCCCAGGGCTCCGCGATGAGGAGCGTGCGGGCGAGCACCGGGTCCTGCGCTGCCGCGGCGAGGAACGGGGCGCGCGGGTCGAAGGTGCCATCGTCGCGGCGCTCGAGGATCGGCGCGAGATCGAAGCGGAATCCGTCGACGCCGAGTTGCGTGACCCAGTGGCGCAGCGCATCCATCACCAGCTGCACCACCCGCGGCTCCGAGAGGTGGAGGCAATTGCCGCAGCCGGTCCAGTTCTGGTAGAGGGCGCGATCATGAGGGCGAAGGTGGTAGTAGAGCGGGTTGTCGATGCCGCGCAGGCTCAGCGTGGGGCCGAGTTCGTCGGTCTCGGCGCTGTGGTTGAAGACCACGTCGGCCACCACCTCCATGCCGCGCGCGTGGATCGCATCGGTCATCGCGCGGAACTCGCTCGCTGGCGAGGTGCCGGAGCGCCCGCTCCAGTAGCGGGCTTCGGGCGCGAACCAGCCGATCGGGCTGTAGCCCCAGTAGTTGCTGAGGCCGAGCTTGAACAGCCGTGCCTCGTCCGCGCGGAACTGCACCGGCATGAGGTTCAGCGTGGTGACGCCGAGGCGCTCCAGATGGTCGAGCACCGGCGGCTGCGCCAGACCTGCATAGGTGCCTCGCAATTCGGGCGGAACCTGGGGGTGCAACTGCGTCTGGCCGCGAACGTGGAGCTCGTAGATGACGCGGTCGCTGTCGGCGACGCGGGGCCCGGGGGAGGCGGGCGGCAACGGGTCGACGACGCGGGCCTTCAGGGCGATGGCCGCGTTGTCGCGTGCGTCGCGCCGCGTGGGATCGGCCGGATCGTGCCCGAGGAAGATGTCCTCGCCACCGTAGCGGCCCACCACCTCGCGCGCATAGGGATCGAGCAGCACCTTGGCCGGGTTGAAGCGCAGGCCCTCGTGCGGCGACCACGGCCCGTGGACGCGCCAGCCGTAGACCAGTCCCGGGCGCGCATGCGGCAACAGGGCGTGCCAGACGCCGTTGGTGCGCGCGGTGACTTTCAGGCGCTGCTGTTCGTGCCGGCCGGTGCCGTCGAAGATGCACAGCTCCACCAGCGTCGCGCGCGGCGCCGCCAGCGCGAAGTTGACGCCGTGCGGGCCCGGCGTCGCGCCGAGCGGATAGGGGGCGCCCGGATGCAGCCCCGTCACGCCAGCACCCACATCACGGTGCAGAGCGCCGGCAGCGTCATCGCCATCGACTGCGGCCTTCCATGCCAGGGAATTTCCTGCGTTTCAGTGACGCCGTTGCCAAGTCCGCTTCCACCGTAGATCTGGTTGTCCGTGTTGATGATCTCGCGGTAAGTGCCAGCAAGCGGCATGCCCAGCCGATAGCCGTGGCGGACCATCGGCGTGAAGTTGCACACCGCGACGACGAAGCTGCCGTCGCCGGCACGCCGCATGAAGGCGAATACCGACTGGTCCGCGTCGTCGTGGCAGATCCACTCGAAGCCTTGCGGTTCGCAGTCCAGCGAGTGCAGCGCGGGGAAATGGCGGTAGACGTTGTTCAGGTCGCGCACCAGCCGGCGGATGCCCTGGTGCGAGGGCTGCTCCAGCAGATGCCAGTCGAGGCTGCGGTCCGCGCTCCACTCGGCCCACTGCGCGAACTCGCCGCCCATAAAGAGCAGCTTCTTGCCCGGATAGGCCCAGAGATAGCCGTAGAGGTTGCGCAGCCCCGCGAACTTCTGCCAGTGGTCGCCGGGCATGCGGCCGATCATCGAGCCCTTGCCGTGCACCACCTCGTCGTGCGAGAGCGGGAGCACGAAGTTCTCGCTGTGCGCGTACATCAGGCCGAAGGTGATCTCCCGGTGGTGGTGCTTGCGGTAGACCGGATCGATGCCGGCGTAGTGCAGCGTGTCGTTCATCCAGCCCATGTTCCACTTGAAGTGGAAGCCCAGTCCTCCTTGTTCCGGCGGGCGCGTCACGCCGGGGAAGCTGGTCGATTCCTCGGCGATCGTGATCGCGCCGGGGCGTTCGACGCCGACGACGTGGTTCATGCGGCGCAGGAAGTCGATCGCCTCGAGGTTCTCGCGCCCGCCTTGCACGTTGGGAATCCACTCGCCGGACTGCCGGCTGTAGTCGCGATACAGCATCGAGGCCACCGCATCGACCCGCAGCCCGTCGACGCCGTAGCGCTCCAGCCAGTACAGCGCATTGCCGACGAGGTAGTTGCGCACCTCCGTGCGCGCGTAGTTGAAGATCAGCGTCTGCCAGTCGTTGTGGAAGCCCTCGCGCGGATCGGCGTACTCGTAGAGCGCGGTGCCGTCGAATTGCGCCAGCCCGTGCGCGTCGGCCGGGAAATGCGCGGGCACCCAGTCGAGGATCACGCCGAGCCCGGCCGCGTGCGCCGCCTCGACGAAGGCGCGGAAGTCGCCGGGCGTGCCGAAGCGCGAGGTCGGCGCGTAGAGGCCGATCGGCTGGTAGCCCCACGATCCGTCGAAGGGATGCTCGCTGATCGGCAGCAGCTCGATGTGGGTGAAGCCCATGTCGCGCGCATAGGGCACCAGCGTGTCGGCGAGCTCGCGGTAGTCGAGCCACTCATGGCCGTTCTTGCGCCGCCACGATCCCAGGTGGACCTCGTAGATGCTGAGGGGGCCCGGCGCGCGTTGGCCTGCGCGCGGCCGGGTGCCATCTTGACCGGGGGCGGCAGCGGCTGCACCACGCAGGCGGTGTCGGGCCGCAGCCGCGCCGAGAAGCCGAAGGGATCGGCCTTGCGGATCACCTGGCCCTCGGCCGCGAGGATCTCGAACTCGTAGCTGTCGCCCGGCGCGACGTGCGGCGCGAAGATTTCCCACACGCCGCACTCGCGGCGCAGCCGCATCATGTGGCGGCGGCCGTCCCACTGGTTGAAATCGCCGACCACCGACACGCGCTGCGCATTCGGCGCCCACACCGCGAAGGCCACGCCGCGCACGCCGTCGATCTCGCGCAGGTGCGCGCCCAGTTGCTCGAAGGGCCGCAGGTGCGTGCCCTCGGCGAGCAGCCAGACGTCGGTGGCGCCCAGCACCATCGGGAAGCGATAGGGGTCGTCGAGCCGCGAGGTGTGTGAACCCCAGTCCACGTGAAAGTGATAGCCGAGCCGTGCCTGGGAGGCAGGAACGAGCCCGGCGAAGAGGTCGCTGTCGCCCTGCCGGTCGAGTTGTGCGAGCGGCCAGCCCGAGTCTGACTGCATGACCGTCACCGACTTCGCGCCCGGCAGCAGCGCACGCACGCGCAGGCCTTCGTCCGTCTCGTGCGGGCCGAGCACGGCGAAGGGATCGCCATGTTCTGCGCGCATCAGTGCACGGACTTCGGCCTCAGGCAGCATCGAGCGGTACTCCGAAGAAGACGCCATAGGGCGGCAGCATGAGCGTGCCGTCTTCGATGCGAGTGTCGGCGAAAGGGGCGCTTTCTGCCGGGGCCAGCGCACCGGGCAGGGCGAGCGACACCGGCTCGTCGGACAGGTTGAACACGCCATGCAGCGAGGCATCGCCCTCGCGGCGCTCGAACCAGAGCACCGTGTCCGGCACGCCGGGGGCGTCGATGAAGCGCATCTCGCCGGCTTTCAGCAGCGGCTGGCCGCGACGCCAGCGCAGCAGCGCACGGCTGAAGTGAAGCATCGAACCCGGATCGCCGGTCTGCCGGTCGATGGCCAGCGGAAGATGCGTCTGCGAGACCGGCAGCCAGGGCGTCCCACGGGTGAAGCCGCCGTGCTGTGCATCCGTGACCCACGGGATCGGCGTGCGGGCGCCGTCGCGTCCCTTGAACTCGGGCCAGAAGGCGCGGCCGTAGGGGTCTTGCAACAGCTCGAAAGGCACCTCGGCTTCGGGCAGGCCGAGCTCCTCGCCCTGGTAGACGCTCACACTTCCGCGCAGCGCGAGCAGCAGCGCGAGCCACAGCCTGTCGCGGCGGGTGTCCTCGGTGCCGCTGGCGTTCCAGCGCGAGGCGACCCGCGGCACGTCGTGGTTCGAGACCGCCCAGCAGCCCCAGCCGCCGGTCTTCGCGAGGGCGTGATCGAGCGCTTCGACCTGCGTGCGCAGGTGTGCGGCGCTGTGCTCGCTGGTCAGCAGGCTGAAGCTGTAGGCCGGTGCAGGCGCTTGCCGCGCTCGGTGTATTGCGCCATCAACGGCGGCGCGTCCTCGTCGCCGACCTCGCCGAGGCCTACCGCGCCGTATTCGTCGAGCAGCGCGCGCAGGCGCTCGAGGAAGCGCAGGTTTTCCGGCTGGCTCTTGTCATGGAGGTGCTTTTGCATCGCGTAGGGGTTGTCGGCCCGCACGGTGCTCACCAGGCCGCCGTCGGCCGGCGGGTTGTCGCGCAGTTGTGCGTCGTGGAACTGGTGGTTGCAGGCGTCGAAGCGGAAGCCGTCGACCCCGCGTTCGCACCAGAAGCGCACTTCCTCGAGCAGGGCCTCCTGCACCACCGGGCAATGGAAGTTCAGGTCGGGCTGCTCGACCAGGAAGCTGTGCAGGTAGTACTGCCGACGCCGCGAATCCCACTGCCAGGCGGGCCCGCCGAACACCGAGAGCCAGTTGTTTGGCGGCGTGCCGTCCGGACGCGGATCGGCCCAGACATACCAGTCGGCCAGCGGGTTGTCGCGGCTGGCTCGGCTCGCGGCGAACCAGGCGTGCTGGTCGGAGGTGTGGGAAAGCACCTGGTCGATGATGACCCTGATCCCGAGCGCGTGGGCGCGGGCCAGCAGCGCGTCGAAGTCCTCCAGGGTGCCGAAGATCGGATCGACCGCCCGGTAGTCGGCCACGTCGTAGCCGAAATCCTTCATCGGCGAGCGGAAGAAGGGCGAGATCCAGATCGCGTCCACCCCCAGCGCCGCGACGTGGTCAAGCCGGGCGGTGATCCCCGGCAGGTCGCCGATGCCGTCGCCGTTGCTGTCCATGAAGCTGCGCGGGTAGATCTGGTAGATCACCGCCCCGCGCCACCAGTCCTTGTCCATGCGATCCCCCCAGTCGAAAAATCATTGTCAAGCAAAAAGCTCGCCCCCAGGCTCGCGCACCACTTGGGTGCGGTGCGGCCCCAGGGCGGCGAAGCTCGCCCGTTCGCGGAACCCCGAGGAACCGGCTTTGCCGGGCCGCTGGGGTTGCCCCCTGGAAGGGGTGCCCGAGCCACACGAAGTGGGCGAGGCTGGGGGTGATAATCGAGCCTCCCCGGCCACTGGCGCCGGGCCGTTGCCGAAGCCCGAATGAACCCCAGCTACAAACCCAGCGACGTTGAGTCCGCCGCCCAGGCTTACTGGACGGCCGCCGACGCCTACCGCGTGACCGAGGACACGCGCAAGAAGAAGTACTACGCCTGCTCGATGCTGCCGTACCCCAGCGGCAAGCTGCACATGGGCCACGTGCGCAACTACACGATCAACGACATGCTCACGCGCTACCTGCGCATGAGCGGCTACAACGTGCTGATGCCCATGGGCTGGGACGCCTTCGGGCTGCCGGCCGAGAACGCGGCGCTCAAGAACGGCGTGCCGCCGGCCGCCTGGACCTACGAGAACATCCGTTACATGAAGGGCCAGCTCCAGGCCATGGGCCCGGCCATCGACTGGAGCCGCGAGATCGCGACCTGCGATCCGAGCTACTACAAGTGGAACCAGTGGCTGTTCCTGAAGATGCTCGAGAAGGGCATCGCCTACCGCAAGACGCAGGTGGTCAACTGGGACCCGGTCGACCAGACCGTGCTGGCCAACGAGCAGGTGATCGACGGCAAGGGCTGGCGCACCGGCGCCCCGGTGGAGCGCCGCGAAATCCCCGGCTACTACCTCAAGATCAGCGACTATGCCGAGGAACTCCTCGAGCACACCCAGCACAAGCTGCCGGGCTGGCCCGAGCGCGTGAAGCTGATGCAGGAGAACTGGATCGGCAAGAGCGAAGGCCTGCGCTTCGCCTTCACGCACAGCATCAAGGACGACAAGGGCGCGCTGATCCAGGGCGGTCGCATGTATGTCTTCACGACGCGCGCCGACACGATCATGGGCGTGACCTTCTGCGCGGTCGCGCCGGAACATCCGCTCGCGCTGCATGCCGCGAAGTCCGACCCCAAGGTCGCCGCCTTCATCGAGGAATGCAAGAGCGGCGGCACCACCGAGGCCGAACTCGCCACGCAGGAAAAGAAGGGCGTGCGCACCAGCCTCACGGTGACGCACCCGATCACCGAGGAGCAGGTGCCGGTCTGGGTCGGCAACTACGTGCTCATGAGCTACGGCGACGGCGCGGTGATGGGCGTGCCCGCGCACGACGAGCGCGACTTCGCCTTCGCGAACAAGTACGGGATCGAGATCATCCAGGTGGTGCTGGTCGATGAGGAGCCGCATTTCGACTACCACCGCTGGCAGGACTGGTACGCCGACAAGGAGCGCGGCGTCACCATCAACTCCGACAACTTCAGCGGCATGTCCCACGCCGAGGCGGTCAAGGCCGTGGCCCATGCGCTCGGGCAGAAGGGCCTGGGCGAGATGAAGACCACCGGCGCCTGCGCGACTGGGGCATCAGCCGCCAGCGCTACTGGGGCACGCCGATCCCGATCATCCATTGCGAAGCGCACGGCGCCGTGCCGGTGCCCGAGAAGGATCTCCCGGTCGTGCTGCCGACCGATTGCGTGCCCGATGGGTCCGGCAACCCGCTTCACAAGCACGAAGGCTTCCACGCGGGCGTCGTCTGCCCGGTATGCGGCAAGCCCGCGCGCCGCGAGACCGACACGATGGACACCTTCGTCGACAGCTCGTGGTACTTCATGCGCTATTGCGACCCGAAGAACGACGAGGCGATGGTCGCGGGCGGCGCGGACTACTGGATGCCGATGGACCAGTACATCGGCGGCATCGAGCACGCGATCCTGCACCTGCTCTACGCGCGCTTCTGGACCAAGGTGATGCGCGATCTCGGCCTCCTGAAGTGCGATGAACCCTTCAGCAAGCTGCTCACCCAGGGCATGGTGCTCAACCACATCTTCTACACGCGCAACGAGAAGGGCGGCAAGGACTACCACCCGCCATTGGAAGTCACGCAGGTGCTCGATGCGCAGGGCCGGATCACCGGCGGCACGCTGGCCGACGGAACCCAGGTCGAATACGGCGGTATCGGCAAGATGGGCAAGAGCGAGCGCAACGGCGTCGACCCGCAGGACCTGATCGAGAAGTACGGGGCGGACACCGCCCGGCTCTACACCATGTTCACCGCCCCGCCCGAGGCGACGCTCGAATGGAACGATGCAGCGGTCGAAGGCAGCTTCCGCTTCCTGCGCCGCGTCTGGAATTTCGGCGTCGCGCTTCATGAGGCCGGCGCCGACGCGGCCTCCGGTGGCGAACCCGCCTTCGGCAAGGAGGCCAAGGCCCTGCGCCGCGAGGTGCACACGGTGCTGCGCCAGATCGACTACGACTACCAGCGCATGCAATACAACACCGTGGTGTCGGGCGCCATGAAGCTGCTCAACGCGCTGGAAGGCTTCAAGCCCCAGGCGCCGGACGCCGGCGACCGCGCGGCTGTCCGCGAGGCGATGGGCATCCTGCTGCGCTGCCTCTACCCGGCGACGCCGCACATCACGCACCAGCTCTGGCACCAGCTCGGCTACGACAAGGCGATCGGCGAGTTGCTCGACGCCCCGTGGCCGGTGGTCGATGTCGGTGCGCTGGAGCAGGACGAGATCGAGCTGATGCTGCAGATCAACGGCAAGCTGCGCGGGTCGCTGCATGTGCCGGCGACCGCTTCGAAGCTGGAGATCGAGAAGATCGCGCTCGCCAGCGAGGCCTTCGTCAAGCACGCCGAAGGTGCGACGGCCAAGCGCGTGATCGTGGTGCCGGGGCGGCTGGTCAACGTGGTGATTTGAGCGCCATGGGCACAAATCGGCGTCGGTCGCGGCGCGGCTTTCTGATGGGCTTGTCCGGCGCGCTGGTGCTGGCGGGTTGCGGCTTCCAGCTGCGCAAGGCGCCGGAGTTCCAGTTCAAGAGCATCGCGGTGCCGGCGAAATCGTCATTCGCGAACCAGGTGAAGCGCAATCTGCGCGCCGCCGGTACGGTCGAGGTGCTGCCGGCGGACCAGATCGAAGGCGCGGAGGCGATCCTCGACATCCTCGGCGAGGACCGCCAGGCCGTGGTGATCTCGACCAACGCAGCCGGACAGGTGCGCGAGCTTCAGTTGCGGCTGACCGTGCGCTTCCGGGTGCGCGGCAAAGGCGGCAAGGAGTTACTGGCGCCGACCGAGATCACGCAGTCGCGCGACATCACCTACAACGAAACCGCTGCCCTCGCGAAGGAAGGCGAAACGGCGCTGCTGTACCGCGACATGGAAACCGACATCGCGCAGCAGATCCTGCGCCGCTTGGCGGCTGCAAAGCCCGCCTGAGCTTCCGATGCAGTTGGCGCCTGCACAGCTTGCCGCGCACCTCGCCAAGGGGGTGGCGCCGCTGTACGTCATCCATGGCGACGAGGCGCTGCTGGCGCAGGAGGCGGCCGATGCGATCCGCGCTGCCGCACGTGCGCAGGGCTATACCGAGCGCAGCGCCTACACCGTGGCCGGCGCGCACTTCGACTGGAGTGCGGTGCTCGCGGCCGGCGGTTCGCTGAGCCTCTTCGCCGAGCGGCAGATCGTGGAGATCCGCATCCCGTCCGGCAAACCGGGCAAAGACGGCAGCGTGGCGCTCCAGCAGATCGCCGAAGCCGCGCAGGGCAACGACAGCACGCTCACGATGGTGATGCTGCCGCGCCTGGACAAGGCGACCCGTACCGGCGCCTGGTTCGGAGCGCTCGAAGGCAACGGCGTGAGCATCCAGGTCGACACGGTCGAGCGCGCCGCCTTGCCGCAGTGGATCGCGCAGCGGCTTGCCCAGCAGGGCCAGCGCGTGAAGCCCGGCCAGGAGGGCCAGCGCACGCTGCAGTTCTTCGCCGATCGGGTCGAGGGCAACCTGCTCGCGGCACACCAGGAGATCCAGAAGCTTGCGCTGCTGCATCCCGAGGGCGAGCTGAGCTGGGAGCAGGTCGAGGCCGCGGTCAACAACGTGGCCCGCTACGACGTCTTCAAGCTCTCCGAAGCGGTGCTGGCGGGCAACCCGCTGCGCGTCTCGCGCATGCTCGACGGCCTGCAGGCGGAGGGCGAGGCGGAGGTGCTCGTGCACTACACGATCGCCGAGGACATTCGCGCCCTCAAGCGCGTCAAGGACGCCATGGCCGCGGGCCGGCCGTTGCCGATGGCCTTGCGCGAGAACCGCATCTGGGGAGCGCGCGAGCGCGCGATCGAGCGCGTGCTTCCGCGGCTGGACGAACGCGCACTGGACCGCATGCTGCGCGCGGCGCATGTGGTCGACGGTATCGTCAAGGGGCTGAAGCAGCCCGACTGGCCGGCCGACAGCTGGCAGGCGCTGCGGCGTTTGGCCCTGATGCTGTGCCGGATGTGCTAGAGGCCAGCCAAGGCTCACCCCCCAGCCTCGCCCACTTCGTGTGGCTCTGCACCCCCTTCCAGGGGCAATCCCGGTGGCCCGGCAAAGCCGGTTCCACGGGGGCCTGAGCTCACCCCCAGCCTCGCCGACTTCGTGTGGCTCTGCACCCCCTTCCAGGGGCAATCCCGGTGGCCCGGCAAAGCCGGTTCCACGGGATTTCTGGACCCGGCTGCGCCAGATTCGGGGGGCGGGGGACAATCGGGGGCTATGAACATGTTCAATGTCTCCGAATACATGCAGACGCTGGGTCTGCAGGCCAAGACGGCGTCGGCCCAGATGGCCCGTGCGGATGCGGCCACCAAGAACAAGGCGCTGAAGGCGCTCGCGCGCCGACTGCGCGAGGCCGGCAGCGTCTTGGCCGATGCCAATGCCCAGGATCTGGCCCGCGCCATGGCGGCGGGGCTGTCGGCGCCGATGGTCGATCGGCTCAAGCTCACCCCCAGGGTCATCGAAACCGTGGCCCAGGGCTGCGAGCAACTGGCCGCGATGCCGGACGTCATCGGCGAGGTCATCGGGATGAAGCAGCAGCCCAGCGGCATCCGGGTGGGCCAGATGCGAGTGCCGATCGGCGTGTTCGGCATGATCTACGAGAGCCGGCCCAACGTGACGATCGAGGCGGCCAGCCTCGCGATCAAGAGCGGCAATGCGGCCATCCTGCGCGGCGGTTCGGAAGCCATCGAGTCGAACAAGGCGCTCGCCCAGCTCGTGGCCGATTCGCTTTCCGAAGCGGGACTGCCGGCCGCCGCGGTCCAGCTCGTGCAGACGACCGACCGCGAGGCGGTGGGCCAGCTCATCGCGATGCCTGCGTTCGTGGACGTCATCATCCCGCGCGGCGGCAAGGGGCTGATCGAACGCATCAGCCGCGAAGCCAAGGTGCCGGTCATCAAGCACCTGGACGGCAATTGCCACGTCTACGTGGATGAAACCGCCGAACTCGACATGGCGCTGCGCATCGTCGACAACGCAAAGACGCAGAAATACAGCCCCTGCAATGCCGCCGAAGGCCTGCTGGTGGCGGCCTCGATCGCCGAGACCTTCCTGCCCGAGATCGGCGCGATCTTCGCGGCCAAGGGCGTCGAGATGCGCTGCGATCCGGGGGCGGGCCGCATCCTGCGCGAGGCGCTGCAGGGCACCGGCAAGGTGGTCGATGCGGCCGAGTCGGACTGGTCGGAGGAATACCTTGCCGCGGTCATCAGCATCAAGGTGGTCGAGGGCGTGGACGAGGCGATTGCGCACATCAACCGCTATTCGAGCCATCACACGGATGCGATCGTCACGCGCGACCACATGAACGCGCAGCGCTTCCTGCGCGAGGTGGATTCGGCCAGCGTGATGGTCAACGCGAGCACGCGCTTTGCGGATGGGTTCGAGTTCGGGCTCGGCGCGGAAATCGGCATCAGCACCGACAAGTTCCACGCGCGCGGGCCGGTAGGCATCGAAGGCCTGACGTCGTTGAAGTACGTGGTCCTGGGACAGGGCGAAGTCAGGACCTGAGCGCGCAGGGGCGCCATCCCCTAGCACGACTTCTCCGGTGCACGCCGGAGCGCAGTGTTTCCATTTGAAGAACAAAACTGCGTCTACAGTGGCTTGTCATCAGGGGCGGTACCCCAAAATCTACAATTCCGCTTCAGCCCAAGCCACAAATCGAAGAAGGCCCGCATGGTCCCGCATCTCGTCACCGCCCTCACCGGCCCGATCAACGAGCTCGAGCAGCGCGTCCTCGACTCGACGCCGGCCATCGAGCGCTGGTTCCGGCTCGAATGGATGGAGCACACGCCGCCGTTCTACAGCTCGGCCGACATCCGCAATGCGGGCTTCAAGCTGGCACCGGTCGACACCAATCTCTATCCGCGCGGCTGGAACCATCTGACGCACGAGATGCTGCCGCTGGCGGTGCAGGCCGCGCAGGCCGCGATCGAAAAGATCTGCCCCGAAGCGCGCAACCTGCTGGTGATCCCCGAAAACCATTCGCGCAACACCTTCTACCTGGCCAACGTCGCGCAGCTGGTGCGGATCTTCCACATGGCCGGGTTGAACGTGCGGGTCGGCTCGATCGATCCGGCGATCAAGTCGCCCAAGAAGATCGAGCTGCCCAACGGCGACACGGTGTGCCTGGAGCCGGTGGTGCGCAGCAAGCGCCGGCTGGGCCTCAAGCATTTCGACCCTTGCACCATCCTGCTCAACACGGATCTCTCGGCCGGTGTCCCGGGCATCCTCGAAGATCTGCACGAGCAGTACCTGCTGCCGCCGCTGCACGCCGGCTGGCCGACGCGCCGCAAGAGCAATCACCTGCACAGCTACGAGGAGGTCTCCAAGCGCTTCGGCAAGCTGCTGGGCATCGATCCCTGGCTCATCAATCCGATGTACGCGAAGGTCGGCGAGGTCGACTTCGCCAACGGCGACGGGGTCGACGTGCTGACGAGTCACGCTGACGCGCTGCTGACCAAGATCCGCCGCAAGTACAAGGAATACGGCATCAACGAGAAGCCGTTCGTGGTGGTCAAGTCCGACAACGGCCGCAGCGAAATGGGCGTGGTGACCGTGCGCGATGCCAAGGAAATCGAGGCGCTGGCCCGCAAGCAGAAGCCGCGCTCCGGCGCCGCCAAGGGCACCGCTGCCGAGCGCCAGGAGCTCATCGTGCAGGAAGGCGTGCTCACCAAGGAGCGGGTACACGACGGCGTTGCCGAGCCGGTGGTCTACATGATGGACCGCTACGTGGTCGGCGGCTTCTACCGGGTGCATGCCGACCGCAACCCGGACGAGGACCTCAAGATTCCCGGCGCGAGCTTCGTGCCGCTGGCATTTTCCGAGAGTGCGCACTTGCCTCAGCCGGGCGCCAAGCCGGGCGCCAGCGCCCCGAACCGCTTCTATATGTACGGGGTGATCGGCCGGCTCGCCATGGTGGCGGCCAGCTACGAGCTCGAGGCGACCAACCCGGACGCCGAAATCTACGAATGATCGAGTCCGCCATCTTGCAGGCTGCGGCGGCAGCGGCAAAATAGCGACCCCATACCAACGCAAACCAACCAGGGCGGAGGCGATGCGGCAGCTGCGAGGCTGACGACGCGCCGGGACGTGCCGCACGTTCCAGGGCCCTTTGCATCGTCTCCGTGTCCGCCCCTAAATCCCTTTCCCCTGCGTTGATCCTCGCGGCGATCGGTGTCGTCTATGGCGACATCGGCACCAGCGTCCTGTATGCGGTCAAGGAAGTGTTCGGCCACGGGCACGTGCCTTTCACGATCGAGAACGTCTACGGCATCCTGTCGATGTTCTTCTGGACGCTCACGATCATCGTCTCGATCAAGTACGTCGTGCTCGTGCTGCGGGCGGACAACGAGGGCGAAGGCGGGCTGGTCGCCATGCTCGCGCTGGCTTCGCAGGCGGTGGTCGACAAGCCGCGCCTGCGTCATCTGTTGCTGGTGGTCGGCATCTTCGGCACCTCGCTCTTCTACGGCGATGGCGTCATCACGCCGGCGATCTCGGTGCTGTCGGCGGTCGAGGGCCTGGAGGTGGTGTCGCCGCAGTTCAGGCACTACGTGATTCCGATCACCCTCGTCGTGCTGTTCTGCCTGTTTGCGCTCCAGAAACACGGCACCGCGGGCATCGGCCGCTTCTTCGGCCCGATCACGCTGACATGGTTCCTGGCGATCGCCCTGCTCGGCGTCTCGCAGATCCTGCACCATCCCGAGATCCTGAAGGCGGTCAGCCCGCACTACGCGCTGCGATTCATCTGGCTGAATCCGGGCACCAGCTTCATCATCCTCGGCGCCACCGTGCTGTGCGTGACCGGCGCCGAAGCGCTCTACGCCGACCTGGGCCATTTCGGCAAGGGGCCGATCCGCATCGCGTGGTTCTCGGTCGTGATGCCGGCGCTGACGCTCAACTACTTCGGTCAGGGCGCGCTGCTGCTGGAGAATCCCGAGGCGGTGAAGAACCCGTTCTTCATGATGGCGCCGGACTGGGCGTTGCTGCCGCTGGTGTTCCTCGCCACCGCCGCGACGGTGATCGCCTCGCAGGCCCTCATCACGGGCGCCTTCAGCGTGACCCGGCAGGTGATCCAGCTCGGCTACCTGCCGCGCCTGAACATCGAGCACACCAGCGTGCGCACCGCCGGCCAGATCTATATTCCTTTCGTGAACTGGGGCCTGTTCGTCGCGATCGTGCTCGCGGTGGTGATGTTCCGCTCGTCCAGCAACCTGGCCGCGGCCTACGGCATCGCGGTGACCACCGACATGCTGATCACGACGGTGCTGACCTTCTTCGTGATCCGCTACGCATGGCGCTACCCGCTGGCGCTGTGCATCGCGGCGACCGGCCTGTTCTTCGTCGTCGATTTCATGTTCTTCGCGTCGAACCTGCTGAAGCTTTTCGAAGGCGGCTGGTTCCCCTTGCTGATCGGCGGTTCCGTCTTCCTGCTCATGCTGACCTGGAAAGAGGGACGGCGCCTCATGGGCGAGGCGCAACTGGCCGAGGCCATCGACCTGCGCAGCTTTCTGGATTCCGTGTTCGTCAACCCGCCGGCCCGCGTCGATGGCACCGCGGTGTTCATGACGGCGGAGCCTGGCGTCGTGCCGAACGCGCTGCTGCACAACCTCAAGCACAACAAGGTGATGCACGACCAGAACCTGTTCGTCACGGTGCGCAACCACGAGGTGCCCTGGATTCCGATGGACAAGCGCATCGAGATGGAGCCGCTGGGCCACCATTGCTGGCAGGTCGTGGTGCACTACGGCTTCAAGAACGACGTCGACATCCCTCGTGCGCTCGAGAACGCCCGCCTGCGCGGCTGCCAGCTCGAGGCGATGACGACCAGCTACTTCCTCTCGCGCGACGTCGTCATCCCGACGCTCGGCAGCGGCATGGCGCCCTGGCGCGAAAAGCTCTTCGCGCAGATGCATCACAGCGCGAGCGGCGCGGCGGACTTCCTCGGCCTGCCCAACAATGCCGTTGTGGAGCTCGGCTCGAAGATCGAGATCTAGCTCGCCCCCCAGCCTCGCCCACTTCGTGTGGCTCGGGCACCCCCTACCGGGGGGCAACACCGGAGGCCCGGCCGAGCCGGTTCCTCGGTGTTTCTGGTGAAGGCGCCTGGGCCGGCACAATCCGGGGATGCGCTTTTTCAAGGATTTGAGTCTGTCGGCGTTCACCGCAGGCTTCGTGGCGGTGCTCGTGGGATTCACGAGCTCGGTGGCGATCGTGTTCCAGGCCGCGCAGGCCTTCGGCGCCTCGCCCGAGCTGATTTCCTCATGGATGTGGGCGTTGGGCCTCGGCATGGGCCTGGCGTCGGCGGTGCCTTCGCTGTGGTGGCGCAAGCCGGTGATGATCGCCTGGAGCACGCCTGGCGCCGCAGTGCTCGCGGTCGCCGGCGCGGGCTACTCGATGAACGAGGCGGTCGGTGCGTTCATCGTCTGCGCGGTGCTCATGACCCTCGCGGGCGCCACCGGCTGGTTCGAGCGCGTGATGAACAGGATTCCGATGGCGCTGGCCTCGGCGCTGCTGGCCGGCGTGCTCGCCCGTTTCGGGCTGCAGGCTTTCGTGGCGGCCCAGACCGCGCTGCCGCTGGTGCTGCTGATGCTCGGCACCTACCTCATCGGCAAGCGTGCGCTCCCGCGCTATGCGGTTCCTCTGACCTTGCTGGTGGCGATCGTCTTCGTGGCGGCCAGGGGCGAACTCGCCTGGGGCGCGGTGCATTTCAGCGCCGCGATGCCGGTCTTCACGATGCCGGTGTTCAGCTGGCAGGCGGTGGTCAGTCTCGCCCTGCCGCTCTTCGTGGTGACGATGGCTTCGCAGAATCTCCCCGGCGTCGCGGTCATTCGCGCGACCGGCTACGAGCTGCCGGTGTCGAAGCTCATCACCATCAGCGGCATGACCACGCTGGTGCTCGCGCCCTTCGGTGCGTTTGCGCTCAATCTCAGCGCCATCACCGCCGCGATCTGCATGGGGCGCGAGGCGCACGAAGACCCTGCGCGCCGCTACACCGCGGCGGTGAGCTGCGGTGCGATCTACGCGGTGATCGGCCTGTTCGGCGCGGCGGTCACGGGCCTGCTCACCGCCTTTCCCAAGGAACTGGTGGCGGCGATCGCGGGCCTCGCTCTGCTCGGCACCATCGGCGGCGGCACGGCCGCGGCGGTGCGCGACGAATCGCACCGCGAAGCCGCGCTCATCACCTTCCTTGTGACGCTCTCGGGCGTGACGCTGCTGGGCATCGGATCTGCCTTCTGGGGCGTGGTGGCCGGCGCGGTCGCGCTGGGCATCCAGCAGATCGGGCGCCAACCCTTTGCAAGCAAGGACATCGCGGCTGCCCGCAAGATAGACCGATGAAGCTCACTCCCCGCCTCGCTGCCACGGACAACTGACATGCACTTCCTCTTCGTCGCCGACCCGATCGAGCACTTCAAGATCTACAAGGACACCACTTTCTCGATGATGCGCGAGGCGCAGCGGCGCGGCCACGCGATCTCGGTGTGCGAGCCGCGCCACATGCGCTGGCAGCGCGGCCAGCCGGTCACGGCCGGGGTGCGCAAGATCACGTTGACCGGCTCGCCGGATGCGTGGTTTCGCGAGGAGTCCGCCCACGAGCGCCCGCTGCATGCCTTCGATGCGGTGCTGATGCGCAAGGACCCGCCGTTCGATGCCGAATACATCTACGCGACCCACCTGCTCGAGCAGGCCGAGCGCGAGGGTGCGCGCGTCATCAACAAGCCGCGGGCGCTGCGCGACCATCCCGAGAAGCTCGCGATCATGGAGTTCTCGGAATTCACCACGCCCACCCTGGTCACACGCGATGCAGCGGCGGTGCGCGCCTTCCATGCCGAGCATCAGGACATCATCCTCAAGCCATTGGACGGCATGGGCGGCATGGGCATCTTCCGCGTCAAGGCCGACGGGCTGAATCTCGGTTCGATCACCGAGACGCTCAACAAGGACGGCGCGCAGACGATCATGGTGCAGCGCTTCGTGCCCGAGATCGCACAGGGCGACAAGCGCGTGCTCGTGATCGGCGGCCAGGCCGTGCCCTACAGCCTCGCGCGCATTCCGCAGGGTTCCGAAGTGCGCGGCAATCTGGCCGCCGGGGGCAAGGGCGTGGCGCAGCCGCTCACCGAGCAGGATCGCCGCATCGCCGAAGCGATCGGTCCGGTGCTGGCCGAGCGCGGGCTGCTGCTGATCGGGCTCGACGTGATCGGCGGCTCGCTGACCGAGATCAACGTCACCAGCCCGACGTGCTTCCAGGAAATCACCGAGCAGACCGGCTTCGACGTGCCGGCCATGTTCGTCGACGCCCTGGAAGCCGCCGTGAAAAAGCCCTGACGGCACCTCCACCGAGCCCGACACCCGGCCAGGGCACCCGCGGAACCGGCTCAGCCGGGCCGCCAGGGTGCGCCCCCTTGAGGGGGTGCAGAGCCACACGCAGTGGGCGAGGCTGGGGGTGGGCCAGGAACCCGGCGCCCGTCCACGAACACCATGAGCTCCCGGGGCGCGAAGGGCGTCCAGGTTTCGTTGGTGGTCAACGGCGAGGTCACGACGATTGCGACCCGGTCGGTCGGCGTCGTGTGCCGGGCGAAATCGATGCTGAGGTCCTCGTCAGCCAGTTGCGCCGTGAGGAAGGGATGCTTGCGCTCGATGTACCAGAGGTTCGTCGAGGCGTGCGCCCACAGGGCCTGCCCGTTCGACAGCATGAAGTTGAAGGTGCCGTGTGCCGCCAGCCGCGGCGCCAGCTCGCGAAGCGTCAACGTGAGTTCCTCGATGCTCGGCACGTCGGCATGCGACTTGGCCAGCTCCTGCATGATCCAGCAGAAGGCGTGCTCGCTGTCGGTGTTGCCGACCGGGTGGAAGCTGCCGTGCAGCCGCGGCCGGAAGTCCTTCAGGTCGCCGTTGTGCGCGAACACCCAGTAGCGCCCCCACAGCTCGCGCACGAAGGGATGGCAGTTCTGCAGATTGACCGCGCCCTGCGTCGCCTTGCGGATGTGGGCGATGACGTTGCGGCTCTGGATGGGATAGCGGCGGATGAGCTCGGCCACGGGCGATTCGCAGGCGGGCTGGTGGTCGACGAAATGCCGAAGGCCTCGATCCTCGAAGAAGGCGATGCCCCAGCCGTCCGCGTGGTGGTCGGTGCGTCCGCCGCGCTGCGCGAAGCCCGTGAAGCTGAAGGTCACGTCCGTCGGCGTGTTGCAGTTCATCCCGAGTAGCTGGCACATCTTGATAGCTTACCCCCAGGCTCGCGCACTTCGTGTCGCTCTCCACCCCTTTCAGGGGCGCTCCCGGCGGCCCGGCGAAGCCGGTTCCGCGGGAGCCTGCGAACGCGGCGCGCTGTGCGCGGCCGTTGGGTCAGTTCGCTGGTTGCTCGTCGAGGGTCGATGGCTTTTCGCGCAACTGCCGGGCCGCGCAGATCGCCAGGGCGCAAAGGCCGGCGAGCATGACGAAGACTTCGTCGAACGCCGCGAGCCGGGCTGCGCTGCTCGCGGCATTGGCGAGCGAGTCGCCGTGCGCGGCGAGGCGCCATTCGAGAACGATCGCGCACAGGCTGACGCCGGCGGCGCCGCCGAGCATGCGCAGGAAATTGATCGAGCTGGCGCCCTGCGGAATCATCGGCTTCGGCAAGGGCCGCATCGAGCCGAGGTTGAGCGACGGAAGAATGAACCCGAGGCCGATGCGCCCGATGACGGCGAACGCGACCAGCAGCCAGAGGCCGCTGTCCAGGTGGAGCGTGATCATCAGCGCGAACGAGGCGGCCAGCAGCAGCAGGCCGACGCTGACCAGCAGATAGGTCGGATGCCTGTCCGCAAGACGCCCGACCCCGGCGATGGTGAACGCGAGCACGATGCCCGCCGGCAGCAGGATGGTGCCCACATGCGACGCCGAAAGCTGCAGGCCGACCTGCATGTACACGGGCAGCAGATAGGTCGAGCCGAACAGCGCGGTACCGTAGATGAAGGCCACGATGCTGCCCATCGCGAACTGCCGGTGCTTGAAGAGTGCGAGGTTCATCAGCGGCTCGCCGCCCGCCGCCGCGAATCGCCGCTGCCACGCGAGGAAAGCGCCGAAGGCCACGCCCGAGGCGGCGAGCAGCGCGGTGGCCTGCACCGTCGAATCGCTGCGCAGCTCGACCAGGCCATTGAGCAGGCACAGCGTGCCGATGGTGCCCAGCGCGAGGCCGCGCCAGTCGAGCCCGCTGCTGCGCATGGCGGCCACGCCGCCCGGCGCGGTGGTCGGAACGAACTTGTAGGCCAGCCAGACGGACGTGACGCAGAACGGCACCACCATGAAGAAGATCGAGCGCCAGCCGAACAGGTCGACCAGCACGCCCCCGATGCTCGGCCCCACCGCCGGCGCCAGCACCACGCCCATGCCGAAGATGCCGCTCGCACGGCCCTGCTCGTGGGGCTGGAAGGCGCGCAGGATGATGATGGCGGGGATCGGCTGCACCACGCCCGCGGCGAGTCCTTCGGCCACGCGCGCGAGCAGCACGAGCGAGAAATTCGTCGCCAGCCCCCGGTCATGCCGCCGGCCAGGAGCAGCACCATCGTGCCCACGTAGGTTCGGCGGTAGCCGTAGCGTGCGAGCAGCCACGGCGTGGTGAGCATCGACACCGTCATCGCCACCATGAAGCCCGAACTCACCCATTGCGCGCGCTCCTGCCCGAGCGAGAAATGGTGGCTCATGCCGGGGATCGCCACGTTGACGATGGTGGAGGACATGATCGAGGCCATCACCCCCACCATCACGGAAAAGAGCAGGAGCCAGCGGTAACGCTCGCCGTAGCGGCTGCTCAGGGATTGCGCGGGAGGACTGTTCATGTGGGGCGAAAGCCGGTTCGGGCCGTCCCGCAAGCATATCGGCGTTTGAGCGGGCGGCTCGGCGTGGTGCCGCTCGCGCCCGCCACGCACGAAGGCGCCGAGCCCGGCACCTTCACCCGGTGATTGCCGCGCAACGTGCGCAGACGCACGCGAGGCCGCGCTTCTCCTGGGGTACCCGGGCCAGCAGCTCGGGGCTGAAGCTGAACGCCGCAGCCATGCACCAGCATGGCGGCTGCTTCTGGCCGGTTTCGCGCTCGACCTCCATTGCGCAGCGGTTGGCCTCGCCGCACAGCGGGCAGCGCGATGCGTCCAGGCTCGCGGAATTGCCCATCACGCTGTCTCGAAAGCCGGCAGCTTCTTCGGCACCGCGTGGTTCGCGAGCGTCACGTACACCGGCAGGCCGTGGCTGTAAGCCGGGTAGTCCTCGCCCTGGATCAGCGGTAGCAGATAGCGGCGGCACTTGTCGGTGATGCCGTACCCGTCTTCCGAGATGAAATCGCGTGGCATGAACTTCTCGGTATTGGCGACCGCGTCGAGCGGTGCGGCGCCGATGCGGTACTGATAGGGTTCGTCGGAAATGCGCTCGATGGTCGGCATCACCGAATTCCTGCCTTCCAGCGCCAGCTCGACCGCGCGCTGCCCGAGTTCATAGGCCTGCTTCACGTCGGTGGCCGACGCGATGTGCCGCGCGGCCCGTTGCAGGTAATCCGCGACGGCCCAGTGGAACTTGTGGCCCAGCGCTTCCTTGACCATCTGCGCCACCACCGGTGCGGCACCGCCGAGCTGCGCATGGCCGAAGGCGTCCTTCGTGCCCTGCTCGGCGATGAAGGTGCCGTCGGGATGGTGGCAGCCTTCGGAGACCACCACGGTGCAATAGCCGTGGTGCTTCACCAGCGCGTCCACGCGCGCGAGGAAGGCCGGCTGGTCGAAGGGAATCTCCGGAAACAGGATCACGACCGGAATGCCCTGGTCGGCCACCAGCCCGCCGGCCGCCGCGATCCATCCGGCATGCCGCCCCATGACCTCGATCACGAACACCTTGGTCGAGGTGGCCGCCATCGAGCGCACGTCCATCGAGGCTTCGAGCGTCGACACCGCCACGTACTTCGCGACCGAGCCGAAGCCCGGGCAGCAGTCGGTGATCGGCAGATCGTTGTCGATGGTCTTCGGCACGTGGATGGCCTGCAGCGGATAGCCCATCGACTGCGACAGCTGGCTCACCTTGAAGCAGGTGTCGGCCGAATCGCCGCCGCCGTTGTAGAAGAAATAGCCGATGTCGTGCGCCTTGAAGACCTCGATCAGGCGCTCGTACTCGCGCCGGTTCTTCTCGAGCGACTTCAGCTTGTAGCGGCACGAGCCGAAGGCGCCGGAAGGCGTCGTCCGCAGCGCGGCGATCGCGTCCGCCGATTCGCGGCCGGTGTCGATGAGATCCTCGGCGAGCGCGCCGAGGATGCCGTTGCGGCCCGCGTACACGGTGCCGATGCGGTCGGGGTGCCGGCGTGCCGTCTCGATCACGCCGCAGGCCGACGCATTGATCACGGACGTGACGCCGCCGGACTGGGCGTAGAAGGCGTTGGGGATGGACATTGCGGCATTCTCCCGCGTCCCTCCGCACGACGCCAGCGCGGAAATGTCGCGCCGGCTCAGCGGCCGGGCAGGCCCATCGCGCGGGTGATCACCTCTTTCATGATCTCGTTCGTGCCGCCGTAGATGCGCTGCACCCGCGCATCGGCATAGGCGCGCGTCACGGGGTACTCCCACATGAAGCCGTAGCCGCCGTGCAACTGCACGCACTCGTCCATGACCTTGCATTGCAGATCGCTGGTCCAGTACTTGGCCATGCTCGCGGTCGCGGTGTCCAGCTTCTCCTGCATGAGCAGCTCGATGCACTTGTCGACGAACACCCGCGCCACCTGCACTTCGGTCTGCAGTTCGGCGAGCGTGTAGCGCGTGTTCTGGTAGGCCGCGACCGGCTGGCCGAACACCTTGCGGTCCTTCACGTACGCAACGGTCTGGTCGATCGCCGACTGCGAGGCGGCCACCGCGCCGATCGCGATCTGAAGGCGTTCCCACGGCAACTGTTCCATCAGGCAGACGAAGCCGCGATTCTCCTGCGCCGCACCGCCGAGCAGCGCATCCGCCGGCACCCGCACGTCGTTGAAGAACAGCTCCGAGGTGTCCTGTGCCTTCAGACCCAGCTTCTTCAGGCGCTTGCCTTTCTCGAAGCCGGGCATGCCGCGCTCCACGAGGAAGAGGCTCGTGCCCTTCGCGCCGCCGGCCGGATCGGTCTTCGCGACCACGATCACGAGATCCGCGTGCCAGCCGTTGGTGATGAAGGTCTTGCTGCCGTTGAGCACATAGCTGCCGTCCGCCTGCCTGATCGCCGTGGTGCGAACCGCCTGCAGGTCGCTGCCGGCGGAAGGCTCGCTCATCGCGATCGCACCGATCATCTCGCCGCTCGCGAGCTTGGGCAGTACGTTCTTCTTCTGCGCCTCGGTGCCGTAGCGGAGGATGTACGGCGCCACGATCTCGCTGTGCAGCCCGAAGCCGATGCCGGTGAAGCCGCGTGCCCACAGCTCCTCGAACTGGATCACCGAATAGAGCAGGTCGGCGCCCGAGCCGCCGTATTCCTCCGGCAGCGCCATGCAGAGAAAGCCGTTCTCGCCAGCCTTGTTCCAGACCGCGCGATCGACGTAGCCCTGGTCTTCCCAGGCGTCGTGGAAAGGCGCGATCTCCTTGTCCATGAAGCGGCGGAAGCTGTCGCGGAAGGCCTCGTGGTCGGGCGTGAAAAGAGTGCGTTCGATCATCGGGCTCACCGCGGGGGAAAGACGGGCGTGCGCTTCTGCAGGAAGGCCGTCACACCTTCGGCGAAGGTGGGTTTGTCGAGCAGCTCGCGCTGGCGCTCGCTCTCGTAGTGCAACTGTTCGGAGAGCGTGTGCTGCTCCGACGCTTCGATCGCCTTGCGCGCTTCGAGGACCGCATGCGCCGGCAGGCGCGCGAGGCGTTGGGCGATCTGCTGTGCTTCGAGCAGCAGCAGATCGTCGTCGATGCAGGCCCAGATCAGGCCCCATTGCGCCGCCCTCTCCGCGCCGAGCTTTTCGTCGAGCAGCGCCATGCCCATCGCGCGCGCCGGTCCGACGCGGCGCGGAATGAACCAGGTGCAGCCGAGGTCCGGCACGATCCCGAGCTTGGGCAGGAAAGGCAGATAGAAATACGCGCTGCGCGCCGCGACCACGATGTCGCAGGCCAGCGCCACACCCACGCCCGCGCCGGCCGCGGGGCCGTTCACCGCGCAGACCACCGGCACCGGCAGCGCGCGGATCTCCTCGATCAGCGGATGGCTCATCTGCTGCATCCAGTCGGCGGTGCGGTTGCCGAGCGTCTTGCCGTCATCGGGCGGATTCATCGCGCTCAGGTCCGCGCCCACGCAGAAGGCCTTGCCGGCCCCGGTGAGCACCACCGCGCGAATCTCGGGATGCGTGCGAACTTGCGCGAGACGGTCGCGCAGGCCCTGCTGCAGTTCGAGCGCGATCGGGTTCAGCTTGGACGGCAGGTTGAGCGTGATCGTCGCGATGCCTTCATCGACCTCGTAGAGAACGCTGTCGTTCATGTCACAGCCGCTCGATGATGGTGACGTTGGCCATGCCGCCGCCTTCGCACATGGTCTGCAGGCCGTAGCGCTTGCCGCGCTGGCCGAGCGCGTTGACGAGCGTGGTCATGAGCTTGGTGCCCGATGCGCCCAGCGGATGCCCGAGCGCGATCGCGCCGCCGTTGACGTTGAGCCGGGCCGGATCGGCGCCGAGCTTCTGCATCCACGCGAGCGGCACCGGCGCGAAGGCTTCGTTGACCTCGAAGAGATCGATGTCGTCGATCTTCATGCCGGCTTTCCGCAGCGCGCGTTCGGTCGCCGGGATCGGCGCCTCGAGCATGATCACCGGGTCGTGCCCCATCACGCTCATGTGGTGGATGCGCGCCAGCGGCTTCACGCCCAGCGCCTTCAGGCCGCGCTCGTTGACCACCAGTACGCCGCTGGCGCCGTCGCAGATCTGGCTCGCGGTCGCGGCGGTGCAGCGGCCGCCTTCGGCGATCAGCTTCACGCCCGCGATGGACTCCAGCGTGGCATCAAAGCGGATGCCTTCGTCGATGGTGTGCATCTCGCCGCTCGCGGAGCCGTCGGCGAGGCGGATCTCGACCGGCACGATCTCGTCCCTGAATGCGCCCTCGCGCGTGGCCGCGATCGCGCGCCTGTGGCTTTCGAGGGCATAGCGGTCGAGCGCTTCCTTCTCGATGCCGTAGTTCTTCGCGATCATTTCAGCGCCGGTGAACTGGCTGAACTCCACGCCCGGATAGCGCTTCTGCATCGCGGGGCTCATGTAGATGCCGAGACCGGCCTTCGCGGGCAGCGCATTGGGGGTGAACATCGGCACGCGGGTCATGCTTTCGACGCCGGCCGCGATCACCGCATCCATCGCGCCCGACATCACCGCCTGCGCGGCGAAATGCAGCGCCTGCTGCGACGAGCCGCATTGCCGGTCGACCGAGGTGCCGGGCACCGATTCGGGCAGCTTCGAGGCCAGCACCGCGTTGCGCGCGACATTGGTCGCCTGTTCGCCGACCTGGCTGACGCAGCCGAGGATCACGTCTTCGACGGCGGCCGGGTCGATGCCGCTGCGCGCGATGAGCGCGTCGATGACCTGCGCCGCGAGATCGACCGGATGCCAGCCCGCGAGCTTGCCGCCGCGACGGCCGCCGGCGGTGCGGCCGGTGGCCACGATGAATGCTTCTGCCATGGAGAGTCCTTCGTCCGAGTGATGAGACCCGGCGCGAAGGGCTATTCAAAGCCGGGCAAACGCCGATGGTTCGACGCCCGGCCGGTCAGGTCAAGCCGGGGACATCCCGTGGAGCCAGAGTCGCCAAGGCGACGCCGTGGGGCGCGGGTCCTCCTGTGCGACCGCGACCGAGAGCCGCTTCGCGGAGAAGCGCACGCACGACGTCTCCAGCGCCGCGACCAGCGCGCGTGCGTGCGAGTCGCTTCGGAAATGATCGCCGGGGTTCAGCACGATGTCCCGCCGGTCGTGGTCGATCGTGATCCACACCGCGCCGCTCTGGCATTCGATGTCGACTTCATGCGCATCAGGCAGCGTGAAGATCGCCTTCTTCGGCAGGCTGAGGGAAAGACGTTGCGGACGGGTGTTCATGAAGGCTCCTTGCATTCACTATGCGAATGAATATAGTCATCGCGCCTTCCTCTTTCATACGGTCATTCGGAACTCGTTGCATGCGTCCAGAGAATGCGAAACCGCTGCCGTCACCGATGGCGGACCTGCCGCCGCTGGAGCTTCTGCGCAGCTTCGAGGCCGCCGCGCGCACCCTGAGCTTCACCGCGGCCGCGGGCGAGCTCTTCGTCACCCAGTCCGCGGTCAGCCGGCAGATCCAGCAGCTCGAGGCGAGCTTGGGCGTGATGCTCTTCGAGCGCCGCCATCGCGCGCTCGCGCTCACCGAGCCGGGCCGCATCTACCAGCGGGCGGTCGTCGAAAGCCTGGAGCGGTTGCGCGACGCCTCGGCCCGCGTGCGCGCCGCGCCGGCGCCGCGACAGGTCGCGCTTACCACCACGCCGGGCTTCGCGTCCCTGTGGCTCATTCCCCGTCTTGCGCGCTTCACGGCGGATCATCCGATGGTCGACGTTCGCGTCTCGGCCACGCTCGACGTGCTGGACCTCGAACGCAGCCGCATCGATGTCGCGGTGCGCTTCGTGCCGATCGAGCGTGGCACCGGCCCTACGCTGTTCGAGGAGTCCGTGATGCCGCTGTGCGCGCCGCGCGTGGCTGCCGCGCTGCATGCGCCGGGCGATCTCGTCGACCAGACCCTGCTCACCGTCGACCTGCCGAACCACGCCGAAGCGCCTACCGCCGATTGGGAGCCGTGGCTCGAAGTGATGCGCCTGACCGACCTGCGCATGAAGAACACCATGCGCTTCACGCAGTACGCAGACGCGGTCGCCGCTGCGGTGGCGGGCCAGGGCGTGGTGATCGGGCGGCTTCCGCTCTTGCGCGAGCTGGTGCGTTCGGGCCAGCTCGTGGCGCCTTTCGACGCGGGGGCGGCATCGCGCAGGGGTTATTTCATCGAGACATCGCGCCGCGCCCCGAACAACGCGGATGCGCAGGATTTCGTGCGTTGGCTGCGCGCCGAGGCCGCGGCTGCGCAGAGTGGGTGAACAAGCGCATTAAAGTGGAGGGCTTGGCCGTTTTGGCGGTCCTGCATCCACCCACCCGATATTCCGATGACTTCGACGATCGACAACGACGCTGCCGCGCCCGCGGCTCCTGCTGTACCTGCGGCGCCTGGCGCACCTGACGCGACTGCCGCTCCCAGAAAGCGCCGCCGCCGTGGTGGCTCGCAGAAGGCCGGGCCTGCCGACGCGAAGGCCGCCGACCAGCAAGCTGCGCAGCAAACCACCCAGAAGGCCCCAAAGACCCAGAAAGGCCAGAAGCCCGCGCGCAAGGTGCACCCGGTGCTCGAGCGCCTCTTCGAGCTCTACCCGAAGATGTTCGGCGCGCGTTTCCTGCCGCTCAAGCTCGGCGCCTACCAGGACTTGCTCGCGGCGCATCCCGACGAGTTCAAAAAGGAAGACCTCAAGATCGCGCTCGGCTTGCATGCGCGCTCCACGCGCTACCTGGAAGCCGTTGCCGCCGGCGAGCAGCGGCATGACCTGAACGGCGTGCCCGTCGAACCGGTCGCGCCGGAGCATGTGCATCACGCGATCCTTGAGGTCTTCAAGCGCCGCCGAGCACGCACCAGCGAGGACCTGCGCCCCAAGCTGCGCGAGCGGCTCGTCGCGGCCATCGAGGCCTCGGGCCTTTCGCGCGAGGAATACGTTCTCGCGATGCGCGGCGGCGACGAGACGTCGAATGCAGTGCTCGATGAAGCCTTCGCGGAGGTCGGCGCGCGCACCGCGAAGCGCGAGGCGCTTCGCCGCGCTTTCGAGGCCAGCGGCAAGTCCGTCGCGGAATTCGCCGAGATGTACGGCATGAAGCCAGTGGAAGTCGAGCGGACCTTGCAGCAAGCGGCAGCACAGAAGACCGCGTAACGATCCGGCGCACCAAAGAAAAACGGCACCCCGGGGTGCCGTTTTCTTCATGCGCAGGTGCGGATCAGGCCCCGGCCTTGACCTTCAGCCGCCACGCATGCAGCAGCGGCTCGGTGTAGCCGCTCGGCTGCTCGACGCCCTTGAACACGAGATCCTGCGCCGCCTTGTACGCGAACGAGGTGCCGAAGTTGCCGGCCATGTTCTTGTAGAGCGGGTCGCCGGCGTTCTGCTGGTCGACCACCGCGGCCATGCGCTGGAAGGTCGCATCGACCTGGGCCTTCGTCACCACGCCATGCAGCAGCCAGTTGGCGATGTGCTGGCTCGAGATGCGCAGCGTCGCGCGGTCTTCCATCAGGCCGATGTTGTGGATGTCGGGCACCTTGGAGCAGCCCACGCCCTGGTCGATCCAGCGCACCACGTAGCCCAGGATGCCCTGCACGTTGTTGTCGAGCTCCTGCTGGCGCTCGGCTTCGGTCCAGTTCGCCGAGGGTGCGACCGGCACCTTCAGCAGGTCGCCCAGGATGTTGTCGCGCTCGGCGTCGGCATCGATCTGTTCGAGCTGCTTCTGCACGTCGGCCACGCTGACCTGGTGGTAGTGCAGCGCATGCAGCGTCGCGGCGGTGGGCGAGGGCACCCACGCGGTGTTCGCGCCGGCCTTCGGGTGGCCGATCTTCTGCTCGAGCATGGCGGCCATCAGGTCGGGCATGGCCCACATGCCCTTGCCGATCTGCGCCTTGCCGCGCAGGCCGCACGAGAGGCCGACCAGCACGTTGTTCTTCTCGTAGGCCTGGATCCACGGCGTGGTCTTCATGTCGCCCTTGCGCAGCATCGGGCCGGCGTACATCGCGGTGTGCATTTCGTCGCCGGTGCGGTCGAGGAAGCCGGTGTTGATGAAGGCCACCCGCGCGGCGGCCTCGGCGATGCAGGCCTTGAGGTTCACGCTGGTGCGGCGCTCCTCGTCCATGATGCCGAGCTTCACCGTGTTGGCCGCAAGGCCGAGCACCTTCTCGACGGCGCCGAACAGCGCGCTCGCAAAAGCGACTTCAGCCGGGCCGTGCATCTTCGGCTTGACGATGTAGACGCTGCCGGTGCGCGAGTTGCCCTTGCGCTTGAGGTCGATGGTCGCGATGGTCGTGGTGATGACCGCGTCCATGATGCCTTCGGGAATCTCCTTGCCGCCCTCGTAGAGGATGGCCGGATTGGTCATCAGGTGGCCCACGTTGCGCACGAACATCAGCGAGCGGCCGTGCAGCTTGACCGGCTTGCCATCGGCGCCGGTGTATTCGCGGTCGGGATTCAGGCCGCGGGTGAAGGTCTTGCCGCCCTTGGTGACCTCCTCGGTCAGCGTGCCTTGCAGGATGCCGAGCCAGTTCGAATAGGCGAGCACCTTGTCTTGTGCGTCGACCACGGCCACCGAGTCCTCGAGGTCGAGGATGGTCGAGAGCGCGGCTTCGAGCACCACGTCGCTGACGCCGGCCGCATCGCTCTTGCCGATCGGCGTGCTGCGGTCGATCTGGATGTCGAGGTGGATGCCGTTGTGCTTGAGCAGCACCGACTTCGGCGCGGCCGCATCGCCCTGGTAGCCGATGAACTGCTCGGGGTTCTTGAGGCCCGTGCTGCTGCTTTGCAGTGCGACGACCAGCTTGCCGTTCTCGATCTTGTAGCCGGTCGCGTTCTTGTGCGAGCCGTTCTCCAGCGGCGCGGCCTGGTCGAGCACGTTGCGCGCGAATTCGATCACCTTCGCGCCGCGCAACGGGTTGTAGCCCTTGCCCTTTTCGGCGCCGCCGGTTTCGGGAATCGCGTCGGTGCCATAGAGCGCGTCGTACAGCGAGCCCCAGCGTGCGTTCGCGGCGTTGAGCGCATAGCGCGCGTTCAGGATCGGCACCACGAGCTGCGGGCCGGCCTGCAGCGCCAGCTCGGCATCGACATTGGCGGTGGTCGCCTTCGCGTCCCTGGGTTGCGGCAGCAGGTAGCCGATCGATTCGAGAAAGGCGCGGTAGGCCGGCATGTCGGCGATCGGGCCGGGGTGCGCCTTGTGCCACTTGTCCATCTCGGCCTGGATACGGTCGCGCTCGGCCAGGAGCGCGATGTTCTTCGGCGCGAACTCGCTGACGATCGCGTCGAAGCCCTTCCAGAAGGTGGCGCTGTCGACGCCGGTGGCGGGCAGCACGGTGTCTTCGATGAAGCGGTGTAGCTCGTTGGCGACCTGGAGGCCGTGGACTTGGGTGCGGGCGGTCATGGTTTCTTTCTCCTGGGGGAATGCGGGATTCAGCCGGGAACTTTATTCGATACCTGGCTGGCGAGTAATAGTCGAAATCGGGTTTGATTGATGACCAAAATGAGGGTAATCGGGGCGGGGCTCCGTCATCCACGAGGTTACGCCGGGCGGTCGCCGGCTTCCAGCGCCGGGCGCTACCGTCGAGCGAGAATTCCATGCAACCACTGAAGACAGTTCCAATGAATCCTCCCGACAAGCTGCCCTACGCCGGCGTCCGCGTCGTCGAATTCACCCACATGGTGATGGGGCCGACCTGCGGCATGCTGCTGGGCGACCTCGGCGCCGAGGTCATCAAGGTCGAGCCGATCGCGGGCGACGACACCCGCCGGCTGCTGGGGTCGGGCGCGGGCTTTTTCCCGACCTTCAACCGCAACAAGAAGAGCATCGCGCTCGACCTCAAGCAGCCCGAGGGCGTCGAAGCCGCGCTGCGCCTGATCGCCACCGCCGACATCGTGAGCGAGAACTTCAAGCCCGGCACGATGAAGAAGCTGGGGCTCGACTACGAGAGCCTGCGCAAGCTGAATCCGCGGCTCATCTACGTGAGCCACAAGGGCTTCCTGCCCGGCCCCTACGACCACCGCACCGCGCTCGACGAAGTGGTGCAGATGATGGGCGGCCTCGCCTACATGACCGGCCGCGTGGGCGACCCCTTGCGCGCCGGCACCAGCGTCAACGACATCATGGGCGGCATGTTCGGCGCGATCGGCGCGATGGCCGCGCTGCGCCAGCGCGAGCGGACCGGCAAAGGCTGCGAGGTGCAATCGGCGCTGTTCGAGAACAACATCTTCCTCGTCGCGCAGCACATGATGCAGTTCGCCGCCACCGGCAAGGCCGCCGACCCGATGCCCAGCCGCATCTCGGCCTGGGGCATCTACGACGTCTTCACCGTGAAGGACGGCGAGCAGATCTTCCTCGCGGTGGTCAGCGACAAGCAATGGGCGATCTTCTGCAAGGCGTTCGGGCTCGACGAGATGTGGGCCGATCCGCGCCTTGCCACCAACAACGACCGGGTGCTCGCGCGCGAATGGATGATGCCGGTCCTGCGCTCGCGCCTCGCGGATCGCAGCGCGGCGGAACTCAGCGCGGTGTTCGAGGAGAACGAACTGCCTTTCGCGCCCATCACCAAGCCGCAGGAGCTGTTCGATGATCCGCACCTCAACGCCACCGGCGGCCTTGCGCCGGTGCGCATGAACGACGGCAGCGAGTCGAGGGTGCCGCTGATGCCCTTCACCCTCGGGGGCGAGCGGCTGGGCATCCGCCAGCAGCCGCCGCTGATCGGCGAGCACACCGACGAGCTGCTGCGCGAGGTCGGCTACAGCGACGCGCAGATCGGCGCGTTGAAGTCGCGCGCCGTCGCGCGGGGCTAGCAACGCGCTCCATGGACAGACTCAAGCAACTCGAAACCTTTGTCTTGATCGCCGCGCGCGGCAGCCTCACCGCGGCGGCCAAGGCCGAAGGCGTGGCGCCGGCCATCGTCGGGCGGCGCATCGATGCGCTCGAAGAGCGGCTCGGCGTCAAGCTGCTGATTCGGACCACGCGGCGCATCACGCTCACGCACGAGGGCAGTGCGTTCCTGGAGGATTGCCAGCGGCTCCTGACCGAGCTCGCCAACGCCGAGGCGAGCGTGAGCGCCGGAGGCGTCAAGGCCAGCGGCCATCTGCGCGTGACCGCGCCGGCGGGCTTCGGGCGCCGGCATGTTGCGCCGCTGGTGCCGCGCTTTCACCAGCTGCATCCGGAAGTCACCATTTCACTCAACCTCAGCGACCGCGTGGTCGACGTGGCCGGGGAGAACTTCGATTGCGCGGTGCGGGTGGGTGATCTGCCGGATTCGTCGCTTGTGAGCGTTCGCCTCGCCGACAACCGGCGCCGCTGCGTCGCGACGCCGGAGTTCGTGCGCCGTCATGGTGCGCCGAAGCATCCGTCGGAGCTGGCGCGCTTCGATTGCCTGAGCCTGTCGAGCGATGCCTCGCAGACGCGCGGCTGGGCGTTTCGCGTGCCGACCGGCCAAGGCGAGCACGAGGTCATCCATCTCAAGCCTTCGGGCCCGCTCGATTGCTCGGACGGCCAGGTGCTGCACGACTGGTGCCTCGCCGGCCACGGCATCGCGTGGCGCAGCACCTGGGAGGTCGAAGCGGAGATCGACGCCGGCCTGCTGGTGCCGCTGCTCGACGATTTCGCGGCGCCGCCGAACGGCATCTTCGCGGTCTTCCCGCAGCGCAAGCACCTGCCGCTGCGGGTGCGGCTGTGGCTCGATTTTCTGAAGGCGCACTATGCGCGTCCGGAGTTCTGGGGCGGCACAATCGCTCGGCCGTCGACAACCGAGGAATCTCATCAATGACGCTCGAAGCCATCCTGGCGTACCTGCATATCCTGGCCATCCTGACGATGGTGGTCTTCATCTCCAGCGAGGCGGCGTTGTGCCGGGTCGAATGGATGAATGCGGCGGTGGTCGAGCGGCTCGGTCGGGTCGACAGGGTCTACGGCATCGCGGCCATCGCCGTGCTCGCGACCGGCGTCGCGCGCACCTGGTGGGGCATGAAGGGCACGGCGTGGTACTGGACCAACCCCTTGCTGCATCTGAAGCTGACGCTCTTCATCGTCGTCGGCCTGCTGTCGATCCGGCCGACGATGACCTATTCGCGCTGGCGCAAGGCGTTGCGCTCGAGCGGCGCGCTGCCGGCCGAGGCCGAGGTGCGCAAGACGCGCAAGCAGGTGATGGTCCAGGCGCACATCATCGCGCTGATCCCGCTGGCCGCGGTGTTCCTCGCGCGCGGCTTCGGCGCCAGGAGCTAGCGCGATGTCGCCGGCGACCTCCAGGGCGCTGTTCGCCGGCACCATCTTCACCAGCGCCTTCCTGCTCTTTCTCGTCCAGCCGCTGATCGCCAAGCAGATCCTGCCGTGGTTCGGCGGCTCGGCGGCGGTGTGGTCGATCTGCATGGTGTTCTTCCAGGTCGTGCTGCTGGCGGGCTATGCGTATTCCGACTGGGTGACGCGGCGGCTGGCGTCCCGTGCCCAGGCGCGACTGCACGTCGGGCTGCTGCTGGCGAGCCTCGCATTCCTGCCCATCGTGACGAATGCGCGCTGGAAGCCGACCGGCACCGAGGACCCGACGCTGTGGATCCTCGGTCTGCTGCTCGGCACGATCGGGCTGCCTTATTTCCTTCTGTCGACCACAGGTCCGCTCGTGCAGTCCTGGGTCGCGCGCACACCTTGGGGCACGCAGGTCTACCGCTACTTCTCGCTGTCGAATTTCGCCTCGCTCGCCTCTTTGCTGGCCTACCCGGTGGTGATCGAGCCGCGCAGCTCGCTGGTGCAGCAGGCGTGGGGCTGGTCGGCTGGTTATGCAGCGTTCGTGCTGCTGTGCGCCGGCACGGCGCTGCACGTCTCCCGGCGCTGGCCGGCCCCGTTGCCGGTCGCGGCGTCCGGCGCGACCGTTGCGCCATCGGCCGGACCGGCGGCAGGCGACTACCTGATGTGGCTGGCGCTGCCGGCGCTCGGGTCCTGGCTGCTGCTGGCGATCACCAACCACCTCACCCAGAACGTCGCGGCGATTCCCTTCCTCTGGGTGCTGCCGCTGTCGGTGTACCTGCTGACCTTCGTGCTGACCTTCGAAAGCGACCGCTGGTATCGCCGCGCGGTCTTCGTGCCGCTGGCCGCAGCGATGCTCGCACTGTGCGCCTTCGGCCTGCAGGACAGCCTCGGGACCAATCTGCGGACCGCGCTGCCGATCTATGTCGTCGGCCTGTTCGCGCTGTGCATGTTCCTTCACGGCGAGATGGCGCGGCTGCGGCCGGGCGGGCCGTATCTCACGCGCTTCTACCTGATGCTGTCGCTGGGCGGCGCGCTCGGCGGCGTGAGCGTCGGGCTCGTCGCGCCGCACGTGCTGCCGGCCTACTACGAGCTCGGCGTGGGACTGACGCTGTGCGCGCTGATCGCCGCGGTGCTGTGGCGGCAGCGCCGCGTGGGCATGGTCGCGTCGCTCGGCCTGGCCGCCGCGTGTGCGTGGTTCCTGGTGTTGCAGGTGGCGGGGGACGCGGCGGGGGCGCGGCGGATGCAGCGCAACTTCTACGGCACGCTGCTCACGCTCGATACGTTCCGTGGCGATCCGAAGGAGAAGGTCCGCCAGATGTACCACGGCTCCGTCAAGCACGGCGAGCAGTACCTTGCGGCTTCTCGCCGGCACGAGCCCACCACCTACTACGGCCGGTCGTCCGGCATCGGCCTCGCGATCGAATCCGCACCTGCGAAAGGTCGCCGGGTCGGCCTAATCGGCCTGGGCGCCGGCACGCTGGCCGCCTATGGGCGGACCGGCGACGTCTACCGCGTCTACGAGATCAACCCCGAGGTGTTCACGCTGGCCGACAGTGAATTCAGCTTCCTCGCCGACAGCCGTGCCCGCATCGAGCGCGTGCTCGGCGACGCGCGACTGGCGCTGGAGCGCGAAAGCCCGATGTCCTTCGACGTGCTCGCGGTCGATGCCTTTTCGGGGGATTCGGTGCCGATCCACCTGATCACCTGCGAGGCGATGGACATCTACTGGAAGCACATGAAGCCGGATGGCATCGTGGCGTTCCATGTCACCAACCGCTTCCTCGCGCTCGCGCCGGTGGTCGAGAAGATCGCGCTGGCGAAGGGCCTGCACGTCGCCTTCGTGCACGACGAGCCGGCCGACCCGGCGCTGCGCAACACCGACTGGGTGCTCGTCGCGCGCGACCCGGAGGTGCTCAAGCGCGAGCCCATTCGCGGCGCCAGTTCGGACATCGCGCCGATCCCAGGCCTGCAGGCCTGGACCGACGACTACAACAACCTGTTCAGCGTACTGAAGTAAGTCTCGAACGAGCGGCCGGCGCAGCCAGGCCCGTTCGGTGAACCCCGCGGAACCGGCTTCGCCGGGCCGCTAGGGTTGCCCCTGGAAGGGGTGGAGAGCGACACGAAGTGCGCGAGCCTGGGGGTCAGCCCTCCTTTTCGCACTTCTTCATGAAGCTGTTCTTGGCTGCGCCTGCCAGCGCCTTGCCGTTCTTGTCGACGGCCTTCGTGGCACAGGTGGCCGCTGCGGCCGCCTTGGCGTCCTTCTCGCATTTCTTGACGAAGCTGTTCTTGGCGGCGCCGCTCAGTTTCTTATCGGCGGCCTGGGCGTCGCAGGTCTGCGCGTGAGCCACACCGACGAAGAGGGAGGCGCCCAGGGCCAGCACGGAAAGGAGTTTTTTCATGATGGAAGAATCCTTGAGGATGGGTTGCGACAGGTGGTCCCCCGCCGCCGGGGCTGTCCACCCTAACGGCCCATGTTGACTCTTGGATGACGATCGTCACAGATCGTCATCCTGCCCTCGTAAAATCCCGCGATGCTATTGGTCAAACAGGAGCTGCTCGCGGCACTCGCGGACACGCTCGAATCCCTCTCGCCCGGCGCCGGCAGCAAGGCCGCGTTCGAGTCCCCCAAGGTCGCGGCGCATGGCGACTTCGCCTGCACGGCGGCCATGCAGCTCGCCAAGCCCCTGCAGCGCAAGCCGCGCGAACTGGCGGAACAGATCAGCGCGGCGCTGATGGCGACGCCCGTGTTCGCCCAGTGGGTGGATGCGATCGAGATCGCCGGCCCCGGCTTCCTCAACATCCGCCTCAAGACGGCCGCCAAGCAGCAGGTCGTGCGCGAGGTGCTCGCCGCGGGTGACCACTTCGGCGAACAGCCCAAGGATGGCGAGCGCGTGCTCGTCGAGTTCGTCTCCGCCAACCCGACCGGCCCGCTGCACGTCGGCCACGGCCGCCGAGGCGGCGCTCGGCGACGCGATCTGCAACCTGCTCGCCACGCAGGGCCACGACGTCTATCGCGAGTTCTATTACAACGACGCCGGCGTGCAGATCCAGACGCTGGCCAACAGCACGCAACTGCGCGCCAAGGGCCTCAAGCCGGGCGACGCCGGCTGGCCCGAACAGGCCTACAACGGCGAATACATCGCCGACATCGCCGCGGACTTCAAGGCGAAGAAGACGGTGCGCTCGGACGACCGCGAATTCACCGCGAGCGGCGACGTCGAGGACATCGACTCGATCCGCCAGTTCGCCGTCGCCTATCTGCGCCACGAGCAGGACCTGGACCTCAAGGCCTTCCAGGTCCGCTTCGACAACTATTACCTCGAGTCGAGCCTCTACACCAGCGGCCGCGTCGAGGCGACGGTCAAGAAGCTGGTCGACGCCGGCAAGACCTACGAGCAGGACGGCGCGCTGTGGCTCAAGTCGACCGAGTACGGCGACGACAAGGACCGCGTCATGCGCAAGGGCGACGGCACGTACACCTACTTCGTGCCCGACGTGGCCTATCACATCGCCAAGTGGGAGCGCGGCTTCCACAAGGTGGTGAACATCCAGGGCACCGACCACCACGGCACCATTGCGCGCGTGCGCGCCGGGCTGCAGGCGGCGGGCGTGGGCATTCCGGCCGGCTATCCCGACTACGTGCTGCACACCATGGTGCGCGTGATGCGCGGCGGCGAAGAGGTCAAGATCAGCAAGCGCGCCGGCAGCTACGTCACCTTGCGCGACCTGATCGAATGGACCAGCACCGACGCGGTGCGCTTCTTCCTGCTCTCCCGCAAGCCCGATACCGAATACACCTTCGATATCGATCTCGCGCTCGCGCAGAACAACGACAACCCGGTCTACTACGTGCAGTACGCGCATGCGCGCATCTGCTCGGTGCTCGCGGCGTGGGGTGGCGATGTGGCATCGCTCAAGGACGTCGACCTGTCGCCGCTGCAAAGCCCGGCCGCGCAGGCGCTGCTGCTGCAAATCGCGAAATACCCGGCCATGCTCACCGGTGCGGCCAAGGACTTCGCACCGCACGACGTCACCTTCTACCTGCGCGAACTGGCTGCCGCCTATCACAGCTATTACGACGCCGAGCGCATCCTGGTCGACGAGGAACCCGTCAAGCTCGCGCGCCTCGCGCTGGTCGCCGCCACTGCGCAGGTGCTGCACAATGGCCTGGCAGTCCTTGGCGTGAGCGCGCCGCAGAAGATGTGATTTCGACTCCCACCATGAAGCAAAGACAAAGCGGCAACACCGTCATCGGCCTGATCATCGGACTGGTGCTCGGCCTGGGCGTGGCGCTGGGCATCGCGGTCTATGTGACCAAGGTCCCGATCCCGTTCATGACGAAAACCCAGCGCGGCGGCCCCGAACAGGACGAAGCCGAGGCGCGCAAGAACCGCGACTGGGACCCGAACGCGCCGCTTGCGGGCAAGTCCGCCCAGCAGCAGCCCGCGCGTCCGCCCGCGACGACCGCGAGCGCGAGTCCGACGACCGCCGCGCCCCAGCCGGCCACCGTCGGGCCGCTCAACCCATCAAGTGCCCCGGTGCCCGTCGTGGTGGCCCCGGGCGCCAAGAGCACCGACACCGCCCCCGCGCGCCCGCGCACGGCGCCGGTTCCCGCCGAGGCGAACGCGACGCCGTCGAGCGATCCGCTCGGCGACCTTGCCCGCGCGCGCGCCGGTATCGGTGGCCCCGGCACGACCACCGCTCACGCCAGCGCGGGTTCGAGCTCGGGCGCCGATCCGTTCATCTACTTCGTCCAGGCCGGCGCGTTCCGCACCTCCGAGGACGCGGAGGCCCAGCGCGCCAAGCTCTCGCTGATGGGCGTCGAGGCCAAGGTGACCGAGCGCGAGCAGGCCGGCCGCACCGTCTACCGGGTGCGCGCGGGTCCTTTCAACAAGAAGGAAGACGCCGACCTGCTCAAGGAGCGGCTCGACGGTGGCGGACTCGAATCCGCGCTGGTCCGGGTCCAGCGTTGACATTTCTTTACTTCGCGTGTCCGGGGAACTCGCCCCGGAGCGCAGGCTCTTTCAGCCGCAAAGGAGAATTTCATCAATGAAACGTCGTGACTTTTCGCTGGCCGCTGCTTCGCTCGGTCTTCTTCCCCTGGTTTCCCACGCGCAGCAGCGCCCGCCCAAGGCCGGCACCGACTACATCGTGCTCGGCAAGCCGATGCCGGTCGATGCACCGGCCGGCAAGGTCGAGGTGGTGGAATTCTTCTCGTACAACTGCCCGCACTGCGCCGCCTTCGAGCCGCAAATGGAAGCCTGGGTCAAGAAGCTGCCGCCCAACGTGGTCTTCCGGCGCATCCCGGTGCCCTTCGTGGGCAACGACACAGAAGCCAAGCAGCGCCTCTACTACACGCTCGAGGCGATGGGCAAGGTGGATGAATTCCAGCCCCAGATCTTCGATGCCATCCACAAGCAGCGCCAACCGCTGTTCGGCGACGCGGCGATCCTCGCGTGGTCCGAGAAGCAGCCCGGCCTGGACGCCAAGAAGTTCGCCGAGCTGTTCAAGTCCTTCTCGGTGGTCGGCAAGGCCAAGCGCGCGGCGCAGCTCACCAACGACTACCGCGTGGCCGGCGTTCCGGCGTTGGGCGTGGCCGGCCGCTGGTACGTCGACGGCGACACCGCCGGCTCGCTCGACCGTGCGCTGCAGGTCGTGGACTACCTGATCGGCGAAGCCAAGAAGGGCTGAGCGCATCGCCGGGGACGGTCGCTCCGGTCGTCCTTCTTCCTCGAAGAGCCCGCCTTGGCGGGCTTTTTCATCCTGGCCGCGAAACCTGTCCAACGGACGCATACAATCGTGCTGCAAGTTTCGTGCCTTATGAATTCGCCATCCCACATTCCCCCTTTCGTCATCTCTGCCGCGCGGTCCTGCTGGCCCTGGCATTGGCGGGTGTCGGATCGGTCGCCCAGGCTGAAAAGGCCGACCGGGCCAAGCCGATGAACATCGAGGCGGACTCGATGCGTTACGACGACCTCAAGCAGACCAGCGTCTTCACCGGCAACGTGGTCGTCACGAAGGGCACGATCATCATCCGCGGCGAGCGCATCGACGTGCGCCAGGACCCGGAGGGCTACCAATACGGCGTGGTCACCGCCGCACCCGGCAAGCTCGCCTACTACAAGCAGAAGCGCGACGCCGGCAGCGACGAGTGGATCGAGGGCGAAGCCGAAACCATCGAATACGACAGCCGCGCCGACAACGTGAAGTTCATCCGCCGCGCGGTCATGCGCCGCCTGATCGGCGCGACGCCCAACGACGAGAGCAGCGGCCCGCTGATCGTCTACGACCAGAGCAACGACACCTTCACCGTCAACGGTTCCGGCTTGCCGCCGAATGCCGGTGTAGCGAGTCAGCCGAGCGGGCGCGTGCGCGCGATCCTGACGCCGAAGCCCGCCGCGCAACCTGCGGCCGGCGACAAGGCGCCCCCGCCGGCGGCCGAGGCGCCCGCTCCGGGCAAGGGCCTGCGCGCGACAACCACCCTGGGCGGGGAAGCAAAGAAGTGATCGAAACCGCTGGCTTCAACGAGAGCGCGGATTTCGCCGGCAGCCGCCTCGAGGCGCGCGGCCTGCAGAAGTCCTATGGCAGCCGCAAGGTGGTCAAGGACGTGTCGCTGGGCGTGCAGAAGGGCGAAGTGGTCGGCCTGCTCGGCCCGAACGGCGCGGGCAAGACCACCTCGTTTTACATGATCGTCGGGCTGGTCCGTGCCGATGCCGGCGAGATCACCATCGACGGCGAGCCGATCGCGCACATGCCGATCCATCGCCGTTCGCGCATGGGCCTGAGCTACCTCCCGCAGGAAGCCTCGATCTTCCGCAAGCTCACGGTGGAGGAGAACGTCCGCGCCGTGCTCGAACTCCAGCGCGAACCCGATGCCGGCGGCCGGCCGGTGGCGCTGTCGAAGCAGCGCATCGAGGAGCGCCTGGCCGAACTGCTGGCCGACCTGCGCGTCGACCACCTGCGCGATTCTCCGGCGCTGGCGCTGTCGGGCGGCGAGCGCCGGCGCGTCGAGATCGCCCGTGCGCTCGCCACGCAGCCGCGCTTCATCCTGCTCGACGAGCCGTTCGCGGGCATCGATCCGATCGCGGTCATCGAAATCCAGCGGATCATCAGTTTCCTGAAGGAGCGCGGCATCGGCGTGCTGATCACCGATCACAACGTGCGCGAGACCCTCGGCATCTGCGATCACGCTTTCATCATCAGCGACGGGCACGTGCTGGCGCAGGGCACGCCGTCGGAGATCGTCGACAACGCCGAGGTGCGTCGCGTCTACCTCGGCGAGCATTTCCGTATGTAAGGCGGGGACTTCAGGGTCGTCATGAAACAGGGTCTCTCGCTGCGGGTTTCGCAGCATCTCGCGCTGACTCCCCAGCTGCAGCAGTCGATCCGGCTGCTTCAGCTCTCCACGCTGGAGCTCTCGCAGGAAGTCGAGCAGATGCTCGACGAAAACCCCTTTCTCGAGCGCACCGTCGAGGAAGCGCCGCGAGAGGAATTCGGCCTTGAAACCGCCGATGCACCGGTGCGCGAAGACGATCGGCTCGCGGAAAGCGAAGGCGACTTCGCCAGCGCCGCATCGTCTTCAGTGTCCGACACCGCCACGGCGACCGGCGAGGCCGAGCCCGCAGTCGCCGAGAGCTTCGACGGCGAACCCGACTGGGAGGGCGACGGCACCGTCGACCTCGCGCCCGACGACAGCGAATGGGGCGGCGATGCACCCGCGCGCACCAGCAACCAGGGCGACGACGAGCGCGCCGACGCCACCGAGCTCGCGCGCAGCCAGGAGTCGCTCCAGTCCTACCTGCACCGGCAGGCGCTGGCGCTGCGGCTCAGCGAGACCGACAGCGCCGCGCTGCGCTTCCTGATCGAATCGCTCAACGACGACGGCTATCTCGAAGATTCGCTGCCCGCGCTGGCCTCTGGGCTGGCCGGCGACGACAACGACCAGTTCGACGACCTGGTGCACCACTTCCAGGTCGCGCTCGGCCTGCTGCAGAGCCTGGAGCCCGCGGGCGTGGGCGCGCGCAATCTCGGCGAGTGCCTCACGATCCAGCTTCGCGCCCTCGCGCACGAGGACGAGACCGAGGAGGAAGAGCAGATCCGAAAGACCGCGATCGCGATCTGCAAGCAGCCGATGGAGCTGCTCGCCAAGCGCGATTTCAAGCGGCTCGCCACGCTCACCCACAGCAACGAAGAGGAAGTCCGCGCGGCGCTGCAGCTCATCGCCAGGCTCGAACCCAAGCCGGGCCGCCGCTTCGTGGACGTGGAGCGCAACGTGATCGTGCCCGACGTGATCGTCACGCGCGTGGGCAACGGCAGCAACGCGAAGTTCCGCGTGATGCTCAACCCCGAAGTGATGCCGCGCCTGCGCGTGCACGACATCTATGCCGGCGCGCTCAAGCAGCACAAGGGCGAGGGCAGCCAGGCGCTGTCGCAGCGCCTGCAGGAGGCGCGCTGGTTCATCAAGAACATCCAGCAGCGCTTCGACACCATCCTGCGGGTGTCGAACGCGATCGTCGAGCGGCAGAAGAACTTCTTCGTGCATGGCGAGCTCGCGATGCGCCCGCTGGTGCTGCGCGAGATCGCCGACGAGCTCGGCCTGCACGAATCGACCATCAGCCGCGTGACCACCGCCAAGTACATGGCGACGCCCTTCGGCACGGTCGAGCTCAAGTACTTCTTCGGCTCGGCGCTCGGCACCGAGACCGGCGGCAACGCATCGAGCACCGCGGTGCGCGCGCTCATCAAGCAGTTCGTCTCCGCCGAGGACCAGAAGAAGCCGCTCTCGGACAGCCAGATCTCCGAGATGCTCAAGGAGCAGGGCATCGAGTGCGCGCGCCGCACCGTGGCCAAGTACCGCGAAGCCTTGCGCATCGCGCCGGCGAATCTCCGCAAGGCGCTCTAGGGGGTGCTCACGGCTACTGGGTGTTGATCGCCTCGACCTGCACCAGCAGTCTCACCTTGCCCTTTCCGCCCTTTCGGCTTGCGTCGGGCCCTGTATGCGCACCAGCAGCGCGCGCAGGGCCGCCGGCTGGACGGGCTTGCGCAGCGCCTGCCAGCCCCGCAGGCTCGCGAGCTCCCGCGTGGCGTCGTCGATGTCGGCCGAAACGAGCGCGATTGCCAGTGTCGGCGCCCGCCGGTGCAGTTCCTTCGCCAGCGTGATGCCGTCGATCGAACCCGGCAGGCGGATGTCGCACAGGGCGATGTTGAAGCCCCCGAGCGTCGTCAGCGCGAGCGCCTCGACCGCGCTGCCGCACACGTGGGCGCGGGCGCCCCAGAGCCGCAGCAGCGCCGCGATGCTGTCGGCGACGACCGCGTTGTCCTCCACGATGAGCACCGAGAGATCGGGGCGCAGTGGCGTCGCGTCGTGCGCCGTTGCGGCAGCGGCCTCGGCGGCAAGCCCCATCCCGGTGGTGATCGGCGCATCCGGTGGCGCGGCCGGCAGCTCGAAGCCGAACACCGACCCGCGCCCCGGCGCCGATCGCAGCGTGATCTGCACGCCCAGCCGGAGCGCCAGCCGCCGCACGATCGCGAGCCCCAGCCCATGGCCGCGCTGCAGGTTGCGCTCCACGTTGCCGATCTGCTCGAAGTCGCCGAAAACCCGGTCCTGCGACTCGGGCGCGATGCCGATGCCCGAATCGCGCACCTCGACGCGCCATCCGTCGACGCGCCGCCGGCAGGCCAGCAGCACCCGGCCCCTCGGCGTGAACTTGAGCGCGTTGTCCAGCAGGTTGCCGAGGATGCGGCGCAGGGCGACCACGTCGGTCCACACCACTGCATCGTCCGGGCAGCGCACCCGCACGCGGCCGGTCCCCGTCTGGCGGGCCAGCTCATTCAGCAGCGGCGCGAGCGCGACCGCGACCGGCGAGATCGGATCGGCCGCGGCCTCGATGCGCCCGATCTCGAGAAGCTGGTTCGTCAGGCCTTCGAGCGCCTGCTGCGCGCGCGAGAGCGCCGCAAGCGTGTGCTGCACCGTGACCGGGTCCTCGCCCGCGTCGAGCTGGTGGCGCAGCACCTCGGCCTGCAGGCCCATCGCCATCACCGGCTGACGCAGGTCGTGGTTGGCGGCCGAGAAGAAGCGCAGCCGCTCGGCCTGCGCCTGCTGCGATTGGCGCAGACCGGCCATTGCCTGCTCGCGCAAGGTGCTTTCGTTGTGGCGCAGGCCGATGTTTTCCTCGAGCTGGCGCGAGCGTTCGCCGACCAGGCGCCACACCATGGCCAGGAGGCCGATGCCCAGCAGCGCGAGCGTCGTCATCATGGGGGCGCCGAAGGCGACGCTCATCAGGATGAGCGGCGCGAGCAGCAGCGTGATCGCCAGCTGCATCGCGGGCGCGAAGTACGAGACCGAGAACACCGACGACAGGGTCATCGCCATCACCACCACGCCGATCATGAGCTGCGTGGTCGCGTTGGCCGGGTCGAAGAGGAGGATGCCCGCCGCGCCGTGCGCGCCCTCGTGGATCGCGATGCGCAACGTGTGCAGGCGCAGCGCGCCGGGCAGGCTGTCGCGCGTCAGCGGATCGGGAAGGCGCTGCGGAAAGAAGGCGCGGTAGGCGGTGGTGATCGCGATCAGGGTGATCCAGATCACCGCGTTGCGCACCGAGTACTGCCATCCGAACAGCGCCGCGACGCCGCAATCGAGCAGGAACTGGATGAGCAGCATGCCACCGCTGGGCTGCGCGCTGAGCCGCAACACCTCGCAACGAACGGCGAAACGATCGGCTTTGAAAGCCTCGGACGCTGAGGGATGGGTCGAAGTGCTCATCGGCTGCTGCTGAGTCCGGAGTAGAACAGCATCGAGACGCGGCGACAATCGCACTTGTGAACGAACTCTCGCTTTTTCTTCCGTGTGCCGCCGGTGTGGAGGACTTCCTCGCGCAGGAAGTCCACGCGCTCACCGGGCGCGTCGGCCAGGACCTGCTTTCGGCGCGCGGTGGTGTCCGCGTGCGTGCCGGCTGGCGCGACGCGCTCAAGCTCAATCTGCACAGCCGGCTCGCGCAGCGCGTGCTGATCGAGGTCGCGCACGCGCCCTACCGCAGCGAGAACGACCTCTACGCCATCGCGGGCGGCGTCGCCTGGGAAGTCTGGTTCACGCCGAAGCAGACCTTCAAGATCGAGACCACTGCCCAGCACAGCCCACTCCAGAGCCTCAACTTCGCCACCCTGCGCATCAAGGATGCGATCGCCGACCGCTTTCGTGCCAAGGCTCATGGCGTGCGTCCCAGCATCGAGACGCAATGGCCGGATGTGCGGGTCTTCGCCCACCTGACGACCGACCTCTGCACGCTCTACATCGACACCTCGGGCGAGCCGCTGTTCAAGCGCGGCTGGCGGCAGGACAAGGGCGATGCGCCGCTGAAGGAAACCCTGGCCGCCGCGATGCTCGCCGCCAGCGGCTGGTGGAACCCGGAAACCGGCGAGGTCTCGCCGCAGACGCTGTACGACCCCTGCTGCGGCAGCGGCACCATCGCGATCGAGGCGGCGCAGATCGCCTCCGGCATCGCGGCGGGGTCGCAGCGGCGATTCGGTTTCGAGAAGCTGCTGCCCTTCCAGTCGCACGTGTGGACCGCCCTGAAGGCCGAGGCCGCTCCCAGCGCCGATCGGCGACCGACGCCGGTCTTCGGCTCCGACGTGTCGCACCGCATGGTCGATTTCGCCGAGCGCAATGCCGAGCGCGCGGGTGTCGCGCAGGCGGTGCAGTTCCGCGGCGGCGATGCCCTGCAGCGCATGCCGCCGGCGGCGTCGGGCGTGATCGTGCTCAACCCGCCGTATGGCGAGCGCATCGAGGTCGGCGGCGTCACGCGCGGCCGGCGCGCGGACGCCCCGGCACGCGGACGCGAGGAAGCCCAGACGGAGGAGGGCGGCGAGTTCTTCGTGCAGCTCGCGAGCCACTGGAAGAAGAACTACGCCGGCTGGACCGCCTGGGTGCTCACGCCCGACATGCAGCTGCCCAAGCGCATGCGGCTCAAGGAGTCGCGCCGCGTGCCGATGTGGAACGGGCCGATCGAGTGCCGCCTGTTCCGCTTCGACATGGTGGCCGGCTCGGCGCGCGACCGGGCGCCGGCCCCATCGACGCCGCCGTCTCAGCCGTAGGGCTGTGCGCGCGATTCCCGTCGACGCACGCTTCGGGCATGCCTGGGCCAGAATGCAGCCCTCGCGGCTCCGAGCCGCATCACTTCACTGCATCACGACATGACCGATCTTTCCGCGTTTCCCATCACGAAGAAGTGGCCGGCCCAGCATCCCGACCGGCTTCAGCTCTATTCGCTGCCCACGCCCAACGGCGTCAAGGTGTCGATCGCGCTGGAGGAAACCGGCCTTCCCTATGAGCCGCATCTGGTGAGTTTCGAATCGCACGACCAGACGTCGCCGGCGTTTCTCTCGCTCAATCCCAACAACAAGATCCCGGCCATCATCGATCCCGACGGCCCCGGCGGAAAGCCGCTGCCGCTGTTCGAATCCGGCGCCATCCTCCTCTATCTCGCCGACAAGACCGGCAAGCTCATGCCCAAGGACCCGGCGGCGCGCTACCAGACCATCCAGTGGCTGATGTTCCAGATGGGCGGCATCGGGCCGATGTTCGGCCAGGTCGGCTTCTTCCACAAATTCGCCGGCAAGAACTTCGACGACAAGCGCCCGCGCGACCGCTACGTCGACGAATCCAAGCGTCTGCTGCGCGTGCTCAACCAGCACCTCGAAGGCCGCCAGTGGGTGATGGGCGACGACTACACCATCGCCGACATCGCGATCTTTCCGTGGGTGCGCAATCTGGTCGGCTTCTACGGCGCGGCGGACCTCGTCGGCATTGCCGACTTCCCGCAGGTCACGCGCGTGCTGGAGGCCTTTGTCGCGCGTCCGGCAGTGATCGCCGGGCTCAACATCCCGAGCCGCGGCTGAGCACCCGCCCCGGACGCCGGCATGGTGGTTGTCCTCGACACCAACATCGTCCTCGACCTGCTGGTGTTCGACGACCCGGAGCGGGCGCCGCTCGGGGCTGCGCTGGCCGCCGGCGAATTGCGCTGGCTTGCCACGGCCGCGATGCGCGACGAATTCGAGCGCGTGCTCGGCTATCCGCTGATCGCCCTGCGGCTGGCGGCCGTCGGCCGGGAGACCGCCGAAGTGCTCGCCGCCTTCGATGCGCGCGCGCACATGGTCGACGGCGTTCCCGCCCGCGCGCCCTGCGTGTGCAGCGACCCGGACGACCAGATATTCATCGACCTCGCGGTGGCGCATGGTGCGCGGCTGCTGAGCAAGGATCGCGCGGTGCTCTCGCTGCACAAGCGGCTCGCGGCGCACGGCGTCGCTGTTTCGACCCTCTAGCGAGTCGCCATGCCGCCCCTTGCGTCTTCCGTCGATGTGGTCGTCGTCGGCGCCGGCGCGGCGGGCCTGTCGGCGGCGCGGCGGCTTCAGGCGCTCGGCAGGTCGGTGCTGGTCCTCGAAGCCGGTTCGCGCGTCGGTGGGCGCGCGTGGACTGATCGCCAGAGCTTTTCCGTTCCGGTCGATCGCGGCTGTTCGTGGCTGCATCAGGCCGATCGCAATCCGTTCACCGACATGGCCCGGTCGCACGGCATGACGCTGGTGGACCACGAGGACGCACCGCACGCGATCCATGACCACGGGCGGCCGGTGGCGCCCGCCGAGATGAAGCGGGTCGAGGCTGCGGTCGATGCGCTGGAGCGGCGCATCGCACAGCACGCGGGCGACGATCTTTCTCTCGCGGCGCTCTGCAACAACGCGGACTGGCCGATGCAGTGGGCCTGCGACTCGATCGGCCCGCTCGACGCCGGCGCCGACAGCGCGCAACTGTCGGTGCGCGGACTCCGCCAGCAGGGCTCGACTTCGCCCAACTGGCTCGTGCGTGAAGGTTTCGGCGCACTGGTCGCGCGGCTTGCGGACGGCGTGCCCGTGGCGCTGGGCGTGTGGGTGCGCGAGATCGATTTCAGCGGCCCGCGCATCAAGGTCCAAACGACCGGTGGCGTCGTCGACGCACGCGATTGCATCGTCACCGTCTCGACCGGCGTGCTGCGTGCAGAGGCCATCCGTTTCGTTCCGGGTCTGCCGCTGGCGAAGCTGAACGCGCTCGACGCACTGCCGATGGGGCACTTCAACAAGGTGATCCTCGAATTCGACGCGCCGGTGCCGGGGCTCGTGCCGAGCGGCTGGGCTTCAGAGGCGCGGGCGCCAGGGCCGCGCGCTGAGCTTTCTCTGTCATCCCCATGGCGCCACGCTCGTGGTGGCGCTGGCCGGCGGTTCGTACGGCGAAGCACTGTCGCGCGCGGCCGAGGCCGACGCAACGCAGGAGGTTCTCGGCCGCCTCGAGGCCTGCATCGGCGGGCTGCATGGCCGCAGGCTCGTCCGCAGTGCGGTGACCGGCTGGACCACCGATCCGCTGTTCCACGGCAGCTATGCCTATCTCGTTCCGGACGGCGGCGAGGCACGGGTGGCGCTCGCGGCATCCGTCGACGAGCACCTGCATTTCGCCGGCGAAGCGACCTCGCTCGAACTCGCGCAGACCTGCGGCGGTGCGTTTCTGTCGGGGCTCAGGATCGCGGACCGGCTGGCTTGAAGTGCACCGGCGTGCGGTCGCGCGCCCGGGCCTATCGCCCGTACCAGCGCGCCAGCAGGCTCGCCACCGCCCGCACGCGCTGCGTATCGCGCCCCCAGCGCCGCCCCGAGGGCAGGTGCCGCAGCCAGCGCATGCGGCGCGCGGCGACGGTGAGGCGGTCGCGCACCTCGTCGCTCGCATCGGCCAGCACCGCATGCCAATGCTGGGCGGCCGCATGCGGCGACGCCGCATCGACCAGCATCGCGGTCGAGTGCAGGTAGCTGAGCCAGTCGCGCGTCTGGCATTCGGGCAGGGGCAGCGTCTCGCCCGGGTCGTCCTCGAAATCGATGTAGCCGATGGTGCCGTCCGGGCACTGCACGAGATTGCGGTCAAAGGCCTGGCTCAGGTAGGCGTCGCGCGAATGCACGAGGGCGATCGCATCCAGGCCGTCGCGCCAGACCGCGAGCAGTGCGGCCGGGCCGGCAGCGGCCGCCTGATCGAGCCGCTCCTGGAGCACCACCGCGGACCGGCCGCTTTCGCCGAGGTCGGAAATCAGCATGCCGTCCGTCTGCTGCGCGAGCACCGCCGGTACGCGCAGGCCGGCATCGCCGAGCTGGCGCAGCCGCCGCGCTTCGATCTCGATCGCCGCCTCGCCGCCCGGATTGGGCACCGGCGACAGCACATCGAGCCGCAGCACGCCGGAAATCGCCGCGAGCAGCCGGTAGCGCGCCTTGCCGTGGCGGGGGCCGGCCTTCTTCAGCCAGACGCGCTGGCCGCCGAAGCGGTGGCTCGACACCGCCTTGGCCTGCTGCGGCAGCATGAGGCGCAGGAATTCGGCGTAATCCTCGGGTTGCGGCGGCCCGTCCGCCTCGAGGGGCGCGGGCGCGGAGGCCGTGCCTTTTCGCATCTGAACGCGGGAAGAAATCCCGCTCCGTCTGACAACGCTCATACGGACAGGATCAGCTGCTGATGGGGCTGCGCGATTTCGTCATGCGAAAAGGCGGCGCAGCCCGCTGGGAACGGCGGCATCGACGGGGTAGGAATAGCGGTCTTTCGGGAACCTTGCTGCATCATAGAGGGCTGCCTGTGCACTGAGATGACAACCCTTCCCGACACCCCCTACCACCCCATCCCCGGACACGCCGCTCGGCCCCGACGATTTCGACGCGCAGGACAATGCGCTCGACGCGATGCGCGAGCACGATGAGGAGATTCCGCAGTGGGAATTCTGCGAAGGCTTCATGGCCGCGCTGGTCTGCTCGCGCCGGCCGATCGAGCCTGCCGAATACTGGCCCGTGCTGCTCGGCGATGATTTCGCGCCCGCGCAGCACATGGAGTTCGTCTGGCGCTGGAAGCGCCGCTGGCGCGAGATCGAGACCGCGCTCGACGCCGACGTCGAATCGCTCGAGGACGAACGCACCTTCCAGCCCGAGGTGCTCGACACACGCGGCGCCATCGCCGCGTTGCCTGAAGAAGAGCGTGGCGAGATGGATGGCGAGGCCATCCCGTCCTTCGCCCAGGTATGGGCGCTCGGCTTCATGTACGCGGTCGAGAACTGGCCGGACGAATGGGCTGCCCCGCGCGACAAGGAAGCGGCGCAGATGCTCGACGACGCGCTCGACGCCATCGTCACGCTCACCGAGGACGACAAGGGCCAGCCCACGGTCTCGATGTACGCCGAGGACGGCCCGCCCAGCGTGAGCCAGCAGCGCGTGGACGATTTCGGCGCCGCCATCTGGGCGGTGTACGACCTGCGGCAGCTCTGGCGCAGCATGGGCCCGCGCGTGGAGACCATCCGCAAGGAAGCGACGCCGGGCCGCAACGACCCCTGCCCCTGCGGCAGCGGAAAAAGTACAAGAAGTGCCACGGTGCCTGAGGCAAGCACCGGCCTGAGTCACCCCGCCCCCGCGCTGCCGGCGCGCACCGCATGGGCCATGGTGTTCGCGCTGTGCACCGCCTTCGCGCTCAGCCAGGCCTTCCGCACGGTGGGCGCGATCATGGCGGGGCCGCTGCAGAAGGAATTCGGGCTGTCGGCGCAGGCGCTTGGGATCTTTTCGGCCGCGTTCCATTTCGCCTTCGGCGCGATGCAGCTTTTCATGGGCATCGGCATCGACCTTCATGGTGTGCGGCGCACGATGCTCACCGCCTTCCCGCTTGCGATCGCTGGCGCCGTCCTTTCTGCGTTCGCCCCGAGCTACGGCCTGCTCGTCGTGGGGCAGGTGCTGATCGGCGTCGGCTGCGCGCCGGCCTTCCTGGTGTGCACCGTGTTCATCGCGCGGCACTTTCCGGTGACGCGATTCGCGTCGATCTCGGGGCTGGTGCTCAGCATCGGCGGCGTGGGCATGCTGATGACCGGCACCCCGCTCGCGTGGCTGGTGCAGGAGCATTCGTGGCGCATGGGCTTCGCGGTGCTCGCGGCCGCTTCGGTGCTCGCGTGGCTGTCGATCCTCTGGTGGGTGCGCGAGCCTGCGCCGACGGGCGGCGGGCCGCGCGAATCGGTGATGGCGGCGCTGCGGCAGTTCGGCGCGCTGTTCGCAATGCCGCACACGCTCGGCATCATGGTGCTCGGCGCGGTGACCTACGCGGCCTTCATTTCGCTGCGTGGGTTGTGGCTCGGTCCCCTGCTGGAGGAGCGCCACGGCTTCACGCTGGTGCAAAGCGGCAACGTGGCGCTGATCGTGTCGGTCATCTCGCTGTTCGGTGCGCCGCTCTTCGGCCGCATGGACCGCGGCGGCCCGGCGCGTCGGCGGCGCATCGTGGCCTGCGCCGTCGCGTATGCGGGCTTCTTCGCCGCGATCGCGCTTTTCACCCGTGCGTGGGTCGACGTCGTGTGCGCGGTGCTGATCGGATTCGTGTCGGGGTTCATCGTCTGGCAGTACGCCGACGTGCGCGCGGCGTATCCGGCGGGCATCACCGGCCGGGCGATGGCGGTGTTCACGATGGCGATGTTCCTCGGCGTGGCGCTGATGCAGTGGGTCACCGGCGTCGCCGCGTCGGTGGCGCAGGCGCACGGCGCCGATCCGTTCCGGGCGGTGCTCGCGACGATCGCGGTGCTGCTGGTGGGCGCGACGATCGCGTTCGCGTGGCTGCCGGCGCCGAAGAGCGACGCTTGAACGCGCCTCAGGCGGCCGCGTTCGGCGGCGGCGCGGCGAAGCGCACGTCGCCGATCCAGTTGCGCTTTCTGCGCGCGAGGCGTGCGTCGATGTCCTCGCCTTCGAACGACGCCGGCACCGGCCGCAGCAGCGACCGGTCCACGTTGCCGAAGCTGTTCACGTTCACGACCGCGTAGGTGCGCCCGTCGAGCAGGCAGGTCACGAGCGGCACCACGCCGCACCGGCTGCAGACGTGGAAGCGGCCGGTGCGCGTTCCGAAGAAGTAGCCCGGATCGAGCGACGGGTCGCGCACCGTCACCCGAAGCGTGCCGGCCGGATGGGACGTCCACACGCCGCCGTGCTTGACGCAGAACGAGCAGCCGCAGGCGCGCGCCGGTATCTCGGCGGGGTCGGGCTCCCAGGTGAGGTCGAAGGTAATGTTGCCGCAATGGCAACCGCCCTGGATCAGCATGGCGGACCCTTCTGTCGGATGCGGGATCGACGGTTCAGATGTTGAAAGCGCGCCGCGACGCGGGTTGCACGATGTCCACGTACTCGGGGTGCTTGCGCAGCCATCCGGCGATGAACTGGCAGACCGGAATCACCGGGCGGCCTTGTGCCCGCGCTTCGTCGAGCACGTGCCGCGCGATCGCGGAGCCGACACCCTTGCCCTCGTGCGCCGGCAGCACCTCGGTGTGCGTGAACATGATCGCATTGCTCAGCAGGTTGTATTCGCAGTAGCCGGCGAGCTCGCTGCCGATGGTCGCTTCGTAGCGGTGCAGCTCGGGCTTGTCGGTGATCGTGATGTCGGTCATGCGTGTGTCCTGAGGTTCAGGGTTGACGTGCGAGAAAGGTCGCAAGATTGGCGGCGGCCGTCGCGCGCACCTTGTTGCGCAGCATCGGCGACCAGCCCAACAGCAGGCCTGGCGTGCCGAGCGCCTGCCGGGACCAGTGCCAGAAGTCGAAGCGGTCGCGCTGCGTGGCGATGAGGCCCTCGGGCGTGAAGGTGAAGCGCGAGTCGATCGCGTTGTCGACGATGCGGCCGGTCGCGCTGAAGAGGTAGTGCGCGTCCCAGTGCGCCTGCCCGCGGGTCGCATCGGCCTGCACGTCACGGTAGCTGAGCTTCCAGACCGATGCACCCTTGGCCCGCGTGCCGCTGCACAGCATCTTCCACATGCCGCCGATCTGGCGCGCGCCGCGCAGCGAGAAGGCCTCGTCGTCGAAGCTTGCATCCTCTGCGTAGCAGGCGGCCATGGTGTCCGCATCGAGCCGTGCGAAGGCGTCGTAGAAGCGGCGGATGGTCTGTTCGTTGCGGGTCGGGGCCGTCATGGTTCAGGCCTTGAGGATCATTTCGGCCAGCGTCTGCAGGGCCATGTGAACGGTGGCGCCACGCACGGCCGCACGATCACCGTCGAAGCGGCGGCGCTCGGTGCGCACCTGCCCGTCCACCGACCAGCCGAACCACACCGTGCCCACCGGCTTTTCCGGCGAGCCGCCGGTCGGGCCTGCGACGCCGGTGACTGCCACGGCCACCTGCGCCCTCGAATGCGCGATGGCGCCTGCCGCCATCGCGCGCGCGACCTGCTCGCTCACCGCGCCGTGCACCTGGATCAGCGCGGGGTCGACACCGAGCAGCTCGGCCTTGGCCTCGTTCGAATAGCTGACGAAGCCGCGCTCGAACCAGTTGCTGGAGCCCGACAGGTCGGTGCACGCGCCGGCGATGAGGCCGCCGGTGCAGCTCTCGGCGGTGGCCATCATCCAGTGCTTGCGCTGCAGCAGGTCGGCGAGCGTCTGCACCAGCGCGGGTGTGTCGAGATCGGACAGGGCGGGTGTCTGGGGCATCGTGGTCACCATGCGCGAAAGACGGCGATCACCAGCAGCGTGCAGAAGGCCGCCACCAGATCGTCGAAGAGGATGCCGAATCCGGCTGCGCGCCAGCGCATCGTCTCGGGCGTCGCGCCCTTCTGCTTGAAGAGCTGGTCGGCCCAGCCCACGGGACCGCGCTTGACCGCGTCGAAGAAGCGGAAGAGCGCGAAGGCGAAGAGCTGCATGAGCAGTCCGGCAGGCATGACGAGCCAGAGCACGATCCAGAACCCCACGACTTCGTCCCACACGACATTGCCGGGGTCGGCCACGTTCATGTGGCGGGCGGTCACGGTGCAGGCCCACCAGCCGATGGGCAGCGATGCGAGGATCACCCAGCCGATCGTCGCGTGGGGGAGCCAGAGGTGCATGACGAGGTAGGCCGCCCACGCCCACAGCGTGCCGATGGTGCACGGCGCGCGGCGCGGCAGGCCCGAGCCGAAGCCCAGGGCGATCAGGTGCGCCGGATGCGCGAACATGAAGCGCACCGTGGCGCGACGTGGTGAGAAGTCGGGCGTGGCGCCCGGTGGGGAAGCTGCGGACATGAGGGCGACAGTGTCGCCCATCTGCGCCGACGCCGGTGCAAATGGAGAACGGGCTCAGGCGGTGGCCGTCTCCCGCACCGGCTGGCCGCGCAGGCGAGCCACGAGTCCGCCCACGTCTTGCGGCACGTGATCGCCGCGCCATGCGACATGTTGGTCGGCACGGCAGAGCAGCAGCCGGTGACGGTAAGCGGGCGGGATGTCGGCTGCATCGATGTCGATCACGGTCAGCGGCATGCCCGACGACGCCGCAGCCCGCACCAGCGCCCGGACATCGGTCGCGCGATCGAAGCGCAGCAGCGTGTAGCCGGGACCGAAGGCGTCGTACAGCGAACGCCCGTCGCCGAGCCAGAAATGCGGCGCGCGGCAGCCCGGCACGGTGGAGGGCGTGAAGCTGCCCATCGAGTACGCCGGCGGCGCCTCGCCGTCGGGGGCGATGATCGGCGAGCCCGTGTAGTAGTAGCCGAAGTTCAAGCCGCCACAACAGAATTGCTGCACATTGAGCTCGTAGGCCTCTCGCCCGACGTCGGCGCGCAGCGCGTCGCCTTCGGCGCCGGGGGCCTCGATGTCGGCGGGTACGGCGCGGCGGGCACGGATCATCTTTTGCGCGTGGTCCATCGCGAAATGCGACACCTGTTCGGTGATCGGCTGCCGCTCGGCCTCGTAGGCGTCGAGGATGCGCTCGTCCGCCCAGCCCTGCACGCAGGCCGAGAGCAGCCAGGACAGGTTGATGGCATCGGCGATGCCCGCATTCATGCCATAGCCCGCGTACGGCACCCACAGATGCGCGGCGTCGCCCGCGATGAACACGCGGCGGTCGCGGAAGCGGTCGGCAACGAGCCGGCGCCCGACCCAGTCTTCCTTGCTGATCACTTCGTAGCGGAAGTCGGCGCCGACGCCAAGGATTTCGCGAATCGCCCAGTCGCGGTCCACCGAATCGAACTCGGGCTCGTGGGCATTGAGGTGGTTGTGTACCAGCCACGTCTCGTGGCCGTCGATGGCGAACACGGTGCCGCAGCGGCGCGGGTTCACGGAATAGTAGGACCACGCCGGTTTGCCGGGGATCATCGCGCGCAGTTCCGGTGCACGGATGAAGGTCGACTGCACGCGCTGGATCACGGCGGTGCCTTCGAGCTTCGCGCCCATCTTCTTGCGCACGCCCGAGCTGCCGCCGTCGCAGCCCACCAGGAAGCGGCAGCGGATGGTGCGAGCGGTGCCGTTGTCGAGATCGACGGCGGTGGCGGATACGCCCTCGTCGTCCTGCTCGAAATCCGTGACCTGCGTGCGATTGAGCAGCGTCACGTTCGGCAGCTCGGCCGCGTGCTGCAGCAGGATCGGTTCAAGGTAGATCTGGTTGATGCGGTGCGGCGGTTCCGGCGTGGGCCACCAAGCGTCAGGGCCTTCGGTCTCCTTGTAGCGGTCGCGGCGGCAGGGGATCGGGATGCGTGTGAGCTCGATGCCCGTCACGCTGGTGCGGAACACCACATCGTTCGGATGATCGGCGGGCAGGCCGGCGTCGCGCAGCTTTTGCGCCACGCCCAGGCGACGGAACACTTCCATCGTGCGGGCCGATACGTGGTTGCACTTCACGTTGGGCGGCTCGGCAAAGCGGCGGGTCTCCGCGATCGTGACCTTCACGCCGCGCGAGGCCAGGTCCATGGCCAGGGTCAGGCCCACGGGGCCGGCGCCGACGATCAGCACGTCGGCAAGGAGTTCTTCGTTCTTCATCGGTTTCTCAGTCCAGCTTGATGCCCGCGGTATTGATGACCTTGGCCCACTTCTTCGTTTCCGTGCGGATGTAGTTGTCGAAGTCCTTGGGTGTGCCTGGCGCGGGCTCCACGCCGAGATTGCGCATCGCGACCTTGACCTGCTCGTCTCTTAGTGCGTCGACGATCTCCGCATTCAGGCGCTCGACGATCGACGCCGGCGTGTCGGCCGGGGCAACGACGCCGAACCAGCCCGTCGAGTCGTAGCCGGGCAATCCTGCTTCGGCGACGGTGGGAACGTCCGGCAGCATCGGCAGGCGGGCCGGGCTGGTCACTGCGTAGGCGATCAGCTTGCCCGCCTTGATCTGCTGCAGGGCCGAAGGCAGATCGACGACGGCCAGCGGAATCTGGCCCGCCAGCACATCGAGCGCCGCGGGGCCCGAGCCGCGGTACGGCACCTCGACCAGCTTCACGTCCGCCATCTGGCCGAAGAGTGCGGCCGACAGGTGCATGGCCGTCCCGTTGCCGCCGTGGCCGATCGACAGCTTGCCCGGCTGGGCCTTCGCGAGTGCGATCAGGCCCTGCAGCGTCTTCGCTGGCACCGAGGGATGGCCCACGATCACGAACGGAATCGCGGCGAGCATGCCCACCGGCTTGAAATCCTTCAGCGGGTCGAAGGGCATGTTGGGGTACAGGCTGGAGTTCGCCGACAGCGCCCCGGCGGCGCCGACGCCCAGCGTGTAGCCGTCGCCCGGCGCCTTCGCCACGGCCGTGAGGCCGACGTTGCCGCCGGCGCCGGGGCGGTTGTCGACCACCACCGGCTGGCCGAGCTTGTCGTTCAGCTTCGGCACCAGCATGCGGACCACCGCATCGGCGCTTCCTCCTGGCGGGAAGGTGACGATCATCCGGATCGGCTTGCCGGGGAAATCGCTGCCGCTGGCAGCCTGGCTTTGCACGGTGCCGGCGACCAGCGCGCAGGCCATGCCCAGCAGCGCCGCGGCGCGTGCGAATCTTTTCATGGGTCGATACCTCAAGTTGTCTCCAGCGCGCATTGGACGACGGGGAAATTCATTCGTAAATCAAAAAATTCAGAACGAAATATGATGTTTTCTGATGAATCAGAACTTCAGTCCCACGGTGAGGCAGCTGCGTGCCTTCGTTTGCGTGCATCAACTGCGCAAGCTCAGCGCCGCGGCCGAGAGGCTGTATGTCACGCAGTCAGCGGTGAGCATGTTGATCCGCCAACTCGAGGAGGGCCTGGGCACGCGGCTGTTCGACCGCACCACGCGTTCGCTGCAGCCCACGGCGGCGGCCGAGGAGATGCTCGCGACGGCCGAGCGCATCCTTCGCGACGTCGATTCCCTGAGCGCGGGCTTTCGCGAGCTCGCAACGCTTCAGCGCGGCCGTGTCTGTCTCGCGATCACGCCGACGCTGGCCTCATTCCTGATGCCGTCGGCGATCCGCCGCTTCGGCGAGGCGCATCCACAGGTGCGTGTCCTGGTGGACGATTGCGCGCCCGAGCAATTCGTCTCGCGCATCATCGGCGAGCACGTGGACTTCGGCATCGGCACGCCTGAGCGGCCCGGCGCGGCGGTCGAGACCGAGACCCTGCTGCGCGACCATCTGAGCCTGGTGTGCCTGCGCGACCATCCGCTGGCCGGCAGGAAGGCGGTGCGCTGGAGTGACCTCGGCGGCCATCCGCTGATCACCGTTCGGCCGGGCTACGGCATCCGACCGCTGATCGACAGCACGGCCCGTGGCGCGGGCGTGGAGCTCAACGTCGTCAACGAGGTGTCGTTTCTCTCGACCGCGATCTGGATGACGGAAAGTGGCATGGGCGCGTCGATCATGCCTTCGGCCTTCGCGAAGGCGGTGGGCAATCCGGCGTTGATCATCAAGCCAATCGCCGCGCCGCGTGTCTCGCGCGACATCTTCGTGGTGACCAAGCCGGGGCGTTCGCTGTCGATGGCGAGTCGCAGCTTCATCGAGACGCTGCGGCTCGCCCTGAAGGAGCGTTGAGGAGGCGCCGCCCGCTCAGGCCGGCTGGAAGTGCTGCTCGATGCGCTGGGCCACTGCTTTCGGCGTGCGGCGCATGGCCTCGATGGCGCAGGCGCCGAGGAACAGGCCCTCGAAGTTGAGCTCCACGCTCGCGAAGTAGTGGCCGAGCGAAGCGGCCGCGTCGATCAGGCAGTGCTCGATCGAGGCGAAGAACCCGCCGGCTTCCTGATCGCCGATGCGATAGGAATAGGCGTCTGATTCGACACGGCGGATTTCGAGCACTGGCTTCATGACAAGGAGATCATCGGCACGCGGCCGCGGGAGGTAAATAGTCCATTTGGACCGGACCGACTTCGCGCAGAATGCGCGGGTCATGCTGCCGGCCAAGATCCTTCTCATTGATGACCACGCCATGTTCCGCTGCGGATTGCGGATGGTGCTTTCCTCCGGTATCGCCGACGTGGAAGTGGCCGAAGCCGGCTCGCTGGAAGAGGCGATGAAGACCGCCATGCCCGATCCCGGGCTGGTGTTGCTCGACATCCAGCTCCACGGCCTGAACGGCCTCGAAGGCATCGCGCTCGTCAGGCGCAAGTGGCCCGATGCGCCGGTGGTCATCCTGTCTTCCGACGCCACGCCGCAGAGCGTGCGCCTCGCGCTGGATCGCGGGGCCGCGGCGTTCGTTTCCAAGGCCGAGACGGCCGACAACATTCTTGCGGTCATCGAGAAGCTGCGCCGCGGGCAGGAAGTCGAGACCCCGGTTCACGCCGATGCGCCGCCGGCCGACGGCGGGCAGGCGCGTCAACTGCTGACGCCGCGACAGTTCGAGGTGCTCGACTTGCTGTGCCAGGGCCTGTCGAACAAGGTGATCGGCCGGCGTCTCGATTTGTCGGAGAACACGGTGCGCGGCCACGTGCAGGCGGTGCTCGCGGCGCTCGAGGTGTCGAGCCGCTCCGAAGCCGGCTTCGAAGCGCGCCGCAGGGGGCTCGTCTCCTGATGCGCAATCCGTTGCGCCTCGCCGAAGGGCGCACGCTGGTGGAGCAACTGCGTCTGCTGCTGGGCAACGTCGGCAGCTCGGTGGTCCCGACCATCCTCGTGGCGCTGCTGCTGGTGTGGGTGCTGTCGAACCAAGACAACGCGACCGGGCTGCGCGCGTGGGCGGGCGCGGTGATCCTGTGCAAGCTCTGGTGCGCGCGGGAGGCGCGGCGCATGCTGGCCATGGAGATCCCGCCTGACCGTGCGCCGGGCCTGGTGTGGCAGCAGACGGTGCTCAACGCGGTCGATGGCGCGATCTGGGGTGCGCTGGGTTGGGCCGCGCTCGGCACCACGACGATGGCAGGCAGCGTGCTGGTGGTCGCGGTGCTCGCGGGCGTGGCCGGCAGTTCGATGTCCTCGCTGGCGCCGGTACTGCCCGTGTTCATCGTGTTCGGGAGTACCGAGCTCGCCGTGCTCGCCGCCAAGCTCTGGACGCTGGGCGATCCGGCCTACAACGCGCTGGGCGTGGCCGGTTTTCTCTACGTCGCGACGCTGCTCGGGCAGGCGCGCAACAGCGGCAAGGCGGCGCTGGCGGCCATCAAGCTGCGCTTCGAGAACGTGGAGCTGATCGAGCGCCTGCGCGTCGAGACCGAGCACGCACAGGCCGCGCACCAGCAGGCGGACCAGGCCAATCTCGCGAAGTCCAAGTTCCTGGCCGCGGCGAGCCACGATCTGCGCCAGCCGATCCACGCGCAGGGTCTCTTCCTCGAGGTGCTCGCGCGCAGCAAGCTCTCGGCCTCGCAGCAGGACGCGCTCGCCAATGCGCGCGCCACCCGGCAGGCGTCGGCCGAGATGCTCGACACGCTGCTCGACTTCTCGCGCATCGAGGCCGGCGTGGTCGAGCCGCAGATGCAGGTGTTCCCGCTGCAGCCGCTCTTCAACAAGATCGAGAACGAGCTCGCGCCGCAGGCCGATGCGAAAGGCATCGTCTACCGCTCGCATGAAACCCATGTGGCGGTGCGCTCCGATTCGGCGCTGGTCGCGCTGATCCTGCGCAACCTGGTGTCGAATGCGATCCGCTACACCGAGCGCGGCGGCGTGCTGGTGGCCTGCCGCGAGCGGGGCGGCCGTGCGGTGATCGAGGTGTGGGACACCGGCATCGGCATCGAGGCTTCGCAGCACGAGGACATCTTTCGCGAGTTCCACCAGCTCGGCAATGCGGAGCGTGATCGGCGCAAGGGCCTGGGGCTGGGCCTCGCGATCGCGCAGGGGCTGGCGCGCGCGTTGGGCACCGCGCTCACGCTGGCTTCGCGGCCGGGGCGCGGAAGTGTCTTTCGCCTCGCACTGCCGACGGCCCAGATGGGCGTGGTGAGCCGCGGCGTCGAGGTCATTCCCGGCCATTCGCGTGTCTTCGACGTGCGCGCGCTGGTCATCGACGACGACGACTCGATCCGTGCCGGCATGCGACAGCTGCTGACCGCATGGGGCTGCGAATGCGACGTGGCCGATTCGATCGAGGAGGCGCTGGCGCTCGCGCGGCTGCGTCCGCCGGGGCTCGTCATCAGCGACTACCGCCTGCGTGAACTGCGTACCGGCGCGGAAGCGATCGCGGCACTGCGCGCGGAATTCGGCCAGGCGCTGCCGGCACTGCTCATCACCGGAGACACCGCGCCGCAGCGCCTGCGCGAGGCGCGTGCCAGCGGCGTGCCGCTGCTGCACAAGCCGGTGTCGCCGAACCAGCTCTACCACGGGCTGGTGTGCGTGCTCAACAATGTCGAGCTGGACTCGTCCTTCGCCTTGCTCGACGCAACGCCCGGCTCGAGCCTGAAGCGGGCCTGACCGCGCGCCGCCCGGCCGCGGCGGCTAACTGAAGTGGTCGAAGGAGGCGTAGTGCTGCGCGACCGGCTGCCCCAGTGCATCGACGAGGCGCAACCCCGCTTCCGCCTCGATGCGGCCGATGCGCGTGACGTGCACCGACGCGTCGCGGCCGGCCTGCTCGACCGCCTCGCGCGCCGACGGCGGTGCGGTGAAGGCGAGTTCGTAGTCGTCGCCGCCTGCGAGTGCGCACGCGCGCAGGGCGTCGATGCCGAGATCGTTGGCGAATTCCTCGATCCCGACCAGTCCCGCAGCCGCGTCGGCATCCAGCGTTGCGCCCACGCTGCTGGCCTTCAGGATGTGGCCGAGATCGCCCACCAGCCCGTCGCTGATGTCGATCGCGGCGGACGCGACGCCGCGCAGCGCCTGCCCGAGCGCGACGCGCGGCGTCGGCAGCTCCATGCGGGCCCGGGCCCGCTCGAAAAGATCGCCCGGCAGCGACACCTTGCCGCGGAACACTTCGAGCGCCAACCGCGCATCGCCGAGCGTGCCGCTGACCCAGACGTCGTCGCCCGCCTTCGCGCCCGAGCGCAGCAGTGCGCCGCCGGCGGGCACCTCGCCGAACACCGTGATGCAGATGTTGAGCGGCCCGCGCGTGGTGTCGCCGCCGACCAGCTCGCAGTCGTGCAGGTGCGCCAGCGCGAAGAGGCCGCGCGAAAAGCCGGAGAGCCATTCTTCATCGACCGCAGGCAGCGCGAGCGCGAGCGTGAACGCGAGGGGCTTCGCCCCGCAGGCCGCGAGGTCGCTGAGATTGACCGCGAGCGACTTGTGGCCGAGCCGCTCGGCATCGACGGTCGAGAGAAAGTGCTGGCCTTCGACCAGCATGTCGGAAGAGACCGCGAGCTGCATGCCCGCGGCCGGCGCCAGCAGTGCGCAGTCGTCGCCCACGCCCAGTGGCGAGCGCTTCACCGGCCGGGTGAAGTAGCGTGCAATCAAATCGAATTCGCCCATGTCTGCCTCTCCTCTCTACACAAACCCAACCTGATCCCGGGAGTCCTGCGGAACCGGCTTTGCCGGGCCGCTGGGGTCAGCCATTCCTGAAGCGCAGCGCCGCCTGCCGCACCACCTCGGCCAGCAGCTTTTCCCTGCCCTGCCGCTCGCGCAGCCATCGGGCGTCGTTGCGATTGGCCTCCACGCTGGTGCGCAGTTCGGCCAATCCCTGCGTGGCGTTGAGCGCCTCGCTGTGCCATTCGAGTTGGGTCATGGTCATCAGGATATGGTCGCGCAGCGGCATGTGCTCGCCGCTCGCCGGATCGACGTAGACCGCATCGAGCCCGAAGCGGCAGGCCTGGAAGCGGTTGTAGGTGTAGACGAGATAGTCGTCCTCGACCGGCGTGAAGGGCTGCTCCTGCAGGAACCACGCGGCGAGCGACTGCACGTAGCCCGCGAGCGCGGCGGCGCGCTCGACGGTCAGCGGCGTGTCGAACACGCGGATCTCGATGGTGCCGAATTCGGGTTTCGGGCGGATGTCCCAGTAGAAGTCCTTCATGCTGCGCACCACGCCGGTCCGCGTCATGCGCATGAAGTAGTTCTCGAACTCCTTCCACGACAGCGTGAACGGCGCGCGGCCCGAGAGCGGAAACGCGAACACCGAGTTGAGCCGCGCCGAATCGAACTGCGTGTCCTGTCCCTGCACGAAGGGCGAGGACGCCGACAGCGCGATGAAGTGCGGGATGTAGCGCGACATGCGATGCAGCATCAGCAAGGCCGCATCCGCGTCGGGGCATCCGATGTGCACGTGCTGGCCGAAGATGGTGAACTGCTTCGAGAGGTAGCCGTAGAGCTCCGACAGCTCGCGAAAGCGCGGCTTGTCGTAGATGCGCCGCTCGTGCCACTGCTGGAAGGCATGCGTGCCGCCGCCGACCACCGCGATGTTGAGCTTGTCGGCGTTGCGCACCAGCGCGTCGCGGATCGGCGTGAGCTGGTCCAGCACGTCCTGCGCGGAGTGGCACACGCCGGTGGAGATCTCGATCATGCTGGAGGTCATCTCCGGCACCACGCTGCCCGGTAGCTGCGTCTGCGCCATCAGCCGCAGCATGTCTTCGGCATAGGGCGCGAGGTCGTAGTCGTGCGTGTTGACGAGTTGCAGTTCGAGCTCGACGCCGAGCGAGAGCGCGACCGACTTGTTGAAGCGCTCCATGTGCACCACGCGGCTTGCCGGCGTGTTGGGCATCTCGTCGGCGTTCGACGGCGCGGGAGGGGTGCGCAAGCTCATAGGGGCCCCCACACTCGGCACTGCGCGTCCTCTCGGCCCCCCGAGGGGCCGCGAGCTTGCTTGGGGCGGTCCGGCGCTGCGCTCATCGTTGCGTGTCCTCCACGGCGCGGAAGGCCTCGGGAAACCAGGGCTTGGAACTCTCGCCGGCGCCGTGGATGGCGATCGTCGCGAACACCGCGCCGAGCACTTCCATCAGCAGGATGGCCGGCAGCGTGATCTGCGTGATCATCGCACCCAGCAGCGGCGAAGCGGTCACGAAAGCCGACGCGATCAGGAGGGCGATCGACGACAGCGGCGACATCGCGCAGCCCACCCACAGGGCCTGCTTCCAGCTGGCACCGCTGCCCGGATTGGCGATCGCCACGCCCGCGATCTTGGCGAAGGCGCGCACGCCGATCATTGCCAGCACCATGCCCGCGACCGGCAAGCTCCAGTCGGCCTGCGCAGCCACGGTGGAGACGAGCACGAACATCATCATCGTGATCAGCGTGGCGGCGGTGCCGAGCTGGCGCGGCCACGTCCACGGCCTGGGATTGAGCGCCTTCAGCAGCACCCCGCCGATGAGCGCCGCGAGCGGCGCGGAGCCGCCGAAGTGCGCCGCCAGCGCGGCGCCCGCGGCGATGATCGCCAGCAGCAGGATGGAGGTGTTCTCGCTGGTCGGGCTCATCACGCGCAGCGCCGAGCGCAGCGACAGCGCCATCAGCGCGCCGACCACGAAGGACATGCCGAGCACCACGAAAACGGGTTGCAGCCTCTGGATGAGGCCGATCGGCGCATGCTCGATCAGGCCGGCCTGCGCATAGCCGAGCGCCAGCGCGTAGAAGGTGTTGAGCGTCGCCAGCGTCATCGCGCGTTCGGTCACGGGGCCGGAGGCGCGCGTATCGATCACCACGCGCGTCAGCACTGCGGGCGAGGCGACGATCGCGATCAGCGCGACGGGATTGGCCACCGGGTCGGGTACGTCGAGCCAGTGCAGCGTCCAGAAGACGCCGAAGTAGGTCAGCGTCGATTCGAGGATGCTCTGCACGAGGATCATCGGGTTGTGGCGAAACCAGCGCAGCGGCAGCCGGCCGCCCGCCTCGAACAGCACGATCGCCACGCCGAGCTCGACCAGGAACAGGCTGATGCCCTGCAGGGGCCAGATCGCGCCTTCGAAACCGGCGAATCCCACCACGGTGCCGACGATCGAATAGCCGAGCACCTTCGGCATGCCGATGTAGCGCTGAATGAGATGGCCGGCCGCCGCGGCAGCCGCCAGCAGGAGGGCCCACAGCACGGTGGGCAGGCCGGCGGAAGGTCGGACCCACTCGGCCCAGAAACCCAGCAGGTCACTGGAAAAGAAAGAACTCATTCTCAATACTCCGCCGCGCTTTGCACGACCTATGAAACTGGCGTGGCCCGTTCCAGGGCGCCCGCGGAACCGGCTTCGCCGGCCCGCCGGGTGCGCCCCCTCGAGGGGTGCAGAGCCACACGAAGTGGGCGAGGCTGGGGGTGGGCAACGTACCTCAGTGCAGCACGCGCGAGGTGGGCATGCCCCCGCATCGGCTTCCAGCACGAACATGGGAATGGGCACGTCGAAGCGTTCGGCCCGTTCGGTCACGATGAAGAAGCTGCCGTGCATGGTACCGGCCGATGCCTGCAGCCGGCACCCGCTGGTGTAGCGGAAGGTTTCGCCGGGCGAGAGCAGCGGCTGCTGCCCGATCACGCCGAGGCCGGCGACTTCCTGCGTGCGGCCTGCGGCATCCTGGATGAACCAGTGACGGGCAATGACCTGGGCCGCCCGATCACCGTTGTTGGTGATCGTCACTGCGTAAGCAAAGGTGAACACACCGTCTTCGGGCGAAGACTGGTCGGGCAGGAATCGGGGTTCGACCTGCACGGTCATTGGGAAGCTGGCCATCCCGGACATCCTACATCGCCCCCGGGCTGCGGCACTGCGACAATTCACCCCATGAGCAGTCCCTTCCGCATCGCCCCCTCCATTCTTTCGGCCGATTTCGCGCGCCTCGGCGCCGAAGTGAGCGACGTCATCGCCGCGGGTGCCGACTGGATCCATTTCGACGTGATGGACAACCATTACGTGCCGAACCTGACCTTCGGCCCCATGGTGTGCCAGGCGCTCAAGCCGCACGCGAAGACACCCGACGGCACGCCGGTGCCGATCGACGTGCACCTGATGATCGAGCCCGTCGATGCGCTTGCCGCGGCCTTCGCGCAGGCCGGTGCCGACTACATCAGCTTCCATCCTGACGCCTCGCCGCACATGCATCGCAGCATCCAGGCGATCAAGTCGGCCGGCTGCAAGGCGGGGCTGGTGTTCAATCCCGGCGCGGGCCTGGAGGCACTCGACTGGGTGATCGACGAGATCGACCTGATCCTCATCATGAGCGTGAACCCCGGTTTCGGCGGCCAGAGCTTCATTGACTCGGCGCTGCGCAAGATCGAACTCGCGCGCAAGCGCATCGACGAAACCGGCCGTGACATCCGTCTCGAAGTCGACGGCGGCATCAAGACAGACAACATCGCGCGCGTGGCGAGCGCCGGCGCGGACACCTTCGTGGCCGGCAGCGCCATCTTCAACGCCAAGGATTACAAGAGCGTGATCACCGCGATGCGCGAGCAGCTCGACACCTCGCTCAAGGCCTGAGCCCGCTCCGCGCCTCGTTCGCGCCATCGCGGGAAACACGGTAGGACCGTCCTGGGCCCGCGTTGTAGGATGGCCGGCTGATGACCGCCTCCACAGCCGCACTCACCGCCAACGACACGCTTCGCATCCACGCCTACGGCGCGATCGAACCCGGTCCGAAGTTCATCGTGCTCGGCGGCGTCCATGGCGACGAGACCTGCGGCACCGCGGGCATCGAGCGCGCGGTGGCCGCATTCGATTCGGGCGCATTGCGTCTGCTGCGCGGGCAACTCACGATGGTGCCGGTCGCGAATCCGCTCGCGCGCCGGCGTCTGCGGCGCGAAGGCGAGCGCAACCTCAACCGCCTTTTCGAGCCCACCGCACCGGGCCAGGCGCCGGCCGACTACGAGGCCCGCATCACCAACCTGCTGTGCCCGCTGCTTGACCGGCACGAGGTGCTGCTCGATCTCCATTCCTTCCAGAGCGCCGGCGAGGCCTTCGCGATGATCGGCCCGCGCGACAACCAGGGCACGCTGGAGCCCTTCGCGCGTGCTTTCGAGGAAGGCCAGCTCGCGCTGCACCTGCGCACGCCGCGCGTGGTCGAAGGGTGGCTCGACATCTACGCGGCGGGTGTCGCGCAGCGCGCGGGCGGCAGGCCGGTCGATCCCATGGACGTGGCTTTCGGCAAGGGCACCAACGAATACATGCGTAGCCGCGGCGGCTACGGCGTCACGCTCGAGTGCGGCCAGCACGAGGACCCGGCCGCGCCCGGCACTGGCTTACGAGGCGATTCTTTCGGCGCTGCGCCTGCTCGGCATGATCGCGCCCGAGCCGGGCGCGGTGCCGCCGCCGAAGCCTTCGCTGCTGCGCCTGGTCAGCGTGGTCGACCGCTTTCACGAAGAAGACCAGTTCGTGCGCGAATGGGCCACCTTCGACCCGGTCTCGCGCGGCGATCCGATCGCGGTGCGCGAGGACGGCAGCGTGCTCCACGCGGAGCGCGACGGATTCATCGTGTTCCCGAACGCGGAGGCGTTGCCGGGAACCGAGTGGTTCTACTTTGCGGTGGAGAGCGACAGGGACCTGACGCGACAGGGCCGCTAGGCCCCGTCGCCTACTGCAGCGAGATCGCCTTGCTCGTGGGCGAGGCGTCGAAGATGAGCGTCGAGGGCCAGGGCTGCCAGGACACGCCCAGTACCGCCGGCGCATTGGGATCGCCCCGTCTGGCGAAGGCGCCCAGGCTCTTCATCATCGCGTCGGACAGATCGAGCCGGCCCGGCTTGTTGGCCGTCGAGTTCGCGATGTTCGAGAACAGCGACGGCCCGAAATTGCCGAAGATGAACGGCAGGTCGAAGGCATGCGCGGCACCGTAGATGTCGTTCCACGGGGCGGGCTCCTCATCCCAGTCGAAGCGGTAGTACCAGACCTCGTTCTGCTGCGCCTTCAGTGCGTTGAGGACGTTGTCGCGGCTTGCGATGAAGAAGATCTGGTTCAGCAGGTCCGTCCTCGCATTGAAGCCCGTGACCGGCGTCGTCACCGGAAGATAGACCGTCGGAATCCACTGCGGGATGGTGATCGTCGGCGGGGCGTCCGGGTTGTAGCCGAACTGTGTCGAGAAGAGCAGGGCGTCGCTCACCAGCCGACCGCTGACGCCGCCGAGCGCAGGTGACAGCGCGAGGAAGGTGGGGAACAGCTTGGCCTCGTCGCGGGTGTTTCCCGCCAGAACAGGCACCCGCAGGTAGTTGCCGGCCTGGATCGCGGCGATCGGGTCGACCGGCAGGACGATGCCGTCGGGTATCGGGCCGGAACCCGCCAGTCCGAGCGGCGCGAGCCGCGTCAGCAGCGTGGTGAACAGCGCGGCCGGACTCTTCGAGCGCAGATAGGCGGCGATCTGCGCGGGTGTCTGGCTCGCGGCGTAGGCCGCGGCGGACGCGGCGTCGGTAGCGAGCCCGTCGGCGATGAGCTGCTGGGTGAGCAGGGCGCTGCCCTGGGCCGCGTAGGTCGATTTCGGGCTGAGGGTCGGGATGCGCCCCGGCGGAAGGTTGGTCGCCAGCGAGATGCCGCCGCTCAGCGGCACCAGCCGGTGGAAGAGCGGCTGACGCGCGTTCGTCACCAGCGGCGAGGTCTGCAGCGCATAGACGTTGATGGCGCCCGCTGACTGGCCCATCAAGGTGACCTTGCGCGGATCGCCCCCGAAAGCTTCGATGTTGCCGCGAACGAATTCGAGCGCCTTGACGATGTCGAGCAGCGCAAAGTTGCCGGAGTCGCCCACGCCGCTCGTGCCGGACTTGAGTTGCGGCAGGTCGAGGAAGCCGAAGATCCCGAGGCGGTAGTTCACCGTCACCACGACCGCATTCGCGGCCTTGGCGAGTGCGGCGCCGTCGTAGACCGGGTCCGCCGTGTAGCCCGACACATCGCTGCCGCCGTGAACGAAGACGATCACCGGCAGGTCGTCGCCCTTGTCGTTGCCCTGGCCCGGGTTGTCGTCCCCATTGCCGCCCTTGCGCTCGTTCTTCGCCGGGCGCCAGATGTTCAGGTACAGGCAGTCTTCGCTGCCCACCGCCTGGTTCAGCGTGGTGCCGATCGTCGCGTCGTAGCGGTTGTTGGCCCCGGGGCCGTAGATGCGGCCGTATTGGGCACACGCGTTGGCGAACTGCTGGGTGGCCCTGGGGCGGTGCCAGGGTTCTGGATCAGCGGGTGCTTTCCAGCGCAGCTCACCGATCGGCGGCTTCGCGAAGGGCACGCCCTTCCATGCCAGTGTTCCCGTGCGATCCGAGTCGTCGATGCCGACGACCTTCCCGAACTGCGTGTCGCGCATGACGTCCGCGCGCCCGAGCGCCCAGCAGGGCGTCTGAGAAAGAATCGCGACACATCCCGCCACCAAGCCGGCCTTGAGCATCATGGTCTTGTCCCCTCCAGAAGAAGGGCGCAACGGTAAGGGCTGGCGGGCCGGCGCGACTACGGGGGAAACCCGACTCGCGTGGCGGGTTCAGGCCACTCCCTGTTCGGTCATTTCGCGGATGATCTTCGCGGGGACGCCGACGGCGAGCGACATTCAGGACATCGCGCCGCGGCAGCAGCACTCGACTGAGGGAACAGTTCTTATGCAATTTCAAGACATCGGCGTGAAGTCTTTCGCCACCTTGTTTGCGATCCTTGCCATCGGGCCGATCGTGGCAGGCATGGTGCTCCAGCGTCAGGCAGGCAGCGCCAGCCACATCGCTATCTGGAGCATCCTGGCCATCGGCGTGCTCACGTTGGCGGTCATAGGTTTCTCGATGCTCAATCGAAGCGTAACCATCCGGGACGCTCATCTGACCGTCAAGTCGAGTTTCTATTCGATCGACGTGCCTCTGGCCAGTATCACCGACGTTCGCGAAGTGACGCCAGGGTCTGCAGACGACGCTGTCGGTTTTCGAGTCAATGGGGTGGGGCTCCCCGGCTTCAGATCGGGCTGGTTCAACTCTCGGGCGGGTGGCAGATTGTTCGTGGATCGCATCACCGGCCCTTACTTGCTGGTTGACGTCGACGGCAAACCACGATTGGCACTCGAGTTCTCGGACAACCATGCCGCTGCAAAAGCGCTGACGATCACGAATGCACCCACAAGTTGATTTCTCGGGCAGGGACTTCGAAGGGCGAGCCTCACACCATGGTTGCGTGGGAAAAGCCGCCTTGAAAGCTACCCCCGCTTCGTCGCGATCAGCGGCTTGACATCCGGCGCGCGCACGCGCGGTCGGCTCTCCTCGACCGCGGTGAGTGCCTCCACCTGCTGCATGCTCGCGAGGCTTCGCCGCGTGAGGTCCTGGTAGGTCTTCGTGCCTTCGAGCTTCCACGCGACTTCCTGATCGGTCAGCTCGCGGATCACCTTCGCGGGCATGCCCGCGGCGAGCGACCGCGGCGGGATCTTCTTGCCGGCGGGCACGAAGGCACAGGCCGCGAGGATCGCGGCTTCGCCCACTTCGGCCTCGTCCATCACGACCGCGTTCATGCCGACCAGCGCGTTGCGCCGCACGATGCAGCTGTGCAGCACCGCACCGTGGCCGATATGGCCGTTTTCTTCCACCACCGTGTCCTGCTGCGGAAAGCCGTGGACCACGCAGGTGTCCTGCAGGTTGGAGCCGCGTTTGAGCTCGATGCGGCCGAAGTCGCCGCGCAGCACGGCGCACGGGCCGACGTAGCACTCGGGCCCCACGATCACGTCGCCGATCAGCACGGCGGTGGGGTGCACGTAGGCGCTCGGGTCGATGACCGGCACCACGCCTTCGATGGAATAGCAGGGCAAGGTTGTCTCCTGTTTCTGGGCCGTTACGGGCCGTTTCGAGTCAAGGGTTAACCCTGTGCAAGTTTGACTTGCGTCAGGATTGGTGGCGATCTTATGATTCACCGACCGGTCGGTCAATAATACTCTTGACGCAGATCAAGACCCGGCCGGCGCCCCGACCCCCGTTCCCACGACTGGAGACACCGCTTGTCCGACGCACTCGTCCTCGCCTCGCAGGACGGCCCGGTTCTGACGCTCACGCTCAACCGGCCCGCCGCGCTCAACAGTTTCAACGGCGCCATGCACGAGCAGCTTCGCGCCGCGCTCGATGCGGCGGCGGCGGATGCCGCCGTGCGCTGCGTGGTCCTCACAGGCGCCGGCCGCGGCTTCTGCGCCGGGCAGGATCTGGCCGATCCGATGGTCGCGCCGTCGCCCGCCGGCGAGCCGCCCAAGGACCTGAGCCGCGCCATCGAACTGCACTACACGCCGCTGGTGAAGCGCCTCAAGTCGATGCCGGTGCCGGTGATCGCCGCCGTCAACGGCGTCGCGGCCGGCGCGGGCGCGAACCTCGCGCTCAACTGCGACCTGGTGCTGGCCGCGCAGTCGGCGAGTTTCATTCAGGCCTTCGCGAAGATCGGCCTGGTGCCCGACACCGGCGGCACCTGGCTGCTGCCGCGCATCGTCGGCCGCGCGCGTGCGCTGGGCCTCGCGATGCTGGGCGACAAGCTCACCGCTGTCGAAGCCGAACGCATCGGCCTGATCTGGAAATGCGTCGAAGACGCAACCCTCGCAGACGAGGCACGCAAGCTCGCGGAGCGCCTCGCCGCCATGCCCGTGAAGGCGCTGGCGGCCACGCGCGCCGCGATCGATGCGGCGCAGCACCTCACGCTCGACCAGGCGCTCGACCACGAAGCCGCGCTGCAGGCCGAGCTGGGCCGCGCGCACGACTACCTCGAAGGTGTCGCCGCGTTCGGCGCAAAGCGCACGCCCACGTTCACTGACCGCTGAAATGAAGTTCACCCCCAGCCTCGCCCACTTCGTGTGGCTCGGACACCCCTCTCCGGGGGCAACCCCGGCGGCCCGGCAAAGCCGGTTCCGCGGGGTTTCTGGTCTCGGCTGTGCCGTTGTCATGCGACGCGGGCGATGCGCGGGGCCTTGGAAACCTGATATGCCCACACCTTATTCCGAACGCACCCCGCAGCAGATCGCCGACCTGGTCCGCGAACGCATGTTCGCCAACGACCGCGCCGCCAAAGGCCTCGGCATGCAGGTCGTCGAATGCACGCCCGGCCACGCGACGGTATCGATGACCGTGCGCACCGACATGCTCAATGGCCACGACATCTGCCACGGCGGCCTGATCACCACGCTCGCGGACACCGCCTTCGCCTACGCCTGCAACTCGTACAACGAGCTCACCGTGGCCTCGGGCTTCTCGGTGGACCTGATGGCACCCGGCCGCGAAGGCGACGTGCTCACCGCGCGCAGCTTCGAAGTGTCGAAGGCCGGCCGCACCGGCGTCTACGACTGCGAGATCACCAACCAGCGCAATGAGCGCATCGCGGTCTTCCGCGGCCGCTCCTACACCCTCAAAGGCAAGCCGGCCGTCGCCGCGTGAGCCGCCACCAGGAGACATCCATGCTCATGCCCGTGAAGCAACCCCGCCCCGGCGAACTCGAAGCGATCGAGACCGCGAGCCGCGACGAGATCCAGGCGCTGCAACTGCAGCGCCTGCGCTGGACCCTCCAGCACGCCTACGACAACGTGCCGCACTACCGCAAGGCCTTCGACGAGAAGGGCGTGCATCCGAGCGATCTGAAGCAGCTCGGCGACCTGTCCAAGTTCCCGTTCACGACCAAGAAGGACCTGCGCGACAACTATCCCTTCGGTCTCTTCGCGGTGCCGCGCGAGAAGGTGTCGCGCATCCATGCGTCGTCGGGCACCACGGGCAAGCCCACGGTGGTGGGCTATACGCGCAGCGACATCGACACCTGGGCCACGCTGGTTGCGCGATCGATCCGGGCCGCGGGCGGCCGCGCGGGCGACATGGTGCATGTGGCCTACGGCTACGGCCTCTTCACCGGTGGCCTCGGCGCGCACTACGGCGCCGAGAAGCTCGGCTGCACGGTGGTGCCGATGTCCGGCGGCCAGACCGAGAAGCAGGTGCAGCTCATCCGCGACTTCAAGCCCGACATCATCATGGTCACGCCGAGCTACATGCAGGTGATCGTGGAGGAGTTCGTGCGCCAGGGACTGGACCCGCGCGAAAGTTCGCTCAAGGTCGGCATCTTCGGCGCCGAGCCGTGGACCGAAGCGATGCGCCACGAGATCGAGGCGAAGGCCGGCATCGATGCGGTCGACATCTACGGCCTCTCCGAAGTGATGGGCCCCGGCGTCGCGAGCGAATGCATCGAGACCAAGGACGGTCCGGTGATCTGGGAGGACCACTTCTATCCCGAGATCATCGACCCCGAGACCGGCGAAGTGCTGCCCGAGGGCTCGGAAGGCGAACTGGTCTTCACCTCGCTCACCAAGGAAGCGCTGCCGATCATCCGCTACCGCACGCGCGATCTCACGCGCCTGCTCGCACCCACCGCGCGCTCGTTCCGCCGCATGGGCAAGATCGTCGGCCGCTCGGACGACATGCTGATCATCCGCGGCGTGAACGTCTTCCCGACGCAGATCGAGGAGATCGTGCTCCAGCACGCCAAGCTCTCCGGCCAGTACCAGATCAACGTGAGCCGCTCGGGCCTGCTCGACGAGGTGGAAGTGCGCTGCGAGCTGCAGCCGGCGGCCGCGTCGGTCGATGCGGCCGAGCTGCGCGAAATCTCGGGCTGGCTGCAACACCGCATCAAGACGCTGGTCGGCATCAGCACGCGGGTGCAGGTGCTCGCGCCGGATTCGATCGAACGCACGCTGACTGGCAAGGCCAAGCGCGTGAATGACCACCGTCCGAAGTGACGGTCAAGGACTGAACAAACCGAAAGGATCGCCATGTACACCCAAGCCATGGACACGATGGGCAAGGACCCCGAGGACGGCAAGAAGGCCGTGCGCTCGGCCGATGAAATGCAGCTCGAAGAGCGCTTCGACGCGCGCATCGACGCGGGCGATTTCATCGAGGCCAAGGACTGGATGCCCGAGCACTACCGCAAGACGCTGCTGCGCCAGATCAGCCAGCACGCGCACTCCGAGATCGTCGGCATGCTGCCCGAAGGCAACTGGGTCACGCGCGCGCCGACGCTCAAGCGCAAGGCGATCCTGCTCGCCAAGATCCAGGATGAAGCCGGCCACGGTCTGTATCTGTATTCGGCCGCCGAGACGCTCGGCACCTCGCGCGACCAGATGCTCGAGGCGCTGCACACCGGCCGCGCCAAGTACAGCTCGATCTTCAACTACCCCACGCTGAACTGGGCCGACATGGGCACCATCGGCTGGCTGGTCGACGGCGCCGCGATCATGAACCAGGTGCCGATCTGCCGCTGCTCCTACGCGCCGTATGCGCGCGCGATGATCCGCATCTGCCGCGAAGAGAGCTTCCACCAGCGCCAGGGCTTCGAGGCGCTGCTCACGATGATGCAGCACGGCACCGAGGCGCAGAAGGCCATGGTGCAGGACGCGGTCAACCGCTGGTGGTGGCCGTCGATCATGATGTTCGGCCCGCCGGACGACCAGTCGCCCAACTCCGCGCAATCGATGCGCTGGGGCATCAAGCGCATCTCGAACGACGAGCTGCGCGCCAAGTTCATCGACGCCACCATCGAGCAGGCCAAGGTGCTCGGCGTCACGCTGCCGGACCCCGATCTCAAGTGGAACGAGCAACGCCAGCACTACGACCACGGCCCGATCGACTGGAGCGAGTTCTGGCGCGTGGTCGGCGGCGACGGCCCGTGCAACCGCGAACGCCTCGGCGCGCGCGTCAAGGCATGGGAAGACGGCGCCTGGGTGCGCGATGCCGCGCTCGCCCACGCCGCCAAGCGCGCCGAGCCCCAACCCCTCGCCGCCTGACCCACGACCCAAGGAATACGACCATGAGCAACCCGAATCCGTCGAACACCGCCACTGAATGGCCGCTGTGGGAAGTCTTCGTCCGCAGCCGCTCCGGCCTCGACCACAAGCATTGCGGCAGCCTGCACGCCGCCGACCCGAAGATGGCGATCCAGATGGCCCGCGACGTCTACACCCGCCGACAGGAAGGCACCAGCGTGTGGGTCGTTCGCTCCGACCAGATCGTCGCGAGCGACCCGGGCGACAAGGACATGTACTTCGATCCGATGGAAGACAAGGTCTATCGTCATCCGACCTTCTACAAGCTGCCGGGTTCGGTAGACCACATGTGAGGTGAGCGAGATGCAAGCATCCATCGCCGTCGACCTCCAGCCCGCCGTGCAGTACCTGCTGCGCATCGGCGACACCTGCCTGATCCACGCGCAGCGCATTTCCGAATGGTCGGGCCATGCGCCCATCCTGGAGGAAGACATCGCCATGTCGAACATGGCGCTCGACCTCATCGGCCAGTCCCGCGCGGTGCTCACGCTCGCGGGCCAGCTCGAAGGCCGCGGCCATGACGAGGACCAGCTCGCCTTCCTGCGCGAGGAGAAGGACTTCCGCAACCTCACGATGGTCGAGCTGCCCCGCGGCGACTTCGCCTTCACCGTGGTGCGCAACGCGATGGTCGCGACGCTGATGAAGCTGCTGTGGGAACGCCTGCTCGAATCGAGCAACGCCGAGCTCGCCGCGATCGCCGGCAAGGCGATCAAGGAGGCGCGCTACCACCAGCAGCATGCGGCCGACTGGGTCGTGCGCCTCGGCGACAGCACCGATGAAGCCCGCCAGCGCATCGAGAAAGCCCTGCGCGAGCTGTGGCTCTATGTGCCCGAGCTCTTCGAATCCGACGCGATCGACGGCGCTGCAAGCGCCGACGGCATCGGCCCGCGCTGGGCCGACCTGCAGGCCAAGTGGCTCGAAGAGATGGACGCCATCCTGGGCGAAGCCACGCTCAAGCGCCCCGACGACGCGGCCTTCCGCAGCACCGGCAAGCGCGGCGTGCACAGCGAGCACATGGGCTACATCCTCGCCGAGATGCAGTACCTGCAGCGCGCCTACCCCGGGGGCGTGTGGTGAACACCGCTCAAGCCATGGCAAAGCGCAGCGAACAGGCCTGGGACGTGCTCTCTACGGTGCTCGACCCCGAGGTGCCGGCGCTGTCGGTGCGCGACCTCGGCATCGTGCGCGACGTGGTGGAACACGACGACGGGCTCGAAGTGGTGCTCACGCCGACCTATTCCGGTTGCCCGGCGACCGAGGTCATCGAACACGACGTGCTGGCCGCGATCGAGAAGGCGGGCCTCGGCCCGGCCTACGTGACCTTGCAGCGCGCGCCGGCCTGGACCACCGACTGGATCAGCGCCGAAGGCCGCCGCAAGCTCTTCGAATACGGCATCGCGCCGCCCGGGCCGGCGCCCGATGGCGCGGTGCCGATCCGCATCTTCGGCCGCAAGGCCGATGCGGTGACCTGCCCGCGCTGCGGCAGCAAGAACACGGAGCGGCTGTCGGCCTTCGGTTCTACGGCCTGCAAGTCCATGTATCGCTGCATTGCCTGCCGCGAACCGTTTGAACATTTCAAGCCGATCTGAGGCGGCGGAGCACCCCATGAGCGTCATGTTTCACCCTTTGCGCGTGCGCCAGATCGCACCCGATACCGAAGAGGCGGTGATCGTCTCCTTCGACGTGCCTCCCGACCTGCGTGAAGTCTTCGGTTTCACGCAGGGCCAGTACCTCACCCTGCGCAAGGAAATCGACGGCCAGGACCTGCGCCGCTCCTACTCGATCTGCGCCGGCATCGATGACGGCGAACTGCGCGTCGGCGTGCGCAAGGTCAAGGGCGGTACCTTCTCGAACTGGATCAACGAGAAGCTCCGGCCCGGCGACACCATCAACGTGATGGCGCCGCAGGGCCGCTTCTTCGTGCCGATCGAGCCCCAGGCGAAGCGCCACCACGTCGGCATCGTCGGCGGCAGCGGCATCACGCCGATCCTGTCGATCATGAAGACGGTGCTCGCACGCGAGCCGAACTCGCGCTTCACGCTCATCTACGGCAACCGCAAGCTGCAGTCCACGATGTTCAAGGAAGAACTCGAGGACCTGAAGAACCGCTACATGACGCGCCTCGTGCTGCACCACGTGTTCAGCGGCGAGCCGACCGACGCGCCGCTCAACATGGGCCGCATGAGCCGCGAGAAGCTCGGCGAGTTCCTCTCCAGCGTGGTGCCGGCCGGAAGCATCGACCACGCCTACATCTGCGGCCCGTTCCAGATGAACGACGAGGCCGAGGCCGCCTTGCTTGCGGCCGGCGTGCCGGAGGATCGCATCCACATCGAACGCTTCGGCGTCGCGACGCCCGAGGGTGCGCCGGTGGGCGCGGTGATCCACGAGGCCAAGCCCGGCGATGCCGAGGTCGCGAAGATCGTCATCATTCGCGATGGCCTGCAGCGCGAGATCGAGTTCCGCAAGGACCAGCCGAGCATCCTCGACTGCGCATCGGCCTCGGGGCTCGAAGTGCCGTTCTCGTGCACCTCGGGCGTGTGCGGCACCTGCCGTGCCAAGGTCGTCGAAGGCGAGGTGCGAATGGAGCGAAACTTCGCGCTCGACAAGAACGAGGTCGCGGCCGGCTTCGTTCTGACCTGCCAGGCCCATCCATTGACCGAGAAGGTGGTCCTCTCATTCGACGAACGCTAGAACAAGGAACCCCATGGCCCGTGGACGCTCACCCGGTTACGACGATCAGCGCGAGATGATTCTGGAGCATGCCGCGCAGCTCTTCGGCAACCGAGGCTATTCCGCCACCTCGATGAACCAGGTGGCGGAAGCGTGCGGGTTTTCCAAGGCCTTGCTCTATCACTACTACCGCGACAAATACAGCCTGCTGGTCAGCATCGCCGAGAACCATGTGTCGCGCCTCGAAGGCCTGGTCGCCGATGTCGAGGCTCAGAAGCTCAAGCCCGAAGCGCACCTGCGCGAACTCATCCGCCGCTTCGTGCAGGAATACGCCGGCGCGCGCCATGCGCACCGCGTGCTGACCGAGGACGTGAAGTTCATGGAGCCCGAGGACCGCGAACGCGTGCTCGGCACGCAGCGCAAGGTCGTTTCGGGCTTTGCGCGCGCGGTGATCGAGCTGCGGCCCGACCTGCGGGACGTCGCACTCGCCAAGCCGCTGACCATGCTGCTGTTCGGCATGATCAACTGGATGTTCATCTGGATGCGCCCCGATGGCGAACTCGACTACGACGCCATGGCCCCGGTGGTGGCCGATCTCTTCCTCGGGGGCTTCCCGGCGTGAAGATTCCCCAGCGCATCGCGTTGATATGAAACACCCCCAGCCTCGCCCACTGCGTGTGGCTCTGCACCCCCTCAAGGGGACGCACCCAGCGGCCCGGCCAAGCCGGTTCCGCGGGTGCCTGCGAACATTTTCTTAACCACCAAAACGGAGACATGCCCATGAAACACCTCAAACCCCTCGCGGTGATCGCGGCGCTGCTGGCGTCGGCGCTCGCGCATGCCGACATCAATGTCGGCGTGACCGTCTCGGCCACCGGCCCGGCCGCGTCGCTCGGCATTCCCGAGAAGAACACCATCGCGCTGATGCCCAAGACCATCGGGGGGCAGAAGATCAACTACATCGTGCTCGATGACGCGAGCGACACCACCGCCGCGGTCAACAACACGCGCAAGCTGATCTCCGAGAACAAGGTGGACATCATCCTCGGCTCCACCACGACGCCGAACGCGCTTGCGATGATCGACGTGGCTGCCGAGAACCAGACGCCGGTGATTTCGATGGCCGCCTCGGCGCGGATCGTGGAGCCGGTGGATGCCAAGAAGCGCTGGATCTTCAAGACGCCGCAGAACGACATCATGATGTCGCTCGCGATCGCCGAGCACATGGCTTCCAACGGCGTGAAGACGGTGGGCTTCATCGGCTTTTCCGACGCGTACGGCGAAGGCTGGTTCCAGGAGTTCTCCAAGGCCGCCGATCTCAAGAAGCTGAAGATCGTCGCCAACGAGCGCTATGCGCGCACCGACACCTCGGTCACTGGCCAGACGCTCAAGCTGATGTCCGCCAAGCCCGACGCGATCCTCGTCGCAGGTTCCGGCACGCCGGCCGCGCTGCCGCAGAAGAGCCTCAAGGAGCGCGGCTTCGCCGGCAAGGTCTACCAGACGCACGGCGTCGCCAACGCCGACTTCCTGCGCGTGGGCGGCAAGGATGTCGAAGGCACCATCCTGCCGGCCGGCCCGGTGCTCGTCGCCGAGCAGCTGCCCGCCAGCAACCCGGTGAAGAAGTCCGCGCTGGCCTATGTGGCGGCCTACGAGGCTGCATACGGCAAGGGTTCGGTCTCGACCTTCGGCGCGCATGCCTGGGACACCGGCCTCCTGATGGCCGCTGCCGTTCCAGTTGCGCTCAAGAAGGCGCAGCCCGGCACGCCGGAGTTCCGCTCGGCACTGCGCGATGCGCTCGAACAGGTCAAGGAACTGCCCGGCGCACATGGCGTGTTCAACATGACGCCCAACGACCACCTTGGCCTGGACCAGCGCGCACGCGTGATGGTGAAGATCGAGAACGGCGCCTGGAAGTACATCCCGCCTGCACCTTGACTCACCCCCGGGCTTCGCGCACTTCGTGTCGCTTCGCCAACCCCTTGCAGGGGGCGATACCAGCGGCCCGGCCAAGCCGGTTCCGCGGTATCCCTGGCATTGGCACTTCGATGCGCGCAGGTTGATGGACTGATTGGAGCGGATCCATGGATTTCGACATCGCCCTGTTGCTGGGGCAGGACGGCATCGTCAACGGCGCCGTCTACGGACTGATGGCGCTGGCGCTGGTGCTGGTGTTTTCCGTCACGCGGGTGATCTTCATCCCGCAGGGCGAGCTGGTGGCGTTCGGCGCGTTGTCGATGGCCGCACTCAACGCCGGCCGCACGCCGGCCACGCTGTGGCTGCTGCTCGCATTGGCGGTCGCCACGCTGGCGGTGGAAGGCTGGCGCTGGAAGCGCGGCGCGACGGTGGACTGGAAGGCCACGGCCGTGTGGACCCTCGCGTTCCCGCTCGTGGCCAGCGTGCTGGTGCTCGGCGTGAAATCCACGTCGCTCGCGATGCAGGCGGTCACCGCGCTGGTGCTCATCACGCCGCTCGGTCCGCTGCTGTACCGACTTGCGTACCGGCCGCTGGCGGATGCGACGGTGCTGATCCTGCTGATCGTCTCGGTGGCGCTGCATGGCGTGCTGGTCGGACTCGGCCTGCTGTTCTTCGGCGCCGAAGGCTCGCGCACGCCGCCGTTCTCGGAAGCGCGGATCGACATCGGCGGGCTCGCGATCACCGGCCAGTCGCTGGTGGTGGTCGGCGTGGCAGCGGTGCTCGTTGTCCTCATGTTCCTCTTCTTCGAACGGTCCATCGTCGGCAAGGCATTGCGCGCCACCGCGATGAACCGTGTCGGCGCGCGCCTCATGGGCATCCCGACCGACCTGTCGGGCGACCTGAGCTTCGCGCTCGCGGCGCTGATCGGTGCCGTTTCCGGCCTGCTCATCGCGCCGCTGACCACGGTGTATTACGACACCGGCTTTCTCATCGGGCTCAAGGGCTTCGTCGCGGCGATCGTCGGCGGGCTCGCGAGCTATCCCATCGCGGTGCTCGGCGCGCTGCTGGTGGGGCAGCTCGAAGCCTTCTCTTCGTTCTGGGCCAGTGCGTTCAAGGAAGTGCTCGTGTTCACTTTGATCATCCCCGTTCTTTGGTGGCGTTCACTCCATAGCCGCCATGTGGAGGACGAGGAATGACGCGCCGCCACCTCACCCTTCTCTGCATCGCCGCGCTGGCGCTGTGCTGGGCCTGGCTGCCCGAGTTCACCGTCACGCTGTTCAGCTACATCGGCCTTTATTCGTTGGTTGCGGCCGGCCTCGTGATGCTCACCGGCATCGGCGGCATGACCTCGTTCGGGCAGGCCGCGTTCGTCGCCATCGGCGCCTATGCCACCGCCTGGGCCTGCACGTCGCCCGCAGCGGCGGCTATGCTGGGCGGCTTCGTGCCGTCGGGTGCGTTGCCGTGGGCCGGGCTGGTGCTCGGCCTCGTGCTGACCTTCGCAGTTGCCTGGACGCTGGGCGCGATCACGCTGAAGCTGTCGGGCCACTACCTGCCGCTGTGCACCATCGCCTGGGGACTGAGCCTTTACTTCCTGTTCGGCAACCTCGAGTTCCTCGGCGGGCAGACCGGCATCACCGGACTTCCGGCGCTGACCATCGCAGGCACTTCGCTCGCTTCGCCGCGCGCGCTCGGGCCGCTGATCTGGGCGGTGCTGCTGCTGGCGCTTTGGGCGCTGCACAACCTGCTCGATTCGCGCGAAGGCCGCGCGATCCGCGCGCTGAAGTCCGGCCGCGTGATGGCCGAGTCGATGGGCGTCGACACGGCACGCTATCGCGTCAAGGTGTTCGTGCTTGCCGCGCTGCTGGCGGCCCTGTCGGGCTGGCTCTATGCGCACATGCAGCGCTTCGTGAATCCGACGCCGTTCAACCTCAACATCGGCATCGAATACCTCTTCATGGCGGTGGTCGGCGGGGCCGGCCATCTGTGGGGCGCGGTGCTTGGCGCGACGCTCATCACGCTGGTCAAGGAGCAGCTTCAGGACATCCTGCCGAAGCTGCTCGGCGCCAGTGGCAACTTCGAGGTGATCGTCTTCGGCCTCCTGATGCTCTTCGTGCTCCAGCGCTTCGCCGAGGGCCTCTGGCCGACGCTGGCGCGCTGGTCGTCGCGCTTCCTCAAGCGTGATGCAGTTCCCGTGCCGAAGGCGACCGCATCGCTCGCGAGCCGCAAGCTGCCGGCGGCCGGCGCGCTGCTGCTCGAATCGGACAAGGTCACCAAACGCTTCGGTGGACTCGTCGCCAACAACGCGGTCGCGATGACGCTCAAGGCCGGCGAGGTGCATGCGCTCATCGGTCCCAACGGCGCGGGCAAGAGCACCTTCTTCAACATGATCTCGGGCGTGGATGACCCGACCGAAGGCGAAGTGCGCCTCATCGGCGAGACGATGAACGGCAAGCCTTCGCGCGACTACGCGGCCCGCGGCCTCGGCCGCACCTTCCAGCACGTGCGCCTGCTCGGCACCCGCAGCGTGCTGGAGAACGTCGCGCTCGGTGCGCACCGTCGCGGTCGCCACGGCTGGATCGCATCGATGCTGCGCCTGGACCGCGCCGAGGAGGCGGCGCTGCTGGCCGAAGCACACCGCCAGATCGAGCGCTGCGGGCTCGGCGAGTACGCCGACGTGCCCGCCGCGTCGCTCGCGCTGGGCCAGCAGCGCGTGGTCGAGATCGCCCGCGCGCTCGCCGGGCAGCCGGCCGCATTGCTGCTCGACGAGCCTGCCGCCGGCCTGCGCCACCTGGAAAAGCAGGCGCTTGCCACGCTGCTTTCGCAGCTGCGCGCCGAAGGGCTCGGCATCCTCATCGTCGAGCACGACATGGAGTTCGTGATGAACCTCGCCGACCGCATCACGGTGCTGGAGTTCGGCACCGTCATCGCCGAAGGCACGCCTGCCGAAGTGCAGGTCAACCCCCGTGTGCTCGACGCCTACCTCGGCGGCGGCGACGAACTTGTCCCGTTGGCTGCATGAGCATGAATCCTCTATTCGAACTCCAGGGCTTCAGCGTCGCCTACGGCGCGGTCGAGGCGGTGCACAGCGTCGACCTGCGCGTGGACGAGGGCGAGATCGTCACCGTCATCGGCCCCAACGGCGCGGGCAAGACCACGCTGCTGTGCGCGGCGATGGGCCTCTTGCCTTCCACCGGCGGCGTCGCGCTCGCGGGCGAGCGCATCGCGCGGCCCAGCGTGGAGGCGATGGTCGCGCGCGGCGTGGCATTGGTGCCCGAGCGCCGCGAGCTGTTCGGCGAAATGCCGGTCGAGGACAACCTGCTGCTCGGCGGCTTCTACCGCTGGCGCACCGGCCGGCGCGACCAGCGCGAGCGCATGGAGGAAGTCTTCGCGATCTTCCCGCGCCTCAAGGAGCGCCGCTCGCAGCTCGCGAGCACGCTCTCGGGCGGCGAGCGGCAGATGCTCGCGATCGGCCGTGCGCTGATGGCGCGGCCCAAACTGCTGATGCTCGACGAGCCCTCGCTCGGCCTTGCGCCGCTGATCGTGCGCGAAGTGCTGCACGTGGTCTCGTCGCTGCGCTCGCATGGCGTCTCGGTGCTGCTCGTTGAGCAGAACGCGCGCGCCGCATTGCAGGTCGCCGATCGCGGCTATGTGCTCGAGACGGGCGCGGTCGCGCTCACCGGTCCCGCGCAGGCGCTGCTGCACGACCGCCGGATCATCGACACCTACCTCGGGCTGGGCAACAAGAACACTGTGGCCGCCTGATTCCTTCGGAGAAATTCATGACCCAGATCCTTCAAAGTTTCATCGCCGGCCGCTGGCTCGGCCAGCAGGGCGCGCAGGTGCTCCAGAGTGCCGTCAACGGGCGCCCCGTGGCGAGCACGCACGCCGAGAGCATCGACTTCGGCGAGGCGCTGCACCACGCGCGCACCGTCGGCCTGACCAACCTGCTCGGGATGGATTTCCAGCAGCGTGCGCAGCGCCTGCGCGCGCTCGCCAAGTACATCGCCGAGCACAAGGAAGAGCTGTACGCGGTCTCGGCCCACACCGGCGCCACGCGCGCCGACAGCTGGATCGACATCGAGGGGGCGCGGGCACGCTCGCGGCCTATGCGGGCATCGGCGGCAACGAGCTGCCCTCGGGCAACCTCGTGCATGAAGGTCCTCCGATCCCGCTCGGCAAGAAAGGTGGCTTCGCGGGAACGCACATCCTGGTGCCGCGCCGCGGCGTCGCGGTGCACATCAATGCCTTCAACTTCCCGGTCTGGGGCCTGCTCGAAAAATGGGCGCCGAGCTTCCTCGCGGGCATGCCCTGCATCGGCAAGCCGGCGACCTCGACCAGCTATCTCACCGAAGCACTCGTTCGGTTGATGCATCGCTCGGGCCTGCTGCCCGAAGGCAGCCTGCAACTCGTGATCGGCAGCACCGGCGACCTGCTCGATCGGCTCGACGGCGCCGACGTGGTCACCTTCACCGGCTCGGCCGACACCGCCGCGAAGCTGCGCGTGCACCCGAACATCGTGCGGCAGTCGATCCCGTTCAACGCCGAGGCCGATTCGCTCAACTGCGCGATCCTCGCGCCCGACGTGTCGCCGGATGACGAGGAGTTCGACCTCTTCGTCAAGGAAGTGGCGCGCGAGATGACTGTCAAGTCCGGCCAGAAGTGCACCGCGATCCGCCGCGCGATCGTGCCGCGCCAGCATCTCGATGCGGTGGCCGAGCGGCTGCGTGCGCGTCTTGCGAAGACCGTGGTCGGCGACCCGGCGCTTGAAAGCGTGCGCATGGGTGCGCTGGCGTCGCACGCGCAGCAGGCCGACGTGGCCGAGCGCGTGCGCACGCTGATGCAGGGCGCCGAGCTGGTCTACGGCGAGCGCGACGGCTTCGCGCCGCAGGGCGAGGGCGTGGCCGAAGGCGCGTTCTTCTCGCCGACGCTGCTGCTGTCACGCGATCCGCTGCGCCATGACGCGGTGCACGACGTCGAGGCCTTCGGCCCCGTCAGCACGCTGATGCCTTACGACGGCATCGACGAAGCGCTCGCACTCGCCGCGCGCGGCCGCGGCAGCCTTGTGGGCACGCTGGTCACCAAGGATCCGGCGACTGCCGCCAAGGCCATCCCGATCGCAGCGGCGTATCACGGCCGCATGCTGGTGCTCGATCGCGAAGCGGCGGTCGAATCGACCGGCCACGGCTCGCCGCTGCCTTTCCTCAAGCACGGCGGCCCGGGCCGCGCGGGCGGCGGCGAGGAGCTGGGCGGCCTGCGCGCGGTCAAGCACTACCTGCAGCGCACGGCGGTACAGGGCTCGCCGACGATGATCGCAGCGGTCACCGGCGAGTACATGCGCGGCGCGAAGCTCAACGAGACGGAAGTCCATCCCTTCCGCAAGCATTTCGAGGATCTCGCGATCGGCGATTCGCTGCTCACGCACCGCCGCACGGTCGGCGAGGCCGACATCGTCGCCTTCGGCGGCATCTCGGGCGACTACTTCTACATGCACTTCGACGAGATCGCGGCCAAGGAAAGCCCGTTCGGCAAGCGCATCGCGCACGGCTACTTCGTGCTGTCGGCGGCGGCGGGCCTCTTCGTCTCGCCGGCGCCGGGGCCGGTGCTTGCCAACTACGGGCTCGACACGCTGCGCTTCGTCAAGCCGGTGGGCATCGGCGACACGATCCGCGCGCGCCTGACCTGCAAGCGCAAGATCGACCGCAACAAGAAGGACGCCAACGGCGTCGGCCAGGGCGTGGTCGCCTGGGATGTGGAGGTGACGAACCAGGACGGCGAACTCGTCGCCAGCTACGACATCCTCACGCTGGTCGCCAAGCGCAGCTGACGCCACGCGTTTGCAGCGCATCTTCGCCCGGCTTGCCAACCGGGCGATCGTGAGCACAATGCCGCCGCATGGATGGACTTGTGCGCGCACGAAGGAGAATCCTGCCGATCGTGCTCGGCATCGCGGCCGGCATGGCGTGCCTCTGGGGCGTGCCGTCCCGCGCCGCCTCGACCGAGGAGACGGCCGCGGTCCCGGTGACGGCCGCCGTCGAGCCGATCCCCGCCGCCGACATCACCGCACGCGCGGACGTCGACGAGCATCGCATCCAGGCGGCGGTGCAACGCGCGAGCCAGACCGACGAACTCCAGCGGCTCGAGGCGAGCCTCGAGCGGCAGTCGGCATCGATCAACCAACTTGCGCAGCAGTCGGCCGAGCGCAAGCTCGCCGAGCTGCCGATCCGCCGGCTCGAGAGCCTTCACCGGCACTGGCAGCTCTATGCGCGCGAGCTCGCCGACCTGCGCACCCGCGCCGCGCGGGAAGCGCGCGAGCTGTCCGAAGACGCCGCAGCGCTCGCCGGGATGCGCGCGCAATGGCGTGCCACCAGCAACGATGCGCACACCATTGCGCCGGCACTGCGCGAGCGGATCGACGAGCTCATCTCGAAGATCGAGGAGGCCGAGAAGATCGGCGCCGAACCGCTCGCGAAGGCGCTCCACCTCGGCCGCGTGGCTGGCGAACTCTCGCGGCAGGTGCGCGAGGAGGAGGTGGCGGTGCAAGGCCTCATCGACGATCAGGACCGCCGTCTGCTCTCGATGGATGCGCGGCCGCTGTGGCAAAGCGCGGGCCGCAACGACATCGAGCTGGAGCCGTTCCGCGCCGGACTCCGGCAGAGCATCGCGATCGAATCGGCACTCGCGCGCGATCACGACGCGGCCAACGCGGGCCTTCTGCGCGTGATTGTCGCGGGCGCACTTGTCCTGCTGCCGCTCCTGCTGTGGCTGCGCCGCCGCGCCGACCGCCTCATGGCCGACGGGCTGGTGACGCCCGAATCGGTCAAGCCGCTCGGCAGGCCCTGGGCCGCGTGGCTCGTGCTGGTGGCCCTGGGCGCGGTGGCGTTCGACTTCAAGGGGCCGGCGGTGCGGCAGCAGCTCTTCATGCTGCTGGCCTGGCTGCCGATGCTGCGGCTGCTGCCCTCGCGGCTGCTGTCGGCCGTTGGCCCGTGGGCGTACCTGAGCGCGGGCTTCTATCTGCTCAACATGCTGGCGTCCCTTCCCGTGAGCAATGAGTTCCTGTACCGAAGCCTGTTGCTGCTGCTCGACCTCGTGATGCTCGCGACCGTGGTGGTGCTCTTCGTGCGCGCGCGCCGCGAAGTGCCCGTGGGCATCCCGGCGTACCGGCAGCCGGCGATGGTTCTGCTGCTTGGTGCGGCCGGGGTGGTGCTCAGTCTCGCCACCGTGTCGAACCTGCTCGGCAACGTGTCGCTCGCCATCACGCTGACCTCGGCGGTGCTCGACAGCAGCTACCTCGGGCTGGTGATGTATGCGGCGGTCACCATCGTGGTGGCGCTCGCGCAGGTGCTGTTCATCCGCCATGACGTGTCGCAGGTCGCGCAGGGCGGCCGGTCGTGGGCGCAGACCGGCGCGCAGCTCGGCCGCGCCATGCTCGCGATCGCCTTCGTGGTGATCGTGCTGCAGAGCTTCCGGATCTACCGCCCGCTCGAAGAGATGCTCTCGCGCGTGCTCAATCATGTGTTCACGCTCGGCACGCTGTCGCTGAGCCTCGGCAACATCGTCGCCTTCGTCGCCGCGGTCTTCGTGGCCTTCTGGGTGGCGCGCGTGATCCGTCAGGTGCTGCAAAAGGACGTGCTGCCATCGATGTCGCTGCCGCGGGGCGTCGGCAACAGCATCTCGTCGCTGACCTACTACTTCGTCGTCACCTTCGGGCTGCTGACCGCGCTGGGGGTGCTGGGCTTTCCCCTCGGGCAGCTGGCGATCGTGTTCGGCGCGCTGGGCGTCGGCATCGGCTTCGGCCTGCAGGACGTGGTCAAGAACTTCGTCGCGGGCCTGATCCTGATGTTCGAGCGGCCGATCCGTCCGGGCGACGTGGTGGACATCGCGGGCCTGCTGGGGACGGTGAGCCACATCGGCATCCGCGCCACCATCGTCACCACCTTCGAAGGCGCGGACGTGGTGATCCCCAACGGCGTGCTTCTCGCCGACAAGCTGGTGAACTGGACGCTCAGCGGTACCCGCCGCCGCTTCGAGCTCGAGGTGAACACGCGGCCCGACGTACCGGCGGAGCGCACCATGGAGCTTCTGGAAGGCGTGGCGCGCGAGCTCGAAGGCGTGTCGGTGTCGCCTGCGCCGGAAGCCATCCTGATGGGCCTGAACGGCGGCCTCTTGCAGATCAGCCTGCGCGCGTGGACCGTGGAGGGCGCGAACTGGCTGGTCGTGCGCAGCAACCTCGCGAAGAACATCCGCACCGCGCTCGCGGACGCGGGCATCGACCTGCCGAGGCCGCAGAGCGAGGTGCACCTGAGCACCACGGCCGCGGACGAGATGGAGCGTTTCGCTGGGCGAGCCGCCTAGCGGTCGTCCGGCATCACCAGCGGAGGGCAGCACCGTGGGCAAGCAAGTGGGCGTCGAAGCACTCGCGCCATATCACCGCAAGCGCGACTTCGGCAAGACGCCGGAGCCGCAGTCCGGCGGCAGCGGGCGGCCCGGCGCGCTGTCGTTCGTGGTGCAGAAACACCATGCGAGCCGGCTGCACTACGACTTCCGGCTCGAGCTCGACGGCACGCTCAAGAGCTGGGCGGTGCCGAAGGGGCCTTGCCTCGATCCCACCGTCAAGCGCATGGCGGTGCACGTCGAAGACCACCCGGTTTCTTACGCCGACTTCGAAGGGACCATCCCGCCCGGGCAGTACGGCGCCGGCACCGTGATCGTCTGGGACCGCGGGGACTGGCTGCCGCAGGGCGATGCACGCAAGGCGCTGGCCGAAGGCAAGCTCAAGTTCGAACTGCGCGGCAGGAAGCTGCGCGGCCATTGGACGCTGGTGCGCATGCACGGCAGGGCGGGCGAGAAGCAGGAGCCCTGGCTGCTCATCAAGGAACGCGATCCGCAAGCGCGTCGCATCGACGAATACGACGTGGTCGAGGCCGAGCCCGACAGCGTGCTGACCGGCCGCGACGTCGACAGCCCGCCGGCCGTGACCTATCAGCGCCAGTCCGATCCGCCGGGGGACGAACCGCCCGGGCGCAAGGCGGGCTTGCCCGCGAAGCTCCCGCCGCAACTCGCGACGCTGGCGACCGAGCCTGTGGCCCGCGAGGGCGACTGGCTCTACGAGCTCAAGTTCGACGGCTACCGGCTGCTGACGCGCATCGACGAGAAAGGCAAGGTCCGGTGCATCACCCGCAATGGCCATGACTGGACCTCGAAGCTGCCGGCACTGGCGAAGGCGCTGGCGAAGTTGCCGGTCCGTTCCACCTGGCTGGACGGCGAGATCGTGGTCGACGACGAGCACGGTGCGCCCGACTTCCAGGCCCTGCAGAACGCCTTCGATCGCGGCTCGACCTCTTCGGTCGTCTACTGGCTCTTCGATGTGCCGTTTCTCGACGGGCGCGACCTGCGAGGCGTGCCGGTGGAGGAGCGGCGCGACCTGCTCGCCGCCGTGCTCGCCAGCGAGCCGCAGCCGCTGCTGCGCTTCAGCGAAGCCTTCGAGGCCTCGCCGCGCGACCTGCTCGCGTCGTCGGCGCGCATCGGCTTCGAGGGCATCATCGGCAAGCGGCGGGGCTCGGGCTATGTGTCGCGCCGCTCGCCGGACTGGATCAAGCTGAAGAACCAGCGGCGGCAGGAATTCGTGATCGGCGGCTACACCGCGCCCCAGGGGTCGCGGGCCGGCTTCGGCTCGCTGCTGCTCGGCGTGTATGACGACGACGGCGCGCTTCAGTACTGCGGCAACGTGGGCGCCGGCTTCGACGTCGGTCGGCTGTCGGACATCAAGGCGCGGCTCGACGAGGTGCCAAGCGACGAATGTCCTTTCGCCAAGCGGCCCGCCGGCGTGAAGGCGCAGTGGGTCACGCCGGTGCTGGTGTGCGAGGTCTCCTTCGGCGAATGGACGGATGACGACCGCATCCGACACTCGGTGTTCCGGGGCCTGCGCACCGACAAGCCCGCGCGGCAGATCCGCCGCGAGACCGCATTCACGCCCGGCACAGAGTCGTCCGGGCCGGGCAGGCAGGGCACGTCCGCATCAGCGAAGCAGCGCGTGACCCACGCCGACCGTGTGATCGACAAGGACAGCGGGATCACCAAGGGCGAGCTGGTCGCCTACTACCAGCAGGTTGCCGAGCTCATCCTGCCGCACCTCAAGGGCCGGCCCGTGGCACTCGTGCGCGCACCCGAGGGCGTCGGCGGCGAGCTCTTCTTCCAGAAGCACGCGAGGAAGACGGAGTTGCCGGGCGTGAAGCTGCTCGACCCTTCGCTCGATCGCGGCCACGAGCCGCTGCTGCAGATCGATACGGCGCGCGCGCTGCTGTCCGTCGCGCAGATGAACGTGATCGAGCTGCATACGTGGAACGCGACATCGAACGCGATCGACAGGCCCGACCGCATGACCTTCGACCTCGACCCCGGCGAAGGCGTGCAGTGGCCCCAGATGCAGGAAGCCACGCTGCTGGTGCACACGATCCTGACCGAGCTCGGGCTGGAGCCCTTCCTGAAGACCAGCGGCGGCAAGGGCCTGCACGTGATGGTGCCGATCCGCCGGCAGTACGACTGGGACACGGTCAAGGGCTTTTCGCAGGCGGTGGTGCAGCACCTCGCGCGCGTCATTCCGGACCGCTTCGTCGCCAGGAGCGGGCCGCGCAACCGCGTGGGCAAGATCTTCGTGGACTACCTGCGCAACGGCTTCGGAGCGACCACTGTTGCTGCCTGGTCGGCGCGTTCGCGTCCGGGCCTGGGTGTGTCGGTGCCGGTGGAGTGGGACGAGTTGCCCGGCCTCAGCAGCGCATCGCAATGGAACGTGCGCAACATCGGCCGCCGCCTTCCCGCCGGCAACACGCCGTGGGACGGCATGGCGAAGAGCGCGAAGGCGCTCGGGCCGGCGATGAAGCGACTGGGCTACGCGCCCTAGCGGGTGCCGTGCCGCACGGACCAGCGCGAGCGCGCCAGTGCCGCGAGTTCGAGGGCGCCCGAAAGCAGGGCGATGGCGTGGCGGGAAATGCGGATCATGGTCCCGTCACGCTAGCGCGCCTGTATGACTGTTTGATGTCCTCGCACCTCGCTATCCTGCGCGCGTGAAGTCAACCGATCTGCCCGAACTGCTGGAACTGCAGGCGCTCGCCCGACGGGCGGGCGCGAGCATGACGCGCCGCGCGCTGGGCGAGGTCGAGGCCGGTGCGCAACGCTTCGCGCTCGAGGCCTTCATCCTCGGCAGCAGCGCGCCGGATGCGCCGGCGATCGGCTTCTTCGGCGGCGTGCACGGGCTGGAGCGCATCGGTGCGGAAGTCACCATCGCCTATCTGCGCAGCCTCGTGATGCGGCTTTCGTGGGATGCCACCGTGCAGCGGCTGCTCGAAGGCGTTCGGCTGGTGTTCATGCCGGTCGTCAATCCGGGCGGGCTGTGGCTCGGCACGCGCGCGAATCCGAACGGGGTGGATCTCATGCGCAATGCGCCGGTCGAGTCCGTCGAGCGTGTTCCCTTCCTGATCGGCGGCCAGCGCGTGAGCGCCACCTTGCCGTGGTTTCGCGGTGCGGCGGGCGCACCGATGGAGCGCGAGAGCGCGGCGCTGTGCGAACTCGTCGAGACCGAGTTGCTGAATCGTCCCTTCAGCATCGCGATCGATTGCCACTCGGGCTTCGGGCTCGCGGACCGCATCTGGTTTCCGTTCGCGCATGCCTCGCGGCCGATCGCGCACCTGGCCGAGATCCATGCGTTGTGCGAGATCGTGGACGACGCGCTGCTTCACCATCGCTACGTGCTGGAGCCGCAGAGCCGCCAGTACCTCACCCATGGCGACCTGTGGGATTTCCTCTACCTGCGCGCCTGCGAGCGCGGGTGCGTGTTCCTGCCGCTCACGCTGGAGATGGGTTCGTGGCTCTGGGTGAAGAAGAACCCGAAGCAGCTCTTCTCGCGGCACGGCATCTTCAATCCGATGATCGAGCACCGCCAGCAGCGCGTGCTGCGCCGCCATGTGGGCTGGCTGGACTTCCTCACGCGCGCCGCGTGCAGCCACGAGCGCTGGCTGCCCTCGGGCGCGCAGAGGGAGGAGCACACGCGCCGCGCCCTCGAGCGCTGGTACGCCGCGAGCGGAAGAGGCCGCCGGTGAGCACCTGGGTGCTGCTGCGCGGCCTCACGCGCGAAGCCGGCCACTGGGGCGCGTTCCCGTCGGTGCTGCGCGAGCGTCTGCCAGAAGGCGACCGTGTCATCGCGATCGATCTGCCCGGCAACGGGCGCCTGAACCATCAACGCAGTCCGGCCCGGATCGAGGCCTATGTCGACGACTGTCGCCGACAGCTCCGCGCGCTCGGCGTGGCGACGCCGGTGCACGTGGTCGCGATGTCGCTCGGCGCAATGGTCACGGCGGACTGGGCTTCGCGCCATCCCGCGGAGCTGGCGGGCTGCGTGCTCGTGAACACCAGCCTGCGTCCCTTCAGCCCGTGGTATCGGCGGCTGCGGCCTGCCAACTACCGAGCGCTGCTCGGCGTGATCTGGCCCGGAAGCAGCCCTCGCGCGCGCGAGCAGACCCTCCTGCGGCTGACCACGCGGCACCCGCCGGACGCGGCCGGCACCGTCGATGCGTGGACCGCGCTGCGCGAGGCCCGCCCGGTGAGCGGCGCGAATGCGCTGAGGCAACTGTGCGCGGCCATGCGCTACCGCGCTTCGGCGGAGGCGCCGGCCGTGCCGCTGCTCGTGCTGTCGAGCCGGTGCGACGGGCTGGTGGATGTGCGTTGCTCGCAGGGCGTCGCGCGCGCATGGCGGGCGCCGATCATCGAGCACCCGACCGCAGGCCACGACCTGCCGCTCGACGACGGCCCGTGGGCGGCCGACCGGATCAGCCGGTGGGCGGCCGCGCTCAGTGGCGGCCGTCCGCCGGACGCAGCACGTTGTTCTTCAGCGTGACCGGCTCGCCGATCGGCGGCGCGGCGGTCGTCTCGACGGTGCGCAGCGTGCCGTTGTCCATGCGCACGCTCACCCGGTAGACCGTTTCGGTGTGCGTGCGCTTCTCGATCTCGTTGCCCGCGAAGCCGCCGCCCACGGCGCCGGCCACGGTCGCCAGCGTCCGCCCGTTGCCGCTGCCGATCTGGTGGCCGAGTACGCCGCCGACCACACCGCCCGCGACCGCGCCGACACCGGTGGTGGGCTTCTGGCGCTGGATCGTGTTGACCGATTCGACGTGCCCGCAGACAGAACACACCTTGTGCGCGGGCGCCGGCGGCGCCGTGCCTTCGCTCGCCGACACGACCGGTTCGGCGTTGCCTGCCGCCGCGTGCGGCGGGATGACTTGCGGCGCCCTGACCGGCGGCGGTGGCATCGTGGTGGCCGCGACAGCCTGAGGCGGCGGCTCGGGTGCTGCCTCCTGCACCACCGGCGGCTTGAAGTCGTTGGGCGCACGCACCGGCGGCGCGGCGGCGAGCGAGGTCGCTTGCGGCTGCGAGGTGTTGCCGACCTCCTTGTGAAGCAGTGCGCCGCCGAGCGCCGCCACCGCGATCGACAGCACGCCGATGACACCCCAGAGTGCCTTCGACGACCGGGCTGCGGGCCCGGCAGGCGGGTTGATCGTGGAATTCGAGTCCATGGGGATTCCCTTTCATGGCCCGGCGCAGGACACCGGACTCTCCACCAGCATCGCCGATGCCGGGCGCCTGTCAATTGACCGGTGTCCTACAACGGCGGAGAGCGAAAGGGCCGGGGTTCTCGCCATCGGGCTCCTGCCCGCGCGGCCGAAGTCCAAGAGCGCGGCTCAGCAGGCTGCGAGGATGGGGGTGCGCTTCGTCGAGAGCAGGGCCCGCAGCTTCGCCGGCGCAACCGGCTTCGTCAGCAGCATCACACCGCCCTTGCGCAGCCGCTGCAGCGCCTCGGGCCCGGTGGCGCCCGAGACCAGCACCGCGAGCGCATCGGGCTGCAGGCGGCGCGTGTCCTCGATGACTTCCATGCCGTCTTCCTGGCCCTCGAGCTGGAGGTCGCACAGCACGACGTCGAAATGCGCGTCGGACTTGTCGAGCCGCGTCAGCGCCTCCTTGCGCGTGGAAGCGCAATCCACTTGGCAGCCCCAGAGTTCGAGCAGTGTCCGGCTGCCGTCGAGGATGGCCGGGTCGTCGTCCACCACGAGGCAATGCAGCCCGGCGAGCGGGGCCGCGGCCGTGGGTTCCTTCGCTGACGGCGCGACCTCGCGCGGATGTGCGATCGGCAGGTCGAGCCAGAAGGTGCTGCCCGCCTGCAGCGCCGAGCGCAGCTTGATGCGCGTGCCGAGCAAGAGCGCGATGCGCGCGCAGATCGCCGGGCCCAGGCCGAAGCCCTGGCGGCGGTCGCGCTCGGTGTTCGCCACCTGGTAGAACTCCTCGAAGATGCGCGTCTGGTGGATCGGCGCGATGCCGACGCCGTTGTCACGCACTTCGATGCGCACTGCGCCGTTGCGCCGGCGCGCGACCACGAGCACGGTGCCGTCGGACGGCGTGTGGCGGATCGCATTGCCGACCAGGTTGCCGATGATGCGCAGCAGCAGCGCCGGGTCGGTGTTGACGGCGAGCCCCCGGTCCTTCCAGACCAGCCGCACGCGTGCCGCGGCCGCTGCGGCGGCATGCTGCGCCTCGAGCTGGTCGAACAGGCCCGCGAGCGACACCCCGGCGATCGCGGGCGTCAGCACCTGCGCATCGAGCCGCGAGATCTCCAGCAGATCGTCGAGCAGCACACCCATGAAGTCGGTGGCTTCCTGGAGGCGAAGCACCGCGGGGCGCTGCGTCGGATTGGCGGTGGGCAGCAGGCCGTCGATGAAGAGGCCCATCGCGTGCAGCGGCTGCCGCAGGTCGTGGCTCGCGGCGGCCAGGAAGCGCGCGCGGGACAGCGCGGCCTGCTCGGCCTCGGCCATGCGCTGCAAGGCCACGGCGGTGGCTTCGCGGACCTGTTCGTCGCTGATCTGCTGGTTGCGCTGAAGCCGTTCGGCGAGGCGGTTGATGTCGTGCGCCAGGTTGGCGAACTCGTGCCGCGCCCGCCGGCTGCCGCCGCGCGCATCGTCGTCTTCTTCGTCCATGCCGGGGGTGACGACGTTGCAGCGCGCATCGAACTGACCGGCTTCCAGCGCGGCGACGGTGCGCGAGATGCGGCGCAGCGGCTGCGCGACCGCCCGCGCGGTATGGCGCACCCAGGCCCACGCGGCCAGCAGCGCGAGCATCGCGATGCCGATGCCGGCCATCAGCAGGCGGGTGCGCTCGTGCGCATAGGCGGTGATGTCGCGGAAGGTCTGGACCAGCCCGATCGGCGCGTCGCCCGCGGTGGTCGAGCCGGCCGGCGCGAAGGCGGCGGCGCGCGAGGCTTCGCGCAGCGTGATCGGTGCGGTGAACATGCGAAGCTGGCCCATCGGCGCGGTCTTCGGTCCGGCGGAAACGAACACGCCCGCGCTGTTGCTGATCTCGACGCGCGTGACCTGTCCGCCGCGCAGCGCGGCGTTGGCCACGTTCTGCAGCGCCGGCACGTCACCCGCGTAGAGGCTCAGGTCGGACATTGCCGCGACCTGGCGCGCGACCGCCTGCCCCTGGGCATCGAAGGCCGCTTCCAGCGCATCGAGGCGGCTGTGTGTGAACCAGCCGGTGAGTGCCAGCGCCACGATGACGCAGGGCACCACGCCCAGGCGGAACAGGTCGCGCTGCAGGTTGCCGGCCACGACGAGGTCGCGGCTCGGGGTGGCGGCCGGGTCGTCCGGCCGTGCGTCGGACGACGGCGCGATCATGGAGGGGGTGGAGGTCATCTGATCGCGGTGACCCGCTCCGTGAGTTCACGTTCTTCGGGCAGCCGCAAGCCGAGCCCGCGCGCCACGGTGGTGTTGACGCGCACCGTCGCCGGAGTCGCGGCCTCGACGACCACGCCGCGCGGCCCGATGTTGGCGGCCAGCTTCTGCCCGAGCGCGAGCGCCTGCTGGGCCAGTTGCGCCGGTGTGGAGACCGCGGCCGCGAGTCCGCCGGAGCGCACCAGCCCGTCGCTGGCGCCGAAGACCGGCAAGCCGGCACCCGCGCCGGCGCGCAGCACCGCGAGTGTCGCGGCCTGGTCGTCGCCGATCCTGTCGGGCAGGATGAGCAGCGCATCGCTGCGCGGCACCAGCACGCGCAGCGCCGCCGCGAGCGATTTCGCGTCTGGCGCGAACTCCACCTGCAGGTCCCAGCCCTGTGCGGCGCTCTGCAACTCGTTCAAGATGGGTGCCGATTCACCGGTGGCCACCACGCCGAGGCGCCGCTTGTGCGGCATCACCGCATCGATCAGCGCGAGCTGGTCGGCCATGGCCGGATCGCGAAGCAGCACGCCGATCTGGCGTGCCGGGTGCCGCATCGCGGGGTTGGTCTTGAGGCTTTCGTAGTCGATCCGGCTCAGCATGGCGAGCACCAGCGGGTCTTGTCCGGGGCGCTCGATCGCCGAGCGCGCTGCGGCCACGCCGACGGCCATGGTGACCGGCGCGTCCGCCGGGACGGCGCCACGGGGCCGCACCGCGGACGGGGCGCCCGAGAACGGTCCCGATGCGGGCTGCCCGGCGGTCAGGCGGATCAGGTCGAGGTGGCTGCCCGCTTCCTGCATCTTGCGCAACTGCTGGACGAACTCGGCATAAGGCGCGCTCTCGTCGCCCATCAGCACGGTGGTCAGTCCGGCTGCGCACGCGCCGCTCCATGCCGTCGCCGCGCAGGCGAATGCCGCGACCGGGATGGTGCGCGTCCTTCGAAGCAGCATGGGGAAAAGCGTGGCGAACATCGAACCGCATCCGCAATGGGTGATGGAGCCCAATGTACGGACGCGGCTCTTTGCACGCGATAAGGCAGAGGGCTTATGTCCCCTCGACGCGTGGTCGGATTGTGAGGGGGCGCGCGAGCCGGTTCGCGGCCTGACGGCCTATGTCTGACGGCGTAGGGTCGGACTACCTCACGCGAGCTCGCGCACGGTCGCGAGCTGGGCCGCGATCGCCTGCCGCAGCACCTTCGGCGAGACCGGCTTGTATAGCACCGTGACCCCTGCGCTCGCGACCTCGCGCAGGCGGTCGGGCTTGGTCTCGCCTGTGACCAGCAGGCGGGCGGTGGCCGGGCCGATGCCGTTGGGGTGGCGCTCCAGCGCGGCCAGCACATCGAGGCCGTTGTCGCCGCCCTGCAGCAGCAGGTCGCTCACCACGACGTCGGGCGGCCGGTCCCAGGCGCTCGCGAGGGCGAGGGCCTCGCTGCGGCTCTGCGCGGCCAGCACCTCGGCGCCCCAGTTGGAGAGCACCACCTGCAGGCCCTCGAGGATGGTGCGCTCGTCGTCGATCACCAGCACGCGGATGTTGCGCAGCCCGCCATCGTCCTCCGCCATCAGGCCCGCGGGCAGCAGGGGAGGCGCGGGCATCGGCACCAGCGGTTCGGTGGCGCGCACCACCACGCGCACGCAGGTGCCCTTGTTCGGTCGGGAGCTGAGTTCGACGCGCGTGTTCAGCAAGGCCGCGAGACGCTGCACCGTCGCCGGGCCGAGGCCCATCCCGCGCGCGTCGCGCCCGCCCTGCCGCCCGCCCTGCGGCTCGACCTGGTAGAACTCCTCGAAGACCCGCGTCTGGTGGTGCGCCGCAATGCCGACGCCCGTGTCGCAGACGTCGATGCGGATGCCCTTGCGCCGCCGCCGCGCGCCGATCAGCACGCCGCCTTCGACGGTGTGGCGCAGCGAATTCGACACGAGGTTGTTGAGAATGCGCGAGAGCATCACGTAGTCGCAGCGCACCCACGCGTCGGTCTTGCGCACCACGAGGCGCAGGTTCTGCTGCTCGGCCACCGCGCGGAAGTTGCGGCTGATCTCGTCGAAAAGGGTGTCGAGCGGGAAGTCCGTCCATTGCGGCTGCAGCACGCCGGCGTCGAGCTGCGAGAGGTTGAGCAGCTCGGTGAACAGCCGGTCGAGCGATTCCACGCACTCGCGGATGTGGCCGATGCGCTGAAGCCTCGCCGGGTCGGTCTCGCCGTTGGCCAGGCCGTCGGAGAACAACGTGAGCGCATGCAGCGGCTGGCGCAGGTCGTGGCTGGCGGCGGCGAGCAGGCGGGTCTTCGCCTGGCTCGCGACTTCGAGCTGCTGGTTCTTTCGCGCGAGCTCCGCCGTGGCGTTGGTGATCCGGCTTTCGAGCTGGCTGCGGCTTTCGGACAGCGCGCGCGCCGCCTGGTTGAAGCCGTCCTGCAGGCGGCGGACCTCGGCCGTGCCCTCGATGGTCACCTGCGCATCCTCGCCCGCGCCGAGGCGCTCCACCGCCTCGCCGAGCTCGCGGATGGGGGCGCTGATCCGCCGCGCGGCCCACCAGCCCGCGAGGCCGACGCCCACGAGGCTCGCGGCGAGCACCAGCACCACGTTGAACCACACGGCGTGCTTGGCGCTCCCCACCGCGTCGAGGCTCATCTCGACCATCACCTTGCCCGCGTTCTTGCCGTCGTCACCGATGATCGGCGCCACCACCTGCAGCCCTTCGCCGCGCGCGCGGTCGGTGGTCTCCGAGTTGGCGACGATCTCGCCGTCCTCCGACCAGATCTGCACCTGTTGCACATGCGGCTGGTAGCTGCCCGACTGCGCGGTGCGTTGCAGCGCGCGGCGGTCCATCCGCTGGATCTGCGACTGCGCCACTGTCGCGACCTGCAGCGCCACTGTCTGCGCGTTGGCGCGGACCAGTTCGGTCACGTTCGAGAGATGCTGGCGCGTCAGCACCGCGATGACGCCCAGGGTGGCGACCGTGGCCGGCAGGAGGGCCAGCAGCACGAGTTGTTGGGCCAGCGTCAGGTGCAGGAGGCGGAAGGCACGGAAGGACCAGTTCATGGACGGATGTCGAGCGGCGCGCGGGTCCCGTTATACGTTACCGATCGAAAAACATGGATGGAGAAAAACGACACGGGAATTGTTCAAGATAGTTTCTAATTGTGAATTCAACCGTCCGCGTTCTTTTCCAAGCCCGATGCAGGCCCCGGTTCACAGCAGTTCCAGCGCGCCACATGCCCGGCCGGACCGGTTCCGGTCGGCGGTGCGTCGCCTGTGTGCGCGGCTGATGCACGTCGGGGCGATGCTTCTGGTCGGACTGATGGGCCTCGCGGGGCTGATGAATCTTCAGCCGGCCTCGGCGCAGACCGCGTCGAACGCCGCACCGCTGCGCTTCGGCATCCTCCCCTGGGCGGTGCCTTCGAGTCGCGCAACGACTGGGAGCCGCTGCTCGCGGACTTGAGCCGCGTGATCGGCCGTCCGGTGAGCATGCTCTCGGTCACGTCGTACGAGGCGCTCGAACAGGCGATCCGCCGCGATCAGGTCGACATGGCGTTCCTGTCCGGCAAGATGGCGCTCGATGCGGTGACGCTGCGCCGCATGAACGTGATCGCGCAGGTGACGCGCCACGACGGCCTGCCGGGCTACCGGGCGCTGCTGCTCACCCGCAAGAGCGGCGACTACACCAGCCTCAAGGACCTCTTGGCCGAGCCCGAAAAGTGGCGCATCGCGCGTGGCGAGAGCCGCTCCGTGTCCGGCTTCATCGTGCCGCAGCTGCAGCTCTTTCTGCCCAATCACATCGCGATGGAGACGCGCTTCCGCAGCGAAGTCGTCGGGACCCACCAGGTGACGGCGCTCGCGGTGGCCAACGGCGAGGCCGACGTGGCGACAAACAACACCGCGGACTTCGAGCGCTTCAAGCTCCAGTTTCCGGCCGAGGCCGACCGACTGCAGGTGATCTGGGAGTCCGAGCTGATCCCCCACGCGCAGATCGTCATGCGCCGCGAGTACGACGACGCCTTCCGCCGCAAGGTGCAGGGCTTCCTCGTCGACTACGCCAAGGGCAAGGGCCCGCGCGGCGATGCGGAACGCGCCGTGCTGAAGTCGCTGCACGATCTCGCCGGCTTCGTCGCGGCCGACAACACCTCGCTGATGCCCGCCGCCAAGCTGGCCTACCAGCTCGCGCGGCAAAGCGCGATGAACTCGCAGTGGGTCAGCGAGGCCGCGCGCCAGGCGCGGCTGCAGCGGATCGAGGCCACCTATGCCGAGCAGATGGCCGAGCTTCGCGGAGACGCGCCGCGTTGATCGCATCGTGAGGAAAGCCTGGATCGTCTTCGTGGGCCGCTGCATGCTGTTGGCGGCGCTGGGCTGGCATGCCTTCGCCGTCGCGCGGGACGTGGCCGAGCCACTGCGCTTCGGTGTGCTGCCGATCGGCGGCGCGGTCGAGTCGAAGGACGGCTGGGCGCCGCTCCTGGCCGATCTGGCGCGCGCCGTCGGGCGGCCGGTGACAGTGCTTTCGGTGACGACCTACGAATCGCTCGGCCAGGCGATCGAGCGCAACGAGGTCGACCTCGCGTTGCTGTCCGCGAAGATGGCGCTCGATGCGGTGACCGAGCGGCGCATGAACGTGCTCGTGCAGGTGAAGCGGCATCCCGGCGATCCGGACCATCGTGCCATCCTGCTCGTGCGCAAGGACGGGCCGCTGAGCAGCCTCGATGACCTGCTGGCCCATCCGGAGCGATGGCGGCTCGCGCGCGGCGACAGCCGCTCGGTGTCGGGCTTCATCCTGCCGCAGGTGCAGCTCTTCCTGCCGCACCGCGTCGAGATGGAGACGCGCTTCAAGAGCGAGATGGTCGGTACGCACCAGGCCACGGCGCTCGCGGTGGCCAACGGCGATGCCGACGTCGCGACCAACAACACCACCGACTTCGAGCGCTTCCGGCACCAGTTCCCGGCCGAGGCGGGGCGGCTTCAGGTCGTCTGGCGCTCGGACCCGACGCCGCAGGCGCCGATCGTGGCGCGGCGCGACCTCCCGCCCGAGTTCCAGAAGAAACTGCGTGCGTTCTTCACCGGCTACGGGCGCGAGCCGGGCGTGCGCGGCAACGCGCAGCGCGAGACGCTGAAGGACCTGCACGCGAGCCTCGGCTATGCGGCGGCAGACAACAAGGCGCTGCTTCCTGCCGCCCGGCTGGAATACCAGCTCGCGCGGCAAAGCGCCCTCAACGCCCGCTGGGTCAGCGAAGAAGCGCGGCAGGCGAAGCTCGACCGCATCGAGCAGGCTTACGCCCAGCAGCAGGCGGTGCTGCGCGCGGACAGCCGCTGAGCGGCAGGCGGCTGCTCAGTTCAGACCTGCATAGAGCGCGTCGATCACCGCCGCATCGACGTCGAGGTCGAACTTGCGTGCGAAGAGCGCGGGCGATTGCCGCATCTTGTCGAGGTCGGATTCGCGCATCACCTGGGGGATTTCCGGCCCGGGGTGCCACTCGATGTATCTCAGGTGGTCGTTGCGGACTTCCACGTCCGAAACGAAGTTGAAGATCAGGGTGTGGAAGAAGATCTCGTCCGAGCACCGGGTCCATCGGAACTTGCGTTCGAACCAGGGGTTGGCATCGAGCCACGCGAGCATCTGCGTGACGCAGTGGCCCGACAGATTCAGCCACTGGCCGCCGCCCCAGTAGTCGACCGGCAGGCGCGGCCGCCGCCCGAACTTGCGCATTGCCGGAATCAGGAGGCGCCGGTTAAGCCGCTCGAGCAGGATGTTGAGCTTGTTGGCGAGCGGATTGGCCGGGCCCCGGGACAGCACCTTGGGATAGAAGAAATCGAGCCGGTCGAAGCCTCCGTTGCCGGACCACTGCGCACGCGGCATCGCGTGGTGCTCGAAGAACTCCTGGTCGTTGGTCGCGAAGAAGCGGGTGATTTCGTGCAGCGGCTTGAGCGGCACGTCCTCGCCGGAAATCAGCAGGTACCGGTCGAAGCCGGTCCGCGCGGCCTGCCGGAAAAGAAAGAGCGTGGCCTTGTTCAGGCTGTGGTGCCCCCAGTAGTTCCTGTATTCGCTGTAGACGTGGACGCGCGGCGAGCGGGGCTCGATCGTCAGCTTCGATCGCTTGTCGGCATGGATGAACACCTCGTACTCGCGGGCGAGGAATTCGACGAGGCGCTTCTGCTGGTCCGTCCATTTGTGCAGAAGGACGAGCACGGCAATTCGAACGCCTTGGATTCCTTCCCCGCGGGGTCGTGCCGGAAGACGGTTTCGTTGCATTACAAGTGGAAAGTAGCCTTTCTATTTGTAACAGAAAATCGAGCCGAAGGGCGTTTCTAGGTCCTTTGCATTAGGCTGACCGTCTTCGGCGCCTTACGCCATCGGCCAGATATGTTGCAACGCGCCGACGCAGGAAACTGGATGTTTGCCAAGCCGGAGGCGTCGTGCACGGGCAGACAAGTTCCCTCTTTTCAGATGCGGCGCCGGGCTGGCTCGGGAGGCTGCCGGGCATGGGTGACTTCTCGCACCGTCGCCTGCCGCAGAGCTTTCGCGAGGCGTGGGGCCGCTGGCTGCGCGCCGGCATCGCGCGCATGCAGCTTTGCCATCCGCATTGGGCCGATCACTACCTGGACGCGCCGCGCTGGTGCTTCGTCCTCGGCAACGAAGTGGTCGACGCGCAAGGCTGGGTCGGCGTGCTCGTCCCTTCGGTCGACGACATGGGCCGCCATTTCCCTTTACGCTCGCGGCCGAGCTCGGGGCGGCCGAAAGCGAACTGCGCGGAGATGCATTGGCACGCCTGCGGCAGTGGTGGGGGCTGGCAAGCCGCGCCGCGCGCGAAGGCTGGCAGGAAAACCTCGACGCGGCGCATTTCGAGGTGCGGCTGCATCAGCTTTTCGCCTCTGCCGGGACGCCGGCCGGCGATCCCGGTGCGGCGCTGGCCCTGCCGGTGGTCGGCCAGTCCCTCTGGCTGACCGACCCTACCGCGGAGCACGGGCTCGGCATGGCCGGCCAGGAGTTGCCGCAGGACGATCAGTTCGATGCGCTCTTCGGCTGTGCCGCCGGCGCGGAAGTGCCCGCGGCGAAAGAGCCGTGAGCGCGCAGGTCGGTCGGGCTCACCGGTCTGCGGACTGTCCATGGCGACCGGCGCCGCGCACGAAGCGCGCCGCGCCGGCCTCGCCTTCCGCAAACACCATCGGCACACCCTTCGCGCCTTCCTGCCGCAGGGCCTCGGCGAGCGGCAGATCCCATTGCGCATAGGCCGAGCGCCGGTCGGTCAGCATGCACTGCTGGGGGAATGCGGCGATCTGCTCTGCCAGTTCCCGGGCCGCCGCCAATGCGCCGCCGGGCGGCGTCACACGGTTGACCAGCCCCATCGCGAGCGCCTCGGATGCGGGCACCGCGCGGCCGGTGAGGATCATGTCGAGCGCGCGCCCCATCCCGACGATGCGTGGCAGTCGCACCGTTCCGCCGTCGATCAGCGGCACGCCCCAGCGCCGGCAGAAGACGCCGAACACCGCGTCCTCGTCGGCCACGCGCAGGTCGGCCAGCAGCGCGAGTTCGAGGCCTCCTGCCACCGCGTAACCATTGACCGCGGCAATCAGCGGCTTCGAAAGCGCCATCCGTGTCGGCCCCATCGGTCCGTGGCCGCTGCCCTCCGGCGTCAGTTCGTTGCGCAGCGCGGGGTTGCCCACCGCCGCGAGATCGGCGCCTGCGCAGAAGTGGCCTCCGCCGCCGGTGAGGATCGCAACGCGCAGAGTCTCGTCGGCCTCGAAGCGCCCGAAGGCGGCGAGCAGCGCCGCGGCGGTGGGACCGTCGACCGCGTTGCGCTTGCCGGGGCGGGAGAGCGTGATGGTGCAGATCGCGTCGTGGGTTTCGAAGAGAACGGGTGGGGAAGCGCTGTCCATGGCCGGCCTGACTCTGGGGGAGGTGGCGCCCATCCTAGGCAACATCCGGCGTCGACGCCAAGCGGCGGGTGCAACGCGGATGCGTCCTCCGCCGTAGGCCTTTCGCGTTATTTCCCGCGCAGCCTCAGCGCCGGACACTGACGCTCCCTGAGTCGTCTCCGGAGGCAGCGTGAATCCCCGTGCGTCGGCTTCGGCTCCTCCGGCGGGGCGGGAGGCGCCGGTTGCAGTTCCGCCTTCGCTCGCGTCCACCGTGGCGCCCGCCGTGCGCTCGGCGCCGCGCCGCGTCGGCGCGGGCCTTCTCGCGGTCGGCGCGCGGCTCGCGGAGTTCGAGATCACGCGCATCATCGGACAGGGCGGCTTCGGCGTGGTCTACGAGGCCTGGGACCCGGTGCTGGAGCGCGTGGTCGCGATCAAGGAATACCTGCCGTCGTCGCTGTCGGCGAGGCGGCCCGACGGGGCGGTGGTGCCGTTGTCGGAGCGGCACCGGGAAACCTTCGAGCTCGGCATGCGCGGCTTCATCAACGAGGCGCGGCTTCTGGCGCAGTTCGGTCATCCGTCGCTGCTCAAGGTCTACCGTTTCTGGCAGGAGGGCGGCACGGCGTACATGGTCATGCCCTTCTATCGCGGCGACACGCTGAAGCAGGCGCTGGCCGCCTCGCCGGGTATCGCGCAGGAAGCCTGGCTGCTGAAGGTGATGGACGGCGTCACGCAGGCGCTGATGGTCATGCATGCCGCGCACTGCTATCACCGCGACATTGCGCCGGACAACATCATCCTTCTCGAAGGCTCCGGGCGGCCGGTGGTGCTGGACTTCGGCGCGGCGCGGCGCGTGATCAGCGACAAGACGCAGACCATCACCGTGATCCTCAAGCCGGGCTATGCGCCGGTCGAGCAGTACGCCAGCGCGCCCGACATGGTTCAGGGCGCATGGACCGACGTGTACGCGCTCGCGGCCGTGCTGCACGTCGCGGTGTGCGGACGGCCGCCGCCGCCGTCGGTGGCGCGGCTCTTGTCCGACAGCTACTTGCCGCTGGCGCGGAGCGAGGCGCTGCGCCAGCGCTATAGCGAACGCCTGCTCAGCGCGATCGATGCGGGGCTCGGGGTGAGGCCCGAATCGCGGCCGCAGTCGATGGCGGCGTTCCGGGAGGCGCTGGGGCTCGAGCCTGCGCCGGCGCCGCTGCGTCTCGCGCCGGGCCGGCAGGCAGCCCAAGCAGCGCAGCCGTTGCAAGCCACCGCACCCGCGACGAAACGCCAGCGCCGGCTGCTCGCCGTGGCTGCCTGCGTCGCCGCGGGCCTGCCGCTCGCCATCGCCCTTGCGGTGTGGTTGGCGTTCGGCGTCCACTGAACCGAAGCGAGGCCGGCTGGTGGATATCGATATCGTCTCCGTCTCGAAACAGGGCGGTCGCCCTTACAACGAGGACGTGTTCGGGCAGTGGACCGACGGCCGCTTCGCCGCTTGCCTCGTGGCCGATGGTGCGGGCGGGCATGGCGGTGGGGACGTGGCCGCCGACGTCGCACGATCGAGCGTGCTCGACGCCCTGGCCGCTTCGCCGGGGCTGGAGCGCGGCAGGCTGCGACATCTGCTCGAACAGGCCAACCGCGATGTGGTCGCGCGCCAGGCGGAGGGTGGCAGGCTGGCGGACATGCGTTCGACCGTGGTGCTCGCCGTCGTCGACCTGGAGGCTTGCGAACTCGCCTGGGCCCATACCGGCGACAGTCGCGCCTACCTGTTCCGCGATGGCGAGCAGGTGGCGCGAACCATCGATCACAGCCTCGTCCAGCAACTGGTCAACGGTGGGATGATCGACGAGGAGCGCGCGCGGCTGCATCCGCAGCGCAACCTCCTGCTCTCGGCCCTCGGTGCACCGGACGGCGACATCGAGATCGACGTTTCCGGGCTCATGCCGGTGTGGGCGGGCGACGTGGTGCTGCTGTGCAGCGACGGCGTCTGGGAGGTGCTGGGCGACCAGCGGCTGGGCGAGATCCTGCGGGCGTCGCGGGATCCACGGCAGTGGATCGACACGATCGACGCGGAGATCAGGCTGCTTGCCGCGCCCGGCTACGACAACTACACCGCCGTCGCGATGTGGCTGCACTCCGACGATGAAACGACGCAGCCGTTGCCGCTCGGCCCCTAACGCTGCCGTACGCCGTACGCCACCGGCTGCGCAAGCCGCCATTCCGGCGGAGCGTAGACGTCGGCCACGCTGGCGCCGTCGCGGGTGTAGTGGATCTCCGTGCCGGCCGGCGTGCCGATCGCCGCGAGCACCTCCTGCAGCGCGACCCGCGCGGCCTCGACGTTCGCCACGTCGAGATCGACGCGGGTGTAGGCGACCCGCGGCGATCCGCCGGCCCGCACCTCGCCGAGCGAGTCGCCCCAGCCGATCACCGTGCCGAGGCTCTTGGCCTTGAGCGCCTGGTCGATGCGGTCCTCGCGCTGGTGGTACAGGTCGTCCACGTCGGCGACGACGGGGATCTTGACGAACATGAATTGCGTGCGGGCGTAGCCTGTCGCGCGGGGTGGGTTGGGTGGCTGTGCCATGCGTTCTGCCGTGAGTGCCGCCATTGTCCGGCAGGCGCCCGGCTTGCGTCCTGCCGGTCAATCCCGTACGCTGGGTCGCCCGGGTGTTGAGGAGACCACTCATGCCAAGCCGATCGAACGGCCTCTCGGCCGAAATGGAAGCGGTGCGGACGCTGGCACTCGTCGGAGCGTCCGCTTCCGGCAAAACCACGCTCGCGGAGGCCATGCTGCAGCGCAGCGGCGCCATCGGCGCGGCGGGCAGCGTCGAACGCGGGAGCACCGTGAGCGATCACGATCCGCTCGAGCGGCGAATGCAGCACTCGCTCAACGCCTCGATCATGCATCTGACGCATGCCGGCACGCGCATCCACTTCATCGACACGCCCGGCGGCCCCGATTTCCTCGGCCAGAGCCTGCCCGCCCTCGAAGCGGTCGAGACGGCGGCCATCGTCATCAACGCCTCGACCGGCATCGAGCAGATGGCGCTGCGAATGATGGAGTACGCGGCCTCGCGCCACCTGACGCGCATGGTCATCGTGAACAAGATCGATGCGCAGGGCGTGAATCTGGCCGCGCTGCTGGAGCAGATCCAGGCGACCTTCGGGCGCGAATGCCTGCCGCTCAACCTGCCGGCCGACGGCGGTGCGCGGGTGGTCGACTGCTTCTTCAACCGCGAGGGCGCAAGCGATCTCGGCCCGGTCGATGCGGCGCATCGCGCGCTGGTGGAGCAGGTGGTCGAGGTCGACGCCGCCTTCGTGGACCGCTATCTCAACGATGGCGACGTGGACCCCGCCGAATTGCATGCGCCGCTGGAACAGGCGCTGCGCGAAGGGCACCTGATCCCGGTGTGCTTCGTCTCCGCGCGCACCGGCGCGGGTATTGCCGAGCTGCTCGACGTGATCGTCAAGCTGCTGCCCGACCCGACCGAAGCGAATCCGCCGGACTTCCTTCTGGGCGAGGGCGCCGCCGCCGAGGCCGATGGAAGCGAAGCCGGACCCGTCGCTGCACGTGCTCGCGCACGTCTTCAAGGTCACGGTGGACCCGTACGTCGGCAAGATGGGCATCTTCCGCGTGCACCAGGGTACGGTCACGCGCGACAGCCTGCTCTACGTGGGCGACGGCCGCAAGCCCTTCAAGGTGGGCCATCTCTTCATGCTGCAAGGCAAGGACCATGTCGAAGTCGCGCGGGCACTGCCCGGCGACATCGTGGCGGTCGCGAAGGTGGACGAGATCAGGTTCGACTCGGTGCTGCACGATGCGGCCGAGGATGACCACGTGCATCTGGCGCCGCTCGACTTCCCCGTGCCGGTGCACGGCCTCGGCGATCGAGCCCAAGCGGCACGGCGACGAGCAACGGATGTGGGAAATCCTCGGCAAGCTGGTCGGCGAGGACCCTTGCCTGCGCGTCGAGCACGTGGCCGCCACCAATGAGACGGTGGTGTACGGGCTCGGCGAGCTGCACCTGCGCGTGCTGCTCGAGCGGCTGCGCGAGGTCTACAAGTTCGAGGTCAACACGCGGCCGCCGCGCATCGCCTACCGCGAGACCGTGACCTCGCCGGCCGAGGGGCATCATCGGCACAAGAAGCAGACCGGCGGCGCGGGCCAGTTCGGCGAAGTGTTCCTGCGCATCGAGCCAATGGGCCGCGGGGAAGGCTTCGAGTTCGTCGATCAGGTGAAGGGCGGAACGATCCCGGGGCAGTTCATTCCGGCCGTCGAGAAGGGCGTGCGCGAGGTGCTCCAGACCGGCGCCATTGCCGGCTATCCGGTGGTGGATGTGCGCGTGGTGGTCTACGACGGCAAGCACCACAGCGTCGACAGCAAGGACATCGCCTTCGCCACGGCGGGCCGCAAGGCCTTCATGGCGGCCATCCGGGACGCGCGGCCCATCGTGCTCGAACCGATCGTGCAGATCGAGATCGCCGCGCCCGACGGAGCCATGGGCGACGTGACCGGCGACCTGTCGTCGCGGCGCGGGCTGGTCACCGGCACCTCGAGCCTCGCAGCCGGCACCGTCGTCATCAAGGGGCAGGTGCCGATGTCGGAGCTCGCGAGCTACCAGTCGCGACTCAATGCGATGACCAGCGGGCAGGGTCGCTACACCATCGTGCTGTCGCACTACGAAGCGGTGCCGCCCGCGATCCAGCAGACCTTGACGAGCCAGCACCGCGTGCGCGAGGACGACTGAGGGCTTCGACGCGGATCACATCCGTGTCGAAGCGAAGTCGCTGTCGCTCGCCGAGCCGGGACGGCGCGAGTGCGCCAGCGGCTGGTCGGAGGGAAGAAAGCGCATGAACAGATCCTGCGCAAAGGCGCCGGCGCTGCCGTTCGATGGCGTGGCGGTGAAGTAGAGGCCGCGCCAGCGCGGTGACCTCGGCCCGGCGCCGTAGCCGAACAGCACATCGGCCGTCGAGCGCAGCCCCGGCTGCAGCGACCGCAACTGCTCCACGAAGACATGGATGGCATACCGTTGCGCAGGATTGCGCTCGGCCCGGAACAGCGCCATGCGCAGCGCGTACATGCGCTGCATGATCTCGCCGTAGAGCTCGTCGAGTTGCGTGTCGGCTGCTGCGCGCGGCGCCGCGCCGTTGTGCAGCCGGTGCCCGAGGGCCTGTTCGAGCACGCCGGCCGGCAGGGCCCCGCGCAGCGCCTCGAAACCGTCGAGCCGCTCCAGGCCGGTCACCACGAGGTACACCGGCAACTGGATCCGCAAATGCTCCGCCGCTTCGTGGATCAGGGCGCGCAGGCGGCGGGCCAGTTCGCTCCTCACGCGCGCGGGTTCGAGGAGCATCGATGCACTCACGCACGCCACGATGCCGTTGAGCGGCAGGCGCTTGCGGCGCTCGGCCAGTTCCAGCAGCGCGCGATACCAGAGGCTGCGCTCGCGCGGGTCCGGCGGGTCGGTCAGCACGGCCGGGTGCACGTCGATCGCGATCATCGAAGGCAGCCGGTGCCAGCGCCAGAACGGTCGGCCGCTGGGCGGGGCGTCCTGTGCCGCCGGCTGGCCGCTCGCCAGCGTGAGCAGCTCCGTCACCTTTGCCGATGCGTCGCCGACGAAAAGGAACCATGGCGTCGTGTAGAGCATGCTGCGCCGCGGCGCCCCGGACGATGCGGGTTGCAGCGGTGGAACCTGCTGCGCGAGCGACCGCTGGATCGCGGCGTCCTCCGCTGGAGCGAGGGCCGCCGCGCCGCCCGGCGTGGTCGCGGCGATCAGCGCGCGCAGGCAGCGGCGTCGCGCGGCCCGGCCCGAGCCGAGGAGCACCCACCAGAGGCTCAGGAGCGCGAGGAGGCAAAGCGCCAGCAGCGTCCAGAACTGCACGGGGATCGGCGGCAACTGGCTCATCGCTGCCTCAGCGCGGAACGGTTTCGAGAAACAGGGTGTCGGCGATCACGCGGGCGCCGAACTCGCCCGCCGCCAGCGACTCGCGCAACTGCTGCAGGTAGGCGGACGCCAGCTCGAAGGGAGGGCGTTCCGTGGCCTCGCTGAAAGGCACCGGCGAGGAGAGCGTGGCCAGCAGCACCGTGCCGAAGGGCGGCGCGACCAGCCAGCTCGACGGGATGTCGCGACCCAGCTCGACGGTCTCGCCCGCGCGCACCAGGGGTTGCCCGCGGCCGGCCTTGAGGTGCATCACCGCGCCGTCGGCCGTGTAGTAGTCGATCCGGAGGTAGCCGTCGTAATTGGGGCCGGTGACGCGGAACAGCACCGGATCGCCTTCGCGAAGCTGTCCCTTGTGCGCGCTCGTCGCCTCGGCCTTGAGCCCGTGCCCCAGTTCGCGGTTGCGCGCCTGGTAGGGCTTCAGGATCTCGACCACCTCGCAGTGCGGCCAGACGCGCAGGCGCAGGTCGAAGCTCGTTTCGGTCACGCCGGGCAATCCGCGCACCTCACGCTGGACGCGGGCCACGTCCTCCATGGTCGGAACCCAGCCGCTGACGCGGATGACGCCCTCCGGAGTCTGCGTCGCGGAAAGATCCGCGCAGGCGTAGGTCTGCACCTGCTGCTCCACGCGCTGGACCAGCGTGAGCGGCGTCTCCCTGGAGTGGGTCAGCAGATGTGTGGTCAGGTAGGCGAGCGGCACCGCCACCGCCAGCGCCGCGACGGTGCGCAGCAGGGCGCGCTTGCGGCTCTGCGGGTCCCGCGGGCACTGGCGGATCGGGCACGCCGTAGGGCTGCGGCGTGATGCGGTCTTCCGCGAGCGTGTCGAGCGACGCGGGGCGGATGGCGAGCTGCTGCCCGTGCAGGTCCTTGAGTTTGCCGAGTTCGCCGTTGTCGTCGCTCTCGAAGTAGTACTGGCCCTTGAAGCCCAGCGCCAGCGCATGCCAGTAGACCTCGCGAACTTCCTGCTCGTCGGCCGGCAGCGCCGAGAGGTGGTGGAAGAACTCGGTCTGGGCGTTGCTCGAATTGAAGAGCCGCATCTGCAGCGGTGCGACCGCGGCTTCGCAGCCGGGATGGCGCGAGAGGATTTCGTCGATCCACGCGACCATCGCGAACAGAGCCGAATCGATCTGCCCGGCGGACTTTCCCAGGCGCTCGGCCGCCGCACGGGCTTCGTCGAGCAGCTCGATCGCCCGGCGCTGCGCCTCTTCGCAGGTGGAGCCGGCCCGGCCGGCGGCGATGGAGGCATCCAGGGCCAGCCCGAAGGAAAGCAGGGCCGAAAAGCAGTCGAGCAGGCGCGTCATGCGGTGCTCGCGGCTAGATGTCGCCGGCGACGGGGGAAGCGCTGCGACCGCGCCTGCATCGATGGCACATGCCCCGCATGCCGATATCCCCTGTCGTTTTTGAATACGAATTGATTCTTCCACGCGCCTCCGCCCGCGCCATACCGCTTGGGTGCTATGTCGTTCGGAAAGCGAATCCGCCTTGCTGCGCGCCGGTTTCGCCGGTATCTTCGACCCGCTGAGTTCATCACTGACGCTGGGGTAAGCCATGAAAATCCTGATCGCCGACGACCACCGGCTCGTCATCGAAGCGGTCAAGGCCAAACTGTCGGAGATCCAAGCCGACATCGAATTCGTGTTGGCCATGAGCGTCGACGAATTGCTCGCCGGTGCGTCCGACGACATCGACCTGGCCATGATCGACCTGAACATGCCGGGCGCCGAGGGGCAGGCCCACATCGACGAAATCCGCCGCCGGCATCCGGCGGTGCCCGTCATCGTGCTGTCGGGCTATGAAGATCCGGCCGTCATGCGCAGTGCGCTGGAGCGCGGGGTGCTCGGGTTCATTCCCAAGGCGTATTCGCCCGAAGTCATGCTCTCCGCCGTGCGGCTGGTGCTCGCGGGCGGCGTCTACGTGCCGCCGATGATGCTGTCGTCGGTGCCGCCCGGCGTCATCGCCGGAATACCCGGCTCGGATGCGGCGCACCGCGCCAGCGCGACGGGCGGAGCCCAGACCCTCGAACACCTGCGCAACGTGTTGACCGAGCGGCAGGTCGAGGTGCTGCAACTGCTCTCGCAAGGCAAGCCGAACAAGCTGATCGGGCGCGCGCTCGGCATCAGCGAAGGCACCGTCAAGATCCACCTCGCGGCGATCTTCCGTGCGCTCAACGTGCGCAACCGGACCGAGGCGGTGGTGGCTGCGCAGTCATTGACTGAGGCTTGACCCCCAGGCTCGCGCACTTCGTGTCGCTCTCCACCCCTTCGAGGGGGCAATCCCGGCGGCCCGGCAGAGCCGGTTCCGCGGGATTCCTGGCTTTATCCTTTGGGCATGACGCTGGAACTTTCAAATTTCGATGCGGCGATCGTCGATCTCGACGGCACGCTGGTCGACACCATCGGCGACTTCGTCGTCTCGCTCAACCGCATGCTCGACGAGCTCGCGCTGCCGCGCATCGACGGGGCGACGGTGGAGCGGATGGTGGGCAAGGGGTCGGAGCACCTGATCCATTCCGTGCTCCGGCATGTGCGCGGCACGTCGGACGACGGCGACGCATGGTTCGATCGCGCCCGGCCCCGCTACCAGCACCACTACCTCGCCATCAACGGGCAGCACGCGGACGTCTATGCCGGTGTGGTCGAAGGCCTGACCGCCTTGCGAGCGCGTGGCCTGCGCCTCGCATGCCTGACCAACAAGCCGACCGCCTTCGCGCGCCCGCTGCTGGCGGCCAAGGGGCTCGATGGATTCTTCGAGGTGATGTTCGGCGGCGACGCCTTCGAGCGGAAGAAGCCCGACCCGCTGCCGCTGCTCAAGGCCTGCGAAGCGCTGGCAACGCTGCCCGCGCGCACGCTGATGGTCGGCGACTCCAGCAACGACGCGAAGGCCGCGCGTGCGGCGGGATGTCCCGTCGTGCTCGTGAGCTATGGCTACAACCACGGCGAGCCCGTGCGTGGCGTGGACGCGGACGGCTTCGTCGACTCGCTGGCCGAACTGGCCGCGTTGCGCTGACCGGGCGGGGCTCAGCCCTTTCCGAGCAGGGCGTCCTTGAGTTTCCAGTCGGCGGGGCTGGGGCCGAGCCAGATGCGCGCGAGCGCATTGAAGAAGGCCTGTTCCTTGATCGGCTCGCCCTGTGCAGCGCCCTTGACCGAGATGACGGTGCCGCTGCCGGGCACCCAGTCGATGGTGAAGTTGTCGCCGGTCCTGAGCTGCTTCTGATCGGAAAAGATGCCGCTCATGCGCAGCAGCCCGGGGATCAGTTGCGACATCTCGTTCTTGGGCGAGTTGTCTTCCACGCCGCGCGTGAAGAGCTTGCCGAGCTCGTTGGCGTCGATGTCGCGCAGCATGGTGATCGTGATGCGCTTGGCGCCCGGCGCCGCCAGCACCTCCTCGGGCGTGCCCACCTTCTTGCCGAGGTAGAGGCCGGCCGTGTAGACCTTGAACACCGCCTTGTAGCGAACCCCGGCGCCGTTGAGCTGCAGCTTGGTGCCGTGGACGTCGATGGCGTCGTCGAGCTTGACGCCCGCCACGTCGATCGGCGTGGCCGAGGCGGCGAGCGACACCAGGGCGAAGGTGGTCAGCGCGACGGCGCGGCGAAGGGCGGACTTGGGCATGGAGGTGTTCCTGTGAGGGACAAGATGCAAGTTAATAAACTCAATGTATCTTTTTGTATACCCGTTGTCCCTCGGCTAAACTCCCGATTCCATGTTCATTCATCACGTCATCCAGACAGGTCAAGGCAGCCGGGGAGCCTGGCCTTGGCGTTGGCCATCGACGTTGCTTGCTTGATTGCACGGCGCACGCCGTGCGCCCGCGGCCCTCAGCCACGCTGATCGGCCAAACTGGATGAACCGCCAGCGACCGAGGAGCGTCCGCTGGCAGACGGAGACCCCACCCGTGATCACCGAACTCGAATTCAAAAGCCTCAGCGCGCAGGGCTACAACCGCATTCCGCTGATGGTCGAGGCCTTTGCCGACCTCGAGACTCCCCTTTCCCTTTACCTCAAGCTCGCCTACACCAAGGACAACGGCCGTAACAGCTTCCTGCTGGAGTCGGTCGTGGGCGGCGAACGCTTCGGCCGCTACAGCTTCATCGGCCTGCCGGCGCGCACCTTCCTGAGAGCTTCCGGCTTCGGATCGGAGGCCGTGACCGAAGTCGTTACGGACGGCAAAGTCGTGGAAAAAGTCTCAGGCAATCCGCTCGACTTCGTTGCAGCGTACCAACAGCGCTTCAAGGTCGCCCTGCGGCCAGGGCTGCCGCGGTTCTGCGGCGGGCTGGCCGGCTACTTCGGCTACGACGCGGTCCGCCACATCGAGAAGAAACTCGAAAAGACCTGCCCGCCCGATACCCTCGGCTGCCCGGACATCCTGCTCCTGCAGTGCGAGGAACTGGCGGTCATCGACAACTTGTCGGGCAAGCTCTACCTGATCGTCTACGCCGACCCGAAGCAGCCGGAGGCCTACGCCAACGCCAAGCGCCGGCTGCGCGAGTTGCGCGAGCAGCTCAAGTACTCGGTGAGCGCGCCGCAGGTGCGGCCGTCGCAGGCGCATCCGCCGCAGCGCAGCTTCGCCAAGGCCGACTACCTGGCCGCCGTCGAGCGCGCGAAGGAACTGATCGCGGCGGGCGACTTCATGCAGGTGCAGGTCGGCCAGCGCATCAGCAAGCGCTACACCGAGTCGCCGCTGTCGCTGTATCGCGCGCTGCGGTCGCTGAACCCTTCCCCTACATGTACTACTACGACCTGGGGGATTTCCAGGTGGTCGGCGCGTCGCCCGAGATCCTCGTGCGGCAGGAGCACACCGGCGAGGGCGAACAGAAGATCACCATCCGCCCGCTTGCCGGCACCCGGCCGCGCGGCGCATCGCCCGAACTCGACAAGGCCGCGGAGATCGAGCTTCTCAACGATCCCAAGGAGCGCGCCGAGCATGTGATGCTGATCGACCTCGCCCGCAACGACATCGGCCGCATCGCGAAGATCGGCACGGTGAAGGTGACCGAGGCCTTCGCGATCGAGCGCTACAGCCACGTGATGCACATCGTGAGCAACGTCGAAGGCACGCTCAAGGACGGCATGACCGCCATCGACGTGCTCAAGGCCACCTTCCCGGCCGGCACGCTGACCGGTGCGCCCAAGGTGCATGCGATGGAGCTGATCGACCAGCTCGAGCCGACCAAGCGCGGCATCTACGGCGGCGCCTGCGGCTACATCAGCTATGCGGGCGACATGGACGTGGCGATCGCGATCCGCACCGGCATCGTCAAGGACCAGATGCTGCACGTGCAGGCGGCAGCCGGCGTGGTTGCCGATTCGGTGCCCGAGCTCGAATGGAAGGAGACGGAGGCCAAGGCGCGCGCGCTGCTGCGCGCCGCTGAACTCGTCGAGGAGGGACTGGAATGAACGGCGGATCGGATCGGAGTCAGGCCATGAAGCTCTTGATGATCGACAACTACGACAGCTTCACCTACAACCTGGTGCAGTACTTCGGCGAACTGGGCGCCGATGTCGAGGTGTTCCGCAACGATGAAATCACGCTGGACGAACTGCGCGAGCGGATCGCCGGCGGGGTCGGGCGGCTGGTGATCTCGCCGGGGCCGTGTTCGCCTGCGGAAGCGGGCGTGTCCGTCGCCGCGATTCGCGAATTCGCGGGGCGGCTGCCGATCCTCGGCGTATGCCTGGGCCATCAGTCGATCGGCGCGGCCTTCGGCGGCAAGGTGGTCCGGGCGAGGGAACTGATGCACGGCAAGACCAGCCAGATCACGACCACCCGCGAGGGTGTCTTCGCCGGGCTGCCCGAGAAGTTCAGCGTCAACCGCTATCACTCGCTGGCCATCGAGCGCGCCACCTGTCCGCCCGAACTGGCGATCACCGCCTGGACGGACGACGGCGAAATCATGGGCGTGCGGCACACCGGCTTTGCGCACGAGGTGCGCATCGAGGGCGTGCAATTCCATCCGGAATCCATCCTGACCGAGCACGGCCATGCCATGCTGAAGAACTTCCTCGCGTGAGGGCGACATGACGACTTCAACGAATGTGATCGACCTGCGCAGCGACACCGTGACCCGGCCCACCGCCGCCATGCGCGAAGCGATGATGGCCGCCCCGCTCGGCGACGACGTGTTCGGCGACGACCCCAGCGTGAACGCACTGCAGGCGCAGATCGCCGGCATGCTGGGCTTCGAGGCGGCACTGTTCGTGCCCACCGGCACGCAGAGCAACCTCTGTGCGGTCCTGGCGCATTGCCAGCGCGGCGACGAATACATCGTCGGCCAGCAGGCGCATTGCTATCGCTGGGAAGGCGGCGGCGCGGCGGTGTTCGGCAGCGTGCAGCCGCAGCCGCTCGATCACCAGCCGGACGGCACGATCGCGCTCGAGGCCATCGAGGCGGCGATCAAGCCCGATGACGCGCACTTTGCGCGCACGCGGCTTCTCGCGCTCGAAAACACGATCGGCGGCAAGCTGCTGCCGTTTGCGTATGTGCAGCAGGCCACGGAACTGGCGCGTCGGAAAGGCCTCGGCCGCCACCTCGACGGGGCCCGCCTTTTCAACGCGGCCACGGCGCAGGCCGCGCAGGTCGGCTCCGACGTGCGAGGGGAAGCCCGGCGGATCGCCAGCTGCTTCGACAGCGTGTCGGTCTGCTTCAGCAAGGGTCTTGGCGCTCCCGTGGGCTCTGCGCTGTGTGGCACGCGCGAGTTCATCGCGCGCGCCCATCGCATCCGCAAGATGGCCGGCGGCGGCATGCGGCAGGCCGGCGTGCTGGCTGCGGCGGCCTCCCATGCGCTCGAGCATCACATCGACCGGCTCGCGCAGGACCATGAACTGGCACGGAGGTTGGCGGACGGCCTGGCCGGCATTCCCGAGCTGCGCGTCGAGGCGCCGCAGACCAACCTGCTGTTCGTCGACCTGGAGGGCGAAGCGCGCCACCGTTCGGCCGAGCTGCTGGCGCACCTGAAGCAACACGGCGTGCTGGCCACCGGTCTCTACCGGCTGCGCTTCGCGACCCATCTCGACGTCGACGCAAGCGGCATCGACCGCGCCATCGGCGCCATCCGGAACTTCTTCCATGCCTGAGCTGACCGCCTCCCGCAACGACCCGATCCACCGAACCGAGCGAGACATCCTCATGCCCATTACCCCCCAGGAAGCGCTGCAGCGCACCATCGAGCACCGCGAAGTCTTCCACGACGAGATGCTGCACATCATGCGGCTCATCATGAGCGGCGAATGCTCGCCGGTGATGATGGCGGCGCTGATCACCGGCCTGCGCGTCAAGAAGGAAACCATCGGCGAGATCACCGCGGCCGCGCAGGTGATGCGCGAGGTCTCGACCAAGGTGCCGGTCGCGGACACCACGCACCTCGTGGACATCGTGGGCACCGGTGGCGACGGTTCGCACACCTTCAACATCTCGACCTGCTCGATGTTCGTCGCCGCGGCGGCGGGCGCCAAGGTCAGCAAGCACGGCGGTCGCAGCGTGAGCAGCAAGTCGGGCAGCGCCGACGTGCTCGAGTCGCTGGGCGTCAACATCAACCTGAAGCCCGAGCAGATCGCCAAGTGCATCACCGACGTGGGCATCGGCTTCATGTTCGCGCCGAACCACCATCCGGCGATGAAGAACGTCGCGCCGGTGCGCAAGGAGCTCGGCATCAAGACCATCTTCAACATCCTGGGTCCGCTCACCAACCCGGCGGGGGCGCCCAACATCCTGATGGGCGTGTTTCACCCGGATCTCGTCGGCATCCAGGTTCGCGCGTTGCAGCGACTGGGCGCGGAACACGCGATCGTCGTCTACGGCCGCGACGGCATGGACGAGATCTCCCTTGGCGCCGCCACCATGGTCGGCGAACTCAAGGACGGCGAGGTGCGCGAATACGAGCTCCACCCCGAGGATTTCGGCTTTTCCATGTCGAGCAACCGCACGCTGCGCGTCGAGACGCCCGATCAGTCGCGCGAGATGCTGCTCGGCGTGCTCGACAACAAGCCGGGCCCTGCGCGCGACATCGTCCTGCTGAACGCGGGTGCTGCGTTGTACGCGGCCGGCGTGTCGGACTCCATCGCGGCCGGCATCGAGAAATCGCGCGCGGCGCTCGAGTCCGGCGCGGCGAAGGCCAAGCTCGCGGAGCTCGTCGCGGCCACGGCCGCGGCGGCTTGAGGAGGGCGGCGCACCATGTCGGACATCCTCGAGAAGATTGTTGCCGTCAAGCGCGAGGAAGTCGCGGCGGCGAAAAAACGGACATCGCTCGAAGCCATCCGCTTCGACGCGGAAAGCCGGGTGCTCACGCGCGATTTCGTCGGTGCCTTGCGCTCGAAGATCGACGCTGGCGCGGCCGCCGTGATCGCGGAGATCAAGAAGGCGAGCCCGAGCAAGGGCGTGCTGCGACCGGACTTCGTTCCTGCCGACATCGCGCAAAGCTATGCGGCGGGTGATGGCAAGGTCAGCGCAGCCTGCCTGTCGGTGCTGACCGATCGCCAGTTCTTCCAGGGCGGCATCGACTACCTGAAGCAGGCCCGCGCCTCGTGCGATCTGCCGGTGCTGCGCAAGGACTTCATCGTCGACGCCTACCAGGTCTACGAGGCGCGGTCGATCGGCGCCGATGCGATCCTGCTCATCGCTGCATGCCTCGACGACGCCCAGATGCGCGACTACGAGGCGATCGCGGCCGGGCTGGGCATGGCGGTGCTGGTCGAAGTGCACGACCGCGCCGAGCTCGAGCGCGCGCTGAAGCTGCGCACGCCACTGATCGGCGTCAACAACCGCAATCTGCGCACCTTCGAGGTGTCGATCCAGACGACGATCGATCTGCTGGCAGAGGTGCCGGAAGGACGGCTGCTCGTGACCGAATCGGGCATTTCGTCGCGCGAGGATGTCGCGAAGCTGCGTGCGGCAGGCGTCCATGCCTTCCTGGTCGGCGAGGCGTTCATGCGCGCCGACGAGCCGGGCGAAGCGCTGGCGGAGATGTTCCGTTGAGCGCCGCGCCGGGCCGCCCCAAGCAAGCTCGCGCCCCCTCGGGGGGCAGCGAGGACGCGAAGTGCCGAGCGTGGGGGCTCGAATGAGCGCGGACCAACTGGGCAGCTGTCATCCGGCCGACTGGCCCGTGGCGCCCGGCTGGCAGCCGTTGGTCGACGAGTTCTTTGGCGGCCCGGTCGGGCAGAGGCTGCTGGGCTTTCTGCAGGATCGGCTCGATGCGGGCGCGGTGATCTTCCCGCCACGTCCGCTGCGGGCGCTGGAGTTGACGCCGCCCGAGGACGTTCGCGTCGTGATCCTGGGCCAGGACCCCTATCACGGGCGTGGTCAGGCTGAGGGCCTTGCTTTCTCGGTGGCGCCCGGCGTGCCGATGCCGCCGTCGCTGCGCAACATCTTCAAGGAGCTCGAGCGAGATCTGGGCGCGAAGCCGCCCAGGTTCCCGGATCCCGGCGGCAGCCTCGTCAACTGGGCAACGCACGGCGTTCTGCTGCTCAATACCTGCCTGACGGTGGAGGAGGGGCGCCCGGCCAGCCATTCCGGCCGGGGCTGGGAAGTCCTGACCGATGCGGTGATCCGCCACGTCGCGAACGAGGGGCGCCCGAGCGTGTTCATGCTCTGGGGATCGCATGCGCAGAGCAAGCGATCGTTGATCGATACAACTCGTCACAAGGTGCTGATGGCCAACCATCCATCGCCCTTGTCTGCGATGCGTCCGCCGGTGCCATTCATCGGATGTGGTCACTTCGGCGAGGCGAGGGCCTGGCGCGACGCCCAGCGCGTGTGACGCTGTAAGTGATTGATTTCATGCGAGAATCCAAGGCTCGAAGCGAAACGCCGGCGCGTGATGTGCGGGCGCGGAGCAGTGGCCGGAATCACCAAACTGTCATCGACGCAGGCTGGTAAACGTGCTATATTTCGAGGTTCGCCGGAGAGGTGGCCGAGTGGTTAATGGCAGCAGACTGTAAATCTGCCCTCTTACGAGTACGCTGGTTCGAATCCAGCCCTCTCCACCAGCGAAAATGGATTTTTGAGAGAGCGCTTGAATGTGATGTGCGGAGCTGAGCGAGGCGGCGGCTCTGACCGCGATGCGGTGTGATCGGGTCTGGAAAGATCGTGTCGCAATGCGGGAGTAGTTCAATGGTAGAACCCTAGCCTTCCAAGCTAATGACGCGGGTTCGATTCCCGTCTCCCGCTCCAAAAGGTCCGTTGGCGCTGTGTAGGTTGTTTTGAATTTCGCCCATTTGGCTCAGTGGTAGAGCACTCCCTTGGTAAGGGAGAGGTCGCGGGTCCGATTCCCGCAATGGGCACCAGTTTTGGGGTTGCAGTCTGGTGGCTGCAACCCCATGTCAGTGTGTTGATCTAGTTATTTTTCGGAGTCGAGAAAATGGCAAAAGGAAAATTCACCCGCACGAAGCCGCACGTGAACGTGGGCACGATTGGTCACGTTGACCATGGCAAGACGACTCTGACGGCGGCGATCGCGACGGTGCTGTCGGCGAAGTTCGGCGGCGAAGCCAAGGCCTACGACCAGATCGACGCGGCGCCCGAAGAAAAGGCGCGCGGCATCACGATCAACACCGCGCACGTCGAGTACGAGACGGCCAACCGCCACTACGCGCACGTCGATTGCCCCGGCCACGCCGACTATGTGAAGAACATGATCACGGGTGCTGCCCAGATGGACGGCGCGATCCTGGTGTGCTCGGCCGCTGACGGCCCGATGCCCCAGACCCGCGAGCACATCCTGCTGGCCCGCCAGGTGGGCGTGGGCTACATCATCGTCTACCTGAACAAGTGCGACATGGTGGACGACAAGGAACTGCTCGAGCTGGTCGAGATGGAAGTTCGCGAACTGCTCGACAAGTACGAGTTCCCCGGCGATGCGACCCCGATCATCCACGGCTCGGCCAAGCTGGCGCTGGAAGGCGACAAGGGCGAGCTGGGCGAAGGCTCGATCATGAAGCTGGCCGAGGCGCTGGACAGCTACATCCCCACGCCCGAGCGCGCGGTGGACGGCACGTTCCTGATGCCTGTGGAAGACGTGTTCTCGATCTCCGGTCGCGGCACGGTGGTGACCGGCGCGGTCGAGCGCGGCATCATCAAGGTGGGCGATGAAATCGAGATCGTCGGTATCCGCCCGACCCAGAAGACCACCTGCACGGGCGTGGAAATGTTCCGCAAGCTGCTGGACCAGGGCCAGGCGGGCGACAACGTGGGCGTGCTGCTGCGCGGCACGAAGCGCGAAGAAGTCGAGCGCGGCCAGGTGCTGTGCAAGCCCGGTTCGATCAAGCCGCACACGCACTTCACCGCCGAGGTGTATGTGCTGAGCAAGGACGAAGGCGGGCGCCACACGCCGTTCTTCAACAACTATCGCCCGCAGTTCTACTTCCGCACGACGGACGTGACCGGCTCGATCGAGTTGCCCAAGGACAAGGAAATGGTCATGCCCGGCGACAACGTGTCCATCACGGTGAAGCTGATCAACCCGATCGCCATGGAAGAAGGCCTGCGCTTCGCAATCCGCGAAGGCGGCCGCACCGTCGGCTCGGGCGTCGTGGCCAAGATCCTCGACATCTGATTTAGGAATCGCGAAGGGGTATAGCTCAATTGGCAGAGCGTCGGTCTCCAAAACCGAAGGTTGTAGGTTCGATTCCTACTGCCCCTGCCACCTGAGGGTGGACCCAGAAAGCCCGTCATGTCCTGACGGGCTTCGGCGTCTCAGCAGACGCATTGAAATAGAAGCCGAAAGGCTTCAGGAATAGTGCCCAAGATGGCTTCTTCTCAAATCGAAACCGTAAGCACAGGTGCTGACAAGGCCAAGCTGGCGACGGCTGTCGTCCTGGTTGTGGCGGCCATTGCGGCGTTCTATCTGCTGACCCGGCAGGGCGCGCTGGTGCAGTGGGGTGCCTTGCTGGTCGGCCTTGCTGCCGCCGTCGGGGTGTTTGCGAGTTCGGAGGGTGGTCGTCAGTTGTGGGCGTTCGGTCGCGACTCGTGGCGCGAGGTCAAGAAGGTTGTCTGGCCGACCCGCAAAGAGGCGATCCAGATGACGGCATACGTGTTTGCCTTCGTGGCGATCATGTCGATCTTCCTCTGGCTTACCGACAAGACGCTCGAATGGGTGTTTTTTGATCTCATTCTGGGCTGGAGAAAGTAAATGACTGACGACGCCATCGACGTTGCACCGGAGGGCGGGCATGTGCTGGCTCCGGCCGCCAATCCCGACTTCCGCTGGTATGTGGTGCATGCGTACTCCGGCATGGAGAAGGCCGTGGAGCGGAACATCACGGAGCGGATCACGCGCGCCGGGATGCAAGACAAGTTTGGCCGAATCCTGGTTCCGACGGAAGAAGTGGTCGAGGTCAAGAACGGTCAGAAGCGCACGACGGAGCGCCGCTTCTTCCCCGGCTACGTCCTGGTCGAAATGATCATGGACGACGAGAGCTGGCACCTCGTGAAGCACACCAACAAGGTGACAGGTTTCGTTGGCGGCGCGAAGAATCGGCCTGCCCCGATTTCGCAGAAGGAAGTCGAGGACATCGTCAGCCAGATGCAGCAGGGCACCGAGAAGCCGCGCCATAAGGTCGAGTTCGTCGTCGGTGAGTTCGTGCGTGTCAAGGAAGGTCCGTTCACCGACTTCAACGGCACGGTCGAGGAAGTCAACTACGAAAAGAACAAGGTTCGCGTGTCGGTCATGATTTTTGGTCGTGCCACGCCGGTCGAACTCGAGTTTGCGCAGGTCGAAAAGACATAAGCAGGTGAAAACAGGGCCAGGTGCCCTGGCCTTGAACTTGTGTGGTTCACGTTCCTCCGACTCGGCGTGAATCTTGGTTGGAAAGAGTCATCAACCCCGGGGAGCTGAGGCCGAGAAGGCCAACGCGTCATTACCCGCAAGGAGAAAAGCATGGCGAAGAAAATCGTCGGCTTCATCAAGCTGCAAGTGCCAGCTGGTAAAGCCAATCCGTCGCCGCCGATCGGCCCCGCACTGGGCCAGCGCGGTTTGAACATCATGGAATTCTGCAAGGCGTTCAACGCGCAGACCCAGGGCGTCGAGCCCGGTCTGCCGCTGCCGGTGGTCATCACCGCGTTCGCTGACAAGAGCTTCACCTTCATCATCAAGACGCCGCCGGCGATCACCTTGATCAAGAAGGCCATCAAGCTCGAGAAGGGTTCTGCACGTCCGCACACCGACAAGGTCGGCAAGATCACGCGCGCACAGCTCGAAGAAATCGCCAAGACCAAGATGAAGGACCTGACCGCGGCCGACCTGGACGCGGCAGTTCGCACCATCGCCGGTTCGGCGCGCTCGATGGGCGTGAATGTGGAGGGCGTGTAAATGGCCAAGATCACCAAGAAGCAAAAGGCCCTCGCAGGCAAGGTCGACAGCAACAAGCTCTACGCGCTGGCTGACGCGCTCGGCATCGTGAAGGAAGCCGCCACGGCCAAGTTCGACGAGTCGATCGACGTCGCGGTGCAGCTCGGCATCGATGCCAAGAAGTCGGACCAGGTGGTGCGTGGCGCCGTCGTGATGCCGAACGGCACCGGCAAGACCAAGCGCGTTGCCGTGTTCGCGCAGGGTGCCAAGGCCGAGGAAGCCAAGGCCGCTGGCGCCGACATCGTCGGCATGGACGACCTCGCCGCTCAGGTGAAGGCCGGCGACATGCCTTTCGACGTCGTGATCGCCGCTCCGGACGCCATGCGCGTCGTGGGTACCCTGGGTCAGATCCTGGGTCCGCGCGGTCTCATGCCGAACCCCAAGGTCGGTACCGTGACGCCCGACGTCGCCACCGCGGTCAAGAACGCGAAGGCCGGCCAGGTGCAGTTCCGTGTCGACAAGGCCGGGATCATCCACGGCACGATCGGCCGCCGCTCGTTCGAGAACGACAAGCTCCAGGGCAATCTTGCCGCGCTGATCGAGGCGCTGGTCAAGGCCAAGCCGGCCGCGAGCAAGGGTGTCTACCTGCGCAAGGTGGCGGTGTCCTCGACGATGGGTGTGGGTGTCCGCGTGGACACGCAGACCATCGCCCAGGGCTGATGTGAATTTGCCTGGCGGCCCGTCAAAAGGTCGCCGGGCGATGTGGTGGGCCGAAGCTGCGTCGAGCGGCTTCGGGCCATCCAAGACCGCTGGCGTACAGGGTTGCCTGTACTTAATCGCTTCACCACCGTGATGCGGCCAGCGCAGATGGCGATCCCGCTGCAAAGGAACCCGTTTCCGGAACAGTTGGTCGCTGCATGAAGCGCGTTCCGAGACTTTGGTCGAGGGGCGCATTGAAAAGGAGTAGACCTTGAGTCTGAATCGCAGTGAGAAAGAAGCGGTCATCAATGAAGTGACCAGCCTCGCCGCAAAAGCTCAAACGCTCGTGATGGCGGAATACCGTGGCATCACGGTTGCCGATATGACCAAACTGCGCACCGAAGCGCGCAGCAAGGGTGTGAGCCTCAGCGTGTTGAAGAACACGCTGGCCCGCCGTGCTGTGGCTGGCAGCGCGTTTGAGATCGTCGGCGACCAGATGACCGGTCCGCTGATCTATGGCTTCTCCGAAGACGCCGTGGCTGCCGCGAAGGTGGTGGCCGATTTCGCGAAGACCAACGACAAGTTGGTGATCCGCGGTGGCGCATTCGGTGGCAAGGCCCTGGACGTCGACGGCGTGAAGCAACTGGCCAACATTCCTTCGAAGGAAGTGTTGCTGGCGCAGCTGCTGGGCTTGATGCAATCCCCGATCTCGCGCACGGCCCGTGTCCTGGCCGCGCTCGCCGAGAAGCGTGGTGGTGGCGAAACGCAGGCGGAAGCTTCCGCAGAGGGAGTCGCTGCCTAAGCGGCGACTTTCGATCCAACATATTTTTAGGAAACAAAAATGGCATTCGATAAAGACGCATTTCTGACCGCGCTCGACAGCATGACGGTCCTGGAACTCAACGACCTGGTGAAAGCCATCGAAGAGAAGTTCGGCGTGAGCGCCGCTGCAATGGCCGCCCCGGCTGCCGCTGGTGGCGCAGCCGCTCCGGCCGCTGAAGAAAAGACCGAGTTCAACGTGGTGCTGCTCGAAGCCGGCTCGAACAAGGTCGGCGCGATCAAGGCGGTCCGCGAAATCACCGGCCTGGGCCTCAAGGAAGCCAAGGACCTGGTCGAAGCCGCTCCGAAGGCTGTCAAGGAAGGCCTGCCGAAGGCAGATGCCGAAGCCGCCAAGAAGAAGCTGGAAGAAGCTGGCGCCAAGGTGGAACTGAAGTAATTCAGTCACCCTGGAGGGCTGGAGTGCGCCGCAAGGCCCTCCAGCCTTTGCCGCTTTCAGAGCGCACTCAAAAGCCGGCTTGTAGCAAGTAAATCAAGACGATTTTTGAGTGTCTTCTGACCCCGACTACAGAAGACCCCTTGGTTCGGGTGATGTGCAACGCATCACTGTCCGCCAACGGCTGGTAGTGGCCAGCCGCCAAGCAGCGGCGCGAAAGCGCGGCTGACAAGTCGCTGAAGATCTCAAGCACCGGAGCTCTCATGGCCCAATCGTCCACGTACAGTTACACCGAACGCAAGCGCATCCGAAAGAATTTCGGCAGCCGCGACAGCGTCGTCGAAATCCCCTACCTGCTGCAGATGCAAAAAGACGCGTACACCGCGTTCCTGCAAGCGGGTGTCCCGCCGCAGAAGCGCACGGTGGAAGGTCTGCAGGCCGCATTCCACGCGGCGTTCCCGATCGTCTCGCACAACGGCTTCGTCGAGATGAAGTTCCTCGAGTACAACCTGGCCAAGCCGGCCTTCGATGTGCGCGAGTGCCAGACCCGTGGCCTGACCTTCGCTTCGGCCGTCCGCGCCAAGGTGCAGCTGATCATCTATGACCGCGAATCCTCGACGCCGCAGTCGAAGGTGGTCAAGGAAGTGAAGGAGCAAGAGGTCTACATGGGCGAAGTGCCGCTCATGACGGACAAGGGTTCGTTCATCATCAACGGTACCGAGCGCGTCATCGTGTCGCAGCTCCACCGTTCGCCGGGCGTGTTCTTCGAGCATGACAAGGGCAAGACGCACAGCTCGGGCAAGCTGTTGTTCTCGGCCCGCGTGATTCCCTACCGCGGCTCGTGGCTCGACTTCGAGTTCGACCCGAAGGACATGCTGTATTTCCGCGTCGACCGTCGCCGCAAGATGCCGGTGACGATCCTGCTGAAGGCCATCGGCCTGAACCCGGAATCGATCCTCGCGAACTTCTTCGTCAACGACAACTTCCGCCTCATGGACAGCGGCGCTCAGATGGAGTTCGTCTCCGAGCGCCTGCGCGGCGAAGTGGCGCGCTTCGACATCACCGACAAATCGGGCAAGGTCGTCGTCGCCAAGGACAAGCGTGTCACGGCGCGTCACACGCGCGAGCTCGAGCAGTCGGGCACCACGCACATCAGCGTGCCGGAAGACTTCCTGATCGGCCGCGTGGTCGCCCGCAACATCGTCGATCCCGACTCGGGCGAAATCCTGGCCAAGGCGAACGACGAGTTGACCGAAGCGCTGCTGAAGAAGCTGCGCGCTGCCGGCGTGCAGGACGTCCAGGCGATCTACACCAACGAACTCGACCAGGGCGCGTACATCTCGCAAACCTTGCGCATCGACGAAACCGCGGACGAGTTCGCGGCGCGCGTGGCGATCTACCGCATGATGCGCCCCGGCGAGCCGCCGACGGAAGACGCGGTGCAGGCCCTGTTCCAGCGCCTGTTCTACAACCCCGACACCTACGACCTGTCGCGCGTCGGCCGGATGAAGTTCAACGCCAAGGTCGGTCGCGATGAATCGACCGGCCCGATGGTCCTTGCGAACGAAGACATCCTGGCCGTGGTCAAGATCCTCGTCGACCTGCGCAACGGCCGTGGCGAAGTCGACGACATCGACCACCTCGGCAACCGCCGCGTGCGTTGCGTCGGCGAACTGGCCGAGAACCAGTACCGCACCGGGCTTGCGCGTATCGAGAAGGCCGTGAAGGAGCGTCTGGGTCAGGCCGAGCAAGAGCCGCTGATGCCGCACGACCTGATCAACAGCAAGCCGATCTCGGCCGCGCTGAAGGAGTTCTTCGGTGCCTCGCAGCTGTCGCAGTTCATGGACCAGACGAACCCGCTGTCCGAGATCACGCACAAGCGCCGTGTGTCGGCCCTCGGCCCGGGCGGTCTGACCCGCGAGCGCGCCGGCTTCGAAGTGCGTGACGTGCACGTCACGCACTACGGCCGCGTCTGCCCGATCGAAACGCCTGAAGGCCCGAACATCGGCCTGATCAATTCGCTGGCTCTGTATGCCCGCCTCAACGAGTACGGCTTCATCGAGACGCCGTACCGCCGCGTGGTGGACAGCAAGGTCACGAACGAGATCGACTACCTGTCGGCCATCGAGGAAGGCAAGTACGTGATCGCGCAGGCCAACGCCGCGCTCGACAAGGACGGCAAGCTGACCGGCGACCTCGTTTCCGCCCGGGAAACCGGCGAATCGATCCTCGTGAGCGCCGAGCGCGTCCAGTACATGGACGTGTCGCCCGCGCAGATCGTGTCGGTGGCTGCCTCGCTCGTGCCGTTCCTCGAGCACGACGACGCGAACCGCGCATTGATGGGCGCCAACATGCAGCGTCAGGCCGTGCCTGTGCTGCGTCCCGAAAAGCCGTTCGTCGGCACCGGCATCGAGCGCGTCTCCGCGGTCGACTCGGGCACCGTCGTGACCGCGACCCGCGGTGGCGTCGTCGACTATGTCGACGCGACCCGCATCGTGGTGCGCGTGAACGACGCGGAAGCGGCCGCCGGTGAAGTCGGCGTGGACATCTACAACCTGATCAAGTATCAGCGTTCGAACCAGAACACGAACATCCATCAGCGTCCGATCGTCAAGCGCGGCGACAAGATCGCCAAGGGCGACGTGATCGCCGACGGCGCGTCGACCGACCTGGGCGAGCTCGCGCTCGGCCAGAACATGCTGATCGGCTTCATGCCCTGGAACGGCTACAACTTCGAAGACTCGATCCTGATCAGCGAGCGCGTCGTGGCCGAAGACCGCTACACCTCGATCCACATCGAGGAGCTCGTGGTGATGGCCCGTGACACCAAGCTGGGCGCCGAGGAAATCACGCGCGACATCCCGAACCTGGCCGAGCAGCAGCTCAACCGCCTGGACGAATCCGGGATCATCTATGTCGGCGCCGAAGTGCAGCCGGGCGACACGCTGGTGGGCAAGGTCACGCCGAAGGGCGAGACCACGCTGACACCGGAAGAGAAGCTGCTGCGCGCGATCTTCGGCGAGAAGGCTTCCGACGTGAAGGACACCTCGCTGCGTGTGGATCAGGGCTCGCAAGGCACCGTGATCGACGTGCAGGTGTTCACGCGCGAAGGCATCACGCGCGACAAGCGCGCCCAGCAGATCATCGACGACGAACTCAAGCGCTTCCGCCTCGACCTGAACGACCAGCTTCGCATCGTCGAAGCCGACGCGTTCGACCGCATCGAGAAGCTGCTGACGGGCCGGGTCGCCAACGGCGGTCCGAACAAGCTCGCCAAGGGCACCAAGCTCGACAAGGCCTACCTGTCGTCGATCGAGAAGTTCCACTGGTTCGACATCCGTCCGGCGGAAGACGATGTGGCCGCGCAGCTCGAGTCGATCAAGAACTCGCTCGAGCAGACCCGCCACAGCTTCGACCTCGCGTTCGAGGAAAAGCGCAAGAAGCTCACGCAAGGCGACGAACTGCCCGCGGGCGTGCTCAAGATGGTCAAGGTCTACCTGGCCGTCAAGCGCCGCCTGCAGCCCGGCGACAAGATGGCCGGCCGTCACGGCAACAAGGGTGTGGTGTCGAAGATCGTTCCGGTCGAAGACATGCCGCACATGGCCGACGGCACGCCGTGCGACATCTGCCTGAATCCGCTGGGCGTGCCTTCGCGGATGAACGTGGGCCAGGTGCTGGAAGTGCATCTGGGCTGGGCCGCCAAGGGCGTCGGCCAGCGCATCGGCGACCTGCTGCAGGCAGAGGCCAAGGTGGCCGAACTGCGCAAGTTCTTCGAGGACCTGTACAACGGCTCGGGCCGCAAGGAAGAGCTCAGCGCGCTCTCCGATACCGACGTGATCGAAATGGCGCAGAACCTGTCGCAGGGCGTGCCCTTCGCGACGCCGGTGTTCGACGGTGCCTCGGAAGAGGAAATCCGGGGCATGCTGAAGCTTGCCTACCCGGACGACGTCGCCAAGCTCAAGGGTCTGACCGAAACCCGCACGCAGGCGTACCTGTACGACGGCCGCACCGGCGAGCGTTTCGAGCGCCCGGTCACCGTCGGCTACATGCACTTCCTGAAGCTGCACCACCTGGTGGACGACAAGATGCACGCCCGCTCGACCGGCCCGTACTCGCTGGTCACGCAGCAGCCGCTCGGCGGCAAGGCGCAGTTCGGCGGCCAGCGTTTCGGGGAAATGGAAGTGTGGGCGCTCGAAGCCTACGGCGCTTCCTACGTCCTGCAGGAAATGCTGACCGTGAAGTCCGACGACGTGCAAGGCCGCACCAAGGTCTACGAAAGCATCGTCAAGGGCGAGCACTCGATCGAAGCCGGCATGCCGGAATCGTTCAATGTGCTGGTCAAGGAAATCCGTTCGCTGGGTCTCGACATCGAGCTCGAGCGTTCGTAATTGGAAGGGGAAAGAGTCTTATGAAATCGCTACTCGACCTGTTCAAGCAGTTCACCCCCGATGAGCATTTCGATGCCATCAAGATCGGCATGGCTTCGCCCGAGAAGATCCGTTCGTGGTCCTTCGGCGAGGTGAAGAAGCCCGAGACGATCAACTACCGCACGTTCAAGCCCGAGCGCGACGGTCTCTTCTGCGCGAAGATCTTCGGCCCGATCAAGGACTACGAGTGCCTGTGCGGCAAGTACAAGCGCCTGAAGCACCGCGGCGTGATCTGCGAGAAGTGCGGCGTCGAAGTCACGCAGACCAAGGTGCGCCGCGAGCGCATGGGTCACATCGACCTCGCCGCGCCCTGCGCGCACATCTGGTTCCTGAAGTCGCTGCCGTCGCGTCTGGGCCTCGTGCTCGACATGACGCTGCGCGACATCGAGCGCGTGCTGTACTTCGAAGCCTACGTGGTGACCGACCCCGGCATGACCCCGCTGAAGAAGTTCAGCATCATGTCCGAGGACGACTACGACGCGAAGCGCAAGGAATACGGCGATGAGTTCATCGCCAAGATGGGCGCCGAAGGCATCAAGGACCTGCTGATGGGCATCGAGCTCGACACCGAGATCGAGAAGCTCCGCGGCGACCTGACCGGCTCGGAAGTCAAGGTCAAGAAGAACTCCAAGCGCCTCAAGGTGCTCGAAGCCTTCCGCAAGTCGGGCATCAAGCCCGAGTGGATGGTGCTCGACGTGCTGCCCGTGCTGCCGCCGGACCTGCGTCCGCTGGTGCCGCTGGATGGCGGCCGCTTCGCGACCTCGGATCTCAACGACCTGTATCGCCGCGTCATCAACCGCAACAGCCGCCTGCGTCGCCTGCTCGAACTGAAGGCGCCGGAAATCATCGCGCGCAACGAAAAGCGGATGCTCCAGGAAGCAGTCGATTCGCTGCTGGACAACGGCCGTCGCGGCAAGGCGATGACCGGCGCCAACAAGCGTGCGCTCAAGTCGCTGGCCGACATGATCAAGGGCAAGAGCGGACGCTTCCGCCAGAACCTGCTGGGCAAGCGCGTCGACTACTCGGGCCGTTCGGTCATCGTGGTGGGCCCGACGCTCAAGCTGCATCAGTGCGGCCTGCCGAAGCTGATGGCGCTCGAGCTGTTCAAACCCTTCATCTTCTCGCGCCTCGAAGCCATGGGCATCGCGACCACCATCAAGGCGGCGAAGAAGGAAGTCGAATCCGGCACGCCGGTGGTGTGGGACATCCTTGAAGAAGTCATCAAGGAACACCCGGTGATGCTGAACCGCGCACCGACGCTGCACCGCCTGGGCATCCAGGCCTTCGAGCCGATCCTGATCGAAGGCAAGGCGATCCAGCTGCACCCGCTCGTCTGCGCCGCCTTCAACGCCGACTTCGACGGTGACCAGATGGCCGTTCACGTGCCGCTGTCGGTCGAGGCGCAGATGGAAGCCCGCACGCTGATGCTGGCTTCCAACAACGTGCTGTTCCCGGCCAACGGCGAACCGTCGATCGTGCCGTCGCAGGACGTGGTGCTGGGTCTGTACTACACAACCCGCGAGCGCATCAATGGCAAGGGCGAAGGCCTGATGTTCTCGGACATCGGCGAAGTCCAGCGCGCGCTCGACGCCAACGTGGTCGAGCTCACCGCCAAGGTCAGCGTGCGCATCACCGAGTATGCGAAGAACAAGGACACGGGCGAGTTCACGCCTTCGACCTCGCTCGTGGACACGACCGTCGGCCGTGCGCTGCTGTCCGAGATCCTGCCGAAGGGCCTGGATTTCTCGAACATCAACAAGGCGCTGAAGAAGAAGGAAATCTCCAAGCTCATCAACGCTTCGTTCCGCAAGTGCGGCCTGAAGGAGACCGTGGTCTTCGCCGACAAGCTGCTGCAGAACGGCTTCCGCCTCGCGACCAAGGCCGGCATCTCGATCGCGATCGACGACATGCTCGTGCCTTCGGAGAAGCACGGCATCATCGACCGCTCCGCCAAGGAAGTGAAGGAGATCGAGCAGCAGTACGTCTCCGGTCTCGTGACCGCCGGCGAGCGCTACAACAAGGTGGTGGACATCTGGGGCAAGGCCGGCGACGAAGTGTCGAAGGTCATGATGGCCAAGCTCTCGAAGGAGAAGGTGATCGACCGCAACGGCAAGGAAGTCGATCAGGAGTCCTTCAACTCCATCTACATGATGGCTGACTCGGGCGCTCGCGGTTCCGCCGCGCAGATCCGTCAGGTTGCCGGCATGCGGGGCCTGATGGCCAAGCCGGACGGCTCGATCATCGAGACGCCGATCACGGCGAACTTCCGCGAAGGCCTGAACGTGTTGGAGTACTTCATCTCCACCCACGGTGCCCGTAAGGGTCTGGCCGATACCGCGCTGAAGACCGCGAACTCGGGTTACCTGACGCGTCGTCTGGTCGACGTGACGCAGGACCTGGTCGTGATCGAACAGGATTGCGGCACGCAGGACGGCGCCGTGATGCGCGCGATCGTCGAAGGCGGTGAAGTGATCGAATCGCTGCGCGAACGTATCCTGGGCCGTACGGCCGCGGAAGACGTGCTGCACCCCGAAACGCGTGCAGTGCTCGCAAAGGCCGGCGACATGCTGGACGAAGACACGATCGAAGCCCTCGAAGCCGAAGGCGTCGACGAGGTCAAGGTTCGCACCGCGCTGACCTGCGCGACCCGCTTCGGCCTCTGCGCGAAGTGCTATGGCCGCGACCTCGGCCGCGGCGGTCTCGTCAACAACGGCGAAGCGGTCGGCGTGATCGCGGCGCAGTCGATCGGCGAGCCGGGCACGCAGCTGACGATGCGTACCTTCCACATCGGTGGTGCGGCATCGCGTGCGGCGGTGGCCTCGAGCGTCGAAGCCAAGTCCAACGGCGTGATCGGCTTCAACGCCACGATGCGCTACGTGACCAACAGCAAGAACGAGCTGGTGGTGATCGCCCGCTCGGGCGAGATCGTCATCCATGACGAGCACGGACGCGAGCGCGAGCGCCACAAGGTGCCTTACGGCGCCACGCTGACGGTAAAGGCCGACCAGCAGATCAAGGCGGGCCACGTGCTGGCCAACTGGGATCCGCTGACGCGCCCGATCATCACGGAATTCGCCGGCAAGACGAAGTTCGAGAACGTCGAGGAAGGCCTGACGGTCGCCAAGCAGGTGGACGAAGTCACCGGCCTGTCGACCCTGGTCGTGATCGATCCGAAGCGCCGCGGCGCTGCCAAGGTCGTTCGTCCGCAGGTGAAGCTGATCGACGCTTCGGGCGCCGAAGTGAAGATCCCCGGCACCGACCACTCGGTGACGATCGGCTTCCCGATCGGCGCGCTGGTGCAGGTGCGTGACGGCCAGGACGTGGGCCCCGGCGAAGTGCTGGCGCGTATTCCTGTCGAAGGCCAGAAGACCCGCGACATCACCGGCGGTCTGCCGCGCGTGGCCGAGTTGTTCGAAGCCCGTTCGCCGAAGGACAAGGGCATGCTGGCCGAGATGACCGGCACCGTGTCGTTCGGCAAGGAAACGAAGGGCAAGGTCCGCCTGCAGATCACCGACCCGGAAGGCAAGGTCTGGGAAGAGCTCGTGCCGAAGGAAAAGAACATCCTCGTGCACGAAGGCCAGGTGGTGAACAAGGGCGAGTCGATCGTCGACGGTCCGGCCGATCCGCAGGACATCCTGCGTCTGCTGGGCTCCGAGGAACTGGCGCGCTACATCGTGGACGAAGTGCAGGACGTGTACCGTCTGCAGGGTGTGAAGATCAACGACAAGCACATCGAGGTGATCGTTCGCCAGATGCTGCGCCGCGTCGTGGTCGAGAACCCGGGCGACACCAGCTACATCGCCGGTGAACAGGTCGAACGCAGCGAGATGCTCAACACCAACGACGCCCTGCGCGCCGAAGGCAAGATCCCCGCGACGTACACCAACCTGCTGCTGGGTATCACGAAGGCATCGCTCTCGACCGACAGCTTCATCAGCGCCGCGTCGTTCCAGGAAACGACGCGCGTGCTGACCGAAGCCGCGATCATGGGCAAGCGCGACGAGCTGCGCGGCCTGAAGGAAAACGTCATCGTCGGCCGCCTGATCCCTGCGGGCACCGGCATGGCGTACCACCAGGCACGCAAGGCGAAGGACGCCATGGACGAGGCCGAGCGCCGCGCCATCGCCGAAGCCGAAGCGGCCGAGCTGTCCGGCTCCGCAACGCTCGACGACGCGACCGCGACGGTCGATGCCGGCGAAGGTGCTGCAACCGAGTAAGCGGTAGTAGCATCGCCGGTCATGACCGGTCCTCAACTGCCCCCTTTCCGCCCGCGGATCGGGGGCTTTTTCTTTGGGGGCGCGCTGAATGCCTGACGTGCCCGAATCCTTGCCGTACTGGATTGCCGGTGCCATTGCGCTCTTCTGGTTCGTGGGGGCCTACAACCGGCTCATGCGTTTGCGTTCGGCCGCGTTGCAGGCCTACGCGGTGCTCGATGTGGCGCTGGTGCGGCAGCTTGATTTCGTCCAGGCCCGCGTAGCCGAGGAGGTACCGCCCGCCACGCCGCACGAGTCGCCCGGCGCTTCGCTGCGGGCTGCCGCGAACCAGCTCTCGACCCTTCTGGCGGCCACGCGGCTTCGACCATTGAACCCGACCGGCATGGCTGCGATGAGCACCGCGATGCACGTCATGCTCGTGGCTTGGCAGCGCCTGCATCCTGATGCGGTCGTCAGCTTCGACGCCGATGGCACCCTGTCGCGGCCGGCGACGCTCGAAGGCCACCTGGAAGGCACGGAGGTCTCCGCGCCCATCGCCTGGCCGGAGCCCTCCGCCGCCGCCGAGATGGCCCGGGGCCAGTTCAATGTCGCCGTGGCCCAGTACAACGCCGCGATCGCCGAGTTTCCGGCGGTGCTGGTGGCGTGGATCATGCAGCTGAAGCGGGCCGCCGCGCTGCGCTGATTTCCGTGTTGCGTGGCGGACGCATCACCCCATTACCATCGACCCGATTTGTCAGACTTCTCCGATCCCAATTCCGTTTCGCCGCCCCTCTGGCGCCAACTGCACCTGACCGCCGCCGCGCTGGCTTCGATCCGCGCGGGGGCCTCCGGGTCCACCGCCTTCGAAGCGGTGGAGCCTTCGATGCGACCCGGCGTCCAGGCGCTCGGTTTCCAGGCGCTTCGCCGGCTCGGCCGCGCCGAGGCGCTGCGCCGCCAGCTCGCCAAGCGCACGCCGCCGCCCGCGGCGGACGCGCTGCTTTGCACGGCGCTCGCGCTGGCTTGGGACGCCGGCCGCTCGCCGTACGAACCTTTCACCTTGGTCGACCAGACCGTCGAAGCCGCCAAGCGAAATCCGGAAACCCGCGCGCAGGCGAGCTTTATCAATGCGTGCCTGCGTCGCTTTCTCCGGGATCGCGAGGCGCTGATCGCCGCCACGGACCGTGAGCCTGTCGCCCAATGGAACCACCCGCGCTGGTGGATCGAGCGCCTCAGGCGCGACCATCCGCACGAATGGCAGCGTGTGCTCACTGCCGACAATTCACAGGCGCCGATGACCCTTCGCGTCAATCTTCGCAAGGGCAGCGTCGACGCCTACCTCCGCAAGCTGACCGCTGCCGGCTTGCGTGGCTTCCCGGTCGGCGAAAGCGGCATCCAGCTGGCGCGTGCCCGGCCCGTGCAGCAACTCCCCGGCTTTGGCGAAGGTGAATGCTCCGTGCAGGATGCAGCCGCCCAGATCGCCGCGCCGCTGCTGATGACCGGTCTCCGCGCCGGCACCGCGCCACTTCGTGTACTGGATGCCTGCGCGGCACCCGGCGGCAAGACGGCGCATCTGCTCGAAACGGCCGCTCCCGGCGAGATCGAGGTCACCGCGCTCGAAGTCGATGCGAAGCGCAGCCGGCGTATCGACGAGACGCTTTCGAGGCTCGGCATGAGCGCCAAGGTCCTGGTGGCAGACGCGTCCCGCCCCGCGGACTGGTGGGATGGCGTCCCCTTCGATGCCATCCTGCTGGATGCGCCGTGCACCGCATCCGGGATCGTCCGGCGGCATCCGGACGTGCGATGGTTGCGCCGTGAGAGCGACGTCGAGCAGCTTGCGCTGCAGCAGGCCATGCTGCTGGAGGCGCTTTGGCCGCTGGTCCGGCCGGGTGGCCGCCTTCTGTATTGCACCTGCTCGGTGTTCAAAGAAGAGGGCGCGCACCAGATCGAGGCGTTCTTTGCACGCAACACCGACGCCCGTTTACTGGCCTCGCCGGGTCATTTGCTGCCGCAATCTGGGGAAAACGCGCGTGGCGTCCCGGACAATCCGTTGGGTGATCACGACGGTTTCTTCTACGCCCTGCTGGAGAAGCAGCAGCGCTGACCGATGCTCCCCGGCCCGGCTGGCCGTGCTGCTGGTGCTCGCCTGGTGTCTCGCGTGGTTCCCGGGCGCCGTCTTCGCCGACCCGCACGGCGCATCCGTCACCCAGATGCGGCTCGAGCAGGCGGACGACGGGGTCTACCTCACCGCCCAGGTCCAGTTCGAGCTGCCCACGTTGGTCGAGGAGGTGCTGGAAAAGGGCGTCGCGATCTATTTCGTGGCCGAGGCCGAGGTCTACCGCGAACGCTGGTATTGGACAGACCTTAAAGTGGCACAAGCCGTGCGGCACATGCGGCTCGCCTACCAGCCACTCAGCCGGCGCTGGCGCCTCAACGTATCACCCGTGCCCATCACCAATGCCGGGTTCGGCGTTTCGCTGAACCAGAATTTCGAGACTCTCGCCGATGCCCTCGATGGGGTGCGGCGAGTCGGCCGGATGCGCCTTGGCGATCTGTCCGAAATCGGAGACGCGCCGGATCATCCCGTGACGTTCCGCTTCCGCCTCGATACCTCGCAGCTGCCGAGGCCATTCCAGCTCCAGATCGGCGGGCTGGGTGGTCAGCCCGACTGGAACATCTCCATCGAGAAAAGCGCCCGCCTGCCGCTGGAGAAGGCGAAGTGAGCATCGCATCGCGCGGCGGCTCCAAGTCGCCGGCGGCGCGGCGTTCGCGCGCGGTCCGCTGGGCCATCGGGGTGGGCGCGGCGATGGTCACGGCCATCGGCCTCGTGCTGATGTTCCTGCTCGCGCAGGCGACCAACAACCGCGCGTTCTACGAGCGCAACTATGCGCGGCTGTTCGGCATCAACGTCGTGGTCGCGGTGGTGCTGATCCTCGTGATCGGGTGGGTCGCGTACCGGTTGCTCAGCCGGCTGCGGCAGGGCAAGTTCGGCAGCCGGCTGCTGATCAAGCTGGCTGCCATCTTCGCGCTCGTGGGCGTGGTGCCGGGCATGCTGGTGTACGTGGTGTCCTACCAGTTCGTGGCGCGGTCGATCGAGAGCTGGTTCGACGTCAAGGTCGAAGGTGCGCTCGATGCAGGCCTGAACCTCGGCCGGGCCACGCTGGATTCGCTGTCCGACGACCTCATGAACAAGACGAAGGCGGCGGGTGCGCAGTTGGCCAACGTCTCCGATGCAGGCGCGGGCACTGGTGCTCGAGCGGATTCGCGACCAGTTGGGCGCCACCGACGTCGTGTTGTGGTCGAGCAGCGGCCAGCTCATCGCCGGCGCCGGCACCTCGCGCTTCGAGCTCAGCCCCGAGCGGCCGACCTCGCAGCAATTGCGGCAGGTGCGTGCCGACCGGGCCATTGCGCACATCGAAGGCCTCGACGAAATCCCCGCCCCCGGCACCGCCACCCCGCCGCCCGCGAGCGTCCGCGCGATCGTGCTGGTGCAGCGGCAAGGATTCGAGTTCAACACCGAGCCGCGCTTCCTGCAGGTGACGCACCCCCTGCCGCCGGCTGTGGTCGCCAACGCGCTGGCCGTTCAGGAAGCCAATCGCGAATACCAGGAGAGGGCGCTCGCACGCGAAGGCCTGCGACGGATGTACATCGGCACGCTCACGCTGACCCTGTTCCTGGCGGTCTTCGGGGCGGTGCTCCTGGCCGTGCTGTTCGGCAATCAGCTTGCCCGGCCGCTGCTGGTGCTGGCCGACGGTGTGCGCCAGGTGGCTGGCGGCGATCTGCGGCCGACCGTCGTGCTGCAAGGCAAGGATGAACTCGGCGGCCTCACCCGCTCGTTCGCCGTGATGACCCAGCAACTGGCCGAGGCGCGCGGCGCGGTCGAGAAAACCATGGGCGAGCTGGATGCCGCCGAGGTCCAACCTGCAGACCATCCTCGACAACCTGACCTCGGGCGTGATCGTGCTCCAGTCGGACGGCGTGATCGTCTCGACCAACCCGGGCGCCACGCGCGTCCTGCGCGCGCCGCTCGCGGCGTATGAAGGCCAGCATCTGTCCGAAGTACCGGGCCTTTCCGAGTTCGCGCAGAGCGTGCAGCAGCAGTTCGACGACTTCGAGGTCGAGCGCCTGCAGCACGGCCTCGACCACTGGCAGCATGCCTTTGAGCTGCACGCGGTCGCTGACGCCATGGGCGAGGACGCGATCAACATCGTCGCCCGGGGAGCCGAGCTGCCCGGCGCGACCCGGCTGCTGGTGTTCGACGACATCTCCGAAATCGTCTCTGCCCAGCGCGCCCAGGCCTGGGGCGAGGTCGCGCGGCGGCTCGCGCACGAGATCAAGAATCCGCTGACGCCGATCCAGCTTTCCGCCGAGCGGCTCGAGATGAAGCTCTCCGGCAAAGTGGCTGCTCCCGAGCAAGCGGTGCTCACCAAGTCCGTCAAGACCATCGTCGACCAGGTCGACGCGATGAAGCGGCTCGTCAACGAGTTCCGCGAGTACGCGCGGCTGCCGGCGGCCGACCTGAAGGCGGTGGACCTCAACGCGCTGGTGACCGACATCCTTCATCTCTACCCCGTGGAGAATGCTTCGGTTGCCTTGCGGCCTGAGCTCGACGATCGTTGCCCCCCGATCCGCGCCGATGCGCAGCAGATCCGGCAGGTCATCCATAACCTCTTGCAGAACGCCCAGGATGCGGCGGAGGCCAATGCGGGTCGGACCGGGCAGGCCGGCGAGGTCGTCATCCGGACGCGCCTCGCTGAATCCGGCCAGCGGGTGCGACTGACGGTGCAGGACAGCGGCGCCGGCTTCGCGGAGCACATCCTCAAGCGCGCCTTCGAGCCCTACGTCACGACCAAGGCGAAAGGCACCGGGCTCGGCCTTGCCGTCGTCAAGAAGATCGCCGACGAGCACGGCGCGCGCATTGAACTTTCGAACCGCGTGGTCGATGGGGCTGTGGTTGGTGCGCAAGTCTCGCTATCATTCGCGCTTGCAGGGGGGCCGCGGGGAGCGGTTGCTCACACAGAAGATTTGAAGTCACCCGCGACCTGAGTACGCGGCGGGCGATCAATCGCATGGACCTTCGGGCACATCACCTACTAGACATACATCGGCGCACACCTCAAGCACATGGCAAACATCCTCGTGGTCGATGACGAGCTGGGCATCCGAGACCTGCTCTTTGAAATTCTCAACGACGAAGGCCACAACGTCGAACTCGCCGAGAACGCAGCCGAGGCCAGGGCCGCGCGGCAGCGAGCCCGTCCCGACCTCGTCCTTCTCGATATCTGGATGCCTGACACCGATGGCGTCACGCTGCTGAAGGAATGGTCGGCAGCCGGCCTCCTGAGCATGCCGGTGGTGATGATGAGTGGACATGCCACCATCGACACCGCCGTCGATGCCACGCGCATCGGCGCTTTCGCGTTTCTCGAAAAGCCGATCACCCTGCAGAAGCTGCTGAAGGCCGTCGAGCAGGGCCTCGCACGCGAAAGCGCACGCCGCGCTGCAGCCAGCGTCGTGCCACCGGCGAGCCATCTCTCGACCGTGGTCACGACCGTCGGCGAAAGCACCCTGGTACCGGCCGCGCCTCAGGCGGCCGTGGCCGAGACGGGTCCGCAATCGACACAGAGCTTCGACCTCGATCGCCCGCTGCGCGATGCGCGCGACGGCTTCGAGAAGGCCTATTTCGAGTTCCACCTCGCGATGGAGAACGGCTCGATGACGCGCGTCGCCGAAAAGACCGGGCTCGAGCGCACGCACCTTTATAGAAAACTGAAGCAACTCGGCGTCGATCTTTCGAGAGGGCGTCGAAGCACTGTATAATTTAAGGCTGCATACAACGGCCCGGTAGCTCAGTTGGTAGAGCAGCGGATTGAAAATCCGCGTGTCGGTGGTTCGATTCCGCCCCAGGCCACCAAATCAAAAGCCCTCGAATTCGAAAGGATTCGGGGGCTTTTCAGTTTTCGGTGCACCAAGTTCGCGCTCCTTTTTCGGTGCGCAGCGCAATGAACTGGATCAATAGGCACCACAAGCGAGCTTAACAGGCACCATTTTTGCTTGCTACTTGCGGGCATTCGCGCAAATGAGGCGAATCGCACCACAACAAGACAATTCCTTCGCAAGCTCTCCCATGGACGCACTAACTCAGGGCGCAAACGCGCTCTTCATCCTTCTTGGCGCCATCATGGTTCTGGCCATGCATGCCGGCTTCGCCTTTCTCGAACTCGGCACGGTCCGCAAGAAGAACCAGGTCAATGCATTGGTCAAGATCCTCGTCGACTTCTCGGTGTCGACGGTCGTGTACTTCCTCGTCGGCTACGGCGTGGCCTACGGCACGCATTTCTTCGTCGGCGCCGAGGCGCTGTCCGCGAAGAGTGGTTTCGAGCTGGTCAGGTTCTTCTTCCTGCTGACGTTCGCCGCAGCGATCCCCGCGATCATCTCCGGCGGCATCGCGGAACGTGCGAAGTTCTGGCCGCAGCTCGTGGCGACAGCGGTGATCGTGGGCTTCGTCTATCCGTTCTACGAGGGCATTGCCTGGAACAAGGCCTTGGGCATCCAGGATTGGATCGCCTCGTTGACCGGCAGCGAGTTCCACGACTTCGCGGGTTCGGTTGTGGTGCACGCGGTGGGCGGCTGGCTGGCCTTTCCGGCGGTGCTGCTGCTGGGTGCACGGCGGAACCGCTATCGCGGCGATGGCTCGCTGAGCGCGCATCCGCCGTCGAACATTCCTTTTCTCGCACTCGGCGCATGGGTGCTCTGCGTCGGCTGGTTCGGCTTCAACGTGATGAGCGCGCAGACCATCGACAAGATCTCCGGTCTCGTGGCGGTGAATTCGTTGATGGCCATGGTGGGCGGCACGCTCGTCGCGCTCGCGCTGGGCAGGAACGATCCGGGCTTCGTCTACAACGGGCCGCTGGCGGGTCTGGTGGCCATTTGCGCCGGCTCCGACGTGATGCATCCGCTCGGCGCGCTCGTGGTCGGTGGCGTGGCTGGCGCGATCTTCGTGGTGATGTTCACGCTGACGCAGAACAAGTGGAAGATCGACGACGTGCTCGGCGTCTGGCCCCTGCATGGCCTGTGCGGGACTTGGGGCGGGCTCGCCGCGGGCATCTTCGGCAGCAAGGCGCTGGGCGGGATCGGCGGCGTCAGCTTGATCGCCCAGTTGATCGGCGTCGCGATCGGCGTCGCCTGGGCCGCTCTGGCGGGCGCGGCTGTCTACGGCGCGCTCAAGGCCACCGTAGGCATCCGGCTCACCCAGGAGGAGGAGTACGACGGCGCGGACATCTCCATCCACCGCATCTCGGCAACGCCCGAGCGCGAAGTGACTTGGTAGGCCCTCAGAAGTCGACCAGGCTGATGCCCACCATGAAGACCGTGCGCTTCTTGTTGTAGTCGATCAGCGTGTCACCGTAGCCATAGAACAACTGCGTGTGGAAACGCAGGTTGCTGCGCGCCGGGTCGCCGATTGCCTTCAGCCATTCGAGGCGGATCGAGCCGTTGCCGCTGGTGCGCAGGTTGTTGCGCACGGTGACGCCGAACTGGTTGTTGCGGTCGAAGTTCCAGACGCCCTTCACTTCGGCGCGGCCGATGTAGTCCTCGATGTCCGGATTGTCATCCCCGGCAGGGTCGCCCAATTTCGCAGTGGATTCCTTGATCCGCTTCCAGATGCGTGCGGTGATGACGTAGCGATCGTCCAGGTCCGCGCCGCCCATCAGGTAGACCCGGTTCCAGCTTCGCGACAGGGGAAGGTCCTGGCCGTTGGACTGGTGGTTCAGGCCGAGCCCGCCGTAGCGCAGGCGCCAGCCGCCCGGCAGCTTGTAATCGGTCGGGTAGACGTAGATGAATTCCGGCTCGTGGTCGGTGGTCCGGAACGGCCGCGAAAGGTCCTCGTTGAAGATCTGCCGGGTCGATTGCTGGGTGTAGCCGAACCAGAGGGAGTCCTTTTTCGCCGGATCGTCGCCGGTCAGCAGACCTTCTGCCAGCTTGGTGCGAAGCGAGAGTCCGATGCGCATGTCCTGCGCCTGGTAGGGGCGGTCGACCAGGGCGCTGCGGCCGATCGCCGGCGATGTCGGGGTTTCGGGATCGCGCGCTGCCACGCCGAAAGAGACATTGAGCGGGCGGTATCCGCGGAAGCCGAAGGTGCCGCAATCGGTGCCCGCCTCGAGCTCCCAGAAACGCGACAGCGAGCTGTACTGGCGGTCGCGGCAACCGTCCGCGGTTCCCGCCGTAACCACGCGCGTCGCGGGCACGCTGGCATCGACGGGCGTTGGTGGCGGCGTGTCGGCAAGGACGGCCGGTGCTGGAGGCACGGCTGCGGCGGGTAGCGACTGCTGTTGGGCCCACCGGTCGAAGCACGCCAGGCGCGCTTCGTTGTTGCCGGTCAACTGTTGGCATGCCTGCCAGGTGAGCTGCGCATCCGCGAGCGGGCTGGGTGGCCTGTCCGCGGCCTGCGCCTGAGCGGTGGTCGCGCCGAGCCCCGCGATAACCGCCGCGAAAGAGCGGATTCCCCCATCGTTCTTGTTCTCATCGTCATTTCCCGCTGTTGTTGTTGATCTTGGTCAGCACGAACGGTCGCGTGCTCTCGTCCGCGGCGTTCCGCCAGACTCCCTTGAATTCCTTGCCGCAGGAGGCGGCCTGGAGTTCTCCCAGCCAGACGCCGCTGATTGCGTGGCCGTCCGCCGATTCGTCGAGGCTCAGATAGCCGTCCTCGTCGACGTCCCCGGCGAGCTGCGAGACGCCGGCCGGCGTGTCGCCGCCGCCGCGCGTGATCGTGCCGCGCACGCCGGCATAGTCGGGATGCTTGGCGAGCTGCACCTTGGCGACGCCGGGCACGCCTTCGAAGCGCGCCTCCCAGGTGCCGAAGAGCGTTTCGAGCGGCATGTCCGAGGCGGTCGCGGGGCAGCCGGGCGCGGCCGTGGCGGGCGACGCCTCCTGGGCAAGCACGTGGCCCGAGTGCAGGCAGGCCGCCGCCGCCGGGCAGGCGAGCAGCGCGCGCTTCATGGTGCCGACGCGGCGGCGGCCGCAGCTGCGTTGTCCTGGACCTTGCGCGCGAACTCGGCGCGCAGCGCCTTGAGCTTTTCGCGGGGGTCTTCCCGGACCGTGTTCTTGTCGAGCGCCATCTCGGCGATGAAGCGGCTCGGCTGCGCGGCCACCATCTCGCGGCCCTTCTTGCGGCGCTTGGTCCAGCTCACCGCGAGGCTGCGCTGCGCGCGCGTGATGCCGACGTACATGAGGCGGCGTTCTTCCTGCAGGCGCTCCAGCGTGTTCTCGCTGACCTTTTCCTGCCGGCCGTTGTCGTCGTCGAGCTTGAAGGGCAAGAGGCCCTCGTTCACGCCGATCAGCATCACGTGCGGCCACTCCAGTCCCTTGGATGCATGCAGCGTGGAGAGCGTGACGACGTTCTGCTCCTGCTCCCGCTCGCTGATGGTGGACAGCAGCGAGATCGTCTGCGCCACTTCGAGCAGGCTCTTGGATTCGCTCTCGATCGTCGCGCCGGAGGCATCGTCGATCTGGCCGCCGCAGCGCTGGGACATCCAGTCGCAGAACTCCAGCACGTTGGTCCAGCGGCTCGCGGCGGCCTGCTCGCTGTCCTCGCCGTCGTAGAGATGCTTCTCGTAGTCGATTTCCTTGAGCCACTCGGCGAGGAAGGCACGCGAGGCTTCGGCGCCCGTGGTGCGGCGTGCGCGGTATTCCAGGTCGTTGATGTAGCGGCCGAATTCGTGCAGGCCGTCCAGCGCGCGCTTGGACATCACGCTGGGCAGCGAGGGGCTGAAGAGCGCTTCGAACAGGCTGAGCTTGTACTGGCTCGCGAAGGTGCCGAGACTCGCGAGCGTGGTGTGTCCGATGCCGCGCTTGGGCGTGGTCACCGCGCGCAGGAAGGCCGGGTCGTCGTCGTTGTTGACCCACAGCCGGAACCAGCCGCAAAGGTCCTTGATTTCCGCCCGGTCGAAGAAGCTCTGTCCGCCCGAGACCTTGTACGGGATCTGCGCCTTGCGCAGTGCCTGCTCGAACACCCTGGCCTGGTGGTTCGCGCGGTAGAGGATCGCGAAGTCGCGGAATTCCCTGAACTGCTGGCCCTGCGAGCTCGCATCGCCGGCGCGCAGGCTCTGGATGCGGGCGACGGCGCGCTCCGCCTCGTGCTGCTCGTTGTCGGCATCGACGACGCGCACCGGCTCGCCCTCGCCGAGCTCGCTGAACAGCGTCTTCGGAAAGAGCTTGGGATTCGGGCCGATCACGTTGTTCGCCGCGCGCAGGATCGCGCTCGTGCTGCGGTAGTTCTGCTCGAGCTTGATGACCTTGAGGCTGGGATAGTCGATCGGCAGCTTGCGCAGGTTGTCGAGCGTCGCGCCGCGCCAGCCGTAGATCGACTGGTCGTCGTCGCCCACCGCCGTGAAGCGGCCGCGCTCGCCGGCCAGCGCCTTGAGCACCTCATACTGCGTGGCATTGGTGTCCTGGTATTCATCGACCAGGATGTGGCCGAGCGCGGCCTGCCACTTGGCGCGCACCTCGTCGAACTCGCGCAGCAGCTTGAGCGGCATGCCGATCAGGTCGTCGAAATCCACGCTCTGGTAGGCAACGAGCCGCTCCTCGTACCGGGCCATGATGCGCGCGGTGATGCGCTCGTTGTCATCCGCGGCCTGCGCTTCGGCCTGCGCCGCGTTCAGGCCCATGTTCTTCCACTTGCTGATCGTCCACTGCCAGATGCGCGCGGTCGCCAGGTCGCTGGTGCCGCCGGCATCCTTCAGGATCTTTGCCACGTCGTCGGCATCGAGGATGCTGAAGGCCGGCTTCAGGCCCAGCACCGCGCCGTCCTCGCGCATCATGCGCACGCCAAGCGCGTGGAAGGTGCAGACCACCACGTTCTTCGCATCGCGGCCGATCAGCCCCTTGGCGCGCTCGCGCATTTCGGCGGCGGCCTTGTTGGTGAAGGTGATGGCGGCGATGCGCTTGGGCTCGAGCCCCGCCTGGATCAGGCGCGCGATCTTGTGGGTGATCACGCGCGTCTTGCCGGAACCCGCGCCCGCGAGCACGAGGCAGGGCCCGTGCATGTAGTTGACCGCTTCTTGCTGCGCGAGATTGAGACCGGAGGACATGGAAAGACGGGAGCGGGGAGGCGCAAAGCGGGCAATGATACGGGGCGGCTCGCATGCGCCGGCGCCGTGATTTGTGCTAGACCCGCGCCGTTTTTTGCGCTAGTTGCGCGCTGCCGCGGCCTGCGGCCGGGCACGGGGACAATCGCCGCGTGCTGCAGATATTCCTTGTCACCGTTCCCTTCTTCGCATTGATTGCAGCCGGTTACGCGGCGGCTCGCGGCGGGGCGCTGCCGCTGGCGGCGATCCCGGGCCTGAACGTCTTCGTTCTGTACTTCGCGCTGCCATGCATGCTTTTCCGGTTCGGTGCGGGTGCTCCGATCGCCCAACTTCTCGACGCCGGCGTCGTTCTGATCTGGGGCCTCTCTGCCCTGATCGTGGTGGGCGTGACGGTGGCATGGAGCCGCAACCGGCGCATCGGCTGGAACGACGCCGCCTTCGGCGCCCTGGTGGCGGCTTTTCCGAACACCGGTTTCATGGGCGTTCCGCTGCTGGTGGCGATCCTCGGTGCGCAGGCGGCGACGCCCACCATCATCAGCATCGCGTTCGACATGATCGTGACTTCCTCGCTGTGCATCGCGCTGTCGCGGCTCGACGGCGCCGACGAACATGGCGCGGCCAGGGCGGTGCGGCAGGCGCTGCGCGGCATCGCGCAGAACCCCATGCCATGGTCGATCGTGCTGGGCGGCCTTGCCTCGGCGACCGGGCTGGTTCTGCCTGCCGCGGTCGACCGCACGATCGCGATGCTCGCGGAGGCCGCGTCGCCGGTCGCCCTCTTCACCATCGGCGCGGTGCTCGCGCGCGCCGCGGTGCTGGCGCGGGGGCACCAGGCCAGCGCGGTCGTGGCCGAGGCCATGGGAAGCGCGTCCGCACCGCCGCCCAGGGCGCCGCTTTCGGACGTGCTGCCGGTGATTGCGATCAAGCTGATTGCACATCCCTTGCTGGTCTACGGTATCGCGCGCGGCGCCATGGCTCAGGGCTTGGCGCTGGCGCCATCGACGCTGGTCACGATCGTGCTCATTGCGGCCCTGCCGAGCGCGAGCAACGTGTCGATGCTGGCCGAGCGCTTCGGGGCCGACAATGCGCGTGTGGCGCGGATCATCTTCTGGACCACCGTGGCCGCCTTCTTCAGCTTCCCGTTGGTCGCGGGATGGCTGCGCGCGGCGCCTTAGGGTGTCAGGACGCCGAGCTTGTATGGGTCGGCGTCGGAGAGCAGCTCGCAGCGCGACATGTCGCGCCCCTGTGTTCCGTCACAGTAGTAGCTGTTGTAGACGCGGCCGAACAGCGTCGGCGTCGAGACGAACAGCACGCCCTGGTTGGGTTGCCAGCGTTCCTTGGGCGGCGCGGCCTGAACAGCCGCTGAGGCGTCAGCGACCGCGGCGGCGCCCGTGGGCGCCACGTCGGCCGGCGGGGCGATGAAGTCCGCCAGCGCGCGGACGCCATCGTCCCCGTTCCAGCGGCTCACGAGATCGGCGGGGCGCGGCCGTCCCGCAACCGGAATCAGCAGGCCATTCACCTGGAAGCCGCGGCCGAAGCGATGTTCCTTGCCTGCGAGGAACGCATAGGCGCAGGCGGCGTGGCATTGCCCCTTGGCCTCGGTGTTGACGCCGCTGGCCCGGATCGCGCGGGCGTATTCGTTGGCCACTTCGGGCGTGCCGCCCAGCGAGTTCTCAAATACCACCGTCCGGATGCGGCCGGTCGCCAGATGCTCCTCGAAGGCCTTGATGACCGTGCCGTCCAGCATGCCGCTCACGACAAGGCGGCTGCCCTGCAGATCCAGCTCCGCAGAATGCGCCGCCGGCCACAGCAGCGCGAGCGAAATACCCCACAAAACTCCGAACGGCGATTTCACTTGTCCACCCCTTGTCGGACCGGCATGGAACCATGCTTTCCCCCGTAGCTTGGGCAACGCGTCGATACGCCGTCAACTACTGTTTCAGAGTATTTCCTACGCGCCGGGGACGCAATAGAGCGATAGTGCCAAATATTCCCATATCCTTAATGCTTAGGTTTTCACGAGCGCTGATAAAGTGGTTTTCTGGATCGGGAGAGTTGACATGACGACATGGTTGCGAGGGGCTTTGTGGTTGGTCTGGCTCACCATGGCCGCTTTGTTATGGCACATGGGAGCTCTGCGCACTGGCGCCGCGCTGAGCGCGGGGCTCTTGAGCATGGTGCTGCTGGTATGGCCCAGCGCCGCGACTCGCCGAAAGCGATCGGGCCTGCAGTACGTCGAGATGGGCAAGGAGCCGGTCGGCCAGCTGTGACAGGGTGCGCCGCCGGTTGCCAGGCGGCGCGGATCGCTCAGATGCTGTGGGGGTCCACGTCCACCAGCCACCGGATCACGCCTTTGCCCTCGGGCGTACGCCTCAGTTCATGCAGCACGGGTTGCCAGCCGGACAGCAGCCGTTGCAGCGCCGCCCGCGAGGGACTCTCCAGCAGCATCTGCGCCCGCTCCACATTCGCCACGCGCTGGATTGCCAGCGGTACCGCCGGATAGCGCGTGACCTGATCCGCGCCCGGCAAATCGTCGGCTGCGGCATTCGCGGCGCCCAGGAATGCCTGCGCGGCCTCCTGCGTACGCGCATCGGCGCGCAGCAGCGCCCGGTAGGCGAAGGGCGGCATGCCGGCGGCGGCGCGCTCTTCGAGCTCGCCCTGGGCGAACGCCGGATAGTCATGCTGCTTCAGCGCGGCGAAGAGCGGATGCTGCGGGTGGTGGGTCTGGATCCACATTTCCGCCGTCGCCCCCTGCGCCGAGACATAGGCCGCATCGCGCCCGGCGCGTCCGGCGGATTGCATGAGCAGGCTGAACAGCCGCTCCGGCGCGCGGAAATCGCTTGAAAACAGCGCCCCGTCCGGATTGATCGCCGCCACCAGCGTGATGCGGCGGAAGTCGTGCCCCTTCGCGATCATCTGCGTGCCCACGAGTACGTCCACTTCGCCCGAATGAACGGCGGCGAGCTGCGATTCGAGCGCACCCTGCTTGCGGGTGCTGTCGGCGTCGATGCGGGCGATGCGCACCGCGCTGCCGTCCGGCCGCCGGACCGCCGCGAAGAGTTCGCCCAGGTGTTCCTCGAGCCGCTCGGTGCCGCGCCCCACGGGGGCGATGTCCAGGTTGCCGCATTCGGGGCAGGCGCGCGGCACGCGCTCGGTGAAGCCGCAGTGGTGGCAGCGCAGCGTCCGGTCGATCTTGTGGAACACGCGGAAGGCGCTGCAATGCGGGCATTCGCTCCTCCAGCCGCAGTCGCCACAGGCCAGCACCGGCGCGTAGCCGCGGCGGTTCAGGAAAACCATGCTCTGTTCGCCGCGCGCGATGCGCTGCCCGATCGCATCGAGCAGCACGGCGGAAAGCACCGTCTTCGGCGGCTGCAGGTTCATGTCCACGAGGCGCACCTTGGGCAGCGCGCCGGTGCCGATCCGCGACGGCATCGCGAGCCGCACGTAGCGGCCGCCCGGATCGGCGCCCGCGGCGGGGCGGCTCTGGTGCCAGCTCTCGAGCGAGGGGGTGGCGGAGCCCAGGATCACTTTCGCGTTTTCGCGCCGTCCGCGCCAGATGGCCAGGTCGCGCGCCGAGTAACGGGCGCCTTCCTGCTGCTTGTAACTGGGATCGTGCTCCTCGTCGACGACGATGAGCCGCAGCATCGGCATCGACGTGAAGACCGCCATGCGCGTGCCGAGCACGATCCTCGCCGCACCGCTGTGTGCGGCGAGCCAGCTCGCGAGCCGCTGCGGATTCGTCATTCCGCTGTGCAGCGACACCACCGCATCCGGGCCGAAGCGCTCCTTGAAGCGGGCTTCGAGCTGAGGCGTCAGGTTGATCTCCGGCACCATCACGAGCGCCTGGGCTTGCGGCTCGCGCGCCAGCAGTGCGGCGACGGCGCGCAGATAGACCTCGGTCTTGCCGCTGCCAGTGCTGCCGAAAAGCAGGAAAGGGCCGGCTTCGGCCTCGAATCGCGCCAGCGACTCGGCCTGCTCGGCGCTGAGCGTCACGTGGGAAGGCGCCATCCCGCTCGCGGCCGATGCGGCGGCCTCGGCGCTTTTTCGCTTCAGCCGTCGTGCAAGCTGGACCGCGGAGAGATCGCGCAGCTGCGGCGGCAGGGCGGCCAGCGCGATCTCGCCCAGCGAGCGCTGGTAGTAGCGTGCGGCGAAGGCGACGAGATCGCGCCATGCGTCGCCGAGCGGCGCGAGCGCGTCGAGGACGGCGGCGATCGGCTTGAGCGCCATTGCCGCCGGTCCGGCGTCGTCCTGCCGGACCGACCAGGCGACGCCGAGCACCTCGCGACGCCCCAGCGGAACCCGCAGCAACGTCCCCGGCGTCACCGGCGCACCACTGGCGTAGCTAAGGACATCCCCTAGTGCGCTGTGCGCCGGTGTCTGAACCGCAACGTCGATTTGCCAATTCAACGCGGGCTCCAGAAGGACGGGTTTGTTAAAGCGACTTTGAGCAAAACGACCTAAGTTGTTGATTTGTCAGTGCTTTGCACACCATCCAGATTTTCTGTGGATAACTTTGTTGATATTGGGGCTCGACGCGCCGCCAAGCCCCGGAAATCAAGGCTCCGGCTGGAATGCCCGCAAAAAAAGCAAAGTTCAAAACCCATATAAATCAATAACTTAGCGACGCTATCGCTTTAGGAGCACGGGTTGGCGCACTTCAGATGGTTTTGCGCACCGCAACAGCCGTTTTGTGCATAAGTCAGTCCCTCCTCACGCTCTTTGCCCCTTGACAAACATCGGATCGACGATCTCGTTGTTTACAACTCATAACAATACGGTCATGCGCGGAGCGCTCGGGACTGCGTGTGCACCGCCGCAACCAGCGCTGCGACGTGCTCGGGCGGCGTGAACTGGCTGATGCCGTGGCCGAGGTTGAAGATGTGCGTCGGGCCGTTCGTCTCGGTATCGGTGTGCGGCGTGCCGAAGCTTTGCAGCACCTTGGCAACTTCTGCTTCGATCTGCGACGGCGGTGCGAACAGCACATTCGGATCGATGTTCCCCTGCAGTGCCTTGCCGCCGTCGCCGTCGCCGACGAGGGCGCGCGCGCGGCCCAGATTCACGGTCCAGTCGAGCCCCAGCACTTCGCAGTCGAGTGCGCGCATGTCCTGCAGCCAGAGGCCTCCGCCCTTGGTGAATACGATGCGCGGGACGGGCCTGCCGTCGGCGCCGTTGCGGCGCAGCTGCGCGAGCACCCGAGCGGTGTAGGCGAGGCTGAATTCCTGGAACGCGCCATCGGCCAGGACGCCGCCCCAGCTGTCGAACACCATCACCGCCTGCGCCCCCGCCGCGATCTGCGCATTGAGATACGTCGCCACCGCATCCGCGTTGACGCCGAGCAGGCGGTGCATCAGGTCCGGGCGGCTGTACATCAGCGTCTTGACCAGCCGGTAGTCGCTGGAACCCGCGCCTTCGACCATGTAGCAGGCGAGCGTCCACGGGCTGCCCGAAAAGCCGATCAGCGGCACGCGGCCGGCGAGTGCCTTGCGGATCGACGTGACCGCATCGAAGACGTAGCGCAGCTTGTCCATGTCCGGCACGGCGAGCGCGGAAATCGCCGCCTCGTCGCGCACCGGGCGCGCGAAGCGCGGCCCTTCGCCGGCTTCGAACGAAAGGCCGAGGCCCATTGCATCAGGCACCGTCAGGATGTCGGAGAAGAGGATCGCCGCGTCCAGCGGAAAGCGCGCGAGCGGCTGCAGCGTGACCTCGGTCGCGTAGTCGACGTTGGTCGCGAGCCCCATGAAACTGCCGGCTTTCGCGCGCGTCGCGACGTATTCCGGGAGGTAGCGCCCGGCTTGGCGCATCAGCCAGACGGGGGTGTGGTCGGTGGCCTGCCGCCAGCAGGCGCGCAGGAAGCTGTCGTTTTGGAGGGGCGCAAAAGGCATCCCCCGATTGTCGCAGCCAGAGGTTTCGACAGCGGCCGCGTCGCAGGCGCCCGCGGAACCGGCTCGGCCGGGCCGCAGGGAGCGCCCCCGGAGGAGGTGGAGCCGCGTGCAGCGGGCGAGGCGGCGGGGACCTAAGTTTTGTACTTGATCGAGCAGCCGTAGGGGCGCGTCGTCGCCGCGCTGATCGACTTGCCGCCGAAGGCCTCGCCAAGCGCCTGGTTGACGTAGTTGGTGGCGGTCTTGATGTCCTCGGTGTGGGCCGAGGCGATGCTGTCGATGCCGCCGGCGTACACGAGCGTCCCCTTGGGGTCGACGATGTAGATGTGCGGTGTGGTGCGCGCGCCGTAGGTCCGGCCGATCACGCCGTCCTCGTCCATGAGTACCGCGGTCGGCACGCCGGAATGTTCCTTCATCCAGGCTTCGAGCGCCTGCGGCTGCAGATAGTCGCCGGCCGCGCGCTCGGTCGAATTGATGGCGAGCCAGACCACGCCCTTGTCGGTGGCGGCCTTCTGCGTGGCGGGCATGTTGCCGCTGCCGTAGTGCTTGCGCACGAACGGGCAGCCGGGATTCGTCCACTCGAGGACCACGTACTTGCCCGCGAAATCGGACAGGCGATGCTGCTTGCCGGCGGTGTCGACGGCGATGAAATCGGGCGCCGGCTGGCCCACGGCGGGTGCGGCTGTGGCCTGCGCATTCATGAGGAAAGTGGCGCCGAGGGCGACGGCGGCTGCCATCACGGCGCGGCGCGAGGCGCGGCTCAATGCGGCCCTGGCCTCGCGTGCGGCGCGGTACGAACGGGAATCTACAGATGACGATGACGACATGGTCAGCTTGAACTCCAATCGATAAAACTCAACAACCACGACAGCTTAGAACGGATTCTTCAAGCGTTTGTGACAACCCGTACCGGCGCATGGTCTCACAGCCTGGCCAGCGCCGCGCGCACCTCCTCCGTGCTCAGGATTTCGGTCAGGACCACCGGTTCCTTCCCCGGTGCTTGGAGCACGTAGACCGGCACGCCGCTGCGGCCCAGCGCGGTCAGTGCGGCGGTGATGGCCGGATCGCGCCGCGTCCAGTCGGCCCGGAGCAGGGCGACGTTCCTGGCGTCGAAATCGGCGAGCACCTCGGCGCTCGAAAGCGTGGCGCGCTTGTTGTACTGGCAGGTGACGCACCAAGCGGCGGTGAAGTCGACGAACACCGGCCGGCCGGCTGCCCGGAGTTCGGCGGCCTTCGCTTCGGACCAGGGCTGCCAGCGGTCGCCCGCCGATGCGGAGGCCGGCTCGGCGACCCGCAGGACGCTGCCGCCGATCGCGGCCGTCAGCGCGGCCGTCGCGGCGATGAGGATGCCCGCGATCACGACCCGGGTCCGGCCACGCAAGGTGAACGCCCAGACGATGGCCGCGAGGCAGACCAGCAGGCCGAGCAGCGCGCCCGCGCCGTCGATGCCGCTTTGCTGGCCGAGCACCCAGACCAGCCAGGCCACCGTCGCGAACATCGGAAATGCGAGCAGGTGGCGCAAGGTCTGCATCCACGCGCCCGGCTTCGGCAACAGAAGCGCTACCGCCGGAACGAAGCCCGCCAGCAGATAGGGCAATGCCAGACCCAGCCCGAGCACGGCGAACATCAGCAGGGCTTGCGCCGCCGGCAGCCCGATCGCAAAGCCGAGCGATGCGCCCATGAACGGCGCGGTGCAGGGCGATGCGACCACCACGGCGAGCACGCCCGAGAGAAAGTCGTTGACCACCGGATGCCGGACCTGCGCCGCCGCGAGCGACCTCGGCGCGACATTGGCGAACTCGAACAGCCCTGCGAGGTTGAGCCCGATCAGCGTGAACAGCGCCGCAAGCGCGGCCACGACCGCCGGCGATTGCAGTTGAAACCCCCAGCCGAGCTGGGTGCCGGCCGCGCGCAGCGCGAGCATCGCGCCGCCGAGCGCCGGGCAGGACAGGATGACGCCGCAGGTGTAGGCGATCGCGGCCAGACGATGCCCTCGGCGATCCTCTGCATGCCGCGTGAAGTGCAGCACCTTGATCGCCAGCACCGGGAACACGCAGGGCATCAGGTTGAGCAGCAGGCCGCCGATCAACGCACCCAGGAGGGCTGCGACGAGCGTGCCGGAGGGGCGCAATGCTGTTGGCGCGCCGGCGTTGGCTTCGAGCGCGGCCTGCAATGCCGGGGAGACCTGGGCCTTGGAAGTCACCGCGGGCCGGGCGCCGCTCACCGGTGCCTCGACCCGCCATGCAATCGGCTGGCCCGATTGCCGGTCGGCATCCGCGAGCGCGACGACGATTGGCATCACGGCGGGGCTCGCGCTGCGCTGCTCCGCGAGCGGGATGGTCGCGGTCCACGCTTCGCCTTGCCACGACTGCGTCCAGTCCTTTCCGAGCACCGCCGCGGTGTGGATGACCTCGCCGGTCTCCGGGAAGAATTCCAGCGTCTTGCCGCGAATCGACGCGGGCAGGCCGTCGAGCCGGACCTGAAGCTTGTTGCCGTCGATCCGGATGTCGCCGGGCCTGTCGAGCGCGACGGGCTGTGCGGCCCATGCGGCCTCGAAGTCGCTCTTGTGCAGGGCGGTCGATCCATGCAGCGGCACCTTGAGCTGGAACTCGCCCTCTTCTGGAATGCACTCCTTGCGGCAGACCAGCCAGGAGGCCTTGAGCTTGATGTCGAGCTCCTGCACGCCGACAAGCGATGCGGGCGGCTTGAAGTCCGGCCCCACCGTGAGCGGCACCGGCAGCAGCACCGTGCCTTCGTAGCCGTAGTTGGCGAGATTGCCGATCGGGATCTTCCGCGGCACGGGCCACGCGATGTCGCCGCTCGACACGCCGGGCGGGAGCGTCCACGCCAGTTCGGTCGGCAGGCCGGAATCGCCGGCATTCTTCCAATAGGTGTGCCACTCGGGCTGGTGCGTGATCTGCAATCCGACCCAGGCCGGCGTTGCGGGCGAGATGCCCTCGGGCGCATGCGCGATCAGCTCGGCGCGCACGTGGGGTGTGGTCACGACCGGGCCGACCCGCGGGGAGAGTTGTGCTGCGGCCGGCAACGAGACGGCCACGGCGGCGAGGGCGGCGAGCCAGAGGCCCGCGGCGCGTCGACGAATCAGGATTGCCATGCGGTTCAGTCGGAGTGGACGCCCCGGTCGAAGTTCCGGGGGGCTTCACGTGGCCCACCCGAGCACCACGCGGCGGCTGTTCGCGCTCTTCTTCTCGATCTTGGTCACGACGACCGCACCGATCTCGCGCGTGTTGGCGACGTGGGTGCCGCCGCAGGGCTGGAAGTCGATCAGCGCCGCATCGCCGATGCGGATCGTGCGGACGGTGCCGGTGCCGCGCGGCGGCTGCACGCTCATGCTCTTCACGAGGGCGGGGTTGGCATCGAGCTCGGCGTCGGTGATCGCGCCGACGCTGAGCGGATGCCCGGCCGCGACCAGTTGCGCGAGACCGGCGGTGAGCGCTTCCTTGTCGAGCGGTTCGGTCATGTGGAAGTCCAGGCGCGCGTACTCGGGCGTGATCGAGCATCCGTTGACCGGCTGCGGCACCAGGTGGCACAGCAGGTGCGTGGCGGTGTGAAAGCGCATCAGGCGGTGCCGGCGCTCCCAATCGATACGCGCCTTCACGCTGTCGCCGGCTTTCAGCGTGCCCAGCAACGCTTCCTGGCCCGGTGCGGGCACATGGAGGATCTCGTGGGTTGCCTTGCCTTCGGCATCCTTGGCCTTGCGGGTGTCGGCGATCGCGATTTCGCGGCCATCGGCCAGCAGCAGCCAGCCGCTGTCGCCCGCCTGTCCACCGCCTTGCGGATAGAACACGGTGCGGTCGAGCACGATGCCGCCTTCCTCGATGCGCAGCACGCGGGCGTCGCAGTCGCGCAGGTAGGCGTCTGAGCGGAACAGTTCGTCGGTCATCGCGCGATGGTAGCGGCCGCGCCTGGCCCGGGTGGCTCCCACGACTGAAAGCGCCCGTCGCCGACATCCGGACGCGATGCCGATGGCAGGATACAAACGGATGCCATTTCGTGGCGATCCAAGGACATCGAAGATGATGAAAGCGCTTCTTCCCCACGCCGCGCGCGCGGCGACCCTCGGCCCGATGCTGGCCGTCGCCGCGCTGCTCGGCGCCTGCGGCGAGGCCGCGAAGCTGCCCGCCGAGGCGGGCATCGGCCAGGCGCCCGAACTGCCGCCGCCGGTCAAGACCCTGATCCCGACCATCCACATCGCGCCGCCCGTCGGCTGGGCGGACAAGGCCGGCCCGATCGCGCCCGAAGGCTTCGTCGTGACCGCCTTCGCGCGCGGGCTCGACCATCCTCGGATGGTCTACACATTGCCCAATGGCGACGTGCTCGTGGTGGAGAGCAACCGGCCGCCCAAGCCCGAAGGCGGCGAAGGCAAGGGACTGGCCGCGAAGGTCCGCGAAAAGGCGATGGACATCGTCGAGGGATGGGCCGGCGCCGGGGTGCCCAGCGCCAACCGCATCACCCTGTTGCGCGACACCGACGGCGACGGGGTCGCCGATGTGCGCAAGGTGTTCATCGACAAGCTGGTGTCGCCCTTCGGCGTCGTGCTGGTCGGCAACGAGCTCTTCATCGCCAACGCCGATGCGTTGGTCAAGGTGCCGTACACCGAAGGCGAGACGCGCATCGCCGCGGCGCCGGTGAAGGTGACCGATCTGCCCGCCGACATCAATCACCACTGGACCAAGCACGTGGTCGCGAACCGCGACGGCACCAGGCTCTACGTGACCGTCGGTTCCAACAGCAACGCCGGCGAGAACGGCCTGGAGGCCGAGGAAGGGCGTGCGTCGGTCTGGGAGGTGGACGCGAAGACCGGCCGGAAGCGCCTCTTCGCGAGCGGCCTGCGCAATCCGGTGGCACTGGACTGGGAGCCCGCAACGCAGGTGCTGTGGGCGGTGGTCAACGAGCGCGACGAGCTCGGCAGCGACCTCGTGCCTGACTACCTCACCTCGGTGAAAGACGGGGCCTTCTATGGCTGGCCGTGGAGCTACTTCGGCCATCACGTCGATACCCGCGTCGAGCCGCAGCGCCCCGACATGGTCGCGAAGGCCGTGGTGCCCGACTACGCGCTGGGCTCGCACCGCGCGCCGCTCGGCATCGCGTTCTCGAGCCCGCGCGGCATGCCGCCGGAATTCGCGAACGGCGCCTTCATCGGCGAGCACGGCTCGTGGAACCGCAAGCCGATGGCCGGCTACAAGGTGGTGTTCGTGCCCTTTGCCGATGGCCGTCCGAGCGGACCGCCGGTGGATTTTCTGACAGGCTTTCTCTCGGCCGACGAAAAGGCGCAAGGCCGCCCGGTCGGCGTGGCGCTGGACAAGGGCGGTGCGCTGCTCGTCGCCGACGATGTCGGCAATGCGGTGTGGCGCGTCGCCCGGAAGTGAAGCCGGGACACTAAGATCGCCCGCATGAATGCCCCCGCCAGCCGCTTCTGGTCCCGACTCACCACGCGCGACTTCGCTGCGCTCGATCCGGCCGCGACCGTCGCGGTGCTGCCGCTCGGCGCGACCGAACAGCACGGCCCGCACCTTCCGCTTTGCGTGGATTCGGCGCTGGTGGACGGCATCGTCGAGGCGGCGCTGCCTTTGCTGCCGGCCGAGCTCCCTGTGCTCTTCCTGCCCACGCAGCAGATCGGTCTCAGCCCCGAGCATGCGCGCTTCCCGGGCACGCTCACGCTGTCGTCCGAAACGCTGATCCGGCTCTGGAGCGAGATCGGCGCGAGCGTGGCGCGCGCGGGCCTCAGGAAGCTGGTGCTGTTCAACGCGCACGGTGGGCATGTCGGCGCGATGGACATCGTGGCGCGCGAACTGCGCGTGGCGCACGACCTGATCGTCTACGGCGTCAGCTGGTTCAATCTGCCGCTCGGCGATGCGGGTGCGCAGTTCAGCGCCGACGAGCACCGCTTCGGCGTGCATGCCGGCGAGATGGAAACCTCGATGATGCTGGCGCTCGAACCGGCCGGCGTCGCGATGGACGCGGCCCGGAATTTCGATTCGACCTCGCGCAGCCGAGCGCGCGACTACCCGATCCTCGGCAACGGCAAGAGCGCCAAGCTGGGCTGGGCGATGGAGGACTACAACCCCGCCGGCGCCGCCGGAAACGCCGCCGCCGCCACCGCCGAGAAAGGCCGCGCACTCGTCGATGCCGCGGCAACGCAGCTCGCGGCCTTGCTCGCCGAGGTTTCGCGTCTGCCGCTCGCGACCATCGGCAACGCGCCGAATCCCTGATCGCTCAGCTCGCGGGCACGGCGCCGGTCGGCACGGCGCTGCCGATCTTGATCGACCCATCGTGCCGTTCGCAGGTGCCGATAAGCAGGCCACTCGCGATCGCGTGAGTCTTCAATGCATCGAGCAATTCGTCACGGCCGGGGCTCGTGGAGAACGCATGCGCTGCACCGAGCGCGAAGATCTGGAACGCATAGCGATGCACGCCGTGGCCCGGCGGCGGATCGGGCGGCAGCCAGGCGGTTCGCAGGTAGGAGTTGCGGCCGGTGTGCACGCCCGTGTCAGTGTTGTCGTCCGACAATGCACCGTCGGCCAGCCCGCCGTCGGTGGCGGGCAGGTCCACCGCGATCGCATGCACCAGCGGGTGGGGCGTGGGCGAGTCTGCGTCCTCCACCAGCAGGACCAGCGAAACCGCGCCGGGCGGAATGCCGGTCCAGTGCAGTGGTGGCGAATGCCCTTCGCCGTCCGCCGTGTAGCGCGCGGGCAGCGGCGCGTGATCGGCGAACGCGAGGCTGGACATCGTGATCGACGCCATTCCCTGGCGCAGGCCGATGGTGTTGAAGGCGATCTTCTCGAGTCCTGCCCGCACATCGTGCAGGGCATGGCCGATCGCATCCGGGAGTTTCTCGAGCATGCCGTTCTTATATAGCGTCGGGGCGCAGCGGGTGTGTAGGAGCGATTCACGCGGCTATCATCAAAGCCGCATTGCATGGCGGCAGCTCGCGCCGCCTTCCTTCCTCAACCGGGGCAACCGTATGCACATCGTCTGGACCATTCTGATCGGCTTCGTCGCGGGCCTCCTGGCGCGCGCCATCAAGCCCGGCGACGACTCGGCCGGCTTCATCGTCACGACGCTGATCGGCATCGCCGGTTCGCTGCTCGCGACCTACGCGGGGCAGGCCATGGGCTGGTACTCGGCGGGGCAGGGCGCCGGGTTCATCGCCTCGGTGCTTGGTGCGATCGTGCTGCTGTTCCTTTACGGCCTGATCAAGCGCAAGTGAGATCGCGCCGGTCTGTCGCATGCCAATGCGCAAGTTGCGCAGCCGCCATCACCATCACGTCTATGTGATCGAACTCGACGACCGCGTGTGGAATGCGGCGCGGTTCCGGCGAGTCAACCCCGGCTACAGGCTGGGCATGCCTTTCGTCTATGTCGGCATGACCGGGCTGGACCCCGACGTGCGGTTCGACAAGCACAAGGCCGGCATCCAGGCCAACGCCTTCGTGCGCGATCATGGCCTGCGGTTGCTACCTGCGCTCTACGCCATGTACAACCCGATGCCCTATGAAGCCGCGCGCGAGATGGAGGTGGAACTCGGCATTGCGCTGCGCGAGGCGGGATACGGCGTCTGGCAAGGCTAGGCCATTCATCCGGGAGGTACACATGGATTCAGGCGTTTGCATCGTGATGACGAGCATCGGCACCGAGGACGAGGCCGAGGCGCTCGCGGAAGCGATCGTCGAGGCGCGGCTCGCCGCATGCGTCCAGGTGCAGCGGGTGCGCAGCCTCTACATCTGGCAGGACGTGCTGCACCGCGAGCCCGAATGGGTTCTGCACATCAAGACGCTCGACGCGCGCTATGGCGCGCTCGAGGCGTTCATTCGCGGGCGGCATAGCTATGAGACGCCCGAGATCGTCCGCGTGCCGATCACGGCCGGCTCGGCCGACTATCTGGACTGGCTCAGGGCCGGCAGCACGCCGCCGCGTGCTCAGGAGTAAGTGACCCAGTTCTCGTACGCCGGCCCGTCCAGGTGCGGCAGTGTGTTGTAGGTCACCAGCATGTGGCGCTTCGGTGTAAACGCGAATTCGGTGACGGCCGAATTGCGCATCCGGAGATTGAGTTCCACCGTGGTGGCCGGGCTGGTGCCGAGAACGTGGCCCACCGCCGTGGAGATCGGCCCGCCGCTCGACACCACGAGCACCTTCGCGCCATGGTGCCGGGCGCGCACATGGTCCAGTGCGCTGGTCACGCCGGCCAGGAAATCGACGTAGCTCGGCATGCCCACCGGCGCGGTGCGGCCTTCCATCCAGGCGTTGAGTCCGTCGCGCAGGAGCCGGAAGTGGTGCCTGTACATCTCTGGCGTATCCGCCTTCTCCAGCTTGCCGGGGTGGAGGGTCGCGATGATGGCCTCGCTGTCGTATTCGTTCAGCCCCGGCCAGGGAGGACATCGTCCGGTGACAGGCCCAGCCCCTCGGCGATGCCTTGCCAGGTCTGCCGGTGACGCCGCAAGGTGCCGGTGATCACCGCATCGAAGCGCGTGCCGCGCTCGCGCCAGTACTCACCCAGGCGCACCGACTGCTTGTGGCCCAGGGCGCTCAACTGGTCATAGTCCGCCGCGCCGAAACTGGCCTGTCCGTGGCGGACGAGATAGAGGGTTCCCATGCGGCGAATTCTGCCCTTCCGCCGCGATTCGCCGCGTCACCGCGGTGACGCTCCTCAACGATCCGCGGTGGGACTTTGTTCACGAAGAGCCGGCTCGGCGCGTGGTCGCCGCAGTGTTTTCAGATGGTTCTCATGGGCGCTCCAGGCCCCCTTTTTACGATCAGTTTCAGTCGATTCGTGGGTGTCCCAGTCTGAATCGAACCGCATTGGGCGATACCGCCGCCCTCTCCTTATTCCAGACAAATCCAGGGAGCTCTCATGATGGTTCTGTTTGCTGCCGCGCTGGCGTGGTGTTTGATGCCGTGGGCTTTCGTTCGACCGAGGTCCGGCGCACTCGGCAGCGACTCGCGACAAGTCGAGTTCGCGCCTGCCGAGGAAATGTCGCCCGAGCAGCTGTTCGGATGCCTGCTCAGCGCGAACTTCGCCGTGCTCATGAACGACAACTTCAACCAGTTGGCGAGCGCGCTGCCCGAACATCGTGTCAGGCGTCTGCTGGCCGAGCACTGGGGGATCGAGACCCGCGCGGATTGCCTTCGGGTGATCGGGCAGCGCGTGGAGCAATTGGGGAAAATCTCCCCTGCCGAAATGCAGGCGGTTGCCGCATGGCTCGAAGAACAGCGTCCGGGGGGCGAAGGTGTCCGCCCCGGCCTCCGGTCGACCGTCGGGCTTGCCTCCGGCGACGAGATGAGCCACGGCCACCTCAGCGTGCTGGCATGGGACATCCAGCAGCTCGCCTATCTGGTCCGTCTCGCGCACGCAGTCGGTCATGTGTCGCGGAGCGATGCGGAAGCTGTCCTGGAGCGGTTGGCCGTGCGTGCGCGCATGCATTTCGGCTCCTGGAAGGTCTACTCGCTGGCGGCGCTGGTCGGGCTCGGCATGCGAGGCGCCATGGAAGTCTTCGAAACATCCGCCTGGGAGCGTTACTCGCGCACGCATTCCATTCTTTTGCGCGGCCGGTGCTCACCGATCAGGTTCGCGTCACCGTGGGGTGCGGTGGCGCCGCGTCTGCCTGCGGACGCCTCGCATCCGGCTTTCAAGGCCCCGGCCTAGCTTCTTCGCTTCATCGCCATGACCGATCGCGTTGCGCGCTCTCGGTTTGATCCTTTCAGCATCCAACTTCGCCGTCCGGCGTGAAATCCGTTCGTGTCGTCCTTCTATTCGTCGAATTCCGGTGGGAGATTCCGTCCAAGTGCGGCGCCCGGGCCACTGCGGCGTGTGTTCGACGGCGGCATCTGCGCGACCCTGTTGACCTGCCTCCTGGGCGTTGCGAGCTATCTGTTCGGGCGGCCCACGGCCATCGAGCTGAGCTGGCAGTGGATGGCCCTGATTTCGGTCGGCATCGCGGCGCTGGCGGTGGTGCGGTTCGCCAGCTCATTGCGGGCGCAGCGGCGCGGAGATGCACTCAATGCCATTCTCGATGCAGTCCCGCACGCTCTTTTCGTCAAGGACTCCCGGCTCCGCTTCAAGGCCTTGAACACGGAGTTCGAGCGCGTCTTCCGCGTCGAATCCGAGCGTGTCATCGGCAAGAGCGACCGGGACGTCTTCGGGCCCGCGCTTTCGAAGCGCTTTGTCGCCCAGGACCGCGAGTTGATTGCTTCGGGCGTCGCGCGCACCTATGACGATGAGATTGAGGTCGATGGTGTCTTGCGCAATTTCAAGTCGCGTAAGCAACCCATCTACGATCAACACGGGCGGGCGCTCGGCCTTGTCGGGTTGGCGATCGACGTCACCGCGGACATGCAGATCCGGGCCGAACTCGAACAATCGCGTACCGACCTGGAACTGGCGCTGAGCATCGGGGGCTGGGCGTGTGGCGCTCCGTGGCGTGCCTGGGCGCGCGCGCCCACCTGAGTGACCCGGCGTTCCTGGACGTGCCCATCACCACGGACCGCCGCATCCGCGAGATCTGCGGCTTTGGCGAGGACGAGCCGGTCACCTATCGCCAGCTGTTCCTGCGCGTGCATCCGCAGGACCGCCACCGCGTAGCCGCACGCCTGGAGGAGGTGTATCGCCGGCGCCGCGGCGCCTACCGCCAGCAGTTCCGCATCTGCGGTCCCGACGGCGTGGAGCGCACGGTGGAAGTGCGCGGCAGCCTGGCCGTGCGAGACGACCCGAACGGCCCCGGCACGCTCGTCTCCTTCATCGGCATCGCCAAGGACATCTCGGAGGAAGAGGCCCTGAAGGCGAGCCCGGTGACCAAGGCCGAGGAAGCGCGCTCGGCGGTGGAGGCCAAGGCGCACTTTCTGGCCATGATGAGCCACGAGGTGCGCACGCCCTTGAACGGCGTGCTGGGGATGATCGACCTGGTGCTGGACACGCCCCTGAACGAGGAGCAGCGCGGCATGCTCATGCGCTGCCGCGAGTCGTCGGTGTCGCTGCTGACCATCATCAACGACATCCTGGACTTCTCCAAGATCGAGGCGGGCATGCTGGCCATCGAGAGCCGGCCGCTGGCGCTGGCCAGCCTCGTGGAGGATGTCTGCGCCACCTTCGCGGCCGAGACCGCGCGCAAGGCCATCGGGCTGGGCTTTCACGTCGATGCGGCGATCCCGCAGTTCGTGGTGGGCGACTCGGTGCGGCTGCGCCAGGTGCTCACCAACCTGATCGGCAACGCGATCAAGTTCACCCACCAGGGCGAGGTGCGGGTACAGGCGCGGCGCACCCCCGGGGCGAGCTGGAACTGGCCGTGCAGGACACGGGCATCGGCATCGATCCGCGGGCGGTCAGGACCCTGTTCGAGCCCTTCCGCCAGGCCGACATCGCCACCACGCGGCGCTACGGCGGCACGGGCCTGGGGCTGACCATCGTCCGGCAGCTGGTGGAGCTGATGCACGGCAGCGTGCGCTGCGAGAGCGCGCTGGGTGCGGGCAGCCGCTTCATCGTGACCTTGCCGCTGCGCCCGTGGGTGCCCAGCGTGGGCGCCGCGCCCGGGCGCAGTGCGCCGCACCGGCTGGCCATCGATGCGGCGGCCCGGCAGCCGGCGCCAGCGGGGACATCACCCGACGCCACCGGCCGGGGCCAGCGCGTGCTGCTGGCCGAGGACCATCCGATCAACCGCGAGGTCATCACCCGCCAGTTGCTCAAGCTGGGCTATGTCTGCGATTGCGCCGAAGACGGCCAGCAGGCCTGGGAGATGCTGGAGGCGGCGCAGGCGAGCGGCGCGGGCTACGCCATGCTGCTGACGGACTGTCACATGCCGCGGCTGGACGGCTACGAGCTGACCGCGCGCCTTCGCCAGGGCGAGGCCGCCCGGGGCCTGCCGCGGCTGCCGATCGTGGCGCTGACGGCCAATGCGCTGCAGGGCGAGGCCGAGCGCTGTCTGGCGCTGGGGATGGATGCGTATCTGTCCAAGCCGTTGCAGCTGGCGGATCTGCGCGAGGCGCTGTCCAGGGTGCTGCGCCAGGGTGCCGCCCAGCAAGAGGCCGGCGCCACCACCGCGCCGCGCTACAGCCGCCTCATGCAGCTGTGCGATGGCGATGAGGCCAAGGTCGCCAAGCTGGTGCGTGTCTTCGTGCAGGCCACCGAGAAGGACCTGCAGGCGATGGACCGGGCGGCCGCCGCGGCCGACCCCGCCGTCCTGCGCCAGCTCGCGCACCGCCTGAGCTCGGCCTGCCACCAGCTGGACGAGGACGAGACCGTGCGCGCATTCCAGGCCGTGGAGAACGGCCACTCCGACCAGCTGGCCCTGGCGCTCTATCCGCCGGCTCGCCGGGCGCTCCAGTCCGTCATGCAGCGCGCGACCGCGTTCGTTGCACGCTGTGTGCGCGGGGCGGGGCGGGGTGAGCGCAGTCCTTCAGGACCTGCTCAGGAAATCAGGTTGTGCTCGCGCGCGAAGGCGTAAATCTCGAGGTCGCTCTTGAGGCCGAGCTTGCTCATCGCATCCGTCTTCTGACGACTGACGGTCTTGACGCTGCGTGAAAGCCGATCGGCAATCGCGGACACCGTCATGCCGGATGCGAAAAGTCGAAGCACCTCGACTTCCCGCGGCGACAGCCGGGCAGCCACACCGGCTTCGGAGTTGAACTGGCTCTGCAGAAGGCTCTGCTTGAAAGTGGTGCTGACATAGTCCCGCCCTTGGCCCACCGCCTGGATCGCAAGCGAGATCTCGGCCATCCCGGCCGACTTGTCGATCAGGCCGCGCACACCCGTCCCGAGGATCGCGCCGATCACGCCGACATTGCCCACCATCGTGAGGACGATGATCGGTAGATCAGGGTACAGGCGCCGGATGCGCTGAAGCAGGCCGAGACCGTCGGCCTCCTGGCCGCCCGGCATTGAAAAATCGGTGATGAGCAGATCGGCGGGCGTCTCGCGCAACGTCGACAGAAGCGCTTCCGGCGAATCGGCTTCCGCGACGACCGAGATGTTCGTCGCGCTTTCCAACACCATGCGCACACCCGCCCGGATGATGGGGTGGTCGTCGGCGACGATGACGCGCTTGTTCATGCAATCCAACCATTCTTGAGGGCCACGGTTGGCCCCCAGGGGACGAGGGCACACATTCTACAGGGGCACCAGTCCCCAGAAGCCAAGCCCCAGGCAGATGCGAATCAGTATGGTGGATTCGGTGAACAATGTCACCAAGAATGAACTCTGGCGATCGCAAGCGCGTCCGTGCCCGCACCGCCGGTCGCCTCACTTCCTGCCCGACAAGGCGATGCGGACCGCCAGCGCCGCGAGAACGCTTCCCATCAGGTACCTCTGTGCCAGCAGCCAGCCCCGGCTGCGCGAGAGGAAGGCGGTGATGCCTGCGGCGCCGAGAACCAGCAGTGCGTTGATCCCGCCGCTCACGAGAATCTGGATCGCACCCAGTTCCAGGCTTTGCAGGAGGACGGAGCCGCGGTCCGGATGCAGGAACTGCGGAAAGAACGACAGGTAGAACATCGCGACCTTGGGGTTCAGCACGTTGGTCAGGAAACCCATGCTGAAGAGCTTGGCCGGCCGGTCCTGCGGCAACAGGCGGGCTTCGAACGGCGCTCTGCCGTTGGGTTTGATCGCTTGCCACGCGAGCCAAAGCAGGTAGGCGGCGCCGGCGAGGCGAATCGTGTCGAACGCGAAGGGCACCGCGATCAGCAGTGCGGTCAGGCCGAGGGCCGCGGCCATCAGGTGAACGACGAAGCCCAGCAGGACCCCGCCCAGCGAAATCAGTCCCGCGGCCTGGCCCTGGCAAAGCGCGCGGGAAACGCAATAGACCATGTTGGGCCCCGGCGTCAGGACCAGCACCAGAGCAGCGAGGGTGAACCACGCGATTTCGGTGGGCGTCAGCACGTCAGATTCCTCCTGAATGCAGCGAGACGGTGCCGCGCGGTGTTTCGAGCACGGCATGGAGGTCGGGTGCGCCGTTTGCGAGCGATACGCCGGAGAGCCCGATGGTGCGCAGCGCGACGTCGAGATCCGGGGCACGCGGGTGCGCAAGATCGAGCGAGCGCAGCGCCACGCCCGAATCGGCCATGCTGTCGCTCGGATGGACCGGCCCCCACTGAATCAGCGTGGGCAGCGCGCCATAGAACAGTCGCTGCCCGTCGTCGCGCACGGTGATCTGCCACGAGAGGCGCCCGGCTGCCGTGTCGCGCGAGGCCTCGATCACGTGGCCGCGATCGAGTCGCGTCCGGCCGAGCGCATGCACGGTTGCATGTGCGTCCGGCACCTCGGCGACGAAGTGCACGAGGCGCGGCCCGCCGCGCGCGAGCGTCGCCTGGAGGTGGGCGTCGTCCAGATCGAACCATCGATGCTTCGTGCTGCCGCGCGTTGGCTTCGCGCCTGGCGCGATCGCGATGATTTCCAGATAGGCGCGCGGGAAGGCGGCACTCGCGATCTTCATCAGTCGGTTGTGCGTGCCCATCAGCGGATGCGCGCCGCCCGGGCCCGGTGTGACGCCGAGCGTCGCCTCGCACCAGCGAACGCCTTCGTCGAGGCTGCGGGCCGCGATCACCAGATGGTCGACGCGCGCATTCATTGGATAACCTCCATGCGCCGCACTGCGGTGCGAGCCCCCTTCGGAACGGTCGGGCGGGGGCTCATTGGACTGCCCTCGCGCAACGGCGCTTCGGGATTTGCCTTGGGGCGGCCCGGCGGCTCATGGCCGGCCAAGCTAGAGCGCGACCTGCCCGTCGATGCAGGTGACCGAGTCCCCGCCGACCCAGACCTGCCGGTCGCCGTCGCGCGTGACGTGCACGCGTCCGTCGCGGCCCAGCACCTGCCCCTGCGACGCGACGTAGTGGTCCGGCATGTGGCCCTCGGCGATCAGCCATTCGGCAAGGCTCGCGTTGAAACTGCCGGTGACCGGGTCTTCCTCCACGCCGATGGGAGCGGCAAAGGCACGCACCTCGATGGCTGGCGCAAGCGCTTCCTCCGCGCGCGGGAAGGCGCGGGCCTCGCGGTTCGAGCGCGTGATCAACGGCGACGAAGCGCTTGCCGGATACAGCCCGGCGACGCCGACTTTCTGGGCGAGTTCCGCCAGCGCGCGGTGATCGGGCGCGAGCGCGAGCACGGTGTCGGCGTCGTTCAGCAGCAGCCCGAGCCAGACCGGGCCGTTGTCCAGCAATTGCGCCGCGACGATCTGCTGTGCCTTGATGCCGAGTGCCCCCGCCACCTTCGCCAGCAGGGTCGGGCTGGGCGCGCTGCGACGCAGCGCGGGCGCGGCGAACGCCAGTCGCTCGCCTTCGCGCCGGATCGGCACCGGGCCCTTCGCGCACTGCTGCACGATGAGATGGCCAGCCTTCGGCTTGCCGCCGGCCTCGAGCCGGGCGTGGCAACTGCCCAGCGTCGGATGGCCGGCGAAGGGCAGCTCGCCGCCCGGCGTGAAGATGCGCACGCGGTAGTCGGCCGAGGGGTCGGACGGCGGCAGCAGGAAGGTGGTTTCGGACAAATGCGTCCATGCCGCGAAGCGCTGCATCGTCGCGTCGTCGAGCCCGGTGCCGTCGAGCACGACGGCGAGGGGTTGCCGAAATACGGTGTCGAGGTGAAAACGTCGACTTGCTTGAAGGGACGGATCTTCATCGGGGTCATTCCAGGGGGAGATCGAGAACGCCGCGCGCGCCGGTACGCGTGCGCAGGTCGGCGAACCAGCGCTCGACGTTCGGCCACGAGGGCCGCGTGTATTCGGTCTGCGGCAGCCCGAACCAGCGATGCGCTTCGCAGCCGACCGGGATGTCGGCCATCGTGAAGCGGTCGCCCAGCAGGAAGGTGCGGGTGGCGAGGTGGGCGTCGAGCAGGGCGAAGAGCGGTTCCGTGGCGTTCACCGAACGGGCGATCACCTCGGGCTCGCGCTGCGCGGCCGGGGTCCGGACCCATTGCTTGAAGGCGCCGCCGCTTACCGGGTTCAGCGTGGTCTGCTGCCAGTCCATCCAGCGCTCCGCGTCGAAGCGTTCAGCCAGCCGTTCCGGGTAGAGCCGTCCCATCGAATGCTTCGCGCACAGGTAGCGCACGATGACGTTCGATTCCCAGAGCACGACCCGGTCCTCGCCCTCGCCGTCGTCGATGACCGGCACCATCGCATTCGGATTCATCCCGAGGTATTCGGGTGTCTGGACCACGCCGAACTTGCCGCCCGCTTCCGTGCGCTGGAAGTCGAGTCCGAGTTCCTGCGCGCACCAGACGACCTTGCGCACGTTGATGGAGCTGATGCGTCCCCAGATGTTGAGCATGTCGGGTCTTTCGGAGTGGCCTCAGCCCGGGTTGGCGGCCATCTGCCGCTCCACTTCGGCCGCTGCGCTGTGCGCGAGCTGTTCGCGGATCGCGTCCGCCAGTGCGGCGATGGCGGTGTCGATCTCCTCGTCGCTGGCGGTCACGAAGGACAGACGCAGCGTGCGCGGATCACCCGCGCCGGCGTAGAACGGAAGGCCCGGAACGAAGGCCACGCCCCGCTCGACCGCCTTGGGCAGCAGCGCGACCGCATCCACGCCCGGCGGCAGGCGCAGCCAGAGGAACATGCCGCCGTTCGGCTTGTTGAACTCGACCTGCAGGCCCTTCATTTCGCGCGTGAGCGCCGTCAGCATCACATCGCGCTGGCGCTTGTAGAGCGCGCGGATCGTCGGCACGTGCTTCTTCAGGAAGCCATCCTTCATGACCTCGGAAACCATGCGCTGGTTGAAGCTCGGCGTATGCAGATCGGCCGCCTGCTTGGCTTGCAGCAGCTTGGGGAAGATGGCCTTCGGCGCCACGAGAAAGCCGAGCCGCAGGCCGGGCGCCAGCACCTTCGAGAACGAGCCGAGGTAGATGCAGCCTTCCGGATTGCGCGCGGTGAGCGGCAGCGGCGGCGCCTCGTCGAACCAGAGTTCGCCGTAAGGGTTGTCTTCGACGATCGGCAGGCCGGCCTTGGCGGCCGCGTCGGACACGGCAGCGCGGCGCTCCTCGGTCATCGTGCGGCCGGTCGGGTTCTGGAAGTTCGGCAGCAGGTAGATGAAGCGCGCGTCCTTCGACTTGGCGACCAGATCGTCCACCAGCACGCCCTCGTCGTCGCTCGCGACGCTGACCGGCTCGGGCTCCATCGGCGAGAAGGCCTGCAGCGCGCCGAGGTAGGTTGGCGTTTCGACCAGCACGCGGCTGCCCGGGTCGAGCAGCACCTTGGCGATCAGGTCCAGGCCCTGCTGCGAACCGGTCGTGATCAGCACCTGCGCCGGGTCCACCTTCCAGGGCAGCATCTGGCTCACCGCTTCGCGCAGCGGGCCGTAGCCTTCGCTGGCGGCGTATTGCAGCGCGGCCTGGCCGTCCTTGTGCAGCACGTTCGCGCAGGCTTCGGCGAAGGCGGAAATCGGGAAGGTCTTCGGCGAAGGCAGGCCGCCGGCCAGGCTGATGATGCCGGGGCGTTCGGTGACCTTGAGGATTTCACGGATCACCGAAGGATTCATCTTTTCGGCCCGTGCGGCGAGTTTCCATTGCATGTTTTGACTCCTTGAAGGTAGGTGTGAATCGCTATCGCGAAGCCGGGACCAGTGCGGCAGGCGTGGCGGGTCGTGAAAGCCGCTTGCCGGCGATCACGGTGGCGACGACGGCGGCCGCGAAGCCGAGCGTAACGATATCGAGGGGCTCGCCCAACAATGGCATGGCGGCGAGGATGGAAAGAAAGGGTTGCAGCAGTTGCGTCTGGCTCACGCGAAGAGCGCCGCCGATCGCGAGGCCGCGATACCAGGCGAAGAAGCCCACCCACATCGAGAACACCCCGACATAGACGAAGCCGACCCATGCCGAGGTAGCCACCGCCTGCCCTGGCCAGAGCAGGATCGTGCCCGGCAGCGTGACCGGCAGCGCGAGGACGCACACCCAGCAGATCACGCGCTCCGCGCCGAGCGCCGGCGTGACCTGCGCGCCGTAGATGTAGCCCAGCGAGGCTGCGAAGACCGCGCCGACCAGGAGCAGGTCCGCCCACTCGAAACCGAAGCCCGCGCCGTGGCCCGAAGCGCGCAGCAGCGAGAACACGACCACGAGCACGCTGCCGGCCACGGCGCAAAGCCAGAATCCCAGCCGCGCGCGCTGGTGCAGCACCCATGCAGCGCATGCCGCCGTGACCAGCGGCAGCAGCGCGGTGATGACCGCAGCATGGCTCGCGCTGACGACGCGCAGCGCATAGGCCAGCAGCAGCGGATAGCCGATGGCGTTTCCCAGCACTGCCATGCCCAGTGGCCGCCAGTGGTGCGGCCGAGGCCGCGGCGCGCGCGTGACGACGAGGAAGATCGCCGACAGCACGCCAGCGAGCGCCGCGCGACCCAGCGTCACGAACCACGGCGAGAGCTGCGGATCGGCCTGTGTTCCGGTGGCGAGCCGTGTCATCGGCAGCGTGACCGCGAAAAAGGCCACGCCGAGCACGCCGAGCCACATGCCGAGCGTTTCGTCCCGGATCTTCTTCATACGCCCAGCATCCACCATGCAGTGAGAACCAGCACGGCGCCCATGAAGCGGTTGAACCATACCAGCCGGCGTCCCTGCGCGAGCCATTCGCGAAGCAACGCGCCAGCGACTGCGTAGGTCAGGTTGCTGACGAACGCGTAGACCAGCATCACAGGCGCCACGATCGCAAGACGGCTCATCGCATCCGGCTGCCCGGCGATCCAGCCGGCCACCAGGGTCAGCGCCAGCAGCCAGGCCTTGATGTTGAGGAACTGCAGCAGCACGCCCTGTGTGAATCCGACACTGAGGCGAGCGCCGTCCGCCTGGCCGAGTGACGCGCTGCGACTGAGCTTCCATGCGAGCCAGAGCAAGTAGACGATGCCGAACGCCTTGATGGCCCAGCGCAGCGACGGAACCGCCACCACCAGGGCGCCGATGCCGGCCGCGCACAGCATGAGCAGCAGCGTCCAGCCCACGGGAACCGCAATCACGAAGCGCATCGCGCGCGGCAGCCCGCCGTTCGCAGCCAGTGCGGTGGAGAGCGTCGTGTTCGGCCCTGGCGAGAAACTCATCGCCGTGGCCAGCACCAGCAGCGCGGTGAATTCTTGCCAGTTCATAGGACGCACTTTAAACTTTGGACCATTACAGTAACAGTACAGTTGGTCGAACAAGAAGCCGGTCTGTATTGGTTCACCGATCGGCACAGAAACAGACAGCTATGCTGACACGAACTTCCTCCCAGTCGCTCACCGGCCAGCTCGCGGACCGGTTTGCCGAGCGGATTCGCAATCGCTTGCTCGCCCCCGGCGCCCGCCTGCCCTCCGTGCGCGAGTGTGCGAAGCAGCAGGGCGTAAGTCCCCATACGGTGGTTGCGGCCTACGACCAGCTGCTTGCCCAGGGCTTGGTCGAGGCGCGGCGACAGAAAGGCTTTTACGTGCGCGATGCCGCGACGGTCAATGGCGGCCCGGCGGCGATGAGCATGGGCTTCGTCACCCATCCGGCGCCCCTGCCGGTCGTCGCGGCCGACGCCAGCACACTGATTCGCGGCATGTTCCACCGTCCGAGCGACAAGCCGCAGCCGGGAATGGGCGTGTTTCCGCCCGACTGGCTCGAATCGACGTTCATGCCCGCGGCGGTCCGGCGCGTGACCGGCACCAAGGCATTGCAGGAGTTCTCGCTGCAGTACGGCGAACCGGCCGGCGACAGCGGTCTCAGGCGCAGCCTCTCCGCCAAGCTGGCGCGCATCAATGTCCCGGCCGGTCCCGACCAGATCGTGACGACCGTCGGGGCCACGCACGCGCTCGACATCGTCAGCCGCACCCTGCTGCGGCCCGGCGATCCGGTGATGGTCGAGGAGCCGGGATGGGCGCTCGAATTCGCGCGACTCGAAGCGCTCGGCATGCGCATCCTCCCCGTGCCGCGGAATGCCGACGGCCCCGACCTCGAAGTGATGGAGCGCTACTGCAATGCCGGCGAAGGCCACCGGCCGAAGCTCTTCGTGAGCGTCAGCGTGCTGCACAACCCGACCGGCTACAGCCTGTCGCCGGGCAGTGCGCACCGGGTGCTGCAGCTTGCGAACAAGTACGACTTCCACATCGTCGAGGACGACACCTACAGCCATCTTGCGCCCGAACATGCGACGCGGCTGAGCTCGCTCGATGGCCTGCGGCGCACCGTCTACGTGAGCGGCTTCGCCAAGATCCTCGCGCCGAACTGGCGCATCGGTTTCCTTGCCGCTTCGCCGGAACTGGTCGGGCGCTTTCTGGAGACCAAGCTGATCGCGACCCTGACCACGCCTTCGCTGTTCGAGCGTGCGCTGGCCTGGTGCATCGACCAGGGGCAGCTGCGCCGCCATGCCGAGCGCATTCGACTGCGGCTCGACGGCGCGCGCGGACGCACGGTCAAGTTGGCGTTGCATGCCGGCTGCAAGCTGGCGGCGGAGCCCGCCGGCCTGTTCGGCTGGGTCGACACCGGTGTCGATACGGACGCCCTGACGCAACGCATGCTCGACGAGGGCTACCTCATCGCACCGGGCTCCCTGTTCCATGCGCGACGGCCGCCGACCACCCTGATGCGGATCAATTTCGCGACCGCGCAGGATGCAACGTTCTGGAAGGTGTTCGCGCGCGTGCGCGATCAGCCTTGAGTCGGACGAAGACGCCGCTACCCCTGCCCGACGGAGCCGAGTTCTTCCCAGCGCTCGAGTGCGGCGAGCAATTCCTCCTCGATCCTGGCGTGGCGCTCGCCGAGTTCCGCCGCGCGGGAGGCATCGGTTCCGTAGATCGCGCCGCCGTCCTTCTCGAGGATCTCGGCGATCTGCTTCTGCTCGTCCTCCAGTTCGGCAATCCGGGAGGGAAGCATTTCGAGCTCGCGCTGCTCCTTGTAGCCAAGCTTTCTCTTGGCGCTGCCACGCTGCGGCGCGGGCGCGGCTGGTGGCGGCGCGACAGGCGCGGGCGCCGGGGCGATCGCGCGCTGCTCCGCGATCTCGCGTGCGCGTTTGGATTGGGTGAGCCAGTCCTGGACGCCGCCTTCATATTCGCGCCAGCGGCCATCGCCCTCGTACGCGATCGTGCTCGTCACCACGTTATCGAGGAAGGTGCGGTCGTGGCTGACCAGGAACACCGTCCCGTCGTAGTTCTGCAGCAGGTCCTCGAGCAGCTCGAGCGTGTCGATATCGAGGTCATTGGTGGGTTCGTCGAGCACCAGCACGTTGGCGGGGCGCGCGAACAGTCGCGCGAGAAGCAGGCGGTTGCGCTCGCCACCGCTCAGGGATCGCACCGGCGAATGCGCCCGTGCCGGCGAGAACAGGAAGTCCGCGAGGTAGCTCTTGACGTGCTTGCGCTGGGTGCCGATCTCGATCCACTCGCTCCCGGGGCTGATGAAGTCTTCGAGCGTCGCATCCAGATTGAGTGCGTTGCGCATCTGGTCGAAGTACGCGACCTGCAGATTGGTCCCGCGGCGGATCGTGCCGCTATCGGGTTCGAGTTCACCGAGGATCAGCTTCAGCAGGGTCGTCTTGCCGGCCCCGTTGGGCCCGACGAGTCCCACCTTGTCGCCGCGCAGGATCGTGCTCGTGAAGTTCCGGACGATGGTCTTGTCGCCGAAGGACTTGGATACGCCGGTCAATTCCGCGACGATCTTGCCGCTGGACTGACCGGAAGCGACATCCATGCTCACGCTGCCCAGCGCCTCGCGCCGCGCCGCCCGGTTGGCGCGCAGTTCCACGAGGCGGTTGATGCGGCTCTGGCTGCGCGTGCGGCGGGCCTCCACGCCCTTGCGTATCCAGACCTCCTCCTGGGCGAGCAGCTTGTCGGCCTTGGCGTTCACGATCGCTTCCTGTGCGAGCTGCTCCTGTTTCTGCAAGAGGTATTGCTCGAAGTTCCCGGGGTACGAGGTGAGCTTGCCGCGGTCCAGCTCCACGATCCGGGTCGCGACGCGATTGAGGAAGCTCCGGTCGTGCGTGATCGTCACCACGCTGCCCTTGAAGTCGACAAGCAACTGCTCGAGCCATTCGATGGAGTCGAGGTCGAGGTGGTTGGTCGGCTCGTCGAGGAGGAGAACGTCCGGGGTGGCAACCAGCGCCTGAGCCAGTGCCACCCGCTTGCGGGTTCCGCCGGACAGGGCACCGACACGCGCCGACCCGTCCAGGTGCAAGCGATGAAGCGTTTCCTCGACGCGCTGTTCCCAGTTCCATGCATCGAATGCCTCGATCTGCGACTGGAGGGCGTCGAGATCCACGCCGGGCGCGGCCGACAGATACTGATCCCGAAGCGCAATGACATGTCTGAGACCCGCACTGGCCGCCGTGAAGACGTCCGCATCCATGTCAAGCGAGGGTTCCTGGGCGACGTACGTGACCCGGAGCCCCTGCTGCACCTGGAGCGTCCCATCGTCGGGCTTCTCCATCCCCGCGAGTATCTTCAGGAGCGACGACTTGCCGGCGCCGTTCCTTCCTATCAAGCCAATCCGTTCGGACTCGATGAGGGAGAAATCCGCATGATCCAGCAGCGGGACGTGACCGAACGCCAGTTGCGCGTCGAGGAGGGTGATGAGTGCCATGTGTCCCGGATTATCCGATCGGGTCCAACACGCTGGTGGCAATGCCGATTGGCAGTCGGCAAAAATGGCATATACTCACTGGCTCGACTGAAGGCGCGCAAGCGATTCAGGGCCCCTTTCGAAGAGATCTCGAAAGGAACTCGAAAGAGGGGCTGGAAAGAGGAAAGAGCCGATGTGTTGACGGTCTGTTGAAAAATAGGTCATAATCGCAGGCTCCGCTGAATCAGCGACTCGCAAGAGAAGTTGAAGACGCAAAGACCCTAGAGGTTGACTGGATATTAAAAACCCTGTCATAATCAAAGGCTCCGCCAAACACGGCAGCGAATCAGGTTCTTCGGGATGTGATGAGTTGGGCGGAGGGAAGAAGAGAAAAGATTTTTAAAAAGTTTTTTCTGATCTTCGAAAAGCGTGTTATAGTAGAGGGCTTCGCTGATCGCAGCAAGCAAGACGTAAGACAGAAGATGTTGAGCGTTTGGATCCTTAAAAATATACAGCCGATAAGCGTGGGCGTTTGAGGCGAATGGCCAAGTTCTTCGGAACGAAGTCTTCGGACTTTTAAACGCTCATGAGAATAGAAGTGAAGTTCACTTCAATTCCGTTTTTATGAGTTGCTCGAGAGATCGAGCAAAAACTTCAAGATCGAACTATAGAGTTTGATCCTGGCTCAGATTGAACGCTGGCGGCATGCCTTACACATGCAAGTCGAACGGCAGCGCGGGAGCAATCCTGGCGGCGAGTGGCGAACGGGTGAGTAATACATCGGAACGTGCCCAATCGTGGGGGATAACGCAGCGAAAGCTGTGCTAATACCGCATACGATCTACGGATGAAAGCAGGGGACCGCAAGGCCTTGCGCGAATGGAGCGGCCGATGGCAGATTAGGTAGTTGGTGGGGTAAAGGCTCACCAAGCCGACGATCTGTAGCTGGTCTGAGAGGACGACCAGCCACACTGGGACTGAGACACGGCCCAGACTCCTACGGGAGGCAGCAGTGGGGAATTTTGGACAATGGGCGCAAGCCTGATCCAGCCATGCCGCGTGCAGGATGAAGGCCTTCGGGTTGTAAACTGCTTTTGTACGGAACGAAAAGGTCTTTTCTAATAAAGAGGGCTCATGACGGTACCGTAAGAATAAGCACCGGCTAACTACGTGCCAGCAGCCGCGGTAATACGTAGGGTGCAAGCGTTAATCGGAATTACTGGGCGTAAAGCGTGCGCAGGCGGTGATGTAAGACAGTTGTGAAATCCCCGGGCTCAACCTGGGAACTGCATCTGTGACTGCATCGCTGGAGTGCGGCAGAGGGGGATGGAATTCCGCGTGTAGCAGTGAAATGCGTAGATATGCGGAGGAACACCGATGGCGAAGGCAATCCCCTGGGCCTGCACTGACGCTCATGCACGAAAGCGTGGGGAGCAAACAGGATTAGATACCCTGGTAGTCCACGCCCTAAACGATGTCAACTGGTTGTTGGGTCTTCACTGACTCAGTAACGAAGCTAACGCGTGAAGTTGACCGCCTGGGGAGTACGGCCGCAAGGTTGAAACTCAAAGGAATTGACGGGGACCCGCACAAGCGGTGGATGATGTGGTTTAATTCGATGCAACGCGAAAAACCTTACCCACCTTTGACATGTACGGAATTTGCCAGAGATGGCTTAGTGCTCGAAAGAGAACCGTAACACAGGTGCTGCATGGCTGTCGTCAGCTCGTGTCGTGAGATGTTGGGTTAAGTCCCGCAACGAGCGCAACCCTTGTCATTAGTTGCTACATTTAGTTGGGCACTCTAATGAGACTGCCGGTGACAAACCGGAGGAAGGTGGGGATGACGTCAAGTCCTCATGGCCCTTATAGGTGGGGCTACACACGTCATACAATGGCTGGTACAAAGGGTTGCCAACCCGCGAGGGGGAGCTAATCCCATAAAACCAGTCGTAGTCCGGATCGCAGTCTGCAACTCGACTGCGTGAAGTCGGAATCGCTAGTAATCGTGGATCAGAATGTCACGGTGAATACGTTCCCGGGTCTTGTACACACCGCCCGTCACACCATGGGAGCGGGTTCTGCCAGAAGTAGTTAGCCTAACCGCAAGGAGGGCGATTACCACGGCAGGGTTCGTGACTGGGGTGAAGTCGTAACAAGGTAGCCGTATCGGAAGGTGCGGCTGGATCACCTCCTTTCTGGAAACAAGCTGTTCAAATTGAACGCCCACACTTATCGGTTGTTGGATGAAGTCGATTCCATCGACATGGGTCTGTAGCTCAGCTGGTTAGAGCACCGTCTTGATAAGGCGGGGGTCGTTGGTTCGAGCCCAACTAGACCCACCAAATTCTTCCAATGGTTCGTTCCAATGGTTGTGTGTGTCGCGGTGGCGGTGCTCACGGGGCCTGGGGGATTAGCTCAGCTGGGAGAGCACCTGCTTTGCAAGCAGGGGGTCGTCGGTTCGATCCCGTCATCCTCCACCATTCCAACAAGAATTCATCAACACCAAAGATGCTTTGCAAGAGGCATTTTTGTTGTTGATCGAGATCTCTCGATCAATCGGCTGTTCTTTAAAAATTCATAGAGTCGAATCAGCGTTGCTGGCGGAAAGAGCGTCATGGCTCACCGTGCCGTCAGCAACTTGAATTTTTGATTGCGTCAAATGAACTTCAATTTCGAGGAAACTCGAAGTCTGAAGACGGCATAACGCGCCAGGTGAAAGACCTGGTCATTCCTTGATTGACTTTGGTTTCTGTGAAGAAACGTCAAAGTTATAGGGTCAAGTGAATAAGAGCATGTGGTGGATGCCTTGGCGATGATAGGCGACGAAGGACGTGGTAGCCTGCGATAAGCTTCGGGGAGCTGGCAAATTAGCTTTGATCCGGAGATTTCCGAATGGGGAAACCCACCGAAAGGTATCGCACTCTGAATACATAGGGGTGCGAGGCGAACCGGGTGAACTGAAACATCTCAGTAGCTCGAGGAAAAGACATCAACCGAGATTCCGAAAGTAGTGGCGAGCGAAATCGGAAGAGCCTGTCAGTGATAGCACAAGACTTAACAGAACAGCTTGGAAAGGCTGGCCATAGTGGGTGATAGCCCCGTATGTGAAAAGACTTGTGTGGTACTGAGCTGACGAAAAGTAGGGCGGGACACGAGAAATCCTGTCTGAAGATGGGGGGACCATCCTCCAAGGCTAAATACTCATCATCGACCGATAGTGAACTAGTACCGTGAGGGAAAGGCGAAAAGAACCCCGGGAGGGGAGTGAAATAGATCCTGAAACCGCATGCTTACAAAAAGTCGGAGCCCGCAAGGGTGACGGCGTACCTTTTGTATAATGGGTCAGCGACTTACATTCAGTGGCAAGGTTAACCGAATAGGGAAGCCGTAGAGAAATCGAGTCCGAATAGGGCGTCCAGTCGCTGGGTGTAGACCCGAAACCAAGTGATCTATCCATGGCCAGGATGAAGGTGCCGTAACAGGTACTGGAGGTCCGAACCGACTAGTGTTGCAAAACTAGCGGATGAGCTGTGGATAGGGGTGAAAGGCTAAACAAACTTGGAAATAGCTGGTTCTCTCCGAAAACTATTTAGGTAGTGCCTCAAGTATTACCTTCGGGGGTAGAGCACTGTTTTGGCTAGGGGGTCATGGCGACTTACCAAACCAAGGCAAACTCCGAATACCGAAGAGTACAGCTTGGGAGACAGAGCACCGGGTGCTAACGTCCGGACTCAAGAGGGAAACAACCCAGACCGCCAGCTAAGGTCCCTAAAATTGGCTAAGTGGGAAACGAAGTGGGAAGGCTAAAACAGTCAGGATGTTGGCTTAGAAGCAGCCATCATTTAAAGAAAGCGTAATAGCTCACTGATCGAGTCGTCCTGCGCGGAAGATGTAACGGGGCTAAGCCAGTTACCGAAGCTGCGGATTTGCAATTTATTGCAAGTGGTAGGAGAGCGTTCTGTAAGCCTGTGAAGGTGCGTTGTAAAGCGTGCTGGAGGTATCAGAAGTGCGAATGCTGACATGAGTAGCGTTAAAGGGGGTGAAAAGCCCCCTCGCCGTAAGCGCAAGGTTTTCTACGCAACGTTCATCGGCGTAGAGTGAGTCGGCCCCTAAGGCGAGGCAGAGATGCGTAGCTGATGGGAAACAGGTCAATATTCCTGTACCGATCAATAGTGCGATGTGGGGACGGATCTTAATAGGTCATCCGGGTGTTGGATATCCCGGTTTAGTGGGAAGTAGGCGTGCGTTAGGCAAATCCGGCGTACATATACCGAGGCCCATGATCGAGCCAGCTTGCTGGTGAAGTGACTGAACGAGGTTCCAGGAAAAGCCACTAAGCTTCAGCTATTGACGACCGTACCGCAAACCGACACTGGTGCGCGAGATGAGTATTCTAAGGCGCTTGAGAGAACTCAGGAGAAGGAACTCGGCAAATTGACACCGTAACTTCGGGAGAAGGTGTGCCCTATTAGTGTGAAGTGAACAACGGAGCATGAAAGGGTTGCAAGAAATCGGTGGCTGCGACTGTTTATTAAAAACACAGCACTCTGCAAACACGAAAGTGGACGTATAGGGTGTGACGCCTGCCCGGTGCTGGAAGATTAAATGATGGGGTGCAAGCTCTTGATTGAAGTCCCAGTAAACGGCGGCCGTAACTATAACGGTCCTAAGGTAGCGAAATTCCTTGTCGGGTAAGTTCCGACCTGCACGAATGGCGTAACGATGGCCACACTGTCTCCTCCTGAGACTCAGCGAAGTTGAAATGTTTGTGATGATGCAATCTCCCCGCGGAAAGACGGAAAGACCCCATGAACCTTTACTGTAGCTTTGTATTGGACTTTGAACAGATCTGTGTAGGATAGGTGGGAGGCTTTGAAGCAGGGTCGCTAGATCTTGTGGAGCCAACGTTGAAATACCACCCTGGTGTGTTTGAGGTTCTAACCTAGGTCCATCATCTGGATCGGGGACAGTGCATGGTAGGCAGTTTGACTGGGGCGGTCTCCTCCCAAAGCGTAACGGAGGAGTTCGAAGGTACGCTAGTTACGGTCGGACATCGTGACGATAGTGCAATGGCATAAGCGTGCTTAACTGCGAGACTGACAAGTCGAGCAGATGCGAAAGCAGGACATAGTGATCCGGTGGTTCTGTATGGAAGGGCCATCGCTCAACGGATAAAAGGTACTCTGGGGATAACAGGCTGATACCGCCCAAGAGTTCATATCGACGGCGGTGTTTGGCACCTCGATGTCGGCTCATCTCATCCTGGGGCTGTAGCCGGTCCCAAGGGTATGGCTGTTCGCCATTTAAAGAGGTACGTGAGCTGGGTTTAAAACGTCGTGAGACAGTTTGGTCCCTATCTTCCGTGGGCGCTGCAGATTTGAGGAAGCCTGCTCCTAGTACGAGAGGACCGGAGTGGACACACCTCTGGTGTATCGGTTGTCACGCCAGTGGCATTGCCGAGTAGCTAAGTGTGGAAGAGATAACCGCTGAAAGCATCTAAGCGGGAAACTCGTTTCAAGATGAGATCTGCCGGGGCCTTGAGCCCCCTGAAGAGTCGTTCAAGACCAGGACGTTGATAGGTCGGGTGTGGAAGCGCAGTAATGCGTTAAGCTAACCGATACTAATTGCTCGTGCGGCTTGACCCTATAACTTTGATCTGTCAGATCAAGGTGTTATGCCAAGTTGACGCAATCAAACAAAACTGATTCCAAACTCTATGAATTCGTTGTGCTGACCAAAAACCAGCACGACAACCCTTTATGCCTGATGACCATAGCGAGGTGGTCCCACTCCTTCCCATCCCGAACAGGACAGTGAAACGCCTCAGCGCCGATGATAGTGCGGGTTCCCGTGTGAAAGTAGGTCATCGTCAGGCTCTTACAGCCCCAAAAAGCCCAGCCCCACAAGGCTGGGCTTTTTGCTTTTTGGGTCCCCGGAGTCCCATCTCCCGATTCCCAGCCACTGCAATGGGAAGGCGGCATCGATCGACCGCCTTTTTCGCCGCGATCACTGGTGTGCAGCCGCCCGCAGTTCCCTGCGCAAGATCTTGCCGACATTGGTCTTCGGCAGTGATTCCCGAAATTCGATGTGTTTCGGCCGTTTGTAGCCGGTCAGTTGATCGTGGCAATAGCGCATGACCATCTCTTCGGTCACTGAGGCGTCCTTGCGAACCACGAATACCTTGATAGCTTCCCCCTGCTTTTCATCGGCGACACCCACTGCGGCGCATTCGATGACGCCAGGACACAGAGAGATCACGTTCTCGAGCTCGTTGGGAAAGACGTTGAAGCCGCTGACCAGGATCATGTCCTTCTTCCGATCCACGATACGGCTGTAGCCATCTGTCTGCATCACGGCGATATCGCCCGTGCGCATGAAGCCATCGGCCGTGAACGCCGCCGCGGTCTCCGCGGGCTGGTTGTAGTAGCCGGCCATGACATTGGGCCCCTTGATGCAAAGTTCTCCCGCTTCGCCGGGCGGAAGCGAACGCCCTTCATCGTCCTTGATCGCGATCTCGATGCTTGGCAGAGGGAGGCCGATCGTGCCCGTGAACTGGGTGTTGGAGACCGGGTTGTTGGTGCCGATCGCACAGGTCTCGCTCATGCCCCATCCTTCGATCATGGGGCACCCGGTCACTTCAAACCATTTGCGCGCAGTGCCCTCCGACGCCGCCATGCCTCCCGCCTGTGAAACGAAGAGCGAGGAGAAGTCCACCGTCTTGAACGACGGATGCACCAGCAAGGCGTTGAACAAGGTGTTGACGGCCGGCAGCATGTGAAAGGGGCGCCGCTTGAGGACGGCAATGAATTTGTCGAAATCCCGCGGATTGGGGATCAGCGTGAGATGTGAACCTTGCCGGACGGCGAGCAGACAAAGCGTCAGAGCGAAGATGTGATAGAGCGGCAGCGCAGCAATGCTGTTGACCTTCGAAAGATCGCCGGCGCGTGAAAGTGCCGGGGTGAACCAGGCCTCTACCTGGAGCATCGCCGCGATGATGTTTCGGTGGGTGAGGACCGCGCCTTTCGAGAGCCCCGTCGTGCCGCCCGTGTACTGCAGGAAGGCGATCGAATCGAGCGTGCCCGGGTCCGAAGCCAGCGAGCGTCCGCGGCCTTCTTCGATTGCCTTGGAGAACGGAGTCACCGTTCGCCCCTTGTCCAGCGGCAGCTTGTACGCGGGGACCATCTTGGCGAGATGCCGGACAGCCAGCGTGATCCAGGTTCCATAGAGACCACGCAGAAGGTCGCCCATCGATGCCACGACGACATGCCGGATGGCGGTGCGGTCAATGACCTGCTCGAGCGTCGCTGCGAAGTTCTCGAGAATCACGATCGCCGTGGCGCCCGAGTCCTTGAGTTGATGCTCCAATTCGCGCGGGGTGTACAGGGGATTCACGTTGACGCAGGTGTAGCCCGCGCGCAAGACGCCGCACATCGTCACCGGAAACTGCGGGATGTTCGGAAGCATGATGGCCACGCGCGCGCCCGGCTCGAGGCCGCGTCCCTGAAGCCACGCCCCCATGGCTTGCGAAAGCGTGTCGAGCTCCCCGTAGGACATCCACCTTTCCATGCAGACCGAAAATGGCCGCGCTGCATAACGCGTGAAGGATTCTCCGAAAAGTTGCCCCAGATTGCGGTACTGCTCGGGATGCACTTCGTGCGGGACACCCGGGGGATAGTTCAGTCGTGCGGCGGTTTGCATGTGATCTCCTTTGGCGCGGATTGTCGAAGGCTGTTCCCGCCCGCTGCCACGGGGCTTGTCCTAAGAGGGAAATGAACGCCCCGGCGCGCGTGCGATAGTTGCGCCCATGATTGCGCGGCTGCAACGATGGTTGGTGTTGGGTTCACTCTTGATCGCAATCCTTTGGGTGATCTACTGGTGGAGGCCCTCGCCGGCCATCGCGCTGAGCGGCCTTTGCGTGGTGCTTTTCGGGCACGCGGCGTTTCTGGCGATCGAGTTCATCGCAAGCTATCGCGTTGGCGCGAAAGACCCGATACCTCGCGCGAGCATGACGCAATACTTCCGCGCGTGGCTCGCCGAGTGCTGTGCCGCGCCGCGCGTCTTCAGCTGGCAGCAGCCATTTCGGTGGGCATCATTTCCCGACCGACTACAGGCTGACGATCGCCGAGGGGCCGTGCTGGTTCACGGTTTCGTCGGCAACCGTGGCTTTTGGAACCCTTGGTTGCGCGAGCTTAGTGCGAGCGGGCGGACCTTCGTCGCGGTCAACCTGGAGCCGCCCTTCGGCTCCATCGACAACTACGTTCGCACCATCGATGACGCGATCCTGCGCGTGACCGGAGCGACCGGCCGGCCGCCGCTTCTCATCTGCCACAGCATGGGTGGACTTGCCGCGAGGGCGTGGCTGCGCGATGGCGACGGCTCGCGCGTGCACCGAATCGTCACGATCGCCACGCCGCACAAGGGCACCGGCTCGCGCGATTCGGCCGCACGGCGAACGGCAGGGAAATGCGAATGGGCGGCGAGTGGCTCCAGAAGATCGAATGCGAGCAGGCCAGCGCCCGGAATGTCCCCTTCACCTGCTGGCATTCGAACAGCGACAACATCGTGTTCCCGCCGTCGGTGGCCACGTTGCCCGGTGCGGACAACCGCTTGATCCCGGGCCAGGGCCACGTCGAAATGGCCTTCGACGAGCGGCTCAGGCGAGAAACGCTCGCCCTGCTCGACTGAGCAAACGCTCAGATCACGATCTGGACTTCGCCGGGCAGCAGCGCCCCGGCTTCAATGTCGGGTTGCTTTGCGAGCGCCGCATAAAGCGGCGTGAAGTCCGGTGCCGTCATCTCGAAGAGCTGGGCGAAGCTGTCGATCACGAAATAGGTGGTCTGGTAGCTGTCGATCTTGTAGCGCGATCGCATGGCGCGCATCAGCTCGAGCGGCAGCCGGCGCGGCTCCTGGCTGCGCACCGCGTGCTGCAGTTCGCCGACCGAGCTCAGGATGCCTGCGCCGTAGGCGCGCAGGCCGTCCGGCTGGCGAATCAGCCCGAATTCGACGGTGTACCAGTAGAGCCGCGCGAGCTTCTCTCCCGCCCCGAGTTCGTGCGCCTTGATGCCGCCCTGGCCATAGCGCTGCACGTAGTCGGCGAACGTCGGATCGAACAGCATCGGCACGTGGCCGAACAGGTCGTGGAACACGTCGGGTTCGACGATGTAGTCGAATTCCTCCGGCTTGCGGATCCAGTCGGTGACCGGGAACTTGCGGTTGGCGAGCAGCGTGAAAAACGGCAGTTCCGGAATCAGCCCCGGCACCGCGACGATCTCCCACCGCGTGGCCTTGTAGAGTCGCTCGTTGATTTCCTCGAATCGCGGAATGCGATCCTTGGCCCCGAGCAGCGGCAGCGAGGTGATGAACGCATCGCAGGCCCGCCCCGGAAGCTGCGCGGCCTGCCTTTCGTACAGCCGCCGGTACGTGTCATGGTCGGCCGGCGTATAGCTGGCCCAGTCCTGCGGGCAGGTGTAGTCCGCCAGGACGGCGCCTCCACGCGAATAGTCGCCCCGGGGCGGGCGATCCGATTCGCCGTAGACGGCCGGCGTGACTGCGGAGGGGGCGTCCATGACAGCGTCCAACGGGTGATTACTTGAGCCAGCGATCCATCGTGCGCTGGAAGTCGCCGCTCGCCTGCGACAGATGCAGCCACTGATCGACATACGCCTTGAAGGCCACATCGTCGCGCGGCAGCATCCACGCCATCTCGCCGTACTGCAGCGGCTTGTCGGGGTTGATGGCGCACAGGCCCGGCTTGAGCTTCTGCTGCGTGATCGCTTCGGCCGATTCGGTGACGAAGACATCGGCGCGGTTCGCGAGGATCTCGTCGAAGATGGTCAGGTTCTCGCCGTGCAGCGTGAGCCTGGCGCGCTTGAAGTTCGCGCGCGCGAAGCGCTCGTTGCTGCCGCCGGGATTGAAGATCACGCGCACCTCGGGCTTGTCGATCTGCTCCACGGTCTGGTACTTGGAAACGTCCGCACAGCGAGCGATCGGTGTCTTGCCGTTGACCATGTACGGCGCGCTGAAGAATGCGCGCTTCTGCCGGTCGGTCGTCACCGAAACGCCGCCGACCGCGATGTCGCACTTGCCGGCGGCAAGGTCCGGCAGCAGGTTGGCCCAGGTCGTCTTGACCCATTCGGGCTTCGCGCCCAGGCTGGCGCCGAAGGCGGACATCAGGTCGATGTCGATGCCCTCGTAGCTTGCATCGGTCTTCTGGAAGCTGAAGGGCCGGTAGTCGCCCGGCGTGCAGACGCGGAGCACCCCGGTCTTCTGGACCGCATCGAGACGCGAAGCCGTCGCCGAAGCACCCTGCTGCGTGGGCATCGCGCATCCGCCCAACGTCAACGCCACAGCCACCACGGAAAGAGATGAACGAAGCGAAGTCGCGAGACGCATGCGGAGCTCCTGGAGATGAATGGCGCTTTATTGTGCGGCGGCCAGTACCCCGCGGCGCATCTGGTCGAGCTCGATGCTCTCGAACAGCGCCTTGAAGTTGCCTTCGCCGAAGCCCTCGTCGCCCTTGCGCTGGATGAACTCGAAGAAGATCGGGCCGAGCTGGTTCTCGCTGAAGATCTGCAGCAGCAGCGCGCCCTTCTTGCCGTCGACGAGGATCTTGCGCCTCTTCAGCTCGCTCACGTCTTCGCCGTGGCCCGGGATGCGCTTGTCGATCAGCTCGTAGTAGGTGTCGATCGTGTCCAGCAGCTTGACGCCCGAAGCGCGCAGCGCGTCCACCGAGTGCTTGAGGTCGCGCGAGCCCAGCGCGATGTGCTGGATGCCCTCGCCGTGGTAGTTGTCCAGGTATTCCTGGATCTGGCCCGCCTTCTCGTTGCCCTCTTCGTTGATCGGGATGCGGATCTTGCCGCACGGGCTGGTCATGGCCTTGCTCTTCACGCCCGTGACCTGGCCTTCGATGTCGAAGTAGCGGATCTCGCGGAAGTTGAACAGGCGCTCGTAGAAGTCCGCCCATTCCTTCAGGCGACCACGGTGCACGTTGTGGGTCAGGTGGTCGATGTAGGTCAGGCCATGGCCTTGGGGCGCGAGCGCCTCGATGGCCGAGAGGCCCGGCAGCGCCTCGAAGTCCACGTCGTAGAAGCCGATGTTGCCGATGTCGCCGGGCTGCGCGCCGTTCTTGCCGCGCCAGCGATCCACGAAATAGATCAGGCTGTCGCCGATGCCCTTGATCGCCGGAATGTTCAGCTCGCCGGGGCCGGCGCCGGGTGCGAAGCCCCAGGCGCCGAGCGAGATCGCGCGCTCGTAGGCGGCCTTCGCGTCCTGCACCCGGAACGCGATCGCACAGATGCTCGGGCCGTGCTGGCGGGCGAAGCGCTGCGCGAACGAATCGGGCTCGGAGTTGATGATGAAGTTGATCGTGCCCTGGCGATAGAGCAGCACGTTCTTGTGGCGGTGCTTCGCGATGGCCCGGAAGCCCATCTGCTCGAAGACTTTGCCCATCGCGGCAGGGTCGGGTGCGGCGTACTCGATGAATTCGAAGCCGTCGGTGCCCATCGGGTTCTCCCAAGGCGTGAAGGCTGGGGTGTCGGTGCTGCTCATGGCGCTGTCTCCGGGGTGGGGTGGTTTCGGGGAGGGATTTCAGTTTCACGCCGCAGGGCTTGCGACGTCCGTTTGCAACTGTAAAAGCGCTGGCGATCACGATTTCGGCGTTATCGGGCCCGTGGAAAGCGATTTACGCAGGAAAGTTGCACAATCCATCCTATGGACGCACTGGACAAGATCGATCGACATATTTTGCGCAGCCTGCAGGCCGATGGGCGTGCCACCTACGATCAGCTGGCCGAAGAGGTCAGCCTCTCCGCGAGTGCCGTGCTGCGGCGGGTCAGGCGCCTGGAGGAAGCGCGCGTCATCGACCGCTACGTGGCCCTGGTGAAGCCCGAATCGGTGGGCCTGGGCCTGACGGCCTACCTCAACGTTCGGCTCGAAAAGAACACCGAGAGCCACAAGAGAAACCCCATGGACCTGTTCCGGGCCAGCGTGCAAACTTGGCCGGAGGTGGTCGAATGCGCGGCGCTCACGGGTGAGATGGACTACCTCCTGCGCGTCGTGGTCGCCGACATGGCCCACTACAGCCGCTTCATCATGGACACACTGCTCAAGCACCCCAGCGTAGAGGACTGCAAGACCAGCTTCGTGCTGGACCGGGTCAAGGCCACGACGGCCGTCCCGGTGTAACGTGGATGCGACAGAGCGACGCCGCGTTGAACCCAGTCTGGTATTTGTTCACCAATGAGACGCCAAAGCGACCCCACATCGTTGAGGGCTAGGGGAAAACCCTTATATTCGGGTCATGCTTACCGCCAAGGCCCTCCTCAAAGCCTCACTCGGCGTCGGCTCGTTCCTGAAGGCGCCGATGATTGAGGCGCAACCACGGGCGGCCGCGCCCGCTCCTGTGATGGTTCCGATCCGCTCGATCGGACCGCGCGAGCGCGATCGCATCGCGCAGCACCTGCTTGCGCTTTCTCCCCACGACCGGTATCTGCGTTTCGGCTATGCCGCCTCCGACGAGCAGATCCAGCGCTATGTCGACGGGCTCGATTTCGACCGCGACGAACTCTTCGGCATCTACAACCGTCGCCTCGACCTGATCGCGATGGCCCACCTGGCCTTCCCGCCTGCCGATCAGGAGCAGGATTGCGCCGAGTTCGGTGTTTCCGTCGCCGAACACGCGCGCGGACGGGGCTATGGCGCCCGCCTGTTCGAGCGCGCCGTGGTCGTCGCCCGCAACGAAGGTGTCGGCATGCTGTTCATCCATGCGCTCAGCGAGAACGCCGCCATGCTGAAGATCGCCCGCAAAGCCGGCGCGACCGTCGTGCGCAGCGGCTCCGAATCCGAAGCGCACCTCGAACTCCCGGCCGCCACTTTCGACAGTCGCATGAGCGAGATCGCGCTGGAGCAGTTCGCCCAGGTCGACTACCAGCTCAAGACCCGCGCCAAGCAGTTCTGGGCCTTCCTGGCCGAACTGCAGGACATCCGCAGCGGTGTCCGAGCCGCCCGCGATCGTTCCGCCCAGTAAGCGGGCGGGGCTGGGGGTGTATCCTTCTACCTCCCCAACTCCGCCCTCCTGCAGTGGCCGAACCTCACCCTGAACGCGCGCCCGCCGAACGCGAAGACAAGCGCAGTTTCTTCCAGAAGCTCGCCGAATTCATCAACCCTGGCCCGGATTCGCGCGACGAGCTGATCGAGACGCTCGCCGACGCCGAAGACAACGAAGTCATCGGTGCCGAATCGCGCGTGATGCTCGAGGGCGTGCTTCGCATGGCCGACATGACCGCGGGGGATGTGATGGTGGCGGCCCCGCGCATGGACCTCGTCAACATCGACGAGCCCTACGACACGCTGCTGAACCTGGTCATCGATACGGCCCACTCGCGTTTCCCGGTCTACGAGGGCGAGAAGGAAAACATCATCGGCATCCTTCTCGCGAAGGATCTCCTCAAGCTCCAGCGTGCGCCGGGCCTGAACATCCGCGCGCTGTTGCGCCCAGCCACCTTCGTGCCCGAAAGCAAGGGACTCAACGATCTTCTTCGCGAATTCCGCGGCAACCGCAATCACCTCGCGGTGGTCATCGATGAGTTCGGCCGCGTGGCCGGCCTGATCACCATCGAGGACGTGCTCGAGCAGATCGTCGGCGAGATCGAGGATGAGTTCGACATCCCCGAGGACGAGGGCGACATCTTCGGCCTCGCCGACCACACCTATCGCGTCGCCGGCGACACCCCGATCGAGCGCGTGGCCGAAGCCTTCGGCATCAACTTCGACGACCAGGCCCACGGCGAGGCGTTCGACACCATCGGCGGCCTGATCGCGCACGAGATGGGCCACGTGCCCAAGCGCGGCGAGCACTATGCGATCGGCAGCTTCGATTTCGTCGTGCTGCACACCAAGGGGGAGCGGTGCGCTGGTTCAAGGTCTCGCCGGCGCGCGGCGACGCCGCCGCCGCTTGAACGCGCTCGTCCGCGCCCTGGGCTTCGGGCTCGCGGGGCTTGCCCAGGCGGCTGCCATCGCCGCGCCGTGGAACGGCCAGCCGCAGTGGTGGCTCCAGCTTCTTTCGCTGGCTGCGCTCATCTGGCAGCTCGATGGCCTTCGCAACGCCGATGGCCCTGGGCGCGCATGGCGCAGCGGCGCGTTCCGGGGCTGGATCTTCACGACGGCATGGCTCTGCGGCACGTTCTGGTGGCTCTTCATCTCGATGCATACCTACGGCGGCCTTCCGGCACCGCTGGCCGCGATCGCGGTCTTCGCCCTGGCGGCGGCGCTCTCGCTCTACTACGCGGCCGCATGCGGCCTCTACGTGGCCTTTGCGCCTGCGAATGCCCTCGGCTCGGCTGCGTTCTTCGCTGCGTTGTGGACGCTCGCGGAGCTGGTGCGCGGGAGCTGGTTCACCGGCTTTCCTTGGGGCGCCGGCGGCTATGCGCACGTCGATGGCCCGCTGGCCGTCTATGCGCCGTGGATCGGCGTCTACGGCATCGGCGCGGTGGCGGCGGCCATCGCAGCGCTTGCGCCAATCGCCCTCCGCCGCGCCCGAGGTCGCTCCTTCGCGGCCAACGCGGGACTCGCGCTGGTCCTGCTGTGCGTGCCGGCGTTGCTGATCGCCGTGCGCGGCACGCCTGCCGACGACACCGCGCGATCGCACGGCCACCTGCGCATCGCGCTGCTGCAGGGCAATATTCCGCAGGACGAGAAGTTCATCCCCGGCGGCGGCATCGCGACCGCGCTGCGCTGGTACGGCGAACAGCTCCACGCCGCCACCGCGCCGCTGGTCATCACGCCGGAAACTGCCTTGCCGCTGCTGCCTTCGCAGTTGCCCCCCGGCTACCTCGAAGCCATCGCCGCGCGCTACACGAGCGGCAACCAGGCTGCGATCGTGGGCCTGCCGCTCGGCGACCGCAACGGCTACAGCAATGCGGTGGTGGGCTTCCGCCCCGGCGAGTCGCAGCCCTATCGCTACGAGAAGCACCACCTCGTGCCGTTCGGCGAATTCGTCCCGGGTCTGTTCCGCTGGTTCACAGAGATGATGAACATCCCGCTCGGCGACTTCAACAGCGGTGGCCTCGCGCAAGCGCCCTTCGCCGGCAGGGCCAGCGCATTGCGCCGAACATCTGCTACGAGGATCTCTTCGGCGACGAGATCGGCGCGAACTTCCGGAGCGAATCCGATGCGCCGACCATCCTGCTCAACGTGAGCAACATCGCGTGGTTCGGCGATTCGGTCGCGATCGACCAGCACCTCGCGATCTCGCGCATGCGTGCGCTCGAATTCCAGCGCCCGATGGTGCGCGCGACGAACACCGGCGCGACGGCGGTCATCGACCACCGCGGCCGCGTGACGCACCAGCTGCCGAAACTCACGCGCGGCGTGCTCGAAGCCGAAGTCGAAGGCCGCACCGGCCTCACGCCCTATGCCATCTGGGTCTCGCGCTTGCGCCTGTGGCCGCTCTGGGGGCTCGCACTCGCCGTCGTGGCGGCCACCGTGTGGACGCAACGCCGCCGGCGCGTGCAGGCCACCGTCGTCATCGGCTGACCGGCCAGTCGCGCAGCTTCCCGGGGTTCAGCAGGCCCTGCGGGTCGAAGCGCTTCTTCATCGCGATGATCTCCGGCGGCAGCGCGCCGCCGGCCTTGCCGTCCTCGACGATGAAGGTGTGCGGGTTGTTGATGCGCACGCCATGCTCGCGGTGCATGCGGATGATTTCGCCCAGCCGCTCTTCGGTGGTGAAGCGCACCAGCTGCAGCGCGCTGCAGGTGATGAGCCCATCGAGATTGCGCAGGAACTCCGCGTGCATCAGGATCTCGCCCGCGAAGAGCTTCTCCATCGCGGTGATCTGCTCGACCTGCCGCCCCGGCACGAAGCTGCTCTGCAGATAGGTCAGCGACTTGTCGACCTTCAGCGCGTGCAGCGTCGTGTGGTTCCAGGTGAACTCCATCAGCGTGCGGTTGCTCTTGCGCACCTCCTCGGCCGTCTTGCGGTAGCTCATCGTGCCGCCGTGCGCCTGCATCAATTCGAGCATCGTGGATTCGGACGATTCATCGACCAGCGAGAGCACCGCATGGCAGCCCTTCGGCAGGTATTGCGCGAGTTGCGCGAGATGGTCGGGCACCGGGCTCGCCAGGAACGCGACCTCGCGCTTCACGATGCCCGGTGCGTTCGCGAGCGCATTGCCGAAGCCGAGCGCCTTGTCGAAGGCATCGAAGACGACGAGGTTTTCGAGCCACGGATGCGCGGGCGCCAGCGCCACTTCGAGCTCCAGCACCAGGCCGTTCGTGCCCCACAGGTGGTGCATGCGCAATGCCTCGGCGCCACGCAGTTCGACGATCTTCGGCTCGGGCTCGATCGTCATCGCCCGCAGTCCCAGCACATTGCCCGGCGCTCCGAGCGGCCCGTAGTTGATCGAGCCCACGCCGCCGAAGCCGCCGCCGAACAGCCCGCCCAGCGTTGCGCTGCGATAGGTCGAAGGAAGGCAGCGCAGCTCCTGTCCGCTGGCCTTGGCGTGCTTCTCGAGCTCGCCGAGACGGATGCCCGCCTGCGCGCGCGCCACGCCGGGGCGCACCCACTGCACCGCGTTGTAGCCGGTCATGTCGAGCACCACGCCACCCGCCAGCGGCGTCGTCTGGCCGTAGTTGCCGGTGCCGCTGCCGCGGATCGTGATCGGCACGTTCATGCGCGCGCAGGCACTCACAAGCGCACGAATCTCTTCTTCGGTGCGTGGACGCACGACAGCATCGGCGCGCTTGTCCTTGAGCTGCCGGTCCAGCACGGGGCTGAACCAGGCGAAGTCCTGCGACAGCCGCGCGATGCGGCTCGGGTCGGTGATCCAGTCGAGCTCGGGCAGTTCGAGGTGAAGCCGCTCGATCGGGGAAACGGGTGCGTTCATCGATTCAATCCTGTGAGAGTTCGCTGGCGTGCCAGGAACCGAGTGCGAGTTTGGTGAGCCACGCCATCAGGACGAACAGCGCGACGCCGGTCAGTGAAATCAGAAGCAGCGCGGCGAACATGCGCGGGATGTTGAGCTGGAAGCCCGCCTGCAGGATCTGGTAGGCCAGCCCCGCGCCGGAGCCACCCGTGCCCGCGACGAACTCCGCCACCACTGCGCCGATCAGCGCGAGGCCGCTGGAGATGCGCAGTCCGCCGAAGAAGTAGGGCAGCGCGCTCGGGATGCGCAGGCGCACCAGCTGCTGCCAGCGCGATGCATGGTTGAGCTTGAAGTAGCTCTGCAGGTCGGGCTCCACGCTGCGCAGGCCGAGCGTGGTGTTGCTGATGATCGGGAACAGCGCCACCAGCGCCGCGCAGACCACCATCGCGGCGGTCGGGTTCTTGACCCAGATGATGATCAGCGGCGCGACCGCGACGATCGGCGTCACCTGCAGCAGCACCGCGTACGGGAAGAGCGCGGTCTCGATCAGCTTGCTCTGCACGAAGAGGAACGAGATCAGCACGCCCGCGATGGTCGCGAGCACGAACGAGAGCACCGTGATCTTCAGCGTCACCAGGAGCGCCATGCCCAGCGGCATCCAGTCGGTGACCAGCGTCTGCATCATCAGGTAGGGCGATGGCACCAGGTACGGCGGCAGCTCCATCGCGGTCACGACGCCCTGCCAGAGCGCCACCAGCACGACGCCGACGAGCAGTGGATAGGCGATGCGCTGCACGCGTGGCTGTTGCAGCAGCGGCGTGCGTTTGGCCTCGGCCTTCGGTTGCGGCTTGGCGGGGCTTTGCGGCATGGCGCGGACCTTGGTGGACGCTGCGGATGTTGTCTGCGGCGCGGCGGCAGGGCTCGTCGGTGCAATCGCGCTCATGCCGCCACCTCGTCAGTCGATGTGCTCGCGCGCAGCAGGCTGTCCTGCAGCTTCTTCGCGTAGCGGCTGAACTGCGGCGACACCATGAAGTCGGCGGTGCGCGGATAGGGCTCGGCAATCTCGAACTCTTCCACCACGCGGCCGGGCCGCGCGGCCATCATGATCACGCGGCTCGACAGGAAGACGGCTTCATGGATCGAGTGCGTGACGAAGATCACCGTCAGCTTCTTCTCGCGCCACAGGTCGAGCAGTTCCGCGTCGAGCTTGTGGCGCGTGATTTCGTCGAGCGCGCCGAAGGGTTCGTCCATCAGCAGCAGGTCGGGCTGCGTGACGAGGCCACGCGCGATCGACACCCGCATCTGCATGCCGCCCGAAAGCGCACGCGGCAAAGCCGAACCGAACTTCTCGAGGCCGACCAGCTCGAGCGCTTCCGAAACACGCGCCTGCGCTTCCTTGCGCGGCACGCCGGCCAGGTCGAGCGGCAGCCGCACATTCGTGCGCACGCTGGCCCACGGCATCAGTGTGGGCGACTGGAACACGAAGGCCATGCGCCGGCCGCTCGATTCGATCTGCTGCACCGGCTTGCGGAACACCTTCAGCCGGCCGTCGGTCGGCTCGAGCATGCCGGCGACCATCTTCAGCAGCGTGCTCTTGCCGCATCCGGAGGGGCCGAGCAGCGTGACGAACTCGCCTTCGCCGATGGTCAGGTCCACCGGCATCAGCGCTCGCGTGCCGTTCGGATAGGTCTTCTCTGCCGAGAGCACTTCGACGGCAGGCGTCGATGTGACCCGCCTCGGCAGGTCGTAGGTCGCGGATTCGGGTTCGTTCATGCAAAGCCTTTCGAGAGGAGGCCCGATCCGCGGGCCGCCGGTGTTTCAGGGCAGGACCTTCGCGTCCTTCACGAATTCGGTGGTGTAGGTCTTGGCCATCTCGACCTTCGCGGGATCGAGCAGCTTCGCGGACACGAGGAAGTCATAGCTCGCCTTCGTGCGCGCATCGGTGATCACGCCGATGCCCAGCGTCTGCGCATCGCCGCCGGTGACCATGCCCATTTCCTTCAGCTTGGCGACGCTGTAGGCGAGCTGGTCGTCGGTCATGTTCGGGTTGTCCTTCTTGATCAGCGCATTGGCGGGCGCCGGATCGGCGAGGTAGCTCTTCCAGCCTTCGGCCGATGCCTTCACGAAGGCGGCGACCTGCTTGGCGCGCTCCTTCACCGTCTTGTCCATGCAGGTCACGGTGGTCGCATAGGACGGGAAGCCGTGGTCGCTGAACATCAGCACCGTGGCCTTCACGCCGGCCTTCTGGATCGCATAAGGCTCGGAGGTGAGGTAGCCCTGTTGCGCGGTGTTCTTGTCCGCCACGAAGGGCTGGATGTTGAAGGTGTAGGGCCGCGTCTGCTCATCGGTGAAGCCGAACTTGGCCTTCAGCCAGGGCCAGTAGCCGCGGTTGGCCTGCGAGCCGATCAGGATCGTCTTGCCCTTCAGGTCCTCGAACTTCTTCACGTCGTCGTGGGCGATGAGCACCTGCGGGTCCTTCTGGAAGAAGGCCGCGACGTTCACGACCGGGACGCCGCCTTCGCGCACCTGCATCATCTGGATGTCGCTCGAGCCCATGATGCAGTCGGCCCGGCCGGCGGCCATCATCTGCGTGATGTTGACCTGCGGGCCGCCCATCTTGATGGTCACGTCCAGCCCGTACTTCTTGTAGATGCCCTGCGCCACCGCCTGGTAGAAGCCGCCATGCTCGGCCTGCGCGTACCAGTTGGTCATGTAGACGAACTTGTCCTCCGCGTGGGCGGGCGCAGTCGCCGCGATGGCGAGCGCCGCGGCAGCGGCAAGACGACCGAGAGTGGGAACGAAGTGCTGGCGCATGGTGAGAACCTTCGAGGTGGGAAATGGATGGGACGGAACATGCCGATGCAAGGAACGAGCCTCGGCCCGCATCAGCCGGCAAAGGCCGTCTGGCTGGTCTGGATGAAACCCTGCTCGTGGCCGCGCCCCCAGGTGGTTTCGTCGCGCACCACCCAGCGCAAGGCGTAAAGCTCGCTCAGCGCCTGCACCCAGCTGTCGGCCAGCGTGTCGAGGATTTCCTCGCCCTGTTCGCGCGTCGCGCTGGTCGGGTCGCCGATCACGCCGCTCGGGCCGAAGTCGCGCGCGGTCCATGCGCAGGCGGGGCGGCCATCGGCCGACAGCAGCTTGATCGGGAAGGGCGGCGGGAAGTTGGCGGCAGCGCGTTCCATGTGCACCGTTTCGGGTGCGAGCGCGAGCATCAGCGCGGTCTCGGAATGACCTGCGTGCATCGCGAGGCGCTTCTCCTGCTCGCTCACCTGCTTGCTCGCCGCGCTCGGCAGCCGCGAGACGCCGTGCGGCACGACCACGAAATCGCCATGGCGCAGCCGCAGTTCGCGCGCCGCCATTTCGAGCACCTGCGGCTGGCCGCCGTGCCCGTTGGCGAACAGCAGCTTGCGAAAGCCCGCGCGGTACACCGATTCGCCGATCTCGATCACGGTCGACAGCAGCGTGGTGCCCGTCAAGGTCATGGTGCCGGGGAAGTGCAGATGCTCTTCCGACTTGCCGTAGGTGATCGTCGGCAGCGCGAACGCGCGCACTTCGGCGGGCAGGCGTTCGAGCGCCTTGCCCATCACGCCGGACGAGATGACGCTGTCGACCGAGCACGGCAGGTGCGGCCCGTGCTGCTCGATCGCGCCGCAGGGCAGCACGATCACGGTGTTTTCGCGATCGGGCAGGGCGTCGATCTCGGTCCAGCTCAGGTAGGGAAGGAAGCGGTGGGGTGGGATGTAGCCGTGCAGCATGAAGAAGGTCCTGGAGGAAGCGGGAAGCGTTTCAGGCAAAGCGCGCCATCGCATTGCCCACGCGCTTGAGGAAGCGCTTGAGCTGCGGCTCGGTCGCGACGTTCATGTGGTAGTGCGCGTGGTAGTCCACCCGCGCCTGCTGGCCGGTCAGGCGGCGCATGTAGCGCGTGACGATCTTGCGCGGCGGGTCGCCCATGTACCACGCGACCCAGCGTGGTCGGCCGTAGGTGACGACCGCCGAGATGCGCTGGATGTTCGTCAGCATCGGCTTGACGTTCTGCGGGTCGCTCAGGTCGAAAGCCACGCCCGGCATGAAGAGCCGGTCGAAGTAGCCCTTGAGCATCGCCGGCAGCCCGAAGCACCACGTCGGAAAGCAGAACACGATGCCTTCGGCCCACTGCAGTCGCTCCACGTAGGGCTTGAGGGGAAGCTGATTGCTCGGCACCTCGTGGTAGCCGAGTCGCTCCTCGCGCGACAAGACCGGATCGAAGCCTTCGGCGTAGAGGTCGCAGTCGTCCACCTCGTGGCCGGCGGCGCGCAGGTTGCGCACCACCTCCTGGTGCAGGGCGGCATGGAAGCTGGTTTCGACCGGATGGCAATAGACGACGAGCACTCGCATGGTGTGTTTGACCGCTTAATCAGAGCAAGTGGTCAGGTTATGCAAGCGACGTGCCAATCCGGTTTGCACCAAAAACGGGAGGCGGCCTCGAGGAGACGTCCGGCCTCGATGGCCGGTGAGGCAAAGCAGTTGGACAGGGTTCGAGGCCTTGCGCGCAAGACGTACGTGGTGCCCTGGTCTGCCAACCTTTAAAGGGGATTGCGGCTCTGCTCGAGCTATCGGGGAGCGGCGTCCCCTGATCTACTGCAACAAGCCTCGTGCGGCCCGCCGTACGTCGGGCGATGAGAAGCGAAAAGCGGCGCGGTCCAGCAGGTAGTGGATGAAGCCGGTTGCAAAGCCCAGGGCCAGCAGCACCGGAACAAAGGGCGACGAGCGCAGCCACCACGCAGCCTCCCCGAAGATGCGGTCGGCGTAGACGTAGTCGTCGCCCACGGCCTCCACCTCCAGCAGCGGCAGCAGGAGGACGGAGACGACGGAGAGCGCGAGCAGGACGGCCCAGCCGCGCCGATTGATGGGCGCCAGCAGACGCTGCCAGCGTGTGGTCGCCGCCTGGTCGCCACCAGCGGCCGCGAGCGAGGTGAGCCCCATCGCGGCACTCCAGTGCTGCACGCTCCACAACACGATGAAGAGAAACGGATCGCGCGCGATGAAGGCCAGGAGCACCATCGCCGCGAGGCCGAGGACGTAGCCGATGCGTGGAAGAGATGGATGCCCCGAGCGCAACTCCACGACGAGCACGAGGCCGGTCAGGATCACGACGAGGGCCATGCCGCCATCGTGCAGCGTGCGTGCCAGCAGGTCCGACGCGACTTCTCCGAGCCATGGATCGATCCAGCGCTCCTGAAAGGCAATCGATCCCGTCAGGGCCTGCGCCACCACGACGAAGCCACCGCCGACGACGAGCGCGAACCACCGGTCGAGTCGTCGCGCGTTCGGCGATGCCGCGCGTCCTGCCCGCGCGCGGTAGAGGCTGAGCAGGCCGAAGTGCTGGGCGGCGTAGTGGTGACTGACCAGCAGGAAATCCAACACCACCAGCCACACGACGCGTTCCTCCCGCGGCATCGGCAGCACGCGCTCGGGCGCCAGCAGCACGGCGAAGCAGGCCGCTGCGATGACCAGCGGCGCCACGACAAAGCGCAGGCGTTGCCGGGCGAGCAGTGGACGATAGGCCGGGGTCGCGTAGGCAAGCCAGTGCCGAGGACACGCGGTGGCCGAACCACAGCGGGACGGCGAGGACGAAGAACAAGCCATCGACGGCGCTGTTGCGCGCATCCTCGTGGCCCTGCGCGAGCAGCAGTACCAGGGGCACCATCCAGAGAGGGTTCAGGACCCAGACGAGATCCCAGGCCGGACTTCGGATGCACCGCATCGAGATCGATGGCGGCGCTTCCGGACGAATCATTGGGCCCTCGTTGGTCATATGAACCCCCATGTCGGAGCTGCGATCGCCAGCAAGCATACGCCGCACGATCGATCGGCTACTCGGCATGCACCCTGCTTCGGGCCGCGATCCCGAACTGGTTGCGGTGCCAACGGGAAAAAGCGCTCGGCGCCGAGAAGCCAAGCAGGTCCGAGACGTCCGAGAGCGTCCGCGCACCGTCCTTGAGGTAGCCCGCCAGGAGATCGCGGCGCACACCATCCACCACCGCAGTGAACGTCGTGCCTTCTGCCGCGAGGCGCCCGGCCAGCGTTCGCCGGTCCACGCCCAGGTGTTGAGCGACGGCCTCGACGCTGCAGTGCCCGCGCGGCAGCAGGACGACGACGAGCTCGCGTGCCCGCGCTGAAGCGCAGGGTCGCGGGCCGGGGGTCTGTTCGAGCAGGCGGCGTGCATAGCGCACCATCACGGGATCGGCGCCGGGGTTGGGCGCATCCAGGTCGGCCGCGTTGCAGACGATGCCGTCGAACTCGTGGCCGAATTCCACCGCGCTGCCGAACACGCGCCGATGAACCTCGAGGCTGGCCGGCGCACGATGCGCGAAGCACACGAGCCGCGGCCGCCATGCCGAGCCCAGGAAGATGGACAGCACCCGAAAGGTCACGCCGACGACCAGTTCGGTCGCCTGACGAAACATCTCGTGCCCGGCGTCCATCTGCTCCCGGATCGCGACGAGATTGCCCACTTGCTCCACGCGGACCGACAGGGCCTCGTTGTGCATGTGGATGTGCGCGACCAGGGCCTCCAGCGCGTGACGCAGGGTCGGCTCGTCACGCACCAGCAGCGCGAGGGGTCCCAGGTTCGAAAGCCTGCGTGACTCGGCCATCCGCAATCCGAACGCCGGCTCGCGGCCCCGCGCGGCTGCGAGTTCGAGAAGGCGCCCGACGCGCGGCGCCGCCACCATCAGATCGGGTTCATCCAGACAGCGCCTCGGCAGGCCGGCTTCGGCCACGAGGGCGTAGGGATCGAGCCCGCAGGCCACTGCCAATTCGGCGAACCCGGTGAGGCTTGCACTGCGGACGAGCTGGGTCATGGAAATCCGGCGAATGTCCCGAAATGGTAATTGGGTGTCCCCCATCGTCAAGTCGTTTCAAGCGCCCGGCGGAAGAATCGACGCACATCGAAACGACTCCGAAAGCCCGACATGAGCGACACCCCGACCGCCCCCACACCGTTGTGCGACCACCTGCGACAGGCTGAGCAGTGGAATCCCGCCTGGGACCCGTTCTATGCGCTCGATCCGTCCTGGACCGAGAAATTCATGGCCATGGGCCTCGCGCCCGTCCGCAGCGGCGTCCTGGATGCCAAGACCGTCGAGTTCATCGCGATCGCGGTCGATGCGTCCTGCACCCACATGTACGCGCCGGGCGTACGCAGGCACATCCGCAGGGCACTCGAACTGGGCGCCACGAAGGAAGAGATCACTGCAGTGCTGCAGTGCGTGTCGGTCCTCGGCATTCACACGATGAGCCTCGGCGCCCCGATCCTGCTCGAAGAACTCGCGTCGTGCGAGTGCCCCGCCCCTTCCGTCCATCACCGCAACTAGGAGACCACCATGCAATTCCTCGACGACTCTCTGCTGCCCGAGAACCAGCAGCCGCTCGTGATCCAGGTCGCGCCCTACGGGCCGCAATTCCTCCCGGGCGATTCCGATGACATTCCCGTCACGATGGAGGAACAGGTGCAGAAGGCCGTGGACTGCTGGAACGCCGGCGCCACCGTGCTGCATGTGCACGTGCGGGAGGCCGACGGCAAGGGCAGCAAGCGTCTCTCGATGTTCAACGAGATGCTGGCCCGCCTGCGGGAGGCGGTTCCGAAGATGGTGCTGCAGGTCGGCGGATCGATCTCGTTCGCTCCGGAGGGCGACGGCGCGCAGGCGAAATGGCTCAACGACGACACGCGCCACATGCTGGCCGAACTCGATCCCAGGCCCGACCAGGTCACGATCGCCATCAACACCAACCAGATGAACATCTGCGAGCTGCTGAGCGCCGACGACGTCGATGGCACCTCGCTCGCCAACCCGGCGTTGCAGGCGGCGTACCGCGAGATGTGGATTCCGTCCGGCCCGGTTTTCGTCGAAGAGCACCTGAGACGCCTGCAGGCCGCCGGCATCCAGCCGCACTTCATGCTCGGCGATGTCGGCCAGCTGGAGACGGTGGAGCGCCTGGTTCGTCGCGGTGCCTACACGGGGCCGCTGGTACTCAACTGGGTCGCGATCGGGGGTGGCGCCGACGGCCCGAACCCTTACAACATGATGGAGTTCGTTCGCCGCGTTCCGGCCGGTGCCGTCCTCACCATCGAGAGCTTGATGCGCCACGTCCTGCCGCTCAATACGATGGCCATTGCCATGGGACTGCACGTTCGCGTCGGCATCGAGGACAACCTCTGGGCTCGCAAGGGTGAACGCATGACCAGCGTGCGGCAGGTCGAACAGATGGTCGGCATCGCGCGCCAGTTGCATCGCGAGATTGCCGGTGGCGCGGAGGCCAGGGCCATCTATCGGATCGGCGAGCACTACGCGACCGCGGACGAGACGCTCGCAAAGCTCGGCTATGGGCCGAATCGCCGGCCAGGCGAGCTGGGCATGCCGCTGCGCCTTGCGGCTTGAAGCGCCGGCGCCGGCATTGCCATCACACAAAAAAGGAGACGACGATGCGCTGGAAAGAAAATCCTCAGGCGGTGCTGATCGGCCTGCTGGTCATCCACGTGATGGCACATGTCGACCGCAACATGCTGCTCGGGTTCTCGCCCCAGATCACGCGGGACCTCGCGCTCGGCAACGCGCAGTACGGCTTCCTCGCGGGCGCGGTGTGGGTGCTGAGCTTCGGCTTCATGGCGGTATTCCTGGGCAGCCTTGCCGATCGCTTCAGTCGTACGAAGGTGATTGCGTTCGGCATCCTGGCCTGGAGCGTGTGCACCGGGGCCTCAGGTCTGGCGCAGAACTTCGGCCAGATGGTGGCGGCACGCTTCTTCGTCGCCGCGGGGGAGGCGGCGCTGGTGCCGGCGGCAGTCTCGCTGCTGATCGAACTGTTCAAGCCAGGCCGCGCCGGCACTGCGGTCGGCATCTTCTTCATGGGCATCCCGCTGGGCATCGGACTGGCGTTCACGCTGGCCGGAACGATCGGCTCCACGCTGGGTTGGCGCGGTACGTTCTACGCGCTGGGGGCCGCAGGCATCCTGATCGGATTGGCCGCTTTGCTGCTCAAGGACGATCGCGGCGCACACACCGTGGCCGATCGCGGCCTGCCCTTCACGGAGCAGTTGCGCAGCGTCGTCACCCTGTTGCGCGGCAGCCCGACGGTGGCACACACGGTCGTCGGTTTCGTGCTCGTCCATATGGCCTTCGTCGGCATCGCGTTCGCCCAGCTCTGGCTGGTGCGTGAGCGAGGTCTGGACGCTGCCGTGATGGCGCAGAAGATCGGCGTGCTGGGAATCGTCTTCGGCGTGCTCGGCTCGCTGGTCGGCGGCATGCTCAGCGACCGCCTCGCCAGGCGTTTGCCGGGCGGCCATGCCGGCTTCGTCGTGCTGCTGATCGGAATCTGCGGCCCGCTGATGGTGGCTTTCCGCTTCGCCGACCCGGGCTCCGCGGTCTTCTACGTCGGCATGTGCGCCGGATTCTTCCTGCCGCTGGCAACCTACGGCCCTCGCTCGCGCTGATCCAGGGCCTGACACCGGACCGCATGCGCTCGACCGTCACGGGTGTCACGATGCTCCTGATCAACGTGTTCGCGATCGCGGTCGGGAACCTCGTGGTCGGTGCGGTCAGCGACCGCATGAGCGCGGCGGGGTCGGGCCACGCGCTCACGGACGTGCTCCTCGCCACCGACATCATCGTCATCGTCGCGGCGTTGTTCTACGCACTGGCCGCACGCGGGGCCCGCGTCGAAGCGGCGGCCGAGTGCATGGTCGCCCATTGAGGGGCGAAGGCGCCGTTTCGCGTCGTCGGTGCCCGCCGGTCAGCCGAAGCGCAGCGAGCGCAGGCCGACGGTCCGGTCGACCCACACCACCACCGCGAGCGTGAGCACGATGCTGACCGTGGACACCGCCGCCGCCGTGGGGTCGAAGTCCCAGCGCAGATAGTCGAAGAGCTGCAGCGGCAACGTCGTCATCCCGATCCCCTTGAGCAGCAGCGACATGTTGAACAGGTCGAAGGAGATCACGAACGCGAACAGCGCGCCGGTGATGATGCCCGGCTTGATCAGCGGCAGCGTCACGCGCAGGAAGGCACGCCAGGGCGAGGCGCCGAGGCTGCGCGCGGCCTGCTCCAGCGATGCGTCCTGGTTGTAGAGCGCCGAAGCCACGTTGGTGAACACATAGGGCAGCGTCACCAGCACATGGCCGACGACGAGGCCGAACATGGTGCGGGTGCCGATCCCGCTTGCGTACAGGAAGAACAGCAGCGCGATCGCGGTGAGGATCTCCGGCAGCATGAGCGGCAGCATCAGCAGCATGCGCAGGGCCTCGCGCAGCCGCGTGGCATGGCGCACCACATAGAGCGCGGCGGCCACGCCGATGACCGAGGAGCACAGCGTGGCGATCGCCGCCAGCAGCAGCGAGGTGCGGATCGCGCGCATGAAGGCCTCGTTGGCGAACAGCGCACCGAACCAGCGCAGCGACAGGCCCTGCGGCGGAAAGGTCATGAACTCGCCGGCGTTGAGCGACATCAGCACGATGATCGCGATCGGCAGCAGGAGGAAGACGTAGACGGCGCCGACGAAGACCCCGCCGAAGGCGTTCGCGATGCGTTCGGACAGCGGTGCTCTCATGCCAGCCCCTTCGTGAAGCGGCCGGTGAGGCGCACGTAGAGCGCCACCGCCGCCATGCCGCAGGCCGTGAGCAGCAGCGCCTGGGCGGCACCCGCCGGCCACTGGAAGTTGTCGATCAGGTTCTGCACCACCAGCACCGACATCGTCTTGACCTGTGCGCCGCCGAGCATCACCGGCGTGACGTAGGCACTCAAGGTGAGCACGAAGACCAGGATGGTGCCGGCCTGGATGCCCGGCCACGACAGCGGCAGCACGAGCCGCCAGAACGCCTTCAGGCGCGAGGCGCCGAGCGAGCGCGCGGCGGATTCGAGCGAGGGGTCGATGCTCTGGATCACGCCCACCAGCGGCAGCACCATGAAGGGCAGGAAAACATGCACCAGCGCGATGGTCACGCCCAGCCGGTTGTTCATCAGCTGCAGGCCGCTTTCCACGAGGCCGAGGTCGATCAGCAGGCGATTGATGGCGCCGTTGCCCGACAGCAGGATCAGCCAGCCGAAGCTGCGCACCACCACGCCTACCAGTAGCGGCGAGAGCACCAGCACGTAGAGCACGCTGCTCCAGCGCGAGCGCGTGCGCGCCAGGTGATAGGCCACGGGGTAGCCCAGCAGCAGGCAGATCGGCGTGACGGTCAGGCCCAGCAGCAGGGTGTCGCCCAGCACGCCGAGCAGGTAGGGGTCGCCGAGCGCGCGGCCGTAGTTGCCGAGCGTGAACCCTGCGCCGTAAGGAGCGCCCACGGCGGGCGGGCGCAGGCTCATCAGCACGATGTTGAGATAGGGCAGCACGAGGAACACGCCGATCAGCAACAGCGCCGGCGCGATGAGCCAGAAGGCGCGGCGCGCGAGCGGCACCCGCCGCGTCACGGACAGCGGCGGGGCAACCGTGGCAGTCGTGGCGCTCATGGTCGGCCCGCGATGATCCAGGCATGCCCCGGTTCGAAGCGCATGCCGCTTGTTGTGCCCACGGCCAGGCGCTGTCCCGGTGCGGTCTGCACCAGCAACGGCGTGCCCGCGGCGCACTGCACGGTGTGCTCGACGCTGCTGCCCAGGAAGTAGCTCGTGCTTACCAGTGCCCTGGTAGGGGCCCGTGGCGTCGAAGTGGATCGCCTCGGGCCGGATCGCGACGTGCACCGATTCGCCGGGCGCGAGCGGCTGGTCGTGGTCCGCGTCGACCGGCCCGAGGGCCGTCTCGATCCGGTGGCGAAGGAAGGTACCGGCGGCCGGCAGCAGCGACGCCACCCGGCCTTCGATGAGGTTGGAGCGTCCGATGAACCGCGCCACTTCCACGCTGCGCGGACGCAGGTAGATGGCCTCGGGCGCGTCGAACTGCTGCAGGCGCCCGCCGAGCATCACTGCGACGCGATCGGACATGACCATCGCCTCGGACTGGTCGTGCGTGACATACAGCGTGGTGATGCCCACGCGCCGCTGCAGTTCGCGGATGAACACCCGCATGTCCTCGCGCAGCACGGCGTCGAGATTGGCCAGCGGCTCGTCGAGCAGCAGCAGGCGCGGCTCGATCACCAGCGCGCGCGCCAGCGCCACGCGCTGCTGCTGGCCGCCCGAGAGCTGGCGCGGATAGCGCTCGGCCTTGTCCTGGAGCTGCACCATCGCCAGCACCGCATCGATGCGCCGCGCCATCTCGGCCTTGGGCATGCCGCGCATTTCCAGCCCGAAGGCCAGGTTGCGGCGCACCGTGAGGTGCGGGAACAGCGCGTAGTTCTGGAACACCATGCCGATGTCGCGGCGTTCCGGCGGCAGGTGGGTGATGTCCTCGCCGTCGATCAGCACCTCGCCCTGGTCGGGGTACTCGAAGCCGGCGACGCAGCGCAGCGTGGTGGTCTTGCCGCAGCCGCTCGGGCCCAGCAGCGAGATGAACTCGCCGGGCTCGGTGGCGAGCTCCAGCGACTGGATCGCGGTCATCGACTGGAAGCTCTTGCGCAGGCCGCGCAGGGTCAGGCGCGTCATGCGCCGCAGCCGTGGCGCACTGGCCGCATCGCGATCCGCCGGCACGGCGCCCGCCGGCAGCACAGCACTCATTTGATCTCCCGGTTCCAGCGCTCGGTGATCGCCGGCAGCTGCGGATTGACCTTGCTCCAGTCGAAGCCCACGATCGAGGCCATCGCCTTGCCGCTGACCGGCACGTCGGCCGCCATCGCCTCGGGCAGCTGCACCTTGGTGTTGGTGGGCGAGGTGAAGAACTCCTTGGCCATCATCTGCTGCACCTCGGGCTGAAGGATGAAGTCGAGGTACTTGTAGGCGTCCTCCTTGTTGGGCGCGTTCTTCAGGATGTTGAACGACTGCTCGAAGGCCACCACGCCTTCGGTGGGCACCACCATCTCGACCGGAACGCCCTTCTTCCGGAGCGCCACGATCTCGGGGAAGTCGATCACCGCCACCGTGACGTCGCCGCGCGTGAGCATGGTGGAGAGCGTGCCGCTCCAGTCGGCCTGCGTGAAGGGCAGCAGCTTCTTGATCTCGGTGAAGGCGCGGTCGATCGCGTCCTGCGAGCCGCCGTAGATCTTCGCGGTCATCAGGAGGAAGAGCATCGCCGCGGTGTTGCCGATCTGGTAGAGGCCGATCTTTCCCTTGAACTCGGGGTTGGTCCAGAGGTCGGTCCACGACTTCGGCGGCGTCTTCACCAGGTCCTTGCGGTAGCCGATGCCGATCGTGGAGACGATGCCGCGCACGCCGTTGTCGCCGGGGTTGCGCAGGTTCGGGTAGATGTTGGCGAGATTGGGCACCTTGGCCGCGGGGATCGGCTCGAAGTAGCCCTCGCCGCGCACCACGCTCGCGATGTTCTCGTTGACCATCAGCACGCTGTAGGGCGGCTTGTCGATGCCGGCCGCGCGCAGGTTGGCGATGAAGTTCTTGCCCAGGCCCACGTCGAGCGTGGCCTGCACGCCGCTGGACTTGTCGAGCATCGGCAGCAGGTCGCTGCGCCAGAACTTCTCCCAGCGGCCGCCGTAGGTGTTGACCACCAGCGGCGAGTTCGCGAAGGAGGGCATCGAAGGCAGCGCGAGGCCGGCGGCAGCGGCCAGGCTGCGCAGAAGAAGATCGCGTCGGTGGAGGGGAGCGTGCATGGCAGGTCTCGGCGGGGAGTGGTGGTTGATGTTCAGACGGCGGCTGCGGCGGCGACGGGCGCGCGGCGGTAGTCGTAGTTGCGGTTCAGGCGGTCGAGCAGGTAGTCGCCGTAGCGCACCGGCGCATGCCGGGGCGGGTTCGCCTCGTCGGCGCAGGTCGGCAGGCACTCGATGAGCGCGTCCATGCCCGGGTCGAGGAAGTAGGGCAGCGAGTAGCGGTCGCCGCCGGAGCGGTTGATCACGCGGTGCGGCGTCGAGACGAAGCGGTCGTTGGTCCAGCGCGCGAGCATGTCGCCGACGTTGAGCACGTAGGTGTCGGGGATCGGCGGCGCCTCGATCCAGTCGCCGCCGCGCGGCCGCACCTGCAGGCCGCCCGTGTCGTCCTGCGCGAGCAGGGTGATGATCCCGTAGTCGGTGTGCGGCGCCGAACCCATCTGGTCGTCCGTTACCGGTGGCTGCGGCGGATAGTGCAGCAGGCGCAGGAAGGTGGTGGGCTTGTCGAAGTGATGGTCGAGCGCGTGCGCCGGCAGGTCCAGGCTCATCGCGACCAGCTGCACGATGTAGCGGCCCAGCGCGTCGACCTCGGCGATGTAGCGATCGATGCGCGGGCGGAAGTCCGGAACCCAGTCGGGCCACTGGTTGGGGCCTTGCATCGGCAGGCCTGCGAGCAGGCCGGGGTCGTCCGGAGGCAGCTCGTGCATGAGCATCAGCGACTCGCTCATGTTCGGCCGCGTGACCTTTGCCACCGACGAGGTGACGATGGTGGAGCTGGCCATGCCCATGTAGCCGCGATGGAAGCCGTTGATCGCGATCGACTGCTTGCGCTCCAGCGGCGAGGCGTGGAACTCGCGCGAGGCCGCGAAGGCCGCCTCGCGCGTGGCGCGCTGCACGTTGTGCCCTGCGATGTAGGCGAAGCCGACGCTGGCGAGCGCTTCGCGCAGGCTGGCGGCCGTCTCGTGTGCGATGGACGCACTGGAATCGATGTTGCCGCGAAGATCGATGAGAGGGATGGCGTTCATGGATGTTCCGCCATGCAACGTCCATGCCAGTTGGACCAAATGGACAAATCCGTTTTGCCGCATCGGCGTGGTGCGCCGCGCCTTCCCCGGATCGTCGACTGGTGCTTAACATGGCGCGGCATGCCTCGTGCATGGTCACGAGAACCCGCGTTGGATGGAGAAGCCGCAACACATGCCCAAGACACGCATCACGCCGAAGTCCGAACAGGCCAAGCCGGTGCCGTCGCCGAAGCGCACGCACGCCATGCGTGCACCGGCGGTGCGCAGCGCCGCGGCGGCGAACCGCCGCCTGCGCCAGATTGAGGACAAGCGCGCGGTGATCCTGCGCGCCGCGCTGGGGCTGTTCTCGCGCTACGGGCTGCACGGCACCAGCGTCGACCAGGTGGCGGCGCGCGCGGATGTCTCCAAGAGCAACCTGCTCTACTACTTCGCCAACAAGGAGGAGCTGTATGTCTCGGTGCTGCGCGAGCTGCTCGACGTGTGGCTCGAGCCCTTGCGCGGCTTCCGCGCCGAACAGGACCCGCAGGAGGCGATCGGTGACTACATCCGCCGCAAGCTGGTGATCTCGCGCGACCAGCCCGATGCCTCGCGGCTGTTCTGCCTCGAAATGATCCAGGGCGCCCCGCTTCTGCGCGACGAGCTCGATCGCGAGTTGCGCGATCTCGTTGACACCAAGTCCGACGTGATCCGCGCCTGGGTCGCGGCCGGCAAGCTGGCGCCGGTCGACCCGCATCACCTGATCTTCGCCCTGTGGGCGGTCACGCAGCACTACGCCGACTTCGGCGTGCAGGTGCAGGCCATCACGGGCCGCACGCTCGACGATCCGGACTTCTTCGAGAAGGCCGTGGACAACCTGCAGCGCATCGTGCTGCGCGGCATCGCCGCGCGCTGACGCGCCGCGCGTTCACTGCGGCGCGGCGACGAGATCGTGGTAACGCCGGTCGAAGTAGATCAGGCCATCCGCGGTGCCGCCGATGGCGATGGCCAGCGTCTCGCAGAACAGCACGTCGTGCGTGCCGACCGGCGTCACGTGCGACACGCGGCAATCGAAGGACACGGCCGCGCCCTCGAGCACCGGCGCACCGGTGAGCTTGCGTCCCCAACGTCCCGCGGCGAAGCGCTCTTCCATCGGCGTCTTGCCGCCGAACAGGCTCGACAGCTGCTGCTGACCCGCGGCCAGTGCGTTCACGCACAGAACGCCGTTGGCGCGAAAAGCCGGATAGACCGAGGCCGCGCGATTGACGCAGACGAGCAGCGTCGGCGGCTCGTCGGTCACGCTGCACACCGCGGAGGCGGTGAAGCCGGCGCGGCCGCCGGGGCCGTCGGTGGTGATCACATGGACGGCGGCGCCGAGGCGAGCCATCGCGTTGCGGTAGTCGGTCTTGGGCAGGGCGTTCATGGCGTCGGGGTGTCGATCAGGCGGCGTGATCCGGCGATCGGGTCACGCGGGAACTTCGGGCGTGGCCACGCGCGCGAGGAAGGCGAGCAGGCCGCGGTTGAAGGCTGCGGCGTCGGTCACGCTGTGCGCGTGGCCGCCGTGGAGAACGCATTCGAAGGTGGCGTGGGGCAGGCCTTGCGCGAGCCGCTGCGAGCAGGTCCACGGCACGAGCACATCGTCCATGGCGGCGGCGACCAGCACCGGCACCGCGATGTCCCCGAGCCTCGCGTCGACGTCGAAATCGCGCAGTGCGCCGATGCGCGCATGCATGTTGGCCGCGCCCGGGAAGTGCGCGAGCGCGTGCTCGACCTCGTCGGCCACGCGCTGCGCATGCGCGGCACACCACGCGGCGGGGTAGAGAAAGATCGGCTGCGCCTCGACATAGGCGCGCGCGCCGCAGGCGTCGAGCAGGGCGATGCGCGCCCCGAAGCAGCGCAGCGTGTGTGCATCGGTGCGCGCCCATGCGTTGACCAGCGCGAGGCTGGCCACGCGCGAAGGCGCGTCGAGCGCGAGCTGCAGGCCGATCAATCCGCCGAGCGCGTGGCCCACCAGATGGCAGCGCGGCGTCGATGTCGCGTCGAGGATCTCGATCACGTCGCGCGCCATGTCGGCGATCGCATGCGCAGGATGCAGCGCGGCGCTGCTCCGCCCGGTGCCGCGGTGGTCATAGGTGATCACGCGGTGGCCGGCATCGAGCAGGGCGCGCAGTTGCGGTTGCCAGAATCCCGCGGAGCCGCCGAGCCCGGAGGACAGCAGCACCGCGTCGCCGTCGGCGGGCCCGTGCGCTTCGTAGTGCAGCGCCATGCTCAGGCCGGGTTGCCGATGTGTGCGATGGAGGCGATCTCGACCAGCGCCTCGGGCTTCACGAGACCGCACTGGATGCAGTAGCGCGCGGGCTTGGTGCCGGGGAAGAACTCGGCATAGACCGCGTTGATCTTCGCGTAGTCGGCCCAGTCCTTGATCATGATCATGTTGAAGGTGACGTCGTCCATGGTGCCGCCGGCCGCCTCGATCACGCCCTGGATGGTCGTGAGCACGAGCCGGGCCTGAGCGGCCGCGTCGCCGACGTGGACCACGTTGTTGTTCGTGTCGAAGGGCAGCGTGCCCGACACATAGAGCACGCCATCGGCGAGCGCGCCGGGCACGAAAGGGGCGATCGGCACACCGGTGCCGGGAGGGATGATGGCGAGCTTGGGCATGATGAAAGGTCCGTTTGCAGTGGGAGGGAATCAGGCAGCGGCTTCGGCCGGCGCGGGCTGCGCGGCGGCCTGCGGCGCGAAGGTGCGGCAGAAGTCGTCGACCTGCGAGACCCAGCCGAAGAAGGTCTCGATGTTGTAGACCGAGGCCTGCTGGATCGCGGGCCCGCCGAGCTCGTGGGTGGCGTCTTCGAGCATCACGGCGAAGTACTCGAGGTGGAAGGCATCGCGCAGCGTGGATTCCACGCACACGTTGGTGGCGATGCCGGTGAAGACCAGGTTGCGGATGCCGCGTGCGCGCAGCGTGCTGTCGAGCGTGCTGTTGAAGAAGCCGCTGTAGCGCGTCTTGGGGACGACGATGTCGCCGGCCTGCGGCACCAGCGCATCGACGAGCGCGTAGTCCCAGCCGCCCTTGGCCAGGAAGCGGCCCTGCAGTTCCGGCCGGCGCCGCATGGTCTTGAGGGCGTTGGACTTGTGCCAGTTGGGCGAGCCGGGGCCGCCGGCTTCCACATAGTCCGCGTCCCAGCCGTTCTGCAGGAACACGACCGGCATGCCCGCGGCGCGCGCGGCGGCGATGGCGCGTGCGATCCGGGCGATCACGCCCTGCGCGCCCGAGATGTCGAAGCCGGCCGTGTCCACGTAGCCGCCGATGGATGCGTAGGCGTTCTGCATGTCCACCACGATCAGCGCCGAGTTGGCGGCATGCAGCGCCAGCGGCTCGGGCCGCGCCGGCAGCACCAGCGGCGCCGGTGTGCCGGGCACGTGCGGCACGCCGGCAGGCGTGGTGGAGGCGAGGGTGCTGTTTTTCTTCGAGGTCATGGCGTCGCTCCCGTTCAGGCGGCCAGTGGCTCGGCAGCCACGCGCGAAGGCACCGGGCTCTCGACGTGGGCGCGGCTCTTCATCAGCGGCTGGATGTGCTGGCCGAAGGCCTCCACACCCAGGACGAAGTCGTCGAAGGTCAGCAGCACGCCCTCGGTGCCCGGCACCTCGGCCACTTCGTCGAGCAGGTGCGCGACGGTGGCGTAGGAGCCCACCAGCGTGCCCATGTTGATGTTGACCGCCGAGGTGGGGTCGGCCATCTGGCGCACGTTGGTGTCGGCGCCCGAGCGGGTGTCGACCGCGCTCTGCTCGGTGAGCCAGGCCAGCGCTTCCTGGTCGGCGCCGGCCTTGTAGTGCTCCCACTTCGCGCGCGCGGCCTCGTCGGTGGCGTCGGCGATCACCATGAAGAGCACGTAGGTGCTCACGTGGCGGCCGGTCTTCTTGGTCGCGTCGATCAGCTTCTGGGCTGCGGGCGCAAAGGCGCGCGGCGTGTTGACGCCCTTGCCGAAGCAGAAGTTGTAGTCGGCGTACCTGGCCGAGAAGTCCATGCCTGCGTCGCTCTGGCCGGCGCAGATCACCTTCATGTCGGCCTGCGGCTGCGGGCTCACGCGGCAGTCGTCCATGTTGAAGTACTCGCCCTTGAAGTCGCTGCGGCCGGTGCCCCAGAGATCGCGCAGCACCTGCACGTATTCCGACAGGTACTGGTAGCGCGTGGCGAAGAACTCGTCGCCGGGCCACATGCCCATCTGCGAATACTCGGGCTTCTGCCAGCCGGTGACGAGGTTGAGGCCGAAGCGGCCGTTGGAGATCGAATCGATCGTCGACGTCATGCGTGCCACGATCGCCGGCGGCATCACCAGCGAAGCCGCGGTCGCATAGAGCTTGATCTTCGAGGTGACGGCCGCGAGGCCGGCCATCAGCGTGAAGGTCTCGAGGTTGTGGTCCCAGAACTGCGTCTTTCCGCCGAAGCCGCGCAGCTTGATCATCGAGAGCGCGAAGTCCACGCCGTAGTGCTCGGCGGCCAGGGTGATCTTCTTGTTGAGTTCGAAGCTGGGTTTGTATTGCGGAGCGTTCTCCGAAATCAGCCAGCCGTTGTTGCCGATGGGGATGAAGATGCCGACGTTCATGCGTTGCGTTCCTTGACCGTTGGAGGAAATGGAGGGGTATGCAAACGCCGGATTGCATGCTCCGTGCCAGCGCGCTAACTCTTTGAAAATCAACGAGTTACGCGATAGGCATCGGTAAAGTTGGACCAAATGGTCCAAAGTGGAGCGCATGGTTCAAGTGCGCGCCACCGGCTTTGGTGCGCCGTCGTGGGGTGGCTACGGCCTGTTGTCCTTGATCCAGCGGGCGAGGAAGGCGAACAGTTGCGGGTTGTTCGCATAGGCCGCGTTGAAGCGCATCCACGGTGAGGGCTTCTGGCTCGGGGTGAAGAGATGTCCCGGGGCGAGCAGAACGCCGGCCTCCACCGCGCTCTGGGCGACCACGGCCGCGTCGACCTTGTCGGAAGGAAACCGGGCCCACAGGAAAGGCCCACCCTCGGGCTGGGCGAAGACCTGCAGCCCGGCCTTCGACAAGCCGGTGCAGACGGCGGCCTGTGCGCCGGCAAGGCGCTGCGCAAGGCGGGCCATGTGGGCACGGTGGCGGCCCTCGCCCAGCACCGTGTACACCAGCCGCTCGTTGACCTCCGAACTCGTGAGGCCTTCGCTCATCTTGGCGTGGATCAGCTTGTCGACCATGTCCTCGCTGGCCGCGACGTAGCCCACGCGAAGGGTCGGCGACAGCACCTTGGAAAAGCCGCCCACATAAATCACGCGCCGCAGCCGGTCCAGGCTGGCCAGCACAGTCGCGCCCGGCGGTTCGAGGCCGGCCATCACGTCGTTCTCGACGATGTGGAAATCGTGCTGCTCCGCCAGTCGCAGCACCTGGTAGGCATTGGCGGGTGAACACTGCGTCCCGGTCGGGTTGTGCAGGTTCGTCATGATGAAGAAGGCCTTGGGCTTGTAGCGCTGCGCGAGCGCCTGCAGCGCGGGCACGTCCGGGCCGTCGTGCCGGCGCGGCACGCCGATCAGGCGGACGCCGAGCGTGCGCAGCGTCGCGAACAGGTTCGTCGAGCCCGGGTCGTCGACCAGCACCGAGTCGTTCGGCTGCAGCAGGCAGCGCCCCGCGAGTGCGAGCGCCTGCGTGGCGCCGTGCGTGAGCACGATCTGGTGCGGCGGCACCTGCACGGCCCGCGCGGCCAGCAGCTGCTCGATCTGCTGGCGCAGCGGCAGGTAGCCGTGCGGCGAGCCATATCGGCCGAAAGGCGTGCTCTGCTTGCGCGAGAGCGCGGCCATCGCGCGCCGCACCGCATCGGTCTGCAGCCATTCGGGGGGCATCCAGCCCGCGCCGGCGTTGAGCAGGGGCGCGTCGTCCTCGTAGACGCGCCGGATCAGCCACAGCGAATCCACCGCCGTCCGTCCGAGGAAGGGGCGCTGGCGCTGCTGCGCCGCCCGGTGGGCAGCGGCCACGTAGTAGCCGCTGGCCGGGCGCGCTTCCGCGTAGCCGTCCGCCACGAGGCGCTGATAGGCATTGGTCGCGGTCATGGTGCTCACGCCGCATTCGCGCGCCAGTTCGCGCACCGACGGGAGCCGCGCGCCCACCGCGAACGCGCCGCGGTCGATGTGCTGGGCGATGGCTTCATGCAGCTGGCGGACCAGGGGAACGTCGGACTGGGGGTCGAGGGCGATGGTCGGGGTCATGGGCGCCAAGGGGGGGCACCAAGCATGTGCGGCGGTGCACCTGAATACAGTCGGGATGGGTAGGCTGTTATAGCGCAGACCCATTCAACTGTACATATTCAATTGCCGGGTTTTTTGTCCCAATGCATCGCATCGGAAAGCCGGTTCCCATCTGCTTCCACATTGCCATCTCCACCCCGGAAAGACCTCATGCAACTCCCGATCCTTCCTGTCGCATCCACCAGTCGCCGTGGACTCTCGAAGTGGGCGGCCTCCCTCGCCGTGGTCGCGATGGCGGTCGGCACCACGCTGCCCGCCGCCGCGCAGAGCAGCACGCTGCGGATCATCCCGACCTCGAACATGACGGTGCTGGATCCGATCTGGACCACGGCCTACATCTCGCGCAACTTCGGCTACATGATCTACGACACCCTGTTCGGCACCGACGCGCAGGGCAAGATCCAGCCGCAGATGGTGGCCAGGTGGAGCACATCGAAGGACAACAAGACCTGGACCTTCACGCTGCGCGATGGCCTGACGTTCCATGACGGCAAGCCGGTGACCAGCGAGGACGTGGTCGCCTCCCTCAAGCGCTGGGGCAGCCGCGACACCTTCGGCGGACAACTGATCAAGGCCGTCGATCAGTACGAGACGCCGGACGCCAGGACCTTCGTGCTCAAGCTCAAGGAGCCCTTCGGACAGGTCACCGAGGCGCTGGGCAAGCCCTCGTCCAACGTGCCCTTCATCATGCCCAAGCGGGTGGCAGATACCCCGGGCGACGTGCAGATCAAGGAAACCATCGGCTCGGGCCCCTACATCTTCAAGGCCGACGAGTTCCGCCCCGGCGAGAAGGCCGTCTTCGTGAAGAACCCCGCCTACAAGCCGCGCGCCGAGGCGCCCTCGGGCACCGCGGGCGGCAAGAACGTCTACGTCGACCGGGTCGAATGGCTGTTCATCCGCGATGCGCAGACCCAGCTCAATGCGCTGCTCAACGGCGAGGCCGACATCCTCGAACAGCCCGCGTTCGAGCAGTACGCGACGCTGCGCAACACGCCGAGCGTGGAACTGGTGGATGCGCAGCCCGCGGGCAACCAGTTCATCCTGCGCTTCAACTTCCTGAACGCCCCCTTCGACAACGAGAAGATCCGCCGTGCCGCGATGCTGGCGCTCGGGCAGGAGGCCTTCCTTCGCACCCAGGTGGGTGCGGCGGGGCTCACGCGCTACTGCAAGAGCATGTTCCCGTGCGGCACGCCCTTCGAGTCGGACAAGACCGGCGAATACACCGGCATCGCGAACCCGCAGAAGGCCAAGGCCCTGCTGCAGGAAGCGGGCTACAAGGGCGAGCCGGTGGTGCTGATGCGCCCGGCCGAGAACGGCACCATCGGCAAGCTGCCGCTGGTGGCCAAGCAGCAGCTCGAGCAGGCCGGCTTCAAGGTCGATCTGCAGAACATGGACTGGCAGACCCTGGTGGCCCGCCGCGCGAAGAAGGACGCGCCCAGCGCCGGCGGCTGGAGCATCTTCCTCACCTCCTGGACCGCCTCGGACATCCTCAACCCGCTGACTATGGCGATGATGAACGCCACCGGCGACAAGGGCTGGTTCGGATGGCAGGACGACCCGAAGCTCGAAGAGATCAAGAAGCAGTTCGTCGCCGCCACCACCGACGCCGAGAAGAAGAAGCTGGCCGAGGCGGCGCAGCTGCGCGCCTTCGAGACCGTGAGCCACGTGCCCGTGGGCCAGTACAACCAGCCCGCCGCGGTGCGCAAGGGCGTGAGCGGCCCGGTGCCGGCCGGCGCGCAGGTGTACTGGAACATCCGCAAGCAGTAAGAGGCGGGAGCCAGCCATGTTGAGCTTCCTGGGCAAGCGCCTGCTGGCCACGCTGCCGGTGATCCTTGTGGTGGCGGTCGCGGTCTTCATGATCGTGCGGCTCACGCCGGGCGACCCGGCCGCGATCATCGGCGGCAACAGCGCCACCAACGAGGACCTGGACCGCATCCGCACGCAGTTGGGCCTGACCCAGCCGCTGTGGACGCAGTTCACGCTCTGGGGCGGCAAGGTGCTGCAGGGCGACTTCGGCTTCTCTTACTTCCTGAACAAGCCGGTGGTCGAGCTGATCGGCCAGCGCATCGAGCCCACGCTGTCGCTGGCCGTCGGCACGCTGCTGTTGGCGGTGGCGATCGCGCTGCCGCTGGGCACGCTCGCGGCCTGGCGCATGGGCGGCTGGCTCGATAAGGCGGTGATGGCCTTCTCGGTGGCCGGCTTCTCGGTGCCGGTGTTCGTGATCGGCTATGTGCTGATCTACCTGCTGGCGATGAAGCTCCAGTGGTTCCCGGTGCAGGGCTACCGGCGCATCGGCGAGGGCCTCGGGCCGTGGTTGCGCCAGCTGGTGCTGCCCTGCCTGACGCTTGCGATCACCTACGTGGCGCTGCTGGCGCGCGTGACGCGAGCGGCCGTCAGCGAGGCACTGACCGAGGACTACATCCGCACCGCGCGTGCCAAGGGCATCGGCGAGCGCGCCGTGCTGAGCCACCACGCGCTGCGCAACGCGGCGGTGCCGGTGATCACGGTGATCGGTGTCAGCGCGGCGCTGCTGCTCGGCGGCGTGGTCGTGACCGAGACGGTGTTCGCGATCCCGGGCCTCGGGCAGCTGACGGTCGATGCGGTGCTCAACCGCGACTTCCCGGTGCTGCAGGGCGTGGTGATGTTCTTCGCGCTGGTCTACGTCGCGGTCAACCTGCTCGTGGACCTGAGCTATCTCTTCCTCGACCCCCGCATCCGGTACTGAAGCCATGAACACCTGGAAGAAACTGTGGCGCCACGGCGCGGTGCGCGGCGGCAGCATGGTGCTGCTCGCGCTGGCCCTGATCGGCGCGCTCGCGCCCTGGCTCGGCACCTTCGATCCCTCGGCCATGGATGCCAGCTTCATCACCGTACCGGCCGGCACCAGCGGGCAGGTCACGCTGCCCGACGGCGCGCAGGTCCGGCATGTGTTCTGGATGGGCAGCGACAGCGTGGGCCGCGACATCTGGAGCCGCGTGCTCTACGGCACGCGCATCTCGCTGCTGGTGGGCGTGCTCACGGCCGTGCTGGCGGTCGCCGTGGGTTGCCTGCTGGGCATGCTGGCGGGCTACTTCCGCGCGCTCGATGCGGTGCTGATGCGCGTGATGGACGGCATGATGGCCATCCCGGCGGTGCTGCTGGCGATCACGCTGGTCGCGATGCTCGGGGCCAGCCTGCCGACCGTGATCCTCGCGATCGCGGTGCCCGAAGTGCCGCGCGTGACGCGGCTGGTGCGTGCGCTGGTGATCGGCCTGCGCGACGAGCCCTTCGTCGAAGCGGCACGCGCGCTGGCCACGCCCAACGCGGTGATCCTGTGGCGCGACATCCTGCCCAACGCGCTCGCGCCGCTGATCGTGCAGGGCACCTTCATCGCCGCGTCCGCTGTGCTGACCGAGGCGATCCTGAGCTTCCTCGGGCTGGGCCTGCCGGCCGACGTGCCCACCTGGGGAAACATCATGGCCGAGGGCCGCGTGCTGTTCTCGCAGGCGCCGGGCAACGTGCTGTTCCCCGCGCTCTTCCTGGTCCCGACGGTGCTGGCCATCAACCTGCTGGGTGACGGACTGCGCGACGTGCTCGATCCCAAGTTCTCCAAACGCGCATGAGGCCCGAGATGAAACCCCTTCCGAAGATGGCTGCCGGCGAGGCGCCCCGGATGCCCTCTGCGCCGGTGCTCGAAGTGCGCGGACTGCAGGTGGCGCTGCCTGCCGATGCCGACCGGCCCCATGCGATCGAGGGGCTGGACGTGCGCATCGAGGCCGGCCGCACGCTCTGCATCGTCGGCGAGTCCGGCTCGGGCAAGTCGGTGCTGGCCACCACGGTGATGGGCCTGCTCGCCAAGGGCCTCGCGATCACGTCGGGCGACATCGTGCTCGGCGGCGAGCCCCTGCTCGCGGCCGGCCGCTACGCGCCCGAGAAGAGCCTGCGCGCATTGCGCGGCCGGGTGATGGGCATGGTGTTCCAGGAGCCGATGACCGCGCTCAACCCGGTGCTCAGCTGCGGCGAGCAGGTCGACGAGCTGTTGCGCAACCACGGCACGGCCGGTCCGGCTGCGCGCAAGGCGCGCATCCTGGAGGTGTTCGAGCGGGTGCGCCTGCCCGATCCGCAGCGCATCTTCGCGAGCTACCCGCACCAGCTCTCGGGCGGCCAGCGCCAGCGCATCGTGATCGCGATGGCGATCATCCTCAAGCCGCGCCTCCTGATCTGCGACGAGCCCACTACCGCCCTCGACGTCACCACGCAGGCCGAGATCCTCAAGCTCATCGCCGAACTGCAGGCGGAGCAGGGCAGCGCCGTGCTGTTCATCACCCACGACATGGGCGTGGTGAACGAGATCGCCGACGACGTGATGGTGATGCACCGCGGCGCGGTGGTCGAGCAAGGGCCGCGCGAGCAGGTGCTCGGCCGGCCGCGCGAGGACTACACGCGCATGCTGCTGGCGGCCGTGCCGAGCATGGTGCCGCCGCCGCCGCGTACCTTGCCGGGCGGTCCGGCGCTGCTGGCCGGCGTCGGCGTCGGCAAGACCTACGTGCGCCGCGACTGGCTCGGCCGCGCGAAGCCCAACACCGCGCTGGCCGGGGCCAGCGTGGCCGTGCATCGCGGCGAGACGGTGGGCGTGGTGGGCGAATCCGGCTCGGGCAAGTCCACCTTCGCGCGCTGCATGATCCGGCTGATCGATCCGAGCGAGGGCGTGGTGCGATGGGGCGACAGCGAGGTGCAGTCGCTGCCCGAAGGCCGCCTGCGGCAGCTGCGCTCGCGCGTGCAGGTGGTGTTCCAGGACCCGAACCGCTCGCTCAATCCGCGCCGCACCGTGGGCTCCTCGATGGTCGAGGGCGCGATGAACTTTGGCATGGATGCGCGCCAGGCCCGTGCGCTGGCCGAGGAGCTGATGGACCGCATCCAGCTGCCGCGCGCCGCGCTCTCGCGCTATCCGCACCAGTTCTCGGGCGGCCAGCGCCAGCGCCTCGCGATCGCGCGCGCGGTGGCCTGCCAGCCCCGGGTGCTGGTGGCCGACGAAGCGGTGTCGGCGCTCGACGTGTCGGTGCAGGCGCAGATCCTCGACCTGCTGCGCGAGATCCAGCGCGATCTCGGCCTCGGCATCCTTTTCATCACCCATGATCTGCGCGTGGCCGCGCAACTCTGCGATCGCGTGATCGTCATGAGCCAGGGCCGCATCGTGGAAGAGGGCCCGACCGCCGAGGTGTTCGCGAAGCCGGCGCATGCCTACACCCGCAAGCTGCTCGCGGCCGCACCGCAGGCCGATTGGAGCGCAGCCCGCAGCGAAGGCGCAGTACGCTCCGCCCACCGAGATACGCACTGACATACGGAAAAGGACGACAGATGACTTTGGCTATGAGCTGGGACGAATGGGCCGCGCACGACGCCGTGGGCCTGGCCGAGAGAGTCCGCAAGGGCGAGGTGAGCGCGGCGGAACTCGCGCGCCAGGCGGCCGCCGGCATCGAGATGACCAACCCGGCGCTCAGCGGCGTGGTGGAAGTGTTCGAGGACGTGGTGGCCGACCCCCTCAAGGACGGCCTGAACCCGCAGGGCCCCTTCGCCGGTGTGCCCTTTCTGATGAAGGACCTGGGCCCCACGCTCAAGGGCCGGCTGCAGGAGCAGGGCTCGCTCTTCATGCGCGGCCATCGTCCCATCGAGGACGCCCGGCTCACGCAGCAAATGCGCCGCGCCGGCCTGAACCTGATGGGCCGCACCACCACGCCCGAGTTCGGCGTCTGCAGCTCGGCCGAGAACCCGGCGCTTTACGTCACCCGCAACCCGTGGAACACCGACTACACCACCTGCGGCTCCTCCGCCGGCACGTCGGCCATGGTGGCGGCGGGCGTGGTGCCGATGTCGCACGCCACCGATGGCGGCGGCTCGATCCGCATCCCGGCCGGCTTCAACGGCAACATCGGCCTGAAGCCCTCGCGCGGCGTGTTCTCGATCGGCCCGAAGCTGTCGGACATCACCGGCTACGTGTCCATCCAGGGCTGCCACAGCCGCACGGTGCGCGACACGGCCGCCTTCGTCGACGCCTGCCGCGGCGGTGCACCGGGCGAGTTCATGCCCTACTGGACCGCGCCCGAGCCCTACAGCGCGCTGATCCGCAAGGACCCGCGCCCGCTGCGCATCGCGCTCTCGCACGAATGGGGCGACTACCGCGCCACGCCGCACATCGTCGCCGAGCTCGAGAAGGCCGGCCGCTTCCTCGAAGGCCTGGGCCATCACGTGGCGTGGGCGCTGCCGCAGGTCGACCTGCGCGCGGCCTTCCGTGCGCAGACCACCTGCTACATCAGCAACTTCGCCCAGGTCATCAACGGCCTCCTGACCTCCCGCGGCCTCGAACGGCCGCCGGCCGAGCTGATCGAGCCGATCAACATCCGGATCTGGGAAGCGGGCAAGGACCTGTCGTACGCCGAGCGCTACCAGATGCAGGCGGTGTTCAACAGCACCGCGCGCGCCTTCGGTGCCTTCTTCGAGGAATGGGACGTCATCCTCACGCCGATCACCGCGCTGCCCACGCCGCGCGTCGGCACCACCGAGTACCTGACGACCAGCGACAACCCCGACGTGCTCGACTGGTTCGAGAACCTCTGGAAGTTCTTCGCCTACACGCCGCTGTCGAACCTGTGCGGCATCCCCGCGATCTCGCTGCCCATGGCGCGGCAGGAGAACGGACTGCCCTTCGGCATCCACGCGCAGGCGAAGCAGGCGGACGACGGCCTGCTGCTGCAGCTCGCGGCGCAGATCGAGCGCGCCCTGGGCGGCCGCTGGAACGACGGCCGCCGTCCGGGCGTGCACGTCACGGCCGGCTGAAGGCAACGGGCAGGCGCCGGGCATGGCCTCTTCCACGCGCTCGCTGCGCGCGCTGTTCGCACATCCGGCCTTCGGCCAGGGCGCGCGCGCGATCGCGGGTCCGGCGCTCGGCACGCTGGCGCTGGGCCCGGTGACCGGCGTGGCCATGGCCCGCAGCGGGCTGCCGCTGCCGGCGGTGCTCGGCATGTCGTTCCTGGTCTACGCGAGCGCCTCCCAGCTGGCCTGTCTGCCGATGCTGCTGGCCGGCGCACCGCTGTGGGTCATCGTGCTCACCGCGCTGATGCTCAACGTGCGCTTCGTGGTCTTCAGCGCCCACTGGCGGCGCTACTTCGGGCTGCTGCCGAGGCCGCAGCGGCTTTGGCTGGCCTATCTCGCGGGCGACCCGGTGTACGTGCGCTTCATGCAGCGCTATCCGCGCCGCGCGCCGGACCAGCTGGCCTACTTCCTCGGGCTGGCCCTGTGCAACTGGGCGGCATGGCATGTCGCCTCGCTCGCGGGCATCTTCCTGGCCGACGCGATTCCGGCGGCCTGGGACCTGCGCTTCATCGGCGTGCTGGCCCTGCTGGGCTCGGCGATGCCGATGATCTCTGACCGCCCGAGCTGGCTCGTGGCGGCGGTCGCCGGGGCCATCGGGCTGCTCGGACAGGGATGGCCCTTCGGCCTGCAGGTGGTGGCGGCGATCGGTGCGGCCATGGCCGCCGGGCGCTGGGCGGAGCGCCGGACGGCAGCCGCATGAAGGACTGGCACCTGTGGCTCGCCATCCTCGCGCTGGCGGGCGTGACCGTGCTCACGCGCGGGGTGTTCCTGCTGCCGCGCCGCGAGCCGCGCCTGCCGGGCTGGCTGTCGTCGGGCCTGCGCCATGCGCCCCTGGCCGCGCTGATGGCCGTGGTGGTGCCGGAGGTGGTGCGCGGGCAGAACATGGCGGCCAGCGCGTCCCTTCACGACCCGCGCTGGCTCGCGGCCGCGGTTTCCGTCGCGTGGTTCTGCTGGCGGCGCGGCGTCACCGAGCCGGTGGTAGTCGGAAGCTCGGCCCTGGTGCTGTTCCAGTACCTCGCGAGGGCCTGAACCCCCGTGGCCTCAGCCCGGCGGCTCCTGGTGCGCGATCTGCAGCGCTTCGAGGAAGGTGGCAGCCAGGCGCGAGGCGGAAGACGAGCGGCGCGAGATCGCCACGAAGCGCAATTCGTACATGCACTCCGCGTGCGCCACGCGCTCGATCAGGCCTGCGTTCGCGAAGCTTTCCGCGTAGTGGTCGGGCAGGAAGCCGAGGTAGCAGCCCGACAGGATCAGCGAGACGATCGCCTCCTGGTCGCTCGCGACGGCCTTGCGCTGCAGGTGGAAGCGGTGCGTCGCCTCCATGTTGGGCGAATGGAAGGCCAGGCCCGCGTAGTCGTACTCGCGGAGGTCCTCCCAGTGCAGGCCGGCGGAAGCGCCGTAGAGCGGATGCTGCCTTCCGCAATAGAGGTACATCGTCTCGCCGAAGAGATCGACGTACTCGAGGCTGTCGGAGCGGCGGTGGTCGGGCACGATACCGACGTGGAGCCGCCCGTCGATCACGCCCGACTCGATGTCCTGCAGGGTGCCCACGGAAGCGTCGATCAGCACGTCCGGCGCCTGCCTGCGGAAGCGGCGGATCGCCTGGCTGATGCGCGCCTGCGGATTCGTCGCGGTCTTGTCGAACAGTCCGATGGACAGCGTTCCCACCAGCTCGGCATGCATGTCGTGCACGCCGCTGCGAAACGCTTCCATCGCGCCCAGCAGCTGCAGGGCCGATTCATGGATTCGCTGACCGTCCGGCGTGAGCGCGAAACCCGCGCGGCCCCGGCGGCACAGCACCAGCCCGAGCCGCTCCTCGAGTTCCTTGATGTGACGGCTGATGGTGGAGCGGCCGATGTTCAGCTCGAGTTCGGCGGCGGCCAGCCCCCGCACTCCACCACCGTCCTGAAGATGCGCAGGAGCCGGATCTCGTTGTCGCTGACCTGGCCCAGCAACGCCTTCTTGACCATGAAAGTTTCAGTCCCTTGAACGTGAACTGGCAATCGCGGCAGTTTACCGAAACCGATGGTCTCTCCAGAATGAGCCGATCCCTCTTTCCTTTTCGAACCACCCCATGGACCTCAGCGACCTCCCACGCAGCCTCGTCACCGAGCAGCAGCTCAATGCCCACTGGATGCCTTTCACCGGCAATCGCCAGTTCAAGAAGGACCCGCGGCTTTTGGTCGAAGCCGAGGGTTGCTACTACCGCGACGCGCGCGGCCGGCGCGTGTTCGATGGCTTGTCGGGGCTGTGGACCTGCGGCCTGGGCCACCGGCGCGCGGAGATCGTGCAGGCGGTGAGCCACCAGGTGGCCGAGCTCGACTATGCGCCGCCGTTCCAGTTCGGCCACCCGCAGGCCTTCCAGCTGGCCGAGCGGATCGTCTCGAAGATGCCCGCGGGGCTCGACCATGTGTTCTTCGCCGGCTCGGGTTCGGAAGCGGCCGACACCTCGCTCAAGCTGGCCCGCGCGTACTGGCGCACCAAGGGCCGAGGCCGGCAAGACGCGCCTGATCGGCCGCGAGAAGGGCTACCACGGCGTGAACTTCGGCGGCATCTCGGTGGGCGGCATCGCCGGCAATCGCAAGACCTTCGGGCAGGGCATCGAAGCCGACCACCTGCCCCACACGCAGCCGGCGCCGGGCACCTTCGCCAAGGGCATGCCGGCCGAGGGCGGCGAGGCGCTGGCCAATCGCCTGCTCGACCTGATCGCGCTGCATGACGCCTCGACCATCGCGGCCGTGATCGTCGAGCCCTTCTCGGGCTCGGCCGGCGTGGTGATCCCGCCGGTGGGCTACCTCAAGCGCCTGCGCGAGATCTGCACGCAGAACAACATCCTCCTGATCTTCGACGAGGTGATCACGGGCTTCGGACGCACCGGCGCGTGGTCCGGTTCGGAGGCCTTCGGCGTGACGCCGGACATCCTCAACTTCGCCAAGCAGGTGACCAACGGCGTGATCCCGATGGGCGGCGTCGTGGCCAGCAAGGAGATCCACGACACCTTCATGGCCGCGGCCGGCGACGACTTTGCGATCGAGTTCCCGCACGGCTACACCTATTCCGCGCACCCGGTGGCGTGCGCGGCTGGGCTCGCAACGCTGGACATCCTCGAGAAGGAAGACATGCCGGCGCGGGTTCGCGAACTGGCGCCGCACTTCGAGGCCGCGGTGCACCAGCTCCGGGGTTCGAAGCACGTGGTGGACATCCGCAACTTCGGTCTCGCAGCGGGCCTGACGATCGCGGCGCTGCCGGGCGAGCCCGCGCGGCGGCCGTTCGAGATCGCGATGCGCTGCTGGGAGAAGGGCTTCTACGTGCGCTTCGGCGGGGACACGATCCAGCTCGCGCCGCCCTTCATCAGCGAGCGGTCGCAGATCGATGCGCTGATCAACGCCCTGGGAGAAGCGCTGAACGATCAGCGCTGACCGCCTCCGTCTTTCATTCGCCCGACCTCGAGAATCCGACTCATGAAGAACAGCATCGCCGCCATCGACCACTACATCCAGGGCCGCGTCGTGGCCAACACCTCCGGCCGCACGCAGGACGTTTTCAACCCCGCGACCGGGGCTCTCACGGGCCGTTCCGGGCTGGCCGCCGCCGATCAGGTGAACGCCGCCGTGGCCGCCGCGCAGGCCGCGTTCCCGGCCTGGGCCGACACGCCGCCGCTGCGCCGGGCGCGCGTGATGTTCAAGTTCCTGGAGCTGCTCAACAGGCACCGCGACGAGCTCGCGCACCTGATCACCGCCGAACACGGCAAGGTCTTCACCGACGCGCAGGGCGAGGTCACGCGCGGCATCGACATCGTGGAGTTCGCCTGCGGCATTCCCCAGCTCCTGAAGGGCGACTACACCGAGCAGGTGTCCACCGGCATCGACAACTGGACGCTGCGCCAGCCGCTGGGCGTGGTGGCGGGGATCACCCCGTTCAACTTCCCGGTGATGGTGCCGATGTGGATGTTCCCGGTGGCGATCGCGGCGGGCAACACCTTCGTTCTGAAGCCGAGCCCGACCGACCCGAGCCCGTCGCTGCGCATCGCCGAGCTGCTGAAGGAAGCGGGGCTGCCGGACGGCGTCTTCAACGTGGTGCAGGGCGACAAGGTGGCGGTCGATGCGCTGCTCGAACACCCCGACGTCAAGGCCGTGAGCTTCGTCGGCTCGACGCCGATCGCCAACACCATCTACGAGACCGGCGCGCGTCACGGCAAGCGCGTGCAGGCGCTCGGCGGAGCGAAGAACCACATGGTGGTGATGCCCGATGCCGATATCGAGCAGGCGGTGGACGCGCTGATCGGCGCGGGCTACGGCTCGGCCGGCGAGCGCTGCATGGCGATCAGCGTGGCGGTGCTGGTGGGGGATGTGGCCGACCGGCTGCTGCCCAAGCTGATCGAGCGCACCCAGTCGCTCAAGGTGCTGGACGGCGAGAACACTGGCGGCCGAGATGGGCCCGATCGTCACCCGCGCGGCGTACGAGCGCATCACCGGCTACATCGCCCAGGGCGAGAAGGAAGGCGCGAAGCTGCTGGTCGACGGTCGTGGCTTCAAGGGCGCGCAGGCCGGCGAAGGCTGCGACAACGGCTTCTGGATGGGCGGCACGCTGTTCGACCACGTCACGCCCGAGATGCGCATCTACAAGGAAGAGATCTTCGGCCCGGTGCTCGGCTGCGTGCGGGTGAAGGACCTGAAGGAAGCGGTGGACCTGATCAACGCCCACGAATTCGGCAACGGCGTCTCGTGCTTCACGCGCGACGGCAACGTGGCGCGCGAGTTCGGCCGGCGCATCCAGGTGGGCATGGTGGGCATCAACGTGCCGATCCCGGTGCCGATGGCCTGGCACGGCTTCGGCGGCTGGAAGAAGTCGCTCTTCGGAGACATGCACGCCTACGGCGAGGAAGGCGTGCGCTTCTACACCAAGCAGAAGTCGATCATGCAGCGCTGGCCCGAGAGCATCGGCAAGGGCGCCGAGTTCGTGATGCCCACCGCGAAATGAAAGCCCCCGGCTTTTCACGCCGCTGCGCGGCGTGTAACGCCACCCCCGAGGGGAGGCGCGGCCGCATCGATAGGCGCTCGCTCAGGCCTTGATGCCGCAGCCGCCCAGCACGAAGGCGATCAGCTCGCGCGCGATCGGCTCGCGGTCGATCGGTGCATCGGGCGGCAGGCCCAGCATCACGCGCGTCTGCAGCGCGTAGTCGGCGTAGCTCTGGGTCATCGCCCAGATGTGCATCAGGAGCAGGCGCGCATCGAGCGGGCGCATCAGCCCGCGCGCGATCCAGCCGTTGATGATGTCCACCTTCTTCTGCGTCCAGGCCCGCGCATTGGGCCAGTAGCGCTCCAGGTTGCGTCCGCCGTCGAGCACCTCGCGCGTGAAGATGCGCGAGATCTCCGGGTTGTCGAAGGCGTGGTCCAGCTTCTTGCGGATGTAGTCGGCCAGCACCGCGCCGGGGTCGTTGGCCTTCTCCTGGAAGTCGAACACCACCTTCCAGTCGTGCAGCACCTGCATCAGCAGCTCTTCGTACAACTCCTCCTTGCCGGGGATGTAGTAGTGCAGCTGCGGTTTGGTGAGCCCGGCGCGTGCCGCGATCGCCTGCGTCGATGCGCCCTTGAGTCCATGCAGGCTGAACTCCGCGATCGCCGCCGAGCGGATCGCCGCGAGGATGCGCTCGCGCCCCGGCCGCGCGCGCGACAGCGGCCCCATCGGCACGGGCATCTGCTGGGCGGTCACGGCGTCGGGGGAGGTGTCTCGGTCATCGCGTGGTCGATGGTAGCGCTTGCCCGAACCCCTCCGCAGTCGCATGCTTGCCGGGCCGGCCGCATGACGGCATGCGACCTTGGCATCAGGCGCATGTGTCGTGAAGGCGTGGTTTGGCTATCGTCTCGCCCGCTTCCGTCACACAACTGTCAAAGGAACCTCCATGTACTTTGCTTCCAGATTTCGCGCATTCGCGGGCGCGGCCGCGTTGATCACCGCCAGTGCCATCGCGCACGCCCAGGCGGCCCTGCCCAACGTCGTCATCCTTGCCACTGGCGGCACCATCGCCGGCGCGGGCGCATCCGCCGTCAACAGCGCCACCTACTCGGCGGCCAAGGTGCCGGTGGACAAGCTCATTGCCGGCCTGCCCGAGCTGTCGAAGGTCGCCAACGTGCGCGGCGAACAGGTCTTCCAGATCGCCTCCGAAAGCCTGACCAACGACAACCTGCTCACGCTCGCCAAGCGCGTCTCGGCGCTGTCGAAGCAGGCCGACGTCGACGGCATCGTCATCACCCACGGGACCGACACCCTCGAGGAAACCGCCTACTTCCTGACCCTCACCGTCCACACGGCCAAGCCGATCATCGTGGTCGGCTCCATGCGCCCGGGCACCGCGCTGTCGGCCGACGGGGCGCTCAATCTCTTCGACGCAGTCAATGTCGCGGCGAGCAAGGACGCCATGGGCAAGGGCGTGCTGGTCACCATGAACGACGAGATCCAGACCGCGCGCGACGTCAGCAAGACGGTCAACATCAAGACCGAAGCCTTCAAGAGCCAGTGGGGCCCGCTCGGCATGATCGTCGAGGGTCGGAACTACTGGTTCCGCGCGCCGGCCAAGCGCCACACCATGCAGTCGGAGTTCGACATCGACACCATCACCGCGCTGCCCGCGGTCGAGATCGTCTACGGCTACCAGAGCGTGCCTTCGACCGCCATCGACGCCTTCGCCAAGAGCGGCGCCAAGGCCATCGTCCATGCCGGCACCGGCAATGGCTCCGTGGCCGACCGCATCGTGCCGGTGCTGCAGAAGGTGCGCGCCGACGGCGGCATCGTGGTCCGCAGTTCGCGCGTGCCTGACGGCTTCGTGATCCGCAATGCCGAGCAGCCCGACGACAAGTACGACTGGGTCGTCGCGCACGACCTGCGTCCGCAGAAGGCACGCATCCTGACGATGGTGGCGCTGACCAAGACCAACGACACCAAGGAACTGCAGCGGATCTTCTGGGAGTATTGAGCCCACCCCCAGGCTCGCGCACTTCGTGGGCTCGTTGGGCCGGGGAACCTAAAATGCCCGGTTCGCCGGGTCGGGGCTGACGCCTCGGCCGGCCACCGGGCTCACCATGCTGACTTTCCAACAAATCATCCTCAAGCTTCAGGCCTACTGGGCCGACCAGGGTTGCGCGCTGCTGCAGCCATACGACATGGAGGTCGGCGCGGGCACTTCGCACACCGCCACCTTCCTGCGCGCCATCGGGCCGGAGCCCTGGAAGGCCGGCTACGTGCAGCCCAGCCGCCGCCCCAAGGACGGCCGCTACGGCGAGAACCCCAACCGCCTGCAGCACTACTACCAGTACCAGGTGGTGCTCAAGCCGGCGCCGAGCAACATCCTCGAGCTCTACCTCGGCTCGCTCGAAGCGCTCGGTTTCGACCTCAAGAAGAACGACATCCGCTTCGTCGAGGACGACTGGGAGAACCCCACGCTCGGCGCCTGGGGCCTCGGCTGGGAGGTCTGGCTCAACGGCATGGAAGTGACCCAGTTCACCTACTTCCAGCAGGTCGGCGGCATCGATTGCCGGCCGATCACCGGCGAAATCACCTACGGCCTCGAACGCCTCGCGATGTACCTGCAGGGCGTGGACAACGTCTACAACCTCGTCTGGACCGAGGGTCTGAGCTACGGCGACGTCTACAAGCAGAACGAGGTCGAGCAGTCCACCTACAACTTCGAGCACAGCGACGCCGACTTCCTCTTCACCGCCTTCGCCGCGCACGAGAAGCAGGCCAAGCATCTGATGGAAGCGCAGCTCGCGCTGCCCGCCTACGAGCAGGTGCTCAAGGCCGCGCACAGCTTCAACCTGCTCGATGCGCGCGGCGCCATCAGCGTGACCGAACGCGCGGCCTACATCGGCCGCATCCGCAACCTCGCGCGCAGCGTCGCGCAAAGCTACTACGACAGCCGCGAGCGCCTGGGCTTCCCGATGGCGCCGCGCGAGTGGGTCGCGCAAATCCCGGCAAAGAAGGCGGCCTGATCGATGACCACCAAGAACAACCTGCTCGTCGAACTCTTCGTCGAGGAACTCCCCCAAGGCCCTGCGCAAGCTGGGCGAAGCCTTCGCCACCGTGCTGCGCGACCAGCTCGTCGCCGCGGGCCTCGCCGATGCCGGCTCGGTGCTCACGCCGTATGCCTCGCCGCGCCGTCTGGCCGCACACCTCACCAACGTGCTCGCGCAGGCCGCCGACAAGGCCGTTTCGCAGAAGCTCATGCCGGTGTCGGTCGGCCTCGATGCGAGCGGCAACGCCACGCCCGCGCTGCTCAAGCGCCTCGGCGCGCTCGGCGCCGACGCCAGTGTCGTGCCCGAACTGCGCCGCGCCATGGACGGCAAGGCCGAAGCGCTCTTCTACGAAAGCACCGCCAAGGGCGCGACCCTCGCCGAGGGGCTCCAGAAGGCCCTGGCCGAGGCCATCGCCAAGCTGCCGATCCCCAAGGTCATGAGCTACCAGCTCGAAACCGGCTGCGAGCTGCCGGGCTGGACCAGCGTGAGCTTCGTGCGCCCCGCGCATGCGCTCGTCGCGCTGCATGGCGACACCGTCGTGCCGGTCGAGGCACTGGGCCTGCAGGCCGGCCGCGAAACCCACGGCCACCGTTTCGAGGCCAGCGTCGATCCCGTCGTGCTGCACCATGCCAACAGTTATGCGCAGCAGCTGCAGGACGAAGGCGCCGTCATCCCCGGCTTCGAGGCACGCCGCGCCGAGATCGCCCGCCAGCTCGCCGAGGCCGCCGTCAGTGTCGGCGGCGGCATGCAGCCGATCAATGACGACGCGCTGCTCGACGAAGTCACCGCGCTGGTCGAGCGGCCCAATGTGCTCACCTGCGAGTTCGAACGCGAGTTCCTCGACGTGCCGCAGGAATGCCTCATCCTCACGATGAAGGCCAACCAGAAGTACTTCCCGCTGCTCGACGCCGCCGGCCGCCTGACCCACAAGTTCCTGGTCGTCAGCAACATCAGCCCCGACGATGCGAGCGCCGTCATCGGCGGCAACGAGCGCGTGGTGCGCCCGCGCCTGGCCGATGCCAAGTTCTTCTTCGACCAGGACCGCAAGAAGTCGCTCGCCTCGCGCGTCGAATCGCTGGCCAAGGTGGTCTATCACAACAAGCTCGGCACGCAGGGCGAGCGCGTGGAGCGCGTCATGCGCATCGCGCACGCCATCGGCGAGCACATCGGCACGCCCATCGGCGACGCCCACTTGGCGCCGCGCGCCGTGCAGGCCGCGCAACTCGCCAAGGCCGATCTCGTCACCGACATGGTCGGCGAATTCCCCGAGCTGCAGGGCATCATGGGCCGCTACTACGCGCTGCACGACGGCCTCGATCACACCGTCGCCGATGCCATCGAAGACCACTACAAGCCGCGCTTTGCCGGCGACGAACTGCCGCGCAGCAACGTCGGCATCGTCGTCGCGCTGGCCGACAAGCTCGAAACCCTGGTCGGCATGTTCGGCATCGGCAACCTGCCCACCGGCGACCGCGACCCCTTCGCGCTGCGCCGCCATGCGCTCGGCGTCATCCGCATGCTCATCGAGCGCGATCTTTCGCTCGACCTGCGCGCCATGCTCAGCCAGGCCTTCGCCGCATTCAGTGCGCACAAGGGCGGCGAGATCGCGCTCACCGACCCCACCGACGCGCTCGAAGCCTTCATCTACGACCGCCTCGCCGGCAGCCTGCGCGAGCAGGGCGCGAGCGCCCAGGAAGTCGAAGCCGTGCTCAGCCCGCGTCCGCAGCGCCTGGCCGAAGTGCCCAAGCTCCTCGCCGCCGTGCGTGCCTTCGCCGCGCTGCCGGAAGCGCCCGCGCTCGCCGCCGCCAACAAGCGCATCGGCAACATCCTCAAGAAGTCGCCCGAAGCCGACGCGCACGTCAGCGAACTCCTGCTGCAGGAGCCTGCCGAAAAGGCCCTGCACGCCGCCATGCAGCAAGTCGTGCCCGTGGCCAACCGCCAGTTCGAGGCCGGCGACTACACCGCATCGCTGCAAACCCTGGCTGCGCTGCGCGACCCGGTCGATGCCTTCTTCGACGGCGTCATGGTCAACGCCGAGCAGTCCGACCTGCGCCTGAACCGCCTCGGTCTGCTCATGATCCTGCACGGTGCGATGAACCGTGTTGCACAACTCGAGCGGCTGGCGGCGTAAGCTCTCTGCACCATGAAACTCGTCATCCTCGACCGCAACGGCACCCTCAACGTGCACCGTGAGGATTTCGTCAAGAGCGACATCGAGTGGACGCCGCTCCCCGGTGCGCTCGAAGCGGTGGCGAGACTCAACCATGCGGGCTGGCACGTCGTCATCGCGTCCAACCAGTCCGGCCTCGGGCGCGGGCTGTTCGACGTCGCATCGCTCAACGCCATGCACGCCAAGATGCACAAGATGCTCGCGGCCGTCGGCGGGCGCATCGAGGCCATCTTCTACTGCCCGCACAGCCCCGACGAGAACTGCGACTGCCGCAAGCCCAAGCCCGGCCTGTTCCTGCAGATCGGCGAACGCTTCGGCGTCGACCTCGCCCACATCCCGGTTGCCGGCGACAGCCTGCGCGACCTGCAGGCCGGCGCGGCCGCCGGGTGCGAAACGCACCTGCTGCTCACCGGCATGGGCGCCGCCTGCCGCGGCATGAACCCGCTGCCGCCCGAATACCCACCCAACACCCGCGTTCACGAAGACCTCGCCGCCTTTGTCGACTTCCTCCTCGAACGCGAAGAACAAGCCGCCCTGAAGGTGGCCGTCTGATGTCCTTCATCCGCTCCGTCATCCACGCCCTGTGGATGCTCGTCACCGTGGTTCCGTGGGGAATCATCATGTGCGTCAACTCCCTGTGGAAGCGCGGCATCCCGCTTTACTGGATGGCCGTGCAATGGCTGCGCTGGGCCATCGGCGGCGCGCGCGTGCTGCTCGGCATCCGCTACCGCGTCAGCGGCATGGAGAACCTGCCCCAGGACAAGCTCGCCGGCGCCGTCCTGCTCGTCAAGCACCAGTCCACCTACGAGACCTTCCTGATGCCGACGCTCATGCCGCACCCGCTGGCATTCGTCTTCAAGAAGGAACTCATCTACGTCCCCTTCTTCGGCTGGGCCATGTCGCGCCTCGACATGATCCACATCGACCGCAGCCAGCGCACCCAGGCCTTCAACAAGGTCGTCTCGCAAGGCCGCAAGCTGCTCGCGCAGGGCATCTGGATCATCATGTTCCCCGAAGGCACGCGCATCCCGCGCGGCAAGCAGGGCACCTACAAGACCGGCGGCACCCGCCTCGCCATCGAAACCGGCGTGCCCGTCGTCCCGATCGCCGTCACCTCGGCCAAGGTCTGGCCGCGCAAGGCCTTCGTCAAGACGCCGGGCGTCGTCGATGTCTCCATCGGCCCCGCCATCCCCAGCGTCGGCCGCCGTCCCGACGAACTCATGCGCGAAGTCGAGGCCTGGATCGAAAGCGAAATGCGCCGCCTCGACCCCGAGGCCTACGTCACCGCACCCGCGCCGGCCGCATCCACCACCGCCTGAAGAGGCCCGCATGCGCGCGCTGCTGCAGTTCACGCTCGATTTGTTCGACCCACCCGAGCCGGCGCCCGCACGCACACCGCAGCAGCCCGAAGCGCCCACCGCCGACAACGCACGGCAGCAACCGCCCGCGACCCCGCCCGCCGACGTGCTGAGCCGCGTCAGCTTCATCCACCCGCGCGCGAGCCGTGAAGTCGTGCTTGGCAACGCCCGCGTCGCCTACGAATTCACGCGCGGCAAGCGCCGCACCATCGGCTTCGTCATCGGCGCCGAAGGTTTGTCGGTGCGCGCGCCGCGCTGGGTGGCGCTGCGCGACGTCGATGCCGCCGTCGTCGAAAAGTCCAGCTGGATCCTGCGCAAGCTCTCGGAAACCCAGCAGCGCCAGGACCGCCTCGAAGCCACCCGCATCGACTGGAGAGACGGCGTCAGCTTTCCCTTCCTCGGCCAGCAGGTCACGGTGCGGCTCGACCCGCACCATGCCTTCGACGGCATCGGCGCCGTGCTCGACGCCGTCGCCGACGACGGCCCGCCGACCCTGCGCCTCGCGCTCGCCAACAACGCCACCCCCGCGCAGATCCGCGACGCCGCACAGGCGTGGCTCATGCGGCAGGCAAAGCGCATCTTCGTCGAACGCCTCGACCACTTCGCGCCGCGCCTGGGCGTGCGCTGGAAGAAGCTCAGCCTCTCGAACGCCTCCACCCGCTGGGGCAGCGCGAGCGGCGACGGCAGCATCCGGCTGCACTGGCGGCTGGTGCACTTCCGCATGTCCGTCGTCGACTACGTCGTCGCGCACGAGCTGAGCCACCTGCGCGTGATGGACCACAGCCCGCGCTTCTGGGAAACCGTCGAAAGCGTGGTGCCCGATTACGAGCTGCTGCGGCGGCAGCTCAAGGACGAGGCGGTTCCTCGCTGGTGACGGACGGCGCTGCCACCAGCCGCACCTCTGTCAATCCACTTTTTCCAGATTCGCTTCTTCCACGATCGCGGCCCAGTGCTTCTGCTTCTGGTCGATGGAGCGCGCGAATTCCTGGGAAGTGCCAGTCGAAGGATATTGACCCTGCTCCAGCAATGCGGCGCGCGTCTCGGGCGACGCCATGATCTTGTTCACCACCTTGCTCAGCTTGGTCACGATGGCCGGATCGGTACCGGCCGGCACCAGCAGCCCGTTCCAGGGTCCCACGACGAAGTTGGACGTACCGAGGCTTTCGGCGACGGTCGGAACATCGGGCAAGAACTCAGCGCGATGGTCATCTGCCACGGCCAATGCGCGCAGCTTGCCTGCCTTGACCTGCGGCACCGCGACGGACCCGCTCAGGAAAGCAAAGTCGACCCGGCGTGTCGCCACGTCCTGCATGGCCGGCGGATCGCCCTTGTAAGGCACGTGCAAAAGCTTGATCTTGTTCGCGACGGCGAACCATTCGCCTGCCAGGTGGTTGTCCGCCCCGATGCCGGCGGACGCGAATGACAGCGGCACCTTGGAGGTGCGAGCCGCGTCGACCAGTTCCTTGAGCGTCTTGTACGGCGAGTCCTGCGACACGACCAGGACATACGGATAGTTGGCCAGCGGCGCGATTGGAATGAAGTCCTTGAGGACATCGAACTCCACCTTTTTCTTGAACGCCGGCTCGATAGCCAGCGATCCGCTGCTGCCCATCAGGATGGTGTAGCCGTCAGGCTTGGCGCGCTTCACGTATTGCAGCGCGACCAGGCCATTGGCCCCGGCGCGGTTGTCGACGATGACGGGCTGCTTCAACTCGGCTTCGAGTTGGCGGGCCACGAAGCGGCCCACGACATCCGTCGGTCCGCCCGCGCCGAAGCCGATCACCATCGTGATGGGCCTGTTCGGGTAGTCTTGCGCGCCCGCGATTTGGCTCACGGCCAATAGCGCGGCAAAGCCCATTTTCTTGTAGAGCGATTTCAGCTTCACGTTGTCTCCTTTGATTTGGCAGTTGCTCAGCGAATGAATTGATCGACGTAGTCGGCCCCGAGGCCGACGCTCGCGTAGTGCTTGCGACAGATTTCGATGCGGTCGAACACGTCGGTGAAGCCTGTTGTCCGCCCTTGCTCGTCCATGTAGATCATCGAACCGCTGACGAGAAACCAGGTGATCATCTCTTCCACGTCTTCGTCGACGACCAGCGTGTGCGTCTCGCCAGGCGGCTCGAAGACGTAGTCGCCCTCGCGTGCCACCCAGTCGTGCTCGAGGTAGCGCCACGACCCCTTCAGCACGAGGCCGTGTACGGGCGCCGGATGACGGTGGCAGCTGACGACTCCTGCCGCACGCACGCGCAGCAGGCTCGTCCAGTAGCCGTGCGTCTTGTTCAACAGCAGCGGGCGGATCCACGCGCCGGGATAGACCGGCACCCACACGCGCTCATCCTCCGGAATGCCGGGCAGCACGATCTCCGGGGTCAGTCCCGGCGGCTGCCGCTCGGCCGGAACGGGTTTCGGAAAGACAACCTTCTCCATTGCTTCATCTCCTTGTTTATGAAAACCGGGGTCAGATCACCGCGGGCTGCGCATGCCGCTCCACGGCATTCATGGCGTCCACGAGGCGATCAGGTGTGAGCGTCGGCCCCAGCCGCTCCAGGTAGGGGGCGGCCAGGGTCAGCCGGGCGATCGTCAGCAAGTCCTCGGCCGACGCGCCGCTGAGCCCGATGTGCTTGCGAGAGGTCGGCAGGCCCACGCCCGCGAGAAAGCGCGTCGCATCGGTGATCTGCTGCGGGTCGTAATCAAAGGCATGAAGCTGCACGAGCAAGCCGTAGCTCACCAGTTCGCCGTGCAGGCTGCCCTGCGTCTCACCAAAGGCGGTCAGGCCGCGCAACATGCCGTGGGCGACGGACAAGCCGCCACTCTCGAACGCCAGCCCCGAATACAGGATGGTCGCCTCGACCACGCGCTCGAACGCAGGACCGCCCGCACCCGCGTCCAGTTCGCGCAAGGCCGGTGCCGCGAATCTGATGAGAATCTCGTGGCATTCACGTCCCAGCACCGTCGCCAGATGCGGCGGCAGTCCGCCGAAGTAATTGCGTTGGTTCGGGTCGCGCGCGGCGTCCGCGACTTCGAAGCGCTTGGTGAAAGCGTCGCCGATGCCCGCGATAAAAAGGCGCCTCGGCGCCTTGGCCAGAACGGCCGTGTCGACGAGGATCATGCTCGGATTCCAAGGCATGAGCGGAACATCGACGATCTTGTGCGCATCGTCGTAGATCGCGATCAGGCGACTGGTCGGCGCATCGCTGGACGCCGCCGTGGGCACGATGACCAGCGGCAGCCGCAGCTGCCGTGCCACGGCCTTGGCCGTGTCCAGCGCCTGTCCCCCTCCCGCGCCGACGATCACCTGGGGCGCAGCAGGTCCCGCCAGTGCACACAGGCGCTCGATTTCGGCACGCGTGCAGCGGCCGCCGAATGGCAGTCCCGTCCATCGCAGTTCCGGCGAAGCGTTGGAGAACAAGCAGGAAAACAGAGGCTCGACCACCGGATCAAAAATCGCGCAGGCGTGCGTGCAGCCGAAACCTTCGGTGAGACGAGCGGACAACTCTTGCAGAATGTTCTCGCCCTGAACGTAAAGAGCGGGCAGTCCGATAACGCGAGGCGCTGGCATCACGCAGGCGCTCCCGACATATCAGGTGCGCGCATCGAAGCCCCTTGTTCATCTATTAGCGTGAAATCCATGCACATTCCTGCTGCGCCGTCGTAGCGCCGAGCCATGAGTGTTGCCGATGGGCCCGAGGCTTGAGAACTTCTGCTTTGGTCAAAAGCCATGACAAATACTCATGTCGTGCAGGCATGACCAAAGCTCATCGCTGCACTACAAATTCTTGGTTCTGTGATGGCGAAGGCCCAAGGACAATCCAATGAAACTGCTCTCTTATGACATCTATGAAAGTTGGATTCATCGGATTGGGGCGCATGGGATTTGCCCTCGCCTCTCACTTGTTGCGCAACGGAGTGGACCTCATCGTCCATGACATCCAGAGCGAGCCGGTCGGCAAACTGGAATCGCAGGGCGCTTCCACGGCCGCTGGCGCACAGGATCTGGCTGCGCGTGCCGACATTATTTTCACGATGCTGCCGGGCCCCCGCCAGGTTCGAGACGTGGTGCTGTCCCCTCAAGGTGTGATTGGCGCGATGAAGCCGGGCGCTACCTTGGTCGAGCTCAGCACGATCGACACCGATACGGTCGACGAGCTGTGCAGTGCCGCCAAGGCCAGGGGCTGCGCTTCGCCGACGCACCAGTCGGACGGTTGGCGGCCCATGCCGATCGCGGCGAATCACTGTTCATGCTGGGCGCCGATGCCGACGACCTTGCCGCTCTCGAACCGGTCCTGCTGAAAATGGGCAGCACGGTGCTGCACTGCGGGGCGCCCGGCTCCGGCACGCGCATGAAGTTGATCAACAACCTCATGGTCCTGTGCTACTGCCAATTGAATTCCGAAGCCCTCGTGCTTTCGCAAGCACTGGGGCTGGACCTGCGCAAGACCTTCAACGTGCTCACGGGCACAACGGCAACCAACGGCCAACTCAAGGAGAAGTGGCCCGCCAAGGTGCTCAAGGGCGACTTGACCCCGGGGTTCGACCTTGCCCTCGGCTTCAAGGATCTCACCCTGGCCTGCGCGGCCGCACAGTCGTCGCAAGTGTCACTCCCGGTGGGCAACCTCGTGCGCAGCCTCTTCCAGTTGGCGCGCCACGCTGGCAAGGATGCGCAGGACACGTCGGCGATGACCGATTTCTGGGCCGAGGCCAACGGACTGGCGCACCTTCGATTGGACTGACATGCAGTACTCGCAATTCATCGCGGGCGAATTCCGGCCGGGCACTTCGCCGATGCGCTGCGTCGTCGTCAATCCGAGCACGGGCCTGACGCTCGATGAGTTCGCGGCCGCCACGAAGGCCGACGTGAAAGAGGCCGTCGCCGCAGCGACCAACGCCTTCCAGACCTGGCGCAAGACGTCCGCGCTGGAGAGATCCGCGCAGTTGCGCCGCGTGGCCTTGCTGATGCGCGAGCGCGGCACGGTGCTCGCGGAGCAGATCGCCCGGGAACTGGGCAAGCCGCTTGCCGAGGGGCAGCGCGAAGTGGTGACGGCTGCCGAGATGTTCGACTGGGCCAGCGAGGAAGCGCGACGAATCTACGGCCGTACGATTCCCGCGCGAACCGAAGGTGTGACCCAGACCGTTTGCTGGGAGCCGATCGGCCCTGTGGCTGCCTTCGCGGGCTGGAATGCTCCTGCCATCACGCCGGCGCGCAAGATCAGCGGCGCATTGGCGGCCGGCTGCACCATCGTCATCAAGCCCTCGGAAGAAACCCCGGGCGTCGCGCTTCTCATCGCGCGCATCATCCAGGATGCGGGCGTTCCCGACGGCGTGGTCAACATGGTGTTCGGGGATCCCGCCGAGATCGCCGACATCCTGTGCAACGCGCCGCAGATCGCCATGGTCAGCTTTACCGGAGCAACCTCCGTCGGCAAGGACATCGGCAAGATGGCGGCCGCGACCATGAAGCGGGCCACGCTCGAACTGGGCGGCCATGCACCGGTGATCGTGTGCGACGACGTCGACGTGGATCGCGTGGTCAACATGGCCGTGGCCAGCAAGTATCGGAATGCGGGCCGGTGTGCACGTCGCCAACGCGGTTCCTGGTCCAGTCGTCGATCTTCGATGCGTTCACCGAGAAATTTGTCCGTGCAGCCGCGGCGTTGAGAGTGGGGGACCCATTCGACAGCGCCACCCAGGTGGGGCCGCTGAAGAATCTCAAGCGCCTGCAAGCCATCGAAAGCATGGTGCAGGACGCCCGCGGTCGCGGACTCACGATCGCCACCGGGGGTGAGCGGGTCGGCACCCAGGGCTTCTTCTACCGGCCCACGGTGATTCTTCACCCCGGCGTCGATTCCGACGTCGCGACGATCGAGCCGTTCGGCCCCATCGCCTCGATCAGCGCCTTCGACACCCTGGACGAAGCGATCACCGAGGCCAACCGACTTCCCTTTGGTCTCACGGCGTACGCCTTCACAAACCAGGTGAAGCACGCGCAGCGCCTCGCCAACGACATCGACAGTGGCGTGGTCTGCATCAACGAATGGCAGGCCTCCGCGCCGGAGACGCCCTTCGGCGGACACAAGGACAGCGGCCTTGGGTTAGAGGGCGGGATCGAAGGTGTGCAGGAGTTTCTGCGCCTCAAGTGCGTGCGCCAGGGCGCGGGCTCGTAAGCCGGGCGCGGCAAGTCAAGGGAATCAGAGGATGGTCTGCGACTGCTGTGCTTCGTGCAGCAGCCAGTCCTTGAAGGACTCGATCTTGCCCGAGTACCGCTGCAGCGACGGTGTCACGAGGTAGTGACCCCGTCCGGTTCGCAACGGCCTGGAAAACGGCCGGATCAGGCGCCCGGCGCGGATGTCGGTCTCCGTCATGATCTGCTGCCCCATCGCGATCCCCAGCCCATCCATGGCTGCCTGCCAGGTCAGCAGGGAACTGCTGAACGTCATCTTCTCCGCAGCACCGAATACCTTGCCCAGGCCCGCGTGCGCCAGCCAGATCGGCCAGTCATTGTTGCGGTACTTGGAGACGAGCAGCCGCCTGCGAGCAATATCCTCCAGCAAGTGGCTGCCGTCATCGAAGGAGTCAAGGAACGATGGCGAGCACACAGGCTCGATGACATCTTCCAGCAGCAAGGTCGCATCCGCCCCGGGCCAGTTTCCATCGCCGAAGACAATGGCCAGGTCACATTGCTCGACACCGAAATCCGGCGACGCGGTGCTGTTGGAAATCGTGACCTGAATGTCCGGATACTGGGCGTTGAAGCGAGGCAGGCGCGGGATCAGCCAGCGAGCGGTCAGCGTCGTGTACGTGCGCAGATGGATGATGTTGTTGGAATACTTCTGGGTGATGAGCCGGGTCGCGTCGGCAATCTCCTTGAAGGCCGGGCCGATTCGGCTGGCGTAGACCTCGCCCACCTCCGTCAGCTTCACGCCCACCCGCTCGCGCGCGAAGAGCTGGACTCCCAGGTATTCCTCCAGAACCGCGATTTGCCGGCTCACCGCCGACTGGCTCACGCCCAGTTCGCTGCCGGCCGTCGTCAGGTTGCCGGTCCTCGCAACGGCGTCGAATACCTTGAGCGGATTGAGCGGCGGAGTTTTCATTGAGGCGTGGATTTTGCCTGTGGTGTCCGCAGGATCAGCGCGTCCACCGCCATCACGCCGGCTCCTTCTTCCATGATCATGAGCGGATTGACCTCGGCTTCGCGGATGCCCAGCTGCGGGCGCAGCGCGAGTTGCGAGAGGGCCGAAACCGCGGCCGCCAGCGCCTCGAGATCGCCGCGCGCCTTGCCGCGCAGCCCCGTCACGGTCTTGAGTGCGCGGACTTCGCCGACCATGTCCCGCGCGACTTCGAGGCTCACCGGCGCGAGGCGGATGCTGCGGTCGCGCGCGACCTCCGCCCAGATGCCGCCTGCCGCCAGCATGATGATCGGCCCGGCGTCCGGGTCGATGCGGTAGCCGATCAGGACCTCCGCCAGTCCCTTGCGCATCGGCTGGATCAGTACCTCGTCGCATGTTGCGCTCGGCGCTCGCTCGCGCAGGTTGGCGCGCAGCGTTGCCATGGCTGCGTGCAAGGCGTCCGCGTTCCGAATGTCGAGCACGACGCCCCCGACTTCCGTCTTGTGCGGAATCTGCGCCGAGCACACCTTGGCCACCACCGGAAAGTCGAACGGCAAAGCCGGCGGCTCCGCGTCGATCGATGCCGTGACCGCGGGAGCGTGCGGCACACCCAGCGCATCCAGCACCCCATAGGCCTGGGCTTCGCTCAGCGGCGCGACCGCCAACCCGGAGTCAGGCTGCGGCGGCAGCGCCGGGCGGTCCGGCAGCCGCCGCGCGAACACCGATGCAATCGCATCCGCGCAGGCCTCCGGACCGCGGAAGCACGGCACACCCGCCGCTGTCAGCGCCGCGAGCGCCTGCGGCGCATCGGGCACCAACATCGCGGCCAGCGGCGTCGCGTGATGCGCGCTGTCGATGAGGGGCTTGACCGCAAGCTGCGGCTGAAACCGCGCGGACGACCCGATCGTCGCCAGCACCAGATCGAACTCGGGCGCCGTCAGCAACACATCGAGCGCCGCCTTCATGACCTCGTACCTGACGCCGGCCAGCGTGAGATCGACCACGCGGCCTGCGCTGACCACGATGCCTTTGTCGCGCAGCTTCTGGAGTGTCTCGGCCGACGGTGCCTGCACCGTCACGTCGCGGATGCCGAGCTGGTCCACTGCCATCGCCGCGCCGCCGCCCGTCGTCGTGACCACGCCCACGCGGGGAGGGCGCGTCCATCGCTGCAGCGGGATGCGCCGGGCCAGCGGCACCGCTTCGAGCAAGGCTTCGATCACGCCGACACGCGCAATGCCGCAGTCCTTCAGCATCGCGTCCGCCACATCGTCCTCGCCGGCCAGCGCGCCGGTGTGGGTGGTGGCCATCTCGGCGGCCGCGTCCGATCGGCCGAGCTTGTAGGCCACCACCGGCTTCCCCGGCGGGCCGCCTCGATCGCGAACCGCTTCAGCGCCTCGCCGTGACGCATCGATTCGAGAAAGAGCAGATAGCCATCGATGCCGTCATCGTCGAGCGATGCGAGGCAAATCTCCCCGAGGCTCAGGTCCGATTCGCTGCCCACGGACACCAGCCCGGCAAAGCCCACGCCGCGCGCGATACCGCGCGAGACCAGCGCACCGATCATGCTGCCGCTGTGCGATGCCACGAAAACGCGGCCACTGGGCAGGTCCGGCTCGGCGAACGCGGCATTGGCCGTGAGGACCATGCCATTCCTCGGATTGACCACCCCGATGCTGCTGGGGCCGAGCACCCGCACGCCGCTGCGTTGCGCCAGCGTGCGCAGCTCCGCCTCCTTCTGTGCGCCCTCCGGTCCGGACTCCGAGAAGCCGCTGGCCAGCACGGTCACGACCTTGACGCCGAGCTTCGCGCACTCCTCCACCGTCGGCAGCACGCTCGCGGTGGGAGACAGCACGAAAACATGGTCCGGCACCTCCGGCAGCGCGGATAGAGAGGGGTAGGCCCGCGCGCCTTGCACGGTCTCGCGGTTCGGATTGATCGGGTAGACCTTGCCCGCGAACCCTGCGCGGCGCAGGAACTGCTGCGGTCGCCCTGCGGTCTTCGTCTCGTCGTCCGATGCGCCGACCAGCGCCACGCTCTTGGGGTTGAACAGGGCCGTGTGGAGGCCGCCTTCTTCTGCGCGAAACTTCTGCATGTCGATCATTGAGTCAGCGAGACCCTGACCGAGAGAGTCTCCAGAGTGTCTTGGGTAGGTTTAAGCCGCCTTGGGCGGCCGCTGGGAAAAGGTGCGGCCGAAGACGCCTTCGGCGATGCGGTTCTTGAGTATCTCGATCGAGCCGCCGGCGATCATCCAGCCGCGGATGCGGCGCACGCAGTACTCGACGATGGCCTCCTGGCTGAACCCCATGCCGCCCATGACCTGCAGCGCCTCGTTGGCAACGAACCATCCCGCTTCGTTGCATGCGAGCTTGGCCATTGCCGTGCTCTGCGCGGACGGCAGGCCGTGCTCGCCCTCAAGCGCCGCGCGGTACAGCAGCAGTTGCGCCTGCTCCAGCTTCATCCACATGTCAGCGAACTTCCCACTGCAGGCCCTGGAACTCGCACAACTCGCGACCGAACTGCTTGCGGGTCCGCGCATGCTCGCGCGCGACATTGAAAGCATGCCGTCCGAGCGCGAGCGAGCGCGATGCGTTGCCCAGGCGCTCCACGTTGAATCCGGAGATCTGCTTCTTGAACCCGCCGGGCCCGAGAAGCACGTTCTTTGCCGGGATGCGCGCGTCCTCGAAATACAGCTGCGACCAGCGCTCGCCGTTCATGAAGCCCGCCGGATTGCCGACCGTGAATCCCGGCGTGCCGCGCTCGACCAGCACCGAGCCGATGCCGTCCGTCCCGGGTCCGAAACGCACGTAGACGAGAAAGACATCGGCGTCCGGGCTATGGGTCGAGAAAATCTTGCTGCCGTTGATGACGTAGCCGTCGCCATCCTTGCGGGCGCTGGTCTTGAGCTCGGTCACGGCAGAGCCCGCATCGGGTTCGGTCATGCCGAGGGCGATCAACTTGCGCCCGCCCAGCAGATCCGGCAGGAAGCGGTCCTTCTGCTCCGGCGTCGCGTACTCGACGAAAGTGCGGATTGGCCCGAAGTTGCCCGCCTGCACGATGTCCGCGCTCTTGGGGCACACCAGCGCGATCTGCTGGATCGCCAGCACGGCGTGCATGAGCGTGCCGCCCTGGCCGCCATCGGCCTCCGGAAATGCAATGCCCAGCAACCCCTGCTTCGCGAGCAGTTGCGCGATCTCCCACGGGTAGTCGTGGGCGTGGGCACGCTCAAGGGCGCCGGCGGCCAGCTTGTCCTGTGCGAAACGGTTCACCGAATCGGCGAACGCCTGATGTTCTTCACTCAATTGGAAATTCATGTGCCTCTCGTCGGTCCGCGGTGCGATGGGCCGATCGTCCTCCAGGCGCGCGATTCGCGGAACTTCCGATCCGGACAGCTGGCATGACAAAAAGTCATCGCATCCGGTGCACACCGCTGGCACCTGGCGAGTTCCGAGGCGGCAATTCACGCGCGGCCCCACAGACGAGCCCACAGCCCGCGCAGCCTCCGAGCCCGGTCCTCAAAGAGGTACGACCCCGCCAGCGCCAGCAGCCCGGACACCACACCCGTCACCACCGCCTCCAGATGCGGAATGCCGTAGTGCCCCGGATGCGAGAACGTGTCGCCGGCCATCGTCAGCAACCCGACCAGCAGCGCGTTGCCATAGCGATTGCCGAACAGCTTCATCGCCGGTGTGAAGGTGAGGATCAGCACGAGAACCCCGGTGAACAAACCGGTCCGCAACGCAAGCGCCCAATGGGGCGCGCTCAGGAGATTCGCGAGGCTCCCGGGCATGCAGGTCATGCACGCGCTGGTCGGTTGCCAGAAGCGCTTGATGAACAGGACGAATCGACGCTTCCATGGATTGGGCATCACGCGCACCCCGTCTAATGCAGCGAGCGCCATCCTCGCACAACGTGGTCGGATGGCGCATGCGCGCAAACGTGCGGGCGCTGCCGGACCCGATCAGGTCGATGGGTGATGCAATCGCTCGGCGACCATCGACGGACCGAGCAGATCGGCGGTCGCCTGCGTCACCTGCAAGCGCCGCTCGAACTCGTCGACGACCACGGTGATCAGGCACTCCACCTCGTGATGGCTGAAGCTGCGCTCATCGCGGCTCAAACCGCGCGTGTGAACGAGCAGCTTGCGCAAGCAGGTGAGCGCGGTGCCGGCTTCGGTCGCGGCGCCGAGTTCGGCGTTGGCCCGGTCGACGAGCAGGTCGCGCTCGGCTTCGGTGGTGGGACGCGGGCGGTCGCCAGCGGGGGAGGGTGGGGGAGGCGCGCGAGCGCGCAAGTAGGGTGAGCCATGAAGGCCTCCAGGAGGTGTGTCATTGCAACAACCACCGCACCCGCTGCTAAACGAAGGCGGCAGCTCGAACGGGTTAGCAGACCGGACACCTCCTGCGAGAACCGGCAGGGCGTAAGCCCTCCCGCTCGAGCCGCCTAAAAGAAGCTCGAACGAAAAAGCCGCAGGTCCTGCGGGAGTGACTGCGGCTTTCGTCGCAGAACGTGTTTTGGGGCTGCTAGAACCCGATCACGTCGTTGGGGACGTGATCGGGCGGAGTATAGCGATGGGGTCGAGTGATGCGCGGCGCTTAACCGTAGCCTCGCGCTTGAAGTGGTAGTGGGAGCGAGATCTGCGCGCCTAAACTCGCGATTCTTTCCGGCCTCGGCCAAAACCAGCCCTTCGTCTATCGCGTTGTTATGGGGCCCAGAGCCGCTCTTCACGCAGACTTGACGCAGAGCGCACGCCTTTGCAGTAATTTCCCAAGCGTCATCCGAACATGCGCCTCGGTTTCACTCCCGGCTGTCCGCGTCTAGGGCGTGTTAACACAAACGGAGGCCATCGGCGACCAGGACGAAGCTGATGAAACCGAGGAACATCAGGTCGAGCTTGTCGAAGCGCGAGAAGATTCGGCGGTAGCCCTTGAGGCGGCGGAACAACCGCTCGACCTCGTTGCGGCGCCTGTACATCGCTCGGTCGTACTCCCAGGGCTCAACGCGGGTCTTCAGAGGCGGCACGACAGGAATGAACCCCAGGTCGAGCGCGAGTTGGCGCGTTTCGTTGCCCTCATAGGCGCGATCCATGAGCAGGTGCAGCGGCCGACCAGGAGCACCAAGCCGGCTCAGGAGTGCCCGACCTTCAGGTGCATCGTGCGCTTGACCCGGCGACAGCGAGAACGTTATGGCCGTTCGAGCATCCGCGGCAACCATATGAATCTTGGTGTTCCATCCGCCTCGGGACTTGCCGATGGCCTGTGGGCCGTTTTTTTAACGCCCCAGTGCCGTCCGGATGCACCTTGATGCTCGTGGAATCCAGCGAGACAGCCTCGATCCTGATGCGAACCACCTGCGCCCTCTGAAGCTCCTCGAACATTCGATCGAGCACGCCGGCCTTGGCCCAGCGGTTCATGCGCGTATAGATCGTGTGCCAGTTGCCAAAGCGCTTGGGCAGCCCTCGCCACTTGCAGCCATGCTCGGCCACGTACAGGATGGCGTTGACGACCTGAAGGTTCGTCAGGCTCACATTGCCTCGCTGCGTCGGCAGACAGTGCTCAATCCAGGCAAATTGCTCGGGCGTGATTTCCATGCCTAGAGTATCGGCGAGTGGGCATGGTCGGCACCATTAGTGTTAACACGCCCTAGTCGGGAGATCACTTGACATGAATTCCGGGCAAGAACTTTACCGTCGGCGAGCTTGTGCCTTGCACGTCGGCATGCCAGCCAAATACCGCGCCGTCGTGTCGCGGTCCATTCTGAGAGGGTCGTGCCGCTAGTCGCACTGTATCCGGGCTATCGACCGAAAATTTCCAATCACCGCATGGCCAGGTCCAGACCCATCCAACTGCAAAATTCAAAGGTGAGGAACAGCATGAGGAACGCAGAAGCGACGAACGCCGCGCCCACCTTAATAGATGTCAGTACCACTGCAGCTGTCTTTTGATTCTTTTCCTTCTGTCCCCGATCGTAATGCCACTTGACGGCCAGATACATGCCCACGCTGAGCACGAGAACCTTGAAAATAATAAAAGAGATAGGGATTGAATTCATGATTTAAAGGAAATTGGTGGTGACGGACGGCGAAATGCTCCATTGCCGCGAATAACTCAATAGACCGATAAAGAAACGGAAAAACAACCTAACGAAACGGTTGCGGTGAGCTGAATGGGCGTCCGCAAGGCGCGTCGAAAGTCACGCAAGACATCGGTCGAAAGGCGGAGCAGTCCGCCGGCACCACAGAAGCAATCTCATCGTGCTGTCGAGTGTTCATCTTCCAGGCTGATACGTACAGAACCAGATCAGCTGAAAATTTTCGTATCAGATGCAAGGAGGCCGGTAGTCGCTCCGGGGCACGCCGACATCTGATACGAAAATCTCGGAAGCGGTCCAGGACGACCGTATCAGAGGGGGATGCCCATGAACCGCTACGAGAAGCTTGCCGACAACATCGCTCAGCGCATTCGCGCGGGTAGCCTAAAGGCGAACGATCGCCTTCCCTCCGTGCGCGAACTGAAGTCGCAGATGGGCATCAGTGCGTCCACAGTGTTCTCTGCTTACTACCTGCTGGAGGCGCAAGGGCTTGTCGAAGCACGGCAGCGATCGGGATACTTCGTCCGAGCGCGCGCGGAAGTGCCGGCCAACGAACTCGCCGCCAGCGAGCCTGTCCTCCGGTCCATGTCAGTCGACGTCTCGTCGCTGGTCTTTCAGGTCCTTGCACAGGCTCGCGAGCGCGACATGGTCCCGCTCGGCTCGGCTTTTCCGTCGCCAGAGCTGTTTCCCTTCGAGCAACTTGCCGCCGGCCTGACGCGAGCGCTCAAGCGGATGGATCCCTGGCAGACCGTCGAGGATTTGTCACCAGGAAACGCCCTTTTACGCCATCAGATCTCCCTCCGTTACGGCAGCGTCGGGATGGATGTTCCTGCGTCAGAACTGGTCATCACCAGCGGGGCGATGGAAGCACTCAATCTTGCGCTCGAAACGGTGACGCAGCCAGGCGACGTCGTGGCGATCGAAACGCCAACCTTTTATGCTGCGTTGCAGGCACTGGAGCGGCGCGGTCTTCGCGCGGTCGAGGTTGAGACCCACCCGCGAACAGGCGTGGATCTCGGCTCTCTTGCTCGCGTGATCGACCAGCATCCGGTGAAGGCCTGCTGGTTCATGCCGACCTTCCAGAACCCAATGGGCTGCACCATGAGCGACGCAGCCAAAGAGCAACTGGTCAGCATGCTCGCCGCTCGCGCCATACCGCTGATCGAAGACGACGTGTACGGCGAGCTCGCGCATGGGCCTCGGAGACCGCCACCGGCCAAGGCTTGGGACCGGGCTGGCTGGGTGCTGCACTGCAGTTCTTTCTCGAAATCCCTGGCACCCGGATATCGCATCGGTTGGGTAGCGGGCGGTCGCTTCGCAACCACTTTGGGTCGGAACAAGTTGATGAGTTCGCTGGCGACGGCACTTCCCTCGCAACTGGCGTTGCAGGAGTACCTGCAACACAAGAGTTTCGATCGGCACTTGCGCGCCCTGCGGCATTCGTTCAGCCGCCAGCAGGCTGCCTGCTTGCGACTTATCGATCGATACTTTCCGACTGGAACGCGGGTCACGCGCCCCGAGGGCGGCTATTTCCTGTGGCTCGCGCTGCCAGAAGGTGTCGACACGCTCGCACTGCACAAGGACGCTCTTCGGCTCGGCATAGGCGTGGCGCCCGGCCATTTGTTTTCAGCCGACCGCCGATACACCCGGCATCTGCGCATTAACTACGGGTATCTCGGCGACCCGCGCTTGGAAGGGGCTATCAGGAGTCTTGGAGATCTTGCTAACGCGCAGCTTAAATCTTCAACTGGAAAATCGGGGCCAAGCTTCGAAGAAGCTTCGTCGAGACCCTAGTTGGAGTCAATGCAGTTCGAGGTCCGCCCTTCGACTGACGCTCAACGTCACGCGCGCCGCTTCTATCCAGTCGTAGAGGTTTCGCCGCAAGATGGCACGAAGGCCTAAAGCGGTAGCCCCGACTTCTTGGCGACATGATTGGATTGCGGTCAAGAACTCCTACCGCAAGAATCGCCCGCCGCCTTCCGGCGAAATAGCGCTCATCTTGAAGGTGGGTGAACGACGGTTTTCACCTTGATCTTGGCCGCGGATCGGCAACGTCAATCCCAGTCTGGCTGCTGATCCGCCGGCGCGCTGCTGCTTCGCGGTGGGTGTGGTGAGGACCTCGAAGGTGGGCGCCTCGGGGCCGGCGTTGGGTGCGTGGCAGGTAGTGCGAACGATTTGGCGAGTTCGACCATCGGGCGGATTGACTCAGCTCAAGCGCTCGTCTTTAGCGTCGCCTTCAGGAGCTGTTCGAATCTGGATGACACCTGTTCGGCATCCATGCCCAGCTGCACATGAACGATCGCGCCGTCGACAGCCAGCGCCAGCGATTGCGCGAGGGCGCGCCGGCGTCGCCCCGCCGGCAGCGTCGACGAGATCGCCTCGATCATCTCTTCCTTGTGGACGCGGCTCACCTCGAGCACCTCGGCGCTGGACGTACCGAGTTCCACCGATGCGTTGATGAATGCACAGCCGCGAAAACGCGCGTCGGACCACCATTCTTTCAGCGTCGGAAGGAGTGCCATCGCTCCAATCCTTGCGCTCCCATGCCGGGCCAGCGCGTCCCGGAACCAGTCGATCCACAGTCGGTGCCGATAGTCGAGGTAGGAACGAATCAGGTCGTTCTTGCTCGGGAAGTGCCGGTAGAAGGTGACCTTCGTGACGCCGGACGCCGCGATCAGCTTGTCGATGCCGGTCGCTCGAATTCCGTCTCCATAGAAGAGGTCGTGAGCGGTCGCGAGGATGCGCTCTCGCGCGGGCAGTTCGGCAAGTTCTGGACTTCTGGATATGGGCATGGCGCCAGTGTAGACAGGTTCGTCTACGTTCGCTACATTAAGGCCATGTAGACAAACCTGTCTACATGCCAAACCCCATCAACCTAGAAGGTCCACACCATGGAAACTCGCCCGCCGCTGCCGCCGTTCACCAGGGAATCAGCCATCCAGAAGGTCCGACTCGCCGAAGACGGGTGGAACACCCGCGATGCGGCGAAGGTCGCACTCGCCTATACGCGCGACACGAAGTGGCGCAATCGGGTCGAATTTGCCAGCAACCGTGAGGAGGCCCAGGCATTCCTCGAACGCAAGTGGCGCAAGGAGCTGGATTACCGCCTGATCAAGGAGCTCTGGGCCTTCGATGGCAATCGCATTGCCGTCCGCTACGCCTACGAGTGGCGCGACGACTCCGGCAACTGGTTTCGCTCGTATGGAAACGAGAACTGGGAGTTCAGCGAGGACGGCCTGATGCAGCGCCGCTTCGCGTGCATCAACGACATGCCCATCCAGGCTTCCGAGCGGAAGTTCCACTGGCCGCTCGGCCGCCGTCCCGACGACCATCCCGGCCTCAGCGACCTGGGCCTGTGATGTACCGGTGACCGTCGGGTCTTGGCCCAGGAGCAATGGGATGGACGCCCCCACTCGTAACGGCATCGATGTGCCAAAGTGGAAGTGTCACCAACCACTTGAACCGAGAGGGGCGTCCACCATGAAGATTACGACTGTTGGCATCGACCTGGCAAAGAACGTGTTCCAGGTTCACGCAGTGGATGAGCATGGCAAGGTCGCGTTGCGCAAGCAGCTTCGGCGTGACCAGATGACCACCTTCTTCGTGAACTTGCCTCCGTGCCTCATCGGTATGGAGGCCTGCGGCAGCGCCCACCACTGGGCGCGCACCCTGCAGGGATTCGGCCACACGGTGCGCCTGATGTCGCCGCAGTTCGTCAAGCCCTATGTGAAGAGCAACAAGAACGATGTGGCCGATGCCGAGGCCATTTGCGAGGCCGTCGCCAGACCGAGCATGCGGTTCGTTCCGGTGAAGAGCGTCGAGCAGCAGTCGGTGCTGTCACTTCATCGTGCGCGCCAGGGCTTCGTCATTGCCCGCACCGCGCAGGCCAACCAGATTCGCAGCCTCCTCGGCGAGTTCGGCCTCGTCATCCCGAAGGGCATCTGTCACGTCGCCGAGCAGGTGCCCGAGCTGCTCGAAGACGCGAGCAATGAGCTGCCGGGGTCGTTCCGCCGACTCATCGTTCGCCTGACCGAGCATCTCAAAGAGCTGGACAAGCTGGTCCACGAGTTCGAGGACCAAATCAAGGCGTGGCATCGCAGCAGTGAGCTCAGCTTGAGGCTCGAGAAGATTCCCGGCATCGGACCTCTGGGTGCCAGTGCACTCGTCGCCTCCATCGCCGATGCGAACAGCTTCGACAACGGGCGGCAGCTCTCGGCTTGGCTCGGGCTGGTGCCGAGGCAGCATTCGAGCGGGGGCAAGCCAACGCTGCTGGGCATCAGCAAGCGCGGCGATGTGTACCTGCGCACGCTGCTGATTCACGGTGCTCGCTCGGCTATCGTCGCGGCGCAGAAGAAGGCCGTGAACACCAACGTGTGGCTGGCGAGCCTGTTGAACCGACGACATCCGAACGTGGCCGCCGTCGCCCTAGCTAACAAGAACGTACGAACGGTATGGGCGCTGCTCGCCCACGGCCGCGAGTTCCGTTCTAACTACGTGCCGCTCCAGCTTGCGACGTAGCAAGGCGACCAATCTACACAGCAAGCAGGAGAACGAACCGCCGATTGCTCAGGCAATCACGCACTGATGGCAAGACAGGTAAGACCGTGGTTGGCGAAGCCCAGAACGTCCGAGGCACCTCGAGTGCGAAGGAGCGATAGAGGAGCCGACCAGCAAATCCCATCAGGGACAGCGACGACAAGCCGCAGCGAAAGTCCGGATGTACGGGTGCAATCGAACCTTCAAGTCATCAGCAACTGATTGCCTGGCATATTTGGGGGCGTCCATGTACGGAAGTTCGGAAGCCGCTCTGGGGGCTCTTGGTGGCGTGGGGAGCGGACTAAGTCGCCGACGCCGTTGGGGGCCAAGCGTCGGCGCTCAGCGGAAATTCTGTCGTGAACTTCGATGTCGAAAGGACGATGTCGCTCGAATAGCTCCTCAATTGCAGGGCTTCGCCGAGTTGCTGCTGCGCAAACAGTTGGTACTCGGGCAGTGACCGGGCACAGATAACCAGTACAAAGTCCGTGTCCCCTGCGACGCAGTGACACTGCAAGACCTCGGGCAAAGCGCGAATCTTGCGCTCGAAGGCCACCGTCGCATCGCGGGTCGTGCTGCGCAAAGCCACCCGCGAGGCACGGTCGTCTCCGCAACCATTCCGATCTTCATCGTGCTCTTCGCTGCCATACGCCTCAAGCAGGCCGTGACGCCCTTGCAGAAGGCGGGCATAGCGGCTGCGTTCGCGGGCATCGCCATAGTGGCCTTGGGGCGGGGCGGCGGGGTCGAAGCGTCGCCCGAAGGCGTGGGCTTCTTGTTGCTTTCAGCCGTGGCGATCGGGTTCTACTACGTCTGGAGTGTCGAACTGACCCTCGCGCAACCGTCCTTCAACTTAAACAAAAAAGATTACACAAAAGATTCATTCAGTTACATTCCCCCGGGCGGCGTCACCTGAACGCCGCCTGACATCAACAACAAATCGGAGTGTTTCGAATGAGAGCATGGAGTTCTGTCATCGCCCTGGCGATGACGCTTGGAGGGGTTGCGGCATGTGGTGGCGGTGGCGGAGGGGGCGGCGGTGGCGCGTTCATTCCGGTCCAGACCCAGGCCCAGACGATGAACCTGGCCGTCACCGTGAACGGAGCTGCCGCAGCAGCGGACAGCGCGGGCCAATACGCGGTCAAGCCCGGTGACACCGTCGAGGTCACGCCCAGCATCAGCGCCGACTGGTCGACCACCTCGTCGGGCTCGAACGACGTGACGCTCCGCGCGGCCGGCGCCTCGGGCTCGAAGTGGTCGGCGCAGATGGTCAACAACACCACCGCCCAGGCCACCTACACGGTCACGGCCAAGGCGACCAGCGCCGCCAGTGTGTCGAAGGACGCGGTCTTCAAGGTCGCGGGCGGCAATGCCCAGAACGGCACCTATCGTGTGTGGGCGACCAACGGAACCCAGTTGCAGCTGGCCTTGAACTTCGACACGAAGACCTACGACATGACGGACCCCGCAGGCGTGGTGTCGTCGGATGTGTTCTCTGCCGACCCGGGCGAAGCGGGCACCTACGTGTTCAAGAGCGCCAAGGTCACGACGGCGTTCAACGGGGCCAGGTTCCGCGTGACCAGTGACGCCGTGGTGGGCGCATACCCGTTCGATGATCCTCAGGGCACGTCCGCGCAGCTGGTGCAGCCGTTCGTCGCGTCGCGCGCGGTGCTGACCACGCAGGCCGATCTGGACGGGGTCTACACCCGGCTGGGCATGAACTACGCCCCCGGCCTGCGCGATTCGCAGATCCGGGTCGTGCAACTCTCGGCAGGCGGCACCGTGCTGCAGCAGTGCAACGACGTCGCGATTCACGACATTCCCAGCTGCACGCCGGCCAACGTGGCGACCTACACGGTGACGCCCGGCACGAACAACGGCTGGAACTACGTGAACGTCGCGAATCCCGCCGACAAGGCCGCGCTCACGGTCGCCTATGTGGGGGGCAACGGGTGTTGCTGCAGGCCGGACCGGATCAGACCGGAACGCAGCGGGTCTTCAGGATCGGCGTTGTCGCGACAGGGCCCATCACGAACACGGCGCGGGGCGGCACGACCAACGGCGGCTGGGGAACGCTGGGCTTCACTGGCAGCAGCGTCTCGTGGGCCGTCACCAAGGCGGACGGTACGCCGGACAACCAGACCCTGGGGCTCAACATCCCCGGTCTTCCGTCGGGCCTGCAGAGCGCGGGCACGGTGCCGAACGCCTACTTCGTGATGCAGAACAGCGTCCTGTCCGTGGTGGTGGGTGCGCGGAACAACAACGGCGCGGGCTACATGCAGTTCGGCCTGGCGAACTGAGAGGGCAAGGCGGCAGCCGCGAGGGTAGGGGGCGCCCGACGCCGGTTCGCAGGGAATCAGCCCTGCGTCGGCGCGGGCACCGGTCGGTGATTCCAGACCAGGACGAGATTCACCATCACGGCCGCCACGATGGAATAGGCAACGCGGCTCGGCTCGACGAGCGCGAATGCCGCGGCAACGATCGCGGCATCGCACATCATCTGCACGGTGCCCGCGCTCCATCCACGTCGCCGCTGGAGAAACAGTGCCAGCACGCCGAACCCGCCCAGGCTGGCGCCATGACGAAAGAGCATGAGCAGGCCGACGCCGATGAGCAAGCCGCCGGCGATCGCGGCGAACAACGGGTGCGCCGAATGCACGCTGAGGACTCTGCCGAGTCCTTCGACGCAGAGCGAGAGGCCTGCCACCACGATGATGGTTTTCCAGGTGAACCTCGGCCCGAATGCGCGCCATGCGAACGCGATGAACGGCAGGTTCACGATCAGCAAGGTCCAGCCAAGGGGCCAGCCGGTCGCATAGCTCATCAGGAAGGCCACGCCGGGATGCCGGCGGTCAACAACTGGGCGCTGCGAAGCATGGCCAGACCCAGGCCGATCAACAGGATCGCGGTCGCAAAACCCTGCGCATCGTTGAGCAGCGGGCGGAAGCTGGCAATCTTGACGCGCAGGCTAGGGTCCATGTACCAGTGTCCCGCGTCCGGCGGATACCGGTATTGCGCCAGGACAAGGTTTGACGGCCTATTGCACGAAAGTTCATGGCGTGCTAACCTACGCGGTGCTGGACGTTCAATAGATCGTCGCTTTTCAAGTCTTACTCTCTCCCCGGCGGATTTGCAACCCGCCGCGTCGTTGTCTGATTTCCTCTCGATGTTCTCTGGCGTTGTGCACCGCACGGCATGTTGCTGCGCGGCCCCTTCCTCAATGGAGACATCATGGAAAACAAACTCTACGTGGGCAACCTGCCCTACGCCTTCAGCGACAACGACATGCAGCGCACTTTCGGTGAGTTCGGGTCGGTCAACAGCGCCAAGGTCATCATGGACCGCGACAGCGGTCGCTCGAAGGGCTTCGGCTTTGTCGAGATGTCCACCGCCGCTGAAGCCAATGCCGCCGTCAAGGCGCTGCATGGACGGGACCTGGGCGGCCGTGACATGGTCGTGAACATTGCAAAGCCGATGGAGGCGCGTCCTCCCCGCGCTGGCGGCTACGGCGGCAATCGCTACTGATCAACCGAACCGCAGTCTCAAGAGCGTGCGTCGCACGCTCGGGTGGGTTGCAGAGAGAGTTCCTGACGGGGGCTCTCCATCCGAAACGCATGCTCGTAGGCGGCAAGCCGAACGATGCAGCGTGCCTCTTGCGACCTTGGTCGCCCAGTTGGTCTGTCGAGCTGCAGCCAACCGAGTCCCTGATGCTCACGCAGGTTGATCCAAGCCTGCGGTCCTGAATGCACTAAATTTCACAGTCCGCTATTTCCATGGGCCAGTACGTCGTTTCGCCCGCGACACACCCGACCGACTGCGGTCGCTTCCGCGCCTCCTTCTCGGTCCATCGGTCACAAGGAAACGGCAGCTACTGCCGCGTATTCCGATTCGATAGAGCCTTCGCCTCGCGCGAAGCCGCCCGGATGTTTGCAGTCACCCAAGGCTGGCTGCAAACGTGCATGGCGCATCCCCCCGAGTGCTGATGGTCTGCTCGACGCAGATCCACGCCATTCTTCCCCGTTGCGCCGGAATCCCGATCCGCACACCCGTTTCACACGTTGCGCCCTACGTTGCGCGCCATCATTGAGAAAGGCTCTTCCATGAGCAGCAAAATCTACGTGGGCAACCTGCCCTACTCCGTGACCGATTCCACCCTGGAAAGCAACTTTGCCGAGTTCGGCCGCGTTGCCTCCGCCAAGGTCATGATGGACCGCGAGACCGGCCGCTCCAAGGGCTTCGGTTTTGTGGAAATGGCGTCTGCGGACGTCGCCCAGGCCGCCATCAAAGCGCTGGACGGCGTGTCCGTGGATGGACGCTCGATCGTCGTGAACCTGGCCCGCCCTCGTGAAGCGAGCCGTGGTTCGGGTGGCTATGGTGCGGACGGTTTCAAGGCAACCACGCGAGCTGACGTTGGCTATGGCAATGGCGGCTACGGCGGTGGCCGTTACTGACCCCAGTTGCTTCCAACGAAAAACCGGCTCGGCCGGTTTTTTCGTTCGGACCAGGCGCTGACTTGATCGATCGGCTGGTCAATGAACGCCGCCGCCCGTCGGTCGTACCCTCCAGACTACAAGCACCGTCGCGATGATCCGCGGGTTCACACGTCCTTGACCGCGTCGGTCGCCACCCATCCGCCGTCGATGTTCGGCGGCAGCATCTGCCCGACGTCCTCGCCCACCTCGGCGTCGAGCAGGCGGTTGAGCTTGTCGTTCATCGTCAGGATGAGTTCGGCGTTGCGCTGGCGGTCCACGGCGAGGTTGTTCAGCTCGTGCGGATCGCTTTGCAGGTCGAACAGCTCCACGTCGTTGAGCGCGAAGAGCGATTCGAGCGAGGTCGGGCGGTTGTGCTGCCTGGGCGAGAAGTAGCGGGTGAACTGGTAGCGGCCGTCGAAGACGCCGCGAATGGCGCCGCGCTTCTTGAGGTCGGGCTTCAGCGTGCCTTCCTTGGCCGCCTTCTGGAGTGCGGCCTTGCCGTCGGGCTGCATCAGCGTCGCGACGGCTTTCTCCATGAAGTCGCCGTCGATGTAGGCGAACATGTTGTAGCAGTACAGGCCGCCGTCGCGCACCGCGCCGGGCGCCGCCTGCTCCGGCTTGGCGAGCAGCGAAGAGAAGTCCTTGCCCGGCAGGCTCTTCGTGATCTCGGCCTTGCGGTCCGCCGGCGCGTTGGTGAGGCTCACCAGCGTCGGCGCGATGTCCAGATGCGTCGTGACGGCCTTGCAGCGGTTGCCGCCCGCATGGGCCGGGTGCACGACGATCAGAGGCACGTTGTTCTGCTCGCGGTAGGCGGTGGCGCCCTTGGCGTGAAGCCGGTGGGCGCCGTCGAGGTCGCCGTGGTCGGCGGTGAAGACGACGATGGTGTTCGACGCGAGGCCGAGCGCGTCGAGCTCGTCGAGCAGCGCGACGACGTTGCGGTCGACATCGCGCAGGCAGTTCAGGTAGTAGTTGTGGCGGCGGCGCCAGCGCCAGTCCTCGTTGGCGATGTGGCCGACGAGGCCGTCGTGCGACTTGAGGTAGTCGGCATGCGCGGCGGGGCGGCCGGGTGCATCGAGCGGCTGCTTGTAGCTCACGGGCAGCTCGAAGTCCCACTGCTTCCGGTAGAGCGGGTCGGCGGGCTCCGGCCGGATGTGGCTGAGCATGTTCCTGGCTTGCGACGTCTCGTTCGGCCGGTCGGTGTTGAGGAACATGATGTCGTGCGGATTGACCAGGTTCACGGCCAGGAACCACGGCTTGCCTTCGGCCGCCAGTTCCTTGCCCCGGCCGCGCAGCCAGCTCACGCCCATCGCCGAGATGATGCCGTCGTGCAGGTAGCCGCCCTGGTCGTGCGCAATGATGTCGCCGACGCCGAAGTAGTCGCTGAAGCCGTAGGCCTCCATCTCCTGCGTGAAGATCTTCGTGGGCGAGCCCAACTCGTTGACCGTCTCGAACTCCTTCGTCAGGTGCCACTTGCCCTTGTAGGCGGTGTAGTAGCCGGCGTCGCGCAGCATGTGGCCGACGGTGGGGATGTCGGGCGAAAGGCTGCCGATCCACGGGAAGTTGGTGTTGTCGAACATCTTCGTCTGCTGGATGTGGCGGCCCGTGTAGAGCACCGAGCGCGACGACGTGCAGACGCAGGAGTTGATGCGGTGGTTCTCGAACAGCGTGCCGCTGCGCAGGAGGCGCTCATGGCCCGGCAGGCGATAGCCGCGCGGCAGCTCGCCGGGGCGGAAGTGGCGCTCCTGGTCCGTGAGGATGAAGAGCACGTTGTACGTACCCCCGGGCGCGTTGCCGGAAGCCGGTGTTGAACGCTTCGGGCCTGCCGCCTCGCTCGCGCCTGCGGCCATGAGCGTGGACGCGGCGGCGCCGACGCCGATGGACTTGAGCAATTCCCTGCGGCTGATTTCGGAGTTCGGCATCATGTTCACTGGTGTTGTTTGGTGAACAGTAGTGTTCAATTTTGCTCTTTTGCTGTCACCCGTGAAAACCATTAGTTGTTCGATCGAACATTAAGATGATGATTTTTGAACACGACTGATCAAACGATGGACGCTCTGCAGTCTGATGCCCTGACGCCGGTACGCAGGCGAATTCATGCCGCAGCGATGAGGCTGTTCGCGGAGCAGGGCGTGACGCAGGTGACCGTCAGCGAACTGGCCACGGCGGCCGGCGTGGCGCGCGGCACGGTCTACAGCAATGTGCCGGACATCGACGGGCTGTTCGAGGAGGTCGCAGCCGAACTGGTGCGGGAGATGGTCGATCGGGTCATGCTGGCTTTTGCGGGGGTCGACGACGTCGCATGTCGTCTTTCGATCGGCGTGCGGCTTTACATCCGGCGAGCGCACGAGGAGCCGCTGTGGGGTCGCTTCATGAGCCGGTTCGGGCTCAGCATGGCCTCGCTGCAGGCGGTGCTGACGTCGGACCCGGCGACGAATCTCAGCACCGGCATCGCGCAAGGGCGCTACAGCATCAAGCCGGAGCAACTGCGCGCGATGGTGGGCATGCTGACGGGGAGCACGCTGGCGGCCATGGTGGCCGTCCTCGAAGGGCACCAGACCTGGCGGGAGGCCGGGTCGGACGTCGCCGAGTTCCTGCTCGTCGCGCTGGGCCCGGCGCGGGATGAAGCGCGCGAGTTGGCGCGCGTCGAACTGCCTCGCTGATCGCGCTACCGCGCGTGCGTCACGCCGCCGTCGACGATGAGCGTCGAACCCATCACATAGTCCCCCGCGCGCGAGGCGAGGTAGATCGCCGCGCCGGCCATGTCTTCCGGCTCGCCGATGCGGCCGGCAGGGATGTGGCCCTTGATTTCGTCCGCGTGGTCGCGTGCTTCCTTGTTCATGTTCGATGCGAAGGCACCCGGGGCGATCGCGCTGACCACGATGCGGTCCTGCGCCAGGCGCAGCGCCATGCGGCGGGTGAGCTGGATCAGGCCGGCCTTGCTCGCGGCGTACGAGTAGGTCTCTTGCGGGTTGACCGAGATGCCGTCGATCGACGCGATGTTGATGACCTTGGCGAGGTGGTCGGTCGCGGCCTTGCGAAGCATCGGCGTGAGCGCCTTGGTCAGGAAGAAGGGCGTCTTCAGGTTGAGGTCGACGACCTTGTCCCAGCCGCTTTCCGGAAACTCGTCGTAAGGGGCGCCCCAGGCGGCGCCGGCGTTGTTGACGAGGATGTCGAGCTTGTCTTCATGCCCGGCATAGGCATCGACGAGCGCCTGCGCGCCTTCGAGCGTGGAAACATCCGCCGGCAGCGAGACGCAGTGGCCGAAGGCGGAAAGCTCCTTCGCGGTCTGGTCGCACGCCTCGGCCTTGCGGGCCGAGATGTAGACGCGCGCGCCCTGCGCCAGAAAGCCTTCGGCAATCATGCGGCCGATGCCGCGCGAGCCGCCGGTGATGAGGGCGGTGCGGCCCTTGAGCGAAAAGAGTTGGGTGGTGTCCATGCGGTTGTCTCCTGATGAAGCTGCCGCGAGCTTAGTGCGGCATGCCGGAGAACCGCGTCACCTTGGTGGCAGCGCGAGCGATCGTTGGCTGGCGAAGAAGCGCTCGGCGCCGCTGAGCGGGTCGCGAAAGCGCACTTCGCGGGCCAGCAGTTGCAGCGGGCGTTCGTAGTCGTCGGTGCCTTCGGGGCGCAGCACCGGGTAGATGGCGTCGTTGCGGATCGGCATGCCGAGTGCCTGGCAATGCACCCGCAGCTGGTGCCGGCGGCCGGTGACGGGCGAGAGCGCGAGGTGCGCCCAGTCCGCGCCGGTGGCGATCACTTCGATGTACGTCTCGGCATTGGGCTCGCCGGGGACTTCGCGCATGCGCATGAAGTGGGTGTCGTCGTCTACGAGGCGGCTTCGGCGCACGGCGGGCGGCGCGAAGTCGGCGGTGCGATGCACGATCGCCTCGTAGCGCTTCTCGATGGTGCGTTCGGCGAAGAGCTGGACGTAGGGGCCACGGGTGGCGCGCTGCACCGAGAAGAGCACGACACCGGCGGTCTCGCGGTCGATGCGGTGCAGCGGCACGAGCTCGTCGATGCCCAATTTGCGCTTGAGGCGCACCAGCAGCGTTTCCTGCACGTATTTGCCGACCGGCGAGATCGAGAGAAAGTGCGGCTTGTCCACGGCAAGCAGGTGCTCGTCGCAATAGAGGATGCGTTCCTCGAAGGGCACGCGGGGCTCGGCATCGAGCTGGCGGTAGTAGTAGATGCGCAGGTTCGGCTCGAAGCGCCGCGTTTCGGTGACCGGCACGCCATGCGCGTCGACCACCTCGCCCGCACCCATGCGGGCCTGCCATTGCGGGCGCGTGACGGCGGCGAAGCGATGCACGAAGTAGTCGAGCACGGTCGGCCAGTCGCCCGCGGGCAGCACCACACAGCTCGGGCCGACGCCGTCTCGCACGGGGAGCGGCAATGCGCGCTGGGTCATGCGGACAGAAGCGAAGCAATCTCGGCGAAGGCGGGGCGGGCCGCGATGTCCGCACCCATGCATCGCGATTGGAGCTGCGCGAGAAGAGCGTGGCGCGCTTGCTCGCCTTGGTCGGCAGGTGGTTCGCAATGCACCAGCATCTCTTCGAGCAGGCAGCCGAAGGCGCGCGCCTCGATGCGCTGCAGCGCCTGGCCGGTCGCTTCGTCGTCGCGCGGCAGGAAGCATGCCGCGCCGAAGTCGCCGAGCATCACGTCGCCCTGGCCGTTCCAGAGCATGTTGTGCGCGTACAGGTCGCCGTGCACGATGCCGTGTGAATGCAGCTGCGCGACGGCCGAAGCGATGCTGCTCGCCATGCGCCACGCCGTCTCAAACGACCAGCGCGCATCGTCCGCATACACATCGCGCGTGCACGATTCGAAGCTCGGCGGCCCGGCCAGATTGCGGAAGGCCGGGTCGACCAGCTTCAGCACGAGGCCCGGTGTGCCCTCGGGGTGATCGTGGATGCGGCCCAGGACTTCGATGAGGTTCGGATGCCGGTCGGCGGCGATGCACGCGGCCATTTCGCTGTGCGGCCAGCCGTCGCTGGTGACGTTGCCCTTGAAGAGCTTGACCGCGACGGGGCGGGTGCTGCCGTCGGCGCGTTGCCAGTCCGCCTGATGGATCACGCCGGACGCGCCTTCGCCGAGCTTGTGCCGCAGCGAGAGTTGCCGCCACGGGACCGCTTCGGTCGGCACCGCGTTCATCGCGGCAATTTTCGGCCCTTCGTCGAAGGGATTGCCGGAGAAGGCGAGCCACGAGAGGCGGGGCAGCGAAAGCAGCCACGCGGGCAGCGCATCGAATTCGTTGGCGGAGATGCGGACCAGCTCCAGCGCCTGGCAGGCGGCCATTTCAGGCGGCAGCGCGCGCAGGCGGTTGCCCGCGAGCATCAGCTTCTGCAGGCGCGGGCGGTTGCCGAGTTCGGCGGGCAGCGATTCGATCTGGTTGTCGGTGAGGATCAGCCAGCGCAACCGCGGCGGCAGCGATTCGGCCGGCACGCTGCGGATGCGGCTGGCCTTGAAGGCGACCATGTCGAGCCGGGCGCATCGGCCCAGCGCGGGCGGCACTTCGGTGAACGGGTTGTCGGAGCAGAAGAGCACGCGCAGTTGCGTGAGGCGGTGCAGGTCGTCGGGCAGGGTGCGCAGCGCATTGCCCGAGAGATCGAGCACTTCCAGCGTGTCGGCGAGGTCGAAGATCTCGCGCGGGAACTCGGCGAGCGCGCAGCCCCGAAGGTCCAGCCGCCGCGCACCCTTGAGTTGACCCGCGCGGAGCGGGTCCAGCATGCTCATTCGAAGACGCCGAAGCGGTACACGCCGTCTTCGCCGCGCCGGCGCTGCAACTGGCCCGAGAACCACAGCAGATGCAGGTGCGCCACGGTCTCGCCCATCGCGAAAGTCATCTGGTGCAGGTCGAGCGCCCGCTTGAAGAGGATCGGAAGCCCTTCCGCCGCGCTGTGGGGCCCGGCGACGCAGGCTTCGAGCAGTTCGGCGAGCCGGTCGCGGTGGTGTTCCTTGAGCTGCTCGACGCGGCGGTGCACGCCGGTGAAAGGCTTGCCGTGCGAGGGCAGGCCCAGCACGTCCTCCGGCAGCGCCTTGAAGCGCTCGATGCTGTCGAGGAAGAGCTTGAGCGAATCGGCTTCGGGTTCGCCCGCGTGCACGCTGACGTTGGTCGAGATGCGCGGCAGCATCATGTCGCCGCCGAGCAGCGCGTTCAGTTCCTCGCAGTAGAGCGCGATGTGCTCCGGCGCATGGCCGTAGCCGCTGATGCAGCGCCATTCGCGGCCGCCGATGCGGACGATGTCGCCGTCCATCATCCGCACGAAAGAGGCGGGCACGGCGGGCACCATGTTCACGTAGTAGCTCGACCGGGCGCGGATCTTGGCGACGGAATCCGGGTCGACGAGGCCGTGCATGGCGAAGAAGTCCGCCGCCGCATCGCCGCCGGCCAGCGTGTCGCCCGCGGTGGTGAGCACGCGCGCGACGTGGTAGTCGGTCGAGCTGATCCACAGGGGGCGTCCCAGCGCTTGCAGAGCCATTCGGCAAGGCCGATGTGGTCGGGGTGCATGTGGGTGACGATGACGCGCAGGATGGGCAGGCCTTCCAGCTGCGTCGAGAAGATCTGCTCCCACTGCGCGCGTGCGGCGTCGTGCGAGATGCAGGTGTCGACCACCGTCCAGCCCTCGACGCCGTCGATGTTGTCGCGCAGCAGCCAGAGGTTGATGTGGTCGAGCGCAAAGGGCAGCGCCATGCGGATCCAGCGCACGCCGTCGGCCACTTCGATCGCTTCGCCGGGCGCGGGCAGGGTGTCGCCGAGGGGGTATTTGAGTTCGCGTTCGAGGAGGTTCATGTACGATTGACGTTGACGTAAACGTCATGGCAAGGAGCCATCATTGTAGGCAGTGCCCCCCGACTGCGCTGTCGCGCCCGTTCCGATCCCGATTACATGCCGTCACAGACCTTCACCATCGGCGAGCTCGCGAAGGAGTTCGACCTCACCACGCGGGCGATCCGCTTCTATGAGGACATGGGCCTGCTTTCGCCCGGGCGCGCGGGGCTGCAGCGCGTCTACAGCTCGCGCGACCGCACCCGGCTGACGCTCACGCTGCGCGCCAAGCGGCTGGGGCTGACGCTCACCGAGGTGAAGGAAATCCTCGACATGTACGACAGTCCGCGCGACACCGCGCCGCAGTTGCAGCGCTTCCTGGGCGTGCTGGGCAATCACCGCCAGCAACTCGAGGCGCAGCTTTCGGATCTGCAGGCCAACATCGACGAAATCCGCGCGCAGGAAAAGAAGGCCCGCGCCGCCCTCGCGCGCGCCGAGAAGCCGAAGGCGCGCTGAACCACAGGGACGTCCCCCATCCACCACTCCATCACTACGACAGACATCATGGACAACTCCTCTGAAGGCCTCGAAGACCTGTTTGCCCACAACCGCGCCTGGTCCGCGCGCATGGAGCGTGACCGCCCCGGCTTCTTCTCCAGCCTGGTGAAGCAGCAGACGCCCAGGTACATGTGGATCGGCTGCTCCGACAGCCGCGTGCCCGCGAACCAGATCACCGGCCTGGAGCCGGGCGAGATCTTCGTGCATCGCAACGTCGCGAACATCGTGGTGCACTCCGATCTCAATGCGCTCTCCGCGATCCAGTTCGCGGTGGAGCGCCTCAAGGTGCAGCACATCATGGTGGTCGGCCACTATGGCTGCTCGGGCGTGCAGGCCGCACTGGAAGGCGCGCGCATCGGCATCGCGGACAACTGGCTGCGCCACATCCAGGACGTGCGCGACCGGCACCACGTGATGATCGAATCCCTGCCCGAGGCGGTGCGCGCCAATGCGCTGTGCGAGCTGAACGTGGCGGAACAGGTGGTCAACGTGGCCGTCAGCACCGTGATGCAGGACGCCTGGGGCCGCGGCCAGTCGGTCACGATCCACGGCTGGGCCTTCGGCGTGCACGACGGGCTCATCCAGGACCTGGAGATCACCGTCGACGGCAGCAAGCCGATGGAAAACATCTACCGCGCCGCCGTGCAGCGCATCCGGTACAAGTGGAGCAAGCCGGAGGAATCCGCCTCCGAGTACATCAAGTAGCGATGTTTCCCCAGCGTCTCGATTCGCCGCTTGCCTACGACATCGCGAAGGCGATGCGGGACGGATTCGACCGGCACTACCGGCTGTTCCGTGCCGAATCGGCGCGCGCCAAGCATCGATTCGAGACGGCCGACTGGCACGGCCAGCAGCGCGCGCAGCGCGAGCGCATCGAGTTCTACGACCTGCGGGTGGGCGAGGCGGTGGCGCGGCTCGAGAAGGAATTCAAGGCCGGCGACCAGCCGATGGATGTGTGGCACCAGGTCAAGCTGCACTTCATCGGCCTGCTGGTCAACCATCACCAGCCGGAGCTGGCCGAGACCTTCTTCAACTCGGTCACCACCAAGATCCTGCACCGCGCGTATTTCCAGAACGACTTCATCTTCGTGCGGCCCGCGATCAGCACCGAGTACATCGAGCCGCGCGGCGCACCGACCTACCGCGCCTACTACCCGACGCCCGAGTCGCTGCCGGGGATGATCCGGTCGATGCTGCTGGACTATCGCCTGCAGGGGCGCGGCTATGCCAACCTGGAGCGCGATGCGGGCCGCGTCGCGACCGCGATCCTCGGCCGCTTCCATCAGGTGAAGCTGCGCGCCAACTTCCAGTTGCAGGTGCTGTCGGGGCTTTTCTATCGCAACAAGGGCGCGTACGTGGTCGGCAAGATCATCAACGGCTTCACCGAGCTGCCGTTCTCGCTGCCGATCCTGCACGATGCGGACAACCGGTTCTACGTCGATGCGGTGCTCTTCGGCGAGGACGAACTGCAGATGCTCTTCAGCTTCGCGCGGGCGTACTTCATGGTCGACATGGAAGTGCCCTCGGCCTACGTGCAGTTCCTGCGCTCGCTGATGCCGCGCAAGCCGCGCGCCGAGATCTACAACGCGCTCGGGCTCGCCAAGCAGGGCAAGACGCTCTTCTACCGCGACTTCCTCTCCCACCTGAACTATTCGAGCGACAAGTTCCGCAGCGCGCCGGGCATCAAGGGCATGGTGATGCTGGTGTTCGACCTGCCTTCGTTTCCGTATGTGTTCAAGGTCATCCGGGACCACTTTCCGCCGCAGAAGGAGACCACGCGCGAGCAGATCAAGAGCAAGTACATGCTGGTGAAGCAGCACGACCGCGTCGGCCGCATGGCCGACACGCTGGAATACAGCAACGTCGGTTTCCCGCTGGACCGCTTCGAGCCCGGGTTGATCGAGGAGATCAAGCGGTTCGCGCCGAGCCAGCTCGAAATCGGCGACCGCGACGGCAACGGGGAAATGGAAGTGGTGCTCAAGCACTGCTATATCGAGCGGCGCATGATCCCGCTCAACATCTACCTGCAGGAGGCGTTCGACCTGCTCGACCAGCCCGAACATGCCCATCGTGCGAGCAAGCAGCTGGAGCATGCGGTGGTCGAGTACGGCAATGCGATCAAGGACATGGTGGCGGCGAACATCTTTCCGGGCGACATGCTGTGGAAGAACTTCGGCGTGACGCGCGGCGGCAAGGTCGTGTTCTACGACTACGACGAGATCGAATACCTGACCGACTGCAACTTCCGCAAGGTCCCCGCGCCGCGCACCGAGGAAGACGAGATGAGCGGCGAGGTCTGGTATGCGGTCGGGCCCAAGGACGTCTTCCCCGAGACCTTCGGCCCTTTTCTTCTCGGCAACCCTGCAGTGCGCGAAGCCTTCATGTCCCACCACGCCGACCTGCTCGATGCGGCTTTCTGGCAGAGCCACAAGGAGCGCATCCAGGCCGGGCAGATGCTCGATGTCTTTCCCTATGACGAGGCCCAGCGTTTCAAGCACGAAGGCCACGCCCCCTATTTCTGACAACTATCTGAAGGAGCAAATCCATGAGCGAATCGATCGTGATCGTCGGCGCAGCCCGCACCCCGATGGGCGGCTTCCAGGGCGACTTTTCTTCCCTCGCGGCGCACGACCTCGGCGGCGTGGCGATCAAGGCCGCCGTCGAGCGCGCGGGCATCAGTGGCGACAGCGTGGGTGAAGTGCTCTTCGGCAACTGCCTGATGGCGGGCCAGGGCCAGGCGCCGGCGCGGCAGGCGGCTTACAAGGGCGGCCTGCCCGACAGCGCGGGCGCGGTCACGCTCAGCAAGATGTGCGGCTCGGCCATGAAGGCGGCCATGCTGGCGCACGACATGCTGCTGGCAGGCACGCACGAGGTGATGGTGGCCGGCGGCATGGAAAGCATGACCAACGCACCCTACCTCATGCTCAAGGGCCGCGGCGGCTACCGCATGGGCCACGACCGCATCTTCGACCACATGATGCTCGACGGCCTCGAGGACGCCTACCAGCCGGGCCGCTCGATGGGCACCTTCGGCGAGGACTGCGCGGCCAAGTACAAGTTCACGCGCGAGCAGCAGGATGCGTTCGCGATCGCCAGCGTCGAGCGCGCCAAGGCCGCAACGACCTCGGGCGCGTTCAAGGCCGAGATCGCGGCGGTGACGGTCAAGGGCCGCGGCGGCGAGACGGTGATCGACATCGACGAGGGTCCGGGCAAGGTCAAGATCGACAAGATCCCGACGCTGAAGCCGGCGTTCAAGAAGGACGGCGGCACCATCACCGCCGCATCGAGCTCGTCGATCAACGACGGCGCCGCCGCGCTGGTGATGATGACCGAGAGCACCGCGAAGAAGTACGGCGCGAAGCCGATCGCGCGCCTCGTTGCCCACACCACGCACGCGCAGCAGCCCGAGTGGTTCTCCACCGCGCCGGTCGGTGCGGTCGCCAAGTTGTTCAAGAAGACCGGCTGGGGCGTGAAGGACGTGGACCTGTGGGAAGTCAACGAAGCCTTCGCCGTGGTGCCGATGGCGCTGATGCACGAGCTGTCGGTGGCACACGACATCGTCAACGTGAACGGCGGCGCCTGCGCGCTCGGCCACCCGATCGGCGCGAGCGGCGCGCGCATCATGGTCACGCTGATCCATGCGCTGCAGCAGCGCGGCAAGAAGCGCGGCGTCGCGACGCTGTGCATCGGCGGCGGCGAAGGCACGGCTGTCGCGATCGAGCTGGTCTGATTTTTGCGGCCCCGTGACGGCCGCGGCCCGCACTGTCGTGTGATGGTGCGGGCTCTTTTTTGCCGCTACCTAGAATCGAAAACCTGTCCATTGAGGAGAAACCTGTTCATGCATCCGGCCTTCCCCCGCAGCGCCATCGCGGCGCTGTTCGCTTCCGTATTCCTTGCCTCCGCCGCTCACGCGCAGACCCGCGACCAGGCCCTGTTCGATGCCGCCACGGCTGAAAAGCCGGCGGTCATCAAGACGCTCGAGAACCTGGTCAACATCGAAACCGGCACCGGCGACGCGGAAGGCCTCGAATCGGCCGGCAAGTACCTCGAAGACCAGCTCAAGTCGCTGGGCTTCACCGTCACGCGCAGCAAGTCGGCCGGCATCGTGGTCGGCGACAACATCGTCGGCAAGCTCAAGGGCAAGGGCGGCAGGAACCTGCTGCTGCTCTCGCACATGGACACGGTCTACCTCAAGGGCATCCTCGCCAAGGCGCCGTTCCGCGTCGAAGGCGACAAGGCCTACGGCCCGGGCATCGCCGACGACAAGGGTGGCAACGCGGTGATCATCCACACGCTCAAGCTGCTCAAGGCGCGTGGCTTCGACGACTTCGGCAGCATCACGGTGCTGTTCAACACCGACGAGGAGAAGGGTTCATTCGGCTCGCGCGACCTGATCCAGGAAGAAGCCGCGAAGGCCGACTACGTGCTCTCCTTCGAGCCCACCGCCGCGGGCAAGGAAGACCTCTCGCTCGGCACCTCGGGCATCGCGTATGTGCAGGTCAACATCACAGGCAAGGCTTCGCACGCGGGCGCGGCGCCCGAGCTCGGCGTGAACGCGCTGGTCGAGGCTTCGGACCTCGTGCTGCGCACCATGGACATCGACGACAAGTCCAAGGGCCTGCGATTCAACTGGACCATCGCCAAGGCCGGCGCAGTGTCGAACATCATCCCGGCGAGCGCCACGCTCAACGCCGATGTGCGCTACGCGAAGAACGAGGACTTCGAAGCCGCGATGAAGACGCTCGAATCGCGTGCGCAGAAGAAGAAGCTGCCCGATGCCGACGTGAAGGTGCTCGTCACCCGCGGCCGCCCGGCCTTCAATGCCGGTGAAGGCGGCCGCAAGCTGGTCGACAAGGCGGTGGGCTACTACAAGGAAGCCGGCGGCGAACTCGCGGTGATCGAGCGCACCGGCGGCGGCACCGATGCGGCCTACGCGGCGCTCGCGGGCAAGCCGGTCATCGAAAGCCTGGGCCTGCCGGGCTTCGGCTACCACAGCGACAAGGCCGAGTACGTGGACACCAGCGCGATCCCGCGCCGCCTGTACATGGCCGGCAAGCTGATCATGGACCTCGGCCAAGGCAAGTAAACACAGCGAACGCAAGGAGCCCCGCCATGTTGCTCAACACCGACCAGGAAGCCATTCGCGACGCCGTGCGCGCCTTCGCGCAGGCCGAGCTGTGGCCCCACGCGCCGCAATGGGACCGCGACCACAGCTTTCCCAAGGCGGCCCACGAGGGCCTGGCGGCGCTGGGCGCCTACGGCATCTGCGTGCCGGAGGAAGACGGCGGCGCGGGGCTCGATTACCTGACGCTCGCGCTGGTGCTCGAAGAGATCGCCGCGGGCGACGGCGGCACCAGCACCGCGATCAGCGTGACCAACTGCCCGGTCAACGCGATCCTGATGCGCTACGGCAATGCGGCGCAGAAGAAGAAGTGGCTGCAGCCGCTCGCGCAAGGGAAGATGCTGGGCGCCTTCTGCCTCACCGAGCCGCAGGCGGGCAGCGATGCGTCGTCGCTGCGCACGACCGCGCGCAAGGACGGGGACGGCTATGTGATCGACGGCGTGAAGCAGTTCATCACCAGCGGCAAGAACGGGCAGGTCGCGATCGTGATCGCGGTCACCGACAAGGGCGCGGGCAAGCGCGGCATGAGCGCCTTCATCGTGCCGACCGACGCGCCGGGCTACAACGTGGCACGGCTCGAGGACAAGCTGGGCCAGCATTCGAGCGACACCGCGCAGATCAACTTCGACGGCTGCCGCATTCCGGCCGAGAGCCTGATCGGCCAGGAAGGCGAGGGCTACAAGATCGCGCTCGGCGCGCTCGAGGGCGGGCGCATCGGCATTGCGGCGCAAAGCGTGGGCATGGCGCGCAGCGCGTTCGAGTTCGCGGTCAATTACGCGAAGGAGCGGCAGGCCTTCGGCGGCTCGATCTTCGACCAGCAGGCGGTGGGGTTCCGGCTCGCGGAATGCGCCACGCAGATCGAAGCCGCCCGCCAGTTGATCTGGCACGCGGCGAGCCTGCGTGATGCGGGCCTGCCGTGCCTCAAGGAAGCGGCGATGGCCAAGCTCTTCGCGAGCGAGATGGCCGAGCGCGTGTGCAGCGCCGCGATCCAGACGCTGGGCGGCTACGGCTACGTCAACGACTTCCCGCTGGAGCGCATCTACCGTGACGTGCGCGTGTGCCAGATCTACGAAGGCACGTCGGATATCCAGAAGCTGCTGATCCAGCGGGCGTTGGCCTGACGGCGCAGCCGCTGTCATCGATTTCGATGACAGACAAGTGACGCACGGCGGCGCAGCATGGGGGCCCCTTGTCGGAGGTTCTGCCATGCCCCGTTCGTTGACACCTTCCGCCCTGCGTGCAGCGGCGGTTCTTTGCAGCGTCGCTGCCGGTATGCCGGCCTGGGCGCAATCCGCCGCGCCCGATCTGGCCACGCTGACGGCCAGCGAGGCCGCGCGGCAAATCTGCGCGGGTTCGCTCGGCAGCGAGCAACTGGTGTCGGCCTACATCGCCCAGGCCAAGGCCAAACCGCAGCTGAATGCCTTCATCACGCTCGACGAAGCCGGCGCGCTGAAGGCGGCGCGCGCGGCCGATGCGGCGCGCAAGCGGGGCGGCGCCTGCCTGCCGCTGGCCGGCGTTCCGGTGGTCGTCAAGGACAACATCCAGGTGAAGGGCCTGCCCGCGACGGCCGGGACGCCTGCGCTCAGGAACTTCGTGCCTGCGGCCGACGCCCCCGTGGTCGCCAGGCTGCGGTCGGCCGGCGCGATCGTGCTGGGCAAGACGAACATGCATGAACTGGCCTTCGGCGTCACCGGCTACAACCCCGCGTTCCAGACCGGACCGGAGGTCGGCGTGCGCAATGCCTACGACGGCAGCCGCATTGCGGGAGGATCTTCCTCGGGCACCGGTTCGGCACTCGGCGCGCGGATGGCGCCGGCCGGTCTCGGCACCGACACCGGGGGCTCGGTGCGCATTCCGTGCGCTTTCAACGGCTGCGCCTCTCTGCGCCCGACGGTGGGGCGCTATTCGCAGGAAGGCATCACCCCGATTTCGCATACGCGCGACACGGCGGGGCCGATGGCCGTCTCGGTGGCCGACGTGGCATTGCTCGATCGCGTCATCGCCGGCGGGACGGCGGTCAAGCCTGCCAACCTGAAGCGTGTGCGGCTCGGCGTCGTGCAGGCCTTCTACGCGAACCTCGATGCCGATACGCGCGGGGCTGTCGACGCGGCGCTCGCCAGGCTGCGCGCGGCCGGCGTCACGCTGGTGGACGTGGACATGCCGAAGCTGATGGAGCTCAATGGCGCGGTCGGCTTTCCGGTCGCGCTCTATGAGGCGTACGACGACATCACGGCTTACCTTTCCAGATACCGCACCGGCGTCGATCTGGCGCAGTTGGCCGCAGGCGTGGCCAGCCCGGACGTCAAGGGCACCTTCGACGGCCTGATCATCCCCCGCAAGCTGCCGGCGCCGAACGGCGTCGTGGACGCCAAGCCTGCCTACGAGAACGCAATGGGCGTGGCCCGCCCGGCGTTGCAGAGGCTCTATCGCGACACCTTCACGAAAAACAGGCTGGATGCGCTGGTGTTCCCGACGGTGCCGCGCGTGGCGCTCGCGGCCACGCCGGAGGCCAGCAGCGTGGAGAACTTCGTCGCTCTGATCCAGAACACGGACCCCGGCAGCAATGCGGGCATTCCGGGCCTTCAGCTGCCCGCGGCATTGGGCGCCTCGAGCGGGCTTCCCGTGGGGCTGGAACTGGATGGACCGGCGGGCAGCGATCGCAGGCTGCTGGCGCTTGGCCTGGCGATCGAGCCCCTGCTGGGACGGCTGCCGGCGCCGGCGAAGTAGGCACGACCGGGATCGGCGCGGTCCTCAAGAGGGCCGATCCCTCCCCGCCAGCCCCGCGAGCGCCGCACGGCGATCGATGCCGAGCTTGTCGAAGATGCGCCGCAGGTAGGTGCGGATGGTCGGCACACCCACGCCCATGCGCCGCGCAATGTCCTTGTCGGTCAGTCCCTTGCACACGGCAGCCGCGACCTCGCGCTCGCGTTCGCTCAGGCGCGACCACGCGGGCGCGGCTTCGCCGGCCGTCGGCGCGGCTTTTGCCGGAGCCATGCGCTGCGCGCGTTGCAGCGCGCCCACGAAGGCCGGCTCGATGAGGTCGAGCAAGGCCTTGTCGTGGTCGCTGAAGTCGCCCCGGTCCCGGCGCCGCCAGATGCGCAGATCGCCCAGCGCGCGATCGCTGTGGAAGGCGTGCAGATTCATGCCCCAGTGCAGACCGTCGCGCGAGAGGAAGTCGGTGAAGAACGCCGTTCGCATGAGGTCGCGCTGCGGCATCACTTCGGTGACGCGGGTGGCGTGGCGACGCGCCTGAAGCACGAAGGTGATGGGATCGTGGTATTGATGCCAGCGGTTGTAGCGGTCCAGGTTGGCCGGGTCCATGTTGAGGGCGACCCGGCCGCCGAAGGCGTCGCTTCCTGCGTCCCATACGAAGGAGGCGAACTGGTCTGCCCGCAGCAGGTCGAGCAAGGCCCAGCCGGTGCGCTCGCGGATCTCGCGCTCGCTCTGGTCTTCCGCGAGCAGCGCGAATATGCAGCGCAGTGCGCGTTGCTCCGAACCACTCAGGTACATCGTCGCTCCATGGGGAAGGGCGCCCGGAGCTTAGCCCCGCTGCAAGCGCCGCGCCATCGGCGGAATCCAGGGTTTGCGCGAGGTGGCGGGCGCGGTCTGCACAATACGCGGCGGCTTCCCATCCACGATCCTGCATGTCCGCTTCCTCTTCGGCCCCCGCCCTTGCTCCCTGCCCCTGCGGGCGCCTTGACCGCAAGGGGCTTTCGCTGCCCTACGTGCAGTGCTGCGGCCGCTATGTCGACGATTTCGCGGGCACTCCGGCGCCCGATGCGGAATCGCTCATGCGATCGCGCTACACCGCCTTCGTGCGCGAGCGGGCGGACTACCTGCTCGCGACCTGGCACCGCACCACCCGACCCGGATCGCTCGATTTCGAGCCCGGCGTGAAGTGGCTCGGGCTCGATGTCCGTGCGCGCTCCGCATCGGATGCGGATCACGCGGAGGTCGAATTCGTCGCCCGGCAGCGTGGCAAGTCCGGCGCCGCCGTCCGCCTGCACGAGCGCAGCCGCTTCATCCGCGAACCTGACGGCGAGCTGAATCGCTGGTACTACGTCGACGGCGATATGCGCTGATTGGTGCCGAGTCGAGCGACGCGGCGCGGGATTGTGCGCGCCATCGATACAGTCCGATTCCTTTTGGCCTATTTATCTTGCGACGCCGAACCCTCACACTTCAAGCCTGTGGGTAAAAGCGTCTGGCGCGCTTGCCCGAAAGACCAACAACACGAGGCAGGAGTGCGACATGACGTTCAGCAAGACGGTTCGTAATGTGCAGTGGCGGCGCATCGCATCCGCGTTGCCGCTGGCGGCTGCGTTGCTGGCTGCACCCATGGCCTATGCGGCCGGCGATGCGCCGCTGCTCACGCCCTTTTCCGGTGCGCAGGGCGCGCAGGCGCCGCAGCCGTGGCGTTTCACCACGCTGCCCAACAAGGCCCCGACACGCTTCGAAGTGGTCCAGGAAGACGGCAAGCACGTCCTCAAGGTCGATTCGGACCAGTCGTACGGCAACCTCGTCCATCCCGCCCACCTGCCGTTGAACAACAACGCGACGCTGGCCTGGCGCTGGCGTGTCGACGAATTCGTGCAGGGCGCCGATCTGCGCACCAAGGCCGGCGACGACGGTGCGGCGAAGGTCTGCGTGTTCTTCGACTTCCCGACCGACAAGCTGCCGGTGGGCGAGCGCACGCGCCTCGCGCTGGCGCGCAAGGCCACCGGCGAGGACGTGCCGAGCGAAGCGATTTGCTATGTCTGGGACAACAAGGAAGCCAAGGGCACGGCGCTGACGAATGCGTTCACGAAGCGCGTGCGGATGATCATTCTCGAATCGGGCCCGGCATCCAAGCCCGGCACCTGGGTCGCGGAACGCCGCAGCCTGCTCGCGGACTACAAGCGCGCCTTCGGCGACGAAGCCGGTGACACGGTGCCGGACATCGTCGCGGTCGCGATCTCGGCGGATTCGGACAACACGCACGGCCACGGCATTGCGTATTTCTCCGACCTCGAACTGCACGGCGCGCCTTCGACACAGGAAGCGGTGGCTCAGCCGAAGGAAAAGCCCGCGCAAGGGGAATAGCAGACCATTCAACCATCGACCATCGGGTTCCAGAAATGAACGACTTCGTTGCACTCCTCGCCAGCCAGGGTTCGGTCCTGGTGTTCGCCGCCACGCTGGCGTCGCGGCTGGGTGCGCCGGTGCCCGCCGTTCCTTTCCTGGTGGTGGCCGGTGGGTTGTCGGTCGGCGGCGAGGTGTCGTTCTTCGCGGTGACGCTGGCGGCGCTCGTCGGCAACATCCTGGGCGATGGCGCATGGTTCCTGGCCGGACGGCGCTGGGGTTATCGCGTGATGCGGCTCTTGTGCCGCATCTCGCTGTCGGCCGACTCTTGCGTCAAGCGCAGCGAGAACATCATCGGCCGGTGGGGCGGCCTGTCGCTGATCGCGGCCAAGTTCGTGCCGGGCGTGTCGGTGGTGGCGCCGCCGATGGCGGGTGCGCTGGGCATGTCGAACCTGCGCTTTCTTTCCTACGAGACGGTTGCCGCGCTGATCTGGGCGCTGGGGTTCCTGCTGGTCGGGCGCGTGTTCCATGCCGCGATTCAGGATGTGCTGGCGGTGCTTTCGAACGTGGGCGCGACGGCGGCGGCGGTGTTTGCGGTTCTGTTCGGCGCATTCGCCGCCTGGCGCTACTGGCAGCGCCGGGCCGCGTTGCAGGCGGACGACATCGATCGCATCGAAGCGGGTGCCCTGCGTGCCGCGCTCGTGGCCGGCGCGGACGTGACGGTGATCGACGTGCGTTCCGACGAAGCGCGTCTCCTGGACGGCCGCGTGGTTCCCGGTGCGATCGGCGTGTCGCTCAAGCACATTCCATCGCGCATCGACGGCTTCGCGGATGGCCGCGAACTCGTCGTGTACTGCGACTGCCCGGACGACGGCGGTGCGATCGCCGCAGCGCGGCTCTTCGTGGCGGCGGGCGTGCCGCGCGTTCGCGTACTCGCGGGCGGCATCGATGCATGGATGGCCGAGGAGACCGGCGCCGAGGTGCCGGTGGCCGTCGGGCCGATCGCCGTCGCGCATGCCGCCTGATCGCGGCCTGACCTTCGGCTGACGCCGTGGGGGCTTGCTTGATGCCCCGCGCGGCCTGCACCTAGAATCGCTTTCGCTCCGGGGTGTGCGCAAAGAAGCGCGCTGAGATGGCCAGGCGGCCGAACCCGCGAACTTGATCTGGCTCATACCAGCGAAAGAAGAGCTGCGACTCCTCTCACGTTCCCGTCACCCGACCGGGGCGTCGTCCATGGAGCGATTGCGGAGCACCCGTTGACCCTCAACCAGGAGTGCCCGCATGAATGCCGTCGACAAGTTCGCCTCCCTCCTCACGCTGACCCGTGAGCCTTTCCCTGCTTCCACCAAGAGCGCCATCACCGGCAGCCGGCCCGATCTGCGCGTGCCGGTGCGCGACGTGCTGCTGACCAACGGCGAGTGCGTGTCGCTCTACGACACCTCCGGCCCCTACACCGATCCGTCGGTGGACATCGATGTGCGGCGCGGCCTTCCGGGCGTGCGCGAGGCGTGGATCGCCGAGCGCGGCGACACCGAAAGCTACGAAGGCCGTATCCACAAGGCCATCGACGACGGCGCGACGCATGCCGATCGCGATGCACAGCGCATCGCCGAGCTGCGCGCGGGTGCCGCGAGCCTGCAGCGCACGCCGCGCCGCGCGAAGGCCGGCGCCAACGTGACGCAGATGCACTACGCGCGCCGCGGCATCGTGACGCCCGAGATGGAATACGTCGCCCTGCGCGAGAACGGCCGCCGCGAGTGGATGGCCGAGTACCTCGCCGATGCCGCGCGCGAGAAGCGCCTGGCCGGCAACCCGATGGGCGCGAGCATCCCGAAGATCATCACGCCCGAGTTCGTGCGGGACGAAGTGGCGCGCGGCCGCGCGATCATCCCGGCCAACATCAACCATCCGGAAGTCGAGCCGATGGCGATCGGCCGCAACTTCAAGGTCAAGATCAACGCCAACATCGGCAATTCGGCCGTCACCTCCAGCATCGAGGAAGAGGTCGAGAAGCTGGTGTGGGCCATCCGCTGGGGCGCGGACAACGTGATGGACCTTTCCACCGGCCGCAACATCCACACCACGCGCGACTGGATCGTGCGCAACAGCCCGGTGCCGATCGGCACGGTGCCGATCTACCAGTGCGCTGGAGAAGGTCGGCGGCATCGCCGAGGACCTCACCTGGGAGATCTACCGCGACACGCTGATCGAGCAGGCCGAGCAGGGCGTCGACTACTTCACCATCCACGCGGGGCTGCGGCTGCCCTTCATCCATCTCACGGCCAACCGGCGCACCGGCATCGTCTCGCGCGGCGGCTCGATCATGGCCAAGTGGTGCATCGCGCATCACAAGGAGAGCTTCCTCTACACGCACTTCGAGGAGATCTGCGAGGTCATGAAGGCTTACGACGTGAGCTTCTCGCTTGGCGACGGCCTGCGGCCCGGCTGCGCCTCGGATGCGAATGACGAGGCGCAATTCGCCGAGTTGCGCACGCTCGGCGAGCTCACGCAGATCGCGTGGAAGCACGACGTGCAGACGATGATCGAAGGCCCGGGCCATGTGCCGATGCACCTGGTCCAGGCCAACATGGACGAGCAGCTCAAGCACTGCCACGAGGCGCCGTTCTACACGCTCGGCCCGCTGACCATCGACATCGCGCCGGGCTACGACCACATCGCCAGCGCGATCGGCGCCGCGATGATCGGCTGGTTCGGCACCGCCATGCTCTGCTACGTCACGCCGAAGGAGCACCTGGGCCTGCCGGACCGCGACGACGTGAAGCAGGGGATCATCGCCTACAAGATCGCGGCGCATGCGGCCGACGTCGCCAAGGGCCATCCGGGTGCGCGGGCGCGCGACGACGCACTCTCGCAGGCGCGCTTCGACTTCCGCTGGCAGGACCAGTTCAACCTCGGTCTTGACCCCGACACCGCGCGCGAATTCCACGACGAGACGCTGCCCAAGGACAGCAGCAAGGTGGCGCACTTCTGTTCGATGTGCGGGCCGAAGTTCTGCTCGATGAAGATCACGCAGGAAGTGCGCGAGTACGCAGCGCAGAAGGGTCTCGACGAAGGCGCCGCGGTCGAGGCGGGCATGGCCGGCAAGTCCGCCGAGTTCAAGGCCGGTGGCGGCGAGATCTACATCCCGGTCAAGCCCGTCGTCTGACATGGAGCTGAAAAGACTTCGTTGATACGATCGCGGCCCATGAATGCCTTCCCGTTCGACGCCGTCCTTTTTGATTGCGACGGCGTTCTGGTCGACTCCGAGCCCATCACCAATCGCGTCCTGGCAGAAATGCTCGGCGAACTGGGCTGGGCGCTGAGCGCCCGGGAATGCATGCGCATCTTCACCGGCAAGGCGGTCAAGGACGAGGCGACGTTGATCGAGGCGCGCACCGGCTTCGCCCTGACGCAGGAATGGCTGGTCGGCTTCCGCGAGCGGCGCAACCTGGCGCTGGAGCGCGAGCTGGTCGCCATCCCCGGCGCCGCGGTGGCCGTCCGCGCGCTGCACGCGGCGCTCGAAGGCCGCATCGCCTGCGCATCGGGCGCCGATCGGTTCAAGGTCGAGCTGCAGCTCGACAAGATCGGCATCCTCGACTGCTTCGAGGGGCGCGTGTTCAGCGGGCACGAGATGCCGCGTTCCAAGCCGGCGCCCGACGTCTACCTCGCCGCGGCGGAGGCGCTCGGCGTCGACCCGGCGCGTTGCGCGGTGGTCGAGGACACGGTCACCGGCGCCAGCGCCGGGGTCGCGGCCGGCGCCACGGTCTTCGGCTACAGCCCGAGCGACCTGGGCCACAGCGGGCCCGAGGCCTTGCGCGCGGTCGGCGTGGCGCAGGTGTTCACCGACATGGCGCAGCTCCCGGGGCTGCTCGCCGACTGGCGTCTCGTGTCCGCCTGAGGTGCACATGCGGGGCCTGCGCGCGCTCTGGTTCGTCCTGGTCGCTGCATGCCTTTCGGCCTGCTCGTCGCTGCGGCCGTGGATCAACGAACCCCTGCCCGAGGACCCGCTGCCGCGATCGGTCGTGATGGCGACGGCGCATCGCGATCCGAGCATCCTCGTCGCGGTCACGCTGTCGGGCGGCGGCGCGCGTGCGGCGGCCTTCGGCTACGGCGTGCTGGAGGAGCTCCATCACACCCGGTTCCAGTGGAACGGCCGCGAGACCGACCTGCTCGACGCCACCGACGTCATCAGCGGCGTGTCGGGCGGCAGCATCCTGGCGGCGTACTACGCGGCCTTCGGCGCAGAGGGGCTGCCGAGCTTCGAAAGCGTCTTCCTGCGCCAGAACTTCCAGAACAGCCTCATCCTGCAGGCGCTTCGGCCGAGCAGCCTGCACGATTTGACGTCGCCCTGGTACGGCCGCTCGCACCTGCTCGCGCGGCGGCTCGACGAGATCTACCAGGGCAAGACCTACGGCGACCTCGACAAGGACCCGCGGCACCCGCAGCTGGTGATCGCGGCGACGGACATGTCGCTCGGAACCCCTTCGAGTTCACGCAGGACCAGTTCGAGCTGATCTGCTCCAACCTGCAAAGCGTGCCGCTGTCGTTCGCGGTGGCGGCCTCGTCGGCGGTGCCGGTCCTCCTGAGCCCCCTGACGCTCAAGAACCACGCCCAGGTGTGCCGCGACCGCGGCATCACGCCCCGGCTGGCGACGGTGGGCGGCGTGAATTACCGGGCGCGCATGTTCCGCATGCAGGCGAACAGCTACCTCGACGCCAATGCGCGGCCATTCATCCACCTGGTCGACGGGGGCGTGGCCGACAACCTCGCGGTGCGGCGGCTGCTCGACCGGGCGCTGCTCGGCGGCGGTCTGCGCGAGAGCTTCGAGGAGGTCGGCATCCCGCCCGGCAGCGTCCGCAAGCTGGTGGTGATCAGCGTGAACTCCGCACGCGATCCGGCGAACAACATCGACCAGAGCGACCGGGTGCCCGGGGTGCGCCAGGTGGCGGACACGCTGCTCTTCGGCGCCGGTGCGCGCGCCACGCTGGAGACGCAGGAGTTCCTTCTGGATACCACCAGTGCAGTGGCGCGAGGACCTGCGCCGCCGCGGGACCGGCGCGGACGCTTTCGCGCCCGACGCCGAGATCCATGTCGTGCAGGCCAACCTGCGCGATGCGGCGGAGGGCGAGCTGCGGCTTCGGTTGTTACAAGTGCCGACCGCGTTCTCGATCAGCGATGAAGAGGTCACCCGGCTGATCGCCGCCGGTCGAAGCGCATTGCAGCGTTCGGCCGATTTCCAGGCGCTGAAGCGGTCGCTGGGCGTGAAAGACGATTGAACGGGACGCGGGCGGGGTGCTGCGAGCGCCGCCCGGAGAGAAATCAGTGCTTGCCGAGCACCGAGGAAGCCTTGGCCATCGCGACGAGCGACTGGGTCATCGCCTGGGCGCGGCCGGCCCACATGTCCATGACGATCTGGTCGGCGTTCTCGTTCACGAAGGCGCCGTTGCGCGTGCGTCCCGACGTGGCGATGAAGTCCATGAGGTCCGCGAAGTCGGCGCTGTCGGTGGCGGGAATTTGTTGCATTTCGTAATCGTAGGGCCGTCCGGAGGCGTGCCGGGCTCCGAGGCGCTCCTGGAGCGCGTCCGGCGCGGAATTGTTCACGGATTGGCGACAGAAAGGTGCAATCGATGTGTAAGAAAAATCCCGGTTTTGGAGCCCCGAGGGTCCGTCATGCGCCACGCTGCGCCATTCCACGGCGCCTGAATGCCCCGGGGGTGAGCCCGCTCCAGGCGCGAAACGCCCGGGAAAAGCTCTTTTCGTTGCGGAAACCCACCGCCAGTGCGATCTGCTTGATCGGGCGCTCGGTGCGCCGGAGCTGGTCCGCCGCCAGTTCGTGGCGGACGTCGTCCTTCAGCGTCTGGAGCGAGATGCCCTCTTCCTGCAACTGCCGGTGCAGGGTGCGGCTGGAGAGGTTCAAGAGCGCCGCGATCGATTCGGCGTTGCCGGCTTCCGGCCCGTGTGCCCGCATCAGCTCGCGCACGCGCTGGCCGAGCAGCCGGTCCCGCCGGTATTGCAGCACCGTGAGCGGCAACGCGCGGCGCAGCATCGTTCGAAGCGCGCGCTCGTCGCGCAGCAGCGGCATCGCGAGGTAGCGTTCGTCGAAGCTGTAGCTCGTCCGGTCGGCGCCGAAGCGCAGTTCGCCGCCGAACATCAGCGGATAGGCGTCGCGGTGCGGCGGCGCCTCGAATGAGAACGAGGCCGCGTTCAGCGAAACCCGCGAGTCGATCGCCCAGCAGGCATACCCGTGCAGGAAGCGCAGGCTGGAGACGAGGCAGAACTCCCGGAACGCGCCCAGGTCGCGGTGCTCGGTGATCGTCAGCGTGGCCAGTCCGCCGGCCGCGACGAGATCGAGCGTGATGTCCTCGGTCAGCAGCCGGTGGTGCCGGCACCAGCGCTTAATCGCCACGCCGAGGTCGGGCGAAGCGTTCGAGGCCCGGCACAGCATGCCGTAGGTGCCCCACGGCAGCCGGCGCGAAAACCAGCCGAGCGCCTCGTCGTCGAGCTCCTGCATCGCGTGGCCGGAGAGCGTCTCGAACTGCGCAGCCGTCACGCGGGCGTTCGGGTTTTCGAGCTCGTGCGGCGGAATCTGTGCCTCGGCCAAGGCGCCGGCCGGGTCCGTCCCGTAGCGCTCGTAGCCTCGGACAATGGCTCTGACAAAGGCCATCGGAGTGGCGGCGCGGCTGGAACTGCGAAGCGGGGACGAGCTCATCCTGGGTTCGACGATGGTGGCGTGATTTGCAACCATTGTGGCGCCAATTGCAACGGCACACGGCGTAAGCTGCGGCTTTCCGCGCACGGCTTCCCGCGCGCCGCCGACGACCCACAGGAGACAACCCCATGCACGATCCCGGCCTGAACTTCGACCTGGGCGAGACCATCGATTCGTTGCGCGACGCCATCCAGCATTTCGCCGCCGAAGAAATTGCGCCGCGCGCGGCGGCCATCGACCGCGACAACCTGTTCCCGCACGACCTCTGGAAGAAACTCGGCGACCTCGGCCTGCACGGCATGACGGTGAGCGAGGAATACGGCGGCACCCAGCTCGGCTACCTCGCGCACATCGTGGCGATGGAGGAGGTCTCGCGGGCCTCGGCATCGGTCGGCCTGTCGTACGGCGCGCACTCCAACTTGTGCGTGAACCAGATCCACCGCAACGGCAGCGAGGCGCAGAAGAAGAAATACCTGCCGAAGCTGGTCAGCGGCGAACACGTCGGCGCGCTCGCGATGAGCGAGCCCAACGCCGGCTCCGACGTGGTCAGCATGAAGCTGCGCGCCGAGAAGAAGGGCGATCGCTACGTGCTCAACGGCGGCAAGATGTGGATCACCAACGGCGGCGATGCCGACACGCTGGTGATCTACGCCAAGACCGAGCCCGAGATGGGCGCGCGCGGCATGACGGCCTTCATCGTCGAGAAGGGCTTCAAGGGCTTCTCGGCCGGCAGCAAGCTCGACAAGCTCGGCATGCGCGGATCGAACACCTTCCCGCTCTTCTTCGACAACTGCGAAGTGCCGGAAGAGAACGTGCTCGGCGGCGAAGGCATGGGCGCCAAGGTGCTGATGAGCGGCCTCGACTACGAGCGCGCGGTGCTCTCGGGCGGCCCCTCGGCATCATGGCCGCGTGCATGGACACGGTGCTGCCCTTCATCCACGAGCGCAAGCAGTTCGGCCAGAGCATCGGCGAGTTCCAGCTGATGCAGGGCAAGGTCGCCGACATGTATTCGACCTGGCAGGCGACGCGCGCCTATGTCTACGCCGTCGGCAAGGCCTGCGACCGCAACGACCATGCGCGCACTTTCCGCAAGGACGCGGCCGGCGCGATCCTGTATTCGGCCGAGAAGGCCACCTGGATGGCCGGCGAGGCGATCCAGGCGCTCGGCGGCGTGGGCTACACGAAGGAATTTCCGGTCGAGCGGCTGTGGCGCGATGCCAAGCTGTATGAGATCGGCGCCGGCACCAGCGAGATCCGCCGCATGCTCATTGGCCGCGAGCTGTTCAGCGAGACGGCATGACCCCCAGGCTCGCGCACTTCGTGTCGCTCTCTCGGGCGGCCGCCAGAGGCGGCTGCTCTTCGGGCTCGTCCAAGCCTGCGCAGGCAGGCTTGGAGCCGCGGCCCTCAGCCCCCTCCCAGGGGGCAACACCAGCGGCCCGGCGAAGCCGGTTCCGCGGTGTTCCCCGCAAATGCGCCGATTGAGCGCGTAGAGGAGACAAGGAACATGCCCCCATCGACAAGCATGGCGCAAGGCGCCACCGACGTGCCGCTGATCGAGCAGACCATCGGCGATTTCTTCGACGACATGGCCGCGCGGCAAGGCGACCGCGATGCTTTGGTCAGCGCGCACGAGAAGAAGCGCCTGAGCTATCTCGAACTCCAGCGCGAATCGAACCGCCTCGCCAGCGCGCTGCTGAAGCTCGGCCTCGTGCCCGGCGACCGCGTCGGCATCTGGTCGCACAACAACGTGCCGTGGGTGCTGATGCAGCTCGCGACCGCCAAGGCCGGGATCATCCTGGTCAACATCAACCCGGCCTACCGCACCTCGGAGCTCGAATACGCGCTCAACAAGGTCGCGTGCAAGGCGCTGGTGACGATGAAGAGCTTCAAGACCAGCGAGTACGTGAGCATGCTGCGCGAGCTGGCGCCCGAACTCGCAAGCGCGAAGCCCGGCGAGCTGGAGGCCGCGCGCCTGCCGCACCTGCGCACCGTCGCATGGATCGACACGCCGGCCGACACGGACGAGCTGCCGGGGCTGATGCGCTTCTCGGCGCTGCTCGAAAGCGGCAGCGCCGACGATCCGAAGGTCGCCGCCATCGCGAAGACGCTGAAGGCAACGGACCCGATCAACATCCAGTTCACCAGCGGCACCACCGGCTTCCCGAAGGGCGCGACGCTCACGCACCGCAACATCCTCAACAACGGCTTCTTCATCGGCGAGTGCATGAAGCTCACGCCGGCGGACCGGCTGTGCATCCCGGTGCCGCTCTATCACTGCTTCGGCATGGTGCTGGGCAACCTCGCGTGCATCACGCACGGCAGCACCATCGTCTACCCCAATGACGGCTTCGATCCGGTCACGGTGCTGCAGACGGTGCAGGCCGAGAAGTGCACCGGGCTGCACGGCGTGCCGACGATGTTCATCGCCGAGCTGGACCATCCGCGCTTCAAGGAATTCGATCTTTCGACGTTGCGCACCGGCATCATGGCTGGCTCGCCGTGCCCGACCGAAGTGATGAAGCGCGTGGTCGAGCAGATGCACCTGCGCGAGATCACCATCGCCTACGGCATGACCGAGACCAGCCCGGTGAGCTGCCAGAGCTCCACCGACACGCCGCTCGAAAAGCGCGTGTCCACCGTCGGCACGGTGCAGCCGCACCTGGAGATCAAGATCGTCGACCCGGTCACCGGCGACATCGTGCCGCGCGGCAGCTCGGGCGAGTTCTGCACGCGCGGCTATTCGGTGATGCACGGTTACTGGGAGGATCCGGAGAAGACGCGCGAGGCCATCGACACCGACGGCTGGATGCACACCGGCGACCTCGCGACGATGGACGACGAGGGCTACGTGAACATCGTCGGCCGCATCAAGGACCTCGTGATCCGCGGCGGCGAGAACATCTATCCGCGCGAGATCGAGGAGTTCCTCTACCGCCATCCGAAGGTGCAGGACGTGCAGGTGGTCGGGCTGCCCGACAAGAAGTACGGCGAAGAGCTGTGCGCGTGGATCATCGCCAAGCCCGGCCAGAGCGTGACCGCCGACGAGATCCGCGACTTCTGCAAGGGCCAGATCGCCCACTACAAGGTGCCGCGCTACATCGAGTTCGTCAGCGAATTCCCGATGACGGTGACCGGCAAGATCCAGAAGTTCCGCATCCGCGAGGCGATGGCCGAGCGGCTCGGCCTCCGGGCGGAGCGCACCGCTTGAAGGACGCGGCCGTGATGTCAGTAGCCGTCGACGGCGGGCACGCTGAGCCCGGCCGCGCGGCGCGCGACGAGCAATCGCTTGCTCAGCGAGATCTCGGACAGGTCCAGTTCGGCCACGATGCTGCGCAACGAGGCGTCGTTGATCTGGTGCGACTGGCGCTCGCGGTAGAGCGCGTCGCGCTCGATGCGCACGCAGCGCAGGCGCAGTTCCAGTTCCATCACGTAGCGCAGATGGCGCTGCCGCACCGCGTCGGGCGCATCGGCGATCGCTTCGGGCGTGACGGCGGCGTCCGTGCCGTCGCTCAGCAGGTCGATGCGCTTGCGGTAATCCTGCGCGAGCCGGCCCGCGACTTCCTGGAATTGCCCGGGCGCGAGATGCACGTCGGGGGCGATCTTGTCTTCGCCGCCGGCCAGCACGTCGATCGCGGCGCGGCAGGCCACCACGCGCGCGGCCCGCTCCTCGCGAAGATCGGGTGGCTCGCCGGCCGGCGGCAGCCGGCGCAGCAACAGCGGCAGCGAGATGCTGCCGATCAGCAGCGTGCAGATGATGGTGCCGGTGGCCAGGAAGATCAGCATGTCGCGCCCCGGGAAGGGCGACCCGTTGGGCAGCAGCAGCGGTACCGACAGCGCGCCGGCCAGCGTCACCGCGCCGCGGATGCCTGCGACGGTGGTGGCGAGCGTCAGCAGCGCGGACGGGTGTTCGGCCATCTTTCCCTCGGCATGCACCCGGCGCAGGCTTTGCCGCACCACCAGCGTCAGCCAGACCCAGCGCACCAGCAGCAGCGCCACGGAAATCACGAGCACGTGGCCGGCCAGCCGCCAGCCGCCGTGGCCGGCATCGGCCAGCGTGCTGCCGATGATCGACGGCAACTGCAGGCCCAGCAACAGGAACACCGCGCCGTTGAAGGCCGATTCCACCATGGCCCAGGTGCCTTCGGTCTGGAGGCGCTCGGCCACGAACTCGCTGCGCCGCAGGTCGGCGAAGTTGGTCGTGATGCCCGCCGCCACGGCCGCGAGGATGCCCGAGACGCCGAAATACTCGCCCAGCAGGTAGGCCGCGAAGGGCAGCAGCACCAGCATCAGCACCATCTGCGTGGCGGCCAGGTCGCCCACGCGGCGGGTGACCACGTCGCGACCGCGCGCGAAGCACCAGCCGAGCGCCGTGCCGACGCCGAGACCGCCAAAGGCCATCCAGAGGAATTCCTTGCCGACGTCATCCCAGCTGAACAGGCCGGTCATGGTGGCAGCGACCGCGAACTTCAGCGCCACGAGGCCGGAAGCGTCGTTGAGCAGCGATTCGCCCTCGAGCACGTTCATGGTCTTGGCCGGCATGCCGAGGTTGCGCGTGATCGCCGACACGGCCACCGCGTCGGTCGGCGACACCACGGCGGCGAGCGCGAAGGCCACGGCCGGTGGCATCGATGGAATCAACCAGTGGATCAACAGGCCCAGCCCGATCACCGTGACCAGAACCAGCCCCAGCGCGAGCTTGAGGATCGGCCGCCACAACGCGAAGAATTCGCGTTTGGGAATGCGCCAGCCGTCCGCGAAAAGCAGCGGCGGAATGAACAGGGCCAGGAACAGTTCCGGATCGAAGGCGATGTGCAGCCCCTGCTGCGGCCAGGCCAGCAGCGCGCCGAGTGCGATCTGGATCAGTGGGAAGTGGAATGGCGCGCAAATAGCGAGCGGCGATGCCGGTGACGGAGCCCAGGAGGATCACCAGCAGGACAGTTTCGACGGTATGCATGCGAGTTTGATTTTCTCCCCAATAGCAACGGCCCCGGAGGCCGTGCGAGGACAACAATGAGCAGATTGGATTCCCGATTGAACCCGCGCTCGGCCGAATTCCAGGCCAATGCGCAAGCCATGCGGACCCTGGTCGATGACCTGCGCGTCCAGTTCGCCAAGGTCGAGGCCGGCGGCGGCGAGGCCGCGCGCAGCAAGCACACCGCGCGCGGCAAGCTGCTGCCGCGCGACCGCGTCGCGCAGCTGCTCGACCCCGGCACGCCTTTCCTGGAAATCTCGCCGCTGGCCGCGCACGCCATGTACCACGGCGCGGCGCCCGGCGCGGGCCTGATCGCCGGCATCGGCCGCGTGAGCGGCGTCGATTGCATGATCGTGTGCAACGACGCGACGGTGAAGGGCGGCACCTACTACCCGATGACCGTCAAGAAGCACCTGCGCGCGCAGGAGATCGCCGAGCAGAACCGCCTGCCCTGCATCTACCTGGTCGACTCGGGCGGCGCCAACCTGCCGAACCAGGACGAGGTCTTCCCGGACCGCGAGCACTTCGGCCGCATCTTCTACAACCAGGCGAACATGAGCGCGCAGGGCATCGCGCAGATCGCCGTGGTGATGGGCTCGTGCACCGCGGGCGGCGCGTATGTGCCGGCGATGAGCGACGAAAGCATCATCGTCAAGAACCAGGGCACCATCTTCCTCGGCGGCCCGCCGCTGGTGAAGGCGGCGACCGGCGAGGTGGTGACGGCCGAGGACCTCGGCGGCGGCGACGTGCACACGCGGCTGTCGGGCGTGGCCGATCACCTCGCGCAGAACGACCTGCATGCGCTCGCGCTCGCGCGCACGGCAGTGGCCAACCTCAACGCACGCGCGCCGAAGAGCGATGCATCCATCGCACCGCGCGCACCCGAATACGCGGCGGACGAGCTCTACGGCGTGATCCCCGTCGACACCCGCAAGCCCTTCGACGTGCGCGAGATCATCGCCCGCATCGTCGACGGCAGCGAGTTCCACGAGTTCAAGGCGCGCTATGGCAACACGCTGGTGTGCGGCTTCGCCGAGATCGAGGGCATGCCGGTGGGCATCGTCGCCAACAACGGCATCCTGTTCTCCGAGTCGGCGCAGAAGGGCGCGCACTTCATCGAGCTGTGCTGCCAGCGCAAGATCCCGCTGGTGTTCCTGCAGAACATCACGGGCTTCATGGTCGGGCGCAAGTACGAGAACGAAGGCATCGCGCGCCACGGCGCCAAGATGGTGACCGCGGTGGCCACGGCCAACGTGCCCAAGTTCACGATCATCATCGGCGGCAGCTTCGGCGCCGGCAACTACGGCATGTGCGGCCGCGCCTATTCGCCGCGCTTCCTGTGGATGTGGCCGAACGCGCGCATCAGCGTGATGGGCGGCGAGCAGGCCGCGAGCGTGCTCGCGACCGTCAAGCGCGACGGCATCGAGGCCAAGGGCGGGCAATGGAGCGCGGAGGAGGAGGAAGCCTTCAAGGCCCCGATCCGGCAGCAGTACGAGGTGCAGGGCCATCCGTACTACGCCACCGCGCGCCTGTGGGACGACGGCATCATCGACCCGGTCGACACGCGCCGCGTGCTGGCGCTCGGCCTGGCCGCCGCGCGCAACGCGCCGATCCCCGAGCCGAAGTTCGGCGTCTTCCGCATGTAAGGAAAGGGTCCGCCGCCATGACACTGCCGAACTACTTCGCAAGCCTCGCGCGCTACCACGTCTGGGCCACGCACAAGCTGATCGACACCAACCTGCGCGGGCTTTCCGACGACGACTGGCACCGGGACTGCGGGCTCTACTTCCGTTCGGTGCACCGAACGGTCAATCATCTTCTCCTGACCGACGACATCTGGTTCTCGCGCTTTGCCGAGGGGCGTTCGCTGCGCTTGCCGTTGGACACCGAACTGCATCAGGACCGCGCCGAAGTCTGCAAGGCGCTCGGCGAGGCGGTGGCGCGCTGGAGTCCGTGGCTCGCGACGCTGGCGCCCGATCGCTTCGATGGCGAGCTGGTCTACGTGCGCAACAACGGCGAGCAGGTGCGCATTCCCTTCGCGCCGGCGCTTGGCCATGTCTTCAACCATGCGACCCATCACCGGGGCCAACTGACAGCGGCATTGACGGCGATGGTCCACCCCGGGCCCGAGCTCGACTGGGTCTACCTCCTGCAACAGGAATCGCGCACGCCATCATGAGCACCTCCTTCACCACACTCGAACTGTCCATCGAAGGCGCGGTCGCGAGCATCTGGCTCAACCGGCCCGAGCTGCGCAACGCCTTCGACGACGTGGTCATCCGCGAACTCGGCGATGCGTTCGCACAGGCGGTTGCGGCGCCCGAGGTGCGCGCGATCGTGCTCGGCGCGAACGGGCCGGCTTTCTGCGCCGGCGCGAATCTCAACTGGATGCGACGCGCGGCGGACTTCACGCATGAAGAGAACCTCGCCGATGCCGGCAACCTCGCCGCGATGCTGCGCGCGATCCACGAAAGCCCGAAGCCGGTCGTCGCGCGCGTGCAAGGCGACGTGTATGCCGGCGGCATGGGGCTCGTGGCCGCATGCGACATTGCGGTCAGCGTGGACACCGCGTGGTATTGCCTGAGCGAAGTGAAGATCGGCCTGATCCCGGCCACCATCAGCCCCTACGTGCTGCGCGCGATGGGCACCCGCGCGGCGCAGCGGTATTTCCTGACAGCGGAACGCTTCACTGCGACGCAGGCGCATCGCATCGGCTTCGTGCATGAAGTCGTGACCGCCGATGCGCTCGACGCGAAGGTGGCCGAGATCGTGAAGGCGCTGACCAGCGCGAGCCCGGCGGCCGTGCGGGCCTGCAAGACGCTGATCGCGGACGTCGCGGGGCAGGACATCGACGATGCGCTGGTCGCGAAGACGGTGCAGGGCATCGCCGACATTCGCGCGAGCGAAGAAGGTCGCGAAGGCGTCCGGTCCTTCCTCGAAAAGCGCAAGCCCTCCTGGCTCGGCTGAGCATCGGATGCATCGTGGACTCGCTGGACATGCCCCAACTGCTCGCGCTGGCCGCGGCGTTGGGCTGGGCGAGTGGCGTGCGTCTGTATCTGGTCGTGCTGCTGACGGGGCTTGCCGGCTATCTCGGCTGGGTTCAGCTGCCGGGTGGCTTGCAGCTTCTGGCGCATCCAGTGGTGCTGGTGGCGAGCGGCTTCATGGTGTTCGTCGAGTTCTTCGCCGACAAGATCCCCGGCCTCGATTCGCTGTGGGACATGGTGCACACCGTGATCCGCATCCCTGCCGGAGCTGCTCTGGCAGCGGGTGTGTTCGGCGCGGATCATGCGGCGATGGCGCTTGTCGCGGCGCTGCTCGGCGGCGGCTTCGCCGCCACGGCGCATGCAGCCAAGGCCACGACCCGCGCAGCGATCAATACATCGCCCGAGCCTTTCAGCAACGTGGGCGCGTCGCTGGTCGAAGACGGCATGGTGCCCGTGAGTCTCTGGCTCGCGGTCGTGCATCCCCTGGTATTCGGCATTCTTTTCATCGCCGTGCTCGTGTTCAGCGTATGGCTGATCCGAAAGAGCTGGCGCTTCCTCCAATCCCTTTTCGGCCGGGTGGCCCGCATTTTCAGCGGCCGGCCCGATCCCGGCGTGACGCCGGCCTTCCAGCTCAAGAAGAATCCTCCTGGAGACTCATCGAATGTTTAAGAAGATCCTGATCGCGAACCGCGGTGACCAGCCGCGCAGCGGCGCAGCGGCGCAGCCAAATCGCCTGGCACGCGAAGCGTGCGGAGGCGATTTCACCGCGGGGGCGCAGCATGTTTAAGAAGATCCTGATCGCGAACCGCGGTGAAATCGCCTGCCGCGTCGCGGCCACTGCGCGCCGCATGGCGATCCGCACCGTCGCGGTGTATTCGGACGCCGACGCGCACGCGAGCCACGTGCGTGCCTGCGACGAATCGGTTCATCTCGGCGGCAGCGCGCCGAAGGAGAGCTACCTGCGCTGGGAGAAGATCCTCGAAGCCGCGAAGTCGAAGGGCGCGGAGGCGGTTCATCCGGGCTACGGCTTCCTCAGCGAGAACGAGGAATTCGCGCAGGCCTGCGCCGACGCGGGCCTGGTCTTCATCGGCCCGCCGCCCTCGGCCATCAAGGCGATGGGCCTGAAGGCCGAATCGAAGCAACTCATGGAGAAGGCCGGTGTGCCGCTGGTCCCCGGCTACCACGGCAGCGACCAGAACCCGGAGCTGCTGCAGCGCGAAGCGGACCGCATCGGCTACCCGGTGCTCATCAAGGCGAGCGCAGGCGGCGGCGGCAAGGGCATGCGCGTGGTCGAGAAGAAGAGCGACTTCGCCGCCGCGCTCGCATCGTGCCGGCGCGAGGCGATCAACAGCTTCGGCGATGACGCGGTGCTGATCGAGAAGTACGTGCAGCGCCCACGCCACATCGAGATCCAGGTCTTCGGCGACACGCATGGCAACTACCTCTACCTGTTCGAGCGCGACTGCTCGGTGCAGCGCCGCCACCAGAAGGTGCTGGAAGAGGCCCCCGCGCCCGGCATGACCGAGGCGATGCGCAGGCAGATGGGCGAAGCGGCCGTGGCCGCTGCGCGCGCGGTCGACTACGTCGGCGCCGGCACGGTGGAATTCATCGTCGAGCAGCGCGACGACGGCAGCATGAACTTCTTCTTCATGGAGATGAACACGCGGCTGCAGGTGGAGCATCCGGTCACGGAGGCCATCACCGGCCTGGACCTCGTCGAATGGCAGCTGCGCGTGGCGTCGGGCGAACCCCTTCCATTGAAGCAGGAGCAGCTTCAGATCCACGGCCACGCGATCGAAGCCCGCATCTGCGCCGAGAACCCCGACAACAATTTCCTGCCCGCCACCGGCACCCTGCACGTCTACCGCAAGCCGCAGGCGACGGCCTTCCAGCGCAGCCGCGTGCGCATCGACGACGGCGTGCGCGAGGGCGGCGTGATCTCGCCCTTCTACGACTCGATGATTGCCAAGCTCATCGTGCACGGCGCCACGCGCGAGGAGGCGCTCGCGCGCCTCGACCAGGCGCTGGCGCAGATCCATATCGTGGGCGTGGCGACCAATGTGCAGTTTCTGCGAGGCATCCTGCGCACCGATTCGTTCGCGAACGCGAAGCTGGACACCGCGCTGATCGAGCGAGAGCGCGCGGTGCTCTTCGACCAGGAGCCGCTGGGCCTGCCGCTCGCGGCCGCCGCATCGATCGCGAACACGCTGCTCGCCGAAAAGGCGACTGCGAGCGCCGACCCCTTCAGTCGCCGCGATGGCTGGCAATCGCATGGCATCGCCACGCGCCCCTTCGAATTCGAGTTCCGCGGCGAGACGAAGACCGCCGAACTGCGCTACCTGCACGACGGCGCGCTCGCGCTGCGCGTGGGCGACGTCTCGGGGCCGCTCGAGATCGGCAGCCTCCCGGCCGGCGAGATCGAGCTGATGTTCGACGGCCACCGCCACACGCTGAACGTCTACGAAGACCAGTCCACCGCGCACGTCTTCGCCGCCGATGGCGCAACGAAGATCACCGCGGTCGACCGCCTCGCGCATGCGGGCGACACGCAGGCCGAAGGCGGCCGACTCACGGCGCCGATGCCGGGCAAGGTGGTGTCCTTCGCGGTCAAGGCGGGCGACAAGGTCAGCCGCGGCCAGGCGCTCGCAGTGATGGAGGCGATGAAGATGGAGCACACCATCGCCGCGCCCGCCGACGGCACGGTCGAGGAACTGCTCTTTGCGCCGGGCGACCAGGTCACCGAGGGGGCGGAGCTGCTTCGGATCGCGGCTTGATTAAGCTTGGGGGATGACTTCCCGAATGCGAATCCTCGTCAGCCTGACCGACCTCCGCCCCGAAGCCTGGGTCGCGGGGCTTCAGGCGGCCTTCCCCGACGCCGAAGTGGAACCGTGGCAACCGGGCGCGGCGCCGGCCGACCACGCGGTCGTCTGGGCGCCGCCGCAGCAGATGCTGGACGAGCAGCCGAACCTGCAAGGCCTGTTCAACATCGGCGCCGGCGTCGATGCCCTGCTCAAGCTCAAGGTGCCGCAGCAGACGCGCATCGTGCGGCTCGACGATGCGGGCATGGCGGTGCAGATGGCCGAGTACGTCTGCCATTACCTGATCCGCCACTTCCCGCGAGTTCGATGCGTACGAAGCCGAGTCGCGCGCGGGCCGCTGGAGCTTTCGCAAGCCGCGCGAACGCGAGGACTTTCCGGTCGGGATCATGGGGCTCGGCGTGCTCGGCGAGCGGGTCGCGAAGGCGGTGCAGCACTTCGAGTTTCCGGTCAACGGCTGGAGCCGTTCGCCGAAGGATCTGCCCGGCGCGCGCTGCTTTGCAGGCCAGGAAGGCTTCGAGGACTTTCTGAGCACGACGCGGGTGCTGGTTAACCTGCTGCCGCTGACGCCCGACACGCGCGGCATCATGAACCGCGAGACGCTCTCGAAGCTCCACGGCGGCAGGCCGGGCGGCTACGTCATCAACGTCGCGCGCGGTGCGCATCTGGTGGAAGCCGACCTGATCCCGCTGCTGGACAGCGGCCAGCTCGCGGGCGCGACGCTCGATGTGTTCGAGGTCGAGCCGCTGCCGGCTGAACATCCCTTCTGGCGCCACCCGAAGATCAACGTCACGCCGCACGGTTCGGCGCGGACGATGCGTGAAGCATCGATCGCGCAGATCGCCGGCAAGATTCGCGCGATGCAACGCGGAGAGCCTGTCGCCGGCGTGGTCGATACACAGCGCGGATACTGATCCGTTCACGGAGAACTCCCCAATGAAACTTCCCGGCAAGGTCAAGATCGTCGACGTCGGCCCGCGCGACGGCCTGCAGAACGAAAAGCAACCGGTCCCCGCCGACGTCAAGATCGGCCTCGTGCATCGCCTGCAGGATGCGGGGCTGCGCGAGATCGAAGTCACCAGCTTCGTCTCTCCCAAGTGGGTTCCGCAAATGGCGGACAACGCCGAGGTCATGCGCGGTATCCAGCGCAAGCCGGGTGTGCGCTACTCCGTGCTCACGCCCAACATGAAGGGCTTCGAGGCGGCGATCGCCGCGCCGCGCGAGGAATGGCCCGACGAGATCGTGGTGTTCGGTGCCGCGAGCGAGGCGTTCAGCCAGAAGAACATCAACTGCTCGATCGCCGAAAGCATCGAGCGTTTCGCGCCTGTCGTCGAAGCCGCGCGTGCCAAGGGCATCCAGGTGCGCGGCGCCATGAGCTGCACCGTGGGCTGTCCCTACGAGGGCGACATCGCACCCGACAAGGTGGACTACCTCGCCAGGCTGATGAAGGGCATCGGCGTGCAGCGCGTGGATGTGGCGGACACGATCGGTGTGGGCACGCCGCGCAAGGTGCAGCGCGCCATCGAGGCCACGCTCGCGCACTTCGGCATCGACGAGGTCTCGGGCCACTTCCACGACACCTACGGCCAGGCGCTCTCCAATACGCTGGCCGCGCTGGAACTGGGCGTGTGGAACTTCCAGTCCTCGGTGGCGGGCCTGGGCGGCTGTCCCTACGCGAAGGGCGCGACGGGCAATGTCGCGACCGAGGACGTGGTCTACATGCTGCACGGCATGGGCATCGAAACCGGGATCGATCTGGACAAGCTGATCGATGCCGGTGTCTACATCAGCGAAGCCCTGGGACGCGAACCGAATTCGCGCGCTTCCAAGGCGATACGAACGAAGAGGGCCGGCTGAACCATGTGTGGCGCAGAACTGACTTCATTGCCCGAGGGCGTGCAGCGCGTCGCGCGCGTGCTGCAGGACAAGGGCCATCCCCATTCGCCGCGCATGCTCGACGACGCCGCACGCACCGCGCAGCAGGCGGCCGATGCGCTGGGCATCGAGCTCGGGCAGATCGCCAAGAGCATCGTCTTCCGCCGCAAGTCCGACGAGCGCGCGGTGCTGGTCGTGACCTCGGGCGACAGGCGGGTGGACGAGAAGAAGGTCGAGGCCATCGTCGGCAGGCTCGGCCGCGCCGACGCGGATTTCGTGAAGTCGCGGACCGGTTTTTCGATCGGTGGCGTGTCGCCGTTCGGGCATGCGACCGAGCCGGTGATGCTGATCGATCGCGAGCTGTTCCGCTTCGACGAGATCTGGGCCGCGGCCGGGCACCCGCACGCGGTGGTTCGGCTGCGTCCGCAGGATCTCGAAGGGCTCACGGGCGCACCGGTCGCGGACGTGGTGTGACGATCGAAGCTGTGCTTTCGCTCGTCGAGCGTGCCGTTGCCGCACGTGCGGTGCCGCGCGATGTACCGTCGCCCTGCATCTCGATCTGCCGCATCGACTCTGAAAGCGGCTTCTGCGAAGGGTGCCTGCGCACCATCGACGAGATCGCGGCGTGGAGCCGCATGAGCGATGCGGACAAGCGCGGCGTGTGGCGCGCGATCGAACTGCGCGCGCAAGCCGGCTTCCTCGCCGGCGCTGGAGACAAGCCATGAAGCACATCACTTTCCATCTCGACTTCATCTCGCCGTACGCCTATCTCGCCTTCGAGCATCTGCCGCAGGCGCTCGAAGGGCTGACCTACAGCGTGGCGTACCGGCCTCTGCTCCTCGGTGCGCTGCTCAGGCACCACGGCCAGCTCGGTCCGGCCGAGATTGCGCCGAAGCGCGCATGGACCTACCGGCACATCCTGTGGCAAGGCCGCGAGAACAACATCCCCGTGCAGATGCCGGCAACGCATCCCTTCAACCCGCTGCCGCAGCTGCGGCTCGCGCTCGCGACATCGACCGATGGCGACATCAGCCGCTATGTCGCGGAGATGATCTTCCGCGACATCTGGCGCACCGGTGGCGAGCCGAGCGACGAAGCCCGTCTCGCGGCACTCGCTGCGCAACTCCGCCAGGTGCGCGATCCCGCTGGCGACGAAGTGAAGGCGCAACTCAGGAAGAACACCGACGAGGCGATCGCGCGCGGCATCTTCGGCGTGCCCACCTTCGAGGTCGACGGCCGCCAGTTCTGGGGCTTCGACAGCCTCGGGATGCTGCGCGCGTACCTTGTTGGCGACGACTGGTTCGACAGCGTGCAATGGGCCGCCGCCGATCAGCGCCCCTCGCTGCGCCGCAACAATTCCTGACATTTTCTGCAAACTGAAAAGCAACCCGCGGGTTAGACCTTAAGCTGTCAGCCTCGATTCAGTTTGGCGACAGCCTCGGGTCAGTCGGTACTCCAAGAATGCGTGACGCCCCACACCGTGGGCGCAACATTAGAAGGAGACGACATGGCAGCCACACTAGATTCACGGGGAACGCCCACCAGCGGTCCCCGTCCCATGACCGCCGAGGAAAAGAAGGTCATCTTCGCTTCTTCCCTCGGAACGGTGTTCGAGTGGTACGACTTCTACCTCTACGGTTCGCTCGCGGCGATCATCGCCAAGCAGTTCTTCAGCGGCCTCGATGCCGGCGCGGCCTTCATCTTCGCGCTCCTGGCTTTCGCAGCGGGCTTCCTGGTCCGTCCCTTCGGCGCGATCGTGTTCGGCCGTCTCGGCGACATGATCGGGCGCAAGTACACCTTCCTGGTCACGATTCTGATCATGGGCCTGTCGACCTTCATCGTCGGCCTGCTGCCCAGCTACGCGACCATCGGCATCGCGGCGCCGGTGATCCTTATCGCACTGCGACTGCTGCAGGGCCTCGCGCTCGGCGGTGAGTACGGCGGTGCGGCCACCTACGTGGCCGAGCATTCGCCGCACGGCAAGCGTGGTGCATACACCTCGTGGATCCAGACCACCGCCACGCTCGGCCTCTTCCTGAGCCTCTTGGTCATCCTCGGGGTGCGCGAAGGCGTGGGCGAGGCCGCCTTCGCCGACTGGGCCTGGCGCGTTCCGTTCCTCGTCTCGATCCTGCTCCTGGGCGTTTCGGTGTGGATTCGCCTGTCGCTGTCCGAGTCGCCTGCGTTCCAGCGCATGAAGGCAGAGGGCAAGACCTCGAAGGCGCCGCTCGCCGAATCCTTCGGCCAGTGGAAGAACCTCAAGATCGTGATCCTGGCGCTCGTCGGCCTCACCGCCGGCCGGGCCGTGGTCTGGTACACGGGGCAGTTCTATGCGCTCTTCTTCCTGACGCAGCAGCTCAAGGTCGACGCGACCACGGCCAACCTGATGATCGCGGCCGCGTTGCTCATCGGCACGCCGTTCTTCGTGGTGTGGGGCACGCTCTCCGACAAGATCGGTCGCAAGTCGATCATCCTGGCCGGCTGTCTGCTGGCGGTGGTGACCTATTTCCCGGTCTTCAAGATGCTGACCGAAGCCGCCAACCCCGATCTCGCCAAGGCCCAGGCCACCGCGGGCGTGACGGTCACCGCCGACCCGAGCACCTGCTCGTTCCAGGGCAATCCGGTGGCGCGCGAAATCGACTTCCGCAGCTCCTGCGACATCGCCAAGCGCTTCCTGGTGCAGAACTCGGTGAGCTATGAGCGCATCGACGGCCCGGCCGGCTCGCCGGCCGTGGTGAAGGTCGGCGACGTGGCGATCACCTCGCCGGTCGGCAACGTGGCCAACCACAAGTTCGACGAAGCCTCGAGCAAGGACATCGCCGCCTTCAAGAAGAGCGTGACCGAGCAGCTCAAGGCCGCCGGCTATCCGAGCAAGGCCGACCCCGCCAAGATGAACAAGGGCCTGACCGTGGCGCTGCTCTTCTGGCTGGTGCTGCTGGTGACGATGGTCTACGGCCCGATTGCCGCCATGCTGGTCGAGATGTTCCCGACACGCATCCGCTACACCTCGATGAGCCTGCCCTACCACATCGGCAACGGCTGGTTCGGCGGCCTGCTGCCCACCACCGCGTTCGCGATCGTGGCCAGCACCGGCAACATGTACAACGGCCTGTGGTATCCGATCGTGATCGCTGCGATGACGCTGGTCGTCGGCACGATCTTCATCCGCGAGACGAAGGATGTGGACATCTACGCGAATGACTGAGCACACCCCCAGCCTCGCTCACTTCGTGTAGCTCGGGCACCCCTTGCAGGGGGCAATACCAGCGGACCGGCGGAGCCGGTTCCGCGGTATTTCCCGACTGGCTGGATTGAAGGCCTCGTGCTGGCAGCGGCGCGGGGCCTTTTCTTTGGGCCTCGGGCCCTGTCTCACGCTCAGTCCTCGCCGGGCACCAGGATCGTGACGACCGGAGCGCCCTTGTCGTTGCGATTGATCTGCATGACGAGCACCATTCGCCGGGTGCCGGTCTCCGCGCCTTCCTGCGGGATGCAATGCAAGCTGAACACGCAATGCGCGTATTGCATCGGACGGCTGGCTGCCGCGCGGGCGGTGTAGAGCAAGTCCCGCAGTCGCGCCGCTTCGTTCTGCTCGGGCGCGGCGGCCTTTGCTTTCTCGCTTGACCACGCGACGCATTCGAGCCAGGCGGTCCTGGTGATGGCGACCGGGTACCTGAAACCCGCTTGGACGGCCTCCGCGCTCACATCGATCAACTTGCCGCTTTTCAGCGCGCGTGTCCGGTCCTGGCGCACGGCGATTGATTGCCGCACGCGGCTGGTGTCGACGGACATGTCTTTCTGCATTGCGTCCCCCTGTCGTGGCGTTCGTTGTGTGGCGAATCTAACGACCACTAAGATGGAGAGGCAACTAGTGACGATTACCAGGGCCTTCCGAGGGAGCGCGCGGATTCGGGACTTCGGTTGCTTGAACAGGGAGATAAAACAATGATTGATGTTCTCTTCATCGAGGACCAGCCGGTCGTTTCCGAGGCGACTGCGGACAAGTTGTCCCGCAACGCCCGTGTCGCCTCGATCCACGTGTGCCAGACGGCAGAGCAGGCGCTCCAGGCGCTCCGCTCGCAGCCGCATCGGTGGGGGCTGATTCTTCTGGACCTCGACGTGCCGGGTGCCGTCGGCCTGTCGCTCGCCATGGAGATCAAGCAGCTTGGCCTGGCGCCGATCACTTGCGTGTTGACCGGGACCCAGCGCGGCGACTACGTGGCGCAGATCGCGGCGGATGGCTTTCAGGGCTACATCCTGAAGGCGATGGACATCGAGGAGCTGGTTCGCGCATTGGACGCCGCGCTCGCAGGTGGCAAGGCGTTCCCTTCCGCGACTGCCTCGCAGTCATCCGCAGACAACCCTCGTCTCACCGCACGCCAGACGGAATGCCTCCAACTCGTGAGCCAGGGAAAGACGACAAAGGAGATCGCGCGGATTCTTGGCCTGCACGTCGGCACGGTGAACTACCACATCGAATCGGCCATGGATGCCCTGGAGGTCAGGTCGCGCGCGCATGCGGTGCAGCGGGCGCTTCGGTTTGGTCTGTTGACGTTGGGTGGCGGCGTTCAGGGCGTGGCGAGATGAGCCGGGCCGCCCATACAGTTCCCGGAGCTGCTGCGGCGGCCACGAACCCGTCGCAATCGCCTGGGAGCCAGGGACATGTTCGCTTTCTGCTCACGGCCACTCCGATGCACAGGCGCTTGGCGATGCGTGCGTTCGCTGTACAGAAGGTCGTGAACTGGGCTACGGTCATCGGGCTCGTTGTCGTCCACGCTTCCTATCCCTTGCTCGCGTCCCAGGTCATCCGGCAATGGGCCGGAGTGTTTCTCGCGAGCTGGGTATTGCGCCTGCTGATATTCGTACCGCTCTACAGGCTGCCGCCTTCCGCGATTGCGAAGTCCCTCGTGCTTCAGTGCTTGCCCCTGTTGAGCAGCGCCATTGGCTGCGCGTTCTGGGTCTGGACGACGACGTTGTTCGTGGGGTCCGGTGTGACGATGCGGGAGCTCGTCCTGTTCACTGGCTTTCTTTCGATCTCGATCTCGATGACAGGCATGTGGCCCGTGACGCCGGTGACTTCCATGGCCTATTACGTCGCGCTCTGGAGTGCCCTTTCCTATGCGCTGGGGGTGGGAGGGGCTGCGACTTGGGGGGCGCTCGTCGTTTTGAATCTCAGCGTGGCTGCCGTCATCTGGCTGAACGTCTTCGTGTCGGTCATACAGGTCAATTCGCAACTTGCCAGAGGCGCCGAACTCGAGCGCGCGTTGAGTGAACTGCGGATCATCAATGCAGAGTTGGAATTGAAGGACATGACTTGCAGGACGCTCGAAACCCGCTCGGAGTTCTTTTCTGAAGCCAGTCACGATTTCCGGCAGCGCCTGCATGCGGCCAAGCTCTGGGTTTCATGTGTCATGGAGACCACAAGAGGGGTCGCCGAGGCCGCGCGGCCGCTTGAGCGGCTTGGGCAGGAACTCAATGACTTGCAGGCCTATATCGATCGAGTTCTGGATTTCGCCCGCATCGAATCGATGGATCTTGATGCCCGGCTTCAGCGTACCGGCATCCAATCGCTGTTCCAGAAGTTGGACCTGAGTTTCGAGAAGATGTCGGCGCGCGACAACATCGCGTTGCGCTTTCGTAGATCCCCCGTCTTCATTCGGACCGATCCGTCGATGCTCCTGCGCATTCTGGAGAACCTGGCCTCGAATGCATTCAAGCACACCCGGGGCGGCGTTCTGATTGGCGCAAGACGACGGGGCGCATTTCTGGCGCTGGAGGTGTGGGATCAGGGGCCAGGCATCGACCCCGAAGCACATGAGAGGATCTTTCAGGCGTTCCATCGAGAGAATGACACGGGCGATCGTGTCGCCGGCCAAGGCGTCGGACTGGGACTGGCGATCGTGAAACGATTTGCGGACCGGCTGGGCTATCGGGTGGAAGTGCAATCAAAGGCCGGCCGAGGAACAGTCTTCAGGGTGTGGGTTCCGGCCGAGTTCATCGAGGATGATGCGGCGCTTCCGCCCGAATCGGACCTGGTTTGACCATGGGGCGCAGGGGTTGCCCGTTTTGCGGGCAATCCAGCCGCAACCCGCATGAATTCTGGGCTCCTGTGCGGCCATCCTCGCACAACCCACAACCTTATCCACAGAAACGCGGCGGAACTCTGTCAGCCGGTGTGCCGCTCGATCCAGCCGATCACCCCCTCGATGCTGCGGAATTCATCCGCCGACCGCGCGGGGATGTCCGCGTACCGGGCATTCCACATGCGCGCCAGTGCCTGCCCGGGACCGATCTCGAGCACGCATCGCACGCGACGTGACGCGATGCCTTCCATGCACTCGTCCCAGCGCACGGTGTGGTCGATCTGGCGCGCGAGGGCGGCCCTGGCCTGATCGGCATCGCGGACGCGGCCGCCGACGTTGCTGAGCAAGGGGAGTCGGGGCGCTTCGAGCGTGCGCGCGGCGAGCAGGACCTCGAAGGAGCGCGCCGCGTCGCTCATCCACGGCGTGTGGGATGCGACGTGGACATTCAGCCGCGTGACGTGGCCGCCGAGACCTTGCGCCGCATCGGCCGCTGATGCGAGCGCTGCCCTGGGGCCGCCGAGGACCACGCTGACCGGGTCGTTGCGAATCGCCACTGCAAGGCCGAGATCCGCGCACAGGCGATCGAGCACTTCGGCTCCGAGTCCGCGCACCGCGATCAGACCGCAGGCGCATCGTTCGGCCTCGCGGTCCATCCGATCCGCGCGCTGCTGCACCAGCTCGATGGCGGTCGGTGCGTCAAAGACACCGGCGACCGCGAAAGCCGCCACTTCGCCGACGCTGTAGCCCGCGACGACCGCGGGGGCGGGCACGTGCGGCGCAAGTGCAGTCCATGCGGCGAGCCCCGCCCCGGTGAGCAGCAGTTGAGCGTTCGCATTGCGGCCCGCCCAATCCGGATCGCGCAGGCGCTCGCGCCAGTCGTGGCCCAGTCGGCGTTGCACGCTTCGCAGCACGTCATCTTCCGCCAGCCAGGCCAGCATGGCGGGATGCTGCATGCCCTGGCCCGAGAAGATCAGCGCGTAGCTCATGCGTGTCGTTCGCAGACCCGTCGCATCCAGCAGGCGGCTGCGAGCGTGTCGGCCGCGCCGCCGGGTGACAAACGCCGTGCCACGAAGTCGCGATGGAGGGTCCATGCGGCTTCAAGGTGTTCGTCGGCCCCCGCGCCACCGCGTTCGAGATAGCTGCGCGCGGCGTGCCGTGCGTGCTGCAAGCCCGCGAGGCCGCCTCGATGCGCGAGGTTGCTGTCGTCGAGCGATGCCATGGTCGTGAACAGCGTGTCGAGGCGCGCACGTTGCGAGTCCAGCCCGCGCCGGGTTGCCGCAGCGAGTGCCGGCACGGCGATGTCGAACAGCACCGGGAATCCGAGCGCCGCCTCTTCCGACGCGCTGCGCAAGCCGTATCGGCGCGCGGCAATGCCGCCGGGCAGCATCGATACGCGGCGGCTGCGCGCACCGAGCGCATCGCCCCAATGCCGACGCAGCGACGCGCGCAGCGCAGCCGGGCAGGGTGCTTGCCCGTCGCGCACCAAGGCACCCGCCGATGCGCAAAGAAGGCCGAGCGTGAAGACCGCACCCCGATGCGTGTTGATGCCGCCAGTGGCCGCGAGCATGCGTGCTTCCGCCGCGATGCCGCAGCGCTCCAGTGCTTCGAAGGGCGCGTGTGCTTCGCCCAGGACCGCGATCTGCACGAAGTAGTGGCGCAGCGCGAAGAGACTCTGCATGAAGGTGTGCGCGTCCATGTCGTCATGGCTGCCGCTGTCGATGAAGGACACCAGCCCCGGTTTGGGAGCGAGCTCGAGTTCATCGTGCAGCGCGAGCGTTGCGGCGCGGCCGATGTCGGCGGCGGTGAGGCGCAGCGCATGCGTCGCCCGCTGCGTCCCATGGGCCGCGCGCGGCAGGGCGAGCGCGGTCATGCCGCCATCTCCAGCGGCTCCGCGCGCAGGAAGGACGCATCCGCCATCGATGCGCCGTGCAATCGCTTCACGAGCAGGTGCCGCGCCCGGCCCGCGCGCCATGCATGCCATTCGCGCCATGCGACGGCGGTGCCGTCCTCGAAGACCAGTTCGCCGTCGAGCCGCGGATGGCGGGGCGCGAAGGCTTCGAGGTGATGAGCGACGGCATCCGCCTGCTCGGCGTCGCGCACGCCGATCCACACGTCGATGTCGGAGCTCTCGCGGACACAGGGGAGTCCGGTCAGCAACTGCCAGCCGTAGGCGCCGTAGACTCGCACGGAGGCATCGCAGGCTGCGAGTTTCCGGCCCAGCGTTCGCCAGTGCAGCGCGCGGAATGCGCGGCAGCAGGCTCGCGGCTTCTTCTGCGCGCGGGAATTCATCGAACCAGGCCAGCGCGCTGCGGGGCACGTGGATCGCGAGGCGTCGCCGATCCCATTGCAATGGCGCCGGCAGGCCGAGCGCGATCCGACCTTCGTCCGACTCGGCTTGCGGCTGGCGCGTGACGACCAACGGCAGGCGATGCGCGGCCCAGTGGTCGATGCAGGCCTGTGCCTGTGCGTCCCACGCGCGCGCGCGGACGCCGGCCCAGCCCGCGTCCGAGAGAAAGGCCAGCCGGTGACGGCGCAGCGGCATCATGGCGAGCCTCAGGCCGCGTCGAGCACGCGTTGCGCGACAGCGGCGGCCATTCGGCGTCCACCGCGCTCGGCGCCGTCGATGGCGCGCGTGTCGACCTGCGGCGTGTGGGCCAGCGCGTCGCGCAATTCGGCGGCAAGGTCACCGCGCCACAAGCCGCGCACGCCGCCCATCGCGACGTAGTTCGCGACACCGGGTGCGAACACGGGATTCGACTTCGACAGCGATTCGAGCATGTCCTCGGGCAGCTTGGTCACGCGCGCCATCGCCGGGATGCGCATCACGCGGATCTCGGCTTCGGGCAGCGCATAGCAGGCGTCGGCGATCAGGCCCGAGGTGATGAAGCCGCCGGACAACGCCTGGTCGTACACCAGCCCGATCACGCGATGGCCGCGCCGCCGCGCGAGATCGATGCTTTCGCCGAGGTGCGCCATGGCGCGGTTGATGCCGAGCAGTTCGTCGCGCCGGCGCAGTTGCTGGCCCTGCGTGTCGATGAAGAGCAGGATCGGCCGCTCAGGATGCCGTGCGACGGTGTCGAGCACCACACGCGCTTGCGCGAGCGCCAGCCGCACGCCGATGGGCGCATGGTTCGTGGTGCCGACCACCGTGATCGGCCGGCCCTCGAAGCGCACGGTGCCGTGCAGGAAGTCGCCGTCGGCGGCGATGCCATGGTCGGCGCCGAAGAGCCGGGTGGCGAGAAGATTCCATTCCATCGTTTCGCTCCTCATGCGGGACGCAGCGCGCGCACGGCGGCCACGTCCAGTTCGGGAATGCGCGCGGCGTCGGCGATGCCCAGGCGCGACCACAGCGCGATGGCGTCGTCGCCGCCTTCGTCCGCGGGCGGCAACAGGCGCAGGCGCGCAGCGAGCAGGGCGTGTTCGCGTTCGAGCGCGTCGAGCGTCACGGGCTCCGCCGCACCGACCGCATCGAGCGCCGCCGCGCGGAACGCCGCGACGTCGTCCTCGACGAGCGCGTCGCAATCGGCGGTGAGCCAGCGGTGCTTGCCGCCGGTCGTTCGCCACACGAGGGCGCGGTCGCGTGAATCGAACTCCTCCACGCCGAACGAGGCTTCGATCACTTCGGGGCCCGACATGGCGAGCCGCCCGACATCGCTCATCACGATGTGGTCGGTGCAGCGCGCGACGATGCCCATGCCGCCGAAGCAGCCGTTGGCGCCGCCGATCAGCGTGATCACCGGCACGCCGGCCGCGCGCACGTCGAGCACGGCGCGCATGACTTCCGACACCGCGATCAGCCCGGCGTTGGCCTCGTGCAGCCGCACGCCGCCCGATTCGGCCAGCAGCAGCACGGCAGCCGGGCGGTCGCGCAGGGCGCGCCGCAGCAGGCCCACCAGCTTGGCGCCATGCACCTCGCCCACGCCGCCGCCCATGAAGGCGCCTTCCTGCGCCGCCACGAACACATCCAGCCCGCCGAGCTTCGCGCGGCCGATCGCGACACCATCGTCGAAGGACGAAGGCACGCCGAGCTGCGCGAGATGCGGGCTGGTGAGCCGTTCGTCGGGCGGCAGCCATTCATGGAAGCTGCCGGCATCGAGCACCTGCGCGAGACGCTCGCGCGCGGAACATTCGGCGTAGCTGATCATGGCCGTCCTCCTTGCGCGGCGCCCGGCAGTTCGGCCACGGCCTGGTCGAGCCGCAGGCTCACGACGGCCGGCGTCGCGCCCATGTCGTTGATCGAGATGCGAACGCCGGCCAGCGGATGGCGGTCGTGGAAGTCGCCGAGCACGGCTTCCCAGATCGGCCCGAAGCCGCGCGCCGAGGTCTCGATGCGGACGGTGCAGCCTTCGCCGCCAGCCGCTTCGAGCAGCACCTCCAGATTGCCCGAGCCGACAACGCCCACCAGTACCGGTGCGAAGGCACCGGCCGGGCGCGTGCCGGCGAATGAGAAATCGAGGGCTTCGAGCCCCGCAGGAATGGTCATGTTCGTTCTCCCGATCACCAGTTTCTGAATCGCTTGGGCGGCTGATACAGGCCGCCCGATGCACGCACCAGGTCGCGCATGCTCCGCGCGGCCAGCAGGTTGCGCGTGGCCTCGCGCGGGTCGATGCCGAGGTCTTCCGGCCGGCGGATCACGCCGCGGTCGCGCAGGTTCTCCACCGCGCGGCGGTCGCGGCCCAGGCCGATCGCGGTGTAGCCGGCCACGCCGCGGATCGCTTGCTCGCGCTCCGCGTCGCTGCGGCACATCAGCAGGTTCGCGATGCCTTCCTCGGTGAGGACGTGCGTGACGTCGTCGCCGTAGATCATGATCGGCGGCAGGTCCATGCCGGCCTTCTCCTGCAGGGTCCACGCATCGAGCCGGTCGACGAAGGCCGGCTGCATGTGCTCGCGGAAGGTCTCGACCATCTGGACCACCAGCTTCTGCCCGCGCGGCGTGCCGGCGGCGCCGCGGCGGCCGGCGCGGGCCTGCTGGCCTGCCTTGAGCCAGGCCGGGCTCGCATGGCGGCGCCCGCGCGCATCGGCGCCCATGTTGGGCGCACCGCCGAAGCCGGCGATGCGGCCCAGGGTCGCGGTCGAGCTGTTGCCGTCAAGGTCGATCTGCAGGGTCGAGCCGATGAACAGGTCGCAGGCATAGTGGCCGGCCGCCCGGCACAGCGCACGGTTGCTGCGCAGGCTGCCGTCGGGGCCGGTGAAGAACACATCGGAGCGCGCGCGGATGTAGTCCTCCATGCCCAGCTCCGAGCCGAAGGAGTGCACCGACTCGACCCAGCCCGCCTCGATCGCGGGAATCAGCGCCGGATGCGGGTTGAGCGCCCAGTGCCTGCAGATCTTTCCCTTGAGGCCGAGTGATTCGGCATAGGTCGGCAGCAGCAGCTCGATGGCGGCGGTGTCGAAGCCGATGCCGTGGTTGAGCCGCTGCACGCCGTATTCGGCGTAGATGCCCTTGATCGCCATCATCGCCATCAGCACCTGGATCTCGCTGATCTGCGCCGGGTCGCGTGTGAACAGCGGCTCGATGAAGTTGGGCCGCGGTGCCTTGACGACGAAGGACACCCAGTCGGCGGGAATATCGACGCGCGGCAGCGTGGTGGTCTGGCCGTCGACCAGTTCGTTGACCTGCGCGATCAGGATGCCGCCCGAGAAGGCGGTGGCTTCCGCGATGACCGGCGTGTCCTCGGTGTTGGGGCCGGTGTAGAGATTGCCCTCTGCATCGGCCGCGTGCGCCGCGACCAGCGCCACCTGCGGCGTGAGGTCGACGAAGTAGCGCGCGAACAGTTCAAGGTATGTGTGGATCGCGCCGATCTCGATGCGTCCCGCCGACACCAGCTTGGCCAGCCGCCCGCCTTGCGGACCCGAGAAGCTGAAGTCGAGCCGCGCCGCGATGCCGTTCTCGAACACGTCCAGATGCTCCGGCAGCGCGAGCACCGACTGCACCATGTGCAGGCCGTGCACCTTCGCCGGATCGAGCTCCACCAGCGCGCGCGCCAGGAAGTCGGCCTGCTTCTGGTTGTTGCCTTCGAGGCAGACGCGGTCGCCCGGCGCCAACACGGCCTCCAGCAGCTTGCCGACCGCCTCGGTGGCGACGCGCTTGCCGACGAGGTCGGCGCCGAGTGCGTTGGCCGCTCGCGCGAGGCGCGCGGCGCGGTTCCCGGCCTTGGTGTTCCAGTTCATTCGATCCATGGGGATTCCTCAACCCACCAGGGCCCTGGTGGCAAAAACAGCACCGACGGCCCCATCAGGCAGCCGAGGCCGGTGTGGAAGGTGGCGACCAGTGCGCCGTAGGGCACCAGCTTCCGGTCGGTGGCGGCGAGCCCGGCGGACACGCCGCTCACGGTGCCTGCGAGGCCGCCGAAGACCATCGCCGAGCGCGGTGTCTTCAAGGCCAGAAAGCGCGCCGCGATCGGCGTGCCCACCATCACGATGATGGCTTTCACCAGCCCCGTCGCGATGCTCAGCGCCATCACGTCGGGGCTTGCGCCGATGGCCGCACCGGTCACGGGGCCGACGATGTACGTGACCGCGCCCGCGCCGATGGTGGTCATGCTCACTGCGTCCGAGTAGCCGAAGCTCCACGCGATGGCCGCGCCGACGACGAAGGGCAGCACGGTGCCCAGCAGCAGCGACACCGCGCCGATCAACCCGGCCTTGCGCGCTTCGGTGGCCTGCACTTCGAAGGCGGTCGCCACGATCGCGAAGTCGCGCAGCATCGCGCCGCCCATCAAGCCGATGCCGCCGAACAGCGACATGTCGGCGAGGCCCTTGTGGCCGCCGGTCTGCGTGCCGCCCCAGTAGGCGAGCGCGAGGCCGATCACGATCGCGATGGCCGAGCCGTGCACGCGGCCGAAGGTCAGCCGGCGCGAGATCTGGCCCGAGACCAGGATGACGAGGCCGACCACCGCGAAGGCGGTCACGAGGCCGTTCTGGAGGGCGGCTTTTTCGAGGATGTCGATCATGGTGTTGCTCCGCGATCCGGTTATTCCGCTTCGGTCAGCAAGGGGTTGTCGTGCAGCTTCGGCGTCGTTTCCGCTTCCGCCTCCGGCCGTTCGGATCGGTTGATCGCGGCGATGACGCAGGCGCAGACCACCACCGCGGCGATGGCCGAGAGCACGGCAACGGGGCCGCCGCGCAGCGCCGACACCATGTCCTGCTGCGCCGCCATCGCGACGACGACGGGGATGTACATCGCGCCCCAGTACTCCACGCCGAGCTCGGTCAGCTTGGGCAGCATGTTTCGCTTCTGCATGTGGAGCCGCGCGAAGATCAGGAGCAGCATCGCGATGCCGACGCCGCCCACGTTGGTCTTCACGCCGAGCGCCTGCCCGAGCAGGTCGCCGAGGAAGATGCCCAGCAGATGGCACACGGCCAGCAGGGCGGTTCCGAAAATGATCATGGGCGTCTCCTTTGTGTGTCGCGCGGAATGCGCGGCGCTGTGGAGACGAACGTTATCGGCGGCCCTCCGCGCGATCAATTAACGGGGGGCGCCGATGCTTACGGTGCGTGAAACGGTCGCGGGTTAACCCTTGGCCAGCGGTTCAGGCCAGCTCGGCCTTCGAGCTGCGGCACAGCGACAGCAGCGCCAGCAGGTTGGGGTCGCGCTCGCGCGTGCGCAGGAAGTTCACGGCGATGGTCTGGCGCACGAGGTATTTAGGCTGCAGCGGCACCAGCCGCACGTTGTGCGGCAAGGCTCCGCGCACCCGCCCCGGCAGCAGCGTGTAGCCGACGCCGCCGGCGACGAGGTTCATCAGCGAGAAGATGTCGCCGGTGCGCATGACCACCTCGGGCGTGAAGTCCGCGATGCGGAACGATTCCATGAAGCCGCTGTAGGTCACGAAGCCTTCGGACAGGCTCACGAAGCGCTCGTGCCGGCAGGCGCCGAGGTCGACTTCGACCATCTCCGCATAGCGCGATCCGCTGGGCGCGGCAAAGAAGATGTCGTCCTCGAAGAGCGGCTCGGATTCGACGTCCTGCGCGTCGTCGGGGATCGCCATCAGCACCGCGTCGACCGCGCCGTCGCGCAGCTTCTGCAGCAGGTCGGCGTTCGAGCCCAGCACCAGCTCGGTGTGCAGGTCGGGCTTGCGCAGCTTCATGCCCATGATCACCTTCGGCACGGTGCGGCTGGTCAGCGAGTAGAGCGAGCCGATGCGGATGCGGTCCGCCGAATAGCCCGCCACTTCGCGTGTGGCGCGGATGCCTTCCGACATCGTGCGCACCACCTCGCGCGCCACGTCGGCCAGCGTCCTCGCCGCGTCGGTGGGCAGCAGGTTGCGCCCCTCGAGCCGGAACAGCGCGCAGCGAGCGCCCGTTTCCAGCGAGTGCAGCGCGCGATGCACGCTCACCGTGCTGATGTCGAGCTTTTCGGCCGTTCGCGCGAGATTGCCGGTTTCCATGAAGGCCAGCAGGATCTCCAGTTTGCGGAACGTGATTTCTTCGTCGACGAGGAATGTCATGAACTGGCGGGATGTCGGATCTGAGCCGGATTGTGGGCTGCCTGCGGCGCTGCCGGGTGTGTGTCGGTGTGTAAGCGATCCGCCCGGCAAGCACCTTGGGCCGCCGCAAGCGAAGGTGCGCCCGAATTCCTAGAATGTCTGCCCCATTCCGCAAGGCACTCATGACACAGGGCTCCATCCGCATTCGCGGCGCACGCCAGCACAACCTCCAGAACCTCGATCTCGACATCCGCACCGGCGAGATGACGGTGGTCACCGGGCCGAGCGGCTCGGGCAAGTCGAGCCTGGTGTTCGACACCCTCTACGCCGAAGGCCAGCGTCGCTACGTCGAGACCTTCTCGGCCTATGCGCGGCAGTTCCTCGACCGCATGGACAAGCCGGCCGTCGACAAGGTCGAGGGCGTGCCGCCCGCGATCGCGATCGACCAGACGAACCCGGTGCGCTCGTCGCGTTCGACCGTCGGCACGATGACGGAGCTCAACGATCACCTCAAGCTGCTCTTCGCGCGCGCGGCGCAGTTGTTCGATCGCGAGACTGCGCTGCCGGTGCGGCACGATTCGCCCGATTCGATCTACGCCGAGCTGGTTTCGCGCGCTGTTGCCGCGGGCGATCCGCGCGTGGTGGTCACTTTCGCCGTCGAGCTGCCCGCGAGCGCCTCGGCCGACGAGGTGACGCAATGGCTCTCCGCGAGCGGCTTCACGCGCATCCAGGCCGAGCGCGAAGTCGCGACGCCGACCGGGCCGCGCAAGGTGCTCGATGTGGTCGCCGACCGCTTCCGGATCGCCGGCGCCGAGCGAGCGCGGGTGGTCGAGGCGATCGAGGTGGCGCTCAAGCGCGGCAGCGGGCGGCTCACCGTCTACGCACTGGCGGCGGAAGAAGGTGCCGAGCCGGCCATCTGGAAGTTCTCCACCGGCTTGCACTGCCCCGAGAGCGACATCCGCTACGCGGACCCGATCCCGTCGATGTTCTCCTTCAACTCGGCCGTGGGCGCGTGCGAGACCTGCCGGGGCTTCGGCCGCGTGATCGGCGTCGATCTCGGGCTCGTGATCCCGAACGACAAGCTCACCTTGCGCGCCGGCGCGATCAAGACCATCCAGACCCCCGCGTGGAAAGAGGCGCAGGACGATCTCATGCGCCACGCCGAGGCCGCCGGCATTCCGCGCGACACGCCCTGGAACAAGCTCACCGACGAGCAGAAGCAGTGGGTGATCGAGGGCACGCCGAACTACAAGGAAGGCAACTGGAGCCGCCAGTGGTACGGCATCCGCCGCTTCTTCGGCTACCTGGAAAGCAAGGCGTACAAGATGCACATCCGCGTGCTCTTGTCGAAGTACCGCAGCTACACGCCGTGCCCGACCTGCGCGGGCGCACGCCTCAAGCTCGAAAGCCTGCTCTGGCGCATCGGCAGCAAGGAAGACGCCGATGCGGTGCTCGAACCCTCGAAGCGCTTCATGCCGCAGGGCGCGAAGTGGTCGCGCGCGCAGCTCGAATCGCTACCGGGTCTTTGCCTGCACGACCTGATGCTGCTGCCGATCGAGCGGCTGCGGCGCTTCTTCGACGGCATGGAAAGCCATGGCAACCACAGCAACGCGAGCGAAGGCGACGTACAGGCGCTCAAGCTCCTGTTCGAGGAAATCACGACGCGGTTGCGCTACCTGCACGACGTGGGCATCGGCTATCTCACGCTCGACCGCCAGAGCCGAACGCTGAGCGGCGGCGAGGTGCAGCGCATCAACCTCACGACCGCGCTCGGCACCTCGCTGGTGAACACGCTTTTCGTGCTCGACGAGCCCAGCATCGGCCTGCATCCGCGCGACATGAACCGCATCACCGAGGCGATGCTGCGCCTGCGTGACGCAGGTAATACGCTGGTGGTGGTCGAGCACGACCCGGCCGTGATGCTCGCGGCGGACCGCGTGATCGACATGGGGCCGGGCCCCGGGGTGCGCGGCGGTCGCGTGGTGTTCGACGGCACCACCAATGCGCTGCGCGACGCCGACACGCTGACCGGCCAGTACCTCGGCGGCCGCAAGCAGATCGGCATGGGCTTCCGCCGCATGGTGAGCGACAACACGCCGCGCCTCATCCTGGAAGGCGTGCGCGAGCACAACCTCAAGGACGTGACGGTGGAGATTCCGCTGTCGCGCCTCGTCTGCATCACCGGCGTGAGCGGCTCGGGCAAGTCCACGCTGGTGCAGGACGTGCTCGCGCCTGCGCTGATGCGGCACTTCGGCCGCGCGACCGAATCGCCGGGCGCGCACGACCGGCTGCTGGGCGCGGACCACCTGAGCGACGTGGTGTTCGTCGACCAGTCGCCGATCGGCAAGACCGCGCGGTCGAACCCCGCGAGCTACGTGGGCGCGTGGGACGCGATCCGCGAGATCTTCGCGACCGCGGCGCTGTCGCGGCAGCGCGGCTACACCTCGTCGAAGTTCAGCTTCAACAGCGGCGACGGGCGCTGCCCGACCTGCGGCGGCTCGGGCTTCGAGCATGTGGAGATGCAGTTCCTGTCGGACGTGTACCTGCGCTGCCCCGATTGCGACGGCAAACGCTATCGCCCGGAGATTCTCGAAGTCACGATCGAGCGCAAGGGCCGCACCATGAACGTGGCGGACGTGCTCGAACTCACCGTGGCCGAGGCGGCCGCGACGTTCGAAGCGGACCGCGACGTGCTGCGCATGCTGCAGCCGATCGTCGATGTGGGCCTCGACTACGTCAAGCTCGGCCAGCCGGTGCCGACCCTGAGCGGCGGCGAGGCGCAGCGCCTGAAGCTCGCGGGCTTTCTCGCGGAGGCCGCGAAAAGCGGCAGCGCGAGCAAGCAGCCGCTGGCGCGCAAGGGCCAGCTCTTCCTCTTCGATGAGCCGACGACAGGCCTGCACTTCGACGACATCGCGCGCCTGATGCGCGCGCTGCGCAAGCTGCTCGATGCGGGGCATTCGCTGGTGGTGATCGAACACAACCTCGACGTGATCCGCGCCAGCGACTGGATCATCGACCTCGGGCCGGAAGGCGGCGAGGGCGGTGGCCAGATCGTCGCGGTCGGCACGCCGGAGCAGGTGCGCGAGAACCGCGCCTCGCTGACCGGCGAGGCGCTGGCCGACTACGAACTGGCGATCGGCCCCGGCGCCTACAAGGTGGCCGAGCGCGCGGCGCGCGAATACGCCGCGCATGCGCAGCCTGCGCCGGGCCGCGAGGCGATCCAGATCGTCAATGCGCGCGAGCACAACCTCAAGCACCTGACAGTCGACATTCCGCGCGGCAAGTTCAGCGTGGTCACCGGCGTGAGCGGGTCGGGCAAGTCGACGCTGGCCTTCGACATCCTCTTCAACGAAGGGCAGCGGCGCTATCTCGAATCGCTCAACGCCTATGCGCGCAGCATCGTGCAGCCGGCGGGGCGGCCCGAGGTGGATGCGGTGTACGGCATACCGCCGACGGTGGCGATCGAGCAGCGGCTTTCGCGCGGTGGCCGCAAGAGCACGGTCGGCACGACCACCGAGGTGTGGCATTTCCTGCGGCTGCTGTACGTCAAGCTCGGCGTGCAGCACTGCATCCACGACGGCGCCGCAGTGCAGCCGCAGACACAAGACAGCATCGCGGCGCAGCTGCTGAAGAACTTCAAGGGCCAGCACATCGGCCTGCTCTCGCCGCTGGTGAGCAACCGCAAGGGCGTCTACACCGAACTGGCCGACTGGGCGCGTCCGCGCGGCTACACCCATCTGCGGGTGGATGGCGAATTCCTGCCGACCACGAACTTCCCGCGCATCGACCGCTTCAAGGAGCACACCATCGAGCTGCCGGTGGCGAGCCTCGATGTGCTCCCCTCGCAGGAAACGGAATTGCGGCAGGCGCTCGCGCGTGCGCTGGAGCATGGCAAGGGCGTGGTGCACGTGCTGAGCGACCTCGCCGGCCTGCGCGGCGCAATGATGGCCGGTGCGCCGACCGGCGGGATCGGGCGCTCGCATGTCTTCTCGACCCTGCGCGCATGCCCGGTGTGCAGCACCAGCTATGCGGAGCTCGATCCGCGCCTGTTCTCCTACAACAGCAAGCACGGCTGGTGCCCCGATTGCGTGGGCACGGGCGTCAAGCTCACGAAGGAGCAGCGCAAGGTCTACGACGACTCGGTGATGGCCGACGACCAGAAGGGGCGCGAGCAGACCTTCGCGGAGCCGGAAGCCGAGGACGTGGGCGACGTGGTGTGCCCGACCTGCGAGGGCACCCGGCTCAACGCGACCGCGCGCGCGGTGCTTTTCGGTGCTTCGGATGCATCGGGCGATGGCGGCATCGGCATCACCCAACTGGCGCGCATGAGCGTGAGCGACATCCGCATGTGGTTCGAAGGCTTGCAGCTTTCCGGGCGTGAAGCGGAGATCGCGCGCGACCTGGTGCCCGAGATCCGAAGCCGGCTCGAGTTCCTCGAAGAGGTGGGGCTCGGCTATCTCACGCTCGATCGCGGTGCACCGACGCTGAGCGGTGGCGAGGCGCAGCGCATCCGGCTCGCGGCGCAGCTCGGCAGCAACCTGCAGGGCGTCTGCTATGTGCTCGACGAGCCCACGATCGGCCTGCATGCGCGCGACAACCAGATCCTGCTCGATGCGCTGCACAAGCTGGGCGACAAGGGCAACACGCTGGTGGTGGTGGAGCACGACGAGGACACGATCCGCCGGGCCGATCACATCATCGACATCGGCCCGAGTGCGGGCAAGCGCGGTGGGCGTCTGGTGGCGGAGGGCACGGTGGCCGATATCCAGGCGGCGAACGATTCGCAGACCGGGCGCTATCTGCGCGACGCGATCAAGCATCCGCTGCAGGCGCGGCGGCCGGTGCCTTCGCCCGAACCGGGTGCGCCGGACTGGCTCACGGTGCGTGGCGCCGACATGCACAACCTTCAGGACGTGACGGTGTCGTTGCCGCTGAAGCGGCTGGTCGCGGTGACGGGCGTGAGCGGGTCGGGCAAGTCGACGCTGGCGCGCGATGTGCTGCTGGCCAATGTCCATGCCGTCGTGGCGCAGCGCATGACGAAGGCGGGCCGCGACGCGGATGCGGCGGGCAAGCGTCCCGCATGGGCCGGGTGCCGCGCGGTGGAAGGCTACGAGACCATCGACCGCGTGCTCGAAGTCGACCAGACGCCGATCGGCAAGACGCCGCGCAGTTGTCCGGCGACCTACATCGGCTTCTGGGACACGATCCGCAAGCTGTTCGCGGACACGCTGGAAGCGAAGGCGCGGGGCTATGGTCCGGCGCGTTTCAGCTTCAACACGGGCGAGGGCCGTTGTCCCGGTTGCGAAGGCGCGGGCGTCCGCACGATCGAGATGAGCTTCCTGCCCGATGTGAAGGTGCCTTGCGAGGTGTGCCACGGCGCCCGCTTCAATCCCGAGACGCTGGCGGTGAGCTGGCGCGGCAAGAGCATCGGCGATGTGTTGCAGATGGAGGTGGATGAGGCGGTGCAATTCTTCGCCTCGATGCCGAACATCAGCCACCCGTTGCAGTTGCTGAAGGATGTGGGGCTGGGGTATCTCACGCTGGGGCAGCCTTCGCCGACGTTGTCGGGTGGCGAGGCGCAGCGGATCAAGCTCGTGACGGAGTTGAGCAAGGTGCGAGACGACGTCACGCGACGCGGCAACAAGACGCCGCACACGCTCTATGTGCTTGATGAGCCGACGGTCGGGTTGCATATGGCCGACGTCGAGAAGCTGATCCATGTGCTGCACCGCTTGGTGAACGGCGGGCACAGCGTGGTGGTGATAGAGCACGACCTCGATGTGATCGCCGAGGCGGACTGGCTGATCGACCTGGGGCCCGAGGGCGGCAATGCGGGTGGGCGCATCGTGGCCGCTGCGCCGCCTGAGGACGTCGTGGCCCTTCGGACGCACACGGGTGTGGCTCTGGCGCCCGTGCTGGCTCGCGCGGCGCGTTCGGCGAATGTGGTCGTGCCGATGCCTGTTGCGGAAGAATCTGGCCGAGGGTTGCGGCGGGAGGCCTGATTCCGTTGTCCCTGGGGCGTCCGCCCGGTCTGCGGTGCGGCGCTGCGAGCTTCACTGCGCCGGCCGCTTCGCGGCTGCCCTGCGGTGCTCGCCTTTCGCGGGGGCTCGCGCAAACTCGCTTCGCTCAAACAAGCGCGAGCCCTGATCCGCGAAAGGCTGCGCTCCTCGGCGGCGCAGAGGCGCCCGCAGCGCCGCATCGCAGACCGGGCTCAGTGGTTGATCAACGAATTGTTCGGGTCCGACGTCGCGGTCCGCTCCCCGACGACCGCCGTGGAGGTGGACAGTTTTTCCCCACCGCCCCCGACTTCAGAACCCCCACCCACCAGAGGGCCCATTGGTCCAGCGGAAAGACAGGCGCTACCCTATCGCCATGCTCACCGTCTTCAACAACCTCCACATGGTCCACCACGGCAAGGTGGAGATGTTCCGTGGCGAGCTGGTGCCGTGCTTCGAGGTCCCGGCCCGTGCCGACTATGTGCTTCGCGAATTGCAGGAGCGCAACCTCGGGCCCATCGAAGCGCCGGTTGAATCGGGCGAATCCGCATTTGCGCGCGTTCATTCACAGCGTTACCTCGACTTCCTTGCCGGTGCATGGAGCGAATGGATCGCGCTGGACCCCGCCAACGTCGAACGCGACGCGCTGCCTTCGTACTGGCCGATCCGCACTTTCCGCTCCGACGTGCTGCCCGCGAGCTTCGCGGCGCGCATGGGCCTGTTCTCGTACGACGCGGGTACGCCGCTGACTGCCGGGACCTGGCTGGCCGCCCGCGCGGGCGGCTTCTGCGCGCTGACCGCCGCCGCGCACGTGCTGCGCGGCGAGCGTGCCGCCTTCGCGCTGACGCGCCCACCGGGGCATCACGCCGGCGTGGATTTCTTCGGCGGCTACTGCTTCCTCAACAACGCGGCCATTGCGGCGCAGGCATTGCGCGATGCGGGCGTGGAGCGCGTCGCTGTGCTCGACATCGACTACCACCACGGCAACGGCACGCAGGCCATCTTCTATGACCGCGCCGATGTGCAGTTCACCAGCATCCACGGCGATCCGCATACCGAATATCCCTACTACCTTGGCTATGCGGACGAGCGCGGCGCGGGCGATGGACTGGGCTTCAACCGCAATCTCCCGTTGCCACGCGGTACGGGTTTCGCGCGGTGGCGCGAGGCGCTGAAGGAGGCCCTGGGTGGCATCGCGGAGTTCAAGGCCGGCGCGCTTGTCGTGTCACTTGGCCTCGACACTTTCGAAGGCGACCCGATCGCGGGCTTCACGCTCGCTACGCCCGACTATCTGCGCATCGGCGAGGACCTCGCGCGCGCCGGTGTGCCCACCGTCTTCGTCTTCGAAGGCGGCTATGCGGTGGCGGAGGTGGGTGCGAACGCGGTGAACGTGCTCGAGGGTTTCATGCAGTGCGCGGGCTGAACCGGGCCCGCGCGCATGACCCGCCTCAGCCTGCCGCGCGGTGGGCCGAGCGGCCCTTGCGCAGGCGCGAATAGGCCACGCCCGCGAGCATCAGGCAGCACGCCAGCATGAAGGTGGCGCTGATCGGGCGGGTCACGAAGATGCCCGGGTCGCCTCTGGAGAGCAGCAGGGCGCGGCGGAAGTTTTCCTCCACCATCGGGCCGAGCACGAAGCCCAGCAGCACAGGCGCCGGCTCGAAGCCGAGCCGCGTTGTGAAATAGCCGCCGACGCCGATCGCGAGGACGACGCCGACGTCGAACAGGTTGTTGTTGCCGCTGTAGACCCCGATGCAGATGAAGAACAGCACGCAGGGATAGATGATCCGGTAGGGCTCCGTCAGCAGCCTGACCCACATCCCGATCAGCGGAATGTTCAGGACCAGGAGCAGCAGGTTGCCGACCCAGAAGCTGGCGATCAGGCCCCAGAAGATCAGCGGGTGTTCGCCGATCAACTGAGGGCCGGGCTGGATGTTGTGGATCATCAGGGCGCCCAGCATCAAGGCCATCACGGCATCGCCCGGGATGCCCAGGCTCATGGTGGGAATGAAGGCCGTCTGGGCTGCCGCGTTGTTGGAGGCTTCAGGGCCCGCGATGCCTTCGATGGCGCCGTGGCCGAACTGCTCAGGATGCCTGGAGACCTTCTTTTCGGAGGCATAGGAGATGAACGAGGCGATCGTGGAACCGGTGCCGGGCAGGATGCCGAAGAAGGAGCCGATCGCCGTGCCGCGCAGGATCGGCATCCAGGAGCGTTTCATCTCGCCCTTGGCCAGACGCAGCGAGCGCATCGTGACCTTGGTCTCGACCGAGCCGGTGCCGATCCGGTTGACGTTGGCCAGGGTGTCGGCGACGCCGAACAGCCCCATGGCGAGCGCGACCAGCGCCGGGCCGTCGGTCAGTTCCGGGATGTCGAGCGCGAAGCGCGCCACGCCCGAGTTCACGTCGGTTCCCACGACGCCCAGTATCAATCCGACGAGCACCATCGCGACGCCCTTGAGCGGCGAGCCCTTGGCCAGGGTCGAGGCCGCGAGCAGCCCGAGCAGCATCATGGCGAAGTATTCGGCGGGGCCGAACTTGAAGGCCACGTCGACCAGGAGCGGCGAGAAGAAGGTCATCAGCGCGATGCCGATGCTGGCGCCGATGAAGGAGGCGAACATGGCCATGAACAGCGCCGCGCCGCCGCGGCCCTGCCCGGCCATGGGGTGACCGTCGAGGCAGGTCACGGCATGCGAGGCGACGCCGGGCAGGTTCAGCAGGATCGAGGTGGTGGCCCCGCCGTACTGGGCGCCGTAGTAGATGCCGGCCAGCATCATCAGGGCGGCGGTCGGGTCGAGCGAGTAGGTCACCGGCAGCAGCAGCGAAATGGCGGCCAGCGGGCCGATGCCGGGCAGCACGCCGATCAGGTTGCCCATGAAGACGCCGATGAATGACCACATCAGGTTGCTGGGCCGCAGGGCAACCCCGAAGCCCTGCCACAGGTTGTTCAATGCTTCCATCGATCAGCCCCCGATGAAGAGAGGGAACTGGATCTTCAGCAGGACGGAGAACACGAGCACCGCCAAAGCGCTCATGCCCAGACCCAGCAACGTGGCCGTGACCCATGTGTTGTGCCGATCGCCCAGGGCCGAGATAAAGACCAGGCCGAAGGTGGCGGGTACCAGCCCGGCGTGCTTGCCAAGCACGATGAAGGCGATCACGCCACCCGTCACGCAAGCCCATGCGCGGTACTCGGGTGCGGCCCGGGCTTCCTCCGGCGCCGTGTCCTGCGCGGGCGCCGGCGAAAGCACCATCAGCAGGCTTACCAGGCACAGCAAGCCGCCCAGCAACATGGGATAGAACCCCGGCCCCATGCGGGCCGCGGTGCCCACGTGGTAGTTGGAGCCGCCGGCCATGGTGGCCAGCCCGATGGCAAGCATCAATCCTGCCGATATCAGCTCGCGCTGATCGATCTTGATTCTCATTGTTTCGTCTCCCTTTTGGCGTCGGACCCAAGCGGCCCGGCGTGCCAAATTCATTCTAGGAAGGGGCTCGAAGCGCGGTCATCGGGGGCATTACGTAGGGCATGGATGTCAAGTCAAAGAGAAAAAGCCCCGCATCGCGGGGCTTTTTCTGGGTGCGTTGTGCGCTACTTCGCCCGCGCCGCAATGGCCTGCTCGGCCTTGGTCACGAGGTCGTTGCCGACCGTCGCCTTCCACTTGTTGTAGACCGGGCGGGTGGCCTTGACGAAGGCATCGCGCTCGGCCGGGGTCAGGTTGGTCACGGTCACGCCCATGGCGGCGATGTCCTTGAGCACGGGCTTGTCGGCCTCGACGAGGCCCTTGCGGGAGAGCGCGATGTTCTGCTTGCCGGCGTCGATGGCGGCCTGGCGGACGATGGCCTGGTCGGCGGGCGTCCACGAGGCCCAGACTTCCTTGTTGACGACGAACACGAGCGGGTCGCAGACGTAGCCCCAGGTGGTCACGAACTTCTGGCCGACGGTGTGCATCTTGAGCACGGTGAAGAGGAAGAGCGGGTTCTCCTGGCCGTCGACCGCGCCGCTGGCGAGTGCGGGTTGCGCATCGGCCCAGCTCATCTGCGTCGGGTTGGCGCCGAGGGCGCTGAAGGTGTCGGAGAAGATCGGCGAGCCGACGACGCGGATCTTCATGCCCTTCAGGTCATCGGGCGACTTGATCGGCCTCTTCGAGTTGGTGATTTCGCGGAAGCCGTTTTCGCCCCATGCGAGCGGCACGACGCCGGCCTTCTCGAGCGTCGCGAACATGTCCTTGCCGACCGCGCCCTGCGTGAGCGTGTCGACGGCCGCGTAGTCGGGCATCAGGAAGGGCATCGAGAACAGGTTCAGCTGCTTGACCTGCGGCGACCAGTTGATGGTGGAGCCGACGGCCATGTCGATGACGCCCTGGCGCAGTGCGCTGAATTCGCGGGTCTGGTCGCCCTGGATCAGCGAAACCCCGGGGTAGAGCTTGATGTTGATGCGGCCCTGGGTGCGCTCCTTGACGAGGTCGGCCCAGACGCGGCCGGCTTCACCCCATGGGGTCGGAGGGCCGAGCACGAGGGACATCTTGTATTCGGCCTTGTAGTTCTGCGCGGTGGCGCTGGCGGAGAAGCTGCCGAGGGCAGCGGCGACGGCCAGCAGGCCGATGAGGGAACGACGGAACTTCATGGGTTTGGGTCTCCTTGGGGGTAACTTGGTTCGCTTGGTGTGTGCTCGTTGGTCGGGCCGCCCGGTTTGCGGTGCGGCGCAGCGGGCTTCACTACGCCGGCCGCTTCGCGGCTGCCCTGCGGTGCTCGCCTTTCGCGGGGTCTCGCGCAAACTCGCTTCGCTCAGACAAGCGCGAGCCCTGGTCCGCGAAAGACTGCGCTCCTCGGCGACGTAGAGGCGCCCGCAGCCCCGCACCGCAAACCGGGCTAAGAGATGGTGCGAAGGACGTGCTCGTCAATTCAATACCCCAGCGCATGGGGCAACCACAACGCCAGCCCCGGCCAGATGATCACGGCCACCATCACGAGGAACATCGCGAACAGCATCCATCCGACCCATCGCACGGTTTCTTCCATGCGAACGTTGGCGATGCGGCACGACACCATCAGGTTGACGGCCAGCGGCGGCGTGAACTGGCCGAGCGCGACCTTGAGCGTGAGGATCACGCCGAACCACACCGGGTCCCACTTGTAGTGCTGCACGATCGGCCACAGGAGCGGCACGAAGATCAGGAAGATCGACACCCCATCGAGGAACATGCCGACCGTGATGAGCAGCAGGATCAGCAGCGACAGCACGCCGTATTCGCCGAGCCCCGAGTTGACGATCGCGCGCGTGACCGGGTCGATCACGCCCAGCGTCGACAGCGAATACGCGAAGATGCCTGCGAGCGACACCACCAGCAGGATCACCGCGGACAGCTCGCCCGATTCGCGCAGGATCGCGAACAGGTCGCGGACCTTGATCGTGCGGTGGATCGCCATGCCGACGAAGAGGCCGTAGAACACCGCGACGACTGCCGCCTCGGTCGGCGTGAAGAGCCCGGCGCGCATGCCGCCGAGGATCAGCACCGGCGCCGCGAGGCCCCAGGTGGCGTCACGGAAGCTCTTCCAGAACGGCGGGCGCGGCAGGCTCGATTCGAGCGCGCCCATCTTGTGCTTGCGCGCGAGCCAGACCGCCGGGACGATCAGCGCGATGCCCGCCAGGATGCCCGGAATCATGCCGGCGGCGAACAGCGCCGGCACCGATGCGCCCGGCACCAGCACCGAATACACGATGAAGGCCACCGAAGGCGGAATCAGGATGTCCGTCGCCGCCGCTGCGCCGACCACGCTGGCCGAATACGCATCGGGGTAGCCGGCGCGCGACATCGCCGCGATCATCACCGCGCCGACCGCTGCCGCATTGGCCGGGCCCGAGCCCGAGATGCCGCCGAGGAACATCGCGACCACGATCGCCACCAGCGGCAGCATGCCGGGGCCGCGCCCCACGATCGCGATCGCGAAATTCACGAGCCGCAACGCCACGCCCGAGCGGTCGAAGATCGAGCCGACCAGCACGAACATCGGGATCGCGAGCAGCGGGTACTTGCCGAGGCCCGCATAGAAGTTCTGCGGCACCGCGAGCAGGCCGAGCCATTGCGCGTCGCCATTCGCCAGCGCGATGCAGGCCGCACCCGCGAGGCCGAGCGCCGCGCCGATCGGCACGCCGACCAGCATCATCACGATGAAGGCGACGAAGAGAAGCGTCGGAATCATCGCGGACGGCCCCCGTCGTTCGTCTTGCGACCGCGGCGGATGAGCAGGCCCACGGCACGCAAGGCGATCGCCAGGGACACGATCGGCAGCCAGATCGAATACCACCACTGCGGCACGCCGATGCCCGGGGAAGTTTCTTCGAAGCGGTAGTCGTCCCACACCACGCGCACGCTCAGCGCAGCGATCAGGAAGAAGAGCAGCGCCACCATCGCCGCGCCGAACTGCGCGAGGCGCCTGCGGCGGGCCATCGAGCCGCCTTCGGCGAAGTACTCGATGCGGATGTGGCGGTCGCGCGCCACCGCGGCCGAGCCGGCCACCAGCGCGAGCAGGATCATGAGGAACACCGAGAACTCTTCCGTCCACGCGAAGGAGGAGTCGGTGAAGTAGCGCACCACGACGTTGGCGAAGGTGATGCACGCCAGCATGCCCATGATGACGACGGTCGCCCAGTCCTCGATGGCGAGCGGGACGCGCGTCGGTTCGTCGGCGGCTTCGATTTCAGGGGGAGGGGCTGGCGGCGTCCAGCACGGGGCCGGACTCGTTGGGGGTGGTCATCGGGCAAGTGAGGCATGCGCCATGTCGCCGGGCGGTCGCCGGGACGCGATCCGTACACCTCGACAGGGAAGTGGTGATCGATCGTAATGATCGATGCCCTTTCCCCGATAGGGGATTTCCTTAGCCGACCCCGATGCCCGCCCCCGAGGCCGGTCAGCCGGTCCTCATGGTGCGCCCTTTCGCGGCGCGGTCAGAGCGCCTTGACGAGTTCCGGCACAGCCGTGAAGAGGTCGGCCACGAGGCCGTAGTCGGCCACCGAGAAGATCGGCGCCTCTTCGTCCTTGTTGATCGCCACGATCACCTTGGAGTCCTTCATCCCGGCCAGGTGCTGGATCGCGCCGGAAATGCCCGCGGCGATGTACAGCTGCGGGGCGACGATCTTGCCCGTCTGGCCCACCTGCCAGTCGTTCGGGGCGTAGCCTGCGTCCACCGCGGCGCGGCTGGCGCCGAGCGCGGCGCCGAGCTTGTCCGCCAGCGGCGTCATCACTTCATTGAACTTCTCCGAGCTGCCCAGCGCCCGGCCGCCCGAGACGATGATCTTGGCGGCCGTCAGTTCGGGGCGGTCGCTCTTGGTCACTTCGCGGCCCACGAACGCGCTCTTGCCGCTGTCGGCGACGCCTTCGGCGCTTTCCACTGCGGCGCTTCCGCCCGTGGCGGCTGCGGCATCGAAGCCCGTCGTGCGCACCGTGATCACCTTGATCGCATCGCTGCTCTGCACGGTGGCAATGGCGTTACCCGCGTAGATCGGCCGCTCGAAGGTGTCGGCGCTGTCCACCTTGGTGATGTCGCTGATCTGGGCCACATCCAGCTTGGCGGCCACGCGCGGCGCGACGTTCTTGCCGTTGGCAGTCGCCGGGAACAGGATGTGGCTGTAGTTCTTGGCAATGGCGAGGACCTGGGCGGCAACGTTCTCGGCGAGGTTCTCCGCCGGGCTCGGGCTGTCGGCCACGATCACCTTGGCAACGCCTGCGACCTGCGAAGCGGCCTTGCCGGCTTCGGCAGCATTGGCACCGGCCACCAGCACGTGGACATCACCACCACAGGCAATCCCTGCAGTCACGGTGTTCAGGGTCGCCGGCTTGAGGGTGGCGTGGTCGTGTTCGGCAATAACAAGTACGGTCATGACAGTCTTCCTCAGATCACCTTGGCTTCGTTCTTCAGCTTGTCCACCAGCGTGGCCACGTCGGGCACCTTGATGCCGGCGCCGCGCTTCGGGGGCTCCGCGACCTTCAGGGTCTTCAGGCGCGGCTTGACGTCCACGCCGAGGTCCTCGGGCTTGACCGTGTCGAGCTGCTTCTTCTTGGCCTTCATGATGTTGGGCAAGGTCACGTAGCGCGGCTCGTTCAGGCGCAGGTCGCTGGTGATGACCGCCGGGAGCGTGAGGGACAGGGTTTCCAGGCCGCCATCGACCTCACGGGTGACGCTGACCTTGTCGCCGGCGACTTCGACCTTGCTGGCAAAGGTGGCCTGGGGCAGGTCGGCCAGGGCAGCGAGCATCTGGCCGGTCTGGTTGTTGTCGTCGTCGATGGCCTGCTTGCCGAGGATGACGAGCTGGGGCTGTTCCTTGTCGACCAGCGCCTTGAGCAGCTTGGCGATGGCCAGCGGCTGGAGTTCTTCGGCGGTCTCCACGAGGATGCCGCGATCCGCGCCGATCGCCATCGCCGTGCGCAGCGTCTCCTGGCACTTCGCATCGCCGCAGGAGACGGCGATGATTTCGGTCGCCACGCCCTTTTCCTTCAGCCGAACCGCCTCTTCGACGGCAATCTCGTCGAACGGGTTCATGCTCATCTTGACGTTGGCAATGTCCACACCGGTGCCGTCGGACTTGACGCGCACCTTCACGTTGTAGTCGACGACCCGCTTGACGGGGACCAGGATCTTCACGGTCTTACTCCTTCGATTTGAAATTCATGGGTTGCGCAGGATCACGCGAGGACCACCCGCGTCTTGAACGGCAGGCGCCCGAGCGCCTGCTGCAGTTGCGCGTGCAACTGCACTGGCCTGATGGCCCACGGCCGCCGCATCGACGATCACCTTGAGTGCGCTCTCGCCATCCGCCTCGACGCGCGGCCGTGCCGCTTCGCCAAGACCCGACGCCGCGCAGGCTTCGTCGATGATCGACTCCGCCACCTTGTGTGCGGCCATCGCGCGCAGCTGGGGCTTGTAGATCTTGCCGACGTTGGTCATCGGCATGTGCTCGATCACGATCACCGACTTCGGCCTCGCGGGCGCCTCGTCGACCCGCTCGCCGGTGAAGGCGAGCAGTTCCGCCTCGGTCGCCGATGCGCCGGGCACCAGTGTCGCGAAGATCACCGGCAGTTCGCCCGCATAGGCATCGGGCGCACCCACCGCGGCGCACAGCTGCACTGCCGGATGCGCACCGAGCGCATCCTCGATGACCTTGGGGTCGATGTTGTGGCCGCTGCGGATGATCAGGTCCTTGGAGCGGCCCGAGAGATTGAGCCGCCCTTCGGCGTCCAGCCACCCCAGGTCGCCGGTCGCGAGCCAGCCGTCGGCGGTGAACGCCTTCGCGGTGTCGGCCGGATCGACGAAGCCCGAGAACACATTGGGCGATTTGAAAAGCACCATGCCCTGCTCACCGGCCGGAAGGTCGCGATCGCTCGCGTTGCCGTTCGGGTCGAGCGCGACGATGCGCATTTGCGCGTAAGGCAGGCGAAAGCCGACGCAGCCGGCCGGCCCGATCACGCCCGGTGGCGTGATCGTGGAGATGCCCGCCATCTCGGTCATGCCGAGGCTCTCGTGCACATGCAGGCCGAAGAGCCGCTCGAATCGCGCCGCGAGCTCGGGCGGCAGCACCGCCGCGCCGGTGCGGCAGTAGTGGATCGACGAGATGTCCGCGCCGGCCAGCGGCACGTTGGCCAGCGCCGCGAGCACTGTGGGCACTGCCGAGAGCGAAGTCGCCCGGTACTTCTCGACCAGCCGCCAGTAGTTGGCCACCACCTCCTTGTTGCGCAGCAGCGATGGCGTCGGAATGATCATCTCCACGCCCGCCGAGAGCAGTGCCAGCGAGGCCGGCAGCACGCCCGCGACATGGAACAGCGGGTAGCCGTTGATTGAGGTGTCCTTCGCGCTCTGGCCGGTGAGCTTGATGCTGGCCCATGCGGTGAAGACTTGCGCGCCGTGGCTGTGTCGCGCGAGCTTGGGCGCGCCGGTGGTGCCGCCGGTGTGGAAGTACGCGGCGATGTCGCTCGATTGGATATCGCGCCCGCTCACCAGGTGGTCGCCCGGTTCCTTCGCACGTTCCGCGAGAAAGTCCAGCACGCCATCGGGCAAGGGGCCGGCGCTGCCCGGCGCTTCGTCATGCGGCGCGACGCGCAGCACCGTCGTGAGCGAGGGCACCTGATCGCGCAGGCGCATCGCCTTCGACCACATGCCGGACTCGGCATCGCTGCCATAGGCGATCAGCACCTTCGCGCGGCCGGCCTTCATCAGCGAGACCAGCTTCTCGTCGGTCAGCAGCGGATTGAGCGGTTGCGCAATGCCGGCCGCGGCACCGCCCCAGAGCGCGAGGTGGTATTCGAGACAGCCCGGCAGCAGGATCGCGACCGCGTCGTCGGGCCCGACGCCGAGGCGGTGCAGCAGGTTCGCGGCCTGGTGGATGCCGCTCATCAACTGCGCATACGACCAGCGGATCGGCGCGTCGTCCGGATTGCCAGTGCGCAGGAAGGTCAGCGCGGTCTTGTCGCCGAAGGCCGCGGCTGAGTTGCGGAAGATCTCGTAGGTGCTGCGCACCGTGAGCGCTTCGGCAAGCGGCGTTTCCTCCAGCCTGCGGATGTCGGCCTCGCTGCGGATCGGAAACGATGCAGTGAAGGGCGCGGCGATGGGCGGGGGCGTCGTGCTCATGACCAAACCCTCAGGCACGACTGAGCGCGATGTAGCGCTGCAGGTGATGGTCTTCGTCGCCCAACTGGTGGTCGATCATCACGAGCCGCTTGGCGAAGTGCGCGAGCGGCAGCTCCCAGGTCATTCCGATGCCGCCGTGCATCTGGATGCTCTCCTGCGCGACCAGCGTGCCGATGCGGCCGATGCTGAACTTCGCCGCCGACAGCGCGCGCTCGCGCGTGACGCGGTCCGCATCCATCGCTGCCGCCGCGTTGATCACGGCCGAGCGCGCCTGCTCGATTTCCAGCAGCAGGTCGGCCATGCGATGCTGCAGCGCCTGGAAGCTGCCGATGAACACGCCGAACTGCTTGCGCGTGCGCAGGTACTCCAGCGTGGCGACCTTGGCCGATTCCATCGCGCCGAGCGCTTCCGCGCAGAGTGCGAGCACGCCCCGTCCGATGGCGCGTTCGAGTGCGTCGAAGCCCTGGCCTTCGGCGCCGAGCAATGCATCGCCGCCGATCTTCGTGTTGTCGAACGTCAGTTCCGCCACGCGGCCGCCGTCGATCGCGGGGCAGCCGCGCACCTTGAGGCCCGGCGTGTTCGCGGGCACGAGGAAGAGCGAGATGCCGGCTTCGTCGTCCGTGCTGCCGGAAGTGCGCGCCGAGACCACGAACAAGCTCGCCTGTTCGCCCTGCTGCACCACGGCCTTGACGCCGTCGAGCACCCAGCCGTCGCCACTGCGTTCGGCGCGCGTCTGCACGCGCGACAGCTCATAGTGCGATTCCGGTTCGTCGTGGGCGAACGCGGCGACCGTGGTGCCGCCGATGATGTCGGCCAGCTTCGCCTTCTGCGCATCGTTGCCTGCAACAGCGATCGCCTCGCCGGCCATCACGGCACCCAGAAGCGGCTCGACCACGAGCCCGCGCCCCAGTTCCTCGAAGACCACGGCGACGTCGAAGCCCGCGCCGCCGAAGCCGCCATCGGCCTCGCTGAACAGTGCGCCGATCACGCCCAGTTCCGCGAACTGCTGCCAGATCGCCTGGCTGAAACCTTCCTTCGATTGCGCGATGCGATTGCGCGCCTCGAAGCCGTACTGCTCCGCGATGAAGCGGTTCAGGCTGTCGGCGAGCATGCGCCGGTCTTCGGTGTGTTCGAAGTTCATGACCGTTCCTGTCAGAGGCCCAGGATCATCTTGGAGATGATGTTTTTCTGGATTTCGTTGGAGCCGCCGAAGATCGACAGCTTGCGGTTGTTGAAGTAGCGCGCTGCGGCAGCCGGTGCGGGGCTGAAAGCCTCGCCGGTGAAGCCTTCCGTGAGCGCCTCGGCGACGAAGGGCCGCGCCTCTGCACCCATCGCGCGCCGTGTGAGCGACGAGATCTCCTGCCGGATCTCGGTGCCGCGGATCTTGAGCATCGAGCTTTCCGCACCCGGCACGCCGCCGCCTGCCACCGCCGCGATCACGCGCAGGTTGGTGGTCTTCATGTTCTCGAGGTCGATCTCGACCTTCGCCATGCGCGCCGCGAACGCCGGGTCTTCGGCCAGCGGGCGGCCGTTCTTCTTCTGCTTCGAGGCGATCACCTTGAGCTGCTCCATCGCGGCGACGGAGAAGCCCACGCCCGCGATGTTCGTGCGCTCGTAGGTCAGCAGGTACTTGGCGCAGGTCCAGCCCTTGTCTTCCTCGCCGACGAGGTTCTCGGCCGGCACCCGCACATCGGAGAAGAACACCTCGTTGACTTCATGCTCGCCGTCGAGCGTGATGATCGGCCGCACTTCGACGCCGGGCGACTTCATGTCGACCAGCAGGAAGCTGATGCCCTCCTGCTTCTTGGCTTCCTTGTTGGTACGCACAAGGCAAAAGATCATGTCCGCATGCTGGCCCAGCGTGGTCCAGGTCTTCTGGCCGTTGACGATGTAGTGGTCGCCGTTTGCATCACGACCACGCACCGCGGACGTCTTGACCGATGCGAGATCGGAACCCGCGCCCGGCTCCGAATAGCCCTGGCACCACCAGTCGCTGCCGTCGAGGATGCGCGGCAGCCAATGCTGCTTCTGCGCCTCGTTGCCATACTTGATGAGCACCGGGCCGAGCATGTTCACGCCGAAGGGCACGATGCGCGGCGCGTGGGCGAGGGCGCATTCGTTCTCGAAGATGAACTTCTCGACAGCGCTCCAGCCCGGTCCGCCGTACTGCCTTGGCCAATGGTTGGCGAGCCAGCCGCGTTCGTTGAGGATGGCGTGCCATTCCTGCATGTCGGCCTTGGTCAGGTGCTTGCCGGTCGCGACCTTGTCGGACAGGCGCTTCGGCAGCTTCGCGGCCAGGAAGGCGCGCACCTCGTCGCGGAAGGCCTCTTCCGCAGGCGTGAAATTGAGGTCCATAGGAGCCCCTTTCAGTTGGTTCTACGAATGTTCGTGAAACACCGCGGAACCGGCTCTGCCGGGCCGCTGGTGTTGCCCCCTGCAAGGGGTTGGCGTAGCGACACGAAGTGCGCGCAGCCTGGGGGTGGGTCAGTAGATTTCGAAAAGTCCTGCGGCACCCATGCCGCCGGCGATGCACATCGTGACGACCGCGTATTTCGCGCCGCGGCGCTTGCCTTCGATCAGCACGTGGTCCGCCAGGCGCGCGCCGGTCATGCCGAAGGGATGGCCGATCGAGATCGCGCCGCCGTCGACGTTGAGGCGTTCCGACGGAATGCCCAGCTTCTCCTGGCAGTAGATCGACTGCGAGGCGAAGGCCTCGTTGAGTTCCCACAGGTCGATGTCGTCGACCTTCAGGCCGTGGCGCGCGAGCAGCTTCGGCACCGCGAACACCGGGCCGATGCCCATTTCGTCGGGCTCGCAGCCGGCGACCGCGAGACCGCGGAAGGCGCCGAGCGGCTTCAGGTTGGCGCGTTCGGCTTCCTTGGCCTCCATCAGCACGCAGGCCGATGCGCCGTCGGACAACTGCGAGGCGTTGCCGGCGGTGATGAACTTGTCCTCGCCCATCACCGGCTTCAGCTTGGCGAGCGCCTCGTAGGTGGTGCCGCGGCGGTTGCAGTTGTCTTCGGTGGCGGTGACTTCGCGGTAGGTGACTTCCTTGGTCTCCTTGTCGGTCACGGCCATCGTGGTGGTGCACGAAACGATCTCGTCCTTGTAGCGCCCGGCGATCTGTGCTTCCTCGGTCTTGCGCTGGCTCTCGGCGGAGAAGCGGTCCTGCGCCTCGCGGCCGATGCCGTAGCGCTGGGCGACGATGTCGGCGGTCTCGATCATCGCCATGTAGAGCGCGGGCTTGTGCTCCACGATCCACGGGTCCATGCCGCTGTCGCCGCTGTCGGTGGCGCTGCGGGTGCGGATCTGCGAGATGCTCTCGACGCCACCCGCGATCATGGCCGGTGCGCCTTCGACCACGATGCGGCCCGCCGCCATCGCGATCGCCTGCAGGCCCGAGGCGCAGAAGCGGTTCACCGTGGTGCCGGCGATCGAGATCGGCAGGCCCGCGCGGATGATGGCCTGGCGCGCGATGTTGCGGCCGGTGGTGCCTTCGGGGTAGCCGCAGCCGAGGATCGCATCCTCGATCAGCGCCGGGTCGATGCCCGCGCGCTCCACCGCGGCCTTCACCGCGAAGGCGGCCAGCGTGGCGCCGGGCGTGATGTTGAATTCGCCGCGATGCGACTTGGTCAGCGGCGTACGGGCGGTCGAAACGATGACGGCTTCGCGCATGGGAATTTCTCCTGGGATGCTGGAATCACTCGGATTGGTTGAGGCTCGCGAAGTCGGCGCCGCGCGCCACCAGCTCGACGAGGAGCGGCGAGGGCTTCCAGAACACCGGGTCCTGCTTCTCGAATTCGCGGATGTCGGCCAGCACCTTGGCGAGGCCCACCGTGTCGGCGTACTTCATCGGGCCGCCGCGGTGGCGTGGGAAGCCGTAGCCGTAGAGGAAGGTCACGTCCACGTCGAGCGGACGCAGCGCGATGCGCTGGTGCACCACGTTCGCGCCTTCGTTGATCATCGCGGCCATGTAGCGGCGGATGATTTCCTCGTCGGTGAAGGGGCGCGGCGTGACGCCGGCGCGCTGGCGCTCGGCATCGATGATCGCGAGCACTTCGGGGTCGGGCTGGCCGGTGCGCGCGCCTTCGGGGTAGAGGTAGTAGCCGCGCTGCGTCTTCTGGCCGAACCAGCCGCGTTCGCAGATGCGGTCGGCCACCTGCACATAGCGCGCCTTCGGATCGCGCGTCGCGGCCTTGCGCTTGCGCGTGGCCCAGCCGATGTCGCCGCCCGCGAGGTCGGACACCTGGAAGGGCCCCATCGGGTAGCCGAAGTCGCGCACCGCCTGGTCGATCTGGTAGGGCGAGGCGCCGTCTTCCATCATGTGGTCGGCGGCCCGGCGGTAGACCGCGAGGATGCGGTTGCCGATGAAGCCGTCGCACACACCGGCGCGCACCGGCACCTTCCTGAGCTTCTTCGCGAGCTCGAAGCCGGTGGCCACCACATCGGCGCTGACCTTGGCGGGCACCACGATCTCCAGCAGCTTCATGATGTTGGCCGGCGAGAAGAAGTGCAGGCCCACCACGTCCTGCGGACGCGAGATGCTGGCCGCGATCTCGTCGATGTCGAGGTACGAGGTGTTGGTGGCGAGCACCGCGCCGGGCTTGCAGACGCGGTCGAGTTCGGCGAAGACCGCCTTCTTGACGCCCATCTCCTCGAACACAGCCTCGACCACGATGTCGACCTTCGCCAATGCGTCGTACGACGTGGAGCCGGTGAAGCGCGCCATCACGGCGGCCTTGGCCTCGGGCGTCATGCGGCCCTTCTGGATCAGGCCGTCGTAGACCTTCTCGACATTGGCGCGGCCGCGTGCGAGCTGCGTGTCGTCGCGCTCGATCATGGTGACCGGGATGCCCGCGTCGAGCATCGACACCGCGATGCCCGCGCCCATGGTGCCGCCGCCGACGATGCCGGCCGATTCGAGCGGGCGCGGCTTCGCGGCCTTGGTCTCGGGCGCCTTCAGCACTTCGCGCTCGGCGAAGAAGGCGTGGATCAGGCCCGCGCGCTGCGGGCTCTCGATGCATTGCAGGAAGAGCTTGCGTTCGAGCGCCATGCCTTCGTCGAAGGGCAGCGTCAGCGCGGCCTCGACCGCCTCGACGATCTTCATCGGCGAGAACAGGCCGCGGCTCTTCTTCGCGGTGTCGGCGCGCGCGGCATCGAGCGCGGCGCGGCTGGCGGCGGCATCGGCCAGCGCCTGCGCGTCGCGGGTGCGGCGCACCGGGGCCTTGGAAGCGATCAGTTCCTTCGCATAGGCCATGCCTTCGGCCAGCGCGTCGGCGCCCTCGCCGAGCCGGTCGACCAAGCCGAGCGACAGGGCTTCCTTCGCGCCCGCATGTCGGCCGCTCAGCATCAGCTCGATGGCGGGCTTGACGCCGATCAGGCGCGGCGTGCGCTGCGTGCCGCCGGAGCCGGGGATCAGGCCGAGCGCCACTTCAGGCAGGCCCAGCTTGGCCGAAGGCGCCGCGAGGCGATAGTGGGCGGAGAGGGCGATCTCCAGTCCGCCGCCCAGCGCCGCGCCGTGGATCGCGGCCACCACCGGCTTGTTGCAGTCCTCGATGCACTTGCAGACCTCGGGCAGCGACGGCGGCTGCGGCGTCTTGCCGAATTCGCGGATGTCGGCGCCGGCGATGAAGTTGCGGCCCGCGCCCACGATCACCACCGCGGCGGCGTTGCCATCGGCCTCGGCGGCTTCGATCGCGGCGACGAGGCCGCGCCGGACGTCGACCCCGAGCGCGTTGACCGGCGGGTTGTCGATGGTGATGACGAACACGTCGCCATCGCGGCGGAAGGTGACGGGAGAAGGCGTGGAGGAGGGCGTGGAAGGGGCGGGGAAGCCATGCTGTGTGTCTCCGAAGGCACGAACCGTGAGGGTTCCTTGAGGGTGAACTTCGGATTCTTGGCCCCGCGACCGCCTTTGACAATTGCATTGGCGATTGACAGACTGTCAAAGAATTTTTGACAAAATCGGGCTTGCATGGATCTGCAATCGCTCACTCTCCTCGTCGAAATCCTGGACGCCGGCAACCTCAGCGAGGCTGCGCGCCGGCTCAAGATGACCCGCGCGAACGTGAGCTACCACCTGAACCAGCTCGAGCGTTCGGTCGGCGCGCAGCTCGTGCGCCGCACCACGCGCCGCGCGGAACCCACCGAGATCGGGTTGCGGCTGTATCAGCATGGGCTTGCCATCCAGAGCGAACTCGCGGCGGCGCGCGAGTCGGTCACCACGCTCGGCCAGAGCCTGCTCGGCCGCGTACGCCTGAGCGTGCCGAGCGGCTATGGGCAGATCGTGATGTCCGAATGGCTGATCGACTTCAAGCGCCAGTACCCGGGCATCGTGCTCGACGTGCTGTTCGAGAACCGCATCGAGGACCTGCTGCGCGACGAAGTCGACATCGCGATCCGCGTGATTCCCGAGCCGCCGCAGAACCTCGTCGCGCGCGACCTCGGCCCGGTGCGCTACGTGGCCTGCGCGTCGCGCGCGTACGCCACGCAGCACGGCCTGCCGACGCAGCTCGACCAGCTGCAGTCCGCGCCGGTGGTCACCGCGGCGGTCATCGGGCGGCAGCTGCGCGTGGCGGCCTACCAGGGCGAGGAGCGGCGCGAGGTGGTGCTCGAGCCCACGCTGATCTCTGAGAACTTCCTCTTCCTGCGGCAGGCCATCCTCGCGGGGCTCGGCATCGGGCTCGTGCCCGACTACCTGATGAACGACGACGTGCGGCGCGGCGATGTGCTGACCACGCTCGACGACTGGCGGCTCAGCATCTTCGGCACGCAGATGTACATGCTCTACATGCCGAACCGGCAGCACACGCGCGCCACGCGCACCTTCATCGATTTCATCCTGGCCCGGGCCCGAGGCCTCTCTCCAGTAGCATCGCAGGCATGAGCTTCGAAAACCTGACGATGAGGAGTCCTGGATCGGACGGCTACATGCTGGGCACGCCGATCGAGGTGCTGGATGGCGACGCGAGCGTGGGAATCGTACGAACGGTCGTTCTTGCGTCGACAGGCGACGAGATCCTGCTGGGTGATTTCGAGGCGACCCACCAGGCCGACTTCCTCGCGAAGCGCATCGCGAAGCTCGTCATCGCGGAAGTGGTCCATTTCGTGGCGACCACCTACGAGGCGATCAGCGCCATCGAGATCACGCTGGGCCGCGACATCGACGGCTTCGAGGGCCGGCAGGCCTACCCGGCGCAGGCGCGCGCGGACCTGCTGCAGAGCATCGGCGTGCGGAATGTCCGGGTCGCGCCGAAGCCGCTTCGCGGGAAGGAGGCGCACTTCGCGGTCAGCGGCATGTGGGCGTACGACCGCCCCAGCCTCGAAGCGCTCGAAGCCGTGCTGCATGCGGAGCGCGCCGCCTACGCGCAGGTCAAGGCGGCGCAGATCGCGGCTTCTCCCGCGCCCCGGCGTCGCTCGGTGCTGAGCCGCGTGTTCGCGTCGAACGACTGAGCATTTGTTTCCGGGCGCCGGGGCGGCCCGATGGGACAATCCACACCATGAACAGCCCCGCCGACACCCTCACCATCACCCGTCCCGACGACTGGCACCTGCATGTGCGCGATGGCGCCGCGCTCGAAGCCGTGGTACCGCATTCCGCCCGCCAGTTCGGCCGCGCGCTGATCATGCCGAACCTGCGTCCGCCGGTGACCACCGCCCTGCAGGCCGTGGCGTACCGCGAACGCATCCGCGCCGCGGTGCCCGCCGGCACGGATTTCGAGCCGGTGATGTCGCTGTACCTCACCGACAACCTCCCGCCCGATGAAATCCAGCGTGCCGCGGATGCGGGCGTGCGCGCGCTCAAGCTCTATCCGGCTGGCGCGACGACCAACAGCGATGCGGGCGTGACCGACATCCGCAAGACCTACGCGACGCTCGAAGCCATGCAGAAGCACGGCTTGCTGCTGCTGGTGCACGGCGAGGTGACCGATCCGGCGGTCGACCTGTTCGACCGCGAAGCGGTGTTCATCGACCGCGTGATGATTCCGCTGCGCCAGGACTTCCCCGAGCTCAAGATCGTGTTCGAGCACCTCACGACGAAGGAAGGCGCCCACTACGTGCGCGACGCGAGCCGCTTCACGGCCGCGACCATCACCGCACACCATCTGCTCTACAACCGCAACGCGATCTTCACCGGCGGCATCCGGCCGCACTACTACTGCCTGCCGGTGCTCAAGCGCGAGACGCATCGCGTGGCGCTGGTCGAGGCGGCCACCAGCGGCAGCGACCGCTTCTTCCTCGGCACCGACAGCGCGCCGCATCCGGCGCACCTCAAGGAGCATGCGCTCGGCTGCGCGGGCTGCTACACGGCCCTCACCGCGCTGGAGCTCTATGCCGAGGCCTTCGACAAGGCCGGCGCGCTCGACAAGCTCGAAGGCTTCGCGAGCTTCCACGGCGCCGACTTCTACGGCCTGCCGCGCAACAAGGGCACCGTGACCCTGCGCCGCGAGAGCTGGACCGTGCCCGAGACGGTGCCCTACGGCGACGCCACGCTGAAGCCGCTGCGCGGCGGCGAAACCATCGGCTGGAGGATGGCGTGAACGCTTCGCCGCGCGTCACCCTGCTGATCGATGCCGACAACGTCTCCGCCGACGTGATCGAGCAGGCCGTGCAGCGCACGATGACCGAATACGGCAACATCCATGTGCGACGGGCGTACTGCAATGCGGAGACGGCGCTCAAGCAGCAGGCGCTCTTCAAGCGGCTGTCGGTGCGGCCGATGGTGAACCTCTCCGCCGGAAAGAACAGCACCGACATCGCGATGGCGGTCGACGCCATCGACCTCGTGATCGCCGAGCGGCCCGACGTGGTCGTGCTGGTGTCGTCGGATTCGGACTTCGCGCCGCTCGTGATCCGGCTGCGCGAGAAGGGCTGCCGCGTGTGCGGCATCGGCCAGCAGGGCAAGACAGGCGAAGACACCGTGGCGGTCTACGACAGTTTCGTCGATCTCCTGCATCACCAGCCGCCGAAGGCCGCACCGGCCAAGCGCGCCACGCGGCGCACCAAGGCGGCGGCGCCGCCGGCGCCGAGCGTGCCGGAACTGCACGACGAGGTGCGCCGCATCCTCGACGCGGTGGCCGAACTGGCCACGGGAAACAAGGTCGAGCTCAATCTGGCCGCCGAGCGCCTGCGCGCCGCCAAGCTCCTCGGCAAGAGCGCGAGCTCGCCCAAGCTGTTCAAGAAGCACCCCGAGCTGTTCCTGCTGACACCTGAGAAGACGCCCAACAAGGTGCAGTACGTCGGCCCCATGCCCTCGTGAGCACCGCCGGCGACGTCTGGAGCCTGGACGCCGCGACGCCATGGATGGCGCCTTACGCCGCGTGCGCATCGCGCGTCGCGGCAAGGGCCGCAAGGGGCGCGAGCGTCGGCGAGGCGCTCGCGGCCGAATCGCGATCCATCGCGCTGGTGTCCGGCCCGCTGCGATTCGTGCCCGGGGACAGTGCACCGCCCGGCGAAGCCTACGAAGCCTTCATCCATCGAACCGCCTGTGTTCCCACACGCGACAACCTGCACGACTTCTTCAACGGGCTCGTCTGGCATCACTTCCCCGAGACGAAGCGGCGCCTGAATGAACTTCAGGCCGCCGAGATCGCGCGCGACGGCATCGGCGCCTCGCGCGGGCCGCTGCGCGATGCGCTCACGCTCTTCGACGAGAACGGTGCGGTGCTCGAAGCGCCGGGGCCGCTCTGGGATGCATTTCGCGCCCGCGACTGGCAGGGCCTTTTCGTCACGCATCGATCGCTGTGGCGCGAGGCGCGACTGCTGGTGTTCGGCCATGCCCTGCTCGAGAAGCTGACCACGCCGCGCAAGGCCGCAACCGCCCATGTCCTCATCGCCCCGGGGGAAATGCCGTCGATCCCGCTGGACGATGCGACCATTGCCGCCTCGCTCCATCCTGCGCATCTGGCAACCAAGCCATTCGCGCCGCTGCCGGTGCTCGGCGTGCCCGGATGGTGCGTTCGAAACGAGAACTTTTCCTTCTATGATGATTCGGAAGTCTTTCGTCCACGCAGGGGCGCAGAACGAAGTCCAACTCCCTAGTCCCTGTCACGTCGGCGCAGCTTGAAGCGGGCCGGTCCGGCCCCCATCTGCGCCACGTTTGCCTCACGGAGAAACCAACTTGAAACGCATCCTTCTGTTTGTGCTGACCAACGTCCTGGTCGTGGCGGTGCTGGGCATCGTCGCGAGCCTGCTCGGTGTCAACCGCTTCCTCACCGCCAACGGGCTCGACCTGGGCGCGCTGCTCGGCTTCGCGCTGGTGATGGGTTTCGGCGGCGCGATCATCTCGCTCCTGATCAGCAAGCCGATGGCCAAGTGGTCGGCGGGCGTTCACATCATCAACGACCCGCAGTCGCCCGATGAAGCCTGGATCGTCCAGACGGTCAAGAAGTTTGCCGACAAGGCCGGCATCGGCATGCCCGAGGTCGGCATCTTCGAAGGCGAGCCCAATGCCTTCGCCACGGGCGCGTTCAAGAACTCGGCCCTGGTCGCGGTCTCGACCGGCCTGCTGCAGAACATGACGCGCGAAGAGGTCGAGGCCGTGATCGGCCACGAAATCGCGCACGTCGCCAACGGCGACATGGTCACGATGACGCTGATCCAGGGCGTGATGAACACCTTCGTCGTGTTCCTCTCGCGCGTGATCGGCTATGCGGTCGACAGCTTCCTGCGCCGCGGCGACGAGCGTTCCTCCGGCCCCGGCATCGGCTACATGGTGACCACGCTCGTGCTGGACATCGTGCTCGGCTTCGCCGCCGCCATCGTGGTGGCCTGGTTCTCGCGCCAGCGGGAATTCCGCGCCGACGCCGGCTCCGCTCAGCTCATGGGACGGAGGCAGCCGATGGTGAACGCACTGGCCCGCCTGGGCGGTCTGCCGCCGGGCGAGCTGCCGAAGTCGGTCGAAGCGATGGGCATCACGGGCAAGCTGGGCAGCCTGTTCGCGACGCACCCGCCGATCGAGCAGCGCATCGCTGCTCTGCAGCAATAAGCTCGCCCCCAGGCTGCGCGCACTTCGTGTCGCTGCGCCAACCCCCTGCCGGGGGCAACACCAGCGGCCCGGCGGAGCCGGTTCCGCGGTGTTTCTGGCTTCACGCTTTCGAGGTTCCGACCGTGCTGCGCGCCACCGCTTCGGCCACCTTCAGGCCATCCACGCCTGCCGACAGAATCCCGCCCGCGTAGCCCGCGCCTTCCCCGGCCGGATAGAGGCCGCGCACATTGAGGCTCTGCAGGTCCTCGCCGCGCCCGATTCGGATCGGTGACGAGGTGCGCGTCTCGACGCCGGTCAGCACCGCGTCGTGCAGGTCGAAGTCCTTGATCTTGCGGCCGAACGCCGGGAAGACTTCGCGCATGGCCTCGATCGCGTACGCGGGCAGCGCCGCATGCAGGTCGCCGAGCGTCACGCCGGGCTTGTACGACGGCTCGACGCTGCCGAGCGCGGTCGACGGCTTGCCCGCGATGAAGTCGCCCACCAGCTGCCCCGGCGCGCGGTAGTCGCTGCCGCCGAGCACGTAGGCGTTGGATTCCAGCGACCGCTGAAGCGCGATGCCCGCGAGCGGCGAGCCGGTCCGGCCTTCTTCCCAGCCCGGGTAGTCGCTGGGCTCGATGCCCACCACGATGCCCGCGTTGGCGTTGCGCTCGTTGCGCGAGTACTGGCTCATGCCGTTGGTCACGACGCGGCCCGGCTCGCTGGTTGCCGCGACGACGGTGCCGCCCGGACACATGCAGAAGCTGTACACCGAGCGCCCGTTGCTCGCGTGGTGCACCAGCTTGTAGTCCGCGGCGCCCAGCAGCGGATGCCCGGCGTGCCGGCCCCAGCGGGCGCGATCGATCAGGCTCTGCGGATGCTCGACGCGGAAGCCGATCGAGAAGGGCTTGGCCTCGATCTGCACGCCGCGCTCGTGCAGCATCGCGAAGGTGTCGCGCGAGCTGTGGCCGAGCGCCATCACGACGTGGTCGGCGCGCAGTTCGCTCGTCTGGCCGGTGCGCTGGTCGAGCACGGTCAGGCCGCGCAGGTGCCGGCCGTCCGGGCCGTCCTCGATCAGCACGTCGGTCACGCGCTGCTGGAAACGGATCTCGCCGCCGAGCGCGATGATCTCTTCGCGGATGCCCTCGACCACTTTCACCAGTTTGAAGGTGCCGATGTGCGGATGAGCGACGTACAGGATCTCTTCCGGGGCGCCGGCCTTGACGAACTCTTCCATCACCTTGCGGCCGAGGAAGCGCGGGTCCTTGATCTGGCTGTAGAGCTTGCCGTCGGAAAAGGTGCCGGCGCCGCCTTCGCCGAACTGCACGTTTGACTCGGGATTCAGCACGCCCTTGCGCCAGAGGCCCCAGGTGTCCTTGGTGCGCTCGCGCACCGTCTTGCCGCGCTCCAGCACGATCGGCTTGAAACCCATCTGCGCGAGCGCGAGCGCGGCGAAGATGCCGCAGGGGCCGAAGCCGACCACCACGGGGCGCAACGCGAGCTCGGCGGGAGCCCGCGCCGGCGCGCGCCAGGTCATATCGGGCGTCGGCGCAACGCGGGGGTTCTCGGCGAACCGGGCGAGCAGTTGCGCTTCGAGTGCCGGGTCCGCGAGGGTCACATCGACGATGTAGACCTGCAGCAACTGCGCCTTGCGCGCGTCGAAGCTGCGTTTGTAGACCTTGATCGCGGTCACCGCGCCGGGCGGTGTGCCCAGCAGGCTGTCGACGGCGTGGGGGAGGGCCGCTTGGTCATGGTCGAGCGGCAGTTTGAGTTCGGACAGTCGGAGCATCGTGAGGGCTCGTATTCATCAAGCAAGCTCCGAATATAGGCGGACCGGGCAAGCGCAGCGAAGCCCCTTCGCGGGCACCTGCGGAACCGGCTTCGCCGGGCCGCTGGGTGCGCCCCCTTGAGGGGGTGCAGAGCCACACGAAGTGGGCGAGGCTGGGGGTGGGTGAGCTACGCTGGAAGGAAGCCGTCGACGGAGAGGTAGCGCTCGCCGGTGTCGTAGTTGAAGCCGAGCACCACTGCGTCAGGCGGCAGCGAGGGCAGCTTCTGCGCGATGGCGGTCAGCGTGGCGCCCGACGAAATGCCGACCAGGATGCCTTCCTCCTGCGCGCAGCGCCGCGCCATCTCGCGCGCCGGTTCCGCATCGACCTGGATCACGCCGTCGAGCAGCGAGGTGTCGAGGTTCTTCGGGATGAAGCCCGCGCCGATGCCCTGGATCGGATGCGGCGACGGCTGGCCGCCTGAGATCACGGGCGAGGCCACCGGCTCCACCGCGAAGACCTTGAGCTTCGGCCACTTCTTCTTGAGAAGCCGCGCGCAGCCGGTGATGTGGCCGCCGGTGCCCACCCCGGTGACGAGCACGTCGATGCCGTCGGGGAAGTCGGCCGCGATCTCCTCGGCGGTGGTGCGCTCATGCACCGCCACGTTGGCCGGGTTGTTGAACTGCTGGGGCATCCAGGCGCCGGGCGTGCCGGCCACGATTTCCTCGGCGCGGGCGATGGAGCCCTTCATGCCTTTCTCGCGCGGCGTGAGGTCGAAGGTCGCGCCGTAGGCCAGCATGAGCCGGCGACGCTCGACGGACATGCTGTCGGGCATCACGAGGATCAGCTTGTAGCCCTTGACCGCCGCGACCATCGCCAGGCCGATGCCGGTGTTGCCCGAGGTCGGCTCGACGATCGTGCCGCCGGGCTTGAGCGCGCCGGAGCGCTCGGCATCTTCGACCATCGACAGCGCGATGCGGTCCTTGATCGATCCGCCGGGATTGGCGCGCTCGGACTTGATCCAGACCTGCTGGGTCGCGTGGCCGAACAGGCGATGGATGCGGATGTGCGGCGTGTTGCCAATCGTCTGCAGGATGTTTTCAGCCTTCATGAGTTGTTGCCCTCAGATTGCGCGATGAGTGAATGGGAGCGCCATTGTGGCGATAATCCCCGCGTGAAGCACGCCGGACCGCCGCTGGTGCATGTCTCGAAAGAGCGCACTGGAGGAACGTCCGGACTGCACAGGACAGCGCAGGAGCTAACGGCTCTCCACCGCGAGGTGAGGATCAGAGCAACAGAGACGAGTCGGCGCGGGGCAACCCGGGCCGGGTGAAACGGGCAATCTCTGCGCGCAGCAACACCAAGTAGGCCAGCGTCGATGTGGTTCCGCAGAGCTGGCGGGTAGGTGGCACCGAGCCGTTTGGCGACAAACGGCCCAGAGTAATGGCGGTCACGTCGGCGTCTCGCAAGAGCGCCGATGCACAGAATCCGGCTTACAGGCGGGCTTCACACTTTTCACATCGCCGCCCCGCGAGACGCGGTTCGGCCTTCCAGCGCGACGCTGAAACCCACAGTCGTGATCCCGTCGCCGGAGCGCGCGAACACCGTGCCGTGGTGCATCACCGCCACGGCCTTGACGATCGACAGGCCCAGCCCGTGGTTCTCCCCGCTGTTGCGGCGCGAGGTGTCGACGCGGTAGAAGCGGTCGAAGAGCCGCGCGAGCTGCTCGGGCGCGATCGGCGCGCTCGGGTTCGAGAAGCTCACCTCGGCCGAGCGCCCGTGGCTGCCGATCCGCACCCGCACCTGCGCGCCGGGCCGCGAGTGCTGGATCGCGTTCTGCAGCAGGTTGGTCAGCGCGCGGCGGAACAGCGAGGTCTCGATCGGCGCCACCGCATCGCCCTCGACCTGCACCGTCATGCCGGCTTCGTCGAGCAGCAGGTCGAGGAACTCGACCGTCTTGCCGACCTCTTGCGCGATCGACGAGGCGACCAGTCCCCGGGCGCGCACGCCTTGCTCCGCACGCGCGAGGAACAGCATGTCGGCGACGATCGCGCGCAGCCGCTCCAGTTCTTCGAGGTTGGATTGCAGCACCTCGCGCAGTTCGGCCGCGTTGCGATCGCGCCCGAGCGCCACCTGCGTCTGGCCGATCAGGTTCGCGAGCGGGGTCCGCAGCTCGTGCGCCACGTCGTCGCTGAAAGTCGCGAGCTGTGCGTAGGCGGCATCGAGCCGATCCAATGCGGCGTTGAACGAGATGCCGAGTCGCGCCAGCTCGCGCGGCAGCGCGGGCAGTTGCAGGCGCTGTGCGCGGTTGTCGGGGCCGATGCGCTGCGCGTCTTCTGACAGGCGCTCCACCGGTCCGAGGCCGATGCGCGCGATCCAGTAGCCCAGCGCCGCCGCCGCCGCGGTGCCGGCCAGCGTCAGCAGCACCAGCGCCGCCTCGAACCTGTGCAGCGTGTCGCGGAACGGCTGCGCATCGACGCCGGCCACGAAGCGCACCGGCGGCCGCGTCTCGGTCGCGGGCAAGGTCTGGCCGCGCACGCGCATGCGGTGGGTCTGGGCGGCGCCGGGCCTGCGCACCTCCACGGTGTCGCGGCCCGCGTCGATGGCGGCGACCATGTCGGCCGCGTCTTCGCCGAAACGGTAGGCCGGGTCCTCGCTCCACATCCAGGTGCGGGTGCGCGGGTCGGCGGCGCCGAGGGTGTCGAGCTTGTCGCGGATGCGTTCGCCGAGGTTCGGCGCGCGGCCGTGCTGGAGCATGTACGAGATGTCCTCCAGCCGTGCATCGATCTGCGCCTGCTGGTGCCGCGCGAGCTCGCCGGCCAGCACCTGGTGCAGCGCGAAGCCGAGCAGCGCGAAGCCCGCCAGCGCCGCGGCGGCGAACATCAGGGCCAGCCGGGTGGCGATCGAGTTCCTCATTCCGGCTCCGAGCCGCTGCGGTCCTCCAGGACATAGCCCATGCCCCGGATGGTGTGCAGCAGGCTGTGGTCGAAGGATGCATCGATCTTGGCGCGCAGGCGCTTGATGGCGACTTCGACCACGTTGGTGTTGCTGTCGAAATTCATGTCCCAGACCAGCTCGGCGATCACGGTCTTGGAGAGGATCTCGCCCTGCCGCCGAGCGAGCACCGCAAGCAGCGCGAATTCCTTGGCCGTGAGGTCGATGCGCTGGTCCTGCCGCCAGGCCTTGCGGCTGATGAGGTCCACGCGCAGGTCGCCCACGCGCAGAAGGGTGGATTCGTGGCTGCGCCCGCGCCGGGTGAGCGCCTGCAGCCGCGCGAGCAGTTCGAGGAACGAGAAGGGCTTGACCAGGTAGTCGTCCGCGCCGTCCTGCAGGCCGCGCACCCGGTCGGCGACGCCGTCCCGCGCGGTGAGCATGATGACCGGCGTGTTCTTCACGCTGCGCAGCGACTTGAGGATGGAGAAGCCATCCAGCCCCGGCAGCATCACATCGAGCACGATCACGTCGAAGTCGTAATGCAGCGCCATGTGCTGGCCGTCGATGCCGTCGAAGGCAAGGTCGACGGTGCAGCCCTGCTCGGTCAACCCCTGGCTGAGGTAGTCGGCCGTCTTGCGCTCGTCTTCGACGATCAGCACTTTCATTCAGCGATGGCTCCCGTGGATGTGATGGCCGGCATGCGGCGCTGCCGGCGTGCGTCCTTGCGGCGCACGTACCAATGATGCGCGCGGTCGAGGTACAGGTAGATGACCGGCGTGGTGAACAAGGTCAGCACCTGCGACAGGATCAGCCCGCCCACCATCGCGTAGCCCAGCGGCCGGCGCAGCTCCGAGCCCGAACCGTGGCCGAGCATCAGCGGCAGGCCGCTCAGGAGCGCGCACATGGTGGTCATCATGATCGGCCGGAAGCGCAGCAGGCAGGCCTCGAAGATGGCGTCCTTCGGCGACATGCCCCTGTCTCGCTCGGCGTGCAGGGCGAAGTCGACCATCATGATGCCGTTCTTCTTCACGATGCCGATCAAGAGGATGATCCCGATCAACGCGATCACGCTCAGATCGTACCCGCCGGCCATCAGGATCAGCAACGCGCCCACGCCGGCCGACGGCAGCGTCGAGAGGATCGTCAGCGGATGGATGTAGCTCTCGTACAGCAGCCCCAGCACGATGTAGACGGACACCAGCGCCGCCAGGATCAGGTAGGGCTGCGTGCGCAGCGAATCGCCGAAAGCCTGCGCGGTCCCCTGAAAGGTGCCGCCGAGCGTGGCCGGCACGCCCATCTGCGCCTGCCCGCCGTGGATGGCGTCGACCGCCTGCCCGAGCGAGGTGCCCGGCCGGAGGTTGAACGAGATCGTCACCGCCGGGAACTGGCCCTGGTGGCTGATGGAGAGATAGCCGGTGTGGCTGGTGTCGAGCTTGACGAAGGTCGACAGCGGCACCTGCTGGCCGTTGATCGGCGAGGTCAGGTAGAGATGGTCGAACAGCGACGGGTCGCGCTGGAGTTCGGGCGTGACCTCCAGCACCACGTTGTAGCTGTTGAGCTGCGTGAAGTACTGCGCCACCTGGCGCTGGCCGACCGCGTCGTAGATCGTGGCGTCGACCATGGCCGGCGTGATGCCGTAGCTGGAGGCGCGCTGGCGGTCGATGGTGACCATCGCGGTCGGCGCGGCGTTCTGCTGGTCGGAGGTCACGTCGGTGAGCCCGGGAAGTTGCCGCAGCCGCTCGAGCAGCTTCGGCGCCCACTGGTTGAGCTCGTCGAGGTTCGAGTCGGTCAGCGTGTACTGGTATTGCGTGCGCGAGAGCCGCCCGCCCACGTTGATGTCCTGCCCCGCCTGCATGTAGAGCGTGATGCCCTGCACCGGTGCCAGCTTGGGCCGCAGCCTCGCGATGATCTCGTCGGCGCTGGCGGTCCGTCCTTCGTCCTTGGGCTTGAGGCCGATGAAGAAGTTGCCCGAGTTGAAGGTGCTCGCGCCGGCCTGCATGCCGAAGCTGGTGATGTCCGGATCGTCCCGGATGATGTCGGCGAGCTTGAGCATGCGGTCATGCATCGCCTGCGAGGACGAATCCTGCGCAGCATCGGCCGAGCCGAAGATGAAGCCCGTGTCCTGCTGCGGGAAGAAGCCCTTCGGGATCGCGATGAAGAGCAGCACTGTCGCCGCCACCGTGGCGATGAAGCTCATCAGCGTGATGAACGGATGCTTGAGAACCACCGTGAGGCCGCGCTTGTAGCCGCTCAGCATCGCGTCGAAGCCGTTCTCGAACCACTGGTAGAGCCGCCCATGCTTCTCGTTCGCCGTGTGCGGCTTGAGAAAGCGCGCGCACAGCATCGGCGTGAGCGTGAGCGAGATCAGCACCGACACCACGATGGTGAGCGTCACCGTCACCGCGAACTCGCGGAAGAGACGCCCGACGATGCCGCCCATCAGCAGCAGCGGAATGAAAACCGCGACCAGCGACACCGAGATCGACACGATGGTGAAGCCGATCTCGCCCGCACCCTTGAGCGCCGCCTCCATCGGCGGCATGCCGTCCTCGACGTGGCGGTAGATGTTCTCCAGCATCACGATCGCATCGTCGACCACGAAACCGACCGCGATCGTGAGCGCCATCAGCGAGAGGTTGTCGAGGCTGTAGCCCACCACATACATCACCGCCGCCGTGCCCAGCAGTGCGAGCGGCACCGTCACGCTCGGGATGATCGTCACCGTCAGATTGCGCAGGAAGACGAAGATCACCGCCACCACGAGCGCGATCGACAGCAGCAGCGTGAACTCCACGTCCTTGACCGAGGCGCGGATGGTCTGCGTGCGGTCGATCAGCGTGTTGACCGTCACGCTCGGCGGGATCGCGGCCTTGAGCTTGGGCAGCGCGGCCTGGATGCGGTCGACCGTCTCGATCACGTTGGCGCCCGGCTGCTTCGTGATCGCGAGCATGATCGCGCGGCCGTCGGCGATGTCGCTGCCCTCGCCCGCGGCCTTGCCCGCAAAGCCCCAGGCCGCGACCTTGGCGTTCTCGGGGCCGTCCACCGCCACGCCGACGTCGCGCACGCGGATCGGCGCGCCGTTGCGCCACGCCAGCACCATGTCGTTCCACGGCGCGGCCTTCAGCAACTGGTCGTTGGTGTAGACGTTGAATGCCTGTCGCTCGCCGTCGATGGTGCCGGTCGGCTGGTTCACGGTGGTGTTGGCGATCACGCCGCGCACCTCCTCCAGGCTCATGCCGACCGCCTTCAGCTTGGCCGGATCGATCTGGATGCGTACCGCCGGCTTCTGCGCGCCGAAGATGTTGACCAGGCCCACGCCCTGGATGCGCGAGATCTGCTGCGCCAGCACGTTGTCCGCATAGTCGTTGACCTGGGTCAGCGGCAGCACCTTGGACTGCACGCCGAGCACCAGCACCGAGGTATCGGCCGGGTTGATCTTGCGGAAGCTCGGCGGGCTCGGCAGGTTCTGCGGCAGCTGGCCGCCGGCCGCGTTGATGGCGCTCTGCACGTCGAGCGCGGCGGCGTCGATGTTGCGGTCGAGCTCGAACTGCAGGGTGATCTGCGAGAGCCCGAGCGAGCTGGTCGAGGTCATCTGCGACAGCCCCGGGATCAGCGAGAACTGGCGCTCCAGCGGTTGCGCGACGCTCGCGGCCATCGTCTCCGGACTCGCGCCCGGCAAGCGGCCCGTGACCTGGATCGTGGGGAAGTCGACCTGCGGCAGCGGCGCCACCGGCAGCAGCGGCCATGCGACGAGGCCGATCAGCAGCAGCGCCGCGGCGAGCAGCGAGGTGCCGATCGGTCGCTTGATGAAGGCGGCGGAGATGCTCATCGCTTCACTTCCCCGGCCTCGGCCACCTCGGCCCCGCCGCCGATGCTGCCGCCCTGCTGCCGCTCGACGATGCGTGCGCCCGGCGTCAGGCGGTACTGGCCGTCGGTCACGACGCGGTCACCCACGGCGAGGCCCTTGGCGATCACCGACTTCCCGCCGACCGTATCGGCCACCTCGATCGGCTGCATGCGCACCTTGTCGTCGGGGCCGACCACATAGGCGAAGAAGCCGTCCTGGCTGCGCTGCACCGCAGCCGAGGGCACGGTGAGCGCATCGGCGCGCTCGCCCAGCACCAGCCGCGCATCGACCGACTGGCCGGGCCAGAGCGTGTGTTCGGCGTTCGCGAACTGCGCCTTCATCGAGATCGTGCCGGTCGCGGTGTCGATCTGGTTGTTCAGCAGCACCAGCCTGCCGGTTGCGAGCACCTCGTGCGTGTCGCGGTCGATGGCCTCGACGGGCAGCGGCTCGTGCTGCGTGTTGAGCGCCCGGTTCACGGCCTGGAAGCTGCTCTCGGGCAGGGTGAACTGCACCGCGATCGGATCGATCTGGTTGATGAGCAGGAGCCCGTTGGCATCGGCCGCGTGCACGATGTTGCCCGGATCGACCAGCCGTGCGCCCACGCGGCCGCTGAGCGGCGCGGTGATGGTGGTGTAGCCGAGCTGCACCTGCGCGAGATGGATCTGCGCGTCGTCGCTCTTGACCGCCGCCTGCAGCTGGTTGACCAGCGCGCGCTGCGTGTCCAGCGTCTGCTGCGTGGTCGCGTCTTCCTTGATCAGCGCGCCGTAGCGTTGCAGGTCGGCGCGCGCATTGGCGAGCTGGGCTTCGTCTTTGGACTTCTGCGCGAGGCTTTGTTCGAGTTGTGCCTGGAAGGTCCGCGGATCGATGCGCGCAAGCACCTGGCCGGCCTTCACGTCCTGCCCCTCCTTGAACTCGACGCTGTCGAGCTGGCCGTCGATGCGCGTGCGTACGGTGACCGAGGCGACCGTCATCACCGTGCCCACGCCGGTTCGCGCAATCGGCACGGTTTCGCTCGCGACCCGGGCCGTGCTCGCGGGTACCGGCGGCGGCGCCGCGGTCGGCGCGGTATGCGCCGACTTGCGCCATGCGCCTGTGGCGATGATCAGCACGGCCAGCAGCGCGATCGTGCCGGCGATCCACCAGCGTCGGCGCGGGTGAACTTGGGGGCGGGGGTATCCATGTCGTTCATTCGTTCGTCGAAGCCACCGGGCCGGAAGCGGCGGCGGATGTGGCCGTCGGGCTCGCGCCCGAGCGGGCCTGAAGCCGGCGCGCGTCCCACCCGCCGCCCACGGCCTTGGTGAGCGCCACGCTGGCGGCGTATTGGCGGCCCTGCAACTGGAGCGCCGTGCGCTCGTTGTTCAATGCGAGCGCCTGCGCGGTGATGACCGCGAGATAAGGCGCGGTGCCGGCGCGGTATTGGCTCAGGGTGACGCGCTCGGCATTGCGCGCGGAGCGCACCGCGCCGTCCTGCACGTCGCGCTCCTGCGCGAGCAGGCTGAGCGCGGCGAGGTTGTCCTCGACTTCCTGGAAGCCGGCGAGCACGGTCTTGCGGTACGTCGCGGCGGAGGCATCGAAGACGGCGCGCGCCTGCTCGACCTGCGAGGCGCGCAGGCCGCCGTCGAAGATCGTGCCCGCGAGCGCGGCGCCGAGCGCCCAGACCCGGTCGGGCGTCGAGAACCAGGGCCCGAAGCCCGATCCGCTGTAGCCGCCCGCCGCCGTGAGCGCGAGCGTCGGATAGCGCGCGGCTTGCGCAAGGCCGATCCCCGCATTCGCCGACGCGACGCGGCGCTCGGCGGCGGAAATGTCGGGCCGACGCTCCAGCAGCTCGGAGGGCACCACCGCCGGCACCTGCGGCAGCGTGAGCGCGAAGCTGTCCGGCGCAATCGAGAAGCCGGCCGGCGTCCGCCCCAGCAGCACCGCGATCGCGTGCTCGGCCTGCCGGCGCGCGATTTCGATGTCGATCGCCTGCGCCTGCGTCGATTGCAGTGTGGTGTTCGCGAGCTCGACATCGGCACGCGTGGCAACGCCGCCGCGGTACTGACTCTGCGTGATCTGGAGCGACTTCTGGTAGGCCTCGACCGTGCGCGCGTAGAGCTGCTGCTGGGTGTCGGCCACGCGAAGCAGGATGTAGTCGCTGACGACTTCTGCCTGGATCGCCAGCTCAGCGGCGGCCAGATCGGCTTCGCTCGCCTGGGCGCTGTCGCTCGCACCTTCGATCCCGCGCCGTGCGCGACCCCAGAGGTCGGCCTCCCAGCCGGCCTGCAGCGACCATGCGTGTGAGTTGCCGAGCTTGGGACCGAGCACGGTCTGGCTTTGCCCCCGGTTCACCGAGGCATCGGCCCCCAGTGTCGGGAAGAGCGCCGAGCGGGCGTTCTGTACCAGCGCCTGCGCTTCGCGGTATTGCGCCTCGGCCGCGCGAACGTCCTGATTGGCGCGATTGGCCTCGTCCACGAGGTCATCGAGGCGGCTGTCGCCGAAGGCCGTCCACCACGGCTGGCCGGCATCGATGCGGCCGGGCGCTGCCGCCTTCCAGTCACCGCCTTCCTTGAATGCGGGCGCCGAGACGCCCTCCGGCAACGAGGGGCGCTGGTAGTCGGGTCCGACAGCGCAAGCCGTCAGCGATGCGGCCAGGGCCAGACACAGTATTCGCATGCGGACCACTCTAGGCCGCGGCGCGGCACGCCAGGCTGACAGGGAAATGACAATCCTGTCAGGTCGTGGCTGCTCAGAATTTTTCGTGCGGCAGCAGGTAGCGCCACTGGCTGGGCAGCAGCCCCGCCAGCGGGATGCGGCCGATGCGGATGCGCTTCATCGACTGGATGCGCAGGCCGGCCTGGGTGCACAGGTTGGCGATCTGCCCGGGGTGTGGGCCCTTGATCGCGAAGCGCAGACCGGTGTGGCCTTCGCCGCGCTGGCTGACGCTCACGCGCGCCGGCGAGCGGTCGAAGCAGAGGAGCGTTTCGGGTCCGACGGCGCCTTCGACGTCCACCATGAATTCATGTTCGAGGAGCGCGGCATCCTCATGCAATCGGCGCTCGACGCGCCATTCCTGCGTGAAGACGACGAGGCCGCTCGCACCGGCTTCCAGCGGGGTCATGCAGCGCTGCCCCGCGACATGGCGCGGGAGGAAGCGCAGGCCGGCGCGCTCGGGGGCGTGATGGTTCGCGGCCGCCAGCAGCCGGTGCGCGCTGTCGGTCGACATGCCGGCCGGCTTGTGCAGCAGCAGGGTGACCGGCACCACCGGCTGGGGGCGCGCACCGGGTTCGATCTCCACCCGCTGATGCGGCAGCACGCGCGTCTGCGGGAGCAGTGCGGGCTCGCCGTCGACGCGGACCGCGCCGTTCTCGATCAGCAGCTCGGCCTCGCGCCGTGAGCACCCTGCGAGCGCTGCCACGCGCTTGGCGAGGCGAATGCCTTCTTCCGCATCGGTCACTGCTTGAACCTCATGCCTGCGAGGTCTGCAGGATGCGTTCGACATGCGCCGCGAGCGAACGGGCAGCCACCGGCCACATGCGCTCCGGTACGTCGTCGTAGGCGAGTGGCAGCCAGTCTTCCGGTGTCCCCTCGGGCAGCAGGCGCATCGCGGCGGCGATCCTGGCTTCGCGCCTGAGGCGGTGTGCCTTCAGGTGGGCGAGCGCAGCGCGCGCATTGCCCAGCACGTAGCCGTGCGCGGGCAGGATGAAGTCGATGCCGCCTTGCTCGCACGTCGCGTCGAGCTTGTCGAGCGAGTCGAGGTAGGCATTCATGTTGCCGTCCGGCGGATCGATGACGGTGGTGCTGCCGTTGAGCACATGGTCGCCGGAAAAGAGCAGGCCGTCTTCCTCCAGCACGAGGCAGAGATGGTTGGCCGCGTGGCCCGGCGTGTGGACCGCGCGCAAGGTGTGCGTGTGCGCGCCCGAGCCGAGCACGATCCGTTCGCCATCCGCGAGTTCGCGATCGGGCGTGAAGCGCGCCGACGACCGCGCGGTGGACGCGGACGCCAGTGCCGAGGATCGGCGGAGGCGTCTCGCAGAGCCGCTGCAGCGGCTCTGCGCCGGGCGAATGGTCCGCATGCGAATGCGTGCAGACGATCACGCGGATGTCCCCGCCCGTCGCGCGCCAGAGCCGCTCGATGTGTCCGGCGTCGCTCGGACCTGGGTCGATCACCATGTAACCGGTCGATGCATCGCCCACGATGTAGCTGTTGGTGCCGGGGCCGGTCATCGCGCTCGGATTGGCGGCGGTGAGGCGCTGCACGTTCTGCAGCAGCGGCACCGGCTTTTCGCTCTGCCAGTCGAGCGTGTGCACGAGCTGGCCGTCGGGGCTGACCAGCGCGAGTTCGCCGAAGGCCGATTCGTGCTCCATGTAGCGCGCGTCCTCCCCGCGAAGGAGGCCTGCGCGGGGGCAACTGGTCCACAGCGGACCTTCCCCGCCTTCGCGGTTCGCGCAGGCGTCGAGCACCGCATCCACGTCGGCATAGGTGGCAAGCCGCTCCAGCGTGCGCAGCGTCGGGAAGATCATGAAGAAGCTGCCGGCCTTGTGCCGCGCCAGCGCGTCGGCGGGGCGCACCCAGCAGGGCTCGAACTGCTCGGCCTCGTCGGCGGTCGGTGTCTGGCCCTCGGGCATGCGCGCCACGAGGAAGGGCACGTCGAAGCGCTTGGGAAGGTCGCGGTCGGTGATCCAGTGCGCGAAGGTATAGACCTGATCGGTGCAAAGCATCAGGCCGCGCTCGGCGCATTGTTCGGCGAACGCGACGGTCGTTGCGGCGGTGCTGCGGTCCATGGTGGCGAAGGCGTCGGTGTCGACCGGCCGGCCGTCCGGGTGGCGGGCCAGCAGCACGCCCAGCTCCTCGAAGCTCTCGCGGATCGCGGCGATCGCCTGTGTGAGCTGCGCCCGGCTCTGCGTCTCGCGGCGCGTCGCAATCCGGTGTGCGGTCGCATCCCCCTCGTCGATGCGCCCGCCCGGGAAGACATACGCGCCGGGCGCGAAACTCGCGGTTGCCGATCGGCGGGTCATGAGCACTTCGACGCCCTCGGGCGTGTCGCGCAGCAGGAGCACGGTGGCGGCGGGATGCGGGCGTGCCGGTTCGCGCTGTGGATGGAGCAATTGGGTGGGACGGACCATGATCCGGGGATTATCGGGAGAAGCCCGTCGCCTGTGCTGCGCCGCGATGTGACAGCGCCCCGGCCGCTCCCTAGAATGAAAGCATGAGGTCCGCCAGAGCATGGTTGACGGGACTGGTCCTCTCCGCCTGTGCGGCAGGAGCGGCCCATGCCCAAGCCATGCCTGACGCGCCGCCTGCCTCCACCTCCGGGCCACCCTCTGCCGCGACGCCCGCTGCCGCGAAGCGCGGAACCGTGGTGCTGATGGAACTCGACGGCGCCATCGGCCCCGCGTCGGTCGACTACATCCGGCGCGGACTCAAGCAGGCGGAGAGAGAAGACGCGCGCCTCGTGGTGATCCAGATCGACACCCCGGGCGGGCTCGATGCCTCCATGCGCAGCATCATCAAGGACATCCTCGCGTCGCCGGTGCCGGTGGCGAGCTTCGTCGCACCCAACGGCGCGCGCGCCGCAAGCGCCGGCACCTACATCCTCTATGCGAGCCACATCGCGGCCATGGCGCCCGCCTCCAATCTCGGCGCGGCGACGCCGGTGGCGATCGGCATGCCGAATCCGGCCGCGCCCACCACCAAGCCGGAGTCACCGGCCAAGGGCGAGCCCGAAGGCGACGCGATGACGGCTAAGCGCCTCGCCGATGCCTCCGCCTACATCCGCAGCCTCGCTCAACTGCGCGAACGCAACGCAGAATGGGGAGAAAAAGCGGTGCGTGAATCGGTGAGCCTCTCGGCCCAGGAGGCCAAGGAGAAGAACGTCATCGACTTCGTGGCGCGCGATGTGCCCGACCTGCTGATGCAGGCCAACGGACGCGAGGTGCGCACCGTCCACGGCAAGGTCCAGCTCGCCACGCAGCGCGCCGAGCTGCTGGTCGTCGATGCGGACTGGCGCACCCGGCTGCTGTCGGTGATCACCGAGCCCAGTCTGGCGCTGATCCTGCTCATGATCGGCGTCTACGGCCTCCTGTTCGAATTCTCGAACCCGGGCTTCGTGCTGCCCGGTGTGGCCGGCGCCATCAGCCTCATGCTGGCGCTCTTCGGGCTGCAGATGCTGCCGGTCAACTACGCCGGCCTGGGGCTCATCTTTCTCGGCGTGGCGTTCCTGATCGCCGAGGCCTTCCTGCCGACCTTCGGCGTGCTTGGCGTCGGGGGCATCGTATCCTTCTGCATCGGGGCCGTGCTGCTGATCGACAACGAGGTGCCGGGCTTCGGCGTGCCGCTGTGGCTGATCGGGCTGCTGGCGGTGGGGTCGGCTGCCTTCATCCTCATCGTCGGCGGCATCGCGGCGAAGTCGCGACGACGGCCACTGGCGGTCGGTGTCTCGACACTGGTCGGCGCGACCGGCGAGCTGGTCGAGTTCGCCGACGGCGAAGGCTGGGCGCAGATCCAGGGTGACTATTGGAAGGTGCGCGGCTCCGAAGCCCTGCGGCCCGGACGGCGCATCCGCGTCACGAAGGTCCAGGGCCTCGCGCTGCATGTGACCGACGAGGAAAGCCAGCAAAGCCCCGCGGGGGCGTGAAGCGAGTCAGCCACCATGTTCATCAATTTCAGCCTCGTGCTCATCGCCTTTCTCGTTGTGCTGCTGGCGATGCTCGCCGCCGCGTCGCTTCGCATCCTGCGCGAGTACGAGCGCGGCGTGGTGTTCCAGCTCGGCCGCTTCTGGAAGGTCAAGGGGCCGGGGCTCGTGATCCTCATTCCCGGCATCCAGCAGATGGTGCGCGTGGGGCTGCGCGTGATGGTGCTCGACATCCCGAGCCAGGACCTCATCACGCGCGACAACGTCTCGGTGAAGGTGAACGCGGTGCTGTACTTCCCGCGTGATCGATCCCGAGAAGGCGATCATCCAGGTCGAGAAGTACTTCGAGGCCACCAGCCAGCTCGCGCAGACCACGTTGCGCGCGGTGCTCGGCAAGCACGACCTCGACGACCTGCTCGCGGAGCGCGAGCGGCTCAACCTCGACATCCAGAAGACGCTGGAGGCGCAGACCTTCCAGTGGGGCATCAAGGTCACCAACGTCGAGATCAAGCACGTGGACCTCAACGAGACCATGGTGCGCGCGATCGCGCGACAGGCGGAAGCCGAACGCGAGCGGCGCGCGAAGGTGATCCACGCCGAAGGCGAGCTGCAGGCCTCCGTCAAGCTCGCGGAGGCGGCCGAGATCCTGGGGCGGCATCCGCAGGCGCTTCATCTGCGCTATCTCGAGACGCTCACCGTGATCGCGGCCGACAAGAACTCGACCATCGTGTTCCCGCTGCCGGTGGATGTCATCGGGCCGTTCATGCAGGCCCTGCAGCGCAAGCCGGACGCACCGAAGCCCTGACCAACGCGGCTCAGCGCGCGAACGGGTCCAGCCCCTGCACCAGCCGCATCGCGAGCCGGGGCTGCCTGAGCTGGTCGATCCACCACTGGAGCGCGCGGCCTTCCTGGCCTTCCTGCTCGCCGCGCCACGCCACGTAGAGCGTGTTGGGCTCGCGCGGATTCGCGGTCCTCTTCTCCACCAGCTCGCCGCGCGCGATCAGCGAAGCGGCGCGTTGCCGCGGCAGCCAGCCGACGCCGAGCCCCTCGCGCTGGGCCAGCATCTTCGCGTGCATCGTCGGCACCGCCAGCGTGGCCTGCCCGCCCTGGACGCCGTACGCGCTGCCGCCTGTGCTGCGCGAGGTGTCGGCGACGACGACCGCGCGATGGCTCGCGATCATGTCGCGGCCGATCGGCTCCTTCACCCCGGCGAGCGGATGACGCGGCGACACCGCGAAGACCCATTCCATGACGCCCAGCTCGAACCAGCGCAGCCCCTGGTGCGACGGCGGCTCGTTGGTGGCGCCGACCACCATGTCGGCGCGGCCGTCGCGCAGGGCTTCCCAGGTGCCGCGAAGCACTTCGTGCGTCACGCGCAGCGGCACACCCGAATCGAGCGCATCGAAGGCGGCGATGACCGGCAGCAGCGTCTCGAACTCGATGACCTCGTCGGTCACGATCCAGAGCCGGTCCTCCCAGCCGCTCGCCACCTGCCGCACGCGCTGCGACAGGCGCGAGACATCGAGCGCGAGCCGGGCGGCCTCCTGTGCGAGAAGCTGTCCCGCGGGCGTGAGCTGCAGGCGGTAGCGCCGGCGGTCGAAGAGCAGGGCGTCGAATTTCTCCTCGAGCTGGCGGGCCGCATGCGAGACGGTCGAGGGCGCCTTGCCCAGCCGAGCGGCCGCGCGCGAAAGGCTCCCGCTTTCACGGATCGCCTCCAGCAGCGCGAGTTCGTCGTTGGACAGCATGTTCGGATCCCTTCGGCGAGTTCGGCCGGATGATGGCATGTCGGGCTGAAACGTTCGATGTTTCCGAACATGTCCGTCGCGAAGCCGGTACGTCAAACGTCGTCCGGAAGCCGACCATTCATCCACGGTGATTGCACCGCAACCCAATGGAAACCGAATGGAGAACATCATGGAACGCTTTCAAGACAGGACAGTCCTCGTCACCGGCGGCACGAGCGGCATCGGCCTCGCCGCAGCCAGGGCCTTCATCGCGGAAGGTGCGCGCGTCGTCGTCACCGGCCGCGACGCCGCCGCGCTCGACAAGGCGCAAGCCGAACTCGGCCCGCGCGCCATCGCCGTGCGCAACGATGCGGCTGCACCCGGCGCCGCGAAGGAACTCGCCGCCGCGATCTCGGGTCGCGGCCTGAAGCTCGACGCGGCATTCCTCAATGCCGGCATCGCGAAGTTCGCGGGTCTGTCCGACATCACCGAAGCCCTCTGGGACGAAACCTTCGACATCAACGTCAAGGGTGTCTTCTTCCAGGTGCAGGCGCTCGCGCCGCTGCTCGCGCAGGGTGCGTCGATCGTGATCAACGGCTCGATCAACGCCCATATCGGGATGCCCAACAGCGCGGTCTACGCGGCGAGCAAGGCGGCGGTCGTCTCGCTGGCAAAGACGCTGTCGGCCGAGTTGCTGCCGCAAGGTGCGCGGGTCAATGTCGTGAGTCCCGGGCCGATCCGCACGCCGCTGTACGGCAAGCTCGGGTTCGACGCGAGCGCGCTGGAAACCGTCGCCGCGCAGATCCAGGCGCAAGTCCCGCTCGGCCGCTTCGGCACGCCGGAAGAACTCGCATCGACCGTGCTGCACCTCGCGGCGCCGGAGTCGGCCTTCATCGTCGGCACCGAAGTCATCGTGGATGGAGGCATGAGCCAGCTCTGAGCGCCCGCCGACAAGGGCGGCCCATGGCAAGATGGGCCGCCTTTGTTTCCCCCGGGGTGAATCGCATGCTGGTCAACTGCGTGGTCTACGAAAACGGCAACAAGCTCGCCGACATTCCGGTCTCGAGCATCGGCGACTACCTCACGCTTCCGGGCTGCTTCGTCTGGGTGGCGCTTTACGACGCGACACCCGAGGAGCTGGAAGAGGTGCGGCAGGAGTTCGAGCTGCACCCGCTCGCGGTCGAGGACGCGCAGCACGGCCACCAGCGGCCGAAGGTGGAGGAATACGGCGATTCGCTCTTTGTGGTGATGCACCTGCTGGAGCCCCAGGGCGATGGGCAGTCGACGCTCGGGATTGGCGAGATCGACGTCTTCGTCGGCCAGAACTACGTCGTGTCGGTGCGCAACCGAAGCGAGCACGGCTTCACCGAAGTCCGCGCCCGCTGCGAGCGAGAGCCGGAGCTTCTGAAGAACGGCCCGGGCTTTGTTCTGTATACGCTGATGGATGCGGTGGTCGACCGCTACTTCCCGATCATCGATGCGTTCGAGGTCGAGCTGGAGATGATCGAGGCGCGCATCTTCACCAAGGGCGAGGCGCGCGAGAACGTGCAGCGGCTCTACGAGTTGAAGCAGCGGCTCACCGTGCTCAAGCACGCGGTCGCGCCGCTTCTGGAGGGTGCGGGCAAGCTCTACGGCGGCCGCGTGCCGCAGATCTGCATGGGCTCGCAGGCCTACTTCCGTGATGTGGTGGACCACCTCGGGCGCATCAATGCGTCGACCGACGCGATCCGCGACACCATCGGCACCGCGATCAGCGTGAACCTTTCGATGGTCACGATCGAGGACAACGAGGTCACCAAGCGCCTCGCCGCCTGGGCCGCGATCTTCGCGGTGTGCACCTCGTTCGCGGGCATCTGGGGCATGAACTTCAAGAACATGCCGGAGCTGGAATGGCGCTACGGCTATGTCGTCGCGCTGCTGCTCATCGGCTCGCTCTGCGGCTATCTGTACTACCGCTTCAAGCGCGCCGGCTGGGTTTGAGCCGGCGCGTCGTGCTCAGCGCTGCGGCGTTGGCGGCGGCATGAAGACCAGCCGCCCGTCCGGCGCGCGCCGGCAGGTGCCCTCGAGCGGCTCGCCGTCGCGTCCGGTGAGCTGGACGGCGGCGCCTTCGTGCTGGCCTTCGCAGGCGCGCATGAACTCGGGCGGCGGCGGGCGATGTTCGTGATGATGGGGCGGTGGGGGTGGCGGAGGCGGCGGTGGCGGCATCACGCAGCAGCCCTGCAGCACCGCGGCGAGGCCGAGCAGACTCCAGCCGTAGGGACGAGTCACGGGGGTATTCCTTCCTTCCTGTTGCGGCGGCGATGCTCGCCCGCAACTTCGGAGGAATCTGGGAGTGAAGAACGCGCGGCGCTCAGTCGGCAGGTTCTTCGAACGCGAAGCCGACGCCGTAGACCGAGCGGATCCAGTCGTGCTCCGAACCGGTCGCGGCCAGCTTGCGCCGCAGGTTCTTGACGTGGCTGTCGACGGCGCGCTCGGTCACTTCGGCGGCGTCGTCATAGGCGAGGTCCAGCAACTGCGAGCGCGAGAAGATCCGCCCCGGCTGGCGCGAGAGCGCCTGCAGCAGCCGGAACTCGAGGCGCGTGAGGGTGAGGGGCACGCCATCCAGCGATGCGCGCCACAGCGCGTCGTCCAGCTCCAGGCGGCGCACAGCGGTCGTGGCGGGCGCATCGTGCGCGGCGCTGCGGCGGAGCACGGCGCGCACCCGCGCCACGACCTCGCGCGGAGAGAAGGGCTTGCACACGTAGTCGTCCGCGCCGAGTTCGAGGCCGACCAGGCGGTCGACTTCCTCGATGCGCGCGGTGAGCATGATGACCGGATTCGCGTTGTGCCGGCGCACCTCGCGCAGCACCGCCATGCCGTCCAGGCGCGGCAGCATCACGTCGAGCAGCGTGAGGGCGGGCGGGTCGGCCACCATGCGTTCGAGCGCGGCCTCGCCGTCGGCGGCCCGTTCCGGCGCATAGCCTGCATGGCGCAGGTAGTCCACCAGCACCGAGGCGATGTCGTCTTCGTCTTCGACCACGAGGATGCGCGTCATGCCGCATTCTCCAGCGGCAGGATGACCGTGAGGCGCAATCCGCCGAGCGGCGAGGGCGAGGCTTCGATCGATCCTCCGTGCGCTTCGAAGGTGGCGCGGCAGATCGCGAGCCCGAGTCCGGAGCCGCCGAGTGCGCGGCTGCGCGAGGCTTCGCCGCGGAAGAGTCGCTCGAACAGGCGCGGCATTTCCTCGGGCGGCACGCCGGGCGGGCTGTCGTCGAAGCGAAGGACCAGACGTTCCCTGCCTTCGTCGCTCTCGACTTGCGCATCGATGCGCACCCGGCCGCCGGTGTTGGTGTAGGAGAGCGTGTTCTCGAGCAGATTCATGAACGCCTGGTGCAGCCGGCGCGCGTCGCCGCGCGAGGACGGCGGGTGGCGGCCGGCAGGCGTGTCGAGTGCGGCGGCATCCAGCGAAATCCTTCGTCGGGCGAAGCGTTCGCGGGTCAGCGCGAGCGCCTCTTTCAGGATCGAGAGCGGATAGACCGTGACGAAGAGCGGCGAGCTCTCGCTCTGCTCGCGCATGCTGCTGCGCAGGTCGTCCACCAGTTGCCCCAGCCGCATGACCTGCCGGTGCAGCCGCAGGGCGGTCTTCTGGTCGAAGGTGCGGATGCCGTCCTGCAGCGCTTCGATCTCGGCGCGCATCGCGGCCAGCGGCGTGCGCAGTTCGTGCGCGACGTCGGCCAGCCACTCGCGGCGCGATGCTTCGATGTGGTCGAGGCGCTCGGCCATGTCGTTGAAGGTGCGGCCCAGGAGCGCGAGCTCGTCGCTCCCGCGCACGGACACGCGCGTGTCCAACCGGCCTTGCGCGATGCGTTGCGCGCCCTGCGTCAGCGCGTCGATCGGAGCGAACCAGCGGCGCGCGAGCAGCCACGCGAGCAGCAGCGCGATCGCGAGGCCCGCCACGCCGGTCCAGATGACGAAGCCGGACTGTCGCGCGACGAAGGCGCGGTCGGCGTCGGTTTCCATCCCCTGCAGCGGCGCGAGCACCAGCGTGCCGATCAGGCGGTCCCCCTCGCGCAACGGCAGGCGCGCGGCGGTCGATGGATCGACCTTCGCGCCGACCACCCAGACGTCGTTCGCGTCGAGCAGGCCCAGCCGCCGGTAGACTGAATCGGGATTGCGCAGCAACTCGCCCAGCATGCCGTGCCGCGGCGGGGGCCACAAAGGCCGGGGCGGCGGGAGTTCGGGTGGCCCTGTCGGGCCTGGAGGCGGATTGCCGCCCGACGGGCCGATCTCCCACGACGGCGGGCGGAAATCGCGCGGCGGCCACGGCGGGATGCGGCGCGGTGGCTCGCCGGGCGGGCCGGCGATGGCCGAATCGCGCTCCACCACCCCGAAGGCGTTCATCGGCAGCCGCAGCCATGCGGCTTCGTTGCTGCGCAGGTCATCCCAGTTGCCATTCGTCGCGTGGTGCTTGCGGAGCAGTTCGGCGAACCAGTCCATGCGGCGGATCTCGATCTCGGCCACGTAGGCGCCGAGGCCGCGCTGCAGGCCGAGCCACGAGAAGGTGGTGAAGATGGCCAGCAGCGCCGCGAGCAGCAGCACCAGTGCAAGAAAGATCTTCCGGAAGAGGGTCAGGCGGGGCATGGCGGCGGATGCGGGAGGCGCCGCATTGTGCGGCACGCGCTGCGGGCGGATCGTGCTCAAGCTGCGAGGCCCCGGACCGCACCGGCGCGCTGGCAGCCTCGAAGCTTCATTTGGCGGGGCACTTCTTTTCGTTGCCGGCTGTGGTGAGCGAGGCGTTCGCAGGGCCGGTGGTCATGATCGGCGCCAGCGTCGAAGCGCTGGCCGGCGCCATGCCGTTGGCGCAGGTGAAGCCGGTGGCCACGAACAGGCCGAGCGCGCCGATCGCACCCAGGGCATGGCCAAGGCCAGGGCTGCGGAGAGAGGGCGGGACCATGTTCGTGGCTCCGGAGAGCGCAAGGCGCGGAGCGGAGACTGTGCGCGGCGAAGTGGGAGAAAAGGCGGAGTTCAATGAACGCTCCCGATCGCGTCCTGAAGCGGAAGCCGCAGGGTGATGCCCAGGCTGCCGAGGGGCGAAGGCGCCGAGTAGATGCGGCCCCGGTGCTCGGACACGATCTGCGCGCAGAGGGCGACGCTCGCCATCGTCTCGCCGTCGCCATTCCGCGCCACGGCCCTGGTGGACGCAGCGTCGAAGCAGCGCGCGAGGCGCGGCTCGCCGGCGTCGGGCGCGGCGTCCATGAAATTGACCACCGCATGTGTGCCCTCGACGCGGCCGAGCACGCGCAAGGTGCTTCCGGCCTGCATGGCGCGGCACGCGAAATCGACGATGTGCGCGAAGACCTCCTGCATGCCCGAGCGGTCGAGCAGCACGGGCAGCGGGTCGGTCGGGAGCATCATCTCCAGCGCCATGCCGGCGGAGTGGAGCCGGGCCCGCAGCGATTCCGACATCTGACCCAGCAGCTGGCGGATGTCGGCGTGATGTTGCGGTCGGCGCGCGGCGCGCATGGGCAGGTGCGCGGCTGGCGGCGTGCGCTCACCGGTTCGCTGGGAAAGCGTGCGCCAGAATGCGTAGAGCAGGATGGCGGCGAAGACGGCGATGCTGATCGGGGCTGCGTTCATGCAGTGCGACTGTTGTTGCGATGCGTCGGATTAACGCTTGCCGAAGCCCTTTTCGCAACAACGCCCGGGGCGTATGCCCGGCCTTCAAGATGTCTCCTCGATCCGGATTTATAGATGAGGAGACCGCAGGTTTGTCGGCTCAAGGTCGTTTACGCATCCTGCGCCGCGACCTGCGGCTGGCGGTCGGCCAGCAGAACGCGGTAGATCAGCGCGCCGAGCACCGCGCCTGCCAGCGGCGCAACCCAGAACAGCCAGAGCTGGTCCATCGCCCACTGCGGGGCGAACAGGGCCGGACCCGTGCTGCGCGCCGGGTTGACCGAGGTGTTCGTCACCGGGATCGACACGAGGTGGATCAGCGTGAGGCACAGGCCAATCGCGAGGCCCGCCATGCCAGGGATCGCGCGGCTTGCCGTCGCGCCAAGGATCACGAGCAGGAACACGGCCGTCATGACCACCTCGGTGACCAGCGCCGCCGTCATGCCGTAGTGGCCCGGCGAGTTCTCGCCGAAGCCGTTGGCCGCGAAACCGCCGAGTTCGGCGCCCGGCTTGCCGGAGGCGATGAGATAGAGGATCGCGGCGGCCACGCAGGCGCCCGCCACTTGCGAGATCACGTAGCCCGGCAGGCGGCCGATCGGCATGCGGCCTGCGGCGACCAGACCGAGCGAGACGGCCGGGTTGAAGTGCCCGCCCGAGATCGGCCCGAACGCGTAGGCGCCTGTGACGACGGTCAGCCCGAAGGCGAGCGAAACGCCGAGCAGGCCGATGCCGAGCTCGGGGAAGGCCGCCGCAAGCACTGCGCTGCCGCAGCCGCCGAGGGTCAGCCAGAAGGTGCCGAGGAATTCGGCGGACCAGACTTTGAGATTGCTGTTCATGTGGTGTGTGCTCCCTGAAAAAACGACGGCAATATAAGCAGGCTGCGCGGTGACTCGATGTAACGAAGCGAGCATCTGATGCAAATCTCACGCGCCGTGCGCACGATGAGAAGATTCGTGAACCGATGAGGAAAATTCAATGAAGATTGCGGTAATGGGCGCCGGCGCGGTCGGCTGCTATTACGGCGGCATGCTCGCGCGCGCCGGCCACGCGGTGACGCTGATCGGCAGGCCGCTGCATGTCGAGGCGATCCGCCGCGATGGGCTTTTGCTCGATACGCGGAGCTTCAAGGAGCAGGTCCAGCTCGATGCCAGTACCGAAGTCAGCGCGGTGCGCGGGGCGGATCTGGTCCTCTTCTGCGTCAAGTCCACCGACACCGAGATCGCCGCCGACGAAATGAAGCCGCATCTGAAGCCCGGGGCGGTGGTGCTCACGCTCCAGAACGGCGTCGACAACGCCGAGCGGTTGCAGTCACGTCTGTCGCAGGTGGTCGCGCCCGCCGTCGTGTACGTGGCCACCGAAATGGCCGGCCCCGGCCATGTGAAGCACCACGGGCGCGGCGAGCTGGTCATCGCGCCGACCGCTGCGAGCGATGGCATCGCGAAGACCTTCGCAGAGGCGGGCATCCCGACGCAGGTGTCCGACAACGTGATCGGTGCGCTGTGGATGAAGCTGATCCTGAACTGCGCCTACAACGCGCTGTCGGCGATCTCGCAGCTTCCCTACGGCCGCGTCGTGCCCGGCGAGGGCGTGGAAGGCGTGATGCGCGACGTGGTGCAGGAATGCGTCGCGGTCGCGCAGGCCGGTGGCGTCAGGCTCCCCGGCGATGCATGGCAGGCGGTCGCGGGCCTCGTGCAGACGATGCCGACGCAGTACTCGTCCACCGCGCAGGACCTCGCGCGCGGCAAGCGCACCGAGATCGACCATCTCAACGGCTACGTGATGCGCAAGGGCGAGTCACTCGGCGTGCCGGTGCCGGTCAACCGCACGCTGTTCGCGCTCGTCAAGCTGATCGAGGAGCGCCGGGCGGCAGCCGCCTGAGCCTCGGCATGGCGCGGGCTCGCGATGAATTGCAGTGGGACCACGGGGAGTTCACCGGCGTTCGGGATGAAGGCGGGGTCTTGGGAAGCCATTGCGTGAAGATAATCCAGATCACGACTGCGCTCGACCGGCTCCGTGTCGCGCGCCAGCAGATAATTCCGCGATGCGAATCCGCTTTACCAAGATGCAAGGCGCGGGCAACGACTTCGTCGTGCTGGACGAAACCCGCGGCCCGCTCGGCCTGGGGCCGGCGCAATACCGCTTCCTGGCCGACCGCCATTTCGGCGTCGGCGCCGACCAGATCCTGTCGGTGCGGCCGTCGCCCGGCGAAGGGGTCGATTTCCAGTACGTGATCCACAACGCCGACGGCGGCGAGGTCGAGCAGTGCGGCAACGGCGCGCGCTGCTTCATGCGCTTCGTGCACGAGCACGGCCTCACGCCCAAGCGCGCGGTGCGCGTGCAGACGCTCTCCGGGGTCATCGAGCCGCGCATGGGCGCCGATGGCCGCGTGACCGTGGACATGGGTGCACCGATCTTCGAGCCCGCGCGCGTTCCCTTCGACATGGCGGGGCTCACCCCGTTGCACGAGAACGGCTGGCACAGGTGGCATCTGGCGCTGGGCACGCATGCCGACAGCGCGATCGTCTCGGTCGCGGTGCTGTCGATGGGCAATCCGCATGCGGTGCAGGTGGTCGACAACGTCGACACGGCGCCGGTGGCCGTGCAAGGGCCGCTGATCGAACACCATCCGCGTTTTCCCCAGCGGGTCAACGCCGGCTTCATGCAGGTGGTCGACCGTTCGCACGTGCGGCTGCGCGTCTTCGAGCGCGGCGCCGGCGAAACCCTGGCCTGCGGCACCGGCGCCTGCGCGGCGGTGGTGGCCGGCATCCGGCTCGGCCTGCTGGCGTCGCGCGTGGACGTCGAGACGCACGGCGGCGTGCTCACCATCGAATGGGCCGGCGACGGCGCGCCGGTCCTCATGACCGGGCCGGCCGTGACCGTATTTGAAGGCGACATCGAAGTGCCGGAGCTGCCATGAAGAACATCAACCAAGACGTCATGAACCCGATCACCGAAGACGACATCGCCAACTACCTGTCGAACACCCCGGACTTCTTCGAGCGCCACGCGCAGCTGCTCGGACAGGTGCAGCTCACCAGCCCGCACGGCAACCGCGCGGTCAGCCTGCAGGAGCGGCAGGCCGAGATGCTGCGCGAGAAGATCAAGGCGCTGGAACACCGCATCATGGACATGGTGCGCCACGGCACCGAGAACGGCGTGACGGCCGACCGGCTCCAGCGCTGGACGCGCGCGCTGCTGACCACGCGCGATCCGCGCCAGCTTCCGATGGAGATCGCTTTGCAATTGCAAAGCCTCTTCCTGGTGCCGCAGGCCGCCATCAAGGTCTGGGATTGCGACAGCGCCTACTTCGACGAGCCCTACACGCAATCGGTGAGCGATGACGTGAAGACGCTCGTCACCTCGCTGACGGCGCCGTACTGCGGGCTGAATTCCGGTTTCGAGGCGGCCACGTGGCTGGCCGAGCCGCAGGCCGCCGTCTCGATCGCGCTGATCCCGCTGCGGGACTCGCCCGAGTTGCCGGCCTTCGGCCTGCTGGTGCTCGCCTCGCCCGATGCGCAGCGCTACAACGCCGAGATGGGCACCGAGTTCCTGGAGCGCATCGCCGAGCTCGCCTCGAGCGCGCTCTCGCGGCTGCGGTCTTGAGTCGCGCGCTCCGGCGCGGCCTGTGGGGCGCGCTCCTGGTCTTCCTGCTGGGCTACGTCTCCATCTCGGTCACGGTCTGGCGGCACGCGCGCGAGGTGCTCGCGCATCCACCGCAGCGCGCGGCGGACGTGGCGCTGGTGCTCGGCAACCGGGCCTATCGCGACGGCAAGCCCAATCCCTGCCTGACCGGCCGTGTCGATGCCGGCATCGCGCTCGCAAAGGAAGGGCTCGTGCGGAAGCTCGTCTTCAGCGGCGGGGTGGACAGCGAGGATGGCCGCATCGAAGCCGAGGTGATGGAGCAGCACGCCCGTTCGGCCGGCTACGCTGGGCCGCTGCTGCTGGAGCCGCGCTCGCAGACCACGCGCGAGAACCTCTCGATGTCCAGCCCGCTGATGCAGGCGGCGGGGGTGCAGAGCGTGATCGTCGTCTCCGAGCCCTATCATCTCTGGCGGATCGAGCGCCTCGTGCGCGCATCCGGTTTCGACCGGATGTTCGACGTCCAGTACGCCGCCGCGTCCACCTCTTGCTGGCAGCGCTGGGGCATGGTGTTCAAGGGCGCATTGCGCGAGCCCTTCGCGATCGTCAAGAATTCCGGGAATTTTTAGCTCGCCCCCAGGCTTGCCCACTTCGTGTGGCCGCCGACCCCCGGCCGGGGGCAACACCGGCGGCCCGGCGGAGCCGGTTCCGCGGTGTTTCTGGAAGGAGAAACGTGTCCCAGTTGATCGAGCGCTATCTTGAGTACGTGCGTGTCGAGCGCCGGCTTGCCGCGCGCACGGTGGAGCTCTACAGCATCCACTTGAAGGCGCTCGCGGAGAAGGCGGATGCGGCCGGGGTCGCGCTCGACAAGGTCCAGACCGTGCACGTGCGGCGCTGGATGGCGCAGCTCCACAGCGCCGGGCGCGAGTCGCGCGGCATTGCGCTGGTGCTCTCGTGCTGGCGCAGCTTCTATCGGTGGCTCGGCCATGAGGGGCTGGTGGGATCGAATCCGGTGCAGGATGTCCACGCGCCGAAAGCGGACCGGCCGCTGCCGAAGGCGCTCGCGGTCGACGACGCCGTCCAGCTCGCGGAACTCCATGACGCGGAAGCCGACCCCTGGGCCGAAGCGCGCGACCGCGCCATCGTCGAGCTTCTCTACGGCTGCGGCCTGCGGGTCAGCGAACTGACCGGACTGGACGTGCGGCCCAGTCCCGCGGCGCGCGGCTGGGTCGACCTCGAATCGGCCGAAGCCAATGTGTTCGGCAAGGGCAGCAAGCGCCGCCTCGTGCCTGTCGGCAGCAAGGCTGCAGAAGCGCTTCGCGCATGGCTCGCCGTGCGGGACGACTGTCCGGCCAACGAAGCGGCGCGCCTGTGCAATCCCGAAAGCGCGGCTGCCCTCTTCATCGGCCGCAACGGCCTGCGTTTCTCGGCGCAGTCGGTCTGGAAGCAGCTGCGCCAGCGCAGCCTGAAAGCCGGCCTCGCCGTGCCGGTGCATCCCCACATGCTCCGGCATTCCTTCGCGAGCCACGTGCTGCAATCGAGCAGCGATCTGCGCGCGGTGCAGGAACTGCTCGGGCACGCGAACATCTCCACCACCCAGGTCTACACGCGGCTGGATTTCCAGCATCTCGCGCGGGCCTATGACGCCGCCCACCCCAGGGCGCGCGCCCGCGACGAGCGCAAGCCGTCCGCGGACGAAAGAAAGATCAAGAACGGCAAGCCATGAAAGTCCTCCGTCTCCGACCCGGCAAGGAGCGCTCGCTGCAGCGGCGCCATCCGTGGGTGTTCGAATCCGCCATCGCCAAGGGCGGTGGCGATGCGGGCGAAACCGTGCGCATCGAATCCAGCGACGGCAAGTTCCTCGCCTGGGCGGCGTTCAGTCCAGACTCCAAGATCCGCGCCCGGGCCTGGAGCTTCGATGAGAAGCAGCGCATCGATGCCGCGTTCTTTGGCGCACGGGTTGCGAGCGCGGTTGAGGCACGGAGCCTTTTCGATCTGCGAAGCGACGGCGTGCGCCTCGTCCATGGCGAGGCCGACGGGCTGCCGGGGCTGATCGTCGACCGCTACGGCGACACGCTGGTGGCGCAGTTTCTCTCCACCGGCGTGGAGCGCTGGAAGGGTGTCCTGGCGGATGCCCTGCTCGCGGCCACCGGCCTGGGGAAGCTCTACGAGCGCTCCGACGCCAGCGGCCGCGAGCGCGAAGGACTCGCGCCGGTCACCGGCTGGCTGCGCGGCAGCGGCGAAACCGAGCTCACGATCCGCGAGCACGAGTGGCGCCTCAGCCTCGACATCGCGACCGGCCACAAGACCGGCTTCTACCTGGACCAGCGCGACAGCCGCAGGCGCTTCGCCGAGCTGGCGGCGAGACGCCGGTTCAGGCGCGTGCTCAACTGCTTCTGCTACACGGGCGGCTTCACGGTCGCCGCGCTGGCGGGGCTGAAGGCGGCGGGCGCTGTCTCCGGGGCCGAGCTGATCTCGATCGATTCGTCGCTTCCGGCGCTCGAACGGGCGCGGGCGCACCTGGTCCTCAACGGATTCGACGACGCGCAGGCGCAGTTCCTCGATGCCGACGTCAATGCCTCGCTGCGCCGCTTCGTGGACGAAGGCCGGACTTTCGATGCCATCGTGCTCGACCCGCCCAAGTTCGCGCCGACCGTCGCCCATGCCGAGCGGGCCGCGCGCGCCTACAAGGACCTCAACCGCCAGGCCTTCAAGCTGCTCGCGCGGGGCGGGCATCTGCTGACCTTCTCGTGCTCCGGCGGCATCGGGGCCGATCTGTTCCACAAGATCGTGGCGTCGGCGGGCATCGATGCGGGCGTGGACGGCTACATCACCGAGCGGCTCGGCGCCGCGCCCGACCATCCCATGACCATCGAATTCCCGGAAGGCGAATACTTGAAAGGCCTGGTGGTCGTGCGCAAATAACGCTTGACCCTAGCGAAGCGGGGCCGGCCGGCCGTCGCTAAACTTTCCGTTTTTCACAACCACCAGCTTCGCCACACGTCTGAAACTGGCCCGACCCAGGCCAGGGCACCCGCGGAACCGGCTCTGCCGGGCCGCCGGGTGCGCCCCCGGAGAGGGGGTGCAGAGCCACACGAAGTGGGCGAGGCTGGGGGAGATTCATACCTATGGCCCTCATTCCCGCCACCATCCTCACCGGCTTTCTCGGCTCCGGAAAGACCACGCTGCTCAAGCGCATCCTGACCGAGGCGCACGGCCAGAAGATCGCCGTCATCGAGAACGAGTTCGGCGAGGAGAACATCGACAACGACATCCTCGTGACCGAGTCCAAGGAGCAGATCGTCCAGATGAGCAACGGTTGCATCTGTTGCACCATCCGCGAGGATCTGCGGGAAGCGCTGCAGTTGCTGGCCGCCAAGAAGCGCAAGGGCCTGCTCGACTTCGATCGCGTCGTGATCGAGACCACCGGCCTCGCCGATCCGGGCCCGGTGGCGCAGACCTTCTTCATGGACGACGAGATCGCCGAGAGCTATCTGCTGGATTCGATCCTGACGCTGGTGGACGCCAAGCACGCACCCCAGCAGCTCAACGACCGCCAGGAGGCGCGCAGGCAGGTGGGCTTTGCCGACCAGATCTTCATCAGCAAGACCGACCTGGTCGCGGCCGAGGAAACGGATGCGTTGATCCACCGCCTCAAGCACATGAACCCGCGCGCGCCGCAGCAGAAGGTGCATTTCGGCGAGGTGCCGCTCAAGGATGTGTTCGACCTGCGCGGCTTCAACCTCAATGCCAAGCTGGACATCGATCCGGACTTCCTCAAGGAAGAGGACGAGCACGACCATGACCACGCGCACGGCGAGCACTGCGACCACCCCTCGCACCAGCACGGCGGTCACGGGCACCACCATCACCACGACGACGACGTGAAGAGCTTCGTCTATCGCGCCGATCGGCCGTTCGACCCGGCGCGGCTGGAGGACTTCCTCGGCGCGGTGGTCAATATCTACGGCCCGCGCATGCTGCGCTACAAGGGCGTGCTCGACATGCAGGGCACCGAGCGCAAGGTGATTTTCCAGGGCGTGCACCAGCTCATGGGCAGCGATCTCGGCCCCGCCTGGGGGCCCGACGAGAAGCGCAGCAGCCGCATGGTCTTCATCGGCATCGACCTGCCGCGCGAGATCCTGGAGCAGGGGCTGGACCAGTGTCTGGTCTGAGGTCGGCGCCAGGCCGCCCCAAGCCGGTCTGCGGCCCCCTTGGGGGCAGTGACGACACGCAACGCGACGCGTGGGGGCTGTCCCACCGGCCGGCTCCACTTCTCTATACAATCGCGCGCCTGTTCCGGGAGCCACCCCGTCCTTTTTTTAGGGCGGTGTGTGACTTCCGGGATAAGACTGCGTGCGTTTCTGGGTCGTTTTCAGGGGTATAACCCTTGGGTTCGCCGTAGGCGAGCACCCGTGAAATCCACGCGGGAGACATCCATTGAATGTGCGTTCGAGTTCGTCGAAGGAGCCAGTCACTGTGAAGAAACCTGTCGCCAAAGCCAAGCCAGCGTCGAAGCCGGCCGTCAAGAAGACGGCGGTTGCCGAGCAGGCTGTGCCCGCAGCGAAGAAGGTTTCAGTTGCAAAGCCCGCCCAGCCCGCCGCCGCATCAACGGCCTCCGCCACGAGCAAGGTCAAGGCGGCGACTGCCGGCGCCTCGTCCTCCAAACCGGCCGGTTTCCACCCCGCGCCATCTGCACCACCGACTCCCATGAAAAAAACGGCTGCCGCCTCCGAATCCTCTACCGCCACGGTGACTCCCGCCGGGACCGCCGCCTCCGTGCCCGCCCGCAGCGCGCGTCCGTCGTCCCGGCTGTCGCAGGTGACCGTGCCCTCCATGCCGCAGGCGGTCGCGTCGACTGCCGCGAAATCCAGCTTCGTGCAAACCTCGTCCAACCCGCTCGTCCCGCCGCCGCCGGTCGCGATCAAGAAGGACCCCAAGCTCGCGAACAACTGGAAGGCCAAGTCCGCCGAAGAACTGACGGACGCCGAAGTCATCGCGATGCCCGACTCCGAATACATGAACGAAAAGCAGATGGCGTTCTTCCGCCTGAAGCTTCTGGAACTCAAGCGCGGCATCCTCGAAAACGCCGGCGAGACGACCGAGCACCTGCGTGAGGACACCGTGGTCGTGCCCGATCCGGCCGATCGCGCGACCATCGAGGAAGAGCACGCGCTCGAACTGCGCACGCGCGACCGCGAGCGCAAGCTCCTCAAGAAGATCGAGCAGTCGATCCAGCGCATCGACGCCGGCGACTATGGCTACTGCGACGAAACCGGCGAACCCATCGGCGTCGGCCGCCTGCTGGCCCGCCCGACCGCCACGCTGTCCCTCGAGGCGCAGCAGCGCCGCGAGCTCAAGCAGAAGATGTTCGGGGACTGATCCCGCGGGAGCCGGACGGAGACGAAGCGCATGGGCAAGGAAGAAACCGGCCGCCTGCTGTCGAAGGTCGCGAAGTTCGTTCGCAATCCGCTGAAGGACTGGTCGGAGCTCGACGCCGACGATTCCTCGTCGCTCGAGAACGGCTACAGCCGTGAAATGCTCAAGGAGATGATCGAGCGGCGGCAGCGCAACGATTTCGTGCGCCGCCGCGAGTTCGACATGCTGCGCAAGCTACGGCAGCGCGAGGCCGCCGGCGGCCGTGATGCGGCGGTGACGCCGTCCGCCTTCAATGTCAGCAGCACCTCGGGCAAGTCCGAGGGCAGGGCGCTCACGCTCAAGAAGATCGACGAGATCGAAGAGCAGATGTCGCAGCAGTGGTGGAAGGCCCGCAACGCGCGGTCCGAGGAAAAGGCCGAGGGGGCGCCAGCCGAACCGATGGCCGTCCAGCACTCGCGCGCCTACGCCGATACCGTGCCCGGTGTGCCGCAGGGTGGCACCGGCGCGCAGCTTCCTGCTGCCGATGCGCCCACGCACGATGGCAGCCTCGAGGAGGCATGCATCCGTTTCGCCCACGGCGACGACGCCGGCACCGAAGCGATCCTTCTCCAGGCGCTGGCGCCCGACAGTCCCTCGGGGGTCACGACGACACCTGGCGCGCGCTGCTTGATTTCTATCGCGCCACCGGCGACGCCGAGAAATTCGTTGCCGCGAGCACCCGCTATGCGCAGCGCATGAAGCGCACGCCGCCCGACTGGATCTCGTTCCGCGCGCTGGCGAATTCCGTCCGTGCGGCATCAGCGCCCCTGACGCCGCCGGGTACGCCTCAGGCGGGCGGGGCGGACTGGACGAGCCCGCCGCGTCTCACGCGCGAGGCCCTGATCGGCCTCACGCGCGCCCTCGGCGCGGCCGGACCTTCGTGGAAACTCGACTGGACCGCTCTCGACACCATCGAGGCCGACGCCGCGGGGCCGTTGCGCGCCTTGCTCAATCACTGGGCGGATTCGACGGTCCAGCTGCGCTTTGCGGGGGCGGACCAGTTGTTGCTGGTCCTGGCCGAGGCGACGCCGGCCAATGAACGCAATGTCGACGCGGTCTGGTGGCAACTTCACATGGCTGCGCTGCGCGTGATGCACCGGGCCGACGAGTTCGAACTCCTGGCGCTCAACTACTGCATCACCTATGAAGTGTCGCCGCCGCCCTGGGAGGACCCCAAAGGCAGCTATTTGCCGCTCGATCTCCCGAGAGCCACCAAGCCCGGCAGCTTCTCCGGCGGTGCGCCGCAGGCAGGCAGCGCGACCCTGAGCGGTGAGCTGGCCGGCGAGTCTCTTTCCACCTGGCAGCGGCTCGATGGCGAACTCGGCGAAACGGCCGCGCCGGACATTTCCTGTGCCGCCCTCGTCCGCATGGACTTCGCCGCTGCGGGTTCGCTTCTCAACTGGGTCACGGCGCGGCATGCCCGCGGGCAGCGCGTCCAGTTCACCGACGCGCATCGCCTGGTCGCGGCGTTCTTCGGCGTGATCGGCATCGCCGACCAGGCGGCCGTGAAGACCCGGGACTGAACCTGGCTGCTCCGATCGCCCCCTGCCCGGGGGTGGGCGTCCACTCGCAGAGCGGCAGGCGTGAGGGCGACCAAAGATAATGTCGCATGGAACAATTTCACGGAACCACGATCATCAGCGTGCGTCGCAAGACCGCTGATGGCGACCAGGTGGCCATCGGCGGTGATGGCCAGGTGACCCTCGGCAACATCGTCATCAAGGGCAGCGCGCGCAAGGTGCGCCGGCTCTATCACGGCAAGGTGCTGGCCGGCTTCGCCGGCGCGACCGCCGACGCATTCACCCTGTTCGAGCGCTTCGAGGCCAAGCTCGAGAAGCACCAGGGCCATCTGACGCGCGCCGCCATCGAACTCACCAAGGACTGGCGCACCGACCGCGTCCTGCGCCGGCTCGAGGCGATGCTGGCGGTGGCCGATGCAACCACCTCGCTGATCATCACCGGCAACGGTGACGTGCTGGAGCCCGAGAACGGCATCGTCGCGATCGGTTCCGGCGGCGCCTACGCGCAGGCCGCGGCCAAGGCCCTGGTCGACAGTACCGATCTGACTGCCGAGCAGATCGTCCGCAAGTCGCTGGAGATCGCGGGCGAACTCTGCATCTACACCAATATGCACCACACAGTCGAAAGTCTGTGAGCCCGCTATGTCCATGACACCCCAGGAAATCGTTTCCGAACTCGACAACCACATCGTCGGGCAACCCGAGGCCAAGCGCGCCGTGGCGATCGCCCTGCGCAACCGCTGGCGCCGGCAGCAGGTCGAGGAAAAGCTGCGCGCCGAGATCACGCCCAAGAACATCCTCATGATCGGCCCGACGGGCGTCGGCAAGACCGAGATCGCGCGCCGGCTTGCGCGGCTGGCCGATGCGCCGTTCATCAAGGTCGAGGCGACCAAGTTCACCGAGGTGGGCTACGTCGGCAAGGACGTCGACTCGATCGTCCGCGATCTCGCCGAAATCGCGGTCAAGCAGACGCGCGAGACCGAGAGCGCCAAGGTCCGCATGCGCGCGGAAGATGGCGCGGAAGAGCGCATCCTCGACGTGCTGCTGCCGCCGGCACGCCTGCCGGACGGCGGCAGCACCTCCGACGCCGGCAACGCCACGCGGCAGGCCTTCCGCAAGAAGCTGCGCCAGCACGAGCTGGACGACAAGGAAATCGAGATCGAGCTCGCCGACACCAAGATGCCGCTCGAGATCATGGGCCCCGCCGGCATGGAAGAAATGACCGAGCAGCTTCGTGGCATGTTCGGGCAACTCGGTGGCGGCAAGCGCAAGACGCGCAAGCTCAGGATCTCCGAGGCGATGCGCCTCCTGATCGAGGAAGAGGCGGCCAAGCTGGTCAACGAGGACGAGATCCGCAGCCGGGCCATTCGCAATGCCGAGCAGAACGGCATCGTCTTCATCGACGAGATCGACAAAGTCGCCTCGCGCGCCGAAGGGCAGGGCGCCGATGTCTCGCGGCAGGGCGTGCAGCGCGATCTGCTGCCGCTGGTCGAAGGCACGGCCGTGAGCACCAAGTACGGCGTGGTGCGCACCGACCACATCCTCTTCATTGCGAGCGGCGCCTTCCATCTGAGCAAGCCGAGCGACCTGATCCCCGAGCTGCAGGGCCGCTTTCCGATCCGGGTCGAGCTGCAGTCGCTCTCGGTGTCGGACTTCGAAAGCATCCTGACGCAGACGCAGGCTTCGCTCGTGAAGCAGTATCAGGCGCTGTTGGCGACCGAGGGCGTCACCCTCGAATTCACCGCCGATGGCATCACCCGGCTCGCGAGCATTGCGTACGAGGTGAACGAGCGCACCGAGAACATCGGGGCGCGGCGCCTCTCGACGGTCATGGAGCGCCTGCTCGACGAGGTGAGCTTCGACGCCACCCGCCTGGGCGGCCAGTCGGTGCGCATCGATGCCGCCTATGTGGATGCGCGGCTTTCGGCACTAAGTCACGACGAAGATCTCTCTCGATTCATTCTCTGATTCCCGCGCTGTGTAACGAACGCTTCACGCAACACATTCATTGCGTGAGCTAAGTACTTCATTTGCAACGGAATTCGGTTTTCCGCGGTTGCAAAAACACCGCTAAGTCGTTGATTCCATTACAAAAAATTCCGGCGACCTCCCGTTGCGCAGTAGACGTTTCCTGCTACAGTGCAAAAAAGTGCAGTTAAGTGGGAAAAAGTGTCGAGAACTGCCGCAAGAACCCATGCGGCGGCTCTCTCAAGCGGGGTTTTCAGGTCGTGTTTCAAGGCGCTTCATCGCTCAGTCTCGATGCCAAGGGGCGGCTCTCCGTGCCGACCCGGCATCGTGACGTCCTGAGCGCGACCGCCGGCGGCCAGCTCACGATCACCAAGCATCCCCACGGCTGCCTCATGGTGTTCCCGCGCCCCGAGTGGGAGAAGTTTCGCGAGCGCATTGCCGAGCTGCCGATGTCGGCCCAGTGGTGGAAGCGCGTCTTCCTCGGCAATGCGATGGATGTCGAGATGGACGGCACCGGTCGCGTGCTGGTGTCGCCCGAGTTGCGCGCTGCGGCCGGCATCACGCGCGATGCCCTCCTCCTCGGCATGGGCAACCACTTCGAGCTCTGGGACAAGGCGACCTACGATGCCAAGGAGGCCGAAGCCACCCAAGGCCAGATGCCGGACGTATTCCAGGACTTTTCGTTCTGAGGCGCGAAGTGGACGAGCCATGGACCCACACGACCGTCATGTTGAAAGAGGCGGTGGATGCCCTCTTCCCCGACATGCCGCCCGGCGCATCGTCGCTTGCCGCCGGCACCTACGTGGACGGAACCTTCGGCCGCGGTGGGCACAGCCGCGCGATCCTCGCGAGGCTCGGGCCGGAGGGCCGCCTCATCGCGTTCGACAAGGACGCGGAAGCGGTGGCCGAAGCAGCGCGCATCCAGGATGCGCGTTTTTCCATCCGTCACCAGGGATTCAAGGATCTGGGAGAGCTCCAGCCGGCCAGCGTGTCAGGCCTGCTGCTGGACCTCGGAATCAGCTCTCCCCAAATCGACAACCCCGCCCGGGGTTTTTCTTTTCGTTTCGAGGGGCCGCTCGACATGCGCATGGACACCACGCGCGGAGAGAGCGTGGCCGAGTGGCTGGCAACGGCCGACCAGCAGCAGATTGCGGAGGTGATTCGTGACTATGGCGAAGAACGGTTTGCTGTTCAGATTGCAAAGGCGATTGTTGCTCGCCGACAAGAACGGGGCCCAATTTCAACCACCACCGAGCTGGCCCAGCTCGTGGCTGGCGCGGTCAAAACCCGCGAGCCGGGCCAGAACCCTGCAACGCGCACATTTCAGGCTCTTCGGATTTTCATCAACGCCGAGCTTGAAGAGCTGCAACAGGCGCTAGAAGCGAGTCTCGACGTGCTCAAGCCCCAGGGTCGGCTCGCGGTGATCAGCTTCCATTCGCTGGAAGACCGCATCGTGAAGCAGTTCATCGCGAAGCATTCGCGCGAGGTCTATGACCGTCGCGCGCCTTTTGCTGCGCCGAAGGCGATGAAGCTGAAGTCCCTGGGTCGGGTGAAGCCGTCGCAAGCCGAAGTGGACGGCAATCCACGCGCGCGCAGCGCGATCCTTCGCATCGCAGAGCGCACTGCGGGTGGGAGCTGAGCCTTGGCCCGCCTGAACCTGCTCCTGCTGATCGCCGTGCTCGGCTCGGCCATGTACCTCGTGCACACGCAGTACCTGTCGCGGCAGCTCTTCACCGAACTGCATCGGGTCGAGCTCGAAACCCGGCGGCTCGAACTCGACCAGGACCGCCTGCAGGTCGAGAAGCGCGCACAGGCCACGCCCCTGCGCATCGAGAAGCTCGCGAAGGAGCAGCTCAAGATGCGTACGGCCACGCCGGCGATCACGCAGTACGTGCGCCAGGACGGCACCGTGATCCCGGCCGTCGCCGCGCCCGCGCCTTCGACGACCGCGCCCGCGCAGCGCACCTCCGCCACGCGAGGAGCGCACTGAGATGGCCCGCCGCAGCGTCCAGTACACGACGAGCCCCCTGCTCGCCAGCAAGACCCCGGTCTGGCGGAGCAGGTTCATCGTCGCGGGCATTGCGCTCGGCTTCATCGTGCTTGCAGGGCGTGCGGCCTACGTGCAGGTGTTCGGCAACGCCTTCTTCCAGCGCCAGGGCGAGGTGCGCTTCACCCGCACGCTCGAGCTGCCGGCGAATCGCGGCCGCATCCTCGACCGCAATGGCCTGCTGCTCGCGCAGAGCGTGGTCGCGCCGAGCATCTGGGCGATCCCGGAGGACATCGAGCGCGACGATCCCGAGGTCAAGGCCAAGCTGCGCCAGGTCGCCAAGCTGCTCGGCATGCCGCAAAAGGATTTCGACAAGAAGCTCGAGGACGAGGACAAGAGCTTCGTCTGGGTCAAGCGCCAGGTGGACGAGCCGATCGCCAAGGAAATCGCGGCCCTGAACATCAAGGGCATCTACCAGCGCAAGGAATACAAGCGCCAGTACCCCGAAGGCGAATCGGCTGCGCACGTGGTGGGCTTCACCAACGTCGAGGACAACGGCCAGGAAGGTATCGAGCTCGCCTTCAACAAGGACCTGGCAGGCAAGCCCGGTTCGCGTCGCGTCATCAAGGACCGCCTCGGCCGCGTGGTCGAGGGCGTGGGCGAGCAGGTGCCGCCGGTCGAGGGCAAGGACATCCAGCTCAGCATCGACAGCAAGGTGCAGTTCTTCGCCTACCAGAAGCTGCGCGACGCGGTGACATTCCACAAGGCCAAGGCCGGCAGCGTGGTGGTGCTCGACGCGATCACCGGCGAGGTGCTGGCGCTGGCCAACTACCCGAGCTACGTGCCGGACAAGCGCCAGAACCTCACGGGCGAGCAGCTTCGCAACCGCGCGCTGACCGACGTCTTCGAGCCCGGCTCGACGATGAAGCCGATCACGGTCGCCACCGCGCTCGAGGCGGGGCGCATCAAGCCGCAGACCGTGATCGAAACCTCGCCGGGGCGCTACAGCCTGGGCGGCTTCACGATCAGCGACACGCACAACTATGGCTCGCTGACCGTCGAGGGCGTGATCCAGAAGTCGAGCAACATCGGCGCGCTGAAGATCTCGCAGAAGATGACGCCCCACGAGATGTGGGACGCCTACACCGCGCTCGGCTACGGGCAGAAGCCGCAGATCCAGTTCCCCGGTGCGGTCACGGGCCGCCTGCGGCCATGGAAGTCGTGGAAGCCCGTCGAGCAGGCCACGATGGCCTACGGCTACGGCCTGTCGGCGTCGCTGTTCCAGATGGCGCATTCGTACACCGCCTTCGCACACGACGGCGACGTGATTCCGGCGACCATCCTCAAGAGCAGCGAGCCCGCCGTTGGCGTCAAGGTGTTCTCGCCGCAGACCGCCGCGTCGGTGCGCAAGATGCTGCAGATGGCGGCCGGACCCGGCGGCACCGGTCCGCTCGCGCAGACCATCGGCTATTCGGTGGGTGGCAAGTCCGGCACGGCCCACAAGCAGGTCGGCCGCGGCTACGCGAGCAAGCAGTACCGCTCGTGGTTCACCGGCCTCGCCCCGATCGAGAAGCCGCGCATCATCGTGGCGGTGATGATCGACGAGCCGAGCAACGGCCAGTATTTCGGCGGCATCGTGGCCGCCCCGGTGTTCAGCGAAGTGGTTCAGCAGACGCTGCGCATGATGAACGTGGCGCCCGACCTCGCGGTCAAACCCCTGGTGGTGACCAAGGGCGTGGAAGAGAGCTTCTGATGACGACGATGCTTCGCACCCCCGACGACGCCGCGCGCTGGCTGCGGTCGCGCGTGCGCGGGTGCTGCACGCGGACAGTCGTCCGATCGGCGCCGGCGACGGCTTCATCGCCTGGCCCGGTGCTGCCACCGATGGCCGACGCTTCGTGCCGGCCGCGCTGGCGCAGGGCGCCGCGGCCTGCCTGGTCGAGGCCGAAGGCAGCGGGGTCTTCGGATTCGAAGCCGAAGCGATCGCGACCTATCCGGGCCTGAAGGCGGCGACGGGGCCGATCGCCGCTGCCTACTACGACAACCCCTCCGCGCAGCTCGACGTGCTCGCGGTCACCGGGACCAACGGAAAGACGTCCACCGCGTGGTGGCTTGCAGAGGCGCTGTCGCGGTCCGGTCGCGCGCCGTGCGCGGTCGTCGGCACACTGGGCGTGGGCGTTCCGCCCGAATTGACCTACACGGGGCTGACCACGCCCGATCCGGTGCTGCTGCAGCGCGAGCTGCGCGGCTTCGCCGATCGCGGATTCGGCGCCTGTGCGATCGAGGCGTCCTCCATCGGCATTGTCGAGCGACGGCTCGACGGCACGCGGATCGCTGTCGCGGTGTTCACCAATTTCACCCAGGACCATCTGGACTACCACGGCAGCATGGATGCCTACTGGCAGGCCAAGGCCGAACTGTTCCGCTGGCCCGGTCTGCGTGCGGCGGTGGTCAACATCGACGACGTGCATGGTGCCGCGCTGGTGGGCAGCCTGATCGAGACCGGCGTGGGCGCGCCCGACGTCTGGACCGTGTCCGCCGCAGGTGCGCACGCCCGGCTCGTGGCCAAGGACATCGGCTACGACACCGAAGGCCTCGGCTTCAGTGTGGTGGAGCAGGGCATGCCGCCGGTGCGGCTGTCGACGCAGCTCATCGGTCAGTACAACGTCTCGAACCTGCTCGGCGTGATCGGCGCGCTGCGGGCGCTCGGCCTGTCGCTCGAAGACGCGGTGGCCGCGTGCATCGGCCTCGGCAGTGTGCCGGGTCGCATGGAGCGGCTCAGCGTGGCCGGCCATCCGCTGGCGGTCGTCGACTATGCGCACACGCCCGACGCGCTCGACAAGGCTCTTGCGGGGCTGCGCCCGCTCGTGCGGCAGCGCGGCGGCGCGCTCTGGTGCGTCTTCGGCTGCGGTGGCGATCGCGACACGGCCAAGCGCCCGATGATGGCCGCCGTCGCCGAAAAGCAGGCCGACCGCGTGGTCGTGACCAGCGACAACCCGCGCAGCGAGAAGCCCTCCGCAATCATCAGCCAGATCCTGCTCGGACTGGCGAGCCCCGAGGCGGCACAGGTCGAGCCCGACCGCGCGAAGGCGATCGCCGACACGCTGGCGCAGGCCCTTCCCGAGGACGTGGTGCTGATCGCCGGCAAGGGCCACGAGGCCCGGCAGGAGATCGCGGGCGAACGCATCGCGTTCTCCGACCGCACGCATGCCATCGACGCGCTCACCCGAAGGAGCGGCGCATGACCGAATCGCAAGCCATGGTTCCGATGATGACGCTCGGCGAGGCGCATGCCTGGGTCCCGGGTTCGCGCCTGGTCGGTGATCCCGCGACGCCCATCCTCCGCGTCCACACCGATACGCGCACGCTCGCGGCCGGCGACCTGTTCGTGGCGCTGAAGGGCGAGCGTTTCGACGCCAACCAGTTCCTCGCCGACGCGAAGGCGCGCGGTGCGGTCGCGGCCTTCGCGCACGGCGGTCTCGAAGCCGCGGGCCTGCCGGGCCTCGAGGTGCCGGACACGCTGGTCGCGCTCGGTGCGCTCGCGGCCGGCTGGCGCGGGCAGTTCGACCTGCCGCTGATCGCGGTCACCGGGAGCAACGGCAAGACCACGGTGACGCAGATGATCGCGTCGATCCTGCGCGTCGCCAGTGGGCAAGGGGCGCTCGCGACCGCCGGCAACTTCAACAACGAGATCGGCGTGCCGCTGACCCTGCTGCGGCTCCAGCCGCGGCACCAGCGCGCGGTGGTCGAGCTCGGCATGAATCATCCGGGCGAGATCGCGCGCCTCGCCGCGATCACCGGGCCCACCATCGCGCTGGTCAACAACGCGCAGCGCGAGCACCAGGAATTCATGGCCACCGTCGAGGCGGTGGCGCGCGAGAACGCCGCGGTCTTCTCCGCGCTGCCCAACGGCGGCACGGCGGTGTTCCCCTTCGGCGACGAGTTCGCGCCGCTGTGGCAGGCCATCGCGCGTGAAGGTGCGACGCGGCGTACGCTGACCTTCGGCGTGCATCCCGATGCGGACATCGCCCTGGTGGCCGCCGAATGGCAGCACGGCGCCTGGAAGTTCGCGGCGCGGACGCCGGTCGGCGAGGTGCGCTGCGCGCTGCGCATCGCGGGTCGCCACAACGTCGTCAATGCGCTGGCGGCCATCGCGTGCTCGCTGGCCAGCGGGGTTTCGCCGGACCGGATCGCCGAAGGGCTGGCCGCGTTCGAACCGGTCAAGGGGCGCTCCAAGGCCGTCGAGCTTCGCCTCCCCGACGGGCGCACGATCACGCTCGTCGACGACACCTACAACGCCAACCCCGATTCCATGCGCGCCGCGATCGACGTGCTCGCGAGCCTGCCCGGCCCGCGCATGCTGGTCATCGGCGACATGGGCGAGGTCGGCGACCAGGGGCCTCAATTCCATTCCGAAGTCGGTGCCTGGGCACGCGAGCGCGGCATCGAGACCGTGTTCGCGCTGGGCGACGAAACGGTGCACAGCGTCTCGGCGTACGGCGCCCCTGCCAACGGCCAGGCGCAGCATTTCGGCGACATCGATTCGCTCAACGCCGCCGTGCTCGCGCAACTGCCGGGCGCCGCGAGCGTTCTGGTGAAGGGCTCGCGCTTCATGAAGATGGAGCGCGTGGTGCAGGCCGTCATCGCTTCGGTGCCGCAACAACAAGACAGGGAGGCCGGTCATGCCGCATGAACCGCGCTCGTTCACATCATGCTGATGACACTTGCCCAATGGCTGCAGGGGATGTCGCCGGAACTCGGGTTCCTGCGCGTCTTCCAGTACCTGACCTTCCGCGCAATGATGGCGTCGCTGACCGCGCTGCTGTTCGGGCTGGCCGCGGGGCCCTTCGTCATCCGCCGCCTCGCCGCCCTCAAGATCGGCCAGCCGGTGCGCGGCTATGCGATGGAGACGCACCTCACCAAGAGCGGCACGCCCACCATGGGCGGCGTGCTCGTGCTGTTCTCGATCGCGCTCGCGACGCTGCTCTGGTTCGATCTGTCGAACCGGTTCGTCTGGATCGTGCTGTGGGTCACGATGGGTTTCGGCGCGATCGGCTGGGTCGACGACTGGCGCAAGGTGGTGCGCAAGGACCCCGAGGGCATGCGCTCGCGCGAGAAGTATTTCTGGCAGTCGGTGGTCGGCGCGGTCGCGGCCTTCTACCTGCTGTTCAGCATCTCGGAGAGCTCCAACTGGCGCGTGCTCGAACTGTTCTTCTCCTGGGTGCGTTCCGGCTTCGACCTGGACTTCCCGCCCAAGATCAACCTGCTGGTGCCCTTCTTCAAGGAAGTGAGCTACCCGCTCGGGGGCATCGGGTTCGTGATCCTGACCTACCTGGTGATCGTCGGCGCGAGCAACGCGGTGAACCTCACCGACGGCCTCGACGGGCTGGCGATCATGCCGGTGGTGATGGTCGGTTCCGCGCTCGGCGTGTTCGCCTACGTCACCGGCAGCGCGGTGTACTCGCGCTACCTGCTCTTCCCGCACATCCCCGGCTCGGGTGAGCTGCTGGTGTTCTGCTCGGCGATGGCGGGCGCGGGCCTTGCGTTCCTGTGGTTCAACACGCATCCGGCGCAGGTGTTCATGGGCGACGTGGGCGCGCTCGCGCTCGGCGGCGCGCTCGGCACCATCGCCGTCATCGTGCGGCAGGAGATCGTGTTCTTCGTGATGGGCGGCATCTTCGTGGTCGAGGCGATCTCGGTGATGGCGCAGGTCACCTACTTCAAATACACCAAGAAGCGCTTCGGCGAGGGGCGGCGCGTGCTCAAGATGGCGCCGCTGCATCACCACTTCGAGAAGAGCGGCTGGCGCGAGACGCAGGTCGTGGTGCGCTTCTGGATCATCACGATGCTGCTGTGCCTCGTGGGTCTTTCCACCTTGAAGCTGCGGTAGGCGGGCGATGCTGCATCTCAAGGACCTCCACGTTCTGATCCTCGGCCTCGGCGCGTCCGGGCTCGCGATGGCGCGCTGGTGTGCGCGCCACGGCGCGAAGGTCACCGTGGCCGACACGCGCGAAGCACCGCCCCAGCTGGCGACGCTGCGCGCGGAACTGCCCGGCGCGAGCTTCGTCGGCGGACCGTTCACGGCGTCGCTGATCGAAGGCACGCCGGTGCGCGCGGTGTACCGCTCGCCCGGGCTTTCGCCTGCCAATGTCGCGGCGGTGGTCGAAGCCGCGCGCGCGGTCGGCCTGCCGGTGGGCGGCGAACTGGATCTGTTCGCGCAGGCGTTGGCCGATCTGCGGACGATGGCGCTGAACGCGGAAGCCGAAGCAGCCGGGTCCGCCGATGCGAGCGAAGGGCCCGCCGCGCCGGAGCCGCCGACCTCCGAGGCGACCGATGCGACCGAACCCGCAACCGCGTCCGGGGACGAGGACGATGATTCGTTCTCGCCGCCAGCCGAAGTGATCGCGCCGCCGCCCAGGCCCAAGGGCTACGAGCCCGCCGTGCTCGCGATCACCGGCACCAACGGCAAGACGACGGTCACCGCGCTCACTGGCCAGCTGGTTCTGCGCGCCGGCAAGACGGTTGCGGTGGCCGGCAACATCGGCCCGACCCTGCTCGACACCCTGTCGGAGCGCATGGAGGCCGGCACGCTCCCCGAGGTCTGGGTACTCGAGCTGTCGAGCTTCCAGCTCGACGGCGTGCAGGGCTTCGAGCCCACCGCCGCCACGGTGCTCAACGTGACGCAGGACCACCTCGACTGGCACGGGGACATGGCGGCCTACGCGGCGGCCAAGGCGCGCATCTTCGGCAAGCAGGGCACGATGGTGCTCAACCGCGACGACCAGGCGGTCATGGCGATGCGCCCCGCGCCGGTGAAGCTCGCCAGGGGGCAGGCGCCCCGCAGCGTGGTGACCTTCGGCGCGGGCATGCCGGAGCGCCCGGGCGACTACGGCATCGAGAAGCTGCACGGGATGGCGTGGCTGGTGCGCGCGCTCGAAGCCGACGAGACGCAGAAGCGCAAGCGCGGCGCCGCCGCCCCGGAAGAAGAGATCCACATCCAGCGCCTGATGCCGGCCGATGCGCTGCGCATCCGTGGTCGGCATAACGCCCTCAACGCGCTGGCGGCACTCGCCCTTGCATCGGCCGCGGGCTGCCAGCTCGCGCCGATGCTCTATGGCCTGCGCGAGTACCAGGGCGAGCCGCACCGCGTCGAGCCGGTCGCGATCATCAAGGACGTCGAGTATTTCGACGACAGCAAGGGCACCAACGTCGGTGCGACGGTCGCCGCGCTGATCGGCCTGGGCGAAGACCGCCGGGTGGTCGTGATCCTCGGCGGCGAAGGCAAGGGGCAGGATTTCACGCCGCTCGCCGCGCCGGTGCGCCAGTACGCGCGCGCGGTGGTGCTGATCGGGCGCGATGCGCCGCAGATCGAATCGGCCCTCGAATCCACCGGCATCTCGATGCAGAAAGCCGCGTCGCTGCAAGAAGCGGTCAAGCTCGCTTCCGAGCGCGCGCAGCCCGGCGACGCGGTGCTGCTGTCGCCGGCCTGCGCGAGCTTCGACATGTTCAAGGACTACGCGCATCGGGCGGCCGTGTTCTGCGAGACGGTCCAGGACCTCGCGGCCGAGGGAGGGCTTGCATGAGCGCAGCGCCGGGCCGCCCCCAGCAAGCTCGCGCCCCCTCGGGGGGCAGCGAGGACACGAAGTGCCGAGCATGGGGGCTTGCATGAGCGCAGCGCCGGGCCGCCCCCAGCAAGCTCGCGCCCCCTCGGGGGGCAGCGAGGACACGAAGTGCCGAGCATGGGGGCTTGCATGAGCGCAGTCCCCGCCTCGACCGGAAAGACCGGCCGCTTCGCCGGCTGGTTCAGTCGCGCGAAGAGCGGCATCGATGCGCTGCCGATCCACCTGCCGGTGCACCTCGGCAGCGCCGGCATGACGCAGACCAAGGCTGCGCCGGTGCGGGTGCTGGGCTTCGACCAGGCGCTGGTCTGGGTCACGGTCGCGTTGCTGGCCTGGGGGCTGGTGATGGTCTATTCGGCCTCCATCGCGATGCCGGACAACCCGCGCTTCGCGCGCGCCGGCTACAGCCCCATCTTCTTCCTCACGCGCCATGCCGCGTCCCTCGTGATCGCCTTCGTCGCCGGCATGCTCGCGTTCCAGGTGCCGATGCGGACCTGGGAGCGCGTCGCGCCGTGGCTCTTCGTCGTGTCGCTGCTGATGCTGGTGGTGGTGTTGATCCCGCACCTCGGTATCAACGTCAACGGTGCACGACGCTGGCTGCCGCTGGGCTTCATGCGCTTCCAGCCTTCGGAGCTCGCGAAGTTCGCGATGATCCTCTACGCGGCCAGCTACATGGTCCGCAAGATGGAGATCAAGGAGCGCTTCTTCCGCGCGGTGCTGCCGATGGGCATCGCGGTGGTCGTGGTCGGCATGCTGGTGATGGCCGAGCCCGACATGGGCGCCTTCATGGTGATCGCGGTGATCGCGATGGGCATCCTGTTCCTCGGCGGCGTGAACGCGCGCATGTTCTTCGTGATCGCCGCGCTCGTGGTGGTGGCCTTCGGCACCATCGTGGCGACCAGCCCGTGGCGGCGCGAGCGGATCTTCGCGTACCTCGATCCGTGGAGCGAGGAGCACGCGCTCGGCAAGGGCTACCAGCTCTCGCACTCGCTGATCGCGATCGGTCGCGGCGAGATCTTCGGCGTCGGCCTCGGCGGCAGCGTCGAGAAGCTGCACTGGCTGCCCGAAGCGCACACCGACTTCCTGATGGCCGTGATCGGCGAGGAGTTCGGCCTTGTGGGCGTGCTGATGGCGATCGGCCTGTTCCTCTGGCTCACGCGCCGCATCATGCACATCGGCCGGCAGGCGATCGCGCTCGACCGCGTGTTCTCGGGCCTGGTGGCGCAGGGCGTGGGCATCTGGATCGGCTTCCAGACCTTCATCAACATGGGCGTGAACCTCGGCGCGCTGCCGACCAAGGGGCTCACGCTGCCGCTGATGAGCTTCGGCGGTTCGGCCATCCTGATGAATGTGATTGCGCTCGCGGTGGTGCTGCGGATCGATTACGAGAACCGCGTTCTGATGCGTGGAGGCCGCGTATGACCCGGACGGCACTCGTCATGGCGGGCGGCACGGGCGGGCACATCTTCCCGGGGCTGGCCGTGGCCGAGGCGCTGCGCGATCGCGGCTGGCGCGTGCACTGGCTGGGCGCGCCCGGCAGCATGGAGCACCAACTCGTGCCGCCGCGCGGCTTCGCCTTCGAGCCGGTGCAGTTCGGCGGGGTGCGCGGCAAGGGGCCGCTCACGCTCGCGTTGCTGCCCGTGCGCCTCTTGCGCGCCTGCTGGCAGAGCCTGGGCGTGGTGCGCCGCGTCCGGCCGGACGTGGTGGTGGGGCTTGGCGGCTACATCACCTTCCCCGGCGGCATGATGAGCGTGCTGCTCGGCAAGCCGTTGGTGCTGCACGAGCAGAACTCGGTCGCGGGCCTGGCCAACAAGATCCTCGCGCGTGTGGCGGACCGCGTGTTCACCGCGTTCCCCAACGTCCTCAAGAAGGCGCAGTGGGTGGGCAACCCGCTGCGCGCGGCGTTCACCGCGCAGGGGGCGCCGTCCGCCCGCTTCGCCGGTCGCACCGGGCCGCTCAAGCTGCTGGTCGTGGGCGGCAGCCTGGGCGCGAAGGCGCTCAATGCGGTGGTGCCGAAGGCGCTTGCACTGATCGCGCCGGCCCAGCGTCCGAGCGTCACGCACCAGAGCGGCGCCAAACAGATCGACGAGCTTCGCGCCAACTACGCCCAGGCGGGCGTCGAGGGCGAGCTCACTCCCTTCATCGACGACACCGCTCGTGCCTATGCCGACGCCGACCTCATCGTCGCGCGCGCCGGCGCGAGCACCGTCACCGAAATCGCGGCCGTCGGCGCAGCAGCGCTGTTCGTGCCTTTTCCTTCCGCCGTGGACGACCACCAGACCACCAACGCGCGCTTCCTTGTCGATGCGGGCGGCGGCTGGCTCGTCCAGCAAACTGAACTGACACCTGAATTGCTGGCTGACTTGCTAAAGAAAACGGGGCGCGATGCGCTCCTGGACCGGGCCCTGAAAGCCCGGACGATGCGGAAAACCGAGGCGGTGGACGCCGTGGTCCGCGCTTGCGAAGAGCTCGCTGAACCTGCACGTGGAGGGCGCTCATGAAACACGCGATCCATCACATCCACTTCGTGGGCATCGGCGGCTCGGGCATGAGCGGCATCGCCGAAGTGCTGCTCAACCTGGGCTACAGAATCTCGGGCTCGGACCTTGCCGACAGCGCGACGCTGCGGCGGCTCGCGGGCCTGGGCATCACCACCTTCGTGGGCCACGACGCGGCGCACATCGCGGGCGCGGACGCGGTCGTCACCTCGACCGCGGTGCACGCCGACAACCCCGAGGTGGTCGCGGCGCGCGAGAAGCGCATCCCCGTGGTGCCGCGCGCGCTGATGCTGGCCGAGCTGATGCGGCTCAAGCAGGGCATCGCGATCGCCGGCACGCACGGCAAGACGACCACGACGAGCCTCGTCGCGAGCGTGCTCGCGGCGGCGGGGCTCGACCCGACCTTCGTGATCGGCGGCCGGCTCAACAGCGCGGGCGCCAATGCGCGGCTCGGCAGCGGCGACTACATCGTGGTCGAGGCCGATGAGTCCGATGCCTCGTTCCTGAACCTGCTGCCGATCATGGCGGTGGTCACGAACATCGACGCCGACCACATGGAGACCTACGGGCACGACTTCGCGCGGCTCAAGAAGGCCTTCGTCGATTTCCTGCACCGCATGCCGTTCTATGGCGTGGCGATTCTCTGCACCGACGATCCGGCAGTGCGCCAGATCGTGACCGAGGTGTCCTGCCCGGTCACGAGCTACGGTTTCGACGAGGGCGCCCAGGTCCGCGCGGTCAACGTCCGCGCGGTCGGCGCTCAGATGCACTTCACGGCGCAGCGGCGCAACGGCGTGACGCTGCCCGACCTCGACATCGTGCTGAACCTGCCCGGCGAGCACAACGTGCGCAATGCGCTGTCGGTGATCGCGGTCGCGGTCGAGCTGGGCATCCCCGACGAAGCGGTGCAGCGCGGCCTCGCCGACTTCAAGGGCGTGGGGCGGCGTTTCCAGCGCTATGGCGAAGTCCCGGCCGCCCAAGGCGATGCCGGTAGCTTCACGCTGATCGACGACTACGGCCATCACCCGGTCGAAATGGCCGCGACCATCGCGGCCGCGCGTGGCGCGTTCCCGGGACGGCGGCTGGTGCTGGCCTTCCAGCCGCACCGCTTCACGCGCACGCGCGATTGCTTCGAGGATTTCGTCAAGGTCATCGGGCAGGCCGATGCGGTGCTGCTCGGCGAGGTCTATGCCGCGGGCGAGGCGCCGATCGTGGCGGCCGACGGCCGTTCGCTCGCGCGTGCATTGCGCGTCGCGGGCAAGGTCGAGCCGGTGTTCGTCGACAACATCGCGGCGATGCCGCAGGCCATCCTCGACAACGCGCGCGCCGGCGACGTGGTGATCTGCATGGGCGCGGGCTCGATCGGCGCCGTGCCCGCCAAGGTCGTCGAAATTGCAATGCGCGAAGGGAGTGCGCAGTGAGCGTGATCGATCCCAAGTCATTCGGCAAGGTTGCCGTGCTGTTCGGCGGCACTTCGGCCGAACGCGAAATCTCCATCATGTCCGGCACGGGCGTGCTGGGCGCGCTGCAGTCGATCGGCGTGGATGCGCATGCCTTCGATCCCGCCGAGCGGGATCTCGTCGAGCTGCGTCGCGAGGGCTTCCAGCGCTGCTTCGTGGCTCTGCACGGCCGGCACGGCGAGGACGGCACGGTGCAGGGTGCGCTCGAACTGCTCGGCATCCCGTACACCGGCTCGGGCGTGATGGCGTCGAGCGTGGCGATGGACAAGGTCATGACCAAGCGCATCTGGCAGGCCGACGGTCTGCCGACGCCGCACTACGTTCGCCTCGCCTTCGACCAGCAGAGCCGCGAGCAGATCAATGCGGTGCCCGACGTGCTCGGCCTGCCGCTGATCGTGAAGCCGCCGCGCGAGGGTTCGTCCATCGGCGTGACCAAGGTCGAGGGCTATTCCCAGATGCAGGATGCCGTCGCGCTGGCGGTGCGCTACGACCCCGATGTGCTGTGCGAGGAGTTCATCGAAGGCGAGGAAGTCACCTGCGCGGTGCTGGGCAGCGGCCTCGATGCCGTCGCGCTGCCGGTGGTGCGCATCGCCGCGCCGAAGGGGGCTTACGACTACCAGAACAAGTACTTCACCGACGACGTGAAATACCACTGCCCGAGCGGCCTGCCGCCCGCGGAGGAGGCGGAGATCCGCCGCATCACGCTCGCGGCCTACCACCAGCTCGGCTGCCGTGGATGGGGGCGTGCCGACCTGATGATCCGCGCGAGCGACCGCAAGCCCTTCCTGCTCGAGATGAACACCTCGCCGGGCATGACCAGCCATTCGCTCGTGCCGATGTCGGCGCGGGCGGCCGGCATTCCCTACGAGGAGCTGTGCCTGCGGGTGCTCGCTTCGGCCATGCTCGATTCGGGCAACGAACGCGCGGAAGGATGAACATGGCCCACAGCGTCCCCGTGCCCTTCGACGTCAAGCTCATGAACGTGACCGCGACCCTGGTGTTCGCGCTGTTCGCGCTCGTGATGCTCGCCGCGGGCGCATGGTGGGTGCTGCGTCAGCCCTTCTTCCCGCTGGCCGGCATCAAGGTCGACGGCGAGGTCACGCACAACAACGCGGTGACGCTGCGCGCCAACGTGGCGCCGCAGCTCGCGGGCAACTTCTTCACGGTCGATCTGGCGCGTGCGCGCACCGCCTTCGAGTCGGTGCCGTGGGTGCGCAAGGCGGTGGTCCGCCGCGAGTTCCCGAACAGGCTGCGCGTGACGCTGACCGAGCACCAGCCGGTTGCGCACTGGGGCGACGACGCCGGCTCGCGGCTCATCAACGGCTTCGGCGAGGTCTTCGATGCCAACGTGGCGGAAGTCGACGACGACCTGCCGCGCCTCGACGGGCCGGTCGAGCAGGCAGGCCAGGTGCTCGGCATGTACCGCGTGCTGGCGCCGCTGTTCAAGCCCTACGACCTCGCGCTCGACGAGCTGACGCTGTCGAGCCGCGGAAGCTGGCGCGCGACGCTCGACAGCGGTGCGGTCATCGAGCTCGGGCGAGGCCAGGGCGACGAAGTGGTGGCGCGTACGCAGCGGTTCCTGCGCACGGTCACGCCGGTGGCGAGCCAGTACGGGCGAACGGTTGCGTCGGTCGAGGGCGCCGATCTTCGGCACAACGAGGGCTACGCGCTGCGTCTGCGCGGCGTGACGACGGTGGTGCCCGACCTGCCGAAGAAGAAGTAAGCACAAGAGAGAAAGCGAACAGAGGAAGCTTCATGTCCAAAGACTACAAAGATCTCGTTGTCGGCCTCGACATCGGCACTGCCAAGGTGATGGCGGTGGTCGCCGAAGTGCTGCCCAACGGCGAGCTCAAGCTGGCGGGGTTGGGGATCGCGCCGAGCAACGGACTCAAGCGCGGCGTGGTGGTGAACATCGATGCGACGGTGCAGAGCATCCAGCAGGCGCTCAAGGAAGCCGAGCTGATGGCCGACTGCAAGATCGGCCGCGTCTACACCGGCATCACCGGCAGCCACATCCGCGGCATCAATTCGAGCGGCATGGTGGCAGTGAAGGACAAGGAAGTCACGCCGGCCGACGTGGCGCGCGTGGTCGAGACGGCGCGCGCGATCAACATCTCGAGCGACCAGCGCCTCCTGCTCGTGGAGCCGCAGGAGTTCGTGATCGACGGTCAGGACGTCAAGGAGCCGATCGGCATGAGCGGCATGCGGCTCGAAGCCAAGGTGCACATCGTGACGGGTGCGCAGAGCGCGGCCGAGAACATCATCAAGTGCGTGCGCCGCTGCGGTCTCGAAGTGGATCAGTTGATGCTGAACCCCCTCGCATCGAGCCAGGCGGTGCTGACCGAGGACGAGCGCGAGCTCGGCGTGGTGCTGGTGGACATCGGCGCGGGCACGACCGACGTGGCGATCTTCACCAACGGCGCGATCCGGCACACGGCGGTGATCCCGATCGCGGGTGATCTCATCACCAGCGACATCGCGATGGCGTTGCGCACGCCGACCAAGGACGCCGAGGACATCAAGGTCGAGAACGGCTTTGCGAAGCAGCTCCTGGCCGATCCGGAAACGCAGGTCGAGGTGCCGGGGCTCGGCGATCGCGGCCCGCGTCTTCTGAGCAAACAGGCGCTGGCGGGCGTGATCGAGCCGCGCATCGAGGAGATCTTCTCGCTCGTGCAGCAGGTGATTCGCGAGTCGGGCTACGAGGAGGTGCTCTCGTCCGGTGTCGTGCTCACCGGCGGCAGCGCGGTGATGCCCGGCATGGTGGAACTCGGCGAGGACATCTTTCTGAAACCGGTGCGCCGGGGGATTCCTAAATACTCGAGCGCGCTGTCCGATATGGTGGCGCAGCCGAGGGCCGCGACGGTGATGGGGCTGCTCGAGGAAGCGCGCTATGCGCGCATGCGCGGCTTCAAGGTCGCCCAGAAAAATGGTTCCGTGAAGACGGCCTTCGGCCGCTTCAAGGACTTCATCGTAGGGAACTTCTGATGAACGGCTCCCCACTCTGGCTGGCGCGTGCGGGGCCGCCGCGGCATTTCAACGAGCGATGGCGAAGAACCGGACCACCGCGCTGACACGTCAACGGTTCCAACAACAAATTCATTCACAAACATGGCAACTGCATATTCAAGGAGTCAGAACATGGCAATCGAAATGATCGAGATCGAGGAGTTCAATCAGGGGACTCAGATCAAGGTGATCGGCGTCGGGGGTGGCGGCGGCAACGCGGTCGCCCACATGATCGATCGTGGCGTGCAAGGTGTTCAGTTCATCTCCGCCAACACCGACGCGCAGGCGTTGTCGCGCAGCAATGCGCACAAGACCATCCAGCTCGGTACCAACGGGCTGGGCGCGGGAAGCAAGCCCGAGAAGGGCCGTGACGCCGCGGAAGCCGCGGTGGACGACATTCGAGAAGCCATCGCCGGCGCGCACATGCTGTTCATTACGGCAGGCATGGGCGGCGGCACCGGCACCGGCGCCGCACCGGTGATCGCGCGCGTCGCGAAGGAGATGGGCATCCTTACCGTCGGCGTGGTGACCAAGCCCTTCGACTGGGAAGGCGGCCGCCGCATGACCAACGCCGAGACCGGCCTGAACGAGCTCGAAGCCAACGTCGATTCGCTGATCGTGGTGCTCAACGAGAAGCTGCTCGACGTGCTGGGCGAGGACGTGACGCAGGAAGAGGCTTTCGGGCATGCCAACGACGTGCTGAAGAACGCGGTCGGCGGGATCTCGGAAATCATCAACGAGTACGGCGGCGTGAACGTCGACTTCGAAGACGTGCGCACCGTGATGGGCGAGCCCGGCAAGGCCATGATGGGCACGGCCGCCGCGAGCGGCCCGGACCGCGCCCGCATTGCCGCCGAACAGGCCGTGGCCTGCCCGCTGCTCGAAGGCATCGACCTCTCGGGCGCCAAGGGCGTGCTGGTGCTGGTGACCGCATCGAAGGCTTCCCTGAAGCTGAGCGAGTCGAAGCTCGCGATGAACACCATCCGCGCCTACGCGTCGCCCGACGCGCACGTCATCTACGGTGCGGCCTACGACGAGAACCTCGGCGACGAGATGCGCGTGACCGTGGTCGCGACCGGCCTCTCGCGCCAGGATGCGCGCCGCCGGGCGCCGACGCTCGAGGTGATCCGCACCGGCACCGACAACATCCCGTTCACCGTTCCGACGCTCGGCGCGGGGGTCGGCCATGCCGCCAGCCAGCCGAACTACGACGGCATGGCGGTGCCGAGCGTGTGGCGCACCAACCGCACGATGGCCGCCGCGAAGGTGGATGCGCTGTCGTCGGGTGGGATGGACGATTTCGAGATCCCCGCTTTCCTGCGCAGACAAGCGGACTGACGGGGGCTCGGTGGAAGCTATCGCGGACATAGCGAGGCGGGCGGTACGCCGGGCGCCTCGCGCTCTTAAAATCGCGCCCGTGCTTCCACAACGTACTCTCAAATCGATCAGCCGTGCCGTCGGCGTGGGGCTCCACAGCGGCCAGCGCGTGGAGCTCACGCTGCGTCCTGCGCCGGTGAATCACGGCATCGTGTTCCGGCGGGTGGACCTGCCCGAGCCGGTCGAGATCCCGATGACCGCCGAGGCGGTCACCGACACGCGCCTCGCCTCCACCGTGTCCTCGGGCGGCGCGAAGGTGCAGACCGTCGAGCACCTGATGTCGGCCTGCGCCGGTCTTGGCATCGACAATCTCCTGATCGACATCACCGCGGACGAAGTGCCGATCCTCGACGGGTCCGCCTCGTCCTTCGTGTTCCTGCTGCAAAGCGCCGGCATCGAGTTGCAGAACGCCCCGCGCCGGTTCATCCGCGTGACTCGGCCCATCGAAGTGCGCGAAGGCCAGGGCGCCGACGAGAAGTGGGCGCGGCTCGCGCCGTACCACGGCTTCAAGCTCAGCTTCGAGATCGACTTCGACCATCGCGTGGTCAGTTCGACCGGGCAGCGCTTCGAGTTCGACCTCGGAAGCGGCTCCTACAGCCAGGATATCGCCCGTGCGCGCACCTTCGGGTTCACCAAGGAAGTCGAGTACATGCGCTCGAAAGGACTGGCGCTCGGCGGCGGTCTCGACAACGCGATCGTGATGGACGACACCAAGGTGCTCAATGCCGGGGGCTGCGCTACGACGACGAGTTCGTCAAGCACAAGATCCTCGACGCGATGGGCGACCTCTACGTCATCGGCCAGCCGTTGCTGGCGGCCTACAGCGCGTTCCGTTCGGGCCATGCGCTCAACAACAAGCTGCTGCGCGAGTTGCTGGCGCACGAGGATGCGCACGAGATCGTGACCTTCGACGACGAGCGCCGCGCGCCGGCCGGTTTCGCCGAAGTCGCTCGCGCCTGGTAGGGCTACGAACGCGATGCTTCTTTTTCGCTGGGCCATCCTCCTGCTTCTGTTGGTGGCCGGCGCTTCGTTCGCGTTCTACGCGGGAACGGGGCAGGTCAGGTACCGGCGCTTCGGCTGGATCGTCCTCAAGTGGACACTGCTCGCGGCTTTCGGCTTCTTCGCGGTGCTGATCGCCGAGCGCGTTTTCTAGCGGGCGGCGCAGGCTAGCGCGTGCGCCCCTGCCGGTATCTTCCGGCGAGGCCTTTTTCCAGCACCGCCGCTGTTTCCAGACGCGCCATCGAGCGGCCCACGTGCGCGTGCGTGATGGCAATGCCCAGCGCATCCGCCGCATCGCTGCCCGGCACGCCGGGCAGATGAAGCAGGCGCTTCACCATCTCCTGCACCTGGGCCTTGGCGGCGTTGCCGTGTCCCGCGACGGCCTGCTTCATCTGCAGCGCCGTGTATTCGGCCACGCGGAGGTTGCAGGCGACCAGCGCTGTGAGGCACGCGCCGCGCGCCTGGCCGAGCAGCAGGGTGGATTGCGGATTGACGTTGACGAACACGATCTCCACCGCCGCCGCATCGGGCTTGTAGCGTTCGTTGATCTCTCCGATGCCGTCGAACAGCACCTTGAGCCGCGTCGGCAACTGGCCCTTGCCGATGTGGCGCGTGCTGATGGTGCCGCTGGCGACGTAGCCCAGCGAATGGCCGTCGACGTCCACCACGCCGAAGCCGGTGGTCTGCAGGCCGGGATCAATGCCGAGAATGCGCATGTCAGCACCTCTCCAGGCCAGGAATCCCACGGAACCGGCTTTGCCGGGCCGCCGGGATGGCCCCCTGGAAGGGGGTGCAGAGCCACACGAAGTGGGCGAGGCTGGGGGTGATCCTTGTCATGCGTTGAAGTACCAGCGTACTGCATGGAAGAACACCGGCGCGGCGAAGCACAGCGCATCGACCCGGTCGAGCAGGCCATTGGCGCCCGTCACGCCCACGCCGCGCTGACCCCAGTTGGGAATGCCGCGATCGCGCTTGAGCGCCTTCATCACCAGGTGGCCCATCGAGCCGGCCGCGCAGGCGATCAGCGACATCGCGAGCGCCTGCCCGTACTTGAACGGCGTGATGAACGACAGCAGCGCACCGAAGAGGCTCGCGATCGCCATGCCGAGGGCCCAGCTGGTCCAGTTGAAGCTGCGACTCACGTGGGGCGCGAAGGGCGGCTGCATGAACAGGCGATGCCGCAGCGGTCCCAGCCAGCCCTTGGGCATCTCGTCCGAAGGTACGCCGGTGGGCGGCATCGACTTCCGCCGCGAGACGAGGTGCTGCACGAGCATGCAGGTCTGCACCACGATCACCAGATAGAACACGAGGAACGCACTCTTGCCCTCGTAGCGCGGGAAGGACAGCAGCAGCAGTGCCGGCACGTGGCTGAGCCCGTAGACGCAGACCATGATCCCCCATTGCAGCTTGGCATTGCGTTCGAGGAAGCGGCTCGGGTCGTCGGCCAGCGCGCTCACCACCGGAATCGCGAGAAAGACGTACACCGGGATGAACACGGTGAAGAGGTCGAAGTGCGCAGTCGCGACCAGCCAGAACTGGATCGGCAGCACGACGAAGAAGGCCAGGATCAGGCTGCGATGGTCCCCGCGCCGTGTGGGCGACAGTGTGATGAACTCGCGCAGCGCGAAGAAAGAGATGAGTGCGAAGAGCACCGTCGCGACCGTCTCGCCCAGGGTCCAGCCGACCCAGAAGATGATCGCCATCACCCAGCTGGTGCGCAGCAGCGAACGGAAATGCTGCAGCTCGCGCTGCCAGATCTCGTCATGGACCGGGTTGCGCCTTTCCCTGAGGCTCAGCAGGAAGGCGGCCGTGCTCACGACGAAAAGAATGCCGAAGACGATGAAGAAGAGAGCCGCGACCTGCTGGGTCGGCGTGAGATTGCGCAGGAATTCGTTCATGTGAGGACGGCCCTAGACATTGCGCAACGCAATCACCGCTTCGCGGGCGCGATCGAGGAACGGACGGCGTTCCTCGCCTTCCTCGAGGCGGATCGGGGTGCCGAAGGTCACCGAGCAGAGGATCGGCACCGGCACCACCTCGCCCTTGGGCATCACGCGCTGCACGTTGTCGATCCACGCGGGCACCAGCACGACCTCGGGAAACATCTGCGCCAGCGTGAAGAGGCCTGACTTGAATTTCTGCGGCACGCCGGTGTTGCCGCGCGTGCCTTCGGGAAAGATGATGATCGAGTCGCCGCTTCGCAGGGCCTCGATCAGCGGCTGGAGCGGCGCGAGTGCCTCGGCGCTCCCGGGGATGACCTGCGGCGCCGCAGCTTGCTCGAGCGCGGGCGGGGCAGCCGCCGCGCTTCCGCCGCGCTCGACGTAGATCGCGTTGAAGACCTCGGTCGTGATCCAGCGCTTGAACGGCGTGGTCGCCCAGTAGTCGCGCGCTGCGATCGGCCGCGTGATGCTGCGCAGCTCCTCCGGCAGGGCGGCCCAGATCATCACGAGGTCCAGATGGCTCTGATGGTTGGCGAAGTAGATGCGCTGCTCGGCCTTCGGCGGACAACCCCACCAGCGCGCCTGGGCACCCGTGAGCAGGCGGATGGCGGCAAGCAACCCCCACCCCATGAACTTTGCAAGCATGGCTGATCATATTTGCTCCCCGCCGTCATCGAGGCGGGTCCGCCGATGCTCAAGGCAGCTCGGCGGCGGGCATGCGCGCGACGATCGAGGCGGTGCGCCCGGCGAGGTAGCCGGAGCCCTGCCGGCGCTCGAAGAACTTCGGGCTCGGGAGCATCACCGCGAGCCGAGCTGCTTCGCTTGCGGTGAGTCGCGCGGCGGGCTTGCGGAAGTAGTGCTGGGCTGCGGCCTCGGCGCCGAAGATGCCTTCGCCCCATTCCACGTTGTTGAGGTAGATCTCGAGGATGCGCTGCTTGCCGAGCAGGATTTCGAGCGTGGTCGCGAGCATCAGCTCCTGCGCCTTGCGCAGCATGGTGCGTTCGCTCGACAGCAGCAGGTTCTTTGCCAGCTGCTGCGTGATGGTCGACCCGCCTCGCAACTGCGGCGGCCGTGGTTCCTTGCCGCGTGCGCGCATCTGCGCAGCGCGCCTGGCGGCGATCTCCTCTGCCTTGGCATTGCGCTGGCGGGCGCGCTCGACCGCTTCCCATTCCACGCCCTGGTGATAGATGAACTCGCTGTCCTCGCTGGCGATCACGGCACGCTTGAGCGAATCGGAGATCTGCGCATAAGGTACCCAGCGCTGCCGCCATTCGCGCTCGCCATTGGTGCGGCCCTGCGTGGCGACCCGCCAGGCCTCGGAGCGCTGGAATGCGGTCGATTCGGGATCGACCACCGCCATCGCCGCGATGCGCAGGACGAAGAAGAGTTGCAGCGCGAAGGCCGCGATCAGCAGACAGCCGAGCCAGCGCAGGACCGGCTTCACTTGGCTTCGACGATCGCGCGCAGCTCGGCCAGCACCTTGGCCGTGGGCGGCCGCACGCCGCGCCAGGTCTGGAAGGCTTCGGCCGCCTGTTCCACCAGCATGCCGAGGCCGTCGCGCGGCACCGCACCGTGCTCGCGCGCCCAGCCCATGAAACCGGCCGCGGCGGGGCCGTACATCATGTCGACCGCGAGCGCCCCGCGCTTGAGCACGCTGGCGGCCACCGGCACTTCACCGCCGGCGAGGCTCGATGCGGTGGCATTCACGAGCAGGTCGAACGCGCCCGGAACGGCATGCAGCGCCTGCGCTTCGAGCTCGACGTGGTGCTGCAGCGCGAGCGCCGCGTGCTGCTGGACGAGGGCGATCGCCTTGGCGAGCGTGCGGTTTGCCACGACCAGCCGGCGCGGTCCGGCTTGGATCAGCGGTCCGAGCACGCCGGCCGCCGCGCCGCCTGCGCCGAGCAGCAGCAGATCGCGGCCCGCGATCGCGATGCCGGCGTGCAGCGTGATGTCGTTGACGAGGCCGACGCCGTCGCTGTTGTCGCCGTGGATGCCGTCTTCGCGAAAGCTCAGCACGTTGACGGCGCGCGCGAGCGCGGCGCGCGGCGTCAGGTGCTGCGAGAGCGCCGCCGCATCGAACTTGAAGGGCACGGTGACGTTGCAGCCGCGCGCCGTGCCCGAGGTCTCGCGGCGGAAGGCTTCCCACGGCCGCGTCGAAGCCGCCGAGCGGCACGAGCCGCCGGCCGTAGTCGAGCTGCTGCCCGGTCAGTTCGGCGAAGCGCGCATGAATCCATGGCGAGCGGCTGTGCTCGACCGGATTGCCCATCACACAGTAGAGATCCACGGAGCCTCCCTCGTCTTCGTCATCTGGACGAGAGCTGGGTCTCCAGCGTCTCGTCATGGGTGAACTTGAAGCGCGACGGCAGTACGATCTGGTCGGTCTGCCGCCGCATCGCGTCGGTGAACTTGCCGAAGCTGCCGATGCTGCGGACGATAGCCTGCGCGCGGCGGTCGAGCATCTTGTTGCCGGAACTTTCGATGACGTCGGTCGCCAGGATCGAGCCGTCGAAATTGACCGTCACCATCATCGTGAGCTCGCCGTACAGCTTCTTGCCGCCGGCTTCGGGGAAGTTCTCGGTGCCGCGCACTTCGATCCTGCGGCGCAGCGCATCGACGTAGGCCGCATAGGCGGCCTCGCGCGTGGCGGGACTGAGGTAGCGCTTCTTGGGTCGTGCGTTCTCCTCGTTGACGCGGCGTTCGATCTCGGCGAGCAGCTGGATGAGCTGGCGACGCTTCTCTTCGCGCGCGGCGACCTCGCTCGGGTCGCCCGTGTTGCGCGGGTCGGTCGTCGTCGGCATCGCGGCGAGCTGCTGCTTGAGCTGCGTCAGCAGCAGCATCTGCTGCTGCTGCATCGTGTCGACCTGGCGCTGCGCATCCTCCATCGAATCGCCGATGGTGGTGAAGGTCGAAGGCGGCAGCGGGCTGGTGGCGCGGCCCTTGTCGAGATCGCCGCCGCCGGCCAGCGAGGCCTGCGCGATCGCCCGGGCCTTGTCGGGGCGTTCGTTGGTCTTGGCGTTGACCAGGATGACCTCCAGCGGCGTTTCCTTGAAGACGCGGTTGAAGGACTCGGGGTCCACGAAGCGAACGGTCAGCAAGGCCGCGTGGGCGATGACCGACAGGCCGAGCGCAATCTGCAGCGTGCTGAGGTCACGCAGGTTCATGGCTGACCCCCAGCCTCGCCCACTTCGTGTGGCTCGGGCACCCCTTCCAGGGGGCAACCCCGGCGGCCCGGCAGAGGCGGTTCCGCGGGGTTCCCGGGTTTCGCTGTGCCGGTTTCATGCTCTGTGAGTTGCGTGAAGCTTGGTGGGGAACGGACATGTCCGGCAGCCTTTCAGGCAGGCGTGTTTTCTGCGGCGGGCTCGCTGTCGGTCAGGTCCACCGCGATCGCGATGGGACCGGCGACCTCTTCCTCGTCCTCGCCGCCTTCTTCCTCGGGCGCCGCTTCCGCCGCAGCGGTGTCGAGCCGCGCGATGACGGTGCCGTGCACGTCCAGCGCAATCTCGTCGACCTCGCCGAGCTTGACCCGCACCCGCGCGCCGCGCTGCAGCCCTTGCGTGCCCGTCACCTGGAACACGAGCGGGAGGATGTCGGCGCGGACCATCGCGCCGTTCGGCGCGTCCTTGATGAGCGTGGCGTCGAGCTCGGTGATGCCTTCCTGCTCGAGGTACTTGAGCGTCCAGAAGCGCTCCATGGCGCCCTGGTGCGCGTTGTAGGCGCTGTAGGCGGCATCGAAGCCGGACAGGATCGAGAACAGGTCCGCGTCCTTCGGCTTGAAGGGCGCGGCGAGCGCGGCGGTCTTGCCGTGGCGCGCGGCCGCGATGATCTGCCACTGGTTGACGAGGTCGGTGTAGCGGCGCAGTGGCGAGGTGCTCCAGGCATAGCTCTTCACGCCGAGGCCCGCATGCGGCAGCGCGCGCGTGCCCATGCGCACCTTGATGCCGGGCAGGAGGCTGGCCTCGGCTGCGGTAGAGGGCCGGCACGCCCAGTTCGGCCAGCCAGCCGCCCCAGCTGCTGTTGGCCAGGATCATGGCCTCGGAGACGATCAGGTCGAGCGGTGCGCCGCGCTGGCGCGTCGAGATCTGCACCCGCTCGGCACCGGTGGGTTCGCCGTCATTGCCGACGAGCCGGAAGGTGTAGTCGGGCCGGGTGAAGGTCTCGGGCTTGCCGCGCACCACTTCACGCTGCGCTTTCAGATGCTTCGCGAGACGGAAGAGAAAGGCTAGCGGCTGGCGAACGCGCGTGGCGACATCGGGCGTGCCGTCGGCCTGCACCGACGAATCCTCGAGCCACGCCTGCGAGATCACGGTGTCGAGCTGGTCGTGGCGCAGGTTGGCGACGATCGGCACGCGCTCCAGGCGCGTCTCGGTCGACTTCAGTTCGAGCGTCGATTCGTCGAAGGTGGCGTAGAGCGACACGGCGGGGCAGTCGCGGCCTTCCTGCAGCGTGTAGGCATCGACCACGTGGTCCGGCAGCATCGTGATCTTGTAGCCCGGCATGTAGACGGTGGACATGCGCGAGCGCGCCACCTGGTCGATCGCGCTACCCGGCGCGAGCGCGAGGCCCGGTGCGGCGATGTGGATGCCGACCACGACCGTGCCGCCGCCGAGTCCCTGCACCGAGAGGGCGTCGTCGATCTCGGTGGTGTGCGAATCGTCGATCGAGAAGGCCTGGACGCTCGCCACGGGCAGTTCGTCCGCGATCGCAGGCGCATCGAGCGCGGGGAAGCCGGTGCCCTTCGGGAAGTTGTCGAACAGGAAGCGCCGCCAGTGGAACTGGTAGGACGAATCGATCGCGCCCGCCTGCTTCAGCAGCTCGAGCGGCGGGCGCTGGGTGGCGCGCGACGCTTCGACCACGGCCTTGTATTCGGGCGCGTTCTTGTCCGGCTTGAAGAGGATCTTGAAGAGCTGTTCCCGCACGGGCGTGGGACATTCGCCCGCGGCGAGTTGCGCCGACCATTCGACGATCTGCGCCTGGATGGCCTTCTTTTTCTCGATGGCGGCGAGCGCCTGCTGCAGGATCTCGGCCGGCGCCTTCTTGAAGCGGCCCTTGCCGGCACGGCGGAAATAGTGCGGCGCATCGAAGAGCGCGAGCAGTGCCGCGGCCTGCTGTGTCAGCGTGGGCTGGGCCTGGAAGTATTCGGCGGCGAGTTCCGCGAATCCGAATTCGCCTTCGGGGGCGAACTCCCAGGCCAGATCGAGGTCGACGTCGGCGGCCAGCTCGCGCGCTTCTGCCAGCAGCTCGGCCGGCGCGGGCTTCTCGAACCGCAGCACGATGTTGGCGCCCTTGACCTTGACGCGCTTGCCGGTCTCGAGCTCGACCTGGGCCGATGACTCGGCCTCCGACAGGACGCGGCCGCCCAGGTACTTTCCGGCTTCTTCGAACAATACAAACATGGCGCGGATTGTCCCACGCAGCGCACCGGCTTTCGGTCGCCCGGGCGCTCAGGCAGGGTTCAGGAAGGCCAGCACTTCGTCGAGGTGCTGGGCTTCGAAATCGCTCAGCGCGTGGTCCTCGCCTTCGACGATCTTGAGCCTGCTTCCCGGATAGCGGGCGGACATTTCCCTCCAATCCAGCACCTCGTCCCCTTGGCGATGAGCGCGAAGACGCGCTCGGGATGCGACAGCGGGCCGACCTCGAGTGCGCGCAATTCCTCGATGTATTCGGGCCGGAAATAGAAATGCTCGGCCGGGTCGTGCCAGGCCACCTGGTCGCCGATGTAGCCGGCGAGATCGCGGGCCGGATGCACGGCCGGGTTGAGCAGCACCGCGCGGCACCCCGTCTTCTGCGCGACGTGGGTGGCATAGAAGCCGCCGAGCGAGGAGCCCACCACGCCCATCGACCCCTGCGGCCAGCCGGCGATGCCCGACATGACGAGCTCGATGGCCGCCCGCGGCGACGGTGGGAGCTGGGGGCACCACCAGGTCGTTCCGGGGTGCTGCCGGGCGATGCGCTGCGCCATCAGCCGGGCCTTGGTGGACTGCGGCGAGGAGCGGAAGCCGTGCAGATAGAGCAGGTGGGTGATGGGCGGCGCGGAATTCATGGGGCAATTATCCGAACGCAGCCTGAATGACCCCGAAAGCCGACCGGACCGAACGGTCGCCGGCCCCACTGCCCGTGGGGCCGGGGTGCGGCGCGAGGGATAATTGAAGGCTATGTCAGCCGTCCTCCATCAACCCTCGCTCGCACGCCGCCTGTTGCCGGTCTTCCAGGGTTTCGACGGTTATCTCCTTTTCGCCGTTCTCCTGCTCGCGGGTGCCGGGCTGCTGACGATGTATTCGTCCGGCTACGACCATGGCACGCGCTTCGTGGACCATGGCCGGAACATGCTGCTCGCGGCCGGCATCATGTTCGTGGTGGCGCAGGTGCCGCCGCAGCGCCTGATGAAATTCGCGGCGCCGCTGTATGTCCTCGGCGTGGCGCTGCTGGTGGCGGTCGCGCTCTTCGGGATCACCAAGAAGGGGGCGCAGCGCTGGATCAACGTGGGGGTCGTGATCCAGCCCAGCGAGATTCTCAAGATCGCGATGCCGCTGATGCTGTCCTGGTGGTTCCAGCGTCGCGAGGGCCAGTTGCGGGCGCTCGATTTCGTGGTGGCGACGGTGCTGCTCGCGGTGCCGGTCGGGCTCATCATGAAGCAGCCCGATCTCGGCACCGCGCTGCTGGTGCTGGCGACCGGGCTGTCGGTGATCTTCTTCGCCGGGCTGCCCTGGAAGCTCATCGTGCCGCCGGTCGTCATCGGCCTGATCGCGGTGGCGCTGATCGTCGGTTTCGAGTCGCAGCTGTGCGCGGACGGCTTCGACTGGCGCGTCCTTCACGACTACCAGAAGCAGCGCATCTGCACGCTGCTCGACCCGACCAAGGACCCGCTCGGCAAGGGTTTCCACATCATCCAGGGGATGATCGCGATCGGCTCGGGCGGTGTGCCCGGCAAGGGCTTCATGCAGGGCACCCAGACGCACCTGGAATTCATTCCCGAACGCACCACCGACTTCATCTTCGCGGCCTACTCCGAGGAGTTCGGTCTCGTCGGCAATCTGTTCCTGATCGCGTCGTTCATCTTCCTGATCTTCCGCGGCCTGCTCATCGCGCTCGATGCGCCGACGCTCTTCTCGCGCCTGCTGGCCGGCGCGGTGACCATGATCTTCTTCACCTATGCCTTCGTGAACATGGGCATGGTGAGCGGCATCCTGCCGGTGGTCGGCGTGCCGTTGCCCTTCATCAGCTACGGCGGCACCGCGATGGTCACGCTGGGCCTGGGGCTCGGCATCCTGATGTCCATCGCCCGAGCGAAGCGATTGGTTCAGACTTAGCGTGGTTGGAGGGGGCGAGCCTAGAATGTTTGGATGATCTCTCGCGAACCGACCATCGAGCGCCTCGCCACCGCGCAGCAACTCCTGCTCACGCCCTTCGGTCTCGACGAATCGCACCTCTCGCGTGCGCTCGCCGAGATCGCCGCGCACAAGGTGGACGACGCCGATCTCTACTTCCAATACACGCGCAGCGAGGGCTGGAGCCTCGAGGAAGGCATCGTCAAGACCGGCAGCTTCAGCATCGACCAGGGTGTCGGCGTGCGCGCGGTGAGCGGCGAGAAGACGGCGTTCGCCTATTCGGACGACATCTCGGAAGCCTCGCTGCTCGACGCGGCGCGCACGGTGCGCAGCATTTCGGCGGCCGGCCGCTCGGCGCGTGTCAAGGCGCCCGCGCGCAAGATAGCGGGAAGTCGTTCGCTCTATGGCGGCATCGACCCGATTGCCACGCTCGACAGCACCGGCAAGGTCCAGCTCCTCGAAAAGGTCGAAAAGCTCGCGCGCTCGCGCGATCCGCGCGTCTCGCAGGTCATGGCGGGACTCGCGAGCGAGTACGACGTGGTGCTCGTCGCGCGCGCCGATGGCACGCTGGCGGCGGATGTGCGTCCGCTGGTGCGTCTATCAGTGACAGTCATTGCCGAGCAGAACGGGCGTCGCGAAGTCGGTTCCGGCGGCGGTGGCGGTCGTTTCGGGCTCGCCTATTTCGATGACGAACATATCGCCGAATACGTCGACCAGGCGGTCAAGTCCGCGCTCACCAATCTGGATTCGCGCCCCGCGCCGGCCGGTGAAATGACCGTGGTGCTCGGTCCCGGCTGGCCGGGCATCCTGCTGCACGAGGCCATCGGCCACGGGCTCGAAGGCGATTTCAACCGCAAGGGCTCGAGCGCGTTCTCCGGCCGCATCGGCGAGCGCGTCGCGGCCAAGGGCGTGACCGTGCTCGACGACGGCACGATCGCCGACCGCCGCGGCTCGCTCAACGTCGACGACGAAGGCAACCCGACGCAGCGCAATGTGCTGATCGAGGATGGCATCCTCAAGCGCTACATCCAGGATTCGCTCAATGCCCGCCTGATGAAGACCGCGCCCACCGGCAACGGCCGGCGCGAGAGCTACGCGCACTCGCCGATGCCGCGCATGACCAACACCTACATGCTGGGCGGCAGCCACGCGCCGGAAGAAATCGTCGCGAGCATCAGGAAGGGTCTCTATGCCGTCAACTTCGGCGGTGGGCAGGTCGACATCACGAGCGGCAAGTTCGTGTTCTCTGCCAGCGAGGCCTACTGGGTGGAGAACGGCAAGATCCAGTACCCCGTGAAAGGTGCGACGCTGGTGGGCAACGGCCCCGACGCGCTGACCCGCGTGATCATGATCGGCAACGACATGGCGCTCGACCCGGGCGTGGGCACCTGCGGCAAGGAAGGCCAGAGCGTGCCGGTCGGCGTCGGCCAGCCCACGCTGCGCATCGATGGCCTCACGGTCGGCGGGACGGCGTGAACGAGTTCACCGAATTTTCCTTGCCTGTGCTACAGTCTTCCTTCATGTCCGCAGTCCGCGCTTATTTCTTTGCCTACTTTTGGTTCCCGAATATCGGCGGACGAGAGGCGAGCGCGTAAAGCAAGCAGACAAACAGAACCTCCCAAAACCGCCGGTGCCAAAAGCCCGGCGGTTTTTTCTTGGCCCCTACGAATTCACGACACAACCGAAGGAACAACACATGAGCCCTAAAGCCGCCGCTAGCGACACCTGGTATGCGAACGTCGAAAAGACCAGCCGGACCGACGACGAACGCATCAAGGAAATCACTGTGTTGCCCCCTCCAGAACATCTGATCCGCTTCTTCCCGATCCGGGGGACGCAGGTCGAAACGCTGATTACCGGCACGCGCCGGGCCATTCACCACATCATGGCCGGCAAGGATGACCGGTTGCTCGTCGTCATGGGGCCCTGCTCCATCCACGACCCGGCGGCCGCCCTTGAATACGCGCGCCGCCTGAAGGCCCAGCGCGAGAAGTACGCCGGCACGCTGGAGATCGTCATGCGCGTGTACTTCGAGAAACCGCGCACCACGGTCGGCTGGAAGGGCCTGATCAACGACCCGTACCTCGACGAAAGCTTCCGCATCGACGAGGGCCTGCGCATCGCGCGGCAACTGCTGATCGAGATCAACCGCATGGGCCTGCCGGCCGGCAGCGAATTTCTTGACGTGATCTCGCCGCAGTACATCGGCGACCTGATCTCGTGGGGCGCGATCGGTGCGCGCACCACCGAAAGCCAGGTGCATCGCGAGCTTGCCTCGGGCCTGTCGGCGCCGATCGGCTTCAAGAATGGCACCGGCGGCAACATTCGCATCGCCACCGATGCGATCCAGGCGGCGGCACGTGGCCATCACTTTCTTTCGGTGCACAAGAACGGGCAGGTCGCGATCGTGCAGACCAACGGCAACAAGGACTGCCACGTCATCCTGCGCGGCGGCAAGACGCCCAACTACGATGCCGCGAGCGTCGCAGCCGCGTGCAAGGACCTCGAGGCTGCCAAGCTGCATCCGACGCTGATGGTCGACTGCAGCCACGCCAACAGCAGCAAGCAGCACCAGAAGCAGATCGACGTCGCAAAGGACATCGCGGCCCAGGTTTCGGGCGGCAGCCGCAGCATCTTCGGGTTGATGATCGAGAGCCATCTGCATGCCGGCGCCCAGAAGTTCACGCCGGGCAAGGACCCGATCGAAAGCCTCGAGTACGGCAAGAGCATCACCGATGCGTGCCTGGGCTGGGAAGATTCGACCCAGGTGCTCGAACTGTTGTCGCAAGCCGTCAAGCGCCGTCGCGGTTGAATCGCGCCGGGGCGCGGGCTGCGCTTCAGATGAGTGCGGCCAGCTCCGGCCAATGGTGGCGCAGCAGGGCGGCCTCGTCCCCATCGGGGCGCATGAAGGCGAAATCGTCGAAGTCGAAGCCGGGACCGACGGTGCAACTCACCAGCGTGTAGTCTGCGTCGCCCTGACCCTTGATCGGCTGCGCGGCCTGCCACTGGCCCGCCGGTACCGTGTGTTGGGGCCGCGTGCCGTGAACGTCGACAGGACCCAGCCGCATATGCGCCGGTGGCGTGCGCAGGGCAGCATCGCTGGTCCAGAGTGCCAGTGGTGCGCCTTCCAGATGGATCCACACTTCGTCGGACTGCACGCGGTGCCAGCGCGAATGCTGGTGCGCTTCGAGCAGGAAATAGATGGTTGTGAGCGCATTGCGTGAGGGCCGCCCGTCATCGGGCTGCACCTGCGCGGAAGAGCGATGGATCTCGCGAAACCAGCCGCCCTCCGGGTGGGGCTGCAGGTTCAGGGTCTTGATCAGTTCTTGTGCGCGCATGGTGCGGATGTTAGACCTCGCGGCTGGTTCACCGCGATGCGCGCAGCGAGGAAAGCAGCTTGTCGTGCACGCCGCCGAAGCCGCCGTTGCTCATGCACACGATGTGATCGCCCGGTCGAGCGGCGGCCGCGACCTGGGGAACCAGCGCATCGATGCTGCCGGCGACCTTCGAGCGCTCGCCCAGCGGCGCGAGTGCTGCCGCGGCGTCCCAATCCAGGCCACCGCTGTGACAAAACGACAGATCGGCCGATTCCAGGCTCCAGGGCAACTGCGCGGCCATGGTGCCCAGCTTCATCGTGTTGCTGCGGGGTTCGAAGACCGCGAGTATCCGGTCCGCCTTCCGTCCGTCGGCATCGAGCTTCTGACGCAGGCCGTCCAAGGTCGTGCGGATGGCGGTCGGGTGGTGGGCGAAATCGTCGTAGACCGCGATCGCGCCCTGCGGTCGCTCTACGACGCCGCGCAGCTCCATGCGGCGGCGCACGTTGCGGAAGCTGCCGAGCGCGTCGGCCGCCGCGGCCGGCGAGACACCGACGTGCTCGGCCGCCGCGATCGCCGCGAGTGCGTTCATCTGGTTGTGCTGCCCGGTGAGTGCCCACTGGACGCGGCCGACGGAGGCGCCGCCGCGCAGCACGTCGAAGGCGTCGTGCGCACCCCGCGCCTGCCACTCGCCACCGGCGCCGAACCGCGCGAGCGGGCTCCAGCATCCCTGTGCCAGAACGCGGCGCAGGCTTTCTTCGGTCGCGTTCACGACGATCCGTCCACTGCCCGGAACGGTTCGCACAAGATGGTGGAACTGCCGTTCGATCGCCGCGAGGTCGTCGAAGATGTCTGCGTGGTCGAACTCGAGGTTGTTCAGGATCGCGGTGCGCGGGCGGTAGTGGACGAACTTGCTGCGCTTGTCGAAGAAGGCGGTGTCGTATTCGTCGGCCTCGATGACGAAGGTGGATCTTTCGCCGCGGCCCAGGCGGGCGGACACGCCGAAGTCCAGCGGCACGCCACCCACCAGGAAGCCCGGCGCCAGTCCGGCGCGCTCGAGAATCCAGGACAGCATCGACGTCGTGGTCGTCTTGCCATGGGTCCCGGCGACGGCCAGCACATGCCGGCCCTGGAGTACATGCTCGGCGAGCCACTGCGGGCCGCTGGTGTAGTTCGCGCCCGCATCGAGGATGGCTTCCATCAATGGAAACTTGGGCGTTCCGTCGGCCAGCCGGGCGCGGGAAACCACGTTGCCGACCACGAAAACATCGGGCTTGAGCGCCAGTTGATCGGCGCCGAAGCCTTCGATGAGATCGATCCCGAGCGCGCGGAGCTGGTCGCTCATCGGCGGATAAACCCCGGCGTCGCAGCCGGTCACCTGATGGCCGGCTTCGCGCGCCAGCGCGGCAACGCCGCCCATGAAGGTGCCGCAGATGCCGAGAATGTGAATGTGCATCGGCCAATTCTAGGGACGCGGTAGGGATGCAGGCGCGCGGCCTTCTGCCCACGCGCTACTGAGGGCAAAATGACCCAATGGACGATTCCAAGCAGGAGATCGCCGCGACTGCGGCCCGCCTCGTGGTCGAGGAAGGGCTGGAGTACGGCCCCGCGAAACGCCGCGCGCTGCGTGAACTGGGCCTGCCGGCGCGCACCGCGCTGCCGAACAACGACGAAATCGAGGCGGAGGTGCGCGACTACATCCGTCTCTATTGCGCCGACACACAGCCCAAGGAGTTGCATGCATTGCGGGTGCTCGCGCTCGAATGGATGGAGCACATGGAGGAATTTCGCCCGCACATCGGCGGCGCCGTCTGGCACGGCACCGCGACGCGGCTTTCCGACATCTACATCCAGCTCTTCTGTGACGACCCGAAATCGGCCGAAATCGCGCTGATCGACCACCATGTGGATTACGAGCCGCGCATGGTCACCGGCTTCCACGGCGAACAGGTGGAGGCGCTGAGCCTCCATGCGGCGAGCCGGGCGCTCGGCGAGGAGGTCGGCGTGCACCTGATGGTGTACGACCTCGACGACCTCCGGGGTGCGCTCAAAGCCGATTCGCAGGGGCGCGTGCCGCGCGGCAACCTTGCAGCGCTCCGGCGCCTGATCGAAAAGGAAAACGGATGACCTCGGGACCGACGCGGCGCGGCCTGCTTTATGGCGGGGTCGCGGCGATTGCCGCGGCTACCGGAATTGGTGGCGCATATTGGCGGAGCAGGACCTCGCAGCCGGGCAGTGAGCGCCTGGACGATGCATTCTGGTCGCAGCGTTTCGATCGGCCGGACGGTGGCCAGATCGCTCTCTCCAGCTTGCGGGGCAAGCCGTTGCTGATCAATTTCTGGGCGACGTGGTGCCCGCCGTGCGTCGAGGAAATGCCGATGATTGATGCCTTCTCCCGCGAAAATGGGGGTAATGGCTGGCAAGTTGTCGGATTGGCGATTGATCAGCCCAGCGCGGTGCGCAAGTTTCTGGAGAAGACGCCAGTCACCTACCCGATCGGGCTGGCAGGCTTGCAGGGCACGGAACTGGTCAAGAACCTCGGCAATACCTCGGGCGGCTTGCCGTTCACCATTGTCATAGAAGGTGGCGGTTTGGTCGCAGCGCGTAAAATGGGCAGGCTTGACCCGAGCGACCTGCAAACTTGGCGCCGCGCCTGAGTTCGCGGCTAGAATCCGGCCCCACCGATTTGGCAGATGGCGCTAAAACGCCGGAATAAGCCGAAATTCAGGCGAGTTAAGTTCTAATAAACGGCAAAGCCGAGGCTGGAGTCCCATGGATCTACGCAAGCTCAAGACACTGATCGACTTGGTGTCTGAATCCAATATTTCCGAGTTGGAAATCACCGAAACCGAAGGCAAGGTCCGGATCGTGAAGGGTGGACCGGCCGCGCCAGTCCAGTACGTGCAGACCGTGGCTGCGCCCGCGGTTGCGGCGCCCGCCATCGCCGGCGTTCCCGCGCCGGCTGCGGCGATACCGGCGGGTGCGCCGGCAGTGACCGGACACGCCGTCAAGTCGCCGATGGTCGGTACCTTCTACCGCTCGTCCAGCCCCGGAGCCCCTGCATTCGTCGAGATCGGCAGCCAGGTGAAGGAGGGCGACACCCTCTGCATCATCGAAGCAATGAAGATCCTCAACGAGATCGAGGCCGACAAGGCGGGCATCATCACCCAGATCCTCGGCGAGAACGGCCGAGGCGGTCGAATACGGCCAACCGCTGTTCATCATCGAGTGACCATGTTCAAGAAGATCCTGGTTGCGAACCGCGGTGAGATCGCCTTAAGAATCCAGCGCGCCTGCAGCGAGCTCGGCATCAAGGCGGTCATGGTCTATTCGGAGGCCGACCGCGAAGCCAAATACGTCAAGCTGGCCGAAGAGGCGGTGTGCATCGGCCCTGCGCCTTCGTCGCAAAGCTATCTGAACATGCCCGCCATCATCTCGGCCGCCGAGGTGACGGACTCCGAGGCCATCCATCCCGGTTATGGCTTCCTGAGCGAGAACGCGAACTTCGCCGAGCGGGTGGAGCAGAGCGGCTTCCAGTTCATCGGCCCCTCCCCCGAGTCGATCCGCATCATGGGCGACAAGGTGTCCGCGAAGCAGGCCATGATCAAGGCCGGCGTGCCCTGCGTGCCCGGTTCCGATGGCGAGTTGTCAGACGATGCCGCGGCCAACAAGCGCATCGCGCGCGCCATCGGCTATCCGGTGATCATCAAGGCCGCAGGCGGCGGCGGCGGACGCGGCATGCGCGTGGTCCACACCGAGGCGGCGCTGATCAACGCGATCCAGATGACCAAGGCGGAAGCCGGCGCGGCGTTCAACAACCCGTCCGTGTACATGGAGAAGTTCCTCCAGAACCCGCGCCACATCGAGATCCAGGTTCTGGCCGACAAGCACAAGAACGCGGTCTATCTCGGCGAGCGCGACTGCTCGATGCAGCGCCGCCACCAGAAGGTGATCGAGGAATCGCCGGCACCGGGCGTTCCGCGCAAGCTGATCGAGAAGATCGGCGAGCGCTGCGCCATGGCCTGCAAGAGGATCGGCTACCGTGGCGCGGGCACGTTCGAGTTCCTCTACGAGAACGGCGAGTTCTACTTCATCGAGATGAATACGCGGGTGCAGGTCGAGCATCCGGTGACCGAGTTCACCACCGGCATCGACATCGTGAAGACGCAGATCATGGTGGCGGCGGGCGAGAAGCTCCCGTTCACGCAGCGCCAGATCGAGATGCGCGGCCATGCGATCGAGTGCCGCATCAACGCCGAGGACCCGTACAAGTTCACGCCTTCGCCGGGCCGCATCACGATGTGGCATCCGCCGGGCGGACCGGGGGTGCGCGTGGATTCGCACGCCTACACGAACTACTTCGTGCCGCCGAACTACGACTCGATGATCGGCAAGATCATCGTCTACGGCGACACGCGCGAGCAGGCCATGGCGCGCATGCGCACGGCGCTCAACGAAACGGTGATCGAAGGCATCCTGACCAACATGCCGCTGCACCGCGAGCTGATGGTCGATGCCAACTTCATGAACGGCGGCACCAATATCCACTACCTCGAAGAGTGGCTGGCGGCGCATAAACGTTGAACACCCCCAGGCTGCGCGCACTTCGTGTCGCTGCGCCAGCCCCTTGCAGGGGGCAACACCAGCGGCCCGGCAGAGCCGGTTCCGCGGTGTTTCGCGAGCGGGCCATTGCCGCCACTGAAAGGAGTCCCCAGTGTTCGAACTTCGCCTGCTTGCGCCGGAAGACACGGTCGAGATCGTCAGCGATGCGCTCGATGCGCTCGATGCGCTGAGCGTGTCGGTCGAGGATGCCGATGCACAGACCGATGCCGAGCAGGCGCTGTTCGGCGAGCCCGGCATGCCGCCGCCCAAGGAGGGCTGGCAGCATTCGCGGGTGATCGCCCTGTTTGCCACCGAGGACGCGGCGCGGGAAGCGGCAACGGTGCTCGCCGCGCAAGACTTCTTCGCCGGCTGCAGCGTGATCGGCGTGGTCGACGTGCCCGAGCAGGACTGGGTGCGATTGACGCAGTCGCAGTTCGCGCCGGTCGAGATCACCCCCGAGTTCTGGATCGTTCCGACCTGGCACGAGCCGCCCCAACAGGCGCGGCAGGTCATCCGCCTCGACCCGGGGCTGGCCTTCGGAACGGGAACGCACCCGACCACGCGCATGTGCCTGCGCTGGACCGCTTCGCGCGGCGATCTCTCCGGCCAGCGCGTGCTCGACTACGGATGCGGCTCGGGCATCCTCGCGATCGGCGCGGCGAAGTTCGGTGCGCGCGACATCGATGCGGTCGACATCGACGAAGCCGCGGTCGAATCGACGCGTCTCAATGCCGACGCGAATGGCGTTCACCTCCATGCCGGATTGCCGGAAGCCGCGAACGGCCGCTATGACATCGTGTTGGCGAACATCCTCGCGACGCCGCTCAAGGTGCTCGCGCCCTTGCTCTGCGGCTACGTGGCACCGGGTGGCTCGTTGGTGCTGGCCGGCATCCTCGACCGGCAGGCCGACGAGTTGAAGCAGGCCTACGCGCCCTATGCGTCGCTTGAAGTCTCGGACAGCGAGGACGGCTGGATCCTGATGACGGCGCGGCTGTAGCCGGCCTCCGCCTCGTCGTGCCTCACGCGGAGGCAACCCTACAATCTGCGCCTCATGAGTCTGGTCACCCGCTGCCCCGCGTGCGCCACCCCGTTCAAGGTGGTCAGGGACCAGCTTCGCATCTCCGACGGATGGGTGCGATGCGGGCGCTGCAGCCAGGTGTTCGATGCGACGGTCGATCTGCACGACGCGGCTGAATTCTCCGTGGAGTCCCCCGACGTGCCGCCTTCGCCCGTGGCGGAACCGGTGGCTGAAGAGCATCCGCACGAGGACGTTGCCCCGCACGAGCCCGCGGCTGTCGACGAACCTCCGCCATCGGCATTGCCGCAGTCGCATGCCGACTCCGTTGAATCTGCCGATGTGGAGACGGACTTCTTCGACGACTTTCACGATGCGCCGAGTGACCACCCGGCGGCTCCGTCGGGCGAGCCGGTGCGGGCCCCCGGGGCTGCACACGACGAGGAGGGCGCGCACGCCGACTCGCCTGTGGGCGGGATCGTCCCCGACGTGGCATGGCCCGATGCCGACATGCTGTCGCTGGGCGATGAAGGGCGCGTTGCGGTCCGTCCGCCGGAGCCCCCTCCGCTGTCCTTTCCCGACATCGATCTTTCGCTGACCTCGCCGCCTGCTGCCTCCGTGCCTGTGGCTGCGGCAGCGGCAACCGACGCCGAGCCCGAACCCGAACCCGAGCCCGCATCCGAGGATGCGAGCCAGGTCCAGTTGCAGAAGGCGCTGCGCCGCGCGCGCGTCAAGTCGGCAAAGATCGCGAGGGCCAACAAGGCACGCGAGCGGAAGGCCGCGCAGGCCGACACCGCGCCCGTGGTGCTGGCCGCCAGCGAGTTCGAACCCGCCACCCTGCCCATGGCTGCCGAGATACCGCCATTTCTCGGGGCCGAGCCGGCGAATGGCTTCTGGCAACGCTCCGCCGTGCGCCGGTCGATGGCGCTGCTCGCCGTCCTCGGGGTCGTGCTTCTGCTGGCGCAGATGGCCTATCAGGAGCGCGATCTGATCGTCGCGCGTCAGCCCTCGTTGCGTCCCGCGATGACTTCGATGTGCAGGGTGTTCGGCTGCGAGATTTCCGCGCTTCGGCAGATCAACGACATCAAGGTCGACGGCGCGTCGTTCGCACGCGAAAAGAACGACGACGGCTATCGATTCAGCTTCACGCTCCGCAACGGGGCGGACGTCCCGCTCGCCATGCCTGCGGTCGAGTTGTCGCTGCTCGATACGCAGGAGCGCGCAGTCGTCAGGCGCGTGCTCATGCCCGCCGAGTTCGGCGCACCGAATGTCCTGCCGGCGCGCTCTGAACGCTCGGCTTCACTCTCGCTCAGGCTCACCGGCCCTGAGGCGGCGCGCATGCCGCCCGTGGCCGGCTTTCGCGTGGAGACGCTCTATCCTTGAGCGCCACACGCTTCCTTCATCCATTCGACAACTCCATCAGACGGTTCATCCATGGCAGCAGTGATTTGCGGTTCGCTCGCATTCGACACGATCATGACCTTCGAAGGTCGGTTCGCCGACCAGATCCTTCCGGACCAGTTGCACATCCTCAATGTGTCATTCCTGGTTCCGGGCCTGCGGCGTGACTTTGGCGGATGCGCGGGCAACATCGCCTACAGCCTGAATGCGCTCGGCGGCAACGCGCTGCCGATGGCCACTGTCGGAAGCGACGGCGGCTCCTACGTGGAGCGGCTCCGTTCGCTGGGCATCAGCACCGAGTTCGTTCGCCAGGTCGACGAGACCTTCACCGCGCAGGCAATGATCATGAACGACCGCGACAACAACCAGATCACGGCGTTCCACCCGGGTGCGATGCAGCAGGCGCACGTCACGCGCATCGCCGCGCGCGATGACATGCGCATCGGCATCATCGCACCCGATGGCCGCGACGCGATGCTGCAGCACGCCGAGCAGTTCGAAGCCGCGGGCATCCCGTTCGTGTTCGATCCGGGCCAGGGTCTGCCGATGTTCGACGGCAAGGAGCTGGCGCATTTCGTCGATCTCGCGAGCTGGGTGGTGGTCAACGACTACGAAGGCAAGATGCTCTCGCAGCGCACCGGCTGGAGCCTGGCCGAAATCTCCAGGCGCGTTCGCGGGCTGGTGGTCACGCTCGCAGCGGAAGGCTGCGAAGTCTGGACCGAGGGCGAGCGCGAGCACGTTCCGGCAGTGACGCCGACGGCCGTGGTCGAGCCGACCGGCTGCGGCGATGCATGGCGCGGCGCGCTGCTCTACGGGCTGGAAAAGGAATGGCCGCTGGCTCGCTGCGCGGCGCTCGGCAATCAATTGGGCGCGCTCAAGATTGCCCAGCGCGGCCCGCAGAATTACACGGTGGATCGCAAATCGCTCGGCCTCTGATTTCGCCCGACAAACAAAAAAGCCCGGTGCGTGAACACCGGGCTTTTTCTTTGACAGCGGCTGATTGACTCAGGGCTTGCTGGCCGTGGGGAACGGCCAAGCTGCCTGGGGATTCAGCGTCGTCTGGGCGGCAGGCGCGGCAGCGGGGGCTACGGCAGGAGCAGCCTTCGCGGGGGCCTTGGCCTTCTTGGCAGCAGGCTTCTTCGCTGCTTTCTTGGCGGCAGGCTTCTTGGCCGCAGCCTTTTTGCAGGAGCCTTCTTGGCCGCGGCCTTCTTCGCCGGAGCCTTCTTGGCTGCTACCTTCTTGGCAGGAGCCTTCTTCGCCGGAGCCTTCTTGGCGACGACCTTCTTGGCCGCTACCTTCTTCGCCGGAGCCTTCTTGGCTGCTACCTTCTTGGCAGGAGCCTTCTTCGCCGGGGCCTTCTTGGCGACGACCTTCTTGGCCGCTACCTTCTTTGCCGGGGCCTTCTTGGCTGCAGCCTTCTTTGCCGGAGCCTTCTTCGCAGCGGCCTTCTTGGCCGGCGCCTTCTTTGCAGTTGCCATTTCTATTTCTCCTTGATCAAGTTGAAAAAATCAACCTCTTGAAGCACTCCACGCATGCAGGTCAGCGTGAAGCGATCCATGGTGTTGGGGCCAGCCCCAGCGCCATGAACACCGACGCCCTACCGATGCCGCACTCTTCGGTGCAGTCTGTCGGCAAGGCAAGTTCTGAACTCACGTTGTTCTTGTCGAGAATTTCAATCCCAGGAGAGCGCACCGCCCGACTGATACTCGATCACACGGGTTTCGAAGAAATTACGCTCCTTCTTCAGATCAATCATCTCGCTCATCCACGGGAACGGGTTTTCTTCGTTCGGGAAGAGCGTTTCGAGGCCGATCTGCTGCGCGCGCCGATTGGCGATGTAGCGCAGATAGCCCTTGAACATGGAGGCGTTCATGCCGAGCACGCCACGCGGCATGGTGTCTTCGGCATATCGGTATTCGAGCTCGACGGCCTTCAGGAAGAGGGCCTTGATCTCTGCCTTGAACTCGGCGGTCCAGAGGTGAGGGTTCTCGAGCTTGAGCTGGTTGATCAGGTCGATCCCGAAATTGCAGTGCATCGATTCGTCGCGCAGGATGTACTGGTACTGCTCGGCGGCGCCGGTCATCTTGTTCTGGCGGCCGAGCGCGAGGATCTGCGTGAAGCCGACGTAGAAGAAGAGACCTTCCATCAGGCAGGCGAAGACGATCAGCGACTTGAGCAGCTTCTGGTCGTTTTCGGGTGTGCCGGTGTGGAAGTTCGGATCGCTGATGGCGTCGATGAACGGGATCAGGAACTGGTCCTTCTCGCGGATCGACGGGATCTCGTTGTAGGCGTTGAAGATCTCGCTCTCGTCGAGGCCGAGCGATTCGACGATGTACTGGTACGCGTGCGTGTGGATCGCCTCTTCGAAGGCCTGGCGCAGCAGGAACTGGCGGCACTCGGGCGCCGTGATGTGGCGATAGGTGCCCAGCACGATGTTGTTGGCGGCCAGCGAATCGGCGGTCACGAAGAAGCCGAGGTTGCGCTTGACGATACGGCGCTCGTCTTCGGAGAGGCCGTTCGGGTCTTTCCAGAGCGCGATGTCGCGCGTCATGTTCACTTCCTGCGGCATCCAGTGGTTGGCGCAGGTGGCGAGGTACTTCTCCCACGCCCACTTGTACTTGAACGGCACCAGCTGGTTGACGTCGGTCTGGCCGTTGATGATGCGCTTGTCGGCCGCCTTGACGCGCCGGCCCGCCGGCACCGTCGATGCACTTGCCTGCATCGCGCGCGCAGCAGCGTCATCGGCGAACGCGCGCGCCGCAGGTGCGATGGAAGAAATTTGGGGGGCCATTTGCGAAGTCGGAAACTCCGACGAGCGGCCGACTTGCGTGCCGCCGTTCGATGAGTGCCGCAATCCTTGTTGAAGATTCGTTGGCAAGGAGGGCTTGACTTCTTCGTCCCAGGTCAACATAGAAAAATCCAATGCTCAAATTATGTGAGCAACGATGTGAGTTGCAAAGTGCTCCTACACATCGCGCTCCAATTATGTTGTCGTTATGTTGTTCGCATGCATCGCAATTTGTCAGGCGATGCTGCGAACGACGCCAACTTCATGCCGACATCATTGGCATGCTTCGCACGTCGGATCGTCGACGCCGCAGAACGCGATGTCGGTTGCGGGGATCGCATTCAATTGCGCTTGCGCTGCCAGAGCCGCTGCTTCGAGTGCGCTCATCCCGGACGGCGAATCGCTACCCGACGACACCGCGTTGAGTCGACCCGATTGAACGGTGGACTTCTCCGCATGCGTCGCGCTCTGCGTGCGCAGGTAGTAGGTGGTCTTCAGGCCGCGCAGCCATGCGAGCTTGTAGGTGTCGTCGAGCTTCTTGCCCGACGCGCCGGCCATGTAGATGTTCAGCGACTGCGCCTGGTCGATCCACTTCTGGCGACGCGCGGCGGCCTCGACCAGCCAGGTGGTCTCGATCTCGAACGCGGTGGCGTAGAGCGCCTTGACGTCCTGCGGCACGCGGTCGATGGGGCGCAGCGAACCGTCGAAGTGCTTCAGGTCCATCACCATCACGTCGTCCCACAGGCCCAGGCGCTTGAGGTCGCGCACCAGGTAGTGGTTGATGACGGTGAACTCGCCGGAGAGGTTGGACTTGACCGAGAGGTTGCCGAAGCAGGGCTCGATCGAGGCGTCCACGCCGATGATGTTGGAGATGGTCGCGGTCGGTGCGATGGCCACGCAGTTGGAATTGCGCATGCCGTCGGCCTTGATCTTCTGGCGCAGCTCGTTCCAGTCGAGCGTGGACGAGCGGTCCACTTCGACGAAGCCGCCGCGCGCCTTCTCGAGCAGGTCGAGGGTGTCCAGCGGCAGCACGCCCTTGTCCCACAGCGAGCCCTTGTAGCTCGAGTACTTGCCGCGCTCGCGCGCCAGTTCGGTCGAGGCCCAGTAGGCGTAGTAGCAGATCGCTTCCATCGACTCGTCGGCGAACTGCACCGCTTCCTGCGACGCATAGGGGATGCGCAGTTCGTACAGCGCGTCCTGGAAGCCCATCAGGCCGAGGCCGACCGGACGGTGGCGCAGGTTCGAATCGCGCGCCTTCTTGACCGCGTAGTAGTTGATGTCGATCACGTTGTCGAGCATGCGCATTGCGGTGGAGACGGTGCGCTTGAGCTTTTCCTGATCGATCCTGCCGTCCTTCAGGTGCTGCAGCAGGTTGACCGAGCCGAGGTTGCAGACCGCGGTTTCCGTGTCGCTGGTATTCAGCGTGATCTCGGTGCAGAGGTTGGACGAGTGCACCACGCCGGCGTGCTGCTGCGGCGAGCGCACGTTGCAGGCGTCCTTGAACGTGATCCACGGATGCCCGGTTTCGAACAGCATCGTGAGCATCTTGCGCCAGAGGTCGGTGGCCGGGATGGTGCGGCTGGGCTTGAGGTCGCCGCGCGCGGCTTTCTCTTCATAGGCGACGTAGGCGGCTTCGAACTCGGCGCCGAACTTGTCGTGCAGGTCGGGCACGCTCGATGGCGAGAACAGCGTCCAGTTGCCCTTTTCCATCACGCGGCGCATGAACAGGTCGGGAATCCAGTTCGCCGTGTTCATGTCGTGCGTGCGGCGGCGGTCGTCGCCGGTGTTCTTGCGCAGCTCGAGGAATTCCTCGATGTCGAGGTGCCAGCTTTCGAGGTACGTGCAGACCGCGCCCTTGCGCTTGCCGCCCTGGTTGACCGCGACCGCGGTGTCGTTCACCACTTTGAGGAAGGGGACGACGCCCTGCGATTCGCCGTTGGTGCCCTTGATGTGGCTGCCGAGGGCGCGCACGCGCGTCCAGTCGTTGCCCAGGCCGCCCGCGAATTTCGAGAGCAGCGCGTTTTCCTTGATCGACTCGTAGATGCCGTCGAGGTCGTCCGGCACGGTGGTCAGGTAGCAGCTCGACAGCTGCGAGCGCAGCGTGCCGCTGTTGAACAGCGTCGGCGTGCTCGACATGAAGTCGAAGGACGACAGCACCTCGTAGAACTCGATCGCGCGGGCTTCGCGGTCGATCTCGTTCAGCGAGAGGCCCATCGCGACGCGCATGAAGAAGGCCTGCGGCAGCTCGATGCGGGTCTTGCGCACGTGCAGGAAGTAGCGGTCGTAGAGGGTCTGCAGGCCGAGGTAGTCGAACTGGTGGTCGCGCTCGGGCTTGAGCGCGGCGCCGAGGCGGGCGAGGTCGAACTGCAGCAGCTTCTCGTCGAGCAGCTCGTTGTCGACGCCCTTCTTGATGAACTGCGGGAAGTAGTCGGCATAGGCCTGCGCGCGCTCGGCGGGCGGCACTTCGCGGCCGATGATTTCCTTGAAGATCGTGTGCAGCAGCAGGCGGGCCGTCGCGAAGGTGTAGTCGGGGTCTTTCTCGATCAGCGTGCGGGCGGCCAGGATCGACGCCTTGTAGACCTCGTCGAGCGGCACGCCGTCGTAGAGGTTGCGCATCGTCTCGGCGACGATCGGCTCGGCGGTGATGCTCTCGCCCAGGCCGGCGCAGGCGGATTCGATCAGGGCCTTGAGCTCGCCGAGGTCGAGCGCGACACGTTCGCCGCGGTCGAGCACATGCAGCGTCGGCGCCGCGGGCGCTTCCTGCTCGCCCTGCTTGGTGCGCTCCTGCGCGCGGCGCTCGCGGTAGAGCACGTAGGCGCGGGCGATCTCGTGGTGGCCGCCGCGCATCAGGCCGAGTTCGACCTGGTCCTGCACGTCCTCGATGTGGAAGGTGCCGCCGCCCGGGCGCGAGCGCATCAGCGCGCGCACCACGTTCTGCGTCAGCACGTCGACGGTTTCGCGGACGCTGGCCGAAGCGGCACCCTGGGTGCCGTGCACGGCCAGGAAGGCCTTCATCATCGCGACGGCGATCTTGTTCGGCTCGAAGGGCACCACGGCGCCATTGCGGCGAATGATCTGATAGTTGGCGAGTGCGTTGCCGGTGGGCGAGCCGGCGACGTCACGGTTTTGCGGCGTCGAGGGTACGGCGCGGGGAGTGGAGGGGGTGTTCAGGGCAGTTTGCATTCAATCCTCTTTTGGCAAATTCTTGTGGACGGCGGAGCCGCTCTGGCTTTTGTTTCCGGCTGTAAACGCCGGGTAGGGGCACACTATATCTAGGGTCCATAGGGTCCACAACCCACTAGATATAGTGTTTTCCACAAACAACAACCACTGTGAAATTCGTCGGGCGGGGGGCGATGGGGCGGCGAGGCCGCTCCCCAGTTGGCTCAAGGTAGCGCGGCCCCCGATCCATGGGCGTTTGCGGCGGATTTGGGCCTGAAAAGCGCATGGTTGCTGCGCTTGCGACTTGCCGATCGCGGGGTTGTCGTGGCGCAGCATGGGCACATCGCCCCGTGCGGCGCGATTGAAAAAATCTTCAGGGGCCCGGCGTGGTGGCCGGGAACATCGCCCGGTCCCAGCCCAGTTGCTCGCACAAGAGGCGCCAGTCGAAGCCCGGTCCGGGATCCCGCTTGCGGCCCGGTGCGATGTGCTCGTGGCCCGCGACGAAGGCCGTCGGATAGGCCTGCGCGATAGCGGCGCACAGGCTCGCGAGGGTTTCGTACTGTGCGCTTTCGAAGGTCTCGCCTTCGAGCCCTTCGAGCTCGATCCCGATCGAGTCGTCGTTGCAGTTCGAGCGTCCACGCCATGACGAGGCGCCCGCGTGCCAGGCCCGGTCGTCGCAGCTCACGAACTGCCAGAGCTCGCCGTTGCGCCTCACATAGAAATGCGCCGAGACTTCGAGGCCGCGGATCTTGTCGAAATAGGGATGTGCGTCCCAGTCGAGGCGGTTCGTGAAGAGCTGCTGCACCTCGTCGCCGCCGTACTGGCCGGGCGGGAGGCTGATCGAATGCACGACGATCAGGTCGACCTGCGCGCCCGCGGGCCTCGGTCCGAAATTGGGCGAAGGCAGGGGACGCGCGAAGCGATACCAGCCGGACTGCCAGAGGCCGTGTGCCGGATCACTCATCGCCGCCGGGACCGTTGGCGTCGTCGCCGTTGGGCGTCGTGATGCCGAGGCGCGCGATGCGGTAACGGATCTGGCGCAGGCTCAGGCCCAGCCGCGCGGCGGCGGCGGTGCGGTTGAAGCCGGTTTCCTGCAGCGCACGCACGAGGATCTGTCGCTCCTGCTCGTCGAGGTAGCTTTGCAGGTCGGGCGGCACCATGGCCGGTGCGCGAGCAGGTGCGGCCGGCGTGACCGCGGGTGCCGGCGGCACCGGTGCTACCGGCTCGAGCGGCACGGGCGCGCTGGTCGTCCCCATCAGATCGACGTGGAGCACGTCCCCTTCGCTGAGGGCCACCGCACGGTGCAGGAGGTTCTCGAGTTCACGGACGTTGCCATGCAGGGGATGCTCGCCCAACTGCTGAAGCACCTCGGCCGAGAGGGTGGGTGCCGGCATGCCCGCGTCGCGCGCGATGCGGCCGAGCAGCGCATGGCAGAGCGCCGGCAGATCCTCGCGGCGGTCGCGCAGCGCCGGCACCGCGATCTCGATCACGTTGAGGCGATAGAAAAGATCCTGCCGGAAGCGGCCGGCCTGGACCTCCGCGTGAAGGTCCTTGTGCGTGGCGCTCACGATGCGGACGTCCACCGCGTCTTCCTGCGTCGAGCCGATGGGCCGCACGCTGCGTTCCTGGATCGCCCGCAGCAGCTTCGATTGCATCGGAAGCGGCAGGTCGCCGATCTCGTCGAGGAAGAGCGTGCCGCCGCGCGCCGCCTGGAAGTAGCCGTCGCGGTCGTGCGCGGAGCCAGTGTAGGAGCCTTTGCGCGCGCCGAAGAATTCGGCTTCGAGCAGGTTCTCGGGAATCGCACCGCAGTTCACCGCCACGAAGGGCCCATCGCTGCGCTGGCTGCAGGCATGCACCGCGCGCGCCACCAGTTCCTTGCCGGTGCCGGACTCGCCGCGCACCAGCACCGGCGCCATGCCGCGCGCGACCTTGGCGATGCGCGCCTTCACGAGCCGCATGGGTTCGGACTCGCCGACCAGCCGTTCGAGCGCCGCTGCGCCAGTGGCGCCGATGGCGGGCGTCGCCCTGCCGGTTTCCTCGACCGGCTCGGCAGTCCCCGCGGGACGCGGAGGTTTCGTGGGCGCCGCCGTCTGCGGCGGTGCGTGCACGGCCGATGCCACCACCGAGCGGAACTGCTTCAGGTCGACCGGCTTGGTGAGGTAGTCGAAGGCGCCGGCCTTGAGCGCCTCGACCGCGTTTTCGGCCGAGCCGTATGCGGTCATGACGACGCAGCGCTCGCTGCGCTGGTCCTGCTGGATGCGCTGGAGGATCTGCATGCCGAGGCCGTCGGGCAGCCGCATGTCGGTGATCACTGCGTCGAACCGCCCGGCATCGAGGTGCTGCCATGCCTCGGAGACGCTTCCGGCCGCTTCGACGCGGTAGCCCTCGCGCAGCAGCGTCAGCTCGTAGAGCGTGCGCAGGTCGGGCTCGTCGTCGACGACCAGGATCTGCGCGGGGCGCGATGCGGAGGGGTGGGGATGCTCACGGCCCTATTGTGTCAGCCGGTTTTCGGCCGGGGCAAATGCGACGAAGAACTCGTTGCCTTCGCTGCCGCCCGGCGAGAGGGCCCTTCGCTCGTAGCCGATCGTGGCGCCGTGGCGCTCGCACAGCTCGCGGCAGAGGAAGAGACCGAGGCCGCTCGAGCGGCTCTCCGACGAGAAGAAGGGTTCGAAGAGGTGGCGCTGCACCGCTGGTTCGAGCGGTGCGCCGTCGCTCCAGACCTGCAGGCTCGCGCGGCCTGCGGGACTGAGGCGCGTGCTGACCTGGATCGAGCCTTCGCGATCGCCCGCATAGCGCGCCGCATTGTCAAGCAGGTTCACGAGGATACGGCGCAGGTGCTCGACGTCGAAGCGGACGTCACAGCCCGGCGCGTCGAGCGAGAGCAGCACGCCCTGCCGATGCGAGTGCAGCACCCACTCTTCCGCGAGCGTGCGCACGGTCGGATCGAGGCTCACCTGCTCGGCCAGCGGCAGCACGCGCTGCTGCCGGGCGCGCGCCACGTCGAGTACGTCGTCGACGATGCGCGAAAGGCGCTGCGCGTTCTGCTGGACCATCGTGGTGAGCTGGCGATGCGCCGGGTCGACGAGGTCTTCGCTCAGCAACGCGCTGGCCTGCGTGATCGCGGCCAGCGGGTTGCGGATCTCGTGGGCGACGGCGGCGGACATCCGCCCCATGGCCGCCAGCTTCTCGGTGCGGATGCGCGCTTCGAGTTCGCGAAGGTCCTGCAGGAACATCACGCAGAGACTTTCGGTGAGCGTGTCCCGGGACTGCGTGAGGCGCGTGCGTACGCGGACCTCGCGCGGCGTGCCCTGCGACTGCGCGATCGGGATCTCGCGCGCCTGCGGCGATCGCCGCGCGAAGGTCTGCCGTGCGAGTGCGGCGAGCGGAACCCATGCGGGGAACGCGCCCAGCGCGAAGGGCAGCGGAATCTGGGCGAGGCCCTGGCCGAGGATCTCGTTCGCGGCTGGGTTGGCGGCATGCACCTGTCCCTGCGCGTCGATCACCAGCACGCCTTCGCTGAGCGTCTCGATCACCAGGTCGTTGAGCAGCGCGTGCATCTGCGCGGCGCTTCGACTGCGCTGCGCCATCGCTTCCTCGCGCGTGAGGCGCCGGGCCAGCTCGTGAGCGATCAACGCCACCACGAACAGGCCGGTACCGGACAGCGCCGCCTGGACGACGCGCGGCGAAGTGTCTGCAGGCTGCTCCAGCGAGTACCAGCCGGCATGGCCGAGCAGCAGCAGCGTGGCGACCGCGGTCGTGCCGAGCCCGACCGTGCTGGTGCCGAGCACCGCGCCCATCAGCACCGGCAGCGCGAACAGCGGCGTGTAGTTGATGCCGCCCACCTGCATCACCTGCAGCGCGGTGTAGGTGACGAGGTCGATGCCGATCGTGTAGAGCCAGGCTCCGCCGAGGCCACGCATCGGTCTGAGGGGGCATAGCGCGCGGCGAGCAGAACGGCAACGACGTAGGCCGACGAGAGCGCAATCGCCGACACGTTCGTCGACTGCCCGAGCGCCAGTCCGACGCCCTGCAACAGCAGCAGTACCGCCGCGACGAAGCAGCGCGCCGCCATGAAGCCGCGCCAGAGCCGCGACTGCGCCGGGCTCTGGGCGCTGATGAATTTCTCGAGCGAACTCCAGTCCGTCGCCGGGTCGCCACGTGACCAGAGGGACGAAGTCATCCCCGCTCTTCGGCGGCCTTGCGGTGGGCCGCGCTGCAATAGATCCGGCCGGCGTCGCCGCGCACCGCGTCCGTTGCCGGAAGGTGCAATCCGCAGTGGGCGCAGCGGACCATCTCCGTCGGCGCCCCGACGGCGGGACGGGGAGGCGGCGGCGGGCGCGAGCGAAGTTCCTCCTGCCGGCCTTTGCGCCAGAGCCAGATGGCAATGAAGACGACGGCGAGGACCAGGAGGTATTTCATACTGGCGTGCGGGACAGGACGACCTCGAGGACGAAGCGCGATCCGACGTAGGCGAGCAGCAGCAATGCCGAACCGGCGTACAGCACGCGCCTTGCGGTTCGGCCGCGCCAGCCGAAGCGCGCGCGGCCGATCAGCAAGACGGCGAAGGTGATCCATGCGAGGATCGAAAAGACGGTCTTGTGATCCCACCTCCACGCACGGACGGCGGCGCCGTAGAGCGTCTCGCTGAAGAAGATGCCCGCCAGCAGCGTGGCCGACAGCAGCACGAAGCCCGCGGCGACGAAGCGGAAGGTCAATCGCTCCATCGTGAGCAGCGGCACGCCGCTGTGCGATTCGGCCGCGAGGCGGATCTGCCTTTCGGCGCGCGTCATGAGCCAGGCGTGGACGACGGCGGCGCCGAACAGGCCGTACGAGGCAATGCCCAGCGCCAGGTGCAGGGGCAGCCAGGGCGAGGCCGACACATGCAGCGGCGTTCCCGGAAAGAGCGCCGCGAGCAGGACGGCGGCCGCGCCCAGAGCGGCCAGCGCCCGGCGCACCGTGAGCTGCGGATACAGGCGGCTTTCGAGGCCATACACCGTGAGCACCAGCCATGCGGTCACCGAAATTGCCGGCGCCCAGCTGAACCGTGGGACGCTGCCGGTCAGCCCCTCGACGAGCGTGCTGCCGTGCAGCAGCCACGCCAGCGCCAGCATCCATTGCGTGGATGTCCGGTTGAGCCGGGAAGACGCTACGGCGGTAATGCCATAGGCGGCCGCGGTGGCGATGCCCAATGCCACGCCGAGTGGGGAGGGGATCGCTAAAATCATTGATCGAGTTTAGCTCGCCCCCCAGCCTCGCCCACTTCGTGTGGCTCTGACACCCCCTACCGGGGGCAACACCAGCGGCCCGGCCTAGCCGGTTCCGCGGTGTTCCCCGGCTCTAGTAACCAGGTCCGTCCATGGCCACTGCCCTCTCCGAAAAGTTCTCCCGCCTCGTCAAGCACGTCAGCGGGCAGGCCCGCATCACCGAAAGCAACGTGCAGGACATGCTGCGCGAAGTGCGCATGGCGCTGCTCGAAGCCGACGTGGCGTTGCCCGTCGTGCGCGACTTCGTCGCCCGCGTCAAGGAAAAGGCGCTCGGCCAGGAAGTGCTCGGCTCGCTGAAGCCCGGGCAGGCGCTGGTCGGCATCGTCAACCGCGAACTTGCCGCGACCATGGGCGAGGGCGTGGCCGACATCAACCTCGCCGCGCAGCCGCCCGCCGTGATCCTGATGGCCGGCCTGCAGGGCGCCGGCAAGACCACCACCACCGCCAAGCTGGCCAAGCACCTGATCGAGAAGCGCAAGAAGAAGGTGCTGACGGTGTCGGGCGACGTCTACCGCCCGGCCGCCATCGAGCAGCTCAAGACAGTGACGAAGCAGGCCGGCGCCGAGTGGTTCCCGAGCACGCCGGACCAGAAGCCGCTCGACATCGCACGCGCCGCGCTCGACCATGCGCGCCGCCATTTCTTCGATGTGCTGCTGGTCGACACGGCAGGCCGTCTTGCGATCGACGAAGTGCTGATGCAGGAAATCAAGGAACTGCACGCTGCGCTGAACCCGGTCGAAACGCTCTTCGTGGTCGATGCGATGCAGGGCCAGGACGCGATCAACACCGCCAAGGCCTTCAAGGAAGCGCTGCCGCTGACCGGCATCATCCTGACCAAGACCGACGGCGACTCGCGCGGCGGCGCGGCGCTGTCGGTGCGGCAGGTGACCGGCGTGCCGATCAAGTTCGCGGGTGTCAGCGAGAAGATCGACGGCCTCGAGGTCTTCGATGCCGAGCGCCACGCGGGCCGCATTCTCGGCATGGGCGACATCGTCGCGCTGGTCGAGCAGGTCACGGCCGGCGTCGATGTCGCCGCGGCGCAGAAGCTCGCGGCCAAGGTGAAGAGCGGCGCGGGCTTCGACCTCAACGACTTCCTTTCGCAGCTTCAGCAGATGAAGCAGATGGGCGGCCTGTCGAGCATCATGGACAAGCTGCCCACGCAGCTCGCGGCCAAGGCCACCGAGGCCGACATGACCCGCGCCGAGCGCGACATCCGCCGCAAGGAAGGGATCATCAACAGCATGACCCCGCTGGAGCGCCGCAAGCCCGAACTGCTCAAGGCCACGCGCAAGCGCCGCATCGCCGCCGGTGCGGGCGTGCAGGTTCAGGAAGTGAACCGGCTGCTCAACGAGTTCGAGCAGATGCAGGGGATGATGAAGAAGATGAAGGGCGGCGGCCTCATGAAGATGATGAAGCGCATGGGCGGCATGAAGGGCCTGCCCGGCATGGGCGGCGGCGGGATGCCGCGCTTCTGATGTCCTGACGGCGCGGTCTCAAAGCCGCGCTGTCGGCACCTGGTAGTGGCGGTCGTCGAACAGGTCGATGCCGCACTGAAGGCTGCCGACCCAGTCGAAGAACTCCGCGATGGCGGGCCCGGCGATCGGTGCGCCGTGCTGCGGCACCAGCATCGCAATGTCCAGTTTCCGCGCCATGTCCGACCACAGGCGCAGGACCTTGTTGGACACCATGTAGCGGCGATGGAAGCCTTCCATGCGCGGGATGTGCGGGGCGAGGCGGAGGATCGGCTCGCGCGCCTCCCCTCCGGAAACCATCGACACGCCCAGATCGCCGGTGAAGAGGATCCGGCTGACCGGATCGTAGAAATGGAAGTTGCCCTCGGCGTGCAGGAAGTGCGCGGGCAGCAGCCACAACTCGCTCGCGCCCAGCGGCAGCCTGCCGCCCGAATCCGGAACGCCGATGATGCGCCCCTCGGTCTTGCCGACCTTGGTGAAGTGGGGCGCGAAGCGCTCCCAGATCCGGGAGATCACGAGCTTGGCCGGTGTGGACGTGAGCCATCGATCGAGCGAAGCGATGATGTCCGGGTCCGCGTGCGACGCCACCAGATAGGACAGCCGCTGCGGACTGAAGTGGCGGGACATGGCCAGGAACAGCTCGTTGAACGCCAGGTTGCCGCCCGGGTCGAGGACGGCGCCGGTGCCGTTGTCCACGATGAGGAACTGATTCGCCTGGACCGACTGCTCGCCCCGGACCAGGTCGGTGAACATCAGGCAGACATGCTGGGCATCGCGGTACAACTCGACAGGTTCAAACATCAATCGCCGACTTCTTGACAAAGGGCATGACGATAGGGGGTTCCGGGGGCCGCCTGTCTGATGCACATCAAGGTCACGTGGCCGGCCATTGTTCGCGACCATGAAAAAAGCCCGCGATCGCGGGCTTTTGGGGCGTGGTCGAGCGGATCAGGCCGCGGTCGGTCGGGCCAGCCGCACCGCATGCATCCACGCGCGGCGCAGCACGGCCGGCGAGCGCGACTCCTCGGGAATCAGCAGGAAGCCACGATCGCGCAGCGAGTTGCCGAGGGCGATCTGGCTGGTCAGCACGGTCAGCGGGATCGCCAGCAAGAGCGGCAGGCCCACCGGCATCAGCCAGGTCAGCGCGCTGGCGTCGATCAGCGCGACGCCGACCGCGAGCGCGGCGATCACCAGCGTCATCGGCGCCAGTTGCCGGACGGCGACGCGCCACGGCACGGCGGCGGCTTCCCGCGGAGGCGACTTCCAGTCGAGCTTGATGCCCGTCAGCGCGACGACCACGAAGAGCGAGTGGGCCAACATGCGGACCGGGGCTTGCACGATCGCCAGGGCGCTTTCGAGCGCGGCGCTCTTGAGCAGGCCGCCGATGCCGCCGAAATGGCGCTGTTCATTGCGCAGCACCACGGCCACCACACCGAGCACGCGCGGCAGGAACAGCAGGCACAGCGTCCAGATCCAGAGGCCGGCGAGTTCCATCGGCAGGGCAAGCCAGTGTTCCACCACGCTCGAGCCGGTGAGCCACAGCGCGGTGCCCAGCGTGAGGAAAGCCAGCCAGAGCGGCGCCGACACGTAGGCCATCGTGCCCGTCACGAACATCGCGCGGTGGACCGGGTGCAGACCCGGTTCCGCCATCAGGCGCGCGTTCTGCAGGTTGCCCTGGCACCAGCGGCGGTCGCGCTGGAGTTCGGCCAGAAGGTCCGGCGGCTGCTGTTCGTAGCTGCCAACCGAGGTCGGCCACCAGCCACACGTGGTAGCCGGCGCGGCGCATCAGTGCGGCTTCGACGAAGTCGTGCGACATGATGCCGCCCGACATGCCGCCCGTGCCCCGGATGGGCGCGAGCGCGCAATGTTCCATGAAGGGCTCGACGCGGATGATCGCGTTGTGGCCCCAGTAGTGCGATTCGCCGAGCTGCCAGAACTGCATGCCGAGCGTGAACAGGCGGCCGGTCATGCGCGAGGCGAACTGCTGTGCGCGGGCATGCAGCGTGACGTGGCCGATGGCCTGCGTCGCGGTCTGGATGATGCCGGCGGTGGGGTTGGCTTCCATCAGCTTGACCATCGAGGTCAGGCAGTCGCCGCTCATGACGCTGTCGGCGTCGAGCACGATCATGTAGCGGTAGTCCTTGCCCCAGCGGCGGCAGAAGTCGGCGACATTGCCGGCCTTGCGGTGCGTGCGGCGTGTGCGCAGGCGGTAGTAGACCTCGACCTGGGGCTGGTTCGGGTTGTTCGCGTGGTTCTGGGCCAGCGCGGCGCGCAGGTCTTCCCAGGCGGCGCGCTCGGCGGCAGCGATCCCGGGCGTGTAGCTGTCGGAGAGCACGAACACGTCGAACTGTTGCGCGTGGCCCGTCGCGGCGACCGATTCGCAGGTCGCTCGCAGGCCGGCGAAGACGGTCGCGACGTCCTCATTGCAGATCGGCATGATGATCGCCGTCCGCGCCTCGGGGTTCATCGGGTGGTGGGCCACCTGCTTCGCCGAGAGCGCGTGCTTGTCACCGCGCACCGAGACATAGAAGCCCATGAGGGCGGTCACGAAGCCGGTCACGACCCAGCCGGAGAGCACGCCGTAGAGCGCGATCTGGCTGTATTCGAGCCACAGGTTGTCGTAGTCGGGCTGGACGCGGGCGAACAGCGTCGAAGCAATGGCCGTGCTCAGCACCGCGAGCGCCAGGAAGGCGAAGCGACGCTGGGCCGCGGCGCGCTGCCACGGTTGCCGGGGCGCGCGGTTCGCCTTGCTCTGCGCGGCGGCCGCCTTGGCGGCATGGCCGACGCCGAGCTTGACCAGGAGCGCGGTGCCGATGCTGTTCCAGAAGCCGCGCCACGGGCGGGGCGTCATGGAACCGCGGTTGATCGGGGGCGCCGTCACCGAGTTGGGATGGCGTTCTTCGCGAAGAAGGCCGCGGCGCGGGGAATCCGCGCGGGGCACGACCTTCAGTTGGGAGAATTCGTTGGGCTTCATTCGCGACTCACCACCGTTGCTTCTCGACGGAGGGCGTGTCGCCGATTGCCGGAAGACGCTTGAAAACGCAGTCCGGCGCGACACCGCTGGATGCCTCGAAAGCTGCCAGCGAATGTCCCGCTGCGCGGGGGCGCGAGAGGGAAAACTGCTTTTGACGCAGGCCGTCGCGCTGCGGACGCAGTGCGAAAGAGGGGCTGGAATGAGCTGTCATGCCTGTACAGGGGCAAACCCTGTGCCAGCTCTGGATTCCTCTTTTAAATCAAAGGGTTAGGACGATTTTTCAGTGTCCGCCGAGGACCCGGGGCGCTGAAAGGCTTCAAATCCCCCGAATTTGTCGCCAAAGCCCGACAAACCACGGAGCCTGACCGTCGAACTTCAATGAAATCAAGGACTTAGCTATGTCGCTGGTCAGCGACCTGACTCGCCGGACGGCGACACGCCTTCGGCTTTGAAGTGGCCGGGGGTCAGTTCGTGCTTCTGCAGGAGGCGATAGAACTCCGTGCGGTTCCGGTCCGCGAGGCGGGCGGCGTCGGCCACGTTGCCGTCGGTCAGCTTGAGGAGGCCGACCAGGTAATCGCGCTCGAAGCGCTGCTTGGCTTCGGCGTAGGTGAGCACCTCCACACTCGGAACCCGAAGCGCACGCTGCACCAGTGCGAGCGGGATCAGCGGCGAGCTCGACAGCGCGCACACCTGCTCGACCACGTTGAAGAGCTGCCGCACGTTGCCGGGCCACGACGCCGTGGTCAGCGCCTTGAGCGCTTCGGGCGCGAAGCCGGAAAGCCGCTTGCCGTACTTGGCCGACAGGCGCTGCAGAAAGTGGTTGGCCAGGAGCGGAATGTCCTCGCGCCGCGCGGAGAGCGGCGGGAGGCTGAGCGTCACGACGTTGAGGCGGTAGTACAGGTCCTCGCGGAACTGCCCGGCTTCCATCGCGGCGTCGAGGTCGCGGTGCGTGGCGGAGATGATCCGGACGTCCACCGCGATGGACTGGCTCGACCCCACGGGCCGCACCGCGCGTTCCTGCAGCACGCGAAGCAGCTTGACCTGCAAGGCCGGCGGCATGTCGCCGATCTCGTCGAGCAGCAGCGTGCCGCCGTCGGCCTGCTGGAACAGGCCCTTGTGATTCGCCACCGCATCGGTGAACGCGCCCTTTACATGGCCGAACAGCTCGGATTCGAGCAGCGCTTCCGGAATGGCGCCGCAGTTCACCGCCACGAAGGGCTTCCCGGCCCGGGCGCTCGCGCGGTGGATGGCGCGCGCCAGCAGTTCCTTGCCCGAGCCGCTGTCGCCGCGCAGCAGCACGCTGGCGTCGGACTTCGCGACCATGCGCGCTTCGGCGAGCAGCTCGGCCATGCGGTTGCTGCGGCTCACGATCTCGGCGCGCCAGCTTTCGTCGCCGCCCTTGCCGGATGCTTCGGTCGGCGCGGCGAGCGCGAGCGCCTGCGCGATCTTGTCGAGCAGCTCGCGGCCTTCGTAAGGCTTGGTCAGATACGAGAAGACACCGCGCGAGGTGGCTTCCACCGCGTCCGGGATGGTGCCGTGCGCGGTCAGCAGGATCACGGGCAGGGTCGGATGTCGCTTGCGGATTTCATCGAAGAGCGCGAGCCCGTCGCGGCCGGGCAGCCGCACGTCGCTCAGCACGAGCTGAGGGTGCTCGATCTCCAGTTGCGTGAGCGCGGACTCGGCCGACGTCACGGCAGTGACCTGGTAGCCCGCGGCGGTCAGGCGCATCGACAGGAGCCGGAGCATGTCCGGGTCGTCGTCGACGACCAGGAGGCGAGCGCCGCGCGATCCCTCGCCGGCCCCCGTGGCGGACGGTGGCGGGGGGATTGCGGTGCCGAGCTGTTCACTGTGCGGGTTTCGGATGAGCCGCCGGTGCGGCCGGCGGCGGGTTGTTGGGACGCGCGAAGCTGCGCTCGATGGCTCGCAGCGCTTCGATCCGGTCGTTGAGCTGATCGATGCGCCGTTGTGCATCGCGCAGCTGCTGGGCCTGCTTGTCTCGATCCTCCTCGACACGCCGTTGTTCCGCGATGCGCGCCACGAGCGTGCGTGCGAGGGGCTGCAGCGGCTGGGCTTCGGCCGCCGGATTCGTGACCACCTTCTGCAGCAGGCTCTGCGCGCGCGCAAGGTCGCCCGGGTTGCGCGTCTGCGCGAGCACGAGCGAGGTCTGCATCTGCGTCGTCGGCGTCTCGGCGAGTTCGGCGAGACGGGTGAGTTCGTTCGCGAGCTCGGGCGGGCCCAGCGGCCGGACCTTGTCGGCGTAGGCCAGCATGGCGCCGACCGGACCCTGCGCGAGCTGCGAGAAGATGCCGCCCGGCTGCGTGGCCGGGGCGACCGGTTCCGCCTCCACGGGCGTGATCGGCGGCGGTGGGGGCGGCTGCACCGGGACGACGACAGGCGCCGGCGGCGGCTTGCGCGGCGGCGCCCCGCAGCCGGTCAGCAGCACCGGCATGACGAACGTCACGACGATGGCGGACCTGCGGAAGATCGAGGAAGGCATGGATCGGAAAGGGAACGTGTGCGGCGGACTTCAGGCGGTACGCGGCAGTTCGATGCGGAAGCGCGCGCCCGGCCCGTCCGGCAGCAGCGAGATGCGGCCGCCGTGGGCTGCAATGTACTCCTGCACGATCGACAGGCCGATGCCCGTGCCCTTCACCGAATGCTGGGGCTGCCGCTCGCCGCGGTAGAAGGGTTCGAAGATGCGGTCGCGGTCGCCCTCGGCGATGCCCGGGCCCGCGTCGCTGATCTCGATGACGGCCGTGTCGGCCGTGCCCGAGACGGTCATGGTGATGTTGCCGCCGCGCGCCGAAAAGCGGATCGCGTTCGAGAGCAGGTTGGCGATCGCGGTGCCGAGCTTCACGCGGTCGACCACCACCGAGATCGGGTCGCCCTCGGCGCGCACCGTGAGCCCCTGGGCCTGCCATTGCAGGCGCTGGGCTTCGATCTGCTCCTCGAGCAGCGGGAGCAGCGCGGTGCGCTCGCGGCGCAGTTCGCGCGCCTCGAAGGCCGCGGCGTTGAAGCGCAGCAGCGCTTCGATCTGCCCCTGCAGCGCGACGGTGTTCTGCTGCAGGATCTGGGCGACTTCGCGCTGCGCCGGGTTCAGGGGGCCGGTCACGCCGTCTTCCAGCAGGGAGACGCCTTCGCGCAGGGCTGCGAGCGGGGTCTTGAGTTCATGCGATACGTGTCGCAGGAAGCGTGCCTTGTCGGCGTCCAGCTCGGTCAGCCGCAGGCGAAGCCATTCGAGCTGCTGCGAGACACGGCGCACGTCCGAAGGGCCATGGATGTCGATCGGTTCGTCGAGACGGTTTTCGCCCAGGCCGATGATGGCGCGCTGCAGTCGCTTGAAAGGCCGTGCGAGCCACACGCCGAAGGCCAGCGCCAGCGAGACGGCCAGTGCGCTGGCCGCCACCACCAGCCGCATCAGGCGGATGCGCGCGGTCTCGATGCGCTCGGCCAGTGCGTTGTTCTGCGTCTCGATAAGGAACTGCGCCTGCTGGGCGATGTTGGTGTTGAGCGCGTCGAGGTCGCGAAATTGCATCGCCATCGAGCTTTCGCGCGCCAGCGCCGTTTCGGGGGCGCCGCTCATCAGGCCCTGGATCACCTCCAGCTGCTCGCGCCATTTCTGGGGGCCGTCGGCGCCGAGGCCGTTGGCGGTGAGCCGGTCCAGCACCTGCACTGGCATCGCGGCTCGCGTCGTCGAAGCGGCGGCGCAGCACCGCATCGTTGAGCACCAGCGACTGGCGTCCGGCGCGCTCCATGGCGGCGGTGCGCTCGGCCAGCGACTGGGCGGCGCCCGAGAGCGTGAGCGCGCGCGCCGCCGCATCGCGGCTCTGCGTCATGAGCACGTCGTACTGGAAGACGGCGCGCAGCGCCACGCCCACGAGCAGGGCGGTGATGAGAAGGAACGCGAAAAGCAGCAGCTGCTGGAACGAGCCGCGCGCGGACATCGACTTCGCCATCAGGCGGCAGTCACCGCCGGGTGGCCGACTTGCGTCGATTCGGTGGTCACGACCTCTCCTCGCAAGGTGTACGCGAGAGACGTCGTGATGCGCAGGTCGATCATCTGGCCGACCAGGCGCGCGTCGCCTTCGAAGTTGACCACCCGATTGCACTCGGTGCGGCCCATCAGCTCGCGCGCGTTCTTGCGTGATGCGCCTTCGACCAGCACACGCTGCACGGTGCCGACGCGGGCCTCGCCGAAGCGCTTGACGTTGCCGTCGATCACCGACTGGAGCTGCTGCAGCCGCGCGAGCTTGACCGAATGCGGCGTGTCGTCGTGCAGCGCCGCGGCGGGCGTGCCGGGCCGGGGGCTGAAGATGAAGCTGAAGCTGGCGTCGAATTCGAGATCGTCGATGAGCTTCATCATCTTCGCGAAGTCCTCGTCGGTCTCGCCGGGAAAGCCGACGATGAAGTCGCTGCTGAGCGCGAGCTGGGGGCGGATGGCGCGCAGCTTGCGCACCGTGCTCTTGTATTCCATCGCGGTGTAGCCGCGCTTCATCGCCATGAGGATGCGGTCGCTGCCGTGCTGCACCGGCAGGTGCAGGTGGCTCACGAGCTTCGGCACGCGCGCGTAGGTTTCGATCAGCCGCGGCGTGAATTCATTGGGGTGGCTCGTCGTGTAGCGGATGCGCTCGATGCCGGGGATCTCGGCGACGTATTCGATCAGCGTGGCGAAATCGGCGATCTCGGCGGTGTCGCCCATGGTGCCGCGGTAAGCGTTCACGTTCTGGCCGAGCAGCGTGACTTCGCGCACGCCCTGGTCGGCGAGACCCGCGATCTCGACCAGCACGTCGTCCAGCGGCCGGTTCACTTCCTCGCCGCGGGTGTAGGGCACCACGCAGTAGCTGCAGTACTTGGAGCAGCCTTCCATGATCGACACGAAGGCGGTGGCGCCTTCGACGCGCGCGGGCGGCAGGTGGTCGAACTTCTCGATCTCCGGGAAGCTGATGTCCACCTGCGGACGGCCTTCGCGCTCGCGCTGGCTCAGCATCTCGGGCAGGCGGTGCAGCGTCTGCGGGCCGAACACCACGTCCACGTAGGGCGCGCGGGCGATGATGGCGTCGCCCTCCTGGCTCGCGACACAACCGCCGACGCCGATCTTCACGCCCTTGGCCTTGAGGTGCTTGATGCGGCCGAGGTCGGAGAACACCTTCTCCTGCGCTTTCTCGCGCACCGAGCAGGTATTGAAAAGAATGAGGTCGGCCTCTTCCACGTCCGTGGTGGGCTCGTAGCCCTCGGCGGCGTGCAGCACGTCGGCCATCTTGTCCGAGTCGTACTCGTTCATCTGGCAGCCAAACGTCTTGATGAAAACTTTGCGGGTCATGGGGCTCTCCGGGGGAGATGCAAGGGTCATTGCGAGTGCAGACAAGGCGCGGGGCACCGTGGAACTGGCTCCGCCGGGCCGCCGGTGCCGCCCCCGGAAGGGGGTTGGCGGCTACACGCAGTGAGCAAGCCTGGGGGCGAGCTTGTTTACTGCCCGTAGCGGGGAAGCTGATCGAACGGGGTCTTGCCGTCGTCGCGCGGACCGCTCTCGGCCACGAAGGGCCAGAAATTGAAAAGCGGCCGGTCGGCGGTCGCGCGTTTGGTGGCGGCTTCCTCGGGTGTGAGGATCCAGACTTCGCGCACCAGTCCGGCCGCGTCCCGCGTGTAGTTCACCAGCAGGTTCTGGCCGGTAATGGATGCGGGCATCACCAGCATCCGGTTGGCGCTCATGATGCGCGCGCCGGGCGAGAGGTTCTCGGCACGGCCGTCGAGCGTGATCTGGGGGTAGTTCACCACCATGAACTGCCCGCGCAGCGTGCCCACGGGGAAGTTGCGGCCGCCGTTGGCGGCTTCGTTCTGGGTGTTGGGGATCTGTGCGGTCTGCGCCGCGGCGGGGAGGAGAAGAGTGCGGCCGGCGCGAGCATGACGCCCAGGGTGGCCAGCAGGGCGGAATTCAGGAGCTTCTTGCAGCGGTTCATGGGGTTCATCCAGAGGCTGGGGATCGGCGATTTTAGCGGTCGGCCCCCACACGCGAGGCCCGCCGATGTGCCGTTGTGCCTGAGCGCTTTACTTATCTTTACGGACGGTGGGGGCGCTTTCCCTCGTGCGCTGCTCCAATAGCTGCGGCCGGAAAATTCCGACGTGTCGTATTTCTTCTAGTGCGACTCCCATTCCGGCATGTAGAGCTTCGATCCATGATGGATGCCCCATGAAGAAAAATCTCGTACTCACCCTGACCGGGGTGCTGGTCGTGGCCGCCGCCGCAGGCGGCTGGTGGTGGTCCGGCGCCAGATCGCGCCCTGCGGAGACCGCCTCCGCTCCGGTGGGCGGCAAGGCGGCCACCGGTGCCGGTGGCGGCGCTCCGGCGCTCGTGACCCTGGCGGTCGCCAGGAAGCAAAGCGTGCCGGTCACGGTGCAGGTCAATGGCAGCGTGGTGTCGCTCAACAGCGTCGACCTGCGGCCGCAGGTGACGAACACGGTCCGGCAGGTGCATGTCAAGGAAGGCCAGTTCGTCAAGGCCGGCCAATTGCTCTTCACGCTCGACGATCGGCCCGACCAGGCCAATCTCGCCAAGGCCAAGGCGCAGCAGCAGAGGGATGAAGCGGTGCTGGCCGACCTGGAGCGGCAATACAAGCGGAATCTCGAGCTCGTGGCGCAGAATTTCATCGCCAAGAGCGCGGTCGATGCCACCCTGTCGCAACTCGACGCGCAGCGCGCGGCGGTCGCCGCCGACCGCGCGGCGGTGCAATCGGCCGACGTGGCGCTGGGCTACGCCACGCTGCGTGCTCCCATCGCGGGACGCATCGGCGCGGTCAGCATCTATCCCGGCACGCTGGTGCAGCCGACGCTGACGCTGGTCACGATCACGCAGCTTGACCCGATCGCGGTGAGCTTCCCGGTGCCTGAAGGCAAGCTGCAGGACCTGCTGGCGGCCGCCCGCTCGCACACGCCGGTCGAGGCGGTGATTCCCGGCCGCAAGGAAACGCTCAAGGGCCAGCTCAACTTCGTCGACAACACGGTCGATCCGCAGATCGGCACGGTGCGCGCCAAGGCGGTGTTCGACAACGCCGATCAGAGCCTCTGGCCCGGCCAGTTCGTCGAGACGCGCGTGACCGTGCGCACCATCGACGACGCGACCGTGGTGCCCGCTTCGGCGCTGATGATGCTGTCCGAAGGGTCATCGGTGTACGTGATCGACGCCGAGAAGAAGGCGGCGCGGCGCAAGGTGGAGTCGGTCTACACCTTCGGCACGCAGGTGGTGGTGCGCGGCGTGCAGCCGGGCGAGCAGGTGGTCACCGAAGGCAAGCAGAACGTCCGTCCCGGCGGCAAGGTGCGCGTCGAGGCGAGCGGCGGCCCGCGGCGCACCGACGACCCGGCGCCCGGGCCGGGCAGCGCTGCGTCGGTCGCGCCGACCAACGCCAGCCTCGTCGCGCAGCGGGAGCGCGCATGAACATCTCCGAGCTGTGCATCCGTCGTCCGGCGATGACGGTGCTGCTCTCTGCCGCGGTGGTGGTCATCGGGATCTTTGCGTACTTCCAGATCCCCGTCGCGGCGCTGCCGAGCTACAACACGCCGGTCATCAACGTCAATGCGCAGCTGCCGGGCGCGAGCCCGGAGACGATGGCGTCGTCGGTCGCGCTGCCGCTCGAAAAGCAGTTCTCCACCATTCCCGGGCTGCAGACGATCAGCTCGGTCAACACGCAGGGCACGACCTCGGTCACGCTCGAGTTCGTGAGCTCGCGCGACATCGACGCGGCGGCGGTCGACGTGCAGGCTGCCCTGCTGCGTGCGCAGCGGCAATTGCCGCAGGAGCTCACCCAGCTGCCGTCGTACCGCAAGGTGAATCCGGCGGATGCGCCGGTGCTGTTCATCGCGATGACCTCGGACTCGATGACGCCGTCCGAGCTCAACGACTACGCCGAGAACCTCGTGTCGCCCACGCTCTCGACCATCGACGGCGTGGCGCAGGTGGTGGTCTATGGGCAGAAGCGCTTCGCAGTGCGCGTCAAGGCCGACGCCGACCTGCTCAACGCGCGCAACATCACGCTCGACGAGCTCGCCAACGCGGTGCGGCTCGCCAACGCCAACACGCCCGTGGGTGTGCTCGACGGACCGCGCCAGACGCTGACCATCCAGGCGAACGAGCAGATGCTCAAGGCGGCCGATTTCGCCAAGGTCATCGTCGGCCAGCGCAACGGCGCACCGGTGCGGCTCGACGAGGTCGCGACCATCGAGGACAGCTTCGAGTCGGTCAAGACCGGCAGCGCCTACAACGGCAAGAGCTCGATCTCGCTGGCGGTGCAGCGCCAGCCCAATGCGAACACGGTGCAGGTGGTCGACGCGGTGCGCGCGCTGATGCCGCGCTTCCACGAAGAGCTGCCGCAGTCGGTCGAGATCAGCGTGCTCAACGATCGCTCGCTCTCGATCCGCGAGGCGGTGCACGACGTGCAGCTCACGCTCCTGGGCACCATCCTGCTGGTGGTGCTGGTGATCTTCCTGTTCCTGCACCGGCTGGTCGCGACGCTGATCCCGGCGCTCACGATCCCGATCTCGCTGATCGGCGCGGTCGCGCTGCTCTACGCCTTCGGCTACAGCCTCGACAACGTGTCCTTGCTCGGCATCACGCTCGCGGTGGGCCTGGTGGTGGACGACGCGATCGTGGTGCTCGAGAACATCATGCGCTACGTCGAAAAGGGCATGGAGCCCTTCGCCGCGGCGCTGCGCGGCGCGCGCGAAGTGGGCTTCACCATCATCTCGATCTCGATCTCGCTGGTGGCGGTGTTCATCCCGATCTTCTTCATGCCCGGCGTGATCGGACTCCTGTTCCACGAATTCGCGGTCGTCGTCGGCCTCGCGGTGATGGTGTCCGCGATCGTCTCGCTCACGCTGGTGCCGATGCTCGCGAGCCGGCTGCTCAGGCATGTGCCGCGCAAAGAGGGCGCGATGGATCATGAAGAGGAGCACCCCGAGCCCGGTACCGCGATCGGCCGGGCTTTCGAGCGCGGCTACCGCTGGGTGCATTCGAGCTACATGCGCACGCTCGACTGGACGCTCCGGCGTCGCCCGGTGATGCTTCTCCTCGCCGCATCGACCTTCGCGCTGACCGCGTGGATGTTCGTCACCATCCCCAAGGGCTTCTTCCCCGAGGAGGACATCGGCCAGATCCAGGTCACGACCGAAGCGGCCGAGGACATCTCGTTCCCCGCGATGAAGGCGCTGCAGGACCGCGTGGCCGAGACCATCATGGCCGACCCGAACGTGGACTACGTCAACTCGTTCATCGGCGTCGGCGGCCCGACCGCGACGCAGAACTCCGGTCGGTTGTTCGTGGTGCTCAAGCCGCGCAGCCAACGCCTGCACATGCCGCAGGTGCTCGAGTCGCTGCGCAAGCGCTTCCGCGAGATCCCCGGCATCGCGGTCTACATGCAGCCGATCCAGAACCTGCGGCTCGGCGGGCGACAGAGCAAGGCGCGCTTCCAGTACACGCTGCAGAGCGTCAGCGCGGGCACCATGAACCTCTGGTCCGAGAAGCTGATGGAGCGCATGCGCGCCGATCCGATCTTCCGCGACGTCACCAGCGACTCGCAGAACCGCGGCCTGCAGGCGACGCTCGAGATCAACCGCGACAAGGCCGGCGTGCTCGGGATCGCGGTGGGCGACCTGCGCACCGCGCTCTACAACGCCTACGGCGACCGCCAGATCGGCAGCATCTACGGCGCGAGCAACACCTATCAGGTGATCCTCTCGGCCGCCGACAGCGACCGGCAGTTCGAGGAGGACATGTCGCGCCTGTCGGTGCGCAACAAGGCGGGGCAGCTCGTGCCGCTGTCGGCCTTTTCAACCGTCAAGCGCACCGTGGGGCCGACCTCGATCAACCACCAGGGGCAGTTGCAGGCGGTGACGGTGTCGTTCAACCTCGCGCCCGACGTGCCGCTCGGCGACGCCACCGCGAAGATCGACCGCTTCAAGGAAGAACTCAAGATGCCGCCGTCGATCATCACCAGCTACGGCGGCGATGCGGCGGTGTTCCAGAGCTCGCAGTCGAGCCAGGCGGTGCTGCTGGTGCTCGCGGTGCTGGTGATCTACGTGCTGCTGGGCGTGCTGTACGAGAGCTACATCCACCCGATCACCATCCTCGCCGGCCTGCCGTCTGCGGCGGTGGGCGCGCTGCTCTCGCTCAAGCTCTTCGGCTTCGATCTCACGCTGATCGCGACCATCGGCATCCTGCTCCTGATCGGCATCGTCAAGAAGAACGCGATCATGATGATCGACTTCGCGCTCGAGGCGCAGCGCACCCAGGGCATGAGGCCGGTGGAGGCGATCCGCGAGGCCTGCCGGCTGCGCTTTCGCCCGATCCTGATGACCACGCTGGCCGCGATGATGGGCGCATTGCCGCTGGCGCTCGGCCTCGGCGCCGGTGCCGAGCTGCGTCAGCCGCTGGGCGTCGCGGTGGTGGGCGGGCTGATCTTCTCGCAGGTGATCACGCTGTACATCACGCCGGCGATCTACTTGGCGCTCGACCGCTACAGCGGCAGCGGGCCGCTGCAGGACCTGCCCGGCGAGAAGCTCACACCTGCGTAAACTCTGCGTTCTGGGCCCCGTAGCCCGGGGCTTCGGCCATCACGACCGGGGACGGCTTCGTCTGCGCCACCCGGCGTTCGCGCGGCTGGGACGCGCCCTCGCGGATCACGCGGAGCGCCCACTCGCAGGCGAGCGACAGGAACGTCTGCTGTGACTCGGGCGACAGCAGGCTGTGGTCGATCTCCGGAATGAACCGGTACTCGAACTGGCGCATGAACGGCTCCTGGGCGAGCGGCCCGAGTTGGTCGCGGCCCCTGTCCGTCACGTGCAGGGTGCCCGAATAAAGGAGCAGGGCCGAGACCTTGCGTTCCGCGAGCTGACTCATCGAGCGGCTGAAATAGGCAAGCTTCTCCGTGGGCGACTCGGGCCGGAATATCTCGCTGGATGCGCCATCGACGTACGCAGCCTGCGACCCGGGTGCCGCCCGCGCCGGCATGAATCTGCGCAGCTTTCCCATGACCTTGGCGGCCAGCGTCGCAACGGAGAGGTCTGCCAGCGCCCTGCGCAGGGTCTTCTCCAGCTGCGATCGCCGGCCCGGGAATGCAAAACCGTCGAACATCAGCACGCCGGCGACGCGGGCATCGGCGACGGCACTCGCCATCACGTTCTCGGCACCGGAGCAGAGCCCGACCGCGACGAAGCGGCGAATGCCGAGCTCTTTCTCGATGCAATCCATCGCAGCCTGCAGATCCAGGACTGCCTGCGTGCGGTAGTGTGCCGATCCGCTCGTGGGGCGACTGTCGCCCATGCCGGAGAGGTCGATGCGGATGCTGGCGATGCCGTGCGCGGCCATCGCCCGCGCGATCTTGACATTGATGCGCCGCGGGCCGATGCGATGGTTCGCGCCCATGTTCATCAGCAGGCATGCGACCGGCTCCGCCTGGCCTTCCGCCGGCGTGGCGAGCATGCCGATCAGCGAGCCTTCGGGGCCGAAAAGGACAGGCTTTTCCAAATAGTCACGCATGGATCTCCTCCTGCAGGCGTTGTACTACTTCGATCGGAACCATGGCGCTGTCGACGAACGGATCGGAGGTCCAGATCAGGGGATGCTGGAAAGGCGAAAGCCTGGCGGGAATCTGCCTCTCGGCTTCGGTGCGCGCCCATTGCACCGCATCCTGATCATCGTCCCGGGCCAGGATCACCGTGTCATGCAGCGCAGTCAGTTGCAGCGATCGGGACGTCAGCCCCTTCAACTGCTTGGGCAGTTCCGGGGATAGTCCGAAACCCAGCACGGAGTCCGTGTAGGAGTTGCTCTCTTTTTCGAGCCGGCGCCTCCATGCGCGATCGGGGACGCAGAACGACACCTCCAGCGCATCCACGTGACGCGCGCGCAGTTCGTCGAGATAGCGGGCGCCGTCGATGATCGGGTCCCAGAGGATGAGTCGCGACGGGTCGCAGCGCCCGCTGCGTGCCGCCATGACGGCCACCGTGGCACCGAGGCGCGCGCCGAGCCACAGGATGCGCCGCCCGCCGACGCGCCCCCGCAGTTCCGCGTGGGCGGCTCCCACGTCTCGCCGCCAACCCTCAAGTTCGCCTTCGCTGTCCTCGCCAGGCGAATCGCCGGTGCCGTAGTAGTCGAAGCGCAGCACGGCGACGCCCGCCTGCGCGAGCCGGTCGGCCAGAACGCGGAACAGCCGGTGCGTGCGCAGCGCCTCTTGGCCAAAGGGCGCACACACGAGCACCGCGATCTCGCCCTCGCGCTCGGGCTCGTGGTAGAGGCCGAAGAGTTGGCGCGACGCCGGTCCGAAGATGAGGGGCTTCACAGGCAGGCCTCCCTTTCCGGCATCAGAGGCCGGGCGCGGGGCGTGTCGATCGCCTGCACTCGCGCTGCCGCGCACACGAGGTCCTTGCCTCCATCGAAGGAGGCGAGTTCGAGCCGCGTCAGGCCGGCCTCTCCGGCGATGCGTACTTCGCGTGCGCCCCCATCGACCCCGACCTCGAAGCTGCGTGTGTCCACGCTCAATCCCAGCCCCGTCGCCTTCAGGCAGGACTCCTTTCGCGTCCAGCAGCGCAGGAAGGCGAGGTCGCGCTCATGCGGCGCGGCAGCCGCGAGCGCCGCGCGTTCGTGCGCCGTGAAATAGGTTTCTGCCAGGGCTTCGGCGTCGGGCATGTGCCGCAGCAGTTCGACGTCAACGCCGATTTCCGAGTCCGACCCGGTCGGGATCGCGACCGCGATCATGCCGACCGACTTGCTGTGGCTCATGTTGAACTGGATCCCGGGCGGCTCGACCAGCGCCGGCTTGCCGAAGGCCCCGAACCTGAAGTCCAGCCCGGCAGCCGGGATGCCCGTCTCCGCGGACAGCGTGCTCCTCAGCGCTGCATGTGCTGCGATGAAGCGCCGGCGGTCGTGCGCGAAGACGAAGCGGTGAGCGCGTTCCCATTCGTCGTCCGAGAGCGATGCGATGGCTTCGGCCGACAGCGTCGCGTCGAGGTCGATGCGCCAGAGCCGGCAGCGCACTGCGGCAGGAACCTCCACAATGGACATCAATTCTTCCTCAACCCTTGCGGCCCCAGCCGGAGAAGACCCGGCCCAACAGGCCGCGACGACGCTCGGGTTCGTTCGAAGCAACCGCCGCCGGGACCGGCATGTCGGGGGGCGATCGCAAGCTGCCCGAGGGTCTCGAACACGTAGCGGCGCGGTTCCACACGGAAGCCGAGTGCCTGTTCCGCTTGCTGGATCACGCGCATGGCAAGCAATGAATCGCCACCGAGGTCGAGGAAGTTGTCGCTCGCGCGGATGTCGTTGACGTCGATGCCGAGCTGGCTGGCCCAGATCTGCGCGAGGCGCGCCTGTTCGGGGAGCAGGAGGGAAACGGACTCCGCGGCATTCGCTGGCTTGGCGCGTGCCGGTTCAGGGACCGCCGCATCCTCCCGGGTTCCGGTGTCGGAGAGCCGCTCCAGGTACCGGCGCTCTGCGAGTCTCCCGAGGACCAGATCGCTTCCAGCGTGTCATCCGGGCGGTCGGCGACGACACGCAGCAGCTCGATATAGCGGTCCCGGAAGGCCGCACCGGTCTCTCGCCGGTAGACGTCGGCGTTGTACGTGATCGCTCCCTCGAGACCACTCGCCTTCTCCATCACCCAGATGCCGAGGTCATCCGTCGCGCCGCGCTGGAGCATGTGGATTTGCCGGTCCTGCAGGCCGCCGATCGTGGACGGGCGCTCGCGTGCGTCCTGGAAAGAGAACAGCGCCTGATACAGGCCCACGCCTTGCGACCGCTCGACGAATTCGGGTTCGGCCACCATGCGCTCGAAGGGCACCTGCTGGTAGGCCATGACGGCGAGCAGTTCCTTCTTGATGTAGCGCATGAAATCGCCGAAGCGCATCGAGGCGTCGACCTCGAAGGACATCGGCAGCGTATTGTTGAAGAAGCCCATCACCGACTCGAGCTCGGGCACCTCGCGTCCGCGCACCGGCATGCCGATCACGATCGAGCGCGAATTGGCAACGCGGGTCATCAGCAGAACGTAGACACCGAGCGTGAGCATGTTGAGCGTGACGTCGTGGGCACGTCCGACTTCGTGCAGCCGCTCCGAGAGCGCCTTCTCGACCGTGATCCAGTGTGTTCCGCCCTGGCCGCTCATGCCCGCGCGGCGCGGCATGTCGGTGCGCGGCACCTTGGGCACGGGTGAGGCCGCGAAGCGATTCTTCCAGTAGCGCAGCTGTGCTTCGGCCTTCGGCGTCCCGAGCCAGTCCTCGAACCACGCGGCATAGTCGCCGTGCGTGAGCGCGGGATCCGGCAGGCCATGCGGCTCGCCGCGGACCTTGGCGCCGTAGATCTGCGAGAGCTCCGATTGCAGGATGTCGAACGACCAGCCGTCCCACACGAGGTGGTGCGGCACGAAGACGAAGGCGTGATCGTCCTCAGCCATGCGATAGAGCGCAGCGTGGAACAACGGCGCGCGCCCGAGATCGATCGGGCGGTCGGCCAGCTCCTGGATGACTTCCATCAGTTCGTTCTCGCGCTGATCCTCGGGCAGGTGCGTGAGGTCGACCACCGGCAGGTCGAACTGGATCTGCTCCGCGATCAGCGCCGCGGGCTTGCCGGTCTGCGGATCGGTGCCGATCGAGGTTCGCAGCGCCGGCTGCCTGCGGATGATCTCGCGCAGCGTCTCGTTGAACTTCGCGATATCGAGCGGCCCGCCCAGGCGGTGGGCCGAAGGCGCGTTATAGACCGAGCGTCCGGGGAACATCTCTTCCAGGAAGCGGATGCGCTCCTGCATCGGGGTGAGCGGAGCGATGCGGCGCGCGGCGTCATGGACGATGAGATCGCCTTGCGGCGCGCCGGCTTTCAGGAGTTCTTCGGCGGCCATCGCCAGGCGCTCGGCGGTCGGCGCCTCGAACAGGGTGCGCATCGGCACAGGAACGCCCAGGTCACGGCTCAGCAGGGTCGCGAGACGCGCGGCGAGCAGCGAGTGGCCGCCAAGCGCGAAGAAGCTGTCCGTGACGCCCAGCCCAGGCAAGTTGAGCACGCGCTCCATGTGTTCGACGATACGCCGTTCGCGATCGTTGCGCGGCGCGACGCGCTCGCGGCTTTCCTCGCGGTTGGCCAGGGGCTTGGGCAGCGCCTTGCGGTCGACTTTGCCGTTCGGCAGGAAGGGAATCGCGTCCAGCGTCACGACGTGCTGCGGCAGCATGTACTGCGGCAGGCGGTTGCGCAGGCGGCGGTCCAGCTCGTGCAGGTCGATGCTCGCGCCCGACGAGGGGCTCACATAGGCCACCATGCGCACGTCGCCCGGCTGGTCCTCGCGCGTGATGACCACGCTGTTTCCGACGCCGGGCGCTTCGTTGCAGGCGGCTTCGATTTCGCCGAGCTCGATGCGATAGCCGCGCACCTTGACCTGGAAGTCGAAGCGTCCCATGTGTTCGAGCAGGCCGTCGTTGCTCCAGCGGCCGCGGTCGCCGGTGCGGTACAGGCGCGCACCGTCGGCGCCCCACGGATCGGGAACGAAGCGCTCGGCGGTGAGCTCGGGGCGATCGAGATAGCCCAGCGTCACGCCGTCGCCGCCGATCACGATCTCGCCCGGCACGCCGATCGGGCAGCGCTGGCCGTTCGTGTCGAGTACCCACACGGTGGTGTTGGCGATCGGCTTGCCGATCGACACGCCGCGCTGCGCGACCCGCGAGGGCTCCACGCGCCAGAGGGTGGACCAGATGGTCGTCTCGGTCGGGCCGTACATGTTCCAGACTTCGCGCGAGCGCTGCAGCAGCGACTGCGCGAGGTCCGAAGGCAGCCCTTCGCCGCCGACCAGCGCCTTGAAGTGCGGCGAGCCCTGCCATTGCGCATCGAGCAGCAGCCGCCAGCCGCCGGGCGTGGCCTGCATCATCGTCGCGCCGCTCTGCTCGATCAGGGCACGCAGCGCGTTGCCGTCCATCGTGGTGTCGCGCGACACGAGGATCACTTCCGCGCCGACGGTCAGCGGCAGCATGAGCTCGAGCACTGCGATGTCGAACGACAGTGTGGTGACTGCGGCCAGGCGGTCGTCGGCCGTGATGCCGGGCGCCTCGCGCATGCTCTGCAGGAAGTTCGCGACCGCGCCGTGCGGCACGCAAACGCCCTTGGGTTTGCCGGTGGAGCCGGAGGTGTAGATCACATAGGCCGCATCGCCGGCCTGCGCATCCTGGTCGGACGGTGCGAGCGCGGTGGCGGGCTTGTCCCGCCAGTCGGTGTCGCGGTCGAGCATGAGCACGCGCTGCGCCGCATCGGAGCACCAGTTCGCGGGCACCGCGGCGACGGTCGAACCGGTGAGCAGCAGGCCGAGCTGCGCATCCTCGGCGTAGTAGTCGAGACGCGCCTGCGGGAAGGCCGGGTCGAGCGGCACGTAGGCGGCGCCGGACTTGAGCACCGCGAGCAGCGCGACCATCATGTCGGCGCCGCGGTCCAGGCACAGGCCGACGCGCTGGCCACGGCCCATGCCGCGTTCGCGCAGCGCATGCGCGAGCCGGTTCGATTGCTGGTCGAGTTCCAGGTAGCTCAGGCTGCGCGCGCCGTCGCGCAGCGCGGCGCGGTCGGGCGTCTTCGCGGCCTGCGCGGCGAAGCCGGCGTGCATCAGCGGCTGGCCGGCGAGCGTCGTCGCCGCCGGCTGAAGCGCGGCGATGGCCTTCGCTTCCGATTCATCGAGCACGTTGAGCTTGCCGACGGCCTGCGCCGGATCGGATGCGACCGAGCGCAGCAGGCATTCGTACATCCCGAGCCAGCGCTTGACCGTGGCGTCGTCGTACAGGTCGGCGTTGTATTGCGCCTCGATCTGCATGCCCTTCGCGACCGGCGCGATGTTGACGAACAGCTCGAAGTTCTCGTAGCGGCGCGGGATCGAACTCTGCTCCGATTCGATCTCGGGGAAATTGCTCGTGACCAGCGCGCCGCTGTCGAGGTTGAACAGCACGTTGACCAGCGGCAGCCGGCTTGGATCGCGCGGCACCGGCAGCTTGCGCAGCAGCGCGCCGTAGGTCAGCGTCTGGTGCTCGAAGGCATCGAGCAGCGTCGTGCCCGATGCCTTGGCGAAGGCGTCGAAGGACATCTGCGGCTCGACCGCGACGCGGATCGGCAGCGTGTTGACGCAGTGGCCCACGAGCGAAGGCATGTCGCTCGGCATCTGGCCGGCGGCGGCGATACCGATCACGAGGTCGTCCTGCGCGGTCAGCCGGTGCAGCGTGGCCGCGAAGCCGCTGAACATCGTTGCGAACAGGCTGGTGCCCGAGGAGGCGCCGACCTTGCGCAGCGAATCGATCAGGTCCTGGCCCAGCACATGGTCGACGCGGCGCGAGCTGAAGGTGCGCACGGCAGGGCGGGGCCGATCGACCGGGAGTTCGAGCACCGGCAGGCTGCCGCCCGAGAAGCGCGAGAGCCAGTAGTCGATGTGACCCTGCATCTCGGGGCTCCCCGCTTCCTGCGTTTCCCAGGCTGCGTAGTCCGAGTACTGCGAGGGGGCTTCGAGCGCCGGACCGGCGCCGATCTGCTCGGCATAGAGCAGGCCGAGGTCCTGGCTGATCACGCCCCACGACCAGCCGTCGCAGATCGCGTGATGCGCGGTCATCACCAGCACATGCTCGAGGTCGGAGAGCTTGTACAGCGCGGCCCGGAAGAGCGGGCCTTTCTCGAGATAGAAGGGGTCCAGCACCGCCGCGAGGTTTTCGTCTTCGAGCCGGCGCTGCTGCGCCGCGGGGTCGAGCTGGCACAGGTCGTGTTGCACCAGGGCGGCCGGCACGGCTTCGCCGATCAGCATCTGCGTGCCGTCCGGCGAGATGGTCGCGCGCAGCGATTCGTGCCGCGCCACCAGCTGGTCGAGCGCGGCGGCGAGTGCGCCTGCATCCAGCGCGCCCCTGAGCCGCATCCGCAGCGACTCGTTGTAGGCCAGCGAGGCTTCCGGACTCAGCCGATCGCCCAGCCACACCTCTCGCTGCGCCTCCGTCGTCGGAACGATCCGCTCGATGAGGCCCGACGCGAAGGGATCGAAGTCGTCGGCGGGCGCGTTGTCGGCGGGGGTGAGGACGGCTGCAGTCATGCTTGGAACTTCGTGAATTTGCCTTGGGCGTTCGGATCGGGCACGAACCAGGCGGGCTGCCCATCCTTGTCGCGGCCGAGCCGGGCGTTGGGGACGGGCGGGTGCGATGCATCGAAGCTCGTCTGCGCCACCGCGCGGCGCGGCAGCAGTTCGGCTTCCTGCATCTCGGCGATCGATTCCTTGAATGCGGACTTGATCGTCGCGATGTCCTGCTGCGAATGCGCGGTCGTCATGAAGCAGGGGAAGTTGTCGAGGATGTGCACGCCGCGGCTGCGCATCATCGCGAACAGCAGGTCCTGCAGCGGATGGTCCTCGAGCCAGGTCACGCGCCAAAGCGACGAGAAATAGCGGATCTCGAGCGGTGCGCCGACTTCGCGGCAGAACGCGGTCAGCTCGTCGGCCATCGCCGCGGTGTGCAGGTTGAGCTGGGTCTGCAGCTTGTTGTTGTCCTGCTTGAGGTGTTCCAGCGCGGCCTTCGACGCGGCGAGCGCGAGCGGATGACGCACGAAGGTGCCGGCGAAGTAGGTCACGCCCACCGTGGGCACAGAGTCGTCGCCGTACTGCCATGCGCCGCCGTCTAGCGCATCCATGTAGGCGCGCTTGCCGGCGATCACGCCGACCGGGAACCCGCCGCCGAGCACCTTGCCGTAGGTGGCGAGGTCCGCGCGGACGCCGAAGATCGCCTGTGCGCCGCCGAGGTCGCTGCGGAAGCCCGTGATCACCTCGTCGAAGATCAGGCAGGTTTCCGATTTCTCGGTGATCGCGCGCACCTCGCGCAGGAACTCGCGCGGCTGGAAGTCGGGGCGGCGGCTCTGCACCGGCTCCACGAGCACCGCGGCGAGGTCGTCCGCGTTGGCGCGGATGAATTCGAGCGCCTCGGGCGTGCCGTAGTCGAGCACGCGCACTTCGCCGAACATGGTCTGCAGCACACCCGGCGCGGCGGACATGCCCTTGGCATGGCGGCCCGCGCGCACCAGCACTTCATCGAAGGTGCCGTGGTAGGAGCCGGTGAACAGCACCACGGTGTTGCGGCCGGTCACGGTGCGCGCGATGCGCAGGGCGGCCATCACGGCCTCGGAGCCGGTGTTGCACAGGGCCGCGCGGTCGAAGCCGGTGAGCTCGCACAGCAGCCTGGTCACGTCGGCGGCCAGCGGATGCTGCGGGCCGATCTCGTAGCCGCGGTCGAGCTGCTTGTGCACCGCCTCGTTGATGAAGTCCGGCGTCCAGCCGAAGAGATTCATGCCGAAGCCGTTGAGCGTGTCGACGTACTCATTGCCGTCGATGTCCCACAGGCGCGAACCCTTGGAGCGATCGACGACGATCTGGTAGGTGATCTCCTTCGTCGCGGGGCGGAAGCCGTTGACCACGCGCGGGTCGGCCATGTGCGGACGGTTCTGTGCGGTGAATTCCTTGCTCTTCTTCGTGCGCTCCGTGTAGCGGCGCATGAAGGCGGCGAGCCGCGCCTTCTGGCGCTCGGTCGGTTCCTTGGCCTGCGTGTGGATGCGGGCGATGGCGCCGAAGGCCTTCTTGACGTCGTACTTGACCTCTGCGGCAGATGCTTCCGCGTCGGTTGCGGGCGTGACCGACGCTGCGGCCTGCACCGGCTGCGCGGCTTGCGAATTGGACGCCGTGGCCGCGGCGGTGGCCGTGGGCGTGGGTTGCTCCACCACCGGTGCCGGCAGCACGGGGCTGGCCGGCATCGATGGTGCCGCCGACAGCAATGCGAGTTGCTGTTGCATCAATTGCATCTGTTGCGCGATGAGCTGCTGCACCAGGTTGCCGGCCCCGGCGGGCAAGGCCACGGGCTGCATGACGGGCATCATCTGCTGCACGGGCTGGAACACCGGTGCGGCCTGCGGAGCCACCGTGGCCACGGGCGCGGCGACCGGCGCGGCCGGTGCCGCGGCCGCGGGCTCGGGCGGCAGCGTCGCGTCGAGGAACTCGGCGAGTGCGTCGAAGCTGCGATAGCTTTCCATCAGCTGCCGGAAGGTCAGGTTGACCTTGAAGGTCTTCTTGACCTGCAGGGCGGCCTGCGTGAGCGTGAGCGAATCGAGTCCGATCTCCACGAAGGGGGCCCCGCCGTCGACGCCGCCCATGTCGACGCCGGACAGGTTCTCGAACAACTCGCGCAGGCGCGTGACCAGGGATGCGCGGCGCGCGGGCGGTGCGGAAGTGGCGGCGACAGTCATTGTCAACTCCGGAAGCGGATTGGAAAGAAGAGGGGCGGAAGTCATCACGGGTGCCACCGTCGCGGCAGGTGCCGCGGCGATGTCGATCCAAAAGCGCTTGCGCTCGAAGGGATAGGTCGGCAGACGGACGCGGTGCTTGCGCATGCGCGTGTCCAGGGCACGCAGGTCGAGTTCGACGCCGTGCGCCCAGAGGCGACCGGCCGCAAGACGCCACGCGGCGTTCTCGCCTTGCGGCTGGTCGAGCAGCAGCGAGACGGCGGGCGCGGGCACCGCCTTGGTCGCATGCTGGCGCACCAGCGTGGCGAGCGTGTTGCGCGGGCCGATCTCGATGAAGAGCGGATGCGCGAGCTGCGCCAGCACCTCGCGCACGGCGGGCGAGAAGCGCACGGTCTCGCGCAGGTGCCGCGCCCAGTAGTGCGGGTCGGTCGCCTCTTCCGCAGTGAGGAGGCGGCCGGTGAGCGTCGAGTAGATCGGCAGCTGGGGCGGCGAGAGCTTCGTCTCGCGCACCAGGGCTTCGAACGGTTCGACCGCCGGTTCCATCATGGCCGAGTGGAAGGCGTGCGAAGTCTGGAGCGCCTTTGCGACGATGCCCTTGGCTTCGAGCGCGACGCGCAGGTTCTCGATCGCATCGCTCGGGCCGGCGGCCACGCAGACGGCCGGGCCGTTGTCGGCGGCCAGCGAGATGCCTTCGGGCAGCAGCGGCAACAGGTCGGCGGCAGGCATGCGCACCGAGAGCATCGTGCCCGCGGGCAGCGCCTGCATCAGCACGCCACGCCGTGCCACGAGGCGCGCTGCATCCTCGAGACGCATCACGCCGGCCAGCACCGCGGCGGCGAATTCGCCCACGCTGTGGCCGACCATCGCGGCGGGCTGAACATGCAGCGCCATGAGCTGGCGTGCCAGCGAGTATTCGAGCGCGAGGGTCGCGGGCTGCGTGACCGAGGTGGGCGCGAGCGCCGAGGCGTCGTCCGAGAACATCCGCTCCTGCAGGTCGAAGCCGAGCACGCCCTCGAAGGCGCGCAGGCAGTCGTCGAAAGCGGCGCGGAAGACCGCGTCGTTCTCATACAGCGCGCGGCCCATGCCGGCGTATTGCGCCCCTTGGCCGGGGAATGCGAATACCGGCTGCGGTACCCAGGCGCTCTGCGAGGCGCCGGCGCGTGCGGGCGAATCGGCGGTGCGCAGCGCGGCGATCGCTTCGTCGACCGAGCCCGCCACCACGCAGGCGCGATGCTGGAACGCCTTGCGGCCCACGCGCAGCGTGTGTGCGACATCCGCCAGTGGTACGTCGCGATGCGTGTCGAGGTGATCGGCCAGTCGCGTCATGGCGACGGCCAGCGCGGCGGGCGAGCGGGCCGAGAGCGTCAGCAGTTGCGGCCCGGCCTGTGGATCGGAAGGCTCGCGCACCGGCGCTTCCTCGATGATCACGTGCGCATTGGTGCCGCCCACGCCGAAGGCGCTGACGCCGGCGCGGCGCGGCGCCGCTTCGCGCGGCCACGGCCGAAGCTGGCTGTTCACGCGGAACGGCGTTGCGTCGAAGTCGATCGCGGGGTTCGGCGATTCGTAGTGCAGGCTGGCCGGGATCGCCTCGGTGTGCAACGAGAGCGCGGCCTTGATGAGCCCCGCCGCCCCGGCGGCCGTGACCATGTGGCCCACGTTGCTCTTGAGCGAACCGATGGTGCAGAACCCCTTGTCGGCGGTGTGCGGCGCAAAGGCGCGCGTGAGGCCTTCGACTTCGATCGGATCGCCCATCGGCGTCGCGGTGCCGTGGGTTTCGATGTACGAGATGCTGCGCGCCTCGACGCCGGACGACGCGAGCGCGGCTTCGATCACGGCCGCCTGGCCGTCCACGCTCGGCGCGGTGAAGCTGGCCTTGGCGCCGCCGTCGTTGTTGACCGACGCGCCGCGCAGCACCGCGTAGATGGTGTCGCCGTCGGCGATCGCGTCGGAGAGCCGCTTGAGCAGCACCACTGCAGCACCGTCGCTGAAGACGGTGCCCTTGGCCTTGGCGTCGAAGCTGCGCGTGTGCCCGTCGGGCGAGAGCATCGAGCCCTCGTTGTAGAGATAGCCGCTGCGCGGCGGGCAGGTCACCGATGCGCCCCCGCGAGCGCCATGCGGCACTGGCCGGTGCGAAGCGCATGGAAGGCCTGCGCGATCGCGACCAGCGAGGTCGAGCACGCGGTGTGCACGCTGACGGCCGGTCCGGTGAGGCTCAGCTTGTTGGCCACGCGGGTGGTGATGTAGTCCTTCTCGTTGGCCAGCATCACCTGGAACTCGCCGAGCATCTCGACCAGGTCCGGGCGCGTCGACACGTGCCGCTGGAAATAGGTCGGGTTGTACATGCCGCCGTAGACGCCGACCGGGCCCGGCGCCTGGTCGGGCACGTAGCCGCCGCGCTCCATGCATTCCCAGCAGATCTCGAGGAACACGCGGTGCTGCGGGTCCATCAGCTCGGCTTCCTTCGGGTTGATGCCGAAGAAGGCGGCATCGAACTGCTCGATGTCGGCGATGACGCCGCGCGCACGCACGTAGAGCGGGTCGGCACGCAGTGCGGCGCTCACGCCCGCGTCGAGCGTCGCGTCGTCGAAGAAGCTGATCGATTCGCGGCCGGCGAGCAGGTTGTCCCAGAACTGCTCGACGTCCGCCGCGCCCGGGAAGCGGCCTGCCATCGCGACCAGCGCGACCGGTTCCAGTTCGGCGCCGATGCGCGGCGCGGGCTTGGCGGTTTCGCGCTTCGGCACGACCGGTTCGTCGGCCTGCAGGCTCGCGGCCAGTGCGGCGGGCGTGGGCTGGCGAAAGAAGATGTTGGTCGAAAGACGGCGGTCGCTTGCGCGCTGCAGGTCCTTCATCACCTTCAGGACCAGGAGCGAATCGCCGCCGAGGTCGAAGAAGTTGTCGTTGCGGCCGACCTGGTCGATGCCGAGCGCGCGGACGAAGGCCGCGCACACCGTGCGCTCGGCGTCGGTGCGCGGTTCCTCGAACGCTTGCGCCAGCTCGGGCCGCTGGCGCGGCGGTTCGGGCAATGCGCGGCGGTCGAGCTTGCCGTTGGTGGTCACCGGCAGCTGCGCGAGCCACACCTGGGCCGAAGGCAGCATCGCCTCGGGCAGATGGTCGGCCAGGTGATGGCGCAGCGTCGTCCACGGCACTTCGGCGCCACGCGCGACGAGGTAGGCGACGAGGCTCAACCGGCCCGACGCATCCTTGCGCGCGATGACCGCGCAGGACTTGACGCCCGGATGCGCGAGCAGCGCCGCTTCGACCTCGCCGGTCTCGATGCGGTGGCCGCGAATCTTGACCTGGCCGTCCGCGCGGCCGATGTATTCGATGGTGCCGTCGGGCAGCCAGCGCACCTGGTCGCCGGTGCGATAGAGGCGGTCGCCCGGACCCCCGTACGGATCGGCGACGAAGCGCTCGGCGGTCAGGTCGGGGCGCTGCAGGTAGCCGCGCGCGAGGCCGCGTCCGCCGATGCACAGCTCGCCCACGAGGCCGGCGGGCAGCATCGCCATCGTCGGGCTCAGCACGCGCAGCGTGGTGTCGTTGATCGGGCGGCCGATCGGCACCGAGCGCGCATCGGCCGGCAGGTCGCGCGGAATCCGGTGCGTGGCCGAGAAGGTGGTGCACTCGGTCGGGCCGTAGCCGTTGATCAGCGTGGTTCCCGGCAGCGCGGCGATCGCACGGCGGACATGCGAGACCGACAGGGCCTCCCCGCCCGCCAGCAGCTGGCGCAGGCCCTGGAACTGCAGCGGATCGTCGTCGATCACCGCATTGAAAAGCGCGGCGGTGAGCCACGCGGTACGCACCGAATGGCGTTCGATGGTGCGCGCCAGCCCGGCGCCGGTCGGCACCTGCTCGTCATGGACCACGACGATGCCGCCATTGAGAAGCGGCCCCCAGATCTCGAGCGTCGAGGCATCGAAGCCCAGCGGCGCCGCATGCAGCATCGCTTCGCCGGCCGGCAGGTCCACGTAATGCGGGTCGACCACGAGACGCAGGATCGAGCGGTGGCAGATCTCGATGCCCTTGGGCGTGCCGGTCGAGCCGGACGTGTACATCACGTAGGCGACCGATTCGCCGTCGGCGTCGGCGGGCGAGAAGGGCGGGAGCGCGGCTTCGTCGGCGACGCGCCCCTCATCGATGGACAGCACCGGCCGCTCGCTGGGAACGAGCGGCCGGTGCGCGGCCTGGGTGACGACGAGACCGACGTCGGCGTGCGACAGCATGAACGCGATGCGCTCGGCGGGGAAATCGGGCTGCACTGGCACATAGGCCGCGCCCGCTTTCAGGATGCCGAGCAGGGTGATGACGGCGGCGCTCGAGCGATCGAGCATCACGCCCACCGCCTGGCCTGCGCGAACGCCGCGCGATTGCAGCCGGCGTGCCATGACTTCGGCGCGGCGTGCCACTTCGTTGTAGCTCAGGGCGCCGTTTTCGCCGACGAGCGCGATGGCCTCGCCACGCGCGGCGACCTGGCGGTCGAACATCGCATGGACCGTCAGCGCCCGGTCGTAGGGCGTGGGCGGAACGTTCCAGGCGTCCGATTGGCGCCGGCGGTCGTCGGCGGTCAGCGTGCGGATGTCGCGCAGGGCGGCCCCGGGGCGGTTCAGAAGATCCGACGAGGTGTCGGCGATGGCAGCCAGCAGCGTTGCCGCGACGTCGGCATCGAGCAGGGCCGCAGGGCCGCGCAGGCCCAGCACCGAGCTCTCGGCCGAGAAGCTCAAGCGAAACGCATCGTCGGATGCGCTCGAGGTGTCGCGCCGTACCCGATCGATTTCAGCGAGCCACTCGCTCGCGGTGCCATTCAGCGGGATCGCAGTGCCCAGCCATCGGGCCTGGAGCAGCGCCCAGGCGGCAGCAAACAGGGTGTCGGGAAGAAGCGCCGATTCGGACGCCTTGCGTGCCCACCGTGCCGCCAGTTCCGCCGGAACCTGAAGATCATGGGTGGCCGGCCCGGAGGGCGATACGCCTCCCGTACGTGCCACGAAGAGATCCTCCGGCGAAAGCGCCGCGGCCTCAACGGGGGAACTGGGTGCAAGTGCTTGTTCCATGGACTGATGACTCCGCTGGCGAGTGGCTGTGAAGCTTCTGGTGACTACTGGTTTGTTTCAGGATCGGCGCGCGGTTTGGCAACACATGTATCCGTTATGAACAGTAATCAGAAAGCGTTAACATTTTCCACGAGCCCGATATTGCCCTCTCAAGGACCTTAGTGCCACCCTCCGAAAGCCATGCTGAGCAGCCTATGTCTTTTTGGAGACTGCAACATTCGAAGCAATTCGTTGCTTTTGTCGCATTGACAAAAGTTTCATGCAGACACGATTGTGCCCACGTTTACCTGAAATGAGTACGAAAAGCTGACGTCGACGGTCAGAATCGACGAAAAGTACATGGGAAAGTACTATTTGTTGCGACGCGGCCGTCGCGGCAGCTCAGACGGTGGTTTCGTCGAGCACGTCGTCGCTGAGATGGCGTGTGTCCGCCCATCCGACGAGCGTGAAACCCTGGGGGGTCCAGAGCAGGCGGTTGATCGCCGCGTTGCCCAGTTCCCAGGTGCGCGGCGCCTGCAGGCCCTGGCCGGTGGCCGCGCGGTAGAGCACGTCCATCACGCCGCCATGGGCGACCATCACCACCAGCTCGCCGGGATGACGCGCTGCGATCCGGGTCGCCGTGCTGGTGATGCGTTCACGGAAAGTGAGCAGGGACTCTCCGCCTTCCGGCGCGAACTCGGGATCGCGCGTGCGCCAGAGCCGCGCCTGGTCGGGCAGCACGGCGTCGATGTCGGCGAAGGTCCGTCCCTCGAAGTGACCGAAGGCGCGTTCGCGAAGGCCGGCGTCGGTGGTCACCTCGAGCTGGCGCAGATCCGCGATTTCCCTGGCGGTCTGCCATGCGCGGGCGAGGTCGCTGGCGTAGATCGCGGAGATGGGTTCCTCGACCAGCGCCTTCGCGACGCGCCGGGCCTGCCAGAGACCGGTGTCGTTGAGTTCGATGTCGAGCTGTCCCTGGATGCGGGTGTCGACGTTCCAGGCGGTTTCGCCGTGGCGGACTGCAATGACGCGGGTGGACTCCATGGGCGAAATTCTAGGGGAAACCCCTAAGCGGACGCTGTCGGAAGGTGGCTCAGTTCCGGGTGGTCGGGATTTCCAGATTCACCCGCCGCTCGCCCTTGGGCGGATTCGGGAAGCCCTGAAGCGCCGCCTGGAACATCACCGGGAGGATCGCGCCACTGTCGTTGTACGGGCCGTCGTTGCGCGCCCGCGTCTCGTAGACCACACGGTTCGACGGCAGCTCGCGCAGCACGATGCTCACTTCACGCGAATACCAGGGGTTGTACGGCGGCGGTCCCCACCAGCCCGGCCCGGACCAGCCGCTGCCGTAGCCCCACCCGCCGTGATACGGGCCCCAGGGTCCCGGGGCTCCCCATGGACCGGGACCCCACCACGGGCTGCCGTACGGGTCCACCCACATCGACGCCTCGGCCGTCACGCGCGCGCCGATCTGGGCGGTGTAGTGCGGCGCGGCATCGTCGCGGCGCAGGCCGACGCCTTCGAGCGCGGGGCCGGCCATCGCTTCGAGCCGGAGCTGCGCGGCCTCGTCATATTGCTGCGAGGGCAGGCGTTCGAACCGGTAGGTCGCATCCGCCGGCACGGTGCCGATCTCGGAGAAGCTGCGCACGTCGCTGTCGACCACCCAGCGCGTCGCGCAGCCCGTGAGGCTCACGGTGACGGCGAGCGCGGCCAGCAGCGATTTCATACGGATCAGATCTGCACGATGCTGAGCGGCGACGGCGCCGCCGGAAATTCGGGCGCGTCGAAGGCCTTGTCACCTTCGTCGTCGGCCACGCCCGTCGCCTTCAGACCCTTGAAGTCGTACAGCGTTCCGTCGTGCAGATGCGAGGGCACCACGTTCTGCAGCGCGTTGAACATGTTCTCGATGCGGCCCGGATACTTGCGCTCCCATTCGCGCAGCATCTCGCCGACCTGCTTGCGCTGCAGGTTCTCCTGGCTGCCGCAAAGCGTGCACGGGATGATCGGGAACTGCCGGTGCTGCGCCCAGCGCACCAGGTCCTTCTCGGGCACGTAGGCCAGCGGGCGGATCACCACGTGCTTGCCGTCGTCGCTCACCAGCTTGGGCGGCATCGACTTGAGCTTGCCGCCGAAGAACATGTTCAGGAAGAAGGTCTGCAGCATGTCGTCGCGGTGATGGCCCAGCGCCACCTTGGTCGCGCCGAGTTCGTCCGCCACGCGGTAGAGGATGCCGCGGCGCAGCCGGCTGCAGAGCCCGCAGGTGGTCTTGCCTTCGGGGATCACGCGCTTGACGATCGAGTAGGTGTCCTGCTCCTCGATGTGGAACGGGACGCCCAGCGACGTCAGGTAGGTCGGCAGCACTTCTTCGGGGAACCCCGGCTGCTTCTGGTCGAGATTGACCGCGACGATGTCGAAGTGGATCGGCGCGCGCGCGCGCAGCTTGAGCAGGATGTCGAGCAGCCCGTAGCTGTCCTTGCCGCCCGAGACGCACACCATGACCTTGTCGCCCGCTTCGATCATGTTGTAGTCGAAGATCGCGCGGCCCACTTCGCGGCACAGGCGCTTTTCGAGCTTGTGCGTCTCGCGCTCGATCTTCGGGCTGTTGGTGGCGCTGACCGCTTCCTGTTCTTCAGTCCAAATCACACTCATCTCAAATTCCTTTCGCGGTCGCGCGCAGCGAAGACCCCTTCGTGAAACACCGCGACACGCAGTGCGCGCAGCCTGGGGGCGAGCTCAATTACTTGCTCCTGAATACTTCCACGCCCACTGCATCGCAGTCGGGGTAGACGTCGGGTTTGGCGGTCGAGACGCGGGCGGCGTGGACCTTCGGATGGGTCAGCACCTGCGTCAGGATGTCGTCGCACAGCGTTTCCTGCAAGTGGATGTGCCCCTTGCTCAGCCGCGTGGCGATGGTGCGGCGGATGAAGTCGTAGTCCACGACTTCGTCGAGGTCGTCCGCCTTGGGCGTCGACACGTCCAGCGGCACGTAGAGGTCGACATTGATGATCACGCGCTGCTCGGCGCGCTTCTCGAATTCGTGCACGCCGATGTTGATCCACACCTCGTAGTCGCGCAGGAACACGCGCCGGCAGGTGGTCAAGAGGGGATTGATGGTATTCATGATGTCAGTCCAGGGCACCCGCGGAACCGGCTTCGCCGGGCCGCAGGGGTGCGCCCCCTTCAGGGGGCAGAGCCACACGAAGTGGGCGAGGCTGGGGGAGTCAGAAGCTCGTCGACGACGAACATGATGTCGCGCGGCAGCGGCACCAGGTGCTGGCCGTTGTCGACACAGAGGGTGGTGCCGGTCACGCTGGGCGTGGCGGCGAGGAAGACGCAGGTGCGGGCCACATCGGCCGGATCGATCGGCCGGCGCAGCAGGTTTGCGCGCGAGGCCTTGGCGAAATTGACCTCGTTCTGCGGCCCGCTCTGATAAAGGATGCCCGGCGCGACCCCGCAGATCCGCACCGCCGGCGCGAGCGCCTGCGCCTGCAGGGCGACGGCGCGCTCCAGCGCGAGCTTGGACACCGTGTAGGAGAAATAGTCGGGGTTCAGGTTGTAGACCTTCTGGTCCAGCATGTGGATCGCCGAGCGGTCGATGCCGTCGCCCGCCTTGGCGCTCCTGGCGAGCAGCCGCGCGAACGACAGCGGCGCCACCAGGTTCACGCCGATCTGGCGCAGCGCCGCGTCGGCGTCGAAATCGAGCCCGGTGTCGGGCTCGAAGGCCGAGGCGTTGTTGACGATGCATGCCAGCGGGCCCTCGGCGCTGACCTGTGCGACCAGCGCCTTGCGGCCTTCCTCGGTGGCGATGTCGGCTTCGACGGCGCTGGCGTCGTGCCCTTCGTCGCGCAGCCGCGCGCACAATGCGAGCGCCTGTTCGCGCGATGCGCGGTACTGGCACCACACCCGCCAGCCTGCGCGCGCGAAGGCTTCGCAGACCGCGGCGCCCAGCCTCCGGCCGCCGCCGGTCACGAGCACGCTCTGGCGTGGGGACGTTGGAGCCATCCTGATAGATTTCCTGTATGAACCTGGACCGAGGCGCGCAGCGCGCCAACCCTTTGACCCGGATTATCGATGCCGCGCTGCAACGCGACGGCGGCTGGCTGCCCTTTGACCGCTTCATGGCGCTGGCTTTGTATGCCCCCGGACTGGGCTACTACGCCAATGCGAGCCGCAAGTTCGGCCGCATGCCGTCGTCCGGCAGCGACTTCGTCACCGCGCCCGAATTGACGCCGCTGTTCGGCCGAGCGCTCGCGGTGCAGGTCGCCGAAGCGCTGGAAAAGACCGGCACCGACGAGGTCTGGGAGTTCGGTGCCGGCTCCGGCGCGCTCGCGCTGCAGCTGCTCGATGCGCTGGGCGACCGAGTGGCGCGCTACCGCATCGTCGATCTCTCCGGCACCTTGCGCGCACGCCAGCAGCAGACGCTGCAAAAGCATGCCGCCAAGCTCGAATGGCTGTCCGAACTGCCCGCATCCATGAACGGCGTCGTCGTCGGCAACGAAGTGCTCGACGCAATGCCGGTACAGCTGCTCGTGCGCTCGGGCGGCCAGTGGTTCGAGCGCGGCGTGGTCGCGCAGGGCGGCGGCTTTGCGTGGAGCGACCGCCCGACCGATCTGCGCCCGCCCGTCGAGATCGAAGGCCAGCATGACTACCTCACCGAGATCCATCCGCAGGCCGAGGCCTTCATCGCCACGCTGGCCGATCGCCTCGGGCGCGGCGCGGCTTTCTTCTTCGACTACGGCTTTCCGGAATCCGAGTACTACCACCCGCAGCGCCACATGGGCACCGTGATGTGCCACCGCGGCCACCAGGCCGATGGCGATCCGCTCTCGGACGTGGGCGAGAAGGACATCACCGCGCACGTCAACTTCACCGGCATCGCGCTCGCCGGCCAGAACGCGGGGCTCGAAGTGCTTGGCTACTGCAACCAGGCGAGGTTCCTGCTGAATGCCGGCATCCTGCCGATGATGGAACAGGCCACGCTGGCCGAGCGCAGCATGGCCGCGCGGCTCATCCACGAGCACGAGATGGGCGAACTCTTCAAGGTCGTCGGCTTCGCGGCCGGCGAGGCGTGGGACGCGATCGGTTTCACGCAGGGCGATCGGAGCCACACGCTATGACACAGGCAACACAGCACTTCGAGATCCGCCCCTTCGACGCGCCGGTCGGTGCGGAAGTCATCGGGCTCGATATTTCCAGGCCCATCGACGATGCCGATTTCGCGCGAATCCACCGCGCGCATCTGGACCATCATGTGCTCGTCTTCCGCGACCAGCAGGTTTCGCCCGGCGACCACATCGCGTTCAGCCGCCGCTTCGGTCCGCTCGAGATCCATGTGCTGCACCAGTTCCATCTCGAGGGCCATCCGGAGATCCTGATCGTTTCCAACATCAAGGAAAACGGCGAGCCGATCGGGCTCGGCGACGCGGGCGCCTACTGGCATTCCGACATCTCGTACAAGGAAAAGCCGAGCCTCGGCTCGCTGCTGCACGCGCAGGAATTGCCCGCCGTTGGCGGCGACACGCTCTTTGCCGACCAGCATCTCGCCTGGGAGGCGCTCAGCCCCGAGATGCAGGCGCGCATCCTGCCGCTGAAGGCCGAGCACAGCTACCTCGCCAAGTACGAAGAGCTGCGCGCCAGGAATCCGTGGCGACCCAAGCTTTCGCAGGCGCAGATCGACCAGGTCGCGCCGGCCGTGCAGCCCGTGGTGCGCACGCATCCGGAGACCGGCCGCAAGGCGCTATTCGTCAGCGAGCACTTCACGACCCGGGTCGTCGGGCTGCCCAAGGAAGAAAGCGACGCGCTGCTGGCCGAGCTCTTCGCGCACAGCGTCAAGCCCGAGTTCGTCTACCGCCACAACTGGGCGCCGCACGATCTGGTCTTCTGGGACAACCGGTCGCTGATGCACCTCGCCGCCGGCACGCCCGACAGCGAGCGGCGCAAGCTCTACCGCACCACGATCGAGGGCGACGTGCCGATCTGAGCCGCGCCGCGCGCGCTCAGAGGCTCTTGAGCACTTCCGCGCCCGGCGCCGCCATGCTCGGCGTGAACTCGACGACATCGGTGCGCGCGCAGCCCGCCTTTGCGAACGGGTCTTCCGCGAGGATGCGCTCCAGCGCTTCGCGGTCCCCCGAACGCGCCAGGATCACGCCACCCTTGCGCGGCACCTGCCGCCCCGAGGCGATGAACAACCCGCTCTCATAGTGGACCTTGAGCCACGCGACATGCTGCGCCATGAGCGCGTCGAGTTCTTCGAGGGGACGGATGTAGGTCAGGGTGACGATGAACATCCGGCGATTGTGATTCCGGCTCGGGTCTAATCGGGCTTTTGCCAGCCGAAAAGCCCATGAGTTCCACCTTCACGCCCGAAGACGATCTGCGCGTCGCCCACGCCCTGGCGGATGCGGCGGCCGCGCATTCGATGCGCCTCTTTCGCACGCCGCTCGACATCATCGCCAAGGCCGATGAAAGCCCGGTCACCCGGGCCGATCGCGAAGCCGAGCAGGCCATGCGTGACATCCTCGGCGCGAAGCGGCCGGCGGATGGAATCTTCGGCGAGGAGCACGGGCTGGAGCGTCTAGAAGCCGAGCGCGTCTGGGTGCTCGACCCGATCGACGGCACCCGCAGCTTCATCACCGGCTCGCCGCTCTGGGGCACGCTGATCGGGCTCCTGCGTGGCGGGCGCGTCGAGCTCGGCATGGTCGACATGCCGGTGCTCGGCGAGCGCTGGATCGGCCAGCCCGGCGTCGGCGCGCAGCGCAACGGCCAGGCGGTGCGCGTGCGCGACTGCACCGCCATCGCCGACGCCCGCATCGTCACCACCTCGCCCGACATCTTCAACGCCGCCGACTGGCAGGCCTTCGACCGCCTGAGCCGCAAGTGCGCGATGCGGCGCTTCGGCGGCGACTGCTACGGCTACGCGCAGCTCGCGGGCGGCACCATCGATCTGGTCGTCGAGACCGGCCTGCAACCCTACGACTACCTCGGCCCCACCGGCCTCATCGAGGCCGCCGGCGGCATCGTCACCGACTGGGAAGGCCGCCCTCTCGGCCTCCAGTCCGACGGCCGCGTGGTCGCCGCCGCAACGCGCGAACTTCACCGACAGGCGCTTGCGCTCCTCGCGGCCTAAACTCGCCTGATGATTCGCTGGCTGATCGTCGTCGTCCTCGCGCTGGTGCTGATGAGCGGGCTTACCGAGTGGCTGCGGCGCTTCGGCTTCGGGCGGCTGCCCGGCGATTTCGAGTTCCGTGCGTTCGGGCGCGAATGGCAACTGCCGATCGCGAGCACGGTCGTTCTCAGCATGATCGCGGCCCTGGTCGCACGATGGATCTGAATCGATGAGCGCAGCGCAGGGCCGCCCCAAGCAAGCTCGCGCCCCCTCGGGGGGCAGCGAGGACACGAAGTGCCGAGCTCGGGGGCACTGATGAGCGCAGCGCAGGGCCGCCCCAAGCAAGCTCGCGCCCCCTCGGGGGGCAGCGAGGACACGAAGTGCCGAGCTCGGAGGCAGTCATGAAGGCCTGTGTCGACCTCGGCGGAACCAAGGTGGCGGTGAGCCTCGCCGTGGACAGCACCTCACCCCTCATCGGCCGCCACAGCGAGCCGACCGCCAAGACCGGCGACAACGACGCGGTCGCGGTGCAGATCATTCGCCTCATCGACCAGATCTGCGCCGAGCAGGGCATCGATGGCGGCAGCATCGACCGCGTCGGCGTCTCGTCCGCCGGGCCTTTCGAATTGCGCGATGGCATGGTCGAACTGGCCACGCCCAACATCTGCGGCGGCATCGCCGGCCCCGCGCGTGGATTGCCCAACCAATGGATGACCGCGCTGCTCGAAGCCCCCTGCGCCAGCGCTTCGCGCAGGTGCGCGTCGAGAACGACGCGGTCGCCGCGCTCGAAGCCGAGCGCCGCTGGGGCGCGCTCAAGGGCTTCGACCATTGCGCCTACGTCACCTGGAGCACCGGCGTCGGCGTCGGCCTCTGCGTCGATGGGCACGTGCTGCGCGGCAAGAACGGCAACGCCGGCCACGCGGGCCACAGCTTCGTTTCGGACGACGACAACCATGCGCTCTGCGGCTGCGGCAACCGTGGGGACGTGGAGGCGCTCGCGGCCGGCAACGGCATCGCGCGCCGCTTCGGCGAGCCCGCGGCCGATCTGTTCGCCGCCGCCGCGCGCGGCGACCCGAAGGCGCTCGCCACCACCGATGGGCTGTGCCGCGTGATGGGGCGCATGCTCTACAACCTCGTCGCCACGCTCGACCTGCAGCGCATCAGCCTCGGCGGCAGCGTGTTCTGGAACAACCGCGACTTCCTGCTGCCGCGCCTGCAGGCGCAGATCGACGGCAAGCTCGAAGCGCTCACGCGCGGTGCGCTGCTGGTGCCGGCGGGTTTGGGAGACAAGGTCGGGGACTACGGCGCGCTGGCGCTGGTGGACTGATCCCCACAGGAGCCCGCGCTCCCGGGCCGGTCGACGGTATCAGCAGTTGTGCAGATGCCCGCCGTGCAGTGCGATGTGCCTCACGTAGTTGCGCCACGCTTCCTGCGCAGCCCGGGCGCTGGCCTTCGCCGTTTCGATGGCGTGATCGGGCGCGGCGGCGCCGTCCTCCTTCAAGAACACCCTGAACGCCTCGTCGGCCGCGCGTTTCGCACGCCGGGCCATCGCGTCGGCCCTCGTCGCCTCTGCCCTGAGCCGGGCCGCATCGTCGTTGAACGTTTCCATGACACCCCCTTGATGCATGAATGTACGAATTAGGTATTCATCCGATGCGGCCCAGTGTAGGACTGTTGCCAAATGTGAGAAGCCCCCTGAAGTTGTAGGCGGGACGGACTACTGAATGCGCATACAGCGCGGCGCCCACTGCACTCAGCGCGCGTTCAGGCCGCCTTGCGCTGCATCGCCGCGCATTCGCTCGCGATCTCGCCGAGCCGGCGCAGGCCGGCCTCGATCGTCTCGGTGATCGGCCATCCGCAATTCAGGCGCAGGTAGTGATCGAAGCGCGACGAATTCGAGAACAGCGTGCCGGGCGCGATGAAGATCTTGTCGCGCAGGGCGAGGTCGAAGACGGTCATCGACGAGAGGCGATCGGGCAGTTCCACCCACAGTTGCAGTCCACCCGGCGGGTAGTTGAGCCGCGTGCCCGGGGGAAGTGCGCCGCGATCGCGTCGGCGGCCTGTTCGCGCTGCTGCCGCAGGTGTTCGCGCAGGCGGCGCAGATGGCGGTCGAAGGCACCGGTGTTCATGTATTCGCCGGCAGCCCATTGCGAGAGCTCTTCATTGCTGCGCGTCTGCGTGTACTTGAGCATCTCCACGCGGCTGTGCCAGCGGCCGGCCGAGATCCAGCCGAGGCGCAGGCCGGGCGCGAGGATTTTGTGCAGCGAGGCGCAGTGGATCACGTTGCCGCTGCGGTCCCATGACTTGATGGCGCGCGGCGGCGTGTCCATGTCGAGCAGTTCGCTGTAGGTGTCGTCCTCGATGAGCGCGACGCCGTGGCGCTCGCATAGCGCGACGAGGCGCTCCTTGTGCGCATCGGGCATCACGCTGCCGAGGGGGTTCTGCAGATGCGGCACGGTGACGACGGCCTTGATGTTGTCGTAGGCGTCGAGCGCCATCTCCAGCGCCTCGATCGACAGGCCGGTCTGCGGGCTGGTCGGGATTTCCAGCGCGCGCATGCCGAGGCTTTCGAGCACCTGCAGCAGGCCGTAGAAGGTCGGCGATTCGACCGCGACGGTGTCGCCGGGCTGGGCCACTGCGCGCAGGGCGAGGTTGAGCGCCTCGATGCAGCCGTTGGTGGTCAGCACTTCGTCGGGCGAGAGCCGCATGCCCACGCGCAGGCCGCGCCGCGCGGCGGTTTCGCGCAGGGGATTGAGGCTGCGCGATGGCGCGGCGGTGGTGAGGAGCAGGGGCTTCTGGCGCAGCAGCCGCATCATGATCGTGCGCAGCGCATCGCCGGGGTAGAGCTCGGGCGAGCCGCGCGCGGTGGAGAAATCGATGCGCACCTCGTTCTGCCGCCGGCGCGCGACGAAGTCGGACACCTTGGCGTGAATGCCGACGTATTGCGCCGGATCGGGCGCGACGTGGGTCGCGGGTTCTTCCATCGCCGCGATCGCGAGGCGGCGCGGGCGCTTGACGAAGTAGCCGGAGCGGTCGCGCGCCTCGACCCAGCCTTCGCTTTCCATGGCGCGGCACAGCTGCAGCGCGGTGGACAGGCTGATGTCGTGCATGCGCATCAGGCTGCGCAACGACGGCAACCGGTCGCCCGGCTTGAGCGCACCGGCGCCGATCGCATCGATGTAGTGCGTGGCGAGTTTCCGGTAGAGCGGCGGCGAATCCATACGGGGTGATGCTCTCTCGTCGCGCATCCTGAAAACAGATGCAGATTCGAGGCAAAGGGACCATAACAGATGACCTTGGCCGCATCTGTTTCGCTTCGTATGCCGCTTGGCTGTGCCTGTTTTTCGAGCGGCCGGATTCCTACGATGAAGCCATCCCCAACCGACTCGACGAGGTGTCTTCATGACGAGCGAATCTTCCGAAATCACCCCCTTCAGCCGGGCCAGGCGCTGCGCTTGGCCGTGGACGAGGGCTTCGCGGTGCGCGTGCTCGAGGGCAGCGTCCAGGTGGTGTCGCCGCCGTCATGGTTCGGCGAAAACGTGTTCAACGTGAAGTCGACAGTGCATGCGGAAGAGGCGCACGTGGTGGAGCGCGGCGGCTGGATCGAGATCGTGGCGCTGACGGCCGCGCGGGTGCAGGGACTGCCGCGTCCCGCGCCGCTGAACTATGTGAACACCACGCGGGTGGGGCGGCTGGTTCAGCTCCTCACGGGCGGGCTTGTGTGGCGGGGCTGACGAACGAAGTGAACTGCGTCACCTCGGTGCAGCGAACTCGTCACTCGTGCCCTGGCGGCCGTCTGCCTACATTGCACTGAAGCGGCGCGAATCCGTCGCGTCGCGCAGAGGGAAGCAGACACCATGAACCCGCGTGACCTCCTCTTCGCGATCTCCATGCTGCTGGTGATGATCGGCATGGCCCGCACGGGCGTGGCCTTCGCCGACGACTGGGTCTGCCTGACTTGCGCCGAGATCGAGGTCAGCCTGATCGGCAAGGGCGTGCAGTGGAAGAACCTCGCAAGCGGCACGCTGCCACACTGGGAGTTCCGCCGCGACGGTTCCGTCGCGGCAAGCCGATGGGGGTGAAGCGCACAGCCGGCTCAGGCCAGCGCACGGTGCGCGAATTCCTCGCGCAACATCTTCGCCGCCGCGACCATCGCGCGCAGCTTGCCGATCGCCGAGTCGCGCGGCAAATATTTCATGCCGCAGTCGGGCGCGAGGATCACGTTCTCGGGCGAGATGTAGGGCAGCGCGCGGCGGATGCGACCGGCGATCGTTTCGGGCGATTCCACCGCCGGGTCCGAGAGGTCGATGCAGCCCACCATCACGCGCTTGCCTTCGAGCTCTCTGAGCACCGCGCAGTCGAGCTTCGATTGCGCGGTCTCGATGGACACCTGCTTGCAACTGCATTGCGCGAGTTCGGGCAGGAAGGAATAGCCGCTCGGCCGCTCGTGGATGATCGCCGCGTAGCCGAAGCAGATATGCACGGCGGTCGTGCCGGTGATCCCTTCGAGCGCACGGTTGAGCGCCTTGAGTCCGTACTGCCGTGCCTTCTCGGGCCGCGCCTGCATGTAGGGCTCGTCGATCTGCACCACGTCCGCGCCGGCCGCGAACAGATCGCGGATCTCGGCGTTGACCGCGGCGGCGTAGTCCATCGCGGCTTCTTCCTCGCTCGCGTAGTAGTCGTTCTGCGCCTGCTGGAGCATGGTGAAGGGGCCGGGCACGGTGATCTTGACCTGCCGGTCGGTGTGGGCGCGCAGGAACTTCAGGTCGTCCACCTCCACGGCATGCCGCCGCGAGATCCTGCCGACGATGCGCGGCACCGGGTTCGGATGACCCGAGCGATCGAGCGCGGTGCCGGGGTTGTCGAGGTCCACGCCGTCGAGCGCGGTCGCGAAGCGGTTCGAATAGCTCTCGCGGCGGATCTCGCCGTCGCTCAGGATGTCGAGGCCCGCTTCTTCCTGCACGCGGATCGCCATGAGCGTGGCGTCGTTCTGTGCTTCTTCGAGGTATTCGGGCGCGACGCGCCACAGCTCGCGTGCCCGCACGCGCGGCGGGAAGCGGCCCGCGAGCTTGGCGCGATCGATGAGCCAGTCGGGCTGCGGAAAGCTGCCGACGATGGTGGTGGGGAAGAGCATGGCTTGCCTCCGGGCTTGGGGTTCAGACGCCGAGATAGGCGCGCTGGATTTCGGGTCGCGCCAGGAGATCGTCCGGCGCACCTTCGGCCACGACGCGGCCTTCTTCGAGCACATAGGCGCGGTGCGAAACGTCCATCGCCATGGTCACGTTCTGCTCGACGAGCAGCACCGCCATGCCGCCGGCGTTGATGCGCCGGATCGCCGCGAACATGTCGTGCACGATCAGCGGCGACAGGCCGAGCGAGGGTTCGTCGAGCAGCAGGAGGCTCGGCCGCGCCATCAGCGCGCGTGCGATCGCGACCATCTGCTGCTGCCCGCCCGAAAGCTCGCCGGCCGGGCTCGCGAGCTTCTCGCGGATCACCGGGAAGAGCGAGATGACTTCGTCGAGCGTCTCGCGCCGCTGCGACTTTGCGCGCGGCAGGTAGCTGCCCAGTTCGAGGTTCTCCAGCACGCTCATGCCGGTGAAGAGCCGCCGCCCCTCGGGCACCAGCGCGATGCCGGCCTCGCAGAAGCGGTGCGGCGGCAGGCGGGTGATGTCCTGTCCGTTGAAACGGATGCTGCCGCCGCGCGCGCGCAGGATCCCCGCGATCGTGTTGATCAGCGTGGTCTTGCCCGCGCCGTTGGGGCCGACCACGCACAGCAGCTCGCCGGGCCGTACATCGAGCGACACGCCCCACAACGCCGGCGCGGCGCCGTAGGCCACCTGGAGATCGCGCACTTCAAGCATGGGCTTTCCCCAGGTAGGCTGTCATGACATCGGGCCGCCGCATCACCTCGGCCGCGGGACCTTCGGCCAGGAGCTCGCCGTGGTTGAAGACCACGATGCGATCGGTCAGCGCCATCACCGCGCGCATCACGTGCTCGACGAAGACGATGGTCGAGCCCTGGTCGCGGATGCGGCGGATCAGCGCCACCGCATCGTCGATCTCGCTCGGCGTGAGGCCGCACAGCACCTCGTCGAGCAGCACCAGCCGCGGCCGCGAGGCGAGCGCGCGTGCGAGTTCGAGGAACTTGCGCTGGTGCAGATTGAGGTCGTCGGGCCGGGCATCGGCCTTGTCCTGCAGGCCGGTGAATTCGAGCCAGGTCATGGCCTGCCTGCGCGCGGTGTCCGGGTCGCCGATTGCGCCGCCGAACATCGTCGCGATCGCCACGTTCTGCAGCACGCTCAGGTGCGCGAAGGGGCGCGGGATCTGGTAGGTGCGCGCGATGCCGCTGCCGGCGATGCAGTGCGCGGGCAGGCCGTCGAGCGAACGGCCCTCGAACGCGATCGTGCCGCCGCTCGGCGTGTAGTGGCCGCTGACGACGTTGATGAAGGTGGACTTGCCCGAGCCGTTCGGCCCGAGCAGGCCAAGGATCTCGCCTTGACGGACATCGACATCGACACCGGCCAATGCGCGCACGCCCTTGAAGGACTTGGCGAGGCCGCGCACGCGCAGCAGCGGTTCGCCTTGCGATGCGACAGGTGCAGCACGGGTGGGAACCTCCGGCGGCTGGATCGCGCTCGGCGTCGCAACCGGCGTCGTCGACGGCGCGGGCCGGCGATGGCGCCGGAAGCGCTCCAGGATGCCCTCCGGCATGAACAGGATCGCCGCGATCAGGATCACGCCGATCAGCGCCTTGCCCGCGACCGCGTGGTCCGCCGCAGTGAAGCTGTAGAGCAGCCCGGTGATCGCGACCGCGCCGATGGCCGGTCCGGCCCAGTGGCGGGTGCCGCCGAGCACGCTCATCAGCACCACCGTGAGCGGTACCGCGATGGTGAAGACCTCGCCCGCGGTCACGTACGAAAGGAACAGCGCATGGATGCCGCCCGCAACGCCCGCCAGCGCGCACGAGATGGCGAGCGCGTAGAGCTTGTAGCGGTAGGTGGGCACGCCCATCACCTCGGCGGCGTCCTCGTCGTCGTGGATCGCGAACAGGCCCGCGCCGAACTTCGACACCTGGATGCCCCAGGCAATCAGCAGCGTGACCACCGCGGCCGCGAGCGCGAGCAGGTAGAAGGTCGACGATTGCGTGGGTCCGATCTTCGGCACCGGCACGCCGGAAAGCGGCACGCCCGAGCCGCCGTCGAGCGGCGTGTTGACCACGATGGTGCCGATCACGAGCGTGACCGCGAGCGTGAGCAGCGCGAAGAGCTCGCCGCGCACACCCTTCACGCGGAACACGATCGCGCCGAGCGCGACGCCGATCAGCGCGGCCGCCAGCGCGGCGACGGGCAGCGTCCACAGGAAGGGCCAGTCGTAGCGCGCCATCAGGTTCGCGCTGGTGTAGATGCCCGTGCCGAAGAACGCGCCGTGGCCGAAGGAGAAGTAGCCCGAGTAGCCCGACAGGATGTTCCACGAGGTCGCGAGCACCACCCAGTGCAGCGCGAGGTAGAGCAGCGAGTCGTAGAAGGCCGGCAGGCCGAGATGCGGCACGAAGGCCAGCGCCACGCCGGCCGCGAGGATCGCGAGCGGCGTGCGCTTCATGAACCGGCCTGCCGCGCGCGGCGTCGCGGGCGCGGTTGCCAGGGTCTGTGTGAGCGTGCTCATGTTCTGGGTCGGAAGAGCAGGATGAAGATCAGCAGCGTGAAGGACACGATCGGCGCCCACGAAGGCGCAGTCACCGCCATCGTCACGGCCTCGCTCACGCCGATCAGCGTGCCCGCGATCAGCGGCCCGAGCGCACTGCCGAGCCCGCCGAGCATGACCGCCGCGAAGACCACGCCGACCCAGGCGTACATCTGCGAGGGCGCAAGCGTGAAGCTCAGTGCGAGGCACACGCCGGCCACGCTCGCGAGCGCGGAGCAGGTGCCGGCGAGCAAGAGGCCGAGCGCCTTCTCGTTGACGCCGAAGGCCGCCGCGACCGGCGCATCCTGCGCGGCCGCGCGCATCGCCTTGCCCAGGTCGGTGAAGCGCAGCGCACCCCACACCGCGAAGGCGATGCCGATCGCGAGCAGCAGCGTGATGAGTTCCGGCACCGGCACGAACAGCTCGCCGATCTTGAACTTCTGCTGCGCGTAGCTCGATTCGAGCTTGCGGAAGTCGGCGGTCCAGATCGACTGGATGATGCTTTCGACGATGCCCATGAGCCCGAAGGTGAGCAACAGCGAATTGAACGGCGTCACCGCGAAGCGCGCCATCACCCAGTGCAGGGCGGCTCCGAGCACGAAGAAGAGCGGCACGATGACGACGAGCGTCAGCAGCGGGTCCATGCCCATCGTCGCCAGCTGGTAGCAGAGGTAGGCGGCGAGAAACGCGAACGCGAAGTGCGCGAGGTTGATGAGCCGCAGGAGGCCCCAGCTCAGGCTGAGGCCGAGGCCCATCAGTCCGTACAGCGCGCCGACGAAGATGCCCGACAGGATCGACTGGGACAGCAGAGAAAGGCTTGGGAGCGTGAAGCCCGACATGTCAGAGTCCCTTGACTTCGGATGATGAACGCAGGGATGCGTCGGGGGCGCGTGGCGAGGACGCAGGGCGGTCCCCTCCGCGAATGTCCCCCGGCTTCGCCTCCTCCTTTATTTCGCTGCGGGGACCACCCTGCATCCTCCCCACGGGAAGCGGCGTGCTCTGCGCAGAGATCAACCACCGCCGTGACGGATCGCGACGATGGTGTGCTCTGCGCAGCGAAATAAAGGAGGAGCCCGAAGGGCGGGGGACATTCGCGGAGCAGAGTACGCCGTCGGCGCGATCCCGCGCCAACCCCCGAGCCTGAGACTGAACTTCTGGTTCACGGCGTCAGCAGTTTCGCGCCACCGGACGTGACCTCCTTGGGCCAGACGACAACCCACTTGCCATCCTGGATCTGCTTGATGCGCATCAGGTCGTCGCCGAAGTTGCCGACGCCGTCGAAGTGCAGCTTGCCCTGGATGGTGTCGACCTTGTGCGTCTTCAGGTAGTTGGCGATGGCCTTGTCGTCCAGGCTCTTGGTGCCGACGATGCCCGCTTCCAGGATCTGCCACGCGGTGTACGAAGCCGCGGCCTGTGTCTCGACCGAGGTGTCGGTGAAGCCGGCCTTGGCCGCGCGCTCGCGGTAGAGCTTGACGAACTCGGCCGCGCCGTAGTTGCTGGTGAAGGGCGGCTGGTCCTCGAAGATCGTGGCTGACAGCGCGTTCTTCGCTTCCGGCGCGGCCAGCAGCGGGCCGGGCGATGGGTAGAGATAGAAGTGCTGCGGCGGCACATAGTCGATCTTCTTCATCGCGTCGAGCAGCAGGTTGCCGTCCAGGCCGATCGCGCCGACCCAGACGAAGTCGGGCTTCGCGTCCTTGATGCGGTTGGCGATGGGGCCGAAGTCGCGGTTGCCGAAATCCCATTCGAGGAACAGCACCTCGGTGAGGCCGCGCTTCTTGAGCACCTCGCGCGCGCCCGCGCTCATGAACTGGATCGACGGGAACTTGCTCGTCACCACCGCCACCGTCTTCGGCGGCTTGGGCGATGCGGCGAGCGCATCGAAGAGCGTGTTCGGCACGGTGGTCGCCGGGTCGGAGCCGATCGACCACGCCGGGAACTGCATGTCGTACTTGGCGAGCGACGGAATGCCCAGCGTGTGATGGACCAGCACCTTGTTGTAGCGCTGCGCTACGCCCATCGCGGAGAGGATCGCGCCGGTGGCGTACGGGCCCATCAGCAGGTCGACCTTGTCGGCGGTGACGAGCTGTTCGTAAAGCGTGCGCGCGAGATCGGGCTTGGACTGGTCGTCCTTCACGACCCACTCGACCGGCCGCCCGAGCAGGCCGCCGCGCTTGTTCACCTGCTCGATGTAGATGTCGCCCACCAGCTTGTGGATCTGCGCCGTGGCCGAGAGCGGTCCGGTGAGCGCGAGCGTGCTGCCGATGCGGATCGGCTGCCCCGTGGGCGTCTGCGCCATCGAGATGCCGGCCGCCGCGAGTGCGATCGCGGCCACTGCGCTGCGCCGTCCGATGCCATTGGATTGCTGCGTCTTCATGGTTCTTGTCTCCTGTGGTTTCTTCTATCGGAATCAGTCGACCTGCGCGCCGGAGCGCTTGACCAGCTCGGCCCACTTGCCGAGCTCGGTCTTGTTGAAGGGCAGCATCTCGTCGGCGCGCAGGTCGCGCGATTCGATGCCCTGGTCGCGCAGGCGTGCCATCACCTCGGGTCGGGCCAGCGCGGCGCTCGCGCCGGTGCGCAGTTGCGCGAGCGTGGCCGCGGGCGTTGCGGCGGGCGCATACAGCATGAACCACGCGACCAGATCGAAATCGGCGACACCCTGCTCCATCAGCGTGGGCACGTCGCTCGCGGCGGCGCTGCGGACCGCGCCGCTCGCGCCGAGCGCGCGCAGCTTGCCGGCCTTGATCTGCGGCAGCACCGCGGCCGGGTGATAGAACATGAAGTCCACCTGCGAGGCCATCACGCTGGTGAGCGCGACCGCGCCTTCCTTGTAGGGGACGTGGATCATCTTGCCGCCGAGCCGCTGCGCGAGCAGCTCGCCCGCGAGGTGGCCCGAGGTGCCGTTGCCGGCCGAGGCGAAAGTGATGCCGGCCGGCTTCGCGGCAGCCTGTGCGAGATCGTGCAGCGACCTGATCGGCGAATCCGCGGCCACGACCAGCAGGGTCGGCGTGTAGCCGATGAAGGCGACGGGCGCGAAGTCGCGCACCGGGTCGTAGGGCAGACGGGTGTAGAGCGCCGCGTTGATCGCATGCGTGCCGACCGTGCCCATGACCAGCGTGCGGCCGTCGGGCGCGGCCTTGGCGACGAGGTCGGTTCCGGTCGAGCCGCCCGCGCCCGCGCGGTTGTCGACGATCACCGGCTGCTGCAGGTTCTTGCCGAGCGCCTCGGCGACGACGCGGCCGACGGTGTCGGTCGTGGTGCCGGCGCCGAAGGGCACGACCATGCGGATCGGCGGGCGGTCCTGTGCGTGCGCGATGCCGGCGATCAGTGCACCGCCGATCAGTGCGGCGATGAACCGGCGTCGTGTGTCGTGCGGGTTCATGCGGCGCCTCCTTGCTGGCGGGGCTTCACTCGCCCCTGCAATGCGGCGCGGATCTCTTCGTTGTGCTCGCCGAGCACCGGCGGCGGCCGCACATCGAGCGCGCGCTGACCGTCGAAGCTCACCGGCGAACGCACCGTGCGGAAAAGCCCCATCACCGGATGCTCGGCCGAGGTCATGAGCTGGAGGTGCTTCGCCTGCGGGTCTTCGAGCGCCTCGCTGGTGTCGTACATCGGCGCGTTCGGGACGTCCTCGCGCTGCAGGCGGCGGCACCATTCGTCGCGCGGCTGTTTGCGGAAGCGCTCGCCGAGCAGTTCGATCAGTGTCTCCTGGTTCGCGATGCGCGCCTCGCGCGTGGCGAAGCGCGGGTCCTCGAAGATGTCCGGCTGCTCGATGGCGGTTGCCAGCCCGCGCCAGAACTTCTCGGGCGAGGACATGTGCAGCGCGATCCACTTGCCGTCCGCGCAGCGCAGCACATACGACTGCGAAACGCTCGGCCGGCTGTAGGGCCCCATCACCTCGTCGACCTGGAAGTAATGCGTGAAGGCATCGAGATTGAAGTGCGCCATCGCCTCCAGCATCGACACCTCGACCAGGCGGCCCAGACCGGTGCGGCTGCGCTCGAACAGTGCGCCGAGCACGCCATAGGCGGCATAGAAGCCGGTGAGCGAATCGGCGATCGCGGGGCCGACCACGCGCGGATTCTCGGGGTTGATCAGCAGGTTGAGAAAGCCGCTCGCGGCCTGTGCGACGGTGTCGTAAGCCGGCCGGTCGGCCGCCGGGCCGGTCGGGCCGAAGCCGCTGATCGAGCAGTAGATGAGCTTCGGGTTGAGCTTGCGCAGCCGGTCCGCGCCGACGCCGAGTTTTTCGGCCACGCCGGGGCGGAAGTTCTGGATGTAGACGTCGGCATCGGCGATCAGCGCGTCGAACACCGCGCGGTCGTCGGCGCTCCGGGTGTCGAGCGTGATGCTGCGCTTGTTGCGGTTGTAGGTCTGGAAGTGCGGGCTGTAGAGGCCATCCTTGAAGGCGCGGAACGGGTCGCCCGTCTTGGGCTGTTCCACCTTGATCACATCCGCGCCGAGATCGCCGAGCAGCATGCCGGCCGCCGGCCCCGTGATGAAGGTGCCTTGCTCGACGACCTTGAGGCCTTGAAGCACAGGGATCATTCGTGCGTCCCGAAACCAGGCGGCAGTGCCCCGTCGTACTGCATCTCGCGCGTGGCCTGGTAGGACAGCGCGAAGCCGATCGGCTGCCGGATCTCCTCGTACAGCTGCGCGATCAACCCGGCGGTGCGCGCGAGGATCGGCACGCCCCGGAGCGCTTCCACCGGAAAGCCCGCACCCAGAAGCACCGCCGGGATCGCGCCCGAGACGTTGAGCTTGAGCGGCTTGCCGAGCACCTCGGGCATCACGGCCTCGGCCGCGCTGGCGATCTCGACGAAGCGTTGATCGGTTCCCGCCGACTTCGAAACGGCGAACAGCGCGTCGACCCGCGCATCGCGTTCCTTGTGCAGCGGATGGCCGTAGCCCGGGATCGAGCGCCCCGCCGCGCGCCACGCCTTCATCACGTCGAGCGCTGCGACCGAGAGCGGCTTGCCGGTGTTCGCGAGTGCGTCGATCTCGCTGTACATGCGGCCTGCGGTTTCCGATGCGCCGAGGATCACCGACCCGCAGCCGAGGATGCCCGCCGCCACCGCGCCCTGCAGCGCATCGGGCGCCGCGGCGAAGGTCATGCGCGCGGCCTGCACGCTCGGCACCAGCCCGTGGTCCGCGATCGCGACCAGCGTGGCGTTCAGCACCTCGGACTGGGCAGGCGTGGGGCGCTGGCCGGTCAGCAGGAAGAAGAAGTGGTCGACGAAGGAGATCTTGCCGATCAGGTCCTTCGACAGGTCCTGCCCGCGGATGACGATGGTGTGCGCGTCCGACGTGCTGATCGCCGTGCGCGGCACGGTCGCTTTTCCGATCTTCATAGGCACCCCCATGCGCCTTCGGCGCTCCCCTCGAGGGGGCGCACCCGGCGGCCCGGCGAAGCCGGTTCCGCGGGTGCCCTGGGGTGAGTTGCTTCAGTTTCATAAGGCTTGGTTTGAAATGGATGAGGGGTGGGTGCATCAAGCTGTCGCGGGCGCGAGCCGCACGTCGAAGCTCGCGGAGTGATAGGGCACGCCCATCTCGCGGCCGTCCACCGCCTTGCCCGGCGGATGGGTCTCGAAGTCGACGACCAGGCTGTCGCGCTTGCCGAAGACCGCGTCGGCGTCGATGTAGGGGCTGCCGCCGACGAAGACCTGCGTGGTCAGCGTCACGTAGCCCGGCGCGGAGACCTGCAGATGCAGATGGCCCGGGCGGTAGATGCTGCGGTCGGTGGCGCGCATCATGTCGCCGACCGGGCCGTCGTCCGGGATCGGGTAGTAGTTGGGGCGGATCGACCAGAACCAGTAGCGGCCCTGCGCGTCGGTGCGCAAGCGCCCGCGCGCCTGCATCGACGGCTCGCTGCTGAGCTGCACGTCGTACTTGCCGTGCCCGTCGCCGGACCAGACGTCGAGCAGCGCGCCCGCGAGCGGCTGGCCGTCGCAGTCGGTCACGCGCCCCATGTAGAAGGTGGGCTCGCCCCTCGCGCCGTTCGCGATGTCGCCGCCCAGCGGCACGTCGGGCGCACCGGGCCAGTAGAACGGGCCTTCGACGGTGGCCTCGGTCGCCTCGGTCGCACCCTTGGCCTGGCTGGCCCGGGCCTGCGCCAGCGCGACCACCATCATCGAGAGGCCCAGCGTGTCCGACAGAAGAATGAACTCGGGCCGCTTGTCGGTCGAGATCTGTCCCGTGGCATTGAGGAAGTTCAGCCCCGCGAGCCACTCCTCGGGCTTGAGATCGACTTCGCGCGCGAAGGCGTGCAGGTGCTTGACCAGCGCCGTCATCAGCTCGCGCAGGCGGGGGTCGGGGGTCTTGGCAAAGGCATCGAGCACGTCGCGCGTGATGCCGTCCTGGTTGTATTCCGACATGGTGTTTGTCTCCTGTCCCGGCGTCATCGAGCGCCGATGGCCGGGACGATAGGGCGGCGACCCGCGCCCGACAAATGATGAATTTCCATCGATATCATCGATGGCATCGATCATTCGTGGGGGTTTCCATGGAGATGAGGCATCTGCGCTACTTCGTCGCACTGGCCGACTGCCTGAGCTTCACGCGGGCGGCGGAGCGGGTGCACGTCACCCAGTCGACGCTCTCGCACCAGATCCGCCAGCTCGAGGAGGAGCTCGGCCAGCCGCTCTTCGAGCGCATCGGCAAGAAGGTGGTGACCACCGAGGCGGGCGAGTTGCTGCGCGGGTTTGCGTCACGCGCATTGCGCGAGGTCGATCAGGGCGTGGCGCTGCTCAAGCCCGATGCGGGCAACCTCACGGGGCAAGTGCGCATCGGTGCCACGCACACCTTCAACATGGGGCTGATTCCGGAATGCGTAGCGCTCTTCCTCGCGCGGCATCCCACGGTGCGCATCAGCGTGGAGGAGCTCTCGGCCGAGGTGATCTGCTCGCGCCTGCGCGCGGGCGAGCTCGACCTGGGCATCGCCTACCGGCCCGAGGACCCGACGGACCTGTGGTTCGAACCGCTCTACAACGAGGAGATGGTGCTCGTCGTGTCGAACACTCATCCGCTCGCGGGCCGCAAGCGCATCCGCATGGTGGAGCTGCACCGGCAGGACCTCGTGCTGCTGGGGAAGTCGTTCTCCACGCGCACGATGATCGACGAGTGCTTCAGCGCCTGCGGCGCCGAGCCGACGGTGGTGGCGGAAATGTCGACCGTCGCGCCGATGCTCGGGCTGGTCGCGCGCACGCAGATCGGCGCCATCGTCGCGATCAACGCGGTGCCCGAGGGCATGTCGGGGCTCGCCGTGATCCCGCTCGAAAGTCCGACGCCGACGCGCACGCCGGGCATCCTCTGGCGGCTCGGCGAAACCAAGCCGGTGTTCATCCAGTCCTTCGCGGTGATCCTGCGCAAGACGGCGCTGGGGAACAGCCTGCGGCGGGAGAAGGTGGGCGTGCGGGTGAACGAGAAGCGGGCGGGGCGGCGGGTGGGCGAGCGCGCGCGCTGAGTACGCCACGGCGACTTATCGAACGCTCTCCGCCGCGCGCAGCGCATCGAGAAACCCGTTGCGCCACCAGTGCACATCCTGCTCGCGGATGCGCGCGAGCAGCTTCTGGTGGCGCTCGCGCCGTTCTTCCAGCGGCATCTGCAGCGCCTGCTGCATGATCTCCGCGGTGCCGTGCGTGTCGTAGGGGTTCACCAGCAGCGCTTCCTTCAGCTGCTCGGCCGCGCCCGCGAAGCGCGAGAGCACGAGCACGCCCGGGTCGGCCGGGTCCTGGGCGGCGATGTATTCCTTGGCGACGAGGTTCATGCCGTCGCGCAGCGGCGTCACCAGACCGACCGCCGCTGCGCGGCACAGGCCCGGCACGCGCTTGCGCGCGACCATGCGGTGGATGTAGCGCACCGGCATCCAGTCGAGCTCGCCGTAGTCGCCGTTGATCGCTCCGCACAGCGACTCGAGTTCGCGGCGGATGTCGGCATAGGCATCGACGGTCTCGCGCGTGGGCGAGGCGATCTGGATCAGCGTCGCGCTGCGGCGGTTCTCGGGGTAGTTGGCCAGCAGCTCGCGGAACGCGCGCACCCGCTGCGGAATGCCCTTGGAGTAGTCGAGCCGGTCGATGCCGAGCAGCAATCGCCGCGTCGAATACTCGCGCTTCATGGTCTCGTACATGTCGCGCGATTCCTTGGCGTGCGTGAGCGCGGCGAATTCGTCGACGTCGATGCCGATCGGGAAGGCGTCGCAGCGCACCGTCTGGCCGAAGGCGCGGTAGCGATGGTCGCCGAGGTCCTCGCCGCGGGCCTCGTGGTGCACGTAGTCCTCGAAATGCCGCACGTCCTGCCGGGACTGGAAGCCGACGAGGTCGTACGCGAACAGTGACCGCATCAGCCACTCGTGCTGCGGCACGGCTGCCAGGATGACCTGCGGCGGCATCGGGATGTGGAGGAAGAAGCCGATGCGCTGCCTGCACCCCATTGCTCGCAGCTCGGCCGCGAGCGGGATCAGGTGGTAGTCGTGCACCCAGATGATGTCGTCGTGCTTCAGCAGCGGCAGCAGCTTGCGCGCGAAGAGCTGGTTGACGCGGCGGTAGCCGGTGATGAAGGCCGCCTCGAAATGCGCGAGGTCGAGACGTCCATGGAAGACCGGCCAGAGCACGTCGTTGCTGTAGCCGAGGTAGTAGCTGTCATGGTCTTCGCGACTCAGGTCGATCGTCGCGAGCGTGACCTTGCCGGCCTGCTGCCGGTGCATCTCGCCTTCGCCGGTGGGGCCTTCCTCGACGATCGTGCCGCTCCAGCCGAACCACAGGCCGCCGCTTTGCTGGAGGCTTTCTCCTAGTGCCACGGCCAGTCCGCCGGCCGCAGGCTTGCGGGGGTCGGCCACGCGATTGGAGATCACCACCAATCGACTCATATGCAAGAGTCCCAAGGCGCAGAGAGTCGAACCGCCGCATTGATGATCCCGACCATCGAATAGGTCTGCGGGAAGTTGCCCCACATCTCGCCGGTGACCGGGTGCGTGTCCTCCGACAGCAGGCCGAGCGGATTGCGCGCGGCGAGCATGGTCTCGAAGATCTGCCGCGCCTGCGCCTTCCGGCCGATCTTCGCGAGCGCATCGATGCGCCAGAAGGTGCAGATGTTGAAGGCGGTCTCGGGCTTGCCGAAGTCGTCGGCCGCTTCGTAACGGCGCATGTAGGGGCCGTCGCAGAGGGTCTTCTCCATCGCGTCGACGGTGGAGATGAAGCGTGGGTCGCGCGCCTCGATGAGTCCGACCTCGACCATGAGAAGGATGCTCGCGTCGAGTTCATGGCCGCCGAAGCTCTCGGCGAAAGCCTGCCGTTCCTCGCACCAGGACTTGGTGAGGATCTCCTCGCGCATCCGCGACGAATGGCCGTGCCAGTAGGCCGCGCGTTCGGGCAGGCCAAGCGCGCGCGCGATCTTCGCGAGCCGGTCGCAGGCGGCCCAGCTCATCAGCGCCGAACTGGTGTGCACGCGCGCGCGCGTGCGCAGTTCCCACATGCCCGCATCGGGCGTGCCGTAGACCCGGATGGCCTGCTCGCCGACCGCCTCGAGGTACGGGAACTCGGCCAGGCCGCCCCGGTTGAGCAGGCGGTGGTCGTGAAAGGCCTGTGCTGCGCCGAGCACGATGTTGCCGTACACGTCGTGCTGGAAGTGCTCCTGCGCCTGGTTGCCCACGCGCACCGGGCCCATGCCGCGATAGCCGAGCAGGCCGTCGACGAAGGATTCGGGCAGCTCGCGCTCCAGCCCGATGCCGTAGAGCGGCTGGATGTGCTCGCCGCGCGAGCCGATCACCACATTGGAGAGCCAGCGCAGGTAGTCCTCCATCGTGCCCACTTCCGAGAGGCTGTTGAGCGCACGCACCACGAAGAAGGCGTCGCGCAGCCAGCAGTAGCGGTAGTCCCAGTTGCGCTGGCTGCCCGGCGCTTCGGGGATGCTGGTGGTCATCGCCGCGACGATCGCGCCGGTGTCTTCGTAGAGCGACAGCTTCAGCGTGATGGCCGCGCGGATCACCGCCTCCTGGTACTCGAAGGGGATTGCGAGCCGCTTGCTCCAGGTGCGCCAGTAGGCGATGGTTTCCTGCTCGAAGTGGCGCGCGGTGTCCGCGATGCCGTCGGTCAGCGTCTCGTCCGCGCCGAGCACGAAGTTGTGTTCGCCCGAGAGCACGAAGGGCTGGCGCGAAAGGATGTGCGACACCGATGCATCGGTGCTCAGGCGCAGCGCGAAGTCCGGCCCCACATAGCGGATGTGGTTGCTGCCGCGCGTGATGGTCGGCGCCGTGGCGCCCCACTGGAAGCGGGGTGCGAGTGTGACGCGAATGCGCGGCGTACCGACGATCGGCTTCACGCGCCGCACGAGCGTGAGCGGCCTGAAATAGCGCGAGCGGCTGCTGAAGCGCGGCGCGAAGTCGGTGATCTCGACGCACTGGCCGGCGGTATCGAAGAGCTGCGTGTGCAGCACCGCGGTGTTCGGCTCGTACCACTGCTTCGACGAGGCGAAGTCCTCGAGCTCGATGGCCCACGCGCTGGCGTCCTCATCCGGATGCAGCAGCGCGTTGAACACCGGGTCGCCGTCGAAGCGCGGAAGGCAGCACCACACCACGCGGCCGCGCGAATCGATGAGTGCGCTGTAGGCGCAGTTGCCGATCACGCCGAGGTTGAGCGACGGCGTGGCCGGCGGGCCGAATCCGGTGCGCGCGGCGGCCTCGGCGCGGCCATCGATGGTTTCGTTGTCTTTTTGAAGGGTTGTCATGTCGGCCTCCTCGGGGTTGTTGTTGCGGGCGCAGCAAGCAGATCGCGCGCCGCCACGAGCCATTCGAAGACCGCGCGCGGCGAATCGAGCCGGTGCAGCGCCAAGCTGGGGCCGGAGCCGACCTTGATGCCGACCCCGCCGCGCGGCTGCACGATCGCGAAGCCGCTTTCGTCGGTGGTGTCGTCGCCTGCGAACACGGGCACGCGGCCCGCGAAAGGCGGCTCCTGCAGGAAGGCATCGATCGCGATGCCCTTGTTGATGCCGGCGGGCTTGACCTCGAAGACGAACTTGCCGTGCATGAGCTCGAGCTGCGGCTGGCCTTCGATCACGCGCTGCATCGCGTCGCGGCACACCGCCTCGAGTTGCGGCGCGAGGCGGTAGTGCAGCGCGATGGCGGCGTGCTTGCGCTCGACCAGCAGGCCTTCGTGCACGCGCGCGAGGTCATTGGCGGCGTCGAGCACGAACAGGAGATCGGGCGGGCGCCGCTCCTGCATCTCGCCATCGGCATCGCGGCGCTGCACGCCGTGCTCGCCGGCGGCCGGGAGCCGCAGGGGCGCGAGAAAGCGGTCGATGACGTCGATCTGCCGGCCCGAGACCACCGCGAGCGCACCGCCGAGCAGGTCGGCGAGGTCACTCAGGAGCGGGATCATGGCGGCCGGCACCTGCACGGCCTCGGGCGTTTCTGCAAGCTCGACCAGCGTGCCGTCGAAGTCGAGGAAGAGCGCCGCGTCGCGGGTGAGTCGGGGGGCTGCTGCATGGAAGAAAAACCATAGCAGACTCGCGCTGCGCAGCGCGTCGGCCAAAGCCGTCAATTCAACTTCGCAAGGAGGGTTGAAGCGCCGCCTCGACGGCGGCCACGCGGGCGCGGGCGATCGCCTCGCCGATCTTCGGGCCCGACGCGCCGGCATCGCGCGCCGCACGCGCGATGGGCTCGGTCACCACCGATTGCGCGGCGCCCAGCGCGGCGAGCAGGCGCTGGCGCGGCGCGTAGGGCTGGTCTTCGAGACCGAGCCGGCCCCGCGCATCGCATTCGCAGGCCTGCAGGATCTCGTCGAAGCGCTGGGGCTTGCGGAAGGCGTCGCAGCGCTCCAGCAGGCGCACCACGGCCGCCGCGTTGAGGTTGCCGCTGCGATGGATGTTGCCGTGTTCGCGCGCCACCACGTCCGCGAGCTCGCGGATATCGACCGGCACGCGCCAGCGGTCGCACACATCGCGCAGCAACTTTGCGCTGCGCTGTTCGTGGCCGTGGTGGCGCGGAAGCACGTCGGCGGGCGTGGTGCCCTTGCCGAGGTCGTGCACCAGGCACGCGAAGCGCACGGGGAGCGATGTCTTCATGTGCGCGGCCATGTCGAGCACCATCATCAGGTGCACGCCGGTGTCGATCTCGGGGTGATGCGCCCCGGGCTGCGGAACGCCCCAGAGCCGATCCACCTCGGGCAGCAGCACCGCGAGCGCGCCGCACTCGCGCAACAGCTCGAACATGCGCGAAGGCCTGGCTTCCATCAGGCCGCGCGCGAGCTCCTGCCAGACGCGCTCGGGCACCAGCGCATCGACCTCGCCGGCTTCGACCATTTCGCGCATGAGCACCAGGGTCTCGGGCGCGACGGTGAAGTCGTCGAAGCGCGCGGCGAAGCGCGCCACGCGCAGGATGCGCACCGGGTCTTCGCGGAAGGCGTCGGTCACGTGGCGCAGGCGCCTCTCGCGCAGATCGCGCTGGCCGTGGAAGGGGTCGACGAGGTCGGCGGGATCGACATCGAGCCGGTCGGAGGTGCCGATCCGGTCCTCGGGCAAGGCGATCGCGTTGATGGTGAGGTCGCGGCGCGCGAGGTCCTGTTCGAGCGTCACGTCGGGCGCTGCATGCACGACGAAGCCGCGATAGCCCGGCGCGCTCTTGCGCTCGGTGCGCGCGAGCGCGTATTCCTCGCGCGTCTCGGGATGCAGGAAGACCGGGAAGTCGCGGCCCACCGGCAGGTAGCCGAGCGCAATCATCTGCTCGGGCGTCGCGCCGACGACGACCCAGTCGTGATCGCTGCCGGGCCGGCCCAGCAGCGCATCGCGGATCGCGCCGCCGACGAGATAAGTTTGCATCGGGCGAGTGTAGGGCGGCGATGCGCCCGGGCGCCCGGGTGGGTCAGCGCGTCAGGCGGTAGGGCTCGTCGATGAGGACGAACTCCTTTTCGGCCAGCGCCTCGTCGATCCATGCCTTCACACCCGGCAGCGCGAGGACGCGGTCGATGTACGCCGAGATCGGCGCGGGCACCGGCAGGCCGAAGGTCCGGATGCGCGTGCAGACCGGCGCGTAGTAGGCATCGGCGATGCTGAACTCGCCGAACAGCATCGGGCCGCCGTGCGCTTCGAGCAGGCCGCCCCAGAGGCGGACGATGCGCTCGAGATCGGCGCGCACGCCGGCCTGGTCGCGCAGGATCAACTGGCCCTGCTGGCGCAGGTCGGCCTCGATGTTCATCGTGCAGTGGCTGCGCAGCGATCCGAATCCGGCGTGCATCTCGGCGCACGCGCTGCGCGCCTGCGCGCGGCGGGCGCGGTCGGCGGGCCAGAGCTTCCTGTCGGGATGGGTTTCGGCGAGGTATTCGCAGATCGCGAGCGTGTCGTAGACGACGATGTCGCCGTCCTTCAGCACGGGCACGGTGCCGGTCGGGTTGAGCGGGAGGATCGTGTGCTTGAACTTCGAATCGGCGCCCATGGAATCGAAGCGGACCATGACTTCCTCGAAGGCGATGCCGGCCTGCTTCATGAGCACCCACGGCCGCATGGACCAGGACGAGTAGTTCTTGTTGCCGATGTAGAGCTGGGTCATCGCGATTCTCCGGTGCGGTGCTGCAAAGCGTTCCATGCTAGCGGCAGGCAAGCCGGCGATTGATGCGGAACAGGGCGGGAATTGATGCTCAGCGGGCGGTCCGGTCGCCGTCGCCGGGGCATGGCCGAAGCCGCTCTCTACGCCTGACCCGATTCAAGTCACGCGCGAGTTCTGTGGAGCCCGCTCAGTGCACCTTGTGCTTGAGAGCCTTGCGCAACGAACGGATGGACGCGTCAACCGGCTCGGTGCAGCGGACCAGTTCGGCGTTTATCAACGCGACCAGCGCACGCAGATCGCTTGGCTCGAAGCTGAACTCCTCGTAATGCATCGCCCGATGGACTGGTGAGAGCAGGCCTTCGAGACAGGCGACAGCACGAAGCGCTTGCTTGAGATTGCAGAAATCGTCGTCAAGCTGCAAGGCGGATGACGATGCCTTTTGCAGCGACGGCGCGGATGCGCGATTGGACTTAGCCATGGATGGGCTCCCTGCGGGTTCAGTTTTGCCAACCACCGCACCCAACGCCAATTGGGGGCGGCGGCTCGAACGGGTTGGCGTACCGGGAACCCGCTTGCGCGAACCGGCGAGCCTCGCGGCTCCCCGTTCAAGCCGCCAAAATGGAGGCACGAACGACGAAGCCGCAGAACCTCTGCGGGTTGCTGCGGCTTGCGTCGCAGCGGGTTACTTGGGACGCCAATCCCGATCACGCCCTTGTTGGCGTGATCGGATGGAGTATATCCAGGGGTTGCTGCGGCAGTCATCGCGTACGGGCGGCTGCGATTCGCCCTTACCCCGCGAGGCACGACGCGCACAAGCCTTGGTGGCGCTCCATGCCGCCCAGGCCGACCCGGTTTGATGTCGGGGGGACTTCAGTCAAGGCCGGTGTACATACGAAAGACGGCTTGAGCGACGCCCGCTTCGTCTGTTTCCGGCCCGACTGTTCTGATTGCATGGACTAGCAATTTTTGATAGCCTGAACCTCATGCCATCCAGCTACGTCCTAGGAAACCACTTCGAGGGCTTCGTGCGTCAGCAGATTGACTCTGGGCGCTATCAAAGCGCGAGTGAAGTCATTCGCGACGGCCTGCGCTTGCTCGAAGAGCGAACGGCCTACCAGCAGGCGAAATTGGAGGCCCTGCGCGCCGACATTCAGGCTGGCATCGAAAGTGGTCCAGGTCGGCCGCTCGCCGAGGTCGATGGGAAGTTGAGGTCTCGCTATCGTGAGTGGGCTGCCACCGGCAAGCCACCAAGTGCATAGTGAATTTTCGCCCCTGGCCGAGGCGGATCTGATCGAGATCGGCGACTACATCGCTCAGGACAATCCCCGTCGAGCCGAGAGTTTCATTGGAGAACTGATCGATCAGGTAGGGAAGATCGCGCGGATGCCCAGCGCCTATCTGGCGCGTGAAGACCTGGCCTCCGGATTGCGCATGTGCACGCACGCGCGATACATCCTCTTCTTCCGGGTGCTCGGCGATGTCGTGAGGGTTGAGCGTGTGCTGCATGGCCGGCGCGACATCGATCCTGACGATTTTTCGGTCTGACGATGTCCTCGAGGCCGGCGACACACAGCGCACGGCGCCGCCCCGGATTACGGCTGGCCATTCAGGCAGCGGAATGGCCAGCCGAAACGGTGGTCATCTGAATCAGCGGACTAATGCCCTTGAATGCCAGAGGGATCCGAGCGGGTCGTGGGCGCCAGCGTTGCCGGCAGCGGCGGCGCGCTGCCGTGCCAGCGTCGTACGGCGCGCTGGAAGAACATGCTGTTGGGAATCTTCAGCGTCGTGCCTTGCTGCGCGTCGCCGGTCTCTTCCAGTGTGGTGAAGACGAGGTTGATGTCCAGCACGCGGCCCTTGAGGCCGGGCTTCTCGCCGTTTTCGAGCACTTCGACCGTGTCGCCCGGCCAGAACATGCGCGTGGTGAAGATCAGGAGCGCGCAGAACATGTTCGACAGCACGCTCCAGGCGGCAAAGAATGCCACCGCGCCGACGGTGGCGAAGCCGGTGAAGGCGGTCCAGAGTACCTCGCCCGAGGCGCCCAGCCGCTCCAGTGACCACAGGACGGCGCCCCCGTAGATCAGGAAGCCGGCCGTGCGGCGGGTGACCGTGGCCACGTTGGAGGGCAGCGTGTAGCTCCTGGCCACGCGCTCGACCAGCCGCCGGACGATGCGGTACAGCAGCCAGGCACCCAGCATGATGAGCGCCACCTCCGCCGTCGGGACGATGATCTCGAGCCATTCGATCGTCCAGTTCGGCAACTGGGCGCGCAGGCTCTGCAGGGGCCGGTTCAGGGCAGATCCTTGTTCGTTTCGGGCTCGGCCGCGTCGCGCGGGCCGACGCGGCCGAGCTTGTCCTTGATCGATTGCGGTCGCCCGGTGATCAGGGCCGCGTAGTTGGTGGTGTTCGCGAGCACCTTCTTCACGTAGTCGCGCGTCTCGTTGAAGGGCACGTTCTCGGCCCAGATGGCCGCTTCCATGATCGGCCCGTTGCGCCAGTTGCGCGGGCGGCCGGGGCCCGCGTTGTATGCGGCGGCGGCGAGCGGCATGGAGCCGTCGAAGTCGTCGAGCGCGAGCTTGAGGTAGTTGGTGCCGATGGTGATGTTGGTTTCGCGGTCGGTGATCTGGCCCGGCGTGAAATCCGAAAGGCCGATCTTCTTGGCGGTCCAGCGCGCGGTGGCCGGCATGACCTGCATCAGGCCCGAGGCGCCGACGCCCGAGCGCGCGTCCATGACGAAACGGCTTTCCTGGCGGATCAGGCCGTAGACGTAGGCGGGGTCGAGGCCGATCTCCTGGCTCTTGCGCACCACCATGTCGCGGAAGGGCATCGGGAAGCGCTGGTCCACGTCGATCGTGCCCTTGGTGCGCTCGCTGGTGTTGATGCAGCGGTCCCACACCTCGCGCTGGCAGGCGAGGTCGGCGGCGGCGAGCAGCTCGCGGTCGCCCATGCCGCCGCGGTCGTGCAGGTTGGTGGCGTAGTTCCACTCGCGCGTGCCTTCGGGACGCAGGCCGATCGAGATCGCATAGAGCGCGCGATTGAGCGCCGGGTTGTTGCGCGCGGCCTTCTTCTCATCGGCCGTGAGCGGCGCGGGGCGCGCAGGCACGGCGGCGCGCTGGCCGAGTTCCTCGAGCGCCAGGAGCTCGTAGAAGCCGCGCGTGCCGGCGATGCTTTCGTACAGCGCGCGGGCCTGTGCGCGGCGCTCGTCGCCGCCGCGGTCGGCCAGCGCGCGGGCCTTCCAGTAGATCCAGGTCGGGTCCTGCCGCTGGGTGTCGCTCATCGCGTCGATCGCGGCCTGCACGATCTTCCAGTCGCCGGTGCGCAGCGCGGCGCGCGCCTTCCACGCGAGCATCTCGTCGGAGAGGTCGCTGTTCTTCGTGACGTTGGCGAAATAGCTGTTCGCCGCCGGCGAGAGCTTGGTCGCCGCCTGCCGCCCGATGGTGCCCCAGAGCCAGTTGCGTTCCTCGGCGGAGAGCATCGGCCCCCATTTGCTGTCGAGCTGCGAGGCGGCCGTTTCGGGATCGGCGATCGCCAGCTTGATCAGCGCGAGCACCACGATCTCCCGGCGCGACTTGGCGGCGACCACCGCGCGGCTTGCCAGGAACTTCCCGACATTGGCGTTCATTTCGTCGAACAGCGGGATCGCCTCGGGCGCCACGATGATCACGGCAGCGCGCGCCGCCTGCGGGCGGTTCGCCTCGATGGAGAGGCGTGCCTTCTTCCATGCGTCGTTGGGCGACATCTGGCGCGCGCCGATCATGCGATCGGCGGCGGTGAGGCAGCCGTCGTCGAGATCGCGCTGGCCGAACCAGTTGCGGCGCACCTCGTCTGCCTGGCCCTGCGTCGCGGTGCCGGACTGCAGCGTCTCGATCAGCACCGCGTAGCAGCGGACCTGCGCATCGTCGTTCATGCGGAAGGCGGGATGCAGGCTGGTGAAGCCGTTCCAGTCGCGGCGCTGGCCGGCCAGGAGCAGCCAGTCGTTGCGCAGGCGGTCTTCCTGGTAGGTGCCGGCGTATTGCGCGAGAAAGGCCTGGACGTCGTCCTGGCTCGCGTCCGGCAGCCGCGCCTTGAGTTCCCAATAGGCGGCCCAGGGTTCGAGCACATGGCCGCGCGCCTGCGGCAGCAGCGCGGAAAGGCGTGCCTTGTCGCCGCGCTGCGCCGCCTGCTTCATCTGCAGGAGAACGTCGTCGTTGGTGTTTTGCGCACTGGCGGACTGGGTCGCACAGGCCGCGGCGAGGAAAGAAAAGACCAGGGTGGAAAGGGCTGCGCGGGGCCGGCGGCGCACCGATGCCAAAATGCTCGCGAATTGCATCGGGGGATTATGGACAAGTCAAACGGTGCCGACACCTCGGCAACTGCCAACTTTCTCAAAACTCAGTTGCGTAATGCACTGGTGGAACAGCGTCTTGCGATGCCGGACCGGCTCGCGCGCGCCGACCTGCTCCAGCGTGTGATGCGCATCTGGCTCGTCGGACGGCCGGACACGGTGATCGGCGCGTACTGGCCGATCAAGGGCGAGTTCGATCCGCTCCCGGCGCTGCACCGCTGGAAAGAGGACGGCGAGCTGCAGGGCGAGCCGCAGCGGCGCCGCATCGGCCTGCCGGTGGTCGACCGGGTGCACAAGACGCTGACTTTTCATGCGTGGTATCCGGGCTGCCCGATGGAGAACGACGCCTACGACATCCCGAAGCCGAAGGACACCGAGCTGATCGTGCCAACGCTGCTCTTCGTGCCGTGCCTCGGCTACAGCGCGGGCGGGTATCGCCTGGGGTACGGGGGCGGCTTTTATGACCGGACGCTGGCGGCGTTGGAGCCGAAGCCGTTCACGGTGGGGCTCGGATTCACGAATGGATTCCTCGAGGAGTTCGAGCCTGAGGCCCATGACGTGCCGCTGGACGCCATCCTGAACGACAACGGCGTCGTCTGGCCTGTAGGTTAGCTCGCCCCCAGCCTCGCCCACTTCGTGTGGCTCTGACACCCCCTGCCGGGGGGCAACACCATCGGCCCGGCGGAGCCGGTTCCGCGGTGTTTCGCGAACGGGCCACGCTGCGCGGGCCTCAGGTCAATCCAGTTGGTCCAAGGTGTCGGGGTCGGGCACTTCGCCGATCGTCTCCCGCGTGATCGCGGCCTGGCCCTGGAGCCATTCGCAGAAGGCCTGGATCTCGGGCCTCGACGCGCTGCGCGGGCCGATGATGAGCCAGTAGGCCATGGGTGAATCCATGCGGTGGTGCGGCAGCACCTCCACCAGATCGCCGTTGGCGAGGCTTTCGGCGATCAGCGAGCTGCGGGCCAGCACCACGCCCTGGCCCGTCAGCGCGGCCTGCACCATCTGGTAGGCGTAGTTGAAATAGAGCCAGCGCCGCGGCTGCGCCCGCGCCATGTGGTTGACCTCGAACCACCGGCGCCAGGTCAGCCATTCGAGGTGCGTGCGGTGCGCATCGCCTGCCTCGATCAGGGTGAAGCGGGCGATGTCCGCCGGGCTCTTGATCGGCGGGTTGGTCTTGATCAGCCAGGGGCTCGCCACCGGCGTGATCGTCTCCCCGAAGAGGCGCACCGAGCCCGCAGGCATGTTCTCGCCCGGGCCGTAGCGCAGCGCGAGGTCGACGTCGGCGACTTCCATGTCGAGCGCAAGGTCACTCGCGTCGATGCGGATGTCGATCTCCGGGTTGTCGCGTTGAAACGCCTCCAGCCGAGGAATCAGCCACATCGAGGCGAAGGACGCGAAGGTGGTGAGCGAGACGCTCTTGCGGCCCGCGTTCTGCCGGATCTGCCGCACCGCGCCGTCGATGCGCGGCAGCGACTGCTGCACCGCCAGCAGCAACTGCGCCCCGGCGCTGGTGAGCTCCACTGCCCGCGTGTGGCGCAGGAACAGGCCCACGCCCACCTCGTCTTCCAGCGACTGGATCTGCCGGCTGACGGCGGACTGGGTCAGCGCCATTTCCTCGGCGGCGGCGCGGAAGTTCAGGTGACGGGCGACGGCTTCGAAGGCGCGGAGATGGCCGGCGGAGATCGGCCGGGAACGCAGATGGGTCTGGGAATGCAGCATCGGGGTGGTTTCGGCGGGACGTTGATTGATGCGGAATCGGAATCAGTAGGCTAGCGCGTTTTCATTGGACTGCCAACGGTGGCGAGCCGATCATTCATTCCCGAAGCGCGCCATTCGCGTGCTCACTACCCAGGAGATCATCATGTCCGTCGCCGCCACGACCCACACGCTTCCGTCCGTTGCATCGGCCCGTTCGGCCGCCGTGCCGCCGGCCGTGCGTCGCGGTGCATGGCAGCTCGAGGCCGGACACGCGATGAGCCTGAAAGCCTCCAGTGCGAGCGTGCTGCGCATCCGGCAGGGCCGGGTGTGGGTCACCTGTGATGCCACCGCCCACCGGGGCAGCGAAGACCTGGTGCTCGCACCCGGCGAATCGTTGATCGTGGCGGCGGGCCAACGCATCGTGATGGAGCCGTGGGACAGCCGCGGCGCCACCTACAGCTGGGACGCCGTCCAGCCGACCGCCCGCGCGGCTTGAGCGCGTCCGGCCATCGGCCGGAGATATCGAAGCCGTAGCGCAGCGCGATGAAGCATCGCGCTGCGCCAGCGTGCGCTCACCTTCATAGATGGCCCGCGCAGGCCCGCGCGGCCCTCCCCCTCATGGAACGAACGTTGCGTGCAGCGCACGCATGGACGGCGCGCGCGCTTCAGTTTCAGTCAACACTGCCTTCGGCAGATACTGCAAGAGGCATAGCACCGTGGCGTTTCGCACAGTTGGCCAAATGGTAGTAGTTAAGATTTAATTTTGATGTGTATCATCGTGCAACTAATGTCTCTGAGGCTCGTCTCGCATGGACTCCTCGGTGCTCTCAGGCTCGGAGGGTCTTTCGTCAATGTCGAATGCAGGTGAACCTCACCTTGTCATCAGGCCGCAGCGTCGTGCGGCCTTCTTCCCCTGGCGGGATGTGCTGGAGTACCGCGACCTCCTGCGCATCCTCGCGCTGCGCGACGTGCGGCTGCGTTACAGGCAGACGGCGGTCGGCGTGCTCTGGGTGGTGCTGCAGCCGCTCATCGGCGCGGGGCTGTTCGCCTTCGTTTTCGGTGCGGTGGCCAAGCTGCCGACCGGCGACGCGCGTGTTCCGTACTTCGTCTTCGGTTTTGCCGGCCTGCTGATCTGGAACACCTTCATCCAGATCTTCCAGAAGGCCGGTGATTCGCTGGTCGGCAATTCGGGGCTGGTCAGCAAGATCTACTTCCCGCGCATCGTGCTGCCGCTGTCGACGGTGCGCGGCGTGCTGCTGGACTTCGCCGTCGGCGCGGCCGTCATGGCGGTGCTGCTCGCGATCTACCGCATTCCGCCGACTTTCGCGCTGCTCTTCCTGCCGGTCTCGATGCTCATGGCGATCCTGCTGGCGCTCGGGCTCGGTTTCTGGACCGCGGCGCTCAACGTGAGCTATCGCGACGTGCGCTACGTCATTCCGGTGTTCAGCCAGTTCCTGCTGTGGGCGAGTCCGGTGGCCTACGCCGCATCGAGTATTCCTCAGGCGGCGCAGTGGGTCGCCGCGATCAACCCGATGGTGGGCATCCTCGAATCCTTCCGGTGGGCCGTGCTCGGCACGCCGATGATGAACTGGGGCTCGGTCGTCTGGAGCGCGGTGGCCTCCGTGGTGCTGTTCCTGGTGGGCGCGTTGATGTTCCAACGCGCGGAGCGGAGATTTGCCGATGTCATCTGATCTGGCCCTTTCCGTCCGCGGACTCAGCAAGGAATACCGCATCGCGCACATGGCCCAGCACAGCCGGGTCACCGAGGCCGCCTTCGCGGCGCTCAAGAGCGTCTTCAGCCGTCAGGAGTACGAAACCTTCAAGGCGCTCGACGACGTGTCGTTCGACGTGAAGAAGGGGGACGTGGTCGGCGTCGTCGGCCGCAACGGCGCGGGCAAAAGCACGCTCCTGAAGGTGCTGAGCCGCATCACCGAGCCCACGGCGGGCGAAGTTCGCCTGTATGGCAAGGTCGGTTCGCTGCTGGAGGTGGGGACAGGCTTCCATCCCGAGCTCACCGGGCGCGAGAACATCTACCTGAACGGCTCGATCCTCGGCATGCGCGAGCGCGACATCGACCGGCAGTTCGACGCCATCGTCGATTTCGCCGAGGTCGAGCGCTTTCTCGACACGCCGGTCAAGCGCTATTCGAGCGGCATGTACGTGCGCCTCGCGTTCGCGGTGGCCGCGCACCTGAATCCCGAGATCCTGATCGTCGACGAGGTGCTCGCGGTCGGCGACACGCAGTTCCAGCAGAAGTGCCTGGGCAAGATGAAGGACGTCAGCAGCCAGGAAGGCAAGACGGTGCTCTTCGTGAGCCACAACATCGCCGCGGTGAAGGCGCTGTGCAACAAGGGCCTGCTGCTCGCGAACGGCAAGCTGCTGCGCCAGGGCTCGGTCGACGAGGTGCTGGCCGAATACGCGACACGTGCGCCGGTCGCGGTGCAGGCGCAGCGCGGCAAGTCGTCCAAGCTGCAACTGGTGGACCTGCAGATCAACGGCGCGCAGACGGCCGTTGGCGACATCGATTTCCTGAAGCCGCTGGAGATCGAGATCGAGCTCGACGCGCAGGAGCCGACGTCGCTGTGCATCCCGTTCTTCCGCTGGCACGATGCCAACGGCGTCATCCTCTCCGAAGTCTGGGGGCCGGAGGAATCGGTGGATTTCCAGCGCTACGACGGGCGCTTCTCATTCCGGCTCGCGCTGGAGCGCATGAGCCTGATGCCGGGCCGCTACTTCATCGATTTCTATCTGCACGACGTGGCGGGCAAGGAAGTGTTTTCCGCGCCGGAGTGCGTGCAACTCGAAGTGCATCCCGTTGCCCTGCCCGGTGCACCGCGCGCCTATGAAGGCCGCCACGGCGTGCTGAGGCTCGCCAGCCGCCTGTCTGCCCACAGCATCGTTTCGCAACAGGCGTGAGCCATGGGGCCCTCGACGCTGGAAGCCCTCACGGCCTCGTACAACTCCGCCGCGACGCTGTCGGAAACCCTCGCCTCGGCCTGGGAGGACAACCGCGTTCCGGTGCTGCTGGTGGACGATGGCTCCAGCGATGGCTCGGCCGACTACGCCGAGCGCTGTGAGGGCGTGCGCGTCATCCGCCAGCGCAATGCCGGCCCCTCGGTGGCGCGCAACCGCGCGATCCTCGAGAGCCGGGCGGATTTCGTGCTGTTCCTCGACAGCGACGATCTGTTGCTGCCGGGCTACCGCGCGGCGTTCGAGGCGGCGCTGGCCGCGAATCCGGACGCCGATGTGTTCGTCTGCGGCATGCAGGTGGTCGACGACGAAGGCCGTCCGGTCGACCGCCATGCCGCACCCAGCCTGCAGCCCACGGCCTTCCTGAGCATCCTCGGCGGCGAATCGGTGCCGACCAACGGGATCATCGTGCGGCGCGAGGTCTTCGCGAAGAGCGGCCTGTTCCGGCCCGGGCTTCATCACGCGGAAGACCTCGACCTCTGGCTGCGCATCGCGGCGGCGACCGACAGGTGGGTCCGCATGGACCATTCGCTCGCGGTGTACCGCCTGCGCGGCGGCTCGCTGAGCAAGAACGGGCAGGCCATGTGGCGGGGGATCCGGCAGGTGGTCGGCATGGCGTCGCGCCTGCCGGTGGGCTCGCCGAAGTCGCGCCGCGTCACCGCGCGCCATGCGTTGCAGGGCGGCGCGCGCTACGTCTACAACATGGCCTTCGCGCCGATGCTGCGACAGCGCGCGCGTTCGTCTATCGGCGAGGCGCTGCGCGAAGTGGCGCGGCTGCCGGTGCGCTTCTGGCCGCTGGTGCTGCGCGACGGTTTTTCCAGCCTGTGGCGGCGGCAAGGCTCGCATTGATGCCGGAGTTCAGCGTCATCATCCCCTGCTACAAGCAGGCGCATCTGCTGCCGAAGGCGATCGAGTCGGCGCTGGCGCAGGCGCGTGACGTGGATCTCGAGGTGGTCGTGGTGGACGACGGCTCGCCCGACAACGCCTCCGAAGTCGCGAGCCGCTATGACGGCGTGATCGTGATCCGCCAGCCCAATGCGGGCCTGTGCGCGGCGCGCAATCGCGGCATCCTGCGCTCGAGCGGCCGGTATCTGCTCTTCCTCGACTCGGACGACTACCTGCGCCCCGGCATGCTCGCCGCGGCGGCGCGCGCCTTCGCCCAGTCCCCGGACCTCGACGTGGTGCACGGCTATGCCGACGTGGTGGACGAAGGCGGGGAAACGGTCATCGGCGAGTTCGGCGGGCGTGACCTCGCCGGCGACGCCCTGCACACCCTGCTGCGAGGCAACATCGGTCCCCCGAACACCTTCGTCGTGCGCCGTGAGATGCTCTCGCAGGTCGGCCTCTTCGATGTCGGCCTGCGCTCCTGCGAGGACTGGGACCTTTGGCTGCGGATCGCCGCGCTCGGCGGCAAGTTCGGACTCGCGCGCGACATGCGCAGCGTCTACCGCATCGTGCCGGGCAGCATGAGCAAGAACGTGGAAGTGATGTGGCGCACCGGGCGCACGGTCATCGACCGCAATGCGCGCGCCCATGCGGACTGCCGTGCGTGCCGAAAGGCGCAGCGTGCCGGCATCGCCGGCTTCTCGCTGTCGATGCGGCCGCTGCTGCGGGACCTGATCCGTTCGCCCGGCGGCAAGTCGCGCGCGGCCGGTATCCTGCTTCGCAATCCCGGCCTGCTGGGCTGGCAACTACGACGGGTTCTTCGGATCGACAGATGAATAGCGAGATCAGTAGCGACAGCGCAATTGAAAGCAAGGCGGAGCCTCCGCTCAAGGTCCTCGTCATCGGCTGCGGCGCGGTGGTGGAGGAATACCAGGGCCCGGCGGCGCGCGAGGCAGAGCGGCAGGGGTGGCTCCAGGTCGTCGGCCTGGTGGACCGCAGCGAAGAGCGGCTCACGCGTTGCCGGCACCTCTTCCCCTCGGCCAAGTGCTACACCGACCTCGAGCGTGCATGCGAAGCCGACATCGCGCTGATCGCCACGCCGGCGCGCAGCCATGCGGACCTCGCGGTGTCGCTGCTCGGACGCGGCTACAACCTGCTCGTCGAGAAGCCGATCTGCGCCACCGCCACCGAGGCGCGCACCATGCGCAGCGAGGCGGATCGCCTCGGGCGCATGCTTGCGGTCGGTCACTTCCGGCGCTTCTTCCCGGCCATCGAGACCATCCGCACCTTGATCGCCTCCGGCGTGTTCGGGGCGGTGCGTCGCATCGTGGCCGACGAGGGCGGCATGTTCCGCTGGCCGGCCGCGTCGGCGGGCTTCTTCACGCGGCAGGAAGGCGGCGGCGGCGTCACGCTGGACATCGGCATCCACATGCTCGAAATACTGGTGTCGTGGCTCGGCATTCCCGAGGTCGTGGACTATGCGGACGACGCGATGGGCGGCGTGGAGATCAACAGTGCGGCGAAGTTGCGCTGGCCGAGCGGGACCGAGGCCGACATCCGCCTGAGCTGGGACGTGGAGCTGGCCAACCGCTATCGCGTCGAGTTCGAGCGCGCGACCGTCACCTGGCGCACCGGGCAGGCCACCGACCTCGTGATCGAGATCGACGGCGTGCCCGTCCCGCAACTGGCCACGAGCCGCACGCAGTACGGCAGCACCGCCGACTATTCGACCCCGGCCCACGGCTACCTCGGCGCCTTCACCGCGCAGTGGAAGGACGTGGTGGACGCGGTCCGCGAGAACCGCAAGCCCCGCGTCAGCGGCGGCACGGCGATGGCGGCGCTGTCGCTCGTCGAAACCATGTACGCCCGCAAGCGACTGATGGACATGCCCTATTTCGATCCTGAAGAGTTCGCCCGCGCCCGCCAGCTCGTGGAGGCCGCGTGACCATGCAAGTCGCAGTGCTCGGAGGTTCCGGATTCGTCGGCACCCGCCTGATGGAGAAGTGGGTGCTCGGCGGCACGCACGATGTGCGCGCGATCGTGCGCAGCCCCTACAGCCTCGCCCGCATGGCGCGCTTCGCGCTGCCGTCGTGGAAGCAGGCCGACATCTTCGACGCCGCCTCGCTGGCCGAAGCCATTCGCGGCTGCGATGCGATGGTGCATGCCATCGTCGGCGATGCCGCGCAGATCGTGGCCGCCGCGCAGGCCGCGCTGGAGGCGTGCAAGACCGCGGGCGTACGCCGCCTTGTGTATCTCAGCAGCGCCTCGGTGCACGGGCAGAACCCGCCGGCCGGCACCAACGACGCGACGCCTCTCAAGGACGACCAGCCCAACGACTACAACAACGCCAAGGTGCGCGCCGAGCGTGTGCTGCGCGAGGCCTCGGGCGTGGAGGTTTGCATCCTGAGGCCGGGCATCGTCTACGGGCCGCGCTGCCAGTGGTTCGGCGGACTGCCGCGCGCGCTGCATTCGAAGCAGGCCTTCCTGGTCGAGGGTGGACACGGGCTGTGCAACCACATCTACGTCGACAACCTGATCCATGCGATCGAGCTGGGCCTCACGCATGCGCGTGCGACCGAGGGCGCCTTCTACGTCGCGGACAGCACCTGCATGACCTGGCGCGAGTTCTATCAGCCGCTGGTGCAGGCGCTGGGCTTCGACATGTCGGACTTCCGCGAGGTGCCCGCGGCGGGCCTTCCTGCGCGCTCGCTGCGCGACCGCGTGGCGTGGGCCAAGCAGGTGCCGGCGTCGCGGATGATCCTTCCGATGTTCAGCCGGCGGCTGAAGGATGCGGTCAAGGCCGGTCTGGAGCGCTATACGGCGCCGCCGAGCGCGAGCGGCTTCGTGCTGCCGCAGCCGCCTTCGCCTTCGGCGGACTACGAAATCAGCCAGTTGCACACCTGCGCGACGCGACTGCCGATGGATCGTGCGGTCGAGGTGCTTGGCTACGCGCCACCGCTCGGTGCCGCGGGAAGGGCTGGACCGCAGCGCGCGGTGGCTTGCGGGCCTGTGGGTCACCGAACCCCCGGCGAAGAAGTGAAGCAGCGGGTCCGGCCGCTTCAGGCCGAGCGGTAGATGCGGCCGATCGCGGTGGCGATCTTCAATTCGAGCCGCCGCCGCGCGAGATCGCCCTCGTCCCACACCTTGATCGGCGCATTCGCGAACTGGTAGTACGCCTTGGCCGCGGGCCGCGGCGGTTGCCCGCGCAGCGCCTGCTGGATGTGCTTGCCGTGCCACGGCTTGACCGAGCCGATCGCATGCGAGAGATAGTAGCCGCCTGGCGCGAAATCCATCGCTTCGGGGCCGGCGGTGTTCAGCGGGGCTTCGTAAACGGTCAATGCGAAATTGAGCGCGTCCTGGTCCGTCGAATGGAACAGGTCGGCGCCGCCGCCGATCTTGAGCTTTTCCGCGCCCGCGTTGCGGGCGAGCACGAGATCGCACAGGTGCCGCCACAGGTCGAGGAAGTCCATGTGCGCGCGTGGAGTCGCGATGAAGCCGGCGTTGTAGTAGCGCTCGAGCGCGCGCTTCGGCACCACCCCATGCGGCTGGAAGAAGCGGTTCCAGAGCAGTCGCTTCGGGTGCCGGGCCGGGAAGCACCAGTTGACGTCCTCGATCAGCGAGATCCCATCGTCGGTGAACCAGCCGCAGAACGACGGCCAGTCGCACTTCATCACGATGTCGGGGTCGATGTAGGCCATCACTGCCGCGTCCGGCGCATGCTTCTCGAGCAGGTCGCGCACGAAGGTGGGTTTGTAGTAGGTGAAGTGCACCGGCGTGTCGAGCCGCATCATGCGCAACTGCAGCCCGGGGGCGACCTCGAAGCGGCCGGAGCTCGCGTCGTACGCGGGTGCACCGGTGATCCACGCCGGCAACTCGCCGCGATAGCCGACCCACAGATCACCCTGATAGCCCGCTGCGATGAGCGAATTGGTGAGCGCGGCGACACCGTAGTGGTAGTTCTTTTCGAAGAGCGTGCAGAGGCTGATGTTCATTCTGAATTCGGTCGATCGGCGCGAGGCGGATGCACTCAAGTGTAAACAAATGTTGTACTTTTCGGCGAGATATTGCGTGTGCCGTTCGTCATAGTTCGGGCGATCAAAGCGCGGACGCGAGCTCGCGCAGATCGTCCTCGTAGCCTTGCAGCCGCTGCCGAGCCTTGCTGCGCTGCCCGGGCGTCGTCTGGTTGTGCAGTTCGGCGATGTTGCGGCATGACTCTTCAAGCAGCGCATGGCGCCGCACACGCGCCGTTCCGGTCGGGTCCGCCACGCGACGCACAAAGGCACGCACCGCGGCCTGCGCTTCGGCTGGGGCGGTCTTCTCGGCCTGCAGGCGCCGAAGGAGTGCGAGGATTTCCTGCTGTCGGGCCTTGCGGTTGGCGTCGATCTCGCGCGGATCGAAGCTGGACTGCGCGATCTGCCGGCGCAGCAGATCGCGCTGCGCCGGATCGAGCGGCCCGTAGAAGTCCTCGCTGCGCTCGAGGAACTGCTCGTAGCGTTTCTCTCGCTGGTCCTTCAGGCTCGGATCGACCCATTCCTTGCGGTAGTCGGCATTGATCCGCGCGTACTTTCGTTCGATGTGGGCGAGCTGCGCATCGGTGAGGTTCAAGGCCACGTCCGCACCCGCGGACACCGCGCGCTCGGCGAGCGCGAGCAGCCGCGCCTGGATCGCCTCGACCAGCTCGCAGGCCTGTGCGGGCGTGACGTCGTCGCCCGCCAGCGTGCGCGTCTGCCGCAGCAAGTCGACGACCCTGGGCAGCTCGTTCTGCCGGTGCCACTCCAGCACTTGCGTGAGGCCGTCGCGCACGCGCGGCGTCTGGGTGCTGTCGAAGTCCACGTAGCTGTCGAGCCACCAGTAACTCACTTCCGGCAGATTGTTGTAGGCGAGCTTGATCAGGCTGCACGCCGCGATGCATCCCGTGATCACCAGCACCCCGATAATTCGCGCCAGCCTTGCGCAACGCATCCGGAAAAATGGCATGAATCAGACCCCGCAGCAGAATCCAGAACCCATCGACGTCGTCATCATGGCGGCCGGCAAGGGCACGCGCATGAAAAGCAGCATGCCCAAAGTGTTGCATCGATTGGCAGGGCGCGCGCTGGTGGCGCATGTGATCGATACCGCGACGCGCATCGGCGCGCGCAACGTCGTCGTCGTGACCGGCCACGGCGCATCCGAGGTCGAGGCCGCGCTCGAGGGCGCGATAGCCGGCGCGACACCGAAGTTCGCGCGACAGGTGCCGCAGCTCGGTACCGGCCACGCGGTGCAGCAGGCGGTGCCGCATCTGCCGGACGACGGCACGGTGGTCGTGCTCTCGGGCGACGTGCCGCTGATCGGCGAATCCACCCTGCGTGCGCTGGTCGCCCAGAGCGCCGGACGCCGTCTCGCGCTGCTCACCATCCGCACCCCTCACCCGAAGGGCTACGGACGCATCCTGCGCGCCGAAGGGCAGCTTGACGGCGACGTGCTCGCGATCGTCGAGGAAAAGGACGCCACCGATGCCCAGCGCGCCATCGACGAGATCTACACCGGCGTGATGGCGGTGCCGGGCCGCCTGCTCAAGGCATGGCTCGCCCGCCTCGACAACAAGAATGCGCAGGGCGAGTACTACCTGACGGACGTGGTGGGCTTCGCCTCGGTCGACGGCGTGCCGATCGTCGCCCACCGCACGGACGATGCGATCGAGGTGCTCGGCGTCAATTCGCCCTTGCAACTGGCCGCGCTCGAACGCGCCTTTCAGCTTCGCCAGGCCGAGGCGCTCATGGCGCAGGGCGTGCGGCTGGCCGATCCGGCGCGCTTCGACCTGCGCGGCACGCTGGCCTGCGAGGCGGACGTGGAGATCGATGTCAACTGCGTCTTCGAGGGCGCGGTGTCGCTGGGCGCGGGCGTTCGCGTGGGCGCGAACTGCGTCATCGCCAACGCGCGCATCGAGACTGGCGCGGTGATCCATCCCTTCACGCACATCGACGGCGAGAAGGCCGGGGTCACCGTGGGCGCGGGCTCGCTCGTCGGGCCGTTCGCGCGGCTGCGACCGGGCGCGCGTCTCGGGCCCGAGGTGCACATCGGCAACTTCGTCGAGGTCAAGAACTCCACGCTCGCGGCCGGCGCGAAGGCGAACCATCTGGCCTACCTCGGCGATGCGACGGTGGGCGAGCGCGTCAACTACGGCGCCGGCAGCATCACGGCCAACTACGACGGCGCCAACAAGCACCGCACGATCATCGGCAACGACGTGCACGTGGGCAGCAACTGCGTGCTGGTGGCGCCGATCACCATCGGCGCGGGCGGCACCATCGGCGGCGGCTCGACGGTGACGAAGAGCACCGAGCCCGGTGCGTTGACGATCTCGCGCGCGCGTCAGACGAGCTTCCCCAACTGGCAGCGTCCGAAAAAGGCGCCCAAGAACTGAACGTCTTCAGTCGATCCCGGGCAGCGGCACGCGAGGCGAGAACTTCGCGCGCTTGACGCTGAAGAAGGCCTTCACGTTGCGCACGTTGGCGTCGTTCGTGAAGAGCCGTTGTGCGAGTGCGTGGTAGCCCGGCATGTCGCGCACGGTCACGATCAGCACGAAATCCGGTCCCGGCGAGACGCGGTAGCACTGCTGCACCGCGTCGTCGGCCGCCGCGCGCTGCTCGAAGGCATCGAGCGCCGAGGCGTCCTGCCGGTCCAGCGAAACCTCCACGATCGCGGTGAGCAGGGGTGCGATGCGGCCGGTGTCGAGGATCGCGACTTCGCCGTCGATCCAGCCCGATTCCCGCAGCCGGCGCACCCGGCGCAGGCACGTCGGCGGCGAGATGTTGAAGCGCTCCGCGAGCGACTGGTTGCTTTGCGAGGCATCCCTTTGCAGTGCGTCCAGAAGGCGAAGATCGGTTTCATCGAGATAGATTTTTTTCACAAAGACAATTATCGTGAAATAAAAGTTGAAACTATCGAATCAATGAAATAAAAAGTCGAAAAATGGCAGTAACAAGTCCATAAATTTCTTTCGAGCGATCGTACGATCTCACCAACTCGCAATCAGGAGCATCTCCCATGTGTGGCATCGTCGGCGCCGTTTCAGGCCGCAACATCGTTCCCGTGCTCGTCCAGGGCCTCCAGCGTCTCGAATACCGCGGCTACGACTCCTGCGGCGTGGCGGTGCATGCCGGCGGCCTGCAGCGCGCGCGCACCACCTCGCGCGTGGCCGACCTGCTGGCGCAGGTGCGGGGCGATCACATCGAAGGGCTCACCGGCATCGCGCACACGCGCTGGGCCACGCACGGCGCGCCGGTGGTCCACAACGCGCACCCGCACTTCAGCCACGGGCCCGGCGCGGATGCCGAAACCAACCGGCCCGGCCGCATCGCGCTGGTCCACAACGGCATCATCGAAAACCACGAGAAGCTCCGCGAAGCGCTGCAGGCCAAGGGCTATGCCTTCGTGAGCCAGACCGATACCGAGGTCATCGCGCACCTCATCGACAGCCAGTACGACGGCGATCTCTTCGAAGCCGTGAAGGCGAGCGTCAAGCAGCTGCAGGGCGCCTATGCGATCGCCGCGATCTGCCGCGACGAGCCGCATCGCGTGGTCGGCGCGCGCGCCGGTTCGCCGCTGATCCTCGGCGTGGGCAAGGAAGAGGGCGAGAACTTCCTTGCCAGCGACGCGATGGCGCTGGCCGGCGTGACCGACCAGATCGTCTACCTCGAGGAAGGCGACGTGGTCGACATCCAGCCCGGCAAGTACTGGATCGTCGATCGCACGCACAAGCCGGTGACGCGACCGGTGCGCACCGTTCAGGCGCACAGCGGCGCGGCCGAACTCGGGCCCTACCGCCACTACATGCAGAAGGAAATCTTCGAGCAGCCGCGCGCGATCGCGGACACGCTCGAAGGCGTGGAAGGCATCGTGCCGGAACTGTTCGACGGCATCGCAAGCGACGGCACGTCCGGCGCCGCCGCGTGGCGCGTGTTCAAGGAGATCGACAAGGTGTTGATCCTCGCCTGCGGCACGAGCTACTACAGCGGCTGCACCGCCAAGTACTGGCTCGAAGACATCGCGAAGATCCCGACGCAGGTCGAGATCGCGAGCGAGTACCGCTATCGCGAATCGGTGCCCGATCCGAAGACGCTGGTCGTCACGATCAGCCAGTCGGGCGAGACCGCGGATACGCTGGCCGCGCTCAAGCATGCGCGTTCGCTGGGCATGGAGCACACGCTCACCATCTGCAACGTCGCCACCAGCGCGATGGTGCGCGAGTGCAAGCTGGCCTACATCACGCGCGCCGGCGCGGAGATCGGCGTGGCGTCGACCAAGGCCTTCACCACGCAGCTCGCGGGGCTCTTCCTGCTCACGCTCGCGCTGGCGCAATCGAGAGGCCGGCTGTCGGACGAGGACGAAGCGCGTTACCTGAAGGCGATGCGCCACCTGCCGGTCGCGCTGCAATCGGTGCTCGCGCTGGAGCCGCAGATCATCAGCTGGGCGGAGGACTTCGCGCGCAAGGAGAACGCACTCTTCCTCGGCCGCGGCCTGCACTTCCCGATTGCGCTCGAAGGCGCGCTCAAGCTCAAGGAGGTGACCTATATCCACGCCGAAGCCTATGCGGCCGGCGAGCTCAAACACGGCCCGCTCGCGCTCGTGACCAGCGAGATGCCGGTGGTCGCTGTCGCGCCCAATGACGCGCTGCTCGAAAAGCTCAAGAGCAACCTGCAGGAAGTGCGCGCGCGCGGCGGCGTGCTCTACGTGCTCGCCGATGGCGACACGCACATCGAGAGCTCCGAAGGCGTGCACGTGATCCGCATGCCCGAGCACTACGGCGCGCTGTCGCCGCTGCTGCACGTGGTGCCGCTGCAATTGCTGGCGTATCACACCGCCTGCGCGCGCGGCACCGACGTGGACAAGCCGCGGAATCTGGCGAAGAGCGTCACGGTCGAGTGACGGGCGGGGGCCGCTAGTACTCCTCTGGAGAACTGAACGATGCCGAGGCCGTGCAAAACGCCGACTCTTTTGAACGCGCCGACCACATTGCCAGGGCACACCGCGGTGTAACCTCACCGTCAGTCGGCATTGCACCACCGACCAGAATCCGGGCACAAATTGGCCCGTGCGCCGTTCAGCCAAACTTGCCCTTCGTCCAGTTGCAGCGAGGTCGAAGGGTCGATGTCGAAGTTGATCCGAAGTGCGCGCCCGACATGGGCATCCTCGATGGAGAGCTCCCAGGTCAGGAATACCTGGGTGCAATCCTGGCCGGAAGCGAAGTCGGCCACATGAAAGCCACTGCTGCGGCGTTGAATTACGGCGTGAGGCTGGCCGGTATCGAATATCACAGCCGTGCCCCGTGTGAGGGGAATCCGATGACCTGCAGATGGAAAATGCAAGTCCAGACCTCTGTCCTCGCTCAGGAAGAGATTGCAAAAGGCCGCACCTCCATATTGCGCACCGTCATGGTGGTACTTCGCGCCGCGGCAGGCCATGAGGGCTACGTCGCTGGAGGCAAGAACCCCAGGCAGTCCGAGCGTGCGCGTCCAATCAGCCACCGCCTGCGCGCAGTGCTTGTAGTCCGGCCAGCGCGCACGTGCTCGCGCCAAAGGCAATGCCTCGACGTCTCCGGGTTCTAGGCCCAAGCGCGAAGATGTCTCCCTTTCCCAATCAGCAGTCAGACGTGCAGGGGGCACAGGAACGTCTACCGTGCCCCATAGCACGACATCACTCACGCTTCGACTGCGGATGGCGTCGCCACTCCAGAAATAGGAAGTCAGTAGGTCTCGCACGCCGTTCGGTTGAAGGGGATGGCTCATCTCGGCCAGTGTAGTAAGGCTTGACCTTGTGAGCCCCCAATTGACTAGCGGCGTGTTCGGGCCCGAAGCGGAGCCAGCCCCGGCATTCACGTATCTTCGAGTCCTCTTCGCCGTACTTTGATGCGCTTGCGTGCGTCGCGACCCTCGTGCAGCATTCCCGTGGAGCTGGTCTGCGCTGGCTCTGGCGCAGTTGGAAGGCCCTCGGGTCTCCAGCGGGTTCTTAACGGCAACGAAGACAAAGGGTCCTCATGGCATCGAGTTTCAATTTCCGAGTGCGGTGGACAGCCGCCTGCCTGCTCGCCACAGCGCTGGGCACGGTGCATGCTCAGAGCGCCGCGGTCGGCTGCTCCGTCTGCGGCACCGTGGAGTCTGTGAACCGTGTCCAAGCTGGATCCACATCGGGGGTCGGCGCCGTGGCTGGCGGCGTGGTCGGCGGCGTCGTGGGCAATCAGGTCGGAAGCGGGAGGGGCGCACGCTCGCCACCGTCGCCGGCGCCGCAGGTGGTGCGATGGCGGGCAACGCGGTCGAAAGGAACCGAAACACGCACGCTGTCTACAGCATCAACGTGCGTATGCAGGACGGCTCACTGCGCACGATTGAGTCCGGAAGTTCATTCGCCGTCGGCCAGCCGGTAACGGTCAAGGGAAATTCCATCTTTCGGAACTGAGGGCAGGTTCGCGCATTCGTCCTGGCAGCGACGGCTCGCCAATAAGTCATTTGGGTTACACTTTGTAATAGCGAAAACGACCTACCTGCCCGCCGGAGTTTCGATAGATGGCCCGATTGCTCTTGATGCGAAAGAATCTAGCCCCGAAGCAAATCGAACTGTCCCACGAACGTACCCTCGTCGGACGGCACGCAAGCAGCGATATCCAAATTGACCACCCCAGCGTGAGCCGGCGCCACCTGGAACTTCTCCTTGATGGAGGCACCATGTGGCTGATTGACCTCGGCAGCCTCAACGGCACCCGGGTCAATGGCCGACGTGTAAAGCAGTTGGCATTGCGTCATGGGGACTTGGTTAGCGTCGGCGATTGCGACATCCGTTTTCTGACGCGACATACCAACTTCGAGTTGCCCAAGGAATTGGCGCTGGCCGGCCCGAGCCACCCAGACAGATTCCAACCCGCAAGGGCGCCGTTGCCTGAACTTGACCTCCTGCGCAATTCGGAGCATGCCGGCTTGGCCGATGGAACGGCGAATGGGTCACGCGAACGCCCCGCGAGCACCATGTTGAACCTTTTTGACATCCTCCCCGCCTTAAAGGACGGGGAGGAAGGACGGAATTCAACGCGAGCTGAGATGCATCGGACAAACCTTGAAAACCCAGTACTACACATCTACAAGCCTTGATGGATTTCTGGCCACCGAGGACGACTCGCTGGAATGGCTGTTCCCTCTCGGGAGCTTGAGCAGTTCCAGCTATCCGGATTTCATCTCAAGAGTCGGCGCTTTGGCTATGGGCTCTGCGACCTATGAATGGATGGTACGCAACGCAGAAACAGTCGCTGCCGAGACTGGCTCGCCTTGGCCATACGCCCAGGCAGCATGGGTGTTTTCCAGCCGCAATCTCCCCGCAATTGGCGGCGCAGACATTCGGTTCGTCAACGGCGATGTCCGAACTATCCATTCGGAGATGCGGGCCGTGGCCGGCGACGCGAATATTTGGATTGTTGGCGGCGGCGACCTCGCCGGTCAGTTCCACGATGCTGGCCTACTGGATGAAATCATCGTCCAGATTGGCTCGGCTACTCTTGGCAAGGGGAAGCCGCTGTTCCCCCGAAGAGTGCTGAGCCCAAGCCTGCGCCTGGTATCCGCTCATCAGATGGGGGCTGGAATGGCGGAGCTGCGTTACGAGGTGAACAAGGAAGGCTTCTCCGGCGTCAGCGCGGTGTGACTGGATTGCGCGCCAGAAGCGGTCGCTCGTCGCAATTGCGTGACGGCCCAAGTCTCTCTAGGACTCAGCAGCAGCAGCCTCGGTCCTCCCATCCAGCCGCGCCAGCGCACCCGAGTCGAGCACGAGCACATCCAACGGGGCCTGTCGTCCTCGCACCGAGATCCGCTCCACCGAGATCTCCGATTCGGGAATGCCTGCGTTGCGGGCCGCGAAGTCCGAGATCACGAGCGTCGCATCGTGCAGCTTGGTCTGGTCCTGCAGCCGGCTGGCTGTGTTCACCACTTCGCCCACGGCGGTGAACGAACGGATGTCGCGGTGCCCGACGTCAGCCACCGCGGCGCTACCGGCATGGATTCCGATCCCGAACGCCAGGGGTTGCCCGAACTCTTGTTCGAAGACCTTGCTCCAGATGCGCATGCGTTCGTCGATGAGCCTTGCCGCGTGAAGGGCGCTGCGGCACGCGGCCTGAAGATTTCCTTCCAGGCCGAAGAGGGCCATGACGCTGTCCCCGATGTACTGGTTGGCCACTCCGCCCGATTCGTGGACCGCGTCCCCGACCAGCGCAAAGTAGTGGTCCAGGACGTAGACCAGGTCGAAGGGCCATTGCTTCTCGGACAACCCGGACCAGCGTCGCAGATCGACGAAGAGCACGGCGATGTCCCGCTCGCTGTCGAGCCTGTTCAGGCTTGCTGTCCGAGCTGCCATCACCGGCGTGACCCGCAGGTCACCCAGCGGTCGCAGCTGACACGCCAGTCGAATATTCGGGCCGGCACGCACGCGGGCGAGAGTCCGCTGTTCATCCGGACCTGGAGGAGGACAGTGCGCGACGGGGCCCGAAACGCGAATGCGGCAAGTCGAGCAGCGGGCGCGGCCGCCGCACACGGACAAGTGTGCGATGCCGTGCTCGCGACTGGCCTCCAGGACGCTCCAGCCCAAGGGGATCTTGGCGATGCGGTCAGGATAGGTCAGCGTGATCGTCCGTCCGCTCAGGCGCTCCGATCTCGCCCGCCATGCGAGCGCGATCAGGAAGACGGACAGTCCGGCGGCGTAGCCCATGCGCCCTGTGCCGGCTGCGTCTTTGAGCAGCGTGGAAACGCTGGAGGGCGGTTGACTGTTCGCCATCGGGTTGGCTGCAGCTTCGCGCCCCATCGACAGAAAGCCGAGCGCCGCGATGAGGGGCAGGACAACCGCGGCCGTCAGCAGGAGAGGCTGTGCGTGACGCCAGGAAGGGCGCTGGCGCAGGGCGAAGTGCAGCCCCATGCATCCGTGCGTCCAAGCCACCACCATGACGAGCATCTGCCACCAGCCGCCGGCATCCCAGAGGTTTCGCAAGGTCTGCGCGTACGTCGCCTCGAAACCGACGAGCCTGTAGGGACCGCGTGTTGCCGCCAGGTGCGAGGCCAGCAGCAGCGGCAAAGCCAGGCCGAGTCCGATGCGCAACAGCTGGGGTACGGGCATGCGCAGCGTGCGACGCTCCCAGAGGGCCGAAAACGCCAGCGCGAGATGAATGGCTGCGGCACCATACAGCAGCAAGGTCCCCGGCCACGAATGCCAGAGCGCGCTGGCCCATCGCAATGTCGTCTCGGCGGCCTGCAACGACACCAGGCCCATGGCGTGGTTGAGCAGATGCAGCGACACATAGACCATGAGCATCAGTCCGCTCGCCCAGCGCAGGTTGCGGCGGGAAAGGCGAAGCGCGGGTTGGGTGGGCGAGGACGTCATCGGCGCGTGAGCATAATCGCCGCGGCGTGAACCCCCGCCCTTCGGTCTCCAGAACCCCAGCGCCAGAGCGACTCGTCGCGCTGGCGCTGGGTTGAACGAGGGTGGACCTAGTTGAGACCGCGCTGATCGCCTGCCAGCGCGTAGCGGCCGGCGCCCAGCAGCATGACGGCGAACCCGCCGAACAGGTACAGCCCCTGCAGCTCGAGCGCCCAGCCTCCCTGGTTTGTCAGCGCGAAGAACTGGCCGGTGTGCACCAGCAGGATGGCCACGACCATGTTGACGACCACGACGGCTGCGGCGGCGCGCGTCCACAGTCCTGCGATCATCAACACGGGAGCGAGGACCTCGCCGACGTAGACAAGATAGCCCAGCGCAGCGGGCAGGTTGTGGGCGGCCAGCATCTTGAGGACGAAGCCGGGACCGGCGCCGAGCTTGAACAGCCCATGGAGAAGCACCAGCACGCCGACCGTCACGCGCAAGACGAGCTTGCCGGCGTCATCCGTCGAAAAAGAAGCCGGACCCCGGTTGGATCCGGCCCCGGGGGCAGTCATGACCGCGTTCATTGCGTGTCGCTCACGACGGTGGTGGCGAGCACAAACGACATCTTGTTAATGATGAACTCCTTGAAGAAAGGGGGGTTGAGAACTCGAGCCCATCTCGCCCCCTCGGGCGCGACGGTTCGATGGGGCGAAGTTTGCTTTCAGCCGACTCGCCTGGATGTGCGTTTACGCACATGCTGGAGCAACTCCGTGTGGACGGCCAACCCGGGGGCTTCAGGTTCGATTGGTCGAACTCAGCGGTATTTCCATCGGACCTCGGCGAATGCGATTCGTGCGGGCTCGGATAGCCTAGCGCTCATTGGATGGCGGGTCCCCGAGGCGATCGGATGGCGTCGGAGGGGCCCGGAACAAGCTGATGGAAAGAGAGGTTGCGCATGCTGAATGCTTCTTCTGAAACGACACTCGCCGGTCCCAGGCGCCTGCTGAGGTTCCTGATGGGCGAAGGCTGGCTCTTCGCGAAGGCGTCGCGCGTCCGACGGGCCCCGGCGGCCGCAACGCCGGCGCGGCCGCCGTCCGCGCGCAGCGCTTTGCACGCGCATCTGCTGGCGGGCACCGACTGGCCGCCGACGAAGTCACAGGCGCCGTTCTCGCGCGGCTTGGCGGCGAGCCGCCCGGTGCTGCCGAAGGCCGAAGCCCTGGAGACTTCCGCCTTCATGGACCGTCTGCTGGAACTCGACCGCGTGCGCGGCAAGGGCAGCGCGAGCACCGCGAGGCGGCACGAGCTGCTGGACTGGCTGGGCGCGAAGCTCTTCAGCCGGATGCGGATGCACCGCGAGCTCTTCCGGCCGCAATGGCTGGCGGCCGGCAACGGCGAGCACTACGACACGCGGTTCCGGCCGCTCGACCCCGCCCGCGACTCGCTCTTCGCCTGTCGTGTCGAAGGTGACGAGCTCGTCGCCGTGGTCGAACGCCGGGCACGCCGCGCGGGATCGCGCGTCGCCACCCGCACCGTGCGCTTTCCGCTGCGCTTCCTGGCCGACGAAGGCGAAGGCCGGATGTGGTCGGAAGCCAGCCAGCGCCTGCGCCGCCTGCGCGTGGAGCGCGAAGAGGCGATCGCGCGTTTCGACGAGGTCGAAACCCAGGTGCAGGCGCTGCTGGAGCGTTACTCGACGGCCGTGGCCTGAAAACGGCCGCAGGGGACCGCGGCGCCGATCGCGGAGGCATCGAGCCGCCCGCAGAGCAGGTCCGTCATCATCGGCCCTGTGCCGCGATAGGATGCGGTAGTCTGGGGCGATGAGGACCTTCAGCCGCTTCCACCGTCGTCTCGGCACCGATGCGCCCGTTCCGGGGCAGGCGCGCTCGGCGGCGATCGCGCTTGGCACCGGCGCGCTGATGGCGATCGGCAAGACTGTCGCTGCGGTGTACACCGGCTCGGCCTCGATGTCGGCGGAGGCGGTCCATTCGTGGGTCTCGACGGTCACCGAGATCTTCCTCATCGCCGCCTACCTCGCCGCGCGCCGGCCGGCCGACACCGGGCATCCGCTGGGTTACGGCCGCGAGTCGTACGTGTGGTCGCTGTTCGCCTCGATCGGCATGTTCGTGGTGGGCGCGCAGGTGGGCTTCTGGCGCGGGCTGCGGCAGCTCGACCTGCCGGACGCGACCACCGACTACCGCTTCGGCTACATCGTGATCGCGCTGTCGTTCGGGCTGCAGTTCGTGTCGTTCATTCAGGCGATCCGGTTCGTGCGCGAGCGGGCGGTGGAGCGCGACCTCGGCGTGCTCAAGCATGTGTTCGACACCTCGGATACGCAGCTGCGCGCGGTCGTGACGGGCGACTTCATGGCGCTGGTCGGTCTCGTGGTGGCCGGTATGGGCATGGCGCTGCACCAGATCACCGGGCAGGTGGCGTACGACGCGGCTGGCTCGATGCTGATCGGCGTGCTGATGGGTGTGGCGGGCCTGTTCCTCATCAACGTGAACCGGCACTACCTTGCAGGCATGCCGCTCTCGGAGGAGCGCAGCAGGGCGGCGGTGAAGGCGCTCGAGGCGGTGCCCCTGGTGGAGCGCGTGACCTTCTTCTTCGCGGAATTCGTCGGGCCCGACCGGCTGATCGTGGTGGTGCGGGTGGTGATCGCGGGCGAGCACGACCAGGCGGCGCTTTCGCGCATCCTGCACACGCTGGAGATGCGCATCATGGAGCACAAGTCCGTGGCCCGCGCGATCGTGGCACTGGCGACGCCAGAGGAAAGGGAGCGCCTGCGCTGAGCGGCGATGCCCTCAGGCGTTGGGCGGGTGTGCCTCGACCGCTGCGAGCTTTTCCTCCAGCCGGTGGCGGTCCGCGAGCAGCCGGCCGGCCACGAGCTTCACCACCTCGAAGCCGAAGGCCGGGTTCTGGAAGTAGAGCTGCCGGAAGGTGTTCTCGTCGATCTGCAGCACGGTGCACGGCGTGACGCAGCGCGCGGTGAGGGTGCGGCGCTTGTTCGGCGCGAAGAAGGCGATCTCGCCGAAGAGCCGGCCCGCGTCCATGACTTCGCCGATCTCCACGAATTCGATCTTTCCCTCGGCGAGGAAGTAAAGGTGCGTGGCCGCTTCGCCCTTGCGGAAGAGCACGCCGTTCTTGCGCAGGCGCCGCTTGCGCATGTAGGGCCGCAACCAGACGCCCGAGAGGTCGCTGGAGTTCGCCGAGGCCCGCACGCGGCGCGTGAGGCGCACCATTTCGGCCGTGCGGTAGAGGTTGATCGGCAGCATCGTGCCGTGCAGCAGCACCATGATGAACGAAGGATGCAGCGCGCCGTAGATGAGGAAGCCGAGGTTGCCGCCCACCGCGAGGCAGCGCAGCGGGATCATGGTCTTGACGAAGGCGCTGACGATGACAAGGGCACCCGCGATGCCCGCCGAGCAGAGCGCGACGATGCCCACGGGCGTCTCGAGCGCCTTGTAGAGCGCGACGAGCGCAGTGTCGAGCAGTGCGATGGAGGACATGGGGCTCCTTGTGGCGGCCGGGCGAAAGCGTAGCGTATCGAGGCGGCGCCGTGAGGGTAAATCAGGGACATCCCACGCCATGCCGGGAGCAAACTCCGTTCCGGGTCCGGCCCGGGACCCGGGTACGACAAAGGACAGGCACGATGAAGAACTTCGAGCTGAACGCGCTGGTCGAGCCCGACCGCGTCCACAGGACCGTCTACACCGACCCGGCGATCTTCGATGCCGAGATGGAGAAGATCTGGGAGCGCACCTGGGTCTACTGCGGCCACGTCTCGCAGGTGCCCAAACCCGGCGACTACTACGCGGTGACCATCGGCCGCCAGCCGATGTTCATGGTGCGGCAGGCGGATGGTTCCGTGCGGGTGCTGTACAACCGCTGCCCGCACCGCGGGGTGCAGCTCGTGGGCAATCTCAAGGGCAACACCGGCAGCAGCATCGTGTGCTCCTATCACGCATGGAGCTTCCCACCTCGACGGCTCGGTGCGCGCGATCCCGCTCGCGCAGGGCTACGAGGGCACGCGCATGACGCGCGACAACCCGGACTGCGGCGTGAAGCCGGCGGCGCGGGTGGACAGCTGCCGGGGTTTCGTCTTCGCAAGCCTCGCGCACGAGGGGCCATCGCTCATGGAATTCCTCGGCGAGGCCCGGGTCGCGTTCGACGACATGTGCGACCGCTCGCCGGTCGGCGAGGTGGAAGTGGTGCCGATCTGCCACCGCGTCATCCAGCATTCGAACTGGAAGTTCTTCATGGAGAACCAGCTTGATGCGCTGCATCCCTCGGTCACGCACCAGTCGACCGGCATCGCGGCGGGGCGCGTGGAGAAGCGGCTCAAGGCGCAGCAGGAGAAGGTGCCGCTGTACTACCACTACCTCTCGGCCTTCGCGTCGAGTTTCGAGCAGTGGAATTCGGTGCAGACGATCAACTTTCCGCACGGACACGGCATCCTCAAGGCCTACATGGGGCTGCGGCCGCAGGACCCGGACACGCTCGCGCACGAAGCGCTGCTCAAGGAGGCCTATGGCGAGCAGCGCGCGGAGGAATACCTCTCGCGCAGCATCCACCATGTGCTGGTCTATCCGTACCTCTCTGTGCAGTCGCCGCTGCAGCAGCTGCGCTGCCTGCGGCCGATCTCGCCGGACAAGACGCTCTCGGAGATCTGGCACTTCCGCCTGAAGGGGGCGCCGGAGGCCATCTACCGCCGCAGCCTCTGGTACTACAACCTCGTCAACTCGCCGGCCACGATGATCAATGCCGACGACCTCGAGAACTGGACCAAGGGGCAATGGGGACTGCAATCCAACGGCGGCGACTGGGTCAGCTTCCACCGCTACTTCGGCGACGACCGCGAGGAGGGCGGCGTGACCTATTCGAACCACGGCACCTCCGAGGCGGTGATGCGCAGCCAGTTCCGCGCATGGTCGACGTACATGTCGGCCGAGTGAGGGGATGGTCATGAATACAAGCCAAACCTCCTCCGCGATTCCCGATGCCGGACCGGACTTCGAACACCTGCTCGCGCAGGACGTGGTGATCGAGGGCGGCACTGGCGATGCGCCCACCGGCGCGCAGGCGCTGGCGCCCGACCACTCGCCGCGCGCGCCCGTTCCGTCGGCCACCGATGTGCCGCGCGCCGGACTCGTCGTCGGCAACGACCTGCAGCGTGAGGTCGAGCAACTGCTTTACCTGCAGGCCGAGCTGCTCGACCGAAAGCTCTGGCAGGCGTGGATGGACCTGTTCGACGAACGTGGCATCTACTGGATGCCGGTCATGCCCGAGCAGACCGAGTGGGAAGGCTCGCCGTCGATCTTCGCGGAAGACAAGCTGATGATGGAGATCCGAAAGGGCCGCGTCTCGCATCCCAATGCGTGGTCGCAGGCGCCGATGTGGGAGACCAATCACATCGTCGGCAACGTCGCCATTGAATCGGCAGACGGCAACGCGATCCAGGTCCGTTCGCGCTTCCCACATGATGGAGCTGCGCCGCGACGACGTGCGGCATTTCGGCGGCACCTACCGGCACACGCTGGTGCGCGATGCAGGCGGTGCGCTGCGCATCGTGCTGCAGCGGGTCGATCTCTTCAACGGCCAGGCGCCGTTCGACTACGTGCTGCAGGTCTGGGTGTAGCTACTTCTTCCGCCGCTCGAAGTTGTTCTTGAAGATCACGCCCGCGTAGTAGACGTGCTCGCGCATGAGCTGCTCCGCGCGGGCCGCATCGCGCGCGAGCACCGCCTCGACGATGCGGTGGTGGTCGCCGTGCGAGCGCAGGATCACGCCGTATTCCACGTCCCACAGCACGATGCGGTCCGAGGCGTAGGGGATATTGTGGGCCTGTTCCGCGAAGCGCCCGAGCCACGGGTTCGCGGCGGCGGCGAGCAGCGTGTTGTGCAGGTCCACGTTCATCTTCTGGTAAGGCTCGTGCGCCTCGGGATCCAGCGCGCCACGGGAGAGGATGCGGTCGCCGGTGGCGAGGCAGTCGAGCACGGTGCGCGCCTGCTCATCGCTCAGGCCGCGCTGCGCGGCGCTGCGGCAGGCCAGCCCTTCGAGCACCGCGCGGACCTCGTAGGCGGCAAGGATGTCGTCGAGTTCGAACTCGCGCACTACATAGCCGCGCTTGGGCTGGTGGACGATCAGGCCCTCGCTGGCCAGAGTCGCGAGCGCGGCGCGCACGGGGGTGCGTGACACCCCGAGCACCTCGCCCAGCGGAATTTCCTCGATGCGCTCCCCGGCCTCGAAACGGCCGTGAAGGATCCAGTCGCGCACCGTCTCGGTGACCTGTTGGGACAGCGTTTGCACGTCTCGTCTTCCTCCATCTGCGGTGTCGGCAAGTATACATGATGGCTATGAAATCGCCATTTTCAGGGTAAACCCCAGAGATTGAGAGGCATCATGTATACATAATCGCCATCAAAGCGGCATTGCGCCGCATCAAACGGAGCAAGATCAGGATGAGTCAGGACAGCAAGGAACGGCGCCTCGCGCTGGTCACCGGCGGCGGCCGGGGCATCGGTGAGGCGGTCTGCCGCCAGCTCGCGCAGCAGGGGCTGCGCGTGGTAGTGGCGGACATCGACGGCGACAACGCGGCGCGTGTCGCCCGGGAACTCGGCGCGGGCCACGCGGGCGAGACGGTGGACGTGGCCGACGAAGCGGCCGTCATCCGCCTCTTCGAGCGGGTCGAAGCCGCCCACGGCCCGGTCGCGGTGCTGGTCTGCGTGGCCGGCCTTCTGATCCTGCCGAACGGCGAGCGTCCGCTGATCAAGGACATGAGCATGGATACATGGGAGCGCAGCTTCGCGGTGAACACGCGCGGCGCCTTCCTGTGCAGCCGCGAATACCTGCGCCGCCGCGAAGCGAATCCGCTCGCGCAGGGCCGGGTGGTCTTCTTCGGCTCGGTCGCGGCGCAACTGGGCGGCTACCGTTCCAGCGCGGCCTACATCGGCGCGAAGGCGGCGGTGCACGGCTACGCGAAGGCCTTCGCGCGCGAATCGGCGCACCTCGGAATCACGTCCAACGTGATCGCGCCGGGGCTGATCGACACCGACATGCTGCGCGCCACCGTCACCAGCAGCGGTGCGCTCGCCGCGGCGGCGCAGAACATCCCGCTGGGCCGCGTCGGCACGGTCGACGACGTGGCCTCGGCGGTGGCCTACCTCGTTTCGCCGGCGGCCGAGTACATCACCGGCAACGTCATCGACGTGAACGGTGGCTACCGCATGCAGTGAGGCCGAGCGTCGGCCTGCCACCCCATCCAACTCGAAAACACAGCCCTTCACAGGAGACAGCATGAAATTCCTTCGCACCTTCGCCGCCGCCGCCTGCGTGCTGGCCCTCGGCGCCGCGCACGCCCAGGGCGAGCCCGGCGTGACCGACAAGACCATCAAGATCGGCCTGTTCGGTCCCTTGTCCGGCAACTCGATGGCCTACGGCTTCGACGTGATGAACGCGGCCAAGATGTATTACGACAAGGTCAACAAGGAAGGCGGCGTCAACGGCCGCAAGATCGAGCTCGTGGTCGAGGACGACCGCTGCAACGCCAACGACCTGCTGGCCGCGGTCAAGAAGCTGACCGAGCAGGACAAGGTCTTCGCGCTCAACGGTGGCTCTTGCTCGGCGGCGGTGGTCGGCGCGCGCGAATACGTCGAGCGCGAGCAGATCCCCTTCGTGATGCTCAACGCCTCGGGCGACGGCGCCCTCTATCCGCCGTCGAAGTACATCTACGGTGCGTTCTCGATCTCGCAGCGCGCGGTGGGCGGCTCGATGGTGCAGTTCGCGGCCGAACACCTCAAGGCCAAGAAGATCGGCTACATCAACCACGACGACGCCTACGGCGGCTGGAACCTCGAGGCCGCGCAGTTCCAGGCCAAGAAGCTCGGTACCGACCTGCAGGTGCAGTCGATCAACCCGAACCTCACCGACGTCACCGCGCCGATGCTCAAGATCCGCGCGGCCAACCCGGACGTGCTGCTCATCACCACCTATGCGCGCCCGGTCGGCCTCTTGGTGAAGAAGGCGCAGGAGCTGGGCTGGAACAAGCCGATCGTGATCGGCGTCAATGGCACCGCCGACCTCAAGCAGCTCGTGGAGAACGTCGGCAACAAGGAAGCCTTCAAGAACGTCTATATCCAGGAAGTGCTGGCCGACGTACCGGGCGGCCCGAAGCTCAAGTGGGTCTACGACATGTACAAGACCTACTACCCCGAGCTGGCCGCCAAGCCGGGCTATCCGCAGACCTACATGCCCTACGGCATCCCGCCCGCGATGGTGGTGGTCAATGCGCTGAAGGCGGCCGGGCCGCAACTGACGCGCGAGAAGTTCCTCGATGCGCTGTCGAAGACCAAGATCGACACCGGCGTGATGGCCGGCCCGATCGAGCTGACCGCGGCCGACCACGCGGGTCAGAAGTCGGCGATCTACCTCAAGTTCGACGGCGAGAACAAGACGCTGGTGCCCGGCACCTACGCGAGCCAGTGGACCTACCAGCCCCCAAGTGACCGGCGCGCGACCCCGGCCGCCCGCGTGTGAAACATGACTCTCTCTGACATCTGGCTCTTCCTGCAGCAGGGCGTGCTGTCGGGCCTGGTCACCGGCAGCGTGTATGCGCTGCTGGCCATCGCCATCGTGGCGGTGTTCAAGACCACCGACGTGCCGAACTTCGCGCAGGGCGAGATCTTCATGGCCGGCGGCTACATCGCGCTGATGCTGCTGGCGGCCAATCTCTCGTACGCGCTGGTGATTCCGCTGACGCTGGTCGCGGTCGCCGCGATCGCTGCGGTGTTCCAGCGCGTGGTGATGGAGCGCGTCACGCAATCGAAGGGCGTCGGCGTGCAGTTCGTGATCGCCACGCTCGGCCTCGCCTACACGCTCAAGGGGCTGGTGCGCCAGACCGGCCTCGGCGATACGCCGCGCTCGCTGCCGTCGCTCTTTCCGAGCGACCCGGTGATGATCGGCGACGCTGCACTCACGTGGCTGGACATCGCGATCTTCGTGACCTCGGTCGTGACGATGGTGCTGATCTACCTGATGTTCAACAAGACCCGCATCGGCAAGGCGATGCGCGCGGTGGGCATGAACCCGCGCGCGGCGCAGATCGTGGGCATCCGGCTCTCCCGCATCCGCATGATGGTGTGGGCGCTGTCGGGGCTGATCTCGGCGCTCGCCGCGCTGCTCATCACACCCAAGATCCTGATCACGCCGGACATCGCGCACATCGCGATCCTGGCCTACGCGGCGGCCATCGTCGGCGGCTTCAACAGCCTGCCCGGCGCGGTGCTCGGCGGCCTCATCGTCGGCGTGATCGAGAACCTCGTGGGGCTGTTCATCTCCACCAACGCGATCGTGGTCGCGCCGTTTCTGGCGATCCTGGTCACGCTCATCGTGCGTCCGCAAGGGATTCTCGGCGGCGCATTGCAGGTCAAGAAAGTATGAAGTCCATGAATCCCGACCGCTGGGCCTTGTTGCTCGGCGCCGTGGTCCTGCTGGTGCTGCCGTTCACCGTGTCGGGCTACGTGCTCTACATCGCGAACCTGCTGATGGTGTTCGTCGTGCTCTCGCTGGGCCTGCACGTGGTCATCGGCGAGGCGGGGCAGTTCGCGCTCTCGCACACCGCTTTCTACGGCATCGGCATCTACACGGCCGGCATCATCAATACCGCGTGGCATCCGCCGTTCCTCGTCTCGATCCTCGCGGGCGGCGTGCTGTCGGCGGTGCTCGGCTACATCATCGGCCTGCTGGCGCTGCGCATGCGCGACATCTATCTCGCGCTCGCCACCTTCGCCTTCGGCGAGGCGATGCAGTGGGTGTTCCTGAACTGGGAGAGCGTCACCGGCGGATCGAACGGCATGCGCATGCAGCCGGCCGAGCTGTTCGGCTACAAGCTCACGAACGACCTGCAGGCCTACCCCTTCGTGGTGGTGATCGCCGGACTGATGCTCTGGGCCACGGTCGCGCTGTCGCGCTCGCAGTACGGCGCCTCGCTGCGCGCGGTGCGCGAAAGCGACGTCGCCGCGATGGCGATGGGCGTCGACGTCAAGGCGATGAAGCAGAGCGCCTTCGCGGTCTCGGCGGCCTTCGCGGGCATCGCGGGCGGCATGTACACGCTGTTCGTCTCGTTCATCCACCCGGAAAGCCTGGGCTTCCAGACAACGATCCTCGTGCTCACGATGGTGGTGGTCGGCGGCATCGGCTCCGTGCGCGGCGCGGTCGCGGGCGCGATCGTGTTCGGGCTGATCTCCGAGCTGCTGCGGCAGGCGCTCTCGATCCAGGAAATCATCTACGGCGTGATCCTGATGGGCTTCATGATGTTCAAGCCGCGGGGGTTGTTTGCTGACCGTTCGCAGCGTGCGCCGGCGGCTGCATCGTCCGCACAGCAACCCGCCGTTCGGAGGGCTGCGCAATGAGCCAGCCCTTCCTCGACATCTCGGGCATCACCGTCAAGTTCGGCGGGCTCACCGCGGTCAACGACCTGTCGTTCCAGGTGCAGCGCGGCAGCATCCACGCGCTGATCGGACCGAACGGCGCGGGCAAGTCGACCACCTTCAACTGCATCTCGCGCTACTACCAGCCGAATTCGGGCCGCATCCATCTCGATGGAAACGACGTCTCGAACCACCGTCCGGCGCAGATGCCCGGCCTCGGTGTCGCGCGCACCTTCCAGAACCTCGAACTCTTCGGCGAGCTGAGCGTGTGGGAGAACGTGCTGCTGGGCTGCCATGCGCACAGCGCCAACACGCTCGGCAAGCTGCTGCGCCGGCCCGACGGCGAGACGTGCGACCTGGTCGACAGCCTGATCGAGCGTGTCGGACTCACGCACGACCGCATGACCCGCGCGAGGGAACTCGATTTCGGCCACCAGAAGCTGCTGGAGATCGCACGCGCGCTCGCGCTCAAGCCGCGCCTGCTGCTGCTCGACGAGCCGGCCGCGGGCCTGCGCAATGCCGATATCGAGCATCTCGACAAGCTCCTGACCGAGCTGTCGCGCCGCGACGGCATCACCGTGCTGCTGGTCGAGCACGTGATGCAGCTCGTGATGTCCATTTCCGATCGCATCACCGTGATGTCCTTCGGCCAGAAACTCGCGGAAGGAACGCCGCAGGAGATCGGCCAGGACCCGCGCGTCATCGAAGCCTACCTGGGCAAGGGAGCCGCCCGTGTCTGACAACCTGCTCGAACTGCGGGGCGTGAGCGCCTCCTACGGCGCCATCCAGGCGCTATCCAATGTGTCGCTCGCGGTGCCCCAGGGCGGCATCGTCGCGCTGCTGGGCAGCAACGGCGCGGGCAAGAGCACCACGCTCAATGCGATCTCGCGATTGATCGAAGCACGCGGCGAGGTGTTGTTCGACGGCCATTCGATCTCGCGGCTGCATTCCGACCAAATCGTGGCAAGGGGACTCGTGCAGGTGCCCGAGGGCAGGCAGGTCTTCAAGGACATGAGCGTGCAGGAGAACCTCGAACTCGGCGCCTACCTGCGCGGCAACCGCCGCGAGGCGGCGGAGGACTTCGAGCAGGTCTGGGCGATGTTCCCGCGCCTGAAGGAGCGGCGCGAGCAGAAGGCCTCGACGCTCTCGGGTGGCGAGCAGCAGATGCTCGCAATCGGCCGTGCGCTGATGGCACGGCCTCGCATGATCATGTTCGACGAACCTTCGATGGGCCTCTCGCCGCTGCTGGTGGAGCAGATCTTCGAGGCCATCCAGAAGCTCAATCGCGAACGCGGTTTGACCATCCTTTTGGTCGAGCAGGACGTTCGCCTCGCGCTCGCAGTCGCCGACTACGCCTACATCCTCGAGAACGGCGAGCTGAACCTGGAGGGCCCATCGAAGCAGCTGATGGACGATCCCGCGGTTCGCCGCGCCTATCTGGGCGTCTGAATTCCCTTCCTCACAGAGAAACCCCATGGAACTGCTGAAAGACAAACTGGCGCTGGTCACCGGCGCCGGCGGCGGACTGGGCAGCGCGATCGCTGCCGGCTTCGCAAGCGAAGGCGCGCGCGTGATCGTGGCCGACATCCAACTGGAAAGCGCGACGCGGACGGCCGCCGCCATCACCGCCGCTGGCGGCGAGGCATGGCCCCTCGCGATCGACGTGACGCAGCGCGTTGGCGTGCGCGACTTCGCGGCACAGGTGAACGAGCGCTTCGGCGCGCTCGACATCCTCGTGAACAACGCCGGCATCTCGGCCCGCTCGCGCATCGACGACGAACAGGCGCCCGAGGTGTGGGACCGCCTGATCGACGTGAACCTGCAAGGCCTCTTCAACGTGACGCATGCCTTCGTGCCCCAGCTCAAGGAGACGCGCGGCTGCATCGTCAATCTCTCGTCGATCGTCGCGTTCGTCAGCGGCATCTCGTCGGCGGGCTACATCGCGTCGAAGGGTGCGGTGCGCTCGTTCACGCAGGCGCTGGCGCGCGATCTCGCGCCCTTCGGCGTGCGCGCCAATGCGGTGGCGCCCGGGCTGATGCTCACCGAGATGGTCGCGCCGCAGCTCGCGGTGCCCGGCGGCACCGACTGGTACATGCACCGCGTGCCGATGGCGCGCGGCGGCGAGGTCGAGGAAATCGTCGGGCCGGTGGTGTTCCTCTGCTCGCCGATGGCCAGCTATGTGAACGGTGTGGTGCTGCCGGTGGACGGCGGCTTCCTGTCGGCCTAAGGAGTGCTGGAGATGACAAAACCGATTGCCCTGATCACCGGTGGTGCGAGCGGCATGGGCCTTGCGATCGTCGAGCGCCTCGCGCGCGACGGCTTCGATGCGGTGATGGTGGACCGCGATGCGGCACTCGCGCAACGCGAGACGGCGCGCCTCGCGGGCATGGGCCTCGGCGTGCGCTGCCAGGTGCTCGACCTCACCGACGAAGACGCGGTGCGCGCGCTGGTGCGCTCGCTGCCGCCGGTGAGCGCGCTGGTCAACAACGCCGGCATCTTCGACGAGCGCAAGTTCCTCGAAGTGACCAACGCCGACTTCCGCCGCGCCTACGAAGTCAACCTGATCGCGGCCGCGACGCTCACGCAGGAAGTCGCGAAGACCATGGCCGATGGCGGACGCATCGTGAACATCGCCTCGCGCGCCTACCTCGGCGCGAAGAACCATCCGCACTACGTCGCTTCGAAGGCGGCGATCGTCGGCTACACCCGCGCAAGCGCGATGGAGCTGGCGCCGCGCGGCATCCTGGTCAACGCGATCGCGCCGGGGCTGATCGACACGCCGATCCTGCGGGCGCTCACCCCCGAGCGGCTCGCCGCGCAGCTCGCGCTGCAGCCCACGGGCCGGGCCGGCCGGCCCGAGGACATCGCGCAGGCGGTCTCCTTCCTCGTCTCGCCGCAGACCGGCTTCATCACCGGGCAGGTGCTGTTCGTCGACGGCGGCAAGTCGCTGGGCGGGTCGGGCGCATGACGGACTGGAACGAGACCTGCGACCTCGTCGTGATCGGCGCCGGCACCGGCGGCATGGCCGCCGCGCTCGCCGCGAGCTTCGCGGGGCGCAGCGTGCTGCTGGTCGAGAAGACCGATCGCGTGGGCGGCTCCACCGCGATCTCGGGCGGCGCGGTCTGGGCACCGCTCAATGCACAGACGGCCAAGGTCGGCCACCCCGACACGCACGAGAAGGTTACGACCTACCTGCGCCACACCGTTGGCGATGCCTCGCCGGTCGCGATGCAGCAGGCCTTCCTGCGCCATTGTGCGGAGGCGGTCGACTTCTTCGAGAAGAACACGCATGTGAAGCTGCAGGCGCGCAGCTATTCGCCCGACTACTACCCGGACCGCGAAGGTGCGGCGCTCGGCGGCCGTTCGCTCGATCCGCTGATGTTCGACGGCCGGCTGCTCGGCAGGCAGGCGTTCCGCGAACTGCGCGATCCGCTGCCCGAGTTCATGGTGCTCGGCGGGATGATGATCACGATGACCGATGCCAAGCACCTGCTTGCGGTCACGAAGTCGTTCACCTCGTGGCGCGAGGGCATGAAGCTGGTGCTGCGCTTCTTCGGCGACCGGCTCTTGGGCTACCACCGGGGCACGCGGCTCGTGCTCGGCAATGCGCTGGCGGCGCGGCTCTTCCGCAGCGTGCTCGATCGCAAGATTCCGTACTGGCTCAACACGCCGTTGCAGCGCATCCATGTCGAGAATGGCCGCGCCACGGGCGTCGCGGTGCTGCGCAATGGCAAGCCGGTGAACGTACAGGCGCTCTGCGGCGTGGTCGTCGCGACGGGCGGCTTTCCGTGGAACGAGGCACTGCGCAAGCAGATCTATCCGCAGCCCACCGGCCCGTGGTCGATGTCGCCTTCGGGCAACCGGGGCGATGGCATCGTCATCGCGATGCAGGCCGGCGCCGCGCTCGGCACCGGGCATGCGAGCCCGGCCTTCTGGGCGCCGGTGTCGATCCTCGAGAAGCCCGACGGCACGCAGGTGCGCTATCCGCATCTGGTGTGGGACCGTGCGAAGCCCGGGCTGATGGCGGTCAACGCGGCAGGAAAGCGCTTCGTCAACGAGTCCACCTCGTACCACGAGTTCGTGCTGGCCATGTACCGCTCGAACCAGACCGTGCCGACGCTGCCGGCCTTCCTCGTCTGCGACCACGACTTCATCGAGCGCTGGGGCCTGGGGCTCGCGTTGCCGGGCGGACGGCCGCGCGACCACCTGGTGCGCGCGGGCTATCTCCACAAGGCCGACACGCTGGACCAGCTCGCCGCGCAATTGAAGATCGACGCGAAGGGGCTCGCGGAATCGGCGAAGCGCTTCAACCAATTCGCGGACGCGGGCACGGACGAGGACTTCGGCAAGGGCGGCACCGCCTACAACCAGTACCTCGGCGACCCCGACCACCAGCCCAACGCCTGCCTCGGTCCGTTGCGCAAGGGCCCGTTCTATGCGGTGAAGGTCTATGCGGGCGACATCGGCACGGCCTGCGCGATCGCATGCAACGAAAATGCGCAGGCGCTCGACGCGAGCGGCCGGCCGATTCCGGGCCTCTACATGGCCGGGAACGACATGCATTCGGTGATGGGCGGCCAGTACCCGGCCCCCGGCATCACGCTCGGGCCCGCGCTCACCTTCGGCTGGGTCGCAGGACGGCACGCGGCGGGCGCGGCGGTCTGAACCCGTTCACGGCAATCTGGAGCTCATTCATGCAGATCTACTTCTCTCCTACCTCGCCCTACGTGCGCAAGTGCCTCGTCGCGGCGCATGAACTGGGCCTCGACGGTCGCGTGCGGCTGCTGCCGTCCAACGCCAATCCGGTCACGCGCGACCGCGACCTCATCGCGAAGAACCCGCTGGGCAAGGTGCCGACCTTCATCACCGACGATGGACTGGTGCTCTACGACAGCCGCGTGATCTGCGAGTACCTAGACGATCTGGCGAAGGGGAGCCTGTTCCCCGCGGCCGGCAACGAGCGCTGGCGCGCGCTGACGCTGCAGTCGCTTGGCGACGGCATCCTCGATGCCGCGCTGCTCGCGCGCTACGAGGACGTCGCGCGACCCGAGAACCTGCGTTGGGCCGACTGGCGCGCTGGACAGCTCGACAAGGCGACCACGTCGATCGATCACCTCGAAGACGACCCGGCGCTGCTCGGCGGTCCGCTCAACATCGGGACCATCGCGGTCGCCTGCGCGCTCTGGTATCTGGACCTGCGCTTCACCGATTTCGACTGGCGTGCGGTCCACCCGAAGGTCGCCGCATGGTACGAGGAAGCCCGCAAGCGTCCGTCGCTCGGCGCGACCTGGTCGCTCTGATGCCTCAGTCCAGCGACACGTTCGCCTTCCGCGCGAGCGCGGCGTAGCGCGCAGCCTCGCTGCGGAAGAACTTCGCCGCGTCTTCCGGCGAGGTGGGCTGGATGACGTTGCCCTGCTTGTTCATCGCGTCGACCACGTCGGGGCTCTCGAAGGCTTTCACGAAGGCATCGTGCACGCGCTTCGTGTCGGCGGGCGTCATCTTCGCGGGGCCGACCACGGCGAACCAGCCTTCGATGTCGTAGTCGGGCAGGCCCTGTTCGGCGATCGTCGGGATGTCCGGCGCTGCCGGCGAGCGCTTCGCGCCGCACAGGCCGATGGCCTGCACCGCGCCGCTCCGGAGGTGCTGCTGGATTGCCGGCAGCGCCACCACACCGAACTGCACCTGCCCGCCGATCAGGTCCGTCACCATCGGCCCGGTGCCCTTGTACGGGATGTGGCGTGCCTTGACGTTCGCCTGGTCGAGGAAAAGCTCCGCAGCCAGATGGATCACCGTGCCGTTGCCGGACGAGGCGTAGTTGTATTCCTCGGGCCTGGCGCGCAGCAGTGCGATGAGCTCCCGGGCGTTCTTCGCCGGCAGGTTCTTCGTCGCGACCAGTACCAATGGCGTCGCGCCGATCACGCTGATCGGCGTGAAGTCGTTGACCGCGTCGAAGGGCATCTTCTTGTAGACCGCCGGGTTGATCACGTGGTTGTTGGAAACCAGGCCGAGCGTCGATCCATCGGGCGCCGCCTTCGCGACTGCCGCCGCACCGGTGATGCCGCCCGCGCCCGGCAGGTTCTCGATCACCACCGGCTGGCCGAGCGTCTTCGTGAGCGCCGGCGATGCGGAACGCGCGATCACGTCGACGCCCGAGCCCGCGCTGATCGGCAGGATGAGGCGCACCGGCTTCTCCGGTTGTGCGAAAGCGGGAAGGGCGGTGCCGGCCAGTGACGATGCAGCGAAGCCGAGCAATGTACGGCGAGAGAGTGAAATCGGTTGAGTCATGTCTTGTCTCCGGGGTCTTGTGTTCTGTGTGCGTCTCAGGCCGATTGCCTGGCCGATGCGAGTCTTGAGAGGACTTCCTCGTTGTGCTCGCCAGGCTTTGGCAGTGGCGATCGCACGCCGGGCCTGCGCCCGCCCATCAGCAGCGGCAGCAGCACGACATCGGTGACGCCTCCATCGTCGGTCGTCATCGGCGCGAGTCCGCCGCTCGCCTTCAGGTGCGGGTCCTCGACCAGCTGCTCGGGCCGCATGATCGGCGCGTAGGGGATGCCGGCGGCCTCGAGCTTCGGCGCGAGCTCTTCAACGCGATGGTGGAGGAGGATCTCGCCCAGCGTCGCGAGCAATTCGGGCCGAACCGCGACGCGGGATGCGTTGTCCCCGAAGCCCGGGTGGTCGAGCAGGTCCGGCCGCTCCAGCACACGGCACAGGGTGTTGAACTGCTTGTCGCTCACCGCGCCGATGAAGAGCTGCCGGCCTTCCGCGAGCGTGAAGACGTCGTACACGCTCCAGGCCGATACGCGCGAAGGCATCGGCGGCGGCGGTTCGCCGGTCATCAGGTACTGCTGCATGTGCTGCGCGCTCAGGAACACGCAGTTCTCGAACAGCGCACTCTGCACTTCCTGACCACGGCCGGTGGCCTCGCGCTCGCGCAATGCCGCCAGCACGCCGATCGCGCCGAACATGCCGCCCATGATGTCGTTGACCGAAGTGCCGGCGCGCAAGGGGCGGCCCACGGGGCCGGTCATGTACGAGAGCCCGCCCATCATCTGCACCACTTCGTCGAGCGCAAGGCGGTGCTCGTAGGGACCGGGGAGGAAGCCCTTGTGCGTGACGTAGATGAGGCGCGGGTACTTCTTCGCGAGCGTCGCGTAGTCGAGGCCGAGTTTCTCCATCAACCCGGGGCGGAAGTTCTCCAGCACCACATCGCAGTCGCCGATCAGCTCGGTCGCGGTGGCGCGGCCTTCCTCGGTGGTGATGTCGAGCACCACGCTCTTCTTGTTGCGGTTGAACGAGCGGAAGAAGCCGATGCCGAGACCCGGCAGCTTGCGCGTCTTGTCACCGCCGGGCGGCTCGATCTTGATCACTTCGGCGCCGAGGTCGGCGAGGATCATCCCGCAGGTCGGGCCCATGACCATGTGGGTGAATTCGACGACGCGCAGGCCGGCGAGCGGAAGGGACGATGAATCGCGCATGAAAGGAATGCTCGTGAAAAGGCAAAGCGCGGATTCAGGCCGCGACGGCTTGCGGGAAGGTCTTGGGCAGGTGCGCCTGCCACAGCGAACCGTGCAGCTTCTCGCTTGCGAGCCAGCCGGCCACGCGCTCGCGCAGCGCGAGCAGCCGGCCGATGTCGACGCCGGTCTCGATGCCCATGCTGCCGAGCAGGTAGGCGAGGTCTTCGGTCGCGACGTTGCCACTGGCGCCGGGCGCGTGCGGGCAACCGCCGATCCCTGCCGGGCAGGCATCGAAGCGGTTCACGCCGACTTCGAGGGCCGAATAGACGTTGGCGAGCCCGAGGCCGCGCGTGTCGTGGAAGTGGCCGCACCAGAAGCGCTCGCCGGCGATCTTTAGCGCCTCCTCGAACAGCTCGCGCACCTTCGCCGGGTCGGCATAGCCGACGGTGTCCGCGAGGCTCACGCGGTCGGCGCCTGCGTCGAGCATCGCCTGCATCAGCCGCAGCACTTCGCTCTTCCTCACCTCGCCCTGCAGGGTGCAGCCGAAGGCGGTTCCGACGCCGCCTTCGATCAGCGTTCGCGAGCCCGCAGCATCGCGCGCGGCGCGGATGCGCGCCACTTCGGCGACCACCTCGTCGGGCGTCTTGCGCAGGTTCGCGAGGCTGTGCGCATGGCTCGCGGAGAGCGGCACGATCATCAGGTCGGCTTCGGCCGCGATCGCGTTCTCGGCGCCGCGCAGGTTGGGCACCAGCACCGACACGAAGAGGCCCGGCAAGGTCTTTGCGAAGGCCACGAGCTCCGCGGTGTCGGCGAGTTGCGGCAGCAGTCGCGCCGGCACGAAGGAGCCGACTTCGATCTCGCGCTGGCCGGCCGCGTGAGCGGCGCGGAGCCATTCGCGCTTTTGCCCGGTGGGCAGGATCGTCGCGATGCTTTGCAGGCCATCGCGCAGACCGACTTCGCGGATCACCGCATGCGCGGGCAGATGGGGGTGTCTCCTGGTCATGGGCGAACTCTAGAGATTCCCGACCATTCACTAAAGCGGTATTCTGGAACGCCTGACGTTCCGATCCGGAAACTCACAAAAGCAGCCATGCACGATCTCGACCTGACCACCCTGCGCCTCTTCGTCGCCGTTTGCGAGACGCGCAACATCGCGCGCGCCGCCGAGCAGCATCACATCGTGCCCTCGGCGGTGAGCAAGCGGATCGCGCAGCTCGAAAGCGTGGTGGGCAACGTGCTCGTCGAGCGCAAGCGGCGCGGCGTGGTGCCCACCGGCGCGGGCGAGATCCTGCTGGAGCACGCGCGCGCGATGCTCGCGGGGCAGGACCGCGTCTCGCGCGACATGGCCGCGTACGGCAAGGGCATCAAGGGGCAGGTGCGGGTGCTGGCGTCGGTGTCGTCGATCGCGGAGTTCCTGCCGGACGACATCGCGGACTTCCTGCAGTTGCCCGCGCACCGCGACATCCGCGTGGACATCGAGGAATCGCTGAGCCGCGACCTGGTGCGCGGCATTCGCGAAGGCCTCGCGCCAGTCGGCGTGTGCTGGGATGCGGCCGATCTCGAAGGCCTGCAGACGCGGCCCTATCGCAACGACCACCTCTCGATCGTGGCCCACCCCGAGCATCCCATTGCGCGCAGAAAGCGCTGTGCGTTCGCGGACACGGTGGACTTCGACCACGTCGGCCTGCCGGCCAACACGGCGGTGCACACGATGCTCGGGCGGGCGGCGGCGATCATCGGCAAGCCGCTCGCCTATCGCGCGGTGGTGTCGACTTTCGATGCCGCATTGCGCTGCGTGCGCGCCAACCTGGGCATTGCGGTCGTGCCGCTCGAGGTCGCGCAGCCGATGGCGACGGCCTATGGGCTCAAGGTGCTTGCGCTGACCGATCGCTGGGCGTGCCGCGGCTTCACCATCTGCTTCCATGACGAGCGGCAGTTGTCGCCGGCCGCGAAGCTGCTCGTTTCGCATCTCGAAGCCCGCGCGCACCGGACGCCGGCGTGACACGTATCGCGCATAAGATCGGGCCCGCCAGTGCCCACCGAAACCCAGCGAGGAGCAGCGTCCAGATGGATCACCGATTCCAAACCTTCGTGTATGGCACCGCCATTGCGCTGATGATCGGCTGGGTTTTCTACATCGGACGCGACGTCTTCGTGCCGATCATGTTCAGCGTCTTCGTGGTGTACGTGATCCTCGGCATCGCGCGGCTGATCCGGAGCATCCCGGTGGTGGGGGCGAGGCTGCCGCAGTGGGTCATCTCGCTGCTGTCGGTCTTCATCATCGCCTTCGGCCTGTGCATGGTGGTCTACACCCTCATCGCCAACAAGGACAGCGTGATCGCGCAGGCACCCCGCTACCAGGAATCGCTGCTCGCCGCGGTGCAGAAGGTGGCGGTGTGGCTGCGCTTCGAATCCGAGCCCACCTGGACCACGCTGCGGCGCGACCTGTTCGCGCAGGTGAGCATTCAGCGGATCGTCAGCTCGACGCTGTCGTCGGTGTCGTCGCTGGTGGCCAGCGTGGTGGTGGTGGCGCTCTATGCCTGCTTCCTGCTGGTCGAGCGCGGGCACCTGGAAGCCAAGATCAACGCGATCGCGCAGAGCCCGCAGCATGCGCAGCGCATCAAGCAGGTGATCGCCGACATCAATGCGCGGGTGGGCGCCTACCTGGCGCTCAAGACGCTGCTGGGTGTGCTGCTCGGCGCGCTGAGCTGGGTGATCATGCGTGTCATGGGGCTCGAGTTCGCGCCGTTCTGGGCGGTGGTGATCGCTTTGCTGAACTATGTGCCCTACATCGGCTCGGTGCTGAGCGTGTTGCTGCCCGGCGCGATGGCGATGGCGCAGTTCGGCGATGCGAACCATGTGTTGTCGATCATGCTGTGGCTCACGGTGGTGCAGTTCGCGATCGGCAACTTCCTCGACCCCTACATCATGGGGAATTCGCTCAATCTCAGTCCCTTCGCGATCCTCGTGAGCCTCGCGGTGTGGGTGGCGCTGTGGGGCGTGTCGGGCGCGTTCCTCGCGGTGCCGATCACGGCGATGCTGACCATCATCTTCTCGGAGTTCCCGGGCACGCGGCCGGTGGCGGTGTTGCTGTCGCAAAGCGGCAAGCCCTAGCGCGCGCTTCTTCGTTCGCGTTGCGCGGAGTTGGGGCTGCGTGTTAAATGCGGCGCGTCGGGTGATGTCCAAAGACCCGAGGAGACGTTCGAGATGATCGAAACCCGTGCCGGGCGCCGCGGCATCGCGCGCGCGCCGTGGCGATCGGCCGTGCAGGCCCTCGCTGTTTCGTCTGCGGTGCTGTTCGCGAATGCGGTCTTGGCGGCCGACCCCGACATGGCGCGTGCGCAGCAGCTGGTGCGCGAAGGCAAGTACCAGGACGCCTACGGCCTTCTCTCGCCCTTCGAGAGCACCAGCGTGGGCGATGCCGATTTCAGCTACCTCCTGGGGCGGGCCGCGCTCGGCACGCAGCAGCCCGAGAAGGCCAAGGCACTCTTCCAGCGCAGTCTTGCTGCGCGGCCGGACTTCGTCCCTGCCCACCTGGGGCTGGGTCGGGCGTACTTCGCGCTCGGCCAGTATGCAGACGCGAAGATCGAGTTCGAGACCGTGTTGCGCTTCGAGAACCTGCCGCCCGATGTGCGCTCGCAGGCCGAGGTCTACGACCAGGCGGCACGGCAGTCGCTGGATGGCGAAAGGCCGTTGTCGGGCTTCGGCTATGCGGAGACGGGCATCGGCCAGTACCGCGTGAACGAGACGGTTGGCACGAATGCGCTGGGCGGTGGCGATCGTCGCGACACCTTCTACAACGCACGCGCCGGCGGCGGCTTCAACTACGCGCTGCAGAACGGCTATGCGATCGACGGCACGCTGGACTACCGCTACCGCCACTACGACAACTCGGACAGTCGCAGCGATTCGGATCTGCGCTGGCGGCTCGCGGGCAGCAAGGCGCTCGGCGAGAACAATCTCTCCGCGGGCTTCAGGGGCCGCACCAGCTACCGCGGCGACGGCAACTACCGCAACGACGTCTCGGTCTTCACCGACTACAGGATGCGCTACGACCCGGACAACCAGTTCACCTTCGGTGGCGACATCCGGCGACGCAGCTACCCCGAGGGCCCCGAGCGCGACCGCAGCCGCACGACTGCGCTGGTGTCTGCCGGCTGGGTGAACTCGTTCATGGACGGCAAGGGCAGCTTCTCGCTCACCGGCCATGCCGGGCGCAACTACGCCACGAACCGGCCCGATGGCGATTCGAGCGTCTTCGGCGCCACGGCCGCATTGGACTTCACGGTGAGCAAGACCCTGAGCTGGGGCGGCTTCGTGTGGTGGGAGCGCGATCTCTTCGCCTCGGACAACATCCACTTTCATCCCGACACGGTCGACAACACCGTGTTTCTGCGCCGGCGCGACAACCTCTACGAAGTCGGCGCCTATGTGGTGTGGGAGTTCGCACCCACCTGGAGCCTGCGGCCCGAGCTGCTGTGGATTCGCGACCAGAGCAACGTGATCGGCTCCAACTACAGCTCGACCGAGTTCTGGGTGAACGTGCGCAAGAGCTTCTAGCCCGTTCCGCGCCGTCGGCATGTCATCGACGTGTCATCGAAGTACCCATGCAATGCTGGCCGAACGGCCTATGCATCCCGATCTCGTGCTCGCTTGACAAGCTTTCATCACGGTCCGATGCTCGGCCGCGAATGTCGTCCCCAGGGCGTTCACGACTACAACAACGGAGCGAGGATCGCATGGCTTCCACAGAGCAGAAGATGTCCCGTATGCAGCTCACCGCGATGGTGGTGGGCGGGATGGTGGGCGCGGGGATCTTTTCATTGCCGCGCACCTTCGCGGGGGCGACGGGCCCTCTGGGCGCGGTGATCGCGTGGATCGTTGCGGGCACGGGCATGTACATGCTCGCGCGCGTGTTCCAGGCATTGGCCGAGCGCAAGCCCGAACTGGACGCCGGCGTCTTCGCCTACGCCAAGGCCGGCTTCGGCGACTACCCGGGCTTTCTCTCGGCCTTCGGCTACTGGATCAGCAGCTGCATCGGCAACGTCTCCTACTGGGTGCTCATCAAGTCCACGCTGGGGGCCTTCTTCCCCGTCTTCGGCGACGGCAACACCGTCATCGCCATCGTCGTGGCGTCCGTGGGCATCTGGCTCTTTCACTTCATGATTCTCAAGGGCGTGCAGCAGGCGGCCTTCATCAACTCGGTGGTCACCTTCGCCAAGATCATTCCGATCCTGGTGTTCATCGTCATCCTGATCTTCGCCTTCCGGGCCGACCTGTTCAGCGCCAACCTCTACGGAGGCGACCTCACGGGCAACATCTTCGAGCAGGTGCGCGCCACGATGCTGGTGACCGTCTTCGTCTTCATCGGCATCGAGGGCGCGAGCGTGTATTCGCGCTATGCCAAGGAGCGCTCGGACGTGGGCCGGGCCACCATCATGGGCTTCATCGGCGTGACCGGGCTGATGGTGCTGGTGACCATGCTGCCCTATGCGGTGCTGCAGCGCGCGGACATCGCCGGCATGCGCCAGCCCTCGATGGCCGCGGTGCTCGAAGCGGTGGTGGGACACTGGGGCGCGGTCTTCGTGAGCCTGGGGCTGATCGTCTCGGTGCTGGGGGCGTACCGGCCTGGTCGCTGATCTGCGCCGAAGTGATGTTCACTGCCGCCAAGACCGAGGACATGCCCGCCGTCTTCGCGCGCGAGAACGCCAACAAGGTGCCGGCCAATGCGCTGTGGCTGACCAACGTCATCGTGCAGCTCATCGTCATCACGACCTACTGGTCCCGGGACGCCTTCGCGCTGATGCTGAACCTGACCAGTTCGATGTCGCTGATTCCGTACCTGTTCGTGGCGGCCTACGGCTTCCTGCTGTCCAGGCGCGGCGAGAGCTACCAGGTGCGCCCGCAGGAGCGCGGGCGGGACCTTTTCATCGCGGCAGCGGCGGCTCTCTACACGATCTTCATGATCTACGCGGGCGGCCTGAAGTTCATCCTGCTGGCCGCCATCCTGTATGCACCCGGCACCGTCCTGTACATCTGGGCGCGGCGCGAGCGGGGCAAGCAGGTCTTCACACCGATCGACTGGGTCATTCTCATCGTCGTTGTCATCGGCGCGGTCGTGGGTCTCTACGGCCTCGCCACGGGCGCCATCACCATCTGAACAGGAGACACACCATGGTCAAGGCAAGTGCGACAAACAAACCAAAAACGAGCGAGTTCGGCGTCTACTCCGAAGTCGGGCAACTGCGAAAAGTCATGGTGTGCGCCCCCGGGCGTGCCCACCAGCGACTGACCCCGAGCAACTGCGACGAGTTGCTCTTCGACGACGTGCTGTGGGTGGAGAACGCCAAGCGCGACCACTTCGACTTCGTCACCAAGATGCGCGACCGCGGCGTGGAAGTCGTGGAAATGCACAACCTGCTGGCCGAGACGGTGGCCGTGCCCGAAGGCAAGAGGTGGATTCTCGACAACCGAGGTCGTGCCCAACCAGGTGGGCCTGGGCTTCATCGACGAGCTGCGCAGCTACCTCGAAGGCCTGAGCGACCGCGAGCTGGCCGAGACGCTGATCGGCGGCCTCTCTACCCATGACTTTCCCGAAGCCCATGGCGGCCAGGCGCTCAAGGTTGCGAAGGAGGCCGCCGGGGGCACCGAGTACCTGCTGCCGCCGCTGCCCAACACGCTCTACACGCGCGACACCACCTGCTGGATCTATGGCGGCGTCACGCTCAACCCGCTCTACTGGCCTGCGCGGCACGAGGAAACCATCCTCACCACCTCGATCTACAAGTTCCATCCCGACTTCGCCGGCAAGGTCAACGTGTGGTGGGGCGATCCCACGCAGGACCACGGCCTCGCCACGCTCGAGGGTGGCGACGTGATGCCGATCGGCAAGGGCGTCGTCCTCATCGGCATGAGCGAGCGCACCTCGCGGCAGGCGATCAGCCAACTGGCCGCCACCCTGTTCAAGAAGGGCGCTGCGAAGCGCGTGATCGTGGCGGCCATGCCCAAGATCCGTGCGGCGATGCACCTGGACACGGTCTTCACCTTCGCCGACCGCGACTGCGTGCTGCTCGCGCCGGACTTCATGAACAAGACCACCACCTTCTCGTATTACCCGAGCGACAACCCCAGCGGGGTCGAGCTGCGCAACGAGAAGAAGCCCTTCGTCGACGTGGTGACCGAGGCGCTGGGCCTGAAGAAGATGCGCGTCGTGGAAGCCGGCGGAAGCGACTACCAGCGCGAGCGCACCCAGTGGGACAGCGGCGCGAACCTGGTGTGCGCGTCGCCGGGCGTGGTTTATGCGTATGACCGCAACACGTACACCAACACGCTGCTGCGCAAGCAGGGAATCGAGGTGATCACCATCGTGGGCGCCGAGCTCGGCCGTGGCCGCGGCGGTGGCCACTGCATGACCTGCCCGATCATCCGCGACCCCGTGGACTATTGATTCGTCAAACCAACCAGCGAGAGAGGACGAGTGCCCGTGCCTGAAAAACTTGCCAGCCAGCATTCCGCATATCGGCCCAGGGTCACGGTGCTCGTTGCGCTTGCCGCCGTCGTTTCGTTGTCGGCCTGCAGGCGCGCGGAAGAGGCGCCGGCCGCCGAGATCCGGCCCGTGCGCGTGATGAAGATCGAGACGCGCACGATCGGTGACACCGTCATATTGACCGGCAACGTGCAGGCGCAGACCGAGATCAATCAGTCGTTCCGCATCGACGGACGGCTGATCGAACGCAACGTCGAGGTCGGCGACCGCGTGAAGCAGGGCCAGTTGCTGGCGCGGCTCGATCCGCTGAACGAGGAGACGTCGCTGCAGTCTGCGCGTGCGCAACTGGCCGCGGCACAGGCGCAGAACGTCGAGGCCCGCACCAACCACACGCGCCTGCGCGATCTCCTGGCGGAGAACGCGGTCTCGCGCGCGTCCTTCGATCAGGCCGATTCGCTGCTCAAGGTCACGCAGTCGCAGGTCGAGACCGCGCAGTCGCAGGTCACGCTGGCGCAGAACCGGCTGAACTACACGCGGCTGTATGCCGACGTCTCCGGGGTGGTCACGGCACGCGGACCGGAGCCCGGCGAAGTGGTGCAGGCCGGCCGCATGGTGGTGCAGGTGGCGCGCGAAGGCGCGCGAGACGCCGTGTTCGACGTGCCCGCGCCGGTCAAGAACAGCACGGCAACGAACCCCGAGATCACCGTCTCGCTGACCGACGACCCGAAGGTCACCGCGAAGGGGCAGGTGCGCGAGGTGTCGCCGCGCGCCGATCCGGTGACGGGCACCTTCAGCGTGCGGGTGCGGCTCATCGACGCGCCCGCGGCGATGCGGCTGGGCACCACCGTGACCGGGCGCGTCAAGCTCGACAGCGCGCCCGCCATCGATATTCCCGCCTCGGCGCTCAACCGCTCGGGCAACAGCGCCTCGGTGTGGGTGGTCGATCCGAAGACGGGCGTCATCGCGGCACGCCCGATCGAGGTGCGCGCCTTCGACGCAGCGCGCGTCCAGGTCACGTCCGGCCTGTCGCCGGGCGATCTCGTCGTCACGGCGGGCGTGCAGGCACTGCGTCCCGGCCAGAAGGTCCGCATCCTCGAGGCCGCGCAGTGATCGGCCCGAACCTGTCGGAATGGGCGCTCTCCAAGCGCTCGCTGGTGCTGTTCCTGATGATCATCTCGGTGGTCGCAGGGGCGCTGTCGTTCCTGCGCCTCGGGCGTGCGGAAGATCCGGCCTTCACTTTCCGGACCATGATCGTCGCGGCCGGCTGGCCCGGCGCGACGGTCGACGAAACGCTGGAGCAGGTCACCGAGCGCCTGGAGCGCACGCTGCAGGAGACGCGCCATCTCGACCGCGTCCGCAGCTACACGGTCGCCGGGCAGACCACGATCTTCGTCGACCTCAAGCAGTCCACGCCGCCGGGCGACATCCCCGACATCTGGTACCAGGTGCGCAAGAACGTCGGTGACATGCGGCAGACGCTGCCGCAGGGCGTGGTCGGACCGTTCTTCAACGACGACTTCGGCGACACCTTCGGGATCATCTACGCCTTCACCGCCGATGGTTTCAACTTCCGCGAGCTGCGCGACCACGTCGAGGCCGCGCGTTCGCGGCTGCTGCAGGTGCCGGACGTCTCGAAGATCGAGGTGCTCGGCGCGCAGGACGAGCAGATCTACATCGAGTTCTCGACCGAGCGCCTCGCCGGCCTGCGGCTCGATTACCCGAGCATCATCAACGCGCTGCGGGCGCAGAACGTGATCCGTCCCGCGGGCACGATCCAGACCGAGCAGGAGCGCGTGTTCATGCGCGTGAGCGGTGCCTTCGATTCCGAGCGCGACATCGAGGCGGTCACCCTGGTGGTGGGCAACCGCATGATCCGCCTCGGCGACATCGCGACCGTGCGGCGCGGCTTCGTCGATCCGCCGCAGCCGATGTTCCGCGTCAACGGCAAGCCGGCCATCGGCCCGGCGATCGCGATGCGCGAGGCGGGCGACATCCTCGCGCTCGGCGCCAACATCAAGAAGGAGATGGCCGACTTCACCGCGAACCTGCCGCACGGCATCGAGCCCACGCTGGTGGCCGACCAGGCGGTGACGGTCGACGTCGCGATCAACGACTTCATGTCGTCGCTGTGGCAGGCCATCATCATCATCCTGGTGTGCAGCTTCGTGAGCCTGGGCGTGCGGCCCGGCATGGTGGTGGCGCTGTCGATCCCGCTCACGCTCGCGATCGTGTTCGCGCTGATGGACATGCTGCACATCGACCTGCACCGCATCTCGCTGGGCGCTCTGATCATCGCGCTCACGCTGCTGGTGGACGATGCGATGACCACGGTCGACGCCATGATCAACCGCCTTGCGGCCGGCGACACCAAGGACCAGGCCGCGACCTTCGCCTACAAGACGCTGGCCGCGCCGATGCTGATCGGCACGCTGGTCACCATCTCCAGCTTCGTGCCGATCGGCTTCGCGCGCAGCTCGGCGGGTGAATACACCTTCTCGATCTTCAGCGTGGTGGCGCTGGCGCTGCTGGTGTCATGGCTTGGCGCCGTGATCTTCTCGCCGCTGGTCGGCAAGGCCATCCTTAAGGCGCCGAAGGCCGATGCGCCGGCCGCCAAGCCGAGCAAGGTGACGGCGGTGTACGCCCGCTTCCTCGAAGGTGCGATCCGCGCGAAGTGGGTCACTTTCGCGGTGACGATCGCGGCCTTCGTGGCGACGCTCTTCCTGGTGCGCTTCGTGCCGCAGCAGTTCTTCCCGGCATCCGACCGGCCCGAACTCACGGTCGACATGACCTTGCGCCAGAACGCATCGATCCACGCGACCGAGGCGCAGGCCGAGCGGCTGGAGCAGATCCTCAAGAGCGATCCGGACGTGGACCACTTCAGCACCTATGTGGGCCGCGGTGCGATCCGCTTCATCCTCACGCTGAACGTGCAGCTCGCGAACCCGTTCTTCACGCAGTTCGTCATCGTCGCGAAGGACGTGGATGCGCGCGACCGGTTGCAGCTCAAGCTCGAGAAGGCGCTTGCGGAGCAGTTCCCGGACGTGGTCGCACGCGTGTCGCCGCTCGAACTCGGCCCGCCGGTCGGATGGCCGCTGCAGTACCGCGTGAGCGGCCCCGACGCGAACGAGGTGCGCAAGTATTCGCTGGACCTTGCCGGCGTGCTCGGATCGGATCCGCGCGTGCGGCATGTCAACTTCGACTGGATGGAGCCCGCGCGCCAGGTCAAGATCCGAATCAACCAGGAAGAGGCCCGGCAGCTCGGCGTCAGTTCCGCGGCGCTCGCGGGCATCCTCAATTCAGCGATCACCGGATCGGTGGTAACGCAGGTGCGTGACGACATCTATCTGGTCAACGTCGTGGCCCGGGCGACCGACCAGCAGCGCGTATCGTTCCAGACGCTGAGCTCGCTGCAGGTGCCCACGCCGACCGGCCGCATGGTGCCGCTGAGCCAGTTCGCGACCTTCAACGAGGAACAGGAGCTGCCGCTCATCTGGCGCCGCAACCGGGTGCCGACGCTCACGGTGCGCGCGGACGTGACCCATGGCGTGCTGCCTGACACGGTGGTGGTCGCGATGGCCGACCACATCAAGGAATTCAACGCGAAGCTGCCCAAGGGCTACAAGGTGGAGACCGGTGGTCTGTTCGAGGAGAGCGCGGTGTCGAGCGACTCGGTGTTTGCCGTGGTGCCGCTGATGATCGTGCTGATGCTGCTGTGCGTGATGGTGCTGCTCGTGAGCTTCAGACGGCTGGCGATGGTGGTGGTCATCCTGCCGCTGGGGCTGATCGGCGTGGTGCTGTCGCTGCTCATCTTCAATCGGCCGCTGGGCTTCGTCGCGATCCTCGGCATCCTGGCGCTGATCGGGATGATCGCGAAGAACGCGGTGATCCTGGTCGTGCAGATCGAGACCTACCGCGCCGAGGGCCACAGCGTGTTCGATGCGGTGATGATGTCGGGCACCTCGCGGCTGCGGCCGATGATCCTGACCTCGATCTCCACCGTGCTGGGCCTGATCCCGATCGCGCCCACCGTGTTCTGGGGCTCGATGGCCTTCGCGATCATGGGCGGCCTGCTGGTGGCGACGCTGCTGACACTGGTGCTGCTGCCCACGATGTACGTCGCGGTGTTCGGCAAGGAAGACCACCGAGGCGCCGCCCGCCGGGGCGCGCGGCCGGTGGTCGACGCAACCTGAGCGGATGGAGGCATCGCCTTGACGCCGAAGCACCCGGTCGCCGCATCCGCCGTGACGGTCCCCGATGGCCGCTCGGCGGCGCGGACGCACGAGGTGCTCGACCTGCATGTCGCCGAGTTGCGGCAGCTTTTCAACTCGATGGACCCGGCGCCCTTCCGCGAGCGCGATCTCGATCCCGAGGCGGAGGCCTACATCGTCGACTGGGCACGCGAGATCAAGGGCCGGCGGCCGCTGGCGCTGTGCGTCCATGTCGACAGCGCCGCCGTCCGGCCGGAGGACGTCACGATGCTTCGCGACGCCATCGGCCAGTACTTCCAGCATCGGGCGCATGCGGCAGAGCGCCGTCTGCAGCATCTGTTTCGCGTCGGGCGTATCAGCCTGCTCATCGGGATGGCGTTCCTCGCGGTGGCGCTCGCGGTCAGCGAGGCGGTGGGGGCGCTGCTGCAAAAGCAGCGCTATGCGAGGCTCGTGCAGGAAAGCCTGGGGATCGGTGGCTGGGTGGCGCTGTGGCGTCCGATGGAAATCTTCCTCTACGACTGGTGGCCGATCCGTGGCGAGGTGCGGCTCTACGAGCGCCTTGGCGGCATCGAGGTGAGCCTGTTGCCCGGCGCGGCGGAAGGACACCCGGCCTCATGAAAGCGCCAGCCGCTCCCGTCGTGCGCACGGTGATCAGCCGGGGATTGCTGTTCCTCGGCCTCTGGCTGGTGTTGATGCCGAGCCTCAAGCCGGCCGACCTCGCGGTCGGGCTCTTCGCCACCGTCGCTGCGACCTGGACCAGCGTTCACCTGATGCCGCCCGAGGTGGGCTATGTGAGGCTGCTGCCGCTGCTGGCCTTCGTGCCGCACTTCCTGTGGCAGTCGGTGCTGGCCGGCGTGGACGTGGCCCGGCGCGCGATGTCGCCACGCATGCCGCTCAAGACCGGATTCGTCGTGTGCCCGGTGAGCCTGCCGCCGGGTCTGGCGCGCAACGACTTCGTCTCGATCATGAGCCTCATGCCGGGCTCGCTGCCGGTGGCGGAGACGGCGGATGCCGTGGTCTATCACTGCCTGGACACCGACCAGCCGCTCGCGAAGACGATGGCGAAGGAAGAGCAACGGCTGCTCAAGGCGCTGGTCGTGGTGGAGCAGGGTGGATGAGTGCCATGGATGATTTCCTGCTCAGCGCCTGCGCCTTCGTGCTCCTGATGGTTGCGGTGAGCCTCGTCGTGGTATTGCGCGAGCCGGGCAGCGTGGCGCGCATGATGGCGGGCATGCTGTTCTGCACGGGCGGCATCGCGAGCCTGCTGCTGCTGGGCACGATCCACGGCATGGAGATCGTGATCAACGTCGTGCTCACGCTCGCGGTGCTGGCGCCCTTCGCGACCATCGCGTTCGTGCGGGCCGGCTCGGTGCTGCTGCGCGACGAGTCCGCTGCGGATGCGGCAAGCCACGCGGAGGCGGGCAAGCCATGATGCGCACGATCGCCGACGTCTTCACCGTCGTGGCCGTTTGCGCGGGCGGGTTCTTCTTCCTTGCCGGCACGGTGGGGCTGCTGCGCTTTCCGGACTCCTACACGCGGCTGCATGCGCTGACCAAGGCCGACAATCTCGGGCTGGGCCTGATCGTGATCGGACTCTTGCCGCAGGTCGGCAGCGTGAGCCTCGCCCTCAAGCTGATCTTGATCTGGCTGCTGGTGCTGCTCGCGTCGGCGACCGCATCCCAGATGATCGCGCGCGCCATTCGCGGGACCGAGCGAACGGATGCTTCGGCTGCGCCGGACCCCGGGGAGGCACCGCGATGAGCGTCGTGCTGAATGTCGCGCTGGTGGTGCTGTTCATCGGGCTCGCGGCGTGGACGATCTTCGCGCGCGACACCTTCGCTTCGGTTGCCGGGTTCATTCCATACGGCCTGCTGCTGACGGCAGTGTGGTTGCGGCTGGTGGCGGTCGATGTCGCGATCACCGAGGCCGCGATCGGTGCCGGGCTGACCGGTGCGCTGCTGGTGGGCGCGGCCGCGCGCCTGCGCGCCACCGAAGCCCGGACGAATCGCGCGCGTCCCGGTGTCGCAACGCGCGTCCTCGCGGCGATCGGCGGGGTCGTGGTCGCGGGCTTCGTCGCCGCCTGCGTGCTCCTGCTCCCCGAAGCCTCGCCGACGCTCGCGCCGGCGGTGATGGACAACCTCCACACCACCGGCGTCGGCAACCCGATCACGGGGGTGCTGCTGTCGTTCCGGGCGATGGATACGTTGCTCGAAGCGATCGTGCTGGCCTTTGGGCTCCTCGGCATCTGGTCGCTCGCGCCGGATCGCGCCTGGGGCGGCCGCCCGAGCCTGCAGCCCATCGCGGAGCCGAACAGCATCCTCGCGCACTTCGCGCGCATCCTGCCGCCGATCGGCATCGTGATCGGTGTCTACATCTTCTGGTACGGCGCGGATCATCCCGGCGGCAAGTTCCAGGGCGCGACCATCCTCGCCACGATGTGGCTGCTGGCGATGATGGCGGGGTTCGCCGACGTCCCGCGCGTGGGGCGGTTCGCGCTGCGCCTCTGGCTGGTGGTCGGGCCGCTGGTCTTCATCCTCGTCGGCTTCGCGGGCGCGGTCATGGCGGGTGCGTTTCTGGGCTATCCGGACGGCCTCGCGAAGCCGTGGATCGTCGCCGTCGAGTTCGCGCTGTTGCCTTCTCTCGCGCTCACGCTGGGCCTGCTGCTGGCGGGGGCCCCGCACAGGGCGTTGCAGAAATGACGGAAGCGACCACGCTGTTCGGACTCTGCGCGGCGGTGCTGATCGGGCTCGGCCTGTACGGCTTCGTCATCCATCCGCAGCCCCTGCGCAAGATCCTCGCGTTCAACCTGATCGGCAACGGCGTGTTCCTCGTGTGCGCGGTCATCGCGCGGCGGGGCGCGGCGGCGGGGCTGGGCGGCGACCCTGTGCCGCAGGCCCTGCTGATCACCGCCATCGTCGTCGCCTTCGCCGCGTCGGCGCTCGCGGTCGCGCTGCTGCTGCGGCTTCAAGAGGAAACCGGCGACGCCGCGTTGGCTTCCGAGCCGCCCGCCGGCCCCACCAAGGCGGATGCCGCCGCTGGAGATCGCTAGGTGCCGGTGGCCGATTCGATGAACGCGACCACGCCGGGCGGGCTGCTGCTGGTGCTGTCCGTGCTGCTGCCCTTCATCGGCACGATGCTGGGCTTCGTGCTCGGCGGGCGCAACGCGCAGCGCGTGGCGCTGGTCACGCTGCTTCTCGGGCTCGGCATCGCGCTGGGCATCGCCGATGCGGTCGTGAGTTCGGGCGGGCCGGTGGTCTACCTGCTGGGCGGGTGGGCGCCGCCACTCGGCGTGGCGCTGCGCGCGGACGGCCTGTCGGTGGTGATGATCGTGGCGATCGCGGTGGTGATTGGCGTGATCGGCATCTATGCCTGCGGCGACTTCGGAACGCCCGCCGATGTTCGCGAGGCGCGTGCGCCGTACACCTTCTGGCTGCTGCTGCTCGCGGTGTGGGGCTCTCTCAACCTCGTGTTCGTGAGCGGAGACGTCTTCACGCTCTATGTCGCGCTCGAACTGCTCACCTTCGCGGGCGTGCCGCTGGTGAGCCTCGACGGGCGTGGCGAGACCTTGCAGTCGGCGCTGCGCTACCTGCTCTTCGCGCTGCTCGGGTCGATGTTCTATCTGCTCGGCGTCTTTCTGCTGTACGGCGCTTACGGCACGCTGGACATCCCGCTGCTCGCCGAAAGCATGCGTGCCGAGCCGATCAGCTGGACCGCCGCGGTGCTGATGACGGTCGGCCTGCTGGCGAAGACCGCGCTCTTCCCTCTGCACCTGTGGCTGCCCCCGCGCATGCCGGCGCACCCGCCGCCGCGAGCGCATTGCTCTCGGCACTGGTCATCAAGGGCGCGTGGTTCCTCGTGGTGCGGCTGTGGCTCGACGTGTTCGCCGACATCGTCACCTTGCCCGCGGCCCAGTTGCTCGCGGCGCTGGGCGCGGCGGCCATCCTGGTCGGCAACGTGGTCGCGCTGCGGCAGGTGCGGCTGAAGCTGCTGATCGCCTATTCGACAGTGGCGCAGATCGGCTATCTGTTCCTCATGTTCCCGCTGATCGCGGGCCTGGAGGCCGCGCAGATCGACAGCGCGCCGGCGATCAACGGCGGGATGCTGCAGGCGATCTCGCACGCGACCGCGAAGGCCGCGATGTTCATGGCCGCCGGGTTGATCTATTCGACGCTCGGGCACGATCGCGTGGCCGATCTGCGCGGGGTGGGCCGAGCATTGCCGATGACGATGGTTGCCTTCGCGCTCGGCGGCGCGTCGCTGATCGGGCTGCCGCCCTCTGGAGGCTTTCTCGCGAAGTGGCTGCTGCTGTCGTCCGCCATCGCGACCGCGCAGTGGTGGTGGGCGCTCGTGATGCTCGTCGGCGGCCTGCTCACCAGTGCCTACGTGTTCATGGTGGTGGTGCGTTCGATGGAGCCGGCCGAAGCCGGATGGACGCCGAAGAAGGTGGTGCCGCGCTACCAGCAGGTCGCGGTGCTGGTGCTGGCGCTGTGCTCGTTCCTGCTGGGCGTCGCGGCGCTGTGCCCGATCGATGTGGCGATGATCGGCCGGCCGCTGCTGGTGTGGGTGGAGGGGCCATGATCGCCACGACCGCCCTGCTCGCGATCCTGCTCGGTGCGGGCGTGATGGTGCCGCTCGCGATCGGATTGCCGCTGCTTCTGCTGGTCGCCTGCGCCTCGAAGCGGCTGCGTCGCCGCATGCCCCGCCTGTTCGTGATCGCGCCGCTGCCCGCCTTGCTCGCCGCGCTGTTCGACGCCGACGCGGGCAGCTTCGAGCTGGGCAACGACTTGTTCTCGCTCAGCTTCTCGCTCGACGCGCCCGGCGCGATGCTCCTTGGCGTGGCCGCGCTCCTGTGGATCTTGTCGGGTGTCTATGCGGCGCGCTTCCTGCGCGAGCGGCCCGAGCCAGACGGCTTCATCGTCTGCTGGCTGATGACGCTGACCGGCTGCGTCGGCGTGTTCCTCGCGGCGGACCTGATCGGCTTCTATTTCCTGCTCGCGGTGCTGAGCGTGGGCGCGAGCGGCCTCGTGCTGCAGGGCGAGGGGCCGGATGCGATCCGCGCCGGCGCGCTGTACCTCGGGCTCGCGCTGCTGGCGGAGGCCTTCCTGCTCGCGGGCCTGATCCTCATGGCGAACGCGACGCCCGACGGCAGCCTGCTGATCCGCGATGCGGTGGCGGCGTTGCCCGATTCGCCCACGCGCGATCTCACCGTGACCCTGCTGCTCATCGGGCTCGGCATGAAGGCGGGTCTCGTGCCGCTGCACTTCTGGATGCCGCTGGCCTACACGGCCGCGCCGATCCCCGCAGCGGCCGTGATGAGCGGTGCCGTGGTCAAGGCAAGCGTGATCGCGCTGGTGCGCTTTCTGCCGTTCGACGTCGCGGTGCCCGGCTTCGGCCATGCGCTCGCGGTGATCGGCCTCTTCGGTGCGCTCTACGGCGTGCTGATCGGCATCACGCAGCGCAATCCGAAGACCGTGCTCGCCTATTCGAGCGTGAGCCAGATGGGCTTCGTGGTCGCGGTGATCGGCATGGGGCTCGCGGCGGGCGATGCCGGGACGCCGGTCGCCGCCGCGTTCTATGCGGCGCACCACCTGCTCGTGAAGGGTTCGCTCTTCCTGGCGGTGGGTGTCGTCGCGCTCACGGGCCGTCGCCATCTGTGGCCGATGCTGGTGCCGGCGGCCATCATTGCGCTCGGCCTCGGGGGCTGCCGCTGACCGGCGGCTCGCTCGCCAAGTACGCGGCGAAGGACCTGCTCGGCGCCGGGCTCGCAGGCACGGTGGCGGTGGTGTCCTCGATCGCCTCGACGCTGTTGATGATCCACTTCACCCGCCGTCTGGGCGAGAACACCGCGGCCGATGCCGATGCGCGCGCACCGGGCGTGCTGGCCCTCGCGTGGATCGTGATGGCCCTGGCATCGCTGGTCATCCCGTGGCTGCTCTATCTGGACTTTCCGATCGAAGCGCTGCCGAAGGCGCTCGCGCCGGCCGCGCTGTGGGATGCGCTGTGGCCGGTGCTCGTCGGCGCAGTGCTCGCATTCGTGCTGGACCGGCTCCGCGGCCTGCCGCGCGTGCCCGCCGGCGACGTCGGCATCGCGCTGGGAGGCCTCAAGGGCCTGACCCTTTCGGGGGGCGCCGCGCTCGAACACACCGACACCTTCCTGCGGCGCTGGCCGGTCGCCTGCGTCGTGATGCTTGCCGTCACGCTGCTCTTCGTCTGGGCCTTTCTCTGAGCTTTTCCGATGTTTCGATCGATGCCCCACTCCACACCCACTCCAGCGCGCAAACGCGACACGCGCAGGCTCACGGCGGCGGCGCTGACCGCCGTTGCCATGGCCTTCGCCGGCTGCACTGTCGGCCCCGACTACCGGCGCCCCGAGGTGCAGGCGCCCGCCGCATGGCGGATCGACTATCCCAGGGCCGCCGACGTGGCGAACACCAAATGGTGGGAGCAGTTCGGCGACCCGGTGCTCGACGGGCTCGTCGAAACCGCGCTGCAGGGCAACCTTGACGTGCGCGTGGCGGCGGCGCGGATCGACCAGTTCATCGGCACGCTGGGCACGGTGCGCTCGCAGTTCTATCCGCAGCTCGGATACAGCGGCGCGGCGAGCCGCAGCCGCGCGAGCCGCGTCGGGCAGCCGCCGATTCCCGAGCCGGCCGATCCGTACTTCACGCTCTACCAGGCCGCGCTCGGCGCGAACTGGCAGATCGATCTCTTCGGCCGCGTGCGGCGCCTCGGTGAAGCGGCGCAGGCGCAGGTCTACGCGAGCGAGCAGGCGCAGCGGGGCGTGGTGCTCACGCTGGTATCCGGCGTTGCCACGAGCTACATCACGCTGCGGGGTCTGGACCGGCAGCGCGAGATCGCGCTCGCGACCGCCGCGAACTTCGGCGAGACGGCGCGCATCTTCGATCTGCGCTTCAAGTCGGGGATCGTCTCGAAGACCGAGGTCATGCAGGTGCGTTCCCAGCACCAGCAGGCGCTGGCCTCGATCCCGGTCATCGAACAGCAGATCGCCGCGGTGGAGGGGCGCATCTCGATTCTGCTCGGGCGCGATCCGGGGCCGATCCCGCGCGGCAAGACCATCGACGAGTTCGTCGCACCGCTGGTCCCGGCGGACCTGCCGTCGAGCCTGCTCGAACGCCGGCCCGACATCCTGCAGGCCGAGCAGAGCCTCGTCGCCGCCAACGCGAGCATCGGCGCGGCGCGGGCGCTGTACTACCCGAGCATCTCGCTGACCGGGCTTTACGGCTCGACCAGCACCGCGGCAGGAAGCTTCCTCACCGGCCCGGCGACCGCGTGGCAGGCGGCTGCGAGCCTCGCCGGACCGATCTTCACCTTCGGCGCGATCGAAGGGCAGGTCCGCTCCGCCGAGGCGCAGAAGGCGCAGGCGAAACTGGTCTACCAGTCGGCCATCCTCAACGCCTTCCGCGATACCAACGATGCGTTGATCGGTACCCAGAAGACCATCGAAGGTGTTGCGCTGCAGCGCGAGCGAGTGCTCGCCTTGCGCGAGTTCGCGCGGTTGTCGCGGCTGAAGTTCGAGAGCGGGCTCATCGGCTACCTCGAGGTGCTGGTGGCCGACACCGAACTCTTTGCGGCCGAGCTCGCGCAGGTCGGGCTGATGACCGACCGCTACACCCAGGTGGTCAATGTCTACCAGGCGATGGGCGGTGGCTGGGTGGACGTCGCGGATTCGATGACGCCCCGGCCGGTGGGGTCGGTCAAGTAACACTCAAGTTTTCCTGTGAGCTGCCGATAGCCTTGGAGCGGCAGGCACTCGCGGATTCCGGCGAGCCTGCCTCGTGAGGAGCGGGTGTGAGCTTGGGAATCGCGGGCGCTGGCGTTCATGCGGCGCTGACGGGCTTCAATGCCTTCGAGGTGCTGGCGACCGCAGGGCCGCTGGCGGGGTTGATCGCAGTCGTTCATGCGCGAGCGCGGCGACATCGCGCGCTGCCGGCCGAAGCGGCGGGCCGTGCGCCCCGGACGGTGTTCGTCGAAGTGCCCGGTGCCGGCGCTTCGGGGCCGGATTCGGTCAGCTTCGAACTCACGCCCCAGTTGCTCGGATGGCTGTCGGCGGCCCACAGCGGCTCGCTCGCGGGGATGGACACGCCCGATGCGGTCATGCTCGCGTTCGACATCGGCGCCACCTGGATGGGGCCGGAGGGTGACCAGCAGCCGCGCAGCCAGCTCGTCGCAACGCGCGAGCTCTTCTATGTCCGCGGTGTGGAAACCCGCTGCCACAGCGCCGAGATTTCGCTGCAGGAGATGCTCGATGCGCACCGGAGCCTTCCCGAGGGCGAGCCGCTGCATTGCTCGATGGATGGCCAGGTTGGCGCCACCCCCTCGTGGCGTCTGCGTGCGCCTTCCATGCCGGTGCCGCCGAAGACCTTCTACTGGGTGCGCGCCGGCGGCGGCGAGCAGTGACCCGGCGCGGGCGGGCCGTTGCCAAACAGCGCTAGGATGCGCGCTGCGCCCGGCGCCGCATCCGGCATCCGGCCGCCGCCGCGTTCGATTCGCTCGAGGCGGCACACCCCTCTCACGGATTCAAGGACCCAGCATGACTTCAGCCAGTTATCCCGACACGCGCCTGCTCATCGACAACGAATGGTGCGACGCCGCGAGCGGCAAGACTTTGAATGTGATCAATCCCGCGACCGGCAAGCCCATCGGCAAGGTCGCCCACGCGGGCATCGCCGACCTCGACCGCGCGCTGGACGCGGCGCAGCGCGGCTTCCAGGCCTGGCGCAAGGTGCCTGCCAACGAGCGCGCCGCGATCATGCGCAAAGCCGCCGGGCTGGTGCGCGAGCGCGCCGCCGACATCGCCCGCGTGCTCACGCAGGAGCAGGGCAAGCCCTTCGTCGAAGCGCGCGGCGAAGTGCTGGCCGGCGCGGACATCATCGAGTGGTTCGCCGACGAAGGCCGCCGCGTCTACGGCCGCATCGTGCCGTCGCGCAACCTGAATGCGCAGCAGCTGGTGATCAAGGAGCCGGTCGGCCCGGTCGCCGCGTTCACGCCGTGGAACTTCCCGATCAACCAGATCGTCCGCAAGTTGGGGGCGGCGCTCGCGAGCGGCTGCTCCTTCCTGGCGAAGGCGCCTGAAGAGACGCCCGCTTCGCCGGCCGCGTTGCTGCAGGCCTTCGTCGATGCGGGCGTGCCGAAGGGCACCGTCGGCCTGGTGTTCGGCGATCCGGCCGAGATCTCCAGCTACCTGATCCCGCATCCGATCATCCGCAAGGTGACCTTCACCGGCTCGACGCCGGTCGGCAAGCAGCTCGCCGCGATGGCCGGTGCGCACATGAAGCGCGCCACGATGGAACTGGGCGGCCATGCGCCGGTGATCGTCGCCGAGGACGCCGACGTCGAGCTCGCGGTCAAGGCCTCGGGCGCGGCCAAGTTCCGCAACGCCGGCCAGGTCTGCATCTCGCCGACCCGCTTCCTGGTGCACAACAGCCTTTGCGACGCCTTCGCGAAGGCGATGGTGAAGCACGCCGAGAGCCTCAAGCTCGGCGACGGCACGGCCGAAGGCACCACGCTCGGCCCGCTGGCCAACGCGCGCCGCCTGACCGCGATGGCCAAGGTGATCGACGACGCCCGCGCGACCGGCGCAACCGTCGCGACCGGCGGCGAGCGCGTCGGCGCCGACGGCAACTTCTTCGCGCCGACCGTGCTGACCGACGTCTCGCTCGAGGCCGACGTGTTCAACAACGAACCCTTCGGCCCGATCGCGGCGATCCGCGGCTTCGACACCATCGAGGAGGCCATCGCCGAAGCCAATCGCCTGCCCTACGGCCCGGCAGGCTACGCCTACACCAAGTCGATCAAGAACTTGCACCTGTTGTCGCATCAGCTCGAAGTGGGCATGCTCTGGGTCAACCAGCCCGCGACGCCGACGCCGGAAATGCCCTTTGGCGGCGTGAAGGATTCGGGGTATGGCTCGGAAGGCGGCCCCGAAGCCATGGAGGCCTACCCGGTGACCAAGGCCGTCTCGATCACGGCCTTGTGATGCCGCGGGGCGGTGCGTGCTGCGCATTGCACGGCGCGCAGCATGCACCGCCCCGGTGAGCGCCCGTTTGCAAGTCAGGCAACGCCGTGCCGGAAGGATGTATTCATCATGATGAAGCACTCGACATTCCGCCGGCTGGCGCTCTGGCTGTTCATGCTTTTCTTGCCGGCACTCGTGCCGGTCGTGGCGCTTGCGCAGTCGCAGGCGCTCGGCAGCGCCGAAGCCATGCAGGCCAAGCACGCGGCCGTCAAGCCGCAACTGGCGCAGAACGCTTTCGGGCGACCGTTGGCACTGGAATCCAAGGAGGCGTCGGGGCAACTGAGCGGCCGCATTTTCGCGGTGCTGAACCATCCCTTCAGCGAGGTGAGCGCATCGCTCAGCCAGCCGGCGGTCTGGTGCGACGTGCTGATGCTGCACCTCAACACCAAGTACTGCGCCGTGCGTCCATCGGGCGATGTCACGCAGCTCGACGTTGCGGAGGGCCGCAAGTTCGACCAGCCGCTGTCGCAGGCGCAGCGGATCAATTTCGTCTGGCATGCGCCGAAGGTCTCGCCGGACTACCTCGCCGTGTCGCTGACCGCGGAGACGGGGCCGATGTCGACGCATGACTACGACATCGACCTCGAAGCGACACCGCTCCCGGACGGCAAGACCTTCATCCATCTCGGCTACTCCTACGGCTACGGCACGGCGGCGCGGATCGCGATGCTGGCCTATCTCAAGACGCTCGGCGCCGACAAGGTCGGCTTCACCTCCACCGGCAAGGACGCGTCGGGCCAGCCGGAATACGTCGGCGGCATGCTCGGCGTTGTCGAGCGCAACACGATGCGCTACTACCTGGCGATCGACGCCTACATGGAGCGGCCTGCCAAGGCCCAGCTGTCCGAGCGCCTCGCCATTTGGTTCGACAACACGGAGCGCTACGCGCGCCAGTTGCACGAGGTCGAGAAGCAGGACTACCTCGCGATGAAGCGGAATGAATACAAACGAATGAGCTCGGAATAGCCTCGCGCGCAATCCAGAGTGAATCCCTGGGGATTACCCATGTGAAATTTTCACATTCACATGTATCCTGATGTATCTGAAAGGGGGTAGCCTCTTGGACCTCGATTTCCACCTTCACAAGATCCAGGCGTTGAGCCCCAAGGCCGCCAAGATCGCATTGCGCACACTGGATCGCGACCCGTCCGTTCCCACCGAATGGGTGACCGCGCTTCGACCGGCCCTGGTCGATCGCAGCGGGGAGTCGCCGTCGTTCGGCGGCACCGACTGGATGACGCTCGCGGCCATCGAGCGGCCCGGCATACGCCGCTTCACCGAACACTTCGAGAGCCGCGAACAGCGGCATGCGCGGCTCTGGGTACTGAGCCTGCGCAGCGCCTCGAAGCGGCACGATCGCGCGTCGTCCGGCGAAAGCATGTACGGCGGGCTCTGACGCCCGCCCGGCTATCTCGCGGCCGCCTTGCGCGCGCCGCGCGAGGACTTGAGCAGCGCGCCACGGCTGCTGCGAAGTTCATCGAGCTGCTTGAGCTGTGCCGCGCAATCCGACTGCGCCGCGACGAGCACGAAGGGGCTGCGCCGCAGCGCGGTGATGGTCTTCTCGACCTCGGCGGGCGGCCGGTTCTTCGCGACCAGGCCGGCGGCGACCGCGGCCTTCGATTGGCTGAAGAACGCCTTCTCGTACGCGGGTGTGCCGCAGCGCGCGGCGACCACGCGGTAGTCCGCCTCCTGCTGCTCCGCGGACATGGCCGCCGGCTCCGCATTCGCCGTCAGCGGAACCGCGATGGCGACGGCGGTGAGAAGTGACTCGATCTCGAAACGTGTCTTCATGCGGCCTCCCTGCCTCGATGCACTGGTTTCGTTCATCCTAATGCGCGCCTGGCGGCTCGCAGCATCGACCGTGTGAACTATTGCGGTGTGGCGCGCCGTCTGTTTGGCGCGGGGCGCCCGGTGTTGCCGAAAGGCATCGCGCGCTCTCTCACCCGCATGGGCGCAGCCGGTCTATTGCCCGAAGGGGCATGGGGCGCTGCCCGTCGGGCCGATTTGCAGGCCGTGCGGCGAGCCCCAAGATGGCCCGATGGACTTCGCGCTGCGGGCCGGCTACAACATGACCCGGCCAGCGACGCATCGGAACGGTAGGTTCGTGCGCTGATCGCGAGGCCGATGTCAGACTTCCGAAGCAAAGGGGCGAGGATGCAAAGGAGAGAGGGAATCAAATGGCTGGTGGCCGCTGCGGCGGTGCTGGCCGCGGCATCGGCGGGCGCGCGCCCGCTCAGCAACTACAACGCGATGCGCGACACGCCGATCACGCGGTTCAGCAAGGCCGACGTCGAGGTCATGACCAAGACGATCAACAAGGCGCTGGACGGCGAAGACGGCGTCACCACCAAGTGGGAAAACGGCGCCAGCGCCAGCGGCAGCGTCACGCCTTCGAAGGACCCGAAAGGTCGCCCCGGCTGCAAGCTCGCGCGTGTGGAAAACCGCCACGGCTCGCTGCAGAACGCCGGCGACTACATCTTCTGCAGGAACAAGAGCAGTGCCAAGGGCGCGCAGCCGTGGCAGGTGGTCGGGCCCTGGTCCGGCGACTGATCGATTCTTTCTTCCCATCATCAGGAGCTTTATTCATGAACAAGCGCTTTGTGGGTTTCATGCTGGCGGTGTCCGCCACGCTGTCGGTTCCGGCCTGGTCGCAGGACAAGTCCCAGGCCGCGCCGCCGGACGCCGGCGCGGTCGTGATCGGCCGCGAGCCGGGCGGGGCGGTCGCCGGTGGCGTGCGCACGCGCTCGGCCACCATCACCAAGATCGATTCCGCGACGCGCGACATCACCCTCAAGCGGCCCGACGGGCAGGAGGTCACGATCCGGGCCAGCGACGCGGTCAAGAACTTCGACAAGCTCAAGGTCGGCGACGTCGTGACCCTGAAGCAGGGCGCGGCGCTGCTGGTCGAACTGCGCAAGGTGGAAGGCGGCGGCATCCGCCAGCGCACCGACTGGGTCGAGGTGTTCCTTTCGCAGCCTGGGCAGAGCCCCGGCGTGGGGGTGCGGCACACGGTCCACGCGGTGGTCAATGTCTTCGCCATCGACCGGAAGAAGAAGACGGTGACGCTGCGCGGCGTGCACGAGACGCGCAAGTTCGAGGTCGACGATCCGAAGCTGCTCGAGTCGCTGAAGGTCGGCGACCAGGTGGAGGCGACGCTGGTCCAGGGCGAGGCGTTGTTCGTCGAGCCGGCCGGCAAGGCCGCCAAGAAGAAGTAGGCACGATCCACCCGACGGGAGTTGCGTCATGAACCTGCGACTGGTACTGCTGCTTCGGGGGCGATCAGCCTGCTCTTCGTGGCCTACCTGCTGATCGCACCCATCTCCGTCGAGGCGCAGAAGGGCCTGGGGCGCAACGGCTACTTCTCGCTGGTCGACGGGCTGATCGGGATGGCGCTGTGGTTCACGGTGTCCAAGTACCCGCCGGGGCGGTGGCTGTCCACGCTGGTCTTCGCCGATGCGGCGATGCGCGTCGTGATCGGCGTGTTCGGGCTCGCCAACCCGGGCATCCAGTCGCGCGTGCTCGGCTCGGTGGCCTATTACGGCGCGGTCATCGTCTTCTGCATCGTGCTGGGTGCGGTCGGGATCATCTACGTCTACATGAAGGGCGGGCAGCCCCTGCCGAACGGCCCCCGCAGCGGCGCACTGGCGGCGTTCATCGTCAGTCTGGGCACGCTCCTCTTCGGGCTGGCGCTGATCTTCGGGCTGTCGACCGAGGACAGCCGCCGCTCGATCGTGGTCGCGCTGACCGCGGTGCTGGGCCTGACTTACCTCGTCACCGGCCTGCGACTGAAGCGCTAGCGGAGACCGGCGATGTGCTGCACGCCTGCGGTCAGTGGCCGACCGGCGCGTCGAGCTGGACGACCGCGCGGACCAGGTCGGCCAGTGAGCCCACGCCCATCTTCGCCATCACGTGCGCGCGGTGGGCCTTGACGGTGCGCTCCGCCGCGCCGAGTTCGGCGCTGATCTGCTTGTTGAGCGCGCCGTTGACCACCATGTTCATTACCTGCCGCTCGCGCGGGCTCAGGCGGGCATAGCGGTTCTGCAGTTCGGTGAGATGCCTGCGAGCCTTGCGCCGCGCGGCGTCTTCGGCCATCGCCTTGTTGACCACCGACACCAGTGTGTCGCCGTCGACCGGCTTGAAGAGAAAGTCGGCCGCGCCGGCCTTCATCGCGCGCAGCGTCTCGTGCACCGTGGCCTCGGCGGTCACGAAGATCACGGGCAGCGGATCGGACTGCGTGGCGACCATTTCCTGAAGATCGAGCCCGCTGGGCCCGGGCATATGGATGTCGAGCACCGGGCATCCCGGTGCGCTCCCGATGCCCTCCAGCAGCATCGCGCCCACCGAGCTGTACTCCGCGACCTGATGCCCGGCCGCCTGGAGCAGGCGGCGTACGGCGCGCCGGAAGGCCACATCGTCATCGATGAGCCGGACGACCGGTATTTCCTCCGCTGGGTTCAAGGTTGGATCGCTCATTCCTCTTCTCCAGTTCGCATGTTGTTGTTGGGGCTTCTTCAGCCATGTCCGGTGCATTGAACACGTGGCATGGGTGCAATGCAACCCATCCTTTTGGTCTAGTCCGCTGTCAAAGGCTTGAAAAGATGGTTGTCTTGTACTAAGGGGCGTGGCGATCGGCGTCAGCCCGCGAAAGGCGATGCGGGCAAGCCAGCGACGTCGAGCGGCACCGCGAAAAGCCCCCGCCAGCGGCTCGGCCTCGCGCTGCGCCGGCGTGAGTCCGCTGGTCGCGCTCGTGATGTAGAGCGTGCGCAGGTCCGGCCCGCCGAACGCACAGTTCGTGATGTGGCTCGTGGGCAGCTTGATGCGCATCAGCTCGGCGGCGTTCACCGGATCGTGGCAGCTCACGCAGGCGGCGCCCCAGTGTGCAATCCAGAGCCGGCCCGCCGCGTCGGTGGTCATGCCGTCGGGATAGCCGTCGCCCCGCGCGAAGCGATGCCACTCGCGCTTGTTCGAGAGCGTGCCGGTGTCGGCATCGAAGTCGTAGGCATGGATGCGGCCCTTCACCGTGTCGTTGAAATACATCGTGCGCCCGTCCTGCGACCAGGTCGGGCCGTTGGTGACCGCGAATCCTTCGTCGTGCTTCGTGCAGCGGCCATTCGCATCGAAACGGTAGAGCGAGCCGGTCGGCGCCTGACAGTCGAAATCCATGGTGCCTCCCCAGAAGCGTCCCTCTGCGTCGCACTTGCCGTCGTTGAAGCGGTTAGCCGTCAGCTCGGGTTCCGGTTGGTGGAGGTACTGCGGCGGCGCGTTGCGCGACGGATCGAACAGCGCGAAGCCGCGTCGCAGCGTGACGATCAGCCCCGGCGCGGCGGCGCGTTCCGCGAGCGCGGAGATCTCTTCATCGAAATCCCAGCTCGCGCGGGTTTCGCCGGCCGGGTGATAGCGATGCAGGCGCCGCTCGAGGATGTCGACCCAGTACAGCGCCTCCTCGCGTTGCGACCACAGCGTGCCTTCGCCCAGCGTGGCGGCGGCCGGCCAGATGCAGCGGGGTGCATCGAGGGTGTGGGGGATGGTGGGCATGCGTGCTCCTCGTGATGGGTTTCAGTCGTCCAGGCGCTTGCCGTAAGCGGCGAAGCTCTCCGCCTTCAACGCCTTCATCATCACCTTGGCCGCGGGCGAGAGCAGGCGGTCGGTGCGCGTGATGATGCCGAAGGCGTCCATGTGGCAGGGCATCTCCACCGGAAGCAGCGTGACGATGCCGTGCGCCGCGTAGTAGCGCGCCACGTCGGACGCGAGCACCGCCACCATGTCGCTCTGCTGCAGCATGCGCGTGATGAAAAGCAGCGCCGCGGTCTCGATCACGTTGATCGGCGGTGCGAGGCCTTCCTCCTGGAACATCAGGTCGAAGCGGTGCCGCAGCACGCTGCCGGCGGGCGGCACGATCCAGCCGGCGGACACCGAGGTCGCGCAGCCCGAGCCCGCTCATGCCCAGCAAGGGATGGCCGGGCCGCACCAGCGCGCAGACGGGTTCTTCGGTGAGGGCCTCGTAGCGCAGGTTGGTCTTGTCGTGCTCCGCGAAGAGCCGCGCAACGAGCAGGTCGAGCTTGCCCTGCTCCAGCCGCTCGAGCAGCACCGGGCTGGTCTCGATCTCGAGTGACACGCGCAGGTTGGGATGCTCGCGCTTCACCGCGGCCACGGCCGGCGGCAGCAGCACCAACCCCGGCGCCGTGATCGCGCCGATGTTCACCTGCCCCGCGCCGCCGGCCTTCAGCGCCATCAGCTCGTCGTGCGCCTGGTTGAGGCTTGCGAGCGCGATGCGCGCGTGGCGGATCATCGTCTCGCCGTACCAGGTCGGCTGCATGCCGCGCGGAAGGCGCTCGAAGAGCGGCACCTGCAGCACGTCCTCGAGGTCCTTCAACAGCTTCGAGGCCGCCGGCTGCGTCATGTTGAGCACCTGTGCAGCACGGTGGATGTTGCCTTCTTCCGCGAGCGCGACCAGCAGCAGAAGCTGCCGGGTCTTGAGGCGCGCGCGGATGAACCAGTGCGTGTAGTTGGTCATGGGGTTTACCTGAATGCCGGTTCTGATATCGATTCCATCCAAATCTTGATTGGAAAGATATCGGGGCGATTCCTAGACTCGCCCCACCTTGAAACGCAACGAGCTTCAGCAACGCACACGGCAGTTCATCAACGGCCGATGGGAGACGGGCGTCACCACCGGCATCAGCCGGAACCCGTCCGACACGCGGGAGGTGGTCGCCGAATATGCGCGTGCCGATCGCAACCAGACCAATCTCGCGATCCGCGCCGCGGCCGATGCCTTTCCGCACTGGAGCCACACCACGCCGCAGCGGCGTGCCGACGTGCTCGACCAGATCGGCAGCGAGATGCTCGCGCGCCGCGAAGAGCTCGGCATGCTGCTCGCGCGGGAAGAGGGCAAGACACTGCCCGAAGCCGTCGGCGAGGCTGCGCGCGCCGGCCACATCTTCAAGTTCTTCGCGGGCGAGGCTTTGCGGGCCGGTGGCGAGATGCTGGCCTCCGTGCGGCCGGACGTGCAGGTCGACATCACGCGCGAGCCGGTCGGCGTGGTCGGGCTCATCACGCCCTGGAACTTCCCGCTCGCGATTCCCGCCTGGAAGATCGCGCCCGCGCTCGCCTACGGCAACAGCGTCGTCTTCAAGCCGGCCGAGCTGGTGCCGGCCTGCGGCTGGGCGCTGGCGGAGATCATCAGCCGCGCGGCATTGCCGGCGGGCACCTTCAACCTCGTGATGGGCAGCGGCCGTGAAGTGGGGCAGACCCTCGTCGACAGCCCGCTGGTCGATGCGATCAGCTTCACCGGCTCGGTGCCGACCGGCGAGCACATCCTGCAGGCCGCCGCGCGCCGGCGCGCGAAGGTGCAGCTCGAGATGGGGGGCAAGAACCCGCTGGTGGTGCTCGCGGATGCGGACCTGGATCGTGCGGTCGATTGCGCGGTGCAGGGTGCCTACTTCTCGACCGGCCAGCGTTGTACCGCGTCGAGCCGGCTGGTCGTCGAAGCTTCGGTGCACGACGCCTTCGTGGTGCGACTGCGGCATCGGCTGGCCGCGCTCAAAGTCGGCCATGCGCTGGAACGCGGGATCGACATCGGCCCGGTGGTCGATGCGGCCCAGCTCGACCTCAATCTCGCCGCGGTCGCGAACGCCATCGAAGAAGGTGCCGAGCACGTCTTTGGCGGCGAGCGGCTGCAGCGCGCGAGCGACGGCTACTTCATGAGCCCGGCGCTGTTCCTCGCGCGGCCCGAGCACCGCGTTGCGCGCGAGGAGATCTTCGGCCCGGTCGCCTGCGTGCTGCAGGCGGACAACTACGAGCACGCGCTCGCGGTGGCCAACGACACGCCCTTCGGCCTGTGCGCGGGCATCTGCACCAGCTCGCTCGCGCGGGCTTCGCACTTCAAGCGCCATGCACGCGTCGGCATGACCATGGTCAACCTGCCGACGGCGGGCGTCGACTACCACGTCCCCTTCGGTGGCCGGAAGGCCTCCAGCTACGGCCCGCGCGAGCAGGGCCGGTACGCCGCGGAGTTCTACACCACCGTGAAGACCGGCTACGTGCTGGCCTGAGTGACTGCCATAACAACACCAAAGAGTTCTTTCACCACGTCAACCAGGAGACAACATGAAACTGAACCGTCGCACGCTCAACATCGCTCTTGCCAGCGCGTCGCTTTCTTCGCTGCTGCCTGTCACGGCGTTCGCGCAGAAGAAGATCGTGCTGGGCTTCGCCCAGGTGGGCGCGGAAAGCGAATGGCGCACCGCCAACACCGAGTCGATCAAGTCGGCCGCGAAGGAGGCCGACATCGACCTCAAGTTCTCCGACGCGCAGCAGAAGCAGGAGAACCAGATCAAGGCCATCCGCTCGTACATCGCGCAGAAGGTGGACGTGATCGCCTTCTCGCCGGTGGTCGAGTCGGGCTGGGACACCGTGCTGAAGGAAGCCAAGGCCGCGAACATCCCGGTGGTGCTGACCGATCGCGCGGTCAACAGCAAGGACGACACGCTCTATGTGACTTTCATGGGCTCGGACTTCGTCGAGGAAGGCCGCAAGGCCGGCCGCTGGCTGGTCGAGAAGATGAAGGACAACAAGGGGCCGGTGAACATCGTCGAGCTGCAGGGCACGGTGGGCTCCGCGCCGGCCATCGACCGCAAGAAGGGCTTCGAGGAGATCATCAAGAGCGATCCGAAGTACAAGATCATCCGTTCGCAGACCGGCGACTTCACCCGTGCCAAGGGCAAGGAGGTGATGGAGGCTTTCCTCAAGGCCGAGGGCAAGAACATCAATGTGCTCTTCGCGCACAACGACGACATGGCGATCGGCGCCATCCAGGCCATCGAAGAGGCGGGGATGAAGCCGGCGCAGGACATCGTGATCATCTCCATCGACGGCGTGAAGGGCGCCTTCGAGGCCATGATGGCCGGGAAGCTCAACGTCTCGGTCGAATGCAGTCCGCTGCTCGGCCCTCAACTGATGAGCGCGGTCAAGGACATCAAGGCCGGCAAGCCGCTGCCCAAGCGCATCCTGACGAAGGAGGGCATCTTCCCGATGGAGGTCGCCAAGGCCGAATTCCCCAGCAGGAAGTACTAACCCCCAGGCTCGCGCACTTCGCGGCCACTTTGCATTCACTCAGAGGAGACGTTGATGAAAAGAGAATTTCTGAAGGCCTTGTTGGGCGGCGTGGCGGCCGTTGTGGTGTTGGGGCTCGGGCCTGTGGCCTACGCGCAGGACAAGGGGATGGTCGCGATCTCGATGCCGACGAAGTCGTCGGCGCGGTGGATCGCGGATGGCGGGAACATGGTCAAGTACTTCAACGAGAAGGGGTACAAGACCGATCTGCAGTACGCGGAGGACGATATTCCGAACCAGCTCGCGCAGATCGAGAACATGGTGACGAAGGGGCCGAAGGTGCTGGTGATCGCGGCGATCGACGGGACGACCTTGTCGGACGTGCTGCAGAAGGCCGCGGACAAGGGGATCAAGGTCATCGCGTATGACCGGCTGATCCGCGGCTCGAAGAACGTCGACTACTACGCGACCTTCGACAACTTCCAGGTCGGCGTGCTGCAGGCGCAGTACATCGAGCAGGCGCTGAAGCTCAAGGAGGGAAAGGGGCCGTACAACATCGAGCTCTTCGGCGGATCGCCGGATGACAACAACGCCTTCTTCTTCTACAACGGCGCGATGTCGGTGCTCAAGCCCTATATCGACAGCGGCAAGCTGGTGGTGCGCAGCAAGCAGATGGGCATGGACAAGGTCTCGACGCTGCGCTGGGATGGTGCCGTGGCGCAGGCACGCATGGACAACCTGCTGTCGGCCTTCTACACGAAGGATCGCGTGGATGCGGTGCTGTCGCCTTACGACGGGCTCTCGATCGGCATCATCTCCTCGCTCAAGGGCGTGGGCTACGGCACGCCGCAGCAGCCGATGCCGGTGGTGACGGGACAGGACGCCGAAGTCCCTTCGGTCAAGTCGATCCTCAAGAAGGAACAGACTTCCACGGTGTTCAAGGACACGCGCGAACTGGCGAAGGTGACGGTCAACATGGTCGACGCGATGATGGCGGGCAAGGCGCCGGAAGTGAACGACACCAAGACCTACAACAACGGCGTGAAGGTCGTGCCTTCGTACCTGCTCAAGCCGGTGAGCGTCGATGCGACGAACTGGAAGCAGGCGCTGGTCGACACCGGCTACTACAAGGAGAGTCAGATCAAGTAGCCGCTGCGGAAGCGATGAACGCGATGCGGGGCCGGCTCATCGGCCCCGCAGGTTCGAAGGAGACAGGGTGAACGATGTGATTCTGGAGATGCGCGGCATCACCAAGACCTTTCCGGGGGTCAACGCGCTGGACAACGTCAACCTCGCAGTGCGCGCCGGCGAGATCCATGCGGTGGTCGGCGAGAACGGCGCGGGCAAGTCCACGCTCATGAAGGTGCTGAGCGGCGTGTATCCCTGCGAATCCTACGCGGGCGAGATCCACTTCGACGGCGAGCTGCGCCGCTTCAGGGACATCGCCGACAGCGAGGCGCTCGGCATCATCATCATTCACCAGGAGCTTGCGCTGGTGCCGCTCCTGTCGATCGCGGAGAACATCTTCCTCGGCAACGAGACGGCCAAGGGTGGCGTGATCGACTGGTTCGAGGCCTATGCGCGCACCCGCGAACTGCTCGCGAAGGTGGGGCTCAACGAGCCGCCCACCGCGCTCATCACCAACCTTGGCGTTGGCAAGCAGCAGCTGGTGGAGATCGCGAAGGCGCTGTCGAAGGAGGTGCGCCTCCTGATCCTCGACGAGCCGACCGCGAGCCTCAACGAAAGCGACAGCGATGCATTGCTGAAGCTGCTGCTGGAGCTGAAGGCGCAGGGCATCTCGTCGATCCTCATCTCGCACAAGCTCAACGAGATCGCCAAGGTGGCCGATTCGATCACCGTGCTGCGCGACGGCGCGACGGTCGAGACCATGGACTGCCGCGCCGTGCCGATCAGCGAGGACCGCATCATCCGCGGCATGGTCGGGCGCGACATGGCGCATCGCTACCCGGAGCGCACGCCGCAGATCGGCGAAGTCATCTTCGAGGTGCGCGACTGGCGCGTGCACCATGCGCTGCATGCCGATCGCGAGCAGATCAAGGGCGTGAATCTCCATGTTCGGCGCGGCGAGATCGTCGGCATCGCGGGCCTGATGGGCGCGGGGCGCACCGAGTTCGCGATGAGCGTGTTCGGGCGCTCCTACGGGCAGCGCATCCGCGGCTCGGTGCATATGCACGGCAAGGAAGTCGATGTGAGCACGATCCGCAAGGCGATCGACCACGGCATCGCCTACGTCACCGAAGACCGCAAGAGCGCGGGGCTGGTGCTCGAGGAGGACATCCGCAGGAACGTGAGCCTGGCGAATCTCGCGGCGATCTCGGAGCGCGGGGTGATCGACGATGCACGCGAGTTCAAGGTGGCGAACGACTATCGCCGCGCGCTCAACATCCGCTGCCCCGGCGTGAACCAGCGCGTGGTCAATCTCTCGGGCGGCAACCAGCAGAAGGTGGTGCTGAGCAAGTGGCTCTTCACGGAGCCCGAGCTGCTGATGCTCGACGAGCCAACGCGCGGCATCGACGTGGGCGCCAAGTACGAGATCTACAGCATCATCGATCGGCTCGCGAGCGAAGGCAAAGGCATCCTGATGATTTCATCGGAACTGCCCGAGCTGCTCGGTATGTGCGACCGCATCTATGTGATGAACGAAGGGCGCTTCGTCGCTGAGTTCCCCGTGGCGGAAGCCTCGCAGGAAAAAATCATGAGAGTCATCGTCGCATCCGGGAGCAATGAATGATCGATCACCCCCAGCCTCGCCCGCTTCGTGTGGCTCGGACACCCCCTCTCCGGGGGCAACCCCAGCAGCCCGGCGAAGCCGGTTCTGCGGGGTTCCTGGGCCCGGCGGCCGAGCACGCGGGCTTCATCAAGAACAACCTGCGCGACTACGGCATGCTGCTGTCGCTGATCGCGATCATGGTGCTGTTCCAGGTATTGACGGACGGCACGCTGATGCGGCCGCTGAACCTCACGAACCTGGTGCTGCAGAACAGCTACATCGTCATCATGGCGCTGGGCATGCTTCTGGTGATCGTCGCGGGGCACATCGACCTGTCGGTCGGCTCGGTGTGCGGCTTCATCGGCGCGCTGGCCGCGGTGCTGATGGTGGAGTACGACTGGCACTTCGTGCCGACCTTCATCGTGTGCCTCATCGCCGGGGGGCGATCGGCGCGGCGCAGGGATGGTTCGTGGCTTTCTTCAGGATTCCGTCGTTCATCGTCACGCTGGCCGGCATGCTGGTGTTCAAGGGGCTCACGCTGGCGCTGCTCGCGGGGCAGTCCGTCGGGCCGTTCCCCGAAGCCTTCCAGAAGCTCAGCTCGGGCTTCGTGCCCGACGTGATCGGCGGCGAAAGCCTGCGCACCACCTCGCTGCTGCTCGGCGTGCTCGCCGCCGCGGCGCTGGTGTTCTTCAAGATGCGAGGGCGCGCGCGGCTCGCGGAGCACGGAATGGCGCAGGAGCCCTACGCCTTCTTCCTCGTGAAGAACCTGTTCTTCGCGGGCGCGATCCTGCTGCTGAGCTACCTGCTCGCCACCTACAAGGGCCTGCCCAACGTGCTGATCGTGATGGCGGTGCTGATCGTCGCCTACGAGTTCGTCACCAACCGAACCACCATCGGCCGCCGCATCTACGCGCTGGGCGGCAACGAGAAGGCGGCCCGCCTGTCGGGCATCAAGACCCAGCGGCTGGCCTTTCTCGCCTTCGTGAACATGGGCGTGCTCGCGGCGCTGGCGGGGCTCGTGTTCGCGGCACGGCTGAACACCGCGACGCCGAAGGCCGGTCTGGGCTTCGAGCTCGACGTGATTGCGGCCTGCTTCATCGGCGGCGCCTCGGCATCGGGCGGCGTGGGCAAGGTCATGGGCGCGGTGATCGGCGCCTTCATCATGGGCGTGATGAACAACGGCATGTCGATCCTCGGCATCGGCATCGACTACCAGCAGGTCATCAAAGGACTGGTGCTGCTCGCCGCCGTGTTCATCGATGTCTACAACAAGAACAAATGACGAGCACCACAGCATCCACCGATGCGCCGGTGCTCCAGCTCACGGGCATCGACAAGCAGTTCAGCGGGGTGGCGGCGCTGCGCGGCGTGTCGCTGCGGCTGCGTGCCGGCGAGATCCACGCGCTTCTCGGGCAGAACGGCGCGGGCAAGTCCACGCTCATCAAGGTGCTCACGGGCGTGTATGCGGCCGACAGCGGCGAGATGGCCCTGTCGGGCCAGCCGGTCCGCCCCGCCTCGCCGATCGAGGCGCAGAAGATGGGCATCAGCACGGTCTACCAGGAAGTGAACCTCTGCCCGAACCTGTCGGTGGCGGAGAACATCCTGGCAGGCCGCTATCCGCGTCGGGGCCTGCGCATCCATTGGGCGGCCGTCAATCAGGAGGCGCGCGCGCTGCTCGCCCGGCTCGAGGTGGACATCGACGTGTCGCGGTTGCTGTCGAGCTATTCGGTGGCTGTGCAGCAGATGGTCGCGATCGCGCGCGCACTGGGGGTGTCGTCGAAAGTGCTGATCCTCGACGAGCCGACGTCGAGCCTGGACGATGACGAGGTGCAGAGCCTCTTCGCGGTGCTTCGGCGTTTGCGCGGCGAGGGCATGGCGATCCTGTTCGTCACGCACTTCCTCAACCAGGTCTATGCAGTGTCGGATCGCATCACGGTGCTGCGCAACGGCGCATGGCTCGGCGAATGGCCGACTCGCGAGCTGGGCCCGCAGGCGCTGATCTCGGCGATGGTCGGTCGCGAGCTTGCCGCGCAGGCGACGGGGCCCGCGCAATTGCCCGTCATCGATGAAGCGGCAGGCAACGTGCTGGAAGCCGAAGGACTGGGCCAGCACGGCCAGCTGCAGCCCGTCGATCTGCATGTGCGAAACGGCGAGGTGGTGGGCCTCGCGGGGCTGCTCGGCTCGGGTCGAACCGAACTCGCGCGACTGCTCTTTGGTCTGGCGAAGCCCGATTGCGGCGCCTTGCGGATCGACGGTGTCGCGGTGGATCTGGGCAGCCCGGCCGATGCGGTGCGGCACGGACTCGCACTGTGCCCCGAAGAGCGAAAGACCGACGGCATCGTGGCCGATCTTTCATTGCGCGAGAACATCGCACTGGCGCTGCAGGCGCGTCGCGGCGTGCTGAGCGCAATGACGCGCACCGAGCAGACCGCGCTGGCGCAGCGCTTCGTCGAGGCGCTGGGCATCAAGACCGCGAGCGTCGACACGCCCATCGGCCTGCTCTCGGGCGGAAACCAGCAGAAGGCGCTGCTGGCGCGCTGGCTCGCGACAGAGCCGCGTCTGCTCATCCTCGACGAACCGACGCGCGGCATCGACGTCGCGGCCAAGCAGGAAATCATGAACGAGATCCTTCGCCTCGCGCGCGGCGGCATGGCGGTCATCTTCATCTCGTCGGAGATGAACGAGGTGGTGCGTGTCTCGCACCGCATCGTGGTGTTGCGCGAGCGGCGCAAGGTGGGCGAGCTGCCTGCTGGGACGAGCGAGGATGCCGTCTACGACCTCATCGCGGCGGAGGCATGAGCGACATGACCGAGCGCATCGCACGCATCTTCCGGCACCGGCTCGCGTGGCCTGTCATCACGCTCGTGATCCTGCTCGCGATCAACGCTGCGTTCAACCCGAGCTTCGTGCACATCGAGGTGCGCGACGGGCACCTCTACGGCAGCCTGGTCGACATCCTCAACCGCGCATCGCCGCTGGTGCTGGTATCGCTCGGGATGACGCCGGTCATCGCCACGCGCGGCATCGATATCTCCGTGGGCGCGGTGGTCGCCATCGCTGCGGCGTTGGCCGCATGGATGATCGGCGGCTCGCTGGTCGTGAGCGACGGCGCCGCCGCCGAGGTGAGCCGCTTCCCGATGTGGATGGCGATCCTGGCGGCGCTCGGCGTGGCCGCGATCTGCGGGCTGTGGAACGGGCTCCTGGTGGCGCGCGTCGGCATGCAGCCCATCATCGCGACGCTGATCCTCATGGTGGCCGGGCGCGGCATCGCGCAGCTCATCACCGGCGGGCAGATCATCACGATCTACTACGCGCCGTTCTTCTTCATCGGCAGCGGCTATCTCTTCGGCCTGCCGTTCTCGGTCTACATCGCGGCGCTGGTGTTCGCGCTGGTGTACCTCGCGATCACGCACACGGCGCTGGGCCTGTTCGTGCAGTCGGTCGGCATCAACCCGGGCGCGGCGCGCGTGGCCGGCGTCCGCGCGCGGCGCATCATCGCCGGTGCCTACGTGTTCTGCGGCTTCTGCGCGGGCGTGGCCGGGCTGCTGATCAGCTCCAACGTCAAGAGCGCGGATGGCAACAACGCCGGACAGTTGCTGGAGCTCGATGCGATCCTCGCGGTCACGCTCGGCGGTACCGCGCTCACCGGCGGGCGATTCAGCCTCGTGGGCAGCGTGATCGGAGCGCTCATCATCCAGACGCTGACCTACGGCATCTATTCGCTGGGCGTGCCGCCGGAGATCAACCTGGTAGTGAAGGCGGCGGTGGTGTTCGTCGTCATGCTGATGCAGTCGGCCGAGTTCCGCGCGAGCCTTCGCCAGCTCGTGCAGCGCCCGGCGCGCGGGGAGTGGGTGCGATGAGCGCGGTGGTGCCCGATATGCGCGCGAAGGTCAACACCGCGCCCGAAACGCGCCCGCGCACGCGCTTCAATCCGAAGTACCTGCCGCTGACCGCGACCATCTCGCTGTTCGTGCTGATGGCGACGCTCGGCTCGGTGTTCTACGACGGCTTCTTCTCGCTGCAGGTGTTCCTCAACCTGCTGATCGACAACGCCTTTCTCTGCGTGGTCGCGGTGGGCATGACCTTCGTGATCCTCTCGGGCGGAATCGATCTCTCGGTCGGCTCGGTGATCGCGCTCACCACCATGGTGTCGGCCTCGCTGATCGAGAAGCACGGCGTAAGCCCCGCGATCGTGATCCCGCTCGTGCTGGCGATGGGCCTGCTCTTCGGCGCCTTCATGGGGGTCCTGATCGAGCGCTTCCGGCTTCAGCCCTTCATCGTGACGCTCGCGGGCATGTTCCTCGCGCGTGGGCTGTGCTATCTCATCAGCATCGATTCGATCAGCATCACCGACGAGTTCTATTCGGAGGTCTCGCAGTGGCGCCTGCCGGTGTGGGGCGGCGCATCGATCTCGCTCAGCGGCCTGATCGCCCTCGGGGTGGTGGCGATCGCGGTGTTCGTCGCGCACTACACGCCCTTTGGTCGCGCGGTGTACGCGATCGGTGGCAACGAACAATCGGCGGTGCTGATGGGGCTGCCGGTGCGCTCGACCATCATCGGCGTCTACACCCTGTCGGGCTTCTGCTCGGCGCTGGGCGGCGTGGTCTTCACCTTCTACATGCTGTCGGGCTACGGCCTGCACGCGGTGGGGCTGGAGCTCGATGCCATTGCGGCGGTGGTGATCGGCGGCACGTTGCTCACCGGGGGCGTCGGCTACGTGGTCGGCACGCTGTTCGGCGTGCTGATGCTGGGGATCATCCAGACGCTCATTTCCTTCGACGGCACGCTGAGCTCATGGTGGACCCGCATCGTGGTCGGCGTGCTGCTGCTCATCTTCTGCCTGCTTCAACGACTTTTTTCCGCGCGTGCCGCGGAGCGCTAGGAACACGAATGTCCGATCAGAAACCCAGGAAACTTCGTTCCGCCGACTGGTTCGGCCCGGCCGACAAGAACGGCTTCATGTACCGGAGCTGGATGAAGAACCAGGGCATTCCCGACCATGAGTTCGACGGCCGGCCGATCATCGGCATCTGCAACACCTGGTCCGAGCTCACGCCCTGCAATGCGCACTTCCGCAAGATCGCCGAGCACGTCAAGCGCGGTATATCAGAAGCAGGCGGCTTTCCGGTGGAGTTTCCCGTGTTCTCCAACGGCGAGTCCAACCTGCGTCCCACGGCGATGCTCACGCGCAATCTTGCGAGCATGGACGTGGAGGAAGCGATCCGCGGCAACCCGATCGATGCGGTCGTGTTGCTGGCCGGCTGCGACAAGACCACGCCCGCGCTGCTGATGGGCGCGGCAAGCTGCGACATCCCCGCGATCGTGGTGTCGGGCGGACCGATGCTCAACGGCAAGCTGGAAGGCCGCGACATCGGCTCGGGCACCGCCGTCTGGCAGCTGCACGAGGCGATGAAGGCGGGCGAGATCGACGTGCACCAGTTCCTTTCGGCGGAAGCGGGCATGTCGCGCTCGGCGGGCACCTGCAACACCATGGGCACCGCGTCGACGATGGCCTGCATGGCCGAGGTGCTCGGCGTCGCGCTGCCGCACAACGCGGCCATCCCGGCGGTCGATGCGCGCCGCTACGTGCTCGCGCAGATGTCGGGCATGCGCGCGGTGGAGATCGCGCGCGAGGGGCTGACGCTCTCGAAGATCCTCACGCGCGAGGCCTTCGAAAACGCGATCAGCACCAATGCGGCGATCGGCGGGTCGACGAATGCGGTCATCCACCTCAAGGCGATCGCGGGGCGCATCGGCGTTCCGCTCGAACTGGAGGACTGGACGCGCATCGGTCGCGGCACGCCAACGCTCGTGGACCTGATGCCCTCGGGCCGCTTCCTCATGGAAGAGTTCTATTACGCCGGCGGCTTGCCGGCTGTGCTGCGCAGGCTCGGCGAAAACGGCCTGCTGCCGCACCCGGACGCGCTGACGGTCAACGGCCGATCGCTGTGGGACAACGTGCGCGAGGCGCCGAGCTACGACGACGAAGTGATCCGCCCCATCGACAAACCCCTGATCGAGGACGGCGGCATGTGCATTCTTCGCGGCAATCTCTCGCCGCGCGGCGCGGTGCTGAAGCCGTCGGCGGCATCGCCCGAACTGCTCAGGCATCGCGGGCGCGCGGTGGTGTTCGAGGACTTCGAGCACTACAAGGCGCGCATCGTCGATGAGTCGCTCGATGTCGATGCCAGCTCGGTCCTGGTGATGAAGAACTGCGGCCCCAAGGGGTACCCGGGCATGGCCGAGGTGGGCAACATGGGCCTGCCGCCGAAACTGCTGCGTCAGGGCATCAAGGACATGGTGCGGATTTCCGACGCGCGCATGAGCGGCACGGCCTATGGCACGGTCGTGCTTCATGTCGCGCCCGAAGCCGCGGCTGGCGGGCCGCTCGCGGTGGTGCGCGACGGTGACTGGATCGAGCTCGATTGCGAGCAGGGCCGGCTGCATCTCGACATCAGCGATGACGAACTGGCCGACCGCCTCCAGTCCATCGCACCTTCGCGCGAGAAGGGCAGCGGCTACCAGCGGCTCTACATCGACCATGTGCTGCAGGCCGATGAGGGCTGCGATTTCGATTTCCTCGTCGGCTGCCGCGGTGCAGCGGTGCCGAAGCATTCCCACTGACACACGACCATGACCCCATCGACGCAACGCCGCCACCAGGGCATCTTCCCGGTCGCCCCGACCACCTTCACCGAATCGGGCGAGCTCGATCTCGCGAGCCAGAAGCGCTGCATCGACTTCATGATCGACGCGGGCTCGGACGGCATCTGCATCCTCGCGAACTTCTCAGAGCAGTTCGTGCTGTCGGACGAAGAGCGCGAGGTCCTCACGCGCACGATCCTGGAGCACGTGGCGGGCCGCGTGCCGGTGATCGTCACCACCACGCACTTCAGCACCCGGGTGTGCGCCGAGCGCAGCCGTCGTGCGCAAGACATGGGGGCGGCGATGCTGATGGTGATGCCGCCCTATCACGGCGCGACCTTTCGCGTGCCGGAGCCGCAGATCTTCGACTTCTACGCGCGGGTGTCCGACGCGGTGGACATTCCCATCATGATCCAGGACGCACCGGCGAGCGGCACTGTGCTCTCGGCGCCGTTCCTTGCGCGAATGGCGAAGGAGATCGAGCACGTCGCGTACTTCAAGATCGAAACGGCTGGCGCCGCATCGAAGCTGCGCGAACTGATCCGCCTCGGCGGCGATGCGATCGAAGGGCCGTGGGACGGTGAGGAGGCGATCACGCTGATGGCCGATCTCGATGCGGGCGCGACCGGTTCGATGACCGGCGGCGGCTACCCCGACGGGCTGCGCGCGATCATCTTCGATCACCTCGCGGGCCGGCGCGAACAGGCCTTCGAGCGCTATCGGCAGTGGCTGCCGCTGATCAACTACGAGAACCGGCAGGCCGGACTGCTTGCCTGCAAGGCGCTGATGAAGGAGGGCGGCGTGATCGCATGCGAAGCGCCGCGGCATCCGCTCCCGCCGATGCATCCGGACACGCGCGCCGGGCTGATCGAGACCGCGCGGCGGCTCGATCCGCTGGTGCTGCGCTGGGGGCGCTGACTATTTCCAGAAGGGTTGGGCCTTCGCGATTTCGGTGAGCGCCTCGCGGCATAGAGCGGCGCTCGCGGGCTGACGTGCGCCCAGCCAGCCGACGGCGAACCACGATCGCCCGTCGTGCGCCGTGTTGTCGCGGTAGGCGGCCATCGCGACCGCGTTGTCGTTGTGCTGCCCGAGTGCGTCCTGCGCGGGTTCGAGCTTCTTGAGGTAGCGCTTCGCATCGCGCGAGCCGAAGAGCGGCGCGACGAATTCGCCGAGATAGCGCAGGCGTTTGAGCCTCTTGCGCACGCGGTGCTGCGCGGCCGGCTCCAGCGTCTCGTAGCGCTGGCCATCGCGCACGACCTGGCGATGCAGCTTCGAGAGCCGCATGCGCAGGTGCTTGCGCGCGGAAGCGGGTTGCACGGCCGGCTTTGGGTCCTCGTCGCCGTCTGCCGTTTCGGTCGGAAGGGTGGCGGCGACGAGTGCGAGCAGCACGTTCTGGAATTCGGCGCTGCGGACCACGTCGACCGGATCGGGCGGCGGGGTTGCTTCGGCCCACGCGATCGGCGGCCCGCCGACCGCCTCGAGTCGGGGCTGGACGACGTGCAGCAGCTGGTCCCGGTCGCGCTGGCGGCCGAGTGCGCGGAACGCGCTCACCAGGGTCGATTCCCACGCGGGATCGATCAGCGAGGGCGCCAGCGCTTCCATTTCGCGCAACGCCGTGCGCAGTCGCCGGATGCCCACGCGCAACTGATGGACGTGTTCGGGGTTCGCGCTGCCGGCCGCGACTTCGCTTGCGTTGGCGAGGATCTGCGACAGGCAGGCCTGGATGACCGCGCGAAGAACCTGTGGCCCGTCGGAATGGTCGTCGAGGCTGGGTGGCTCCGCCTTGACCGGGCCGCCGAACACCTCACCCTTGGCCAGACGCTGGCCGCGCGCGGACTTCGGCACCGTGTCGAGCCAGAGCGCGTAGCGGTTGCGCCAGCGATGGGCGAGTTCGAGCATCGAATGCGGGCCGCCGCTCTTCAGCTCGATCTCGAGTTCGCACAGCGGGTGGGAGCGTTCGCCCGCACTCACCTCGCCGTGGTCGAAGGCGAGCTCGACCAGGGCGTCGCCGGTGCGCATTTCGCGCGTGGTGCGGCGGACGTCCGTGCCGTAGACCGCGGTGAGCTCGGCCGTCGCGGGATCGTGTCCGGCCTTGAGGAGCGCGTCGTGGATCAGCCTGCTGACCGGCGTGCCTTCATGGCGCTCGATGCGGGGCACCGGCACTTCGCGCGCGCTCGCGGGCGGCAGCTCGACGTTGTGTTCGTGACGCTCGAGCAGCGTACCGCCCGGTGCCTTCGCGGTCTGCCACCAGGTACGGCCTTCCTTGCGCAGCCGCAGCACGATGTGCTGTGCGGCCAGCGCGCCGTCGGCGGTGTCGAAGTAGCGCGCGCGCAGGCGCGCGACATGCGACCGGCCCCGCCCCACGGCCGCCTCGACCGCTGCGCGCTGCGGGGGCTGATCTGGAATTTGAGTTCGAATTCGGTCACTGGTCGGTCAGCAGGCCGCTTCGGCCTGGATCACTCCTGCAATTCGCGGACCTGCAGCGAAAGATCGAACAGTTTGGACTTGCTCGCGTAGTACCGGTCGAGCCGCCACTCCTTCAGGATGTCGATCGCCAGCTGGAAGCTCTTGTAGTCGAGGTCGTAGAGGTGGACGAGCTCGAAGCTGCTTTCCGACTCAAGCGCGAGCACGAGCCTCGCAAGAATTTTCGCCGAGTCGTTGGCCGGGTCGGTTTCGATGAAGCGACGCGCGACCTTGATGGCATTCATGGGATGCTCTCCTCATTGAGACAAGCCCATGACTATAGCCAGCGCCTCCGTTCCGTTTGTTACCGTTGTGTGACAGGCGCGGGCGAGCAGTAACGAGTGGGCGCCTATCGGGGTGGAGCAGGCATTGGCATTGGCATTGGCATCGGGCTTTGCATCGGAGCGGGCCGCGTCGCTGGCATCGGCGCCGCCGATGGCGCGGGAACTGGCGTTTCCGTCGTGCGGATCACCCCGCCGCCGAGCACGCTGCCGGTGACGGTGGTCTGCCCGGTGCCGAGCACGCGCTGCTCGCAGGCGGTCTGGTCGGATGGGGGCTGGCGGGCGCAGCGGGCCAGTGCGTTCTGGCGCAACTGGGCTTCATCCACCTTCGGGAAGCCGCCCCGGCGCGCGGTCTGGGCGGCAGCGCCTCTTTCGCGCAGACAGGCGGCCCGGTCCTGCATGACGCCATCGCAAGGGAGGGAGCCGGATTGGGCCAGGGCCGAGGACGTCACGGCCAGACCCGCGGCGGCGGCAAGAACGGCAAGAGACGATCGAACAGCGCTCTTCATGATCACTCCTTTCCTTTGAGACGCGGCGCGACGGCACCTGCGGCGGTGCGGCCGTGCCAGGAGATCAAAGTATGCGAGCGGAGCCGGCGCGGAGCCAGCGCCCACCGGCGCGCGTTCGTGTCGGACAAGACCGGCTCGCGGTCGCGCGAGCGTCTTGCTGAGGCTCAGGCTTCGGCGATGCGCTTTGCCAGGTGAGCGAGCGCTTCCTCGACCTGGTCCACCAGGATCAGCGACAGATCGCCGGGCTGCAGCCGCGCGAGCGCGGCGTCGATCGCGATGAACTCACCGCGGATCTCTTCGATGTGGCGGGTACGCCCGGCCCCTTGGAGCCCCTGCCGCAGCAGCGCCATCACCTCGCCGTCGGCGCGGCCGCGCTGCGCCGCGTCCTGGTAGAGGATGACGTCGTCGAACGCCTCGCCGAGGATCGCGGTCTGGTCGCGGATGTCGCAATCGCGCCGGTCGCCCGCGCCGCTGATGACGACCGAGCGCCTCTTCGCCGGCATGGTGTCGACGGCGGCCACCAGCGCGCGCATCGCGTCGGTGTTGTGGCCGTAGTCGGCGATCACGGTCGCGCCGCGGTAGTCCATCACGTTGAAGCGGCCGGGCACGCCGGCGGCATCGTTCTTGAAGCTCGCGAGCCCGCTGCGGATGGTGTCCCAGTCGAGCCCGACCGCCCATGCGGCAGCGACCGAGGCCATCACGTTGTCGACCTGGAAGCCGATCGTGCCGTTGCGTGTGATTTGCACGTCGCGCAGCGGAATGCGTTCGCGCCACGAGCCTTCGGCCGCAACCACCGCGTCGTGGTCGACGTAGACGGTGCGCTTGCCCTGCGCGCGGTGCGTGGCCATCACCGGATGCTGCTTGTCGGCGGCGAAGAAGATCACGTTCCCGGGGCAGGTGGTCGCCATCGCGGCCACGTTCGGGTCGGCCGCGTTGAGCACCGCGTAGCCGCCGGGCGCCACGTTGCGCACGATCACGCGCTTGAGCACCGCGAGGTCTTCCACGGTGGTGATGTAGTTGAGGCCGAGGTGGTCGCCGCTGCCGATGTTGGTCACCACCGCCACCTGGCAGCGATCGAAGCCGAGGCCTTCGCGCAGGATGCCGCCGCGCGCCACTTCGAAGACGGCGGCGTCGACGTCGGGGTGCAGCAGCACATTGCGGGCGCTCTTCGGGCCGCTGCAGTCGCCGCTGTCGGTCTGGCGGCCGTCGACATAGACACCGTCGGTGTTGGTCATGCCGGTGCGCAGGCCGCTGCCAGCGAGCAGGTGGTTGATCAGCCGCGCGGTGGTGGTCTTGCCGTTGGTGCCAGTGACCGCGACGACCGGGATGCGCCCGTCGTCGCCAGGGGCGAAGAGCGTGTCCATCACCGCCTCGCCGACCGCGCGGCCGCGGCCGAACGAAGGCGAGATGTGCATGCGCAGGCCGGGCGCGGCGTTGACTTCGACCACGCCGCCGTGCTGTTCCTCGAGCGGGCGCAGGACGTTCTCGCAGACCATGTCGACGCCGCAGATGTGCAGGCCGACCATCTGGGCCGCGTCGACCGCGCGCGCCGCGACTTCGGGGTGCACGGTGTCGGTCACGTCGGTGGCCGTGCCGCCTGTGGAAAGGTTCGCGTTGTTGCGCAGCACCACGCGCTGGCCGAGCGTTGGCACGCTGTCGGGCGTCAGGCCTTGCGCTTCGAGGCGACCGACGGCGATGTCGTCGAGGCGGATCTTGGTCAGCGAGGTCGCGTGTCCTTCGCCGCGGCGCGGGTCCTGGTTGACGATGTCGACCAGTTCGCGCACCGTCTTCACGCCGTCGCCGATCACCTGCGGCGGATCGCGACGGGCGGCCGCCACCAGGCGGTTGCCCACCACCAGCAGGCGGAAGTCGAAACCGGGCAGGAATTTCTCGACCATGACTTCGCCGTAGTGCGCGGCGGAGGCATAGGCCGCGTCGAGCTGCTCGCGCGCCGTGATGTTGACCGTCACGCCCTTGCCCTGGTTGCCGTCCTGCGGCTTGACGACGACGGGGAGGCCGATCTCCAGCGCGGCGGCCCAGGCGTCCTCGAGGTTCGCGACCGGACGGCCGAGCGGCACCGGTACGCCTGCCGCGTTCAGCAGTTGCTTGGTGAGCTCCTTGTCCTGCGCGATGGATTCGGCGACGCCGCTGGTGCTGTCCACCTCGGCGGCCTGGATGCGGCGCTGCTTCGAGCCCCAGCCGAACTGCACGAGGCTGCCGCGGGTGAGCCGGCGATAGGGAATGCCGCGCGCGACGGCCGCGTCCACGATGGAGCCCGTGCTGGGGCCGAGTCGCTCGTCTTCGTCGAGGTCGCGCAGTTCGGTGATCGCGGCGGTGGCATCGAATTCGCCCCCGGTGCGCACGGCGTCGATCAGCTTGAGTGCGAGCTCCAGCGCGCGGCGCCCGACGGCTTCCTCGCTGTACTGGAAGGTGACCTGGTAGACGCCTTCCTCGACCGTGCGCGAGGTGTGGCCGAAATTGACCGCGCAACCCGCCTGCGCCTGAAGCGCCACTGCAGCGTTCTCGAGCACGTGCGCGAGCGCCAGCGGCTGGCCGAGCACGATGGGGTGCAGCTCGCCGATGGTGGGGAAGAGTGCGCGCAGGCGGTTCTCGAAGTCGGGCAGCCGCTCGACGGCGTTCTCGTCGCCTTCGCAGCGCACGATGACCTCGATGCAGGTGTGGCGGCTCCACAGGTTGGGGCCGCGCAGAGCGCGGGTACGGATGACTTCCATGAGCTCAGGCGAGTTGTTGTTCAGGAGACAGCAGCGTCTGCGACAGCTGCAAAGACGCGAGCGCCGCTTGCAGATCGGCCTCGAAGGCTTCGACGCCGGCACCGATGAGGTTCAGCGGAATGCCCATCGCCCAGCCCGCGGCGACCGCCGCGAGCAGGCTTTCGAGGCTGACGCCGGCATGCGTTGCGCGCCAGATCGTCAGGCGGCCGAGGCCGGGCAGGAAGGATTCGCTGGAACCGTTGGCTAGCACCACGCGGTCCTGACGGACCAGTACGGCTTTGCCGCCGTCGGCTTGATGCCCGGCCAGTGCTTCGGCCTGCGGGTCGGTCGAATAGAGGATCACGTCGCCGTCGCACAGCGGCGCGAGGCCGGCCACGCGCGGGTCCGCCGCATTCAGCACGGCGGTACCTTCGGGCAGCACTACGTCGACCTGCGTGCGCAGCACCTTGACCATCTGGTCGCTCTCGGTGATGTCGAATTCGGAGAGGGCTTCGGAGCCTTCGAGGTCCGTGACGATGCCGACTTCGCAGCGGTCGTAGGCCAGGCCATCGCGCAGGATGGTGTCGGCCCCGTTCTCGATGACGACCGCCTGCACCGCACGGTTGACCAGCAGGCGATGGCCGGCTTCCCAGTTGGCGCTGTTGCGCGCGTCGACGCGGCGGCGCTCGAGGAAAAGGCCGTCGCGGCAGGCCAGCCCGGTATGGCGGCCGCCGAGGCCGATCAGCCACGCGACCAGCCGCGCCAGCACCGCGGTGTCGCGCGAGCCGGCGACGCCGACGACCGGGATGCGGCCCGGGGCGTCGTCCGGAAAGAGGTGATCGCAGATCGCGCGGCCCACCGGGCGCGGCGAGCCGACGGCCGGCTTCAGGTGCATCAGCAGGCCGGGGCCGGCGTTGACTTCGACGATGGCGCCGCCCTGCACCGCGAGCGGCTTGGAGATGTCCTGCGCCACCAGATCGATGCCGGCGATGTCGAGGCCCACCACGCGCGCGGCCAGCACTGCGGCATGCGCCACTTCGGGGTGGACCTGGTCGGTGCAGTCGATCGACATGTTGCCGTTGCGCTGGATCGTGACGACACGCCCGGCCGCAGGCACCGACGTGCCGTCGAGGTCCTGGCGCTTGAGCTCGAGCTGCAGCTTGGCGTCGGTCTCGAGAACGATGACGTCCAGCGGGTATTCCTCTTCCGCGCCGCGGCGGGGGTCGCTGTTGAGCTGGCTGTCGATCAGTTCGGCGACGGTGGCGCGGCCGTCGCCGGTCACGGTGATGATTTCGCCGCGTGCGGCCGCAACCACCTGGCCGCCGACCACCAGCAGGCGATGCTCGGCGCCACGGATGAAGCGCTCGACCATCACGTCGCTGCCCTCGGGCTCGGCGACCGCGAAGGCGGCCATGACCTCCTCGCGCGTGTTCAGTTCCAACGAAACGCCGCGGCCGTGGTTGGCGTCGGAGGGCTTGACCGCCACCGGCAGGCCGATGTCCTCGGCCGCTTCCCAGGCTTCCTCGGCGTTGGCGACGACCTGGCCCTCGGGCACCGGCACGCCGCAGCTGGCAAGCAGGGACTTGGTCAGTTCCTTGTCGCTCGCGATCGATTCCCCGATGGCGCTGGTGTAGTCGGTCTCGGCGGTCCAGATGCGCTGCTGGTTCGCGCCGTAGCCGAGCTGCACGAGGTTGCCGTCGTTCAGGCGCATGTGCGGAATGCCGCGGTCGGTGGCGGCGCCGACGATGCAGGCGGTGCTCGGACCGAGGTAGCAGTCCTCGACCTTGGCCTTGACCGCGTCGACCGCCTTCTGCACGTCCGCCGCGCCGAAGGGGTCGTTGTTGATCGCCGCCATCAGCAGCTTGTGGCCTTCGGCCAGCGCGACCCGGGCGACCTGCTCGTCACGCGCGCGGAAAACCATGCGGTAGACGCCATGTTCCGACGTGCTCCGGGTTTGCCCGAAGCCGGTGGGCATGCCGGCGAGGTTCAAGAGCTCGATCACCACGTGCTCCAGCACGTGGCCGGCCCAGGTGCCTTCGGTCAGGCGCTGGATGAAGCCGCCGCGCTCGCCGACGCCGCAGTGGTGCTCGATCAGTGCCGGCAGCAGGGCCGTGAGCCGGTCGGTGAAGCCCGGGATCGTGTTGGACGGATGGTCCTCCAGCCGGCCGAGATCGAGCCAGACTTCCAGCACGGGTCGGTAGGTCCAGAGGTTCGGGCCGCGCAAATAGTTGATGCGCAGCAGTCGGATGTCGTCGAAACGGGTCATGAAAACGTTCGATGTGCTTTGGCCGAGCACGGCGGCGCCCTCAGGCGCACCCATGGCGATCGGTCAGAATCGGCGCCCTCGGAAACAGGTTCTGGGCGCCATGAAGGGTCCGGCAGCGGGCCGGAGATATAGAAACACAATGCAACATCACGATCCAGTCGGCACCCCGGGGGGCGAATCTGAGGAGGCTTCAGCGGCGCTGGAGAGCCGGCTCATACCGGCGGAAAACGTTCTGGCGACTCTGCCGGTTGACCTTGACGAGGAACTTCGGTTTGCCTCCGGCCTGCTCGCCCTGACCGACCGGCGCCTGCTGGTGCGCAACCCGGGGGCCTGGTTCGAGTGGGCGCTCCCTGCGCCGGGACTGGAATTGCAGCTTTCCGACCATGCCGGCATCGGCACGCTGGACCTGCTGGACGACAAGGGCCGGCTGGCGCGGTGGCGCTACACCCTGGCGCACCAGGCCGCGGCGCTGAAGGTGCAGAAGCTGTTCGAGCAGCACGCCGAGCGTGTCGCGCAAGTGACACTGCCGGGCGCCGACGCGGACGAGGCGGGCGAAACCGAACGCCAGACGCCGCCCTCGACCTGGGTGCTGCTGCGGCTCGGCCGCTTCGCCAAGCCCTATCGCCGGCAGTTGATCACCGGTTTCTTGCTGACGCTGGCCTCGACCGCCGCGACGCTGGTCCCGCCTTACCTGACCATCCCGCTGATGGACGACATCCTGATCCCGTTCCAGAACGGGCAGCAGATCGCGGTCCACAAGGTGGTGCTGTTCCTCTCCGCGCTGCTGGCGGCCGCGCTGGTCGGCTGGGCACTGGGGTGGGCGCGCACTTACCTGCTGGCGCTGGTGTCCGAACGCATCGGCGCCGACCTGCGCACCACCACTTACGAACATTTGCTGACGTTGCCGCTGGATTACTTCGGCGGCAAGCGCACCGGCGACCTGATGGCGCGCATCGGCTCGGAGACCGACCGCATCAACGTCTTCCTGTCGCTGCATGCGCTCGACTTCCTCACCGACGTGCTGATGATCGCGATGACCGCGGTGATCCTGTTCTCGATCAACCCGCTGCTGGCGGTCGTCACGCTGGTGCCGCTGCCTTTCATCGCCTGGATGATCCACGTAGTGCGCGACAAGCTGCGCACCGGCTTCGAGAAGATCGACCGGGTGTGGAGCGAGGTCACCAACGTGCTCGCCGACACCATTCCCGGCATCCGCGTCGTGAAGGCTTTTGCGCAGGAGCAGCGCGAATCCAACCGCTTCCGTGCGGCCAATGCCTATAACCTGCAGGTCAACGACAAGCTCAACAAGACCTGGTCGCTGTTCACGCCGAGCGTGTCGCTGCTCACCGAAATCGGCCTGCTGGTGGTCTGGGCCTTCGGCATCTGGCAGGTGGCGCGCGGCAGCATCACGGTCGGTGTGCTCACGGCGTTCATCGCGTACATCGGGCGCTTCTACACGCGGCTGGATTCGATGAGCCGCATCGTCTCGGTCACGCAGAAGGCGGCAGCGGGCGCCAAACGGATCTTCGACATCCTCGACCATGTGAGCAACGTGCCCGAGCCCGCGAACCCGGTGCAGGTCGATCGCGTGCAGGGCCGCATCGAGATGTCGGATGTCGGCTTCCGCTACGGCAGCCGCGCGGTGATCCGCGACCTCGATCTCGTGATCGAGCCGGGCGAGATGATCGGCCTGGTCGGCCACAGCGGCTCGGGCAAGAGCACGCTGGTCAACCTGATCTGCCGCTTCTACGACGTGACCGATGGCGCGATCAAGGTCGACGGCACCGACATCCGCCGCTTCGCGGTGGCCGACTACCGCCGGCACGTGGGGCTGGTGCTGCAGGAGCCCTTCCTGTTCTTCGGCACCATCGCCCAGAACATCGCCTACGGCAAGCCCGATGCCACGCGCGAGGAGATCGTGGCTGCCGCACGCGCAGCGCACGCGCACGACTTCATCCTGCGCCTGCCGCATGGCTACGACTCGCTGGTCGGCGAGCGCGGCCAGGGCCTCTCGGGCGGTGAGCGGCAGCGCATCAGCATTGCGCGCGCGCTCCTGATCGATCCGCGCATCCTCATCCTCGACGAGGCCACTTCGGCGGTCGATACCGAGACCGAGAAGGAAATCCAGAAGGCCCTCGACAACCTCGTGCAAGGCCGCACCACGATCGCGATCGCGCACCGGCTTTCCACGCTGCGCAAGGCCGACCGCCTCGTGGTGATGGACCGCGGCGAGATCGTCGAAGTGGGCCCGCACGACGCGCTCATGGAAAAGCAGGGCGCCTATTGGCGGCTCTATCAGGCGCAACTTCGGCAGGCCGACGAAGAGAGCGCAGGCGCCGTGGCCGAACACGGTGCAGTGGCCGCCGCGCTCGGCGCGCACGCAGCCCATCCGGCGGGGGACGCATGAACGACTTTCAACTCGAACGCGATGCCTTCGGGCGGCTCGTGCTGACGGATGCCGAGGGCGTGCGTCACGCGGGCGTCGTGCCCGTGCGCGCGTTTCCGCTCACGGCGCCGGATCACGGGATCTCGCTGGTGGGAACCGACGGGCGCGAGCTCGTGTGGATCGACCGGATCGCCGACCTGCCCGCAGCGATGCGCGAATTGCTCGACCAGGAGCTCGTGGCGCGCGACTTCGCGCCGACGCTGCAGAAGCTGCACAAGGTTTCGAGCTTCGGCGTGCCGAGCACCTGGAGCGTGAGCACCGATCGCGGCGAGACCCGCTTCGTGCTCAAGGCCGAGGAAGACATCCGCCGGCTCGAAGGTGGCGCGCTGCTGATCGCGAGCGCGCATGGGCTGCAATTCCGCATTCCGGACGTCAAGGCGCTGGACCGCCACTCGCGCAAGCTGCTCGAGCGGTTCCTGTAACAAGCGCTTGTGGTCGATGGTGCCAAACTCGCGCCCTTTCAGGGAACGCGAAGATCACCATGCACACCACCGCACTCGTCCTCTTCTCCGGCGGGCAGGACTCCACCACCTGCCCGGCCGCAGCGCTCGACCAATACCAGCGCGTCGAAACGGTCGGCTTCGACTACGGCCAGCGCCATCGCATCGAGCTGGAGGCGCGCGGCAAGGTGCTCGCGCATCTGCGCGAGCACTTTCCGCGCTGGGACGCGCGGCTGGGCGAGGACCACATGCTCACGATCGATGTGCTCGGGCAGATCAGCGCATCGTCGCTGACGCAGGACATCGCGTTCGAGATGCAGGCCAACGGCTTGCCGAACACCTTCGTGCCGGGGCGCAACCTGCTGTTTCTCACGCTCGCCGGTGCGCTGGCGTACCGGCGCGGCATCGACGTGATCGTGACCGGGGTGTGCGAGACCGACTTCTCCGGCTACCCCGACTGCCGCGACGACACCATGAAGGCGATGCAGCTGGCGCTTTCGCTCGGCATGGACCGGCGGTTCCTGATCGAGACGCCGCTCATGTGGATCGACAAGGCCGCGACCTGGGGGCTGGCGCATCGCATCGGCGGCAACGCGCTGGTCGATCTCATCGTCGAGGACACGCACACCTGCTACCTCGGCGACCGCGCCCAGCGCCACGGCTGGGGCTACGGCTGCGGCAACTGCCCGGCCTGCGAGCTTCGCGCCCGCGGCTGGGAACGCTACATCGCCTCGACCCTGTAGCGGGCCGCGGCGCCGTTCGATTCGGGCACCAGCGTCCAGCGCCTGTCGTGGAAGGCGCCGACCGAGGCGCGGTGCGCGATCGACACCATCGCACCGCCGGCGGCCTTCACGCCGGCCGTGAGCCGCTTGTAGAGCGTTTCTTCCGTCTCGACGTCGAGCGCACTCGTGGCCTCGTCGGCGAACAGCCACGCCGGCTTGCGCAGCATCACGCGCGCGATCGCGAGACGCTGCTGTTCGCCGCCGGAAAGCTTCTGGCTCCAGGCATCGCTGTCGTCGAGGCGGCCGGCGAAGTCGGGCAGCATCGCGTCGTTCAAGGCCTGCACGAGTTGCTCGTCGCTGTAGTCGCCCGCCGGCTGCGGATAGGCCAGCGCGTCGCGCAGCCGGCCGTTGGGCACGTACGGCCGCTGCGGGATGAACATCGCATTCGCCGGGATCGACACGCGCCCGTGCGCAAAGGGCCAGATGCCCGCGAAGGCGCGGAACAGCGTGGACTTGCCGCTGCCCGAGGGGCCCTGCAGCATCACGCTGTCACCGGGCTGCACCGAGAGCGCGGCGCCCTGGATCAGCGGTTCGCCGTCGGGCAGCGCGACGCTCACATCGGCCGCGCGGAGGCCCTGGCCGCTGGGCGCGGGCGTGCGTTCGAGCGGGCTGGCCGCACCGGCATGCGCGCGCATCGCGGCCTCGAAGGTGGTCAGACGATCGGCGGTGGCACGCCACACGGCCACGCGGTCGTAGTTGTCGACGAACCAGCTCAGCGAATCCTGCACGCGGCCGAACGCCGAGTTGACCTGCATGAGCTGGCCGAGCTGGATCGCACCGCTGAAGAAGCGCGGCGCCTGCACGATGAAGGCGAAGATCACCGAGGCCTGCCCGAACGAGGCGGTGAAAGCCACGAGGTTCTTCTGCTTGTTGATGAGCTGCAGGTAGTTCTTGAGCACCGCACCGAAGCGCAGCTTGAGCTGGCCGTGCTCCACTTGCGCGCCGCGATCGAGCGCGATCGCCTCGCTGTATTCGCGCACGCGCATCAGGTGATGCCGGAAGTCGGCCTCGAAGCGCTGCTGCTGGAAGTTCAGGCCGATCAGCGGGCGGCCGATGTAGTGGGTGATGATCGTGCCCGCCGTGCAATACAGGGCCGCGATCCAGACCATCGAGCCCGGCACCGTGTAGGTGCTGCCGAACAGCGTGAGGCTCGTGGTGCCGCTCTCGATCCAGAGAATGCCGATGAAGCTCACCAGCGTGACGACCGCGTTGAGCAGGCCCATCGACAGCGTCATCGTGTAGTCGGTGAACATCTGCATGTCCTCCTGGATGCGCTGGTCGGGGTTGTCGGGCGACTCGCCGGTCTGCCGGCCGTAGCGCGCGAGTTCGAGCCGGTAGAAGGTGTTGTCGGCCATCCAGCGCCCGAGGTAGTTGCGCGTCATCCATGCGCGCCAGCGCAGCTGCAGCAACTGGGTCAGGTAGAACTTGAGGATCGCGATCACGATGTAGCCGGCGGCGATCCAGCAGAAGAAGACGATCTCGCGCCAGAACACCGCCTGGTCCTTGTTCTGCAGGGCGTCGTAGAAGCGCGCGTACCACTGGTTGTTGAGCACCAGCATGTAGACCACGCCGAGATTGAGGGCGACGATCGCGGCGAGGAGGCCACGCGCCTTCCATTTCTCTTCCGAGCGGGAAGTACGGCGCAGCGAGCGCGCCGATGCGGCGCAGCGTGGTGAGGAGGTTGTGGGAGACGGCAGGATCTGTCATGGCGTGAGCATGGGGCCCGCCCGGGCGGGCGCGTTGCGCCGATCGTAGCGCCGGGCCGCCCGTCTTTCTTAGGTCAGGCTGAATCGTGGAGTCGGCGGGTCAGCCCGTGTGCGGGTGCCTTGCGCTCTCGTACAGCGTGCGCGCGAGGTCGCGATGCCGTGCCAGAAGCGGCGCGAGCTCGACGTCCTCGAAGCGGCCGTCGCGAATGCGCACGCGCCCGTTGATCACGCTCAGCGCGACCGCGCCCGGCTGGCAGAACACCAGGGCCGCGACCGGATCGTGACCCGCACCGGCGTGCGCGACGCCGTTCATGTCGAAAGCCACGATGTCGGCCGACATCCCCGGCACGAGCGCACCGATGTCGTCGCGGCCCAGCACGCGCGCGCCGCCGAGCGTCGCGATCTCCAGCGCCTCGCGCGCCGTCATTGCAGAAGGCCCGAAGCCCACGCGCTGCAGCAGCATGGCCTGCCGTGCTTCGCCGAGCATGTGCGCGCCGTCGTTCGAGGCGCTCCCGTCCACCCCCAGCCCCACCGGCACGCCGGCACGGCGCATCGCACCGATCGGCGCGATGCCCGAGGCGAGCCGCATGTTGGAGCAGGGGCAGTGCGCGACGCCCGTCCCCGTGCGGCCGAAGAGCGCGATGCCGGCCTCGTCGAGCTTCACGCAGTGCGCGTGCCAGACGTCATGGCCGACCCAGCCGAGGTCTTCGGCATATTCGGCCGGTGTCATGCCGAACTTCTCGCGCGAGTAGGCGATGTCGTTGTCGTTTTCGGCCAGGTGGGTGTGCAACGACACGCCGCGTTCGCGCGCCAGCTCGGCCGACAGGCGCATCAGGTCACGCGACACCGAGAAGGGCGAACACGGCGCGAGCACGATACGGCGCATCGCGTGCCGCGACGGATCGTGCCAGCGGCCGATGAGCCGTTCGCTGTCGCGCAGGATCGCGTCCTCGGTCTCGACCACTTCATCGGGCGGCAGCCCGCCGAGGCTCTTGCCCACGCTCATGCTCCCGCGCGACGCATGGAAGCGCATGCCCATCGCCTCGGCCGCCTCGATCGAGTCGTCGAGCCGCGCGCCGTTCGGGAAGAGGTAGAGGTGATCGCTCGTGGTGGTGCATCCGGAGAGCATCAGCTCGGCCATCGCGGTCCGTGTCGACACGCGGATCATTTCAGGCGTGATGCGCGCCCACAGCAGGTAGAGGTTGCCGAGCCAGTCGAAAAGCTCGGCATCCTGCGCTTCCGGCACCGCCCGCGTCAGGCTCTGGTACATGTGGTGATGCGTGTTGACGAGGCCGGGCATCACCACGTGCCCGCGCATGTCGAACGCATCGGCGCGGTTGTCTCGCGCGGCATCGGCATAGACGGCCGGCAGCTCGGACGTGGCGCCCACCCACGCGATGGCCGGGCCCTCGGCGACCACCGCGCCATCCGCGATCTCGCGCCGGCCGGCGTCCACGGTGACGAGCACGTCGGCATGGCGAAGGATCAGAGGGCGATGGGCGGCGGTCATGTCATTCGCTTCCTTGAGAGCTGCGTGCCGCGGTGCGATCAACGCTCGTTGCTGATGCCGCTCGCGACATGGCCCGCCGGCACGTGCCGCGCGGCCGCGTCGACGTGGCCGGTCTGGTCGTCGAAGAAGAAGTCGGGTTCGAACTCACGCAGGAACTCGCCCTTGGGCAACCCGGCGAGGAACATCGCCTCGTCGACCTTGATGTTCCATTTCATGAGGGTGCGGATGGCGCGCTTGTGCGCCGGGGCTCCACGCGCGGTGACCAGTGCGGTGCGGATGCGCATGCGCGATGTGCCCGATTGCTGCAGCCGGTGCAGCGCCACGAGAAAGGGCTTGAAGGGGCCTTCGGACAGCGGCTCGTCGGCCTTGCTCGATTCATGCTGCTGGAAGGCCGCGAGGCCGTCGCGCTGGAACACGCGCTCGGCCTCGTCGCTGAAGAGCACCGCATCGCCGTCGAACGCGATGCGCAACTCGTCAGGGTAGTGGTCGGTGGCGCGCACCGCCTCGACCATCACGTGCGCGGCCGGAAAGCCGGCGGCCAGTGCCTCGCGCACGTCGTGCGGGTTGGCGGACAGGAAGATGTCGGCGTTGAGCGGTCGCAGGTAGCCGAAGGGCGCCCGCCCTTGCGTGAAGACGCCGCGTTGCAGCTGCATCTCGGCCGCCGCGCCCGATTGGAAGATGCGCATGCCGGAGACCGGGTCGTTGCGCGAGAGGATCACGACTTCCACCCGCTGCACGCCGTCTTCGTTGAAGCGCAGCAGCTTGCGCACCATCGCGTGCGCAATGCCCGGCCGCGCGGGCACGTCCAGCCGTTCGAGTTGCAGGCGCATGTAGCCCTCGTGATCGCCCGATTCGAAGATGCTGTTCTCTTCTTCGAGATCGAACAGCGCGCGCGATGAGATCGCGACCACGAGCTTGTCTTCAAGAGTGACCGGCATACGCTACTTGACGAACTGGTTGAGCTGGATGATCGGCATCAGCACCGCCAGCACGATCAGCATCACGACCCCGCCCATCGCCACGATCAGCAATGGCTCGAGGATCGTCGCCAGATGCATCGCGCGGCGCTGCACTTCGGCGCCGAGCTGGTTGGCCGCGCGCTGAAGCATCAGCGGCAGCGTGCCGGTCTGTTCGCCGAGCCGCGCGAACATCGAGACGATGCCCGGGAAGCGCTTCTTCTGCGCCAGCGCGGATGCGAGCGGCGCGCCTTCGCGCACCAGCACCAGCGCGTCGAGCGCATCGGCGCGCATGGCGCGGTTGCCCAGCGTCTCGGAGGCTGCCTGCAGTGCGCGCAGGATGGGTACCCCGGCCGTGGCCAGCATCGCGAGCGTGCTTGCGAAGCGCGCCGCGTTGTAGCCGCGCGAGAGCTTGCCGACCAGCGGCAGGTTGAGCCAGGCCGCGTCGAACTTCTCGCGCAACGCGGCACGCGACAGCGCGACCCGCCCGCCGACGGCCGCGAGGATGATCGCGCCAAGCATCAACCACCCGTAGTTGCGCACGAAGTCGCTGATCGCGAGCATGCCGACGGTGAGGATCGGCAGGGCGCGCTTGGTGCCCGCGAACACGTTCGCCACCTGCGGCACCACGTAGCTCACGAGGAAGACGACGATCACGATCGCGACCACGGTCACGATCGCCGGGTACAGCGCCGCGCCGACCAGCTTCTGCTGCAGCGCCTGCCGCTGCTCCAGGTCGTCCGCCAGGCGTTCAAGCACCAGGCCGAGATTGCCGCTCTGCTCGCCGGCGCCGATCACGGCGGTGTAGATCGGGGAGAACTCGCGCGGATGCTGCGAGAGCGCGCGTCCGAAGGGCGAGCCGGCGTTGACTTCGGCACGCAGCGAGGCAACGAGGTCGCGCTGCGGCTCGTTCTCCGCCTCGTCGGTGAGCGCGGTCAGCGCGCGTTCGAGCGGCAGGCCTGACGAGACCAGTCCGGCGAGCTGGCGCGTCCAGACGGCCAGCGTGGTCGAGTTGAAGACGCGGCCGCCGCCGATCACGCGCTTCCAGCCGCCAGCGGCCGGTGCGCCGCTTTCGGCGCTGCCGACCACCGTCACCTCGAGCGGGATCAGCGATTGGGCACGCAACATGCCGCGCGCGCTGCGGGCGGTGTCGGCTTCGAGTACGCCCTTTCGGGGCTGTCCCTGTTGGTCTATGGCTTCGAAGGAATAGGCAGGCATGGGGGACGGGTTGCAGAATGCGCGAGCCCGCATTGTCGGGGCAATGCCAATCGGAGGAGTTCATCATGCCGATCCGCCATGTCGCCGTCGTTGCAACCCTGCTCGGCGCCCTTGCGATTCCCGCCTGGGCGCAGCCCACCTTCAGCGGTTACCTGTGCTGCAACCTGCGCACCGACGGAAGTTGGGCCAGCGACAGCAACTATGCCGAAAGTGGTAAGCGCATCATTCCCGTCGGCACGCCGGTGAAGGTCACCGGCTACGGCCGCTACCGGGTGCATGTCGAAATCAATGGCGGCAGGCAGGACATCGGCAACGACTACAGCCGCGACATCGACCTCGGCGGTTTCGCCCAGCGCTGGGTGGTGCAGGAAGACCCGGCCGCCAAGATCGCGAGCTTCCCGCCGAAGATCCAGGCCGCCATCAAGGAAGCGCGCGTGACCAAGGGCATGACGCGGGAACAGGTCGCGATGGCGGTCGGCTGGCCGATCAGCAGCGAGAACCCGAAGCTCGACGCCGAGATGTGGCGCATGTGGATCAGCAGCTTTGCCGAATACCAGGTCATCTTCGACAAGGCCGGCAAGGTCCGCGAGATCGTGACCGATCCGCAGACCAAGAACCCGGTGGTGATGGACTAACCCCCAGCCTCGCCCACTTCGTGTGGCTCTGCACCCCTTGCAGGGGGCGCCGCCCTGCGGCCCGGCGAAGCCGGTTCCGCGGCGGCTCCCGACTTACTCGCGGGTCACTCTCAATAGCTCGGCGCGGGAGGTGATGCCGGCCTTGACCAGCCGTTCGCCGTCCTCGCGCATCGAGCGCAGGCCGCCGCGTTCGGCCGCCACGAAGATCTGGCTTTCGGGCGCGCGGTTGTGGATCAGCGATCGCACCGTGTCATCGGCCACGAGCAGCTCGAAGACGCCGGTGCGGCCCTGGTAGCCGGTCTGGCCGCAGGCGTCGCATCCGACCGGCACCGCTTCGCCGCCGCCCGGCCCTGGCGCCGAGCACACGGGGCACAGCTTTCGCACCAGCCGCTGTGCGAGCACGCCGAGGAGGGATGAACTCAGCAGGAAAGGCTCGACGCCCATGTCGGTCAGCCGGGTGACCGCGCTGACGGAGTCGTTGGTGTGCAGGGTCGCGAACACGAGGTGGCCGGTGAGCGAGGCCTGGATCGCGATCTGCGCGGTCTCGAAGTCACGGATCTCGCCGATCATGATCACGTCCGGATCCTGCCGCAGGATCGCGCGCAGGGCCTTGGCGAAAGTCAGGTCGATCTTCGCGTTGACCTGCGTCTGGCCGACGCCGGGCAGCTCGTATTCGATCGGGTCTTCCACCGTCATGATGTTGCTGCTGCTCGCATCGAGCTGGCCGAGCGCCGCGTAGAGCGTCGTGGTCTTGCCCGAGCCGGTCGGCCCGGTCACGAGGATGATGCCGTGCGGCTGTCCGATCAGCTGCTCGAAGCGCGCGCGCGTGTCGCCCAGCATGCCGACCGATTCGAGTGTGAGCTTGTTCTCGGACTTGTCGAGCAGACGCAGCACCGCGCGCTCGCCGTGCGCCGAAGGCAGCGTCGAGACGCGCACGTCCACCGCCCGCGTGCCGATGCGCAGGCTGATGCGACCATCCTGCGGCAGGCGTTTCTCGGAGATGTCGAGGTCGGCCATGATCTTCAGCCGCGAGATCAGCGCCGCATGCAGCGCGCGATTGGGCTGCACCACTTCGCGCAGCGTGCCGTCGATGCGGAAGCGCACCGATGAGGTCCGCTCGTAGGGCTCGATGTGGATGTCGCTCGCGCCGTCACGCGCCGCCTGCGTGAGCAGCGCGTTGAGCATGCGGATGATCGGTGCGTCGCCGGCGGATTCGAGCAGGTCCTCGACCGCGGGCAGCTCCTGCATCATGCGCGAGAGGTCGGCGTCGCTCTGCACCTCGCTGACCACCGCGGCGGCGTTGGATTCGCCCTGCGCATAAGCCGCGCTGATGCGCTTGGCGAGTTGCTCGGGCGCGAGCGGCTCGAAGGTCTTGACCTGGAACTTGCGCAGCACCTCGCCGAGCGCGCTGCGCGGCGGCACCTTCGGCATCCACAACGTCAGGTTGCCGTCGTCCGTTTCTTCGAGCAGCAACTGCTGGCTGCGCGCGAAAGCGTAGGGAAGTGGGTAGCGCATCGGTGCTTTGACTTCGTTACGGCAATTCGCGAGAGCTCGCGGGGTCGGCCGTCGCCGGCAGGGCGCCCCTGAGCGGCGACGGCGCGAGCCGCGTCGACGTCGGCGTGGGCGGTGGAATGAGCACCGTGCCCTCGAAGCCGCCGCTGCCACTGCTGCTGCTGCTGCTGGTCGGGCGAACGGGCGGCGGCGGCAGCACGCCGGACTCGGGCACGTTGTTCAGCATGACGTTGCCGCCTTCGGGCTGCACTTGCTGCTGGGCGCTTTGAATCATCTGGTAGCGATCGTAGGCCAGGCTCTCGGTGGCGGCACCGTCGCGCACCACCACCGGGCGCAGGAACATCATGAGGTTGACCTTCTCGCGCGAGCGGGTCTCGTTCTTGAACAGATTGCCCACGATCGGGATGTCGCCGGCGAGCGGGACCTTCTCCAGGCTGTTGCTGTAGTTGTCCGACAGAAGGCCCCCCAGCATCACGAGCCCGCCGTCTTCGACCAGCACGCTCGACTCGATCGAGCGCTTGTTCGTCGTGGGGCCGTTGACCGCGTTCTCGGTACCCGCCTGCACCGTCGATGTTTCCTGGAAGACGGTCATCTTGATGGTGCCGTTCTCGTTGATCTGGGGGCGCACCCGCAAGGTCAGGCCGACGTCCTTGCGCTCGATGGTCTGGAACGGGTTGACCGAGCCGTTCGAGGCGCCGGTGTTCGTGAACTGGCCGGTGACGAAGGGCACGTTCTGGCCGATCACGATCTTTGCTTCCTCGTTGTCGAGGGTCAGCAGGTTCGGCTTCGAGAGCAGGTTGCCTTCCTTGTTCTGGGCGAGGAAGTTGGCGATCGCGTTGATCACGAAGCCGCTGGAGGTCTGGCGTCCGATGCCGATGTTCATGCCGGTGCCGAGGGTCGTCAGCGCCGACGTGGTGCCGCCCGCGAGCGCCGCGGTCAGCGCGAGGATGTTCGCGCCGGTGAGGCTGGAGTTGGTGCCGATCACGCCGCGGTTGCCGACCGCGGTTTGCCACTGCACGCCGAACTCGGCGGCCCGCGTGGCGCTGACCTCGACGATCAGGGCCTCGATCATGACCTGCGCGCGGCGGCCGTCGAGCTTGTCGATGACGGCGCGCAACTGGCGGTACAGGGGCTCCGCCGCAGTGATGATCAGCGAGTTCGTCGAGGGGTCGGCCTGGATCTGGCCGCCGGTCGATGGCTGGTTCGCGTTGTTCACCGGTGCGGTCGCCTGCATCGAGGCCCCGGAGGCGCCCTGCGCCGCACTGAGTTGCGCCGCCGGCTGGGCGCCCCCGGTGACCGGGGTTACGCTGCTCGCGCCGGCGCTTCGATCGCCGCCCTGCGCGGCGATGGCCGCGCGCAGCGTCGCCGCGAGCTTCACCGCGTCGGCGTTCTTCAGGTAGACCACGTACACATTGCCCGCAGCGCCGTTGCCGTTGTCGGCGGGCGGGCGGTCGAGCTTCTCGACCAATGTGCGGACGAGTTGCGCGCGGGCCGGATTGGCGGCGCGCAGGATCAGCGAATTGCTGCGCGGCTCGGCCAGCAGCGCGGTCCGGAACGACGCGTCGGCGGTGCCTGGAGCGGCGCCCGTGGCGCCGGCCGTGCCCGAGCCGCCTTCGATGAGGCGGGTCACCAGCGGCACCAGGTCCGTCGCGACCGAATGCTTGAGCGGAATCACTTCGATGTCCGATGCATTCGGCAGGTCGAGCGAGGCGATGATGCGGGCCAGCCGGCGCATGTTCTCGGCGTAGTCGGTGATGACCAGCGAGTTGTTGCCGGGGTTCACGTTGATCGTGTTGTTCGGCGCGATCAGGGGACGCAGCACCGGCAGCAGGTTGTTGGCCGACTCGTAGTTGAGCCTGAATATCTGCGTGACGATCTGGTTGCCGCTCACGCTTGACGTGACGGGCGTGGCCGTGGTCACCGTCGTGCTCTGCAGCTTGGCATCGGCCTCGGGCACGATCTTGTAGAGCCCCTCGGACTGCACAACCGCGAAGCCCTGCAGCCGCAGCGCCGCGGCGAACTGGTTGAATGCTGCCTCGGGCAGGATCGCGCGGTCGGTCTGAAGCGTGACGGTGCCCTTCACGCGCGGATCGACCACCACGTCGCGGCCGGTCACGACCGCCATGGTTCGGGCGACCGATTCGATCTCGGCGTTGGTGAAGTTCAGCGTGATCGGTTCGCCGCGGCGCGGAAGATCCTGCGCGTAGGCTGACGGGATGCACGCGGCGATCAACATCTGTGCGGCAAGCGCGATGGTGCCGATGCGCGCACCGTACGAAGTCTCAGGCTTCTTCATGGTCATCCCAGTGTGATGAGCGAGCGTGCGCCTTCGCGCCGCCCGATGATGTTCAACAGATTCGAAAGTGCGTCTTCCCGTCCCGGAGCGGCACTGGCCTCGCCATCGAAGTGCAGCGTGCTGCCGTTCCATCGGCCGCTGCCGCTCAGCTGCAGGCCGCTGCCTTCGCGGGTGGTGAGGAGCAGGGTCGGCGACGGACCGCCTTCGAGGGCCACCCGGTAGCTGCCCATGGGTTTCAGGGTCGAGAGACTGGAGGAAATATCGGTTGCGTCGAGGATCGCGCGGCCGGCCAGCGCGAGTTGAGGGCCGTTCCAGCGCAGGGTGAAGGCCTGCATCGAGACGTCCATTGTGCCGTCGAGCTTGAGCGTGTTCCACGGTGCACCGAAGCCGGTCAGCAGCGCGGCGGGCCAGCGCGACTGGCCGTCGCGCCATGCGAGCTCGAGGCCGCCCGGACGCGGGCGTGCCCGGAATTCGAGCGGCCGGGCGGCGCAGCAGGGAATGTCGAGCGCGGCCGTGAAGCCGTCCCAGCGCGGGCGCAGGGTCCAGCCGAGCGTGCCCGGCAGCGAGATCGCCTCGGCGCCGCCCGCGCCGCTGGAAAACACCAGTCCGGCGGTGCCGGTCCAGACTGTTCCGCGCGCGTTGACGAGTTTCAGATGGCCGTTGCTCCACTGGGACAGCCCGGCCGCCAGCCACCGTGCCGGCGCGAAGAAGGCGAGCGCGAATGCGACCCCGATCAGCCCGCCGAGCACGGCCCAGCGCCAGCCGGAGGCGCCGTCGGAGTTGGGGGGACGTCGCGCGGCCATGGGTCAGCGCGCCGGCAGGCTCATGACGAGGGTGCCGTCCCATCGCGCGCCCGACGGCTCGCCGCCCGTCGATCCGGCCGCGCCCGGCGTGGGCCGCTGTGCCGTCGACCTGCCGCCCTGCTGCGTGTTGTTGCGCGTCAGATGAACCTCGCGAGGCACCGCGCGGGCGTTGCTGCGAACTTGCGCGAACCATTGCGCCAGGGTCTCGGCGGAGGCGCCGCGCACTGCGATGGTCGCGCCTTCGCCGGCGCCCGCGGATTGCAGTTGCCCCGCGCCGTGCAGGTCTTCGCGCACCGAGGCTTCGAGGCTGCGCATGGCGTCGTCGCGGCTCGCGCGGGGTTGCGATTGCAGGGCCTTGGCCTGCGCCTGCAGGTTCGTCATGTTCTGCAACTGCGCGTCGAGCTGCGCGTGTTCGGCGGGGGCCGAAGACAATGTGCGCAGTGCCGGGGCAAGCCCGATCCACCAGAACAAGGCGACCGACACCAGCACGCCGGCAGCGATCACCAGGCGCTGCTCGCGCGCGCCGAGTTCGGGCCACCACGCCTGCCAGCGCGCTTCGAGGGTTTCGGTCCACTTCATCGCGTCGCCTCCGCTTGCACGAGGAGCAGGTCACCCTCGCTGCGCGCGCTGTAGCCGCGCGAGGAAAGCGCCGCGGTCACGTTGGTCAGCTCGGAAGGCTGCAAGCCCAGGCCGCGCAGGCGAAGCTGGCCGGCGCTGAAATCGATGGTCGTCGGAACGCGGCCGCGGGGGAGGCTTGCCGACAGTGCACCCAGCATCGGCTCGAAGTCGCTGGCGGTGACACCGCCGGTTGCCTGCTGCAGCGCCGCGACCTCGCGCGACATCTGGACCGGTGCATCGACCACGAGCTGCACTGCCGGAAAAGTCTGCGTGAGCACGTTGCGCACCGCGCCGCGCTTGGCTTCGAGCGCGCTGCGCTCCTTCCAGGCCGATGCGTTGAGACCGACGAACTGTGCCAGCAGCAGCACCAGCGCGCCCCAGCGTGCTGCGCGCCACCGGCGGCCGCGCCACAGCTCGCGCGAAATCGCCGCCAGCTTCTTGCTCGCGCGGGCGCGTCCCGTCGAGGCGAGATCGAACTGCGCGAGGTCCCAGGGGATTCGCTGGCCTGGAGCCAGCGCTCCGCCGGCTTGACGATCGGCACGCGCTGGCCGAGGACGCTTTCGGTCAGCTCGGAAACCGCGGGCTCGGCCAATGCGCTGGTGTTGGGCGGAAGCGTGCCGGCTAGCGCGAGGCCCGTGCTGTCGAAGGGCAGCGTGGCCACGCCTTCCGGACCGGTGATCACGCAGACCGCCGCATCGGGCTCTCCGATGACGAAGAGCATCGAGGGGCCGTCCGCGGGTGCCGGGGCGAATTCGGGAATGATGCGGGTGACGCGGCGGCCGGCCGCCTCCAGCGCCTGCACGGCGCCGCGCAGCCAGAGCCGGTTGCATGCCGCGACCCAGATCGGGGTGCCGACCTGGGCGCCCGGCTCCAGCGCGAAATGCAGGGATTCGGGATCGTCGAGCAGATGGTCTTCGAGCAGACCATTGAGCACGGAGCGCAGTCGTGCGCCGCCGCTCATGCTGCCCTGCGGCAGGGTGACCTGGTGCCACGAAAGCGCCGCGACCGGCACGCCGAGGACGAGTTCGTCGCTGGGAGGCAACAGAGCCGCGGGCGCGGTCCCCTGGGCACGCAGCTTGCGCCCGTCGCTGGACCAGTCCGCCCAGCCGTATTCGGCGGTCGCCGAACCGGGTGTGAGAGGAATGGTTACAAGCAGCAAGGACATGGACGGAGAAAAAGGGTCGTCATTTTAGGTGCGGGACGACAATTGCCGCTACAAATTTGATAGCGTCCCATACAGAAGCTGCGCGCGTTGCAAATATTCTTGACCCAATCCATGTCAGGGGGATTGAGCCGTCAGGATTTAGGCGGCAGGACCGTGGCGCCGGCGCCACGCTCCCGCCACACGATGCGGACGTCGAGGTTGTCTCTCCGGAGCAGGGTTCGCTCCTCGACCCAGGCGTTGTCGAGCCGCAGGCGGGCCTGCACTTCGAAGTAGCTGGTGGCGATGCTGTACTGGTTGGTGTCGGTGAACTGCGTGGCGCTTTCCTGTACCAGCGCACTGGCATCGGCCGTACTTCGAAAATAGCTTCGGGAGCGGCGTTCGACCAGCCGCTTGGCGCCGGCCATATCAAGCTTCGGAGCACTCGCGTAGATCGCCTCGGCGCTGGCGGTGTTGAGGTTGAGCGGCGTTCGTACCGGAAGCACCGTCACGTACGGCTCCAGCGCCGCTGCGGTCGATGACGACAGGCCGAGCCAGACCAGCTGGTAGGTGTGCTGGGGCATCAGCGGCCCGGTGCCTGGACTGTCGCTCACCGTCGCGGTGCCGGTCGTCGAACCCGTGGAGCTGGTGGAAGTCGATCCGGTCGAGGTCGTCCCCGTCGTCGTTGTCGCGGCGCTGCCCGTTCCCGTGCTGCTCGTGCTCGCGGTCGCAGCCGGCGGCAGTGCCTGCTGCAGATTGCTGACGAGCACATTGACCTCGCCGGCCGGCAAGTCCAGCAGCTGGAACAGCTTGGCGAACGCCTTCACGGCCGAGTCCACCGGCTTGCCGCCCTCGACCAGATTCAGCACGTTGAGCTTGGATTGCGCGTCGATGATCCGGCCTGAGAGAAAGGCTTCCGGAAGGCCTTCGAGCTCGTCGCTGGAGATGTTTTTGTCCGCCGCGAGAAAGCTTGACAGCTTCGCCTCCGCGAGCGGAACGGCCCAGGGCTCGGCGAGGTGGTCGGCGCCGCCGCTGCTCGCGCTTGCGCGCGCGTCTTCGCGCAGGATCAGCCGCGACCAGTCCAGTGCGCCGATCAGCAACCAGCCGGACTGCACGCGCGCCCGTTCGGCGCCCTCGATTTCCGTGGCACGCCACTGCTGCCAGAGCGCGGCCGCCGCGAAGGTCGCGACCAGCGTCACGGTAAGCATGGCGGTCAACAGGGCCGCGCCGCGCTGGGTCCGCTTCATGATTTGGGCACCGTGACGGAAGGACGCACCCAGTCGCGCGTGATCGTGCCTGAAAGCGATGCGCCCGGAGGAATGCCGAGGACCAGCCTGACGCCATCGGGCAGGGGCGTGCTGGTGCCGAGCGCCTCGGCGCTGACCGCCGGGCTCCAGCCGTCGTTGCGGAAGTAGTAGACCTGCCATCCGGCGACCGGCAGCAGGTCGACCTCGGCATCGCCGGCATCGCGGGAGCCGCCTTGCGCCCACGCCGCGGCACGGTCCCATGCCTGCTGCCACTCGGCCTGGGTGGTGAAGCCCGGCGACTGCCAGCGGCGCCACCGCGTGCCCGTGGCAGGGTCCGTTCGCAGCGTCCAGGCCACGACATGAATCCGGGGCACGTCGCCATCGGTGCTGCGTCGGGTCAGGCGCAGCACACGGCCATCCCAGTCGATGGCGCGTATCCGCGACAGCGCCACCGTGGCGTCGAGGTCGGCGCCCCATTGGGTCAGGGTGGTCTGCAGGGTCAGGACCGCATCCCCGCGCTCGCGGTTCTGCGCCTGAGCGCGGGCCATGCCGTCCAGGCCGCGCCAGCTCATGATCGCGAGCAGCGCCATGACCGCGATCGCGACCAGGAGCTCGATGAGCGTGAAGCCGTTCGAGCGGCGCATATCAGTAGCGCCCCACCACGGTCGAAATCTTCAGCACCGGGGCCTGGTCCGCGTCGACGACCTGCACGTCCACGCGCCGGAAGTTGGGGTTCAGCGTGGGGGTGGTCGAGACGGTGACGCCGAATGCCGTATCGGCCTGGACGCAGGTGGAACCGGCATCGCCGACTGCGGGCAACTGCCGTGCGAGGCGGGCTTTGATGAGCTCGTTCTCAGCGCACATCTGGGCCAGCATGACGTCGGATTGGCGCTGCGCATTGCGTGTCAGTGCCATCGTCGCCTGCGTGCCGGCGGCCAGTGCGATCGCGACGATGCCCAGCGCGACCAGCACCTCGATCAGCGTGAAGCCGGCGTGGCGTACGCGCTTCATGGCGTCATCACCGTGAACGGCCGCAGGCCATCGGTGCCGACGATCACGCTGCGGTCGGGCAGCGTCTCGGATGTCAGCAGCACTTGTTGGGACGCGATGATCGGATCGGGCCCGAGCTGAAGCGCTGGCACCGCTACCCGGCCCGCCGTCATCGGCTGCGCCGTGATGCCTTCGGCGAGCCACGTGTTCGGAAGCGTGCCGACGGGCAGCCCGTCGAAGCTGAAATTGCCGGGCCCTTCCGGCGTCGGTCGCCAGCGCACGACGATGCCGCTGGCACGCGACTGCGCACGCGCCGATTCGAGCAGGGCCGCGAGCCTTTCCGCCTCGCGGTCGAGCGCGGCACTGGCCGGAATCGCGCAGCGCGAAGCTCACGCCCGCCGTGGCCACCGCAATGATCGCAATGACGACCAGCAGCTCGAGCAGCGTGAAGCCGCCATGGGCTCGCTGGAAGGGACGGCGGCCGCGCCTACTGCCAGCTGCCGATGTCGGCATTCTTGCCCTCGCCGCCGGGCTGGCCATCGGCGCCGAGCGAAAGCACGTCGACCTCGCCCTTGATGCCCGGGTTCATGTACTGGTAGGGGTGGCCCCAGGGGTCGTTGGGCAACTTGTCGACGTAGGGCTTCCAGTTGGGTGCCGCCGGTCCGGTGGTCGGACGCGCGACCAGCGCCTGCAGGCCTTGCTCCGCCGTCGGATAGCGCTGGTTGTCCAGCCGGTAGAGCTTGAGCGCCTGCATCAGGTTGTTGATGTCGGTCTTCGCCGCAGTCACGCGCGCGTCGTCCGCGCGTTCGATGACATTGGGCACGATCAGTGCGGCCAGCACGCCGATGATGACCAGCACCACCATCAGTTCGATCAGCGTGAAGCCGCGCTGCAGGGTGCGTGAAATGGAGCGGTAGGAAAGGGGCATGGATTTGAATGAGAAACCCGTGAGGGAGGGCGAAGCTCGCCGTGTTCTCTGAATGATAATCCGGGCATATGTCAGTCCCTTACGCACCTGCCCGTTGGCCCGCAGCCACTGCGACGGCCGGCATCTGGGCGCTCGCGGCGGCGAGCGTCGTGTTTTGGGGCCTGCGATTGACGGCCCCTTCCGACGCGGTGGCCCCGCCTGCGGTCATCAAGACGCCGTTGGAGCCCGATCCGTCCGCCGTGGCCCAGATGCTGGGCGCTGTCTCGAATCAGCCGGTGGCTGCCGTCGCGCCCGAAGCGGCGAGCCGCTTCGCGCTGCTCGGCGTGGTGTCGGATGCGGACGAGCAGGGCGCTGCGCTTATCGCGGTCGACGGAAAGCCCGCGCGTCCGTTCAAGGTCGGCACCAAGGTTGCGGAGGGATTTGTGCTTCAGTCGGTGACGACGCGCGCGGCTGCGCTCGGCCCGAGCGTGGATGGCAAGGCGGCCTTGACGCTCCAGATGCCGACGCGGCCGCTCGCCATCCCGTCGCAACCGGCCGTGGCAGCACCGCCGTCACCGTCGGCCGCGCCGCCCGCCGTGACGGCGCCACAGCCGTTCCCGCCGAATTTCCCCGCGCCGGGGGTCGCGCCGGTGATGGCGCCTCCGGCCGAACCGACCTGAGCGCGCCCGCTCAGGCCTGCAGGAACAGACGGTACGCGGGGTTCTGGGTCTCCTCGACGAAGGGGTAGCCCAGCGTCTGGAGGAACTCATCGAAAGCCGCGTCGTCGGCCGCGGGAACCTGCAGCCCGACGAGGATGCGCCCGTAGTCGGCGCCCTGGTTGCGGTAGTGGAAGAGGCTGATGTTCCAGTTCGGCCGCAGCAGGCTCAGGAACTTCAGCAGCGCGCCGGGTCGCTCCGGGAACTCGAAGCGCAGCAGCCGTTCGTCGTGCGCGAGGCCCGTGCGCCCTCCGACCATGTGGCGGATGTGCTCCTTCGCGAGCTCGTCGTGCGTGAGGTCGATCGCGCCGAAGCCATGCGCCACGAAGGTGTCCGCGATCGTCCTGGATTCGCCTCGCGTCGTGGTGGTGAGGCCGACGAAGACGTGTGCTTCCTTCGAGTCGCTGATCCGGTAGTTGAACTCGGTGACGTTGCGCGAAGCGCCGGGCAGTTGCCCGACCAGCTCGCAAAAGCGACGGAAGCTGCCCCGTTCCTCGGGAATCGTGACTGCGAAGAGTGCCTCGCGCTCCTCGCCGACCTCTGCGCGCTCCGCGACGAAGCGCAGCCGGTCGAAATTCATGTTGGCGCCGCACAGGATGGCGGCGTAGGTCTCGCCGCGCGTTCCGCGTTCCTCGACATACTGCTTGATCGCGGCGACCGCGAGTGCCCCCGCGGGTTCGACGATGCTGCGGGTGTCGATGAAGACGTCCTTGATCGCGGCACAGACGGCATCGGTATCGACGGCGATGTACTCATCGACCAGTTCCGACGCCAGCCGGAAGGTTTCCTCGCCGACCAGCTTGACGGCGGTGCCGTCGGAGAAAAGGCCCACGTCGGGGAGCGCCACGCGCTCTTTCGCGACGACCGACTGGATCATGGCGTCCGAATCGTTCATCTGCACGCCGATCACCTTGATCTCCGGGCGGAGGGCCTTGATGTAGCTGGCGACGCCGGCGATCAGGCCACCGCCGCCGATGGCGACGAAGACCGCGTCGAGCGGACCCTGGTGCTGGCGCAGGATCTCCATGGCGATCGTGCCCTGTCCCGCAATCACGTCCGGATCGTCGAAGGGGTGGACGAAGGTCATGCCATGCGTCTTCTGCTGCTCGAGGGCATAGACATAGGCATCGGAGTAGCTGTCGCCATGCAGATGGACCTCGCCGCCGAGCGCTCGCACGGCGTCGATCTTCAATTGAGGCGTGGTGACCGGCATCACAACGACCGCCCGGGTGCCGAGTTTCCGGGCCCCGAGGGCCACACCCTGCGCATGGTTGCCTGCCGAGGCGCAGATCACGCCACTGGCGAGCTGCTCGGGGCTCAGATGCGCCATCTTGTTATAGGCGCCGCGCAGCTTGAAGCTGAAGACCGGCTGCTGGTCTTCGCGCTTGAGCAGCACGGTGTTGCCGAGCCTTGCGCTCAGCGCGCGCGCCGGTTCGAGCGCGGATTCGACGGCAACGTCATAGACGCGCGCGGTCAGGATTCGCTTGAGATAGTCGGCGGAGGTGAGCGTGTGGGCTGGCGGATTCGGGTTGCTGGACATAGGGCCGCGATCATAGGCCTCTCACCCGCGGTCGGCTGCGCCAAGAAAAAGCCCCGGGCCTTGCGGCTCGGGGCTAAATCCACCAATTGGGAGGGTGGAGGAGACAACCGGTGCACACGGCTTCGTGTGCGATGAAATAAAGTATATCGACTGTTTGTTGCATTGCAACAAGCGAGTGATGCTTTTCGAACACAAATTCACGCCGTCGTACGAATTTTCTGTTTCTGCGTGCGTTCGTGAACCCCTTTGGAGCCAGTGAAGATGGAATGTACTGTGAGTTGGACCGGAAATTCGGGCGCGCGATCGGCGATGGGCTTCGTCGCCGAGACCGGAACCGGCCATGTCCTGACGATGGATGGCGCACCCGACGCGGCAAAGCCCGAGAACGGCGGTCAGAACCTGGCCCCGCGGCCCATGGAAACACTGCTCGCCGGCACGGGCGGATGCACTGCCTACGATGTCGTGCTGATCCTCAAGCGCGGTCGGCATCAGGTCGAGCGGTGCAGCGTCAAGCTGACCAGTGAGCGTGCGCAGAAGGACCCCAAGGTCTTCACGAAGATCCACATGCATTTCACCGTGGCGGGCAGGGGCATCCCTGCTGCTGCGGTGGAGCGGGCCATCGCGTTGAGCCACGACACCTATTGCTCGGCCAGCGTGATGTTGGGAAAGACGGCCGAGATCACGACCAGCTTCGATCTGATCGACCTCTGAAGCAGCGACGGCCCTGGCGACCAGCCAGCTAGACGCGGTGCGCGACCGTCGTCATCACCTTGGCCGCGGCGCGCATCAGCGCCTTGGCCGGCGGCGGCAGCTCCTTGGCGCCCGCGCTCCATGCCTGGCTGGCATGGCGCGCTTCGTCCAGCTTCATCTGGTCGATGATCGCCCGCGATGCGGTGTCGCCGACGGGCAACCGGTCCAGATGACCATCGAGGTGGGCTTCAACCTGCCGTTCGGTCTCCGCGACGAAACCCAAGCTCAGCGCATCGCCGAGTTTTCCCGCGACCAGGCCGAGGCCGAAGGCGCCGATGTACCAGATCGGATTCAGCACCGACGGACGCGCACCCAGCTCATCCAGTCTCTGTTGCGTCCACGCGAGATGGTCGGTTTCTTCGCGCGCGGCGTCAGTGAAGTGCATGCGCAGCGCCGCGTCCCGGGTCACCGCGGCCTGCGCGGTGTAGAGCGCCTGAGCGCAGACCTCTCCGACATGGTTGACGCGCATCAGTGCGCCGGTTTCGCGGCGTTCCGCGTCGGTCAATGCGCCGGGCGGGGTGCCTGGCGAGGGTGTCGGCCGCGTCGCGTGCGGCTTGGCGAAGAGGGTGCGCAGTGCCGCGTCTGCCACCGACAGGACGGAGTCGAGCGATCGGTTCATCGGGCAATTGGAACCGATCTACAAAAAGATACAGGTGCAGCCCGGCAGGTTTCGCATTGCGGTGCGCCGCTCGTTCGAGATGCTTTGTTGCAGTCGTGCAACGAAACGTCGAGCCGAGCCGACATTTCGGGCGATTTGTTTTGCCCTTGCGAAGCGCCTCTGGTGCAATAGCGTCAACTTCCCAAAAGGAGGTTGGCCCGGGGTCCGGTGGGTGCACAGAAGTGCCAGTCACGGTGAGCCCTTCGCACCGGAGCCCTATGTTTAACCTTGGAGAAACTTGCAATGAAAAAATCTCTAGTTGCCCTGGCTGCTCTGGCTGTCGCCGGTGTTGCTTCGGCTCAGTCGTCCGTGACGCTGTTCGGCGTGGTCGACGCTACGTTCAGCGGCTACTCGAACAAGTCGGAGAACATCTTCGGCCAAAGCGTCAAGCTCACGAAGAACCAACTGACGAACTCGGGCTACAACAGCAGCCGTCTGGGCTTCCGTGGCACGGAAGACCTGGGTGGTGGCCTCGCTGCCAGCTTCTGGCTCGAAGCTTCGCTGGGCAATGATGACGGTACGACGGGTGGCAATGTTTCGAACGTTGCTGGCTCGAGCAGGACCGTGACTGGCCTCTTCAACCGTCGTTCGACCGTGAGCCTGTCGGGCGCATTCGGTGAAGTTCGTCTGGGCCGTGACTACACCCCGACGTTCTGGAACGACACCGTGTTCGATCCGTTCGGCACCAACGGCGTTGGTACCAACCTGATCTCGACGGCCAATGGCTACGGTGCTGGTTCTCCGACCGGCTTCACGACCAACCAGATGTACGTTCGCGCCAGCAACTCGGTCGGCTACTTCCTGCCGCCGAACCTGGGTGGTTTCTACGGCCAAGTCATGTACTCGTTCAACGAAGCGACGAAGTACGACAACGCTGCTCTGACGCCTGACCTGGCTGATACCCAGCGCGCTGGCCGTTACGTCGGTGGCCGCTTCGGTTATGCCAACGGCCCGCTGGACGTCGCTGCTTCCTACGGCGAAGCCACGAACTCGGACAACTTCTTCGCTGGCACGACGAGCAAGCTCGACACGTTCAACCTCGGCGCTTCGTATGACTTCGGCGTCGTGAAGCTCTTCGGCGAATACTCGCAGGCCAAGAACAAGACCGATCGCTCGGCTCCGAACTTCGTGAACATCTTCGGTTTCACCGATCCGGGTGCTAAGGGCTGGCTCATCGGCGCGACCGTTCCGGTCGGCCCTGGCCTGATCCGCGCTTCGTACTCGGGCGTGAAGTACAGCGACCTGCCGGTCCCCGCTGCTGCCATCGGCACGGTCAATCAGATCTTCGGTCTGAAGGATCCGAAGGCAGACAAGTTCTCGCTCGGCTACGTGCACAACCTGTCGAAGCGCACCGCCCTGTACGCCACCGTTGCCTACGTGAACAACAAGGACAACGAGCTGTACGGTTCCGGCCTCTCCGCCAGCGGCGCCTTCTACGCGCCGGCGACGGCGACGACGGGTCTCTCCGCCAACAACGCTGCCGCTCAAGCTGCGATCGGTGCTACGCGCCCGACCAGCTCGCTCGGCTACGACATCGGTATCCGTCACGCTTTCTGATCTGACGCTGGCGTAAGCCAGCATCAACGGGAAGTTCTTGAAAGCCACTCGACGAAAGTCGGGTGGCTTTTTTCATTTCGACCACGATGTTGTGTGCCGTCGCACCACACTGGGGAACTCCTGCATGGGCATACACCTTGCTGCTGCTAGCATCGATGGACACTTCATCTGCTGAATGATCGCTTTCGTCCTGCGCCGCCTGATTCAGGCCGTGATCGTCATGGTCGCGGTCGCCTTCATCGCCTTCCTCCTTTTCCAGTACGTGGGTGATCCGGTGGTGTTCCTGCTCGGGCAGGATGCCAAGCCCGAACAAATCCGGGAACTGCGTACTGCCCTGGGGCTCGACCAACCCTTCTTCGTCCAGTTCTGGCATTTCCTCGTCAATGCGTCGCAGGGGAGTTCGGCCTGAGCCTCAGGCAGGGCGCGAAGGTGTCTCGGCTGATCGCGGAGCGCTTCCCGGCCACGCTCGAACTGGCGATGGTGGCCGCCATCCTGGCGCTCGTGATCGGCGTCCCGATGGGTGTCTACGCCGCCTTGCGGCGTGGCACCTTCATGAGCCAGGTGTTCATGACGCTCTCGCTGCTCGGCGTTTCGCTGCCGCCTTTCCTCGTCGGCATCCTGCTGATCCTCGTCTTCGCGGTCCTGCTCGGGTGGCTTCCCAGCTTCGGTCGCGGCGAGGTCGTTCGGCTCGGCTGGTGGAGCACCGGTCTGTTGCGCGCGGACGGTTGGACGCACATCGTGCTGCCGGCAGCGACGCTGGCGATCTTCCAGCTCACGCTCATCATGCGTCTGGTCCGTGCCGAGATGCTCGAAGTGCTGCGCACCGACTACATCAAGTTCGCTCGGGCACGCGGGCTCTCCGATCGCACGATCCATTTCGGCCATGCGCTGAAGAACACCCTGGTGCCGGTGATGACCATCACGGGGCTCCAACTCGGCGGCCTCATCGCCTTCTCGATCATCACGGAGTCGGTCTTTCAGTGGCCGGGCATGGGACTGCTGTTCATCCAGGCGGTGACCTTCGCCGACATTCCGGTGATGGCGGCCTACCTCTGTCTGATCGCGCTGATCTTCGTCGTCATCAATCTCGTGGTCGATCTGCTCTATTTCGTCGTCGACCCGCGCTTGCGTGTCGGCATTGCAGGAGGACATTGATGACTGAACCACGTTTGCAGGCCTCTGGAAGAGCGTTTGCCCATATCGCCCGCTTCTACCCCGAGATCACCGCGTTCCGGCGCGATCTCCACGCGCATCCCGAGCTGGGCTTCGAGGAGGTCTACACCTCCGCGCGCGTGACCGAGGCGCTCCGAGCCTGCGGGGTCGACGAGATCCACACTGGCATCGGCAGGACGGGCGTGGTCGGCGTGATCCGCGGGCGAACGACAGAAAGCGGCCGCATGATGGGGCTGCGCGCCGACATGGATGCCCTGCCGATGTGCGAGGACAACGACTTCGCATGGCGCTCGGCCAAGAACGGCCTGATGCATGGCTGCGGACACGATGGCCATACCGCGATGCTCGTCGGCGCCGCGCGATATCTGGCCGAGACGCGCAACTTCGACGGCACCGCGGTATTGATCTTCCAGCCCGGCGAGGAAGGTTTCGCGGGCGCGCGAGTGATGATCGAGGACGGCCTGTTCGACCGCTTTCCGGTCGACTCGGTCTATGCAATGCACAACTGGCCGGGGTTGCCGGCCGGTACCGTCGGCATCAACCGGGGGCGATGATGGCGGCGGCGGACCGCATCACGATCGAGGTCGCTGGCAAGGGCGGGCATGGCGCGCACGCCTATCTCACGATCGATCCCGTCGTCGTGGCGGCGCACATCATCACGGCCGTGCAGAGCATCGTCTCGCGCAACGTGCGGCCGATCGACGCGGCGGTGATCAGCATCTGCGCGGTGCAGGCCGGCGATCTCGGCGCGATGGCCGTGGTGCCGGGCAAGGCGACGCTGGTGGGCACGGTGCGCACCTTCAGTTCGCGCGTGCAGGAGCAGGTCGAGCGCCGTCTTGCCGAGCTGTGCTCGGCGGTTGCCTCGGGCTTCGGCGCCACGGCGCACGTGACGTTCGAGCGCATCTATCCGGCCACCATCAACACCGCGCCCGAGGCGCAGTTCGCGGGCGACGTCGCGCAGTCGCTGGTCGGCGCGCACAACGTCGAGCGCAACATGGAGCCCAGCATGGGCGCTGAGGACTTCTCCTTCATGCTGCAGCAGAAGAAGGGCGCCTACCTGCGGATCGGCCAGGACGCGAAGGGCGGCGCCTTCCTGCACAACAGCCGCTACGACTTCAACGATGAAATCCTGCCGCTCGGCGCCGCACTGCATGCGGGTCTGATCGAGCAGGGCATGCCGCTGGCCGCCGAGGCCGGCAGTCCAAGAAGCAAGATGGCCCACACGGCCTCTTGAACCTTTCCCAACCCAGAGGAGTGCTTCTCATGAGTCTGAAGAAAAACGTGATTGCTGCGGCGATCCTGTCCGTGCTGACGGCCACGAGTTTGGTGGCCGGCGCGCAGACCATTCGCATCGCGAACCAGGGAGACGCTCTTTCGCTCGACCCGCACTCGCTCAACGAATCGCTGCAACTGAGCGTGACATCGAACGCCTACGAGCCGCTCGTGGGCCGCAACAAGGACCTGAGCCTTGCACCGCTGCTCGCCACGAGCTGGAAGCAGACGGCGCCGAACGTGTGGCGCTTCGAACTGCGCAAGGGCGTCACGTTCCATGACGGCACGCCGTTCACCGCCGACGACGTGGTTTTCAGCTTTGCACGCGCGAAGGGCGACGGCTCCGACATGAAGGCCACGCTCAGCGACATCAAGGAAGTGCGCAAGGCCGGTGACTACGCGGTCGAGATCGAGACCAACGGCCCTTTCCCGATCCTGCCCGACGTGATCACGCTGACGATGATCATGAGCAAGAAGTGGTGCGAGGAAAACGGCGCCGCCAAGCCGGTCGACAAACGCAAGGGTGTCGAGAACACCGCATCGTTCAAGGCCAACGGCACCGGCCCGTTCCGCGTGCGTGAGCGCCAGCCCGACGTGCGAACGGTGTTCACGCGCAATGCGAACTACTGGGGCAAGATCGAAGGCAACGCGCAGGAAATCGTCTTCACCCCGATCGCCAACCCCGCGACGCGCGTTGCCGCGCTCATCTCCGGCGAGGTCGATGTGATGGAGCCGGTGCCGGTGCAGGACATCGCGCGCATCAACGCCAGCCCGAACGCCCGCGTGATCACCGGCCCCGAGCTGCGCACGATCTTTCTGGGCATGGACCAGAAGCGTGACGAGCTGCTGTACTCGAACGTGAAGGGCAAGAACCCCTTCAAGGACAAGCGCGTGCGCCAGGCTTTCTACCAGGCCATCGACATCGCCGGCATCCAGCGCACCGTGATGCGCGGTGCGTCGCGCCCGACCGCGCTGATGGTCGGCCCCGGCATCAACGGCTGGACCGCGGAGCAGGACAAGCGCCTGCCCTACGACATCGACGCGGCCAAGAAGCTGCTCGCCGATGCGGGCTACCCGAACGGCTTCGAGGTGTCGATGAACTGTCCGAACGACCGCTACGTGAACGACGCGCAGATCTGCCAGGGCGTCGCCGCCGGCCTCGCACGCATCGGCGTCAAGATCAATCTGGTGGCCGAGACCAAGGGCAGCTACTTCCCGAAGGTGCTGCGCCGCGACACCAGCTTCTACATGCTGGGCTGGACACCGACCACCTACGACTCGCACAACGCGCTGAGCTCGCTGATGGCCTGCCCCGACGACAAGGGCACCGGCCAGTTCAACCTCGGTTCGTACTGCAATCCCAAGCTCGACGAGCTGACCCGGAAGATCCAGTCCGAGACCGACAAGAACAAGCGCAACGAGATGATCAAGGAAGCGTTCAAGATCCACTCGGACGACATCGGCCACCTGCCGCTGCATCAGCAATCGCTCGCATGGGGGTGAGCAAGAAGGTCGAGCTGACGCAGCTGGCCGACAACTTCATGTTCTTCAAGTGGATGAGCATTAAATCGCAGCAGCCTTGATCTCACCCCCAGCCTCGCCCACGACGTGTGGCTCGGACACCCCTTGCAGGGGGCAATCCCGGCGGCCCGGCCAAGCCGGTTCCGCGGGATTCCAGGCGGTAGAACACAACGATGAACAAAAGAATTGCCCGCTGGCTCGACAGCGATGTCGGCCACAGCTTCCGCAGCTCGCCCGTGGCGATGCTCGCGGCGGTGATCGCCTTCGTCTGCGTCTTCTGCGCGGTCTTCGCCAATTGGGTGTCGCCGCACGACCCGTTCAATCTCGCGGTGCTCGAGCTGAGCGATGCGCGCCTGCCGCCCGCATGGAGCGCCGAAGGCACGACCAAGTACCTGCTCGGCACCGATGACCAGGGCCGCGACATCCTCTCGGCGCTGATGTACGGCGCGCGGATCTCGCTCGTGGTCGGCCTGGTGTCGGTGCTGCTGTCGGTAGTGGTCGGCGTCGCACTCGGCCTCGCCGCGGGCTTCTTCGGCGGATGGCTCGATGCCTTCCTGATGCGCCTGTGCGACGTGATGCTGTCCTTTCCGCCGATCCTGATCGCGCTGCTGATCGCCGGCATCGGACGTGCGCTCTTTCCCGACGCGCACGGCTCGCTGGCCTTCGGGGTGCTCATCATTTCGATCTCGCTCGCGGGCTGGGTGCAGTACGCGCGCACGGTACGCGGCTCCACGCTCGTCGAGCGCCACAAGGAATACGTGCAGGCTGCGCGCGTCACCGGCGTGCCGCCGGTTCGCATCATGCTGCGGCACGTGCTGCCCAACGTGATGGGGCCGGTGATGGTGCTGGCGACGATTCACGTCGCCACCGCGATCATCACCGAGGCCACGCTGTCCTTCCTCGGCGTCGGCGTGCCGCCGACCTCGCCCTCGCTGGGAACGCTGATCAACACCGGGCGCGACTACCTGTTCTCCGGCGAATGGTGGATCACGGTCTTCCCGGGGCTCATGCTGGTGCTGATCGCGCTGAGCGTGAATCTCCTGGGCGACTGGCTGCGCGACGCGCTCAATCCACGTCTGCGCTGAGCCTGGAGCCGATCGAATGAGCCTTCTTCAAGTCAGCAATCTGGTCGTCGAGTTCCCGCACCGGCACGGCACGCTGCGTGCGCTCGACGACATCTCTTTCGACATCTCGCCGGGCGAAATCCTCGGCGTGGTCGGCGAGTCTGGCGCGGGCAAGTCTCTCACCGGCTCTGCCATCATCGGCCTGCTGGAGCCGCCCGGCCGTGTGGCCGGCGGCGAGATCCGCCTCGAAGGGCAGCGCATCGACAATCTGGCTAACGAGGCGATGCGCCACATCCGCGGGCGCAAGATCGGCGCGATCTTCCAGGACCCGCTGACTTCGCTCAATCCGCTCTATACCATCGGCCGACAGCTCACCGAGACCATTCGCACTCACCTCCCCGTCAGCGCGCAGGAAGCACGGCGGCGCGCGATCGGGTTGCTGGAGGACACCGGCATTCCCGGCGCCGCGCAGCGCATCGACCACTATCCGCACCAGTTCTCCGGCGGCATGCGCCAGCGCGTGGTGATCGCGCTGGCGCTTGCGGCTGAGCCCAGGCTGATCGTGGCGGACGAGCCGACAACCGCGCTGGACGTGTCGATCCAGGCGCAGATCATCCAGTTGCTCAAGGGCATCTGCAAGGACCGAGGCGCGGCGGTGATGCTGATCACCCACGACATGGGCGTGATCGCCGAGACCTGCGACCGCGTGGCCGTGATGTATGCCGGCCGCATCGCGGAGATCGGGCCCGTGCAGGAAGTGATCCACCAGCCGGCGCATCCGTACACCTCGGGGCTCATGGCCTCCATTCCCGACATGACGATGGACCGTGAGCGCCTCAACCAGATCGACGGCGCGATGCCGCGGCTCAACGCGATTCCGAGCGGCTGCGCGTTCAATCCGCGCTGCCCACGCGCCTTCGACCGTTGCGGGATCGACCGCCCCGATCTGATGAATGCGGGCGCCACGCGGGCTGCCTGCTGGTTGCACGAGGCCGCGCCGGCCCATGGAGACGTCGCATGACCGCATTGGTGCAGGCCAGCGACCTGGCCAAGAACTTCGACGTCTCGCCGCCCTGGCTGAACCGGGTACTGGAGCGTAAGCCGCGCGTGCTGCTGCGGGCTGTCGATGGCGTGAGTTTCTCGATCGAGCGCGGCAAGACGATGGCGCTGGTTGGCGAATCCGGTTGTGGCAAGAGCACCGTGGCGCGTTTGCTCGTGGGCCTGTACCAGCCCTCGCGCGGTGGCATGCGCTTCGACGGGCAGGACGTGCATGCGGCCTACAAGAGTCCCGGAGGCCGCACGCTGCGGCGCCGCATCCAGATGATCTTCCAGGACCCCTATGCGAGCCTCAACCCGCGATGGACCGTCGAGGCCATCATCGGCGAGCCGCTGCGCGAGCACGGCATCCTGAAGGAGGGTCCCGAGCTGAAGGCGCGCGTCGGCGAGCTGCTGAAGTCCGTGGGCCTGAGCTCGGCCGACATGGTGAAGTACCCGCACCAGTTTTCCGGCGGTCAGCGTCAGCGCATCTCGATTGCCCGTGCGCTGGCGACCCAGCCGGAATTTCTGGTGTGCGACGAGCCGACCTCGGCGCTCGACGTGAGCGTGCAGGCGCAGGTGCTCAACATCATGAAGGACCTGCAGCGCGAGCAGGGGCTGACCTATCTCTTCATCTCGCACAACCTTGCGGTGGTGCGGCATGTGGCCGATCGCGTCGGCGTGATGTACCTCGGGCGGCTCGTCGAACTCGCGGACAAGCACCGGCTGTTCGAATCGCCGCAGCATCCGTACACCCGGATGCTGCTCGATGCCATCCCGCAGATGAAGCACGTGGGCCGCTCGCGCACCCCGGTGCAGGGCGAGGTGCCGAACCCGCTCAATCCGCCGTCGGGCTGCACCTTCCATCCGCGTTGCCCGCTCGCCAACGAGCGCTGCAAGACCGAACGCCCGCCGCTGCAGTCATTGCGCGACGTGCAGGTGGCCTGCCATGCAGTGGAGGAAGGAAGAGCTTAGCGCGCAGCCTGGGGGTCATTGTTCCTCCCCCCAGGCGTAGCCGTCGCGGGCGATCATGGCGCTCGATGCGCTCGGGCCCCAGGTGCCGGCAGCGTAGGGGCGCGGTACACCGTCGGAGCGCCAGCTCTCGATCAGCGGCTCGACCCAGCGCCACGCCTGTTCCTGTTCGTCGCTGCGCACGAAGAGGTTCAGCCGTCCGTCGATCACATCCAGCAGCAGACGCTCATAAGCGCCCACGCGCTCCGCACCGAAGCGCGTGTCGAAGTCGAGATCGAGCTGCACCGGCGCGAGCTGCGGTCCCGCATGGCGGTTGCCGTTGCGCTGGCGGTTGTCCTGCGCCTGCGCGAGCATGTGAAGCTCCAGCCCATCCTTGGGCTGGAGGTTGATGACCAGCTTGTTCACCGAATTCGCCGGCGCGCGGAAGATCGCGTGCGGCGTCTCCCGGAAGCTGACCTCGATGCGAGCGTCGCGCGACGCCAGCCGCTTGCCCGTGCGGATGTAGAGCGGCACGCCGGCCCAGCGCCAGTTGGCGATCTCGGTCCGCAGCGCCACGAAGGTTTCGGTGCGGCTGTCGGGATCGACGCCCGGCTCGTCGCGATAGCCGGGCACCCGTTCGCCGTAGGCGGTGCCGGCGGTGTACTGGCCGCGGATCGCGTGCAGTCCGATCGATTCGGCGGTCCAAGGCTTGAGCGCGCGCAGCACCTTGAGCTTCTCGTCGCGGATGGCGTCGGCGTGCGCGTTGATCGGCGGCTCCATGCCGATCGCGCAGACCAGTTGCAGTGCGTGGTTCTGCACCATGTCGCGCAGCGCGCCGGTCTGGTCGTAGAAGGCCCCGCGCTTCTCGACGCCGAGGTCTTCCGCGATGGTGATCTGGATGTTGGCGATGTGCTCGCGGCGCCAGATGGGCTCGAACAGCGCATTGCCGAACCGCATCGCGAACAGGTTCTGCACCGAGGGCTTGCCCAGGTAGTGGTCGATGCGGAACACCTGGTGCTCGGCCAGCACCTTGCACACCGCGCTGTTGATCGCGCGGTTGGAGGCGAGGTCGTGGCCCAGCGGCTTTTCGAGCACCACACGCGTCTGCGGTCCGTTCAGGCCCGCCGCCGCGATCTGCTCGACCACCTGGGTGAAGAGCGCGGGCGCGGTCGCGAGGTACATCACGACGACGTTGGCGTTGCGCGTCTTCAGCATCTCCGCGAGCTTCTGGTAGTGCGCCGGCTGTGAAAGATCCATGCGCTGGTAACAGAGCAGGGAGGCGAACTTCTTGAATTCTTCGGGCGAGGGCCGCTTGGCGCCTTCGACCGCGCTGAAGCGGTCCTGGATGAGCTTGCGATAGGCGTCGTCGTCGAGGTCATCGCGCGCGACGCCGATGATGCGGCCACCCTCGGGCAACGTGCCGTGCCGGAATGCCTGGAACAGCGCAGGCATCAGCTTTCGCCATGCGAGGTCGCCGGTGCCGCCAAAAAGTACGAGATCGAAACTCATGGATACATCCCCAGGGTTGCGAAGGCGCGAGCATGAAGCCTGCCAGCGAATGGTACTTGTACCGATCCGGCCATTGCTGACTCCGCGATAAGCTGAAAACGGCCCGCGGGGGCCATTTTTGTTTTCAACGAGGACCCCATGAAGAACAAGCTCGTGCAAACCTTTCGGATGGCAACTGCAGCGGCATTGGTCGGCGCTTCTGCGGGCGCATCGGCGCAGACAGTGAACGTGATCTGCTCGGTGCAGGCCGAGTGGTGCAACATGATTGCGACCGTGTACGCGCGCACCACGGGCGTCAAGCTCAACATGTCGCTCAAGGGCTCGGGCGAAGCGCTCGCGCAACTCATCGCCGAGAAGGACAACCCGAAGACCGACGTGTGGTTCGGCGGCACCGGCGATCCGCACCTGCAGGCGGCCGAGATGGGCCTCACGCTCGAATACAAGTCGCCGACGCTGCCGCAGCTCTATCCATGGGCGCAGCAGCAGGCGCAGCAATCGGGCTACAGGACGGTGGGCATCTACTCGGGCCCGCTGGGCTTTGGCTACAACACGGAGCTGATCCAGAAGAAGAAGCTTGCGGTGCCGCGCAGCTGGGCCGATCTGCTCAAGCCCGAATACAAGGGCGACATCCAGGTGGCCAATCCGGCATCGAGCGGCACGGCCTACACCATGATCGCGACGCTCGTCCAGTTGATGGGCGAGGACAAGGCCTTCGAATACCTCAAGGGTCTGCATCGCAACGTGGGCCAGTACACGCGCTCGGGCACCGGTCCGATCAAGGCGGTGGCGCGTGGCGAGACCGCGGTGTCGGTCAGCTTCATCCACGACGCACCGCAGGAGAAGATGCAGGGCTTCCCCGTTGAGACCACCACGCCCTCCGAAGGAACTGGCGCGGAGATCGGCTCGATGAGCATCGTGAAGGGTGCGCGCAATCTCGAACAGGCGAAGAAGTTCTACGAATGGGCGCTCACGCCGCAGGCGCAGACTTTCGGCGCGGCAGCGAAGCAGTATCAGCTGCCTTCGAACAAGGCCACGCCAGTCGACCCCAACGTGCCCGACTTCAAGAAGATCAAGCTGATCAACTACGACTATGCGAAGTACGGCGCGAGTGCCGAGCGCAAGCGCTTGATCGCGCGCTGGGAAAAGGATGTCAACTCGCTGCCGCGCTAGCGTGTCGTCGATCTCGCCAGGGCGGCGCAGCCCCAACCGATCGATCTGGACCTGCATCGTTGCGGGTCTCATCGGCTACCTCGCATTGCCCTGGTATGCGATCCAGGACGCTGCGTGGTACGAGGTGATGCCGCAGGTGTTCGGCGAAGGCGAAGCCGCCAACGGCGTGATGCAGGCGGCGTTCCAGGGCCGCAGCTGGCTCTACATCGGGCTCATCGGATGGGCCTTGTGCCTGCTCGGCGGCCTGCTTCGCGCCGGGCGCGCGCAGGGGCGGCTGTTGTTCATCGGCGGCGCAGTGGGGAGCATCGGCCTGGCGTTGAGCGGCTTTCTGATCGGCGCGCGCGGCTGGTCGCTCGCGGTCCTCAACACCCAGCTCGGCGAGCTGCCAGTCAACCAGTTCGGGATGGGCGCGGGCGGGTTCGTGGCGTTCTCGGCACTGGTGCTGCTTGCGGCATTCGGAATCGCGCGGCTGGGCTTCTTCAAGGGCGATCTTTTCGTCTCGGGCGCGGTGATCGCGTCCGGCGTGCTGATGGCGGTGTTCATCGCCTACCCGGTGAGCAAGGCATTGGCCGGGGCCTTTCTCGACGAGGACGGGCGCTGGTCGTCCGCTGCGTTCCTCGCCCGCATCGCCACCGAGCGGGTCTGGGGGCTGGGCTGCCTTTCGGGCGGGGTTCGCTGTGGCGTGGCATGGAACACGCTGATGCTCGCACTGCTCACCGCGGCGGGCACGACCTTTCTCGGCACGCTGATGGCGCTGATGGCCGAGCGTGGCAGCCGGCGCTGGCAGGCGCCTCTGCGCGTGCTCGCGCTGCTGCCGATCATCACGCCGCCGTTCGTGGTCGGGCTGGGCTTGATCCTGCTGTTCGGCCGTGCGGGCGTGGTCAACCAGTTGCTCGAAAGCGCCTTCGGCATCGAGCCCACGCGCTGGTTCTACGGCATGCCGGGCGTGCTGGTCGCGCAGCTCTTCGCCTTCACGCCGATCGCATTCATGATCATGCGCGGCGTGGTGCAGGGCGTGGCCCCGAGCCTCGAGGAAGCGGCGCTGATGCTGCGCGCGGACCGTCGCCGTGCCTTCTTCACGATCACGCTGCCGCTCATCAAGCCGGGGCTCGCCAATGCGTTCCTCGTCGGCTTCATCGAAAGCATCGCGGACTTCGGCAACCCGATCGTCGTCGGCGGGCAGTTCTCGGTGCTGTCGACGGACATCTTCTTTGCCATCGTCGGTGCGCAGTACGACCAGGGCCGCGCCGCTTCGTTGGCATGGGTGTTGACGATCTTCGCGCTCGCGGTGTTCGCGCTCCAGCGCGGGCTGCTCGGGCGGCGCAGCTACGCCACGGTGAGCGGCAAGGGCGATGCCGGGATCGCGATGCCGCTGCCGGACGGCGTGCAGCGGGCGATCTACTGCATCGCCCTGCCGTGGATCGTGTTCACGGTGGTGGTCTATCTCTTTGCTTTCGCGGGCGGCTTCGTGCACACCTGGGGGCGCGACTACACCTTCACGCTCGATCACTTCAGGAAGGCGTTCGCGCTCGAATGGGGCCAGTTCGGCGTGGTGTGGGCGGGCACCGCGTGGAATTCGCTGATCACCACGCTCAAGCTCGCGGGCATTTCCGCGCCGCTGACCGCCGGGCTGGGCCTGCTGATCGCGTGGCTGCTCTCGCGCAACGAGTTCAGGGGCCAGGGCGCCTTCGAGTTCGCGGCGCTGCTGGCCTTTGCCATACCGGGCACGGTGCTTGGCGTGAGCTACATCCTCGCCTTCAACGTGCCGCCGCTCGAACTTACGGGCACCGGGCTCATCATCGTGCTGTGCTTCATGTTCCGGAACCTGCCGGTCGGCGTGCGGGCGGGGACCGCGGCGTTCAAGCAGATCGACCGCTCGCTCGACGAAGCCTCGCTGATGCTGCGCGCATCGACTTCGCAGACGCTCTTCAAGGTGGTGCTGCCACTGCTGAAGCCGGCGCTGGCGGCGGCGCTGGTCTACAGCTTTGTGCGCGCGATGACGACGGTGAGCGCGGTGATCTTCCTGGTCACGGCCGAGAACGAACTCGCAACCACCTACATCATCGGCCGCGTCGGCAACGGCGACTACGGCGTCGCGCTCGCTTATTGCACGGTGCTCATGATCCTGATGGCGGCGGCGATCGTGCTCGTGCAGCTTGTCGTCGGCGAGCGGAAGCTCGGTCGCCGCAGGGCCGACGCGCCGGCGCTCGTTCCGGTCGCGACATGAAACGAAGGAAACCATGAGCAACGGCATCGAATTCCGCAACGTCACCAAGCGCTACGGCAAGAACGCGAACGCGCCGCTCGCGGTCAAGGGCATCAGCTTCGAGGTGCCCGCCGGCACGCTGACCACGATCCTCGGGCCTTCGGGGTGCGGAAAGACCACCACGCTGCGGATGATCGCGGGCCTGGAGTCGCCCACCTCGGGTTCGATCATCATGGGCGGGCGCGACGTCACCGGCCTCGGCCCCGCCGAGCGCAACGTGAGCATGATGTTCCAAAGCTACGCGCTGTTCCCGCACATGAATGTGATCGAGAACGTCAGCTACGGCCTGCGCATGAGCGGCATGCGCAAGGACGAGGCCCGTGCCCGGGCGCGCGATGCGCTCAAGGGCGTCGGGCTGGTCGACTTCGATGAGCGCCTGCCGAGCGAGCTGTCCGGCGGGCAGCAGCAGCGCGTGGCGCTCGCGCGTGCGCTGGTGCTGGAGCCTGCGGTGCTGCTGTTCGACGAGCCCCTGTCCAATCTCGATGCACGCCTGCGCCGCGAGATGCGCGAGGAGATCCGCAACCTGCAGCAACGCCTGCAACTCACGGTGGCCTATGTCACGCACGACCAGAGCGAGGCCTTGGCGGTGAGCGACCAGATCATCGTGATGGACCATGGCGTCATCGCACAGCGCGGCACACCCGAGCAGCTCTACGCCAATCCGGAAAGCGAGTTCGTCGCGGGCTTCATGGGCGAGGCGATGGTGTTCCCGGCGCTCGCGCATCCCGATGGGCGGGTGCAGATGGGGCCGCTGATCCTCACGCCGCGCCATGCGGTTGCGCCTGGCATCGTCAAGGTCGCGGTGCGGCCGGAAGCCTGGTACATCGGTGCCGCTGTGGGCCTGCCTGCCACGGTGCGCAAGGCGTCTTTCCTCGGCAACTTCTACGAGTATGCTTTCGACACCGCGCTCGGTTCGGTGTTCGTCGTGTCCACTGACCTCGTGCATCCGCTTGCCGCCGGCGCGCAGACCCACCTGTCCCTGGCCAACCAGGGCGTTTCCATCGTGCCGGTTGTCCTATGAATGTCGTATTCGACCTCGGTGCCGTTCTTCTGACCTGGGAGCCCGTGGCACTGGTGCAGACCCACTTCCGGGCGCACGCGCCCACGGCCGAGGCGGCGCACGCGCTCGCGGGCCAGATGTTCCACCACGAGGATTGGCTCGGCTTCGATCGCGGCACGCATTCGCTCGATGATGCGATCGGCCGGATGGCCTTGCGCCTTTCGTTGCCGAGCGATCGGCTGACCGAGGTGCTCGCGCCGATGGGGGAGCGGCTGGAGCCCATCGGGGTGACGGTGGACCTGCTCGCGAAACTGCGCGACCGACGCGACGCCGGCGAGGACCTGCGCCTGTACTACCTCTCGAACATGCCGGCGCCCTATGCGCGGGTGCTCGAATACCGCCATGCCTTCTTCGCGTGGTTCGACGGCGGCATCTTTTCCGGCGACGTGAAGGTGATGAAGCCGCAGCGCGGCATCTACGAACTTCTGGCGCAGCGCTACGGGCTGGAAGCCTCGGAGACAGTCTTCATCGACGATTCCGCCGCCAACGTCGCCGCCGCGCGCGAGTTCGGCTGGAAGGCGATCCACTGCGAGCGGCCGAGCCGGTGCCCGCGCAACTCGCGGCCCATCTGCCAGCGAGCTCCGCCTTGTCGACATCGAAGCCGAGCGTGCGCGCGTAGTCGGGTTCGCGCCGGGCCCGCGTCGGCCGGGGACCACACGAGCTGTCGTTTTGCGGCGGGATAATGGCCGCATGAACCAACTCGATGCCCTCCGTCAATGGACCACCGTGGTAGCCGACACCGGTGATTTTCGCCAGCTCGCCCAATTCAAGCCGCGCGATGCGACGACCAATCCGTCGCTCATCCTGAAGGCGGTGCAGAAGCCGGAATACCGGCCGCTGCTCGACGAGGCGGTCCGCAAGCACGACGGAATGGCCATCGACGAGGTCATCGACCGCCTGCTGGTGCGCTTCGGCACCGAGATCCTTTCGATCATTCCCGGCCGCGTCTCCACCGAGGTGGATGCACGGCTGAGCTTCGATACCGAGGCGACGATCGCGCGCGCGGAGCGCATCGTGGCGCTGTACCGCGCCGAAGGCATCGACGTCGAGAACCGCGTGCTGATCAAGATCGCCTCCACCTGGGAGGGCATCGAGGCGGCTCGCCGGCTCGAGCAGAAGGGCATCCACTGCAACCTGACGCTGCTGTTCTCGTTCGCGCAGGCGGTGGCCTGCGGGGCGGCGGGGGTGCAGCTCATCTCGCCGTTCGTCGGGCGCATCTACGACTGGCACAAGAAGTCGGCCGGCAGCAGCTGGATCGAGGCGGAGAACGCCGGCGCCAACGATCCGGGCGTGAAGTCCGTGCGCACGATCTTCGACTACTACAAGAGGCACGGCATCCGGACCGAGGTCATGGGCGCGAGCTTCCGCAACGTGGGCCAGATCGCCGCCCTGGCCGGCAGCGACCTGCTGACCATCAGCCCTGAGCTTCTCTCGGAACTCGCCACCAGCGATGCGCCGCTCGTGCACGCACTGGACGCCGAAGCGGCGAAGCGCAAGGACATCGCGAAGGTCGACTTCGACGAGCCGGCATTCCGCTATACGCTGAACGAAGACGCCATGGCCACCGAGAAGCTCGCCGAAGGCATCCGCGCCTTCGCCGCCGACGCGGTGAAGCTCGAAAGACTCATGGGAGCCTGATATGCAACGCACCCGCGGAGACCGCACGGCCGCCTGGACATCGCTGCAGGCACACTACGAGGCGAGCGGCAAGGGTTTCGATCTGCGGCGGGCCTTCGCGGAAGATGCGAAGCGCTTCGAGGCGCTGAGCCAGTCGGCGCCCCATGTCTTCGCGGACCTGTCGAAGAACCTGATCGACGCCCGCACCGAGGCCTTGCTCATGGCACTGGCCCGCGAAGCCGGTCTCGAAGCGCATCGGGACGCGATGTTCGCTGGCGAGCACATCAATGCCACCGAGAACCGCGCGGTGCTCCATACGCTGCTGCGCACGCCACAAGGCGCCGCGGTGGATGCGAGCCTTGTGTCGGCGTTCAACGACGTGCAGGCGACCTTGACCGCGATGCTGGCCTTCGCCGAAGAGGTGCGCGCGGACCACACGATCACCGACGTGGTCAACATCGGCATCGGCGGCTCCGACCTCGGACCGCAGATGGCGGTGCTCGCGCTCGAAGCCGATGTCGCGCGGGGCAAGCGCTTCCACTTCGTCTCCAACATCGACGGCCATGAGCTCGACGGGGTGCTGCGCGGGCTGGCGCCGGAGCACACGCTGTTCCTGATCGCTTCGAAGACCTTCACCACCGCCGAGACAATGGCGAACGCGCGTTCCGCCAAGCGCTGGTTCGAGCAGTCGGGCAGCGTCGACATCGCGCGCCATTTCGCGGCGCTCACCACCAACGTCGAGGCGGCGCGCGAGTTCGGCATCGAGACCACCTTCGGCTTCTGGGACTGGGTCGGTGGGCGTTACTCGTTGTGGTCCGCGATCGGACTGCCGATTGCGCTGGCGATCGGCGCGGAGGGCTTCCGGCGTCTGCTGGCCGGTGCGCGTGCGATGGATGAACACTTCCTCACCGCGCCGCTCGAACAGAACCTGCCGGTGCGGCTCGGCTTGCTCGATGTCTGGTACCGGAACTTCCATCGCTTCACCAGCCGCTGCATCGCGCCGTATCACAGCTCGCTCAGACGTCTGCCGGCCTATCTGCAGCAGCTGGAAATGGAGAGCAATGGCAAGCAGGTGGACATGGATGGCAAGCCGGTATCGGCGGGCACGTCGCCGGTTCTCTGGGGCGAACCGGGCACCAATGGGCAGCACGCCTATTTTCAGATGTTGCACCAGGGCACGGATGTCATTCCGCTGGAGTTCATCGCGGTGCGCGATGCGGCCCACGACCTCGAAGGCCACCACCCCAAGCTGCTTGCGAACGCGCTGGCCCAGGCCCAGGCGCTGATGGTCGGGCAGGCAGATGCAGGCGGTTACAGGAACTTCCCGGGCAACCGGCCGAGCAGCTTCTTCGTGCTCGACAAGCTGACGCCGGAATCGCTCGGCGCCTTCATCGCGCTCTACGAGCATCGCGTGTTCACGAGCGGCTCGGTGTGGGGCATCAACAGCTTCGACCAGTGGGGCGTGGAGCTCGGCAAGGTGCTGGCCAGGGACATCGAGCCGCGGCTGGCTTCCGGCCATGTCGAGGGGCTGGACGCATCGACGGCGGGGCTGCTTCAGCGGCTGCGACCGCGCAGTTGACGCTCGTCATCAGCATTCGCAGCGCTGCTCGATATGATGGCCGCGGGGCTGTCCCGTGGGAATCACTGAGAGAGGAGTTGCTCATGAACTTTCAACAGGCCGTTCAGACCTGCTTTCGCAAGTACGTCGACTTTTCAGGCCGAGCATCGCGGCCGGAGTACTGGTGGTTCGTCCTGGCGTACGTGATCCTGTCGTTCGTTGCCCGCTTCATCAACGACTACCTCTACCTGCTGGTGGTGCTGGTCTTCCTGCTGCCGCTGCTGGCGGCAGGCGCGCGGCGTCTGCACGACGTGGGCAAGACGGCGTGGCTGCTGCTGATCGGCCTGGTTCCCGTCGTCGGCGGGCTGGTGCTCCTCTACTTCACGGTGCAGCCGAGCCAGACCGAATCCAACGCCTATGGGCCGCCGCCGCAGCAGCCGCAGCCGGCGGGCGTCTGAGCTTCAGGCACCGGTGCCCACCAGCACCGGTTTCGCGCGATAGCGATCCGGAAACACCCGTTTCAGGTTGTCAACCTTCGGCAGATCGTTGTACGAGATGTATGGGTGGTCCGGGTTTCGGGTCATGAAGTCCTGGTGATAGGCCTCGGCAGGGTAGAAGGCCTTGAGCGGTTCGACCGTGGTGGCGATCGACTTGCCGAACACCTTCGCGCGGTCGAGCTGCGCGATGTAGGCCTTGGCGATGCGCGTCTGCTCGGGGTTCGAGGGAAAGATCGTCGAGCGGTACTGCATGCCGACGTCCGGTCCTTGCCGGTTCAGCTCGGTCGGGTCGTGGGCGACCGAGAAATAGATCTGCAGGATCTGCCCATAGCTGATCTGCTTCGGATCGAAGGTGATGCGGACCGATTCCGCATGGCCCGTGTGGCCCATGCCGACCATGTCGTAGTGGGCGGTGCCGGCCTCGCCGCCGGCATAGCCCGACACCGCGTTGGTGACGCCCTTGACGTGCTGGAACACGCCCTGCACGCCCCAGAAACAGCCTCCAGCGAGGACGGCTGTCTCCGATGTCGATGCATTGGCCGCGACCGCGTCGTCCGCCGGCGGCGGGATCACGACCGCCTTTTCGGTCGCAAGCACGGCGCCTGAAGGGCAGAACGCCAGCGCGGCAACAAGTGCCAGTGCGAGGATCGCCGGCCGGCGAGAGGTGACGCCTACGGCGGGGGATTCGATGTGAGTGTTCATCGCCTGTCTCCTGAGTGCCCAGTGTGAGCGCTTTCCAGAAACCATGGGCGAAAAAAACCTCGCGGCTTTCGCTGCGAGGTTTTTCGTTGGCTGGAAGCCGGGCGTGAATTACATGCCCATGCCGCCCATGCCACCCATGCCGCCCATGTCGGGCATGCCGCCGCCGGCAGCGGCTTCTTCCTTCGGTGCTTCGGCGACCATGGCTTCGGTCGTCAGCAGCAGGGAAGCGACCGAGGCAGCGTTCTGCAGAGCGGTGCGGGTGACCTTCGTCGGGTCCAGGATGCCCAGTTCGAGCATGTCGCCGTAGGTGTCGTTGGCGGCGTTAAAGCCGTAGTTGCCCTTGCCGGCCAACACAGCGTTCACGACCACCGAGGCTTCGCCGCCGGCGTTGTTCACGATCTCACGCAGGGGCGCTTCGATCGCCTTCAGCACCAGCTTGATGCCGGCGTCCTGATCGACGTTGTCGCCCTTGACCTTGTCGCCCACGGCTTGCTTGGCACGCAGCAGAGCCACGCCGCCGCCAGCCACGACGCCTTCTTCCACTGCGGCGCGGGTAGCGTGCAGGGCGTCTTCGACGCGCGCCTTCTTTTCCTTCATTTCGACTTCGGTGGCGGCGCCGACCTTGATCACTGCCACACCGCCGGCCAGCTTGGCCACGCGCTCTTGCAGCTTTTCGCGGTCGTAGTCGCTGGTGGCTTCTTCGATCTGCACGCGGATCTGCTTCACGCGGGCTTCGATGTCGGCGTTGGCACCGGCGCCGTCGATGATGATGGTGTTTTCCTTGCCCACTTCGATGCGCTTGGCCCGGCCGAGGTCAGCCAGCGTCACCTTCTCGAGGGTCAGGCCGACTTCTTCGGCGATGACCTTGCCGCCCGTCAGGATGGCGATGTCTTCGAGCATGGCCTTGCGGCGGTCGCCGAAGCCGGGCGCCTTGACGGCCACGACCTTCAGGATGCCGCGGATCGTGTTGACCACCAGCGTCGCGAGGGCTTCGCCTTCGACTTCTTCGGCAATGATCAGCAGCGGACGGCCAGCCTTGGCGACTTGTTCCAGCGTCGGCAGCAGGTCGCGGATGTTGCTGATCTTCTTGTCGAACAGCAGCACGAACGGGTTCTCGAGGATCGCGCTTTGCTTTTCGGGGTTGTTGATGAAGTAGGGCGACAGGTAGCCGCGGTCGAACTGCATGCCTTCGACGACGTCGAGTTCGCTGTCGAGCGACTTGCCGTCTTCGACGGTGATGACGCCTTCCTTGCCGACCTTGTCCATCGCGTCAGCGATGATCTTGCCGATGGTTTCGTCGCTGTTGGCCGAGATCGAGCCGACTTGCGCGATTTCCTTCGAGGTCGTGGTGGCCTTCGAAGCCTTCTTCAGCTCTTCCACCAGGGCTGCGACAGCCTTGTCGATGCCGCGCTTCAGGTCCATCGGGTTGATGCCGGCGGCCACGTACTTGAAGCCTTCGCGAACGATGGCCTGGGCCAGCACGGTCGCGGTGGTGGTGCCGTCACCGGCGTTGTCCGAGGTCTTCGAGGCCACTTCCTTCACGAGCTGGGCGCCCATGTTCTGGAACTTGTCCTTGAGTTCGATTTCCTTGGCGACCGACACGCCGTCCTTGGTCACGGTGGGGGCGCCGAAGGAGCGCTCGAGCACCACGTTGCGGCCCTTGGGACCGAGGGTGACCTTGACTGCGTTGGCGAGGATGTTCACGCCTTCGACCATGCGGGCGCGGGCTTCGCCGCCGAAGACTACGTCTTTTGCTGCCATGTGATTTCTCCGAGATTCAGTTTGTGTGGGGGATGAAGGAGGAAGGGATTACTTCTCGACGACTGCGAAGAGGTCGTCTTCCTTCATGACCAGGAGTTCGTCGCCGTCGACCTTGACGGTCTGGCCGCTGTACTTGCCGAAGAGGACGCGGTCGCCGACCTTGACGCTCATCGCGCTCAGTTCACCCTTGTCGTTCTTCTTGCCCGGGCCGACGGCCAGGACTTCGCCTTGATCCGGCTTCTCGGCCGCGTTGTCGGGGATCACGATGCCCGAGGCGGTCTTGGTTTCGCTTTCAATGCGCTTGACGATCACGCGATCGGCCAAAGGACGAAGTTTCATTGCATCTCCTGATAAGAAACGGGGGTTGGGTTCGATGCCCGGCACCAGGCCTGCACCGCATTGTCGAGAGCGCCGTGGTTGTTAGCACTCAACTTCAACGAGTGCTAATCATAAGGGTGTTTTGTGTCGTTTCAAGGGCGGCGCGACCACGTTTCCGAAGCTGCTTGGCCGGAGTGCAGGTTCTTGAATCAGGGTTTTCCCGGGCTCGTCGCCGGCAGTTCGGGCGCGGTGGGGTCGTGTTCCGGGTCCAACTGCAGCAGCCGGGGCTCCATCGACACCCGCTCGGCTTCGACATGGCTGAATTCCTGATCGCCCGAGACGAAGCGCATTTCGTAGGTTCCAAGCTTGATCGTGTCGTCGTGAACGAGCATCTGACTCTGGACGCGGTGGTCGTTGACGTAGGTCCCGTTGCGGCTGCCGAGGTCCCGGATGGTGACGAACGCCGGTTCGACCGTGATCACCGCGTGGACGCGGCTCGCCTGCGGGGAATCGATGACGATGTCGTTTTTGGGGCTCCGGCCGAGGGTGTTCTCGTCGGGCTTGAGCGTGATCGGCGTGGTTTCGCCGGAAGCCGTCGTCAGCATCAATTGCGGCATGTCGGGACTTTGGATGGGGCGGCGCTAATTCTTTTTCTCCCTCGCTTGTTCTTTCCGCCGATGATTTCACAGCCCGGGTTGCCTATGCACGTGGTGGGTTATGTCGCTCCGGCAAATGGGGGCCGCCTCAGTTCGGCGTCCTGTGTCGGGGCCGCCTGAGATAGGCATCGCGCACGATCAGCGCCATCGTCTCCACCGGCGTGAAGACCAGCGAGGCCCCCGCGAACACGGCGAGGCAGAAGTCGCCGAACATGAAGACCGGCTGCGGGTCCGGCAGTTCGAGAAATGGGCTGAGCACGACGGCGTGGATCACGAAGAGCAACAGGTTGGTCACGACCGCGGCAACCAGGAGCCGGCTGCGGAACATCGCGGAACAGATCAGCGCCTGCACAGTGGCGGCCGCCAGGAGCGCCATCCCCATCGGATACCCCGCCGCGTAGGCTTGCAAGCCCAAGGCCGCGAGGAGGAGCGACGCGGCGGCGAGCAGCGCCGACCTGCGGCGTACCGAGGCCATGGCGGCGCCAGGCCGCGGGGGTCTCATCAGCGGTGCGGCGCGCCGCGAATGGCGTCGGTGGATCGGACCAGTTGAAGCCGCAGTTCCCGCGCGAGTTCCGAGGCGCTCCAGGGATTGGCATGGTCCACGAGCCAGCCGCACATCAACACCATCCCGAGTACGCCCAGCGTGTAGAGGTCAGTTTCCATGATCCGCATCCCTAACGATTCCGATGCCGGCAGTCTGCTTGGGGCCGGCGGGATTGGAAATCGGCCAATCGACCGGTGTTGTCGACCGACGGCCTACAGCTTTTGTCATCGCGCACCAGGCCGGGGTACGTGGTTGATGTGTGGCTCATGCTCTGGCTGCGCCGCCTTTGCGGAGTGCCTTGGCGCGTTCTTTCTGGACTTCCTTCAGGCGCTCGATCTGGGCCGGACAGTCGGACTGTGCGCCGATCAGCACCACCGGGTTGCGCCGCAGCGCGGTCACGCTCTTTTCGACTTGCGCGGGGTCGCGGTGCCGGGTGACCAGGCCGGCGGCCACCGCGGCCTTCGATTGCTTGTAGAAGGACTTCTCGAAAGCGGGAGTTCCGCAACGGGCGGCGATCACGCGCAAGTCGGCTTCGCGCTGTTCTCCCGATTCGGCGGAGACGGCGGCTTCGCTCGGCGTTTGAGCATGCGCCAGCCAAGGCCCACCGGCGGCGGCCATCGACAGGCACGCGACGATCACGAAACGCGCATCCATGAGAAACCTCGCATTCGCTGAAGAAGCGTCTGCGCGGTGAGAGTGCGTTTCGGCCAAGGTAGTTGCGAGCGCCTGGCCGTTCGATCGACAAAAGACGCCGGATACCGCGTCGATGTCGCCGGCGCTGCGGGCCACGGTGCTAGAGCAGGTCGGTGGGCACGAACCACGAGAACAGCAGCAGCTTCAGCTGCACCAGCGCATTGGCGTCCGGCTCCTCGTCGAGCACGATGTTCTCGCCGTCCGTCGTCACCCACTGGATCGAATCCGTGCACTGGCTTCAGGCGGACTTCGTACACGCTTTCGACGTTGTCGATCTGAAAGGCTTCGAGCAGCCGGTGCGCGACATCGTAGCTGTCCAGGCGCACGCCGAGTTCGGTGTTGAGGTAGGCCGAGCGCGGATCGAAGTTCAGCGAGCCGACGAGCGCCCATTCGCGGTCGATCAGCGCGAGCTTGGCATGGAGCGCCCCGCGCGACTCGCGGAAGATCTTGCGCAGGTTCAGGCTGCGCTTCATCTGCTCCGAGCTCACCTCGTAGAGCGATATGCCGAGCTTGAGCATCTGGACGCGGAAGCGGTTGTAGTTGATGTTGACGAGCGGTTCGTCGGTGTCGGCCAGCGAGTTCGTCGCGACCGTGATGCGGACGCCGCGTGCGCGAAGCTGCGCGAAGTGGTTCATGCCCTCCTCGCCGGGGATGAAGTAGGGCGAGATGATGTTGATCTCCGACCGTGCGTGGTCGAGCTGCGCGCGCATGCGCTCGGCCACGGTCGGTGGGCGGCGCCGGTGCGGGTCGTCGCTGTCCGTGTCGACCAGCGCCTTGTCGGGCGAATCCGCGATCGCGGCGGCTCGCGTCGGACTCAGGTCCAGCTTGCCTTGCGCGATGGCGGTGCTCACGGGTGGTTCGCCGAACATGTCGGATTCCGGCGGGTCGGGTGGCGGGGGTGCTTGCGCCGCGGGAGCGATTGCGTCGAACCGTCTGCGCAACTCGTCGGGCGGCCTGGTGCTCTGCACGATATCGTGCAAGGGGAACACGACTTCGCTGTTCCAGTAGTTGTCGAAGATCGTCTGAAGTTCGGCCACGACCGGCCCCGCCAGCATCGCGTCGAGGTCGATGAAGTTGGCGCCGCTCGCGCGCAGGAAGTACTCGTCCGCAAGGTTCCGGCCTCCGACCACCGCCAGGGCGCCGTCGGCGATGAACAGCTTGTTGTGCATCCGGTGGTTGAGACGGTGGAAGTCGGTAGCGAAGCTCAGCCAGCGCGTCGCGGCGTGCTCCCTGCCGGCCGCGAACGGGTTGAACAGGCGGATCTCGACGTTCGGGTGGGCCGCGAGGCCCAGCAGCATCGGATCGAGTCCGGTGGTGTAGAAGTCGTCGAGCAAGAGCCGCACCCGCACGCCGCGCGCGGCGGCGTCACGGAGTTCGCGTGCGATCAGCTTGCCGGTCTTGTCGTTGCCGAGCAGGTAATACTGCAGATCGAGCGACGACCGGGCCCGGCGGATGAGCGCGAGCCGGGCATCGAGCGCAAAGGCGGCCTGCGGCAGGACCCGAGCGCCGGACATGCCGTCGGGGTCGTATCGGAATCCCGCGGTGAGCCGGCCCAGCTCGGTCCCCTCCGACGGCGGAAGCCCCGGCGCGTACGGCGTGACCGTGCGCGGTGGAGCGCTCGCGCAAGCCGTGAGCAGGCAGGCCAGCGCGAACACGAAACACCGAAAAAGTGGAAATAGCCGGAGGATAAGTTGGGGCATGGCTCGCCGAAAAGGCTTGGCGCGACGATCGTAGCCGGCCGGCCGAGTGGACGCAGTACGTCGGCGCCGGCCCGCGCTCGCGGCGCCTCCTAGGGTCAGTCCCCCCATTGCGACGCGGTGCATCACCGCAGAATCGCGGCGATGAAAAAAACCGTCGTCGCCTGGGCCTGCGTGCTGTTCGCGGCATCGCCCACGCTTCGTGCGCAGGTGGCCGCGCCGACGCTGAGCGAAGTCACGGTGTCCACGCCGCGCGGCCCGGCACCCGCTTTCGACGTGGCGGGCTCGGTCGACCGCGTGGAAGGCGATGACATCCGCAACAGCCGTCTTGGCGTGAACCTGTCCGAAGGCCTGGGCCCGGTGCCGGGGTTGCAGATCCAGAACCGGCAGAACTACGCGCAGGACCTGCAACTGTCGATTCGCGGCTTCGGCGCGCGCTCGACGTTCGGCGTCCGCGGCGTGCGGCTCTATGTCGACGGCATTCCCGCGACCATGCCCGACGGCCAGGGGCAGACTTCCAACATCGACATCGGCTCGCTCGATCGCGTCGAGGTGATGCGCGGGCCTTTTTCCGCGCTCTACGGCAACTCGTCAGGCGGCGTGGTGCAGTCGTTCACCGAGACGGGCGAGGGGCCGCCGCGGCTGGGCTTCTCGATGGCGGGCGGCAGCTTCGGCACCAGCCGGATCAGCTCGCAGGTGAGCGGCTCGTCCGGCGCGGTGGACTACCTGCTGAGCGGAAGTCATTTCTCCACCGACGGCTGGCGCGACCACAGCGAAGCGCGGCGCAACATCGTCAACGGCAAGATGGGCTTCGCGCTCGACGATGGAAGCCGGCTCACGCTGATCGTGAACAGCGTGAACATCAATGCGCAGGACCCGCTCGGCCTCACGGCCGATCAGTACGCATTGAATCCGCGCAGCGCCACGATCGCGACGCAGTTCAACACCCGCAAGACCGTGGACCAGACGCAAGGCGGCCTGCTGTACGAGCGCCGCATCGATTCGGCCAATGCGCTGCGGCTGATGCTCTACACCGGGGAGCGCAAGACCACGCAGTTCCAGGCCATCCCGCCGTCGGCGCAAGTGAGCCCGACGAGCGCCGGCGGCGTGATCGGCCTTCAGCGCGACTATGGCGGTGCCGATGTGCGATGGACCTCGCGGATGACGCTGGCCGATCGTCCCCTCGAGATCGTCGCGGGCCTCGGCTACGACGACCTGCGCGAGCACCGCACCGGCTACGAGAACTACATCGGCAGCGCCCTGAACCCGATCCTCGGCGTGCAGGGCCGCCTGCGGCGCAACGAGATCAACAAGGTCTACAACGTCGACCCTTATGCGCAAGCCAACTGGAAGTTCGCCGACCAGTGGACGCTCGAAGTCGGCGTGCGCCGCAGCAAGGTCGATTTCGATTCGCAGGATCACTACATCGTGGGCGCGAATCGCGACGACAGCGGCAGCGCGCGCTATGAGAAGACGCTCCCGGTGGCCTCCCTGCGTTATGAGGCCACGCGCGATCTGGCGTTCTACACCTCGGTGGGGCGCGGTTTCGAGACGCCGACGCTCAACGAGCTTTCCTATCGTCCGGATGGCCGCAGCGGCCTCAATTTCGCGTTGCAACCCGCGACCAATGACAGCTTCGAGGTCGGCGCCAAGGCGCGTCTCGCCGGCGGCCTGCTGACCGCCGCGGTATTCGAAACCCGCACCCAGGACGAGATCGTGACCGCCACCAACGTCGGCGGCCGCGCCACCTACCAGAATGCCGGCCGCACCAAGCGCGACGGCTTTGAACTGGCCTGGCAGCACGAAACCGAGAACCACTGGCGCACCCAGCTTGCCTACACCTGGCTCGACGCCCGCTACAGCGACCCGTTCTGCGGGACGCTGCCCTGCGCCGTCAGCAGCTTCGTGCCGGGCGGCAATCGGATCCCCGGCATCGCGTCGCAGACGCTTTTCGCCTCCTATGGCTGGGTGCCGCCGGAGGGGTGGCGTGCCGGCACCGAACTGCGCGCCGCCTCCAGCCTCGAAGCCAATGATCGCAACACGGTCAGCGCGCCGGGCTATGGTGTGGTGGCGCTGTTCGCCGGCTATGTGAAGCGCTGGGATCGCTGGGAGTTCAATGGCTTTGCGCGTGTCGACAATCTGTTCGACAAGCGCTACATCGGCTCGGTCATCGTGAACGAGGGCAATGCCCGCTACTTCGAGCCGGCGCCAGGGCGTAACTGGACGGTCGGGATGAGCGGGGCCTATCGTTTCTGAGTTCCGGCCACGAGGAGTTCGGATGCAATTCAAGGATCGGCGTGATGCGGGCCGCCGGCTCGCCAAGGCGCTCGCCGTCTGGCGAGGGCGGCCTGATGTGCTGGTGCTGGGCCTGCCGCGTGGCGGCGTGCCGGTGGCGTGGGAAGTGGCGCAGGCGCTCGGTGTGCCGCTCGACGTGCTCGTGGTCCGCAAGCTGGGCTTCCCGGGCCAGGAAGAGTTCGCGATGGGCGCCATCGCGTCCGGCGGCATTCGCGTGATGAGCGAGCCGGAGGGCGCCTGGCCGGTATCGGAGCGGGAGCTCGAGGCCGTCGTCGCGCGCGAACAGGCCGAGCTGCTGCGGCGCGAGCAACGCTATCGCGCAGGTCGTCCGCCGCTCGAAATGGCCGGACGGACTCTGATCGTTGTCGATGACGGCCCGGCCACCGGCGCGACGATGAGCGCCGCGGTGAAGGCGGCGCGAGCGGCCAACCCGAAGCGGATCGTGGTCGCGGTGCCCGTCGCCTCGGCCGAGGCCGTCCAGGGCGTGGGCGCGCTGGCCGACGAGGTGGTCTGCCTCTTCACGCCCGAGTACTTTCGCGCGGTGGGGCTGTGGTACGAGAACTTCGGCCAGACGAGCGACGAAGAGGTGGACAAGCTGCTGTCCGGCAGCGCCTGAGCCTCCATGAAAAAGCCTGCGAATGCTGGAGCATCCGCAGGCTTCGATGGAGGCCCGGCGTTGATCGCGTCAGAGGCCGGCGGCGGCGCGCAGGGTCGCGGCCTTGTCGGTGCGCTCCCAGGTGAACTCGGGCTCCTCGCGGCCGAAGTGGCCGTACGCGGCGGTCTTGCTGTAGATCGGGCGCAGCAGGTCGAGCATCTGGATGATGCCCTTCGGGCGCAGGTCGAAGTGCTCCTGCACCAGTTCGGCGATCTTTTCGTCGGAAATGACGCCCGTGCCTTCGGTGTAGACGGTCACGTTCATCGGGCGGGCCACGCCGATCGCGTAGGCGACCTGGATCTGGCACTGGCGTGCGAGGCCCGCGGCGACGATGTTCTTGGCCACGTAGCGCGCAGCGTAGGCGGCCGAGCGGTCCACCTTGCTCGGGTCCTTGCCGGAGAACGCGCCGCCGCCGTGCGGGCAGGCGCCGCCGTAGGTGTCGACGATGATCTTGCGGCCGGTGAGGCCGCAATCGCCCTGGGGGCCGCCGATGACGAAGCGGCCGGTCGGGTTGATCAGGTACTTGGTTTCCTTCAGCCACTCTTTCGGGAGCACCGGCTTGATGATTTCCTCGATGACGGCCTCGATGAACGAGGACTTCATCTTGGTCGGCGTCTCGCTCTGGTCGGGATGGTGCTGCGTCGAGAGCACGACGGTGTCGATGCTGTGCGGCTTGCCGTTGACGTAGCGCATCGTGACCTGGCTCTTGGCATCGGGGCGCAGGAACGGCAGGCGGCCATCCTTGCGCAACTGGGCACTGGCGCTCGACGAGGCGGTGCGCGTAGTAGATCGGCGCCGGCATCAGCTCGGGCGTCTCGTCGCAGGCGTAACCGAACATCAGGCCCTGGTCGCCGGCGCCGGTGTTCAGGTGGTCGTCGCTCGCGTGGTCCACGCCCTGGGCGATGTCGTTGGACTGCTTGTCGTAGCCGACCAGGACCGCGCAGCCCTTGTAGTCGATGCCGTAGTCGGTGTTGTCGTAGCCGATGCGCTTGATGGTGTCGCGCGCGACCTGGATGTAGTCGACATGCGCGTTGGTCGTGATCTCGCCGGCCAGGACGACGAGGCCGGTGTTGGTCAGCGTCTCCGCGGCGACGCGCGAGCGGGGGTCCTGGGCAAAGATCGCGTCGAGGATCGCGTCCGAGATCTGGTCGGCGACCTTGTCGGGATGGCCTTCGGAAACCGATTCGGAGGTGAAGAGAAAGTCGTTCGCCATTTGAATAAACTCCACGTCAGTTGGTTGGCGCGTTGCCAGCCTCATGGAGCCTTGGCGAACGCTTTAGCAGTTGGGTTTAACGTCGCCCTGCAAGTAGTTCCATAACTCGGCGACAATTTGAATTCTATTCGAGCCGCGCCCTTGTTGCGCGCGCGCCGTCTTTTCACCCCTGTCTCGATGATCATCTTGTTTCGATTGCTCGCGCGCGTGCCGCTGCCCTGGATGCATGCGATCGGGGGCTGCATCGGGTGGCTGGTCTGGTGGATGGCGCCGGACTATCGCCGGCGCTTCAGGGAGAACGCCGAAGCGGCCGGCTTCACGCCCGAGCAGTACCGCCCGGCGATCGCCGCGGCAGGCAAGATGGTGGGGGAGCTTCCCCTGGTCTGGTCGCGGCCGCAGGGGCAGAGCCTGCTGCCGCACATCGTGCGCTGGGACGGCATCGAGGAATTCGAGGCCGCGCTCGCGGCACGAAAGGGCGTGATCCTCGTATCGCCGCACCTGGGCAGCTGGGAAACCTTCGGGCAGGCGGTGGGCGAGCGCTTCTTTGAAACCTACGGGCCGATCACTGCGCTCTTCCGTCCGGCGCGCAAGAGGTTCATGGCGGACCTGATCGCCGGTTCGCGCGACCGGCCCGGCCTGCAGACCTTGCCCACGACCGTGGCCGGCGTGCGCGGCCTGATCCGCACGCTGCGCAACGGCGGCTACACCGGCATCCTGCCGGACCAGGTGCCGCCGCTCGGGCAGGGCGTCTGGGCGCCGTTCTTCGGCCGGCCCGCCTACACGATGACGCTGCTCCCACGTCTCGCGCAGCAGACCGGCGCGCGCGTGTTCCTGGGCGTGTGCGAGCGGCTGCCGCGCGGCGCGGGCTATGCGATCCGCTTCGAGCCTTTCGACGGCACCGCGATGAGCGACCCCAAAGCCACGCCCGAGGCTGCCGCGACCGCGATGAACGAGGGCATCGAGCGACTGATCCGCGGCCTTCCGGGCCAGTACGTCTGGGACTACGCGCGCTACAAGCAGCCGCGCGATGAGGTCGTGACGGCCGACAGCCCGAAGGGGGCTGCATGAGCCGCCGGGCCGCCCCAAGGCGAATGCCGCAGCGCTGCTGCGCGGAGGCTACCCAATGAGCCTGACATCGCGGCTCGGCATTGGCTTCATGCGCGCACTGGCCCGTGTGCCGCTGCCCCTGGTGCGCGGCCTCGGCGCGGCAATGGGGCCGCTGTTGTACGTGCTCGCGAAACCTCGCCGGCGCGTCGTCGATGCCAATCTGGCGCTGTGCTTTCCCGAGAAGTCGGCCGCCGAGCGCAAGCGGATCGCGCGCGAGACCTTCGTCTACGTCGCCCAGTCCTGGCTCGACCGGGGCTGGCTCTGGCACGCACCGGAGCAGGTGGTGGCCAGCCGACTGAAGGTCGTGGGATCGGTGAGCGAGATCGACGCGCTCGCCAACGGTGATGAGCCGACCATCCTGTTCGCGCCGCACTTCTACGGCCTGGATGCGGCGGCCACGGCGCTCACGATGCGGACCTCGCGCCCCTCCACCACCATCTACACGACCCAGCGCGATCCGATGATCGACGAATGGGTCAGCCAGGGCCGCAGGCGCTTCGGCAACGTGACGACCCTGAATCGCGTCGACGGCATCAAGCCGATCATCGCGGCGCTTCGCAAGGGCGGTCTTCTGTACCTGCTCCCCGACATGGACTTCGGTCGCGACCAGACGGTGTTCGTGCCGTTCTATGGTGTGCAGGCGGCGACCATGCCCTCGCTCTCGCGATTCGCCCGGCTGGGTCGGGCGAAGGTGGTGCCGGTGATCTCGAAGCTCGTGAAGGGCGGCTACGAGATCGAGCTGCTGCCGGCATGGAAAGACTTCCCGACCGATGACGTGATGGCCGACACGGCCCTCATGAACAAGCGGCTCGAGCAGTACATCGACGCCATGCCCTCGCAGTACTACTGGGTGCACCGGCGCTTCAAGACGCGCCCCGAGGGCGAGCCTTCGGTGTATTGAGCTCGCCCCCAGGCTGCGCGCACTTCGTGTCGCTTCGCCAACCCCTTCCGGGGGCGACACCGGCGGCCCGGCGGAGCCGGTTCCACGGTGTCTCTGGGCTTTGGGGATTACCTGGGGCGTTCCAGGAAGGCCTTGATCTCGCCGGCGACGAGGTTCGGTTGCTCGTGGACCACCCAGTGGGTTGCATCGGGAATCCTCCGGATCTCGATCTGGGGCACGTACGCTTCGAGCCCTTCCAGCAGGCCCGGCAGCAGCGCCGCGTCGTCGAGCGCCCACAGCACCAGCGTAGGCACGGCGACCGTGAGGCGCTCGATGGGGAGTGTCGGGATCTGCGCGGTCTGGCCGGGCATGGCCGGCTTCAGCGGCGTGATGCGGTACAGGTTGCAGGCGCCGGTCAGGCCTGCGCGCCAGACCTCCCGGTACCGGTTCTTGACTTCCTCGGTCAGCCAGCCGTAGCCGTCGGGCCCGGCCTTCATCCGCTCGAAGAACGTCCACATCCGCCGGAAGTCGTCCTCGGCCAGCAGTGCTTCGGCGTCGGGCCGCGCGAGGAAGTTCATGTAGGCGCTCGCGGCCTGTTGCGCCGGGTTGTTCAGCAGCTCGCGCGCAAAGGTGCCGGGGTGCGGGGAATTGATGATGACCAGCTTCCCGAGCCGGTCGGCGTGCTGGTTCGCGTAGCCCCATCCGAAGGCGCCACCCCAATCGTGCGCCACGAGCACGTCGATCCGGCCTTGCGGGTTCTCGCTCGCGGCGAGCTCGGCGACATCCTGCACCAGCAGATGCGGGCGATAGGCGGCCACGTCGGTGGGCGAGCTCGATGCCTCGAATCCGCGCAGGTTCGGGGCGACGCAGCGGAAGCCGCCATTCTCGGGCCGCGCGAAATACTCGAGCAGTTCGTCCCAGATGAACGCGGCTTCGGGGAAGCCGTGCAGGAACATCATCAGCGGACGCCCCGCGGCGCCCGACGCGCGGCAGCTGAGCGTGGTGCCGTTGGGCAATGCGCGGGTGAAAGTCTCGATCACGGGTGGTCTCCTTGGTTGCTCTGTCGGATGAGGCGCCCGGCGACCGTGGATTCAGTCTCCCTGGGCTGCCGGCCCCGGTTCGCCTGCCTGGCCGGGTTCTTCGGGGTGGGTCCAGCGCCACAGCAATTCGGCCGCCTCGTCGACGCCCTGCTGCTTCAGCGCGGAGAACAGTTTGACCTCTCCGCCGCCGGCTTGCAGTCGCACGATCGACAGCACCTTGGCGCCTTCGGAGCGTGTGAGCTTGTCGGCCTTGGTGAGCAGCACGAGGAACTTGAGGCCCTGTTCGACGCGCGGGCGGATCACTTCGAGCAGGATCTCGTCGAGCTCGGTGAGGCCGAGCCGCGGGTCGCACATCAGCACCACGCCGCGCAGGTTCTCGCGCGTCATCAGGTAGTTGCCCATCACGCGCTGCCAGCGCAGCTTGGCTTCGCGTGGGACCGCCGCGTAGCCGTAGCCCGGAAGGTCGGCGAGCACCGCATCGTCGACCTTCTGCTTGCCGACGCCGAACAGGTTGATGTGCTGCGTGCGCCCGGGCGTCTTCGACGCGAAGGCCAGGCGGGTCTGCTGCGTGAGCGTGTTGATCGCGGTGGACTTGCCCGCGTTGGAGCGGCCGACGAAGGCGATTTCCGGCAGGTCGATCTGCGGCAGGTGCTCGAGCTGCGGTGCGCTCATGAGGAAATGAGCCGTATGCAGCCAGCCGCGCGCAGTGCGGGTGCGTTCGGCCGCCGCCGGGTCGACGGCGGATTTCGTGCGGGAGGCGGAGGCCGGCTTGCGCGGCGGGGTGGTCATCGATGGGCTTTCTTTGCGGGGCGCCATTGTAGAATTGCCCGGTTTTGCGCCATAAATTCGAGCCCCCGATATGAAGTTGTTTGCCAATTTTCTGCTTGCGGCCTTTCTGAGCGCCGTCGTCAACGTCAGCTTTGCGGCCGGCGAGACAACCGAAAAGCCGGCCGCTGCGGCGCCCGCCAAGAAGCCTGACCCGGCGAAAGGCGAAGCACTCTTCACCACGGCGCCTCCCAATGGCGCGGCCTGTGCTTCCTGCCACAACGCAGACGGCAACTCCGCGATCGCGACCAACCCCAAGCTGGCGCAGCAGCACCCCGAATACATCTTCAAGCAGCTCCAGGACTTCCAGTCCGGCAAGCGCAAGAGCGCCATCATGAAGCCGATGGTGGCGTCGCTGTCCGAGGAGGACATGCGCAACATCGCGGCGTTCGTGGGCTCGAAGAAGGTCAAGACCGGCTTCGCCAAGGAAAAGGACCTCGTCACGCTCGGCGAGAAGATCTTCCGCGGCGGCCTGGCCGATCGCCAGATTCCCGCCTGCGCGGGCTGCCACAGCCCCGACGGCGCAGGCATCCCGTCGCAATATCCGCGCCTGGGCGGCCAGCATGCCGACTACACGGTGCAGCAGCTCACGCTGTTTCGCGACGGCGCCCGGCTGAACTCGCCGCAGATGACCGGCGTCACCGCCAAGCTCAGCGATCGCGAGATCAAGGCCGTGGCCGACTACATCGCCGGGCTGCGATGAATCCCCGCGGTTCGCCCGTGAACTAACCGCCGATAACAAACCCCAAACAGGCGGGCCGATCCAGCGAGGATGGCCCGCCTGTTTGCTTTTCGAGAGTTCGCTCCCCATGTCGGTCTACACCCACGGTCTTCGAGTCCACCACGGTCCCCGCGCGGCCCGGGCGGCGGTGGAGTTGCTCTCGTCGATGCGCTTCGCGATCACGTTGCTGACCGTCATCTGTATTGCGTCGATCATCGGGACCGTGCTCAAGCAGCATGAACCGATCAACAACTACATCAATCAGTTCGGGCCGTTCTGGGCCGAGCTTTTCCGGACGGCGCGGCTCGATTCGATCTACAGCGCCTGGTGGTTCCTGCTGATCCTCGCGTTCCTGGTGATCAGCACCTCGCTGTGCATCGCACGCAATACGCCGCGCATCGTTGCGGACCTGCGAACCTACAAGGAAGGCATCCGCGTGCAGGGCCTGCGGGCCTTCGGGCAGCGCGCCGAGACGGTTCTTGGCGAGACGCCCGACGCCGCTGCGAATCGCATCGGGCAGCTTCTGGCGAGCGGCGGATGGAAAGTCAAGCTGCAGCACCGCGAGGGCGACGGCTGGATGGTCGCTGCACGCGCGGGCGGCGCGCACAAGCTCGGCTACATCGCAGCGCACGGCGCGATCGTGCTGGTGTGCCTGGGCGGCCTGCTCGATGGCGACCTGATCGTGCGTGCACAGACGTGGTTCAACGGCAAGAGCATCTACACGGGTGGCGGGTTGATCGCCGACGTACCGCCCCAGCACCGTCTGTCGCCGAACAACCCGACCTTCCGCGGCAACATCCTGGTGCCCGAAGGCGGGCAGTCGGCGGTCGCGATCCTCAACCAGTCGGACGGCGTGCTGCTGCAGGAACTGCCGTTCTCGATCGAGCTGAAGAAGTTCATCGTCGACTACTACTCGACCGGCATGCCCAAGCTGTTCGCGAGCGAAGTCGTGCTGCACGATCGCGAGACCGGCGAACAGGTCCCCGTGCGCATCGAAGTGAACCATCCGGCGAGCTACAAGGGCATCGAGATCTACCAGTCGAGCTTCGACGACGGCGGTTCGAGCGTGAAGCTCAAGGCCGTTCCGATGGCTGCGGCCGCCAAGCCCTTCGAGGTCGAAGGCATCATCGGCAACAGCACCGAGATCACCAACGGCACCGATCGGCTCACGCTCGAATACACCGCACTGCGCGTGATCAACGTCGAGAACTTCGGCGAAAGTGCCAACGGTGCGATGACCAGCGGTGCCGACGTGCGCAAGGTCGACCTTCGCGGCGAGCTCGAATCGCGGCTCGGCGCCGCCAACAAGACGAACAAGCCGAAGGTGCTGCGCAACATCGGGCCCAGCATCGGCTACAAGCTGCGCGACGCAGCGGGGCAGGCGCGCGAATTCCAGAACTACATGGTGCCGGTCGACACCGGCGACGGGCAGCCGGTGTTCCTGCTCGGCGTGCGCGAGCGGCCGGACGAGCCCTTCCGCTACCTTCGCGTTCCTGCCGACGACAGGGGCACGATGGACGACTTCGTGCGCATGCGCGAGACGCTGGCGGACGGCGCGGCGCGCTCGCGCGCCATCGACCGCTACATCGCGCGCGCGACCGATCCCAAGCGGCCGGAGCTCGCCGAGCAGCTTCGTGTTTCGGCCGGTCGCGCCCTCGCGCTCTTCGCCGGCGCGGAGCGCGCCAAGGCCAATGCGGTCAGCACCGGCGGCTGGCAGGCCATTGCCGAATTCATGGAAGCCAACGTGCCGGAAGGCGAGCGGGAGCGCGCGGGTGCGGTGCTGGTGCGGATCCTCAACGACGTGCTCTTCGAGGTGCTCAACGTGAGCCGCGAGAAGGCGGGCCTCGCGGCGCTGCCTGCCGATGAAAAGACGCAGGCCTATCTCACGCAGGCGGTGCTGGCGATCAGCGATGCGCACTTCTACCCGGCGCCGGTGGCGATGATGATGACGGACTTCAAGCAGGTGCAGGCCAGCGTCTTCCAGGTGGCGCGTGCCCCCGGCAAGAACATCGTCTATCTGGGCTGCCTGTTGCTGATCATCGGCATTTTTGCCATGCTCTACATCCGCGAGCGCCGACTCTGGGTGTGGCTCGCGAAGGACGGCACATCCGCGGACGGCACCGCGGCCACCATGGCCTTCTCGGTCAACCGCAAGACCATGGACAGCGATCGCGAATTCGAGCACCTCAAGGACAAGCTGCTCGCCATCAGGAAAGACACCGCGTCATGACCACCACCACCCTCACGCTCAATGACAGCTGGCTCTCGCGGCGCAGCGTGTTCGACTGGGTCTTCGCCGTGTTCGTGCTCGCTGGCGGCCTCTTCGCCTTCTCGCATTACGCGGCGTCGATGGACTACTACGAGAAGACCATCCTGGTCGCGGCGGTGGCCGCGGCCATCTGGCTCGGCTGGTTCTGGCGTCCGCTGCGGGTGCTCGCGATCGTGGTGGCCGGCGCGTCGCTGCTGGCGATTGCGTCCTACCAGGGCGATCTGGCGCGCGCCGACTCCGTCTTCTGGCTCAAGTACTTCCTGTCGAGCCAGTCGGCCATCCTCTGGATGAGCGTGCTCTTCTTCATGAGCACGCTGTTCTACTGGATCGGCTTTCTTGTCGCCGGGCAGGGCGACACCATGGAGCTCATCGGCTCGCGTCTCGCGTGGGCCGCCGTGACCATGGCGCTGATCGGCACGATGGTTCGCTGGTACGAGAGCCATCAACTCGGTCCGGACATCGGGCACATCCCGGTCAGCAACCTGTATGAGGTCTTCGTCCTCTTCTGCTGGCTGACGGCGGCGTTCTATCTCTATTTCGAATCGCGCTATCGCACCCGTGCCCTGGGCGCGTTCGTGATGCTGGTGGTCAGCGCGGCGGTCGGCTTTCTGCTCTGGTACACGCTGGTGCGCGATGCGCACGAGATCCAGCCGCTGGTGCCGGCGCTGCAAAGCTGGTGGATGAAGCTGCACGTGCCTGCCAACTTCATCGGCTACGGAACCTTCTCGCTCTCCGCGATGGTGGCATTCGCCTACCTGATCAAGGAGCAGGCCGAGGAGACGCGCTGGTACAAGTTGACGCCGATCTGGCTGTTCGGCGTCGCGCTGTGCTTCGTGCCGGTGGCGTTCCGCCAGCGCGCGCAGGAAGCCGGTGGAAGCTACTGGGTGGGCTATGCGGTCATCTCGGCGCTGATCGCGGCGGGCATCCTGCTTGGGCGCCGGCGCATCGCGGCGCGCTTGCCGTCCAACGAGGTGCTGGACGACGTGATGTACAAGTCCATCACCGTCGGCTTTGCGTTCTTCACCATCGCCACGGTGCTCGGCGCGCTGTGGGCGGCCGATGCGTGGGGTGGCTACTGGAGCTGGGACCCCAAGGAAACCTGGGCGCTGATCGTCTGGCTCAACTATGCGGCCTGGTTGCACATGCGGCTGGTGAAAGGCCTGCGCGGAACGGTCGCGGCCTGGTGGGCGCTCGGCGGGCTGGCGGTCACGACCTTCGCCTTCCTGGGCGTCAACATGTTCCTGAGCGGCCTGCACAGCTACGGCACCCTCTAGCGGGAACGGCGAATCGGCGTGAACTGAATCCGGATCGCGCGTAACCAAATCGAGGCTGGCAACGAATCTATCCTTGCACGGCAGTTTCTGGTGAAAGGCGATCCATGCTGATTCAATCCCGCGACAGCGGCTTCATTCATCCCAATTCGAGCGAAATCACGCCGCGCGGCGTCTACGAGGGACGTCGCGACATGCTCAAGTGGCTGGCGACCGGCGTTGCCGGCGCCGCGATGGCGTCATGGGCATCGCGCGACGCGCTTGCACAGGCGGCCGGACCCGGAAAGCTGCCGCCGCTCCACGGCGCCAAGTCGGCCGTTCCGGGCGCGCAGACGATGGAAAAGCTGACCGACTACAAGGACGCCACCAGCTACAACAACTACTACGAGTTCGGCACCGACAAGGGCGACCCGGTCAAGAACGCCGGCGCGCTCAAGACCCGTCCGTGGACCGTCGAGGTCGAAGGGCTCGTCAACAAGCCCGGCAAGTTCGGCATCGAGGACCTGATCAAGCTCAGTGCGCAGGAAGAGCGCATCTACCGGCTGCGCTGCGTGGAGGGCTGGTCCATGGTGATCCCCTGGGTCGGCTATTCGCTGGCCGAGCTGATCAAGCGGGTGGAGCCGCAGGGCAGCGCCAAGTACGTCGAGTTCGTGACGCTGGCGGACCCGAAGACCATGCCGTACGTTGGGTCGCGCATCCTCGACTGGCCCTATACCGAAGGGTTGCGCATGGACGAAGCGATGCATCCGCTCACGCTCCTGACGTTCGGCATGTACGGCGAGGTGCTGCCCAACCAGAACGGCGCACCGGTGCGCATCGTGGTGCCGTGGAAATACGGCTTCAAGAGCGGCAAGTCGATCGTCAAGATCCGCTTCGTCGAGAAGGAGCCGGGCACCGCGTGGAACAAGGCTGCGGCGCAGGAATACGGGTTCTATTCGAACGTCAACCCCAACGTCGATCATCCGAGGTGGAGTCAGGCCACCGAGCGCCGCATCGGCGATGGCGGCGGCCTCTTTGCCAAGCGCACCAAGACGCTGCTGTTCAACGGCTACGAGGCGCAGGTCGGCCAGCTCTACGCGGGCATGGACCTGAAGAAGTACTACTGACCCGGGCCGTGCCGTGAACAAGCTTCTGATGCACCCGGCGGCCAAGCCGGTCGTCTTCGTGCTTTGCCTTCTGCCGTTCGCGTGGCTGTTCTACGGCGCGCTCACCGACGGCCTCGGCGCGAACCCGGCGGAGCACCTGATCCGCTCGACAGGCGACTGGACACTTCGCTTCATCTGCATCGTGCTGGCCGTCACGCCGTTGCGGGTCATCACCAAGACCAACGCGCTGGCGCGCTTGCGCCGGATGCTGGGGCTCTTCGCCTACTTCTACGTCGTCGTCCATCTGCTCAGCTACAGCTGGTTCGACATGGGCTTCGAGCTGCAGGACATCGCCAAGGACATCGCCAAGCGGCCGTTCATCCTGGTGGGCTTCAGCGGCTTCCTGCTGCTCACGCCGCTGGCTGCCACGTCGTTCAATCGCGCGATCAAGGCGCTCGGCGCAAAGCGCTGGCAACTGCTTCATCGGCTGGTCTACCTGATTGCGGGCCTGGGCCTCTTGCACTTCTTCTGGATGCGGGCGGGCAAGAACAACTTCAGCGAAGTCTTCGTTTATGCCGCGATCATCGGCGTCCTGCTCGCATGGCGGGTGTGGAATTTCGCCGGCAAGAAGAAGCAGCAGCCGGCACGCCCGATGGGCGTGCGGCCGCAGCCGACCGACTGACTCGGCCGCCGCGGCGTATCGCTCAATCTTCGAATCGTTCCGCGCGCAACTGGTCGTCGAGCGTTTCGCGGCGGCGGATGAGCGTGGCACGCTCGCCGCTGACCAGCACTTCGGCCGCGCGGCCGCGTGTGTTGTAGTTGCTCGCCATCGCCATGCAGTACGCGCCAGCCGAGAGCACGGCGAGGAGGTCGCCCTGTTCGACCCGCAGCGCGCGGTCGCGCCCGATCCAGTCGCCGCTTTCGCACACCGGACCGACTACGTCGTAGAGGACGGGTGATCCATCCTGTCGATCCTTCACCGGAACGATCTGGTGGAAAGCCCGGTACATCGCCGGCCGGGGCAGATCGTTCATCGCTGCATCGACGATGCAGAAGTTCTTCTCTTCGCCTGGCTTGGTGTAGAGCACCTCCGTGACGCAGACACCGGCATTGCCCACCAGCGAACGGCCGGGTTCGACGATGAGCCGCCGCTGCCCGAAGCCGCGCGCATCGAGGCGTGCCAGCATCTGCCGCCAGAGCGCATCGGCGCCGGGTGGTGTGTCGCCGTTGTAGTCGATGCCCAGGCCACCGCCGAAGTCGATGTGGTGGAGCCGGATGCCGGTCTTCTCGATCGCCTCGACAAGATCGAGCACGCGCTCCAGCGCCTCGAGATAGGGCGACACGTCGGTGATCTGCGAGCCGATATGGCAGTCGATGCCGACCACTTGGAGGCCCTTGAGGGAAGCGGCGTGCTGATAGATCGCCACCGCGCGGTCGTGGGCCACGCCGAACTTGTTGCCCTTCAGGCCGGTCGAGATGTAGGGGTGCGTCTTCGGATCGACGTTGGGATTGATCCGCACGCTGATGGCTGCGCGCCGGCCTTCCTCGAGCGCGACCGCATTGAGCACCTCGAGCTCGGCCTCGCTTTCGACGTTGAAGCAGCCGATGCCGGCGGCGAGCGCCTGCCGCATCTCGGCGCGCGTCTTGCCGACCCCGGAAAAAATCACTTTGGCCGGATCGGCGCCCGCCGCGAGCACACGCGCGAGTTCGCCGCCGGAGACGATGTCGAAGCCGCAGCCCGCTTCCGCGAAGACGCGCAGAACGCCGAGCGAGGAATTGGCCTTGATCGCATAGCAGACCATGGCATCGCGGCCCTCGAAGCCGCGTTGATAGGCTGCGAGTGCATCGAGCATCCATTGCTTCGAATAGACGAAGAGGGGGTGCCGTGCTCGCGTGCAAGAGAGGCAAGGGAAACGGATTCGACCTGCAGGTCGCCGTTCTTGCGTGCGATGTGCGGATGTCCCGGAAGACGTGCCGGCTGACTCATTTGTTGGCTCCGGTGGATGCCGGAGCATCTTTTTCGTTTTGCGAGGCTGGAGCCTGCGCGGGCTTCGTCGGCGTCTCGGTCGTGGTGCGGCCGGGTATCAGGACCTGAGGCAGGGTGGCGCGATCCTTTGCGGCGGGATCGGTCGGCAAATACAGCGGACCCTTCTGACCACAGCCGGACAAACCGACCCCAACGAGTGCGAGGCCAATGGCGCTCACTAAAATTTGGCGAACAGACATGGCGAAATTGTAGATATGACCGACCCCGAGTACATGGATCGCGCCGAGGCCGCGCTGGCCGCGATCGAACGCAGTTGCGATCGCATCAACGATGTGACCGACGCCGACATCGACAATCAGCGCGTGGGTGGAATGATCACGATCACCTTCCGCAACGGCAGCCAGTTGATCGTCAACCTGCAGAAGCCGCTGCAGGAAATCTGGCTTGCGGCGCGCTCCGGTGGCTACCACTACCGCCATGACGGCAATGCCTGGGTCGACACCAAGACGCGCGAGGAGCTCTTCGGCAACCTCACGCGCGAAGCGACCCTGCAGGCCGGGCAGCCGCTGACGTTTTCCGCCGGTTGATCAGTTCCGGAACAGATCGAGGATCTTGCTGCGTTCTTCGGGCGGCGGTGGCGCACCGATCGGCGGCGCCGAGATCGCCTCGGCCGGCGGCGTCGGGCCGGACTCGACACCCAGGCTCGCGACGCCGCGGCCCGGTGCGTAGTCGTCGTAGTACCACTCGCCGCCGACACTGACCACGCCGGCCGGCGCGGGCACCTCGGCCACCGGAACACCCTTGATCGCCGTTTCCATGTAGGTGATCCAGATCGGCAGGGCCAGGCCGCCGCCGGTCTCCTTGTCGCCGAGCTTGCGCGGCGTGTCGTAGCCGATCCACGCGACCGCGGCCATCGTCGGCTGGAATCCGGCGAACCATGCATCCAGCGAGTCGTTCGTGGTGCCGGTCTTGCCATAGATATCGGTACGCTTGAGCGTCGCCTGCGCCTTGGCTGCCGTGCCGCCGCTCGCGACCGACTGCAGCAGGCTGTCCATGATGAAGGCATTGCGCTGCGGGATTGCGCGCATCGACTCGTTGAGCAGGGGCGGCTGCCGGTCGACCAGCACCCTGTCCTTGTGGTCGGTCACGCGCGTCACAAGGTACGGGTTCACGCGGTAGCCGCCATTGGCGAAGACTGAATAGGCGGTCACCATCTGCATCGGCGTGACCGAGCCGGCGCCGAGTGCCATCGGGAGATAGGCGGGATGCTTCTCGCGCTCGAAGCCGAAGTTCGTGATCCAGTCCTGCGCGTAGCGCGTCCCGATCGACTGCAGGATGCGGATCGAGACCATGTTCTTCGACTTCATCAGCGCGCGCCGCATCGGCATCGGGCCTTCGAACTGGCCGTCATAGTTCTTCGGCTCCCACGGTTGGCCACCCGTGGTGCCGGCGTCGAAGAACAGTGGCGCGTCATTGATGACCGTGCTGGGCGTGAAACCCTTCTCGAGCGCGGCGGAGTAGATGAAGGGCTTGAAGCTGGATCCGGGCTGGCGCCAGGCCTGCGTGACGTGATTGAACTTGTTCTTGTCGAAGTCGAAGCCGCCGACCATGGCCTTCACCGCGCCGTCACGCGGATCCGTGGCGACGAACGCACCTTCGACTTCCGGCAACTGCGTGATCTCCCAGCTGCCCTTCGGCGTCTTCACGACGCGGATGACCGCACCGCGGCGGATCCTGATGTTGGGCGGCGCCTTGTCCGAAAGCCCGGACTGGGCGGGCTTCAGGCCTTCGCCGACGATCTGGACCGCATCGCCGTTGGCACGGACTGCGTTGATCTCCTTGGCATTGGCCTTGAGCACCACGGCCGACATCACGTCGCCGTTGTCGGGGTGCTCGGCCAGCGCGTCGTCCACGGCTTCGTCGAGCTCCTTGGGGTCGTTGGGGAGGTCGACGAACTTCTCGGGGCCGCGGTAGATCTGGCGGCGCTCGTAGTCCATGATGCCCTTCCGAAGCGCTCGATAGGCTGCGGCCTGATCGGCAGCGACCAGTGTCGTGTAGACCTTGAGGCCGCGCGTGTACGTGCTGTCGCCGTACTGCGCATACATCAGTTGGCGAACCGTTTCGGCGACGTATTCGGCATGCAGCCGCGAGGGGTCGGCCGCGTCGCGCAGATGGAGATCTTCCTTCTTTGCCTGCGCCGCCTGCTCCGCCGTGATGAAGCCGGCTTCCTGCATGCGGTCGATCACATAGAGCTGCCGTGCACGTGCGCGCGCAGGGTTGTTGACGGGGTTGTTGGCGCCCGGCGCCTTCGGCAGGCCGGCCAGCATCGCCGCCTGCGCGATCGTGATGTCCTGGAGCGGCTTGCCGAAATAGGCTTCGGAGGCCGCCGCGAATCCGTATGACCGATTGCCCAGATAGATCTGGTTCAAATAGATTTCGAGAATCTGGTCCTTTGTCAGGAGGTGCTCCAGCTTGAAGGTCAGAAGAACTTCATAGACTTTTCGGGTCAGTGTTTTTTCGGAGCTCAGGTAAACATTTCGCGCTACCTGCATCGTGATGGTCGATGCGCCCTGGCTTTTCACGCGATTCAGGTTCGCGATTCCGGCGCGCAGCATTCCCTTGTAATCGACGCCGCCGTGGTCATAGAAGCGCGCGTCTTCGGCAGCGAGCACTGCGTCCTTCATGACCTTGGGAACGGTGGAAATCGGCGTCAGATTTCGCCGCTCCTCGCCGAACTCGCCGATCAATATTCCCTCGGACGAGAACACACGCAACGGCAGCTTCGGCCGATAGTCCGACAGCTCTGAAATATCGGGAAGATTGGGATAGGCCACCGCGAGCGCGACGGCGATGATGCACACGATGGCGACTGCGCCGGCCGCTGCGATCCCCAAGGCCCACAGTACGATCCGCATCACCCATGTCAGCCACGTCGCGCGTTGAGGAGGAGGGGCTTTTGCGGGCCCTTTGGTTCGGGATGTTTCGGGCATTGAGGCGATCGGAGTCTGCGACCATTATAAAAACGCGGTCCTTGGTGAGGTCCGGTCCGTAGCGGTTAGGACCCAAGTACTCTTATTTGTGACGAAAGTTGCAGAAGGGAACTGTTACGTCGACTTTTGACAACGATTGGCACTGCGGTCGGGATTCGGCGCTTGGTTGGCATTGCGCCTTGCTGCTAGCATGCAACCACACGCAAATTTTTCCAATCGTTACAAACGGATGGGATTGAACTTGATTGACCTGGGATCGTTATTTCGCCGTCAGCCCGCGCCTCTGCTCGGGCTGGACGTCAGTTCTTCCAGCGTCAAGCTTGTCGAACTCGGCCGCGACGCAAGCGGCAAGCTCGTGCTTGAGCGTTGCGCCATCGAGCCGCTGGAGCGCGGATGGATCACCGATGGCAACGTGGAGAAGTTCGACGAGGTGGCCGAGGCTGTGCGGCGCGTGGTGCGCAAGAGCGGCACCCGTACCAAGAACGTGGCCCTGGCGCTGCCCCCATCCGCGGTCATCACCAAGAAGATTGTTCTGCCCGGTGGCATGAGCGAGCAGGAACTCGAGATTCAGGTCGAGTCCGAAGCCAACCAATACATTCCCTTTTCGCTGGACGAGGTGAGCCTCGATTTCTGCGTGATGGGACAAAGCGCGACCTCCGCCGGCGATGTCGAAGTCCTGATCGCCGCCTCGCGCAAGGAAAAGGTTCAGGATCGTCAAGGCCTTGCCGAAGCGTCGGGACTGAAGGCCGTGATCCTCGATGTCGAATCCTATGCATCGCGTCTCGCGACCGCGCGTTTGATCGAACAGTTGCCAGGCCAGGGACACGATGCCGTCGTGGCCTTGTTCGAGGTGGGTGCATTCACCACCAGCATGCAGGTGCTGAAGAACCAGGAAGTGCTGTATGACCGCGACCAGGCTTTCGGCGGCGCGCAGCTCACCCAGCTTATCGTTCGCCAGTACGGCTTCTCCGCTGAAGAGGCCGAAGCCAAGAAGCGCAGCGGCGACCTGCCCGAAGACTACGGCGCGGGTGTGCTCAAGCCTTTCGTGGCGAGCATTGCGCAAGAAATCGCGCGCGCCCTTCAGTTCTTCTTCACGAGCACGCCGCACAACCGCGTCGACTACGTGCTGCTGGCGGGAGGCTCCGCATCGTTGCCCGGCCTCACCAGCGCCGTCACGCGCCAGACCTCGTTTGCGTGTTCGCTCGTGAATCCGTTCGACGGCATGGAAATCGGCAGCGCCATTCGCGAGAAGAAGGTGCGTCGTGAGGCTCCGTCCTATCTGACGTCCTGCGGCCTCGCGATGCGGAGGTTCCTGCAGTGATCCTCATCAACCTTCTTCCCCATCGCGAGGCGGCGCGCAAGCGTCGTCGCGAGACCTTCTACGCGACCCTGGGCTTGGCCGCGGTCGCCGGAGTGCTGGTCGCCGGTGCCGCCTATCTCTGGTTCCAGGCGCAAATCTCCAATCAGCAGGAGAAGAACAACATCCTGCAGTCGGCGATCACCAAGCTGGATGCGGAGATCAAGGAAATTTCGACACTGCAGGCGGAGATCGCCGCCCTGCGCGCGCGTCAGCAGGCCGTGGAAGACCTTCAGGGTGATCGCAACATGCCCGTGCACCTGCTGAACGAGCTCGTTCGCCAGCTGCCCGACGGGGTCTACCTGACCAGCATGAAGCAGGAAAACCAGACGGTCACGCTGCAAGGCATGGCCCAGTCCAATGAGCGCGTCTCCGAGCTGCTGCGCAATCTCGGTAACAACAGTCCGTGGCTGGTGAAGCCTGAGTTGGTCGAGATCACGTCGACCAATATCAACCTGAGTCCCCGCGATCAGCGCCGCGTCGCCAACTTCACGATGCGCATCGGCCTGAAGCGGCCCACCGATGCTCAGAAGCCGGCCGGCGCGGCCGCACCGGCAGCCAAGGGGTAAGCGTTCATCATGCCAACCAAACGCTCCTCTCCCAAGATCGACGTCGGTGCCGCGCTGCGGCGCTTCGGCGAGCAATTCCAGGGCCTCAACCCGAATGATCCTTCGGCCTGGCCCGCCATTCCGCGCTATGCCCTTTGCGTTGCTGTGGCGGCCGCCATGGTGGTGGCGCTCTGGTTCGTGTGGCTCACCAATTCGAACGACGAGCTGGAAGCCGCCCGCGCGAAGGAGGTTACGCTCAGGGCGGACTATCAGAAGAAGGTCGCCCAGGCGGCCAATCTCGAGTTGCTGAAGAAGCAACGCGAGCAAGTCCAGCAGTACGTGACGCTGCTCGAGAAGCAGCTTCCGAGCAAGGCTGAAATGGATGCTCTGCTGTCGGACATCAATCAGGCGGGTCTTGGTCGCAGCCTGCAGTTCGAACTGTTCAGGCCCGGGCAGGTCTCGGTCAAGGACTACTACGCCGAGCTCCCGATTGCGGTGCGCGTGACCGGTCGCTATCACGACATGGGCGCATTCGTCGCGGACGTCGCGAACCTGTCGCGCATCGTGACCTTGAACAATCTCTCCGTGACGCCGACGAAGGATGGTGCGCTCGTGATGGACGCGACCGCACGGACCTACCGCTATCTGGACGAGCAGGAGCAGGACATGCAAAGGCGCGCAGCAGCCGCGGCGAAGAAGAAATGAGAACGCTCGGATTTCTAGGGCTTTGTGCCGCCGTCGTGGGGCTGAGCGGTTGCTTCGGCTCGGATCAGGATGAACTGCGAACCTGGATGTCGGAGCAGCGTGCGCAGGTCAAGCCGAACGTCCCGCCCATTGCCGAACCCAAGAAGTTCACGCCGCAGCCGTACACCGAGGCCGGTGCGATCGAGCCGTTCAACATGCAGAAGCTGACGCAGGCACTGCGCCGCGATTCGAACCAGCCCAGCACGTCCGGCCTGATCGCGCCCGAGCTGACTCGCCGGAAAGAGGCGCTCGAAGCCTTCCCGCTCGACTCGATGGCGATGGTGGGCAGCCTGAATCGCAACGGACAGCCGGTGGCCCTGATCAGCGTCGACAAGCTGCTCTACCAAGTGAAGGTGGGCAACTACCTGGGACTCAACTACGGGAAGATCACCCGTATTACCGAAACCGAACTCGCCTTGCGTGAAATCGTGCAGGACGCCGCCGGTGAGTGGATCGAACGCGTGGCGACGCTGCAGTTGCAAGAGAGGACGAAATGAATCAACGGAAATCGATGCTCGCGCACTGGCTGCGCGCTGCGGGTGCGGCTGTGCTGGCATTCAGCGCCGCTGCCGTCGTGCATGCCCAGAACGCCATCGAGTCGGTCACGAGTTCGATGCAGTCGGGGTCGGAGGTCGTCCGGATCGACTTCTCGCAGCCGCTGGCCGCGCCGCCCACCGGATTCGCGATCCAGACCCCCGCACGTGTCGCGCTCGATTTTCCCGGTGTGACGAATGCGATCGGCCGTTCCGCCATCGACGTCAACCAAGGCAATCTGCGCTCCATCAATGTGGTCCAGGCCGGAGAGCGCACGCGCCTCGTGCTGAACCTCAAGCAGGCGACCGCGTACAAGACCGAGATTCAAGGAAAGTCCCTGCTGGTCGCGCTGGAGCCTGTGCCCGGTGTTGCACTGGCCCAGTCGGCTCAGGGCGCCTTTGCGGAAAGCCGCAATCGCGACATGCTGCCTCTGAAGGATGTGGATTTCCGCCTCGGCTCCGACAACACCGGCCGCGTGATCGTCGATCTGGCCAACAACCAGGTGGGTGTCGACATTCGCCAGCAGGGCAAGAACCTCGTCGTGGAGTTCACCAAGTCGACGCTGCCGGAAGGCCTGCGCCGCCGCCTTGACGTGGCTGATTTCGGTACGCCGGTTCAGATGGTGACGACCCAGCAGGTGGGCGACCGGGTGCGCATGACCATCGAGCCCAAGGGCGAGTGGGAGCACAGCGCCTATCAGAGCGAAAACCAGTTCGTCGTCGAGGTCCGGCCGCGCAAGGTGGACCCGACCAAGCTGACCCAGGGTGTGGGCTACAACGGCGAAAAGCTCTCGCTGAACTTCCAGAACATCGAGGTTCGCTCTCTGCTCCAGGTGATCGCCGACTTCACGAACTTCAACATCGTGACGTCCGATTCGGTCACGGGCGCACTGACCCTTCGTCTGAAGGACGTCCCGTGGGATCAGGCCTTGGACATCATCCTGCAGGCCAAGAACCTTGGGATGCGCAAGAACGGCAGCGTTCTCTGGATTGCTCCGAAGGACGAGATCAACGCCAAGGAAAAGCTCCAGTTCGAGGCCGAGAACGCGATTCAGAATCTCGAGCCGCTGCGCACGCAGTCCTTCCAGCTCAACTACACGAAGGCGGTGACGATCGCCCAGGGCCTGACCGGTACCGGCAGTGCAGGTGGCGGCGCCGGCGGCGGTGCGGGTACGACGACCCGTATCCTGAGCCCGCGCGGCAGCGTGCTTGCCGAAGCGCGGACGAACCAGCTCTTCGTCTCGGACATTCCGTCGCGCCTTGCGCAGGTGGCCGAGCTGATCCAGAAGCTCGACGTGCCGGTGCGCCAGGTGCTGATCGAGGCCCGGATCGTCGAGGCGTCGGATACCTTCGGCAAGTCCCTCGGCGTGAAGATGGGCGGCGGCGTCATCAACAACAACAACAGCGTGGGCACGTTCCCGTCGGTGACCGGCGGGGGAACGACCGGCAGCACGACGCTGAACTCGGACGGCACCAGCTCGATCACGCGTACCACGACGCTGCCGACGGTGACGTTCCCGTCGTTCACGCAGGGCAACTTCGTCAACCTGCCGTCCACCGGCGTCTCGGGCAACGGCAATGCGCCGGGCACCTTCGCGATCTCGCTGTTCAATTCGGCTTTCTCGCGCATGCTGAACCTCGAAATCTCCGCCCTCGAAGCCGACGGCAAGGGCAAGGTGGTGTCGAGCCCGCGGGTGGTGACGGCTGACCAGACCAAGGCGCTGATCGAACAGGGCACGGAACTTCCGTACCAGGTTGCAACGTCGAGCGGTGCGACCTCGATCGCCTTCCGCAAGGCCAACCTCAAGCTCGAGGTCACGCCCCAGATCACGCCCGAGGGCAACATCATCCTGTCGTTGGACGTCAACAAGGACACGGTGGGTCAGGCGACCACGGCCGGTTTTGCGATCAATACCAAGCACGTCCAGACCGAGGTGCTGGTGGAGAACGGCGGCACGGTCGTCATTGGTGGTATCTTCGAGCTCACCGAAACCAACGACGAATCGCGCATACCGGTCCTGGGTGAAGTGCCCTATCTCGGCGCACTGTTCCGTACGCGCAATCGCGTTGCCAACAAGACTGAAATGCTCGTCTTTATCACCCCGAAGATGATTACCGACCGTAACGCCGCGCGTTGACGCGCGGTGTTCGCAGCACCGCGTGGCGGTCGCACTCGTCGGATTGCCCGGCGCCGGCAAATCTGCAGTGGGCCGGCGCCTCGCGCAACGCCTCCAGGTCCCGTTCATCGATAGCGATCATGTGATCGAGGAGCGGATCGGCTGTTCGATCCGCGACTATTTCGAGCGCGAGGGCGAGGCGAGCTTCCGCGATCTCGAACAAGCTGTCATTGCCGAGCTCGCCGCGGCGCCCCATGGCATCGTCGCGACTGGCGGCGGCGCCGTTCTGCGTGAGGCCAATCGGACCGCCTTGCGTTCGGGCTTTCACGTGATCTACCTTCGCTCGGCGCCGGAAGACCTGTTCAGACGGCTCCGGCACGATGTCAAGCGTCCGCTGCTCCAGGTGGCGGATCCGCTCGGGCGCTTGCGCGAGCTTTACGCCGCGCGAGATCCCCTGTATCGGGAAACCGCTCATGACGTGGTCGAAACCGGGCGTCCGACGGTTGCGATGCTGGTCAACATCATCGTGATGCAGCTCGAACTCGCGGGGGTCGCATCGCCGCCGCCCGAGAGTGATCTTCCCGACTGAGAGAGCGTGATTCGGCATGCACCTAAACTCGGGGCATGCCATTGTCCGCCCCACCTGAAAGCGTCGAGATCCAGCTCGGCGACCGGAGTTACCCGATCCTGATCGCGAGCGGCCTGCTTCGCGAGCCGGGCAGTTTTGCGACGCTTCCTGCAGCCGCCACGGCGTTGATCGTCACGAATACCACGGTCGCTCCACTCTACGCCGACACCTTGCGGGCGACACTGGCGGAGCGATTCCGCGCGGTCCACGTCCTCGAGCTGCCGGACGGCGAAGCCTACAAGGAATGGCAGACCCTGAACCTGATCTTCGATGCGCTGCTTGGCCACGGCTGTGACCGCAAGACGGTGCTGTTCGCGCTTGGAGGGGGCGTCGTCGGGGATATGACGGGATTTGCCGCCGCGAGCTACATGCGGGGCGTGCCGTTCGTGCAGGTGCCGACGACCTTGCTGGCGCAAGTCGATTCTTCCGTCGGCGGCAAGACGGCGATCAATCACCCGCTCGGCAAGAACATGATCGGCGCGTTCTACCAGCCCCGGCTGGTGCTGTGCGATCTCTCCACGCTGGCGACGCTGCCGCCGCGCGAACTGAGTGCGGGGCTTGCGGAGGTCATCAAGTACGGCCCCATCCACGACATGGCGTTCCTGGACTGGATCGAAGCGAACATCGATGCGCTGGTCTCGCGCGATCCTTCGGCGCTCGCACACGCCGTCAAGCGCAGCTGCGAGATCAAGGCCGAAGTCGTGGGACAGGACGAGCGGGAGACGGGTCTTCGCGCGATTCTCAATTTCGGCCACACCTTCGGGCACGCGATCGAATCCGGTCTGGGCTATGGCGAATGGCTTCACGGCGAGGCGGTCGGCTGCGGCATGGTCATGGCTGCGCACCTTTCGAAGCGCCTCGGCGGTGTCGACGAAGCCTTCGTGCAGCGGCTCACCGCATTGATCCGGCGGGCTGGCCTGCCGGTCACCGGGCCCGCGCTGGGCGCGGACCGCTATCTGGAATTGATGCGCATCGACAAGAAGTCCGAGGCCGGCGAAATCCGTTTCGTCGTGATCGACAAGCCGGGCTCGGCCGTGATGCGCAGTGCGCCCGAAGCGATGGTGCGCGAGGTGCTCGCGCAGTGCTGCGCGGGCTGAGCGGCGGGATGCCTCTTGCGCCTTACGCCAGCCATGCGTCGCTGTCCCGCGGGCGCCGGCATGCCGAAGCGCCGGCCCCCACGCGCGATGCGTTCCAGCGCGATCGCGACCGCATCGTGCATTCGACCGCGTTCCGTCGCCTCGTCTACAAGACGCAGGTGTTCCTCAATCACGAGGGTGATCTTTTCCGGACGCGGCTGACGCATTCGCTCGAGGTGGCGCAGCTCGGCCGCTCGATCGCGCGGGCGCTGCGGCTCAACGAGGATCTGGTCGAGGCGATCGCTCTCGCGCACGATCTTGGGCATACCCCGTTCGGTCATGCAGGCCAGGACGCGCTCGATGCCTGCATGCAGGGCCACGGCGGCTTCGAGCACAACCTGCAGAGCCTGCGCGTGGTGGATGAACTCGAGCACCGCTATCCCCGGTACGACGGGCTCAACCTGAGCTTCGAGACCCGCGAGGGCATCCTCAAGCACTGTTCCCGCGCGAACGCGGAGCGCCTCGAAGCGGCGGAGCCGGGCGGCGTGGCCCGTCGGTTCTGCGATCGCACGCAGCCCAGCCTGGAGGCGCAGCTGTGCAACCTCGCGGACGAGATCGCCTACAACGCACACGACATCGACGATGGCGTCAGGTCGGGGCTGATCGATATCGAGTTGCTGGGCGAGCTCGACCTGTTCGAGCGCTACCGAAGGGAGGCGCTGGCCGAGTACCCCGAGCTTCACGGAAGACGTGTGCTCTACGAAGCGATCCGGCGCATGCTCAGCGCGCAGGTGTATGACGTGATCGACGCCACGTCGGTGGCGATCCGATCCGCGGGGCCTTCCAATGCGGAGGCAGCGCGGAAGGCCGGCCCGCTCGTTCTGTTCGGCGAAACCATGCGCCGGGAGTCGTCCGAGCTCAAGCGCTTCCTGTTTCGCAATCTGTACCGGCATCCGCGGGTCTCGGCGACGACCGACCAGGCAAAGGACGTGGTTCGCGCCCTGTTCGACGCCTACCTCGCCGATGCGGCTCAGATGCCCGAACGCTACGCGGAGCGCGCCGACCGGCATCGCGCGGTGGCGGACTATATTGCCGGGATGACCGATCGATTCGCGATCCGTGAGTACGAGCGCCTGACCGGACGGCGGTGGATCGAATGAGCAGCAGCACCCATCCCGGCGTCCATGTGCCCGGCGCCGCCCTTGCCGTCGTGACGGCCGGGGTTGCCGCGGCGCTGCACATCGGCAAGCTGCCGCCGGCGGTGCCGGCCCTCCAGTCGGGACTCGGCATCAGCCTGGTCGAGGCCGGTTTCCTGCTGTCGCTGGTGCAGCTCGCCGGCATGAGCCTGGGCATCTTCGTCGGACTGGCTGCGGACACGATCGGCCTGCGCCGGAGCATGCTCCTGGGGCTGGTCCTTGTTTCACTGGCGAGCCTCCTGGGCGGCTTCGTCGGCGTGTCGCTGCACGACAAGGCCGAGGCGCTCCCGCTGCTTCTCGTGCTGCGCGCCCTCGAGGGCTTCGGTTTCCTCCTCGCGGCCATGCCCGGGCCGGGCCTGATCCGCACCGTGGTGCCGCCGAATGCGGAGAAGGCCGCCATGGGGCTCTGGGGTGCGTACATGCCCTTGGGGGTTGCCCTTGCCTTGCTCGCGGGCCCGGCGTTCATTGCATGGTTCGACTGGCCGGGCTGGTGGTGGGCGCTGGCCCTGCCGTCGCTCGCAGCGGCTGCATGGGTGGCATGGGTGGTGCCGAGCGACAGCGTCCGGGCCCGAGCTTCGGCCGGAACTGCCGAAGGATGGACAAGACGCCTGCGCGAGACCGCTCGCGCCAGCGGTCCGTGGACGCTCGCGCTCGCATTCGCCGTCTATTCGTCGCAGTGGATGGCGGTGATCGGATTCCTGCCGGCGATCTACGTCGATGCCGGGGTTCCGGCCAGCTGGACGGCGGCGCTGACGGCCTTTGCGGCAGCGACCAACATCGTCGGCAACGTGACCGGCGGTCGCCTGCTGCAGCGCGGCGTCGCGCCGGACCGCCTGCTTCGCTGGGGCTTCGCCGTGATGGCGCTTGGCAGCGTCGCCGCATTCGCCCAGATCGGTGCGCCGCAGGGTGCGCTGGGCCTCCCGCCTGCGCTGCGTTACCTGGCCGTGTGCATGTTTTCGCTCGCCGGGGGGATGGTGCCCGCCACCCTGTTCATGTTGGGCGTCCGGCTCGCGCCGGGGCCCTCGACCGTATCGACCACGATCGGCCTCATGCAGCAGGCGTCGTCGCTCGGCCAGTTCGTCGCGCCGCCGTTCGTCGCCTGGATTGCGCACCGGGTGGGCGGCTGGGAATGGACCTGGGTCGTGACCTTCGCCTGCTCGATGGTGGGCATCGCGCTGGCCAGCCGGCTGTCACCGACCCTGCCGCGAGCGGGGACCGCATCATGAACGAACCCTCCACCGTAACCGCCGAGCAGGCCGAAGCCGACACGCGCCGCTGGCTCGAGCGCGCCGTGATCGGGCTCAACCTGTGTCCGTTCGCGAAAGCCGTCCACGTCCGTGGACAGATTCACTATGCGGTGTACCTTCCGTCCGACGCCGCCGAGTTGATCGACGCCCTGGTCGCCGAGGCGCGGGCGCTCCACGAAATCAGCGGCGCCGAAAGGGACACCACCTTGTTGATCGCCCCAAACACCTTGGCCGATTTTTTCGATTTCAACGATTTCATCGGGCGTGCCGAACGGCGGCTCGCGCGCGAAGGTTTCGAGGGCGAACTCCAATTGGCCAGCTTCCACCCGCATTTCCAGTTCGCCGGCACGGACGCGGGCGACATCACGAACGCGACCAACCGGGCGCCTTACCCCACGCTGCATCTGCTGCGCGAGGACAGCCTGGACCGGGCGGTCGAAGCTTTTCCGGATGCCGAGGAGATCTTCGGGCGAAACATGGAAAAGCTCGAGGCGCTGGGCGCCGACGGATGGGCAACGCTCGACGTCGGGCCGGGAGCCGCGCGATGAGCAAGCTCGCCAAGTCTGCGAAGGCCGAGGCCGAGGTGCTGAGCGAGCTGCGGCCGGGGCAATCGGTCGAGCTGCTCAAGGAACTGCACATCCTCACGCGCGAAGGCCGGCTCAACCAGGATTCGCGGCGCAAGCTCAAGCAAGTCTTGCACCTCTTCCAGTTCATCGAGAAGCTGCTGCTGGAGCTGCCCGGGAATGGCGCCGACGCAACGCTGGCGGATCACGGTGCGGGCAAGTCGTATCTCGGATTCATCATCTACGACCTGTTCTTCCGCGCGCGGAGCGGGGGTCATGTGTACGGCATCGAGACGCGCGCCGATCTGGTCGACAAGTCGCGGGCCTTGGCCGAGCGCCTGCACTTCGAGCGCATGTCGTTCCTCAACCTGACCGTGGCCGAATCCGCGAACGCCGCCGAGCTGCCGGAGCGGATCGATGTGGTCACCGCCCTGCACGCCTGCGACACCGCCACGGACGACGCCATCGCCTTTGGCCTTGCCAAGCGGGCGCGCTTCATGGTGCTGGTGCCCTGCTGCCAGGCCGAGGTGGCCGCCTGCCTGCGCCAGACCAAGGCGCTCGCGCTGTCGCGCACGCCGCTGGCCGAGTTGTGGCGGCACCCGCTGCATACGCGCGAGATCGGCAGCCAGCTCACCAACGTGCTGCGCTGCCTTTATCTCGAGGCGAACGGTTACCAGGTCACCGTGACCGAACTCGTCGGTTGGGAGCACAGCCTGAAGAACGAACTCATCATCGCCCGTCACACCGGTCAGCGAAAAGCCAGTGCCGCGGCGAGGCTGCGCGAGTTGCTGGCCCAGTTCGGGCTGGAGTCGCTGATGGAGACGCGCTTCCGGCTCTCTTGAGCGACCGCCGCTTTCCGCGCCATGGCCCGACTGCCCCGCCTCACGCTGGCCAACCAGCCGCACCACATCGTCCAGCGTGGCAACAACCGCCAGCCGATCTTCGTGGACCGCGCCGACCACGAAACGATGCTGGCCCTCCTGGGCGAGAACGCGGCACGCCACGGCGTGGCGCTTCATGCCTACGTGCAGATGGAGAACCACTTCCATCTGCTCGCCACGCCTTCGACCGTCGACGGGCTGCCGCAGTGGATGCAGGCCGTCGGACGGCGCTATGTGCGCTATTTCAACGACCGCCATGGCCGTACCGGCACGCTCTGGGAAGGGCGTTACAAGTCGACCCTGATCCAGACGGATCGCTATCTGTTGCCCTGCATGGTCTACATGGACCTCAACCCGGTGCGCGCCGGTCTGGTGGCCGATGTCCGTGACTACCCGTGGTCGAGCTATGGCCACTACGCCGGCCTGCGCCACGACAAGCTGGTGACGCCGCATCCGCGCTACTGGGGGCTCGGCAATACGCCGTTTGCGCGCGAAGCGGCCTACGCTGAGTTGGTGCGCGCGGGCATTTCGGATGCCGATCGGGCGTTGCTGACCGAGGGCGTCCTGCACGGATGGGCCGTGGGAGACAGCCAGTTCCTCGAGTCGTTACAAAAAGCCACAGAGCGGCGCGTGCACAAGGCGCGTCCGGGGCGCCCGCGAGTCCATCGGAAACACGGCGGCTAGAGGGGGAACTCATTGCCAGAAAAGGATCCGGTGCTATCTTTTTTGATGTGTCCCTATTTAAATGTTGACAAAAATTGGCGGCATTTAATTCCAATCTGACCCCAATTAAACCGTTTGGCATTATTTGTGCAAAGCAATATGCTCCGTTTCCCTGCGAAAACTGAAGGAGCACGCCATGACGACGGCTGCCGAGATCGAGCATCTCCAACAACACGGTCTTTATTCCGCCGCTGACGAACACGACGCTTGCGGTGTCGGCTTCGTGGCCCACATCAAGGGCGAAAAGAGCCACGCCATCGTTGGCCAGGCGCTCAAGATCCTCGAAAACCTGGATCACCGTGGCGCAGTCGGCGCTGACAAACTGATGGGCGACGGCGCCGGCATCCTGATCCAGCTGCCCGATCTGCTCTATCGCGAGGAGATGGCGAAGCAGGGCGTCACCCTTCCTCCTCCGGGCGAATACGGCGTCGGCATGATCTTCCTGCCGAAGGAGCACGCCTCCCGCGAGGCCTGCGAGCAGGAGCTGGAGCGCGCCGTCAAGGCCGAAGGCCGGGTTCTCCTGGGCTGGCGCGACGTGCCGGTCAACCATGAGATGCCGATGTCGCCGACGGTGCGCGCCAAGGAGCCGCTCCTGCGCCAGATCTTCATCGGCCGCGGCAACGACGTGATCGTGCAGGACGCGCTGGAGCGCAAGCTCTACGTGATCCGCAAGACCGCCAGCGCCAACATCCAGCGACTGAAGCTCAAGCACAGCAAGGAATACTATGTTCCGAGCATGTCGAGCCGCACGGTGGTCTACAAGGGCCTGCTGCTGGCCGACCAGGTCGGCACCTACTACCTCGACCTGCAGGACAAGCGCTGCATCTCGGCGCTCGGCCTCGTGCACCAGCGTTTCTCGACCAACACCTTCCCCGAATGGCCGCTGGCCCACCCGTACCGCTACGTCGCGCACAACGGCGAGATCAACACGGTCAAGGGCAACTACAACTGGATGAAGGCGCGCGAAGGCGTGATGTCCTCGCCGGTGCTCGGCGCCGACCTGCAGAAGCTCTATCCGATCAGCTTCGCCGGCCAGTCCGATACCGCCACCTTCGACAACTGCCTCGAGCTGCTCACGATGGCCGGCTACCCGATCAGCCAGGCCGTGATGATGATGATCCCCGAGCCGTGGGAACAGCACGCCACCATGGACACGCGCCGCCGCGCGTTCTATGAATACCATGCCGCGATGCTGGAACCGTGGGACGGCCCGGCCTCGATCGTCTTCACCGACGGCCGCCAGATCGGCGCCACGCTCGACCGCAACGGCCTGCGCCCGTCGCGCTACTGCGTGACCGACGACGACCTCGTCATCATGGGTTCGGAATCCGGCGTGCTGCCGGTTCCCGAGCAGAAGATCGTCCGCAAGTGGCGCCTGCAGCCCGGCAAGATGTTCCTGATCGACCTCGAGCAGGGCCGCATGATCGACGACGAGGAGGTCAAGGCCACCCTCGCGAACAGCAAGCCCTACAAGCAGTGGATCGAGAACCTGCGCATCAAGCTCGACAGCGTCGAGGCCGAGCCGGTTCGGCCGTTGACCAGCAAGGTCAGCCTGCTCGACCGTCAACAGGCCTTCGGCTACACGCAGGAGGACATCAAGTTCCTGATGAGCCCGATGGCTGCGGCCGGCGAAGAAGGCATCGGCTCCATGGGCAACGACAGCCCGCTGGCGGTGCTCTCCAACAAGAACAAGCTGCTCTACAACTACTTCAAGCAGCTGTTCGCGCAGGTGACGAACCCGCCGATCGATCCGATCCGCGAAGCGATCGTGATGTCGCTGGTGTCCTTCATCGGCCCGAAGCCGAACCTGCTGGACATCAACCAGGTCAACCCGCCGATGCGGCTCGAAGTGAGCCAGCCGATCCTCGACTTCGCCGACATGGCGAAGCTGCGCGACATCGGCAAGTACACGCAGGGCAAGTTCAAGAGCTACACGCTCGACATCACCTACCCGCTCGCATGGGGCGAAGAGGGCGTCGAAGCCAAGCTCGCGTCGCTGTGCGCGGAAGCGGTCGACGCGATCAAGCTCGGCCACAACATCCTGATCGTGAGCGACCGCAACGTCGGCCCGACGCAGATCGCGATTCCGGCGCTGCTCGCGCTGTCGGCCATTCATCAGTACCTGGTGCGTGAAGGCCTGCGCACCACCGCTGGCCTCGTGGTCGAGACGGGTTCCGCGCGCGAGGTGCATCACTTCGGCGTGCTCGCCGGCTACGGCGCGGAAGCGGTGCATCCGTACCTCGCGATGGAAACGCTGGCCGCGATGCACGAAGACCTCGCGGGCGATCTGAGCGCCGAGAAGGCCATCTACAACTACGTCAAGGCGATCGGCAAGGGTCTGTCGAAGATCATGTCGAAGATGGGTGTCAGCACCTACATGAGCTACTGCGGCGCCCAGCTGTTCGAAGCCATCGGCCTGAACACCGAGACGGTGGAGAAGTACTTCACCGGCACCGCGAGCCGCGTCGAAGGCATCGGCGTGTTCGACATCGCCGAGGAAGCGATCCGCATGCACAAGGCGGCGTTCAGCGACGACCCGGTGCTCGCGCACATGCTCGACGCCGGCGGCGAATACGCCCTGGCGCACGCGCGGCGAGGAGCACATGTGGACGCCGGACGCCATCGCCAAGCTGCAACACAGCACGCGCGCGAACAATTTCGGCACCTACAAGGAATACGCGCAGATCATCAACGACCAGAGCCGCCGCCACCTCACGCTGCGCGGCCTGTTCGAGTTCAAGTTCGATCCGGCCAAGGCGATTCCGGTGGACGAGGTGGAGCCCGCGAGCGAGATCGTCAAGCGTTTCGCGACCGGCGCCATGTCGCTCGGCTCGATCAGCACCGAGGCGCATTCGACGCTGGCGATTGCCATGAACCGCATCGGCGGCAAGAGCAACACCGGCGAAGGCGGCGAGGACCCGGCGCGTTATCGCAACGAGCTCAAGGGCATTCCGATCAAGAAGGGAGACACGCTCAAGAGCGTGATCGGCGCTGCCAATGTGGAAGTCGATCTTCCGCTGAAGGAAGGTGATTCGCTGCGTTCGAAGATCAAGCAGGTGGCTTCGGGCCGCTTCGGCGTCACGGCCGAATACCTGTCGTCGTCGGACCAGATCCAGATCAAGATGGCGCAGGGCGCGAAGCCCGGCGAGGGCGGCCAGCTGCCGGGCGGCAAGGTGTCGCAATACATCGGCGCGCTGCGCTACTCGGTGCCGGGCGTGGGCCTCATTTCACCGCCGCCGCACCACGACATCTATTCGATCGAGGACCTGGCCCAGCTGATCCACGACCTGAAGAACGTCGCGCCGCATGCGAGCGTGAGCGTCAAGCTGGTGAGCGAAGTGGGCGTGGGCACCATCGCCGCGGGCGTCGCCAAGTGCAAGAGCGACCACGTCGTGATCGCCGGCCATGACGGCGGCACGGGCGCTTCGCCCTGGTCGTCGATCAAGCACGCGGGCAGCCCGTGGGAAATCGGGCTGGCCGAGACGCAGCAGACGCTGGTGCTCAACCGCCTGCGCGGCCGCATCCGTGTGCAGGCCGACGGCCAGATGAAGACCGGCCGCGATGTCGCGATCGGCGCATTGCTCGGCGCGGACGAATTCGGTTTCGCGACCGCACCGCTGGTCGTCGAGGGCTGCATCATGATGCGCAAGTGCCACCTCAACACCTGCCCGGTGGGCGTGGCCACGCAGGACCCGGTGCTGCGCAAGAAGTTCTCGGGCAAGCCCGAGCACGTGGTGAACTACTTCTTTTTCATCGCCGAGGAAGTGCGCCAGATCATGGCGCAGCTGGGCGTTCGCAAGTTCGACGACCTGATCGGTCGGGCCGATCTGCTCGACACCCGCAAGGGCATCGAGCACTGGAAGGCGCGCGGCCTCGATTTCAGCCGCCTGTTCGCCCAGCCGAACGTGCCGGCCGATGTGCCGCGCTTCCACGTCGAGGAGCAGGACCACGGTCTGGCGAAGAGCCTGGACAACAAGCTCATCGAGCGTTCGCGCCCCGCTATCGACAAGGGCGAGAAGGTGCAGTTCATCGAGGTGGCCCGCAACGTGAACCGTTCGGTCGGCGCGATGCTGTCGGGCGCGCTCACCAAGGTGCATCCGCAAGGCTTGCCGGACGACTCGATCCGCATCCAGCTCGAAGGCACGGGCGGCCAGTCCTTCGGCGCCTTCCTCGCGCGCGGCATCACGCTGTACCTGATCGGCGATGCCAACGACTACACCGGCAAGGGCCTCTCGGGCGGCCGCGTGGTGGTGCGTCCGAGCCTCGACTTCCGCGGCGAAGCGATGCGCAACACCATCGTCGGAAACACCGCGCTGTACGGCGCGACCACCGGAGAAGCCTACTTCTGTGGCGTGGCCGGCGAGCGCTTCGCGGTGCGCCTGTCGGGTGCCACGGCGGTCGTCGAAGGCACCGGCGACCACGGTTGCGAATACATGACCGGCGGCACGGTGGCCGTGCTCGGCAAGACCGGCCGCAACTTCGCGGCCGGCATGAGCGGCGGCGTCGCCTTCGTCTATGACGAAGACGGCCAGTTCGCCTCGCGCTGCAATCTCTCGATGGTGTCGCTCGACAAGGTCCTGACCTCGGCCGAGCAGACCGCGAGCGTGCATCGCAAGGTGTGGCACGAGGGCGAGACCGACGAAGCGCGCCTGAAGAAGCTGCTCGAAGAACACCACCGCTGGACCGGCAGCAAGCGCGCGCGCGAGCTGCTGGACAACTGGGCGGTCGCACGCACCAAGTTCGTGAAGGTGTTCCCCAACGAATACAAGCGGGCACTGGCCGAGATGCACGACCGCGAGGTCGAGCTCACGAGCAGCGGCAACAACGCGCATGCGGGCATGGAGCCCCACGCGTCCGCGAAGCCGGTGGCGGCAGTCTGACGACCACCCGAACGAAGAACAGAGGAAAGCACGATGGGAAAAATCACCGGCTTCATGGAGCATGAACGTATCGAGGAGGGCTATCGGCCCGTCGAGGAACGGGTCAAGCACTACAAGGAGTTCGTCGTCGGACTGGACGAGGCCCAGGCCAAGGTCCAGGGCGCGCGCTGCATGGACTGCGGCACGCCGTTCTGCAACAGCGGCTGCCCGGTCAACAACGTCATTCCGGACTTCAACGATCTGGTCTATCGCGCCGACTGGCAGAGCGCCTTCGTGGTGCTCGATTCGACCAACAACTTCCCGGAATTCACGGGCCGCATCTGCCCCGCGCCCTGCGAGGCGGCCTGCGTGCTCAACGTGAACGACGACGCGGTCGGCATCAAGTCGATCGAGCACGCGATCATCGATCGCGCCTGGGAGCAAGGCTGGGTCGCAGCGCGTCCGCCGAAGCACAAGACCGGCAAGAAGGTCGCGGTGGTCGGTTCCGGCCCGGCCGGCATGGCGGCCGCGCAGCAGCTCGCGCGCGTCGGCCACGACGTGACGCTTTTCGAGAAGAACGATCGCATCGGCGGCCTGCTGCGCTACGGCATCCCCGACTTCAAGATGGAGAAGTCGCACATCGATCGCCGCGTGGAGCAGATGAAGGCCGAGGGCGTCACATTCCGTACCGGCGTGATGGTCGGCGCCGCGAAGGACCCGCTTGGCAAGGGCTCCAAGGTCACGAACTGGGCCAAGGAGACCGTCACGCCCGAGCAGCTCCAGAAGGAGTTCGACGCCATCGTGCTGACCGGCGGTGCCGAGCAGTCGCGCGACCTGCCGGTGCCGGGCCGTGATCTCGACGGCATTCACTTCGCGATGGAGTTCCTGCCGCAGCAGAACAAGGTCAATGCCGGCGACAAGGTCAAGGGCCAGATCCGCGCGGACGACAAGCACGTGATCGTCATCGGCGGCGGCGACACCGGCTCCGACTGCGTGGGCACCAGCAACCGCCATGGCGCGGCCAGCGTCACGCAGTTCGAACTGATGCCACAGCCGCCCGAGGAAGAAAACCGTCCTCTGACCTGGCCCTACTGGCCCTACAAGCTGCGGACCAGCTCCAGCCACGAAGAAGGCTGCGAGCGCGAATTCGCGATCTCGACCAAGGAATTCATCGGCGAGAAGGGCAAGGTCACCGGCCTGAAGACCGTCCGTGTCGAGTGGAAGGACGGCAAGATGGTCGAAGTCCCGGGCAGCGAACAGGTGCTGAAGGCGGACCTGGTGCTCCTCGCGATGGGCTTCGTGAGCCCCGTGGCGAGCGTGCTGGACGCATTCGGCGTCGAGAAGGACGCGCGCGGCAACGCCAAGGCCAGCGTCGACTTCATCGGCGGCTATGCGACCAGCGTGCCGAAGGTGTTCGCCGCCGGCGACATTCGCCGGGGTCAGTCGCTGGTTGTCTGGGCGATTCGCGAAGGCCGTCAGGCCGCGCGCGCGGTGGATGAATTCCTGATGGGATTCAGCGACCTGCCGCGCTGAGACTGTTGTTGGGGCGGAACGCCCGGGAAGCCCCACGGCGAGGCCGGACGGCTTCCCGTATCATTGGGTTACCGCGAGCCGGGATGTCGAAGACGCCCCGGCTTTTTTATTGCCATGGACCCAACACCAGATACATCGCTCGTCGAGTTCCGTCACGTCGCTTTCGGCTATGACTCGCGCGCGATCCTCAATGACATCTCCTTCGCCGTTCCTCGAGGCAAGGTCACCGCGCTCATGGGCGCCTCCGGCGGCGGCAAGACGACCGTCCTGCGGCTGATCGGCGGCCAGCTTCGGGCGCAACGCGGCGAGGTGCTCGTGAACGGCCGGGACGTCGGCAAGCTCGATACCGCGGGACTCTACGCGGCGCGGCGCCGCATGGGCATGCTTTTCCAGTTCGGCGCGCTCTTCACCGACATGAGCGTGTTCGACAACGTGGCCTTTCCGCTGCGCGAGCACACGAACCTGTCCGAAGCGCTGATCCGCGACATCGTCCTGATGAAGCTCGACGCCGTCGGCCTGCGCGGTGCGCGCGAGCTGATGCCCAGCGAGGTTTCGGGCGGCATGGCGCGTCGCGTGGCGCTTGCGCGTGCGATCGCGCTGGACCCGGACCTGGTCATGTACGACGAGCCCTTCGCGGGACTCGATCCGATCTCGCTCGGGACTGCCGCGCGCCTGATCCGGCAACTCAACGACACGCTGGGGTTGACGAGCATCATCGTCTCGCACGATCTCGACGAGACCTTCCGCATCGCCGATCACGTGATCGTCCTCGCCAACGGCGGCATCGCGGCGCAGGGGCGGCCGGACGACGTCCGCCGCAGCGACGATCCGCTGGTGCACCAGTTCGTCAACGCGCTGCCCGAAGGACCGGTTCATTTCCACTATCCGGCCATGACGGTGGAGGACGACTTCGGCAACAACCACGGAGGGCGGGCATGAGACGCTGGGCCGCCCCAAGGCGAATTCCGCAGCGCTGCTGCGCGGAGGTGACCCAATGAGCTGGTATCGCCCGTCGGACGTCGGCTTCGCCGTGCGCAGCAAGCTCTCGGACCTCGGCCTGGGTGCGCGATTGTTCCTGCGCCTCTTCATCGGCGGCATGCGCAGCTTCCGACGGTTCGGGCTGGTGCGCGACCAGATCCACTTTCTGGGGAACTACTCGCTGGCGATCATCGCGGTGTCGGGCCTCTTCGTGGGCTTCGTGCTCGGATTGCAGGGGTACTACACGCTGCAGCGCTACGGGTCGTCGGAGGCGCTCGGCCTGCTGGTGGCCTTGAGTCTCGTGCGCGAACTGGGCCCGGTGGTCGCGGCGCTGCTGTTCGCCGGCCGCGCCGGCACCTCGCTCACTGCCGAGATCGGACTGATGAAGGCCGGCGAGCAACTGAGCGCGATGGAGATGATGGCGGTCGATCCGGTGCAGCGCATCCTGGCGCCGCGGTTCTGGGCCGGCGTCATCACCATGCCGCTGCTCGCTGCTGTCTTCAGTGCGGTGGGCGTGCTGGGCGGCTACGTCGTTGGGGTGCTGATGCTGCGCGTCGATCCGGGCGCGTTCTGGGGGCAGATGCAGGGCGGCGTGGACGTGTGGAAAGACGTGGGCAATGGCGTCGTCAAGAGCATCGTCTTCGGCCTGACCGTCACGTTCGTTGCGCTGCTCGAGGGCTATGAGGCCCAACCGACCCCCGAGGGCGTCTCGCGCGCCACGACGCGAACGGTGGTGGTGGCATCGCTCGCGGTCCTCGGGCTCGACTTCATGCTGACCGCCATGATGTTCAGCATCTAGAGAAACGATCAGGAGAGTGCAAGAAATGCAACGTTCCAACAAAGATATCTGGGTCGGCCTGTTCGTGCTGATCGGCGCGGCGGCGCTGCTTTTCCTCGCGCTCCAGTCGGCCAACCTGTTGAGCCTGAGCTTCCAGAAGACCTACCCGGTGATCGCCCGTTTCGACAACGTCGGCGGACTGAAGCCGCAGACGGCGGTCAAGAGCGCGGGCGTGGTGGTCGGGCGCGTCGAGTCGATCGCGTTCGACGACAAGAACTTCCAGGCGAGCGTGACGCTCGCGCTGCAAAGCCGGTACAGCTTTCCGAAGGACAGCTCCCTCAAGATCCTGACCGCCGGCCTGCTCGGCGAACAGTACATCGGCATCGAGGCGGGCGCCGACGAGAAGAACCTGCAGCCGGGCGACGTCATCACAGCGACCCAGTCCGCGGTGGTGCTCGAGAACCTCATCGGACAGTTCCTCTACAGCAAGGCGGCCGAGGGAAGCAATCCGCCCGGCAACTCAAGCAAGAAATGAAACCACGATCTCCCTCCGCTGCGCGTTCCGCCGGCGGGTCTGCCGTGCGCGCGGCGTCTGCCGTCGCGGCCCTTGCGCTGGTCACCGGCTGCGCAACTGGCCCGAACGCCAATCCGGCGGATCCGTTGGAGCCGCTCAACCGGCAGGTCGCGCGATTCAACGATACGGTCGACGACGCAGTGCTGCGGCCGGTCGCCACGGCCTACCAGCGCGTGCTGCCTTCCCCGGTGCGCACGGGCGTCAACAACTTCTTCGGCAACCTCTCGGACATCTGGAGCTTCGTCAACAGCGTCGCGCAGCTGAAGCTGCAGGACAGCGCACAGACCTTCGCGCGCGTGAACGTCAACACCTTCTTCGGTCTGGGCGGTCTGATCGACATCGCCACCGAAGCCGGCCTGGACCGGCACAGCGAGGACTTCGGTCAGACGCTCGGCCGCTGGGGCGTTCCCAGCGGCCCCTATCTGGTGCTGCCGTTGCTCGGCCCCTCGACCCTGCGCGACACGGTCGCGCTTACAGTGGATTTCCGGGGTGATGCACTGAGCCACGTGTCCGATATTCCGGTGCGCAACTCGCTCATTGCACTCCGGCTGGTCGATCTGCGGTCCAACCTGCTGCGGGCGAGCCAGTTGCTCGAGGACGCGGCGCTCGATCGGTATACGTTCACACGCGATGCTTTCCTCCAGCGTCGCCGCAGCGAAGTGCACGACGGTAACCTGCCGGACGACGAAAACTGAAGCGGCACCTTGCTTGCATTCGGTTGCAGCGGCGGCTTGGCCGGAGGAACCCCGGCGGGTACGCTGTCTCCAACTGTCCGCCTCAGCGATTTTGCGATTTGAAACAGGGAATATTTTGATGAACCAGATTCTTCAACGCCGCACCTTTGGGCGTTTTGCGATGGCTGGCTTGCTGCTCGTCGGTGCTGCGGTCGCATTCGTGCGCCCGGCCCACGCGGCCGACGAGGCACCGGATGCGCTCGTCAAGCGCCTCTCCGTCGACGTGCTCGAAACCATCAAGGCCGACAAGTCCATCAAGGCCGGCGACGTCAACAAGATCATGGCGCTGGTCGACTCCAAGATCATGCCGCACGTCAATTTCCAGCGCATGACGGCTTCCGCGGTGGGTCCGGCCTGGCGCCAGGCGACGCCGGAGCAGCAAAAGCGTCTCGAGGAGGAGTTCAAGACGCTGCTGGTGCGCACCTACGCGGGTGCGCTCAGCCAGGTCAGCGATCAGAGCGTCAACGTTCGGCCCCTCCGCGGGCCTCTGGACGATAAGGAAGTGCTCGTCCGGACCGAGGTCCGCGGAAATGGCGACCCGGTGCAACTCGACTACCGCCTCGAAAAGATCCCTGGCGACGGGGACGGCTGGAAGATCTACAACATCAATGTCCTCGGCGTGTGGCTGGTCGATACCTATCGCAGCCAGTTCACGCAGCAGATCAACAGCAACGGCATCGACGGCCTGATCGCCGCCCTCGTTGCGCGCAACAAGTCCAACAGCAAGGGCTGACCGGATCATGCTTGTCCTGCCGCCGAAGTTGACCCATGACGAGGCCTCCGCCTGCGTCTACATGCTTCAGCGGGGCCTCGGCCGGCCAGACGGGCAGCGCGACCGTCGTCGATGCCACGGCGCTCGTTCAGTTCGATTCTTCGGCGCTGGCGGTGCTGCTCGAATGCCGGCGCGAGTCCGCAGCGCTCGGGCGCGGCTTCGCGGTAAAGGGGCTCCCGCCGCGCCTGCGCGAACTCGCTTCGTTGTACGGTGTTGCCGGTCTTTTGCCGGCTGCGCCATAGAAAAGACCTGAGCCCCGTAAAATCGCGGGTTCCCATGCCCGCGATTTGCTTTCAATCGGTTTCGAAGACCTATCCCGCTTCACGCCAGCAACGGGCCCAGGGACAACCGGGTCTGCGTGCTGTCGACAACGTCAGTTTCGAGATCGAGGAAGGCGAATTCTTCGGTCTTCTGGGCCCGAACGGCGCCGGGAAGACCTCCCTGATCAGCATGCTTGCGGGCCTTTCACGTCCCAGCGCGGGCACGATCACGGTGCACGGCTTCGACGTCCAGCGCGAGTACGCGCAGGCCCGCCGCCACCTCGGCATCGTGCCGCAGGAGCTGGTTTTCGACCCCTTCTTCAATGTGCGCGAGACCTTGCGCATCCAGTCCGGCTACTTCGGCATCAGCAAGAACGACGACTGGATCGACGAGCTCCTGCATAGCCTCGGACTCGCGGACAAGGCGAGTGCCAACATGCGCCAGCTCTCCGGCGGCATGAAGCGCCGCGTGCTCGTCGCGCAGGCGCTGGTGCATAAGCCGCCGGTCATCGTGCTCGACGAGCCGACCGCCGGCGTCGACGTCGAACTGCGGCAGACCCTCTGGCAGTTCGTCGCCAAGCTCAACAAGCAGGGCAGCACCGTGCTGCTCACCACGCATTACCTGGAAGAGGCCGAGGCGCTGTGCCATCGCATCGCGATGCTGAAGCAGGGCCGGGTGATCGCGCTCGACCGCACGAGCGAGCTGCTCCGCTCCGCAGCGAGCAATGTCCTTCGCTTCAAGACCGACGGCATGCTGCCCTGGTCGATTGCGCAGCATGCGCGCGTCACCGGCCGCATTGTTCAGCTCCCGGCACAGAACGCGCACGAGGTCGAGCAACTGCTGGCGGCCATCCGTGAGGCGGGACTCGACGTCGAGGACGTCGAAATGCGCAAGGCCGATCTGGAAGATGTCTTCATCGACCTGATGGCTGGCGAGCAGACGCCACTGGAGGTTGCCAGATGATGATCAATGCGCTGGGCTGGCGCGCGCTGCTCTACAAGGAAATCCTGCGCTTCTGGAAGGTCGGTTTCCAGACCGTCGGGGCGCCGGTGCTCACCGCGTTGCTCTACCTGACGGTGTTCGGACATGTGCTCGAGGACCACGTCAAGGTCTACGGCACCGTCAGCTACACGGCCTTTCTCGTGCCGGGCCTCGTGATGATGAGCGTGCTGCAGAACGCCTTCGCCAACAGCTCGTCGTCGATCATCCAGAGCAAGATCATGGGCAGCCTGGTGTTCGTGCTGCTCACGCCGCTGTCGCACTGGGGATGGTTCCTGGCCTACGTCGGCTCGTCGATCGTGCGCGGGCTGGCTGTCGGGCTCGGCGTGTTCGTGGTGACGGCGCTCTTCGCGATGCCGGGCTTCGTCGCGCCGTGGTGGATCGTCATCTTCGCCCTGCTCGGGGCCGCCATGCTCGGCACGCTGGGGCTGATCGCCGGGCTCTGGGCCGAGAAGTTCGACCAGATGGCGGTGTTCCAGAACTTCCTGATCATGCCGATGACGTTCCTCTCGGGCGTGTTCTATTCGATCGGATCGTTGCCATCATTCTGGCAGACGGTGAGCCACCTGAACCCGTTCTTCTACATGATCGACGGCTTCCGCTTCGGCTTCTTCGGCGTGAGCGACGTGTCGCCGTGGGTGAGCCTGGCGATCGTCAGCGCCGCCTGGCTCGTGGTGAGTGCGATTGCGGTGCACCTCTTGCGCATCGGCTACAAGATTCGCGGATGAACATGAGACACCCCCAGGCTTCGCGCACTTCGTGTCGCTTCGCCACCCCCTCGAGGGGGCGCTGCCAGTGGCCCGGCGAAGCCGGTTCCACGGCAGCCCGCGAACAAGCGTGCTGCGCGCGGCTGACAACTATGGAAATGGAGCCCCGTCGGCGAAGCCAGACGTGATCGCAAGACACCGCGGAACCGGCTTTGCCGGGCCGCTGGCGTTGCCCCCGGCAGGGGGTGGCGAAGCGACACGAAGTGCGCGAAGCCTGGGGGCGAGCAACAATCATGACTGCGGAAGAACTCCAATCCATCATCCAGGCGGGCCTCGCCTGCGAGTACATCACGCTCGAGGGCGACGGACGTCATTGGTATGCCACCATCGTCTCGCCTGCGTTCGAGGGCAAGCGCGCGATCCAGCGCCATCAGCTCGTCTATGCCACCCTGGGTGCCAAAATGCATACCGACGAGGTGCATGCGCTCTCGATGAAAACCTACACGCCCACCGAATGGGCGAGCCAGTCTCCTTCGCCCTCCCGTTAGACCTCCGCTGGATTCTTCATGGACAAACTTCTGATTCGCGGCGGGCGCAAGCTTCGCGGCGAGGTGCGCATTTCCGGCGCCAAGAACGCCGCCCTGCCCGAACTGTGTGCAGCGCTGCTGACCGATCAGCCGGTCACGCTGTACAACGTGCCCAGGCTGAAAGACGTCGAGACCATGCTCAAGCTGGTCCACAACATGGGCGTGGCGGCCGAGCGCGACGACAACGGAACGGTGCGCATCAACGCCCGCTCGCTCGAAGTGCCCGAGGCGCCGTACGAGCTGGTCAAGACCATGCGTGCGTCCGTGCTCGCGCTGGGCCCCCTGATCGCCCGCTTCGGGCGTGCCAAGGTCTCGCTGCCCGGTGGCTGCGCGATCGGGTCGCGGCCGGTCGACCAGCACATCAAGGGCCTGCAGGCGATGGGCGCCGAGATCGTGGTCGAGCACGGCTACATGGTCGCGCGCATCGGCGCCGGCCGGAAACGGCTGCACGGTGCGCGCATCACGACCGACATGGTGACCGTCACCGGCACGGAGAACTTCCTGATGGCGGCCGCTCTCGCCGAAGGCGAGACGGTGCTCGAGAACGCCGCGCAGGAGCCGGAGATCGCCGATCTGGCCGAGATGCTGATCGCGATGGGCGCGAAGATCGAAGGCCATGGCACCAGCCGCATCCGCATCCAGGGCGTGGAAAAGCTTGGCGGTTGCACGCACCAGGTGGTGGCGGATCGCATCGAGACGGGCACCTTCCTGTGCGCCGTGGCCGCCACCGGCGGTGACGTCTTCCTGAAGCATGGCCGTGCCGATCATCTCGACGCCGTGATCGAAAAGCTGCGCGCGGCCGGTGCCGAAGTGATGCCCGCCGACGACGGCATCCGCGTCCGTCGCGATGGGCGTCTCAAGGCCCAGAGTTTCCGAACGACTGAATACCCGGGATTCCCGACCGACATGCAGGCCCAGTTCATGGCCCTGAACGTGATCGCCGAGGGCACCTCGGCGGTGACCGAGACGATCTTCGAGAACCGCTTCATGCACGTCGACGAGATGTTGCGCCTCGGCGCGCGCATCCAGACCGACGGCAAGGTGGCGGTGATCGAAGGGGTGTCGCAACTGTCGGGTGCGACCGTGATGGCGACCGATCTGCGCGCATCGGCCAGCCTGGTGATCGCCGGGCTCGTGGCCGACGGCGAGACGCTGGTCGACCGGATCTATCACCTCGATCGCGGCTACGACCGCATGGAGGCCAAGCTGCGCGGCATCGGGGCCGACATCGAGCGCGTGGCCGGTCCTGCCGAGGTGCAGCCATGATCACGCTCGCGCTCTCCAAGGGGCGGATATTCGAGGAAACCATGCCGCTGCTCGCCGCTGCCGGCATCGAGGTGACCGAGGACCCCGAAAAGTCCCGCAAGCTCATCCTGGCGACGACCCGGCCGGACGTTCGCGTCGTGCTGGTGCGCGCCTCGGACGTGCCGACCTATGTGCAATACGGCGGCGCGGACCTGGGCGTGACGGGGCTCGACGTGTTGCTCGAACACGGCAACCAGGGCCTGTACCAGCCGTTGGACCTGCGCATCGCGGCCTGCCGACTGAGCGTGGCGGTGCGCGCCGACTACGACTACGCCTCGGCCGTGAAGCAGGGCTCGCGCATCAAGGTCGCGACCAAGTACGTCGGGCTCGCCCGCGACTTCTTCGCCAGCAAGGGTGTGCACGTCGACCTGATCAAGCTCTACGGCAGCATGGAGCTGGCGCCGTTGACCGGGCTGGCCGATGCCATCGTCGACCTGGTCTCGACCGGCAATACCCTCAAGGCCAACCACCTCGTCGAGGTCGAGCGGATCATGGACATCAGCGCGCGGCTGGTCGTCAATCAGGCGGCGCTGAAGCTCAAGCGCGAAGCGATCCGGCGTATCGTCGATGCGTTCGAGTCGGCCATTCCTTCCTCGTGACATCGCAATGAATCCGAAAGCCACCCCTCTTCGCCTGTCGACCGCTTCGGCCAGCTTCGAAGCCGACTTCAAGGCACGCCTGCACTGGTCCGCCGAGGCGGACGCGGCCATCGAGCAGGTGGTGGCGGACATCCTCGCGGATGTGCTGCGCCGGGGTGACGAGGCGGTGCTGGCCTACACGCGCCGCTTCGACCGGCTCGAAGCCGCCGGCATGGAGGCGCTCGAACTCAGCGCCGCCGAATTGCGCAGCGCCTTCGAATCGCTGCCTGCCGAGCAGCGCAACGCGCTCGAGGCCGCGGCAAGGCGGGTGCGCAGCTATCACGAGGCGCAGAAGAAGGCGAGCGGCGAAAGCTGGAGCTACCGCGACGCGGACGGCACGCTGCTGGGCCAGAAGGTCACGCCGCTGGACCGTGTCGGCATCTACGTGCCCGGCGGCAAGGCAGCCTATCCGTCCAGCGTGCTGATGAACGCGATCCCGGCGCACGTTGCTGGCGTGGGCGAGATCATCATGGTCGTGCCGACGCCCGGCGGCGAGAAGAACCCGCTCGTGCTGGCCGCGGCACACGTGGCCGGCGTGAGCCGCGCTTTCACGATTGGCGGCGCCCAGGCGGTGGCGGCGCTCGCGTACGGAACGGCCGCGATCCCGGCGGTCGACAAGATCACCGGTCCCGGCAATGCCTACGTGGCCGCCGCGAAGCGCCGGGTGTTCGGTACGGTCGGCATCGACATGATCGCGGGGCCGAGCGAAATCCTGGTGCTGGCCGACGGCACGACGCCGCCGGACTGGGTCGCCATGGATCTTTTCAGCCAAGCCGAGCACGACGAGCTCGCACAGAGCATCCTCCTGTGTCCGGACGCCGGCTACATCGAACAAGTGCAACAGGAGATCGATCGGCTCCTGCCCTCCATGCCGCGTGCGGAAATCATCGCGGCCTCGCTGAACGGGCGTGGCGCGCTGATTCACACGCGCAGCATGGAGGAGGCCTGCGAGATCAGCAACCGGATCGCGCCCGAGCACCTCGAAGTCAGCAGCCGCGAGCCGCATCGCTGGGAGCCGCTGCTCAGGCATGCCGGTGCGATCTTCCTCGGCGCCTTCACCAGCGAAAGCCTCGGCGACTACTGCGCGGGCCCCAACCACGTGCTGCCCACGAGCGGCACCGCGCGCTTCAGCTCGCCGCTGGGCGTCTACGACTTCCAGAAGCGCTCGAGCCTCATCGAAGTCAGCGAAGCGGGCGCCCAGGCCCTGGGGCGGGTGGCCGTGACGCTGGCGGAAGGCGAGGGCCTGACCGCGCACGCGGAAGCGGCGCGTATGAGATTGAAATGACCCCCAGCCTCGCCCACTTCGTGTGGCTCGGGCATCCCCTTGCAGGGGGCAACCCCGGCGGCCCGGCGAAGCCGGTTCCAGGGGTTTCAGGCGACCGTTCGCATCGAGGCTGCTTTTGTTCGCCGCGCTGGTGTTCGCCGCCGGTGCGCAGGCGATGTCCATCCGCGAACTGCGCACGCTCGAAGCCAACGAGAAGGACGGCAAGACCTACGCGAACTACTACTTGGTCGGCGTCATGGAGGGTCTGCGCGAAGCCAGCGACGCAGACCAGCGCGCGGGGCTCAAACCGCATTTCTGCGTCAATGGGCGCAAGCTCGAGCCGGCCATGGCGCGCGCGCTCTTCCAGACCGAACTGGCGCGCAACGCCGACAACTACGAGGCCGACATGCCGGTGCAGCTCGTGCTCGCCGCGGCTTTGCGCAACAGCTACCGCTGTCCCTGAACCGAATGAAATCCACCACCCAGACGAACCGCGCCCTCGGCCGTATCCGCGCGGATGTGCAATCGATGCACGCCTATGCCGTCCAGGACGCGCGAGGCATGCTCAAGCTCGATGCCATGGAGAACCCCCATGGCCTGCCGCCGGCGCTGCAGGCCGCACTCGGCGAACGCCTGGGTGCGCTCGCGCTGAACCGCTACCCCGGCGCGCGCGGTGCCGACCTGCAGCGCGCCCTGGCCGAGTACGCCGGCATGCCGGATGGCTTCTCGCTGATGCTGGGCAACGGCTCGGACGAGCTGATTTCGCTGCTGGCCATGGCCTGCGATCTGCCCGGCGCAGCCATCCTCGCACCGGTTCCCGGCTTCGTGATGTACGCGATGAGCGCGCAACTGCAGGGCCTGCGCTTCGTTGGCGTGCCGCTGACCGCCGACTTCGAGCTCGACGAAGGCGCGATGCTGGACGCCATCGCGCGCGAGAAGCCCGCGATCGTCTACCTCGCCTATCCGAACAACCCGACGGCCAACCTCTGGGACGACGCGACGATCGAGCGGATCATCGAGGCCCAGGGCGAGCAGGGCGGCCTGGTCGTGATCGACGAGGCCTACCAGCCGTTCGCCGGCAAGAGCTACATCGACCGCGTGACGCGCCACAACCACGTGCTGCTGATGAGGACGCTCAGCAAGTTCGGCCTGGCCGGTGTGCGCCTCGGCTACATGATGGGCCCGGCCGCACTGGTGTCGGAGATCGACAAGGTGCGGCCGCCCTACAACATCAGCGTGCTGAACTGCGAGTGCGCCCTGTTCGCCTTGGAACATGCCGACGTGTTCGCCGAGCAGGCGGCCGACATCCGCCGCCAGCGCGCGCGGATCTTCGAAGCCCTCGCGCGGCTGCCCGCTGTCAAGAGCTGGCCGAGCGAAGCGAACATGATCCTGATCCGCGTGCCCGATGCCGCCAGGACCTTCGAGGGCATGAAGGCCGCCGGCGTGCTGGTCAAGAACGTTTCTAAAATGCATCCGTTGCTCGCAAACTGTCTGCGGCTGACCGTCGGGACCGCCGACGAGAATGCGCGGATGATCGCGGCGCTGGAATCTTCACTATGAACACCCCCACGGCCCCCGAGGCAGTCATCGCCGCCGGTGCACGCACGGCAACCGTCACCCGCAACACGGCCGAGACGAAGATCACGGTCCACGTCAACCTCGACGGCACCGGCAAGGCGAAGCTGTCGACCGGCATCGGCTTCTTCGACCACATGCTCGACCAGATCGCCCGCCATGGCCTGATCGATCTGGACATCGACTGCCAGGGCGACCTGCACATCGACGGTCACCACACGGTGGAAGACGTCGGCATCACGCTCGGCCAGGCGGTCGCGAAGGCCGTGGGCGACAAGAAGGGCATCCGACGTTACGGCCATGCCTACGTGCCGCTCGACGAGGCGCTCAGCCGCGTGGTGATTGACTTCTCGGGCCGCCCCGGACTCGTGATGGATGTGCCCTTCACGAGCGGCATGATCGGCACTTTCGACACGCAGCTCACCTCCGAGTTCTTCCACGGCTTCGTCAATCACGCATTCGTCACGCTGCACATCGACAACCTGAAGGGCGTCAACGCGCACCACCAGTGCGAGACGGTGTTCAAGGCCTTCGCCCGGGCGCTGCGCGCGGCGCTGGAGCTCGATCCGCGTTCGGCGGGCGTCATTCCTTCGACCAAGGGATCGCTCTGAACCGGAACCGTTGCTGCTCGGAGACTCATCCATGACGAAGAACACAGTCGCCGTGATCGATTACGGCATGGGCAACCTGCGGTCGGTGTCGCAGGCGGTCCAGCATGCGGCGGATCAGGTCGGGGTGGAGGTGTTCGTCACCTCCGATCCGGACGTGGTGCGCCGCGCCACCCGCGTCGTTCTGCCGGGGCAGGGCGCCATGCCCGACTGCATGCGCGAACTGCGCGATTCGGGCCTTCTGGAGCCCGTGCTTGAAGCGGCGGCCACCAAGCCGCTGTTCGGCGTCTGCGTCGGCATGCAGATGCTGTTGTCGCGTAGCGACGAGGGGCCGACCGAGGGGCTCGGCCTCATCCCCGGCGAGGTTCGGCGGTTCGAACTCGAGGGCCGCAGGCAGCCCGACGGCAGCCGCTACAAGGTCCCGCAGATGGGATGGAACCAGGTCATCCAGACGCACCCGCACCCCGTGTGGGCCGGGGTGCCGGACCAGAGCTACTTCTATTTCGTGCACAGCTTCTATGCGAAGCCTGCCGATCCCGCCCACAGCGTGGGCGAGGCAGACTACGGCGACCGCTTTACCGCGGCCATTGCACGCGATAATATTTTTGCCACCCAGTTCCACCCCGAGAAGAGCGCGGACCATGGGTTGCAGCTCTATCGAAATTTCCTCCACTGGCATCCTTGAGACAGTCGACGCATCGACCGACCGGCCCGGGCAGCGGTTGCGCGCGCCGGATTCTGGGTACGATTGCCGCCTTCCACTCCCTCACCCCGCCTAGATTTCCCGCGACTTCATCGCTCGTTCCAAGCAGTCCCGCATCATGCTCCTCATTCCTGCGATCGACCTCAAAGATGGCCACTGCGTTCGCCTCAAGCAGGGCGATATGGACCAGTCGACCACGTTCAGTGAAGATCCCGCCGCGATGGCGCGCAAATGGCTGGAGGCCGGAGCCAGGCGGCTGCACCTGGTCGACCTGAACGGGGCTTTCGCGGGCAAGCCGCAGAATCATGCCGCGATCAAGGCGATCCTGCGTGAAGTCGGCGATGAGATCCCCGTGCAGCTCGGCGGCGGGATTCGCGATCTGGACACCATCGAGCGCTACATCGACGACGGCCTGCGCTACGTGATCATCGGCACCGCCGCGGTCAAGAATCCCGGCTTCCTCAAGGATGCGTGCAGCGCCTTCGGCGGCCACATCATCGTCGGCCTGGACGCCAAGGACGGCAAGGTGGCGACGGATGGCTGGAGCAAGCTGACCGGCCACGAGGTCGCCGATCTCGGCAAGAAGTTCGAGGACTACGGTGTCGAGTCGATCATCTACACCGATATCGGCCGCGACGGCATGCTCTCCGGCATCAACATCGACGCCACGGTGCGTCTGGCGCAGGCACTCACGATCCCGGTGATCGCATCGGGCGGCCTGTCGAACATGGCCGACATCGAAAAGCTCTGCGCCATCGAGGACGAGGGCGTCGAAGGCGTGATCTGCGGCCGTGCGATCTACTCGGGCGACCTCGACTTCACCGCTGCGCAGGCCCGCGCCGACGAGCTGGCCGACGCAGCCTGACGCCTCGCCGGGTCACTCGGAGCGCACCGCCATCGTCTGGATGATGGTCTCGAGCTGCGGGCTCATCGGCAGGTTCAGCGCAGTCCCCGAAGGCAGCTTGCGCAGGAACCAGCGCTTGTACTGCCGCTCGATCTCGCCATCCTCGGCCAGGTCATGGAAGGTGTCGTTCACGACCCGCGTCATCTGCGGGTCGTCTTTGCGGTACATCACGCCATACGGGTCGTACGAAAGAAACTCGCCGACGACTTGGTAGTTGCTCTCGCCGTCGCTGCCGCCCCGGTCCTGCGCAATCAGGCCGTAGAGCAGGACGTCATCGGTCGCGAACGCCTCTGCCTTGCCGGACTTCACCAGCGCGAACGATTCGGCGTGGTCGCGCGAGACCCGCAGGTTCATGCCGATCTTGAAGCGCGCGGCGATGTCGCGCATCGTCTTCTCGTTGGTCGTGCCGCTGGTCACCGCGACGGCGCGGCCGCCGAGGTCTCTGAAGGACTTGATCGGCGAATCCTTGCGCACCAGCAGCTTGGTGCCCGAGACGAAGATCGTCGGCGAGAACGCGACCCGCTTCTGCCGCTCGAGGTTGTTGGTGGTCGAGCCGCATTCGAGGTCCACCTGCCCACTGACCACTGCGTCGAGCCGTGATTCCGCGGTCACCGGCACCCATTTCGTCGCGAGCGTCTTGTGCACCGCATCGCTCATGGCTTCCACCAGCGCCTTGCACAGCTCGATGGAGTAGCCGATCGGCTCGTTGCGCGGCGACAGGAACGAGAACGGGATCGACGATTCGCGGTAGCCGATGGTCACGGCGCCCGCGTCGCGCACCTTCGCCAGCGTGCCGGTGAGCGCCGCGGGCGTTGCAGGCGTCGGCTCGGTCTGCGCCGACGCCTGCGGCACGACGCCGGCGAGGCCCAGCCACAGGGCCGCGATGGCCGGCAGTGTCCGCGTGAGCGTCATCGCGGGCCTCAGGCGTGCATCGGATTGGCCAGGGTGGCGGCGCTCTCCTTGTCCATGGAGCGCGCGTTGGCGTCGGCCTCGCTCTCGGACATCAGCTCGCCCTCCCACTTCGCGACCACTGCGGTGGCGATCGAATTGCCCACCGCGTTGGTGGCCGAACGGCCCATGTCCAGGAAGGTGTCCACGCCGAGGATCAGCAGCAACCCGGCCTCGGGGATGTTGAACTGGTTCAGCGTCGCCGCGATCACCACCAGCGAGGCGCGCGGCACGCCGGCCATGCCCTTGGAGGTCAGCATCAGGATCAGCAGCATCGTGAACTGGGTGGCGATCGTCAGATGGATGTCGTAGGCCTGCGCGACGAAGAGCACCGCGAAAGTGCAATACATCATCGAGCCGTCGAGATTGAAGGAATAGCCCATCGGCATCACGAAGCTCGAGATCTTGCGCTTGACGCCGAAGCGGTCGAGCGCCACCAGGATCTTCGGGTAGGCGGCTTCCGAGCTTGCGGTGGCGAAAGACAGCAGGAACGGCTCGCGGATGTACTGCAGCAGCTTCACGATGCGCGGGCCGAGGAACACGAAGCCGGCCAAGGCCAGCAGGCTCCACAGCAGCAACAGGCTCAGATAGAAGCCGCCCATGAACACCGCGAACTTGATCAGGATGTCCAGGCCGTTGACCGCCACCGTCGCCGCCATGGCCGCCAGCACCGCGAGCGGCGCGAGCTTCATGACGTAGCCGGTGATCTTGAGCATGGCGTGCGAGAGCTCGTCGATCGACGCGACCAGCGTCTTGCCCTTCTCGCCGAGCGAGGCGAGGGCGACGCCGAAGAACATCGAGAACACCACGATCTGCAGGATCTCGTTGTTCGCGAGCGCCTCGACGAAGGACCTCGGCACCATGTGGGCGACGAAGTCCTTCAGCGTGAACTTGGAAGTCGCGAGATTCGCCGAGGCGCCGATGTCGGGCAGTGGCAGCCCCAGGTTGTGCCCCGGCTGCAGCAGGTTGGCCATGATGAGGCCCAGCACCAGCGAGACCAGCGACGCGGTGACGAACCACGCCAGCGCCTTGCCGAACACCCGCCCCACCGAAGCGGCATCCCCCATGTGCGCGATGCCCACCACCAGCGTGGAGAACACCAGCGGGCCGATCAGCATCTTGATGAGCCGCAGGAAGACGTCCGAGACGATCGAGATGTAGCCCGCGATCTCCGCCGCCGTCCGCTTGTTGGGGAAGTTCACGAAGACCATGTAGCCCACGATGATCCCGATCACCATCGCGATCAGGATCCAGGCGGCGGGCGGCAGCTTTCTTCTCATGGGTTCTCCTCGTGATCGGGACCGGCGAATCGTTCCTGGCCGACGACCGCATCCGCGAGCGTCCGCCGGTGGGATTTCAAGCGAAAACAGTGCCGGCCGCAATCCTGACGCGGGCCAAACCTAGAATCGGGCCATGTCTGTCCAAACGTCGACCTTTCGCGGCCAGCCGGTGGTGCGCTTCGCGCTGCCCGGCGGCGACAGCTGCATGGTGGCGCTGCACGGCGCGCATGTGCTGTCCTGGGTGACGGCCGACGGCGTCGAGCGGCTCTACCTGAGCCCCGACGCGCGCTTCGACGGCCGGAGTGCCATCCGCGGCGGCGTGCCGATCTGTTGGCCGCAGTTCAACATGCGCGGCTCCCTGCCGAAGCACGGCTTCGTGCGCAACGTCGCCTGGCAGGCGGAATCGGTCGAGGTGAACGGCAGGCACGCCACCGCGACGCTTGCGCTGCACGACGATGCGGCGACGCGGGCGATCTGGCCCCATTCGTTCCGCGCGCGTCTCGTCGTCACGCTGGAGCCGCATTCGTTGCGAATTGCACTAACGATCGGCAACACCGGCAGCGGGCCATGGTCGTTCGCCGCGGCGCTTCATTCGTATCTGCGCGTCGACGATGTCACTGCCGCCCGGCTCGAAGGCTTGCAAGGCGCCAACCGCTGGGACGCGGTGCGCGACGACCGCCATGTCGAAGTGGCGCCGGCGCTTCGCTTCGGTAGCGAATTCGACAGCGTCTATGCGTCCCCCGCGCGGCCGTTGCGGCTCGAGCAGCCGTCCGGCGCGCTCGAAATCGCCCAGGGAGCGAGCTGCACCGAAACCGTGGTGTGGAACCCCGGCCCGGCGCTGAGCGCCAAGCTCGACGACTTGCCGGACGACGGCTGGCGCCACATGCTTTGCGTCGAGGCCGCGCGGATCGACGAGCCCGTTCTGCTGGCGCCCGGCGCGCAGTGGCAGGGCTGGCAGCAGTTCACCGTCTCCTGAACCTTTGTTCCGAATCTCCCATGCTTGCCAAACGCATCATTCCCTGTCTCGACGTCACCGGCGGCCGTGTCGTCAAGGGCGTCAATTTCGTCGAGCTGCGGGACGCCGGCGACCCGGTCGAAATCGCGGCCCGCTACAACGCGCAGGGCGCCGACGAACTCACCTTCCTCGACATCACGGCGACCAGCGACGACCGGGACCTGATCCTGCCCATCATCGAGGCGGTCGCCTCGCAGGTGTTCATTCCGCTGACCGTCGGCGGCGGCGTGCGGACGGTCGCGGACGTGCGCCGGCTGCTGAATGCCGGGGCGGACAAGACCAGCTTCAATTCGGCCGCGATCGCCAATCCGCAGGTCATCGACGACGCGTCCCACAAGTACGGCGCGCAGTGCATCGTGGTGGCCATCGATGCCAAGCGCCGCAGTGCCGAGGACGCGGCGACGCGCGGGCCGGGCTGGGACGTTTACAGCCACGGCGGCCGCAAGAACACCGGCCTCGATGCGGTGCAGTGGGCGGTCGAGATGGCCCGTCGCGGTGCCGGCGAGATCTTGCTGACCAGCATGGACCGCGACGGCACCAAGAGCGGCTTCGACCTCGAACTCACCCGGGCGGTGAGCGATGCGGTCAGCGTCCCCGTGATCGCTTCCGGCGGCGTCGGCAGCCTGGCGCATCTGGCGGACGGCATCCAGATCGGCGGCGCGGATGCCGTGCTCGCGGCCAGCATCTTCCACTACGGCGAATTCACCGTCGGCGAAGCCAAGGCGCAGCTGGCCGCGCGCGGCATTCCCGTGCGGCGGTAACCGACTGCCGGCGGTGTGACATCTATTGCACCGACAATAGCCAAATGGACTGGTTGGATGAAGTGAAATGGGACGCGAACGGCCTCGTGCCGGTCATCGCGCAAGAGCAAGGCAGCAATGACGTGCTGATGTTCGCCTGGATGAACCGCGAGGCGCTGGCCAAGACCGCAGAGACCGGCCGTGCCGTGTATTTCAGCCGGTCGCGCGCCAAGCTCTGGTTCAAGGGCGAGGAGTCCGGCCACGTCCAGACCGTGCACGAGATCCGCCTCGACTGCGACAACGATGTCGTGCTGCTCAAGATCACGCAGCTCGGCCATGAGCCGGGTATTGCCTGCCATACCGGCCGTCACAGCTGTTTCTTCAGCAAGTACGAGAATGGCCGCTGGGTCGTGACGGAACCGGTACTGAAAGACCCCGCATCGATCTACACACCGACCCCAAGATGAGCACCGATACCCCTGGGCGGAATGCCGAAGACGCGCTGGCGCGTCTCGCCGCCGTCATCGAAAGCCGCCTGCCTGCGCGCGGCGGCGACCCCGAGAAAAGCTACGTCGCCCGGCTGCTGCACCGCGGCCCGGACGCATTCCTGAAGAAGATCGGCGAGGAGGCGACCGAGGTCGTGATGGCCGCGAAAGACGCCGACCATGGCGGCGATCGCGCGAAACTGGTGAACGAAGTCGCCGATTTGTGGTTCCACAGCATGATCGCCCTCGCGCACTACGGCTTCGCACCGAGTGACGTGGTGGCGGAGCTCGAGCGCCGCGAAGGCACGAGCGGGATCGAGGAAAAGGCCCTGCGCAAGGCGCAGGCGCGCGAAGCCTCGAACGATTGAGAGGACGCCATGCCCAACGACATCGTTACCGTGGACCCCGATGACTCGCTCAAGACCTGGGGCTGGGTCAGCTACATCCTGCACCTGGTGGTGGCCGTGGGCGCCGTGCTCCCGGGCGCTCAGGCTTCGATCGGGCTTTTGCTGATCGCGCTCGTCATCGACCTGGTCAAGCGCGACGATGCCGCGGGGACGTGGCAGGCGTCGCATTTCAGCTGGCGCATCCGCTCCGTGCTCTGGGCCGGCGTCCTGTACCTGCTGACCTCCTGGCTGTGGTTGCTGTTCCTGGTGCCGGGCTGGGCTGCCTGGGCACTCATTTCCCTCTGGTTCCTCTATCGCATCGTCAAGGGGATGGTGCGAATGAATGCGGGCCGATCCATGGAGCCGACGAATGTCCTCTGACCCCAACTGCGTCTTCTGCAAGATCATCGAAGGCAAGATTCCCTCCCGAAAGGTCTACGAGGACGAGGAACTCGTTGCGTTCCATGACATCGCGCCGTGGGCGCCGGTGCACTTCATGATCGTGCCCAAGCGCCACGTTCCCTCGATGGCCCAGGTGACTTCGGACGATGCCGCACTGCTTGGAAGGATCATGACGCTGGCCCCGAAGCTGGCGATCGAGCAGGGGTGCGGGCCCTATCCGGAGGGTGGTTTCCGCATTGTGGTCAATACCGGTGCCGAAGCCGGCCAGGAAGTCCACCATCTGCATGTCCACGTCATGGGCGGTCCGCGTCCATGGCTCAGAGGCTGATATCCGCCTTGCCCGGCGGCATTTGCGCGCCGACTAAAATTGTTCACATTCTTCAGGAGTAATCCATGGGCTCTCTTTCCATCTGGCACTGGCTGATCGTGCTGCTGGTCGTCGTGATGATTTTCGGCACCAAGAAGCTTCGCAATATCGGGTCTGACCTCGGCGGCGCCGTCAAGGGTTTCAAGGACGGCATGAAGGACGGCTCCGCCGCCGAAACGCCGCCGGCCCCGAACGCGCAGGTCACCAACAACGCGGCGGCCGACAAGACGACGATCGACGTCGAAGCGCGCCAGAAGTCCTGAGCAGCGGCCGTCCGTGATCGATCTCGGCATCTCGAAACTTGCGCTGATCGGCGCGATTGCGCTGATCGTTCTCGGGCCTGAAAAGCTTCCGCGAGTGGCGCGCACGGTCGGTACCTTGCTCGGCAAGGCGCAGCGCTACGTGAACGACGTCAAGGCCGAGGTCAATCGATCGATGGACCTCGACGAGCTTCGCAAGATGAAGGACACGGTGCAGGATGCCGCCCGCGAGGTCGAGCACAGCATCCAGTCCGGCGCGAGCGAGCTTGAAAAGCAGTTCGCCGATATCGGTCAGTCGTCCTCCGAATCGGCCGAGGCATCGCCGGTCTACCCCGAGTACAAGCACCCGCGCAAGAACTGGCGCCTGAAGCAGGGCGCGACGCCGCAGTGGTACAAGGCCCGCAACGGCGTGCGCACCAAGGCGCTTTCAGGCGCGGCGCGCGTGGCACGCTACCGTCCCCACAAGATCAACTAGCTCCGGCGTCGATCCGGCGGCGTCGAGCGCGTCCCGAGTTCCCGACCGCGCCCCCCACATGGCCGACCCCACAGACAAGAACAAAGAAGACGAACTGGCTGGCACCGAGCAGCCCTTCGTCCAACACCTGATGGAGCTGCGGGACCGCCTGCTCTATTGCATCTATGGTCTTGCGGTGGCCGGCGTGCTGCTCGCGATCTGGCCGGGTCCCAGCGGGCTGATCGACCTGATCGCGGTGCCGATCCGTGCCCACATGCCGCACGACGCGAAGCTGATCGCGATCGGCGTTTTCTCGCCCTTTTTCGTGCCGCTGAAGGTGCTGTTGATGACCGCGGTGTTGCTGGCATTGCCGTGGCTCATGTACCAGTGCTGGATGTTCGTGGCGCCGGGGCTCTACAGCCATGAGAAACGTTTCGCGCTGCCACTGATCATCTTCGGCAGCCTGCTGGCCTATGCCGGCATTGCCTTCGTCCAGTTTTTCGTGCTGGACAAGATGTTCGGCTTCATCCAGCGATTCACGCCCGCGGCCGTCGCGGCCACACCTGACATCGCTTCCTACGTGGAGGCGATTCTTTCGCTCTACATCGCTTTCGGCGTGGCGTTCCAGGTGCCGATCGTGGTGATGCTGCTGGTGCGCTTCGAGATGGTCACGGTCGAGAAGCTGCGCTCCTTCCGCGGCTATTTCATCGTCGTCGCGTTCGTCGTCGCGGCGGTGCTCACGCCTCCGGACGTTGTTTCGCAACTGGCGCTGGCCATCCCGATGTGCCTGTTGTACGAGGTGGGCATCATCGGAGCGCGTTACTTCACCAAGTACAGCAAGGCGCCGGAAGAAAGCGCCGATTCCGCCCAGCCCTGAGCGGGGACTCCCGGGGCGCTATTCGGGCTGGTCGGGCGCGCGTCGGGTCTGCGACTTCGGCCGCGAACCCGGCGTGACATCCAGCTCCAGCTTGTCGCCGCCGCGCTGCAGCGCGAAGCGCGTGGCATTTCCCGGCTTGAGCCCGGCGACGGCCGTCAGCAGCTCCTGAACATTGCCGATGTTCTTGTCGCCGACGCCGGTGATGACGTCGCCGGGGCGCACGCCGGCCTTCGCCGCCGGGCCGTTCTGCAGCACGCCGGTGATGATGACGCCCGTATGGGCCTTCACGCCAAACGTTTCTGCCAATTCCGGCGAAAGATCGTTCGGTTCCACCCCGATCCAGCCGCGGGTGACCCGGCCGGACTTCACGATGTCCTCGAGCACCTGCTTGGCCGTCGAGACCGGAATGGCGAACCCGATCCCCATGCTGCCGCCCGAGCGCGAATAGATCGCGGTGTTGATTCCCTCGAGATTCCCGTTCACGTCGATCAGCGCGCCGCCCGAATTGCCCGGGTTGATCGCGGCGTCGGTCTGGATGAAGTTCTCGAAGGTGTTGATGCCCAGCTTGTTGCGGCCGAGCGCCGAGACGATGCCGCTCGTGACGGTCTGGCCGACGCCGAACGGGTTGCCGATGGCGAGCACCTGGTCGCCGACCTGCAGCGCGTCCGAATTGCCCAGGACGACCACCGGCAGCTTGTCGAGCTCGATCTTGAGGACCGCCAGATCGGTCTCGGGGTCCGTGCCGATCACCTTTCCGAGCGCGTGTCGGCCATCGTTGAGCGTGACGTCGATCTCGTCCGCGCCGTCCACGACATGGTTGTTGGTCAGGATGTAGCCCTCGGCACTCACGATCACGCCGCTGCCGAGGCCGACTTGGGGCTGATCCGCGCCCTGGTCGCCGAAGAAGAAGCGGAACCAGGGATCGCTGTTGCGTGGATTGAGCTGGGCCGCCTTGCTAGTGTTGATGCTGACCACGGCCGGGGAGGCCTTTTTCGCCGCGGCGCTCATGCTGCCGGCCGCGACGGCCAGGGGTTGGCCGGCGGCGCCTCGACGACCGAAACCACGCCGCCGAGCGAAGTTCCCCTTCTGTCGAGCCATTCGGGTTTGAGCGTTGCGACCACGAAATAGGCCGCGAGAAGGACGGTGACGGCCTGTGAGAACAGCAGCCAGGTGCGTTTCATGAAAAAGCGGAGGGAAGGTGAAAGCGGCGCCCGTGCGGGCGCCAAAAAGGTCGATTGTCCACCAGCCGCTCGATCCGGCTCGCAGGCGCGCGCGTAGGGGCTTCATCCCAGTGGAAGGCAAGAAATAAGGGTAAACCCTAAAATCGAGCAGCTTGCAGCCGGGCGCCTTACAGGGACTTCTTCGGCGCGGCGCGCAAAACCCTACAGCGAGAAGCCGCATTCGCAAGAGCCCCAGGCCTCGGTCCGCCGAGCGCCGCTTTCTCTTCGGCTTCTCTTTCGTCTGCCCATGACTGCACATGCCTTTGTCGAAGGTGCTTCGGCGCCATCCGCGCCCGCCTCGATGCGCACCCTCGATGCCCGCGACTACAAGACGCTCGCGCTATCGGCGCTCGGTGGCACCCTCGAGTTCTACGACTTCGTCATCTACGTTTTCTTTGCCACCGTGCTCGGGGCGCTTTTCTTCCCGGCCGACATGCCGGACTGGCTGCGCCAGCTTCAGACGTTCGGCATCTTCGCCGCCGGCTATCTGGCCCGGCCGCTGGGCGGCATCGTGATCGCACATTTCGGCGACAAGCTTGGCCGCAAGCGCATGTTTTCCCTGTCGATCTTCCTGATGGCGCTGCCGACTTTGGTCATCGGTCTGCTGCCGACTTACGCCGGCATCGGCGTGGCGGCGCCGCTGCTGCTGCTGGCAATGCGGGTGCTGCAGGGCGCGGCGATCGGCGGCGAGATGCCGGGCGCCTGGGTGTTCGTGGCCGAGCACGTGCCTGCGCGCCGCTACGGCTTCGGGATCGGTACGCTCACTTCGGGCATCACGGGCGGCATCCTGCTGGGTTCGCTAGTCGCGGTGGCCATCAACAGGCGCTATTCGCCGGCCGAGGTCTCCGACTTCGCCTGGCGGATCCCGTTCATCCTCGGTGGGGTGTTCGGGCTGGTGTCGGTCTACCTGCGGCGCTTCCTTCACGAGACGCCGGTCTTCCGGGAGCTTGCAGACCGCCGCAGTGTCGCGCGCGAACTTCCGCTGAAGACGGTGCTTCGCGAACATCGCGCCGCCAGCGTGCTCGTCGCACTGCTGACCTGGGTGCTGTCGGCGGCGATCGTGGTGGTCGTCCTCTACACGCCGACCTACCTGCAGAAGGTCCACCATGTGCCCGCAACGCTTGCGCTCGAGGCGAACGCGGTCGCCACGCTGATGCTCACGCTCGGCTGCATCCTTGCGGGCTGGGCGACGGACCGCATCGGCACGCGCGCGGCCATGCTGATCGGCTGGGGTGGCCTGTTCGTCACCTCGTACCTGTTCTATACGAGCCTGCCCGGCACACCGGCTTCGCTCGCGTGGCACTACGGTCTCGTAGGCCTCTTCGTCGGCACCATCGCCACGGTGCCGATCGCCGGCGTCCGTGCCTTTCCGGCGCCGGTGCGCTTCACCGGACTCTCGTTCGCCTACAACATGTCGTATGCGGTTTTCGGCGGCCTGACACCGGTCATCCTGACGCTGTGGCTCGCGAAGGACCCGATGGCGCCGGCGCACTACGTCGGCTTGCTGGCGGTGCTGGGCTTCGTGCTCGGGCTGTTGCCCTCGCGGCGCGCGGCCATGCCATGCGGGCCGCGCCGGCCGGGGCCACAATGGCGCAATGAGTACGACCCGCCACGAACTCCTTCACGCATTCGACCTGCTGCTCGCCCCCGAGCGATTCAAGGATTACGGGCCGAACGGCCTGCAGGTCGAAGGCCGCACCACGGTCCGCAAGATCGTTTCCGGCGTCACCGCGAGCCGCGCGCTGATCGAGGCCGCCATCCATGCCGAAGCCGATGCGATCTTCGTGCACCACGGCCTGTTCTGGCGCGGACAGGACGGCCGCGTGACGGGGTGGATGCGCCAGCGCCTGGGCTTGCTGCTCGGCGACGACGTCAACCTGTTCGCCTACCACCTGCCGCTGGATGCGCATCCCGAACTCGGCAACAACGCGCAGCTTGGCGCCAAACTGGGGCTGGCAGCGCATGCCGGATCGGCGGGCCGATTCGGCGAACAGGAACTGGGCTTTTTCGGTGCACGAAGCAATGGAGAGCCTTTCGCCAATGCAAAAGCCCTGGCCGCGCAGGTGGAGAAGGCGCTCGGAAAGTCGGTCACGCTCGTCGAGGGTGCCGCCCGCCCGATCAGAAACGTTGCGTGGTGCACGGGCGGTGCGCAGGGCTACTTCGAGGCTGCAATCGCTGCCGGGGCGGATGCCTTCATCACGGGCGAGATTTCCGAGCCGCAGGCCCACTACGCGCGCGAGATGAATGTCGCATTCCTGGCTTGCGGGCATCATGCGACCGAGCGCTACGGCGCGCCGGCGGTAGCGGGCCACGTGGCGCAGCAACTGGGGCTGGCGCACGAATTCATCGACATCGACAACCCCGCCTGAGTACCGTGTCGCTTCCCATCGCCGTCACCCTGGGTGACCCCGCAGGCATCGGCCCCGAGATCATCGTCAAGGCATTCCGGGATGCGGGCGACGACATGCGCGGATGCTTCGTCGCGGGGGACGTTGCCCTTGTCCGGCGTGCCGCAAGACGGCTCGCGGCGCCCGGCTCCCTCGCATTGCCTGTCAGCGAGATCGAATCGCTTGCAGATGTGGCCGGCGTCCCTCCGAACTGCGTGCCAGTGCTGCAGGTGGTGAAGGAGGCCGATGCGTCCATTCCCCTCGGCGAGGTCAGCGCCCTGGCGGGGCGCGTTGCCGGCGATTGCGTGGTCTGGGCTGCCCGCGCGGCGCTGCGCGGGGACATCGCGGCCATCGTGACCGCGCCATTGCACAAGGAAGCCCTCGCCGCAGCCGGGTTCGGTTTCCCTGGTCATACCGAATTGCTCCAGTCCGAGGCGGCGGCCCACCTCGGCCGCCCGGTTTCGGAGGTGCCGGTGCGGATGATGCTTGCCAACGACGAGTTGCGGACGGTGCTCGTGAGCATTCACGTGTCGCTGCGCGAAGCCATCGAGGCGGTGACCTTCGACGGTGTTCTGGAGACGCTGCGGATCACGCACCGCGCATTGAGCGCCGTGCTCGGCAAGCCGCCAAGGATCGGTGTCGCGGGTCTCAATCCTCATGCGGGGGAGGGCGGTCTCTTCGGCACCGAGGAGCGGGAGATCATCGCGCCGGCGATCGCCGCGGCGCGCAAAGAGGGCATCGATGCGGACGGCCCGCACGCGCCCGACACCATCTTCATGCGCGCGCGGACCGGTGAGTTCGATGTCGTGATCGCGATGTATCACGACCAGGGGCTGATCCCGGTGAAGTACCTCGGTGTCGAGAAGGGCGTCAATGTGACGCTGGGGCTGCCGCTCGTGCGCACGAGCCCCGATCACGGCACCGCGTTCGATATCGCGGGGACTGGACGCGCCGATGCGTCGAGCCTGATCGAAGCGGTTCGCGTGGCGCGATCGCTTTCACGCGAGAGGGTGAAGGCCGGCTGAGATTCGCCGGCCCGGCGTTCAGCGCTGCTTGAGGCTGTCTCGGATCTCGCGCAGCAACACGGTGTCCTCTGGTGTCACTGGCGGCGGTGCCTCTTGCGTCTTCCGCAGCCTGTTGATTTGCTTGACCATCAGGAAAATGATGAAGGCAAGAATCACGAAGTTGACCGCGACGGTGATGAAATTGCCATAAGCCAGCACGGGAACGTTGGCCTTCTTCAGTTCGACGAGCGTGTCGGCCACATTTGCCGGTTTGGGTCCGAGCAGGATATAGAGATTCGAGAAATCGAGTCTGCCAAACACGAGCCCGACGATCGGCATGATGACGTCGCCCACCAAGGACTCGACGATCTTGCCGAAAGCGCCCCCGATGATCACGCCGACCGCGAGGTCGACCACGTTGCCCTTGACGGCAAATTCACGAAACTCCTTGAGAAAGCTCATGTCGGGTACCTTGTGTCCGGAATTGCGAAACGGCGGCCAGTATAGGGGTGCGTTTGACGTGCATTAATACAAACGCGATCTGTCGCTTATGCGCGTCTTGCCGCATTGAATTCGCGATTTACGCTCCGCTACAATCTTCGGTTGACCCCAAGACCTTAGCGAAGAACATTGAGGATCCCCCATGAGTGATAGCGCAGCCGGCCACGCCCGGGTTGACACTAGCAAGCGGACGTGGTTGATCGCATCAGGTTGTGCAGGAGCGGTGGGCGGAGTGGCGGTTGCCGTGCCGTTCGTCAGCACTTTCCAGCCATCTGAAAGAGCCAAGGCTGCCGGAGCTCCGGTAGAGGTCGACATCGGCGGCCTTCAGCCAGGCCAGAAGATGACCGTCGAATGGCGCGGCAAGCCTGTGTGGATCCTCAAGCGCACGCCTGAGCAACTCGCCGAGTTGCCCAAGCTCGATCCGCTGCTCGCCGATCCGCAATCCAAGCGCAATCCGGACGAGTTCACGCCCCCGTACGCGCGCAACGAGCATCGCTCGATCAAGCCCGAGATCCTGGTGGTCGTCGGGATCTGCACTCATCTCGGGTGCTCCCCGACCGACAAGTTCCAGGCCGGTCCCCAGCCCTCGCTGCCCGACGACTGGCAAGGCGGCTTTCTCTGCCCTTGCCACGGCTCCACCTTCGATCTCGCGGCCCGGGTCTTCAAGAACAAGCCGGCGCCGGACAATCTGCCAGTCCCTCCCCACATGTACCTCTCCGACACCCGCCTGCTGATCGGCGAAGACAAGAAGGCTTGAGGAGAACGACATGGCTGACTTCAAGGAAATCTCCCCCAACGCGCCGGCAGGCGAGAAGCTCCTCAACTGGGTCGACAACCGCTTCCCGCTGACCAAGCTCTGGGAGGACCAGTGGGGCAAGTACTACGCGCCCAAGAACTTCAACATCTGGTACATCTTCGGCTCGCTCGCGATGCTGGTCCTGGTGATCCAGATCGTGACCGGCATCTTCCTGGTGATGCACTACAAGCCGGACGCTGCGCTGGCCTTCGCGTCGGTCGAGTACATCATGCGCGACGTCCCTTGGGGCTGGCTGATCCGCTACATGCATTCCACGGGCGCCTCGGCGTTCTTCATCGTGGTGTACCTGCACATGTTCCGCGGGCTCATGTACGGCAGCTATCGCAAGCCGCGCGAGCTCGTCTGGATCTTCGGCTGCGCGATCTTCCTTTGCCTGATGGCCGAGGCGTTCATGGGCTATCTGCTGCCGTGGGGCCAGATGAGCTACTGGGGCGCGCAGGTGATCGTCAACCTGTTCTCCGCGATCCCGTTCATTGGTCCGGATCTGGCGCTCCTGATCCGCGGTGACTACGTGGTGAGCGACGCGACCCTCAACCGCTTCTTCAGCTTCCACGTCATCGCGGTGCCGCTGGTGCTTCTGGGTCTCGTGGTCGCTCACCTGATCGCGCTGCACGAAGTGGGCTCGAACAACCCCGACGGCATCGAGATCAAGGCCAACCGCGGCCCCGACGGCCACCCGGTGGACGGCATTCCGTCGCATCCGTACTACACGGTGCACGACATCTTCGGCACGGTTGTGTTTCTGACGATCTTCTCGGCTGTGATCTTCTTCGCGCCCGAGGCCGGCGGCTACTTCCTCGAGTACAACAACTTCATTCCCGCCGATTCGCTGAAGACGCCGATGCACATCGCGCCGGTGTGGTACTTCACGCCGTTCTATTCGATGCTTCGCGCCATCACGAGCGAGATGATGTATGCGCTCATCGCGTGCGTGGTTGCAGGGGCTGCGTTCGGCGTCTTGAAGGCGCGCATCCCCTCGATCTTCAAGGGCCTGATCGTTGTGGCGGCCGTCGTCGTCGCGGCCATGATGCTGTCGATCGATGCCAAGTTCTGGGGGTGGTCGTCATGGGCGGCGCCGTCATCATCCTCTTCTTCCTGCCATGGCTGGATCACAGCCCCGTGAAGTCGATCCGCTATCGTCCGGGCTGGCACAAGGTCATGTACGGCATCTTCGTGATCAACTTCGTGGTGCTCGCCTACCTCGGCGTGCAGCCGCCGTCGCCCGTCGGCGAGCGCGTGTCGCAGGTCGGGACGCTGTTCTACTTCGGTTTCTTCCTGCTGATGCCATGGTGGAGCCGTCTGGGCGAGTTCAAGCCGGTCCCTGAGCGCGTGACCTTCGCTGCCCACTGACCGGAGAAAAGAAGAATGAAGAAACTGATCCTCACGTTGATCGCGGCGCTTGGTTTCGTGGCCGGCGCGCATGCCGCGGAAGTCGGCATGCCCTGGGACAAGGCGCCGAACCGCACGACCGACCTGGCGGCGCTGCAGAACGGCGCGAAGCTTTTCGTCAACTACTGCCTCAACTGCCACTCGGCGGCGTTCATGCGCTACAACCGGCTGCAGGACCTCGGCATCACCGAGCAGCAGATCAAGGACAACCTTCTGTTCACGACCGACAAGGTCGGTGAAACCATGAAGGCCAACATCGATCCGCGCCAGGCGAAGGAGTGGTTCGGCGCCATTCCTCCCGATCTGACCCTGGTCGCCCGGTCTCGTGCCGGCCACGGCGGCACGGGTGCGGACTACCTCTACACCTACCTGCGCACCTTCTACCGCGACGACACGAAGGCCACGGGCTGGAACAACCTGACGTTCCCGAGCGTCGCGATGCCCCACGTGCTGTGGGAGCTGCAGGGCGAGCGCCGGCCCATTTTCGACAAGGTCGAATCGCACGGGCATGAAGCCGAAGTGTTCAAGGGCTGGGAGCAGATCACGCCCGGAACCCTGACGCCGGTCCAGTACGACCAGGCCGTGGGCGACCTCGTCAGCTACTTGCAATGGATGGCCGAACCGGCGCAGAACACGCGCATCCGCGTGGGTGTCTGGGTGCTGCTGTTCCTTGTCATGGCAGTGGTTTTTGTTTGGCGCTTGAATGCCGCGTACTGGAAGGACGTCAAGTAACGCCATCCCGATCGGGTGCCTCGGGTACCTGGTCCCGCAGAGTGGGTTGCGTACGCGACCCACTCTTTTTGATTTTTAGGAGCCTTTCGCCATGATGGTCTTGTATTCGGGAACGACCTGCCCTTTTTCTCACCGCTGCCGTTTCGTGCTGTTCGAAAAGGGCATGGATTTCGAGATTCGCGACGTCGATCTCTACAACAAGCCGGAAGACATCAGCGTGATGAATCCGTACGGGCAGGTGCCGATCCTCGTGGAGCGCGACCTGATCCTGTACGAGTCGAACATCATCAACGAGTACATCGATGAGCGCTTCCCGCATCCGCAGTTGATGCCGGGCGACCCGGTCGACCGCGCGCGCGTTCGCCTGTTCCTGCTCAACTTCGAGAAGGAACTCTTCGTGCACGTTTCCACGCTCGAGAACCGCAGTTCGAAGGGCAATGAAAAGGCCCTCGAAAAGGCTCGTTCGCACATTCGCGACCGTCTCACGCAGCTCGCGCCCGTGTTCCTCAAGAACAAGTACATGCTGGGCGACAATTTCTCGATGCTCGACGTCGCGATCGCGCCGCTGCTGTGGCGTCTGGACTACTACGGGATCGACCTCAGCAAGAACGCGGCGCCGCTTTTGAAGTACGCTGAGCGAATCTTTTCCCGTCCGGCCTACATCGAAGCACTGACCCCGTCCGAAAAGGTCATGCGGAAGTGAAACGCTGGCGAAGCCGGTCATGATCAACGCGCTCGAATCGTCCTCGACACGCCCATATCTCATTCGGGCCCTGTATGAATGGTGCACGGACAACGGCTTCACGCCGTATGTCGCGGTGCAGGTCGACGACACGGTCCAGGTCCCGCGCGAGTACGTCAAGAACGGCGAGATCGTGCTGAACATCAGCTTCGACGCGACGAGCTCGCTGAATCTCGGCAACGAGTTCATCGAATTCAAGGCGCGTTTCGCGGGCACGGCTCGCGAGATCATCGTGCCGGTCAGCCGCGTGATTGCGATCTATGCGCGCGAGAACGGGCAGGGGATGGCGTTTCCCGCGCCTGTTCCGGTCGTCCAGTCGTCCGAGGGCAATCCGGTTGCCGCGGCGCCGCTCCCCGCGCCCGCGTCTGCCTCGCCGCGCGCGCCTTTGCGCGACGCCACACGAGGCGCGGAAGGCGATCCCGGACGTGTCGTTCACCTCGTCACCGGCGAGGGAGCCGAGGAAACCGTGGACGCCGGCCCTGCGCCGACCCCCCGGAGGACCCGCCAAGGCCGCCTGCGGGAGGGGGTTCCCGCCCCTCGTTGAAGCGTATCAAGTGAGATTCCCGCGAACGTCGCCTCGCTAGAATCCGATACTTCGCCGCTTTAGCTCAGTTGGTAGAGCAACCGCCTTGTAAGCGGTAGGTCGTCAGTTCGATTCCGACAAGCGGCACCAGTCAAAAGCCCCGGGCAGCTCTGCTGTCCGGGGCTTTTTTGTTGCCGGGCTGCGTGCGTCCGTCAGTTTCGCGCCTGAACCTTGATACGGAGCGTTGCGACGCGCCAGCCGCGGGCCGTTAGTCGTGACAGGAACGCGGGGGTCAATTGGCGCAGCTTGGCCGCCGCGGCGTTGCCGGTGACGAGGACGCACCAGACGTCGTCTTCGGCGGGGCCGGGCTTGACGCTCGGGCGCAACTCTGCGGGGATGAGATCCTGGATGGCGGCGAGTCTTTCAGCCGCGTCGCGCGCCCGCGCCGCGAGGGTCGCAAGGGTCGGAGACTCCTCCGTGGCCTGGAAAACGGTGACGGCATTGAAGCGGCGATTCATGGGAATGCTTTGAAATCGGGGAATCAAACAAGAGGGCTAAAATGCGCGGTTTGCCGGCAATCCTGCGAGCCGATCGGCTTGTATTGCAGCAAAGCGCGCCCAAGTTCCTTCTCGTCTATCTTAGGGATTTCGGTCGAAGCATCCGCATGCGGCGAGTGTGCTTCGATCTCCATTCATGGCCACCAACTTCCTGACTCAAATTTTCGGCAGTCGCAACGATCGCCTTCTGAAGCAGTATCGCAAGACGGTCGAACGCATCAACTCGCTGGAGCCGTCGTTCGAGAAGCTGGACGAAGCCGCGCTCCGCGCCAAGACCCAGGAGTTCAAGGACCGCATCGCCAAGGGCGAATCCCTCGATTCGTTGCTGCCGGAGGCTTTTGCTGCGGTGCGCGAGGCGTCGAAGCGGGTCATGAAGATGCGCCACTTCGATGTCCAGTTGCTGGGCGGCATGGCGCTTCACTACGGCAAGATTTCGGAAATGCGGACGGGCGAGGGCAAGACGCTGACCGCGACGCTGCCCGTGTATCTCAACGCGCTCACCGGCAAGGGCGTGCATGTGGTGACGGTCAATGACTATCTCGCCAGCCGCGATGCGACCTGGATGGGGCGCCTCTACAACTATCTCGGCTTGTCGGTGGGCATCAACCTGCCGCAGATGCCGCGCGAGGAAAAGCAGCAGGCTTACGGCAGCGACATCACCTACGGCACGAACAACGAATACGGCTTCGACTATCTGCGCGACAACATGGTGTATGAGCCCGGCGACCGGGTTCAGCGCGGACTGAACTACGCCATCGTCGACGAGGTGGACTCGATCCTGATCGACGAAGCCCGCACCCCGCTGATCATCAGCGGTCAGGCCGAGGACCACACCGACCTCTATCTGGCGATCAACAAGGTCGTGCCGCTGCTCGTGCGCCAGGAGGGCGAAGCCGACCCGCGCACCGGCGAAGGCGTCACCAAGCCAGGCGACTTCACGGTCGACGAGAAGACGCATCAGGTGTTCCTGACCGAGGACGGCCATGAAAAGGCCGAACAGCTCCTCTCGGAGTTCAAGCTGTTGCCGGAGGGCGCGTCGCTCTACGATCCGGCCAACATCACGCTGATGCATCACCTGAATGCGGCACTGCGGGCGAGGCACCTGTACCACCGCGATCAGCACTACGTCGTCCAGCAGGGCGAGGTGATCATCGTGGACGAGTTCACCGGCCGCCTGATGACCGGGCGGCGCTGGAGCGATGGGCTGCACCAGGCTGTCGAAGCCAAGGAAGGCGTCGAGATCCAGTCCGAGAACCAGACGCTGGCCTCGATCACTTTCCAGAACTACTTCCCGCCTGTACGGCAAGCTCGCAGGCATGACCGGCACCGCCGACACCGAGGCCTATGAATTCCAGGAGATCTACGGCCTGGAGACCGTGATCATTCCGCCGAACCGGCCGAGCAAGCGCGAAGACCAGCTCGACCGCGTCTACAAGACCACGCGCGAGAAATACGAAGCGGCCATCCAGGACATTCGCGAATGCAATGAGCGGGGCCAGCCCGTGCTGGTCGGGACTTCGTCGATCGAGAACTCCGAAATCATCTCCGCCCTGCTCCAGAAGGCCGGCCTGGAGCACCAGGTGCTCAATGCCAAGCAGCACGCGCGCGAAGCCGAGATCGTGGCCCAGGCGGGTCGGGCCAAGATGATCACGATCGCGACCAACATGGCGGGCCGCGGTACCGACATCGTGCTGGGCGGCAACATCGAAAAGGCGATCGAGGCCGTCGAAGCCGACGAGGCGGCCGATCCATCGGCCAAGGCGGCTGAAGTCGCGCGATTGCGCGCCCAGTGGGAAAAGGATCACGAGTTCATCAAATCCGTCGGTGGCCTGCGCATCATCGCCACCGAGCGCCATGAGTCGCGCCGCATCGACAACCAGTTGCGTGGCCGTTCCGGCCGGCAGGGCGATCCGGGCTCCTCGCGCTTCTATCTGAGCCTGGACGACCCCTTGATGCGCATCTTCGCGGGCGATCGCGTGAAGGCCATCATGGACCGGCTCAAGATGCCCGATGGCGAGGCCATCGAAGCCGGCATCGTCACGCGCAGCATCGAAAGCGCGCAACGAAAGGTCGAGGCGCGCAATTTCGACGTCCGCAAGCAGCTGCTCGAGTACGACGATGTCTCCAACGACCAGCGCAAGGTGATCTACCAGCAGCGCAACGACATCCTCGACGCGGGCGACCTGACTGCGCAGATCGAGGCGCTGCGCGAAGGTTGCTTCATCGATCTGGTGCGCCAGTACGTGCCCGCCGAATCGGTCGAGGAGCAATGGGATCTCGCCGGTCTCGAAAAGGTGCTTGCGGAGGATTGGCAGATCGAGCTGCCGCTGCGCAAGGACGTGGAGGCCGCCAGTGCGGTCAGCGACGAAGACGTCGTCGAGAAGGTGAGCGCAGCGGCCAACGAAGCATTCGATGCCAAGGTCGCATTGATCGGCAAGGAGAACTTCACGCAGTTCGAGCGCATGGTGCTGCTGCAAAGCATCGATACGCACTGGCGCGAGCATCTCGCCTCGTTGGACTATCTGCGTCAGGGCATTCATCTGCGCGGCTATGCGCAGAAGCAGCCCAAGCAGGAATACAAGCGCGAAGCCTTCGAGCTTTTCGGCCAGCTGCTCGACTCCGTGAAGAACGAGGTCACCCGCCAGCTGATGACGGTTCGCGTGCAGTCCAGCGAGCAGCTCGAGCAGGCCGCCGAAGCCATGGAAAGCCGTGGCGAGAATCTTTCCAACATCACCTACAGCGCACCGACCGAGACCGGTGAGGTCGAGGTGCGCCTGGACGAAGACAGCGTCAACCGACAGGCCGCGAGCGGCTTGAGCGCCGGCGCGGCGGCCTTCGCGCGCGTGGGCCGCAACGATCCTTGCCCGTGCGGCAGCGGCAAGAAGTTCAAGCACTGCCACGGCAAGCTCACTTGATATTGATCCGCAGGACACCGCCATGCCCGTGAATCTCTCCGCTCCCGATCCCGCCGCGCTGCATGCGGTGCCAGTATTCGTATCGGCGTCGCCGAAGCCGGTGTGCGCAAGGCCAACCGCAAGGATCTCACGGTGGTGCTGATCGACGAAGGCGCTGCCGTGGGCGGCGTGTTCACGCAGAACCGCTTCTGCGCGGCGCCGGTCCAGGTCTGCCGCGATCATCTGGCACGCAATCTCGGTATCCGCGCGATGGTGATCAATACGGGCAATGCCAATGCCGGAACCGGTGAAGACGGCCTGGCGCGCACGCGGGCGACCTGCATCGCGCTGGCGCGCAAGCTGAATCTGGCGCCCGAGCAGATCCTGCCGTTCTCCACCGGCGTGATCATGGAGCCGCTGCCGATCGACCGGATCGAAGCCGGATTGCCGGCGGCACTCGCCGATGCATCGCCCACGCACTGGGCGCGCGCCGCCGAGGGCATTATGACCACGGACACCGTGCCCAAGGCCTTCAGCCGGCAGGTGCAGATCGACGGCGCGACCGTCACCATCACCGGCATCAGCAAGGGCGCCGGCATGATCCGCCCGAACATGGCCACCATGCTCGGCTTCATGGCGACGGATGCCAAGATCGATCCGGCCCTGATCCAGCCGCTTTCCAAGGCGCTGGCCGATGCGTCGTTCAACCGCGTCACGATCGACGGCGATACGTCGACGAATGACTCCTTCGTCGTCATCGCCACGCAGAAGGCGGCGCACCCGACGATCACTTCCCTCGAATCCCCTGCCGGTCAGGTGCTGCTGCAGGCCATGCAGAACGTGGCTCGGCAGCTCGCGCAGGCGATCGTGCGTGACGGCGAAGGGGCGACCAAGTTCATCACCATCCGCGTCGAAGGTGGCCGCGACGAAGCCGAGTGTCGGCAGGTCGCCTATGCCGTCGCACATTCGCCGCTGGTGAAGACCGCCTTCTACGCGAGCGACCCGAACCTGGGGCGCATCCTTGCGGCCGTCGGCTACGCCGGCATCGCGGACCTCGATCAGACGGGCATCGATCTCTTCCTGGACGACGTACACGTGGCGGTGAAGGGCGGCCGCAATCCATCCTATCGCGAGGAAGACGGACAGCGCGTCATGAAGCAGAGCGAGATCACCGTCCGCATCGCGCTCGGTCGCGGGAACGCGGCGGACACGGTCTGGACCTGCGACCTGAGCCACGACTACGTCTCGATCAACGCCGACTACAGATCATGAGGCCCCCACGCTCGCCTTGCTCGCTGCCCCCCGAGGGGAGCTCAGCGCCCTTCGGGCGTCCGGGCGGGTGCTGTCATGAACGAGAAGTTCGAGCGTCTGATCGAGCGCGCCGAACAACTGATCGGTCGGATCGAATCGATTCTTCCGCAACCATTGGCTGCGCCGGCGGACTGGAATGCCTCCATCGCCTGGCGCTATCGCCGCCGCAGCTCGGGGCATGGGACGCTGGAGCCGGTCCGGCATGTGGCGTCGATGCCGCTCGATGCGCTGAAGGAAATCGACCTTCAGAAAGAGAAGATCGAACGCAACACCCGCCAGTTCGTCGAAGGCAAGCCGGCCAACAACGTCCTTTTGACCGGCGCGCGCGGCACCGGCAAGTCGTCGTTGATCCGGGCCTGTCTTCAAGCCTACGCGCCCCAGGGCCTGCGGCTGATCGAGGTCGACAAGGCCGAGCTCACCGATCTGCCGGACATTGTCGAGGTGGTTTCCAACCGACCCGAGAAGTTCATCGTTTTCAGCGATGACCTGAGCTTCGACGAAGGCGAACCTGGGTACAAGGCGCTCAAGTCGATCCTCGATGGTTCGGTTGCCGCGGCGACGCCGAACGTGTTGATCTACGCGACCAGCAATCGGCGCCACCTGCTGCCCGAGTACATGAAGGAGAACCTCAGCTACACCCACACCGAGGACGGCGAGGTGCATCCGGGCGAGGTGATCGAGGAGAAGATTTCCCTCTCCGAACGCTTCGGCCTTTGGGTGAGCTTCTATCCGTTCACGCAGAACGAATATCTGACGATCGTCGCACAGTGGTTGTCGTCGTTTGGTGTAGACGCAAAAGCGATCGAGTTGGCGCGGCCCGAAGCACTCGTTTGGGCGCTCGAACGCGGGTCGCGCAGCGGGCGCGTCGCCTATCAGTTTGCTCGTGACTACGCGGGTCGCAGCTGACGTCATGAACGCGCCTCGAAAACACACGGAGGTGGCGGTCGGCATCCTCATTCGCGGGGATGACGCGCTGCTGCTTTCCACTCGGCCGGAAGGCAAGCCTTACGCTGGCTACTGGGAGTTCCCCGGCGGCAAGATCGAAGCGGGTGAAACGGTCGAACAGGCGCTGCGCCGCGAACTGCACGAAGAACTCGGCATCACGATCGCTGGTGCCGACGTATGGAAGGTGACCGAGCACGACTATCCCCATGCATTGGTTCGCCTGCACTGGTGCAAGGTGACCGACTGGTCGGGCGATTTCGAAATGCGCGAGGGACAGGCCATGCGCTGGCAGCAATTGCCGCTCGATGTGTCCCCGGTGCTGCCGGGGGCGCTCCCGGTGCTGGCGTGGCTTGCCGAAGAACGTGGGCTGCCGGACACGGTGGTCACGCCGGCGGCGTAACTGGACGCCTACTGCCGCTTCGGATCGCCGAACGGGTCATCATCCGGCGGTGACTCTGCAGGCACCCTGAATTCCTCGCTCGCCCAGGCGCCCAGGTCGATCCCTTTGCATCGCGCACTGCAAAAGGGACGGTAAGGGTTTCGTTCGGCGTAGAGGCTGTCCTTCCCGCACGCCGGGCACTTGACGATGCGTTCGCCGAGGGATGGGGAAGAGATGGTGCTCATTGGGTAACCTCCGTGCTCCTCACTGCGGCGCGAGCCCCTTCGGAGCGGCCGGGCGGGGGCTCATGCACAGAGCGTCAGTTCGAACGGGGTGTCCTCGGCGCTTTGATGCAGGCGGTCATCCGATTCCTGCCGCATCAGCCGCACCGACACCATCAGACGGTTGCCGCTGATTTCCGGGATGAGCCCCAGTTTCGGGTCGATTCGCAGGCGCAGCAACTGGAAGCTCCGCCCTTGCGGAAGCGCCTGCTGGAATTGCCCTTTCGATGCAATGACCTTGTAGGGAACATCCGCATCGCGCAGAAGCTTGAGCAGCAGATAGATCGATTCGGCCAGCGGAGCGAGCGTCGACGACCAGCGTTCCAGATCGGCACGCCGATCGTTGGCGCGGCGGTTCTGCCACGCGTAATAGGCCGGCAGGTCGAATTCACAGGTTCCGCCGGGAATGCTCGCGCGGCTGCGAATGCTCATCAGCCATTCGTTCTCGGTGAGCGCCTGGCCGGCCTTGCCCGGCACCGTATTCAGCGTGTTGAAGTTGCTCTCGAGCTTGCCGACGACCTGATCGAGCACCGTCTCGGCGATCGCGGGGTTGCCGCGATAGCTGTTGAACACGTTCTTGTGCTTGTCGAGGTCTCTCAGCACGTCCGCCTTGAGGTCGGCGCGGGCCGCCACATCCATGATCTCGAAGATCGTGACGAGCGCATAGTGATGCAGCAACGCCGATTCGGCCGGCACCAACTCGCCAAGACGGCGGAACAAGTGCTCCAGCCGCAAATAGGTCCGGATGCGCTCGTTGAATGGGTACTCGTAAAGGATCACGCGTGACGGCTTCCGGTGATGATCATAGCCTCAAGAAGGCTTCGCGGGAGGCTGCGGAATGATCTTCCGGACGGCGTCGAGCATGAGGTCCCCCAGAGCCAGTTGTCCATGCATCGACAGATGGGTGTCGTTCGGGAAATAGAAGTCCCGGATCCTGGATTTCTGCTCTCGGGCGAACGTGAAGAGGTCGGGCCCGAGCCCGGCCTTCGCAAATGCGGTCACAAAGTCTTTCGAATGATCCGGCATGACATACGTCGTCGTCTTGTTCGGGATCACCATCCACATGATGGACCGGGCGCGATGCGTCTCGGAGAAGGCGCGCATCTGCTCGACGTGCAGGGCAGTGAGTTCGCCGTTGTCGTCGTCGTCTCTGAAGAACAGGACCTTGCTGCAAAAGCGGTTGCTGAACATCGAGCAGCCATCGGGCACGGGGCGCACCCACGTCTCGTTCGAGGCCAGCGTCGGCCCCGCGGCCCCCTTCGCTTCCTGCGTGTTGCGATAGGTGATGTAGCCCGAGGTGAGTTTGGCTTTCCAGTTGAGGGCGAAGCCCGGCACCCGGTCGGGCGACTCGAAGAAGGGCTCGGTCCGCGACTCGGGCGGCTTGCTCATCGCCTTGCACTTCTGCGTATTGGCCAGACGGTCGGCGAGGAGGCGCTCGACGCTCTCGATGACAACCAGCTTGCCCTTGAAGCCTGCGCGGTCGAGCCACTCGTCGAAGTCTTCGCAAAGCGCCTCTTGGAATTCGCCCCAGTAGATTGTGGACAAGCGGTAGCCTTGCTTCTGCAGCACTGATTGCCAGCGGTGGGTCATGGAGAAGCTATCCCCGATCACGAGGATGTCGGCTTCGTTGATCGGCGAGGCATGAAGGTACTTTCGCTCGACGTGCGGTGGCTCGAGCTGCCATCCGAACTCGTAGTCGGAGACCAGGCCGATTCGCGACAGGTCGCCGTAGGGGATCGGCGTGTTCAACGTGACGATCAGCATGGCAACGATCACAGCGAAGCCAGCCGTGAACACTTGCAGCCAGAGTTTTGCGGGCGTCATATCAGAACTGGAAATAGAGGAACGGGCTGTAGGAGCCCAGCTTCGAGACGCACAGTCCGAGCAAGAGGACCGTCACGAGCCCCATGACTGCGGCAAAGACGAGGGACGCGCGCGGCCGGCCGGCCAGCGACTGGGCTTGCGGGACCCAGCGTTGCAGTGTGATGGTCGGCGGCAGCGCAAGGCAGATGAATAGCCCGACGAGCAAGGTCTGGAAGAATTCCGGCTTGCGGGACGGGACGGGTCCGAACTCGGTGAACGCCTCCAGCGCAGTTCCGTGGAAGCCGAGCATGCCCTTGTAGATCTCCATCGCCGCATGCATGCTTTCCGCGCGGAAGACCACCCAGGCAAGCATGACGCAGAGGAACGTGAGGAACCACCCGAGGACCTTCGCGAGTCGGCCGGGCTTCGAGTCGCGGCGAACCTTGCCGTTCCAGAGATGGTTGATCACGAGGTACATGCCGTGCAGGCCGCCCCAGATCACGAAGGTCCATGCGGCGCCGTGCCAGAGGCCGCCCAGCAGCATGGTGATGAACAGGTTCAGGTAGCGGCGCGTCGGTCCCTTGCGATTCCCCCTAGCGGGATGTAGAGGTAGTCCCGCAGGAACGTGGACAACGAGATGTGCCAGCGGCGCCAGAACTCGATGATGTTGGTCGACTTGTAGGGCGAGTTGAAGTTGAGAGGCAGCTTCACGCCCAGGCACAACGACAGGCCGACGGCCATGTCCGAATAGCCCGAGAAATCGAAATAGATCTGCAGCGTGTAGGCCAGCACGCCGAGCCATGCCGTGTAGAGCATGGGCGCCGTGCCGTTGTGAACGCCGTTGAACATGAGGTCGGCGTACTCGCCGACCTTGTCGCCGATGAGGAGCTTCTTGGCGAGACCGAAGACGAAGATCGCCAGGCCGAGCGAGATCTTGTTGAGATCGGCGCGGTAGGTCGCCGGATTCGCGAACTGCGGCATCATCTGCGCGTGATGCAGCACCGGGCCCGCGATCAGATGGGGGAAGTAGGTGACGAAGAGCAGGTAGTGCACGAAGCTGCGTTCGTGGACCTTGTCCTGCCAGCAGTCCACCAGGAACGCGATCTGCGTGAACGTGTAGAAGGAAATGCCGATCGGCAGGGCGATGTGCAGCATCGGCAGCGGCGTGAACCCCGCCGCTGCGATCCCTTCATTCACGTTGCCGAGGAAGAAGTTCGCGTATTTGAAGGTGGCAAGCACGCCGAGGTTCACGACAAGCGCGAACACGAGCATGCGTTTTCGGCCCTCGTCGGTGCGGCCGGGGCCGCGTGTCAGGCGCAATCCGGCCCAGTAGTTGAAGCAGATGGATGCCACCAGCAGTGGCAGGGCCTCGACGCTCCACCAGCCGTAAAAGAACAGCGACGCCAGCGCGAGGAACCCTGCTGCGGCGCGTACATTTCGCTTTCCGATGAGGAAGAACCCGAAAAGGACGATCGGGAAAAAGCAGAAGATGAACGCGTAGGAGTTGAAGAGCATCTTGGGGGAGCGTTGCCGCGGGGCTCGCTGGCTCGCCGCTTCTTGTTATCCGGCGCCGGGGCCGGCCAACCGTGGATTATCGCGTGCCTGCGCCAGTCCACAGCTCCCAGAGACCCTCGACGTGCGAGGAGAGTTCCGCCAGCCCCAGGCCATCGTTGTAGATCACGGCGTCCGCTGCAGCTCGGCGCAGGGCACGGTGCGCCTGCTGCGCGATGACGGCGCGGACCGCATCCGGCGCCCAGCCGGAGCGGGCGACCACGCGTTCCAGTTGCGTCTGCTCGCTCGCATCGATCACCAGGACGCGATCGACGATGGAGCGCCAGCGCTTCGATTCCACCAGCAGCGGCACGTCGAAGACGACAGGCTCGCCAGGCTGGGCGGAGGCCGCCTGATGCTCGCACTCGGCGCCGATCAGCGGATGAAGGATGCCCTCGAGGCGCTTTTTTGCGTGAGCATCGCCGAACACGAGTTCCCGCATCCGGGCCCGATCCATGCCTCCTTCAGCGGTCAGGATGGAGGGGCCGAATTCTGCTTCGAGTGCAGGTATCGCCGCGCCGTCCGGCTGTGCGATCGACCGGGCAATGGCATCGGTATCCACCAGCTTCGCGCCGCGTGCGACCAGCATTGCGGCCACGGTGCTCTTGCCGCTGCCGATGCCGCCGGTCAGGCCGATGCGCATGGCAGCAGCTCTCAGTGGAAAGGAAAGGCGAATGGCAGCCAATCCTGGACGCGCGCCGGTCCGGCGACCAGGCAGACCAGGCCCGCGCCGGCGAGGAAGGGGCCGAACGAGATCGGCACGTCCTTGTGCGCGAGCTTGCCGACCAGCAGCAGCGAGCCGCCGATCACCGCGCCGACGAGCGAGGAGACCAGCACGATGGCCAGAAGGAACTCGACCCCGAACCAGGCACCCAGCGCGGCCAGGAGTTTGAAGTCGCCAAAGCCCATGCCCTCCTTGCCGGTGAGCCGCAGGTAAGCCTGGTAGATGAGCCAGAGACTCCCGTAGCCGGCCACCGCACCCCAGACCGCGGAAGCGAGTGAAACACCAGTCCATCCCAGGGCCGCGCCGATCAGGCCCAGCCAGAGCAGCATGTAGTTGTAGCTGTCGGGCAAATACTGCGTGTCGAGATCGATGAGGAACTGGCACACAAGAAGCGCTGCGCATGCCGCCCACAACGCACCGACCGGCGTGAGACCGAAGCGCCATCCGCACCATGCGAACAACAGGCCGGTCACGAGCTCGACGACGGGATAGCGCGGACTGATGCGCGCATTGCAATCGCCGCAACGGCCGCGAAGCGCCAGATAGCTGATCACCGGGACGTTGCGATACCAGCGCACCGGCTGGCCACAGTGACCGCAGCGGGATGCGGGCCGTGCGAGGTCGAAAGGCGGCAGCGCCTCGAGCACCGGAACGGCGTCGTCCGCCGCCGCCCTGAGTCGCGCGTCAGCGGGCGACGCGGGCGCCAGTGCGCGCGCCCATAGCGACGGCCCGCCGTCGGGCGAGGTCATGAGATGGCCGACGGCGTCGAACAGCCAGTCCCTGTACATCATCACGGGCGTCCGGTAGACGACCACGTTCAGAAAGCTGCCGATCAATAACCCGAGGACGCCGGCCAGTGCCGCGTCCACGCCCTGCGAGACGAGCATCAGACGACCTGGCCGAGCTTGAAGATGGGCAGGTACATCGACACCACGATGCCACCGATGATGACGCCAAGGAACACGATGATGATCGGCTCCATGAGGCTCGACAGCCCTGCGACCATGTCATCGACTTCCTGTTCGTAGAAGTCGGCCGCCTTGCCCAGCATGTGATCGATGGACCCGGATTCCTCGCCAATGGCGGTCATCTGCAGAACCATCGATGGAAAGAGGTTGGCATTGGTCATCGCCGCAGTCAGGCTGGTACCGGTCGACACCTCCTGCTGGATCTTGGTCGTCGCTTCCGAGTAGACCGAATTGCCGGACGCGCCACCCACCGAGTCCAGTGCCTCGACGAGCGGCACGCCAGCCGCAAACATGGTGGCGAGCGTGCGCGTCCAGCGCGCGACGCAGGACTTGTCGATGAGCGCGCCGAAGATCGGCATGCGAAGCAGGAGGCGGTCCATGACCTGTTGCACGCGCTCGTTGCGCTTCCAGGCCTGGAGGAAGAAGTAGATCCCTCCGCCGACCACGCCGAAGATCAACCACCAGTAGGCAACGAAGAATTCGCTCATGCCCATGACGAACAGCGTCGGCGCGGGCAGGTCCGCTCCGAAGGAGGTGAACACCTGCTTGAAGGCGGGGATCACGAAGATCATGATGATCGCCACCACCACGAAGGCCACCACGATCACGGACGTCGGATACATCAGTGCCGACTTGATCTTCGACTTGATGGCCTCGGTCTTCTCCATGTAGGTGGCGAGGCGGTCGAGCAGATCTTCAAGAATACCGGCAGCCTCGCCGGCTTCGACGAGGTTGCAGTAGAGGCTGTCGAAGTACTTCGGGAATTTGCGGAACGCAGCCGACAGCGACGTACCCGTTTCGACGTCGCTGCGAATGTCGTTGAGCAGCTTCCCGACGCTCGGGTTGGCATTGCCGCGTCCGACGATGTCGAAGGCTTGCAGCAAAGGCACGCCGGCCTTCATCATGGTGGCGAGCTGGCGGGTGAAGATCGCGATGTCCTTCGGCTTGATCGCCTTGCCGGACCGCATCCGCCGCTTCTTGATCTTCGTCGTGAGGACGCCCTGACGCCGCAGCGCAGCCTGGACCTGGTTCTCGCCGGCGGCACGAAGTTCGCCGCGCACCACCTTGCCGTTGCGGTCCTTCCCTTCCCACTCGAAGATGTATTCCTTGAGCGTGCGGTTTGATGCTGCTGCCGTTGCCATGGGTTCTCCGCCGTTGAATGCTATTCGTTGGTGACTGCGAGCACTTCCTCAAGTGACGTCAGTCCCTGCATGACCTTCTTCAATCCCGATTGGCGCAACGAACGAACGCCTTCGGCTTCGGCTTGCTTTGAAATATCGAGCGCCGACCCGTCCCGAAGAATGATCTTCTGGATCTCCTCGCTGATGGGCATCACCTGATAGATGCCGACGCGTCCCTTGTAGCCGCCGTTGCATGCGGAGCAGCCGACCGGGTGGTACGGCTTCCAGGTGCCATCGAGCTCGTGTTCCCGGAAGCCTGCGTCGAGCAGCGCCTGCCTGGGAACGTCCGAGGGCGCCTTGCATACCGTGCATAGGCGGCGGGCAAGCCGCTGGGCGGTGATCAGGATCACGCTCGAAGCGATATTGAAGGGTGCGATGCCCATGTTGCGCATCCGCGTGAGCGTCGTGGGTGCGTCGTTGGTGTGGAGCGTCGAGAGCACCAGGTGGCCCGTCTGTGCTGCCTTGATCGCGATGTCCGCCGTCTCCAGATCACGGATTTCGCCGACCATGATGATGTCCGGGTCCTGCCGCAGGAAGGCGCGCAGCGCGGCCGCGAACGTGAGACCCGCCTTCTCGTTGACGTTGACCTGGTTCACGCCCGGCAGGTTGATTTCGGACGGATCCTCGGCCGTTGCGATGTTCACGCCGGCCTTGTTGAGCAGGTTCAGGCAGGTGTAGAGCGACACTGTCTTGCCCGAGCCGGTGGGCCCGGTGACCAGCACCATTCCGTAGGGTCGATTGATCGCGTGAAGCAGGCGCTCCTTTTCGTCGGCGTCGTAGCCCAGCGCGTCGATGCCCATGCGCGCGCTGCTCGGGTCGAGGATACGGATGACGATCTTCTCGCCGAAAAGCGTGGGGAGCGTGCTCACCCGGAAGTCGATCACGCGGTCGGGACCGATCTTGAGCTTCATCCGCCCGTCCTGCGGGATGCGCTTCTCCGCGATGTCGAGCCGGGAGATCACCTTGATCCGCGACGCGAGCTTGTCCTTGATGACCGTCGGCGGACTGGCGATCTCGCGCAGTTCGCCGTCGATGCGAAAGCGCACGCGGTAGTTGTGCTCGTAGGGTTCGAAGTGAATGTCCGACGCTCGCATGCTGAATGCGTCGAGCAGCATCTTGTGCAGGAAACGGACGACGGGCGCATCCTCGACTTCCGCCACTGCCTGCTCGGCCGTATCGCCGGCGGCCTCTGCCGAAACCTCATCGAACTCGAACTCGGCGCCGATGATGTTGTCGATGGATTCGGAAGCGGTCACCGCAGCCGCCTCGATCATTCTCGAGAGCTTGTCGTACTCGGCGATGACCCAGTCCACGCCCATCTGCGAGGCGAACTTGATCTTTTCCGCCGCCTGCTGGTCCGACGGATCTGCGGTCGCGACGATGAGCCGGTTGTTGCGCTTGCTCAGGACCACCACGCGATAGGCTTGGCAGAGCTTGGCGTCCAGAAGATCTTTGGGAAGGCGTTGAGGATCGATCGCGTCGAGGTCGAGAAGAGGGGCCCCAAACGCGCTCGACAACGTGTGCGCCAGATCGGCGGCCGATACCGCTCCGGTGCCGGTCAGTTCCGCAATGAAGCTGGTCCGCCCGCTGAGCGACTTCTGGTAGATGTCCTCGGCAACTTTGGCGGGGAGCTTTCCGGCCGAAACCAACGCGCGCGCGAGTCCCGGCAAGGCGACTGGCGAGCTTTCTTTGACTAGGGGTTCGGCAGCGGCCATTCAACGAATGTAAAAAACGTGAGAATTTGCTTCAACAATCATCGCTGATCGCCTTCGGGCTGTAAACCGCCGATGCGGCTCCGCTCGAGCAGCATTTGGCAGTTGCAGCGCAAAAGGCGGGTTGGGCTGAGCGGGGATTAATACCTCCGGCTTCCAAAGCCCGAGCGGGTCATGGCGACGATCGGGCCCACTTCACCACAACGGCAGAGGGGAAGGTCATCTTAGCAGCAGTCCTGCGAAGCGCGACGCTAAACCGGCGTCGTTACGCTTGGGGAAATGTTGTCGATGCCCAACAGCGGTTGCGCAATGGCGGTCGTGTGGTTTGCGGAGATCTGCTCGATGTCCGCGCTGCGGCGATCCGTGAATTGAGCAGGACCAGAAATCTGGTCGGGGTGAGAGGATTCGAACCTCCGGCCTCTACGTCCCGAACGTAGCGCTCTACCAGGCTAAGCTACACCCCGATGGTTGCAAGAAAAGTGAGTCGTCCTTCGTGGTGACTTAGGCGCGTCGCTCAAGCAACTGAGCCGCTAATTGTAGCAAACCTCTGGAGTAAGAATTCTCTGGGAAGCCAGAAAGTGCGTCGATTGCACGCTGAGCCTCTGCCGCAGCGGCCGATCTCGTGGCTTCCAGTGCTCCGGTTTCGCGGACGATCGAGACGATCTGGGGGAGTTGGCTGGTATCGCCCGCCTCGATTGCGGCGCGAACGAGGTCGCGCTGCTCGGCCGTTCCGCGCTGCATCGCCAGGATCAGGGGCAGCGTCGTCTTCCCTTCGCGCAGGTCGTCGCCGACGTTCTTGCCGGTTTCGCTTGCGTCGCCGGCGTAGTCGAGCACGTCGTCGATGACCTGGAATGCCGTGCCGAGCGCCTGGCCGTAGGTCGCGCACGCCTCCTCGATTTGCGGCGGCGCCTTGGCGAGCACGGCGGCGAGTCGCGTGCTGGCCTCGAACAGCTTCGCGGTCTTCGAGCGAATGACGCGCAGATAGGCTTCCTCATCGAGCGAGGCGTCGTGCATGTTCATCAATTGGAGGACTTCGCCCTCGGCGATGACATTCGTTGCTTCCGCGAGGATTTCCATGACGCGCATGTCATGCGCGTCCAGCATCATCTGGAATGCGCGCGAGTACAGGAAATCACCGACCAGCACGCTGGCGGGGTTTCCGAAGGATTCGTTGGCCGTCGGTCGCCCGCGCCGGAGCGTGGATTCGTCGACCACATCGTCGTGCAACAACGTTGCCGTATGAATGAATTCGACAACGGCGGCCAGGTTGAAGCGCTGGTCCTCGCGGTAGCCTAGTGCGCCTGCCATCAGCAGAAGCAGGGCCGGGCGCAGCCGTTTGCCCCCGGCGGAGATGATGTACTTCGACACCTCGCTCACGAGCGGGACTCCGGTGTCGAGGCGGCGCGCGATCACGCGATCGACCCCCGCCATGTCTTCGGCGATCAGGCGGAGTACGCCGGCGGCGGGAGAGGTGTCTGAGGCGGAAACTGACAAGGCGAGGGCGCTTGCGCGCTGCGTGAGGTGCGACGATGGCGCGAGGCCGGAAGCTTGTGATTATAGGGAGGGATGGAGCCGCCCACGCAGTTGCGCGGCCGCTGTGGGTGCGCGGAGACTGTCAGCATGCTAGAATCGCCGGCTCTGCGGAATTCGCCGTAGAGCCATCTTTTCCCAAGAGGTCCACATGTACGCGGTCATAAAAACCGGCGGCAAGCAGTATCGCGTTGCTTCCGGCGAGAAAATCAAAGTAGAACAGATTGCTGCGGACGTAGGCCAGGAAATCGTGATTGACCAAGTGCTCGCGGTCGGCGACGGCAGCGCAATCAAGGTTGGTACGCCCCTGGTGTCCGGTGCAACTGTCACGGCAACGGTGTTGTCGCACGGCAAGCACGACAAGGTTCGCATCTTCAAGATGCGCCGTCGCAAGCACTATCAGAAACGTCAAGGCCATCGCCAGCAGTTCACCGAGCTGCAAATCGGCGCGATCGCCGGTTAAGGAGCTGATTCCATGGCACAGAAAAAAGGCGGCGGCTCTACGCGAAACGGGCGCGATTCGAAGCCCAAGATGCTCGGCGTGAAGGCCTTCGGCGGCGAACTGATCAGCGCGGGCTCGATCATCGTGCGCCAGCGCGGCACCCAGTTCCACCCCGGTGTGAACGTCGGCGTCGGCAAGGATCACACGTTGTTTGCACTGGTCGACGGCCATGTGTCGTTCGGCACCAAGGGTGCTCTCAACAAGCAGACGGTCAACGTGACCCCGGCCTAAGCCGATCACTTCGATCTTTCGAAGCCCCGCTTTGCCGGGGCTTCTTCATTTGTAAACTGGATATCTCATGAAGTTCGTGGACGAAGCCTTCATCGACGTCGCCGCTGGCGATGGCGGCAACGGCTGTGTGTCGTTCCGCCATGAGAAATACAAGGAGTTCGGCGGCCCGAACGGCGGCGATGGCGGTCGAGGCGGCCATGTGTTCGCCGTTGCCGATCCGAACCTGAACACCCTGGTCGATTTCCGCTATTCGCGCCGCCACGAAGCCAAGCGGGGCCAGCACGGCATGGGGTCGGACATGTTCGGCGCCGCCGGCGACGACATCACCCTCAAGATGCCGGTCGGAACGATCATTTCCGACGCCGAGACCGGCGAAGTGCTGTACGAGCTGCTGAATCCGGGTGAGGTGATCACCATCGCCAAGGGCGGCGACGGCGGGTTCGGCAACATGCGCTTCAAGAGCGCGATCAACCGCGCCCCCGCCAGAAGACGCCCGGTTGGCCCGGCGAGAAGAAGAATCTCAAGCTCGAACTGAAGGTATTGGCGGACGTCGGCCTGCTGGGCATGCCGAACGCCGGCAAGTCGACGTTCATCAGCGCGGTATCCAACGCGCGTCCGCGAATCGCCGACTACCCCTTCACCACGCTTCACCCCAATCTGGGCGTCGTCCGCGTGGGGCCCGAGCAGAGTTTCGTCGTGGCCGACCTGCCCGGTCTGATCGAAGGGGCCTCCGACGGTGCCGGGCTCGGGCATCAGTTTCTGCGCCATTTGCAGCGCACGCGCTTGTTGCTGCATATGGTCGATCTCGCACCGTTCGACGAGGGCGTCGATCCGGTCGCGCAGGCGAAGGCGATCGTCGCCGAGCTCAAGAAGTACGACCCTGCGCTGTACCAAAAGCCGCGCTGGCTGGTCCTGAACAAACTCGACATGATCCCGGTCGACGAGCGCGCTGCGCGCGTGAAGGACTTCGTCAAGCGCCTGCGCTTCAAGGGGCCGGTCTTCGAGATCTCCGCCCTCACGCGGGAGGGTTGCGAGCCGCTCGTTCAGGCGATCTACCAGCAGGTCAAGGCTCAGCAGGAAGCCGAGCAGCCGCCTGCGCAAGTCGATCCGCGGTTTTCGTGAGTCTGTAATTTCCCCGGTCGCTCCGTTGCGGCCGGCCCAATAGCATCAAGATGGCCACCGCCTCCATGACATCAAGTTCCGGTTCCGCCGCACTTCGTGACGCCCGTCGCATCGTCGTCAAGGTGGGCTCGAGCCTCGTCACCAACGAAGGCCGGGGCCTGGATGAGAACGCCATCGGCGAATGGTGCCGTCAGCTGGCGACCTTGGTGCGCGACGGTCGCGAAGTGGTCATGGTGTCGAGCGGCGCGATCGCGGGAAGGAATGAAGCGGCTCGGCTGGCGGGCTCGTCCGAACGAAGTCCATGAGCTCCAGGCCGCCGCTGCCGTTGGCCAGATGGGCCTGGCGCAGATCTACGAAACCAAGCTGCGCGAGAACGGCCTCGGGAGTGCGCAGGTCTTGCTCACCCACGCGGACCTCGCCGATCGGGAGCGCTATCTGAATGCGCGCACGACTCTCGTGACGCTTCTTGCGCTGGGCGTGGTGCCGGTCATCAACGAAAACGACACCGTCGTCAACGACGAGATCAAGTTCGGCGACAACGACACGCTCGGCGCGCTGGTCGCCAACCTCGTCGAGGCCGATGCGCTCGTCATCCTGACGGACCAGAAGGGCCTGTTCACCGCGGACCCGCGCAAGGACCCGGATGCCCGCTTCGTGCATGAAGCCACGGCGGGCGATCCCGCCTTGGAGGTCATGGCCGGCGGCGCGGGCAGCAGCATCGGGCGGGGCGGGATGATCACCAAGATTCTCGCGGCCAAGCGCGCAGCGGGTTCCGGTGCTTCGACCGTGATCGCCTGGGGGCGCGAGCCCGATGCGCTCCTGCGGCTGACGCGCGGGGAGTCCATTGGGACGCTTCTGGTTGCACAGACCGCCAAGCACCAGGCGCGCAAGCGCTGGATGGCCGACCATCTGCAGTTGCGCGGGGCCGTCTCCGTGGATGCCGGCGCGGCAGCCAAGGTGCGCGGCGAAGGCAAGAGCCTGCTGCCGATCGGCATGACCGGGGTTGACGGGGACTTCTCTCGCGGCGATGTGATCGCGATTCGTGACGAGCAAGGCTTCGAACTCGCCCGCGGGCTGGCGAACTACTCGAGCGCCGAGGCCCGCCTGTTGTGCCGCAAGCCGTCCTCCGAATTCGAGCGCCTTCTCGGTTATGTCGCCGAGGCCGAAATGGTCCATCGGGACAACATGGTCCTGATGCCCGACGGCCGCTGATCGCCTATTCGACTTCGCGGATCGGTGCCTTCAGGAACCTGATCATCTCCCCGACCGACAGACGCGGTGCATGGCCGCGGCACAGTCCCTGGTAGGCCAGGGCCTGGGTATAGCGCGAGGTCCGATCGTTGATCCTCTTCCATTCAGGATTCTGGACGGGTTCCCACGTCCCGTTGCTGGTGAAGCGCGCGTAGGTCTTGTATTCATCGGTGGCGCAGTGCACACCTTCGTAGAAGGCGTTGAATCCGCCCCCTTCCTTGTTCGTGGCGACGACCACGTAGCGCACGACGCCATCGCCGGTCACCTTGATGGTGTTCGGATCGACGCCGAACTTCAGGCTCGAATAGCGCGGCATCTCGAGGTCGACCAGCTTGTCCTGGTTGAACGCGGGAGGCGGGGGGCCTCCGATTCCTTCCAGTCGGAATCTCCGAACAGCTCGGCATTCGCGAGACCCGAGGCGCCGACAACACAGGCAAGTACAGCGCCCCGGCTAGCGCGGAGCAGATAACGGGTCGCTTGTCGAGGGAGGCTCATTCGCAAGATTGGCATTCGGATTGGGATCGAAGCTGGCGCCGGGCGGCAGCTCGAAAGTCGGCTCGTGGCCCGGCCCGGGCGGATGTCGCTCGAATTCGCGGGCGCGCACATTGCTGCGCAGGAAGCGGTTGCGGAAATCCTGCCGGGGCAGGTAGCGGGCAAGTTCGGTCAGCGCCATCTCATAGACGCCGCGCTTGAACTCGACGACGACGTCCAGCGGCACCCAGTAGTCGTGCCAGCGCCATGCGTCGAATTCCGGGTGATCGGTGGCACGCAGGTTCAGGTCCCAGTCGTGGCCGATCAATTGCAATAGATACCAGATCTGCTTCTGGCCCTTGTAGTGGCCGCGCGCGTCACGGCGGATGAACCGATCCGGCACCTCGTAGCGCAACCAGTCGCGGGTACGGGCCACGATCCGTACGTGCTCCGGGTGGAGGCCGATTTCCTCGTGCAGTTCCCTGAACATGGCCTGCTCGGGACTTTCGCCGCGATCGATGCCGCCTTGAGGAAACTGCCAGGAGTGTGTACGAATTCGCTTACCCCAGAAAACCTGGTTTCTCTGGTTGAGCAGGATGATGCCGACGTTGGGCCTGAAGCCGTCCCGGTCGAGCATAATCAAACCCCAATTTTTTGAACTGAGTCGATTATGCCTGCCGAGTTGCGCACGGCAAGCGGCCAGTCCCGGGCCCCAGGGCCCATCCGTTGCACCCTACCTCTCCACGTCTGCGCACCCGATGAAAGCTTCCCAGTTCTTTATCTCCACCCTCAAGGAAGCGCCGGCAGATGCCGAAGTCGTCAGCCACCGCCTCATGATGCGGGCCGGCATGATCAAGAAGCTGGGCACCGGCATCTACACCTACATGCCGATGGGCTTGCGCGTGATCCGCAAGGTCGAGGCGATCGTGCGCGAGGAAATGAACCGCGCCGGCGCCGTCGAGCTGACCATGCCGGTGGTCCAGCCGTCCGAGTTCTGGGAGGAGAGCGGCCGCTTCCAGGCCTACGGCCCGGAGCTCCTGCGCATCAAGGACCGGCACGAGCGCTCCTTCGTGATCCAGCCGACCAGCGAGGAGGTCGTCACCGACATCGCCCGGCAGGAGATCCGCAGCTATAAACAGCTGCCGAGGAACTTCTACCAGATCCAGACCAAGTTCCGCGATGAGCGCCGCCCGCGCTTCGGCCTGATGCGTGGCCGCGAATTCATCATGAAGGACGCCTACAGCTTCGACCGCGACCTGGATGGCGCCAAGGCCAGCTACAAAGTCATGGCCGACGCCTACCGGAAGATCTTCGACCGCTTCGGCCTGCGCTACCGGGCGGTGGCCGCCGACAGCGGCGCGATCGGCGGCGATGTCAGCCAGGAGTTCCAGGTCATCGCGGCCACGGGGGAGGACGCGATCGTCTATTGCCCCGGCAGCGACTACGCCGCCAACATGGAAAAGGCCGAGGCGCTGGCGCCGGCCGGCCCCCGCCCCGCCGCGGCCGAGCCGATGACCAGGACGGCGACGCCGGGCAAGGCCACCTGCGAAGAGGTCGCCGAACTGCTCGGCGTGCCGCTCTCGACCACGGTGAAGTCGTTGGTCCTCGCAACCGACGTCCTCGACGAAGCCGGCGAGATCAAGGGTGCCGAGGTCTGGCTGCTGCTCGTGCGCGGTGACCATGACATGAACGAGATCAAGGTCGGCAAGGTGCCGGGCCTGGACCAGGGCTTCCGTTTCGCGACCACCGCCGAGATCGAGGACCACTTCGGCTGCAAGCCCGGCTATCTGGGGCCGGTGAACCTGAAGCGGCCCGTCAAGATCGTCGCCGACCGCGAGGTGGCCGTGATGGCGGACTGGATCTGCGGCGCCAACGAAGTCGACTTCCACATCACCGGCGTCAACTGGGGCCGCGATCTGCCCGAGCCCGAGGTTGTCGCCGACGTCCGCAACGTGGTTGCCGGCGATCTCTCGCCCGATGGAAAGGGCGTGCTGGCCATCGAGCGCGGCATCGAGATCGGCCACGTGTTCGTGCTCGGCACCAAGTACAGCAAGCCGATGAACGCGACCTTCCTCGACGAAGCGGGCAAGCCCCAGTTCATGGAAATGGGGTGCTACGGCATCGGCATCACGCGCCTGCCGGCCGCCGCGATCGAGCAGAACAACGATGAGCGCGGGATCATCTGGCCCGATGCGATCGCGCCGTTCACCGTGGTCATCTGCCCGATCGGCATGGACCGCAGCGCCGAGGTCAAGGCCGCGGCCGAAGCGCTCCATGACCAGTTGCTTGCGGCCGGCGTCGATGTGATGCTCGACGACCGTGGCGAGCGGCCCGGTGCGATGTTCGCCGACTGGGAGCTGATCGGTGTGCCCCACCGCGTGGTGATCTCCGATCGTGGCCTGAAGGAAGGCCAGTTCGAATACCAGCACCGACGCGAGACGTCCGCGACCAAGGTGCCGGCCGCCGGCATCGCGGAATTCATCACTGGCCGACTGGCTGCCGCATGAGCCCCCGCCCGGCCGTTCCGAAGGGGGCTCGCACCGCAGTGCGAAGCACGCAGGTCACCCAATGAACCCCGTGGCGCCGACGAATGCGCCCGGACTTTCGCGCCGCCTGTGCCTGGGCGGCGCCGCAGCCGGGGCGCTGACGCTGGCGCTGCCGACGCCGGCGCTGGCCGGCGCTCAGATCGAGGAACCCCTGATCGACTCGGTGCGAACCGCATTGAGCGCGGCGATCCGGAGCGGCGCGCCGCCGGTTCCCGAGTTCAAGGACACCGAATCGCGTTTGGCTTATCTGCGCTGGCTCGGCGAGATGAGCGAACGGCTCAAGAAGAAGCTTCCCGACTGGCCCACGCGCAAGGAATTCCTGCAGACCGTCTGGTACGAGTCGCGCCGTGCGGGGCTCGACGTGAGCCTCGTGCTGGGGCTGGTCCAGGTCGAGAGCAACTTCCGCAAATTTGCTGTCTCGAGCGCCGGGGCGCGGGGTTACATGCAGGTGATGCCGTTCTGGACGCGCTCGATCGGCGATGGCGATTCATCGAAGCTTTTCCACATGCAGACCAACCTGCGCTTCGGCTGCGTGATCCTGCGGCACTACCTCGACCGCGAGGCCGGCGATCTGTTCATGACGCTCGGCCGGTACAACGGCAGCCGCGGCAAATCGCCCTATCCGAGCGCTGTCTTCGCGAACCAGCGCCTGTGGGTGTTCAAGGACCCCCGTCCGGACTGAGGCTGGCGGCCAGATCGGCGGCTGCCGCCGGCTTGCCGCGGGTGACCATCACCTGGTCGATGCGGAAGCTGTCCACGTCCATCACTTCGAAGGTGTAGCCGGCCCAGGTCACGCTGTCGGTCCGCTTCGGCACGCGGCGCAGCATCACCATCAGGAAGCCGGCGAGGGTCTCGTATTCGTCGCGGTGCGGCAGTTCTTCGAGGTCGAGTGCGCGCACCACGTCCTGGATAGGCGTGACGCCGTCGATCAGCCACGAGTTCTCGTCGCGCTTGACGATCTGCTGCTCTTCGTCCTGCACGCCGACGAAGTCGCCCATCACGGTGCTCATGACGTCGTTCAGCGTGATCACGCCGACCACCAGGCTGTACTCGTTGACGATGATCGCGAAGTCCTCGTGCGCCTGCCGGAACTGTTCGAGCATCTCGGTGAGCGAGAGCCGGTCAGGGACCACCAGCGCCTTGTGCAGCGGCAAACCGTGATCGAAGGAGAGGGGCTGGCCGGCCAGCACGCGCTGGAACATGACCTTGGCGTCCACGTAGCCGAGCACATGGTCGATATCCCCGTCGCATACCGGGTAGGCGGAAAAGGGTTCGGCCTTGATCCGGGCGCGCAACACCGACTCGGCGTCGTCCTTGAGGAACCAGGCGATGCGGTCGCGCGAGGTCATCACGCTGCTGACGAGCCGGGTGTCGAGCTCGAAGACGTTCGCGATCACCTGCTGTTCCCGCTCCGCGAGCACCCCGGCCCGGGCGCCGGCTTCGGTCATCGCGAGGATGTCGGCCGAGGTGATCTTCTCGTCGCGCTGCGCCGGCATGCGAAGCAGCTTGAAGAGCAGGTCGGTGCTGACGGTGAAGAGCCAGACCAGCGGCTTGAACGCGGTGATCAGCATCCCCATCGGCCCGACCATCCTCACGGCGAGCTGCTCGGGATTGCTCATGCCCAGCCGCTTCGGAAAGAGGTCGGCGAAGACGAGAAAGATCGCGATGATCGTGATGAACGATGCGAGGAACGCCGCGGTCTGGGATGCCTTGGGGCTGAGCCACAGATCGAACAGATCCGCGAAATAAGGGCTCAGCGACCCTTCGCCGACGACGCCGCCCAGGATCGCGACCGCGTTGAGCCCGATCTGGACCACGGTGAAATAGTGACCGGGCTGCTCCTGCACGCGCAGGACTCGCTCGGCACGCGGATCGCCCTCGTCGGCCATTTGCCGCAGGCGCAGACGCCGCGAAGCCGCGAGGGATATCTCGGCGAGCGAGAAAAGGCGCTCGTCGCGATCAGCGCGACGATGACGAGCAGGCTTTGGGTCAGGGTCATAGGTCGGTCATCGAAGACCGACATGGTGCCATGAGCGGCGGGCGCTCAGCGGTGAAGCCGTGAGGCCGCGGGGCTACTGCACGAAACCCATGCGTCCGCGCTGCGCGCCGGCGCGCGGAAGATCCTCCATGCGCACCTCGTCGCGGCCCGCAAGCCGTGCATTGCCGAAGCCGGTCATCAGCGCGCGCCGCATCTCGCGCGGCGCCAGCGTGGCGAGCAGGTCCAGCACGTCGCTCGAAGGTTCGGGCGCGAGGAGCCGGCCCCAGTCGTGGTCGCCGCGGATCGATGCATAGAGCTGGTGCGCGATCTGGCGCGAGGCTTCGGGCGAGGGCGCTTCGATCTCGAACACGTTCATGCGGTTCAGGATCGGCTCGGGGATGTGGCGCTCGTCGTTGGCGGTCGTGATCCAGATCACCTGGCTGGCGTCGATCGGCACGTCGGCGAATTCGTCGATGAATGCGTGCGCGGTGTCGTGCTCCAGCAGGTTGTAGAGCGCACCGAGCGGGTCGTACTGGGTGTCCGCGCCGGCCTTGTCGATCTCGTCGATGACCATCACCGGATTGGCGTACTGCCCATCCACCAGCGCCTCGAACACCTTGCCGGGCTTGGCGCCCTTCCATTGCGAAGAGGCGCCGGACAGCAGCCAGCCAGCGGTCATCGAGTTCATCGGCACCAGCGACATGCCCGTCCCGAGCAGTTCGGCGAGCTTGCGCGCGAAGTGGGTCTTGCCGATGCCCGGCGGCCCCAAGAGCAGCATCGGCGTGACTTCGAGTCCGTCGCGGCTGTCCTGCGAGAGGGCCACATGGCGGCGCACGTCGTCGAGCACCTCGGTGAAGTTGGGGAGCTGCGCGTAAAGGCCGGACATTTCCGGCACACCGCTGGGCTTGACCTGGAAGCGTTCGGGGCCGCGCTCCAGCATGCGTTCGTAGGTGGTGCGCAGGTGTTCGTGATCGTGATCCGGAAGCTTCGCGAGCTTGCGCTCGACATCCTGCGTCTGGAAAACGCTGCGCAGGTGAGCGACCGGCAGTTGGAACGACGACGCTGGCACGAGACTGCGGGAATCCATGGACACCTCCGGTTTCGGACACTCGAGCACAGCATAAGCCGTGCCCAACGTCCGCAGGTGTCTATGTTTTCTCGGATTTGCCGATTCGTCGCGCGGCGGTCAAATACCGCCTTGCGGGTGCGTGGGATCGACCCACAGCACCGATTCGGGCTTCTCGACGGGCTCGATGGCGAGGTTGATCGCGACCGCTTCACCGTCGCTGCGACACAGCACGCATTCGAGCGCTTCGGTCTCGCTGGCGTTGATTTCCTGGTGCGGCACGTAGGGCGGCACGTAGATGAAATCGCCGGGACCGGCTTCTGCCGTGTATTCCAGGTGTTCGCCCCAGCGCATGCGGGCGCGGCCCCGCACGACGTAGATCACGGATTCGAGATGGCCGTGATGGTGGGCACCGGTCTTCGCATTCGCGTGGATGGTGACGGTGCCGGCCCAGAGCTTCTGTGCACCGACGCGCGCGAAATTGATCGCGGCCGCGCGGTTCATGCCCGGCGTCTGGGCGGTGTGGGTGTCGAGCTGGTTGCCGGGGACGACGCGCACGCCGTCGTGTTTCCAGGCGCCCTCGTGGTGCGCGTGGCCATGATCGGCCCGGTCGTGACTCATGTCAGGCGAGTCATGCGTTCAACATCTGCTGGAGCTCGCCGGACTCGTACATCTCCATCATGATGTCCGAGCCGCCGACGAACTCGCCCTTGACGTAGAGCTGCGGAATCGTCGGCCAGTTGCTGTATTCCTTGATGCCCTGGCGGATGGCATCGTCTTCCAGCACGTTGACGGTCTTCAGCGCCTTGGTGTCCACACCCACGGCCTTGAGGATCTGGATCGCGCGACCGGAGAAGCCGCACATCGGAAAACTGGCGTTGCCCTTCATGAAGAGCACAAGGTCGTTGGTCTTGACGAGATCGTCGATGCGTTGCTGGGCATTGGACATGGGGCACTCCTGAAATTGGGCTGGGCGGATTATTTCACCGCACGCCAGATCCCGCCGGAACATCGCGCGATGCCGGCGAGGTCGTCGCGGCTTTGGGTTTCGGCAAAGCCGCGCTGCGAGAGCAGTTGCCGGACCGCTTCGGCCTGGTCGTAGCCGTGTTCGAGCAGGAGCCACCCGCCGGCGGCAAGGTGCGCCGGGGCGGCATCGACGATGCGGCGAATGTCGTCGAGACCGTCGTCGCCGGAGACGAGTGCGCCCTGGGGCTCATGCTGCAGCGCCGCAAGATGGATGTCGTCGCGGGGGATGTACGGTGGGTTCGACACGATCAGGTCATAGCCCGCATCCGCACGGTCAAGCCAGTTTGCTTGCCGGAAGCGCACTGGCAGCCCGAGGCGCTCGGCGTTGCCGCGCGCGACCGCCAGGGCCTCTGCGCTGGCGTCGACCGCCGTGACCCTGGCATCGTGCCGCGCGTTCTGGATCGCGAGTGCGATGGCGCCGCTGCCCGTGCCCAGGTCGAGCACCGACGGCGCCGCCCGTCCGTCGATGCACTGGAGCGCCCACTCGACCAGCGTTTCGGTATCGGGGCGCGGCACGAGCACGCGGCGGTCGACCTGCAGGCGCAGGCCATGGAACTCCTTTTCCCCGACCAGGTAGGCCACCGGCTCGCCGGCCTTGCGGCGGGCGCAAAGGCGCGCGTAGGCCGGCCAGATCGCGTCGTCGAGCGGATCGGTGTCGTGCACGAGCAGCCAGGCCCGATCGGTCGATGGCCGCCCGAGCACATGCAGCAGCAGAAGCTGGGCATCGAGCCGGTCGACGCCCATGGACGCCGCCGCGGACAGCATCGCGGCCGGCGTCGTGGGGGAGAGCGGGTCGGTGGACGTCACGCCGGCAAGCTGGCTTCGAGCTCCGCAAGCTGCTCGGCCTCGCGCGCGGCCTTCAGCGCGTCCAGCACTTCGCCGAGGTCGCCTTCCATGATCGAGAGCAGCTTGTAGAGCGTGAGATTGATGCGGTGGTCGGTCAGCCGTCCCTGCGGGAAGTTGTAGGTGCGGATCCGGTCGCTGCGGTCGCCGCTGCCGACGAGTCCCTTGCGCAGTGCGGCGTCCTTGGCGGCACGCTCGCTGCGTTCCTTTTCCTGGATGCGCGCCGACAGCACCTGCAGCGCCTTGGCCTTGTTGCGGTGCTGGCTGCGGTCGTCCTGGCATTCGGCCACGATGCCGGTCGGGATGTGCGTGATGCGCACCGCCGAATCGGTCTTGTTGATGTGCTGTCCGCCGGCGCCGCTCGCGCGGAAGGTGTCGATGCGCAGATCGGCCGGGTTGATCTGCACGGCCTGCGCCTCGTCCGGTTCGGCCAGCACGGCGACGGTGCAGGCGCTGGTGTGGATGCGGCCCTGCGTTTCGGTCGCCGGCACGCGCTGCACCCGATGGCCGCCCGATTCGAACCGCAGCCGGCCGAAGACATCGTCGCCCACGATGCGGACCACGACCTCCTTGTAGCCGCCAAGTTCGCTTTCGCTTTCGCTCACGATTTCGCAGCGCCAGCCCGCGCGGTCGGCATACCGGGTGTACATGCGCAGCAGGTCGCCGGCGAACAGCGCGGATTCGTCGCCGCCGGTGCCGGCGCGGATTTCGAGGAAGGCGTTGCGCGCGTCGTCCGGGTCCTTGGGCAGCAGCAGGCGCTGGAGTTCGTCCTCGAGCTGCACCAGCTCCGCTTCGGCGCTCGCGATCTCCTCCTGCGCCATCTCGGCCATGTCGGGGTCTTCGAGCATCTCGCGCGCGGCGGCGAGGTCGGCTTCGCGCTGCTTGTAGCGGCTGTAGCGGCCGGCGATCTGCGTCACCTCCGCATGCTCGCGCGAGATGGTGCGGTACTGCGCCATGTCGGACATGATGTCCTCGCGCGAGAGCAGGAAATCGAGTTCGCCGAGGCGTTGCGCATAGCGCTCGAGCTGGTGACGCAAAAGGGTTTCACGGGAGATCGGGGCAGATTACGGAAGATGCTGACCGCAGGCGCTGCGGCAACGGCGGGTCGGCGCGCAGCGCCGGAAGCAACGGGCGTCGCTAACGCTCTTTGTTGCGCGGGTCGTTGCGCAGGAAGAGGCGGGAGATCGCCTGCGCCGTGTGCTCGCGCGCGGTGGCATCGCCTGCATGCAGTTCGGCCATCGCGCCGTGGAGCATCTTTGCGTGAGGCCGCGCGACAGCGCCTCGAGCACGGCGTCGACGCTTTCACCCCGGGCCAGCAGCTTGCGCGCGCGCGCCAGTTCGGTCGCGCGCCATTCGTCGGTCTGCGCATTGAGCTGGCGGATCAGCGGCACGGTGCCGCGCTGGTCGAGCCAGTGCATGAAGCTCTGCACGCCCGCGTCGATGATGACCTCAGCCTCCGCCACCGCGGCCTGCCGGTTGGCATGGCCCTGCTGCACGACCTGCGCCAGATCGTCGACGGTGTAGAGGTAGACGTCTTCGAGCGCCCTGACCTCGGGCTCGATATCGCGCGGCACGGCCAGATCGACCATGAACATCGGGCGATGCTTGCGCAGCTTGAGCGCGCGTTCCACCGCGCCGAGGCCGATCAGCGGCAGCGTGCTCGCGGTGCAGCTCACGACGATGTCGAACTCGGCCAGACGGGCCGGCAGCTCGGCCAGGCGCATGGCTTCGCCGCCGAAGCGCGAAGCGAGCTTTTCGCCGCGCTCCAGCGTGCGGTTGGCGATCACGATGGATCTGGGCTGCTTGGCGGCGAAATGCGTCGCCGCGAGGTCGATCATCTCGCCGGCGCCCACGAAGAGGACGCGCGTGTGCTGGAGATCCTCGAAGAGCTGGCCGGCAAGCCGGACCGCGGCGGCGGCCATGCTGATCGAATGGGCGCCGATCTCAGTGGCGGTGCGGACTTCCTTCGCGACCGCGAAGGAGCGCTGGAACAGCTGGTTCAGCGTGCTGCCGAGCGATCCGGCGGTTTCGGCCGCGCGGACGGCGTCCTTCATCTGGCCGAGGATCTGCGCTTCGCCGAGGACCATCGAATCCAGCCCGCTTGCGACGCGGAAGGCGTGACGCGCGGCCTCGTCGTCGTGCAGGGTGTAGGCGTGCGAGCGCAGCAGCGCCGGTGAAACGCCGCCGCTCTGGGCCAGCCAGTCGACGGTGTGGTCGAGTGCGAGGTGTTCGGCCGCGCAGTAGATCTCGGTGCGGTTGCAGGTCGAGATGATGGCGGCCTCGACGTCCGGATGCCGGCTGGAGCCGAAGGAGTGCCGCAGGCTGTGCAGCGTGGGGGCGATCTGGTCGATGGCGAACGCAAAACGACCGCGCAGGTCGAGCGGCGCGGTCGTGTGGTTCAAGCCCAAGGCCCAGACTGACATAGCCCGGGATTATAAAATCCGCCGCCCGCAGACGCCCAGGCATCCCGAAATGCCCGTTGCGCGCCGACTCGCATGGCCCCGCTGGACTTCCTCGACCACCTCCTCAACTTCATCGCCCCGGCCTTTGCCGTCGGCTTCCTGTGCGCGCTGCTCGGCCGGTTCGGCCTGCGGCCGCCGGGCCAGCGGATGGCCTGGTGGGTGCAGGGCACCGTCAATTTCGGGGTCGGCATCGCCGTGCTGGCGGCGGGTCTGGTCGTCTTCGGGCAGGACGGCCGGATGGCGACCTATGCCGCGCTGGTGGTCGCATGCGCCACCAGCCAATGGCTTGTCTCCGGCGCCTGGCGGCGCTGAGCCGCTAGGCGGTGGTGCCGGGCAGGATTCCCGGGGCAGGAGCGGCTACCGCTGGCGCCGGGGCTGGTGCACCGGTCGCCGACGGTATCCCCGGATACGCGGCCATCGGGAGCTCGGCCTCGCGCAGGCCGTCGAGGATCGCGAACAGCAAGTCGCTGCGGATCGTGCCGGCGATGCGCGGACTCTGTACATAGGCCACCGCCTGGAAGATGAGGAAGCCGACCTCGACCCCTTCCAGGGTGATGCTCGGCGCCGGGGTCGACAGCACGCCGGGGTGGTTGCAGAAGGCCGAGAGGATCACGTCCCGCGCGCGCGTCGCGTCGGTGGTCAGCGGCATCGGCAACCGGATCAGCACGCGGCCTTCCGCGTTGGCCAGCGTCATGTTGCGCACGGTCTTGGTGATGAACTCCGAGTTCGGCACGATCATTGTGGAGCGGTCTCCGAGCTGGATCTCTGTGGCCCGCACATTGATGCGCCGGATGTCGCCCTCGGCATTGCCCAGCACCACCCAGTCGCCGACCTTGACCGGCCGCTCTGCCAGCAGGATCAGCCCCGAGATGAAGTTCTGCACGATCGCCTGCAGGCCGAAGCCGATGCCCACGGACAGCGCGCTCGCCACCCAGGCGATGCGCTCGATGCCGATGCCCAGCGCGGAGAGCGCGAACGCGATCACCGTGATGCCGCCCACGTAGCCGAGCAGCGTGGTGATCGAGCTCTGCATGCCCGGTTCGAGCGCCGTGGTCGGCAGGAATCGCCGGTCCAGCCAGTTCTTCAGGATGCGCAAGGCGATGAAGCCCGCGACCAGCACGGCCACCGCGCTGAAGATCGCGCTCGGCACCAGTTGGATCTCGCCGACCGTCACACCGGTGCCGAACTTGCCGCTGCGTTGGAAGACCTCGCCCGGGCTCGTGCCCAGAGGCTGCGCGAGCGCGATGAGCATGTAGAAGAACAGCGCGACGCGGCTCAGGCCCGACAGCGCGACCGCCGCCTGATCGAGCGTCCTCGACGCGAGCCCGAAGCTCGCCTGCAGCCGCTGGCCGAAGCTGCTGTGCGACGAGACCACCGCCATGAAGAGGTCGTCCGCGAACTTGAACAGCACGTAGAACGCCGCCAGAACGATGCACGACCAGTTCAGCTGCAGCGCCAGGAAGCTCGCCATCGCGACGTAGCCGATGGCCACCAGCACCCAGATCACGACCAGGATCAGCGCGACCAGGCCCAGCACGATGCCCACCCAGAGGGGGCGCTCCGCTTCTTCCTGCGCCGCAGCGGCGGCGGCCGTTGCTTCCTGCGGCGCCGCTTGCGAGGCGCGCAGGCGCAGGAGCATGGCGCCGATCATGCCGCTGAGCGCCAGCGCCACCACGACATGGGCTGCGACCACGGCCGCGAAGCTGGCTTCCACGACGGCATTCACTTGCGTCGGCAGCCAGACCAGCGCCGCGACCAGGGCCATCAGCCAGGGGAAGGGCGCCAGCCGCGCCGCCAGCGCGTCCGGTATCGGCGGCAGCCGCCACGAGGGATGTCCGTTGGACAGCAGCGCTCGGCCGAGCCCGACCACGAAGGCGATGAAGATGCTCGCCTGCACCATGGCATCCCCGAGCCTTCGCGTCTGGTCGCCCCACACGCCGTGCAACTCGAAGGTCGTGTACACGCTGCGGACGGCCAGGAAGACCAGGAGGACGTTGGCCGCGACGATGGCGATCACGAGCAGCGAGCGTCTCAATCGACCCGACGGAAGGATGCGCGCCGCAAGCTGGGTGAGTGCGCGTTCTGCAAGCCAGTTGCCGGGCAGTGCGATCAGGACGGCGAGGATCAGGCTGAAGACCACCGCCGTGATGTGCTCGGGCTGCGTCGCCACGTCCGCGCTGTCCTTGAGTTCCGAACCGAGCGCCTGGAGCCGGTCGACGTCGCCGGACCACGCTTCGGCGAGATCGCCCCAGAACTCCCGTCCCAGCGGCGTGGGGGCGCGCTCGGTGAGCTGCGCTTCGAAGGTGGCTCTGCGCTTGGCGAGCAGATCGGTCGCGCGCTGCCGGGCATCGACCGCCACGAGCCGGGCCAGCCGGATGTCGGCGTCGACGGCGTTGCGTTCCTTGGTGAGCGTGGCGCGTCGCCGCGTGATGTCGGGTGTTTCGGCCGCGGCGCCTCCGGCCGGCACGGGTCCGAGCTCTCCGAGTCGTGCATTGAGGTCGTTGAGTGCGCTGGTGCGAGAGGCGATGAACTTCTCGGTCGCGGCGGTGATGCTGTTGAGCTGCGCGATCAGGGCGCTCACATCGTCCGAGCTCTCGACCACCGTCGGCATCTTCTCGAGTTCGGCGCGCAGCGCCGCGATCGTGGGCTCGACCCGCTGGGAGTCGGCCTGGGCGAACGAGGCGCAGCAAAACAAGGCGGCCAGCAGCAGGGCCGCGAGGCGGGGGAACCAGCTCATCACTTCATCATAGAAGGCATCCGCCGGCCGCCGGAAGCGTCAGCCGGCCGGGCTGAACCTGTCGACCCGGTCCGTGATGATCCCGTCCGTGCCGAGCGCGGTCAGCCGCTCGGCCACCCACTCGTCGTTGACGGTGTAGCTCAGGGCGCGAAGGCCGGCGGCATGCACGCTGGCGACCGTCTGCACGTCCCACAGCGCGTAATTGCAGACGATCGCCCTGCAACCGAGTTGCAGGGCGGTGTCGAGCCAGCCGTCCCACAGGGTGTCGAGCAGCAGGCCGCGTGGCAGCTCGGGCTGCGTCGCCATCGCGCCGCGCAGGGAGGCGGGCTGGAAGGAGGTGAGCAGCGGCGGCGGCAGCGTCGCGTCGGACCACCCCTGCGCCGCCCGGTGCGCGACGACCTCGCCGGTCTCGCGTTCGAGGCCGGGCGTCGGCTTGATCTCGATGTTGAGCGCATGGCGGTTGGCCAGGCAAAAGCGGATGAGGGCTTCGAGGGTCGCTAGCGGCTCGCCGGCAAATCGGCGCGAATGCCAGCTGCCGGCATCGAGTTGCGACAGCGCGGACCACGGCTGGTCGCCGGCGACGCCGCGTCCGTTGCTCGTGCGTTTGAGCGTCGCGTCGTGCAGCAGGAAGGGTACGCCATCGGCGCTGATCTTCGCATCGCACTCGAACATCCGAAAGCCATGCTCCGCGCCGAGCCGGAAGGCGGCCAGCGTGTTCTCGGGCGCCAGCTTGCCGGCACCGCGATGCGCGATCCAGCGCGGGTAGGGCCAGGGGTTCATGCTTGCCCCGATGCCCGGCCCCTCGCGGCTCGGTCCGGCGCCGCTCATGCGGCGCGCTTCCCGGAGCCGGCGTCGAACCAGTGCAGCTTGTCTTGCCGCGCGGCGATCTTGAGGGTGTCGCCTGCGACCGGCGGCGGTTGGCTTTCGTCGGCGCGCATGACCAGTTGCTCTTCGCCGATGCGGCCGTAGATCAGCCGTTCGGCCCCCAGCATTTCCACGTACTCGACCTGTACCGACCAGCCGCTGGCGCCGAGCGCCAAGTGTTCGGGCCGGATGCCGAGGATCATTCCCGTCCGCACGCCCGGCGCGTGCTTCAGCAGGTTCATCGGCGGCGAGCCCATGAAGCTGGCGACGAAGGTGGTCGCTGGGCGCGAATACACCTCCTCCGGCGTGCCGAACTGGTCCATCACGCCGCCGTTCATCACGATGATGCGCTGCGCGAGCGTCATGGCCTCGACCTGGTCGTGCGTGACGAAGAGCGAGGTGACGCCGATTTCGCGGTGCAGCTTCTGGATCTCCAGGCGGGTCTGCGCGCGCAGCTTGGCGTCGAGGTTCGACAGCGGTTCGTCGAACAGGAACACCTGTGGCTGCCGGACGATCGCGCGGCCCATCGCGACGCGCTGCCGCTGACCGCCGGAGAGCTCGCGCGGCTTGCGGGTCAGCAGGTGGCCGAGTTCCAGGATCTTGGCCGCCTTGTCGACGCGAGCCTTGATCTCGGGCACGGGGACCTTTGCGATCCTCAGGCCGTAGGCCATGTTGTCGAACACCGACATGTGCGGGTAGAGCGCATAGTTCTGGAACACCATCGCGATGTCGCGCTCCGCCGGTTCGAGGTGGTTGACCAGGCGGTCGCGGATGAAGATTTCTCCGGCGCTGATTTCTTCGAGACCGGCCACCATGCGTAACAAGGTCGACTTGCCGCAGCCCGAGGGCCCGACGATGACGACGAACTCGCCGGCGTTGACCTCGGCGCTGACGCCGTGAATGACCTGGTTCGCCTTCGGACCCTTGCCGTAGCGCTTGATGACGTTGCGTAGTGAGATTGCAGCCATGGATTAAGTGGGCTCGGGGAGTTCATTTCTCGGTGTCGACGAGGCCCTTGACGAACCAACGCTGCATCAGCACCACGACGACGGTTGGCGGCAGCATGGCCATGATCGCCGTCGCCATGACCACGTTCCAGTCGACCGCCGCTTCTCCGTTGCCGATCATCTGCTTGATGCCGACGACCACGGGGTACATGTCCTCGCTGGTCGCGGCAATGAGGGGCCAAAGGTACTGGTTCCAGCCGTAGATGAACTGGATCACGAACAGCGCAGCGATGCTGGTGGTCGACAGGGGGAGCAGGATGTCGAAGAAGAATCGCATCGGCCCTGCGCCGTCCATCCGCGCCGCCTCGACCAGTTCGTCGGCAACCGTCAGGAAGAACTGCCGGAACAGGAAGGTGGCCGTGGCGGAGGCGATCAGCGGAATCGAGAGGCCGGCGTAGGTGTTGATCATTCCCAGATTGGCGACGACCTGGTAGGTCGGCCCGATGCGAACTTCCACCGGCAGCATCAGGGTGATGAAAATGAGCCAGAAGCACAGATTGCGAAACGGAAACCGGAAGTAGACGATCGAGAAAGCCGACAGCAGCGAGATGAAGATCTTGCCGAAGGTGATGATGAAGGTCACGACGAAACTGACCCAGATCATTCGCGATACGGAACCGCCGCCGCTGGTGCGGCCGCCTCCGGTCAGCGCCGCACTGGTAGCTCGCCCAGAAGTTGCTGCCAGGGCGCAGCGGCATCGGCACCTGGATGATCTCCTGCGCCGTGTGGGTGGATGCGACGAATGCGAGATAGATCGGGAATGCGATCAGGAGCACGCCCAGAATCATCACGGCATGCGCCAGCAGGTTGAGGAGGGGGCGACGTTCAACCACGCAACAGCTCCGATGGCGCAAGCGGGGTTCGCAGGTGAAGGGCTTGCATCAGTAATGGACCTTCTTCTCGACGTAGCGAAACTGCAGGATGGTGAGCGAGATGACGATCGCCATCAGCACCACGGACTGCGCGGCAGCGCTGCCGAAGTCCATGCCCCGGAAGCCGTCGAAGTAGACGCGATAGACCAGAATGGCCGTGTCCTTGCCTGGCCCTCCCTGGGTCACGGCATCGATGATCGCGAAGGTGTCGAAGAAGGCATACACCATGTTGATCACGAACAGGAAGAAGGTCGTGGGCGAAAGGAGCGGCAGTTGGATGGTCCAGAAGCGCCGCAGCGGGCGGGCGCCGTCGATCGCGGCAGCCTCGATCAGAGATTTGGGAATCGACTGCAGGCCTGCGAGGAAGAAGAGAAAGTTGTAGGAAATCTGCTTCCAGACGGCGGCCATCACCACCAGCGCCATCGCGTCGTTGGCATTGAGCAGGTGATTCCAGTCGATTCCGACCTGGCGCAGCCAGTAGGCGACCACCCCGAGGAGGAAGAAAACATGAAGGCGAACAAGACGCCCGTGACCACCGGCGCCACCGCATAGGGCAGGATCAGGATGGTCTTGTAGAAGGTGGCGCCGCCGATCACCCGGTCGGCAAAGACGGCCAATACCAGCGAGATGCCGAGGCCCCACACGGCCACCAGCGCGGAAAAGATCAGCGTGATCCTGAACGACGCGAGGTAGGTTTCGTCCGCGAAGAGGCTGCGGAAGTTGTCCAGCCCGACCCAGGTGATGGAGGAGCCGAAGGCATCCTGCTGTTGCATCGACTGGATCAGCGCCTGGGCGGCGGGCCAGAAGAAGAAGACGCCGACGATGATCAACTGGGGGGCGATCAGAGCCCACGGCAACGAGGTCGAGCGGAAGAGGACGCGTTTTTCCATTGCGGGATACGTGTTGCGCAGACGCCCCAGGGCGCCGGTCGCCTTGGGGCGGAAAATCCGCGTCGGTCAGTCAGGCCGCCAGCTTACTTGTTCGCGGCCTGGAACTTCGCCAGCAGCTCGTTGCCGCGCTTCACTCCGCTGTCCAGGGCTTCCTTGGCGGTCTTCTTGCCGCTCCAGATCTGTTCCGTTTCCTCATCGAGGATGGCGCGGATCTGCGGGAAGTTGCCCAGGCGCACGCCGCGCGACTTGACGGTGGTCTTGCGGATCATCTGGTTCACCGCGACGTCCGTGCCCGGATTTTCCTGGTAGAAGCCCGACTTCTGCGTCAGCTCGTAAGCCGCGGTCGTGATGGGCAGGTAGCCCGTGCGCATGTGGCTCGCGGATTGGATCTTCGGATCCGACAGGTACTGGAAGAACTTGGCCACGCCCTTGTAGTGGTCGGCGTTCTTGCCCGTCATCACCCAGAGGCTGGCGCCACCGACGATGGTGTTCTGCGGTGCACCGGCCACATCGGGGTAGTAAGGCAGGGTGGATTCCGCGAACTGGAACTTGGCGTCCTTCTTGATCGCCGCGTAGCTGCCAGACGAGCCGATGAACATCGCGCATTCGCCCGAGGTGAAGGCCGAGGTCGCCTTGCTGGAACGGCCCTTGTAGGCGAACAGGCCCTGCTTGGACATGTTGGCCAGGTTCTCGAAGTGGCGCACGTGCAGCGGCGAGTTGAATTCCAGCCGGGCGTCCAGTCCATCGAAGCCGTTGTTCTTGCTTGCGTAGGAGACGTTGTGCCAGGTGGAGAAGCTTTCCAGCTGCGCCCAGGTCATCCACGAGGTGGTGAAGGGGCAGGCATTGCCCGAAGCCTTGAGCTTCGCCGCGAACGAGACGACATCCGGCCATGTGACGGGGGCCTTCTCGGGGTCCAGGCCCGCAGCCTTGAACGCATCCTTGTTGTAGTAGAAGACGGTCGTCGAGCTGTTGAATGGGAAGGACATCATCTGGCCGTTCGGCGCGGTGTAGTAGCCGGCGACCGCGGGGATGTAGGCCTTGGGGTCGAAGGGAACGTTGGCCTCCTTCATCAACTCGGCCACGGGCTTCACCACGCCCTTGGAGTACATCATCGTGGCCGTGCCGACCTCGTAGACTTGCAGGATGTCCGGCGCATTGCCGGCACGGAAGGCGGCGATGCCGGCGGCGAGCGACTGGTCGTATTCGCCCTTGTACGTGGGGACGACCTTGTACTCCTTCTGGCTCTCATTGAAGCCCTTGGCGAGGTCGTTGACCCAGTCGTTCAACCCGCCATCCATCGAATGCCACCATTGAATCTCGGTTTGGGCCTGGACCGGCATTGTCAATGTCGCGGCCAGTGCCGAGGCGGCTGCCAAGGCGAGGGTCTTGAATCGCATGAGAACTCTCTCTATAGAAATCAAAAGCGCGGATGCTAGGTGGTCTATGTGACACGGCAGCGTCACATTCTTTCCTGCCTGTCCGGGCCCTACGAAGCGGGAAAACCCTTTTCCGGACTCTCCGCTGCAGGCCTCTTTGTCGCACTGCACAATCCGGGTCCATGAGCAAGACCTCCCTCGACAAAAGCAAGATCAAGTTCCTCCTGCTCGAAGGCATCCATCCTTCGGCGGTCGAGGTGTTGAGTGCCGCTGGCTACACCAACGTCGAGGCGCTCCCGGGTGCCTTGCCGGACGCGGAGCTCAAGGCCCGCATCGCCGATGTGCACTTCCTCGGCATCCGATCGCGCACGCAGCTGACGGCGGATGTGTTCGCCGCCGCGCACAAACTCGTGGCGGTGGGCGCCTTCTGCATCGGCACCAACCAGATCGATCTCGATGCCGCGCGCGAGCATGGCGTCGTCGTGTTCAACGCGCCTTTCTCCAATACCCGTTCCGTGGCCGAACTCGTCCTGGCGGAGGCCATCCTGCTGCTGCGCGGCGTGCCCGAGAAGAGCGCCGTCGCGCACCGCGGCGGCTGGCTCAAGTCGGCGGACAACGCCTTCGAGATACGCGGCAAGACGCTGGGCATCGTCGGCTACGGCTCGATTGGCGCGCAGCTCTCGGTGCTCGCCGAGGCGCTGGGCATGCAGGTCGTGTTCTTCGACGTCGTGACCAAGCTGCCGCTGGGCAACGCGCGGCAGGTGAGGGACCTCGATGAACTCCTCTCCCTGAGCGATATCGTGAGCCTGCACGTGCCGGAGACGGCGGCGACGCAATGGATGATCGGCGCGGCCCAGATCGCCGCGATGAAGCCGGGCGCGATCCTGATCAACGCCTCGCGCGGCACGGTGGTCGAGATCGAGCCGCTCGCCGCGGCGCTGAAGGAGCGCAAGCTGCTTGGCGCCGCGATCGACGTCTTCCCTGTCGAGCCGCGCAGCAACAAGGACGAATTCCAGTCGCCGCTGCGCGGGCTGGACAACGTGATCCTGACGCCGCACATCGGCGGCTCGACCATGGAGGCGCAGGCCAACATCGGCCTCGAAGTGGCCGAGAAGCTGGTCAAGTACAGCGACAACGGCACCTCGACCTCGTCGGTCAACTTCCCCGAGGTGGCGCTGCCGGCTCACCCGGGCAAGCACCGGCTGCTGCACATCCATCGCAACGTGCCGGGGGTGCTGTCGGAGATCAACCGGATCTTCTCCGACAACAACATCAACATCGCGTCCCAGTACCTGCAGACCAACGAGAAGGTCGGCTACGTCGTGACGGACATCGATGCGGCCTCCTCGGACCTGGCGCTCGAAAAGCTGGCCAAAGTACCCGGAACCATCCGCAGCCGCGTGCTGTTCTGACCCGCCTGCAAGGCCCTTCGGGGCTGCCTTAAAATCCATGCCCCTGGTTCAGGGGCGCGCAGCGCCCGACCGAGGCCGACTCCCCGATGAATGCTCCGACCGCGTTGACGGCGTTGTTGTCGCAGGCCGCAGAGCCCGCGCGATTGCGTGAGATCCCATACAACTACACCAGCTTCTCCGATCGCGAGATCGTGATCCGCCTGCTTGGCGAACGGGGCTGGGAACTGCTGCAGACCCTCCGATCCGAGCGCCGCACCGGCCGCTCGGCCCGCATGCTCTACGAGGTGCTGGGCGACATCTGGGTGGTGCAGCGCAATCCCTATCTGGTCGACGACCTGCTGGACAACCCGCGCCGGCGCGGCCAGCTGGTGGACGCGCTCAATCACCGCCTCTCCGAAGTGCAGAAGCGCCGCACGCCCGACAGCGATCCGCAGCGCGACGCGCTGGTGGGCGAGCTGGTCGACCTCGTCGCCCGGGCCATTGCCGCCTTTGACACCCTGTTCCGCGACGTCGCGGCGCTGCGGCGCAAGGCCACGCGCACGCTCCGGCGGCTGACGGCCAAGGACAACATCAAGTTCGACGCGCTGTCGCGCGTGTCGCACGTGACCGATGCGACCGACTGGCGCGTCGAATACCCCTTCGTCGTGCTCACGCCCGATACCGAGGCCGAGATGGCGGGCCTGGTCAAGGGCTGCATCGAGCTCGGCCTGACCATCATTCCGCGCGGCGGCGGCACCGGCTATACGGGCGGTGCGATTCCGCTGACGTGGAACAGCGTGGTCATCAACACCGAAAAGCTCGAGTCGATGACCGAGGTCGAGATGGTCTCCCTGCCGGGTCTGGATGCACCGGTGCCGACGATCTGGACCGAGGCCGGCGTCGTCACGCAACGCGTGGCCGATGCGGCGGAGCGCGCGGGCTTCGTCTTTGCGGTCGATCCCACCTCCGCCGAAGCCTCGTGCGTGGGCGGCAATGTCGCGATGAACGCGGGCGGCAAGAAGGCGGTGCTCTGGGGCACGGCGCTCGACAACCTCGCCTCGTGGCGCATGGTGACGCCGCAGGCTGAGTGGCTCGAAGTCACGCGCGTCGGCCACAACCTCGGCAAGATCCACGACGCCGAAAGCGCGGTCTTCGAACTGCGGTACTTCGCGGCCGACGGCAAGACCGCGCTGCGTTCCGAGCGCCTGGAAATCCCTGGCAGGAGCTTCCGCAAGGAAGGCCTCGGCAAGGACGTGACGGACAAGTTCCTCTCGGGCCTGCCGGGCATCCAGAAGGAGGGCTGCGACGGCCTGATCACCAGCGCGCGCTGGGTGGTGCATCGCATGCCGGCGCACACCCGCACCGTCTGCCTCGAATTCTTCGGGAACGCCAAAGACGCGGTGCCGAGCATCGTCGAGATCAAGGACTTCATGTTCGCCGAGCAGAAGCGCTCGGGCGTGCTGCTCGCGGGCCTCGAGCATCTCGATGACCGTTATCTCAAGGCGGTTGGCTACGCGACCAAGTCCAAGCGCCACGGCGGTGGCCTGCCGAAGATGGTGCTCTTCGGCGACATCGCCGGCGACGATGCCGATGCGGTGGCGCGTGTCACCTCCGAGGTGGTGCGCATCGCCAATTCGCGCAGCGGCGAGGGCTTCATCGCGATCAGCCCCGAGGCGCGCAAGAAGTTCTGGCTCGACCGCAAGCGCACCGCCGCGATCAGCCGCCACACCAACGCCTTCAAGATCAACGAAGACGTGGTGATCCCGCTGCCGCGGATGGCCGAGTACACCGACGGCATCGAGCGGATCAACATCGAGCTGTCGCTGCGCAACAAGATTGCGCTCGCCGACGAACTCGAAGCGTTCCTCGCGCGCGGCAACCTGCCGCTGGGCAAAAGTGACGACGCGAACGACATTCCCACGGCCGAGCTGCTGGAAGACCGCGTGGCGCAGGCCGTTGCGCTGGTGGCCGAGGTGCGTGCGCTGTGGCAAGGCTGGCTCGACAGCGTCGACACGCTGTTCCCGCAGTTGCAGGACCATTCGCTGCGCGCGAGCTGGAAGACGCAGATCCGCGAGCCGCTCGCGTCGATCTTCACGGGGGCGGAATTCGCACCGATCCTGGCCGAGTGCAATGCCATCCACAAGCGCGTGCTCAAGGGCCGCGTGTGGGTCGCGCTGCACATGCACGCCGGCGACGGCAACGTGCACACGAACATCCCGGTCAACAGCGACAACTACGAGATGCTGCAGACGGCGCACGAGGCGGTGGGCCGCATCATGGTGCTGGCGCGCAGCCTCGACGGCGTGATTTCGGGCGAGCACGGCATCGGCATCACCAAGCTCGAATTCCTGAGCGAGGACGAGCTGCAGCCCTTCGCGGACTACAAGCGCCGCGTGGACCCGGAAGGCCGCTTCAACAAGGGCAAGCTGCTGCGCGACAACGCGGGCTTCGCGGAGCGCGGCCGCGCGCTGCACGCCGATCTGACCAATGCCTACACGCCGAGCTTCGGCCTGATGGGGCACGAGTCGATCATCATGCAGCAGAGCGATATCGGCGCGATCGCCGACAGCGTGAAGGACTGCCTGCGCTGCGGCAAGTGCAAGCCGGTGTGCGCCACGCACGTGCCGCGCGCCAACCTGCTCTATTCGCCGCGCAACAAGATCCTGGCGACCTCGCTGCTCGTCGAGGCCTTCCTCTATGAAGAGCAGACGCGGCGCGGCGTGAGCATCAAGCACTGGGAAGAGTTCGAGGACGTGGCCGACCACTGCACCGTCTGCCACAAATGCCTGACGCCGTGCCCGGTGAAGATCGACTTCGGCGACGTGTCGATGAACATGCGCAACCTGCTGCGCAAGATGGGCCAGAAGTCCTTCCGGCCGGGCAACGCGGCGGCGATGTTCTTCCTCAACGCCACGAATCCGCAGACCATCAAGGCGATGCGCACCGGCATGGTCGACATCGGATTCAAGGCGCAGCGTTTCGCCAACGACGTGCTGCGCGGCCTCGCGAAGAAGCAGACTGCGGCGCCGCCCGCCACGCTCGGCCCGGCGCCGATCAAGGAGCAGGTGATCCACTTCATCAACAAGAAGATGCCCGGTGGATTGCCCAAGAAGACGGCCCGCGCGCTGCTCGACATCGAGGACGCGGACTACGTGCCGATCATTCGCGACCCGAAGGCGACCACGCCTGACACCGAGGCGGTGTTCTACTTCCCGGGCTGCGGTTCGGAGCGGCTCTTCTCTCAGGTCGGTCTCGCCACGCAGGCCATGCTGTGGCATGCCGGCGTGCAGACGGTGCTGCCGCCGGGCTACCTGTGCTGCGGCTACCCGCAGCGCGGCAGCGGGCAGTACGACAAGGCCGAGAAGATGATCACCGACAACCGGGTGCTCTTCCATCGCGTCGCCAATACGCTCAACTATCTCGACATCAAGACCGTGGTGGTGAGTTGCGGGACCTGCTATGACCAGCTCCAGGGCTACCAGTTCGACAAGATCTTCCCGGGGTGCCGCATCGTCGACATCCACGAGTACTTGCTCGAAAAGGGCATCACGCTGGGCGATGCGGGTGGCGCGGGCTACCTCTATCACGATCCCTGCCACACGCCGATGAAGCTCCAGGAGCCGATGAAGACGGTGAAGGCGCTGGTCGGCGACAACGTGCTCAAGAGCGACCGCTGCTGCGGCGAATCCGGCACGCTCGGCGTGACCCGGCCGGACATCTCGACGCAGATCCGCTTCCGCAAGGAAGAGGAGCTGCAGAAGGGCGAGTCGGCATTGCGTGCGTCTGGCAAGGTCGCGCCCGAAGGCAACATCAAGATCCTGACCAGCTGCCCGAGCTGCCTGCAGGGCCTGAGCCGCTACGGCAACGACCTGAACAACGGCCTGCTCGAAGCCGACTACATCGTGGTCGAGATGGCGAATCGCATCCTCGGCGAGAACTGGATGCCCGACTACGTGGCCGCCGCGAACCAGGGCGGCATCGAGCGCGTACTGGTGTGACGATGAAGCGCGTCGAAGGCTGCCCGCTGTGTGACGAAACCGGCGGACGTCTCGTCCACCAAGCCGCGAAGTTCCGAGTGATCCACGCGGCGGAAGCGGGCTTCCCCGCGTTCTATCGTGTGGTGTGGAAGGAGCATGTCGCGGAGTGGTCCGATCTTTCGGTTGAGGATCGCGGCGTTTGCATGGAGGCCGTCGCGGTCGTGGAGCAGTGCCTGCGCGATGCGCTGGCACCGGCCAAGATCAATCTCGCGGCACTTGGGAACATGGTTCCGCATCTTCACTGGCACGTGATTGCGCGCTTCGACTGGGACACGCACTTTCCTGCGGCGGTGTGGGCGCCCGCGCAGCGCAAACGCGATGCCGCGCGCGAAGCAGCCATCGAGGCGGCGCTGCCCGCGATCGAGCGCGACATAGTCCGGCGCCTCTCGAGCAGGAGTTTCTGATGGCAGGTTTGCAGGCAGGCGCACCGACGCCGAAATCGATCACCGTGCACAGCCGCTCACGCGTGCTGGAGATCGGCTTTTCCGACGGCGCGGTCTTCAGGATTCCCTTCGAGCTGATGCGCATCTATTCGCCCTCGGCGGAAGTGCAGGGCCACGGCCCGGGTCAGGAAGTGCTCCAGACCGGCAAACGCGACGTCGAGCTGCTGGATCTTCAGCCCGTCGGCAACTACGCGGTGCAGCCCACCTTCAGCGACGGCCACGCGAGCGGCATCTTCTCGTGGGACCTGCTCTACGACCTCGGCGCGCGCCAGGACGAGCTGTGGGCCGAGTACGAAAAGCGCCTCGCCGCTGCGGGAGTCGATCGCGACGCACCAATGCCCGAGAAGGGCGGACACGCCTGCGGCAGCCACTGATCCAGTGAGAAATGCCCGGTGTCCCCACGGGGTCGTCGGCGCAGAGTGAACGCTTCCGGCCTAACATCGAGCGGATGACTACCACCCACTTCGGATTCGAATCGGTCCAAGAGAGCGACAAGGCACGGCGCGTGCGCGGCGTGTTCGACTCGGTCGCCTCGCGCTACGACCTCATGAACGACCTCATGTCCATGGGCCTTCACCGGGCATGGAAGGCCTACACCATCATGGTGGCGAACGTGGGCGAAGGCTCGAAGGTGCTCGACATCGCGGGCGGCACCGGCGACCTCGCGCTCGCTTTCGCGAAGAAGGTCGGCGCCACGGGCCAGGTCGTGCACACCGACATCAACGAGGCCATGCTGCGTACCGGCCGCGACCGCCTGCTGGATGCCGGTGTCGTGCTGCCCACCATGGTCTGCGACGCCGAGAAGCTGCCTTTCCCCGACAACTACTTCGATGTCGTCACCGTCGCTTTCGGTCTGCGCAACATGACCCACAAGGACCTCGCGCTCAAGGAGATGAACCGTGTGCTCAAGCCGCACGGGAAGCTGCTGGTGCTCGAGTTCTCGAAGGTCGCCAAGCCGCTTGAGAAGGTCTACGACTGGTACTCGTTCAGCGTCTTGCCGCGCCTGGGCAAGGTCGTCGCGGGCGACGACGCCAGCTATCGCTATCTCGCGGAGTCGATCCGCATGCATCCCGGCCAGGAAGAACTCAAGACCCTCATGAAGGAGGGCGGTTTCGGGCATGTGGACTATCACAACATGACCGGCGGTGTCGTCGCGCTGCATGTTGGAATCAAGTGCTGAGTCCGAGTTGTTTTGTTTGCCGTAGAGGAGACGTCATGAAGAATTTGTGGTCCGTCATGCTGGTGTGTGCGCTGGCCGTCGTGAGCATCGATGCCGACGCTGCACGCCTGGGTGGCGGGAAGTCGTTCGGCAAGCAGTCGAGCAATGTGACCCAGCGTCAGGCAACACCGCCGGCGGCGCCCGCACAGTCTGGCGCACCCGCCCAGAACGCGAACAACACCACGACGAAGCCGGCGCCGGCTGCGCCGCAAACCGCGCCTGCAGCACCCAAGCGCCCCTGGGCGGGCATGCTCGGCGGCCTCGCCGCGGGCCTCGGCCTTGCGTGGCTTGCCCATTCCCTCGGTCTCGGTGCCGCCTTCGGCAACGTCCTGCTGATTCTCCTGCTGGCGTTGGCCGCGCTAGTCGTATGGCGTGTCTTTGCCGCGCGCTCGCGAGGCACGGCCGCACCGCGCACCGGCGGCTTTGCGTTCCAGGGCGCCGGCAGTCCTGCCGAAGCGACGGCACCGGCGCAGTACAGCCCCAGGAACGTCGGCAACGATGCCTCGGCCCGGCCGTGGGAACGCAACCACGTGCCTTTCGATTCGACCCCTGCGAAGCAGCTCGATCACCCGGCCGGTTCGTCGATGGCCGGTGCCGCCGCTGCCGGTGGCAGCATGATCGGGTCGGCCCTGGCGGGATCGCAGTCCTGGGGCATCCCGGCGGGCTTCGACGCCGATGGCTTCCTCGCTGCCGCGAAGCGCAACTTCGTCACCCTGCAGGACGCCTGGGATCGCGCGGACATCAGCTCGCTGCGTTCGATGATGACCGATGAGATGGTCGGCGAGATCCGCCAGCAACTGGCGGAGCGTGAGAGCCACACCGGTGGCCAGCCGAACAAGACCGAGGTCGTGATGCTCGACGCAAAGCTCCTGGGCATCGAGGAACTGCCGGACGCCTATCTGGCGAGTGTCGAGTTCTCCGGAATGATCCGCGAGGACATTTCCGCCGGCCCGAGCCCGTTCCGCGAAGTCTGGAACATGACCAAGCCCACCACCGGCGGCGGGTGGCTGGTGGCAGGCGTACAAGCCTTGCAATGAACGCGGACCGGCGCAGCCAGGCCTGTTGGTGAAACACCGCGGAACCGGCTTCGCCGGGCCGCAGGTGTTGCCCCTGGAAGGGGGTGCCCGAGCCACACGCAGTGGGCGAGGCTGGGGGTGAGCCGATAATCGGCACATGGTTACACCATCGTCCCCTTTTTCTTTTTTAGACGACCTGTTCAATCGCGTCAGCAGCCGCATGCAGCCGCCGGACTGGGCGATTCGCGAAATCCAGCACCGGACGGTGCTCTTCCTGAACCACGTCCTGCAACAGGAGCCGGAGGCTCAGCAGCGGCTGATACGCCAGCAGGGCAGGGTGGCGCTTTTCCAATGGCGCTTCGTGACCATGAGGTTTGTCGCGACGCCCGCCGGGCTGCTGGATCTCGCCCCCGAGGGCGCCGAGCCCGAGCTCACCGTGACCGTGACGGAGGAATCGCCCTTCGGCCTTGCCCGGGCCGCGTTCAGCGGTGAGAAGCCGGCGGTGCGCATCGAGGGCGACGTGCAACTGGCAGCGGAAGTCAACTGGCTCGTCGACCATGTGCGGTGGGACGTCGAGGACGACCTTGCCCGCCTGATCGGCGACGTGCCGGCGCACACGATCGCGACCGGTGCACGCCGGGTGGTGGACGCACTGCGCCGCTTTGTCGGCGAGCGTTCCGGCAAGGCCGGTGGCTCCGCGGGCGCCGAATGAGGCGCATCTATCGCGGCATCTTCATCGTCTGGGTCGCGCTTCGCTACGGCCTCGACGAACTCGTGCTCACGAGCCTCCAGAAGCCCTGGCTTCGCGTGGTGGCCCGGATCGTCTCGTTCGGCCGCAATCTCGATGCCCCGCGCGGTCAGCGCCTGCGGGAAGCCCTGGAGCGGCTCGGTCCGATCTTCGTGAAATTCGGCCAGGTGCTGTCGACGCGCCGCGACCTGCTGCCGCCCGACATCGCGGACGAACTCGCGTGGCTGCAGGACCGGGTGCCGCCCTTCCCCTCGAAGGTGGCCATCGCGACCATCGAGCGCGCCTTCCGGCGGCCCGTGGGCGAGGTCTTCGTCGAGTTCGACGAGACGCCGGTGGCGAGCGCGTCGATCGCGCAGGTCCATTTCGCCACCTTGCGTACGCCCGACGGCACCGTGCGCGAGGTCGCGGTCAAGGTGCTGCGCCCGGGCATGCGCGACATCATCGAAAAGGACCTCGCGCTGATGGCCGTGATGGCGGGGTGGGTCGAGAACCTCTCCGCCGACGGCAAGCGGCTGAAGCCGCGCGAGGTGGTCGCCGAGTTCGACAAGTACCTGCACGACGAACTCGACCTCGTGCGCGAGGCGGCCAACGCGGCCCAGCTTCGCCGCAACATGGACCAGCTCGAGCTGGTGCTGATCCCGGAGATGTTCTGGGACTTCTGCCATCCCGAGGTGATCGTGATGGAGCGCATGAAGGGCGTGCCGATCGCGCAGCTCGACCGCCTGCGCGCGGCCGGCGTCGACATCCCGAAGCTCGCGCGCGACGGCGTCACGATCTTCTTCACGCAGGTCTTCCGCGACGGCTTCTTCCATGCCGACATGCACCCCGGCAACATCCAGGTGAGCCTCGAGCCCGAGACCTTCGGCCGCTATGTCTCGCTCGACTTCGGGATCATCGGCACGCTGACCGAGTCCGACAAGGAGTACCTCGCGCAGAACTTCGTGGCCTTCTTCCGGCGCGACTACAAGCGCGTGGCCGAGCTGCACCTGGAAAGCGGCTGGGTGCCGGTCGGCACCCGCATCGACGAGCTCGAAGCCGCGATCCGCACGGTCTGCGAGCCCTACTTCGACCGGCCGCTCAAGGAGATCTCCCTCGGCATGGTGCTGATGCGACTCTTCCAGACCTCGCGCCGCTTCCACGTCGAGATCCAGCCGCAACTGGTGCTGCTGCAGAAGACGCTGCTCAACATCGAGGGGCTGGGCCGGCAGCTCGACCCCGAGCTGGATCTCTGGAACACCGCCAAGCCGTTCCTCGAAAAGTGGATGAGCGAGCAGATCGGCCCACGCAAGCTGTTCGAACAATTGCGCGCCGAAGCGCCGCGGTACGCCAAATTGCTGCCCCAGCTGCCGCGCCTCATGCACGATTTCCTGGAGAATCGCCCCGCCGACCACCGGCGCGAACTGCTCGAACTGCTGGCCGCCCAGAAGCGGACCAACCGCCTCCTGCAGGCAATCATCTACGGTGGCATGGGTTTTGTATTGGGATTGCTTGCGATGCAGGTGCTGGTGCGCGTGCGTCTTTTCTGATTTGGAGAATTCGCCGTGTTGTTGACCCTGGTCGTCGCCTACCTGCTCGTCACCATCGCCATCGGCCTGTACGCGGCCAAGCGGGTCAAGAACACCACGGATTTCGCGATTGCGGGACGCCACCTGCCGCTCTACATGATCGTGACCACCACCTTCGCGACGTGGTTCGGCTCGGAAACGGTGCTCGGCATCCCGGCGAAGTTCATTGAGGGCGGGCTGAACGGGGTGATCGAGGACCCCTTCGGCGCCGGCACCTGCCTGATCCTGGTCGGCCTCTTCTTCGCCGGCAAGCTCTATCGCATGACGCTGCTCACGATCAGCGACTACTACCGCGAGCGCTATGGCCGGTTCATCGAGATCGCCTGCTCGTTGATCATCATGCTGAGCTACCTCGGATGGGTGTCCGCGCAGGTCACGGCGCTGGGATTGGTGTTCAACGTGCTGTCGGGCGGCGCGATCGGGGTGTCGATGGGCATGGTGATCGGTGTCGTGTCGATCCTGGCCTACACGCTCTTCGGCGGCATGTGGTCGGTGGCCGTGACCGACTTCATCCAGATGATCATCCTCGTGCTGGGCCTGGCCGTGATCGCGGTCTTCGCGGGCCACATGGCGGGCGGCGCCGAGAAGGTGGTCGGCTTCGCGGTGAGCAAGGATCTGTTCAAGTTCTGGCCGGAGCCGACGCTCAGGGACATGATCTTCTTCTTCGCGGCGGCCATCACCATGATGCTGGGCTCGATCCCGCAGCAGGACGTGTTCCAGCGCGTGATGTCGGCCAACGGAACCCGGGCCGCGACGCTCGGGCCCGTCATCGGCGGCGTGGCCTACATCCTCTTCGCATTCGTGCCCATGTTCCTGGTGGCGAGCGCGCTACTCATCATGCCGGGCGAAACCGCGACCCTGCTCAAGGAAGATCCGCAGAAGGTCCTGCCAACGCTGGTGCTCGAGAAGATGCCCTTCGTGATGCAGGTGTTCTTCTTCGGGGCGCTGCTCTCCGCCATCAAATCCACCGCTTCGGCGACCCTGCTGGCGCCCAGCGTCACCTTCACCGAAAACATCTGGCGCCAGTTCCGCCCGGCTGGTACCGACCACTCGAACCTCATGACGATGCGCCTCACCGTACTGGTGTTCAGCGTCTGTGTGCTGGCCTACGCGATCCGCATGCAGGGGACGCCGATCTACGAACTGGTGTCCGGCGCCTATCAGGTGCCGCTCGTGGGCGCTTTCGTGCCGCTGGTGTGCGGGCTTTATTGGCGGCGTGCCTCCACCCAGGGCGCCGTGGCCGCGGTGCTGCTCGGCGTCGGGGTGTGGCTGGTGTTCCTGGCGACGTCGTGGAGCGAGGCGTTTCCTGCGCAACTGGCGGGCGTGCTCGCCTCCTTTGGCGGCATGGTGGTGGGATCGCTGGCGCCGCAATGGGTGGCCAACACGCGCACGCCGCACCGGCCTCTGGCGGCCGACCCGGCCTGACGGCAACGGCGCCCAGCCGGAGGGGCGCCCCTATAATCGAGGGCTTTGCGAGCGGCCGCCGGCCGCTTCTTTCATTCCCCATCCATGCCTATCTACGCATACAAGTGCAGCGCCTGTGGCTTTGCCAAGGATGTGCTGCAGAAAATGTCCGATGCTCCCCTGACGGAGTGCCCGGCTTGCGGCGCCGATGCGTTCAGCAAGCAGGTGACCGCCGCCGGCTTCCAGCTCAAGGGCTCGGGCTGGTACGTCACCGACTTCCGCGATGGCGGCAAGGGCGGTGGCAACAAGACTTCCGCCAGCTCTCCCTCCGACGGCGCTTCCGCCAAGCCGGCCGAGGCTCCCGCGAGCGCACCGGCGCCCGCGCCTGCCGCGGCGCCGCCCGCGCCCAGCTCGGACTGAGGCCGCCACCGCCATGCTCGCGCTGCGCAAATGGCTGCTGTCCGGCTTGCTGGTCATCGTTCCGCTGGCCATCACGCTGGCCGTGCTGAACTGGATCATCGGCACGCTCGACCAGACGCTGTGGCTGCTGCCGGAGGAGTGGCAGCGTTATCTCAGCGAGCACAAGGTGCGCGGGCTCGGGGTGCTGCTGACGCTGGCCATTCTGCTGAGCGTCGGCGCGGTCGCGAGCAACTTCGTCGGCAAGCGCCTGCTCGGCTGGGGTGACGCGGTGGTCCGGCGCATCCCCGTGGTGCGGTCGATCTACTCGAGCGTCAAGCAGGTTTCCGACACGATCTTCTCCGAGAGCGGCAACGCATTTCGCACCGCCGTGCTGGTCCAGTGGCCGCGCGAAGGTGTCTGGACCATCGCCTTCGTGACCGGCACGCCCGGCCAGGAGGTTGTCGACCACCTGGGCGGCGGCGACTATCTCGGCGTGTACGTGCCGACGACGCCCAACCCGACGGGCGGCTATTTCGTGATGCTCAAGCGCAGCGACTGCATCGAACTCAGGATGAGCGTGGACGACGCGCTCAAGTACATCGTCTCGATGGGGGTCGTCGTACCCGGCGGCCCCGCAGCGATCGCGATCAAATAAAACGCGCCCTCAGGCGCCGGAATCCATCTATGGCCATGCGTACAAACTATTGCGGTCTCGTGACCGAAGCCCTTCTGGGGCAAACCGTCACCCTTTGCGGCTGGGTCAATCGCCGGCGTGACCATGGGGGCGTGATCTTCATCGACCTGCGCGACCGCGAAGGCTACGTCCAGGTCGTGTGCGACCCGGATCGCGCCGCCACTTTCGCGACAGCGGAGGGCCTGCGCAACGAGTTCTGCCTGCAGATCACGGGCCTCGTGCGTGCGCGCCCGGAGGGTACGACCAACGACAACCTCAAGAGCGGCAAGATCGAGGTGCTGTGCCACGAGATGAAGGTGCTCAATCCTTCCGTGACGCCGCCGTTCCTGCTCGACGACGACAACCTCTCGGAAACGACCCGCCTCACGCACCGCGTGCTCGACCTGCGCCGCCCCGTGATGCAGCGCAACCTGATGCTGCGCTACAAGGTGACGATGGAGACGCGCAAGTTCCTCGACGCCAACGGCTTCATCGACATCGAGACGCCGATGCTCGGCAAGTCCACACCCGAAGGTGCGCGGGACTACCTCGTGCCCAGCCGTGTGCATGACGGCAGCTTCTTCGCGCTGCCGCAGTCGCCGCAGCTCTTCAAGCAGCTCCTGATGGTGTCCGGCTTCGATCGCTACTACCAGATCGTCAAGTGCTTCCGCGATGAGGACCTGCGCGCCGACCGCCAGCCCGAGTTCACGCAGATCGACATCGAGACCTCGTTCATGGCCGAGGAAGAGATCCGCGAGATGTTCGAAGGCATGATCCGCAAGGTATTCCGTGCCGCGGCCGAAGTCGAGCTGCCGTCGTTCCCGGTCATGACCTACGGCGACGCCATGTTCAAGTACGGCTCGGACAAGCCGGACCTGCGCGTCAAGCTCGAGTTCACGGAGCTGACCGACGTGATGCGCAACGTCGAGTTCAAGGTGTTCGCACAGGCTGCCAGCATGACGGGCGGCCGCGTGGTCGCACTGCGGGTGCCGGGCGGCGGCGCCGAAGGCGGCCTCTCGCGTGGCGACATCGACGCCTACACCGAGTTCGTCAAGATCTACGGCGCCAAGGGTCTCGCCTACATCAAGGTCAACGACGCCGGGAACGGCCGCGAAGGCCTGCAGAGTCCGATCGTCAAGAACCTCGACGATGCTTCGCTGGCCGAGATCATCGCCCGCACCGGCGCGCGCAATGGCGACATCCTGTTCTTCGGCGCCGACAAGGCCAAGGTCGTCAACGATGCGATCGGTGCGCTGCGGGTCAAGATCGGCCACAGCGCTTTCGGCAAGAAGGCCGGTCTGTTCGATGATCGCTGGGCACCGCTCTGGGTCGTTGACTTCCCGATGTTCGAGTTCGACGAGGAAGGCCAACGCTGGTCGGCGGTGCACCACCCGTTCACCGCGCCCAAGGACGGCCACGAAGACCTCATGGACGGCGCACCGGAGAAGTGCATCGCCAAGGCCTACGACATGGTCCTCAACGGCATCGAGATGGGCGGCGGCTCGGTCCGTATCCACCGCGAGGAAGTCCAGAGCAAGGTCTTCCGTGCGCTCAAGATCAGCGCCGAGGATGCGCAGAACAAGTTCGGTTTCCTGCTGGACGCGCTGCAGTACGGTGCGCCGCCGCACGGCGGTATCGCGATCGGCCTGGACCGCCTCGTGATGCTCCTGAGCGGCGCCGAATCGATCCGCGACGTGATCGCCTTCCCGAAGACCCAGCGCGCGCAAGACCTGCTCACGCAGGCGCCGAGCCCGGTTGACGAGAAGCAGTTGCGCGAGCTGCATATCAAGCTGCGCAACCCTCAACCCGCGAACTGATCGAGGGAGGGGCGGCGAAGATGAGCGCCGCGTCGGGTCGCCCCTGGAAAATCCCGGAATCGGTGCTGGTCGTGATTCACACGCCGGCACTCGACGTGCTCCTGATCCGCCGTGCCGACGCCGAGGATTTCTGGCAGTCGGTCACCGGCAGCAGGAATTCCGAAGACGAGCCCCTGGCGCTCACCGCGGCGCGCGAGGTCGCGGAAGAAACCGGCATCGACTGCGGTGAAGGCTCCGAACTGGCGGCACAGCTGGTCGATTGGGGCCTGGAAAACATCTACGAGATCTACCCGCGCTGGCGGTCGCGCTATGCGCCGGGCGTGACGCACAACACGGAGCATCTTTTCGGCCTGCGCGTGCCCGATCGCGTGACGCCGCGGCTGGACCCGCGCGAGCATACGGACTGGCGCTGGCTGCCGTACCGCGAAGCGGCGGACGCCTGTTTTTCTCCGTCGAACGCCGAGGCCATCCTGCTCCTGCCACAATTTGCGCGATGAATTCGCAGGCGAACACCCTCCGCGTGGCCACCTACAACATCCACAAGGGTGTGCAGGGGATCGGGCCGGCGCGGCGTCTCGAAATCCACAATCTCGGCCACGCCGTCGAGCAGCTCGACGCGGACATCGTGTGCCTGCAGGAAGTGCGCAAGATGAACCGGCAGGCCGCGCGGCGGTTCCAGCACTGGCCGGAAATGCCGCAGGCGGACTTCCTCGCGCCTGAAGGCTATACCGCGGTCTACGAGACCAACGCGATCACCAGGCATGGCGAACACGGCAACGCGCTGCTCACCCGTTGGCCAGTGCTCAAAACGACGCATCAGGACATTTCGGACCACCGCTTCGAGCAGCGCGGGCTGTTGCACGCGGTGATCGACGTCGAAGGCCGGCCGGTGCACGCGATCGTGGTGCACCTGGGCCTGATCAAAGGCAGCCGGATCCGCCAGGTGGCCCAGTTGCGGGAGTTCATCGACCGCGAGATCCCGTCGCACGAGGCGCTGGTGGTGGCTGGCGACTTCAATGACTGGGGCGCCCGCATGCGCTACGCGATGAACGCCATGGGCTTGCGCGATTCGAGCGACCTGCGCGGGCCGCGCATCCTGACCTATCCGTCGCGGCTGCCGGTCACGCAGCTCGATTTCATCTACGGGCGGCGGCTCGAACCGGTTGCCTGTTCGGTGCCTCGCGGTCCGATCTGGTCGCGGATGTCCGACCATCTGCCGCTCGTGACTGACTTTTTGCTATCGAAAAAATAGCAACAACCGTAGGCGGGTAGGGCGTTGCCGGGCTTATCGCTCGCCGTCCATTCGCTGTTAGGATGCTTGGATGCTAAGGACCATCGACGCCGCACGGCGCCCCGTGGAAGGGGATGAAGACGAGGGCACACCCGTGTCCGTGAAGATTCGCGAGCGCCTGCTGGCCGCGCGACGACGCTTCAACGCCAACGACAACATCGCCGAATTCATCGAGCCGGGCGAGCTCGAGCATCTCCTCGACGAGGTCGAGGACAAGATGCGGGACGTGCTGCGCAGTCTCGTGATCGACATCGAGAACGATCACAACACGGACAACACCGCCCGGCGCGTTGCCAAGATGTACCTGCAGGAGGTGTTCAAGGGCCGCTATGTGAACCAGCCCTCGCTCACCGAATTCCCCAACGCGGAGCATCTCAACGAGCTGATGATCGTCGGGCCGATCACGGTCCGCAGCGCCTGCTCGCACCATTTCTGCCCGATCATCGGCAAGCTGTGGATCGGCGTCATGCCCAACGAGCAGACGAACGTGATCGGCCTCTCGAAGTACGCGCGCCTTGCCGAGTGGGTCATGGGCCGTCCCCAGATCCAGGAAGAGGCAGTGGTGCAGCTCGCCGATCTCATCCAGGAGAAGACTCAGCCCGACGGCCTCGCGCTGGTGGTGGAGGCGGAGCACTTCTGCATGCAGTGGCGCGGCGTCAAGGAGATGGACAGCAAGATGATCAACTCCGTGATGCGCGGCGTGTTCCTGAAGGACCCGAACCTTCGCCGAGAATTTCTCTCTCTTCTTCCGCGCCAGCGCTGAACGCCATGCTCGTACGCCTTCTCTACGCCAGCCGCGCCGTGGATACCAGCCAGGCGGCGATCGATGCGATCCTGGCCCAGTCGCGGTCGCACAACACGACCTGCGGCATCACCGGCATCCTCTGCTACGGCGGCGGCGTGTTCCTGCAGGCGATCGAGGGTGGTCGCACGGCGATCAGCGAGCTGTACGGCCATATCCAGAGGGACCCCCGCCACAAGGACGTGGTGCTGCTGCACTACGAGGAGATCTCGGAGCGCCGCTTCGGTGGCTGGACCATGGGGCAGGTCAACCTGTCGAAGCTCAACGCGTCGACGCTGCTCAAGTATTCCGAGCGGCCGGAGCTCGACCCGTATTCGGTCTCGGGCAAGGTGTCGCTGGCGCTGCTCGAAGAATTGATGGCGACCGCCGCCATCGTCGGGCGGCACTGAGCCGCCGGTGTTCACCGCCGCGCGGGTCGCGGCGAATCACCATGCTTCTGATCGGCTGCGATTTTTCGAGCGCGCCGACTGCCCGCAAGCCGATCGTGGTTGCGCTCGGCACATCGGGCGATGGCGCGGTCGAACTTCATGGCTTCGAGCGCTTCTCGTCACTGGATTCGTGGGGACGCTGGCTGGCGGTGACGCCGCAGTGGGTCGGCGCATTCGATTTCCCGTTCGGTCTCCCGCGTGAGCTCGTCGTGGAATTCGGATGGCCTTCGGAGTGGAAGCCGCTCATCGAGCACTACGCGGCCATCGAGCGCGCGAGGATCCGGGAGATCTTCGCGGCGTTCTGTGCCGCACGTCCGGCGGGCGGCAAGTTCGCGCATCGCGCGACAGACCGTCCGGCCGGCTCCAGCCCGTCGATGAAGTGGGTCAATCCGCCGGTGGCGTTCATGCTCCACGCCGGCGTGCCGCGGCTGATCGACGCGGGCGCTTCGCTGCCGGGCCTGCACATGCCGGCGGAGGGCGGCAGCCGTATCGCGCTGGAGGGCTATCCGGGCTTGCTGGCGCGTGAACTGGTCGGTCGCCGCAGCTACAAGAGCGACCAGGCCGCCGCGCAGACGGCGGAGCGCCGGCTCGTCCGCGGCGAGCTCTTGGCGACCCTGGAGCGGGGATCTCCCCGGCTGGGCCTTCGGCTCGTCGTGCCCGGCGAATTGCGCGAGGGCCTGCTGGCCGACGCCAAGGGTGATTCCATCGACGCAGTCCTGTGCCTCATGCAAGCCGCCTGGGGAACGGCCCGCCGGACGAGCGAAGGGCCGGGCTATGGATTGCCGCCCGACATCGATCCGCTCGAAGGCTGGATCGTGACGGCCTGAGGGCCCCTGCCCTACAGGAAGCGGCGGCCAAGGTCGTGGGGCGCGGCGCCTTCAACGGCCAGCAGAGCCGTTGCGGTGTTCATGGGGCATCCTTTGGCGGACGAGCTGGTTTCTTCATCAGCGTGGTCACGAGGTCGGCCATGTCCGATGTCTTGAACACTGCAGCCAGGATGGCGGTGATCGGCAGCAGCCGCCATGGTCTGATCAGCACGACGAGCGCGCCCGTCGCAGCGGCTGCCGCGATGAGCTTGGCGGGCTGCTCGCGCGCATAGCGCTCGAGCAGGGGCAGGGCGAGTCGACCCGCCGCGTTGGCCGGATGACGGCGCCACCAGCGTCGCACCACGTGGCTTGCCACTTGGCTCCACGGATTGCCGTGCTGCACGTCGAATTGTCGCGGCGACTCGTCCTCGTCGCCTCGCTGCAGTTGCGCGATCAAGGCACGGCGCGACAGCGAAAGGCGCTGCTGCGGCGTGAGCTGCTCGCGCTCAGTGCTCATGGCGTTCGCCCGCGAGGTGAAGCGCATGAATGTCGGCCTCGATCTGCGCCCGCAACTCCACGAAACCATGAACATCGCGCTGCCGGGATGCGTAAAGGTAGAGCGCGCAAACCAGTGCGATCAGCATCGCGACGGCGGGTACGGCGACGAGCGCCCAGTGGAATCGGTCGTGCATCGCACCGAGCATGATCGCCACGCCGATGAGGCCGAGCGCCAGCATGACGCTCATCACAGCCAGAACGCCCGCGACCAATCGGGCGATGAGGCTGCGGGTGGCTTCCTGCGCTTCTTCCCGCAGGAGCGCGCCGTAGTTGGCCAGATGATCGGCGATCAGCTCGGGATGCCCGAGCACCGTGGAATAGATGGGATGAAGCATGGTGCCGGGCAGTTGAGGCTCGCTCGGAGCCGCAGATGAACGTCAGGGACTCAGATCAATTGTCGTCCCGACGGCGGCTTGCGAGCACGATGAGCGCGGTGATGGCTGCGCCGGCAGCGGCGGCGAGCAGCACCGAGCGCACGGGTTGGTCGGCGATGTACTTGCCCGTCACGTCGGCCGCTTGTTCCAGGCGTCGCTGCGCACGGGCGCTGGTGGTCGATGCCGCGTCCAGTCCGCGCTGCACGGCCTGCTGCACGCGCGCTGCAAGCTGCTCCACGGCAGGCTCCGCGTCATGGCGCAGGTCGCGCACCTTTTCCCCCGCCGCGTTCACGGCATTCTGCGCATAGGCTCGCGTGGTGTCGATCGCATCGGCCGCGGTCTGCCGCGCGTCTTCGGCCAGTTGCGAGGGAGTCTTGATGGTCGTGTTCATGATGAAAAAATCCTTCCGGGAAGATGGTTGCGAAGACCTGCTCATCGTACCGACGCTACCGGCGTCGTATCAAGCCCGCGATGAAACTCGCGAGTGCGAGAGACCAGGTACACGACTGCGTGGTGCGGGGCTTACGCCACGGCGGCGGATGGCACGGAGTCGGCCGGCAGCACCGCGCGCAATCGCGTGCCCTGCCCCGGCTTCGATGTGACGGTGAGCCGGCCCTTGGCTGCCTCGACGCGATGGCGCATGCCCGCGAGGCCGTGGCTCGAAGGCCGGTTGCGCTGCGGGTCGAAGCCCTTGCCGTTGTCCGTCACTTCGACGACGACGTGATTGCCGTAGTTCTTCATGGCGATGCCGACCTCGGTCGCTTGCGCGTACTTGCCGATGTTCGTCAGGCCCTCCTGCACCATCCGGTAGACCGTGAGCTGGTTCGCCTCGTTCAGCGTCACCGGTTCGAGCTCCATCTCGATCCCGATGTTCGAGTGCTCCGAGAATTCGCGGCCCAGGATTTCCAGCGATGCGACCAGCCCCAGGTTGGAGAGCGACGAAGGCCGCAAGTCCTCGATGATGCGGCGCTTGAGCGCGATGCCGCTGTTGAGAAGGTCGTTGAGGTGTTGAAGCCGCTGGATCGCGTCCGGCGAATCGGTCATCCGCGACTTCAGCCGCGCGACATCGAGCTTGGCCGCCGTGAGCAGGGAGCCCAGCTCGTCGTGCAGCTCGCGCGCGAGAAAGCCGCGCTCGGTCTCGCGCACCTGCTGCAGGTGGGTCGCGAGCTCGGCGAGCGTTGCGGTGCGCTCGCGCACTTCGTCTTCCAGCGCATTGCGCTCGCTTTCGAGGGCTTGCTGCTGCTGCTCTCCTGCCTGGCGCAATGCGTGCGTCTGTCGCAGGTAGAGGTAGAACGCGACGAGCGCCGCGATCGCGATGATCGCGATGCCAAGGCGTGCGAAGTGCAATGACTTCACGACCTGCAGTTGTCCGCGCGTGAACTCGTCGCTGCTGATGGCAACGAGGTCTCCGACCTCGTTGCGGATGGCATCCATCTCCTCGCGGCCGACGTCGGTCGTGATGAGGATCTTCCAGGCATCCTCGTTGCCGCTCTGCCGCAGGCGTACGCTCATGTCCATCTCGGCCAGCTTCTTCGAGACGTGCTTTGCGAGCTGATTCAACTGCGCGAGCTGGATCGGTCGATTGGCATAGAGAAGCTGGAGTGCGGCAAGGTGACCATCGACCTGCCTGACCGCGGCGTCATAGGGCTCGCGATAGCGGGGCTCACCTGTCAGCAGATAGCCGCGCTGGCCCGTCTCTGCATCGAGGATGTTCTGAAGCATGAGGTTGAGCACCACGCGCGCACGCTGCGCGTCGCTCACCTCCGTGAGGGCTTGGCGGGACTGGTGATAGCCGGCTTCGTTGATGCCCACGAGCACGAGGGCCGCGAGGGTCGCCAGCGTGAGGCTCAGCGCCATCTTCGGAAAAGCTAGCCAGCGCATGGGGTCTCCGGGCGATGCCCAAAAATCAAATTCGGGAATAATCGAAACGGGCCAGGGACCGACATGTTGCGACGCAAGAAGCCGCGATTCAACAGTGAAGGTAGCAGATGATCAAGATTGGAATTGTGGACGACCATGCCATCGTTCGCTCCGGCTTGCGCAATTTCTTTTCCGAGCATGTCGATCTGCGCGTGGTGGGTGAGGCCGCGAGCGGACGCGAGGCGATCGAGCTCGTTCGCACGACTGAACTCGATGTGCTCGTGATGGACCTCTCCATGCCCGGTCAGAGCGGCATCGATGCGCTTGCGATGATCCGCGCAAAGGCGCCCGATGTCGGGATTCTCATCCTCAGCGGCTATCCCGAAGAGCACTACGCGATGAACCTCATCCGCCAGGGGGCGAGCGGGTACCTCAACAAGGAGTGCGATCCGATCGAGATCGTGAATGCGATCCGCACCATCTCGCTGGGCCGTCGCTACATCACACCGGCCGTGGCAGAGCTGCTCGCTCGCCAGCTCGATCGCAAGGATGACGCCGCGCCGCACGAACAGCTCTCCGAGCGCGAGTTCCAGGTGTTCCTCAAATTGGCGAAGGGCGAGACCGCGGGCGACATTGCGAAGACCTTGTCTCTGTCGGTGAAGACCGTGAGTACGTATCGCACACGGTTGATGGAGAAGATGAATCTCTCCTCCAACAGCGATCTCACCTACTACGCGCTGAAGAACAAGCTGATCGACTGAAGCTGCTGCTTGTGGGGCGGTCAGGTTCCGCTGGCCGTCTGCCGCAGCGTGGCGGCCTGTGCGATGCAGAAGTCGATGAGTCCGTCGATCTCGTTCGATTTGTCGAAGACCGCATCGACGCCGAACTGTGCGCAGCGTTTGCGGATGTCCGGCGTCGCATAGTTGCTCAACACCACGACCTTCTGATCGGGGCGGCGCGACATGCAGGCCTGGAGGACGCCCAGGCCGCTCCCCTGCTTGAGGAAGAGGTCCACGATGGCGAGCTCCCACTCGTCGCTGTTTTCGCTCAGCCACCGGACCGCCTCGGCTTCCGTCTCTGCGAAGCCGATTGTCGAAATGCACGTGAGCTCCTCCAGGGTGCCGACGAGATTCTCTCGGATCGTGACGTTGTCTTCGACGATGTAGGTTTTCAATCTGGGGTCCATGAGAACCGCTCGCCCCCTCGGCGGGCTTGGCGAAGAGGCTTGCCTCCAAGGAAAGCTATCGTTTCAGATGCTACGGATCATTAGGGCCCGATGATGCAGGGAACCGCGTCCAGCCGCTGTAGGCTTGTTCTTACGACGGTTGCGGTCCGTCCTCGCAGCGCTTGAAATGACCGCCCATCGGTCAGGTGGCGGGGCGATGTCCGCACACGCTGCATCCCGGATCGCGTGCGACACGGAGGCTGTCGAAAGCCGATCGCCGGCCATCGAACATCAGGAGACTGCCTGCAAGAGAGGGACCGATCCCTGCCAGCAGCTTCAGGACCTCGTTGGCCTGCAGGGTCCCGATGGTCCCGACCACCGGCGCGAACACGCCGAGCACGGCGCATCGCGTTTCTTCGAAGTCGGCGTCGGGCGGGAAGATGCAGGCATAGCAGGGCGATGCCGGATCGCGCGTGTCGTAGACGCTCAACTGCCCGTCGAAGCGGATGGCCGCGCCAGCGACCAGGGGCTTCGCATGGATCACGCACGCGCGATTGACCGCATGCCGCGTCTGGAAGTTGTCGCTGCAATCGACCACCACGTCGGCTTCGGCGACCCGCCTGGACAGCAGCTCGTCGTCGGCGCGCAGCTTGACGGCTTCGATGGAGATGTCCGGGTTGATGGCGCGCATCGCTTCCGCGGCCGAATCGACCTTGGACATGCCCACGCGCGCGGTGGTGTGTGCGATCTGCCGCTGGAGGTTGGTCAGGTCGAGCTCGTCATGGTCGACGAGCGTGATGCGGCCGACACCGGCAGCCGCGAGATAGAGCACGACCGGCGAGCCCAGCCCGCCGGCACCGATGACCAGCGCGTGCGCCGCACTCACGCGCGCCTGGCCATCGATGCCGAATTCTTCGAGCAGGATGTGGCGCGAGTAGCGCAGGAGGTGTTCGTCTTCCATGCGCCGCGCACGACGCCCGGTGGCCGCGGCGCGATGCCGGGCCGCCCGAGGGTCAGTTTTCCTTCTTCTCTTCCTTGTTGTCGACGATCACCTGCGTCTTGCTCACGAGCACCGGCTGGCCCTTGAGCCGGTTGAGCGCCTGGACAAGCGGGAAGTCCTTGTCGGCGCCGAACTCCGGCACCTTGCGATCCTGCGGCGGCTTCTTGGCCTCGTCCTCGAGGCGCTTGCGCGCTTCGTCACGTGCCTTTTCGCGCTCGGGGTCCTTCACCTCGGGGCCCTGGCCGCTGGCCGGTGCTTCTCGAGGTCGGCCTCGCGCATGCGCAGGGCCGCGTAAGGGCTGCCCTCGGCGCTTTCGTCCACCAGGACGTTCGGAACGATCCCCTTGGCCTGGATCGAGGTGCCGCTGGGCGTGTAGTAACGCGCCGTCGTGATTTTCAGGCCGGTGTCGGGGCCCAGGGGACGGACCGTCTGGACCGAGCCCTTGCCGAAGGTCTGGCTCCCCATGATGGTCGCGCGCTTGTGGTCCTGCAGCGCGCCGGCGACGATTTCGCTGGCGGAGGCGGACCCCTCGTTGACGAGCACGACCAGAGGCACGGTCTTGAGTGCGGGCGGCAGGCCGCGCAGCGGGTCGCTGCCGGCGCGGCGCTGATAGAACTCGGGCGCGGCCTTGTAGACGGCCTTGCTTTCGGCGAGCTGCCCGTCCGTCGACACGACGGTCACGTTCTCGGGCAGGAACGCGGCGGAAATCGCAACCGCGGCGTCGAGCAGGCCGCCCGGGTCGTTGCGCAGATCGAGCACCAGGCCCTTGAGATTCGGCTCCTGCTTGTAGATTTCCTCGACCTTCTTGACGAAATCGTCGACGGTCCGCTCCTGGAATTGCGACAGGCGGATCCAGGCGTAACCTGGCTCCATGACCTTGCCGCGCACCGATTGCGTGCGGATTTCCTCGCGCGTGATGGTGACCGGGAAGGTCCGGTTCTCGTCCTTGCGGTAGATCGTCAGCAGCACCTTGGTGTTGGCTTCGCCCCGCATGCGCTTGACCGCCTCGTTGAGCGTGAGGCCGCGCACGGCGGTGTCGTCGATCTTGGTGATCAGGTCGTTCGGCTTCAGGCCGGCGCGGAACGCCGGGGAGCCCTCGATCGGGGACACGACTTTGACCAGGCCGTCCTCCTGCGAAATCTCGATGCCCACGCCGACGAAGCGGCCGGTGGTGCCTTCGCGAAATTCCTTGAACGACTTCTTGTCGAAGTACTGCGAATGCGGATCGAGCCCGGCGACCATGCCGGAGATGGCATCCGAGATGAGCTTTTTCTCATCGACCGGCTCGACGTAGTCGGTCTTGACCATGCCGAAAACCGCGGCGAGTTGCTGCAGTTCCTCCAGCGGCAGGGGGGCCAGCGAACCGCGTGCGACGGTCTGCAATGACACCGTGGTCAGCGCGCCTGCAACGGCGCCCGCGGCAATCCAGCCGCCAATTTTCAGTTTCTGGCCCATGTGTAAGAGTCCTTGTCGCCTGTCAATTCAATATACACAGCTTGGAAGCTACTTGTCTGCCCGGGTTCCGTGAATGACTCGAACTCTGGAGGACTTTGCTCAACCTTTTTGCCTTGCGCAGCGACCGCGGCGGCTGCCTTCTCGGCGGCTTCCGCGTCGCCAAGGTAGTAGTGGCGCAGCGGCTTCAGATCATCGTCCAGTTCGTAGACCAGAGGAATTCCGTTGGGAATATTGAGGCCCACGATGGCGTCGTCGGAAATCCCGTCCAGATACTTGACCAGGGCGCGGATGGAATTGCCGTGCGCCGCGACGACCAGCCGGCGGCCGGCGCGAATCGCGGGCGCCATGGACTCGTTCCAGAAGGGCAGCACGCGCGCGACGGTGTCCTTGAGGCACTCGGTCAGCGGGATCTGTTCCGGCGGCAGCTTGGCGTAGCGGATGTCGGTGCGTTCGCTCCGGGGGTCGTTCGACTCCAGCGGCGGCGGCGGCGTGCCGTAGCTGCGGCGCCAGATCAGGACCTGCTCGTCGCCGTATTTCCTGGCGGTTTCCGCCTTGTCGAGGCCCTGGAGGGCGCCGTAGTGGCGCTCGTTCAGGCGCCAGGAATGCACGACCGGCAGCCAGGTGCGATCGAGTTCGTCGAGCGTGTGCCACAGGGTGCGGGTGGCACGCTTGAGGACGCTGGTGTAGGCCACGTCGAAGTCGTAGCCCTCCGCCTTGAGCAGGCGGCCGGCCTGCTTGGCCTGTTCGACGCCGGTGGCGGTCAAATCGACATCGGTCCAGCCGGTGAAGCGGTTTTCGAGATTCCAGGTCGATTCGCCGTGGCGGATCAATACCAGTTTGTGCATGGGGGAGGCCTTTGGGAACGCGGTCGTAAACCCGACATTCTAAAATCCGGGGTTTGCCACTCAAGGAACACCGTGAAATTCATCGTCGACAACTGGATGCTCATCCTGATCGCACTGGCCTCGGGGGGCATGCTCTTCTGGCCGATGCTGCGCGGGGCCAGCGGCGGCTCGCTGACGGCGCAAGGGGCGGTGCAGTTGATCAATCGCGAGCGTGCCGTGGTGGTCGATGTCCGGGAGCCGGAGGAGTTTGCGGCCGGCCATGTCACCGGCGCCAAGAACGTGCCGCTCAATGAGTTGGAACAGAAGCTCCCCAGCGCGGTGAAGAACAAATCGTTGCCTTTGTTGCTGATTTGTGCCAGTGGCGCACGCGCGCAACGCGCCGTGGCGACGGCGAAGAAGCTCGGCTACGAGCAAGCCCAAGCGGTCTCCGGCGGACTCAAGTCGTGGAAAGAAGCTAACCTTCCGGTTGAAAAGGCCTGAACTTTCCTGACTTACGACCCATGCAAGCCGTCAAGATGTACACCACCGCCGTTTGCCCCTACTGCATTCGCGCGAAGCAAATCCTCAAGTCCAAAGGCGTGGAGCAGATCGAAGAGATCCGCATCGACAGCGACCCTCAGGCGCGCGCCACGATGATGGATGTCACCCGGCGCCGCACGGTGCCGCAGATCTTCATCGGCGAGACGCACGTCGGTGGCTGCGACGACCTGATCGCGCTCGATGGTCGCGGCGGCTTGGTGCCACTGCTCCAAGGCGCCTGAAGCGTCGTTTCCACGGGCGATAATCGGCCCGCTACATCCAGAAGCCCGCTCTGGGGATTTCCCAGGCGGGCCTTGTTTTGACCCTAGAAAGTTCAGCCATGGCCGACCAGCAAGCACAAGATCCCGTCTTTCAGATCCAGCGCGTCTACCTGAAGGATCTCTCGCTCGAACAACCCAATTCGCCGGCCATCCTGCTCGAGCAGCAGCAGCCCACGGTCGATATCCAGCTCGGCGTCGACGCTCAGCCGGTGGCTGACGGCATCTTCGAGATCACCGTCTCGGCCACCGTGCAGACCAAGATCGGCGAAAAGACGGTGTTCCTGGTCGAGGCCAAGCAGGCCGGCATCTTCGAGATCCGCAACCTGCCCGAAGACCAGATGGGCCCGATCCTCGGCATCGCCTGCCCGCAGATCGTCTATCCCTACCTGCGCGGCAACGTCGCCGACGTGATCCAGCGCGGCGGCTTCCCACCGGTGCACTTGGCCGAAATCAACTTCCAGGCGATGTTCGAGCAGCAGCAGGCGCAGGCCGCCGCCAATCAGGCCTCGCCGATCATCACGCAGTAATCCGTACCGCCCGCCGCCGCTGATGAAAATCTGCGTCCTCGGCGCCGGCGCCTGGGGGACGGCGCTGGCGGTCAATGCTTCGAGCCGTCACGCGGTCACGCTCTGGGCCCGTGACGCCGCTCAGGCGCAAGCCATGTCAGCGGCGCGCGAGAACGCGCGCTACCTGCCGGGTATTGCGCTTCCTCCCTCCATCACCCTTGCGTCCGGCGATGCGCTCGCCGCGGCGAAAGCTGCCGATCTCGTCATCGTGGCAACGCCGATGGCGGCGTTGCGCGAACAGCTCGGCATGCTCGCCGGGTTGTCGTCCCCTGTCGCCTGGCTTTCCAAAGGGGTCGAACCGGCGCTCGCCGGGGTCGGCGGGGAAGGCTTGCTGGCCCACGAAATTCAGGCCCAGGTCGCGCCGCGGCTCGCCGCCGGCGTGCTGAGCGGGCCGAGCTTCGCGCAGGAAGTGGCACAGGCCCGTCCCACGGCACTGGTGGCGGCCAGTCGACGCGCCGATGTACGGAAAGCGCTGGTGGAGGCGTTCCATGGTCCCGCCCTGAGGGTCTATGCGAATGACGACATCGTCGGTGTCGAAGTCGGCGGTGCGGTCAAGAACGTCCTCGCCATCGCGACCGGGCTGGCCGACGGGCTCTCTCTGGGGCTCAATGCCCGGGCGGCGCTCATCACGCGCGGCCTCGCCGAAATGACACGATTCGGCGTGGCGCTCGGCGCGCGTCCCGAGACCTTCATGGGCCTTTCCGGCTTGGGCGATCTGGTCCTGACCGCCACCGGCGATCTGTCACGCAACCGCAAGGTGGGGCTTCTGCTGGCACAGGGCCATACGCTGTCGCAAGCGGTCGATTCGCTCGGCCACGTGGCCGAAGGCGTCTATTGCGCGCGCACCGTGGTGCAACGCGCGCGGCATCTGGGCGTCGAGATGCCGATTTCGGCCGGCGTGGTGGCGGTGCTCGACGGCCGGGTGCGCCCGGCGGATGCAGTCGCCGAACTCATGGCGCGCGAGCCCGGCAGCGAATCCGGCTGAGCCCGGACGGACCGCGCTCAGGCCGGCGTATAGGCCAGCCGCACGTAGATCGGCGCGAAGGCTTCGGCCTGCGTGATGTCGATCAGCGTTTCCTTGGCGAGTTCGAGCATCGCGATGAAGGTGACGATCATCACCGGCGTGCCCCGCGACATATCGAAGAGCTTCTCGAACTCGACGAACTGCCGACCCTGCAACTGACGCAGCACGATGCTCATGTGTTCGCGCACGCTCAGTTCCTCGCGCGAAATCTTGTGGTGCTGCACCAGCTTCGCGCGCTTGAGGATGTCGGCCCAGGCTTCGCGCAGGTCGACGACGTTGACGTCCGGAAAGCGCGGCTTCAGCGATTGCTCGATGTAGACCTGCGCCTTCCAGAAATCGCGCCCGGCCTGCGGCAGGGCGCTCAGCGCGGCGGCCTGCAGCTTGGTCTGCTCGTATTCGAGCAGCCGGCGGACGAGCTCGGCGCGCGGGTCTTCGGCTTCCTCGCCGTCGGCCGTCTTCTTGGGCGGCAGCAGCATCCGCGACTTGATCTCGATGAGCATCGCGGCCATCAGCAGGTACTCGGCGGCGAGCTCGAGATTGGATTGGCGGATTTCGTCGACGTAGCTGAGGTACTGCCGAGTCAGCCCTGCCATCGGGATGTCGAGGATGTTGAAGTTCTGCTTGCGGATGAGATACAGCAGCAGGTCGAGCGGCCCCTCGAAGGCTTCCAGGAAGACCTTCAGCGCGTCGGGCGGAATGTAGAGGTCGTTCGGCAGCGCGAACAGCGGCTCGCCGTACAGGCGGGCGAGCGCGACCTGGTCGATCACATCGGGCATCGGCGGCACCACGGCGGCGCCGTCCTCCGCTGTGACCACGTCCTGTGCCGAAAGGGCGTGCTCGTCCGCTTCAGCGCCGTCGCCCTGGCGGCGGGTGCCGGTACCCGGTACGGCGCGGATGGTCACTTACTTGGCTTGGGTCTGGTAGACGTAGGGCTGCTGCGGGACCCGGCCTTCGCTGAATTCTTCCTGCAGGCTGGGGTCGAGGTGCTTGTCCCACAGCAGAGCGCGTCCGGCGCGCTGCTCGGCTTCGAGCGTCGGTTTCTTTTCCTTCATCTCTTCGATGAAGTTGGTGATCTCGGAGGTGTAGTGCGGGCGGGCGAAGATGGGCATGGCGATTGAACCTTTGGCGCAGGATTTTACCGGGTGGATTCCGCATTGAAGCCCGCCGCGGCATGCGCTAGCGTGGCGGCTCCCAAACACCGAGGAGCCTGTCGATGAAACGCCGATCCACGCTATTCCTTGCTTCGACGATCGCTGCCGCCGCGCTGGTGGCCGCCTGTGCGACTGGTGGCTCGTCCGCACCGAAGAACAAGATGAGCTTCTTCATCACCAGCGCCAATCCGGGCAAGGGAGGCGACTTCGGTGGTCTCGCGGGCGCCGATCGCTATTGCCAGAGTCTTGCCGAAAGCGTCGGCGCCGGCGGCCGCACCGGCGTGCGTACCTGAGCACGACCGCGACGGCCGGAAGTCCGGCGGTGAACGCCCGCGATCGCATCGGCAACGGGCCGTGGGTCAATGTGAAAGGCGTGACGATCGCCAACAACCTCGACGATCTGCATGGCACCAACAACATCGACAAGCAGACCGGGCTGACGGAAAAGGGCGAGATCGTCAGCGCGAGTGGGGACCCCGTCAACAATCACGACATCCTGACCGGCTCGATGCCGGACGGGCGCGCTTCCACCGACACCAGCAAGGACACGACCTGCGGCAACTGGACCCGAAGCGGCGAGGGCTCCGCCATCGTCGGCCATCACAACCGCATGGGCACGAACGCGCCGCCGGCGTCGATGTCGTGGAACTCCTCGCACGCCACCCGGGGCTGCAGCCTGGAAGGGTTCAGGAGTACCGGCGGCGCGGGCCTCATGTATTGCTTCGCGGCGAACTGATTTCGACGGCTAGACTGATCGTCCCGTGCAATTGACTGGGACGGTATGCAGCCATCGACAATCCGCCGCGGCATCACGCCGTTTCTGCTTCTGACGACCATGTTCTGGCTTTTCGGCTGTGACTCGAAGCGCATCAGCGAACTGGAGGAGGGCGTTTCCACCGAGGCCGACGTCCGCGCGCGCTTCGGCGAGCCCGAGAACGTCTGGGACACGCCGGCCGGCCGCGTTTTCGAATACAACCGCCAGCCGCAGGGCCAGAAGAACTACATGATCACGATCGGCCCCGACGGCAAGATGAGCGCGCTGCGGCAGGTGCTCACGCCGGAGAACTTCGCCAAGGTCTCGCCCGGCATGCCGGTGGAGGATGTGCGCCGGCTGCTCGGCAAGCCCGCCAGGCGCACGCCGTACCCGCTCAAGAGCCAGACCGAATGGGAATGGCGCTGGGTCCAGCCGCTGAATTCGCCGATGGTGTTCACTGCCGCGGTCGACGACGCGCAGCGCGTCGTCAGCGCCGGCTCGTCGCCCGACCGCGGCGTGGAGGCGCCTTAGCCTTCGTGCCCGTCCGCGTGCGGCATGCCTTCGGGGGCGGGGTCATGGGCGCTTTTGTGGATGCGCCCTTGTGGCGAATACGCTAGTTCGAGTCGCCGGGCAGCGCCGCATCGGCGGCTGCGCCCACCGCCTTGCCGGCGATGCGCGCGGTACCGATCGCGGCATCGGCCGCAAGGCCGACGGCGCCGGCGCCCACGCTGACGGCCGTGCTCGTGACGGTGACTGCGGCGCTCGCGACGGCGCATCCGCCCAACACGACGGAACATGCGAGCGCAACCAGCAGAACGAGCCGCCGCATCATCAACGGACCCTCATGCCGGGGATGGCGCCCGGCCAGGGTTCGACCACGTAGATGCCCGGTGTGGCCTTCTCGTCCGCGTGGCTGGCGGCCAGCACCATGCCTTCGGAGACGCCGAACTTCATCTTGCGCGGTGCCAGGTTGGCGACCATGACGGTGAGCTTGCCCACGAGCTGCTCGGGCTGGTAGACCGAGGCGATGCCGGAGAAGACATTGCGTGTCCTGCCTTCGCCCACATCGAGCGTGAGATGCAGCAGCTTGGTCGAGCCCTCGACCTTCTGGCATTGCACGATCTTCGCGATGCGCAGGTCGATCTTCGCGAAGTCGTCGATGGTGATCGTCGGCGCGATGCCTTCACCGCCGGGCAGCTCCGTTGCTTCGGCAGGTGCCGCGGCCGGTTCGGGCGCTTCGAAAAGCTGGTCGAGCTGTTTGGCATCGACGCGCTGCATCAGGTGCTTATAGTCGTTGATCGCATGGCCCGCGCCGAGCAGCTTGCCGGCATCCGCGGACACCAGCGGCGCGGTGCCAAGGAAAGTCTCGACCTGCACGGCAAGCGCCGGCAGCACGGGCTTCAGATAGATCGTCAGCAGGCGGAAGGCCTCGATGCAGGCGGTGCACACATCGTGCAGGCGCGCATCCATGCCTTCCTTCTTCGCGAGTTCCCAGGGCTTGTTCTGGTCGACGTACTCGTTGACCTTGTCGGCCAGCGCCATGATCTCGCGCAGTGCGCGTGCGTAGTCGCGGGTGTCGTAGAGCGTCTGCATCGAAGCCGAAGCCGCCTGCAGCGCCGACAGCAGCGCGGTGCCGTCCGCCGCCACCGCGCCCAGCTTGCCGCCGAAGCGCTTGGCGATGAAGCCCGCCGCGCGGCTCGCGATGTTGATGTACTTGCCGATCAGGTCCGCGTTCACCCGCGCGATGAAGTCGTCGGGGTTGAAGTCGACGTCTTCCACCTTCGCATTGAGCTTGGCCGCGATGTAGTAGCGCAGCCACTCGGGGTTCATGCCGATCGAGAGGTACTTGAGCGGATCGATGCCGGTACCCCGGCTCTTGCTCATCTTCTCGCCCGACACCGTGATGAAGCCGTGCACGTTGACCTGGCTCGGCGTCTTGCGGCCGCTGAACTTCAGCATCGCGGGCCAGAACAGCGTGTGGAAGTAGACGATGTCCTTGCCGATGAAGTGCACCTGCTCGACGGAGGGATCGGCCACGAAGTCGTCGAAGCTCTGCGCGGTACGCGAGGGCGCGTGCCAGTGGTGGGCCGCCCGGCCCTTGTCGAAGTGGTTCTTCAGGCTCGCGAGATAGCCGACCGGCGCGTCGAGCCACACGTAGAAGTACTTGCCGGGCGCGTCGGGGATCTCGATGCCGAAGTACGGCGCCTCGCGCGAGATGTCCCAGTCGGCCATGCCGGCCTCGAACCACTCGCCGGCCTTGCGCGCCATCTCGGGCTGGAGCTTGCCGTCCTGCGTCCAGGCCTTCAGGAAATCGACCACCTGCGGGTCGGAGAGCTTGAAGAAGAAGTGCTCCGAGCTGCGCAGCTCGGGCGTGGCGCCGGTCAGCGTCGAGTAGGGGTTGATGAGTTCGGTCGGCGAATAGACGCTGCTGCAGACCTCGCAGGCGTCGCCGTACTGGTCCTTGGCGTGGCACACCGGACATTCGCCCTTGATGTAGCGGTCGGGCAGGAACATGCCCTTGACCGGGTCGTAGAACTGTTCGATGGTGCGGGTGGCGATCATGCCGCTGTCCCGGAGCTTCCTGTAGATGCCCTGGGCAAGCTCGGTGTTCTCCACGCTGTCGGTCGAGTGCCAGTTGTCGAAACGGATGTGGAAGCCGTCGAGGTATTCCTTGCGGCCCACGGCGATCTCGCCGACGAATTCCTGCGGCGTCTTGCCGGCCTTTTCGGCCGCGATCATGATCGGCGCCCCGTGCGCGTCGTCGGCACCCACGAAGTGCACCATGTGCCCCTGCATGCGCTGGAAGCGCACCCAGATGTCGGCCTGGATGTATTCCATGATGTGGCCGACGTGGAACTTGCCGTTGGCGTAGGGCAGGGCGGTGGTGACGAAGAGTTTGCGCTGGGACATCGCGTGGTGCGCTTTCGGGGAGATCAGAAAACGTGCTGGCTCGAGGGGCGGCGGCAGCCGCCGGGGCCAGCGGGAGGACACGCATTTTAGGTGCCGGGGCTATAGTCGTCCCGCCAACCGGAGTTCCGACGTGATCACCGCCTACGAAATCACCCTTGCCCGGGCGGCCGATGCCGGGGCGATCGCGGAGCTGTCCCGCGACAGCATCGAGCGGGGTCTTTCGTGGCGCTGGACCGAACGCCGCGTATTGCGCGCCATCCGCAGCGAGGAGACCAACGTGGCCGTGGCGCGGCGGGACGGCATGCTCCTCGGATTCGGGATCATGCAGTACGGGGACGACGAGGCGCACATCGCGCTCTTCGCCGTGCGCGCCCAGCAACGACGCTCGGGCGTGGGTTCCGCACTCCTGGCATGGCTCGAAACCACCGCCGCCGTGGCGGGCATGCGCGCGATTCGGCTCGAGGCGCGGATCGGCAACGCGACGGCCAAGGCCTTCTATCGGCGGCACGGCTTCACGGAATATGCGTCCAGCCCGGGCTACTACGAGGACGTCGAGGACGCGGTGCGGATGGTCAAGCGTCTCGGCATGGCGCCCTGAGGCCGTCCGGCAAGGCTTCGTTGCGCTTCCAGCCGAAGAACCTGCGGATCGCGTGGCGCTGCTCCATCGCATCCGACCGCCCGAGCGCGATCAGCTCGCGCGTGAAGGCTTTCTCGAACAGCAGGTAGCTCGCGAGCGCTGCGCCCTTGAGCTCTTCGGCGGCACGCGGCATCGAGGGCTCGCCGAGCAGGCTGCGCACGGCCGGGGGCAGCGCGTGTGCGTGCCGCGCGGCGATGAGGTCCACGCGCTGCGATGGCGCGATCAGCAACAGCTCGACGTGCCGCAGCGCGGTACGTGCGCGCGCTTCGAGCGGGATCAGCGACAGGGTCTGGTTGATGCGGCGCAGGCGTTCGACGTCCGCGGTCAGCGAATCCAGGAAGATGCTCGAGAGCGTATGGCCGGCGATCTGCGCCAGCGACGGATAGCCGCTGAGCGCATTCGGCGCCAGCGCCTCCTGCGGCTCCTGGATGCGGCCGGAGCCGATCGCGAGGACGCGCCGCGCGCCCAGGTGGATGGCCGCCGACAGCGGCGCGGACTGCCGCATCGACCCGTCGCCGAAGTACTCCACGTGCGCGCCCATGTCGAGCGCCCTCGCCGGGAACACGAATGGAATGGCCGACGAAGCGAGCAGATGGTCGTAGGTGATGCGCACAGGCACCGCCATGCGCTTGGACCGGACCCACGGTTGCTGGTGCGGGCCGGCCTGATAGAAGGTCACGTGCTCGCCCGACCCGTAGCTCGATGCGGTTACCGCCAGGGCATCGAGATGGCCCTTCGCCATCAGATCGTCCAGCCGATCCAGCGGCACCATCTGCTCCAGCAGCTGGCGCAGCGGTGAGTTGTCGAGCAGCGAGCGCAGGCCGCTGCGCCGCCATCTGGCGATCAGCCAGCCCGCCGAAAGCAGGCGGGCCCACGGCGCGTCGCTGCGCACCACGCTCAGCGCGTCGGCGCGGTAGACCTGGCCGGGCCCGAGGCCGGACCAGGCGCGCCCGATCATCCGCACCGTGGCCTCGAAGTCGTCGGCCCCGCAGGCGAGTGCCGCGGCATTGATCGCGCCCGCCGAGGTGCCGGTGATGATCTGGAAGGGATTGCTGCGCGGCCGCTCGCCGGCGCTGCGCCGCAGCCTGCCGATCGCCTGCAGCACGCCGACCTGGTAGGCCGCGCGCGCACCGCCGCCGGTCAGGACCAGACCGGTCGGCGAGGTTTCGGCGCTGGGTGGATCGTTCGGGACGGAAGGCATGCGCTGGGCGCAAGCGTACCCCGTCTCGGCGGATCAGGATTCGATCTGGGTGGCGGGATCGTCCGCCAGCGCCTTTTCCACCACCTCGCGCGACAGCGTCGGCGCAAACGATTCGATGAAGGTATGCACATAGCCGCGCAGATAGCTTCCGCGCCGCACCGCGAGCTTGGTCAGGTGGATGCCGAACAGCGCGCCCGCGTCGAGTGCCTGCAATTGCGTGTCGCGCTCGGCCTCGTAGGCGATGCCGGCGACGATGCCCACGCCCATGCCCAGTTGCGCGTAGGTCTTGATGACGTCCGCGTCCATCGCGGTCAGCACGATATGGGGCGCGAGGCCGCGTTCCTCGAAGGCCTTGTCGATGCGCGTACGTCCGGTGAAACCGGTGTCGTAGGTGATCAGCGGATGCTTCGCGAGTGCCTCCAGCGTCAGCGGTTCGTCGAGCAGCGCATGTCCCTGCGGCACCACCACCGAGTGCGTCCAGCGGTAGCACGGCAGCGCGACGAGCTGCGGGTAGTCGCCGAGCGCCTCGGTCGCGATGCCGACGTCGACCTCGCCGTCGAGCAGCATCTGTGCGATCTGCTTCGGCGAGCCCTGGTGCAGATGCAGCTTCACGTCGGGAAACTGCGCCCGGAAATCCTGCACCGCCACCGGCAGCGCGTAGCGCGCCTGGGAGTGCGTGGCCGCGATCGAGAGCAGCCCGGTCTGCCGCGCGACGAACTCCTGGCCCGCGAGCTTCAGGTTCGAGCTTTCCATCAGCATGCGCTCGATGATCGGCAGGACATGGCCGCCGGGCTCGGTGAGCCCGGTGAGGCGCTTGCCGGCGCGCACGAAGAGCTCGATGCCCAGCTCTTCCTCGAGCTCGCGGATCTGCCGGCTCACGCCGGGCTGGGAGGTGTGAAGCTGATGCGCGACTTCGGTCAGGTTGAAGCCGCAGCGCACGGCCTCGCGCACCGAGCGCAGTTGTTGGAAATTCATGGCGGTTTTCATTGTCCGCAGCGGCGAGCCGATCGAGAACGAACGAATCGTTGGTTCCAAATGGCGAAATGATCTTTGGCCTCCATGGGCAAGCGCCGCGCGGCCGGGGCGCCTGGCGCCGTCGCACTAGACTAGCCGCCATTCAGGAGTTACCCAGATGGCAGTTACACAAGAAGCGCTCGCAAGCGCGCTCCAGGCGGTCCAGGACCCCAACACCGGCAAGGATTTCGTCAGCACCAAGGCGTTGAAGAACGTCCAGATCCACGGTGGCGACGTCGCCTTCGACATCGAGCTCGGCTACCCGGCCAAGAGCCAGGTGCCCGGGATCCGCAAGGCACTCGTGGCGGCCGCGAAGGCGGTGCCGGGCGTGGAGAACGTCTCGGTCAACGTGACCACGAGAGTGATCAGCCATGCGGTTCAGCGCGGCGTGCAGCTGATGCCCAACGTGAAGAACATCATCGCGGTCGCATCGGGCAAGGGGGCGTCGGCAAGAGCACCACCGCGGCCAATCTCGCGCTGGCACTCGCTGCCGAGGGCGCGAAGGTGGGGCTCCTCGATGCCGACATCTACGGTCCGAGCCAGCCGATGATGCTCGGCATTGACCGCCGCCCCGAAAGCGAGGACGGCAAGACCATGGAGCCGCTGGAAAACCACGGCGTGCAGGTCATGTCGATCGGCTTCCTCGTCGACCAGGACGAAGCCATGATCTGGCGCGGCCCGATGGCCACGCAGGCGCTGGAACAGCTCCTGCGCCAGACCAACTGGAAGGACCTCGACTACCTCATCGTCGACATGCCGCCCGGCACCGGCGACATCCAGCTCACGCTCTCGCAGCGTGTGCCGATGACGGGCGCGGTGATCGTTACCACGCCGCAGGACATCGCGCTGCTCGACGCGAAGAAGGGCATCAAGATGTTCGAGAAGGTCGGCGTGCCGATCCTCGGCATCGTCGAGAACATGGCGGTGCACGTGTGCTCGAACTGCGGCCATGTCGAGCACATCTTCGGTGCCGAAGGCGGCAAGAAGATGGCCGAGCAGTACAAGATGGAGTACCTCGGCGCGCTGCCGCTGGACATCAATATCCGGCTGCAGGCCGACAGCGGCAAGCCGACGGTGGTGGCCGACCCCGACGGCGAGGTGGCCGGCCTCTACAAGGCGGTCGCGCGACGGGTCGCGGTGGGCATCGCCGAGAAGGCCAAGGACTTCTCGGCCAAGTTCCCGACGATCACGATCAGCAAGAACACCTGAGGCCGGCAGCGCTCGCATGAACCTGCTCGCCTCGATGCGCTACCTCGTCGCGCTCGACGAGCATCGCCACTTCGGCCGCGCCGCGCAGGCCTGCCACATCACGCAGCCGGCGCTGTCGAATGCGCTGCGCGCGCTGGAGGCCGAATACGGCGTGGTGATCGTGCGGCGAGGCCGCACCTACGTCGGGCTCACGCACGAAGGCGAACTCGTGCTGGCGACCGCGCAGCGCATGCTGCGCGAAAGCGAGGTGCTGCAGCAGGAGCTGCGCAGCGAGGAGGGCAAGCCCTGCGGCCACCTGCGCATGGCGGCGGTGCCCACGGCCATCCCGGTGCTGGCGCGCTTTGCGGCGATGCTGCAGCAGCGGCATCCGGGCATCGTGCCGTCGGTGCTCACGATGAGCTCGCAGCAGCTCGAGACCGGCCTCGAAACCCTTTCGCTCGATCTGGCGCTGGGCTACATCGAGCGCATGCACCTTCGGGACGTGAAGCTCGATGCCCGGCCGCAGACCGTCGAGCACTATTTCCTGCTGCGCCGCGCCGGGCGGCCGGCGGCGGACATGCTGCGCATCGGCAAGCCGACCACCTGGGCCGAGGTGGCCGAGTTGCCGCTGTGCCTGCTCACGCCGGACATGCACAACCGCGACATCATCGACCAGGCTTTCCGTGCGAGCGGAAACACGGTGGCGCCGGCCATCGAGACGAACTCGGTGCTGACGCTGGTGCTCGGCGTGGTCGCAGGCAATGTCTGCAGCGTGCTGCCGGGCGCGATGGTCGCGGCGGTGCGCAACCATCGCGAGCTCGAAGCGCTGCCGCTCGTCGAGCCCCATGTGAAGACGCCCATCGGCTTCATGACGCAGCAGGGCGTGCGGCCTTCGCGTGCGCTGGAGGCGGCGCTGGCGCTCTTGCAGACGCCACAGTGGCGCGAGCAGGTCGAGCAGCACAGCGGCGCGCTGGGCGCCTGATGCCCGGCTGAACCTGGTCAGGCCGGCCCCCGAGGCCGGCTTTGTCACGTCCATTTATTTATTGAATCGCCCTATGTATTGAATCTATTTGACGATTTGTAACAGGCCCAATGACACTCCGCGGGCCCCACAGAGGGCGCTCACGACCATAACAGGAGACAAATCGAATGACAGGTTCAACTGCAGGCGTCCTCGGCGGTAACGGCATCGGCGTGGCTGTGCCGGAGCCGGGCTTTCTTGACAAGGAACGGATCATCGCGGGGCCGGGCTTCAACCGCTGGCTGGTCCCGCCGGCCGCATTGGCGATCCATCTCTGCATCGGCATGGCCTATGGCTTTTCGGTGTTCTGGTTGCCGCTGTCGAAGTCGCTGTCCACCGCCGGGACCGGCGCCAAGGCCTGTCCGAGCGACATGGGCTTCTTCGCCGAGCTTTTCGCCACCGGCTGCGACTGGCGCATCGCCACGCTGGGCTGGATGTACACGTTGTTCTTCGTCTTCCTCGGCTGCGCCGCGGCGCTGTGGGGCGGCTGGCTCGAACGCGCGGGTCCGCGCAAGGCCGGCGTGGTGTCGGCCGTGTGCTGGTGCGGCGGCATGCTGCTCTCGGCACTGGGCATTCACCTGCATCAGTTCTGGATGATGATCGTCGGCTCCGGCGTGATCGGCGGCATCGGGCTCGGGCTCGGCTACATCTCGCCGGTGAGCACGCTCATCAAGTGGTTCCCCGACCGGCGCGGCATGGCGACCGGCATGGCGATCATGGGCTTCGGCGGCGGCGCGATGATCGGCTCGCCGCTCGCGGTGGACCTGATGAAGGCTTTCTCCAGCCCCACGGACGTCGGCGTGATGCAGACCTTCGTCGTGATGGCGCTGGTCTACTTCGTGTTCATGATGGGCGGCGCGCTCGGCTACCGCGTGCCGGCGACCGGGTGGAAGCCCGAGGGCTGGACCCCGTCGCCCGCGCAGACCCATAACGCGATGATCACGCAGCGCCATGTGCACGTGAAGAAGGTGTGGGGCATCCCGCAGTTCTGGCTCGTGTGGATGGTGCTCACCATGAACGTGAGCGCCGGCATCGGCGTGATCGGCATGGCCAGCCCGATGCTGCAGGAGGTTTTCGGCGGCAACCTGATCGGCGTGGCCAAGAAGTTCGGAGAACTCGACAAGACGCAGCTCGCATCCATCGCCACGGTGGCGGGCGGCTTCGCGGCACTCTTGTCTCTGTTCAACATCGGCGGGCGCTTCTTCTGGGCGAGCCTGTCGGACAAGCTGGGCCGCAAGCTCACCTACACGGTGTTCTTCGTGCTCGGCGGATTGCTGTACTGGAGCATCCCCTCGTCCGCCGGCGCGGGCAGCAAGCTGCTGTTCGTCGGTGCGTTCTGCATCATCCTGTCGATGTACGGCGGCGGCTTTTCGACGGTGCCGGCCTACCTGGCCGACCTGTTCGGCACGCAGATGGTGGGCGCCATCCACGGCCGGCTGCTGACCGCATGGGCGACGGCGGGCATCCTGGGCCCGGTGGTGGTGAACTACATGCGCGAATACCAGCTCGGGCTTGGCATTCCGCGCGAGCAGGTCTACAACCAGACCATGTACATCCTGGTCGGCATGCTCGTGATCGGGCTGATCTGCAATCTGCTGGTGCGCCCGGTGGCGGACAAGCACTTCATGAGCGATGCAGAGCTGGCCCACGAGAAGAGGCTCGCGCACGAAAAGGCCCTCGCGGCCGAGGCGGGCTCGGCTTCGTCGGGCGGCAGCGGTGCGGCCAGCCCCGCCGTGGTGGCGCTGGCCTGGCTGGCAGTCGGCGTCCCGCTGGCCTGGGGCGTCTATCGCACACTGGTGGCCGCTGCGAAATTCTTCAATTGACGTGAGAGACAGGCGCCCGGCCCACGCCGGGCGCCAAGCCAAATGAATGACACAGGCACCGAAAAAAGAATCAGGGAAGTCGCGGTCGCAACGCCCGACCAGTTGCGGGAGCGCATCCGGCGAAAAAGCAAGCTCAAGGGCCGACAGCCCGAGGAAGCCTCGCTGGAGCAGGTGCGCGAGCTGATCGGCCCGCCGCCCGGTACAGCCGCCGACGGCTATCCGCGCGATCTGCTGATCGAGTACCTGCACAGGATCAACGACACGCACGGTTGCCTGCGCGACCACCATCTGGTCGCGCTCGCGAAGCTCATGAACCTCCCGATGGCGGAGGTGTTCGAGGTCGCGAGCTTCTATCACCACTTCGAGATCGTGCGTGGCGGCGAGGACGCGCCGGGCCTCACGGTGCGCGTGTGCGAGAGCCTCTCGTGCGAGATGGCCGGTGCGAAGGATCTGCTCGCGCGGCTGCCCGCGCTGCTGGGGCAGGCCGGACGCGACGACGTGCGGGTGATCTCCGCGCCCTGCATCGGCCGCTGCGAGCAGGCGCCTGCGGTGGCGGTGCACCAGCGGGCAGTGCCGTGCGCGACCGCGGAGAAGGTGCTGGCCACCGTTCTTTCCGGCGAATCGCTTCAGGCCGGGCCGCCTGCCAGGAGGTCTGTTGCGCGCTTCGAGCCCGCCGAGCTGGCGCAGCGAAGCGTCTCGCCGCTTTCGGGTCAGATCGAAGTGCACCCGGCCTATACGGACTACGCCACCTACCGTGAGCAGGGCGGCTACCAGCTCGCCGCGGCCCTGGTCGGCAACGAGAAGGAAGCGGAGACGGTCATCCGCGCGATGGAGAACTCGGGCCTGCGCGGCTTGGGCGGCGCGGGATTCCCGACCGGGCGCAAGTGGCGCATCGTGCGCGACCAGCCGGCGCCGAAGCTCATGGCGGTGAACATCGACGAGGGCGAACCCGGCACCTTCAAGGACCGGGTCTACCTCGAGCGCGATCCGCATCGCCTCCTCGAAGGCGTGCTGGTTGCCGCGCGCATCGTCGGCATCGACGCCTGCTATCTCTACCTTCGCGACGAATACCACGACTGCCGCGAACTCCTCGAGGCGGAACTCGCCGGGCTGCGGGCCGATCCGCCTTGCCCGCTGCCGCACATCGAACTGCGACGCGGCGCGGGCGCCTACATCTGCGGCGAAGAGTCCGCGATGATCGAAAGCATCGAAGGCAAGCGCGGCGAACCGCGCATGCGTCCGCCCTACATCGCCCAGGTGGGCCTGTTCGGCCGGCCGACGCTGGAGCACAACTTCGAGACGCTCTACTGGGTGCGCGACATCGTGCAGAAGGGACCGCAATGGTTCAGCGCCTTCGGCCGCCATGGCCGCAAGGGGCTGCGCAGCTTCAGCGTGAGCGGGCGCGTCAAGTCGCCCGGCGTCAAGCTGGCGCCGGCAGGCATCACGGTGCAGGAGCTGATCGACGAATACTGCGGCGGCATGCAGGAGGGCCACACGCTCTACGCCTACCTGCCGGGCGGCGCGTCGGGCGGCATCCTGCCCGCGCGCATGAACGACATCCCGCTGGACTTCGACACGTTGCAGCCGCACGGCTGCTTCATCGGATCCGCGGCGGTGATGGTGCTCAGCCAGCATGACCGCGCGCGCGACGCCGCGCTCAACGTGATGCGTTTCTTCGCGCACGAGAGCTGCGGCCAATGCACGCCGTGCCGTGTCGGCACTGCGAAGGCGGCGGCGCTGATGGAGGCGCCGGTGTGGGACAACGCCACGCTTGAAGACCTCGCGCAGGTCATGGGTGATGCCTCCATCTGCGGATTGGGGCAGGCTGCGCCCAATCCGATCCGCTGCATCCAGAAGTACTTTCCCCAGGAGGTCGCCGGATGAACGCGCCTGCCAAGATCGCCGAACTGCTGCCGCAGACGGTCGAGTTCCAGCTCGACGGAAAGACCGTGGAGGCCTTCGAGGGCGAGACCATCCTCACGGCCGCGAAGCGCCACGGGGTCGACATCCCGCATCTGTGCTTCAAGGAGGGCCTGCGCCCCGACGGCAACTGCCGTGCCTGCGTGGTCGAGGTGAAGGGCGAACGCACGCTCGCGCCGAGCTGCTGCCGCACCGTCGCGGCCGGCATGGAAGTGCAAGCCACCAGCGAGCGCGCGATGAAGAGCCAGAAGATGGTCGTCGAGATGCTGCTCTCGGACATGCCCGACGCGGGCTACAAGTGGATCGGCGACGACGCCACCCGGCAGCACGGCGAGCTCAGCGAATGGGCCGCCAAACTCGATGTCGCGGTCCGGCCCGAGCTGAAGGCGCTGCGCCGCGAACAGCCTGCACCCGATGTGTCGCACCCGGCGATGGCGGTGAATCTCGATGCCTGCATCCAGTGCAACCGCTGCGTGCGCGCCTGCCGCGAGGAGCAGGTCAATGACGTGATCGGCTATGCGCTGCGCGGGCAGGACTCGAAGATCGTCTTCGACTTGGACGACCCGATGGGCGACAGCACCTGCGTGGCCTGCGGCGAATGCGTGCAGGCCTGCCCGACGGGTGCGCTGATGCCCAAGAGCCACATCGGTTCGCAGAAGGTGGATCGCAAGGTCGATTCGGTATGCCCGTTCTGCGGCGTGGGCTGCCTGATCACCTACAACGTCAAGGACCCGGACCCGACAGGGGCCGTCCCGGCCCGGATCGTCAGCGTCGACGGCCGCGACGGCCCGGCCAACCACAGCCGGCTGTGCGTGAAGGGCCGCTTCGGCTTCGACTACGCGCACCATCCGCAGCGCCTCACCAAACCGCTGATCCGCAAGCCCGGCGTGCCCAAGACCTTCGACGACGCACCCCGCCCCGGCGACTGGAGCGAGGCCTTCCGCGAGGCAAGCTGGGACGAGGCGCTGGCGCTCGCGGCCGGCAAGCTCAAGGACCTGCGGGACACGCATGGCCGCAAGGCGCTGGCCGGGTTCGGCTCCGCCAAGGGCAGCAACGAGGAGGCCTATCTGTTCCAGAAGCTGGTGCGTACCGGTTTCGGCAGCAACAACGTCGACCACTGCACGCGGCTGTGCCATGCATCGAGCGTGGCGGCCTTGCTCGAAGGCGTGGGCTCCGGCGCGGTGAGCAACCAGGTCAACGACGTCGAACACGCGGACCTGATCATGGTGATCGGCTCCAACCCGACCGCGAACCATCCGGTGGCCGCCACCTGGATGAAGAACGCGGCCAGGCGCGGCGCGAAGATCGTGCTGGCCGATCCGCGCCGCACCGACATCAGCAAGCATGCGTGGCGCACGCTGCAGTTCAAGCCCGACACCGACGTCGCGATGCTCAATGCGCTCATCCATGCGGTGATCGACGAAGGGCTGGTCGACCAGGCCTTCATCCGCGATCGCGCCAGCAATTTCGAGGCGTTGCGCGAGAACGTGAAGGGCTACAGCCCGGAGGCGATGGCGCCGATCTGCGGCATCCCGGCCGAGACCCTGCGCGAGGTGGCGCGCGCCTTCGCGACCGCCAAGGGCGCAATGATCCTCTGGGGCATGGGCGTGAGCCAGCATGTGCACGGCACCGACAACGCGCGCTGCCTGATCGCGCTGGTCACCGTCACCGGCCAGATCGGCAAGCCGGGCTCGGGCCTGCACCCGCTGCGCGGCCAGAACAACGTGCAGGGCGCGAGCGACGCGGGGCTGATCCCGATGATGTTCCCCAACTACCAGCGCGTCGACAACGCGGGCGCGCATGCGTGGTTCGAGAACTTCTGGGGCGTGCCGCTGGACGACAAGCCGGGCTACACCGTGGTGGAGATCATGCACAAGGCGCTCGCACCCGACGACGATCCCCACAAGGTGCGCGGCATGTACATCATGGGCGAGAACCCGGCCATGAGCGACCCCGACCTGAACCACGCGCGCCACGCACTCGCGAGCCTCGCGCACCTGGTGGTGCAGGACATCTTCATGACCGAAACCGCGTGGCTCGCCGACGTGGTGCTGCCCGCGAGCGCCTGGCCCGAGAAGACCGGCACCGTGAGCAACACGGATCGCATGGTGCAGCTCGGCAAGCGGGCGCTCGATCCGCCGGGCGATGCGAAACCCGATCTCTGGATCATCCAGCAGCTGGCGAATCGCATGGGCCTGCCCTGGAACTACGAGGGCCCCGAATCCGGCGTCGCGGCGGTCTACGAGGAGATGCGGCAGGCGATGCATGCGGCGATCAGCGGCATCAGCTGGGAGCGGCTGCAGCGCGAATCGAGCGTGACCTATCCGTGCCTCTCCGAGGACGACCCGGGCCAGCCGATCGTCTTCGTGGACAGGTTCCCGACCGCCGACGGCCGCGTGAAGCTGGTGCCGGCCGACATCATCCCGGCCGCCGAGCGGCCCGATGCGGACTACCCCTGCGTGCTCATCACCGGCCGCCAGCTCGAACACTGGCACACCGGCAGCATGACGCGCCGTGCCACGGTGCTCGATGCCCTGGAGCCGATGGCGACCGCGTCGATGAACCAGGCCGACCTGGACGCGATGGGCCTTCAGGCCGGTGACGTGATCACCATCCGCTCGCGGCGTGGCGAAGTCGCGATCCATGTGCGCCGCGACGACGGCACGCCGCATGGCGCGGTGTTCGTGCCCTTCGCGTACTACGAGGCGGCGGCGAACCTGATGACCAACGCGGCGCTCGACCCCTTCGGCAAGATTCCGGAGTTCAAGTACTGCGCGGTGAAGATCGAGCGCGGCGGCGTGCCGGTGCCGGCAGCGGGTTACGGAACCGGCGCGACGGGGGACAATCCACCCCAGTCATGGACAGCCTCGAACTGATCAGAACCTTTCGCGAAGTCGCTTCGTACGGCAGTTTTTCCCGGGCCGCGAGCAAGCTCGACGTCTCCAAGGCCACTGTCAGCAAGTACATCGCCGAGCTCGAATCGCGGCTCGGTGTGCGGCTGCTCAACCGCTCCACGCGTGCGGTGAGCCTCACCGATGCCGGCGCGCTGCTGCTCGACCGCAGCAAGCCGATGATGGAGATGTTCGAGGACACCCAGGCCGAAGTGCAGGAGCACGCGAGCCGGCCGACGGGCCGCCTGCGCCTGTCGGCGCCGCTCGGCGCGGGGCAAGGCGACCTGCCGAAGCTGATCGGCGATTTCATGGGCCACTACCCTGACGTCGGCATCAGCCTGCACCTGACCAACCGCAGCATCGACATGGCCGAGGAGGGCATCGACCTGTCGCTGCACTTCGGGCCGATCGAGGACGAGAACCTGATCGTGCGCAAGCTCGCCCGCCGCAGCCTCGTGGTGTGTGCCTCGCCGCTGTACTGGAAGAAGCACGGCAAGCCCACGCATCCGAGCGAGCTCGCCACCCACGACGCGCTCACGCACTCGCGCCTGGGCCCGCACCCGCAGTGGCGCTTCGAGGTCGACGGCAAGCCCTTCGACGTGGCGGTGAAGTCGCGCATGGATGCGACCGAGGCCGCACCGCTCATCCAGGTCGCGATGCAGGGCTTCGGCGTGATCTACCTGCCCGAGATGCTGGTGCAGCCGCACGTGGACCACGGCGAGCTGGTGCCGGCGCTGCAGGCCTACACGCGCAGCGACATGTGGCTCTCGGCCGCCTACCTCCAGCGGCGCCACAACAGCGCGGCGCTGCGGGCGTTCCTCGACTTCCTCGAAATGAGCTTCAAGCGGCAGAACAAGGGCGCGCGCTAAGCCGGCGTGTGGACGGCGTTCGTGAAGTAATGCTCTTGACTGACCCACGCGTTTCGAAATGCGCGGGATTAAGCCTTCTGTTTCTGTCTTTCGGTTTGGACTTGCCGTCCTAAGCTTCGATGCAAGTCAAACGAATTACAGGAACTGGCATGGCAAGACTGATCATCCTGGCCCGGCACGGCAGCGTGCGGCAGGTCAACCTCGCGGGCCCGATCACCACCATCGGGCGCTCGCATTCCAACAACGTGTGCATCGACAGCGACCGGGTGAGCCGCCACCACGCCGCCATCCAGTGGACCGGCGAGCACTACATCCTCACGGACATGGGCAGCCGCAACGGCACCTACGTGAATCGCGAGAGAGTCCGCGCGCACGAACTGAGCAATGGCGACGTGATCCTCGTCGGCGACTGCCAGCTTCGCTTCCTGTGCAACAGGCGGGTCGAGGTGCCGGTCGATGCGCTGCGGCTGATGCCGGCGCCGGGCGAGTTCCTCCAGCTCGTTCCCGTTCGCTGATCAGGCGGCGCGCGCTTCGGCGCGGTGCTGCACGGGCGCCACGGCGTTTTGCGTGACGGGCGCTGCGGTCCGCGGACGGCGCTCGCTGATCAACCGGGCCGCCAGCTGCGCGGCCATTTCCAGCTTCTTGAGATCGCGCGCCTCGACGGCCGGATCGGGATTGAAGCTGAACGAATACAGGGTGCCGTAGATCCCGCCATTCACCACCACGGGGGCGCTGAGGTAGCAGCCGGCCGGCACGCGGGCGTTGAGCACCTGCCGGCAGAAGGCCATTTCCAGCGGCTCCGCCTGCTCGTCGATGAACTGGGCGCGCTGCAGGGCCTGCGGGCGGTGCGTCACGCGCTGGCCGTCGACCACCTCGCAGACGAAGGCGGCGTCCATGCCCTGTTGCTCGCGCAGCAGCTTCAGCACCTGATGGACGCCCGGATCGATCAGCGGATCGCAGTAGGTCGGCGTGGCGATGAGCAGGTCCGACACCGTCACCTCGAGGGCGCCGGGGGCGAAATCGCAGTCGTAGTAGCTCATGAGCAGAACCTTCTTGTTACTTTGTGTGAATGGCTCTATTGAACCGCATAGCACCCCGTTTTCCAAAAAATGAGAACTTAGGTTTCTGGTGTATTGCCGAATTTGTCACAAAAGTACTACAGGATGTACTACTTTGTTACCCTCGGCGGCCCGATTCCCGCGATCGCCTGTCGTTTCCGGCGCATCGGCTATCGTCCGCCGCATGGCGCAATCCGAAATTCAACCCCCGGGCGGCCACGAGTCGCCCCTCGACGTCGCGGTCGTGATGCGGCGTGAGCGCCTGCACGGGCCGTCGAGCCACTGGCAGCCGTGGCGCTGGACGCTCGACGACGTGGTGCCCGACGAACCGGGCTTCGGCCGTGAGCCGCGTCTCTTGCGCGACGGCGAAGAGGTGCAGCGCTGGCTGCACCCGGGCTTCAAGGTCGAACTGTTCCGCGACGAGGCCGAGGGCTATCACCTGAACGCCTCGTCGCCCGCCCCCTGCTGGTTCGTGCTCTGGCGGATGGACGAGGAGGCCACGGTGGCCGCCGAGCCGATCCCGCGTCCGGTGGTCGTGACCCTCAGCTATGACGAAGCCGGACGGTGGCTCGACGCGCAGGAAACCGTCGAGCAGGTACCGGCGCCCGCGGAGGTCGTGGCGTGGCTGCGCGCCTTCGTCGATGAGCACTATGTGATCGAGCCCAAGCGCCGCAAGCGCCCGGAGAGCTTCCGTTCGCTGACCGACCGCTTCGGCAACGCCGCGAGCGTGTCCACCGAAAAGCCGCGCGGCCGGGGAGCCGGCGATGTCTGAAGGCTTCTTCGACCGGTGGTCGCGCCGCAAGCAGCAGGCGCGCAGCGGGGAGATGCCGGACGAGCCCCGGGCGCCGCAAGCGGCACCACGCGAGTCGGACCGGCCGGCGCCGCCGTCGCCGGGCGAGCCCGCAATCCCCGCCGATCGGTCGTCCGCCGAAGCCGCCGAAGCGCCGCCGCTCACGCTGGACGACGTGAGGGCCCTGCCCATGGACTCGGACTTCCGGCCCTTCGTGGCGCAGGACGTGGCGCCCGAGGTGCGCAACGCCGCCTTCAGGAAACTCTTCTCCGATCCGCACTTCAACGTGATGGATGGCCTGGACACCTACATCGACGACTACTCCAAGGCCTCGCCGCTGCCCGAGGGCGTCTTGCGCCAGATGGTCAGCGCGAAGTTTCTGAAGCTCTTCGACGAAGACCCTTTGCACCCCGAAGAAACTCCCAAGGGTGATGGATTGGACGCCGTGGCAAAGTCCGAACATTCCGGGGATCTTCCCTGCCCGCCGGTGGCCGATGCGCAACCTGCCAGCCAAAAGACTGATGACCACGACGCTGATCTGCGACTGCAACCAGACGATGCCCCTCGAGCCGAAGGCGCTCGGGGCCGCGCTGACTGAATCCCTCCCACTGCATTCGGCACTTTGCCGTCGCGAAGCGCCCTCGTTCCAGCGGGCGATCCAGTCCGGTGACGACGTCGTGGTCGCGTGCACGCAGGAAAAGAGACTCTTCGGCGCGCTGGCGCAGCAGACGCCCGAAGCGACCTCCCCGATCCGCTTCGTGAACATCCGCGAGACCGGCGGCTGGAGCCGCGACGCGAAGAGCGCGATGCCGAAGATCGCCGCGCTGCTGGCGGCCGCGGGGCTGCCCGAGCCCGATCCGGTTTCGACCGTGGGCTATGCCAGCCAGGGCCGGCTGCTGATCGTCGGGGCCCTCGACGAAGCCGAGCAGGCCGCTGCGCTGGTGGCCGATGCGCTCGAGGTCACGATCTTGTCGCGCGGGCCCGGCGTCGCCGGCGGCGCGCAGGAGCGGCGCTGGCCCGTGATCGCAGGACGCATCGATGCGCTCGCCGGGTGGCTCGGCGCGTTCGAGCTGCAGTGGACGCAGGGCAACCCGATCGACCTTGACCTGTGCACGCGCTGCAATGCCTGCGTGAGCGCCTGCCCCGAGCAGGCCATCGGGCTCGACTACCAGATCGACACCGCGAAGTGCACGTCGCACCGCGACTGCGAGCGCGCCTGCTCCGTGGCCGGCGCGATCCGGTTCGATCGCGCGCCGGAGCCTCAGGACGCCGCCTTCGACCTCGTGCTCGATCTGGGCGCGGCGCCGCTCATCGATTGGCATGCGCCGCCGCAAGGCTACTTCCACCTTCCGGGCGGCATGGCGCATCCGAAGGCCGCGCAGACCTTGATGCGGCTGCGCGAGCTGGTCGGCGAATTCGAGAAGCCGAAATTCTTCGACTACAGGCAGAAGCTCTGCGCACACAGCCGCAACGAAGTCGTCGGCTGCAACGCCTGCATCGAGGTGTGCTCGGCCCACGCGGTGGAGAGCGACAAGGAGCGCCAGCGCATCGTCGTCAACCCGAACCTCTGTGTCGGCTGCGGCGCCTGCACGACGGTGTGCCCGACCGGCGCGCTCGGCTACACCTATCCGCGCACCCCGGACCAGGGCCTCAAGCTGCGCACGCTGCTCGCGACCTACGCCGCCGCCGGCGGACGCGATGCGGCGCTGCTGCTGCATAGCGAGGAGGGCGGGCGCGCGCTGGTCGAGCAGCTCGGCCGGGCGGCGCAGCTTCGCAAGGCGCACGGCGTTCCTGCGAACGTGATCCCGGTGGCGCTCCACCATGCAGCCAGCACGGGCATCGATCTCTGGCTGAGTGCGGTCGCGTTCGGCGCGTCGCAGGTGTGCGTGCTGGCGACCGGCGAAGAAGCGCCGCAATATGTCGCGGCGCTGAAGAAGCAGGCGGAGATCGCACAGGCGCTTCTGCACGGCCTCGGCTACACCGGCACGCATTTCAGGCTCATCGAAGCGGCATCGCCGGCGGCGCTCGACATCGCGCTGGCCGGTTTGCGCGAGACCCGGCAAATCGTGCCGTCCAAGGCCGCGCGCTTCGCGGTCGGTGCGGAAAAGCGCAGCACACTCGAACTGGCGCTCGATCACCTGATGGAGGAGTCGCCCGCGTTGAAGACGCCGGCCGATGTGCCGCTGGCGGTCCCGTTGCCCGAAGGCGCACCCTTTGGCGCCATCACGGTCGACAAGGACAAGTGCACTCTGTGCCTCGCCTGCGTCGGCGCCTGCCCGGCGAGCGCGCTCCAGGACAACAGGGAATCGCCGCAGCTGCGGTTCATCGAGAAGAACTGCGTCCAGTGCGGGCTTTGCGCAACCACATGCCCGGAAGATGCGATCGATCTCATGCCGCGCCTGCTGGCCTCGCCCGCGCGCAAGCAGCCGACGGTGCTCAACGAGGCCGGGCCGTGGGCCTGCATCCGCTGCGGGAAGCCCTTCGGCACGCAGAAGGCCATCGAGGCGATGCTGGTCAAGCTGGCTGGCCACGCGATGTTCCAGGGCGAGGCGCTGGATCGCCTCAAGATGTGCAGCGACTGCCGGGTCATCGACCTGTACAGCGCGCAGGACGAAATCAAGATCACCAGGATCACGCAACAATGAGCCAGACCTTCCCTGCGACCTCGGCCCTCGACGAAGAAATCGCGCGCGCGGAACTCTACGGGCTGCTCGCGCGGCTCTGGTATGCGGCACCGGATGCCGAGTTGCTCGAAGCCTTCCAGGTCGCGCCGACCGAGGCCCCGGCGGCCGGCGCCTTTCTCGAGGAACCGTGGCGGCACCTCGTGGGTGTCGGGCGTGGCATGGATGCCGCCGCGCTCGGCGACGAATACGACGCGCTCTTCGGTGGCATCGGCAAGCCGGAGGTCTTTCTGTTCGGCTCGCACTACCTGAGCGGCTTCCTCAACGACAAGCCGCTGGCCAAGCTGCGCAACGACCTCGACCGGCTCGGCCTCGCGCGCGAGGAGACCGTGCCCGAAACCGAGGACCACATCGCCTTCCTGTTCGAGGTGATGCGCTATCTGATCGCGGGCGAGGACGTCGAGGTGGCCAACCTGACCCATCAACGGGCGTTCTTCTCGGCCCACATCCAGCCCTGGCTTGCGGCCATGTGCGATGCCGTGTCGCGGCACCCGAAGGCCCGTTTCTACGCCGCGCTGGCGGCGCTCACGCGCGCCTTCGGCGAGGTCGAGGCCCAGGGCTTCGACATGCTCTGACCGAGAACGGGGGAAATCTCGGAGGGAATCCCAGACCCGCGGCATCAGGGTCTCGACTACTATTCGAACTTATGTAACTTGTTTCATATCTGACTGGTGCGTCAGCCAATCCTGGAGTTCGTCATGCAGGACAGCCAAGCTTCCGGCCCACGGCCGGCTTCCCGTCGGGGATTCTTTTCGGCGCCGCCACGGTCGGCGCAGCCGCAGCGGCCGTCACGGTGCTGCCCAAGGTCGCCGAGGTGCCCGATGCCTCCGGCGCCGCGCCCGAGCCCAAGCCCGCGCCCGAAAAGGGGGGCGGCTATACGCTGAGCGAGCACGTCAAGCGCTACTACAAGACCGCGTCTGCCTGACGACGGAGGTGAACCCCATGCTATTGACCAAGAAAGCAGGCGGCGCGTCGCGTGACGGCGCTGCGACGCCCGCGATTGCCTCGAACCCCGCGTCGCCGTTCGTGCACAGCCTTCGGCGCGGACTTTCCAATGCCTTGCCGACCATGGACCGGCGCGCGTTCCTGCGCCGCTCCGGATTGGGGGTCGGCGTCGGCTTGGCGGCGGGCCAGCTCACGCTGATCCGCAAAGCCAAGGCGGCCGACGGCCAGCCCACCGCGATCGGTGCCGGCAAGGTCGAAGTCCGACGCACGGTGTGTTCGCACTGCTCGGTGGGCTGCGCTTCGGATGCCGTGGTCGAAAACGGCGTCTGGGTGCGCCAGGAGCCGGTGTTCGACTCGCCGATCAACCTCGGCGCGCATTGCGCCAAGGGCGCGGCGCTGCGGGAGCACGGCCATGGCGAATACCGCCTGCGCTACCCCATGAAGCTGGTGAACGGCAAATACCAGCGCATCAGCTGGGACACGGCGCTCGACGAGATCACCGCCAGTGCTCAAGGAGCTCAGCAAGGCCAGCGGCCCCGACTCGATCTACTGGATCGGCTCCAGCAAGCACAGCAACGAGCAGTCTTACCTGCTGCGCAAGTTCGTGAGCTTCTTCGGCAGCAACAACTGCGACCACCAGGCGCGGATCTGCCACTCCACCACCGTCGCGGGCGTTGCGAATACATGGGGCTACGGCGCCATGACCAATTCGTACAACGACATGCGCAACGCCAAGGTCGCGATGTACATCGGCTCCAACGCGGCCGAGGCGCATCCGGTCAGCATGCTGCACATGCTCCACGCCAAGGAGCACGGCTGCAAGATGATCGTGGTCGACCCGCGCTTCACCCGCACGGCCGCCAAGGCCGACGAGTACGTGCGCATCCGCTCGGGCTCCGACATTCCGTTCCTGTTCGGCATCCTGCACCACATCTTCAAGAACGGTTGGGAAGACAAGAAATACATCAACGATCGCGTCTTCGGCATGGACGAAGTGCGCGCCGAAGTGCTCGCCAAGTGGACGCCCGACAAGGTCGAGGAGGCTTGCGGCGTCAAGGAGGCGCAGGTCCTCAAGGTCGCGACCTGGCTCCACGAGAACCGTCCGGGCACCGTCGTCTGGTGCATGGGCCAGACCCAGCACACGATCGGCAACGCCATCGTGCGCGCCTCGTGCATCCTGCAGCTCGCGCTCGGCAACGTGGGCACCTCGGGCGGCGGCACCAACATCTTCCGCGGCCACGACAACGTGCAGGGTGCCACCGACGTCGGCCCGAACCCGGATTCGCTGCCCGGCTACTACGGCCTCACCGAAGGCTCGTGGAAGCACTTCGCGGCGAGCTGGGGCGTCGACTACGAGTGGATCAAGAGCCGCTACGCCTCGCCTGCGATGATGACCAAGCCGGGCATCACCGTGTCGCGCTGGATCGACGGCGTGCTCGAGAAGAACGAGCTGATCGACCAGGACTCGAACCTGCGCGGCGTCGTCTACTGGGGCCATGCGCCGAACTCGCAGACGCGCGGCCTCGAAATGAAGCGGGCCATGGACAAGCTCGACCTGCTGGTCGTGATCGACCCGTATCCGTCCGCGACGGCGGCGATGGCGGCGATGCCGGGCAAGCCGGAGGACCTCAACCCCAACCGCGCCGTGTACCTGCTGCCGGCCTGCACGCAGTTCGAGACCAGCGGGTCGTGCACCGCATCGAACCGCTCGCTGCAATGGCGCGAGAAGGTCATCGAGCCGCTCTGGGAGAGCCGCAGCGACCACATGATCATGCAGCAGTTCGCCGACCGCCTCGGCTTCGGCAAGGAACTGACCAAGAACTACAGGATGCAGAAGGTCAAGGGCATGGATGAGCCCTTGCCCGACGACATCCTGCGCGAGATCAACAAGAACTGCTGGTCCATCGGCTACACCGGCCAGAGCCCGGAGCGCCTTCAGGCGCACATGCGCAACATGGCGGCCTTCGACGTGGTCACGCTCAGGGCCAAGGCTTCGGTCAAGGACAAGGTCAACGGCTACGACATCGCGGGCGACTACTACGGCCTGCCGTGGCCCTGCTACGGCACGCCGGAGCTCAAGCACCCCGGCTCGCCGAACCTCTACGACACCTCCAAGCACGTGATGGACGGCGGCGGCAACTTTCGCGCGAACTTCGGCGTGGAGCGCAACGGCAAGAACCTGCTCGCCGAGGACGGTTCGCATTCGCTGGGTGCGGCCATCACCACCGGCTACCCTGAGCTCGATCACCTGCTGCTCAAGCGGCTCGGCTGGTGGGACGAACTCACCGCCGACGAGAAAGCCAAGGCCGACGGCAAGAACTGGAAGACCGACAACTCCGGCGGCATGATCCGCGTGTTCATGAAGAACCATGGCTGCCATCCCTTCGGCAATGCCAAGGCGCGTGCGACGGTGTGGAACTTCCCGGATGCGATCCCGCAGCATCGCGAGCCGCTCTACGGCACCCGGCCGGACCTCGCCGCGAAGTACCCGACCCACGACGACAAGATGGCCTTCTGGCGCCTGCCGACGCTCTACAAGACCGTGCAGCAGCGCAACATCGCGGACAAGATCTCGGAGAAGTTCCCCTACATCATGACTTCGGGGCGTCTGGTCGAGTACGAGGGCGGCGGCGAGGAAACCCGCTCCAACCCGTGGCTCGCCGAACTGCAGCAGCAGATGTTCATCGAGATCAACCCGAAGGTCGCGGCCGAGAAGGGCATTAGAAACGGCGAGCGCGCCTGGGTGATGACCCCGACCGGCGCGCGCCTGAACGTGCAGGCCCTGGTGACGGAGCGCGTCGGGCCCGATACGGTGTTCCTGCCTTTCCACTTCTCGGGGCACTGGCAGGGCGCAGACCTGCTGGCCTACTACCCGGAGGGTGCGCACCCGATCGTGCGCGGCGAGGCGATCAACACCTCGACCACTTATGGCTACGACAGCGTGACCATGATGCAAGAGACCAAGACGACGATCTGCAACGTCGAGAGAGCGTGAAGGAGAAGAACATGAACCCCCACGCTCATCATTTGATGTATTCGCTGCCCCCCGAGGGGGCGCATGCCTCCTTTGAGGCGGCTCGGCAGGAGGCATGACATGGCCCGAATGAAATTCATCTGCGACTCCGAGCGCTGCATCGAATGCAACGGTTGCGTCACCGCGTGCAAGAACGAAAACGAAGTGCCGTGGGGCGTGAACCGCCGCCGCGTCGTCACGCTCAATGACGGCGTGCCGGGCGAGCGCTCGATCTCCGTCGCATGCATGCACTGCTCCGACGCGCCTTGCATGGCGGTGTGCCCGGTCCAGTGCTTCTATCGCACCGAGGAAGGCGTGGTGCTGCACGACAAGGACGTCTGCATCGGCTGCGGCTACTGTTCCTACGCCTGCCCGTTCGGCGCACCGCAGTTCCCGTCGCAAGGCACCTTCGGTGCGCGCGGCAAGATGGACAAGTGCACCTTCTGCGCCGGCGGTCCCGAAGCCAACGGCTCCGAGGCCGAGTTCGAGAAATACGGCCGCAACCGCCTCGCGGAAGGCAAGCTGCCCGCCTGCGCCGAAATGTGCTCGACCAAGGCCCTGCTCGCGGGCGACGGCGATGTCGTGGCGGACATCTTCCGCACGCGCGTGGTCCAGCGCGGCAAGGGGGCGGAAGTCTGGGGCTGGGGCACGGCCTACGGTTCGCGCCAGGCCGGCACGCCGACGAACGGAGGCACCAAGTGAAGCGCGCACTTTCGACTGTCGTTTTCCTCGCCGTCGCGCTGCTCGTCGGCGCCTGCGGCGAAAGGCCTCAGACCAACCAGCACGGCGTGCGGTTCGACGCGCCGCCGTGGACTGGCAGCGGGGCGCAACCGAACACCGGCACGGCCTTCACGGCGAGCGGCTGGCAGCCCGGCGACCGTAACTCCTGGGAACAGCATCTCAAAGCGCGCATGCAGTTCAGCCAGAACGAATACACGCGGATCAACTGAAGCGGAGGCCGTATGAGACACGTGCTTAACGCGCTGGTCGTCGCCGCGGTGCTGGGTTGCGGCCTCGCCGGCGCGCAGACGCAGGCGCCGGCCACGACCGCCGCGCCGGCAGCGGCGCCCGCTGCGCCGGCCCAGGCCGACAGCGGCATCCGCAGCCAGAACATCTTCGAGGTCAAGCCCGATGCGAGCCAGGATCCCGGCTACCTCGACCAGACCAACGGCGAGCGCCAGCGTGTCCAGCCCGGTAACAACGCCCCGATGTGGCGGCAGGTGAGCGGTGGCGTCACCGGCGTCAGCAGCCTGCCGGTCGAGCAGGCGCCGGAGGCCGGAAACCTGATCCAGCGCTTCGTGACGTACCCCGGCTCGCACTACACCAACGCCGGGGAAGCCTGGCGCCAGGCGCGCAACAACCTGATCATTCCCTACGGCGCAGCACTGCTTTTCGTGACGCTGCTCGCGGTGACGATCTACTACTTCACGCGCGGAACGATCGACCTGCATGAAAGGGAGACCGGCCACAAAATCGAACGCTTCACGCCCTTCGAGCGTGCGACGCACTGGTCGAACGCGATCGCCTTCATCGTGCTCGCGATCTCGGGCATGGTGATGGCCTTCGGCAAGTTCTTCCTCTTGCCGATCCTCGGCGGTGCGCTTTTCGGCTGGCTGACCTACGTGCTCAAGACGGTGCACAACTTCGTCGGCCCGCTGTTCGTCCTGACCACGCTCTTCATGATCGTGACCTTCTTCCGAGACAACCTGCCGCACGGCTACGACATGGAATGGGTCCGCCGCGGCGGCGGGCTGTTCGGCGGCAGGGAGCCGCGCTCGCACCGCTTCAATGCCGGCGAGAAGGTCGTGTTCTGGGGTGGCGTGCTCCTGCTCGGCAGCTTCGTGATCGGGTCCGGGCTCTTCCTCGACAAGCTGCTTCCGGGCTTCGTCTACACGCGCGGCGAAATGCAGATCGCCCACATGATCCATGCGACCGCGACGCTGCTCATGATCGCGCTGATCATGGGCCACATCTACCTCGGCACGCTGGGCATGCGCGGCGCGTACGCTGCGATGCGCGAAGGCTACGTCGATGAAACCTGGGCCAAGGAGCATCACGAACTCTGGTACGACGACATCGCTGCCGGCAAGATCCCGGCCGAGCGCAGTGCCGAGGCCCGCGCTGCCGCCCACGCACCGGTCGCCGGCGCCCGCGTCGAAGGGAGTCCCTCATGAAGAAGTCGCTGATCCTCTGCGGCCTGTTGGCGGCCCTGTTCGCTGCGCCGGCTGCCTTCGCCAAGTTGCCCGCGCCGGCCGCCACGCCCGACGCCAAGCTCAAGGCCGCCGAAGCAACGCAAAAGGCGGCCTGGTCGGCGAAGGTCGATACCTTCCAGCTCTGCCCGGCGCAGGAGCGCGTGGTGGCCCATGTTCGCGACGGGCTGGTCGCCGCCGGCAAGCCGGTGCCCACCCCGACGCCGACGCCGCCTTGCGCCGACCCTGGCCCGTTCGCTTTCGCTGCGCCCGAGGAGGCGAAGCCTTCGGCCGAGGCGCCCCCGCGCCCAAGCAGTGACACTCCCGCGCCTGACGAGGGCCCGGGCGCCGCTCACGCGCGAGGTCGAAATCGTCGATGAGCACGGCGAGCGCGGCACTGTCTCCATCCCCGCCGAACGGGATCTCACGGTCTACGTCGATCGGCGCGAACTCGTCACGCTGATGACGCTCGGCGCCGAGCCCGAACTGCTCGTGCTGGGCTACCTGCTGAACCAGCGGCTCATCGAATCGGCCTCGGACGTCGAGTCGATCACCGTCGACTGGGACGTCGGCGGCGCGGCGGTGCGCACGCACACTGGCATCGACCGCATCGAGGAGCGCACCGCCAAGAAGGTCGTGACCACCGGCTGCGGGCAGGGCAGTGTCTTCGGCGAACTGATGGCCGGCATCGAGCGCCTGCGCCTGCCCGACACGCGCATCACGCAGGCGCAGCTCTATGCGCTGGTCAACACCATCCGCGTCCAGGAGAGCACCTACAAGTCGGCCGGGTCGGTGCACGGCTGCGCGCTGTTCACGCTCGACGAAGGCGGCGAGGGCGTGCGCATGCGCTGTTTCGTGGAGGACGTGGGCCGCCACAACGCGATCGACACCATTGCCGGCTGGATCGCGATGCAGCCCGCGAACGAGCTCGGTGGCGCGCGGGTGTTCTACACGACCGGCCGGCTGACCAGCGAGATGATCATCAAGTCGGCGCAGATGGGGGTCGCGATCGTGGTTTCGCGCAGCGGCATCACCCAGATGGGGCACGAGGTCGCCGGCCGCGTCGGCCTGTGCGCCATCGGCCGCGCGACCAACCGGCGCTTCCTCTGCTTTGCGGGCGCCGACCGGCTGGAACTCCAGCCGCAACTGGCCGGTGCGCGGCAGCCCGCGGCGGCCTGAGCGCCTAAATCCTTCAGTTTGGCGGGCGTTGGCCGCTCGGCTATCGTTTCGTCCATGAACGCTTCCCTCCGCCTTGGCTGGCGCACGCTCTGGCGCGACCTGCGCGCGGGCGAACTCCGGCTGCTCATCGTGGCCGTGCTGCTCGCCGTCGCGGCGCTGACCGCCGTCGGGTTCTTCGCCGACCGCCTCAAGGGCGGTCTCCAGCGCGATGCGCGCCAGTTGCTCGGTGGCGACGCGGTGCTTGCCAGCGACAACCCGACGCCTGCCGCCTTCATCGACCGTGCGCGTGCGCTGGGGCTCGAAACCACCTCGAACTACGGCTTCCCGACCATGGCGCGGGCGAGCGATGCGCAGGGCGGCGCGACCAAGCTGGTGGCGCTCAAGGCCGTCACCGCCGGCTATCCGCTGCGCGGCAGCCTGCTGGTCAGCAGCGACACCACCTCGCCGGGCCAGCCGACGCACGACATACCGGCGCCCGGCGACACCTGGGTCGACGGCTCGCTGCTCGAAGCGCTGGGCCTGCAGGTCGGCGACACGCTGCTGCTCGGCGACGCGGGCCTGCGCATCGCGCGCGTGATCACGCTGGAGCCCGACCGCGGCGCCGGCTTCATGAGCTTCGCGCCGCGCGTGATGATCAACCAGGCCGACGTGCCGCGCACCGGCCTCGTGCAGCCGGCGAGCCGCGTGAGCTACCGTTTCGCGGTGGCCGGCGAACCCGCCGCGGTGACGCGATTCAGCGATTGGGCGACCGAGACGCTCAAGCGCGGCGAGATCCGCGGCGCGCGGCTCGAGTCTTTCGAGAGCGGCCGCCCCGAGATGCGGCAGACGCTGGACCGCGCCGAGAAATTCCTGAACTTGGTCGCACTGCTGGCTGCGTTGCTGTCGGCGGTGGCGGTCGCCCTGGCGGCGCGCGGCTTCGCGGCGCGCCATCTCGACGACTGCGCGATGCTGCGCGTGCTCGGGCAGAGCCAGCGCACCATTGCCGGTGCCTATGCTTTCGAGTTCGCGGTCGTCGGCGTGATCGCCAGCGTGCTCGGCGTCGCGATCGGCTTCGGGGTGCACTACGCCTTCGTGATGCTGTTGGCGGGGCTGGTCGAGAACTCGCTGCCCGCGCCGACCCTCTGGCCGGTGGCCTTCGGTCTGGGCGTCGGGCTCACGCTGCTCTTCGCTTTCGGCCTGCCGCCGGTGCTTCAGCTCGCGCGAGTGCCGCCACTGCGCGTCATCCGCCGCGACGTCGGCAATCTGAAACCGGCGTCGATCGCGGTGCTTGCGCTGGGCGTGGCCGGCTTTGCGGCCTTGCTGGTCGCCGCCAGCAGCGACCTCAAGCTGGGGCTGATCGCGGTCGGCGGCTTCGCGGGCGCGGTGGCGGTGTTCGCGCTGCTGAGCTGGCTTGCCGTGCGGGTGCTGCGCCGCAGCGTCAACGAGACGACCGCGCCGCGCTGGCTGGTGCTTGCCACGCGGCAGATCTCGGCGCGTCCTGCCTATGCGGTGGTGCAAGTCAGCGCGCTGGCGGTCGGTCTGCTGGCGCTGATCCTTCTCGTGCTGCTGCGCACCGACCTCGTGTCGAGCTGGCGCAAGGCCACGCCGCCCGATGCGCCGAACCGCTTCGTCATCAACGTGATGCCGGACCAGAGCGAGGTGTTCCAGAAGACGCTGCGCGACGCGGGCGTGCGCAAGTTCGACTGGTATCCGATGATTCGGGGCCGGCTGGTCTCGGTCAACGGCCGCGCGGTCTCGCCCGACGACTACGCCGACGACCGCGCGAAGCGGCTGGTCGATCGCGAATTCAACCTCAGCAACAGCGCCGAGGCGCCGCCGCACAACATGATCACCGCCGGCACGTGGACGCCAGGCGCGGCGGGCGAAGTCAGCGTGGAGGAGGGCCTGGCCGAAACGCTCGGCCTGAAGCTCGGCGACGTGCTGCGCTTCGACATTGGCGGCCTGCAGAACGACGCGCGCATCACCTCGCTGCGCAAGGTGGACTGGGGTTCGATGCACGCCAACTTCTTCGTGATGTACACCGTGCCCGAACTGGCCGACGTGCCGGTCACCTACATGGGCGCGTTCCGTGCGCCGGACGTGAAGGGCTTCGACAACGCGCTCGTGCGGACCTATCCCAACATCACCAACGTCGACATGAGCGCCACCATCGGGCAGGTGCAGCGCGTGCTGGACCAGGTGATCCGCGCGGTGGAGTTCCTCTTCGGCTTCACGCTCGCTGCCGGGCTGGTGGTGCTGTTCGCCTCGGTCACCGCTACCCGCGAGGAGCGCGCGCGCGAGTTCGCGGTGATGCGCGCGGTCGGCGCGCGCGGCAGCCTGCTGCGGCAGGTGCAGCGTGCCGAGCTGGCGGGCGTCGGGTTGCTGGCGGGCTTTCTCGCGAGCATCGTGGCTTCGGCGATCGGGTGGGGACTCGCGCGCTACGTGTTCGATTTCAGCTGGACCGCATCGCCGCTGGTGCCGATCGCCGGTGCGCTGTCGGGTGCGGTGCTCGCGTGGGCAGCCGGCTGGTGGGGCTTGCGCGAAGTGCTGCGGCGGCCGGTGGTCGCCACCTTGCGCCAGGCGGCCGAATAGCGGCTCGGGGAACGCGCGGTGGAGCAAGGATTGGGAACCCCTCGCGCGCCGTTGCTGTAGGGTCACGACATGAACCTCACAGCATCCGCCCCCATTCTCGACATCAAGGACTTGTATTTCGGGCACCCTGGCCAGCCGGCGCTCGCGGTTGGATGGAGCGTATCCGTCGGCGCCGGGGTCACGCTGCTGTATGGCGACACCGGCAGCGGAAAGTCGACGCTTCTCCGTTTGATGGCGGGCGAGCTGCCCGCCGAGGGCCGGCTGAGCCTTGCAGGTGCACGCCTTGACCGCGAGCCTGAGGCCTATCAAAGAAACGTCTTCTTGTGCGACCCGGAGACCGATACGTTTGACAAGATCACGGCGGTCGAATGCACGGCGTTGCTCAACGCCGGCGATGCGGGCTTCAGCGAGGCCAGGTGGCGAACCTGCATCGAGGGGTTCTCCCTGGCCCCGCATCTCGGCAAGCCGATGTACATGCTTTCGACCGGGTCGAAGCGCAAGGTCTGGCTGGCGGCCGCGCTTGCTTCGGGGCGCGCACTTGCGCTGCTCGATGAACCGACGGGCGGGCTCGACGCCGCTTCGATCCGCTTCCTGTGGCGCGCACTCGCCGACCTCGCCGTGCTGCACTGGCCGCGCCATCGTTGTCGCAAGCGCCGCGAGGATCGATTCGGTCCCGCTTGCTGCTTCGATCGAGCTGCCGCTTTGCCTCTCGACACCTTTGAAGTCGTGATGTGCGCCCGGCGAACAAGCCCCGGCTAAAGCACCTCATCCCGAAGCTGCGGAAACACCTTCGACACCTTCGCGAGCAGGTAGTCGCCGTACTTGCCGTTGAAGGCGTGCACGTTCGCCCGGTCCCAGCGCGCGGCGCTGTCATCGAGTGCATCCGCACCCGCGAGCCCCTCGATGCGCCGCACGCGCGCTTCGAAATGCGGGTCGAAGAAGAGCGGAAACGACAGCCGGTCGCGCCCCGAGGTGTTGCGCGTCACGCGGTGCGGCGTCGATTTATAGAGGCCGCCGGTCATGCGGTCGAGCATGTCGCCGATGTTGCAGACGAACGAGCCCGCGACGGGCGGCGCCTCGATCCAGCCTTCCGGTGTGCGCACCTGCAGGCCGCCGACGTCGTCCTGGTGCAGGATCGTGAGCAGGCCGTAGTCGGTGTGCTCGCCGACGCCCCAGTGCACGTCCATGCCCTCGGGCACCGGTTGCGTCGGGTAGTTGAAGATCCGGAACAGGATCAGCGGGTCCGCGGTGTACCGGCTCGCGAAGTAGTCGGCCGGCAACCCGAGGCTGAGCGCGATGCCTTCCATCAACCGGTGGCCGAGGCGCGTGACCGCATCCATGTAGGCGAGGATGGTTTCGCGCAGCCCGTCGATCTCCGGAAACAGATTCGGCCCGTGCACCGGGGTGCGGGCGCGCACCAGCGGATGGTCCTCGGGCAGTTCGGTGCCGAGGTAGAGGCCTTCCTTCCAGTCCGGGCGGCCCGAGGTCAGCTCGCCCCCGAGAGGAAAGTAGCCGCGCCAGGCCCGGCCGCCCAGCGCCATCCGCCAGCGCATCTTCGTCGCCTCGTCTTGCCCGAAGAACCGATGGCTCAGGTCTTCGAGCCGCTTCACGAGTGCCGGATCGACGCCGTGGCCGGTCACGTAGAAGAAGCCGTGTGCGCGGCAAGCGGCGCCGATCCGTGCCGCCACGTCGTCACGCGCCGCACCGCCGGTGGCGAGCCCGGAAACATTGATGACCGGCAAAGCATCGTCAAAAGAAGGAGGGGGTAAATCTCGCATCCCGCCATGGTGCCGCAAGTCCTTGGGACAATGTGGTCCATGCAAATTCAGGAAAAGCCGCCCTTCGACACCCCCTTCGAATGGATCGGTGGCGAAGAAAAAGTCCACGCGCTGGTGGAGCGCTTCTACGATCTGATGGACCTGGAGCCTGCCTACACGCGCTTGCGCGCAGTGCACGGCACGTCGCTGGACAACGCGCGCCAGCGGCTCTTCTGGTTCCTGTGCGGCTGGCTCGGCGGCCCGCAGCACTACACCGACCGCTTCGGCCACCCGATGCTGCGCGCGCGGCATCTGCCGCAGAGCATCGGCGGCCACACCATCGGGATCAAGGAGCGCGACGAGTGGCTCGCCTGCATGGACCAGGCGATGGGCGAGACCGGCGTGCCCGAGGCGCTGCGCGCCCGGCTGCGCGAGTCGTTCTTCCAGACGGCCGATTGGATGCGCAACCGCAACGGGTAGCGGCCGAGGCCGGCGCTACATGTTCCGGCGCGACGGCGCCAGCAGCACCACGAGCGCACCCGCGCCGCCTTCGGCCGGTTTGGCCTGCACGAACGCCAGCGTCTCGTTCTTCTGAATCAGCCAGCGCTGCACCTTGGCCTTGAGCACCGGCTGCCGCCCGGGCGAGCCCAGGCCCTTGCCGTGCACCACGCGCACGCAGCGCAGGCCCTGCTTGTATGCATCTCGGATGAAGGCGCCGAGCGCCTCGCGCGCCTCGTCGGTGCGCATGCCGTGCAGATCGATCTGGCGCTGGATGGACCACTCGCCCGCGCGAAGCTTGCGCGTCACGTCGGTGTTGATGCCGGGGCGGCGGAAGCTCATCGCGTCGTCGGCGTCGAGCAGCGTGCTGACGTCGAATTCGTCGGACAGCGATTCGCGCAGAACGCGCTGTTCGTCGAGTTGCTGCTGCACCGGAAGCGGCGCGGGCGGCTCGGGCGCGAGATGCACCGCGGCCTTGCGGCGCAAGGGCTGGGTGGCGCCGATGGCGCGCGCGAAGAGATCCTGCTCGGCCGCGCGCTTTTTCTCGGCTGCTGCGTGGGCGACCGCTTCGGCGGCTTCGCGTTCGCGGCGCTCGGCCAGCGAGCGTTGCACGTCCTTGAGGTCGGCGAGGCTCTTGAGGTTCCTGGGTTTGGCGGACATTGCGTGCGGGGCGGGGGAAATGAGTCAGACGGCCAAGCTGACGTCGATCGGGCATCGCAGCATCAGCGCCGTGCCCGTGGCGCCGGACTGGATCTCCAGCGTGCCGCCGAGGCGCGTTGCGCGCACCTGCATGTTGCCGAGGCCCATGCCGGCGAGCGCGCCGGCAGGTGCGGTCGATTCGTTCGCAAAGCCACGGCCATTGTCGCGGATCGACAAAACCAGCTCCCCTGACGGGCTTCGATGCGGATGCTCACCTGCGTGGCGCCGCTGTGCTTGATCACGTTGGCGAGCGCTTCCTGCACCACGCGCAGGAAGTCGAGCCCGCGCTTGCCGCCCAGCCGGCAGCCCCGCAGTCCTTCGAGCGTCCAGCGGCATTCGATGTCCGCCGCCTCCAGCAGCCGCGTGCAGCGATGGCGCAGCGGCGCCAGGCGTTCCGCGAGGTCGTCGGCCTCATCGAAGGTGGCGCTTTCGATGATCAGGCGCAGGTCGTCGTTGACCTCGCGCAGCGCCCACAGCGCGATGCCGTCCTGCGCATCCTCTCGATTGCCGAGCGTGTTGATGTGGCTGCTCAGGGTCATGCCCAGGCCGTCGTGCAGGTCGCGCACCAGGCTCAGACGCTCGGCGAGGCGGGTCTGCTCCAGCTCCGCATCGTGCTGGCGGCGCAGGCCTTCGGCGAGTTCGCGGGTGGCCTGTGCGACGCGCTGCTGGAGCTCGACGTTGAAGTTCTCGACCAGCCGCATGCTCTTGACCATGCGCCACGTCAGCGTGAACGCGATGCCCAGCATCGTCGCGCTGGCCGACATCGTGGCGTAGTAGAGGCCGCCGGGCAGCCATTCGAGGAACACCAGCGTGTCGTGCACGCCGGTGGCCACCGGGATCAGCAGACAGAGCGAGAGGACCGCCGCCTCGGTGCGCCGCGACCGGATGGCATTGCGCATGATCAGCGCAATGCTGCCGAAGAAGGTCGCCAGCGTCACGAGCACCGTGGCATTGCGCAGTGGCTCCTGCACCGACGACGGCGAGAGCAGCAGCGTCGCGAGACCGGCGGCGGTGAAGGCGAGCGCCGCGCGATGTGCCGCCTTGTGCGTGATCTCGCAGTAGGCCAGCGCGAACATCAGGAAGGCGCCAACGCTCGCGAACATCGCCAGGTGATTGAACCGCTGGAAAGCCTCGGTGCTGCCGAAGGGCCACGGGCTGACCGCGACGTAGTTGTACGAGTAAAGCACCCACAGCAGCGAGAACAGGCCGAACCAGCCATACGGCACTTCCTTGCGGCGGAAGAGCCAGAACATGCCGTACAGCACCCCCATGCCCAGCGTGAGGCCGATGTCGAGCATCTGCATCGCGCGCCGCGTGAAGTCGGCCTCGCGGTACAGCGCGTGCACCGAGTGTGGCTCGCCGATCGTCACGGCGCCGAGCGACGGCTGGTAGGGCGCGAGGCCCGAGACGCGCACCAGCAGCTCGTTCGCACCGGGGCGCAGCAGCGGCGCATCGAATGTCCAGTAGCGCGGCAGGTTCCACGAACGCGAGAGCGGCTCGACCAGACTGCTGTCGCTGTCGATCAGGCTCCCGTTCAGGTACACCGCACCGGCCATGTTGATGTATTCGATCATGAGGCCGACGGGCCGAGGCGGGGCCACGTCGGCGGGTTCGTCCCATCGCAGGCGATACCAGACGACGCCGTCGAAGCCGGGCCAGCGGGCGGTCCAGCCGTCGGGCAGCGTCACCGGCGTCCAGCCTTCCGTGGGCGGCGATGCGGCGTCCCATGCGGAGCGTGCGGCCTCGGCCTGCAGCCTTGGCGTCTCTGCGGCGGCTGTCGACGGGACGAGCAGGAAAGCGAGGAGGGCGAGCCACGCAAAGAGCGCGCCGGCCGGGAAGATCAGGGCAGCAGACCCTGCGCCCGCGCGCTGTACACGGCACCGGCACGCGACCGCACAGCGAGCTTGCGGTAGATGTTCTTGGCGTGGCATTCGACGGTGTTGATCGACAGGGTCAGGCTTTGAGCGATCTCGCGATTGCTGTGGCCCTGTGCGACCAGTCGCAGCACGTCCATCTCGCGTTCGCTCAGTTCGGCGGTTGCCGCCGGAACCGGCGCTTGGGTGATGGTAGCAAGGGCGGATGACGCCGGCTGCGGTGCGGCCACGAGCTTGAGGATGCGTCGGGCGATCACGGGGTCGATCGGTGCGCCGCCGCGCTGCATGCTGCCCAGGGAGAGCTCGAGTTCGGTGTCGCTGCCGTTCTTCAGCAGGTAGCCCACCGCGCCGCCACGGATCGCCTGCAGCACGGTGGCATCGTCGCCGAGGCTGGAGACGACCACCGCGTCGACCCCGGGTGCATGCGCCTGCATCCACGGCAGCAGTTCGAGCCCGCTGCCGTCGGGCAGGCCGACGTCGAGCAGGGCGAGGTCGTACTTCGCGCTGGCGAGCCGTTCGCGCGCCTCGGCCAGCGATCCGGCCATCGCGCAGCGGGCGCGGGGCGCAGCCGCGGCGGCCACGCGCTCCAGGCGCGCGCGGACGGCGTGGTCGTCGTCGACGATCAGGATGTCTTCCACGGTGCGTTCCGGCTGGTCATGGGTGAATCGCGCATTGTCGTTGCAGCCGCTGAAGCCCAGGCCGGCGCTCAGATCAGACCGCGTTCAGCCATCGAGAGCGTGTGCCCGCGGCCGACGACCATGTGGTCGAGCACGCGGACATCGATGACTGCCAGGGCGTTCTTGAGTGTCTGGGTCAGGAGCTCGTCGGCGCGCGAAGGCTCCGTGCAGCCGCTCGGGTGGTTGTGGGCCAGCACCACCGCGGCGGCGCGATGGTGCAGGGACCGGGCGACCACCTCGCGCGGGTAGACGCTGGTTTGCGTGAGGGTGCCGCGGAAAAGCTCTTCCATGGCGATCAGGCGGTGCCTCGCGTCCAGGAAAAGCGCCGCGAACACCTCGTGCGGCCTGGCGGACAGGTGAAGCTGCAGGTACTGCTTCACGGCCTCGGGCGAGTCGAAGACGGGGCTCTCCTTGAGCCCCTCGGCCATGGCGCGACGCGCGAGTTCGAGGACGGCGGCAAGCTCGGCGCGCTTGGCGGTGCCTCCCAGGCCCTTGATGCGCTTGAGGTCATCGAGCTCCGCGTGCAGGAGGCCGTGAAGGCCGCCGAAGGCCTCCAGCAGTTCCTCTGCGAGCTGCAGCACGTTCTTTCCGCGAATGCCGGTGCGCAGCAGCAGGGCCACCAGCTCCGCGTCGGCCAGCGCGCCGGGGCCGAAATCCATGAGCTTCTCGCGCGGCCGCGATTGTGCAATCAGGTCCTTGAATGACATGGCTTCTACGGGGTTCTGGCCCCTCTCCCTAAAATACGCTCCTCAGTCTATAGCGGCCTCCCACCTTGTCCTCGACCACTCAGCCCGCCGTCGTCACGGCCGGTTCCTTTCTCACCCTGCACTACCGCCTTGCCGGTCCTGCGGGCGACATCATCAACACCTTCAACGACAAGCCCGCCACGCTGTCGCTGGGCACCGGCGAGCTTTCGCCTGCGGTCGAGCAGCGGCTGATCGGCCTGGAAGAGGGCACGCACACCACCTTCGAGCTGCCGGCCGGCGCGGCTTTCGGCGAGCGCAATCCCGACATGCAGCAATGGGTCGCGCGCAAGCTGCTCGCGCAGATGGGCGACCCGGACGAGCAGTACGCGGTCGGCGACGTGGTGCAGTTCCCGACGCCGGACGGCACCGGCAGCTACGCCGGCGCGGTGATCGAGTCGAACGAGACCGCGGTGCGCTTCGATTTCAACCATCCGCTCGCAGGTCAGCCGGTGACCTTCGAGGTCAAGCTGATCGGTGTGCTGTGAGCAGGATCCAGGAAGTCATCCTGGCCGAGCCGCGCGGCTTCTGCGCGGGCGTCGATCGCGCGATCGAGATCGTCGAGCGCGCGATCGCGAAGTTCGGTGCGCCGATCTACGTGCGTCACGAGATCGTGCACAACACCTATGTGGTCAACGAGCTCAAGGCCAAGGGCGCGATCTTCATCGAGGACCTCGCCGAAGTGCCGCCGGGCGCGACGCTGGTGTTCAGCGCGCACGGCGTCAGCAAGGCGGTGCAGGCCGAGGCGCGCGAGCGCGGATTCGATGTCTTCGACGCGACTTGCCCGCTCGTGACCAAGGTCCACGTCGAGGTCGCGAAGCTCGCCAAGGAAGGCTACGAGTTCATCATGATCGGCCACAAGGGCCATCCGGAAGTCGAAGGCACGATGGGGCAGCTCTCCAGCGGCATCCATCTCGTGGAGGACGTGGAAGACGTCGGGCGCGTGGCGCCTTCGCAGACGGAGAAGCTGGCGGTCGTCACGCAGACGACGCTGTCGGTGGACGATGCCGCCGAGATCTCCGCCGCCGTGCGTGCGCGTTTTCCGAAGGTGCGCGAGCCCAAGCAGCAGGACATCTGCTACGCGACGCAGAACCGGCAGGACGCGGTGAAGCTCCTGAGCCCGCAGGTCGATCTGGTGATCGTGGTCGGCAGCCCGACCAGTTCCAACAGCAACCGCCTGCGCGAGCTGGCGCAGCGCCTGGGCACCGAGAGCCACATGGTCGATTCGGCCGCCGAGCTCAAGCCCGAGTGGTTCGAGGGCAAGACGCGCGTCGGCCTGACCGCAGGCGCTTCGGCGCCCGAGGTGCTGGTGCGGGAGGTGACCGATCGCATCAAGGCGCTCGGCGCCGTGTCGGTGCGCAAGATGGACGGCATCCAGGAAACGCTCAAATTCCCGCTGCCGAAGGGCCTCAAGCTCGACGACGTGCCGGCGCCGGGACATATCTCGTGACGGGCGGCGCGGTCGACTGGCGCGGGGACATCGAGGCGGCGTCGAGGCGTGCGCGTGAACGTGCGCCCGGATTCCTGCGCGAGACGCCGCTCTGGAAGCTTCAGGGCGCGGCGCTGGGCCTTGCGGCTCGCCATGTCGAAGTCTGGTTGAAGCTCGAGCAGCTTCAGATCAGCGGCAGCTTCAAGGCGCGCGGCATGATGAACCGGCTGCTGGCCAACGAGATCCCGGCGAGCGGCGTGATCGTCGCCTCGGGCGGCAACGCCGGCATCGCGACGGCGGCTGCGGCGCAGGCGCTCGGGGTGCATTGCGAAGTCTTCCTGCCGAACGTGTCGTCCGAGGCCAAGCGTGCGCGGCTTCGTTCGCTGGGTGCTCAGGTGGTGGTCGGTGGCGATGCGTACGCCGATGCGCTGGCTGCCTGCCTCGAGCGGCAGCGCGAGACGGGAGCGTTGCTGACCCACGCCTATGACCAGCCCGAAGTGGTCGCGGGCGCCGGTACGCTGGGACTCGAGATCGAACGCCAAGGCGGCGTGCCGGATTCGGTGCTCGTCAGCGTCGGCGGCGGTGGTCTGATCGGCGGCCTGGCCGCGTGGTTCGAACAGCGGGCGCGCGTCGTGGCGCTCGAACCCGAACGGGCGCCGACCTTGTTCAAGGCGCGCGAGGCCGCTGAGCCGGTGGACGTCGAAGTCGGCGGCATCGCGGCCGACTCGCTCGGTGCGCGACGCATCGGAAGCATCGCCTGGGAGATCACGCAGCGCCATGTATCGGATGCGCTGGTGCTGTCCGACGACGCGATCCGCGCCGCCCAGCTCTGGCTGTGGAAGGAGCTGAAGCTTGCCGTCGAGCCGGCGGCCGCGCTGCCGCTGGCCGCATTGCAGAGCGGCGCCTATGCGCCGCAGGGCGGCGAGAAGGTCTGCCTCATCGTCTGCGGAGCCAACGTGGACCCTGCCACGCTGGCCTGAAGGGCCGGCCCTTCAGGCCGCACCTAAAATCGCGCAATGCTCGATATCACACTGTTACGCAGGGACCTCGCCTCGGTCGTTGCGCGCCTCGAAACCCGCAAGAAGAACCAGCCCTACCTCGACGTCGCCGGGTTCAGTTCGCTCGAGGCCGAACGCAAGACCCTGCAGACCCGCACCGAGGAATTGCAGGCGCGGCGCAACGCCCTCAACAAGCAGATCGGGCCGCTGAAGGCGAAGGGCGAGTCGGTCGATGCGCTGATGGCCGAAGTCAACGCGCTCAAGGCCGAGCAGGAGTCGTCGGCCACCCGGCTCGACGAACTCCAGCCCGAGCTGCATGCGCTGCTGCTCGCGGTGCCCAATCTGCCGCACGCAAGCGTGCCGGTCGGCGAGGACGAGCAGGCCAATGTCGAAATCCGCCGCTGGAGCCCCAGGGGCGGTGCGGGCGGTTCGGCCGAGCCGCTGGCGTTCGCGGCCAAGGACCACGTCGACCTCGGCACGCCGCTGGGGCTGGATTTCGAGACGGGCGCGAAGCTCTCGGGCTCGCGCTTCAACGTGATGAAGGGACCGATCGCGCGCCTGCATCGCGCGCTGTCGCAGTTCATGATCGACCTGCAGACGCAGCAGCACGGCTATACCGAGTGCTACGTGCCGTACATCGTCAACGCCGAGACGCTGCGCGGCACGGGCCAGTTGCCCAAGTTCGAGGGCGACCTGTTCGCCGCGAAGAAGGGCGGTCAGGAAGGCGAGGCCGCACCGGACCTGCAGGCGCTCTATCTCATCCCGACAAGCGAAGTGCCGCTCACGAACTTCGTGCGCGACGAGGTGGTGCCCGAGGCGCAACTGCCGATCCGCCTGACCGCGCACACGCCGTGCTTCCGCTCGGAGGCGGGCAGCGCAGGCCGCGACACGCGCGGCATGATCCGGCAGCACCAGTTCGACAAGGTCGAGATGGTGCAGATCACGCATCCCGAGAAGAGCTATGAAGCGCTCGAAACCATGGTGGGTCACGCCGAGGCGGTGTTGCAGGCGCTCGAACTGCCCTATCGCGTCGTGCTGCTCAGCACCGGCGACATGGGGTTCGGATCGAGCAAGACCTACGACCTCGAAGTGTGGTTGCCGGCACAGGACACCTATCGCGAGATCAGCTCGGTATCGAACTGCGAGGCCTTCCAGGCACGTCGGCTGCAGGCGCGCTTCAAGAATGCGCAGGGCAAGAACGAACTGGTGCACACGCTCAATGGCTCGGGCCTGGCGGTGGGGCGGACGCTGGTCGCGGTGCTCGAAAACCACCAGAACGAAGACGGGTCGATCAACGTGCCTCAGGCGCTTCGTCCGTACCTTGGCGGCCTCGAAGTTTTGCGCCCGTGACGAAGAACCGGCCGAAGCTCTGCTAGAATCGCGGGCTCGACCAACACCGGAGAGGTGGCAGAGTGGTCTAATGTACCTGACTCGAAATCAGGCGTGGGTTCATAGCCCACCGAGGGTTCGAATCCCTCCCTCTCCTCCAGAACTGCAAAACGCCCCATTCGGGGCGTTTTTGCTTTCTATCCGCTTCTTTTCCCAACATCGCACCGCTACCCATGGACGTCGTCGTCAACGAGGAACTCAAGGCCTATATCGATCCCTTGACGGCGGAGGAATTCGAGGCGCTGGAGCGCAGCCTGCTGGCCGAGGGTTGCCGCGATGCCCTGGTGCTGTGGGGCGATGTGCTGGTGGATGGCCACAACCGCTACGCGATCTGCCGCAAGCACGGCCTGCCGTTCCAGACCGTGCAGAACACGCGCTTCAAGTCGATCGAGGATGTCCACCTCTGGATGATCGACCAGCACCTGGGGCGGCGAAGCATCTCCGACTTCCAGCGCGGCGTGCTGGCCCTGCGCAAGCGCGAGATCGTGGCGGCGCGGCGGGCCCGGCGCGATGAGACGCCCGCCGAGCCTTCGGGCGAGGCCGTCCATGCGACGCCGGTCGAAACGTCGGCTGCCGAGGACGCCCTGCAGACCCGGGAAGCCGTGGCCCGCGCCGCGCGACTGCGCAGCAACCAGGTCGTGATGATCGAGAAGATCCAGCGAAGCGCTGCGCCGGAAGTGGTGGCTGCGGTGAAATCCGGAACGCTCTCGCTCAACGCCGCGGCCGCGGTGGCCAGCTTGCCGGCCGAGGAGCAGGTTGCGGCCGCGGTGGCCGGCAAGGACGAGCTCAAGCAGGCGGCCAAGCGCGTGCGCGAGGCACGGCGCAAGCCGGCGCGCGAGATGGATGCGGCGGCGCAATCCGATGCGCCGGAGACAGGCGGCGATGATGACGGCGCAGCCGTGCTGCGTCGGCAAGTGAGCGAACTGCGCGCGGAGAACGCCAAGCTGACCGCCGAGAATGCCGCGCTGCGCAAGCAGGTCCTGGCGCTGCTCGCGAAGGGTGCACCGGCCGCCAGCGCCGCCCAGCCCGATCCGGTGAACGGCGAGACGGATGCCGATGCGCCGTTCTAGCCTGGCTCAGATGCCGTTCAGGCCCTCGGCCTCGATCCGCCGCGCATAAGCCGCGAGCACGAGGCGTTCCGAGTGCACCAGGTACTCGTTGAGCTCCGTCGCCGCCTTGCCGAATTCGCCCGCCTCGGCCAGTTCGAGGATCTTCTGGTTCATGTCGACGTAGGGTGCATGCAGGAATTCGGGGTCCCGCAGCAAGCCAAACGCCAGTCGAAGTTCCGCCAGCACCTGCGCGAAAAGCTGGTTGAGCCGCTCGCTGTCGGCCAGTTCGACGATGCCCATGTGGAAGGCCATGTTGTCCGTGCCGACGCCCAGCCAGTCCGAAGCGGCCCGGTGGCGCAGGCCCGATTCGACGGCCTGGCGCATGCGCGCCTTCGCGGGATGGCGCGGATACGCCTCCCGCAGCGCCTGGCATTCGATCAGCCGGCGCACGCGGTAGATGTCGATGATCGACGCGATGCTCGGCACGGCGACGAAGACGCCCCGGTTCGGTGCGTGCTTGAGCAGGCCATCCTTCGTCAGCACCCGGAAGACTTCCCGCAGGGTATTGCGCGAGATGTCCAGGCTTTCGCTGAGCGCCTGCTCGGAAAGCCGCTGTCCCGGCGATAGCTCGCCCTGCGTGATCATCCGCCGCAACTGCTCGGCCACGCGCTCGCTCAATGTGACGGGAGGAGGGGAGGTGGGTGCGGGTCGCGTCATCGGTGAATGGTGGTTGGGGTGGCGGACGATTTGTAGCAGATCGGCCGCGTGCTGAGGGTGAATGCTCCACCTTCCCCGGGGAATCATCCAATCAGAGTCTGCCCATCATCGGTGCATCGTAGGTGTTTGCACCAATGAAAATATCAAACTGGTGCGACAACAATATTAAATTGTTCAACAAAACGGTGGTTTTGGTTCTATTTGATGGCGCTCATGGTTGATCGATTGGCACGCGTCTTGCGACCATCGAGCGCCGTTCCCTTCCACTTTTCACCGATGACTCCAAGGAGCGACCTATGGTCAGTGACGTTCATCTGTGGCCACTCATCGGAGTGGCCGTCATCATTGCGGGCTTCGTCCTGCGGTTCAATCCGATGCTGGTCGTGATCGTCACGGCGATCGTGACGGCCTTCGCGGCCGGCTTTCCGCTGCAGAAGATCCTCGCGACCATCGGCACCGGCTTCGTGAAGACGCGCAATCTGCCGCTCATCATCCTGCTGCCGCTGACCGTGATCGGCCTGCTGGAGCGGCACGGGCTGCGCCAGCATGCGCAGAACTGGATCAGCCGCATCAAGTCGGCGACCGCCGGCCGCCTGCTCATCGTTTATCTGGGCGCGCGCCAGTTGACGGCGGCCGTGGGGCTGACCAGCCTCGGCGGCCATCCGCAGATGGTGCGCCCGCTGCTGGCGCCGATGGCCGAGGGCGCAACGGAAGCGCGTTACGGCAAGCTGCCGGAGAAGGTGCGTCACAAGCTGCGTGCCTATTCGGCGGCCACCGACAACGTGGGCCTGTTTTTCGGTGAGGACATGTTCGTGGCTTTCGGCGCGATCGTGCTGATGACGACTTTCCTGCGCGAAGCCGGCATCGAGGTCGAGCCGATCCGCGTCGCGTTGTGGGGCATTCCGACGGCGATTTCGGCCTTCGTCATCCATGCATGGCGCCTGCGTCGGCTGGACAAGGCGCTGGCAGTCGAGTTGGCGAACGGGCCCGCCTCCGGCGAATCGTCCGAATCCGCCGGCGCGGGACCCGTCGCGAGCAAGGCAGGAGCGTGACCATGGTGCTGTCCATCGCCCATCTCTACTATCTCGTCGGCGCGATCCTCGCGCTCACCGCCGCGATGACGCTGGCGGACCGCCGGCATCCCAGGCGCTATTCCAGCGCGCTGTTCTGGGGGCTGTACGCGGTGGTGTTCCTCGTCGGCGACCAATTGCCGCCCGTGTGGGTCGGCGTCGGCGCGATCGCCATGGCGCTGATCGCCGGCTTCGGCGGTGTCGGCGTGGGCCATCATGCCGCGCGCTCGGTGGCCGAGTACGCGGCCAGCGCCAAGCGGCTGGGCAACAAGCTCTTCGTTCCCGCGCTGGCGATTCCGCTGCTGACGATGATCGGCACGCTCTCGGCCAGCCATCTCAAGATCGCCAGCGTGCCGCTGCTCGATCCGAAGAACACCACGCTGGTGAGTCTCGGCATCGGCTGCGTCGTGGCGCTGGCGCTGGCCTGCTGGCTGACCCGCGAGACGCCTGCGCAGGGCATCCGCGAGTCGCGCCGCCTGACCGATGCGCTCGGCTGGGCGCTGGTGCTGCCGCAGATGCTCGGCATGCTCGGCCTGGTGTTCTCCGACGCGGGCGTGGGCAAGGCGGTGGCTTACATCACCACCAGCTACATCAACATGGACGTGCGCTTCTTCGCGGTGGCGGTGTACGTGGTCGGCATGGCGCTCTTCACCGTCATCATGGGCAACGGCTTCGCGGCCTTCCCGGTGATGACGGGCGGCGTGGGCGTGCCGGTGCTGGTGGGCGTGTTCCACGGCGATCCGGCGGTGATGGCCGCGGTCGGCATGCTGTCGGGCTACTGCGGCACGCTGATGACGCCGATGGCGGCGAACTTCAACATCGTGCCCGCTGCATTGCTGGAGCTGCCGGACAAGAATGCGGTGATCCGCGTGCAGGTGCCGACGGCGCTGGTGCTGCTCACGGTGAACGTTTTCCTGCTGAACTTCCTGATGTTCCGTTGAAAGGCCCGTCATGACACGACGCGAATCGGACCGCCGCATTCTGGTCACCGGCTTCGAGCCCTTCGAGCGCGACACGGTCAATCCCTCGTGGGAGGTCGCCCGTGCGCTCGACGGGTGGGTGTGCGAGGGTGCCGAGGCGCAGGCTGTTCAATTGCCCTGTGCGTTCGGCCGCGCGATCGAGGTGCTCGATGGCGCGTTGGCCGAGTGCCGGCCGACGCTCGTGGTGGCGCTCGGCCTCGCCGGCACGCGCCTGGAGATCACGCCCGAGCGCGTGGCGATCAACGTCGACGATGCGCGCATCGCGGACAACGCGGGCGGCCAGCCCATCGACCAGCCGGTGATCGCGGGGGCGCCGGCCGCCTACTTCTCGACCTTGCCGATCAAGGCCATCGTGCGCGACATGCGCGCGGCGGGCGTGCCGGCGTCGGTGTCGAACACGGCGGGCACCTTCGTCTGCAACCACGTCTTCTTCGCGCTGATGCACCGGCTCGCGACGCGACCCGAACTGGCCTCGGCGCGCGGCGGCTTCGTCCATCTGCCGTGCCTGCCGGAGCAGGCGGCCCGTCTGGCCGGCGTGCCCAGCATGGCGCTGGCCACGCAGGTCGAGGGGCTGCGCACGCTGCTGCGCACGGCGCTCACCGTGCGGCAGGACGTGCGGGAGACCGGCGGCCAACTGCATTGAACTCGAGACAGGAAACCCAGCAATGAACATCGACCTGAACAGCGATCTCGGCGAGAGCTTCGGTGCCCGGCGCATGGGCGACGATGCCGCCATGCTCGGCATCGTGAGCAGCGCCAACGTGGCATGCGGCTTTCATGCGGGCGATCCGGCCGGCATCCTGCAGACGCTGCGCCGCGCCCGGGAGAACGGCGTCACCGTGGGCGCGCACGTGGCCTATCCGGACCTCGCGGGCTTCGGTCGCCGCCCCATGGATGTGGCGAGCGCCGACCTGCGCGCGGATGTGATCTACCAGATCGGCGCGCTCAAGGGGCTTGCGACGGCAGCCGGCACGACGGTGCGCTACGTCAAGCCGCACGGCGCGCTCTACAACACCATCGCGAAGGACGAGCGGCAGGCGCAGGACGTGATCGCCGCGATCCGCGAGATCGATGCCGGGCTCGTGCTGGTCGCGCTCGCGGGCTCGCCGCTCATCGGCTGGGCGCAGGCGCAGGGGCTGCGCGTGGTCGCGGAGGCCTTCGCCGATCGCGCCTACGAGTCCGACGGCTCGCTGGTGTCGCGGCGCAAGCCGGGTTCGGTGCTGCACGACCCACAGGAGGTCGCAACGCGCATGCTGCGCCTCGCGCGCGAGGGCGTGGTCACCGCGATCGACGGCAGTACGGTGCGCATCGAGGCCGACTCGATCTGCGTGCATGGCGATAGCCCGGGTGCGGTCGAGATGGCGCGCGAGGTGCGCGGGCTGCTCGAGCGCGAGGGCGTGGCCATCCGTTCGTTCGTCGAACCCGCCGCTGCCGGACAGGGGGCTGATGCGCTTCCTCCCCGTCAACCTCGACGCCGTGCTCGTCGAGCTGGATGACCTTTCCCAGACGCTGTCGCTGCTGGCGTCCTTGCGGGTCCAGCCGATCGCAGGCGTGGGCGAGATCGTGCCCGCTGCGCGCACGCTGCTGGTGAACTTCCGCCCCGCCGCGATCCCGCGTGCGGAACTGATCGAGCGCATCGGCGGCCGCAGCCTCGATGCGCGTGTCGAGCAGGCCGGCGAGCGCATCGAGATTCCCGTCACTTACGACGGCGAAGACCTGGAGGATGTCGCGCGCCTGCTCGGCATCTCGGCCCAGGAGGTCATACGCCGCCACACTGGCAGCGATTACACGGTGGCGTTCACCGGCTTCGCGCCGGGCTTCGCCTATCTCACGGGCGGCCATCCGAGCTTCGACCTGCCGCGCCGTGCGACGCCGCGCACGCGCATTCCCGCAGGTGCGGTCGGGCTGGCCGGGACCTTCAGCGGCGTCTATCCGCAGGCGAGCCCGGGCGGCTGGCAGATCATCGGCGTGACGGCCACGCCGATGTGGGATCTTTCGCGTGAACGCCCCGCGTTGTTGCAGCCGGGACAGCGCGTGCGCTTCGTCGATGCGGGTGCGCGTGCTGTGGCGGTGCCGGCGGTCGCGCCTGCCGAATCGACGCCGGCTTTCGGGCCGACGGAGGGCGCTCATGCGCTGGAGGTCCGCCAGACGGGATTGCAGGCGCTTTTTCAGGATCCGGGCCGGCACGGCCAGGCCGGGCAGGGTGTTTCGGCTTCCGGCGCGATGGACCGCGCCTCGCTGCGCGCTGCCAACCGGCTGGTGGGCAATCCCGCCGACGCGGCGTGCATCGAAGCGGTCTACGGCGGCTTCCAGCTCGTGTGTCGCGGTGAAGCTGTCGTGGCGGTCACCGGTGCGGAGGCGCCCCTCGACCTGATCGCCGTCAACGGCGCGCGCTGGCCCGTGCCGCGCCACGCGCCGGTTGCGATGACCCATGGCGACACGCTGGTCTTCGGCGAGCCGCGCGCGGGCATCCGTTCGTACATCGCGGTGCGCGGCGGCTTCGCGGTCGCGCCGGTGCTCGGAAGCTGTGCGACCGACACGCTGGCGAACATCGGCCCGCGCCCGATCGTGGCGGGCGACGTGTTGCCGATCCGTCCGGCGCCGGTCGGCGCGGTCGTTGGCGAGCCCGAGTTGCCGCGCAACGATCTGCCGACGCTCGGCGCGGTCGTGACGCTCGATGTCGTGATGGGCCCGCGCACCGACTGGTTCACGCCCGAGGCCGTTGAACGCTTCGCGCGCCAGACCTGGACCGTCACGCCGCAATCCAACCGGGTCGGCGTGCGGCTCGCGGGCGACGAGCCGCTGGTGCGTACCGAAGCCATGGCGCGCGCCGAACTGCCCAGCGAGGGAACAGCCCTTGGTGCACTGCAGGTGCCGCCGAACGGGCAGCCCGTGCTGTTCATGGCCGACCATCCGCTGACCGGCGGCTATCCGGTGATCGCCACGGTCGCCACCTACCACCTCGATCGCGCGGGACAACTGCCGGTCGGCGCGCGCATCCGCTTCCGTCCCATTGCCGCTTTCGAGGCGGTGCCGCGTTGAGCGTGCTCCGCCATTTCCATCCTTTTGCCCTGACGCCCATGAAGAAAGTCCTCATTGCCAACCGTGGCGAGATCGCCGTGCGCATCGTGCGCGCCTGTGCCGACTACGGTGTGAAATCGGTCGCGGTCTATGCCGATGCCGACATCGACGCGCTGCACGCGCGCATGGCCGACGAGGCCTACGGCCTGGACGGCAACCGGCCCGCCGACACCTACCTCCACATCGACAAGCTGCTGGCCATCGCCGCGCGCTGCGGCGCGGACGCGGTGCATCCGGGCTACGGCTTCCTCTCGGAGAGCGCGGTGTTCGCGCAGGCCGTCATCGATGCGGGCCTGACCTGGATCGGCCCGCCGCCCTCGGCGATCGAGCGGCTCGGCGACAAGGTGCAGGCGCGCAAGATCGCGCTGGAGGTCGGCGCCCCGCTGGTCGCGGGCACGGCCGATCCGGTCAGTGGCGCGCAGGACGTGCTCGCCTTCGCGGAAGAGCACGGACTGCCGATTGCGATCAAGGCGGCCTTCGGCGGCGGCGGGCGCGGCCTCAAGGTGGCCTGGCGCATGGACGAGGTGGCCGATCTCTACGAATCGGCGGTGCGCGAGGCCGTCACCGCCTTCGGCCGCGGCGAATGCTTCGTCGAGCAGTTCCTCGACCGGCCGCGGCACATCGAGGCCCAGGTGATCGCCGACACGCACGGCCGCGTGGTCGTGCTCGGCACGCGCGACTGCTCCCTGCAGCGGCGCAACCAGAAGCTGATGGAAGAAGCGCCTGCGCCCTTCATCAGCGAGGAACAGCGCGAGCGCATCCACGGTGCCGCGCGCGACGTCTGCGCCAGGGCGGGTTACGTCGGCGCGGGCACGGTCGAGTTCCTGCTGAGCCGCTCGGGCGCCATTTCTTTCCTCGAAGTGAACACGCGGCTGCAGGTCGAGCATCCGGTGACGGAAGAAACCAGCGGCCTCGATCTGGTGGTGGAGCAGCTGCGTGTCGCCGATGGCCTGCCGCTCTCCATCGCGGAGACGCCGGCGCCGCGCGGCCATGCCATCGAGTTCCGCATCAATGCCGAGGATGTGGGGCGTGGCTTCCTGCCGTCGCCGGGCCGTGTCATTGCTTTCGAGCCGCCGTCGGGTCCCGGTGTACGCGTGGATTCGGGCGTGGCGTCGGGTTCGACCGTGCCGGGTACCTTCGATTCGCTCATGGCGAAGCTGATCGTCACCGGCGCTACGCGCGAACAGGCGATCGCCCGCGCGCGCCGCGCGTTGGCGGAATTCCGCATCGAAGGCGTGGCCTCGGTGCTGCCTTTTCATCGCGCTGTGCTGCAGCAGGCGGATTTCAGGGGCGACGAAGGTTTCAAGGTGCACACGCGCTGGATCGAGACCGACTTCGCCGATGAACTGGCTGTGGCGGCCCGGCCCGAGCCGCTGCCCGCCGCCGCGCTGCATCGCACCGCGATGGAGATCGACGGCCGCCGCGTGGCGCTGGGGTTGCCCGCCGAACTGCTGCGTGGCCTGCAGTCCGCCGCGACCGCGCCGGCACCGGCCGTGGAGGGAGTTCCAGCCTCCGATCCCGCCGCCGTTGCCGCACCCATCGCAGGCACGGTGCGGGCCTGGAAGTGCGAGGACGGCGCCGAAGTCGCACAGGGCGAGGTCATCGCCGTCATGGAAGCGATGAAGATGGAAATGCAGGTCTGCGCGCACCGCGCCGGCCGGCTGGCGCGCGGTGCCGAGGCAGGCGCCTACGTGGAGGCCGGCGCCTTCATCGGGCGGATCTCTTCCGGGGGCTCGGAGGCATAGCCCTCGCCACGCCCCCGGATCACACGCCCAGGTACGCGCGCCGCAGCCCCTCGTCCGCCAGCAGCGCCGCCGCCGGGCCGGCCATCGCCACCTCGCCATGCTCCAGCACATACCCGCGCTGCGCAAAGCTGAGCGAGCGGTGCACGTCCTGTTCCACGAGCAGGATCGTGATGCCTCGTGCGCTGATCTGCGGCAGCTTCTCGAAGATGTCCTTGACCATGATCGGCGCGAGGCCGATCGAGGGTTCGTCGAGCAGCAGCAGGCGCGGCGAGGTCATCAGCGCGCGGCCGATCGCGAGCATTTGCTGCTCGCCGCCGCTGAACGACTTGGCGAGTTGCTGCCGGCGTTCCTTGAGGCGAGGGAAGAGGGTGTAGACCCATTCGAGGTTGTCGCGGGCGCGTCGCGCATCGCGCAGCAGGTCGCCGCCGACACGCAGGTTGTCTTCCACGCCCATGTGGCCGAAGAGGCGTCGTCCTTCCATCACCTGGGCCATGCCCAGGCGCGCGATCTGGTGCGCCGCGCGGCCGCCGATACGCTCGCCCAGGAAGCGGATCTCCCCAGCCATCGGCGCGAGCGTGCCCATCACGGTGCGGATCAGCGTGGTCTTGCCCGCGCCGTTGGCGCCGACCATGCTGACGATCTCGCCCTCGGCCACGTCGAGGCTCACGCCGCGCAGGACCTGGACGTCACCGTAGCCGGCATCGAGCTGTCGGACTTCAAGCATGGGCTTCTCCCAGGTAGGCGGCGACCACCTGCGGGTCGTTCGCGACCGCGTTGGGTTCACCCTCGGCGATCTTGCAGCCATGGTGGACGACGACGATGCGGTCGGACATCCGCATGATCGCCTTCATGTTGTGCTCGATGACCAGCACCGCGACACCATCGCGCCGCAGCGACAGAACGAGATCGACCATCTCTCCGGTCTCGACCGTGGTCAGCCCGGCCATGACCTCGTCCAGCAGCAAGAGGCGCGGCCCGGTCGCGAGCGCCTTCGCCACTTCGAGCCGCTTGCGGCCGGAAAGCGTGAGCGTGCGTGCGATCTGCTGTTCACGCCCGCCGAGCCCGACGCGGCGCAGCACCGCGGCCGCGGCGCTCTCGGCGTCGTCGCGCCGGGGATGGCGCAGGAAGGCGCCGATCATGGCGTTCTCCAGCACCGTCATGTCGCCGAAGGGCTTCACGATCTGGAAGGTGCGCACCAGGCCGGCCGCGCAGATGTGCGCCGTGTCCCGGCCGTCGATGCGCCGGCCGTCGAACCAGATCTGGCCGTCGGTCGGCCTGAGGAAGCCGGAGGCCATCGCGAACAGCGTGGTCTTGCCCGCGCCGTTGGGGCCGATGAGGCCCACGATCTCGTTCGGCCGCACCGCAAAGCTGATGTCGTCGGACGCGCGAAGGCCGCCGAAGCTCTTGCCGACGCCGCGGAATTCGAGGAGGTTCATCGCGTCGCCTCCTTCATGCCGGCACGGCGCGCGGCATCGGTGGCGCGCGTCGACGACCGGCGCTCGCGCCAGCCGAGCCACAAGGCCCACAGGCCGCGCGGCTCCCAGCGGATGACCAGCATCAGCAGCAGGCCGTAGAGCATCATGTCCACACCCACCATGCCGCCGGACAGCGCACGCGCCAGTTCCTCGCCGGGCAGCAGCAGAAGGGCGCCGACCAGCGGCCCCCACAGCGTGCCGCGCCCGCCGATGATGCAGACCACCGCGATCACCACACCGAGGTTGGCGCCGAAGACCTTGTCCGGGCTGATGTAGAGAACGAGCTGCGCGTAGAAGGTGCCGCCGATGGCGGTGAGTCCGGCGCTGAGCATCGCCGCCGCGAGCTTGTAGCGCATGACCGGCACGCCCAGCGCGAGCGCGGCGTCCTGGTCGTTGCGCACCGCCGCGAGGTAGTAGCCGAAGCGGCTGCGAAGGATCGCGCGATTGACCAGCAGCGCGGCCGCGGTGAACACCAGCGCGACCACGTAGTAGAACTCCTTGCGGGTGTGCTGGAACTGCAGCGGCGCATCGCGCAGCAGCGTGACTTCCATGCCGCGCGGGCCGCCCAGCAGCGCGTCCGCGTTTTCCACCAGCGTTTTGAGCACCATCGCGGTGGCGATCGTCGCCAGCGCGAAGTAGGCGCCGCGCAGGTGCATGCACGACAGGCCCACGATCACCGCCGCGACCATCGCCAGCGCGGCGCCGACCCACATCCCGAACCACGGGCTCCAGCCGAGGTTCACGAAGAGCCAGGTGGACGTGTACGCGCCGATGCCGAAATAGGCCGCGTGTCCGAGCGACAGTTGCCCGGCGATGCCGCCGAGGATGTTCCAGGACAGCGCCAGGTAGGCATACAGCAGTGTCATGACCGCGATGGACAACAGGTACTGGTTGCCGCCGACCAGCGGTGCGAGTGCGGCCCCCACCAGCAGGACGGCGAGCACGCCGCGCGGCTTCGACGAGGAAGCGGAAGAGGAAGAGGTGACTTGCGTGTTCATTCGTTCTCCACGCCAAACAGGCCGCTCGGGCGGAAGTACATGACCGCCAGGAACAGCACGAAGATCAGGGCCTCGGCATAGGTCACCGGGATCAGCTGGCTGCCCACCGACTCGAGCACGCCGACGATGATCCCGCCCCAGAAGGCCCCGGCCACCGAGCCGATGCCGCCGAGCACCACGATGACGAAGGCGCGCAGGCCGAAGATGTCGCCGACGAAGGGATTGACCGGGTACAGCGGCAGCAGCAGCGCGCCGGCCACGCCGAGCACGCCCAGCCCGATCGCGAAGGACAGCTGGTAGATGCGCGCACTGTCGATGCCCAGCACGCTCGCGGCCTCGCGGTCCTGCCCGGTCGCGCGGATCGCGCGCCCCGTGCGGGTGTGGCGCAGGAAGGCCGCCAGCCCGGCGGTGATCGCGCAGGCCACCACCAGCCCGGCGATCTGCGGGTAGGTGAAGATCAGGTCGCCGGTCATGAGCACGTCGTTGGCCCAGGGGCTGTCGACGGTGTGGCTGTCCGGCCCGACCAGCGCCAGGAAGCCGTAGTCCATGAAGATCCACAGCCCGGTGCTGAAGATCAGCACGCCGATCGGCTCGCGCGCGGTTTCCTTGCGGTAGATGGCGTCGATCAGCCAGCGCTGTACCGCGTACCCGACGATGAAAAGCACCAGCGCGGTGAACGGGGCGGTGACGAGCGGGTGCAGTCCGGCGCGCTGGGCCAGCGCGAGCGAGACATACATCGCCATCATCAGGAATGAGCCATGGGCGAAATTGATGATCTTCATCACGCCGAACTGCAGGCTGAGCCCGAGCGCGATGAGTCCGTAGACGGCGCCGCTGGCAATGCCGCTCAGCAGGGCCTGGAGAAGAGTGGTCGACACGTGGGGTCCTTGCGAATGAGCGAGCGGCCGGCCGCGCCTGCGCGCGGCCGACCGGCTCGTGGGGCAGGCGTTCAGGGCTTCGGCGCGGCGTTCATCGGCCAGGCCATGCGGTAGCTCTTCGACGCCACGTTCTCCGGCCACACCGTGCGGTACTGGCTTTCGGGCGTGATCTGCTGCATCGCGTAGCGCTTCTTCGGGTTCTGTCCCTTCTCGTCGATCACGATGTCGTAGCCGAGCAGCTTGTTCAGGTCGGTGCCCTCGATGCGGGTCTTGGCGAGCGCATCGCGGATGGATTCGGGATCGGCCTTGCCGGCACGCTCCAGTGCGTCCTTGATCACCCACACCGCGCCGTAGGCGCTGACCGAGAGCTCATTGGGCTCGACCTTGTTGGCGGCGACGAACTCGTCCCAGAAGCGCTTGGCGAACGGCGTGGTGATGGCCGACTCGTAACCGGCCCACCCGTTGGTGGTGAACACGTTGGCCGCGGCCTCCTTGCCGACCAGCGGGATGAACTGGCTGTCGATCTGGCCGGCCGCGCTGCCGATGTAGGCCATCGCCTCCACGCGCATCTGCGCCAGCAGCTTGTGCAACTGCACCGCGTCGGCCGCATAGGACGTCACCGTCACGATGTCCGGCTTCTTGCCCTTGATCTTCAGCACCAGCGGGCGCAGGTCCGGCGAGTTGGGCGGATAGCCTTCGTCGAGCACGATCTCGACGCCCGCGGCCTTGAACTTCGCGCGCAGGGTGTTCGCCATGTCCTGGCCCCAGTCGGTGTTCTCGTAGACGATCGCCACCGTCTTCGCGGGCTTGCCGGTCGTCTTGCCGGCATAGCTGACGAAGTCAACCATGCTCTCGGCATTGCCGGACGCCGGCACCTGCACCGGGCGGAACACGTACTTGAAGCCGCGCTCGGTGATGTCGGCCTTGGCCGCGAGATCCACCACCCATGGCGTGCGGTTCTTCTCCGCCACCGCGGTGGCCGGGAAGGTGACGCCGCTCTGGAAGGCGCCGAGCAGAACCGGTGTCTTCTCGCGCGTGATCAGGCGCTCGACCTCGGTGATCGCCACCTTGGCGTCGCCGCGCGAATCGACCTCGACCAGCTCCAGCGGTGCGCCGCCCAGCGACTTGATGCCGCCGGCTTCGTTGATGTGCTTGACCGCGAGATGCGTGGCGCGCGACATGTCCTTGCCGATCGACGCGGCGGCGCTGCCCGACAGCGGGATCAGGTAGCCGATCTTGACCGGATCGGCGGCGTGGGCAAGGCCGGCGCCGAGCAGCGTGCTCGCGGCCAGGAGGATCGCGCCGCGGCGATGGAGGCGGGGAATGGAACGCATGGTGCAGGTCTCCTTTGTTGTGAAGTTCGTGAATCAGTCAGTAAGCGGACGAGGCGACGTCCCGGCCGCCCATGCAGGCATGGACCGCATCGAGCAGCCGGTGTGCGCGCTGGTTGAGCAGCACGCCGGGCCCCATGCGGTTCATGACGTAGCCGAAGCCGAGCCGGCGCGCGGGCGATGCGATGCCCAGCGAGCCGCCGGCACCGACATGGCCGAAGGCATCGGAACCGAAGCAGGCGCTGTCCTGGCCGGTGGCGCGGTTGTCCATCTGGCGCATGAAGCCAGCGCCGAAACGGGTGGGCACGCGCAGGCAGGCATCGTCGTGCGTGGCCGAGGTGATCTCGATCACGCGCGCAAGGGTGCCCGCGCGCAGGACGCGCACGCCGTCGCGCTCGCCGCCGAGTGCGAGCGTGCCATAGAGGCGGGCCAGCGCCCGCGCGTTGGTGATGCCGCCGGCCGCACCCAGTCCGGCCGCGTGGCCGATGCGGCTGTTGAAGCCGCTGGGCCGCCAGCCGCCGGTGTTCTTCATGTACAGCGCGGTGGGGCTCTGCGGTTCGTGAAGCAGCGCGTGCTCGAAGGGGTTGCGCGCCACCGTGAGCGGTGGCGGCGGCGTGATGCGCGCGACGCGCGGTTCTTCCGATTCGGGCAGTCCGATCCAGAAGTCCAGCCCAAGCGGCGCTGCGATCTGGTCGCGGAAGAATGCGCCGGGCAACTGGCCCGAGAGCCGACGGATCAGCTCGCCGACCAGCCAGCCGAACGTGAGCGCGTGATAGCCCACGCGCGTGCCGGGCGTCCAGAAGGGGCGCTCGCGCTCCAGGCGCTGCACCATCTGCGTCCAGTCGAAGGCGGCGCCGTCGGGCAGTGGCTCGCGCAGTGCGGGCAGGCCGGCGCTGTGGTCCAGCAGCATGCGCGGCGTGATGGCTTCCTTGCCCTCGGCGGCGAATGCGGGCCAGTAGTGCGCGACTGGCCGGTCGAGTTCCAGCTCGCCGGCTTCGGCCAGCCGGTGGGCGCACAGGGCCGTGGCAGGCTTGGTGTTGGAGAAAACGACGCACATCGTGTCGCGCCGCCAGGGCGTGCCGCCAGGCGCATCGGCCCAGCCGCCCCAGAGGTCGATCACCGTGCGGCCGTCGATCTCAACCGCCAGCGACGCGCCCAGCTCCTCACCCGCGGCCACGCTGCGTTCGAACAGCGCGCGCACCGGCGCGAAGGCGGCGTCGCAGTGGCCTTCGACGAGCGGGGTATCCGCGCTCATCGCGTGAGGGGCGCGCGGGCGCCGAAGCCCAGCAGGTAGCGCGCGTCGTTGGACAGCGTGGGCACCACTTCGGCCGGCAGCGTGCTCGTGAAGTCCGCGAAGTTGCGCAGCCACGAGACGTTGTAGTTGCACAGGATCGCGCGGCGCTGGCCGCCGGTGTCGTTCGGACCCGAGCGATGCCGGTGTTCGACAGCCAGATCGCCACCGAGCCCGCCGGCGCGGTCAGCGTGACCTCGCCTTCGAGCGGATCGCTGCCCCAGGGCGGCGCCTTGCGCAGCTTGTGGCTGCGTGGCATGACGCGCGTCGCACCGTTGTCGGCGGTGAAGTCGTCCAGCATCCACACGTTCTGCAGCGTGAGCGGAAACTCCGGCAGCGGCTCGGGGATCTGGCCCAGCGGCGCGTCCACGTGCCGGGCGCCGCCGCCGGTGCGCGGGCCGATGCTGGTCGACTGGAAGTCGTGCAGGTTGCAGTCCTCGCCGAGCACGTGGCGCACCATCGGCAGCACCACCGGGTGCTCGATCAGCGGGATCAGGTCCGGCGCCTTGTCCAGCAGGTTCCACACGCGCTGCGACTGGTCGTTGTCGAACAGCGTGGGCAGGTGCAGGAAGTTCTTCGACACCTTCTGGATCGGCACTGGCCAGCGGGTGCCGGCGTTGTCGCGGCGGTACTGGTGCACTCGCGCGACCATGCGGCGTGCCTCGGCGTCGCTCACGGTGTAGTGCTTGCGGTAGTAGGCCTCGATCTCGGCATCGTCGTCGTGGTGCTCATCGTCCCGCGGCATCGGCTCGGCGAGTTCTTGCGCCATGAGCTGCGCCACGCGCTCGCGTGCGTGGGCCAGCTGGTCTGCTTCCAGCACGTTCTCGATCACCGCGTAGCCCTCTTCGGCGAGCTGGTGCTTGAGGGCTTCGATGTCGATCTTCTGGGTCATGTCCTTCGTTCCTTTTCGTTGTGGGAGACGGACGCGATCAACCGGCGTCCACGGCTTCGTCGGGGCTTCGTTCAGGCAGCGGCGACCGGCGCCAGGGTATTGCGCGCGAGCTTGCCGACGCTGGTGCGCGGCAGCCGCTCCAGCACGCCGATGGCGCGGGGCACCTTGTAGCCGGCGAGCTGCGCGGCGCACAGGGATTGCAGTCGTTCGACGTCGACCGTGCGGCCGGGCGCGGCCGTCACCCATGCGTGGACCACCTGGCCCATGCGCGCATCCGGCGCGGCGAAGGCGGCGGCCTCGCCGACCTCGGGACAGGACAACAGCACCTGCTCGATCTCGATCGGATAGACCTTGAAGCCGGCCACATTGATCGTGTCGTGCTGCCGGCCCTGGATGTAGACGTAGCCGTCCTCGTCGATCAGCGCGACGTCGCCGGTGTAGAGCCAGCCGCCCTGCAGCGCCTGTGCGGTCTGTTCGGGCAGGTTCCGGTAGCCGGCCATCACCTGCGGGCCGCGCACGCGGATCTGACCGGCATGGCCCGTCGGCAATGGCGTGGTTCCTTCGGCGAGGTCCACGATCTGAAGCTCGCAGCCGGGCACCGGCAGGCCGACCGAACCGGCGCGTCGCTCGCGGTGCATCGGGTTGAAGGTCAGGCACGGGCCGGCCTCGCTCATGCCATAGCCCTCGTGGATGGCGCAGCCGGTGGCCTGCTCGAAGCGCTCCAGCGTCTCGCGCGGCAGCGGCGCTGCACCGGAGAAGCAGGCACGCAGGCTGGACAGCCGCGCGCGGTCCAGCGGCTGCTTGAGCAGGTCGTAGAAGATCGTCGGCGCCGCCGACATCAGCGTCACCCGATGCTGAGCGATGGCCTGCAGCACCGCCTGCGCGTTGAAGCGGCGGTGGATGACCAGTTCGCCGTGCGCATGCAGGCACAGGTGCAGCGACATCGACACCGCCGACACATGGAACAGCGGCATCGTGCAGAGCACCACCTCGGCGCCGCGCCGCGTGGGCAGCCAGGCTTCGCGCTGCACGATGTTCCAGGCGATCTGCCGGTGCAGGATGTTCACGCCCTTGGGCCGGCCGGTGGTGCCGCCGGTGTACTGCAGCGTCGCGAGATCTTCGTGGCCCGGCAGCGCGTCGGGCAGTGCGCAGGCTTCGGGCAGCAGTGCGGCCAGTCCGTTGCCGTCGCCGGTGCACCAGAAGGCGCCGGCATCGAGGTGCGGGCAAAGGGCGGGCAGGTCCAGCGTGATGCTGTCGTCGAAGAGCACCATGCATGGGGTGGCATCGGCGAGCATCAGTGCCAGCTCACGTTCGCTGTAGCCTGGATTCAGGGGCACTGCCTGTGCGCGCAGCGCGTGCACCGCGAAGGTGGCAACCGCGAGGTCGAGCGAATTGCGCATCAGGATCGCGACCCGGTCGCCCGCACCGGCACGCGCGCCGATGCGCCGTGCCACGGCGCCGACCAGCCCCGCGTATTGCGCGTAGTCGAGCCGCGTTCCCTCGAAGAAGATTGCCGGTGCATGCGGGCATTCCGCCGCCGCGTCGCGCAGCAGATGGACAACCGACGCAGGCACGACGCCCAGCGCCGGGGTTTCGGAGCGCATGCCGCTCATGCATCGCCTTCCCGGCGCTTCTTCTTGAGGTCGCTCGCTTCCCACACGGTGCGCCGCCCTTCGGCGCCGAGCAGCGTGATCGGGTCGCGGTTGTCGATATGACCGTACTGGCCCTTGTAGATGCTGTAGCCGCACAGCTCCTGCAGGCGGCGCGGAAAGCGGCGCGCGACCTCGGCGGGAATACCGAGCTGCAGGTTCTCCTGCTGGCGCATCCAGCCGGCACAGTAGTAGCAGGACAGTGCATAGCGGCGCGCGCCGGTCGTGTTGGCGCCGCCCTTGTGCCACAGCGCGCTGTCGAACAGCATCACGCTGCCGGCCTTCATGGTGGCCTGCACGGTGGGTATGTCGGCGCCGTAGGGCGGCGGTGCAGTTTCGCGGTGGCTTCCGGGCACGATGTGGGTGGCGCCGTTGTCGGGCGTGAAGTCGCTCAGGGCCCAGATCGCGTTGACCGCGATCGGTGCGCGCGGGCGGGCCAGTGGGAGCTGCTGCGTGTCCTCGTGCAGCGGCTGCGCCTCCTGTCCCGGGCCGAGGGTCAGCGAGCACAGCGACGACAGCAGCAGCTCGGGGTCGAGCAGCCGCTCGGCCAGCGCCAGCACCTGCGGCTGCAGCGGCACGCGCCAGAAGAGCGGGTCGTGCACCAGCAGGTTGTTGATGCGAACGGTCTTCAGTCCCTCGAAGGAGGTGCGCGCATAGCCGAAGCCATGCTCGGCCTCCACGCGCAGCAGCGCCTCGGTGAGCGCCAACACTTCCTGGCGCGGGATGATCTCGGGCATTACCACGTATCCGTCTCGTGCGAACGCGGCCTGCCACTGGTCCAGCTCGTTGGCCGGTGCCGTCGAAGATGCAGTCTCCATGGTTCTCGTCGTTGTCGTTGTTGCAGAAGGCGGCCGCTTGTGCGGCATGGTCGATGGGCGTCGATGTGGCGATCTTCCGGCGCGCTACCGCGCGCCACCAGTGCGCAGCGTCCACCGCGGACATGCATTCCGTCCACTGGCGGGGAGGGGTTCGCCCTCTCGGCACACACTGCATGTGCCGGGTAGGATCGGCCGCTATTCCCATGAGCGAACCGAACTACCATCGCAGCACCGAGGCCGTTGCGCCGCGCGAGCAATTCGCGTACTGGCGCGACGCGATCTCCGATGCCTACGTGCCGCTGGAGCCGGAGCGCGCACACGCACCGGCATTCGCGGGCCGCATCGATGGCCTGATGCTGCCTGCGCTGCGCAGCTCCACCATCGCTGCCGAAGCGCACGAGGTGCGCCTTTCGGCCAGTGGCATGGCGCGTCGCGGCGGTGCGCCGTTCTTCGTCAACCTGATGCGCTACGGAGAGGCGGTGGTGACGCAGGACGGGCAGACGCTGCTCGCCCGCCCAGGCGATGTCTACGTGGTCGATTGCGATTCCCCATGGCGTGTCGATTTCAGGAGCAGCTTCAGCATGTTCTGCATCGAGATCGACGACGCGTTGCTGCGTCCGCGGCTCGGCCGTCGCGGACGCCTTGCCTCGCCGGTGCTGGCCGGCGACGGTGGTACAGGCCGCATCCTCGCGAGCTACATGCGCCTGGTGCACGAGCTGCCGCCCGACGATCTGTTGCAGGTGCAGTCGCTGATGGTGGGCCACTGCAGCGATCTGCTCTCGCGGGCCCAGCAGGCCGAGCTGCCGGAGGAACGCGCACGCCGCGTGAGGGGCGAGGCGCTCGAGCGCATCCTGGCGCTGGTCCGTCGCCGGCTGCAGGACCGCACGCTCACACCCGAATCCGCCTGCGCGGAGCTGGGTGTCTCGCGCAGCTACCTCTTCAAGATCCTGGCCGAGGGCGGCCACACCTTCAGCGGCTATGTGCGCCAGTGCCGGCTCGACGAATGCCGGCGCCTGCTGGTCGAGCAGCCGCGCCGGCCCGTGTCGGACATCGCGGCCGACTGGGGCTTTGACGACGTGTCATCCTTCAATCGCGCTTTTCGCGCGCGTTTCGGCCATCCCCCCGGGCAGCTTCGGCTGTGACCTGCGCCGCGCCGGCCCGGGCGAGGCACGTTGTGTGCATGCCACGTCGCCGGCAAGAAATCGGCCGGGATCTTTCGCGCGGCAAATTAAGATCGCACGCACGGCGGTCCGCTGTTGTTGGCGGTGTAAAGCCGCGTTAAGGGCCCCTCGTGAGGGGCTTTTTTTGTGCCTGATAGACAGGGGGCAGTATTGCCATGATTGGAAATTCGTCGTTCGCGGGCTTGGGCAATTCGTCCTTTGCCAGCCTCACGCCGGCGCCCGCGTCCGCCGACGAGGCCGAGCCGTGGGTTCGCGGTGAGCTGATTCGCAGCCTGATGCGGGCCTCGCGCGGCTCGTACCTGCTGGCCGCGGCGCTGATGCCGGCGATGGTTGGGCTGAGCTGGGGCCATGTACCCGTCTGGCAGCTCATGGTCTGGCTCGCGATCGGCATCGCGGCCACCGGCTGCCGCATCTGGGGCGAGCAGATCTATGCGCGCCACTACGCCGACCGCGATTCGGCCGCCCAGCAATACTTCGTCGACCACTATCGCTTTCTCTGGAGCACCAGTGCCTTCGCGTGGGGCTTGTCGATCCTGATCTTCTTCGAGCGCACGCCGATGGTGAACCAGTTCATGAGCTGGCTCATCGTCGCCGGGGTCGCGACCTTCCCGCTCAACGGCCTCGCGCTGCATCCGCCGCTGCTCAAGCGCTACGTGAATACGCTGTTCTTCACGATGGTCGCGGCCGTTGCACTGCGGATGATCGAACTCAACTTCGAGAAGCCGCATTTCCACTATGGCTTCCTGATGCTGCCGGGCCTGCACTGGTGGCTGCTGCTGCGCGCCGGCCGGCGCATCCACGAGACGGCGCGCAACAGCTTCGAGCTGCTGTTCCACAACCACATCCTGATCAACTCGCTCACGCAGCAGCGGCAGGCGGCCGTGTCGGCAGTGGCGATGAAGAACCGCTTCCTCGCGAGCGCTGCGCACGACATGCGCCAGCCGGTGCTCGCGCTGTCGCTCTACGCGGACTGGTTGCGAAACGAGCCCGAACTGGTGGCCGAGATCGCGCCCAAGATCGTGCGCGCCACGCATGCGGTGAACGCGCTCTTCGATTCGCTGTTCGATCTTGCCCGGATCGATTCGGGCCAGGTGCGGTTGCATATCGAGCGGGTCGACGTCGCGCAGCTGCTGCACGATCTCGAGCTGCAATACCGCCCGGTCGCGGAAGCCAAGGGCCTGACTTTCCGCATGCATGTGACGCCCGGCACGGTGCTCACCGATCCGATCCGAGTGCGCCGCATGATCGGCAACCTGCTCGCCAACGCGATCAAGTACACCGCCGAGGGCGGCGTGCTGCTCGCGTCAAGGCAGACGCGCGACGGCTTGCGGGTGGAGGTCTGGGACACCGGCATCGGCATCGCCCGCGAACATCTGCGCGACGTGTTCCTGGAGTTCTACAAGGTGGCCGACCATGCCGGCACCTCGGACGGCTTCGGCCTCGGCCTTGCGATCGTGGCCCGCCTGTCGCATGCGCTGGGCCACCCGGTCAGCGTGCGGTCGCGCCTGGGCAAGGGCAGCGTGTTCCGCGTCGCATTGCACGACGCCGACGAGAGTCAGGCCCAGACGCGAATCTCGGGCGCAGTCGGCTGATCCGGCAAGCCAGGGCTCCCGCGGAACCGGCTTACCCTGCCGCGAGCGCAGGCGGCCAAACGGCGGACGCATCCGCAGGCGGTACGGAGGCGAGGAGCCGGCGTGTGTAGGGGTGCTGGGGGTTGGCGAACACCTCTTCGGGGTCGCCCTCCTCGAGCACGTTGCCACTTTGCATCACCACCACGCGCGAGCAAAGGTAGCGAACGACCGAGAGATCGTGCGAGATCAGCACCAGCGCAATGCCGTGACGCCGCCCCAGTTCGATCAACAGGTTGAGCACCTGGGCCTGGACCGAGACGTCGAGCCCGGACACGATTTCGTCGGCGACCACCAGCCTGGGCATCACGCACAAGGCACGGCCGATGTTCACGCGCTGTTTCTGTCCGCCCGAGAGCTGACTGGGAAACCGCGCCAGCGCGTCGTGCGGCAAGCCGACGTCGCTCTGCAGCTCGCGCGCACGCGCCTCGCGCGGATGGCGCCCGAGCACTGGCTGCCATCTGATCGGATTCATAGGCCTGCGTGAGGAGCCGGAACACCGAGCGACGGGGATTCAGAGCCGAGTGAGGGTCCTGGAAGATCATCTGCACGTGTTCGCGCGTGAGTCGCAAGGTGTGCCGGTCGGAGCGCTCCTGGCCTTCGATCAGCAGCCGGCCGCTGGTGAGTTGCTCGGCCCCGACGATCAGCCTTGCCACCGAACTTTTGCCGCTGCCGCTTTCCCCGACGATGCCGACGAACTCGCCGGGCCGGATCTTGAGCGAGAGCCGGTTGACCGCCACGTTGTGTACCTTGCGACGGCCCAGCAGCCCGCGGCGTGCCGTGTAGCGCAACGTCGCGTCCTGCAGTTCCACCAGCGGGGGCGCGGCGGCATCGCCCGCCGGTGCTTTCCAGGCTTCGTTGTCCGCGGCGGGTGCCGCAACCGCGTGGTCATGGGTGAATTCCAGCGGCGCGATGCAACGTACCCAATGGCCGGCGGTCGGTGCAAGCAGCGCCGGCGGCCGCTCGGTGCAAGCGGCCTGCCGTTGCGGACAGCGCCCCGCGAAGCGGCAGCCTGCGATCGCGCCCAGCGCGGCGACGCCCGGCATCTGGCCGCTCAGGACCGGCAGCCGGCGCTGCGGCCCGTGCACGTCGGGCGTGGCGTGATCCAGCGCCCAGGTGTAGGGATGGCGCGAGCGGCTCAGCACCTCGCGCGCGGGGCCGCATTCGACCTGCTCGCCGGCGTAGAACACCGCAATCTCGTCGCACACGTGGGCCGCGAGGCGCAGGTCGTGCGTGATCAGCAGCATCGCGGTCTGGTGAATGCGCCTTTGCTCCGCGAGCAACTGCAGCACGACGGCCTGGCTGACGACGTCGAGCGCGGTGGTCGGCTCGTCGGCCACGATCAGTGCCGGGTTGGCGACGAAGGCCATTGCGATCAGCACGCGCTGACACTGGCCGCCCGAGAGTTGATGCGGAAAGCGGTCGGCCAACTCGGCCGGCTCGGGCAGGTGGACGGACGCCAGCTGTTCCAGCATCAGGCGCTGGCGCTCGCCGGCCGGCACGCCCAGGTGAGCGAGATGCTCATGGAAGGTCTGCGCGATCGTGAGCACCGGGTTCAGTGCGGTGAGCGGCTCTTGAGGCACGAACGCGATGCGCCGCCCCAATAGCCGGCGCCGCGCAGCGGCGTCCAAGGTCGACAGGTCGATGCCATCGAACACGATGCGCCCGTTGCTGATCTCGAAGCCGGCGGGAATGTGGCCCGCGATCACGCGGCCGACCATGCTCTTGCCGGCGCCCGATTCGCCGACCAGCCCGAGCACTTTGCCGCGCTCCAGCCTGAGCGAGATGTCGCGCAGCAGGTCGACCTTCACGCCGCCAAGGCGGGCCGTCAATGTGAGACTGGAGATGTCCAGCATGTCATTCGCTCCGAAGGCGCAGCCGCGGGTCCAGGGCGACGCGGACGCCGTCGCCGAAGAGGTTGCAGCCCAGGACCGTGAGGATGATGCAGGCGACCGGCACCAGCATCACCCAGGCCGCACTTTGCAGGTCGGCGCGGCCATCGGCCAGCATCTGGCCCCAGGTCGTGACCTGCGCCGGCACTGCGAGGCCGATGAAGGACAGCGTGGCCTCGACCACGATCGCGATCCCCATTTCGATCGAGAACAGCGTGATCATCAGCGGAACGACCGCCGGCAGCACTTCGCGCAGCATGGTGCGCAGATGGCTGAAGCCCAGCAACTGTGCCGCCAGCACGTAGTCGCGGCGCCGGGTCACCAGCACGTCGGCGCGGACCACGCGGCAAAAGCGCGTCCAATCCACCAGCACCACCGCGAGGATCACCTTGTCGACACCGGCTCCGAGGCCGACCAGCAGAATCAGCGACAGCACCACGGGCGGGAAGGACATCCAGAGATCGACCACGTAGCTGATCGCGCGGTCCACGAGGCCGCCGAAGTAGCCGCCGAGCATGGCCAGGGTGCTGCCCAGCAGCATGGAGCCGAGCGCCGCGACGATGGCGACGGTCAGCGCCACGCGCGCGCCGTAGATCGCGCGCGACAGCACGCAGCGGCCCAGGCCGTCGGTGCCGAGCGGGAACAGGGCGTCGCCGCCCGGCGCCCACATGGGAGGGGTCAGCATGTGCAGCAGGTCCTGTTCGAGCGGATCGTGCGGGGCAACCCAGGGTGCGAACACCGCCAGCAGCAGCACGGCCAGCAGGATGCATCCGCCCACCCAGACGCGTGGCTGACGGGCGAGCTGGCGCAGCGCGCTGCGGCTCACGGTGAAGGAGGGGGCGACGATCGGTGCCGGTGAGCTCATCGTGGCGGTCGTGGTCATTGGGTTCTCAGTCGTGGGTTCAACACGGCATACAGCACATCGACGACCACGGTGATCGCCAGCATCAGTACGCAGAAGATCAGGGCGATGCCCTGGATCAGCGGCAAGTCGTTACCCTTGACCGCCTGCACCATCAGGTTCCCGACGCCCGGAAAGCCGAAGATCATTTCGACCAGCAGAGCGCCGCCGAACAGGAAGCCGAACTGCACGCCGATCATGGTGATCGTCGGCAAGGCCGCGTTCTTGAGCATGTGGCGCCACACGATGCGCGCTTCGGAGAGGCCTCGCAGCCGTGCGGCTTCCACGTAGGGTTCGTTGGCAGCGTCGATCAGGCTCGAGCGCAGCACCCGGATCACCAGCGGCGCAAAGCCAAGGGCCAGCGCCAGGGCGGGCAGCAGCAGGTGCGACAGCGCGGTGAGCCAGCCGTCGAAGCGGCCCACCAGCAGCAGGTCGATGAGCGCGAAGCCCGTGATGTCGGGCAGCACCACGCCTTCGCCGACCCGCCCGCTGAAGGGCAGGACCGGCCACAGCACACCGAAGGCCAGGATCAGCAGCAGGCTCCAGAGGAAGGACGGGATCGATTGCATCAGCGCCACCGCGAGATCGGCAGCGGTTTCGCGCCGGCGCTGGTAGAGCGCATAGGCAAGCACCCCGCCCGGCACGCTGATCAGAAGCGCGAGCACCAGGCCGGCCAGCGTCAGCTCCAGCGTCGCCGGCAGCGAAACAAACATCAATTGGGCGACCGGTTGGCGGAAGTTGATCGAAGTGCCCAGGTTGCCGCTCAAGGCCTGCCAGAGCCAGATCAGGAATTGCTGCGGCAAGGGCTTGTCGAAACCGAGCTGCTGGCGAAGTGCCGCCGCATCGGCCGCGGTCGCCGAGGCAGGCAGCAGCATCGCGAGCGGATCGACCGGCAGCATGCGCAGCACGACGAACACCACCAGCGACAGCAGAAGCAGCGTTGGGATCGCCAGAAGCAGCCGGCGCAGCACGATCGCTGAAATGATCTGGAACATGTCTCGATCCTTGCGCGAGGTTGGCCTGGATTCAGCGGTACTTCATGTCGGCCGGCAGGATGTAGCCGTTGTCGAACAGCGTGGGATTCAGGGCCGACGAATAGGCGATGGTCGACACCGCCTGCAAGAGCGGAATGGCCCAGGACTGCTGCGACGATTCGACGTTGAGCGCCTTGTAGCCGGCCATGCGTTTTGCCTCGTCGATCTCGGTCATCAGAGCATCGATGCGCGGCGCCAGCGACATGTCCTTCCAGGTCGAGAAGCGCAGGCGCGGATCGAAGATGCGACCGGCATAGTTCTCCGGATCGCCGGTGCTGTTGACCCAGCTGTAGAGCAGCGGGCCCGCCAGCTTGCCGTTCTGCGCCGCCTCGACCAGCTTGGCGGGCGTGGTCTCCTCGATCGTGGCGTTGATGCCGACCTGCTTCCACATGCCGGTGATCGCGCGCGCCACGTCGTAGTCGTTCGGGAACACGCCGTTGGTGGTCAAGAACGTGAAGGAGACTGGGTTCGAGGTGCTGAAGCCCGCGGCCTTGAGTTCCTCGATGGCCTTGTTCTTGTCGAACGGGAAGTGGAAGTCGGGCACGTAGGACGGCGTGCCCTCGGGTGTCATGACGGACAGCGGCTTGGCGACACCGCCGTAGAAGGCCTTGGAGAGCGCTGCCGTGTCGATGGCCAGATGCATGGCCGCACGCACGTGGTCGTTGTCCATCGGCTTCACGTAGTTGGGAATCCGGATCATGTAGACCTCGGAGACCGGGTAGACCTTGGTCGCGACGCCGGACTTCGACCCCAGGCGTTGGACTTCACGCATCGGAAGTTGCGTGGCCGAGGCCGACCCGGCCCGACTCGATCAGCGCGACGCGGGCGGAGCCTTCGGGCACGATCTGGAAGATCACCTGCTTGATCGTCGGCGCGCCGCCCCAGTACTTGTCGAAAGCCTCCAGCGCGATGCGCGAGCCTCGCTGGTGCTCCACCATGCGGTAAGGACCGGCGCCGATCGGCTTGGCATTGAAGCCCTCCGGTCCGACCTTTTCCATGTAGGCCTTGGGCACCACGTAGGCGGCCAGAAAGGCCAGGTAGATCGGCGCGGCCGGCGTCGGCCGGTTGAAGACCATGACGCCCTTGGTCGGCGAGATCACCTCGATATCGCCCAAGGTGTTGAGCATGCCGCCCACCAGCAGCTTCTTGTCGGCCTTGGCGCGCTCGGCCAGGCTATAGCGCACGTCTTCCATCGTCATGCGCGTGCCGTCGTGGAACAGGATGTCGTCGCGCAAGGTGATCTCGAGGCGGGTGGCCTTGTTGTCGAGCCATTTCCATTCCTTCACCTGGCGCGGTTCGAGCTTGAGCTGCGGCGAATAGCGAAGCGGCGAATCGAAGACGGACTGATACAGGTTCTGGATCGTGGGGATGGACAGCGCGTTGGGGTCCCAGGTCGGTACGTCCACGGGATAGGCGATCGCCAGGGTGGACTTGTCCACGGTCTGCGCGCCGGCCTGCTGCCAGGGCAGCAGCGAGCCGGCACCGGCGGCGAGCGCGCCGAGCAGCAGATGGCGCCTGGCCGGATCCTGCAGGACTTGTTGCGGAGCGACGCTGTCCTGGGTGGCCCGGGGCTTGGAGTTTGTCATGGTGCGTGTCTTCTCTGGTTGAAGGGGGTGGGCGGGGAGCGAGAACTCGTGGGGGCCGCTTCGACTAGCGGCGGCTGCGGGGCGCAGCGGGCTGCTTGCTCTTTTCGTGCAGGGCCGCGTAGGCGTTCTCGGCGGCCATGACGAACCTGTGCATGCTGTCGTGGGCCGCGACCGAGTCGTGGCGCGCAAAGCTCGCATACAACTCCTGGAGCCCGGCGACCACGACCGGATGGATTTCCGGTCCGCGCAGGGTGCTCATGCGTACGGTCAGCACCTGATCGGAGCAGCGCATGATGACCGCTGCCAGCCGCTTGTTGCGCACCGCGCCCAGCCGAGGTTTCTCGGAAGTCCACATTGGCGCGGAACAGCCGAGGGAAGTCCTCCGAGGCCTCGGCGGCCTTGGCCTCGTTCAGCGCGGCGTTCAACTGCGAGATGCCGGCGCGCGACAGGTCCCGGGCGGCGAGCGCCGCCGCACGAGGCTCCAGCAGCTTGCGCAGTTCGAACACCTCCATCACGTCCTTGGGGTCCAGCGTGGGGATGCGGTAGCCGCGTGCGGTGCTGACCAGCACTCCCTCTGAAACCAGTTGCAGCAGGGCCTCGCGGACGGGCATGCGTGACATGCCGAGCTGCGCAGCGATCTCGAGATCGACCATTCGGTCTTCCAGCGTCACGAGGCCGGTACGCAGACGGCCGCGCAGGGCGTCGTAGGCGATCGCGCTGAGGCTCTGGCGGCCCGACGGCGGTGCCTCCGGTGCTTCCTTCAGGGGCGCGGTTGTGCGTGCCATGGTTCAGTTTCCGTATACGGTTTAAAGGCAAGCATGAGAACGTGCAGTGCCTCTTTGACCGAGGAGATCGTTTGCAAAGAGCGTGCCATGTGCGTTTTTCCCTCTGCAGGAGCCGCTGTGTTCTTGCGGCGACGACACAGCACTTAGTTTAGGCCTAAAGCACATTGACTTCAATGTGTCATAAACAATATACTGTTGTCAACGGCTCCAACCATGATTCCGCCCCTCTCGAGGGGCGAACGCGAAAGCACTTTCATCGATGAACTCGCCAGCAAGCCCCTTCGAGCGGCCGCTCAAGCCCCGGCTGCAACGCCGTGCCGCCTTGCCGCTGATCTGGCTGGCCTTGGGCAGCCCCGCCTTGGCTGAGATTGCTGCGCGATCGGCGCCCGGCGCCGCGGTCGTCATCGATCTGCAGCATGGCCTTTGGGAGCGCGGGACGTTCGAGGCTGCGGTGGGCATCGCCGGACCGCGGACTCCGGTCATCGCGCGGACGGCCGATTTTTCGGCGACGGCCATCGGCGCCGCGCTCGATGCGGGCGTCGCGGCGGTCATGGCGCCATTGGTCGAGAGTGCGGACGACGCGCGCGCTCTCGCTAGTGCGAGCCGCTATCCCCCGCAGGGCAAGCGCTCGGGTGGCGGCGTGCGGCCGCTGCTGGCGGGCATCGAGGCGATGCGGGCGGCCAACCAGCAAGTCGCCGTCGGCGCCATGATCGAGACCGCATTGGGGGCACAGAACGCCGAGGCGATCTGCGCCGCCCCAGGCATCGACTTCATCTTCATCGGCACCGGTGACCTGCAGCTGTCAATGTCAGGGGCGAGTCCCGCTCAATTGCAGGCCTGCTGCGCACGCATCCGCGACGTCGCGCACCAAAACGGTCTTCCTTGCGGCCTGTTCACTTCCGACGCGACCGCTGCCCGGCAGGCATTCGCCGATGGCTACGAGATCGCCGTGGTCGCCAATGACATCGGCCTCGCTGCACGCGGCTTTGCAGAGGCGCTGCAAGCGGCGCAACCCTGAGCCTTCAACCATCCTCCAGTCCAAGAAAGACCTTCCGCATGAGCACTGCGCAAGCCGTCGAAGCCCTGGTCCAGGCGCTCGGCATCGACCTCGTCGCCACCGGTCCATCGATCCCCGAGCGGCGACACGGCGACTGGAGCGGCGTGCCGGCCAGCGTGCCGCGTGCGCTGTTGCGCCCCCGCAGTACCGAGCAGCTGTCCCGCATGCTGCAGATCTGCAACGAGTTCGGCCAGCCGGTGGTCGCCCAAGGCGGGCTGACCGGCCTTGCGGGCGGCGCCTGCTGCGGTCCCGAAGAGATCGCGTTGAGCCTGGAGCGCATGAACGCCATCGAGGAGGTCGATGCGGTATCGGGCACGCTCACCGCGCAGGCCGGCTGCACGCTGCAGGCGGTGCAGGAAGCGGCCGAGGCCGCCGGCTTCCTGTTCGCGCTCGATCTGGGCGCGCGCGGCAGCTGCACCATCGGCGGCAATCTCTCGACCAATGCCGGCGGCAACAGGGTGATCCGCTACGGCACCATGCGCGACCAGGTGCTCGGCATCGAGGCGGTGCTGGCCGACGGCAGCGTGGTCGGCGGCCTGCACAAGATGGTCAAGAACAACACCGGCTACGACTTCCGCCACTTGCTTGCGGGCGCCGAAGGCACGCTGGGCATCGTCACGCGCGTGGTGCTCAAGCTTCATCCGCAGCCGCGCTCGGTCTGCACCGCCTGGTGCGGCCTGTCGGATTTCAGATCGGTGACGACGTTGCTGCAGCGCGCGAAGGCCGAGCTGCCCGGCGGCGTGTCGGCTTTCGAGGTCATGTGGCCGAGCTACCTCGACTTCATGATGGAGCGGATCAAGGGCTTGCGCCCGCCGCTGCCGGGGCGCCACGGCATGAACGTGCTGATGGAAAGCGCCGGAGCGGACGAGGAGCATCATCCGGCAGCGTTCGAGGCCTTCCTCGCGCGCATGCTCGAGGAAGGCGTGATCGAGGATGCGGCGGTGGCGCGCTCCGCCGCGGACGCTCGCTCGCTGTGGGCGGTGCGCGACGCGACGGCGGAATTCCCCATCCTGCTGCCCGGCATGGCGGCGTTCGACGTCAGCTTCGCGATCGCCGACATCGGGCGCGCGGCGCTGGAATGCGAAGCCCTGCTGCGCGAGCGCTGGCCGGAGGGCATCGCGCTGGTCTACGGCCATCTCGGCGACGGCAACCTGCACGTGATCGCCCATGCCGACGGCGGCCGGCCCGAAACGCGCATGCAGATCGAGGAGGTGGTGTACGACCTCACGCGGCGCTATCGCGGCGCCGTGTCCGCCGAGCATGGCATCGGCCTGCTCAAGCGCAAGGTACTCGGCCACACGCGCAGCCCTGCCGAGCTCGCGGCGATGCGGGCCATCAAGCAAGCCCTCGACCCCAAAGGCATTCTCAACCCCGGAAAGGTGATCTGACCATGAACGCTCCAAAGACCAAGTTTCGCATTTGGGCGCAGGGCGCCACCGACAAGGCGGGCCACCGCAGCTATCTCTCGAAGTTGCTGCCGCACATGCAGGCCTGCGTCGATCCGGAGTTCGAGGTGGAGTTCCACACCACCACCCCTTCGGTCACGACGGTGCACGCGCTCTCGGAGTTTCGCTTCTCGCGCGAGGTGATCCGCAATGCGATCCGCGCCGAGCGCGAGCACTACGACGTGTTCTTCATGAACCACTTCCAGGACGTCGGCCTCTATGAGGCGCGCGCCTCGGTGCAGATCCCGGTGCTCGGTCTCGGCGAGACGAGCCTGCTGCATGCGTGCACGCTCGGCCGCAGGCTGGGGCTATTGGCCATCAATCACGCCTTCATCACGACCCATGCCGACCAGGTACTGCGCTACGGCCTGCAGCAGCGTGTGGCCGGGATCCGGGCCGTCAACGCCACGATGGCCGATTGGATGGAGGCCTTCGAGTCGCCCGAGAAGAAGGCCGAACTGGAGCAGGTCTTCGTGCGGGAGGCGCGGCACCTGATGGACATGGGCGCCGACGTCATCGTGCCGACCGGAGGTATTCCGATGATGCTGTTCGGCGATGCCGGCGCCAACGTCGATGGCGCACCGATCGTCAATGGGGTGACTGTGGTCGTGAAGGCTGCCGAAATGGCCGTCAAGCTGCGCCGCCTGGGTGCTCCAGCCACCAGCCGCGTGCCGCATTCCGGATTCGCGCTGCCAGACGAGAAGACGCTGGGCGAGTTCCTGAACCACGGCTGAGGCCGGCGATGGTCCGCGGCGCTACCTGCGCCTTCGAAGTCCAGCCGGCTAGCCGGGCAGGAGCCCATTCGTACGGGCGTGGTGCAGCGCCTGGGTGCGGCTCTTCACGCCCAGGCGTCGGAACAGACGCCACAGGTGCACCTTGACGGTGTGCTCGCTGATGTCGAGTTCCGTCGCGATGTCGCGGTTGCTCATGCCCTGGTCGAGCATGGCGATCAGCTGGGTCTGTCGCTTCGACAGCTTGTTGCTGGTCGCCGTCACCGGTTCCTCGACCTCGGTGTCGGCCATCAGCAGGCCGCGCAGCGCCGCGGTGAGTTCGGCGGAGCTGGCGGATTTTTCGATGTACGTGTCCGCACCGGCCTCGATGCACGCCTCTTCCATGTCGGCCGACGGCGACGCCGAATAGACCGCCACGGGCACGTCCGGATAGTCATGCTTCACCGCGACCACGCCGGAGACGCCGGTGGTGTCCGGCAGCTTCAGATCGAGGCAGAAAAGCCCCGGCGCCCCGTGTTGCTTGACGGCTGCGGAGAGCTTGTCGAGTCGTTCGAGCTCGACGATGGTCTCGGCCGGGCGAAGCCGGCGCAGCACCATCACGATGGCGTCGCGCATCAGGGGGTGGTCGTCGATGACGTAGATACTCATGGTTTTCTCACTGTGTACGCGGCCCGGGTCGTGCCCCTCGCCGCGCGTTGCTCTCACTCAAATCAGCCTTCGCTTGCCGCTTCGGCGGCCAGGGCGTCCAGCGCCGCGGACGCCTCGCTCGTTGCCTTGTCGTCCATGGGCTCGAGCTGCTCGGCAAGCTGGGTCAGCGCGGCGCCGCGCGCCTGCTTCAGCGTGGCGATGGCCCGGCCGGCTTCCTGCGGCGTTGCGAACCCCCGGCTTTGTACCAGTTGCGCGCCCGTTGCGCCCAGAAACTTGAAGTAGAAAAGGCCATCGCTTTCCCTGTATTGCTTGAAGCTCGGCCGTGCGGCCTTCGCTGCCTTGCGCACCGCCGGCCCGGCGCTCGACGCCAGATTGCGCAGCCCGACCGCATGGCGGAGCTCTGCGAGGAACGGCCTGGACAGCTCGCGCGCCTTGTCGGCACCGGCGCGAAGGATCTTCTCGATCTGCGCCGGGTCGTTGATCAATTCGTCGTAGTGCTGGCGCATCGGCGCGATCTCGCGGTCGATGCGCTCGAAGAGCATCTGCTTGGCCTCCCCCAGCCGATCCCGTCGGCGTAGGCCTTGCGCAGCGTCTCGGTCTCCGCGCTGTCGGCGAAAGCCTGGTAGATCTGGAACAGCGCCGAGCCTTCCGTGTCCTTGGCCTCGCCGGGCGCGCGTGAATCGGTGACGATGCCGGCGATGAGCTTCTGCAGATTGGCGCGCGGCGTGAAGAGCGGGATCGTGTTGTCGTAACTCTTGCTCATCTTGCGGCCGTCGAGGCCGGGCAGGGTCGCCACCGCGTCGTCGATCTCGGCATCGGGGAGCTGGAAGTGCTCGCCGTAGAGGTGGTTGAAGCTCGACGCCATGTCGCGCGCCATCTCGATGTGCTGGACCTGGTCGCGGCCCACAGGCACCTTGTGGGCGTTGAACATCAGGATGTCGGCCGCCATGAGCACGGGGTACATGAAGAGGCCTGCGCTGACGTCCGCGTCGGGGTCCTCGCCTTTGGCGATGTTCTTGTCCACCTGCGCCTTGTAGGCATGCGCGCGGTTGAGCAGGCCTTTGCCCGCCACGCAGGTGAGAAACCAGGTGAGCTCGGGAATCTCCGGGATGTCGGACTGCCGGTAGAAGGTCACGCGCTCGGGGTCGAGCCCGCAGGCCAGCCAGGTGGCGGCGATCTCCAGCGTCGAGCGCTGGATGCGTGCCGGGTCATCGACCTTGATGAGTGCGTGATAGTCCGCGAGGAAGTAGAAGCTCTTCACGTCCGCGCGGCGGCTGAAGCGCACCGAGTGCCGCACCGAGCCCACGTAGTTGCCGAGATGCGGCGTCCCGCTGGTGGTGATGCCGGTGAGGAAGCGAACGATGTCGGGTTTGGACGAGGCCATGTGAAAGAACTCAGCGGATCAGGGCGATGATGGGGGAGAGCAGCAGGTTGACGATCGCATAGCCGAAGGCCATCAGAGGTTGCAGCCAGTAGGTGCTGACGATGCCGGCGAGCACGAGGCCCATCACGATGAAAAAGCCATAGGGCTCGATGCGTGCGAGGAATTCCTGCGCGCTGCCGCGCGGCAGGAGCCCGGCGAGGACCCGCCCGCCGTCGAGCGGCGGCAGCGGGAAGAGGTTGAACGCCCACATCACGAGGTTCACCAGCACGCCCCCTGCGCCATCTTGAGGAAGAAGGGCTCGCTGATGCCGAAAGCCGCAAGCGCGACATAGAAGAGCGCCCAGAGGATTGCCTGGAGGAAGTTGGCGGCCGGCCCGGCCAGCGCGACCCAGATCATGTCGCGCTTGGGATGGCGCAGGCGGCCGAAGCTCACCGGGACGGGCTTCGCGTAGCCGAACAGAAAGCTGCCGGAGGTTGCGAAGAACAGCAGCAGCGGCATCAGGATGGTGCCGACCGGGTCGATGTGCTTCATCGGATTGAGCGTCACCCGGCCGAGCACGTAGGCCGTGTTGTCGCCGAAATACCGGGCCACGTAGCCGTGCGCGGCCTCGTGCAGGGTGATCGCGAAGATCACCGGCAGGGCGTAGATGAGCACGGTCTGGATAGTGTTGGAAATGTCCACTGGTGGATTGTCTCAGACGGGTGTGTGTCCCCTGGGCGGCCTCAGAGGCCGAGCACCGCCAGGGAGCCGCGGCCCTGCCGCACGAGCACCGGGTCGCCGCCGGCGCCCATGGGGGTGAGGTCGACCACGGTCGTCGGCTCCGACGGACAGGCGCCCGAATCGATCACCCCGCCGATCTGCTTCTCGAAGCGTTCGCGGATCTGCGCGGCGTCGTTCATCGCCGCGGTCTCGCCGGGCGGGATGAGCGTGGTGGCGAGCAGCGGTTCGCCATGCAGCGTGAGCAGCTCGCAGAGGACCTTGTGGTCGGGCATGCGCAGGCCGATGGTCTTGCGCTGCGGATGACTCACGCGGCGCGGGACTTCCTTGGTCGCTTCGAGGATGAAGGTGTAGGGCCCCGGCGTGGCGGCCTTCAGCAGCCGGTACTGCTTGTTGTCGACCCGAGCGTAGTTCGCGAGCTCGCTCAGGTCACGGCAGATCAGCGTGAGGTGGTGCTTCTCGTCGACCTGCCGGATGCGCCGCAACTGGTCGACGGCGTTCTTGTCGTCGAGGTGGCAGGCCAGCGCGTAGCTGGAGTCGGTTGGCACGGCGACGATCTCGCCGCGCGCGAGCAGGGCCGCGGCCTGCTTGAGAAGCCGCTGCTGCGGGTTGTCGGGATGGACTTCGAAGTACTGGGCCATGAAAACCTGATGGGGCGGGCGACGGAGCCCACCATTCTGCCGTTAGTCGGGTGGTCAAGATTCGGCCGGCTCGATGGGCACGCGGCGCTCGCGCACCGTGAGCCATGCGCCGGCGCCGCCGCAGACCGCGATCAGCCCCATGCCGGCCAGCGAGAGCGTGTCGGGCACCTGCGAGAACACGATCCAGCCGCCCAGCATCGCGAAGGCGATCTGCGCGTAGAGATAGGGCGTGAGCGTGGAGGCCGGCGCGCGCTGGTAGGCCAGGATCAGGATGAAATGCCCGATGGTGCCCATGAACCCCATCAGGCACAGCAGCGCCCACCAGTGCCACGACGGCAGCGCGGTCCAGACGAAGGGCAGCGCGATCGAGGTCAGCAGGGTGCCGACCCAGCCGGTGTAGAAGTGCATCGTGAGCGGGCTCTCGGTGCGCGCCAGCTTGCTCGTCAGCACCTGGAACCAGGCGTTGGTCAGCACCAGTCCGATGGGCAGCAGCGCGGCCCAGCTGAAGGCATCGCCGCCCGGGCGCAGGATCACCAGCGTGCCGGCAAACCCGCCCGCCACCAGCGCCCAGCGCAGCGGCGAGACGTGCTCCTTGAGGGTGGTGGCGGCCAGCAGCGTGATCACGAGCGGCGCCATCAGCACGATCGAGGTGAATTCCGCCAGCGGCATGTAGCGCAGGCTGAGGAACGCCAGGATGCTCGATGCCAGGAGCAGCGTGCCGCGCAGGAGCTGGTAGCGCGGATGGCGCGTGCGCAGCAGGGCAGTGCCGTGCCGGGGCACAAGGACCATGGTGGTGGCGACCGCCTGGAAGGCATAGCGCACCCAGACCCCCATGAGGATCGGTACCGCCGCGGTCGAGCGCTTGGTGGCGGCATCCAGCGTCGCGAAGCAGGCAACGGCGAGCAACACCAGTCCGATGCCGGCGAGGGTCCGTCCGGAATCGAGGCGGCCCGCGCCTGACGTGGCGACCGTGGCGCCGGCCGGCAGGGAGCTCACTGGATGCGGTGCTCCAGCAGTTCCCACACCGGGGTGAGGTTTCCGGGCAGCCACGGAAGCTTGCCCAGGTCGCAATGGCTTTCGTCGGGGCTGTGGAAATCGCTGCCGCGCGAGGCAGCGAAGCCGAATTCCATCGCCTTGTCGGCGTATTCGACGTATTCGGCCGGCGTGTGGCTTCCGGTCACCACCTCGATCGCCTTGCCGCCGTGGGCCTTGAATTCGAGGAACAGTGCGTATTCCTCATTGGCGGTGAACCTGTAGCGGCCCGGATGCGCGATCACGGCCAGTCCCTTGGCGGCGGTGATCCAGGTCACCGCGTCCTTCAGGGTGGCCCAGCGGTGCGGCACGTAGCCCGGCTTGCCTTCCGTGAGGTACTTGCGGAAGACCTCTGCCGTGTCGCGGCAGTAGCCGCTTTCGACCAGGAAACGGGCGAAATGGGTGCGCGAGATCAACTCGGGGTTGCCGACGAACCTGAGCGCGCCTTCATAGGCGCCATGAATGCCGACCTTGGCCAGCTCTTCAGACATCTCCTGTGCGCGCTTGCCACGCCCGCCGCGGGTGTCGTAGAGGCCTTCGGTCATGGCCGCGTCGTCGGCGTCGAAGCCCAGGCCGACGATGTGCACCGTTTCGCCCGCGAAGGTGACGGAGATCTCGGTGCCCGTGAGGTATCGCATGCCGTTCTCGCGCGCCGCGGCGGCTGCACGGTGCTGGCCGCCGATCTCGTCGTGGTCGGTCAATGCCCAGAGCTCGACGCCGTTGGCCGCGGCGCGCGCGGCGAGTTCCTCGGGTGTGAGCGTGCCGTCCGAAACCACGGAATGGCAGTGAAGGTCGGCGTTGAGAATGGATGACACGCCAGCATCTTATTCGTTCTCGAACGTGCCTGCCGGGCGCATGGTATCTGCGCTGCCTGCTATCGAATAGATAGCATTCGAGCGGCCCGGGGGCTGTGCGGGTAGCGGGCGCGTGTCAGCGCTTCTTGCGGAAGGCCAGCCATGCCGCCACGGCCGTGAACGTGGCCACGATGCCGACGAGGATCCAGAACCCGTGCTTGTGCTCCGCCAGCGGGATGCCGCCGACGTTCATGCCGAACAGGCCGGCCGTGATGTTGATCGGCAGCGCGAGCACGGTCACCACCGTCAGCACGAAGAGGCTCCGGTTGTTGTCCTCGTTCACGTTGGCCGCGATCTCTTCCTGCAGCAGCTTGATGCGCTCCTGCAGCGCGCCCATGTCGCGCAGCACGACCGAGAACTCCTCCGACGCCGCGCGCAACTGCTGGGCGTCGGATTCGGACATCCAGTGCGGCGGGGTCTGCAGCAGGCGGAACAGCGCCGCCGGCTCCGGTGCCAGCAGCCGTTGCAGGCGCACCAGCACGCGCCGGAGCATGCCCAGCCGCGCGCGCTTGTGGTCGAGCCGGCCGGCCAGGAGCTCGTCCTCGATCGAGTCGATGCGCGCCGTCCCGTCGCGGACGATCTTGACCAGCACGTCGGCCTGCACCCGCATCAGGTGCTCGAGCAGTTCGGTGCTCGAGCGCGGCGCGTCGCCGGCCTTCACGGCCGTGCGCAGCGCGTCCACCGAGCGCAGCGGCTGGCTGCGCGCGGTGACCACCAGCCGCGGGCCCACGCTGATCCACAGGGTGGAAATGTCCGAGGGCTCGAAGCTGAACTCGAAGTGCACGTCGTTGATGACTGCGATCAGCGAATCGTCGGCGCGCTCGATGCGGGTGGAGTGCAGGCCGTCCTTCAGCGTCTCGTAGAAAAGCTCGGACAGGCCCGCGTGGCGTGCCAGCCAGCGCTCGGCCGGCGCATGGCTGAGGTTGAAATGCAGCCACATGAACGCGCGATCCGCCGTGCCGCCTTCATGTCCGGCGTCCCGGGCCAGCCATTCGGCCGCCTGCGACGAATCGACGGCGCGCACCGGCCGCGCCGATCCGGCGTCGAACAGGTAGCCGCAGATCAGTCCTGCTTCATCGCTGCCATAGGCACCGAACGTCCAATCCTGGGAAAGTGCCAAAGTGCGTCAGAACAGATGAGTGAACATCCCGTGGGCGGGTCCGGCATCGTCCTCGGTGCATGTGACGGCCATGTGACATGCGCCGTTTCGTTCACGTTTCGTCACAGGACTGTCATCCAGCGGCCGCACGATGGGGTTTTCGCTTTCCGCAGAGACGGACCATGACGCTCCCCAGCATCCTGAGTGACCAGGAAGAACTCATGCAGCGCATCGCGCGCGACCTCGTCGACAGCTATGACGAAGAGATCGAGCTCGAAATCGAAGACCGCAGCCTCGAGGAACTCGAAACCGGCAAGATCGCCGACAAGGCCGCGCGGCAGGCTTACTTCAAGAACCTGTTCCGCCTGCAGGGCGAACTGGTGAAGCTGCAGGACTGGGTGCAGAACAACAGGCAGAAGGTGGTCATCCTGTTCGAAGGCCGCGACGCGGCGGGCAAGGGCGGCGTGATCAAGCGCATCACCCAGCGCCTCAACCCGCGCGTGGCCCGTGTGGCGGCGCTGCCGGCGCCGAACGACCGCGAACGCACCCAGTGGTACTTCCAGCGCTACGTGGCGCATCTGCCTGCGGCCGGCGAAATGGTGCTCTTCGACCGCAGCTGGTACAACCGCGCCGGCGTCGAGCGCGTGATGGGCTTCTGCAGCGACGACGAGTACGAGGAGTTCTTCCGCACGGTGCCCGACTTCGAGCGGATGCTGGTGCGCTCGGGCATCAAGCTGATCAAGTACTGGTTCTCCATCACGGACGACGAGCAGCACATGCGCTTCCTGAGCCGCATCCACGACCCGCTCAAGCAGTGGAAGCTCAGCCCGATGGACCTCGAATCGCGCCGCCGATGGGAGGAATACACCAAGGCCAAGGAGATCATGCTCGACCGCACCCACATCCCCGAGGCGCCGTGGTGGGTGGTGCAGGCCGTCGACAAGAAGAAGGCGCGGCTCAACTGCATCAGCCACCTGCTCGGCCAGCTTCCCTACCAGGAGGTCGAGCATGCCCCCGTGGTCCTGCCGGCTCGCGAGCGCCATGAGGACTATCTGCGCCATCCCGTGCCGGCGAGCATGTACGTGCCCGAGTTGTACTGAGGGCTGCGCCCGCGGACCTGACCGGCCATTCGTCCGGGTAGCCTGCTTCGGCCGAAGCTGCTACCGTGTGCGGACGATCCTTGCCGCACTTTGATGGTCCGCAGTGCAATCTCTCCGCTCACGCGCGCGTATCAGCGCAACCTGAAGGCGCTCACCAAGGCGACGCTGGGCAGCGGCAAGCGCATCGCCAGCCAGGTGCAGCGGGCCGCCGCGAAGCAGCTCAAGCCGCCGCCCGGCCGGGGCGACTGGCTGCCCGGCGTCGCGCTGGGACCGGCGGGCGCGCGGCGCTATCACCTCTACCGGCCGCCCGACCTCCAGCTCGGGCTCGGCGAAGAGCTGCCGCTCGTGGTCATGCTCCACGGCTGCGGGCAGACCGGTCGCGACTTCGCCATCAGCACCCGCATGAACCGCATCGCCGCCCGCGAACGCTTCATGGTGCTCTACCCCGAACAGGACCGGTTCGCCAATGCACAGGGCTGCTGGAACTGGTATGACCGACGCTCCGGCAAGGCCGACGCGGAAGCTGCGACGCTCATGGCGGCGATCGATCAGGTCTTGATGCTGTATCCGCTCGACCGCGACCGCGTTGCGCTCGCCGGGCTGTCGGCCGGGGCCAGCATGGCGGCGCTGCTGGCGACGCGCTACCCGATGCGCTTCAAGGCCGTGGCGATGCATTCGGGCGTTGCGCCGGGCGCCGCCAAGTCGCCGGCCACCGCGCTGGGCGCGATGCGCGGGCAGCACGTGCCGCCGATGCCCGCCACCGCTGTCGGAAAGGCCATGGGCGCCGCAGCCGTCTTCACGACGCTGCCGCCGCTGCTCGTGCTGCACGGCGACGCCGACACCGTCGTGTCCGCGAGCAATGCCGACAGCACCGCGGCGGTGTGGGCGATGGCCACGGGTGCGCGCGCGGGCGTCACGCGCACGGTGCAGCGCGGCAAGCGCCATCCGATGCGCATCACTGACTTCACCCGCCGGGGCCGCGTCGCGGTCACGCTGTGCGAGATCGCGGGCCTCGGCCATGCATGGAGCGGCGGTGCCGCCAGCATGCCGTTCACGGATGCGGCGGGGCCGGATGCGACCAAGCTGGTGTGGGCCTTCGCGGCCCGCCAGTTTCGCCTCGGCGCCGGCCGGGGTACGCCTTGAAATCGGGAGCGGGAGTCGACCATGTCCACCATCGCCTACGACGCCAGCCGCACCGCGCTCTACACGCCGGAGCGCCACGAGACGCTGTTCGAGCGCGGCACCCTCTACACGCCGGCGCAATGGGCCGTCGAGGCTTCGCGGCTCGCGTACTACCGGGCGGAGCAGTCGGAAGCCGAGCAACAGCGCCTCGCCGCCGCACTCGCGCAGGCGGGCTTTGGCGAACCCAGGCTGTTCCTCGATGCCGCGATCTTCGCTTTCGGGGCGATCCACGGTGGCGACGGCACGGCACTCATCGCGTTCCGCGGCACGCAGCCGGACGAGATCCGCCACCTCGCCACGAACCTTCAGGCGCAGCAGATCGAATGGAGCGAAAGCGGCGGCCGCGTGCACGCCGGCTTTGCCAAGGCGATCCGCGGCGTGCTGCCGCAAGTGATCGACTGGCTCGCGGGCGAGGGTCAGCCGCGCAGCCGTCTCCTCCTCGCCGGCCACAGCCTCGGCGCCGCGCTCGCGACATTGGCCGCGAGCGTCCTCAAGCCCGAGATGCTGATCACGCTCGGCTCGCCGCGCATCGGCGACGCGGAGTTCGTCGCGTCGCTCGCGCACCTCGACATCGTGCGGCTGGTGGATGGGTGCGACGTGGTCACCCAGCTGCCGCCGGCACTGTCGTTCTACGCGCACGCCGGTGCGGTGACCTACATCACCTGCCTCACCGGAGATTGCGTCGACGACCCGGCGCCGACCATGATCGAGGCCGATCGCGTCGAGGGCCGCGCGCGCTACGCGTCGGAGCATGCGTGGAAGCCCGGTGCCGTGCTGCTGCGCGAGCTGGCGGACCACGCCCCCATCAACTACGCCCGAGGGTTCTTTTAGCTCGCCCCCAGCCTCGCCCACTTCGTGTAGCTCGGGCACCCCGACCGGGGGCACAGCCAGCGGCCCGGCAAAGCCGGTTCCGCGGCTGTTCCCGATTTCGTGGCGAGCGACATCCTGTACGCCACCCGGCGTATTTCGGCCTTACGGGTGAATCCGCAGACTTCTCCCATCGTTCAAACCACAGGAGAAGGTCTCATCATGCAACGTCGTTTCACCCTCAAGGCGCTCACCGCCGCCGCCGTGCTGGCGGGCCTTTCGGCCGCGCCCGCATTCGCGCAGGACACCATCAAGGTCGGCGTGCTGCATTCGCTTTCCGGCACGATGGCGATCTCGGAGACCGTGCTCAAGGACACGGTGCTCATGGCCATCGATGACATCAACGCCAAGGGCGGCGTGATGGGCAAGAAGCTCGAGCCCGTGGTGGTCGATCCGGCCTCCAACTGGCCGCTGTTCGCCGAGAAGACCAAGCAGCTGCTCGGCCAGGACAAAGTCGCGGTGATCTTCGGCTGCTGGACCTCGGTCTCGCGCAAGTCGGTGCTGCCGGTCGTCGAAGAGATGAATGGCCTCTTGTTCTACCCCGTGCAGTACGAGGGTGAAGAGCTTTCGAAGAACGTCTTCTACACCGGTGCCGCGCCCAACCAGCAGGCCATCCCGGCGGTCGACTACCTGATGAGCAAGGAAGGGGGCGGCGCCAAGCGCTGGGTCCTGCTGGGCACCGACTACGTCTATCCGCGCACGACCAACAAGATCCTCCGCGCCTACCTCAAGAGCAAGGGCGTGGCCGACAAGGACATCGACGAGAAGTACACGCCGTTCGGCCACAGCGACTACCAGACCATCGTCGCGGACATCAAGAAGTTCTCGGCCGGCGGCAAGACGGCGGTGGTGTCGACCATTAACGGCGACTCCAACGTGCCGTTCTACAAGGAACTCGGCAACGCCGGTCTGAAGGCCAAGGACGTGCCGGTGGTCGCTTTCTCGGTCGGCGAGGAAGAACTGCGCGGCGTGGACACCAAGCCGCTCGTGGGCCACCTTGCGGCGTGGAACTACTTCATGAGCATCAAGAACCCGACCAACACGGCGTTCATCAAGCAGTGGAGCGAGTACGCGAAGGCGCACAACATCCCCGGCCACAAGGACCGTCCTCTGACCAATGATCCGATGGAAGCCACCTGGATCGGTATCCACATGTGGAAGCAGGCGGTCGAGAAGGCCAAGAGCACCGACACCGACAAGGTGATCGCCGCAATGGCCGGCCAGACTTTCAACGCGCCTTCGGGCATCGTCTCGAAGATGGACGAGAAGAACCACCACCTGCACAAGAGCGTTTTCATCGGCGAGATCAAGGCCGATGGCCAGTTCAACGTGGTGTGGAAGACGCCGGGCCCGGTCAAGGCCAAGCCGTGGAGCCCGTACATCGAGGGCAACGACAAGAAACCCGATTACCCCGCCGGTAAATCTCTCTGACCCCCAGCCTCGCCCACTTCGTGTGGCTCTGACACCCCTTTCAGGGGGCAACACCAGCGGACCGGCGAAGCCGGATCCGCGGTGTTTCTGGAATCTGGAACGCGGTGCGATCTTTTATGCGCTCTATCTTTTCATGGGTTGTGGCGGTCTTTCTGTTGGTGGCCTCAGCTGCTCATGCGCTGACCGTCGACGAAGCAAAGACGATCGCCTCGGGCGATACCGAAGCGCGCATTGCGGCGCTCAACAAGGCTGTCATTTCTGCGGACGAGAAGACGGTCGCTTTCATCCAGGCCATGTCGGATGACGCGGTGAAGGTCACCGAGGACAAGGTGTTCGTCATCAAGGACGACAAGGCCTACGACCCGGTCACCGGCGCGGAACTGAAGCTGCCGGACGATGCCGAGGACGTGGTCAACAACAACATGATGCGCGGCGCGCTCGATGCGGCGCAGGCCGCGCTCAAGCTCACGAGCAAGGACGAGGCAGTGCGCGCCGAGGCCGCGCAGGCCCTGTTCAAGGAGCCCGATGAATCGCGGCTGCCGATGGTCGAGAAGGCACTGGCTGCCGAGACCCATCCGAAGATCAAGGCGCAGCTCGAACTGGTGCGCGCGGCGAGCCTGCTCGGCAGCGCCGACAAGGGAAAGCGCCTCGATGCGGCCAGGGCGCTCGGCGACAGCCGGAGCCCGGAGACCAAGCTGCTGCTGAACCAGCGGCTCGCCGACGAGACCGAAGCGGACGTGAAGGCAGCGATCACTGCGTCGATCCGCAGCATCGACGGCTCGCTCGTCTGGGGTGACCGCATCAATGCGGTCTTCAGCGGCATCAGCCTGGGCTCGGTGCTGCTGCTTGCGGCATTGGGTCTTGCAATCACCTATGGGCTGATGGGCGTCATCAACATGGCGCACGGCGAACTGATGATGATCGGCGCCTACGCGACCTACGTGATGCAGGGCATCTTCCAGCGCCTGCTGCCAGAGTCGATGTTCGGCTGGTACCTGGTGGCGGCCATTCCGGTCGCCTTTCTCGCATCCGCCTTGGTCGGCGCGGTGCTCGAACGCGGCGTGATCCGCTTCCTCTACGGACGTCCGCTCGAAACGCTGCTCGCCACCTGGGGCATCAGCCTGATGCTGCAGCAGCTCGTGCGTTCGATCTTCGGCGCGCAGAACGTCGGCGTGGAGAACCCGGCCTGGATGAGCGGCGGCCTGAACCTGCTGAGCAACGTCACGCTGCCGTGGAACCGCATCTGCATCATCATCTTCGCGGGCCTGGTGCTGCTCGCGATGGGATGGCTGATCGGCCGTACCCGGCTCGGTCTCTTCGTGCGGGGCGTGACGCAGAACCGGCCGATCGCCTCGTGCATGGGCGTGAACACCGCGCGCATCGACACCTACGCCTTCGCGCTCGGCTCCGGTATCGCGGGGCTTGCGGGCTGCGCGCTGTCGCAGATCGGCAATGTCGGACCGGACCTCGGCCAGAGCTACATCGTCGATTCGTTCATGGTGGTCGTGATGGGCGGGGTGGGCCAACTCGCGGGCACGGTGTACGCGGCGCTGGGCCTGGGCATCCTCAACAAGTTCATCGAAGGCTGGGCCGGGGCGGTGCTCGCGAAGATCGCGGTGCTGGTCTTCATCATCGTCTTCATCCAGAAGCGGCCTCAAGGCATCTTCGCAGTCAAGGGCCGGAGTGCCGAGGCATGACGACCACCCCCAGCCTCGCCCACTTCGTGTGGCTCTGCACCCCCTCAAAGGGACAACACCGGCGGCCCGGCGAAGCCGGTTCCGCGGTGTTCCTCGCATGAGAAACCCTCGCACCCCGGCAATCCCATGAGTTCTTCAGTTTCTCTTCCCTCCAAAGGCCCGCTCCTGAGCGGCAAGGGCTGGACCGTCTTCTTCGTCGCGGCGATCGTGGTCTGCGCACTCGCACCGGTGCTCAACATCATGGTGCCGGCCGGCAGCGCGCTGCATATGAGCGACTACGCGGTGGCGCTGGTCGGCAAGATCATGTGCTACGCGATCTGTGCACTCGCGATGGATCTCATCTGGGGCTACACCGGCATCCTGTCGCTCGGGCACGGCCTCTTCTTCGCGCTCGGCGGCTACATGATGGGCATGTACCTCATGCGCCAGATCGGCCGCGACGGCAACTACAAGAGCGACCTGCCGGACTTCATGGTCTTCCTCGACTGGAAGACGCTGCCGTGGCACTGGGCGGTGAGCGACAGCTTCATCGCCACGCTGATCCTGATCGCCCTGGTGCCGGGCCTGATCGCCTTCGTGTTCGGCTTCTTCGCGTTCCGCTCGCGCATCAAGGGCGTGTACTTCTCGATCATCACGCAGGCGATGACCTTCGCGGCGATGCTGCTCTTCTTCCGCAACGAGACCGGCTTCGGCGGCAACAACGGCTTCACCGATTTCAAGCGCATCCTGGGCATTCCGATCCAGACGCAGGAGATGCGCATGTTCCTGTTCGCGCTCACCGGACTCACGCTGCTCGCCTTCTTCCTCTTCTCGAAGTGGCTCATCGGCAGCAAGTTCGGCCGGGTGCTCCAGGCCATCCGCGATGCGGAGTCGCGCGTGATGTTCTCGGGCTACAACCCCCTGGGCTACAAGCTCACGATCTGGGTGATCTCGGCCGTGATGTGCGGCGTGGCCGGTGCGCTCTACGTGCCGCAGGTAGGCATCATCAACCCGAGCGAGATGAGCCCGGCCAACTCGATCGAGATCGCGATCTGGACCGCGGTTGGCGGGCGCGCGACGCTGGTGGGGCCGGTCATCGGTGCCTTCATCGTCAACGGTGCGAAGAGCTGGCTGACCGTGGCCTATCCGGAATACTGGCTGTATTTCCTCGGCGCGCTTTTCATCGCGGTCACGCTGTTCCTGCCGGACGGCATCGTGGGGCTGGTGAAGAGGCTGGCGTCGAGAGAAAGCAAGAAGGCCGGCGCGGAACCCGGCGAAGTCCGCCATGAGGTGCAGCGTTCGGTCGCAGCCGAGCAGGGCGTCGAGACTGCATCGCTGACCCCGCCGCTCGCCGTCGAACCCAAGGGAGCACGCGCATGACCCCCGACCTGATGGACGCCGGCGCCGAACGCGTCGCCCGGCATGTCGCCTTCGAGCAAGCGCTGCACACCGAATCCGGTGGACGCGCCGCAGGCTACGGCCGGCCGATGACGCCCGGTGAAGTCGATGTGACGCACGGCCGCATCCTCTACCTCGAAGACGTGAGCGTGAGCTTCGACGGCTTCAAGGCGATCAACAAGCTGTCGCTGGACATCGCGCCCGGCGAGCTGCGCTGCATCATCGGCCCGAACGGCGCGGGGAAGACGACGATGATGGACATCATCACCGGCAAGACCCGGCCCGACGAAGGCACGGTGTACTTCGGCAGCACCATCGACCTGCTGCGGCACAAGGAGGCCGAGATCGCGCAGCTGGGCATCGGCCGCAAGTTCCAGAAGCCGACGGTGTTCGAGCACCTCACGGTGTTCGAGAACCTCGAGCTGGCGCTCGCGACCGACAAGGGCGTGAAGTCGTCGATGCTCTTCAAGCTCGATTCGGCGCAGTGCGACCGTCTGGCCGAGGTGCTGCAGACCATCCATCTCGAAGGCAGCGTGCTGCGAATGGCCGGCAACCTGAGCCATGGCCAGAAGCAGTGGCTGGAGATCGGGATGCTGTTGATGCAGGACCCGAAGCTGCTGCTGCTCGACGAGCCGGTGGCCGGCATGACCGACGAGGAGACCGCGCGCACCGCGGAGCTCTTCCTGTCGCTCAAGGGCAAGCATTCGCTGATGGTGGTCGAGCACGACATGAGCTTCATTCGCGCCATCTCGGAGATCGTGACCGTGCTGTGCGACGGCTCGGTGCTCGCGCAGGGTACCCTGGACGAGGTCCAGGCCGACGAGCGCGTCATCGAGGTCTACCTCGGTCGGTAAGGAATCTGAGCATGCTCACGGTCAAGAACATCCATCAGTACTACGGCGGCTCGCACATCCTGCGCGACGTCAGCTTCGAGGCACGCCTCGGCAAGGTCACCGTGCTGCTCGGCCGCAACGGCGTCGGCAAGACGACCTTGCTCAAGTCGTTGATGGGCCTCGTGCCCATCAAGAGCGGCAGCATCGAGTTCGATGGCGTGCCGATCCACAAGCGCACGCCCTACGAACGGGCCCGCGCGGGCATGGGCTTCGTGCCGCAGGGCCGCGAGATCTTCGCGCGGCTCACGGTCGAGGAAAACCTCCGCATGGGCCTCGCCTACAAGTCCGGCAGTACGCCGGTGCCGCCGGAGCTCTATGAGCTCTTTCCGGTACTCAAGCAGATGCTCAACCGCCGCGGCGGCGATCTCTCGGGCGGACAGCAGCAGCAACTCGCGATCGCCCGCGCGCTGGCGCCCAAGCCCAAGCTGCTGATCCTGGACGAGCCCACCGAAGGCATCCAGCCAAGCATCATCAAGGACATCGGCCGCGTGATCCGCATGCTGGCCGACCGCGGCGACATGGCGATCGTGCTGTGCGAGCAGTACTACGACTTCGCGCAGGAGCTGGCCGACGACTACCTCGTGATGGAGCGCGGCGAAATCATTGCGCGCGGGCTGGGAAAAGACATGGAGGCGCAAGGGGTGCGCCAGCTCGTCGCGATCTGATGCTCGCCCCCAGGCTTGCCCACTTCGTGTGGCCGCCCACCCCCTCGCCCGGGGGCAACACCGGTGGACCGGCGGAGCCGGATCCACGGTGTTTCTGGCTTCATGCTGCGTCAGGGAGGTGTGGGGGCCATTTGCGACCGCGCCAGCTTTGCAAAGGCCTGCAGTTCGGCCGCGTTCAGGTCGGACACCGCCCAGGCCTGCATGCCGCCTTCGGTCCAGTGCACCATGTTGTAGCCGCGTCGCACCAGCAGTTGCGGTGCGGACGCGGCATCGCGCGAATCCGGCCAGACGAACAGGTTGACGATGTGTTGTCCTGAGCGGTAGACCAGCGCCGCCACCGGGCGCCCTTCGATGTAGTCGAGCCGGGCGCCGATCAGCGGATGGCCATCGGCGGCCAGATCGACGACCGGCGGCGAGAAGTCGAGCTTGCCGGTGAACCATGGCTTGACGGTGTGATGGTCCGACGACGCCACATCCGTCAGATGCCCGGCCATCAGCGACCGGATGTGGCTGTCGGTGACCGCATCGCCGAGCGCGTGGCTCGCCGTGCCCAGCAGCAGGACGAACGAGAGGCCCCACGCCGTTGCGGCGCCCGCGCCGAACAACGCCAGTGCCTGCAGCCACCGCGGGCGGGCCTTCGGCCGCGGCGGCGGCGCGGAGGTCGGCGCGTCGCCCCCGTTCAGCAGCCCGGCGCGGATGCGCTCGGCCAGCGCGGGCGGCGGCGCATGGCGCGTGGCTTCCTGCCGGATCAGCGTGCCGAGATCGTCCGCTTCAGTGGGTCGCATCGCGATGGGCTCCTGGGTTGTCGGGCGGCGCGACCTCCCGCAGTGCATTGCGCAGCAGCGCGCGGGCGCGCGAGAGGCGCGACATCACCGTGCCGACCGGGATGCCGGCGATGCGTGCGATCTCCTCGTAGGACATGTCTTCCATCTCGCGAAGCACGATGACCTCGCGGAACGGCGGTGCGAGCGCCTCGATGGCCGCATCGATGCGCCCGCCCAGCGCACGCCGCTCCCATGCCGCGGCGGGGTCCCCGCCGTCGCGCTGCGCCGCACCGATGCCGGCCTCCTCGGCGCCGACGTCTCGGAGTTCGTCGAACTCGACCTGATCCGCCAGATGGCGCGACTGGCGCATCGCGTCGTAGCAGGCGTTGCGCACGATGCCGAGCAGCCACGGCCGCGCATCGTCGCCGCGAAGGTCGTCGAAGAAACGGAACGCGCGCAAATAGGCCTCCTGCACCGCGTCTTCGGCCTGCTGGTCGTCGCGCAGCAGCCAGCGCGCCAGGTTGTAGGCGGCGTGCAGGTGCGGCAGGGCCGCGGTTTCGAATTGGCGGGTGCGGTCGTTCAAGGCGGTCTTCCCCTGCATGACGCGGCGCATCGCTGCCTTATTCCCGGCGCGCGGGAAACAAGTGGCGTCCGGCGTCGGTCAAGCACAGGGCGATTCTGTTCCTTTCCGATCCGTCAAGGCGCCCTCCCCGAAGCGGGCCGCCGTGGTCGGCCGGAAGGCTGTACGCTCTGGCCACTCCAACCGCCAGAGCCGCCCGCCATGCAGATCCCTCCCGTCGTTCCTCCATTGCCAACCGGGAGCCTCGCGTGGAGCAACTGAGTCTGCTGCTGGTGGAGCACGCCGTCGCCGTCGTGTTCGTCGTCACCTTCTGCGCGCGGGTCGGCCTCCCGGTGCCGGCGTCGCCGCTGCTCGTGGTGGCCGGCGCGCTGGCGGCGATCGCGCAGCCAGCGCTGCTGGTGGCGATGGTGGCTGCGTCGTGGCTCGCGAACCTGCTCGGCGACGCGGTCTGGTTCTATGCGGGGCGGACCTACGGCTACCGCTTCATGCGGCTGCTTTGCAAGATCTCGATGTCGCCGGATTCCTGCGTGCGGCGCAGCGAGACGCTGATCGGCCGGTGGGGCGGAATGTCGCTGGTGCTGGCGAAGTTCGTGCCCGGCGTGTCGGTGATCGCGCCGCCGATGGCGGGTGCGCTGGGAATGTCGTCGTGGCGCTTCGTCGCGTTCGATACGCTCGCCGCGCTGCTGTGGACCGGCATCTTCCTCGCGCTGGGCTGGCTCTTCCGCGACCAGATCCAGGCGGTGCTCGATGTCCTGTCGGAGGCGGGCAGCTTCGCGATCGTGGCGCTCGTCGTCGTGCTCGCCGCGATGCTCGCGGTGCGCTACTGGCGGCGCCGGACGTTCATGCGCCTGACCGGCATGCCGCGCGTGACGGTCGGAGAGCTGCTCACGCTGATGGACGGCGAGCCGCCGCCGATCGTGATCGACGTGCGCGGCGAGGCTGGCGTGCAGGTCGATCCCCGGCGCATTCCCGGTGCCTTGCCGATTGCCCTCAAGGACATTCAGCAGAGGCGCGTCGAACTGCCCTTCGACGGCACCGATCGCGAGATCGTGCTCTATTGCAGTTGCCCGAACGAGGTGTCGGCCGCGCTGGGCGCGCAGGCGCTGGCTTCGCGAGGCATGAAGCGCGCGCGGCCGCTCGCCGGCGGGCTCGATGCGTGGGTCGAGGCCGGCCACCCGACCCAGACGGCCTGAATCACCGGCGCGGCCCGGGCGCTTCGCGCGTCGCCGATCCGAGCGGTGGCGCGATCTCCTCGAGCGGCTTGCGCTCGGCATCCACTGCCCAGCGCCATGCGATCGACCCGGCCACGACGACCAGCACCGCGCCGATCGCATAACCGATCGCCACCGCGCCCCGGTTGCCGGTCTCGATCAGAGCGCCGAAGAGCGCCGGCGCGACGAAGCCGCCCGCGCCGGTGCCCACCGCATAGAAGATCGAGATCGCGATCGCGCGCATCTCCAGCGGGAAGACCTCGCTCACCGTGAGATAGGCCGAGCTCGCCGCGGCCGACGCCAGAAAGAACACCGCCGACCAGCAAAGCGCCTGGCCGCGCGCGTCGAGGAGGCCGAGCATGAAGGCCCATCCCGTCAGCCCGAGCCCGATGCCCGAGCAGACGTAGGTCAGCGCGATCATCCGCCGCCGCCCCACGTGGTCGAAGAGCGGTCCGAGGATCAATGGCCCGAGTACGTTGCCGAGCGCGAACGGGAAGATGTAGAGCGCCACCCTGCCTTCGGGCACGCCGTGGAAGCGCGTGAGCACCAGCGCATAGGTGAAGAAGATCGCGTTGTAGAAGAAGGCCTGCGAGATCATCAGCGCCAGTGCGACCATGCTGCGCTGCGGATAGCGCCGCAGCAGCACATGCGCCACGTCGCGCCAGCCGGGCTGCGCAGGCGCGCCGAAGGCCACGTGGCCGGCCGCCGACGGCAGCGGGCCGTGCTGCGCCGCCACCTGCGCCTCGATGCGGCCCATGATGCCTTCGGCTTCGTGGGCGCGGCCGTGGGCGATCAGCCAGCGCGGGCTCTCCGGCACGTCACGCCGCACCAGGAGGATCGCCAGCGCCAGCAGCGCGCCCAAGGCGAAGCCGACGCGCCAGCCCGCCACCGGGCCCAGCACGCGCGGATCGAGCAGCCACAGGCTCACCCCCGCGCCCAGCGCCGCGCCCACCCAGAAGCTGCCGTTGATCGCGAGGTTCACACGTCCGCGCACGCGCGCCGGGATCAGCTCGTCGATTGCGGAGTTGATGGCTGCGTACTCGCCGCCGATGCCCAATCCGGTCGCGAAGCGGCAGACGGCAAAGAACGCAAAGCCCGTCGACAGCGCGGTCGCCAGCGTCGCGATCGCATAGACCGCGAGCGTGAGCAGGAAGAGCCGCTTGCGGCCCAACCGGTCCGCGAGCCGGCCGAACATCAGCGCGCCAGCGACCGCCCCGGCGATGTAGAGCGAGCCGGACCATCCGACCTGCGTCGCGGTGAGTGCCAGCGTGTCCGTCCGCTCCAGCACGCCGCCGAGCGAGCCGACCAGCGTGACCTCCAGCCCGTCGAGCACCCAGGCCACGCCGAGCGCGAGGACGACGCGCCAGTGCCAGCGCGACCAGGGCAGGCGATCGAGGCGGGCCGGGATGTCGCTTCGTTCGATGCGCATGTCGGCTCCGCCCGGGCCCCGCTACATCGCCCAGATGCGCGGCGGCTGGCCGGGGAGCTTCCAGAGTTCGGCACGCCGGGCCATCCACACCTGGCGCAGCAGCTGCATCGCCGGTTCGACCACCGGCGCGAGCGCGCGCAGCACGATGACCTCGGCGTGCGGGCTGGTGACGCCCGCGCTGTCCTGCAGCGCATCGCGGTCGATCAGCGAGCGCGCCGCGTCGAGCGCGGCCTCGCGCCGCTCGCGCGCGATCGGCGAACCGGCGATGAAGAAGATCGACGCGATGCAGCGATGCCCCGCGAAGCCGAGCGGACTCTGCAGCAGCCGGACATCGCCGGCATCGATGCGCCCGCGCTCCAGCCACACGCGGGGCGCCTCGATGTGCTGCTGCAGCGTCCCGTGCGCGAAGGGCTTGCCGGCGTTGGGCAGCCCGAGCGCGGTCACGTCCCAGCCGATGAGCTCGGCGCCGGGCGCGACGCGCAGGGTCAACCGGTTCTCGGCGCGGCAGCCGCTGTAGCAGATGGCTTCGAGCGGCAGCCATTCGAGGCGCGCGCCGGGCTCAAGCGTGAGATCGGTGCGTTGCTGCGCGAGCTCACCCTCGGAGCGGTAGAAGCGGCTTGCGCCGGGCGTGGTGATCAGCCCGTGGCTCCCCGGCGCGGCGCGCACGCGGATGTCCAGGGTGTCGCCGCCGACCAGGCCGCCCGGCGGATGGACCAGCACGTTGTGACACACCGCGTCGCCTTCCGGGTAAAGGCTCTGGAGAATGCGCAAGGGGCCGTCATGGCGGAATCGCGCGGTGCTGCGTAGTTGTTCGAGACGGTAGTCGAGATCGAGTTGCGCGTGCCAGGGCATGGCTGGAGTTTAGGGACTTCGCCGCGCCCGGCGGTCGCAGCCCCTGGCAGGCCTGCCGCCTACCCGCCCTGCAGCAGACGGCGCAGCCTGCCGCGCTCGGGCGTTTCCTCGTGCTGCACAGGCACGCCGAGCTGCTGCGCCATGAGCGAGCGGCTCGTGCCGTCCCGGAGGTCGACCTCCCGCACCACCCGGCCTGCCTCGTAGACGAAGGCGACGTCCGCGAGCTCGAGCACGTCGTCGATGTCGTGCGTGATCATCAACACCGGAATGCCCCATTCGCGCTGCATCGCCGCGAGGTCCTGCCGCACGGCGCTGCGCAGCATGGGGTTAAGCGCCGCGAAGGGCTCGTCCAGCAGCAGCACCTGCGGGCGGCACGCCAGCGCACGGGCGAGCGCCACGCGCTGCTGCTGGCCGCCGGACAAGGTGCGCGGGCGGCTGTCGGCCATGGCGCCGAGGTCGAAGCTGCACAGCAGGGCGTCGACCCGCTCTTCGTCTTCGCGAGAAAGACGCCGCTTGCGCCAGGAGGTGAGGCCAAAGGCGACGTTTTCGCGCACCGAGAGATGCGGGAACAGTGCGTAGTTCTGGAACAAGTAGCCGATGCGCCGCGCGGGTGCTGGTACGTCGATCCCCTGTGTGGAATCGAACAGCGTCCGGCCATCGAGCCGCACGTGCCCCGCCGAGGGTGCAGCAGCCCGGCGATGGCCTGGAAGGTCAGCGACTTGCCGGCGCCGGAAGGGCCGTAGAGCGCGGCAAAGGGAACGTTCGTGGCGAAGCGCGCCGCGAGATCGAAGCGGCGCGTGCCGTCGGTGACAGTCAGTTGCAGATCGACGTCGATCACGGCTTGCCGAAGCCGAAGCGCACCAGCACCGCTTGCGCCTGCTCCGTCGAAAGGAACGCGATGAAATCCTTCGCCAACGTCTTCTCCTTGCTCCCGGCAGCCACGGCGATCGGATAAGACACGGGCGTGTGGCCGGTCGCCGTGAGCACCACGCGCACCTTGTCGCCCATGACGGCGGCATCGGTACGGTACACGAAGCCGGCTTCCGCTTCACCCCGGCTCACGTAGTCGAGCACCTGGCGCACGCTGTCGGCCTGCACGAAGCGGGGTTCGAGCGGGGCCCAGAGCTTGGCGGCCTCGAGCGCCTCGCGCGTGTAGCGGCCGACCGGGACGGTGGCGGTCTTGCCGACGGCGATCTTCTTCACGTTGGGGCCGGTGAGATCCTGCAGCGTCTTGATGCCGGCACCGCCCTGGGCGGGTTCGATCAGCACGAGGCTGTTGGTCGCGAAGTCCCTGCGCGTCGCGGTGTCGATCAGCTTCTGGTGCACGGCGCGGTCCATGGTTTCCTGGTCGGCGCTGGCGAAGACGTCGACCGGCGCGCCCTGGCTGATCTGCTGCAGCAGCACACCCGAGGCGGCGAAGTTGAAGCGCACGGTCGCGCCCGGCTTGCTCGCCTCGAACTTGGCCCCGATCTCCTTGAAGGCATCCGTCAGGCTCGCCGCGGCCGACACCGTGAGCTGCTGCGCCGTCGCGCCGACCGGCAGCGCAAGGGCGAGAACGATGGAGGCAAGGCGGGAAGCGAGGCGGGGTGTGCGCATGAAGAGGCTCCTGGGCGTCAGCGGAGTGAGAAGAACCGGTTCGACAGAACAAGCACGGTGATCGAGAGCAGTGACGTGACGACCACCAGCACCAGCGCGAGGTCATCGTTGCCGGCCTGCGCGGCGTCGTAGATGGCCATGGACAGGGTCTGGGTCTGCTGGGGAATCGAGCCGGCGACCATCAGCGATGCGCCGAATTCACCCATGGCGCGCGCGAAGGCGAGCAGCGTGCCCGCGAGGATGCCCGGCCACGCGAGCGGCAGCGTCACGCGCAGGAAGACGGAAAGGGGCGATTGGCGCAGCGTGCTGGCCGCGGCTTCGAGGGAGCGGTCCACATGCTCGAAGGCAGCGCTGGCCGACTTGAGCACCAGCGGCAGCGCCACCACCGCGGAGGCCACCACCGCCCCGTGCCAGCTGAAGATGATCGTGTAGTCGAAATGCTCGCGCAGCCATCCGCCGAGCGGGCTGCGCCGTCCGGCCGCGACGAGGATGGCATAGCCGATCACGGTGGGGGGCAGGACCAGCGGCAGCATGAACAGCGATTCGAGCACCGGGGAGCCCGGAAACGGCCGGCGCGCGAAGAGCCAGCCCAGCACGACGCCGGCCACCAGTGCGAGCAGCGTCGCAAAGGTCGCGACCTTGACCGAGAGCACCAGAGGTGACCAGTCCATCGAGGAAAGGAAGGCGATCGTCATGCACTGAAAGGAATTACGGTATTGTTACACATGGAAAAGATGACGTGCCGAAGATCATGGTTACAAGGGAATCTGGAATTCGAAGATGGTGGCTGCGATCCCGAAAAGATCAATCTTCATATACTCACAGATACAGCGATGCGGCAAGATGCCAATATCGCAAAGAACCCGAGCGCAGACACACCATGCGACATCCCGAGTACGACACCGTGGTTCGTTCCGTCGATGGAAGGCCGGAGCTTCGTCGCGTTGCGGAGGTCCATGAATGGCGCATCGAGCAGGAGCTGGACTCCAGCCGCCTCGTCATCTCGATGGTGACCGCCGGCGGCGAGGCGCAATCGTTCCTGGTCGCGCTCGCGGATGCGCAGGACATCGGCGACGTCTTGAGCAGAAAAGCAGGCGCCGCCTGCGGAGGATGAGCGACATGCTGGATGCGCTGACACTCGCCGAGCAAAGGCTGGCGGACCTTCTGTCGAGGCAATCCATTTCACCGAAGCGCCTGAGGGCGCCCGGTCCCGATGCCGACGAGCTCGAAGCCATCGTGCAGGCGGCCCTTCGCGCCCCGGATCACGGCGGCCTGATGCCCTGGCGCCTGATCGAGTTCCGGCCGGAGACGCGCGACATGCTGGCCCGCTGCTTCGAGCAGGAGAAGCTCCGGCGCGATCCGCTGGCCGGCGAGTCCGATCTCAGGCGGGCGCGCGAGCACGCCCAGCGTGCGCCGATGCTGCTCGGCTTCGTCGTCTGTCCGCGCCGCCGGACCCGGGTGCCGATGCGCGACCAGTGGCTCGCTGCGGGTGCGGCGCTCGGCAACCTCCTGGCGGCAGCGCACCGGCTGGGCTACGGGGCGATCGTGCTCAGCGGAGAGCGCTGCTTCGATCCGATCCTCGCCGGGCAGCTAGGTATCGAACGGGGGAGTACCTCGCGGGCTTCGTCAGTGTCGGAACTATCGCGGAGCCGCCGCCGCGTGCGCGGGAGCGGGAGCGGCTCTCGCAGTCGGTGCTCTCGCGGTGGATCGGACAGCTGCCCGCGGCGGATCAGCCCATGCGGTCGTCGGACCGCACCATGGGCAACTGATCGAGACGCGACCCGGCTCGTCGGTCGCGCCGGCCGTCTGGATCGGCATGCCCGCCACGTCGCTGAAGGGGCTGTGGACGATGCCGATGGACCGCAGATCGATGGTCACGGTGCGAGCAGGCGGGTCAACGCGGTGATGTCCGCCGCCGCCGCGACGCGTGCAGTGCTCTCGACGGCGCGGTAGTGGCGCACGATCTGCTCGCCGACCGGCGTCAGCGCGCTGCCGCCGCCGTGCGTGCCGCCGGTGGCGGTGCTGACTGCCGGTGCGCTGAGCGCTCGGTTCATTTCGTCAATCAGCATCCATGCGCGGCGGTACGACATGCCGAGCTGCCGGCCGGCGGCGGAGATCGAGCCGGTCTCCGCAATGGCTTCGAGCAACGCGATCTTGCCGGGGCCGATGGCGATGCTCTCATCGCGGTAGATGCGCAGGCGGAACTGCACTTTGGATTTCATGGCGCGGAGGTTAAACGATCCGGCGACGGGCGCAGATCGCGGCCGATCACGTCATGTCAGAACGAATATATCGTGAGATGCGTGCTCAGGTCTTCCAGGCGCCGTCGTGCGCCGCGGCGGCCTCGTCGATCAGCGCGGGGCCGATGCATTCGATCGGATGGGGCGACGCGCGGAACACGTCGCGGCACGACAGCTCTGCATCGCGCTGGTCGCTCCGCTCGCCGCGGAACAGCCGCAGCCGCACGGCGTCGATGCCGAACACCACGCGGCCGATGTTGGCCCAGAAGATCGCGCCGGCGCACATCACGCAGGGCTCGCCGGACGAATAGATCGTCGCGCCGGCCAGCTCCTCGCGCGAGAGCCTGCGTTCGGCGAGCATCCGCACCGCATTGGTTTCGGCATGACCGGTCACGTCGCCCGTCTCGCCGGTGTTGCAGTAGGCCTCGGCCAGCACCTCGCCGGCGGCGGAGACGATCACCGCGCCGAACGGGCGGTTGCCCCGTCGCCGGGCGGCGTGCGACCAGACGATGGCCTTGCGCAGGTAGCGTCCGTCGCGTTCGTCGAGCGGGGATTCGGCCGGGAAGAAATCGGGGGGAAGGGTGGTCATGCCTGGATGCTACGTTCAGCGCGCGCCGCCGAACGCCTCGACGGTCCGCCGGCGTGATGCAGGCGGCATGCCAGCGCATCGGGCGCGCAACTTGCATGGGTTCCGGGACAGAGTAGAAGCGTTCAGCCCGGCCCCGTCCGCGGTGGGAAATTGCTCTTTCATGGTCGTCCCCACGCACATCCGAAGGAGTCTTTTCTCATGCTCGTCACGCAGCAACCCGTGTTCCGCAAGTTCTGGCATGCCGTCATGCCGCTCGCCGATCTGCAGCAGGGGCCCAGGCCCTTCACGCTGCTCGGCGAGAACATCGTCCTGTTCCTCGATGCCGACGGCCAGCCGGCGGCGCTGCGCGACCGCTGCTGCCACCGCACCGCGAAGCTCTCGAAGGGCTGGTGCGTCGATGCCGAGGGCAAGGCCTGCGGCCAGGGAGCGATCCAGTGCGGCTACCACGGCTGGACCTATGACCGCAGCGGGCAGGTGATCCGGATCCCGCAATACGAGCCCGACCGCACGATTTCGCCGGAGTACAAGACGGCGGCTTATCACTGCACCGCGCGCTACGGCTATGCGTGGGTGGCGCTGGAAGAACCGATCGCGGGCATCCCGGCGGTTCCGGAATACGACGATCCGGCCTTCCGCACGATTCATCAGTTCTACGAGGAGTGGCAGACCAGCCCCATGCGCGCGCTGGAGAACTCGTTCGACAACTCGCACTTCAGCTTCGTGCACCGCGCGACCTTCGGCGTGGCCGCCAGCCCCAAGCCGAGCAAGTACGAGCTGATCGAGAACGACAACGGCTTCTACGCCGAGACGGTGATCGATGCGGCGAACCCCGCCAGGTTTCGCGCGATCAGCGGCGTGGCGGACCCGATCACCACGCGGCACATGCGCAATGCTTACTTTCTGCCGTTCTCGCGGCGGCTCGACATCGAATACCCCTCGGGCATCCGCCACATCATCATCAACTGCTTCACGCCGATCGACGATGGGCGCATCCAGCTGTGCCAATGGCTGTTCCGCAACGACACCGAGGCCGATTGCGCGGCTCAGATGCTGATCGACTTCGACGAGGAGATCACGCGCGAGGACAAGGACATCCTGGAATCCACCGACCCCGATGCGCTGGTCGACACACGTCGGCGCGGCGTGGAGTATTCGATGGAGTCAGACCGTCCCGGCATGCTGATCCGCAAGCACTTGATGCAGTTGCTCGCAAAGCACGGCGAAAGCGAGATTCATCGCTGACGGCTACCATCGTGGCCCATCGCCAGGAGATAGCATGAGCATCACGGTCCGACGCGACGACGTCAGCGGCACGCGGCACACGGTCCGCATTCGCGCCCACGAGATTCCGGTCGACGTGGACGTTGCGGGCGGCGGCGCCGACGCCGGCCCGCAGCCGCATGACCTCTACGACGCTTCGCTCGGCGCCTGCAAGGCGCTCACCGTGCTGGTCTATGCCAGGCGCAAGGGCATTCCGGTCGAAGAGATCGAAGTCGTGGTCGACCGCGACGACAGCGAGGAGCGTAAAGGCACCTACCGGCTCGGCACCTCATTGCGCGTGACGGGCAACCTCAGCGAAGCGCAGCGCCAGGAGCTTCTGCGCGTGGCGGGCAAGTGCCCGGTGCACAAGCTGATGACCGAGGTGAAGACCGAGATCGAGACGAAGCTGGTCTGAGCGATAGAGATACCGTTGTTTCACGTTGCGTTCAGCTTCCGCTCATCGAGGCCGCCTACGGTGTCGTCATGCTGGCTCGCCGCGTCCGACAACTCATCGGTGCCTTGGTGCCGGGGCTCGTTGCGCTCGGCGCCGATGCCGGAGGCGGACCGCTCGGCATCGACAGCGTGCTGAAGTACAACCAGAGCGGCATCTGGTCGCGGAGCAACCAGGAGGCCCTGCAGTATGGGGTCATCCTCTTCGAGGTGGCGGGCGCCGTCTGGCTCGGCAATGACGACGAGTTCGGCCATACGCTATGGCAGACGATCGATGCGTCGGTCGCATCCGGCGTGGCCGCGCAGGTGCTCAAGGAGACGACGGGCCGGCCCCGGCCCATCAGCGGCGAGGGCCCCGATGCATGGTTCAAGGGGCGCGGAAACAACAGCTTTCCGAGTGGCGAAGTGGCGCTGCAGGCCAGCTTCGTGACACCCATCATCGTCAACTATGCCGACCGCAATCCCTGGGTCTGGGCGCTGGAGCTTTTGCCTCTGTACGACGGCGTCGCGCGCATGAAAGGCCAGGCGCACTGGCAGACCGACGTGCTCGCGGGTTGGGCGCTCGGCACCGCCACCGGCTATTTCGCCACGCGGTACGAGACGCCGTTCTTCGTCCAGATTCTTCCGCGCGGATTGACGGTAGGCTACGCCACGAGGTTCTAGCCCACCACCACTTCGCTGATCTGCATCACCGGCTTGATGTCGGTGTAGTTCGCGATGTCGCCGAGGATTTCCTTGGCGTGTGGCCCGAACGCCGCCTGGAAGGCCTCGACCGAATCGCAGAACACGTGGCACATGCCCACATACACCGGTGGCGCACCGGGGGCGCCGCCGCCGAGGCCCTTGTCGATGGTGTAGGACTTGCACGCTTCGCCCATCAGCCGCTTGAGCAGGGGCATGTGCGAATCGCGGTAGTAGTCGTGGTCGAAGCGGGCCCCGGGTGTGTGCGGGTACATCACGCTGACTTTGATCATGTTGCGTCTCCTTGTGGCAAGCGCCAGAGCATAGGAGAACGCGCAGCCGCGAACAAGGCGCGGCGGATTCAGCGGCCGCGGGATTCCCAGAAACCGCGGTGCGTCGCGATCATCTCCTCAGCGACCTCGGGCACCGGGCCATCGACCGTGATGTTCTTCTGCCCGCGCGCGAACACCTCGCGGCAGGGCAGCGACAGCGTCGGGTTCTCGGGATGGTCGCCGGTGAGTGCGAGCAGCGCGCTCTCCTCCGCGCCATAGACCACGTGCCCGATGTTGGCCCAGTAGATCGTGCCCGCGCACATCGCGCAGGGCTCGAAGGTGGTGACCAGCGTGCACTGCGCGAGGTAGTCGGCCGGGTAGTTCAGCGATGCGGTGCGCGCGAGCGTGGCCTCGGCGTGATGCACCGTGTCGATGTTGCCCTGCTCGGCGAGCACCGTTTCTCCGTCCGGCGCGACCAGGACCGCGCCGAAGGGGTGGCGGCCCATCGCCATCGCACGCCGCGCGACCTCGTTGGCGCGGCGCAGGGCCTTCAGCTTCTGTTCGTCATTCACCTTGCGAGCCCCGGTGCGCCCAGGCGGTGGTGTGCTTCTCGACCGCGCTGAAGAGTTCGTACATCAGCATCGCCATCGCACCCACCACCATCAGCCCCGCGAAGGCGAGGCCCATCTGCATCGACGAGCCCGCGGAGATCAGCAGGTAGCCGATGCCTTCGTTGGCGGCGGTCATCTCCGACACCGTGGTGCCGACGAAGGCGAGCGTGATCGCGACCTTGAGCGAGCCGTAGAAGTACGGCAGCGAGCGCGGCAGGCCGATCTTCACGAGCACGTCCCAGCGCTTGGCGCCGAGCACGCGCAGCACGTCTTCCAGCTCGGGTTCGAGCGTCGCCGAGGCCGGTCGCGATGTTGACCATGATCGGGAAGAAGCTGATGAGGAAGGCGGTGAGGATCGCCGGCCCGATGCCGATGCCGAACCACACGACGAGGATCGGCACGAAGGCCGCCTTGGGCAATGCGTTGAAGGCGGTCATCAGCGGATACACCGCCGCGTAGGCCACGCGCGAACTGCCGATCACGAAGCCCAGCAGCACGCCCACCACGATCGCGATGCCGAAGCCCGCCATCGTGACCCAGAAGGTGCGCCGGGCGTGGCCGGCGATGACTTCCTTGAATTCCCAGAACTGCGTCCAGATGCGCCACGGGCTCGGGAAGATGAACTCCGACACCTCGAAGGCAGAGCAGATGATCTGCCACAGCACGATGACGGCGACCAGCAGCAGCCAGGGCGACCAGCGTTCGATGAGCTTCTTGTTCTTCATGGGCTTACTGCGGGATCGCGGTGGCAGCGGAGTTGGCGCCCTGGCTGCGGATCGCGCCGATGTGGCTGCGCAGCTCGAGCACGATGTCGGTGAATTCCTTGGTGTAGGTGATCTCCAGCTCGCGCGGTCGCGGCAGGTCGATCTCGCGCTTGACGACGAAGCGGCCGGGGCTCTTGCTCATCACGTACACCGTGTCGGCGAGGAACACCGATTCGCGCAGGTCGTGCGTGACCAGGATCACGTTGAACCGCTGTTCGGTCCAGAGGTCGCGCAGGATGCACCAGAGCTCCTCGCGCGTGAAGGCGTCGAGCGCGCCGAAGGGCTCGTCGAGCAGCAGCATCTTGGGCTCGTGGATGAGCGCGCGGCAGATGCTCGCGCGCTGCTGCATGCCGCCCGAGAGCTGCCACGGGAACTTGTCCTCGTAGCCGCCGAGGCCGACCTTCTGCAGCAGGCGGCGGGCACGTTCGACGTACTCCTTGCGCCTGGCCTTGAAGGTGGAGCGATAGGGCTCCACGATCTCCAGCGGCAGCAGCACGTTGTCGACGGTGGTGCGCCAGGGCAGCAGCGACGGCGCCTGGAACGCCATGCCCGAGATCTTCAGCGGCCCGGTGACCGGCTGGCCGTCGATGCGGATCTTGCCCATCGACGGCATGCGCAGGCCCGTCGTGAGCTTCATGAAGGTCGACTTGCCGCAGCCCGAGGGCCCGACGATCGCGATGAACTCGCCGCGCTTCACCTGGAGGTCGATGGCCTCGACCGCGAAGTGGTTCGCGCGCAGCAGCTCTTCGTTGTAGGCGAGCCAGACGTCCTGGAAATCGACGAAGGGCGTCTTGTCCTGCTGTTCCCGCATTACTTGCGCAGGATGTTCAGTTCGGCGGCGCTCGGCAGCATCGATCCGTTCCACACCGCATCCGGATTCACGCGCGTCTTGGTGCCGAAGGCGTCGGACACCTGCGAGGCCATCAGCGCGAGACGCCCGGCGTTAACCTGTCCGAAGCCTTCGGCCCGCGCGTCGGGCGTGTTCACCACGGTGTCGATCGCGAGCTTCAGGCGGCGCGTTTCGAGTTCGCTGTTGACGATGCCGTCGCGCGCCTTGATCGACTCGATGGCCACGGCGGGATTGGCGATGACTTCCTTCGCCCCCTTGGTGAAAGCCAGCAGGAAGGCCTTCACCGCCGCCGGGTTCTCCTTGATCAGCTTGGGCGACGCGATGATCGCGTTGCCGTAGAGCTTCACGCCGTAGTCGGGGTAGGGGAGGATCACCACGTCGGCAGCCTTCGCGCCGCGCGCTTCGAGGTTGAGCAGCGAGGTGAAGGTGAAGCCGGTGATCGCATCGATGTCGCCGCGCATCAGCATGGTTTCGCGCAGGGTCGGGTCCATCGCGGTCCAGGTCACGGCGCCGATGTTGTTGGCCTTGGCGAAGATCGGGAACGAGCGGCGGCCGGCATCGAACACCGGGGCGCCCAGCTTCTTGCCGGTGAGGTCGGCGGGCTTGGTGATGCCGCTCTTCTTGAGCGCCATGACCGAGGCCGGCGTGTTGTTGTAGACCATCATCACCGCCACCGGCTTGTTCGGGCTGTCGGGGTTGTTGGCGTGGAATTCCATCAGCGCCGCGAGGTCGGCGAAGCCCATGTCGTACGCACCCGAGGCCACGCGCGTGACCGCGCCGCCGGAGCCGTTGCCCGCGTCAACCGTCACGTCGAGGCCGGCGGCCTTGAAGTAGCCCTTGGCGGCGGGGTGGGTGAAGAACGCGCCGGGTCCTTCGAAGCGCCAGTCGAGCTGGAACTTGATCGGCGTGGTTTGGGCGTAGGCGGTGCCGAGGCCGAAGCTGAGGGCCGATGCGGCAAGGAAGGACTGGAGCAGTTGGCGCTTGTTCATTCGGATTCCGTTCAAAGGTGTAACGAATTCAAGCAAAAAAGGTGCCCGCACGCACTTGGTGCGAACCCTTCCGATGTGCCAATGAGGTGCATGACGCCGCCTGCGAGCATCCCTCGTCCGCAAGGCGGAACATGAAAAACGCCCCGTCGCGTGCACCGCGGCGGGGCGTTTTCTGGTGCGTGAAATCAGCGTGCCGAGTTCGCGTTCGCCACCGCGAGCGCGGTCATGTTGACCACGCGCCGCACGGTCGCCGAGGGGGTCAGGATGTGCGCCTGGCCTTCCGCGCCCATCAGGATCGGGCCGACAGTCACGCCGTTGCTGCCAGTCATCTTCAGCACGTTGAAGAGGATGTTGGCCGCATCGAGGTTCGGGCAGATCAGCAGGTTGGCTTCGCCGGTCAGCGTGGAGTCGGGCAGTGCCTTGCGGCGCACTTCCTCGGACAGGGCGGCGTCGCCGTGCATTTCGCCGTCGCATTCGATGTCGGGCGCCATCTTGGCGAACAGCTCGCGGGCACTGGCGCATCTTGCGGGCCGAGCCGCGCTCCGACGTGCCGAAGTTCGAGTGCGACAGGAAGGCGACCTTGGGCGGCAGGCCGAAGCGGCGTACTTCCTCGGCGGCCATGACCGCGATCTTCGCCAGCGTTTCGGCACTCGGGTCTTCATGCACGTTGGTGTCGGCGATGAAGAGGGTGTACTTCTCGAGCGTGAGCGCGTTGAGTGTCGCGAAGCCCGGTGCATCGGGTTTCTGGCCGAGGATATTCTGCAGGATGCGCAGGTGGCTGTCGAAACGGCCGACCAGCCCGCAGAGCATCGCATCGGCGTCGCCAAGGTGGACCATCAGCGAAGCGATGGTGGTGTTCGAGCGGCGCACCATGGCCTTCGATGCCTCCGGCGTGATGCCGCGGCGGCCCATGATCTTGTGGTACGCCTCCCAGTAGGTGCGGAAGCGCGGATCGTCTTCGGGGTCCACGCATTCGACATCGGTGCCCGGACGGATGTGCAGGCCGGCCTTCTTGATGCGCGCCTCGATGACCGCGGGGCGGCCGACGAGGATGGGCTTGGCGAGGCCTTCATCCACCGCGAGCTGGGCGGCGCGCAGTACGCGGTCGTCCTCGCCTTCCGCGAAGGCGACGCGCTTGCGGGTCGCGCACTTGGCGGCGGTGAACACCGGGCGCATGAACATGCCCGTCTGGTAGACGAAGCGGGTGAGGTGCTGGCGGTAGGCCTCGAGGTCCTCGATGGGCCGGGTGGCGACGCCCGAGTCCTGCGCGGCCTTGGCAACGGCCGGTGCGATGCGCAGGATGAGCCGCGAATCGAAGGGTTTGGGAATGATGTAGTCGGGGCCGAAGGCCAGTTCCTGGCCGGCGTAGGCGGTGGCAACCTCCTCGCTGATGTCGGCCTTGGTGAGGTCGGCGATCTCGCGCACGCAGGCGAGCTTCATTTCTTCCGTGATCTTGGTGGCGCCGCAGTCGAGCGCGCCGCGGAAGATGTACGGGAAGCACAGGACGTTGTTGACCTGGTTCGGGTAGTCGGAGCGGCCGGTGGCGACGATGCAGTCCGGGCGCACCGCCTTGGCCAACTCGGGGCGGATCTCGGGCTCGGGATTGGCGAGCGCCAGGATGATCGGCTGGCTGGCCATGCTCTTGACCATGTCCTGCGTGACCACGCCCGGCGCGGAGCAGCCGAGGAAGACGTCGGCGTCCTTCATGACGTCGGCGAGGGTGCGGGCGCCGGTGTCTTTCTGGGCGTAGCGGGTCTTCGAATCGTCGAAGCCGCCAGGGCGGCCGATGTAGATCAGGCCCTTGGAGTCGACGGCGTGGATGTTCGATGCCTTGGCGCCGAGGCCGACCATGACGTCGAGGCAGGCGATGGCGGCGGCGCCGGCGCCGGAGACGGCGATCTTGACGTTCTCGATCTTCTTGCCGACGAGTTCGAGGCCGTTGAGGAGTGCGGCGGCCGAGATGATGGCGGTGCCGTGCTGGTCGTCATGGAAGACGGGGATGTTCATGCGCTCGCGCAGCTTCTTCTCGATGTAGAAGCACTCGGGCGCCTTGATGTCCTCGAGGTTGATGCCGCCGAGGGTGGGCTCGAGGGAGGCAATGATGTCGACGAGCTTGTCGGGGTCGGTTTCGGCCAGCTCGATGTCGAAGACGTCGACGCCGGCAAACTTCTTGAAGAGGCAGCCCTTGCCTTCCATCACCGGTTTGCTGGCGAGCGGGCCGATGTTGCCGAGGCCGAGGACGGCGGTGCCGTTGGTGACGACCCCGACGAGGTTGCCGCGCGAGGTGTATTCGGCAGCGAGGGCCGGGTCGGCCTCGATGTCGAGGCAGGGGTAGGCGACGCCGGGCGAGTAGGCCAGCGACAGGTCGCGCTGGTTGAGAAGGGGCTTGGTGGGCGAGATCGAGATCTTGCCTTTGACCGGCGAGCGGTGGTATTCGCGAGCCGCGTCACGCAGTGCCTGTTCGGCGGGGGAAAGTTCTTTGTTGGCCATCAGTGTCTCCTTGCTTCCTGGCTCAGGAGAGAGGCTAACGCAAAGTCGTGGCTTGAACGAGGGTGAAGCGCTTGGATTGGCTGTTGAATCGATGCGGGATTTTCATGGATGGGGCTGGCGGGAGGCATGGGTTGTTTTTTCTGTGGGACGTCCGCCCGGTTGGCGGTGCGGGGCTGGGGGCTGCGCTCCTCGGCGGCGTAGAGGCGCCCCCAGCCCCGCACCGCCAACCGGGCTCGGGGGCCGATCAAGCGGGGGACTCGTCTTCGACTTCGCGCAGATTACCCCTGGGCTACGGGGTGGGCAGCCATTGCTTCTAGCGCGCGAACCAAAGCCGAGTGGTCTTCCTGTGCGTATCCCAAGGCCGCGCACGCATTCATGAGTTGGGCGGCACTCGCGGTTTGGGGCAATGCGACCCCCAGGGAGCGGGCACCCTGCAACGCCAGGTTCAGGTCCTTCTGGTGCAGCGCGATGCGGAAACCCGGCGCAAAGGTGCGCTTGATCATCCGCTCGCCATGCACCTCCAGGATGCGCGACGATGCGAAGCCGCCCATCAGCGCCTGCCGCACCTTGGCCGGATCGGCGCCGGCCTTGGAGGCGAACACCAGCGCTTCGCCCACGGCCGCAATGTTGAGCGCCACGATGATCTGGTTCGCGACCTTGCAAACCTGCCCGTCGCCCACGTTGCCGACCAGCGTGATGTTCTTGCCCATCTTCTCCAGCAGCGGCCGCACGCGCGCGAAGGTGCCTTCGTCGCCGCCGCACATGATCGTGAGGCTCGCCGCCTTCGCGCCGACTTCGCCGCCGGAGACCGGGGCATCGACGTAGCCGCAGCCCAGGTCGAGGATGCGCCTGGCGAATTCTTTCGTCGCGATCGGGTCGATCGAGCTGCAGTCGACCACCACCTTGCCCTTCGTCAACCCGGCGGCGACGCCGCCTTCGCCGAACAGCACCTTCTCCACGTCGGGCGTGTCCGGCACCATCAGGAAGATCACGTCCGCCTGCCTGGCCACCTCGGTGGCCGTCGCGCAGACCAACGCCTTCGAAGCGAAGGGCTCCGGGACCCGGCCGCGCGTGTTCACATGGAGCTGGTGACCGGCCTCCAGCAGGTGCCCCGCCATCGGCGCACCCATGATGCCGAGGCCGATGAAGCCGATCTTCTGTACGTTCGTGTTCGACATGTTGCGAGCTTTCCTTTTGTCCTGGTGTGTGACTTCGTTATTGCGTGAGCGCGGTGCGCCAGCCGAGGCCTTCGGCGGTGGTGCCGCGCGGCTTGTATTCGCAGCCGATCCAGCCGTCGTAGCCGATCGAATCGATGTGCCTGAAGAGCCACGGGTAGTTGATCTCGCCCGTGCCCGGCTCGCCGCGGCCGGGGTTGTCGGCGAGCTGGATGTGTCCGATGCGCGTGATGTGCTTCGACAGCGTGTTGCCGAGCTCGCCTTCCATGCGCTGCGCGTGGTAGATGTCGTACTGCACCAGCAGATTCGATGAGCCGACCTCGTCGAGGATCGACAGCGCCTGGTCGGTGCGATTCAGATAGAAGCCGGGAATGTCGAAGGTGTTGATCGGCTCGATCAAGAGCCGTATGCCGGCGCTCTGCAGCTCCTTCGCGGCGAAGCGCAGGTTGTCGGCCACCACCTTGCGCGCATCGGCAGCGGTGACGCCCGCGGGAAGCTTGCCGAGCAGGCAATTGACCTTCGGGCAGCCCAGCGCGGTCGCGTAGTCGATCGCACGCCCCACGCCTTCGCGGAATTCGCCGACGCGATCCGGGTGGCAGGCGATGCCACGCTCGCCGGCGTCCCAGTCGCCGGCCGGCAGGTTGTGCAGCACCTGCATCAGGCCGTTGTCCTTCAGTGCGGCGGCCAGTTCCTTCTTGTTGTAGGCGTAAGGGAAGAGATACTCCACCGCCTTGAAGCCGGCCTTGGCGGCGGCTTCGAAACGCTGCATGAACGGCAGCTCGTTGAACAGCATCGTCAGATTGGCTGCAAATTTGGGCATGTTGCTTGTCTCCTCGGGAATCAGTCGAGCATCGCTGCGGCGATGGCCGTGGGTGCGTCCGCGACGCTCTCGGCCAGCGGCTCGAATTCGTTGATGGCGTCGATCTCTGTGCCCATCGCGATGTTGGTCACGCGCTCGAGCATCACCTCGATCACCACCGGCACCTGGAATTGCGCCATGAGCCGCTCGGCTTGCTGGATGGCGGGCGTCATCTCTTCCTGCCTGGTCACGCGGATCGCCTTGCAGCCGAGGCCTTCGACCACCTTGAGGTGGTCCACGCCGTAGCTGCGCTCGACGCCCGCGTCCTCGCCAGCGTTGATGTTGTCGAAGCCGAGCTGCACGCAGTAGTCCATCTCGAAGCCGCGCTGCGCCTGGCGGATGAGGCCGAGGTAGGAGTTGTTGACCACGATGTGGATGTAGGGCAGCTTGAACTGCGCGCCCACCGCGAGCTCTTCGATCATGAACTGGAAGTCGTAGTCGCCCGAGAGCGCGACGATCTTGCGGGCGGGGTCCGCGGCGCGCACGCCGAGGGCCGCGGGAATCGTCCAGCCCAGCGGGCCGGCCTGCCCGCAGTTGATCCAGTGGCGCGGGTTGTAGACGTGCAGGAACTGCGCCGCCGCGATCTGCGACAGGCCGATGGTGCTCACGTAGCAGGTGTCGTGGCTGAAGTTGTTGTTCATGCACTGGTACACGCGCTGCGGCTTCATCGGCACGTCGCCGAAGTTGGTCTTGCGCAGCAGGGTCTTCTTGCGGTCGCGGCATTCGCCGGCCCACTTCGCGCGATCGGGCAGCTGGCCCTTGGCCTTCATCTCCTCGGCCACCTCGACGAAGAGCTTCAGCGCGGCCTTGGCATCCGAGACGATGCCGAAGTCCGGCGTGAAGACGCGGCCGATCTGCGTGGGCTCGATGTCGACGTGCACGAAGGTGCGGCCCTTGGTGTAGACCTCGACCGAACCCGTGTGCCGGTTGGCCCAGCGGTTGCCGATGCCGAGCACGAAGTCGCTCGCGAGCATCGTCGCGTTGCCGTAGCGATGGCTGGTCTGCAGGCCGCACATGCCGGCCATGAGCGGGTGGTCGTCGGGGATCGTGCCCCAGCCCATCAGCGTGGGGATGACCGGCACGCCGGTCGCCTCGGCAAAGCGCACGAGCAGGTCGCTCGCATCGGCATTGATGATGCCGCCGCCGGCCACGATCAGCGGGCGCTCGGCGGCGTTGAGCATCAGAAGCGCCTTCTCGACCTGGGCGCGGGTGGCCTCGGGCTTGTAGGCCGGGAGCGGCTGGTAGGTGTCGATGTCGAACTCGATCTGCGCCATCTGCACGTCGAAGGGCAGGTCGATGAGCACCGGGCCCGGGCGGCCCGAGCGCATCAGGTGGAAGGCCTGCTGGAAGACCTGCGGCACCTGTCCGGGCTCGCGCACCGTGACCGACCATTTGGTGACCGGCTTGGAGATCGACTCGATGTCGACCGCCTGGAAGTCTTCCTTGTAGAGACGCGCGCGCGGCGCCTGGCCGGTGATGCAGAGGATCGGGATCGAATCGGCCCATGCCGAGTACAGGCCCGTGATCATGTCGGTGCCCGCGGGGCCCGAGGTGCCGATGCACACGCCGATGTTGCCGGCGACCGCGCGGGTGTAGCCCTCGGCCATGTGCGATGCGCCTTCGACGTGGCGCGCGAGGATGTGGGCGATGCTGCCCTGCTTGCGCAGCGCGGAATACAGCGGGTTGATGGCGGCGCCGGGCACGCCGAAGGCCTGCGTGATGCCTTCTTTTTCCATCACCAGCACGGCGGCCTGGGCCGCAGTCATCTTTGCCATTTGAAGTCTCCTTGGGATGGACTCCACTGTAGGAATCGGGGCCACTCGGCAGAAGACGGCATGGGGCCATAAAGCCTATTCCATGGCGGAATAAGTCGGACTACGATCCGGCCCTATGGACCGTCTGCTTGCAATGGAAATGTTCGTGCGCGTGGTGGAAACCGGCAGCTTCTCGAAAGCCGCCGGCGAGTTCAACACCACCCAGCCCACCGTGACCAAGCAGGTCGCGGCGACCGAGGCGCGGCTGAAGGTGCGGCTGCTCAACCGCAACACGCGCGGTGTGAGCCTCACCGAAGCGGGCGCGCTCTATTACGAGAAGTGCAAATCGATCGTCCGCGACGCGGAGGAGGCCGACAGCATCGTCAAGCTGCGGCAGTCGCAGGCGCAGGGGCTGCTGCGCATCGGCACCTCGACCGCGTTCGGCCGCCGCATCATCGTGCCGCTGGCGCTCGAGTTCATGGCACGGCATCCGCAGGTGCAGGTCGATCTCAGCTTCGAGGACCGCTACGTGGACCTCGTCGCGCAGGGCATCGACGTGGCGGTGCGCATGGGCAAGCTGGCGGATTCATCGCTGGGTGCGCGCTACCTGGGAATGAATCCGTGGGTGATGGTCGCGGCACCCGGTTATCTCAAGAAGCACGGCACGCCGAAGAAGGCGCAGGACCTGAGCGCGCATGTGGCGCTGATCTACAGCAGCGTGGTGGGCGACGACGTGTGGCACATGCACACGCCGAAGGGCGAGCCGGTCTCGGTGCCGGTATCGGGCCGGCTGCGTTCGAACAACGTGTCGGCGGTGCTGGCCGCCGCGCGCGCGGGGCTCGGCATTGCCCTGATGCCGCGCTATGTGGCGAGCGATTCGCTCACGGCGGGCCAGGTGGTGGAAGTGCTGTCCGACCACGGCCTCGCCGAGCAGGAAATCCACGCGGTGTTCCCCTCGCCGAAGCTGGTGCCCGGCAAGGTGTCGAGCTTCGTCGCCTTCCTGCAAGGGCGGTTCGGCGGCCAATGGTGGAAGAAATAGGCGCGCCGCGAAAGTCGCGCCGGCCGCGCGCAGCGCAGGCCCGTTCGCGGGCAGTCGCGGAACCGGCTTCGCCGGGCCGCTGACTGCGCCCCCGGCAGGGGTGGGCGGCTACACGAAGTGAGCCAACCTGGGGGCGAGCAACATTCAATGCGCCTGCGACGCCACCGGCAGATCCGGCAGCACATTGAGAATCCGCAGCGTCTGCTGCACCACCTGGCTGAACACCGGCGCCGCCACAAGCCCGCCGAAGTACTTGCCCGCGCTCGGTTCGTCGATCATCACGGCGACGATGACGCGCGGCTTGTCGATCGGCGACATGCCGGTGTACCAGGCGCGGTACTTGTTGCTGGCGTAGCCCTTGCCGACCTGCTTGTGGGCGGTGCCGGTCTTCCCGCCCACCGAATAGCCTTCGGTCTGCGCGAGCGGCGCGGTGCCGCCGGGCGCGGCGGCCATGTGCATCATCTTGCGCACCTCGCTCGCCACCACCGATGAAAACACCGGCACGCCCACCGGCGGCTCGCTCGATTTCAGCAGGGTGATCGGAATGACCTTGCCGCCGTTGGCAAACGCCGTGTAGGCATGGGCGATCTGGAACAGCGACGCCGACAGGCCGTAGCCGTAGGACATCGTGGCCTGCTCGATCGGACGCCACGACTTGTACGGCCGCAGCCGCCCGGTCACGGCGCCCGGGAAGACCGTCTGCGGCTTCTGGCCGAAGCCGAGCGAGGTGAACGAATCCCACATCTCCTTGGCCGTCATGCGCTGCGAGATCTTGGTTGCGCCGACATTGCTCGATTTCTGGATCACGCCTTCGACCGTCAGCACGCCGAAGTTCTCGTCGTCGTGGATGGTCGCGCCGGACACGGTGATCCGGCCGGGGTTGGTGTCGATGATCGTTTGCGGCGTGACGCGACCGAGTTCGAGCGCGGTGGCCACGGTCACGGGCTTCATCGTCGAGCCGGGTTCGAAGACATCGGTCATGGCGCGATTGCGCAGCTGCTCGCCGTTGAGGTTGTGGCGGTCGTTGGGGTTGAAGCTCGGGTAGTTGGCCATCGCGAGCAACTCGCCGCTGTTGGCGTCGACCACCACCGCGCTGCCCGCCCTGGCCTTGTTCGCGACCACGGCGTCGCGCAGCTTCTCGTAGGTCACGGCCTGGATGCGGTCGTCCAGGCTGAGCTGGATGTCGTGGCCCTCGACCGGCGGGATCTGTTCGCCCACGTCCTCGACCACGGCGCCCAGGCGGTTCTTGATCACGCGGCGCGAACCCGCCTTGCCGGCGAGTTCCTTGTCGAACGCGAGCTCGATGCCTTCCTGGCCGACATCCTCGACATTGGTGAAGCCGGCCACGTGCGCGGCGGCTTCGCCCTCGGGGTATTGGCGCTTGTATTCGCGTCGCTGGTAGATGCCCTTGATGTCGAGCGCGGCGATCTGTTTGGCGACCGGTTCGTCCACCTGCCGCTTGAGCCAGACGAAGCTCTTGTCGTCGTCGTCCAGCTTGCGCGTGAGCTCGGCCTGCGGGATTCCGAGCAATTCGGCCAGCTTCTTCAATTTGGGCTGCACGGCCGGGTCGGCGGGGTCCACGTCTTCCGGAATCGCCCAGATGCTCGGTGCCGGAATGTCGGATGCGAGGATGTCGCCGTTGCGGTCGAGGATGCGGCCGCGGTTGGCGGGCAGCTCGAGCGTCCGGGCGAAGCGCACTTCGCCCTGGTGCTGGAAGAACTTGTTGTCGATCACTTGGACATAGAAGGCGCGCACGGCCAGCACGAGAAAGCCCGCTGCGATGCCGGCCACGATGAGTCTGCTGCGCCAGACAGGTGTCTTGCTCGTGAGCAGGGGGCTGGTCGCGTACTGGACGCTGCGTCCGCTTCGATTCATTGAACTTGGATTCCGGATGGTTGCGCCATGGCGCCGTTTATTCAGTGCGGCGAAGGCGGGGCGTCATTTTCGACGCTCGAGGAAGCGAAAAGATCCCACGCCGCCATGAACAGCGCCGCGATCACCGGCCCGATCACGAAGCCGTTGATGCCGAACAGCGCGATGCCGCCGATGGTGGACATCAGCACGATGTAGTCGGGCATCTGCGTGTCCTTGCCGACCAGGATCGGCCGCAGGATGTTGTCGATCAGCCCGATCACGAAGACGCCGACGAAGATCAGCACCAGTCCCTTCACGATGGTGCCGGTGGCGAGGAAGTAGATCGCCACCGGGATCCAGATCAGTGCCGCGCCGACGGCCGGCAGCAGCGAGAGAAAGGCCATCAGCGAACCCCAGAGCAACGCGCCCTGCACGCCGAGGAGCGAGAAGGTCACGCCGCCGAGGAAGCCCTGCACCACGGCTACCGCGACGTTGCCCTTGATGGTGGCGCGGATCACCGTGGCGAACTTGGCGAACAGGTGATTGGTGTGCGCCCGGGCGAGCGGGAGCGCCGCGCGCACCGTCTTCGACAGCTCGCGGCCATCGCGAAGCAGGAAGTACAGCATGTAGAGCATCAGGCCGAACGCGATGATGAACTCGAAGGCGTTCTGGCCGATGGAGACCGCGCGCGTCGCGATGACCTGGCTGCCCCGCAGGGCCGAGGCCGAGAAGCGGCTGATGAATCCCTCGATGTTGGTCAGGCCGAAGCGGTTGAGCTGCTCGATCGCCCAGTGAGGCAGGGCGTTGACGATCTGCTGGAAGTAGTTGGCGAAGCTGATGTCGCCGGAGCGGACCTTCTGCGCGACGAGGGCCATCTCGTCGATCAACGCGAGGGTGATCGCCACGAGCGGGATGATGACGAGGATCATCGCGAGCAGCAGCGTGGCGAACGCGGCGAGATTGCGGCGGCCTTTCGCCTTGAGGAGCATCCAGCGGTAGAACGGCGTGAAGAGGATCGCCAGCGCGACCGCCCACATGACCGCGCCGAAGAAGGGGAGAAGGATCCAGCCGAATGCGAGCGTGACGACCGCGAGCAGGAAGAGGAAGACGGCGCGTTGGAGGGCGGGCGAGTTCATCGTGAAATTCTCTCCCAGCCTCGCTCTTACCCCGTGCATTCCAGCGAGAACACCGGCACCTCGGACCGTCGACTGAGCCACAGCCCGCCACCCATCTCCAGGAAGGATTCCGACAACCCGCGCCGGTATACCTCGGCGCGGTGGCGGAAGATGCGCGGATCGGTCAGGTCTTCGTCCACGATGTCGCGCGCGTAGTCCTCGCGCGTGACGGCCTCCACGTACAGCGCGCCCTGGCTCAACGAGCCCAGGTTGAGCATCGCCTGCTTGAGGTCGGCCACGGCGAGGTACGGCAGCACGCCCTGGCAGATGACGAAGTCGAAGGGCTTCCTGGCGCGGTAGTCGACCACCGAGCCACGCTCCCATCCGTAGCGTTCGCACAGGTATTCGCTGAACTCGATGCCGTGATAGCTGGCCTGCGGAAAGTGCCGCGCGATGATGTCGCGCCACAGGCCGATGCCGCAGCCCACGTCCAGGACCCGCCGCACCGGCACGCGCAGGTACTGCAGGTATGCGCAGACGAAGGCACCCAGCTGCTCCACGTGCCGGGGGTCGACCACGCGGGTCTTCTTGTTGAAGTAGTAGCGCTGGTAATAGGCTTCGTCGAAGGTGGAGGCTGCAGCTGATTCCATGGTGCGGCCAGCGTACCACCCGAAAGCCGCGGCGTTCAGCGCGCGGCGCGGGGCAGGGCGACCGGGGCCAGGGTGGCGCGCAGGCGCTCGTTCTCCGTGGGGTCGGCGGCGGCCTCGACCTGCAGGGCCTCTTCGACGTTGCCGATGTGGTCCAGCATCAACTGGCGCGCGCGGACGGTGTCGCCGTCTTCCAGCGCGGCGACGATGGCCGCGTGTTCGGCGCAGGACTGGGCGGCCTCGTGCTTCGACTGGAAGAGGGTCGCTGCGAGCGTGGTGCGCGCGGTGAGGTCGCGCAGGACGTCGCACAGCAGGCGGTGGCCCATCTGGTCGGCGAGGCACACGTGGAAGTCGGCGAGCAGGAAGGCGCGGGTGGCCGCATCGGCGCCGGCGATGGCGCGCCTCTCGTCGGCGATGTGTTCGCGCAGCTTGCGGATGACCTTCGACAATGGCCGGCCGGCTTCGGCGAGGATGCCGGCTTCGACGATGCGGCGCGCGGCGAAGGCGTCGCGCGCGTCCTCGGGCGAGGGCTCCACCACGAACCAGCCGCGGCGCGACTGCACCTCGACGAAGCCGCGCGCCTGGAGTTGCATGAGCGCCTCGCGCACCATGGTGCGGCTCACCCCGAAGTTCTCCGCCAGCGCCTGCTCGCCGAGCCGCTCGCCGGGCGCAAGCTTCTGCGCGAGGATGGCTTCGACCACGCGCTCGGCGATGGTGGTGGGCGTGACGTCGGTCATGGTGGTGTTCAGTTCGCTGGCTGGATGACGGCTGGGGATTCTGCCGTGTCCCCCGCGGCCGTTCCCGCTTCGCGCAGCGGCTCGTCCTCGGGCGAGTGCGTGCCGTTGAGCACCGCGTGGGCGCGCTCGCGGTCGATATCGCCCTCCCATGCCGCGATCGCGACGGTGGCCACGCAGTTGCCGATCAGGTTGCCGAGGGCGCGGGCAATGCCCATGAACCAGTCGACCGACAGAACCAGCACCAGGCCGATCGCTGGAATCGCCGGAATGGCGTGCAGCGTCGCCGCGAGCACCACGATCGCCGAGCCCGGCACGCCGTGCGCGCCCTTGGAGGTGACCAGCGCGATCGCGAGAATGGTCAAGAGGTCGGTCATCGAGACCGGCGTGTTGGTCGCCTGCGCGATGAACACCGCGGCCAGCGTGATGTAGATCGAGAAGGCGTCGAGGTTGAACGAATAGCCGGTCGGAATCACGAGACCGACCGTCGAATCGCGGATGCCCATGTGGCGCAGCTTGCCCATGATCTGCGGCAGCACGCTGTCCGACGAGGTGGTCGCGAAGACGATGGTCAGTTCCTCGCGCAGGTAGCGCAGCAGCTTGAGGAGGCTGAAGCCCGAAAGCCGCATGACGATGCCGAGGACGACGAACACGAAGAGAAGCACCGCGACGTAGAACAGCGCAACCAGCATGCCCAGCTGCTTGAGCGAGCCGACGCCGTACTGGCCCACGGTGAACGCGATCGCGCCGAGCACGCCCAGCGGTGCGAGCTTGATGATGATGCCCATGATCTTGAACATCACGAGGGCCGTGGCATCCACCACCGCCGCGACCGGCTTGCCGCGATCGCCCAGGAGCGTCAGCGCGCAGCCGAAGAGCACCGCGAAGAGCAGCACCTGCAGCACGTCGCCGGTCGCGAAGGCGTTGATCACCGTCGTCGGGATCAGCTTCATGATGAAGTCGACCGTGCCGCCGCCGGTGAGCTTGTCGGCGGTCGACGCATAGGCGCTCATGGCGTTGGCGTCCAGCTTCGACGTATCGACGTTCATGCCCACGCCGGGCTCGAACACGAAGGCGAGCAACAGGCCCAGCCCCAGCGCCACGGTGGTGAGCACCTCGAAGTAGATCAGCGCCTTGACGCCGACCCGCCCCACGCGCCGCAGGTCGCCCGCGCCGGCGATGCCGTGCACCACCACGCAGAACACCAGGACCGGAATGATCATCTTGATCAGCTTGATGAACCCGTCGCCCAGCGGCTTGAGCTTGATGGCGAAGTCGGGAAAGAAGAGGCCGGCGATCACACCGAGCACCAGTGCGATGACGACCTGACCGAAAAAGGATTTGGCGAATCGGGGCATGGAGGCTCTCCGTGTTGAGTTGCATGCAAGACATTCGCTTTCTTGCATACAAGCAATGTAGGCAAGATTTGGCTGTTTGCTCTGGGGGTATTCCCGGGGCTGGAAACTGCAATGGCCGTGCCTGTCAACCAACAGGTTGGTGATGGCGCAGAACGTTTTTCGGAGGAGAAACTGTGCACTTCGACCGCGCTTGCGGATGAGGTAGCGCACAGGTATTCTTGCGCGCCGATTTCGGCAGCGCCTCGCGAAACACCAACAACTGGAGGACCCCATGGGCATGTTGATGAAGGAAGACGATTCCTACATTCCTGGACTGCTGGAGATGATGAATCTCTACTTCGGTACGTACCCGGATGTTCTGGATGGACAGGGTGAAACGCATCCATTGACGCCGGCCGAGACCAACATGAGGCTGGGTGTCAATGGGATCCGGGAGATCCAGGCCATTCAGACGGAGTTCGAACTCTTCAAGGCCGGCAGGCCTCTGGTTCAAAGTCTGAGAGCGCTCGGCGTGGGTGGCGTTTGGAACCACCCCATGAAGAAGAAGTGGTACAAGCTTCTGGCCCGTCTTGACGACTATCCCTCCAACGTTGTCGGCCTCACTGGCGGCGTGGCGATCGTGGCTGCTCTGATCAGCCATCTCGATACGGCCAAGACCCTTGATCCTGATCCGGTCTACTTCAAGGCGCATGACTCGTCGACCCAGGACGGCGGCGCGAGGGTGCTGATCCATCCCAGCCAGCGCCCCGTCTACTACATCCGGAGGGACTTCCTGGTGATCTCCCTTCCCATGAAGGCACGAATCTAGCCGGGCACGGCGTTGTGCATGGAAGCGCCCGCTCCCCTCGAAAGCATCGAGCACTATTACACCGCCAAGGTGCGCAAGTACGGCGCTACGCCGGAAGGGGTCGACTGGATTTCGGTGATGAGCCAGCGCCTCCGGTTCGTGCAGTTGCTCAAGGTGATCGACTGGCGCTCGGCGTTCTCGTTGCATGACGTAGGCTGCGGCTACGGGGCCTTGCTGGCGCATCTGGCGGATCGGCATGCCGATGCGGACATCCGCTACATCGGCTCCGATGTGTCCGGCGAGATGATCCGGCGTGCGCGCAGTCGGTGGCGGCGTCGCAAGAATGTCGATTTTGTGGTGGCACCGGCCTCGACGCCGGTCTCGGACTATTGCGTTGCGAGCGGGATCTTCAACGTCAAGCTCGATCATGCGCGGGATGCCTGGGAGCGTCACGTGGCACTGACCCTTGCAGCGATGCATGGCGGAAGCCGAAGGGGCTTCGCGGTCAATTTCATGACGCCCGGCGCCCTGTCGGATCGACCTGCGGCGGCAGGCGGACTCTACGTGACGGAGCCGGAGCGCTGGATGGAGCACTGTCGTTCGGAACTCGGCTGCGAAGCGCAGCTCGTCGAGGACTACGGGCTTCGGGAGTTCACGCTCCTCGTGAAGCCCTCTCTCGATCAGCGTGCGGAAATGCGGGCGCGCAGCGCGTCCAGTTGAGGACGATAGAGCGCGGCGCCGGTGCGCTCGATCAATTGTTCGGCCTGGCTCAGAAGGGACGCAATCGCCAGATCATCGATGGGCCCGGACCGCATGGCGAGCTCCGCGAGCACCAGATACGCGCGGCACTGTGGCAGCCGGGCGGTTTGCTTGCGCGCAACCGCCAGCGCCTGCGTCGCCGCTTCGCGGGCATCGCCACGAAGGTCGAGCCGCAGGTGGCATTCGGCCAGGCTCGCCAGCAGCTCCGACTCATACTCCATCGCGGCGCGCGATGTGCGCAACAAGGCCAGGCTTTCGCCGTGAGCAGCGATGGCTCCCTTGAAGTCGCCGGCGACGGCGGCGGCCATGCCCCGTGAGGCCAGCGCGAAGACGCGCAAGTAGGGACTGCCGTGATGCTGGGCGATCTGATCGATCCGGCGGGCGTGCTCGGCGGCGACATCCATCCGGGCCTTGGCTGCCGCGATCTCGAGCGAGCCCATGTGGGCAATGAAACGGACCGTCGGATCGAGATCGCGGTCGGGCACCGCGAACATCCGGTCCAGGCAGCCTTGCGCCTCGCCGAATCGAGCCATCCGCACGAGGATGCGCCCGCGAAGACTGGTGGACCAGTGCTCGACGCTGTAGCCCAGGAACTGCTGGTCGGATAGTTCGATTTCACCGATCCTCTCCAGAGCCGCCGTGCTGGCCGCAAGCGCCTCGTTCAGAAGCCCCGCCCAGCCCAACGCATGGCAAAGCGCGGCATTGAGTGTCGCAACCCGGCCTGGATGGTCGTGACCCCCGGGCATGCCGAGCGCCCGCTTGACGCGCTCGACGTAGTCGTCGGCAGCCCCACCGCTTGCGACAAGAATGCGGCCTTCCAGGAACAGCAGCATCGGAATCATCCGTGGGTCGCTCTGGCGTGCCCACGCAAGCGCTTCGTCGATCAATGGCCTCGCTTGATCGACGGTGACGCCTTGGCGCCATCCGAGCCAGGCGATCTGTGTGCTGGCCCGGCTGCGAAGCACGTTGTTCTCGGGCGAGTCGAGCTGGTCCTGCATGAGCTGTCGCACGCTCTGCCAGTGCCTGATCGCCTGGGACGTGTCGGTCGCGCTGATCCAGGTCGCCGCCCGGGCCGCATGCCGGGCCGCATTCAGCGCCTGCCCGGCCGCCTCGTAGTGGTAGGCGATCAGGCCCGCGAACTCATCCCCCGATGCTCGTAGAACGTCTCCATGGCGCTGGCCACCAGCGCGTGCAACGGCGCGCGTCGCAGCTTCAACTGCGTTCGGTAGGCGACCTCCTGGATCAATGGGTGGCGGAAGGAATACCAGTCGCCATCGGCATCCGCTTGCGGCACCAGGAATTCGAGGGCGCACAGTTCGCGCAGCTGTCCGTGAAGGTCCTTCGGCCTGATCTTCATCACGTGCTCGAGCACGGCCGAGGGAAGTCCTTGCCGACGATCGCGCACAGCTGAAGAAGTGCCTTGCGCGTGTCGCTGAGCTGGTCGATCCGTGCGCCGATGACCGCCTGTACCGTGGCCGGCAGTGCCGCGGACGGCGCCCTTTCGCCGAGCGAGAACCGCGCCGACGCGCCCGCCAGCGTGCCGCCGGCCGTCAGGACGCGAACCAGCTCTTCCGCGAAGAAGGGGTTGCCGCCGCTGCGCTGCGCGACGCGCACGGCGAGCTCGTGAACTTCCGTGCGGGCGCCGATGAGCTCTTCGACGAGTTCGACCATGCTGCCCTCTTCGATATCGCGCAGGGCGATCTCTGTGAACGCGGGAGACTTCATCCATGGCGCCGTGTAGCCGGGCCGATAGTTCACGAGCAGCAGCGTCGGTGTTCCGGCAACCGCACCGACGAGGGTGGTGAGGAAGTCGGCGCTGGCCGCGTCGAGCCAGTGCAGGTCCTCGATGAGGATCACCGTGGTTCGTGCGGCCAGATGACGGACCATCTGGCCCACGACTTCGAGAAGCCGGTCACGCCGTGCCGGGCCGCTGAGCCTCGAAGGCTCGGCGTCGTCTTCGGGCACGCCGAGAAACTCGTTGAGCAACGCCTGGTCTTGCTGGAACGTCTCGCCCATCTCCTGGACGTACTGCGCGATGCGCTTGCGCACCGTCGAGGCGTCATCGCTGGGCGTGATCCGGAAGACGGCCGAGCGAAGGAATTCGAGCACCGGCTGCAACGGCGTTGCGTGTCCGTAAAGTTGCGCGCGGGCTTCCAGGACCGGGATCAGGCGGCCACGGCACCCCAGTGCAAATTCATGGCAAAGCCGGCTCTTGCCGGCGCCGGGCTCCCCGACGATCCCGACGATTTGGCTGGTCCCGAACTCCACCTCGTCGAGCGCCTTGCGCAGCGCCTCCAGTTCACGCTTTCGGCCGCGCAGAGCCGCCTGACGTGCGCTGCGCCGCACTACACCGACCTGAGCCTTGGAGCCGAGCAGCTGGTAGACCTGCACGGGTGTGTCGAAGCCTTTGGCCTGTCTGACGCCGACGCTGACGGCTTCGTAGCGTCCGCAGGCGAGCGCGAAGCTGTGGCTGGTCAGGTAGGTTGCGCCCGGCTCCGCCATGTTCACGATCCGGCTCGCGAGGTGGATCGCAACGCCATGCAGTTGCCGCTCGCGCTCGCCGCCGGCCGCGAGTGCATCGAACACGACTTCGCCGGAATGGAGGCCGATGCGCAATTGGATGCCGGTGAAATGCGAGGTCGCTGCATGCATCTCGATCGCGGCCTGGCAGGCGAGAAGCGCATGGCCCTCGTGGGCGTAAGGAGCGCCGAAGACGGCCATCACTCCGTCGCCGAGCGTGCGAGCGATGGTCCCTTCGTAACGTACGGCCGCCCGTGTCATGGCCTCCACGACCGGAGCGAGGAATTGCATCGTCTGTTCCGCGTCCATCGCGGACACCAATTGCGTCGAGCTCACCACGTCGGCGAAGAGCACCGTGGCTTGCTTGAACTCGGCCGCCGGAACCTCAAGATCGGTCGCCGGCTGCGAGGCGACCGGTGTGCCGCACGCCCCGCAGTACCTGGCCCCGCCCTGCACGAGCTCTCCGCAACGTGCGCATTTCCACTGGAGCGGCAGCCCGCAATTCAGGCAGAAGCGATGGCTCTGGTGGTTCAGTGCCCTGCAGGCATGGCAGGCTATTCGGCCTTCAGACGCTGAAGGGTCCGAATCACTCTTTGCGATTTCCGTGGGCCGCTTGCCCGCCATGCAGATCTCCTCGTCCCGGCCGTTGTGCAACCGCAGGTCCGCACAGGGGAGGTTCCGCTAGCCCGCGGGCCCCGGGGCAGTCAGAACCCGCGTTCGCCGACATTGTTGTCCAGCCGAACGAATGCATCCACTGAAAATCCGGCTTGAGGCGGAAGGACTCGATGGCTGCCACGCTCAGATCGACGAGTGGCGAGACTCCGGCGTCCGACCTCCGGGGATGGCCATGGCGGTCGCCGGCGGTCCTCGGGCGCGGGGCTCCGGATTTCTCCGTCCGCCGCGATTCGTCCATCACCGCTAGACTCCACGCCGTGTGCGCCCCGCCGCGCATCCAACCGCTGGTTGCAGAAGGCAGATCCCCATGGCCCCGTCCCGGTCTCGCCCCCTGTTGAAAGACGCGCCGCGCGCCGGCAGCGCCCTGCGCGAACCATTCGACGGCAAGCTGCTGGTCATGCTCATCAATGGCATCCAGAAGGGCATGGCGGCCCGGATGGAGTTCCAGGCGATCGTCGACATGGTGGGCGACAAGCTGCGCGAGCTGTTCGGCTCCGGCGACCTCAACATTCTCTGGTGGGACGACAAGACGAACCTCGTGCAGGTGTTCTACCGCTACGAGCACAACCTGCCGCTTCCGCTGCCGCCGGCATGGCCGCTGAAGCCGGACGGGTTCCTCTCGGGCATCCTGAAGCGGCGTGAGACGGCAGTGGCCAACACCCGCGAGGACCAGACGCGGGCCGGCGTGCGTCCCGCACCCGGAACCGACTGGGCGCATTCGATCGTGGCCGTGCCGATCATCGGCAGCGAACGGGCGCTCGGCGTCATCGTGCTGCAGAACCACGAGCGCGAATACGCTTTCGGCGCCGACGAGATCCGCCTCCTGGAGACCGTCGCCGGCAGCCTGGGGCTGGCGCTCGAGAACGCGCGCCTGATGGACGAGACGCGTCGCCAGAGCCGCGAGATGGAGGAGGCGCTGGCGCACCAGACGGCGGCCGCCGAGGTGCTGCGGGTCATCGGCAGTTCCGTGGCCGATCCCGCCCCGGTGTTCGACAAGATCCTCGAGTGCTGCGAGCGCCTGTTCGAAGGCAGCTCCTTCGCGCTGATGATGCAGGGCGCCGACGGCAGGCTCGCATTGACCCGCTGGCTGGTGACGGCGGCCGGCCGCGCCGCGATCGGCGAAGAGCGCTCGGCCGGGCTCGTCGCGGCGATGCAGGCCAGCTATCCGATGCCGATCGCGGGCACTTCGGCCGAGATCTGCTTCCGCACGGGCGAGGTCGTGGAGTTCGCCGACGTCGCGAACGATCCCGGCGTGCCACCGGTCCTGCGCCGCAATGCCGAACTGGCGGGCACCAGTTTCGCGAATCTCGCGGCGCCGCTGCTCTGGGAAGGCCGTGGCATCGGCATCCTGAGCATGCAGCGCGCCCAGACCGGCCCGTTCCGGCCGAGCGAGCGCGCGCTGCTCAAGACCTTCGCCGACCAGGCGGTCATCGCGATCCAGAACGCACGGCTGTTCAACGAGACGCAGGCGGCGCTGCACAAGGTCGAGGAGCGCACCGCCGAGCTGACCGAGTCGCTCGAATACCAGACGGCGGTGAGCGACGTGCTGCGCGCGATCAGCGAGTCGCCCACCGATGCGATGCCGGTGTTCGAGGCCATTCTCGATTGCACCATGTGGCTCTTCGAGGGCCCGGCTTCCGCGATCTTCACCTTCGATGGACGGCTGGTGCATCTCGCCGCGACACGCAACTGGTCGGCAAGGGCGCTGGAAGTGGCCCGCACCGTGTGGCCCGCGCCACCCGATCCGCACCAGATGAACGGCCGGGTGATCCTGGAGCGCCGGTCGCTGAGCAACGACGACGCCTGGGCGGACCCCGACTATGACCCGGCGCTCGCGGACGTCGAGGTGCGGCGGCGGATCATCGCCGCGCCGCTGCTCAGGGACGGCGTGCCGATCGGCGCGATCACCACCGCGTGGCCGCAGCCGGGCAAGTCGCCGCAGCGGCAGATCGACCTGCTCGATCTCTTCGCCGAGCAGGCGGTGATCGCGATCGAGAACGCGCGGCTCGCCAACGAGACCCGCGAGACGCTGGAGCGCCAGACCGCCATGGCGGAGGTGCTGCAGGTGATCAGCGAATCGATGGAGGACGCGCAGCCGGTGTTCGACAAGATCCTCGAGAGCTGCCAGCGCCTCTTCGCGGGCACCCAGCTCGGCATCTCGCTGGTCGGTGGCGACGGCATGATGCATCTGGCCGCGCACAGCGGTTCGGCGCGCGCGGAGCTGGAGCGCTACTACCCGCGGCCGATCGACCACTCGCCGATGGGCGAGGCCATGGCCGGCCCGGAGGTTCTTCACCTGCCGGATGCGCTCGCAGAACCGCAACTCCCACCCTTCATGCGCGAGCTGGCCGAGCGCATCGGCAACTACGCGGTCATGCTGGCGCCGCTGATCTGGGAGGGCCATTACATCGGCTCGATCCACGTCGCGCGCCAGCCGCCGGGGCCGTTCGAGGACAAGGAGATCAAGCTCCTGGAGACCTTCGCCGACCAGGCGGTGATCGCGATCCAGAACGCGCGCCTGTTCAACGAGGCCAAGGAAGCGCGTGCCGCCGCCGAGGCCACCAACGAGGCCAAGAGCGCCTTCCTCGCCACCATGAGCCACGAGATCCGCACGCCGATGAACGCGGTGATCGGCATGAGCGGGCTCCTGCTCGATACGCCGCTCGATGCCGAGCAGCAGGACTATGTCTCCACCATCCGCGAATCGGGCGATGCGCTGCTGACGATCATCAACGACATCCTCGACTACTCGAAGATCGAGGCCGGGCGGATGGATGTCGAATCGCATCCCTTCGATCTGCGCGACTGCGTGGAATCGGCGCTCGACCTCGTGAGCGCGCGCGCGACGGAGAAGAAGCTCGAGATCGCCTATGTCTTCGAGGGCGACGTGCCGGTGGGCGTGTCCGGCGATCTCACCCGGTTGCGGCAGGTGCTGCTGAACCTGCTGAGCAACGCGGTGAAGTTCACCGAGCGGGGCGAGGTGGTGCTCGCGGTCAGTTCGGAAAGCTTGCCCAATGGCGAGGTCCGCTTGACCTTCGCGGTGCGCGACACCGGCATCGGCCTGTCGGAGCAAGGCAAGAGCCGGCTGTTCCAGTCGTTCTCGCAGGCCGATTCGAGCACCACGCGCAAGTACGGCGGCACCGGACTGGGCACTGGCGATCAGCAAGCGGCTGGCCGAGCTGATGGGCGGCACCATGTGGGTCGAGAGCGCCGGGCCGGGCGCCGGGTCCACCTTCTTCTTCACCATCGAGGCGCCGGTGGCCGAGGCGCCGCCGAGCAAGCGCTCCGTCTCCGCCGGCGTGCAGCACGAGCTGCAGGACAAGCGCGTGCTGATCGTGGACGACAACGCCACCAACCGCCGCGTGCTCTCGCTCCAGGCCGGCCGCTGGGGCATGCGCCCGCGCGAAACCGAGTCGCCGGTCGAAGCCCTGCGCTGGCTCGACGCCGGCGAGCGCTACGACCTCGCGATCCTCGACATGCACATGCCGGAGATGGACGGCATCGATCTCGCGCGGCGCATCCGGGTCAACCATGCCGGGCTGCCGCTGGTGCTGTTCAGCTCGCTGGGCCGCCGCGAGGCGGGCGACACCGGATCGCTCTTCAACGCCTACCTCTCGAAGCCGATCCACCAGTCGCAGCTCTTCGACACGATGGTGAACCTGCTCGCGCACGAGGCACCGGCGCGGCCGGTCGCAAGCGCCGCGCCCAAGCCGCAGATCGATGCGTCGATGGCGCAGCGCCATCCGCTGCGCATCCTGCTGGCCGAAGACAACGTGGTGAACCAGAAGCTCGCACTGCGCCTCTTGCAGCAGATGGGCTACCGCGCCGACCTCGCCTCCAATGGCATCGAGGCGGTGGAGTCGGTGCAGCGGCAGGTCTACGACGTGGTGCTGATGGACGTGCAGATGCCGGAGCTCGACGGCCTCGACGCCACCCGGCGGATCTGCGCGCTGCTCGGCCCCGGCCAGCGGCCCCACATCATCGCGATGACCGCCAACGCGATGCAGGGCGACAGGGAGTCCTGCATCGCCGCCGGCATGGACGACTACCTGACCAAGCCGATCCGCGTGGACCGGCTGGTCGAGGCGCTGGGCAACGCGCCGGCCCGCAACGAGCGCTGACGCCACTCCCCTTGGTTCCTCCCCTAAAGGGGTGGTATACGCGCCGGAAATTTGAGCGTAAGCTAGAAAAAGGTTCTACCCCGGACAGCAAGGCGTGCTTGTTCTCTTAGGCGAACAAGAGGAACTTGCGAAGCAGCTCAACCCTGCGGCGGCAGACCGGTTCAGCACCATCGATATCGACCGCGGAGCGTGTATGGATCTGAGGAGCGAACAACTGGCCGAGGGCGTCGAGAAGATCAGTCTCGTCGGCCGCATGGACAGCGTCGGCGGCCACGACATCAACACCCGTCTGGCCGCACTCGTGGCGGGCCGCAAGCTGTTTGCGGTGGTCGACATGTCGGAAGTCTCGTTCCTGGCCTCCATCGGTATCCGCACGCTTGTCGTCAATGCGAGGGCGCAGTCGCTGCGCGGCGGCGTGATGGCGCTGGCAAACCCACAGCCCGTGGTGGCGGAGGTGCTCAAGATGGCAGGCATCGATTCGATCATCCCGGTGTACCCCGACGTCGACTCCGCCTTCAGCGCGCTGATGGCGTCGTCTGCCGAAAGCCGCTGATGACACCCGCCGCCGGGGAGCCTCGCGCTTCCCTCATCGTCGACAACGCCCTGTGCGAACTCCCGCGCATCAGCGCCTGGGTGCACGACTGGGCCGAGGGCCAGCACCTGCCGGAGCGGGTGGCGCACAACCTCGATCTCTGCTCGACCGAGGTGGTGACGAACATCATGACGCACGCGGCCGGCGACGGCGCGCAAAGCATCCTGCTGCGCCTGGGCTGGCAGGGCGACGAGGTGGCCCTCGAAGTCGTGGACGAAGGGCGCGCGTTCGACTTGCGGCAGGTTCCCGAACCCGCCCGCGCCACCAGCCTGCGCGACGCGAAGGTCGGCGGCTGGGGCATTCCGATGGTCCGGCATTTTTCCGACGGCGTGCGCTACCGCCACGAGGATGGCCGCAATCGCCTCACGCTTCTTTTCCGCGCCGCGGCGCCGCCCTGATCGTCGGCCGTTCGATCCGTTTTCGATCCGTTCAATACACAACCGAGGAGATACGTCGATGGGAACTACAGCCAAGCCCGTACCAAGCATTGATCCTCAAGCCGCGCTGGCAGCGCAGGCGGCACTGGCAACCCGTGGCAACGGCTCTGCCGACACCTCCGGTGTCGACAAGATGCGCGAACTGCTGTTCGGCAACCAGATGCAGGACTACGACAAGCGCTTCTCCGTCATGGAGGAACGCTTCCAGCTGAAATTGCGCGACCTCGAGTCGGAGTCCTCGCGCAGCCTGGGTGGCCTCGAAAGCACCATCAAGAAGCAGCTCGAATCGGTCGCCGGCCAGTTCCGCGAGGAAAAGGACTTGCGTGCCGATGCCGACAAGGAGCTCGAGCGCAGCCTGCGCGACCACACGCAGGCCCTGGAGAAGCGGCTCGCGCAGGTCTCCGATCAGCTTGCGCGGCAGGAGCGTGATTTCACCGAGCGACTGAACCACGAGGTGCAGGCCTTGCGCGACGAGATGCGGCGCCGGCAGGACGACATGCGCGCGACCACGGAGCGCATGTTCGCCGAGCTCAGCAACGTCAAGACCGATCGCAACCTGCTCGCCGGCCTGTTTGTGGAGATTGCCAAATGCCTCAATCAGGACGTAGCGCCGAAGGGCGTCAACGGCGGCCAGAGCGGCTGAAAGGGCGGGCGAGCCGCTCTGTGCGATCGGGCGCCATCACGGCCGGCGAGAGGGCAGGGTGAACGCCCGCCTGTCGCCGGTCGCGACGCGCGCGCCCGGCGACGCCGCCAACGAGGAGGACCCGAGCAAACGGCTCGCCGGGTTGCTGCTGGAGTTGGCGCGCTGCGTCGATCCGACGGTGGCGGCGGAGATCCCGAGCCGCCTCCAGGCCGATCCGCGGCTGGATGCGATGCGCGACATGCTGTTCGAGCGCGAACAGGTCACGCTCGCGCGCTTGCAGCGCAAGGTCGACGACCCTCAGGAATTCGCCGACGCGATCGGCGCGGTGCTGCCCGAAGCCTTCTCGGTGGCGGTGCGGGACGAACGGCTCGGCCACTCCATCGCGCCCGCGATGGAGCGCGCCACGCAGGCGTCGATCCAGAAGAACCCGCGAACGATGGTCGACATCCTGTATCCGGTCATGGGGCCGGCCATCCGCAAGGCCATTGCCGAGACGCTCGAAGGTACTTTCCAGTCACTCAATCTCGCGTTCAAGCACAGCCTGTCGTGGCGCGGGCTCAAGTGGCGCATCGAGGCGTGGCGTACCGGCAGCAGCTTCGCCGACGTGGTGCTCAAGCACACGGCGGAATTCCGTGTCGAGCACCTGTTCCTGATCCATCGCAAGACCGGCCTCTTGATCGCGCATGTGGCGCGCGATGACGCGACCACGCGCGATCCCCAACTGGTCTCGGCGATGCTGTCCGCGATCCAGGACTTCGTGCGCGATTCCTTCGAGGAGTCCGGCGCCGGCGACACGGCCAGCCGCAGCGTCGACAGCCTGCGGCTGGGCGACCTGCTGCTGTGGTGCGAGGAAGGCCCGTCGGCGTTCCTCGCCGCCGTGATCCACGGCAGTCCTCCGCCGATGGTGCGCACGCGCCTGGGCGAAGCGCTCGGGCAGATCCACGACCATTGGCATCTGCCGCTGGAGGAATTCAACGGCGACACCGCGCCCTTCGAGGAAGTCGAATCGCGCCTGCGGCCATGCCTGCTCTCGCAGACCGCCGACGCGCACCGCAAGCTCTCGCCGTTCATGTGGCTCATTCCGCTGGCGCTGCTGGCTGCGCTGGGCTGGTGGGTCGGCGAACGCCTCATCGAGCGCACCCGCGTCAATGCCTACGTCGGTGCGCTGCAGGACCAGCCCGGCATCGTCGTCACCGGCTTCGAGCGGCGCGACGGCAAGTGGGTGGTGTCGGGCCTGCGCGATCCGCTGGCGGTGGTGCCCGAAACCCTGCTGCCGAGCAAGCTGGACCCCTCGCACGTCACCGGCCGATGGGAGCCCTACCAGGCCTTGCATCCGGCGCTGGTGCTCAAGCGCCTGCAGGCGACCCTCGACCCGCCGGAGACCATCGGCATGGTGCAGGAGGCGGGCAGCATCCGCGTCACCGGCAGTGCCTCGCAGCGCTGGCTCGACAAGGCCCGCGCCTACCTGCTGAGCATGCCCGCGGGTGCGCCCAAGGTGGACCTCAGCGCGGTCAAGGATGTGCAGGACCCCGACTACGTGCGCCTGCGCGATGCCATCCAGGCCCAGCTCATCCACTTCGACTTCAGCGTGCCGCGGCCCGCTGCGGGGCAGGAAGGCAAGATCGACGAGATCGCCGCGCAGATGCGCGAGCTGGTGCAGGTGGCGCGCGACCATGGCTTCCCGGTGAAGGTGACGATCGTCGGCCACGCCGATGCCACCGGCAGGGACATGTCCAACCTTGCGCTCAGCGTTGGCCGTGCGGAGGTCGTGCGCTCCATGATGCGCGCGCGCGGCGTGGACCCGACGGTGCTCTTCGTGCGCGGCGCCGGCCCGCTGGAGCCGCTGAGCCCCGGCGCGAGCGAGGACGAGCTCTCGATGAACCGTCGCGTGTCGTTCGGCGTGAGCACCGGAGACTAGGAGACCCAGGCGCCCATGCTGCAAAAGAAAATCTGCCTGCTCGGCGCCTTCGGCGTCGGCAAGACCAGCCTGGTGCGGCGCTACGTCGACACCATCTTCTCGGACACCTACCTCACCACCGTCGGCGTGAAGATCGACAAGAAGATGGTGACCGTCGGCGCCGAGGAAATGGCGCTGATCCTCTGGGACATCGCGGGCGAGGACGAGGTCGCCGCAGTGCGGGTGACCTACCTGCGCGGCGCGGCCGGCTACCTGCTCGTGGTCGACGGCACGCGGCCCGAGACACTGGACACCGCCGAGTCGATCCAGCGGCGCATCGTCGCGGAGTTGGGTCAGGTGCCGTTCTTCGTGCTGCTCAACAAGTCCGACCTGCAGGAAGACTGGGCCCTTTCGCCCGCGCGCATCGAGGCGCTGGAGGCCGAAGGCTGGACCTTCCGCCGCACCAGCGCGAAGACCGGCATCGGCGTCGAAGAAGCCTTCCAGGAACTCGCGGCCCGCCTCGCGCGATAGCCATGCTCGACCTGCCGACCCGCGTCGCGGATTCGCTGCTGCAACTGCTCGAAGGGCAGCGCGTGCTCGCGCATCTGGTCATCGACGAGGCGCAGAACCTCGTGCAGTCCGGCGGCCATCTGGCGCACTATGGGCTGGACGGGCTGCAGGCCGGCAGTCCGGCTTCCGACCAGCTGCCGTTCATCGAGGGACTGCTGCCGCTCGTGGAGACGCCGTTTCTGATCCGCTCGCTTGCGATGCCCAGCGGCCGCGTCGCGGACGTCCATTTCTTTGCCGACGACGACCGGGTCTGGGTGCTGCTTCTCGACGTGACGGCGGAGTGGGAGGAAGCCCGCCTCGTGCAGCAGAAGGCCTACGACATGACGCTGCTGAGCCAGCGCGAGGCACGGCTCATCGCGCAGCTCGAAGCGGCCAACGACGAGCTGACGCGCGCGCATCGCGATCTCGCGGCATCGCGCGAGGCGCTGCAGGCGACGCACGACCGGCTCCAGCACGAGCTGCGCGACGCCGAGCGCTACGTGCGCGCCACGCTGCCGGAGCCCTTGTCCGCGCCGCTGGACGTGGACTGGCGCTTCGTGCCCTCGACCGAGCTCGGCGGCGATTCCTTCGGCTACCACTGGGTGGACGACGAGCATTTCGCGATCTACCTGGTCGATGTGTGCGGGCATGGCGTGGGCTCGTCGCTGCTGGCGGTGGCGGTGGCGAACACGCTGCGCTCGGAGGCGCTCTCGCGCACCGATTTCCATCATCCCGGTGAAGTGCTCGCGGCGCTCAACCGGGCCTACCAGATGGAGCGCCACGGGGAGCTGTTCTCGACGGTCTGGTACGGCGTCTACCACCGGGCGAGCGGGCAGCTTCGCTACGCCTCGGCCGGCCATCCGCCGGCGCTGCTGGTGAACGGGCCGGCGGGCTGCGCCTGCGAAGGCCACTCGCTGCCGGCCGGCGGCCCGTGCATCGGCATCATGCCGGCGGCGCGCTACCAGGAGGAAGCCTGTACGCTGCGATCGCCCGCGCGGCTCTTCGTCTTCAGCGACGGCACCTATGAGATCACCCGGCCCGACGGCTCGATGCAGCCGTTCTCGGCGATGAGCGATCTCCTCGCGCGGCCGGTGGCCGAGGGGCATTCCGAGCTCGACGCGCTGCTGGAACTGGCGCGCGAGGCGCACGGGCCGGGCGCGCTGGATGACGACTTCACGATCATCCGCATGGCGCTGTGAGCCGGACGTGCCGCCGCGACGCGCTCAGTACGGCAGGATGCCCGGCAGCAGCGGCCGGTCGAGCCGGTGGCGCCACCACTTGAGCGCCTCCCCCATGTGCTCGGTGCGCCAGCCGAGCCAGAAGGTCTCGGGCGGGCGCGGCTCATCGACCTGGAGTTCCACCAGGATGCCGGTCTCCAGCTCCACGCGCACGCAGGCCCGGGGCACGAAGCCATGGCCGAGGCCTGCGGCCCGGCAGGCGATCTTGGCCTGCATCGAGGGCACCGTGATGCGGCGCTGGCCCGACTGCAGGCCCACGGTGCGGTCGGTCAGCGAACGCGCGCCGTCGCCGACCACGATGGCCGTGTGTTCCAGCAGGTCGCCGCGCGTGAGCGGGCGTTGCAGGCGTGCCAGCGGGTGCGTGGCCGTCACGCAGAAGACGAAATCGAGCGTGCCCACCGGTACCGCCTTGTAGCCGCCGCCCGCGGGTCCTTCGCCTGCCGCGATCACGATGTCGGCGCGGCCTTCGCGCAGCGCCTCCCAGGTGGCGGTGAGCGCCTCGCAGCCGATGCGCAGCCGCGTGCCGCAATCCAGGTCCTCGAAGGCGCGGACGTCCTCGTTCAATGCGGAGGTGGGGATCAGCGAGTCGTGCACCAGCCGCAGCTCGGTCTCGAAGCCGGTGGCGATCTGCCGCATGCGCGATTCGAGTTGCCGCGCCGCAGCGAGCAGCCAGCGGCCCTCCTTGATCAGTTCCTCGCCGGCGGGCGTGAGCGTGACGCGCGGCCCGTTGCGGGTGAAGAGCGCCAGCCCAAGGTGCTCCTCGAGCTTGGCGACCGCATAGGAGATGGTCGAAGGCACCTTGTGCAAGCGCTCGGACGCGCCCGCGAAGGAGCCGTGGCGGGCAATTGCATCCACCAGTTCGATGGCTTCGAGAGTGAGTTTCAGCATCGTCGAAATTATCGATGATGAGCGCCGAAACCTTTCAACATGAAGCCGCTTCCGGGCTTCGATACTTCGTCCATCGCAACGCCTAAGTGGTTGCAGGAAAAGAGCTTTCTCTTCCACATCCACCAGCGTGAATTCCATCGAATCCTGCAAGGAGAAGCAACATGATCGAAGTCCGCAAAGCCAGCCACCGGGGCCACGCCAACCACGGCTGGCTGAACTCCCGCCACACCTTCTCGTTCGGCCACTACCGCGATCCGCAGCAGATCGGCTTCTCGGACCTGCTGGTGATCAATGACGACCGGGTCGCGCCGTCGCAGGGCTTCGGCACCCATGGCCATCGTGACATGGAGATCTTTTCGTACGTCCTGGAAGGCGCCCTGGCGCACAAGGATTCGATGGGCACCGGCTCGGTCATCCGTCCCGGCGACGTGCAGATGATGAGCGCCGGCACCGGCGTGCAACACAGCGAGTTCAACCATTCCGAGGACGAGCCGGTGCACTTCCTGCAGATCTGGATCGTGCCGAGCGAACGCGGCGCCGAGCCGCGCTACCAGCAGAAGCGCTTCGACGACGCCGAGAAGCGCGGCCGCCTGCGCCTGATCATCTCGCCCGACGGCGCCGATGGATCGCTCGCGGTGCGGCAGGACGCGCGTGTGCATGCGGGCCTGTTCGACGGCAGTGAATCCGCCAAGCTCGATGTCGGCCCGGACCGCCATGTCTACGTGCACGTGGCACGCGGCAGCCTCGAAGTGAATGGCGAGCGACTCTCCGAAGGCGACGGCGCGCGCATCCGCAACGCCGGCGCCCTGCGCTTCGACAAGGGCGATCGGGCTGAGGTGCTGGTCTTCGACCTGCGGCCGCGCGAGCTCCCTGCACTCTGATCCGTCTTTTGCCCAACCCCTCTCAACCACCCGACTCAACGAGGAGATTCATGATGACCAACGCAACCGCCGCCAAGACCGTCGCCGTCGCCAAAGCCGCTCCCGGCGCGACGCTGCTCAATCCGCAGGACCACACGCTCGTGATGATCGACTTCCAGTCGCAGATGGCCTTCGCCACGCATTCGATCGACGCGGTCACCTTGCGCAACAACGCGAGCCTCGTGGCGAGCGCGGCGGCCGGCTTCGGTGTCTCGACCGTGCTCACGACGGTCGCCGAGAAGAGCTTCAGCGGCCCGATGTTCGAGGAAGTCACCGCGCCGTTCCCCGGACAGGCGCTGCTCGACCGCACCTCGATGAACACGTGGGAGGACGAAGCCGTGATCCGGCGCATCAACGAGATCGGCAAGCCGCGCATCGTGCTGGCGGGCCTGTGGACCAGCGTGTGCATCGTCGGTCCGGCGCTCTCGGCACTGGACCAGGGCTTCGAGGTCTACGTGATCGCCGACGCTTGCGGCGATGTCTCTGCCGAAGCGCACAACCGCGCGATGGAGCGCATGGTGCAGGCCGGCGCGCGCCCGATGACTTCGCTGCAATACTTGCTGGAACTTCAGCGCGACTGGGCCCGCGCCGAGACCTACGACCTGACGACCGGCATTGCGAAGAAGGTCGGCGGCGCCTACGGCATCGGCATCAATTACGCCAAGACCATGTTCGGCGCGCACGAAGGTTGATCCGGCAGACCACGAGAGCAAACGCATGACACAGCCCGGCACCCCGGACCTGATTCTTCACAACGGCCGCTTTACCACGCTGGACCGCGCCAACCCCACGGCGAGCGCGGTGGCCATCGCCGAGGGGCGATTCATCCAGGTGGGCGGCGACCGCGATGTCCTGGCGCTCGCCGGGCCGCAGACGCGGCGCATCGATCTCGGCGGCCGCAGCGTGCTGCCGGGCCTGATCGACAACCACCTGCACATCATCCGCGGCGGGCTCAACTTCAACCTGGAACTGCGCTGGGACGGCGTGCGCAGCCTTGCCGATGCGATGGCGATGCTCGGGCAGCAGGTGGCCATCACGCCCGCGCCGCAATGGGTGCGCGTGGTGGGCGGCTTCACCGAACACCAGTTCGTCGAGAAGCGGCTGCCGACCATCGAGGAGCTCAATGCCGTCGCGCCGGACACGCCGGTATTCATCCTGCACCTGTACGACCGCGCGCTGCTCAACGGCGCGGCGTTGCGCGCCGTGGGCTACACCCGGGACACGCCCGCGCCGCCCGGCGGCGAGATCGTGCGCGATGCGTCGGGGCAACCCACGGGCTTGCTGCTCGCCAAGCCGAACGCTGCGATCCTCTACGCTACCCTCGCCAAGGGCCCGAAGCTGCCGCATGAGTACCAGGTCAACTCGACGCGGCACTTCATGCGCGAGCTCAACCGCCTCGGCGTGACCGGCGCGATCGATGCCGGGGGCGGCTTCCAGAACTACCCGGAAGACTATGCGGTGATCCAGGAGCTGGCCGATGCGAACCAGCTCACGATCCGCCTGGCCTACAACCTCTTCACGCAGAAGCCCAAGCAGGAGAAGGACGACTTCCTGAAGTGGACCGCGAGCTCGCAGTACAAGCAGGGCACCGACTACTTCCGCCACAACGGCGCGGGCGAGATGCTGGTGTTCTCCGCCGCCGACTTCGAGGACTTTCGCCAGCCGCGGCCCGAGATGGGGCCGGAGATGGAAGGCGACCTGGAAGAGGTGGTGCGAATCCTCGCGCAGAACCGCTGGCCCTGGCGCATGCATGCGACCTATGACGAGACGATCACGCGCGCGCTGGACGTGTTCGAGAAGGTCGATCGCGACACGCCGCTCGCGGGCCTGAACTGGTTCTTCGACCACGCGGAGACCATTTCCGAGAAATCCATCGAGCGCGTCGCGGCGCTGGGCGGCGGGGTGGCAGTGCAGCACCGCATGGCCTACCAGGGCGAATACTTCGTCGACCGCTACGGTCCCGGCGCGGCCGAGGCGACACCGCCCGTCAAGCGCATGCTGGAGATGGGCGTGAAAGTGTCTGCGGGCACCGATGCGACGCGCGTGGCTTCGTACAACCCGTGGGTGTCGCTCTCCTGGCTGGTGACCGGCAAGACGGTCGGCGGCATGAAGATCACGCCGCAGCGCAACCTGATCGACCGCGAGACGGCGCTGCGCATGTGGACCGAGAAGGTCACCTGGTTCTCCAACGAGGAAGGGAAGAAGGGCCGAATCCAGGCGGGTCAGATGGCGGACCTGATCGTCCCCGATCGCGACTTCTTCGCGTGCGCGGAATCGGAGATCGCGGACACGACATCACTGCTCACCATCGTCGGTGGTCGCGTGGTCTACGGCGCGGGGTCCTTCGCCGCGTTCGACGATGCGCCGCTACCGCCCGCGATGCCCGACTGGTCGCCGGTGCGGCGCTACGGCGGCTACGGCGCCTGGGGTGAGCGCGAGGGCGCGCCGCTGCAGAAGGTGATGCGCCAGGCGGCGGCCGCGTGCGGCTGCGCGAGCAGCTGCAACGTGCACGGCCACCAGCACGCGACCGCATGGACGAGCAAGCTGCCGGTCTCCGATCTCAAGGGCTTCTGGGGCGCGCTCGGCTGCGCCTGCTGGGCGGTTTGAGAGGCCGGCGATGCTGCATGCCGCTTTCACGTCGCCGTGGCTGCATTGGCTGGCGCTGCTGTGCCTGTGCGCGGCCTACCTGCAGGGAGGTTTCGACAAGGTGCGCGACTTCGCCGGCGCAGTGTCCGAGGTGAGGCAGCTTGGCCTCGCGCCGGCCGTCCCGATCACTGCCGCGACCATCGTGCTTCAGATCGGCGCGTCGGCACTGGTGCTGACGGGCTGGTATCGCTGGCTCGGGGCGCTTGCGCTGGCCGGCTTCACCATGCTCGCGGGTTTTCTGGCCGACCGCTTCTGGCGGGGGCCGAAGGTGCAGCGGCAGCACAAGGCCAATGCGTTCTTCGAACATTGGGGTCTGGTCGGCGGCCTGCTGCTGATCGCCTGGATCGACCTGGGAGGTTTTCATGGCGGATGAATCGCCTCGTGCTGCGGCTGCGCCCGCATCGCCTTCGACCGGCGGCGGCAGCTTCGCGCCGCTTCGGCTGCCGGTGTTCGCGGTGTTGTGGGCCGCGACCGTCATCGGCAACATCGGCAGCTTCATGCGCGATGTCGCGAGCGCCTGGATGGTGACGGAGCTGTCCACCAGCCCCGCGGCGGTCGCGCTGGTGCAGACGGCCGCAAGCTTGCCGATCTTCCTGCTCGCGATTCCCGCCGGCGTGCTGTCGGACATCCTGGACCGGCGGCGCTTCCTGATCGGCGTGCAGATCCTCCTCGCGCTGGTGAGCACGGCGCTGCTGGTCATGGCGCGCACCCACACGCTGACGGTGGAAGCGCTCATCGCGCTCACCTTCGTGGGCGGCATCGGCGCGGCGCTGATGGGGCCGACCTGGCAGTCCATCGTGCCGGAACTGGTGCCGCGCGGCGACCTCAAGAGCGCGGTGGCGCTCAACTCGCTGGGCATCAACATCGCGCGCGCCATCGGTCCCGCGACCGGCGGCCTGCTTCTCGCGGCGTTCAGTGCCGCCCTGGTCTACGGGGTGGACGTGTTGAGCTATGTGGTCGTCATCGCGGCGCTGCTGTGGTGGCCCCGCCCGCCGGCCGAATCGAAGGGGCTCGACGAGCAGTTCTTCGGCGCCTTCCGCGCCGGGCTGCGGTATGCGCGCGCCAGCCGCGAACTGCACCGGGTGCTGCTGCGCGCGGCGGTGTTCTTCCTGTTCGCGAGTTCGGTGTGGGCGCTGCTGCCGCTGGTCGCGCGCGGCATGCTCCGCGGCGGTGCGGGCTTCTACGGCGTGCTGTTGGGCGCGGTGGGGGGCGGCGCGATCCTCGGCGCGGTGCTGCTGCCGAAGCTGCGCCAGTGGCTCGATGCGGACGGGCTGGTGCTCGTCGCTTCGCTGCTCACCGCGGCGGTGATGGCGGCGCTGGCCGTCGCACCCCCGCAATGGACGGCGGTGGTGCTGATGGTGGTGCTCGGCGTGGGCTGGATCATCGCGCTCACCACCCTCAACGGTGTGGCGCAGGCGGTGCTGCCCAACTGGGTGCGCGGGCGCGGACTGGCGATCTACCTCACGGTGTTCAACGGCGCGATGGCGGCCGGCAGCCTCGGTTGGGGCCTGGTGGCGCAGCCCGTGGGCATCGCCGGCGCGCTGCTTGTCGGCGCGGGGGGACTCGTGGTGGTGGCGCTGGTTTTCCATCGCGCGAAGCTGCCTTCGGGCGAGGCCGATCTGCAGCCCTCCAACCACTGGCCGGAGCCGATGCTGACCGAGCCGGTCGCCAACGACCGCGGGCCGGTGATGGTGCAGATCGAATACCGCGTGCGCAAGAGCGATCTGCCGGCCTTTCTCGTGGCGATGCAGCGCCTGTCGCTGGAGCGCCGTCGGGACGGTGCCTACGCCTGGGGCGTCGCCGAGCACACCGGCGAGCCGGAGCGCGTCATCGAGTGGTTCCTGGTCGAGTCCTGGGCCGAGCACATGCGCCAGCACGGGCGCGTCTCCAAGGCCGACGCCGACCTGCAGGCCGAGGTGCTGCGCTTCCACATCGGGCCTGAACGGCCGGTGGCGCATCACTTCCTGGCGCTCGATCAGAACGCGGCACAGGCCACCTAGCGTGACGCGCCGCGAAGTGCCTCGGTCCATCGCATCACATCGTCCAGCACTTCCTTCAGCACCGCCTCGTCGTCGCGCCCGGAACGCTTCGGCACGTGGAAGGAGTGGTCCGCGTGCTCGATGGTCAGCAGCGTGGCGCGCGTGCCGAGTGCTGCGACGATCGGGCGCAGCCTGTCCAGCTCGGCGAGCTTGTCCTCTGTGCCCTGCACGAAAAGCATCGGAATCCGGACCTTCGACAGGTGGTCCGCGCGCGAGGTCGAGGGCGTGCCGGCCGGATGCAGCGGAAAGCCGAGGAACACCAGCCCCGCGACTCGCGGCAGCGGCTCGGTCGCCTGCGCCTGAGAGGTCATGCGCGCGCCGAAGGACTTGCCGCCCGCCAGCAGCATGAGCGACCCGAATTCGCGCGCCGCGCAGGCGACCGCCGCGCGGACCGCGGCATGCGCCACCGGCGGCGTGTCCGGCCGCTTGCTGCCGCGCTCCATGTACGGGAACTGGTAGCGCAAGGTGGCGATGCGGCGTTCGGCGAGCCCGTCGGCCACCGCCGTCATGAAGGCGTGCTCCATGCCCGCGCCCGCGCCGTGCGCGAACACGTAGCAGGCCACGGGATCGTCCGGGCGCTGGAGGATGCCCGAGACGGTGGTGTCGTCGCTGACCTGGATCGTGAGCTTTTGCATGTCGCCGGGCACTCTACATCCGATCGCCCGCCCGATCATGTCGCCGCACTGCTTCGCCGATCCGGACGAGGCGAAAATCGTGTCCCGGCCGCGCTGGTTCGACCTGCCGGCGAGACACGAAGAGAGGAGCCTGCATGCGAAGTCTGGAAATCCCGGGTGGCGGTGCAATGCCCGCGCTCGGCCTCGGCACCGGCACATGGGCGAATCGTCCGGGCGCCGTGCGACCGAAGTGGCCGCGGTGCGCGCCGCGATCGAGATGGGCTACCGGCTCATCGACACCGCCGAGATGTACGGCGAGGGCGGGGCCGAGGAGGTCGTCGGACAGGCCGTGGCCGAGGCGCTGCGCGCCGGTGACGTGAAGCGCGAGGAGCTCTTCGTCGTCAGCAAGGTCTATCCGCACAACGCGAGCCGGCGCGGAACACCGTCGGCCTGCGCACGCACTCTTTTACGGCTGGGGCTCGATCACATCGACCTGTACCTGCTGCACTGGCGCGGCGACCATCCGCTCGCCGAAACTTGCGATGCGATGCGCGCACTCGTCGCCGATGGCCGCATCCGCCATTGGGGCGTCAGCAATTTCGATGTCGACGACATGGAAGAGCTGGAGGCGGTGGATGGCGGCTGCGCGGCCAACCAGGTCTACTTCTCGGTCGGCGAGCGCGGCCCGGAGTTCAGCCTGCTTCCTTGGCAGCGCGAACGCGGCATGCCGTTGATGGCCTACAGCCCGATCGACCAGGGTGCGCTGGCCGCCGATCCGGCGCTGGGTCGGCTCGCGCAGAAGCTGGACATCACCACGGCGCAGCTGGCATTGGCCTGGGTCCTTTCCCGGCCCGGTGTCGTTGCGATTCCGAAGGCCGTGCGCGAAAGCCATCTGCGCGAAAACCTCGCGGCGGCCGACCTGCAACTGAGTGCTGAAACGCTTGCCGAGATCGACCGCCTGCATCCACCGCCGAGGCGCAAGAAACCCTTGGCGATGATCTGACGTGGCCGGCGCAGCCAGGCCCCTTCGCGAAACACCGTGGAACCGGCTTTGCCGGGCCACCGGTGTTGCCCCCGGCAGGGGGTTGGCGGCTACACGCAGTGAGCAAGCCTGGGGGCGAGCAACATTCAGTGCGCTTCGGCCTGCTTGGCCGCGGCAATCATTGCTGCTTCGTCGTGCTTCGCGCCGTTGAGGAACAGGTTCAGCGCCACCGCGCTCACCGAGGCGAGCAGGATGCCCGACTCCACCAGCGAGTGGATCGCATGCGGCATCCACTGCTTGAAGTTGGGCGCGATCAGCGGAATCATGCCGACGCCGATCGACACCGCGACGATCATCGCGTTGTGGCGGTTGGTCTTGAAGTCCACGCCCGAGAGGATGCGGATGCCGGTCGCGGCGACCATGCCGAACATCACGAGGCCCGCGCCGCCGAGCACCACCGTCGGCAGCGATTCGACCAGCGCCGCCATCTTCGGCAACAGGCCGAGCACGATCAGGATCACGCCGCCGGCCACGCAGACGAAGCGGCTCTTGATGCCCGTCACCGCCACCAGCCCCACGTTCTGCGAGAAGCTGGTGTAGGGGAAGGTGTTGAAGACGCCGCCGATCAGCGTGCCGAGGCCGTCGGTGCGCAGGCCCCGTGCGAGGTCCTGCTGCGAGATCTTGCGGTCGGTCATCTCGCCGAGCGCGAGGAACATGCCGGTGGATTCGATCATCACCACGATCATGATCAGCGACATCGTGAGGATCAGGACCGGGTCGAACCTCGGCATGCCGAAGTGGAAGGGCAGCACGATGTCGACCCAGGCCGCATTGGCGACCTTCTCGAAGGTCATGAAGCCGAAGAGGGTCGCCACCACCGCGCCGATCACGATGCCGAGCAGCACCGAGATGTTGGCGATGAAGCCCTTGGCGTACTTCACGATGAGCAGGATCGACACCAGCACCAGCGCCGCGATGGCGAGGCCGCCGAGATCGGCGTACTTGGGGTTGGGCACCGAGGGCACGATCGACAGCCCCTTGGGCATCGGCGGCACCGCGGAGCCGGGCGAGGTCACGTCGGCGAGCCACTTGGCGTAGACCGGATCGACGATCGCCGGCGCGGTCGGGCCCACGGGGTTGCCGAAGATCCAGTTGATGCCCACGCGCATCAGGCTGATACCGATCACCGCGATGATGGTGCCGGTCACCACCGGCGGGAAGAAGCGCAGCATGCGCGAGACCATCGGCGCGATGAGGATCGAGATGATCCCCGCGCCGATGATCGAGCCGAAGAGCAGTTGGGCGCCGGACTGGCCGGGGTTGGCGTTGGCGATCGCCACCATCGGCGCGACGGAGGCGAAGGTCACGCCCATCATCACCGGCAGCTTGATGCCGAACCATTGGGTTGCGCCGAGCGACTGGATCAGCGTGGCGATGCCGCAGCAGAAGAGGTCGGCGGAAATCAGGAGTGCGACTTCCTGCGGGCTGAGCTTGAGCGCGCGGCCGACGATGAGCGGCACGGCGACGGCGCCGGCATACATCACCAGCACATGCTGCAGCCCGAGGGCGGTGACTTTGCCGAGCGGCAATCGCTGGTCGACAGGGTGAACGGAGGCGGCAGCCGTCATTTCGGGTTCTCCTGGAGCGGCGTGAGTGGGCAGATGGGATTGCAGGACTCGTGCCCGCCGGAGCGTTCACGATTCTGTACGCCAAACTGTATACACTTGAGCCGCCAGGATGTATAGCGGAAAACCCGGGTTCCCATGCCGCGTCCCGGCGGAAATAGAAAAGCCCCCGAAGGGGCTCTCATGTTCCGTTCAGCTTCAGGCTGCGTGGGCCTTGGTGGACTTCTTGTGCGCCACCTTGTGCGACGACTTGTGCTTGGGCTTGGTCTTGGCAGCCGGTGCAGCAGTGGGTTCGGCAGGCGCCTGGGCGAAGGACGAGCCGGCGGCGAGTGCGAAGCCTGCAGCGACGAGAGCGATGAGAGTGCGTTTCATGAGAGATCGGTGTTGTGACGGTTTGAAAATGGCCAACTCGAAATTCCGGGCTGGTCAAGACGACCAACGCGCGACTTCGAAGTCGGATGACAACGTTGCAGAATCTCCTGCATGAAATCCAAAAGTCTCGTCGCGGTTGTTTTGGTCCTGCTCCTGGGCATCGCGGCGTATTGGTATTGGTCACCGTTTCTGGCGTTGCGCCAGATCCAGACGGCAGCCCGCAGTGGCGACGCGGAGGAATTCAACCGGCACGTGGATTACCCGAGGTTGCGCGAAAGCCTGAAGGACCAGTTTTCGGCGCTGGTGGCGCAGAAGCTCGGTGCGCCGAAAGACCCAGGCAATCCGCTGGCGGCCCTCGGCAGCATGATCGGGCTGGGGTTGGTGAACCAGTTCGTGGACGTGATGGTGCGGCCCGAAACGGTCATGGCTGCGATGAGCCACGGCAGGCTGGCCCGGCCCGCGCCTGGCCCGACGCCGGCACCCGCTCCGGGCCAGGCCGCGCCGGAGAATTCGCCACCGTCAGCGGAAGGCGCACAGGCCGGCAACAAGCCCCGCTGGATCATCGAGCGCCAAGGCGCAAGCCGCATGACGGCTCTCGCGATCGACCCGGCGAAGCCCGATGAGCCCAATTCGGAGCGCCTCGGTCTGGTGTTCGAGCGCAGCGGCTTTGTTGACTGGAGGCTGACTGAAATCAGGATGCCGGCCTCGATAGTCAGTAAGTAGCGAGCCCTGCAACGTCATGCCCGACATCGCCGGCACCACGGTCTCGAAGCGCAGCCGGCGTGGCTGGCGCATCGCCGGCATCGTGCTGGCGGTGGTCGTTCTGCTGCTGGCGGCCGCGGCCATCGGGCTGCGCATGGCCTTTCCGCCGGCGCGCATCTCCGCGCTGCTGGCGGAGCAGGTCTCGGCCGCGACAGGGCGCGCGTTCCGCATCGACGGCGACCTGTCGATTCGCCTGCTGCCGACGATCGCGGTGCGTGCGGACGATGTCGCCCTGGCGAATGCCGAGTGGGGCTCGCGGCCGGACATGTTCCGCTTTCGGCGCGCGGCATTCGATGTGTCGCTCAGGGATTTGCTCGACCGCAAGATCCGCATCCTCAGCATCGAGGTGGATGGCGCCGACGTGCTGCTCGAAGCGGACGGCGCCGGCCGCTACAACTGGCAGATGGCGCCGCGCGCGCCGGGCTCGGGCAAACAGACAACGACGCCGCCGCTCGCGCTGGACCGGCTCCGGCTCTCGCAGGTGCACATCCGCTATCGCAATGCGGGCAAGGGGACGTCGCGCGACGTCGATATCGAATCGCTCGACCTTCAGGGACAGGGCGATCACGACCGCTTGAGCGCTTCCTTCAAGCTCGGGCCCCAACAGTGGGCCGTTGAAGGCGACGTCGGCCGCCCGGCAACCCTTCTGTCCGGCACGGACGAGTGGCCCTTCAATCTGCGCCTCGCGACCGGCGGTGCGCTCGTGACCGCGAGCGGCGGCATGGGCGTCGGCCCGCGTACCGGAACGCTGTCGGCCAAGTTGACGGTTCGTGCCGATAACGCGGAGGCGCTCTCGCAGGTGTCGAAGGCGGCGGCCGCGCTGCCGATGCCGTTCGAAGCCAGCGCCGATCTGCAGCGCAACCGGGACGAATGGCGCTTCGATGCGCTGACCCTGTCGCTCGCCGGGCAACTGCTGAGCGGGCGGATCACGTGGATGGCCACCCAGCCGACGCCAAGCCTGGACGCGGAGCTTTCAAGCGCGGAGATCGACCTCGGCAAATGGGGTGCAGTGCGATCAGCAGGCAAGCCGGCTCCGGCTGAATCGGGGCCGCGCAAGCCGGTCTTCGGCGACAAGCCGCTGCTCACCATCGAGTCGTTGCCGGAGCTTCCGGTGCGACTTGCGATCGGCGTCGATCGACTGACGGTACCGGGGCTGCCGGTGCTGTCGAGCGTGAAGGCGCGCGCGGTCTCCGACAAGGGGCGATTGGCGATCGATCCGGTTTCCTTCGGCGTTGCCGGCGGCGAGGTCAAGGGCAGTCTGGCAATCGCGCTGAGCAAGGGAGCGGTGCCCCGCACCGACGTGCAGCTGACGGCGCGCTCGTTGTCGGTCGATGCGTTCGATGGATTGTGGAGCGGGGGAGTCAGTTCAAGGGAGGCCGTGCGAGCCTCGCGGCCAAGCTGTCGATGACCGGCCGCACGCCACGCAGCCTCGCCGCCTCGTCGAACGGCGATGTGCAGTTCTCGGTCCGCGACGTCGCGTTGACCGGCCGGGCCGCGTCGCTCGATCGCGGCATCGTCGCAGGGCTGCTCGATGTGCTGCTGCCCAAGCAGGCTTCGCGCGAAGACCTCGTGGTGCAGTGCGCGGTGGCGCGTCTGCCCCTGCGCAACGGCGTGGCGCCGATCGACCGGTCGATCGCGATGGAAACGCGCCAGATCGGGGTCGCGGCGATCGGGCAGATCGATCTGGCGAAGCAGACGATCGAACTCGAATTCCGGCCTCGGGTGAAGAAGGGGCTGGATCTGAATCCGGGCAGCCTCGTTCAGCTCATGCTGCTGAAGGGGCCGCTGGAGAGTCCCGAGCTGAGCATCGACCCCAAGGGCACCGTGCGGCAGGCCGCGACCTACGGCGTGGCCGCGGCGACGGGTGGTTTGTCGCTGCTCGCGCCGGCACTGTTTGGCGACGACGGCGCCGCCAAGGATTGCGGGCTGGAGGGCGGCGCCGCAAAAGGCGGCAAGGCGCAAGCGCAGCCGGCGGAAGGCGGGCGCAAGTTCAAGCTCTTGCGGCCGTTCGAGTCGATGCGCTGATCAGGCCAGCAGTGCCTTGATGAGGTCGAGCTGGCGATCCGGCACGCCGCTGGTCAACTGCAGATTCGATTCGATGCGCGTCAGGTGCTCGGTCATGCTTGCGACGGCTGCTTCGACGTCGCCGCTGCGGCACAGGCGCAGGAAGTCCGAATGCTCGTCGGAGGAGCAGTGCGGATCGTTCGACGAGTGATAGAGCATCGCGATCAGCGAGCTGCGGGCCACCAGCTCGCGGACCAGCTCGGCCAGCGTATGGTTGCCGGCGGCCTCGGCCAGCGCAACGTGGAAGTCGCCGAGGAGCCTTTCGCGCACTGTCCCGGTGGTCGTGCTGGACCGCAGCGTGGACCGCTCGAACTGGATGTGCTGCTCCAGCGCGAGGTAGTCGGCCGGCGTCGCACGCGCAACGAACAGGCGAACCACTTCGCTTTCGAGAATGCGTCGCACGCCGAACACCTCGCGCGCTTCCTGCACGCTGGGCTTGCTCACGAAGGCGCCCTTGTCGGGAATGATCTCGATCAGCTTGTCCTTCGACAGCGTGAGGAGCGCGGCGCGGATCTTGGTGCGGCTGACCGCGTAGACCCGGCCCAGCGCTTCCTCGCGCAGCCAGGTGCCGGGCGGCAGGCGCTTCTCGACGATGGCGGTCGCGATGTCCTGCGCGATGCCCTCGATGGTCGCGGTCTTGTCGGGCACGGCGGTGTTGTCGGTGGTGGCGGGCGAGGACGTCTTCGGTGCGCGGGGCATCTCGCGATTGTGGACGACCCGCACTACGCGCATTTCAGTTTTCCTCTGCGTAGCGAGCTAAGCTGCGGGACTCGTTCGGGAAATCCCGCGGAACCGGCTTCGCCGGGCCGCTGGGATTGCCCCCTGCGAGGGGTGGAGAGCGACACGAAGTGCGCGAGCCTGGGGGTGAGTTTCAGATGCAAGGGCGAAATCCTGCAGCAGCCCCGCCATCGGCTTGGGCAGCGGACGTGCGAGCTCGCCGCGCTTGCTGGTCGTCAGGCGCAGGTTGACCAGTGATTCGATCAGCTGCGTGCCGGCCGCGACACCGTCGATCACCGGCACGCCGAGCACCTGCCCGATGTGCTCGCAGAAGTCGGCCATGCCGGCGCAGCCGAGCACGATGGCATCCGAGCCGTCTTCATCGAGCGCGCGGCGACACTCCTCGATGATGCGGTCGCGTGCGCGCGAGCCGGGCGCTTCGAGTTCGAGCACCGGGATCTCGCAGGCGCGTACATTGGCGCAGAAGCGCTTCATGCCATAGGCTTCGGCGAGATGCCATGCCTGCCCGACGGTGCGGCCGAGGGTGGTGACCACGCTGAAGCTGCTGCCCACGAGGCTGGCCGGTGCATGGCCGCTTCGGCGATGCCGACCACCGGCCCGCGCGCCAGTTCGCGCGCCGCCTTGAGGCCGGGGTCGCCGAAGCAGGCGATCACGTAGCCGTCCATGCCGTCCCGCTCGCCGGCGGCGATCTCCTGCAGCAGTCCCGGCACCGCGAGCGCCTCGTCGTAGTGGCTTTCGATCGATGCGGGCCCCATCGAGGGGCTCACGGCGACGATCTCGGTGCCGGATCGCGCGACCGAGCGGGCGCAGGCGCCGATCTTCTCGGTCATGCTCCAGGTCGTGTTGGGATTGATGATCTTGATGCGCATGGGAAAGGCGGAACGGGGTCCGTGGAGTCGGTCGAAAGGGAAATCGCAGGTCAGCGCTTGCGTGCGTTGAGCGCGAGGTAGAAGACGAAGGCGAGCCCGGTGCCGATGAACCACGCATAGTTCGCCGCCGCGTGCAGGTTGGGCAGGAGCACGCACATCACCGGGATCAGCGCGGCCGGGACCATCGCGAAGATGGCGCGGCGGTTGTAGCCGTTGGTGTACCAGTAGTCGCCCTTGGGGCTGAGCGTGTAGAGCGCATCGACGTTCACGCGCTGCCGGCTCACCACGTAGAAGTCGGCGATCAGGATGCCGAACAGCGGGCCGATGAAGGAACCGAGGATGTCGAGCGTGTAGTGGATCACCTCGGGGTTGTTGTAGAGGTTCCACGGCGTGATGAAGACCGAGCCGACCGCCGCGATCATCCCGCCGGTGCGCCAGCTGATCTTCTGCGGCGCGACGTTCGAGAAGTCGAAGGCCGGCGAGACGAAGTTCGCGACGATGTTGATGCCGACGGTGGCGATCATGAAGGTCAGCGCGCCGATCACGACGGCTGTGGTGCTGTCGATGCGGGCCACGGTGTGCACCGGGTCGGTGATGAGCTCGCCGAACACCGGCAGCGTCGCGGCCGAGGTGATCACCGACAGGAGCGAGAAGAACAGGAAGTTGACCGGCAGGCCCCAGAAGTTGCCCTTCTTCACTGCGTCGAAGCTCTTGCCGTAGCGCGAGAAGTCGCCGAAGTTGAGCATCGGGCCGCTGAAGTAGCTGACCACCAACGCGATCGCGCTGAGCATCACCGGCAGTGCGTCCCAGCCGCTGAATTTCAGGCCGCCCAGGCGCATGTCGATGTTGTTCCAGCCGGCCTTCCAGACCAGCCAGCCGCACAGCATCATCATCACGACATAGACGGCGGGACCGGCCCAGTCGATGAAGCGGCGGATGGCTTCCATGCCGTGCCAGAACACGAAGGCCTGCATGACCCACATCGTCATGAACGCGACCCAGCCCAGCGCCGAGAGGCCGACGAAGCCGTGCTGCTGCACATCCGCGTAGGGGGCGAGGTTGGGGAAGAAGTGCAGCGCCAGCAGCATGAAGGCGCCGGAAGCGAGGTAAGTCTGGATGCCGTACCACGCGACCGCGATCAGCCCGCGGATCACCGCCGGGATGTTCGCGCCCAGCACGCCGAAGGACGCTCGGCAGATCACCGGGTAGGGCGTGCTCGTCACCTGGCTCGGCTTGGCGACCAGGTTGCAGAAGAACTGCACGATGCAGATGCCGACCAGGAGCGATACCAGCACCTGCCAGCTCGACAGCCCGAGCGCGAACAGGCTGCCCGCGGTGATGTAGCCGCCGACGCTGTGCACGTCGGACATCCAGAAGGCAAAGATGTTGTATTGGCTCCAGGTCTGCGTCTTCAGCGGGGCCAGGTCTTCGTTGGTGAGACGCGGGTCGTAGCCCGGCTTGATCAGCGCATGGGATTGCGGCTGCGGCGTGGCGATGGGCGCCGGCACCTCGATGCCGACAGAGTGGATGGCGGTGTTCACGGGTTGTCTCCTCGTGGCGGATGGCGGGTTTCCGAACATCGGGTTCGGTTCGTGGTTTGCACCCTATATTTGTATACAAAAAATGGGTGCAAACAAGCGCCACATGTCATTCCGGGATCGGTATTTACCCTCGCTGCCAACCGCGGGGAGGACTGGCAGGCTTCAGTTGTCACAAGGAAGGGCACCCAGGTCACGAGCGCGTTTGTGATGGGCGGACGACCGAAATTCGTGAACTTGTTCCGGTCTATGGGGAACGTAAGAAGAAAGTTAAATGCGACGCCTTGTAACCTTATGTTTACATAGGCACAATGTATTACATGGACGCACGAAACATTTCTAAACCGCAGTGGACCAGTGCCGGCCTTCTGGGACTCTTGCGCGCGAGCCTGCCACCTTCGGAACGCGAGCGCGCCCTGGCTGCACATGCCAATCCGCCGCCCCCGCGCCTCGACAGCGAGCAGCTCACCGAAGTGGCCAGCGCCTGGCGTGATCGCACCTCGTTCGGAGATCTCGGTGCCGAGTCTGTCGCGCAGGCGCTCGAGCTCGTGGCCCGCCGCCGTGCCGAAAAGCACAGCCGTATCCAGGCGATGGGCAAGCGCCTGTCCGACCTGATGAGGTTGCCTTGAGTCGCCTGCATGTCCGCCGCATCGCGCGCCGCCTGGAGCGAATCCGCAGGATGCGATGCCGGACCCTTTCGTCCCAGTTTGTTCAAACCACCCCCAACGCCATGAAAACCCAGAGCGAAGCGATCAGCGAAGGCTACAACGTCGATCTTTCCGGCCCCGGTCGGCCGATGGGAGCGCGCGGCAAGTATCCGAACTTCGAAGTCATCCCGCTCCTGACCGACATGGAAGCGGAACTGCTCAATACCCTGGGCCTGATCCGCAAGCTGCTGATCGAAGGCACGCCGACCAAAGATGCCCAGGACGGCGTGGTGCTGGCAATCGACGGCCTTCTGTCCGTCGCCCGCGCCTGATGCCGGCCGGCGAAGCGTCGAGGAACCGAAGATGAACACCTACCAGACCGCGAACCAGGCCGTCGGCGTTGCCCGCACGTTGAGCAAAAGCTCCGCCTGCACGATCGTCGTCTATCAGGCGGGCGCCGGCAAATACGTCACGGCCCGCCCGACGGATTCCGTCAGCGGGCTCGTCATCGGCGTCTTTCGCAACGGCTATCTGCTGCCCAGCGGGCACCGTGCCTGAGCCCCGGCCCTTTCCTATCAGGACAGCAGGTCGCTGAGCGTGCGCGCGATCACCTTGGTCGCGCGGCGCAGGTCTTCGAGGACCACGCGCTCGTCGTTGCGCTTGGCGTGCGATTCGAGCACCGTGCGCGGCCCCGCGCCGTAGATCACGCCGGGGATGCCCGCTTCGCCGTACAAACGAACATCGGTGTAGAGCGGCGTGCCCATGGCCTTGATCGGTTCGCCGAAGATCGTCTGGCCGTGCTTCTGGATCGCGTCGACCAGCGGCTTGTTGCCCGGCAGCGGCTTCATTGAATTGGCCAGCAGCGTGCGCTTGATCTCGACCGTGATGCCCGGCATCTGCGCCGCACTGTCGGCGATCACCTGGCGGATATTCGCTTCGACCTCGGCGGGGTTCTCCTCGGGAATCATGCGGCGGTCGAGTTTGAACACCACCTTGCCGGGCACCACGTTGGTGTTGGTGCCGCCTTCGATCAGGCCCACGTTGAGGTAGGGGTGCGTGATGCCCTCGACCTTCGAGGTGACTTCCTGGTAGAGCCTGTTCTGGGCATACAGCGCATTGAGGATGTTGACCGCGCCCTGCAAGGCATCGACACCGGTGGTCGGGATGGCGGCGTGGGCCATCTTGCCGTGCACCGCGACTTCCATCTGCAGGCAGCCGTTGTGCGCGGTGACCACTTCGTAGCTGAAGCCTGCGGCGATCATCAGGTCGGGCTTCGTCAGGCCGTTCTTGAGAAGCCAGCCCGGGCCGAGGATGCCGCCGAATTCCTCGTCGTACGTGAAGTGCAGTTCGACGCTGCCCTGCGTGGGCTTGGCGACGGCTTCGAGCGCGCGCACCGCGAACGTGAAGCTCGCGAAATCGCTCTTGCTGACCGCGGCGGCGCGGCCGTAGAGGCTGCCGTTGTCGATCTCGCCGCCGTACGGATCGTGTGTCCAGCCTTCGCCGGGAGGCACGACATCGCCGTGCGCGTTGAGTGCCACGACCAAGCCTTTGCTTGGTCGTTCTCCATCTTTGCGGCCACCGTCTTCGCCGTACCTGCGGCGCACGATCAGGTTCGTGAGGGATTCGAGGCCGTAGTCCTTCACGTCCTGCTCGGGCACCGCATGTTTCTCGGCCTCGAAGCCGAATGCCTTGATCAGTTCCGCCGTGCGTTCCGCATGCGGGGCGTTGTTGCCGGGCGGCGTGTCGGTGGGCACGCGCACCAGTTCCTGAAGAAAGCGCACCTCCTCGTCGAAGTGGGCGTCGATCCAGGCGTCGAGCTTACTGTAGTCGGTCATGGTCTTAATGGGCTTGTTCGGCGGCGAGGTCGTTGAGCAGCAGTTGGAAGGCTTGCACCGCCAGTTGCATGTCGTTGCTGGTGCTCGATTCGAGCGGGTTGTGGCTGATGCCGGAGTTGATGCCGCGCACGAAGAGCATTGCCTGCGGCATCACTTCGTGCAGCTTCATCGCGTCGTGGCCCGCGCCGCTGGGCATGCGAAAGAGAGGCACGCCGAGCGTATCGACCGCCTTCTCCCACCGCTTCTGCCATTCGGGTGCGCTGGGGGCGGCGGCGGCGCGCATCGTCTCTTCGAGCGTGTAGCGCACGCCGCGCCGCTCGCAGATTTCCTTGAGAGCGTTCACCACGTCGTCGGTCAGCGCGTCGCGCTGGGCATTGTTGGGCGCGCGCAGGTCGAGACTGAACCTGCAGCGGCCCGGCACGACGTTGATCGAGCCACCGGGGACTTCGAGCATCCCGACCGTTGCAACCGAATCACCGTCCTTGGCGGCGCGCTTCTCGGCGAAGAGGATCAGTTCGGCGACGGCGGCTGCCGCATCGCGGCGGCGGTCCATCGGCGTGGTGCCCGCGTGGCTCGCCATGCCGATGACTTCGCCGACGAAGCGCACGCTGCCGTTGATGGAAGTGACGATGCCCAGCGGCAGATCGAGCTCGGTGAGCACCGGCCCCTGCTCGATGTGCACTTCGACGAAGCCGAGGTACTTCGACGGATCGCGCTGCAGCTTGGGAATGTCGTCGTCGTTCAGGCCCGCGTTGCGGCGCGCTTCGCGCATCGTGATGCCGTCGGCGTCCTTCTGGTCGAGCCACGTGGGGTGGAAGTGGCCGATCAGTGCACCGGAGCCGAGGAAGGTCGCCTTGTAGCGCTGGCCTTCTTCTTCCGCGAAGCCGACCACCTCGAAGCCGAAGGGGAGGCGGCGGTTCTGGCGCTTGAGCTCGCGCACGCAGGCCATCGGCACGAAGATGCCGAGCCGGCCGTCGTACTTGCCTCCGTTGCGTACCGTGTCGTAGTGCGAGCCGGTGAGCAGCGTCTTCGCGCCCGGGGTCGCGCCGTCGTAGCGGCCGACCACATTGCCGACCGCGTCGATCTCGACATGGTCGAAGCCAGCCTCGCGCATGTCCTGCGCGATCTGCTGCGCGCAGGCGCGGTGCGCGTCAGTCAGGTAGGTCACCGTGAGCTGGCCCTTCTCGGCGTAGCCCGGATCGGTGTGCACCGAGAGCTTCTCCTGCCAGTCCCACACTGCATTGCCGAGCGACGGTTCGACACCGAACTTGTCGTCGAGCCGGATTTCGGCGATGCGATGGATGTTGCGCAGTGCCTCGCCGAGTTCGAACTCCCGATGGTTGTGCAGCCGGCGCTCGAAGGTCTCGATGATCTCCTGCTTCGAGAGCCCGGTGCCGCGCGGACCGCGCACCGCGAGGATGAAAGGGAAGGTGAACTTGGCGTTGTAGTCGGCGTTGAGCTGCTGGATCTTCGCGAACTCCTCGGGCGTGCACTGCGTGAGGCCTGCCTTGTTCTGTTCGTTGGTCGATTCGGCCGTGAGGTTCCTGGCGACCATTGCCTTGCCCGCGAGTTCGGGGTGGGCGCGGATCAGGCCGAGCTGCTCTTCGCGCGACGCACCGGCCACGGCCTGCACCAGCGCGTGCTTCAGATGCGGCAGCGAGCGGAAGGGGCGAGCCTTGGCCGCGCGCTCCGCGATCCAGGGCGAGTGCTCGTAGACGCCGTCGAGCAGCCGGGCGAATTCGGCGCCCGACGCGGCGTTCAGTTGGTCGATGGTGAGGGCCATGTCGGTCTCCGTTTCAGGCTGCGGCGTAGGGGTGCGTTGCCTTCCAGTGCCGCGCGATATCGACGCGGCGGCAGACCCAGACGCGGTCGTGCGTGGCGATGTGATCCAGGAAGCGCTGCAGCGCGGTGATGCGCCCCGGGCGCCCGAGCAGGCGGCAATGCATGCCGATGCTCATCATCTTCGGGGCCTCGTCGCCCTCGGCGTAGAGCGCGTCGAAGGTGTCCTTCATGTATTGGAAGAACGGGTCCGCATGCGAGTAGCCCTGCGGCAGTGCGAAGCGCATGTCGTTGCAGTCCAGCGTGTAGGGCACGATGAGCTGCGGCACCACCTCGCCGCTGGTCTTCTGCACCTTCATCCAGAAGGGGAGGTCGTCGCCGTAATAGTCGCTGTCGTATTCGAAGCCGCCGTAGTCGGCCACCAGTCGGCGGGTGCGCGGGCTGTCGCGGCCGGTGTACCAGCCGAGTGCGCGCTCGCCCGTGAGTTTCTCGATCGCCTCCATGCCCAGGCGCATGTGTTCGCGCTCGGTCGCTTCGTCGATGGCCTGGTAGTGGATCCAGCGCCAGCCGTGGCAGGCGATCTCGTGGCCCAGTTCCTTGAAGGCGGCCGCGAGGTCGGGATAGCGCTGCAACGCCATGCCGACGCCGAACACGGTGAGCGGCAACTGGCGCTTCTCGAATTCACGCAGGATGCGCCACACGCCCGCGCGCGAGCCGTATTCGTAGATGCCTTCCATGCTGATGTGGCGCTCGGGGTAGCTCGCGGGATTGAACATCTCCGAGAGGAACTGCTCGGAACCCGCGTCGCCATGCAGCACGCAGTTCTCGCCGCCTTCCTCGTAGTTCAGCACGAACTGCACGGCGATGCGTGCGCGGCCCGGCCATTGCGCGTGCGGCGGATTGCGGCCGTAGCCGACGAGGTCGCGCGGGTAGGGAAGGGTGGTGTCGTAGATGCTCATGGGTGTTCACGCCAATGCGAGGCTGATGTCGTGGGTCGGGACCTTGCGGTCGAAGGTGAGATTGGCCTCGACGTTCTCGAGGTGCTCGGTCATGAGGCGCACGGCTCGTTCTTCGTCCCGTGCGGCGAGGGCCTTCACGATGTCGGCATGCTCGTCGTTCGAGTGCTCGGCGGCGCTGGCGCTCTGGTACATCAGCGTGATGAGTGCGCAGCGCGAGATGAGTTCGCCGAGGATCTGCGCCAGCACGGCATTGCCCATGAGCTCGGCCATGCGAACGTGGAAATCGCCGAGCAGCTCGGTGCGGCCCGAGATGTCCTCGCCGGAGACGGCGGCCTTTTCGAGCGCCACATGCTCCTTCAGCGCCTTGATCTTGGCCGGCGTCACGCTGCGCACGAAGGCGCGCGTCATTTCGGCTTCGAGCATGCGGCGCACCGCGAAGACCTGCTTGGCCTCGTCGACCGCCGGCGCCGCCACGAAGGCGCCGCGCGCCGGCTCGAGACGGATCAGCTTGTTCTGCGAGAGCTGGAACAGCGCCTGCCGCACCAGCGTGCGCGAGACGCCGAAGTGATCCGCGAGCTTCTGCTCCGCCAGCTTGCTGCCCGGCTGGAGCCGGTGCTCCACAATGGCCTTGGTGAGTGCGTCGACGATGGCGCGGGTGGTGGTCGATTCCATGGTTTTTTCATGATAGACCGAAAGCCAATAACTGTATACACTTTTGTCGACCGAAATTTCCCGAATGCACTGAAGGAGCGAATCCATGGGCCTGAGCACCCACGTACTGGACACGATGCATGGCACCCCCGCGGCCGGCATGGAGGTCGCGCTGTACACCACCGATGGCACGGGCGAGGACGCGCGCGCCACGCTGGTGCGGCGCTTCACCTTGAACCTGGACGGCCGCAGCGACGGTCCGCTCTATGACAACACCTCCCTCAAGACGGGGACTTACCGGCTGGTGTTCGACGTCGCCGGCTACTTCAAGGCGCGTGGCGTGAAGCTGCCGGAGCCGAACTTCCTCAATCGCGTGTCGCTGGACTTCGGTATCGCGCACGCCGACCAGCACTACCACGTGCCGCTGCTGGTGAGCCCCTGGAGTTATTCGACTTACAGAGGATCTTGAAGATGACCGGCTCTGTCGTGGGAACACCGTGGAACCGGCTTCGCCGGGCCACTGGTGTTGCCCCCGGTAGGGGGTTGGCGCAGCGACACGAAGTGCGCGCAGCCTGGGGGCGAGCGACTTACAGCTGGCCTTCGCTCAGGGTGTCGAGCTGGAAATGACCGTCCTCATCCCACAGCCAGGTGTCCGTCCAGGTGACCTTGCCAAGCCGCGTCGGCGCGGGGAAAGGCTGGGATTCAAGCACGGTCTTCTCGATCTCCGCGATGACCTCGGGCGCGTGCTTCGGCGCACGCATCCAGTGCATCGAGAGCACCTTGCCGCCGGCGTCGAGATCGACCTGCAGCGTACCGACCGCATAGAGTATCGGCGGCAGTTTGCCTTCGTAGATGCGCCTCTTGTTGAGCAGGTAGACATAGCGCGCCGCATCCTTGCGGTAGTCGCGCGCGGTCGTTGCGTTCGACGGCGTCGGGCGCGGGCGATTGCCGTCGCCGCGCTCGGGCGTCGCGTTGCTGAGCTGGCCGGGGACGGCGCCGGGCGAAGTGGTGCCGCAACCGGCGAGCCACAGGCTGGAGAGGAGGGCCCCCGCCAATGCGAGGCGGCGCGGCGTGATCTGGAAATTCATCGGCGCGGTTATACCGTGGCCGCGATGGGGCGCCGAAACCGGAGGTATCGCCGATGACGGGCGCGGTCGACCGACTCCTTGCGCAGTTGAAGGACCAGCCCGGAATCCTGGTGCAGGTCGAGTCCACGCAGGGCTCCGCGCCGCGCGAGGCCGGCACGTGGATGGCCGTCTGGGCCGACGGCCTGACCGCGACCATCGGCGGCGGGCAACTCGAGTTCCAGGCGACCGAGGAAGCGCGAGCCTGGCTTGCGGGCGGGCCGGCCATCGAAGGCATCCGTCGTTATCCGCTCGGCCCGAGCCTCGGGCAATGCTGCGGCGGCGTGGTCTTTCTCTCGTACCGCCGCATCGATGCCTCGGACGCGCAGGCGCTGCAGTCCGAGTTGCTCGCGCACCTCGAGCCGGTGGCGTTGTTCGGCGGCGGCCACGTCGGCGCGGCGCTGGCGCGGCTGCTCTCGACGCTGCCGTTCTCGGTGCGCTGGATCGACAGCCGTGACGGCGTCTTCCCGGATGCGCTGCCCGCACAGATCGAAACCGAATACTCCGACCCGGTGCAGCAGGCGGTCGCCGATCTGGCGCCCGGCTCGCGCGTACTGATCATGAGCTTCAGCCATGCCGAGGATCTGGACATCGTGATCGCCTGCCTCAAGCGCCTGCGCGAGCGCGACGACCTGCCCTACATCGGCCTGATCGGCAGCAAGACCAAGTGGGCCACCTTCCGCCATCGCCTCGAGGCACGCGGTTTCACGGCGGCCGAGATGGATCGTGTGACTTGTCCCATCGGCGTCCCGGGCATCACGGGCAAGGAACCGGAGGTCATCGCTGTGGCAGTCGCGGCACAGTTGTTGCAATCCCTGTATTCCGAGTGAAGTGATCAGGGTTTTCCTGCACGCATCTCAGTGCCCGGATCCCATGATTTTCCTGCAAAAGTGTATACACTCGAGTTCACAAGCCGCAGCGGAGCGAGGAGCCTTCAGGAGCCTTTCGTTCGCGGCAATCACTCTGCTTACAGCGCCCGCAGTGGTGAGCAGGCCGGAACACCACGGCGTTCCTCCACGCCGTAAGGGTTGAAGCCAATGGAAAGCTATTACCTCGACTGGGCCAATCTGCTGCTGCGCTGGGTCCACGTCATCACTGCGATCGCCTGGATCGGTGCCTCGTTCTACTTCGTGATGCTGGACAACAGCCTCGAGAAGCCGCAGGACGCCGAGTCATTGGACAAGGGCGTCGGCGGCGAGCAGTGGGCCGTGCACGGCGGCGGCTTCTACAACATGCAGAAGTACGCGCTGGCGCCGAAGAAACTGCCCGATCACCTGCACTGGTCGTACTGGGAGAGCTATTCGACCTGGCTCACCGGCTTCGCGCTCTTCACGGTCTCGTACCTCTGGAACGCCAGCACCTACCTGATCGACAAGTCGAAGATGGACTGGCAGCCCGGCGCCGCGATCGCGGTGGCGCTGGCCTTCTTCGTCGTCTTCTGGATGGTCTACGACGGCATTTGCCAGATCTTCGGCCAGCGCAAGAACGGCGACACCATCGTCGGCGTGCTGGTGGCGATCTTCATCGCCTGTGCGGCATGGCTCGCCTGCCATTGGTTCGCGGGTCGCGCGGCCTTCCTGCTGGTGGGCGCGATGATGGCGACGACCATGAGCGGCAACGTGTTCTTCTGGATCATCCCGGGCCAGCGCAAGAACGTCGCGGCGATGCGCGAGGGCCGGCCGGTCGACCCGATCCACGGCGCTCGCGGCAAGCAGCGCAGCGTGCACAACACCTACTTCACGCTACCGGTGCTGTTCGCGATGCTGAGCAATCACTACAGCTTCACCTACACGAACAAGTACAACTGGATCGTCCTGCTGCTGGTCATGCTCGGCGGCGCGGCCATCCGGCAGTTCTTCGTGGTGCGGCATCGCTTCAAGCTGGGCAATGCGCGCAATCCGCTGCCGTATGCGCTTTTCGGCATCGCGGTGCTGGGCCTGACCATCGTCTGGATGAAGCCCGAGCCCGCCGCCGCTCCCGCACCGGGCGCCGCCCCCCAGAAGGTCTCGTTCGGCGAGGTGCAGAAGGTGTTCGAGCAGCGCTGCTACATGTGCCACGGCGCGCAGGTGCAGATGAAGAACGTGCGGCTCGACGCGCCGGACCAGGTGGCCGCGCATGCGCAAGCGGTGTATCAGCAGGTGGTGGTCACCAAGATCATGCCGATGAACAACGCGACGGGCATCACGGATGCAGAGCGCGCCTTGATCGCCAAGTGGTTCGAAGGCGGCGCGAATACGAAATAACCCCCAGGCTGCGCGCACTTCGTGTCGCTTCGCCACCCCCTGCTGGGGGCGGGCCGGCCGCTTCGGGCGGCCGGGCGCGGCGGCCCCTGGGTATTGCGGCGGGGGAGGGGATACTGGTCGTTTACGGAGACAAGGGAAATCATGAACCCGCTGAACACATCATCCGCCCCGAGTCCGCAGCGCGCGCCGCGCGAATTCCTGGAGCATCTCTATCGCGTCGCAGTCGAGCGCGCCCTCCCGCTCGCGAGCATGGGGCCGTGCCTGCCCAAGCCGCCGAAGGGCCGCACGCTGGTGCTCGGTGCCGGGAAGGCGGGTGCATCCATGGCGCAGGCGCTCGAGGCGCTTTGGCCCGCTGATGCGCCTCTGTCGGGCCTGGTGGTCACGCGATACGGGCACATCCCGCCGCGTCCCGACGGGCTGCCGCAACGCATCGAGATCGTCGAGGCTGCGCATCCCGTGCCCGACGAAGCCGGCATGAAGGCGGCCGAGCGCATCCTCGCGCTCACGCAGGGACTCACTGCCGACGACCTCGTGCTGTGCCTGATCTCCGGCGGCGGCTCGGCCCTGCTGACGCTGCCGGCCGAAGGGCTGACGCTCGCCGACAAGCAGCGCATCAACAAGCAGCTGCTCGAATCCGGCGCCCACATCGGTGAGATGAACTGCGTGCGCAAGCACCTGTCGCGCATCAAGGGTGGCCGCCTCGCGGCGGCCTGCGGGCCGGCGCAGGTGGTCACGCTCACCATCAGCGACGTGCCGGGCGACGATCCGGCGGTGATCGCGAGCGGCCCAACCGTGCCCGACGCCACCACCTGCGCGGAGGCGCTCGCGATCCTCGACCGCTATGGCATCGAAGTGCCCGCCGGCGTTCGGGCCGGACTCGAAAGCGGCGCACTCGAAACCCCCAAGCCGGGCGACCCCGTGTTCAGGCATCACGCCACGCACCTGATCGCGACGCCGCAGGAGTCGCTCGAAGCCGCGGCCGCCGCGGCGCGCGCCGCCGGCATCGGGGCGCACATCCTGAGCGACGAGATGGAAGGCGAATCGCGCGAAGTCGGCAAGGTCCACGGTGCGCTGGCGCGCGCAGTGTCCATGCGCGGCCAGCCGTTCGCCCGGCCCTGCGTGATTCTTTCGGGGGGCGAGACGACCGTGACCATACGCCCGCGCCAGCCGGGCCGACCCAAGGGCCGGGGAGGCCGCGCCGGCGAGTTCTGCATGGGCCTCGCGGGTGCACTCGCCGGTCGCGAGAACGTGTGGGCGCTGGCCGCCGACACGGACGGAATCGACGGCGTCGAGGACAATGCCGGTGCCTTTGTGACGCCCGACACGCTCCGCCGTGCGCAAGCCGCCGGCCGCAAGCTCGCGGATCACCTCGATCGCAACGATGCCTATGGCTACTTCGAGGCGATCGGGGACCTGCTGGTGACCGGACCGACGCACACCAACGTCAACGACTTTCGCGCACTGTTGATCCTGTAGTCTGCGTTTGTCGTCCGGGTGGGGCAATGGGCATGTTTCCTCCCTGACCGAACAAGAACGCCGACCAGATGAACCCATCCCGCCCGGGGCTCGCGTCCCATCCCGCCCCGCGTTGGGCTTCCGAACTCGGTGTGAGGTTCCGCCGCTACCTGCCGCTGAAAGTGGTCGGCACCACGGCGTGGACCTGGGTCTTCTTCATCGGCTATTTCCACCTGCTGCGCGAGCCGGTGGGTCAGGTGACGGTGATGCCGCTCACCGCGCTGGACCGCTGGATCCCTTTCCAGCCACCGGCGCTGATCGCGTACTTCTCGCTTTGGGTCTATGTCGGGGTGGCGCCCGGGCTGCAACTCACGTTCAGGGAACTGCTGTCCTATGGCCTCTGGGTCGGCGCGCTGTGCCTGACCGGGCTCGGCTTCTTCTATCTCTGGCCGAGCCAGATCCCGACGATTCCCAAGGACCCGACGGATTTTCCCGGCTTCGAGATCCTTCGCGGAGTCGATGCCGCGGGCAATGCCTGCCCCTCGATGCACGTGGCCGTGGCGATCTTCACCGCCATCTGGGTGGACCACATCTTCAGGGCGGTGCGTGCGCCCGCGTGGCTGCGGGCCGTGAACGGCGCGTGGTTCCTCGCGATCGCCTATTCGACGCTCGCGGTCCGCCAGCATGTCGCGCTCGACGCGGTCGCCGGCGCCGCGCTCGGCATCGCGTTCGCGGTCCCGTCGCTGTATTGGCGGCCCCGCGCGACGCCGGGCCTGCGCACTGGAGCGGATATCATGGAAATGCATGGCCAGCGGGTCGATCGCGGCCTTCCCAGGAGGGGTTGAGCCACCGCAGCAACCACCAACATTGCCATCGGCGGGACCGGTCGATGGACAGAACATGACGACTGACACCGCACAAATGAGTTCGCTCAAAGAACTGCAGGACCTCATCCACGAAAAATATGGCATCGAGCCTGCGGAGCTCGACCCGAACGCTTCCATGCGCGAGAAGGGATTCGATTCGCTGGCGCTGGTCGAATTCGTCTTCGCGATCGAAGACCGCTTCGGCATCAGCATGCCCGACGACGATCCCACGATCGACACGCTGGCCCAACTGGCGGCCGTGGTCGACAAGACCAGAGCCTCGCAATCGGCGTGAGCGAAGTCGCCGTCACGGGGCTGGGCATCGTCTCGCCGCATGGCGACGATCCCCAGGCCATGTTCGATGCGCTGATGCGCGGCGAGTCGGCGCTGCGGCCCGTCTTCCCCGAACTCCCCAGACCGGCCGCCGCGGCCACCACCGCATTCGACGAATTGCGCTGGTTCACCAAGCTTCAGCTGGCCGGGGTCGACCGGGTCAGCCAGCTCGCCGTGGCCGCCGCCGATCTGGCGATGCGCGATGCCGGGTATGGCGGCAAGGCCGCCGATGTGGACCCGGAGCGCATCGGCGTGTTCGCCGGCTGCGGCATGGGCGGTGCGACGGCCTTGGAGACGGCCTATCGTGGCAACGGGCGCGTGCCGCCGCTGACCATCCCGGCCTTCATGCCGAGCGCGCCGGCCTCGCACGTGGCGATGCGCCAGGGCGTGCATGGCCCGGTGCTGACCTACTCGGTGGCCTGCGCGTCATCGAGCCTCGCAATCGCCGAAGCCGCGAAGGCCGTCCGGCGCGGCGAGGTCGACGTGGCGATCGCCGGCGGCAGCGAAGCGCTGATCGTGCCCGGCGTCGTCCTCGCATGGCAGGCGATGCAGACGCTCGCGGCGTTCGCGCCCGGCGAAGAGGCGGCGGCGGTCCGTCCCTTCGCGAGCGACCGCAGCGGGTTTGCGCTCGGCGAGGGCGCGGCGTTCCTGGTGCTCGAATCCGCGGAGCGCGCCCGCCATCGTGGCGTCCGTCTCCACGCCCTCTTGACCGGCTGGGGCCAGAGCTGCGATGCCACTCACCTGACCAAGCCCGATGCGCCCGGCCAGTCGCGCGCGCTGCGGCAGGCCTTGCGGCAAGCGGGATTGCAGCCGCGCGACATCGGCTACTGCAACGCGCATGGCACGGCCACCCGCATCGGCGACGTCGTCGAACGCGATGCGCTGGCGCAGGTCTGGGGTGACGATCTCGATCAACTGCGCGTCAGCTCGACCAAGGCATTGCACGGGCACCTCCTCGGCGCAGCCGGCGCGCTCGAGGCCGCCATCACCGTGCTGGCGCTGCAACGGCGCGAGCTGCCGCCCAACGCAAACTGCGCCGAGATGGACCCGGCGTGCAGCCTGAACCTCGTGCCGCAGGCCGGCGCGGCGGCGCCTCGGCTCGAAGCGGCGATCAGCAATTCATTCGCCTTCGGCGGCACCAACTCGGTCCTCGTCTTCGCTCGCGCTTGAGCGACCCGGTTCGGTTTGCGGGGATGCGGGGCTAAACTGCCCCGGCCTTTGCAACTCGCAACTGGAGTCAACATGATGGGACGCGTCGTCGCGCTGGTCTTCGCAGTGCTTCTGTCGGCTTGTGCCGCCACACCCACGGTCAAGACCGATTTCGATCCCGGTGTGAACTTCTCGCGCTTCAGGACCTACAGCTGGGTGACGAAACCCGACGGCGGGTCGCCGCTGATGCAGCAGCGCATCGTCGACGGCATCGACTCGCGCCTGCAGGCCCGGGGGTGGAAGCTTGTTCCCAATGGCGACGTCCACGTGGCCGCGCATGTGACCAGCCAGGAGCGCCAGGTCTTCAACACGACGAGCGTGGGCTACCTCGGCTGGGGCGGCTTCGGCCCCGCCGCGCCGAACTCGACGACGACGGTCGACGCCTTCGAGGTGGGCACCCTCGTCGTCGACCTGTTCGACGGTGCCACCAAGCGCGGGCTGTGGCGCGGCACCGCGAGCGGCACCTTGCAGGACGACCCCGCGCGCATGAACGCGATGCTGCAGACCGCGCTCGACAAGATGTTCACCGGCTTCCCGCCGGGCAGCGCGCCGGCCAAGTGATCCCGTGGCGCGTTCCGGCGCGTCGTTTTCAGATCCTCTTCGCCTCGAGGTCCTGCCCGATCTGCTGCGCCGAGCCGAAGGCCAGCGTGAAGCCCAGCGCGCCGTGGCCGGTGTTGAACAGCATGTTCGACGGTGCGCCCGCCACCTTGCCGACGATCGGCACGCCGGTCGGCGTCGCGGGCCGCATGCCGGTCCACGGATGCAGCGATTCCATGCGGCTCGCCTTCGGGAACACGGCGCGCGTGGCTTCCGCGAGCGTGTCGATGCGGGTCGCGGGGATGCTCGCATCGTGGCCGACGAGCTCTGCCATCCCGGCCACACGCAGGCGCGAACCGACGCGTGCGAAGACCACCTTGCGCGCGCTGTCGGTCACGTTCACGCGCGGCGCGGCCTCCGGCGCCGGGTCCACGTCCACGGTGATGCTGTAGCCCTTCAGCGGATAGACCGGCAGGTAGGCGCCGAGCTGCGCGCCGAGCTGGTGCGACGCCGTGCCGAGCGCCATCACGCAGACGTCGGCGGGCACATCGCCGCCGGAAGTCCGGACCGCGGCCACGCGGCCCGCGCGCAGGTCGAATCCGCTGACCTCGGCGCCAAGGACGAAGCGCACGCCCCGCGCGCGCAGCGCCTGGGCGAGCTCCGTGCACACCTTGAGGCAGTCGGCCGCGCATTCGCTCGGCGTAAATATCGCGCCGGCAATCTGGCTGCGGTAGTCCGCAAGCGCGGGCTCGATCCCGACGCATTCGTCCGGCGTGACCAGCCGCTGCTCGCTGCCCATGGTGCGCTGCAGCTCGAGCTGCCGCCGCGCGCCGTCGAGCGATGCCGCATTGGTGTACAGCACGAGCTTGCCGGTGGCCGAGAAGTCGCAGTCGGGCTCCACGTCGGCGCGCATCGCCTCGAAGGCCGTGCGGCTGCGTGCGGCCAGCGCCAGCAGCCGCACCGTGGTCTCGCGTGAGGTCCGGGCGTTGCACGCGGCGAGGAAGGCCAGCCCCCACCGCCATTGGAGCGGATCGAGCTGCGGCCGCAGCTTCAGCGGCGAGGAGGGCGACAGCAGCAGCTTGGGCAACTGCTTCCAGATGGAAGGATCGGCCAGCGGCTGCACGTACGAGTAGCTGAGCTGCGCGCCGTTGCCGCCGCTCGCGCCGGCGCCGGGCTCCGCGCGGTCGATCACGGTCACTTCGTGGCCCTGTCGATTCAACTGCCACGCGGTGGCCAAGCCGACGATGCCGGCACCGAGCACGCACACGTGCATGACGCATTCCTCTCCGTTGTCCTGGATGCGCCGACTCTAGGTCGCACCGCCGCACGCGGGAAATGCCAAAAGCGCCGCAGCCCATAGCCAAAGCTCATGGGATACCCTGACCATAACTTTTGGACATGGGCGTCGCAGCAAAAGGAATTGTGATCGGCAGGCCATTGCTTCCTACACTCCGTTTCACATTTCAAACCACCGAAAGGGCTCGCATGAAGCTATCCGCATTGATGACCGCCGTCCTGCTCGCTGCCGCCGCGACGGGCGCGCAAGCGGCCGACACCCTGGCCAAGATCGCCGAGTCCGGCAAGATCACGCTGGCCTATCGCGAGTCGTCGGTGCCGTTCAGCTACCTGGACGGCGGCAAGCCGATCGGCTTCTCGGTCGAGCTGTCGAACGCGGTGGTCGATGCGGTCAAGAAGAAGCTCAACAAGCCCAACCTCGAGGTTGCGCTGATGCCGGTGACCTCTGCCAACCGCATCCCGCTGATCCAGAACGGCACCGTCGATCTCGAATGCGGATCGACCACCAACAACACGGCGCGCGGCAAGGATGTCGCGTTCGCGATCAATCATTTCTATACCGGCACGCGGCTGCTGGTGAAGAAGACCTCGCACATCAAGAACTACGCGGACCTGGCGAAGAAGCCGGTGGCGAGCACCACCGGCACCACCAACGCGCTGGTCATGCGCAAGTACAACGCCGAGAAGAACCTCGACATGGACATCGTCCTCGCCAAGGACCATGCGGATGCCTTCCTGCTGGTGGAAACCGATCGCGCGGTGGCGTTCGCGATGGACGACATCCTGCTGTTCGGCCTGATCGCCAACGCCAAGAACCCGAGCGACTTCGAGGTCGTCGGCGATTCGCTGCAGGTCGAGCCCTATGGCTGCATGCTGCCGAAGGACGATCCCGCCTTCAAGAAGGTGGTGGACGACACCATCATCGACCTCATGAAATCGGGCCGCTTCGAGAAGATGTACGACAAGTGGTTCATGCAGCCGATCCCGCCCCGGGGCACCGCGCTCGGTCTGCCGATGAGCCCGCAGCTGCGCGACAACATCAAGGCGCCCAGCGACAAACCGGCGACTTGAGCACACCCCCAGGCTTGCCCACTTCGTGTGGCCGCCAACCCCCTTGCAGGGGGCAACACCGGCGGCCCGGCGGAGCCGGTTCCGCGGTGTTTCTGGCTTGGGCTTGGGATTGACGGAAGGTGATGCTTGTGACGCATGTGGTGGGCATTCTTGGGGGTATGGGGCCTGCGGCCGGCGCGGACTTCGTGCGCCTCTTCGTGGAGGCCTGCGCGCGCCGCATGCGGGCGCGCGGCGAGCCGGTGCGGGACCAGGGCTTTCCGGAACACTGGCTGGCGCAGGTGCCGGTGCCCGATCGCACCGGCGCGCTGGACTCCGCCACGCAGGGCGCGCATCAGCCGCTCGAGCCGATGTTGCAGGCGCTGGGCCGGCTGGCTGCGCTCGGCAGCCGCGCGGTCGCGATCGCCTGCAATACGGCGCATGCGTGGCATGACGCGTTGCAGGCGCGCTTTCCCCACATCGAACTGCTCCACGTGGCGCGCGAGGTGTCGGCGCATCTCGCCGCGCAGGGCGTGCGCGACGTGGCGCTGATGGCGACAGAAGGCACCTATCGGATCGGTCTCTACGAACACGCCATGGCCGACGCGGGCCTTCGCTGCCACCTGCCGCTGGCCGACGAACGGCGCCTCCTCATGCGCGGCATCTACGACGGCGTGAAGGCGGGCGACATGGCTTTGGCTGAGGCGTGCTTCAGCGAAGTCGCGCTGCAACTGGCGCGGCGGCATGGCGCGGCGGCCATCGTGATGGGCTGCACGGAGATTCCGCTGGGACTGCAAGGCGCGGCCGCGGTCGGTGGATTGCGGCTCGTCGATCCGGCGCGGGTGCTTGCTTGCGCGCTGGCCGACCGCGCCTACGACGGGGCTTCCCGGCTCGCCGCGCATGGCGCTTGACACGATTGATAAGATGAAAAGCGAACTGGCGGCCGGTTGACCGGCTGCCAACAGCCCAAGGTGCGGATAAGCCGCATCCTCCAGCCGCTTTCCACCGAAAGCCGTCCGATGGACGGCTTTTGTTTTGCCAAACAGCGTCAAGCCGTCATGAATTTGCTAGCCATCATCGCCGCGACCCTGGCCGCCGGCATCGGAAGTGTGTGGATCGCCGCGTTGCTGCTGCGCGTGGGGGTGCGCACCGAAGGGGGCGGTGTCAATCCGCAGCATCTGCTGAGCCTCGCAGCGGGTGCGCTGCTGGCGACCGCTTTCATGCACCTGCTGCCGGAAGCCTTCGAAAGCCACATCGCACCCGGAGTGCTCTTTGCCGTGCTGCTGTTCGGGCTGGTGTTCTTCTTCCTGCTGGACAAGGCCGAACTGTGGCACCACGGGCACGAGCATCACCACGACCAAGGCGATGCGGAAGAGCACGACCACGGTCACGAACATCCGCATGTGCATGGGCATTCGCACGGCCATTCCCACGCCGCGACCGGCAAGGGCGGCGGCTGGGCGGTGCTCACCGGCGACAGCGTGCACTGCTTCGGCGACGGCGTCCTGATCGCCTCGGCCTTCATCGCCGACCTGCGGCTCGGGCTCGTCGCCGCAGTCGCGGTGCTGGCGCACGAGGTGCCCCACCACATCGGCGACCTGGTGGTGCTGCGCCAGAGTTCCGCCAATCAGCGCGCGGCGCTGGTCAAGGTGTCGCTCGCCGGCACCATGACCGCGCTCGGCGGCGTGGTCGGCTGGTGGCTGGTCGACCGTTTGCATGGATGGCTGCCGTACTTTCTGGTGCTCGCATCCAGCAGCTTCGTCTACGTGGCGCTCGCCGACCTGATCCCGCAGTTGCAGAAGCGCCTGCCCGCGCGCCAGACCGCTTTGCAGATCGTGTGGCTGGCTGTCGGCATCGTGCTGGTCACGCTCGTCAGCCGGATCGCCCACGGCGACCATGCGCACTCGCACGACGACGCCGGCCACGCGCATGAGGCGCGTGACCACGCCGATTGAGTCACGGCGGGGAGTCATGAACGTTCTGAAACGCTTGTTGCGTCTTTGCTGACAAGACGACTCCAACGGTTGGGCCCACACTCGGGATGTGCATCGTCGCGATGCGACAGCCAGTCAGCCAGGAGTCCGATCATGAAGAGCGCCGACCCCCTCTGCGTCCCGGAGAAGCCGCAGACGAACCCGAGATCGACGAGACCGATGACAACGTGTCCGAAGAGACGGAGGACGAATTCGAAGATGCCGAGGCCGAGGCGGAGGCGACGGACGAACTCTCCGAGGAAACAGGCATCGATCTCACTGATGCGAGCGAACTCGATGCGGACAATGTGCCGGCCGATGAGGAGTTCGATCGGGTGATTCAAGCACCGGATTAAGACCACCCCCAGGCTCGCGCACTTCGTGTCGCTCTCCACCCCCTGCGAGGGGGCGCCGCCGGCGGACCGGCGGAGCCGGTTCCGCGGCGGCTCACGAACGGGCGGGCGCTTTGCGCCGCCCTGGTCAGATCCTCTTTCTTAGTCTTCCAGGGTGAAGCCTACTTTGAGGGTGACTTGCCAGTGGGCGACCTTGCCGTCGACGACGTGGCCGCGGGTTTCGGTGACTTCGAACCACTGGATGTTGCGCACCGATTCGCTGGCCTTGGTGATGGCGCGGCGGACGGCGTCGTCGCTGCTGTTGGGGGAGGAGCCGGTGAGTTCGATGAGCTTGTAGACGTGGCTGGTCATGGCGTTCTCCTTGTGGTTGGTCGTTTCGGATTCGGTGCGTTGGCGCCGCCATGGTGGCACGTCGGGCGACCGCCGGGCCCCTAGTTGAAACCCGGGCATCGGTGCGACGCATGCAGGTCCCGGAAATGCGTGTGCGGGACGGGCCGTGAAATATGCTTGCCGCGTCTACTTCGCGCCGCCGGTGTACTTGGTGACGCTGTCGGCGGTCACGTGATAGCCGCTCACGCCCATCATCGAATCGTTGCGCAGGGTCTGCAGCTTCCCGGTGACCCAGACCGTGTCCATCGCGCGGAACTTCGCGCCCTGTTTCGGGCGCACGTGCAGGATCTGGTTGGCCGGCGGCGGCGGCGTGTGGATGCAGGCGCCGAAGTAGGGCACCAGCAGGAATTCGGTGACCTCGCCCTTGTTCTCCTCGAGCGGAACGATGAAGCCGGGGATCTTGACCTCGACGCCGTTCATCGCGGTGTTGGTGGGCGCGTTGTTCGACACGTCCTGCAGCTTCATCAGCAGCTCGTTGGCGCGCGGGTCGCTGTCGTCGAGCTTGCTCAGGTCCATGCCCTTGAGTTCCTTCATCGGGTCCCAGTCCTTGGGCACCAGTTCTTCCCACGAGATGACGCGCGGCTGGCCGGGTGCGGCCTTCTCGCTGCCCGCCTTGCCGCCGAGCGGGTTGGTGGGCGAGGTGGCCGAGGGCACGGGCTCGGCCGCAAGCGCACTGCCCGCGATGACCACGGCGAGAAGAAACGAAAGAGGAAGGCGCAGAGTCATCTTCAGATCCTTGGAGAAAGTCCGTCGGCCAGCGAGAGCCGGTAGGCGCGGATGCCGGGCAGCAAGCTCGCGAGCCAGCCCGCGGCGACCAGGCTTGCCAGCAGCAGCCATTCGTTCAGTGTAGGTTCGGAGAGGTGCAGGGCCAGTCCGAATTGCGATTGCAGCCAGGGCGACAGAGTCGCGATGCCCAGCGCCGCGAGCGCCGTGCCGATCACTACGCCGAGCAGCGTGACCATCCCGCCTTCGAGCGCGAGCAGCGTGAGCACATGGCGCAGATTCGCGCCGACCGCACGCAGCACCGCGAGTTCCCGCCGCCGCTCGTTGAGGCCGGCCATCACCACCGACACCAGCCCCGCGAGGCTCACCAGCGCAACCAGCGCGGACATGAGCAGCAACGCGTTCTCGCCGACGCCGATCACGCTCCACAGCTCGTCGAGCGCCACGCCCGGGAGGATGGCCATGAGCGGTTCGCCGGAATAGGTCGACACCCAGCGCTGGACCGCGAACACCGCCGCGCGGTTCTTGAGGCCGACCAGCGCGGCGGTCACGTTCTTCGGCGTGAGATCGAACTTGCGCACCTGATCGGCCGGAATCTTGACGCCCGGCATCGGCGCTCCGCCGGCCCATTCGAGGTGGATGGCCTCCATCGCACCGAGGCCGATGTGCACCGTGCGGTCGACCGGCGTGCCGGTGCGCGCGAGCACACCCACCACGGTGAAGGGCTTGTCGGCATGTTCCGCGACCAGCTCGCCGCTGCCGTGCGCGAGGGTGATCTTCTGGCCGACGCGATAGCCGAGACGGTCGGCGACTTCGGCGCCGATCACTGCATCGAAGAGTTCGTCGAACGGCTTGCCTTCGCGGATGCGCAAAGGCTGGCGGTCACCGTAGCGGAAATGCTCGAAGTACTCGGGCGTGGTCGCGAGCACCGCGAAGCCGCGGTGCGAATCGCCGAGCGACAGTGGCACGACCCAGCTCACGCCGGGATGCGCCGCAAGTGCCTGCACGCTCTTCCACTGGATGTTGTTGGTCGCCGCGCCGATGCGGAACACCGAATACAGCAGCAATTGCGTGGAGCCGGTGCGTGCGCCCACGATCAGGTCGGTGCCCGACACCGAGGACGCGAAATTCTCGCGCATCTCGGTGCGGATGCGTTCGACGCCGAGCAGCAGGAAGGTCGACAGCGCGATCGAGAGCACGGTCAGTGCGAGCGTGAAGCGGCGGTTCCACCCGCTACGCCAGGCGATGGCGAGCAGCGCGGTCATGCAGCTTCTCCCACGGCTGCGCGATTGATCTCCGGCAGCAGGATATGGCGCGCAAAGCGCTCGGCGATCCGCTGGTCGTGGCTCACGAAGACGAGCGCGCTGCGGTTCGTCTCGCAGGCCGACAGCAGGACGTCAAGAAAGGCTTCGCGGCGGTCCTCGTCGAGCGCCGAGGTCGGCTCGTCGGCGATCACGACTTCGGGGTGGCCGATCAATGCGCGTGCGGCCGCCACTCGCTGCTGTTGGCCGACGGACAGCCGGAGGGCCTGACGCCGCCACAAGCTCGAATCCAGTCCCATCTGTCCGAGCAGGTGTTCCGCCTGCGCCTGCGCCGAACCATCGCGCGTCGCCTGCGCCATGCGCCGCGCCGAGAAGCGGCACGGCAGCAGGACGTTGTCCAGCACGCTGAGATAGGGCAGGAGGTTGAACTGCTGGAAGATGTAGCCCACATGCGCGACTCGGAGCCGGTCGCGCCTGGCGCCCGAAAGCGAAGCCCAGTCGTGCCCGAGCAGCGTGATGCGCCCGCCCTGGGCGACCAGCACGCCCGCCAGCAGCGACAGCAGCGTGCTCTTGCCGCATCCGCTCGGTCCGTGCAGGAACACGGCCTCGCCGGCGGCGATGTCGAGCCGCTCGATGTCGACGCATGGCGCCTTCGCGCCTGGCCATTGGAAGCGCAGCGATTCAGCCGAAAGAACGGAACTCACGGCCGGGTCACTTGCTCCATGCGAGCCGTTCGGCGGGCCGCTTCAGCGACCGCTTGAACTGGCCTTGCGGCGATGCGATCTGCGCCTCGATCTGGCGAGGGCCCTTGAACGCGCTGAACAGGCCGATGTCGATGAACTTTGCCGCCCCTGCGTTGGTGCAGTTGAAGGCGAAAGTGCCGTCGAGATCGGCATGGCCTTCGGGCGATGCGCCTTCGGCCTCGCCGAGGCCCAGTGCCGGCGAACGCAGCGTGACCGGGCCGAGCTTGCAATTGGCGACGGGGTCGATGCGGAAGATCTGGTCCGCCGCGCGCAATTGCGCGACGACGGTCTCTGCGGCCTTCTTTTCGGCGTCGGTGCGCGGTGCGCGTTCGAAGCCGGTGAAGTTGTCGAGCGGTGACTCCATCTCGATCACGACCGTGGGCCCGTCGACGACGACGTCCAGCTTGATCTGCCCATGCACGTGCGCATGCTGGACCTGTGCGAGGACGGCGAGCGGTGTTGCGATGACGGCTGCGGTCAGCAGGAGCGAAATAAGCGGCCGGCTCGTCGGTTTCATGGTTCTGCGCCTTGCCGGATCGGCAGCCCCGGCGTGTTGCTCCACTCGCTCCAGCTGCCGGCATAGAGCGCGGTCGGGCCCAGTCCCGCGACTTGCATCGCGAGGAGGTTGGGCACCGCACTCACGCCGCTGCCGCATTGGTGGACGACCGTGGACGGATTCCGGCCCGCCAGCAAGGTTTCGAATTCGGCGCGCAATTGCGCGGCCGGCTTGAACTTCCCGTCGGGACCGAGGTTCTCGGCGAAAGGCCGGTTCAGCGCCCCGGGGATGTGACCGGCGATCGGGTCCAGTGGTTCCACCTCGCCGCGATAGCGCTGCGGTGCGCGCGCGTCGATCAGCGTCTGGTCGGCCTGCGCGAGTCGCGCGGCCACCGTCTTCGTGTCGACGAGTCGTGTCAAAGGTTCGCCGGTGACGAAATTCGATTGGAAATGCGAAGGCTCCTCGCGGTCCGTCACGGTGCCGCCGGACGTCTGCCGGGCCTGCAGGCCGCCATCGAGCACGGCCACCGCCTCGTGGCCCATCCACTTGAGCATCCACCAGAGGCGGCCGCAGTAGTTCGCGCCGTTGCGGTCGTAGACCACCGCCTGCATGTCGTTCGCAAAGCCGACGCTGGAGAGCCACCCCGCGAATTTCTCGCGGCTGGGCAGCGGATGGCGGCCGCCCGATGCCGGAGGTCCTTCTTCCTTCGCGACCACGACGCCATGCGCGCCGGCCACGCCGTGCTTCGCGCTCAGCGCCGTGTCGAGGTTGGCGTAGACCGCGCCCGGAATGTGCGCGGCGCGGTACTGCTGCGCCCCGGCGTCGGGTTTCGTGAGGTCGAAGGTGCAGTCGAACACCATCAACCGTGCCTCGCGGGCGGTCAGGGCCTGGAGCTGCTCGGCGGAAATCAGGGTGGCGTACATGAGAAGTCCTTCAATGTTCTTCGGCCGGTGCCTTGGGCAGCGAGCGTTGCCGCAGCACCGTTGCCGCAATGCCGCTCGCCACGATCAGGGCCATGCCGAGCCAGCCGGTCGCGTCGATGGGGTCGCCGAACAGCAGAACGCTGTACATCGCGGCGAACACGATTCCCGAGTACTGGAGATTCGCGACCAGGAGCGTACCGCTTTCGGTCTTGGCCGTGGCGTATGCGCGCGTCATGCAAAGCTGGCCGAGCGCGGCCAGCACGCCGACCGGCAGGAGCCAGAAGGCATGCGCCAAGGTCCAATCGCCGAACGGCGTGGAAGGGCCCAGCAGCGTGCCGAGCCCGCCCGCGACGGCCGAACCGACGGCGAAGTAGAAGACCGTGCGTGATTCGGGCTCGCCGATGCGCGACAGGGCGACCACCTGCATGTAGGCGAACGCGGCCGTCAGCCCCGACAGCAGGCCCAGCATGCCGGCGAAGCCCTGGCTGCCTTCGACGGAAGGCTTGAGCATCAGCACCACGCCGCCGAAGCCCACGAGCACGGTGAGCACCAGCGGTCCCTGCAGCGGCGGTTTCGGCGCGCGGCCGTCGCGGCCCGGCATGGGCACCCACGCGAGCAAGGCGCCGCCGACCAGGAAAGCCGCGATCCAGACGCTGCTCATGTAGTTGAGCGTCATCGCAGTGGCGAGCGGCATGTGCGCGATCGCGTAGAACCACGCGCCGAGCGACACGACGCCGATCAGGCTGCGCCAGGCATGCATGCCGGGATAGCGCGTGGCCAGCGTGACGCCGCGCTGGCGCGCGAGGACCCACAGGAAGACGATGCCGATCAGGCCGCGGTAGAAGACCAGTTCAGCAGAGGAAAACCAGGCCGACGCGAACTTCACGCACACGCCCATGGTGGCGAAGATCAGTGCCCCCAGCACCATCCATAAGGCTTGCATCAGGGGCGAGTCACATGTTTTTTCGATACCACTCGTGGAATTGCTGCATGCCGTCTTCCATGGGGCTCTGGTACGGGCCGCTCTCGTCGTCGCCGCGCAGCATGAGCGCGCGGCGGCCGGCGTCCATGCGTTCGGCGATCTCGTCGTCCTCGACGCAGGTTTCCATGTAGGCGGCCTGCTGCGCTTCGACGAACTCGCGCTCGAAGGCGACGATTTCCTCGGGGTAGAAGAACTCGACCATGTTGAGCGTCTTCTGCGGCCCGATCGGGTGCAGCGTGGACACCGTGAGCACGTGCGGATACCACTCCACCATGACGTTCGGGTAGTAGGTGAGCCAGATCGCACCGTACTTCGGCGGCTTGCCTTCGCGGTACTTCAGGAGCTGTTCCTGCCAGCGCTGGTACACCGGACTGCCGGCGCGGCCGAGCCTGTTGGCCACGCCGACCGTCTGCACGGAATAGTGCTCGCCGAACTCCCAGCGCAGGTCGTCACAGGTCACGAAACTGCCGAGCCCCGGGTGAAACGGCCCGACGTGATAGTCCTCGAGATAGACCTCGATGAAGGTCTTCCAGTTGTAGTTGCACTCGTGCAGCTCGACGCGGTCGAGCGCGTAGCCCTCGAAGTCGAGATCGGCCCGCGCACCGAGCTTCGCGAGGTCGGCCGCCACGTCGCGGGTACCGGGGTTCGTGCTCCGCTCGAACAGCAGGCCGTTCCATTCGGTCAGCGGATAGTTGTGCAGGTTGAGGCAGGGGTCCTGCTCGAAGTGGGGTGCGCCGATCAGCGTGCCGGTGGTGCGCGGATCGGCCGCCGCGTAGGTCCAGCGGTGCAGGGGGCAGATGATGTTGCCGCCACTGGTCGGGTCGAGTGCGCCGCGACCCTGGAGGATGAGCGCCTGCCGGTGGCGGCACACGTTGGAGATCAGCTCCACGCCCTTGGGCGTGTGGACCAGCGCGCGGCCCTGGTGCTCCTGCGGCAGCGTGTGGAAGGTGCCTTGCTCGGGAACGGCCAGCCGATGGCCCACATAGCGCGGGCCGGCGGCGAAAGTGTCTGCATCTCGCGGGCGTAGAGCGCCTCGTCGAAATATGCGGTAACCGGAAGTTGGCTCGAAGCCTGCTGCAGTTGAAGACTTAAATCAGACATGGGTGACCTGACCAAGCTCCCCACAGGGAGAAAGAGGAACGGATGGCCGTCTTGAATGCGTGCGATGACGTGCGACGGCCCCAAAAGAAAATGGGTCAGCATCTGCCGGCCCGGGGAACCGCGGATTGTACCCTTCGGGATGCGTTCGGGTCCCCCGCCCTAAAATGTAGGGTTTCACCCACGATCGCCGCATGCCCAAGGTGCCTTCCTCCTCCCAGCCGGCCGAGTCCGCCGCGCCCGATACCGGCGCGTTGCCGGCCACCTATGAAGCCGGCCTGCAGGAGCTCGAACGACTCGTGACCGAACTCGAATCGGGCCAGTTGCCGCTCGACCAGCTCCTGGGCAGCTACCAGCGGGGCGCGGCCCTGCTGGCCTTCTGCCGCGACAAGTTGCAGGCGGTCGAGGACCAGATCAAGCTGCTCGACGCGGGCAGCCTCAAGGTCTGGACCGGCGAATGACGACGTTCGCCGAAACCTCGCGGTGGGATGCCGCCCGTCTGGCCGCGTGGAGCGAGCCCCTGCTTGCGCGTGTCGAGTCCGCACTGTCCGACTGGGTCGGCATCGATGCGCCCGTGCAACTGGGCGACGCGATGCGCTATGCCGTGCTCGACGGCGGCAAGCGGCTTCGGCCGCTGCTCGTGCTGGCCGCCAGCGAGGCGGTCGACGGTCATGCCGAAGCGGCCTTGCGCGCCGCCTGCGCGGTCGAGCTGATCCACGCCTATTCGCTGGTGCACGACGACTTGCCGTGCATGGACAACGACGTGCTGCGCCGCGGCAAGCCCACGGTGCACGTCAAGTTCGGCGAAGCCGGCGCGCTGCTGGCGGGCGATGCCTTGCAGGCGCTCGCGTTCGAGCTGCTCACGCCCGACGGCACCGGCATCTCGCCGGTGGTCCAGTCGACGCTGTGCCGCCTGCTGGCGCGCGCCGCTGGCAGCCAGGGGATGGCGGGCGGCCAGGCGATCGACCTCGCCAGCGTCGGCGTCGCCTTGACCGAAGCCGAACTGCGCACTATGCATCGCCTGAAGACCGGCGCGCTGCTGCAGGGCAGCGTCGAGATGGGTGCGGCCTGCGGCAATGCGCTCGCGCCCCAGTCGCTCGCGGCGCTGCGCGACTACGGCGCCGCGGTGGGTCTCGCCTTCCAGGTGGTCGACGACATCCTCGACGTCATCGCCGATTCCGAAACGCTCGGCAAGACCGCGGGCAAGGACGCCGCGAGCGACAAGCCCACCTATGTCTCTTTGCTCGGCCTCGACGGCGCGCGTGCACAGGCGCGTCAGTTGCTGGCCAAGGCCCTCGAAGCGCTGGATCGCAGCGCGCTGGCCGACACGGGCGCCCTGCGCGCGCTCGCCCACATGGTCGTCGATCGCGATCGATAACGACAAGACTTTGCACATGGCTCCGCTGCTTCCCACCATCCACGACCCTTCCCAGCTGCGGCAAATGGACCGCGCCCAGCTCAAGCAACTCGCCGACGAAGTGCGCAGCTGCGTGCTCGACAACGTGTCGCGCACCGGCGGCCATCTGAGCTCGAACCTGGGCACGGTGGAGCTCACGGTCGCGCTGCACCACGTCTTCAACACGCCGCACGACCGCCTGGTGTGGGACGTGGGCCACCAGACCTATCCGCACAAGATCCTCACCGGGCGGCGCGACCGCATGCCGACGCTGCGCCAGCTCGGCGGCATCTCCGGCTTTCCGCAGCGCACCGAGAGCGAATACGACACCTTCGGCACCGCGCATTCGTCCACCAGCATCTCGGCCGCGCTCGGCATGGCCCTGGCGGCACGGCAGAAGGGCGAGGACCGCCATTCGGTGGCGATCATCGGCGACGGCGCGCTCACGGCCGGCATGGCCTTCGAGGCGCTCAACAACGCGGGCGTGTGCGACGACTGCAAGCTGCTGGTGATCCTGAACGACAACGACATGTCGATCAGCCCGCCGGTGGGTGCGCTCAACCGCTATCTCGCGCAACTCATGAGCGGCAACTTCTACTCGGCCGCGAAGAACGTCGGCAAGAGCGTGCTGCGCGCCGCGCCGCCGCTGTTCGAGCTGGCGAAGCGGCTGGAGCAGCACGCCAAGGGCATGGTGGTGCCGGCCACGCTGTTCGAGCAGTTCGGCTTCAACTACGTCGGGCCGATCGACGGGCACGACATCGATTCGCTGGTGCCCACGCTCGAAAACCTGAAGCACCTGCGCGGTCCGCAATTCCTGCACGTGGTCACGAAGAAGGGCCAGGGCTACAAGCTGGCGGAGGCCGATCCGGTCGCCTACCACGGACCGTCGAAGTTCGACCCGGCCGTCGGGCTCGTCAAGCCGGCGACGGCGCCCAAGCAGACCTTCACGCAGGTCTTCGGCACCTGGCTGTGCGACATGGCCGCGAAGGACGGTCGCCTCGTCGGCATCACGCCGGCGATGCGCGAGGGTTCGGGTCTCGTCGAGTTCGAGAAGCGCTTCCCCGAGCGCTACTACGACGTGGGCATCGCGGAGCAGCATTCGGTGACCTTCGCGGCGGGTCTCGCGTGCGAGGGCCTCAAGCCGGTGGTCGCGATCTATTCGACCTTCCTGCAGCGCGCCTACGACCAGCTCATCCACGACGTCGCGATCCAGAACCTGCCGGTGGTCTTCGCGCTCGACCGCGCGGGCCTGGTGGGTGCCGACGGCGCGACGCATGCGGGCGCCTACGACATCTCGTTCCTGCGCTGCATTCCCAACATGAGCGTGGCCTGCCCGGCGGATGAAGCCGAGTGCCGGCAGTTGCTCACCACCGCCTACGAGCAGAATCATCCGGTCGCGGTGCGATATCCGCGCGGGTCGGGCGCCGGCGTCACGCCGCCGCAGTCGCTCGACGGGCTGCCGTTCGGCAAAGGCGAGATCCGCCGCGAAGGCCGCAGGATCGCGATCCTCGCCTTCGGCACCTTGCTCTACCCGGCGTTGAAGGCGGCGGAGTCGCTCGATGCCACCGTGGTCAACATGCGATGGGCCAAGCCGCTCGATGTCGAGCTGCTGCTCAAGGTCGCCGGATCGCACGACGCGATCGTGACGGTGGAAGAGGGCGCGATCATGGGCGGCGCGGGCAGTGCGGTGCTCGAGGCGCTGCAGGCCGCGGGTCTGCAGAAGCCGGTGCTGCAGCTCGGCCTGCCCGACCGCTTCATCGAGCACGGCGACCCGGCGAAGCTGCTGTCGGGTATCGGCTTGGACGCCGAGGGCATCGAACGCTCGATCGCGCAGCGTTTCGACAGCGTGGTTTCCGCAGGGAAGACCCGGCCCGGGGTCGTGTAGATGGATCGTCGTTCCCTCATCAAAAACGCCGGCATTGCAGGCGTCCTGGCCGCCGGCATCGCGCCCGCCGTCCATGCGCAAGCCGCCGTGCGCTGGCGTCTCGCGTCGAGCTTCCCGAAGTCGCTCGACACGATCTACGGCACGGCCGAGACCTTCGCAAGGAGCGTGAGCGACATGACGGGCGGCAATTTCCAGATCTCGGTCCATGCGGGCGGCGAGCTGATGCCGGCCTTCGGCGTGGTCGACGGCGTTCAGGACGCAGCGATCGAAATGGCGCACACCGCGCCCTACTATTTCTACGGCAAGGACCCGACCTTCTGTCTCGGCTGCGCGGTGCCCTTCGGTCTGAACACCCGCCAGATGAACGCATGGATGTACGAAGGCAACGGCCTGAAGCTCATGCGCGAGTTCTACGCCAGGTACAACATCTACAACCTGCCGGGCGGCAACACCGGCGCGCAGATGGGCGGCTGGTTCCGCAAGGAGATCAGGTCGGTGGCCGACCTGAAGGGCCTGAAGTTCCGCACCAACCCGTTCGCCGGCCGCGTGCTCGAACCCTTGGGCGTGATTCCCCGGTCCCTCCCCGGCGCCGACCTGTACCCTGCCCTCGAAAAGGGCACGCTCGATGCGCTGGAGTGGGTCGGTCCCTACGACGACCAGAAGCTCGGCTTCAACAAGGTCGCGCAGTACTACTACTACCCCGGCTGGTGGGAAGGCGGTGCGCAACTGGACTTCTACATCAACACCAAGGCCTGGGAAGGCCTGTCGGCGGAGTACAAGGCGATCGTTTCGGCTGCCGCCGCACAGGCCAACATCGGCATGACCGCGAAGTACGACGCGCGCAACCCGATCGCGCTGAAGCAACTCGTGCACTCCGGCACCAAGCTGCGACCCTTCTCGAAGGGCGTGACGGAGGCGGCCTTCAAGTCGGCCCAGCAGATCTACGCCGACCTGAACAGCACCAACCCCGAGTGGAAGAAGGTGTACACCGATTACGCCAGGTTCCTGGCCGACCAGAACGCCTGGTTCCGCTTTACCGAGGGCAGCTTCGACCGCTTCATGCAGGCGCAGAAGCTGTAGATCGGTTCGCCGCGCCTCAGCCGCCGAGGTAGGCGTCCTGGACCTTCGGGTTACCGAGCAGCTCGCGCCCGCTGCCGGTCAACACGATCTTCCCGGTCTCGATCACATAGGCGCTGTCGGCGATCTTGAGTGCCTGCCGCACGTTCTGCTCGACCAGGAAGATCGTCAGCCCCGCCTTGTTGATCTCGCGCAGCGTGCGGAAGATGTCCTGCACGATGATCGGCGCGAGGCCCATCGACGGTTCGTCCAAGAGCAGCACGCGCGGTTTCGCCATCAGTGCACGGCCGATCGCCAGCATCTGCTGCTCGCCGCCCGAGAGGTTGCCGGCGAGCCCGTCGGCCCGTTCCTTCAGCCGGGGGAACAGCGTGTAGATGCGTTCGAGGTCGTTGGCGCGCTGGGCACGGCTGTCGCGGCGCGTGTAGGCGCCGAGTTCGAGGTTCTCGCGCACCGTCAGCGTCGTCAGCGTGGCGCGGCCTTCGGCCACCTGCACCATGCCCGAGGCGACGATGCGGTGCGGCGACTGGGCCGTGAGGTCCTGCCCGTCGAGCACCACCCGTCCGGCCGCCTTGGCCACAAGGCCCGACAACGCGAGCAGCGTGGTCGACTTGCCGGCGCCGTTGGCCCCCACCAGCGTGGTGATGCGGCCTTCATGCAGTTCGAAATCGATGCCCTTGACCGCCTCGATGTGGCCATAGGCGACCCGCAGTCCTTCGACCTTCAGCAGAGGCGCTGCGCTCATCGCGTCACCCCCTCGTTCGTCGCTTCGTCTTCCTCGCGACCGAGGTAGGCTTCGATCACCTGCGGATCGTTGCGGATCTGGTCGGGATTGCCGCGCGCGATGATGCGGCCGAAGTTCAGCACCGCGATGTGCTCGCACAAGCCCATCACGAAGCGCATGTCGTGTTCGATCATGAAGATGGTGTAGCCGCGGCCCGCGATGTTGCGGATCTCGTGCATCAGTTCGGTCTTTTCGGTGCTGTTCATGCCCGCCACCGGCTCGTCGAGCAAGAGCAGCTTCGGGTCGGTGGCGAGGGCGCGCGCGAGTTCGAGCTTGCGCTGGTCGCCGTACGAGAGGTTGTCGGCCACGTCGTCGCCCTTGTGATCGAGACGGACCCACGAGAGCAGCTCGCGCGCGCGATCGCGCGCCCGCTTCTCCTCGCCGCGGAAGAGGCCCGTGCCGGCCAGCAGCCCGAATGCGCCATAGCGCAGCTTGGCGTGCATGCCGACCATCACGTTCTCGAGCAGCGACATCTCCTTGAAGATGCGGATGTTCTGGAACGTGCGGGCGATGCCCGCGCGCGTGATCTGGTGGGGCTTGAGTCCCGCGAGGTCGCGGCCTTCGAAGCGGATCGAGCCGCCGGTGGTCGGCAGCAGGCCCGTCGTCAGGTTGAAGACCGTGGTCTTGCCCGCGCCATTGGGTCCGATGAGGCCGAAGACGCCGCCCTGCGGCACGTCGAGGTTCACCTCCTGCAGCACCTTGAGGCCGCCGAAGTGGCGCGAGACGCTGTCGAGCTGGAGAAGCGATGCCGTCATGCCATCGCTCCCTTGCGCCCGAACCATTGGCGCAAGCGCGCCGGGTCCCAGATGCCCTTCGGCAGGAACAGCACGATCAGCACCAGGATCACGCCGTTGACCACCAGCCGGAAATCGCCGAACGCGCGCAGCGCCTCGGGCAGCACCGTGAGGATCACGCCGCCGAGCACGGGACCGGTCAGGCCGTTGATGCCGCCGAGCACGGTCATCGTCAGGATGTCCACGCCGCGGTCGAAGCCGTATTCGTTCGGCCCGATGAAGAAAGTCAGGTGCGCATTGAGCACGCCCGCCAGTCCCGCGATCGCGGCGCCGAGCACGAAGGCCAGCATCTTGTGGCCGCCGACGTCGATGCCCATCAGGCCGGCGGCGGTCTCGTCTTCCTTGATCGCCTCGAAGGCGCGGCCGACCTTGGAGCGGCGCAGCCGCCACAGCCCGAACAGCACCAGCACCACGGCGAGCAGCACGTGCCACCACTGCGTGGCCTGCGGAATGCCGTTGAGGCCCAGCGCGCCGCCCGTGAGCGATTCGGCATTGAGCACCACGATGCGCACCACCTCGCCGAAAGCGAGCGTCGCCATCGCGAGATACACGCCCGACAGCCGCAGCGTCGGCTTGCCGATCACGAACGCCGTCAGGGCCGGCGCCGCCATGCCGGCCGCGATCGCGACCGGGAAGGGGGCGCCGTAGTTCATCGACAGGATCGCCGAGGTGTAGGCGCCGATGCCCATGAAAGCGGCATTCGCCATCGCGAGCATGCCGCACGAGAGCGTGAGCCAGATCGACAGCGCCAGCAGCGCATTGGTGCCCAGGGTGAGCACCAGGTTGCTGTAGACCGACCAGAAGTTTTCGAGGACGGTCATACCTTGCGCTCCTGTACCGTGCCGAAGAGTCCCTTGGGCCGCACCAGCAGCACGAGGAACAGCAGGCCGAACGCCACCGCGTCGCGCATGGTCGAGCCGATGTAGGCCACCGACAGCACCTCCGCGAAGCCGAGGAACAGGCCGCCCAGCATCGCGCCGCGGATGTCGCCCATGCCGCCGAGGATGATCACCGCGATGCCCTTGTGCAGCATCGGCTGGCCCATGAGCGGAAACACCGCGTTGGAATAGAGCCCGATCAGCACGCCCGCGAGTCCGCCCAGCGCGGCGGCCGCGAACGAGGTCAGGAAGAAAAGCCCCTCGACATTGATGCCGAGCAGGTAGGCCGCCTTCGGGGACTCGGCGATCGCGCGCAGCGCGCGGCCCAGTTGCGTGCGCTTGAGCGCCAGCATGAGCACCGCCATCAGCACGAACGACAGCAGGATGATGCCCAGCTCCAGCGCGGTGAGGTGGATGCCCGCAAGATTCAGCGACTCGCCCGACACCGCGTCCGCCGGGAAGCGCACGTTCTGCGCGCCGAACAGGCCCTGCACGCCGTTGTTGAGGATGATCGCCACGCCGATGGTCGCGATCATCGGGATCAGGTGCGGCGCATTGCGTGCGCGCAGCGGCTTGAGCACCAGGAAGTCGATCAAGAGCCCCAGGAGGCCGCAGGAGACGAACGCGAACAGCAGTCCGATCCATAGCGGCAGATCGAAATGCGCCATGACCTGCACGGCCGCGTAAGCGCCCACCATGAAGACCGCGCCGTGCGAAAGATTGATCACGCCGAGCACCCCGAAGATCAGGGTGAAGCCCAGCGCAAAGAGCGCATAGACGCACCCAAGAGAGAGCGCGTTAACCAGTTGCTGTTCAAGCATCGTGGTCCCATTCAAAAAAACATAAAGCGGGGCCGAAAGCCGGCTCCCGCCATCCCAGAAACACCGCGGAACCGGCTTTGCCGGTCCGCTGGTGCTGCCCCCGGCAGGGGGTGCCCGAGCTACACGCAGTGAGCGAGGCTGGGGGGTTACTTGGTAATAACGAACTCGGAACCCTTCGTCACGCTGACGATGGGCAACTGCTGGGCGTCGTAGCCGGCCGGCTTGCCGCTCTTGTCGTTGGCGCGGCGGAACTGGAACGCGCCGGTGGCGCCAGTGTGCTTCACGGACGGCAGCGCCTCACGCACGGCGGCGCGGTCGGCCGCGAGGTCGCCGCTCACCTTGACGTTCTTGAGCGCCTGGGCCGCGATGTACATCGCGTCATAGGCCTGCGCCGCGAACTGGTCGGGCGCCGTCTTGAACTTCTCGGTGTAGGCCTTGATGAACTTCGTGTTCTCGGGCGTGGCGTTGCTGGACGACCAGGGGCTGCCCACGTAGAGGTTGTCCGACTGGCCCTTGGCGAGTTCGAAGATCTTCACCGAGTTCATGCCGTTGCCGCCGATGACCGGCACGTTCAGGCCGAGCTGGCGGGCCTGCACCATGATCGGTGCGCCTTCGGCGAGCAGCGCCGACAGCACGATCGCATCCGCGCCGCTGGCCTTGATCTTGGTGAGCTGGGCCTTGAAGTCCACGTCGCCCTTGGCGAAGGTCTCGGTGGTGGTCACCGGGATCTTCAGGTCTTCGAGCGCCTTCTTGAAGTTGTCGTAGCCGCTCTTGGTGAAGACGTCGTCGTTGCCGTAGAGCACGGCCACCTTCTTGATGCCGGCGTTCTTGACGGCGGTCTTGATCGTCTCGGGCAGCACGTCGGCTTCGGTCACCGAGTTGCGGAAGACGTGGTCGCCGATCGAGGTGATGCCGTCGGCCGTGTTGGACGTGCCGAAGACCACTGTCTTGGCGGCCTGGGCGATCGGGTCGGCGGCCTGCGCGGAGTTCGACAGCGTCGGTCCGAAGACCATCAGCACCTTGTCCTGGAAGATCAGCTTCTTGAAGACGTTGATCGCCTCTTCCTTCTTGCCCTGCTCGTCGGCGACGACCAGTTCGATCTTGTTGCCGTTGATGCCGCCGGCGGCATTGATCTCGAGGGCGGCCAGTTCGAAGCCGTTGCGGATGGCGGTGCCGTACTGGGCGGCGCCGCCGGACAAGGCTTCGGCGACGCCGATCTTCAGGTCGGCCGCCTGTGCGGCAGGACCGAAGGCGGTGAACGCGGCAAACGCGGCGATGGCGAGAAGCGGGTTCTTGAGCGGGAAGCGTCTCATGATGAAGAGTTCTTTCTGGTCAGGGGAAAGTGAGGGCGCGTATTTTATAAGTGGGGTGGCGCTGCCTGCCGGCGGTTATTCCCCCGGGCAACGCCGAGTTGACGTCGCCAGCGCGCGGATCGTCATAATTCCCGATGCCTTCGAGCCCGTCGTCGTCGACGCCTTTCAGCATTTCCGGCGCCCCGCAGGCGATCGATTCGCCGGACGTGCGCCGCGCCGGCCGCGACCTGCTGTCGCTGGCGCTGATCGATGCGCGCAACCACACGCTGCAACTGCTGTCGCTCTACGAGGAGGCCCTCGGCTCGGCGACGCTCGCGATGCCGCGCGTCGAGGGCGTCGATCCGCCGGTTTGGCTGGCCGGGCAGATCGGATGGTTCGCCGAATGGTGGATCGCCCGCAATACCCAGCGCGCGTTCGGCGCCGAGTGCCCGGTCCGGCCCACGCGGCTTGCGGCCATCGAGCCGAACGCAGACGCCTGGTGGAACCCCTCGCAGGTTCCGCCGGCCGAACGGTGGTCGCCCGACATGCCGGATCTCGCGCAGACCAAGGCCTACCTGCTCGAAACGCTGGAAATCACGCTGGAACTGCTCGAGCACGCGGCGGAGACGGACGCGGGCCTTTATTTCTACCGGCTCGCGTTGTTTCACGAGGACATGTGCGGCGAGCAGCTCATCGTGATGGCGCAGACGCTGGGTTTGGGACTGGGTATCGAACTGCCGCCGGCCGCCGTCGCCCGCCAGCCGGTGCTGGTGCCGGGCACTGCCTGGGAACTCGGCATGTCGGGGCCGGGTTTCGCATTCGCGCAGGAATGCGGCTCGGAACGCGCCGACGTGCCGGAATTCGAGATCGATGCGCAGCCGGTCACCTGGAGCCAGTTCGTCGAATTCGTCGACGACGGCGGCTACGACCGGCCCGAGCTGTGGCGCCCGGAGGGCCAGGCGTGGCTGGCCGCCCAGGTCGACGGCCGGCGCGGCCCGCGCCACGTCGAACAGATCGGATCGACGCGCGAGGGCGGCGGCTCGGTGCTGCAGCAGCGGTTCGGCCGAACGGTGCGCGCCGCGGACAACCAGAGCGTGGTACATGTGAGCTGGTGGGAAGCCGACGCCTGGGCGCGCTGGGCCGGCCGCCGGCTGGCGACCGAAGTCGAATGGGAGATCGCGGCGCACACCGCGATGAACCGCGGCTTCCGCTGGGCCGACGTCCATGAGTGGACCGCGGGCACGCTGCGGCCGTGGACCGGGTTCCGCGCCGATCCCTGGAGTGAGGGATCGGCCTTCGATCCGAAACCCGCCTTCGGGCGCGCGCGCGTGCTCCGTGGTGCGTCGTTCGCGACCCGTGCGCGGTTGCGCTCGCCCAAGCGCAGGGACTTCGCGGCGCCCGATCGCGACGATGGCTTCTTCGGTTTCAGGACCTGCACGCTGTGAGCGTCGCCGGCGCCATCCTCAGCCCGGCTTCTTCGTTTTGAAGCTCCACCATGGCAAGAGTCGGCTCAGCGACTGCACGTTGCCGCTGTCCGCGTTCTCGTAGCCCGGCAGGGTGCCGAGCTGATGCTGCCGGGCCTTGCCGCGCAGCAGGGTCAAGAGGGCCTGGATCGCCGGCTGGTCCAGCGCGGACTTGAGGCAGGCGAGGTGGTATCGCTCATGCACCAGCGGCACGAAGCCCAGGCCCAGGGCGCGTGCGGCGGATTCGATGCCGAGACCTGCGTCCGCCTGACCCGATGCGATCGCGTGGGCGACCGCGGTGTGCGAAGGCTCGTTGCGCGCGTAGCCGGCGATCGCGTCCGCGCCACGCCCGTCGCGTTCCAGCAGTTCGTCGAACAGCACACGCGTGCCGGTGCCGAGCGGCCGGTTCACGTAGCGCACCTGTCGCTCGGCCACGTCGCTCAGATGGCGCAATCCCAGCGGATTGCCGGCCGCGACGATCAGTCCCTGCGTGCGCCGCGCAAAGCCGATCAGCTTGTGCAGGCCGGGCTTCAGCAGCGGCTTGTAGGTGCGCTGGGCGAGCGAGCCGTTGGGCGAATGCTCCAGCGTGTGAAAGCCGGCCATCACGCAGCGCCCCTGGTTCAACGCACTGATCGCATCGACGCTGCCGGTGAAGCGGATGTCGAGCTGCAGGCGCGCGGTGGCTGCCGCGTGGCCGCGAAGGAGGACCAGCGCGTCGTCGTGGCTCGCATGCAGGCTCAGCACGTGCGTGCTGTCGTCGAAGGCAAGCGCGAACGCGCGTTCAAGATCGGCGTGCAGCGCCTCGATCTGCGGGGCGAGCCGCGCCTGGGCCTGCCGCTCGGCCCACAGCAGCTTGTCGCCGAACTCCGAGAGCTGCGCCGAGCGACCCTGCTCGCCCGTGACCAGCGCGTGGCCGAGCACATCTTCCCAGCGCCGGAGTTCGCCCCAGACGTGCCGATACGAAAAGCCCAGCGCGCGCGCCGCCGACGAGATGGAGCCGTGTTCGCGCACCGCGTGCAGCAGTTCCATGAGCGGGTTGCGGATCAGCGTTCGGCCGCTTCTGCGTGGCGCGATGGCGTAGGAGAGTTCTATATGGTGCACGGTGGGCGGCTGGAAGCAGGAGCCCGGGGGATTATGCAAATGCATTCCAGACGCATTCCGGAACTTATGAAAGTGATTGCATAAGCCGCGGTGGCAATTTGCTCCACACTGCCCCGCGTTTTGCTCTCCCTCACGAATGAACACCTTCTCAGACAGCGTCTCCGCCGCAGGCCAGCTCCTCGCTTCGGGCGACCCGGTGTTGCTGGCGATCGTCGGCCGGTCGCTGGCGGTCAGTGCGACGGCGTGCGCGCTCGCCTGCGGCCTGGGTCTGGTGCTCGGCGCCTGGATCGCGGTCGTGCGTTTTGCGGGACGCCCGCTGCTCCTGATCCTGCTCAACACGCTGCTCGCGCTGCCTTCGGTGGTGGTCGGTCTGCTGATCTACCTACTCCTTTCGCGCTCGGGGCCCCTGGGCTTCCTGGGCTGGCTGTTCAGCTTCAAGGCGATGGTGCTGGCGCAGACGATCCTCGTCCTGCCGGTCGTCACCGCACTGACGCGGCAGACGATCGAGGATGCCGATCGCGCGCACGGCGAACAGCTGCGGTCGCTCGGCGCCAGCCCCTTCGCGCGTGCGCTGCTGCTCGTGGCGGACGAGCGCTATGCGCTGGTCACGGTCGTGATCGCCGCCTTCGGCCGTGCGGTGTCGGAAGTCGGCGCGGTGATGATCGTCGGCGGCAACATCGACGGCTTCACGCGCGTGATGACCACCGCCATCGCCCTCGAGACCAGCAAGGGCGATCTGCCGCTGGCGCTCGCGCTCGGCTTCGTCCTCCTGGGGGTGGTGCTGGTGCTCAACCTGGTGATCGCGGCGGTGCGCAGCTGGCGCGAGCGCGTCGATGGCGCGGTGGCCGATCCGGCGGTCAGACGCCATCTGGAGGTGGCATCGTGAGCGGGTTCGCCAACGCCGAGCCGCTCTTCAGCCTGCACGACGTCGACGTGCGGTTCGGGCGCGTGCTGGCCCTGTCCGGAGCCACGCTGTCGATCCACGCAGGCGAGCGCGTCGCGCTGATCGGCGCGAACGGCAGCGGAAAGAGCACCCTGCTGCGGGTGTTGCACGGGCTGGTGCCGCACTCCCGGGGTGCTTTCGTCAGCCGCGTGCGGCGTCGCCGGCAGGCGATGCTGTTCCAGCGGCCGCACATGCTGCGCGCGAGCGTGCGCAACAACGTCGCGCTCGCGCTCTGGCTGCACGGTGCGCCGTGGCGCAATGCGCAGCGCGAGGCCATGGTGGCGCTCGCGCGCGTCGGCCTCGCCGATCTCGTGGACCGCAACGCCCGCACGCTGTCGGGCGGCCAGCAGCAACGGATGGCGCTGGCCCGCGCCTGGGTGCTGCAGCCGGACGTGCTGCTGCTCGACGAACCCACCGCGAGCCTCGACCCGACCGCCAAGCGCGATGTCGAAGCGCTCATCGCCGATGCGGCGCACGGCCGCACGCTGGTGTTCGCCAGCCACAACCTCGGGCAGGTCAAGCGCCTCGCGAGCCGTGTCATCTATCTCGAGCACGGCCAGCTGCTCGCCGACCTGCCGGTCCACGATTTCTTCAACGGGCCTCTGCCCCGTGAAGCACGTCTGTTCGTCAAAGGAGAAGCTCTGTGACACTCACCCTCATGCGCCTTCGGCGCTCGCCCTCTCCGGGGGCCATTCCGGCGGCCCGCCAAAGCCGGTTCCACGGGATTCCCCGGCTTGGCCGCGCCGGTCTGCATGCGTTGATCGCGTCGGGCGCGATCGTTCTTTCGGCGGCGGCGCCGTCCGCGAGCGCCGAAACCATCACCATGGCCTCGACCACTTCGACCGAGCAGTCCGGCCTGTTCGGCCATCTGCTGCCGGCGTTCAAGCAGGCCACCGGCATCGACGTGAAGGTGGTCGCGGTCGGCACCGGTCAGGCGATCGATATGGCCAAGCGCGGTGATGCGGACGTGCTCTTCGTCCACGACACCGCAGCCGAAGAGAAGTTCGTCGCGGAAGGCTTTGCGGCCAAGCGCTTCCCGGTCATGTACAACGACTTCGTGCTCATCGGGCCGAAGGACGATCCGGCCGGCACGAAGGGCCGCGACATCGTCGCCGCGCTCAGGAAGGTCGCCGCCGCCAACGCGCCCTTCGTGTCGCGCGGCGACAAGAGCGGCACCGACGCCGCCGAGCGCCGCCTGTGGACGCAGACGGGCCTCGCCGAAGCCGGCCAGCCGGTGCCGGGCGAGAGGAAGGGCGCGGGCTACAAGGAATGCGGCTGTGGCATGGGCCCGGCGCTCAACATCGCGGCTTCGACCGGCGCCTACCTGCTGGCCGACCGTGGTACCTGGCTGAGTTTCAAGAACCGCGCCGATCTCGCGGTCCTGGTGGAGGGTGACAAGCGCCTCTTCAACCAGTACGGCGTGATGGTCGTCAGCCCGGCCAAATTCCCGCAGCTCAACAGCGCAGGGGCGCAGAAATTCGTGGATTGGGTGATTTCGCCCGCGGGTCAGTCGACGATCGCCTCGTACAAGATCGCCGGCGAACAGCTCTTCTTCCCCAACGCCGCAGGCAAATGAGTGAACCAGAAACCCCGCGGAACCGGCTTTGCCGGGCCGCTGGGGTTGCCCCCGGAAGGGGGTGCAGAGCCACACGCAGTGGGCGAGGCTGGGGGCGAGCTACCTGTCCACGGGCAGGTAGAGGCTTTCCTTGACCTCTTCCATCACGACATAGCTGCGTGATTCGGCGCTGACGGGGAGCTTTTTGAGCAGATCTCCGAGCAGGTTGCGGTAATCGCTCATCGCGCGCAGGCGTGCCTTGATCAGGTAGTCGAAGCCGCCGGACACGAGGTGGCATTCCATGACCTCCGGCACGTGCATCAGTTCCTTGCGCACCTTGTCGAACACGTCGCCCGACTTGGACGAGAGCGTGACTTCGACGAAGACCAGCAGCGTCTTGCCGAGGGCCTGCGGGTCGACGCGCGCGTAGTAGCCGGTGATGACGCCTTCGCGCTCCATGCGGCGCACGCGCTCGGAGCAAGGCGAGGTCGAGAGGCCGATCTGCTCGGCCAGATCGGTCATCGAAATGCGCCCCTGGCGCTGGAGGATGTCGAGGATTTTCCGGTCCGTTCGATCGAGCTCGATCATTTCACTCCTTCGGGCCCAAAAGCGGCCAAATATCAGCGAAAACAACTGTCATGGCGACTGATTTCAGCGAAGTTTATGGCAATGTGAGAGATACGCTTAGCTCATTTCCTGAATCGGATGGGTTTTGCGATGAAAGTGATTGTTCTGGGTGGCGGCGTCATCGGTGTCACGACCGCGTACTACCTCGCCAAGGCTGGCGCCGAAGTGACCGTGCTCGACCGCCAGAGCGGCGCCGCGCAGGAAACCAGCTTCGCCAATGCCGGGCAGGTCTCGCCTGGCTATTCAACGCCGTGGGCCGCGCCGGGCATTCCGTTCAAGGCGCTCAAGTGGATGTTCCAGAAGCACGCACCGCTGTCGATCCGTCCGGACGGCACGCTGTTCCAGTTGCGCTGGATGGGGGCGATGCTCAAGAACTGCTCGCCCGACCGCTACGCCGTCAACAAGGAACGAATGATGCGCGTGGCCGAATACAGCCGCGATTGCCTGCGGCAACTGCGCGCCGAAACCGGCGTGCGCTATGAGCACCGCACCCAGGGCACGCTGCAGCTCTTCCGCACGCAGGCACAGCTCGATGCGGTGCAGCGCGATGTGGCCGTGCTCGAAGAATGCGGCGTCCCGTATCAGCTGCTCAGTCGCGAGCAGCTCGCGTCCGTCGAACCGGCGCTGGCGCGCACCGGCGATCTGCTCGCCGGCGGCCTGCGCCTGCCGAACGACGAAACCGGCGACTGCAACATGTTCACCAAGGGCCTGGCCGAGGTGGCGCGCGGGCTCGGCGTTCATTTCCATTTCGATCGATCGGTCGAGCGTCTCGTCACCGAAGGCGGCCGCATCACCGGCGTGCGTCTGGCCGGTGGAGAGGTGCTCACCGCCGACCGCTTCGTGCTGGCCTTCGGCAGCTACTCGCGCGATTTCATCGCGCCGCTGGGGCTGGACATCCCGGTGTATCCGGTCAAGGGCTATTCGCTGACCGTGCCATTGGTCGATCCCGCACTGGCGCCGCAATCCACGGTGCTCGACGAAACCTACAAGGTCGCGGTCACCCGTTTCGACGACCGCATCCGCGTCGGCGGCATGGCCGAGCTCGGCGGCTTCGACCTGCGGCTGAACCCGCGTCGCCGCGAGACGCTCGAGCGCGTCGTGACCGATCTGTTCCCCGGCGGTGACCTGGCGCGCGCCGACTTCTGGACCGGCTTGCGCCCGATGACGCCCGACAGTACGCCGATCATCGGCGCCACGCCGTACACCAACCTGTTCCTCAACACCGGCCACGGCACGCTGGGATGGACCATGGCCTGCGGCTCGGGCAGGGTGGTCGCCGATCAGGTGATGGGCCGCCGTCCCGACATCCGCACCGACGGCCTTTCGGTCGATCGCTACCTCGCGCCGGCATCCGGCGGGCGGCGCATCGCGCGGCCGGCGGGCGTGCCCGCATAACCTCCCGCGTCATCGACCGGCGGCGGCCTCGCGGCGACCATTCGTTCACCCCGCGCCGTTGCGGGTGTTGAACACCGAAAGGATTCGCCATGAACGCCGCCACCCCCGATGCCGTCCGGCTCGCCGAGCAATACATCGCCGTCTGGAACGAGACCGACGAGGGCCGTCGCCTGAAGCTGCTCGAAACGCACTGGACCGACGACGCGCGCTACGTCGATCCGATTGCAGAGGCCAGCGGCCGCACTCAGATCAACGCGCTCGTCGGCGGTGTCCACCAGCGTTACCCGGGGTTCCGCTTCGCGCTCAAGGGTCGCGTGGACGGGCATGGCGATCAACTTCGCTTCTCGTGGACGCTCGGGCCGAGCGGCGCCGAGGATCTGATCGAAGGCACGGACTTCGTGCAGCTCGAAGCGGGCAAGCTGCAAACGGTCACCGGCTTCCTGGACAAGGTGCCGCACTGAGTTCGCCCCCAGCCTCGCCCACTGCGTGTGGCTCGGGCACCCCTCTCCGGGGGCAACCCCGGCGGCCCGGCGAAGCCGGTTCCGCGGGGTTTCTGGATCTACGGCTACGGCTTCGCCGCTTGTTCGAGCTCGCGGCGGATGTCCGCGGCGTTGCCGGGCCGCACCACGCGGCCGACTTCCACGCCGTCGCGCATGAAGACCAGCGTCGGCCAGAGCTTGACGTGGAAGGATCGGCCGAGCGGTCGCCCACTGGCGTCCTCGACCTTGAGGTGGCGCAGGTGCTGCGCATCGCGCAACGCCTCGCTGATCACCGGCTGGGCGGCCTTGCAGATGCCGCACCAGTTGGCGCCGAACTCGACCACCGTGAGGCCGGACATCGCGTCGACCTCGGCGCGGGAAGGTTGTTCTGTGGCGTAGGAACTCATCGCGCGATTCTGCTTGAGCGCCTCGAATCGCGCTCGACCGAGGCCGGCGGCCCGCCGGGTGCGAATCAGCTGATCAGCCTTCCGTTGGTGCTGACCACCGCCACGTCCACGAACTGGTTGCCTTCGCGGTTGGTCTTGCCGAAGTTGATCTTCACGCCGCCGAGGTCGAAGGCCTCGATGCGTTCCAGCCCCGCGATCACGGCCGCGCGCGTCGGCGCCGGACCGGCGCGGCGCAGGCCTTCGGCCAGCACGGCGGCATCCATGTAGCCCTCCAGGCTCGGCAGCGAGAACTCCTTGCTGCCGTTGGCGATCATGTCGGCCTGGTAGCGCCGCACGATCTCGAACTTGGTCGCATACGGCGACGGCACCACCATCGCGAAGCCCAGTCCGTGCGCGAGGTCGCCCATCGCGCTGAGCGACCCGGCCGTGATCGACAGCCCGTACGCACTGCTCTTGCCGCCCGCCGCCCGCAGCGCACGCACGAAGGCCGGCGCCGTGCCGGCCAGCCCGATGATCACGATCTGCGGGCTCGCTTCCGCGATCTGGCGCGCGGCCGGCTCGACATCCATGCTGGTGGTGCTCGGCGTGCTCGCGACTACCGCGGGTTCGAGCTTGACTTTCGCCAGCGCGGCCTTGTAGCCCGCGAGCAGCGACTGGCCGAGCGGGTCGTTCGAATACACGATGCCGATGCGCGACTGGCCCAGCACGGCTGCCGTGGCGATGAGCTTGTCGATTTCCTGGTCGTAGTTCGCGCGCACCCAGAAGGTGTTCGGATTCGCCTTCTTGCGCAGCGAGACGGTGCCGGTGTTCGGCCCCACCACTGCCATGCCGGGAACCGCGTCGCTGACCTCCGCCGTCTGGCGCGTGCCGAGCGGGTGCAGGATGGCCAGCGTCGAGCTGTCCGCCGCGAAGGAGAGGGCGTTGGCCTTGGCGATGTCGGGCTTGAACTGGTCGTCGGCCATGACCAGCTCGACCTTCGTGCCGTTGATGCCGCCAGCGCGGTTGAGCGCGTTGAAATAGGCGCTCGATCCGAGGAAGAGCCCGGTTCCGTTGGCCTTCTCGACGCTGCTGTTGTCGAAAGTGGCGCCGATCCGCAGGGTCTTGGCCTGCGCGAAGACTGGCAGTCCGAGGCCGGCGACGGCGGCGGCTCCGGCCAGCCGGCCGATGACTTGGCGCCGTGTCGGTTTCGGCGGGGGGTCGAAGGCGCGGGCCTTGGAATCACTCATGGTCAACGTCTCCAGAGCATGCCGACGATGGGGCACGCAGAAGTTTTTGCAACTATTGACAATAGCAACAAAGTGTAAATAGGTCTATCCGAACGGGCTGCGGCCCGGCCGGCGTTCTGTGGCAAACCGCACGAAGGCGGCGGCCGGATCAGACAGCGCGCCGGCTGCGGGGGAGCTTGCGATAGACGGTCGCGCGACTGATGCCCAGTGCGCGTGCGGCCTCGGCGACGTTGCCGCGTGCGTCTTCCACCGCCTTGCGGATCAGCGCGGTTTCCACGTCGCGCAGGCGCGGCCGGCCGCCGCCTTGCGATGACACGACAGGGCGGCTCGCGATCTGCGGCCGGACGTGTACGCGCAGGCCGGACCACAGCGGCACTTCGAGCAGCGGATCGCCACGCTTCGCCGCGTCGAAAAGCATCTGCGGCGGCAGCGCGAAGAGGTCGTTGCAGTGCAGCGCGGGCCCCGTGCCCAGCGGCTGGTGCAGCATGTGGCGTGCCGCCGCGTTCGCGCCGATGACGTAGCCATCCGCGTCGACGCACAGCAGGCCTTCGGCGTCGGCGCCCGGCGCGCAGCCCGGCCAGCCGATGCGCAGCCGCAGCTCGCACGGATGATCCTGCAGCAGCGCGTTCTCGATGCTGCGCGCCGACAGGGCGGCGAGATGGCGCAGCTCGGGCCGCTCGACCACCTGGACGCCGGTCAGGTCCAGCATGCCGATGCATTCGCCGCGCGGACCGAAGAGCGGCGCACCTGCGCAGCTGTAGATGCTGGTGTCGTCGAAGAAATGTTCGCCGCGGTGCAGCCACACCGACTCGTGTTCGGCCAGCGCCGTGCCGATCGCGGTGGTGCCGACCGCGCGCTCCGACAGGTCCACACCGATGCGAGCGATGTCTTGCGCATGGCGCGCGGCCGGATCGCTGCCGCCCGGCAGCGATCCGACGTCGACCACGATGCCGGCCGCATCCGTGAGGATCGCGAAGTAGCGCGTGTCGGCGATGGCGCGCGAAAGCCGCTCGATCACCGGCCGCGCCGCCGAGACCAGCGCCCGGTTGCGATCGGCGACACGCGCCGCGGCCTGCGCAGAAACCGGATCGAAGCTCACACGCTCCGTGGGCAGCCGCCCGGCCGCGAGGCAGCGCTGCCATGAACGCCGCAGCCAGGGTTCGACCCGCGTGCCTTGCACGGCGGCGGGTTCGCCGTCGATCCATTCGCGTCGTGCCTGGGCGATGGAAATGGAGCGCTCTGGCGGCGGCGAGGAGAGGGATGCGGTCATCGTGTGATTCGGGCCTGGGCGGCACCTGTTGGGCGTGGGCGTTGCCGGCGGGCAAGCTGTTTCATTTTGAGAATTTCAAGTGCCACGCGCAAGCGGCTAGGGTTTTGCCTAGGGTTCCGGTCAGGTGCGGCGGCCAAGATTCATGTGGCCGAATTCAGCCATCTCTTTCCTTCACAACGGAGACAGCCACATGCAGGTTTCTTTCACGGTCAACGACCGCGAGGTCACGGTCGACGCGCCGCCCAACACCTTCCTGGTCGAGGCGCTCCGGGAGCACCTCCATCTCACCGGCACGCACGTGGGCTGCGACACCGCGCAGTGCGGCGCGTGCACGGTCCACGTCAATGGACGTGCGGTGAAGTCCTGCAATGTGCTGGTGGCGCAGGTCGCCGGTGCGAAGGTCACGACCATCGAGGGCGTGGCCCAGGCCGACGGCACCATGCACCCCATGCAGGCCGCGTTCAAGGAGTGCCACGGCCTGCAATGCGGCTTCTGCACGCCGGGCATGGTGATGAGCGCCATCGACCTGTGCACGCATCACCCCAAGGCGAGCGAGACCGAGGTCCGCGAACTGCTCGACGGCAATCTCTGCCGCTGCACCGGCTATCAGAACATCGTCAAGGCGGTCATGATGGGCGGCGAGGCGATGGCCGGCAAGCCCGTGGCCAGCGTCTGAGGAGAACGACATGGGTGCATCCGACTTCTCCAACCTGCCGCATATCGGCGAGGCGCTGCGCCGCAAGGAGGACTACCGCTTCCTCACCGGCGCCGGCCAGTACACCGACGACGTGACCCTGGCCAACCAGGCACACGCAGTGTTCCTGCGTTCGCCGCATGCGCACGCGAACATCAAGTCCATCGACACGTCGGCCGCGCTCAAGATGCCCGGCGTGGTCGGCATCTTCACCGGCAAGGACATCGACGGAAAGATGGGCGGCCTGCCCTGCGGCTGGCTCATCAACAACCCCGACGGCACGCCGATGAAGGAGCCGCCGCATCCGATCCTTGCGATCGGCAAAGTGCGCTACGTCGGGGACCATGTCGCCATGGTCGTGGCCGAGACGGTCGAGCAGGCGAAAAACGCCGCCGAGGCGATCGTGGTCGACTACGAAGAGCTGCCCGCGCTGGTCAGCGTGGCCGATGCCGCGAAGAAGCAGAGCGGCGTCGTGATCCACGAGCAGGCGCCGGACAACCAGTGCTACAAGTGGACGATCGGCGACAAGGCCGGGGTCGATGCGGCATTCGCGAATGCGGCGCATGTGACCAAGCTCGATCTTGTCAACAACCGCCTCGTGCCCAATGCGATCGAACCGCGCGTCGCGATCGGCAGCTACAACCGCGCGAACGACGAGTACACGCTCTACGTCTCCAACCAGAACCCGCACGTCGAGCGCCTGCTGATGACGGCCTTCGTGCTCGGCCTGCCGGAGCACAAGGTGCGCGTGATCGCCCCCGACGTGGGCGGCGGCTTCGGCTCGAAGATCTATCTCTATGCGGAAGACGTGGCCCTGACCTGGGGCTCGAAGCAGCTCAACCGCAACATCAAGTGGACGGCGGAGCGTTCCGAATCCTTCCTCTCCGACGCCCACGGCCGCGATCACGTGAGCCACGCCGAGATGGCGATGGATGCCAACGGCAAGTTCCTTGCGCTGCGCGTGCATACCGATGCGAACCTGGGCGGCTACCTGTCGACCTTCTCGACCGCGATACCGACCATCCTCTACGCGACGCTGCTTGCGGGCCAGTACGCCACGCCGCAGGTCTACGTCGAAGTCGATGCGTGGTTCACCAACACCGCGCCGGTCGATGCCTACCGCGGCGCGGGCCGGCCGGAAGCCACCTACCTGCTCGAGCGACTGGTCTCGCGCTGCGCATGGGAGATGAACCTCGGCCAGGACGAGATCCGAAAGCGCAACTTCATCACCAGCTTCCCCTACCAGACGCCAGTGGCGCTGCAGTACGACACGGGCGACTTCCATGCCTGCATGGACAAGGCCAAGACGCTGGCCGACGTGGCCGGCTTCGGCGAGCGCAAGTCGGCGAGCGAGGCCAGGGGCAAGCTGCGCGGCATCGGCTACTCGAGCTACATCGAAGCCTGCGGCATCGCGCCGTCGAACATCGCGGGTGCGCTCGGGGCGCGCGCGGGTCTGTTCGAGTGCGGCGAGATTCGCGTCCATCCGACCGGCAGCGTGACGGTGTTCACCGGCTCGCACAGCCACGGACAGGGCCATGAGACCACCTTCGCGCAGGTGGTGGCCGCGCGCCTGGGCATCCCCGTCGAGAACGTGGACGTCGTGCACGGCGACACCGGACGCGTACCTTTCGGCATGGGCACCTACGGTTCGCGCTCGATCTCGGTCGGCGGCGCGGCGATCATGAAGGCGCTCGACAAGATCGAGACCAAGGCCAAGAAGATCGCGGCGCATCTGATGGAGGCCAGCGATGCCGACGTCGAATTCGCCAACGGCGAGTTCACCGTCAAGGGCACCGACAAGAAGATTCCCTTCGGGCAGGTCGCGCTCACGGCCTACGTGCCGCACAACTATCCGCTCGACAAGCTGGAGCCGGGGCTCAACGAAACAGCGTTCTACGACCCGACGAACTTCACTTTCCCGGGCGGCACCTACATCTGCGAGGTCGAGATCGACAAGCAGACCGGCGAAGTGCGGGTCGACCGCTTCACGGCCGTCGACGACTTCGGCACCATCATCAATCCGATGATCGTGGAAGGGCAGGTCCTGGGCGGCCTCGTGCAGGGCATCGGGCAGGCCTTGATGGAGAACTGCGTCTACGACAACGAGACAGGCCAGCTCCTCACCGGCAGCTTCATGGACTACGCCATGCCGCGCGCCGACGACTTCCCGATGTTCAAGCTCGATACCGTGTGCACGCCCTGCACCCATAACCCGCTGGGCACCAAGGGCTGCGGCGAGGCGGGTGCGATCGGTTCGCCGCCCGCGGTGATCAACGCGGTGCTCGATGCGCTCGCGCCGCTCGGCGTCAAGGACTTCGACATGCCGGCATCGCCCTACCGCGTGTGGGAAGCGATGCACAAGCAACCCTGAATACGAAAAAAGGTCAGAACACCATGTACGCCTTCACTCTCGAACGTCCCACGACCCTGGCCGATGCGGTCAAGCTCGCGGCGGCCGGCGCCAAGCCGCTCGCCGGCGGCCAGACGCTGCTGGCCTCGATGAAGCTGCGCCTTTCCGCCCCCGAGCAACTCGCCGACCTGAGCGGCATCAAGGAGCTCGCGGGGATCAGCAAGTCGGGCGATGCGCTCGTGATCGGTGCAATGACGCGGCATCTCGATGTCGCGAACAACGCCGACGTCAAGGCCGCCTTTCCGGCGCTCGCGTGGCTCGCTGCTCACATCGGCGACCGGCAGGTGCGCGCGATGGGCACCATCGGCGGCTCGGTTGCCAACAACGACCCGGCGGCGTGCTATCCGAGCGCGGTGCTCGCGAGCGGCGCGACGGTGGTCACCACGCAGCGCGAGATCGCGGCCGACGACTTCTTCCAGGGCCTCTTCACCACCGCGCTGACCGACGGCGAGCTCATCAAGGCGATCCGCTTCCCGATTCCGAAGCGCGCCGCCTACGAAAAGCTGCGCCAGAAGGCGTCGAACTTCCCGCTCGTGGGCGTGTTCGTCGCGCAATTCGACAGCGGCGTGCGCGTGGCGGTCACTGGCGCGGGCAACGGCGTGTTCCGGCACGCGGGGCTCGAGCAGGCGCTCGGCAAGGCCTTCACGCCGGAGTCGGCGGCCTCGGTGAAGATCGATTCGAGCGATCTCAACACCGACCTGCACGCGTCGGCCGCGTACCGCGCGAACCTCATCAGCGTGCTGACCCAGCGGGCCGTAGCGAAGGCGCTCGGGTAAGGCCGTTCGCCGCTTTGTTGTGCGCGGCAGGTGGCTGCGGGGCGGGCCATTCCCCGCAGCCTGCCTGTATTGCCAAGAGCCCTTAAGCTGCCGAGATGACCGATCACGACACCCCTCAGGCGGCTTCGCCGTTCTCCTCCATCGACGCCGTCGTGCAGGCGCTGCAGGGCGCCGGCTACTACGCGGACCGGCGGCTCGCCACGGCGGTGTTCCTGGCGCTCAAGCTGCAGCGCCCGCTGCTGCTCGAAGGCGAGCCCGGCGTCGGCAAGACCGAGCTGGCCAAGGCGCTGTCGACCGCGCTCAACCGCGAGCTGCTGCGGCTTCAGTGCTACGACGGCCTCGAACAGCGCGAGGCGCTCTACGAGTGGAACTACGCCGCGCAGATGCTGCACATGCGTGCGGCCGAGGCGCAGGGCATCTCCACCGACGTCGAATCCGAGGTCTACCAGCCGCGCTACCTGATCCGCCGCCCGCTGCTACAGGCGCTGCAGGCGCCCGCGCCCGGTGCGGTCCTGCTGATCGATGAAGTCGATCGCGCGGACGAGCCCTTCGAGGCCTTCCTTTTGGAGTACCTCGGCGAATACCAGGTCAGCATCCCGGAACTCGGCACCATCCGCGCGCTGGTCCCACCGGTCACGATCCTTACCAGCAATCGCACGCGCGAACTCAACGACGCGGTCAAGCGCCGCTGCCTCTATCACTGGCTCGACTATCCGGAGCGCGAACGCGAACTCGCGATCGTGCGCGCACAGGTGCCGCAAGCCAGCGCCGCGCTGTCCGAGCAGATCGCGAATTTCGTCGGCCGCCTGCGCAGCACGCCCTTTGCGAGCGCGTTCCAGCGTGGCCCCGGCATCGCCGAAAGCGTCGAATGGGCGAAGGCGCTGGTGGCGCTCGACACCATCGAGCTCGACCCGGAGATCGTGGTCGACACCGCGGGCATCCTCTTCAAGCAGCGCGATGACGTGGCCGCGCTGACGCACGCGATGGCGACGGATCTCCTCAGGCCCGAGGAGGAGGCTGCGCCTTGAATACTGCCCATCAGCTTGGCGACGCTCGCCGCGGCAAGATGGCGGGCAACATGCTGGGCTTCGGCCGTGCGCTGCGCCGCGCCGGCGTGCGCACCGATTCGATGCGCATCGCGCTCGCCGCCGAGGCCGCGACGCTCGTGGGTATCGAGAACCGCCTCGATCTCGCCGCGGCGATGGAGGCCGTGATGATCAGCCGCGAGGAGGACCGGCTGGTGTTCCGCGAACTCTTCGATGCGTGGTTTCGCGATCCCGAGCTGGCCAACAAGCTGCTCGCGCAGATGCTGCCGAGCGCCGAGGGCAAGGCGGAGCCCTCCAGGCGCCGGCCGCGGGTGCGCGAAGCGCTGGCGCCCCGCGCGCTGGCGCACGCGCGGCGCAGAACGAACGAGAGGTCGAATTCGACGCCGCGATGACCGCGAGCGACCGCGCGCGTCTTCACCACGCCGATTTCAACGCGCTCGGCGCGGCGGAATACCGCCTCGTCGAACGCCTGGCCCGCGACATCGCGCTGCCGATCCCGACGCTGCCCGCGCGGCGGCTGCGCGTCACCGGCGATGCAGGCGCGCATTCGCGCATGCACTGGCCCGGCGTGCTGCACGGGGCGGCACGCACCGGCGGCGAGATCCTGCGCCTGCCGCGATGGGCGCGGCGCAAGGAACCGCTGCCGCTCCTGGTGCTGGTCGACGTGTCGGGCTCGATGGAGCGCTACGCGCGGCTGCTGCTTGCGTTCCTGCACGCCTCGACACGGCACTCAGGCCGGCGCGACGTCTTCGCCTTCGGCACGCACCTGACCGACTTGACGCCCGCCTTCCGGCTCGCCGACACCGACGCGATGCTCGCCGCCGCGAGCGAAGCCATCGACGACTTCGCCGGTGGCACCCGGCTCGGCGAATCACTGGTCGAGCTGCGCCGCCGCCATGCGCGGCGCCTCACCGGCCGTCGCACGCTGGTGCTGGTGATCAGCGACGGGCTCGACACCGGCGAGCCCGAGGTCCTCGACAACGAATTGCAGTGGCTCAAGCGCCATTCGCGCCGGGTGCTGTGGCTGAACCCGCTGCTGCGCTTCGAGGGCTACGCACCCCTTGCCCGTGGTGCGGCCTTGTTGCACCGCCATGCAGACGCGATGCTGGCGGTCCACAATCTCAGCGCCCTGGAACAACTGGCAACGAGCCTCGCTGCCCTCATGCGGTCGGGTCGCTAGCCCGCCGCGACAAGACACCCACAAGGAAGATTCATCATGGAAATGCTCGGCAACCGCACGCTCGGGATCACGCAGCAACAGGCCTGGGACGCACTCAACGACCCGGAGACGCTGAAGAAGTGCATCCCGGGCTGCGACAAGTTCGAGTTGACCGGCGACAACGAATACAGCGTCGGGCTGGCGGTCAAGATCGGTCCGGTCTCTGCCAAGTTCAATGGCAAGGTCACGCTGTCGGACATCCAGGCGCCCGACGGCTACAAGCTCACGTTTGAAGGGCAGGGCGGGGTGGCGGGCTTTGCCAAGGGCTCGTCGGGCGTCTTGCTCAAGCCTTCGGGCGATGGCGCCGAAGGCTGCGAGCTCGACTACACGGTCCAGGCGCAAGTCGGCGGCAAGATCGCGCAGCTCGGGCAGCGGCTGATCGACGGTGCGGCCAAGTCCACGGCCGACGATTTCTTCAAGCGCTTCGAAGCCGAGATGCAGAGCCGCTACGGCCCGCCGCCCGCCGACGCGCCGGCCGAAGGCGAGGCGGCACCGGCCGAGAAGGAGGGTGCGATGGCGGGCCTCATGCGGAAGATCGGGTTCGGCAAGAAGGACAAGGGCGAGGAAGGCGGGGCGGCCGAGAAGCCGGCTGACTGAACGGCAAAAAGACGGAAAGCGTCAGAGAGATAGAGAGAGGCAGAGTATGGAAAACCTCGATGTGATGGTGCTTCGCGCGCTGCGCGACTGGCGACTCGCCGGCCGCCGGGCGCTGTTGTCGACGGTGGTGCGCACCTGGGGTTCGTCGCCCCGCCCGATCGGATCGATCATGGCGATGGCGGAAGACGGCGCGGTAGTCGGCTCGGTATCGGGCGGCTGCGTCGAAGACGACCTGATCGCGCGCTACACCCGCGCGCACGGCGACGGCACGATGCCCACCGGCAAGCCGGCCTTCGTCAAGTACGGCGTCACCGCCGATGAGGCGCACCGCTTCGGATTGCCCTGCGGCGGCACGCTCGAGCTGCTGCTCGAATACGACCCCGATCCCGCATCGCTGCAGACGCTCGTGGCGGCGCTCGAACGCGGGCGGCTCATGCAGCGGACAGTGACGCTCGCCGACGGGTCGGTGAAGCTGGCCGAGGCTGCATCGCCGGCGGCGTTGACCGTCAACGACGTGGAGCTCGTCAACACCTTCGGCCCCGAGTACCGCATGCTGCTGATCGGCGCCGGCCAGCTCGCCGAATACCTTGCGACGATGGCGCAGTTCAGCGGCTTCGCGGTCACGCTGTGCGACCCGCGCACCGAATACCAGACCTCGTGGAACGTGCCGGGCGTGACCACCACCACCGAGATGCCCGATGACGCGGTGGTCGCCTTCAAGCCCGATCGCCGCAGTTGCGTGGTCGCGCTCACGCACGACCCGAAGCTCGATGACCTCGCCTTGCTGGAGGCCTTGCAGAGCGAGGCGTTCTATGTCGGCGCGATCGGCTCGCGCCGCAATGCCGAGGCGCGGCGCGACCGCATGATCAAGCACTTCGACCAGACCGAAGCCTCGCTGGCACGCCTGCGCGGGCCGATCGGCATCTACATCGGCAGCAAGACGCCGCCGGAGATCGCGGTGAGCGTGATGGCGGAAATCCTCGCGGTGAAGAATGCGGTGCAGTTGCCGCGAGAAGCGGCAGTCGCGATCGCGAAGGCCGCGGCGGCGGCGGTTTGAGGCGCCTTTAGCGGCGGGTGTCCATCAGCCCGCCGAGGAAGGTGGTGCTGCGGCCCATCGACCGGCGCATCTCCTTCGATTCGAGCGATTCGCTGCGGGACATCGAGAACAGGAACAGACAGGCCACGATCGCGACGCACACGCCCGCAGCGATCAGCAGACCGGCCAGCGAACCGAAATAGAAAGCGAGTGCGAGGAGGCCGAGATTGGCGAGAAGAACGAGGGCGCGCATGGCCTCACAGGCTATCAGAGAACGGTGACGCCAACGGCCCGCTGCGCTGGGGAAAAACACTGAACACTTAATGCTGCTGCGCGCCATGCCGACATCTCTGTCCGACGACATTCCGGGTGGCTCCAGGGCTTGCTGGATCGAGGCGCCCGGCCGTGCGGTGATCCGCGCCGCAGCGGTTCCCGCGGCCGCAGCGGGGCAGGTGCAGGTCCGGGCGCTTCACTCCGCGGTCAGCCGTGGCACCGAGATGCTGGTGTTTCGCGGCGAGGTGCCGAAGTCGGAGTTCCAGCGGATGCGCGCGCCGTTCCAGGAAGGCGATTTCCCGGCGCCCGTGAAGTATGGCTATGCGAGCGTCGGCGTCGTCGAGGTGGGCCCCGAGTCGCTGAAGGGGCGTTACGTGTTCTGCCTGCATCCCCACCAGACGCGCTACGTCGTTCCGGTGGATGCGGTGCATGTGCTGCCCGATGGGCTTCCCCCTGCGCGCGCGGTGCTCGCAGCGAACATGGAGACCGCCGTGAATGCCCTCTGGGATGCGGCGCCGCGCGTGGGCGATCGCGTGGCGGTGGTGGGCGGCGGGGTGGTCGGGCTGCTGGTGGCCTGGCTCGCGGGGCGCATGCCGGGTTGCACGGTGGAACTCGTCGACGTGCGCGCGTCGCGGCGTACGGTGGCCGAGGCGCTGGGCGTTGGTTTCGCGACGCCGCGGGATGCGACGCCCGATGCGGATCTGGTGGTGCACGCCAGCGGCGATCCGCAAGGACTCGTCACCGCGTTGAAGCTCGCCGCCTTCGAGGCATCGGTCATCGAGATGAGCTGGTACGGCACGCGCGATGTGCCGCTGCCGCTGGGCGAAGCCTTTCATTCGCGCCGGCTCACGCTCAGGAGTTCGCAGGTCGGCCATGTGGCGACGGCGCAGCGTGCGCGGTGGGATCGCCGTCGACGAATGGCGCTGGCGCTTTCGCTGCTGCGCGACCCGGTGCTCGACGTGCTGATCACCGACAGCGCGCCCTTCGATAAATTGCCTGTGGTGCTCGAGAGGCTTTCCAGCGGCGCGCTCGACACGCTGTGCCAGCGCATCGACTATCCCTGAACCGCTCTTCGCTTCCGAAAGGCCCGCATGTACAGCGTCAATGTCCGCGACCATTTCATGATTGCCCACAGCTTCACCGGCGAGGTGTTCGGGCCGGCGCAGCGCCTGCATGGCGCGACCTATGTGGTCGACCTCGAAATGCGCCGCGCCGAACTCGATATGGACGGGGTGGTGGTGGACATCGCGCTCGCGACCGAGGTGCTGCGCCGCGTGCTCGGTGAACTCACCCTGCGCAACCTAGACGACGATCCGGCATTCAAGGGCAGGAATACGACGACCGAATTCATGGCGCGCGTGATCTTCGACCGCGTGGCCGCGCGCATCGCCGCGGGCGAACTCGGCCCGCACGCGGGCGGCCTTTCGAGCCTGCGCGTGCGGCTGAACGAATCGCACGTCGCGTGGGCGGCGTACGAGGGCGCCTTGCCAGCGCGCATGTCGTGAATGGGCGCTGCAGCTTTCTCGTGCCGGGCGAGCTCGGGGCGCGCACCGGCGGCTCCACCTACGACCGGCACATCATCAATGGCCTGCACGCGTTGGGCTGGCATGTCGATGTGCGCTCGCTTGGCGAAGGCTGGCCGATGCCTGACGACGCGGTCATGGAGGCTGCCCGTCAGGCGGTGGAGACATTGCCCGAGGATTCGCTGGTCGTCGCGGATGGCCTGGTCTTCGGTGCGATGCCCGGGCTTGCAGAGGCGCATGCGAAGCGGCTGCGGTGGGTGGCGCTCGTGCATCACCCGCTCGCGCTCGAGACCGGGCTCGATGCGACCGCGCAGACCATGCTTTTCGACAGCGAATGCAGAGCGCTCGCGACGGTGCGCGCCGTGATCGTCACCAGCCCTTCCACCGCCCGCGCGCTGGCGACCTATGAGGTCCCGGCTTCGCGCATCACCGTGGTCGAGCCGGGCACGGAGCCTGCGCCGCTCGCGACCGGGTCGGGCACGGGCGATCTGCATCTGCTCTGTGTGGCGAACCTGACGCCGCGCAAGGGCCATGCGTTGCTGATCGATGCGCTCGCCGGACTGCGCGACCGGCGCTGGGTGCTGCATTGCGTCGGCAGCCTCACGATGGATGCCGCATGCACCTCGGCGCTCGGGGCGGCGATCGATCGCCACGGCCTGCGCGATCGCGTGATGCTGCACGGCGAGCAGGACGAAGCGGCGCTGCGTGTGTTCTACGCGCGTGCGGATGCGTTCGTGCTGCCGTCCTTCCACGAGGGCTACGGCATGGCGCTCGCCGAGGCGGCGGCACACGGTCTGCCGGTGATCAGCACCACGGCCGGCGCGATTCCGGACACCGTGCCGGCCGGTGCGGGCGTGCTCGTGCCGCCCGGCGATGGGCAGGCGTTGCGCGCGGCCTTGCAGCGGCTGATGGACGACACCGCGTGGCGCGAGCAGCTCGCGTCAGGCGCGAAAGCCGCGCGGCATCGGTTGCCGACGTGGGGGGACAGCGCGGCGCGCTTTGCGTCGGCGTTGGTTGCGCTTGAAACGCCTTCCGACGAATGAATGCCTTCAGTGCCGGCTGGCTGGCCCTGCGCGAACCCTTCGATCGCGAGGCGCGCGCCGGCGCTTGCGCGTCGTTCGATCTCGAAGGCCTCGCGGCACGGCTGCGTGGCGAGGCATCGGCCTTGACGGTGCTCGACCTGGCCTGCGGCACCGGTGCGAACCTGCGGGCACTCGCGCCTCGCCTGGGTGGCGTGCAGCGCTGGACGCTGGTCGATCACGACCCGCGATTGCTGGCAGCGATGCCGGCTGTGTTCACGCCGTGGGCGCGGGCGACGGGGCTGTCCATGAACACGGGCGGGGGCCGCCTCTGCCTTGAAGGATCGGCGTTGAAGGTCGAGGTCGAGATGCTGCATTGCGATCTTGCGCAGCCGCTCGATGCGGCGCTGCTCGGGCGCCATCGCCTGATCACCGCATCGGCGCTGCTCGATCTGGTATCGGTGCGATGGATCGATGCGCTGGCCGTGTGTGCGCGCAAGGCCGAAGCGGCGCTGCTGTTCGCATTGAGCGTCGACGGAAGCGCCCTGTGGCAGCCCAGCCTGCGGGACGACGACGGCGTGGGCCGCCTGTTCGCTGCGCATCAGCGCCGCGACAAGGGCTTCGGCCCCGCGCTTGGCGGCGACGCCGTGCAATGGACCGCCGCGCGGCTCTCGTCGTTGGGCTATGAGGTCACGCAAGCAGCGAGCGACTGGCGCATCGACGGCCGCGACGGTGCGCATTCGATGGCCATGTTGCGCGCCATGGTCGAAGGTGCAGCGGCCGCGGCCATCGAGCAGGACCCATCGGCTGCCCCGTGGATCAGGGACTGGACCGCGCAGCGGCTCGACCGGGTCGAACGCACGACCCTGCGCGTCGGCCACCGCGATCTTCTGGCGACCTTGCCTTGAGGCGTGTTCAGTCCCGGGAGCCGGGGCACGTCTCGCGCAGGTCAAGGTCCCACAGCACGTCCGCGCCCATGCGGAACACGCGCCCCGACGGCCGCAGGCAGTCGCGCATCGCGGCGCTTCGCGGAATCTGCAGTCCGGGTCGCCCGGACCCGATGACGACCGGCGCGATGCTGAGATGCAACCGGTCGAGGCAGCCCTGCGCGATGAAGCGCGAGACCGTGACGCCGCCGCCCTCGACGAAGAGCACCCGTAGATCGCGTGACGCGAGTTCGGTCACCAGCGCGCGCAGGTTCAGCCCGCCGTCGCCATCCACCATCGCGGGCACGCCGAGCACCTGATCGGCGCCGAAGCGCCGGGCCGCCTCCACAGCGCGGCTGGCATCGCAGGCGAGCAGGGTCGGCGCGATGCGGTCCGACAGCGCGCGCAGTGTGGGCGGCAGCCGCAGCGCCGGGTCGATCAGTACGCGCACCGGATGTCGTCCGTCGACATGCCGCGTGGTGAGCTGCGGATCGTCGATGGCCGCCGTGTTCGCGCCGACGATGACCGCATCGCAGAGCGCGCGCAGGCGGTGCAGATGCACCAGCACCTCGCGGCCGTTGACGTAATGCGAATCGCCGCTGTGCGTTGCAACGTAGCCGTCGAGGCTCTGGCCGAGCTGTCCGATGACCCACGGCGTGCCTCCGCGTGGCCGGTCGAGCAAGGGCTTGATGAGCTCGAACAGCTCGACCGCCGGGTCATCCCACACGCCGCGCAGCGAGAAGCCGTGCGCTGCGTCGCCCGCAAGCGGCGCATCGGCCCGCCGCGGCGGGCATGCCAGTTGGCCACGGCGATGCAAGGCGATGTCGAGGCACAGGGGCCAGAGCGCATCGACGCCGGGAATGGCGGTGGGGGCGGGCATCATCTTCCGCCATGCTAAGGCTACAGTGGCAGACCAGTCACGGGAACCATCATGAATTCGAACATCGTCATCATCGGCGGCGGCCACGCGGCCGCGCAGCTCTGTGCCGGCCTCGTGGACGCGGGGCAGGGCGCGCGCATTCACCTGGTGTGCGAGGAAGCGGCCATTCCCTATCACCGGCCGCCGCTGTCCAAGACCTTCCTCAAGAGCCCGGACGAGGTGCCGCAGCAGCATCGTGCCGAAGCCTGGTATGCGGATGCGGGCATCACCCTGCATCTGGGTGATCCGGCGCAGGCCATCGATCGACAGGCGCGCACCGTCACGCTCAAGTCGGGCGCGGTGCTCGGGTGGGAGCGACTGGTGCTCGCCACCGGCACGCGCGCGCGTCGCATCTCGGCGCTCGAAGGTCTGGAGAACGTGGCGTTGCTGCGCGCGGCCCATGAGGCGGTGCAACTGCGCGACAAGCTCGCTGCGGCGCAGCATGTGACCGTGCTCGGCGGCGGCTTCATCGGGCTCGAAGTGGCGGCGACCGCGCTGGCGCTGGGCAAGCAGGTGCTGGTGCTCGAAAGCGCGCCTCGGCTGCTGGGCCGCGCGGTGTCTCCAGAGCTGTCGGCGCATGTGCTTGCGACGCACCGGGCGGCGGGCATGGACATTCGCGTTGGCGTGAAGACGGGTGTACGGCAGGTCGACGGCGACCATCTGACCGCGATCGAGATCGATGGCCAGCCGCAGCCGATCGATCTTCTGCTGCTCGGGATCGGCGCGGTGCCGGAGATCGCGCTCGCACAGGCGGCCGGCCTCGAATGCGCCGACGGGGTCGTGGTCGATGCCTTCATGCAGACCAGCGACGAGGCGATCCTCGCGGTCGGCGACTGCACGCGCTTTCCGGACCAGCGCTCGGACGCGCCGCTGCGGCTCGAGTCGGTGCAGAACGCGAACGACCAGGCGCGCACCGCGGTGGCAACGCTCACCGGGGCACCGCGTCCGCATGACGTGGTGCCGTGGTTCTGGTCGGATCAGGGAAGCCTGCGTCTGCAGATGGCGGGACTGGTGCCGGCACCGGGCACGCCGGGCGCGCTCACGGTCCGCCGGCTGGGCGCGAATGCGGCGTCGTTCTCGCTGCTGCACTACGTCGGGGCTCAGCTGCGTTGCGTCGAATCGGTGAACGCACCGGTCGACCACATGATGAGCCGCAAGCTGCTCGAAGCGGGCCGCAGCCCTGATCCTTCGGTCGCGGCCGATCCGGCCGTCCCGCTGAAGTCGCTCCTGGCCTAGGAGTCGTTGCGCGCCGGGGAGGCCGTGACGTTCTTGCGAATCTCGGCGTCCATCATGCGCGTCCCGGCCGCGAGCGCGGCCTCGTAGGTGTCTGCTCCGAACTCGGCTGCGCGCAGAACCTTGCGTGGTGCGCCGCCTGCGTCGGTTTCGAGAAGCGTCCAGATGAACGAGCCGGGCGCCGGCTCGTCGACGACGAGTTTGATCGGGTTGTTCATGCCTTGATGGTGGGTGCGCGCCCCCGGATTTTCTGTAGGCCGATGACGACGTTACGCCCGTGTCATCGATGCCGAGACGTCCAAAATCGTGCACTTTTTGGCACGTCGGGGGGCGTCAAGTGCGAGACCGATGAGTACCCATGTAAGTGTAGTTAGTATGTATTACATGAATACCGAGCGCGACAACTTCCATGACTGGCACCGGGACAAGCCGGACACGACATCGTTTTCCGGCCTTCACCGCAACGAAATGCCTGCCTACCACCCGCCTGTCGCGCGCTGGGGCCGGTTGCTTTTCTTCACCATTCTCGGGGTTGCGCTGGTTCTGGGCTTCAAGTATTTCGCCGGCCTCTGAGCCTGTTCAGCCCAGCGCGCCGAGGCGCTTCCAACAAGAAGGTCGCTCGTCTACGCTCTCGTGCCGCGCCCGACCGGGCGCGGAGCTCCCCTCCATCCATCCCCGGCACCACCATGGAAAGGACCACATGAGCACCATCACCACCCAAGACGGCACGCAGATCTTCTACAAGGACTGGGGCAAAGGCCAGCCGATCGTGTTCTCCCACGGCTGGCCGCTCACCGCGGATGCGTGGGATGCGCAAATGGTCTTCCTCGGCGAGCGTGGCTGTCGGGTGATCGCGCACGACCGGCGCGGGCATGGCCGCTCGAGCCAGCCCTGGGACGGCAATCACATGGATACCTACGCCGACGATCTCGCCGAACTGATGAACAAGCTCGACATCCAGGACGCGGTGATGGTCGGCCACTCCACCGGCGGCGGCGAGGTCGCGCGCTACATCGGTCGGCATGGCACCTCGCGCGTCGCCAAGGCGGTGCTGCTCGGCGCGGTGCCGCCGCTGATGCTCAAGACTGCGGCGAATCCGGGCGGGCTGCCGCTGGAGGTCTTCGACGGCATTCGCACGGCCGTGACCGCCGACCGCTCGCAATTCTTCATGGACCTCACGATGCCGTTCTACAACTACAACCGGCCGGGCGCGAAGGTGTCGCAGGGCGTGCGCGACTCGTTCTGGCTGCAGGGCATGCTGGGCGGACACAAGGGGCTTCTGGACTGCATCAAGCAGTTCTCCGAGACGGACTTCACCGAGGACCTGAAGAAGTTCGACGTGCCGACGCTGATCGCGCATGGCGATGACGACCAGATCGTGCCGATCGGCGCCTCGGCCATGCTGTCGGCGAAGCTGGTCAAGGGCTCGACGCTGAAGGTCTACCCGGGCGGCTCGCACGGGCTGGCGACGACGCGGGCCGCCGAATTCAATGCCGATCTGCTGGCATTCATCAAGGGCTGACCGCGACTTGCGAACATCCGGGGGCGGCTGCCTGTTTCCGAGGCAATGCAGCGGCAACCCGCATGGCGACTCGATTCGAGCCCGGACCTCCACGCACTACACACAACGTTATCCACAAAACCCCGGTACAAGTCGGCGCAGCTGAGGCTTAGGATCGCGCCACAGAGGCAAGAATGGACAACAAGACATCCCCGGGCGACACCCACGATCTTGAGATCTGGGCATCTCGAATGGCGGCGATCACGCCGGACATCCACACACACGGCAACCTGACCGAGCGCAGCATCGCGAGCCTGTTGCGCATGGTCCGCGAGCAGCTCGATCTCGAGGTGGTGTTCGTCGGCGAATTCGTGGATGACCACCGCGTCTTCCGCCACATCTCGTCGAAGGCGATCGACGCGATCATCAAGCCGGGCCAGGGCCATCCGCGCATCGAGTCGATTTGCCAGCGCATCTTGGACGGGCGCATGCCCTGCGTCATCCCGAACGTCACACCGATCCGGACGTCGAACGGCCTGCCTGAGTACTACCACGGGATGGGCGCGCATGTCGGCGTTCCGGTGCGGTTCACGGATGGCCGCCTGTACGGCGTGCTCTGCGGATTCAGCTTCGAGCCCCGCGCAGACCTCGACGAGCGCGACGTGAAACGCCTCGAGATGGCCGCCAAGGCCGCCGCGAGGCTGCTGGCGCAGGCCGAAGGGCGCGAATGATCGGCCGGCTGCGGCAGGTCTACTTGACCTGCTGCTTGCCCAGCTTGCGCGCCAGTGTCCGGCGGTGCATGCCGAGCCGGCGCGCGGTTTCGGAGATGTTGAAGCCGGTCTCGGCGAGCGTCTCGTGGATGCGCTCCCACTCCAGCGTCTTGATGGAGGTCGATCGGTTGGTCAGCTCGACGTCGATGGTGCCCTCGGCGCGACCGAAGGCCGCTTCGATGTCATCGGTGTTCGACGGCTTGGCGAGGTAGTGGCAGGCGCCGAGCTTGATCGCCTCGACCGCGGTGGCGATGCTCGCGAAGCCGGTCAGCACCACGATGAGCATCGAAGGGTCGTGCCGGTTGAGCGTCTGCACGCACGCGAGGCCCGAGGCATCGCCGTTGAGTTTGAGATCGACCACCGCGTAGCCGGGCGAGTGCTCCGTCAGCAGTTCCGCGACCTGATCGAGGTTCGAAGCGTGCATGACCGTGTAGCCCCGGCGTTCGAACGACCGGCCGAGCGTGCGCGCGAAGGCCGCATCGTCCTCCACGATCAGCAGCAGGCGTTCAGTGTCCGTGTCCATCGTCTTCGTCGTCGTCCTCTTCGAGCGTGATCGCGGCCAGCGGCAGCGTCAGCGTGACCACCGCGCCGCCCTCGGGACGGTTGCGCGCCGTGACGGTGCCGCCGAGCGTGCGCGCCACGTTCACCACCAGGAACAGCCCCAGCCCGCCGCCGGGCCGGCCCTTGCTCGATTGATAAGGCTTGCCGAAGTGCGCCAGCATTTCGGGCGCGAAACCGGGCCCGACATCGGAGACCGTCAGGGTCAGCGCATCGCCGTCGTGGGCGGCCGTGAGGCCCACCCATTGCGGCGAGGCCTCCAGCGCATTGTCGAGCACGTTGCAGATCATCTGCTTGAGCGCCGAATCCGAGACCATGGGCAGGTCGTGGCCGAAGCGGTTTTCGTAGGCGAACGAGGTCACGGCGCGCGTGGTGCGCCATTCCTCGACGAGGTCGTCGAGGAAGGTGCTGACGGTGGTTTCCTCCGAACCCTCGCCCCGCGCCTCGCCGGCCGACAGCAGGATGCCGCTCAGGATGGTCTTGCATCGCCTGACCTGCGCTTCCATCTCGATGACCTCTTCCAGCAGTTCCGGGTCGGAGGTGAAGTGAGGCAGGTGCCGCCAGTCGCCCAGGATCACGGCAAGCGTGGCGAGCGGGGTGCCGAGTTCGTGCGCCGCGCCGGAGGCCAGGAGGCCCATGCGGACGATGTGTTCCTCTTCGGCGGCGCGCTGGCGCAGGTCCGCAAGGCGGGCGTCGCGCCCGCGCAGGATGCGGCTGATCCGTGTGATGAACACCACCAGCAGCGCCGCGACCAGCGCGAAGCAAATCAGCATGCCGACCACATAGGGCCTGAACAGACCCTGGCCCGGGTCCGTCGACAGCGGCAGCGGTTCGGAAAAGAGCGCGAGGCCGGCGAAGCACGCGATGGTCACGCCGACCATCGTCCAGGTCGACCATGACTCCAGAAGCACGGCCGCGATGATCACCTGCAGCAGGTACAGGAAAACGAAGGGATTGGCTGCACCGCCGCTGAGATAGAGCTGCGCGGTGAGCATGCCGACGTCCACCAGCAGCGCGATGAACAACTCGGTGTTCGTCACGTCGCGAGGGATGCGCCAGCGCAACTGGCTTGCCGCGTTGAACGCGGCGAGGCCGGTCAGCACCGCCAGCATCTGGTCGAGCGGCAGGCGGATGCCGAAGCCGAAGTGGACGACGAGGATCGTGGCGACCTGGCCGACCACCGCGATCCAGCGCAGCTGGATCAACTGCTGCATGTTCTTCAGGCCGGTGGCGTCGCCGAAGCGTGGGGTGGGGGAACTGTCGGATCGAGGCGCCGGCGCGGTCGCGATGGTGTCAGTCATGGCGCGCATCTTCGCGCATGCGGCCGCGGCGCACCCGAAGCTCGTCCCGCGCCACGTACCAGGCGCCCGCGACGATCATGAGCGCGAGGGCGAACCAGGTGATCGCGTAGGTCAGGTGGTTGTTCGGGAAGCTGATGACCGTCAGCCCCGCGACGGGCCAAGTCTGCGTCTTCGATGATGCCGCCCTCCGGTCGGCAGAGGCTTCCTCGTCGATGAAGAACGGCGCGACTTGGCCGAGCCCGCGCGCGGCGGCGATGGCTTGCACGTCGCGTGAATACCAGCGGTTCGCGGCGGGGTCGTTGTGCCGGAGGAAGCTGCCGCCGGGCTCTGTGATTCGCAGGAGCCCGGTGATGGTGGTCTCGCCGACCGGCGCGTTGTCGTCGCGATTCGCACGATCACGACGCTCCGGCGGAACGAAGCCGCGGTTGATCAGCACGACGCTGCCATCGGTGCGCTGCAGCGGCGTCAGCACCCAGTAGCCACCGCCGAGGGCCGTGGTGGCCTGCACCAGCGTTTCGCGATCATGAAGGAGGGTACCGGTGGCCGATACGCGCCGGTATTCGTCGGAGGCCGCATGGACCTGGGGCCATTGCGCCGGTCCCGGCGCCGCAACGGGCTGCGCGTGCACGCGCTGGTCGACCTTGGCGATGAGATCCAGCTTCCAGGCTCGCCGCTCGACCTGCCAGAGGCCGAGGGCGACGAGCCCCGTGAAGATCCCTGCCGCGCAGATCGCGAGCGCGGTCAGGAAGGGCGCGGAGCAGGGGCCGCGCTCGGTCATCAAGACGTGTGGTGCGTTTCCGTCGTCATGTGCGGCATCATGTTGTTGTTCATGTGGAACATGACCCACAACGAGCCGCTCAGCGTGATGACGACCAGCACGACGGTGAAGATGAATGCCAGCATCGTCCAGCCGTGCTGGGACTTCGAATCCATGTGCAGGAAGTACACCATGTGCACCACGATCTGCACCGCCGCGAACGCGAGGATGACCATCGCGGTCGTGCTGGGCTTCTCGAACACGTTGCCCATCACCATCCAGAACGGGATCGCCGTCAGGATGATCGACAGGATGAAGCCCGTCATGTAGCCCTTGAAGGTGGCGTGCGGTGCGCCATCGTCATGGCCATGGTCGTCGTGGCCGTGGTGGTCGGAGATTGCGTTGTGCGCGCTCATGGCAGGACTCCCATCAGGTAGACGAAGGTGAAGACGCCGATCCAGACCACGTCCAGAAAGTGCCAGAACATCGACAGGCACATGAGACGGCGGCGGTTCTCGGCGATGAACCCGCGCTTGGCGACCTGTGCCATCAACACGACGAGCCAGATGATGCCGAAGGTCACGTGCAGGCCGTGCGTGGAAACGAGCGCGAAGAACGACGACAGGAACGCGCTGCGCTGCGGGCCGGCGCCCTCGTGGATCAGGTGCGCGAACTCGTAGAGCTCGATGCCGATGAAGCCGGCGCCCAGCAGGCCCGTCACGAGCAGCCAGATCATCACGGCCTTCACCTTGTTGCGCTGCATTTCGAGCATCGCGAAGCCGTAGGTGATCGACGACAGCAGCAGCAGCGAGGTGTTCAGTGCGATCAGCCGCAGATCGAAGAGGTCTGCGCCCGAGGGGCCGGCCGCATAGCTGCGCCCGAGGACCCCATAGACCGCGAACAGGCAGGCGAACACCAGGCAATCGCTCATGATGTAGAGCCAGAACCCGAGCAGCGTGCCGTTTTCGGGATGGTGCTCGCTCGTCAGATAGAAGCGGGCGCTGGGGCTGGCGCTCGCGGCGCCGGCGGGGGAGAGTGCAGTAGCGTCAGACATGGGCAGCCAGGAGGCGGGTGCGTTCGCCTTCGGTTTGGATGACTTCTTGCGCGGGGATGTGGTAGTCGCGCTTGTAGTTGAAGGTGTGGGTGATCACGGCGGCCAGCATGGCGACGAAGCCGACGCCGGCGATGAGCCACATGTGCCAGATCAGGCCGAAGCCGCAGACCGTCGCGAGGGCCGCGATGACGAAGCCGGCGCCGGTGTTTTTGGGCATGTGGATCGGGATGAAGCCTTCGGTCGGTCGGACGTAGCCGTGCTTCTTCATGTCGGTCCAGGCATCGTTGTCATGCACCTGCGGCGTGAACGCGAAGTTGTAGGCCGGCGGCGGCGAGGAGGTCGACCATTCGAGCGTGCGGCCATCCCACGGGTCGCCCGTGGTGTCGCGCAGCGAATCGCGGCGGATGAAGCTCACCACGAGCTGGATGAGGAACGAGGCGATGCCCAGCGCGATCAGCACTGCGCCGAAGGCGGCAATCTGGAACCAGATCTGCAGCGACGGGTCCTCGAAGTGGTTCAGGCGCCGCGTCACGCCCATCAGGCCGAGCACATACAGCGGCATGAAGGCGAAGTAGAAGCCGACCACCCAGAACCAGAACGAGCACTTGCCCCAGAACGGATCGAGCTTGTAGCCGAAAGCCTTCGGGAACCAGTAGGTGATGCCGGCCAGCAGGCCGAACAGCACGCCGCCGATGATCACGTTGTGGAAGTGCGCGATCAGGAACAGGCTGTTGTGCAGCACGAAGTCCGCCGGGGGCACCGCGAGCAGCACACCGGTCATGCCGCCGATCACGAAGGTGATCATGAAGGCGATGGTCCACATCATGGGCAGCTCGAAGCGGATGCGGCCCTTGTACATGGTGAACAGCCAGTTGAAGATCTTCGCGCCCGTCGGGATCGAGATGATCATCGTCGTGATCCCGAAGAAGGAGTTCACGCTCGCGCCCGAGCCCATCGTGAAGAAGTGGTGCAGCCACACGAGGTACGAAAGGATCGTGATCACCAGGGTCGCGTAGACCATCGACGCGTAGCCGAACAGGCGCTTGCCGCAGTAGGTCGCCACCACTTCCGAGAAGATGCCGAAGCAGGGCAGGATCAGGATGTAGACCTCGGGGTGGCCCCAGATCCAGATGAGGTTCACGTACATCATCGGATTGCCGCCGAGGTCGTTGGTGAAGAAGTTCGTTCCAACGTAGCGGTCGAGCGACAGCAGCGCGAGCGTCGCGGTCAGCACCGGGAAGACGGCGACGATCAGGATGTTGGTCGCCAGGGCGGTCCAGGTGAACACCGGCATCTTCATCATCGACATGCCCGGCGCGCGCATCTTCACGATGGTCGCGATCAGGTTGACGCCGGAGAGCAATGTGCCGACGCCCGCGATCTGGAGCGACCATATGTAGTAGTCGACCCCCACGTCAGGGCTGAAGTCGAGCCCCGAGAGCGGCGGATAGGCCAGCCAGCCGGTGCGCGCGAATTCGCCGACGAAGAGCGACGCCATCACCAGGATGGCGCCGAAGGTCGTCATCCAGAAGCTGAAGTTGTTCAGGAACGGGAAGGCCACGTCGCGCGCGCCGATCTGCAGCGGAACGACGTAGTTCATGAGGCCCGTGACCAGCGGCATTGCCACGAAGAAGATCATGATCACGCCGTGGGCCGTGAAGATCTGGTCGTAGTGGTGCGGTGGCAGGAAGCCCGCGGAATCCCCGAAGGCGATGGCCTGCTGGGCACGCATCATGAGCGCGTCGGCGAAGCCGCGCAGCAGCATGATCAGACCGAGGATGATGTACATGATCCCGATCTTCTTGTGGTCGATGCTGGTGATCCAGTTGCGCCACAGGGTGCCCCACAGGCGGAAGTAGGTGATCGCGCCGAGGACTGCGATACCGCCGAGCATGACGGCGGCGAAAGTCGCGAGGAGGATCGGCTCGTGGAAAGGGATTGCATCCCAGGTGAGACGGCCGAAGATCAGCTTCGTCAAATCAAGATGTTCGGACATCGTTACTCTTCGATGCGGAGGTTGGTACGCGGGGTCGAGATGCCGGCAGGGTCCTCGACGGTGCACATGGCCGTCACGTAGCTGCGGATCGGGGAATTCTTCTCATCAGGCTGCCAGGGCTTCCGGGCGACGTTGTACGCACCCGGTGCGCCACCGATGCCGCCGTTCGCGTCGATCGCCATCATCTGCTTCATGCACATCTTGTTGCGGTCGACGCAGCGGTTGAGGATCGCGTCGTACAGGTCGGGGGCCACGGCGCCGAAGCGACGCACGGGCTCGCGTTCGCTGGGGCGCTCGAGCTTCTGGTAGACCTCGCGGCTGAGCTCGGTGCTTTCGGCGCGGGCCTTCTGGACCCACTGGTCGAAGCCTTCGTTGGTCACGCCGTGGAACTTGAAGCGCATGCCCGAGAAGCCGGCGCCGCTGTAGTTGGCGGAAAAGCCGTCGAATTCGCCGGGCTGGTTGATGACCGCATTGAGCTTGGTTTCCATGCCCGGCATGGCGTAGATCATGCCGGCCAGCGCGGGAACGTAGAAGGCGTTCATCACCGAGGAGGACGTGATCTTGAATTCGATCGGCCGGTCCACCGGCGCCGCCAGCTCGTTGACGGTCGCGATGCGCTGCTCGGGGTAAATGAAAAGCCACTTCCAGTCGAGTGCGACGACTTCGACGGTCAGTGGCTTCACGTTGTCGGGAACCGGGCGGTTCGCCTCGATACGCCGCAGGGGACGGTAGGGATCGAGCGTGTGGGTGCTGATCCAGGTGATGGCGCCCAGCGCGATGATGATCATCAGCGGCGCGGCCCAGATCGCCAGTTCGAGCTCGGTGGAGTGGTCCCACTCGGGCGTGTACTTCGCGTCCTTGTTGGACTGCCGGTATTTCCAGGCGAAGAAGATGGTCAGCCCGATCACCGGCACGATGATGAGGAGCATGAGCACCGTGGAAATGACGACCAACTGGCCTTGCTGGCGGGCGATGTCGCCGGAGGGGTTCAATACCACCATGTTGCAGCCCGCCAGCAGGGCGAGTGGCAGCAACAGCAGTCCGCGGAGTTTGGAGAGGGGAGGCATGCCGAAGATTGAGCTTTTACTGGGCAAAGAGGCCAGAATCTACTTCTTTTGGCAGGTGCCGGATATTGGACGTTTTGTCCTATGGCGGCAATCCCGATTCGGTGAGAACCTTGCGGGGTCCTAGGATGACATACGAACCTTTGCAGAAATGATGATGTCCGGCATCAGCCCCACACCCGTCCATACCGATATCAGCGAGACCCTCCACGGGGACGACCACTCGCACATCACGCCTTCCGAGATCGCCGTCGGCGTGGTCATTGGCCGTGCATCGGAGTACTTCGACTTCTTCGTCTACGGGATCGCCTCGGTCCTGGTGTTCCCGGCGGTGTTCTTCCCGTTCGAGAACCGCCTCGACGGGGTGCTATTCGCCTTCACGATCTTCTCCTTCGCCTTCATCGCGCGGCCGTTCGGCACGCTGATTTCGATGTCGGTCCAGCGCCGCTTCGGGCGCGAGGCCAAGCTGACGATGGCGCTGTTCCTGCTGGGCATCTCGACCGCCGGCATTGCCTTCCTGCCGGGTTATGCGTCCATGGGCGCGGCAGCGATCGTGCTGCTGTCGATCCTCCGCGTCGGCCAGGGCCTGGCGCTCGGCGGCTCGTGGGACGGTCTCCCGTCGCTGCTGGCGCTCAACGCACCGCCGAACCGCCGCGGCTGGTACGCGATGCTGGGCCAGCTCGGCGCACCGCTGGGCTTCTTCATGGCCAGCGCGCTCTTTGCGTTTCTGTATTCGAGCCTTTCGATGGAGGATTTCCTCGATTGGGGATGGCGTTACACCTTTTACGTTGCGTTTGCGATCAACGTCGTGGCCCTGTTCGCGCGCCTGCGCCTGGTTTCCACGAACGAATACGACCGCGCGCTGGAATCGCGCGAACTCCAGCCGACCAACGTGCTGGAGATGACCCGGTCGCAGGGCTACAACATCGTCATCGGCGCGTTCGCCGCGCTGGCCAGCTACGCGCTGTTCCACCTGATCACCGTGTTCCCGCTTTCGTGGATCTCACTGTTCTCGACCCAGTCGATCAGCGAATTCCTCGTGGTCCAGATGGTCGGTGCGGTGCTCGGCGCGATCGGCACGGTCGCCTCGGGCCTGATCGCCGACCGCATGGGCCGCCGCAACACGCTGGGCAGCCTTGCGGTGCTGATCGCGGTCTTCAGCGGCTTCGCGCCGACGCTGCTCGATGGCGGCAAGCTCGGCCAGGACGTGTTCATCCTGGTGGGCTTCCTGATCCTGGGTCTGTCCTACGGTCAGGCCGCGGGTGCGGTGACTGCGAACTTCGAGAAGAAGTATCGCTATACCGGTGCCGCGCTGACCTCCGATCTGGCCTGGCTGATCGGCGCCGCCTTCGCCCCGCTCGTCGCGCTCGGCCTGTCTTCGAGCTTCGGCCTGGGGTACGTCAGCGTCTATCTGCTCTCCGGCGCGCTCTGCACGCTCATCGCGCTGTACATCAACCGCGCGATCATCGAGCGCAGCGACAACGACTGATCCACGCGGTGCCGCGACTGCGGCCCGCTCCCCGCCCGGCCTTCAGCGCCGGGTGCGCCACTGCCTGAGTAGTGCAAGCACCACGGCGACGATGAATGCCGTGATGATCAGCCTGTGTTCGTAGGGTCGCAGATGGCCGACCGCGGCATGAATCCACGCGGTGATCTTCACCCCGAAAAGACTGACCACGGTGGCCCAGACGACCGCTGCAATCGCGCAGAACCCGGCGTATGGCAGCGCTGCCATTCGGCCCATGCCGAGCGTGACCGGCATCGCGATCCGAAGCCCCCAGGCGAATCGCATCACGAAGATCGTCGCGATAGGATGCCGCGTGACGAATCCGCTGATTCGTTCGACGTACGAATGCAGTTTCGGGCGCTTCGCGAGCCACTCGGCGCCCTTGCGACGCCCCAGGTGGAAGTAGAACTGGTCCGTAAAGAAAGCGGCCGCCGCGCCGCAGGCGATCAGCGGCCCGAGCGACAGATAGCCCTGGTGCACCGCGAACGCCCCCAGCATGAGGATGGTTTCGCCCTCGAACAGACCGCCGAGGAAGACGGCGAGATAGCCGTAGTTCTGCAGGAATTCAGACAGATGCATGGTGGCGATCATGCAGGCAAGCGCGGTCGCCCGGCCCATTTCCGTGAACTTTCGTCACGGCCATTCGTCTGCCTGGCGCCGCGGACGCGCGCGCCGGCGCGTGGAGGGTGAGCTACTTGCTCGCAGCCGGTGCCGGGCGCGGGATCGGATCGCCTTCGCCCATCTGAGGACCGCGGGCCGCCTGGGCTCCGACCTTCGCGCGTTGGCTGCGTGCCGCGGCGCGCTCGTCGGTGGAGGCTCTGGGTCTGGCATCGGGGACCGGATTGCCCTCGCCGACCTGCGGGCTGCGTGCGGCGGCTTTCCCCTGCCGGCTGCGTTCGGCGCGCGCCGCGCCCCGTCGTCGACGCCGAAAACTTGCGCCTGCGCATTCGGCGCGACCAGTTGGATGACGGCGAGCGCCGCGGTCAGAACGAGAGCCTTCATGGCACGAACTCCAGGAGACATTGCGATGGGATGATCCGCCTTTGCATGCGCGGGGCCAAGTTTTCAGGGCTGACGGGCATCGGGGTTCGTCACGTTTCCGCCCTTGAGCCGCTCTCGGAAAAGCGCGGCGCGCATGAGGAAGATGGTCGTGACCGGTGCGGAGAGCGCCACGAACAGCGTGATCAGGATGGCGTGCAGGAACAGGCTGCCGCCTTGCACCGAGAAGTAGATGACGGTCGCGAGCGTGATGCTCCAGACGCCCAGCGTGGCGCCCAGCGTTGGCGGATGGATGCGGCGGAAGAAGGTGGGCAGCCGAACGAGGCCGAACGAGCCGATGGCCGCGAAGGCCGCGCCCAGCACCGCGAAGCCCGCGGTCAGGATTTCGGCCCAAAGGGGCAGCGGACTGCCGACGAGATCGTTCATTTCAGTTCTCCACCGCTGCGTGGGAGCTCCATGACGCATGAAATAAGCAGGCCAGCGAAGCGAGGCCCGTTCGGGGAATCCCGCGGAACCGGCTTCGCCGGGCCGCCGGGGTTGCCCGCGGAGAGGGGGTGCAGAGCCACACGAAGTGGGCGAGGCTGGGGGTGAGCCATCATTCAATCACTTCGCCGCGCAGCAGGAACTTCGCGAGCGCCGTCGAGCCGAGGAAGCCGAACAGCGCGATCAGCATCGCGGCCTCGAAGTAGACGCTGCTGGTGTAGTTGATGCCGAGGATGAGCATCATCAGCATGCCGTTGATGTAGAGGCAGTCGAGCGCCATCACGCGGTCCTGCGCGGTCGGGCCGATGAGCAGGCGCGTGACCGCGCAGAGCATCGCCACGGCGAGGAGAAACAGCGCCAGTTTGAGCGCCCAGAAAAGGACTGGCGTCATGGTTCGAATATCTCCATCAGCGGGCGCTCGTAGCGCGATTTCACGAGCAGGATGAAGGCCTCGGTATCGCGCTCGTCGAACAGGTGGATCAGCAGGCTCGAACGGTCGAACGAGATTTCTCCCCAGGCCGTGCCGGGTGTGAGGCAGACGATCATCGCCAGCACCGCGAGCGCGTTGGGATCACGCAGCTCCAGCGGAACGCGCACGAAGCACGGGTGCATCTCGTCGTTGTGGCGGGTCAGCAGGAGACGCGCCACGGTGAGGGCGGACCGGGCCATGTCATGCATGACCACGAACGCGAGTTTCAGTGCCGTGCCGGGCCGGCGGACGCGTACCGTTTCCCGCGGCCGAAGCGATTGGGTCAGGAGCGGCACCGCGATGGCGAGGATTGCGGCCAGCAGCAGCGTCCCGACGTCGAGCGACTGGTTGAGCAGCAGCCACACGACGAAGAGGCCCAGCGACAGCGGCGGGAAGGGGAGCCAGCGCTTGATCATTTCGCGGCTCCCGGTGTCGGCGCAGGGCTGGGCACTTCGCGCGCATGGAGCACCGCGTTGCGATAGGCCGTCGGCGTGCGCAGTCCCTCGGCCGTGGCGGTGGCATGCTGCAGGGCCGGTCCGGCGCCGAGCGCCAGCACGAGGCAGGCGGCCAGCAGCACTCCGACCGGAATCACCTCGAGGGCGGGCAGCGAGGGCAGGTTGGCGTGCTCCTGCGTCCAGAAATGCCGGATGCCCGTGCGGCTGAACGCGATGAGCGTGAAGAAGCCGGACACCAGCACGAGTACCAGGAAACTCCAGGCCGCTGGCGTGATCCGCGAGGCATCGAAGAGGCCCGAGAGCATCGCGAACTTGCCGAGGAATCCGGAGAGCGGCGGCAGTCCGGCCAGCAGGATCGTGCAGCCGACGAAGCCGAGTCCCAGAAACGCGACACCCGCCGGAATGGCGCGGCCATAGAGTGCTTGCGCGTTGTCGTCGAGATTCACGTCGTTCATGCGCTGCAGGTCCGCGGAAAGGAAGGGCACCTCGTTCGCCGCCTCGTGCGGCGCGATGCTCATGCCGGCATTGCGCCAGCGTTCGATCATGTCGATGAGCAGGAAGAAGGCGCTCACCGCCAGCGTCGAGCTGAGGAGGTAGTAGAGCGCACCGGCCCAGACCGCCGTTTGCCCGAACCCGACGGCGGTCAGCAGCGTGCCGGCGGAAACCAGGACGCTGAAGCCGGCGAGATTCGACAGGCGCTGCGTGCCGACGATTCCGAGCGCGCCGACGAACAGCGTTGCCAGCCCCATCGCGATCAGCACGTCCTGGCCGAATCCCGCCGAAGCGCCGGCGTCGGGGGCGAACATCAGCGTCCAGAGCCGCAGCAAGGCGTAGATGCCAAGCTTGGTCAAGAGCGCGAACACGGCGCCGACCGGCGAGACGGCGGAACTGTAGGCGGGCACGAGCCAGAAGTTGAGCGGCCATGCGCCGGCCTTGGCGAAGAAGGCCGTGGCGAGGATTGCCGCCGCCGCATGCACCAGTGCCGCGGTCGGCGGGATCGATCTGCGCGATCTTCATGCCCAGGTCGGCCATGTTGAGCGTGCCGGTCACGCCGTAGAGCAGCGCGGCGCCGATGAGGAAGAGCGACGACGCCGCGAGGTTGATCGCGATGTAGTGCAGACCCGCGTGCACGCGCCCGCGTCCGGAGCCGTGCAGCAGCAGGCCGTACGAGGCGGCCAGCATCACCTCGAAGAAGACGAAGAGATTGAACAGGTCACCGGTCAGGAATGCGCCATTGAGGCCCATGAGCTGCAACTGCAGCAGCGGATGGAAATGCACGCCCGCGCGGTCCCAGCGCGAGGTCGAGTAGATCGACGCCGCGAACGCGACGACGCCGGTGAGCGCGACCATCATCGTCGAGAGGCGGTCGGCGACCAGCACGATGCCGAAGGGCGCCTGCCAGTTGCCCGGCAGGTAGACGCCTATCGAGCCCGGACCACCACCGGTTTCCGGCGCATTGACCCAGCGCAGCAACGCGAGCGCGACCAAGAGGCCGATCAGGCCCGAGGCGACGCTGAGCGCCGACTTGGTCCGGCGGCGTTCCTCGCGCAGCAGCAACATGAGCGCGGCGGTCAGCATCGGCACGAGGATCGGCGCGGCGATGAGGTGCGGCATGCTCAACTCGAGCACGCGGTCGAGGAGGTGGAGGAGGCCGGTCACAGGCGGGTCTCCCGGCGCTCTTCGCCGTCGACGTGGTCGGTGCCGGTCAGTCCGCGCGAGGCGAGCAGGACCACGAGGAACAAGGCGGTCATCGCGAAACCGATCACGATCGCGGTGAGCACCAGCGCCTGCGGCATCGGGTCCGCGGTGTTGGAGAGCGTGGCGGTGAAGCCCGGCATCAGCACGGGATCGCTGTCGACCTTGAGCCGGCCCATGCTGAAGATGAACAGGTTGACTGCATACGAGATCAGCGTGAGACCCATGATCACCTGGAAGGTGCGCGGGCGCAGCAGCAGGTACACGCCCGAGCCGGTGAGGATGGCGATGGCGATGGCAAGGACGATTTCCATGTCAGCGGTGCGGCGCGGCAATTGAAGGGAAGTCTGCCCGCGAAACACCGCGGAACCGGCTTTGCCGGTCCGCTGGTGTTGCCCCCTTGAGGGGGAAGGAGGCTACACGAAGTGAGCAAGCAACCGGGGTGGTCATTTCTCGGCCTGCTCGTCGGACCAGCGGTGGCTGCGGATCGACTGGTGCGCCAGCGCGGTGAGGATCAGCATGGTGGCGCCGAGCACCAGCGCGAACACGCCGGTGTCGAAGAACAGCGCGCTCGGCACATGCACTTCGCCGACGAGCGGCAGGTGCAGATGCGCCGTGTGCGTGGTGAGGAAGGGGTAGCCGAAGAGGATCGCGCCGTCGCCCGTGATCAACGCGAGCAGCAGGCCGACCGCGATCCAGCGCCGCGGATAGATGCGCAGATGCTCTTCCACCCACTCGGTGCCGGACACCATGTACTGAAGCACCAGCGCCACCGACATCACCAGCCCCGCGACGAAGCCGCCGCCCGGCTGGTTGTGGCCGCGCATGAAGAAGTAGACCGACACCAGCACCGACAGCGGCAGCAACAGCCGCACGAGCACCGCCGGCACCATCAGGTAGCCGACCGCGGTGTCCTTGGCGCGGCGCGGATTGAGCAGGTCGCTGCTGCCGTCGTCGGGATGCGCGCGCTGCTGCGGGGGCAGCGCCATGGATTCCGGCGCAGGACGGAAGCGGCGCAGCAGCGCATAGACCGTCAGGGCCACGACGCCGAGCACGGTGATCTCGCCGAAGGTATCGAAGCCGCGGAAGTCGACGAGCATCACGTTGACCACGTTGGTGCCGCCGCCGCGCGTCAGCGCGTTGTCGAGAAAGAAGGGAGAGATGCTTTGCGGGAAGTTCCGCGTCATCATCATCCAGGCAATCGAGCCGAGGCCCGCTCCGGCGGCAGTGGCGATCGCCGGGTCGCGGCTGCGGCGTCCCCATTGACGCAGCCATGTCCGCGTGGGCTCGGATGTCGCGGTGCGCATCGGCAGCCAGCGCAGGCCGAGGAGGATCAGCACCGTCGTCACCGCCTCCACCACGAGCTGCGTGAGCGCGAGGTCGGGCGCCGAGAACCAGATGTAGGTGATGCAGCTCACCAGCCCGGCGGCCGAGGCCAGCATCAGTGACGCGAGGCGGTGGAACTTGGCCTGCCATGCAGCGGCGAGCGCGCAGGTGCAGCCGATCAACCAGGTCATTGCGAACATGGGCGAGAAGGGCAGCAGTTCGCGCGATCCGCGTGCGGCTGGCGTGAAGTGGAGCGCCGCGGCCGCGCCGGCGATCGCGACGCCGACGAGCAGCAGCAACTGGACTTGCAGACGCCGAGTGCCGAGCATCCGGCGGCTGCGGCGCCCGGTCTCGCTGAGCCGCGCAAGCAGGTTCTCGAAGATGCGCTGGCCGTCGAAGCGATGCAGCAGTGGCGTTGCATCCGTCAGCGCACCCCGCTCGCGGCCCCGGCGCTGCATCAGATAGAGCGCCATCCCGCCGACCAGTGCGATGACACTCATGAGCAACGGCAGGTTGAATCCGTGCCACACCGCCAGGCTGTATTCGGGCAAGGTGCCGCCGACGACCGGCCGTGCGGCTGTCGCGAGAAACGCGCCGACCGACCATGCGGGTGCGATGCCGACCACCAGGCAGATCAACACCAGCAGTTCCACCGGCACGCGCATCCAGTGGGGTGGCTCGTGCGGCTGCCTGGGCACGTCGGGGGGCGCGCAGGGCGGGCCGAAAAACACGTCGAAGACAAAGCGGGCCGAGTAGGCGACGCTGAAGATGCCGGCAATGGTCGCGATGACGGGAAGGCTCCGGCTCACCCAGGGCGTGGCCTCGATGAACACCGTCTCGGCGAAGAACATCTCCTTCGACAGGAAGCCGTTGAGCAGCGGCACGCCGGCCATCGATGCGCTCGCGATGATCGCGAGCGTGCCGCTGATCGGCATCAGCTTGAGCAGGCCGCTGAGCTTGCGGATGTCGCGCGTGCCGCTTTCATGATCGATGATGCCGGCGGCCATGAAGAGCGACGCCTTGAAGGTCGCATGGTTCATGACGTGGAACACCGCCGCGACCGCCGCGAGCGGGCTGTTGAGGCCCAGCAGCAGGGTGATGAGGCCGAGGTGCGAGATCGTCGAATACGCCAAGAGCGCCTTCAGGTCACGCTGGAACATGGCGACGTAGCCGCCGAGCAGCAGCGTGATCGCGCCGGCGCCGCTCACCAGCCAGAACCATTCGTCGGTGCCGGACAGCACCGGCCAGAGCCGCGCCATGAGAAACACGCCGAGCTTCACCATCGTGGCCGAATGCAGGTAGGCCGAGACCGGCGTGGGCGCGGCCATCGCGCGCGGCAGCCAGAAGTGGAACGGGAACTGCGCGCTCTTGGTGAAGGCGCCGAGCAGCACCAGCACGAGCGCGGCGGGGTAGAGCGGGTTCGCGCGGATCGCGCTGCCCGAAGCCAGCACCACGTCGAGGTCGTAGCTGCCGGCGATGCGCCCGAGGATCAGCACGCCGGCCAGCAGGCACAGACCGCCCGCGCCGGTGACGACGAGCGCCATGCTCGCGCCGCGGCGCGCGTCGCGGCGGTGGTGCCAGTAGCCGATCAGCAGGAAGGAGAAGAGGCTGGTGAGTTCCCAGAACAGCACCATCTGGATGATGTTGCCCGAGAGCGCCACGCCCATCATCGCGCCCATGAACGCGAGCAGGAACGAGAAGAATCGCGGCACCGGATCGGACGGCGACATGTAGTAGCGCGCGTACAGCACCACCAGCGTGCCGATGCCCAGCACGAGCATGCAGAACAGCCACGCGAAGCCGTCCATGCGGAAGACGAGATCGAGGCCGATGAGGGGCAGCCAGTCGATCTGCTGCCGGATCACGTTGCCGCTGGCAACCTTCGGAAAGAGCCATGCCGCCTGGATCGCACAGCCCAGTGCGACCAGGCCGGCCAAGGTCGATTCTCTGTTTCGCGCATCCGAAGGCAGCAGCGCGGCGAGCACGCTGGCGATGAACGGAAGTGCGACGAGGAAGACCAGGGGCATCGTGATCGATTCTATCGATCGCCCCTATCAATCCCATTTCAATCCATGTGGTGTCTCCCGACGCAGAAAGGCCGCCCGAGGGCGGCCTTCCGTTGGACGCATCCGTTGTGCGCGGCGCCGAAGCTCAGGGCTTTGCCGGAGCCTTCGGCGCTGCTGCCGGCGCGGCCTTCTTCGCATCGTTCCTGGTGACCGGTGCGGAAGCGCTGTAGGTTTGCCCGTTGACCGTGAGGCCTTCGCCCGAGAGCTTGGTGGCGGACTTGTCCTTCACGCCCTTGACCCGGTGCATGAAGTCGGCCCAGTCCTTGAACTCGCCCTGCTTGCGGGCTTCGATGATGCGCTTGGAAAGTGCGGGTCCGACGCCCTTCAGGCTGTCGAGTTCGGCCTCGGTGGCCTTGTTGGCATCGACCGCAGCCCAGGAGGCGACGGCAAACAGCATGGCCGTGGCGGCCAGGATCTTCTTGAACATGATTGACTAACTCCCTGACATTGTTGTGTGAGGAACGCGGAGCGTTCCACCGCTCGTAGAGTGCGCGCGGCGATCACATGATAGCGGGGAGGGGCGGCAGCCCCGTGCGGGCTGCCGTCGATCAGAGCTCTTCGACGCGACGGGGCGGATAGCTGTCCCACGCCTGGCAACCGGGGCAGTGCCAGAAGTACTGGTGCGCCTCGAATCCGCATGCAGCGCAGCGATAGCGCATGAGGGGGCGCGTCGCCTGGTCCAGGGAACGCTGCACCTGCGGATGGAACTGCTCGTGCTCGAAGCGCTCGCCGGCGAGCCATCGCGATGCGGCCACCAGCGAGGGCTGGCGTGCCAGGTGTGCGATGTAGCCGTCGCGCGGCTCGGGTGCCGGTACGTCGGCCGAGCGTGCGTCATCCGGCAATGCAGGCGTACCACCGAGCGCGATGATGGCTTCGAGCACATCGATCGACGGCGAGGCAACGTACCGCCTCTGCAGCAGGGCCAGTGCCTCGCCGGAACGCTGCGATGCCACGGCGGCCTGCTGGAGCATCGCGGCATACAACGGCAGCGCAAGCGGTGCGCGCTCGCTGAGCGCCTTGAGCGTATCGAAGGCCGCCGCCGGATCGCCATTGCGCAGCTGCAGCGTCGCCGTGTCGATCGCGGGGCGTGGCGCGTTCGGCGCGAGCGCCACCGCCTGGCGAAGCAGTTGCGCCGCGCCGTCGAAGTCTGCGGCCGCGACGCGCTCGGCGGCTTGTTCGCAGAGATGGTGGGCACGGCGCGCGCCGTAGCTGGCCTGTTCCGACTCGTCGAGCTTCTGTGCCACGTCCTCCGCCTGGGCCCATTCGCGCGAACGCTCGTAGATGGCGAGAAGCGAGAGCCGGGCTTCGTTCTCGTAGCGCGTGCCTTCGAGTTTCTGCAGCGCAGCTTCGGCGCGATCGAGCAGCCCCGCGCGCAGGAAGTCCTGTGCGAGCGCATGCTGCGCGCGGTCGCGATCGGCGCGGCTCAGGTCACCGCGTCCGAGCAGGTGCTCGTGCACGCGGACCGCACGTTGGTATTCGCCGCGGCGCCGGAACAGGTTGCCGAGCGCGAAGTGCAGCTCCTGCGTGTCCGCGTCGTTCTGCACGGCTTCGATGAAGGCGTCGATGGCCTGATCCTGCTGCTCGTTCAGGAGGAAGTTCAGGCCGCGAAAGTAGGCCTTCGGCGCCTGCCGATTCTCGATCTTGAGCTGCCGAAGGTCGAAGCGCGATGCGAGCCAGCCGAGGACGAAGGCGATAGGGAGGCCAAGGAGCAGCCAGCTGAGGTCAAAGTCCATGTTGGCGTACGGCGGGCAGGTCAGCGGCGGAAACGGTGGCGGTGGGCGTGACTGGCGGTGCGGCTGGAGGAACCACGGGGGCGGGCGATTGCTGTGCCGCCGCGCTGCGATGCTTCCACCATCCCGGCAGCATGCCGAGGGCGCCGACCACCATGCCTCCCGCGAACGCGGCCAGCACCACCAGCACCAGCGGGGCACGCCAGGAGGTCCCGAAGAAGAAATACACCGTCGCATCGTGCTGGTTGTTCAGCGCGAAGGCGAAGAGGGTAAAAAAATGGCTGCCTTCAGCAGCCACAGGAGATATTTCATGCGCTTCCCCGTTGGCGGGGAATTCTATGCCTGCATGTCGGTGGACCCGCAGGGTGCGTGCTTCGCGTTATGCGCGCCTCTTCTTCTCGGCGTCGAGTTCGGCGCTGCGCGCGTCGACCGCTTCCCGCAAGGCCTTGCCGGGCTTGAAGTGCGGCACCCGCTTCTCCGGAATCTGCACGCTTTCGCCCGAACGCGGGTTGCGTCCGATGCGGGGAGGGCGCCGGTTCACGGTGAAGCTGCCGAAGCCCCGGATCTCGATGCGGTGTCCGCGCACGAGCGCATCGCTCATCGCGTCGAGGATGGTCTTGACGGCGTATTCGGCATCGCGGTGCGTCAGTTGCGCAAAGCGTGCGGCGAGTTCTTCGACAAGATCGGATCGGGTCATGGCAGAAAACGTGAAGACGAAAAAGACAGAGCGGCCCGAAGGCCTGCCCTGTCCCCGGACTCAGCTTACTTGTCGCTGCTGCTGTCCAGCTTGGCGCGCAGCAGGGCGCCCAGGCTGGTCGTGCCGGCGTTTTCACGCGCGGCTTGCTGGCTCAGGTTGGCCATGGCTTCCTGCTGGTCGGCCATGTCCTTCTGCTTGATCGACAGCTGGATGTTGCGGGTCTTGCGATCCACATTGACCACCACGGCCGTGACTTCGTCGCCTTCCTTGAGCACGTTGCGGGCATCTTCCACGCGATCGCGGGAGATTTCGCTGGCGCGCAGGTAGCCGACGATGTCTTCACCGAGGTCGATCTCGGCGCCGCGCGGGTCGACGGTCTTGACCTTGCCGGTCACGATCTGGCCCTTGTCGTTCACCGTGGTGAACGTGGTGAACGGATCGCTGTCGAGTTGCTTGATGCCCAGGCTGATGCGCTCGCGGTCCACATCCACGGCCAGCACGATCGCTTCGACTTCCTGGCCCTTCTTGTAGTTGCGGACGGCGGTTTCACCCGGCTCGTTCCACGACAGGTCGGACAGGTGGACGAGGCCGTCGATGCCGGCAGCCAGACCCACGAACACGCCGAAGTCGGTGATCGACTTGATCGGGCCCTTGACGCGGTCGCCGCGCTTGGTGTTTTGCGCGAACTCTTGCCACGGGTTGGCCTTGCACTGCTTCATGCCGAGGCTGATGCGGCGCTTGTCTTCGTCGATCTCGAGGACCATGACTTCGACTTCGTCGCCCAGCGAGACGATCTTGTTCGGAGCGATGTTCTTGTTGGTCCAGTCCATCTCGGACACGTGCACCAGGCCTTCGATGCCCGGCTCGAGTTCGACGAACGCGCCGTAGTCGGCGATGTTCGTGACCTTGCCGAACAGGCGGGTGCCTTGCGGATAGCGGCGCGAAACGCCCATCCACGGGTCGTCGCCCATCTGCTTGAGACCCAGCGACACGCGGTTCTTCTCGGTGTCGAACTTGAGGATCTTGGCGGTGATTTCCTGGCCGGCCTGCACCACTTCGCTCGGGTGGCGGACACGGCGCCATGCCATGTCGGTGATGTGCAGCAGACCGTCGATGCCGCCGAGGTCGACGAACGCACCGTATTCGGTGATGTTCTTGACCACGCCGCGCACGATCGCGCCTTCCTTGAGCGTTTCCATCAACTTGGCGCGCTCTTCGCCCATGCTGGCTTCGACCACGGCGCGGCGCGAGAGCACCACGTTGTTGCGCTTGCGGTCGAGCTTGATGACCTTGAATTCGAGGGTCTTGTTCTCGTAGGGGGTCAGGTCCTTGATCGGACGGGTGTCGATCAGCGAACCCGGCAGGAAGGCGCGGATGCCGTTGACCAGCACCGTGAGGCCGCCCTTGACCTTGCCGCTCGTCGTGCCGGTGACGAAGTCGCCGGATTCGAGGGCCTTCTCCAGGGCGAGCCACGAAGCGAGGCGCTTGGCGGTGTCGCGCGAGAGGATGGTGTCGCCGTAGCCGTTCTCGACGCTGCCGATGGCGACGGAGACGAAATCGCCGGCCTGGACTTCGAGTTCACCCTTGTCGTTCTTGAACTCCTCGATCGGCACGTAGGCTTCGGACTTGAGGCCTGCGTTGACCACGACGTGGTTGTGTTCGACACGCACGACTTCGGCGGTGATGACCTCGCCGGCGCGCATTTCGGAGCGCTTCAGGGATTCTTCGAATAGGTCGGCAAAAGATTCAGACATTGTGTGTTCCTTCCGTCACGCAGGGTTTGCAGACGCACCATTGCGGCTGGCTTGGGTCTGGAGACGGCGGTTGGTTGGGCTTGAGGCCCGGTTGGGGTTGAACAACCAGCAGGCCGGTGCGCTGGCGCGCGGTGGGGACCTGCTGGACCGAAACGCCGTTCAAGAAGACTTGAACGGCTGTATTTCCTGCCACCAGTGCAAGACCTCCCTGACCGATTGCTCGACCGTTTGATGGGAGTTGTCCAGGAGGCGGGCGTCCTGCGCGGGCTTCAAAGGTGCGACGCTGCGGGATGAGTCCCGAAGATCGCGCGCTTCCAAGTCAGCACGAAGACTGTCAAGTGTAGTGGAAATTCCCTTTGAAATCAATTGCTTATGGCGCCGCTCGGCCCGGTGGGCGGCGCTCGCGGTCAGGTAGACCTTGAGCCTGGCATCCGGAAAGATCACGGTGCCCATATCCCGGCCGTCCGCGACCAGCCCCGGCAGCTTGCGGAAGCTGCGCTGCAGGTCGATCAGCGCGTTGCGCACCGCGGGAAGCGTCGATACGCGCGATGCGTCCATGCCGGCGGCTTCGGTGCGAATGGCGTCGCTGACATCCTCGCCGGCGAGCAGGACCTTGCCCTCACTGAAGGTCAGCGGCAGCGCAGCGGCGATCTCCGCGATCCGGGCTTCGTGGGTCATGTCCGGTGCGAGGCCGGCACGCCGGACTGCAATGCCTGTGACGCGGTAGAGCGAGCCCGAATCGAGGTAGTGGTAGCCGAGCCGGAGCGCCACTTCGATCGTCAGGGTGCCCTTGCCCGACGCGGTCGGGCCGTCGATGCAGATGACGGGAATCTCGCCGGCCTGCGCCACCGAAAACAGCGTCTCGAAATAGTCGGGGAAGGTCTTCGCGACGCAGTGCGGCTCGAGAATCCGCACGGGCTTGCCGTCCGGATTGAAGGCCGCGAGCGAGAAGCACATGGCGACCCGATGGTCGTCGTAGGTGCGAATGCTGGCCGGTTTCCAGGCGCCCGCAGGCAGCGGGTGGACGCGGATGAAGTCCGGCCCGGCTTCGACGGTTGCGCCCAGCTTGCCGAGCTCGTTCGCCATGGCGTCGATGCGGTCGGTTTCCTTCACGCGCCAGCTCGCGATGTTGCGCAGGGTGCTCGGCCCGTCGGCGTAGAGCGCCATCACGGCCAGCGTCATGGCCGCATCGGGGATGTGGTTGGCGTCGATGTCGATCGCTTTGAGCGGCCACGCATCGCGGGAAATGAAAAGCCAGTTGGGGCCGCTGTCCACGCGGGCGCCCATCTGCCGCGCGGCGTCGATGAAACGAATGTCGCCCTGGATCGATTCCGCGCCGACGCCTTCGATCCGGATGCCCGACCTGTTGGCGATCGCGCCAAGCGCGATGAAGTAGCTGGCCGACGAGGCGTCGGCCTCGACGTGGATCTCGCCGGGTGAGCGGTACCGGCTGCCGGCCGGAATTGTGAAGCGCTGCCAGCCGTCGCGCCGCACCTCGATGCCGAAGCGCGCTAGCAGGTTGAGCGTGATTTCGATGTAGGGCTTCGAGATCAGCTCGCCGACCACGTCGATCACGATGTCACGCCGGGCTGCGAGCGGAAGCGCCAGCAGCAACGCCGTCAGAAACTGGCTCGACACGTCGCCGCGCACGCGGATCGGCGTGTCGAGCTGGAGGGCGTCGATTGCGACCGGGTGGATCGCCAGCGGCGGATAGCCCGGGTTGCCGAGGTAGTCGATGCGGCAGCCGAGCTGGGTCAATGCGTCGACGAGGTCGCCAATCGGTCGTTCGTGCATCCGCGGCACGCCCTTGAGCTCGAATTCGCCGCCGAGAAGCGACAGCGCGGCGGTCAGCGGACGCATGGCGGTGCCGGCGTTGCCGAGGAACAGCGAGGCCTGGGTGGCCCGCAGCGCCCCGCCGAGTCCTTCGAGCTTCACGGTCGTGCCATCGCGCTCGATGACGCAGCCAAGGGCCGCCAAGGCGTCCAGCATGACCCGCGTGTCGTCCGAGTCGAGCAGGTCGTGGATCGTGGTGGTACCGCTCGCGAGCGCGGCCAGCAGCAGCACGCGGTTGGAGATGCTCTTCGATCCCGGCAACTGGACGGTGCCGGATGCCCCGGTGAGCGCTGGAAGATCCAGGAATGGTGTGGCGTACATGTCAATGGGCCGCCATCATTCGGGCGAAGCTGTCGCGGCAGGCTGCCATCGGGCGCGCAGCTGACTCACCGCGGCGATGGCACTTTCGAGCGCCTGCGCGTCACTTGATGCCACCAGTGCCTCGAACTGACGGAGCGCTTCTCGGAAGGCCTGCGACTGGAGCAGAACCTTCTCCCGATTCGCGATGAGGATGTCGCGCCACACGGCCGGGTCGCTGGCCGCGATGCGCGTGAAGTCGCGAAATCCGGGGCCGGCCATTTCCAGGAAGCGCTCGCCCTGCGGCTGCGAGACGATGCCGTTCGTGAAGGCAAAGGCGATGAGGTGGGGGAGGTGGCTGACAGCCGCGAAGATGGTGTCGTGCTCGTCCGGCGTCATGGTGCTGACCTTGGCACCGATGCCGCTCCAGACCTGGGTGGCGCGCTGAACGTTCGAGCGCAGCGTGGTCTTGATCGGCGTGAGCACGACCTGTTTCCCGGTGTAGAGGCCGGCATCGGCGTGCTCGACGCCAGCGACCTCCTTGCCGGCGATCGGATGGGCAGGCACGAACGATGCCAATTGGTCCTGCAAACCGCGACGGGCGGCCTCGATCACGTCGCCCTTGGTCGAGCCCACGTCCATCACGAGCATCTGTTCGGTGATGCCGTGGCGGATCGCCTTGAACGTCTGCTCGGACGCGCCCACGGGCACCGCGATCAGCACCAGGTCGGCGCCCGACACCGCGAGCAGGGCGGACGGCGCCGCGACGTCGATCACCCCGAGCTGCTTGGCGCGCTCCGTCGTCGAAGGCGACTTGCTGTAGCCGACGACCCGCTTCACGAGCTTCGCCCGCTTGAGCGCGAGCGCGAAGGAGCCGCCCATGAGGCCGCAGCCGATCAGGCCCAGTTGTTCAAACATCGTCCGTGGCCTCAGGAATTGACCGGGTAGGCGCCGATGACCTTGTAGAACGCGCAGAGCTTGCGCAGTTCGGTCAGCGCGGCCGCAACGTTGGGTTGGGTGGGATGGCCGTCGAGGTCGATGTAGAAGTAGTACTCCCACTGTCCGGTACGCGCGGGCCGTGATTCGAACCGGGTCATCGAGACGTTGTTGGTCTTCAGCGGCACCAGCAGGTCGTGCACGGCGCCGGGGCGGTTGGGCACCGAGACGACCAGGCTGGTGCAGTCCTTGCCCGTTGCCGGCGGCATGGCCAGCGTCTGCGGCAGGCAGATGACGGCGAAGCGGGTGCGGTTGTAGGAGTCGTCCTGGATCGCGTGGGAGACGATGTGCAGCCCGAAGCGCGTTGCGGCGCGCTCGCTTGCAAGACCTGCCCAGGCCGGGTTGCCTGCGGCCAGCCCGGCGCCTTCCGCGTTGCTGGAAACCGCCCGGCGCTCGGCGTTCGGCAGGTGCTTGGAAAGCCAGGTCTGGCACTGGGCAAGCGCTTGCGGGTGGGCCAGGACGGCCTCGATGCCCTCCAGCGAATTGATGGTGCGCAGCAGGTGGTGGCGCACGAGAAGGCTGACTTCTCCGACTACATGGGTGGGCGAGTGCAGGAAAAGGTCCAGCGATCGTGCGACCACGCCCTCGGTGGAGTTCTCGACCCCGACGACGCCGTACTGAGCGCTGCCGGCGGCGGTCGCGTGGAAGACCTCATCGAAGCTGGCGCAGTAGATCAGGTCGGCCGCGCCGCCGAAGTACTCGATGGCGGCCTGCTCGCAGAAGGTGCCCTCCGGGCCCAGCACCGCGACCCGCTGGGGCGATTCCAATGCCGGGCAGGCCGACATGATCTCGCGCCAGATCGCGGCGACATGCTGCGACTTGAGCGGGCCCTGGTTGGTCTGCTGCATCTTCTCGATCACCTGGGCGACGCGATCGGGACGGAAAAAGGGGGTGCCTTCGCGCTTCTTGACCTCGCCGACCTGCTCGGCGACGTGGGCGCGGCGGTTCAGGAGGTCGAGAAGCTGCTGGTCGAGCGAGTCGATCTGCACGCGCAGATCGGCGAGGGAGGCGTTGTCAGGGTGCTGGGGCTGTGGGGCGGGTGCGGTCATCGGTCGGGTGCACATGCCGTCTAGGCATGCGACCGCTCGAATTCTCGCATGTAGCTCACCAGGGCCTGCACCCCGGCCAGCGGCATCGCGTTGTAGATGCTGGCCCGCATGCCGCCCACGGACTTGTGTCCCTTGAGTTGCAGGAGACCCGCCTCGCGTGCGCCCACCAGGAAGGCATCGTTGCGGCTTTCGTCGCGCAGGAAGAACGGCACGTTCATCCTCGAGCGGCAGGTTGGGTCGACCTTGTTGACGTAGAAGGACGAAGCATCGATGAAGTCGTACAGCAGTCGAGCCTTCGCGATGTTGCGCGCCTCCATGGCGGCGATGCCCGTGAGTTCGCCCTCGGTCTGCTCGCGCAGCCACTGGAAGGTCAGTCCGGCGATGTAAATGCCCCAGGTCGGCGGCGTGTTGTACATCGAGCGGTTTTCGGCCACGGTCTTGTAGTTGAAGGCACTCGGGCAGATGTCGAGCGCATGGCCCAGCAGGTCGTCGCGGACGATCACGATCGTCAGGCCGGCCGGCCCCAGGTTCTTCTGTGCGCCGCCGAAGGCGAGGCCGACGCGCCGCCAATCGACCGGGCGCGACGCCACGTGCGAGGAGAAATCGATGACCAGGGGCGCCTTGCTGCCGAGGGCGGCGAGGTCCGGAAGCTCCTGGAACTCGACGCCGTTGATCGTCTCGTTGGAGCAGACGTGCACGTAGGAAGCGTCATCGGACAGCGACCACGATGCCGGGTCGGGCAGTCGCGTGTGCTGGTCCGCCGCATTGGTGGCGGCGATGTTCGCCTTGCAGTAGCGCTGGGCTTCCTTGTGGGACTTGGTGCTCCAGCTGCCGGTGATGATGAAATCCGCGCTGGTTCCGCGCGAGAGGTTCATCGGGACGATCGCGTTCTCGCCGAGTCCGCCGCCCTGCATGAACAGGATGTGGAAGTTCTCCGGCACCGCGAGGAGGAAGCGCAGGTCCGCTTCAGCCCGCGTGCAGATCGCGCCGAACTCCTTGCCGCGATGGCTCATCTCCATCACGCCCATGCCGCTGCCCTGCCAGTCGAGCATCTCCGAAGCGGCGCGTTGCAGCACCGCGTCCGGCATTGCGGCCGGACCGGCAGAGAAGTTGTAGGGGCGCGGACTCGTCGGCCGCGTCACTTCTTGGCAGGCGCCTTCGCGGGCGCAGCCTTCGGTGCTGCCGCGCCGCCGCCAGCCTGAGGATTGGTCGGGGCGCCCAGCGCCTTGGCGACGCTGCTGTCGAGCGCAACCATCTTCGGTTCGATGGTCGCGCGGGTCTCGGCCACCAGCTTTTCAGTGAGCGCCTGCTGCAGCTTGGGATTGAGGTCCTGGTACTTCTTGCTCAGCGGCGAGCTGATCCAGGCCAGAAGCTGCTTCAGCTCATCTTCGCTGAAGTTCTGCTCCATGATCGGGCCCAGAGCGCCTGGTGCGAGTTGCACCGCCTTGTCGCGCACGATCGGGTAGGCGTCGTCGAAGTACTTCTTGAGCTCGGCATCGGCGGCCTTGGCAGCGGCTTCGCGCTTCTCCGCCGGAACCTGCGTCTGGAGGTACTGCGAGCCGGCGGCGGCGATCGGCGCGCTCGACTGCTCGACGAGGCCGCGCGCCAGGGATTCGATGCCGGGGCGCTGCAGATCGATGAACTGCTTGACCAGCGCGGCCTTGTCCTGGGCCATGGCGAGCGAGCTTGCGCCGAGCGCGACCGTCAGGAGCGCGAGTTTGACTTTTTCACTGAGGATTCTCCGTTGAAGATGTTGAGGAAGTGTCGTCGGCGCCGGACTCGTTCTCGACGTTGGCGTCATTCTCGACGATGCGCTGCAGCCCGCTGAGCTTGGCGCCTTCGTCGAGCCCGATCAGCGTGACGCCCTGCGTCGCGCGACCGAGTTCACGAATCTCGGCGACGCGGGTGCGCACCAGCACGCCCTTGTCGGTGATGAGCATGATCTCGTCATCGGTGTGAACGAGGGTCGCCGCAACCACCTTGCCGTTACGTTCACTCTGTTGAATGGCAATCATGCCTTTGGTTCCGCGGCCATGGCGCGTGTACTCGGTAATGCTTGTCCTTTTTCCGTAACCGTTCTCCGTGGCGGTGAGGACGCTCTGTTGCTCGTCTTCCGCGACGAGCATCGCGATCACGCCTTGGCCGTCTTCGAGGGTCATGCCGCGCACGCCGCGGGCATTGCGACCCATGGGCCTCACGTCGTTCTCGTCGAAGCGCACCGCCTTGCCGCCATCGGAGAAAAGCATGACGTCGTGCGCGCCGTCGGTCAGCGCGGCGCCGATCAGGTAGTCGCCCGGATCGAGGTCGACCGCGATGATGCCGGCCTTGCGCGGGTTGCTGAATTCATCGAGCGCCGTCTTCTTCACGGTGCCCATGGACGTCGCCATGAACACGTACTGGTTGGCAGGGAAGGTGCGTTTCTCGCCGGTGAGCGGCAGGACGACGTTGATCTTTTCGCCTTCCTGCAGCGGGAACATGTTGACGATCGGACGCCCGCGCGAGCCGCGTGAACCGGCCGGGACTTCCCACACCTTGAGCCAATAGAGCCGGCCACGATTGGAGAAGCACAGGATGTAGTCGTGCGTGTTCGCGATGAAGAGCTGGTCGATCCAGTCGTCTTCCTTGGTTGTCGTCGCCTGCTTGCCCCGTCCTCCGCGCTTCTGGGCGCGGTATTCGCTCAGCGGCTGGCTCTTGATGTAGCCGCTGTGGGACAGCGTGACCACCATGTCGGTCGGCGTGATCAGGTCCTCGGTCGACAGGTCGAAGGCGCTGTGTTCGATCTGGCTGCGGCGCACGCCCAGCTTGCTCTGGCCGAACTCCTGCTTGATCGAGGTGAGTTCGTCCCCAATGATGATCGAGACGCGCTCGGGCTTGGCCAGGATGTCGAGCAGGTCGTCGATCTCGGCCATGACGTCCTTGTATTCGGCGACGATCTTGTCCTGCTCGAGGCCGGTCAGGCGCTGGAGGCGCATCTGCAGGATTTCCTGCGCCTGCGTTTCCGACAGCTTGTAGAGCCCGTCGGCGGAAAGGCCGAACTCGCGGTCCAGGCCGTCCGGGCGATAGTCGTCGGCGTTGACCACGCCGCCGTCGGCGCGCGTGCGGGTGAGCATTTCGCGCACCAGCTTGCTGTCCCAGGCGCGATTCATGAGCTCGGCCTTCGCCACCGGCGGTGTTGGTGCATTGCGGATGATCGCGATGAACTCGTCGATGTTGGCCAGGGCGACGGCCAGTGCCCTCGAGCACGTGTCCGCGTTCGCGGGCCTTGCGCAGCGTGAAGATGGTGCGTCGCGTCACGACCTCGCGGCGGTGCTGCAGGAAGACCTCGATCAGGTCCTTCAGGTTGCACAGCTTCGGCTGGCCGTCGACCAGCGCCACCATGTTGATGCCGAAGGTGTCCTGAAGCTGCGTCTGCTTGTAGAGGTTGTTCAGCACGACCTCGGGCACCTCGCCGCGCTTCAGCTCGATCACCAGGCGCATGCCCGACTTGTCGGATTCGTCCTGGATGTGGCTGATGCCTTCGATCTTCTTCTCGTGCACGAGCTCGGCCATGCGCTCCTGCAGCGTCTTCTTGTTGACCTGGTAGGGCAGCTCGTCGACGATGATCGCCTGCCGCTGGCCGCGATCGATCTCCTCGAAGTGGCACTTGGCCCGCATCACCACCTTGCCGCGGCCGGTGCGGTAGCCCTCCTTGATGCCGTTGATGCCGTAAATGATCCCGGCGGTCGGGAAATCCGGGGCCGGGACGATCTCCATGAGATCGTCGATGCTGGCATCCGGGCGGCGCAGGAGGTGGAGGCAGGCGTCCACCACCTCGTTGAGGTTGTGCGGGGGGATATTGGTCGCCATGCCGACCGCGATGCCGCCCGCGCCATTGACCAGAAGATTCGGCAGTTTGCTCGGTAATACCAAGGGCTCTTTTTCGGAGCCGTCGTAATTCGGGCCGAAATCGACGGTTTCCTTGTCGATATCGGCGAGCATTTCATGCGCAATTTTTGCCAGACGGATCTCGGTATATCGCATGGCTGCCGCCATATCGCCATCCACCGATCCGAAATTTCCCTGTCCGTCAACCAGCATGTGGCGCATGGAGAAGTTCTGCGCCAATCGGACGATCGTGTCGTAGACCGATTGATCGCCGTGCGGGTGATACTTGCCGATCACGTCGCCCACAATGCGCGCCGACTTCTTATAGGGGCGGTTCCAGTCGTTGTTGAGTTCGTGCATTGCATACAACACACGGCGATGCACTGGCTTGAGGCCGTCCCGGGCGTCGGGAAGGGCGCGTCCCACGATCACGCTCATCGCGTAATCGAGATAGCTGCGACGCATCTCCTCTTCGAGGCTGATGGGGAGAGTTTCTTTGGCGAACGAGGTCATGAACGGCGGGCTGACGGCAAGGAGGCGAAATTTTACGCTGTCGAGGGTGTCGCACCGCCGCAACACAAGGTGGCTATTCCGCCTCCGTCCTGCGCTTCAGGGGCGTCTGTCGGGCTGTTTGCGAAAGACCCTATGGCACAATCGCCTCAACGTTTTGGGTGGTGGTCACTTAAAGCGTCCTTGATTCGCAGCGCGGCTGCGGCTTTTTCCCCAAGAGGAGAACCATGAAGAAACTGAATAAAGTGGCGATGATGTTTGCAGTCGCTGCGCTCGCCACTGCCGCCGGCGCGCAGAACCGTGTCACCGCCGCGAACGGTGGTCCGGCGATCGACAACTGGCAAAACGGCACCGGCGAACTGGTTTGGAAGAACGGCACCAACGAACTCTGCTGGCGCGATGCCAACTGGACGCCGGCAACCGCCGCCGCTGGCTGCGATGGCGCCCTCGTGCCGCCGGCACCGGCTGCTGCAGCTCCCGCTCCGGCTCCGGCACCTGTTCCGCCGGCCGTGGCTGCTTCGAAGGTGACCTTCGCGGCTGACGCCTTCTTCGACTTCGACAAGTACGTGCTCAAGCCGGAAGGCCGCGCCAAGCTGGACGATCTCGTCTCGAAGATCAAGGACGTGAACCTCGAAGTGATCATCGCGGTTGGCCACACCGACTGGATCGGCACGAAGGAATACAACCAGAAGCTGTCGGTTCGCCGTGCTGAAGCCGTCAAGGCCTACTTGGTGTCGAAGGGCATCGAAAAGAACCGCGTCTACACCGAAGGCAAGGGCAAGACCCAGCCGATCGCTGACAACCGCACCGCCGAAGGCCGCGCCAAGAACCGTCGCGTGGAAATCGAAGTGGTGGGTACCCGCCCCAACAAGTGATTCTCCCGAGTCACTGATGAAACCCCGCCTCGGCGGGGTTTTTTATGGCCGGACGCGGCGCGCAATGCGCTTCGCAGTCGACCCAGTTCGATGGGCCGAGGGCCGAGGGCCGAATTCGACCCGATTCATAATCAACACATGACCGATACCGTGAATGCCGATCCGGCCGAGCTCGCCAAATTCTCAGAGCTGGCGCACCGTTGGTGGGATGTCGAAAGCGAATTCCGACCGCTGCACGAAATCAACCCGTTGCGACTCGAGTGGATCGACGGCATCGCGCCGATTGCCGGACGCAAGGTGCTCGACGTCGGCTGCGGCGGCGGGATCCTGGCGGACTCGATGGCGCGCAAGGGCGCGGAGGTGCTGGGCATCGATCTGGCCGAAAAGGCGCTCAAGGTGGCTCAGCTCCACGCGCTGGAGGCCGGCACCCGAGGCGTGAAGTACCGTGCCGTCAGTGCCGAGGCGCTTGCTGCCGAACAGCCCGGGAGCTTCGATGTCGTGACCTGCATGGAGATGCTTGAGCACGTGCCGCAACCGGCGTCGGTTGTCAAGGCTTGCGCCGATTTGGTCAAGCCGGGCGGGTGGGTGTTCTTCTCGACCATCCATCGCAATCTCAAGTCGTTCCTGTTCGCCATCGTCGGCGCCGAATACGTGCTCGGGCTTCTGCCCCGCGGAACGCACGAATACCAGAAGCTGATCCGTCCGAGCGAACTCGCCGCCTACTGCCGGGCCGCCGGACTCGACCTCCGCCAGACGCGTGGCATGGAGCACAACCCTCTCACAAGGCGCTACTGGCTCAGCGACAACACCAGCGTGAACTACATGATCGCCACGCAGAAGCCGGCGCAGGGGGAATGATGGGCGGGCGGGACACGCTGGCCGTCCTGTTCGACCTGGATGGCACGTTGATCGACAGTGCCCCCGACCTCGGCGCGGCGGCCGACCAGATGCGCGTCGCCAGAGGGCTTGCATCCTTGCCGCTGGAGCGCTATCGCCCGATGGCCGGGGCCGGCGCGCGGGGCATGCTGGGCGTCGCTTTCGGCATCGCGCCGGACGCCCCCGAATTTGCCCTCCTGCGCGAGGAGTTTTTTCTCAATTACGAAGCGCGGATGCTGCGCAATACGCAGGTCTTTTCCGGTGTCGCGGAGCTCGTGGATGCACTGTGCGAACGCGGGTTGAGATGGGGCGTGGTGACGAACAAGTCGGTGCGCTTCACCGATCCGCTCACGCGCGCCATTGCGCTGTTCGACACGGCCGGCGCCATCGTCAGCGGCGACACGACGCCCTACTCGAAGCCGCATCCGGAGCCGCTTTTCGAAGCGGCACGGCGGCTCGGCGTGGCGCCCGAAGCCTGTGTATACGTCGGTGACGACGAGCGCGACATCCTGGCGGGCCGGGCGGCCGGCATGAGGACGATCGCCGCCACCTACGGCTACATGGGCGAGCAGGCCGAGGTCGCGCGGTGGGACGCCGATGCGGCCATCGCATCGCCCCTTGAGCTCTTGAAACTACTCAATCAGCCCTAAAATACGAGTCCTTGGGGCTGCACTGGTTTCGACGTGGGTTCGGAATCGCAGCGGGGCATGTCGAGCTGAATGTGCTCGTTAAACAGATTCAAACAAACTAACTGCAAACGACGAACGTTTCGCACTCGCTGCTTAATTGCCAGTGAGCTTTGCAACAGCACGCCAACGGGCTGGGCAAGGGGGCTCGGAGCAATCTGACGCCTCCCGGCTGCAAAGTTAATCTACGTTGGCTGGCTTCGATCCGGGTACCTTGGATCGGGGCGAGAACCAAGGGTACTGGCGACCGGTGTAGCGTGCGACTGCGCGACACCGGTGGCGAGATCCAAAACAGACCGCTAAACATGTAGATCTGCGCGAAGAAGGCTTACGGACGGGGGTTCAAATCCCCCAGCTCCACCACTCAACGCAACCGGCGCCGATGGTCATCCATCGGCGCCGGTCCTTTTGACATGAGAGAACTTCGATGGAGCCCGGCGCTGCGCAACGCAGTCGGCGCTGTGCTCGTTCCCGCCGCTGCGGGGCATGCGGATGCCGCCTCGCGCGGCAAGCCGGTCGGCAACGACCGCTTCTACGGTGCGAATGATCCGCGTCGCAACACCGGACCGGCCCTGGGGCACTGATGCGCATCGACGAGATCCTTTACACGCAGGGCTTTGGAACGCGCCGGGTATGCGCCGGGCTCGTCCAGCAGGGATACGTCACCGTGGGTGGCGCTCCCGTCAGCGAACCCGCCGAGGAATTCGAGACCGCGGGGCTGCGATTCACGGTGCAGGGGACCGAGTGGGAGTACCACGAAAGGGCCTACCTGATGCTGCACAAGCCGGCCGGCACCGAGTGCTCCCAGAAGCCGTCCACCTATCCGAGCATCTATACGCTGCTGCCGTCGCCGCTGCGCCAGCGGCCGAACAAGGGTGCGGTGCAGGGGGTGCAGGCGATCGGCCGGCTGGACCAGGACACGACCGGGCTTCTGCTGCTCACCGACGACGGCCAGTTCATCCACCGCATGGGCTCGCCCAGGCACCACGTGCCGAAGGTGTACGAAGTCTCGACCAAGCACCGGGTCGATGACGGGCAGGTGCAGCGCCTGCTGGCCGGCGTGGTGCTCGATGACGATCCGAGGCCGGTGCGCGCCGCCGCCTGCGAGATCGCCGGGCCCCATCGCCTGAGCCTGACGCTCACCGAAGGCAAGTACCACCAGGTCAAGCGCATGCTGGCCGCCGTGGGAAATCGGGTCGAGGCGCTGCACCGGTCGCGCATTGGCATGCTGGCGCTCCCGGAGGACCTGGCGCCGGGTCAATGGCGCTGGCTTGACCTAGCGCAAGTCGAAGCCCTGCGAAACGCGCGCGCAAGTCAGCCAGCCGCGGGGGGCGATCGTTAAAATCCAGACTCTTCTTTCGGAACCATCCCCTTGCGTCTCACTTCCCACCTGACAGGCCGCCTTGCGGCCTTTTTGTTTGCCTGTGCGGCGCTTGCGGCGCATGCTGCGGAGCCGCCTCCCGTCTTCGTGCTCAATTCCCTCGATGCCACGGTGAGCGTGATCGATCCTGGCTCATGGACCGAGAGGGTACGCATACCGACCGGCAAGGAGCCGCATCACCTCTACCTGACGCCGGACGAGCAGTCGCTCATCGTCGCGAATTCGGCCGGTGACTCGCTGACCTTCCTGAATCCGCGCACGGCCGAAGTGCAGCGCGTGGTCTACGGGATCATCGATCCCTACCAACTGCGCTTCTCGCCCGACATGAAGTGGTTCGTCACCGCAGGCAACCGCCTGAACCACGTCGATATCTACCGCTGGGACGGCAAGGAGCCCAAGCTCGTCAAGCGCATCCCGACCGGCAAGACACCGAGCCACATCTGGATCGACCCGCGCAGCACCACCGCTTACGTGACGATGCAGGACACCGACGAACTGATCGCGGTGGATCTCGCCACGCAGACCATCCGCTGGCGCACGCCCACCGGTCCGATGCCGGCCGACGTATTCGGCATCCATGACGGGAAGACTCTCCTGGTGGGGCTGACCGGCGGCGACGGCGTGCAGGTGTTCGACGTCGCGGGGGCGGAGCCCAAGCTGGTCGGCAAGCTTGCGACGGGCAAGGGCGCGCACGCCTTCCGGTCGGCGGGCGACGGCCGCAGCGTGTTCATCAGCAATCGGGTGGCCAACACGATCAGCCGCATCGACATCGCGACTCTCAAGGTCACAGACACCTATGCGGTGCCGGGGGGCCCGGACTGCATGGACGTCTCCGCCGACGGCAAGACGCTCTACGTGACCTCCCGCTGGGCCAAGAAGCTCACGGTGGTCGATCTCGTTGGCAACAAGATCGTGCGGCAGGTCAACGTCGGCCGCTCGCCGCACGGCGTCTGGACCCTCGACCATGCGAAGTCGTAGGCGCGCGCTCGGGGCGTTGCTGCTGGCGGCTGCGCTTGCTGGCAATGCGGTGGCGCAGGGCACATGCAGCAAGCCGGTCTATCTCACCTTCGACACCGGTCACATGGGCATCGCGCCACTCGTGGCCGACGTGCTCAAGCGCCAGGATGTGCGCGTGACTTTCTTCGCCGCGGCGGAGCGCACCGAGACCGGCGGCGACAGCCTCGACACCCAGTGGGCGCCCTGGTGGAGGGCGAGGGCGGCCGAGGGGCACGAATTCGCTTCCCACACCTATGACCACGCCTACTGGCGCGGCGACCTCAAGGGCATCGAGCCGCGCTTCCGCATCAAGCCCACTGCCGGGGCCCTTGCCGGCCGCGAATTCACCTGGGACGCGAAGCAGTACTGCGAGAACATCAAGAAAGCGGCAGACCGGCTCGCATTCGTCACCGGCAAGAAGCCGCTGCCGCTGTTCCGCGCGCCCGGCGGCAAGACCTCGCCGAAGCTGCTGCAGGCGGCAAAGAATTGCGGCTACGAGCACGTCGGCTGGGCGCCCGCCGGCTTCCTCGGCGACGAACTGCCGAGCGAGAAGTACAGCAACGAGAAACTGCTCCAGCAGGCGCTCGACACCATCCGGACGGGCGACATCCTGGTCGCGCACCTCGGTATCTGGTCGCGCAAGGACCCGTGGGCGCCGGCCGACCTCGAGCCGCTGATCGTCGGCCTCAAGGCCAAGGGCTTCTGTTTCCAGACGCTTTCGCAGCATCCGGCGTACCGCGACTGGATCGCGGCACATTCCTGAACCATCGGCGCCTGAACCGGATCGCACCGCAATGGAGTGGCTCACCGATCAATTCTCGGCATTGCAGCAGTGGCTGTTCGAGGCCGCCGTGCAGCCGATCGTCTACGCAATCGGCCTCGGCGGCCGGGTCGAAGACGCCTTCAATGCCACCGGCTGGCTGCTGGTCGGCCTGATCCAGATCGCGGTGCTCGTGGCCGTGATCGGGCCGATGCAGCGCTGGAGACCGGTGGAGCCGGTGGTCGACCGGCCCGCCATCCGCACCGATGTCCTCTACACGCTGATCCATCGGCTGGGCCTGTTCCGGCTGGCGATGTTCTTCGCGGTGACTCCGTTGTTCGACGATGTGCTCGGCATGATCCGCGCAGCCGGCTGGGGCACGATGCACCTGGACGAACTCTGGCCCGGCGTGACCGATATTCCCTGGGTCGCCCTCGCGATGTACCTGGTGGTGATCGACTTCGTCGAGTACCTCATCCATCGTGGCCAGCACCGCTTCAACTGGTGGTGGGCGCTGCATTCGCTGCACCACTCGCAGCGGCAGATGACGATGTGGAGCGACAACCGGAACCACCTGCTCGACGACCTGATCCACGACACGATCATCGTGATCGTCGCCCAGCTGATCGGCGTCGCGCCCGGGCAGTTCATCGCGATCGTGGCGTTCACCCAGCTCAGCCAGAGCCTGCAGCACGCCAATCTGCGGCTCGGCTTCGGCAAGCTGGGCGAGCGGCTGTGGATCAGCCCGCGCTTCCATCGCGTGCACCACAGCATCGGCATCGGGCACGAATCCGAGGGGCCACGAACGCTCGGGGGCCATAACTTCGGGGTGCTGCTGCCGTGGTGGGACATGCTGATCGGCACCGCGAATTTCGACGACCGCTACGACCCGACCGGCATCCGCGACCAGGTCGAGCCCGACGCGCAGGGCCGCGTGAGGGATTACGGGCGGGGCTTCTGGTCGCAGCAGTGGCTCGGTCTCAAGCGACTGGCCGGCCGGGGTTGAGACGCAGGTTTTCGCTTCACGCGATGGCGTTATCCTCGGGCCCCCATGCGACTTCTTCTCGATTCGTTCTGGCGCGCGGTCGCCTACTGCATGCACCCGCGGGTGATCGTGCTGTCGTTCCTGCCGCTCGGGCTGATGGTGGCCTTGTCGGCCGTGCTCGGCTACTTCTACTGGGACGCCTCGGTCGCCTGGACGCGGGAGGCGCTCGATGCATGGCCCCTGCTCTCCAGCGTGTGGGCGTGGATCGGCGGCATCTTCTCCAGCGACGTCAAGGCGATCCTCGCTCCGCTGCTCGTGGTGCTGGCCGTGACGCCGCTGATCGTGGTGGTGTCGTTGCTGGTCGTGGCCGGATTCATGGCGCCGGCGCTGACCCGACTCGTTGCCGAGCGGAGATTTCCTGAGCTGGAGCAGAAAAGGGGGTCGTCCTTCATCGGCAGCGCTGCCCGCGCATTCGGCCTGACCGTTCTTGCGATGCTCGCGCTCGTGGTGTCGATGCCGCTGTGGCTCATTCCGCCTCTGGTGCTCATCCTTCCGCCGCTGATCTGGGGCTGGCTCACCTATCGGGTGATGAGCTTCGATGCGCTGGCCGAGCACGCCACGGCCGAGGAGCGCAACGCGCTCCTGCGCGCCCACCGGATGCAACTGCTCGCCATCGGCGTGCTGTGCGGCTACCTGGGCGCGGCGCCGAGCATCGTCTGGGCATCGGGCCTGCTGTTCGCGGCCGCCTTCTTCGTGCTCGCCCCGATGGCCATCTGGATCTACACGCTGGTGTTCGCGTTCTCCGCGCTCTGGTTCGCCCACTACTGCCTCGACGCGCTCGCAAGGCTGCGCCTGCAGCGGGCGGCCGCAACGGTCGCGCCGCCAGCCATCGACATGGCGGACGCGAAGGCCGCCGCAAGCCAATGGAGCGCACCATGAGCCGGTCATTCGGTCTGATCATCGTCGGCGACGAAATCCTGTCGGGCAAGCGTCTCGACAAGCACATGCCCAAGGTCATCGAACTGCTCGCCGCACGCGGGTTGCAGCTCGCCTGGGCCGAGTACGTCGGCGATGTCCCGGCGCGCATCACTGCGGCCCTCGCGCGCGCCTTCGCTTCGGGCGATGTGGTGTTCTCCACGGGCGGCATCGGCGCGACGCCTGACGACCATACGCGCCAGTGCGCCGCCGCGGCGCTCGGTGTCCCGCTCGGGCTCCACCCCGAGGCCGAAGTGCTGATCCGCGAGCGCATGCAGGACACGGCGCGCGAGCAGGGCGTGCCCTACGAGCCCGACCGCCCCGATAACGTGCATCGCCTCAACATGGGCGTATTCCCGCTCGGCGCGAAGATCATCCGGAACCCCTACAACAAGATCCCGGGCTTCAGCCTCGGCGACGTCCATTTCGTGCCGGGCTTCCCGGTCATGGCCTGGCCGATGATCGAGTCGGTGCTCGACGAGCGCTATGCCGATCTCTTCGCGCGAGGCCGCGCCGTCGAGAAATCGGTGATCGTCTTCGGTTCCATGGAAGCGACGCTGACGCCGCTCATGGAGACCATCGAGCGCGAACACCCGGGCATCAAGGTGTTCAGTCTGCCGAGCGTGGACCACGCCGAGCATGGCCGCCACATCGAACTCGGCGTCAAGGGCGATTCCGACAAGGTCGATGCCGCTTACGCCCATCTCCTGCAGGGCCTGCACAGCTTTGATGCGCGCCTAGGCCCCGAATTGGTGCGGTAAATGCGTCCGCACCAATTTGGTTACAACTTGCATGTTTCCCGGCGTGCATGTGTGCACCAAAGGCTCTCGCGCGCCAGTGACAATGGCACAGAAACTGCATTCCTCGTCCCCGTCATACCAACCACCATCCAAACCAGGAGAACCTGATGGCAAAGACCGTCGCCGATGTACTCAAACTCGTGAAGGAAAACGAGGTCAAGTTCGTCGACTTCCGCTTCACCGACACCCGCGGCAAGGAACAGCACGTGACCGTGCCGGTTTCGCACTTCGATGAAGACAAGTTCAATTCGGGCCACGCCTTCGATGGTTCGTCGATCGCCGGTTGGAAGGGCATCGAAGCCTCGGACATGCTGCTCATGCCCGATCCGAACACCGCCAACATCGACCCGTTCTTCGAAGAAACGACCCTGATCCTGACCTGCGACGTGGTCGATCCCACCGACGGCAAGCCCTACGAGCGCGATCCCCGCTCGCTCGCCAAGCGCGCCGAGGCCTACATGAAGGCATCGGGCCTCGGTGACACCGCCTTCTTCGGACCGGAACCCGAATTCTTCGTGTTCGACAGCGTCCGCTGGAAGAATGACATGTCCGGCTGCTTCGTGAAGATCGACTCCGAAGAAGCCTCGTGGAACACCGACAAGGAATACGAGCACGGCAACACCGGCCACCGTCCGGCGGTCAAGGGCGGCTACTTCCCGGTTCCCCCGGTCGACAGCTTCCAGGACATGCGTTCGGAAATGTGCCCGGTGCTCGAATCGCTCGGCATCCCGGTCGAAGTGCATCACCACGAAGTGGCCAACGCCGGCCAGATGGAACTCGGCACCAAGTTCAGCACGCTCATCCAGCGCGCCGACTGGGTCCAGCTGCAGAAGTACGTGATCCACAACGTCGCGCACGCCTACGGCAAGACCGCGACCTTCATGCCCAAGCCGATCGTCGGCGACAACGGCTCCGGCATGCACGTGCACCAGTCGGTCTGGAAGGACGGCAAGAACCTGTTCGCCGGTGACGGCTACGCCGGCCTGAGCGAATTCGCGCTGTTCTACATCGGCGGCATCATCAAGCACGCCCGCGCGCTCAACGCCATCACGAACCCCGGCACCAACAGCTACAAGCGCCTGGTGCCCGGCTTCGAGGCCCCGGTCAAGCTGGCCTACTCGGCCAAGAACCGCTCGGCATCGATCCGCATCCCGTTCGTGGCGAACCCGAAGGGCCGCCGCGTCGAGGCGCGCTTCCCCGATCCGATGATGAACCCCTACCTCGGCTTCGCCGCGATGCTGATGGCGGGCCTCGACGGCGTGGAAAACAAGATCCACCCGGGCGAAGCCGCGAGCAAGGACCTCTACCATCTGCCGCCGGAAGAAGACGCGCTGATCCCGACCGTCTGCCACAGCCTCGACCAGGCGCTCGAGTACCTCGACAAGGACCGTGCGTTCCTGACCAAGGGCGGCGTGTTCACCGATGCCTACATCGATGCCTACATCGAACTCAAGATGCAGGAAGTCACGCGTTTCCGCATGGCCACTCATCCGGTCGAGTTCGACATGTACTACTCGTTGTAATTGCTCGCCCCCAGGCTGCGCGCACTTCGTGTCGCTCCGCCAACCCCTGCCGGGGGCAACACCAGCGGACCGGCCAAGCCGGTTCCGCGGTGTTTCACGAACAAAAGCCCGTCATTGACGGGCTTTTCCTTTTCTGCGGGAACGCATCGGTCGCGGGGACATCGAATTGCATCAAAATGTCCGGCTGAGCGCACTCCATCGACGATCATGAAGACCCTTTCCGCTTCCCTGCTGGCCGCCTTTGCACTGGGCGGCCTCCACATGCAAGCCAGTGCGCAGGAGCGCGTCTGGCGCTGCGGCAACGAATACACCAACAACGCCACGCTGGCGCAGCAGCGCGGCTGCAAGATCATGGAAGGCGGCAACGTCACCGTCGTGCAGGGCACCCGGCCGGTGGCGTCCGCCGCATCCTCGAGCGGCGCATCCGCCGCAAGATCGCCGGCGGGCAGCCCGCGCGTCGAAGGCGCCGACCAGCGCGCGCGCGACGGCGAGGCGCGTTCGGTGCTTGAATCCGAACTCAAGAAGGCGCAGGACCGCCAGGCGCAGCTTCTGAAGGACTACAACAACGGCGAGCCCGAGAAGCAGGGCAGCGAGTCCAAGAACTATCAGAAGTACCTGGACCGCGTGGCTGAAATGAAGGCGGAGATCGATCGCAACCAGAGCGATATCGACGGCATTCAGCGCGAAATCGGCCGGCTGCCCGCTGCGGCCAATCGTTGATGGCTTTTGGCAAACCCGCGGGCCCCGGCAAGCGCTTCCAGGCCTTCGACCTGCTCTCGACGCTGATCGCGGTGGTTCGCGCCGATGGGTCGGTCCTGTTTGCGAACTCGGGCCTCGAGGACGCACTCGGCACGTCGCGCCGGACGCTCGAAGGTTCCCAGTTCGGCGCCTGCTTCCATGAACCCCAGGTGCTGCGCACGGCCATCGAGGGCGCGAGCAGCAACGACTTCGCGACGCTTCGCTACGAGGCGATGCTGCGCAGGGTCAACCACGAGCTGATGCCGGTACAGGTCACGATCGCGCAGAGCGGCAAGGCGGGCGAGCTCATCATCGAGATGTCGCCGCTCGAGCAGCAGGTGCGCCAGGACCGCGAGGAGCGCCTGCTCGACCAGGCGCAGGCCAACAAGGAGCTCATCCGCAATCTCGCGCACGAGATCAAGAATCCGCTCGGCGGCATCCGCGGCGCCGCGCAGCTGCTTCAGATGGAGGTCGAGTCGCGCGACCTCGTCGAGTACACGCAGGTCATCATCCACGAAGCCGACCGGCTGCAGACGCTGGTCGACCGCCTGCTCGCGCCGCACCGTCGGCCGCACGTGGTGGGCGACGTCAACATCCACGAGGTGTGCGAGCGCGTGCGCTCGGTGATCCTCGCGGAGTTTCCGCGCGACCTGCATATCGAGCGCGACTTCGACGTCTCGATTCCCGAATTTCGCGGCGATCGCGAGCAGCTCATCCAGGCGACGCTCAACATCGTCCACAACGCCGCGCAGGCACTGGCCGAGCGGCGCGCTGCGGGCGATGCGCAGATCACGCTCAAGACGCGCGTCGCTCGTCAGGTCATATTCAACAAGCAGTGGTATCGACTGGCACTGGAATTGCATGTCATCGACAATGGACCGGGCGTACCGGACGCGATCAAGGACCGCATCTTCTATCCCCTCGTATCGGGGAGGGAAGGCGGAACCGGGCTGGGGTTGACGCTTGCACAGACCTTTGTGCAGCAGCATCACGGCGTGATCGAGTGCGACAGCGTCCCGGGCCGGACCGATTTCAAGATATTGATACCGCTGCCCTAGCAGCCACGCAACAAGGAGCTGCATGAAGCCGATCTGGATAGTGGATGATGATCAATCAATCCGCTTCGTGCTGGAAAAAGCGCTGCTGCGCGAAGACCTGCCGACCCGTAGCTTCACCAACACGCGCGAGGTTCTTGCCGCACTCGAGGCGGCGGCCGACGACGAATTGCAGGGCCCGCAGGTCCTGGTGAGCGACATCCGCATGCCGGGTGGTTCCGGCCTCGATCTGCTCGACAAGATCAAGGCCAAGCATCCGGGACTGCCGGTCATCATCATGACCGCGTTCTCCGACCTCGACAGCGCCGTCTCGGCGTTTCAGGGGGGCCTTCGAATACCTTCCGAAGCCCTTCGACCTGCCGCGTGCGGTGGAGCTGATCCGCCGCGCCGTCGACGAAAGCCAGCGCGAGGAGGTGGCCGAGGAACGCATGGCCGCCACGCCCGAGATGCTCGGTCAGGCCCCGGCGATGCAGGACGTGTTCCGCGCCATCGGCCGTCTCTCGCAGAGCAACGTCACGGTGCTGATCACCGGCGAGTCGGGTTCGGGCAAGGAACTGGTCGCGCGCGCGCTGCACAAGCATTCGCCGCGCGCCAACGGGCCCTTCGTCGCGATCAACACGGCCGCCATTCCGAAGGACCTGCTCGAGAGCGAGCTCTTCGGCCACGAGCGCGGCGCGTTCACCGGCGCGCAGACCATGCGCCGCGGCCGCTTCGAGCAGGCCGAAGGCGGCACGCTCTTTCTCGACGAAATCGGCGACATGCCGTTCGACCTCCAGACGCGGCTGCTGCGCGTGCTGAGCGACGGGCACTTCTACCGAGTCGGTGGTCACAACTCGGTCAAGGCCAATGTGCGCGTGATCGCGGCGACTCACCAGGATCTGGAGATGCGCGTCAAGCAGGGCGGCTTCCGCGAGGATCTTTTCCACCGGCTCAACGTGATCCGCTTGCGCTTGCCTGCCTTGCGCGAGCGCAGTGAGGACGTGCCCGCGCTCACGCGCCATTTCCTGCAGCAGAGCGCGAAGCAGCTCGGTGTCGAACCCAAACGCATCTCCGATGCGGCGCTCGCGCAACTGGCTGCATTCAGTTTCCCGGGCAACGTGCGTCAGCTGGAGAACATCTGCCACTGGCTCACCGTCATGGCGCCAGCGCAGCTGATCGAGGCCAAGGACCTGCCGCCCGAGGTGATGGCGAATGCCTCCTCCGAGGCACCTGCGGCTTTGGCGGCCGTGCCACCCGCAGCGGTCTCCGAGCATGAACAGCCCTCGGTCGCGCCGGTCTCTGCTGCATCCGTCGCCATGACTGCGGTGCAGCCCGCAGTGCCGGCGGCCGTTGCGAGCGCGCCGGCTGCGACGTGGGAAAGCGGACTCGAACTGGAAGCGCAAAGCATGCTGGCGGCCGGCCGGACCGACGTCTGGGATGCGCTGTCGCGCCGCTTCGAGTCACGGCTGATCCTCACGGCGCTCGCGAATACGCGAGGCCGCCGCATCGAGGCCGCGCAGAAGCTCGGCATCGGCCGCAACACGATCACGCGGAAGATCCAGGAGCTGGGGCTGGAGTAGCGGCCGGCTTCAGCGGCTGCGCTGGCCCTGGGTCAGCGTGTCGAGCTGGAACTGGCCGCTCCTGTCCCACAGCCATGTGTCGACATAGGTGTGGCCGCCGATCTTGCCGGGGTTGGGCAGGGGCGATGCGTCCTTGATCAGCTCCGCGATCATCGGCGGCACCTCCGGCGCATGGCTCGGCGTGCGGCTGAAATGCACGCCGGTCACCTTGCCGGTGGCGTCGACGTCGGTCTCGGTCACGACCACCGCATAGACCAGTGGCGGAATCTTTCCCTTGTAGATGCGCTTCGGGTAGGTCTTGTAGATGTGCTGCGCACCGAGCTTCCGGTAGGCGCGCACCGCGGGCGTCTGGGCAGTGATGGTGCGGCCGATGGTTTCCTGGACGGGGGCTCCAGGTTCTGCCGCCGCTTCCTTGGCGGCTTCGCCTTTGCCTTCCTGCTGGAGTGCCGAGCACCCGGCAAGACCGATCGCTGCCGCAAGAAGTGCAAGGGCGAGGATGCGTGTCATGGCGCGAGCTCGAGGATGACCGGCGCGTGGTCGCTGGGCTTTTCCCACTTGCGCGGCGCGCGATCGATCACGCAGCCCTTCACGCGCGGCACCAGCGGAGCGCTGACGAGGATGTGATCGATGCGCAGGCCACGGTTTTTCTGGTAGCCCAGCATGCGGTAGTCCCACCACGAGTAGCTCTTCTCCGGCTGATCGAAGAGGCGGAAGCTGTCGGTGAGACCCAGCTTGAGCAGGTCCTTGAAGTGGTTCCGCTCCTCGGTGGTGTGGTGGATCGTCTCCGCGAGGCCCACCGGGTCGAAGCTGTCGCGGTCCTCCGGCGCGATGTTGAAGTCGCCGAGCAGCACGAGGTTGGGATGCAGGGCGAGCTCTTCTCGCAGCCAGTCGCGCAGGGCTTCGAGCCACTTCATCTTGTAGGCGAACTTGTCCGTGCCCGGCGCCTGGCCGTTCACGAAATAGCCGTTGACGATGCGCAATTCGCCGGACGGCGTGTCGATGCTCGCGCTGATGACGCGCGAGTGTTCATCGGTGAAGCCGACGATGTTCTTCACCACGTTGCGCGTCGGCGCGAGGCTCAGCACCGCGACGCCGTTATAGGTCTTCTGGCCGAATACCGCGGCTTCGTAGCCGGCGGCCTTCAGCACGTCCAGCGGGAACTTGTCGTCGCTCAGCTTGAGCTCCTGCAGGCACAGCACGTCGACGGGGTTGGCGGCCAGCCAGTCGAGCACATGCTGCAGGCGGGCGGTGAGGGAGTTGACGTTCCAGGTGGCGATCTTCATGGGGCTTGTCTCGGGTCCTTCAGGTGGGCCGGCGACGGCGTCCGATCCACGGGCCGCGTTCGGCCGGATTCTCTCGTGTTCAGCGGCGCTCGAGGGTAACGAAACTGTAGGGGATGCCGCTCGCCGAAGTGTGGGACTCGCGCTCGATCTCGTGCCAGCCCGCGCCGAAGCGCGGCGCCCAGGCATCACCCCCGTAGTTGCGCGCAATCTCGGTGACGATGGCGCGCTGCGCCAGCGGTTCGGCCTCGGCGTAGATCTGCGCGCCGCCGATCACCCATGCTTCGGGCGCCGCGTCGCGTTCGCAAATGGCCACCGCCGCCTGCAGGCTCGACACCCGCTCGGCGCCGTCCGCCTGCCAGTCCGGCTGGCGGGTGATGATGATGTTGCGGCGTCCCGGCAGCGGACGGAAGCGCGGCGGCAGCGAATCCCAGGTCTTGCGGCCCATGATCACCGGCGCCCCGGCCGTCTGCTGCTTGAAATGCGCCATGTCCTCCGGCAGATGCCACGGCATCGTGCCGTTGTGGCCGATCACGCCGTTGGCGGCGCGCGCGAGGATGAGATTGATGCGCGTCGTCACGGTGTCAGATGGCGACCGGCGCCTTGATGGCATCGTGGTGCTGATAGTCGACCACTTCGAAGTCCTCGTACGCGTAGTCGAAGATCGATGGCGGCTTGCGGTTGATGCGCAGCGTCGGATAGGGGTAGGGCTTGCGACCGAGTTGCAGTGCCACCTGCTCGGCATGGTTGCTGTAGATGTGGCAGTCGCCGCCGGTCCAGATGAAATCGCCCACGTCGAGGTCGCACTGCTGCGCGACCATGTGCGTGAGCAGCGCATAGCTCGCGATATTGAACGGCACGCCGAGGAAGATGTCGGCGCTGCGCTGGTAGAGCTGGCAACTGAGCTTGCCGCGCGCGCCCGGCGCCTGCGGCGGCGCGACGTAGAACTGGAAGAAGGCGTGGCATGGCATCAGCGCCATCTTCGAGAGCTCCGCAACGTTCCAGGCGCTCACGATGATGCGGCGCGAATCGGGGTTGCTGCGCAGGGTGTCGATCACCTGCTGGATCTGGTCGATGTGGCCACCGTCCGGCGTCGGCCAGCTGCGCCACTGCACGCCGTACACCGGGCCGAGGTCGCCGTCCTCGCGCGCCCATTCGTCCCAGATCGTCACGCCGCGCTCTCGCAGCCAGTTGTTGTTGCTCGATCCGGTCAGGAACCACAGCAGCTCCTGGATGATGGAGCGCAGGTGCACCTTCTTCGTAGTAACAAGCGGGAAGCCCTCGTTCAGGTCGAAGCGCATCTGGTAGCCGAACACGCTCTTGGTGCCGGTGCCGGTGCGGTCGCCCTTTTGCACGCCCGTCGTGTCGACGTGGCGCATGAAGTCTTCGTATTGCGAGCGAATGGGGCGATTCATTGGGTGGTCTCCGTCCGGATCACCCGACCCGGATTCAGGATGTTCTGCGGATCGAGTCCGCGCTTGATGGCGCGCATCATCGCGAGCGCGACGGGCGACTTGTGCTTCTCGAGCTTCTCGACCTTCAGCGAGCCGACGCCGTGCTCGGCCGAGAACGAGCCCTCGAATTTTTCCACCTCGTCGTAGACCAGCGTGTTGATCCGGTCTTCGTATTCGCGCAGGAAGGCGCCGTTGTCGCCACCGGCGGGCGCCTGCACGTTGTAGTGCAGGTTGCCGTCGCCGAGGTGGCCGAAGTTGACCAGCCGCACGCCGGGGACCTCGCGCTGCAGCAGTGCATCGGTCTCGGCCACGAAGGTGGGGATGCGCGACACCGCGATCGAGATGTCGTGCTTGATATTGAGGCCCTCTTCGGCCTGCGCGAGTGGAATGCTTTCGCGGACATGCCACAGCTGGTGCGCCTGCGTGAGGTTCTCGGCGACCACCGCATCGGTCACGCAGCCGGCCTCGAAGGCGGTTTCGAGCAGCGCCTCGAAGCGGGCGCGGGCATGGTCCTCGGATTCGTTGTCGGAGTTCTCCAGCAGCACGCAGTAGGGCGCCGATTCATCGTCGATGAAAGGCACGCGCAGCGCGGGAAAGTGCTTGGCGACGAGGCTCAAGGCGAATTGGCCCATGACCTCGAAGCCGGTGAGCCCCGCGCCCAGGCGCTTGTGCGCGAGGCCGAGAAGCGTCACGGCGTGGTCGAGCGACGGCACTGCCGCCCAGGCGGTGAGTTGAGCCGCAGGCAGCGGGTAGAGCTTCATCGTTGCCGCCGTGATGATGCCGAGCGTGCCTTCGCTGCCGACGATCAGGTCGCGCAGGTCGTAGCCGGTGTTGTCCTTGCGCAGGCCGCTGGTGCCTTCCCAGATCTCGCCCTGCGGCGTCACCACTTCGAGCCCGAGGCAGAGGTCGCGCGCATTGCCGTAGCGCACGACCTGCGTGCCGCCGGCGTTGGTCGCGAGATTGCCGCCGATGGTGCAGCTTCCTTCGGCCGCGAGGCTCAGGGGGAAGAGAAAGCCCGCGTTGCGCGCCGCTTCCTGCAGCACCTGCAGCACGCAGCCGGCCTCGACCGTCACGGTGAGGTTGGCCGCGTCGATGCCGCGGATCGCGTTCATGCGCTGCAGGCTGAGCAGAACCTGTGTACCGCTGTCGTCGGGAACCGAGCCGACCGCAAGGCCGGTGTTGCCGCCCTGCGGAACGATCGCAGTGCCTGCGGCTGCGCAGGCCTTGACCACCTCGGCCACCTGCTGCGTGTTCCCCGGCCGGACGACCGCGAGCGCCTTGCCGCGCGAACGCTTGCGCCAGTCCTGCTCCCAGGCGGTGAGGTCGCCGTCGGTGAGGACGTTCGCCGCGCCGACGATGCCACGCAGCATTTCGATCAGGACGCTCATGGCGTCGCTCCTTCCAGTCTTCGCGCCCGGTCGGCGTTGCGCAGCCGCAGCCGCACGTGCCAGGCACAGGCAATGAAAAGCGCCAGGGACAGCACGACCTGGACCAGCGCCAGAACCCGGCTCACGCCATTCGTGTCGCTCCAGGCGCGCACCACGCCTTCGGTGAAATAGAGCCAGACCAGCAGGCTGACCCAGCGGTAGGTGTACATGCGGTTCTTCAGCAGCCCGGCGAGCGGCACGGCCAGCGGCAGCGCCTTCAGCGCGAGCCACGAGCCGCCCGGCCTGAGCGGCGCCAGCCACAGCTCCCAGGCCAGCCCCAGCACGATCAGGCCGACCAGGCTGCCAACGGCCAGCCAGCGCGTGGCGGATACGGATGCGGGAGGCAAAGAGGGGTTGATCACGAGAAAAATCGGCGAAGCGAAACGCAGTGCGCGAAGCCTGCGGGGAACCTGTACGGCATGATACCGGCCATGAATCGCCGGCAGCTTTGGAGGGACCTTTCGCATTTCCCGTGGCGGAATACGGGGGCCGTGCTTCTCGAGCGGTTCCGCGAGGACCGCCTCGGGTTGACCGCAAGCAGTCTGACCTTCACCACCACCATCGCGATGGTGCCGTTCTTCACGGTGGCGCTCGCGCTGTTCACCGTGTTCCCGATGTTTTCGAAGATGCAGGGGCGACTTCAGCGCTGGCTGATCGAAAGCCTGATCCCCGACAACATCGCGCGGCAGGTGCTCGGCTACCTCAATCAGTTCGCGAACAAGGCCAGTGGGCTCGGCGTGGCCGGCCTGGTCGTGCTGCTGGTCACGGCGGTGGCGCTGATCCTGACCATGGACAAGACGCTGAACAACATCTGGCGCGTGCGCATGCCCAGGCCCCTTGCACAGCGGGTGCTGATCTACTGGGCTGCGATCACGCTCGGCCCGCTGGTGCTGGCCCTGAGCCTGAGCACCACCGCCTCTTTTCTCGCGGCCTCGCGCGAAGTGTTCGGCGGTGCCATCGTCAAGCTGCTGCTCGACAGCTTCGAGTTCGTGCTGCTGGCCGGCGGCATGGCGTGCCTCTATCGCTATGTGCCGAACACACACGTCAAGTGGTCGCATGCCTGGACCGGCGGCGTCTTCGTCGCGGCGGCGATCGAGATCTCGAAGCGGGTGCTCGGCTACTACCTCAGCCTCGTGCCGACCTATTCGGTGATGTACGGCGCCTTCGCGACGGTGCCGATCCTGCTGGTGTGGACCTATGTGGCATGGTTGATCGTGTTGTTCGGCGCGGTGATCGCGGCCTATCTGCCCAGCCTTCTCACCGGCGTGGCGCGCCGGGGCGGTGCGGCGGGCTGGGCGCTGCAACTGGCGGTCGAGGTGCTGCAGCATCTCTCGGACGCGGGTTCGACCCCCGCCAAGGGGCTCGGCGCCGCCGCGCTGGTGGCACGCATGCAGGTGGATGCCCTGCAACTCGCGCCGGTGCTCGAGACGCTGGTGGCCCTCGACTGGATCGCGCCGCTCGCCGAGGAGCCCGACAACGAAGACCCGCGCTTCGTGCTGCTCGCGGACCCGGCGATCACCCCGCTCGAGCCGCTGCTGAAACAACTGCTCATGCCGCAGGCGCCTCCGCTGGAGAACCTCTGGCGCAAAGGCCCTTTGGACGCGCTGCTGCTGCAGGACCTGCTGGTCTATCGATAATGGCGGCGGATTTTCCATTCCATCCTCTTCATCGACCGAGCCTGGCCTTGACCGACTTCTCCTCCTCCGCCGCAGCTCCCGTCCCGGCCGACGATCCGATGTGGGTCGTCTGCCTGTGCGCCGAATGGTGCGGCGCGTGCCGCGAGTACCGGCCGTTGTTCGAGCAGGTGGCGCGAGCCCATCCGCAGTTCCGGTTCGCCTGGGTGGACATCGAGGATCACGCCGATCTGGCCGACGACTTCGACGTCGAGACCTTTCCGACCCTGCTGATCGCGGATGGCGGCGGCACGCATTTCCTCGGGCCGTTGCTGCCGCATGCCGAGACGCTTTCGCGGATGCTGACGGCATTGCAGCCTGCACAGGCGTCGGCGCCGGAGGTGCGAACACTGCTCGCCGCGCTCCAGCGAGAGCCCGAGACCTTCTCGGTCGCCTGAACGGAGCGCGCCCGGCCCGCGCTGCTGGCCGACATCGACGCCCTCGACGCCGGAGCTGCCCGGCGCGATTCAGGTCTTCAGGAAAGCGCTCAGCGCGAAGAGCACCTCGTCCGGCGCTTCGGTCATCAGCGCATGGCCGGCGTTGACCGTGACCACCTTCGCATTGGCAGCTTTCGAAGTCAGTGTGCGTGTGGCACGCGGCGGCGTCATCTGGTCCGCCGCGCCGAGCAGGAACAGCGTCGGGCATTGCACCTTCGCCATCGCGGCTTCGCCGTTCGCATAGTCGTTGCAGGCCTTGAAGCCGATATGGAAGACGTTCGCGTCCGGGTTGCTTGCCAGCACGCGCCGCATGAGCGCGCGCGAGGCGCCGTAGAGCCGGTGCCCGGCCCGAGCGAGGAGGGCGGCGGTGCCAGCAGTGAATGCGAGAAGGTGTTGACCATCGCGATCGCACGCTGCGGATCGTTGAGCGCGCCGTCGAGTAGTGCCGGTGACACGGTCATCGGATAGGCGGTGCCCACCAGCGCAAGGTGCGAAACGCGCTCCGGCGATCGCGCCGCGGCTTCGAGCGCGATCAGCGAGCCGAAGCTGTGCCCGGCGAGCGCCGCCTTCGCCACACCGGCCGCGTCGAGCAGCGCGATGATGAATCCCGCCGCCTCTTCGACGGTGGCCGGCGGCGGCCCTTCGCTCCTGCAATGCCCGGGCAGGTCCACGGCGAGCACGTTCCAGCCATGGTTGGCAAACCAGCGGCTCTGCAGGATCCACACGCTGTGGTCGTTCAGCACGCCGTGGATGAAGACGACGGTGGGCTTGGTGTTGTCGAGCGTCTTGCCGCCGGTGTAGCAGTAGGTCGCGTGGCCGTTGACCTTGAGTTCCATCACGCACCCGCCTTCTCTGCCGCCTTCAGCGCGCGCTTGAGATCGTCGATGAGGTCGGCCGGGTCTTCGAGACCGATCGAGAGCCGGATCGTGCCTTGCGAAATCCCCGCGCCGGCGAGGGCTTCGTCGCTCATGCGGAAGTGCGTCGTGCTCGCCGGATGGATCACGAGGCTGCGGCAATCGCCGACGTTCGCGAGGTGGCTGAACAGCCGCAGCGCCTCGATGAACTTCTTGCCCTGTTCGCGGTTGCCCTTGAGGTCGAAGCTGAATACCGAGCCTGCACCTTTCGCGCCGTGTCTGAGCAGCTTGTGCGCGAGCGCGTGGCTGGGGTGCGATTCGAGCAGCGGATGCCCGACGTGCGCCACGAATGGATGGGCGGCGAGGAACTCCACCACCTTCTGCGTGTTGTCGACGTGCCGCTCCATGCGCAGCGGCAGCGTCTCGATGCCCTGCAGGATGAGCCATGCTGTGTGCGGACTCATCGATGCGCCGAAGTCCCGCAGCCCCTCGCGCCGCGCGCGCAGCAGGAAGGCGCCCACGGTGCTTTCCTCGCTGAAGACCATGTTGTGGAAGCCTTCGTAGGCCTCGGTCAGTTCCGCGAATTTGCCGGAGCGCTCCCAGTCGAAGTTGCCCGAATCGACCACGATGCCGCCGATCACGGTGCCATGCCCCGAGAGGAACTTGGTGGCCGAGTGGTAGACGAGGTCGGCACCCCAGTCGAAAGGCTTGATCAGGTAGGGCGAGGTCAGCGTCGAATCCACCAGAAGCGGCACCTTGGCCGCGTGCGCGATTTCGCTCACTGCCGGAATGTCGAGCACGTCGAGGCCCGGGTTGCCCACGGTTTCGCCGAACAGCAGCTTGGTGTCGGGGCGGATCGCGGCACGCCAGCCGTCGAGGTCGCCGGGCTTGACGAAGGTGGTCTCGATGCCGAAGCGTCGCATCGTGTAGTGCAGCAGGTTCTGCGAGCCGCCGTAGAGCGCGGTGCTCGCGACGATGTGCGAGCCCGCGCCCATCAGCGTCGCGATCGACAGGTGCAGCGCGGCCTGCCCGCTCGCGGTGGCGATCGCGCCGATGCCGCCTTCGAGCGCCGAGACCCGCTGCTCCAGCACCGCGTTGGTCGGGTTGCTGATGCGCGAATACACGTGCCCCGCGCGCTCCAGGTTGAAGAGCGCCGCCGCGTGGTCGCTCGACTCGAAGACGAAGGAGGTGGTCAGGTGGATCGGAACCGCGCGCGCGCCGGTGGCGGGGTCGGGCGCGGCGCCGGCGTGGAGTGCCAGCGTGTCGAAGCCGGGATCGGAGTAGCCGGGCATGGAAGCCTTTCGATAGGGTTTCTGCAAAGGCCCGTTACGCGCGCAATCCCTGCGATGCCGACATGGCCTGTGGATGGATGGTCATTGTGGGCTATATTCAATTTGGCACATCGCCAACCAAGAGAGGAGCACCACGATGAAGGTCAGCGACATCCTGCGCGTCAAGGGAAACACGCTGTTTACGATCACCCCCGATCAACCCCTGGCCGAGGCGGTCAGCACCATGGCCGAGAAGGACATCGGCTCGCTCGTCGTGATGGAGCACGGTGATCTGGTCGGCATGCTGACCTTCCGCGAAGTGATCGTCGCCATCGTGGGCAACGGCGGGCAGGTCGGTGGCACCCTGGTGCGCAAGGCCATGGACGACCATCCGGTGACCTGCACGCTCGAAACCGATCTCGACGAGATCCGCCGCATCATGCTGGAGCGCCATGCGCGCTACATGCCCGTGATGGACAAGCGCATGCTGATGGGTGTGATCAGCTTCTACGACGTCGCCAAGGCGGTGGTCGATAGCCAGAACTTCGAGAACAAGATGCTCAAGGCCTACATTCGCGACTGGCCCGAAGAGACTTGACTCGCCCCCAGGCTTGCTCACTTCGTGTAGCCGCCAACCCCCTGCCGGGGGCAACACCAGTGGCCCGGCGGAGCCGGTTCCACGGTGTTTCCCGAAAAGGCCCCGCTTGCGGGGCCCTTGTTTTTATTCCTTGATGTTGGCGGACTGGACGATCTTCTGGTTGCGGGCGTATTCGGCTCGCACGAATTGGCCCAGTTCTTCGGCGGAGCCACTGCCGGGGACGGCGCCCTGTTCCTGCAGCTTCGCGCGGACCTCGGGGTCCTTGAGGACGGCGTTGAGTTCCTGGTTGAGCCGGTTGACGATCGCCGGCGGCGTCGCGGCCGGGGCGAAGATGCCGGTCCAGCTCACCATCGAAAAGCCCTTGAGGCCGGGCATCTCGCCGAAGGTCGGCACGTCCGGTAGCGCCTCGAGGCGCTTCTCGCTCGTCACGCCGAGGGGCTTGAGCCGGTTGGCGCCCACATGCGGAATGGCGCTGGTGCTGACCAGCATCGCAAGGTCGACCTGGTTGCCGATCACGTCGGTGGCGATCTGCGCGCCGCCGCGGTAGGGCACGTGGGTGACGTAGATGCCGGTGCGTTCCTTCAACAGTTCCATCGCGAGTTGAAGCACCGTGCCGACGCCGGAGGTCGCGTAGTTGTACTGGCCCGGCGAGGCCTTCGCGAGCTTCACGAAGTCGGCGAAGTTCTTTACCGGCAGTCCCGGGCGCGCGACCAGCACCATCGGCGCGGTGTTCAGCATGCCCACGGGTGCGAGATCCTTGAGCGGGTCGAACTTGAAGGCGCCCGGATTGATGAGCCGGCCGATCGCGATCGCGCTGTCCGGCCCGGCGACCAGCGTGTAGCCGTCGGGTGCGGCGTTGACCGCCTTGGCGACGCCGATCGCGCCGCCCGCGCCGGAGACGTTCTCGATGACGATCGATTGCTACAGCCGCTCGCCGAGCCGGGTCGCCACCAGACGCGCATTGAAGTCCACGCTGCCGCCGGCCGAGTACGGGACGATCAGCGTGATCGGCTTCGCGGTCGGCCATGCGGCCTGCGCGAGCGCTGCGGCAGGCAGTGCGGCGACCAGGATCGCGGCAAGGAGAAGGGGCTTGCGGAAGAGCTTGTTCATGGCGTGGGAGAGATCGGGTCTTGTGGGAGGCGTGCGCGCAGCGCGTCGAATTCGCCGGTCCATTGCATGCGCCACTGACGGCGCAGCGAATCGTCGATCCATGCGCCATCGAGACCGTTCTGCATGAAGCCGCGCAGGTCGTCGAGCCCGAAGCCGAAGTCCCTCACCATCATGTGCCATGCCTGCGTGGGCGTGACCTTGTGCAGGGTCGGGTCGTCGGTGTTCGGGTGGATGCGAAGGCCGAGGCCGGGCATGCGACGGATCGGATGGTCGAGTGCCCAACGCTCAGGCGGCAGCGTGCGCAGGTAGTAGGAGTTGGTCGGCACCACGGTGAAGATCACGCCGCGCTCCGCGCACGCGCGCGCGAAGTCGGGCTGGTCGACCACCGTGTAGCCGTGGTCGATGCGGTCCACCTTGAGCAGGTCGAGCGCGGTGCGCACGTTGGTCCACGGCATGCCGAATTCGCCGGCATGCGCAGTCGTCTTGAGGCCGGCTCGGCGCGCATCGGCGTACGCCTGCTGGAACAGCTCGGGGGGACGATCGTTTTCGCGGTAATCGATGCCGATGCCGATGACCTCTTCGCACCGGTTGCCGATCACCCAGCGAACCATCTCGACGGCGGCCTCGGGGCTGGCCTCGCGGTCGATCGCGGCGATCAGGCGGCCGGTGATGCCGTGCGCCCGCTCGGCATCATGGATCGCACGCACGATCGCATCCTGCGCCTTGCGGTAGTCGATGCCGGATTCGTGCACCGTGCCGGTCGGGTTCCAGAAGAACTCGGCGTAGCGGACGTTGTGGCTTGCAGCGTCTTCCAGGTATTCGAAGGTGAGCCGATGCAGGTCGTCGGCGCTGCGCACCAGTTCCGCATCGAGCGCCCGCAGCACGCGCAGCACCCCGACGGGCTTCTCGCCGCGCGTGTAGAAGGCTTCGATCTCGTCGCCCCGCAGCGGCTGGCCGGCGTGCCGGTTGAGGTCGATGAAGGTGTCCTTCCGCACGGTGCCGAACAGATGGCAGTGCAGTTCGACCTTCGGAATCGCGTGGAGGAACGATTCCAGGGGCGACAACGAAGTGGCTGCGGGTTGTGTCATGGGGCGCAGTCTAGGGACGCCGCCGCGATAAGCAAAATTTTGAATTTCTATAATTTGATTCAGCCGAATGATGGCGAACCGTTCCGAATCCATGGCGAATCCGCAGCTTTCCTCCTCCCTGCGCGCGCTCACGCTGCGCCAGTTGCGGTTTTTTCGGTGCTGGTAGAAGAAGGCCAGTTCGGCCGCGCCGCGAAGCGGCTTTCCATCACGCAGCCCGCGCTCAGCAATGCGATCAAGCAGATGGAGAAGCTGCTCGGTGCCGAGTTGCTGACGCGTTCCACGCACCGGCTCGAACTCACGCCGCTGGGCGCCGAGGTGCTCGCACGCACCGATTTCCTGGTCAATACCTTCGACGTGGCGCTGCGCGACATCGAGCACGCGGTGCAGCGCGGACGCGCGTTCGTGCGCATCGGCGTGATCCCTTCCGCGAGCGGCCGGGTTGCGGCGGCGGTCGGCGACTTCCTGCGCGGCGGTGCGGCGCATCAGGTGGAATTCGCCTGGCGCGATGCGCCGTCGAACACCTTGCTGGCCGAGGTGCGCAGCGGGCAGCTCGACATGGCGGTGGCCGCCATCACCGAGCCCCCGGGCGGCCTCGTCTGCGTGGACCTGTTCCGCGATCCGCTGGTGCTGGTGGTGCGGCGCGACCACGCGCTGGCGCGGGCGGGCGAAGCGGACTGGGAGGCCATCGGTGGCGAGCGGCTCGTGCTGTTCGAGAGCGGCAGCATGCCCGCGCTCGGCGATCCGGCGCGCGCCCAGTTCGCGCAGGGCGCCGAGCCTTATCGCGTCAGCTACTCAGAGACGCTCTACGCGCTGGTGCGCGGCGGGCTCGCGCTGGGCCTGATGCCGAAGCTCTATACCTCCTCGCTGCGCGACGACGAACTGGTGGTGCTGGCGCTTCGCAAGCCCCGCATCGAGCGGCGGGTGGTGCTGGTGCATCTTCCGGGGCCGATGCGCAACGTGATGGCCGAGGCGCTGATCGCCCACCTGCGAGAAAGCCTGCCGTTGCCCGCCGACGGCGTCGCGCCGCGGCGCTTCCGTGCGCCGCGCAAGCGCGGCGCCTGAGCCCCCGCCCGGCTGCACCGAAGGGGGCTCGCACCGCAGTGCGGAGCACGGAGGTACCCAAACCTCAGTGCAGCTCGGTCGCGGTGTGGATGGTCTCGCGCACGCGCGGGTAGATCTGCGCGTTCCACTTGCTGCCGCTGAACACGCCGTAGTGGCCCACGCCCGCCTGCAGGTGATGGGTCTTGAGATAGGGCCGAACGCCAGTGCAGAGGTCCTGCGCCGCCACCGTCTGTCCGACCGAGCAGATGTCGTCGCGCTCGCCTTCGACCGTCAGCAGCGCGGTGCGGCGGATGGCGGCGGGGTGGACCGTCCGCTCGCCGACGGTGAGCTTGCCGCGCGGCAGGTCGTAGGTCTGGAACACGCGTTCGACGGTTTCCAGATAGAACTCGGCCGGCAGGTCGTTGACTGCGAGGTACTCGTCGTAGAAGGTGCGGATCGTGTCGGCCTGCTCGATTTCGCCCTCCACGAGGTGCTGGTAGAGCTTGACGAACTGCTGCTTGTGGCGGTCCGGGTTCATGCTCATGAAGGCGCTGAGCTGCAGGAAGCCCGGGTACACGCGCCGCATCATGCCGGCGTGCGGCCAGGGCACGTGGCTGATCAGGTTGCGCTCGAACCAGCCGATGGGCCGGTCGGTCGCGAGCTTGTTCACCGTCGTGGGGTTGACCCGGCAATCCACCGGTCCGGCCATCAGCGTGAGGCTTCGCGGGGTCGAGGAGTTGTCGTCCTCGGCCATCAGTGCCGTGGCGGCGAGCGCCGCGACGCAGGGCTGGCAGACCGCCACCATGTGCACGCCGGGGCCGATCGCCTCGAGGAAATCGATGATCCGCAGCGTGTACTCGTCCAGCCCGAAGCCACCGTGCCAGAGCGGCACATCGCGCGCGTTGTGCCAGTCGGTCACATACACATCGTGGTCGCGCAGGAGCGTGCGCACGGTTTCGCGCAGCAGTGTCGCGAAATGGCCCGAGAGTGGTGCAGCCAGCAGCACCGGCGGATGCACCGTGTTGGAGTCTTTCCGGAAGTGCAGCAGCGTGCCGAAGGGCGTGACCAGGGCGGCTTCTTCATGCACCGCGACCTCCTCGCCGTCGACCATCACGCTGTCGATGCCGTAGGCGGGCCGGGTGTGCGTGAGCCGCAAGCGCGAGTAGACCTCCATGGCGGAGGCGATCCGGCGAGTCAGGCTGCGGTCCGCCTTGTCGTGCCACAGCGCCTTGCCGAGGTACTGCGCCGTGAGCCGCGTCGGCGAGAGCAGGTCGGCGTGGGTTTGGTAGGCGCGATACAGCATGCACGGGCCGCAGGCAAGTTGCGGGCCAGTGGCGCGAGGGAAACGCGCGGCGCACCTTTCTGGCACAGGCCTTGCACGGCTGAATCGCCGATCCGGCGGACCAGGAGCGATGCATGGCCAAACCCGTTCTCACCATCAGCAGCAAGAACTACGGTGCGTGGTCGTTGCGCGGGTGGCTGATGTGCAAGCTCGCGGGCCTGGAGTTCAGCGAGAAGGTGATTCCGCCCGACGATCCCGCCATGAAGGCCGAGATGCTGCTGCTGTCGGCCTCGATGCTGGTGCCCTCGCTGCAGCACGGCGGCATCAAGGTGTGGGACACGCTCGCGATCGGCGAGTACCTGAATGAAATCAAGCCCAGGACCGGCCTGCTGCCCGCCGACGCCAAGGCGCGCGCGCACTGCCGGGCGATCTGCGGCGAGATGCATTCGGGCTTCTCATCGATGCGCGGCTCGCTGCCGATGAACGTCAAGGCGCGCTTCCCCGGCTTCAAGATCTGGTCGCGCGCGCAGACGGACATCGACCGCATCGTCGCGATCTGGCGCGAATGCCTGTCGACCTACGGCGGGCCGTTCCTGTTCGGCGAGACGCCCTGCACTGGCGGATGCGATGTACGCGCCGGTGGTCACGCGCTTCGTCACCTACGACGTGTCGCTGGACAAGGTCTGCACCGCGTACTGCAAGCGCATTCTGGAACTACCTGCGATGCAGGAATGGATCAAGGCCGCGAAGGCGGAGCCCGAGGAGATCGACGAGCTCGACGCGGAGTTCTGAGCCGTCCGCTGTTCAGGCCGGCTTGCGAAACATGCGCAGGTCGAGCGTGGATTCGTTCCCCAGCCACATCGCGTGCGCGGTGTGGTCGAGGTAGTCGTCGCCCGTCACGCCGTGGACGAAGACATCGAGCCCGTTGCGGTGCGCATCGAGCCAGCCGATGACCTCGTCGAACTCGGCCGCGTCGAAGGCGATCTGGCAGCTCCAGTGCGGGTGCGGGCCGACGAGCTTTTCATGCACCCGCCCGACCACCACGAGCAGGTTGTGGCCCGCCTCCTCGGCCAACTGCCGCGCCTGGGCGACGGTGTCGGGGCCGAAATAGATGTGGGCGTGGTACTGCGGGTACAGGTTTTCGGGGCGGCGTGGCATGGGAAAGTCCGGCAGGGGAGGTGCAGCTTAGCGCCAGAATTCCTCGGATGAACATCACGCTCAAGCAACTCAGGGTCTTCTGCGCGGTCTATGAACACCGCAATTTCACCTCCGCCGCTGCGTCGATGCACATGACGCAATCGGCCGTGAGCAAGCTGTGCGCGGAGATCGAGAGCGAGATCGGCATTCCACTCTTCGAGCGGACGACCCGTCGCGTCACGTCGTGCGACGGGGCGGCCGACCTCTATGCCTATGCGCAGGACATTCTGGGCACGGTGCGCACGGCCGAACGCAGCCTGTCGCGTCTCAGGAGGCTGGAGCGCGGCAGCGTGAGTTTCGCTTCGTCGCCGATGATGATGTACGGCCTGACGCGGCCGGTCATCGCCGCCTTTCACCGCTCGCATCCGGCGGTATCCCTGGACCTGCACGAGTTGTCGACTGACGAGACGATCGAGTTCGTGCGCACCGGCCGGGTCGATTTCGGACTGGTTTCCATTCCCGAGGGCGATGCGCTGCTGGAAGCGCGGGTGATTCACCGCTCGCCGATGTCCGTCATCTGTCATCCCGAGCATCCCTTGGCCGACCGTGCGAGCGTGCGGTGGGCTGAACTGGCCCGTCACCCGCACATCAGCCTGCGCAGCGTCTACAGCGTGCGACGCACGCTGGACCGCATCCTGGCCGCCAAGGGCCTCGAGATGCGCTCATCCATCCAGGCTGGCACGCTGGCGTCGGCGCTCGGGCTGGTGTCGTCGGGCCTCGGCATCACCCTGGCGCCGGGTTACGCGAGCACCTTCGCACGCGAGCTGGGCCTGCGCGTGGTGGCGATCAGTGGGGCCGACCGCGATCCCCACGAGATCTCGCTGCTCACTCGTCGCGACAGCCGGCCGTCGATCGCTGCGGACGCGTTCATCGCCGAACTCGAAGCCCACCTGGCGCCGGCAAGGCGCGGGTCCCGGTCCAAAGATTGATCTCGAAATGGAATGTTCCGATGAACATTATTCGTTTGTCCTCATGAGCGACGGTCTTCATCATCGGCACCCTCGACGCTTCGGCGCCGGATGGAAGACCCCAGGACTCATCGCATGGACCCACGAAACACAAGAGACAAGGGCCGCTGGGCCCGTCACCTGACGCGCGCCGCCACCCTGGCGGCGGCGGCCCTGTTCGCATCGCACGCGTTCGCGCAGGCCTACCCGAACCGGGCGATCAAGATCATGGTGCCGTTCAGCACCGGCAGCGCCACGGACACCACGGCCCGCGTGCTGGCCGACCGCCTCGCGCCGCGGCTGGGCGTTCCGGTCATCGTCGACAACAAGCCCGGCGCGTCCGGCACCATCGGCTCGACGGCGGTGGCGCGTTCGGCGCCGGACGGCTACACGCTGATCCTGACCAGCAGTTCGACGCATTCCGCGACGCCGGCGCTGTTCGCCAAGCTGGCGTTCGATCCGACGGAAGATTTCATCCACATTGCCCGTGTCGCCACCATTCCGATGATGCTGGTCGTACGTGGCGATGCGCCGGCGAAGACGATCCCCGAAATGCGCGCCGCGGCCAGGAACAAGCCGCTCAGCTTCGCTTACGGGTCCGCGACCAGCCAGATCGCGGGTGCCACCTTCAGCGCGGTAGCGGGCGTGCCGTCCGAAGGCATTCCGTACAAGAGCCAGCCGCCGGCGGTCACCGATCTGCTGGGCGGGCATGTCGACTATCTGTTCGCCGATCTGTCGGTGGTCACCTCCTTCATGCAGTCCGGGCGGCTGGCGGGCGTGGCGTTGTCGGCGCCGCGGCGCTCGAAGGAATTCCCGTCCGTCCCTACGCTGGGCGAACTCGGCTACAAGGACTTCGACCTCGTGGTCTGGGTCGGCCTCGCTGCGCCCAAGGGCACGCCGGCGAATGTCGTGGATCGACTCAGCAGGGAGGTCCAGGCGGTGCTGGCGGAACCCGCGACCGTCGCCAAGCTGTCGCAGTTCGGCATGGATGTGGCGGTCAACTCGCCCGCGGAACATCGGGCGTTCGCACTGTCGCAGCGCGATATCTGGACGTCACGCGCCAAGGCCGCCGGGATTCAGCCCGAATGAGCGCGAAGTCCGAAGCCGCGCCGCTGGCCGGCGTGCGTGTGCTCGATCTGACCTCGGTCATCATGGGGCCGGTGTGCACCCAGATCCTCGCCGGCTATGGTGCCGAGGTCGTCAAGATCGAGCCGCCCGAGGGCGACATCATGCGGCACGCCGGCGCCAGGAAGGAACCGGGCATGGGGGCGATGTTCCTGCACGCCAACCGCAACAAGCGGTCGGTCCTCATCGACTTGAAGAAGCCGCAAGGCGTCGACCTGCTGAAGCGGCTCGTGCCGCGCTTCGATGTCCTCGTTCACAACCTGCGTCCCGATGCGATCGCGCGGCTGGGCCTGGGCTACGAGGCGATCCGACTGCTGCGTGCCGACATCGTCTATGCCGAACTCACCGGCTACGACTTGAGCGGTCCGTATGCCGGACGCCCGGCCTTCGACGACATCATCCAGGCGCAGGCCGGGCTCGCGGATCTTCTGGCACGCCACATCGACGGGCAGCCGCGCTACCTGCCCGCGCTCATTGCGGACCGCATGACCGGCATGAGCGCCGCGCACCGTGTGCTGGCCTCGCTCTACCGCCGCCGCGCGACGGGGAGGGCGAGTACCTCAATGTCTCGATGTTCGAGACCATGGCCGCTTTCACACTCGCGGACCACCTGGGCGGGCGCAGCTTCGATCCGCCTGCCGGCCCGATCGGCTACAGCCGCCTGCTGACGCCGCACCGCAGGCCCTACGAGACGAAGGACGGCTACATCGCCGTGGTGATCTACAACGACAAGCACTGGCGCAGCTTCTTCGATCTCGTCGGTTGCCCCGACCTGTTCGAGGACGATGCGCGCTTCCAGACAGCAGCGAATCGCGCCGAGAACTACGACTTCATCTACGCCTGGCTGGCCGAGGTGATCGAGACGCGCTCCACGGCCGAATGGCTGGAGTTGCTGCAACGGGCGGAGGTGCCATGCGCGCCGGTCCAGTCGGTCGAGCAGCTCATCGACGATCCGCATCTGCGCGAGACCGGCTTCTTCGCGCGGCTGCCCGACGGCGAGGCGTACCAGCAGTCCGCCAGCGACAACCCGACCACGCGCCAAGGCATGAGCCCGCGCCTGGGCGAGCACACGCGCGCCTTCCTTGCGTCGGAAGGCTTCGGCGAACAACAGATCAACGAACTTGCCGCGGCCCGCGTCGTGGCCTGCATGACATGAACGCTCACGAACATCCCGGCTACAGCATCGATTCCCGTGGCGTTGCCACGCTGAAAATCGAGAGCGGCGGCCCGCTCAACATCATCGACAGCGGCACCGCGCGCGCGCTGACCGAGGCGCTTCGGCGGATGGGCAGCGACCCGGCCGTCCGCGTCGGGGTGATCACCGGCGGCGGCGAGAAGACCTTCGTCGGCGGCGCGGACATCAAGGAGATGGCCGCGCTCGATCCTGCGAGCGCACGTGCATTCATCAGCGATCTTCATGCACTGTGCGAGGCCGCGCGCGATCTGCCGGTGCCCACCATCGCGCGGGTGCGCGGCTGGTGCATCGGCATCGGGCTCGAGCTGGCCGCGTCGTGCGACTTGCGTGTTGCCTCGCAGGATGCCCAGTTCGTCATGCCCGAAGTGAAGATCGGCATTCCCTCGGTCATTCAGGGGGCGCTGCTGGCACGCCTGGTCGGCGAGGGGCATGCGCGTTGGCTGATGCTGACCGGCGCCCCCATCGGCGCCGACACCGCGGAACGCTGGGGGCTGGTCAACCAGGTGACGCCGGTCGATCGACTCGACGACGCGACCCGGCAGCTTGCCTCGGCAATGGCCGCCATGGGCGCGGCCGGCATGCGCGCCCAGAAGCGCGTCCTGCGCACGGGCGAGGCGCCGCATCTCGATGCGGCGATGCGCCGCAGCATCGACCTGTTCGGTCAGGCCTACGAGACAACCGAACCGTCGGCCTGCATGCAGGCGTTCCTCCAGCGAAGGCGCTCCGAGGGCTGAAACAAGCGGTTGCTGCACGCGTGGCAAGATGGTGAAATACTGTAAATTCATCCAGTATTTCAGGCCATCGCCATGTCCGATGCTTTCATCCCCATTCACGCGCTCAAGGGCCGCGGTGCCGCCACGCGGCTCGCGCACCGCTTCGAGCGCGACACGCGCAATGCCTTCGATGACGGCTGGGGTACGCTCGAGGAAGGCGATGCCGAAGCCGATGGGCTTCCGCCCCTTGCCACCGAGGTCCGCTTCGAAGATGCCAAGTCGGTGCTCAGCCACAACGACTCGCCCGATATCACCTTCGACACCTCGCTGAACCCGTATCGTGGCTGCGAACACGGATGCGTCTATTGCTTCGCGCGCCCGACCCACAGCTACCTCAATCTCTCGCCGGGGCTTGATTTCGAGACCAGGTTGATCGCCAAGCGCAACGTCGCCGAGCTGCTTCGGGCCGAGCTGGCGCGCAAGAGCTACAGGCCGAGCCCCATCATCATCGGCACCGCGACCGACTGCTACCAGCCGATCGAGCGTGAGTTGCGCCTCACGCGATCGGTGATCGAGGTGCTCAGGGAAGCGCGACATCCCTTCGGCATCATCACCAAGTCCAGCGCGGTGGAGCACGACCTCGACCTGATCGCGCCGATGGCGGCGGAGCATCTCGCCGCGGTGTACGTCACCATCACCACGCTCGACGGCGAGCTCGCGCGCAAGCTCGAACCGCGTGCGGCTGCGCCGCACCGCCGGCTGCGGACGCTGCGCACGCTGGCCGAGGCGGGTGTGCCGGTCGGCGTCAGCGTGGGGCCGCAGATCCCCTTCGTCAACGAAGACATGGAGCAGGTGCTCGAAGCCGCCTGGGACGCCGGGGCCCGCAGCGCCTTCTACACCGTGATCCGCCTCCCGTGGGAGGTCGCGCCGCTCTTCAGGCAATGGCTCGAGCTGCATTACCCGCAGCGCGCGGGCCGCATCATGGAGCGCATCCGCGAGATGCGCGGCGGCAAGGACTACGACGCCGATTTCGCGACGCGCATGAAAGGCAGCGGCGTCTGGGCCGAGCTGATCCGCCAGCGTTTCGAGAAAGCGACGAAGCGCCTCGGTTTCTGCAACGACCGCACCCCGCTGGATATCGGGGCGTTCCGGCCGCCCGGCGCTGCGGGGCAGGGCAGCCTGTTCTAAAGATCGCCAGGATCGGCAGAGATCGAAAGACAATGCCGACGATGCATCAGCCCCACGCACCCGAAGCAGATGTCGCCCTTTGGCTGGTGGTCATGGGCGTTTCGGGGTGCGGCAAGTCCAGCCTCGGCGCGGCGCTCGCGCGCGATCTGGCCCTGCCGCTGATCGAGGGAGATGACTTCCATGCCCCCGAGAGCGTCCGCAAGATGCGCGCCGGAATCCCACTGACCGACGACGACCGCGCCGGCTGGCTCGACCGGCTCGGCCGCGAACTCGCCGGGCATGAGGCGGGCGCGGTCCTGACCTGCTCGGCGCTCAAGCGAGACTACCGCGAACGCCTGCGTGCCGCGCGGCCCGGGCTGCGCTTCGTCTTCATGGCGCTGTCGCGCGAAGAGGCCGAGCGGCGCGTTGCCGAGCGGGCGGCGGTCCACATGTTTCCAGCGAGCCTCGTCGCCAACCAGTTCGCGACGCTGGAGTCGCCGGCCGGCGAGCCGGGCGTGCTGGCGGTGGATGCGACCGCGCCGATCCCGCAGCTCGTCGCGCAGGTTCGGGCGTGGTGCTGAGCCGGTCGGCTCAGCCCGGCGGCCCCCTCATTTCGTGCCGAGCAAAGTCCTTGCGTGATGCGCGAGGTGGTCTGCGATGAAGCTCTGGATGAAGTAATAGCCGTGGTCGTAGCCCTCGTGCCGCCGCAGCGTGAGCGGCTGGCCCGCGGCGCGGCAGGCGGCTTCGAGCAGCTTCGGACGCAATTGCTCGGCCAGGAATTTGTCGGCCAGCCCCTGGTCGACGAGGATGCCCGCGGGATAGGGCGGCGCGGTCTGCGACTGCATCAGCGCGCAGGCGTCGTGCGCAAGCCAGGTTTCGTCGTCGCGCCCGAGGTAGCCGGCGAACGCCTTCTGGCCCCAGGGGCACTGCGTCGGCGCGCAGATCGGCGCCAGCGCCGACAGCGAGCGGAACCGGCCGGGGTGCCGGAGCGCCAGCGTCAGCGCGCCGTGCCCGCCCATCGAATGGCCGAAGATGCCGATGCGCTTGCCGTCGATCGGCATGCTGCGCGCGATCAGTGGCAGCAGTTCGTTGACGATCCAGCTTTCCATGCGCCAGTGGTCTGCCCACGGCTGGGCGGTGGCATCGAGGTAGAAGCCGGCGCCGATGCCGAAATCCCAGCTCGCCGTTGCGCCCTCGATGGCTTCGGCTGCGGGGCCGCGCGGACTGGTGTCGGGCGCGATGAGCGCGAGGCCCAGTTCGGCGGCAACGCGCTGCGCGCCGGCCTTGATCATGAAGGTCTCTTCGTTGCAGGTCAGGCCCGCGAGGTACATCACCGCGGGCACCGGGCCGCGGTCGGCCTGTGGCGGCAGGAATACCGAAAAGCGCATCGGCAATCCGATCTCGCGCGAGTCGTGTTCGTGGAAACGTTGAGTGCCGCCAAAGCAGCGGTGCTCGGAAAGCGTCGTCAGACTGTCTGTCATGTTTTCAGTTGAGGGGTCCATGCGCGTCACGGCGGTGGTCAGTAGATGACGACGCCGCGGATCGACTCGCCGCGCTTCATCAGGTCGAAGCCTTCGTTGATGTTCTCCAGCGGCATGGTGTGGGTGATCAGGTCGTCGATGTTGATCTTGTTCTCCATGTACCAGTCGACGATCTTCGGCACGTCGGTGCGTCCGCGCGCCCCGCCGAAGGCCGAGCCCTCCCACTTGCGGCCGGTGACGAGCTGGAACGGACGGGTGCTGATCTCGGCGCCGGCTTCCGCGACGCCGATGATGATGCTGCGGCCCCAGCCCTTGTGCGTGCATTCGAGCGCCTGGCGCATCACCTGCGTGTTGCCGATGCACTCGAAGCTGTAGTCGGCACCGCCATCGGTCAGTTGCACGATCGCATCGACGATGTTCGCGTGCTCCTTCGGGTTCAGGAAGTGTGTCATGCCGAACTTGCGGGCCATGGCCTCGCGCGCCGGGTTGATGTCCACGCCGATGATCTTGTCGGCGCCGACCATCTTCGCGCCCTGGATCACGTTCAGGCCGATGCCGCCGAGGCCGAAGACGACCACGTTCGCGCCGGCTTCCACCTTGGCCGTGAAGATCACGGCGCCGATGCCGGTGGTCACGCCGCAGCCGATGTAGCAGACCTTGTCGAAGGGCGCGTCCTCGCGGATTTTGGCGAGCGAAATTTCGGGCGCCACCGTGTAGTTGCTGAAGGTGCTCGTGCCCATGTAGTGGAAGATGGGCTTGCCGTCGATGCTGAAGCGGCTGGTGCCGTCGGGCATCAGCCCTTTGCCCTGCGTGCCGCGGATGAGCTGACAGAGGTTGGTCTTGCGCGAGAGGCAGAACTTGCACTGCCGGCACTCGGGCGTGTAGAGGGGATGACATGGTCGCCCTTCTTGAGCGTGGTCACGCCCGGGCCGACGTCGACCACGATGCCGGCGCCTTCATGGCCGAGGATCGCGGGGAAGATGCCTTCGGGGTCGGCGCCCGAGAGGGTGTAGTAGTCGGTGTGGCAGATGCCTGTGGCCTTGATCTCGACCAGCACCTCGCCGAAACGCGGACCTTCGAGATCGACGGTTTCGATGGTCAGGGGCGAGGCGGATTTCCAGGCGACGGCGGCTTTGGTTTTCATGGCGGAAGTGAGGGATTGGATGCGGGGCCGACGCAGCCCCGTGCGTCACTTTATGCCATAGAAGGTTGCTGCGTTCGTACCCAGAATCTGATCCTGTTCGAGAGGAGAAAGGCCGGCCAGCAATTCGATCGAGGCGGCGTGCCATCGGCCGTAGCTGCCCGCGAGGTTGAGCACCGGCCAGTCGCTGCCCCACATGAGGCGCGCGGGGCCAAAATGGCGGATGAGGTGATCGACGTAAGGCCGCAGCGTGGCGGCGTCCCAGTCGGCGCCGGCCTCGCTCGCAAGCCCCGACAGCTTGCAGCTCACACGGGTGGATTGCGCAAACGTCGCGATGAGGCCCGCCCACGGCTCGAACCGGCCGTGCGCGATGTCCGGCTTGGCCGCGTGGTCGATCACCATCGGCAGAAACGGGTGACGCAAGGCGAACTTCGTCGCGGCGTCGATCTGGTGCGGCTTGACCAGCAGATCGAGGCAAAGGCCCGACTCGGTCATGGTCCGGATCGCGGGTTCGAGGCGCGTGTCGAGAATCCATTCCGGGTCCGGCAGGTCCTGCAGCATGGGGCGCAGGCCTTTCAGCAACGGCTCCTGCGCGAGGCGGCTGATGCGTCGCGGCGCGTCGTCGGCCGCGAGGTCGGTCCAGCCGACCACCGCCCGGACGCGGCTTGCCGGATCGGCCGCGATGCCGAGCAGGCGCGCGGTTTCGGCTTCCGACGGCGCAGCCTGGACCAGCACCGTGGCGTCGATGCCGGCGTCGTCCAGCAGCGGCGCCAGATCTTCCGGCGCAAAGTCGCGATAGAGGGCGCGCAGCTCGGGCGTATTCCGCAGCCAGCCATAGTCGCTGTGCACCAGCGACCAGTAATGCTGATGAGCATCGACCCGCACCACGCTCATGGCCAGCTCCCCGGTGGCAGGCCGGCGGGCAGCACCCCTTCGACTTCGAGTGCCTCCCACAGCGCGGTGGGGATCGGCGCGTCGCGATGCGCGACGTTCTGCGCGATCTCGGCGGCGCTGCGGGCGCCGACCACCACCGCTGCGGCGCAGGGGCAGGCCAGCGCGAACTGCAGGGCGGCGGCCGGGAGCGCCACGTCGAACTCGTTGCAGATGCGCGCGATGTGCGCGGTCCTGTCGCGGATCTGCTGGTCCGCCGGCTGGTAGTCGAAGCGCGCGTCGGCCGCAACGCCGGTGGCGCTCGCGAGGATGCCCGAATTGAAGACACCCGCGAGGACGAGCCTTGCGCCCTTCGCGATGCACATCGGCACCAGTTCGGCCGCTGCGGAGGTGTCGAGCAGCGTGTAGCGGCCGGCGAGCATCAGGCAGTCGAAATCGCCTTCGCCCAAGGCATCGCAGCAGGCTTGCCATTCATTGACGCCGATGCCGATCGCGCCGAGCACGCCTTCGCCCCGCAACCGGTGCAGCGCGCGGTAGGCACCGTCCATGGCTTCGCGGAACCGCGCCGGCTGCGCATCGCCATGCGTATGCCGGTCGATGTCGTGGATGAAGGCGATGTCGATGCGGTCGATCCCCAGCCTTTGCAGGCTCTCCTCGATCGAGCGCAGCGCGCCGTCGAAGCTGTAGTCGAAGCGTGGCGCGAAGGGCAGGCCCTGCACGTAGCCGTCGCGCTCGGCGGGCGGGTGCGGGTCGGGGCTCAGCAGCCGGCCGACCTTCGTCGAGAGCACGAAACTCTCGCGCGGCTGGACCTGCAGGAAGCGGCCGAGCCGCACCTCGCTGAGCCCGTGACCGTAGAGCGGCGCGGTGTCGAAATAGCGCACGCCGAGCCGCCAGGCCGCTTCGATCGTCCGCAGCGCCGCGTCGTCGCTGAGTGCGGCGTACAGGTTGCCCAGCGGCGCGCCGCCCAAGCCGAGGCGCAGTGGTCCCTGGAGGCGGTCGAGAACGGCGTTCTTCGGTGGCATGCGTTGCTTTGTACTCCGGATCGGCCTCCCCGGTGGTGACGGGGGGCGACACCTGATAAAAAGCGTCCATGAAAAAGATCCTCGTTCTCAACGGCCCCAACCTCAACCTCCTCGGCACGCGCGAACCCGCGCAGTACGGCTGGGAGACCCTCGCCGACGTCGAGCGCATGTGCGCCGAAGCCGGCACGAAGCTCGGCGTGGAGATCGAATGCCGCCAGTCCAACCACGAGGGCATGCTGATCGACTGGATCCACGAGGCGGGCCGCGAGGTCGCAGCCGGCCGAATGCTCGGCGTGGTGATGAATCCGGGCGCCTACACCCACACCTCGATCGCGCTGCACGACGCGATCAAGGGCGCCAGCGTTCCGCTCGTTGAACTGCACATCTCCAACGTGCATGCGCGCGAGGAATTCCGGCATCACTCCTACATCTCGCCGGCGGCGCGCGGGATCATCGTCGGCTTCGGGGTGAAGGGCTATCCGCTCGCGATCGAGGCGCTGGTCCGCGTGAGCGACGCCGGCTGATGGGTGCGCAAGCCGGGCTTTTCGAGGCCGCCGATGGCACCTTGCGGTGCCGCTGGTGCGAGTCGACACCGGCCTACCAGGCCTATCACGACAGCGAATGGGGATTCCCGGTCACGGATGACCGCCGGCTTTTCGAGAAGCTTTGCCTCGAAGGCTTTCAGGCCGGGCTCAGCTGGCTCACCATCCTGAACAAGCGTGAGGCCTTCCGGCAGGGCTTTGCGCAGTTCGATGCCGAGAAGGTGGCGCGTTTCGGTGCAAAGGACATCGAGCGCCTGCTGGCCGACGCCGGCATCGTGCGGCACCGGGGCAAGATCGAATCGGTCATCAACAACGCGAGGCGCGTGCTCGAACTGCGTGACGAAGTCGGTTCCCTCGCCGCCTATGCGTGGCGCTACGAGCCGGACCCGGCATCGCGGCCTGGGCGGATCACGCACGAGGCGTTGCGAGCCATGACCACTTCGCCCGAATCGGTGGCGATGTCCAAGGACCTGAAGAAGCGGGGCTGGAGCTTCGTCGGACCGACCACCGTCTATGCCTTCATGCAGGCGATGGGGCTGGTCAACGACCACATCGAGGGTTGCCACGCGCGCGAAACGGCCCTGGTCGCCCGCGCGAAGCTCAAGCTGCCGCGCTGAGCCGTACCCGCCGTGCTACGTGGTCTGCGGGCCGGCCACCTTGCGGTGGCTGATGCGCCCCTGGCTGTCGACGCTTTCGAGATGCACGTCGAAACCCCACAGCCGCGCGACGTGCTTGAGCACTTCCTGCGAATCGTCGTGCAGCGGCCGGTTGTTGTGCTGCGTGTGGCGCAGCGTCAGCGCGCGGTCGCCGCGCAGGTTGACGCTCCACACCTGGATGTTGGGCTCGCGGTGGTTGAGGTCGTACTGCCGCGACAGCGCTTCGCGCAATTGCTTATAGCCGCTGTCGTCATGGATGGCGGAGACTTCGAGCTCGGATTCGCTCTCTTTGTCGCTGATGGCAAAAAAGCGGAAATCGCGCATCAGCTTCGGTGAAAGAAATTGACCGATGAAACTCTCGTCCTTGAAATTGCGCATCGCGTAGTCGAGCGAGGTCAGCCAGTCGGAGCCGGCGAGGTCGGGGAACCAGCGCTTGTCCTCCTCCGTCGGCTTTTCACAGATGCGGCGCAGGTCGGTGTACATCGCAAATCCCAGCGCATAGGGATTGATGCCGCTGTAGGCGCGGTGCCCGATCGGCGGCTGGAAGACGACGTTGGTGTGCGACTGCAGCCACTCCATCATGAAGCCGTCTGCCAGCAGGCCTTCGTCGTACAGCGTGTTGAGCAGCGTGTAGTGCCAGAAGGTGGCCCAGCCCTCGTTCATCACCTGCGTCTGCCGCTGCGGGTAGAAGTACTGCCCGATTTTGCGCACGATACGCACCACTTCGCGTTGCCACGGTTCCAACAATGGTGCATTTTTTTCGATGAAGTAGAGCAGGTTCTCCTGCGGCTCCGACGGGAAGCGCTTGGCGGCTTCCTCTTCCTCGGCGCTGCGGGTGCGCTTGGGCAGGGTGCGCCAGAGGTCGTTGACCTGCTGCTGCAGATGGTGCTCGCGCTCCTCGCGGCGTGCCTGCTCTTGGCTGAGCGACAGCTTCTGCGGCCGGCGGTAACGGTCGACGCCGTGGTTCATGAGCGCATGGCAGGAGTCGAGCAGATCCTCGACCGCCGAAACGCCGTGGCGCTCCTCGCATTCGCTGATGTAGTTTCGCGCGTAGACGAGGTAGTCGATGATGGACGACGCATCCGTCCACATCTTGAAGAGGTAGTTGCCCTTGAAGAAGCTGTTGTGGCCGTAGGCGGCGTGCGCGATGACCAGCGCCTGCATCGCCATGGTGTTCTCTTCCATGAGGTAGGCGATGCAGGGATCGGAGTTGATGACGATCTCGTAAGCCAGCCCCATGTGGCCGCGGCGGTAGTTCTTCTCGGTCTGAATGAACTGCTTGCCGTACGACCAGTGGCGGTAGATGACGGGCATGCCCACCGAGGCGTAGGCGTCCATCATCTGCTCGGCGGTGATGATCTCGAGCTGGTTGGCGTAAGTGTCCAGCTTGTAGCCCTTCGCCACCCGGGCGATCTCGCCGTGGTACTGCTCGATTAGTTCGAAAGTCCAGTCGGACGGGCTGGGAAGGGGTGTCCGGGTCTTTTCGTTCACACCGTTCCTCTCTCTTTCTTGAACAGGTCCCGGAACACCGGGTAGATGTCCTCCGCTTCCGACACCTTGCGCATCGCGAAGTTCTTGTGCGATTCGAGCAGCTGGGTGTATTCCTCCCACATGTTCTGCTCGGCCTCGGCCACCTGTACATAGGCGTAATAACGCACCAGCGGCAGCAGGTGGTCGGCCAGAAGCTCGCGGCAACGGCCGCTGTCCTGGTGCCAGTTGTCGCCGTCGCTGGCCTGCGCACCGTAGATGTTCCAGTCCGTGCTCGGGTAGCGGGCGCGGATGATGTCGAGCATCAGCGTGAGCGCGCTCGACACCACGGTGCCACCGGTCTCGGTGGCGTGGAAGAACTCCTCTTCCGTCACTTCGGCGGCCTGCGTGTGGTGGCGGATAAAGACGAGTTCGATCTTCTCGTAGTGCTTCGTCAGGAAGAGATAGAGGAGCATGAAGAAGCGCTTGGACATGTCCTTGCGGGCTTCGTCCATGGACCCCGAGACGTCCATGAGGCAGAACATCACCGCCTTGGCAGAGGGCACCGGCACCTTCACGCGATTGCGGTAGCGCAGGTCGATCGGGTCGAGGTAGGGGATGCGGCGGGCCTTGGCGCGCAGTTCCTCGAGCTTGGCTTCCGTCTCGCGAATCTCGCGCTGCACCATCGCGTCGGTCGCGCGCGGGCTGCGCTGCAGGTGCACCAGGTGCGCTTCGAGTTCGCGGATCTCCTTGCGCGAGTCGCCACCCAAGGCAATGCGCCGCGCCAGTGCACCGCGCATCGAACGCACCACATGCAGGTTCGCCGGCGTGCCGTCGCTGGTGAAGCCGGCGCGGTGGCTCTTCCACTCGGGGACTTCTGCGAGTTGCGTGCGGATGAGGTGGGGCAGGGCCAGGTCCTCGAAGAAGACCCGCATGAACTCTTCCTTGGTCAGGCGGAAGACGAAGTCGTCCTCGCCGCCTTCGCCATCGCCGGCCTGCGAGCCGCTGCCCGAACCGGCGCCGCCGCCCTGCGGCCTTTCGATGCGATCGCCCTTGACGTATTCGCGGTTGCCGGGGTGCACGTATTCGCGGTCGCCACCCTGGCCGTGACCGAAAACCGGCTCGGAGACATCGCGCTTGGGCAGCGTGATGTCCTCGCCCTGCTCGAGATCGCGAATGCCCCGGCCACTGACCGCGCGGCGAACGGCCTCCCCGATCTGCTCGCGATAGCGCCGCAGGAAACGCTCGCGGTTGCCGATGGACTTGTTCTTTCCTGACAACCGGCGGTCGATGATCTGCTGCAGCATGGCCACGGCCGGACCTCCTTCACTCGCTCATCATGAGCTCTTGCGTACGCGTAGATACCACTCGCACAGCAGGCGCACCTGTTTGGCGGTGTAGCCCTTCTGCACCATGCGATTGACGAAATCCTCGTGCTTTTTGAGCTCGTCGGCACTGCTCTTGGCGTTGAAGCTGATGACGGGCAGCAGCTCTTCGGTGTTCGAGAACATCTTCTTCTCGATCACGGTGCGCAGCTTCTCGTAGCTCGTCCACAGCGGGTTCTTGCCTGCATTGCCGGCGCGTGCGCGCAGCACGAAGTTGACGATCTCGTTGCGGAAGTCCTTGGGGTTGCTGATGCCCGCGGGCTTCTCGATCTTTTCGAGCTCGGCGTTGAGCGAGCTGCGGTCGAACACCTCGCCGGTGTCCTGGTCGCGGTACTCCTGGTCCTGGATCCAGTAGTCGGCGTAGGTGACGTAGCGGTCGAAGATGTTCTGGCCGTACTCCGAGTAGCTCTCGAGGTACGCGGTCTGGATCTCCTTGCCGATGAACTCCGCATAGCGCGGGGCGATCAGCTCCTTGATGTAGGACAGGTACTTCTGCTCGGATTCGGGCGCGAACTGCTCGCGCTCGATCTGCTGTTCAAGCACGTACATCAGGTGCACCGGATTGGCCGCGATCTCGCTGCTGTCGAAGTTGAAGACCTTCGAGATGATCTTGAACGCGAAGCGCGTGGAAACGCCGCTCATGCCCTCGTCGACACCCGCGTAGTCGCGGTACTCCTGGATGGACTTCGCCTTCGGGTCGGTGTCCTTCAGGTTGTCGCCGTCGTAGACCTGCATCTTGCTGAAGATGCTGGAGTTCTCGGGTTCTTTCAGGCGCGTGAGCACCGAGAACTGCGCCATCATGCGCAGCGTGCCGGGCGCGCAGGGGGCTTGCGACAGCGAGGAGTTCCGCACCAGCTTCTCGTAGATCTTGATCTCTTCCGAGACGCGCAGGCAGTAGGGCACCTTGACGATGTAGATCCGGTCGAGGAAGGCCTCGTTGTTCTTGTTGTTGCGGAAGGTCTTCCACTCGCTCTCGTTGCTGTGCGCGAGAACGATGCCGTCGAACGGAATCGCACCAAAGCCTTCGGTGCCCTTGAAGTTGCCTTCCTGCGTAGCGGTCAGCAGCGGGTGCAGCACCTTGATCGGCGCCTTGAACATTTCGACGAACTCGAGCAGACCCTGGTTCGCGAGGCACAGGCCGCCGGAGTAGGCGTAGGCGTCCGGGTCGTCCTGCGCATAGTCCTCGAGCTTGCGGATGTCGATCTTGCCGACCAGCGAGGAGATGTCCTGGTTGTTCTCGTCGCCGGGCTCGGTTTTCGCGACCGCGATCTGCCGGAGCACCGAGGGATAGCGCTTGACGACCTGGAACTGGCGGATGTCGCCGCCGTACTCCTCGAGCCGCTTCACGGCCCAGGGCGACAGGATGCGCTGCAGGTAGCGGCGCGGGATGCCGTACTCTTTCTCCAGGATCTCGCCGTCTTCCGCCGCGTCGAAGAGACCAAGCGGCGATTCATTCACCGGCGAGCCCTTGATCGAATAGAAGGGCACGTGCTCCATGAGCTGCTTGAGGCGCTCGGCGATCGAACTCTTGCCGCCGCCCACGGGGCCGAGCAGATAGAGGATCTGCTTCTTTTCTTCGAGTCCCTGGGCGCCGTGGCGGAAGTACGAAACCACCTGTTCGATGGCGTCTTCCATGCCGTAGAACTCGCGGAACGCGGGATAGATCTTGATGACCTTGTTGGCAAAGATGCGCGACAGGCGGGGGTTGTTGCGCGTATCCACCAGCTCCGGCTCACCGATGGCCTTGAGCATGCGCTCGGCCGCGGTCGCGTAAGCCAGTGGCTCCCGCTTGCAGAGTTCCAGATACTCCTGCAAGGACAGGACCTCTTCGCGCGTGCGTTCGTAACGAGCCGCGAAGTTACTGATGACATCCATAGACACCTCCATCGAGTCAGCGGGGCGCTGCCCGGAGTTTCCGTGCTGCACACGTTGCATCGTTCGCAGGAATGGTGCCAGGTGATGTGTGCACGCTTCGGATTCACTCCTCAAGCAGGAACTTGGCTCTCAGCATAGAACAAACAGGGCGTCGAGCAAATTGCTTTTGGGATAAGAACCACACGAAGAACGAAAGTTCAGCGCAAAAGTTGGTGGCATCGCGAAGTCATTGAGCAAGCTCGACGCGGACGATGGTCTGGGTGTGGCCATCGTTGTGTGCGCAGAGGCGCGGCCGGTGTCGAGATTCATCGTGTGCTCCATATTTCCCGATGCTCTATTGCTAATAGAACGCGCGATGCGTGTCGGCGGCATACGAATAAACGTGAATCGCGCGACAATCGCTCTGCATATTCACAAACAGCGGCGCGATACAAAAAAAGCGGCCGATGGGCCGCTTTTTTCTTTCCGGTCCGAGCCGCTGCCGCGCATCGCGCTCACTCGACCTTGCCGATCTTCCGGACCGCTTCGGTCATGGTGTTCGCATCCGCGTTCCAGTAGGCCTGGAACGCGGGCGCATCGAGGTAGGCCAGCGGGCTGCCTGCCTTCTCGATCACCTGTGCCACGGTCGGGTCCGCCGCAACCTTGGCGGAGGCGGCCCTGAGCTTGCGGATCACCTCGTCCGGCGTCCCCGCCGGCACGAAGAGTCCCGACCACTGCGCGAACTTCACGTCGTAGCCGGCCTGCTGCAGACTGGGCACGCCCGGCAGCGCGGCGAGCGGCTGGTCGCCCCAGTGCGCCAGCGCGCGCAGCTTGCCGGCATTGATCTGCTGCACCACGGTGGCCGGGCCGCTTGCCACCGCGTCCACCTGGCCGGCGAGCAGCGCCATCACCGCCGGCCCAGCGCCGGTGTATGGAATGTGCGTCATGCGAAAGCCGGCGGCGTTCTTCAGCATCTCCATCGGCACGTGCATGGTTCCATAGTTGCCGGAGCTGCCGTAGTTGTAGGTGCCCGGCTTGGTGCGCGCATCGGCGATGAACTCCGCCAGCGTCTTCCACGGTGCGTCGGCACGCACTACCAGCACGGTCGGATCGGCGGTGAAACGTGCGATCGGCTTGAACTGGTTCATCTGATAAGCCGGCTTGCGCGCGAGGATGGCGTCGGCTTCGGGAAGGATCGAGATCGATGACAGGCTCAGCAGCACGGTGTAACCATCCGCGGGGGCCCGGGCGACGAAACCGATCCCGACCGCGCCGCCGGCACCCGCCTTGTTGTCGACGACCACGGGCTGCCTGAGTTCGCGCGACAGGGCCTCGGCCACCGGCCGCGCCACCGTGTCGGCGACGCCGCCCGGCGGGAAGGGAACGACCATCGTGATCGGCTTTTCGGGCCAGTTGGTCTGGGCCAGTGCGCCGGGCGCCGCGGCGCAGCCCGCGGCCGCGAGCAGCGCGGCCTGCAGCAGCGTGCGTCGTGATGCGTTCATGGGTGTTGTCTCCGTCTTGTCGTGATTGAGGCGAGGTTCAGACGAACCGGTTTTCCAGCACGCCCAGGCCGTCGATCTCGATGCGGACCACGTCACCTGGCTTGAGGTACTGCGGTGGCGTGAGGCCCATGCCGACGCCGGCCGGCGTGCCGGTCGCGATCACGTCGCCGGCCTTCAGCGTGATGCCGCGCGAGCAGGTTTCGATCAGCGTCGGGATGTCGAAGATCAGGTCGGTGGTATGGCCGTCTTGCCGGGGTTCGCCGTTGACCCAGCAGCGGACGCGGGTGCTCGTGCCGTCGAGTTCGTCGGCGGTGACGATCCACGGACCCATCGGGCAGAAGGTGTCGAAGGACTTGCCCAGATCCCACTGCTGGTGCCGCATCTGCACGTCGCGGGCGGTCACGTCGTTGACGATGGTGTAGCCGAACACGTGCGACATGGCGTCTTCGCGCGTGAGGTTGCGGCCCGGCTTGCCGATCACGACGGCGAGCTCGGCCTCGTAGTCGATTTGCGCCGAGATCGCCTCGCCGGGCAGGTGCACCTCGTCGTTCGGGCCGATCACGCATTCGGGCACCTTGGTGAAGACGATCGGCCATGAATCGATCTTGGCGGCGCTGTTCCTGAAGACGGAACCCGACAGCTCCTTGGCATGCGCGTGGTAGTTGCGTCCCACGCAGAAGATGTTGCGGCGCTGCAGGGGCAGTGGCGCTTCGAGCCGGACGACGCTGAGCGGCACGGCCTGCCCGGTGACAGGCAGCGATTCGCCGGCGGCCTGTGCCTCGATGAGCGAGAGTGCACCACGGCGGGTGCGCGATGCTTCGATCTGGAATGGCGACACCGTCTGGCCGTCGGCCGAGACGAGGCCGACTTGGCGGTGGCCTTGATACTGATAGGTGGCAATGCGCAAAGTGAACTCCTGTTTGGCGACCAAATGCTACCAATCAGATACCAAGCGCACAATAGAGCCCGGCCCCTGCATCGAGGTTGATACGATCGATGCGCCCCACCAACCCATCTTCTTCCGTCATCGTGCACAGTGCCCTGACCCTGCGGGAAGCGATCCTCGAGAACCTGAAGTCGCGCGCCTGGCGTGCCGGGTACCGGCTGCCCACCGAGCGCGAGCTGTGCGGGCAGTTCGGCCTCAGTCGCTCGACGGTGCGGCGGGTGCTCGGCGACCTGAAGACCCGGGGCCTGATCACGCAGACCGTCGGCAGCGGCACCTACGTCAGCCACGACGTCGGCCGTGCGCTGGCGGACATCAGCAGCGGCGAGTCGCCGCTCGCCACCAGTCCGGCGGAACTCATGAGTGCGCGCCTCGTGCTGGAGCCCGCGATCATCGCCATGGTGGTCGGCAACGCGACGGCGGCGGATTTCGACAGGATGGACCAGTGCTGCGACAAGGGCGAGGCGGCCGCCACCATCGAGGAGTTCGAGCTGTGGGACGGCAGGCTGCACGAAGCGATCGCCGATGCCGCGCACAACAGCTTCATCTCTGCCGTGTTCCAGCGCATGAACGAGGTTCGGGCGCAAAGCGAATGGGGCATGCTCAAGCGCCGCAGCGCCACGCCGGAGCGTCGGGTGGAATATCAGCGGGAGCATCGCGACCTCGTGGCGGCGCTGAAGGACCGCGACGGCACGCGGGCCGCCGAGCTTTGCCTCGGGCATCTGGTCCACGTGCGCCGCAATCTGCTCGGCTACTGAATCGGCGCCCGCGACACATTCGCTTGCGGGCTAACCCGGCCTCGCATTGACCCCCGCGCAGGGGCTCGCTATATTGGTTTGCCAATTGGCGGAATTGGATACCAATAAAAACCAATCGGGGCGGCTCTACCCACCCGAAGTTCGGAGACAACAGGAATGATGCATTGGGCTCAGCGTGCGCGGCCGGCGGTCCGCGCCTGGATGGCCGCGACACTGGTGGTGGCCGCCCCATGGGCGGTGGCGCAGGACTATCCAACCCGTCCGGTGCGCGTCGTCGTGCCGTTTGCGGCGGGTGGACCGGCCGACGTGTACGCGCGTTTCGTCGCCAACCGGCTGCAGGAGGCGCTGGGCCAGGGCTTCGTGGTGGACAACCGGCCCGGTGCCGGTTCGGTGATCGGTACCGATGCCGCTGCCAAGAGTCCGCCGGACGGCTACACGCTCCTGCTGATGTCCAACGCGCACACGGTCAACGAGTCGCTGATCCCGAACAAGCCCTATCAGCTCATGCGCGACTTCACGCCGGTCGCGGCGATCAACTATTCCGATCTGGTGCTCGTCACGCGCAGCGGCCTGCCGGTCAATGACCTGGGGCAGCTCATCGCGATGGCGAAGTCGCACCCTGGCGCGCTGAGCTACGCCTCGTCCGGCCCCGGAACGCCCTACCACATGGCCGGCGAGCTCTTCAAGGCGATGGCGGGCGTGTCGATCCTGCACATCCCGTATCGCGGCAGCGCGGGCGCGCGCACCGACGTGCTCGGCGGCCAGGTCGACATGATGTTCGACGCGGTGCCGACCATGGTCGAGCACGCCCGCGCCGGCAGGGTGAAGGCCATGGCGACCACCGGCCTCGCGCGCTCGGCCGTGATGCCGGACGTGCCGACGGTCGACGAGGCCGGCGTGCCCAAGTACGAGGCCACGATCTGGCTGGGCCTGATGGCGCCGAAGGGCACGCCGCCCGCGATCGTCCAGCGCCTCAACGCCGAAGTGGTCAAGATCACATCGAACCCGGACGTGGTCCGCGCCTGGAAGGCGCAGGGTGCGACGCCGATGACGATGGGCGTGGCCGATTTCACCCGTTACATGAACGACGACATCGCCAAGTGGGCGCGCATCGTCAAGATTTCCGGCGCGAAGGCTGACCAATGAACATTCTTTGTGCGGGCGCCGCCCAGGGCCTGGTCAAGGCATTGCAGGGCGTCTTCCTGGAGCTGACCGGCGCAAAGGTCGAGGGGCGCTTCGGCGCAGTGGGCGCGATGAAGGAGGCCCTGCTGGCCGGCGAGCCGTGCGACGTGATGGTCGTCACCGCCCCCATGGTGGCCGAACTGCAGAACGAAAGACGGCTGATTGTCGATTCGGAGGCTCCGCTCGGCCGCGTGCGCACGGGCATCGCGGTCCGGGCGGGCGATCCGGTGCCTGCGATCTCCACGCCCGAGGCGTTGAGGGACAGCCTGCTCGCCGCGAGCGCGATCTACTTTCCCGATGCCGAACGTTCGACCGCCGGCATCCATTTCGCGTCGGTGCTTGGGAAGCTGGGCATTGCCAACGACGTCGCGGCGCGGCTTCGCACCTTTCCGAACGGCGCCACCGCCATGCGCGAACTGGCGGCCGAATCGCGCCGCGGTGCGATCGGCTGTACCCAGATCACCGAAATCAAGTACACGCCCGGCATCACGCTGGCCGGGCCCTTGCCGGAGGCTTTCGAACTCTCGACGGTCTACACGGCCGCAGTGAGCGCGACCGCGAGCAATCCGGCGCTCGCCCAGCGCTTCGTTGCACTGCTGTGCGGTCCGACCTCGCGCGCCCTGCGCGCGCAGGGCGGCTTCGAAATCAGCTGAAGAATTCCTTGGCCTTGTCGAACCAGCCCTTGTCGGTCGGGCTGTGCTTGTCGCCGCCCTTCTTGAGCGACTCGTCGAGTTCCTTCAGCAGCTTGCGCTGGTGCTCGGTGAGCTTGACCGGCGTTTCTACGCGCACGTGGCAGTACAGGTCGCCGGGGTAGCTCGAGCGCACGCCCTTGATGCCCTTGCCGCGCAGGCGGAACTGCTTGCCGCTCTGCGTGCCGTCGGGAATGTCGATCGCCGCCGGCCCTTTGAGCGTCGGCACGCTGATCTCGCCGCCGAGCGCCGCGGTCGTGATGCTGACCGGCACCACGCAGTGCAGGTCGTCGCCGTCGCGCTCGAAGACTTCGTGCTTCTTGAGGCGGATCTCTATATAGAGATCCCCCGGCGGCCCGCCGTTGGTGCCCGGTTCGCCGTTGCCGCTGCTGCGGATGCGCATGCCGTCGTCGATGCCGGCCGGGATCTTCACTTCCAGCGTCTTGTTGTTCTTGATCTTTCCCTGGCCGTGGCAGGTCGTGCACGGTTCCGGAATGATCTTGCCCGAACCATGGCAGGTCGGGCAGGTCTGCTGCACGCTGAAGAAGCCCTGGCGCATCTGGACCGCGCCCTGGCCGTGGCAGGTGGTGCAGGTGATCGGCTTGGTGCCCGGCTTGGCACCGGTGCCCTTGCAGGTGTCGCAATCGTCCCAGCTCGGGATGCGGATCTGGGCGTCCTTGCCCTCCGCGGCTTCCTCGAGGGTGACTTCCATCGCGTAGCTCAGGTCGCTGCCGCGGTAGACCTGACGGCCGCCACGCGCGCCGCTGCGTCCACCGAAGACGTCGCCGAAGATGTCGCCGAAGGCTTCCGCGAAGCCGCCGAAGCCTTCCGCACCCGGGCCGCGCATGTTGGGGTCGACGCCCGCGTGGCCGTACTGGTCGTAGGCTGCCCGCTTCTGCCCATCGGAGAGCATTTCGTAGGCTTCCTTGACCTCCTTGAACTTGGCCTCGGCTTCCTTGCTGGAATCCCCGTGGTTGCGGTCGGGGTGGTGCTTCATCGCGAGCTTGCGATAAGCCTTTTGATTTCCTCCTCGCTTGCGTTCTTCGGAACGCCGAGGGTTTCGTAGTAGTCGCGTTTGGTGGCCATGATGAGGCGGGTCGTCAGGAGGCAGGTTCAGGAAGCGGAAAAGGCTGGATCACCTTCGGGTGACCCAGCCTCGTGCCAGGGCGAGCGAATCAACCCTTCTTGACTTCCTTCACTTCGGCGTCGACCACGTTGTCGTCGGCCGGAGCACTTGCAGCTTCCGGGCCGGCACCAGCCGCGGCACCGGCCGCGCCTGCGGCAGCCTGTGCATCCGCGTACATCTTCTCGCCGAGCTTCTGGCTGGCGGCCATCAGCGCGTTGGTCTTTTCCTCGATCGCGGACTTGTCCTCGCCCTTGACGACTTCCTCGACTTCCTTGATCGCGGCTTCGATCTTTTCCTTCTCGCCGGCGTCCAGGCTCGCGCCGTGTTCGCCCAGCGACTTCTTCACGCTGTGGACCATGGCTTCGCCCTGGTTGCGGGCCTGGGCGAGTTCGACCTTCTTCTTGTCCTCGGCCGCGTTCAGTTCGGCGTCCTTCACCATCTTCTGGATCTCGTCTTCCGACAGGCCCGAGTTCGCCTTGATGGTGATCTTGTTTTCCTTGCCGGTGCCCTTGTCCTTGGCGCCGACGTGCAGGATGCCGTTGGCGTCGATGTCGAAGCTCACCTCGATCTGCGGCGTGCCGCGCGATGCCGGCGGAATGCCTTCGAGGTTGAATTCGCCGAGCAGCTTGTTGCCCGCGGCGACCTCGCGCTCGCCCTGGAACACCTTGATGGTCACGGCCGGCTGGTTGTCCTCGGCGGTCGAGAAGGTCTGCGCGAACTTCGTCGGGATCGTGGTGTTCTTCGTGATCATCTTGGTCATCACGCCGCCCATGGTCTCGATGCCGAGCGACAGCGGGGTCACGTCGAGCAGCAGCACGTCCTTGCGATCGCCGGAGAGCACCGGCCTTGAATTGCGGCGCCGACGGCCACGGCCTCATCGGGGTTCACGTCCTTGCGCGGCTCCTTGCCGAAGAACTCCTTGACCTTGTCCTGCACCTTGGGCATGCGGGTCATGCCGCCGACCAGGATCACGTCGCTGATATCGGACACGCTGACGCCGGCATCCTTGATGGCGGTGCGGCAGGGCGCGATGGTGCGCTCGATCAGTTCGTCGACCAGGCTTTCGAGCTTGGCGCGCGTCAGCTTGATGTTCAGGTGCTTCGGACCCGAGGCATCGGCCGTGATGTAGGGCAGGTTGATGTCGGTCGCGGCGCTGTTCGACAGCTCGATCTTGGCCTTCTCGGCCGCTTCCTTCAGGCGCTGCAGCGCGAGCACGTCCTTGGAGAGGTCGACGCCCTGTTCTTTCTTGAACTCGGAAATGATGTAGTCGATCACGCGCTGGTCGAAGTCTTCGCCGCCGAGGAAGGTGTCGCCGTTGGTCGACAGCACTTCGAACTGCTTTTCGCCGTCCACGTCGGCGATCTCGATGATCGAGATGTCGAACGTGCCGCCGCCGAGGTCATACACGGCGATCTTGCGGTCGGCCTTGTCCTGCTTGTCGAGGCCGAAGGCCAGCGCGGCAGCGGTCGGTTCGTTGATGATGCGCTTGACGTCCAGGCCCGCGATGCGGCCGGCGTCCTTGGTGGCCTGGCGCTGGCTGTCGTTGAAGTAGGCCGGCACGGTGATCACCGCTTCGGACACGGTCTCGCCGAGATAATCTTCGGCGGTCTTCTTCATCTTGCGCAGGATTTCGGCGCTGATCTGCGGCGGCGCGAGCTTCTTGCCGCGCACTTCGACCCAGGCGTCGCCGTTGTCGGCCTTGGTGATGCTGTAGGGCATCAGGTCGATGTCCTTCTGGACTTCCTTCTCTTCGAACTTGCGGCCGATCAGGCGCTTGACCGCATAGATGGTGTTCTTGGGGTTCGTGACCGCCTGACGCTTGGCCGAGGCGCCGACCAGCACTTCACCGTCTTCCTGATACGCGACGATCGAGGGCGTCGTACGGGCGCCTTCGGAGTTCTCGATCACGCGCGTGGTGTTGCCTTCCATGATCGCCACGCACGAGTTCGTGGTGCCGAGGTCGATGCCGATGATTTTGGCCATGTGTTGCTCCTGGGGATCTGAAATGAGGTTGTTGTGAACTTGTGGATAACCCTGTGCGATTCAAGTGATCAGGCGGGGTTTTCCTGTGTATTTCTTGTTTGGTTTCAGCTCGGGTTGCTGACCGTCACGAGGGCCGGACGCAGGATGCGGTCTGCGATCGTGTAGCCCTTCTGCAGCACCCCGACGATGGTGTTGGATTCCTGGCCGGGTGCCGGGACCATCGAGATGGCTTGGTGCAGGTGCGGATCGAACTTGCTGCCGGCCGGTGGCGCGATCTCGATGACCTTGTTGCGCTCCAGCGCGCTCTTGAGCTGGCGCAGCGTGGCTTCGGTGCCTTCGCGCAGGTGCTCGACCGTGGCGTCCTGCGCTGCGAGGCCGGCTTCGAGGCTGTCCAGCACGGGCAGCAGGCTCTCGGCGAAGCCTTCGATGGCGAACTTGCGGCCCTTGCTGACTTCTTCATCGGCGCGGCGGCGGGCGTTCTGCACGTCGGCCTGGGCGCGGAGGTACTGGTCGGCGAGTTCGGCGTTCTTGGCCTGCAATGCAGCGATCTCGGCCCGGGCCGCAGCCAGCGCGTCGGCTTCGTTCGCTGCCTGGGCGGCCTCGAGTTCTTCGGGGCTGGGCGCACCTTGCAGGGTGTCGGGATTCGGTTGGGTGTTTTGCGGGTCTGACATGCTCAAAAGGCCGGCAACCAAGCCGGAAATCAACGAAAAACGAACGACAAGCAGCTAACTGGGGTCCGCCGCAGGGTTTTCAAGAAAAAATGCGCCGGAAGCGGCGCATTTCCTCGGTTCCGGGAGCTGGTCAGTGAGCGTCCAGCAACTCGACGTCGAACTTGAGGGTGGCGTTTGGGGGGATCACACCGCCTGCGCCGCGCGCGCCGTAGCCGAGCGAGGGCGGGATGATCAGGGTGCGCTTGCCGCCGATCTTCATGCCGGCGACGCCCTCGTCCCAGCCCTTGATGACCTGGCCGGCCCCGAGCGAGAAGGCGAAGGGGTCGTTGCGGTCGCGGCTGGAGTCGAACTTGGCGCCTTGCACGCCGTCGTTGTAGAGCCAGCCGGTGTAGTGCACGTGCACGTGGTGGCCGGGCCCGGCTTCGGCGCCGTCGCCGAGCGTGGTGTCTTCGTACTGCAGGCCGGAGGGAGTGGTGGGCATGTGCGCTCCTGTGGGAAGTGGGAGGAAACCGCGCAGTTTAACGAGGGCGAGGGGCCGCCTTGCAGGCCGCGGCGCCCTCGGCCCGTCCTATGGTGCCGGCGCAGGCGTCTTTCTGGCCTGGCCCTGTTGCCATTTTGCGGCGAAGGCCTGCAGGTCCGAGAGCCGCTTGAGCAGGTCCTGCCCGCTCGGCGTCAGGCTGTATCCCTCGTTGCCATGGCTGACGAGGCCGGCTTCACGCAGCTCCTTGATGCGGGTGTTGAGCGTGTTCGGGGTGATGCCGCCGACGCTGTCCTGCAGCAGGCGGAAGGTCTGGGCATGTCCATCCCTCAAGGCCCAGAGGACGCGCAGCGCGTAGCGGGCTTCCAGCAACGCGAGCAACTGGCTGATCGCTGCGTTTTCCTTGCCACTCATCGACATCAGACTCCTCGGGCACACGGCAGCCGGTGCGGCTACTTTCTTCTTGTGACGGGCTCGTGACCCCACGAGCCGGGCGGCGACTATAGCCCAGAAGGTCGATTGCTACAACTTTAATAGCTGAGAAGGCAGGCGGGCTGCGGGCTGTGGGCTCGCGAGTTCAAGACGCTACGTAATTGGCCATCGTTTCGCCGAGGCGGATGGGACGCGCCGGGGCCCAGTCCGGATTGAAGGTCACAGGCGGGGAAGGGAACAGCAGGACCACCGTCGAGCCGAGCAGGAAGCGGCCCATTTCCTCGCCCTTCTTGAGCGCGACCTGCTGGTCGTCGTAGCGCCACTGGCGGATCTCGCCCGGGCGCGGCGGGTTGACGACGCCGTGCCACACCGTCGCCATGCTGCCGACGATGGTTGCGCCCACGAGCACCAGCACGAACGGTCCGCGCGCCGACTCGAAGACGCACACCACGCGCTCGTTGCGCGCGAAGAGCCCGGGCACGCCGCGCGCCGTCGCCGGGTTCACCGAGAACAGCTCGCCGGGCACGTAGGTCATGCGCAGCAGGCGGCCGTCGCACGGCATGTGGATGCGGTGGTAGTCCCGCGGACTCAGGTAGAGGGTCGCGAAACTGCCGTGCTCGAAGCGCCCGGCGAGCGCCGCATCGCCGCCGACCAGCGCGGTGGTCGAGTAGCTGTGTCCCTTGGCCTGGAAGATCTGGTCGCCTTCGATCGGGCCGAACTGGCTGATCGCGCCGTCCACCGGCGCCACGAGGTCGGCATCGGCGATCGGCCGCATGCCGGGCTTGAGGGCGCGTGTGAAGAACTCGTTGAAACTCCGGTAGCTCGCGATGTCGCTGGCCAGCGCCTCGCTCATGTCCACGCCGTACTTGTCGACGAAGCGCCGGATGATCCAGGTGGTCACCGCGCCGCGCTCCTTGCCCGCGACCCATCCGGCGAAGGACGTCAATGCCTGCTTGGGGAGCAGGTACTGCGGCAGAACGGCAAGGCGATCGGACAAGAGTGTTCTCGGCTAAAGCGGTGCGCGATTCTATCGACCGGTCCGCAACCGGCCGGGCCGTCCACGGGCGGCCCGCGCCGCGTCAATCCGGCTTGATGTTCGCAGCCTTGATGACCTGCGCCCACTTCTCGACTTCGGCCCTCTGGAAGGCTGCGATCTCGGCGGTCGTCATGTCGGCCGGCTGCATCCCGAAGTTCTTCAGCTTCTCCTGCATGTCGGGCTGCGCGAGGATGGTTCGGATCTCGCTGTGGAGCCGGTCGATGACCGGTGCCGGTGTGCCGGCGGGCACGAAGATCGCCTGCCACGACAGCACCTCGAAGTTCTCCAGGCCCGGAACGCCGGATTCGGCAACGGTCGGCACGTCGGGCATCGACGGCAGCCGCTTGGCCGACGTGACTGCGATCGCGCGCAGCTTGCCACTCTGGATGTGCGGACCCGCGACGACGGTGGTGTCGAACATCATGTCCACCGGCCACCGATCACGTCCTGGATCGCCGGGCCGCTGCCCTTGTAAGGAATGTGCGTGAACTTCACGCCGGACCTGTAGGCCAGCAGTTCCAGCGCGAGATGTTGCGAGGTGCCGGTGCCTGCCGAGGCCGAGGACAGGCCGCCCGGCTTGGCTTTGCTGGCTTGGAGCACGTCTTTCAGCGTCTTGTACGGGCTCGCGTGGTTGACCACCAGCACCACCGGATTGGTGCCGATCAGCGTGACTGGCGCGAAGGACTTCAGCGGGTCGTAGCCGATCCTCGGATAGAGGCTGACGTTGATCGCGTGCGAGCTGATCGTGCCGCCCAGCAGCGTGAATCCATCGGGCGCGGCGCGCGAGGCAATCTCGGAACCGATGCTGCCGCCCGCGCCGCCCTTGTTGTCCACCACCACCGTGGTGCCGAGCGCGGTGCCGAGTTTCTGCCCGATCAGCCTCGCGAGCACGTCGGTGGTGCCGCCGGCGGGAAAGGGCACCGGGTAGGTGATCGTCTTGCCGGTCGGCCACTGGGACTGCGCGAATGCAGGCAATGAGGGCAGTGCGCCGGCCAGGGAAGCGAGCGCGGTGTGGATGAGGGTGCGTCGTTGCATGGACATGTCTCCCGGTCGGCCTCAGGGGTTGATGTTGAGCTTGGTGATCGGGCCCTTGTCGCAGGCGTTGTCCTGGCAGGGCACCAAGAGTTCGATGGTGCGGTTGGGGAAGCCCGTCTCCGCCGCGGCCGGTGCGGCCAGGCCGAGCGAGAGGGTGGCCGCCGCCGAGATCGCGGCCACGCCGCGCAGCAAGGTCGTCTTCAAGCCTTTGTCTCCGTTGTTGTCGATCGAAATCCGGTTCAGGTCACCGGCGCCGGATTGAACAGCACGAGGGCGTTGTGCAGCTTCCACTGCTCGGCCCAGGTCTTCTTCCTGCCGCTGGCCACGTCGAGCATGAGGCGGAACAGCTCCCAGCCCACGTCCTCGAGGGTGGCTTCGCCATCGGCGATGCGGCCTGCGTTCACGTCCATCAGGTCGTGCCAGCGCCGCGCGAGGTCGCTGCGCGTGGCGACCTTGATCACCGGCACCTCGGCCAGTGCCATAGGGCGTTCCGCGCCCGGTGGTGAACACATGCAGGTTGATGCCCGCGGCCACCTGCAGCGTGCCGCAGATGAAGTCGCTCGCCGGCGTCGCCGCGTAGATCAGGCCCTTCTGCCTGACCTTCTCGCCCGGCGAGATCACGCCCGAGATCGGCGCACTGCCGGACTTGACGATCGAGCCCATCGCCTTTTCCACGATGTTCGAGAGGCCGCCCTTCTTGTTGCCCGGCGTGGTGTTGGCGCTGCGGTCCACGCGGCCCTTGTCCAGGTAGGCGTCGTACCAGGCCATCTCGCGGATCATGGCTTCGGCCACCTCCGGCGTGGTCGCGCGCGAGGTGAGCTGGTCGATGCCGTCGCGCACCTCGGTGACTTCGGAGAACATCACCGTGGCCCCCGCGCGCACCAGCAGATCGGTGCAGAAGCCCACGGCCGGGTTGGCGGTGACGCCGGAGAAGGCATCGCTGCCGCCGCACTGCACGCCGACCACGAGCTCGCTGGCGGGCACGGTTTCGCGCCGGCGGGCGTTCAGGCGTTCCAGGTGCTCCTCGGCCTGCCGCAGGATCGAATCGATCATCGACATGAAGCCCACGTGCGCCTCGTCCTGCAGGCAGACCACGTCGAGCCGGCTCTCGGCGCTGTCGCCCACGTCGGCGACGTTGCGCTCGTCGACCAGCGGGATGCTGCCGGGCGGCAGCAGGCGTTCGGGCTGGAGCTTCTCGCAGCCCAGGCTGACCACCATCACCTCGCCGCTGAAGTTGGGGTTCAGGCTGATGTTGCGCAGGGTGCGAATCGGAACGATCGCATCGGGTGCGTCGATGGCCACGCCGCAGCCGTAGGTGTGCTCCAGCGCCACCACGTCATCGACGTTGGGGAACCTGGGCAGCAGCTCCTTCTTGATGCGATCGACGGCGAACTCGGTCACCCCGGCCACGCACTGCACGGTCTGGGTGATCGCGAGGATGTTGCGGGTGCCCACCGAGCCGTCCGGGTTGCGATAGCCCTCGAAGGTGAAGCCTTCCAGCGGCGGCATCTCCGGTGGTTTGACAGTGGAGATCGGCAGGCCTTCGAGCTCGCGCGCGGCGGGCATCTTCAGCAGGCGCTCGTGCACCCAGCTGCCGGCGGGGATGTCCTTGAGCGCGTAGCCGATGGTGACGTTGTAGCGGCGCACCTCGCCGCCTTCGGGGATGTCGACCAGCGCGACCTTGTGGGCCTGAGGGACCTTCTCGCGCAGGGTCAGGCCCGAGGGAAGACGCTGCCGGCGGGCAGGCCGCCGTCGTTGGCCACGATCGCGACGTTGTCGCGCTCGTGCATCGTGATGTAGAGGGGAGGGCGGTCGGAAGTGGATGACATGGATGTGCTTGGTCAGCTTTCGAGCATGATGCTCTCGACCCAGTTGGGCCCCTGGCCCGCAGGGCATTCGGCGAGCGCTTGCAGGGCACCGGTCGCCGCATCGATCTCGTACAGCCGCAGCCGGTGCGAGCGTTGCCCGGCCGCGATCAGGAAGCGACCGTCCGGCGTGATGTTGAAACCGCGCGGCTGCGCTTCGGTCGGTACATGGCCGATGAGCGTCAGCATGCCGCTCGCGGGGTCGATCCGGAAGGCCGCCAGGGTGTCGGAGCGCCGCTCGCTGCTGTAGAGAAAGCGGCCGTCCGGCGTGAGATGCAGGTCTGAAGCCCATGGGTCGCCGCGGAAGCCCGGCGGGAGCGAACTGACCGTCTGCAGCGGTTGCAGCGTGCCGGCGGCCGCGTCGAACGCGAGGATGTCGATGGCGCCGTCCAGTTCGTTGAGCAAATAGACGAAGCGCGCATCACGCCCGAACACGAAGTGCCGGGGACTCGCCCAGGTGTGCGGCTGCACAGTGGGTGGCGTGTTGGGCGTCAGCTGTCCGCTGGCCGCGTCGAAGCGGAGCTGGACGACGACGCCCGCGCCGAGCGTGCTGGCGAAGATGAAGCGGTTCGACGGATCGACCTGGATCGCGTGCGCGTTGGGGCCGGTCGGCAGCACCTGCTGCGTGGACTGGACGATGCCGTGGGCGTCGATCGCATTGACCGCAATCTGGTTGCCGCCGTATGAGGCGCTGAACAGGTAGCGGCCGGTGCGATCGGTCGCGATGTACGCCATGCTGTGCGGCAGCGCCGCCGCACCCAGGGGTGCGAGCCGGCCGCTCTTCGGGTCGATGGCAAAGCTCAACGCCTCGCGGGGCTCCGAGCGCCGCGCGGCGTAGAGCCGCCGGCGGTCGGGGCTCAAGGCGAGCGGCATCACTTCCCCCGATCTGGACGGTCTGGACCGGAACGAGCGTGGGCTCGAGGGGTCGAGATGCAGGACGCTGATGTCGCCGCTCTCGGCATTGGAAACGTAGACGCAGAACATCGTCAGAACACCGGGTGACCGTTGATGATCGACGGCAGCCAGGTCGAGAACGAAGGCACGTAGGTCACCAGCGTGATCGCGATGAAGATCGCCAGGTAGTAGGGCCACGCGGTCTTGGTGGCTTCACCGATCGAGATCTTCCCGATCGCGCAGCCGATGAACTGCACCGTGCCCACCGGGGATGCACCAGGCCCAGCGCGCAGTTGAGCAGCAGCATCATCCCGAACTGCACCGGGCCCACGCCCATCTGGATGGCCAGCGGCAGGAACAGCGGCGTGGTGATCAGGATGTGCGCCGCCATGTCCAGGAAGACACCCAGGAAGATCTGGATGATGTTGATGTACAGCAGCATCAGCCACGGCGTGGTGGTCGCAGCCAGCAGCGCCGCCTCGATCGTGTCGGGGATCTCCAGGTACGCCATCTGGTAGCGAAGCATGTTGGACACGCCGATCAGCAGCAGGATCACGCCCGTGGTCTTGGAGGCCTTGGCCAGGGACTTGAGCAGCGCCTGCTTCGTCATCGTGCGGTAGACCACGACGGTCAGGAGCAGCGAGTAGGTCACCGCGATCGCAGCGGCCTCGGTGGCGGTGGCGACGCCTTCCATCACGCAGAACAGGATGATGGCGATCACCAGCAATCCGGGGATGGCGGCGATGAAGGTGCGCACCACCGTGCCCCAGCCCGGGAAGCGCTCGACCATCGTGCTGCCGTCTTCGCGCTTCGGATAGCCGTACTTCTTGGCCTGCCAGTACGCGGCGACCAGCATGCAGACCATGATCCAGAAGACCGGGATCAACCCCGCGAACATCAGGTCGCCGATCGACACGCCCTTGATCATGTGACCGGCGATCTCGCCCACGGCGGCCTGCGCCGCGAAGGCATAGATGATCATGTTGTGCGAGGTCGGCATCAGCGCACCCGAGAGCGACGCGTGCGTGGTGACGTTGACCGCGTAGGCGGCGCTGTAACCCTCTTTCTTCATGACCGGAATCAGCACGCCGCCCATGGCCGATGTGTCCGCAACTGGCGAACCCGAGACACCGCCGAACAGCGTCGAGGCGACCACATTCGCAAGGCCGAGTCCACCCTTCCAGTGGCCGACGAGGCTGCGTGCGAAGGCGACGATCTTGTCTGCGATGCCGCCGTGCAGCATCAGTTCGCCCGAGAAGATGAAGAAGGGAATGGCCAGGAACGAGAACACGTTCATGCCCGAGACCATCATCTGGATCGCCGTCTCGAAGGGCAGTCCTTCGTAGGCGAAGGTGAGGAGACAGCTCAGCCCGATCGCGAACGCGACGGGCATCCCGAGAACCAGGAAGACCAGGAAACTGAGAGACAGCAGCGTCAATGCCATGATGGAACGACCTCGTGGCCGGAGAATTGGGAGACGAGGTGCTCGACGGAAAACAGCGTGATCAGCACACCGGCAGCGAGAACCGGGAGGTAGCGGATGGCCTCGGAGATGCCAAGGGTGGGAATGGTGGTCTCGCGCGTCGAGGTCGCCATCTCCACGCCGCCGGCGACGAGCGCCACGGCGAAGGCGATGGTGAGCAGGTACACGACGACCTTGCACCAGAACTGCCCCTTCAAGGGCAGGGCCTTCACCAGCGAATCCAGGCCGATGTGCCCGGCGTCCCGCACACCGGCGGAAGCGCCGAACATGGCGACCGAGACCACCAGCAGCAGTGCAACCTGTTCTACGTAGGCAGGCGCGTCATTGAAGGCGTAGCGAAGCACCACGCCATAGACCACCACGCCCAGCAGGCCCACCAGGCAGATGCACGCGAAGTACATCGCCCAACGCGAGAGCCTCGCGTTCAGTCGGGTTAGCAAGGTCATCGCGCTGCATCACTTGGTGTCGACGATTTCCTGCACCAGCGCCTTGAGCTCGGGCGTGGTGGCGAACTTGTCCCACACGGGCTTCTCGACCTCGACGAAGGCCTTGCGGTCGATGTCGGCGGCCGGGACGACCTTCGCGCCGCCCTTGATGACGGCGGCCTTGGCGTCCTTCTCGCGCGGCTCCCAGAGCTTCACGTAGTAGGGGACCGATTCCTTCGCAGCCTTGCGGATCTGTGCCTGCTCTTCCTTCGGCAGGGTGTCCCAGATCTTCTTGGAAAACACCAGCACTTCAGGCGTCATCACGTGCATCGTTTCCGAATACACGGGGGCGGCCTCGAAATGCTTGGCTTCTTCGTAGGAGGGGTAGTTGTTCTCGGCGGCATCCACCAGGCCGGTCTTGAGGCCGGTGTAGACCTCGGCGATCGGCATCGGCGTGGGCGATGCGCCCGTCGCGCCGACCAGGCTCACCATCAGGTCCGACGGCTGCACGCGGATCTTCAGCCCCTTCATGTCGGCCACATTCTTGATCGGCTTCTTCGCGTACACCGAGCGCGCGCCGCTTTCATAGAAGGCGAGGCCGACGAATCCGGCCTTCTCGAACGAAGCGAGGATCTTGTCGCCGGTCGGTCCGTACATCACCTTGCGGAAATGGTCGATGTCGCGGAACAGGAAGGGCAGCGACGGGATCACCGAGTCCGGCACGATGCCGTGGAACGAGGCGCTGCTCACGCGCACCATGTCCAGCGCGCCGATCTTCACCTGCTCGACCGTGTCCTTCTCAGAGCCCAGCGAGCTGTCGGCGAAGATCTTGATCTTGTCCTTGCCGCCGGTCGCGGCCGACAACTGGTCGCTCATGTACTTCACCGCCATGTTGGTCGGGAAATCCTTGGAATGCACTTCCGCGGAGCGGAAGTCGCGCGCCTCTGCATGGGTGGCGGCGAGCGCGACCACGGCGGTGGTGACCAGGCTGAGCAGTTTCAGATTCGAAGTTTTCATGTCTCTTCCTTTGTTGGAATATGGATCTGGAGAAAGTGAGTTGAGGAGGGGGATCTGTGGCTTATTCGAAGGGCCCTTGCGCGGTGAAACCGCCGCCCTGGTAGATGGCATTCGGATCGGTGGGCGCGACCGGTGGTTGTGCCTCGACCTTCGCGCGGAAGATTTCCGAGGTGTCCTTCGGGGCATAGCCCAGGTGCGCCGCCGCACTGTTGTCCCACCACACGTCCTTGTTGGCCGACGCGCCGTAGACAATGGTGTGCTTCACGTCCGGCGTGAAGAGCGACTTCTCGATGAGCGAGGTCAGGTCGTCGTAGCTGAGCCAGGTGCTCATCATCCGGCGGTTGGCCGGCTCGGGGAACGAGGAGCCGATGCGGATGCTCACTGTCTCGATGCCCCAGCGGTCGAAATAGAACTGCGCCACGTCCTCGCCGAAGGACTTCGACAGGCCGTAGTAGCCGTCGGGCCGGCGCAGCACGTGCGCGTCGAGGCGCTCGGTCTGCTTGTAGAAGCCGATCACGTGGTTGGAACTGGCGAACACCACGCGCTTCACGCCATGGCGGCGCGCCGCTTCGTAGATGTGGAAGACGCCCTTGATGTTGCCTTCGAGGATTTCCTCGAACGGGCGCTCGACCGAAACGCCGCCCAGGTGCACGATGGCGTCGCAGCCGGCCACCAGCGTATCGACTGCCTTCTTGTCCGAGAGGTCGCAGGGAACGACTTCTTCATGCGGGCCCGAGGCCGGGGCGAGTGAGGCGATGTCTGAAAGACGCAGGATGTCGGCGTAGGGACGCAGGCGCTCGCGAAGCACCTTGCCGAGGCCGCCCGCGGCGCCGGTGAGCAGCAGGCGGGAAACGCGTTGGGAAGTGGTTGTCTCGCTCATGAAATTTCCGGGTCTCTTGTCGTAAGTTATCGGTTGTCGTACAACAACGCGGGGATTATCATCACGCCATGTCGAACCTGTCAACGGGGTCAACCTCAACCGCAGATCAACCCGCTTTCGGCGCCAGTCCGCGCCGGAGAGGCCGGGGCCTGGCGCATGGCCTGGTCGACGATCTCGGCGAGAAAATTCGCAGCCAGCAACTGCGCCCGGGCGACAAGCTGCCGACCGAGTCGGCCATCATGCAGGCCTATGGCGTCAGCCGGACGGTGGTGCGCGAGGCGCTGTCCAAGCTGCAGGCCGCAGGGCTGGTCGAAACGCATCACGGCATCGGCACTTTCGTGCTGCAGCCCAAGGCCGCCGGGATGTTCCGGCTCGATGTGTCGGAACTTGCAACCTCGGTCGACGTGCTTGCGGTGCTCGAACTGCGCATCAGCCTCGAAACCGAATCTGCAGGGCTCGCCGCCATGCGCCGCTCCGAGGAGCAACTCACGGCGATGCGCGAAGCGCTCGACGACTTCGAGCGCAATGTGGCGGTGGCGGGCGACACGGTGGCGCCCGACTTCCGCTTCCACCTCGAGATCGCGCAGGCCACGGGCAATCCCTATTTCGCGGACATCATGAGCCACCTCGGCACCACGATCATTCCGCGCACGCGCATCACCGCCATCCGCAACTACGACCGCCGCGGCGAATACCTGACGCGCGTGAATCGCGAGCACGAGGAGATCTACGCGGCGATCGCGCGGCGCGATCCGGACTCCGCGCGCGCGGCGATGCGCATCCACCTGACGAACAGCCGCGAACGCCTGCGCATCGCGCAGGAGGCTGCGCGCAGCGCCGCCGGAGGCGGTGCGTCGGCGCCGGATGCCGCTGCCGCGTCCGGTCCTGTGCCTTCCGCCTGAAACCGGGTGCCCGGACACTGGACATCGCGCGCAACTGGTTGTACGATGACTGACGACGACGGGTCGCAAGCCGGTTGTCATTCCATTCATCGCATCTGGAGACGAACACATGACCTTGAACCGCCGCGACCTGATGTTCGGTGCGCTCGGCGCAGGCCTGATGGCCACTGGCGCGGCCCGCGCCGCCGATGCCTGGCCCTCGAAGCCGATTCGCATCGTGGTGCCGTACCCGCCCGGCGGATCGTCAGACATCATTGCGCGGATCATCAGCGTGCAGTTGTCGGAAGCGCTCAAGCAGTCGGTCATCGTCGAAAACAAGGCCGGCGCCAACGGCAACATCGGCGCCGACTATGTCGCGAAGGCTCCGGCCGACGGCTACACGCTGCTGCTGTGCGACGTCGGCGCGCTCGCGATCAGCCCCTCGGTCTACGCCGGGCTGTCCTTCGACCCGTCGAAGGACCTGCGCGGCGTGACGATGCTGGCCTATTCGCCGCACCTGCTCGTGGTGCATCCCTCGGTGCAGGCCGGCAACCTCAAGGAACTGATCGCGCTGTCGAAGAAGTCCGACCTCAATTTCGCGGTGACCGCCACCGGCAGCGCGCCGCACCTCGCAGGTGTGGCGCTGGAGCGCGCAAGCGGCGCGCGCTGGCAGTACGTGCCCTACAAGGGGGCGTGCAGGCGGTGCAGGACACCGTCGCCGGCCAGACCCAGGTGCTCATGAACGGCATGCTCGCGACCTGGCCCCACGTGCAGAGCGGCAAGCTCAAGGTGCTCGGCGTGTCCAAGCCCACCCGCATGCCGCTGATCGGCGAGGTGCCCACCATCGCGGAGCAGGGCGTGCCCGGCTTCGAATCCGGCACCGGCAAGGCGTTCTGGTGCCGCGCGGCACGCCCGACGCACTGGTGCAACGCCTGAACAAGGAACTGATCGCGATCATCCGCTCCGCCGACGTACGTTCGCGCCTCGCCGGACAGGGCGCCGAAGTCGTGACGATGACGCCGCCCGAGCAGGACCAGTTCTTCGAGAAGGAACGCGCCCGCTGGGCCAAGGTCGTTTCCGCCGCGCAGATAAAACTTGATTGACCCCCAGCCTCGCCCACTCCGTGTGGCTCTGACACCCCTCTCCGGGGGCAATCCCAGCGGCCCGGCAAAGCCGGTTCCGCGGGATTCCTGGGGTGGGTGCACCGATTTCCTCTGACCCTTTACTTACCACTCCTACATCATGAATCCTCAAGAACTCAAGTCCATCATGGGCTCCGGCCTGCTGTCGTTTCCGCTGACCGACTTCGACGCGAACGGCGACTTCGACAAGAAGGGCTACATCGAGCGCCTCGAATGGCTGGCGCCCTACGGCGCGAGCGCGCTGTTCGCGGCCGGTGGCACCGGTGAGTTCTTTTCGCTGACCGGCGACGAGTACCCCGAGATCATCCAGACCGCGGTCGACACCTGCCGCGGCAAGGTGCCGATCATCGCGGGCGCCGGCGGCCCGACGCGCTTCGCGATCCAGTGCGCGCAAGCCGCCGAGAAGGCCGGTGCGCACGGCATCCTGCTGCTGCCGCACTACCTCACCGAAGCCGGCCAGGAAGGCCTCGCCGCACATGTCGAAGCCGTGTGCAAGAGCGTGAAGTTCGGCGTCATCGTCTACAACCGCGGCCAGAGCAAGCTCTATCCCGAAACGCTCGCCGGGCTGGCCGAGCGCTGCCCGAACCTCGTGGGGTTCAAGGACGGCATCGGCGACATCGAGCTGATGAGTTCGATCTACCTGAAGATGGGCGACCGCTTCGCCTACCTCGGCGGCCTGCCCACGGCGGAGGTCTATGCGGCGGCCTACAAGGCGCTCGGCACGCCGGTGTATTCGTCGGCCGTCTTCAACTTCATCCCGAAGACCGCGATGGCGTTCTACCGCGCTGTCGCGACCGACGACACCGCGACGCAGCACCGCCTGCTCAAGGACTTCTTCATGCCCTACCTCGCGATCCGCAACCAGGGCCAGGGCTACGCGGTGAGCATCGTGAAGGCCGGCGCGAAGATCGTCGGCCATGATGCGGGGCCGGTGCGCACGCCGCTGACCGAGCTCAAGTCCGACGAGTACGAGGCGCTCGAGACGCTGATCGCGAAGCTCGGCCCGCAGTAAGCTCGAGAGACCGATCCGATTTCCCAAGGACACCGCCATGCAGAAATTCGACAACCTCATCAACGGCGAATGGACCGCCGGCGCCAGCTACAGCGCGAACACCAATCCGAGCAACCTCGCGGACGTGCTGGGCGAGTACGCCCAGGGCGACGCCGGCCAGGTCGATGCCGCTGTCGCAGCCGCCACGGCCGCGTTCCCCGCCTGGTCCACCGGCGGCGTGCAGGCGCGCTCGGAAGCACTGGACAAGATCGGCAACGAGATCCTCGCGCGCAAGGAAGAGCTCGGCACGCTGCTGGCGCGCGAAGAGGGCAAGACAAAAGCCGAAGGCATTGGCGAGGCCACGCGCGCCGGCCAGATCTTCAAGTTCTTCGCCGGTGAATGCCTGCGCCTCGCGGGCGAACTGATTCCTTCGGTGCGCCCCGGCATCGGCATCGAGATCACGCGCGAGCCGGTGGGCGTCGTGGGTCTCATCACGCCGTGGAACTTCCCGATCGCGATCCCCGCCTGGAAGATCGCTCCGGCGCTGGCCTTCGGCAACTGCGTGGTGCTCAAGCCCGCCGACCTGGTGCCGGGCTGCGCCTGGGCGCTGGCCGAGATCATCAGCCGCTCGGGCATTCCGGCGGGTGTCTTCAACCTTGTGATGGGCCGCGGCAGCGTGATCGGCAATGCGCTGGTCAAGCATTCCGGCATTCATGCGATCAGCTTCACCGGCTCGGTCGGCGTGGGCCGCGACATCGCGGTGCAGTGCGCCACCAGCGGCAAGAAGGTGCAGCTCGAGATGGGCGGCAAGAACCCGCAGGTGGTGCTCGACGATGCCGACCTGAACCAGGCGGTGGAGTTGAGCGTGCAGAGCGCGTTCTATTCGACCGGCCAGCGCTGCACCGCATCGAGCCGTCTGATCGTCACCGAAGGCATCTATCCGAAGTTCATCGAGGCGATGAAGGCGCGCATGGCCAGGATCAAGGTCGGCGATGCGCTCGCGCAGGGCACCGACATCGGCCCGGTCTCCAGCGGCAGCCAGCTGCAGCAGGACCTCGAATACGTCGAGATCGGCAGGAAGGAAGGCGCGACGCTGGCCGCGGGCGGCGAGCGGCTCAAGCTGGATACCGACGGCTTCTACATGTCGCCGGCCCTTTTCAGCGAATCGGTGGCCGCGATGCGCATCAACAAGGAAGAGATCTTCGGCCCGGTGGCCAGCGTCATCCGGGTGAAGAACTACGAGGAGGCGATCGCGACCGCGAACGACACCGAGTTCGGGCTCTCGGCCGGCATCGCCACGACGAGCCTGAAGTACGCGACGCACTTCAAGCGCCACAGCCAGGCGGGCATGGTGATGGTGAACCTGCCCACGGCCGGTGTGGACTACCACGTGCCGTTCGGCGGCCGCAAGGGGTCGAGCTACGGGCCGCGCGAGCAGGGCAGGTACGCGCAGGAGTTCTTCACCATCGTGAAGACCGCCTACACGCTGGCCTAGGACTTCGGCTGGCCCGGCGCGCGGATCGCCGACTTGGGCCGGAACGCCTTGCAGACCGCTTCGTCGGTCTCGAGGTAGGGCCCGCCGATCAGGTCGATGCAATAGGGCACGGCGGCAAAGATGCCCGGCACGACCTGTGTGCCGTCCGGGTTCTTCAGGCCTTCGAGCGTCTCGGCGATCGACTTGGGCTGGCCCGGCAGATTGATGATGAGGCTCTTGTTGCGGATCACCGCCACCTGCCGCGAAAGAATCGCGGTCGGGACGAAGCGCAGGCTGATCTGCCGCATCTGCTCGCCGAAGCCCGGCATTTCCCTGTGGGCCACGGCCAGCGTGGCTTCAGGCGTCACGTCGCGCAGCGCCGGGCCGGTGCCGCCCGTCGTCAGCACCAGCGAACAGCCGGCGTCGACCAGCTCGATCAGCGCGGCGCTGATGCCTTCCTTTTCGTCGGGGATCAGCCGCGATGCGAAGGTGATCGGATTGCGCAGCGCGCGCTGCAGCCACTCCTGCAGGGCCGGGAGGCCCTTGTCTTCGTAGACGCCGCTCGATGCGCGATCGCTGATGGAGACGATGCCGATGCGTACGGGGTCGAAGGTGGCGTCGGTCATTCGGTAACCTCCGTGCTGCGCACTGCGGTGCGAGTGCCTTCGGGCGGCCGGGCGGCAGTCATGCGTCTTCCTCGCGGGATTGTTCCGCCGCTTCGGCCGCGTGATCTTCGGTGCCATGCACCCGCAGCTGCTCGCGCACGAGCTGGAACACCTCGCGATAGGCCTTGCCCTGGCGCGGCGCAACGCCTGGCGGGCCGGACTTCACGTCCTTGCGCGCCTGGCGCACCAGCGCGCGCAGCTGCTGGGCGTCGGTGCCGGGGTGTGTTTCGATCCAGCCGCCGAGCGCGTCGTCGTCGGCGATGAGGCGGTCGCGCCAGCGCTCGGCCTCGTGCAGCGCGGCGGCTTCCTGGGCCGGTCCGCGATCCTGTTCGGCGAGAGCGGCACGCACCGCGTCGACGACCGACTCATCCAGCCCACGCATCAGCTTGCCGACGAACTGCATCTGCCGGCGCTTGCCTTCGAAGTTGGTGATGCGCCGCGCATCTGCGATCGCATCCCTGAGCTTGTCGCCGAGGTCGAGTGGGTCGAAGAGGCTGGCGCGCAGCGTCAGCAGGGCCTCGCCGAGCGCCTGGAGTTCGGCGCTTTCGCGCTTGAGATCGGTCTTGCTCGCCGCGTCGGTGCCCTTGAGCTCGCGTTTGAGCTCGAGGTCGAGTTCGCTGCCTTCGGCGACGAAGTGGCCGCGGACGAAGTAGCCTTTTTGGGTTTGCGGGACATAGAGACAATCGTAGGCCCTCGAGGTGCTTCGTGTGCATCGCCAAGGGGGCAAGTATCATAGCCAACCACATGAGCACCTCACCTTCGCGCGCCGAATCCGGCTTCGCCTACAGCCGTTCCTTCTTCGAACACCTGGTCGACTCCGCCCTGGCCCATGCCAGGAAGCTCGGTGCCACCGACGTCGGCGCCGAGGCGTCCGAAGGCTGCGGCCTGAGCGTGTCGGTGCGCAAGGGCGAGCTCGAGAACGTCGAGCGCAACCGCGACAAGTCGCTGGGCGTGACGGTGTATGTCGGCCATCGGCGCGGCAATGCCAGCACGTCCGATTTCTCGGAAGCGGCGGTCGCGCAGACCGTGCAGGCGGCCTACGACATCGCGCGCTTCACGGCAGAGGACCCGGTCAGCGGCTTGCCCGACGAGGAAGACATCGCGAAGGACCACCCCGACCTCGACCTCTTCCACCCCTGGGACATCACCAGCGAACAGGCCGCCGCCATCGCGCTCGAGTGCGAGGCCGCCGCGTTGTCGACGGACAAGCGCATCACCAACAGCGAGGGTGCGGGTGTTTCGGCACAGCAGAGTCACTTCTTCAGCGCCCATACGCGCGGTTTCCGCGGCGGCTATGCGAGTTCGCGTCATTCGATCTCGGTGGCGCCGATCGCCGGCAAAGGCGACGACATGCAGCGCGACGCGTGGTACAGCTCCATGCGTTCCGCCGATGAGCTCGCGAGCCCGCAGGCCGTCGGGCGCTATGCGGCCGAGCGCGCGCTGAGCCGGCTGAAGGCACGCAAGATCAAGACGACGGAATGCCCCGTGCTGTTCGAATCGCCGCTCGCGGCCGGTCTGCTGGGTGGGCTGGTGCAGGCGACCAGCGGCGGGGCGCTGTATCGCCGGAGCACCTTCCTGCTCGATTCGCTCGGCAAGCAGGTGCTGCCATCGCACGTCGACGTGGTGGAGGACCCGTACGTACCCCGTGGCAAGGGCAGCTCGCCCTTCGACGACGAGGGCGTGCGCACCCGGCAGCGCAAGCTGGTCGACGGCGGGCGGCTCGAAGGCTATTTCCTCAGTACCTATTCGGCGCGCAAGCTCGGCATGAAGACCACCGGCAACGCGGGCGGCTCGCACAACCTCACGCTGACCTCGCGGCTCACGCAGGCGGGCGACGATCTCGACGCGATGCTGGCCAAGCTCGGCACCGGCCTCTTCGTGATCGAGCTGATGGGGCAGGGCGTGAACTACGTGACCGGCGACTACTCGCGCGGCGCGAGCGGCTTCTGGGTCGAGAACGGAAAGATCGCCTATCCGGTGCAGGAGATCACCATCGCCGGCAACCTCAAGGACATGCTGCTCGGCATCGAGGCGGTGGGTGCCGATGCGTACAACTATGGCGCGAAGACCACGGGCTCCCTGCTCGTCAACCGGATGAAGGTCGCGGGGAGCTGAGCTTGGCGCGCGGCGGCGCCTGGCCGGCGCGGCAACCCGTCCCGCAAGAGGATGGCGGCAGCACCGGTGTCCGCATCGAGGACGTCACGCTGGTGCGGGGTCACCAGCGAGTCTTCGAAGGGCTGACGTTGCAGCTTTCGGAATCGAGGATCGGCCTGATCGGCGACAACGGTGCGGGCAAGAGCAGCCTGTTCCGCCTGATCAGCGGGCTCGACAAGCCGCAGCGGGGCCGCGTCATCGCCTCTGGCGTCGGGCTGATGTTCCAGAACCCCGACGACCAGATCATTTTTCCGACCGTGGCCGAGGAGCTGGCCTTCAGCCTCACGGCGCGTGGCGAAGCGCGCCAGGCCGCGCGGCAGCGAACGCTCGACTTCCTGGCCGGGCGCGGCCTGTCCGCCTGGGCCGGCCGGTCCGTCGGCGAGTTGAGCCAGGGCCAACGCCAGCAGGTCTGCCTCATGGCGCTCCAGATCAGCGAACCGCAGACGCTGCTTCTCGACGAACCCTACGCAAGCCTCGATCTGCCGAGCCAGGCCCGGCTCGCCGCGCAGATCGATGCGTCTCGCCAGCAGATCATCCTGTCGACCCATCTGCTCGAACACGTGCATGACTTCGAGCGCGTGTTGTGGCTGAAAGAAGGCCGGGTGCGTGCCGACGGCCCGGGTAGCGAGGTCTGTGAAGCCTATGCCGGCGACGTGCGCGAGCGCGCGCGGGCAGAGGCAGAGCGAGGCAGCCATGCGTAGTCTCTATTCGGCGCAGGCGACCTGGATGCACGGCATTGCGGCCTGGATCAAGCTCGCGCTGTTGTCGGTCTGCGGCACGATCCTGCTGTGGGTCGAGCGACCCGCTGACCTGGTTGCTGCGTGCGCCCTGGCGCTGTCGATCTTCGTGTCGCTGGGGGCACCCGCATGGCGCAGCTTCCGGATGCTGGGCGGAGTGGCCATCGCGGGCGGACTGATCGTCCTCTTCCACTGGGTGATGGGCACGACCATGCAGGGCGTGGCGAGCGCCTTGCGCCTCGGGAGTGCGGCAATGCTCGCGCTCATGCTCACACTGACCACGCGCTTCGAAGACCTGCTGGCCGTGCTCGAGGCTGTCATGCGTCCCTTGCAGCGCATCGGCATACCGACCGGTCGCGTCGCGCTCGCACTGGGCCTCATGCTGCGCTTCGCCGAGAACTTCCATGCGCAATGGCATCGCCTCGATGACGCATACCGCGCTCGCGCGGGCCGGGGCGGCGGAATGCGCCTGTTGGCGCCGATGACGATCCGCACCCTTCAGACCGCCGACCGCGTGGCCGACGCACTGGCTGCGCGGCTCGGCCGATGATTCGTTCAACCCCTTCCTTGAAAGCCGCTCCCATGTCCGCAAACCCTCATGCTGGCGCCTCGTCTTCGCGGTCTCTCGCTCACATCGCGCTGTTCGCGGCGTTGATGGCCGTGCTTGGGCTGATTCCCAAGATCGACCTCCCCTTTGGCGTGCCCATCACGCTGCAATCGCTCGGCGTGATGCTGGCGGGCTGCCTGCTGGGGCCGCGCCGCGGCTTTCTCGCGATGGCGCTCTTCCTGCTCGCGGTGGCGCTGGGCCTGCCTTTGCTGCCCGGCGGGCGCGGCGGACTCGGCGTGTTCGTCGGCGCGACCTCGGGCTTCCTGTTCGGTTGGATGTTCGGCGCCTTCGCCTGCGGCTTGCTGATGCGCCTGCTGGTGCCTCGCCTGGGCGACACCACGGGCAAGGGGTTGTTGGCGACCAGCTTCCTGTCTTCGGTGATCGGCGGGATCGTGGTGGTCTATGCCTTCGGAATCGTCGGGCTGTCGTTCGTGGCCCATATGTCGCTGTCGCAGGCCGCGCTGGCCATGCTGATCTTCATTCCCGGCGACCTGGTCAAGTGCGGCATCTGCGCCGTGGTCGTGCAGACCGTGATGCGCGGCATGCCCAGCTGGCGGCTCGGCCGCGATTGAATGGATGGTCTGCTAGGGCGCCTTGCGGCGCTTGAACAGCGTCGCTGAAACGTAGTCCTTGCGCGGGCCGCGCACGGTGTGACGGACGACGAAGGTCCCGTCGCCCAGAAAGCGGTAGCTGCTGTCGTAGACGTCGGGTGAACACAGGTGCGTGGCCTGCCCGCAGAATGCATCGCCGTGGCGCTCGAGTTCGATGTGGTGGAAGACGCGGGGCGGCACTTCGTTGAAGAAGACCGTGAAGCCGCGGGAAGCGCGCTCGAAGCGGTATTCGCGGGACGCGTCGAGCACTTTGCCGCCGGCGAGCCGGACACGGCCCTCTTCGCGGTAGGCCAGCACATCGGGAGGCTGTCGCTCGAACCGGGCGATGCCGGTCATCGCGGCCTGGTTCTCGATGGTCCGGTCGAGGTCCCAGGCGCCTTCCAGTTGGTCGAAGACGGCGTGTGTGCCGCGCCAAGGGCCCGTTGTCACGTCAGCGCGGGCGGCGGTTCGGTCTGCAGAAGTTCCCGCACCCGTGAGATCACGCGCACGTACGGTTCCGCGAACGCGTCGAGCGGCGCCTCGTGCGTCAGCCAGCTGTAGCTGAAGACGAGGCCGTCCTCCTCGGGGCTGCCCATGGCGACGTGGTCGAAGGTTTCGGGCAGCATGGATGACGAGCGCATCAGGAACAGGTGCCAGAGCTGGGGATGCCGGTGCTTGTTGCCCTCGACGCCGGCTTCGCAGTAGCGATCCATGGTGCCCAGGCGCACGAGTTCGCCGGTGTAGTCGATGCCCGATTCCTCCAGCAGTTCGCGGCGCACCGCATCTTCCGGGGATTCGCCGGGCTCGATCGTGCCCTTCGGAAGCTGCATGCCCCGGTCCTCGGGGTGATGGAAGACCAGGAGGCGGCCCCGATCGTCCACCGGGCAGGCGCAGGCCTTGAGAATCGGGCGCTTCGTCATGCTTCAGGCGCCCGACAGCGCTGCCTTGACCGCGGCGCTGACCTGGCCCATGTCGGCCTTGCCGGCGAGGCGCGTCTTGACGACGCCCATGACCTTGCCCATGTCGCCGGGGCCCTTGGCGCCGAGCTCGGCCACGATGGCTTTCACCTCGACTGCGATTTCGTCGGCGCTCATGCGCTGCGGCAGGTAGACCTCGAGCACCTTGATCTCGGCGGCTTCCTTGTCGGCGAGGTCGGTGCGGCCACCCTGCGTGAACGCGGCGACCGAGTCCTTGCGCTGCTTCACCAGCTTGTCGACGATCGACACGATCATGGCGTCGTCCAGTTCCACGCGCTCGTCGACTTCCTTTTGCTTCATGGCGGCAAGCAGCAGGCGGATGGTGCCCAGGCGCTCGGAGTCCTTGGCGCGCATCGCGGTCTTCATGTCTTCGGTGATCTGGTCCTTGAGGCTCATGGCTGGCTTTCTGTCTGTCTGGCGGAAAACAAAAAGCCGCGGCAGGCAAGTCCTGGCGCGGCTCGGGGAAGGCGCTGAAGCTGAACCGGGCGCTGGCGTCGGGCCAGCGCGGCGGGCGATCAGTACAGCTTCTTGGGGAGCTGCATGCTGCGCACGCGCTTGTAGTGACGCTTGACGGCAGCTGCCTTCTTGCGCTTGCGCTCGGCGGTCGGCTTTTCGTAGAACTCGCGGGCACGCAGGTCGGTCAGCAGGCCGAGCTTTTCGATGGTGCGCTTGAAGCGGCGCAGCGCGACGTCGAAGGGCTCGTTTTCTTTTACGCGGATGGTGGTCATTGAGTAGATCGGTTGAATTTGGCTCGGGCAAGATCGGCACCCAAGCCGGGGTTCCTCAACTGAAAAATGGGTGCGGCCGTTGAGGGGAGGCCAAAGTTAGCCAAGCATTATAGCGTGAGCCTTGCCTTCAGCGCCAATGCTTCGGCACAGGCATGTGCGCTCGCCCAGGCCCACTGGAAGTTGTAACCGCCAAGCCAGCCGGTGACGTCGACCACCTCGCCGATGAAATACAGGCCCGGCTGCTTCGATTCCATGGTCTGCGAGGACAGATCGCGCGTATCGACGCCGCCGGCGGTGACCTCGGCCTTCTTGTAGCCCTCCGTGCCCGTGGGCGTGATCTGCCAGCGGGCGATGCGTTCCGCCAGGGCCGCCAGCGCCCGGTCGGCGGCTTCGTTGATCGGCCGCTGAAGGGACGCATCCTGACCGACCCAGGCGTCGGCGAGCCGCGACGGCACCAGCGCGGCCAGCTCGTTGGCGATGCGTTTGCGCGAATGCCTCTTGGCCTTGTCGAGCGCTTCGGCGACGTCGGCGCCTGGCGCGAAATCGATGGTGAGCGGCGTTCCGGGCCGCCAGTAGCTCGAAATCTGCAGCACCGCCGGACCGGAAAGCCCGCGGTGCGTGAAGAGCAGGTCTTCGAGGAAGCTCATCCGCTCCTTCTTGCTGCCGGTCTCGATCTGCACCGGAAGCGACAGGCCGGCCAGACCGGCATAGGGCGCCCAGGCTTCGCCAGCGAAGGTCAGCGGGACCAATGCCGGGCGCGGTGTGACCACGCGCAGCCCGAACTGCTCGGCCACCCGATAGCCGAAGTCGCTCGCACCGATCTGCGGAATCGAAAGACCGCCGGTCGCGATGACCAATTGAGGCGCGCGCACAGCGCCGCGGTCGGTTTCGATCAGGTAGCCACCGTCATCCGACCAGCCGATCGCCCCCACGCTGCAAGGCTGCCAGTGCTCCACGCGGCCGGCGCGGCATTCGGCCAGCAGCATGTCGATGATCTGCTGGGAGGAGCCGTCGCAGAAGAGCTGCCCCTTGTGCTTCTCGTGGTACGCGATGCCGTGGCGCTGCACCATGTCGATGAACTGCTGAGGCGCATAGCGCGACAGCGCCGAGCGGCAGAAATGCGGGTTGTCGCCGATGAAATGCCGCTGCGGCGCGCGCACGTCCAGATCGCGGTTGGTGAAATTCGCGCGCCCGCCGCCCGAGATCCGGATCTTCTCGGCGATGCGCTCGTTGTGATCGATGAGCAGCACCTTGACCCCGCGCTGCCCCGCCTGCGCTGCACAGAACAGGCCGGCCGCCCCCGCGCCGATGACGATGGCGTCGAACGACTTCGGACCGTTCGCCATCAGGTGCCGAAACGGGTGACCGATGCACCCGCTGCCGCCAGCCCTCGCAGCACGTCGCCGACCACGATCACCGACGGACTGCCGAGGCCGGCGGCCGTCAGGTCGGTGCCGAGGCGCGACAGCGTGCTCGTGATGTGCCGCTGGTGCGGCAGGCTGGCGTGCTGGATCACCGCCACCGGCGTGTCGCCGGACAGCCCGTGGAGCAGCTCGTTCTGGATGTGCGCCACGCCCGAGACGCCCATATAGATCACCAGCGTCAGCCGCGCATCGCGGGCGGTGGCCGCGAGCTGGCGCCAGTCGGTGGGGTTCTCGGCGGCCGAGTGACCGGTCTTGGCATGGCCGGTGACGAACACCACGCCCTGCGCGTGGTCGCGGTGCGTGAGCGGCACGCCCAGCGCGGTGACTGCCGCGAGCCCCGCGGTGATGCCGTTGACCACGGTGCACTCGATGCCGGCTTCGCGCAGATGCTCGACCTCTTCGCCGCCGCGGCCGAAGATGAAGGGATCGCCGCCCTTGAGGCGGACCACGGTTTCGCCTTCCTGCACCGCGGTGATCATGAGCCGCTCGATGAAGGCCTGCGGCGTGCTGCGGCAGCCGCCGCGCTTGCCCACGTGGATGATGCGCGCGTCGGGCCGCGCATAGGCCAGGATCTCGCTGTTGACCAGATCGTCGACCAGCAGCACCGTCGCGGCCTGGATCGCCCGGGCGGCCTTGATCGTGAGCAGCTCCGGATCGCCGGGGCCGGCGCCGACCAGGGTGCAACTGCCTTGGGTGGGGGTGTCTTCATTGGGTCTCCGTCTCTTGCGGCCGTGTCTGTAGTGCCAGCCTGGCGAGCTGGACGATCTGTGCCACCTGCAGCGCGATGGCGTCGGGCACGGGCGTTTCGCCGGACAACACGCGCCGCGTGTAGCCCACCGTGGATTCGATGTCGATTTCTTTCGGGAGGCCGGGCACTTCGCTTTGCGTGCCGGGCTGCTGTTCCTGCAGCGCGACGTGCTTGCCATGCACGAAGCCGTCGACCTGCGCGGTACGGCGCGGATCGGCGGCGCTCTCGCCTTCGAGGCCGCGCGAGAGCAGGGCGGTCATGCCCATCAGCTCGAAGGTCGCGGCCATCGACTTGGCGTATTCGGGGTGGGTGTAGCTGCCGATCACCACGCACTCGCCCGCGGTCGGCTGCATCAGCTTGACCACGCTGTGGCCGGAGTTGCGCAGGCCCACGACGCGGCGGACATCGAGCAGGCGCTTGAGCCCGGGCGACAGCAGCTCGGTGGGCGCGAAGACGACCTCGCCGTCGTCGATCGATCGGATGGCCGTGAGCGCAGGCACGCCGAGCCCTGCGAGCACGCTGGACGCGAGCACGCGCGTCGATTCGGTCGCCGCGCCATGCACCAGCACTGGCAGCCCTTCGCGCGCCAGCAGCAGCGCGAGGAGCGGCGTCAGCACCGGCAGGCGGCGTGCGCCGTTGTAGCTCGGCAGGACGACCAAGGGCTGCCGGGTCGCGGGAAAGCGGTTCAGCCGCGCATGCGTCGCGTCGAGAAAGCCCGCAAGTTCCTCCGGCGTCTCGCCCTTGATGCGCATCGCGAGGCAGAACGCGCCGATCTCGAGGTCGGTCACCGTGCCGTCGAGCACCTGGCCGAACAGGTCGCGCGCCTGCGCACGGTCGAGCGGCTTCGCGCCGCGCGCGCCGCGGCCGATTTCCTTGATGTAGAGGCTGATTCCCATGGGTGTGGGGATTGTCCCGCAAGGCTTATGCCGCAACGCGGGCGTCCTTATGCCCCGCCGCGCAGGAAGGTCTGTTTCCGCCAGCGCTCATGACGCCACCACGACGGCCGGCGGCGCGCTGGCGCGCACCATGCGCTTGAGTTCGGGCACGCAGGATCCGCAGTTGGTGCCGCATTTGAGCGAACCCTGGAGCACCGCGAGCCGTTCTTCGTCGGAGCCGCCCGACGCGGCGAGCTGACCGGCGATCGCCGTCTCCGTCACGCCGAAGCAGCTGCAGATGATCTTGCCCCTGGAAGCGACATTGCCGGGCGCCGCCGCGCCGGGCCGCAGAAGCTGGCGGCCATAGGACTGGGCCGGCAGGCGGTCCTGCAGCAAGGCCTTGATCCACGCTTCGGCGCGTGTGTCGCCGCCGAGCAGGAAGCCTTCGAGGTAGGCATCGGCGCCGCCGCGCACCAGCCGGACCGCGCGGCGCTGGCCGCGTCGTGCGTCGGCGTAGCGCAGCGTGTCGGCCCCGCCGAGAGACAGCAGCTTCTCGATCCGCGCGAGCAGCGCATCCGGCGGCGCTTCGTAGGCGGCTGCGCGGAACAGAACGCCGGTGCGTTCCTGGCCGTCGCCCCCGAGCGCTGCGCCGCTGCCGAAGGGCACACAGCTCGCGAAAGGAAAGGACCGCATCAGCTCGCGCAGCAGGGCCGTGACTTCCAGCGCGCTCGTCTGCGGCAGCCATGCGGCGGCGAGCAGCGACCACGGCAGTTCGGCCTTGAGGATCTTCACCGCGGCGTGCTTGAGCTCCGGCTGCTTCGAATCGGGGCAGTAGGTCGAAGTGGTCAGCGCATTGACGCCCGCGAGCGGCGTGCCGGTGCTCGACGAGCCGCTCAGGTACTCGCCGCCCCAGTGCATCGCGATGAAGGCCTGGCTCAGACCGACCTCGGTGCTGCCGGCGACCGGCACCACGATCGAGCCGCGCCGCGAGGTGACGTGCACCAGATCGCCCTCGGCGATCTGGCGGCGTGCCATGTCCTGCGGATGCATCTGCAGCATGGGCTCGGCCGCGTGGCCGAACAGGCGGCCGAGCGTGCCGGTGCGGCTCATGCCGTGCCACTGGTCGCGCAGGCGCCCGGTGTTCAGCGAGAACGGATAACGCGCTTCGCGTGCTTCGGCCACCGGCTTGTACGGCGTGTCGACGAAGCGCGCGCGGCCGTCCGGCGTCGGGAAGATGCCGTCTTCGTAGAGCCGCGCGCGGCCCTCGGTTTCGCCCCGGCAGAGCGGCCATTGCTGCGGCGCGGCTTCGAGCATCGCGTAGCTCATGCCGGTGATGTCGAGGTCACGGCCCTCGGTGGTGTCGCGGTGCTCGTTCCAGACCGTTTCCGGCGAGTCGTAGGGAAAGAGCGTCCGCGGGCGGCCGAGGCGCACTTCCAGCCGCCGCGCGAAGTCCGCGGCGATCGCCCAGTCGTTGCGCGCGTCGCCGGGCGCGCAGACGGCCGGGCGCACGCGCGAAATGCGCCGCTCGCTGTTGGTGACGGTGCCGTCCTTCTCGCCCCAGGTGGTGGCGGGCAGCAGCAGGTCGGCGAAGGCGCAGGTCGCGGTGGTCGAGAAGGCCTCCTGCACCACCACGAACTCGCAGCGTTCGAGCGCGCGGCGCACGGTCGCCTGGTCGGGCATCGACTGCGCCGGGTTGGTGCAGGCGATCCACAGTGCGCGGATCTCGCCGTCGGCGGCGGCCTGGAACATCTCGACCGCGGTCTTGCCGGGCTTCTCGGGCACGTCGGGCAGGCCCCAGAGCGCGGCGACTTCGGCGCGATGCTGCGGGTTCGCGAGATCGCGATGCGCCGACAGAAGGTTCGCGAGCCCGCCCACCTCGCGGCCGCCCATCGCGTTCGGCTGCCCGGTCAGCGAGAAGGGCCCCGCGCCAGGTTTGCCGATCTGCGCGGTCGCGAGGTGCAGGTTGATCAGCGCCGCGTTCTTGAGCGTGCCCGACGACGACTGGTTGAGGCCCTGGCAATAGAGGCTCAGCGTCGCGGACGACGTCGCGAACAAGCGCGCCGCTTCGAGGAGATCGTCCTTCGAGATCCCGCACACCTGCGCGACCCGATCCGGCGTGCAGTCGCGCACAGTCGCCTTAAGTGCGTCGAAGCCATTCGTGTGCTCGGCGATGTAGCGCGCATCGGTCCAACCCTCCCACAGCATCAGGTGCAGCATGCCGTTGAACAGCATGACGTCGGTGCCCGGCTGGATCGGCAGGAACAGGTCGGCGATCTCCACCGTGTCGGTGCGGCGCGGATCGGCCACGATGATCTTCATCGCCGGATTGGCCGCCTTCGCGTCCTCGATGCGGCGAAAGAGGATCGGATGCGCCCACGCGGTGTTGCTGCCCGTGATGAAGAGGCACTGTGCGTGCTTCAGGTCGTCGTAGCAGGCCGGCGGCGCATCGGCGCCCAGCGTCTTCTTGTAGCCGGCCACTGCGCTGCTCATGCACAGGCGCGAGTTGGTGTCGATGTTGTTGGTGCCGACGAGGCCCTTGGCGAGCTTGTTGAAGACGTAGTAGTCCTCGGTCAGCAACTGGCCCGACACATAGAAGCCGGCCGCGTCCGGCCCGTGGTCGCCGATGACCTGCGCGAACTTTTCGACCGCGAGGTCCAGCGCGCCGTCCCAGCTGATCGGCTCCGGCACCGAGCCGCGCGTGGTGCGCTGCATGGGCCGCAGCAGGCGCGTCTGCATCGTGACCGCGGCGCCCGCCGTGAGGTGCAGCGTCGAGCCCTTGGTGCACAGCCGGCCGAAGTTGGCAGGGTGCTCGGGATCGCCGCGCACGCCGGTGATCTGCGCGCCATCGGATTCGATGATCACGCCGCAGCCCACGCCACAGTAAGGGCAGGTCGAGCGTGTTTCCTTCATGGGACAGCCCTCAGACTTCGATGGTTCGCATCGGGCCGGCCACCGGCTTCGGCAGATCGGTCGCGTGCGATTCGAGTTCTTGCGCATCGAGATGCACCACACCATCGCTCACCTTGACCGCGAAGCGCGGCGTGCAGCCTTCGTCGGGCGCTTTCGCGCAGCCGTCGTCGAGGCCGATCGACCAGTTGTGCAGCGGGCAGGCCACACTGGTGCCGAAGACGATGCCCTGGCTCAACGGGCCGCCCTTGTGCGGGCAGCGGTCGAGCAGCGCGAAAACCTCGTCGCTCGAATTGCGGAAGACCGCCACGTCCACGCCCACCGGCCGGTTCACGCGCCGCGCCCCGAGCACCGGAATCTCATCGACGCGGCAGATCACTTTCCATTCACTCATCGTGGTTCCTTTCAGACCGCGTCAGGCGGGTTGCGCGGCGGGGTGGATCACGGCCACGGGCTTGAACTGCCGCACGTCGACCGAAGCCTCTGCCGACGCGAACCACGGATCGGGCTCGCCGTCGAGCGCGAACTGCAGGCGCTCCCACAGCGCCTTGCGGCCTTCCGCGTCTTCGAGGATCTTCTTCTTCACGTAGTCGAGGCCGACGCGGCCGATGTAGTGCACCGTGCGCTCCAGGTACCAGCCTTCCTCGCGGTAGAGCTGCAGGAAGGCGCCGGCGTACTCCATCACCTCCTCGGCGCTTTTCACCTTGGCGAGGAAGTGCGCCACCTCGGTCTTGATGCCGCCGTTGCCACCGACGTAGATCTCCCAGCCCGAGTCGACGCCGATCACGCCGACATCCTTGATGCCCGACTCGGCACAGTTGCGCGGGCAGCCCGAGACGGCCAGCTTGACCTTGTGCGGCGAGTACATCGCCCACAGCGCGCGCTCCAGGTCCTTGCCCATCTGCGTCGAGTCCTGCGTGCCGAAGCGGCACCACTCGCTGCCCACGCAGGTCTTCACCGTGCGCAGCGACTTCGCGTAGGCAAAGCCCGAGGGCATGCCGATGTCGCGCCAAACGTTCTCCAGGTCTTCCTTCTTCACGCCGAGCAGGTCGATGCGCTGGCCGCCGGTGACCTTGACCGTCGGGATCTTGTACTTGTCCGCGGCGTCGGCGATGCGGCGCAGCTCGTCGGGCGTGGTGTGGCCGCCCCACATGCGCGGGATCACCGAATAGGTGCCGTCCTTCTGGATGTTCGCGTGGCTGCGCTCGTTGATGAAGCGGCTCTGCGGATCGTCCTTCGCCTCCTTGGGCCAGGTCGAGATCAGGTAGTAGTTGATGGCCGGCCGGCAGCTCGCGCAGCCGTTGGGCGTGCGCCAGCCGAGGTTGCGGTAGACCTCGTCGTGCGTGAGGTAGTGCTCCTTGCGGATCGCGTCGCGCACGTCCTGGTGGCTCACATCGGTGCAGCCGCAGAGGGCCTTCTTCTTCGGCGCGGCCGAATAGTCGCCGCCGGCGGTGAACATCAGGATCTGCTCGACCAGCCCGGTGCACGAGCCGCAGGAGGCGCTGGCCTTGGTGTGCTTCTTGACCTCTTCGAGCGTGAACAGGCCCTTTTCCTTGATCGCCTTGCAGATGGTGCCCTTGTTGACGCCGTTGCAGCCGCAGACTTCGGCGTCGTCGGGCATCGATGCGGCCTTGTTGTGCCCCTCGTGGCCGGTGTCGCCGATGTTCGATTCGCCGAACATCAGCTTGTCGCGGATGTCGTGCACGCTGCGGCCGTCGCGCAGCAGCTTGAAATACCAGCTGCCGTCGACCGTGTCGCCGTAGAGGCAGGCGCCGACCAGCTTGTCGTCCTTGATCACGAGCTTCTTGTAGACGCCGCCGAAGGGATCGCTCATCACGATCTCCTCGGTGCCCTCGCCGCCCATGAACTCGCCGGCCGAGAACAGGTCGATGCCGGTGACCTTGAGCTTGGTCGAGGTGAGCGATCCCTGGTAGCGGCCGATGCCGAAATGCGCGAGGTGGTTCGCCGCCACCTTCGCCTGCTCGAAGAGCGGCGCGACCAGCCCGTAGGCGATGCCGCGATGCGCCGCGCATTCGCCCACCGAATAGATCCGCGGGTCGGTCACTGTCTGCATGGTGTCGTTGACGACGATGCCTCGGTTGACGTGCAGGCGCATCTTCTCGGCCAGCTCGGTGTTGGGGCGGATGCCGACCGCCATCACAACGAGATCGGCTGCGACCTCGGTGCCGTCCTTGAAGCGGATGGCCTTCACGCGGCCGTCCTCGCCGCCGACCAGCTCCTGCGTCTGCGCGCCGATGAGGAACTTCAGGCCGCGGTCTTCGAGCGACTTCTGGAGCATCTTGCCCGCGACGTCGTCGAGCTGGCGCTCCATCAGCCAGGGCATGACGTGCACCACGGTGACGTTCATGCCCCGCAGCATCAGCCCGTTGGCCGCTTCGAGGCCCAGCAGGCCGCCGCCGATGACCACCGCGTTCTTGTGCGTGCGCGCGGTCTCGATCATGTAGTCGGTGTCGGCGATGTCGCGGTAGGCGATCACGCCCTTCAGGTCCTTGCCCGGCACCGGCAGCATGAAGGGGTTGGAGCCGGTGCACATCAGCAGGCGGTCGTAGGCGGCCTCGGTGCCGTCCTCGGTACGCACGATGCGCTTCACGCGATCCACCTCGACCACCTTCTTGCCCGCGTGCAGGGTGATGTGGTTCTCGGCATACCACTCCCAGCTGTTGAGCACGATCTCGTCGATCGTCTGTTCGCCCGCGAGCACCGGCGACAGCAGGATGCGGTTGTAGTTGGGATGCGGCTCCGCGCCGAACACGGTGATGTCGTAGAGCTCGGGCTCGATCTTGAGCAGCTCCTCGATCGTGCGCACGCCGGCCATCCCGTTGCCGACCATCACGAGTTTCATCTTCTTCATGGGGCTCATCCTTTCTGAATCAAGCAATCGGGTGACCGCGGCGCGCATGGAGAATCGCGCCATGAGTTTCGAGGTGGACATCGGCTACAGCAGCGAACGCGGACCGCGCGACGTCAACGAGGACTTCGCGGGCGCGGTGCGTGCGCCGAAAGGCGAGGAAGCACGCGGGCTGATCGCCGCCATTGCGGACGGCGTATCGACCGGCGGCCGGGGCCTGGAAGCCGCGCAGACCACGGTGATGGGCCTTCTGGGCGACTACTTCGCGACGCCCGACACCTGGGAGCCGACCGCTGCGCTCGACCGCCTGATCGGCGCGCAGAACGCCTGGCTGGCCGACCACAACCGCCGTCGCCAGGGCGGTGGCGCCGCGCTCACCACGCTCACCGCCTTGGTGCTGCATGGGCAGAGCTACACGCTCGCGCATGTCGGCGACACCCGCGCCCGGCGTGTGCGCCGCGACCGCGAACCGGCCGCGCCGCTGACGCAGGACCATGCCTTCGACCATCCCGACCTGCGCAGCCGCCTGACGCGCGCCATCGGCCTCGACGACCAGGTGCGCGTCGACTACGTGCAGGGCGACGTGCGTGTCGGCGACTGCTTCGTGCTGAGTTCCGACGGCGTGCACGGCGTGCTCAAGCCGCAGCATCTGGCCGCGCTCGCGCTGCGGGGCAGTGCGGCGGACGCGAGCGACGCCCTGGTGCGCGCTGCGCTGGCCGCCGGCACGCGCGACAACGCGACCGCGCTGGTCATCCGCGTCACCGGGCTGGACGCGCGCCAGCTCGACGACGAACTCGGCGACGTTCGCCGGCTGGCTCCGCCGCCGGTGCTGAAGGTGGGCGACACCATCGACGGCTACGTCGTGACCGCGCTGGTCGCCGACACCGGCGTCCATCTGCTCTACCAGGCACGCCATCCGGTCACGCGCGAGCTGGTCGCGCTCAAGACACTGCATCCCAGCCGTGCCGGCGATCCGCAGGAGCGCGCCATGCTCGCGCATGAAGCCTGGCTCGCGCTTCGCGTCGGCACGCGGGCCGACAGCGGTTTCGTGCGGGTGCACGAGCGCGCACCCGATGCGAGCGCGCTCTACACCGTCTTCGACTGGCACGGCGGGCGAACGCTGGAGCAGATTCAGAAGACCCATCCGCGCGGCGCCGTCGCCGAAGTCGTCGCGGCGGCGATCGAGGTCACCCGCGCGCTGGGGTGCCTGCACCGCCATGGTGTGGTGCATCGAGACATCAAGCCCGGCAACCTGCATCTCGGCGATGACGGCCGCTGGCGCATCCTCGATCTGGGCGTCGCGCTTTCCGGGCGCGAAGGCGAGGCGCAGCGCGAGCTGCATGCCGGCACGCCGAGCTACATCAATCCCGAGCAGTGGGAAGGGCAGGGCGCCGATGCGGCGAGCGACCTGTTCGCGCTCGGCGTCACGCTCTACCAGTGGCTCGCCGGGCGTCTGCCCTATGGCGAGATCGAGCCCTACCAGTCCGCGCGCTACCGGCGCGATCCGGTCGCCTTGTCGCGCATTCGCCCCGATGTGCCGATCTGGCTCGACCATCTGGTCTGCAAGGCGGTCGCGCGCGATCCGCGGCAGCGCTTCGAGACGGCCGAGGAGATGCTGCTCGCACTCGAACGTGGTGCGGCGAGACCGGTCAGCGCGCCGGGCGCCACGCCGCTGATCCACCGCGACCCGGCGGCGCTCTACAAGATCGCGCTCGCCATCTCGGTGGTGCTCAACGCTTTGCTTGCCTTCTGGCTGCTGTTCCTGCCGAAATGAGCCCGCGTGCGCCATGACGTTCAAGGTGTTCATGCGTTTCTCGCCTTGGGAGCGCGCTTGGGTGCATGTGCGGGCGCTGCCGCATGCGCCGATGCGCGTGCACGTCCGCCTTTCTCGGCCCAGGTGCGCGTCCAGCGGATCTGCATGACGCGCATCACGCCGAGCATCACCAGCGAGAGCACGGCGAAGAAGACGAAGCCCCAGGTGTAGCTGCCGAGGTACTGCTTCGACAGGCCCATCGCGTTCGGCACCAGCCCGCCGCCGAGTGCACCGATCTCGCCGATCATCGAACCGGCGACCGCGGTGGTCGCGGGCCAGCGCAGCGGCACGAGTTGGAACAGCGCGCCGTTGCCCGCGCCGAGTGCCGCGAAGCAGGCGATCAAGAGCAGCGTGGTGATCGCGAGCGAGCCCGACGAGAAGCCGACCAGCACCAGCGCGACCGCCACCGCCAGCAGCACCAGCGTGAGCGTGTTGACGCCGCCCCAGCGGTCGGAGATCCAGCCGCCGATCACGCGCACCGCCGCACCCATGAAGGCGGCCAGCATGGTGAGCTGGCCCGCCTGCACCTTGCTCACGCCGAACTGGTCGTAGTAGTACGAAGGCAGGAAGGTCGTCAGGCCGATGAAGCCGCCGAAGGTCACGCCGTAGATCAGGCTGAACACCCAGCCGTCTTTCTCGAACAGGCAGGCGATGTGCTCGCGCAGGCTCGCGTGGCTGTCGACGTCCGGCGGCTCCTTGGCGAAGACGATCATCACGATCATCGGGACCAGGATCGCGACCGCGGCGATGCCGTAGACGCTCTGCCAGCCCAGCCATTGCGCGAGCGGCGGCGCGACCAGCACCGACACCGCGGTGCCCACGTTGCCCGCGCCCACGAGGCCCATCGCGAGGCCCTTGTGCTGCGGCGGGAACCAGCCCGAACCCAGCGAGAGCGCCACGCCGAAGCTCGCACCCGCGATGCCCAGCAGCACGCCCATCGCGAGCAGGTCGTTGAAGCTGTGCACCATGAAGAAGCCGAACAGCATCGCCACCGCGATCAGGCCCATCTCGACCAGCGTGGCCTTCTTGCGGCCGATGTACTGCGCGAGCACGCCGAGCGGAAAGCGCATCAGTGCGCCGGCGATGATCGGCACCGAGAGCATCAGCCCTTTCTGCGCCGGCGAGAGGTTGAAGGTCTCGCCGATGAACGGCGCCATCGCGCCGTTGAGCACCCAGATGCAGCACGAGAAAGCGAAGTACAGGAAGGCCGCGAACAACGTCGGGCCGTGGCCTGCGCGCAAGAAGGACTTGAAGCTGGACATGGGCTTTCAATGCGAAATGCCGCGGCGCGGCCGTTGGCGGGTCGCGTCGTGAGGCAGGGTGGGGGTGGTGTGCCGGCAGCGGACGCTGGCGGCGTGAGGGGTGTTCGGCGTGGAGGACTCCGCCGCTTCACCAAAGCGGTGCTTCGTTACACCGCACCCACGTTGACGCAAGAGGCATGCCAATGCGCGCACGCTGGCCTGGCCTATGCTTCCATCCGTACCTCGATGTCTGCCGTGAATTCCCTTCTCGTCGTTCTTTCCTCCGAGTCGGCCGGACTGCCCGACGTGCTGCGACAGGCATTGGGCGATGCCGTTGATTTTTCGGCGATCGGGCGCGCAACGCTGCGCACCCTGTTTTCGCAGGCCGAAGCGCTCGGATCGCGGGAAGTCGTCGTGTTCATGCCGGAGCCCGTGCCGGAGCTTCTGGATGCACTGGGAGCGGGCGGCGGTGTGTTGCCATGTCCGCTCAGCCTCGTCTCCGGGCCGCTCGCGCGCGATGGCCACGAGAAGCTGGCCGCGCTCGGGGTCCATGCATGGATGCCGATCGAATCGCTCGATGTGCACTCGCTCGATGCATTGCGAAGCCGTGCGCGCGCACGCTGGACGCGCGAATCCGTATTGCGCACCGAACTGGATGCGCTGCGGACCCGATTCGACGAGCGCAAGTGGATCGATCGCGCGAAGGGCCTGCTGATGTCCGCGCGCGGCATCGGCGAGGACGAGGCCTTCGGCCTGCTGCGCGGCGCGGCGATGCATGCGAACCTGCGGCTTGGCGAGGTCTCGCGCTCGGTGGTCGAGGCCTCGCGCTGGGCGGATGCGATCAACCGCGCGGGTCAGTTGCGCATGCTGTCGCAGCGGCTCGTGCGCCTCGCGGCGCAGGCGCTGGCGGGCATCGATGCAAAGCGTGCGCGCGTGCTTCGCACCCAGTCGACCGAGCGCGTGCAGGACAACTTCGTTCATCTCGCGGCCCTCGAACTCGACGAGGCGGGAGCGCAGGGATTGGGCCATGCGCGCGCGGCCTGGAACGCGCTCGAAGCCGCGCTCGCGGCGCGCATGTCACCCCAGGCGCTGGCCGAGATCGATGCGCGCGCGGAGGGGTTGCTGCTTGCTGCAGAGGCCTTGACCGGCGTGTTGGAGACTTCCGGCGCACGACGCGCGCTGCGCATCGTCAACATCTGCGGCCGCCAGCGCATGCGCGTGCAGCGGCTCGCGAAGGATGCGCTGCTGGCCGCGACGCTGTCCGCCAGCGCGTCGCGCGAGCGCCTGGCACCGATCATGGACGAGTTCGAATCCGCGCTGCTCGAACTGGAGCAGGCGCCGCTGAGCTCCCCGACATCCGCGCCGCGCTGGCGTCGGCGCGCGACGAATGGCTGCGGCTCGTGCGCGGGGTGCGCGAGATCGACAGCGCCGAGGGACGCGCCGCGCTGGTGCGCTCCAGCGATGCGTTGGTCGAGACCTTCGACCAGCTCACTGCGTCGTACGAGCACAGTCTGCAGGTCCTCATGTCCTGACTCCGCGGGTTCAGGTCAGGCGGCGACCTTCTCCACGTGCGCCTGGCGCGTGTACAGGAAGTCGATCACGGCCTTGCGCGCATGCACGTAGACCGGGTCTTCGGCCAGTTCCACGCGGTTGCGCGGACGCGGGAGATCGACGGCGAGCACTTCGCCGATCGTCGCGGCGGGCCCGTTGGTGAGCATCACGATGCGGTCCGACAGCAGCACCGCCTCGTCCACGTCGTGCGTGACCATCACCACGGTGCTGTGCGTCTTCTGCACGATCGCGAGCAGCTCGTCCTGCAGCCTGGCGCGCGTGAGCGCGTCGAGCGCGCCGAAGGGCTCGTCCATCAGCAGCACCTTCGGTTCCATCGACAGCGCGCGTGCGATGCCCACGCGCTGCTTCATGCCGCCGGAGATTTCGCCGGGGCGCTTCTGCGCGGCAGCGGTGAGCCCGACCATCGCGAGCGCCGCTTCGGTGCGCGCCTTCAGCTGCGCCTTGCCTTCGGTGGCCGCGAACACGCGCTCGACGGCGAGATAGACGTTCTCGTAGCAGGTGAGCCACGGCAGCAGCGAATGGTTCTGGAACACCACCGCCCGCTCCGGGCCGGGACCCTTGATCTCGCGGTTGGCGCACAGGAGCGCACCTTGCGTGGGCGTGGTGAGTCCCGCGATCAGGTTCAGGAGCGTCGACTTGCCGCAGCCTGAATGGCCGATCAGCGTGATGAACTCGCCCTTGGCCACCTGAAGGTTGATGCCCTGCAGCGCGAGGAAGCTGCCTTTCGGTGTCTTGAAGCGCTGCTCGACGCCGTGGATGTCGATGTACTTCCTCTGATCGTTCATGACTTCACCTCTTCGAACGTGAACGCGGTGGCGACCTTGATCAGCGCGAACTCCAGCACGAGGCCGACGATGCCGATGACGAAGATCGCGATGATGATGTTGGCGACGTTGAGGTTGTTCCACTCGTCCCACACCCAGAAGCCGATGCCCACGCCGCCGGTCAGCATCTCGGCCGCGACGATCACGAGCCATGCGGTGCCGACCGCGAGGCGCACGCCGGTGAGCATGTAGGGCAGCACGGCGGGGAAGAGGATCTTGGTGAAGATCTTCCACTCGCTCAGGTTGAGCACGCGGGCGACGTTCATGTAGTCGCTCGGCACGCGCTGCACGCCGACGGCGGTGTTGATGATCATCGGCCAGATCGAGCAGATGAAGATGGTCCAGATCGCAGCCGGGTTCGCGCCCTTGAAGACGAGGAGCCCGATCGGCAGCCAGGCCAGCGGCGAGACCGGGCGCAGCAGGCTGATGAGCGGGTTGAACATGCGCGAGAGGAACTCGAAGCGCCCGATCGCGAAGCCCGCCGGAATGCCTACCGCGGCCGCGAGCCCGAAGCCCAGCGCCACGCGGCGCAGCGACGAGAGCACGTTCCAGCCCACGCCCTGGTCGTTCGGCCCCTTGCTGTAGAACGGATCGCTGAACACCTGCACCGCCTGCTGCCAGGTGGCCAGCGGCGAGGAAAGCCGGTGGTGCTCTTCATCGCGACCAGTTCCCAGACGAGGATCAGCAACGCGATGCCGAGCACCGGCGGAAGCACGCGCAGCCACAGCCCGCTGAAGTCGCGCGGTGCGCGCTGCGCGGCCTTCGTCGCGGCGGGAGCGGCTTCCTGCACGGGCTTTGGTGCAGGCGGCAGCATGCTCTTCGCGGCAGCCGGCATCGCCGCAGCCGCATCGATGGGGGAGTGAAAGACGGCACTGACCATGGCGTACTCCTCAGGCGTGGACCTTGAACGAATCGGCGTATTGCCTGGGGTTCTTGCCGTCCCACACCACGCCGTCGATCAGCTTGCTGGTGCGCATCGTGTCCTTCGGCACGGCGGTCTTCGTCGCGGCCGCCGCCTGCTTGTAGATGTCGATCTGGTTGATCTGCGTGGCCACCTGCAGGTAGTCCGGATGGTCCTTGAGCAGGCCCCAGCGCTTGTGCTGCGTGAGGAACCACATGCCGTCCGACAGGTACGGGAAGTTCACCGCGCCGTCGCTGTAGAACTTCATGTAATTGGGGTCGTCCCAGTTCTTGCCGAGGCCGTTGGTGTAGCGGCCGAGGATGCGCTGGTTGATCGCGTCGACGCTGGTGTTGACGTAGCTCTTGTCGGCGATGGTCTCGGCCATCTTGTTCTTGTTCTGCAGGCCGGTGTCGATCCACTTGCCGGCTTCGAGGATCGCCGCGGTTACCGCACGCGCGGTGTTGGGGTACTTCTTCACGAAGTCGCCGGTGGTGCCGAGCACCTTCTCGGGGTGGTCCTTCCAGATGTCCTGCGTCGTGACGGCGGTGATGCCGATGCCGTCCATGATCGCGCGCTGGCCCCAGGGCTCGCCGACGCAGTAGCCGTCCATGTTGCCCACGCGCATGTTGGCGACCATCTGCGGCGGCGGCACCGTGATGACCTTCGCGTCCTTGAGCGGGTTGATGCCGTTGGCCGCCATCCAGTAGTAGAGCCACATCGCGTGCGTGCCCGTCGGGAAGGTCTGCGCGAAGGTGTATTCGCCTTTGTCCGCGGCCATGACCTTGGCGAGCGAGGCGCCATCCACCGCGCCCTTGTCGGCGAGCTTCTTCGACAGCGTGATCGCCTGCCCGTTGTTGTTGATCGTCATCAGCACGGCCATGTCTTTCTTCGGGCCGCCGATGCCCAGGTGCACGCCGTAGACCAGTCCGTAGAGCACATGGGCGAAGTCCAGCTCGCCGTTGACCAGCTTGTCACGCACGCCGGCCCAGCTCGCTTCCTTGCTCGGGACGATCTTCACGCCGTACTTCCTGTCGATGCCGAGCACCGAGGCCATCACGACGCTGGCGCAATCGGTGAGGGGGATGAAGCCGATCTTCACTTCCTCCTTCTCGGGCTTGTCCGAGCCCTGCGCCCAGACGGCGGCGCGCAAGGCGGGGTCCAGCCCCAGAGCGCCAGCGGCGGCGGCCTGCAGCACGCGGCGGCGACTGAGTTTGTGGGTCAGCGAATCGGTCATGGGGCGAACTCCAGTCAGCAAGGTCAAAACGCAAAAGCAAAAAGGCGTCCTCACCGCGCAGGGGCCGCTCGAAAACGAGCCCTTGCGGGTGGGGACGCCTTTGTCCGGTGGGGTAGGCCGCATCCGCCGTTGGATGCCGCCTGCCTGAGACCTCGTCGGTCTACGACTTTGGTGATTGCAAGCGGCATGCCAGCCGCTCGCGCAAAGCGGGCGCTATGAAAAAGATAGCTTCAAAGCGTCTCAGGGAATGACTCTCGAAGCCTTTCTATTTGCGGAGCGTGGGTCATGCCGTCGTTGTGCAACGCACCATTCCGGATCGTCGCGTCTTCATGGAGCCGCATTCCGGGGCAGGAACTCGGCCATCGACAGCACCGATTCAGCGACGTCGATGAGCCGCCGGCCCTGGTTCATCGCGGTCTGGCGCAGCATCTTGTGCGCCTCCTGTTCGCTGATGCGGCGATGCGCCATCAGCAGCCCCTTGGCGCGCTCGACCACCTTGCGCTCGTTCAGCGCGGTGCGCACGGTCTCGAGTTCGTCGCTCATTGCCTGCAGGCGGCTGGATTGCTCCTGGACCATGTCGAGGATCGAGCGTTCGAGCTGCCGACCATAGGGCGCGGGGGCATCGGGCACAGGTGCGTCGAAGAACGCGGTGCCGGGTGGATCGGACGCGTCCCCCAGCGTCAGCAACAGCGCCTCGTGCGCCTCGAGTTCGGCGCGGGCCTCGACCGTCTTCTGCTTGCAGGTCGTGCGCAGGTCGGCGGCCAGCCGTTCCTCGACCCCCGCATGGCGTCGATGCGCTGCGAGCAGCAGTCGAACCAGAGCGGGCTCAGCTCAGGGTCCAGCGCCACCCCGGCCGGTGCCGCGCAGGCGATGCGGCGCATGCGTTCCTGCTCGGCGATCTGGGAAGAGGACTGGCTTGCGCGCCAGACGTCGACCAGGGCCGCATCCGAAAAATCCACGAAGACCTTGAAGCAGCGCTCCTGCGAGTCGATCAGGTGCAGCCATTGCTGCTGCCGCGCGGCGTCGTTCCGGCCCGACGCGAAGGCGGCGGCGCCGCAGGCGCGCTCCTGTCCGGCGAACTCCTTGCCCTGCATGAAGTTGAAGAGCGCGACCAGCACGCGCGAGATCTCGGGGTCGGTCGCGCCGTCCGCCGCCTCGAACACGACCGCGAGCAGGCCGGCGATCAGCTTGACGAAGGCGGCGGTCGATTCGGCCGCGTCGATTTCCAGCGCGCCGATGCGGCGGCGCAGTTCGGGCAGCGCCCCGAGGCCGGGCAGCACCCACGCGATGCGACTGAAAAGCCGCGCGCCGTTGCCGATGCGGTTCTGCACCGCCAGGTGCTCGAAGCTCTGCCGCACCGCGGCTTCCATGCGCAGGCTTTCCACGATCTGCTCGCGGCGCTGTTCGGTGAAGCGCTGGCCCCTGGAGGCCAGCAGCACGTTGCAGATGCCGCGCTCCCGCTGCAGCGCATGCACCAGCCGGCCGATCGTGCCGACCAGTTCGCCGGTGCGGGCCAGTTGCTCCAGCCCTTCGATCTCGCAGCCGAGGGCGGCGACCAGAAAACCGAGGCCTGATTTCATCGGGGGTGGGGGTCCATCTCGAAGGGCTTGCAGCAACAACCGTGCCCCGATTCCGGGCGCCACCTACACTCGCGGGATGTTTGTACTGGGAATCGAGTCCTCCTGCGACGAAACCGGCGTGGCGTTGGTGGAGGCCGGCGAAAGCGGCCTGCCGCGGCTTGCGGCGCACGCACTGCACAGCCAGATCGCGATGCACCAGGCCTATGGCGGCGTCGTGCCCGAGCTGGCGAGCCGTGACCACATCCGCCGCGTGCTGCCGCTGGCCGAATCCGTCTTCGCTCAAGCCGGGCATGGGCTTTCCGACGTGGACGTGGTCGCCTACACGCGCGGACCGGGGCTCGCGGGTGCGTTGCTCGTGGGCGCCGGGGTGGCGTGCGCCTTGGGTGCCGCGCTGGGCAAGCCGGTGCTCGGGGTGCATCACCTCGAAGGGCATCTGCTGTCGCCGTTCCTGAGCGCCGATCCGCCCGAGTTTCCGTTCGTCGCGCTGCTGGTGTCCGGCGGGCACACGCAGCTCATGCGGGTCGAGGGGGTCGGACAGTACGAACTGCTCGGCGAAACCATCGACGACGCGGCCGGCGAGGCCTTCGACAAGAGCGCCAAGCTGCTGGGCCTGCCTTATCCGGGCGGCCCGTGGCTCGCGAAGCTGGCGGAAGCGGGCGATCCGGCCGCCTTCAAGCTGCCGCGCCCGCTGCTGCACAGCGGCGATCTGGATTTTTCCTTCGCCGGCCTCAAGACGGCAGTGCTGACGCAGGCGCGCAAGCTCGGCGACGAACTGGAATCACGCAAGCCCGATCTCGCGGCCTCGACCCAGGCGGCGATCGTCGAGGTGTTGCTGAAGAAATCCATCGGGGCGATCGAGCAGACCGGGCTGAACCGGCTGGTGGTCGCCGGCGGGGTCGGCGCGAACCGGTCGCTGCGCATGCAGCTCGACGCCGCCTGCGCCAGGCGTGGCGTGCGCGTGCACTATCCGGAGCTTCACCTGTGCACCGACAACGGCGCGATGATAGCGATGGCGGCCGCGATGCGTCTGCAGGCCGGCATCCAGCGCCCGACCGAGCGCTATGCCTTCGACGTCAAGCCGCGATGGCCACTGGCGTCGCTGAACGCGGAGCCGGCGCCCGCCTGACGGGCTCCTTGCCCGTCGTCTTCGACGGCAGCGGCAGCACGTCGAGCATCTGCCGCCAGAGTTGCGACCACTGCGGCCAATCGTGACCGCCTTCGGTGGTGAAGACATGGCCGGCGGGAAGGGCGTCCGCCAGCAATTGATGGTTGGCCGCGAAGCGGTCACTCAGCCCGTAGCCCAGGTAGAGCGGTGGAAGGCTTTCCGCCCGTTCCGGCGAGGTGTATTGCTGCAGCCATGGCCAGAGCTTGCGATCCACCTCCTGGTCCGGCGGCGGGCCTTCCGGCACCTTCCAGGTGCGCAGGCCGCCGGCCTTCTGGATTTCGGCGGCGACCGGGCGGCGGCCGAGATACGGGGCCAGAGTCACGATGCCGTCGACCGTGCCGGGCTTGGCGAGTTCGTGGATGAGGGCGCCGAAGCCCCCGATCGAGATGCCCACCAGCCAGAGCTTCCTGTAACCTGCCGCGCGCTGCGGCGCGATGACGTCTTCGTGCAGCCGTTCGACGAAGGTCTGGTCGTAGAAATACGACACGTCGGCGTCGACGAGCAGGGCGTCGGCCGCGAAACCGCGCTCGTGCACGGCACCAATGAAACCCTCGCGTTCGAATTCTTCAGGCTTCAGGAATGCCCCCGGGAGAAACACAAGAAGGGTGTCGGAGCGGGCATTGGCGTCTGCAAGCTTCAGATGCGTATTCATGAGGGCTCGTGTGGGTGCGAAAGCTTTGAAAAATACGTCACAGAACGTGACGTATTTCGCACGGATTGTGAGTTAGAAATAAAAAAGGGCCGGCAACCAAAAGTTACCGGCCCGTGTTTTGGGGGTTTTTACAACTGTCCGGCACTTTATTTGCCGGAAGCGCGATCTCCGATCAGTTGATGGCGAGCTGTGCGACGTTGCTGACCGGCACCCGCTTGCCCAGCTTGAGGGTGAGGACGCCGTTTTCGAGCTTGGCTTCGCTGGCGGCGGCGTCGATTTCCTGCGGCAGCTCGTACGCAGCCTTGATCTGGCGCTTGGCCTCGGCCTTGCTTTCGATGCGGACCACGGCGCCTTCGATGCCGATCGTCAAATCCTCGCGTGCGACGCCCGGGACATCGAGCGTCAGGGTCCAGGTCTTTTCATCCTGTTCGACGTTGAGCGAGCGTTGAACGCCGGTGAAGGCTTCGTTGAAAAAGCGTTCCACACTGCGGTCGAACGAACGCGGGGCGAAGCGGGCGGTGCGGATGGCAGGTGCGAAAAGCATGGATGAACTCCTGGGCATGACGAAGAGGACAAGAATGTGTGTCCCGTACACTGCGCGGCGTTTCAACAAGACAAGTGCCGCATGCCTCCACATCTAGGCATTGCGCAATGCGTTTCAAGAGAATGGCTTCCAGCTTTATTTGGCGTCGAAGGGCCTTGAAATTCGCGGCTCTGGCGCTATGCGCGGGCGCGATCGCGCCGCTCCACGCGCAGGACGCGAAGCCGATCCGGCTTGCGTTGATCGAAAGCATGAGCGGCCCGTTCGCCAACACCGGAGAGGCGGTCTTCCGCAATCTGCTGTGGGCCGTCGAGCGGGTCAATGCGCGCGGCGGCGTGAAGCTGCCGGGGGGCGCGTTATCTGCAGCTCGATCGCTACGACAGCAAGGGGCAGAACGAAGAAGCGCTCTCCGCGCTGCGCGCCGCGATAGATGACGGCGCACGCATCGTGCTGCAAGGCAATTCGTCGGCGACCGCCGCGGCGCTGATCGATGCGATCGACAAGAACAACGAGCGCGATCCGGCCAGGCGCGTGCTGTTCCTCAACTACTCGGCGGTCGATCCGATCCTCACCAACGAGCGCTGCAGCTTCTGGCACTTCCGCTTCGACGCGCACACCGACATGCGCGTCGCCGCGCTCATGGAAATGATGAAGGACGACAAGTCGCTCAAGCGGGTCTACCTCATCGGACAGGACTACAGCTTCGGCCAGTCGGTGCTGCGCGAATCGAAGCGGCAGTTGGCCCGGCAGCGCCCGGACGTCCAGATCGTCGGCGAGGAACTGCATCCGATGGGCCGCGTGAAGGACTTCGCGCCCTATGCGACCAAGATTCTCGCCAGCGGCGCGCAGGCGGTGATCACCGGCAACTGGGGCAACGACCTGACCCTGCTCGTGAAGGCGGCGCGCGAGGCGGGGTTCAATGGCAGCTTCTACACCTTCTATGGCAACGCGCTCGGTGCACCGGCGGCGATCGGCGACGCCGGCATCGGCCGTGTCATTGCTGTCGCCGACTGGCTGCCCAACGTGCAGACGCCGCAGTCGGAGGCCTTCTACCAGTCGTTCCGCGCGCGCTTTCCCAAGCCGTCGGAAGACTACGTGCACATGCGCATGCAGTTGCTCGTCGAGGCGCTCGCGCAGGCGATGGAGAAGGCCGGCAGTGCCGACACGGTGGCGGTCGCGCGAGCGCTCGAAAAGGCGGATGTTACGCTCGCGGGGCAGCGAGGCCGCATGCGCGCCGAGGATCACCAGTTCCAGCAGACGCTGGTGGTCGGCGTCATGGACAAGCAGGGTGCGCCCGGCGTGAAGTTCGACGTCGAAGGATCGGGCTACGGCTTTCGCGTCGTGAAGGTCATTCCCGCAGAGCGCGCGCAAATGCCGACCAGCTGCACAATGCAGCGCCCTTGAGTTCCAAGATAGAGAAATTGATGCGCGAAGCCATCCATAACCTCGAAGCCTCCAAGATCCGTGAAGTCGCCAATGCGGGGCTCGGCCGCTCCGACGTGCTCGCGTTCTGGTTCGGCGAAAGCGACGAAGTCACGCCGGACGTCATCCGGCAGGCCGCTATCGAGTCGCTGCAGCGCGGCGAGACCTTCTACGCCCACAACCTCGGTCTGCCCGAGCTCCGCCAAGCGGTCGCGGCCTACATGAGTGGACTGCATCCCAAGATCGATGCATCGCGCATCGCGATCACCTCGGGGGGCGTGAGCGCACTCATGCTCGCGGTGCAGGCGCTGGTGGATGCGGGCGACGAGGTCGTGGCCGTCACGCCGGTCTGGCCGAACCTGACGGCGCAGCCGGCGATCCTCGGCGCCGATGTGCGGTGCGTGTCGCTGGTGCCGCAGGGCGGCCAATGGACGCTCGACCTCGATGCCCTGCGGGCCGCGGTCACCTCGAAAACGAAGCTGCTGATCGTCAACGCGCCCAACAACCCGACCGGCTGGACGCTCACCCGCGACGAACAGCTGGCCATCCTCGACCATTGCCGCCGGACGGGCACCTGGATCCTCGCCGACGAGGTCTACGAGCGGCTCTATTACGAGCCGTCGCCCAACCGGTGCGCGCCGAGCTTCCTCGATGTGGCCTCGCCCGACGACCGGCTGGTGGTCGCGCACAGCTTCTCCAAGAGCTTCCTGATGACCGGCTGGCGGCTCGGCTGGCTGGTGCTTCCGCCCGCGCTGATGGACGGCATGGGCAAGCTCATCGAATTCAACACCTCGTGCGCGAGCGTGTTCACGCAGCGCGCCGGCATCGCGGCGCTGGCCCACACCGAGGAAATCACGCCCCGCATCGTCGCGCACCTGAAGTCCTGCCGGGACACGCTGGTGCCGTTGTTGGCCGACATTCCCGGCGTGCAGGTCGCCCCCGCCCGTGGGGGCATGTACGCTTTCTTCAAGCTCGACGGCTTCGACGACTCGCTGGCGGTCGCCAAGCGCCTCGTCGCCGAAGCCGGCCTCGGCCTGGCCCCCGGCAACGCCTTCGCCCCCGAAGCCCAGGGCTGGCTGCGCTGGTGCTTCGCGTCAAAGGACAAGCAGCGCCTGATAGAAGGCGTCAATCGCCTGAAACGCTGGCTGGCGGTGCAAAAGTAAGAGGCCGGCGCAGCCAGGTCCGTTGGTGAAACGCCGCGGAACCGGCTCTGCCGGGCCGCTGGTGTTGCCCCCGGTCGGGGGTGGGCGGCTACACGAAGTGAGCCAACCTGGGGGCGAGCTATAATCCTCAGGCTTTGCATCCGCAAAAGCACACGATGCGTGCAGTTCCAGCGCGCATCGCAAGTCAAACATCCCGGAACAGGAAACATCAAATGATCGCAGCCTCCATCAAGGCCGAAGTTGTCAAGGACAACGCTCGCTCCGCCAACGACACCGGCAGCCCCGAAGTGCAAGTCGCACTGCTGACCGCCCGCATCAACGAACTCACCCCGCACTTCAAGACGCACGCCAAGGACCACCACGGCCGTCGCGGTCTGCTGCGCCTGGTGAGCCGCCGTCGCAAGCTGCTGGACTACCTCAAGTCCAAGGACGCCGACCGCTACACCGCGCTGATCGCCAAGCTGGGTCTGCGCAAGTAAGCCGATTCGCAATGCAAGAACGCCTGGGTTAGTCCGCTAGCTCAGGCGTTTTTTACTTCGCGAATCGATTCTGGAGTGCCGAACAGAGCGAAGCTGTGTCATTCCAACGAAGTTCGACCGTCGAGCTTCTCTGGAATGGCATCGTGTTCTGGCAAGCGCTCCGCCACCGCCCGGCCCGTCAATGCACAGGGCCGAGGCGCTCACAACAACAGGAGCTAAACATGAGCCTCTTCAATAAAGTCACCAAGACCTTCCAGTGGGGCGGCAAGACCGTCGTCATGGAAACCGGCGAGATCGCACGCCAGGCCTCCGGTGCCGTGCTGGTCGACATCGAGGGCACCGTCGTGCTCGCGACCGTGGTCGCATCCAAGTCGGCCAAGCCCGGGCAGGACTTCTTCCCGCTGACCGTCGACTACATCGAGAAGACCTACGCCGCCGGCAAGATTCCCGGCAGCTTCTTCAAGCGCGAAGCCAAGCCCAGCGAGCTCGAAACGCTGACCTCGCGCCTGATCGACCGTCCGATCCGTCCGCTCTTCCCCGAAGGGTTCCTGAACGAAGTCCATGTGGTCATCCACACGCTGTCGCTCAACCCCGAAGTCGATGCCGATATCGCCGCGATGATCGCGACCAGCGCCGCGCTGGCCGTTTCCGGCATCCCGTTCAATGGCCCGATCGGCGCCGCGCGCGTGGGCTACATCAACGGCCAGTACGTGCTGAACCCTGGCCAGACCGAGCGCAAGGATTCGCAGATGGACCTGGTCGTCGCCGGCACCGAGGCTGCCGTGCTGATGGTCGAATCCGAAGCGCTGCAACTGAGCGAAGAGATCATGCTCGGCGGCGTGGTCTTCGGCCACGAGCAGGCCAACGTCGCCATCAACGCCATTCATGAACTCGTGCGTGACGCCGGCAAGCCGGTCTGGGACTGGCAGGCGCCTGCCGAAGACGAGGCTTTCGTCGCCAAGGTCAAGGGCCTGGCCGAAGAGAAGCTGCGTGCCGTCTACCAGATCCGCAGCAAGCAGGCTCGCACGCAAGCCCTGCGCGAAGCCAACGCCAGCGTGATGGAGGCGCTCAAGGAAGGCGGCGAGCCCTTCGACGCCGCCAAGGTTGGCGACCTGCTGTTCTCGATCGAAGCGCAGATCGTGCGCAGCCAGATCCTCGCGGGCGAACCCCGCATCGACGGCCGCGACACGCGCACCGTGCGCCCGATCGAAATCCGCAACAGCGTGCTGCCGCGCACCCACGGCTCGGCGCTGTTCACCCGCGGCGAAACCCAGGCGCTGGTCGTGACCACGCTGGGCACCGAGCGCGACGCGCAGCGCATCGACGCGCTGGCCGGGGAGTTCGAAGACCGCTTCCTGTTCCACTACAACATGCCTCCCTTCGCGACCGGCGAAGTCGGCCGCATGGGCTCGACCAAGCGCCGTGAGGTGGGCCATGGTCGCCTCGCCAAGCGTGCCCTCGTGGCCTGCCTGCCGAGCAAGGAAGAGTTCCCCTACACCATCCGCGTCGTCTCGGAAATCACCGAGTCGAACGGTTCCTCGTCGATGGCGTCGGTCTGCGGCGGCTGCCTGTCGATGATGGACGCCGGCGTGCCGATGAAGGCGCACGTGGCCGGCATCGCGATGGGCCTGATCAAGGAAGGCAACCGCTTCGCCGTGCTGACCGACATCCTGGGCGACGAGGACCACCTCGGCGACATGGACTTCAAGGTCGCGGGCACGACGAACGGCATCACCGCGCTGCAGATGGACATCAAGATCCAGGGCATCACCAAGGAAATCATGCAGGTCGCGCTGGCGCAAGCCAAGGAAGCGCGCATGCACATCCTTGGCAAGATGCAGGAAGCCATGGGCGAAGCCAAGGCCGAGGTGTCGAGCTTCGCGCCGCGCCTGTTCACGATGAAGATCAATCCCGAGAAGATCCGCGACGTGATCGGCAAGGGCGGCTCGGTGATCCGCGCGCTGACGGAAGAAACCGGCACGCAGATCAACATCGACGAAGACGGCACCATCACGATCGCGTCGACCGATCCGGCCAAGGCCGAAGAGGCCAAGAAGCGCATCGAGCAGATCACGGCGGAAGTCGAGATCGGCAAGGTGTACGAAGGCCCGGTCACCAAGATCCTGGACTTTGGGGCGCTGATCAACCTGCTGCCCGGCAAGGACGGCCTGCTGCACATCAGCCAGATTGCGCATGAGCGCGTCGAGAAGGTGAGCGACTACCTGAGCGAAGGCCAGATCGTGAAGGTCAAGGTCCTCGAGACCGATGACAAGGGCCGCGTCAAGCTGTCGATGAAGGCGCTGACCGAGCGTCCGGCCGGCATGGAAGGCGGCGACCGCCCGCCGCGCGAGGAGCGTGGTGAGCGCCGCGAGCGTCCGCCCCGTGGGGAGCGCGCCCCGCGTGCCGAGGGTGGCGAGCGCGGAGAGCCGGTCGAGCAGGTGGCCGAGCAACTGCCGCTGCAAGAGTCGGGCCGCACCGATCAGCAGCCCTGACGAGGCAGGGCGGCGGCAGTGCCGTCGTCCTTCCGGATCTGGCGAATCCGCACCAGCGGTGCGCATATGAGCATATCAATCCAGTCGGAAAGTCCATGAAAGCCATTGAGATCTCGTCGTACGGCGCTCCCGAGGTGCTGCGCATGGTCGAGCGCCCCGCGCCCGCGGCAGGGCAGGGCGAGCTGCTGATTCGCGTCGCCGCGAGTGGTGTGAATCGTCCCGACGTGCTGCAGCGCATGGGCCACTACCCGGTGCCTCCGGGTGCTTCGGACCTGCCGGGCCTCGAGGTGGCCGGCGAGATCGTGGCCGGCGACGGCAAGGCACTCGCCGCGGCCGGCCTCAAGATCGGGGACCACGTCTGTGCGCTGATCGCCGGTGGCGGCTACGCGGAACTCTGCGTCGCGCCGGTCGCGCAATGCCTGCCGGTGCCCAAGGGCTGGACCGACGTCGAGGCCGCGACGCTGCCCGAGACCTTCTTCACCGTGTGGAGCAATGTGTTCGAGCGCGGCCGCCTGCAGAAGGGCGAGACCCTGCTGATCCAGGGCGGCTCCAGCGGCATCGGCGTGACCGCGATCCAGCTCGGCAAGGCGCTGGGCGCGACGGTGATCGTGACGGCCGGAAGTGACGAAAAGTGCGATGCCTGCCTCAAGCTCGGCGCCGACCACGCGATCAACTACAAGACGGCTGACTTCGTCGAAGAGGCCAAGCGCCTGACCGGCGGCAAGGGCGTGGATGTGGTGCTCGACATGGTGGCCGGTGGCTATGTGGCGCGCGAGGTGGAATGCCTCGCTGAAGATGGCCGCCTCGTCATCATCGCGGTGCAGGGTGGGGTCAAGAGCGAATTCAATGCGGGCCTCGTGCTGCGGCGGCGACTCACGATCACCGGCTCGACGCTGCGCCCCCGCCCCGTCGAATTCAAGGGCGCGATTGCCAAGGCGCTTCGGGAGAAGGTCTGGCCGCTGCTCGAAAGCGGTGCGGTGAGGCCGATCATCCACAGCAGATTCGCCGCAGGCGGCGAGCCGAGCGGCGCGGCACAGGCGCACGCCCTGATGGAGTCGAACCAGCACATCGGCAAGATCGTGCTGACGTGGTGAACATGACGGAAATGAAAAAGAAAAAGCTGATTGCAGGCAACTGGAAGATGAACGGCAGCCTCGTGGCCAACGAGATGCTGCTCAAGGCGCTGCTGCAAGGGATTGGCGCGCCCGCTTGCGACGTTGCAGTTTGCGTTCCGGCGCCGTACCTCGCGCAAGTGCAGGCGCTCGTCGGAGGCTCTTCCATCGCTGTGGGCGCGCAGGACATTTCTGCGCAGCCTCAGGGCGCGTTCACCGGCGAACAGTCGGCTGCGATGCTGAAGGACTTCGGTGTGCGGTACGTGATCGTGGGGCACTCGGAGCGCCGGCAATACCACGGCGAGACGGATGAACTGGTCGCTGCGAAGACGGCGGCAGCGTTGGCCAATGGCCTGACGCCGATCGTCTGCGTGGGTGAAACGCTCGCGCAGCGCGAGGCCGGGCAGACCGAGGAAGTGGTCAAGCGCCAGCTTGCCGCGGTCATTCATGTCAATGGCCATTGCATCAGCGAGATCGTCGTCGCCTACGAGCCCGTCTGGGCCATCGGCACCGGCAAGACCGCAACGCCCGAGCAGGCACAGGCGGTACACGCGGTGTTGCGCGCGCAACTCCATCATGCTGCGAGCGAGCATGCGAGCGGCATCCGGCTGCTGTACGGCGGCAGCATGAACGCTTCCAATGCAGCCGAACTGCTCGCCCAGCCCGATATCGACGGCGGACTGATCGGTGGCGCGTCGCTCAAGGCGCCCGACTTTCTGCAGATCATCGCCGCCGCTCGCTGACGAGCCGCGGTAGTCAAGAATTAAGGAGTTAGAACGAATGAACTTGGTCCTCAATATCCTGGTCGGCGTCCAGATGCTTGCCGCGCTGGCCATGATCGGCCTGATCCTGGTCCAGCACGGAAAGGGGGCCGATATGGGTGCGGCCTTTGGTAGCGGCAGCGCGGGCAGCCTGTTTGGTGCCAGTGGCAGCGCGAATTTCCTGTCTCGCTCGACGGCTGTTCTTGCCGTCGTGTTCTTTGCCTGCACGCTGGTGCTCGCCTATTTCGGTCATGCCCGCCCTGTGGGCGGCGGCAGCCTGCTCGAGCGGGCCGCGGTCGGCGCTCCGGCACCAGCGCCTGCGACGGCTCCGTCTGGTTCTGCGGCGGAAATTCCTGCGGGCAATGCGCCTTCGGCGCCTGCAACGAGTGCACCCGCACCTGCTCCCGCGGCGCCTGCCGGGGGCGCCAACCAGATTCCGAACAAGTAATCTGACGAAACTGTGCTTGCCGAGTGAAAACGGCAGTTTTTCAGGGTAAACTCTAAAGCTGTTCCGGAAAGCCAAACAAACCTGTCAAAGGTTCCTCATGCCATCCGGGCAGACAAAAACCGCGGTCGTGGTGAAATTGGTAGACACGCTATCTTGAGGGGGTAGTGGCGAAAGCTGTGCGAGTTCGAGTCTCGCCGACCGCACCAAATCTCACCGGCAGGAATCGTGCTTCCTGCTGGTGTCAAGCGGTGATAGAGCCCCCTGATGAACCTCGATTCCTATCTCCCCGTCCTGTTGTTCATCCTGGTCGGTGTCGGTGTCGGCGTCGCACCGCAGGTTCTGGGCTACATCCTCGGCCCCAATCGGCCTGACGCCCAAAAGAATTCCCCCTATGAATGCGGCTTCGAGGCCTTCGAAGACGCGCGGATGAAGTTCGACGTCCGGTATTACCTCGTCGCCATTCTCTTCATCCTGTTCGATCTCGAAATCGCCTTTCTCTTCCCGTGGGCGATCGCGCTCAAGGAGATTGGTGCTGTCGGCTTCTGGGCGATGATGATTTTTCTCGCCATCCTCGTCGTGGGCTTCGTCTACGAGTGGAAAAAGGGTGCGCTCGACTGGGAATGACAAGGAATCCCGAAAATGGCCATTGAAGGCGTCATGAAGGAAGGCTTCGTCACCACGACCTACGACTCGGTGGTGAATTGGGCCAAGACCGGATCACTGTGGCCCATGACCTTCGGTCTGGCGTGCTGCGCGGTGGAGATGATGCATGCGGGCGCGGCCCGCTACGACATCGATCGGTTCGGCATGCTGTTTCGACCCAGTCCGCGCCAGTCCGACCTGATGATCGTGGCGGGCACGTTGTGCAACAAGATGGCGCCGGCGCTGCGCAAGGTGTACGACCAGATGCCCGAGCCGCGTTGGGTTCTGTCGATGGGCTCGTGCGCCAATGGTGGCGGTTATTACCACTACAGTTATTCGGTCGTGCGTGGATGCGATCGCATCGTGCCGGTCGACGTTTATGTGCCGGGCTGCCCGCCGACCGCCGAAGCGCTTCTGTATGGGGTGATCCAGCTCCAGCAGAAGATTCGGCGCACCAATACGATTGCGCGCGCCTGAAGAGCAAGACGATGACCGACTTTGCCATTTCTCCCGAGGCGCTCCAGACCCAGATCACCGAAACGCTTGGCTCCAGGGCAAAGAGCGTCACGGTCTCGCTTGGCGAGGTGACGGTGGTCGTTGGGGCTTCCGATTACCTTGCCGCCGCCGCGCTGCTGCGTGACGCGCCGGGCTGCCGTTTCGAGCAGCTCATCGATCTGTGCGGCATGGATTACTCCAGCTACCGCGAAGGCGAGTGGGATGGCGAGCGCTTCTGCGTCGTGTCCCATCTGCTGTCGGTGAGCCTCAATCAGCGTGTGCGCCTGAAGGTGTTCGCGCCCAACGAGGACCTGCCGGTCGTGGATTCGCTCACGAGCATCTGGAACAGCGCGGGCTGGTTCGAGCGCGAAGCCTTCGATCTCTACGGCATCGTCTTCGAGGGTCACGACGACCTGCGGCGCCTGCTCACCGATTACGGTTTCATTGGTCATCCGTTCCGCAAGGATTTCCCGGTCTCCGGTCATGTCGAGATGCGCTACGACGCGGAGCAGAAGCGCGTGATCTATCAGCCTGTGACCATCGAGCCGCGTGAGATCACGCCGCGGGTCATTCGCGAAGACAACTACGGTGGCGGATTGCACTGATGGCCGAAATCAAGAACTACACGCTCAACTTCGGGCCTCAGCATCCTGCGGCGCACGGTGTGCTGCGCCTCGTGCTCGAGTTGGACGGCGAAGTGATCCAGCGTGCCGATCCGCATATCGGCCTTCTGCATCGTGCAACCGAAAAGCTTGCCGAGACGAGGACCTTCATCCAGTCGCTGCCCTACATGGATCGTCTCGACTACGTGTCGATGATGAGCAACGAGCATGCGTACTGCCTGGCGATCGAGCGGCTTCTCGGCATCGAGGTGCCGATTCGCGCGCAGTACATCCGCGTGATGTTCGCGGAGATCACGCGGCTCCTGAACCACCTGCTGTGGCTGGGCGCGCATGGTCTGGATTGCGGTGCGATGAACATGCTCATCTACTGCTTCCGTGAGCGCGAAGACCTGTTCGACCTGTACGAGGCGGTATCCGGTGCGCGCATGCACGCGGCGTACTTCCGTCCGGGTGGTGTCTATCGCGACCTGCCGGATTCGATGCCGCAGTACAAGGTCAGCAAGATCAAGAACGCGAAGGCGATCGAGAGGCTCAACGAGAACCGCCAGGGGTCGATGCTCGACTTCGTCGACGACTTCTGCAAGCGCTTCCCGAAGATGGTCGACGAGTACGAAACGCTGCTCACCGACAACCGGATCTGGAAGCAGCGTACCGTTGGCATCGGTGTCGTTTCGCCGGAGCGCGCGCTGAATCTCGGCTTCACGGGTCCGATGCTGCGCGGCTCGGGCGTCGAATGGGACCTGCGCAAAAAGCAGCCGTACGACGTGTACGACCGCATGGAATTCGATGTGCCGGTCGGCCGCACCGGCGACTGCTATGACCGGTACCTCGTGCGCGTCGAGGAAATGCGCCAGGCCAATCGGATCATCCAGCAGTGTTCCGCATGGTTGCGCGCGAACCCGGGTCCGGTGATCACCGACAACCACAAGGTGGCCGCACCTGCGCGCGAATCGATGAAGGCGAACATGGAGGAGCTGATCCACCACTTCAAGCTCTTCACCGAAGGCTTCCATGTGCCGGAAGGCGAGGCGTATGCCGCCGTCGAGCACCCGAAGGGTGAGTTCGGCATCTATCTCGTGAGCGACGGCGCCAACAAGCCGTATCGACTCAAGATTCGCGCGCCAGGCTTCCCGCATCTGGCGGCGCTCGACGAAATGTCGCGTGGCCACATGATTGCCGACGCGGTCGCCGTGATCGGCACGATGGACATCGTGTTCGGCGAGATTGACAGGTAAGCGAACCCATGACTTCCGACACCACCCGCCGCGAACAGGCGCCGCTCTCCGAAGCGACGCTGGCCCGCTTTGCACGCGAGGTCGCCAAGTACCCGCCAGCCGGCAAGCAGTCGGCCGTGATGGCTTGCCTCGCCATCGTGCAGCAGGAAGACGGCTTCATCAGCGAGCTGCGCGAGCGTGAGATCGCGGACTACCTCGGCATGGCGCCGATCGCGGTCCACGAGGTCACCACGTTCTACAACATGTACAACCAGCGGCCGGTGGGCGCGTTCAAGCTCAACGTCTGCACCAATCTGCCTTGCCAGCTCCGCGACGGCGCGGCTGCCCTTGCGCATCTCGAGAAGAAGCTCGGCATCCAGATGGGCGAGACCACGGCTGACGGCATGTTCACGCTGCAGCAGAGCGAATGCCTCGGCGCCTGCGCCGATTCGCCGGTGATGCTGGTCAATGACCGCACGATGTGCAGCTTCATGAGCAACGAGAAACTCGATCAGTTGATCGACGGCCTGCGCAATTCGACGCCGAAGGGAGCGCAATGATGTCGCCCGAGCAAGTGCTGTCGCAATTCCAGGCGACCGGTGTCCAGACCTGCTTCCATGACCGCCACATCTCGCCGCAGATTTATGCCGGCCTGAACGGGACCAACTGGCGCCTGGCCGACTACGAGGCGCGCGGCGGCTACAAGGCGCTGCGCAAGATCCTGACCGAAGGCTTGACGCCCGACCAGGTGATCGCCGAAGTCAAGTCTTCCGGCCTTCGCGGGCGCGGCGGCGCGGGCTTCCCGACGGGCCTCAAGTGGAGCTTCATGCCCCGGCAGTTCCCGGGCCAGAAGTACCTGGTCTGCAACTCCGACGAGGGCGAGCCCGGCACCTGCAAGGACCGGGACATCCTGCAATTCAACCCGCACATCGTGATCGAAGGCATGGCCATCGCTGCCTATGCGATGGGCATCAGCGTCGGCTACAACTACATTCACGGCGAGATCTTCCAGACCTACGAGCGCTTCGAGGAAGCGCTGGAAGAGGCGCGCGCGGCAGGCTACCTCGGCGATGGCATCATGGGCAGCAGCTACAACTTCCAGCTGCACGCCGCCCATGGCTTCGGCGCCTACATCTGCGGCGAAGAAACTGCGCTGCTCGAGTCGCTCGAAGGCAAGAAGGGGCAGCCCCGCTTCAAGCCGCCGTTCCCGGCGAGCTTCGGCCTGTACGGCAAGCCGACGACCATCAACAACACCGAGACCTTTGCGGCGGTGCCGTGGATCATCAACAACGGTGGTGCGGCTTACCTCGAATGCGGCAAGCCCAACAACGGCGGCACCAAGATTTTCTCGGTCAGCGGTGACGTCGAGATGCCCGGCAACTATGAAGTGCCGATGGGCACGCCGTTCTCCAAGCTGCTCGAACTGGCGGGCGGTGTCCGCAAGGGACGCCAGCTCAAGGCGGTGATCCCCGGCGGGTCGTCCGCGCCCGTGCTGCCGGCTTCCATCATGATGGAATGCACGATGGACTACGACTCGATCGCCAAGGCCGGCTCGATGCTCGGCTCGGGCGCGGTCATCGTGATGGACGACAGCCGTTCGATGGTCGAGTCGCTCAAGCGCCTCTCGTACTTTTACATGCACGAGTCCTGCGGCCAGTGCACGCCGTGCCGCGAAGGCACCGGCTGGCTGTGGCGTCTCGTGGACCGGATCCACAACGGACACGGAAAGCCGGCCGACATCGATCTGCTGAACTCCGTCGCCGACAACATCCAGGGCCGCACCATCTGCGCGCTCGGCGATGCGGCGGCCATGCCGGTGCGGGCCATGATCAAGCACTTCCGCCACGAGTTCGAAGCCCTGGTTCCGGGCTACGTTCCGAAGGCTCCCGTCAAGGCCTGAGCACAAGAAGAACACAACACATATGGTTGAAATCGAACTTGACGGCAAGAAGGTCGAAGTGACCGAAGGCAGCATGGTCATGCATGCGGCCGAAAAGGCGGGCACCTACATCCCGCACTTCTGCTACCACAAGAAGCTCAGCATCGCCGCCAACTGCCGGATGTGCCTGGTCGACGTCGAGAAGGCGCCGAAGCCGATGCCGGCCTGCGCCACGCCGGTGACGCAGGGCATGATCGTCCGCACCAAGAGCGACAAGGCGATCAAGGCCCAGCAGTCGGTGATGGAGTTCCTTCTCATCAATCACCCGCTGGATTGCCCGATCTGCGACCAGGGCGGCGAGTGCCAGCTGCAGGATCTCGCCGTCGGCTACGGCGCTTCTTCCTCTCGCTACGAAGAAGAAAAGCGTGTCGTGTTCCACAAGGACGTCGGCCCGCTGATCAGCATGGAGGAAATGAGCCGCTGCATTCACTGCACGCGCTGCGTCCGTTTCGGCCAGGAAGTGGCCGGCGTGATGGAGCTGGGCATGGCCAATCGCGGCGAGCACTCCGAGATCGAAACCTTCCTCGGCGATTCGGTGGATTCCGAGCTGTCGGGCAACATGATCGACATCTGCCCGGTCGGCGCGCTCACGAGCAAGCCCTTCCGCTACAGCGCCCGCACCTGGGAACTGTCTCGCCGCAAGTCGGTGAGCCCGCACGATTCGACGGGTGCCAACCTGATCGTGCAGGTCAAGAACAACCGCGTGATGCGCGTGGTGCCGCTCGAGAACGAAGACGTGAACGAGTGCTGGATCGCCGACCGTGACCGCTTCTCGTACGAGGCATTGAACGGCCCTGAGCGCCTGACGCAGCCGATGCTGAAGCAAGGCGGTCAGTGGCAGCAGGTGGACTGGCAGACCGCGCTGGAATACGTCGCCAACGGTCTCAAGCAGATCAAGGCCGATCACGGCCCGCAGACCATCGGCACGCTGGTCAGCCCGCACAGCACGCTCGAAGAGCTGCACCTGGCCAAGCTGCTGACGAATGGCCTGGGCAGCGACAACATCGATTACCGCTTGCGCAATGCCGAGTTCGCGCCTTTCGAAGGCGTGCGCTGGCTTGGCACGTCGATCGCATCGCTGTCGCAGCTGCAGCGCACACTCGTGATCGGCTCCAACCTCCGCAAGGATCATCCGTTGTTCGCCCAGCGGATCCGCCAGGCCGTTCGCAAGGGGTGTGCTGAGCGCCGTCACCTCGCAGGCGCTTTTCGCCGATGACGACGCTTGGGCGATTCCGGTCGCCAACGCCGTTCGTGTCTCGTCCGATCGCTGGGTCGATGTGCTCGCGCAAGTCGCCGCGGCCGTCGCCGAAAGCAAGGGTGCCAGTGCGCCCATCGCTGCAAACGGTTCCCCGAGTGATGTTGCCAAGGCCATCGCTGCTTCCCTGCTCGACGGCGAACGCAAAGCCATCCTGCTCGGCAATGCGGCAGCCCATCACGCACAGGCCGGCACCTTGCTGCTGCTGGCGAACTGGATCGGTGCGCAAACCGGCGCGAGCGTCGGCTTCCTGACCGAGGCCGCGAACACGGTCGGTGCGCAGGTCGTGGGCGCGTTGCCCAAGGCCGGCGGACTGAATGCAGGCCAGATGCTGGCTGGCGGACTCAAGGCCGCGCTGCTGCTCAACAACGAGCCGGTGTTCGACTCGGCCGCAGGCGAGTCTGCTGTGGAAGGGCTGACGCACGCTCAGATGGTCGTGACGCTGAGCCCGTTCAAGGCCAACCTCGAGTTCAGCGACGTCCTGCTGCCGATCGCTCCCTTTACCGAAACGGCCGGCACCTTCGTGAATGCCGAAGGGCGCGTGCAGAGCTTCCATGCGGTCGTGAAGCCCCAGGGTGAGGCGCGTCCGGCCTGGAAGGTCCTCCGCGTTCTGGGCAACCTGCTCGGTTTGCCCGGCTTTACCTTCGAATCCTCGGCGGACGTTCTCGCCGACATGGGCCCCACTGCCGAACTGGTGACGGGCAGGCTGAGCAACGCGACGTCGGCACCGGTCGTTGCCGGCACGCCGACGCAGGCTGCGCCGGTGGTTGCGAGCATCTATCAGCTCGACTCGATCGTCCGTCGTGCCCCATCGCTCCAACTCACGGCCGACGCTCGTCTTGCGCAGGCTTCCGGCGCAGAGGAGGTGCTCGCATGATCGACGCACTGCACGGCTTCGGAGCCGGACTCGTGTCCGCAGGCTGGTGGACCGCCATCGCCTGGCCCATCATCTGGACGTTGATCAAGATCGTCGTAGTGGTCGCACCATTGATGGGTGCGGTCGCCTATCTGACGCTCTGGGAGCGCAAGGCCATCGGCTTCACGCAGATCCGCATCGGCCCCAATCGGATTGGACCGCTCGGTCTGCTGCAGCCCATCGCCGACGCACTCAAGCTGCTGACGAAGGAAATCATCCTTCCGACCGTCGCCAACAAGGGACTGTTTCTGCTCGGCCCGATCATGACGATCATGCCGGCGCTGGCCGCGTGGGCCGTGATTCCGTTCGGCCCCGAAGTTGCGCTCGCCAACATCAATGCCGGCCTGCTGTTCGTCATGGCCATCACCTCGCTGGAGGTCTATGGCGTGATCATCGCGGGATGGGCGTCGAATTCGAAGTACGCCTTTCTCGGCGCCCTGCGTGCATCCGCCCAGATGGTCAGCTACGAGATCGCGATGGGCTTCTGCTTCGTCGTGGTGCTGATGGTGTCGGCCAGCCTCAACATGACCGACATCGTGATGGGGCAGGGCAGGGGTCACTTCGTCTCGATGGGCGTAGGCTTCCTGTCGTGGAACTGGCTGCCGTTGCTGCCGATCTTCCTCGTCTACTTCATCTCCGGTCTGGCCGAGACGAACCGCCACCCCTTCGACGTCGTCGAAGGCGAATCCGAGATCGTCGCGGGCCACATGATCGAGTACTCGGGCATGAGCTTCGCCATGTTCTTCCTGGCCGAGTACGCCAACATGTGGCTGGTCTCGATCCTCTGCGTGATCCTGTTCCTGGGCGGCTGGCTGCCTCCATTCGAGTTCCTGTCGTTCATTCCGGGCTGGATCTGGCTGGGCATCAAGACCTTCTGCGTGGTCACCATGTTCCTGTGGGTCCGTTCGACTTTCCCGCGCTTCCGCTATGACCAGATCATGCGTCTGGGCTGGAAGATCTTCATTCCGGTCACGCTGGTGTGGCTGGTGGTGGTCGGCGCGTGGATGCAGACCTCGTTCAACATCTGGAAGTAATCGCCATGCCTGCGCAAACCACCAGCGCGCTTGCGCGCTCATCACCGACGACGGCGCAGCCGTTTTCGCTCAAGGACTTTCTGCGCAGCTTCATGCTGTTCGAACTGTTCAAGGGTCTGGCAGTGACCGGCAAGTACGCCTTCAGCCGCAAGATCACCGTGCAGTTCCCGGAAGAGAAGACGCCGCTTTCGCCGCGTTTCCGCGGACTTCATGCGCTTCGCCGCTACGAGAATGGCGAAGAGCGGTGCATCGCCTGCAAGCTGTGCGAGGCCGTGTGCCCCGCCATGGCGATCACGATCGAGTCCGACGTGCGTGACGACGGCTCTCGCCGGACCACCCGCTACGACATCGACCTGACCAAGTGCATCTTCTGCGGGTTCTGCGAAGAAAGCTGCCCGGTCGACTCGATCGTGGAAACCCACATCTTCGAATACCACGGGGAAAAGCGCGGCGACCTCTACTTCACCAAGGACATGCTCCTGGCCGTGGGCGATCGCTACGAAAAAGAAATCGCTGCCAACAAGGCGGCAGACGCCAAGTACCGCTGAGCGGTCTGGCCCGAACCTCGCAACGAATTCGACCCATGGACGTCAAGACCGGTCTGTTCTATCTGTTTTCCGCGGTGCTGCTGTTCGCAGCCTTTCGCGTGATCACCGCGCGCAACCCCGTGTATGCCGCGCTCTACCTCGTGCTGGCCTTCTTCCAGGCTTCGGCGATCTGGCTGCTGCTGCGGGCCGAGTTTCTGGCCATTTCGCTCGTGCTCGTCTACGTCGGTGCGGTGATGGTGCTGTTCCTGTTCGTCGTGATGATGCTGGACATCAACGTCGACAGTCTCAGAGAGGGCTTCTGGCGGCACTTCCCGCTTGCCGCAGGCGTCGGTGCACTCATCGCGCTCGAAATGGCGGCGGTGCTGATGGGCGGCTTCCGCCTCGCTGCGCCGAAGAGTCCGCTTGCGACCGGTCCCAACACCTCCAACACGCTCGAGCTGGGCAAGCTTCTCTACACCGACTACCTGTATCCGCTGGAGATTGCGGCGGTGATCCTGCTCGTCGCGATCGTCGCGGCCATCGCGCTCACGCTGCGCACCCGCAAGGACAGCAAGTACGTCAACCCGGCCGACCAGGTCCGGGTGAAGGCGCGCGACCGGGTCCGCATCGTCCAGATGCCGGCCACCCGTGCGCCACAACCCGCTGCCGAGGAACCGTCGGCAGCCGCGGAGACCAAGGCATGACGCTCACGCTCGGACACTTCCTCTCGCTGGGCGCGATGCTGTTCGCGCTTTCCGTGATCGGCATCTTCCTCAACCGGAAGAACCTCATCGTTCTCCTGATGTGCATCGAGCTCATGCTTCTGGCCGTCAACATGAACTTCGTCGCCTTCTCGTATTTCCTCGGCGACATGCACGGCCAGATCTTCGTGTTCTTCATCCTGACGGTCGCTGCGGCCGAATCCGCGATCGGTCTGGCGCTGCTCGTCCTCCTGTTCCGCAACAGGTCGAACATCAACGTCGACGAACTCAACGCGCTCAAGGGCTAAGGATCATCATGAGCGCAACACTTTCTGCATCCTCGTTGCTGGCCGTTCCGCTGGCTCCCCTGGTCGGCGCCGTCGTCGCGGGCCTGTTCGGCACGAAGTTCGGCGGCAACCACATCGGCCGCCGCGTCACGCATTCGCTGACCATCCTCGGCGTGCTCGTGGCCTTCATCATCTCGGCCATGACGCTCAAGAGCGTGGTCGCCGACGGCGCCCGCTTCAACGAGACCATCTACGAATGGATGACGGTCGGCGGCCTGAAGATGGAGATCGGCTTCCTGATCGACGGTCTCACTGCCATGATGATGTGCGTCGTGACCTTCGTGTCGCTGATGGTTCACATCTACACCATCGGCTACATGCAGGACGACGACGGCTACAACCGTTTCTTCTCCTACATCTCGCTGTTCACCTTCTCGATGCTGATGCTCGTGATGAGCAACAACATGCTCCAGCTTTTCTTCGGCTGGGAAGCGGTGGGCCTGGTGTCGTACCTGCTGATCGGGTTCTGGTTCAACCGTCCGACAGCGATCTTCGCGAACCTGAAGGCCTTCCTGGTCAACCGCGTGGGCGACTTCGGCTTCATCCTCGGCATCGGCCTGATCGCCGCCTATGCGGGCACGCTGAACTACGGCGAAGCCTTCGCGAAGGCCGGCGAGCTGGCGAAGATCACCTTCCCCGGTACCGAATGGATGCTCATCACGGTGATCTGCATTTGCCTGTTCATCGGCGCGATGGGGAAGAGCGCGCAGTTCCCGCTGCACGTCTGGCTGCCTGATTCGATGGAAGGCCCGACCCCGATCTCCGCGCTGATTCACGCGGCGACGATGGTGACCGCCGGCATCTTCATGGTGGCGCGCATGTCGCCGCTGTTCGAGCTGAGCGATACGGCCTTGAGCTTCGTCCTGGTGATCGGTGCGATCACGGCGCTCTTCATGGGTTTCCTGGGCATCATCCAGAACGACATCAAGCGCGTGGTGGCCTACTCGACGCTTTCGCAGCTCGGCTACATGACCGTGGCGCTTGGCGCATCGGCGTACTCGGCTGCGGTGTTCCACCTGATGACGCACGCCTTCTTCAAGGCCCTGCTGTTCCTCGGCGCCGGCTCGGTGATCATCGGCATGCACCACAACCAGGACATCCGCTGGATGGGTGGCTTGCGCAAGTACATGCCGATCACCTGGATCACCTCGCTCGTCGGCTCGCTCGCGTTGATCGGCACGCCGCTGTTCGCCGGCTTCTACTCCAAGGACACCATCATCGAGGCGGTCCACGAAAGCCACCTGTGGGGCTCCGGCTTCGCGTATTTCGCGGTGCTCGCAGGCGTGTTCGTCACGGCCTTCTACTCGTTCCGGATGTACTTCCTGGTGTTTCACGGCGAGGAGCGCTACGACCAGAATCCGGATGCGCACCATGATGCGCACGACGATCACCATGGCCACGACGACCATCATGGGCCGCACGAGTCTCCGTGGGTGGTCTGGCTGCCGCTGGTGCTGCTGGCCATTCCGTCGGTCGTCATCGGCTTCATGACGATTCAGCCGATGCTCTTCGGCGACTTCTTCAGCGGCGCGATCGTCATCGACGAGACGAAGCACGAGGCGATGAAGGAACTGTCCGAGGCGTTCCATGGCCCGCTGGCGATGGCAGTCCACGGCTTGACCGCCGCGCCGTTCTGGCTCGCGCTCGCAGGCGTGGTGCTGTCCTGGTACATGTACCGGTCAACCCGGCGCTGCCGGCGGCGATCAAGCGTGCCTGCGGACCGATCTACCGCCTGCTCGACAACAAGTACTACATGGACTGGTTCAACGAGAACGTCATCGCCCGCGCCACCCGTGCCCTGGGCACGGGTCTCTGGAAGGGCGGCGACCAGGGCATCATCGACGGCGCCATCGTCAACGGTTCGTGGAAACTGGTCGGCCGCATCGCCGGTGCCGTGCGCTGGGTGCAGTCGGGCTACATCTATCACTACGCATTCGCGATGCTGCTGGGCATCTTCGTGCTGATGTCGTACTTCGTCTGGTTCAAACGGTAAGCGCTCTCGCTGGAGAAAAACAAAAATGGGTCTGTTGAGCCTTGCCATCTGGATGCCGATCATCATCGGCGCCGTGCTACTGGCCTTCGGTCGTGACAGTCAGGCGACGATGGTCCGCTGGATCGCCCTCGTCGGTTCGATTGCGAGCTTCCTGGTCACGCTGCCGCTTTACGCGCGCTTCGATACCAGCACCGCCGCGATGCAGTTCGTCGAGAAGACGCCCTGGATCGAGCGTTTCAACATCAACTACCACGTCGGCCTCGACGGCATCTCGTTCTGGCTCGTGCTCCTGACGGCGTTCATCACGGTCATCGTGGTGATCTCTGCCTGGGAGGTGATCACCGAGCGCGTCAACCAGTACATGGGCGCGTTCCTGATCCTGTCCGGCCTGATGATCGGCACGTTCTCCGCGCTCGACGGGATCCTGTTCTACGTCTTCTTCGAAGCCACGCTGATCCCGATGTACCTGATCATCGGTATCTGGGGCGGTCCGAACAAGATCTACGCGGCCTTCAAGTTCTTCATCTACACGCTGCTCGGCTCGCTGCTGACGCTGGTCGCGCTGATCTACCTGTACAACAAGTCGGGTGGCAGCTTCGACATCCTGACGTGGCACAAGCTGCCGCTGGAGCGGAGCACGCAGACCTACCTGTTCTTCGCCTTCCTTGCTGCCTTTGCGGTGAAGGTCCCGATGTGGCCGGTCCACACCTGGTTGCCGGACGTGCACGTCGAGGCGCCGACGGGCGGTTCTGCCGTGCTGGCAGCGATCATGCTGAAGCTCGGCGCCTACGGCTTCCTGCGGTTCTCGATGCCGATCGCGCCCGATGCCTCGCACGAGTGGGCCTGGCTCATGATCGCGCTGTCACTGATTGCCGTGATCTACGTGGGCCTCGTCGCCCTGGTCCAGCAGGACATGAAGAAACTGGTCGCGTATTCGTCGGTGGCCCACATGGGCTTCGTGACACTCGGCTTCTTCATCTTCAACGAACTCGGTGTCTCGGGCGGCATCGTCCAGATGATTTCCCACGGCTTCGTCTCCGGCGCGATGTTCCTGTGCATCGGCGTGCTGTACGACCGCGTGCATTCCCGCGAGATCGCCGACTACGGCGGTGTGGTCAACACCATGCCCAAGTTCGCGGCCTTCGCGCTGCTGTTCGCGATGGCCAACTGCGGCCTTCCGGGAACGGCCGGCTTCGTCGGCGAGTGGATGGTGATCATCGGCGCGGTCAAGACGAACTTCTGGCTCGGCCTCGGCGCCGCCACGGCGCTGATCTTCGGTGCCGCCTACACGCTGTGGATGTACAAGCGCGTCTACCTCGGCGCCCCGGGCAACGACCACGTGAAGGAGCTGAGCGACATCGGCGCCCGCGAATTCCTCATGCTCGCATTGCTGGCGATCGCGGTGCTCTGGATGGGCCTCTATCCCAAGCCTTTCACCGATGTGATGAATCCGTCCGTGGCCGAACTGCTGCGCCACGTGGCGATTTCCAAGCTGCCCTAAATCCAAGCTGAACAAGAGAACGAGATGATTGACAAACTCAGCTGGATGGCGATCTACCCAGAGGCGGCGCTGCTCATCATGGCATGCGTCATCGCGCTGGTGGATCTGTCCACCACCAGCCCCCGCCGCACGGCCACCTATGTGCTGACGCTGCTGACGCTGGCGGTGATCGCGGTGCTGACCGGATTCAACGCCGCCGAAGGCAAGACCATCTATGGATTCGGCGGGATGGTCGTGAGCGACCCGATGGGCAACTGGCTCAAGTGCTTCGCGACGCTCGCACTGATGGTCACGCTCGTCTACGGCCGCCCCTATTCGGCCGATCGCGGCATGCTGCGTGGCGGCGAGTTGTTCACGATGAGCATGCTGGCTTTGCTCGGCATGTTCGTGATGATCTCGGGCAGCAACTTCCTGGTGCTTTACCTCGGACTCGAATTGCTGACGCTGTCGAGCTACGCCCTGGTCGCGCTGCGCCGCGACAACGCCGTGGCGAGCGAAGCCGCAATGAAGTACTTCGTCCTCGGCGCAATGGCCAGCGGCTTCCTGCTCTATGGCCTGTCGATGATGTACGGCGCGACCGGTTCGCTCGACATCAACGAGGTGTTCAAGGCCATCGGTACCCGTCAGGTCAATCACCAGGTCCTCGTCTTCGGCCTGGTCTTCATCGTCGCGGGCCTGGCATTCAAGGTGGGCGCTGCACCATTCCACATGTGGGTGCCTGATGTGTACCAAGGCGCACCGACGGCGGTCACGCTGCTGATCGGCGCGGCGCCTGAGCTGGCGGCCTTCGCGATCATCATTCGCCTCCTGGTCGAAGGCTTGCTCCCGCTCGCATTCGACTGGCAACAGATGCTGACGCTGCTCGCGATCGCGTCGCTGCTGGTGGGCAATCTCGCGGCCATCGCGCAGACGAACCTCAAGCGGATGCTGGCCTATTCGACCATCGCGCAGATGGGCTTCATGCTGCTCGGCCTGGTGGCCGGTGTCGTCAACGGCAACACGTACAACGCGCAGTTCGCCTACAGCGCCGCGATGTTCTACATCATCACCTATGTGCTCACGACGCTCGCGAGCTTCGGGATCATCCTGCTCCTGGCGCGCGAGGGCTTCGAGAGCGAGGAGATCACCGATCTCGCCGGTCTCAACCAGCGCAGCCCGCTGTATGCCGGCGTGATGGCGATCGCGATGTTCTCGCTGGCGGGCGTGCCGCCGCTGGTCGGCTTCTACGCCAAGTTCGCAGTGCTCCAGGCCCTGATCGCATCGGGTCAGGCGATGCACATCGCGCTGGCCGTCTTCGCCGTGGTGATGTCGCTGATCGGCGCGTTCTACTACCTGCGCGTGGTCAAGGTCATGTACTTCGACGCTCCCCTGACCGCGACGACCGTGTCGGCGCCGCACGACGTCCGTGCCGTGCTCACCGTCAACGGCGCGCTGATCCTGATCCTGGGGATTCTGCCCGGTGGCCTGATGGCGCTTTGCGCTCGGGCGATCGTGGCAACGCTCGCGACCTGATCCGGCTCCGTGTCTCAAACCGCCTCGGTCTGGGTGGTGCTGCTGGTTGCGCTGCTGGCAGCCAACCTGCCGTTCTTCACGGAGCGCATACTGGGGTTGATTCCGCTGCCGGGCTCGACGAAGTCGCTCGCGATCCGGCTCGGCGAACTGCTGCTGCTCTACTTCATCGTCGGCGGCATCGGGTTGCTGTTCGAAAGCCGCGTCGGTCAGATTGCCCCACAGGGATGGGAGTTCTACGCCGTCACGGCCGCGCTGTTCATCGTTCTGGCGTTCCCCGGGTTCACGTGGCGCTATCTGTTGAAGCATCGGTGAAGGAAATCGAATGAGCTCGAAGACCCCAGACGGCGTCGATACGCACCTCCGTGAAGAATGCACGGCCAGCGAACTGTTGTTCCAGGGGAATTTCCTCCGTGCCAAGCGAGACACCGTCCGATTGCCGGATGGGCACACCGCGACGCGCGAGTACGTTGTGCATCCCGGTGCGGTCGTGGTCGTGCCGTTGCTCGATGATGGGCGCCTCGTGCTCGAGCGCCAGTATCGCTACCCCATCGGCCATGTGATGACCGAGTTTCCTGCCGGAAAGCTCGATGCCGGCGAGGACCCTCTGCTGTGCGGCCAGCGCGAACTGGTCGAGGAAACCGGCTACACCGCGCAAGAGTGGGCCTACGCCGGTGCGATGCATCTGGCGGTCGCCTATTCGACGGAAGTCATCCACATCTATTTCGCGCGCGGACTTTCGCTCGGAACGCGCCAGCTGGACCATGGCGAATTCCTCGACGTGATCAGTGCGACGCCCGAGGAAGTGCTTGCGTGGTGCCGTGACGGAATCGTGACCGATGCCAAGTCGCAGACTTGCGCGTTGTGGCTCCAGAACGTCCTTTCGGGTGCCTGGGTCCTCGACTGGCAATCGCCCGCGCAGTTCGCCCCGGCGGGATAATGCGCGCATGAAGGTCCTCAACCTCCAGTGCGCACACGGTCACGGCTTCGAGGGATGGTTCGCGTCCCACGAGGAGTTCGAGACCCAGCTCGCGGGTGGGCTGGTGGAGTGCCCGCTCTGTGGCGACAGGAAAATCGCGAAGCTGCTGGCCGCGCCGCGCCTGAATCTCGGCAGCGCCAAGCCGGCCAAGCCGGCCAAGCCGGCCGAGCCGCGAGCAGCGCCTGACGATGCCGGGTCGCCCGAAGGCCGCTGGCTCCAGGCGGTGCGCAAGGTGATCGCGCAAACCGAGGACGTCGGCGACCGCTTCGCCGACGAGGCGCGAAAGATGCACTACGGTGAGGCGGAAGAACGCGGCATCCGCGGCCAGACCACGCGCGAACAGGCCCAGAGCCTGATCGACGAGGGCATCCCTGTTTTTTCGCTGCCTTTGCCGCCGGCGCTCAAGGAAACCTTGCAGTAGCGCCGCGCGCCGGCGACGCGCGTCCCGGCCGCAAGCCGGATTTCAGGCCACGAACTGCAGCGCTGCGAGCCGTGCGTAGACGCCGTTCTGCGCAACCAGGCTCGCGTGCGTTCCCTGCTCGACGATGCTCCCGTGGTCGAGCACCACGATGCGGTCCGCCTTCTGCACGGTCGCGAGCCGGTGGGCGATCACGAGCGTGGTGCGTCCGGTCATTGCCGATTCAAGCGCCGCCTGGACCATGCGCTCGCTCTCGGCGTCAAGTGCACTCGTGGCCTCGTCGAGCAGAAGCAGCGGTGGGTTCTTGAGCATGGCGCGTGCGATCGCGATGCGCTGCCGCTGGCCGCCGGAAAGCCGTACGCCGCGTTCGCCCAGGAACGTGTCGTATCCCTCGGGCAGCGCGCGCAGGAAGCCGTCCGCGAAGGCCGCCTTGGCGGCTGCGTGGACTTCCTCGGCGGTCGCGTCGGGCCGGCCGTAGCGGATGTTCTCGAAGGCGGTCGCCGAGAAGATGACCGCATCCTGGGGAACGAGGCCGATCCGCTGGCGCAGCGCGTCCAGCGACAGCGCGCCGAGCGGGGCGCCGTCCAGCGAGATGCTTCCGGATTGCGGGTCGTAGTAGCGCAGCAGAAGCTGGAAGACCGTGCTCTTGCCGGCGCCGCTCGATCCGACCAGCGCCACCGTCTCACCGGGCGTGATCGTGAGGCTGAATTCGCGCAGCGCGGGAACGCCGGGGCGGGAAGGGTAGTGGAAGGTCACCGATCCGAAGCGGACCGAGCTGCCGCCATCGGAAACCGGCGCCTGAACGGGCGCGGCGGGCGATTCGATCACGGACCTGGCGTGCAGCAGTTCCATCAGCCGTTCGGTCGCGCCGGCCGCGCGCAGCAGGTCGCCGTAGACCTCGCCGAGCACCGCCGCGGCGCTCGCGAGAATGATCACGTAGACCACGGTCTGTCCCAGGTGGCCGGCCGTGATGTCGCCGTGCAGAACGGCCTGCGTTCCCTGGTAGAGGCCCCAGAGCAGCGCGGCCGATGTCGCGATGATGATGAAGGCCACGAGGATGGAACGCGCCTTCGTGCGATGAACCGCGGTGCGGAAGGCGTTGTCCGTCGATGCGTCGAAGCGGGCCGATTCACGCGCCTCCGCCGTGTAGCTCTGAACGACCGGGATGGCATTGAGCACTTCCGCGGCGATCGCGCTCGAGTCCGCCACGCGATCCTGGCTGGCGCGCGACAGCTTGCGCACACGCCGGCCGAACCACATGCTCGGCAGCACCACCAGCACGAGAATGCCGAGCACCTGGACCATCACGTAAGGATTGGTCCAGATCAGCATCGCGAGTGCGCCCACCGCCATCACCGCATTGCGCAGGCCCATGCTGAGCGACGAGCCGACGACGGTCTGTACCAGCGTGGTGTCGGCAGTCAGGCGTGAAAGCACCTCGCCGGTCTGCGTGGTCTCGAAGAAGACCGGGCTCTGGCGCAGCACGTGGGCGTAGACCGCATTGCGCAGGTCCGCCGTGACGCGCTCCCCGAGCCAGCTCACGGTGTAGAAGCGCGCTGCCGAGAAGAGGCCGAGCGCCACGGCCACGGCGAAGAGGGCGACGAAGTGATCGCGCAGCGCCATGGTTTGCGCGCCCTTGTCGCTCCCGATCAGGCCGCCGTCGATCAGGCTGCGCAGCGCGACCGGGAAGATTAGCGTCGTGACGGCGGCAAGCACCAGAAAAACCCCGGCCAGGATGATCTGCGTGCGATACGGCCGAAGAAAGGGCGCCAGCCCGGATAAGGACTTCGGGGAGCCTTTGCCGGGCCGGGTGGAAGTGGAGGAAGCCATGGCGCGATTCTAGCTAACGCTTGCCCACTCAAAGGTCGCCTTGACAATAATTGCCGAGGCAACTAATATTCGCCGATGTCCAATTCCAAGAGTCCCGAGTCCACTCTGGCAGAGTCGCCGTCCGGCGAGCCGCGCGGCGTCAAGGCGTTCTACAAGCCCGAGAACTACCGCTCGGAGGAGAGCATCGGCTACCTGATGCGGCGCATCATGACGGCTGTCGGCCAGTCCGTGGAATCGCTCATGTGCGAACCCGGCAGCCCGACCTACCCGCAATGGGTGCCGCTGCACAAGCTTCATATGGGGCACGCCACCACCGTGGCGGAACTCGCGCGCGAGTGCGAACTCGACACCGGCGCTATGACCCGTCTGCTGGATCGTCTCGAGGCCAAGGGCCTCTGCCGGCGCGTTCGCTCGGTGTCCGACCGCCGTGTGGTCAACATCGAGCTCACCGACGAAGGCCGCGCCGCCGCCAAGCAAGTACCGCATCTGCTCTGTCGCGTGCAGAACGAGCACCTCGCCGGTTTCTCCGACGAGGAATGGGAGCAGCTCAAGAGTTATCTGCGCCGCATTCTTGATAACGCACACGCCCTCTCGGGCCGCAAAGAAAAAATGACTCATCGACTTCCTGAAGGCGCGTTGCGCCGTGCCACTGCGGTGGCAACAGCCGTGTTTGCGCTGGCGCTGGCCGGTTGCGCCGACATGGGTGGCAGTTGGCCGCAGGCCAAGCTGCGCGATGCCGATTCGCTCGGCCTCACGGCGCCGGCGTCGCCGGCCGCTTCCGCGCCTGCCGCGGCCGTGCCCGCCCTCGACAGCCAATGGTGGCTGGCCTTCGGCGATGCCCAGCTCAACGCCCTGATTGCGCAGTCGCTGGAAGGTAATCCTAACTTGCAGGTCGCGCGTGCGCGGCTCGCACGGGCGCAAGCCGCGGTTTCCGTGGTCGAGGCCAACGACAAGCCGCAGATCAACGGCTCGCTCGACCTCACGCGACAGAAATTCTCCAACACCTACATCTATCCGGCGCCGCTCGGCGGTTCGATCCAGGAGGTCGGCACGCTGCAGCTCTCGGGCAGCTGGGAACTCGACTTCTTCGGCAAGAACCGCACCGCGATCGAGGCCGCCATCGGCAGTGCCAACGCTGCCGCCGCGGACGCCGATGCGGCGCGCGTGCTGCTCGCGAGCAACGTCGCGCGCGGGTACGTGCAGTGGGCGCGACTGCAGGATCGCCTTGCCGTGGCCAATCGCACGCTCGCGCAGCGCGAAGAGACCTTCAAGCTCGTGCGGGACCGCGTTTCCGCCGGCCTCGACACGCGCCTGCAGTTGAAGCAGAGCGAAGGCGGCCTGCCCGAAGCGCGCCAGCAGATCGAAGCGCTCAAGGAGCAGATCGAGATCGCCCAGCATGCGCTCGACGCGCTGGTCGCCAAGCCGAACGCCACCCAGGGGCTCAATCCGCCGGTGCTCGGCAACATGAAGCCGATCGCGCTGCAGTCGACGATCCCGGCCGACCTGCTCGGCCGCCGCGCCGACATCGCGGCTGCGCGCTGGCGTGTCGAGGCCGCCACGAGCGACGTGGCGAATGCCAAGACCCTGTTCTATCCCAACATCAACCTGGTGGCCTTCGCGGGCTTCCAGAGCATCGGTTTCGACAACCTCCTGAAGTCCGCCAGCCAGCAGTGGGGCGTCGGTCCCGCGGTGCGTCTGCCGATCTTCGAAGGTGGCCGCCTGCGGGCCAACCTGCGCGGCAAGTCGGCCGATCTCGACACCGCAATCGAAAGCTACAACGCCACCGTGATCGATGCGGTGCGCGATGTCGCGGACCAGATCTCCAGCGTGCAGTCGGTCGCGCGCCAGCAGGTGCAGCAGCGCGAGGCGCAGGACGCCGCCGAAGCCGCCTACGACATCGCGGTGCAGCGCTACAGCGCGGGCCTCGGGACCTATCTCGATGTGCTCACGGCCGAAGTCACCGTGCTGGCACAGCGCCGCGATAGCGTGGATCTCGCCGCGCGCGCCCTCGATTCGCAGGTCGGCCTCGCACGCGCACTGGGCGGCGGCTGGCAGCCTGACGACGCAAAGACCGCTGCGGCCGGCTCTGCCACCGCGCACAACTGAACAAACGTTTCGTACCCGAAAGACATCGCCATGGAAAACAACAACGCCGCCCACCCCGCCGCTCTGGCTGGAGCCGCAGCAGAAGCACAGGCCCCGAACAACAAGCGCCGCCGCGCACTCACCGCGCTGGCCGCGGCCGTGGTGGTCGTGGGTGCCGTCTGGGGCGGGTATGAATGGCTCGTCGCCAGCCACTACGAGTCGACCGACAACGCCTACGTGCAGGGCAACGTGATCCAGATCACGCCGCAGATCGCGGGCACGGTGATGACGATCATGGCGGACGACACCGACTTCGTGAAGTCGGGCCAGCCGCTGGTGCAGCTCGATCCGTCCGACGCCCGCGTGGCGCTCGACCAGGCCGAGGCCGCGCTGGCCCAGGCGGTGCGCCAGGCCCGCACGCTCTACGTCAACAACGCTTCGCTGGCCGCGCAGGTGTCGCTGCGCCAGGCCGACATCGTGCGTGCGCAGAGCGACATCGCCCGTGCCGAGGACGACCTGAAGCGCCGTCAGGCGCTGTCGGGCAACGGCGCGGTGTCGAAGGAAGAGCTCAACCACTCCGAAACCGCATTGGCCAACGCCAAGAGCGCGCTGGCGGCCGCGCAGGCGAGCGCACTCGCCGCGCGCGAGCAGCTCTCGAGCAACCAGTCGCTCACCGAAGGCACGAGCGTCGAGCAGCACCCGAGCGTGCTGGCCGCCGCCGCCAAGGTGCGCGAGGCTTACCTTGCAACGCAGCGCGTCGGGCTGCCCGCACCGGTCGACGGCTACGTCGCCAAGCGCACCGTGCAGCTCGGCCAGCGCGTCACTGCCGGCACGCCGATGATGTCGATCGTCCCGCTCAACCAGCTCTGGGTCGATGCGAACTTCAAGGAAGTGCAACTGCGCAACATCCGCATCGGCCAGCCGGTGAAGCTCACTGCCGACCTGTACGGCAAGAAGGTCGAGTACACCGGCCACGTGCAGGGCCTCGGCGTCGGCACCGGCGCGGCCTTCGCGCTGCTGCCCGCGCAGAACGCGACCGGCAACTGGATCAAGGTGGTGCAGCGCGTGCCGGTCCGCATCGCGCTCGACGCCGAGCAGCTCAAGGCCAACCCGCTGCGCGTGGGGCTCTCGATGGACGCGGAGATCGACGTGCGCGACAAGGGCGGCAAGATGCTCGCCGACGCACCGCGCGGCGACGCGGCGACGGCGCAGACGCAGGTCTACAGCCAGCTCGAACGCGGCGCCGATGCCGAAGTGGAGCGCATCATCGCCGCGAACATCGGCCGCGATGCCCCGCAGAAGGCGCCCGCCTCGAACGGCGCCAAGCCGGCGACCCCGGTGGCCTCGGCGGCTCAACCCGGTTGATCGACCGAGGTCCGCGCAATGTCGAACGCCGCTGCACCGCAGCCGCTCGCGCCGCTCGAAGGTTCCGCACGCACGTGGGGAACCATCGCGCTGTCGGCCGCGACCTTCATGAACGTGCTCGACACGTCGATCGCGAATGTGTCGCTGCCGGCGATTTCCGGCGATCTGGGCGTGAGCTCCACGCAGGGCACCTGGGTCATCACCAGCTTCGCGGTGGCCAACGCCATCGCGGTGCCGCTCACGGGCTGGCTCACGCAGCGCTTCGGACAGGTGCGCCTGTTCATGGCGAGCGTGCTGCTGTTCATCATCAGTTCGTGGCTGTGCGGCCTCGCGCCCAACATGACGATGCTGATCGCCTTCCGCGCGCTGCAGGGCTTCGTCGCCGGGCCGATGATCCCGCTGTCGCAGACGCTGCTGCTGTCGAGCTATCCGCGCGCCAAGGCGGGACTCGCGATGGCGATGTGGTCCATGACCACGCTGGTGGCACCGGTGATGGGCCCGCTGCTCGGTGGCTGGATCACCGACAACATCTCGTGGCCGTGGATTTTCTACATCAACATCCCGGTGGGTCTTCTTGCGGCAGGCATCACCTGGGCCATCTACCACAAGCGTGAAAGCGCGACGCGCAAGGTGCCGATCGACGGCATCGGGCTGGCGCTGCTCGTCCTGTGGGTAGGTTCGCTCCAGCTCATGCTCGACAAGGGAAAGGAGCTCGACTGGTTCCACTCGGCCCAGATCGTGACGCTCGCCGCCGTGGCAGTGGTGGGCTTCGCCTTCTTCCTGGTCTGGGAACTCACCGACAAGCACCCCGTGGTCGACCTGTCGCTCTTCAAGCGCCGCAACTTCTGGTCCGGCGCGCTCGCAACCGCAGTGGCCTACGGGCTCTTCTTCGGCAACGTGGTGATCCTGCCGCTGTGGCTGCAGCAGTACATGGGCTACACCGCCACGCAGGCGGGGATGATCATGGCGCCGGTGGGCCTCTTGGCGATCTTCTTCTCGCCGGTGGTGGGCATGACGGTGGGGAGGGTCGATCCGCGGCGCTACGCGACCTTCTCGTTCCTGGTCTTCGCGCTGGTGCTGTGGATGCGCTCCAACTTCAACACCCAGGCGGACTTCTGGACGATCATGATTCCGACCGTCATCCAGGGCGTGGCGATGGCGTTTTTCTTCATCCCGCTGGTGACGATCACGCTGTCGGGCCTCACGCCGGACCGCATCCCGGCCGCGTCGGGCCTGTCGAATTTCCTGCGCATCACGGCGGGTGCCATCGGCACCTCGACCGCGACCACGCTCTGGGAGAACAGGGCAACGCTGCATCACGCGCAGTTGGTCGAAGCGATCAACCAGGGCAGTTCGGCCGCGAGCGGCGCGATGGCCAATCTGGGCGGTGCCGGCTTCAGCGCTGAGCAGGTGCTGGGGCAGATCAATCGCCTGGTCGACCAGCAAGCCTTCATGCTCGCGTCGAGCGACGTGTTCTACGGCTCGGCCATCCTGTTCCTGCTGCTGATTCCGTTGGTGTGGCTGGCGAAGCCGGCGCGCGGGGGCGGCTCGTCCGATGCCGCTGCTGGTGCACACTGATTCGGCGCATCCGACCATACAGGGCCGCTCAATGCGGCCCTTTTTCGTGGAACACCGCGGGGCCGGCTTCGCCGGGCCGCCGGTGTTGCCCCCGGAAGGGGTTGGCGAAGCGACACGAAGTGCGCGCAGCCTGGGGGCGAGCCCAGCTAGGCATTTGCCCCAGTAGGCAGGTTTGTTACGCCTGCGAACAATGCGTTCCGCACGGCCATGGTGGCGTGCACAAACATGGAACGCATGACCGACTATTTCCGCCAGCTCAAGGGCGCAATCGCGAGATGACCGACATCATTCTCGAAACGCGCAAGCTCACCAAGGAATTCAAGGGCTTCACCGCAGTCAGCAAGGTCGATCTGTCGGTCGTTCGCGGATCGATCCATGCCTTGATCGGCCCCAACGGCGCGGGCAAGACGACCTGCTTCAACCTGCTGACCAAGTTCCTGGAGCCGACCTCGGGCGCGATCCTGTTCAACGGCACGGACATCACCCGCGAGCGGCCGGCGCAGATCGCGCGCCGCGGGATCATCCGCTCGTTCCAGATCTCCGCGGTGTTCCCGCACCTGACCCTGCTCGAGAACGTGCGCCTCGGATTGCAGCGCGCGCTCGGCACCTCCTACCACTTCTGGAAGAGCGAGAAGTCGCTGACGCCGCTCAACGCACGGGCCCGGGAGCTGCTCGCGCAGGTCGGCCTGGAAGACCTTGCCGATGAACTCACGGTGAATCTGCCCTACGGCCGCAAGCGAGCGCTCGAAATCGCAACCACGCTCGCGATGGAGCCTGAACTCATGCTGCTCGACGAACCCACGCAGGGCATGGGCCACGAAGACGTGCATCGCGTTGCCGAGCTCATCAAGCGTGTGTCGGCGGGCCGCACCATCCTGATGGTCGAGCACAACATGAGCGTGGTCTCGACCATCGCCGACAAGATCACGGTGCTGCAACGTGGTGCGGTGCTCGCCGAAGGGCCGTATGCCGAGGTCTCCCGCAATCCGCAGGTGATGGAAGCCTACATGGGCACCACCGAAGGCCAGTTGCAGGGGGCCCACTGATGTCGGTTCCAGCACTCGAAATCAGCGGCCTGCAGGCCTGGTACGGCGAGTCGCACGTGCTGCACGGCGTCGACATGGTGGTGCAACCCGGCGAGGTCGTCACCTTGCTGGGGCGCAACGGGGCAGGACGCACCACGACCATGCGCGCGATCCTTGGCCTGACCGGTGCGCGCAAGGGCAGCATCAAGGTCAATGGCCACGAGACGATCCACCTGTCCACGCACCGCATCGCGCACTACGGCATCGGCTACTGCCCGGAGGAGCGCGGCATCTTCGCGAGCCTCTCGTGCGAAGAGAACCTGCTGCTTCCGCCACCGCTGAAGGGCGGCGACAAGGGCATGTCGGTCGACGAGATCTACAAGATGTTCCCGAACCTCGCCGAGCGCAGGCACAGCCAGGGCACGCGCCTGTCGGGCGGCGAACAGCAGATGCTGGCGGTGGGGCGCATCCTGCGCACCGGCGCCAAGCTGCTTCTGCTCGACGAAATCTCCGAAGGGCTGGCGCCGGTCATCGTGCAGGCGCTGGCGCGGATGATCCACACGCTGCGCGGCAAGGGCTACACCGTGGTGATGGTGGAGCAGAACTTCCCGCTTCGCCGCGCCGCTCGCCGACCGGTTCTACGTGATGGAGCACGGCCGCATGGTCGAGGCGTTCAGCGCGGCCGAGCTCGACGCCAAGATGCCGGTGCTCAACGAGCTGCTGGGCGTCTGATCCCGAACCTTTCTGACTGGATGGAGCCCATCATGAAGACTTCTCTCTCCGCACTCTCGATCGCTGTGGCGGCACTGGCCCTGGCATCGGGCGCCCAAGCACAGGAAAAAGTGAAGATCGGTTTCGTGACCGACATGTCGAGCCTCTACGCCGATGTCGAGGGCAAGAACGGCGCGCTCGCGATCCAGATGGCGATCGACGACTTCGGCGGCAAGGTGCTCGGTCAGCCGATCGAGCTCGTCACCGCCGACCACCAGAACAAGGCCGACATCGCCGCATCGAAGGCGCGCGAATGGATCGACACCGACGGCGTGACGATGGTCTTCGGCGGCACCAACTCCGGCACCGCGCTGGCCACCGCCAAGGTCGCGCAGGAGAAGAAGCGCGTGTACTTCAACAACGGCGCCGCCACTTCCGCACTGACCAACGAGCAGTGCAGCCCCTACACCGTGCACTACGCGTACGACACCGTCGCGCTCGCCAAGGGGACCGGCGGTGCGGTGGTCGACCGCGGCGGCAAGAGCTGGTTCTTCCTGACCGCTGATTACGCCTTCGGCCATGCGCTCGAAGCCGACACCAGCGCCGTGGTCAAGGCGAAGGGCGGCACGGTGGTCGGCGCGGTGCGGCATCCGCTCAATGCGTCGGACTTCTCGTCGTTCCTGCTGCAGGCGCAGAACTCCAAGGCGCAGATCCTCGGCCTCGCGAATGCGGGCGGCGACACGATCAACGCGATCAAGGCCGCGAAGGAATTCGGGATCGGCAAGAACATGAAGCTCGCCGGCCTGCTGATCTTCCTGAGCGACATCCACAGCCTGGGCCTGAAGAACACCGAAGGCCTGCTGCACACCACGAGCTGGTATTGGGACCTCAACGACCAGACGCGCGCCTTCGGCAAGAAGTTCTTCGAGAAGACCAAGCGCATGCCCACCGACATCCAGGCCGCCGACTACTCGGCCACGATGACCTACCTGAAGGCGGTGCAGGCCGCCAAGAGCACGGATGCCGACAAGGTGATGGCGGAGCTCAGGAAGATGCCGATCGACGACTTCTACGCCAAGGGCCGGATCCGCGCCGATGGCCGCTTCGTGCACGACATGTACCTCGTCGAAGTCAAGACGCCCGCCGAATCGAAGCAGCCGTGGGATTACCTGAAGGTCATCACCAAGCTGCCCGGCGACCAGTCTTCACGGCCAAGGCCGATTCGAAGTGCGCCCTCTGGAAATGAAGCTCGTCCCCAGGCTGCGCGCACTTCGTGTCGCTTCGCCAACCCCCGACCGGGGGCGGGCCGGCCGCTTCGGGCGGCCGGGCGCGGCGGCCCTCTCGATTTTTTCGTCTCCTTTCAACCCATGATGAATATGAACAAGACCCTCGCACTTTCCGCCGTCTCTCTCGCCATCGCGCTCGCGGCAGGCGCCGCGCAGGCCGAGGACAAAGTCAAGATCGGCTTCATCACCGACATGTCGAGCCTCTACGCGGACGTCGAGGGCAAGAACGGCGCGACCGCCATCCAGATGGCGATCGACGATTTCGGCGGCAAGGTCAACGGCATGCCGATCGAGCTCGTGACGGCCGACCACCAGAACAAGGCGGACATCGCCGCCTCGAAGGCGCGCGAGTGGATCGACACCGAGAACCTGACGATGCTCTTCGGCGGCACCAACTCCGGCACCGGCCTCGCGATGGCGAAGGTCGCGCAGGAGAAGAAGCGCGTCTTCATGGTCAACGGCGCCGGCACCTCGGCGCTCACCAACGAGCAGTGCAGCCCCTACACGGTGCACTACGCTTACGACACCGTCGCGCTCGCCAAGGGCACCGGCGGTGCGGTCGTCGCCAACGGCGGCAAGAGCTGGTTCTTCCTCACGGCTGACTACGCTTTCGGCGCAGCGCTCGAAGCCGACACGGCCAAGGTCGTGAAGGAAAAGGGCGGCACGGTGGTCGGCAGCGTCAAGCATCCGCTCAATGCGTCGGACTTCTCGTCCTTCCTGCTGCAGGCGCAGAACTCCAAGGCGCAGATCCTCGGCCTCGCGAATGCGGGCGGCGACACGATCAACGCGATCAAGGCCGCCAAGGAATTCGGCATCAACAAGACCATGAAGATGGCCGGCCTGCTGGTCTTCATCACCGACATCCACAGCCTGGGCCTGAAGAACACCGAAGGCCTGCTGCTCACCACGAGCTGGGACTGGAACCTGAACGACCAGACGCGCGCCTTCGGCAAGAAGTTCTTCGAGAAGACCAAGCGCATGCCCACCGACATCCAGGCCGCCGACTACTCGGCCACGATGACCTACCTGAAGGCGGTGCAGGCCGCCAAGAGCACGGATGCCGACAAGGTGATGGCCGCGCTCAAGTCCACGCCGGTCAACGACTTCTATGCCAAGGGCACCATCCGCGCCGATGGCCGCTTCGTGCACGACATGTACCTCGTGCAGGTGAAGTCGCCGGCCGAATCGAGCCAGCCGTGGGACTACTACAAGGTCGTCGCCAAGCTGCCGGGTGAAGAGGTCTTCACCACGAAGGCCGAGAGCAAATGTGCACTGTGGAAGTAATCGCCAGCCCATGAGCATTTCTCTTCCTGCCCTGTTGAGCCAGCTCCTGCTGGGGCTGGTCAACGGGTCGTTCTACGCCATCCTGAGCCTCGGGCTCGCGGTCATCTTCGGCCTGCTCAACGTCATCAACTTCGCGCACGGCGCGCTGTTCATGCTGGGCGCGGTGTCGACCTGGATGGCGATGAACTACTTCAACGTCAACTACTGGGTGATGTTGATCGTCGCGCCGGTGCTCGTCGGTTTGTTCGGCATCGTCATTGAGCGGCTGCTGCTGCGGTGGATCTACAAGCTCGACCATCTCTACGGCCTGCTGCTCACGCTGGGGCTCACGCTGCTGATCGAAGGTGTGTTCCGTTCCATCTACGGCGTCTCGGGCTTGCCTTACGACACGCCCGACGTCCTCGCGAGCGCGACCGACCTCGGCTTCATGATCCTGCCCAACTACCGCGCGTGGGTCGTTGTCGCCTCGCTCGTGGTGTGCTTCGCGACCTGGTTCATGATCGAGAAGACCCGTATCGGCGCCTACCTGCGCGCCGGCACCGAGAACCCGCGGCTCGTCGAGGCCTTCGGCGTCAACGTGCCGCTGATGATCACGCTCACCTACGGCTTCGGCGTCGCGCTCGCCGCCTTCGCCGGCGTGCTCGCCGCGCCGGTGATCCAGGTGTCGCCGCTCATGGGCCAGAACCTCATCATCGTGGTGTTCGCGGTGGTGGTGATCGGCGGCATGGGCTCGATCATGGGCGCGATCCTCACCGGCCTCGGCCTCGGCGTCATCGAAGGGCTGACCAAGGTGTTCTACCCGGAGGCCTCGTCCACCGTCGTGTTCGTGATCATGGTGATCGTCCTCCTGATCCGTCCCGCCGGCCTGTTCGGAAAAGAAAGATGAAGCTCGCCCCCAGGCTGCGCGCACTTCGTGTCGCTTCGCCAACCCCCGACCGGGGGCAGGCCGGCCGCTTCGGGCGGCCGTGCGCGGCGGCCTCCACGCACAGAGCCACATGCAAAAAATAACCCCTCTCGTCTATGCGCTGCTCCTGCTGGCGCTGATCGTTGCGCCGTTCGCCGGCGCCTACCCGGTGTTCGTCATGAAGCTGATGTGCTTCGCGCTGTTCGCCTCGGCCTTCAACCTGCTGCTCGGCTACACGGGACTGCTGTCCTTCGGCCACGCGGCCTTCCTCGGCGGCTCCGCCTACATCGCCGGCCAGGCGATGAAGGTGTGGGGCGTGACGCCCGAGGTCGGCCTCATCCTCGGCACGCTCACCGGTGCGCTGCTGGGCTGGATCTTTGGTGTGCTCGCCATCCGTCGGCAGGGCATCTACTTCGCGATGATCACGCTGGCGCTCGCGCAGATGGTGTTTTTCGTCGCGCTGCAGGCCAAGTTCACCGGCGGCGAGGACGGCCTGCAGGGTGTGCCGCGCGGCAAGCTCTTCGGTGTCGTCGACCTGCAGAGCGACCTCACGATGTACTACGTCACGCTGGTCATCGTCGTCGCGGCCTTCCTGCTCATCGTGCGGACCATCCATTCGCCGTTCGGCCAGGTGCTCAAGGGCATCAAGGAAAACGAGCCGCGCGCGATTTCGCTGGGCTATGACGTGAGCCGCTTCAAGCTGCTTGCGTTCGTGATCTCGGCGGCGCTCTCGGGCCTCGCGGGTTCGCTCAAGACGCTGGTCCTGGGCTTCGCGACGCTGTCGGATGTGCACTGGAGTGCGTCGGGCCAGGTCATCCTCATGACACTGGTCGGCGGCCTCGGCACGCTCTCCGGGCCGCTCGTTGGCTCGGCGGTGGTGGTGCTGCTCGAGAACAAGATCGGCGAACTCGGCCACTTGCTGGCGCGCATCACGACCGTCGAATGGTTCGACACGCTCGGCGAGTCGGTCACGATCGTGACGGGCCTGATCTTCGTGATCTGCGTGCTCGCCTTCCGGCGCGGCGTGATGGGCGAGATCATCGCGTTCATGGATCGCAGGCGCGGGATGGCCAAGGGGTGACGACGACGCCGCCACTCTGGCCGCTGTAAACGTGGGAACTACCGCATCGCAGCCGAGGCCAGCGGATTCGGCGACGGCTCGCCTACCTTCGCCAGCGTGTTCTTGTCGGTGTGGTGGAAGGGCTCGGCCTGCCCGCGGATCTGCAGCACCGTGTCCTGCCGGTAGGTCCACGTGCCGTCGGCGTTGAACTCGACTTCAATGCGCCAATCGGTGGTGGTGAAGGCGTGCTCGAGGAACGGGTTGGACACGATGCCGTGGGTCAGGCTGCCGCGCACGGCACTGAGCTCGAAGCGATCCGCATCGGCGGTCGCATGGCCGGTCGCCATCGCGATCTGGCCGCGCGGAATCGCGAGCGTATGCAGCACCGTGCCGGTCGCGGGCTCCCAGAGCCAGTAGCCGACCTGGTCGTGGTACATCTTGGTGAGCCCCGGCTTGTGGATGAAGGTGTGATAGCGCAGCCCGTAGAAGACCTGCGGGCCGTTGGTCTGCGGGTCGATGGGCTGCAGCTCGTAGTGCTCGACGTAGACCTGCGTCTTCGGGCCTTGCGCCTTGGGCTTGACGTCCACGCCCTTTTCTCCGCGCCACAGCCCCGCCATGCGGCGCAGCGGGCCCAGATTGGCGAGCGTGTCGGCGTCGAGGTCGGAGGGCTCGGTGTAGATGTCTTCGGGGAAATCGGACATGGATGTGCGTGGGAGTTGTGGCCCGACGATCCTACCCTCAGGCGTGGCCAGTCGCGCCGCGCCGCGAGCGCTTCTCCGGCGTTCCTCGCCCTTCGCGCTCCTCTCGCGCCTCCCGGGCATCGCTTGCCTCGGCCAGCGCCTGCCGCACCAGCGCCTGCGCGGCCCAGGCGCTCACTGCCAGCGACTGCTCGGTGTCGGTGCCCGCCACGTCGTGCAGGGAGAGCGCGGCCTCGGTGCCCATGGTCAGCGCCAGCGCGGCTGCCAGCCGCTTGCGCGCGGCGGACGGCAACTGGTCCTTCAGCGCCTCGACGATCGGCGCGATGTATTGCATGCGGCGGGCCGGGCGCGGCGGTCGCGCCTGCGGCGCGTTGTCCAGCCACGCCGACATGAACGAGCGTTCCACCACGTGCAGGCCGACCTCGTCGCCGAGCAGCAGCCCGTTGAGCGTGCGCGCCGCGCGGCCGATGGCCTCGACCGGATCATCTTCCCCGGTCGGAACAGGGTCTGAAGCGGCTGCACCGCGTGCTCGAACATCGCGTCGCTGATCAGTTCCTCCACTGAAGAGTAGTAGCGGTACGCGGTCGCACGCGACACCATGGCGTGGGCGGCCACCTCGGCAAAGCTGGGCGTGCGGCCACCTTCGCACAGCGCGAGCGCCGCCTCGATGAGCGCGCGCCGCGTGCGTCGCTTTTGATTGGCGCGGCCTTCGCCGTCGGCGGCATCACGCAGTTGCGCGCTTGACGATTTGGTATTCATGGCAAATAATGAAACACATGTCTCATGACAACTCTGATGTCTCATTATAGTTTCTTCAACCCGCAAGAAAGAGGAGTCCCCATGAACGCAATGACCAAAGAACAGTTCGATCGCATGATCGATCGCCACTTCCGCTTCGAGGCGGAGAACGATGTCGATGGTGTGCTCAGCACCATGGTCGACGACGTCGAGCACGACGTGGTCGGCTCGCCCACCGGGCCGCTGAACGGCCAGCAGGCGGCGCGCGGCTTCTACGATGCGCTGTTCGCCGACCTGTCCGGCGAAAAAGTGACCACGCTGCGGCGCTATTACGGGCCGGACTTCGTCGTCGACGAGAGCCTGTGGGAGGGCACCGCGCCCGGAACGCCTTTCGGCATTCCGGGTGATGGCCGGCGGATCGCCTTCCGGCTGCTGCACGTGTTCGACATGGCGCCCGACGGCAAGATCAAGCGCGAGAACGTGTGGCTCGACCTCGCCGCGATCCTGCAGCAGCTGCAGACCCAGCAGGCTCCGCAAGCCGAGGCGGTGGCCTGAGCGGCCGCCTTCAGACAAGGAGAACAAGATGACAGACAACGCTCGCAGCCGCGCGTGGTTCCGTGTGGCCGTCGTCTATTTCGTCGTTGCCGTCGCACTGGGCATCGTGATGGGCGCCTCCGGCGACCACACGTTGATGGCCGTGCACGCGCACATCAACCTGCTTGGCTGGGTGACCATGGCCCTGTTCGGCCTGATCGGCCTGGCCTACCCGGCCATCACCGAGGGCCGCGCGGCCGCATGGCAGTTCTGGCTGCACAACACCGGTGTGCCGGTGATGCTGGTCGCGCTGACGGCCCGGCTCAAGGGGGTGGAGGCCGCCGAGCCTGTGATCGGCATCGCATCGGTGGTCGTCGGCATCGGCGTCGTGCTGTTTGCCTGGCTGGTGCTCACGCGCATGGCCGAGCCACGATCTGCAGCGGCCTCGGCGAAGCTGCGCGCTTCGTGAAGGGTCGCCCAGAAGTGCAAAGCCTCTGGCCGTTGATCAGGCGAGCGCGCGTTGGCGCCCGATCGCAGGATCGATGTTCTGGTTCATCCGGAAGAGATTGGTCGGGTCGTACCGGCGCTTGGCGGCTACCAGGCGTTCCCAGGTATCCGGCCCATAGGCCTCGCGCGTGCGTTCCGCGCCTTCCTCGGTGAGGTGGTTCACATAGCTGCCGCCCGCCGACCACGGGCGCAGCCCGGCCCACGCATCGCGGCACCACTGGCGGTGTTCTTCCGCGTTCGCGTCGGCGGGTTCCCAGGCTGCCGCCACCGTGAGGATGTGGCGCACGTTGCGAAAGCGGAATGCGGTCGCCGATGGGTCCACGCGCGCGGTGGCGCCGCCCATGTGCCGCACCAGGACCTGCGACAGCGGAGATGTGCGTGCCGCCGCCGCCTTGGCCAGTGCGCGCAGGGCGCCGCTCTCCAGCGGGTTGAGCCACTCCGAGCGGCAGTGATAGTGCAGTCCATGCGGCACGCCCGCGTCGAACCACTGCTGGATGGCCGTGTACGGCTGGATGCCGAACGTGTCCACGGCCGGATTGCCGAAATCGCGCACGGCCTGCAGCACTCCTTGGCCTTCTTCGACCGGCCCCACGTAGCAGCCCGCGATCGCGACAACCGGCTGGAAGTGCAGCGACGGTGGCACGAAGGGCGCCGGGGGTGCGCTCACCAGCGCCGTCATCAGCGAGAGTTCGTCGGGCGCTGCGCGTGTGAGCTGCTCATAGTGCGCGAGCACCTCCAGTGCCTGCTCGGCCGGGTACATCACGAAGCCGGCGTACAAGGGCGCGACGGAATGCAGGCGGAAGCTGAACTTCGTGACCACGCCGAAATTGCCGCCCCCTCCGCGCAGGGCCCAGAACAGCTCGGTGTTTTGCTGCTCGTTGGCCACGGTGATCGAACCGTCGGCCAGTACGACTTCGGCTTCGATGAGGTTGTCGCAGGCCAGGCCGTACTTGCGCGAGAGCCAGCCCAGGCCGCCGCCCAGCGTCAGTCCGGCCACGCCGGTGTGGGAGATCTCGCCGCCGGGCGACGCCAGGCCATCCGCCTGCGTCGCCGCGTCGTACTCCCGCAGCAGCAGCCCGGGCTCGGCAGTCGCGATTCGGCGCCGCACGTCGACGTGCACGGCTTTCATCGGCGAAAGATCGATCATGAGCCCGCCATCGCAGACGGACCAGCCTGGAATGCTGTGGCCGCCGCCCTTGATGGCCAGCAGCAGGTCGTGGTGGGCGGCGAACCGCACGGCCGATGCGACTTCATGCGCACTGCGGCAGCGCACGATGAAAGCCGGGCGGCGGTCGATCGCGCCATTCCAGAGAGCGCGCGCCTGGTCATACCCGGCATCCCCGGGTCGGAGCACCTCGCCCAGGAGGCTGGAGGTGCGTGAGGCAATGGAGGTGATGTGTGTGTTCATGGGCGTGGATGATCCGCAGCCCCACGCCCCCGCACCATCCCTGAATTCCGGTGTTTTGCGCGGCAACAGCTTGCCGCCACAATGACCCGCATGGCAAAGAGAGCCCGCTCATTCGAGCTTGCGCAACGGCACGTGTTCGACGCCTGCAGGCAGGCGTCCACGCCCGCCGGGCTGTTCAATGCCGTGCAGCATGCGTTGCAGCCGCACTTGCCCGCGGACCGCTGGTGCGCGATGACCTTGGACCCGGCCACGTCGCTGCCGACCGGCGGTGTGCACGAGCATGGCTTCAGTCCTGCGGGTGGGCAGCGCCTGCTCTCCCTGGAGTTCGGCGGACCCGAGGATGTGAACAAGCTGACCGAGCTTGCCCGCGGCAAGACCGCCGTCAACACGCTGTCGACGGCGACACGGGGCCACGTCGAGTCCAGTGTGCGCTTTCGGGAAGTCCTTGCGCCGGAGGGGTTGCGGCACGAGTTGCGCGCCGTCTTCCGCGATCCGCATGGCCCCTGGGCCGCGATGGTCCTGCTGCGGAGCGCGGACCGCGAGGACTTCGGCGCGAACGATGTCGAATTGCTCGCGGCCATCAACGAACCGCTCACGCGCGCGTTGCGCCGCTTGCTGCTGCTGGCCGAGATCCATGCGCACGCGGACCCGGGGGCGCCCGCGCTCATCCTGCTGGAGCGGGCCAATCAGACGGACGCACTCCAGGTGAGGCACGCCAGCGCGGGCGCGCGTCACTGGATCGATCAGATCGACGACAGCACCGCCGGACCGCTGCCCTATGCACTGTATTCACTCGCGATGAATGCGACCCGCGACGGCCACGCCGTGACGCGCATCCGCACGCGGGCAGGCCGCTGGCTCACGGCGCATGCGGAGGCGACCACGCCATCGGCGGACGAGATCTCCCTGATCCTGCAGCCCAGCCGGCCGCATGAGATCGCGCAAGTGCTGACGGGCGCCTATGGACTCACGGTGCGCGAGGCGGAGGTTGCGCGCCTGGTCGCCGCGGGCTGCGGCAACGAGGAGATCGCGAAGCTGCTGTTCGTCAGCCGCTACACGGTGGAGGACCACCTGAAAAAATGCTTCGACAAGCTGGGTGTGCGAAGCCGTAGCGAACTCGTGTCGCGGCTGTTCTTCGACCAATACGTCCCGCGGACCAAGGCCGACATCTCGCTCGACGGAACCGGGTGGTTTCTCTAGACGCCGTCAACATCACATGCGCAGCGCCTGCACATATCCGGTGAGTTCAAGATACCCGCGCCCGACAGTCCGCCCCTGCGCGTCGCGCAGATCACTCAATCCCTCCCAGTACACCGCGCCGGTCGAACCCCGGCTGTCGAGCTCCTGATCGTCGAGCAGCGGATGCACGCTGAACGTGCCGATGGGCGTGCGGATGCGCAGCCGCGCCGGATAGTCGGCGCGCGTGCGCGGGCTGACCCATCGGCCTTCGGGCGTGAACTGGAGTTCGTCGGGACCGAAGACGCGCATGCGCCCGTCGGCGCTGCGCATCGACCCGCCGGCCCACAGGGTCGAGCCGTCGCGGTGGCGGATGCGGAAGGCCATCAGTGCACTGCCGTCGAAGAGGTTCATGCCGATCCAGTCCCAGCCCGAAGCCTCGGGATGCAGGTAGGCCTCGCTCCATTCGTGATCGAGCCACGCGGTGCCTCGCACGTCGAAGCCGTGGCCCTGCACGGTGAGCCGGCCCTCGGTCGCGAGTTGCGGTTCGCTGTAGTAGTAGCTCGCCTGTTCGGGCTGCGGCCCTTTGCGCGAGAGTCCGGCGCTGCCCTGCAGCATCACCGCCTGCGTGGGCGTGAAACGCAAGTCGAGCGCAAAGCCTTCGGCCGGCAGCCGCGCCAGATAGCTCTTGCCCTGGCGCCGCAGCGTCCAGTTGCGCAGGCGCACGTCGGTGTCTTCTTCCGAGGCGGAGGCCACGCCGAAGCCGGCGCGCGCGATGCGCTGGTCGTGCCAGAGCTTGCGGCCTTCGAGATCGGTGATCGCCGCATGCGCAAAGATCAGCTGGCGCGCGGCGAATTCCGATCGCATGTCCTGCGTTTCGGCGACGCGCGAACGGAAGAAGGTGAGCTGGAATCCGAATTCGCGCGCGCCGGAGCGCGCATGGCCGGTGATGTACCACCACTCGGTGTTCAGATCGGGGTGGCTGCCGAAGTCGCGCGGAAAGCGCATCTCTCGCGGCGGCAGCGCCCAGGCGGCCATGGGCGCTGCGAGCGCGCAGAGCATCAGCGAGCGTCGCGACAAGCGCGGGAGTGCGGGTGCGTGCATGCCGACGATTCTCATCAGTGGCTCACCAGTCTTCCTTGACAGCCATCACCGCGTCGTGGCCGGCCGCCGCACGCCCCGCGAGCCACGCGGTGAGCGTGCCTGCTGCGAGCACCGCAGCACATAGCGCGAAGAGGCGCACCCATGGCACCAGCAGGTCCATCGTCCAGTGGAAGCTTTGCGGATTGACGACGTGCACGAGCACCACCGACACCGCGAGCCCGAGCACCAGGCCGGCGATCGCGCCGATGGCGGTCCATGCCGCGCCTTCGCCCGCGACAACCGCCAGCACCTGCCTTCGCGTGAAGCCGAGGTGCGCCAGGAGACCGAACTCCTTGCGGCGCGCGAGCACCTGCGCGCTGAAGCTCGCCGCGATGCCGAACAGGCCGATGCCGATCGCGACTGCCTGAAGCCAGTAGGTGACCGCGAAGCTGCGGTCGAAGATGCGCAGCGAGGTGGCGCGGATCTGGCCGACCGATGCGATTTCGATAGGCTCGGCCGGGCCCAGCCGCTGCGCCGCAATGTCGCGCACTGCCTGCGTCTCCGTCGACACATCCGCGCCGGGCGTGAGCCAGAGCGCGACGTCGCTGACGCTGCGGTCGCCGGTCAGGCGCTCGAAGTCGCGTGCGTCGATCGTGACCGCGCCGAACTGCCGCACGTAGTCGCGCCACACGCCGGCGACGAAGAAGACGGGCGGCTGTGCGGAAGACGTTGAAGTGAATGCGCGCGACAGCGGCTCGAACACGGCGCCCGGCCGTGCGCCGTAGAGCTCGACCATCGCCTCGCTCACGTAGACGCCGATCTGGCCCGCGGGCACCGGCAGCGCCGCGCCGAGCAGGGGCAGCGAGCGGTCGGCGCCGTCGTCGAGGCTGCGGGCGATCAGTGTGACCGGGGGCCGGGACGGGTCGAGCAGCAAGGCGCGCGTGCGCAGCGTGCCGATGCGTGTCACGCCGGGGATCTGCGCAAAGGCCTGCACGGTTGCCGGCGTGAACGAGGCCTGCTCGCTCGTGGAACTGCCGCCGCTCGCGCTGCGCACATAGAGATCGGCCGGCAGCACCACATCGAGCCAGCGCGTGACCGAATCGCGGAAGCTGGCCACCATCACCGTGAGCGCGACCGCAAGGCTCAGGCTCGCCACCACGCCGCTGACGGCGACCGCCGCGGTGCCGCGCATCCGTCGCGCCCGTTCGATCGCGAGCAGCGGCAGCACGCGCCGCGAGAAGAGCGGTGCGATCCGGTCGTAGAGCAACGCGATGAGCCACGGCAGCGCCGTGATGCCGCCCACCAGCAGCAAGCCGACTGAGAGATACGCGGCGATCGGAATGCCGAACACAGCGGGCGCCGCGGCGAGCGCGACGCCGGCCGCGATCAGCACCAGCGCGATGCGATGCGCCCCGCGCTGCGCATGCGTCGTGCCCAGGCCTTTGAGGGTCAGCGCCTCGGGCAGCGCCTGCGCCGCGCGCGCCGGCCACCAGCCGCCGACCAGCGCAGCGAGCACGCCGAGCGCACCGTAGAGCAGGGCGGCGCCCCAGCTCCAGCGCAGCGTCGGTGCGACGCCCTCGAAATAGCCGCCGCCGAGATCGCCGCCGAGCACTTTCAGCGCGAACACGGCGAGCGCCGTCCCGAGCGCGATGCCGGCCGCGCTGCCGATCAGGCCCAGCACCAGCGATTCGGCCAGCACCAGCTTCAGCCGCTCGCGTGGCGTGAGGCCCAGCACGCCGAGCAGCGCGAATTGCTGCGCGCGCTTCGCCACGCTGAGCGCGAGGACCGAGAAGACCAGGAAGGCCCCGGTGAACAGCGCCACCAGCGCGAGCACGGTGAGGTTGACGCGGTACGCGCGCGAGAGATTGCTCACGCGCTCCGCCGCGTCGCCGGGCTCCGCGATCTGGATGCCTTGCGGCCAGCCGGGCGATTCGCGCAATGCGCGCATGAAAGCGGCGCGATCGGTGCCGGGAGCAAGCCGCAGATCGATGCGCGTGAGCTGGCCGCCGCGATTGAAAAGGTCCTGCGCCGCGCCGATGTCCATCACCGCGAGCGCCGCGCCGCCGGCGGCCACCTGGCCGGCGACTTTCAACGTCAGCCACTGACCGCCGACGCGCAATTGGACGGTTGCAGCCGTCTCGCCGAGCGCCTTGCGCGCGGCGGCGTTGAGGAACACATTGCCGGGCCGCAGCAGCGAAAGGCGTTCGCCGCCTTCGGCCGGCTTCGGCATCAGCGCCGGTGCGATCGAAGGCAGCACCAGCGGGTCGACGCCCACCGCGCGGATCGGAATCTGGCGGCCCCCGGCCAGCGAGACCGTCGGCACTTCGAGCACGGGGCTTGCCAGCGACACCATCGGATGCGCCGCCACCTTCGCGAAGACGCCTTCGTCGAAGCTGCCCTGCACCGCGCGCAGTTCGAGATCGGGCTGGCCATTGACCGAGCGCACCGCGCTCGAGAACTCGTCGAGCGCCGAGGCGTTGATGAGCTGGACCGAAAAGGCCAGCGCCACGCCGAGCATCACCGCGACAACCGCCGCCGCGTTGCGCCACGGGTGGTGGCGCAGTTCCTGCAAGGAGAAGGTGGAAAGCAGCGCCCACATGCGAAGCATTCTGCCCCGGCGTCGAATGGTTGTTTTGACGCGACAAAAGTCACGCGGCTCGTTTGATTATGGAACGTCTAGGACTTTTGCCGTATTGCGCTACGGGGTGCAGCGGGCCTATCTTTCGACCACGATCAAAGTGTTTTGACTCAACAACTTACGGTGGACATTTCATGTTGACCTCTGTGCTTGTCCTGATCGCTGCCTTTGCGCTGCGGGAGCTCTATCTGGCGCACTGGCTGGGCCGATCGATCTGTATCAAGAAGCAACGGAAAGGCTGGATGGCCATCGAGGTCCGCCGTCGGGTCGCCATGGAGCGGCTCCCGAGCAGCGTGTCCGACTACCCGGTGCCGCGCGAGGAGCGAATCCTCGTCAATCGTCTCGCGGGGGTGGTGCTCTGGCATCGCGAAGTCAGCGTGGGCCTGCCGCTCAGCACCTGCGAGCACCTCCAGGAGGTGACCGCCCAGGAGTTCGATCGCGCGTTTCCGGCCTGGCTTCGGAGCGCGGGCTGATCGCCGCTCACAGCCGGCCGGAAGCAGCCATCAGGTAGGCCCGGATCGCGGGGCTGGTGCTCAGGCCGGCCGCGCGTGCGTATGCTTCGCGTGCTCCGGCCACGTTTCCTGTCTCGCCCAGCAGATGCGCGCGTGCCGCCCAGTAGGGCTGGTAGTTCGCGATCTGCGCCGGCGTGAAGGCGTCGAGCGCGCGCAGCCCTTCGGCCGGACCGGCGGCGTTCGCCAGCGCGCAGGCGCGGCTCACCCGCGCGCCCAGTCCCGGCCGCAGCGCCAGGAGACCGTCGTACAGCGCCACGAGCGCATCGGGCGGCACGTCGGCGCCCAGGCGCCGCGCGCAGTGCGCCGACTGGATCGCGGCCTCCATCTGAAAGGCCCCCGGATTGTTCAGGGCCGCGGCGGCGTGCAGGGCGTGCTCGGCCTGCGCGCGAAGCGTGCGGTTCCACAGCGCGGTGTCCTGTTCGTCGAGCGGCACGTAGTCGCCGGCATCGCTGCGGCGGGCGGCGGCGCGGCTTTCGCAGAACAGCATCAGCGCCAGAAGCCCCCAGGGCTCGGGCTCACGCGGCATCAGCTCGCAGAGGATGCGGCCCAGCTCGATGGCTTCGGACGTCAGGCCGCGCTGTTTGGCATCCGCACCATCGACGTCGTCCCATCCCGTGCCGTAGGCGGCGTAGATGCCGTCGAGCACGTCCTGCAGGCGCTGCGGCAGATCCTGCGCGCGCGGAAACTCGAAGGGGATGCCTGCGGACCGGATGCGCGCCTTGGCGCGCACCAGGCGCTGTCCGAGCGTGGCCGGCGCGGTCAGGAAGGCGCCGGCCATGCGGGCCGCGTCGAGGCCGAGCACCGTCTGCAGCATCAGCGGCGCGCGAGCGGCCTCGTCGATGGCCGGATGCGCGCACACGAAGAGCAGGCGCAGGCGATCGTCGGGCACGGCCTCGGCGCCGCCCGCGTCCGCAGCGACCTGATCGGCCAGCAGGAGAAGGGTCTGCGCCGCCTCGTCCCGCACCCGGCTGTGCCGCCACGCATCGAGCGTGCGGTGGCGCGCGACGCTGAGCAGCCGGGCCTCGGGCCGGTCCGGCACGCCATCGACCGGCCAGCGCTCGAGCGCACGCGCGAAGGCATCGGCGAGCGCGTCTTCGGATGCCGCGATATCGCGCGTGCGCGCCGAAAGAATGGCGACCAGACGGCCGTACGACTGGCGGGCCGCCTTTTCGGCGGCCCTTTCGGCCGCGGTCCTTGCGTTGTTCCGCGCGGTGTCCGTCACATCGCGGACGTGGTGAAGACCGGGCGCACCTCCACCCCGCCGGTGCTCGCGCAAGGGGCGCGCGCGGCCCACTCGAGCGCGGTGTCGAGGTCGGCGACGTCGATCACGAAGTAGCCGCCGAGCTGCTCCTTGGTGTCGGCGAAGGGGCCGTCCTGCACCTGCCGCTTGTCGCCGCGGATGCGCAGCGTGGTGCCGGTCATCGGCGGATGGAGGCCGTGGCCGTTGAGCGCGACGCCGGACTTGCGGATCGCACCCACGTAGTCCATCCAGCTGGCGCGGTAGGCCTGGCTGGAGATCTCGTCGCGCTCCAGGAACTCCGATTCCGGCTGGTAGAACATGAGCATGTATTGCATGGAAACCTCGCAAAAAGATGTGCCGAGCAGGATCGCTCACTGCAATGACGGCGCGCAAGTCGGCATTTCGACAGCAGGCGCCGAAGAATGCGAGGAAGCCTGGGCCGGAGGCGCTTCAGCGCTCCCGGGCCGAAGGGGTCGAGTAGTCGTACCGCGGGCCCGGTCCGATCGCGATCGGCGGCCCCGGGTCGCCGCTGGGCATGACCGCCGTGACCGGCGCGCGCACTTCCGGCCGCGCCTCGTAGCGTGGGCCGGGCCCGACGGCGATGGGCGGGCCGGGATCGCCAGCGACGCGCGTGGTGGAGGGGCGTGTCCAGCTGTATTGAGGGCCTGGCCCCGGCACGATCGGCGGGCCCGGGTCCGGCTGCGAGGCGGGGCGGGGGGCGACCACCGGGTACTCGATCGGCATCGAACGGTCGAGGTCGCGCGTATCGCGGCGCGTGCGCGGTATCGCGGCGGTGCGCGTCGGCGCGGAACGGGGAGCCGCCGGGGTCCGATCCGCCGTGAGGGCCGCTTCCCGCACGGGCGGGGCAGCCGGACCGGGCACAGGCGTCGGGACGGGCACGGACACGTGGACCGGTTCTTGCGCTCGGGTTGCCGGCGCAGGAGGGATCCAGGGCGCGGGCCGGCCGAGGAATACGTAGATGCACCAAGCGACGAAAGCAAGGATCATCGTGAGGCCGACCAGCCCGAGGTGCAGCCAGAACGAGGTGGATGACGCTTCCGGCCGCGATGCGGCGATCGGCCGATCGCGTTCGAGGGCCTGCATCGCGGGCATCCGTGCCGGAATGCCGCCCGCCGGGGCAAGGCCCGGGAGCCGCCCTGCGCAGCCGATGCAGAATTTCGCGTTCGCGCGGTTCGGCGTTCCGCAGTTCCCACAAATGAGAGGATTGGACATCCGGTAAAAATTGCACGCTCGAACCCTGCTGTCTGTCAGTCGTGTCCGACAGCGCTGTCCCCAAGAGGCCGAAATGCACGCACTCCCCACCTACGACGATGTCATCGCCGCCGCCGGCCGAATCCATGGCCATGCCCACCGGACACCGGTGCTGCGCTCACGTACCGCCGATGCGCGCTGGGGTGCGCAGTTCTTCTTCAAGTGCGAGAACTTCCAGCGCATGGGCGCCTTCAAGTTCCGCGGCGCGTTCAATGCCCTGTCGAAGTTCGACGCCGCGCAGCGCAAGGCCGGCGTGATCGCGTTTTCGTCGGGCAACCATGCGCAGGCGGTGGCGCTCGCCGCGAACATCCTCGGCATGCCGGCGGTCATCGTGATGCCCAACGACGCGCCGGCGGCCAAGCTCGCGGCCACGCGCGGCTACGGCGCCGAGGTGGTGCAGTACGACCGCTTCACGGAAGACCGCGAGGCGCTCACGCGCAAGCTTGCGCAGGAGCGCGGCATGACGCTCGTGCCGCCCTACGACCATCCTGACGTGATCGCGGGGCAGGGCACGGCAGCGAAGGAGCTGATCGAGGACGCGGGGCCGCTCGACGTGCTCTACGTCTGCCTCGGCGGCGGCGGCCTGACCAGCGGCTCGGCGCTTTCGGCGCGCGCACTGTCGCCCCAATGCACGATCTACGGCGTCGAGCCCGAGGCCGGCAACGACGGCCAGCGCTCGTTGCGCGAGGGCCGCATCGTTCACATCGACACGCCGAAAACCATCGCCGACGGCGCTCAGACGCAGCATCTGGGGGAATACACCTTCGGCATCATTCGACGCGACGTCAATGACATCGTCACGGTGAGCGATGCGCAACTGGTCGAGGCGATGCGCTTCTTTGCCGAGCGGATGAAGATGGTGGTCGAGCCCACGGGGTGCCTGGCTTTCGCGGGGGCCTGTGCGGCGGGCGAGGCGATCCGCGGCAGGCGCGTCGGCGTGATCGTCAGCGGTGGCAATGTCGACCTGGGGCGCTTTGCTGCGCTGCTCGGCGGCGCAGGCGTCTGAGACGAACGTGCGCAGGCTTCGATTCCTCACCATCCGGCACCGGTCGCCTTCGACGAACCGGATGCTCGGCCTGTTGCTGGCCTTCAATGCGGGCGCGGTCAATGCGGGCGGCTTCCTCGTGCTGCACACCTACACCTCGCACATGACCGGCTTCACCTCCCAGCTCGCGGACGGGCTCGTGCTCGGGCAGGTCCGGATGCTGCTCAATGCGCTGGGCGCGATCCTGTTCTTCGTCGCGGGCGCCGCGGTGTGCGCGATGCTGGTCAACTGGGGGCGCCAGCACCGGCTGCATAGCGTGTATGCGCTGCCGCTGCTGCTCGAGGCGCTGCTCATGTTCCCGTTCGGGCTGATGGGTGCGGTCACGCTCACCTGGTCGACGCCTTTCGCGGTGCCGCTCACGGTGCTGCTGCTGTCGTTCATCATGGGCCTGCAGAACGCCGTGGCCTCCAAGACCTCGGGCGGCAGCACGCGCACCACGCACATGACCGGCAACATCACCGACCTCGGGATGGAGCTCGGCAAGATGCTCTACTGGAATCGCCGCAAGGCGCACGGCGCGGTGCTGGTTCGCCATGACCGCTCGCGGCTCAAGCTCGCGGGCGGCCTGATCGGCATGTTCGTGCTCGGCGGGGTGGCGGGCGCGGTTGGCTTCAAGTTCATCGGCTTCGTCTGCGTGGTGCCGCTTGCGGCGCTGCTGATGGCGCTGTCGGTGCCGCCGCTGGTCCGGGACGCGCCGAGATCCGTGGCCCTGATCCGGATGATCGGGCGCCTGGGCTGGCGCGCTCGGCCTGCACGCGACGGCGGGGGCGCCGGATTGGACGATTGAGCCCGCCCGCGGCGCGCGCTCTCAGCGCACGCCGTCGGCGCTCAGATGCAGCACCCGGTCGGCGCGCGCCGCCGCAGCTTCCGAATGCGTGACCAGGATCAGCGACGCGCCGTGCTCGCGTGTCTGCGCGAGCAGCACTTCGAGCACGCGCGCGGCGGTGGTCGGGTCGAGATTGCCGGTCGGCTCGTCCGCGAGCAGCAGCGACGGCCGGTGCACCAGTGCACGTGCGATCGCAACGCGCTGCAACTGGCCGCCGCTGAGCTGCTGCGGCAGACGATCGCCGAGCCCGGCCAGGCCCACCGCGTCGAGCATCCGTGCCACGCGCTCATCGGCCGCCGCGCCGCGTTCTCCGAGCAGCATCAGCGGCAGCGCGACGTTCTGCGACACGTCGAGGTGCGGCAGCACATGGAAGGCCTGGAACACGAAGCCGACATGCCGGCGCCGCCAGATCGCGCGCGCCTCCGCATCGAGCGAACCGATGTCGACACCATCGTGCACCACGCTGCCGGCGTCCCAGTGGTCGAGGCCGGCCATGCAGTTGAGGAGCGTCGATTTCCCCACCCCCGATTCGCCGACGATCGCCACGAATTCGCCGCTTGCGACTTCGAGCGAGACGTGCTCGAACACCGGCACCTCGCCGTAGTGCTTTGCGAGCTCCGTAATGCGCAGCGTCATGCGATCCGCGCCGCCTGTTGCACCACCTGCACGATCGCATCCGGCGCCTCGGCCGCGATGACGTGCCGCTCGCGCATGCTGCGCAGCCAGGTGATCTGCCGCTTGGCGAGCTGGCGCGTGGCGGCAATGCCGCGCTCGCGAAGGTCGGCCATCGGCCAGTCGCCGTCCAGCGCCTCCCAGGCCTGCCGGTAGCCGACGCAGCGCATCGAGGGCAGGTCGGCGTTGAGGTCGCCGCGTGCGCGCAGGGCCTGCACCTCGGCGATAAAGCCCGAGGCCAGCATCGCATCGAAGCGCATCGCGATGCGTTCATGCAGCCATGCGCGTTCGGTGGGCTCGAGCGAGATCAGCGCCGCGGGCGGCCATCCGCTTGCGAGCGCACCGGTGTTGCCGGCCGCATGGAAGCTCGACAGCGGCTGCCCGCTGGTGTGCCACACCTCCAGCGCACGCTGGATGCGCTGGCTGTCGTTGGGCGCGAGCCGCGCGGCGGTGACCGGATCGACTTCGGCGAGCCGTGCATGCATCGCGGGCCAGCCCAGCACGGCGGCTTCGGCGTCGAGTCGCTTGCGGACGTCGGGGTCGGCGGCCGGCATCGCGTCGATGCCTTCGGCGAGCGCCTTGAAGTAGAGCATCGTGCCGCCCACCAGCAGCGGCAGCCGGCCGCGCGCCGTGATCTCCGCGATGAGCCGTCGTGCATCCTGAACGAAGGCGGCGGCGCTGTAGGCGTCGCGCGGGTCGATGATGTCGATCAGGTGATGCGGCACCTCGGCGCGCTCCTGCGCCGTCGGCTTGGCGGTGCCGATGTCCATGCCGCGATAGACCAGCGCCGAATCGACGCTGACGATCTCGACCGGCCGGACGCGCGCGACGGCCAGCGCTGCCGCGGTCTTGCCCGATGCGGTCGGTCCTGCGAGCGCCACGTAACGCGGCATGGCGCTGCCGTCAGTGGCCATGCGCCTCTCCATGCTTGCGCACCAGCGTCCAGGCCACGAGCGCGATGCAGACGCTCCAGAACCACATGCCGAGCGTCAGCGGCATCACGGTGCCGTCCATGCGCGCACCGAGCCAGCCGCCGATGCCGAAGGCGGCCAGCATCATGATGAAGCCGTTGAGCGCCGATGCCGCGCCCGCCGCCCGGGGAAAGGGACCGACCGCGCCTGTCTGTCCGCACGGCTGGTGCACGCCGTGCGCGAGCATCGTGAGCGTGAGCGGCCCCACGATCGCGGCGACCGACTGCACGCCCGCCAGCGAGAGAACGCCCATCGCGGTGCCGCCTGCCAGCGTGAGAACGCCGGCCCGCGACACGCTGCCGCGAACGCCATGACGCACGAGCCAGCGGCGGCAGATGAAGGTGCCCGCGATGTAGGCCACGGAGTTCCACAGCATCACGAGCCCGTACTGCGTCTTGCTGAGACCGAGCACCTGGATGAAGACGAAGGAGGACGAAGCCAGGAAGGTGAAGAGCAGCCCGTAGGCAGCGGTCGTGAGCGCGCTGAAGGCCATAAAGGTCGGGTTGCGCAGCACCATCGTCCAGGTCCCGGCCAGCGTCGCGAAGCGCAGCGCGTCCGGGTTGCGGGCCGGCAGCGTCTCGTTGAAGCGAAATGCGATCAGCGCCAGCGTGGCCGCGCCGAACAGGGTCGGTACCAGCAGCGCGAAGCGCCAGCCGAAGAGATCGGAGACCAGCCCGCCCGTCGGCGCGCAGAGGCAGGCGATGACGCCCAGGCCGGTCAGTGCGCGCGACATGACGCGGGCGCCTTCGGCCGGCTGATAGAGGTCGCGCACGATCGCGCGTGCCGCCATCACGGCCGCGCCCATTGCCGCGCCCTGCAGCGTGCGCCACACGATCAGCACTTCGATGGAAGGCGCGACCGCGCCGCCGATGCTCGTGATCACGTAGCCGGCCAGCCCCCACAGCAGCACCGGGCGCCGGCCGAAGCGATCCGACAGCGGCCCGAAGACGAGCTGCGAACTGCCGAAGGCCAGCAGCAGCGCGCTCAGCGTGAGCTGCGCATGCGCCATCTGCGCGCCGAGGCTCGCAGTCAGCGCGGGAAGTGCGGGCAGGTAGAGATCGGTCGTGACCGGCTGGATGCCCAGCAGCAGCGCGAGCGCGAGCACGACCAGGCCGGCCGGCATGCCGGCGATGCGGACGGAGGTCTTGGAGGAAGGGGAGAGGGCCTGTACGGCGGGGGGCGGCATGCGCCCAAGGGTAACAAAGCCCGCGTCAGAGCGAAGGCGTGGACGCGCTGTGCGCGACGGTGGGTTGGCTTGCCGCCATGTCCGTGGGCGGTTCCAGCGGCGGCTCGTGCATGCGGAAGAGCTGGGTGAGGGCCGACCGGTACTGCGCCTGCCCGATCGAATTGAGGTTGTGGTGCGATCCGCCTTCGACCAGCACGAACATTTTCGGCACCGTCGCGGCGTCGTAGAGCTTGCGACCGAGGGTCGGGTTGATCAGGCTGTCGGCAGTGCCATGCACCACGAGCAGCGGGGCGTCGATGTCCTTCACCTTGCTGATCGCCTCGAAGCGCTGCGTGATGAAGGGCCCGAAGGGCAGCCATCCCCACTTGAAGCTGCTGACCACGTCGGCGATCGAGGTGAAGGTGCTCTCGACGATGATGCCGCTCTCGTCGTGCACGCGCGATGCGAGGTCGATGCCGATCGCGCCGCCGAGCGAGTGGCCGAAGATGTAGCGCGGTTGCTTGGGATGATGCGCGGCGAGCCACTTCCAGGCCTCGAGCGCGTCCTCGCGCGCCGAATCTTCCGAAGGCAAGCCCTTGGAGCTCTTGCCGAAACCGCGGTAGTCGATCGCAAGCACCGAGAAACCCAGCTCGTTCATCCGCCGCATCCGCGGCGACGAGCCGGCCACGTTGTAGCGCGCACCATGCAGGTAGAGCATGACCGGCTGGTCCGGCGACTCCGGCGCGCGGCCGAGCCACAGCCCGTGCAGCTTCACCGGCTCGTCGGTGAGCGAGGACTTGAACTCGATCCAGACGTCGTCCATGCCCTTGCTGCTGGCCTCCGAGTTGCCCCAGCTGCGGTCGCTGGGCTGGAAGATCCATTCGCGCTGACGCTCGTCGAGCGTCGAGCAGCCGGCTGCCAGCAGGGCAACCAGGGCGGTAGCGGATGCGTACAGGGACCAGGTTTTCATGAACGTCGAAGGATTGGCGTTTTGCCCGGAAAGTTCAACGAAAGACCTCATGCAACGGTTGTGCCTGTCGTGCCGATGACCCCGGAAAACCCTAATGCCGGCGCGGGCCTACGCAGATCCGGGGCCGGAAAACCGACGGATGTAAGCGAGGTAAGGAAAAGAAGCGCGGTGAGTGTTCGCTCAGCGTCCGCGCATGAAGAGCGCGTCGAGCTCGCGGACCGACAGTTGGCGCCATGTCGGCCGCCCGTGGTTGCACTGGTCGGAGCGCTCCGTGGCCTCCATCTGGCGCAGCAGCGCGTTCATCTCTTCGAGGGTCAGCTTGCGGTTGGCGCGCACCGCGCCGTGGCAGGCCATGGTGGAGAGCAGCTCGTTCTGGGCGCGCTGCACCACCGTGCTCGCATCGTGGTTGGCCAGCTCGGCGAGCACGCCTCGCGCGAGCTCGACCGGATCGCCGTCCGCCAGCGTGCTGGGCACGGCACGCACCGCGAGGGTGCGCGGCGAGAACGGGGAGATCTCGAGCCCGAGCGAGGGCAGCACCGCGGCACACGCTTCCGCCGTCGCGACTTCCTGCGGCGTCGCCGCGAAGGTGGCGGGAATCAGCAGCGGCTGACTTGCGATCGCCGCGCCGTCGAGTTGCGTCTTCAGGCGCTCGTAGACGATGCGCTCATGCGCCGCGTGCATGTCGACGATGACGAGACCCTGGCTGTTCTCCGCGAGGATGTAGACGCCCTGCAGTTGCGCGAGCGCGCGGCCCAGGGGCCAGCTTTCCCCCGCGGCTGTGCCGGCGCTCGACGGGGCTTGCGCTGCCGGGGCGAATGGTGCGCTTGCGGGCGCGGCACGGGTGTCAGATGTCGGCAGCGAAACCGGTATCGCCGACGTGTCGCGATAGGCGGGCCACATCGCCGCCATATCACCGAGGCCGCGTTCGGAGGCGAACGGCATCGCGGGCTGGGTCCACGCCGCCGCCTCGGGCAATGCGCGCGGCTTGAAGAAGGGCTCGGCAGGCGCGGCAGCCGCATCGCCGGCGCGCGGCGCCGCGAGCGCGTTCTCGATGGCATGACGCACCGCCTGGTGCACCTCGCGGCTGTCCCGGAAGCGCACCTCGATCTTGGTCGGATGCACGTTGACATCGACGCGCGCCGGATCGATCTCGAGGTACAGCGCATACACCGGCTGGCGCTGGCCGTGCAGCACGTCCTCGTAGGCGCTGCGCACCGCGTGGGCGAGCACCTTGTCGCGAACGAAGCGGCCATTGACGTAGAAAAACTGCTGGTCGGCGCGCGACCGTGCCGCATCGGGAATGCCCGCGCGTCCGGTGACGCGCACCGGGCCGGCCTCATGCTCGACCACGACGCTTTGCTTCACGAAGTCGTCGCCGAGGGTGTCGGCGAGCCGCTGCTCCAGCGTGGCGGCCGTGCGCCACTGTTCGACCAGCCGGCCTTCGTGCCAGATCGAGAAACCGACATCGGGCCGCGCGAGCGCGTGGCGGCGCACGGCCTCGATGCAGTGCGCGAGCTCGGTCGCGTCGGTCTTCAGGAACTTGCGGCGCGCGGGTGTGGCGAAGAAGAGCTCGCGCACCTCGACCGTGGTGCCGGTTGCGCGCGCCACGGGGCGCAGCTCGCCGGTGCGGCCGTCGAGCGCGAAGGCGCTGTCGGCGCCGGCGAAGCGCGAATGGATGCTGAGGTCGGCGATCGCGTTGATCGCTGCGAGCGCCTCGCCGCGAAAGCCCATCGTGCCGACGGTTTCGAGATCGTGGAGGCTCGCGATCTTGCTGGTCGCATGACGGCGCAGGGCCAGCGGAAGCTCGCCCTGCGGCAGGCCGGTGCCGTCGTCCTCGACGGAGATCAGGCGAACACCGCCCGCGGAGAGCCGCACCGTGATCTGGCGCGCGCCGGCATCGAGCGCGTTGTCGAGCAGTTCGCGGATCACCGAGGCGGGGCGCTCCACCACTTCGCCCGCCGCGATCTGGCTGATCAGTTCGTCGGGAAGCTCGCGGATCGGGCGCCGCGTTGCGGGGGAAGAGGGAGTGCGCTCACGCGAGCATTCTAGTTTTCAACCCCAGATCACGAATCCCGCGGAACCGGCTTGGCCGGTCCGCCGGGATTGCCCCCTGGAAGGGGTGCCCGAGCCACACGAAGTGGGCGAGGCTGGGGGTAAGCGACAATCGTTTTATGGAAATCATCAGCTTTCTCGTCGATTTCATCCTGCACATCGACAAGCATCTCGAAGCCTTTGTCGCGACCTACGGGGTCTGGGTGTATGGCCTTCTGTTCCTGATCGTGTTCGTCGAAACGGGGCTTGTCGTGATGCCCTTCCTGCCCGGCGATTCGCTCCTCTTCATCGTCGGCGCGCTGAGCGGCGCGGGGCTGATGAACTTCGGGGTCGCTGTGCCGATCCTGCTTGCAGCCGCGATCCTCGGCGACCAGTGCAACTACAGCATCGGCCGCTACTTCGGGCCGAAGGTCTTCCAGTGGGAAAACTCGCGCTTCTTCAACCGCAAGGCCTTCGACCAGGCGCATGCGTTCTACGAACGCTATGGCGCCATCACCATCGTCCTCGCGCGCTTCATGCCGTTCATTCGCACCTTCGCGCCCTTCGTGGGGGGCGTGGCCGACATGACGCGCGGCAAGTTCACCCTGTTCAATGTCGTCGGTGCGTTGATCTGGGTGCTGGGCATCACGACCGCGGGCTACTTCTTCGGCAACCTGCCGCTGGTGCGCGAGCATCTGGAGAAGATCATCTGGGGCCTGATCCTCATCCCCGGACTGATCGCGATCTTCGGCGCATGGCGCGGCTCGCGCGGCACGTCGGCAGCGCGAAGCTAGGCATCGCGGTGCCTCGGTGCGAGGTGAATGCCCGCAAGCATGCAGCGCACCGAACCGCCCGCCATCTCCACCGTCGGCACCGCGAGCGGCACGAGCCGGGCGGAGCGTTCGATCACCGCTTTCTGTTGCGCGGTGAGGCTGTCGAACGCGCGCTGCGAGAGCGCGAGGATGCGCCCGCCATGGCCTGACAGCTCGATCGCATTGCCCGCGAAGTTGGCGATCTGTTCGGCGCTCAATGCGATGACCTCGCGTCCCGACTCTTCGAGCCGCGCACGCACCTCGTCCGCACGGCGGCGGTCCGGAATGAGGTCGAAGCCCACCATCGCGAACGCGGTCGCGACGCACATCAGCACATTGGTGTGATAGACCGGCCGGCCCATCGGGTCGCAGGTGTCGAACGCGATGGGCTCGAAGTTGAAGTGCGTGCTGAAGCGTTCGAGTGCGACCTGATCGGCGCGGTTCGAACGTGCGACGTAGGCCACGCGCGCCATGTGGTCGAGCACCATGGCGCCGGTCCCTTCGAGAAAGAGGCCGTCGTGCTCGAGGCCCGAGTAGTCGATCACCTCCTGCACCCGGTAGTCGGCCTTGAGCGTCTCGATGATCTCGGGGCGGCGCTCGCGGCGACGGTTCTCGCAGTACATCGGATAGAGCGCGACGTGGCCGCCCGGATGCGTGGAGAACCAGTTGTTCGGGAACACCGAGTCCGGCGTGTCGCGCTCGCCGCGGTCTTCGAAGAGGTGCACCCGCACGCCTTCGCTCTGGAGACGCTCGGCGGCGGCGGTGACCTCGCGGTAGGCGGAACGAGCAAGGGCCTCCGCGGATGCCTTCCCGGCGCGCGTCTGGAATGCGTTGTCCGCCGCAGTTTCGGGATTGGGGGTGAAGCCGTGCGGGCGGATCATGACGACGGCAGCAGGTGCCTGGACGGAGCGGAGCGTGGACACGGGTGCGATTCCTCTCTCTGGGTGACTGGCGTTCAGGCCACGCGGCGCATCACTGCGCGCGAAGCGCCGGGGCGGGTGTATCGAAACAGGTCCTTCGGGTCATCGGCCGCGGGCACGAGTTCGACGTCGACGCCCATGTCGCGCGACATGGCCTGGTCGAACACGTAGCGCAACGTGGAATAGTCCTCGAGCGCGAAGCCCACCGAGTCGAAGACGGTCACCTGCGATGGATGCTCGCGGCCGGCCTCGACGCCAGCGAGCACGCGCCACAGGTCGACCACCGGGAAGTCCTTCGGCAACTGCTGGATGTCGCCTTCGATGCGCGTCTGCGGCTCGTACTCGACGAACACGCGCGCATGGCGCAGCACGTCCACATGCAGTTCGGTCTTGCCGGGGCAATCGCCGCCGATCGCGTTGATGTGCATACCCGGCTCGATCATTTCGGGCGTGAGGATGGTGGCGTAGGTCTTGTCGGCCGTGACCGTCGTCACGATGTCGGCGCCGCGCACCGCTTCGGCGGTCGATGCAGCGCGGATCAGCTTCAGCTGTGGATAGACCGAGAGATTGCGAACGAGCTTGTCCGTGGCGCGCGGATCGACGTCGTAGACCGCGATCTCGTCGATGCCCAGGTGCGCATGAAAAGCCAGCGCCTGGAATTCGCTCTGCGCGCCGTTGCCGATCAACGCCATGCGCCGCGCATCGGGGCGTGCCAGTGCACGCGCTGCCATCAGCGAGGTCGCGCAGGTGCGCAGCGCGGTCGCGACGGTGAGTTCGGACAGCAGCACCGGATAGCCCGTGTCCACTTCCGCGAGCACCCCGAAGGCCATCACCGTGTACAGGCCCTTCGCGGTGTTGCTCGGGTGGCCGTTGACGTACTTGAAGGCGTAGTTCTTGGCGTTGGATACCGGCATCAGCTCGATCACGCCGATGTCGGAATGGCTCGCCACGCGGGCCGATTTGTCGAAGTCGGCCCAGCGGATGAAGTCCTGGCGGATCACGTCGGCGAGTTCGCCGATGAATGAAATTGCGCCGACATCCTGGATCAGGCGGGACATGGTCGGTACGTCGATGAAGCGGGTCATGAGGCTTTCCTTGCGGGATACCGGGCGTTGCCGGGATGCGCTCATTGTTCCGTCTCGTGGTGCCAGATTGAACCCTGCAACCTGTCAAATCCGGCTCCGAAGCTTGCAGTTTGCTAGCTTTGAATAGCAAAATGACAATCCATGGACGATACCGACCGCCAGCTCATCGCGCTCCTCCGGGACAACGCCCGCATGTCCGTGGTGGCGCTGGCGCAGAAGCTGCGCGTGGCGCGCGCGACGGTGCAGAACCGCATCGCGAAGCTGGAGGCCGACGGCACCATCGTCGGCTACACCGTGCGCCTGCGGCCCGACGCGGAGGGTTACCGCATCCGGGCGATGATGAGCATCGAAGTCGACGGCCCCAATGGCGACGAGGTGCGCCGCGCGCTGCGGGGCCATCCGAACGTGATCACGCTGCATTCCACCAACGGGCGGTGGGACCTCTTGGCCGAGTTGCGCGCGGACACGCTCGAAGCCTTCGACCGCGTGCTGACCGCGATCCGCTCGATCCCCGGCATCTCGAACAGCGAGACCAGCATTCTTCTGTCGACTTACAAACTCTGATCGAGGCGCGGCCGCAGCGTGAGCGCACCCGCGAGCGCGCAGGCCGCGAGGGTCCACACGATCACGGCGCCCGAGGGCAGGTCGAACAGCGCCGACAGCGCGAGCCCGAGTGCATAGCCCAGCGCGCCGACCACGTAGGCGATGCGCAGGCGCCGTGCCCCGTCGTGCGCCCGGGTGCCGAGCGCCGGAATGATGAGGCTCGAGAACACGAGGTACACGCCGACGAGCTGCACCGAGGCCGTCACCGCGAGCGCGAACGCCGCGTAGAAGCCGAAGCGGCCCAGCCGCGCGATCCATCCGAGCCGCATGGCGACGAGCAGGACGGCGGAGATGCCGCCGAGCCACAGCAGTTGCGTCTTGTTGACCCACAGGATCTGGCCGACGAGCAGGTCCTTCAGGTGCTCGCCGCCGTGCGGATTGCTCGCGAGCAGCAGGATGCCCGCACAGGCCGCGAGGATGAACATCACGCCGATCAGCGCCTCCTGCTGCTGCGGGGCGCGGCGTTCGGTCCACGTCAGCAGCCAGGCGCCGAGCAGCGCTGCGGTGACGGCCGCCGCCTGCACCGCGACACCGCCCTCGGGCATGCCCAAGGCGTCGGCGGCGATCACCCCGAGGCCCGCGATCTGCGCGATCGCGAGATCGATGAACACAATGCCCCGGTCCAGCACCTGCATGCCCAGCGGCACATGCGTGGCCAGCACCAGCAGGCCGGCGATCAGTGCGGGGCCGAGGATGCCCGCGTCGAGCGCGCTCCAGCTCACGACTTCGCCCCAGCGCCGAGCAGCCGCGCGAGCGTGTCGTCGAAGAGGCCGAACAGATCCTTCGCGCCGTCGGTGCCGCCGACGGTGAAGGGCAGCTTGACCGCCGGCAGGCCCGCGTTCCTGCTGAGCCAGTCCGAGGGCCGCGAGTCCTGGTAGGCGGCGTAGATCACCATCTTCGCGGGCGTGCCCTTCAGGGCAGCCTGGACCTCCTGAAGATGCGAGGCCGTGGGCTCGACCCCGGGCTTGGGTTCGAGCACCGCGACCTCCTTCATGCCGAGCCAGTCATAGAGGTAGACGAAGGCGTTGTGCTGCGAGACCACCGGTGCGCCCCTGAGCGGCGCACTCTGCGTGCCCCAGCGCGCCATCGCCTGCTGCCAGCGCTGGCTGAAGTCGGCGCTGCGCTTCGTGTACTCGGCCGCGTTGGCCGGATCGACCTGCGCGAGCCGCTTGCCGAGCGCCGTCGCGACCAGCGCGATGTTGCGCGGGTCGGTCTGGATGTGCGGATTGCCGGCCGCATGCACGTCGCCCTGCGAGCGGTCCACTTGCGTCGGGACTTCGAGCTTGCGCACGAAGTCCGCGGCCGCGAAGTTGCCGGGCTGGCCGGGCTGCACCTTCGCGTTGCCCGACTGCTGCAGCAGCACCGGCAGCCAGCCGATCTCCAGTTCGGCGCCGGTGCAGACCACGAGGTCGGCGCCGCGCGCGCGGGCGATCAGGCTCGGCTTGGCCTGGATCTGGTGCGGGTCCTGCAGCGCGTTGGTCGCGACCGAGACGTCGACGAGAGGGCCGCCGAGTTCCTGCGCCAGCGCGCCCCACTCGGGCTCGCAGGCGAAGACACGCAGCGCGGCCTGCGCGGGCGCGGCCAGCAGCATCAGCGGCGCGGCCAGGAGGGCGATGAGGGGAAGGGGAGAGCGAATCTTCATGGAGGGCTCCTTGTTGGTGGGTGCTTCAATAGCTGTGTGCGCCGTGGGCGCCCAAGCTCATTTGATACTGGAGGGTGATCTGGTTGTCGACGAAGCCTTCGCGGGCGCGGTCCTGCGCGAATTGCAGCCGGATGCGCGAGAACTCGCTCGGGTTGAAGTCGACCATCACCGAGTTCTTGCGCGGCCGGTAGTCGCTGAACAGCGCGGCGGATGAGAGGCCGAAGCTCGGCGTGCCGGGGTCGAGCCTTTCCGTCCGCAGGCCAACGCGCCAGCGCGGCATGAACTGGTAGATGCCCTGCACGTACCAGCCCGATTGCGCCACGCGCAAGGCGCCGAAGGCATCGGTGTTGCCGACGTCGTAGAGCAGGTTGCCGTTGCGCGTGCTGTGCAGGTATTCGCCCTGCAGCTTGAAGTTGGTCCGCGTGGCGTTGCCGTTGGGGGCCCACTTCCACACGCCGTCCAGCACCCACACGCGGGTGTCGCCGTTGAAGATGTCGTTCACTGCCGCGCCCGCCGCGTTCGTCGAGACCAGGGCCTGGTTGTTCGCCTTGGCGTTGAGCACCGAGACGCCTGCGCGCCAGTTGCTGCTGTCGCCGATGTCGCCACCGGTGTGCAGCGTCAGCGCGGTCATGCCGGCGCCGTTGCTGCTCGAATCGCTGCCCGGAAAGGTGCGGCCCCGGCCGATCTCGGCACCGAGCTCGATGTAGTGGTCGATCGGCGCGATCCACGTGAGCTGCATGCCGTCGTCGCCGTACTGCGTGCCGAGCATCGCCTGGTAGGCGAGCGGGTTGTCGACGAAGTCCCAGGTGTGGGAATGCTGCGCATTGAGATAGCCGATGCCCGAGAAGAAGCGGCCCGCCTTGAGCGAGAACCCGCTGTCGAGCGAGGTGGTCTGGATGAAGGCTTCCTCCACCGACACGGAGTTGTCCGGGTGCAGCGCGATGTTGGCCGCGCCGCGCAGCCAGGGGTCGATGCTGGCCGAGAAGCCGAGCTCCGATTCCGAGAGGCTGAAGCCGCGGGTGCCGGGCCCGATCTCCGCGTTCGGCGGCAGCGGGAAGCCGGTGATCGCGTAGTTCGCCGGGTCCTGCGACGTGCGCGTGTAGGCGCCCGAGAGGATCAGCGACAGCGCGGGATTGAAGGAGTTCGCACCGCCGCCACCCGCCCCGGCGACGGCCGCTGGGGCCGGCTCGGCAGCGGGCGGTGGGGAGGCGACCGGCGCGGCCGCGGCGCTGGCGGTGCCGCCCGTGCTGCCGGCGGCGGCCTCGGCCGCCTTGACGCGCTGTTCGAGCGCCTGCAGGCGCGCTTCGTAGTCGGCGCGCATGGACTGGATCTCCCGTCGAAGCGCGTCGACGTCGGAGGATGAAGGTTCGGCCAGCGCGCCGAGCGGCATGGCCAGGGCCAGCACGAGGCCGGCCCGGGAAAGGGATTGCATGAGCGGATGCTCCTCGCGGGAACGTTGGAGAGCGCCCGCCCCGCGCTGGACGCGGGCGGGCGTGGGACCACGGATCAGAGCGAGGAAGCGGGCGGCGCGCGGCTGCGGTAGGGGTGCGCGGGCGATCCCTGCCAGCTGGCTGCGAAAGCCGTCAGTGGCGCTTCATGCCGCGCGGTCGGATGCGGGAGCGGGATCGGCGCGCTGGGCAGCGCGCCGCCATGAATGCTGGCCGCCAAAAGGCAGAGATCGCAGTGCGCTGGCTGCGACAGCGGCTCGTCGGGTGTCGGCGTACCCGGCTGGATTGCCTGGGCCGCCTGCGCTGCGTGCGAGACGCTATGCCACAGGGCAGCGGCCTGCGCTACCGGAAGGAGCAGCATGACCCACAGCACCCACGCGAAGCGGCGCGTCGAAAGTCGTGGGATGGGTGGGGCTGCCATGGCGAAAACCTGCGATCTTAGCGAGTGCAGGCGGCGCCGGGTCAGGTGCGCAGGCGGCTCGGCAGCGCGTCGCTCGATGGCCGCCCGGCCTTTGGGAAAGCTCTCAGTGTCCGCAGGCCGGTCCTTCGCCGGCGCGCTGCAGATAGGCGATCAGGTCCGCGCGTTCACCCGGGTCGTCGATGCCGGCATAGGTCATCGTGGTGCCTGGCACGGTGGCGGGCGGATTCGCAAGAAAGCGGTCCAGCGTCTTGTCGTTCCAGACGATGCGCGAGTTCTTCATCGCATCCGAATAGGGGTAGCCCGGGATGCTGCCCGCGCGGCGCCCGAACAGGCCGCAGTGCCGCGGTCCGACACGGTCGGTGGGTAGCGCGTGGCAGGCCATGCACCGCACGTAGATCTGCTCGCCGCGCACAATGTCCGGTGCTGCGAACGCGGGCACGGTCGCGCCGGCGGTCAATGCGACCGCCGCCGCCAGCGAGTTGGCCTTCACGACACGAAGGCCCCAGGAACGGGCGCCTCGCCCACCGCCTGGCGCAGCACGGCCCAGTGCATGGCCTCGCCGCTGAGGATGCTGGCCGCGGCCTTCGAGAGATCGCGCTCCTGGAACAGCGGCACCGCGCCCAGGTAGGCGCTGACCGCGCCCTGTTCGAGCTTCGCGGCGAAGCGCAGTACGTCGGCCTGCGACTTCAGTTGCTCCGTCGGGAAGTCGTAAGTCGCCTTGGCCACGACAGGCTTGCCGCCCAGCTTCGTGATGGTGGCCGCGAGCAGGTCCGCGTGCTGCTTGTGATGGCCCTGGAAGGTCGTCGCGAGGTCGAGCACGGGCTTGTCGAGCAGCTTGCTTTCCGCGCTGACCTGGTAGGCGGCCACGGCTTCGAGCTCCGCGCCCAGGGCGGTGTTGAGGATGCGGACGTCATTGGCGCCGTCGCGCCGCATGATGAGCGCGAAGGCCTGTGCGTCGCCGCCGGCGGCACGGGCCGCGAGCCCGGCATCGGAGTCCTGCGGCGAGGGCGGGCTGGAAGGAGTGGGTGCGATGTGTGACATGAGCTTCTCTTGCCCATTGGATGGTTCATCACGGCGGCGCGTTTCAACTTTCGTGGAAGCCGCCATATACAGCGGGCGCGAGACGCGGCAACATCGTCGTCGCCGCCGGGTGGCGGCTCCAGAGAGGAGAACGGATGAACGTGGCCTGGCGCGTGATATGCGCGATCCGCGCGATGCTGTTTCTGGCCGCGGCGCTGGCGTGTGCGCACGGCGCGGGCGCGGCGTCTCCGGCCCAACTGGAGCGCGAGGTCCAGCGCTTCGCCGTCGCGTGCGCCAAGAACGAGGACTACCCCGAGCTCTACGACTGCCGCTGCCTCACCGAAGGCTACAGGGAGGCCGTGAAGGAGACCGGCTCGACCTTCCGTCGCCGGGCGCTCGTACGCGACTACAGGCTGTTGCAACAATGCCCGGCCGCGAAATCGAGCATTTATGCGTGGTTTCGGCAGGACTGCATCTCAAGCGCCAACCGGCAGCCCGGCCATGGAGACTTCTGCAGTTGCAGCGCGGAGGCCTTCGCGACCGCATTCCGCGCTTCGCCGCCCGCATCGAAGGGCGAGATCGACAACCTCAAGAAGGCCTCGATGCGCTCCTGCGGCGCCAAGGAGCAGCTACCGCTGCGGCACCCGCAGATCGAACTCAAGTAACCGTCGGCGCCCAGGCACATCAAAACTGGCGCAGCCGAGGCCAGAAACCACGCGGAACCGGCTCCGCCGGGCCGCTGGGGTTGCCCCCTCGAAGGGGGTGCAGAGCCACACGAAGTGGGCGAGGCTGGGGGTAGGCTACAGCTGCCGGCTGCGCGCCAGTGGCGGGTTCTGCGCGAAGTAGCGCTGGATGCCGCGCATCAGTGCATCGGCGAGATCTTCCTGGTAGGCCGTGCTGCGCAGCTTGGACTCTTCCTCGGGGTTGCTGATGAAGGCCGTTTCGACCAGCACGCTGGGGATGTCCGGCGCCTTGAGCACCGCGAAGCCGGCCTGTTCGACCTGCCCCTTGTGCAGGCGCGCGCCGATGCCGCGGATTTCCCCGAGCATCGCGCCGCCGAGACGCAGGCTGTCGTTGATCTGCGCCGTGGTGCTCATGTCGAGCAGGGCGCGCTGCACCTGGACCTCGTGCTCGCCCACGTTCACGCCGCCGACCTTGTCGGCCTGGTTTTCCTTGTTCGCGAGCCAGCGCGCCGCGCTGCTCGACGCGCCGCCCTGGCTCAGCGCGAACACGCTCGCACCGCGTGCGTCGGGCGTGGTGAAGGCGTCGGCATGGATGCTTACGAACAGGTCTGCCTGCACCCGGCGAGCCTTCTGGACCCGCGTGCCGAGCGGCACGAAGAAGTCGGCATCGCGCGTGAGGAAGGCGCGCATCGGATTGCCGTTGACGTTGCTCGCGTTGATGCGCTCGCGCAGCCGGTGCGCGATCTGCAGCACGATGTCCTTTTCGCGTGTGCCGTTCGAGCCGATCGCGCCCGGGTCTTCGCCGCCGTGGCCGGGGTCGAGCGCGACGATGATGATGCGGTCGGTCTGGTTCGGCAGCGCGCCGCCGCGCACAGGCGCGGGGGCGGGGCGCTTGCCACCGGCGGGACCTGCAGCGGCAGGCCGCCGGCAGGCGCGCGCCCGGCCGCAGCGGCGGACGCGGCGGAAGAGGGCTGCTGCGACGCGCGCGCCGACTGCTGCGCCATCAGCTCGCCGAGTGGATCGGGCGCTTCGGCACCCGCCTTCGGCGAGACAGCGGCCTCGGCGGCCGGCGCCGCATTGCGCGATGCCTGCGCGGATGCCTGCGTCCTGGGTACTTCGCGCATGCGCTCGGCGATGAAAGTCTCGAGCGGATCGATCCGCTTCTGCGGATAGAGATCGAGCACCAGCCGGTCGCGATACGCCGCCACGGGCGCGAGCGAGAAGACCTGCGGCGCAACCGCCTGCTTCAGGTCGAACACGATCCGCACCACGCTCGGTGCGAACTGGCCGACGCGCAGGCCGTTGATGTAGGGGTCGTCGGGCTTGATCTTGCCGACCAGCTCGCGCAGTGCGGGGTTGAGATCGATGCCCTCGATGTCCACCGCGAGCCGGGGCGGATTGCCGACGACCAGCTGCTGCGAATTCAGCCGTCCGTCGGATTCGATGGTGACGCGCGTGTAGTCCTCGGCGGGCCAGACGCGGACGGCGACGATGGTGGCGCCGCGCGCGATCTCATGCAGCCCCAACAGAAGAACGAGACTGCCGCCTTGCAGCAACTCGCGGCGTTTCAGACCTTTGGCGGTGCTCATGCAGCGGCGGCAATCAACCGGCTGCCGCGCTCTGTGTTTGCGCGCAGGGTCACGGTGCGGGTGTCGTCGGTCATTGCTTCGATTTTAATAGCAAGATCTGCAAGCGGGATGCGCCCTGCAGCGTTCTCCGGCCACTCGGCCAGCTTGACGCCGGGGCCCGCGAAGATGTCGCGGAAACCGGCGTCTTCCCATTCGCGCGGATCGCTGAATCGGTAGAAATCGAAATGAAAGATCGCGAGTCCATCGGGTGCCTCGTGCGGTTCCACTACTGCATAGGTCGGGCTCTTGATGCGGCCCGTGATGCCGAGCGCTCGCAGCAAGTGGCGCACGAAAGTCGTCTTGCCCGCGCCCAGATCGCCCTGCAGTGAGATGAACGCATCACGCAGCGCCGGCGATGACGCGAGCGCGCGAGCCAATGCTTGCGTGTCGTCTTCGGTGCGCCAGACGCGCGTGACGCAGTGCGTTTCTACAATCGGCAGGTGATCGGCAGCCATCAACTCGTGAGTCGGATTCGGGCGTTGGCCCGGGAGCTCGGATTCTCCCAAATCGGGATTGCGGGTGTCGACCTGTCGAGTGCCGAGCCGGGTCTCACGCAGTGGCTCTCCGAGGGCTTTCATGGCGAGATGCATTACATGGCCGCGCATGGCATGCGCCGCGCGCGACCGGCCGAACTGGTGCCGGGCACCGTATCGGTGATCACCGCGCGCATGGACTACCTGCCGCGCGCCACGTCCGATGAGTGGCAGGCCGTGGAGTTCGCGCGGTTGGAGCGGCCGGGCGAAGGCATCGTGTCGCTCTACGCGCGCGGCAGGGACTATCACAAGGTCCTGCGCTCGCGCCTCTCGAAGCTCGCGGAACGCATCGCGGAAGAGGTCGGTCCCTTCGGCCATCGCGCCTTCACCGATTCCGCGCCGGTGCTCGAAGCCGAGCTCGCATCGCGCAGCGGCCAGGGCTGGCGCGGCAAGCACACGCTGGTGCTTGACCGCGCGGCGGGGTCGATGTTCTTCCTCGGCGAGATCTACGTCGACATGGCATTGCCGCCGAGCGAGCCGGTGAGTGCGCATTGCGGCAGTTGCAGCGCTTGCATCGACGTCTGCCCGACGGGGGCGATCACCGCGCCTTACCGGCTCGACGCACGGCGCTGCATCTCCTACCTCACCATCGAGCATGCGGGTCCGATCCCGGTCGAGCTGCGCCCGTTGATGGCGAACCGCATCTACGGCTGCGACGACTGCCAGCTCATCTGTCCGTGGAACAAGTTCGCGAGGAAGAGTGCGTTGCCGGACTTCGATGCGCGCGATGGGCTCACCGGGCGGCAGCTCGGCGAGCTGTTCGCATGGAGCGAGGAGGAATTTCTCCGCCACACCGAAGGCAGCCCGATCCGCCGTATCGGCCATGAACGATGGCTGCGCAATGTGGCGGTCGCGCTCGGCAATGCATGGCGTGCCGGCGACGAAAGCGCCCGCGCGGCGTTGGAGACACGCCTGTCGCACCCGAGCGCGCTGGTGCGCGAGCATGTCGAGTGGGCGCTCGGTCTCAGTGCCGGATGATCGCGGAAATCTGCGCGGTGCCGGTCTCGAGCGAGCGCATGGAGCTCAGGCGGATCGAGGCGTACTTGAGGGCCGGGTTGTTGAGCAGTTTGCCGCTGTAGCGGCCGTTGAAGCGCACGTCGTGGCAGCCGCTCACGTCGAGATCGATGGTCGCGTTGACCGACGACACGTAGTCGGCGCTGGCGCCGGCCATCAGGCAGGCCGCATCGGGAACGCTGCCGCGCACGGTGCCGTCGCGTTCGATGTCCAGCGTGCCGGGGTAGACCATCGGCGGCCCCATGGCGCCGCCATCCTCCTGCGTGAAGTAGAAGAGGAACGGGCCGTTCCATGCGCCCTGGTAGCGCGTGTAGTCCTGCGCCGACGCGGCGCCCGCGAGCGACGCTACAGCGACCGCGGCGATGAAATAGCGCATCGGCGCATCGTAGCCGCTGGCGGGCTTTCCGCCGGCGTCAGCGCGAGATCAGCGACAGCGCGAAGGGCAGGCTCGCTACGCCCAGCAGCGTCGAGAGCGTGACCAGCCCCGCGACGTACGGCCCGTTGTAGCCCATGCGCGCCGCAAGCACGTAGGCGCTCGAAGCGGTCGGCACCGCGGAGAAGGTCATCAGCACCGCCGCCTGCGCCGCGTCGAGCCGCAGGGCGGCCGCGAGGCTCCAGCCGATGAGCGGCAGCGCCAGATGGCGGATCGCAAGCAGCGAGAACGCCAGCAGCTTGCCGCGTGCGAGCGACGCGAACTGCATGCCCGCGCCGGCCGCCATCAGCCCGAGGGCGAGCGATGACGCGCCGATGCGCGAGAGCGTGGGTTCGAGCCATGCCGGCACGCCCAGCCCCAGCAGGTTGGCGATGAGGCCGGTCACGGTCGCGATGATGAGCGGATTGCGCACGAGTTGCCGCGCGAAGCCGCTCTGCGCATGCCGCGCCATCGGCCACACCGCGGCGATGTTGAACATCGGCACGCACACGCCGATCAGCACCGCGATCATCAAGAGCCCTTCGGGGCCCGCCACGCGGCCGGCGAGCGCGAGGCAGATGAACGAGTTGAAGCGGAAGGCGATCTGTGCGCTCGCGGCGTGCTCGCGCCGGTCGATGCGCGCGCCGATCAGCGGCAGAAAGGGCAGGGCGTAAGCGAGCGCGATGCCCGAGAGCCCGACGCCGACGCCCGCGGTCAGCAGGTTCGAGGTCGCGCCGAAGTCGAGCGGGCTGCGCACGATCGAATGGAAGAGCAGCACCGGGAAGAGGAAGTAGTAGACGAGGCTTTCGACCTGGTCCCACACGAGGCGGTTGAGCGCGGTGTAGCGGCACAGGAGCCAGCCGCAGGCGATGAGCGAGAAGTCCGGGAAGAGAAGCTGGGCATAGTTCACCCGGTCGAGGATATACGGCGGCCTTCTTGTGGGTTATCCACGAGGTAGCCGGCCGACCCCAGCCGGTAGCATCCGGATTTTCGTTTCCTGGCTCAAGGAGGCCATTCAATGAATCGTCGTCAATGGAATGCGTTCGCCGGCGCAGCCGCGCTGTTCGCGGCCGCAGGGTCCAGCTGGGCGCAGAGCTATCCCAACAGGCCCATCGAATTGCAGGTGCCGTTCGCACCGGGCGGCACCACCGACATCGTCGCGCGCGTGATCTCCGAGCCGCTCAGCAAGGCGCTGGGGCAGAGCGTGGTGGTGACCAACAAGGCGGGCGGCGGCGGCATCGTCGGCGCGTCCGAGACGGCGCGCGCAACGCCGGACGGCTACAAGCTCGGTATCGCGACGGTGTCGAGCACCGCGGCCAATCCCGCGATCAACCCGAAGACGCCATACGACCCGATCAACGACTTCACGCCGATCATCAACATCGCGGCGACGCCGAACATCATCGCGGTGAATCCGGGCTTTCCGGCGAAGAACTACGCGGAGTTCCTCGCCGCGATCAAGAAGAACCCGGGCAAGTACTCGTACGCCTCGTCGGGCACCGGCGGCATCGGCCACCTGCTGATGGAGCTCTACAAGAGCCTCACCAACACCTACGTGACCCACATTCCCTATCGCGGTGCGGGGCCTGCGCTCAACGACGTGGTGGCCGGCCAGGTGCCCATCATGTTCGACAACATTCCCTCGGCGCTGCCCTTCATCAAGAGCGGCCGGCTGGTGCCGATCGTGGTGGCGGCGCCGCAGCGGCTCAAGGAACTGCCTGACGTGCCGACCTTCAAGGAAGTCGGCCTGGAGCCGGTGAACCGCATGGCCTATTACGGCATCCTCGGCCCGAAGGGGCTGCCCAAGGAAGTGGTCGACAAGATCAACGCCGGCGTGAAGAAGGCGGTCGAGGACCCGGCGGTGCGCAAGCGCATCGAGGACACCGGCTCGCTCATCGTGGCCAACACGCCGGAGCAGTTCGCCGCGCAGATCAAGGCCGAGTACGAGGTCTACAAGCAAGTCGTGGCGAAGCAGAAGCTCCAGCTCGAGTGAGCCTGCGCACGAGGCGTCTGCCGGCGTCGAAGCCGCGGCAGACGCCGGTGGCGACCAGAGCGGTCGCCGCGAGCATTGCCGCCGTGTGAATCCCCACCGCCGCGAGCGCCAGCGCCAGCGCGCCCGATGCGGTGGTTGCCTGCCCCGGCGCGGTCCCCATGCACAGCGGGACCAGCGCGGGCACCAGCATCAATCCCGCGCCGTGCGCGGTGGACATCATGAAAGACCAGAGCGCCAGGCCGGCATGCCCGACCGGGCCTTGGTCGTGCGTGTGCCGCGCCTTGCGGCCCGCGAGGTGAGCGATCGCGACGACGACGAGCAGCCCGGCCGCGATGGCCTGCATCACGGCACGGTCCATCGACACGCCGAGTGCCACCGCCGCGGCCGCCAGCGCGATCGATGCCGCATGCCCGACCGCGATCGGCGTCAGTGCCCAGAGCGCCTGCGAACGATCGCCTGAGCGCAGGCCCCAGACCGCCGCGAACATCCATCCGGTGGCCGGATTGAGCCCATGAAGGGCGCCGCCGCCCGCAACCACCAGCCAAGGCCAAAGGTTTGCCATGGGCTTCGCCTCGACGTCCGCGGGGCCAGGTTCACTCGTGCGATGCGCAGCACGATCCAGCCGATGCCGCAGCCTTTTTCGACGGCGCGAGCTCGTAGCGGTCGTGGTGGCGCACCCATTCCATCGCCGTGTTCCGTTCGTCGCGGCCCTTGGGCGTGAGGTCCACCATGTGGTAGGCGCCCATCATCACTTCCACGCCGCGTCCGTAGGTGGAGTAGGTGTGGAACACCTCGCCCGCCTCGTGCTTGTAGAACACGCTGATGCCGGGCGCCTCCTCGTGCGGGAAGGCCTGCATGTCGTAGTTGTAGTAGACCTCGCCGCGCTCCCTTTCCTCGGGGGTGAAGCTCACGCCGAAGTCGTGGTTGAAGGTGCTGCCGTTGGACGACACCCAGGCGAACTTCCAGCCCATGCGGCGCTGGAAGCGCTCGATCTCCACGAGCGGCGCGCGCGAGATCGCGACCCAGGCGATGTCGCGGTGTTCGAGATGCACCGTCATGCCGTCGGTGTGATCCGCCATGTAGGAGCAGCCCACGCAGCCCTGGTCCCATCCCGGGCCGAGCATGAAGTGCTGCACGATGAGCTGGCTGCGCCCGTCGAACAGGTCGGCCAGCGTGCGCGGCCCGTCGGGCGTGTCGAAGACATAGCGCTTCTCGACGCGCACCCACGGCAGCGCGCGGCGCTCGCGGGCGATCCGGTCGTGCAGGTGCGTGAGTTCCTTCTCGTGGGCGAGCAGCGCCTTGCGCTCGGCGATCCAGCGGTCCCTGGACACGATGGCATGGTTCGCGGTGCCCGATTCAACGACGGTCGATGCGGTCATGGTGTGCTCCTTCGCTTTATGGGTCGCTTCAGGCGGCTGTCTTCGGCCGTCGCACGGCGCGGACCTTTCCGCTCGATCCGCCGCCGCAGTAGAAGAGACCGTTGCCGTCGGACTCGAGGCCGCTCACACCGGTGCCCTTCGGCATCTCCAGACGTTCGAGCACTGCGCCGCTCTCGGGGTCGATGCGGCGGAGTTCGCTTTCCTCGTCTTCCCAGGTGGCGTGCCAGAGCTCGCCGTCGACCCAGGTCACGCCGGTGACGAAGCGGTTGGATTCGATGGTGCGCCTGATCTTCCCGGTCTCGGGGTCGATCTGGTGGATCTTGCGGTCGCGGTACTGCCCGACCCACAGGCTGCCCTCGGCCCAGGTGAGGCCCGAGTCGTGGCCGTTGCCCGGTGCGGGAATCGACGCCAGCGTTTGCCCGGTGACCGGATCGATCTTGTCGATGCGCGATTCGGTGATCTGGTAGAGGTGCTTGCCGTCGAACGCGGTGCCCGCGTCGCATGCATGGTCGAGCGTGCGCGTGGTGTCGCCGCTCTCGGGATCGAAGGCGACCATCCGCGGACCGGTCGCGGCCCATACGCGCGTGCCATCGTGGGTCACCCCGTGGACGTTATCGGCACCCGCAAAAGGGCCGTATTCGCGCACGATCTCTGCCGCACGCGCGATCGGCCCGGTGCCGTCCTTGCTCGTCTTGCTGCTCATCAAGGGCTCTCCTGTTGGGCGCCGCGGAGTGGCGCCGTTGGGAGCACTCTATTCAAACGGCAGCGAAGCGGGGAGTAACAAGATCGTCGTGAATCCCGCCAGCGGGGGCGCTAGCCAGCGCTGCGCCCGCGCGCGGCCGATCGACCGTACGCGCCCGGTGGCCTCCAGCTCCACCAGCGCTCGCTGCACGGTGCGCTGGCTCGCGCCCAGCGCCAGCGCGAGGCCGGAGGTGGACCACGCGGCGCCGTCCGACAGCAGTGCCACGAGCGACGCCTGTTCGCCGTCGATCGGCGGCGCGAGCAAAACGACTTCACGCAGGTCGCGCGGCTTGAGAGCGAAGCCCTGCGCAGTCGCTTCGATATCCGCCATCGGCTTGACGAGTGCGCGAAGCCTGCCGATCTCGACCCGCAGGCGCGCGCGATGCGTCTCGTCGGGCTGGCGCATGCGAAACGCGGTCGCGATCAGGGCATCGCGATCGGCGTCGCCCGGCCATGCCTCGGCGAGGGCCTGGGCCAGCGCGAACAACACGGGCCGCCGTGCGAGCGGCCGCCATGTGTCGCCCATGCGGATGCCATGGCGGCATGCGTCCACCACGAGCGCGCCGGCGCTCACGAGCGCGGCGACTTCGCCCAGGCGAAGAGCCTGTTCGATGATGCCTGCGGACCGCCGCCGCGCCGCGGGGCGGTCGAGCGCGGCGCGTGCCTCCGCCACCTCGGCCATGAGTGCGGGAATGCCGCTTCGGTGCGCGGCCTCCTGCGCTCGGGCGAGCGCCGCATCCGCCGCATCGATGCGCAGCGAGCGAAGCGCGAGCTCTGCCCCCGTCAGCTCGGCGATGGCGGCGGACAACGGCGGCAGGCCGCGCGCATCGAGCTGCGACAGTGCGGCCTCGGCCTCGTCGAGCCGGCCCAGCAGCAGAAGCCGGCGCGCGGCGATCAGGCGTGCCTGCAGCGCGTTCGCGCGATCGGCACGCGCTTCGAGCGTGGACGATGCCGCCATGAGCGCGCGCGGCGAACCGCCGAGGTCGCGCATCGCGAGCGCCACCTCCGCTTCGGCGACGACGCAGCGGGCGCGCGCCAGTTCCTCGTGCGCGCCGAAGCCGCGCGCCGCGCGCCGCAGCAACTCGCGGGCGCGTGGATGCTCGCCGAGCTGGGCCATCGCGATGCCGCGCAGCGCCAGCGCGGGCGGATCGTCGCGCAGCGCGACCCGCTTGAGCGCGCCGAGCGCATCGCCGGCGGCGAGCGCGCGTGCGGAAGCGGCGATCAGGGAGTCCATGGTGCAAGTACCAGGACTAGGCACGCGCGCGCCCGACCATGTATTCGGCGAGCGTGTCGTAGAGAGGACGGCTGATCATGCGCGAAACCAGGCTGGCCAGCATCGCGGCGGCCATGAGGCTCAGCACCATCGAGTGGCCGTCGACCATCTCCATCACGATGATGAAGGCGGTGAGCGGTGCCTGCGTCACCGCCGCGAGGAAGCCCGCCATGCCCATTGCGATGAGCGCGGGCGCGAGGTCGGCGTTGCCGATCACCGAGAGCGCATCGCCGATGCCCGCGCCGATCGACAGCGACGGCGCGAAGATGCCGCCCGGCACGCCGCTCCAGGCGGTGAGCCAGGTGGCGACGAACTTGAGGAGGGTGTAGAGCGGCGTCAGCTCGTCATGGCCCCGGAGCATCTGCTTGACGGCTTCCGAGCCCGCGCCGAAGGTGATGCCGCCCGTGGCGAGCCCGATGATGGCGACGCACAGCCCGAGGCCGGCCGCGAAGCGCACCGGATAGCGCGCCCGCCATGTGTTGAAGTGTCCGGGTGCGCCGGTCAGCGAGGCGCTCATGAGCCGCGCGAACAACCCGCCCGCCGCGCCGCTCGCCAGCGCCACGAGCAATCCGGGCCCGAGCAGATCCCAGCCCAGCCGCGGCACGTGGATCACGCCGAAGTAGCTCACATTGCCGAACACCGACACCGCCACCAGACCGGCCAGGACGATCGCGGTGATGATCAGGCCGCTGGAGCGTGTCTCGAGCCGGCCCGTCAGTTCCTCGATCGCGAACACCACGCCGGCGAGCGGCGCATTGAACGCCGCCGCGATGCCGGCCGCCCCGCCGGCCACCAGCAGCGCACGCCCGTCGATCGTGCTGCCCGGCGAGAGCCAGCGCCGCGCATGCTGCATCACACCTGCGGCGACCTGCACCGAAGGGCCTTCGCGCCCGATCGACAACCCGGCGGCGAAGCCCGCCGCGCCGAGCCCGATCTTCGCGAGCGTGAGCCGCAGCGAGGCGAAGGAGAAGCGCTTGTCGTGCGGCAGGTCGGGATGCAGCGCCGCCTTGACCTGCGGAATGCCCGAGCCGCCCGCGCCGGGGAAGTAACGCCGGGTCATCCACACGATGCCCCCGGTGATGAGCGGCGTGGTCAGCAGCACCACCCAGGGCCAGCGGCCGTAGACGCGCTGGAAGTGCGCGAACATCCAGTCGCTGATCAGGGTGAAGCCCACCACGAACAATCCGGCGGCGGTGGCATAGCAAAGCACGATGGCCCGGTCGATCCACACGCGGCCGCCCGACAATTCGGCGCGCAGATGTTCAAGAAAGTCGGGCTCTCGATTCATGAAGCGGCCAGTTTAAGCACCACGCGCGCGGGACCGGAACGGGGAGGACGCCCCGCTCCCGCCGGCCCTCTGGTTTTTTGCTATCTTGCCGCGCATGACAGCGGTCACCCAATCCACTGAAATCGACGAATTCATCGACGCCCTCTGGCTGGAGGACGGACTCTCCAAGAACACGCTGGCCGCGTACCGTCGCGACCTGGAACTGTTCTCGAAATGGCTCGCGACCGAGCGCGCCAAGGCGCTCGATGGCGCGCAGGAGACCGATCTGCAGGCCTACATGGGTGTTCGCCTGTCCGACAAGGGCAAGGCCACCTCGGCCAACCGGCGGCTGACCGTGTTCAAGCGCTACTACCGCTGGGCGATGCGCGAGCACCGCGTTGCGGCCGATCCCAGCCTGCGGCTGATGCCTGCGCGGCAGATGCCGCGCGCGATCAAGACGCTGTCCGAAAAGCAGGTGGACGACCTGCTCGCGGCACCGGACGTGGAGACGCCGCTTGGCCTGCGCGACCGCGCGATGCTCGAGCTCATGTACGCGAGCGGCCTGCGCGTGAGCGAGCTGGTCGCGCTCAAGGCGTTCGAGATGAGCCTGAACGACGGCGTGCTGCGCGTGCTGGGCAAGGGCAGCAAGGAGCGGCTCGTGCCCTTCGGCGGCGAGGCGCGGCGGTGGATCGAACGCTACCTGCACGAGTCGCGATCCGCGATCCTCGACGGCCAGCAGACGCAGGACCTGTTCGTGACGAACCGCGGCGCGGGCATGACGCGCGCGATGTTCTGGGTCATCGTCAAGAAGCATGCGCATGCGGCGGGCATCCACGTCCCGTTGTCGCCGCACACGCTGCGGCATGCGTTCGCGACGCACCTGCTCAACCACGGCGCGGACCTTCGAGCGGTGCAACTGCTGCTGGGCCACGCGGACATCTCGACCACCACCATCTACACGCACGTTGCGCGCGAGCGGCTCAAGCAGTTGCATGCACATCACCATCCGCGCGGCTGACCTCATCTTTCAGGAGTTGTATTCATGTCATTGAACAAATGCCGGCGCGCACTCGTGGCCGCGCTCGGTCTTTCATGCGTTGCCGCACTCGCGCACGCGCAGGCGGTGCCAAAGACCATCCGGCTCATCGTGGCCTATCCCTCCGGCGGCGTGAGCGACGTGGTCGCACGCGCGCTGGCCGACAAGCTCTCGGCGCAGCTCGGCGTCACCTTCATCGTCGAGAACAGGGCCGGCGCGAGCGGAACCATCGGCATGGATGCGGTCGCAAAGGCCGCGCCCAACGGGGCGACGCTGGGCTTCTCGTCGGTCAGCCCGCTGGTGCTCAACCCGCACCTCACCAAGTCGCCTTTCGATCCCTTGAAAGACATCGCGCCGGTGGCAAGCGTGATGTATTCGCCGGTGCTGCTGCTCGCGACGCCGGCCACCGGCACGCGCGATTTCAAGACCCTGCTCGACGATGCGCGCGCGCGTCCCGGTGCGGTGCGCTGGGCCACGTCGGGGCAGGCCTCGCTCGGCCACATCGTGCTCGAGCAGGTGCGCGCCGCGGCGAAGGTCGACATCACGCACATCCCTTACAAGGGGGGCGGTCAGCAACTGAACGATGCGGTCGGCGGACAGTTCGAGATCCTCTCGACCAATGCCGGCCCGTCGGTCGCGGCGCAGATCCAGGCCGGCAAGCTGCGGCCGCTGGCGGTGGCTGCGCCGAAGCGGCTCGACAGCCTGCCCAAGGTGCCGACGCTGGCCGAACTGGGCTATGCGGACGCCAACCAGTCGTCGCTCTTCGGCGTGTTCGCTCCGGCGGGTACATCGCCGATCTTGATCGAGAAATACAACGTCGAGATCAACAAGGCGCTTGCGAGTCCCGACCTGCGGGCGCGGCTGGAGTCGACCGACAACGTGCCGACGGGCGGGCGTGCCGAGGAGTTCGCGACCGAGATCGCGAGCGAGTTCGAGAGCAACGGGCGGATCGTGCGGGCTGCGGCGATCAAGCCCGAGTGAGGGCGCCTGAAGCGTTTCCGACGGAGCCCGGCAGCGGCCATCGCGCCTTCAGAGCTCTGAGAGGGCGCGCAGCTCCTCGTCAGTGAAGCCCGCCCGCGCGCGAGCGTCCAGATTGAACGGCGCCTTCAGGCGGGGCGCCTCGTGCCGGCGGTACAGCTCCCGGTAGTGCGAGACCGGATCGAGTCCGTCACGCTCGCAGAGCCAGCGATACCAGCGGTTGCCGATCGCGACATGGCCGACCTCGTCGCGCAGGATGAGGTCGAGGATCGCACAAGCCTCGATCGCATCGGGCGTGTTGACGCGGCGCAGCTTGGCCTGGATCAGCGGCGTGGCATCGAGCCCGCGCGCCTCCAGCGTGCGCGGCACCAGCGCCATGCGGGCGACGACGTCGTCCCTGGTCTTCTCGCACATGGACCACAGGCCGTCATGGCCCGTGAAGTCTCCGTAGCGGTGGCCCATGCCCTGCAGGTGCGTGTGCAGCAGCGTGAAGTGCTGCGCCTCTTCGTCGGCGATTCGCAGCCAGTCGCGGTAGAAATCTTCGGGCATGCCATCGAAGCGCCATGCCGCATCGAGCGCGAGATTGATCGCGTTGAACTCGATGTGGCAGATCGAATGGATCAGCGCCGCACGGCCTTCGGGCGTGAAGGGCGAGCGTTTCTCGACTGCGGTGGCCGAAACGCGCAGCGGGCGCTCCGGCCGACCGGGCACGCCCGCGTCGTCACCGGACGTGCGCACCGGCTGCAGGGAGAGGGGCTGGTCGCCGAGTTGTGCGAACAGCGCGCGGGCGGCGGCGACCTTCTGTTCGGGGTCCGTGAGGCGCAGCGCGGCGAGGGCGCTAAGGCGGGGGTGCATCCCTACAATTCTAGTTTTTCGACCTCTGGAGACACCGCGATGGCCTTGTATGAACTCGATGGCGTGGCGCCGCAACTGGGAGAGGGCGCCTGGGTCGCCGACAGTGCACAGGTGATCGGCGATGTGGAACTGGCCGAGAACGCCAGCATCTGGTTCGGCGCGGTGCTGCGCGGCGATACGGAAACGCTTCGGATCGGTCGCAACAGCAATATCCAGGATCTGTCGGTGCTTCATGCCGATCATGGCTGCCCGCTGAACATCGGCGAGAACGTCACCGTCGGGCACCAGGTGATGCTCCACGGCTGCACGATCGGCGACAACTCGCTGATCGGCATCCAGGCGGTGGTCTTGAATAACGCGAAGATCGGCCGCAATTGCATCGTCGGTGCCGGCAGCGTCGTGACCGAGGGCAAGGAGTTTCCGGACAACTCGCTCATCATCGGATCGCCGGCCAAGGTGGTCCGCACGCTGGACGAGGCGGCCGCCGCCAAGCTGCGGCAGAGCGCCGAACACTATGTCGAAAACGCCCGTCGCTTCGCGAAGGGCCTCAAGAAGATTGCTTGAACTGACGCTCACCCCCAGCCTCGCCACACTTCGTGTGGCTCAGGCACCCCTTGCAGGGGGCAACCCCGGCAGCCCGGCAAAGCCGGTTCCGCGGGGTTCCTGGTCTTCGAAGCGTGATGATCGTCTGAGTCAGCAAAGAGAGAAAGAGAGAGTTTCAGTGAGCGAGTTGCACAAATTTCTGTTTGACGGTCTGCCGGTCCGCGGGATGATCGTTCGGCTGACCGAGTCGTGGCAGGAAGTGCTTGCGCGCCGCGCGTCCAATACCGAGACCGGCGCCTATCCGAAGCCGATGGCCGAGCTGCTCGGCGAAATGACCGCCGCAGCCACGCTGATGCAGGCCAACATCAAGTTCAATGGGGCGCTGATCCTGCAGATCTTCGGCGACGGGCCAGTCAAGGTCGCAGTCGCTGAAATCAAACCCGATCTGAGTCTGCGCTCCACCGCCAAGGCGATGGGCGAGGTCGCGGCTGATGCCAAGCTGTCGGACATGGTCAACGCCCACGGCAAGGGCCGCTGCGCGATCACGCTCGACCCCAAGGACAAGCTGCCGGGCCAGCAGCCCTATCAGGGCGTGGTGCCGCTCGTCGACGAGAACGGCAGGAAGCTCGAGCGCATGAGCGACATCCTCCAGCACTACATGCTGCAAAGCGAGCAGCTCGACACGACGCTGGTGCTGGCCGCCGACGACAAGATCGCGGCCGGGCTGCTGATCCAGCGCCTGCCGGTGAAGGGCGAGGCCAATCTGGAAGGCACCGCCGAGGGCGGCCGCGAGCAGGTGCAGCAGGACCAGATCGGGCACAACGAGGACTACAACCGTATCTCGATCCTCGCGTCGAGCCTCACGCGCGACGAGTTGCTGACGCTGGACGTCGACACGATCCTCCGCCGCCTGTTCTGGGAAGAGAAGCTGCTGCGCTTCGAGCCGCAGACGGGCATGCTGGGGCCGCACTTCGCCTGCACCTGCGGCCGCGCGCGCGTGGAGAACATGATCCGCGGCCTCGGCCGCGAAGAAGCCGAGAGCATCCTCGCGGAGCGCGACAACATCGAGGTCGGCTGCGATTTCTGCGGCAAGCAGTACCACTTCGATGCGGTCGATGCGGCGCAGATCTTCACCGCGCCCGGCGACCAGATGCCGGGCAGCACGGTCGTCCAGTAGTTGCGCAGCGCGCGGCGATCAGTTGCGCCGCGCGGTTTCGAAGTCGCCGAAGCGGATATCCGGCGCGCTGGTGTTGTGCCGCGATGGTGTGGTCCGTGCAAAGCGGACCTGCGCGGCCTCGATCGAGGAGATCTCGGGCAGCGGCCTTGTCTGCGGCTCGGCCGTGCGGGTGGATCGCCAATCGAGTTCGCTCACGTCCGCGTTGTCAGCCGACACATACATCGAACGAAGCACCGCGAAAGGCTGCGACTTCTGCGTCGGCGGGTGAAGCGCCACATCGAGCGCGGTGCGCGCCTCGCTGATCTCGGCGACCTTGACCGAGGCGCTGCCGCCGTCGGCGAAGCGCAGGCGGAACGAGAGCGGCCGCGTCTGGATCGAGATCGACGAGATGTTCACCACCGGCCGGCCGGCATCCTGCACCGGGCCCATGAGGAACGACGAGCCGTAGACGCCATCGCCGAAGCGCGCCAGGGGCAGTGGCTTGAGGCGCCAGTAGCCGTCGGCGGGGTAGAGCACCAGTGCTTCCATCGGCTTCCTGTCCTTCTCCCTGGACTTCGCGAAGACCTGGACCAGATGGAAGTCGTTGCCCGAACGCGCACCCACACGCACCGGCACGCGGTTCGGCCGCCAGAAAGACGGCAGGGTCATGCCGACGATCATCCATTGCGGGCCGTCGTGCAGCACCACGCGGCGCGGCTTGAACTTGTAGCTCGGGTCCGTGGGGTGCGTGCCGCCGTCGAAGTTGCAGCCCGAGAAGTCGGGCGCGGTGACGTCTTTCTCGATCTTGTCGATGTAGGCCGGCTGGAGCGCCTCGACGCGGAAGCGGGTGATGCCCTGGCCGCGAAGCACCATCGAGACGTTGTCTTCCTCCGCGCAAGCGGTCGGACGCGTCTTGTTCTCGACGATCACCGTCGCCGGTGCCGCCGACGCCCCCGTGAACCAGAAAGCGAGGGCGGCCGTGCCGGACGCTGCGAGAACCCTGAGCTGCAGTGAACTTGCCATGGGGATCGTTCGGTGAATCGCCGGCGCTAGGTGCGCCGCGCGATGAGATCGCGAAAGAGTCTGTGTTCGCACGCCGGATCGGAGCATTTGTCGCAGGGCCAGAACCACGCGCGCTCGCCCGAGGCGGTCCGGCCCGAACTCGAACTGACGCCAGCATCTTCCGCCCGCGCGTTGATCGCGTTCCATGCACTGGCGAGTCGATCCGGGCCGCGGCCGTGGATGACGGCGTAGGGCGAACCCGCGCGGGCGAGGGCAGCGCGCAGGAGGGCGTCGGTTCTTTCTGCCTCCGCCAGAGCGTCGGGTGCGGTGCCGTCAGCGTGCGGCAGATCGAGCGCCATCAGCAGTGTGATCGCATGGCTGCGGTGCGCGGCCAGCGCGTGATCGTAGAGGGAGGTGTCGCCGAACCGCATCTCGGCATCGACTGCGGTCGCCAGCGCGGTCGAGTCCGCGATCACGACGCTGCGCCGGGCGGCTTCGGCGATGCGATTCGTCTGCGCGAACGCCGCTTCGGCCTGTTCCTGACAGGCGGGCGATCTCGGCGCAGGATCGGTCACCAGCTGAGCGGAGATGCCACGCTGCAAGAGCCGAGCGGCGAGCGCATTCGCGAGTTCGGTCTTGCCGGTGCCTCGCGCACCCAGCACTGCAATCACGCAACCGACGGGAAGAGCGGGCGTCATGTCATCCCCGCAAGGCTCAGATCATCGGCTGCGGGTCATTTCGTGATCTGCACGAAGACCTCGTTGGGTTTCACCATCCCGAGTTCCTGCCGGGCCCGTTCCTCGACCATCTCGAGCCCTTCCTTCAGATCGTTGACCTCGGACTCCAGGCGCTCGTTCGCCAACGCCGCGCGCGCGTTGGCCTCTTTCTGCTCGGCGAGCTTTTCCTGCAGTTGCGCCACGTCGGGCACGCTGCCGCGCCTGGTCCAGAGCTGCCACTGAACGAGCAGCAGCAGCAGGACCAGGATGATCGGAACGATGCGGGAGCGCATGATGCTCGATTAAACCCTGCCAGCCTCATGCCAGGAACCCCGCGGAACCGGCTTTGCCGGGCCGCCGGGGTTGCCCCCGGCGAGGGGTGCCCGAGCCACACGAAGTGGGCGAGGCTGGGGGTGAGCGTCATTTCAAGTTATAGAAGGCGGAGCGGCCCGGGTAGACGGCCACGTCGCCGAGGTCTTCCTCGATGCGCAGGAGCTGGTTGTACTTGGCCATGCGGTCCGAACGCGAGAGAGAACCGGTCTTGATCTGGCCGGCGTTGGTGCCCACCGCGATGTCGGCGATGGTGCTGTCCTCGGTCTCGCCCGAACGGTGGCTGATCACGGCGGTGTAGCCCGCGCGCTTGGCCATCTCGATCGCGGCGAAGGTCTCGGTCAGCGTGCCGATCTGGTTGATCTTGATCAGGATCGAGTTCGCGATGCCCTTCTCGATGCCTTCCTGCAGGATCTTGGTGTTGGTGACGAACAGGTCGTCGCCCACCAGCTGCACGCGCTTGCCGAGGCGTTCGGTGAGCAGCTTCCAGCCGTCCCAGTCGCCTTCGTGCATGCCGTCCTCGATGCTGATGATCGGGTACTTGTCGACCCAGCTCGCGAGCATGTCGGTCCAGCTTTCGGCGGAAAGGCTCAGGTTCTCGCCGGAGAGGACGTACTTGCCGTCCTTGTAGAACTCGCTCGCGGCGCAGTCGAGCCCCAGGGCGATCTGCTCGCCGGCGGTGTAGCCGGCCTTGTCGATCGCTTCGAGGATGAGCTGGATCGCGGCTTCGTGGCTTTCGACGCTCGGCGCGAAACCGCCTTCGTCGCCCACCGCGGTGCTGATGCCGCGGTCGCCGAGGATCTTCTTGAGTGCGTGGAACACCTCGGCGCCATAGCGCAGCGACTCGCGGAAGCTCTTCGCGCCCACCGGAATGATCATGAATTCCTGCAGGTCGAGGCTGTTGTTGGCGTGTGCGCCGCCGTTGATGACGTTCATCATCGGCACCGGCAGCTGCATGCCGCCCATGCCGCCGAAATAGCGGTAGAGCGGAAGGCCGGATTCTTCAGCGGCCGCGCGGGCGACGGCCATCGACACGGCGAGCGTCGCGTTCGCGCCGAGGCGGCCTTTGTTCTCGGTGCCGTCGAGGTCGAGCAGAGTGCGATCCAGGAAGGCCTGTTCGCTGGCATCGAGGCCCAGCACGGCTTCCGAGATCTCGGTGTTGATGTTCTCGACGGCCTTGAGCACGCCCTTGCCGAGGTAACGGCTCTTGTCGCCGTCGCGCAGTTCGATGGCTTCGCGCGAGCCGGTCGATGCGCCCGAAGGCACGGCCGCGCGGCCCATGGTGCCCGATTCGAGCAGCACGTCGCACTCGACGGTGGGGTTGCCGCGGCTGTCGAGGATCTCGCGCCCGACGATGTCTACGATTGCACTCATCTCTTTACTTTCTCCTGGGTCAAATACCTTCGACGACGATCATGCGCATGATCGCGGCGCCCTGGCGCGACGCGCGCGCCTTACTGTATTCGGGTGATGAATTGAATTTCCTGGCGGCCTCGACGTCCGGAAACTTGAGGATCACGATGCGCTCGGGATGCCAGTCACCCTCAAGCACTTCGACCTTGCCGCCGCGCACGCACACCTCGGCGCCATGCGCCTTCATGGCCTCGGAGGACCACTTCTTGTATTCCTCGTACTGCGTCGGGTTCGTAACCTGGACGTTGGCGATGATGTAGGCGCTCATGCTTGAAAGACGTCCTCTAGAAAAGCATTCTTCTTGGTGACGGTGTCGAGCGCGAGCAGCGTCTCGAGCAGCGCCTTCATGTGCTTGAGCGGCACGGCGTTCGGACCGTCGCTCAACGCCTTGGCGGGATTCGGATGCGTTTCCATGAACAGGCCCGCCACGCCCACCGCGACCGCGGCGCGCGACAGCACCGGCACCATTTCGCGCTGGCCGCCGGAGCTCGTGCCCTGGCCGCCCGGCAGCTGCACCGAATGTGTGGCGTCGAAGACGACCGGCGCACCGGTCTCGCGCATGATCGCCAGCGACCGCATGTCCGAGACGAGGTTGTTGTAGCCGAAGCTCGCACCGCGCTCGCAGGCCATGAAGTTGTCTTCGGGCAGGCCCTTTTCTCTCGCGGCCGCGCGCGCCTTGTCGATCACGTTCTTCATGTCGTGCGGCGCGAGGAACTGGCCCTTCTTGATGTTGACCGGCTTGCCCGACTGCGCCACGGCGCGGATGAAGTCGGTCTGGCGGCACAGGAAGGCGGGCGTCTGCAGCACGTCGACCACCTTGGCCGCGGCTGCGATGTCGTCCTCGGTATGCACGTCGGTCAGCACCGGCAAGCCGAGTTCACGCTTGACCTTGGCCAGGATCTCGAGGCCCTTGTCGCGGCCCGGGCCGCGAAAGCTGGTGCCCGACGAGCGGTTGGCCTTGTCGAAGCTGCTCTTGAAGATGAACGGAATGCCGAGCGAGGCGGTGATCTCCTTCAGCGTGCCGGCGGTGTCCATCTGCAGCTGCTCGGACTCGACGACGCAGGGGCCCGCGATCAGGAAGAAGGGCTTGTCCAACCCGATGTCGAATCCGCAGAGTTTCATGGTGCCCCCTCGCTTGCCACTTCGTGTGCTGCGCTGCCCCCCGAGGGGGTCTTCGCGTCTTGGAGCGGTCCTGCGACGCTCATGCCACCACCTTCAAGGCCTTCTTGTCCGCGCCTTGATGCTCGAGCGCCGCGGCGATGAACGCATTGAACAACGGATGACCGCCCCAAGGCGTCGACTTGAACTCGGGGTGGAACTGCACGCCCATGAACCAGGGATGCACGTCCTGCGGCAGCTCGACGATTTCCGTGAGGTGCTCGCGCTGGGTCAGCGCCGAGATCACCAGGCCGGCGCGGCGCAGGTCGTCCAGGTAGTTGACGTTGGCTTCGTAGCGATGGCGATGGCGCTCGGTGACCACGTCGCCGTAGATGCTGTGCGCCAGCGTGCCCGGCGCCACGTCGGAGCTCTGCGCGCCCAGGCGCATCGTGCCGCCGAGGTCGGACTTCTCGTCGCGCACCTTGACCGTGCCGTCGGCGTCTTTCCACTCGGTGATCAGCGCGATCACCGGGGTGGTCGTCTGGGGGTCGAACTCGGTGCTGTTCGCGTTCTTGAGACCGGCCACGTTGCGCGCGTACTCGATCGTCGCGACCTGCATTCCCAGGCAGATGCCCAGGTACGGCACCTTGGTTTCGCGGGCGAAGCGCGCCGCGGCGATCTTGCCCTCGACACCGCGCTGGCCGAAGCCGCCGGGCACCAGGATCGCGTCGTACTTGCCGAGCCGGGCCACGTCCTGCGGCGTGATGGTTTCGGAGTCGACATAGTCGATCTTCACGCGCGCGTGGTTCTTCATGCCGGCATGGCGAAGCGCCTCGTTCAGCGACTTGTAGCTGTCGGAGAGGTCGACGTACTTGCCGACCATGGCGATCGAGACTTCCTTCTGCGGATGCTCGACTTCGTAGACGAGGTCGTCCCAGCGCTGGAGCTTGGCCGGCGGCGTGTTGATGCGCAGCTTGTCGCAGATGAGGCCGTCCAGGCCCTGCTCGTGCAGCATGCGCGGCACCTTGTAGATGGTGTCGACGTCCCACATCGAGATCACGCCCCATTCGGGCACGTTCGAGAAGAGGGAGATCTTGGCGCGTTCGTCGTCGGGGATCGGACGGTCGGCGCGGCACAGCAGCGCATCGGCCTGGATGCCGATCTCGCGCAGCTTCTGCGCGGTGTGCTGGGTCGGCTTGGTCTTGAGCTCGCCGGCCGCGGCGATCCACGGCACATAGCTCAGGTGCACGAAGGCCGAGTTGTTCGGGCCCGCGCGCAGGCTCATCTGGCGAACGGCCTCGAGGAAAGGCAGGGACTCGATGTCGCCCACGGTGCCGCCGATCTCGACGATCGCCACGTCGACCTCGTGCGCGGTGCCGATGCCGGCGCCGCGCTTGATGTATTCCTGGATCTCGTTGGTGATGTGCGGGATCACCTGCACCGTCTTGCCGAGGTAGTCGCCGCGGCGTTCCTTCTCGAGCACGGACTTGTAGATCTGGCCCGTGGTGAAGTTGTTGGCACGCCGCATGCGTGTCGTGATGAAGCGCTCGTAGTGGCCCAGGTCGAGGTCGGTTTCGGCCCCGTCGTCGGTGACGAACACTTCGCCGTGCTGGAACGGCGACATGGTGCCCGGATCGACGTTGATGTACGGGTCGAGCTTGATGAGGGTGACTTGGAGGCCGCGCGATTCGAGGAGCGCGGCGAGAGAGGCGGAGGCGATTCCCTTGCCGAGGGAAGACACCACACCGCCGGTGACGAAGACGAATTTGGTCATGCCAGTTCCGGACGCAGTTCCGGGAAGTGGGAAATGGGGATTGTAGAGGACGGCCACCCATTAAACTGCCCCGATGCAACAAGACCTCGTGGGCAAACACATCGTTCTGGGCCTCTCGGGCGGCATCGCCTGCTACAAGTCGGCCGAGTTATGCCGGCTGCTGGTGAAGGCCGGGGCGACGGTGCAGGTCGTGATGACGGAGGCCGCGGCGCAGTTCATCACGCCGGTCACGATGCAGGCGCTGTCGGGGCGGCCTGTCCATACCTCCCAGTGGGATGCGCGCGAGGCCAACAACATGCCTCACATCAACCTGAGCCGCGAAGCCGATGCGATCGTGCTGGCGCCGGCCAGCGCCGATTTCATCGCGCGGCTGGTACAGGGTCGTGCCGATGAGCTGTTGAGCCTCATGTGCCTGGCGCGGCCCATGGACCGGGTGCCGCTCCTGATTGCGCCCGCAATGAACCGCGAGATGTGGAGCCACCCCGCCACGCAGCGCAATCTGCGCCAGGTCGACGCCGACGGCGCCCGCGTGCTGGGTGTCGGCAATGGCTGGCAGGCCTGCGGCGAAACCGGCGACGGCCGCATGCTCGAGCCCGAGCAGCTCTTCGATGAGATCGTGGCCCAGTTCCAGCCCAAGGTGCTTGCGGGCCAGCATGTGGTGGTGACGGCCGGGCCGACCTTCGAGGCGCTCGATCCGATTCGCGGAATCACCAATCATTCGTCCGGCAAGATGGGCTTTTCGATCGCGCGCGCGGCGCAAGACGCGGGCGCGGAAGTCACGCTGATCGCCGGGCCCGTGCATCTGCCGACGCCGCGCGGCGTGCGCCGGGTCGACGTCGAGTCGGCGCAGGATATGCTCGCCGCGACCCTCCAGGCCGTGCAGGCCGCGTCGATCTTCGTCGCGACCGCCGCGGTCGCCGACTGGCGGCCGGCGACCCACAGCGCGCAGAAGATCAAGAAGGACGGCAGCGGCAAGCCGCCCGTGCTGCATTTCGTCGAGAACGAGGACATCCTGCTCACCGTCGCGCAGGGGGCGCGCGCCAAGGGCGGCGAGCTTTTCTGCGTGGGCTTTGCCGCGGAAAGCGAAAACCTCGTGGAACACGCCAAGGCCAAGCGCGAGCGCAAGGGCATTCCGCTCCTCGTCGGCAACATCGGCCCGCTGACCTTCGGGCAGGACCACAACAGCCTGCTCCTGGTCGATGCCAAGGGCGTGCGCGAACTGCCGCATGCCACCAAGCTCACGCTGGCGCGCGAGCTCGTGGCCGAGATCGCGGCCCGGGTGCCGGACTATGTGCGTTCGGCCGCGAAGCAATGAATTCAGCAACACGCATCCAAGGACCCATTCAGTGAAAGTCGACGTTCGAATCCTCGATCCCCGCATGCAGGACCAACTGCCTGCCTACGCCACGCCCGGCAGCGCCGGGCTGGACCTGAGGGCCTGTCTCGACGCGCCGATCACGCTCCTGCCGAACGCCCGGCAACTGGTGGGCACCGGCATCGCGATCCACCTCGCGGACCCGGGCTACGCGGCGCTGATCCTTCCGCGGTCGGGGCTGGGGCACAAGCACGGCATCGTGCTCGGGAACCTGGTCGGCCTGATCGACAGCGACTACCAGGGCGAACTCAAGGTGAGCGCCTGGAACCGCAGCAACACCCCGTTCGTGCTGCAGCCGATGGAGCGGCTGGCCCAGCTGGTGATCGTGCCGGTGGTGCAGGCGCAGTTCCGCGTGGTGGCGGAGTTCCCGCCGAGCGAACGCGGCGAGGGCGGCTACGGTTCGACCGGCAAGCACTGAGCGGCACACGCCGGCGCCAAACGTTTCGCGTGCGTAAAGACGGGAACCGGCCCCCTTTGTGGGGCCTCGAACGTGTCAACTTGTGACCGCCGTCATCGCATGCGGCCTCCGTGCGTTGTCAGGTCCGTGAGAGCGCGTTGTCGACGCGCCATTTTCAGAAAGCCATCCAACATGAAGATCTCGATCCGCCCCCTGGCCGTTGTCGCCTCGGCCTTGGCCCTGTCCGCGCTGACGGCCTGTGTTGCCCCGCAGCCGGTCTACCAGACCGCACGCTATCCTTACCAGCCGCCGGTCCAGCAGATGGCGCCCGGCGCCTACGTCGAATACGGCCGTGTCGCCAACATCGAGGTGATCCAGAGCCAGTCCTCGGGTGCCTCGACCACGGGCGGCGGTGCAATCGCCGGCGGCGTGGTCGGCGGGGTGCTCGGCAACCAGATCGGCCACGGCAACGGCCGTGCGGCGGCGACGGCGCTGGGCCTCGTTGGCGGCGCGCTGCTGGGCAACAGCATCGAGGCCAACGCCAATGCCCCGCGGACCTACCAGACCTACCGCGTCTCGATCCAGACCGACAACGGCGGCTATCGCGCGTTCGACGTGCCCTCGCCGGGCGATCTGCGCATCGGCGATCGCGTGGTCATCAACAACGGCCAGATTTCACGCTATTAGGAAGCGGTTGGCGCCATCGAAAAAGCCGGGCGTGGCCCGGCTTTTGTGCGCGCCCGGCGCAGGAGCGGCTCAGTGCAACAGATCGTTACCCGGCGCGGTCGGCGGAATCTTGAAGAAGCCGGTGCCGGCGGTCCCGCGCCCGACTTCCTCCTCCGTCGCTTCGCGCACCGAGCTCACCGTGATGTCGAGCCGGATCGCGATGCCCGCGAGCGGATGGTTGCCGTCCAGCACGAGGTGCTCCGGGTAGATCTCGCTCACGGTATATAGAACTTCCTTGGGCATGTCCGGATTCACGCCCGAAGGCAGTGCGGTGCCGTCGAAAGTCATGCCTTCCTCGACGCCTTCCGGGAAGAGCGAGCGCGGCTCGAGAAAGAGCAACTGGTCGTTGAAGTCGCCGAACGCCTGCTCGGGTTCCAACTGAAGCTGTACCTTGGCACCGGGTCCATGGCCGAGCAGGGCGGCTTCGATGGCGTCGAAGAGGTCGTCGCCGCCGATGAGGAATTCAACCGGCTCATCCAGCACGTCGAGCACTTCGCCGAGCGTGTCCTTGAGGGTCCAGGTGAGCCCGACCACGCATTGTTCAGAGATTTCCATACGAGAATTCTCCCATGGAGATTGATCAACCTTTGCCTCTGCTCGGCGGTCTGAGCGCCCAGCAATTCATGCGACGCCATTGGCAGAAAAAGCCGCTGCTGATCCGGCAGGCGGTACCCGGGATGGTGCCACCAATTGCGCGCGGCGAGTTGTTCGACCTGGCTGCGCGTGAGGATGTCGAGTCGCGCCTGATTCGGCATGGAAACAAGGGGTGGACCCTGCGGCACGGCCCGTTCTCGCGCCGTGCCTTGCCGTCGCTGCGCCAGGCCCAATGGACGCTGCTGGTCCAGGGCGTCGACCTGCATCACCAGGGCGTGCACGAGCTGCTTTCGCGTTTCCGGTTCGTGCCCGATGCCGGGCTCGACGATCTCATGATCAGTTACGCCAGTGACGGCGGCGGCGTGGGGCCGCACTTCGACAGTTACGATGTGTTCCTGCTGCAGACGCATGGGAGACGCCGGTGGTCCATCGGGCGACAGCGCGATCTGCGTCTGCAGCCGAACATGCCGCTCAAGATCCTCGCGCAGTTCGAGCCCGAGGAGACCTTCGTCCTCGAGCCGGGGGACATGCTGTATCTGCCGCCTCGCTACGCGCACGACGGCGTGGCGGTCGGCGGCGACTGCATGACCTATTCGATCGGCCTGCGATCGCCGGCGGCCGGTCCGCTCGGCGCGGATCTGCTGGCGCGCATCGCCGAGGCGCGCGCCGACGAACTGCAGGACGAGGTGGGGCAGGTGGCGGTCCACTACCGCGATCCTTCACAGCCTGCCTTGCAGAATCCCGCGGAGATGCCGCCCGCGTTGCAGGCCTTCGCGCGCGAAGCCGTGCTCGCCGTCATGCGGAACGGCGACGTGATCGACCGCGCGCTCGGCGAATCCATGACCGAGCCGAAGCCCACGGTGTGGTTCGACCCGGGCGAGCCGCTTTCGGCGTCGAAGGGCGTGGCGCTCGACCGCCGGACACGCATGCTGTATGACGCGCGCCATCTCTACATCAACGGAGAGAGCTTTCGCGCCTCGGGCCGCGATGCCAAGCTGATGCGCCGGCTGGCGGATCAGCGCATGCTTGGTCCGCGCGATCTGGCAGGCGCAAGTGACGATGCGCTGGCGCTCCTCGGCGACTGGTGCGAAGCGGGGTGGCTGCATGCAGAGTGAAGACGACTCACATCTCGAATTGCCCGAAGGCGCGTTCGACGGACGCCAGGCCTTCGACGCGCTCCTGCGCAGCGCGTTCGCCGCGGCCGCCCAGCAGAACTGGCGCGAGTTCGTCTGGAGCGATCCCGATTTCACCGACTGGCCGCTGGGTGAACGCAGCGTCATCGATGCGCTGCAGGCGTGGGCCTGCGCCGGTCGGCAACTGGTCATGGTCGCGCAGCGCTTCGACGTGTTCGAGCGCGAGCATGCGCGCTTCGTCCATTGGCGCAGGATGTGGGGACACATCATCGATTGCCGTGTCTGTCACGGACCGGGCATGCCGCAAGTGCCGAGTGCCATCTGGACGCCGTCATGGTTTCTTCACCGTATCGACGTCGAGCACGTGCGGGGCGTCTGCGGCCGCAGTCCCGACAGCCGGCGCGCGGTGCGCGAGCGCATCGATGAGTGCCTTCGCCATGCGAAACCCGGCTTTCCGACTTCGACATTGGGCTTGTAAGCCAATGTCCCGAATCGCGCCTTGAAACAGCTGCGCGCGAGGATGCGGGCCTAGAATTTTTCGACCGAGACCCTCACCCCAAGGAGCCGTCAAATGAACAAGCACGTACTGCTGGTGTCGCTGGTCGCCGTTGCCGCGCTGACCGCATGCGGAAAGAAGGAGGAGCCTGCGCCTGCCGCCGTGGCACCGGCTGCCGCACCTGCACCTGCACCCGCGCCGGCACCGGCATCGCCTTCGTCGGATGCGACCACCACGACACCGTCGCCCAACGCCCAGTCCGCGCCTGATGCTGCGAATGCGGCGACCGACGCCGAGAAGAAGCAGGCGGAGACGCCCCCGGCCAAGCCTTGAGCGCGTCGACCGGACGAACGAAGGCCGCCCATGGGCGGCCTTCGTTCATCTGCTTTGCTTGTCTACAGGTCGAGCCAGGGTGAGCCCTCTGCCGCGTTGGCGGTGAGCATCTCCTCTTCGCGTGCGCCGAGCGCCTCGGCCATCACCTGGCGAACGATCTCCGGTCTGTTGTTCTGCTCGCTCAGATGCGCCGCGAGCACATGACGAAGTCCGGAGTGCATCACGGTACTTGCGATCGCTGCGGCAGCCGTGTTCGACAGATGGCCATAGTTGCCGCCGACCCGCTGCTTGAGAAAGGGCGGATACCGCGAACCCGCGAGCATGTCGCTGTCGTGATTGAACTCGAGCAGCAGCGCATCGAGCTGCATGAGCCGGCCCAGCACGTGCGGCGTCGCGTGTCCCAGATCGGTCAGGACGCCGAGGCTGCGGGCCCCATCGGTGCAGCGCAGCTGAAGCGGCTCGCGCGCGTCGTGCGGCACCGTGAACGGCTGGACGAGCATGTCGCCGACCACGATGTCGGCGCTGTCGTGCGCGAGCTGAAGTCGCCCCTCGAAATCGCGGCCGCCGGCGGCGAGCCAGGTGCCCTCGCTCATCCACACGGGAATGCGTTCGCGGCGCGACAGCGTGTGCGCGCAGCCGATGTGATCGGCGTGCTCGTGTGTGATGAAGATCGCGTCGATGTCGGCGGGGAAAGCCCGGCCCGTGCGAGCCGGGCTTCGAGATGACGCAGCGTGAAGCCGCAGTCGATCAGGAGCCGCGAGGTCCGCCCGCCGCTGGTCGCCTCGACCAGCGTGGCATTGCCCGTGCTGCCGCTGCCAAGGCTCCGGAAGCGCAGCATCGCGCGGCAAGCCGGGGCGTGGGCTACTTCAGGTCGTCGGCGATGACCTGGACGATGCGCTTGGCGTTGGCCGAGCTGTCAGGTGCGCCAGAACCGTCGAGCACCGACACCGTGCTCGAATTGCCCGAGCCCTTGACCTGGATGCGGAACTTGAGGGGCCCCTCGGTCTTGCTCGAGCCGAAGGTGAAGAGCTTGCCGAAGAAGCCCGGCTCGCCCTTGTTCGGATTCGGCGGAACGTAGCGCACGAAGTAGGTGCCGGCAGTGCGGTCACGGTCTTCCACGGTGAAGCCGGTGCGGTCGAGCGCGAGGCCGACGCGGCGCCATGCGCGCTCGAAGCCTTCGCTGATCTGGACCACGGGCTGGCCGTTGACGTCGGCGACCTTGGCGGTCTGGATGGGCGTACCGGCCGCGACGAGGGCCTTGGACTGCTCTTGCGAAACGCCGAGCTTGACCATCAGGCGACGAAGGAACTCGGCCTCGAGCTCGGGGTCGCTCGGGCGCGGCTGCCACATCGTGGCGTCCTGGCGGGCCGTGCTGTAGACCTCCTGCATGCCGCGATGGCTGATGAAGATCTCGGTGCCGTTGGCGGTGCGCTCCATGCGGGTGCGGAAGCGGTCGAGTTCGCCCGTCGAATAGAGCGAATCCATGAACTTGCCGATCGTGCCGCGGATGACGTCCTGCGGCAGCTTGGCGCGGTTCTCGGCCCAGTCGGTTTCCATGATGCCGAGGTTGCGCTGCTCGGTGGTGATCAGGAAGCCGCTTTCCTGCCAGAAGTCCTTGACCGGGTCCCAGAGCTGCTCGGCGGGGCGATTCACCACCAGCCAGCGCTGCGAGCCGGCGCGTTCCATGCGAACGTCACCGATCGACGAGGCGGCCGTCGGGACGCCCGGCGAATTGGCCGAGCCGGCCTGGTACGTGTTGGCCGACACCGCGCCGCCGGGGATGGCGTAGCGGTTGTCGCGCGAGAGCTGCGTCAAGTCGGGCGGCACTTCGAGCGTGGGCCCCTTGCCGGCACTCTTGTAGTCGATCTTGTCGCTTTCGAGAGCCGAGCATGCCGCGAGGCTGGCGACAACGGCCAGCAGGGCGAATCGCGAAATGGTGTTCAACGTCATCTTCTTTCTGGGAATGTCTGGCTCAATGGATGGGCTGCATCGCCCGCAGTTTCAGAGCGCAGTCCGAGCAAAAGGTTGCCCGCATTCGCGAACTGCGCGGTAAAGATGGATCAACCCTTGAGGAGGCCGCTCGCCCGCAGCGCGGCTTCGACGGCCGGGCGGTTGGCTTCGGCGAGCTCGGTGAGGGGCAGGCGCAACGCGCCGCCGCACAGGCCGAGCCTTGCCATGGCCCACTTGACGGGGATGGGATTGGGTTCCACGAAGAGGTTGCGATGCAGCGGCATGAGCTCGAACTGGATCTGCATGGCGCGCTTCACGTCGCCGGCGATGGCGGCCACGCACAGCTCGTGCATCTTGCGCGGCGCCACGTTGGCCGTGACGCTGATGTTGCCTTGTCCGCCGCACAGCATGAGCGCAACGGCCGTCGGGTCGTCGCCCGAGTAGATGGCGAAATTCTTCGGCACCTCGCGGATCAGCCATTGGGCCCGCTCGATGTTGCCCGTGGCTTCCTTGATGCCGATGATGCCGGGCACCTTCGCGAGGCGAAGCACGGTGTCGTGCGCCATATCGGCGACCGTGCGGCCGGGCACGTTGTAGAGCACGATGGGGAGGTCGCCGACGGCCTCGGCGATGGCCTTGAAGTGCTGGTACTGGCCTTCCTGCGTCGGCTTGTTGTAGTAGGGGACCACCTGGAGCTGGCAATCGGCGCCGACGCTCTTGGCGAACTTGGCGAGCTCGATGGCTTCCTTGGTGGAGTTGGCACCGCAGCCGGCCATGATGGGCACGCGGCCCCGTGCCTGCTCGACCGAGACGCGGATGATCTCGCAATGCTCCTCGACATCGACCGTCGGTGACTCGCCGGTGGTGCCCACCACCCCGAGGCAATCCGTGCCTTCGTCGATGTGCCAGTCGATCAGCCGGCGCAGGGCGGGATAGTCGACGCTGCCGTCGTCGTGCATCGGCGTGACGAGTGCGACGATGCTGCCTGTGAGTTGCTCCAAGGGGAATCTCTTTGTCGGTGGACGAAAAGCGAACATTCTACTGATCCGCCGTTGCATGCGGCTCAGGGGCGGCCCGGGGCCTATCGGGGATTCAGCCGGTGGCGGGGCGGCTCGGCCGGTGAGCGCGTACCGGGCCGCACCGCGGCGATCCGCTGGACGAAACGGTCCGGCTCCTGCAGGAATCCGTCTTCGTAAGCGACCACTCGCAGGCCGGCGCACGTGGTCAGCAGTTCGCCGGGCTGCAGCAGGAAATCGGGCCGGGAGGGCTTCCCGACGGTCTCGTTGCCTGCCGCGAAGGTTTCATAAAGCAGGACGCCGCCCGGCGCCACCGCGGCCAAGATGGCTGGCAGCAAAGGACGCCAGAGGTAGTTTGTAACGATGACGCCGCCGAAGGCCTGTGCTGGAAACGGCCATGGACCATTTTCGATGTCCGCCGGAACTGTCTGTCCATACAGCGCCGCGGCGTCGAGCGCTTCCTGCGACCGGTCGACGCCGGTGGCCGCATGGCCCCGTTCGGCGGCGAAACGCATGTGCCGACCGGACCCGCAGGCGACGTCCAGCACGGTGGCACCCGGCGCCAGCAGGTGCCACCAGCGCTCGATCCAGGGGGAGGGGGCAAGGGAAACGTGATTCAAAAGCAGGCCCAGAGCTGGTCGATCATCGCCACGAGAAAGGCCGGTCGCGTGTAAAGCGCGAACACCCCGGCGAGCACGGCCGCGGCTGCGGCCAGCCAGCCGGTGCGCACGAGGCGGACTCGCGTCGGGTTCGACATGAACGTCTCAGGCGGGTTGTGGGGTTGGGCGCGCAATCGCACCTTCCTTGACCGGGAGGTTGATCAATGCTGCGAAGACGCCCAGCGCGATCGCGATGTACCAGACGATGTCGTAGCTGCCGGTGCGGTCATACAGATAGCCGCCCAGCCAGACGCCGAGGAACGAGCCCACCTGGTGGCTGAAGAACACGATCCCGCCCAGCATCGACAGATGCGCCACGCCGAAGATCTGCGCCACGATGCCGCTGGTCAGCGGGACCGTGGACAGCCACAGGAAGCCCATCACGCTCGCGAAGACGTAGACCGTGAGCGGCGAGATCGGCACGAGCAGGAACAGCGTGATCGCCACCGCCCGGGTGATATAGATGGCCGCGAGCAGCTTGCGCTTGGCCAGCCGCGCGCCCAGCGAGCCGGCGACGTAGGTGCCGAAGACGTTGAACAGCCCGATCAGCGCCAGCGCGTAGCTCGCCACTTCGGGAGACAGGCCCTGGTCGCGCAGGTAGCTGGGCATGTGCACGCCGATGAACACCACCTGGAAGCCGCAGACGAAGTACCCGGCCGTCAGCAGCATGAAGCTCGGATAGCTGAAAGCTTCGCGAATTGCCTGGCCGATGGTCTGGTGACGGCGCACCGCGACCGAGTCGTGGCGCGGCTCGCGCAGCCCGAAGGCCAGCGGAACGATCATGAGCACCATCGCGGCCAGCACGACCAGCGAGCCGTGGGCGCCGAGACGCGCGATGAGCTGGCCCTCCACGGGCACCATCAGGAACTGGCCGAACGAGCCTGCCGCGGCGGCGACGCCCATGGCCCAGGACCGCTTTTCGGGCGAAATCTGCCGGCCGATCACGCCGTAGATCACCGCATAGGTGGTGCCGGCCTGCGCCGCGCCGATCAGCACGCCGGCCGTCAGCGCGAACATCAGGGGCGTGGGCGAGAACGCCATCCCGACCAGGCCCAGCGCATACAGCACGGCGCCCGCCACCAGTACCCGGAATGCGCCCAGCTTGTCGGCCAGCATCCCGGCGAACACGCCGATCAGCCCCCACGACAGGTTCTGCACTGCGATCGCGAACGAAAAGGCCTGCCGCGACCAGCCCTGTTCCTGCGTGATCGGTTGCAGCCAGAGCCCGAATCCATGCCGGATGCCCATCGACAGCGTGACGATCATGGCTCCGCAGAGGAGCACCTGCTTGAGGCTGAGAGACTGGCGGGCGGCGGGATTCATGGCGGGCAATGTACCCAAAAGCCGCATGCGGCGCCGGTCTGAGGCCAAAAGCGATTATTGATATTTGCGCATTGCATTGATGAGGCGAAAAGCGCGGCCTGTCCCGGCGGGCCGGGCCGTCGCCCTAGAATCCCGCGCCATGGCAAGCAAGGAACCAGGCAGTTACGGGGAAGCGTCCATTCGCGTCCTCAAGGGGCTCGAGCCCGTCAAGCAGCGGCCGGGCATGTACACCCGCACCGACAACCCGTTGCACATCATCCAGGAAGTGGTCGACAACGCCGCCGACGAGGCGCTCGCGGGGTTCGGCAAGAAGATCAAGGTCGTGCTCCACACCGACGGCTCGGTGAGCGTGGAAGACGACGGCCGCGGTATTCCGTTCGGCCTCCATCCGGAAGAAAAGGCGCCGGTCGTCGAACTGGTGTACACGCGCCTGCATGCGGGCGGCAAGTTCGACAAGGGCGCCGGCGGCGCCTACAGCTTCTCGGGCGGCCTGCACGGCGTGGGCGTCTCGGTGACCAATGCGCTGTCGAAGCGACTCGAAGTGACCTCGTACCGCGAAGGCTCGGTCGCCCAGATCGCCTTCGCCGCCGGCGATGTCGTCGAAAAGCTCAAGGTGCGTCCGCAGGAAAGCGCGGCGGCCTCCAGTGGCGATGGTCCGCGCGATCGCCGCCAGGGCACCACGGTGCGCGCCTGGCCCGACGCGAAGTACTTCGAGTCGGCGGTGCTGCCGGTCCACGAACTCACGCATCTCCTGCGCAGCAAGGCGGTGCTGATGCCCGGCGTCTCGGTCTCGCTCGTGGTCGAGAAAACCAAGGAGACCCAGACCTGGCTCTACAAGGGCGGCCTGCGCGACTACCTGATGCAGACGCTCAACGGCGACCCGGTGATCCCGCTCTTCGAGGGCTCGGGCCATGCCGACAAGAACGCCGACAACTTCGCCGAAGGCGAGGGCGCCGACTGGTGCGTCGCCTTCACCGAAGAAGGCCAGCCGGTGCGCGAGAGCTACGTCAACCTCATCCCGACCAGCGCGGGCGGCACGCACGACAGCGGCCTGCGCGATGGTCTCTTCAACGCGGTCAAGAGTTTCATCGACCTGCATTCGCTGTTGCCCAAGGGCGTGAAGCTGCTGCCGGAAGACGTGTTCGCGCGGGCTTCGTATGTGCTGTCGGCGAAGGTGCTCGACCCGCAGTTCCAGGGGCAGATCAAGGAGCGGCTCAACTCCCGCGATGCGGTGCGGCTCGTTTCCAGCTTCGCCCGCCCGGCGATGGAGCTGTGGCTCAACCAGCATGTGGACTACGGCAAGCGGCTTGCCGAACTCGCCATCAAGGCCGCGCAGACGCGCCAGCGCGCCGGCCAGAAGGTCGAGAAGCGCAAGGGCTCCGGCGTGGCCGTGCTGCCCGGCAAGCTGACCGATTGCGAAAGCCGCGACACCGCGCACAACGAGGTCTTCCTCGTCGAGGGCGATTCGGCCGGCGGCAGCGCCAAGATGGGCCGCGACAAGGAATGCCAGGCGATCCTGCCCTTGCGCGGCAAGGTGCTCAACACCTGGGAAGTCGAGCGCGACCGGCTCTTCGCCAACACTGAGATCCACGACATCTCGGTCGCGATCGGCGTCGACCCGCATGGGCCGGACGACACGCCCGACCTCTCGGGACTGCGCTACGGAAAGATCTGCATCCTGAGCGATGCCGATGTGGACGGCTCGCACATCCAGGTGCTGCTGCTCACGCTGTTCTTCCGCCACTTCCCGAAGCTCATCGAGGCCGGGAATGTGTACGTGGCCAAGCCGCCGCTTTTCCGCGTCGATGCACCGGCGCGCGGCAAGAAGCCGGCGTCGAAGGTCTATGCGCTGGACGAAGGCGAGCTCACCGCGATTCTCGACAAGCTGCGCAAGGACGGCGTGCGCGAGAACGCCTGGAGCATCAGCCGCTTCAAGGGCCTGGGGGAGATGAGCGCGGAACAGTTGTGGGAAACCACGCTGAATCCCGATACGCGGCGGCTGCTGCAGGTCCGGCTCGGCCGCTTCGACGTGCAGGGGACGCAAGGCGAGATCACCAAGCTCATGGGCAAGGGCGAGGCCGCGGCGCGGCGCGAGTTGATGGAATTGCGCGCCGACGAAGTCGAAGTGGATATTTAGCTCGCCCCCAGGCTGCGCGCATTTCGTGTCGCTCCGCCAACCCCCGTCCCGGGGCAACACCGGCGGACCGGCGAAGCCGGATCCGCGGTGTTCCTGGCCTGGGGTCGGTTGAACATTTTGTGACGGGGTAGACGACGTACGTTGACCGGGCGCGGGCATAGTGCCGCATGGCGAAATCGATGACGCTTTCTGGATGGATGGTTGCACTGCTGTCGGCACTCGTGCTGGCGGCTTCGCCGCGGGCCGCCCGGGCGACGGACATCTTCGGCTACGTCGACGACAAGGGCGTGGCGCATTTCGCGTCGGAAAAGGTCGACGAGCGCTACCAATTGTTCTTCCGCGGCGGGCAGAGTTTCGACACCGCGAACGGCCTCGGCCGCGGGCGGAGCGGCCCGGTCGACGGCAAGGTGCCGCGTGCCTCGCAGGCGCTGATCTCGATGTTCGAGGCCTCGCCGAGCTACAAGCCGGCACAGGGCGCGATGCGCGAGGCCGCCCGCCGCCACTCGATCGACTACGAACTCCTGCAGGCGCTGGTCGCGACCGAATCGGGCTTCGATGCGCAGGCCGTCTCGCCCAAGGGCGCGATGGGACTCATGCAGGTGATGCCCGCGACGGCGGAGCGCTACGGCGTGGCGGCCGACAAACGCGCGTCGATCGAGAAGAAGCTCTTCGATCCGCGCATCAACATCGCCACCGGCGCGCGTTATCTGCGAGACCTGATCGCGATGTTTCCCGGCGACCTCGAACTCGCGCTGGCCGCCTACAACGCGGGCGAGGGCGCAGTGCAGCGCGCGGGCAACAGGATCCCGAACTACCGCGAGACGCAGAATTACGTGAGCACGGTGCTTCAGCTCTACGCCTACCTCAAGCCTTCGGCCGCGATCGGCCGGGGCAAGGCGCCGGCGCGCATCCGCATGGAAATGGGCGTGCCGGCGGGTGGCGCCCTCGGTCGTGGCAATATGCCGCCCGACGTGCGCGGCCGCCCGGCCATGCCGGCGCTGCCCGAGGCGTTGACGGCCGCACCTGCAGAGCCGGCACCGTGATCCGGCAAATTTCCCGAAAGGGTGAGCACGCCGAAGCGCGCTGACCCGACATCCATTTCACTTCCTTGCTCCCATGGACCAACCCACGCTCGATTTCCAGAGCCCTGAAGACGACGGCGCGCTGACGCTGGCCGACTACGCGCAGACCGCGTACCTCGAATATGCGCTCTCCGTCGTCAAGGGCCGCGCCCTGCCCGATGTGAGCGACGGCCAGAAGCCGGTGCAGCGGCGCATCCTCTATTCGATGTCGCGCATGGGCCTGGGCTTCGGCGGCGCCAACGGCACGGTCGGCGCCAAGCCGGTGAAGAGCGCGCGCGTGGTCGGCGACGTGCTCGGCCGTTTTCATCCGCACGGCGACCAGGCCGCCTACGACGCGCTGGTGCGCATGGCGCAGGATTTCTCGCAGCGCTATCCGCTGGTCGACGGGCAGGGCAACTTCGGCAGCCGCGACGGCGATGGCGCCGCGGCGATGCGCTACACCGAAGCGCGCCTGTCGCGCATCACCAGCCTGCTGCTCGACGAGATCGACGAAGGCACGGTCGACTTCATCCCCAACTACGACGGCTCGACCGACGAGCCGCGCCTGCTGCCGGCGCGGCTGCCTTTCGTGCTGCTCAACGGCGCGAGCGGCATCGCGGTCGGCCTCGCGACCGAAATCCCGAGCCACAACCTGCGCGAAGTGGCCGATGCCTGCGTGGCGCTGATCAAGTCCAACGGCAAGCTGAGCGACGAGGAACTGTTCGGGCTCGTGCCGGGGCCCGACTATCCGGGCGGAGCGCAGATCATCAGCAGCGCGGCCGAGATCGGCGAGGCCTATCGCACCGGCCGCGGCTCGCTCAAGGTGCGCGCGCGCTGGAAGATCGAGGAACTCGCGCGCGGCCAGTGGCAGGTGGTGGTCAATGAACTGCCGCCGGGCGTGAGTTCGCAGAAGGTGCTCGAGGAGATCGAGGAACTCACCAACCCGAAGGTGCGTACCGGCAAGAAGGCGCTGACCGCCGAGCAGACGCAGCTCAAGGCCGCAGTGCTCGCGGTGCTCGACGGCGTGCGCGACGAATCGAGCAAGGATGCGCCGGTGCGGCTCGTGTTCGAGCCCAAGACCTCGCGCATCAGCCAGGAAGAGTTCATCGGCACGCTGCTCTCGCAGACCTCGCTGGAGACTTCGTCGCCCGTCAACCTCACGATGGTCGGCATCGACGGCAAGCCCACGCAGAAGTCGCTGCGGCAGATGCTGAACGAGTGGATCGCGTTCCGCGAAGTCACCGTCGAGAAGCGCTCGCGGCATCGCCTCGGCAAGGTGCAGGACCGCATCCACATCCTCGAAGGCCGGCAGATCGTCCTGCTGAACATCGACGAGGTGATCGCGATCATCCGTGCCTCCGACGAGCCCAAGGCGGCGCTGATCGCGCGCTTCAACCTCAGCGACCGGCAGGCCGAGGACATTCTCGAAATCCGGCTGCGCCAGTTGGCGCGGCTCGAGGCCATCAAGATCGAGCAGGAACTCAAGAGCCTGCGCGAGGAGCAGCAGAAACTCGAAGACATCCTCGCCAGCCCGGCCGCACTGCGCCGCCTGCTGGTGAAGGAAATCGAAGCCGATGCGAAGAGCTTCGAAGACCCGCGCCGCACGCTGATCCAGGCCGAGAAGCGCGCCGTCGCCGAAGTGCGCGTGGTGGACGAGCCGGTGACGGTGATCGTGTCGCAGAAGGGCTGGGTCCGCACGCAGAAGGGCTGGGCCAGCGAGCGCGCGGCGGGGTCCGCGCCGCCCGAGTACAGCTTCAAGTCCGGCGATGCGCTCTACGGCGCCTTCGAATGTCGCTCGGTCGATACGCTGCTGGTCTTCGGCACCGCCAAGGACAAGAGCGTGCGCGTCTACAGCGTGCCGGTGGCGTCGCTGCCGGGCGGCCGGGGTGACGGGCAACCGGTGACCACGCTGATCGACCTCGAAAGCGGCACGCACGTGGCGCACTACTTTGCCGGTCCGCTCGGCGCGAACCTGCTGCTGTCGAGCACAGGCGGCTACGGCTTCATCGCAGCGGTCGAGAACATGGTCTCGCGCCAGAAGGGCGGCAAGGCTTTCGTCGACGTGGGCGAGGGCGAGCAGCTCTGCCAGCCTTCGCTGGTCGGCGGTGCGGGCGGCGCAGACCCGTTGCCGGCGGCCACGCATGTGTGCTGCGCATCGACGGGCGGGCGCATCCTGACCTTCGAGATCGGCGAGCTCAAGGCGCTGCCGAAGGGCGGTCGCGGGCTAACGCTGATCGACCTCGAAGCCAAGGACACGCTCGCGGGCGCGGCGGCCTACACGCGCAGCGTGAAGATCGAAGGCGTCGGCCGTGGCGGCAAGGAGCGCGAGGAAACGCTGGAGATCCGCTCGCTCAACAACGCCCGCGCCGCGCGTGCGCGCAAGGGTAAGGCGGCCGATCTGGGCTTCAAGCCGGCGAACGTCACGCGCGTGCAGTAACGCGCACGGCCGGAGACATACGCATGGAAGTCGGCATCCTCGGCCTCGTCATCGCGATCGTGAGCGGGATCGCGAGCTTCGCACTCGGCCGCTGGTTGTCCAGGAGGCGGCGCGAAAAGACCACGCAGAAGGCGCGCGCGGCCGAGCACGCATCGCAGAGCCGCCAGGTGCGGCGCGCGCGCGAGCGGCAGCAACAGCGGCGGCGCTGAAATGGCGCGCGCCCAACCCGTCGCCCGTCCGAAGCCATAGACCTTTCGCTCCATTGCTGCGCCGCGCAAGGCATGAAATATTGCGGCGCAGAACGACGAGGAGCGGCATGGACGAAACCATCCAGCAGCTGGTAGGCGAGCGTCGCCGCGCGCTCCACGGCGTCGACGATGGTCATCGCCCCTGGGGGCTCGCGTTGTCCGGCGGGGGCATCCGCAGCGCCACCTTCTGTCTCGGCCTGCTCAAGTCGCTGGCGGGGCATCGGCAACTGCTGAAGTTCGACCTGGTTTCGACCGTCTCGGGCGGCGGCTATATCGGCGCGACGATCGGCCGCCTGTGCACCGATGCCAAGTCGCCGGACGACGTGCGCGAAATTGAGCGGGCACTCGGCGACGTGGACCGTGCACGCTTCGGCTGGTGGCTGCGCGCCAACGGCCGCTATCTCATCCCGGGGGCGTGCGCGACACGCTCTTCGCAGCCGCGCTCTACCTGCGCAATCTTCTGGGCACGCACATCGAACTCGCAATCGCCGCGAGCCTCATCGGCATGGTGCTCGCCGCGACCAACCTGCTGCTGTGGGATGCGGTGTTCCGTGCGGTGGACCTCAACAGCGTGCCGCCCGACTCGGTCAGCAGTGTCACCGACCTCGACGCCACGCAGTACGTGCGGCTGCTCGTCGAGTGGGCGACGCAATGGCCCACCCTGTGGTTCACGCTGGTCGGGCCCTTCATTGCTTCGGTCGTCCTCGCATGTGCGTACTGGTCGGTGCGCGACAAGCCGTCGAACGCCTCGATGCTCCTGCAGATCGGGATGTGGCTCGCGCTCGGCATCGGCGCGAGCTTCATCGGCGGGCCGCTGGTCAAGCGCTACAGCGGGCCGGTGTGGATCACGCCGGCCTTCGTCGGCTTCTCGATGTGCTGGGTCGTCGCGCTGTTCTGGGTGTTGTTCAAGAGCCACCGGAAGGCGGCGGCCGCGATGCGCAACGAGCTCACCGACCGGCTGGCGTCGGTCATCAACACGGCGTTGCTGATCGTCATGCTGGGCCTGCTCGACTTCAGCGCGTGGTGGCTCGCTGCGGAAGACTCGCAGCTGCGCGTGTCCTATGGCGCCGTGCTGCTGGTGTTGGCGGCGGCGCTGCGTGGGGTGCTGCCGATGCTGCTGTCGCACCGGCAGGAGATACCCGGCATCGGCAAGTCGCTGATGCTGACCCTCGCGAGCCTGCTCGGGCTGGTGCTGGCCTTCTGCCTTGCGGCCTGGTGGATCGGCGTGGTCTACACCGTGGCGCTGTTGCCGGTGTTCACGCCCGCGGGGCTGGACTTCACGCGAGGCTGGGCGTGGCTCGGCACCATCGCCGTGATCATCGGCAGCTACGCGATCGTGACGGGGCGCAACTTTGCGTTCCTCAACGTCTCGTCGCTGCACATGTTCTACAAGGCGCGCATCGTGCGCGGCTACCTCGGCGCGGCCAATGCGCGGCGGCTCGGCGCGAGCCCGGTGGACCAGGTCTCGGGGCTGGAGCCGCCCCAGGTGCCTGTGGGCGAGGTGGACCCGCACGACGACATCTCGCAGCTGCGCTACGCGCCGCACGTGCACGGCGGGCCGGTGCACCTTGCGAATATCTGCATCAACCAGACGCACAGCACCAAGGACAAGCTCTTCAACCGCGACCGCAAGAGCCAGCCGCTCACCGTCGGTCCGCTGGGCTGGATGCAGGCCGGCGGCGCGAAGTGGACGCAGGCGCACGGCGACGGCGCTCTCTCGCTCGGCGCGTGGACCGCCATCTCGGGCGCGGCCTTCGCGCCGGGCCTCGGGCGGCTGACCAAGCGCGGGCTCGCGACGCTGTCGGTCTTCGCCGGATTGCGGCTCGGCTACTGGTGGAACAGCGCGGAGGCCGGCATCCTGCAGCGCGGGGCGGTGGTGCATGCAAGCCCGCTGCTGATGAAGACGCGCTTCCTGCTCCTCGAATGCTTCGGCGCGTTCCCGGGCAGCAGCTCCGCCAACTGGTATCTGAGCGATGGCGGGCATTTCGAGAACACGGCCGCGTATGCGCTGCTGCGGCAGGAGGCGGCGCTGATCGTGATCGCGGACTGCGGCGCCGATCCCGACTACCGCTTCTGCGATCTCGAGATCCTGATCCGGCGCGCGCGCATCGACCTCAATGCCGAGATCACCTTCATGAAGCCGAGACCGGGTGCGGACTGGAAGCACCTCGAAGCCTTCGGTTCGCTGAACGACCTCGCGTCGCCGCGCAGCCAGGCCTGCCTCGCACTCGCGCAAGTGCGCTATGCCAGCGGCGCCACCGGGCAGATCGTGCTGGTCAAGCCGAACGTCTCGGCCTCGCTGCCGGTGGACCTGGTGAACTTCAAGGCCGCCAACCCGCTGTTCCCGCAGCAACCGACCACGGACCAGTTCTTCGACGAAGCCCAGTGGGAGAGCTACTTCCGCCTCGGCGCGGAGATCGGCAACCGCCTGGAAGACGAAATGCTCTCGCACGTCGCGATGGGCGCCGTGGGTCTCTTCGTGCCCGATGACGGCCAGCCGGATTCGACGCCGCGCTCGGTCAAAGGCGGCGACAGGGACAGCGCGACCGCTGCGGCAGTGGGCTCGATGAGCCGCTTGCAGGCGCGTGTGCTGAAGGCCGGTGCGGTGACCGCCTCGATCGGCATCGGCACCGCCGCGACCTTCGGCGTCGCCGCGTGGCAGGGCATCGACAGTTGGCGTGCGCAAAGGGCGGACCAGGAACGCTCCGAGAACAGCGCCTTCAAGGACCTGACCGAACGCTGGGCCCACCTGCACAGCGGCAACGCCGGCGGCGATGCGCCCTCGCTGCTGGCTGCGGAACTGCTGCGCACCGGCGACCTGCTGTGCCGCGAGGGCAGCGACAACTTCATGGCGAGGTTCCGCCTGTCGGTGCGCATCGTCGACGACGCGAAGCAGGCCTGCGGCAACGAGGCGCCGGGCCAGCGCTCGCCCGCATGCGCGCGGCTGCTCGATCCGGGCAACGGCATCAACTGCCTGCAGCCCGCGCAGGCGCCGCCGTGCGCGCCGCGCTACTGGGCGCGCGACTACACCGGCCAGACCGGCTCGAAGCAGAACTGCAGCGGCACCTTGCCAGAACCCTGGCCGGTGGCGGTCTGGGTGCGCGATGTGCTGACCGGGCGGCGCGGCGAGGAGACCCGGGTGGCGGCGGCGCCACCGTCGCCCGTGGCACGCCCCGGTGCCGCCGTGCCGCCGACTTACGCGCCTGCGCCCGCAGCGCCCGACGGCAACGGCTCGGCGGCGGGATCGCCCGCGCCCGCGATGCCGCCTCCGCCCGACGCCTGCCAGGGTGCGGTGGTCTATATCCAGACCTACGGGACCGCATTGCGCGACAAGGCGCGCAACTGGCGCGGGCCCTGGCGTGCGTTGGGCGCATCGGTGCCGCCGATCGAAGACGTGCTCAGCACCTCGCGCCGCGCGGGCCGCGCACCGCCTGTCGGCCATCCCGATCCGACGGTGGTCATCCGCGACGAATCCTCGCGTGCCTGCGCAGAGGCGCTCGTCCAGACCGCGAACTCGCCCACCGGCCAGCCCTGGGTCATCAAGCTGCTGCCGAGATCGATCAAGGCCGAGCCGGGTGCGATCGAAGTCTGGCTGCCGCGGGCCAGGGACGCTGCGGGTGCCTGAGCGTCGGGCGCGCTCAAGTCGCCCGACGGGGTGATGACAGCGCGTCGGCCGAAGCGTCCAATCGTTCACAGCCCGGAGGATGGCCATGGACACATCACCGATCGCCGGCCTTGTGGCCGCTTGCGCACTGATCGCCGCGTGCGAGTCGCAACCTGCGGTGACCTTCGTCGCGAACGGCGGCGACTTCGACGTACTCAGCCTCACCGAGGTCCAGGACACCTGCGATGCCCCGGCCCGGCTCGGCTACCTGACGTGGTGGGATGGCGCCACGCTGCGTGGCTGCTGGGTGCGCGACGGCAGGTACATCCGCATGCGGATCACGAACCTCGACGACGTTCGCATTCCCGTCGGCGACTTTCGAAGCACGGAGATCGCGGACGACCGCCTTCGCACGCCGGATTGATCCGGCCGCTGGCCACCCACAGCAGGGATACCAGTGAATCAGGGGAATCCCTAAGTCGGTGCTGAAACCGGTTTCAAATATACTGGCGCCGCCCGCGACGATGTGCGTTCATCGCGGAAATGCACTCGTTGCGAACACGCACTCCAGCCTCGTTTCCCCCGTGAACTACCAATTCCAGTTCGACGCCGTTTTTGCCGCCTGGCCGCTGCTGCTCAAGGGCACCTGGATCACGATCCAGCTCTCGCTCGTGGCGACGCTGCTCGGCTTGGTGGTGGCCATCTTCTGCGCCTGGGGCAAGGTCTCGGGGCCGAAGTGGCTGCGCTTCATCGTCAATGCGTACATCGAGGTCATCCGCAACACGCCGTTCCTGGTGCAGCTCTTCTTCTTTTTCTTCGCGCTGCCCGCGGTGGGCCTGCGCTGGTCGCCCTACACGGCCGCGCTGACCGCAATGGTGGTCAACCTCGGCGCCTATGCGGCCGAGATCGTGCGCGCGGGCATCGAGTCCATTCCGAAGGGCCAGATCGAGGCGGGCCGGGCGCTCAATCTCAAGGGCTGGGAGATCTTCCGCTTCATCATCATCAAGCCGGCACTCAAGGCCATCTACCCGGCGCTCACGAGCCAGTTCATCCTGCTGATGCTGAGCTCGGCGGTGGTGTCGGTGATCTCGGCGGACGACCTCACCTCGGTCGCGGCCAACCTGCAGTCGCAGACCTTCCGCAGCTTCGAGATCTACATCGTGGTCGCGTGCATCTATCTCGCGCTGGCGCTGTCGTTCTCGGCGCTGTTCAAGCTGATTTACCGGCGCACCCTCAACTACCCCGATCGACGCTGAACGCCATGCGTACCTTTGGTTTTCCCGAATTCCTGTTCATCCTCCAGGCGGCCCAGTGGACGCTGGCGCTGTCGGCGATCGCCTTCATAGGCGGCGCGATCCTCGGGCTCGTCATCGCCTTGGCGCGCACTTCCGAGAACAAGACGGCGCGCGTGCTGTCCACCGGCTTCATCCAGATCTTCCAGGGCACGCCGCTCTTGCTGCAGCTCTTCCTGATCTTCTTCGGCGCTCCGGTGCTCGGCTTCGATATCAATCCGTGGATCGCGGCCGGCGTGGCGCTCGTCCTCAACAGCGCGGCCTTCCTCGCAGAGATCTGGCGCGGCTGCATCGAGGCGATTCCGCGCGGCCAGTGGGAAGCCGCACACGCGCTCAACCTGAGCTACACCTCGCTCATGCGCGACGTGGTCCTGCCGCAGGCCTTCAAGATCGCGCTGCCGCCGACCGTGGGCTACGTGGTGCAGATCATCAAGGGCACCTCGCTCGCGGCCATCATCGGCTTCACCGAAGTCACGCGCGCCGGGCAGATCATCAACAACGCGACCTTCCAGCCGCTGCAGGTCTTCACGACGGTGGCGGCGATCTATTTCGTCATCTGCTGGCCGCTGTCGCTCCTCGCTGCTCGTATGGAGCGGCGGCGAGCCCGCGCCTTGGCCCGATAAGGCACTCCCCCATGCTCCGCGCACTTCGTGTCGCTACGCAAGCCCCTCGCCGGGGGCAACACCAGCGGCCCGGCAAAGCCGGTTCCGCGGTGTTTCCCAGATTCGCTTTCAACCCCAAGGAGACCTCGACATGTTCCGTTCCACCACCCGCCGCGCTGCCGTCGCAGCCCTGGGCCTGGGCGCCGCGCTCACCGTGTTCGCACCGCTCGCTTCCGCGCAGACCGTTGCGGACATCAAGAAGAAGGGCGAGATCACCATCGGCATGCTGGTCGACTTCCCGCCCTACGGCACGACCAACGCGCAGAACCAGCCCGACGGCTACGACGCCGACGTGGCCAAGCTGCTCGCGAAGGACTGGGGCGTGAAGGCCAACATCGTGCCGGTGACCGGCCCGAACCGCATTCCCTTCCTGCTGACCAACAAGGTCGACCTGCTGGTCGCGTCGCTCGCGATCACGCCCGAGCGCGCGAAGCAGGTGCAGTTCTCGCAGCCTTACGCGGCCGCGACCATCGTGCTCTACGGCAAGAAGGCCCTGCCGATCAAGAGTGCTGCCGACCTGAAGACCGTGCGCGTGGGCGTGGCCCGTGCCAGCACGCAAGACGTGGCCGTGACGAAGGCTGCGCCGGAAGGCACCGAGATCCGCCGCTTCGACGACGACGCTTCGGCCATGCAGGCGCTGATGTCGGGCCAGGTCGATGCGATCGGCGCCTCGACCACCGTCGCCGCGCAGATCGCCAAGCGCGTGCCGGCCGACACCTTCGAAAACAAGTTCACGCTGGTTCAGCAGAACATGGGCATTGCGATGCGTCCGGGTCAGGATGATCTGCTCAAGAACGTGAATGAGTTCGTGCAGAAGAACTCGGCGAATGGCGAGCTCAACAAGCTCTACAACAAGTGGCTCCAGACGGACCTGCCCAAGATGCAGTAATAGGCTCACCCCCAGGCTTCGCGCACTTCGTGTCGCTACGCCAACCCCCTTGCAGGGGGCAACACCAGCGGCCCGGCGAAGCCGGTTCCGCGGTGTTTCTGGATTGACTGGACTTTAGGAATACACGGCCATGACGGACTCAGTCGCCACCCACGCGGGCACGGACACCATCATCCGGCTCGAGGCGGTGAACAAGTGGTACGGCACCTTCCAGGTGCTGACCGACATCGACCTTTCGGTGCGCACCGGCGAACGCATCGTGATCTGCGGCCCCTCGGGCTCGGGCAAGTCGACGCTGATCCGCTGCATCAACCGCCTGGAGACGGTGCAGAAGGGCCGCATCGTGGTCGACGGCATCGAGCTCACCGCAGGCGGAAAGAACGTCGATGCGGTGCGCGCCGAGGTCGGCATGGTGTTCCAGCAGTTCAACCTGTTCCCGCACCTCACCATCCTGCAGAACTGCACGCTCGCGCCGATGCGTTCGCGCGGCATGTCGAAGGCGCAGGCAGAAGAGGTCGCGATGAAGTACCTCACCCGCGTGCGCATCCCCGATCAGGCGCACAAGTACCCGAGCCAGCTTTCGGGCGGCCAGCAGCAGCGCGTCGCGATTGCGCGGGCGCTGTGCATGTCGCCCAAGATCATGCTGTTCGACGAGCCCACTTCTGCGCTCGACCCGGAGATGGTCAAGGAAGTCCTCGACACCATGATCGGCCTCGCCGAAGACGGCATGACCATGCTGTGCGTCACGCACGAGATGGGCTTTGCGCGCAGCGTGGCCGATCGCGTGATCTTCATGGCCGACGGCAAGATCATCGAGCAGGGCGCACCGACCGAGTTCTTCGGCAATCCGAAGCACGAGAAGACCCGGCAGTTCCTGGGCCAGATTCTGAGCTCGCATCACTGATGGCCACGCCGGTCCTGATTTCTCTTTCATCCTTCGGCGCCGCCGAGATCGGCCGCCATGGGCAGCTCTGGTGCGCGCAACTGGCGAGGGCCGCGGGTGCCGACAGCGTCGAGGTGCGCGGCGAGTTGCTGCGCGACCCCGAAGCCGAACTGCCGGCACTGGCCGGTCTCGCATCGGTCTATTCGAGCCCTGAAGGCCTCTTCGCGCAGGGCGGCGATCTCGACGAAGCCGCGCTCGGTCGCGGCATTGCGGCCGCGACCACGCTGGGCGCCGTACGGCTCAAGATGGCGATCGGCGACTTCGGCCCTTCGTCGCACGGCGCGCTGAATGGCCTCAAGGCCCGGCTGGCCGAAACCTCCGTCGAACTCGTCATCGAGAACGACCAGACGGCTTCGGCCGGCACGCTGCCCGCCTTGCAGGCCTTCTTCGATGCGGCCGATCGCGTCGGCCTCGATCTCGGCATGACCTTCGACATGGGCAACTGGCACTGGCTCGGCGAATGCCCGTTGCAGGCCGCGCAGGCACTGGGCTGGCGTGTGCGCTACGTGCATTGCAAGGGTGTGCAGCGTCTTCCAGCGAAATGGGTCGCGGTGCCGCTGGCCGATTCGATCGCGCCGTGGCGCTCGGTGCTGCGTGCGCTGCCGGCCGATGTGCCGCACGCGATCGAATACCCGCTGGTCGGCGATGATCTGCTCGGTGTCACGCGCGACCAGATTGCGCACATCCGATCACTTCGAACGACAACATGACTTCATCCGCCTTCGATGTCGCGTTGTTCGGCGAGGCCATGCTGCTGCTGGTCGCCGACCAGCCGGGCCCGATCGAGAACGCCAACGCCTTCCACAAGCGCACCGCCGGCGCGGAAACCAACGTGGCCATCGGCCTGTCGCGCCTCGGCCTGAAGGTCGGCTGGGCGAGCCGGCTCGGCACCGATTCGATGGGCCGCGCGCTGCTCGCGACCATGAAGGGCGAGGGCATCGACTGCTCGCATGTCATCTGTGATGCGACGCAGCGCACCGGCTTCCAGTTCAAGGGCCGCGTCACCGACGGCAGCGATCCGCCGGTCGAATACCACCGCAAGGGGTCGGCTGCGAGCCACATGGGCCCGGCCGATGTCGATGAAGCGTGGCTGCGCTCCGCTCGCCACCTCCATGCGACCGGCGTTTTCGCGGCGATCTCCGACACCAGCCTGCAGGCCGCGATCAAGTCGATGGACGTGATGCGTGCCGCCGGCCGCACGATTTCGTTCGACCCCAATCTGCGGCCGACACTCTGGTCGTCGCCCGAGACGATGCGGCACTGGATCAACGAACTCGCCGCGCGCGCCGACTGGGTGCTGCCCGGCATCGAGGAAGGCCTGTTCCTCACCGGCGACGGCACGCCCGAGGGCATCGCGCGCTTCTACCGCGCCCGCGGCGCGAAGCTGGTGGTGGTCAAGCTCGGCGCGAAGGGGGCGTACTACGACAGCGACGTCGCGGGCACCGGCACCATCGAAGGCTTTCCGGTCAAGGAAGTGGTCGACACCGTCGGCGCCGGCGACGGCTTCGCGGCCGGTGTGATCAGCGCCTTGCTCGAAGGCAAGTCGGTGCCGGACGCCGTGCGCCGCGGCGCCTGGATCGGCGCGCGCGCGGTGCAGGTGCTCGGCGATACCGAAGGCCTGCCGACGCGCGCCCAGCTCGACGAGGCCCGCCTGTGACACGCAGGAACATCCTCGTCTTCCGCGAATTGCCCGATGACCAGCTCGCGCGGCTGAAGGCCGAACATGAGGTCACGGTCGCCAACCCGCGCATCGGTGCAGAGCGCGCGGCCTTCGATGCGGCACTGCCGCTCGCGCACGGGCTGATCGGCTCCAGCTTTCCGATCGACGACGCGCTGCTCGCGCGCGCACCGCAACTCCAGGTGGTGTCCAGCGTGTCGGTCGGCGTCGACAACTACGCGCTCCAGGCGCTGCATGCGCGCGGCATCCTGCTGTGTCACACGCCGGGCGTGCTCGACGAGACCGTGGCCGACACGGTCTTCGCGTTGCTGATGGTGACCAGCCGCCGGGTGGTCGAGCTCTCGAATCTCGTGCGCGAAGGCCGATGGACCCGGAACATCGGCGAAGACCTGTTCGGCTTCGACGTGCACGGCAAGACGCTGGGACTGCTGGGCTTCGGCCGCATCGGGCAGGCGATCGCGCGCCGCGCGTCGCTCGGCTTCGGCATGCCGGTGCTCTATCACGCGCGCCGGCCGGTGGACCTGGCCGCGCAGGCGCCCGAGCTGCAGGGACGCGCGCTGCACACGCCGCTCTGGGAGCTTCTCGCGCGCGCCGACTTCGTGGTCGCGATGCTGCCGCTGTCGGACAGCACGCGCGGCATGATCGACGCCCGCGTGTTCGATGCGATGAAGCCCGGCGCGATCTTCATCAACGGCGGGCGCGGCGCCACGGTGCGCGAGGACGCCTTGCTCGCAGCGCTCGACAGCGGCCGCCTGCGCGCCGCCGGCCTCGATGTGTTCGCCGCCGAACCCTTGCCCAAGGATTCGCCGCTGCGCACCCATCCGCGCGTGACGCCGCTGCCGCATATCGGCTCGGCCACGCACGAGACGCGCCATGCAATGGCGGAAATGGCGACGACGAACCTGCTGCGTGCGCTCGCCGGCGAGCGTCCGCTGGCGGTCTACGACACGGCCTCCGCTTGAACGCGAGGACACCCATGCAGCGTCCGGCCCGCGCGACCATTGCCGACGTCGCCAAGGCGGCGGGCGTGTCCAAGGCGACCGTCTCGCGCTTTCTCAATCACCGTGAACGGCTGCTGAGCCCGGACATTGCGGCGCGCGTCGAAGCCGCCATCGCCCAGCTCGACTACTCGCCGAGCCCGATGGCGCAGGCGCTGAGCCGCGGGCGCTCGCGCCTCATCGGCCTGATCGTGGCCGACATCACCAATCCCTATTCGGTGGCCGTGCTGCGCGGCGCGGAGAAGGCCTGCCAGGACGCCGGCTACCTCGTGATGCTGTTCAACCTCGGCAACGATATCGACCGCGAGCGCGAGGCCATCGATGCGCTCGCCGGCTATCAGGTCGACGGCTTCATCCTGAACACGCTCGGCCGGGGCGTGGGCCTCGCAGATGCCGAGGCCCTGCATGGCAAGCCGGCGGTGCTGGTGGACAGACGCCATGCGGGCATGCACACCGATTTCGTGTCGCTCGACAACGTAGTGGCCATGAAGACGGCTTGTGGCCATCTGGTGGAAGGCGGCTTTCGCGACCTGCTCTACATCACCGAGCCGCTCAAGGGCGTGAGCTCGCGGCGCGAACGGGCGAGCGCCTTCGGCGCCTGCATGACGGCACATGAATCGCGCGTGGCGGGCGAGGTGTTCGAGTGCACGGGCGAAGACAGCGACAGCCTGGATGCCGCATTGCGCGCATTGCACAAGCGCGCCGGGCGCGGCCGCCGGGTCGCGGTGCTCGCCGGCAACGCGGTCGTGACCTTGCGCGTGGCGAGTGCGATGGCGCGGCTCGGCCTGCAGTTCGGCGCCGACATCGGCTTCGTCGGTTTCGACGATCCGGAATGGGCGCCGCTGATCGGCCCCGGCCTGAGTGCGATTGCGCAGCCCACCGATGCGATCGGCCGGACCGCGGCGACCTGCCTGATCGAGCGACTGCAAGGGCTCGAGGGACCCCCGCGGCAGTTGCTGCTGCCGGGGGAGTTGATCGTTCGGGGGTCGTCCGGACCGGCGTGAGTCGCCCGCTGCGTTGGGCAGCCGTTTCGATCGAGGCGCTCGTCATTCCGTCCGAAAAGCGTGCGGGTTCGACGCTCTGTTGGCTTCCGCCTGCCTGCGCCGTCTCCTAGAGTCGTTCGCATCTACAGCGAATGATCCCGAGGAGGTTCAGATGACTGCGCCCGACATCCGCAAGGTCCTCGTTCTCGGTGCCGGCAAGATCGGCGGTACCGTGGCGGACATGGTGGCCGAATACCACCGTCTTCCGGTCACGCTGGCCGATCGGCAGCACGCGCCACACGAACCGGGCGACCGGCTGGTCACCCGCACCATCGTCGATGTCGACGAAGAGACATCGCTCGTCTCTGCGCTGTCCGGGCACGATGCGGTCATCAATGCGCTTCCCTTCTACCTTGCTGCCCGCGTCGCCGCGGCGGCCCGCGCGGTGGGCATTCACTACTTCGACCTGACGGAAGACGTCGCAGCCACCGCAGCGATTCGCGCACTGGCCGTGGATGCCGGCTCGGTGCTGATGCCGCAGTGCGGCCTCGCGCCCGGCGTGATCGGCATGCTCGGCGCGCATCTCGCGGAGCGCTTCGACGAGCTCTACGACCTGCACCTGCGCGTGGGTGCGCTCTCGCGTCATGCGACCAACGGCCTGCGCTACAACTTCACCTGGAGCATCGATGGCGTCATCAACGAGTACTGCCATCCCTGCGCGGCCATCGCGCAAGGCCAGCAGGTGTCGGTGCCGCCGCTGGAGGGGCTCGAGACGCTGGTGCTCGACGGCGACACCTACGAGGCCTTCAACACCTCGGGCGGACTCGGCACGCTGTGCGAAACGCTCGCGGGCCGGGTGCGCAATCTCGACTACAAGACGATCCGCTGTCCGGGCCATCGCGATGCGATGAAGCTGCTGCTGCACGATCTGCGGCTGATCGAGCGGCGCGACCTGTTGCGGCAGGTGCTGGAGAACGCGGTGCCGCACAGCCGGGAGGACATGGTGATCGTCTTCGCCTCCGCATCCGGCCTGCGCCGCGGGCGCTTCGAGCAGGAGACGCGCATGGCGCGCATCCAGGGCGGCCACCTGCGCGGCGTGGACCGCACCGCGATCGAGCTCGCGACGGCGGCCGGCGTGGTCGGTGTGTTCGAGCTGCTTCGCAGCGGCCGGCTGCCGGCACGCGGCTTCCTGGGGCAGGAGCAGGTGGCGCTCGAGGACTTCCTCTCGACGCGCGTCGGCAGTTGCTATGCGGCACTGGCCGAACCGACGTCGGGCCGGCCATCCGCCACACCGCATCGCGGCAGCACCCCCGCCCACACTTGGCCACCCCAGGCGCGACGCCGGACCCGGAAGGCGCCACGCCCATGAGCGACGCGGGCACTCTACGTCGCGAGCCGCACCGGAATCCGCCGCGGCCCGAAGCCGCGCCTGAATGCGCCGAACCGGCCCGCGACCGCCGTGCCGCAATGCGGGCAGATGCCGCGCTCGTCGAGGCGGCATTCGAGCACCGCATACCCGTCCCGCCGCACCAGCGGCTCGCGGCATGACGGACAGAAGGTGGTGCCGCCTTCGACGTCGCGCACGTTGCCGGTGTAGACGTGATGCAGCCCGTTGGCGAGCGCGATGGCGCGGGCGCGCTTCAGCGTGGCCGGCGGTGTCGGCGCCACGTCCAGCATCTTGTAGTCCGGATGGAAGGCGGTGAAGTGCAGCGGTACGTCGGGGCCGAGGTGGTCCGCGATCCAGCGCGTCATGGCCTCGATCTCGGCGTTCTCGTCGTTCTGGCCGGGAATCAGCAGCGTCGTGATCTCGAACCAGCAGCGTGTCTCGTGCTTCAGGTACCGCAGCGTATCGAGCACCGGCGCGAGATGCGCGCCGGTCTGCTGGAAATAGAAACGCTCGGTGAATCCCTTGAGGTCGACGTTCGCCGCGTCCATCCGTTCATAGAACGCGCGGCGCGGCTCCGCGTGCATGTAGCCCGCGGTCACCGCCACGCTGTACAGCCCGAGCGCATGACAGGCATCGGCGGTGTCCATCGCGTACTCGGCGAAGATCACCGGGTCGTTGTAGGTGAAGGCCACGCTCTGGGCGCCGTTCTGCTTGGCGGCCTGTGCGATTCGTTCGGGCGAGGCCGTGTCCATGAGCCGGTCGAACTCGCGGCTCTTCGAGATGTCCCAGTTCTGGCAGAACTTGCAGGCGAGGTTGCAGCCCGCGGTGCCGAAGCTCAGCACGCTGCTGCCGGGGAAGAAATGGTTGAGCGGCTTCTTCTCGATCGGGTCGATGCAGAAGCCCGAGCTGCGCCCGTAGGTGGTGAGCACCATTGCGTCGCCGACGCGCTGCCGCACGAAGCACATCCCGCGCTGGCCTTCGTGCAGGCGGCAGTCGCGCGGGCAGAGGTCGCACTGGATGCGCCCGTCGTCGAGACGGTGCCACCAGTGGGCGGGCCGGTCGTCCGTCGCCATGGCACTCACGCCTCGAAGGCAATCGCGCCGTAGCCGACCACGCGATCGAGGTCGCCCGCGGTGTCGCCGGAGTTGCGCAGATCGAGCAGGCGCGGCTTCAGGCCGTGCTGCCGTGCAGCCAGCAGGGCGCCGTTGATCGCTTCCGATCCGCAGGCCTCGTGCGGCGTGAGTCCGGCATCCAGGTGCAGGATGCGCTGCACGGTCGCCTTGTCGGCGAGCCCGGCCTTCGCATAGGGCAGGTAGTGCGACAGGTCCGAGCTGACGACGATCAGCGTTTCGTCGCCGCCCCAGAGGCGTTCGAGCACTTCCGCCACCGCGGCGCCGCCGGTGTCGCCGACGACCAGCGGCACCAGCGTGAAGTCGCCGAGCGCCGCCTGGAGGAAGGGCAGGTGCACTTCGAGCGAATGCTCCTGCGCATGCGCCCGGTCGCTCAGGATCACTTGCGGCAGATCGGCGATGCGGTCGATCATTTTGCGATCGACGGCGATCCGGCCCAGGGGGTCTGGAAGGCGTCGGATTCGGGTGCGGCGAGGCCGTTCACCCACACGCGATGCGCAGGCCCCAGAAGCACTACGCGGCGGATCGGCGGTGCACCCGGAAGCCGCAGCAGAGCATAGGCGCTCGCGGCAACGGGCCCCGAATAGACGTAGCCCGCGTGCGGCGCGATCAGCAGCTTGGGCCGTGGATGCGTTTGCACGCCCTCATCGGTGCCGTCACGCAGAAAGCCCTCCACCTGCTCCCGCAACTCGCGCGGCGCGGACGGGTAGAACAGGCCACAGACGGCGGCATGGCGCACGGCGGGCATGAAGGCGGCTCCTGGCGTTGAATTTGAACCTTCCGGATTCGAAAATCAAATCCCATCCGCCATGTCCTTACCCGGAGCGTGCCATGAACGAAGAAAGCCTCAACATCAGCATCCGCAAGTTCCTCAAGATGGTCGGCGTGAGTTCGCAGCGAGAGATTGAGCAGGCGGTCAGCAAGGCGCTGGCATCAGGATCGATTGCAGACAACGCCGCGTTGCCCGCAAAGATGACGCTCGAGATTCCCGGATTGCAGCTCAAGGTCGGGTTCGATGGCGAAATCCATCTGGAGTGAACGGCCCGGCGGGCCCGTTCTTCTGGTTCCTCGGGCTCAGGCCGCGGGCGGCGGCGGAACCGCGCCGCGCCGGTCCAGCTTGCGGCTGAGCACCACCGAGGTGTGCGTGTGCTGGATGCCTTCGATGAGTCCGATGCGGTCGAGCAGGGCGTCCAGCTGCTCGTTGGTTTCGCAGCGCAGCAGGACCATGTAGTCGAACTGCCCGCTGACGGCCGAGACCTCTTCGACCTCGGGTAACCGTTCCAGTGCACGCATGACGGCGGCGCCCATCTTTGGTGCGACGCTCAGGCCGCAGTAGGCGCGCACCGCGGCTTCCTCCAGGCGCTTGCCCAGGCGCACGCCGTAGCCGGCGATCACGCCTTCGTGCTCGAGCCGCGCGATGCGCGCGACGACGGTGGTGCGCGCCATGCCGAGCTTACGCCCGAGCAGCGCAGCTGATTCGCGCGCGTTGGCTTGCAGCAGGCTCAGCAGGTGGCGGTCGGTGTCGTCCAAATCGAAGCCTCAGGCAGGCAAGCCCCGTGAGCACGCGATGCGGGGGCCCCTGCGGATCCGGCTCCGCCGGGCCGCAGGGTGCGCCCCCTCGAGGGGGTGCAGAGCCACACGCAGTGAGCGAGGCTGGGGGTGGTCACACCTCCGCAATCAGTTCGATCTCGACGCAGGCGCCGAACGGAATCTGCGCGACGCCGAAGGCGCTGCGCGCGTGCGCACCCTTTTCGCTGCCGAACACCTCGGCGAAGAGTTCGCTCGCGCCGTTGGTCACGAGATGCTGCTCGGTGAAGCTGCCGGTCGAATTCACGAGGCTCATCACCTTGACGATGCGCTTGACTTTGTCAAGGCTGCCGACGGCTGCGTTGAGCGTGCCGAGCAGGTCGATCGCGATCGCGCGCGCGGCCTCTTTGCCTTCCTCGGTCGTCATGTTGGCGCCGAGCTGGCCCACCCACGGCTTGCCGTCCTTCTTGGCGATGTGGCCGGAGAGAAACACCAGCTTGCCGGTCTGCACGAAAGGCACGTAGGCGGCGGCGGGCACGGAGACGGGCGGCAGCGTGATGCCGAGGCTCTTGAGTTTGTCCTGGATGCTCATGGGATGTCCTTGTTCTCGGGTGGCAGTAAGGCGGATGGCGGATTGTCCGCCACCGGGCCGGCTTCGGCGCGCGCAGCGAGCAAGGCTTCGCCCAGCCGCTCCTCGATGGGCTGCACCGTCACGCCGACGTGCAGCGAATGGCGCGCGCCGCCGTGCAGCACGCCCCGCATCGGCGATACGTCGGAATAGTCGCGGCCGATCGCGAGCGTCACGTAGTCCTCGCCGGGCTGGCGGCCGTTGGTCGGATCGAAGTCGACCCAGTCGCCCGGTCCGTCGGCGCCGGGCAGGTAGACCGACACCCACGCATGCGATGCATCGGCGCCGACGAGCCGCGGCTGTCCGGGCGCCGGCTGGGTGAGCAGATAGCCGCTGACATAGCGCGCCGGCAGGCCCATGGTTCGCATGCACGCGATCATGATGTGCGCGAAGTCCTGGCATACGCCACGGCGCTCGGCGAGCGCCTCGATCGCGGGCGTGCTGATTTCGGTGCTCTCGGCGTCGTAGTCGAAGTCCTTGAACATGCGCAGTGCCGGGTCCATCGCCACGTCCAAGGTCGGCCGGCCGGCGGCGAAGCTGGGCCGCGCATAGGCCGCGAAGTCGGCATGGCGCGGCACGTAGCGCGACGGGAACAGGAACTCGGCCGCGGGGTCGTAGTGCGAATCCTTGACATAGCGGAAGCGCTCGCGCACCTCCTCCCATGGCAGCTCGCGCGCCACCGAGGCGGGCAGTTGCGGCACCGAGGTCTCGACCACGCTCTCGGCGGTGACGAGCAGTTCCTCGTGTGTCGAGTCGAGCGCGAAGAAGGTGCGCGCATTGCCGAAGACGTCCGGCGATTCGCTGCTCTGCACCGGCGACGGCGTGATCCTGAGCGCATGGCTCACCAGCCGCTGCGATGCGGTGGTCATCGGTTTCAGGTGCGCGAGATGCTGCGCCGTATCGACCGGCGGCGTGTAGTCGTAGCGCGTGAAGTGCGTGACGTGGAGCAGCATGGTCAGGCTCCGACGGAGCGCAGCGATTCGGAGGTCAGCGTGAAGTAGCGCGTGCCGATGGCGTCCGACACATGGTAGGCCGCCGTCTCGCACGCCGTGCAGAGATCGACCAGCGCGCCGTACCGCGACTCGGAGCCGGCATCGCAGAGGCGTTCCAGCGCCCAGGTGTCGGGGTCCGGCAGTTCGTAAGACAGCGCGGAGAGCTTGCCCGGCGCGCTGCCCGCGAGCTTGGCGATGCGCTTGCGCAGCGTGTGCGTGACCCAGGCGAGCGAGCGCGGGTTGTCGCCGTCGAGGACCAGCAGGTCGACCAGGGGCGCGACGTCGCGCCGCTGTTGGTAGCGCGCATGGAAGGTGATGGTGCTGTCGAACAGCGCCACCATCGCCTCGAAGCCGGCGACCTCGTGCACCGCGCCGGTTTCGAAGCCGGCCGTGAGCGCGCTCGAAAGAAAGGCCAGCCGTTCGATGTGCCGCCCGATGGACAGCAGGCGCCATGCGTCGTCGCGCGTCATGCGGTCGGTCTGCGCGCCGGTCATCGCGGCCAGCGCGGCGCTCGCGGATTCGAGCAGGCGCAGCGCGGCGCCGGATTCGTAGCCGGCTTCGCCTTCCTCGCCGGTCTGCTCGGCGCTGCTGCGCAGGAAGTCGGCCTCGGCGCGCACGATCTGGTTCCAGTGGTCCTGCGACAGCCGCTCGCGCACTGCGGCGGCCGAGCGCCGGATGCAGCTCAGGCTGAAGCCGACGCTGCCGCCGCGATCGACGTCGCCGAGCTCGGCGATCAGCGCGCGCTCGAACACGCGGCGCGACTTCGGCAGGCTCGGCACCTCGCGCGGCACGAGCGCATTGCGTTCCGCGAGCTGATGGAGCCAGTTCAGCAGCGCACGGGACGAGGCTTCTTCGCCGCCGAGCAGGTCGAGCGTGACGCGCGCGAGGCGCACCGCGTTCTCGGCGCGCTCGGTGTAGCGGCCGAGCCAGAACATGTTCTCCGCCGCGCGGCTGGTGACCGGTGCGCGGTGCCGTGCGAGCGAGGCCGGCGTCGCGTGCGAGTGCAGCAGGGTGGTCATGTCGACTTCGCCGAGCGTCTGCACCCAGACGTCGGCGCTGCTGCCGCCGCGCTGCATCGAGGCGATCTGCGCATCGGGGCCGGCCAGGCGCGCGAGGCCCCCGGCAGCACGCGCCACGACTGCGGGCCGTCACTGATCGCGAAGACGCGCAGCACCACGGCGCGCGGCGCGATGTGGCCCCGTTCGGAGTTCTGCGTCCATGTCGGCATCTGCGACAGCGGCAGGTAGCTCTGCACCGTGTGCTCGTCGCCCTGGCGCATGATGCGGCCGGCCCACTCGTCGAGCTCGCGGCGGCCCATGCGGGTGCCGAGCACCGCGGCGAAGCTGGTGTGCGAATCGTCGCCGGGGTAGGTGGCCTTGATCGCGCAGTCGGAGAGCAGCGGCAGCACCGCTTCCATCGCGGCGCGCTCGCCGCACCACCAGGTGGGCAGTGCGGGAAGTTGCAGCTTCTCGCCCAGCAGGCGGCGCGCGAGCGCGGGCAGGAATCCCAGCAGCGCCGGCGATTCGAGGAAGGCCGAGCCCGGCATGTTGGCGACGAGCACGTTGCCGGCGCGGATCGCCTGCAGCAGCCCGGGCACGCCCAGCGTGGAATCGGGGCGCAGCTCCAGCGGGTCGAGGAACTGGTCGTCCAGCCGCTTGATGAGCCCGTGCACCGGACGCAGGCCCTGCAGCGTCTTCAGGTAGAGGCGCTGGTCGCGCACCGTGAGGTCGCTGCCCTCGACCAGCGTGAGGCCGAGGTAGCGCGAGAGGTAGGCGTGCTCGAAATAGGTTTCGTTGTACGGCCCCGGCGTCAGGAGCGCGATGTGCGGCGGCTGGCCCGCGGGGCACATCTGCTGCAGGCCTTCCATCATGGCGCGGTAGGTCGCGGCCGGGCGCTGCACGTGCAGGTTCTCGAAGGCCTGCGGGAACTGGCGTGCGATCGCAAGGCGGTTCTCCAGCAGGTAGCCGAGACCCGAGGGCGCCTGCGTGCGCTGCGAGACCACCCACCAGTTGCCGTCCGGACCGCGCGCGAGGTCGAAGGCCGCGATGTGCAGCCAGGTGTCGCCGGGCGGCTTCACACCGTGCATGCCGCGCAGATAGCCCGGATTGCCCTGCACCAGCGCAGGCGGCAGCAGTCCTTCGGACAGCAGTTGCTGCGGGCCGTAGACATCGGCCATCACGCGATCGAGCAGGCGCGCGCGTTGCTGCACGCCGGTCTCGATCTGCGCCCAGCTCTCGGGCGAGACGATCAGCGGAAAGAGATCGAGCGACCACGGCCGCTGCGGGCCGTGGGCGGCGTCGGCATAGACGTTGTAGGTGACGCCGTTGTCGCGGATCTGCCGCTCCAGGCTGACGGCGCGGCGCGGCAGGTCGTCGAAGCCGCCGGGACCGAGGTTCTCGAAGAAGCCGGCCCAGGCCGGGGCGAGCGGTGCATGTTCGCCCGGGGCGAGATCGCTCTCGACCGACGCCGGCGCGGCGGGCGGCACCGAGGCTGCGTCATAGAGCGGCGCGGGCTGCGAAGGCGTAGCGGGCCGCGGGGTGCACTGCGGCGTCGCGATGTCGCGCAGCTCGTCGAAATGCCCCGGCGCGGCCGGCGGCGCGAGGGCGGACGCCAGCTCGGCCGGCGCCTCGAGCGCCTGGGCATCGAAGAGTGAGGTGTTCTGTGGGTCCACGTTGGATTATGAGTTCACCCCCAGCCTCGCCCACTTCGTGTGGCTCTGCACCCCTCTCCGGGGGCAACCCCAGCGGCCCGGCATAGCCGGTTCCGCGGGGTTCCTGGATGTTGGGTCGCTACCGCCGCAGGTCCAGGGTATACGGAAACTCCCGGCTGCCGCTGATTTCGATGGTCGCCGGCGGCGTGGTCATCAGGCCCGGCGTGTGACCCATGCGCGAGAAGCGCGCGTGGCGGCGGCTTTCGGCTTCGTAGGCATTCACCGGGAAGGTGTCGTAGTTGCGCCCGCCCGGGTGTGCGACGAAGTACTGGCAGCCGCCGAGCGAGCGCTTCATCCAGGTGTCGACGATGTCGAAGGTCAGCGGCGCATGCACGCCGATGGTCGGATGCAGCGACGAGGGCGGGTTCCATGCCTTGTAGCGCACGCCGGCGACGAACTCGCCCGCGGTACCGGTGGGCTGCAGCGGCAGCACCTGGCCGTTGACGGTGATGACGTGGCGGCTCTCGTTCATGCCGGTGACGCGGATCTCGACGCGCTCGAGCGACGAATCCACGTAGCGCACGGTGCCGCCGGCTGAGCCTTCCTCGCCCATCACGTGCCACGGTTCGAGCGCATTGCGCAGCGACAGCTCCACGCCCATCGCCTGCACCTGCCCGACCAGCGGGAAGCGGAACTCGAAGTGCGGCGCGAACCAGTTCGGATCGAAGGCGAAGCCGGCCTGCCGCATTTCGCTGATCACGTCCTCGAAGTCCATCTTCACGAAGGTGGGCAGGAGGAAGCGGTCGTGCAGCTCGGTGCCCCAGCGGGTCGCCGGCGCGGTGTAGGGCGCATCCCAGAACCGGGCGACGAGCGCGCGCAGCAGCAGTTGCTGCGCGATGCTCATGCGCGCGTGCGGCGGCATCTCGAAGGCGCGCAGTTCGAGCAGGCCGAGGCGGCCGGTGCTGGAGTCGGGCGAGTAGAGCTTGTCGATGCAGAACTCGCTGCGGTGTGTGTTGCCGGTGACGTCGATGAGGATGTTGCGCAGCGTGCGGTCCACCAGCCACGCGGGCATGTTCTGGCCGTGGATCTCGCGGTTGCGCGCGATTTCCTTGAGCGCGATCTCCAGCTCGTAGAGCTGGTCGTTGCGCGCCTCGTCCACGCGCGGCGCCTGGCTCGTGGGGCCGATGAAGAGGCCCGAGAACAGGTAGCTCAGCGAGGGGTGGTTGTGCCAGTACAGCAACAGGCTCGCGAGCAGCTCGGGCCGGCGCAGGAAGGGGCTGTCCGCCGGTGTCGCGCCGCCGAGCACGAAGTGGTTGCCGCCGCCGGTTCCGGTGTGGCGGCCGTCGGTCATGAACTTCTCGGCCGACAGGCGCGATTCGAACGCGGCGTGGTAGAGGAACTCGGTGTGCGCGACCAGTTCGGCCCAGTTGTGCGCGGGATGGATGTTGACTTCGATCACGCCGGGGTCCGGCGTCACCTGCAGCAGCTTCAGGCGCGGATCGCGTGGCGGCGGATAGCCTTCGATGACGATCTTGACGCCGAGCTCCTCGGCGGTGGCTTCGACCGCGGCGAGAAGGTCGAGGTAGTCCTCCAGCCGCGCGAGCGGCGGCATGAAGACGTAGAGCACGCCCGAGGCGCTGCCGATCTTTTCGGCCGCCGGCCCGTTGGCGCGGCGTGGGTCGCGCACTTCGACGCACAGGGCGGTGCGCGTGACCCAGTAGGCGGATTCGCCGCGGCGCGGCTGGCGCGTTCCGGTCGAATCCTGCGCCGCCCCGTCTCGGAGGGCCGCGGCTTCGCCCGGCGACTGCATCCGCAGTGCGGCGGGCGTGGCCTGGGGTGCGCCGAAGTCGTAGGGCACCATGCCGCGATCGGCGTCGCCCGTGCCGAACGTGCCGGCATAGCGCGAGCGGTAGTCGGCCGCGGTCGGCAGGCCGGTGCGCGGCGCGGTCGGGTCGCGCTCGACGAGGTAGGGGTAGTCGCCCTTGCTGGCCCACGGCTGCGAATCGAGCGGCAGGCGCAAGCCCATCGGCGAATCGCCGGGCACGAGGTAGAGCCGGTCGTCACGCAGGAACCACGGGCCGGTCTTCCAGCCGGGGCCGGCGAGGGCGGGCGCGTCGCTGTCGGCGTTCGCGGCCTCGATCGGCAGCATGTAACCGATCACCGCGTCCAGCTTTTGCGTGAACACACGGCGCAGGCGCATGCGCTCCATCTCGTCGTCGAGCTTCGAATCGAAGGGGTCCACGTTCACCGGCAGGCGGCGTTCGCGCCAGAGGTAGTAGTAGACGTCCTCGTAGCCCGGCTGGATATAGCGCTCGGTGAGGCCGAGGCGCCGCGCCAGTGCGTCGGTGAATCGGTGCGCGTCTTCGCTCGTGTAGTTGGTGGGGTGCCGCTCGTCCGCGAACAGCGCGGGGTCGTGCCAGATCCTTTCGCCATCGGCTCGCCAGTAGATCGACAGCGCCCAGCGCGGCAATTGCTCGCCCGGATACCACTTGCCTTGCCCGAAGTGCAGGAAGCCGCCTTCGCCGTATTCGGCGCGCAGCTTGTGGACGAGCTCGGTCGCGTAGCCGCGCTTGGTGGGACCGAGTGCGTCGGTGTTCCATTCGGGCGCGTCGCGGTCGGTGGTGGCGACGTAGGTCGGCTCGCCGCCCATCGTCAGGCGCACGTCGCCGGCCTTCAGGCGTCTGTCCACCGCCTCGCCGAGCGCAAGCACCTCGGCCCACTGTTCCTCGGTGTAGGGCTTGGTCACGCGCGGGGATTCGTAGATGCGGGTGACCTTCATCTCGTGGCCGAAATCGACCTTGGCCTCGTCCACCACGCCTTCGATCGGCGCGGCGCTCGACGGCGTCGGCGTGCAGGCGAGCGGAATGTGGCCTTCGCCGGCCAGGAGGCCCGAGGTGGCGTCGAGGCCGATCCAGCCGGCGCCCGGCAGGTAGACCTCGCACCAGGCGTGCAGGTCGGTGAAATCGACCGTGGTCCCGCTCGGGCCGTCGAGCGATTTCACGTCGGGCGTGAGCTGGATCAGGTAGCCCGAGACGAAGCGCGCCGCGAGGCCGCAATGCCGCAGGAGCTGTACCAGCAGCCAGCCCGAATCGCGGCAGGAGCCCGAACCCTTGGCCAGCGTTTCCTCCGGCGTCTGCACGCCGGGCTCCATGCGGATCAGGTAGTTGACGTCGTTCTGCACCTGCTGGTTCAGGTAGACCAGGAAGTCGATGGTGCGCTGGTCCTTGCGTTCGATCTTGTCCAGGTACGCCTGAACCAGCGGCGTCGGCGCATCGGCGACGAGGTAAGGCGCGAGTTCCTGTGCCTGTGCCTCGGTGTACTTGAACGGGAAGTGCTCGGCCTGCGGTTCGAGGAAGAAATCGAAGGGGTTGTAGACCGCCATCTCGACGACGAGGTCGACCGTGACCTTGAAGGAAGTCGTCTTCTCCGGGAACACCAGCCGCGCGAGGTAATTCGCGAACGGGTCCTGCTGCCAGTTGATGAAGTGCTGCTCGGGCTCGACCCGCAGCGAATAGGAGATCACGTTGCTCCGGCAGTGCGGCGCAGGCCGCAGGCGGATCACCTGCGGGCCCAATTGCACCGGACGGTCGTACTTGTAGTGAGTGACGTGGTGGAGCGCGGCGTGAATGGACATGTTGTTCAGTGCGTCGAGCGTGCCTCGGGTGAGACGCATACTAGCCGACACAGATAGCAATTAGCGCGCCACGAAAGCGTGCTAGGGAGCGGATTGCGGTATGCAGCGATGGGATGTGCGCGGCCTGCGCGTTGTGGTCGCGATGGCGGGTTTCATATTCGGAACGGCGTTGCAGCTGCGGCAGCCGGCGTTGTGGCGCGAAGCCGTCTATGCGGCGCTCGTGGCGGTTGCATTGACCGGGTGGTTTGCATTGCGCCCGCTGGAACGAATGCGGCGCGGCGTGCTCGTGCTGCCGGCGGCGCTGCTGCTCGGCGGCCTGGCCGGCGCCGGGCTCGCGGGCTGGCGTGCGGCGAGCTTTGCGGCCGATGCCTTGCCTGCGGCGCTCGAGGGCCGCGACCTGGTGGTGACCGGCGTGGTCGCGCAAATGCCGCTGCGCAATGAAAGCGGACTGCGCTTCGCACTCGAGATCGAATCGGCGGCGCCCGGCGTGCCGCCGCGCATTTCGCTCGGCTGGTATGCCGACGCTGGCGGCGAATTGCCAGTGGTGCTGCATGCCGGTGAGCGCTGGCGACTGCCGGTGCGGCTGAAGGCGCCTCACGGCACCCTCAACCCGCACGGCTTCGACTACGAGTTGCGCCTCTGGGAGCAGGGCGAGCAGGCGACGGGCTACGTGCGGGCGAAGGTCCGTGATGCTGCGCCGGAGCGCATCGCGGCGACGTGGCGCCATCCCATCGAGCGCGCCCGTGAGGCCGTGCGCGATTCGATCCTGCAACGCATCGCCGATCGCCAGAGCGCGGGCGTGATCGCCGCGCTGGTCACCGGCGACCAGAACGCGATCGAGCGCGCCGACTGGGACGTCTTTCGCGCCACCGGTGTCGCGCACCTCGTGGCGATCTCGGGGTTGCATATCACGATGTTCGCGTGGCTCGCCGCGCTGGCGGTCGAGGCGCTCTGGCGCCGCAGCCGCAGGCTGATGCTTCGCTGGCCGGCGCAGCATGCGGGGCTCGCCGGCGGCGTGGCGCTCGCGGCGCTCTATGCGGCGTTCAGCGGCTGGGGCGTACCCTCGCAGCGGACGGTTTGGATGCTGGCGGTCATCGCGCTGCTTCGCCTCCGCGGTCGGCTCTGGCCGTGGTCGCTGGTCTGGCTCGTGGCCTGCACGGTGGTGGTGGGGATCGACCCGTGGGCCCTGATGCAGCCGGGCTTCTGGCTGAGCTTCGTCGCGGTCGGGGTCCTCTTTGCCGCCGGCACCGGTGCGCCGGACGAGGCGCCCAAGGGCATCGCGGCGCGTGTCTTCCGCCTGCTGCGCGAGCAGTGGGTCGTCACGCTGGCGCTGACGCCGCTCACGCTGCTGCTGTTCCAGCAGATCTCGCTGGTCGGGCTGCCGGCCAACCTGATCGCCATCCCGTGGGTGACGCTGGTGGTCACGCCGCTTTCCATGCTCGGGCTGCTGGCGCCCTGGCTGTGGGAGCTCGCTTCATGGGCCATGCAGGCGCTGTCGTGGGTGTTGCAATGGCTTGCGAACTGGCCGTTCGCGACACTGTCGATGCCGACCCCGCCGCTCTGGATGGCCGTCGCAGGCGTCCTGGGCGGCATCGTGATCGCCATGCGACTGCCCTGGTCGGTTCGCGCGCTGGGGCTGCCGCTGCTGATGCCCGTGCTGCTCTGGCAGCCGCTGCGTCCGGCGTTGGGGGAGTTCGAGCTGCTGGCCGCCGACATCGGGCAGGGCAACGCCGTCCTGGTGCGTACCGCGTCGCACAGCCTGCTGTATGACGCCGGGCCACGGTACAGCCTCGACAGCGATGCCGGCTATCGCGTGCTCGTCCCGCTGCTGCGCGCCTTCGGCGAGCGGTTGGACACCGTCGTCCTGAGCCACCGCGACACGGACCACACCGGCGGCGCGGCGGCGGTGCTGGCCATGCAGCCGCAGGCGAGACTGCTGAGTTCGATCGAGGCGTCGCACCCGTTGCAGGCGCTGCGCGCTGCGGATCGCTGCATCGCCGGGCAGCGCTGGCGTTGGGACGGCGTGGATTTCGAGATCCTTCATCCCGTGGAAAGCGACTACGTCGGCTTCACCAAGCCCAATCCGATCTCCTGTGTGCTGCGAATCTCCAGCGGCGGCGCGACAGCGTTGCTCACGGGCGACATCGAAAAAGCGCAGGAAGCCGCGCTCGTTGCGCGTCATGCCGACCTGTCCGCCAATCTGCTGCTGGTGCCGCACCATGGGAGCAAAACCTCGTCGAGCCCGCTCCTGCTCGACGCGGTGCGCCCGGATATCGCGGTCGTCCAGGCGGGCTGGCGCAACCGGTTCGGGCACCCCGCGGCGGAGGTGGTGCAGCGCTACGTGGATCGCGGCATCCGGCTGATCGACTCGCCGCATTGCGGCGCCGTGACATGGTCCAGCGCGGCGCCGGCCGAAGTGCTTTGCTACAGAAACACCGGGCGCCGCTACTGGCACCACCAGATGGAATGACGATGCGCAAGCCCGCCGTTCAGCCCCCTCGATTGCCCATCTGCCGCCGAGGTTTGGCCTTGAACTTGCTAAGCTATGGTCAAGGAGATTGGTCGTCCATGCACAAATTCGACGAGATGTATGAGCAGGTTCCTTACCACGGCGCTGCCGTCCGGAGCCATTACAAGCGATACGACCAATGGCTCGCGAAGCAACCCGAAGCGGTGATGCGGTCGCGGCGCGAAGAGGCGGAAATGATCTTCCGCCGGGTCGGTATCACCTTCGCCGTCTACGGCGCGAAGGACGAGGACGGGTCGGGCACCGAGCGCCTGATCCCCTTCGATCTCCTGCCGCGCATCATTCCCGCGCACGAGTGGGCTTCGATGGAGAAGGGGCTGGTGCAGCGCGTCACCGCGCTCAACCGCTTCATCCATGACGTCTACCACGACCAGGAAATCATCAAGGCCGGCGTGATCCCCGCCGACCAGATCCTGAAGAATGCGCAGTACCGCCCCGAGATGGCCGGCGTGAAGGTGCCCAACGACGTCTACTCGCACATCTCCGGCATCGACATCGTGCGCGCGCCCGACGCCAGCGGCAACGGCGAGTACTACGTGCTCGAAGACAACCTGCGCGTGCCCAGCGGCGTGAGCTACATGCTCGAGAACCGCAAGATGATGATGCGGCTCTTCCCCGAGCTCTTCAGCCAGAACCGCATCGCGCCGGTCGCGCACTATCCCGACCTGCTGCTCGAAACCCTGCGCGCCTCCGCGCCGCCGGCCACGGCCGAACCGACCGTCGTCGTGCTCACGCCCGGCATGTACAACAGCGCGTACTTCGAGCACGCCTTCCTTGCGCAGCAGATGGGCGTGGAACTGGTCGAAGGGCAGGACCTCTTCGTCAAGGACAACTTCGTCTACATGCGCACCACGCGCGGGCCGAAGCGCGTCGACGTCATCTACCGCCGCGTGGACGACGACTTCCTCGACCCCGAGGTGTTCCGCCCGACTTCGACGCTCGGCTGCGCCGGACTGATGCGCGCCTACCGCGAAGGCAACGTCGTCATCTGCAACGCGGTCGGCACCGGTGTCGCGGACGACAAGTCGATCTACCCGTACGTCCCGAAGATGATCGAGTTCTACCTCGGCGAGACACCGATCCTGAAGAACGTGCCCACCTACATGTGCCGCAACCGGGACGATCTCGACTACACCCTCGCGAACATGAAGGATCTCGTGGTCAAGGAAGTGCACGGCGCTGGCGGCTACGGCATGCTCATCGGGCCCGCCGCGACCCAGGCCGAGATCGAGGACTTCAAGAAGGCGGTGCTTGCCAAGCCCGACGGCTACATCGCGCAGCCGACGCTGAGCCTGTCGAGCTCGCCCACCTTCGTCGACGCCGGCATCGCACCGCGCCACATCGACCTGCGGCCCTTCGTGCTGTCGGCCAAGGAGGTGCAGATGGTGCCCGGCGGCCTCACGCGCGTCGCGCTCAAGGAAGGCTCGCTGGTGGTCAATTCGTCGCAGGGCGGCGGCACCAAGGACACCTGGATCCTCGAAGGCGAGCGCAGCGCCACGCCGCGGTCGCAAGGCCAGTCGCAAACACAGACGCAAACGTCCTGATCGGGAGCCTTCAGATCATGTTGTCACGCACCGCCGATCACCTCTACTGGATGTCGCGCTACACCGAGCGTGCCGAGAACACTGCGCGCATGCTCGACGTCAACTACCAGACCTCGCTGCTGCCGCAATCGGCCGAAGTCGCCAAGTACGGATGGCAGGGGTTGCTGTCGATCAGCGAACTGCTGTCGACGTACAACGAGAAGCACGACCAGATCCTGCCCGACGAAGTGATGGACTTCATGGTCAAGGACGAGACGAATCCATCGTCCATCCTCTCGTGCCTGCGCGCGGCGCGCGAGAACGCACGCGCGGTGCGCGGCGCGCTCACCACCGAGGCGTGGGAAACGCAGAACACCACCTGGCTCGAAGTGAACCGCATGCTGCGTGCCGGTGACCTCGAGCGAGACCCGGCGCAGTTCTTCGAATGGGTGAAGTTCCGCTCGCATCTCTCGCGCGGCGTGACGCTCGGCACCATGCTGCAGGACGAAGCCTTCTATTTCTCGCGCCTCGGCACGTTCCTCGAACGTGCGGACAACACCGCCCGGCTGGTGGACGTGAAGTTCCACGCCCTCAACAGCGAGTTCTTCGGCACCGCGACCGAGGAAGACCAGGAGTACGACTTCTATCACTGGAGCGCGATCCTGCGCAGCGTCTCCGCCTTCGAGGTCTATCGCAAGGTGTATCGCGACGTGATCAAGCCCGAGCGCGTGGCCGAGTTGCTGATCCTGCGCGCCGACATGCCGCGTTCACTGCACGCGAGCCTCGTCGAGGTGGTGAGCAACCTCGACAAGGTGAAGAACGACCAGAGCGCCGAGACGCAGCGCCGCGCGGGCAAGCTGCTGGCCGACCTCCAGTACGCGACGGTGGACGAGATCCTCGCGACCGGGCTGCATGCCTACCTCACGCAGTTCCTCGATCGCGTGAACGAGTTGGGATGGCGCATCAGCCAGGACTTCCTCGTCCCGGCCCAATGACACTGCGGACTTGAAGCGAAGGCCGGCGAACTCCCCAAGGGTCGCCGGCCTTCGCATTTCTGTGCATTGTTCGGCACAAGCGGCCATTGTCGAAGCGCTTTGACAATGCTTCACGATGGTGCGCGAGGGCCTGGGGTATCGTCGCCAGAGGTGATTGCAGTATGAGGGAGGCAGCGCATGCAAAAAGCGCGCAAAGAAGATCCTGGCGTTGGTTCATGTCGGTGTCGTGTCGGCAGTCGGATGCTGCAGATCCCGTCAACCTTGCTGTTGGCGAAAGAGCTGAACGACCAACTTGTCGCGTGGGGACCGCCTCGCAGCAAAGGGCGCCTCGAGCTCGATGTGCTCGCGATCCATGTGCTGCTCTCGCAATGGGGTGTGCTGCTCGACGAGCGCGACATCGAGCGCACGTCGTCCCGTCGTGGCGACGTCATGAAGGTCTCGCTGAGCTTCCTCCCGTGGTGGGACGAAGCCTTTGTGAATCGCCTGTACGAAAAAACGCAGGATGACGTGAGGAAGGGGCTGGCCGAGCGTCATGACGATCAATACGGGCTCGAGATCTATACCGGCACTGCGCGCTCGCATTTTTGCTACGAGGCCAGCGACGGCTCCTCGGTCGTGATCTACCGCGTCCCGATGCCGAATGGCCTGACCGGCTGCCGGGTGGCTGTCGTGCTGTGGGCCGGCTACGAACTGGGCTACACGCTGCCGGTGGACTACCTGCCCGAATGGCGCAGGATCGATCAAGGACTGAGGACGCTCTTCAACGGCTTCGTCGTCGAGCAATAGCGTGTCGCTCAGACCAGTGTCGCCCTGCGCACCGCCTGGTCCCATCGCGCCAGTGCTTCCTCGGCCATGGGGCGGCTCAGGGTCGGCGTGAAACGGCGCTCCGCGCGCCACAGCTTGGAGAGCTCGCTGACGTCGCCGTAGAAGCCCGTTGAAAGTCCCGCGAGGTATGCCGCGCCAAGCGCGGTGGTTTCGGTCACCTCCGGCCGCACCACCGGAATCCCCAGCAGATCGGCCTGGAACTGCATCAGCAGGTTGTTCACGCACGCGCCGCCATCCACGCGCAACTCGGCCACCGGCGTCCCGCCGGCGGCGACCGCATCGCGGCTCATCGCCTGCAGCAATGCGGCGCTCTGGTAGGCGATGCTCTCCAGCGCGGCCCGCGCGATGTGCGCCACCGTGGTGCCGCGCGTGAGGCCGGTGATGATGCCGCGCGCCTCCGCGTCCCAGTAGGGTGCACCGAGCCCGGTGAAGGCGGGCACCATCATCACGCCGCCCGCGTCGGGCACGCTTTCGGCCAGCGCCTGCACGTGCGCGCTGCCCGGGATGGCCTTGAGCCCGTCGCGCAGCCACTGCACCACCGCGCCGCCGACGAACACGCTGCCTTCCATCGCGTACTGCGGCATCGCGGTGGTCTGCGCGGCGCTGGTCACGAGCAGGCCGTTGTGCGATGGCTGGAAGTCGCCGCCGGTGTGCATCAGCATGAAGCAACCGGTGCCATAGGTGTTCTTCGCCATCCCGGCCTCGAAGCAGGCACTGGCCGAAGAGGGCGGCTTGCTGGTCGCCTGCCACGCCGCCGATCGGCAGCGCGCCACCGAAGAGGCCCGCCGCGGTGTCCGCGAAATGCGTGCTCGACGGCCTCACCTCGGGCATCAGCGATGCAGGAATGTCCAGCGCCTTCAGCAACTCGGCATCCCACTGGTTGGTGTGCACGTTGAAGAGCATCGTGCGCGAGGCGTTGCTCACGTCCGTGACGTGGACCGCGCCGCCGGTGAGCTGCCAGATGAGCCAGCTGTCGATGGTGCCGAAGGCCAGCTCGCCGCGCTCCGCCTGCGCGCGCACGCCGGGCACGTTGTCGAGCAGCCAGCGCAGCTTGGTGCCCGAGAAATAGGCGTCGATCACGAGCCCGGTCTTCTCCTGGATCGTGCCTGCCATGCCGTCCTCGCGCAGCCGCGCGCACAGCGGCTCGGCGCGGCGGTCCTGCCAGACGATCGCGTGATGCACCGGCTGCCCGGTCTTGCGGTTCCACACCACCGTGGTCTCGCGCTGGTTCGTGATGCCGATCGCGTGGATGTCGTTAGCGGTCAGCTTCGCCTTGGCGAGCACGTCGCGCGCGGTGGCGAGCTGGTCGTTCCAGATCGCCATCGCGTCGTGCTCCACCCAGCCGGGCTGCGGATAGATCTGCGTCAGCTCGCGCTGCGCGATGGCGACGATGCGGCTGTCGCGGTCGAACACGATGCTGCGTGAGCTCGATGTGCCCTGGTCGAGGGCGAGCAGGTAGGTCATGAGGTGGTCCTTCAGTGTTCCCGGGCGATGACGCAACGCACCTGCGCGCGTTCGATGAGCTCCGGGAAGGGCGGTGGCGGCTCCGCATCGGTGAACAGGCAATCGATCTGCGAGAGCTTCGCCAGTTCGATCATTGCAGGCCGGTTGAACTTGCTCGCATCGGCGGCCAGCCACACCTCGCGCGCCTGCGCGATGATGGTCTGCGCCACCTTCACCTCGCGCAGATCGAAGTCGCGCAGCGTGCCGTCGGCCTCGATGCCCGACACGCCGATCAGCGCGATGTCGACCTTGAACTGCCGGATGAAATCCACCGTGGCCTCGCCGACGATCGCGCGGTCGCGCGGCCGCACCGAGCCGCCCGCCACGATCACCTCGCAGCGGGGATTGCCGCTCAGGATCGTCGCCACATTGAGGTTGTTGGTAATCACGCGCAGCCCGGTGTGCCCGAGCAGCGCCTTGGCGATCGCCTCGGTGGTGGTGCCGATGTTGAGGATCAGCGAGCAGTCGTTCGGCACCTTGGCCGCCACCGCGCGCGCGATGCGCGCCTTGCCCTCGGCATGCAGGGTCTCGCGCTGCTGGTAACCGATGTTCTCGGTGGTCGAGCTCGGCACACGCACGCCGCCATGAAAACGCGCGAGCAGCCCTTCGTCGGCCAGCCGCTGCACGTCGCGGCGCACGGTCTGCAGGGTGACGCCGAGCATGTGGGCCAGCTCGTCGACGTGGATCGACCCGCGCGAGCGCACGGTGTTCAGCAGTTTGAGTTGTCTGGGATTGGAATTCACGGAGGCACGCGCAGCGCAAGGCGCGAACGAATTTAAAACGAAAAGAAACGAATGGACTTTAGGGTAAACGCCGACGAAAATCGCACCTTAAGGAACCAATATGAAAATATTCGAACACGAATATCCTTCGAATCGCGCTTCGCGTCACCCTGCCGACCCCTCCGCCGCACCAGAAACCGACGGCGACGTCCTGATCATCGGCGACGTCCTGATCATCGGCGGCGGCATCAATGGCTGCGGCATCGCGCGTGACCTCGCGGGGCGCGGCTGGCGCGTCATCCTCTGCGAGAAGGACGATCTTGCGGCCCACACATCCTCGTCGTCCACCAAGCTGATCCACGGCGGCCTGCGCTACCTCGAGTACTACGAATTCTCGCTCGTGCGAAAGGCGCTGCAGGAGCGCGAAGTGCTGCTGAAAAGCGCGCCGCACATCATGTCGCCGCTGCGCTTCGTCATGCCGCACGACCCCTCGATGCGCCCCGCGTGGATGATCCGCATCGGCCTCTTCCTGTACGACCACCTCGCCCGGCGCGAGGTGCTCCCTGGTTCGCGCAGCATCGATCTGCGAAAGCACCCGGCCGGCGAACCGCTCAAAAGCGCGTTCAAACGCGGCTTCGTTTATTCGGATGGCTGGGTGGACGATGCGCGCCTCGTGGTGCTGAACGCGCTCGACGCGCGCCAACGCGGCGCCGAAGTGCTCACCCGCACCCGATGCGTGAGCGCGCAGCGCAGTGCAGACCAGTGGACGGCCGTGCTCGAAGGCCCCGAAGGGCAACGCACCGTGCGCGCCCGCGCGGTCGTGAACGCGGCGGGCCCGTGGGCCGAAGCCTTCCTGCGCGGCGTGGCGCGCTCGGCGCACGACGAGGCGCTCGCCACGCGGCACCTGCGGCTGGTCAAGGGCAGCCACATCGTCGTGCCGCGCGTGTTCGTCCACGACCACGCCTACATCTTCCAGAACCCCGACAAGCGGATCATCTTCGCCATCCCGTACCAGGACGACTTCACGCTGATCGGCACCACCGACATCGAACTCGCGGGCGACGACCCCGGCGCGGCGCGCATCGGCGACGACGAGATCGACTACCTCTGCACGCAGGCCAGCCGCTATTTCGAGAAGCCGATCAGGCCCTCGGACGTGGTCTGGACCTACTCCGGCGTGAGGCCGCTGCTCGACGACGCCTCGGGCGATCCGTCCGCCGTCACGCGCGACTACCTGCTCGAACCCAACACCGCCGCCGCGCCGCTGCTGTCGGTGTGGGGCGGCAAGATCACCACCTTCCGCAAGCTCGCCGAAGACGCCGCCGATGAAGTCGGCCGCATGCTCGGCGATGCGCGCGAACCGTGGACCGAAGGCGCCTTCCTCGCGGGCGGCGATCTGTCGGCGTGGATCGGCCCGACGAGCCGTACGTCACGTCCCGATGAAGACTTCGAGCGCTTCGTCGCCGAAGTGCAGAAGCGATATCCGTGGCTCGATACCGGCATCGCGCGCCGCCCGGCGCGTGCCTACGGCGCTCGCATCACCGAAGTCGTCGGCGACGCACGCTCGATGGACGACCTCGGCCCCGCGGTCGCCCCCGGCCTGCACGAACGCGAGTTGCGCTACCTGCAGAAGGAGGAATGGGCGCGCAGCGGCGACGACGTGCTCTGGCGCCGCTCCAAGCTCGGCCTGCGCTACACCCGCGCCGAGCGCGAGCAGGTCGATGCGTGGATGCGGGCGCATGAGACCGGCCAGGAAGAGGTCGGTTCCGCTGTCACCTGACCGCGTCTTTCTTCGTTAGACCGACCGCATCCGCCCGAGGGTTGCCATGATCGCTTGCATGCGCCGGTCGAATTCGGCTTCGACGATGGCGATCAGCAGGAGGAGCTCGGGTGCGTGGATGTCGCACTCTGCGGAGCCTTCCCTTTGGGCCAGGGCGACGAGCTTGCGCAGGTAGATCGTGACGTGCAGGGCTTCGCGCACGGCCAGGGCTTCGGCGTCGGCTTGCGCGAACGGTGCGGCGCGATCGCTGTCTCTGAACGAGTCGTCGCAAGCGGGGGAGGGTGCGGGGGCGCGCGAGCGCGCAAAAGGGTGTGCCATGAATGGCCTCCAAGGGGTGCAGTTTCAAAAACCGCCGCCCTCGCTGTCAGTCGATGGCGGCAGCTCGAACGGGTTGACAGACCGGGCACCCCTTGCGAGAACCGGCAGGGCGTGAGCCCTCCCGTCCGAGCCGCCATAAAAGCAAACACGAACGAAAAAGCCGCAGGTCCTGCGTAGAGAGTCCTGCGGCTTTCTCCGCAGGGGTGCTATGGGCTGTCAAACCCGGTCACGCCGATTTGGCGTGACTTGTGGAGTATAGGAGGCGAGGGTGTTTAAGGGCTGTGATGCAGCGAAAGCGCCCGGTCAGCGTAACGCCCCCCACAGGCAGTTGACCGGTTGCGGAAGTTCAGAGGAGCAAGGTTTTTGGATCATTGCGAGTGGCAGCACCGCGCCCATGGACTAAACCGCTGCCGCGGTAGCCCGCCGCCAAGACCGTGGGGTCAATCTGTCATCGCGCCCCTGTCAATGTGCGGTGCGAGGCAATCCGCCTCGTCCTCTGACAGGAGCACGACCATGACTGCATCCACCCAAGCCATCTCGCCCTTGCGCCAGCGCATGCTCGATGACATGCGTCTGCGCAAGCTCGGGCCCAAGACTCAGACCTCCTATATCCGCGCAGTTCGGTATCTCGCCGCCTTCTTGCAGCGCTCCCCGGACACCGCCACCGCAGAAGACCTGCGGCGTTTCCAGTTGCACATGGCCGAACGGGGCGTATCGGCCATCACGATCAACGCGACCATCACGGCCTTGCGGTTCTTCTTCGACGTCACGCTCGGCCGCGATGACGCGACGGCCAAGATGAGCTATGTGCGCGTTCCGCAGAGGCTGCCGGTGGTGCTCAGCCATGAGGAAGCTGTACGCCTCATCGCCGCAGCATCCAACCTCAAGTACCAGACCGCACTGTCCATCGCCTATGGCACTGGACTGCGCGTGGGCGAGATCGTCGCATTGAAGGTCGACGACATCGACAGCCAGCGCATGACGCTGCGCGTCGAACAAGGAAAGGGGCAGAAGGACCGCTATGCGATGCTCTCGCCCGTCCTGCTTGAACTGCTGCGCGCATGGTGGCGGCTGGCTCATTCGCAGGGCAAGATGCTGCCCCACGGGTGGCTGTTCCCGGGCATGGATCCGCTCAACCCGTTGACCGCGCGCCAGCTCAATCGCGCCGTGGTCGCTGCCACGGAGCGAGCCGGCATCGACAAGCGCGTGTCGATGCACACGCTGCGGCACAGCTTCGCCACGCACCTGCTGGAGCAGAAGGTGGACATCCGCGTGATCCAGGTGTTGCTGGGCCACAAGAAGTTGGAGACCACGTCCGTCTATACCCACGTGGGCACCAGGATGCTGCGCGAAGTCGTCAGCCCACTGGACGCGCGTTGCGCCTAAGCACGCGTCCATGGCGCACGGCGCCTTGGAGGTCGCCGACATCTTCCGTACCCACGGTCCCGCTTGGCGCAACGCACAGCGCAGCCACCTGAGCCTGGGCCAGCTCAAGGTCATGTCGGCCGTTGAACAGTGCCGCAGCGCGGCGCTGGGAGGTCACGTGCTGCGTTGCGAAGGCTGCGGGCAAGAACAGATCGCCTACAACTCGTGCCGCAACCGGCATTGCCCGAAGTGCCAAGCGAGCGCGGCAAAACGCTGGTTGGATGCTCGGCAGGCCGATCTGCTGCCGGTGGACTACTACCACGTCGTCTTCACCTTGCCGGCGCCGATCAGCGCCTTCGCGTACTGCAACAAGGCCGTGATCTATGCGCTGTTGTTCGACGTCGCCGCCGAGACCCTGCTGACCATTGCGGCGGATCCGAAGCATCTCGGCGCAAGCATCGGAGCCACTCTGGTGCTTCACACGTGGGGATCATCACTGACGCACCACCCGCACGTCCATGGCGTCGTCCCCGGCGGTGGTCTGTCGCCCGACGGCGAACGTTGGATCGCCTGCAGGCCGGGATTCTTCCTGCCCGTTCGCGTGCTGTCGCGCCTGTTCCGACGGCGCTTCCTCGAAGAGCTGGAGGATCTGCACCGGGCGGGCCGCCTGCGGTTCTTCGGTGAGCACGCTGCGCTGGCCGATGCGCAGGCCTTCACAGAGTGGCTTGCACCGCTGCGCAGATGCGAATGGGTGGTCTACGCCAAGCGGCCGTTCGCCGGGCCCGAGGCCGTGTTGGCTTACCTGTCGCGCTACACGCACAGGGTGGCCATCTCCAACAGCCGATTGATCTGCCTCGATGAACGCGGCGTCACCTTCCGCTGGAAGGACTATCGGGCCAAGGGCCACACGCGCCTGAAGACGATGACGCTCGGGCCGGACGAGTTCATGCGCCGCTTCCTGCTGCACGTGTTGCCCACCGGCTTCCATCGCATCCGCCACTACGGGCTGCTGGCCAATGGCGCACGCACCGCCAATCTGGCGCTTGCTCGCCAGTTGCTGCAGGTCAGGACCGTCCCGCAGCCAGAAGATGACTCCAGCGGCGTGCCGGCAACCTTCTCTTGCCCGCACTGCGGCCACCCGATGGTGGTTCTGGCGAACTTCACGCGGGGCGCCCCCATCGTCGCGCAACAGGCTCGACCGCCATGACGAAAGGTTGGAGTCATCACGCTCTTGCGCATCATCTGCCAGCGCCGATGTGGTGCGGCCTTGCCTGTGACCTGAAAACCGCGTCGGAGCACGCATCACTCGCCATGCAACGCGGAAGTGCCAGGAGCAATTCGCGACCCCTTGCTGCCGCCATCAGGCAGTCCGTCGCGTCCTCGCCCATCTTCACCACACGAGCCGAGGCTCGAATCGCCATAGCTGCGCGCCTCCATCAGCTCTTGCATTGAGTGCCGCGGTTTCCTCCCTGGAGGCCAGTCCAACACCTGCCCGCAATGTCGGGCGGCACTACGTGTGCGCCTCGAGGCAGGTGTCGGACAACCCTTAACCATAGCGGACATGGCGCCCGGCGGAAAGCGGTCATCCGCCAATGGCCCTTTGGCGTTCGCCGCCTCGCTCGGAAGCGGTCATTCCAAGCCAGTACTAGCGGGCTGCCTCAAAAACCACGAAATATCCCGTCCGCGGCGACGTTGTCTGCGAACTCAGAGAAATCCATGTTCGCCAAGGTCGAATCACAAATGACCTGTCACCAGTCGGAGACTGCACGGCTATTCCTTCATAGAGGTTTCAATCAAAATGAGCCAGGCTTAGACGAGGCTACTCAATTTCGTGAATCCATCCATAAGGCCAGTACCCGCACGTAATTACTGAGTAGTATCTCCTCGATTTGCGTGAGAGTTGAAAGATCTCGGAAGAGGGTGTGTTTTGAATCTCTTTTATATTTAAAAATAATTGGTCTGAATTCTTTCTCATAAAATCATTCTGTTGAATTAGATTTTTCAAGGCCCAGATTTTTTGGTCAGCGACCTCTTTAACCGTTATCCATGCGGGGTAAAGAATTTTATCGGTGCCGCTGTTGAAATTATCTGCATTGACGTCGATGAAGACATAAGCACCGCACGTAGGCTCTCCACCATGACCTTTAAGCTCAAAAAGGTGACGATCTGATAGTCTGGCGACCTCGAGAGCGTCGATGACAGTGCCGTCCTCACTGACGATACTGCTGCTGGTGAATTCACTGCCATGAGAGTCAATCAAGAATTGCTCAAAAATCCTCTGGATATTTAAATGTGTATTACGTAGAGTGCAACTTGTGTAGCTTTCCGCGAGTGACGTGAGCCAGACGAGTAAGAGCAAGGCGGCTGGCATCAATAAAGTATAGGATGGCGTAAATTTATTTTTTCCAAATGGAATTCTCAGTATTGCGACCAGCATCCACACAATAACGATAAGCACGATGCAAAACGACAGCAGGTTCGACCAATTGATCCAGGGCCGGAGCGGCCTCAGTCGTGAGTAATTTACAAAGTCATAAAATTTAGGGAGAGATCCGGCGCCATGAGCCGGTGTGCCGTGGATCAAACCGGTGCCCCAACCCGTACAAATGCCATTCCCCAAAAGAAAATAAATAAAATGAGAAATGATAAATGCCGCGAAGAGCAGAAAAATAATCCGCCCCCAGCGCGAGGGGACGATACTTAAGAGAGCGGATTTCACGGAACTATTTGATTTCGGGTAGGTAGAGGGCGAATGTGACGAGTGGGACTAGAGCCATCACCTCGGTAGCAGATGGCCAAAATGAGCCGGAAACACCGAGAGCCAGTGCAAGCGGCCCTGGTCACACTAGGGAGCACCATCGAATTCCATCTATGACATCCGTCACTTTGCTCATTCTTCGACCCGTGATGCGTTGCAAGCAGAATGGGACGATGGTGTACTCGGAATGTGAGGTCCGCGAGAAGCCTATGTGAAGTCGACTGGCCGTGTCCTCATCGACTTGAGTGCCTTGCCACGATGCAGGCCCGGCACACCTCGAAGTGACCGCTATCGAGCGAATTGAGGGACGTCGGCGACCGGCTGGTTCTGGCCGAATTGCGTCCGTCAGTGCCGCTTCAGGTCCGCGTCGGTAGCGACCCGCAGGCTCATACAGAAGCCCGAATTGCAGAGTGATGCTGGCTCACTCGAATCACTGCCGTCACCAAGAATTCCTAGGAGCGTATCGGGCTCGAGTTGGAGCAAAGCTCCCGGTACATCGAACGTGCCGGCAGTCACGCTGTTGGAGTTCTTGGTCCACCGGCGAATCCAGGCGCCGTGAGATACCCAAGTTCCCGCAAGTGCTCGCCTTCCGAAGAACTTCTGTTGCACAAGAGCTGCGTGAGCCCCTCCGACATCCGGCAATCGCCAAGCGCCGTCTTCGAATGAGAACACCCCAATGTCGTCGGGCTGGTCGGCATCCAGGCGTCCTCTACCCACCACGATGGACGCAGCAACGCCCGGGTCGAGCGGGCCGGCAAGATACCAATCGCACACGTCATAGGGCGGCTGCGATGGGTAATCCCCTTCGGAATGGCATTCGTCCAAATCCGGGTTCTTCGGATTCACCATCAAAACCTCAAACCGACACTCGCTCTTTCCGGCCAAGGCTTTGGAGCGACTCGCCCGGGTGACTCGGTAGCCACTTGGCAGTTCGAACGCGATACCGCAGACGGCGACCGTGGTGAGCGTCCTGCCGACCTTTGGCGAGGCCCCATCGGCATGAGCCTTAGAAAATCCGAGGGCCCCTAGCGTACAGGCCATCGCAACCACTGCAGATTTCATCATCAAACTGACCACACTGTGACCCATGGTTGCGATTGTCCTAGGGACTTGTTTGTGTGCACGCGCTTCAGGCAATGCGCTCCCGGCCCGCAAGCAAACCGTTGTGCGTGCGCCGCGAACGTCGGCTATCTGGCTGGCGAATTGGACGCCAACGTCGAACGGCCGGCCGGTATTGGCCGGCTTGAGCCACTGGACTGCAGCGAAAGCGGCCCTTCAGGAAGGCAAGCACGGAAGACCGCAAGCCAGCCCTCTGCAGACATTCCTTTGCTGGGTACGCGAAGGCCACGCCCATCGGTTCACGCCCGGCCGCGGACCATGTCGAGCAGGCGACCCACGATGCGCTCGCCATCGGCCCGCAGGCCGTTGTGGGCGTACTCGTTGGTCACCCAGGCCCGCAGCCCACGAACGCCACGGGCCGTCTCCTCGGCAAACGATCGCTCCACGTAGACATCGTCGACGTACACGGTCGCTGCCACCGGGACCTCATTGCGGGCGAGGCGGTCGGTGTCGTACAGGCGCGGCCATGGATGCTGGGCCAGAAGCTGCGCCGCCTCGCGGTGCGCGTGCAAGCCCGAGTAGTCATCCCACATCCAGGGGAATACGTGCTCTGCGCCGAGGAGGTCGCCGGTCATCGCCTCCTCGGGCGCGAGCCGGTGTGCCGACCAGCGGGTGGCACCGCCGTCGGCGTACGAGGACTCATGGAGCGTCGCGTAGATCGGATTGCGCTCCCAGGACGACGCCATCTGCGCGTCGACCATGAATGCCGCCGAGCCGAAGGGCAGCTCGAGCAGGTGGTGCAGCCGTTCGAACCCGGCGCTGTCGCCGAGCCACATTCCGGTCTGCCGAAACCGACGCGATGTGAGGCGGTCGCCGTTGGGCAAGCGGACATCTTCCTCGTCGAGCCGGCGCAGGATCGTCCGCAAACGATCGAGGTCTCCCGGGTATCGGGCGTGATAGCGCTGATTCGCTTCGCACACGCGCGTCCATGTCGCCGCGTAGACCTCGTCGACCGGCCGATTCGTGATCGGCGCAAGGCCGCCGGTGATCAGTACCTCCCGCAGGCCCTCGGGCGCCAGCGACAGATAGGTGAGCGAGGTGAATCCACCGAAGCTCTGACCGAGCAGGCTCCAACGCTTGACGCCGAGTTCAGCGCGGATCAATTCGAGGTCGCGCACGATCGAGTCGGCGCGGAAATGCGTGAGGTACTCGGCTTGGTCGGCAGGCGCTGCCCCTGGGATGACTGGCCCGACGGGCGTGGAGCGCCCCGTGCCCCGCTGGTCAAGCAGCAGGACCCGGAAGTCGGCAAGGGCACGCGCCATCCACCCTGAGGGCGGGCTCGTCGGGCGGGCAGCCTCGAAGCCTGGGCCGCCCTGCAGGAACACGAGGTAGGGGCGATCAAGACCGTCTGGGGCAGCAAGCTCGCGCGTGAACACGCTGATCGTGCCACGCAGCGGGTCGCCGTGAACCAGGGGAACCGAGTGCTCGCGCTCGGTCAAAACTGCCCCGGGCATGCGGTAGATCGTATTCATGGCTTGCATTAGAACCCGAACGCATGCCCTCGTCGGGCTCGACCCGATTGCCTGCGGCGGCCCATTCTCTAGTCGGCCATCAACCTGGCCAACTCGCCGCTCGCGATGAGCTTCTGCAGATCCTCGGCTCCGCCGATCAGAGTGCCTCGCACGAACACCATCGGCAGTGTTGGCCAGCCGGTCCACATCTTGAGCGCGTTGCGCTCGCGCCATTTTGAGAGGTAGCTGCCGTAGGCGATGTAGTGGTACGGCACCCCGGCTTCTTCGAGCAGGCGCTTGGCCTTCTTCGGAAAGGGGTTGATTCCCATGCCGACTACCACGACCGGATGCGCCGCCACGGCGGTCTGCACCTCGTGGACGATGGCGGAATGGTGCCGGGCGATCTTGTCGCGGACAGCGGGATGAATTTGGGTTTCGGCTAGGACTGCTCGGGGCATAGACAGTGTCTGTGGAATTACCAAGCAGCTTACCGCTACTGTCGAAAGTCGGTCCAAGGCGGAGCGATGAGAAGAACGCATCGAAGCCCCGGGCCTGAAGCCCGATCCGGTGCGCCGGCTCAGGAACTCGTGCTCGCGCTCGCGGTATCGGTGCCTCGCGGCCACTCGAACACGCTCTTGGCCGACGTGCCCGGCCCCTGGATCGAGACGTCGCGCTGGATCCTCTGGCCTCCCAACACGGCTTCCACCGTGTAGCGTCCAGGTTCGAGACGCGCCACCAGGTAGGGGCCTGCAGCATGGACCTGGTCAAGAACCACATTGCCCTGAGCGTCGCGCACCGTGAGAACCACGTCGGCGGCAGCGCTCTTCCCGTCCTTGACCGCGAACTCGAAGACAGCCGGCCAGCGAGGTTCGACGACGCGCATCAACGCCGCCTCGTCCGGGCCGATACCGCCGCTCATGTATTCGATGCCGTGAACCACGTGGATCGGCGGGTTGAAGACCGTGGCCTGCGCCCCGATGCCTGCCAATGACAGCACCGCGCCGCTGCACAGCACGGCCACGGCGTGGGCCGCATTCTTCTTCTGATGCCGGGTCATGATGGAGTCCTTTCCTGAAGAACGTGGCCCGACCAGGGGTCACGGCGAGGACTTTGCGCCCGTCGACTTACTGCCTCCTTAAGGCAGGCGGAATCCGGCATATCGCTGAGCCACCCCCAAAACCTCGATCTAGCCCCGAAACTTCGATCTCGAAGCCTCGATCCTCAGCATCGACGACGGATCCCGAGGCAATGCAGACATGGGTGTCCTTCGTCAGCGCCCCAGGTCTTTCGCGCTGACTCCCGCAATGCCCCAGTTCTGCTTCGGCACGTCGTGGATCCAGACGCGGATGTTTTCCTTCGGCGCGCCCACGGCGTCCTGCAGGGCCTGTGTGACCTTTTCGATGACGGCTTTTTTCTGATCGTCGGTGCGGCCTTCGATCATGTAGATCTGTGCAAATGGCATGTGGGGCTCCTCAGGCGAAACGCAGCGATACGCTGCCCAGGCCTTGCACTCGCAGGCTCACGTGATCGCCGGCCTCGACCGCCACCGCCTCAGTGACGCCACCGGACATGATCATGGTGCCGGCCGGGATCTCGCGGCCGCGCTTGCCCAGATGGTTGGCCAGCATGGCGACGGCGGCGGCCGGGTGCCCCAGCACCGCCGCACCGGCGCCGATGGCGACGGCTTCGCCGTTCTTTTCCATCACCACGCCGAGCGTGCGCAGATCCAGCCGGTCGACCCGCTGGGCACGGCCACCGACAACGAACCGCGCGGCCGAGGTGTTGTCGGCCACCACGCTCTTCAGGTCGAACTTGAAGTCGCGGTAGCGGCTGTCGATCACCTCGATGCCCGGCAGCACGAAGTCGGTTGCCGCGAGCACAGAGCCGATGTGGCAGCCCGGTCCTTTGAGCGCGTGCTTGAGCACGAAGCAGATTTCGGGTTCGACCTTGGGGTGGATCAGCTCGCCGTGCTTGACCTCGCCACCCTCCGACACGCAGAAGCTGTCTACGAGGAAACCGAACACCGGCGTATCCACGCCCATCTGCTTCATCTTGGCGTGCGAGGTGAGGCCCGCCTTCAGGCCAATGACGCGCGCGCCGCGTGCCAGCTTGCGCCGCAGGATCTCGTCCTGTATCGCATACGCGTCGTCCCAATCCATGCCGGGGTGTTCGTCGGTGATCTTCAGGGTGTCGCGGGCCTGCAGTTCGCAGGTCTCGAGGTGTTCCGCCAGGGCGGCGATGGTGACTTTGTCGAGTGCCATGGTGTCTCCTCAGGCCGCTTTTGCCAGTTTCGGTTCGCGCGCCCGGGCCATGGTGAGCGCAGTGTCTTCGATCATGTCTTCCTGTCCGCCGACCATGCCGCGCCGGCCCAGTTCGACAAGCAGGTCGCGTGCCGGCACGCCGTATTTCTTTTCGGCGCGCTTGGCAAAGAGCAGGAAGCTCCCGTACACGCCTGCGTAGCCCAGCGTCAGCGCGTCGCGGTCGATGCGAATCGGGAAGTCCATGATCGGCACGACGAGGTCTTCGGCAACGTCCTGAATCTTCCAGACGTCGACACCGGTCTGAATACCCATGCGTTCGCAGACGGCGACAAGCACCTCCATCGGCGTGTTGCCCGCACCGGCGCCCAGGCCCGCGGCCGCCGCGTCGATGCGCGTCGCGCCGGTCTCGACGGCGGCGAGCGAGTTCGCCACGCCCATCGCCAGGTTGTGGTGGCCGTGAAAGCCCAGTTCGGTTTCGGGCTTCAGCGCCGCGCGCACCGCGCCTATCCGCGCTCTCACGTCGTCGGGCAGCATGTAGCCGGCCGAGTCGGTGATGTAGATGCAGTTGGCGCCGTAAGCCTCCATCAGCAGCGCCTGCTTGACCAGTCCTTCCGGGCTGTTCAGGTGGGCCATCATCAGGAAGCCCACCGTGTCCATGCCGAGCTTGCGCGCCGCGACGATGTGCTGCTCGCTGACGTCGGCCTCGGTGCAGTGCGTCGCCACGCGAATGGTGCTGACGCCCAGGCCGTGAGCCATCTTCAGATGATCGACCGTGCCGATGCCGGGGATCAGCAGTGCGGAAACCTTGGCGCGCTTCATCAGCGGGATCACGGTCGCAAGATATTCCTCGTCGGTGTGCGCCGGGAAGCCATAGTTCACCGAACTGCCGCCGAGGCCGTCGCCATGCGTGACTTCGATCAGCGGAACGCCGGCGTCATCCAGTCCTTTCGCGATCGACTTCATCTGCTCCAGCGTCATCTGGTGGCGCTTGGGGTGCATGCCGTCGCGCAGCGTCATGTCGTGCACGAGGATCTTCTTGCCCTGGAATGTCGTCATGATCTTTTCCCCCTCAAGCGGCCACGGGCTCGAGCTTGAGCGAGCCGGCCAGGATTTCTTCAGCGAACATCTCGGCGGTGCGCGCGGCGGCCGCCGTCATGATGTCCAGGTTGCCGGCGTACTTGGGCAGGTAGTCGCCCAGGCCCTCGACCTCCATGAAGACCGAGACCCGGTTGCCGTCGAATACCGGACCGTTGACGAGCTTGTAGCCGGGCACGTACCTCTGCACTTCCTTGATCATGTCGTGGATCGACTTCGTGATCGCGGCCTGGTCCGGCGCGGTTTCGGTGAGGCAGTGCACGGTGTCGCGCATGATCATCGGCGGCTCGGCCGGGTTGATGACGATGATGGCCTTGCCCTTCTTCGCGCCGCCCACCTTTTCGACCGCACCGGCGGTGGTGCGGGTGAACTCGTCGATGTTCTTCCGGGTGCCCGGGCCGACGGAGCGGGACGCGACGGTGGCAACGATCTCGCCATAGGCCACCGGCTGGACGCGCGAGACTGCCGCAACCATCGGGATCGTCGCCTGCCCTCCGCAGGTGACCATGTTGACGTTCATCTCGCGCTTGCCCACATGCTGCTTCAGGTTGACCGGCGGCACGCAGTAAGGACCCACGGCAGCGGGTGTCAGATCGATCATCATCACGCCCAGCGCGTTGAGCTTGCGCGAGTTGTCGGCATGCACGTAGGCGCTGGTGGCGTCGAACGCGATCTGCACACCGTCGGCCTTCACATGGGGCAAGAGTCCGTCGACACCATCGGCAGTCGTCTTGATGCCCATCTCGCGGGCGCGTTTCAGGCCGTCGGAGGCGGGGTCGATGCCCACCATCCACACCGGCTCCAACACGGCGCTGCGCTGCAGCTTGGCCAGCAGGTCGGTGCCGATGTTACCGGGCCCGATGAGGGCGCATTTCACTTTCTTCACAGGGACTCTCCAGTCAATTTGGTTGAATGGGTTGAATGGGTTGTGGGCCGCGCGGTTTTCAGACGAAGCGCACCGAGCAGCCGCCGATGCCGCCGATCGTCACGCGCAGGTTGTCGCCTGCCTTGACCGGCACCATGATCGCCAGCGACCCCGACAGCACGACTTCGCCGGCCTTCAGCGGAATGCCCAGTTGCCCGAGCGTGTTGGCCAGCCATGCCACTGCGTTGGCCGGTGCGCCGAGGGCGGCGGCGCCGGCGCCCGTGGCGACGATCTCTCCGTTCTTCTCCAGCACCATGCCGCAGGTGTTGAGATCTACCTCGAGCGGCGAGACGACCCGGTCGCCAAGCACGAACACACCGCAGGAGGCGTTGTCGGCGACCGTGTCCTGGATCTTGATCTTCCAGTCGCGGATGCGTGAGTCGACGATCTCGAAGCACGCCATCACGCCTTCGGTGGCGGCGATCACGTCGGCGGCGCTGATGCCGGGGCCGACGAGGTCGCGCTTGAGGATGAATGCGATCTCGCCTTCGGCCTTGGGCTGGATCAGCGTGGATGCCTCGATGGCTTCGCCTTCGTTGTAGACCATGCCGTCAAGCAGCATGCCGAAGTCCGGCTGGTAGACGCCCAGCATGTTCATCACCGCCTTGGAGGTGACGCCGATCTTCTTGCCGACGATGGCTTCACCGGCCTCGATGCGGCGCGCGATCAGTCGCTGCTGGATGCGGTAGGCGTCCTCGATCGTGATGTCGGCATGGCGCGTGGTCAGCGGTTCGACGACACGGCAGGCCTTCAGTGCGTCGTACAGCTCGTCGCCGAGCGTGTGGATCAGTTGTTCGTTCATGGTGTTCTCGGATATCAGCCGTTCAGGCGCTTGGGTTCATCGGCGCCCGCCTCGGAGAGGAAGTTGCCGACCAGTTGCGCGAAGCGCGCGGCGTGCTCGATCTGCGTCCAGTGGCCGCACTGCCCGAACACGTGCAATTGAGCGCGCGGGATCCAGTTCGACAACGTCAGCGACGTCGACAGCGGGATCACGCGGTCCTCGCGGCCATGGAGGACCAGGGTCTCGTGGGCGATGCGGCGGATGTCGGATTCGTTGCTGGTCATCGCGTCGACCCAGCGCTGTCTCGGCGCGGGGAACATTGCCGCGAAGGACTCCTGGAAGCCCGGGCGAATGCTTGCTTCGTAACGAAGCTGAGCGAGTTCGTCGGTGACCAGGTTCCGGTCGTAGGCAAAGATGTCGAGCAGCTCGCGCATGCGCGCCAGCGACGGCGCGTAGCCCCACACCGCGTCCAGCCCCGGCGTGATCGCGAACGGCACGCCGACACTGCCCATGAGCACCAGGCGTCGCACCCGCTGGGGGTGCCGAATCGTCAGTGCCAGCGCCAGCGCACCGCCGAAGGAGTTGCCGACCAGGTCGGTCTGCTCGACATCCAGCGCATCGAGCACGCCGATGGCCTGTGCCACCCAGGTGTCCATGTCGTAGCGCTGTCCTGCCGGCCTTTCGGTGTAGCCGAAGCCCACCATGTCGGGCGCGATCACGCGCGCCTGCCGGGCCAGCACCGGCATCGCCAGGCGCCAGTTCGCCCAAGCCGTCACGCCGGGCCCCGAGCCGTGAATCATCAAGACGGGAGGGCCGCTGCCCAAGTCGTGCACATTGGTGCGGATGCCTGCCGCAAGTACCGACTGCGCGATTTCGGGATTGCTCATGTCGGTCTCTCAGAGCTTGATGCAGACGTTCTTGAGCTCGGTGTAGAACTCCAGCGAATGGACGCCGCCTTCCCGACCGATGCCCGACTGCTTGGCGCCGCCGAAGGGCGTGCGCAGGTCGCGCAGGAACCAGCTGTTGACCCAGGAGAGGCCGACTTTCATGCGCTGCGCGACACGGTGCGCCCTCGATACGTCGCGGGTCCAGATCGCACAAGCGAGCCCGTACGCGTTGTCATTGGCCTTGGCCAGCACCTCTTCCTCGCTGTCGAAGGGCGCGATGTGGCAGCAGGGGCCGAAGATCTCTTCCTTGATGACGCGCGCCGTCTCGGGCAGCCCGGTCCAGATCGTCGGCTGCACCCAGGCGCCTTCAGCGAGTGCGCCGGTCATTGCCGGCACGCCGCCACCGGTCACCACCGTGGCCCCTTCTTCCAGGGCGAGCTTGTAGTAGGAGAGCACCTTGCCCAGGTGTTCCTGGCTGATCAACGGGCCCATGCCGGTGGCCGCGTCTTCCGGGGGCCGAGCTTCAGCCCTTCGGCACCCTTCTTCATTGCGGCCACGAATCGGTCGAAGATCGGTCGCTCGACATACACCCGCTCGGTCCCCAGGCACACCTGGCCGCAGTTGGCGAAGACGGAGCGCATCGTGCCTTCGATCGCCGCGTCGAAGTCGCCATCGGCGAAGACGATGGCGGCGTTCTTGCCGCCCATCTCCAAACTCACCGGACGGGCGCCGTGCGCCGCGGCTTTCATGATGACTTCGCCGGTTCGCGTCTCGCCGGTGAAGGTGATGGCATCGACCTGCGGGTGTGTCGTGACGAACTCTCCGGCCGAGCCGGGGCCGAAGCCGTGCACCACGTTGTAGACCCCCTTGGGGATACCGGCCTCGTTCATCACGTCGCCGAGCAAGGCGGCAGTCTGCGGCGTTTCTTCCGAAGGCTTCACGACCACGGTGTTGCCGCAGGCCAGCGCCGGGCCGACCTTCCATGTCATCAGCAGCAGGGGAAGGTTCCACGGGCAGATCACGCCGACCACGCCGATCGGGCTTCGAAAGCCGTAGTTGATCGCACCGCGGCCGTCGGGCGTGGCCATCTCGAAGAACTCGGTCGGCACGTTCTTCACCACGTCGGCGAAGATCTTGAAATTGGCGGCCCCGCGGGGATGTCGAGATGGCTGGCCAGGCTCATCGGCTTGCCGGTGTCGGCGCATTCGGCGGCGACGAATTCGTCGAAGCGGCGGTTGATGCCATCGGCCACGGCATAGAGGCGCTCCACGCGCTCCGCCACCGTCATGCGGGACCACGGTCCATCGAGCGCCGCGCGCGCGGCGGCCACCGCGGCATCCACCTCGGCGCGTCCGGCCTCGTGCACTTGCGCGATGACCTCGCCGGTCACCGGCGAGCGCTTGGGGAAGGTCTTTTCGGTGGCGGTGTGTTCCCCGTTGATGAAGTTGAGGATCTGTTTCATGGCGTGGATTGCAAGGGTTGATGTCAAGAATTCAGGCGCAGGCGAGCGCCAGGCGAAGCGCCTGAAGCCCGCATTGCGGTCCGGCTCCGCTCAGGTGTAGACGTCGGTGAAGGACGCCACCAGCTCGCCCGTGTGATAGAAGATCCCGCTGCCCAGCTGATCCTCCGTCCAGGTCGTCACCGGCCGGTCGCGCTGAGCCAGGTAGCCCAGGCCCGCGAAGGTCTCGTTGCGATTGCCGCTCGGGTCGAAGAAGTAAATCGTCTCGCCCCGCGTGATGCCGTGACGGGTGGGCGCCACATCGATCTTGACCTTGTTCTTGGCCATCACGTCGGCCGCCTTGAGCACGTCGTGCCAGGAATCGAGGAAATAGGCAATGTGGTGCAAACCGCTCTTGGGGCCACCGACAAATGCGATGTCGTGCGGCGTGGTCGTGCGGCTCATCCAGGTCGCGGCCTGGATATCGCCGGCGGGGCCGACGAGGACCTGCTCGGTGAGGAAGAAGTCCAGCGCTTCAGTCATGAAGCGCGTGTTGTCGGCGACGGTGTTGATGCCTTCAGGAGGATTCATCTCGCACATCAGCAGCAGATGGTCGAGCCAGTGCGCGCCGGCACCCTTGAGGCTGTCGGGCCAGGGGTCTGGGTTGGTGGTGCCGACCTCGGTGCCGACGAATTCCTTCATGGCATACAGGCGCATCTCGTGGCCGCTCGGCAGGTTGAACTGCAGCATGCGACCGGTGGCCGGTAGCGTGCCCTCCGGCAGCATCGTCGTCTTCACGCCCCATGCCTCGATCTTCTTCTGCAGAGCGTCGAGGTCCGAGTCCTTCTCGACCTTGTAGGCCACATGGTTCAAGCCGCCCTGGTCTGAAGGCGTGAGGATCAGCGAGTACTTGTCCCACTCGTCCCAGCACTTCAGATAGACGTTGCCCGCCTTGTCCTGCATGGTGGTCTTCAAGCCCAGCACATTCTCGTAGTGCTTCACCGCAGCCGCCATGTCCATCACCTTCAGGCTGGCGTGGCCGATACGCATTACACCCATCACATGTCTCCTTCATGCCGCGTTGCTTGCGGCGTTGGTACATGGCTCGCCACCATGGCGGGCCTCTTGGAAAACGGTTTCTCCAGCTTGCCGATCACCTCCAGCCGAACCGCACTGGCCGGTGCTACGCGGCAGGCCAGCGTGAAGCCGCACTGCTCTTCTTCGACACTGACGTGTGCGCGGCTGACAGGACCGATCGATGCGACCGTGCCATCGACGATGCGCACCTTGCATACGCCGCAGCCGCCATTGACGCAGCCTGCAGGGATGCCCTTGCGGCCGAGGCGCAGCATGCCGCGCAGCAGGCTTTCGTCGGTCGCGCATAAGTAGCTTTCACCGGTCTGCGCGATGCAGACGTCGACCTTGGGGCGGGTGTCGAGGAACATCGTCGTCGCCTCCTACACGCGCTGGAACAGCGGGCTGCGCTGCTGGCCGGCATCTGCCGCCGAGATGAACTTCTCGGTGTAGATGTCGCGCTCGAACAGCCGCCCTTGCATGAGCGTGGAGATGCACGCCTCGACCATCGGCGGCGGTCCGCACAGGTAGGCCTTGTGGCCTGCGAAGCCGCTGCCGAAGTGGGCCTTGGCGGCTTCGTGCACGAAGCCGCGTGCACCGTCCCAGTCCGAAGCCTCGGGCTCGTTCGAAAGGACCGGCACGTAGGTGAAGTTCGGATGCCTGTCGGCGAGCGCGCGAAACTCTTCGTCGTAGTACAGCTCTTCGCGCAGGCGCTGTCCGTAGACGAGGGTGATCGGCAGCGTGCAGCCGCCGTCCAGCAGGTCCAGGATCATCGAGCGTGGGCTCGACAGGCCCGATCCGCCGGCCATGAAGATCATGGGCACGGCCGCGGACTGGCGCACGAAGAAGCGACCATAGGGGCCGGACAGGCGCAGCCGATCCCCGGCTTTCAACGTGTGGTGCAGGTAGCCCGTGCCGGCGCCGCCTGCGACGATGCGCACGTTGAGTTCGATCTCCCCGGTGTTCTCGACGTCGCCGGGCGAGTTGGCGATCGAGAATGCGCGGGCCTGTCCCAGCCCCGGGATCTCGAGCTGCACATACTGCCCGGCCTGGAATTCGATCGATTTGTCCAGCGCCAGGTGCAGGGCCTTGATGGTCGGCGTCAACTGCACGATGCGCGTCACGGTGGCCGCGAAGTCCCGCACCGGAATGATCCGGGCGTCGGGCTCCTCGTCGATGTCGGCTTCGATGGTCGCGTCGCTTTGCAGCGTGCAGCAGCAGGCGAGCGCCTTGCCTTCGTCGCGCTCGAACTCCATCAGCGCGAACGGGTTCGCGGCGCCGTGGTCCACATCGCCGTTGCATACCTGTACCTTGCAGGATCCACACAGGCCGTGTCCACAGGCATGCGGAAGGTAGATGCCCTGGCGCAGCGCGGCGTCGAGCAGCGTCTGGTCTTCCTCCACCTCGATGGTGGCGCCCAGCGGTTCAATGGTGAGTTGATAGCTCATGGCGTGACTCGCGAACGCTGCAACTTCAGCTGAACGAACCCTTGATTCCGGTCAGCCCCGGCGTGCTGAAGCGGATCGCGTCCTTGTGCTTCAGCCCGTTCTCGGCGAGCGACTTGGCCGGATCGGGGGTCCACGGCTGGCCCGACTTGAACCACCGCACCTTCGTCCAGTCGATCTTCGCGAAGTCGGGGTGCCAGCCGTAGATCCCCGGCAGCACGGCGGTCGCCAGCGCGCCGAAGGGCGTGTCCGGGGGCAACGGCAGGCAGAACGGCGCGCAGAACATCAGGTGGTCTTCCCAGCCGATGTAGAGCAGCGGCGCGGGAAAGTTCTCACGCGCATCGCGAGCCGGAAATGCGTAGGGCTTGAGGGCGACGACGCTCATTTGGCTTCTCCCGATTCGTTGGCTGCGGCCGCAGCGGCGGCCGGCGGATCGCCGCGCCAGGCCGCGAAGTTCTTCTGGTCTTCCGAGCCTTCGAAGTCGAAGTTGTCGCGGCCGACGTTCATCTCGTAGTAGTCGAGCACTGCGAGCAAGGGGTCGAAGCCTTCGGCCGTCGGATCCGTGCCGGGCTTGAAGCAGTGCCCCTGGTAGATCTGGTGCACCGGCAGCCACGACTGCACGTACTTCTCGGGCTCGTGATCGAAGATGCCCTTGCAGTGGTCGCTGCAGAAGTGGTACTTGTCGCCCAGGTAGTCCGACTCGCGATAGCAGATCTTGCTGGCGTCCCCCGGCTCCGTGAAGAGCATCGGGATCTGACAGGTCGTGCACAGCATCGGGAGCGTCTTGTTGTAGAAGCGGTTTCCCTTGGCTGCCTGCTCGCCCCAGTATTCGAGGCGAGGACGGTAGTACTTGTCGAAGGTCGTCGGGTACTTCTCCGACAGCCACGCCATCTCGTCTTCCTTCGGGATCCAGGTGTGGAAGGGCGCGGCGGCGTTGTAGTTGTAGAAGGTGGCCCATGCACTGGTGGCTGATGTGGTCCTTGCCTTCGCACGCGTCCTTCCAGCCCTTGGGTTCGCGAATGCCGTAGCGCGCCAGGTCCTTGAAGAGCGCGCCGCCGTTCTGCTCCGCGTACATCTCCCAGGCTTCCTTCCAGCTCATCACGCGCTTGGGAAGCATGTAGTCCTGCATCATCGCGACCAGCGTCAGCAGCCGGTAGCCGCGCCAGAACCACTTGTCGATCCAGCCCTGGATGATCGGCACGTTGGCGGGATCCTGTTCCAGCATGAACTTGATGCACTCGATACCGAGCGTCATGTGGCGCGACTCGTCGCTCTGCGCCGAGAAGCCGAAGGTCACGGTGGACATGTCGCCGTTGTGCGCCGCGCCCGACATGAAGGGCACGAACAGCAGGTTGGTCAGTACGTATTCGAACGAGAAGCTCACCGCGGTGAGGAACTCGAACGGTCCGGCCGTGTTGGCATCCTCGAAGAAGGACTTCGGCACCGACAGGTACCAGACGCGGTCGAACCAGTGGTTCGAGTGATGCATCCCGTTGAAGTACTTGTTGTAGTGCGAGATCGCGTGGGTCTCGGTCTGGTAGTGGCGCAGCTCGTCGATCGACTGCATCTGCGCGGCGACGCGCGCGCCCTCGCCAGTGAACTGCCTGCCCACATGCGCGAAGCCGCGGTGTGCGTAGTACTCGAGCGGCGTGACCCCCTGGATGAAGAGCTTCAGCGCGTTGATGTAGCGCGCATCGCTCACGCCGAGCTGGCCGTTGTTCTGCGCGAAGGCCTCGATCACCGCGTAGAGCTTCTTCTCCTTCTCGCCCTGGTACTTCCAGTAGGCGTCCATCGTGAGGCGGAACGGGTCCTGCCACTTGTCCCAGTCGTGAATCTTGATGCCTTCGTACTTGTCGTACGGAAAGACTTCATCCATCGACTGGTAGCTGGTTTCCCAGCCGAGGCCGCGCGTCATCGCGGCGTAGCGGTCTTTCAGACCGAGCTTCTTCTTCACGACACGGGTGTCCATGGCTTGTCTCCTTGAGCGTTCGTTGGGAATCAGTGGCGCCAGCTCAGCGTGAACTGGTCGTCGTCCTCGTCGATATGGCCTGACAGCGTCACGAGGTTCACTTGGATGGCCTGCAGGTCGTAGGCGCGGCCGGTCTGCTCCTCGATCGTGGCGCGCCGGATCGTCAGACGGTCCGGTGCGTCGATCTTCACCAGACCGGGCGAGTGCACGACCATCGCACCGGGGTTGTCGGCGACGATCGCGTCGACCACCGGGCGCGACTCTTCGTTGTGCTGGAAGGCGATGAATACGTTGGACATGAGGTCTCCTGGTGAAGCGGTGATGCGGTAATGCAGTTCGGGGTCACACGCCCACGCCGGCCTTGCGGCAACGCTCGCCCAGCTTTGCGCAAGCCTCTTCCAGCGCGTCCTGGCCGATGACGCCGAGCGCCATCTCGGCCACAGGTGCCAGTGCGGCGCGGGCCCGTTCGGTCCAGGCTTGCATCCACTGCGAGATCAGATGCTGGTTGGCGGGCGATTCGACCGCGGCGGTCTTGACCACCGCGTCGACCCAGCGCGCGCTTTCGTCGTGCCACTCGGGCATGAAGGCGGTCAGCATCGCGACGGCCGTGCCGCCCTGCAAGGCCACATGGTCATCCACGAAGCTGCCGTAGATCAGCGGGTAGAGCAAGCCGTCGAGTGCGAGGTTCTGCGCAATGAAGAGCTCGAAGGGATCCTTCACGACGAACGTGTCTTCGACATAGCGGCGCAGCACTTGCCAGTGCGGATCGGTCAGCCAGGCTTGCTTGCCGTCGTCCAGCACCGTCGCGTCGTCCAGCGCGAGGCCGAGGCGCGTAAGGTATTGCGCCACCCCGAGGTTGTCCATCGCATGGAACATCGCTGGCGCTGTGAACGCCGTGCCGTAGCCATAGGCGCAGATGGCGGCATTGTTCATGTTGGCGCCCCATGCCGCGTGACGCAGCGGCATCAGGATCCGCAGCGTCTGTTCGCGCACGTCGTCGGGGATCTTGGCGACCATGTCGCGCGCGTCGACGAATTGAAAGTTCGCCTCCATGGCGTCTTGCTGGCGAGCCCGGGTCATCGTCCAGGTGGCGTAATAGAACTGGCGCGGGTCCTTCAGCGCGTACCAGTCGGCCAGCACGACACCGCTGCGGGAGGCATCAAACAGTTCGTGTTCGGGGTCCCACGTCGGGCGGTAGTGGAAGTTGACCGAAGGCTGCGCGCCCATCGTCGCTTCCTGGTAGCGAGAGGCGGCCTTGTCGCCCCCGATGTACTTCGCCACATGCGCGTAGGTCTGGCGCAGCGGCGTGATCTCGCGTGCTTGGAGGTCGATATTCATACAGTGTGTCTCCTGGTCGTCGGGATGTATTGCGTCGAACGAAACTCAGTCGAGTCGCCGCACGCGGTGGGTGGTGCAGAACTCGGTGAAGGCCCGCGCCGGCAGCAGCAACTCGACCGCCAGTTCCGGCCAGCCGATGGAAAACTCGAAAGCCACCAGCCCATCAGCACGCTCTTCGATCACGCGCACGAACTTCAGGGATGTGTTGCACTGGAGCCCGTCTCCGACCATGAGAGGGTCGTCAGAGGGCCGGGCGTCGTTGCGAAGCGAAGTGGACGTGTTCATCGAGCGGCTTGCGTTGCGGGTCACGACGAACACATCGCATGCGCTGTGCCAGAAAACGCCACGAAGCCCAACAATCTCGATAAAACAGGGTAAACCCCGAAAATGGACGACCTCGATGAGCCCTCGCTCGAGCGTTTATCGGCATTCCCGCAGCGGGAAGGTCGGGATTGCCGCACTGCATCATGATGAAATGAGCAAATCGCGCGGAGCGCTGTTCATCAAATCAGCAGATCGGGGAAAGAGGGGGCTTGGTGCGTGGGCTCGTTATCTCGATAATTGGCGCATGACCACCCCCGCGCAGCCCTTGCCGTCGGACGCCGATCTGCGCCGGCTCGTCCATTTTTCGGCGGGGGACGGCCGCATCTGGCTGGCAGGCCAGCGCATGGTGCTGGTCCATATGGCGGCATTGGGCTCGCTGCGGCGCGAGATGATGCAATCCATTGGCCGCGAGCAGACGCGTCGCGTGCTGATGCGCGCTGGCTATGCGTCGGGTGAACGCGACGCAGTGCTCGCGCGCCAGGTGCGCGGGGAGGCATCGCTGGCCGACATGTTTGCAGTCGGCCCGCAATTGCACATGCTGGAAGGCGCGGTGCAGGTCACGCCCGAGCGCTTCGTGTTCGACATCGCCAAGGGCGAATTCGAAGGCATCTTTCGCTGGGACCATTCGTGGGAGGTCGAAACGCATGTGCGCGACTTCGGCCCGCAGGATGAGCCTGTCTGCTGGATGCTGCTGGGATACGCCTCCGGCTACACCAGCGCCTTCATGGGCCGGCCGGTTCTCTTCAAGGAAGTCGCCTGCTGCGCCTGCGGCGCTCCGCACTGTCGCATCGAAGGTCGCCCGCTGGCCGACTGGCCCGACGGCGAAGCGCTCGCGCGCGACTACGAGGCCGATCCGATGCTGCTGCGACTCGAAGACCTGAAGTCCCAGGTCGACAGTCTTCGCTCCACGCTCGAGCCGGCCGATGACCTGGGTCCGCTGATCGGCCGGTCGCGCGCCTACGTTGCGGCCACCGCGTTGCTGCGCAAGGCCGCGGGGACCCAGGTGAGCGTGCTTCTGACCGGTGAGACCGGCGTCGGCAAGGAGCGATTCGCGCGCGCCCTTCACGCGATGAGCGCGCGCGCCGACAAGCCCTTCGTCGCCGTGAACTGCGCGGCCCTTCCCGGCGAGCTGATCGAAAGCGAGCTGTTCGGCGCCGAGAAAGGTGCCTTCACAGGCGCGGGGGCAGCGCGGCCCGGCCGGTTCGAGCGTGCCGACGGCGGCACGCTGCTGCTGGACGAGTTGGGCGAGCTGCCACTTCCAGCCCAGGCCAAGCTGCTGCGCGTGCTTCAGCATGGCGAGGTCGAGCGCCTGGGCGGCACCCTGCCGCGCAAGGTGGACGTGCGGGTGATCGCGGCAACCAACGTCGATCTCGAAGCGGCCGTTGCCGCCGGCCGTTTCCGGCGCGACCTGATGTATCGGCTCAATGTCTATCCGATCCGGATCCCGCCGTTGCGGGAGCGCGTGGACGACATCGAGCCGTTGGCCAACCACTTGCTCCAGCGTTTTGCCGCGCTGCATGGCAAGCGAGTGGCGGGCTTCACAGACCGTGCGATCGATGCCATGCGCCAGCACCCCTGGCCCGGCAACGTGCGCGAACTGGAGAACCTCATCGAACGCGGTGTCATCCTCTCCAGCCCGGACGAGCCGGTGGACGTCGGCGATCTGTTCGCCTCGGCACCGCAAGCCGCGCCGGTGATAGTCAACGCGGAAGGTCAGCTCGAGCGAGGCGCGCCGCACGACACGGCGGGCCTGTACGACGAAGTGCAGCGTCGCGGCCTCAGCCTGGAAGCGCTCGAAGACGCCTTGCTGAAGGAGGCTGTACATCGTGCCGGCGGCAATCTCGCGGGCGCGGCGCGCGCGCTGGGTGTCAGCCGTGCACAACTCAGCTATCGCATTGCGCGCGCGCATGAGCGCGCTCGCGCCTGAAGGCGGTCTCGTGGCGAAACGCGCAATGCTGAAACAGGTCTCGCCGAATGCGGCGCAGCCGCCGACCGACGACGAGAACAGCCCCTCGCGCACCCTGATCGAGCGCGCCTACGGCGAGTTGCGCGACGACATCGTCGACGGACGCCCGGCACCAGGGGAGAAGCTGCGGGTCGAGCATCTGAGGACCCGCTACGGTGTGGGCGCCGGCACCTTGCGCGAGGCCATCACCCGCTTGGTGAGCGACGCGCTGGTGGTGGCCGAGGGGCAGCGCGGATTTCGCGTCGCGCCGATTGCCCTCGATGATCTCGAAGAACTCACCCGGCTACGCGTGCACATCGAGATCGACGCGCTCCGCCGCTCGATCGTGTGCGGCGATGCGCAGTGGCGGGAGCAGGTCCGGCAGAGCTACCAGGAGCTGTCGGCCGTGGAGCAGCCCCTTCGCGCCGAGGACCGCCGCCGATGGGAGCAGTTGAACAATCGCTTCCATGAGTCGCTGATCGGCGCAGGCGCGTCGGCGTGGACCTTCAAGGTGCTGCGCCTTCTTTCGCGCCACGGCGAGCGCTACCGGCGCTACGCGATGGCGCTGTCGGACAGCGCAAGGGATGTTCACGCCGAGCACGCCGAAATATTCGAGCTGTCGATGGCCGGCCAGGATGCTCGCGCGGCGCTGGCGCTGGAGGCGCACATTCGCGCGACGCACGACTTGCTCAAGCGCGCCCGGCGCGACGGTGTGCTGCTGTTCCAGCGGCCGGCTACCGACATTCGACAGGCAGAGGCGAACGGCGGCAGTCAGTCTGAAGGCGAACTCGCCGACGAAGGCCACACCAGTTGCCCGCACGTGAGGAACTTCGCGCGGCACGTTGAGAAGAAGCGGTAGCCTTCACCCGGAGTCCCTGACCCACTGATCGCGCCGGAAGCCCAGCTGCTCCAAACGCCGCTCGACCTGCATCCATTCGTCGTCGGCGATCTTGCTGGTGCGGGACAACACCCACAGGTAGCGGCGGGAAGGCTCCGTGACGATGGCCACGCGTGCGTCCGAGGACAGGTAGACGACGTCGTAGTTGGCCCAGGCCAGTGGCACCCATCGAATCCAGCTGGGTGCAAATGCCACCTCCAGCGTTGCCGGCCGCAGCTGGCCCGATTCGAGTGCCGCCCCGGCGCGAGGCCGCGCAACGCCGACGACCCCATTGAGACCAGACTTCGTCTGGCATTCGTTCCGCACTTCGACCTCCCCCGATCTCTGCAGGCGGTAGGTCGCCTTGGTGCCCGACACGCATGTCGCCTGAAACCAGTTCGGGATGTGCGCCACCTGATACCACTCGCCCATGTAGTTGGCCAGGTCGATGGAGGGCAGGGCGGCCTGCTCGTTCTCGCTCCTGCCGACCGCACAACCGCAGACCAGGGCTGCCAATGCCAATGCGCATGGCAAGCGAGGCCATCCGATTCGATCCCGCCGATTCGCTGATGAAATGGGCTGCACCTTAGTTCGCGCCGAACGTCGTGTCGCCGTAGGTGGCTGCACCCTTGGCCGTGATTGCGCGAGCGCCGGCGCGCACTTCGGCCCGGTCGGCCCTGTCAACGCGCGCAGCGACCGCAGTTCCGCCATTGCTGATCTTCATGGGCTGCATGGCTTGTGCCCGCACTTCGGCGCGCGTTTGTGTCGACTCGAAGGGCGATGGTGGCAGCGGGTTCTGCTCACCCTGGAAGGCCTGGGTGCCGAATGCCGGTAGAACGCACAGTGCCGCGATCGCGATGTATCTGGGTTTCATGGCCTTGTCCTGTTGAAATGGTGGGTGGGCCGCCACACGATGCGCGACGGCTGCCGTTGATACGCGGCGGCCGACGGGTCGGATCATTTTTCCGAGTGATCCGAGCACCCCGCTCGCTGCGTAGATGGCGCATGACAACAAACACCGCCATGGCGATTGGCTGGGTCGAGCTCGGCATCGTGCCCGACGGGGTGACCCGCGCGGGCATCCGGAGACTCCTGAAGACGCGTCTTTCGGATTTGGGGAGCGGCCGCGCGGCCGAGGATGCCGAACGTACGCAGCGCTTCGTCGAGCACATGCGCACCGCCGCGATCGCCGTGTCCTCCGACAAAGCCAATGAACAGCACTACGAACTGCCGCCCGAGTTCTTCGGCGCCGTGCTGGGGCCGCACCGCAAGTACAGCTGCGGCTACTGGCCCGACGGCGTGACGGAGCTGGCGGATGCCGAGGCGGCCGCACTGCGGATGACCTGCGAGCGCGCCGGGCTGCGGGACGGCCAGTCGGTGCTGGAGCTGGGCTGCGGCTGGGGCTCGCTCACGCTGTGGATGGCGAAGTGCTATCCGCGAAGCCAGATCACCGCGCTGTCGAACTCGCATTCGCAGCGTCGGTACATCGAGGCGGAAGCGAAGCGGCGGGGCCTCGGCAACGTGCGCGTGGTCACGTGCGATATCAATGACTTCGACACAGGAGATCGATTCGACCGCATCGTGTCGGTCGAGATGTTCGAGCACCTGCGCAACTGGCCGCGTGCCTTCTCGAACGTGGCGCGCTGGCTCCGGCCGGAGGGGCAGTTCTTCATGCACGTCTTCGTGCACCGCACGGTGCCGTATGCCTTCGTCGACGCCGACGCGAGCGACTGGATGAGCCGCTACTTCTTCTCCGGCGGCATGATGCCGAGCGACGATCTGGCGCTGCATTGCCAGGATGATCTGCGGGTACTGCGGCGCTGGCGCTGGGACGGCACGCACTACCAGCGCACGGCAGAGGCATGGTTGCGGCGCATGGATGCCAGCCGGCGCGCACTCGAGCCGCTGTTCGCCGCCGTCTACGGGGCGGATGCGCGGGTGTGGTGGGCGCGGTGGCGCGTCTTCTTCATGTCGGTGGCGGAGCTGTTCGGCTACGCCGGGGGCCAGCAGTGGTGGGTCGGTCACTACCTCATCGGAAAGCGCGCGTGAAGCTGCCTGCCGTGACTGCGTGCGTGGTGAGCGGCGGCGGAGCACTGACGCGTGCGGCGGTGCTTGCGAACCTTGCCATGTTTCAGGCCGCCTGGTTTGCCGCCGTGTTCGGTGCCGCGTACTGCATTCCGCTCTGGAGCACATTCTGCGTTGCGTGCGCGGTGTTGTGGCATCTGGGGCTGGCCGACAGGCCGGCGCGCGAGGCGTGGCTCGTGGCGGCGGTCACCCTTCTCGGCTTCTTCGTGGAGACGGTGAACGGTGCGTTCGGCTATGTGAGTTTCCCCTCGTGCGGAGACGCTCCCAGCGGGTGGCCGCCGTACTGGCTCGTCGCCATGTGGGCGCTGTTTTCGATTTGCCTGAACGTTTCGCTGCGATGGTTGCGGGGCCGCTGGCTTCTGGCCTCCGCATTTGGCGCGTTCGGCGGGCCGATGTCGTTTGCGGCGGGCGCGCGGCTCGGTGCGGCCCGGTTCGTCGAGACGGTTCCGGCCCTGCTCCTGATCGCGACGACGTGGGCCCTGGTGATGCCGGTACTGGTTTGGCTGTCGATGAATCTCGACGGCGTGGGCCGGCCGGAGGGCGGCGCATGAGCATCGCTGTGCTGCGTCCGATGATGTGGGGCCTGGCTTTTTGTCTGGCGCTCGGGTGGGTGACGTGGCTCGCCAGTCTGGCGCGTCACGATGCGAGCCTTGCAGACCGAATCTGGGCTGCGGCCATTTGCGGCGCGGGGTTGCTGCAGATGGCGCTCTTCCCGGCATCCGGGGCGACGCGGGTGCCCGTCATGGCATGGCTCGGCATCGTCTGGGCGGCGCGGCTTTGCATCTTCCTCACCGTCCGCAACTGGGGCCAGGGCGAGGATCGGCGGTATCGCGCGCTGCGCGAACGCAACGCGCCTGGGTTCGGCTGGAAGAGTCTCTATCTCGTGTTCGGGCTTCAGGCCGTTCTTGCGTGGGTGGTATCCGCGCCGTTCCTGGTCGGGGCGATCGGCAAAGCGCCGTGGGGCTGGATCGATTCGGCGGGTGTCGCGCTCACCGTCTTCGGCATCGTTTTCGAATCCGTCGGCGACGCGCAGCTCGCGCGCTTCAAGGCCGATGCCGGGCATCGCGGGAAAGTGATGGATCGCGGCCTCTGGCGATTCACGCGGCATCCCAACTATTTCGGCGAGGCCTGTGTCTGGTGGGGCCTGTGGCTGATGGCCGTGTCGGGCGCAGGGTGGTCCGGTGCATGGAGTGTCGCATCGCCGCTTCTCATGACCGTGCTCCTGCTGAAGGTCTCGGGCGTCGCCATGCTCGAGAAGGACCTGGCCGAGCGCCGCCCCGCGTACCGCGACTACATCGCCCGCACCAACGCCTTCGTGCCGGGGCCGCCGCGCAGGACATCGACATGACAAGCGCATGCACGAAAGCCCTGTGGTTGCCGCTCGCTGCGGCCTGCGCGCTGGGAAGCAGCGGCGCCGAAGCCGCCGAATGGCGCTTCCGGGTCTTGCTCGACGGCGTGGCGATCGGCGAGCACCGATTCAGCGTGACTCGCGCGGAGGACGAGCGGCAGGTGGTGAGCGAAGCCGACTTCGTGGTCAAGCTCCTGGGAATTCCCGTGTACCGTTATCGGCACAGGGCTTCGGAGTCGTGGCGGGGCGATTGCCTCATGCAACTCGCGACATTCACCGATGATGACGGCAAGGTGTCGCAGGTGCGCGCACGGCCGGGCGACAACGGCCGGCTCGACGTCACCGTCAATGGCGCTTCGCGCTCGCTTCCCGGCTGCACGATGACGTTCGCCTACTGGAATCCGGCCCTGCGGCAGCAGACGAGATTGTTGAACCCGCAGAGCGGCGTGGAGGAGCGGGTGCAGATCCACCGGGTCGGCGATGGTGCGCTGGACGTGCGCGGCGAGTCCGTCGTGGCGCAGCACTGGCGCATCGAGGGGCCGGCCGCGCCGCTGGATGTGTGGTATTCGAGGCAAGGCGATTGGATCGGGCTCGATTCCACCGTCGCGGGCGGCCGCAGACTGAGCTATCGGCTGCAATGAGCAATCGGACGGCTTTGCGGTCGGGCGCGAATCTGTCGGTCAGGCAGTTCGCCGTGGCCTACGCCGCATCCGCGCTTGCGATGCTGGCGCTTGATGCCGCGTGGCTCACGCTGATGGCCGACAGGCTCTACCGGGCCTCCATCGGCCACTTGATGGCGGATCACTTCGATGTGCTGCCTGCGATGGTCTTCTATGCCGTCTACCTGGCCGGTGTGGTGCTGTTCGCGGTGGCCCCTGGCCTGACCGAGCGGCGCTGGCAGGTCGCGATGTTCAGGGGCGCGATGTTCGGTCTGGTGGCTTACGCGACTTACGACCTCACCAATCAGGCGACGCTCGTTCGCTGGCCCTGGCAGGTGACTGTCGTCGATCTCGCCTGGGGTACGTGCCTGACCGCGATCTCCGCTGCGGCGGGATGTCGCGCCGGGATGAAATGGCCCCGCCCGCGCGGCGCCGGCCGGTGAAAGGGCTCACATGCCCATGAGCGCGCCGAGCGTGCGGGCCACCATGCCCTTGAACACCATCTCGCCCCCGACGTAGGCCAGGCAGATGCATTCGCCGGACGCCAGCACTTCGGGCTGGTGGTGCACGGTGCTGTCGGTCTCGTCGAAATCGCCCTCGCCGAAGACATCGCGGCCATCGTGGAATCGGCCGTACAGCACCTGCGTGAGTTCCATGCCCGCATGCGTGTGCATCGCCAGCTTCCTGCCGGCGCCGATGCGCAGCAGGAACACCTTGGCGGCGGGGGCGGACGGCACCGTCACGCGGCTCCAGCGCATGCCGGGGCCGATCCAGCGCCAGGAGGTCGCCATGCAGCCGTCCAGTGCGCGCGGCCAGCGCATGCCTTCCGGGGGAGGGGGAGCCGTGTCGTTGGTGGTACGTGCGGCTTGGCGGGTGACGGCGCATCGATCGCCGCCATGGTTCGTGCAAGTGCGTCGGGCGCAAGAGCGGCCGGGGGCAGGTCTGCGAGCAGGATGCCTCCCACGGCTTGGAGCGCATCGAGGCGCTCGCGGCAATGCACGCAGGTTTCCAGGTGACTGGCCGTCAGCACGGCGGCTCCGCCCACAAGGCTGCCCGCCGCCAGGCCGAGCAACAGATCGTCGGCTGGATGGTGATGAATCATGATTGGATGTCGCCGAGCAGACGGCGAAGATGGTTCACGGCGAGGCGCACGCGCGACTTCACGGTTCCGAGCGGGATGCCCAGCTCGGCCGCTATGCGCGCATGGGGCCGTTCTTCGAAGAACGAAAGACGCAGGATGAGCGCCTGTTCCTCCGGCAGCCGGTCCATGGCTTGCCGCACCCGCGTTTCGCGCTCGCGTGCCAGGACATGCTCGTCAAGGGAGGGCTGCGCATCCGGTTGGGCCTCCGTCTCCTCGTCCGCACCGTAGATCGTTCGCGAATCTTGCCGCCGAAAATAGTCCACGCGCAGATTCCGCGCGATGGTGAATATCCAGGTCGAAAGGCTCGCGCGACCGGGGTCGAAGCTCGAGACCTTGCGCCACACGTTCACCATCGTTTCCTGGGTCAGTTCCTCGGCCAGGGCCTCACCCGTGCCGCCAAGAATGAGGTAGGACTTGACGCGTGGCGCGAAGTGCCGAAAGAGTGCGGCGAAGGCTTGTCGATCGCCCTCGAGGGCCACGGCCCGCGCGAGGCGGTTGAGGTCTTCGCTCGTCGGCATGGCCCTCCAGAGGTGATGCGTGGTCACGATCGACAGCCACGGCGGCTTTTGCCCGGCAACAGTGGAGCTCGACGTCGATGGCTGCGGGGCGCTGGTCATGCCCTCTTTACGTGGAGCCCGGCAAATTAGATCACAGCACCCGCAGCCGAACGAATCCAAATGAGCCGTGGTTGCGTACAAGCAGGCGCAACAACAGCAAGTCCAGATCGCCCATGACCCTGACCGCCAAGCTCCGCGTGAGCGATACCTCTCTGATGCCGCCGGCCACCGCCGGCAGAGCGTTGAATATCGCCGTGATCGGCAGCGGCATCTCCGGCTTGTCGGCGGCGTGGCTGTTGTCGCATCGCCATCGCGTCACCGTGTTCGAGGCCGACAGCCGACCGGGCGGTCACAGCAATACGGTGGAGGTTCCGGATGCCTCGGGAGAGGCCGTGCCGGTGGATACGGGTTTCATCGTCTACAACGAGGCGGCGTATCCGAATCTCACGGCGCTCTTCGCGCACTTGGGGGTCGCCACCGACAGCTCCGACATGTCCTTCGCAGTCAGCATGGACGGCGGGCGGCTGGAGTACTCGGGCTCGGGCCTGCGCGGCCTGTTCGCGCAGCCGGCCAATATGCTCGACCGACGGTTCTGGTCCATGCTGCGCGACCTCGTGCGCTTCTACCGGCAGGCGCCTGCCGATGCCGATCGCTTCGGCTTGATGGCGCTGGACGACTACCTGCGGCTGCGCGGCTACGGTCGCGCGTTTCGGGAAGATCACCTGTACCCGATGGCCGCTGCGATCTGGTCCGCGCCGGCGTCGCGCATCGGCGCCTATCCGACCGAAGCCTTCGTGCGCTTCTGCGAAAACCATCAATTGCTCAAGCTCGGCGATCGAGCGGCGTGGCGGACGGTTCGAGGCGGCAGCCGCCGCTATGTCCAGGCGCTGACGGGTGCGCTGGGTCCGGGCCTGCGGCTCGGATGCGCGGCGATGCAGGTGCGCGCGACCGCCCATGGCGCCGAGGTGCGCACCGAAAGCGGCCCGCCAGAGACCTTCGATCATGTCGTGGTCGCCACCCATGCCGACCAGGCACTTCGACTCCTGGCCGATGCGACGCACACCGAGCGCCGGTTGCTCGGCGCGTTCGGCTACAGCCGCAACCATGCAGTGCTGCACACCGATCCCGCGCTGATGCCCGGGCGTCGCGCGGTGTGGTCGAGCTGGAACTACATCTCGAACAGCGCCGCCGTCGCCGCGCCGTGCGTCAGCTACTGGATGAACCGCCTGCAGCAGTTGCCCGGCGTGGGTCCGCTCTTTCTCACGCTCAACCCCTCTCGGGAGCCGCAGGCCCGGCAGGTCCTGCGCACCGAGGTCTACGAGCATCCGCTTTTCGATGCGGCCGCGATCCGCGCCCAGCGCGAGCTGTGGTCCATGCAGGGGCGGCGGCGGATCTGGTTCTGCGGTGCCTACTTCGGGTCGGGCTTTCACGAGGACGGACTGCAGGCCGGACTTGCCGTGGCGGAGGCGCTCGGCGGCGTGCGCCGACCGTGGCGAGTGGCCAGCGAGTCCGGCAGGATTCATCTGCAGGCGCCACCGGCGTCGATCACGTGAGCGGCGGCTCCGCACTCTATGCCGGCAGCGTGATGCACCGGCGCCTGCGCCCTGTGGCGCATCGACTGCGGTATCGCGTGTTCTGGCTCCTCGTGGATCTGGACGAACTGCCGGCGCTCTCCAGGCGGCTGCGTCTGTTCTCGCTCGACCGCTTCAACGTCTTCAGCCTTCGGCAGCGCGACTATGGCGATGGCGGGGCCCTGCGCGCCCGCGTGGAGCAGCTCTTGCGGGCCTCGGGTCTGAGCGCCGAGGGGGCGATCCATCTGCTGACCATGCCGCGTCTGCTCGGCTATGCCTTCAATCCCTTGAACGTGTATTTCTGCCATCGCCCCGACGGCGTGCTGCATGCCGTGCTCTACGAAGTGAACAACACGTTCGGCGCGAGGCACACCTATCTCATCGAGGTGAATGGCGCGGCGGACCGGCCCGAGCACATCGTGCAGCATTGCGCGAAGCAGCTGCACGTCTCTCCGTTCCTGGACCTGGACATGCGCTACCGGTTCGACATCGACCCGCCGCGGCCCGACAAGGAGAGCCTGCGCGTGGGGGTCACGGCAAGCGACCTCGGCGGAACGGTGCTCACCGCCGTCCTCGACGCTCGGCGGCAACCGCTGAACGACCTTGCGCTGCTGCGCACCCTGGTCTTCTTTCCCTTCGTCACGCTCAAGGTCATCGTCGCGATCCACTGGGAGGCGATGTGGCTCTGGCTCAAGGGATTGCGCCCGCGTGCCAATCCGGGAGCCCCGCCGACCGAAGTCACGATCATCAAATCCGGACACATTGAATGACGCCATCGAATATTTCGCCATCCGTCCCGGCGCCCATCCAACGGCTTGTTCATCCCCTGCAGCGATGGATCGAGAAGCTGACACGCGGGCTGCGCGTGGGGACGCTGCGGATCGCATTTCCGAACGGCCAATGCATCGACGTCCAGGGCGTCTGCCCGGGACCGCAGGCGGTCGTCTTTCTTCATCGCTGGCGCGCCTTGCTGCGGCTCATGACCAACGGCGACATCGGCCTCGCGCGCTCGTATCGGGACGGTGACTGGTCGAGTCCCGATCTGCTTGCGGTGATGGCGCTCGCGCTGGAGAACGAGGCGCATCTGGGCGCAGGCGTCGACGGCTCCTGGGCCATGCGATGCGCCGACCGACTTCGCCATCTGCTGCGGGCAAACACGCGCAGAGGGAGCCGCGACAACATCGCGTTTCACTATGACCTGGGAAACGACTTCTACAAGCTCTGGCTCGATGCCGAGCTGAACTATTCGAGCGGCATCTACGCGAGCGGGAGCGAATCGCTCGAAGAGGCACAAGCCGCCAAGATGGCACGCATCCTCGATCTGCTGGAGCCCGAGGAGGGCTCGGCCGTACTCGAAATCGGCTGCGGCTGGGGGCGCTGGCGCTTGCCATCGCACACGGCCATCGCGCGCGTGTGACCGGCCTCACGCTGTCGGGCGAACAGCTCGCCCATGCGCGCCGACGCATCCATGACGAGGGCATGCAGGCCTCGGTAGAGCTGCGGCTGCAGGACTACCGTGACGTGCGCGGCACCTATGACCGCATCGTCTCCATCGAGATGCTCGAAGCCGTGGGTCAGGCTTTCTGGCCGGACTATTTCCGGGTGCTTCGCGAGCGGCTGCGCCAGGGCGGCCACGCGGTGCTCCAGGTGATCACGATCGCGGACGAGCACTTCGACCGCTACAGCGAGCGCGCCGACTTCATTCAGCGCTTCGTCTTTCCTGGCGGCATGTTGCCGTCCTGGGGCGCCCTGCAGTCGCAAGCGAAAGGGGCGGGGTTGACGATCGAGCGCGCAGCGACCTTCGGCAAGAGCTACGCCGCGACGCTCTGCCATTGGCGCGAGCGTTTCCTCCAGGCGCAGGAGGCGGTCGCGTCGGCAGGTTTCGACGCTTCGTTCCGTCGCCTGTGGGAGTACTACCTCTGCTATTGCGAGGCGGGCTTCCGGTCGGGTCGAGTCGACGTGGGACTCTACGTCGTGCGTCATGCCGCGAAGGTAGCGCGATAGGGTTTTCACCAAAAGTCCGTGCGGCCAGCCGATACGTAGAACCGGCCGGAAGCCGCGGAGCGCGCGGTCTCCAGTTGTTTCTCATTCGTCAGCAACAGGAGTAGCTCATGAACATCGGTCTCACGCGTCGCGCAGTCCTCATTGGTTCCTTGGGAGGCAGTGTTGCCTTGGCAGGCTGCGGAGGAGGCGGGGGCAGCCAAGGGCTCGGCGCGCTCGCGCAGCCGAACCTTGCGCAGGTCGTGGCTTCCCGTTCAGACCTCAGTGTTCTGTCCGAAGCCGTCAGCAAGGCGGACCTGACGAGCACACTTTCGGCGGCTGGCCCGTTGACGCTGTTTGCGCCGAACAATGACGCATTTGCGGCGCTGCTCGGAGAGCTGGGGACCACGAAGGACGCGCTTCTTGCGGACAAGGCGCTCCTGACCGCAGTCCTGAAATATCACGTGCTCAACGCGGCCGTTCGCAAGGCGGACATTCCTTCCGGCAAGGCGATCGAGCCGGTCGGTGGCGGATTCTTCAAGATCGAGACACAAGACGCCAGCGCGCGCATCACCGATGGCCGCAACCGCGTCACGAACATCATCGCGACAGACATCCCGGCGCAGAACGGGGTCGTTCATGTCATCGATCGAGTCCTGCTGCCTGCCGACAAGGACATCGTGCAAACAGCACAGGGCGTGCCCAGCTTGAGCATCCTCGTCGAAGCCGTCGTCGCCGCAGATCTCGTGGCGACCCTCAAGGGGCCCGGGCCGTTCACCGTCTTCGCGCCGTCGAACGACGCCTTTGTCGCGCTTCTGTCCGAACTTGGCATCACCAAGGACGCACTCTTGGCCGACAAGGCGCTCCTGACCAAGGTGCTCACCTATCACGTGCTTTCAAAGCGGGTTCTCAAGGCCGAGATTCCGCTCAACTCGCCGATCGCGACAGTTCAAGGCCAGAGCATCATCATCAACAGCAGCCTGCAGATCATCGATCAGCGTGGACGGACTTCGGGCATTTCCGCGACGGACATCTTCAACACGAACGGTGTGGTTCACTTGATCGACAAGGTGCTCTTGCCGTCCTGATTCGCGATGATCGGCTCAATGACGGCTCGCTGCCTCGACCGTGGCCCAGACGTCCACCTTGGCTTTGGCCAGACAGCGCAGCTTCTCACGCACTTCCCGAGGTCGCTTTGTTGCGCTCCCGAGGGAGATGCGGCCCTTGAGCTCATTCGCCGCAAAGAGGTCGGCATGGCCGAAGACGCGGTCACCGGCTCTTTCGACGTTGATCGCGATGGAGAAGTCGCGGTAGATGATCGGATCTGAACATGCGTCTCGCATAGTCGCCTCCATCACGGCACACGACGGAAATCGCCTGCGGAATTTCTGGCTTTCCACCAGGACGACCGGACCGCTCGCATGGGCGGTGTGTCTCCTGGTAGGCCGAAGCTCGCCGGCAACGAGCTGCCGGCAAGCTGTCTGAGCAGGTCCATGGCCATTTGACAACCTCCTTTTTCAACAATGACCAAAGCGAGCGATAGATAGCGCCTGCCCGTTGGCAGATCAAGAGTGCGACACCGGCCGACAAAATTTTTGCCTTTTGTTGCCCTCGACAAGTTGCCTGATTGGGTCGGGGAGGATTGGCAGTGCTGCCTCTTGAAACCATTTTTGGCCGACCCTATGTCGGGAACCGGAAGCGCTGGAAGGACGCCTCCGGCGCTTCGTTCAACCTGAATGGAGGTATTCGCCATGTATCGATCCCTGTTTCCTCGCGACATGTTCGCCGAGATGGATCGCCTGCAGCGCGAGATGCAGCAGGCCTTCGATCTCTCACCCACAATCCGTGGCTTCGGCCGCGGCGGCTTCCCGGCCCTGAACGTGGGCGGAACACCTCAGACCGTGGAGGTCTATGCCTTTGCGCCCGGGCTCGACCCGGCTGACCTGGAAATCACCCTCGACCGCGGGCTGCTGACCCTTGCCGGAACCCGCAAGTCCAGCCTGCCCGAGGCGGAGGGTCCGGCCAAGGGAAACGCCGTCGCCGTGCACATCAACGAGAGACTGTCGGGCAGATTCCGCCGTGTCATCAGCCTGCCCGACGACGCCGACCCCGACGCCGTAGAGGCCAAGTACCGTGACGGCGTACTGCACATCACAGTCCAGCGGCGTGCCGCGGCCCGCCCTCGCCGCATTGCCATCCAATGAGGAAAGGAGCCCGGAAATGAACGATGTTCGCAACCAGGAACGTGCGCCGGCGGCCACCGCGAATGCGCAGAGCAATGAGGCGCGCTACAGGGACTCCGCTCTCATGCCGCCGGTGGACGTCATCGAGGATGCCAGCGGCATCACGCTCTACGCCGACCTTCCAGGGGTCTCGCGGGACAGACTGAATCTGCAGGTATAGGCGGGAACGCTAACCATCGACGCCGAGATCGACCTCCGCCTGCCCGAGGGCCTCCAGTCGAGCCATACCGAGGTCGGGTTCGGTCGCTTCCACAGGACCTTCACGCTCAGTTCCGAGTTGGACACGCAGAAAGTCACGGCAGAGCTGGCCGATGGTGTGCTGAAGTTGTGCATTCCCAAACTGGAGCACGCGAAACCACGCCGCATCGAGGTTCGCGCGGCGTGAGCGGCGCCGGGCGGCGCATGCCTTCCAGCCGTCTCTGGCGTCCGGTGTGCGCCGCTCGTCAGGCCTGAGGCCTTGCGCGCGCTCTTTTTGCGAGGCGGGCCTGAAAGATTTGCACGAGCGCCGGCAAACCTAGGGTTTGCACGGAGATTCCAGTCCGGTCGGCCGGACAGCCTGTCAAGCCAAGTTCCGGGCGTCCGGCAAAGGGGTCGCAGCACGCGCATGGGAATCCCTGACAAATCAAAGACTTAGCCCGGCCGATGCCGCCGATGCGGCATGGCACATCCGTTGCACTGGCCAGGGGTCACCGCACGCCATCGAGCGTCAATGCCTACAAAGGAGACCCCATGGACCATTCATCCGCGCCCAAACCCTTCTACAAGTCACTCTATTTCCAGGTCGTCACCGCCATCGTCATCGGCGTGGCGGTTGGACATTTCTATCCCGCTACCGGCGAGGCGATGAAGCCGCTGGGCGACGGCTTCATCAAGCTGATCAAGATGATCATCGCGCCGATCATCTTCTGCACCGTGGTGGTGGGCATCGCCGGCATGGAAGACATGAAGAAGGTGGGCAAGACAGGCGGCATGGCGTTGCTGTATTTCGAGATCGTCAGCAGCATTGCACTGATCGTGGGGCTGGTGATCATCAACCTGGTGCGCCCCGGCGTGGGCATGAACGTCGACGCGAGCACGCTCGATACCAAAGCCATCGCCGCGTATACCGGGCCCGGCAAGATGGCGACGACGACGGAGTTTCTCCTCAACGTCATTCCCAACACCGTGGTCGATGCCTTCGCCAAGGGGGAGATTCTGCAGGTCCTGTTGATCGCCGTGATGTTCGGCTTCGCGCTGCACAAGTTCGGGGGCGCGGCACGCTGGTGTTCGACTTCATCGAGAAGTTCTCGCACGTGCTGTTCTCCATCGTTGGCTACATCATGAAGGTCGCCCCCGTCGGCGCATTCGGTGCAATGGCGTTCACAATCGGCAAATACGGTGTCGGCTCGCTGGTCTCTCTCGGTGCGTTGATGGCGACTTTCTATGCCACCTGCCTGTTTTTCATCTTCGTCGTGCTCGGCACGATCGCGAGGCTCCACGGCTTCTCGATCTGGAAGTACATCAGGTACATCAAGGAAGAGCTGCTGATCGTGCTCGGAACGTCCTCCAGCGAGGCCGCACTGCCGCGCATGATGGCCAAGATGGAGAACCTGGGGGCCAAGAAGTCGGTCGTCGGCCTGGTGATTCCCACGGGCTATTCGTTCAATCTGGACGGCACCTCGATCTACCTCACGATGGCGGCCGTGTTCATCGCGCAGGCCACCAACACGCCGATGACGCTCGGCCAGCAGGTCACTCTGCTGCTGGTGCTGCTGCTCACGTCGAAGGGCGCCGCAGGCGTCACGGGCAGCGGCTTCATCGTGCTCGCGGCCACGCTCTCCGCAGTCGGCCATGTGCCGGTGGCCGGGCTGGCGCTGATTCTCGGCATCGACCGGTTCATGTCGGAGGCGCGTGCACTGACCAACCTGATCGGCAACGGTGTGGCCACCCTCGTCGTCGCCAAGTGGACGGGCGACCTCGATACCGAGCAGATGCGTCGGCACCTCGACCAGGAGACAGGCGCCGAATCCGACGACCCCGAGCGCGTCCTCGACCCCATCGTGGCGCACATGCCCACGAGCCCGGCGCGCTGAGCGCGACCGCACCGCGAGGTGCCGGCGTCCATGAAGCAGAACGGGATTCCCACTGATGCGGCCCGCCATCCCTTGTGCCATATATGGCGCATGTCGACAGCGGCCGCCCCTCCATCGCACCAGAAGCAATCGAACCGCAGGCGTGGATGGCTGCGGTGGATCGGTGCGCTGGCCCTGATCGCGGCGGCCGCCTCCATTGGACATCAGGTCGCACTGCAGGCCGGCTTGCGGAGCCTGCACGAGGCGGCAGCACACCGGCTCGACATGCTGTCCACGGGCTTGGGTGCCGACCTGGCCCGCTTCGACTATCTGCCTGCCTTGTTGCAGATGACGCCGGTCGTTCCGGCGCTGCTCGATACGCCATCCGATGCGCAACTTCGCGACACCGTCAACCGCTACCTCGACGGGGTCAACGCCACCGTCGGTGCCGAGATGCTTTATCTGCTCGATGCCGGTGGAACCTCGCTCGCCGCATCGGATTGGGACAAGCCCGGAACCACCGTCGGCCAGGATCTCTCGTTCCGCCCCTACGTGATCGACGCGCTGAAGCAGGGGCGTGGCCGCTTCTACGGCATAGGCATCACCAGCCGAAGGCCCGGCTACTACCTCTCGTATGCATTGCGCCGCGGCACGCACGTGGGCGGCGTCGTGGCGGTCAAGGTCAATCTCGAGGAAGCGGAGCATGCATGGCGCAAGCTGCCCGGCGACGTGTTGCTGATCGACGAGCGGGGGTCGTCATCCTGTCCACGCGCGAGGATCTGAAGTTCAGGCCCCTGGCGCCGCTGGGCGAAGGACAGCGCGACGAGGTTTCGCGATCCCGCCCCTATGGCGACGCGGACCTGCGGCCGCTTCGCTGGACCGTGGTGAATGCGCTCGACGACGATGCGCAGATCATTGCGCTCGATGGCCGGACGCGTCTCGCATCGACGCGCGTACTTCAGGCCGCGCCCTGGCGGCTGATCGTGCTGGATGACCTGGCCCCGGTTCGATCGACAGCGCGCTACGCGGCGATGACGGCAAGCCTGGCCATGGCGGTATTGCTGCTGGTGGCAGTGGCGCTGTGGCAGCGCCGGCGCGCAGTGCGCCAGAAACTCGCGAACCAGGCCGCCCTGCAGGCGGCGCATGACAACCTCGAAACGACCGTCGTCGCAAGGACTGCGCAGCTCCGAGCGGCCCAGAACGAGCTGGTGCATGCCGGCAAGATGTCGGCCCTGGGCCAGATGTCGGCGAGCCTGGTCCACGAGCTGAACCAGCCGCTCACGGCGCTTCGCACGCTGTCGGACAGCGCGGGCATTCTTCTCGATCAGGATCGCCCTGATGACGTGCGCGGCAATCTCCGTCGCATTGCGGGCATGGTGGATCGACTCGCACGGCTGACCTCCCAGCTGAAGACCTTCGCGCACAAGAGCGACGCGCCGCGCGCGCCGGTGGACCTGGCGCGAAGCATCGCCGATGCGCAGACCGTCGTCGACGCCGAAGCGAAAGCTCGCGCCGTCAACGTCGAGGTCGACGTTCAGCCGAAAGGGCTCAGCGTGATGGCCGATGCGGCGGCGATGGAAAGCCTGCTCGTCAACCTGATGCGCAATGCGATCGACGCCATGCAGGACGCCCCACTGCGGAACCTGCGAATCGCTGCGAGGGTTCAGGACGATCGCGTGATCCTGACCGTCAGCGATACCGGTCCGGGAATTCGCGCGGACATCCTGCCGCGGCTCTTCGAGCCCTTCGTCAGCAGCAAGTCGGCCGGCGTCGGCCTGGGCCTGGGTCTGGTCATCTCGTCACAATTGGTGCTTGCCGCCGGCGGCTCGCTTCGAGCGACCAATCGCGAAGCGGGTGGCGCGTGCTTTACCGTCGATCTTCCGATCGCCGCGGGCCAGGAGTGAAAAAGAAAGTGAAAGAGTCCATCGCCATTCATGTATTGCTGATCGAGGACGACGATGACGTACGACAGAGCACGGCACAGGCGCTCGGCCTGGCCGGTTTCGAGGTCGAGTCATTTCCCAGCGTCGAACGGGCACGCGCGCACATCAGTTCCGGCGCCCCTGTCGTCGTGGTCTGCGACGTACGCTTGCCTGGATCGAGCGGAGTGGACTGGCTGCTCGAAATCCGCGCCATCGACGCGGAACTGCCAGTGATTCTTGTCACGGGTCACGGCCACATCGCGATGGCTGTGCAGGCGATGCGCGAGGGGGCATACGACTTTGTCGAGAAACCCTTCACGTCAGAACGCCTGATTGCCACGGTGCGCCACGCCGTGGAGCGACGGCAATTGACGCTGCAAGTGCGCGCGCTGCGCGACGCGCTCGACAACTGGAGCGGCATCCAGAGCGTACTGATCGGGCATTCCGCGCAGATGCAGCAAGTCCGCGCGACGGTCATGACCTTGGCCGGAACATCGGCGGACGTTCTCATTTACGGCGAGACCGGGACCGGCAAGGAACTTGTCGCGCGCTGCCTTCACGACTACGGCGATCGGCGGCACAAGCACTTCGTGCCGCTCAATTGCGGCGGACTGCCCGAAGCACTCGCAGAGAGCGAACTCTTCGGGCACGAAGCGGGCGCTTTCACGAGTGCGAACCGAATGCGAGTCGGCAGGTTCGAGTACGCCCACGGCGGTACGCTGTTTCTCGACGAGATCGAAAGCATGCCGATGGTCGTGCAGATCAAGCTGCTGCGGGCGCTGCAAGAACGCAGCATCGAGCGCATCGGATCCAACAAGCCCATCCCCTTCGATTGCCGCGTGGTGGCCGCCAGCAAGGAAGACCTCAAGTCGCTGAGCGACCAGCAGAAGTTCAGGGCCGACCTGTACTACCGCATCGGTGTCGCCGTGATCGAGCTGCCGCCGCTGCGCGAACGTCGCGAAGACATCCCGCTATTGTTCGAGCACTTCACGCTGCTCGCGGCCAGCCGATATGACCGCGCGGCGCCGCTGTTGAGCAGCGCCCAGTTGAGCGACCTCATGGCGTACGCATGGCCTGGCAACGTGCGCGAACTGCGCAACGTGGCCGATCGGTTCGTCCTGGGCCTGCTGGGGGAACGTCTCACCCAGTTGCGCGGTGCGGGAGAGGCGCCGGACGGACTTCCTCGCGGCCTGCCGCAGCAGGTGGAGTCCTTTGAACGTGCGGTCATCCTCGAGGCACTTCGACGGCATCGTGGAGATCAGACCGCGACCGCCACCGCGCTTGCGATTGCGCGCCAGACGCTGTTCGACAAGCTGCGCAGGTTCGGCATCTCCGCGGACGAGTTCAAGTAATACGATTCACTCCTTCCTTACCCCATCCCACCCACTTTGCTCGCCGGATCGGAAAGCATCGGCTCGTTTCACAAGACTGTGCATCTCGGCGGCCGCATGCACGGTCATCGGATGGGGCGTGAAACCCTGCCTGGGAGAGATGTAGACCGCCATCTCGCGGGCAAGCTCCAACTGACGCTCTGGCGCCTGTGCGAGAAGGGCTATCACGATGTTCTCCAGCGCGATGACGCGAACGCGCAGTTGTACCAACTCGGCGTCGCTCAAAGGCGGGCTGATCTCTGATTCGTTCTCAGGGGCAAGATTTGCATGGATGCCCGACGCCTTCACCTTGCGATCACCCTCCCTTCCGGCGGAGACCGTTTGACGTTGATGTGAGCGATCTTTAGAGTCTGGCTTCTTGTCAGGCATGGAGAACTCCGGCCACGAGCTGTAAATACTCAAGTTTGGCCTAGTGCGCGCCGCTTGTGCAATCGATGGCCCGAGCGCCATCGACCTTCGCAAGGTTCGCGTCTGGACCAGGATCAGAAAGAGCCGTCATGCACACCTTCCGCATCTACCGCTACGACCCGGACCTTGATGTCAGGCCGAGAATGCAGATCTTCGAAACCGAGGTCGGGGATGGGGAGCGGATGTTGCTCGACGCACTCATCAAGCTGAAAGCCATCGATCCGAGTCTGAGCTTCCGGCGCTCATGCCGTGAAGGCATCTGTGGCTCGGATGCCATGAACATCAATGGCAAGAACGGACTCGCATGCCTGACCAACATGCGCTCGCTTCCGCGAACGGTGGTCCTGAAGCCGCTGCCCGGCCTCCCGGTGATCCGCGACCTGATCGTGGACATGACGCAGTTCTTTGCGCAATACCACTCGATCAAGCCCTACCTCATCAACGACGATCCACCGCCCGATCGCGAGCGGCTGCAGTCTCCTGCGGCACGCGATGAACTGAACGGTTTGTATGAGTGCATCCTGTGCGCCTGCTGTTCGACCGCTTGTCCGAGCTTCTGGTGGAATCCCGACAAGTACGTAGGACCCGCGGGTCTGCTGCAAGCCTACCGGTTCCTCGCCGACAACCGCGACCAGGCGACCGAAGAGCGCCTTGACAACCTTCAGGACCCTTACCGCCTGTTCCGCTGCAGGGACATCCTGAACTGCGTCGACGTTTGCCCCAAGGGTCTGATCCCTGCTGCGGCGATCGGGAAGATCAAGCAGATGATGGTGCGCCGAGGTATCTGAAGCCATCGCGACAGAACCAGAAACTTGCTTTGACCTGCGGCGGGTGGCCATCGAACTCGCAGAGCAAGGGAACACCCGTTGCCCGCATGCGAGGAATCGATCAGCATCTGGTTTTCCTCTGACCTGACAGGCCCCATGAAACTCACCGTCGAAACCACCGTCTCCGCCCCCATCACCCAAGTCTGGAGCGCCTACACCACCCCCGAAGACATCAAGCAGTGGAACGCTGCGTCCGACGATTGGCACACCACGGCGTCCGCGGTGGACTTGCGCGAAGGCGGGGCCTTCTCGTCGCGCATGGAGGCCAAGGACGGCAGCATGGGCTTCGACTTCGCCGGCATCTACACGAAGATCGTGCCGCAGGCCCTGATCGAATATTCCTTTGGTGACCGTACTGCGCAGGTCGAGTTCATCGATGGCCCCGATGGCGTCAAGGTGCGCGTGGCTTTCGATCCCGAGACGACCTTTCCGGTCGAGCATCAGCGCCAGGGGTGGCAAGCGATCCTGGACAACTTCGCGCGGTACGTTGAGAAGAACAAGCCGTAGGCGGCGTTCTGCTCGACCCTAAAGGTCAGCCAGCATCCCCGTCGACGTCGCCTCCGCCGCCAGCTTGCCCTGCGGGTTGTAGAGCGAGGCTTCGAGAAAGGCGACCCGCTTGCCGCGCCGGATGATGCGTGCTTCCGCGCGGCCCTCGCCGGGGCCGACCTTTTCGTAGAAGCTGACCTTGATCTCCAGACTGAAGACGGTCTGTTTGTGATCGGACTCGTGCATCACGGCATGCGCCATCGCCGCATCGAGCCACGCGGTGATGAAGCCGCCTTGGGCGATCGTCCCGTTCGTGTGGCAGTACTCGCGCCGAATCGTGAAGGCGGCGCTCAGCACCTTGCGTTCGGGGTCCCATCCGGTTACGTGGAAATTGCCCATCGATTCGCTCAGCGCTTTGCCTGAGCGGATGCGTTCGTCGAGATCGTCGTTCATGGAGGTGTTTGCTGTTGGATGTGTCTAGCGCCTGACCGCGCGCTTGAGGTTGGCGCGCGCGGCCGCTTCGAAGCGTTCGCGCATCGGTGCAGTGAGGTACAGCGGATCGCGCGCGAGAAAGCCGGCGAGGATTTCGCGGCGTCGTGTTTCGAAGACCTCGGCCGGCACATGCGCGTATTCGATGCGGATCTGCCTTTCGTATTCCGCGAAGCGATCGGCCGGTGCGCCGAGGATCGCGAGGTCGATGTCCACCAGAAGCCGCGCATCCGCCCCGACGGGCTCCGCATCGTGGCGGGTGGCCATCACGAGCGCGTGCACGCGGTCGGCCGCGTCGGGCGCGGCGCCAGCGCCCTGCATCGCGCGCCGGGCCCATTCGGCGCTGCGTTCCTCGTTGTCATGCCGGTGCACGTCGTAGATCGCGTCGTGAAACCACAGGGCGAGCGCGACTTCGGCCGGGCGTTGCGCGTTGTCGCGGTGCGTCTCCAGCAGTGCGAGGCATTCGCCGAGATGCTGGAGCGTGTGGTAGGCGCGATGCGCCTCGCAGTGCGCGGCCAGCAGTTCGTCCTGCAGCGCCTCATCGGGCGATCCGATGCCGAGCGTGCGCCAGGCCTGGACCCACGAGCCGTACAGCGCGGCTTCGTCCATCAGTTCTCCATCGCGGCGCGCACTTCGCGGCCGAGCTCGATCACCGACATCGCGTAGTAGCTGCTCCAGTTGTAGCGGGTGATCACGTAGAAGTTCTGCGTGCCGGCCACGTAGCTCGGCGGGTCGCCGCCGTTCTGCAGTTCGATCAGCGCGAGCAGGCCCTTGAACTGCAATGCTTCGCCCTGGAGCACCGCGCCGCCCGCGACGAAGGCGTCGGCGCTGAAGGTGGGCACGATGTCCGGGCCGAGCAGCACCCCCTTCTGCAGTCGCGATTCGTCGAAGCTCACCGGGAAGATCGGCGGCATGCCGGGTTGCCAGCCGAAGGCCTTGAAGTAGTTGGCCACGGAGCCGATCACGTCGACGGGATTGTTGACGAGGTCGATGCGGCCGTCGCCGTCGTAGTCGACCGCGTACTTGGCGATGCTGCTGGGCATGAATTGCGGCATGCCCATCGCGCCGGCATAGCTGCCGAGCGGGAGCAGCGGGTTTTCGTTGGTGCGGCTTTCGGTGCTGAGGAAGCTTTCGAGTTCGGCGCGGAAGAAGGCCTGCCGCTCGCTGGCGCGCGGATGTTCCTGCGGAAAGTCGAAGGCCAGCGTGGCGAGCGCATCGATCACGCGGAAGCTCCCCATGTTGCGCCCATAGATGGTTTCGACGCCGATGATGCCGACGATGATTTCGGCCGGCACGCCGAACTCCGCTTCGGCCCGCGCGAGCGTGGCCGCGTTATTGCGCCAGAAGCGGGCGCCGGCCTGGATACGCACCGGATCGATGAAGCGGCTGCGGTAGGCATACCAGTTCTTCGGTGTGCCGGTGGGCGCCGGCAGCATCAGGCGCGGCACGTTGGGTAGAAGCTTGGCGTTGCCGATGGTGGTGCGTACCCAGACGCGGTCGAGATTGCGGCGCGCGGCGATTTCATCGGCGAACTGCATCGCGTCTTCGCGGGTTGAATACGGGATGCCGCGCGAAGGCGCATTGCGCTTGTCAGGCGCCGCCTGCGCAGTGGACGGCGTGCAGGGCAGGAGGGTGGCGGCGCAAAGCAGGGCCGCGAAGAGTGCGTGGGAAAGCGCAGAGGGTAGGGGGCGTGGCATCGCGTGGATTGTGCCGTCCGCGCGGCACGCCTCGGATGAAGGTCACATGTGGTTTCAGCGCGGCCGTTCAGTGCGGCCAGGCGATCCGGCGGAATTCGGCGCGCAGCGCCGGCAGCGCGGCCGCCGGTGATTTCGCGTAGCGCTGGGCTTCGAGGCGCAGCAGCCAGTCCTGCGCCGCCTGCGCCTCGGTGCCGAAGCGCTCGGCGAGGCGCGCGGCCATCTGGCGCGGCGGCGTGGCCTCGGGCACGTCGATGCCGGCTCGCTTGAGGCGCGCGCGGGCCTGCGCGAGCAGGCGCAGCCACGGGTCGTGCTGGCTGCGTTCCCACAAGGTCCAGCCGGCGCCCGCGAGGCTCGCGACGACCAGGAGAACGAGCAGCACGAGGATGAGGTCCTGCAGGCTCGGCGCCTCGAAGCCGATGTTCTTGAGCAGGTTGAGCTGCCGGCTCTGGGTGTAGTTGAGCACCCACTGGTTCCAGCCGTTGTTGATCGCTTCCCAGGTGGCGCGCAGGTTGATCGCGAGCGACGGCGTGATCGCCTCGAACGCCTCGGTGATGATCCCCGGCTTGGTCGCGAGACGGCGGAACTGGCCGACGCGGTCGGGCGAGATCGCGCCCGTGGGATCGACGCGGGTCCAGCCCACGCCTTCCTGCCACACCTCGGCCCACGCGTGGGCGTCGCTGTGGCGCAGCACCCAGTAGTTGTCGACCGCATTGAGTTCGCCGCCCTGGTAGCCGGTGACGATGCGCGCGGGAATGTCGAGCGCGCGCATCAGCACCACGAAGGCCGAGGCGATGTGCTCGCAGAAACCGGCCTTGGTGTCGAACCAGAACACGTCGGCGGTGTCGTCGCCGTAGACGCCGGGTTCGAGCGTGTACGAATAGCCGCCGGTGCGAAGCCGCTGCAGTACGTTCTGCACCAGCGCGTGCGTCGATGCGCCGGCCAGCGCCGGGTCGCGGCGCATTTCGGCGGCGAGCTCGACGGTGCGCGGGTTCGTGCCCGGCGGCAGCGCCACGTAGGCCTGCATCGCACGGGTGCGGCGCAGGGGGCCGTACTGGAACTGGGTGAAGCTTTCGGCGCGATAGCGCACGAGATCGCCGAAGGGACGGCTTGCGAGCCATTGCAGATCGGAGGTGCCGAGCAGCGTGTATTCCGGCAACTCCGGCGCATGGGGGTGGCTTCGAGCGTGAGGAGCCACGGCCGGTTGGACGGTTCGAGCGTGACTTCGTAGCCCACCGGCGCTCCGCGCGTCTGCAGGCCCGGCACGGCCTGTTGTCCCAACGCGGGCGCAGCCTTCCATTCGCGGCCGTCGAACTGCGAGAGCACCGGGCCGCGGAAGTAGAGGCTCGATCGCGCCGGGATGCGGTCGCCGTCGAACTTGACGCGCGCGGCAATGCCGTCGTCCATCGCGAGTTCCGCGACGGTGCCGACGCGCATCGTGCCCGACAGGCCGGTTCGCCCGGCCATCGCGTCCCCCGGCACGCCCCAGAGCGGCGCCGGGCGCGGGAACAGCAGGAAGAGCACCACCATGATCGGCGCACCCAGCAGCGCCATCGACCCGGCGGTGCGGGCCGCCTGTGCGAGCGGCGGCCGGCCGACGGGCATGTGGGCGTTGACCAGCGCGGTCAGCAGCCCCAGCAGCGCAAGCAGGATCGCGAACGCGGTCGGCAGCGATTGCGAGTAGAAGAAGTTCGTGAGCATCGTGAAGAAGCCCAGGAAGAAGATGACGAAGGCGTCGCGCCGCGCGCGCAACTCCAGTGTCTTGAGCGCGAGCAGGATCACGACGAGCGTCACGCCCGCATCGCGGCCGAGCAGCGTGCGGTGCGTCGCGTAGGTGGCGATCAGCGTGATCGCGAGCAGTGCGACGCGCCACCATTTGCTGGGCAGCGGCCTGGCCTGGACCGCGAGCGCGCCGCGCCAGACCAGCACGATGGCCGCGAGCAGGCTGCACCACCAGGGCAGGTTCGGCACCTGCGGCAGGAGGATGAGGCCGATGACCGACAGCAGGAAGAGGGTGTCCCGCGCGTCCCTCGGCAGGGCTTGGAGCTTGCTCAACATAGCGCCAGAACTTCCAGGCATTGCCGCTTGTGCGCCTCGCCCAGCGAAGGCTCGACGATGCGACCGCCCGCACGCAGGCCGTAGTCCACGCCGAGATGGTCGGCCATCAGCACCCAGGCGCTAAGGCGCGACAGGCGCGCTTCGGCGTCGGCCAGGCCGGTGTGCTGCGCGTCGAGCCAGAGCTGCGAGCGCTGGGCCTGCAGCGTGTCGCGGCTGACCAGTTCATCGGAGCCGGCGGCCTGCGCCTGCGCGGCGCGCTTCCACACGACGAGCTTGAGCGAATCGCCCCGGCGGTAGGCGCGCACGCCGTCGTATTCGCCCGCAATGTGCGCGCGCATCGCGATGGCGGCGCTCGGGCCGGCCAGCGGCTCGGCTTCGGGCAGCGGTGGCGGGTTCGGTTCGGGCGCGGGGTAGACGAGCACCTGCGCGGCGGGCCGCCAGATCGACCAGACGCGGAAAGTGCCGAGCGGAAAGCGCGTTTCCGCCGTCAGCGTGGGCACCGCATGGAGGCCGCGCCGCTCGGGCTTGAAGGCGACTTCGACTATGGCGCTGCCTTGCGCCGGCACGTCGCTCCATGACCATTGCCCGCTGCGGTGCACCGCGAAGCCGATGCCGTAGCGTGTGCTGCGGCGGGTGTTGGTGAGCACGATGCGGAACACCGCGGCCGACCCGGCGTACTGCGGCTCGGGCGGCATCAGCCGCATCGCGAGCCCGCGCAGGGTGCCGTGGCACACGTGCATGCCGACCGCCACGCAGCCCGCGAGCAGGAAGGTCAGCAGGTAGCCGAGGTTGAGCTGGTAGTTGATCGAACCGACCAGCAGGAGCAGCAGGGTCGCCGCCAGCATCCAGCCGGCCCGGGTCGGCAGGATGTAGACGTTGCGCTGCGTGAGCTCGAGCGTGTCGGATGGCGCGCGGCGCGACAGGAACCACTGGTCGATGCGGGACCGCAGCGGCGCGAACGGATGCGCGACCCACCTGCGAGCGGGCGCCGGCGAGCTCACGGCAAGGGCACCGCCGCGATCATGGCGCGCACCTGCTCGACCGCGCCCCGGCCCGCGTCGCCGACCGGCGTGAGGCGGTGGGCGATGGTCTGCGGCAGCACCGCCTGCACGTCGTCGGGCGCCACGTAGTCGCGGTTGGCGAGCAGCGCCTGCGCCTTGGCCGCACGCAGCACCGCGATGCCCGCGCGCGGCGACAGGCCCTGCAGGAACCAGCGGCCGGAGCGCGTCGCGGCGATCAGGTCCTGCACATAGTTGAGCAGCGGCTCTGCCGCGTGCACCTGCAGCACGCGCTGCTGCAGGGCGGTGAGCTCGCCGGCGCTGAGCAGGGCCGGCAGGCCCGCGAGCAGGTCGCGGCGGTCGGCGCCGGCCAGCAGTTCGCGTTCGGCCGCACGGTCGGGGTAGCCGAGCGAGATGCGCATCAGGAAGCGGTCGAGCTGCGATTCGGGCAGGGCGAAGGTGCCGAGCTGTTCGTGCGGGTTCTGCGTCGCGATGACGAAGAAGGGCGTCGGCAGCGGGCGGGTCTCGCCTTCGACGGTCACCTGCTTTTCCTCCATGGCTTCGAGCAGCGCGCTTTGTGTCTTGGGGCTGGCGCGGTTGATCTCGTCCGCCAGCAGCACCTGGGCAAAGATCGGGCCGGGGTGGAAGACGAAGCTTTGCTTGCCGCGGTCGTAGATCGCGACGCCCGACAGGTCGCCGGGCATCAGGTCGGCGGTGAACTGCACCCGCGAGAACTGCAGCCCGAAGGTGTGCGACAGCGCGTGCGCCAGCGTGGTCTTGCCGACGCCCGGTACGTCCTCGATCAGCAGGTGGCCGCCGGCCAGCAGGCAAGCCACGCAGTCGCGCACCTGGGCCTCTTTGCCGACGATCACCGTGTTAAGCTGCCCGAGCAAACTGGCGAGCTTCGCGGCAACGTCCATTTTTGTATCCATATGCAAACCATACCCTAAGCCTCGCGGCCCCTGTGGCGCAAGGCCTTGGCGAAGAACGACCATGGGCAAAACAGGCTATTTCACACACCGCGACTGCTGGAGACACGAGATGGGACCGGGGCATCCGGAATGCCCCGCGAGGCTCGATGCCATCGAGGACCGGTTGCTCGTCACCGGTGTCGGCGACGCACTCGAACGCGGCGAGGTGCCGCTGGCCACGCTGCCGCAGATCACGCGCGCGCACAGTGTGGCGCACATGGAGCATCTCGAAACGCTGAGCCAGCGCCTCATCGAGGACGAGCCCGCCGGCGGACCGGATCACGCGCAGATCGATCCCGACACCTCAATGAACCGCTTCACCGTGCTGGCCGCGCGCCGTGCCGCCGGGGCCGCCATTGCGGCGACCGATGCGGTGATCGCCGGCCAGGTCGACAACGCCTTCTGCGCAGTGCGGCCGCCGGGCCATCACGCCTGCCGCGACAAGGCGATGGGCTTCTGCTTCTTCAACAACGTTGCGATCGCTGCGCGGCATGCACTCGAGCAGCACGGGCTCGAACGGGTCGCGATCGTGGATTTCGACGTGCACCACGGCAACGGCACCGAGGACATCCTCAGCAACGACCCGCGCGTGGTGATGGTGGGCATCTTCCAGCACCCGTTCTATCCGTACAGCGGCACGGACCATCCGGCGCCGAACATGCTCAACGTGCCGGTGCCGGCGTACACGCGCGGCATGGACGTGCGCGAGCTGATCGAGGCCTGCTGGATGCCGCGGCTCGAAGAATTCAAGCCGCAGATGATCTTCGTGAGTGCGGGCTTCGACGCGCATCGCGAGGATGACCTCGGACAGCTCAAGCTCAACGAGAACGACTTCGGCTGGATCACCGGCCGCATCGTCGATGTGGCCCGCCGCCATGCGCAGGGCCGCATCGTCTCAACGCTCGAAGGCGGCTACAACCTCGATGCGTTGGCGCGCAGCGTGGAAGAACATCTGAGGGTGCTGGCCGATTTGTAGATCGATGGATTTCAGCGCCTTTACCCAGAAGCTCAGTGAGATCGAGGCGCGCAGCCTCTGGATCGAATTCGCCATCCTCGTCGTCTGCGTCGCCCTGGCGTGGGGCGTCTGCCGCTGGTTCGGACGCGACCAGCCGAAGGATTCCATCTGGTTCGGCGCGCGCATCTTCGACGGGCTGCTGTTTCCGCTGCTTGCATTGCTCTTCACCGATCTCGCCCGGCGCGGCGTGCTGACCTTCCAGCCGGTGCTGTTGCTGCGCATCGCGGTGTCGGTGTTCATCTCGCTGGCGGTGATCCGGTTCTTCGCGCGGGTGCTGCGGGCCGTGTTTCCGGCGTCTGCGATGGCGCGGCTGGTGGAGCGCACCATCTCGTGGATCGCATGGATCGGCGCGATCCTCTGGATCGTGGGATTGCTGCAGCCAGTGCTCGCGGAACTCGACGAGATCACGCTCGCCTTTGGCCGCACGCGCGTGAGCCTGCGCACGATCCTCGATGGAACGCTGTCGGCGGGCCTGGTGCTGGTGGTCGCGCTGTGGATCTCGTCGACGATCGAGAAGCGCATCCTGCGCGAGGCGGTGAACGACCTTTCGATGCGCAAGGTGGCGTCGAATGCGATCCGCGCCTTCCTGCTGCTGATCGGCCTCTTGTTCGCGCTGTCCGCGGTCGGGGTCGATCTGACGGCGCTGTCGGTGCTCGGCGGGGCGCTGGGCGTCGGCCTCGGCTTCGGCCTGCAAAAGCTCGCGGCCAACTACGTGAGCGGCTTCGTCATCCTTCTGGAGCGTTCGATTCGGATCGGCGACAACGTGCGGGTCGACGGCTTCGAGGGGCGCATCACCGACATCAAGACGCGCTACACGCTGGTGAGGGCGGGCAACGGGCGCGAGTCGATCGTGCCGAACGAATCGCTGATCACGAGCCGCGTGGAGAACCTCTCGCAGGCGGATCTCAAGTTCAATATCCAGACGAACATCGTCGTCGGCTACGACAGCGACGTGGGGCAGGTGCAGTCCATTCTCCTGAACGCGGCCAAGGCGCAGGCGCGGGTCATTGCCGACCCTGCACCGGTGGCCTTCCTGCTGAACTTCGTGCCCGACGGATTGGAGTTCAACCTCAATTTCTGGGTATCCGACCCCGACAAGGGGCGGGACAACCTTCGCTCGGCGATCAACATCGCCATTCTCGAGGGGCTGCGTTCGGCGGGTATCACCATCGCCAACCCGCAGCGGGTGGTTCGCGTCGCATCGTTACCTTCTGATGCTTCGCCTTTGCCAGATGCCCATCTATAATTACGAAAAAAGCACGATCGTTCGATTTTTCCTCCGCGCCTGCTTTCGCAGCGCACCCCCTGATTGAAATGAACACTTCGCGCAGCGCCCGGTGCCTAAAATCGTCGGTTGCCCTGTACATCCCCCGGTTTCGCAATTCAATGGAGTCAAGCCAATGAAGATCCTGGTCCCCGTCAAGCGGGTCGTCGACTACAACGTGAAGGTGCGCGTCAAGTCCGACGGCACCGGTGTGGACATTGCCAACGTCAAGATGAGCATGAACCCGTTCGACGAGATTGCCGTCGAAGAGGCGGTTCGGCTGAAGGAAAAGGGCGTGGCGACCGAAATCATCGCCGTCTCCTGCGGCGATGCGAAGTGCCAGGAGACGCTGCGCACGGCGATGGCGATCGGCGCGGATCGCGGCATCCTCGTGGAGACCGCCGAAGAACTCCAGCCGCTGGCCATCGCCAAGCTGCTCAAGGCGCTGGTCGACAAGGAACAGCCCCAGCTCGTCATCCTCGGCAAGCAGGCCATCGACGACGACAACAACCAGACCGGCCAGATGCTCGCTGCCCTGGCCGACCTGCCCCAGGCCACCTTTGCCAGCAAGGTCGAAGTCGCCGGCGACAAGGTCAGCGTCACCCGTGAGGTCGATGGCGGCCTGGAAACCCTGTCCCTCACGCTCCCGGCGGTCATCACCAGCGACCTGCGCCTGAACGAGCCGCGCTACGTGACCTTGCCCAACATCATGAAGGCCAAGAAGAAGCAGCTCGACACGGTCAAGCCCGAGGACCTCGGCGTGGACGTCAAGCCGCGCCTGAAGACCCTGAAGGTCGCGGAGCCCCCGAAGCGCGGCGCCGGCATCAAGGTGCCCGACGTGGCCACGCTGGTGGACAAGCTGAAGAACGAAGCCAAGGTGATCTGAGGAAGACTGTCATGACCGTACTTGTTATTGCCGAACACGACCACGCCACCCTCAAGCCGGCGACCCTGAACACCGTGACTGCAGGGATTGCCTGTGGTGGTGATGTCCACGTGCTGGTGGCCGGTGCCAATGCTGCCGAAGCCGGCAAGGCCGCTTCGCAGGTCGCAGGCGTTGCCAAGGTGATCGTGGCCGACAGCCCGAGCCCGGCGGAGAACCTCGCCGAGAACGTTGCCGCCCAGGTCCTCGCCATTGCCAAGAACTACAGCCACATCCTGTTCCCGGCGACTGCCAACGGCAAGAACGTCGCGCCGCGCGTGGCCGCCAAGCTGGATGTGGCCCAGATCAGCGATATCACCAAGGTGGACAGCGCCGACACCTTCGAGCGCCCGATCTATGCCGGCAACGCCATTGCCACCGTGCAGAGCAGCGATGCGATCAAGGTGATCACGGTGCGCACGACCGGCTTTGACGCAGCCGCCGCCACGGGCGGCAGCGCCGCCGTCGAGAACGCGGAAGGCGTCCAAGACAGCGGCAAGAGCGCGTTCGTGGGCCGCGAAGTGACCAAGAGCGACCGCCCCGAACTGACGGCCGCCAAGATCATCGTCTCGGGCGGCCGGGCGCTGGGCAGCTCGGAGAAGTTCAATGAAGTGATGACGCCGCTGGCGGACAAGCTCGGCGCCGCGCTCGGCGCCAGCCGCGCGGCCGTGGACGCAGGCTACGCCCCGAACGACTGGCAGGTGGGCCAGACGGGCAAGATCGTCGCCCCGCAGCTGTACATCGCCGCGGGCATTTCCGGCGCGATCCAGCACCTGGCGGGCATGAAGGACTCCAAGGTGATCGTGGCGATCAACAAGGACGAAGAGGCGCCGATCTTCTCGGTGGCCGACTACGGCCTCGTGGCCGATCTCTTCACGGCTGTGCCGGAACTCGTCAAGGCGCTCTGATCCATCCGCAGATCGCTGTTTGAACCCAGAAGGGGCATCGTTCGCGATGCCCTTTTTCACGTCGGTTCGCATCAGGCCCGAAGGCCGCAGGAGATAACCATGAGCTACACCGCTCCCATCAAGGACATGCTGTTCGACATCGAGCACCTCGCGAACATCGCGCAGGTTTCGCAGATGCCGGGCCTCGAGGACGCCGGCCTGGAGACCGCGCAAGCCGTGCTCGAAGAGTGCGCGCGCTTCAACCAGGACGTGATCGCTCCGCTCAATGTGGAAGGCGATCGCAACCCTTCGTCGTTCAAGGACGGCAAGGTCACGACCACGCCCGGCTTCAAGGAAGCCTTTGCGCAGTACGTGGCGGGCGGCTGGCAAGGCCTGCAGCATCCCACGGACTTCGCCGGCCAGGGCCTGCCCAAGACGATCGGGGCGGCCTGCGTCGAGATGCTGAACTCGGCCAACATGAGCTTCGCGCTGTGCCCGCTCTTGACCGACGGTGCCACCGAGGCGCTGTTGACCGCGGGTTCGGACGAGCTCAAGGCGACCTATCTCGAAAAGCTCGTGACCGGCCAGTGGACCGGCACGATGAACCTGACCGAGCCGCAGGCCGGCAGCGACCTCGCGCTGGTGCGCAGCCGCGCCGAGCCGCAGCCCGACGGCACCTACAAGGTCTTCGGCACGAAGATCTTCATCACCTACGGTGAGCACGACATGGCCGAGAACATCGTCCACCTCGTGCTGGCCCGCGTGAGCGGCGCACCCGAAGGCGTGAAGGGCATCAGCCTGTTCGTGGTGCCCAAGTTCCTCGTGAACAAGGACGGATCGCTCGGTGCGCGCAACGACGTGCACTGCGTGAGCATCGAGCACAAGCTGGGCATCAAGGCCTCGCCGACGGCGGTGCTGCAGTACGGCGACCATGGCGGCGCGATCGGTTACCTCGTGGGCGAGGAAAACCGCGGCCTCGAGTACATGTTCATCATGATGAACTCGGCCCGCTATGCAGTGGGCATGCAGGGCATCGCGATCGCCGAACGCGCGTATCAGCATGCGGTGGCCTATGCGAAGGAGCGTGTGCAGAGCCGTCCGGTCGACGGTTCGATCAACGCGAGCGCGCCGATCATCCATCACCCAGACGTGAAGCGCATGCTGATGACGATGCGCGCCTATACCGAGGGTTGCCGCGCCATGGCGATGACGGCGGCTGCGGCCTACGACGCGGCGCATCATCATGCCGATGCCGAGGCGCGCAAGCAGAACCAGGCCTTCTATGAATTCCTCGTGCCGCTGGTCAAGGGCTACAGTACCGAGATGAGCCTGGAGGTGGCGTCGCTCGGCGTGCAGGTGCACGGCGGCATGGGCTTCATCGAGGAAACCGGTGCGGCGCAGTACCTGCGCGACGCCAAGATCCTGACGATCTACGAAGGCACGACCGCGATCCAGGCGAACGACCTCGTGGGCCGCAAGACCGCGCGCGACGGCGGACAGGTCGCGAAGGCGATCGCCGCACAGATCGAGAAGACCGAGGCCGAACTCGCCAAGCGCGACAGCGCCGATGCGAAGGCCGTGGCGAAGCGCCTGAAGGCCGCACGCGAGGCCTTCCTCGACGTGGTCGGCTTCGTCGCCGGGCAGACCAAGGCGTCGCCCAACGCGGTGTTCGCGGGCAGCGTGCCTTACCTGATGCTCGCGGGCAATCTGGCGGCGGGCTGGCAGCTTGGGCGCTCGCTGCTCGTGGCCGAGGACCTCGCGAAGGCGGGCACCGACGTGCCTTTCATGAAGGCCAAGATCGCGACGGCGCGCTTCTATGCGGAGCACATCCTGAACAGGGCCCCCGGCCTGCGCGACAGCATCGTCGATGGCGCGGACAGCGTGACCGCGCTGGCGCTCGAAGCCTTCTAGATGTCGCTCGCCCCCAGGCTTGCCCGCTTCGCGTGGCCGCCCACCCCCGACCGGGGGCAACACCAGCGGCCCGGCAGAGCCGGCTCCGCGGTGTTCCCCGCAAGGGCCCCGCTTCGTTGACCGTTTCTTGCCAATTCCTTTCAATCTTCCGGAGACACCATGTCCAAGCTGCCGCCCGTGCTCGCCAACCTGCCATTGCCGATCATCGGCTCACCGTTGTTCATCATCAGCAACCCCAAGCTCGTGATTGCCCAGTGCAAGGCCGGCGTGGTCGGGTCGATGCCCGCGCTCAATGCGCGGCCCGCCGCGCAGCTCGAAGACTGGCTCGCGGAGATCACCGAGGAACTCTCGGCCTACAACAAGGCGAATCCTGGCAAGCCGGCTGCGCCCTTCGCGATCAACCAGATCGTGCACAAGAGCAATGACCGGCTCGAGCACGACATGGAGCTGGTCGTGAAGTACAAGGTGCCGATCGTCATCACCTCGCTGGGCGCGCGCACCGACGTCAACGATGCGGTGCACAGCTACGGCGGCGTGACGATGCACGACGTCATCAACAACGCCTTCGCGCAGAAGGCGATCGAGAAGGGCGCCGACGGCCTGATCGCGGTGGCGGCCGGTGCCGGCGGCCATGCGGGCATCAAGAGCCCGTTCGCGCTGGTGCAGGAAATCCGCCAGTGGTTCGATGGGCCGCTCGCGCTCTCGGGCTCCATCGCCACCGGTGCGGCCGTGCTTGCGGCGCAGGCCATGGGCGCGGACTTCGCCTACATCGGCACCGCGTTCATCGCGACCGAGGAGGCCCGCGCGAGCGCCGAATACAAGCAGGCCATCGTCGAAGGCACCTCGGACGACATCGTCTACTCGAACCTCTTCACCGGCGTGCACGGCAACTATCTCGCGCCGAGCATCGTGGCCGCGGGCATGGACCCGTCGAACCTGCCGCAGGGCGACCTCAAGACCATGAACTTCGGCGGTGGCGACAGCGCCAAGAAGGCCTGGAAGGACATCTGGGGCTCGGGACAGGGCATCGGCGCGGTGACGGAGGTCGCCACCGCCGCGGCATTCATCGAGAAGCTCAAGCGCGAGTACATGGAAGCGCGCAGCCGTCTTGCACTCTGAGTCTCAAGTCATGAATCGCGCCGCGCCAGCGGCGAAGGGGGCCGCGAGCCGCATGCCGTTGCTGGATGCGGTGAAGGGGCTCGCCTGCCTGCTGATCGTCGGCCACCACCTGTCTCGCTACGGTCCGCTGCCTGAGGGCGCGGCATCGCTGGCGCCCGGCGTCTTCGACTGGCTGTCGCAATACGGGCGGCTCGCGGTGCAGGTGTTCCTGGTGCTGGCCGGCTTTCTTGCGGCGGGCAGCCTCGCGCCCGACGGCAAGCTGCGCATCGACCGGCCGCTCGCCAGGATCTTCCAGCGCTATGGCCGGCTCGTGATGCCGTACCTCGCGGCGCTGACCTTCAGCGTGATCGTGGCGGCCCTCGTGCGGCCCTGGCTGGACGACGAGGCGGTGCCCGGACCGCCGGTGATGACGCAACTGATCGCCCATGGCCTGTTGCTGCAGGACCTGCTGGGTTTCGAGGCGCTGTCCACCGGCGTCTGGTACGTGGCGATCGACTTCCAGCTCTTCGTGCTGGCGCTCGCGGCGATCGGTGTGTCGGAGGTGATCCAGCGGCGCTGGGCCATGCAGCCCGAAACGTCGCGCCGGTTGATGGTCGGCTTCGTGCTGCTGCTCGTGGTGTCGTCGCTGGCCGTGTTCAACCGGCATGCCGAGCTCGATTCGACCGCGCTCTATTTCTTCGGCTCGTACGGCCTGGGCATGTTCGTCTTCTGGATCGGCCGCGTGACGCGGCGCAGCACCTGGGGCTTCGCGGTGCTGGTGCTCGCGCTGCTCGGCGCCGCGGCGCTGGCGCTCGACTGGCGCAGCCGGATCGCGACGGCCTGGATCACCGCGCTGGCGGTGGCGGTCATCCAGCATTTCGACGGACTCGAACCCTCGGCATGGCCCGCGTTCGGCGAGCCGCTGGTGCGGCTGGGGCGCATCTCGTATTCGCTCTTCCTCATCCACTTTCCGGTATTGCTGCTGGTGAGCGCGGTGGTGAGCCACTTCATGCGCGTCACGCCGTGGATCGGCATGGGCGGTCTGCTGGCGACGGTTGTGCTGTCGATCGGGGCTGCGTTTGTGCTGTATCGCTTCGTCGAATCACGGCCGGCGACCTGGCGCGGCGTGCTGGGACTGTTCGCGGGCCTGCTGGCCTGCGGCGCGGCGGTTTCGCTGATCTCTGCCTAGCCGCGGCCCAGGGCGCTGGCGTAGTGCTCGGTGAACCGCCGGGCGACCGAATCCCAGTCATAGCGCTTGGCGGCCGATTGCGCGGCCTCGGACATGGCGCGGCATTGTTCGGCGTCGAGGCCTGCGATTCGGCGCACCACCTCGAGATCCTTCGCGCCGCCGTCGAAGTTCAGGAAAAAGCCGCTGACCCCGGGCTGCGCGAAGCCGTTGATGGGTTCGATGTCGCGGCAGACCACGATCTTGCCGGCAGCCATCGCTTCGATGATGCCGACGCCGAAGCCCTCGTACTCGGTGCCGGTGATGAAGACGGTGCGCTGCCGCAGTTCGGCCATCAGGCGGTCGTCCTCGATGTACGGATGCAGTCGCACCGAATCGCCCAGCCCCAGCGCCTCGATCTTCGCCTTGAAACCCTCGCCGAGATGGTCGAAGTCCGGGCCCGCGATGAGCAGGTCGATGGCGATGCCGTTGTCCCGCGCGAGGGCGACGGTGTCGATCACCGCGTCGATGCGCTTGTTGCGCGACCAGCGGCCCCAGTAGATCCATCGCGTCGGGTCCGGCGTACCGGTGGTGCGGCCGGGCACGAACTTCGCGTAGGCGATGCCGAGCTCGGTTTTGTGGACCCGCTTTGAATAGTGTCCGAAGTACGTCGCATCCGATTCGCTGACCGCGAGCACGCGCCGGTAGTGCTTGAGCAGCGGTCGCATCAGGAAATGCTCGTGCATCCACTTGAAGCCGCTGTGCTTGCGCGTATGCCGGAATCCACCGTTCGTGCTCAGGATCGCGGGAATCCGGCGGCACTGCAGCAGCACGTTGCCGGTCAGCATCATGAGTTGCGGGTCGTGCACGTGCAGCAGGTCATAGCCCGACGCGAGTTCGCCGAAACCGCGCGCGTAGCCCACGAGCCGGTTTCCCGACACGGGGATGCAATAGACGTCGATGCCGTCGATGCGGTTCACGGAGAAGGCCGTGTGCTTGGGCGACACATAGGCCACGTCCACCTGCATGCCGTGTGCGGAGATGCGGGTCGCCAGTTCTCGTACCACGGACTCGATGCCGCCCACTTCAGGGAAGTACGTGGGCGTGATGGAAAGGACTTTCATTTCGGTTTTCTCCGTCGATGGCGCCTAGCTTAGCTGCTGCGTCATGGGGATTTGTCATCGTGCCGCACGACTTTGGCTTCAAGATAAGAAGGGTAGAGAGACTTCTCTTATGATTGCTGAGTTTTCAGTAAATACTGAAATTCAAGAAAACCTTGTGAGCCTACCTGTACCGCCAACCGCCAGCCTGCGTTCCCTCGGCACCGATCGGGTCGGGAATCTGATTCAAGGCATGGCCGCGTTGTGCTGGCTGCCGCAAGCGGCATTGCTGGCGTGGGCGGTGCAGCGCCTGGGCCACGGAGAGGGCTTCGATTCGGTCCTCGTCCCCGCGGTTGGCATCCTGCTGCTGGGATTGCTGCGAGCCGCGTGCGAGGCCTGGGGTTCGCGCCGGGTGTATGCGGCCGCGCGCTCCGGGCTTTGCGCATTGCGTGCAGACGTGGCCGCCGCGCTCGCCGCGAGGTCGCCGATCGACCGCGCCCGCCCGGCCTCGGGCCTTGCCGCCAGCGTGATCGCGGAGCAGGCCGAGGCGGTGGTGCCCTATCTCGTGCGCTACGGGCCCGCGCGCTCGCGCGCCATGGTCGTGCCCGTCGTGATCGCCGCCCTGGTGGCGAGCCTGTCGTGGCTGGCTGCGCTGATCCTGCTGATCGCCGCGCCGCTGATCCCCATCTTCATGGCCATCGTCGGCTGGCGCGCGAAGGCCGCGAGCGAGGCGCAGATGGTCGAGATGGGCGGCATGAACGCCTTCCTCCTGGACCGCCTTCGCGGCCTCGCGACCCTGCGGGCACTCGACGCGGTGGATGCCACCGCGAACCGCCTCGGCGAGGCCGCGCAGGGCCTGCGCGTGCGCACGATGGCGGTGCTGCGCATCGCCTTTCTTTCGTCCGCGGTGCTCGAGCTGTTCTCGGCGCTCGGTGTCGCGATGGTGGCGGCCTATGTGGGCTTCCATCTGCTCGGCACCTTCGAATTCGGCACCTGGGGCCGGCGGCTGACGCTCGGCGAAGGGATGTTCGTTCTGCTGCTCGCGCCCGCGTTCTTCGAGCCGCTGCGCGATCTCTCCGCCACGTGGCATGACCGGGCGGCGGGCGAGGCCGCCCTGAGTTCGCTCGATGCGCTTTCGGCGGAAGGCGTGCCCCTGCCTGGTGGTGCGACGGCTTCTCCTTCTTCGCCGCCGGGGGCCGTGTCCGGCACGCCCACGCTGCGCATTCGCGACCTGCGCTACGCGCAGCCGGGCGGCGATGTGCTCTTCGACGGCTACGACCTGCGCGTGGCGGCAGGCGAGCATGTCGCGCTGATGGGCCCGAGCGGCGCCGGCAAGACGGCATTGCTGAGCCTCATCGCCGGACTGGTCCAGCCGCAGCGCGGCGAGATCGCGATCGGCGGCACGCCGTTGACCGATCGCACCGCAGCGGCGCTGCGCGCGCGCATCGCGTGGATGGGCCAGAAGCCGCATGTGTTCGCGGGTTCGGTGCACGCCAATGTCGCGCTCGGGCGCACTGGCGTGGATTCGAAGGATGTCGAAGCCGCGATGCAGTTCGCCGTGCTCGACGAGGTGGCGCAGGCGCATCCGGGCATGTCGCTCGGGGAGGGCGGCAGCGGCCTTTCCGGCGGCGAGGCGGTGCGACTGGCGCTCGCGCGCGTCGCGGTGCATGCAGAGGCCGATCTGCTGTTGGTGGATGAGCCGACCGCGCACCTCGACACCCAGACCGCCGAGCGTGTCGCCGACGCGCTGATCGAACTGGCGCGCGGCAAGACCCTGATCGCCGCGACGCATGACCCCATCCTGGCGGCGCGCATGCACCGCACGATCCGGCTCGACGCCGCGCCACGCCAGGAGGCCGCGTGAAGCTCTGGCGTGACCTTCGTCCGGCGTTGGTGCCGTTTCTCACCGCGCAGCCGAAGCGGCTCGCACTGGGCGCCGCGCTGGCTGCATTGACCGTGCTGATGGGCATGGCGCTGCTCGGTCTCTCGGGCTGGTTCATCACCGCCACCGCGCTGGCGGGGCTGAACGCGGCGAGCGCGATCCGCTTCGACGTCTTCATGCCTTCGGCGGGCATCCGCCTTCTCGCGCTCGGGCGGACCGCATCGCGCTACGGCGAAAGGCTGGTCACGCACGACGCCACCTTCGGCGTGCTCGCAAGCCTGCGCGAGCGGCTGTTTTGCGGCTGGGCCCGGCCCGGCGCCGCGCGTCAGCTGCTCGCGCGGCCCTCGCGGCTGCTGTTTCGCCTGACCGCGGACATCGATGCGCTCGAGGCCTTCTATCTGCGCATGCTGGTGCCGGCGGGTGCGGCGCTCGCGGCGGCGATGCTGGCGGGCGTGGTGCTGGGTGCGATGAGCCTCTGGATGGGCATCGTGCTCGCCCTCTGGCTGCTTGTCGCGGGCTGGGGGATCGCGGTCGTGACCGCGGCGCGTGCGCGTCCGGCTTCGGTCCGGCGGGCGCAGGCGATGGAGGCCTTGCGCGCGCGCGCGGTGGACCTCGTGGCAGGACAGACCGAACTGGTCATGGCGGGGAGAATCGCTGCCCAGCGCGAATTGCTGGCAGCGGCGGATCGCCATCTCGCGCAGGCCGACATGCGGCTCAATCGCCTCGAAGCCGGTGCCGGTGCCGCCTACGGCATCGCGGGAACGCTGACGCTGGTGGCGGTGCTCCTGGCCGTGGGCTGGCTGGCGGGCGGGGGCGCCATCGGTGCGCCCGGCGCGGCGTTGGCATTGCTGATCGCGCTCACGGCGATGGAGCCTTTTGCCGCCTTGCGTCGCGGTGCGATCGAAGCCGGCCGCGCCTGGCTGGCCGGGCGGCGGCTCGCGCCGCGCATGGCGATGCCCGATGCGAACACGCCGGCAGGGGCGCCGGTCCGCGATGACGAATCGGCGCTCAGGTTGCACGACGTGCGCGCGGCGCATCCGGGCAGCCGGGTGCTCGCGCTCGATGGGATCTCGCTGACCATCGCTCCCGGCGAGCGTGTCGCGCTGATCGGCCCCTCCGGTGCAGGCAAGTCGACGCTGCTCGCTGTCATCACGGGCGACCTCGCGCCCCGATCCGGCGAGGTGCACGCACCAGCGCATTGCCTGCTGACCCAGCGCACCGAACTCTTTCAGGACAGCCTGCGCGACAACCTGCGCCTCGCCGATCCCGCCGCGAACGACGCGCGCCTGCTTGCCGCGCTATGGGCCGCGGGCCTTGCGCAAGATGTGCGCGCGCTGCCCGGCGGTCTCGACACCCGGCTCGGCGAAGGCGGCCTCGGACTCTCGGGCGGCCAGTCGCGCCGCCTCGCGCTGGCCCGGCTGTTGCTGCGTGACGTTCCCGTCTGGCTGCTGGACGAACCCACGGAAGCATTGGACACTGCGACAGCGCAAGACGTATTGCGGCGCCTCGAAACACAGGCCAAGGGCCGGGTCCTGCTGATCGCGACCCACCTGCGGCGCGAGGCCGCGCTCGCGGATCGATTGATCCGCATCGAGGAAGGGCGCATCGCGGCCGACCTCCAGCGTGGCACGCCGGCATTCGAGGCGGCGCTGTGCGCGCTGCGGCCCGATTGAGCTCAAGGATTCGCAAGAACACGAAAGGAACCCCATGGACCTCGACATCGTCGCTCTCTCACGATTGCAGTTCGCCCTCACGGCGCTGTATCACTTTCTCTTTGTGCCCCTGACGCTCGGCTTGTCCATCATCGTCGCGATCATGGAGACGGTCTACGTGATGACCGGCCGCACGATCTGGCGCGACATGACGAAGTTCTGGGGGCTGCTCTTCGGCATCAACTTCGCGATGGGCGTGGCCACCGGCATCGTCATGGAGTTCCAGTTCGGCATGAACTGGAGCTACTACAGCCACTACGTCGGCGACGTCTTCGGTGCACCGCTCGCCATCGAGGGGCTGATGGCCTTCTTCCTCGAAGCGAGCTTCGTGGGCCTGTTCTTCTTCGGCTGGGAGCGCCTGTCCAAGGTCGCGCACCTGATCGTCGCGTGGCTGGTCGCGATCGGCTCGAACTTCTCGGCGCTGTGGATCCTGATCGCGAACGGCTGGATGCAGAACCCGGTCGGCGCGTCGTTCAATCCGCAGACGATGCGCATGGAAGTGAACGACTTCTTCGCGGTGCTGACCAACCCCGTGGCGCAGGCCAAGTTCGTGCACACGGTCTCGGCGGGCTATGTGGTGGCTTCGATCTTCGTGCTCGGCGTGTCGGCGTGGTATGTGCTCAAGGGCCGGCATCTGCAGCTCGCGAAGCGTTCGATGACGGTCGCCGCTTCCTTCGGGCTCGCGGCCTCGCTGTCGGTGGTGCTGCTTGGTGACGAATCGGGCTATCTCTCCACCGAGCATCAGAAGATGAAGGTCGCTGCGCTCGAAGCGATGTGGAAGACCGAGCCCGCGCCGGCCGCGTTCACCGCCTTCGGCTTTCCCGACCAGCGCACGCGCGAGACGCACTTCGCGGTGCACGTCCCATGGCTGCTGGGCCTGATCGGCACGCGCTCGCTGACCACCGAGATCCCCGGCATCGACGACCTCGTGCACCGCGCGGAGCTCAACATCCGCGTCGGCATCTCGGCCTACGACGCACTGCAGAAGATCCGCGAGGCCGGCAGCACCGCTGCGGTTCCCGAATCGGCCAAGACCATCTTCGAGGAGAACGGCCACGCACTCGGCTACGCGCTCCTGCTCAAGCGCTACGTCGACGATCCGCGCAAGGCGACGCCGGAGCAGGTCGCGCAAGCCGCGCTCGACACGATTCCGCCGGTGTGGCAGCTCTACTGGTCGTTCCGCCTCATGGTCGGCCTCGGCATGCTCTTCATCGTGCTGACCGCGACCTTCTTCGTGCTCTCCGCGCGGCGCAGGCTCGACGCGCATCCATGGCTGCTCAAGGCGGCGGTGTTCGCGATCCCGCTGCCGTGGATCGCGGCCGAGCTGGGCTGGATCGTGGCCGAGGTCGGCCGCCAGCCGTGGGTGATCGAAGGCGTGCTGCCCACGGCGGTGGCGGTCTCGAACCTCGGCGCGGCCACAGTGCTGATGACGATCCTGATCTTCACGCTGATCTACACGGTCCTGTTCATCGTCGAGATGAAGCTGATGCTGGGTGCGATCCGCAAGGGACCGACCGAACACCCGGTGCCCGCGCCGGCCGCGTATCGCGCCGAAGCCGATCCCGAATTGGCCGCCGCGCTGGCCCGTTCACCGCTTGCCGCCGACTGACCCCGGAGCACGAACATGATCCTGCACACACTTCTTTCCTACGAATTCCTGCGCGTCGTCTGGTGGCTGCTGCTCGGCGTGCTGCTGGTCGGCTTCGCCGTCATGGACGGCTTCGATCTGGGCACCGGCATGCTGCTGCCCTTCGCTGGCCGCGACGACCTGGAGCGCCGCGTGATCATCAACAGCGTCGGGCCGGTCTGGGAGGGCAACCAGGTCTGGCTCATCCTCGGCGGCGGCGCGATCTTCGCGGCGTGGCCGCAGCTCTATGCGGTGTCGTTCTCGGGCTTCTACATCGCGATGTTCGCGATCCTCGTCGCGCTCATCCTGCGGCCGGTCGCCTTCAAGTTCAGGAGCAAGCGGGGCGACGCGGCCCGGCGCGGGCGCTGGGATGCGGCGCTCTTCATCGGCGGCTTCGTGCCTTCGCTGATCTGCGGCGTCGCCATGGGCAACGTGCTTCAGGGCGTGCCGTTCCGCTTCGGGACCGACATGCAGATCCACTACGACGGCACCTTCTTCGGCCTGCTCAATCCCTTCGCACTGCTGTGCGGCCTGGTGTCGGTGGCGATGCTTGCGATGCACGGCGCCGCGTGGCTGCAGTTGAAGACCGAAGGCGCGGTCGCCGATCGCGCGCGCAGCTACGGGGGCATCGCGGCGCTGCTGACCGCGGTCCTGTATGCGGTGGCGGGCTTCCTGCTCTGGAAGTTCATCGATGGCTACCGCGTGACGAGTTCGCTCGCGCCCGACGGTCCGTCCAATCCGCTGCTCAAGACGGTCGAGACCTATGCGAGCGCATGGTTCACCAACTACGCGGCCCGCCCGGTTCTGTACGTCGTCCCGGGTCTCGGGCTCGCGGGCGCGCTGCTCGCCTTCATCGGCTTTCGCGCGCGCGCGGAACTGACGACCCTGCTGGCCAGTGCCCTGAGCATCGCCGGGATCATCCTGAGCGTCGGTGTGTCGATGTTCCCCTTCATCCTGCCGTCCTCGGCCGACCCGCGCGCGAGCCTGACCGCGTTCGACTCGTCGTCGAGCCACCTGACGTTGTTCATCATGCTGGTGGTGACGGTGATCTTCATTCCGATCATCGTGGCCTACACCGGCTGGATCTACCACGTGCTGCGCGGCAAGGTCGATCGCGATGCGATCCGCGAAGAGCGCGGGCACGCCTACTGATCACATCCAAGAATCAACAGAGGAATACACCATGTGGTACTTCGCCTGGATACTGGGGCTGCCGCTGGCAGCGACTTTCGCGGTGCTCAACGCGATGTGGTACGAGCTCATGGATGACGAGGCCATCCGCCACGACAAGCTAGACACGCCGCATGGCGGCTAGGGCGCCTTCTTGCGTGCCGTACCGGTAATGCGGTCCTTGAGGCCGAGCACCTTGGTCACGGTCGCGCCCAGGCCCATGAGCTGCATCGCGGTTTCGGGCGCGAGGCGCTGCACCTCGTCGAACCACTTCATGAGCCGGTCGATGAGGTCGTACATCTCGCGCATGCGCTGCTGGGCATGGCGCTCCTCGTCGGAAGAGGGCTCTTCGAGCATCGCACTGCGCAGCATCGACAGCGTGGGCTCGATCTCGCGGCGGCGGCGCTCCTCGGCCAGCACGCGGAAGATTTCCCACACATCGGAAGGTGCCTCGAAATACTCGCGCCGGTCCCCTGGCTGGTGGCGCAGGTGCACGAGGCGCCACGCCTGGAGCTCCTTGAGGCCCATGCTCACGTTCGAGCGCGAGAACTCCAGCAGCTCGGCGATCTCGTCGGCGTTGAGTGCGCGCTCCGAGATGAAGATCAGCGCGTAGATCTGGCCGACGGTCCGGTTGATGCCCCATTTGCTGCCCATCTCGCCGAAGTGGGCGACGAACTGGCGGCTGAGCGGCGGCAGGGCGGATGCAGGCATCCGGCGATTTTGACGCCGAAATGCTGCACGTTCAGGAAATACTGAAAACTCACCAGGGCGTAGGGTTCGGCACCTCGCACACGGGATCGACGTCGACGCTCTTGAAGTCGGCCGGCGAGACGATCTCGAGGTATTCCATGTCGGGCGAGTAGTCGAAGAGGTAATGCCGGATGCCCGGGCGCTGGTGCACCACGTCGCCGGCCTCGACGAGGGTTTCCTTGTCTTCGTACATGAAGCGGGCCCAGCCCTTGACCATGATCACGATCTGGAAGTCCGCCTCGTGCCGGTGCCAGCCGGTGCCCGCTTCCGGTGCCATGTTGGCCTTGACGAGGTGCGCGATCACCTTGCCATGGGTGGCGTCCGCCACGCCGAGATCGCGGTAGAGGAAGAAGTCACGCAGGCCGCCCGAGACGTACCCGGTATCCGCCGGCTTGACGTGGGAGAACTTCGTGTCGGTCCGATCCAGCATGAGCGTTCCTTTGAAGAGGGGATGCTGCGCCGCAGCATGCATAAAGCGTTCCCGTGGTCCCGCCCCGCCGCGGGGCGCGGACGCTGGGATAATCCGCGCCATGAGCGGCAATACCTTCGGCACCCTTTTCGCAGTCACCAACTTCGGTGAATCCCATGGCCCCGCGATCGGGTGCGTGATCGACGGCTGCCCGCCCGGCATGGCCCTCAGCGAAGCCGACATCCAGCGCGACCTCGACCGCCGCCGCCCCGGCACCAGCCGCCACGTCACCCAGCGCAACGAGCCCGACACGGTGCAGATCCTGAGCGGCGTGTACGAGGGCAGGACCACCGGCACGCCGATCGCGCTCCTGATCCAGAACACCGACCAGCGCAGCAAGGACTACGGCCAGATCGCCCAGCAGTTCCGCCCCGGCCACGCCGACTTCACCTACTGGAAGAAGTACGGCATCCGCGATCCGCGCGGCGGCGGACGCTCGTCGGCACGCCTCACCGCGCCGATGGTCGCGGCTGGCGCTGTCGCCAAGAAGTGGCTCTTCGAGAAGTACGGCACGGTGTTGCGCGGCTGCATGTCGCAGATCGGCGAGATCGCGATTCCCTTCGAGAGCTGGGAGCATGTGCCGAACAATCCCTTCTTCGCGCCGATCGCCGATGTGTCGCATCTCGAGGCGTACATGGATTCGCTGCGCAAGGCCGGCGACTCCTGCGGCGCGCGCGTGCGCGTCACCGCGTCGAACGTGCCCGTGGGCCTCGGCGAGCCGCTCTTCGACAAGATGGACGCCGACATCGCCTGGGCCATGATGGGCATCAACGCGGTGAAGGGCGTCGAGATCGGCGCCGGCTTCGCGAGCGTCGCGCAGCGCGGCACCACGCACGGCGATTCGATCACGCCGTCGGGCTTCGAGACCAACAACGCGGGCGGCGTGCTCGGCGGCATCACGACGGGGCAGGACCTCGAGGTGAGCATCGCGATCAAGCCGACCAGCTCGATCATCAGCCCGCGCCAGTCGATCGACGTGAACAACCAGCCGGTCGAGGTCGTCACCAAGGGACGGCACGACCCCTGCGTCGGCATCCGCGCGACGCCGATCGCGGAGGCGATGCTGGCGCTGGTCGTCATCGAGCATGCCTTGCGCAATCGCGCGCAGTGCGGTGACGTGGATGTGTCGCCGGGCAAGCCGTCGAACGCCGCGGAGTCTTCGTCGCCCCAGGCGTCCTTCCTGTAGTGCCGGCGCCGCGGGCGGCCGGTGGCAAGGGCCATCTGCTGGCCTTTGCCGCGCTTTCGGCGAGCTACTTCGCCCACATCGGCTTCTTCAACCCCTACCTTCCGCTCTGGCTGAAGGAGCTCGGGCTGCCGATCTTCGTCATCAGCCTGCTGACCTCGGTGCAGTCGGTCACGCGCGTCTTCGCACCCTATGCGTGGGGTGCGTTGAGCGATCACACCGGCGAGCGCGTCAAGCTGCTGCGGTTCAGCGCGGCCGTGGCGCTGCTGTCGTCGCTCGGCCTCTGGTGGAACGGCGGCCCGTGGTGGCTGGGCCTGGTACTGCTCGTCATGTTCACGCACACCAGTTCGATGATGTCGCTCACCGAAGCGGCGATGGCGCATCTGGTGGCCGGCGACTGGGGGCGCTACGGGCGCATCCGGTTGTGGGGCTCGGCAGGATTTCTCGTCACGGTGTTCTTCGCGGGTGAGTGGTTCGAACGCTTCGGTATGCGGCACTTCCCGGCGTGGGCGGCCGGCACGCTGGCGATCGTGCTGCTCGCGACGCTGCGCCTGCCCGACGTGCGCGAACCGGTCGCGGCGCATTCGCATGAGAAGGTGCCCGTGGGCCCGGTGCTGCGCTTTCCGGCGGTGCGGTGGTTCTTCGCCTCGCTGTTCTTCCACGTGATGTCGCACTTCGCGGTCTACGGATTCTTGTCGCTGTACCTCGATTCGCTGGGCTACGGCAAGGGGACGATCGGGTTGCTGTGGGCGCTGTCGGTGGTGGCCGAGATCGCGTGGTTCTTTCTCCAGGGTCGGCTGCTGGGGTTGTTGGCGATGCCGCGCTGGCTGCTGCTTTGCGGCCTTGCGACCGTGCTGCGCATGGGCATCACCGCGGGCCTGGGCCAATGGATCTGGGCGCTCGTGGTGGCGCAACTGCTGCACGCGCTCTCGTTCGCGGCGCATCACACGACCTGCATCGCGATGGTGACCCGGCACTTTCCGGGCCGGTTGCGCGGGCGCGGACAGGCGCTCTTCACGGTGACCGGCTACGGCTTCGGCGGTGTGCTGGGCGTCCTCGCGGGCGGCGCGATCGCGCAGCGCTTCGGCTATGTCGTGATGTTCAGCGTGGCCACAGCGCTGGCCGCGGCCGCGAGCTTCTGCGCGTGGCGGGCGCAGAAGCTCGAGAAGGTCGCGAAGACGGCTTGACCCTCAGGCGAGTTCGTTCCGCCTCGGCATGTCCGCGCCGCGTTCAGGAGAAACCCGGAGAGCGTTCGATGATCGATCGCTCGGGTACGATCATCGATTTCCGTCGCCGGATTTCGCTGTGCCCCCGCAGGGACCGCGCACTACATTCACCCTGCGCGCACCGATTTGCGCGATAGCCGAACGAAGCCGGCGGGACCCCGTCCCAAGTCCGCCGCCCCCGACCCATCATCCGGAGAGACAAATGAGCAACCCCCAGGACTCGGAACCGAAAGGCCGACACCAATCCAAGAAGGCGGCCGCCAGCGGCTGGATCGGTTCGGCATTGGAGTACTACGACTTCTTCATCTACGCCACCGCCGCGTCGTTGATCTTTCCGCAGATCTTCTTCCCCAAGGGCGACCCCACGATCGCCATCGTCGCTTCGCTGGCGACCTACGGGGTCGGCTATATCGCGCGCCCGATCGGCGCCTTCGTGCTCGGCCACTGGGGCGATACCAAAGGGCGCAAGCACATGCTGCTGGTGTGCATGTTCCTCATGGGTTTCTCGACCATCGCGGTCGGCCTGCTGCCGACCTATGACCAGGTCGGCCTGCTCGCGCCCGTGCTGCTCGTGATCCTGCGCCTCGTCCAGGGCTTCGCGGTGGCCGGCGAAATCTCCGGCGCCAGCTCGATGATCCTCGAGCACGCGCCCTTCGGCCGGCGCGGCTTCTTCGCCAGCTTCACGCTGCAGGGCGTGCAGGCCGGCCAGATCCTCGCGGCCGCCGTGTTCCTGCCGCTCGCGCACTACATGCCCGACGACGCCTTCCTGAGCTGGGGCTGGCGCATTCCGTTCATCCTGAGCTTCGTCGTGATCGCGGCCGGCTACATCATCCGCCGTGAAGTCGACGAGACGCCCGCGTTCACCGAGGAAGTCGGGCAGGGCCAAGCCGCGCCGAAGGCCCCGGTCATCGAGGCCCTCACGCAGAGCTGGAAGGACATGATCCGCGTGGTCTGCGCTTCGCTCATGAACGTCATCCCGGTCGTCGCCACCGTGTTCGGCGCGGCCTATGCGGTGCAGCCGGCCTACGGCATCGGCTTCCAGAAGGACATCTATCTGTGGATTCCGGTGCTCGGCAACATCATCGCGGTGATCGTCATCCCGATGGTCGGCAACCTTTCGGACAGGGTCGGCCGCAAGTTTCCGATGGTGCTCGGTTCGCTGGGCGCGGGTCTCCTGTCCTTCGGCTATCTCTATGCGATCAGCATCCACAACGTGCCGCTGGCGATCGTGATGTCGCTCCTGATGTGGGGCATCGTGTACCAGGGCTACAACGCGGTCTTCCCGAGCTTTTACCCGGAGCTGTTCCCGACCCGCACCCGCTGCTCGGCCATGGCGATCTCGCAGAACCTCGGCACCGCCATCACCGCGATGCTGCCGGCGCTGTTCGTGGCCGTCGCGCCGCCCGGTGCCGCCAACATCCCGATGATCATCGGTGCGCTGACCCTCGGCATCACCGCGATCGCTGCCATCGCCGTGATGAGTGCCCGCGAAACCTACCGCGTCCACCTCAACGATCTGGGCAAGCCGAACGCGGCCCCCGTTCCCAAGGATGAATACGACCGCCTGCGCGCCCAGACGCTGGCCGGCGCCTCACTGACCAAAGCCGTCGCTTGAGGTGAAGTGAACCCAGAAACCCCACGGAACCGGCTTCGCCGGGCCGTCGGGGTTGCCCCCTGAAAGGGGGTGGAGAGCGACACGAAGTGCGCGAGCCTGGGGGTCAGATCAAATTCCGCATCGCTTGCGCGGTTTCGCGCAGAACGGGGAGGACGCGGGCGACCGCGTCCTCGCTGCTTTCATGGCCCATGGGCATCGTCACGTTGAGCGCCCCGACCAGTTCCCCATGACGGTCCCGCAGCGGCACCGCGATGCCGCGTGAATTCAGATCCAGCTGCTGCTCCGAAAGCGCCCACCCCTGGGCGCGAATGCGCGCCAGCTCGAGCTTCATGCGCTCCTTGCTCGAGATGGTGTGCGACGTGAACACCGCCAGCTCGTGCGTTTCCAGCCAGGCGCTGCGCTCCTCGTCGCTGCGCATCGCGAGCATCAGCATTCCGGACGCCGTCACCTGCGCCGGCACCCGTGCGCCGAGCACGTAGCCGGTGCTCATGCTGCGGTTCGGGCCGTTGCGCGCGATGTAGACCACCTCGTCGCCGTCCATCACGCTGAGGTAGGCGATCTCGTGCGTGCCGGCCGCCACGCGCTGGAGAAAGGGCTGCACGATGCGCGGCAGCCGCGCCGATTCAAGGTAGGACTGCCCGAGCCGCAGCACGCGCGGCGTGAGCCAGAAGAGCTTGCCGTCGCTCGCCACGTAGCCCATGTGCTGCAGTGTCAGCAGGTAGCGGCGCGCGGCGGTTCGCGTCATGCCGGTGCGCTGGCCGGCCTCGCTGGCGGTCATGCGCTGATGCGCGTCGTCGAAGGATTCGATGACGGAGATGCCGCGCTCGAGGCCGGCGATCCAGTCGCGCTTGTCGAGGCCGGGCGGGGCGGGGGATGTCTCGTTGTCCATGGCGTTTGTGGGACAAACCCTGAAAGCGTTCGATGATCGATCAGTGTAGTTTGATAATCGCGTTTTCACACTTCCTTCTGCTACGACCGGTGTACATGCACCGCTACATTAGCGGCGCCTCCTCGGTGATTCGGTCGATAGTCGAACAACTTGAAGCGAGACACTCCGTATGTTCCCCTCCATCGTCGGCAGCACCTCTCTCTACCTTCTCCCGGGCGACCCGGTCACGAACGTGCGCCTGCCGCGCATGTTCAACGCGGTGTTCGAGCGTTTCGGCATCGATGCGGTGATGGTGCCGGTGCAGGTGGGGCGGCGCGACCTGGCCGTCTTCGTGAAGGCGGCCTTCCTGGCCAGGAATGTGCGCGGCATGGTGATCGCACCGCCGCACAAGCCGTCGCTGGTCGACCTGCTGGACGGCTGCGGCCTCTTCGGCCGCGTCGCGGGTTCCGCCAACGTGGTGCGACGCATCGACAACGGCGAGCTGGAAGGCGATCTGTTCGACGGCGAAGGGCTGATCGGCGCGCTCGACCGCTACAACATCCCGTTCCGCGGCAAGCGCGTGCTGATCCTCGGTGCGGGGGTGAGCGCGGCGGCCATCGGCGTCGCATTGGCCGAAGGTGGCACGGTCAACGGCGCCGAGCACATCGCCTTTTACGACATCGCGGCGGGCAAGGCGGCGGGCGTCGCGGCCAAGCTCGATGCCTTCTTCGACGCGACGACGGTCGCGGTGGACAGCAACGATCCCGCGGGCTATGACCTCGTCATCAACGCCACCTCGCTGGGCCTCAGGCCCGAGGACCCGATACCGGTGGATGTCGCGCGCATGGACGCGCACGCGGCGCTGTTCGACATCCTCCTGCGCGGCCAGCCCACGCCGCTGGTGCGCGCGGCGCGCGAGCGCGGCCTCAACGCGCAGGCCGGCTTCGAGATGCTGATCCAGCAGATGCCGCACTACCTCGACTTCTTCGGCCACAAGGATGCCGCGAACGCGGTGCGCCACGACGCGAACTTCCTGCGCGAGCTGATCTACCCCGTTTCGATGGCCGACGAGATCCACACGCCGTTGCGCTATCACTCCGCCAGCGTGGCCTGAGGCGCAGCCCGTTCATCTTCCAAGGACAGAGACTTCCATGGCCATCGCCCTCGACCGCTTCGGCTTCAACACCGTCACCATGGGCGGGGAGCTCGGCCACAAGCTGGAGTGCATGAAGGCGGCCGGCTTCTCGGGCGTGGAGCTCTGGGCGCGCGATCTCATCAACCATCCGGCCGGTGTCGACAAGGCGGCCGAGCTCGTCAAGCAAAGCGGCCTCAAGGTCACCGACTTCCAGCCGCTGCGGGACTTCGAGTGCGCCCCCGACGCGATGCGCCCCCACCGGCTCGAAATGGCGCGCGAGCAGTTGCGCCAGATGGCGCTGGTCGGCACCGATCTGCTGCTGTGCTGCTCGACCACCTCGCCGCTCGCGATCGACGACCCCGACCGCGCGGCCGAAGACCTGCGCACGCTCGCCACGCTCGCGACGCCGCTGGGCATCCGCATCTGCTACGAGGCGCTGTCGTGGGGCCGGCACACCAACCGCTGGCATCAGGCGTGGGACATCGTGCGCCGCTGCGACCGCGAGAACGTCGGCCTCAACCTCGATTTCTTCCACATGTCCGTGCGCGGCGACGACACGCCCGAGACGCTCAGACAGCTTGCGGACGTGCCGGTCGAGAAGATTTTTCTCGTGCAGCTCGCCGACTACTTCTTCGAATACAGCGATCGCCAGTCCGACATGATCGAGCTCGCGCGCCACCAGCGCCTGTTCCCGGGCGAAGGCCTGCACGATGTGCGCGACCTCGTGCAGCTTCTGGAGGACAAGGGCTACCGCGGCCACTACACCTTCGAGGTGTTCAACGACGACTACGTGAACTCCGACCCGATGGTGGTCGGACAGCGCGCGATGAAGAGCGCGCGCTGGCTCAGCGAGTCGCATGTCGCGGGCGGCGAGCCCGTCCATGTGTCTCAGCCCTGAGCCGCCCATGACGATCATCAATCACAAACCATCAACCACCAAAGAGGAGACTTCGATGACCATTCTTCAACCCCGCCGATTCGCGATCCGTCTGGCCGCGGCGTGTGCGCTGGCCGCCTGCGCGGGCGGCGCTTTCGCCCAGGACACCATCAAGGTGGCGAACATCCAGGAGCTGTCGGGCACGGGCGCCACGGCAGGCACGAACTTCAGGAATGGCGTCGAACTCGCGATCAAGGAGATCAACGCCTCCGGCGGCATCCTCGGCAAGAAGATCGAAAGCGCGATCAGCGACACGCAGTCGAACCCCGGCGTCGCCAAGGCCATGGCCGCCAAGGCGGTCGACAACGGCGTGATCGCGGTGTTCGGCCCGGGCTTCTCGGGCTCGATGATCGTCAGCATGGCCGAGACGCGCCGCGGCGAAACGCCGAACTTCACCGGCGCCGAAGCCACCGCGATCACCGCGCAGGGCAATCCCTTCGTCTTCCGCACGAGCTTCTCGCAGGTCAACGCGATGCCCAAGCTGGCGCGCTACGTGGCCGCGAATCTCAAGGCCAAGACGATCGCGGTGATCTTCGTCAACAACGACTTCGGCAAGGGCGGGCGCGATGCGTTCATGAAGTCCGCCGAAGCGAACGGCATCAAGATCGTGGCCGACATCTCGACCGAGCCGGGTCAGGTCGACTGGTCGGCGCCGGTGCTCAAGGCCAAGCAGAGCAATCCGGACGCGGTGTTCGTCTACACCAACGAGGAAGAGTCGGCGCGCGCGCTGCGCGAGCTGCGCAAGCAGGGCTGGAGCAAGCCGATCCTCGGCGAGACGGTGCTGCCGAGCCAGAAGGTGATCGAACTCGCGGGTGAGTCCGCCAACGGAATCCTCGCGCACGTGGGCCTCACGGTCGATGCGCCGATCCCGACGATGCGCGCCTTCCGCGCGAAGTTCGAGAAGGAATACAAGTACATCCCCGACCACAACGGCATCAAGGGTTACACCAGCGTCTACATGTTCAAGGCCGGTGTGGAAAAGGCCGGCAAGCTCGACCGCATCGCGATCGCCAAGGCGCTGCACGGCCTGACGATCCCGGTCGCGAAGGAGCCCGGCGTGCTGATGGACGTGACCATCGACGACAAGGGCGATCTCGACCGCGAGAGCTTCATCGTCGAGGTGAAGAACGGCAAGCAGGAGGTGAAGGAAATCCTGCCCGCACTGGGCAAGAAGCAGTAAGCGCGAGGGCGAGCCGGGTTCCATGACCGACTTCCTGCAGCTCTTCTTTTCCGGGCTCGCCACCGGCTCGATCTACGCGCTGGCGGCGCTCGGCTTCACGCTGCTCTGGCAGGCCAGCGGCACCATCAACTTCGCCCAGGGCGAATTCGTGATGCTGCCGGCCTTTGCCATGCTGGCGTTCATGTCCTTCGGTGCACCGCTGGCGGTGAGCTTCGTGCTCACCATCGCGGTGGCGGTGGGGGTGCTTGGCTGGGCGTTCAAGCGCGGCGTGGTCGATCCGCTCCTCAAGTACGGAATGATGCCGATCGTGGTCGCGAGCATCGGCCTGTCGATCGCGATGCGCAACGGCGTGCGCGCGGCCTACAGCGCCGAAGCACAGCCCTTTCCGAGCCTGTTCCCGGACAAGCTCTTCAATGTCGCGGGCGTGACGATCACGATGGGTGACCTCGGCACTTTCGTGCTCGCGGTGGCGATCGTGCTGGCGACGCAGGCCTTCCTCGCGAAGACCGTGACCGGCCGCGCGATGCAGGCCGTGGCGCAGAACACCGAAAGCGCGAGCGTGCTGGGCATCAACGTGCCGCGCATGGTGTTCTATACCTTCGCGATCAACGCGGCGCTCGCGGTGGCGGCAGCGCTCTTGGTCACGCCGACCTATCTCGCCAAGTTCGACATGGGCGAAAGCCTGGGCAGCAAGGCGTTCTTCGCGGCCATCATCGGCGGCTTCAACAACTCGCGCGGCGCGCTGGTGGGCGGGCTGATCGTCGGCGTGGCCGAGAACCTCGCGGCGGCCTACATCTCGCCGGCCTACAAGGACGCGGTGGCGCTGGTGATTTTCATGGTCGTGATCCTGTTCAAGCCCCAGGGCCTCCTCGGAAAGAAGGAGGAGCGGAAGGTATGAAAAAGCTCCATGTCTTCTTCATCGCCGCCGCGCTGGCCGCGATGCTCATCGCGCCGCAGTTCCTCAAGAACTACGGGGTCTACCTGCTGAGCTACTGGCTGATCTTCATCATCGCGACGATGGGGCTCAACCTCACCGTGGGCTACGCGGGGCAGAAGTCGCTCGGCCATGCGGCCTTTCTCGGCATCGGCGCCTACACCATGGCGCTGGTGCTCAAGGCGGGGTTCAGCTTCTGGCTGGGGCTGCCAGCCGCTGCGGTGCTGTGCTTCGCGGTGGGGCTGGCGCTCGGCTTCCCGGCGCTGCGCGTGCAGACCATCTACCTCGCCTTCGCCACGCTGGGCTTCAACACCGCGATCTGGCTCGTGATGCGCAACGAGGAGTGGCTCACCGGCGGCACCTTCGGCATCAACAACGTGGCGCGTCCGTCGCTCTTCGGGCTGTCGCTGGAGGGCAACCGGCCGTACTACTACCTGGTGCTGGCGGTCGCGGTCCTGCTCGCGCTCGCACTCTGGGGCCTGTTGCGCTCGCCGTGGGGCAAGGCCTTCACCGCGCTGCGCGACAACCCGATCCGGGCCGAGAGCCTGGGCATCAGCGTGCGCGGCTACACGCTGCTGAGCTTCGCGATCGGCGCCGCCTACGCGGGCGTGGCGGGCGGTCTGTTCGCTTCGCTGGTGCAGTTCATCGAGCCGGCGCCGTTCACCGTGGCGGCGTCGATCATGATGTACCTGATGGTCGTGGTCGGCGGCCCCGGGTACTTCTGGGGGCCGGTGCTGGGCGCAGCGGTCGGTGTGGTGCTGCCCGAATGGCTGCGCGATGTGCCCGGTGTGTCCGACTGGTACCTGCCGCTGTTCGGCGGCGCCGTGGTGTTGCTGATGGTGTGGCTGCCCGATGGGCTGCTCTCGATCCCCGATCGCATCCGCGCGCGCCGCGAATCGCGCGAAGCGTCGCAGGCCCGCGCGGCGATGGCGCAGAAGGTGGGGGTGGTTCAATGAGCGCTCCTGTCCTGCGCGTGACCGACCTGCGCAAGTCGTACGGTGCGATCCAGGCCGTGGGCGGCGTGAGCTTCGAGGTCCGCCCCGGCGAGATCTTCGGCGTGATCGGCCCCAACGGCTCGGGCAAGACCACGCTCTTCAACTGCATGCTCGGGCAGATCGCGCCCGATGCCGGACGCATCGAGCTCAAGGGCGACGATGTCACCGTGCTCGGGCCGCTGGAGCTCAACCGGCGCGGCGTCGGCCGCACCTTCCAGACGCTGCAGGTGTTCGGCAAGATGACCGTGCGCGAGAACCTCATCGTCGCCGCGCAGGAGCACCAGGGCACGATGTGGAGCCGCATGTTCGCGCCCGGCGACTCGGGCCTCGGCCCCAAGGCCGACGCGCTGATCGATCAGTTCCGCATCCGCCATGTGGCCGACAAGAAGGCCGGCCTGCTCTCCTATGGCCAGCAGAAGCTGGTGGACATCGGCATGGCCTTCATGAGCGACCCCGACCTGGTGCTCCTCGACGAGCCCTGCGCCGGCGTCAACCCGAGCCTGGTGAGCGGCCTCTCGTCGCTCTTGAAGGACCTCAACCGCACGCGCCGCGGCAGCTTCGTCGTGATCGAACACAACATGGACTTCGTGATGGACCTGTGCCACCGCATCATGGTGATGGTCGAGGGCAAGGTGATGGCCGTCGGCACGCCGGCGGAGATCCGTGCCAACAAGCAGGTGCTGGACGCCTATCTCGGAAGCTGATGGTGACGAGCATGCAAAACAATTCCGACACCTGCATCGAGTTCGACAACGTCGTCGCGGGCTACAAGGATTTCATGATCCTCAACAACCTGTCGTTCAAGGCGAAGCGCGGCAGGATCACGCTGCTGCTCGGGCCCAACGGCGCGGGCAAGTCCACGGTGCTGAAGACGATGTTCGGCCTGCTCAAGGTGCGTCAGGGTGCGATCCGCCTCGACGGGCAGGACATCACCGGCGCCAGCGCGCGCGACCTGCTGGTGAAGCACGGCGTCGCCTTCGTCCCGCAGGGGCGCAACCTGTTCGGCCAGCTCACCGCCTTCGAGAACCTGGAGCTCGGCGGCATCACGCTGGGCATGAAGACCACGCGCGAGCGCATTCCCGAAGTGCTGGAGTTCTTTCCGCGCGTCAAGGAGCGCATGCACAGCGCGGCGGCCTCGCTCTCGGGCGGCGAGCAGAAGCAGCTCGAAGTCGGCCGCGCGCTGCTGCTTCGGCCCAAGGTCATCCTGATCGACGAGCCTTCGATCGGCCTGTCGCCGATCGTGGTGCAGGACGTCTTCAAGCTGCTGCGCCGGCTGGCCGACGGCGGCACGACGGTGCTCATGGTCGAGCAGAACGTGAAGAGCGCGCTGCACATGGCGGACGAGGCGATCGCGCTCGAATCGGGCCGCCTCGTGCTGCACAAGCGGGCCGACGCGCTATTGGCCGACCCGAACATCGAACGGCTTTTCCTCGGCGGCGCCCATGCTGCGGCAGCGGCGACGGCGTGATTCATCCCTAGGACCACTGCAATGATTTCCGGCAAGACCACCCTCATCGCCCATCTCGGCTATCCAACGGAGAGCTTCAAGGCTCCCATGATCTACAACCCCTGGTTCGAGAAGCAGGGCATCGATGCGGTCGTCATCCCGATGGGCGTGAAGGCCGAGGACTATCCCGGGGTGTTCGCGTCGGTCTTCAAGTTCACCAACCTGCGCGGCGCGCTCGTGACCATGCCGCACAAGATCACGACCATGTCGCTGGTCGACGAAGTCACGCCCACCGCGAGGATCGCGGGCGCCTGCAATGCGGTGCTCAAGCGCGCCGACGGCCGGCTGGTCGGCGACCAGTTCGACGGCGCGGGCTTCGTGCGCGGCGTGCAGCGCAAGGGCCGTTCGCTCGACGGCACGCGGGTGCTGGTGTCGGGCAGCGGCGGCGTGGGCTCGGCGATCGCTGCGTCGCTCGCCGCGGCGAACGTCGCGGAGATGGCGCTCTTCGACATGAGCGCCGCGTCGGCCGAAGCGCTCGCCGAGCGGCTGCGCACCCACTACCCGAAGCTCAAGGTCACGACCGGCTCCAACGATCCGGCGGGCTTCGAGCTCGTGGTCAACGCCACGCCGCTGGGCATGAAGGAGGGCGATCCGCTGCCCTTCGACATCGACCGCATCGCGCCCACCACCTTCGTCGGCGAGGTGGTGATGAAGAGCGAATACACGCCGCTCCTGCGCGCCGCCAAGGAAAAGGGCTGCGCGGTGCAGGTCGGCACCGACATGCTGTTCGAGATGATCCCGGCCTATCTCGAATTCTTCGGCTACGGCACCGCCACCGCCGAGGAACTGCGCGCCGTTGCCACACTTGCCTACTGAACACCGAGTGCCATGAGCATCTTCGAGGGGTTCCTCTCCACGTCCGAAACTCTGGCGGCCTTCAGCGACCACGACTTCATCGACGCGATGCTGCGCTTCGAGGCCGCGCTGGCACGCGCACAGGCGCAGGTCGGCCTGATCCCCGAATCGGCGGCGCAGTCGATCGTCGGCAGCTGCAAGGTCGAGCTTTTCGATGTGGCGAAGATCGTGCGCGGCAGCAGCCGCGCCGGCAGCGTCGCGATCCCGCTCGTGAAGAGCCTCAAGGAAGCGGTGGGCCTCTTCAACGCCGATGCGGTGCGCTACGTGCATTTCGGCAGCACCAGCCAGGATGTGATCGACACCGCGATGGCGCTGGTCACGCGCGAGGCCGTGTCGCTGGTCGAGGCCGACCTGGCCAAGGCCGCGCAGGTGCTGCTGCGGCATGCCGAGACGCATGCGACCACCCCCATCCTCGCGCGCACGCTGATGCAGCCGGCCTCGGTCACCAGCTTCGGCCTGAAGTGCGTCGGCTGGGCCGCGCCGCTGGTGCGCAGCCGCGATCGGATTTCGCAGGCCGCGCGCCGCGCGCTGAATGTGCAACTCGGCGGAGCCGTCGGCACGCTGGCGCAGATGAAGGGGCTGGGACCGCAGGTGCGCCACCTCATGGCCGAGGCGCTCGGTCTCGGCGATCCGGGCGCGGCTCGGCATACGCAGCGCGACGAATGGGTCGCGCTCGGCTGCGAGCTCGGCATCATGGTCGGCAGCCTCGGCAAGATCGCGAAGGACATCTCGCTCATGGGCCAGTACGAGGTCGGTGAACTCGCCGAGCCCGGCGAGCCGGGGCGCGGCGGTTCGTCCGCGATGCCGTACAAGCGAAATCCGGTGGCTTCGATGGTCGCGCTCGCGGCCGCCGAGCGCGCGCCGCAGCGCGTCGCCGCCTTGCTGCAGGCCATGCCGCAGGAACACGAGCGCGCCCTCGGTGCATGGCAGGCCGAACTCGGCGAGTGGCCGCAGTTGCTGATGTCGGCGCACGGCAGCGTGCGTGCGCTTGCAGGGGCTTTGCCCGGCCTGCATGCGGATGCAGCGCGGATGCGCTCCAATATCGACCGGCTGCGCGCCGAGCTTCCCCGTGATGCCGCCGACGAATGGTTCGATCCGGCGCTCGCCGGGTCCGCCGGCGAGATGGCGCTGGCGCAGGCGCTGGTGCTGCAAGCCCAACTCCATCCACCTCAGATCGCCAAATGACTTCCGCTTCGACGCTGTGGCTGCCGCACCTGCCCAGGACACATCAACGAAAGGAAACACCATGACCCGTCTGAATGTCGTCCGCGAAGGCGACGGCCCGATCGTCGTGTTGAGTCATGCACTGGGCTGCGACCTGCACATGTGGGACGGTGTGGCTGAGCAGCTCGCCCGCGCGCACACGGTGATTCGGTACGACCACCGTAATCACGGCCGCTCCGAAGTGGTGGCCGGTCCGCTCACGATAGAGGCGCTTGCCGATGACGCCGCGGAACTCATCACGCGCGAGGCGGGCGACGTGCCTATCCATTTCGTCGGCCTGTCGATGGGCGGCATGACGGCGCAGGCGCTGGCGCCGAAGCATCCCGGGATGCTCAGGAGCCTGGTGATCGCGAACTCGTCCGCGCACTATCCCGACCAGGCGCCATGGCGCACGCGCATCGAGACGGTTCAGGCTCAGGGCGTGGCGGCCATCGCATCCGGGGCCGTCGCGCGCTGGCTCACGCCCGAGTACGTTTCGACCCCCGAAGGGGCCGAGGAGGCCCGCAAGCTGACCGAAACGCTGCTGAGTACCGATGCCGCCGGCTACATCGCGAGCTGCCATGCGGTCGCGGCGATCGATTTCCGCGAGAGCAATCGCGCCATCTCGGTGCCCACGCTGGTGATCGCCGGCGCACGCGACGAAGCGACGCCGCCCGCCATGTCCGAAACCATCGCGGAGGCGATTCCGGGCGCGCGCCTGGTCACCATCGATGCGGCGCACCTGAGCGCGGTCGAGCGCCCGGTGGAGTTCAGCCAGACGCTGGTGGACTTCTGGCGCAGCCTCTGAAGCAAGCCGGCCCGGCCGCGATGACGTAGTGGCCCGTGGGGTGATCGGGCCCGCGTCGGTTGAAAGTTCCGCGCGGCCTCATGATGCGGGCCATGCCTACCCGACTCCACATCGATTTCGTGTCCGACGTGTCGTGCCCCTGGTGCGCCGTCGGCCTCGGCTCGCTCGAAGCCGCTCTGAAGAAGCTCGCGCCCGAGATCACTGCCGAGCTCCGCTTCCAGCCCTTCGAGCTGAACCCGGCCATGCCGCCCGAAGGGCAGGATGCCTTCGAGCACCTGAACCAGAAGTATGGTTCCACGCGCGAGCAGCAGGCGCAGGCCCGCGAAGCGATCCGCGCACGCGGCGCTTCGGTCGGCTTCGAGTTCCGCCCCGAAGGGCGCTCGCGCGTCTACAACACCTTCGACGCGCACCGGCTGCTGCACTGGGCCGAGCGCGAAGATCTTTCCAAGCAGGTCGCGCTGAAGAAAGCGCTGCTCAAGGCCTGCCACACCGATGGCGAGAACCCGTCGGATCCCGAAGTGCTGGTGCGCCTCGCGACCGAGGCGGGGCTCGATCCGCAGCGGGCACGCGAGATCCTCGAGAGCCACGAATTCGCCGCCGAAACCCGCGCGCGCGAACGGCTCTACACCGAGGCCGGCATCCATTCCGTGCCCGCGATCATCATCGACAACAAGCACTTGATCTCGGGCGGCCAGCCGGTGGAGGTGTTCGAGCGTGCGCTGCGGCAGATCGCAGGCGCAGCGCCCCCGAGCGTGGCCGTCGCCTGATCGGCGTGTAAAGACCGTCAACCGGCGCAGACGCCGGCTGGTTGAGTGGGGCAGCCCCGGCGGTGCTCCGGGGCGAGGAAAACCCGATGAGAACCCCACGTCGCATGGTGGTGTCCGGACTCCTGCTCACGTCGTCGTTGCTGTTCGGCGCCTGTGCGGCACCCGCCGGCCGAGGATCGCTCCCGCAGGTCCCCGCAGCTGACGAAGCCGTTCAGCTTCGCTGGCTCGAACGGGTGAGCTGGGGCGCGAACGCCGGCGGTGCAAGGGACCTGGAGCGCCTCGGGCTGCCCGAATGGCTGCGCGAGCAACTGCATCCACGTCCCGCCGCGCTGCCTGCAGAGGTCCAGGCTCAGATCGACGCGATGACCATCTCGCACACGCCCGCCGAAGCGATCGTCGCGTCGCTGAGAGCGCAGCGGCGTGCGATGAACGAGCTGGCCGACGAGGAACAGAAGAAGGAGGCGCGCAAGACCCTCCAGCAGGACCTGACCCGCCTCGCGCGCGAGGCGCAGCAGCGCTTCGTTCTGCGCGCGCTTTACTCGCCCAATCAGCTCGAGGAACAGATGACGTGGTTCTGGATGAATCACTTCAACGTGAACGCACGCAAGGCCAACCTGCGCGCGCTGGTCGGCGACTATGAGGAAACCGCGATCCGCCCGCATGCGCTGGGCCGGTTCCGAGACTTGCTCGGTGCCACGCTGCATCACCCGGCGATGCTGCTGTACCTGGACAACGCGCAGAACGCCGCCGACCGGATCAACGAGAACTACGCGCGCGAGCTGATGGAGCTCCACACCCTGGGCGTTGGCAGCGGCTATTCGCAGGCCGACGTGCAGGAACTGGCCCGGGTGCTCACGGGCGTGGGCATCCGGGTGCGCGCGCCCGATGCGCCGCCGCGCATGCAGCCGGATGTCCGTGGCGACTACGTGCAGCAGGGCCTGTTCGAATTCAATCCGAACCGTCATGACTATGGCGCGAAGACGCTGCTGGGCCAGCCCATGACGCAGCGCGGGCTCGCCGAGGTGGACGAGGCGCTCGACCGCCTGGCCCGCGCACCCGCGACGGCGCGCTTCATCTCGCGCAAGCTCGCGGTGTATTTCGTCGCCGACGATCCATCGCCCGCACTGGTGGGCCGCATGGCCGAGACCTTCCGCAAGTCGGACGGTGACATTGCCGAGACGCTGCAGACGATGTTCGAGTCGCGCGAATTCGCCGCCTCGCTCGGCCGCAAGTTCCGCGATCCGGTGCACTACGTGATCGCCAGTGTCCGGCTCGCCGACGACGGCCGTATCGTCAGCAACGTGGATCCGATGCTCCAGTGGATGGCCCGCATGGGCGAGCCGCTCTACGGCCATGAGACGCCCGATGGCTATCCGATGACGCAGGATGCCTGGGCCAGCGCGGGACAGATGAGCACCCGCTTCGAGATCGCCCGGGCCATCGGGGCGAACGGCGGCGTGCTGTTCCGCCGCGACGATGGTGTCCTGGGCGAGCGGCCGGCCCCGCCCGCGCTTGCCGAGTCGCCCGTCGTGCGCCTCGGCCTGCCGTCGATGAGTATCGACACGCGCGAGGCGCTGGCAGAGGCCAGGTCGCCGCAGGACTGGAACACCTTCCTGCTCGCGTCGCCCGAACGGATGCACCGTTGAAGGAGGCTGCCATGCAACGACGCGATGTGCTCAGACTCCTTGGCGCGACCGCCGCTGCCGGGGTGGCCGGTCATCTTGTCGCCGCGCCGGCGGCAGGTGGCGCCAAGCTGCTCGTGGTCTTCCTGCGCGGTGCCTACGACTGCGCGAACGTGCTGGTGCCCACGTCGAGCGACTTCTACTACGCCGCACGGCCCAACATCGCCATCGCCCGACCCGGCGAGAGGGACGGTGCCCTGGCGCTCGATGGCGTGTGGGGCCTGCACCCCGTGCTCGCACCGAGCGTGATGCCGCTGTTCCAGAAGCGGCAGGCCGCCTTCATCGCCTTCGCGGGCACGGACGACCTCACCCGCAGCCACTTCGAGACGCAGGATTCGATCGAGCTCGGCCAGGCGCTCGACAGGCGGCGTGACTACCGGTCGGGCTTCCTCAACCGGCTCGCCATGGTGCTGGGCGCAGGGCCGCGCGTGGACGTGTCGCCCATCGCGTTCACGAACCAGTTGCCGATTGCGATGCACGGCGAGGCTAAGGCGGCCAACATGGCGCTCGCCGGCGTGGGGCGCCCCGGCATCGACGAGCGGCAGAGTCGGGTGATTCAGTCCATGTATCGCAACACGTCGCTGGCGCAGCCGGTCGCGGAGGGTTTCCAGGTCCGCGACGAGGTGATGCGTTCCATGCAGGCCGAGATGGAGGCCGCGAGTCGCGATGCGATGAGCGCCAAGGGCTTCGAGCTCGTCGCGCGCCGCATGGCGCGGCTCATGCGCGAGCGCTTCGACCTGGGCTTCGTCGACATCGGCGGCTGGGACACGCACGTGGGGCAGGGCGGCGCGACGGGCTATCTCGCGAACCGGCTCGACGAACTCGGGCGTGGCCTGTCGGGTTTCGCTGCGGAGATCGGTGACGGCTGGCGCAACACCGTCGTGGTGGTGATCAGCGAGTTCGGCCGCACCTTCCCGCGAAAACGGCAACCGCGGCACCGACCATGGCCATGGAACGGTCTACTGGGTGCTCGGCGGCGGGCTGGCGGCCCGGGCAGGCGGGCGGGTGGTCGGCGAGCAGGTGGCGCTGACACAGGACCGCCTCTTCCAGAACCGCGACTACCCGGTGCTCAACGAGTACCGGGCTGTGTTCGGGGGCTGTTCAAGCGGATGTACGGGCTCTTGCCTGCGCAGCTCGATCGGGTGTTCGAAGGCGTGGCGCCGAAGGATCTGGGGGTGGTCTGACGTTCACCATGCCGACCACGCGCACCCACGGAAACGGGAGCACCATGCCGGGCGGCATCGCGAGTTGTGGCGGCAGCTCGAGGCCGAGGGATTGGAGCTTGCTTTCGACGCGTGCATGGCTCATGGCTGGTTCCCCCGTGCCCGGACATCCGCCACCACGCGCGCATAGCGCTGGAAGCTCCAGTACGCGCTCGCCCAGTCCAGCAGCACCACGAAGCGATTGCGAAAGCCGATCAGGAAGTACACGTGCGCGAACAGCCAGAACAGCCACGCCGCCTTCCCCGAGAAGCGCAGCGGGCCGAAGGGCGTGCCCAGATCGACCACCGCCGAATTGCGGCCGATGGTCGCGAGGTTGCCGTAGTCGCGGTAGCGGAAGGGCTCCGTCGCCCGGCCCGCGATGCGGCGCAGGATGTTCGTGGCGGCGGCGCGGCCCATCTGCTTGGCGCCGGGCGACACGCCGGGCACGGGCTTGGGTTCGCGGCCCGGGCGGTGGCTCATCGCGGCCGCGAGATCGCCCACCACGCTGATGTTCGGATAGCCCGGCAGGCTCAGATCCGGCAGCACCTTCACGCGGCCCGCGCGGTCGGTTTCCGCGCCGGTCACGGCGGCCAGCATGCGGCCCAGCGGCGAGGCGGCGACGCCGGCCGCCCACACCACGCAGTTGCACGGGATGTGATGGCTGCCGACGCCGGCCCCGCCGTCGCTGAACGGCGATTCGACCTGCAGCCCGTGGGGCTCGACCGCCGTCACGCGCGCATTCAGCCGCACCTGCACGCCGAGCTTCTGCAACTGCTCCAGCGCGCGCTGGCTGAGCGATTCGGGCATGGCCTGCAGCACGCGCGGGCCGCCCTCGATCAGCAGCACCTCGGCACTGGCAGGGTCGATGCGCCGGAATTCGCCCGAGAGCGTGTGGCGCGCGATCTCCGCCATGGTCCCGGCCATCTCGACGCCGGTCGGCCCGGCGCCGATCACCGCGAAAGTCAGCAGCGCGCGGCGCTTCTCGGGGTCGGTCTCGACCTCGGCCTGTTCGAAGCTCAGCAGGACGCGGCGGCGGATCTCGAAGGCATCCGCCAGCGTCTTGAGTCCCGGCGCGGCCTGCGCCCATTGGTCGTTGCCGAAATAGCTGTGCGTGGCGCCGGCCGCGACGATCAGGTGGTCCCAGTCGATGAGGGTGCCGTCGGCCAGCCGCACCTGCTGCGCCTTCGGATCGATGCCGGTGACTTCGCCGAGCAGTGTGGTGACGTTCGGCCGGCGCCGGAACAGCACCCGAACGGGCGCCGCGATGGCCGGCGCCGCCAGCCCGGCGGTCGCCACCTGGTAGAGCAGGGGCTGGAAGAGATGGTGGTTGGTCTTGTCGATGACCGTGACGTCGACGTCGGCGCTCTGCAGCTTGCGCGCCGCCTCGAGGCCGCCGAAACCGCAGCCGATGATGACGATGTGCGGGCGGCCGGATGAGGGGGCGTGCTCATTCGCCGGATGATACGCAGGGTCATGGCAGCCGAAAGCGACTTGTGCCAAAGTGGCACGTCCCGCCGCGCCGGCGTTCCGGTCGCCTCGTCCGTCCGGGCGGGGCCTTGTCCTACGGCGTCCTGTTGTGTGCATGGGCTAAAAACCACCAACCAGCACTGGAGACCCCATGAAGTTGACCCAGCCGGCCGTGTCTGCGGCGCAGGCGCTGCGCGAGCGTTTTCAGGCAGTGCGCGCCCACACCCTCGCGCTGGCGGCGCCGCTTTCGGCCGAGGACCAGTGCATCCAGTCCATGCCCGACGCCAGCCCGACCAAGTGGCACCTGGCGCACACCACCTGGTTCTTCGAAACGGTGTTGCTGCAGCCGCACGCCGGCGGTTACCGGTTGTTCGATGAACGGTTTCCCTATCTCTTCAATTCCTACTACGAGGCCCTCGGCCCACGCCATCCGCGCCCGCAGCGCGGGCTGCTCACGCGTCCCTCGCTCGATGAAGTGCGCGCCTATCGTCGGCATGTGGACGAGGCCGTGCTCGCATTTCTCGGCACCGCGGGCGACGTCGACTGGCCGGCGGTCGAACCCGTCTTCACGCTGGGCCTGAACCACGAGCAGCAGCACCAGGAACTGATCCTCACCGACATCCTGCATGCGCTGTCATGCAATCCGATGCTGCCGGCATACCGGCCGGCCTCCGGTCCGGCCCTGCGCCTCGCGTCGGTCGCGCCGTCGATGCGGTGGATCGAGCGCCCCGGCGGCGTCATGGCGGCCGGCCACGCAGGCCCCGGCTTCGCCTTCGACAACGAAACACCGCGCCACGCGACGCTGCTGCATCCTCACGCGATCGCGGACCGGCTCGTGAACTGCGGCGAATACGCGCAGTTCATCGCCGACGGCGGTTACCAGCGCCCCGACCTGTGGCTGTCCGACGGCTGGGCCTCGGTGCAGGCGCAGGGCTGGCGCTGCCCGCCTTACTGGCTCGCGCCCGACGATCCGCGGCTTGCCCATCACGGCGCTGCGGGCGGCTGGCAGGTCTTCGGCCTGCACGGCGTGCGGCCCATGGAGCCCGAGGCGCCTGTCGCGCACCTGAGCTTCTACGAAGCCGCGGCCTATGCGGAGTGGGCCGGCGCCAGGCTTCCCACCGAGTTCGAATGGGAGGCTGCGCACGACGCGCCCGGCATCTCGGAGATGCACGGCCACGTCTGGCAATGGACGCGCTCGTCCTACGACCCGTACCCGGGCTTCCGACCGCTCGCGGGCGTCGCGGCCGAATACAACGGCAAGTTCATGGTCGGCCAGATCGTGCTGCGCGGCAGCAGCGTCGCGACGCCCGACGGGCATGCGCGGGCCAGCTACCGCAACTTCTTCCCGCCGGCGGCGCGCTGGCAGTTCTCGGGGCTGCGGCTCGCGAAGGATCTCTGATGCGAACACAGGCATTCAACGTCCACGCCTTTCGCGCGGCGCAGCGCGCGGCGCCGCTGTCCGACTTCGCGCGGGAACTGCATGCGGGGCTGAGCCAGGCGCAGCGCAGCATTTCGCCGAAGTTCTTCTACGATGCCGCGGGCTCGGCGCTCTTCGATCGCATCTGCGAGCTGCCCGAGTACTACCCGACGCGCACCGAGGTGCGCATCCTCACCGAATGCGCGCCCGAGATCGCGGCGCAGATCGGGCCGCATGCCGAGATCGTCGAGTTCGGCGCCGGCTCGCTCACCAAGGTGCGGCTGCTGCTCGACGCGCTCGAATCGCCCCGGCGCTACGTGCCGATCGACATCTCCGGCGAGCACCTCGAAGCGGCTGCCGAACGCCTGCGCACCGACTATCCGCAACTTGCGGTGCAGCCGATGGTGGCCGACTACACCATGCCGCTGGTGCTGCCTTCGCGCGAGAAGGCCGCGGGGCAGCGCGTCGGCTTCTTCCCGGGTTCCACGCTGGGCAACTTCAGCCCCGCGGAGGCGCTCGCCTTCCTCCAGCTGGCGTGCCGGCTGCTGCGCGGCGGCGGGCTGCTGCTCGGGGTCGACCTCGTGAAGGCCCCCGCATTGCTGCACGCCGCGTACAACGACCCGCAGGGCGTGACGGCGGCGTTCAATCTGAACCTGCTGCGACGCGCCAACCGTGAACTCGGCACCGACTTCGAGCCCGACGGCTTCACGCATGCGGCGTTCTACAACGCGCCGCTGCAGCGCATCGAGATGCATCTGGTGAGCCGCCGCGCGCAGACCGTCACGCTCGACGGACAGCGTTTCGTCTTCGAGGAAGGCGAGACGATCCACACCGAGAACTCGTACAAGTTCACCATCGACAGCCTGCGCGCGCTGGCGGTCCAGGCAGGCTTCCGGCCCGCCGCGGTGTGGACCGATCCGGACCGCCTCTTCAGCGTGCATTGGCTCCAGGCGAGGGATTGACGCAGGCGCTTGCGCTGGCGGCGCAGGCGCGCGAGCATGTGTGCCGGATCCCGTCAGGAGACCGCCATGCGTCCTTCGGTCCTCCGGTTCGCAAGCTTCCTCGTCGCGCTGCTCTGCCTGTGCCTGCCGGTGCTCGCTGCGGCGCAGCAGGCGACCGCTCCGTCCTTCAGCCGCGAGCAGATCGACCAGATGATGGCGCCGATCGCGCTGTACCCCGATTCGCTGCTGTCGCAGGTGCTGATGGCCGCGACCTACCCCGCCGACGTGGCCGACGCCGCGAAGTGGTCCAGGTCCCACCCTGACCAGAGCGGCGATGCCGCCGTCAAGGCGGTGCAGGGCATGCCGTGGGACCCGAGCGTGCAGTCGCTGGTCGCCTTCCCGCAGGTGATCCAGATGATGGGGGAGCAGCCCGACTGGGTGCAGAACCTCGGCGATGCCTTCCTCGCGTCGTCCAGGGACGTGCTCGATTCCGCGCAGCGCCTGCGCGGCAAGGCGCAGCAGCAGGGCAGCCTCCAGAGCAACGAGCAGCAGCATGTGATCGTCGAGCAGGAGCCGCAGACGCAGCAGAGCGTGATCCGCATCGAGCCGACGAATCCCGAGGTGGTCTACGTGCCCACCTACGACCCGGCCGTGGTGTACGGCACGTGGCCCTATCCGGCGTACCCGCCGTACTACTACCCGCCGGTGGGGTACGGCGCCTGGTATCCGGGCTGGTATCCCGGCGCGGCGCTCGCCACCGGCATCGCGTTCGGCGTCGGTGTGGCGGCGGTGGGCGCGCTCTGGGGCAATTGCAACTGGGGCGGCGGCAACGTCAACATCAACACCAACCGCTACAACAGCATCAACACCCATCGCCAGATCGGGGCGAACCAGAACAACTGGCAGCACAACGCGGCCAACCGGCGCGGCGTGCCATACCGCGACCAGCGCAGCCAGCAGCAGTTCGCCCGCAATGTGCCCGGCGTCGACAACCGCGCCGATTTCCGCGGCCGCGACAACGCCGGGCGCAACGCGGAGCGCCAGCGCGCGCAAGCCGCATTGCAGCAGCGCGGCATGGACCCGGCGCAGGGCCGGCAGAACCTGCGCGACGACCCCGCGACGCGCCAGCGCGCCCAGCAGGCGGCGGGCAACTTCGACCGCGGAGGCCGCGCCGGCGATCAGGCCGGCCTGCGTGCGGGCGACCGGGCCGCGGGCCAGACGCGGGCGGGGGATCGCGGCTCCCAGTTCGCGGGCGGGGACCGCGGCGGACAGTTCGGCGCGGGCAGCCGAAGCCAGGGCTTGCAGCAGGTGCAGAGCCGCCCGTCCACCGACAACGCGTTCAGGGGCGCGGCTGGCGGCTCCCCGCAGACGCGGCAACAAGTCGATCGCGGGGCAGCCAGCCGGCAATCGATGGCCAGCTACGGCAATGCCCGCAGCAGCGCGAACGTGAGCCGGCCGTCCGCCAGCTACGGCGCCGGCCGCTCATCGGGGGATTCAGTGGCGGCCGCAGCGGCGCATCCGGCGGCGCCAGCCGCAGCGGCGGCTTCTCCGGTGGCGGCGGTGCGCGCGGTGGCGGTGGCGGCGGGCGCGGCGGCGGAGGACGCCGCTAGTTGCGCGTGGCGTCGGCATTGCCCGAAGGTGCAATGTTCGCCGCAGGGGCGCTTGTCAATAATGAAAGCTGATGGAGGCAGACATGAACGCTTCGATCGTGAAGCGGGTCGCATCGCGCGTACCCGCATTGCACTCTTCGGTGACTCCTGCGGGGGACACGCAGCATGCGTCGCCTTGACGTCCTCGAGCTTCGCGACGAGAAGTCGCAGGCGACCGGCCAACTGACGCGCGGTGCGACGCTGACGGACTACGACGCCCTGGCCCGGTCGGTCGGGCTCGATCCCGTGCGCATGGTGAAGGCGGCTGGCCTGCCGCCGGCGGTGCTTTGCAGCAAGGACACCCTGATCAGCGTCGATTCGGTCGCGGCGCTGCTCGAGGCGTCGGCGCGCGCGTCGGGACAGGAGGCCTTCGGCCTGCTGCTTGCCGAGACGCGCAGGATCAGCAACCTGGGCGTGCTCGCCGCGGTGCTGCGCGAGGAGCCGACGCTGCGCGCCGCGTTGCAGTCCCTGAGGCGCTACATGTGCGTGCAGAACGGCGGCCTGGGCCTGAAGCTCGACGACATGGGCCAGTTCACGATGGCCTTTCTCGAGCTCAAGCTTCAGAAGCCGGGCGACTCGCGCCAGGGGATCGAGATGGCGGCGGGCGTGACGCTGCGCGCACTGCGCGCGCTTGCGCACGAGGACTTCCAGCCGGTCAGCGTCTGCTTCCGCCATGGGAAGCCTCGCAGTCTCGAGGTTCACAAGCGCGTGCTCGGGGCGACGATCGACTTCTCGCAGCCCTTCGACGCGATCGTCTGCCGCAACCGGGATCTGGACCTGCCGATCCCCCTGGCCGACCCCGAACTCGGCCACGCACTCAAGCAATGGCTGGACCAGCAGCTCACGGCGGCAAGCGACGGACCGCTCGACCGGGTGCGCCAGGTGGCGAGGGTGCTGATCCCGAGCGGAAGCTGCTCGGTCGAGCGGGTCGCCGAGCAATTGGGCACGCACCGGCGCACGCTCAACCGCAAGCTCGCGGTCGCGGGCCAGAGTGTCTCGACAGTCATCGACGGCGTGCGCGCCGAGATGGCCGAAACCTACCTCGCCGGGGGCGGGCGAACGTTCTACGAGGTGGGCTACCTGCTCGGATTCGCCTCGGGCGCCGACTTCTCGCGGTGGTTCCGCGGCCACTTCGGCATGACGGCCTCGCAATGGATGGCGCGTCGAGGGATGGGGCGCCCGGGGCGTCCGATCCACGAGCACTCCGAACTCGACGCGATGTGAGGGCGCCGCAGGTCGAGGGTTTGCGAGGGGGCGCCTGTCCCAAAGTGCAAACAAATTGTCCCGCCCTGCAAATGACAGCCGGACAGCGACTCCTAAGATCGCACCGCGCGAGCGTTGGTCGATGGCGAATTGTCAACTCCACACCAGAGGGGGTGTCATGAGGAAATTGCTTTGGACTCTTGCGATCGTCGGAGGCGTGCAGGCCGTGCCCGCGGCCCATGCCGCGGACCCGCAGGTCGATGAACTCAAGGCCCAGCTTCAGCAGGCCCTGAAGACGATCGAGGACATGCAGCGGCGTGTCGAGACGCTGGAGCGGCAGCAGCAGGCGCAGCCTGCACCGGCTGCCGCGCAGGCGCCCGCCGCCGCGCCGGCCGGTGCGCTCGTGATCGCGCCCCGCTCGGTCGCCGACGACAACGCACCGGACAAGGACAAGGCGCATGTCGAGTTCTACGGCCAGGTGATGCTCGACGCGATCTACGACAACAAGCGGATGAACCCGCAGTGGAGCGCGACGCTGCGGCCCTCGCAGATTCCGGTCAACTGCCCGGGCGATGCGGGTTGCGGCAAGGACGGTGCGACCACCTTCAGCGTGCGGCAGTCGAGCCTCGGCTTCAAGTCGTTCATCCCGACCACCTACGGCGAGATCAAGACGGACGTCAGCTTCGATCTCTTCGGCACCGACGGCGGCACGCACGTGCACTGGCTGAACGTGTGGGGCGAACTCGGCAAGTTCGGCGTCGGGCAGTACTACTCGAACTTCATGGACATCGACGTGTTTCCCAACACGATCGACTACTGGGGACCGAGCGGCATGATGTTCCTGCGCAACCCGCAGTTGCGCTACACGCCGTTCGACAGCAACGGCATGAAAGTCGCGCTGTCGCTCGAGGCGCCGAACTCCGCGCTCGACACCGGCAAGCTCACCGAGGTGGACCCGGCCTTCGGCGCGGGCGTGCAGCCGTGGAACCGCACGCCGGATGCGATCGCGTCGTTCCGGTTTGATGGAGATTGGGGCCATGTGCGCGCAGCCGGCATGGTGCGGCAGGTGGGCTACCAGTTCGTGAACACGCCGGGCGGCAACCCGTCAGGCCACCAGACCGGCTATGGCGCGAATCTCTCGGGCGCGTTCAAGTTCTTCGGCGGCAAGGATTCGCTGACCTGGCAGGCGGCCTACGGCCATGCGATCGCAAGCTACGCGAACGACGGCGGCGTGGACCTCGCGCCGAACGCTCTCCTGCGTGCCGAGACTGTTCCCTCGACCGCCTGGTTGCTCTACTACAACCACGCCTGGAACGCGCAGTGGACGAGCGCGATCGGCTACAGCGAGCACCGCCAGAGCAACACCGACGGCCAGCTCGGCAGCGCCTTCCGAAAGGGCAGCTATGCGTCGGCGAACCTCCTCTACAACCTGCAGAAGAACATCACGACCGGCCTCGAATACATCTGGGGCCGACGCGAGAACAAGGACGGCGCATCGGAACCCGATTCGCGGCTGCAGTTCTCGACCAAGGTCACTTTCTAGCCGCAGGAAGAAAGGGAGCAGAAGACCATGCAGTTTCAATCCAGCTTCCCGATCCTCATCGCGCATCGGGACGTCGGCGCACCCTCGGTCGCGGGCGTGCGCATCCGCCAGATCCAGGACGAGATCGAACGCAACGGGTGGAAGACGTTCGCGGTCGCCGGGCAGTCCGATGCCGGCATCGTCGCCGGCGCGCATCGCGGGCTCTCGGCGATCGTGATGAGCGCCGAGCCCGCCCGCGGCGACGCCGAGATGCTCAAGCGCATGGTCGAGGAAATGCACAAGGTGCACGAGCGCGCACCGCTGCTGCCGATCATCGCGCTCGGCGAATCGGCCGCGCTGGAGAAGGGCTCGGCGGCGGTGATCGAGGCGCTGCGCCACCTGCACAGCATCATCTACCTCTACGAGGACACGGTGCCCTTCCTCGCGCGGCAGATCATGCGCGCGGCATCGGAATACCTCGAGAACCTGCTGCCGCCGTTCTTCAAGGCTCTCGCGCACCACGCGGAGCGCTCGGCCTATTCGTGGCACACACCGGGCCATGCAGGAGGCATCGGCTTCACCAAGTCGCCGGTGGGCTTCGCGCTGCATGAATTCTTCGGCGAGAACACGCTGCGGTCGGACCTTTCGGTTTCGGTGCCGGAGCTCGGCTCGCTGCTCGACCACACCGGGCCGGTGAAAGAAGCCGAAAGCCATGCGGCGAGCGTGTTCGGTGCCGACCACACCTATTTCGTCACCAACGGCACATCGACCGCCAACAAGATCGTCTGGCATTCGATGGCGGGGCGAGGGGACCTCGTGGCGGTGGACCGCAACTGCCACAAGTCGCTCTTGCATTCGCTGATCATGACGGGTGCGACGCCGATTTACTTCATGCCGTCGCGCAACGACTACGGGATCATCGGCCCGATCGGTTTCGACCAGTTCTCGCCCGAGGCCATGCAGAGGCGGATCGCGGCGAGCCCGATCGCGCGCGGGAACAAGGGGCAGGTGCGCATCGCGGTGGTGACCAATTCCACCTACGACGGCCTTTGCTACAACGCCGAGATGATCAAGGCGAAGGTCACCGACCAGGTCGACGCCCTGCATTTCGACGAGGCCTGGTACGCCTACGCGGCCTTCCACGAGTTCTATTCGGGCCGCCACGCGATGGGCGTGCCGCGCGGCCATCCGCGCGCGGACCACACGCTGGTGTTCGCGACGCAGTCCACGCACAAGCTGCTGGCCGCGTTCTCGCAGGCCTCGATGATCCACATCCAGGAGTCCGAGAAACGCAAGATCGACACGACGCGCTTCAACGACGCCTTCATGATGCACGGGTCGACCTCGCCGCATTACGGGATCATCGCCTCGCTCGACGTCAGCGCCGCGATGATGGACGGCCCGGCCGGCCGCTCCATCGTGCAGGAGACGCACGACGAGGCGATGAACTTCCGCCATGCGCTGGCCGCGGTGGGCGAGGGCTTCGGCAAGCGTGACTGGTGGTTCCGGATCTGGCAGCCCGAGAAGCTCGACCTGAAGAAGCCGCCGAAGACCTCCGACTGGGTGCTCGCGCCGAACGCGGCATGGCACGGCTTCGGCAAGGTGGCGAACGACTACGTGATGCTCGACCCGATCAAGGTCACGCTGCTCACGCCGGGCCTGGGGGCGGGGGGCAAGCTCGGCAAGACGGGCATCCCGGCGTCGATCGTCACCAAGTACCTCTGGGAGCGCGGCCTCGTGGTCGAGAAGACCGGCCTCTACAGCTTCCTGATCCTCTTCTCGCTGGGCATCACGCGCGGCAAGTGGACCACGATGGTCGATGCGCTGGTCGATTTCAAGACCGACTACGAGAGCAATGCGCCGCTCTCGAGAGTGCTCCCCAGCGTGCTTGCGGCGGGCGGTGCCACCTACAAGGGCATGGGCCTGCGCGATCTCTGCGAGGCGCTGCATGCCTGCTTGCGGGACAACGACACCGCGCGCGCGATGAACGCGATGTACACCGAGCTGCCCGAGCCCGCGATGATCCCCGCCGAAGCCTACGACCGGCTGGTGCACGGGCGCGTGGAGCCGGTGCCGATCGAGGCGCTCAAGGGCCGTGTCGCGGCGGTGATGCTGGTGCCGTATCCGCCGGGCATTCCGCTGATCATGCCGGGCGAGCGCTTCGGCACGGATTCGATCATCGAGTACCTGAAGTTCGCGCGCGATTCGGATGACCGGTTCCCGGGATTCGAATCGGACATCCACGGGCTGCGGTTCGAGGTCGACCGCAATGGAGGGAAGCGCTGGCTGGTCGATTGCGTGAAGGAGGGCTAGCCTCATGAGCCGTTACGCCACCTATTCGTTGCAGCCGCAGGCGATTCCGATTCCGCTGCACAAGTACCTGAAGGTGGTCGCCGTCGTCGATGCGAACAACCACCAGACGAAGGAACTCCTGGCCTGCCCGGCGGCGAACGGCCTTCAGCTCGAGGTCTCGGGACTCTACGAGCGCGATCTCGCCGAAGATGCCGGCGTCGGCGCGTACATCCTCTGGATCGACGGCGAGATGCTCGCGAAGACGCGCAATCTGATGCGCGAGCTGCGCGGCGTGGGCTTTCGCACGCCGGTGTGGATCCTCGCGGACTCGCAGCGCATTTCCGACGTGCCGGTGGTGAGCGGGCTCGGCGAGGTCGAGGGATATGTCTACCTCGGCCAGCAGTCGCCCGAGTTCTACGCCAAGCAGATCGGCGCGAGCCTCGTGAAGTACGGCATGTCGCTCCTGCCGCCGTTCTTCGGCAAGCTCATGGCCTACGACGGCAAGGCGACCATCGCCTTCGACTGCCCGGGCCACCAGGGCGGGCAGTTCTACCGCAAGTCGCCCGCGGGGCAGCTCTTCTTCAAGCACTTCGGCGAAAGCATCTTCCGCAACGACCTGTGCAACGCCGATGTCGAGCTCGGCGACCTGCTGATCCACGAGGGCGCGGCCGATGAGGCGCAGCGGCACGCGGCGCAGGTGTTCGGCGCCGACCGGACCTACTTCGTGCTCAACGGCACCAGCACCTCGAACAAGATCGTCGCGAATGCGCTCTTGCGGCGCGGCGACCTGGTGCTGTTCGATCGCAACAACCACAAGTCGGTGCACCAGGGCGCGCTGGTGCAGGCCGGCGCGGTGCCGGTCTTCCTGCCGACCGCGCGCAATCCCTTCGGGATGATCGGCGCGGTCGACTGGGACGCCTGGGACGAGGCCTCGCTGCGCGAGCGTATCCGCGCGCATCCGCTCATCGAGGACAAGTCCCGTGCTGATCAGCCGCGCCCGTTCCGCCTCGCGTGCATCCAGCTCGCGACCTACGACGGCACCGTCTACAACGTGCGCAAGGTGCTGGAGCGCATCGGCCACCTGTGCGACTACGTGCTGTGGGACGAGGCCTGGATCGGCTACAACGCCTTCCATCCGCTGTTCACCGATCACAGCCCGATGCGGCTCGGCGAGCTTGGTGCGGATGCCCCGGGGCTGTTCTCGACGCAATCGGTGCACAAGCAGGGCGCGGGCTTCTCGCAGGCCAGCCAGATCCACAAGCGCGACGACCACCTGATCGGGCAAGAGCGCTACGTGAATCACCATCGCTTCAACGAGTCGTTCCTGATGAACGCCTCGACCTCGCCGTTCTATCCGCTGTTCGCATCGCTCGACGTGAACGCGAAGATCCATGAAGGCAAGGCCGGCGAGATGCTGTGGGACCGTTGCATCGAGCTCGGGATCGAGACGCGCAAGAAGTTCCGCGAGTTCGGCCGCCATTTCGTGCAGACCGGGCGCAACGTGCAGGAGCAGTGGTTCTTCGATCCCTTCGTGCCCGACCGGGTGACGATCAAGGGCTCGCCGTTCATGGAGGACGTGAGCGACGTGCCATGGGAAAGCCTCGCGACGGACGTCATCAAGCGCGAGCAGCAGTGCTGGAACTTCGACCCCGCGGCCCGCTGGCACGGCTACGCCGGCTACGTGGACGGCTACGCCATGGTCGACCCGAACAAGCTGATGCTGCTGAGCCCGGGCATCGACCGCGCCACCGGCGAGTACCTCGATTTCGGCGTGCCCGCGACCGTGGTCGCGAACTACCTGCGCGAGCAGCGCATCGTGCCGGAGAAGTGCGATCTCAACAGCATCCTGTTCCTCATGACGCCGGCGGAGGACGAAAGCAAGCTCAACAGCCTCATCTCCAAGCTTGTCAAGTTCAAGAACCTGTGGGACGAGGACGCGATGCTGCAGGACGTGCTGCCGTCGCTCTACGCTGCGAACGCCGAGCGCTATGCGGGCTACACGCTGCGCCAGGTCTGCAACGAGATGCATGCGTTCTACCGCGACGCGAACATCAAGGGCCTGCAGGGCCAGTGCTTCCGCGCCGACAACTTTCCCGAGCTCGCGATGCTGCCGCAGGACGCCTACCGCGCGCTGGTCGGCAACCAGGTGGACTACGTGCCGCTCGCCGAGGCGCAGGGGCGCATCTCCGCGACGCTGGCGCTGATCTATCCGCCGGGCATCGGCATCGTGGTGCCGGGCGAGCGATGGGACGAGCGCGCGAAGCCGATGCGGGATTACTTCTGCGCGTTCGAGGAATCGTTCGGCCGGTTCCCGGGCTTCAACTACGAAGTGCAGGGTGTCTATCAGGAGCGAGGAATCGACGGGCGCATCCGCTTCCACACCTACGTGGTGCGCGAATAGCGCCGCCGAAGATGGAGCGGGTCCCGCGGACAACAAACCAAGGAGATGACGATGGCAGCCGTTTCGGAAAAGAAGATGGGTGTGATGGAGTTGACCTTCATCGTGACGGTCAACATGATGGGTTCGGGGATCATCATGCTGCCCGCCAACATGGCGCAGGTCGGGGCGATCTCGCTGCTGTCGTGGATCGTGACGGCGCTCGGCTCGCTCGCGATCGCCTACAGCTTCGCGCAGGCGGGTGTGTTCAACCAGCGCTCGGGCGGCATGGCGGCCTACGCGGAGGATGCCTACGGGAAGGACGGGTACTTCAACGTCTTCTTCCTCTACTTCCTCTCGCTGGCGATTGCGAACGTGGCCGTGGCGAGCTCCGCGTTGGGCTATCTCGCGGCGTTCTTCCCGGTCCTCACCTCTTCTGCGATATCGACCTGCGTCGGCGTCATCGCACTGCTGTGGATCACCACGGTCGCGAACTTCGGCGGGCCCAAGCTGACCGGGCGCATCGGCGCCATCACGGTGTGGGGCGTGATCCTGCCGGTGGGTTTCATCTCGATCGCGGGATGGTTCTGGTTCAACGGCCAGACTTTCTCCGAGGCGTGGAACCCGAAGGGCTTGAGCATCGGCGAAGGCATGGGCTCGAGCATCTCGCTCACCCTGTGGGCCTTCCTCGGCATGGAGTCGGCATCGCAGAACGCCTCGGCGGTCGAGAACCCCAAGCGTGACGTGCCGCTCGCATGCATGTTCGGAACGCTCGGCGCGGCGGTGATCTACATCCTCTCGACGACCGTCATTCAAGGCATCGTGCCGAACGCCGATTTGGCCAAGTCCACGGGGCCCTTCGGCCTCGCGTACACGCAGATGTTCAGTCCTGCGGTGGGCTCCACCGTGATGGCGCTGGCGGCGATGGCCTGCGTCGGTTCGTTGCTGGGCTGGCAGTTCACGCTCGCACAGACCGCCAAGGATGCCGCCGATACCCACATGTTCCCGGCCATCTTCGGCAAGGCCAGTGCGGCCGGTGCGCCGATCGCGGGCATGGTGATCATGGGCGTCGTGCAGTCGATCATGGCGCTCTCCACGATCTCGCCGGACCTGAGCAAGCAGTTCGCCGCGCTGGTGAACCTCGCGGTGGTGACCAACGTGGTGCCGTACATCGTCTCGCTCTCGGCGCTGTTCGTGATCATGCGCAACGCGGGTGTCGATCCCGGCGTCTACAAGCGCAACGCGGTCATTGCGGTCATCGCGATGCTGTATTCGGTGTACGCGCTCTACGCCTCGGGCAAGGATGCGGTGCTCGGCGGCATGCTGGTGATGGCGATCGGCTTCATCATCTACGGCTTCATCGCACCGCGCTTCGCGCCCCGCACTGCGAGCGCCAACGCGGGGTAAGGGGAGGAAGACCATGCGATACGTCAAACCCCGCAATGTTCTGCTTGTGTTGATCGGCGCCACGCTGCTGCACGCCGGCGCCTCGTTCGCAGCGGGAACGCTCGACAAGCTGCGCGAATCCGGCAAGTTCGTCGTCGGCTACGTCTCCGACGGCTCTTCGCAGAAGGACGCGACCGGCAAGGTCGCCGGCTACGCGATCGCGCTGTGCACGAAGGTCGGCGATGCGGCCAGGCAGGAGCTGAAGCTGCCGTCGCTCGCGGTCGAACTGGTGCAGGTGTCGATGGAGGAGCGTTTCAGCGCGGTCGCGCAGGGCAAGATCGACATGCTGTGCGGCGCGGTGCCCACGCTGGAGCGCCGGGCCGAGGTGAGCTTCTCGATTCCGGTGGGCTTCGTCGGCGTCAATGCAGTCATCCGCTCGGATGCGCCCGTTCGCCTCGTGCAGGTGCTCACGGGGCAGGAGCCGCCCCCGTCGGTGATCTGGCGCGGCACCAATGCGCCGGAACGCCGCGCGCTCGCGGTGGTCAGCGGCACGACGGTGGAGCGCGCATTGGCCGACAAGCTCGCCGAGCGGCGCATCGCGATCGACGTGGTCTCGGTCAAGGACACGGCCGAAGGCGTTCAGGCCGTGGTCGACCGCCGCGCCGACGCCTTCTTCGACGGGCGGCCGCTGTTGCTCGACGCGGTCGCGCGCAGCCCGGAAAAGTCGAACCTCGTCGTACTCGACCGGCTCTTCCGGCGCGAGCTGCTCGCGTTCGCGATCCGGCGCAACGACGACGATTTCCGCCTGACGGTGGATCGCGCGCTGAGCCGGATCTACCGCTCGCCGGAGCTGCCAACGATCTACCGCACCTATCTGAAGGACCCGGATCGCGAGACGCTGCAGTTCTTCGAATTGATGGCATTGCCCGAATAGCCCAGACAGGAGGTTCATCATGCAAAAGCTTGGAGTGCACAGCGAGGTCGGCAAACTCAGGACCGTGATGGTCTGCCGGCCGGGACTCGCCCATCAGCGCCTGACGCCCGGCAACGCGGCCGAGCTGCTGTTCGACGATCTCCTATGGGTTCAGGAGGCGCAGAAGGACCACTACGACTTCGTGCTCAAGATGCGCGAGCGCGGCGTGGAGGTGATCGACCTGCACGACATGCTGGCCGAGACGCTGAAAGACGCCGTGGCCCGCGCATGGATACTCGATCGGCGCATCACGGTCAACGACGTGGGGCTCGGTGTGCAGCACCTTCGGGCGTGGCTGGACGAGATGCCGGCCGAGAAGCTCGCCGAGCACCTGATCGGCGGCATCGCGGTGCTCGACGTGCCCAAGAGCGAATGGTCGTCGATGCTCCAGGAGGCCATGGGCGGCACCGACTTCCTCTTTCCCCCGATCCCGAACACGCTGTTCCAGCGCGACCCCTCGTGCTGGATCTACAACGGCGTGACCTGCAACCCGATGTACTGGCCCGCGCGCAAGCCCGAGACGCTGCTGCAGCGCGCGGTCTACAAGTTCCATCCGCGATTCAAGGGTGCGGACTTCAAGATCTGGTGGGGCGATTCGGACGAGCCCTTCGGCGCATCGACCTTGGAAGGCGGCGACGTGATGCCGGTTGGCAAGGGTGTCGTGCTGATCGGCATGGGTGAACGCAGCACGCGGCAGGCGGTGTTCCAGGTCGCGCAGCAGCTGTTCGCGCACCGGGCCGCCACGCGCGTGATCGCCTGTCTGATGCCCAAGAGCCGCGCTGCGATGCACCTCGACACGGTGTTCAGTTTCTGCGACCGCGAGGTTGTCACCGCGTTCCGCGAGGTGACCGACCAGGTGCGCTGCTACAGCGTGCGGCCGGGCGACGGCGACGCGCTCGACATCCGGGCGGACAAGGGGCATCTGTTCGATGTCGTGAGAGAGGCCTTGGGCATCCCCAAGATGCGCGTGGTCGACACCGGCGGCAATGCCCGGCAGGCCCAGCGCGAGCAATGGGACGACGGCAACAACGTCGTCGCGCTCGAACCCGGCGTGGTGGTGGCCTACGACCGCAACACGTATACCAACACGTTGCTGCGCAAGGCGGGGATCGAGGTCATCACCGTGCGCGGCGCAGAACTCGGGCGCGGGCGCGGGGGTGGTCATTGCATGACCTGCCCGATCTCGCGCGACCCGGCGTATTGATCTTTCTGGAGAGCTTCATGAGCTTCAATCTGCGCAACCGTTCCCTGCTGACCGTGCAGGACTACACCCAGCGCGAGTTCCGCTACCTGCTCGACCTGGCGCGTGACCTCAAGCGCGCCAAGTACGCGCGCACCGAGCAGCGCCATCTGCTCGGCAAGGAGATTTGCCTCATCTTCGAGAAGACCTCGACGCGCACCCGCTGCTCGTTCGAGGTGGCCTGCCATGACCAGGGCGCGAATGTGACCTACCTGGACCCGGCGGGCTCGCAGATCGGGCACAAGGAGTCGTTCAAGGACACCGCGCGCGTGCTGGGTCGCATGTACGACGCGATCGAATACCGCGGGTCGAGCCAGACCGGCGTCGAGACGCTCGCGAAGTACGCCGGCGTGCCGGTGTTCAACGGGCTCACCGACGAATACCATCCCACGCAGATGCTCGCCGACGTGATGACCATGCGCGAGCACAGCGACCGGCCGATCCACGAGATCAAGTACGCCTTCCTCGGCGACACCCGCAACAACATGGGCCATTCGCTGATGATCGTCGGCTGCCTCATGGGCATGGACGTTCGCATCTGCGGACCGAAGTCGCTCTGGCCCGCCGAGGAATACCTCAAGATCGCACGCGATCTCGAAAAGCGCTACGGCGCCAAGCTCACCGTCACCGACGACCCGAAGGCGGCGGTCAAGGGCGTGGACTTCATCCACACCGACGTCTGGGTCTCGATGGGCGAGCCGAAGGAGGTCTGGAAGGAGCGCATCGACCTGCTCAAGGCCTACCAGGTCAATGCGGAGCTGATGAAGGCCAGCGGCAATCCGCAGGTCAAGTTCATGCATTGCCTGCCCGCGTTCCACGACAGCGAGACGGTGCTGGGCAAGCAGATCGCCGACACCTACGGCATCAGCAACGGCCTTGAAGTGACCGACGAGGTGTTCGAGTCCGAATACAACGTCGCCTTCGAGCAGGCCGAGAACCGCATGCACACGATCAAGGCCATCCTGGTCGCGACGCTGGGAGACTGACCATGCTCATCGTTACCGCGCTCGGCGGAAATGCGCTGCTGCGGCGCGGGCAGCCCATGACCTCGGAGAACCAGCGCGAGAACATCCGCGTCGCCGCCAGGGCGCTCGCGCCGGTCGCGCGCCAGCACGACATGGTGGTCGGGCACGGCAACGGGCCGCAGGTCGGCCTGCTCGCCCTCCAGGGGGCGGCCTACACCGACGTGGAGACCTATCCGCTCGACGTGCTCGACGCGGAGACCGAAGGGATGATCGGCTACATGATCGAGCAGGAGCTGGGCAACCTGCTGCCTTTCGAGCGGCCCTTTGCCACGCTCCTGACCATGATCGAGGTCGACCCGAAGGACCCGGCCTTCGCGAACCCGACCAAGTTCATCGGCCCCGTCTACGGCAAGGAGACCGCCGACCGGCTCGCGGCCGAGAAGGGGTGGGTCTTCAAGCAGGACGGCGACAGGTGGCGGCGCGTGGTCGCCTCGCCCGAGCCGAAGCGCATCTTCGAGCTGCGGCCGATCAAGTGGCTGCTGGAGCACAACACCATCGTGATCGCGGCGGGCGGCGGGGGCATTCCGGCGGCCTACGCGCCCGGCGCGAACCGCAAGCTGGGCGGCGTCGAATGCGTGATCGACAAGGACCTCGCCACCGAGCTGCTCGCGCGCGAGCTCAAGGCCGACCTGTACGTGATGCTCACCGACGCCGACGCGGTGTACGTGGACTGGGGCAAGCCGACGCAGCGCGCGATCCGGCGCGCATCGCCCGACGCGCTGTCGGCGATGAGCTTCGCCGCCGGTTCGATGGGGCCGAAGGTCGATGCGGCCTGCCGCTTCGCGAAGGCGACGGGCAAGGCCGCGGCCATCGGCGCGCTTGGGGACCTGGAACGCATCATTGCCGGCGAGGCGGGAACCACGGTATCTTCGACGGCGTCCGGCATCGTGCTGGCCAGATAAGGGGCCTCCGGGGAGGTGCCTAGCGGGAGGAGTTCAGATGGAAAACCGTGTTCTCGATCCGATCGACCGCAATTCCGAGATTCTCTTCGGCCTGTTCATGGTCCTGAGCTTCACGGGCACCTTGAGCGTGGCCACCGCCGGCCAGAAGGAGGTGCGCGAGATGCTCATCGCGGCGATCGGCTGCAACATCGCGTGGGGTTTCGTCGACGGCGTGATGTACGTGCTGCGCAACCTCGTCACGCGAGGACGCCAGGCCAGGGTTTGGCGCGAGGTGATCGCGGCGGGCGGCCCCGAAACGGCGCACGGCCTGATCGCGCAGGAACTCGGTCCGCTCGCGAGCGCGCTGGGGCCGTCCGATCTCGAGCGCACGCGGCAGTGGATGGTCGCCCAGCCCTCGCACAGGACGCCGTCCGCGGCGCTCACGCGGCAGGATCTGGTCGGCGGGCTCGGCGTCTTCCTGCTGGTTTTCGCATCGACCTTTCCGCCGGTGCTGCCCTTCCTGTTCTTCAGCGAGGTGCGCCCTGCCATGCGCGTGTCGGCCGTGATCGGGATCGCGATGATGTTCCTGTGCGGCTACGGATGGGGGCGCTACGCGGGGCTGAGGCCGTGGCGCGCGGCGCTCGTGCTGGCCGCGCTCGGGGCCGGCATCCAGGCCGTGATCATCGCGCTGGGCGGTTGACACACCTGACGGGAGACGAGCATGCAGATGCCTGAAGAAGACGACGAACTGGTCTCTCGCGGCGCGTCCGCCCTCATGGACGTGCTGATCCGCGCCGGCCTCGTGCTCGTGCTCGCGCTGCTGTGCTATCGCGTCTTCTCGCCGTTCCTGACCCTGATCACGTGGTCGCTGATCCTCGCGGTCACGCTCTATCCGGCACAGCAGTCGCTCGCTCGCCACATGGGCGGCCGGCAGGGGCTCGCAGCCACGCTGCTGGTAATCGCGGGCATCGTGCTGATCATCGTGCCGACGGCGGTGCTCCTGAGCTCGGTCGGCGACTCGGTGCGACAACTGATCGCCGACGTGCAGAACAACACGCTGAAACTGCCGGCGCCGCGCGACAGCGTCGCGAAATGGCCGTTCGTCGGCGACAGGGTCTTCGCGATCTGGACGCAGGCCCACGATGATCTGCCGGCGCTCGTGCAGAGCCTGCAGCCGAAGATCGGCAACCTCGCACGCAGCGTGCTCGGCGCGATCGCGGACATCGGCGGTGCGCTCCTGATGTTCCTCGCGGCGATCATCGTCGCGGGCATCGTGATGGCCTTCGGCCAGGCCGGCAGCGGGGCCATCCGGGCGATCTTCGTGCGCATCATCGGGCCCGCGCACGGGGTCGAGTTCGCGAACCTGTCCACGGCAACCATCCGCGCGGTGGCGCAGGGCGTGATCGGCGTGGCCTTCATCCAGGCGATCATCGTCGGGGTGTGCCTGCTGATCGCGGGCGTCCCGTGGGCCGGGGTGCTCTCGCTGATCGTGCTGGTGCTCGGCATCGCGCAGGTGCCCGCGGTCATCGTCACGCTGCCCGCGATCGCCTGGCTCTGGACGCGCAGCGACCATGACACCGGCGCCGCGGCCGCCTACACCGTGCTGCTGCTGGTCGCGGGCATGGCCGACAACGTGCTCAAGCCGCTGATGCTCGGCCGCGGTGTCGATGCGCCGATGCCGGTCATCCTGATCGGCGCGCTCGGCGGCATGGCGACCGCGGGCATTCTCGGCATGTTCGTCGGTGCCACCTTGCTCGCGCTCGGCTACCAGATCTTCATGGGCTGGGTCGATACCGGTCCGGCAACCGGTTCGACCATCCCGAAAAGCGATCTGCCGGCCGGCGACTGAAGGCATGCCGACCGCGATCCCGCGTTGGCGCCTTGCGACCCTGGCCTGGTCCGCGTGCGTTGCGCTGGGCGGCTGCACGCTGCTCGGGCCGGATTTCTCGCGGCCGCGGGTGCCGTGGCTTGCGGACTGGTCCGGCGACGCCGGGCGCACGCTCTCCGCCGATGCGCAGCCGCGCGCCGGGCCCGTGGCCGATGACTGGTGGCGCAGCTTCGACGACCCCGTGCTCGACGAGCTCGTGGCCGAGGCCCAGCGCCTCAACCCCGGCGTGCGCCTCGCGGCGATGCGCATCCTCGAATCGCGCGCGCAGCTGGGCATCGCGGGCAGCGGCCTCTATCCGCAGGTGCAGCAGGTGAACGCCAATGCGCTGCGGGCCGGACAGCGCCAGTCGCGCGGCACGAGCACCGCCTTCTGGAGCGCCAGCGCGGGCTTCGACATCGCCTGGGAGATGGACTTCTGGGGCAAGTACCGGCGCGGCATCGAGTCGGCCGATGCGGGCTACTTCGCGAGCATCGCGCAGTACGACGACCTGCAGGTGCTGGTCGCGGCGCAGGCGGCCAGCCTCTACGGCAGCATCCGCACGACCGAGCTGCGCCTTCGCATCGCGCACGAGAACGCCGAGATCCAGAAGCGCAGCCTCCAGATCACCGAGCGGCTGTTCAAGAGCGGCAACGAATCCGAGCTCGACGTGCAGCAGGCGCGCTCGCTGTACCTCGGCACGCTCGCGACCATCCCGGAGTTCGAAGGCATCCTGCGTCAGTCGCAGAACGCACTCGCGGTGCTGCTCGGCCGGCCGCCCGGCCCCTTGCCCGAGATGGCGGCCGGGCAGGGCCGCATCCCGCGCGCGGAACTCGGGCTGATCGTCGACGTGCCCGCCGACCTGCTGCGGCGGCGCCCCGACGTGCGCGCGGCCGAGATGCAGCTCGCCGCGCAGTCCGCGCTGATCGGCATCAGCGAGGCGGCGCTCTATCCCTCGATCGCGCTCGGCGGCACGCTCGGCCTCTCGGCCACCTCGATCGCGGGTTCGTCGAACACCGCGACCTGGGCGATCGGGCCCGCGCTGGTGTGGAACGTGTTCGACCATGGCAACCTCCGGAACCAGGTGCTGGTGCAGGACGCGCGCTTCCGGCAGCTGCTGGAGCAATACCAGAACACGGTGCTGACCGCCGCGCGCGAGATGGACGACGCCGCGGCCGGCTTCGCGAGCAACCGCGCGCAGATCGACCTCCTCGAAGGCGCGGTGCAGGCTGCACGCCGCTCGCTCGACATCGCGACGATCCAGTACCGCGAAGGCCTGGTGGACTTCCAGCGTGTGCTCGATTCGCAGCGCACGCTGTTCAGCCAGCAGGAACAGCTCGTGAGCACGCAAGGCAGCGTGGTGCAAAGCCTCGTGGCCCTCTACAAGGCCTTGGGCGGCGGCTGGCAGGCCGGCCGCGACCGGCCGCTGCCGATCGACGAGGACACGCGCCGCGCAATGGCCGAACGCCGCGACTGGCAGCCACTTCTGGACGATCCCCTGCCGCCCCCGGGGCGGCGCCACCTTCGCGGCAACGGAGCGACACCCGATGAGCCAGTCAACCGCCACCCCGCCACCTGCCCCCGTTGCGCCGCCCGAGCCTCCAGCGTCGAAGCCCGGCACCGGCACGCGCATCGGTGCGCTGGTGCTGGCCGCTCTCATCGTCGGCAGCCTGCTCATCTACTTCGTCGGCGACCGCCTCACGCCGAGCACCTCGCAGGCGCGCGTCCAGGCCTTCGTGGTGCCGGTGGCGGCCGAGGTCGCGGGCAAGGTGCTGGCGGTGCATGTGCGCGACAACGACGAGGTGCAGCCCGGACAGCCCTTGCTCGACATCGACCCCGAGCCCTTCCGCATCGCGCTGCGCCGTTCGCGTGCCGACTTCGAATCGGTGCGGCGTTCCGTGCAGGGGTCGGTCGCCGCCGTGGACGCGGCGCGCGCCGCATTGAGCGTCGCCCAGGCCGGCCGCGAGATGGCCGAGCGCGATGCCAGCCGGCAAGAGAGGCTGCACGACGAAGACCCGGGCGCCATCTCCGTGCGGCGCCTGGAGATCGCGCAGTCCACGCGCGACCGGGCGCGCAGCCAGGCCAAGCGCGCGGAGGCGGACCTGCGCAAGGCGCAGGAGGCTGCCGGCGGCAGCGGGGAGGACAACGCACAACTGCAAAGCGCGCGGGCCGCGATGGAGAAAGCCGAGCTCGACCTCGCGCGCACCACCGTGCTCGCGCCTGCACGCGGCAGGGTCACCGACCTGCAGACCGACGTCGGCCTCTTCGCGCAGCCGGGTGCGCCGCTGATGACGCTGATCGCGATGCACGACCTCTGGATCAGCGCCGAGATGACCGAGAACAACCTGGGCAACATCGAACCCGGCGACGAAGCGGCCATCGTGCTGGACGTGCTGCCGGGCCAGGTGCTCAAGGGGCGCGTGCGCAGCGTGGGCCGCGGCGTCAGCAGCGGCAAGCAGGGCTCGCCCGGTGCCCTGCCCACGGTGGAGAACAGCCGCGACTGGCTGCGCCGGGCCCAGCGCTTCCCGGTCGCGGTGGAGTTCGATCCGTCCGAGCTCGACCGCCTGCGCCGCGTTCAGGTGGGCGGCCAGGCCGACGTGCTGGTCTTCACCGGCGACCATCCCGTGATGAACGCCCTCGGTGCGCTGTACATGCGCGTCGTGAGCTGGCTGTCGTACCTTTACTGAGCATCGGGAGACATCCATGACGCGCGGTGACAAGGCCAGCCTGCGCCTGACCCTCGGACTGGGCCTGGCCACGGCGCTGGCCTACGGGCTCGCGCTCAAGCTGCCGTTCGTGGTCTGCGTGATGGCGGTGCTGGTGCTGTGCAAGCCCGGCCCGCCGATGCCGCTGGTCAAGGGCATCGTCACGGCGGTGATTCTGGCGGCGCTGATCGCCGCGGGGGTCCTGATGGTTCCGCTGCTCGAGCACTACGCGCTGGCCGGTGTGCTGCTGACCGGCGTGGTGCTCCATGCGGTGTTCCGCGCCGGGCAGGCCGGCGGCGGCGCCCTGACCGCCTTGCTGGTGATCTCGTTCGCGATGATGCCCGTCGCCGGCGTGGCAGAGCAATCGCTGGTGGCCGTGCTCAGCGCCACGCTCGCGGTCGGGCTCGGTGTCGGCACGCTGGTGAGCGCGATGTCGAGCGCGCTCTTTCCCGATCCGCCGCAGCCGGCGAGGGCGCCTGCGCAGCGCGCCGATGCCCCATCGGCCCACTGGATCGCGCTGCGCGGGACCCTCATCGTCATGCCGGTCTTCGTGCTTGCGCTGACCAATCCTTCCTTCTACCTCGCCGCCATCATGAAGACCGCGACCTTGGCGCAACAGGCCGGCGATGCGCAAGCAGGCGCAGCCAGCCGGGAACTCGTCGGCTCGACCCTCATGGGCGCCTTCATCGGCATGGCGGTGTGGGCGGGCCTGTCGCTGTGGCCGAGCCTCTGGATGCTGACTCTGTGGCTGATGGCCGCGGCGCTGTGGACGGGCTCGGCCATGTTCGGCGTGCGGCGCACGCGCTTTCGTCCTTCCTTCTGGAGCAATGCGCTGGTGACCGCGCTGATCCTGCTCGGCCCCGCCATCGAGGACAGTGCGAGCGGCAAGAGCGTGCTCGAAGGCTCGGTGATGCGCGTCTGCCTTTTCGTGGGCGTGGCGTTCTATGCCTCGGCCACGGTGTGGGTGCTGGAGCGCTGGCGAGGCCGCGCGCTGCGGCCCGCTTCTCAGGCTGACGTCCAACTCGCGCCTCACGAACAAGGTGACGAAGATGGCCGAAGTCACACCTCAGCCACGTAAAGTCACTCGGCTTTACTTTTCCTTCATCAAGATGCCATGGTCCGCGGTCAATATGCATGGCTCGATGAGAAGCAGACGAGAAGCAAACGCCATGGCACCTGACCCATCGCCATCCATCGCCAACCCTCGGACGACGCCCGAACTCGGCTCGGACGAGGCCATTCCCATCCTCGTGGCCGAGGTTTTCGAGGAGGCGCCGCCCGCGGAGCGCTGCAGCCTCGTCGAGATGCTGATGCGGCCCCTGGGCGTGCTGTCGCTGGTGGCCATCGCCAACGGCATCTTCGCGAAGATCCGGTTTCGCAGCGCCGGCCAGGAGCCGGGGGTCCGGTTCGAGGACATCCAGAACGTCCACGCCGCCGACGTGGTTGCGCTGGTTCATCATGCGCAACAGGTCAGCGTCGAGACCGTCGATGGCCTGGCCCAGCTGCTGGTCTCGTCGCCCGGCGTGGCGGGTTCTGCCGCCGCGACCCTGCTGATTGCGCTGCTCGTGCGGCGCGCGCGATCGCGAAGCGGTTTGCGAGGGAGCTCTGCCGGTCGCCTGGCCGACCTTCCCTGAATGGTGCTCGCTAGAGCATGAACGGCACGAAGCGGCGTGTGCGGCGCATGTAGTCGAGGTAGGCAGCGCCGAAATGCTCGAGGCATTCCTGCTCCTCGCGCATGGCGGTGACGAAGAGCAGCGCGGTCGCCGCCAGCACCAGCAGCAGGCCCAGCCAGGTGAAGCGTTGCAGGAAGACGCCCCAGGCAAGGCAGATCAGCGCAGCGTACATCGGATGGCGGATGTACTTGAAGGCTCCGGTCGTCACCAGCCGGGTGGTCTTCTCGAATCCGAGCAGCGCCTCGTCCCTGCGTGTGCCGTCGGGCTGGCCCAGCCGGCTCAATTGGCGCGCTGCATGCAGCGGCAGCCAGACAGAAGCGGCGAGCAGCAGCAGCGCCAGCGACTGGCTCGGCAGCAGCACGGGATCGTCGCCCCAGACCGGCAGATTGATCCAGATCAGCCCGAAGATGCATTCCACCGCGAAGAAGCGATAGAAGCCATGCGAGCGCGGCCGCGTGATCGCTCCGCGCGAGAGGTAGAGCACGACCGAACTGGCGATGACGAAGGTTGCCGGGTAGGCCTGGAGCGGGAGGAGCATGGGGGAATCTACGGAGCCATTCTGCCGTGAACGCCGGTGCAAGACCGAGCGATTGGCGTCGCGCCGGTAGCAATGGCTGCTTGTGAAGCCAGGCCGGGCAAGGCATATTTCGCGCAGGCATCGGGGGAGAGTTTGTGCCGGACGAACGGACCGGCCTGCGCAAGAGGGGTTCGCGATGTACAGCGTTTCGTCGGGGGTAGAAGCCCCCAAGGCCCGCCATGTCGACTGAGCGCGTCGAAACCATCGTGATCGGTGGCGGTCAGGCGGGCCTGGCGATGAGCTACCACCTGGGACGACTGGGCGGGGAGCACCTCGTGCTCGAGCGCGGGCAACTTGCCGAGCGGTGGCGCGGCGAGCGCTGGGATTCGTTGCACTTCCAGTCTCCCAACTGGAACATGAATCTTCCGGGCTGGTCGCGCATGACGGCCGACCCGCGAGCGGACCCGGATGCCTTCTCACCTCTGCATGAAGTGACGGACTACATCGAACGCTACGCGGCGACCATTCGCGCGCCCGTGCGCACGCATTGCGCGGCGCTCTCGGTCACGCGCGAGCCGGGGTCGCGCGCATTGCAGGTGCAGACCGACGGCACCCTTTACGTGGCACACAACATCGTCGTGGCCACCGGTCCGTACCAGGTTCCGCGCGCGACGCCTTCATCGCTTGGCGGCGGCGTGTTCGAGCTTCATTCGACCCAGTACCGCAATCCGATGCAACTGCCCGCCGGTGCTGTGCTCGTGGTCGGCGCCGGGAACTCCGGCGTCCAGATTGCCGAGGAACTGTGCCGCGCCGGGCGGCGCGTGTTCCTGTCCGTGAGCTCGCACGAGCGGATCCGGCGTCGCTATCGCGGGAAGGACTGCATCTGGTGGCTGATCGCAACGGGCTCCGCCGATTCGACCCTTCGCGATTGGAAGGGCGCTCGCCTGTCTCGCTTGATGACCGGCGTGAATGGCGGGCACGACATCGACCTGCGCCGACTGGCGGCCGAAGGGGTCGTGCTGATCGGCCGCGTCAAGGCCGCCGAGGACGGCAAGCTGGCGATCGCCGACGATCTCGCCTCCAGCATCGCGCACGGTGACGAATCGCTGAAGGCGTTCGACCGTCGGTGCGACGACACGGTTCGCGCGCAACAGCTGGACCTGCCTGCCGCGGGTCCGTCCGAAGATCCGCTGCCCGATCCGGCGGAGCTCCAGGCTCCCATCCGTGTCCTCGATCTCGCCCGCGCGGGGATCAGGTCGGTGATCTGGGCCAACGGTGCCCACGCAGACTTCAGCTGGATCGACCTGCCCGTCTTCGGCCAGTCCGCCGAACCGAAGAGGGCGCCCGTGCACGAGCGCGGAGTGACTGCCGAGGCCGGTCTATATTTCCTGGGACTGCCTTGGCTGCACAAATGGAAGTCGGCCTTCCTGTTCGGCGCGGACGAAGACGCTGCCCACCTGGCGCAGCACATCGTTCCACGGCGGCGCTGATCAGCCGACGGTCACCTGCGTCTGCGCATGGCGGCGGCGACTACGCCAGCGGCAGTTCACGCAGAAGATTGCTCCGCACCCAGGTGAACGCACCCGCCTGCACATTCGCCGCCTGCCATTTCCTGAATTCGGGATCGGCGGAAAGCGGATCGGTGACCTTGGCGTACTCGCCTGCGTTGTCGAAGCGCAGTTCGAGCACGTAGTTGCCGACCTCGCCCGCGGCGACGACCCACAGCCGCGCGTTGCTGGCGCCGTGGCGCTTCCAGAGCGCCGCACCGTGCTGTATCGCCGCCATGACGGCGCCAAGGTCGGCGCCGGGATTCGGTCTGAAGACATATCGCGCCTCGTAGGCCATGGCATCCTCCTGCGTGATGAGGGGAAGGGCCGCTATTCAATCACCACGCGAGGCAGGTGGCAATCGGGTTCCGGGAAGGCGTTTTCCGGCAGAGAATTTCGGCGCTCGCCGAGCGCCCGACCCGCCGAGCGGGGTGAACCTGCCGCCACGGAATGGAGAACGAAGATGGCCAGCAAGAACACGATCTGCCTCTGGTACGACGGCACCGCCCTGGAGGCCGCGCAGTTTTACGCAAAGACCTTTCCGGACAGCGCGGTGAAAGCCGTGCACCACGCGCCGGGCGACTACCCCGCCGGCAAAGAGGGCGATGTCCTGACGGTCGAGTTCACTGTCATGGGCATCCCGTGCCTGGGCCTGAACGGCGGCCCGGCGTTCCGGCACAACGAGGCCTTCTCGTTCCAGGTCGCGACCGACGACCAGTGCCGAAACCGATCGGCTGTGGGACGCGATCGTCGGCCAGGGTGGCGAGGAAAGCGCGTGCGGCTGGTGCAAGGACAAATGGGGCCTCTCGTGGCAGATCACGCCGCGGGCGCTCATGAACGCGATCGCCGACCCGGACCCCGCGGCGGCCAGGCGCGCGTTCGAGGCAATGATGCAGATGCGGAAGATCGACATCGCGACCATCGAGGCGGCGCGTCGGGGCTGAGTGGGAAGTGGCCCGCCGGGATATGCTACTTTCGTCCGTGTGAGTGGCGCATCGCGCCTTGGAGTCACCAATGAAAGCAACCTGGAACGGCGTCACCCTCGCCGAAAGCGACGACACCGTACTCGTCGAAGGCAATCACTACTTTCCCGCCGCATCGCTCAACCGCGAGCATGTGAGCTTCAGCAACCACAAGACGACCTGCCCCTGGAAGGGCACCGCGAGCTACTACTCGCTGCTGGTCAACGGCGAACTCAATCCCGACGCGGTGTGGTACTACGCGGACCCGAAGCCCGAAGCAGAAATGGTGCGCGACCGCGTCGCCTTCTGGAAGGGCGTGAAGGTGACCGAGTGAACGCGGCCTTCAGCCCACCCTTCACGCCGCCCGACCGGCTGATTCCCACGCTGCGCCAGGACGGCTATGCCGTGCTGAGCCCGGAGGGCGTGTCCGAGTGGCTCGGCATGCCGATCTCGGAGCTCGATGCACTGCATGCCGACTGGTTCCACCTGCCGCCCGACGACTACCTGAAGGACGGCGGCCGCTATCGCACGCGGCGGCATGCGTGCTTCACCGTCGACGGCGCCGAACTCGTTCAGGTGCCGCATCGCGCGCACTGGCAGCCGGTCGAATACAACGCGCTGCACGGCGGCATGCAGCGCTGGTTCGCGCCGATGCAGGAAGCGACCGTGGCGCTGCCGGTCTGGCGGCGGCTGATGCATGCGCTTGCCGACGCGGCGAGCGGGCTGCGCGGCGCGCAGCGCTGGTACGTCGAAGCGCACCAGTTCCGCATCGACACCGCCGACGGCATCGGACGCCCGACGCCCGAAGGCGCGCATCGCGACGGGGTGGACCTCGTGGCGGTGGCGCTCGTCGGCCGGCACAACATCAAGGGCGGCGAGACGCGCGTCTTCGAGGCCGGGGGCCGGCGCGGCGAGCGCTTCACGCTGACGGAGCCGTGGACGCTGATGCTGCTCGACGACGCGCGCGTGATCCACGAATCGACGCCGATCCAGCCGCTCGTCGAAGGCGAGGCGGGCTGGCGCGACACGCTGGTCGTGACCTGCCGCACGGGTGAATTCCAGGGCGATTGAGCCTCGCCGCGGACCGTAGACTTCCTACGTCCGCGCGACTTGCCTTGGATGTACATTCGGGGCCGGTTCGCCCGCGAACCTGGAATCCGTACTCTCCGATCAAGAGGTCTGCCATGTTCAATCACATCCTGGTGCCCATCGATGGTTCCGAAACCTCGATGCTGGCGGTCAGCAAGGCCAGCGGGCTGGCGCTTGCTTTCGGCAGTCGCATCACCCTCATCCACGTGGTGGACAACTATCCCTTCATCGGCGTGGGTGCGGACTACGCGCTCGGCCAGAACGAATACCTTGCCGCCGCCACCAGCAGCGCCAATGCTGCCCTCGCGCGCGGCGTCGCGGCGCTGGCGGCCGAAGGCCTGCACAGCGACCAGCGCGTGATTGACGGCCATGTGGTGCACGAAGGCATCGTCGACACCGCGATCGCCATTGGTGCCGACCTCATCGTGATGGGCTCGCACGGCCGCACCGGTATCGAGAAGCTGCTGCTGGGCAGCGTGACGCAGCGCGTGCTGCAGGATGCGAAGTGCCCGGTGCTCGTCGTGAAGGGCGCGCTCTAGTCAAATCGAAACGAAGGGCGGCGCACTCTCGAAGCGGCACATCCGCCCATCGGCCGGATGCGCGAACTCGAGCATCGTGGCATGCAGGAGCAGCCTCGGCGCGCGTTGGCGGATTTCCTCGCCGCCATAGAGCGCATCGCCGAGGATCGGATGGCCGATCGACAGCAGATGAACCCGAAGCTGGTGGCTGCGGCCGGTGAGCGGTTCCAGCCACACATGCGTGGCGTGGCATGCGGGCAGCAGCCTCTTCACGCGCCATCGCGTCTGGCTCGGCTTGCCTGCGGCGTCAATCTTCTGCAGCGGCCTGCGCGGCCAGTCGGCCATCAGTGGTGCATCGATCAGCGACCACTCGTCGCGCACGGGCAATAGGCCATCGACGATGGCTTCGTAGCGCTTGTTCACCTGCCGGTTGGCGAACGCATCGCCGAGCGCGCGCTGCACCTCGGGGCTGCGCGCCATCACCACCAGGCCGCTGGTCGCCATGTCGAGGCGGTGCACCACCAGTGCATCGGGCCAGCGCCGCTGGGCGCGCGCACTGAGGCAGTCCTGCTTTTCTGCGCCGCGCCCGGGCACGCACAGCAGGCCGGCGGGCTTGTCCAGCACGAGCAGGTGAGGGTCCTCGTGGACCACTTGCAGGTCATTCATCGGGCACGAAGTCTAGAAGAACGCGCTCGGCTATCCTCGACCGGATGTCCGTCGCCGCCGCTCCCGATCGCAGTGCCAGCTTCTCAGATCTGACCCGCGAGCGGCCCTTCATGCGCCTCTGGTTCGCGCGCCTGTGCGGCACGGCGGCGAGCCAGATGCTGTTGGTCGCGATCGGCTGGCACATGTACGACCTGACGCACAGCGCGTGGGACCTCGGGCTGGTGGGGCTCTATCAGTTCGTGCCGGCGCTGCTGCTCGCGCTGTGGGCCGGGCACGTGGTCGACAGCCACCATCGCGGGCGCATCGTCGCGGCGTGTTTCGCGGTGCAGGGCGCGGTCGCGCTCGTGCTTCTTCTGTCGGTCTACGGCGGCAGGGATTCGCGCGCGCTGCTTCTGGGGCTTTCGCTGGTGCTCGGCGCGGTGCGGGCGTTCCAGATGCCGGCGCAGCAGGCGCTGACGCCGCTCCTGGTGTCGCCGATGATGCTGCCGCGCGCGATGGCGTTCAGCTCGGCCGGCATGCAGGGCGCGATCATCGGCGGTCCGGCGCTCGGCGGGATGCTGTTCGTGGCCGGCATGGGCGTGGTGTACGGCGCGGCGCTGCTCTTCTTCGTGCTCGCGTCGGCGCTGGTGGTGAAACTGAAGTACGGCTATACGGTCACGCCGCGCGAGCCCGTGACCGCGAAGACGCTGCTGGCCGGTGTCGAGTTCATCTGGAATCGCAAGCCGGTGCTCGGCGCGGTGTCGCTCGATCTGTTCGCGGTGCTGCTCGGCGGCGCGGTGGCGCTGCTGCCGATCTACGCCAAGGACATCCTGCACACCGGACCGTGGGGCCTGGGGCTGCTGCGCGGAGCGCCCGCGGTCGGCGCGCTGGTGATGTCGATCTATCTCACGCGCCACCCGGTGGAGCGCGGCATTGGGCGCACGCTGCTGCTGGCGGTGGCGATGTTCGGCGTGTGCATGATCGTCTTCGGCATCTCGCGCAGCTTCATCGTCTCGCTGGTTGCGCTGGCGGTCTCGGGCGGCGCGGACATGGTCAACGTGGTGATCCGGCAGACGCTGGTGCAGCTCGAGACGCCCGATGCGATGCGCGGCCGGGTGAGCGCGGTGAATTCGATCTTCATCGGCGCGAGCAACCAGCTGGGCGAATTCGAATCGGGTGCGACCGCCGCGCTGCTCGGGCCGGTCGGCTCGGTCGTGGCCGGCGGCATTGGCACGGTGCTGGTGGCGGCCTGCTGGTTCCGGCTGTTCCCGTCGCTCGCGCAGCGCGACCGGCTCGCGAGAACCCACGAAGCCTAGAACGCCGCGAATGCGTAGGGCACGTCGAGCGTGACGTCGCCCTCGGGCTCGGCGACGCAGGGCAGGATCCAGCCCTCGGCCTTTTCCTCGGCGCTCACGCCGGGCCATTCGATACGGTAGCGAATCCGGCCCGACACCAGCTTGCACAGGCAGGTGCGGCAAGTGCCGTTGCGGCACGAGCTCGGCAGCTCGATGCCGCCGGCTTCCGCCGACTGGAGGAGGGTGCGGCCGGCTTCGAGGTCGAAGTGGAAGCCGCCGGGCAGGACGGTCGCTTTCATCGGCAGCGACAATACGCCCCTTTACCCGATCGTTTCCCTGCATTCATGTCCGATTTCGAAGTTCGCCCCGCCACCCTGCGCGATGCCAAGGCCGTCGCTGAAGTCCATGCCGCCGCCGCACGGGCCGCCTACGAGGGCCTCCTCCCCGAAGACCAACTGCGCGCCTTGACGCCCGCCACGCGCGAGGCCAAGTGGCGCGAGGCGATCGAGTACGCCGAACCGCAGGTCCATGTGGTCGAGCTCGGCGGCGAGGTGGTCGGCTTCGTCGGCTTCGACCGTTCGCGTGACCCCAAGACGCCGTCGACCACCGGCGAGATCTGGTCGCTTTACGTCAAGCCCGAGCACTGGGACAAGGGTCTCGGCGTCGCGCTGTGGGACGCCGCGCGCGAGGGCCTCGAGGAAGAGGGCTGCACCGTCGTGACCATCTGGGTGCCGCTGCGCAACGACCGCGCGATCCGCTTCTGCGAACTCGCCGGCTTCAAGCGCGAGATGAAGACCGCCAAGACCACCGCGATCGGCACCGTGAAGATCGAGGAAATCCGCCTGAAGCGAAGTGTTTGAGCTCGCCCGGGGGCGACACCGGCGGCCCGGCCGAGCCGGGTCCGCGGTGTCTCGCGTCCAGGCCCGGGTTTCGTCAAACGGTTTCAGCGAAGAATAGACATGGCCACCAGTCTCCTGCTGCTTCTCGATGACATCGCGACGGTGCTCGACGATGTCTCCGTGCTCGCCAAGGTGGCGGCCAAGAAGACGGCGGGGGTGCTCGGCGATGACCTGGCGCTGAACGCGCAGCAGGTTGCCGGCGTGCGGGCCAGCCGCGAGCTGCCGGTGGTCTGGGCGGTGTGCAAGGGATCGTTCGTCAACAAGGCGATCCTGGTGCCGGCGGCGCTCCTGATCGGCACCTGGCTGCCCTGGCTGGTCACGCCGCTGCTCATGGTCGGCGGCGCGTTCCTGTGCTTTGAGGGCGCAGAGAAGCTCGCGCACCGGTTCCTGCACACGGCCGAGCACGCGATCGAGACGGAGCAACACGAGCAGGCCGTCGCCAACGAGGCGATCGACCTGGTCGCGGCCGAGAAGGCCAAGGTCAAGGGCGCGGTGCGCACCGATTTCATCCTGTCGGCGGAGATCATCGCGATCACGCTCGGCACGGTGCAGGGACAGCCTTTCCTGGCGCAACTCGCCGTGCTGGCGGGCATCGCGGTCGTGATGACCATCGGCGTCTACGGGCTGGTCGCCGGCATCGTGCGGCTCGACGACGCGGGCTTCTACCTGAGCGAACGTGAGGGTGCGGTCGCGCGGTCGGTGGGACGCGCGCTGGTCGGCGCGGCGCCCTGGCTGATGAAGGTGCTTTCCGTCCTCGGCACGGCCGCGATGTTCCTCGTCGGCGGGGGCATCCTCGTGCATGGCGTGCCAGCCCTCCGGCACGCGATCGAAGCCTGGGGCACGCTGGCTTCGGTGGCCACCAACACGGCCTTCGGCGTGATCGCCGGAGCGATCGTGCTGGCGGTGGTCGAGGTCGTGAAGCGGCTGCGTTCGCGGCACTGAAGCGCCACCGGGCATCGCGCCGCCCGCGATGCGGCGGGCACCAATCCGGGGCGATGTACGTCGCCGGAAAAGCGTTTGCATTCAGAAATGACCCAAGTTTTGTAACTATTTCGTTGCAAAACTGCAATCGCGCACCGCTTGTGTGACTTTCTCCCAACGGAAATGAATACCTCGGAATTACATTCTTAAGTATTCATTTTTCATCTCCGAGTCCGTTGAAGGGAGAACAAGCTCGTGAATCGCGTCTTTAGAGTCGTCTGGAATTCATCGCTACAAACCTGGTCCGTTGCTTCCGAACTTGCCGCCACTGCGGGCAAATCGAGCTGCAGGGCGGTTTCCACCGCCTCGGCGCTTCTTGTCCTGTCGGGCGCCGCGTCGGCCGCCTGCACATTGAACGGGATCGGCACCGCCTACGTCTGCACGAGCGCGGGCGGGGTCCAGACGTCCACGGTCGGATCGGGCTACGGCGCCATCCCGGGGACCACGGTCGACGTGCAGCAGAACGCGGTCATCAGCACCGGGGAACAGACGGCGATCAGCATCCTGAGCGACGGCAGCATCACCGTGCGCAGCGGCGCGACGGTCGAGAACAATGCCCTCGGCCTGACCCAGGGGCTGTTCGGCACCGGCGCGAACACGGTGGAGTTCCTGCACAACAACACGATGACGATCGCGCAGGGGGCGCAGGTACTCTCGAAGGGCATCGCCGGCGACGCGGAGGCGATCAATCCGATCGGCACCGGCAACACGATCATCAACAACGGAACCATCGACTCGCAGGCCGGCGGTGCCGCGATCTGGTTCGAATCGACGAGCGGCAGCAACACCGTGGTCAACGGCGAGACCGGCGTGATCCGCTACAAGGACGGCACGGCCAGCGTCATCGCCGTCGCCGGCACGATGGCGATCAACTTCACGAACAAGGGGCAGGTGATCGGTTCGCTGAAATTCGCCGATGGCGACGACACGCTCAACCTCTATGAGAACGGCACGGTCTCCGGCGCCATCGACGGCGGCGGCGGCAGGAACCTGCTGACGCTCAACGGCACCGGCACGGGCACCCTCAGCCACGCGATCTCGAACTTCCAGTCGCTGGTGAAGAACGACAGCGGCACCTGGAACCTGGGCATCTCGCTGCAGGATTCGGGCTTCACCAGCGCGCGCGTGGCCGGCGGCACGCTGGTGCTCGCGACGGACACCAGCAACTACACCGGCAGCATGACGGTGGACCCGGCCGGCACGCTGCAGACCCGTGCCGAGTTCGCGCCGCTGGCGGTCACCGACAACGGCCTCGTTCGCTTCGCCCAGCCCGCGGACGCGACCTACACCGGGCTGCTGAGCGGGACCGGAGGCATCGAGAAGACGGGCGCCGGCACGCTGACGCTCGCGAAGGCACAGGCGATCACCGGCACGACCACGGTCAGCGCGGGCACGCTGAGGGCCGGCGCGGCCGACACCTTCAGCGCGGGCTCGGCGCACGTGGTCGCGGCGGGCGCGACGCTCGACACCGCCGGCTTCAGCCAGACCGTCGCATCGCTCCAGAACGCGGGCACGGTGAGCCTGCTGAGCGCCGTTCCCGGCAGCACGTTGACGGTCAACGGCGCCTATGTCGGCCAGAACGGCGTGCTGAACCTCGGCACGGTGCTGGGCGGCAGCAGCAGCCTCAGCGATCGACTGGTGCTGAGCGGCCCCGCGGCGAGCGCGAGCGGCAGCACGACGATCCGCATCACCAATCTCGGCGGCCTCGGCGCGCAGACTACCGGCAACGGCATCGAAGTGGTGAGTGCGCAGGGCGGCGCGACCACCACAGCCCAGACCACGAAGAGCGCCTTCATGCTGGCCAACGGCCACGTCGATGCGGGCGCTTTCGAGTACCGCCTGTACGCAGCCGATGCCCAGGGTGCGGGCGAGAACTGGTATTTGCGTACCAACGTGCCAGTCACACCGCCGGTGCAGCCCGAAGTGACCCCACCGACGACGCCGGACGCCGCGCCCGACACGGGCCCGGGGGCGAACCCGAAGCTGCCGACTGCGACGGCGCCCGCCCCGGCGGTGACGGCCTACCGCGCGGAAGTCCCGCTCTTCGCCGCATTGCCGGCGCAACTGCGCCAGGCGGACATCGCGATGCTCGGCAATCTGCACCGCCGCGTGGGCGATGAAGCCACGCCGGGGACCGCCGTCGCGGGCTCGGGCGATGCGGGCCGCCGGGCCTGGGCGCGCGCGATCTACACCGATCTCGATATCCGCCAGGACGGTGTGGCCGACGCGGGCAGCAAGGGCCATATGAGCGGCTTGCAAGCGGGCACGGATCTGTTCGCGGCGGGCAACTGGCGTGCGGGCATCTACGTGGGCTACCTCGACGGCGGTGCCGACGTGAGCGGCAATGCGCGGGGCACCAGCGGCCGCGTGGGCAGCAACGATCTGCAGTCGCGCTATCTCGGCGGCTACGCGACCTGGATGGGCGGCAGCGGCTGGTACGCGGATGCGGTGCTGCAAGGCGGCAGCCATCGCTACACCGCGCGTCCGGACTTGAATCTGAGCGCTTCCGGCAAGGCCGACAGCCTGACGGCGTCGATCGAGACCGGCAAGGCCTTCGCGCTCTCCGGGAGCTGGACCCTCGAGCCGCAAGCCCAGCTCGCCCGGCAGCGCAGCAGCTTCGACGACGTGCTCATCAGCGGCGCCGCGGTGCGCCAGGATGCCGCGAGCGGCTGGATCGGCCGTCTCGGCGTGCGCGTCAAGGGTGACTTCGCGACCGGCGCCGGTCGCCTCCAGCCCTACGGCCGTGTGAACCTCTATCACGCCGGTTCCGGCACCGACGTGGCGACCTTCATTGGTCCCGCGGCGAGCACGCCGATCGCGAGCGCCACCGGCTACACCTCGGCCGAGGTGGCGGGCGGCGCGACGCTGGCCCTGTCGTCGTCGACCACGCTGTATGGCGAAGTCGGGCATGTTTTCGACGTCGGCGGCGATGCGCGCGTGAAGTCGTCGGTGCAGGGCTCGGTCGGCGTGCGGGTGGCCTGGTAGGCGTCCGCCCGGCCGTGGCCGGCTTTCGGTTCAAATAAGGGGTTGCCGCCGCCCGAGGGCGCGCGGCGGTTTCAACCCCGACGTCACACACCGAAAGCCCATGGAATTTGCCCGTCACCGCGTCCCTTCGCTGACCGCACGCGCGATCGCGCCGCTGCTGCTTGCCCTGTTCGCTTCGGGCGCGGGCGCGCAGCAGGACGCGCGCGAGTTCCCCGGTGCGGCCATGCGTTTCCTGAACGTTGAACTGCCGCAGATGGAAAACGCCATCAAGGAGCGCGATCGCGACTATTTCGAGGACGCGATGTCGCGCATGCTCGATTTCTCGGACCAGTGGGGCTTCAAGGTGCGCGACAACCCGCAGCTCGCGCGCTACCCGATGTGCACCGAGGCGGTGTCGGACTTCCTCGTGGTCGGCATGTGCCGCATCATGACCACCGCCGACACCTGCGAGCCGGGGATGCAGCAGCGCTTCAACACGAATCTGCAGAAGTGCCGCGAACTTGCCCGGTGAGAGTTCACCCCCAGCCTCGCCCACTTCGTGTGGCTCTGCACCCCTCTCCGGGGGCAACCCCAGCGGCCCGGCAAAGCCGGTTCCGCGGGGTTTCCCGCGAAGGCAGTGACGTGCGGGATCACGCGGTTTTGAGGCCCTGAACCGTTTGCAGCAGCACGACGCGGGTCTGGCCTAGCACCATGCCCTTCCACTCGTCGTTGTCGCAATAGAAGGCCTCGCGCAGGTCCCGGCGGATGGCGCGCTGCTGCGCTTCCGGTGCTTCGGGGTGCCGGCGCAGCCAGGTGTCGGCGCGCAGGCGGGTCATGACTTCCTGGTCGGGCAGGGTCCCGAATTCCAGGCCCATCAGCGCGGCGCTGGCCTGCGGGCACTCGTCGTACACCGCCGACACCACCGGACCGGACACGTCGGCCGAGGCCGATTGCCCCTCGAACGGCGCGAAGACGTCCAGACCCCACCAGGCGCGCGCCTGCGCCAGATCGGCCGCGGCATTGCGGCCCGCGTAGATCTTTTCGCCATGGCCATACGGGCCGAGGCCGGTGTGCACGTCGATCCAGCCGATGTGCGTGGCATTCGCACCGTACTTGCGCAGGATGGCGCGCATCGTGCGATTGCTCCACGACGGCGCCTTGCCGCCGTAGAACACGCCCTGCGGCGAGGTGTACTGGCCCGATGAGACGGCGGCTCGGAAGGCCCACATGCCGTGCTTCTCGATGTACGCCGACATCGCCGTGAGATCCACCGCGGTCGGCGGCCAGTGGGCGGGCAGCACGAAGGGCTCGACCTCGGAGTAGGCCGAGTTCACCGGCAGCGGCGCGTCGAAGTCGATGTGGTTGCGGTTGAGGTCGATGTTGTCCTCGTTCGTGCGGTGCAGGTGCGAGAAGCCGTGCGGGTTGACCGCGTGGATCAGCAAAAGCCCGATGCCGGCCTGATCGACGCGCGAGAGCAGGTCGGGGTCGTTCAGCGTCGCGATCTGGCAGCCCGAGCCGCAGAAGCCCTCGGGGCCGTGCGTGCCGGAACTCACGATCAGCAGCTTGGCTGCGCCCGGCTTGCCGAGGTAGGCCACGTCTGTCGCCAGGGTTTCGCCGAGCGCGCCGCGATGGGCCTCGAGTTCGAAGCTTTCGATCGCCGCGCCGCGCTGGGCCGCGGCATCGAGGAACTTCTGCCGTGCCTCGGCATACGTGCCCGAGAAATGGCGGGTGGCTGCAGTGGTGTGCATCGTGAGAGTCCTTTGGAAGTGATTTCTGGGCGGGTCGATGGGCGTCGGCCGCGTCGATGTCCTCGCCGGCGAAGTCTCGCATCCACAGCAGGCCGAGCAGCGACACCATCGACACCGCGAGCAGATGCCACGCTGGTGCGCCGCGCGCCGCGGCCCCTTTCTGCGGTAACGTCGGGGCCATGTCACTCCCACCCATCGAAATCGAAACCGGGCCCGATCCCAAGGCCGCCATCATCCTCATGCACGGCCTCGGCGCTGACGGCAACGACTTCGTGCCGATCGCCAGCGAACTCGACCTGTCGGCCGTGGGGCCGGTGCGCTTCGTGTTTCCGAACGCACCGGTGATGCCGGTCACCATCAACGGCGGCTACCGCATGCCGGCGTGGTACGACATCCCCGGTCCGGGCGGCCCGGAGGACGAGGCGGGGCTGCGACGCTCGCAGGCCACCATCGAGGCGCTGATCGCCAACGAGAAAGCGCGTGGCATCCCGGCCCATCGCATCGTGATCGCCGGCTTCTCGCAGGGGTGCGCGCTGACCTTCATGACCGCCTTGCGCCATCCCGAGCGGCTCGCGGGCATCGTGGGCCTGTCGGGCTACCTGCCGCTGGCGCAGACCGTGGCCGCCGAGCGCCATCCCGCCAACCAGGCGACGCCGATCTTCCAGGCCCACGGCACGCGCGACGGCGTCATCCCGATCGCCCGCGCCGCCCAGAGCCGCGATGCGCTGGCGGCGCTGGGCTACCGGGTCGAATGGCATGAATACCCCATGGAGCATTCCGTCTGCATGGAGGAGATCGCCGACCTCAACCGCTACCTGCTGAAGGTCCTCGCCTAGCACCCGGCTGCGCGTTCATGCGGACGCCCACGGAATGAGCCGCCGGCCCCGGGGACAACAGTCCTCGGCCAGCAACAGTATTTTTGGCGTGCTACCTTCCAGCCCCACGAAAAAAGATGGGTTATATCCACATGAACAATCTGAAGGAGCGCATCGAAGCGCTCTCGGCCGCGCGGCTGAGGGGCGTGCGGCGGGGGATCGAGAAGGAGAGCCTGCGCGCGCAGCCCGACGGCAAGCTCGCGCTGACGCCGCATCCGGCCGCACTGGGCTCGGCGCTGACGCATCCGCACATCACCACCGATTTCAGCGAGTCGCAGCTCGAGCTGATCACCGGTGCGCACAAGGACGTCGAGGCGGTGCTTCGGGAGCTGGTGCAGGTCCACCAGTTCACCTACCGCGTGCTGGACGAGGCCGGCGACGAGCGCCTCTGGGTGTCGAGCATGCCCTGCGGCCTGCCCCCCGATGAAACCATCCCGATCGGCCGCTACGGCTCGTCGAACGTGGGCCGTGCCAAGAGCGTCTACCGCATGGGCCTGAGCCACCGCTACGGCCGGCGCATGCAGACCATCTCGGGCATCCACTACAACTGGTCCCTGCCGGAGGTGTCTAGCGAGCAGTACTTCGCGCTGATCCGCAATTTCCGGCGCCATGCCTTCCTGCTGCTGTACCTGTTCGGCGCTTCGCCGGCCCTGTGTTCGAGCTTCGTCGACGGCCGGCCGCACGAGCTGCTGCCGATCGGCGAAGGCAGCATGCACATGCCGCACGGCACCTCGCTGCGCATGGGCCGCCTGGGCTACCAGAGCGAGGCGCAGGCATCGCTGGCCGTGAGCTACAACAGCCTCGACGGCTATGCGGCGTCGCTGCAGGACGCCCTGACCCGGCCGTGGCCCGCCTACGAGGCCATCGGCATCCGCAACCTCGGCGGCGACTACAACCAGCTCGCCACCACGCTGCTGCAGATCGAGAACGAGTTCTACGGCACCATCCGCCCCAAGCGCGTGATCTACCCCGGAGAGCGTCCGCTGCATGCGTTGCGCGAGCGCGGCGTCGAGTACGTGGAGGTGCGGCTCATGGACCTGGACCCCTTCGAGCCGGTCGGCATCAATGCGCAGACGATGCGTTTTCTCGACGTGTTCCTGCTGCACTGCCTGCTGACCGACAGTCCGCCCGACACGCGCGAGGAGATCGCCGATCTCGGGCAAAACCAGCACCTGACCGCCGCGCGCGGCCGCGAACCGGGCCTGCAACTGCGCCGCGCCGGCAAGCCGGTGGAGCTTGCCGAGTGGGGCAGCGAGTTGCTGCGCGAATTCGAACCCGTCGCCGCCGCGCTCGACGCGGCGCACGGCGTCTCGAAGCACGCCGAGGCGGTGCAGGCCGCGGCCGCCGCGCTGAAGGACCCGTCGATCCTGCCGTCCGCCCGCGTGCTGGCGGCGATGAAGGCATCGCACAACGATTCGTTCGTGAGCTTCGTGCGCGCGCAGTCGGCGCAGACGCGCGAAACCCTGCTGGCGCTGCCGTTCTCGGCCGAACAGCGTGCCGGATTCGAGCGCCTTTCGCGCGAATCGCTGGACGAGCAGAAGCGCATCGAGGCTGGCGACACCATGCCGTTCGAGATCTACCGCGAGCAGTACGTGTCGCCCGCCCGGCTCGGCTTCAAGAACCATTGGCCGGAAGTGGCGACCGGGCCGGTGAGCCAGAGCGCGGCGCTCTGAGCCGCGCCGGCCGCGTGGCCGGGATGGCCGGGATGGCCGGGCAGGTGGTGCTGAGCGACCGAGTCACGCACACGACTGTGCCGGGGATGTCACCGGGCCGGGGCATCGGCTTTCTGGGGTAAAACGCTTCGCGTCAACGACTCCAACGAAAGCCTTTCCAGCATGAGCAATCTCGATTTCAAGGGCCGCGTCGCCATCGTTACTGGCGCGGGCAACGGCCTCGGCCGCCAGCACGCGCTGGCCCTCGCGGCGCGCGGCGCCAAGGTCCTGGTGAACGACCTTGGCGGTGCGCGCGACGGCTCCGGCGGTTCCGCGACCGCGGCACAGGCGGTGGTCGACGAGATCAAGGCCGCGGGCGGCGAGGCGATCGCCAACGGCGCCTCGGTGACCGATTTCGACGCGGTGCAGGCCATGGTGCGCCAGGCGGTGGATGCCTGGGGCCGCGTCGACATCCTGGTGAACAACGCCGGCATCCTGCGCGACAAGAGCTTCGCCAAGATGGAGCTCGCCGATTTCCGTCTCGTGATGGACGTTCACCTCATGGGCGCGGTGCACTGCACGAAGGCCGTCTGGCCCATCATGAACGAGCAGAAGTACGGACGGATCGTGATGACGACTTCGTCCTCGGGTCTCTACGGCAATTTCGGCCAGAGCAACTACGGCGCCGCCAAGCTCGCGCTGGTGGGCTTGATGCAGACCCTGAGCCTCGAAGGCGCGAAGAACGATATCCGCGTGAACTGCCCGGCGCCGACCGCCGCCACGCGCATGACCGAGGACCTGATGCCGCAGGAAGCGCTCGATGCGCTGAAGCCCGAGGCAGTGGTGCCGGCGATGCTCGTTCTTGCGGCGCAGGATGCACCCACCCGCCAGATCCTCTGTGCGGGCGCCGGGGTCTTCGAAGCCGCCCACATCACGCTCACGCAGGGTGCGTGGATCGGCTTCGGCGCGGATGCGCCCGAACGGCTCGCGGAGCGCCTCGCCGAAGTGACGGACCGCAGCGGCGAGATCGTCCCGCAGAGCGGCGCGGCGCAGGGCAGCAACGAAGTCGGCAAGGCGATGGCGAACGCGCGCGGGCGCTGAGCGCCGAACCTTGACGCTGGCCGCGTTGTCGCGGACCATCAGACGCGCAGCAGGGAGGGCCCTTCGACCGATTGAGGGAGCCCGGCATCGAACTCGAGCAGCTTGTCACGCGGGTGTTGAAGCGGTCGCCCTTCGCCGGGCTGGTGCAAAGGGTGGCGCGTGTTCGCGCCTCGGTCCACACCAAACTGCTGCTCGCGTTCCTGATCATCACGCTGCTGTTCATCGCGATGGCGGTGGCGAGCCTGTTGATGCTCGTCGACACCACCGAACAGAGCCGCCTGCTCGACGAGGCGCACGAGCGGGTCAACTGGTCGCAGCAGAGCCAGCATGCGCTGGACCGGCAGATGCACTTCACGGCGCTGGCGATGCTCTCGAAGGACGAGGCCGCGATCGAGCGCATCCTGCGCGAGAACAACCGCTTCAACGAATCGCTGGCCCAGCTCGAAACGGCGACCGGTTCCGGACAGAAGGGCCTGATCGACCGCATCCGTGCCTCGCAGGATGACGCCATGGGCGTGGTGGCCGACATCGCGAACGCGATCCGCGACGGCAATCTGGCGCGCATCACGTCCGACCTTCTGCAGCGCCAGGAGCGGCTCGACGAGCAGATCGCGCTCTACATGGGCCAGCTCGTGGAGGCGGAGCAGGACCGAATGGGCCGCCTGCGCGACAGCGTGAGCGCGGCGAACCGGCGCTCGCTGATCCTGACCTCCGTCTTCGCGGTGAGCGCCGTGCTGCTCGCGTGGCTGTGCGGCTTCGTGATCTCGTGGTCCTTCATCCTGCCGGTGCGCGCGGCGCACGTGTTTCTGGACGACGTTGCGGCCGGCAACTTCGGGCGCAAAATCTCGGTGCCCAACCGTGACGAGTTCGGTGCGCTCGCCGACCGGATGAATCACATGAGCCAGCAGCTGCAGCGCTTCGATCAATCGCAGCGGCGGGCTGCAGCGGAGCTCGTCGATCTCAACGAGCAGTTGTCCAGCGCGAGCAAGGCCAAGTCGGAGTTTCTCGCGAACATGAGCCACGAACTGCGCACCCCGATGAACGCGATCCTCGGGTTCAGCGAGATGATGATGGACGGCATCTACGGCGACGTGCCCTCCGAGTTGAAGGAGCCGCTCGCCGACATCCAGGTGAACGGGCGCAACCTGCTGCGCCTGATCAACGACGTGCTCGACCTGTCGAAGATCGAGGCCGGCCGCATGGAGCTCGCGCTCGAGGATTACGTGGTGGGCGACGTGGTCAACACGGTGCGCACCGCGCTGCGCTCGATCGCCGCCGAGAAGGGCCTGGCGTTCACCGCGCACGTGCCCGGCGACCTCCCCATCGCCCACGGCGACAGCGGCAGGCTCACGCAATGCCTCACCAACCTGGCCGGCAACGCACTGAAATTCACGCGCAAGGGCAGCGTGAACATCGCGGTCGAGCTTGCGGGCGACGAGCTGATCTACAGCGTCTCCGATACCGGCATCGGCATCGCGAATGAGGATCTCGAGAACATCTTCACCGAGTTCCGGCAGGTGGACACCACCATCACGCGCGAATTCGGCGGCACCGGGCTGGGCCTGAGCATTTCGAAGAAGTTCGTGGAGCGCCTCGGCGGGCGCATCTGGGTCGAGAGCGAACTGGGGAAGGGCTCCACCTTCAGGTTTTCCGTGCCGTTGCACGCAGGCAGCGAGGTCGACCTATGAGCGAGCGCAAGATCCTCTACGTCGAGGACAACGAATACAACCGCAAGATCGTCCGGCAGTTGCTGAGCCGGTCGGCCTGCAAGCTCTTCGAGGCGGCGGACGGCGAGACCGGCGTCGCGTTGGCGCGCAGCGAGTTGCCCGACCTGATCCTGATGGACGTGCAGTTGCCGAAGATGTCGGGCCTCGATGCGACGCGGCTCCTGACCACCGAGGCGGACACCCGCCACATCCCGGTGATCGTCATCACCTCGTATGCATTGAGCGGCGACCGCGACAAGGCGATGCAGGCCGGGGCTTCGAGCTATATCGCGAAACCCTACAGCCCAAGCGAGCTGCTGAAGATGGTGAAGCAGTTTCTCCCGGATTTATGAGCACCCCCAGCCTCGCCCACTTCGTGTGGCTCTGCACCCCTTGCAGGGGGCAATCCCAGCGGCCCGGCGAAGCCGGTTCCACGGGATTTCCGGCCTTTGTCTGGATGGACGCTAGGAGGTGATATGCGCATGAATATGGGAGATGCCGGCCGCCCGGTGGCGCTGGCCCTTGCGATGGGGCTCGGCATGGCGGTGGCCGCCCACGCGGAGGAAGATCAGGCGCAGCAGTTCACGCCCGAGTTCCGCGAACTGCACAAGGGCTTCGACGGCAAGCACACGCCGAAGATCATCGCGCCCGACAGCGTCAAACGCGGGGCATGGTTCAACGTGACCGTCAGCATCGGCGCGGAGTCGCAGCACCCGTCGCTGCAGGAGCACTTCGTGCGTTACATCGCGCTCTACAAGGACACGGTGGAGATCGCACGCGCCTACCTGCATCCGGTCTACTCGGCGCCGACCGTGACCTTCACGGTGGCGCTGGACGAAGGCGGGTCGCTGCGCGCGATCGCCGAGCCGACGCATTCCGCCGCCTGGGAGGCGTCGAAGAAGATCAGCGTCGTTCCCTGAGGGCTCAGCGCATCTTCATCTCGATCCTGACCTGCGCCGGCTGCTGTTCGCCGATGGTGACGCTGGCCGGTACGGTGCCGAGCCGCTCGTGCCACACCTGCAGCCGGTATTGCCCCGGCGGCAGGTCGTCGAACGCGAAAGCGCCGTCCGGCCCGGTGATCGCATAGAAGCGATGCGCCGCGACCACCACCCACGCGGTCATCCACGAATGCAGGTCGCAGTTGATGCGGACGATCTCGGGCTGCGCGAAGGTGATCGGGATCGTGCGGCCCATCGGCTGCGTGCGGTTGAACGAGACGTTGGCCTGCGGCGTCGCGTGGATGTTGTGGAGCAGCCGGTCGCTGTTGAGGAAGTCCACCGTGCCGCCCGCCGGGACCACCACGACGCGAGGCACGAAGGTGCAGCCTTTCTGGTCGACCTCCACCTTCCGCACGGCCGGGGCCGCTGCGCCCGGCGGGGCGTTCTCGACCCACACGACCGCATTGCGGATCTCCCGCGCGGAGGAAACCTGCAGGTCGTCCGCGGGCTTCTCCTGGCCACACAGGTACTGGTCGATGGTGACCGGCACCCTGGCCGTCGGGGGCAGGGCGCCGGCGAAGATCACCTTGCCCATGATGCTCCCGGCGAACGCGCCATCCACGAGCCCGCAGCCGAGCAGCACCCAGGCCAGCACGCGCGGGGCGCGGATCGGGTCGCGTGGGCTGGGGCTGGATGGACTCAAGGGGCATTCCCCTCGTCGGCCGCCCCATCGGGGGCCGTGCGGATCGAGTCGCGGTCTCGATGGTTGTAGAGACGGCTGACCGCGTTGTCGAGGGAGCGCTTGAGCTTGTCCGACGCGCCCCGGAACGCCTCGTCGAGACTCGCGGCATGCTGGGTGACGGCCAGCGGCGGGTGATGGGCGAGCCGGGCTTCCATGACACAGCGCTTGTCGGCGCCGCCCTTGGCGTCATGGTTCTCGTCGCTGAGGTGAACCTCGATGCGCGTCACGGTGTCGGCGAAGCGGCCGAGGGTCTGCCGGATCTGTCCGTCGGCCCATCGTTCCAGTGCTTCCTTGTTGGCGACGCCGTTGCTCGTGTTGACCTGGATTTGCATGTCTTGCACCTTTCACGGCAGGTGGACAAGCCTCTAGCATGCGTGCTGCCGCGCCGAGGTTCAAATGCCCATGACGATGGTGCTTGCATTCGGCGACGGCTGCAGCGGCCGCCGCGGAGGGAGTCCGAACAGGGGGCGCAGCCAGCGAACTCGCCGGATCAGGCCATCGGTGAGCAGCCAGCAGCCGGCCACGGTGAGGACGATGATCCCCGCCGTTTCGAACACCGGCCCGAGCCGCAGCGGAGCGAGCAGGACGGCGCCGGCGATGATCAGCGTCTGGTGCAGCATGTACCAGGGGTAGACGGACTCGTTGGCCCGGTCGAGCCATGGCCAGGGCCGGTTCAGGTGGCGGTGCGCGAAGCCCAGGATCACGACGAGCACGCTCCAGAGGTAAATGGTGCGCAGGGCGCGGGCGATCCAGGCGGCCGTGTCCGCGCCCACGCCAGCGAAGTGCAGCGAGAGATAGCCACCGACGCACGCCGCGGCGATGACCACCGCCCAGCCGCGCAGGCGCTCCAGCTCGCGCCAGATGCCTTCATCGATACTCATCCAGAAACCGTAGAGGAACAGGCCGAAGGCCGGCGCCCGCAATGCGTCGATGTCATGTCGCCGGTTTGTGGCCATGTTGCTATTCCTCGAACGGCGCGATGGTAGGGCCCGGGCGGGCGGCGCGGGGTGCCCCGGAGGACGATTTGCCGGGCATTCGTGACGAATGGCGGGCTGTGGAGAGACGAAAGGGGCCGGCGCGCGACAATCCGCGCTCTGCTTCACCGACAAGAGAGAAAGACATTCGCGATGGTCATCCAGTGGTTCCCCGGTCACATGCACCTGACCAAGAAAGCCATCGCCGAGCGCGTCAAGGACATCGACGTGGTCATCGAACTGCTCGACGCCCGGCTGCCCGGCTCCAGCGCGAACCCGATGCTGGCCGACCTCACCGGCCACAAGCCGGGCCTCAAGGTGCTCAACAAGCAGGACCTCGCCGATCCGGGATGCACCGAAGCCTGGCTTGCTCACTACAACGCCCAGCCCGCCACGCGCGCCATCGGACTCGACGCGAGCCAGACGGCGCCCGCGCGCCAGCTCATCGATGCCTGCCACGCGCTGGCGCCGAATCGCGGCGGCATGGCCAAGCCGATGCGGGTGCTGATCTGCGGCATTCCCAACGTCGGCAAGTCGACGCTCATCAATACGCTGACCGGTACCCGCAAGGCCAAGACGGGCGACGAGGCCGGCATCACCAAGCTGGAACAGCGCATCGTGCTGGCCGACGACTTCTACCTGTGGGACACGCCCGGCATGCTGTGGCCGCGCATCATCGTCGCCAAGAGCGGCTTCAACCTCGCGGCCAGCGGTGCGGTCGGGCGCAATGCCTTCGACGAGGAACTGGTGGCGCTGGAACTGCTGTCGTACCTGAAGCAACACTACGCGGCGCTGGTCGAAGCGCGCTTCAAGATCGATCCGATCGCGGACCTCGCTGATGACGAAGTGCTCGACGCCATCGGCCGCAGGCGCGGCGCGCTGCTGGGCAAGGGCAAGGTCAACACGCAGAAGGCGGCCGAGATCGTGATGCACGAGTTCCGCAGCGGCAACATGGGCCGCATCACGCTGGAGACGCCCGAGGAGTTCGCACAGTGGCTTGCGGAAGGGCAGCGGCTCGATGCAGAGCGGCAGGCGAAGAAGGATGCCCGCGCTGCGCGCAAGAAAGGCGCGAAGCCGGCGGCGGCCCCGACGCCCTCCGAGGAAGCCTGATGCAGCCCTACCGCCCCCGCCGCCGCGGCTTGTCCGGCACCGCGCGCGAGCAGCAGTCGCATCAAAGGCGTGACGTGAGCGGTCGACACGATATTGACGTCGGCCTTGGCATCGTTCGGCGTGCTGAAGAAGATCAGCGCCGGCCTGCAGAAATGCGTGCGCCCGCCTATGCTGGCGGATTCGCTTCAAGGAGATCCTTCCCATGCGTTACCTTCCACTGGGCCGCACCGGCCTGTTCGTGTCCGAACTCTGCCTGGGCACCATGACTTTCGGCGGCGGCGAGGGCATCTGGACCCATATCGGCGATCTGCAGCAGGCGGATGCCGAGCGGCTGGTCGGCTCGGCGCTCGATGCCGGCATCAATTTCATCGACACCGCCGACGTCTACTCGGGCGGCCTGTCGGAGCAGATCACCGGGCAGGCGCTGAAGAACCTCAAGGTGCCGCGCGAGAACGTGATCGTCGCGACCAAGGTCTTCGGCGAGACGGGACCGGGCCCGAACGCGCGCGGCGCCTCGCGCGGGCACATCATGGACGGCGTGAAGGCGAGCCTCAAGCGCCTGCAGCTCGACCACATCGACCTCTACCAGATCCACGGCTTCGACCCGGCCACGCCGATCGAGGAAACGGTGCGCGCGCTCGACCAGCTCGTGCGGCAGGGCCATGTTCGGTACGTGGGTGTTTCCAACTGGGCCGCGTGGCAGATCGTGAAGGCGCTGGGCGTGGCCGAGCGGCTGGGTCTCGCACGCTTCGAATCGCTGCAGGCCTACTACACGATCGCGGGCCGCGACCTCGAACGCGAACTGGTGCCGATGCTCGCGAGCGAAGGCGTCGGCCTGATGGTGTGGAGCCCGCTCGCGGGCGGCCTGCTCAGCGGCAAGTACGGACGCGAGCAGCAGGCGGAGCAGGGCAGCCGCCGCACCACCTTCGACTTCCCGCCGGTCGACAAGGACCGCGCGTTCGACTGCGTCGATGCGATGCGCCCGATTGCAGCGGCGCACGGCGTGTCGGTCGCGCAGATCGCGCTGGCGTGGCTGCTCCATCAACCGCAGGTGACGAGCGTGATCATTGGCGCAAAGCGGCCGGACCAGCTTGCGGACAACATCGCGGCCACGAAGGTTTCGTTGAGCGCGGCCGAGCTTGAACAGCTCGACGCGGTCAGTCGACTGCCGGCCGAATATCCTGGCTGGATGTTCGCGCGGCAGGGGAATACCGGCGCAGGCAGCTCGCGGAAGCGAGGCGCGGTTCCGCGCCATGAGACCGGATTGACGATCAGCCGAAGATTCTCGCCAGCAGTGACGCCAGGGTCGCTTCCGCGCTCGAGATCATCTGGGCTTCGATCCCTCTCGCGGACGCGGTGAAGTCGGCATGGCGCGCGAAGGGGGCCTGCTTTTCCAGCGGCGGCAGCATGATCGGCACCGATCTCAGGTCCGTCTGGTTCAGGCTCGCCTGGTTGACCGCGCGCCTGGCGTTGAGCTGGAAATGCTGCCGCGTGCGCGTCGTCTGCAGCGCGGAGAAGACGTATTGCGCAAACGCCCGCTCCGGATCGACCACCAACCGCATCATGTTCGATTCGAATACCGTCGGCTCCGGCAGCGTGCGGATCATGACGCTCTTGCCCAGATGCTCCGCGCTGTTGACGCGGTTGACGAGGATGTCACCTCCGGCGAGCGTGTACCGCCGGGCCTCGTTCTCGTCGAGGCGCAGCCGCTTCAGGCTCCCCGGTTCGCAGAGGTCGCCTTCACGGAAGCTGTCGATCCGCACGATCGGCGTGCCGTCGCCGTAGGCCGACTTGTGCTTGTACAGCCCGTTCTGCGGCGGAGTCTTCAACAGGGTCTCCAGCGGCACCACCGGCCAGTTCTTCGGATTGGCGACCGAGTCGCCGAAGCTGTCGGCGTAGAGCGCCGGCAGCAGCCGTAGCGTTCGTTCCCGTATTTCGCGGCGCAGGCGCAGCGCGCGTTGTGCGCACAGCAGCATGTCGACGATGCGGCGCTGCGTCTCGAGCGGCGGCAGCGGCATCGTCTGGTCGAGCACGCATTGCTCGGAAACGGCCGGGTACAGCGCACCTTTCGCCAGGCGCTCCAGGCTGCGGGTGAAGCTCGCCGACTGAACGAAGAAGTAGAGGTACTCGGGCAGCACGCGCGGCGTCGCGCGCAGCACGCAGAACGCGGTGCTCGCCACTTCGCCGTCGAGCGAATCGGGCACCAGTGCCACCGCGTTGAGATTGGGCCGCACGGTGGAGACCAGCACGTCGCCGGTACGCAGCAGCCTTCGCGCGCGGCCCGGCGCTTCGGCGCCGCGCATCGTCCGCGCGGCGGTGATGGCCTTGACCTCGTTGTCGATGGCCGTGACATCGACGTAGGTGATCGGATCGTCGGGCCAGGCAGACGGGTTCATCGTGCCCGTTTTCGCCTCGACCACCTCCCGCAGCGCGATCCGGCGCGCGGTCACGCCTTGTACTCCCTGACCATGTCCCGCAGTGTCTCCATCACCTTGACCAGTTCGAGCTCCCTGGCGATCACGTCGTCGAGCAGCTCGAGGAAGTCCTGGTGTTCGGCCTCGCTGCGGCCCAGCGGGCGGTAGCGGCTCGCCGTGAGGTTGTAGCTGTTGTCGCGCAGCGCGGCTGCGTCGGCAAACCACCATTTTTCGTTCCAGTCGGCGTCGCGTTCTCGAGCCTCCCAGCGCGAAAGGGAGGCTTCTCGGTGTGCATACGCAGCCGCGAGGCGCGGCAGATCGTCCTCCTCATGGGGCGTGTCGTGGTGGGCGTCGAATTCATAGCCGTCCTCGTCCACGTGGAGGAACAGCACGCGTTTCGTGGTTCCACCCTTGCGGAAGAAAAGCACCGAGGTCTTCACGCCCGAGTAGGGCTGGAAGACGCCGCCCGGCAGGCTCAGCACGGCATCTACCTGGTTGTTCTCGACGAGCTGGCGCCGCAGCTCCAGGTGCGCGGCGGATGAGCCGAAAAGAACCCCTTCGGGCACCACGACCGCGGCGCGGCCGCCGTCGCGAAGGCTGTCCTGCAGGTATTTGAGGAACAGCAGCTCGGTGCTGCTCGTGCTGCCCACGCGCACGGCGTCGACGATGCGCGCCTTGTCGACGCGGCCGGAGAAAGGGGGATTCGCCAGCACCAGGTCGTAGCCTCCGGTCGGCAGGCCGAGTTCTTCCTTGCTGGCCTCGTCGAGGACGGAGGTCAGCACGTTGCGCTGGAGGATGCGCACATTGTCCAGTCCACGCAACCGGAGATTCATCGTGGCGAGCCGCACCATCTTCGGGTCGACATCGTTGCCGTAGAAGGTCCTGTTGCGCAGCACGTCGAGGTCCTCGGGCGTGAGCAGATCGCCGAGACCGCGCCGCTGGGTCTTGCCTTCCACTTCGACCTCGACGATCGTTGCGGGCGACGAATGCTTGAGGCGGATGTGGTTGTACGCCGCCACCAGAAAGCCCGCGGTGCCCGCGGCCGGGTCGTAGATGGTCTCGCCGATGGAGGGGTCCACCATCTCGACGATGCGGCGGATGATGTGGCGCGGCGTGCGGAACTGTCCGAGCTCGCCGGCTTGCTTGATCTGCCGCAGCACGTGTTCGAACAGATCGCCCTTGGTGTCGGAGTCGGCATCGGCCGGGCCCAGCCCATCCACGAGTCGAACAACCTGCGTCAGCACCGTCGGATCGTGGATGCCGAGGCGCGCACCGCGCATGAAATCGTGCACGCCGGCCGCGCCGATCTCGGCGAAGAACGGGAAGACCTGCTCGCCCACGAAGTCCACGAGCGCCTGGCCGCCCATCTCCCGGGCCCAGACGGTCCAGCGGAAGCGGCTGCGCGGGATCGCCTGTGCGGCGGTTCGCAGCACGGTCGCCTCGATGCGCCAGCCTTCGCGCGCGGAAGTCTCGGCGCTCCGGAGCGTCCATTCGCCGTCGAAGATGCTCGTGTAGGGCTCTTTCAGGACCTCGGCGCGCTTTCTGTTCTCGTCGTCGATGGTCTCCAGCAGGAAGAAGAAAAAGAGGAACGACAACTGCTCCGCATTGCTGACGGGATCGGGATAGCCACCGCCAAAGAGATAGTCGCGAATCTGGTCGATCGACCGTCGCATTTCAGCGGTCAGGGGCATGGAGGAATCTTGTCATGGGTGTTCTCAGCGATGGCCCGCGAGTCTACGGCCCAATCGGCGCCCGTCAGGGCGGCCTTCGGGCGCACGGTCGCAAGGTGTAGCAAACTTGCGCATCCGGCAGCGCCGCTGTTCTTCATCCGAGGCCCACTTCTTCAATGACACAGAATCCTGATCTCGAAGTGCTTCCGCGTGACATTTCCGCCTACCGCCAGGGCAACACCGGCATCGACTACGTCCACCGCTTCGAGTCCGGCAAGCCCGGGCCGCATGTGCTGATCAACGCGCTGACCCACGGCAACGAGATCTGCGGGATGGTGGCGGCCACGCATCTGCTCGACACCGGCGTGCGCCCCAAGGTCGGCACGCTGACCGTGAGCTTCGCGCACGTCGAGGCCTACAACGCCTTCGATCCGGCCAGGCCCTTCGACAACCGGCAGATCGTGCACAACCTGAACCGCGTCTGGTCCGACGAGTGGCTCGACGGTCCGGAGGACAGCCCCGAACTGCGCCGCGCGCGCGAGCTGCGGCCGGTGGTGGCGGCGGCGGACCACATCCTCGACATCCACTCCACCAGCCAGGACGTCGTGCCCTTCTGGGTGTACCCCGCGTATGAGCGCAACGCCAGGGTCGCGATGGCGATCGGCCTGCCGCCGGTCCATCTCGTGATGCCGGCCGGGTTGGGGTCGGGCACGCCGCTGATCCAGCACGGCCTGCACGCAGGCGCCGATGCACCCGGCGCGGCGGTGGTGGTCGAGTGCGGCCAGCACTTCAAGCAGTCGGCGGCCGACCTCGCGACCGAGGTGACGCTGCGCTTCCTCGCCCATTTCGGATTGATCGACAGGGAACCCGCCGCACCGCCCGCGCCGCAGCGGCGCTACGAGTTGCTGCAGACGCACGTCATCCAGTCCGAGGACTTCCGCTTCGTGCGCCCGCTGATTGGCTTCGAAACCTTCGCCAAGGGCGAGCTCATCGCCAACAACGGGCCCCATGACATCCGCGCGCCGTGCGACGACTGCACCGTGTTCATGCCGGCGCAGCGCGTGATCGTGGGGCGCGAAGCGGTCTACTTGACCAGGCCGCTCTGAAGCGGCAAGCGGATCGGGCTACTTGCCCCAGCTGTCCCGCATCCCGGCCGCACGATTGAACACGCGCTGCCCGTTCGCGCCGAGGTGCGAATCGAGCACGAAGTAGCCGTGCCGCTCGAACTGGTAGGGCGCACCTGGCGCGGCGGACGCCAGCGCGGGCTCGGCATAGCCTTGCGTCACCGTCAGGCTGTCGCGGTTGAGCTCATCGATCAGTTCGCCGGCGCCGGGCTGCGCTGCCGCGAAGAGGCGCTCGTAGAGCCGCACCTCGGCCGGCAGCGCATCGGCGGCCGCGACCCAGGTGATGTTGCCCTTGACCTTGATCGCATCGGCGCCCGGCGTGCCGCTCTTGGTGTCGGGCACCAGCGTAGCCAGCACTTCGACCAGCTTGCCGTCGGCATCGCGCGTGGCGCCGGTGCATTCGATCACGTGCCCATACTTGAGGCGCACCTTGTTGCCGGGGAACAGGCGGAAGAAGCCCTTGGGCTGCACGTCTTCGTAGTCGGTGCGCTCGATCCACACCTCGCGGCCGAGCTTGAAGCTGCGCCGGCCCATCTCGGCATGGTGCGGGTGCACCGGCGCCGTGCATTCGTCGAGCACGTCGTCGCCGCCCATGAGCTCGCCCCAGTTGGTGATCACGAGCTTGACGGGATCGAGCACCACCATCGCGCGCGGCGCGATCGGGTCGAGCGTGTCGCGCAGCGCGGCCTCGAGGCTCGCATAGTCGATCCAGCCGCCGGACTTGGTCACGCCCGAGCGCTCGCAGAAGAGCTTCAGCGCATCGGGCGTGTAGCCGCGGCGGCGCAGGCCCGCGAGGGTGGGCATGCGCGGGTCGTCCCAGCCGTCGACGTGGCCGTCTTCGACCAGTTGCCGCAGCTTGCGCTTGCTGGTGATGACGTGCGTGACGTTGAGGCGCGCGAACTCGTACTGGCGCGGATGGGGCGAGGCGATCAGGCCGCCCTCGGCGAGGCGGTCGAGCAGCCAGTCGTAGAACGGCCGCTGGTCCTCGAACTCGAGCGTGCAGATGCTGTGGGTGATCTGCTCCAGCGCGTCCTCGATCGGATGCGCGAAGGTGTACATCGGGTAGATGCACCACTTGTCGCCGGTGTTGTGGTGCGTCGCGCGGCGGATGCGGTAGAGCGCCGGATCTCGCATGTTGATGTTGGGGCTCGCCATGTCGATCTTGGCGCGCAGCACTGCGGCGCCGTCGGCCAGCTTGCCGTCACGCATCGCGCGGAAGCGCGCGAGGTTCTCTTCGGGCGTGCGGGCACGGAAGGGGCTTTCGGTGCCGGGCGTGTTGAAGTCGCCGCGGGTGGCGCGGATCTCGTCGGCGCTCTGCTCGTCGACGTAGGCGTGGCCGGTCGTGATCAGGTACTCGGCTGCGCGGTACATGAAGTCGAAATAGTCACTCGCGAAGTAGACGTGGTCGTTGCGCGCGCCGGGATGCGCGGGGTCGTCGGCCATCACGGGTTCGTAGCCCATCCATTTCACGGCGTCGCGGATCGCGTCGACGTATTCCTGCTCTTCCTTCTCGGGGTTGGTGTCGTCGAAGCGCAGGTGGCACACGCCGCCGTATTCCTTCGCGAGCTCGAAATTCAGCCAGATGCTCTTGGCGTGGCCGATGTGCAGGTAGCCGTTGGGCTCGGGTGGAAAGCGCATGCGGACCTTGGCCGGGTCCTGCATGCCTTGTGCGTGATGGGCGGCATCGCCGGGGTCGCCACCCCATTTGCGGCCGGAATAGGTGCCCTGCTCGAGATCGTTTTCGATGACGTGGCGCAAGAAATTGCTAGGCTTGGCGGTATCGTTGTCGGCTGCGGCGGAAGTCATTCACGCATTCTACGTGCCGCCAGGGGCCCGTTACCTTTCGCAACCTTCTTCACCGAGCGGCGTACACCGCATTGACACTTGGCGCGTTGAATATCGCTACGGGCGATCGATGGCGCCCGCTTCAACAGGAGTTCAGACATGAACCAAACTCGATCCACACTCTTCAAATGGGCCTCCGCAGGCGCTGTCGCCGCAGGTGCGCTCTTTGCCGCAGCGTCCGCGAGCGCAGCCAACGTGGCCTGGTCGGTGGGTGTCAACGTCCCTGGCGTCGCCGTGGGTGTGGCATCGCCGCAACCGTATTACGTTGCACCGGCGCCGGTCTATTACCCGCCGGCGGCCTATGTGGCCCCGGCACCGGTGTATGTCCGTCCGGCGCCTGTCTATTACGCACCTCCGCCCGTCTACTATCGCCCGGCGCCTGTGTACTACCCCGGGTATTACTACGGCCACGGGCACGGCCACGGTCATCGTGACTGGCGATGAGAGACAGGTCCGAATAGCCTGCTGTCACATGAAAAGGCCGGCCCCATAAAGGGCCGGCCTTTTCTTTGTCTTGTTGGCCTTCTTCTTGCTGCGTCGGACTGGGACTACATGGCCCTGAAGAGGTGGGCGTAAAGGCGGCTGACCGGGATCTTTTCGGTGCGTCCGTGCAGCGTCAGATGCTGCTTGCCCGCCTCGTCGCGATGGACTGCTTCGATCGCGTCGGCGCGCACGACTGCGGCGCGATGGACCTGCCAGAACACCTGCGAATCGAGTTGCGGCAGCAGTTGCCTGAGCGGTGTGCGAATCAGGTATTCGTGCTTCGCGGTGATCACGCGCACGTATTTGTCGGCCGCTTCAAAGTAATGGACTTCGTCGATCGGCACCATTCGCACGGTGTTGCCCGACGATCCCGCCTCGCTCGCGGGAATCAGCTTGAGCGGTGCCACCCCATTGGGTGCGGACTCGGCGGCTCCAAGCACCTTTCGCCACTGAGCCAGCGTGCTGGCGAGCAGGTCGTCCGCCGGCACTGAGGAGGACGAGCGCAGTTCCAACGCAGATCGCAACCGCGCCACCGTGCGCCGCAAACGCTCGGACTGCACTGGCTTGAGCACATAGTCGATCGCCTGCGCATCGAAGGCGCGCGCCGCGTATTCGTCATAGGCGGTGACGAAGACGAGCTGCGGCATGGGCGCCTCGTCGATCGGCCACGCATCGGCCAACTCGGCGGCCACACCCAGTCCGTCGAGGCCGGGCATGCGGATGTCGAGGAAGAGCACCTGCGGAAGCTGTTCGAGCGCCTCGCGCACCGCGCTGCGGCCGTCGCCGACAGTGGCGATCACCTGGAGTTCGGGCCACGCGGTAGCCAGTTCGGCGCGAAGGGCTTGCGCGAGCAGCGGTTCGTCTTCGGCGATGAGTGCGGTCGGGTTCATTCGATTCATGCGGACAAGGGAAAGCGGATGGCCGCGCGCGTTCCGCCGGTCGGCAGCGGGGCCATGGTCAGGGTGCTTTGCGGCCCGTAGACGGTCTGTAGGCGTTCGCGCACCTGCGCGATTCCGAATCCGTCGCCCTTGGAGGGCTCCGTGTCGATGCCCACGCCGGTGTCCGTCACTTCGATGAGCAGGCTTGCGCCGTCGCGCCGGGCACGCACGACGACCTCGCCGCCTTCGACGCGCGGTTCCAGGCCGTGGCGAATGCTGTTCTCCACCAGAGGCTGCAGCAGCAGGGGCGGAACAGGCTGGTTGCCCAGGGTATCGGGGAGGTCGAGCGAGTAGCGCAGGCGCGGCCCCATGCGCACCGACATCAGTTCGAGGTAGTCGCGAAGCCGGTCGAATTCGGAGGCCAGCGGATGCGAGGTGGCGCGCGAGCCGGCGAGGGTGACCCGCAGGAAGTTGTTGAGGTGGTCGAGCATCTCGACGGCGCGCGGCGGATCGACCGTGATCAGCGCGCGCAGGTTGGCCAGTGTGTTGAAGAGCATGTGCGGCTCGAGTTGGGCCTCGAGCAGCTTGAGCTCGGCTTCGCCGGCGTCGCGTTCGGCGGTCGCGATCTTGGCGGTCAGCGCGGCGGCCCTGCCACGCGCATGGAAGTAGAAGCTGGCGGCGGCACCGGCGACGACGGTGATGACCAGGCTGATGGCGTTGTCGCGCGGCGAGGAGACGTTCGTGTAGCCGAACAGGTAGTCGCCCACGCGGTCTCCGACCAGGAAGCCGCTGCCGATGCCCAAGACCGTCAGCACGAGGCCGCGCCAGCCCTTCGGCCAGCCATGGCCGCCGGTGCTGTCGGTATGGCAGTGGCGCTCGTCGACGAGGTAGCGCCCGAACTCGATCACGGCCCAGATGACCGTGCCCACGGACAAGGCATAGCCGACCTGCATCAGGTAGGTCTTGTTCGGCCAGATCGTGGTGGTCAGCACCGCCACCACGCAGCAGAACGCGATGACTTGCAGGTAGTGGCGGCCGGCGCTGAACCAGTGGATCTTCATGGCGCCAGATTCTGGATGAAGAAGCGCGCGATGGCGTCGTAGACGGCGGGCAGGCTCGCCCGGTCGAAGCCCGGCGGGTCGTTCAGGAGCCGCGCCGCGCGGTCGGGCAGGTCCGGCACCTGGGGCGACAGGATCGAGCCGTGGCCCGCGGCGGGCATGTCGGCGACCAGCGTGCAGTGGGTGCCGCAGGCAGCGCGCACCGCGTCGATGTGCCATTGCGGCGCGAGCCACTCGTCGTGGCCGGCGCGCACGAGGCCCAGCGGAATCCGGGGCTTCGCGAGCGAGCTCATCTCGATGGTCGCGGCCATGGGCACGGCCGCCACCGCCGCAGTGATCCTCGGATCGCTCCAGGATTCGAGCGCGGTCTGGCTGCCCAGCTTCCAATCGATCACGCGACGGGAAGCCGCGAGGCGCAGGCCGTCCAGCATGCCGCCCGTGAGCGAGGTCGCAAGACCCACGCAGGCCGGGAAGTCCTGCGCCAGGTGCGCCCGGCAATGGGCATTCAGCAAGGCCGGGGACCAGCGCGCGCCGGCCAGGGTCAAGGCCGTGAGGCCACCGGCCGACATGCCGTAGACGCCCACATGGCTGAAGTCGAGCAGCGGCGCGAAACGCGCGTCGGCGGCCATCGCATCGATGGCTTGGGACACCTCCCTGGGGCGATGGCGCCAGGTGGCCGGGCCGACATCGCGCATGTCGCGGTAGTTGTCGCCTGCATGCTCCGGCATGGCGACGGTGAAGCCGGCGTCCACCAGCGCGATGGCCAGATCGCCCTGTGGCCAGGGTGAGCCGCCGGAGCCGTGCGACATGATGACCAGCCGGCCATTGCCGCGCAGCGGGGCGGCGTCGGCGGCCAGATTGAAGGAGAAGGGGCCGCGGGTGAAGCGGGCCGGCGCGGCAGCGGTCGGGTAGAACACCGTGACCGGGCCGGTGTCCGGCGGAGCCGGCAGCACCGTCACGCCGGTGGCCGCCAATGCGGCGCCGCACAGCAGGCCGGACAGCGCCAGGGCCAGGAGGCGTCGTGCGCCCGCCTTCACCACGGGTCTCCCTGGGTGCCGCGGGCCAGCCTGGCGCGTTCGCGCTCGGTCATCCGCTCGAGCAGCGTGCCCCCGGGGGCAGCATCCAGACCGAGATGCCGTGGGCCAGCAGGCCGACGCCCCAGCCGAGCAGCGGGAAGACGGTCCAGGCCCGGCCGCTCGCCGCCGAGAGCGCGACCAGCCCGAGATTGACGGTGGCATAGATGCCTGCGTGGATGAACCAGCCCATCTTGGCCTTCGCACGCTTGCGGGCCAGACGGTCGATCTCGTCAGTACTCATGATGAAACTCCTTCCAAGCTATCCATTGATCCATTGCGCGACGCGCCGTCCGCATCGGATGAAACGCCGCAGCCAAGCCCAGGAACCCCGCGGAACCGGCTCCGCCGGGCCGCCGGGGTTGTCCCCGGAGAGGGGTGGAGAGCGACACGAAGTGCGCGAGCCTGGGGGTGAGTCTCATCCTATGCGGCGAGCGCCGTGGATTCGGTGCGCATCGCGAGGCGCCAGAGCCGGATGGCTCGCCCGATGAAGATGCCCGTGAAGGCACCATACAGCGCGCTGACCCCGTCGGCGAAGGCAGGCTGGTGTCCGAGCTCGGGATGCATGGCGAGCAGCACGCCCACGATGTACTTGGTGAGGAAGATGCCCATCATGAGCATCAGCGGAACGGCCGTGCCGGCCACATGGAACCGGCGCGCTGCCGTGTCGTAGCGCGTGCCTGCGGGCAATCCGCGTTGCAGTACCAGCGCGAGCGTCGCGAAGGCCACGGCCGCCCATGCCAGCAGCGAGACGATCGAGTCGCCGAAGGCCGAGGCGACGCCGTAGATCGAGAGGCCGCCCATCGCGATCGGCATCAGCGTCATGCGGCTCAGGCTTGGGCTGGTTGCCGTGAGCTGGCGCGCGCCGAGCCACAGCAGGGCAGCGAAAAGGCCGAAGACCCACTTGGGCGTATGAAGAAGGATCTGCGTCAGCATGGTGTGCTCCGTGAGAGTTGGGAGAAAAGAGGGAATGCGAAAGAAAAAAGGCGTCAGGCGATGCCCAGCCACTGGCTCCAGAGAAGCTGGCCGAGGTAGCGGCTCGGCAGCAGCGTGAAGCCGCCGGCCACGATGCAGGCGCTGATGTAGGTCACCTGCATCGCGAGGCGGTGGCCGCGGATGTCGCCCCGGAAGAGCTTCCAGAAGGCCCGCCCGAGGCCATAGAAGACCGCCGGCACCAGCAAATGGATCAGCGTGAACCCCGAGATGTTGGGCAGCCTGAAATCGCGGATGAAGACGGCCGAGACGGCGGTCATCACCATCAGGGTCACCCATGCATAGCCCAGGGCGCGATGCAGCCGCGGGTGCTGGGTGCGGCCACGGCGGGCCCAGAGCACCACCGGCCCGAGGACCAGCGCGCTGACGGCTGCGGTGAGGTGGACGGCGATGATCGGGGACATCTGCATGGCGGGCTCCTGAATCGATGGCCGGACTGTGCCGACGGCCCGCGTCGCCCGCCATGGCGATGCGACGAACTGCATCACGGCGGCGCCAGTTGCAGATCGCTGTCGCCAGATGCAGACGTCAACCCGGGCTTTACCGAGGCTTTACGGTTTGTCGTCACTGGGCGCTACGATTCCCGGCTCCACTCAGACGCATACGTCGAAAGCCTGACTCCAACAATGTCGTCTCCCAACGCCGAGCCCACCCGTCCCATTGATCCTGAACCTCGGCCCCCTTCGCGTGGACGGCGCTGGCTGGGCGCGGCGCTGGCGTTGATCCTGGTGGCGGGCCTGGCTGGCGGTGCGTGGTATCTGGTCAATCGCTCCGGCGAGCCGGCCGGCGGGCGTCCCGGCTTCGGCGCCGGCGGCATCGCTCAGACGGTGGGCCATGCGTCGGCGCACCGCACGGATCTCCCCATCCTCATCGACGCCCTCGGCACCGTGACGCCGCTGGCGACGATCACGCTCAGGCCGCAGGTCGGCGGCGTGCTGACCGAGGTGCTCTACACGGAGGGCCAGACGGTCACCAAGGGCCAGTTGCTCGCGCGGATCGATCCGCGCCCCTACGAGCAGGCGCTGGCGCAGGCCCAGGGCACGCGGGTGCGCGACGAGGCGCAGCTCGAGGCCGCGCGCGTCACGCTGGCGCGCTACCGCACGCTGCTCGGGCAGGACTCGATCGCACGGCAGGACGTCGACACCCAGGCCGCGCTGGTCAAGCAGCTCGAAGGCGCGGTGATCACCGACCGCGCCGCCGAGGCCGCGGCCAAGCTCAACCTCGACTACACCCGCATCACCGCGCCGGTGGCCGGCCGCATCGGGCTGCGCACGGTCGATCCGGGCAACACCGTGACCGCCAACGCGACCACTGGTATCGCAGTCATCACGCAGATGAACCCGATCGACGTGCAGTTCTCGGTGCCGCAGGATCGCGTGCCCGACATCCAGGCGCAGCTCGCCAAGGGCGAAGCGCTGCACGTGAAGGCGCTGGATCGCGTGCGCAGTTCGGTGCTCGACACCGGCACCTTCTCGACGCTCGACAACATCGTCGACACCAGCACCGGCACGGTCAAGGCCAAGGCGCGCTTCGCGAACCAGGGAGCGCCACTGTTCCCGAACCAGTTCGTCAACATCCAGATGACGCTGCGCACCGTCAGCGCCGTCGTGGTGCCCGTCACCGCGGTGCGCACCGGGCCCAACGGCACCTTCGTGTACGTGATCAACGAGGACCGCACGGTCTCGATGCGCCCTGTCAAGCGCGGCGAGGCGACGGTCGATCTGGTGGCGATCAACGATGGCGTGAAGGAGGGCGAGCTCGTCGTCACCGAAGGCGGCGACCGCCTCAAGGACGGCGCGCGCGTGACCCTGCAGGGCGACAAGCCCACGGCGCCGCGCCAGGGCGCGAATGGCCAGCGCGGACAGCGTGGCGATGGACAGCAACAGAGCCGCCGCCAGCGCCCGCCGCCGCAGTAAAGGACTGGAAAGAAGATGAGTCCTTCGCGCGTCTTCATCGAGCGGCCGGTCGCGACCGCGCTGCTGATGCTCGCGATCGTCCTCGCGGGGCTGGTCGGCTTCCGGTTTCTGCCGCTGGCCGCCTTGCCGCAGGTCGACTACCCGACCATCCAGGTGCAGACGCTCTACCCGGGCGCGAGCCCGGAAGTCATGAGCCGCACCGTCACGGCGCCGCTGGAGCGCCAGTTCGGCCAGATGGCCGGCCTCGACCGCATGAGCTCGACCAGCGCGACCGGTGTGTCGATCGTCACGCTGCAGTTCACACTCGACCAGACGCTGGACGTCGCCGAGCAGCAGGTGCAGGCGGCGATCAACGCGGGGGCTCGCTGCTGCCGGCCGATCTGCCCGCGCCCCCGGTCTACGCCAAGGTCAATCCGGCCGACGCGCCGATCCTCACGCTGGCGGTCAGCTCCGAGACCATGCCGCTCACCGAGGTGCAGAACCTCGCGAACACGCGGCTCGCGCAGAAGATCAGCCAGGTCGGCGGCGTGGGCCTGGTCACGCTCTCGGGCGGCCAGCGGCCCGCCGTGCGCATCCAGGCCAACACCAACGCGCTGGCGTCCGTGGGCATCGGGCTCGACACGCTGCGGCTGGCGATCGCGGCGGCCAATTCCAACAGCGCCAAGGGCAGCTTCGACGGCCCGAAGCGCGCCTACACCATCAACGCCAACGACCAGCTCGTCACCGCGGCCGACTACAAGAACCTGATCGTCGCCTGGAAGAATGGGGCGCCGGTGCGCCTGACCGACGTGGCCCGCGTGATCGACGGCGCCGAGAACACCCAGCTCGGCGCGTGGGCGGCGATTCGATCGGACGAAAGGGCCGGCAGCGAAGACGCCGGGCCCTATCCGGCCATCATTCTGAATGTGCAGCGCCAGCCCGGCGCGAACGTGATCGGCACGGTCGACTCCATCAAGAAGCAGCTGCCCGAGCTCGAAGCCTCGCTGCCCGGCGCGGTCAAGGTCGAGGTGCTGAGCGATCGCACCACCGGCATCCGGGCATCGGTGAGCCACGTCCAGCTCGAACTCGCGCTCGCGGTGGTGCTCGTGGTGCTGGTGATCTTCCTGTTCCTGCACAGCCTGCGCGCGACGGTCATCGCCAGCATCGCGGTGCCGATCTCGCTGGTCGGCACCTTCGGGCTCATGGTCCTGATGGGGTACAGCCTCAACAACCTGAGCCTGATGGCGCTCACGATCGCGACCGGCTTCGTGGTGGACGACGCGATCGTGATGATCGAGAACATCGCGCGCTATCTCGAGAAGGGCGAGCCGCCGTTCCAGGCCGCGCTCAAGGGCGCGACGCAGATCGGCTTCACCATCATTTCGCTGACGGTGTCGCTGATCGCGGTGCTGATTCCGCTCCTGTTCATGGGCGACGTGGTCGGCCGGCTGTTCCGCGAGTTCGCAGTGACGCTGGCGATCACGATCCTGATCTCCGCGGTGGTGTCGCTGACGCTGGTGCCGATGATGTCGGCGCGCTGGCTCAAGCCGGAGTCGGAAGAGGGCGGCCGCTTCGGCGCGCGCGTGCAGCGCTTCTTCGAGCGCGTGATCGCACGCTACGACGCATGGCTGCAATGGGTGTTCCGCCACCAGCCGCTGACGCTCCTGGTGGCGGTGCTGACGCTGGCGCTCACGGTGGTGCTCTACGTCGTCATTCCGAAAGGCCTGTTCCCGACGCAGGACACCGGCCAGCTCAAGGCCCGCATCGAGGCGGCGCAGGAAGTCTCGTACGCGCGCATGGCCGATCTGCAGCAATCCGCCGCGAACACGATCCTGGCCGACCCGGACGTGCAGAGCCTGAGCTCGGTGGTCGGCGTCGATGCCGCCAACAACACGGCGATGAACATCGGCAGCATGCTGATCAACCTGCGCAAGGGCCACGACCCGCAGGCCGAGGTGATGCAGCTTCTGCGCGAGCGGGTGCGCGCCAACGTGGCCGGTGTCATGCTCTACCTGCAGCCGACGCAGGACCTGACCATCGACGCCGAAACCGGGCCGACCGAATTCCGCGTCTCGCTCGAAGGCGTGGACACGGCCACGGTGGACACCTGGGCGCGCAAGCTGGTCGAACGCCTGCGCAGCGAACCGCTGGTGCGCAACCCGACCACGGACGCGGGCGCGCAGGGTCTTGCCGCCTACGTCGACGTCGATCGCAACACCGCATCGCGGTTGTCCGTCACCGCGAGCTCGGTGGACGATGCGCTCTACAGCGCCTTCGGGCAGCGCATCGTCTCGACCATCTTCACCGAGACCAACCAGTACCGCGTGATCCTCGAAGCGCAGCGCGAGCCGCTGTCTTCGCCCGAAGCACTCGGCAACCTGCAGTTGCGCACCGGATCGGGCGCGGCGACGCCGCTGTCGTCGCTCGCGACGGTGCGCGAGCAGTACGCGCCGCTGCAGGTCACGCGCGTGGCGCAGTACCCGGCGGCGACCATCGGCTTCGACACCGCGCCGGGCGTGGCGCTCGGCAAGTCGGTCGCGGCGATCCGCGCGGCGGCCAAGGAGATCGCCATGCCCGGCAGCGTGAGCATGACTTTCCTCGGCGCGGCGGGGGCCTACGAGAAGTCGCTCACCAACCAGCTCTGGCTGATCCTCGCGGCGGTGGTGTGCGTGTACATCGTGCTGGGCGTGCTCTACGAGAGCTACATCCATCCGCTGACGATCCTCTCGACGCTGCCCTCGGCCGGCGTCGGCGCGCTGCTCGCGCTCATGTTGACCGGCAACGACCTCGGCGTGATCGGGATCATCGGGATCATCCTCCTGATCGGCATCGTGAAGAAGAACGCGATCATGATGATCGACTTCGCGATCGACGCAGAGCGGCACCAGGGCAAGTCGCCGCAGGAGGCCATCCATCAGGCCGCGCTGCTGCGCTTCCGCCCGATCCTGATGACGACGCTGGCCGCGCTGTTCGCCGCGCTGCCGCTGATGTTCGGCTGGGGCGATGGCGCCGAACTGCGGCGGCCACTGGGTCTTGCGATCTTCGGCGGACTGGTGGTGAGCCAGGTGCTGACGCTCTTCACCACGCCGGTGATCTATCTGGCCTTCGACCGCATGGGCCGCAGGCTGGGCGGCGGCGGCAAGAGCGGAACCGGCGACACCGACGGCGACGAGGTGACGGCGTGAGGCGGGGCCGGACATGAATCTTTCCAGGCCATTCGTCGAACGCCCGGTCGCCACGGTCCTGCTGACCATCGGCATTGCGCTGGCGGGCATCATCGGCTTCCTCGTGCTGCCCGTGTCGCCGCTGCCGCAGGTCGACTTCCCGACCATCTCGGTGCAGGCCAGCCTCGCGGGTGCGAGCCCCAGCACGATGGCCTCCAGCGTCGCGACGCCGCTGGAGCGCAGGCTCGGCATCATTCCGGGCGTCAACGAGCTCACGTCCACCAGTTCCAACGGCTCCGCCCGCATCACGCTGCAGTTCGACCTGAGCCGCAACATCGACAGCGCCGGACGCGAAGTGCAGGCCGCGATCAACGCCGCCCGCGTCGATCTTCCGGCGACGCTGCGCACCAATCCCACGTACCGCAAGCGCAATCCGGCATCGGCGCCGGTCATGATCCTCGCGCTCACCTCGAAGACGCGCACCCCGGGCCAGATCTACGAGGAGGTCTCGAACATCGTGAGCCAGCGCCTCTCGCAGGTGGAAGGCGTCGGCGAAGTCGAGATCGGCGGCGGCTCGCTGCCGGCGGTGCGGGTGGAACTGGAGCCCTTCGCGCTCAACAAGTTCGGCATCAGCAGCGAGGACGTGCGCGCCGCGATCCAGGCCAACAACGCCAACAGGCCCAAGGGCGCGATCGAAAGCGCCGACCGCAAGCTGCAGATCTACACGCCCGCGCCGGGGCGCAAGGCGGTCGACTACCGCGACCTGGTGATCGCGTGGCGCAACGGCGCGGCGGTGCGTCTCAGCGATGTGGCACGGGTGATCGACAGCGTCGAGAACACGCGCACGCTGGGCCTCTTCAACGGCGAACCGGCGGTGATCGTGCTGGTCACGCAGTCGCCGGGCGCCAACATCATCGAGACCGTGGACGGCGTGCGCAAGCTGCTGCCCGAGCTGCGCGAGCAATTGCCGCAGGACATCAACATCGAGGTCGCGTCGGACCGCACCAACTCCATCCGCGCGTCGCTGCACGAGATCGAGACGACGCTGATGATCTCGGTCGCGCTGGTGGTGCTGGTGGTGGGCCTCTTCCTGCGCAAAGCGCGCGCGACCATCGTGCCGGCGGTGGCGACCGTGGTGTCGCTGCTCGGCACCTTCGGCGTGATGTACCTGCTGGGCTACAGCCTGAACAACCTGAGCCTGATGGCGCTCACGGTGGCCACCGGCTTCGTGGTCGACGACGCGATCGTGGTGCTCGAGAACACCACCCGCCACGTCGAGGCCGGCATGAACCGCGTGGAGGCCGCGTTGCGCGGCGCGCGCGAAGTCGGCTTCACGGTGCTGTCGATCAGCCTGTCGCTGGTGGCGGTGTTCATCCCGCTGCTCTTCATGGGCGGACAGGTGGGCCGGCTGTTCCGCGAGTTCGCGGTCACGCTGTCGGTCTCGGTGCTGATCTCGCTGGTGATCTCGCTCACCACCACGCCGATGCTGTGCGCCATGCTGCTGCGCAGCGAGGCGGAAGAGGGCGGCAAGAAGCCCGGCAAGGTGCGCAGCTTCTTCATCCGCATCACCGAGAGCGCGTGGAAGCGCACGCTCGTCGCCTATGCCCACAGCCTCGACTGGGCGCTCGCGAGCAAGGGCGTGGTGGTTGCGGTGCTGCTCGCGGTGATCGCGCTCAACGTCTATCTCTTCAACGCGATTCCCAAGGGCTACTTCCCGCAGCAGGACAACGGCCAGCTCAATGCCGGCCTGCGCGCCGACCAGAGCATCTCGTCGGGCGCCGTTGCCGAGAAGCTCAGGCAGGCGGTGGACATCATCCGCAAGGACCCGGCGGTCGATACGGTCGTGGGCTTCTCGGGTGGCGGCCGCGCGGGCGGCGGCTTCATGTTCGTCAACCTCAAGCCGGTGTCGCAGCGCACCGACCGCACGCAGGCGGTCATCGACCGGCTTCGCCCGCAGCTCAACCAGCTCACCGGGCTGCGTGTGTTCCTGTTCCCGGTGCAGGACCTGCGCATGGGCGGGCGGTCGAGCAACTCGACCTACCAGTACACGCTCAAGAGCGACAACCTCAGTGACCTGCGCACCTGGTCGACCAAGCTCGCCGACCGGCTGCGGCAGGAAACTGCGCTGACCGACGTCGACAGCGACGACGCGGACAACGGCGTCGAGACCTTCGTCGATGTCGACCGCGATGCGGCCGCGCGCCTGGGTGTCAGTTCGAGCGCGGTGGACGCCGCGCTCTACAACGCCTATGGCCAGCGCTCGGTCGCGACCATCTACGATGAATTGAACCAGTACTCGGTGATCATGGAATGGGCGCCGCGCTTCCAGCGTTCGCCGATCGTGCTGCGGGATCTCTACGTGCCCTCGACGCTGGCCGCCACCACCAACGCGAGCGGTGCGACGATCGTGAGCTCGGTCGAGGACAACAAGGACGCCACCACCGGCACCTCGACGCTCGTGTCCGCCAACCCGTCTTCGCGCACCGCATCCACCGGCCAGCAGATCGCGACCGACACCACGCTGATGGTGCCGCTGTCGGCCTTCGCGAAGTTCAGCGAGCGCGCGGTGCCGACCTCGATCGACCACCAGGACACCGAGCTCGCGAGCACCGTCTCGTTCAGCCTCGCCGACGGCGTGAACCTGAGCGACGCGAAGCGCATCGTCGCGCAGGCCGAGGCCGACATCGCGATGCCCGTCAACGTGCGCGGCAGCTTCCAGGGCACGGCGCTCGCGGCGCAGCAGTCGCAAGGGCAGCAGTGGTTCCTGATCGTCGCGGCGCTGGTGGTGATCTACATCGTGCTCGGCGTGCTGTACGAGAGCCTCATCCATCCGATCACCGTGCTGACCACGCTGCCTTCGGCCGGCGTCGGCGCGGTGCTGGCGCTGCTGCTGTTCCGCATGGAGTTCTCCATCATCGCGCTGATCGGCGTCTTCCTGCTGATCGGCATCGTGAAGAAGAACGCGATCCTGATCATCGACTTCGCGCTCGAAGCCGAGCGCGCGGGCGGGCTGAACGCTACACAAGCGGTGCGCGAGGCCTGCCTGCTGCGCTTCCCGCCCGATCCTGATGACCACGCTGGCCGCCGCGCTGGGCGCACTGCCGCTCGCGATCGGCTTCGGGCTGGGCGCGGAACTGCGCCAGCCGCTGGGCGTCGCGATCATCGGCGGTCTGATCGCAAGCCAGTTGCTGACGCTGCTGACCACACCGGTGGTCTACGTGCTGCTGGACAAGTTGCGCCGCCGCACGTCCAACGAGAGAAAACTGAGCCGCGCGGCCGGCGTGTCGACATGAGCCGCACGCCACGCGCACCCGAGACCATGACTGCATTCAACCGACCGATTTTTCGCCAGGACCCGCGAGCGCTTGTGCGCACGGCCATCGCTCTTTCCTTGGCTGCGGCGCTGGCCGGATGCGCGGTGGGCCCTGAATACGTCCAGCCGGAGACGGCGAGCCCGGCCGCCTGGAAGTCCGCGCCCGCCGCTGAAGGCTGGCTGCCTGCCGCGCCCGCGGATGCCCTGGATCGTGGCGAGTGGTGGAAGCTCTTCGGCGACCCGGTGCTTGACGATCTCGCGTCCCGCGTGCAGGTGTCGAACCAGAACGTCGCGGCGGCCGTCGCCAACTACGCGCAGGCGCAGGCGCTGGTGCGCGGGCAGCGGGCCGCGCTGTTCCCGAGCGTCACGGTCGATGGCAGCGCGCGCCGCAGCGGTGCGCGCAACACCTCGCCGTCGAACGCGATGGCCGTTTCGCTCAACGCCGACTGGGCGCCGGACGTCTGGGGGCGTCTGCGCAAGGCAGTGGACAGCGCGCAGGCCAACGCGCAGGCAAACGAAGCCGATCTGGCGCTGGCGCGACTGTCGGCCATCGGCGATCTCGCGACCAACTACTTCTCGCTGCGCGAAGCCGATGCCGAGCTGCGCATCCTCGACATCACGCTCGAAGGCTATGAGCGCAGCCTTCAGATCACGCGCAACCGCTACGAAGCCAGCATTGCCGCGCAGAGCGACGTGCTGCAGGCGGAAACGCTGCTGGTCACCACCCGGGCCGAGCGCGTTGCGCTCAAGCGCACCCGCGACACGCTGGAACACGCGATCGCGGTGCTGATCGGTGCGGCGCCGGCCGAGTTCTCGCTGCCGCCAGCCGACTGGAAGCCGGTGGTGCCCGGCATTCCCTCCGGTGTGCCGACGCTTCTGCTGCAGCGCCGCCCCGACATCGCGGCCGCCGAGCGCAGCGTGGCCGCTGCCAATGCGCAGATCGGCATCGCGCGGTCGGCCTACTACCCGAGCTTCACGCTCGGTGGTGCCGTCAGCAGCGGCGCGACCCGCGTGGGCGATCTCTTCAACGCCTCGAACACGCTGTGGTCGCTCGGCCTGTCGGTGGCGCAGGTGGTGTTCGACGCGGGCGCGATCGGCGCGAGCGTCGACGCGGCCAAGGCGAGCCATGAGGCCTCCGTTGCGCGCTACCGGCAGACCGTGCTGACCGCGTTCCAGAACGTCGAGGACCAGCTCACCGCCGGCGCCAGTCTCGCCGAGCAGGAAACCATGCGCCGCCAGGCCTCGGCCGCCGCGGACCGCACCGAGGAGCAGTTCCTCAACCGCTACCGCGCGGGCACCATCGACTACACCAGCGTCGTGGTGGCGCAGGTGTCGGCGCTCAATGCCCGGCGCACGCTGCTGCAGGTGCAGGTCAGCCGGCAGACCGCGGCGGTGGCGCTGATCCAGTCGCTCGGCGGGGGCTGGCATGCGGACTGGATGCAGGACGCCGCGCAACCCGTTGCAAGCAGCGGCTCCTGAGCTACCCTCGGGGGATGACACGCATCGCCCTGATCCACGCCCTCGCCCATTCCGTCGCACCGATCAACGAAGCCTTCGCGCGCGACTGGCCCGAGGCAGTGCGCATGAACCTGCTGGACGACAGCCTCTCGGCCGATCTCTCGCGTGGCGGACGGGGTCTCGACGAGGCCATGCACGAGCGCTTCCAGCGGCTGGCGCAATACGCGGTCGATACCGGCGCGAACGGGATTCTGTTCACCTGCTCGGCCTTCGGATCGTGCATCGAGGCGGTTGCGCGGCGACATGCCGGCATCCCGGTGCTCAAGCCCAACGAGGCCATGGTGGCGGAGGCCGCGCAAGGGGGCGGCAGGCTGGGGCTGATTGCCACCTTTGCGCCGACGCTGGAATCGATGCCGCGGGAATTTCCGGGCAGCGTGGAACTCGTGACGGCGCTTGCCGCAGGCGCCATGGAGGCGCTGAACCGCGGCGATGTGCAGCAGCATGACGAACTGGTCGCCGCGCAGGCCAAGGCGCTGAAAGAACGCGGCTGCGCGCGCATTGCGCTGGCGCAGTTCAGCATGGCGCGCGCCCGGGCCGCATGCGAAGCGGCCTCGGGATTGCCTGTGATGACCACCGTGGACAGCGCGGTGCGGGCGTTGCGTGAGCGCGCGTGAACATGAACCCGCTCCTCGACAACATCACCTGGAATGCGCTCTCCGGCGCGCATGCGAAGTTCGCATCCGGCAACGACCGGGCGCGGCGCTACGCACCGGGCTTCTCGCCGATCGCGGGTTTCGCAGACACGCGGCATCCCGATCTCGACGCGCTCGCGCTGCTTTGCGAGCCCGACGAGCACGTCTACTGCATGGACTGGACCGGCCTCGCGCCGGCGGGATGGAACATCGATGTCGACGCCACCATGTACCGAATGGTCTGGGACGGCGTCATGCCGGGCGACGCCCCGGCGTTCGATGCCGTGCCTCTGCGACCGGAGCACGCGGCGCAGGCGGCCGAGCTCGCAACCCTGACCCGGCCCGGCCCTTTCGGTCCGCGCACGCCCGAACTGGGCGAATATTTCGGCTGCTTCGAGGACGGCCGCCTGATCGCCATGGCCGGCGAGCGCATGCACGCCGGCACGCTGCATGAGATCAGCGGCGTGTGCACGCACCCCGATTTCCAGGGGCGCGGGCTCGCCCGCCGCCTGATGGAAAAGCTCATCCGTCGCCAGCTGTTGCGCGGCGAAACGCCGTTTCTCCACGTCATGCGCGACAACGACAGCGCCCACCGGCTGTACCTGCGCATGGGCTTCCGCGACCACTGCGAAGCGGCGGTCCGCGTGATCTCGCGGTGCTGAACTGGACCGACGCCTGACTTCCATCGCGATAATCGACGCTCTTTCAAGGAGCGCGCGTGGATATCGTTTTGCTGGTCAAGGCCGCCATCATGGGCATCGTCGAGGGGTTGACCGAATTTCTTCCCATCTCGTCGACCGGCCACCTGATTCTCGCGGGCTCGCTGCTCGGCTTCGATGACGACAAGGCGAAAGTCTTCGACATCGCGATTCAGACCGGCGCGATCTTCGCGGTCATCCTCGTCTACTGGCAGAAGATCCACTCGACCATCGTCGCGCTGCCGCGCCAGCCCAAGGCGCGACGCTTCACGCTCAATGTACTGATTGCCTTCCTGCCGGCCGTGGTGCTGGGCCTGCTGTTCGGCAAGGCGATCAAGGCGCACCTGTTCATTCCGGTCGTGGTGGCGAGCACCTTCATCATCGGCGGCTTCATCATCCTGTGGGCCGAGAAGCGGCCGCCGGGGTCAGTGCGCATCGAGCACGTGGACGACATGACGCCGTGGGATGCACTCAAGGTCGGCCTCGTGCAGTGCTTCGCGATGATTCCGGGCACCAGCCGCAGCGGCTCGACCATCATCGGCGGGATGCTGCTCGGGCTGTCGCGCCAGGCGGCAACCGATTTCTCCTTCTTCCTCGCGATCCCGACGCTGATCGGTGCGGGCGTCTACAGCCTCTACAAGGAGCGCGCGCTGCTGTCGGTGGCCGACTTGCCGCTGTTCCTGGTCGGCCTCGTGTTCTCGTTCGTGAGCGCCTGGCTTTGCGTGCGCTGGCTGTTGCGCTACATCAGCACGCACGACTTCATTCCGTTCGCGTGGTATCGCATCGCCTTCGGCATCGTGGTGCTGGCGACCGCGTGGAGCGGGCTCGTGGTCTGGGCTGATTGAGCTCGCCCCCAGGCTGCGCGCACTTCGTGTCGCTACGCTAACCCCCTACCGGGGGCAATACCGGCGGCCCGGCGGAGCCGGTTCCGCGGTATTCTTGGTAAGGGGAGCGGTTGGGCCGTCAGGCCAGCATATTGCGCAGCGATGCTTCCACTGCCGCCGCGGTGGCGATCGGCTTCTCCATCGGGAACAGATGGGTGCCGTCGAGCATCATGAGGCGGCCCTTGGTGACCTGCTGGGTCATCGCCATGCCCACGCGGCGCATCTCGACCGACTGGCGGCCGCCGATGAAGGCGGCGGGGCATTTGAGCGGATGCGCGCGCAGCAGGGCGCTGAGGTTGTGCGGGATGGTGTCGTAGATCGCCGTCTCGACATCGCGATCGAAGCTCAGCGCGCGTGAATCCTCGGCGTCGAGGGTGCCGTGCTCGATGTAGTCGCGCAGCACGCGCTCGTCCCACTTTGCGAAGGCCTTCTTGCTGCGGAAGTGCTCGAACACGGCTTCGCGGTGTTCCCAGAGATTCCTGCGCCTGCGGCTGATCGCGCCGGGCGAGACATTCTTCATGAGCGGCGTGCGCTTTATCAGGTTGATGGTGCCGGCACGCCAGCCGCCGATGATCGGCGAGTCGATCAGCACCACGCCGCGCGCAAGTTCGGGATGCTGCGCGGCGCACATCAGGCTCAGGAAGCCTCCGAGCGAGTGCCCGACGAGGAACACCGGACCGCCCAGCTTCTTTGTCCGCTCGCGCGTGAAATCGGCGAGTTGCTGTACGAGGTGCGGCCAGTTGTCGGTGACCGGGTACTTCGGGTCATGGCCGAATTTCTCGACCGCGTCGATGTCGAAGCCGCGGTTGCGCAAGCTGTCGAGCATCACCCGGTACGTGCTGGCGGGAAAGCTGTTGCCGTGGGAAAAGATGACGGGAGGAAGCATGGAAAGCGCGGTATGGAAGCAAGCAAGCGGCAAGCGAAGCGAAGCCCGTTCGCAAAACCCCGCGGAACCGGCTCTGCCGGGCCGCCGGGGTTGCCCCCTGAAAGGGGTGCCCGAGCCACACGCAGTGGGCGAGGCTGGGGGTCAGATCAACTTCTCATCGGGCGTGGAAATCTTGCGCAGCGGGCTGTGCCGCGTGGCGGGCATCTTGAGCGGATGCTCGGTGTAGGCGTCGTCCCAGACCGGGTCCTCGATGCTGTCGAACACCTCGCGCAGCTTCTGGCCCCAGCTGTTGTGCATCATGCGGTAGTAGGGGTTGTCTGCGTCGATGCAGATGATCTTGTCGGTGTGCAGCTGGTTGGCCTCGTACACCACGAGGTCGAGCGGCAGGCCGACGGAGAGGTTCGACTTCATCGTCGAGTCCATCGACACCAGCGCGCACTTGGCGGCTTCGTCCAGCGGGGTCTCGGGCGTCAGCACGCGGTCGAGCACCGGTTTGCCGTACTTGGATTCGCCAACCTGGAAGTAGGGGGTCTCGGTCGTGGCCTCGATGAAGTTGCCGGCCGCGTAGACGAGGAAAAGGCGCATGCCTTCGCCCTTGACCTGCCCGCCGAAGATGAACGAGACGTTGAAGTCCAGCCCGGCATGCTTGAGCGCCTCGGCGTCGCGGTCGTACACATGGCGCACCGCGGAGCCGAGCACGCGCGCGGCGTCGAACATGCTTTTCGCGTTCCAGATGGTGATCGGCGGGCCTTCCTCGCCGTCGTCGCGCACTTCGCGCAGCTCTTCGATCTGCAGGATCTCGCGCACCGACTGCGAGATGCTCAGGTTGCCGGCGGACAGCAGCACCATGACGCGGTCGCCCGGCTTTTCGTAGACGATCATCTTGCGGAAGGTGCTGATGTGATCCACCCCCGCATTGGTGCGCGAGTCGGAGAGGAACACCAGTCCGGCGTTGAGTTTGATGCCTACACAGTACGTCATGAGGTCTTGTTGCACGAATCGAACCATCAGCCCTGTTCGCGCGTCTGGAGTTTTTTCAAGGTGTAGAGCGCTTCGAGCGCCTCCCGCGGGCTCATCGCGTCCGGGTCGAGCGCAGTCAGCGCGGATTCTACGGCGCTGACCATCGGCGCCTCCGCCGCGGGCGGGGGCGCGAAGAGGTCCACCTGCGCCCGCGTCTGGGTCTGCTGCGCCTCGAGCGCCACCAGCGCCTGGCGCGCGTGATTGACCACCGCGGCGGGCATGCCGGCGAGTCGCGCGACCTGGATGCCGTAGCTCTTGCTGGCTGGGCCCGGCTGCATCTCGTGCAGGAACACGATGTCGCGGCCGGCCTCGGTCGCGCTCACGTGCATGTTGACCGCGCCGTGGTGCGTGGCGGGGAACTCGGTCAGTTCGAAATAGTGCGTCGCGAAGAGCGTGAAGGCGCGGGTGCGGTCGTGCAATTGCGCCGCGATGCCGGCCGCGAGCGCGAGCCCGTCGAAGGTGCTGGTGCCGCGGCCGATCTCGTCCATGAGCACCAGCGAATGCGCGGAAGCGCTGTGCAGGATCTGCGCGGCCTCGGTCATTTCCAGCATGAAGGTCGATTGCGCGTTGGCCAGATCGTCCGCGGCGCCGATCCGCGTGTGGATCGCGTCGATGGGGCCGAGCCGGCAGGCATCGGCCGGCACATGCGAGCCGATCGAGGCCAGCAGCACGATGATCGCCACCTGCCGCATGTAGGTGGATTTACCGCCCATGTTCGGTCCGGTGATGATCTGCATGCGCTGCTGAGGGCCCATGCGCGTGTCGTTTGCAATAAACGCACCCGATGATTTCTCGGCGAGCCGCGCCTCGACCACCGGATGGCGCCCCTTGTCGATCTCGATGCACGGATGCGCGACGAAGCCGGGTGCGCGCCAGTGCAACGTGTGCGAGCGCTCGGCCAGCGCGGCGAGCGCATCGAGCGTGGCGAGCGCGCCGGCGAGACGGTTCAGCCCGGCGACGAAGGGTTGCAGGTTGTCGAGCAGTTGCTCGTAGAGCCATTTCTCGCGCGCGAGGGCACGGTCCTGCGCCGACAGCGCCTTGTCCTCGAAGGCCTTCAGTTCAGGCGTGATGAAGCGCTCGGCGTTCTTGAGCGTCTGCCGTCGGCGGTAGTTGTCGGGCACCTTGTCGAGCGCGCTCTGCGTGACCTCGATGTAGAAGCCGTGCACGCGGTTGAACTGCACCCGCAGGTTGCCGATGCCGGTGCGCTCGCGCTCGCTGGTTTCGAGCTGCAGGAGAAAGTCGTCGCAGTTCTCGCTGATGGCGCGCAGCTCGTCGAGCTCTGCATCGTGGCGCGAAGCGATCACGCCGCCGTCGCGCACCAGCGCGGCAGGCTCCGGGCTGATCGCGGCGATCAGCAAGTCGACGCAGCCTGCCGGAGGCGCGAGCCGCGACGCGATGGACTCAAGCAGCGGCGCCGAGGCCGGAAGCTTCGGCACCAGTTGCTCCGCCTTGGCCAGTGCCATGCGCAGCGCGACCAGTTCGCGCGGGCGCACCTGCCGCAGGGCGATGCGTGCGGCGATGCGCTCCACGTCGCTCGTGTTCTTGAGCTGCTCGCGCAGCGTCCGCCACGGCGCGGACGTGCCGCCGGGGGCGTGGCTTGCAGCGCGCCGATGGCATCGAGCCGCGCCTGTGCATCGGCCCGGTCGCGGCGCGGCGCGAGCAGCCAGCGCTTGAGCAGGCGGCTGCCCATGCCGGTCATGCAGGTATCGAGCAGCGAGAACAAGGTCGGCGAATCCTCGCCGCGCAGTGTCTGCACCAGTTCAAGGTTGCGCCGGGTGGCGGGCGGCAGCTCGATCAGGTCGCCGTCGCGCTCCACCGACAGGCGCTGAACGTGCGAGAGCGCGCGCCCCTGTGTGTGCTCGGCATAGCCCAGCAGCGCGGCCGCCGCGGCGTGCGCGTTGGCGAGCGAATCGGCGTTCCACGCCGCGAGGCTGTTGCTGCCCATCTGCTCGCACAGCTTGCGCTCGCCGAGACCGCCGTCGAACTGCCACGCGGGCCGTACCGACAGCGTGAACGACGACGCGCCGTTGCGCATCGCCTTCAGCCGCTGCTCGAAAGCCGGCGTGACTTCGGCGCTGTAGAGCACTTCGCTCGGGCCGATGCGGGCGATCCACGCCTCGAGCGCGTCTGCCGGACACTCGGCGAGCCGCAGCTCGTCGCCCGTCACGCTGAGCCACGCGAGCCCGCAGAAATTGCGCGTGCCCGCATGCACCGTGAGCAGGAGCGAATCGCTCTTGTCGTTGAGCAGCTCCGCATCCGTCAGCGTGCCGGGCGTGACCACGCGCACCACCTTGCGTTCCACCGGCCCCTTGGCGGCGCCGACTTCGCCGACCTGCTCGCAGATCGCCACCGATTCGCCGAGCTTGATCAGCCGCGCGAGGTAGGTGTCGACCGAATGGAACGGCACGCCGCACATGATCACCGGCTGCCCCGCCGACTGGCCGCGCTGCGTCAGCGTGATGTCGAGCAGCCGAGCCGCCTTCTCGGCGTCGCCGTAGAAGAGTTCGTAGAAATCGCCCATCCGGTAGAAGAGCAGGGTGTCCGGATGGTCGGCTTTGAGGCCCAGGTACTGGGCCATCATGGGGGTGTGAGGTGCCGTCGCAGGGAGAGTCATCGAAGAGAACGCCGCGCCGGCCGATGGGCCGGCAGGCACGCATCATAAGGATGCCGAGGGGCGACGGTGCCCCGAACCTGCTCAAGCTTGCCCGCGCCGCCTGCGCGCCACCCGCACCGCCTCCACCCACGTATCGACGTCGAACCGCTGCCCCGTCTCCGCGATGCGCGCCGAATGAATCCGGTGCAGCGGCACGCGGCGGACTTCGCCGGGCATTTCGCCATGGCCCGTGATGATCTTCTTCTGCAGGTCCAGGTTGTCCACCTGGATCACGCATTCGATCTTCTTGTCGTGCGCGTCGAGGTAGCGCACGCGGATGCGCGGGTGCTCATCGACGATCGCGTGCTCGCCCTTGCCCTGGATGAACCATTCGGGCAGCGTGTCGGGCACAGAGTCACCGCCCGAAGGGTTGATGCTGCCGCGCACGGTCGGAATCTCGAGCGGCACGTGGCCCGAGCGGATGCGTGCAGCTTCGATGCGGCGCTGCGTTTCACGCCGCCCGGCGGCTCGCCGCCATGCCCACATCACTGCGAGCAGCAGCAGGACGCCGGTCAACAAGGCCGCGAAGAACTGCCACTGCGCCATGCTGAAACCCATCCGTGTACCCCGAGGAAACGACTTTCCAAGTATTGGAGCGGAGGAATTTTCAAACTCACCCCGGCAGTCGTAAACCGGTCACGCGGCATAGCGCTTTCGGCGGGTCGGGTACTTAGCCGTCGTGGGTGTCGTGGGTGGCGGCGGCGCCGCGGCGCCAGTAGCCGGAAGCCCGGGTCCATTTGGGATGCGCACCGCGCTCGTCGACGAGGTGCGAGCGCAGTGCCTTGGCGGCGCCCGACTCGCACGCGATCCAGGCGTGGAAGTCGCCCTGCGGCAGCTTCAGGCCGCGCAACGCATCGAGCAGCGGGGCGCCCATGCCGGGTTTGGCACCGCGACGGTGAACCCAGTGCAGCGCCACGTTTGCGGCGGATGCGAGCGGAATCTGGTCGGCCTCGCCGTCGACCTCGGCCAGCACGACCACGCGGGCGCCGGCCGGCAACTCGGCCAGACGGCGCGAGATCGCGGGGAGGGCGGTGTCGTCGCCGATGAGCAAATGCCAATCGAAGGCGGTGGGCACGATGAACGAGCCGCGCGGGCCGCCGACGCCGATGACATCCCCGGGCTTGGCGGATTCCGCCCATTGCGTGGCGGGGCCGGCGTCGTGCAGCGCGAAGTCGAATTCGAGCGTGCCCGCCCCCGGGTCATGCCGCAGCGGCGTGTAGTCGCGCATCGTGGGCCGGATGCCGCCCGGCCACACCGGTCCGTCGGGGCCGGCAGTCGGCAGTCGCAGGACGCCTGTCGCCGCATCGGGGAAGAAGAGCTTGGCATGGTCGTCGAAGCCGGGGCTGGTGAAGCCCGCCAGTTCGTCGCCTTCGAGGGTGACGCGGATCAGGTGCGGCGTCACGCGCCGCACCGTACGCACCTGCAGCTTGCGGAAGCGCAGTTCGTGGCGCACACGGCGCGGCAGGCGGTCGGGGAGGGGGTGTCGGCGGTGTGTTGGGGCGATGTCATGAGAGTCAGATGCGTTCCAGTTGCTGGGCGGCGCTGTCGAGCACCGCGGCGAATTCGTGGGCTTGTTGTTCGGTGAGGGGCGCCGCGAGGCGCATGCGCATGGCGAGCTTGAGGTTCTCGAGCGCGCGGACCACCTGCGGCGGGCGGCCGGCGCGCACGCCCGCACCGTCCACGCCGCCTTGCATGCGGGCCATCAGTTCGTCGGTCGTCGCGCGGTTGGCGGCGAGGAATTCGCGGCCCTCGTCGGTGGCGGTGTAGCGCTTGCGGTTGCCGCCTTCGGGTGTGTCGATGCTGACGTAGCCCAGTTCCTCGAGCAGTGTCAGCGTCGGGTAGACGATGCCGGGGCTCGGTGCATAGCGGCCGCCGAGGCGTTCCTCGATGGCCTTGATGAGTTCGTAACCGTGGCTCGGCTTGTCGGCGATCAGCTGCAGCAGCACGAAGCGCAGGCCGCCGTGGCCGAAGATCCGGCCGCCGCCGCGACTCGCGCGCAGGCTGCGGTGCGAGCCGCCGCCGAGCCCGTCGTCATGCTCATCGCGGCGGGTGCCGTGTACGAAGTGTCTGAAGTGGTGCATGAGCGTTGGACCTCGATATCTATATCTGAAAAGATAAAGATATATCTGAATAATGTCGAAGTCAAGTCTGATCCCACGTCACACGGACGCGCTTGTGCGACTGACCGCGGTGCGGAAGCTCCAGCCGCGCATTCGCGTGACGGAATGCCGGTCTGCGGAGGGGATTCGGTCGGCGAGCCTGCAATAACTAGGGTAAACCCTTAAAATTGCGTCATGACTGCTTCGACCTCGTACTTCCCCCGCAATCCCAAGTTCACGGACTCGTTCGAGCGCGATCTGGCGAACGACGACGTCCGCCATATCGGCCGCGATGAGCCGTCCCTCCTGGCACCGGTGTTCAAGCGAATTGCCGAAGCCTTCGCCGCCCTGATGCGAGGTGCGTGGCCGAAGGTCGGCATCCACGCCCGCTGAGGCCCTGGCGCCGGCCCATGAAAAAGCCCCTCGTCGAGGGGCTTTTTTGTTGCCTGCTCAGCGCTGCGGCATGTCCTTGACCGAGTAGCCGAGGCTGATGGTCGCGTCGTCCGGGATGGGCGGCATCGTCGCGTTCCACGCCAGCCACGCTTCGCGCATGCGGGCGAGGCGTTCCGGCTCCTTCTTCGCCTGGTTGGCCCGTTCGCGCTCGTCGGCCGGGATGTTGAAGAGGTATTCGTTGCCGTCGACCTGGAGGTACTTCCAGTTGCCTTCGCGCAGGGCGCGCTGGTCGCGGTGGTTCATCCGCCAGTGCAGGGGGCGCGCAAAGCTCTGCGTCGCGTCGCGCAGCACGGGCATCAGTGAGACGCCGTCGAGCGGATAGTCCGGATCGGCCTTGACGCCTGCGGCATCGAGCATCGTCGCCGACCAGTCCATCGTCATGCAGTGCTGCGTGCTGTCGCCGCCGGCGGCGATCACCTGGGGCCAGTGCGCGATCCATGGCACGCGGATGCCGCCTTCGGTCAGGTCCATCTTGCCGCCGACCAGCGGCCAGTTGTCCGAGAAGCGCTCGCCGCCGTTGTCGCTGGTGAAGACCACCAGCGTGTTGTCGGCCAGGCCGTGCCTTTCGAGCGCGTCCATGATCCAGCCGATGCCTTCGTCCATGTGGTGGATCATCCGGCGATAGGTATGGATGTTGCCGCCCGAGAGGTCGAACAGGTTGTCCTTCACCGCGGGCGCCTTGGCCGCGTCGTCGCGCGTTTCCCACGGCCAGTGCGGCGCGGTGTAGTGCAGACTCATGAAGAAGGGCGCGTCCTGCTTCGCCATGCGCTCCACGTAGTCGACCGCGCGGCGCGACAGCACGTCGGTGAGGTAGCCCTCTTCCTGGTGATCCTCCTCGCCGGACCACAGGTCGTGCCGGCCGGCCGAATCGCAGTGGGTGAAGTAGTCCACGCCGCCCGACATGGGCCCGAAAAACTCTTCGTAGCCCGAGCGCAGCGGCCCGAATGCCGGCGGATAGCCCAGGTGCCACTTGCCGATGAGCGCGGTGCGGTAGCCCGCAGCCCGAAGCAGCGAAGGCAGGGTTGGGTGCTCCGGTGGCAGCCCGAGCGTGGTGCTGCCGCGGCTCCTGCTGTTGATCGGCTCCTCGGCCGCGCCGCGCAGGCGGTACTGGTAGCGCGCCGTGATCATCGCGAAGCGCGTGGGCGAGCACACCGGCGAGTTCGAATAGCCCTGCGTGAACTTGATGCCGCGCGCGGCGAGCCGGTCGAGCACCGGCGACACCGGCCCGAAGTGGGCGTCGCGGCCGCCGTAGCAGCCGAGGTCCGCATAGCCGAGGTCGTCGGCGACGATGAAGATGATGTTGGGTCGTTGCATGGATTTCAGGGTTGGTAGCCGGATTTCTGGACCACGGGCGCCCACTGCGCGCGGTAGGCCTTGAGCATGGCGGCCGTCTGCTCCTGGGTGCTGACGACCGGCGTCATCAGTGCGTCCTTGAAGCGGCGCTGGGTGTCGGGGTCCTGCATCACCGCGTGGATGTCCTTGGCGAGCCGCGCGACTTTCTCGCGCGGCATGGTGGCCGGTGCGAAGAACGCGTTGAAGCCGGTTGCGACGAGGTCGAGGCCGGCTTCCTTGAAGGTCGGGATGTCCGGTGCGAAGGGCGAGCGCCCGGCACCCGACACCGCCAGGATGCGGATCTTGCCGGCCTGGTGCTGCGGAAGATCGACATCGAAGGTGTCGAAGGCGATCGGCACCTGGCCGCCCACGAGGTCGGTCAAGAGCGGGCCGGAACCGCGGTAGCCGATCACCTGGGCCTGCACGTTCGCCTTCTCGCCCATCATCAGGCCGAAGAAGTGCGGCAGGCTGCCGGTGGCGGGCACGCCGAAGTTCGACTTCTCGGGATTCGCGCGCATCCACGCGAGCAGGTGCGACAACTCGCGCACCGGCACCGCGGTGGAGACCGCGAGCGCGAACTCGTAGTCGTTGACGTGCGACACGGGCACGAAGTCGCGCTCCGCGTCATAGCCGTTGTCCTTGAACACCAGCGGTGCGACCACCATCACGGCGGGATTGGCAACCATCAGCACGTTCTGCCCGGCCGGCGTGGCCTTGACCTGCTGTGCCGCCAGACGCCCGCCCGCTCCGGCCTTGTTGTCCACGATCACCGGCACGCCGACCCTGGCCTGCAGCTTGTCGGCCACGATGCGCGCCACGCGGTCGGTCGCGCCGCCGGCCGCGTAGCCGACCACGATGTGCAGCGGGCCGCCCTCGAGCGTTTGGGCATGGGCGCTCAAGGCCGCCGCGGTCAAGACCAGCGTGCCCGCAATGCGTGAGATCAATTGAGAAAACATGAAGTCCTTTCGTCAGTGATGCGCACCGCCCGCCAGCACCTGTCAGCCGCGAAACCAGAAACCCCGCGGAACCGGCTCGGCCGGGCCGCCGGGGTTGCCCCCGGAGAGGGGGTGTCCGAGCCACACGAAGTGGGCGAGGCTGGGGGAGAACTAGTCATTCGCCTGGAAATTCACGGCCTTCATGATCACGGCCCAGCGGGCGGTGTCATCGCGCATTGTCTTCAGAAGCGTGTTCGCGTCGTCGTTGACGACATACATGCCGTTCTGCAGCAATTGCTGCTTCACCTCGGGCGTGTCGACCGCCCGGGAGAACTCGGCGCGCAGCTTGTCGACGATGGGCTGCGGGGTCTTCGCGGGCGCATAGAAGGCGAACCACGCGGTCGCGACCACGTCCTTCAGGCCCACCTCGACGAAGGTCGGCAGATCGGGCATCAGCGGCGAGCGCTTCTCGCCGCTGGTCGCGAGCACCTTCACGCGGCCGCCTTGCTGCATCTGCAACGCGCCGCCGACGGTGTCGAAGTAAACCGGGATCTGTCCGCCCATCACGTCCTGCCGCGCCGGCGTGGAGCCGCGGTACGGCACATGGACCATCTTGAGCCCCGCCGAGCGGTTGAGCATCTCGCCAAGGAAGTGCGACGGCGTGCCGGCGCCGTACGAGCCGAAGCTGACCTTGTCGCCCTGGGCCTTGGCCCAGGCGATGAACTCGGTGAGCGTGTTGGCCGGCACGTCCTTGCTCACCACCAGCGCGAGCTCGAAGCGCGCCGCGTTGATGATCGGCACGAAGTCCTTGATCGGGTCGTACGAGAGCTTCGCGTACGCGCTCGGGTACATCGTCATCATGCTCGCGGTGCCGAGCAGCAGCGTGCGCCCGTCGGGCTTCGCGTGCTTGACGGCTTCGACCGCAATGCGGCCCGACGCGCCCGAGCGGTTGTCGACGATCAGCGGGCCGAGCGAGTCGCGCACTTCCTGTGCGATGGCGCGCGTCAACACATCCTGCGTGCCGCCGGCCGGCACGCCGATCAGAACCCTGATCGGCTGGCACGGCGTGAAAGCCGCTTCGGCGCTTGCCAGCGGCGAGAGCGCGAGGGCGCAAATGCCGGCGATCAGGCTGCGGCGGTCGAGTTCGGTGCGGGGCATGGATGTCTCCTGGAATGTGTTCGCGCGTCGGGCTTCGGGGGCCTGGCCTCGGATGACTTTAGAGTTGCGACATTCGATTGATCTAATCAACCATCCTCCGGACTAACCCCAGATGACCCCGACGCCAGAGTCGCGCCGACCGCTCGACGAGCTGCTGCTGTACCGGCTGTCGCGCCTGCTGTCGGTCGCGGGCAGCATGGTCATCAGGATCTGCGAGGGTCGCTTCGGCATCACGCGGCGCGAGTGGCGACTCATCGCAACGCTGGCGAGTCGTGGCGAACTCAGCTCGTCCGGGCTGGCTGAGCATGCACAGCTCGATCGCGCACGCACCTCGAAGGCCATCGGTTCGCTGGTGGAGAAAGCGCTGGTCGCGCGTTCGCATTCGGCGGGCGACCGGCGGCAGGTGCACCTCTGCCTGACCGAACGCGGCCGCAATCTCTACGACGAACTGTTCCCGCTGGTGACCCGCATCAACGCCGACCTGCTCGGTGCGCTGGATGCCGCCGCCGCGGCGCAACTCGACGAATCACTCGCGCGCCTGCAATCGCATGCGGAGCAGATGGTTGCCGAGGCCGTGCTGCCCAAGGCGGACCGCCGGCGGCGTGGCACGAAGGCGGATTGAGCAGCGGCGGGTGCATGCATCGCTTCTGTCCAGCTTAGCCGACCGCCGCCGGCTTGGCCCGCTTCGGCCCGCCGGGGTCGCCGTCAACCCGGATCTTCGACAGGAACTGCAGGTCCTCGTATTCCTTGATCATCGGGCCGTTTCGGCCTGCGTCTGCCTTTCGGTCTCGGTCCTGGCGAGCGATTGCAGGATGCGTGCAGCGTCATCGCGCAGTTGCACCGCGATGCCGTTCGCCATGTCGAGGCGGCGAAGCAGCCACGGCGTGATGTCGTTGTCGAAGGGATCGGGCAGCGAGACCGGTCCGGCGATGGTGGTGGCCGGCGGGCTCTCGGGCATCGCCGGTCCGCTCGTCGGCGCGGCACCGATGGCCGCCTCGATGCGGTGGATCGTGCGGGCCAGGGGCCTTCGATCTCGGCCACCGTGAGACGGTCGCGCCGCAGCACCAGCATCGATTTGACGGCGCTCAGCTGCGCGAGCAACTGGTAGCTGTGGGCCTGCAGATGCTCGAGCGGCTCCAGCGGCGGGCGCACCGCGCGCGGCTCCGACAACGAGCGCTGCGTGGCCTGCACCAGCGCGGAGAGGCTGTCATAGGCCTCGCGGCGCGCGAGGCGCCATTCGAGCTCGGGGCTGATATCGACGGAGCGCAACTGGCCAAGCCCGAGCGCAAGCCGCGCATGCCGCGCCTGTGCCTTCAGCGTGCGGGCGACCAGCGTCGGGATCTGCCCGCGTTCCCACGACGGGAGCACGTAGCAGAAGGCCCAGGCGAGCGCAGCGCCGATCAGCGTGTCGGCCACGCGCTCGAATAGCGCAAAAGCGGTGCTCACGCCGGTGTTGAGCATGTGCGCCTGCACCAGGCCGAGCACCGTGGCCGCCACGGACGTGATGAGATAGCGGCGGACCGCGAAACCGTGTGCGATCGCCTGTGCCAGCGTCATCGCCATCAGCAGGGCGATTGATGAGAGATGTGCCGAAAGCAGTGCGACCGCGAACACGCAGCCCAGCAGCGTGCCGGCCACGCGGCTGTTGCGCCGCTCCAGCGTCTGCGACAGGCTGCCGCGCAGCACCACCACGATGGTCAGCAGAATCCAGTAGTCGTGCGAACCCCAAGGCATGGCGAGTGCGATGCCGTAGGCGGCGGCGATCGCGAGCGTGGCGCGGATCGCATGGCGCAGCGGCGGCGCGTCCCAGCGCCAGAGGGTCAGGAAGGGCCGCAGCGACCATGCGGTGGGGCTCACGAACATCTGCCAGCTCGCGCGCACGACCGCAAGGTCGGGCTCGCGGTCGCCCCGCGCGAGCGCCGACAGCCGGAGCACTTCGTCGTTGATGTGGCCGATGCGGTTCGCGAGCCCGCGGGACAGCATCGCCGGCGTGGGGCCGGCGTAGCCGGCGGGCGTGGCGTCCTCCTCGAGGCGGATGGCCGCGAGGCGCGGACGGCGGTCGATGAGCGCAGCGGGCTTGCGGATGAAGAGGAGGGCGTCCGCCAATGCGGCGGTGTCATCGGCCAGTCCGTGGAGGATGTCGCGCATCTCCTTGAGCGCGGTGCCGTGATCGGGGTGCGATTTCAGCGCGTCGAGGTCGAGCTCGCTCGCCAGCAGCAGGTCGCGCAGCTCGAGCACGGTCATCAGCATGCCGGCCAGTTGCTGCCGCCGTGGCGTGCGCGGCGATTCGAGCACGATGTCGCGTGCCGCCTGGAGCTGGTCGGCCAGCGCCGCCTGCTCGCGCAGGAGCTGGCCGAGCAGCGAAGGCGGGATCTCGCGCACGTCGCCGGATTCGTCGACCGGCACGAACTGGCGGGCCTCGGTGCGCATCAGCGCGGCCAGCGACAACAGCAGGTCGGCCATCAATTGCACGCGGTAGCGTGCATTGAGCGCCGAGTTGGCGATGACCGCATAGACCACGTAGATCGCCGCGCCGAGCCCGAAGTGCATCGTGCGCTGCACCGCTTCCGCCATGCCGGTCGGCGTGGGCGTGGCCATCGAGAAGATCATGGAGAACATGACCGCGATGGCGATCGGGATGCCGCGCTTGCCCCATGCCATCGCCAGGAATGCGAGGAAGGTCGCCGGCACCAGCAGCAGGCCCAGCCGCACCGGCGCCGCATGAAGAAGCTGCACCAGGAAGAAGAGCGGCAGCCCGATGAGCGGCGCCGGCAGCATCTGGAAGAACTTGCCGCGCCTGGGCGCGGCGAGATCGGGGGCGCCGTCACGATGACGCCGACCGACGCGGCCGAGGCCGCCAGCGTGCCGAGCACGAGATGCATGCCCCCGGAGATCAGCAGCAGCCCGAAGGCGACTGCGATGCCGTTGAGCACATAGTGGCTCAGCGCCACCCGCATGGCCGCGCGGCCCCGCCCGGTGGCCGCGCCCTGCGACGGCATCACTGGGCCGGGGCGTCGCCCTCGGCGGGCGCCGCGGGTTTGTCACGGCGGACGCGGGTCAGCTTGCGTGGCTGCGGCGCGGCCTCGGCGGGGGCAGCGGGCGATTCGGGCGCTTCCTCGGTCTTCTCGTCCGCGAGGCCCACCGTGCTGCGCGCGTAGAGGTCGGCTTCCGAACGCGAGGGATCGACAGCGCGGATGCGGTCGCTGGCGCGCAGCTTGTCGTCCACGCCCGCGAACTTCGAGTACTTGGCGAGCAGCGGCACGAGCTGGCCGTAGATGCGCGGCGCACCCGCGAGGCATTCGCGCTGGTCGAGGAAGTCAGGCTCGCCCGTGAAGTTGCCGATGAGGCCGCCTGCCTCCGTCACGAGGAGCGAGCCGGCCGCCACGTCCCAGATGTTGAGGCCGGTCTCGAAGAAGGCATCGCTGAAGCCGGCCGCCACGTAGGCAAGGTCCAGCGCGGCGGCGCCGGGGCGGCGAAGACCGGCAGCGCGGGGCATCAGGTCCGCCATGATGGCCGGTACTGCTTGAAGTTGTCGCCCGTGCGAAATGGGAAGCCCGTGGAGACCAGGCACTCGGCGAGGCGGGTGCGCTTGCTCACGCGGATGCGGCGCTCGTTCATGAAGGCGCCGCGGCCCTTGGTGGCGGTGAAGAGATCGTTGCGCGTCGGGTCGTAGACCACGGCCTGCTCGACCTTGCCGCGCACGGACAGCGCGATCGACACGCAGTAGACCGGAAAGCCGTGGATGAAGTTGGTGGTGCCGTCGAGCGGATCGATGATCCAGACGTAGTCCGAATCCTTGGCTCCGTGCTCGGTGCCCGATTCTTCGGCGAGGATGCCGTGCCCCGGATAGGCGGTGAGCAGCGTTTCGATGATCGCGTGCTCGCTCGCGTGGTCGACTTCGGTCACGAAGTCGTTGACCTGCTTTTGGGAAACGCGCACTGCTTCGATATCGAGCGCGGCGCGATTGATGATGGCGCCGGCGGCGCGGGCGGCCTTGATGGCCATGTTCAGCATGGGGTGCAGGTTCGGGGACGACATGAATTGTGCGAAGAACGGTATGGGAGCGACGACGTTTGCACGTGGCACCCTGGAATGCGGCCCGGCGATGCGGGCGGCGAGAATCGTGGGATTTTACCGGCTCCGCGCCGCCGCGCCCTCGGGCGGTGCGTTTTTTCCAAGTCCCCATGCGTACCCGATTCATCCTGATCCAGACCAGCCACGCCGGCAACGTCGGCGCCGCCGCCCGCGCCATGAAGACCATGGGCTTCGATGAGCTGGTGCTGGTCGCGCCGCGCTGGGCCAACGTGCTGCGTCGCGAGGAAACCATCCAGCGCGCCAGCGGTGCGCTCGACGTGCTGGCCAATGCGCGCATCGTCGACACGCTCGACGAGGCGCTCGACGGCGTCACGCACCTGTGCGCCACAGCGATGATCCCGCGCGACTTCGGCCCGCCGACGCGGACCCCGCGCGAACATCTCGAGCCGCTGGCGAAGGGCGAGGAACAGCATGTCGCCTTCCTCTTCGGCTCCGAGCGCTTCGGCATGCGCAACGAGGATGTCTATCGCTGCCATGTCGCGCTCAGCATCCCGACCGATCCGCAGTTCGGCTCGCTCAACCTCGGTGCGGCGATCCAGGTGATCGCCTACGAATGGCGGCAGGCGCTGGGCGGCTTCGCGGTGCGCGATGCAACCGCGCCGGTGCGCGCGGCTGACGCACAGGCGGTGGCGGGCATGCTGGACCATTGGGAGCGCTCGCTGGTGCAGATCGGCTTTCTCGACCCGGAGGCGCCCAAGAAGCTGATGCCGCGCCTTCAACAGCTGTTCAACCGCGCGCAGCCCACGGAGGAGGAAATCCACATCCTGCGCGGCATCGCCAAGGCCATGGCGGACGCCGCGGACGGAAAAACCCCCATCCGCCGCGCGTAATGAGCCACGGTAATAGACTGCCTGCCCCACATCCATATAACAACAACCGATGTTCTCCCGGCTGCGTTCCGACATCCAGTGCATCCTCGACCGCGATCCCGCGGCCCGGTCGCGCTGGGAAGTACTGACCCTCTATCCGGGGCTGCATGCGGTGGTGCTGCATCGGTTCGCGCACTGGTTCTGGACCCACGGCTTCAAGTGGATCGGGCGCTTCGTCTCCCAGTTCTCGCGCTGGTTGACCGGCATCGAGATCCATCCGGGCGCCATCGTCGGCGAGCGCGTGTTCTTCGACCACGCGATGGGCGTCGTGGTCGGCGAAACCGCCGAGATCGGCGACGGCTGCACCATCTACCAGGGCGTGACGCTCGGCGGCACCTCGCTCTACAAGGGTACCAAGCGGCACCCGACGCTCGGCCGCAACGTGGTGGTGAGCGCCGGCGCGAAGGTGCTGGGCGGCTTCACGGTGGGCGACGGCGCCAAGATCGGCAGCAATGCGGTGGTGATCAAGCCCGTGCCCGCGGGCGCGACTGCGGTGGGCATTCCGGCGCGGATCATTCCTTCGAAGGCCGGGGAGAGCGCCGACGTCGCGCGGCCCGCGGCCGCGAAGTTCTCGGCCTACGGCGTCACGCTGGAGGACGATCCGCTGAGCCAGGCCATGAAGGGGCTCATCGACCACACCGCGAGCCAGGAACACCAGATCGCGCTGCTGTGGCAGGCGCTCGACGCGCTGTCGAAGCAGCCGGGCAAGAAGGACTGCGTGCCGTGCGATGCGGCGAAGGATGAGTCCTTCGAGGCCGACCGCCTGACCCAGTTGATCGGCAAGTGATCCGGGCGATGATCGGCGCAAGCCGATCCGTTCTTCGTGCCTTCTTCTGCTGCTAGGCTTCGGGGTTCCCACTTGTGCGCGATGCCATGAATCTCGATGACCTGACCGACGACCCCGAAGACACCGAACACACCGCCGCCGAACGAGCGAGCGCGGCCTCGCGCAGCACCTGGGTCAGTGTCGGTGTCAACCTGCTCCTGACCTTCACCCAGGTCACGGTCGGCATATTTTCAAAGTCCCAGGGCCTCGTGGCCGACGGCATTCATTCGCTGTCGGATCTCGTCGCGGACTTCGTCGTGCTCTTCGCCAGCCACCACAGCAAGAAGGAAGCCGACGAGGACCACCCTTACGGCCACCAGCGCTTCGAGACGGCCGCATCCCTGGCGCTCGGCCTGCTGCTGCTCGCGGTGGGGGTGGGCATGCTGTGGTCGGCCTTTCGGAAGCTCGAGGCGCCCGAGACCGTGCAGCAGGTGCACATCGTCGCGCTCTGGGTCGCCGGCGGCGCGCTCGTCGCCAAGGAGCTGCTCTTTCGCTACATGCTGGCCGTCGCCAAGCGCGTGAAGTCGAGCATGCTGGTTGCCAATGCCTGGCACGCACGCTCCGATGCAGCCTCTTCGCTGGTGGTTGGCATCGGGATCATCGGCAACCTGGCGGGCTACCCGATCCTCGACCCGATCGCCGCGCTCATCGTCGGGTTCATGGTGACCAAGATGGGTTGGACCTTCGGCTGGGATGCGTTGCATGACCTGATGGATCGCTCGGTCGATGAGGAGGAGGTCGAGGCGATCCGTCGCACGCTCACCGAAACCCGCGGAGTGCGGAACGTGCACGACGTGCGTACGCGCAAGATGGGCGACATGATCGTCGTGGATGCGCACATCGAGGTCGACGCGACGATCAGCGTCGAAGAGGGCCACGACATCGCGGTCGAAGCCCGGCAGCGCGTGCTGCAGCGGCATCGCGTGCTGAACCTGATGACGCACGTCGATCCGTGGCGCAGGCCGGACCTCGATCACGCGACGCCGGCGGCTCAGACGCCGACATGAACCGGGGCGCTCCCGCGTCGGCGTCGCTGCCCCCGACCGACGGCCTGAGCGAGGGCGAGGCGGCACGGCGGCGGCAACGGGACGGCCCGAACGAACTGCCGGTTTCGCGCCCGCGCGGCGTCCTGAGGCTGGCGCGCGAGGTGGCTTCCGAGCCCATGTTCCTGCTGCTCGTCGCGTGCGGGGCCATCTACATGACGCTCGGCGACGCCCGCGAAGCGCTGATGCTGCTGGGCTTCGTCTTCGTGGTGATGGCCATCAGCTTCTTCCAGCAGCGGCGCAGCGAACGCGCGCTCGATGCCTTGCGGGACTTGTCGAGTCCTCAGGCCCAGGTTCTTCGCGACGGAGCGCTGCGGCGCATCGCGGCGCGCGAGCTGGTGGTGGGCGACGTGGTGCTGCTCGCCGAGGGCGACCGGGTCCCGGCCGACATGGACCTCGTCGAAGCGGCCAACCTCGCGATCGACGAATCGCTCTTGACCGGGGAGTCGGTGCCGGTGGCCAAGGAAGCCGCATCCTCGCCGCAGGCAGACGACGCTTCCAAGGCGTTCTCCGGCACCCTGGTGACGCGAGGCACCGGTCGCGGATGCGTGACCGCCACCGGCGAGCGCAGCGCGCTGGGGCGCATCGGCCAGTCGCTCGCGGGCATCGCGGGCGAGTCCACGCCGATCCAGCAGGAGACACGCGGCGTCGTCAAGCAGGTGGCCGCCATCGGCTTGGCGCTGGCCGGTGTTCTCTCCGTCGCGTATGGCGTCACCCGGGGCGACTGGCTGCACGGTGTGCTGGCGGGGCTCACGCTCGCGATGGCCATCCTGCCGGAAGAACTCCCGCTGGTCCTCACGCTCTTCCTGGGGCTGGGTGCCTGGAGGCTGGCGCGCGAGAAGGTCCTGGCCCGGAGCATTCCCGCGATCGAGCGGCTCGGCGCCGCCACCGTTCTGTGCGTGGACAAGACCGGCACGCTGACCGCCAACCGGATGACGGTGAGGCGCCTGTGGTCCGGAACGGCGGTTTACGACCGCCTGCAGTCGCCGGACCCTGCGCTTCAGGAGGAGTTGCACGGCCTTCTCGAGTACGCCGTGCTGGCCAGCCACCGCCGGGCCTTCGACCCGATGGAATCCGCCATCGTCGCGGCCGGGCACCAGCTTCTGGCCGGCACGGAACACCTGCACGCCGAATGGACGCTGGTCGACGACTATCCGCTGTCGCCCGAGATGCTGGCCATGTCGCGCGTCTGGCAGTCGCCGGACCAGCGCGACCGCCTCATCGCGGCCAAGGGCGCACCGGAAGCCATCGTCGATCTGTGCCACATGGATGCCGATCGGAGCGCGGAAGTGGCCGCGCAGGTGCGGCTGATGGCGCGGGACGGGCTGCGTGTGCTGGGCGTGGCGCAGGCCACTTTCGGCGCGGCCCCGCTGCCCGGGATCCAGCACGATTTCGATTTCCGCTTCCTGGGCCTGGTGGGTCTGGAAGACCCCGTGCGTCCCGAGGTGCCTCACGCCATCGCCGAGTGCAGGGAAGCAGGCATCCGCGTCGTGATGATGACGGGCGACCATTCGGCCACCGCGATTTCGGTGGCACGACAGGCGGGCCTGGACGCCGATGCGGCGGTCGTTACCGGGGTCGAGCTGGCGGGGCTTTCGGACGAAGCACTCGAGGCGCGTCTTGCCCAGACGCACATCTTCTCCCGCGTCCAGCCCGACCAGAAGCTGAGGCTGATCCGTGCATTCAACGCACGCGGCGACGTGGTGGCCATGACGGGCGATGGCGTCAACGACGCCCCCGCGTTGAAGGCGGCCCACATCGGCGTGGCGATGGGCGCGCGCGGCACCGAGGTGGCTCGCGAGTCGGCCGCGCTCGTCCTGCTGAACGACGATTTCGCCTCGCTGGTGACCGCGGTGCGCTACGGACGCCGGGTGTTCGCGAACCTGCGCAAGGCGCTCGTGTTCGTGGTGGCCGCGCATGTGCCGATCGTCGGCCTGTCGGTCGCGCCGGTGCTGCTGGGCTGGCCGCTGCTGCTGATGCCGGTGCACATCCTGTTCCTGCAGCTCATCATCGATCCGGCCTGCTCGGTGGTGTTCGAGGCCCAGCCGCTGGAGCCCGATGCCATGAAGAGGCCTCCGCGCCGTGCGGACCAGCGCCTGTTCGACAAGGCAGTCCTGGTCCGGGGGCTTTGGCAGGGCGCCGGCTTGCTCGCGCTGCTGGTCGGCTTGTATGCCGGGAGTCGACTTCTGGCCCCGCCGGGGTTGACCGCGACGATCTGGCGCGGACCTTGACCTTCGTGGTCCTGGTGCTGTCCAACCTGGCGTTGATCCAGGCCAACCGTTCCTGGGATCGCGGTGTCTCGCGAGTCGACGGCGAGTCCGCCAGGGAGTTCCGCTGGATCTTCCTGGGCACGATCGTCTTGCTGGGTGTCGTGCTCGGGGTGCCGGCGGTCGCACGGCTGTTCTCGTTCGTGCAGCCTTCGCCGATGCTGTTGCTGGCGGCGTTGGCCGGATCGGCCCTGAGCTGGATGTGGTTCGAAACCGTCAAGTGGGGAATTCGTCGCCGCCGAATGCGTTAAGAAAACCCTAAGAGCCCGGCGACACGATGCCCACCAAGGAGTCGCCATGCGCTTTTTGCAACCGTTCTCGAATCCACATCGTTGGCGCGTCGCCGCGGCCTGTCTGGCCGCCGCGGCCGTGGTCCCCGCCGCACTGGCCGCCACACCCGCCGAACTCCTCGCCGGCTACGCCAAGGAGGCAGGCGCCGCCCCGAACCCGGATCGCGGCCAGTCGTTGTTCAACAGCCGCCATGGACGCGAGTGGAGTTGCGCCGCCTGCCACGGCGCCGTGCCCACCGCACCGGGCCGGCATGCGGCCACCGGCAAGCCGATCGCCGCGCTCGCGCCTGCCTTCAATCCAGAGCGGTTCACCGACGCCGCCAAGACCGACAAGTGGTTTCGCCGCAATTGCAACGACGTCATGGGGCGCGAATGCACAGCGGCGGAAAAGGCCGATGTGCTCGGCTGGCTGATGACGCTGAAGCCATGAGGGCCCGTCGAGTCGCGGGCGCGTGGGTCGGGCTGGTCGTCGCCCTGCTCGGGGTGCAGGCCCGGGCGGACGCGCGCCGTCGCGGCCTATGTCGGCGGCATGCTTCGTGGTCGAACGGCGCATCACGTCGGGCACAACCCGGCGGGTGCGCTGGCCATCGTCGCGCTGCTCGGGCTGGCGCTGGCGGTCACCGTCGACTGGGCCGCCTGATCCCGCCAGGGCTTACATGCCCACGTAGTTCGGCCCGCCGCCGCCTTCGGGCGTCACCCAGACGATGTTCTGCGTCGGGTCCTTGATGTCGCAGGTCTTGCAGTGCACGCAGTTCTGCGCGTTGATCTGCAGGCGTTCCTTGCCGCTGGCCTCGTCCGGCACGAACTCGTAGACGCCGGCCGGGCAGTAGCGGCCTTCGGGGCCGGCGTACTCGGGCAGGTTGATCCGGGTCGGTACCGCCGGGTCTTTCAGCGTCAGGTGCGCGGGCTGGTTCTCTTCGTGGTTGGTGTTGCTGATGAACACCGAGGAGAGGCGGTCGAAAGTCAGCTTGCCATCGGGCTTCGGGTAGCTGATCTTCTTCGAGGCCGATGCGGGCTTGAGCCGCTCGTGGTCCGGCTGGTCGCGGTGGACGGTCCATGGCACGTGCCCGCGCAGCAGGAACTGCTCGATGCCGGTCATGATAGTGCCGACCGTGATGCCCTTCTTGAACCACTGCTTGAAGTTGCGCGCCTTCTTGAGCTCGGTGTGCAGCCAGCTGCGCTCGAACGCTGCCGGGTAGGCGGTGAGCTCGTCGTGCTGGCGGCCCGCCATCACGGCGTCGTAGGCGGCCTCGGCCGCGAGCATGCCGGTCTTGATCGCGGCGTGGCTTCCCTTGATGCGGCTCGCGTTGAGGTAGCCCGCATCGCAGCCGACCAGCGCACCGCCGGGGAACACCGTCTTGGGCAGCGAGAGCAGGCCGCCCGCGGTGATCGCGCGCGCGCCGTAGCTCAGGCGCTTGGGTGCCTTCAGGCCCTTGTCCTGGCCTTCGAAGTACCAGCGGATGTTGGGGTGCGTCTTGAAGCGCTGGAATTCCTCGAAGGGGCTCAGGTAGGGGTTCTGGTAGTCGAGACCGACCACGAAGCCGACGACCACCTGGTTGTTCTCGGCGTGATAGAGGAACGAGCCGCCGTAGGTGTCCGAGGGCAGCGGCCAGCCGGCGGTATGCACCGCGAGGCCGGGCTCGTGGCGCGCGGGGTCGATCTCCCAGAGTTCCTTGATGCCGATACCGTAGCTCTGCGGGTCCTTGCCGGCGTCGAGCTCGTACTTGGCGATGAGCTGGCGGCCGAGGTGGCCGCGCGCGCCTTCGGCGAAGATCGTGTACTTGCCCAGCAGCTCCATGCCGAGCTGGAAGTTCTCGGTGGGCTCGCCGTCCTTGCCGATCCCCATGTTGCCGGTGGCGACGCCGCGCACCTTGCCGTCCTCGGTGTAGAGCACCTCGGCCGCCGGGAAGCCCGGGAAGATCTCGACGCCGAGCGCTTCGGCCTGCTGCGCCAGCCAGCGCACCACGTTGCCGAGGCTGACGATGTAGTTGCCCTCGTTGTGGAAGTTGTGGGGCAGCATGAAGTTGGGGGTGCGCGTGGCGCCGGTCTCGGTCAGCATCAGGAAGGTGTCCTGCGTGACGGGCTGGTTCAGCGGGGCGCCCATTTCTTCCCAGTCGGGCAAGAGCTCGTAGAGCGCGCGCGGGTCCATGATCGCGCCCGAGAGGATGTGCGCGCCGGGCTCGGAGCCCTTCTCGAGCACGACGACCGAGATCTCCTTGCCATGCGATGCGGCGAGCTGCTTCAGGCGGATGGCGGTCGAGAGGCCTGCGGGCCCGGCACCGACCACCACCACGTCGTATTCCATGGATTCGCGGGGGCCGAACTGGGCAAGTATTTCGTCGTTCGTCATGTGGGTCTCGTCGATAATGATTTGAGGGTGCGAGGCACCGCTTGGGCCGCGCCATTTTATGCGGCGGTTTCGCGTGTCCCGAGCCGTCGCATCGGCGACTCCCAGAGGATCTCTCCATGGCGTACAGCATCGATCTTTCCGGCAGGGTGGCTTTCGTCACCGGCGCATCGAGCGGCCTCGGCGCGCAGTTTTCCAAGGCGCTGGCGCGTGCCGGTGCGGCGGTGGTGCTCGCGAGCCGAAGCACGGACAAGCTCAAGGAGCTTCGCGCCCGCATCGAAGGCGAGGGCGGAGACGCCCATGTGGTCGAGCTCGACGTCACCGAACAGGGCAGCATCAAGGCCGCGGTCGCGCGCGCGGAGACCGAAGTCGGGCCGATCGACATCCTCGTCAACAACTCCGGCGTCAGTACCACCCAGCGCCTGCAGGAAGTCTCCGTCGAAGACTACGACTTCATCTTCGACACCAACGTCAAGGGCTCCTTCTTTGTCGCCCAGGAGATCGGCAAGCGCATGCTCGCGCGCGCCATGGGCGCGGCGCCGGGCACCTACATCGGCGGGCGCATCATCAACATCGCCTCGGTCGCGGCGCTCAAGGTGCTGCCCCAGATCGGGGTCTACTGCATGAGCAAGGCGGCCGTGGTGCAGATGACCAAGGCCATGGCGCTGGAGTGGGGCCGCTTCGGCATCAATGTCAACGCGCTGTGTCCGGGCTACATCGCGACCGAACTCAACGAGGAGCACTGGGTCACCGATGGCGGGCAGAAGCTCGTGGGCATGTTGCCACGCAAGCGCATCGGCAAGCCGGAGGATCTCGACGGCCTCGTCGTGCTGCTTGCCAGCGGCGAGAGCCACTTCGTGAACGGCGCAGTCATCGCGGCGGACGATGGCTTCGCACTCTAGACGCCGCCATTCCATCAAACCACCGAGAGGTCAGGATCACCGATGCGGATCGAAATCCCCGAGAAGAAGAAGCTGGTCTACGAAACGTCCATCCCCATCCGCTGGGGCGACATGGACGCCATGGGACACCTCAACAACACGACCTACTTCCGGTATCTCGAGATCGCGCGCATCGACTGGATGCATTCGCTCGGCCATGAACCGATGCCGGAAGGCCAGGGGATCGTGATCGTCAATGCGTTCTGCAACTTCTATCGGCAGATCGAGTACCCCGGCGACGTGCTGCTCAAGATGTACGTGAGCGATCCCGGCCGGACCACCTTCGAGAGCTGGGCCACGATGGCCCGCGCCGATGCGCCCGATGTGATCTGCGCGGCGGGCGGCGCCACCACGATCTGGATCGACGTTGCGAAGCAGAAGGCGCTGACGCTGCCCGATTGGCTCCGGGAACTGGCGACGGTGTAGGCGCTGCCGCGTCAAGCCGCCCGCAGCACGATCCGCGCTTCGAAGCCGGTCGATGCGCCCGGCGGCGGCGAAGCCAGCTCGAGCCGTCCGCCGAGCTTGTCGACGATGGTGTTCACGATCGACAGGCCGAGGCCGTAGCCCACGTGGTCCGGGCCATGGCGCACGTGGCGCTGCTGCAGCGTGCGCAACTGCTCGGGGCTCACGCCCGGCCCGAAATCGCGCACGCAGAGCGTGCAAGGCGACATCACCTCGATCGAGACGCGGCCCTTGCCGTAGCGCAGCGCGTTCTCCACCAGATTCCGCAATGCGATGGCGAGCGAATCGACGTCGCCGAGCGCGATCGGCGGTTCGCTGTCGGGCACCTTGAGCTTGAGGCGCTCGTTCGCGCTCGGGTCCTGCCAGAACTCCTGCGCGACTGCGCCGGCGAGCTGCACCAGGTCGATGCGTGCCCGCGACAGCGAGGCGCCGGACTCTGCCCGCGACAGCTGCAGCAGCTTTTCCGCGCGGTGACCGAGTACCTGCAGCGCTTCGAGGGCAGCCACCACATCCTCGCGTTTGAGGTCGTGTTCGAGCGCGGTCTGGAGCCGCAGCCGCGCCGCGGCGAGCGGGGTGCGCAGCTCGTGCGCCGCATTCGCGGCCAGTGCGCGCTCGACGTCGAGCGACTGTGACAGCCGCTCCAGCAACTGGTTGACATGGTCGCCCACCGAGCGCAGTTCCTTGGGCAGGCCCGGCAGGCGGATCGGGCGCAGGTCGGTGCCGCTGCGCTGCTCGATTTCGGCGGCCAGCACCTGCAGCCCGCGAAGCTCGCTGCGCGCGACGTTGCGCAGCACCAGCGCCAGCAGCGGCAGAACAGCGACCAGCGGAATGATCAGGCCCAGCAGGGTTCGATTGAGGGCGGAGCGGCGCGCGTCGAGTGGATCGGCGACCTGGAAGTAGAGGTTGCGCGAGGGGTGATGCACGGTATAGATCCGCCACGGCTCGGCATTCGCGAACCCCGGGGCCAGCGGCACGTCGAATGAGGTGCCGGCCGCCTCGGCGGAACGCAGCAGGACGCGCTCGCCCGAGTCGACCACCTGGTAGATGACGGCGTCCGACGAGAAGAGCTGCGGCCGCGCGATCAGGGGTCTGGGCGCATCCGGATGGGCGGCCTGCAGCGTGTCGAGTTCGCCGAGCGCCATGTCGAACATGCGGTGCGAGGCCTCGACGAGCTCGTTGTCGAAGTTGTGGTTGATCTCGCGGTCCACATACCAGACGACGCCGAGCACGCACAGCAGCCAGACGCCGCCGACCCAGACGATCAGCGTGCGCGTCAGCCGGCCGGCGAGCGAATCGCGTTTGATCGACCCGGCCGTCGCCAGGCGCGGGACGCGCAAGTTCATTCGTCCTCGTCGTCGGGGCTGAACGAAAGCCGGTAGCCGAGACCGCGCAGGGTCTGGATGTGGTTGCGGCCGAGCTTGCGGCGCAGGCGGCTGATGAACACCTCGAGCGTGTTGCTGTCGGCCTCGTCACCGAAGCCGTAGAGCGCGTCGGCGAGGTTGTCGCGCGTGTGGATGCGGTCGGGCCGCGTCGCCATGACCCGCAGCAGCGCCCATTCCTTCTGCGTGAGCGTGACGGGTATGCCGTCCTTGCGCACGAGGTCGCGGGCCAGGTCGATCTCGAGCTTGCCCAGCTGGAGCACCGGCGAACTGCTGGTGCTGCGCCTGCGCTCGACCGCCCGCAGCCGGGCGAGCAGTTCCGCGGGGTCGTAGGGCTTGATGAGGTAGTCGTCCGCGCCGGCGTCCAGGCCGCGGATGCGGTCGGTCACCTGGTCGCGAGCGGTGAGCACGATCACGATCGGCCGGTCGCGCAGGGCGCGCACGCTTGGCAGGAGCGACAGGCCGTCCCCGTCGCCCAGATGCAGGTCCAGCAGGACCGCGGCATATTGCACCGCGGCAAGTGCGGCGCGTGCTTGCGCGAGGCTCGGCGCGACGTCGACCACGAAGGCCTTGGCCTCGAGGTAGCTGCGGAGCGCGCTCGCGAGGGCGGTGTCATCTTCGACGAGCAATATGCGCACCTCGGGCCTCCTTTCAGTGATAAAAGTGGGAGTCTAGTGCCAGCGCCATCGGTGCCGGCGCCGCGGCGCCGGCGCAGTCTGAATGAATCCTGAGTAACACATTCAGTGAGCTTTCAGTCCCGATTTCTAGTCTTGTCGGATGTCCGGCATGCGTGCTCGTTCCACTCCTCTCCCTCCCGTTCCCGCCCCGGCAGGTTCTGCGGAAGATGAGGTGCCGGCCCTCACGCCCTGGCGCGCGCTGGACGGCTGGTTCGCGCGTCCGCGTTCGGCGCGCAGCGTCATCGTCGGACTGAGTCTCTATTTCGCGGTGGCCGCGAACTGGCCGCTGTGGAACGAACTCGCGCGCATCGGCGGTGCGCCCAGCGTCTACATGCCTTCGATCGCGCTGATGTCGCTGCTGCTGACCTGCGGCATGGTCGCGGTGCTCACGTTCACCGCATGGACGCGGTGGATGAAGCCGGTCTGGTTCGGCGTCGTCGTGCTCGCCGCGGTGGCGCAGCACTACATGCTGACCTATCGCGTCGTGATGGACCCGACGATGCTGGCCAACGTTCTGCAGACCGACTCGAGCGAAGTCCGGGACCTGCTGGGCTGGCGCCTGGCACTCAACGTGCTGTGGGTCGCCGCGCTGCCGGCCTGGGCGCTCTGGCGCGTGCGCATCGTGCCGGCGCCGGTCTTGCCTCAGATCGGGCGCAACCTCGCGCTGCTGCTGATCGCGGCGGCTGTCGCTTTCGCAGGCGCCTTCGCGATGAACCGGCAGCTTGCGCCGCTGATGCGGAACAACGTCCATCTGCGCTACATGCTGAATCCGCTCGCGAGCATCTATTCGACGACCGCCGTGGTGGTCAAGCCGATGTTCGTCCACAGCCGCAAGCTGTTGCCGATCACCGGCGGCACGGCGCTTGGCGCGAGTTACGCGAACCAGACGAAGCCGCCGCTGCTCGTGCTGGTGGTGGGCAAGACCGCGCGCGCTGATCACTTCGGTCTCAACGGCTATGCGCGCGACACCACGCCGGAGCTCGCCGCGCGGCATGTGCTGAGCTACCGCGAGGTGCGTTCCTGCGGGACCAACACGCTGGCCTCGGTGCCGTGCATGTTCTCGCCGCTCGGCAAGGACGCATTCGAAGCTAGCGAGGACGACTTCGAGAACCTGATGGACGTGCTTCAGGCCTCGGGTCTTGCGGTGTTCTGGCTCGACAACCAGGCCGGCGGGTGCGAGGGCGTGTGCGACCGCGTTCCGCATGCGTCGGCCTTCGATCGCGTGGACCCCGCCGTCAGGAGCCTGCTCTGCGACGGCGACGAATGCCTCGACGACGTGATGCTGAACGGCCTGGACCAGCGCATTGCCGCGCTGCCCGCCGCGCGCCGAAACAAGGGCATCGTGCTCGTGATGCACCAGATGGGAAGCCACGGCCCGGCCTACTACAGGCGCTCGTCCGCCGACGTGAAGCACTTCATGCCCGAGTGCCTGACCAATGCGCTGGCCGAGTGCAGCCATTCCGAGCTGATCAATGGCTACGACAACTCGATCGCCTATACCGACCGCTTTCTCGGCAAGACCATCGACTGGCTCAAGGGAAAGTCGCGGAAGTTCGATCCGTCGCTTCTCTACGTGAGCGACCATGGAGAGTCGCTCGGTGAATACGGCCTGTTCCTGCACGGCTTGCCCTACGGCTTCGCGCCCGACGTGCAGAAGCGCGTGCCGATGCTGGCCTGGTTCGGCGACGGCATGATCGAGCGCGAAAAGCTCTCGCGTTCGTGCATGGAATCCGGGCTCGACAAGCCGCTCACGCACGACAACCTCTATCACACCGTCCTGGGTCTGATGGATGTGCGCACGCCGACCTACATTCGTTCGCTCGACGTGCTGGCCGGCTGCCGCGGTCCGGAGGCGGCAGCGGCCAGCTGATCTCCGAGGCCCTGCTCGACCGGGTGCTACTTCTTGTCGCGCGGCAATCGCCCGAGCAGGTAGAACTCCGGATTCGGCTGCATGCCGCTGAAGCTCGCCATGCGGTTGGAGAGCCCGAAGAACGCGGTGATCGCCGCGATGTCCCAGATGTCCTCGTCGCTGAAGCCATGGGCATGCAGCGGCGGGAAATCGCCTTCGTCGATCTCGTGCGAACGCTCGCAGACCTTCATCGCGAATTCGAGCATCGCGCGCTGCCTGGGCGTGATGTCGGCTTTGCGCCAGTTGACGGCCACCTGGTCGGCCACCAGCGGCTTCTTCTCGTAGATGCGCAGCAACGCTCCGTGGGCGACCACGCAATAGAGGCACTGATTGGCGGCGCTGGTGGCGGTGACGATCATCTCGCGGTCGCCCTTGGTGAGCGAGCCTTCCTCCTTCAGCATCAGCGCGTCGTGGTAGGCGAAGAACGCACGCCATTCCGCCGGCCGGCGGGCGAGCGCGAGGAACACATTGGGCACGAAGCCCGCCTTTCCCTGCACTTCGAGCACCGCGGCGCGGATGTCGTCGGGCAGGTCCTTGATTTCGGCGAGGGGATAGCGATCGGTCATGAAGTCTCCTGATGATCCGCAAACGCCATCGATCATAGGGACACGCCTTCGTCGACCAGCGCCAGATGGCTTTCGTCCTTCAGCCCGACGCCGGTCAGTCCGCGCCGCAGCGATTCGCGGATCAGCCATGCAAGCTTGAACGCGGCCGCCGCATAGCCGAGCCCTTCGGGGCGGATGTTGGAGATGCAGTTGCGTTCGGCATCGTGCCGTCCGCGCCGTGGCGCGTGCGTGATGTAGACGCCCAGGCTGTCCGGCGAACTGAGGCCCGGGCGCTCGCCGATCAGGATGATCGACAGGCGCGCGCCGAGATCCTCCGCGATCTCGTCCGCCAGTGCGACACGGGCCTGCGTGGCGATCACCACCGGCGTCAGCGAAAGGGTCGGAGGCAGCTTCGGCTGCAGTTCCGCCAGCAGCGGTGCGGCATGCCGTTCGATGGCCATCGACGACAGCCCATCGCCGATCACGATGCAGAGGTCTTTGGGCGTGCCGGCCAGCGAGCGCAACCGCGCTGAATCTTCGGGTGCGAGCTGTCGCCCGAGATCGGGCCGCCGCAGGTAGCACGCGCGGTCGCCCGCGCGGCTGCGGACCTGTTCCGTCTGCCAACCCTGTGCGTTCAGCGAATCCGCGAGCGCCTGCGCGTCGAGCGCCGCATGGATCGCATCGCGCGCCATCGCGTGCGCCCAGCCGAAGCGCAGCACCTCGTTCGTGGGCACGCCCGCGCCGGCGCGGCCGAGCGCGATGCGGGCGGGCGTTGCCGCACGCCAGGGGTCGAGCGGGTTCCGGGTGACGGGTGAATCGTTCATCCTGCGAGTGCCTTCAGCGTGTCCATGTCCGCGATCATGGCGTTGGAGGAGGGCGGGGCGATGCGCCCTGCGACATCGGTGATCCGCATGCGCTGCAGCCAGGCCTCGAACTCGGGCGCGCGCCTGAGGCCCATCGTCTCGCGCAGGAACAGTGCATCGTGGAACGACGTGCTCTGGTAGTTGAGCATCACGTCGTCCGCGCCCGGCACGCCCATGATGAAGTTGACACCGGCGGTGCCGAGCAGCACCAGCAGCGTGTCCATGTCGTCCTGATCGGCTTCCGCGTGGTTGGTGTAGCAGATGTCGCAACCGAGCGGCAGGCCCAGCAGCTTGCCGCAGAAGTGGTCCTCGAGGCCGGCGCGGATGATCTGCTTGCCGTCGTAGAGGTACTCCGGCCCGATGAAGCCCACCACGGTGTTGATCAGCAGCGGCTTGTAGCGCCGGGCGAGGCCATAGGCGCGTGCCTCGCAGGTCTGCTGGTCGACGCCGAAATGGGCGTTCGCAGAGAGCGCGCTGCCCTGGCCGGTTTCGAAATACATGACGTTGTCGCCGACGGTCCCGCGCTTCATGGCGAGCGCGGCTGCGTAAGTCTCATCGAGCAACTCGGGCGTGACGCCGAAGGATCGGTTGGTCTTCTCCGTGCCGCCGATGGACTGGAACACCAGATCGACCGGCGCACCGCCTTCGGCCAGCTTCAGCGTGTTCGTGACGTGCGTGAGCACGCAGCTCTGCGTCGGGATCTGGAAGCGCTGGATCACCTCGTCGAGCATGCGCAGCAGGTTGCCAATCACCTGCATGCTGTCGGAAGCGGGGTTGATCCCGATCACCGCGTCGCCCGCGCCGAGCAGCAGTCCGTCGAGGAGCGATGCCGCGATGCCGCGCAGATCGTCGGTGGGGTGGTTGGGCTGCAGCCGCACCGCGAGGTGGCCGGGTAGGCCGATGGTGTCGCGAAAGCGCGTGACGACGCTGCACTTGCGCGCGACCGCCACGAGGTCCTGGTTGCGCATCAGCTTGGACACTGCGGCTGCCATCTCCGGGGTGAGGCCAGGGGCGAGCGCGGTCAACGTCTGCGTGTTCGACTGCTCCGACAGCAGCCAGTTGCGGAAGTCGCCGACCGTCAGGTGGGCCACGGGCGCGAATGCCTGCGCGTCATGGCTGTCGATGATCAGCTGCGTGACGTTGTCTTCCTCGTACGGAACCAGCGCTTCATTGAGGAACTGCGTGAGCGGCGTCTCGGCGAGAACGTGCCGCGCTGCGAGCCGCTGCTGCGCCGTGTCGGCCGCGATCTGAGCGAGATAGTCCCCCGAGCGGGCCGGGCTCGCGCAGGCCATGACCTGCTTCAGGTCGGCGAACTCGAAGACGTGCGAATCGATCGTGGTCCGGTAGCGCATGGTGTGGACGTGCAAGAGCGGTGCCAAGGCGGCCGTCGGCGCGGCCGGGGCAATAATGAACCCGTTCACTCAATCATCAAAGGGGTTCCTGTGCGTTCCATTCTCTGTGCCGCCGTCGTTTCGATGTTCATCCTGCCGACCGCCTTCGCGCAATCGGCGCCCGTGACCAAGCCGAGCGGGCTCATCTTTGCGTCGCTCGTGGACGGCAAGGGTGCCTCGCCATCGGCCACCGACGTGGTGCGGGTGCACTACCGCGGTACCTTCCCCGACGGCAAGGAGTTCGACAGTTCCTTCAAACGCGGCGAGCCGGCGGAGTTCCCCCTCAATGGCGTGATCCCGTGCTGGACCGAAGGCGTGCAACTCATGAAGGTCGGCGGCAAGGCCAAGCTGACCTGCCCGCCGGGGATCGCCTACGGCAAGCGGGGTGCGGGTGGGGTGATCCCGCCGGACGCGACGCTCAACTTCGAGATCGAGCTGCTCGCCATCAAGGGCAAGTGAGCGGGGCCGGCCTGGCGCCGGTTCTGACCGGCCGCCGGCCGGCCTGTGATAGCCAGACATTTCTTGAACATGCCGCGGCGTCGCCTTCTACCCGCATGGAAGGCGGATCGCTAGAATCCCGCGCAGTTGCGCACCCTGGTCAGGGTGCTTCACAGGGAGGGCATTCAGGACGCAACGACTGATTGCCGAAAAAGAAAAGCGGCAGTCATGTTTCCAGTCCTCTTGCAAGAGCAAGTCCGCGCGCCTGCGCGCGGCTTTTTCCGCCATCGCCCAAGCCGCCGGCTGTTGTGAGCCCACAGCTTGCTGCAGCGCGAGGGCTCGCAAGGGCGGCTCTCCTCGCGAGCCTGTTCACGACGCCCGTACTCGTGACGGCGCAGCTTTCGTCCGCACCGAATCCCTTCGTCGAGGAACAGCGCCAGCAGGAGCGCGAGCGCGCGCTGCGCGAGCAGCAGGAGCGAAGCGTCGACGCCCGTCTGCAGAGACCGGCCGCCGACGAAACCCGGCGTCTGCCGGAATCCGAAACGCCGTGCTTTCGCATTGACCGCATCGTTCTCGAGGGCGACCGTTCGGGGGACTTTCAATGGGCGCTCGAGGCGATCTCCGGTCCGGGGGCGATGATTCGCCGCTTGGCCGATGCCTCGGCACTGACGGCGTCAACATCGTCCTCTCGCGCATTCAGCAGGCCGTGATCGCGCGCGGCTACGTGACCACCCGCGTCCTCGCCGGGTCCCAGGATCTCACTGGCGGTACGCTGACTCTCAGATTGATCCCCGGTCGCGTCGCCATCATCCGATTCGAGGACGAGGCGACGCCCACCAGCCTGCGCACCGCCATCCCTGTGCGGGCAGGGGATCTCCTCAATCTCCGCGACATCGAGCAGGGCCTGGAAAACCTCAAGCGCGTGCCCACCGCCGAGGCCGACATCCAGATCGAGCCCTCGACGCGTGAAGGCGCGCAACCCGGCGACAGCGACCTCGTGGTCAAGTACATGCAGGCCAAGCGCTGGCGCGGCACCGTCAGCCTGGACGACAGCGGCACCGAAGCCACCGGCAAGTACCAGGCCGGTGCGACCGTGTCGTTGGACAACCTGCTCGGCCTCAACGACCTCCTCTACGTCAGCGCCAACCACAGCATCGACAACCACGCCTTCAACAACCCGGACAAGGGTACCGACGGACAGGTCGTTCACTACTCGGTGCCGTATGGCAACTGGCTGCTGAGTGCGACCGCTTCGCAAAGCAGCTACCACCAGCGTGTCTACGGTTTGTGGGAGAACTATGAGTATTCCGGCGAGAGCAGCAATGCCGAGGCCAAGCTCTCGCGCCTGCTCTACCGCGACCAGCATCGCAAGACCAGCTTGAGCCTGCGCGGCTTTCGGCGCTCCTCGCACAACTTCATCGAGGACAGCGAGCTCGGTCTGCAGCGCCGCATCGTCGGGGGCTGGGAACTGGGCCTCAGTCACCGCGAGTTCATCGGTGCGGCCACGTTGGACGGCAACCTGGGCTACCGGCGCGGGACCGGCGCCTTCGGGGCCCTCCGTGCGCCCGAGGAGGCGGACAACGAAGGCACCTCGCGCATGAAGCTCATCACCGCCGACCTGGGCCTGAACGTGCCGTTCGAACTCGGTGGGCAGAGGCTGCGCTACAGCGGCCTGTGGCGCGCGCAATGGAACCGCACCTGGCTCACCCCGCAGGACCAGTTCGCCATCGGCGGGCGCTTCACCGTGCGCGGCTTCGATGGCGAAAACACCCTCCTGGGCGATCGCGGCCGGCTCGTGCGCAACGACATCGGCGGGTCCCTGGGCCAGAGCGGCGCCGAGCTCTACGTGGGTATCGACCACGGCGAGGTCGGCGGGCTCTTCGTCGATCAGCTCACCGGGCGACGGCTCACGGGCGGTGTCATTGGACTGCGCGGTGCGTGGGGTGGGCTGAACTACGACTTCTTCGTCGGTGCGCCCATCAAGAAGCCCGAGGGCTACCAGACCGCCAACGTCACGGCCGGGTTCAGCCTGAACTACATGTTCTGAGGAATGACGGGGGCGCCCTTACGCACTTTCATCAACCTAAGGGAGAGATATGACAAAGAGCAAATCAACTTTCGGAGTTCTGGCGCTTGCTGCGGCGTTGGTGGCATTGCAGGGCTGCGGCGGGGGAGGGGGTGGAGGCTATCCTGTCGGGCTCATTCCATCGGGCCACGGCGATTCACAACCGCAAACGGAGGCCAAGGCACCCGAAGCGTCGAATCCCGGCTCGGAGACTGAGACGACGGCACCTGACCGATATGCGCCCGTCGCAGGCAGCGAGCCGGCCCCTTCGCCGGCCGAACCCCAGGCGGGCTCTAGTGCCGATGTGGGCTCCGGGACGGATGGAATCTTCGAGTCTCGGGCTGGCTACACCTTCATCAGTCCGAAGGGATATTTCGCTCGGAAAGACCTTGTGGATTGGATATGGGGATCCATCACGGTCAGCGGCGACAACTGGTCCTTCAATCCCGATACCCGCTCGTATTTCATTAGCGCGACGCCTGTGACGGGCTCGGGCACGTTCACATCCAAGACGTCGATGGATGGGACCTATTCGAAGGATGGAGGGGCATCGTCTGCCTGGGGGCCGCTGAAGTACAGCCAATCCAATGCGTTGGCCATCACGCCCAAGAGCCTTCAGGGCAAATGGTCCGTCAGCGACCTTCCCCGCAACGACATGTGGCTCGAGTTTGATTCGAACGGAGTGTTCTCCGGCGCGAGTTCCGGTTCCCAGTTCGGCGTTTGCAAGCTAACCGGCGCCGCGACGCAGGTCGAGCCTGGCACTGCCAAGAACATGTTCTATCTGGAGATGACCGCTATCAACGCGGCTACTGCGTCGGAGAAGGCCTGCACGCTCGACACCTCCTTGCCCTACACGGGGCTCGCAGGTGTCGTGTTGACGCCGGCTGGTAACTATGTGCAGAACGGCTACTTCCGCACCTTCGCCTTCCACGTGAAGACGCCGAACCTCTACTTGCTCACCAACTACCTCCGGAAGGAGCAATAGAGAACTCAGTCTGCACCTCTAGTTCCGCGAGGCTTCTGGAGGTGCTGCCGAGACGCACAGGTTGCGACAAGACATCGGAGGCGTCCGAGCCAGGGAGAAAGCAATGAACAAGAATCTTCACCGAATCATTTTCAACGCCGAAGCTGAGCAGAAGATTGGCGAATTGATGAATAAAATCAACGTGTTGGTGGCCACACCATTCGCATTTTCTTCTTTATTGCCTCCCGAGCTTTTGAACTCGATAAATCTCTTGCTGAGGAAATAATGATTGCTCGCTGGTCGACATTGATCGCTTCGTTGATCGTACTCGGAGGTTGCGGACGCGCTGTCATCCAAGAAGGGGATCCTCTCTGGAGGGTGCCAATTTTTTTTCAAGGAAACTGTGCTTCCATAGACGGAAAATATGCGGACAACGGACTTCTTTTTAGACAGTTCAATGATACTTCGATTAATTATTCCACGTCGAAATTTTCCACTTCAGTAAAATACGACAGGCGCATTGTTCCATTTGGTGAAAAAAACCCCCGCGATTTTCAAAAGGCATTCGACGCGAACGCCTTTGTGGAGATAAGAAAAACCCCATCCGATCTTGAAGTCACTCTATATGGCGGTGACAAGATTCCCTATGAAGGGAGGCGTATATCATTCAGCCATCCCAATGTTGGCTGTGACGCTAGCGGCAACCTTGTTCTAAGAGAGTTTTCTCGACATGGGGGCGCCGAGTTAACTCCTGGCGAGGCAGATGCGAGCGAGGCGGTTTTTCGCAAGCTTGAAGGTGGCTCGTTGGAGGTTCATCGCTGGGGAAGAAACTGGGTCCGAACTATGCAATCGCCTCCCAGAAAAGAAAGTCAAACAATATTGACTTTTCAGCCCGTGCATTGATCTCGCAGGCATTTCCGCACCGTCAGATCCACCTTTTCGCAGTAAAGCCTGCAGACACGAGCGACCGTGCTGCAGCTAGGCCCCTTCTGGAGCGTGAGCGTCAGCACGGACGGCAGCAAGCCCAATGGATCGTCGGCGGGCTTCTCTGGCCTCAACGAGCATCAGGAGAGCGTGACACGCGCTGGCATATCTGGCATTGCGGGTGACGACAGCGTCAGGACCGGCGATAACAGCAGCGTCGGCGCGCTGGCGAACCGGTGGAACGAGCAGCGGGCGATGCAGGAGACCTGGCCTCGCAGCAGCAGATCACCTCTGCGACAACCTCCATCGTCTACTCGGAGGCTAAGAAGTTCACCGACGAAGCATATCGGACGCAGTTCTTGAAGGACCACCCGATATATGAGGTACTGAAAGACGAGAATGGCAATCCCACCGGGACGCGGAGACTTAGTGATGAGGAGGTGCTCCGACTTCAACCTGCGGCGGACGGGAAGATACATGTTGCTAACAACGGCATCTTCAACGATCTGGATGCAGCGGCCAAATACGCCGCGCAGCACAGCACGGCGGAAGGTGGGCCGCAATACCTCATCCACTTCCCCGAGGCTGAGTACATGGTTTCCGAACTGATGATTGCCGGGTATCAGGCATTCCTCGAAGGCACCTTCGACCTCACCAATGCCACGCAGACCACTGTGGATCTGATGAATCGGTATGGCCAGGATGGATTGCACTTTGATGGGCACAGCCGGGGTTCGCTAACCACCGGCAATGCGATGGAGGTGCTCTCGAATCAAGGCGTGGCAGGCGTGTTGAGCAACACCAGCATCAATTTCTTCGGGCCAGCGTACAACGTGTCGAATGCATCGGCACTGCTGGGCTACCTGCAAGGCTCTGGGTATGACGGAATAGTGCAGTATCAAAATCACATGGCTGATCCGGTGGGGATTCTTATCGGGCGAAATCCACCCACTGGGGGAACATTGCCAGGGGGAGAGTCATCGGTTCTGTGGCAAATGATTAGAGCAGCAACGGCGCAACCCATTACGTCGCACAACTGCTATGGCACCGCTCCCGGGGCATGCGCGAATTTCTGGAATGCTGGATTGCCTCAATACAAGTAACGATGAAATTTGCTTCAGTATTTTTCCTTTTTGTTTCTCTCGCCCTTCAAACGGGTTGTGCAGGCAAACCGTTTCAGCCACCCCCATTCGAGTTTGAAAGCTGGGAAAAACCCGGAACATCAGAACAGGAGATAAAAAGAGCACTGCTTGAGTGCGGATACCCCGATCCCTTTATAGCTGGCGGAAAGGCGTCTGCCAATGAATTTGTAATCATGTCGCGATGCATGGAGAAAAGTGGATTTACATCAAAAATACCTTACTCACTATGTCGCGGCAACTTCAATCTTCCTGCATGCGCTCTTCCGGACGCTGAAATTCCCAATCGGAAGATTGAGAAAAGATTGGGTGGACGGTTTTGTCGAGAGCTTCCCGGGGCGGATGTTTGCAAATAAAGTCAACTTATCATAAAAAAATTTCATGACAAAAAGAATGAAAAAGGTTGTTGCTATCTTGCTTGCATTGGCCTTGACCGCCTGCAGCGCTCCTAGTCCACGATCAGCTGATGAAGCCGGTGCGGTAGCCGCAAAGCTCTTCAAGGGGCCGCAACCGACCTATCTGATATGGGTCCACTCTGGCTCGCCGAGTATCGGTCTTGCAATGGCCTCGGCCATGATCGGAAATATTGGCTTGGATTCACCAAAGGTCGCAGAGATTCATAAAGCTATTTCTCAGGCAGCGGACAAACCACTGCATATCGCCGTGTCGGGGCCAAACAGCCGATTCACCGCGAAGGCGACCCTCGCCGCCCTAAGTCGAGTGGATGGTGATCTTCCAGGACTTAGTCTGGCTTTTGTGGGCGATCAAGCGGATGCAGTCGAGCTTCGAACGGCAGTCGAAGCTAAGGGTGCGGCATTTCTCTTTGCTCCAGCAAACTCAGCAGCATCAATCAATGTTCAAAAATAGAAGCCGAAGTGCGGAACGGACGTTCGGTTCAAGCGCGCGAAATCCCGCAGACGCACACCGAGCAGCACTCGAAGCAAAGCGGTGTCACCGTTGGCGTCAGTTCGCCGCTTCTGGATGTGGTGATTGCGGCGCGGTACTGGAGCGATGGAAGAGAGACCTTCCGAAAGGATGACCAATATCCCCGAGCACCTTGACTACCCCATCCAATGGGCGTGGCCCTTGACGATCGGGGGCTTCGCGCTCTTTGCCCTTGGCTTTCTTTTCGAGCCCGGCTGGTTGTCTTGGGCGATATTTCTATGCGGTGGGATGATCTTGTCGTGGGCGCAGTTTCTTCGCTACATCGCCACCCTCCAGTCGTGGGAAAAGGCCCGCGGCGAGTTGGCTCGGGGGGAGCGCGAATACCTTTGGCAAGCCGCGCTGCGTCGGCTTCGTCGACGATTCAGGTAGAAAGTGGCGATCGATCAAACGCTGTGAAGCAGCGTGCCTCAAAACGGCTGAAACTGATAAAGCCAAGTCTCCGTCAACGTCTGATCCCCGTTCTTCATATACAGCCGCATATCCACCGGATCGGACCCTTCGGCGGTGAAGTCAAACTGCGCCCGCCAATGTCCCGGCACCCCATCCGGCACCGCCTCGGTAAAGATGTACGAGAACTTGCCGCGCGAAGCGGTCAGCACCAGTTCGGGCTTGACGCCGAAGGGCAGTGATTCCAGCGGCTTGCCGATGAATTCGACCATGAACTTGCGCACCCCCTGCGGCCTCGGCGTGCCGGGCTGTCCACCGCGGCCGATGCGCGTGGCGACGCAGCGCGCGAGCGGCGACGGGAACGGTTCCTCGGCCGACCAGTGCAGCCGGTACTTGAGCTCGAAGGTCGAGCCCGCCTTGGCGGGCGTCTTGGGCACCCAGCAGGCGAGGATGTTGTCGTGGATCTCGTCGTCAGTCGGGATCTCGATGAGTTGGACCGAGCCTTCGCCCCATTGGCCGAGCGGCTCGACCCAGAGGCTGGGGCGCTTGTCGTAGTAGACGCCGTCCTGGTAGTGGTCGAAGGCGCGGTCGCGCTGCAGCAGGCCGAAGCCGCGCGGGTTGTTGTCGCTGAAGGCCGATGCGCGGGTCTGCGCCGGGTTGTTGAGCGGACGCCAGATGCGCTCGCCCGCACCGTTCCACATCGCCGGGCCGTCCGAATCGTGCACCTCGGGGCGCCAGTCGATGCCGGTGGGTTTCACGGTTTCCGAATACCAGTACATCGAGGTCAGCGGCGTCAGTCCGAAGCGCCCGATGTCGCGGCGCAGGAAGAGGCGCGCGTCGATGTCCATCAGCACCGCCTTGCCCCGTTGCAGCACGAACTTGTAGGCACCGGTGACGCTCGGCCCTTCGAGCAGGGCGTAGACCGTCATCGAGTTCGACGAATCGTTTCCCGGCGGCTCGAAGTAGAACTGCGTGAAGGTCGGGAACTCCTCGGCGCGATCGGGCATGGCCGCATCGAGCGCGATCCCGCGTGCCGACAGGCCGTACTGGAACAGCTCGCCGATGGCGCGGAAGTACGAAGCGCCGAGGAAGGCCGCCCAGTCGTTGGTTTGCCACGGCAGCTTCTTCTGGTCGCCGAGTCGGCTTTCCTGCAGGCGGAATCCCGCGAAGCCGGCGCCGCCCTGCAACTGGCGCGCGGGGCTGTCGGGCGGCATCGTGAAGTACGCGGGGTCGTAGACGATCTCGCGCGCGAAGGCGTCGCCGCCCGCGTTTTCCAGCACGTGCATGCGCACCGGCACCTGGAAGTAGCGGCCGAGGTGGAAGAAGGTGACCGGGAACTGGCCCGGCCCGTCGCGGAACAGGGCATTGTCGGTGTCGAACTTGATCTTGCCGTGCGCGTCGTAGTCGATCTGTTCCAGGATGTTGGCCGGCAGCGACTTGTCGGCGGCGTACGGTTGCGCGCCCAGCGTCTTCGCGTACGCAACCAGGCTGTCGAAGGAGAAGGGCCGCGGCTGGCTCAGCTGGAGCCCGGCGGCGGCGAAAGCATCGGCGGACATGCCGAGGGAAGCGAGCGCCAGGGAGGCGCCGCCGGCGGTGAGGAGTGAGCGACGGTCGATCATGTGGCGCAAATGTTAACGAGGGCGTGGCGCCGGCATCGTAGGCCGATGGCGGAAATGGCGCTGCGGTGTCGGCATCGTCCTACGATCGAATTCGACAGCAAGCGGCGGAGTGCGCCTTGCGACCCCGATTCCTACAGTGAATGCACCGATCAACGACACTGAAGGACGTGAGATGAACATGCTGAGCGACAACGAAACACGTGCCCTCGCCACGGTGAGCGACCCCCGCTGGGCGGCGGTGGTCGCGCGCGATGCGAAGGCCGACGGCAGCTTCTTCTATTCGGTGCGCACCACGGGCGTGTACTGCCGGCCGTCCTGCGCGTCGCGCCGGGCGCGGCCGGAGAACATCGACTTCCACGCCACGGCTGCGGATGCCGAACGCGCGGGCTTCCGCCCGTGCATGCGCTGCCGGCCCGACGAGCCCGCGCGGTCGAGCCTGCAGGCGGATCGCGTGGCGGAGTTGTGTCGCCACATCGAGAGCGCCGCGCAGGTGCCGACCTTGGACGAACTGGCCGAGCGCGCCGGCCTCAGCCCGTGGCACCTGCACCGGCTCTTCAAGGAGGTGACCGGCGTGACGCCGAAGGCGTATGCGGCGGCGCATCGTGCAAGTCGCGTTCGCCGCGAGCTGACGCGCAGCGGCACCGTCACCGAGGCGATCTACGACGCGGGCTACAACTCCAACGGCCGCTTCTACGAGGACTCGAACGAGATTCTCGGCATGACGCCGACCGCGTGGCGTTCCGGCGGCGCGGACTCCGAGATCCGTTTTGCCATCGGCCAGTGCGCGCTGGGTGCGATCCTCGTGGCGCAGAGCGAACGCGGCATCTGCGCGATTGCGCTGGGCGACGATCCCGATGCGCTGGCGCGCGACCTGCAGGACCAGTTTCCGCGTGCGCGGCTGATTGGCGGCGATGCCGGATTCGAAGCACTGGTCGCGAAGGTCGTCGGATTTGTGGAGGCGCCGCGCGTGGGGCTCGATCTTCCGCTGGACGTGCGCGGCACCGCTTTCCAGCAGCGCGTGTGGCAGGCGCTGCGCGAGATTCCGGCGGGCGAGACCGCGAGCTACAGCGACATCGCGGAGCGCATCGGCTCGCCGAAGTCGGTGCGCGCGGTGGCGCAGGCCTGCGGCGCGAATGCGCTTGCGGTGGCGATCCCTTGCCATCGCGTGGTGCGCAGCGACGGCAGCCTCTCGGGCTACCGCTGGGGCGTCGAGCGCAAGAGCGCGCTGCTGCGCCGGGAAGCCGAGCCCGCATGACCGCTTGGAAGGACCGGGTGGCGCAGACGGACTGGGCGCAGGCCGAAGCCGAACTCGACGATCAGGGCTGCGCAATGCTGCCGTCGTTGCTGACGCCCGGCGAGTGCGAATCGCTGGCTGGGCTCTACGCGGCCGAGAGGCCCTTTCGCAGCCGCGTGGTGATGGAGTGCCACGGGTTCGGGCGCGGCGAATACAAGTACTTCGCCTATCCGCTGCCGGAGCCGGTCGCGGCCTTGCGCGAGCGGCTCTATCCGCATCTGGTGCCGATCGCCAACCGGTGGAACGAGATCATGGACATCGAGGTGCGCTATCCGGCGCGGCATGCCGAGTTCATCGATCGCTGCCATGCGGCGGGCCAGTTGCGGCCGACGCCTCTGCTGCTGCAGTACGAGCGTGACGACTACAACTGCCTGCATCAGGACCTTTACGGCGAGCACGTGTTTCCGTTGCAGGTGGTGATCCTGCTCTCCAAGCCCGGTCGCGATTTCACCGGCGGCGAGTTCGTGATGACGGAGCAGCGTCCGCGCATGCAGTCGCGTCCGATGGTGCTGCCGCTGCGGCAGGGCGACGCCGCCGTGATCGCGGTGCATCACCGGCCGGTGCAGGGCGCGCGGGGTGCGTACCGCGTGAACTTGCGCCATGGAGTGAGCCGTGTGCGTTCGGGGCGGCGGCATACCGCGGGCATCATCTTCCACGATGCCGAGTGAGCAGCGGGCGATGACGCAGGATCTCTTCGACGATCAACTTGACCCCGTGCTGCTGCCGCTCGGTCCCGGTGCGGTCGTGCTGCGCCGATTCGCGACGGCTGATGAATCGGCGCTGCTGGATGCGGTCCGGCAGGTGATCGAGCAGGCGCCGCTGCGCCACATGGTCACGCCCGGGGGCTTTCGCATGTCGGTCGCGATGACCAACTGCGGTGATCTCGGCTGGGTGAGCGACCCGACCGGCTACCGTTACGACCCCACCGATCCTCAAAGCGGCAAGGCCTGGCCGCGCATGCCGGATGTGTTCGCGCGCCTGGCGACCGAGGCCGCATCGCATGCGGGCTTCGAAGGCTTCGTACCCGATGCCTGCCTCGTCAACCGCTACGAGCCGGGCGCGCGCCTTTCGCTGCACCAGGACCGCAACGAGCGCGACTACGGCCAGCCGATCGTTTCGGTGTCGATCGGCATCCCGGCGGTGTTTCTTTTCGGGGGCGCCGCGCGATCGCACAAGTCGCAGCGCGTGCCGCTCGAGCATGGCGACGTGGTGGTGTGGGGCGGGCCGGCGCGCTTGCACTATCACGGCGTGTTGCCGTTGAAGGAAGCCGAGCACCCGCTGACCGGCGCCTGCCGGTTCAACCTGACGTTCCGTTGCGCCGGGTGAGTCTTCGCGTTTCGCCGACGGCGGTGACGAAGAAGACGTCTTCCGCCACGCCTTGCGCGTCGCGCACTTCCGCCAGCTTTCGCGGCGGTTCATCGATCGCCTCGTCGCTCAGCTCGAAGACGCCCCAGTGAATTCCGAGCGAACGCTTGGCGCCCACGTCGGCGTGGATGCGCAGTGCCTCCTCGATATCCACGTGCTGGTTCTTCATGAACCAGCGCGGCGCATAGGCGCCGATCGGGATCAGCGCGATGTCGAATCCGCCGCCTTGCTCGGGCGTCTGCCGGTCGCCGAAGTGCCGGCGGATGTCGGCGAAGTCGCGCGAATAGCCGGTGTCGCCCGTGTAGAGCAGATGGCAGTCCGGCGCGAGCACCGCGAAGCCGCCCCAGAGCGTTGCCATGGCGTCCCGGGGGCTGCGCGACGACCAGTGCTGCGCGGGCACGAGGGCGATTTCCACGTCGCCGTGCGCCCCGGGCACCGTGTGCCGGTCCCACCAGTCCAGTTCCACGGCGTGGCGGATGCGGCGACCCTCCAGCCAGGGCTTGATGCCCAGCGGAACCACGAACAGCGGCGGGCCGCCCGGCTGCCGGTTGAGCGCATCCACCGACGGCGCATCGAGATGGTCGTAATGGTTGTGCGACACCAGCACCAGATCCACGCGCGGCAGTTGCGCGAGTTCGACGCCCGGCGGCGTTTGCCGCTTCGGTCCCGCGAAGCGCACCGGCGATGCGCGCAGCGAGAACATCGGATCGGTCAGCATCGTGAGTCCGCTCATCTGCGCCATCACCGTTGCATGGCCGATCCAGGTGAAGGAGGGCACCATCGCAGTGCCGGCGCGGGCGTTGGCGTGCAGCCATTCGAGCTCGGGCGTCACGCGCGGCGTCGGCGCGAGCGGTGGCGGTGGCAGTCGGTCGCGTCGGGCCTGACGGCGCCAGCGCAGCAACTCGGACAGGCTCTTCGGCTCGAACTCCTCGTAGTTGTTCTGGAAGCCGTGTTCGCGGTGGTGCGGCCTGTCGGGGTCGAGGTAGCGGTTCATCGGTGCCCCAATCTATCCCGCAATCAGCTTCTGGACCAGCTCGGCGGTGGTGGCGGCGGCGTACTTGCGCATCAGGCGCGCTCGGTGTATTTCGACGGTGCGATGACTGATCTGCAGCGCCTTGCCGATCTCTTTCGAGGTGCGCCCCTGCATCACCTGCGCCGCCACTTCGCGCTCGCGCGGCGTGAGCTCGGACTTGACCGAGCGCCGCGAGCCCAGGTCCTCGAAGGTCCAGATGCCGGCCTCGTGCGGCGCTTCGCGGTTCAGCGCCTGGCCGCTCACGTGGCACCAGAAGGTCTCGCCCGCGAACATGCCATGCAGATTGCCCAGCCGCTTCATCATGCGGTTGTCGGCGTAACGTCCGCTTGCATTGAGGATCGGCTCCATGCGCTTGCCGATGCGCTCGAATTCGGCGACGCTCGGGTACAGCACCTGGAAGGATTGGCCGACGAGCGCATCGCGCGTGGCGCCGAACATCTCGCAGACGCGGGCGTTGCAGTCCACGATGATGCGGTGACGAGACAGCACCATGCCCACCGGCGCCAGCTCGAAAGCCAGCCGGTAGTCGACCATCGGTGAATTTCCTTCGGGTGTCTCCATTACGGAATACTACGTATGCCTGTACGTAGTATCGTCTCGGTCACGAATTCAGTCGGATTCAGCAGGATTCAATCACCACCACCACCGAACGAGGAACCATGGCGAACAAGATCTACCCCTCTGCCGACGCGGCGCTCAAGGGCGTCGTGGCCGACGGCCAGACGCTCGCTGTCGGAGGCTTCGGCCTCTGCGGCATCCCCGAGGCGCTGATCGATGCGCTGCACGATTCCGGCGTCAAGAACCTCACCTGCATCTCGAACAACGCGGGCGTCGATGGCTTCGGCCTCGGCAAGCTGCTCGAGACGCGCCAGATCAAGAAGATGGTTGCAAGCTACGTTGGCGAGAACAAGGAGTTCGAACGCCAGTACCTCGCGGGCGAGCTCGAGCTCGAATTCACGCCGCAGGGCACGCTGGCCGAGAAGCTGCGCGCTGGCGGCGCGGGCATCCCGGCCTTCTTCACCAAGACCGGCGTCGGCACCCAGGTCGCCGAAGGCAAGGAACTGCGCGAATTCGACGGCGAAACCTACGTCATGGAGCGCTCGCTGGTTCCCGATGTCGCGCTGGTGAAGGCCGACGTGGCCGACAAGTCCGGCAACCTGCGCTTCCGCCTGACGGCGCGCAACTTCAATCCCGCCGCCGCGATGGCCGGCAAGATCTGCATCGTCGAAGTCGAGAAGATCGTCGAAGTCGGCGAGCTTGCACCGGACGACATCCATCTGCCGGGCATCTACGTGCACCGCATCGTGCTCAACGCGACGCCCGAGAAGCGCATCGAGAAGCGTACCGTGAGCGCGTCGGTCGATGCCGTCGCCGCCAAGGTCGAGGCGCAGGCCGCCATCGCGCAAGCAGCCGCAGCCGGCTCGCCCGCGCCCATCAAGAACAGCAAAGGAGCCTGAGATGCCCTGGACCCAAGACCAGATGGCCGCGCGCGCGGCGCAAGAACTCGAAGACGGCTTCTACGTCAACCTCGGCATCGGCATTCCCACGCTGGTCGCGAACTTCGTCGGTGACAAGGAAGTGTGGCTGCAGAGCGAGAACGGCATGCTCGGCATCGGCCCGTTCCCGACCGAAGACCAGGTCGACGCCGACCTGATCAATGCCGGCAAGCAGACCGTGACCACCTTGCCCGGCAGCGCGATCTTCGGTAGCCACGACAGCTTCGCGATGATCCGCGGCGGCAAGATCAACCTCTCGATCCTGGGCGCGATGCAGGTGAGCGCCAAGGGCGACCTCGCCAACTGGATGATTCCCGGCAAGATGGTCAAGGGCATGGGCGGCGCGATGGATCTCGTCGCGGGCGTCAAGCGCGTGATCGTGCTCATGGAGCACGTCGCCAAGAAGAAGGACGGCACCGAGGACCTCAAGATCCTCGACAACTGCTCGCTGCCGCTGACGGGTGTGGGTGTGGTCGACCGCATCATCACGGACCTCGGCGTGCTCGACGTGACGCCGAACGGCCTGAAGGTCGTCGAGCTGGCGCCGGGCGTGAGCTTCGATCAGATCCAGTCGAAGACCGGGCCGAAGCTGATCCAGTGATCGGCCGCGCGACGCAGCGCGCAAGAGAGAGAGGGCAGGGTCGTGCGAGCGAACCCTGCCTTTTGTTCTTTGGGAACGAAAGGTACGGCATGGATGCGAGCGAAGTCCTGAAAGGCATCTGGCGGCAGGCGGGCTTGCCCGACGAGGCATTGGCGCAGGTGCGGCTGACCGGTGCCGATCCGGTGCTGCCGTCGTCGTTCGCGGTGGGCGCGGCGGCGCAGAGCACCATCGCGGCCGCCGCGCTGGCCGCATGCGAACTGGGCCATGCGCGCGGGGTGCCGCGCCAGCAGGTGGCGGTGGACATGCCGCACGCGGCGCTCGAATGCACCGCATGGTTCAGCATCGACGGACGGGTGCCCGAGCTCTGGGATGCGTTCTCCGGGCTCTATCGTGCTTCCGATGGCTGGGTGCGGATTCATGCCAACTTTGCGCACCATCGCGAAGGCGCGCTGCGGCTGCTGAGGCTCGATCCGGCCACGGCGCAACGCGCGGATGCCGAAGCGGCCATGCGGACATGGAAGGCGCAGGACTTCGAGGAAGCAGCCGCTGCCAGGGGCCTCGTCGCGACTGCGCTGAGGCGGTTCGACGAATGGGATGCGACGCCGCAGGGCAAGGCGCTCTCCGGCCAGCCACTGTTCACCATCGAGCGCATCGGTGATGCACCGCCGCTCGCGCTGCCGGTGCTCGCGCAGGACGAGCGCCCGCTGTCAGGCGTGCGTGTGCTCGACCTCACGCGCATCCTCGCCGGCCCGGTCGGCGGTCGCGCGCTGGCCGCCTATGGCGCCGATGTGATGCTGGTCAATTCGCCGAACCTTCCGAATATCGATGCCGTCGCGGACACGAGTCGCGGCAAGCTTTCCACGCACATCGATCTGCAAGGCGAAGCGGGTCGCGACGCACTCGGCAGATTGCTCAACGGTGCGCACGTGTTCATCCAGGGCTACCGGCCCGGCGGCATCGCGGCGTTGGGATTCGGGCCCGGCGCTGCTGTGCGTGCGCGTCCCGGCATCGTCTATGTCTCGCTCACCGCCTATGGTGCGCAAGGCCCGTGGGCATCGCGGCGCGGCTTCGATTCGCTCGTGCAGACGGCGATGGGCTTCAACCAGGCGGAGGGCGAAGCGGCCGGTGAGGGCAAGCCGAGGCCGCTGCCGATGCAGATCCTGGACGAGGCAACCGGTTACCTCATCGCGATGGGCGCCGCCGCCGCGCTCTGGCGGCAGCAGCGCGAGGGCGGAAGCTGGCATGTGCGGGTGTCGCTCGCGCAGACCGGGCAATGGCTGCGCGGACTGGGGCGCGTCGAAGGCGGCCTGCGGATCGGCATGCCCGACCGGGCGCCGTTCCTGGAGACATCGGCCTCGGGTTTCGGTGCGCTGTGCGGCCTGAGCCACAGTGCACGGCTGTCGCGCACGCCGGCCATGTGGTCGCGGCCTTCGATGCCGCCGGGGAGCCATCCGCCGACGTGGCCGCCGGCGAGGGCTTCGGCAGTCAAGGCGTGATGGCCACTTTCAGCACGCCGTCGCGCTGATTGGCGAAAAGCTCGTAGGCGGCCTCGATGTCGTCGAGCTTGAAGCGATGCGTCACCAGCGGCTTCAGGTCCACCCGCCCGGAGCCGCAGACTTCCATCAGCCGGCGCATCCGCTCCTTTCCGCCGGGGCACAGCGTGCTGACGATCTTCAGGTCGCCGAGGCCGGCCGCGAAGGCATCCAGCGGAATCCGCAGGTCGCTCGAATAGACGCCCAGGCTGGAGAGCGTTCCGCCGGGGCGCAGCACGCGCAGAGCCGATTCGAAGGTGCCCTGTGTACCGAGCGCCTCGATGGCCACGTCGACGCCGCGCCCGTCGGTCAACGCCATGATCTGCGCGACCGGATCACCCTGACGGAAGTCGACCACGTGATCGGCGCCGAGCGTGCGGGCCACTTCGAGTCGCGCGGGCACGGTGTCGACGCCGATGATGGTCGTGGCGCCCATGAGTTTCGCGCCCGCGACCGCGCACAGGCCGATGGGGCCGAGCGCGAAGACGGCGACGGTGTCGCCGATCCGCACGCGACCGCTTTGCGCACCGGAGAAGCCGGTGGACATGATGTCGGGGCACATCAGGACCTGCTCGTCCGTGAGGTTGTCGGGGATCGGGCTCAGATTGGCCATGGCATCCTTGACGAGCACGTACTCCGCCTGGCAACCGTCGATGGTGTTGCCGAACTTCCAGCCGCCCATGGCCTTGAAGCCGTGCTTCGTCCCCACGCCGTCCTGCGAGCCGCAGCCGCACAGGCAGGCGTAGCTGTGGCCGCTGGGCGTGATCGCACCGGCGATCACGCGCTGGCCCTCCTTGTAGCCTTCGACGGCCGAACCCAGCTTCTCGATCACGCCGACCGGCTCGTGGCCGATGGTCAGCCCGCGTGCCACCGGGTACTCGCCCTTGAGGATGTGGACATCCGTTCCGCAGATCGTGGTCGTGGTGATGCGGACGAGGGCATCGAGCGGCCCGACGTCGGGGATCGGCTTCTCGTCGAGGACGATCCGTCCCTTCTCCACGAAGATGGCGGCTTTCATTTTCGGCATGGCAAGACCCTTTCGATGAAGTGCTGATGGAATGACGCGAGCGGCGCTCGCGTTCCATTGGACGTTCATCCGTGCCACGCAGGGTTGACGACGCGCAACAACGATGGACAAATGTTCCAGCTCGCGCCGGCCGACGCTAGGGCAGCAGCAACGCGCGCTGCGCCTCGACCGTCTCGCGCAGGAAATCCCACACCGCCTTCATGCGCGCCAGATGCCGCGTCTCCGCCGGCACCGACATCCAGAAGGTCCGCATGAAGTTCGCTTCGTCCGGTAACACGCGGCGCAGCGACTTGTCGCCTTCGGCGATGAAAGCCGGCAGCACGGCGATGCCCGCGCCGGCCGCCGTGGCGCGGTGTTGGGCGAGGATGCTCGTGCTGCGCAGCGCGAACGAGTCGGGCTTGTACAGTTCGTCGAGGTACTGCAGCTCCTTGCTGAACAGCAGGTCGTCCACGTAGCTGATGAAGGTGTGGCCGCGCAGGTCCCCGCGCGTGCGGATGGGACCGCGCTTCGCCAGGTATTGTTTCGACGCGTACAGCCGCAGCACGTAGTCCGTGAGCTTCGTCACCACGACCGCGCCGCGCGCCGGACGTTCGAGCGAGATCACGATGTCGGCTTCGCGCCGCGAGAGATGAACGAGGCGCGGCATCGCGAGCAGGTCGATCACCAGCTTGGGGTGCTGCTGCGCGAACAGCGCCAGTTGCGGCGCGAGTACCACGGTGCCGAAACCTTCGGTCGCGCCGATGCGCACCAGCCCGGACAGCCCTTCATTCGACGCTGGCGCGGTGCTCTCGACGGCGCGAAACGCGCTCTCCATGGCTTCGACCTGCGGTTGCAGCCGGCGGCCCGCTTCGGTCAGTCGATGTCCGTCCGATTCGCGCGCGAAGAGGGCCGTGCCGATTTCCTTTTCCAGCGCCTGGATGCGCCGCGCGACGGTGGTGTGATCGACCGCCAGCCGACGCGCTGCGCCGACCAGCGTGCCCGTTCGCGCGAGCTCCAGGAAGAAGCGCAGGTTGTCCCAGTCCATGCGTTGCAATTATGCAGATCGGCCATGCGTATTTGTCTATTGCAACGGCAAAAGTGCAAAGCTAGCATCCTCGCTCGCACCCCATTCAGGAGACAAGGTTCATGGACGCCACCACCACCCCCGCGACGAAGGTCGCCACCGTCAAGCTGCTCATCGGCGGCAAGTTCGTCGAGTCGAAGACCACCGAGTGGCGCAACATCGTCAACCCGGCCACGCAGGACGTGCTGGCCAGGGTGCCGTTCGCGACGCAGGACGAAGTCGATGCGGCCGTCGCCTCCGCCAAGGAAGCCTTCAAGACCTGGCGCAAGACAGCCATCGGCGCGCGGGCGCGCATCTTCCTGAAGTACCAGCAGCTCATCCGCGAGCACATGGGCGAGCTGGCCGCGATCCTGACGGCCGAGCAGGGCAAGACGCTGCCCGATGCCGAAGGCGACGTGTTCCGCGGCCTCGAAGTGGTCGAGCATGCGGCCGGCATCGGCAACCTGCAACTGGGCGAGTTCGCGAACAACGTCGCGGGCGGTGTCGACACCTACTCGGTGCTGCAGCCGCTGGGCGTCTGCGCGGGCATCACGCCGTTCAACTTCCCCGCGATGATCCCGCTGTGGATGTTCCCGATGGCGATCGTCACCGGCAACACCTTCGTGCTGAAGCCGTCCGAACAGGACCCGATGGTCACGATGCGCCTGTGCGAGCTCGCGCTCCAGGCCGGCATCCCGCCCGGCGTGCTCAACGTCGTGCACGGCGGCGAAGCGGTGGTCAACGCGATCTGCGACCACAAGGACATCAAGGCGATCTCCTTCGTCGGCTCGACCAAGGTCGGCACGCACGTCTACAACCGCGCATCGCTCGCCGGCAAGCGCGTGCAGTGCATGATGGGCGCGAAGAACCACGCGATCGTGATGCCCGACGCGAACAAGGAGCAGACGCTCAACGCGCTGGCCGGTGCGGCCTTCGGTGCGGCGGGGCAGCGCTGCATGGCGGTGTCGGTCGCGGTGCTGGTGGGCGAGGCGCGCAACTGGATTCCCGATCTGGTCGCGAAGGCCAAGACGCTCAAGGTCGGCGCGGGTGTCGAGAAGGGCGTGGATGTCGGGCCGCTGATCTCGTGCGCGGCCTTCGATCGCGTGACCGGTCTCATCGAACGCGGCGTGGCCGATGGCGCGACGCTGGCGCTCGACGGCCGCAAGCCCGCGGTGCCCGGCTACCAGAAGGGCAACTTCGTCGGCCCGACGGTGTTCGCGGATGTGAAGCCCGGCATGTCGATCTACGAGCAGGAAATCTTCGGCCCGGTGCTGTGCCTGGTCGGCGCGGACAACATCGACGATGCGATCGAACTGATCAATGCCAATCCGAACGGCAACGGCACCGCGATCTTCACGCAGTCCGGCGCGGCGGCGCGGCGCTTCCAGGAAGACATCGACGTGGGGCAGGTGGGCATCAACGTGCCGATCCCGGTGCCGGTGCCGATGTTCTCGTTCACCGGTTCGCGCGCGTCAAAGCTCGGCGACCTCGGCCCGTACGGCAAGCAGGTCGTGCTGTTCTACACGCAGACCAAGACGGTGACTTCGCGCTGGTTCGACGACAGCACCGTCTCGCACGGCGTCAACACCACCATCGCCCTCAAGTAAGCTCGTCCGCATGGACTTCGAGCTGACTGAAGAGCAGCGCGCCTTCGCGCAGACCGCGCGCGAATTCGCGCTTGCCGAATTGGCGCCGCATGCGGCCCGGTGGGACGCCGAGGCGATCTTCCCCAGGGAAGCGATCGCCAAGGCCGGTGAACTGGGCTTCTGCGGCCTCTACGCGCCCGAAAGCGTCGAAGGGCTCGCGCTGCCGCGTCTCGATGCGACGCTGGTGTTCGAGGAGATGGCGGCGGTCGATCCGTCGACCACCGCTTTCATCACGATCCACAACATGGCGACGTGGATGCTAGGCACCTGGGGCGGCCCGGCCGTGCGCGAGCGCTGGGGCGCCGATCTCACGAGCGGGCGCAAGCTCGCGTCCTACTGTCTGACCGAACCCGGAGCGGGCTCCGATGCCGGATCGCTCAAGACGCGCGCCGAGTTGCAGGGCGGCGAGTACGTCATCAATGGCGGCAAGGCCTTCATCTCCGGCGCCGGTTCCACCGACGTGCTGGTGCTGATGGCGCGCACAGGCGGCGGCGGACCGGGCGGCATCTCCGCCATTGCGGTGCCGGCCGATGCGCCCGGCATCAGCTACGGCAAGAAGGAACACAAGATGGGTTGGAACAGCCAGCCCACGCGCACCATCAGTTTCGACAACGTGCGCGTGCCGGCAGGGAACCTGCTCGGCCAGGAAGGCGAGGGCTTCCGCATCGCGATGAAGGGGCTCGACGGTGGGCGGATCAACATCGCGACCTGCTCGGTGGGTGCCGCGCAGGGCGCGCTCGATGCGGCGCGTCGCTACCTGCATGAGCGCCAGCAGTTCGGCAAGCCGCTCGCGAGCTTCCAGGCGCTGCAGTTCAAGCTCGCCGACATGGCGACCGAACTCGTTGCCGCGCGGCAGATGGTGCGGCTCGCCGCAAGCAAGCTCGATGCGGGGCACGCCGACGCAAGTACCTATTGCGCGATGGCCAAGCGCTTTGCGACCGACGCCGGCTTCACCGTCTGCAACGAAGCGCTGCAGCTGCATGGCGGCTATGGCTACCTGAGCGAGTTCCCGCTGGAGCGTCTGGTGCGCGACGCGCGCGTGCACCAAATCCTCGAAGGCACCAATGAAATCATGCGAATGATCGTCGCCCGCAAATTGCTGGACGGCGATTCAGACATCCGATGACAACCCAACCAATGACCGATCCCGTCGTTCTCTTCAACGAAATCAAGACCGCCAACGGCAAGCGCTTCGGCGTTGCCACGCTCAATTCGCCCGCATCGCTCAATTCGCTCTCGGTGGCGATGGTGCGGCTGCTCATCCCGAAGCTGCGCGAATGGGCGCAGGACGACGGCGTGGTCGGCGTGCTGCTCGACGCAGCGGGCGAGAAAGCCTTCTGCGCCGGCGGCGATCTGCGCCAGCTCTACCAGACGCTGCTCGAGTGCGGACCCGCGCGCAACACCTACGCCGAAGAGTTCTTCAGCGAGGAGTACGAGCTCGACCACCTGATCCACACCTTTCCGAAGCCCTTCCTGTGCTGGGGACACGGCATCGTGATGGGCGGGGGCGTCGGACTGATGTCGGGGGCGTCGCATCGTGTGGTCACGCTGCAAAGCCGCGTGGCGATGCCCGAGATCAACATCGGCCTGTACCCCGACGTGGGCGGAAGCTGGTTCCTGCGCCGTGCGCCGGGGCGCGTGGGCTTGTTCCTCGCGCTCACTGCTGCGCCGTTGAATGCAGCCGATGCGATCTTCTGCGGGCTGGCGGACATCGTGGTGCCGCATGAGCGCAAGGCGCAGGTGCTCGATGGCATCGCGGCGGCAGCGTGGCAGGGCGAGTCGAAAGCGGATCGCGCATTGCTGTCGCGCCTGCTCGCGAAGGCGGGCGAGGGTGCGGAGAAGCAGCCATCGAAGCTGCGCGCGCATTTCGACACGATCAACGAACTGATGGCCGGTGACGACCTGATCGACATCGCGAATCGCCTGCGCGCGCTGAAGTCGGACGATGCCTGGCTGCAGACCGCTGCCACCACTTTCGCCAAGGGCTCGCCGAGTTCCGCGGCGCTGTCCTTTGCGCTCTGGCAGCGCGTCACCCGCATGTCGCTCGCCGAAGTGTTCCGGCTCGAATACTGGGCATCGCTCGGCTGCTGCGCGCACAAGGACTTCGCCGAAGGCATTCGCGCGCTGCTGATCGAGAAGGACCGCAATCCGCGCTGGAGCCCCGCGACGCTCGAAGAGATCACGCCGGAGTTCATAGAGGACCATCTGCGCGTGCGCGCCCCGGGCCCGCATCCGCTGGCCGCGCTCGTTTGAATCCGCTTCGTCGCAAGAAGCATTGATCAAGAACGGAGACATGATCATGAAGATCGCATTCATTGGCCTCGGCAACATGGGGGGCCGATGGCCCTGAATCTGAAGAAGGCGGGCCATGAGGTCCGGGGCTTCGACCTCTCGAAGCCGGCGTGCGAGAAGCTCGCGGGCGACGGCCTCGGTATCGCGGCATCGACGGCCGAGGCCATCGCAGGCGCCGAGGTCGTGATCAGCATGCTGCCTGCGAGCCAGCACGTCGAATCGCTCTATCTCGGCAGCGAGGGCAAGCCCGGGCTCATGGCGCAGATCCCCGCGGGCACGCTGGTGATCGACAGCAGCACCATCGCCGCCGCGAGCTCGCGCAAGGTGGCTGAGGCCGGTGCGAAGCGTGGCGTGGCGGTGATCGATGCGCCGGTGTCTGGCGGCACCGGCGGCGCGATCGCGGGCACCTTGACTTTCATGGTCGGCGGATCGGAGGCCGACCTCGAACGTGCGCGTCCCGTCCTCGAAAAGATGGGCGCCAACATTTTCCACGCTGGCGGCGCAGGCGCAGGGCAGACCGCGAAGATCTGCAACAACATGCTGCTCGGCATCCTGATGATCGGCACCTCGGAAGCCATTGCGCTGGGCGTTGCCAACGGGCTCGATCCCAAGGTGCTGTCGGAGATCATGCGCCGCAGTTCGGGCGGCAACTGGGCGCTCGAGAAGTACAACCCGCTGCCGGGCGTGATGGAAACCGCGCCTGCTTCGAAGGGCTATGCGGGCGGCTTCGGCACCGACCTGATGCTGAAGGACCTCGGCCTCGCGCAGGAGAACGCGGCAGCCGTGCGCGCGGCCACGCCGCTCGGCGGGCTCGCACGCAATCTCTATGCGGCGCACAGCCTCGCGGGGCATGGGGCGCTCGATTTCTCGAGCGTCATCAAGCTGGTGCAGGCGAAGTCCGCGTAGGACGCAGCGCGGGTGCCGCGTGGGGCGTTACTGCGGCACGACGCGCGCCGCGGCCCCTGGCCCTGGATGAACACGCGCTGGCCCACGCGCAGACCAGGCGTCGTGGGCTGGGTCACTTCGACGAGCACGCCGCTGTCGGTGCGCACGAAGATCTCCTGACCGGGCTGCGAACCCGCGGCGTTGTTCGCGATCTGCGCGCCGGCCATGGAGCCGCCGATCGCGCCGGCCACCATGGCCACGTCGCGTCCCGTGCCGCCACCGATCAGGCTGCCGAGCCCCACGCCGGTCAGGCCGCCGACCACGGCACCCACTCCGGTGTGGGCGTCGCTGCGGATGGTGGTGGGGGTGATCTGCTCGATCTTGCCCTGCGTGATCGCCATCGGCGCCTGCTGTTGCGGCACCGCACAGGCGGTGAGCACGAGGGCCGTGGCGAGGGTCGCGATGCGGGTATGCAGTTGTCGGAATGCCATGATGAACGTCGCTCCTTCGGTGAGATTGCTTTGTCGTTTCGGGACTGCGATGCGCAGTCTGACGCGATTCGCGATCATCGCCAAGGTGTTCGGGGCGCTTCCTTCCGCGTTCGGCTTCTGCTAGGGCGCTGCGAGGTGCTTCGCCCTCGAGTCAGAACGCCAGCGTCGGATTGCGGTGCAGTTCGTCGCGCTTGCGCTGCTCGCGTACCAGTCTGCAGCGCGGATGCTGGGCGTACTGCGGCTTGTCGCAATGCGCGGCCTCGCAGCGCGCCGCGAAGACGAAGTTGAGCGTTTCGCAGCCGCTGCGCGGGTCCAGCGCGCCGACGCGCGCCGGTGGCGCGGCCCGGGGAACCTGCCTGCGCTCGGCCGGCTGCGGCGAGGGCGTCAACGCGGCGACCGGGGGCGACATCGCTGCCGGAGGGGCTGCCGGGCCGTCTGCTGGCGCGGCGCTGCCGGCCGGGGTGACGACCGCGATCTCGCCCGGGGCGAGCGATGCGCCGAGCGAGACGGCTTCCGGTGCCGGAGCCTTGTGTGTGTCGGCGGCGAGGGCGAGGGAAGGGGCCGCAGAGGCCGGCTGCTCGATACGCGAGGCCACGGTCGCGGAGGGCACAGCAGGCGGCGGCTTGCGCAGCAGGTGCACGTACCACGCGGCGATGCCCGCCAGCAGAACGAGCACTGCCACGCCGACACCGATCCACAGCCTAGTAGGAGACTGTGGATCGATGTGCACCGGCGCGGCCACGGCCGGGGTCGAGACGACGGGGGAGCCGGCATCGCCCGCATGGTTTCCAGCATCGACGGCTGGGTCGGAATGAAGGTCGGGAGCTTGCGCGCGCATCCATGGCAGAACATCGCGGAATCGCGGTTCTCCGTTTGGCAGGCGGGGCAAATCACGGGCATGAGGCACTCCGGACGCGTTCCAGGGACGCGAAGCTTCCACTTTCGGTGGAGTGTGGCGCGAAGTCTGCCAGTCGTCGCCTACTTTGAGGGCCCGCTCAGGCGCCGTCGAGCCGCGCCTCGAAGAATTCCACCGTGCGCGACCAAGCCAGCTTGGCGGCCGCGGCGTCGTAGCGCGGCGTGGTGTCGTTGTTGAATCCGTGCTGCGTGCCGGAGTACTGGTAGACGTTGAACTTCACGTTCGCGGCCTTGAGCGCGGCTTCATAGGCGGGCCACGCCGCGTTGATGCGTTCGTCGATGCCGGCCTGGTGAACCAGCAGCGGCGTCTTGACCTTGGCGGCTTCCGACGGCGCTGGCGCATTGCCATAGAACGCCACCGCCGCGTCGAGCTCGGGCAGGCGCGTGGTCAGGACGTGGACCATGCCGCCGCCCCAGCAGAAGCCGACCGCGCCGATCTTCCCCGACGAATCGGGGCGGCCCTTCAACCAGCTGGCGGCGGCGACGAAGTCCTCGTGCGCTCGGTTCTGGTCGAGCTTGCCGAAGGCTTCTCGCGCCTTGTCCTCGTCGCCGGGATAACCGCCGAGCGGTGTCAGTGCGTCGGGCGCGAAGGCCATGAAACCGTCGAGCGCGAGGCGGCGCGCGATGTCCTCGATGTGCGGATTCAGCCCGCGGTTCTCGTGGATCACGAGCACCGCGGGCAGCTTCTTCGAGCCCGCGTTCGCCGGTCGCACGAGATAGCCGTTGACGGTGCCGTTGCCGGCGGTCGAGGGGTAGCTGAGGCGCTCGGCTTTGAGCCGCGAATCGTTCGGCGGCACCTGCTGGGCCGCCACGAAATCGGGGCTCAGCGCCGCGAGCAGTCCGGCGGCGGTCATGCCCGCCGTCGCGAACTTCTGCGCCCCCGCGAGAAAGCCGCGGCGGTCGAGGTTGCCGTGCACGTAGGCGTCGAAAAGAATGAGCAGATCCTGGTCGAAATCCTTGGCAGTGAGACGTGGTTGCATCGAAGACTCCTGGATGGGATTGGAGGTGCCGGCTCAGGGCTCAGATCTCGCGCCCGAGCCCTTGCGCGCGCAGCACGGCCTTGAGCCGGCGCACCTCGTGTTCGAGATCGAGGATCAGTGCCGCCGCATCGAGCCCCACGCCGAAGTCGCGCTCCAGTCGCCGCGCATCGAGCGCACACTGCAGGTCACTGCTGTGGAAGCGCCACTCCTCGGGTTGTTCGCCCGGCTCGCGCGATTCGATGATGCCGACTTCGACCAATCGAACCACCCAGTCGATCTCCGCACCGCAGGCATGGGCGAGTTCCGCGGCGGCGAGGGGATGCGAGGCGCTCAGCGCGGTGGTCGTGACAGTCACAGTAGCCATGGTCGTCAAACTCCAAGATGGCGGCGCGGATTGAAGGGTGCCGCGGCGGCGAGCTGCTCGTAGGCCTTGCGCGCCGCATCGCTGTCGGCCGGCGGCAGCGCGATTTCGAGCAGCAGGTAGAGATGCCCCGGTGGCTTGCCGGGCAGGCCACGTTCCTTGAGCCGCAGCTTCAGGCCATTGCGCGCGTTGGGCGGCACGGTCACCTCGACGACGCCGCCGCCCGGCGTGGGCACTTGCACCTTCGCGCCGAGCGCGCCTTCGGTCGGCGTGATCGGCAGCGTCATGTAGAGGTCGCGGCCCTCGACACGGTAGAGCTTGTGCGGCGCGATGCGCACTTCGAGGTAGAGATCGCCCGGCGGCTCGCCGCCATGGCCCGGCATGCCCTGGCCCGCGAGACGGATGTACTGGCCCGGATGCACGCCGGCGGGGATCTTCACGCTCAAGGTGCGCGTCTTCCATTGCGGATGGCCCTGCGCGTCGACTTCCTGCGAGCGCAGCGTGATCTCGCGCTCGGTGCCCTTGATGGCGTCCTCCAGCGCGATCTCGATCGCGGCATGGTGGTCTTCGCCGCGCGCGCGGTAGTGGCGCCGCTCGGCACCGCGCCGCTCGGCCGCACCGAACAGGGAGGAGAAGAATTCGCTGAACTCCGCGTGATCGGCCGGCCCCGCGTGCGGGCCGCGATGAAACTCGAAGCCCTCGTCCCATCCGGGCGGCGGCTGGAATCCGCCGTCGGGGCTGCCGCCGCGCGCGACGTGGTCGGCGAGCTGGTCGTAGGCCGCGCGCTTTTCCTTGTCGCGCAGCACGTCGTTCGCCTCGTTGATTTCGCGCATGCGCACGTCGGCATCGGGTTCCTTGCTGACGTCGGGGTGGTACTTGCGCGCGAGCTTGCGGTAGGCCTTGCGCACCTCGTCCTCCGAGGCGCCGCGTTCGAGCCCGAGGATCTTGTAGTAGTCCTTGAAGTCCATGACGATGGGTTCCGAAAAGAGTGCGGTGAACGGCGCGATCAGGCCAGGGCGGCCCCGCCGTTCACCTGCTGCAGGAGGGGTTTCAGGCGCCATCTGGTGCCGTTGCGCTCGAATCGCAAGGGTTGCGCATTGCCGAGCACGCTGAGATCGACCGGCACGCCCAGAAGCGCCGCAAGGACGTAGAGCGTGCCGCCGTGCGCGACGATGAGCACGGGGCCCGGGTGCGTCAGCGAGTGCTCGATCGCAGCGCGCGAGCGGTCGACGAATTCGGGCAGCGTCTCGCCGTTCTCGGGCGCGCAGGCCCAGTCGATCTGCGCCGACGAGGTGCCGATGAGCGCGCCGAAGTTGCGCTCGCGCAGCCCTTCGAGCACCAGCGGCGCGATGCCATGCGGCGCCGACACCGTGTGCGCGGTCGTCAGCGCGCGCACCACGCCGCTGCTGAGGATGCTGCGCACCGGCTCGCCGGCAAGGATCGTGGCGGCGTGGTGCGCCTGCTGCACGCCGAGTTCGCTCAGCGGTTCATCGGTGGCCTGGAAGATACGGCGCGCGTTGCACGCGGTCTGCCCGTGGCGCAGGAAATAGAAGTGGTCGCACGCGGGCGAGAGCGGCTGCCTGGCGGCGAGTTCGGCTAGAAGTTGGAGGCCTGGTGTCATCGGGTTCTTGGAGCGGCCGACTAGAGCAACCACTCAATGGGCAGGACTTCGAGGAAGTCGATCCACAGGCGCTTCACTGCGCCCGAGCCGGGTTCGGAGGAGTGGCGCGTCTCGCCGGTCGGTTCGACGTCGATCCATTCGAGCCCATGTCCGTCGGACTGGCGCCGCACGAGGTAGGCGCGTGTGGGAATGGTGGTGTCGAACTGCTCCGACAGCCTTCCGGCGAGCGCCGGGCTTTCGATGACCACGCCCATCTCGGTGTTGAGCCCGGCGGAGCGCGGGTCGAGGTTGTACGAGCCGACGAAGATGCGCTCGCGATCCACCGCGAAGGTCTTCGCATGCAGGCTCGCGGCCGAGCTGGCGCGGCTGCCGCTGCCGGGCAGTCCGCGCGGCTTGTCGACGTCCTTGTCGGGCGGCGGCACGGCCGAGCCCGGCTTCAGCTCGTAGAGCACCGCGCCGCCTTCGAGCAACTCGCCACGGTACTTGGCATAGCCCGCATGCACCGGGCTCACGTCCGTGGCCGAGAGCGAATTGGTCAGCACGCGCACCTTCACGCCGCTCTGCGCGAGATCGACGAGCGACCTGGTTCCATTGGCGCCGGGCACGAAGTAGGGCGACACCAGATCGAGCTCGCGCTTCGGCTCGCCCATGGCCCTGAGCAGCTTCGGCAGCATCTGCAGGTCGCTGCGGTCCGTCGGCTGAAGCACCTTCGACGGATCGTCGTGCAGCACGCGCGCGGTGGTCCATTCGAAGTCGAGATTCTTGTCGGCCAGTTGCGCCATGAGCGGCGTCTTGCGCACTGCTTCGATGTACTGGACGGCCTCGGGGTTCTCGTGGACCTTGTCCCACGCCTCGCGAAGCGTTGCGGCGCTGCCCGGCTGCGCGGGCGCGATCACGCTGGCGGCGGGATAGGCCGAAGCGCTGTTCCAGAACAGGTCGAACTCGTTGGAGACTTCCTGTACGACCGGGCCGATGCCCATCACGTCGAGATCCTGGAAGCCCACGTCCATGTTGGCGCCGTAGTACTCGTCGCCGATGTTGCGTCCGCCGACGATGGTCGCCTGGTTGTCCGCGGTGAAGGACTTGTTGTGCATGCGGCGGTTGACGCGCGAGAAGTCGGAGACGAAGTCGCCCGCGCGGAAGCCGCGGTTCGCGAACGGGTTGAACAGCCGGATCTCGATGTTCGGATGGGCATCGAGCGCCGCGAGCGTGGGGTCGAGCCCGCCGGTGTTCGCGTCGTCGAGCAAGAGCCGCACGCGCACGCCGCGCTCGGCGGCCTCCCAGATGGCCTGCCAGAGCAGCTGGCCTGTGGTGTCGTCGTGCCAGATGTAGTACTGCAGGTCGAGGCTGCGGTCCGCGAGCTTCGCGAGCACCACGCGCGCTGCGAAGGCGTCTTCCGCCAGGACCAGCGGATGGATGCCCGATCTGCCCGGATGCGCCGTTGCCAGTGGACGCACCGCCTTGCCGAGCCGCGTGTCGGCGGTGTTTGCGAGTGCGTTCGTCGGCGTCCGCTCGACGCTGGCCGGCAGGCTTGCGCAGCCGGTGAGCAGCAGGCCGAGGAGGAAGGCAACAAGCGCGCGTGAAGCGGTCAGGGTCACGATGCGGTTCGGCAATGACGATGCGGGGATTCTAGGGACCTGATGCCGCAGCGCGACTACAGCTTGGGGATGCGCAAGGTCTTGCTGATCATCAGGGTGCCGGAGAGTGCGAACAGCAGACACAGCGGATGCAGCGCCCACGGGCCGAGCGCCCATGCACCGCCCCAGATGTTGTTGCCGACACGGCCTTGCCATGCGGCGAGCGCGAGGATGCCGACGAGCACCACACTGGTCGGAATGGGCGTGCCTTCGAAGTACTTGACCTTGCCCGCGCCTTCGGAGAGCGCTTCGGCCGTGACGTTGTAGCGTGCGAGCCGGCTCACGCCGCAGCAGACGAAGTAGATCAGGATCACGCAATCCCAGCCGCCGTTGAGGCCTGCCGCGAAGGCGAGCGATGCAGGCAGCACGCCGAAGGAGATCACGTCCGCCAGCGAATCCAGCTCGCGGCCGAGTGCCGAGTTGGTCTGCCGCCAGCGCGCGATGCGGCCATCGAACACATCGAAGACGAAGGCCGCCGGCGCGAGCGCCGCCGCCCACAGGAAGTGCACGACCGACTGGCTGGCGATGAAGGCCATCGCGAGAAAGATCGCCCCGACGCCGCAGGCCGCGTTCGCGAGGGTGAAGAAGTCCGCGAGATGAAAGCCGCGGATCATCGAGAAGTGCTTCGGGACCGGGCGGGTGCCGGAGGCAGTGTGGGGCATGGGCTGTTCCTTGATCGGACTGCGGCAGACCTTAGCGCAAGTCGGGGCGGCCGGGTGGAGTCGCTACGCCGATGCCGCGGCGCGCGCCTCGGCGATGCGGGCGAAGCGGCCGAGCAATCCTGCGGCCGCGGGCGTGGGCTTCACCCGTGCTTCCACGGCGCCGGGCTCTGCGCCCCCGGCTCGAATCGGCTCGGCGAGATGCTCGACATAGCCGCGCATGATCTCGTCGTCGAACTCGGGATGGAACTGCACACCCCAGGCGCTGTCGCCGATGCGAAAGGCCTGCGTCGCCTCGAAGTCATTGCCCGCCAGAAGCACTGCATCCTTCGGCAGGCGCAGCGCGCTTTGCCGGTGCACCACGTGCGCGTCGAAGCGTGGCGGCAGTCCGCGCGTGAGCGGATCGTCCGCCGCCTCGGGCCGGAGTTCGACCTGCACCGTGCCGATCTCCATGCCCACCGGGTGGTCGCCGGCCTCGCCGCCGAGCGCATCGGCCAGGAGCTGGTGACCGAAGCAGATGCCGAGCACCGGCGTGCGATGGGCCACCAGTTGCCTGAGCCATGCGCCGGTGCTTTCGCTCCAGGGTTCGCGGTGCGACACCATCGCGTGCGAGCCGGTCACGATGGCGCCCGAGAGCGTGGCGGGATCGGGCAGCGTGTCGCCGCGGCGCGGGTCGAGCACCACGACGGGCAGCGGCGTGTCGCCGAGTCCGGCGGCGATCCAGTGTTCGAAGTCGCCACGGTGTTCGCGCAGCAGCTCGAAGGTGTCGCCGACCTTGATGATCGCGAGGGGGCGGGGGTCGATGTCTTCCATGCCTTCGATCATGCCGGAATCAGGCGCGGTCATGCGGGCGCGTGGTCGGCGGCCTCGATGGCCTCCCGCAGTCGCCGCGCCACCTGCGAGGCGAGGTCGTGCCGCTGCGGCGCCTCGCGCCAGCGCAGGCGCGTCTCGGATTCCCAATCGGGATGGCTGCGGGCCGGCTGTGCAGCCCGCACGACGTCCGCCAGCGCGCGTTGGTCGATGCCGCCGGGGCCATCGGCGCCGATGCGGTCCTGTGCCGCATGCCCGCGGTATTCGAGCGCGCGCAGCAGCCGGGCCTGCCAGCCCATGAGCACGAACAGCACGCGGTCTTCGACGGTGAGCTCGTGCACGTCGCGCAGCTTGTTCGCGAGCTTGCGTCCGAGCGGGCCGAGTCCCTGCGACATCGCGCCGCCGATTGCGCCGCCCAGTGCCGCGCCCGTGCCGAGCGAAAGGCCGGCCAGCGCGAGATCGGCCACCACGCCCACCGCCGCGCCCACCGCCACGCCCTTGCCCAGAAGGATGCTGGCGTCCTTCAGCGCCTCGGGGTGGAAGAAGTCCATGGTCCATCGGCCTTCGATCGCGGGCAGCGGCGCTTCGTCCGCATCGCCCTCGCGGAATCCGTAAAGCGCGAGCAGATCGTCGGCGCAGCGCTGCGCCTTGTCGAAGAGCGACTGCTGCAGTCCGGAGACCCGTGCGTGGCGTCCTTGCTCGTCGGCGAATTCGGCGGCCGTCGCAGTGCGCCGCATCGCGGTGGCGTCCACGAGGAGTTCGGCGATGCGTCGGCACGCGGCCTGCCGGCGCTGCGAGAACTCGGCGTCGAGCGATGCGGCGACCTTGTCCAGTGCGGCCCGCCGGTCGCGCAGCAGCGTCGAAAGATCGCGGTACAGCTCGCGCTCCGCACCGACGAAAGGGGCGGCCGCATCGAAGCGCACCACCACGTGCAGGCCGTAGGCCGACAGCAGCTCCTTCCATGCGCTTTCGCGATGCGCGGCGCCGTGCAGGAAGTTCAGCACCGGCAGCACCGGCCGCGCGCAGGCGTTGAGCAGTTCGATCTCGGCGCGGAACTTGGGCAGCACCGGCTCGCGCGCGTCGATCACGAGAAAGGCCGCATCGATCTCGAGCATCGCGCGCAGCACCTTGGCTTCCTGCTCGAACACGCCGTGCGCTTCGGGGCTCTGGAGAAAGCGGCGGATGCGGTCCGGCGGCGTCAGGTTCTTGTCGAAGACCTCGAGGTGCTCGCTCAGCGCGACGGCATCTTCGAGGCCCGGCGTGTCGAAGAAGCGCACGGCGGGCCTGCCGCCGACTTCGAGGTCCACCGATTCGACGTGGCGCGTGGTGCCCGGCCGCTCCGACACCTCGCCGAAGTTCACGCGCCGCGTGAGGGTGCGCAGCAGCGAGGTCTTGCCGGCGTTGGTGTGGCCGACGACGGCGATACGGATGGGCTTGTCGGTCGTCATGTCCAGTCGTGGAGCATAGGCTCCAGCGCGTCGCCGGCACGGATGCCGTCGAGTCCAGTGTCGGCCAGCCAGGTGTGCCAGCGCCGGCGTGCCTCCTCGTCCGCGGTGCCGAAGAGCCAGAGACGGCAATCGCTGCACAGCGCCAGCACTTCGCGCAGGAAGCGCTCGGTGCCGCGGTCGGGACTCGAGCCTGCGTGGCAACCGACGAGTACCCGGCGCGGCCGCAGCCGGGCCAGCGTGTCGAGCAATTGCCGCCGCGCCGAAGCGCTGCCGTCGACGCGCATCGCGCGGGCGCCGCGCATCTCGAGCGCGGCGGGCGGCCAGGGCAGTTCGTCGGGCAGTTCGAAGCCGATCGCCATCAGCGTGTCGGTGGTGTCGTCTGAAGGCAGATGCCGCGGTGCGAGATGCGGCGACTGGCCGGGATCGGCGTCGACGATGCGCGGCGGTGTCAGCGCATCGAAGCGTGCGATCAGCTTGCGGTAGTAGGGCAATGAGAGATCAGGCGACAGCGCCTTCCTGCGCATCCGCCAGACCGCCGCGCACAGCAGCGCGAAGGCGGTGCGCGGAAGGAGTCCGTAGACCACGATGCAACCCGTGAGCCAGAGCGCCCATGCGCGCTGGCCCGATGCCGCCGCGAGGGGCGAGCGCACCGCGTCCGCGTCCGGAACGGGAAACCCCAGCCATGCCGGCAAGCGGCCCAGCCATTGAACGCCTTGCACGAAGAAATCGGGATCGAGGATCGTCGTCTCCCAGTTCAGCGTGTAGTTGCGGAACGCCAGCGCGAAGAGCATGGCTGCGATCGCCACCGCGAACGACAGCGCCCAGATGGCATGGCTCACGAAGCCCAGAGCCCAAGGCAAGAGCCGCGCCTGCGCGAGCAGCCGCGTGGTGGCGCGCAACAGCACCGGCGCCTGGCCCTGCCGGCCGCCCGCGACGCGCGCGGTCAGCGCCATCCAGATCCAGCCGAAGGATGCGTTGAAGGAGCCGGGCGACACCAAGAGTCCGATCAGCCACAGAAGCAGCGTGAGGAGGTGCAGGCCCAGCAGGCTCGCGAGCGCCACGACGACATTGATCCGCCGCTCGCCGCCGCCGAGCACGTTGCCCGCGAGCGAGAGACCCGCGATGACGATCACCGCCACCAGCCCGAGGAGCACCCACGGGGCCCACGCGCGGGCGCGCGCGAATTCGGCGACGAGCCCCGTCCTCTCTGCGAGGATGCGCGCGCGACGGACGATCCGGCCCGCCGCACCGGGTTCGGCGCCGACGGCTTCGCGCAGCGCCTGCGAATCCTCGAGCGGCCCGGTCTCTTCGATCAATCGCACTGCTTCGGTGAGCGTTGCGTCCTGGAACGAAGAGGGATGAGGCACGGAGTTCGACAGCTTTCTTATGTCACGGCAAGCAGGCACTCCGGCGCACCGGAGGGGAGCCGGAAATTATGCCCGTGGCCAACGGGGAGCCGCGTCCACGAAGCGGCCGCGGCTACGGCCTCGTCAACGCCATGCGCAGGGGAAGAAGGTCTTCAGCAGAGGCCGCGCAGCGGACCCCTTCGCAGGCACCCGCGGAGCCGGCTACACGAAGTGAGCAAGCAACGGGGGTGGGCTTCACCTCAGGCCGAAGAACGACAACACGGCGACCACGACCACGACCAGACCGACGATGTAGATGATGGAATTCACGGTTGAAACTCCTCTGTTGAAGACGTTGTCAGCATGCCCATCGCCCCCCGTCGGCGGTGTCGGCGGGGTGCACCGTCCACTGTAGGACTCGCGGGTCAGACTGTCGATGTCTCGGCCTCTTCACTGTCTTCGCTGCCGTCGTCGCTGTCGTCACCGAGGAAGCCGCCGCTCTGGTGGGCCCAGAGGCGCGCGTAGAGCCCGCCTTTGGCGAGCAAGGTCTTGTGGTCGCCTTCCTCGACGACGCGGCCGTTGTCGAGCACGACGAGTCGGTCCATCGCGGCGATGGTCGACAGCCGGTGCGCGATCGCGACCACCGTCTTGCCCTCCATCAGGCGGTAGAGGCTGGCCTGGATCGCGGCCTCGACTTCGGAATCGAGCGCGCTGGTGGCTTCGTCGAGCAGCAGGATCGGCGCGTCCTTCAGCATCACCCGCGCGATCGCGATGCGCTGGCGTTGGCCGCCCGACAGCTTGACGCCGCGTTCGCCGACATGGGCCTCGTAGCCTTTGCGGCCGGCCGGATCGCCCAGCGTCTGGATGAAGGCGTGCGCCTCGGCGCGTTCGGCCGCGGCCTGGATCGCGGCTGCCGTCGCACCGGGCTTGCCGTAGCTGATGTTGTCGGCCACCGAGCGATGCATCAGCGAGGTGTCCTGCGTGACCATGCCGATGTGGGCGCGCAGGCTGTCCTGGGTGACGTGCGCGATGTCCTGCCCATCGACGAGGATGCGGCCGCCGTCGAGGTCGTGGAAGCGCAGCAGCAGGTTGACCAGCGTCGACTTGCCCGCGCCCGAGCGGCCGACCAGGCCGATCTTCTCGCCCGGCGCGACAGTCAGCGTGAGGTCGTCGATCACGCGCCGGCCCGCATCGCCGTAGCGGAAGCCCACATGCTCGAAGCGGATCTCCCCGCGCGGCACCTGCAGCGTCCTGGCACCCGGCGCATCGACCACCGTGCGCGGGCGCGAGAGCGTCTTCATGCCGTCCTGCACCGTGCCGACGTTCTCGAACAGGCTGGTCATCTCCCACATGATCCAGTGCGACATGCCCTGCAGGCGCAGCGCCATCGCGGTCGCGGCGGCCACCGCGCCGACGCCGATCACGCCCTGCGACCAGAGCCATAGCCCCATGCCTGCCATGCCCGCGGTCAGGCCCATGCTGAGGGTGTGGTTGGTGATCTCGAAGGCGCTCACGAGCCGCATCTGCGCGTAGCCGGTCTGCATGAACTCCTGCATGGCCGAGCGCGCGAAACCGGCCTCGCGGTGCGCGTGTGAGAAGAGCTTGACCGTTGCAATGTTGGTGTAGGCGTCGGTCACGCGGCCGGTCATCGATGCGCGCGCGTCCGCCTGCGCCTTGCCGATGTGGCCGAGGCGCGGCACGAAGAAGACGAGCTGCGCGATGTAGAGCGCCAGCCAGATGACGAAGGGCAGCATCAGCTGCCGGTCGAGCACCGCGGCGAGCACGATCATGGTCGCGACGTAGACGCACATCGCCACCAGCACGTCGGCCAGCACGAAGATGGTGTCGCGCACCGCGAGCGCGGTCTGCATGACCTTGGCCGTGATGCGACCCGCGAACTCGTCCTGGTAGAAGGCCATGCTCTGGCCGAGCATCAAACGGTGGAAGTTCCAGCGCAGCCGCATCGGCAGGTTGATCGCGAGCGTCTGGTGCTTGACGATGGTCTGCAGCGCGACGACGGCGATGCTCGCGACCAGCGCGAAGCCGAGCCAGGCCAGCGTGGTGCCGCGCTCTTCCCACAGGCGCGCGGGGACCTGCCCGCCGAGCCAGTCGACGATGCGCCCAAGGATCGCGAACAGCAGCGCCTCGAAGGCCGACATCGCCGCGGTGAGCAGCGCCATCGCGGCGATCGCACCGCGCAACCCTTGTGTGCACGACCAGACGAAGGCAAGAAAGCCGTGCGGCGGCAGCCCGGGTTCGGCGGGCGGGTAGGCGTCGAGGCGTTTTTCGAAGAAGCGGAACAAGGCGAACGGTCTCCAGTGAGGCGCCGACTGTACCGGCGCACACGGCCCTGCGCGCGTCAATGGATATGCCCGCGAGGGGAATGCGTGCTAGGCCCCGCCCAGCCGCGCGCCGAGGAAATCGATGAAGCTGCGCAGTTTGGGCGCCATGTATTGCCGGCTCGTGTACACCGCGAACAAGGTGACCGGCGGCGCGGCGTAGTCGGGTACCAGACGCACGAGCCGGCCGGCAGCCAGGTCCTCGTCGACCAGCCATTCGGGCAGGAACGAGAGGCCGATGCCGGCGTGCACCGCGTGCAGCGTCAGGTTGGTGTCGTCGGACTTCATCACCGGCTGCAGCCGCAGCGGCGCCTGTCGGCCGCCGGGGCCTTTCAGCGTGAAGCCCTCGAGGTTGACGTAGCTGGGCACGATGGCATCGAGCTTCGCGAGATCGGCCGGCGAGACGGGAAGCCCGCTGCGGGCGATGCACGCAGGCGCAGCCACCAGATGGAACTGCAGCTTGCACAGCGACCGTGCGATCAGCGCGGGCGAAGGCTCCTGCGTCGCGCGCAACGCAAGGTCGTAGCCGTCGGCCGCCAGATCGACCTTGCGGTTCTCCAGATGCATGTCGACCACGACTTCGGGGCATTGCGCGCGGTAGCCGGCCAGCACGCGCGCGAATCGCGGTGTGGCGCACCACACGGGCGCGCTGACCTTGAGCTGGCCGCGCGGCGTGGCGCTGGTCTGTCCGATGGCGGCCTCGGCGGCATCGAGCAGGTCGAGCGCGCGGCCGCTCTGTTCGTACCAGGCCTGTCCGGCTTCCGTGAGGCTCAGGTGGCGGCTCGAACGGTGAAGAAGCCGTGCGCCGAGCGACTTCTCGAGCTGCGCCACATGCTTGCTCGCCATCGGCGGCGAGATTCCGAGGCGTTCCGCCGCGGCGGCGAAGCTGCCGGATTCGACCACTTCGCGAAACACGCGAAGGCTTGTCAGGCGGTCCATGTCGATTTCCTGTGGAGAAACGAATCGATGCATCGTAGCCCATCGATTTCTCATGCGGAAATCTCTAGACTTGCTCTGAAGGAGCAATCCATGAGCAGCACCAATTCACGTCTTCCCACCTATTTCATCTCGCACGGCGGCGGCCCCTGGCCGTGGATGAAGAAGGAGATGGGCCATGCCTACGACAAGCTCGAAGCCTCGCTGGCTGACATGCCGCGCCAGATCGGCCGCCAACCCGACGCGATCCTGATGGTCTCCGCGCACTGGGAGGAGTCGGCTTTCACCGTCCAGGGCAACCCGCACCCGCCGATGATCTATGACTACGGCGGCTTTCCGGCGCACACCTACCAGGTGCACTACGACGCACCCGGTTCGCCCGAACTCGCGCGCCGCGTGCAGTCGCTGATCGAAGCCGCCGGGCTGCCGGCGCGCATCGATCCCGAGCGCGGCTTCGACCACGGCATGTTCTCGCCGATGGCGGCGATCTACCCGAAGGCCGAAGTCCCGGTGGTGCAGCTGTCGCTGCGGCGCGGGCTCGATCCGGCCGAGCACATCGCGCTGGGCCGCGCGATCGCGCCGCTGCGCGACGAGAACGTGCTGATCGTCGGCAGCGGGCTGAGCTATCACAACCTGCGCGCCTTCGGTCCGCAGGCGCGCGATGTGTCGAAGGCGTTCGACGACTGGCTGAACGCCGTGGTGGTCGGCCGGGCGGCGGGGCGACGCAACGAGCAGTTGCTGCAATGGTCGGCCGCGCCGGCCGCGCGCATTGCCCATCCGCGCGAGGAACACCTGATCCCGTTGATGGTCGCCGTGGGCGCAGCGGAGGACGAGACGGCCGAGCGTGTCTACCACGAGGACGCCTTCATGGGCGGCATCGCGGTGTCGAGCTTCAGGTTGGGATAAGCCGCCGGCGCGTCACAATGCGCCGGTGCCCTATTTCTCCACCTACGAACCCCGCGCGGAGGCGGAAGCCGTCCGCCTGATCGAGCGCGTCGACGCGCTTGCCACCCATCACGATGTCGAGCACGGCGGTGTCCGCGTGCGATGGCGGCGCTTCGGCAACGACGCGTCGAATCCGCCGCTGGTGCTGCTGCACGGCGGCCATGGCAGCTGGATGCACTGGCTGCGCAACATCGAGTCGCTTTCGGCTGCGCATACGCTGTGGCTGCCCGATATGCCGGGCTTCAACGACTCCGATGCGATGTCCGAACCGGCATCGGGCCAGTCGCTGCTCGATGCCTTTCTCGACACGCTGTGCGCAACGCTCGACGGCCTCGTCGGCGCGGAAACCGAGATCGACCTCGGCGGCTTCTCCTTCGGCGGCCTGATTGCGTCGAAGCTCGGCGCGCGGCGCGGCCGCATCCGCCGGATGATCCTGATGGGCAGCGGCGGCCACGGCACCCTGCGCCGCATGACGGTGGAAATGATCAACTGGCGTGCCGCCGCCGACCGCGACGAGGAACGCGCCGCGCTGCTGCACAACCTCGCCGCGCTGATGCTGCACGACAGGGCATCGATCGACGCGGTGGCTTTCGCGATCCATGACATCTCGTGCCATGGCACGCGCTTTCGCAGCAAGGAGATTTCGCTCTCGGGCGGCCTGCAGTCTGCGCTCGACGCCATCGGCGGGCCGCAACTGCTGGTCTGGGGCGAATACGACGTCACGGCCGATCCGCGGCCGCTGGTGGCGCAGCTCGCCCGGGACCATCCGCTGCGCCAAGGCGCGGTGATCGAGGGAGCGGGGCACTGGGTGCAGTTCGAGCGCGCGGATGAAGTCAACGCGCGGGTGCTGCGCTTCCTGTCGGAGTCGCGCGCATGAGCACGGTGATCGCCACCTATTCCGACGGGGTCCACCGCGCCGGTGTCGTCGCGCTGTGGCGCAAGACCTTCGACTACGGAACGCCGCACAACGATGCGGATTACTCGCTCGACCTGAAGCTCAAGGCCGATGACGGCCTGCTGTTCGTTGCGCTCGAAGACGGCGCGGTGATCGGCACCACGATGGCGGGCTTCGACGGCCATCGCGGCTGGATCTATTCGGTGGCCGTCGATCCGGCCTTTCGCCGTCGCGGCATCGGGGCTGCCCTCGTTCGGCACGCGGAGCAGGCCCTGAAGGCGCAGGGCTGCCCGAAGGTGAATCTGCAGATCGTCACCGGCAACGAGCAGGTCATCGGCTTCTACGAATCGCTGGGTTTCAGCGTCGAGCCACGTATCAGCATGGGCAAGCGCTTCCCCTGGCGCGAGTAGCCGCGCCGACGCTATACGGCCAGCGACGCGGCATGCCGCCGCCAGAACGCAGCATCCGGAATCGCCCCCGCGCCGGCGGCCGCGTTCTCTGCCATGTGCTCGGCCCGGCCCGTGCCGGGGATGGTGCAGGTCACGGCCGGGTGGCTCAGCACGAACTTGATCAGCACCTGCGCCCAGCTCGTGCAGCCGATCTCGGCGGCCCAGTCGGGCAGCGGCTTGTCGCGCAGCCGGCGCAGCAGGCCGCCGCCACCGAAGGGCATGTTGACGATCACCGCCACGCCGCGTTCGGCGGCCAGCGGCAGGAGTCGCTTTTCGGCCTCGCGCGCGTCGAGCGAATAGTTGATCTGCAGGAAATCGAGCTTCTGCGCGCGCAGCACCGACTCGACTTCGCCATAGGCGGAAGTGGTGTAGTGCGTGATGCCAACGTAGCGCACGCGGCCCTGGTCCTTCCAGCCGCGCAAGGTGGCGAGGTGCGTGCGCCAGTCGACGAGGTTGTGCACCTGCATCAGGTCCATGCGCTGGGTGCGCAGCCGGGCGAAGGATTGCTCCATCTGCGCGATGCCGGCCTCGCGGCCCGAGGTCCAGACCTTGGTCGCAAGGAAGGCGTGCCGGTTCGATGCGGCCAGCAGTTCGCCGGTGGTTTCCTCGGAGCGGCCGTACATCGGCGAGCTGTCGATGACCGAGCCGCCGGCCGCGAACAGCGCGTCGAGCACGCCGGGCAGGCGCTGGTATTCGGGCGTGCCGGGGCGCTGGTCGAAGCCGAGCCGGTGCCGCAGCCGACCACCGGCAAGGCGTCCTGCGTCGAGGGGATGGGGCGGGTGTTCATGCGGGGCCTGCCTGGCTGCTGTTGCTGCTGCGCGAGTGCGGGGATCGCGGCGCCGGCGCATAGCGCCATGCCCAGCCGCAGCAGCCGGGCACGCGTGAGGAGGAGGGCGCCTGCATCGGTCATCGCGCGCAGTATCCGGAGCGGACCGCAGGCTTGCTCAGGCTTCTCGCGGTTCCCGGGATGGCTGCTCGGGATTACAAGAAAATTCTCTAGTCGGGCGCAGAAATACTGTATAAAAATACAGTAAAACTGCATCATGGGCCTGCCTTTCCTCGACTCCTTTTCCGCTGCCGCCCGCCATGGCGTCTGGCATGCCGACGAGCTCGGCAGCGCCGACGCGCAGGTCATCGGCACCGGTCATGCGGCACTCGATGCCGAGTTGCCCGGCGGCGGCTGGCCGGTCGGCGCGATGACGGAACTGCTGCAGACCGCGCCGCATGACCCCATCTGGCCGCTGCTGCTGCCCGGTCTCGTGCAGGCGGTGCAGGCGCGCGGCGGGCCGGTGGTGCTCATCGGTGCGCCCTGCGAGCCCTTCGGTGCTTCGCTGGCCGCGCATGGGCTCGCGCCCGAGTCGTTGATGTGGGTCTGCAGCGACGCGCCGGCCGCGCGTCTGTGGGCCTGCGAGCAGGCCTTGCGCTGCGCCGACGTGGGTGCGGTGCTGGCCCGGCTGCCGCAGGCCCGGGTCGGCGAACTGCGTCGGCTGCAGCTCGCGGCGGCGCAGCACGAGGCACTGCTTTTCGTCTGCCGGCCCGAGACGGTGGCGCAATCGGCTTCGCCCGCGCGGCTGCGGCTGCACATCGTGCGCAGCGCGGTCGATGCGGGGCAAGTCGAACTCCACATCCTCAAGCGGCGCGGCCCGCCGCTCGCGACACCGGTGATGGCCCCGGCGCGCAGCGAGCGCATGAGCGCCTTGCTCGCCGCTGCGCGGGTGCGCCGCAAGCTGCGCCTGCAGCAGGGCGCGTCGGTGCCGGAAGCGGCCGATTCAGCCATCGTGGTCAGCATCGGCGAGTGGAAGAAAGAAGGACGCCATGCACTGGATCGCTTTGCAGTGGTTGCCTGAATCCGATGCCGATGACATCCCTCTGCCGCCCCCCGAAGCCCTGAGCTGGTGGGCGCTGCAGTTCACGCCGCATGTCGCCTGGCAGGACGAGGCGCTGATGCTCGAAGTCGCCGCCTGCGAGCGGCTCTGGGGCGGGCGGCTCGGCCTCATGCGCCAGCTCTCCGGCACCAACCCCGCGCCCGACACGCGCCTGCTGGGTGCGCAGGGCGCCACCGGCCTGGAGGCGCTCGCGCGGCTGCGGCTTTTCGTGCGCGGGGAACGGCGGCCGGACGACATGCCCGCCGGCCTGCCGCTCGACACGCTCAGCGCCGCGCGCGACCACCTCGACCTGCTCGCGCGCCTCGGCTGCCGCACCTGGGGCGATGTGGCCGCATTGCCGCGCGGCGGGCTCTCGCGGCGTTTCGGCGCAGGGCTGCGAGAGGCGCTCGATGTCGCCTGGGGGCTGCGCCCCGAAACCCATGTCTGGCTCCAACTGCCCGACGTGTTCGAGCAAAAGCTGGAACTGCCCGCGCTGGCCGAGAACGCGGGCGAACTCATGTGGTCGGCCAACCGCTTGCTCGCGGCGCTTTCGATCTGGCTGCGCGCGCGCCAGCGCGGCGTACGTGCGCTCGAACTGCAATGGACGCTCGACCTCAAGCGGCTCAATGGCGTGGACCTGCCGCCGCACCAGCACATCACCGTGCGCACCGCCGAGCCCACGCAGGACATGGCGCACCTGCGCCGCCTGCTGGCCGAGAAACTCGCGCTCACCACGCTCGCCGCTCCCGCGAGCTGGCTGCGGCTGCGCTCCCTCGAAACCGATCCGTGGGGCGGCGTCAGCACCAGCTTCCTGCCCGAGGACAACCGCAAGGGCGACAAGCTCCATGAAATGGTCGAGCGGCTCAGCGCGCGTCTCGGACCGCAGCAGGTACTCGTGCCCGTGCCGCATGCGGATCACCGCGCCGAGCGCACGCAGGCGTGGCAGCCGGCCTTGTCGGGAAATCGGCCGCAGGGGCCGCAGGAAAAGAAAGAAAAAAGAAGGAGCGCGCAGCCACCGCGCCGTCCCGGCCGGATGCGATTTACCCAACGTGGTTGCTGCCCGAACCTTTGAGACTCGACATGGACGGCGAGCGTCCCTGCTATCGCGGTCCGCTGCGCAAGCTGATCGGACCGCAGCGTGTCGAAGCCGGCTGGTGGGGCGGCACGAAAGACGGCGGCCAGCCGGCGGTGCGCGACTACTACGTCGCCGAAAGCCCCGAGGCCGGCCTCGTGTGGATCTATCGCGAGCGCGTGCCGACCCGCTTCGCCGACGCCGAAGTGCACTGGTATCTGCAGGGCCTGTATGCCTGAAATCAAGCTCACCCCCAGGCTGCGCGCAGCCGCCACGACCGGTCTTTGGCCGGCGGAGCCGAGCTCGTTCGTGAAACACCGCGGAACCGGCTTGGCCGGGCCGCCGGTGTTGCCCCCGGCAGGGGGTGGGCGGCCACACGAAGTGGGCAAGCCTGGGGGAGCTACCGGATTACGCGGAGCTGCACTGCGTCACCAACTTCAGCTTCCAGCGCGGCGCCTCCACGCCCGAGGAAATGGTGGAGCGCGCCTATCAGCTCGGTTATTCGGCGCTTGCGATCACCGACGAATGCTCGGTCGCCGGCATCGTGCGCGCGCACGTCGGCCTGCGCGAACTGCCGGCCAAGCTCGATGCCTACGAGAAGGATCACCCCGAAGAACCGCCGACCCCGCGCAACCCGACATTCCGCCTGCTCTTCGGCAGCGAGTTCCGCTTCGAGCGCTTCCGGCTCGTGGTCATCGCGAACGACACCGAAGGCTGGGGCAACCTCTGCGAGTTCATCACCGCCGCGCGCAACACCGAGCTGCCCAAGGGCGATTACCGCGTGCGCTGGGAGGAGAGCGACGTCGCCTCGCTCATGCATTGCCAGATCCTCTTCGTGCCCGATCGTCCCTCCGGCGGCGCAGTCGATTGCGCCATGCTGCACGAAGACCTGCTGGCCGCGCGTGCTCTCTATGGAGACAACCTCTGGCTCGCCGTCGAGATGCTCAACGAACTCGACGACGACCTCTGGTTCGTCACGCTGGTCGAGGCGGGCGAGCGCGCCGGTGTGCAACTCGTCGCGGCCGGCGACGTCCACATGCATTCACGCGGACGCAAGCCGTTGCAGGATGTGCTCACCGCCGTGCGCGAAGGCTGCGCCGTGGCCGAATGCGGCTTCGCGCTGCAGTCCAACGCCGAGCGTCATCTGCGCATGCGGATGCAGCTCGCCCGCCTCCATACCGGCGAGATGCTCGCCAACACGCTGCGCGTGGCCGACCGCTGCCGCTTCGATCCCGAGGTGATCCGCGAGAACTACAAGTACCCGCTCGAAAGCGTGGGCAGCAACGAAACGCCGGCCGAGACGCTGGTGCGCAAGACGTGGGAAGGCGCGCGCGACAAGTACCCCGGCGGCATCCCGAAGAAAGTCTCCGGGCAGCTGGAGCGCGAGCTCGCGCTGATCATCGAGATGAAGTACGAGATGTTCTTCCTCACCGTCGAGGACATCGTGCGCTACGCCCGTTCGCAGAAGATCCTCTGCCAGGGCCGCGGCTCGTCGGCCAACTCGGCGGTGTGCTTCTGCCTCGGCATCACCGCGATCAACCCCGACACGGGCCACTTGCTGTTCGAACGCTTCCTGAGCCGCCATCGCCACGAGCCGCCCGACATCGACGTCGACTTCGAGCACCAGCGGCGTGAGGAGGTCATCCAGTACATCTACAGGAAATACGGCCGCGAGCGCGCCGCCATCGCCGCCGTCGTCATCTGCTATCGCACCCGCAGCGCGCTGCGCGACGTCGGCAAGGCGATCGGCATCGATGCGCGGCTGGTCGACGAATTCGCGAAGGACCACTACTGGTTCGACGATGCCGTGCTCGGCGAACAGCTGCGCACCGCCGCCGAGCGCGTGAACGTGCAGGAAGACGAGCTCAAGCTGCGCCAGTGGATCGATCTCACGCACGCGCTGCGCGGCTTTCCGCGTCATTTGAGCCAGCACGTGGGCGGCTTCGTGCTCACGCATACCAAGCTCACGCGGCTCGTGCCTGTCGAGAAAGCCTCGATGAAGGACCGCTCCGTCATCCAGTGGGAGAAGGATGACCTCGAAGCCATGGGCATGCTCAAGGTCGACGTGCTCGCGCTCGGCATGCTGAGCGCGATCCGGCGCGGGCTCGAGCTCATGAACCGCTGGCGCGGCACCGCGGTGGAGATGCACCACATCCCCAACGACGACGAAGCGGTGTTCGACATGATCTGCGACGCCGACACCATCGGCGTGTTCCAGATCGAGAGCCGCGCGCAGATGTCGATGCTGCCGCGCCTGAAACCGCGCTGCTACGAAGACCTCGTGATCGAGGTCGCCATCGTGCGGCCCGGGCCGATCCAGGGCGGCATGGTGCATCCCTACCTCAAGCAGCGCGAGCGCCTGCGCAAGGGGCAGACCATCACGTACGAGAAGGACGAACTGCGCCCCGCGCTGGAGCGGACGCTGGGCGTGCCGATCTTCCAGGAGCAGGTGATGCAGATTGCGATGATCGCGGCCGACTTCAGCGCCGACGAGGCCGACCAGCTTCGCCGCGCCATGGCCGCGTGGAAGCGCAAGGGCGGCCTCGGCAAGTTCCACGACAAGCTCGTGAACGGCATGGTCAACAAAGGGTACAAGCCGGCCTTCGCGGAATCGATCTTCAAGCAGGTGATGGGCTTCGGCGACTACGGCTTTCCGGAAAGCCATGCCGCGAGCTTCGCGCTGCTGGTCACCGTGAGCAGCTGGCTCAAGCACTATGAGCCCGCGTGCTTTCTCGCTGCGTTGCTCGATGCCCAGCCGATGGGCTTCTACAGCCCTTCGCAGCTCGTTCAGGATGCGCGGCGGCACGGTGTCGAAGTGCGGCCGGTCGATGTGGGCATGAGCGAGTACGACAGCAGCATCGAAGCCCGTGCGCCCGACGCACCGCGCATGCCGACCGGCACCGATGCGCGCCATGCCGATCGCCTCGGGAATGCGAATCAACCGGCCGTGCGCTTGGGCCTGCGCCGCGTGTCCGGTCTCAGCGAGGCCGGCGCGGAGCGCCTTCTCGCCGCGCGCGCGCTGACGCCCTTCACCAGCACCGAAGACCTCGCGCTGCGCGCCGAACTCGACGGCAAGGACATGGGCGCGCTGGCCGCCGCGGATGCGCTGATGTCGCTTTCCGGCCATCGCCGCCAGCAGGTGTGGGACGCGACCGCACAGCGCCGCGCGCCGGCGTTGCTGCGGGGCGTGCCGATCAACGAACCCGGCTTGCAGCTACCCGCCGCACCGGAAGGCGAGGAGATCGTCGGCGACTACGCCTCGCTCGGCCTCACGCTGCGCCGGCATCCGCTCGCGCTGCTGCGCCCCCGGTTGGCGCGCATGAACCTGATGAGCGCCGAGCAACTGCGCCTGCTACCCAGCGGCCGGGCGGTGCGCGCCTGCGGCATCGTCAAAGGCCGCCAGCGCCCGCAGACCGCCAAGGGAACCATCTTCGTCACGCTCGAGGACGAGACCGGCAACGTCAACGTGATCGTGTGGGGCCACATGCTCGAAGCCTGGCGCGAGGCGGTGCTCAAGTCCACGCTGCTGGCCGTGCAGGGCACCTGGCAGCGCGATACGGACAGCGGCGGGAACGTACAGCATCTCGTGGCGACGGGGTTCAAGGATCTGACGCCGTTGCTGGGTCGGCTGGTGCACAGCAGCAGGAGTCGGGACTTCCACTAGCGCCGCGCCGCGGCGATCGGCGGCCGTTCCTGCGCCGTCACCGATCGCTTGATGAGCCGCCCCTCGCGCAGCACGGACACCGCCACGCTGCGGCCGATGCGGTCCGCGCTCAAGAGCCGCAAGAGATCGTCCGCCCCCGCGACCACCATGTCGTCCAGCGCCACGAGGATGTCGCCGACGCGCAGGCCCGCCTGTTCGGCCGCGCTGCCGGGTTGCACCTCGCCGACGCGTACCGCGTTCGCGCCCGAGTGGATCGCCAGCGCCACGCGGCGCGGCAGCGGCACCGTCTGCGCCGCGATGCCCAGATGCGCGCGCCGCACGCGGCCATGCGCAACGAACTCGCCGATCACGAAACCTGCCGTGTTGCTCGACACCGCGAACGCCAGCCCTTGCGCGCCCGCGATCATCGCGGTGTTGATGCCCACCACCTGACCCGAGGCCGCCACCAGCGCGCCGCCCGAGTTGCCGGGATTCAACGCCACGTCGGTCTGGATCACGTCGTCGATCAGATGCCCGCTCTGCGAGCGCAAGGAACGACCGAGCGCCGAGACGATGCCCGCGGTGATCGTCGATTCGAAGCCCAGCGGGTTGCCGATGCCGACCACGAGGTGGCCACGCTTGAGCACCTTCGAATCGCCCAGCGTCGCGGTCGCGGCGCCGCGCGGCAGCTCCACGCGCAGCAGCGCGAGATCGGTCGCCGGGTCGTCGCCGATCACTTCGGCCTCGCGGTCGCCGGCCTCGGTGCTGCCCACGCGCACGCGGCGCGCACCAGCGACCACGTGGCTGTTGGTCAGCACGAGCCCGTCGTTGGCAATCACCACGCCCGAGCCCAATCCGCCGCGCCGGCCCGCCGTGCCGCTTTGCACGCGCACCACGGCCGGGCCGACGCCGTCGGCCACCGTCGCGACCGCGCGGGAATAGGCATCGATCAGCGCGTCCTGATTCAACTCTGGAGCGCCGCCATCGATCGTCGATGACGAAGAAGCAGGTTCGTCGAACATGTCCGTCTCACAAATGAATGACGCCTTGCCGCACCGCCTGCGCGACAGCGTCCGTGCGGCCTGTCGCATCGAGCTTGTCGAGCAGCGAGCCGACGTGGAATTTGGCCGTGTGCACCGAAATGCCCAGACGCCGCGCGATCGCCTTGTTCGATGCACCTTCGGCCATCAGCGCCAGCACTTCGAGCTCGCGCGGGGTCAGCGTCGTGTCGTTGTCGTCGGATGCGGGCGTGGACCCGGCCATCGCCACCATCGTCACGTCCGCCGGCTCGCCGCGCTGTGCGATGCGCAGGCCGGGTGCTTCCGCGAGCGACGCGAGCAGGCGCTCCGACAACTCGGTGTCGTCGATGTCGATCGCGACCACGATCGGTTCCGCGACGCGCGAGGTGCTCAATCGGCGGGCCTTTCGCCGACGGTGATCGGCAGTTCGAGGGGCTCGCCCGCGCGGCGCAGCGAGAGCTTCACGACGGTACCCACGCTCGCCGGCCCGAGCGCGCGCGGCAACGTGTGCACGCCGCGCACCGGCTCGCCGTTCCACGCGAGGATCACGTCGCCTTGCCGCGCGCCGGCGATCGCGGCAGGGCCGTCGCGGTCGATGCCCATCACCATCGCGCCGATGCCGTCGGGCTCCACCTTCACCGGCTGCAGCGCAACGCCGAGATAGCCGCGCGGCACGCGGCCATGCGCGGCGAGCTGCGAGGCCACGCGCTCGATCGTCGCGCCCGGAATCACGAGCACGCGCCCGCGCGGCCCGAATACGCCCATGCCGATCGCCCGGCCGCCCGCATCGAGCACCAGCCCGCCCTCGACACTGCGCCGTAGCACGAGGCCGAGCTCGATCCGCAGGTCGATGTCGCCGCCGCGCAGGCTGCGCCACGCCGGGCCCACGAGCGAAACCACGCCCGCTGCCGCAACCGCCGTTCCGGCCTGCGAGCCCACCGCGAGCGCGATCGAGCCGGCGCGCACCGGCGCGGCATCGAAGGCGATCGGGGAGGGTGCCCTGCCTTCGACGCGAAGCAGCGCGATATCGGTGGCGGCATCGCGGCCGACGATGCTCGCGCGCAGCTTGCCGCCGTCCGGCAGCAGCACGGCCACGTCGCCTTCCTCAGGAAGCGCCTCCTCGGAGGTGACGATCAAGCCATCTCGCCAGACGAAGCCGCTGGCGCGCGATCGTGCGGCATGCATCGCGACCACGCTGCGGGAAGCGGCAGCCACCGCGTCCGCCATGGCGGCGGACAGTTGTTCGAGAGACGAAATCATCGTGTCGGCCATGGGAGCTCCTTAGATGGCTTCATTGTGTGAAGCCACAGGGGCGGCGCCACTGCCCGGTTGGGCAGGGGCGGTGATGGCCGAACGGGGCGGCAGCGACTAAGACTTCGCTGTCATGTTTCCGGCGAAGGCCGGCGCGGGCGCATCAGAACGGCAATCCGACGTAGTTCTCGGCCAGAACGCCCTTGGCGCGATCGGAGGACAGCAGGTAGTCCAGTTCGGTCTTCTGCAGTTCGTTGTCGTAGCCGCTATTCTGCGGGAAGTTATGCAGCATCGTGGTCATCCACCAGGAAAAGCGCTGCGCTTTCCACACGCGGGCCAGCGCCTTGGCCGAATAGTTGTCCAGACCCGAGGAATCACCCTTGAGGTAGTGGTCGACCATCGCGTGGTAGAGGTAATAGATGTCCGATGCGGCGGTGTTGAGGCCGCGTGCGCCCGTGGGCGGCACGATATGCGCCGCATCGCCTGCCAGGAAGAGGCGCCCCCAGCGCATCGGCTCTGCCACGAACGAGCGCAGCGGTGCGATGGATTTTTCGATCGAAGGACCGGTGAGCAAGCGCTCGGCCACGTCGGCCGGCAGTCTGCGCTTGAGCTCCGCCCAGAAGAGCTCGTCCGACCATTCATCGACTGTGTCCGAGAGCGGCACCTGGATGTAGTAGCGGCTGAGCACCTGGGAGCGCATGGAGCAGAGCGCGAATCCCCGCTCGTGCTTGGCGTAGATCAGCTCCGGCGACACCGGCTTGGTTCGCGAGAGCACACCCAGCCAGCCGAACGGATAGACCTTCTCGTATTCGCGCAGCACATCGGCGGGGATCGACTTGCGACTGACGCCATGGAAGCCATCGGCGCCGATGACGAAGTCGCAGTCCACGCGCAGGAGGTCGTCGCCCTTGCGGTAGCTGACCCACGGCGCGTCCGATTCGAGGTCGTGCGGCCTCACGTCCTGTGCGTCATGCACCACCTGTCCGTTCGCGCGGTCACGTGCCTCGTACAGGTCGCGCGTCAGCTCGGTCTGACCGTAGACCATCACCGAATGCCCGCCGGAGTACTTGTGAAGATCGATCCGATCCAGATGGCCGTCGTGCGCGATGAAGAACCCATGGTGAATTTCACCCTCCCGGTCCATGCGCTCGCTGCACTGCGCTTCGCGCATCAGCTCGGCAAAGCCATGTTCCAGAACGCCGGCTCGGATGCGCGCCAGCACGTACTCGCGGCTGTGCTTTTCCAGCACGATGTTCGAGATGCCCTTGAGATCGAGCAGTTGGGACAACAGCAGTCCGGAAGGGCCGCCGCCGATGATGCAAACCTGGGTCTTCATGCGAGTCTCCTTGATTGGATGCGCGCCGGGGATCGGCGGCACAGGCCGTACAGTAGGACGCGCCGGGCCGCGGCGGAATGGCTGGATCGAGCCACTACTTGTACGATTCGAACATCATGCGCGCACCGGGGTCACAGGCAGGCTCGATCCGTTCCTACAGTCTCTTTGGCGAACTGGGCCAGCTTCCGGACGTCTTGCACTGCGAGACGATCGCCGCGCGTTCAGTCCTGCACAGCTGGGAGCTGGCATCGCATCGCCATTCGCGGCTGCATCAGCTCTTGCTCTTGCGGGAAGGCAGCGGCAAGGCCTGGCTTGAATCCGGGTTTGTGGCGCTGGGCAGGCAGACCCTGGTCAACGTTCCCGCCGGCGATGTGCACGCCTTTTCTTTTTCGCCCGGGACGCAGGGCTGGGTCCTGAGCCTGCCCGACGAATTGGTAGCGCAGCAACTGGGCAACGAGCCCGTGCTGAGCCACTCGCTCGCGCGCGCGGTCGCGGTGTCGCTGAAGGCAGATGCCGCGACGCAGTTGCAGTCGTTGTTCTCCTCCGTTCTGGAGTCCTACGGCCAAGAGGGCGCCCCGGGACGTTCGCTCGTGCTGCGGGGCCTGGGCACGGCCGTGCTCGGATTGGCGGGCAGGGCAGTTGCAGAGGCTTCGGCCCATGCTGCCGATTCCGTCGGGTCGAGGGTCCTGAAGCGTTTCGAGGCGCTGCTGGAGCAGCAGTTCTGCTCCGCATGGCGGGTCAGTGACTATGCACAGGCCCTTGGCGTGACGCCCACCCATCTGAGCCGCCTGGCCCGAGGCGCCACGGGTTCGCCCGTTTCGCGTCTGGTCGAAGCGCGTCGAATGCGCGAGGCGCGCCGACAACTTGCCTACACGACGGCGAGCGTCGCGGCCGTCGGGGAACTGCTGGGCTTCGACGACCCTGCTCATTTCAGTCGGGTTTTTGCCCGCACTTGCGGTTGTTCGCCCCGGGCCTTCCGCGCAAGCGTCACGCAACCCGCGGATGGCTCATTCGTGGGACATGTCGATCCGTCGCCACCGTGATGGGCCGCCGGCCCGCCCGGACTATCGTTGCGGCATGGCGTCGTGCATGGGGTGGTGATGGCCGGCCATCGCATCGGGTCCGTGGTCCGAAAGCTGGGCGTCGATCCAGGCATGCAATGACGAGACGAGTTTCGGGTCGGCGGTCCGATAGGTCAGCTCGGCGCCGCCATCCACCTCCCTGTAGTCGATGGCAATCTGTCCCGGCCCAGCCGCCTGGAGTTGCGAAAGACCGGGCATCTGGTCGCCGTGGATATGGGACGGTCCCGAAAAGTCGCCCTTGAGGAACTGGCCTTGAATCTCGTGAAGATGCGCGCGTATCAGCTCGACCTGCCGCTTGTCGCCGGCGTTCCTGGCCACGACCCGCTGCACGCCTCCGTCGGCGGTCTTGGTGAAGATGTGCGTCGTCGCCTTGAGGCTGAACGGCATGACGTCCGCCCCGCGCCGGGCGATCTCGGACTGGCGTGCCGGGTCGGCAGCGTGTGAATACAAGGGCAGAAGGAGGAGGGCGGCGGCCGCGGCGCCCCAGAAGTGCTTGGTCATAGGAGGTGCCTGGAGAGAGTGTCGAGGCCGCATTCTGCCCGGAGCCCCAAAGTCAGCCGCCAGCGTGCCCGACCGGGACATGGCCCATCTCCTCTGTTCGGAGGTTGCCACCGGTGCGGTAGGCGCGTACCCTGCTACGAGCGAAGGCCGAGAGGGCGAAAAGCGCCAAACCGGCCTTTCGCATGGAGGAGCTTGCCATGCAACCTCAAGTATTTCGTCCCATCGTCTTCGCAGGCCTGGTGATCGTGGTGTTCTCCGCGTGCCAGCCGCAAAGGCCGGCCGTCCACGCAGCACTCATGGACAGCGATCCTGCCGGATATGTGGGGCAGGCAGCAGCCAGCCCGGTCGGAACGCGCCCCGTCACGTACTTCGGAGACATGTTCTCGAAGGAGGAGGCGGCGCTGGGCGCCAAGCCCCCGGAACTCGACGCGCCGACGTTCTGACGCCGACGCAGCAAGTCCAGCGGTCGTCACTGCGCGCCCGGCCGCCACGCTCGTGGCCGGACCGGTTGACCTCAGCTGTCGTTCAGAATCGAGCCCGACATTACGGAGGGCTCGACCGGTTCGTCGATCCGGGCCGCGCCACCGAGACGCCAGTCGCGTTGTCGTCGGGGCCGGCCTGCGTGCTCGCGCAGATGGCCGGCATTGCATTGGAGGCCCGCACCGGGGCTTCGCCGTTGATGGAGAGGAACATGGAATTGAAGAACTCGAGAAGCCGCTACAGCACGTCGCTGATCGGTCTGCATTGGCTGACGCTCTTGCTTCTCGTCGCCGTTTACGCCTGCATGGAATTGCGGGGACTCGCCCCGAAAGGAAGCGACCTGCGAGCGAATATGAAGTCTCTGCATTCCCTGCTCGGTCTGTGCGTGCTGGCGGTCGTCATCGTCCGGATCGGCGTGCGTTGGAATGCAGGGGCCGCGCCCGAAATCCGGCCGTCCACGGCAGCCTATTTCCTGATCGGCATGCATGCTGCGGCGGCATTGCTCCATCACTATGTCATGCGCGACAACACGCTTGTGCGCATGCTTCCTCGCGGCGCCGCTCCCAGCAAGAACTGGACAGGTAGCGAAGCGCGATGAAGCCGCTCCACTACCGCGCACATTTCGAGCGACACCGCACCGAACGCATCGGCTGGCTGCGCGCCGCCGTGCTCGGCGCCAACGACGGCATCATTTCCACCGCCAGCCTGGTGGCGGGTGTCGCGGCGGCGCAAGCGAGCCACGCCAACATCATGACCACCGCGGTGGCGGGCCTCGTGGCAGGCGCCATGTCGATGGCCGCCGGGGAATTCGTCTCGGTCCACTCCCAGGCAGATACCGAGAAGGCGGACCTGGAGCGCGAGCGCGACGAGCTGGCCACAGACGGCGAGGCAGAGCTTCGGGAACTGACCGCGATCTACGTGCGCCGCGGTCTCGAGCCTGTACTCGCCAATGAGGTCGCCACCCAATTGATGGCGCATGACGCGCTGGGTGCGCATGCGCGTGATGAGCTGGGCATCTCGGAGGCACTTAGTGCGCGTCCGCTGCAGGCGGCCATGGCGTCCGCCGTGAGCTTCGCCGTGGGTGCGGCCATGCCGCTCACCGTTGTGGCGCTGGCGCCGGAGCGTTCGCTGCTGCAATGGACCGTCGTCAGTGCCGCCTTCTTCCTGGCGTTGCTCGGTGCCATCGCCGCCACCATCGGCGGCACGCCCGTGGCCAGGAGTGCCATGCGCGTGACCTTTTGGGGCACATTGGCCATGGCAGTGACGGCGGGGGTCGGTGCGCTCTTTGGTGCGCCTCCCTGACGCCCTTCTCGGCTCAAGCCAGGAAAGCCCAGCCGGCCGCTGCTGCAAGCAGTACCACGATGAGGGGCGACACGCGGCCGTAGACGAGCAGGGCGAACGCCGCAAGCGCAGTGGCGAAGTCCGCCCGCGTGTGAATCGCGCTGGTCCACACGGGGTTGTACAAGGCCGCGAGCAGGATTCCGACCACCGCGGCATTCACCCCGGCCATCGCCGACTGCACCGCGGCGCGTTCCCGAAGCGCATCCCAAAAGGGCACCGCTCCGACCACGAGCAGGAACGCAGGGACAAAGATCACGACCAGGAGTGCGAGCCCGCCTGTCCAGCCTGAGAACGGCCCGTGCATCACGGCGCCCAGGTAGGCTGCGAACGTGAACAAAGGGCCGGGCACGGCCTGCGCGGCGCCATATCCGGCCAGGAACTGCTCGTTCGTGACGACCCCTGCCGGAACGACCGTCGCCTGCAACAAGGGCAAGACCACATGGCCACCGCCAAAGACGAGGGCGCCTGCGCGGTAGAAGCCCTCGACGATCGTCCACATCAGCGAGTGGGTCGCCAATGCAACGAACGGCAGAGCGACCAGGAAACCGAAGAACATCGTCAAGGCGACGGCACCCGCAGTCCTTGACACGCCATAGCTCCGATGCGCCACATGCGGCTGTTGCGGCAGCTCCAGCATCCGCCAGCCGACCAGGCCCGCGACCGCGATGGCGATGACCTGCGACAGCGAGGTCGGCAGGACCAGCACTGCAAGCGCCGCGACGATCGCCATGGCGGCGCGCGGGCGGTCCGGACACAGGCTCCTGGCCATGCCCCACACCGCTTGCGCCACCACAGCGACGGCGGCGACCTTCAAGCCGTGCACCGCGCCGCTGTCTGCGAGAGCGCCCCAATGCCCGATACCGTAGGCGAACACGATCAGGGCGATGGCGGATGGCAACGTGAAGCCGCACCAGGCGGCCAGTGCCCCGAGCCATCCGGCTCGTGTGAGCCCGATCGCCAATCCGACCTGGCTGCTGGCCGGCCCGGGAAGAAACTGGCAGAGCGCCACCAGATCCGAGTAGCTCCGTTCATCGAGCCAGCGACGGCGCTCCACGATTTCAGCTCGGAAGTAGCCGAGGTGGGCGACCGGACCGCCAAAAGACGTCAGACCGAGTTTCAGGAAGACGCGCAGCACCTCCAGGGCGCTACCCCGCTCGTGGGGGGCGGGGGCGTTGTGGTTCTCGATGGGCATCCGGCGATCGTATGCCATCGAAAACGCCTGCCGGGCCAAGTCCGCCGGCCCGGTTCCCCCGTCGTCATGTCTGCGTGCATTCAGGTGTCATTGGTGGTTGTTGTCGTCATTGCCGTGCCCGTTGCCGCCATTGGAGCCGCCTTGGTCGCCGTCATCGTCGCGAACCGCCACGCAGACGAAGTTCGCGGCATCCTCGATGCTGCCGTGCCCCACATAGCGGGGCTGCGCCGGGTAGGCGCAGAGGGGGCGGGTGCGTCCGGGCCACGGGGTGTCGGCGGGCGCAGTGCCGATGAGCGCTGACGGCCCCTGTCCCTGCTCGACCCATTTGACGAGTGCGCCGAAGGCGTCGAACTGCGAAGTGGCATACCCGCCGCCGCAGTGGTTCATGCCCGGCACGACGAAGAGGCGTGCGAACTGCTGCGTGCCGCGCACGCCGCCGGAGCGGTCGATCAGGTCGCGATACCAGCCGATGTGGTACTTCGACGAGAACACCGGATCGGCCTCGGCCGCTGTAGACGATCAGCTTGCCCCCACTGGCGCGGAAACGGCGGTAGTCGGTCGAACTGGTGCCCATGAAGTCCATCGCCGACTGCGAATAGATGCCGCCGCGCGCGTAGATCTTCGGGGCATCCACGTCCATGTTGAAGCTGAGCAGCCACGGCATGAAGGCGTCGTTGAGTCCCGGCAGGCTCGGCGCCGGCCCGGCGGTCGTGATGACCGTGCCGGGGTACCCCGGCCGGCCGGCGGTCTGCGAATTGGGCGCCGTGGTGAAGACGAAGGGCAATGCCGCGCCGCCGAGCGTGGTGTTGAGCGAGGTGTTGCCCGGGGCGGGGAAGAGCGGTCCGATCTTCCAGACGCGCCACCCGGGGGCCGCGATGCCCGGGTCCCAGAACCAGCCCGCGTAGAGCGCACGGCCCTTCGAATCCCTGGCGCCGTCGAACACGCTCCTCAACGCGGCAATCTGGTTGGCCGAAAGCAGTCCCGAGCCCTGAGGGCCGAGGGTGCGCGGATCGAAGCGGCAGGCCTGAGGGTTCGAGATGATGCCGTCGGCGAGGCCGTCCTTCGCGTCGCATTTCTTGAGGATCGCGTCGCCGATCGCGCTCAGTTCCGCCGGGGTGAACGAGGTCGCGAGATCCGGAAAGCCGAAGGGCGTGAGCGAACGTGCGGCGCCGGCGAAGGCCTGCGTGTCCCAGGCCTCGGCGACTGCGGCCTTGGGCAGGTCCATCCCGGGGTTGCCGGCGATGACGCCGTCGAAGAGGTCGGGATAGCGCTGCGAGAACATCAGGCCTTCGCGACCGCCTTCCGAGCAGCCTTCGAAGTAGGCGTACCTGATCTTCTGGCGGTAGTAAGTCCGCGTGATCGCCTTGGCGGCCTGCGCGACGCGGGCGGGGCCGTCGTAGCCGTAGTCCAGACGCGCCTGCGGATCGAAGCCGAACTCGGCGTTGCCGGCGACGGCAGAGATGTTGACCGCGGCGTCGTGCCCGCTGTCCGTGGAGACCACGGCGTAGCCTTGATGTATCTGCGCCGCATCGGCGCCGCCGACGCTGCCGTCAAGCCCGCCGCCGCCCTGGTAGTAGAAGCGTTCGTTCCATGACGTGGGCATGCGCAGATGGAACTTCACCGCGTAGCTCTGCCCATCCGCCCCGGTGTGCTGGCCGATGCTGCCGAACACGTCGCAGTGCTCGGGAAGCGTCGCCGTCGCCAGGTTGAGCACGGCGCTGGTGATGGTCGCGCCTTCGATGGTCTGGTTGAGCAGGGCGTTGCACGCGATGGGCGTCGCCGCATGGCTGTAGGCCGTCGCTCCCAGAAGGAGCAGGGCAAGCGGCGCCGGAAGTCGATCCTTGAGGTTCATTCCACGTCTCCTGTTTGTGGTACTGGAGGAATGCGCGCAAGGTTTTGTTTTATAACTAGTTGGTTATGGTTCGCAACTGGTACTTCCGAGCTTGCCGTTTGGACGCCGTATCACGCAGGTCTGGGTGCGCGGGGCGCGCACCAAGGAGGCATCGCACCGCCTCCGAGGACGCCGAGCATCAGTCGACCGTCTTTCAACGCGGATCGGTGACGGTGATGTTGTAGGTCCGGCCTGCAATCAACGTGTTCGTCAGCGTGATGTCGTGCACGTTGTAGGCGTAGATCGGACCAGGCACCGTGGCGCTTGCGGGACCGGTCGCCATGGGGCTGCCGAAATCGCAGTTCACGATGCTCACCCCCTCGATGGCCGGCGCGGTGGGGGCCGGCGCGGGTCCGTTGTAGTCGAAGGCCACGGGGCCTTGCGCCACGATGGCCTGGAAGCACGACCCGGTCGCCCCGCCGAGCGTCACGTTCTTCGCGACGACGTTGGAGATGTTGATGTTCTGCAGCAACGCCGGGCGCGTGCGGATCGCATCCTTGGACGGCTGGTAGTCGCAGTCGAAAGTGATGATTCCGCCTTGCGAGGCCGAGGGGTTGCTGTTGGCCTGCGTGCTCACCCCGATCGGGACGTTGCTGTTGATGGGGCTTCCCGGCAGCATGCTGCTCCCGTAGCCTGCGCCGATCAGGCTGACGCCGTTGGGAAGCGTCACGCCGTCCACGTAGAAATCCTTGACGAAGCCGCCCCGGTTCATATTGGTCTTGATCCGGATCGCGATGTTCAGCGAATTCGTCGCCCAGAACTCGTTGAGCATGGCGAGATTCCGGCAATAGATCTTCTCGACGCCGCCGCCCATCTCGCTGCCCAGCGTGATGCCGCCGTGGCCGCTGTTCATCGTGCAGTTCTGGATGACGTGGTTCTTCGCGGAGCCGTACTCGTTGTCGAGGTTCTTGCCCGACTTGATCGCGATGCAGTCGTCGCCGGTGTTGAAAACGACATCCTCGCAGAGCACGTTGTCGCAGGCGTCGGGATCGAACCCGTCGTTGTTGGGGCCGATGCTGTTCACGGTAACCTTGCGGATCACCACGTTCGTGCAGTCGGTCGGATGGTGCTGCCAGAAGGGCGTGTTCTGGGTCTGGTAGCCCTCCATCAGCACGTTGGTGCAGCCCAGGAATTCGACCATGCAGGGCCGCAGGTCGTGGCCCTTGCCGAAGATCCGCTGCTCGATCGGCACGCCGGCTTCCGACAGTGCCGGTAAGTAGTTCTGGTCTTGCTGCCAGGGCGTGACCGGATTGGTCAGCAGGGTGTACAGCGCATCCGAAATGCCCGGCGCCGCCGTGCGCAGGTCGACGTTGCTGGCGTTGGTGCTGGCCTGCGAGGGCGTGGCTGCGGCACTGACGAAGCCGTAGGCACCGCTGGTGCCCTTGAAGGTCCACCAGCACGTGCTGGTGTTGCCTGTGCCTGCGAATGGCGTCATGGCCTGGCCGTTGAAGACGGACGTGTCGCCTTCGCCGGTGACCGCGACGTTCTGCTCGTTTCTGGCGTAGATGGGTGAGCCGAAGTTCAGGCAATCGTTCGCTTGCCAGCGACTGTAGAACAGCTGTCCGTTGGTGCCGCAGTTGATCGGGCCGTCCTTTGCATAGTCGGCCGGATCGGGGCTGAAGTAGATGGCGCAGTTCTGGCTCAGGTGGAAGTTGACATTGCTCTTCAGGACGATCGGCCCGGCGCAGTACCACGTACCGGATGGCACCACGACCCGTCCGCCGCCGGCGCTGTTGCACGCCGCAATGGCGGCCAGGAAGGCCGGCCGCGAGTCGAACGAACCCGGCGCATGCGTCGTATCGGCGCCGACGCTGAGCGGCGACTTGGCCGGATCGGTGTAGGGACTGGTCGCCGGCACCGTGCTGCATGCCTGCGCTCCGTAGTCAGTGACCAGGAAGTCGCGGCTGGCGAACATCGATTGATTGATGCCCTTCAGGGAGTCGATGATCTGTGTGCCCAGACCGGCGGGCCCCCAGATCGGGTCGGCCGGCGGCTGGGCCGCCGCGGGTGTCGTTGACGGCGCGGTGGTGCCGCTCGGCGTGGAACTCGAAGCGACTGGAAAGGTGGTCGTGCTGCCGCCACCGCCGCAGGCGCTCAGCAACGTGGCCCCGGCCGACGCACTGGCCAAGGCGATGAACGCCCGCCGTCCTGGCGATTGCATGCCTTGCGGCGCGGATGCCGGCACGATCGATTCCGATATTCCAATGCGAGGTCTTTTCATGAGTCTCCTGGTCTTTGTCTTGATGCGGCGTTGCAAGTCATCGGTTGTCAGACAACCTGAAGGAATTATTTACACGCCATTCGACGCTGTCAATGGAAACCAGGATGCCTGATTTGAGGGTAAACACTGACGTAATTGACCCATTTGATGGGCATCTGCCTGCAATCGTTGCTGCGGCGCGGTCGATCCTGAAGGATCGGGTTGTCCTATGAGTTATAGGACAACCGATGACAAATCGCGATCATGAGTGTGCGCCGTCTGGTCATCTTGCCGACGCTGACTACGAACCTCGCGGAAGGTGCACCTCCACCGTGACGTGCGCCAGTTCTTCGTGAATCTCGAGCAGTTGTCGGAAGTGGCCCGGCGTCGCGGCCTGCTGCACCTCCACGGCGAGGATGCATGCGTACTTCGCGCGGCCCACGCGCCAGACGTGCAGGTCGTGGATGCGTGCGGGGACGGGGCTGGCCGCAATCGCTTCGCGGATCTCCTGGACCACCGGCGCGTCCATCTCGGCGTCGAGCAGCACGCGGCTGGTGTCGCGTAGCAGACCCAGCGCCCAGACCGCGACGAGCACCGAACCGACGATGCCCATCGCCGGGTCGAGCCAGCCGAAGCCCCAGAGCAGGCCGCCCAGCAGTGCCGCGATCGCCGTGATCGAGGTGGCCGCATCGGCGAGCACGTGGATGTAGGCCGAACGCAGGTTGAGATCCTGGTGGCCGTGGTGGTGATCGTGGTCATGATCATGGTGCTCGTGACCGTGATGATGGTGATGGCCGTCTTTCAGCAGCCACGCGCAGACCAGATTGACCAGCAGGCCGATGACCGCGACCACGATCGCCTGTTCGTAGTGAATGGCCGTCGGCGAGAACAGCCGTTCGATGGACTGGTACGCCATCCAGCCCGCGACGAGCAGCAGGAAGATCGCGCTCGTGTAGCCGGCAAGCACCTCGATCTTCCAGGTCCCAAACGCGAAGCGCGTGTTGCCCGAGAGCCTGCGCGCCGTGGCGTAGGCCGCCACCGAAAGCCCGAGCGCGAGCGCATGCGAACTCATGTGCCAGCCGTCGGCCAGGAGCGCCATGGAGTTGAACCAGTAGCCGCCCACGATCTCCAGGACCATCATGGCCGCGGTGAGAAGGACCGCGAGCCTGGCGTTCTTTTCGCCCAGCGGATTGCCGTCGTCGAAGACGTGGGAGTGGCCGCCGGCGTCAAGCCGGAATGCCTCGGTATCAGGGGAAGCATGGATCATTCAGATACTGTACCCCAGTATGTGGGGCGACCTAGAATCGACCTTCATGTCGCATACGGTTCTCAACAAGAAACCCCTGCTCACACGCATCCGGCGCATCAAGGGGCAGGCGCAAGCCCTGGAGCGCGCGCTCGAGGAAGACCGCGACTGCGCCGCCGTGCTTCAGCAGCTCGCCGCCATCCGTGGCGCCGTCAACGGGCTGATGCTGGAGGTGCTCGACGGCCATGTGCGCCACCACCTCGGCGCGCATGACGCCTCCCGCGAGGAGCGCGCGGAAGACCTCGACGTGGTCGTGTCGGCGCTGCGCTCGTACCTGAAGTAGCCCAAGGCGATGAGTCTGGCTAGACTGGCAAACCCCGTGGCATCCCCCGCTTGCCGAGGCTTCCAGTGACCACCGAAACCCATCTGCCGGACGGCGCGGGCGACGACCTGCTGCTGCGGGTTTCGCCGCCGAGGGTGCCGCGCCATCTGCTTTCCCGGCCGAGGTTGCTGGCCAACGATCCGGCATTCCGCGGCGTCCCCGCGATCCTGATCCAGGCGCCGGCCGGTTTCGGCAAGACCTCGCTGCTGGCGCAATGGCGCCTGGAGCATCTCTCGCACGGTCTCGTCGTGGCCTGGGTTTCGGCGCAGGCGCGCGACACGCCGCAGCGGCTGGCGCAGGCGCTGGCGATGGCGGTGCGGCGCAGCTCGGGGCGCTCGACCTTCGGCCATGTGCTGCTCGATGCGGTGGGGCCAACCGGCCTCGAAGGCATCACGATCTGGCTGGCGGAGCTCGCGCAGACCGCGCTCGACGTGGTCCTGATCGTCGACGAGGCCGAGCGCCTGCCCGCCGCGTCGCGCGAAGCACTGGGCTACCTGCTGCGCAATGCGCCGCCGAACCTGCGCACCGTCATCGCGAGCCGGCCGGACAGCAACCTCGACATCGACGACCTGATCGCCTACGGCCAGTGCGTGGTGGTCGGCCCGGCGATGCTGCGCTTCAAGCTCGAAGAGACGCTGGAACTGGTTCACGAGCGCTTCGGCACCAGCATCGACAACGACACCGCCGCGCGCCTGCACGCGCTCACCGAGGGCTGGCCGCTGGGTCTGCAACTGTCGCTCACGGTGATGGCGCGCGGCGCCGACGTGGCCGGCATCGCGGGGATCGGCGGGCAGTTGCGCGACCAGTTCATGAAGCTGCTGCTCGCGAATCTCGATGTGTCCGACCGCGAATTCCTCACCCGCATCGCGATCCTCGACCACCTGCATCCGGACCTGTGCCGCAGGGTGGCCGAGATCGACGACGCCACCGAGCGGCTGGCGCGCCTGAGCCGCGACACGCCGGTCTTCGTGGCGGCAGAGCAGGGCGACTGGCTGCGCATGCACGCGCTCGCGCGCGACGTGTTGCGCGAGGCGTTCGCCGCAATGCCGAAGGCGCAGCAGGAAAGCGCACACGCACGCGCGGCGGCATGGCTGGCCGAGCGGGGCATGCTCGAGGACGCGGCGCGGCATGCGCTGGTCGCGGGACAGCGCGAACTGGCCTACGAGCTGGCCGAACGCAGCCTCTACGAGGCCATCGTGACCCACGGCCGGCAAGGCGTGGTGCTCGAATGGCTGGCGCAGTTGCCCGCCGACGAGCTCGATCGTCGTCCACGCCTGCTGCTGGCCGCCGCGTGGACGCTGGCCACGAGCGAGCGCCACGAGGACGCCGGCCGCATGGTCGAGCGCATCCTCGCGCACCAGTCCAAGGACAAGCCCGACCCGACGCTGCAATGCGAATGCGCGCTGATCCTCAGCGGCGCAGCGGTGTTCGCCGACGATCCGGACCGCTTCGCCGCGCTGCACGACCCGTGGGCCGAATCCCCTCCGCTGCGCGACCCGATGCTCTTGCATGTGCATGCCAACCGCACCGCGTACCGCACGCTGCTCGAAGGCAATCCGGCATTGGCACGCCTGCGCCAGCAGCAGTCGCCGCGCGGGGATTTCGGGCGCGGGCAGGGTTTCGTCGGGCGCTGGGGTGAATTCATCATCGGCCTGTCCTACGTCTGGGAAGGGCAGGTGCTGCTGGTCGAGAGCCTGCTGCAGCCGGCTGTCGCCAGCGCCGATGCGGAGCTCGGCCGTCGCAACAGCTTCAGCTGCATGCTCGCGGCGCTCCTGGCTTCGGCGATGTGGGAGCGCGGGCGTCCCGCCGATGCCTCGGCGCTGCTGGCCGACCGGATCGACGTGCTGGAGCGCAGCGGCCTGCCCGAATCGTTGCTGCTGGCCTATCGCACCTTGGCGCGCATGGCGATGGCCGAGGGCGCCGAGCACCGGGCGATGGAGCTGCTCGGCGCGCTCGACGCCGTGGGCTCGGCGCGTTCGCTGCCTCGGCTTCGCGTCGCCAGCCTCCTGGAGCAGGTGCGCATGCACGCGCGGCGCTACCGCGCCGGAAGCTGCCGCGAGCTGTGCCAGCGTATGGACGTCTTGCAGGGCGACCCCTCGTTGCCGCAGGGGCGGCTTTGGCGACGGGGCATCGACGCGCTGCGGGGGCTCGCGCAGGGCTATGCGGCGATCGCGAACCAGGATTGGCGGGCCGCGCTCGAGCCGCTCGCGCGTGCCGACGAGTTGGCGCAGGCGATGCACCAGGGGCGCTTTCGCATCGAGATCCTCGGCCTGCGCGCGTTCGCGCTCGACCGCTGCGGCGAGCGCGCGCTTCCGATGCTGCGCGAGGCGATGGATCTGGCGCAAAGTTACGGGCTCGTCCGCGTCTTCGAGGACGCCCATCCGGATCTCGGCCAGTGGGTGCGGCAGGTGGCCGAGCAGGGCGGCGAGTCCGCCCGGACGACGGCCCCCGCCATTGCGCCCGCGCGCCCGGCGCCGGTCCGCGAGATGCCTCATCCGATCGCCGCACGCGGCATGGTGCTCACCCCCAAGGAGCGCCAGGTGCTCGAACTTCTCGCCCGCAACCTCTCCAACAAGGAGATCGGGCGCGCGATGCAGGTCGGCGAAACCACTGTCAAGTGGCACGTCAAGAACCTGCTCGCCAAGCTGGACGCCGGCACGCGCAAGGAAGTCGTCGTGCGCGCGCGCATCCTCGGGCTGATCCAAGACCAGTCCGGGGGCTGAGGGGAGGGGTCTCCCCCTCCCGCAAGGAGGGGGCCCGAAAGGGCTCCGCTTCCTATTCTTTACGCCTGAGAAGCCGCACCGCGCGGCTCCATCACCCAGAGCCGGCAGGCGCCGCGCTCATCACGGAGACAGGCCCATGAATACGACAGTCGAAGCAACCCCGCTGAAAGGCGCACCCGCCGTGGTGTCGTCCGCCGCGCTGAAAACCTCCATCCAGGTCGAGCGCCTGACCTGCGCCATCGGCGCCGAACTGCGCAACGTCGATCTCGGGGCCGCCTCGCGCGACGCCGAGACGGTGTCCGAGATCCGCGCGCTGCTGCTCGAGCACAAGGTGCTCTTCTTCCGCGACCAGGACTTCACCCGCGCCGAACATGTCGCCTTCGCCCGCCATTTCGGCAATCTTGAAGACCACCCGGTCGCCGGCAGCGATCCCGACCACCCCGGCCTCGTGCGCATCTACAAATCGCCCGAAGTCCCCAACGACCGCTACGAGAACGCCTTCCACACCGACGCCACCTGGCGCGAGAAGCCGCCGTTCGGCTGCGTGCTGCGCTGCGTCGAGACGCCGGACGTCGGCGGCGACACCATCTGGGTGAACATGGCCCTGGCCTACGCGCGCCTGCCGGAAGACGTCAAGACAAGGATCGGCGGCCTGCGCGCCCGCCACAGCATCGAGGCCAGCTTCGGCGCCGCGATGCCGATCGAGAAGCGCCTGGCGCTGCACGCGCAGTTCCCCGATGCCGAGCATCCGGTGGTGCGCACCCATCCGGAGACGGGCGAGAAGATCCTCTTCGTCAACGCCTTCACCACGCACTTCACCAACTTCCACACCGCCGCGAACGTGCGTTTCGGCCAGGACCACGCGCCCGGTGCGAGCCTGCTGCTGAACTACCTGGTCAGCCAGGCCGCGATCCCCGAGTACCAGGTGCGCTGGCGCTGGAAGAAGAACAGCGTCGCCTTCTGGGACAACCGCAGCACGCAGCACTACGCGGTCATGGACTACCCACCCTGCCACCGAAAGATGGAACGCGCCGGAATCATGGGTGAGGCCACGTACTGACACAGCGCTGCATCACCTCATCCAACACCCGACATCTCAACTGAAAGACAAATCATGAACTTCCTCGACGGCTCCCTTTTCCCGGAAAACCAGGACAAGCTGGTGATCACCGCCGCGCCCTACGGGCCCGAGTGGATTCCTTCCGACTTCCCGGAGGACATTCCCGTCACCATGGAAGAGCAGGTGCAGAAGGCGGTCGACTGCTACAACGCCGGCGCCACGGTCCTGCACCTTCACGTGCGCGAACTGGACGGCAAGGGCTCCAAGCGCCTGTCGATGTTCAACGAGCTGATCGCCGGCGTTCGCCGTGCCGTGCCCGACATGGTCATCCAGGTCGGCGGCTCGATCTCCTTCGCGCCCGAAACCGACGGCGCGAGCGCCAAGTGGCTCAAGGACGACACGCGCCACATGCTGGCCGAGCTCGACCCCAAGCCCGACCAGGTCACGGTCACCGTCAACACGACGCAGATGAACGTGCTGGAGCACATGGAAGCCGATGACATCGCCGGCACTTCGCTCGCCGACCCGCAGAACAACGCGGCCTACCGCGAGATGATCGTTCCCTCGGGCCCCGGCTTCATCGAGGAGCACGTGCGCCGGCTGAGCGCCGCGGGCATCCAGAGCGCCTTCCAGTTCTACAACATCAACAGCTACGAGACGGTCGAGCGCCTGATCCGCCGCGGCATCTACAAGGGCCCGCTGGTGATGAACTGGGTCGCGATCAGCGGCGGCATGGACGCGCCGAACATCTACAACCTCTCGAACTTCCTGCGCGCGATCCCCGACGGCGCGATGCTCACGGTGGAAAGCAGCATGCGCAACGTGCTGCCGATCAACATGATCGGCATGGCCATGGGCCTGCATGTGCGCTGCGGCATCGAGGACAACCTCTGGAACCAGTCGCGCACCGGGAAGATGTCGACCGTGAAGCAGATCGAACAGCTCGTTCGCATCTCGCGCGAGTTCGGCCGTGAAGTCGCCACCGGCAAGGAAGCGCGCGAGATCCTGAAGATCGGCGTGTTCTACGAGACCGTCGAGGAGACGCTGGCCGCCAACGGCTTCGCGCCCAACCCCAAGGGCCGCCAGCAGGGTTACCTGCGCCGGGTGGCTTGAAGTTGGGGAGTGACGCCGTGATGCCGACCGTGCTCATCGTCCCGGGCCTGCGCGACCACGTCGCGGAGCACTGGCAGACGCTGCTGGCCGCCGAGCTCGCGGCCAAGGGGCGCGAGGTGCGCACCGTGCCGCCGATGGGGCGCAGCGACCTCGACTGCAAGGCGAAGGTCGCCGCGATCGAGCGCGAAGCGCAGGCCATCGACGGCCCGATCGTCATCGTGGCCCACAGTGGCGGCTGTGTGATGGTGGCGCACTGGGCCTTGCAGACGCGGCGCGCGGTCGAAGGGGCGTTGCTTGCCGCGCCGCCGGATTTCGATCGGCCGATGCCGGCGGGCTATCCGACGCTCGATGAACTGCGTGCCAGCGGCTGGTTGCCGGTGCCGCGCAGGACGCTGCCGTTCCCGAGCATCGTCGCGGCGAGCCGGAACGATCCGCTCGGCGAGTACGCGCGCATCGCGGAACTGGCCCGCGACTGGGGCAGCCGCCTGATCGACCTCGGCGAGGTCGGCCACTTGAATCCCGCGTCCGGTTTCGGCAAATGGCCCCGCGCGGAACTGCTTATCAGCGAATTGACGAAGTAACTGACACCCAGGGCACCCGCGGAACCGGCTTGGCCGGGCCGCCGGGTGCGCCCCCGGAGAGGGGTTGGCGCAGCGACACGAAGTGCGCGCAGCCTGGGGGCGATTTCACATCTAGGAGACAAACATGGCCAAGGCCATTCGCTTTCATGAAACCGGCGGTCCGGAAGTCCTGCGCCTGGAAGACGTCCAAGTCGGCGAGCCCGGCCCGGGCCAGGCGCGCGTGCGCCATACCTACATCGCGGTCAACTTCATCGACATCTACTTCCGCACCGGGCGCTATCCGCTGCCGCTGCCCAATGGACTGGGCTCGGACGCGGTCGGCGTGGTCGAGGCGGTCGGCCCCGGCGTCACTGACATCCGGGTCGGTGACCGCGTCGGCTACCTGATCGGCCCGCAAGGCGCGTATTCCGAAGCGCGCGTGATGCCGGCCGACGTGCTGATCCCGCTGCCGGACGGCGTCTCCGACCGCACCGCGGCCACGCTGATGATGAAGGGCATGACGGCGCAGTACCTGTTCCGCCAGGTCTACCCGCTCAAGGGCGGCGAGACGATCCTGTACCACGCCGCAGCCGGCGGTGTCGGCCTCATCGCCTGCCAGTGGGCACGCGCGATGGGCGTGACGATGATCGGCACCGTGAGCACCGACGAGAAGGCCGAGATCGCCAAGGCCAACGGCTGCGCCTACACCATCGTGACTTCGCGCGAGAACATCGCCAAGCGCGTGCGCGAAATCACCGACGGCAAGGGCGTTCCGGTGGTCTACGACTCGGTGGGCAAGGACACGTTGATGGACTCGCTCGACAGCCTGCAGCCGCGCGGCTCGCTGGTGAGCAACGGCACCACCTCGGGGCCGGTGGTGATCGACTCGCAGCTGCTCGCGGTGAAAGGCTCGATCTGGGTCACGCGGCCGGCGATGATGCACTACATCACCCCGCGCTCGCACATGCTGGAGATGGCCGACGAATTGTTCGGCCACGTTCTCGCGGGCCGCATCGTGAGCGAGCCCAAGCAGAGCTTCGCGCTGGCCGACGCGGCCGACGCGCACCGTGCGCTCGAATCGCGGGCCACGACCGGCGCGACCGTGCTCGTGCCCTGAAGCCAAGGGGATCGCCATGGACATGCATGCCCTCGACGCGAAGCAAGGGTCCGACAGCTACCTGTTCGGCCCGCGCCAGGCGTGGTTCGCCTTCGCGATGACGCTCGGCCTGATGATGGTCGACTACATCGACCGCCAGGTGATCGTTTCGCTCTTTCCGCATCTGAAGGAGGCCTGGGGCCTTTCGGACAAGCAACTCGGCGCACTGGTGTCGGCGGTGTCGGTCACGGTCGCCGTGGGCGGCATCCCGATCGCGCTGGTCGCCGACCGCTTCAGCCGCGTGAAGAGCATCGTCGCGATGGCGACGCTCTGGAGCCTGGCCGCGATCTCCTGCATGTTCACGCGCAACTTCGGCCAGCTGCTGGCCGCGCGCGCGGCGGTGGGCCTCGGCGAAGCGGGCTACGGCTCGGTCGGCGCGGCGCTCATCGCGAGCCACTTTCCGGCGCGTATGCGCGGTGCGCTGATGGCGGCCTTCTTCTCCGCCGCGTCGATCGGCTCGGTGCTGGGCGTGATGCTCGGCGGCGTCATCGCCGCGCGCTGGGGCTGGCAGGCCGCGTTCGGCGTGGTCGGTGTGCCGGGGCTGGTCCTCGCGCTGCTCTACATCAAGGTGCGCGACTACCGCACCGTCGAACTCACGCCGCGCATCGAGCGGGCCACGCGTTCGACGCAAGGCACGGCGCGCGCCATCGTCAAGCGGCTGATGCGTTCGAAGACGCTGCTGTGGGTCTGCATCGCCGCACCGGCGCAGCTGATCCTCGTGTCGGCCATCTGGGCCTGGCTCCCGAGCTTCCTCAACCGTGTGCACGGCATGACGCCCGAGCAGGCCGCGATCAAGGCCGCGCTGGTGGTGCTGTGCGGCGCGCTGGGCAGCGTGGTCTGGGGTGCGGTCGCCGATCGCGCCGGCAAGAGGCGTCCGGCGGCCAAGCTGCAGGTGACGGCTGTCGTCTGCATCGCCTCGGCGGCGGTGCTCGCGCTGGGCTTCGGTGCCGAGCATGTCGGGCTGGTCCTGTCGAAGCAGGCGCAGTTCGCGCTACTGGCGCTCGGCGGCTTCCTGATGACCTGCTCGGTGGGCGTCGTCGCGGCCGTCGTCATCGACGTGATCCATCCCGGCATCCGTGCCACCGGCGCTTCGGTGCTCTCGCTGTTCCAGAACCTGCTCGGCTTGGCCATGGGTCCGCTGGTTGCGGGCTTCCTGTCGGACGCCTGGTCGCTCGAACACGCGCTGATCGCGATGCCTGTCTTCGGTCTGCTGGCTGCTGGCGCCTTCATGCGTGCCTCGCGCAGCTACGGTGCCGACCTGCAGCGCGCCTGCGAAACCGAAGTCGAAGTCGAAGCCGAATCCGCCCCCAAAGGCGCCCCTCACAGCGTGCCCGCTTGAAATGGGGCTCGCCCCCAGGCTCGCGCACTTCGTGTCGCTCTCCACCCCCTGCCGGGGGCAACCCCAGCGGCCCGGCAAAGCCGGTTCCGCAGGGTTCCCCGCCCAATCAAACTGAATTTACGGACCCCACCATGAACGGATTGATGATGGATCAGCCCCTGCTGATCTCCAGCCTTCTCACCCACGCCGAGCGCCATCACGGCGAACAGCAGATCGTGTCGCGCCGCGTCGAAGGCGACGTGCATCGCTACACCTACCGCGACATGGGCCAGCGTGCACGCCGGCTTGCCAACGCACTCGCAGCCCGCGGCATCGAGCAGGGCGACCGCGTCGCCACGCTGGCCTGGAACGGCTATCGCCACATGGAGCTGTACTACGCGGTCTCCGGCTCCGGCGCGGTGCTGCACACGCTCAACCCGCGCCTGCATCCCGACCAGGTGGTGTGGATCGCCGACCACGCCGAAGACGAGATCCTCTTCTTCGACCTGACCTTCCTGCCGCTGATCGAGGCGATCGCCTCGCGCGTCTCGACCATCAAGGCCTTCGTCGTGATGACCGACCGCGCGCACATGCCGGCGTCGTCGAAGGTGCCGAACCTGCTGTGCTACGAAGACCTGATCGACGACCACACGCCTGACTTCAAATGGCCGGTGTTCGACGAGAAGGCTGCCTCGTCCCTCTGCTACACCTCGGGCACCACGGGCAACCCCAAGGGCGCGCTCTACAGCCATCGCTCGACGATGCTGCACACCTACGCCGCCGCGCTGCCCGATGCGCTCAATTGCTCGGCCAAGGACGTGATCCTGCCGGTGGTGCCGATGTTCCACGTCAACGCCTGGGGCCTGCCGTACATCGCGTGCATGGTCGGCGCCAAGCTGGTGTTCCCCGGCCCGTGGCTCGACGGCAAGTCGCTGCACGACCTGTTCGAAGCCGAAGGCGTGACCGTCTCGGCCGGCGTGCCCACCGTGTGGCAGGGACTGCTCGCGCATGTCGAGAGCAACGGGCTCGAATTCAGCACCATGCGCCGCACGATCATCGGCGGCTCGGCCTGCCCGCCGGCGATGATGCGCGCCTTCCAGGAGCGCTACGACGTGCAGGTGCTGCACGCCTGGGGCATGACCGAGCTGAGCCCGGTCGGCACCGTGTGCACGCTCAAGCCTTGCCATCAGAAGCTGGATGCGGCCGAGCGCCTCGCGATCCAGTCGAAGCAGGGCCGCTCGGTCTTCGGCATCGACATGAAGATCGTCGGCGAGGACGGCGCCGAGCTGCCCCATGACGGCCAGACCGCCGGCGAGCTGATGGTGCGCGGCGCCTGGGTGATCTCGAACTACTTCAAGGGCGAGGGCGCGGGCCCGCTGGCGGGTGGCTGGTTCCCGACCGGCGACGTCTCGACCATCGATGCCGACGGCTTCATGCAGATCACCGACCGCAGCAAGGACGTGATCAAGTCGGGGGCGAGTGGATCGGCTCCATCGACCTCGAGAACATCGCGATGGCGCATCCTGCCGTCGAGATGGCAGCCTGCATCGCCGCGCGCCACCCCAAGTGGGACGAGCGTCCGCTGCTGATCGTGGTGAAGAAGTCCGGGCAGGAGCTGACGCGCGAAGAGCTGATCCACTTCTACGACGGCCGCATCGCCAAGTGGTGGACGCCGGATGACGTGGTTTTCGTCGACCGCATTCCGCTCGGCGCGACCGGCAAGGTGCAGAAGAACCTGCTGCGCGATGTGCACGGCGACCATCTGCTGGCCAACCTGGGGATGAGGTTCGCATGACCAGCCTTTCCATCGCGGCGTGGCCTGCACGCAGCCGCACGCTGTTCCCGGGCGTGCTCGCATGCGCGGTGGTGGCCGCCGCGTCGACCTTCCTGTCGCAGCACTACGGTGCGCCGGTGATGCTGTTCGCGCTGATCCTCGGCATGGCGATGAACTTTCTCTCGGCCGAAGGCGCATGCAAGCCCGGCATCGAGTTCACGGCGCGGCAGGTGCTGCGCTGGGGCGTCGCGCTGCTGGGCCTGCGCATCACGGCCGCACAGGTCGTGGCGCTGGGCTGGCATCCGGTGGTGCTCGTGCTGATCTCGGTGGTGGTGACCATCGGCGTGTCGATGCTGGTCGCGAAGCTCATGGGCTTCAACACGCTATTTGGCCTCTTGAGCGGCGGCGCGACCGCCATCTGCGGCGCATCGGCCGCGCTCGCACTGGCTGCGGCGCTGCCGTCGCATCCGCAGAAGGAGAAGGCGACGCTGTTCACCGTGGTCGGTGTCTCGGCGCTCTCGACCTTCGCGATGATCGCCTACCCGATGATCGCGCGCGCCGTGGGCCTGGGCGACCATGGATCGGGCGTGTTCCTCGGCGCAACCATCCACGACGTGGCGCAGGTGGTGGGCGCGGGCTACAGCATGTCGAAGGAAACCGGCGACATCGCCACCGTCGTCAAGCTGATGCGCGTGGCGATGCTGCTGCCGGTGATCGTCTTCGCCGTGATGTGCGCACGGGCCAGCGGCATGCAGACGGGTGGCGCGCGTCCGCCGCTGCTGCCCTGGTTTGCGGTCGCCTTCGCGGTGATGGTGGCGGTCAACAGCACCGGCTGGCTGCCGTCGGCCCTCACCGAACTGGGCAGCGACTTTTCGCGCTGGTTCCTCGTGGCGGCCATTGCCGGCATCGGCATGAAGACGCAATTGCGCGACCTCGCCACCGTGGGTCTCAAGCCCGTCGCACTGATGTTGGGCGAGACCGTATTTCTGGCCATACTGGCACTTGCGCTCCTGCGCTGGTGAAATGAGCCTCACCCCCAGCCTCGCCCACTTCGTGTGGCTCGGGCACCCCTGTCCGGGGGCAACTCCAGCGGCCCGGCAAAGCCGGTTCCGCGGAGTTCCCGGTTTGAATACTGAAGGAGACAAAACATGAACCCGAATCACCTGCGGCGGAAGATGATCCAGGCCGCCTGCCTTTCGTGCCTTGGCGTTGCAAGCCTCGCGACGCACGCCGAGCAGGCCGCCAAATGGCCCGAGAAGGTGGTGCACATCATCGTGGCCGGACCGGCCGGCGGCACCGCCGACATCGTCGCGCGCCTCCTGGGCGATCAACTCACGAAGGACACGGGCCAGCCCGTGGTGGTCGACGCGAAGCCCGGTGCGGGCGGTGCGTTGGCGGTCAACGAGCTCTCGATGGCGCCGCATGACGGTTACACGCTGCTGGTCGGCGTCAGCTCCCTCGTGAGCGAGATCCCGCACATCGTCAAGTTGCGCAACGACATGTCCAAGGAGATCCGCCCCGTGGCCGAGCTCGGGCGCGGCGGCCTCGTGATGGTTGGTGCGCCTTCGGTTCCCGCGAAGAACTTCGCCGAGGTGGTGAGCTGGGTGAAGGCCAATCCCGGCAAGGTGAGCTACGCCTCGTACAGCCCGGGCACCGTGTCGCACGTCATCGGCCTGCAGCTCAACAAGGCGGCCGGCATCGACATGACGCATGTGGGTTACAAGGGATCGACGCCCGCGCTCACCGACGTAATGGGCGGCCACGTGCCGCTGATGTTCGATGGCATGGCGACCTCGCTGCCGATGATCAAGGCCGGAAAGATCAAGGCCTTCGCGGTCAGCACGCCCAAGCGCTCGCCGCTGCTGCCCGATGTGCCGACCTTCGCGGAACTCGGCTATCCGCAGCTCGAGACGGTTTCGTGGATGGGCCTGTGGACCAAGCCCGACGTCCCTGCCGCCGTGCAGGCGAGCGTGCGCGAGGCGGCGCTCAAGGCCATCTCGCAACCGGCCGTGCGCGCGCGCCTGCTCGATGCGGGCCTCGAAGCCGGCACCGGGCGCACGCCCGACGAGCTGGTGACATCGCTGAACAGTGACTACAAGCGGGTGGGCGAGGTGTTGAAGTCGATCGACTTCAAGCCCGAGTGAGCCTTCGGTTCTTGCTGCCGGGTCCAGAATTAACGGGCTTGGCGCCCCTGTGCCATGGCGCAACCCGTTGGAGAAGGAATGACCACGAACGCCATCGAACGAAACCAGAGCGCCCAGCTGGGCGCCTCCCTCTACCTCCTGCACGTGCTGCTGGAGGAGGCGGAGCGCAGGCAGGGCGGTTTTGTCCGCGCAACGATCGAGCATGTTCTCAAGGATCATTCAGGCATTCCCGAGGATGTTCCGGACAAGCACTTCGTCGATGCCGTGTTCTCGGAGATCCTGGACATGCTCCGGCGTGCGGACCCGGCTAGTGCCTTGCCGGCGATGCCGCCCGCCCCGCGGCCCCGGACCACGGCCGCCGCCGAGCCCTCACGCGACTGGCTGCAATGGATCGCGGAGAGCCGGCTCAGGGAGTGCACGCCAGCATCCATGCTGGAAACCATGAAGGCGGCCGGCCTCGATGCGGCGCAGGCCGAGGCCGCGATCGCGGCGATGGAGAACGAACCGGCCTTCCTTGCGGCCCGTCGCATGCAGCAGCTTCAGCACAAGCTCGAATCGGTCACCGGCAACCTGCAGAAGCTGTGGGCGTCCGCACCGCACTACGACATCGTCGAGAAGCGCACCTCGCCGTCGCGCGATGAGTTCATCGAGCGCTACGTCCGAGGATGCCGTCCCGTGGTGCTGACGGACGTCGCCCGCGACTGGCCGGCGATGAAGCGCTGGTCGCCCGAGGACCTCAAGCAACGCTTCGGGCGGTTCGACGTGGAGATCCAGGACGGCCGCGACGCGGATCCCAACTACGAGGAAAACAAGCTGGCGCACCGCCGTGTCGTGCCGCTCGGCCCCTTCGTGGATCGCGTGCTCGCGGGCGGCCCGACCAACGACTACTATCTCACCGCCAACAACGAGGCCTTGCGCAGCGAGGCGTTCTCCCCGCTCCTGGCCGACATCGGAAGCCTGCCGCCGGCGTGCGACCGGTCGCAGCTGGCCGATCGGTCGTCCTTCTGGTTCGGCCCTGCGGGCACGAAGACGCCCCTGCACCACGACACGATCATGCTGTTCCACACGCAGGTGGTCGGACGCAAGCGGTGGCGTCTCATCTCGCCGCTGGAGACGCCCAAGCTCTACAACTTCAACAACGTCTTCAGTCCGGTCGACATCGACGACCCGGACCTGAGCCGCTACCCGCTCTTCAAGGAAGTGACCATCCTCGATGTGGTCGTCGAGCCCGGGGAGACCATGTTCCTGCCGCTCGCCTGGTGGCACCAGGTGGTGTCGCTCGACCTGAGCATGTCCCTGTCGTATTCGAACCTGGACGTGCCCAACGACTTCTCCTTCCGGAACCCGGACATCCGCAACTGGTAGGTCCGGTGGGTGTGACGGTCGCCGTTCACCGATCAAGGGCGACGTCCATCGGCTCCGGCGTGCAGTTTCCGAACTCGCATCGCAACGCGGTGCGTTGGCCATCCGCGCACACGACGCTGTGGCGCTCGAAGCCGGGGCCCTTGCTTTCGAGCACCGCCCGTGCCGGGCCGTGGCAGACATTCGCCCTGGCGTAGCTCTCGGCCACATAGGTGTCCCGTCCGGTCCGGACGGCCTTCGCATCCGCGGCCACCGGCGGCGACACGTAGGCGACGGTCACGTGGGGATCGAGATTGCGGTAACCCTTGCGGGCCATGCAGTTGACCAGCGTCTTCTGCTGAAGCGGCGCATCGGCAGGCCGGGGCCTGGTCTCGTCGTTCAGGCCCGACGCGATGCCCGAAACCAGCGCCATCCCGACGAAGCCGAAGGGCACGACGATGCCGACGCCGAGGGCCACTGCATCGCTCACATCGTTGCTGCCCTGGCCTTTGACCGGCAGCACGCGCACGTTCGAAGCCATGGTGCGGCAGGCGGCGACGTCGGCCGTGAGGATGTCGGGATCCACACCCTTCATGTCGACCATGGGCACATACGACACACCCGAGCCGGTGCCCGGGGTCGTGGGTGCTTGCGTGGCGCAACCGCAAATCAGCGCCGTCGCACAGATGGACGCCAGGTTTCTGCCCATGGAAGCCCTCCTGCAAGGAGAGTGGAGCGGGGCGGAATTTGAGCACACGTTCGGCTGCTTGGGAACCGTCTGGTGTTCCGTCCACGGTGCTACCCGATTCCGCGCTTGCGGGTAGAAGCCAATTGTCATAACATGTCAGACAATCGGCGCGCAAGTTGCGCCACTCCGATTGAACCAAGGGAGAAGCCATGACACGTCTCATCACCAGCCGTGAATTCGCGCGCGACCTCAAGAGCGCGAAGCAGGCGGCAACCAACGGGCCAGTGCTCATTACGACGCGAGGCAAACCGGAATTTGCCTTGCTGACGTATCACGACTTTGAAGAACTCAGTCGCGACAGGCAACCGGTGCGGTCGCTCTGGCAGGCCATGTCTGAGCTGCCTTCAACGGACGACATCAAGTTCGAGCCGAGACGGCTGAACCTCAGGCTGCAGACGCCTGATCTCGATGACGAGGAGGGCGAGCACTGATGTATGTGCTCGACACCAACGTGCTGTCGGAACTGCGCGCCGGAAAATCGCGCATTGAACCCGCGGTCATCCATTGGGCGCAATCGGTGCCGCTCAATCAGACCTATCTTTCGGCGATCACGATTCTCGAGGTCGAACTCGGCATCCGGCAACTGGAGCGACGCAAGCCGCCGCAAGGCTCCGTCTTGCGGACTTGGTTCAACGGCATTCCCGCGGCATTCGAAGGTCGCATCCTTCCTTTCACCACCGAAATCGCCATGCGCTGCGCAGCGTTGCACGTGCCCGATCCAGCACCCGAACGCGACGCGATGATTGCAGCCACTGCGATGACGCACGGCATGACTCTTGTCACGCGCAACGTGGCTGATTTCGTGCGCACTGGCGTGGTCCTGCTCAATCCCTGGGAGCCCGGCGCGACAAGGTAGCGCTTCACGCTACGCCCGCGTGCTGGTCCATGAACGCCTCCACCCGCCGCGCCGTCTGGGCCGCGCGGGTGAGCACGAAGAGGTGCCCGCAATCGACCGTCTCCAGCGTGGCCCGGCGCAGGCCGGACGCGAGGATGCGGCCGTTGATCGGCGGCACGATCGGGTCGTCCTCGCCCATCAGCACCAGTGCGGGCGCTTCGATGCGGTTCAGGCGCGGCCAGCTCGTCCAGCCGGCGGTGGCGAGCAACTGGTAGAGATAGCCGTGTCGGCTCGGGCTTCGCATCGATTCGGCGTGCAGTTGCAGCAATTCCGATTCGAGCCGAAGTTCGCCGCCATAGAGATCGCCGCCGATCTGCATCAGGTACGCCGGGTCGGTGTAGCGTCGCGGGCTCAGCATTTTCAGCAGCACATTGAGCCGGCCGGGCACCATGACGATACCGGCGCAGGTGGCCGCGAGCGTGAGCGTCTGGCAGCGGCGCCGATGGTTGATCGCGAACTCCTGTGCGATCGCGCCGCCCCACGAGACGCCGAACACGTGCGCATCCCTCGCGTCGAGTTGCGCCAGCAGGTCCGCGCCGAGCTGCGCGACGTCCCGCGGGCGGTAGGGCAGCAAGGGCGCGGGCGATTCGCCGACGCCGGGTGCGTCGAAGGTGACGACCCGCGTGCGGGTGAATTGCGCCATGAAGGGCGCCATCGTTTCCACGCTGGCGCCGATGCCGTTGAACAGCAGCAGGGTGCGTTCCGCCCGCGGTTCGCCGCCGACGGCGACGCGCAGGCGCTGGGCTCCGATGCGGACCGGGAAGGTCGCGAGAGGCTTGCTTCCTCGACTCATCCGGCCGCCGCCGCTTCGGTGGACGCGAGCACGTAGGCGCCCGGTGCATCGCCGAGCGGCGGATGCTTGCGCGAGCCTTCGCGCGCCGGCGCGCGTCGCTGTGCGTCGGAGCGCTCCGCAAGCCAGTTCGCGAGATGCGGCCACCAACTGCCGTCGTGGGTCCGGGCACCGGCCTCGAAGCTCTGCGGCGAATCGTGCGCACCGCTGTTCGTCATGAACGAAGCCTTCTTGCCGCCCGGCGGCGTGACGATCGATTGCACGTGCCCGCTACCGGTCAGCACGAATTCGCTGCGGCCGCCCAGCATGCGGCGCGTCTGGTAGCAGCCGTCCCACGGCGTGATGTGATCGGTGCGTCCGGCGACGATGTAGCTGTCGCATGCGACATCCGCGAGCGACAGCGGCAGTTCCCCGATCGAGAGCCCGCCGTCGTGCGCGAGCGCGTTGGTCTCCAGCAGCGCGATGAAGTCGGCGTGCAGTTGCGCGGGCAGGCGCGTGGTGTCGGAGTTCCAGTAGAGGATGTCGAAGGCCGGCGGCTTCTCGCCCATCAGGTAGTTGTTGACCCAGTAGTTCCACACCAGCTCGTTCGGCCGCAGCCAGGCGAAGACCTTGGCGAGGTCCTTGCCTTGCAGCACCCCGGCGTTGCCGCTCGCGGTGCGCGCGAGCTCGAGCGTCTCCAGGTGCGCGAAGAGGCCCATTGAGCTGTCGGCGATGCCGCGCACGTCGAGCAGCGAGACGAGCAGGGTCAGGCTGCGCGCCCAGTCGCTGCCCCTGGCCTGCAGATAGGCCAGCAACGCCGCCGAGGTGATGCCGCCCGAGCAGGCGCCGAGCACGTGCATCTGCGGCGAGCGCGAGATCTCGCGCACCGCCTGCATCGCGTCTTCGAGCGCGAGCACGTAGTCCTGCAGGCCCCATTCCGATTGCTCCGGGCCCGGATCGAACCAGCTCACGACGAAGACCTGGAAGCCTTGCTGCACCAGGTGCTCGATCAGGCTGCGGCCGGGCGCGAGGTCCCAGATGTAGTACTTGTTGATCTGCGGCGGCACGATGAAGAGCGGGGTGCCGTGCACCGTCTTCGTCTGCGCCTTGTATTCGATCAGCTCCAGCATCGCATGGCGGTGCACCACTGCGCCGGGCGTGACCGCGAGGTTGCGGCCGACGCCGAACTGCGATCCATCGACCATCGCGGGCAGGCCGCCGTTGTGGCGCCAGTCGGCGGCGAGCTGCTTCACCCCTTCGAGCAGGTTGCTCCCGCCGGTTTCGAGGGTGCGGCGGATCGCGGCGGGATTGCCCACGAGCGTATTGGTGGGCGCAAGCGTATCGGTGACCATGCGCAGTGCCATGCGCGCGCGTGCTTCGTCGCGTGGCGAGAGATCGAGCTCGCCGGCCAGCCGGTGCACCTCGTCCGCGAGCGCGAGGTGGCCTTGCATGAGCGCGCGGTACACCGGGTTGCGGGTCCACGTCGGATCGTCGAAGCGGCGGTCGCCCGCGGCGGGCTCGATCTGCGAGAGGCCGGTGCCTGCCTCGATCAGCGCGCTTCCGGAACGGTACAGGCTGTGGATCGTCTCGAAAGGCCGGCGACAGACGGCGGCCGCCAGCGAGATGAAGGAATCGGCGATTCGCGTGCCGTCGCGCGGCAGGTCGGGGCGGATGCGTGCGCGTTCGTTCATGCGACCACCATTGCGAGCGATTCGGCCGCCATCACCGGACGCCAGGTGTCGCCGCCGGCATAGGCCGTGTTCTTGCAGCGCACGAGCCATTGACCGGGCTGCTTCTCGGTGACTTCCGTCAGCTCGACGTGCAGGCGGACATAGCTGCCGCTCGGCACCGGCGAGAGAAAGCGCACGCGGTCGAAGCCGTAGTTCAGCACGCCCTTGGCGTCGCCGGGGTACACGCCGAGCTCGAAATGCGCACAGGGGATCAGCGACAGCACCAGCAGCCCGTGCGCGATGGTCTGGCCGAAGGGGCTTTGCGTGCGGGCGCGTTCGGTGTCGACGTGAATCCACTGGTCGTCGCCGGTGCATCCGGCAAAGCGGTCGATGCGCCGCTGGTCGAGCAAGGTCGGGGTCGAGGCGCCGAAGTCGTGACCGAGGTGGTCCTTCAGCGTGGCGATGCTGTAGTTCTTGAGGGGTGTCATTCTTTTGTGGAGACAAATCGCAGGGAGCTCAAGCGGCGTTCGGCGCAGCCGCGACCGTGGCCTGCGACACCGGCTCGCTCGCGCGGGGACGCAGCAGGAAGTGCGACAGAGCCGGGATCAGCAGCACCGCGCCGACCATGTTCCAGATGAACATGAAGGCGAGCAGGATGCCCATGTCGGCCTGGAACTTGATGGGCGACAGCGCCCAGGTCAGCACGCCGGCCGCCAGCGTGACGCCGACCAGCGCGACCACCTTGCCGGTGAAGCGCAGAGCCCGCCCGTAGGCTTCGCCGAGCGTCGCACCGCGGCGCTGTTCGGCGAGCTGCACGCTCAGCAGATAGAGCGCGTAGTCCACGCCGATGCCCACGCCGAGTGCGATCACCGGCAGGGTCGCGACCTTGACGCCGATGCCCAGGCACACCATGAGCGCTTCGCACATCACCGAGGTGATGATGAGCGGCACCACGGCCACCACCACCGCGCGCCAGCTGCGGAAGGTGACGAAGCACAGCGCGATCACGGCGGCGTAGACCAGCACGAGCATCTCGTTCCATGCCTTGTGCACCACGATGTTGGTCGCGGCTTCGATGCCCGCGCCGCCGGCGGCGAGCAGGAATTGGCGGTCGTCGTTGCTGTGCGCATCGGCGAAGGCGGCGCTGGCGGCGACCACGCGGTCGAGCGTCTCGGCGCGGTGGTCGGAGAGGTAGGCGATCACCGGCATCACCGAGCAATCGGTGTTGAAGAGCTCCGGGTTGTTCACGCTGGCCTGCTGCGCGCCGTAGTTCAGCACGTCCTGGTTGCGTGCGATGGTGAGCCACTTGGGGCTGCCCTCGTTGCTGCCGGCGGTGATCTGCCGCACCGCGTTGGCGAGCGACACCGTGGTCTGCACGCCCGGCACCTGCTGCAGCGCCCAGGCCAGACGGTCGGCCTCGATGAGCGTCCCGTATTGCAGGCAGCCTTCCTTCGCGGTCTTCACGATCACCGCGAAGGTGTCGCTCGACAGCGAGTAGTTCGCCGTGACGTAGGCGTTGTCGCGGTTGTAGCGCGACTGCGGACGCAGCTCCGGCGCACCCGGGTCCAGGTCGCCGATCTTCAGGTGCGTGCTGGCCGCGAAGCCGATCGCGAGCAGCGCGGCCGCCGCGCCGATGGTGCGCACCGCCCACTTGCGCTCCGTGAAGTGGCCGAGCCATCCATTGAGGCGCGAGGTGCCGGCGTTGTTGTCGGCACGCAGGCTGCGCGCGGCGGCGGCCGGGCTCACGCCGACGTACGACAGCAACACGGGAAGCAGGATCAGGTTGGTGAAGATCAGCACGCCCACGCCGATGCTGGCGGTGAGCGCGAGGTCCTTGATGACCGGGATGTCGATCACCATCAGCACCGCGAAGCCCACCACGTCGGCCACCAGCGCGGTGAGGCCGGCGAGGAAGAGGCGTCGGAAGGTGAAGCGGGCGGCGATCAGCCGGTGCTCGCCGCGGCCGATGTCCTGCATGATGCCGTTCATCTTCTGCGCCCCGTGCGACACGCCGATCGCGAACACGAGGAAGGGCACGAGGATGGAGTAGGGGTCGAGCTCGAAGCCCAGCCCCGCCACCAGCCCGAGCTGCCAGACCACGGCCACGAGCGAGCACGCGATCACGAGCGCGGTGCTGCGCAGGCACCGGGTGTAGAGGAAGATGATCGCGGCCGCGACCAGTGCCGCGATGGCGAAGTACAGCGCCACCTGGTGCAGGCCGTCGATGAGGTCGCCGACCAGCTTGGCGAAGCCGACCGTGTGCACGCGCATGCCGGTGGGCTTGCCGCTGGCGTCCTGCTCGTAGCTCGCGGCCAGCTTGTCCAGCGTGTGCGAGAGCGCGCGGTAGTCGATGCGCTGGCCGGTGGTCGGGTCCTTGTCGAGCAGGGGCACGATGATCATGCTCGACTTGAAGTCGTTGCCGACCAGGCTGCCGCCGAGGCCCGCGCGTGCGATGTTGGCGCGCAGCTGCTCGATGGCGCGCGGCGAGCCGTCGTAGTTGTCGGGCATCACCGGGCCGCCGCGGAAGCCTTCCTCGGTCACTTCGGTCCAGCGCACGCCGGGGGCCCAGAGCGACTTCATCCAGGCGCGGTCCACGCCGGGGGTGAGGAAGAGTTCGTCCTGCAGGCGCTTGAGTGCGTCGAGGTACTTGGGCTGGTAGATGTCGCCTTCGGTGTTCTCGACCACGATGCGCAGCGAGTTGCCCAGGCCGCGCAGGTCCGCGCGGTGCTCCAGGTAGTTCTGGATGTACGGGTGGCTGCGCGGGATCATCTTCTCGAAGCTGGCGTTCAGGCCCAGCTTGGTCCAGGCCAGGAAGCCCAGTGCGATCGTGATCAACGCGCAGGCGATGATGATCGCGAGCCGGTTGTTGAACACCAGCCGCTCCAGCCGGGGGCCGGAACGCAGGTCGAAGGATTCGAGCGAAATTGGCGCGGCGTCCTGCGCGCGCGTAGCAGGGGTGTGCATGTCAGGTCTCCGGCTGCCCGGGGTCAGGGCAGCTGTAGGGACTGGGCGCCGCGCGGTCCGGCGACGACCAAGGTTCCAGTGGCCGCGACGGCGACGGCGGCCGCGGGCAATGCGCCGGCAACGGGCACCGGCTTGAAGCTCGCGCCGTCATCGCGGCTCGCGAGGATGTGGCCGGCCTGGCTCACGATGAGGAGGCGGCCGTCGCTGTCGCGCGTGCTCGCCGTCAGGCCGACCTGCAGGCCCGTGGGGACCTGCTGCCATTGCCGTCCGCCATCGGTGCTGCGCAGCACGGTGCCGCGCAGGCCGTGGGCGACGATGGTCTGTCCGCTGCCGGTCACTCCGAACAGCGTGCCCTTGTAGGGAAGCTCCAGCGCGCGGAACTGCGTGTCGCCCGGCGCGAGCTTGAGCAGCAGCCCTTGCTCGCCGGCGATGTAGACGTCGGGGCCGATGCCGCGCACCGCGTAGAGGTGCTGGGCTTTCGGGTTCTCGACGAGGTTCTGGATCGGCTCCCAGTGCGCGCCGCCGTCGGCGGTGCGGAACACGAGGCCGAAGGCGCCGACGATGTAGCCGTTGTCCGCATCGCGGAACCAGACATCGAGGAACGGGTTCTCCGCGCCTTGCTCGCCGAGGCGGCGGCCGTCGAGCTGGGTGGTCCAGCTTTGGCCGCCGTCCTTGGTCCGCAGTACCACGCCGTCATGGCCTACAGCCCAGCCGTCGGTGGCGGTCGGGAAACTCACGGCGACGAGGTCCGAGCTCACCGGCACCTCGGCCCGGCGCCGGGTCTTGCCGGCGTCGTCGGAGTAGACGATATGGCCGCGCTGCCCGACCGCGACGATGCGGTCGCCGGCCCGCGCCAGCCCGTTGAGCAGGGCGCGCGATGCCAGGGCGCTGCGGGCGGCCGGCGTGTCGAGCACATCGCGCCAGCCCTTGTCGGCCGCCGCCTGCGCTCCCCACGCGGCGGCGCAGGCGAGGGCCAAGGCTGCGGCCCGGGTGATCGTTTTCGGGTTCATGTAGGTGCTCCGTGAAGGTCCGCGTTGCCCGCAGCTGGCCAAGACCAGAAATCCCGCGGAACCGGCTTGGCCGGGCCGCTGGGATTGCCCCCTGCAAGGGGGTGCAGAGCCACACGAAGTGGGCGAGGCTGGGGGTGAGCCTTATCGGATTCCGGCGCCAGCCAGGGAATCGGCCGTCCACTCGCGGTCGGGCAGCGCCTTCGTCTGGCGCATGCCGCCGGTCTCGGCGATGTAGCCGGTCAGCGAGTAGACGCGCGAGACGAAGTCGTAGTGACCGAACATGTCGGTGTACGGGGCCGGCAGGTCGTAGCTCGGCGCCATGTAGGCGAAGCCGGCGCGGTAGAGCTGGCCGCGTGCGTCGTAGTTGTCCGACGCCAGTGCCGCCCACGAGTCCTCGTCGAGGTAGAAGGTGCGCTTGCTGTAGACGTGGCGCTTGCCTTCACGCAGCGTGGCATCGACTACCCACACGCGGTGCAGTTCCCAGCGGATCGCATCGGGGTTCAGGTGGTTGGGCTTGAGCAGGTCGTCCTGCTTGGTCCCGTAGACCGCGGCATAGTCGTTGTAGGGCACGAACATCTCCTTCTTGCCGACGAGCTTGAAGTCGAAGCGGTCCATCGAGCCGTTGAAGATGAAGGTGTCGTCGAACGTCGTCGCGCCGGCGGTGCCGGGGTTCGGCGTGTCGAAGGCGAGATCGGGGGCGACCTTCACGCGGCGCTGTCCGGGCAGGTAGCTCCAGGCGCGGCGATCCTTGTTGCCGACGTCCAGCGGGTCCACGATCATCAGTGCCTCGCCGGCACGGCGGGCCGGACCGGTATAGGTCAGCTTGATGCGCCAGTAGGTGTCGGCATCGGCCTTGGCGGTGTCCCAGAAAGGGAAGTCCTGCACGCTCACGCCTTCGGTGGCGAGTGCCGGGCGGCCGCTGGCATCGACGTTGATGTTGCGGTACTTGGATTCATACGACTGGCCGTTGAAGCGCACGAGGTGGTTCCACATCGCCTCGTAGCCGGTCTTCGGAATCGGGAACGGGAAGCCCGCATGCACGCCCTCGATCGAGCGGCCGTCGTTCGTGGTCTTGGCATTGACCGCGCTCTTGGCGGTGTTGTCGATCACGAACTTCGGGAAGGCCACGGTGCGGTGTGTCGGGTAGACGTCGACACGGAAGCTCGGGTAGGTCTTCAGCAGCGTCTTCGTGCCTTCGGTCAGCTTGTCGGCGTACTCGCCCATGTTCTTGGCGTCGATGACCAGGCGCGGCTTCTCGCTCGCGAAGGGGTCGGGGCGGATGCCGTCGCCGGCCTTGAACTCGGCCGGGGCCTTGGTCAGGCCGCCGGTGTAGGCGGGGATGGTGCCGTCCTTGTTGCCGGCCTTCTCGGCGCCGATCGGGGTCAGCGTGGTGCCGAGCGCCTTCGCTTCGTCGGGGCTCACCGCGGCATGCGCGAGGATGCCCGCCTGCGCCGCGACGAATCCGGCGATGACGATGCGCTTGAGTGGGAACTTCATGTCTTGTCTCCTTGGGTGTGTGCTCTAGAAGGGCTCTAGAAGGTGGTCTTGAAAGTCAGGCTCACGAAGCCGCGGTCCTTCAACAGCGTGGTGAACCCGTTCTGGCTCGTTACCGCGGTGCCGTTGGTACTGCGGTAGTGGCCGAGGTAGTCGATGTATTTCAGGTCGAAGCGGTACTTCTGGCGGACATCGACACCCAGGCCAACGCTGTAGTTGCCGTTGCCCTGGTTGCCGCCGAAGACCGTGGGTGCGTTGCCGCTCAGGCCCACCGCATAGGTGATGGGCGCGGAGAGGTCGATGCCGGGCCACACCTGGAACCAGGTGGGCGTGAACGACATGCCGGAGCCGAAGTAGTTCTTGGTCGTGCAGCCGTCCCATTTGTCCTTGCCGACGCAGGGCGCGAAGCCTTCGGCGTAGAAGAGGTTGGCGCCGCTGGTCACCTTGGCCCACTGCGCCCACGTCAATTCGACGGCCCAGGTGGCGGTGTCGAACAGGGCGGTCTTGGGGATCACGCCGACGGCGTTGACGAGGCCGTGGTAGGTGTCGCCGCGCGGGCCCTTGGTGTTGCCCTCCGTGGGCAGGCCCGGGGCGATGCCGAGCACGGTGCTGTTCAGCGGCGTGTTGTGGCGGTAGGAGAGTTCGCTGCCGAAGCTGATGCCCGCGATGTTCTTCGCGAGGCTCACGCCGTACATGTCGATGTTGTCGGCGTAGATCAGGTTGTAGCGGCTGATGTTGCGGCCGACTTGCGTGAGGAAGGTCTGCGGCAGCTTGTCGGCGTAGTTGCGCCAGTAGAAGCCCATCGTGCCGTCGAGCCATTCGGGGCTCCAGCGCGCGGCCGAGGCCGCCTTCGCCGTGCTGCTTGGGTTCGGACGGGTTGCCGCGCTGGGCGAAGCCGAGCTGGCTCGAGAGGAACTGGCGGTCCGGTCCGTTGAAGGCGAAGTCCACCGGGCCGAGGTAGGTGCCGCCCTCAGGGTAGCGGAAGGAATCCCACTCCAGCATGTACTGGCCCGCGAGCGACAGGTCCTGCGTGAGCTGCGCCTGCGCCGAGAGCTGGTTCAGCGGACGGAAGAGTTCCTTGGCTTCCACGCCCGGCGTGGCAAACCCCTTCTGCAGGTCGAGCGGGTTCTGCGCGTAGGCGATGCCGTTCAGGTTGCCGCCCAGAAAGAGGGACTCGCCCCAGTACAGCGAATGTCGGCCCAGCTTGGCGTTGACGGGCACGCTGCCAATGTCGGCGCCGCCGAACACGAACGCATCGAGCCATTCGCCCGAAGGTCCGCGGTAGTAGCGATTGATGTAGTCGCTGTATTGGTGGTTGACGTAGCTGGGGATCTGGCTCAGCGGCGGCAGCGGATTGGAGTGGCTGGTCGACCCGTAGGCGCTGTCGGCCCAGCCGGCTGCGCTCACGCGTGCGCCGAAGCGCTTCTGGTAGGTGATGTCGAACTCGCTCAGCAGGTCGAGGCGGTTGGCCACCGTCTGGCCGCGGTCGAAGCTGTAGGTGCCTTCGTCGGAGACGGCGGAGTTGCCGATCTTGGGATCGCGGCTCTCGACCCGGTTCGCGTAGTTGTAGCGGACCGTGTTGTCCCAGCGGATCTCGACGTCGGGGTTGCCCGTGTCGATCTCGAACGCCCGCGCGTTCGACGACAAGGTGACGAGCAGGGCCGCGAACGCGGTCGCGGCGAGCCGGAAGGACGGACGGGCTGCGAAGAAGTCCGTCTGGGTGTTGAGCTGAGGCACGAGTCTCTTCTTTCTTGGTGGCGCTGTGTGGGGGTGTGCTCCCCGCCTGCGGGCAGCCGGGAACAGGGTGGAATTCTGGGAGGGGGTGCGTCCGGCGCCCCTCCTTGGCGGAGGGGGCGGGGGCGGGGGAAGGCCCCGGGTGGACGGGAAAGGAGGGGGTGAATCGCGCGGTCAGCGGTCGCTCAGGAAGCGCGCACTGATCGCATCGACGCGCGTTTCGCTAATCTTGCGCAATGACCGACTTCACCACCCAGGGCGCCGCCGCCGGCATGCCGATCAGTCCACCGCCACCCGACGCCCTCGCGCTCGGGCGCCAGCATGCGCGGCGCCTGCGCGAGGTCTACCGCTCCGCCGGCTGGCCCTGCTGCGATGCCATCGAGGTGGACCTGCTGGCCGCCGGGTTGCTGGAGCGCGTCCGCTCCGCCCACGGCCACGAGACCTTGCGTGTGACCGACGCCGGCATCGCGCACATCGCGACCTCGCTGGTGGTCAACCGCGCCGTCCTGTCGCGCCACGAGGCGCTGGTGGAGCGCGTCGCGCGGGAGATGACGCGCGCAGGCCGGGTCGCCCGGCGTGGCCTGACCCTGCGCGCGCAACTGCCGCCCGCCACCGAGGGTGAGAGGGCGCGCTGGTGCATCGCGCGGCCCGACGTCTTCTCGATCCGCAACACCAGCGTGGAGGCCTACGCACAGCCGGTCGTCCACGAGGTCAAGGTCAACCGCTCCGACCTGCTGAGCGATCTGCGCAAGCCCGACAAGCGCGCGGCCTACCTCGACCTCGGCGGCGAGTGCTGGTACGTGCTCGGCTGCGACGCACGCGGCCGGCCCATTGGCGAGCCGGACGAGATCCCGGCGGAATGCGGCGTGATGATCGCAGAGGGCGACCGGCTCGTCGTGGCCCGCTCGGCCGTGCACCGTGCGCAGCCGCGCATGCCGTTCGCGATCTGGATGGCGCTCGCCAAGGCGCAGCCCGTGGCCGGGTTCGACGACGAGCTGCAGGACCTGTTGCCGGGCCAGGAGGGCTGAGGGGCGCCGGGCCACTGGCCGAAAGGCATAGGCAGTTGCAAGCGGTGCGACGAAACGTAAACTACCTCCCCCGCCAATTTGGCGCCCGCCCCGCGCGTCTGAAGAGGAGTCCGCGATGCAGCCAGTTCTCGAAATTCGCAAGCTCGGGGAGCGCTCCTACACGTACGCCGTGCGCGCCACCGGGCCGACGGGGGCGCCGGTGCCCGAGGCCTGCTACGTCGATGGGGGGCTCCCGTCCTTCGCGGAATGCCTTCGCGACGCCGCGGAGGCGCTGACCTACTTTCCGCGCGTCTACGTCTGCTTCCAGGGCCGGTACGTCGGCGAGCAGCTCGTGTCGCGGCTCGAGAGCCATCCCGAGGCGGTGGTGCGCGATCTGCTCGTGCGCTATCTGGAAGGCGGTCTGTCTCCGCTGCCGGTGACGCCGCAGCGGACCGATGCCGCTCAGGTGTCCGCGGTTTCGTAGCGCGCGAGCCAGCTCCAAAACTCGAAGCGCGCATTCGTCGTGTCGCGCAGGAACTGCCGGTAGCCGATCAGGGCAGCGAGCGGCGCCTCGGCGCGCAGCACGAGACGATCGGCCTGCGGGTCTTCCTCGACCAGCCCGGCGCCACGGCGTGCCAGTTCCTCCCGCACATGTGCGGCGTGCGCGCGCAACACCTCCACGCGCACGAGCATCACGGGCTGCAGCCGTGCGCCGTCATGCGGGCGGACGGTGCCATGCGCGCGCGGCGTGCCGAACCGCGCCGAGGCGCCGAGCGCGGCTGCGACCAGCGGCGTGGCTTCCTCCAGCGCCTGCTCGTTCGCGGCGCACAGCGTGAGTTGCTCGCCGTCGTCCACCAGCAGGTAGTGGTCCGGCTTGGAGATCCATTCGGTCGCCGCGTTGTCGCGCAGCGCGGCGAGCTTCTGCGCATTGACCGACAGCGACTGCCGCAGCGGATAGGGCTCCAGCGCGCGGTCGTCGAGGCGGGGCTTGCGGGGCGGGTTCGTGCCCATGGTCGCTCGGTCCGCTCAGAGGGTGTATTGGCCGCTGGCCTCGGGCTGGAAGAGGATCTCCTCCACCCGTGCGCTGCGCTCCTCGCCGCCGGGCGTCTTCCAGTGCGCGACCGCGCCCAGGCGAAGCCCGATCAGGCTCATGCCGACCGGCGAAAGCACCGAGAGAAAGCCCTTGGCCGGATCGGCCTCGGGCGGGTAGCACAAGGTCATCTGGTCATGCTGGCCGGTTCGCGTGTCCACGAGGGTGATCTTCGAATGGACGGTCACGATGTCGGCCGGGACTTCGCGCGAGCGCATCACCTCGGCGAGGTCCAGGAGGGATTCGAGCGCCGGATGCGCCTTGGCATCGAGCAGCTTGCTCAGGCGGACATGATCGAGTTCGGTGAGCACGCGCTCGCCGTGAATGGTTGCGGTCATGAAAAAACTCTCCAGTCGAATGCGGCCGGATGGCGGCCGCTGTCGCGCGGGGCGGGAGCCCGGCGATCGATGGTTGCGCTAAAGAGGGGGAGAGGGGATCGCCGGGCGGAGGAGGGTGCGGCCGGCTGGCGCAGTCCCGCCATGCCGGCGATGGTCGCGGCGGCATGGTAGTTGGCGTGGAACGGAGCGGGAGCGCGCATGGACCCGGATTGTAGGCGGGGGAGAATCAGTGATGCCTTGCCCTGGATGTGGGTTCGACGCCGACGCCACCTTCGCTTTCTGTCCGAAGTGCGGGCAGCGTCTCGAGGTGGCGCCCCCCGAGCCCGAATCGGACCGCCGCCCGGTCACGGTCATGTTCGCGGATCTGTCGGGTTTCACGTCGCTCGGCGAATCGCTCGACCCCGAGGTGGTGCGCGCACTCCAGACCGAGCTGTTCGCGGAGATGGCCTCGAGCATCCAGCGCCTCGACGGCTTCGTCGAGAAGTATGTCGGCGATGCCGTGATGGCCGTGTTCGGAGCGCCGGTCGCGCACGACGAGGACCCGCTACGCGCAGTGAGCGCGGCACTGCTGCTGCACGAGCGGATCGCCGCGCTGAGCGAGCGCTGGCAGCTCCGCATCGGCCGTCCGCTGGCCCTCCACATCGGCATCAACACCGGCCCGGTCGTGGCCGGGCGCATCGGCTCGAATCCGGCCGCCACCTACGCAGTGACGGGCGACACGGTGAACGCCGCCGCGCGCCTGCAGTCCGCCGCGGGGGCGGGCGAGACGTTGGTGAGCCGCTCGACCTGGCTGCTCACGCAGCACGCCTTCGGCTTCGAGGAGATGCCTGCGCTGGTGCTCAAGGGAAAGAGCCAGCCGGTGATCGCCTACCGTCTCGGTGCCGCGCTGGCGCAGCCCCAGGCCGTGCGCGGACTGCGGGCGCATGGCCTCGCGACGCCGCTCGTCGGCCGGGACGCGGACCTCGACGCGCTGGTTTGCGCCTTCGAGGCGATGCGGGGCGGGCAATGCCAGTTCGTCAGCCTCGTCGCCGAGGCAGGCACCGGCAAGAGTCGGCTGGTGGCGGAGTTCATCGCGCAACTGCGCGCCTACGGCAGGCTGGACGGTGTCGCGGCGCGCAACGCCGCCTGCTCGTCCCTCGGCGAGCGGACCTACGGCGTGCCCGCGGCGCTGCTGCGCGATGCCTACGGCCTCTCGGAGCACGAGGAGCCGGGCGAAGCGCAACGCAAGATCGCGGCCGCGCTCGCGGAGCTGGGCGTGGACGCGCAGGAGCGTGAGCAGGTCGTGTCCTACCTCGGCTACGTGCTCGGCCTCGAAGGCGACGATTCACGCCCCCGCTATCTCGATCCGGAACAGCTCAAGCGGCAGATCTTCTCCGCGGTGCTCGCGGTCGTCCAGCGCCGGCTGCAGCGCGAGCCCGTGATGCTGATCGTGGAGGACGTTCACTGGGCCGACGCCGCATCGCTCGATGTGCTGCGCTATCTGCTCGACCAGCTGGGCGGCAAGCCCTTCATGCTGCTCGTCACGCACCGGCCGGCGCCTGAAGTCGGTGTGCTGGCCGGCGGGCCCGCGGCCCACACGCGGATCGCGCTGGAGCCGCTCTCGCCGGCATGCAGCGCAACGCTGCTCGACGGCCTGTTCGGCACCTCCCGGCGCACGCTGCCGGACGACCTTCGCATGCGCATCGTCGAGCATGCAGGCGGCAATCCGCTCTTCCTCGAGGAGATGGTGCGCGCGCTGATCGCCGACGGCGTGCTGTGCCACCAGGATGGCGCCTGGATCTACAGCCCGCGCGCTTCGGCCGAGCAGGTGCCGCTGACGATCCACGGTCTGCTGCTGGGCCGCATCGACCGCCTGCCGGCGCCTGTCCGGCAGACGCTGCGCGAAGCGGCGGTGATCGGCCCCGTGTTCGGCGAGGCGCTATTGCGGGACGTCGCGACCGCGCGCGCGCGCACCCTGGCCGACGCGCTGGATACGCTCGTCGAAGCCGGACTGCTGTCGGTGGTGCCGCCGTCGCCCGGCGCACCCGCACTGCCCGATCGGCAGTTCCGGTTCCGCCACGGCCTGTTCCAGGAGGTGGCCTACGAGACGCTGCTCATGAGCCGGCGCACCGAGCTGCACACCCGCATCGGCGAGGGACTGGAGCGCCTGTGCGGTGGCACGCCCCGGCATCTGGAGGAACTGCAGGCGCTGGCCCATCACTTCCGCCTCGGCGCCGACAAGCCGCGCGCGGTGCACTACCTGGTCGCCGCGGGCGACTGGGCGCGCAACACCTACGCGAACGCGGATGCGATCCGGCACTACGAGCTCGCGCTGGAGACGCTCGCGCAAGCCGGCGGCGAGGCTGCCGGACAGCCGCTGCAGATCCGCGAGCGGCTCGCCGACGTGCTGGCGCCGGCCGGGCGGATCGCCGACGCGACTGCGCATCTGGAAGCGGTGCGCGAGGGGCATTCGCTCGCGGGCGACCGTATTGCAGAGGCGCGCGTGCTGCGCAAGATCGCCGCGCTGCGCTGGGAGTCCGGGCAGCGCGACGAGGCGCGCCAGTGCCTGGAAGCGGGGCTCGCGCTGATGAACGACGCGCCGCCGCACCCTGAGCTGGCGTGGCTCTTCCAGAAGCGGGGCGAGCTGGCGTTTCGCAGCGGCGACAGCCATGGTGCGCTGGCGTGGACGCAGCGCGCCCTCGCGCACGTCCGCAAGCTCGACGCCCCCCAAGACGAGCCGGCGAGCCCGCACGGGAGCCGCGCCGTGGTCGCGCTCGCGCTCAACATCCAGGGCGTTGCGCTCGCCCGCCTGGACCGGTTGGGCGAGGCCGTCGAGCGGCTGGAGCAGAGCATCGATGTCGCGCGCGCCGCCGATCTGCCGCAGGCGGAGTGCCGGGCGCTCTCGAACCTCGGCGTCCTCTACAGCTCGAGCGACCCGCAGCGCGCCATCGACGCCTGCGAGCGCGGCTTGCAGACCGCCCACCGCATTGGCGACCTCGGCCTGCAATCGCGCCTCTCGGCCAATCTGGCGGTGGCCTACTGCACGCTGACCAACCGCTGCGACGAACGCGGGATGGTCGCGGCCCACGACGCGATCCGAATCGACCGGAGCACCGGGCAGCTCGACCATCTGGCCGTCTCGCTCGTCGTGCTCGCGCAGATCTACCAATGCCACGGCGATCCGTTGCGTGCGCTGCACTACTACAAGGAAGCGCTGGCACTGGCCGAGAAGTCGGGCGAGCCGCAGTTGCTCTTTCCCTGCTACGACGGCCTCGCGACGCTGCACCTCGATCTGGACAAAGGGGAAGAAGCCGAGCGCTACATGGCGCTGGCCAGCGACCTCTGCGACCGGGCGGGGCTCGATCCGGATGCGCTGGTCGTTCTGCCGTTTCTGGCGTAGGAACCCGGTCGGACTCGATGCCGAGGCGCCGGACCGGAAGGAAGGCGTGTTTCGTGGAGCGGGCGAAGGGAATCGAACCCTCGTATGAAGCTTGGGAAGCTGCCGTTCTGCCATTGAACTACGCCCGCGTCGGCTGCGGATTCTAGCGTCTCTCCAAATGGTGAGCCGACAACGATCCTCCAAGCGGGACGGTTTCCATGACGACTGACAGCATCGATCCGATCGAGAGTGATCGAGACGGTCTCGCAGCGGTCGAGAGCGATCGAACACCGTCGGACGACTACCTCGCCGAACGCTTGCCCTGTTATAAACGCAACCAAGCGCTCACTCGAACCGAGGAATCGAATGACAGCACTCAGCGTTGTATCGCAGCATGCCGAGTCACGGCCACTCCCCATGGCGCCTCGGGTCGCGGTGCTGATTCCCTGTTACAACGAGGCCGCGGCCATCGAGCAAGTTGTGCGGGGCTTCCGGGCCAGCCTGCCTCACGCCGACATCTACGTCTACGACAACAATTCGCGAGACGACACCCAGGAGGTGGCGCGCAAGGCCGGTGCCATCGTTCGTGTCGAACGCCGGCAGGGCAAGGGGAATGTCGTGCGTCGCATGTTCGCCGACATCGACTCCGATGTGTACGTCCTTGCCGACGGCGATGCGACCTATGACGCGAGTGCCGCGCCTGAAATGATCGCCCGCCTGATCGAAGAGGAGAACGACATGGTGGTCGCATGTCGGGTGCACGCCGCCGCGGATGCCTACCGCCGGGGCCATCAGTTCGGCAATGCCGTCCTCACCGGCTTTGTCGCCTGGCTGTTCGGCAAGAGCTTTACCGACATTCTCTCGGGCTATCGTGTCTTTTCGCGGCGCTTCGTCAAATCGTTCCCGGCACTGTCGAAGGGCTTCGAGACGGAAACCGAACTCACGGTCCACGCGCTTGAACTGCGCATGCCGGTCGCCGAAATGGAGACGCCCTACGGCGCCCGCCCACCAGGGTCGGTCAGCAAGCTATCGACCTACTCCGACGGCCTGCGCATCCTGCGTCTCATCCTCGCCTTGTACAAACACGAGCGACCGCTGCTGTTCTTCGCCGTGATCGCTTTTGTGCTGGCCGTGGTGTCGCTGGGGCTCGCCGCGCCGGTGATCATCGAATGGTCGCGCACCGGCCTCGTACCCCGCTTTCCGACGGCGATCCTCGCAACCGGCATCATGATCCTGGCCTGCCTCTCTTTGACTGCCGGCATGGTGCTCGAAACCGTCACGCGCGGGCGGCAGGAACTGAAGCGGCTGATGTACCTGCAAGTGGCTCCCTTCCAGCGGGGGGCTGAAGCATGAAATTCGTGATCAAGGCGGCCGCCTGTCTGCTGGCGCTCAGCGTGGTCTTCGTGATTCTGATGGTCGCCATCCAGACGCTCGATTCAGGAAAAGTGCAGGAGCGGCTTCGCAAGGACGTGCGCTACGGAGGGCTCATTGCGGGCAACTGGTATCCCGGCCCCTACGGGCAGGTCATGGACATGTTCACCGAATGCGTCGCGCTGAGCGCGGGCGCGGTCCCGGCCGAAGGCCAATCGGCGCTGACGCGCGCGCTCGAACACCGCTATATCGTCGGCCTCGATGGCGAGAAGGCCGATCCCTGCGGCGCCCTGGTCAGCAACCTCCGGGACGGCACCTCCGTAGAGACTCCGCCCTACGTGCGCTATTGGCATGGTTACGACGTCTATCTCCGGCCGATGCTGTGGGCGGGCATACCGCTGGCCCGCGTGCACTACATCAACCTGATCCTGCTCACAATCCTGAGCGTCGGCCTCATCCATGCATCCACGCGTCTGCTTCCGATGCCGATCGTGGCGGGCCTGCTGGGCACGCTCTTTCTGACGACCGACCTGTTCACCGTTCCGTTCGTGACCGTGCATGCGGTCGGCCTCATGGTCTGCCCGGCCTCGGCCTGGGCCGCCGCCGTGCATTTGAAGTCAAGGCCCGACGATATCGGTGGCTTGCGATGGATCGCACTGCTTTCGGGTGCTGTCTTCGCCTTCGTGGATTTCCTCGTCAACCCACCCCTCACGCCTGCCCTGATGATGTTCCTCATCATCGCGGCCACGCGCTGGAATCGTCCGGAAGTGTCCGCAAGGTCGCTCCTGCTGTCTTCCGCCAGCGTCACGCTCACATGGTTCTTCAGCTATGCGACGACGTGGATCGGCAAGTGGGTGATCAGCGCGATCTTCCTGGGGCCGCAGAAAGTGATCGACGAGGTTTTGTCGAACATCCTCAGGCGGACGGTGGGGGACCCGCAGGGCGAGATCGCGAAGCAGATTTCAGTGCACATCGGCAGTGCGACCTTCGCGAACATCCAGGCGCTGGGCTGGCCACTGTTCGTGCTTTCGCTTGCCATCGCGGCGGCGCTGCTCGTGTTCACGCTGGTTCGCGGGCGCTTCACGAAGGATCGGGTCGGCGATTACCTGATCGTGGCCTCGCCGGCCCTGATTCCGATCGTGTGGATGGAACTGCTGCGCAATCACAGCATCGTCCACGCATGGTTCGTCTACCGCAGTCTGGGATTGAGTCTGGGTATCGTCGTGGGCGCATCGATGTTCGTGCTTCTCGCCGCAAGGCGAGCGGCTTGGAGCGCGCCGGCCACCCGTCCCGATTCGATATTGGTGCCGTCCCGGAGGTTGCCGACCAAGGCGCCGCAGGGATCGGCCTTCTCGCCATCGAGGCGGACGATATAGCGGTGTTCGAGCGCGCGCGTCAGCGCCGAGGCCTTCGGTTCCCGCGCACCTGGAGCAGGAAGTTCATTTCGCGGTCCCTGTGATAGGGCAGGAACCGCTTCGGGGCGCCGCCCGCGCGTTCAGATACACCGCATAGAGCGAGGTCGTCGCGCAGATGAAGAGCCGGTTGAGCTTCGGTCCGCCGAAGCACACGTTGGCGACGACCTCGGGCAGGCGGATCTTGCCGATCAGCGTGCCGTCGGGCGCGTAGCAGTGCACGCCGTCGCCCGCGCTGCTCCACAGATGGCCCTGGGTGTCGATCCGAAAGCCATCGAAAAGGCCGTTGCCGCAGGTTGCGAAAACCTCGCCGCCGCTGAGACTGCGGCCATCCTCCCCGACCTGGAAGCGGCGGATGTGGCGCGGGCCGTCCGCGACATGCGTCGCGCCGGTGTCGGCCACGTACAGCAGCCGCTCGTCGGGCGAGAATGCAAGGCCGTTGGGTTGTACGAAGCCATCTGCAGCGCGCGCCACCGAGCCGGTTTGCGGGTCGATGCGCCAGACGCAGCGGTCGCCGATCTCGCTCGGCGCGGCGTCGCCTTCGTAGTCGCTGTCGATGCCGTAGCTCGGGTCGGAGAACCAGATGCTGCCGTCGGACTTCACCACCACGTCGTTGGGCGAGTTGAAGCGCTTGCCTTCGTATTGCGAGGCGAGCACGGTGCGCGAGCCGTCGTGCTCGGTGCGCGACACGCAACGCCCGCGATGTTCGCAGGAGACGAGTCGCCCTTGCAGGTCCACGGTGTGGCCGTTGGTGTTGAGCGCGGGCTGGCGGAAGACCGAGACCGAGCCGTCGGTTTCGTCCCAACGCATCATGCGGTCGTTCGGGATGTCGGACCACACGAGGTAGCGTCCGGCTGCGAACCACGCCGGTCCTTCCGCCCAGCGGCAGCCGGTGTAGAGCTTGTCGACGTGCGCGGCCGGGAAGATGAGCCGGCTGAAGCGAGGGTCGAGCACCTCGTAGCTCGCGGCGGTTTCGATCGTCATGAAGTCTCCTTGGGAATCCGGGCGCGCTCAGCCCGATTGCCGGCGGCCGCGTCCGTACACCAGCAGCATCGTGATGATGACGACGCCGTAGATGACCTGCCGCCCCATCTCGGGAATCTGCATCACCGAAAGAATCGATTGGAGCAGGGTGATCAGGATCACTCCGACGACGGTGCCCAGGTACGAGCCCTGTCCGCCGAGGATGTTGGTGCCGCCGAGCACCACGGCCGCGATGGCCGGCAACTGGTAGGCGTCGCCCATCGCCTGGTAGGCCTTGGTCGAATAGCCCGTGAGCAGCACGCCGGCGGCCGCCGAGCACGCGCCGGCGATCACGAAGCACAGCAGTGTCACGCGGCGGGTGTCGATGCCCGAGAGGTACGCGGCGCGCTCCCGGTTGCCCACCGCGTAGACCGCGCGGCCGAAGGTCGTGCGATGCAGCAGGAAGATCGTGATTGCTCCGACCGCGATCCACACCAGGAGCGCATTCGGGATGCCGAGCAGCGAGCGGCCGGTCGCGATCAGATGCATCGCGGGTGTGGCGCGGTCCTGCGGCGCGAAGCCGCCGGTCTGCACCACGATCAACCCTTGCGTGACTGCGTTGATGCCGAGCGTGAAGATCATCGACGGCACGCGCAGATAGGCCACGCCGATCCCGTTGACCAGCCCGAGTGCCGCACCGCACAGGATGCCGAAGGGGATCGCGATCACGGCGCCCGCGCCGCCCCACCAGCCCGCGGCGGCGGCCGACATCATGCCGCCCGCCGTGACCAGCCACGGCACCGAGAGATCGATGCCGCCGAGCAGGATCACCAGCATCGCGCCGGTGGCGATCACGCCGAGGAAGGAGGCGATCTGCAACTGCAGCAACAGGTACTCCGGCGAGAGAAAGTTCTTCGAATAGAGGCTGCCGACGAGCAGCAGCGCGACGGTGCACAGCGCGCCCGCGAGCACCGGCAGGTGGCCCGATCGCCTGAAGCGCAATGCCAGTGTGCTCATGCCGCGCCTCACCTGAAGATATCGAGCCGGTTGTTGACCTTGAGCAGCCGCAGCGACCCGAAGCTCACCGCGGCCAGCAGGATCACGCCCTGGAACAGAGGCTGCCAGAGCGGTTCGAGGTCGAACACGAAGAGCAGGTCGCCGATCGTGCGCAGCACGAGCGCGCCGAAGATCGATCCGATCGCGCTGCCGGAGCCGCCCGCGAGCGAGGTGCCGCCGATCACGACCGCGGCGATCGAGTTCAGCGTATAGACGCCGCCGATGGCCGACGACGCCTCGCCCGAGTAGGTCACGAAGGTGAGCAGCAGCCCGCCGATGGCAGCCAGCAGCCCGGCGAGCGTGTAGGTCACGATCTTTGCGCGGCCGATCGCGACACCGGACATGTAGCTCGCGGTCTCCGACGAGCCGATCGCCAGCGCCGCGCGCCCGGTCACCGAGCGGCGATAGGGCACCCACACCAGGAGCACCACGGCAACCAGCACCACCCCCATCGTCGGAATGCCGCCCGGCAGGGCGCCCGTGAGCGCATCGGCGAGGTCCGCCTGCACATCGCCGCCCGGCACCGGCCGCAGGCCCAGCGCGAGGCCGAAATAGACGATGCCGGTCGCCAGCGTGGTGATGATCGGCTGCAGGCGGCCGTAGACGATGATGAGCCCGTTGATGAAGCCGCACAGCGCGCCGGTCGCGAGCACCGCCACCACGCCGAATCCCGCCTGCAGCGGCGTGCCGATCGCGAGGTGCGAGGCCATGCAGTTCGCGAGCACGAACACCATGCCCACCGAGAGGTCGATGCCGGCGGTCAGCACCGGCAGCGTCTGCGCCATCGCGACGAGGGCGAGCAGCACGCCCTTGTTGGCCGCGGTGGTCAGCACCGGCGTGCTCCAGCCGACCGGATGCTTGGCGATGTAGAGCGCGAAGATCAGGACGAACATTGCCGCGGTCGCGAAGGTGGCGCGGTGCTCGCGCAGATGGAAGCGCCAGTCGGCGTGCGTCATGCGGCGCTCCGTTCGGAATGTTCGAGATTGAGGGCGCTCGACACCAGCGCCCGTTCGGTGAGTTCCGCGCCGGTGAGCCAGCGCACGATCCGCCCGTCGTAGAACACCGCGACGCGGTCGCAGCAGCCGATCAGCTCGGCGTAGTCGGTCGAATAGAGCATCACCGCCGCGCCTTCGTCGGCCAGCGCGCGCACCAGCGCGTAGATCTCCTGCTTGGTGCCGACGTCGATGCCGCGTGTCGGGTCGTTCAGGAGCAGGATGCGCGGCGCGTTGATCAGCCATTTGCCGATCACCACCTTCTGCTGGTTGCCGCCCGAGAGGGTGCCGACCGGATCGCCGGTGTCAGGCGCCTTGATCGACAGGCGGCGCACCATCCGCGAGACCGCCTCGGCCTCGTTCGCGGCGACCAGCACGCCGGCACGGCTGAGACGGTCGAGTGCGGCGAGGCTCAGGTTGTCCTTGACCGACATGGGCAGCAACAGGCCATCGGTCTTGCGGTCTTCGGGCACCAGCGCGATGCCGAAGCGATTGCTCTTGGCCTGCCGTGGATCGCGCACCGACGCGGGCCTGCCGTCCAGCAGCACCTCGCCGGTCACGCCGCGCAGCACGCCGAAAAGTGCGAGGAAGAACTCGCGCTGCCCCTGGCCGTCCAGCCCGCCGAGCCCGACGATCTGGCCGGGCCACACCGCCATGTCGATGTCGTGCAGCCGGTCGTTCCACGAAAGGGTACGCGTCTCCAGCGCCGGTGCGCCGCCCCGATCCGCGGCGCGCGGCGGCGGCTTGGGCGGAAAGGCATGCGCGATGTCGCGGCCGATCATCATCTCGATGGTTTCCGCGTCGCTGCGCGTGCCGGCCTCGAAGGTCGCGACATGGCTGCCGTTGCGGAACACCGAGCAGTCGTCGGCGAGCTCTGCGATCTCCTTCATGCGGTGCGAGATGTAGATGATCGCGAGGCCTTCGCTGCGCAGGCGCTTGAGCAGCGAGAAGACGCGCTCCACGTCCGCCGTGGTCAGCGCCGAAGTCGCCTCGTCGAGGATCAGGATCTTCGGGTCGCGCGCGAGCGCCTTCGCGATCTCGACCATCTGCCGCCGCGACAGCGTCAGGCTGTCGACCGGCGCGAGCGGATGGATGTCTTCCGCGCCCGCGCGCGCCAGCGCCGCTTCGGCGATGCGGCGCTGCGCCTTGCGGTCGATCAGGCCATGCCGGCGCGGCGGATTGGTGATGCAGATGTTGTCCGCCACGGAGAGGTCCGGCATCAGCGACAGCTCCTGGAAGATGCAGGCGATGCCGGCTGCGACCGCCTCCTGCGGATGCGAGAAGCGGCGCTCCGTGCCTTCCAGCACGATGCGACCCTCGTCGGGCCGCACCACGCCGGCCATGATCTTGATCAGCGTCGATTTGCCAGCGCCGTTCTCGCCGAGCACCGCATGGATGCGGCCCGGCGCGCAGGCGAAGCTGGCGCGCTCCAGCGCACGCACCCCGCCGTAGCGCTTGGAGACGTCGACCAGCCGCAGGATCGGTTCCAAAGCCAAAACGGCCCCTGTTGCCGCTCAGTTGTTCTTCTCGTCCTTCGACATGATGTCCGTCGCCTTGAGGTTCACGTCGCAGGGCGGGAAATCATTCGTGGTGAAGAAGTTGTCCGTGAGGTCGGGGAAGTAGTTCTCGCCCGCCTTGAAGTTCGGGTGCGTCGCCATCGGGATCGGCACCGAGATCATCTGCGGCATCACCTTGCCCTGCAGCGCGGCCACCGCGGCCTTCATCGAGATCGCGACCAGGCCCGGCGACTGGCCGAGCGAGGCGCACAACAGGCCTTCCTTCGCGTGCTCGACGCAGAGCTTGCGGAAGCCGTTCTCGGCTTCGCCGGCGACCGGGATCATCTTGTGCTTGGCGTCGATCAGCGCGCGCACCGCGCCGGTGGAGCCGCCCTGCACGAACATGCCGTCGAAGTTCTTGTGCACCGCCACTGCATCGGCGACCGCCTTCTGCGCGGTGCCGTCGTCCCAGTTGCCGACGACCTCGACCACCTCGAACTTGTTGCCCGGCGCCTCGACGACCTTGCGGAAGCCGAGGTGACGGTCGCGGTCGACCGAGTTGCCGGGCACGCCGCGCACTTCGAGCAGCTTGCCGCTCTTGCTCGGAATGTTCTTGACCACCCATTCGCCGGACTGCTGGCCGATCCCGAGCTGGTCCTCGTTGACCATCATCACCTGGTCGCTGTCGAGCACGTTGTCGAAGGGCACGACCACCACGCCGGCGGCGTTCGCGCGCTTGATCACCGGTGCGAAGGCGGTCGGGTTGACCGCGATCGTCACGATCGCGTCGTAGCCCGAGTTGATGAAGTTGTCGATCGCCGCGATCTGCGCCGCGACGTCGGTCCCGGTGGAGACGATCTTGAACTCCTTGATCTGCGACTTCATCTCCGGCGTCGCCGCGTAGGCCTTGGCCATCTTGATCATCTGGATGCGCCAGGTGTTGCCCACGAAGCCATTGGCCAGCGCGATGCGGTACGGCCCCTTCTTGGCCGGCCACTGGAAGTACTTGGTGTTGGCGTCCCAGGGCTTGAAGCAGGCCGGGTTCTCGCCCGGGCCGCTGACCACCGAAGGGCCGGCCGCCATGGCGGATGCGCAGGCGAACGCCGCGGCCGCGGCGACGATGCGGGTGCGAAAGATCATTGCTGTCTCCTTGTTCTGGACGTGGGACCCGCCTGAACGTGACCGCCCAAGGGGCGAAACAATGCCGCGCACACCTGCACATCGTCCTTTTGGGCAGGTTGCACGATCATCATACAAATCTGGCTTTGCACGTCCGGCTTGGGAATTACCCTTGCCGGGGTGCCTTTGGTGCCGCCGAAGCACGTAAGCTTTTGATTGCAGATGAACGCCATCCACGAATCGACGCGGCGTCTTTTCATCGGGCTGTTCCCCGACCCGGCCGTGCGTGCTGCCATCGAGGCGCATCGCAAGGCGTGGGCGTGGCCGGCCGGTGTGCGACTGACGGACGCTGCGCGCATCCACCTCACGCTGCACTTCCTCGGCGAGGTGGAGGGCCCGGGCGAGTCGCGCCTCGCGCATCGCCTGGCCGACGTGCGCATGCGCGCGATGACGCTGCTGCTTCGCACGCCGCAAGCGTGGCGCAACCCCATCGCCGTGCTGATGCCCGACGCGCACGAAGGCCTGCGCGCGCTGCATGAGGACGTCGTGCGGCAGGTCGAACGTGCGGGCTTCGCCGTGCAGCCCGAGCGCTGGGTGCCGCATCTCACCCTTGCGCGCAGGACGCGCGGTGCGGTGCCGCCGGCCGGGATGGTGCCGATCGCCTGGCAAGTGAATGAATTCGTACTGGTGTGCTCGCACACGACGTATCCGGCGCGCTACGAGTTCATCGCGCGCTATCCCGTGCAGGGCTGATCGTCAGGATGCTTGCGGCAGAATCGACCGATGAAGAAATTTCCGGTGGAGGCGAGCCTTCTTCTCGTCGATGACGATCCCAACATCATTCAGGTGTTGAGCCGGATACTTTCTGATTACTCGACCCTTCGTTTCGCCACCAGCGGTGCCGACGCGCTGCAACTGAGCAAAGAGGCGGTGCCCGATCTGATCCTGCTCGATGCGCAGATGGGCGACATGAGCGGCCTGCAGGTCTGCGAGGCGCTCAAGGCCGATCCGGCATTGGCCGATGTGCCGGTGATCTTCGTCAGCAGCCACCAGGAATCCGAGCTCGAAGTTGCGGTGCTGCAGATGGGCGCGGCGGACTTCATCCGCAAGCCGTTCGATGCGCAGCAGGTGCTCGCGCGGGTCGACACACAGCTCAAGCTCAAGCGGCTGTCGGACGACCTGCGCCGGCTGTCGCGTATCGACGGCCTCACGGGGCTGGCGAACGAAGCTGCCTACACCGAGACGCTCGAGCGCGAAAGCGCCCGCGCGGCGGAAGCGCGGCAGGCCATTTCCGTGGTGCGGCTCGAGGTCGATTTCTTCCAGTCCTTCGAGGCGCTCTACGACCGGAAGGCGACCGATGCCTGCCTCGCGGCCGTCGGCGATGCGCTGCGCCGCAGCATGCGGCGGCCGGGCGATGTCGCCGCGCGGCTCGATCGCGAGCGCTTCGCACTGGTGCTCCCCGACACCTCGGCCGAGGACGCGCTGAATGTCGCCAACCGTGCGCTGCGCGCGGTCGAGTCGCTCGACATCGCTCACCAGGGATCGGCGGTTTCGCGCCACGTCACGTGCAGCGCGGGCGTGTCCTGCGTCGACGCGGCGCGGCGTGACGAACTGACCGCCGCGGGTGTCACGGCAGTCGACGCGCTCGGCGCGGCGGCCGCGAAGGCGCTCGAAGCTGCCATCGGTGCGGGCCGCGCGCAGGCTTCGCTGGCGGCTCACGACGAGGCGCCGGCCCCCAATACCGACGCGGGCTGAACAGTCCCGTGGGGATTCGTGAGTCCGCGCGGTCGCTGGTCTGGCTGATCGTCGGCCTTTGCGGCGCGGCGGGCGCCGCACTGCTGCAGCTTCGGTACAACGAGTCGCTGGCGCAGGAGCGCTTCGATGCGCTCGCGCGGCGGGCGCTGGAGCAGCTCTCTTCCCGCATGCACTCGTACGAGATCGGCCTGCGCGGCGCGCGCGGTGCGGTGATCGCCGCGGGCGGAGAGGTTGGCATCAGCCGGCTGCGTTTCGCGCAGTTCGTGGCCTCGCGCGATCTGGAGCGCGAGTTTCCGGGCTCGGGCGGCTTCGGCTACATACGGCGCGTGCCGGCCGCGCAGGAGGCCGCCTTCGTCGCTGCGGCGCGGCTCGATGGCAAGCCTGATTTCCGGGTCCATCAGCTCGGCCCGAACGAGGGCGAGCGCTTCGTCGTCCAGTTTTTCGAGCCTTCCGATCCGAACAGTCCGGCGATCGGGCTCGACATCGCCTCCGAGCCGAAGCGCCGCGCCGCTGCCGAACGGTCCATGCGCACCGGCGAAACCACGATCACCGCGCCGATCACGCTGGTGCAGACCGAGCCGGCGAACGCCGGGCTGCGCTCGGTGCTGATGCTGCTGCCGATCTACCGCGCGGACGCGCAGCTCGGCAGGCTCCAGCAGCGGCAGCGCCGGTCATCGGCAGCGCGCGGCACGCCGGACGAGGTCTTCGGTTGGGCCTACACGCCGCTGCGGATCGACGAGGTGCTGAAGGGCTTCGATTTTCAGGACGGCGATTTCGCGATGTCGCTGATCGACGCGACGCGCGGAGGCCGGCCCGAGCGCTTCTTCACTTCGCCGGCGCAGCCGGGCACGCAGAAGATCGGGCTTCAGGCCTCGCTGCCGCTGCAGCTCTATGGCCGGACTTGGCAGGTGGAGATCACGGCGCAGCCACGCTTCATCAGCCAGCTCAACCTGCGCAGCCCCTGGGCGATCTTCCTGATCGGCTCGGTGCTTGCGCTGCTGCTGGCGCTGCTCTCGTTCGTGGAGCAGGCCATCCAGCGGCGCAAGGAACGCGAAGGCGAGCAGCGCTCGCGCCTCGCGGCCATCGTGACCAGCTCGAACGACGCCGTCATCGGCTGCCGGCTCGATGGCCGGATCACCGACTGGAACGCCGCGGCCGCGAAGATCTTCGGCTACAGCGCCGAGGAGGTACAGGGCCGGCCGCTGCAGTCGCTGCTGCTGCCGCCGGACTGTGCGCAGGAAGAGGAGACGCTGCTGCGGCACATCGCGGACGGCAAGTCGGTCGCTGCGTTCGAGACTTTCCGGCGGCATCACGACGGATCGCCGGTGGCGGTGTCGGTGGCCGCGGCGCCGATCCGCGCGGCGGATGGCCACGTGATCGGTGTCGCCGAGACGATGCGCGACATCACGCACGAAAAGGAGACCAAGGCGCGCATCCTGGAGCTCAACGCCACGCTCGAGCAGCAGGTGCAGGAGCGCACTGCCGAACTGGCGGCGTTGTCGCAGCGCGAGCGCGCGATCCTGGAAGGCGCGGCGAGCGCGATCATCGCGACCGACGTCGGCGGCGTGGTGACGCTGTTCAATCCCGCCGCGGAGGCCCTGCTGGGCTACTCGGCCGCCGAGGTCGTCGACCGGATGGAGATGAACAGCTTCCACGATGCGTTCGAGGTCCAGGGCCGGGCCATGGCGCTGACGACCGAGATGGGGCGGCCGCTCGAAGCCGGCGAGGTCTTCGCGCCCGCGCCCGGCACCGGTCGCGCCCAGGCGCGGGAGTGGACCTATGTGCGAAAGGACGGCAGCCGCGTCCCGGTGCACCTGAACGTGAGTCCGCTGCGCGATGCGCAAGGCACGGTGGTCGGCTTCATCGCGATCGCGACCGATCTGTCGGAACGCAAGGCGGCCGAGCAGCGCCTGCGATCGAACGAGCGCTTCATGCGCATCGTGACGGACAACATCCCGGGCGTGGTGGCCTACTGGACGCCGGACCTGCGATGCACCTTCGCCAACAATGCGCACGAGCGCTGGGTGGGCCGCAAGGCCTGGGAGATGCCCGGCCTCACGATGGAGGAGCTCCTGGGACCGGTGCGCCTCGGCGAGAACCAGCCCCTGATCCGCGCTGCGCTCGCCGGCGAGGACCAGCGCGTGATGCGCACCCGCACGATGGCCGATGGGAGCGTCGTGCACTACTGGCTGCATTTCATTCCGGATCGGGACGACGCCGGGGTGGTGCAGGGCTTCATCACGGTGGCGGTGGACGTGACCGACATGCGCGAGGCGCAGGCGCAGGCGGAATCGGCGAGCCGTGCCAAGAGCGAGTTCCTCGCGAACATGAGCCACGAGATCCGCTCGCCGCTCAACGCCGTGCTGGGGCTGGCGTACCTGTTGCGCCAGACTGCGCTCGACGATCGCCAGCGCGAGCTGCTGCAGAAGATACAGACCGCCGGCACCGCGTTGCTCGGCGTCATCAACGACATCCTCGACATCTCGAAGATCGAGGCCGGCGAGATGGTGATCGAAGAGACCGAGTTCGGCCTGCGCGAGCTGCTCGAAGGCGTCATCGAGATGGCGGCGGTGGCGGCCGGCAACAAGCAGATCGCGCTGCGGCTCGACGCGGACGAAGACCTGCCGCAGCGGCTGCGCGGCGACGTCACGCGCATCCGGCAGATCCTGGTGAACCTGCTGAGCAACGCGGTCAAGTTCACCGCCCGGGGCTCGGTCCGTCTGCGCGTGCACGCGACGGCGCGCGACGAGCACCGGGTGCGGCTGCGGCTTGCGGTGACCGACACCGGCATCGGCATCGAACCCGCCTTGCTGGGCCGCCTGTTCACGCCTTTCACACAGGCCGATTCATCGACCACGCGGCGCTTCGGCGGCACCGGGTTGGGTTTGTCCATCGTCAGGCAGCTCGTCGAGCTGATGGGGGCGAGATCGGCGTCGCCAGCACGCCGGGCGTCGGCAGCGAGTTCTGGGTCGTCCTGCCGCTTGGCGTGGTCGGCGATGACGATGCGTTTCCGATGCCCGACCAGCCGCATCCGGTTCGGCGACTCGAGGGAGCCCGGGTGCTCGTGGTGGACGACAGCGCGATCAACCTCGACGTGTGCCGCCACATCCTCGAGCAGGAGGGCGCGCGCGTGAGCCTGGCTTCGGACGGCGCCCAGGCCGTCGAGCAGCTGCGCGCCGCACCCGATGTCGATGCGGTGCTGATGGACGTCCACATGCCGGTGCTCGACGGCAACGAGGCGGCGCGGCGCATCCGCGGCGAACTGGGATTGCGCGATCTGCCCGTGATCGCGTTGACCGCGAGCGCGCTAATCGCCGAGCGCGACCGCGCGCTGGAAGCCGGCATGACGGATTTCATCAGCAAGCCCTTCGAGGTGGAGGCGCTGGTCCGCACCGTGCGTCGCTGCCTGGAGCGCGTGCGCGGCGCGCAGTCCGCGGCGCTGGTCGAGCCGCTCGCCGCCGGCACGCCGCCGCCGGACTGGCCGCGCATCGAGGGCATCGACACGGCGGATGCTTTCGCGCGGCTGGTGGGCGACAAGGCGCTGCTGCTGAGCGTGCTGCGCGGGCTTCTCGGCGAATACGGCGATCTGGCCGCGCCCGCGCAGAGCGAGGACGGCATGGACGACGCCCTCCGGGCGCGGCTGCACAAGCTGCAGGGGAGCGCGGGCGTGATCGGCGCAGGCGATATCCGGCGGGCGGCGCAGGGCGGCGAGGCGGCGCTGAAGGCCGGCGACCGAGCGGCGGCCGGGCGCGCACTCCATGCGCTGAGCGCAGCGCTGCGCGCACTCGAGGCGTCCGCTCGTCCGTGGCTCGATCCGAAGGAGGGCGCGCGCGAACCGGAAGAAGCCCCGCCGATCGATCCCGAAGAACTTGCCTTGCTGGTCGATGCGCTGGACCGGCAGGACCTTGCCGCCATGCCCTGGTTCGAGGAACTGAGTCCCGCGCTGCGCGCCGCGCTCGGGGAGGTGCGCTTCGCGCAGATCGACGGCGCGGTCCGGTCACTCCAGTTCCGCAGCGCCGCCGCGCTGCTGCGCGACGCATCGCGGGTCAGCGACGCAGAAGCAGTCGCGCATACACCACGAGATTGAGCAGCAGGGCGAACGCGCCCAGGCCGATCTGAACGCCGCGCGTGAGCCCCTCGGGGTAGATCGCCGCGAGCAGGTAGTGCTCGATGAAACCGCCGCCGTAGCCGGCTTGGCCGGCCGAGCGGCGGAATTCGTTCTCCAGCGGCGTCAGCGGACAGATGCCGCCCGACCCCTCGATCCAGATCGCCCAGGCGACCGCCGGCAGATGCAGCCACGCGAGCCGCGGCCAGCGCCACACCCCTGCACCGCCCGCGACGACGAAGAGGATGAACACGCCGTGCAGCACCAGCACGGCGTCGGCCAGGATGCGTTCGAGCATGGGGCGAGATTCTTCCTCAAACCTATAATCGAATGTTCAAGCAGATCAAGCAGTTAGGTGGGTTCGATGCAGGTGCTGCCCCGCAACCGGCCGCCTTTGCAACAAGCCAGATTCCAAGATGAGCCAGCCCACTTTCAGCGTTGCCGACATCCGCAAGACCTTCCTCGATTTCTTCGAGAGCAAGGGCCACACCGTGGTGCCCTCCAGTTCGCTGGTGCCGGGCAACGACCCGACCCTCATGTTCACGAACTCCGGCATGGTGCAGTTCAAGGACGTGTTCCTCGGCAGCGACAAGCGCCCCTACGTGCGCGCCGCCTCCGTCCAGGCCTGCCTGCGTGCGGGCGGCAAGCACAACGACCTCGAGAACGTCGGCTACACCGCGCGCCACCACACCTTCTTCGAGATGCTGGGCAACTGGAGCTTCGGCGACTACTTCAAGCGCGAGTCGCTCAAGTGGGGCTGGGAGCTGCTGACCCAGGTCTACAAGCTGCCGGCCGAACGCCTGCTGGCCACCGTCTACCACGAGGACGACGAGGCCTACGACATCTGGACCAAGGAAATCGGCATGCCGCCGGAGCGTGTGATCCGCATCGGCGACAACAAGGGCGGCCGGTACAAGTCCGACAACTTCTGGATGATGGCCGACACCGGCCCTTGCGGCCCGTGCAGCGAAATCTTCTACGACCACGGTCCCGAAATCCCCGGCGGCCCGCCGGGCAGCCCTGACGAAGACGGCGATCGCTTCATCGAGATCTGGAACCACGTGTTCATGCAGTTCGACATGAAGGAAGACGGCAGCGTCGTGAACCTGCCCGCGCCCTGCGTCGACACCGGCATGGGGCTGGAGCGTCTCGCGGCGATCCTGCAGCACGTCCACAGCAATTACCAGATTGACATCTTCGACGCGCTCATCAAGGCGGCCGCCCGCGAAACGGGCTGCGCCGACCTCGCCAACAACTCGCTGAAGGTGATCGCCGACCACGTCCGCGCGACCGCTTTCCTCGTGGCCGACGGCGTGATTCCGTCGAATGAAGGCCGGGGCTACGTGCAGCGCCGCATCGTGCGCCGCGCGATCCGCCACGGCTACAAGCTGGGCCAGAAGAAGCCCTTCTTCCACAAGCTGGTGCCCGACCTCGTCGCGCTGATGGGCGACGCCTATCCCAAGCTGCGCGCCGACGCGCAGCGCATCGTCGAGACGCTGAAAGCGGAAGAAGAACGCTTCTTCGAAACGCTGGCCAACGGCATGGAAATCCTCGATGCCGCACTCGCCAATGACGCGAAGGTGCTGCCGGGCGACGTGGCGTTCAAGCTGCATGACACCTACGGCTTTCCGCTCGATCTCTCGGCCGACGTGTGCCGCGAGCGTGGCGTCGCGGTCGACGAGGCCGGCTTCAACGCCGCGATGGAAAAGCAGAAGGCAGCCGGCCGCGCGGCGGGCAAGTTCAAGATGGAACGCGCCGTCGAATACAGCGGTGCGGCCAATGCATTCACCGGCTACGAAAGTCTCGAAGAGAAGGCGACCGTCGTCGCCCTGTACTTCGAAGGCGTGCCGGTCCAGCAGTTGGCCGAGGGCCATTCCGGCATCGTCGTGCTCGACACCACGCCGTTCTATGCCGAGAGCGGCGGCCAGGTGGGCGACCAGGGCGTGCTTGCCGCCGAGGGCGTGCAGTTCGGCGTCGCCGACACACAGAAGATCAAGGCCGACGTGTTCGGCCACCACGGCACGCAGACAGAGGGCACGCTCAAGGTCGGCGATGTCGTGACCGCCCGCGTCGACACCCGGCTCCGCGCCGCGACGATGCGCAACCACAGCGTCACCCACCTGATGCACAAGGCGCTGCGCGAAGTGCTCGGCGGCCATGTTCAGCAGAAGGGTTCGCTCGTCGATGCCGACAAGACGCGCTTCGACTTCGCGCACAACGCGCCGGTCACGCAGGACCAGATCACCGAGATCGAGCGCCGCGTGAACGCCGAGATCCTCGCCAACGAGGCGACGCAGGCGCGCGTGATGGACCTGGAATCGGCCCAGAAGACCGGCGCCATGATGCTCTTCGGCGAGAAGTACGGCGAGACGGTTCGCGTGCTCGACATCGGCACGAGCCGCGAGCTGTGCGGCGGCACGCACGTCGCGCGCACCGGCGACATCGGCCTGTTCAAGATCGTGAGCGAAGGCGGCGTGGCCGCCGGCGTGCGCCGGATCGAGGCGGTGACCGGCGCCAATGCGCTGGCCTACCTGCAGCAGCTCGAAGCCACCGTGAACAGCGCGGCGGCGACGCTGAAGACGCCGGTCTCCGAACTGCAGCCGCGTCTTTCGCAAGTGCTCGAACAGGTCCGTGCGCTGGAGCGCGAAGTGGGCGCGCTCAAGGGCAAGCTCGCTTCCTCGAAGGGCGACGAGCTGGTCGCGCAGGCGGTCGATGTCAACGGCATCAAGGTGCTCGCGGCCAAGCTGGACGGCGCCGATGCCAAGACGCTGCGCGACACGATGGACAAGCTCAAGGACAAGCTCAAGACCGCGGCCATCGTGCTCGCGGCCGTCGATGGCGCGAAGGTGCAGCTCGCGGCCGGCGTCACGTCCGACACCATGGGCAAGGTCAAGGCCGGCGAACTGGTCAACTTCGTCGCCCAGCAGGTGGGCGGCAAGGGCGGCGGCAAGCCCGACATGGCGATGGCGGGTGGCACCGATGCCGCCGGCGTTCCGGCCGCGCTGCAGTCGGTGCAGGGCTGGGTGGCCGAACGACTCCAAGCCAAGGGATGAACGAGGAGTCGGCGGTCGATGTCCTCGTGATGGGGGCGGGCGCGGTCGGGTGCTACATCGGGGGCAGCCTTGCGGCTGCGGGCGTTCGTGTCGGCTTCGTCGGGCGCCCGCGCGTGATCGGCGCGCTGGATTCGCGTGGCCTCACGCTGACGAATCTCGAGGGCATCCGCCACCACGTGCCAGCGGGACTGATCCGCGTCTACGAGCACGTCCCGACGGGCGTTCGTCCGGGGCTGGTGCTCCTGACCGTCAAGAGCGGGGCGACCGCCGAAGCCGCGGCCGAGCTCGCGGCGAAGCTGCCTGCCGGCACCGCGGTGCTGTCGCTGCAGAACGGCATGTCGAACGCCGCCGTTGCTGCCGAAGCCGCGCCGGGGCTCAACGTCCTGCCGGCCATGGTTCCCTACAACATCGCCGAACTCGGCCCCGGCGCCTTCCATCGCGGCACCGCCGGTCGCCTGGCCGCGAAGGACGATCCCGTGCTGCGGCGCTGGGTGGCGGTGTTCGAGCGTGCGGGCGTGCCCATCGATCTGCATGCCGACCTCGTGCCGGTGCAGTGGGGCAAGCTGCTGATGAACCTCAACAACCCGGTGAACGCGCTGTCGGGGCTTCCGCTGCGCGAGGAATTGCTGGAGCGCGATTACCGCCGCTGCCTCGCCGCACTGATGGACGAGGCGCTGGCCGCACTGGCCAAGGCGGGCATCGAGCCCGCGCAGCTCGCGGCGGTGCCCGCGCGCAAGCTGCCGGGCATCCTGCGCCTGCCGACCCCGCTGTTCCGCCTGGTGGCCGCGCGCATGCTGCGCATCGATGCCAAGGCGCGCTCGAGCATGGCGGACGACCTGGCGCTCGGTCGCCGCACCGAGATCGATGCGCTCTGCGGCGAGGTGGTGCGCCTCGCGCGCAAGCATGGCGGCGAGGCGCCGCGCAACGCGAAGATGGTCGAGTTGCTCGAGGCGTGGCCCGACAACAAGACGCGCTGGGCCGCGAACCAGCTGGCGGCGGAACTGGGGCTGTAGGCGCGCAGCGCAGCCCGGTCCCCAAGCTTGGGGAGGCCGGTGATTGACGAGGGTGGCATCGCGCATCACCATGGGCATTCGCCGGCTCCGGAGTCCTTCCGGAGTTTCTTGTCCCGGTGAAGAAGACGGCCGAATCCGTTCGCGGAGGGACCCATGCAAGAGCTGCTGGAAAGACCGGTAGAGCGGTCCTGGGCATCCTCATTCGATGGCGCCGACGGTGACGTCGATGCGATGGGCATCGAGGATCGCCTGGCGCTGGCCCGTCAGCGCGCGGAGCGCCATGTCTTCGATGTCGAATCGCTGCGCCTGCACGGGATCAAGGCCTGGTTGGCGGGGGTTGCCGCGAATCCGCCGCCCTGGGTCTTTGCCTTTCTGCGTGCGGTTCTCCCGGTGCTTCGGCTTCCCGGCTGGCGCTACATCGGCAAGATTCCCGTCCCGAAGTTCGAGCGCTGGGTGCTGCTGACGCGCGATGAAGATGTCCGCGAGGTCCTCGGGCGTGCCGACGTCTTCAAGGTCCCGTGGGGACAGGACGTCCGGCTGCTCAATGACGGGGAGGCGCCGGGCACCCCTTCATCCTGGGGCTCGATACGGGCGATCCCGAGGAGGCCGCGGCGTATTGGCTCGGCCTCGAGCAGGTCATGCAGGCCTTCCGGCGCGATGACGTCGAGCGCATCGTGCGGCCGTTGGCCGAGGACTGCGCGACGGACATCGTCGAGTGCGCCGGGGGCGACCCGTTCGACGCCATCCAGACGCTGTTCGTCCCGCTTTTCGTCGATACCTGCGAGCGCTATTTCGGTGTGCCGGTCCCGCGGACGATCCGCGGGCAATTCTTCCAGTGGACGGTGGCGGTGAGCGGCCTGCTGTTCGGGCCGCCCTACGAACGGGATCGTGCGTGGGCCACGGCCGAAGCGGGCGCCGACCGCGTCGCGCAGTTCGTGGATCTCGCCATCGCGGAGGCCATCGAGCAGGTCGCCGGGAACCCCTTCGCTGCGCGGCGCGACGACCTCGTCCTGCACCGGCTGGCCCGGCAACACGTCAAGGATCCCGACGGCATGAGCTGGCCGACCATGCGCGCGATCATGGTCGGCATGATCATGGGCTCGGTTCCCACGAACGCGCTGGCTGCCGGCCACATCCTGGAGATCCTGCTGTCACGTCCCGAGGCGATGGAGGCCGCGCGCGCCGCCGCCCAGGGTGGCGACGACGCCCAGCTGTCGCGCTGCCTCTTCGAGGCGATGCGCTTCAAGCCGCTGAATCCGGGCCCGTGGCGGCGCTGCGGCAAGAACGCGTACGTCGTGGCCCGGGGCACGTCGCGCGAAACCACGATCCGTCCCGACACGGTGGTTCTGGCGAGCACGCAATCGGCCATGCTCGATCCCCGCAGCGTCGATCGACCCGAGCGCTTCGACGGAACGCGCGACCCGGCCGTCTCGCTGCTCTTCGGATATGGCTTGCACTGGTGCGTCGGCAAGGCGATGGCCGATGCCCAGATCACGCAGGGGTTCAAGGCGCTTCTGCGGCAGCAAGGGCACTTGATGCGTGCGCCGGGCCCGGCCGGGCGGATGCGCCTGCTGGGTCTCTTTCCCGAGCACTTGTCGGTGCAGATCAGATAACGGAGCAGGGCAGGCCCTCGATCAGGGGAGATGCGCCATGGACCATGGATTCGTGACCGTCGTGATGCCGTTCGAGGCCGTGTGGGCGAGCGAGGTCGAAACGCTCATCGGCCGCGCGCTGGGAAATCCGATGCACCCGCGGGTCGCGGAGCGGCTCGGCGAGCGCGCCGTGGTGCATTTCATGAGCCTGCTCGTGGTGCCGGCCGAGCAGGGCGGGCCGGCCCATCTGCTGCTCGAAGCCTCGGTGGACGGCACGGCCGAGGCGGGCATCGACGCCATCGCCGAAGCGCTGGAACCGCAGCTGGGAGAGGTGCTGAAGAAGGCGCACATCGCGGGCCCCGGATCGCTGCGGGACCAGCTCCTGGGACATCTGCTCGTGCTGGGGCAGGCGTGGTGGGAAACGCCGGGCTTGCCGTTCGCGGGGACGCCGGGGCTGCCGTGCCGACGGATCATCCGGGAGGCGGCGCTCGCGCGCCGGCTGGGCGACATTCTTCGGCAACTGCCCGACGGACTTGCCCTGTTCGACCGGCTGCAGGCTGCCCGCAACGCGCTCTGGCTCGACGGCGATTCCAAGTGGGCATTCGCGCCCGAGGCCGCGCCGTGCCTGAAGGCTGCGCCCGACAGCGGGTTGACGCCGCTGGTGCGCGGCTTCTTCGGCGATGCCATCCCGGATCGATCGTTCGACGCACTGGCCGCGATGCGCACCGGCGCGTGCATCGCCCTGGAGTTTCTTGCAACGATCGGGTGGCCGTTCCTGCTGATGGCCGTGGTCCTCGTGGTCGCGGCCGCACGGTTCATGTCGGCGATCGACGCGCTGGTGTTCGTGGGAGCGCTTCTTGGCGTTCTGGCGGTCCTGGTGGTGCTGAGGCTGCGGCGCCTCGAAATCAGGAACACGCCCGAGGACGAGGAGCCAGCATCGCCTGACGTGGAGGCAGTGATGCGGGGCGAGGGCTACGCGGCGCAGAACCTGCTCTTCTCGGTATCGAGGCTCCAGCCGGGGCTGCTGCGCCGCTTCGCCTTGCGCTTCTCGTTCTTCTCGGTGGGCCTCGTGAAGTACTTCTGCCGCCCGGGCTTCCTGGGCGCCAACCGGGTGATCCACTTCGCGCGCTGGCTGGTGGTGCCCGGCACGCGGCAGATGGTGTTCCTTTCGAACTACGACGGGAGCTGGCAGGGATACGTCGGCGACTTCGTGATCAACACGGCCGGCGCGAAGGGCGTGACGTCCATCTGGAGCAACTGCCTGGGATTTCCCCGCACCCGCAATCTGTACGACGACGGCGCCGCGGACCGCGATCGCCTGGTGCGCTGGGCGCGGCGCCAGCAGCGCCCGGTGCATGGCTGGTACACCGCCTACGCGGGTCTCACGACCGACCGCATCCGCACCAACGCCGCGATTCGCCAGGGCCTCGCGAACGCGACGAGCGCACAGGACGCGCGCGACTGGCTTGCCTGCTTCGGTTCGGCAACCGAGCCCGAATCCTCCCTGGCGTGCCACGACATCCCTGCGCTCGCATTCGGCCCCTTGCCGAGGCTTCGGCATGCCTGCCTTCTGGGCTATGCGTTCCGCGGCGCACCGGCGCGTGCCCGGGCATGGCTGCGTCGGCTCGAACCCCTGGTGAGCTATGACGAAAAACCCGGACGCGAATGGGCCGTGACCCTCGCGCTGTCGGCGCGCGGCGTGCTGGGGACAGGCGTTCCGACGGTCCAGGACATGGCGACCTTCCCCGTCGCCTTTCAGCAGGGGATGGACGATGCCGAGCGCGCGCGAGCCAATGGCGACGTGGACGCGCAGGCGCCGGCGCGATGGATCTGGGGCAGCGGCAATACCCGCGTGGATGCGCTCGTGATGGTTCATGCCGCCTCGCCGAGTTTGCTGATCAAATGCCTCGATCGGGTTCGCGCACAGGCATGCGCGGGCGAACAGGCGGAAGTGTTATTCCGGCGCTGTGCCGACCTGCCGCTCAAGGGGCCGTCGCGCGAGGCCTTCGGATTCGTCGACGGCATCTCGCAACCCGCGATGAGCGGGACGCGGCGCGCAAAGGGGCTGCGTCCGGAGGACGTCGTGGCCGCCGGCGAGCTCGTTCTCGGCTATCCGGACCAGCGCGGCGGGCTTGCGCCGTCGCCGACGCTGCGCGCGGCGTGCGATCCCGATCACGATCTCGACGACGCGGGAATCGCCGACGACCGCCAGCGGCCGGAGTTCGCAGGCGGCCCCAACGTCACATCCCGCGATCTCGGCCGCAACGGCACCTATCTCGTGGTGCGCGAACTGGCGCAGAACGTCGATGCGTTTGAACGCTGGCTGGACACCGCGGCTCCGGCGCTTCACGGCGCCGACGTACCGTGGCATCCCGGGCATCGCCGCGAATGGCTGGCTGCCAAGCTGGTCGGCCGATGGCGCGATGGCAGCGCGCTGGTGCACCATCCCGACGAGCCCGCGAGCGGATGGAATGGAACCAGGCCGGCCCACGTCGGCAACAGGTTCGCCTACGTGCAGGAGGATTCGTCCGGCGCGCGCTGTCCGCTGGGCGCACATATCCGCCGCGCTAACCCGCGCGATGCGCTCGCACCCAACTCGGCGGAGGGTTTCGCCGCCGTGCAGACCCATCGCCTGCTGCGCGTCGGGCGTTCCTATCGCGACCCGGACGGCTCCCAGGGGCTGATGTTCATGTGCATCAACGCGAGCATCGAGCGGCAGTTCGAGTTCGTTCAACAGCGGTGGCTTCTCAACCCCTCGTTCAGCGGACTGCAAGATGAGACCGATGCGCTTCTGGGCAGCCGCCACGGCCGCGCCTTCAACCTGCCGGGTCGCCCGGGCCGCGTGGCCGCAGGGCTCTCGCGCTTCGTGACGATGCGGGGCGGGGGCTACTTCTTCCTCCCAGGTCGTGCGGCGTTGCGCGTCCTGGCGGGCTGACTCATTGAGCCGCGGCGGCACCCGCCGCGCCGATCTTGCTGTCCGCCTGCCGGCGGATGCCGTTCATCGCGCTCTGGGAAAGTACCCACCCCGATGGATAGAGCCCGTCCGCCACCAGATCGAATCGATGGATGGGGCGGTCGATCGCCCATTTCGCGAACGAGCCGCACGGTGTTGCCGACGGCTTCGCCGTGAGGCCGAGGCGGTCCCACAACTGGTACGCCTCGGCGGCGATTTGCGCATCGAAGGCGTGCATGTGCGCCTCCCGGGTTTCGTAGAGCGTGACCGGCGACGACAGCAGCGCGGGCACGAGCCGGCTCGGCGAGCGATCGCGCGGCCGCGCGGGGTCGCGGTGCCCGGCCTCGTTGCAGCTGCCGTCCGGATCATGTGCCGCCTCCCGGGCGAAGCGGTCTTCGTTGCGGATGGCGATGACGACCGGGCGCAGCCGTGCGCGCAGCCGTTCAAGGCGCAGTGCCGCCTCGGCGTCGCCCGGGGGCGATAGCGCCGCGCACCGGCCGAAGAGACAGTGATCGATCATGCGCAGGATGTCCGAGCTGGTCGATGTGGCGCTGTCGTCGAAGTAGCCGCCATCCTGCACCCGGGCGCGCAGCGCACGGGCCGCGCCTTTGTCGTCGACAGGGGTGCAATGGCTTCCGTACAGCGCGCCCACGGGATTCGTGTAGGGGAAGCGGGAGCTGTTGTGCGCGGCCGTGCTCAGGTGGACATCGGACCGGAGCATCCCCAGCACGTCGCAGGCGGCCGGGAACACGCGCCAGTCGATGGCGAGATCGCTCTCGATCCACCTTTCACCGGTCTCCACGCGGGTGACGGTCAGGAGGATGTGCGGCCGGCGGCGTCCGGCGTGCGGCGCCGCGAGGCCGGTTGCCATGCCCGGGACGGCGCTCTCCATGGCGCCCTCGAACCAATAGGACCTGCCCAGCAGACCGCAACCGGGACGGCGGCAGAGCAGCGACGTGGGCAAGGCGCTGGCGAGCGCATCCTCGAAGAGCAGGCCGCCAAGCAGTTGGGTCCACAGATCGGCGGCGCCCATTCGATCCACGCAGCGCTGCAAGCGCGACGCATCGCCGTCGGCCTCGAGCTCGCAGGAGCGAAAGGCGGCGACACCGAGGGCCCCGCCCGAGACGGCCGAGATGGCGAAGGTTCGCTGGTCGAAGTCGGGATCGATGTCCTTCAGCCGCGTCAGGACGGATGCGGTCCAGTAGGCCGAGCGGATGCCCCCGCCTTCCGCGGAAATGACGTAGACGGGAAGGGTGTCTTCGCCCGGACGGCGTTCCTGCCGGGACAGTTCGCCGAGCCACTGCGCCACCGCGGCTTCCAGGCCGGGTCGCTGCGGGAGTGCCTGCGTCCGGGGTGCCCCGTCGTGCAGCTTGAGGATTGCAATGATGGCGAAGACCACCGGCACGCCGACCGCCAGCCAGCCCCTGGATGGAACGTCCTTCCGGTAGAGCCAGCAGGCAAGGACGAGGCACGGCACCCCGAGTGCCGCCGTCCAGAGGAATCTCGCGAGGTCCGCCGCTTCCGGGGCCGGGTCGGTCCGGATGCCGTGGACCTCGCTCCATCCGAGAACGCCGAACAGGGCATACGCACCGAACGCCGCGATCAGGTAGGGGACCGCGTTGCGGCGCGACAGATAGGCGACCCAGCCGAGGATGCCGGCCCATGCCGCCAGGCCGCTCGTGATGACGCCCAGGGCGAGCGGCGGGGTCCAGCTCTGCAGGCTGGTCAGCCGCACGAGCATGAAGAGCAGCGGCGGCGCCCATGCGACCCAGAATGGGCGCAGCCCCATGTCCGCCCGGGCATCCTCGGCGCTCCTGCTCGTCTCGTAGTAGCCGGCCGAGGTGTCGTGCGCCCTGAGCGAGACGACGCAGAGGTACAGCATCGCGAGCACCCCGATGCCCACGAGGAACCCGGCGAGCCATGGCGTTCCGGGCGATCCGGTCGGTTGATCGCGCAAGGTCCAGGCGATCGCCGGGCTGACCGCGCCGAAGGGCATCAGCCCCAGGAGGCGGGCCCACCATCTGGCGAATGCGATCGACGATGTGCCGGCCGCCTGCTTGCGCCCCGGTGTGGCCAGGCGCAGAAGCAGGCGCGGCCAGAGCCACGAGGCGTACGCCAGCAGCCACACCGCCGCAGCCGTCAGGAAGAGCCCGAAGAGCATGCCCAGGTGCGTGCCCGGGGGGTCCGCCGGGTCCGGCACCTGGCGCACCAGGCCGTCGCGCGTCTGATCCATGAGAAGCACCAGCGCGCCGTGCGCGAGAAGGACGGCGATGGCGAACTTGCTACGCCACAGGATGTCGGCGATGTCCGCACGCATGCGCGATCGTGCATTGGCGGGGTCCGGCGCGGTGGGTGTGTCGAGCGCGAAATACCAATGAGCGAACCACCAGCCCGCATACAGGACGGCCCCGCCCCACAGCCAGAGCTTCACCAGCTGCGCGACGTGCGTGCCGCGCGCGATCCAGTCCGGGGCGGAAGCGGCGCGCGAAATCGCCTGCCACGCCAGGAGATTGGCCGCCGGCGTGAGGAGGGCGGCGGCGAAGACCAGCAGGCAGAACCCCATGAAGATCGGCCGGGCGCCCGGCCCCGATTCAGTGCCCCTGTCGCGCGCGAGCAGTTGGCGCAGGCGCACGCCGAAGGTCAGCAGCGCGATCGCCGCCGCGGGCGTCAGCACGAAGGTTTCCAGGATCACGAAGAGCCGCGCGCGATGGACCAGCCCATTCAGTCGCCAGAAATCCAGGATGGCGTTGCGCTGCTGGGGATCGTCCGCCAGCGCGAAGCCATAGACCGATCCGAATCCGCGCGGCGTCGGATCGATCGCGCTCAGGGCGACCGCGGTTGCCAGCACGACCAGAACCGAAATGCCGAGGACGCGGCCGACGATGCGGGCGTTGAGAGTCTGCGTCGCCAGCCCGCGCGCCACCGAGCAAAGGGCGCAGAGAGGTGAGCTGGCCATGGCGTCAGGCGCCGCGCGACAGCAGGGCCCGGGCGCGTGCGATGTCCGGCGTTTCGGCGTCTGCCCCGGCGGCATCGAATGCCGCCGCGAGCATCCCCAGGGATTCTTCTTTCGGGCCGGGACGGGACTCGTCGAGCGCGACGAGATCGCATGCGGCGCGCAGCTCCCAAAGCCGAGCCTTCTGATGGCGGGCCAGCGCGCAGGCATGGGCGAGTTCCCGCCTCGCGCCGTCCATGTCGCCGGCTGCCTTCAGAAGGACGCCGCGCACGCGATGTGTTTCGGCCTCGTCCCATCGCTGGTCGGTCGCCTCCAGCACCGAGACCGATTCCTCGATCAGCGACAGCCCCAGTTCGATTTTCCCGGCCCACCCATAGGCTTCGGCCGCATGTCTCAGGAAGCCGGAGAGATAAAGCCGAGCATCCGTGGCCCGGTAGGCCGCGATGCCGCGCTCGAGGAGTGCATGCGATTCCTCGAAGCGCCCGAGGGCCGCGAGGCACCATCCTCGGAGCACCATCTCGACCGCGTCGTAGTAGACGATGCCGTTGTCCTCCAGCAGTGCGCGCAGGTCGTCCAGCCTCTGCAGGGCCGCCTCGGGCCGGTCGATCGTGAGGGTCACGAACGATGCGCCGGTCAGGGCATGCGCCAGCGTGTAGGCGTGATGCATCTCCCGCGCCTCGCTGATGGCTCGTTCGCTGTTGCGGCGCGCGTCGGCGAGACGGCCCAGGCACATCTGCGACCAGGACAGGTAGGTCAGCATGATGACCTTCGGGTCGTCCACGGTGAGGGCCCAATACGTGGCCTGCTGGGCCGGGTCGTAGAGGGAGAGACCCTCCTCCAGCAGGCGCACCGCATCGAAGAACGCGCCGCGCGGATGGCTCGTGATGCCGCTGAAGCGATGACCCATCAGGAGGCACATGCGGTCGCCGCTGCTGCGGCCCTGCGCGAGCAGGGCATCGGCTCGGCTCTGCGCGGACGCCAGTTCGCCACGAAGCAGCGCGTGCGTCCACAGGCCATGCAGGGCGGCCAGCAGTTGCGGCGGATTGCCGAGTTGATCGCACAGGACCCGGGCGCGCGCGAAGGTTTCTCCCGTGCTGGCGATGGAATAGCCCTGCGTCGCGATCAGCGCCTTGCCGAGGGCGATGGTGAGATCGAGCTCCAGCTTGATTCGCCAGGGCTCGTTCGCCTCCGCCGGCAGGACCTTGATGCCGCTGCGCAGATGGATCAGGGCCTCGTGCATGGCGGAACGCCTCAGTGCCGCGACGCCGGCCATGAGCCAGTACTGGGCCGCTTCGCGGTCGAGACCGCCTTCGGCGCAGTGCCAGGCCAGGACCTCTGGTTGCACGTTGCGCATCTCGGGAAAGTGCGATTCGATGGCCGAGACGATGCGCAACTGAATGGCCTGGCGGCGTTCGCGAACCATGATCCGGTACGCGGCATCGCGAATCAGCGCGTGCCGGAAGGTGTAGTCCGAGTCGGCGCCGCCGAGGCGCAGAAAGATGCCCGCTGCGACCAGCGTGTCCAGCGAGCGTTTCAATCCCTCGGTCCGCTGGAGCACGAGCGCGAGCAGTTCCATGCTGAAGTTGCGGCCGATGGCGGCGGCGATCTCCGCCACTTCACGGGATTCGCCCAGCCGGTCCAGCCGCGAAAGCAGCAAAGCCTGCAGAGAGATCGGCAGCGCCCCGATCGCCTGGCTGCCCGAGGGCTGCCACTGGCGGCTCTCCAGCACCGCCCTGGTCATTTCCTCGATGTAGAGCGGCATGCCGTCGGTGTGGGCCACGATGTCCTGGACGGTCTGCGCAGGGAGGGCGACGCCGTCCGCGATCATCCTCACCAACTGTCCGCCGACCGAAGGTTCGAGCGGCGTGAGCGATACCTCCAGCAGATGTTTGTTCCTGCCCCATGGCGGACTGAACTCGGGCCGCGCAAGGATCAGCATCAGGACCGGGAGGCGATGCACGCGCGCCACGGCCATGCCAAGCAGCTCGAGCGAGGTCTCGTCGCCCCATTGCGCATCTTCGAAGATCACGAGGGTCGGTTCGCTGCTGGCGAGGCGTTCGAGTTGCCAGAGCAGTGCCTCCATCGTGCGGCGGCGCTTGGCGTGCGGCGTCAGTGTCGGCGCGGACGCGCGGCCGTCCATCGTCAGGTTGACCAGCTCGGCCAGCAGCTCCCTGTCCTGTTCCGGAATGTTCCCGGTCACCGCGGAGAGCTTGTCGAGCTTGACGTCGTTGGAGTCTTCCCGCGCGAAGCCCGCGGCCCATTCGAGCTGCTGCGCGCAGGGGTGCAGGGTGGAACCGCGGCGGTAAGGCGAACAGAAGTAGCGCAGGGTCGTGCGTGCAGAGGTCGCTTCGAGGATGGCCGCCGCCATGCGCGATTTGCCCACGCCGGGCTCGCCCCGGATCAGGATGCTTCGGCCCCGGCCCTCGCAGGCCTGGTGCCAGTGGCCGAGGATGGCATCTCGCAGATCGTCGCGGCCAAGCATCGGCAGGAGGCGGCTTTCGTGCTGGGCTTCGTACCGGCTGGCGGCCGGTCGCGCGCCCGTGACCGCCCAGGCCTGCACGGGCTTGTCGAAGCCCTTGAGGGTGAGATCGCCAAGGTTCCGCCAGGAGAACAGGTCGCCGACGCGCTTGCGGGTCCGCGTATCCGCAAGGATCCCGCCGGGTTCCGCGGCCGCCTGGAGCCGGGCGGCGAGGTGGGGCGTCTCTCCGGCGATATCCAGCACATCGGGCGTCATCTCCTCGTGCAGGTTGCCGATCACGACCAGGCCGGTGGCGATGCCGATGCGCGATTGCAGTGTGCGTCCCTGAGGACCATTCAAGGTCCGGACCCGCTTCGAGGCTTCGATCGCGGCGTTGATCGCACGCTCGGCGTCGTCTTCCTGCGTCTCCGGGTAGCCGAAGTACACCAGTGCGGCATCCCCGATGAACCGGGCGACATGGCCGTCGAATTCCCTCATGGCGGCCGTCACGGCGCGGTGGAATGTCGTCAGCAGCGTTCGCGCGTCTTCGGGGTCTGCGCCCGCGACCATCGCGGTGGAGTCGACCAGGTCGCAGAACAGGACAGTGAGCGGGCGGCGTTCCAGCTGGGCCGCGCTGATCAGGCGCGCACCGCATTCGGAACAGAATTTGGCACCTGGCTTGAACGAGGCCCCGCACCGGGGGCACCCGAGCGACGTGGCCGCCCGCGGTTCGGCATCCAACGGTGAGCTTGCTTCGCCCATGATCGCCAGCCTTTCTCATCTCCGGATGTCGGCTCGGCCGGATGGCCAGGGTTGCGCGCCGGAGGAACCGGCAGTGCACGATCGTGTTGACGCTGCGGCACGATAGCACCGGCGTCGGCGATTTGCCATCGTCCCTCCGGCCTGTGTCGACCGGTGGGCGCGCAAGACCCGCAGAGGCGGGATCGGGCTAGTCGGCCCTCATCGAGGCTATCGGAACCCGGCGGGCGCGACGCTGGCGCCCTGCACGTGGTGCCGCCTGAGCGCTTCTGCCACGAAGCCGCCGGCTTTCATTTCCTCGACGAAGGCCGACAGTGCGGCGCCGGCTTCAGCGCCGCGGGAAGCGGGTGTTCCCATCGCCTGCTGGATCACCATGAAGCGACCGGGCAGCAGGCGCAGGCCGGGCGTGCTCGCGGCTTCCGCTTCGAGGACTTGCCTGATTCCTGCCGCGACCTCGACCTGGCCCGCGTGGAGGCTTTCCATCACGCCCTTCGCGCCCTGCACGCGCACGATCCCGGCATGCCTGATCTCGCGCGTGAGGAAGAGGTCATAGGCGCTGCCGGCGCCGACCGCGATGCGCGTCCCCGTGCGGTCGACGTCCTCGTTGCGTTGCAGCGGCGATTGCGCCGGCACGAGGTAGCTGCCTTCGATCAGGACGTAGGGCGCGGTGAACTGCATGCCTTCGCTGCGCAACGGATCGATCGCGAAGAAGCCGATGTCCGCCTGCTCGCTGCGCACCGCCTCGACCGAAGCGGCAGCCTTCTCGAACACCATGAGCTCGATCGCCACGCCGAGCCGGCGCGCGAACGCCCGCGCCAGGTCGACCGAAACGCCGACCGGCTCACCGCTCGCGGGGTCCTTGTTCGCGAGGATCGGGTTGCCGAGATTGATCGAGGCGCGCAGCGCGCCGGTGGGGGTGAAGGCCGAAACGACGGCAGCGGGGAGGGGCGTGCTCATCCGGCGATTCTGCCGCGCCGTGCGGCGATCACGCTGTGCCGGCCGATTCACCGCTGACAGGAGAGGGAGCCCCTTCCGCTGTAAGTGAAAGTAAAAGATAGGGTTTTTACCTATCTTTCACGAAGGTTTTCGGCCTATTCTTCGTTCCATCGTTTCACCAATAGATCAATGTTTTATTAGAGAAACAAACAGGCGCAAGCAAGGCGGGCTCCCGACCCGTCCGCTGGCACCTGGAGCGGAGGCCGGTTCTCAGTTTCAACCTCGTACGGATCGCAGACCACCATGATGAAGCAGACACGTCGCCAAGCCCTCACCCTCGCCCTGTCGCTCGCGGCCGCCACCGGTGCCGGTCCGCTCTGGGCGGAGAGCTACCCGAGCAAGCCCATCACCATCGTGGTGGCCTATCCAGCCGGCGGCGACACCGATGCACTGGTTCGGCTCTACGCCGAAAAGCTCTCCACCCGCATCGGGCAGCCCGTCGTGATCGACAACAAGCCGGGCGCCAGCGGCGTCATCGGCAGCAGCTTCGTCTCCAAGGCGCCCGCGGATGGCTACACGCTGCTGTTCGCGCCAAGCACCTTCTCCATTGCACAGCTCGTCCTCAAGACCGGCTCAGGCGGCTACGACGTGCTGAATGGCTTCACCCCGATCATCCAGACCGGTACGCTGCCGCTGGCATTGGTGGCGAGCTCGGCGTCCGGCATCAAGAGCTTCAAGGACCTCACGGCCGCCTCGAAGTCGCAGCAGCTGACCTTCGCCAGCCCGGGCAGCGGCTCGCCCATGCACATCCTCGGCGAGATGGTCAACAAGGCCACCGGTCTCAAGCTGGCGCACGTGCCTTACAAGGGCGTCGCGCCGGCCATCAACGACGTGATGGGCGGCCACGTGCCGCTGACCTACATCACCCTGGGTCCGGTCGCGCCGTATCTGCAGGGCGGCAAGCTGAACGTGCTGGCTGTGGCCGACAAGCAGCGTTCGCCGCTCGCGCCGAACGTGCCCACCTTCCAGGAGCTGGGCGTGAAGGACGTGAACGTCACCGCCTGGCATGGCCTCTTCGGGCCCAAGGGGATGTCGCCCGAAGTCGTGAAGACGCTCAACGCCCACTTCAACGAAATCATCAAGATGCCGGACGTGGTTTCGCGCATGGCGACCCTCGGCGCGCTGCCGCTGGGGGGCACGCCGGAGACGCTGGCGAAGACCAACGCCTCGGATTTCGAGCGCTTCGGGCGAATCATCAAGGAACTGGGCATCCAGGCGGATTGAACGCTCACCCCCAGCCTCGCCCACTTCGTGTGGCTCTGACACCCCCTTCCGGGGGCAATCCCGGCGGCCCGGCGAAGCCGGTTCCGCGGGATTTCTGAAGGACTGATTTTTTATGACCGCTGTTGTGAACACCACCGCAGATCCCGCCAGCTTGGACTCGCTGCTCGCCGAACTGCCGGGCGACCTGCTCAAGGGCCGCCGCGTGCTCGTGACCGGTGCCGCGCGCGGCCTCGGTCTGGCGTTTGCCAAGTGCATCGCCCAATCCGGCGCGAGCGTGGTGCTGGCCGACATCCTGGCGGATCTCGCGCAGACCGAGGCAGAGGCGCTGCGCGACGCGGGCTTCAACGCGCATGCGCTCGCGATCGACCTGTCGGACCCGGCGTCGATCACCGCCGGCGCCGACGAGGCGGTGCGCCTGCTCGGCGGACTCGACGGCCTGGTGAACAACGCAGCGATCACCAATTCCGGCGGCCGCGATGCCCACGCGCTCGAGATCGAGATGTGGGACCGCGTTATGAACGTCAATGTGCGAGGCACCTGGCTCATGAGCCGCGCCTGCCAGCCCGCGCTCGCGAAGAGCGGCCGCGGCGCGATCGTCAACCTCGCATCCGACACCGCGCTGTGGGGCGCACCCAACCTGCTGGCCTACGCATCGAGCAAGGGCGCGGTCATCTCGATGACCCGCTCGCTGTCGCGCGAATGGGGCGCAGGCGGCATCACGGTCAACGCCGTGGCGCCGGGCCTCACGCTGGTGGAAGCCACCGAATACGTGCCGATGGCGCGGCACCAGAAATACCTCGAGGGCCGCTCGATTCCGCGTGAGCAGCAGGCGGTGGACGTCTGCGGCGCGGTGCTGTTCGGCCTGTCCGGCCTGTCGCGCTTCGTGACGGGCCAACTGCTGGCCGTCAACGGCGGCTTCGTGATGCACTGATTTTTTCGACCAAGGAGTAACCGATGAGCGATCTGTCCGAGCAAAAGAGCATTGACAACGAACAACCGAGCTGGGCCCGCCCCGAAGGCGCGAGCTTCGAGGAATGGATGACCACCCGCGTGGCGCGCTTCTCGACCCGCAAGTACGACTGGAACGCGCTCAAGTTCCAGGCCGATTACGACCCCAAGTACCGCCGCGCGCAGATGCGCTACATCGGCACGGGCGGCACCGGCGTCGCGAGCGACATGAACACCATCCCGTCGGAGAACTTCACTTTCTCGACGATGGTGATCCCGGCCGGCCATGAAGGTCCGCCGCACATCCACGTGGATGTGGAAGAAGTGTTCTTCGTCCTGCGCGGCAAGCTCAAGGTGGTGCTGACCACGCCCGAAGGCGAGCGCTACGAGACCGTGCTGACCGACCGCGATGTCGTGTCGGTGCCGCCCGGCGTGTACCGCGAAGAGATCAACATCGGCGACGAAGACGCGCTGATGTGCGTGATGCTGGGTTCGAAGAAGCCGATCACGCCGACCTATCCGGCTGACCACCCGCTGGCCAAGATCAAGCGCTGAGGAACTGCGATGAGCGACGCTGCCGTGACCGATTCCCTCGCGCTGCCGCAGACCGAGCTGGCCCGGCTCGATGCGCGCTTTCCCGCGCGCAGCGTGCCGGTGCGCGGCGGTGTCGTCTCGGTGCGTGAATGCGGCGCCGGTCCCGCGCTGGTCTGCCTACACGGCATCGGCTCGGGCGCGGCGTCGTGGCTCGATACGGCGCTGCTGCTCGAGTCGGACGCGCGGCTGATCGCATGGGACGCGCCGGGTTACGGCGCCTCCACGCCGCTCACGGCCGATGCGCCGAAGGCGGCGGACTATGCAGAGCGCCTGCTCGGCCTGCTCGATGCGATGGAAATCGAATCGTGCGTGCTGGTCGGTCACTCGCTCGGCGCGCTGACGGCGGCTTCGGCCGCACGTCCGGGCTCGCCGCTGGCTGCGCGCATCAAGCGTCTGGTGCTCATCAGTCCTGCCGCGGGCTACGGCACACGCCCGGAAGCGAGCCAGCGCGTCCGCACCGAACGGCTCGGCACGCTCGACAAGCTCGGCGTCGCCGGCATGGCTGCGCATCGTTCGGGCCGCCTCGTGTCGGACAACGCGAGCGAACTCGCGCGCCAATGGGTGCGCTGGAACATGTCCCGCCTGAACGACCGCGGCTACCGCCGGGCCGTCGAGCTGCTCTGCGGCGCCGACCTGCTGGCCGACCTGCCGCCCGCGATGCCGGTGCGCGTCGCCTGCGGCGAGCTCGACGTGGTCACCACGCCGGCTGCTTGCGAAGAGGTCGCGCGCCGATGCGGTGTCGCGCTCGAACTGCTTCCCGGCGCGGGCCATGCCAGCTATGTGGAGCGGCCCACGGTGGTGGCGCCCCTCCTGCGCGAAGCGGTGGCAGCCTGACGCGAACAACAAGCAACAGAACCAGAGACTTATGACCACCCCCGGCAATGAAGTGATCGAAGAGGGTTCGGACCGGTACAACGTTCCGGCGCTGGAGCGCGGCCTTCGCGTGCTGTGCGAATTCAGTCGCGAGAACCGCTCCTTGTCGGCGCCCGAGCTCGCGCGCCGTTTCGACCTGCCGCGCTCGACGGTCTTCCGTCTGCTCACGACGCTCGAGAACATGGGCTTCCTCGAGAAGACCGAGGGAGGCCGCGACTACCGGCTCGGCCTCGCGGTGCTGCGCCTGGGCTTCGAGTACCTCGCGTCGCTCGAACTCACGCAGCTCGGCACGCCGCTCCTGCAGCGCCTCTGCGAAGACCTGCGCACGCCCTGCAATCTCGTGGTGCGCGATGGCCGCTCGATTGTCTATGTGGCCAAGGTCGCGCCGCCGACGCCTTTCGCCAGTTCGGTCACGGTCGGCACGCGCCTGCCCGCGCATGCCACGGTGCTCGGGCGCATCCTGCTCGAGGACCTGAGCCTGCCGCAACTGCGCGCGCTCTATCCCGAAGAGAAGCTCGAAACCTTCTCGCCGAGCACGCCGAAGACGGTCACCGAACTGTTCGACATGGTCCAGGCCGACCGCACACGCGGCTACGTGCTGGGCGAAGGCTTCTTCGAGTCGAACATCTCGACCATCGCCGCGCCGGTACGCGACCACAGCGGCCACATCGTGGCAGCGCTGGGCGCGACCATCACCTCCGGCCACATCGAGGAGAACCGCATGGACGAAATGGTTCAGCGCGTGCGCGATACCGCCGATGCCATCTCCGGCCTCCTGAACTATTCGCCTGCGGCCTCGGCCAAGGTGGTTCCGCTTCGCAACGAGCGGGCTTGAGACGACCATGACCACGCCAACGATCTCCACTCCCTTCTTCGCACCCGACGCGCTCGCAGGCCGCGTCGCGGTCGTGACCGGCGGCTCTTCCGGCATCGGCCTCGCGACGGTCGAGCTGCTGCTCGAATGCGGCGCGTCGGTCGCGCTGTGCGGCCGCAATGCCGAGCGCCTCGACGGCGCGGTGGCCGGCCTTCGCGCCAGATTCCCGAAGGCCGAGCTGTTCGCCCGCACCTGCGACGTCCTCGACGCCGCATCGGTGCAGAGCTTTGCCGCCGAGAGCGAGGCCGCGCTCGGCGCCGCGTCGATGCTCATCAACAACGCGGGGCAGGGCCGTGTCAGCACCTTCGCCAACACCGCGGATTCGGCGTGGACCGAGGAACTGCACCTGAAGTTCTTCTCAGTCATCAACCCCACACGCGCCTTCCTGCCGCAGCTTGCCGCCCAGCGCGTGGTGCTCGGCGACGCGGCGATCGTCTGTGCCAATTCGCTGCTCGCGCGCCAGCCCGAGCCGCACATGGTCGCCACCTCGGCTGCGCGTGCGGGCCTGCTGAACCTCGTGCGCTCGATGGCCACTGAATTCGCGCCGCAGGGCGTGCGCGTCAACGGCATCCTGATCGGCCTGATCGAGTCCGGCCAGTGGCGCCGCCGCTTCGAGGCGCGCGAAGACAAGAGCCTCGACTGGCCCACCTGGACCGGTCAACTCGCCAAGACCAAGCACATCCCCATGGGGCGCCTCGGACTTCCGATCGAAGCTGCGCGCGCCATCCTTTTCCTCGCTTCGCCCCTCGCTTCGTATACGACGGGCGCCCACATTGATATCTCCGGAGGCCATTCCCGCCATGCTTAACCCCACCAACACCGTGACCGTCGGCGCAGTCGTCGCGGCCTTCCTCGAACAGTGCGGCGTCAAGGCTGCGTTCGGCGTCATCTCCATCCACAACATGCCGATCCTGGACGCCTTCGCCCAGCGCGGCGCGATCCGGTTCATCTCGGCGCGCGGCGAGGCGGGTGCGGGCAACATGGCCGATGCCTATGCACGCTCGACCGCCAGCCTCGGTGTCGCTGTCACCAGCACCGGCCCGGCCGCAGGCAACATCGCCGGCAGCATGGTCGAGGCGCTGACCGCCGGCGCTCCCGTGCTGCACATCACCGGCCAGATCGAGACGCCCTACATCGACAAGGGCATGTCGTACATCCACGAGGCACCCGACCAGCTCACGATGCTCAAGGCCGTCTCGAAGGCCGCCTTCCGCGTGCGCAGCGTCGAGAACGTGCTCGGCACGCTCAAGCGCGCGGTGCAGGTCGCGCTGACCGCGCCGACGGGCCCTGTCAGCATCGAGATCCCGATCGACATCCAGTCAGCGCTCGTCGAGATGCCGGAAGACCTCTTGCCGCTGCCCGTCGAGGCTGCCGTGCCCTCCAAGGCGGGCCTCGACGCACTGGCCGACAAGCTCGCCAAGGCCAAGCGCCCGATGCTGTGGATCGGCGGCGGTGCCCGGCACGCCGGCCCGGCCATCAAGCGGCTGCAGAAGCTCGGCTTCGGCGTGGTCACCACCACGCAAGGTCGCGGCATCGTGCCCGAGGACGATCCGGGCTCGCTGGGCGCCTACAACATCCAGAAGCCGGTCGAGAACCTCTATCAGACCTGCGACGCGATGCTCGTCGTCGGCTCACGCCTGCGCGGCAACGAGACGCTGAAGTACGAGCTGAAGCTGCCGCGTCCGCTCTACCGCATCGACGCCGACGGTGCCGTCGAAGGCCGCTGCTACACGACCGATGCCTTCGTCTGCGGCGACTCGGCCCTCGCGCTCGAAGGCCTGGCCGATCGTCTCGAAGCCGCCAAGTACAAGGCCGATCCGAGGCTGCTGACCGACCTGCGCGCCGCCCACGACGAAGCGGTCGCGTCGCTGCGTGACGGACTCGGCCCGTACGCCGAACTCGTGAGCCGAATCCAGGCTGCTGCGGGTCGCAACTTCAACTGGGTGCGCGACGTGACCGTCTCCAACAGCACCTGGGGCAACCGCGAACTGCGCATCTTCGAACCCAGCGCCGGCGTGCACGCCACCGGCGGCGGCATCGGCCAGGGCATGCCCATGGCGATCGGCGCAGCCATCGGCGCGGCGGTCACCGGCTCGGGTCGCAAGACCTTCTGCCCGGCCGGCGACGGCGGCTTCATCCTGAACCTCGGCGAGCTCGCCTGCATGGTCCAGGAGAAGGCCCCCATGGTGATCGTGCTCATGAACGACAAGAGCTACGGTGTCATCAAGAACATCCAGGACGTGCAGTACGGCGGCCGCCGCTGCTATGCCGAGCTGCACACGCCCGACTACGACCTGCTGTGCAAGTCGATCGCGCTGCCGCATGCGCGCGTGACCCGCCTCGACCAGCTGCCGGCGCGTCTGGACGAGGCCCTGTCGACCGATGGCCCGTTCCTGCTCGAGATCGACATGCTCACGATCGGCAGCTTCAAGAGCACCTTCGCCGGCCCGCCGACCAACAAGATCACGCAGATTCCCGCGCTGAGCGGCGCGGCCAAGTGAGCGAGGCGCAAGGAATGACCGTTCGCATCGCTCTGATCGGCTGCGGCGCCATCGGCACCGCAGCGCTCGAACTGCTGCGCGAAGACGCGGGGCTGTCGGTTGTGGCCATCGTGGTTCCCGACGAGGCCTTCGCGGCCACCAGGGACGTGGCGGCGCGTCTTGCGCCCGGCGCGCAAGTGGTGTCGGCCGTGCCGGCCGAAGGCATCGACCTCGTCGTCGAAGCCGCGGGCCATGCGGCCATCGAGGCACACGTGCTGCCCGCACTCCAGCGCGGCACGCCATGCGTCGTGGCATCCGTCGGTGCGCTGTCGGCGCAGGGCCTGGCCGAGAAGCTCGAAGCCGCGGCGGTCGCCGGCAAGACCCAGGTGCAGCTGATCGCCGGTGCGATCGGTGCGATCGATGCGCTGGCCGCAGCGCGCATCGGCGGGCTCGACACCGTGCGCTACACCGGCCGCAAGCCGCCGCACGCCTGGAAGGGAACGCCGGCCGAACAGGGCCGCGATCTCGGTGCGCTCACCGGCGCCACCGTGATCTTCGAAGGCAGCGCGCGTGAAGCCGCTTCGCTTTACCCGAAGAACGCCAACGTCGCCGCCACGGTGTCGATCGCGGGCCTGGGGCTCGATCGCACCAGCGTGCGCCTGATCGCCGACCCGGCCGTCAGCGACAACGTGCACACCGTCGAGGCCGAAGGTGCGTTCGGCCGCTTCGAGCTGACGATGCGCAACAAGCCGCTCGCGGCCAATCCGAAGACCTCCGCGCTCACCGTCTACAGCGCCGTGCGCGCACTGCGCAACCGCGTCGCGCCGCTGGCGATCTGAACGACAAGCACCGAGAGAACCTCCATGATTTCCTCCGAACTGCTCCCCATCAACGTTGCCGGCGAATGGCGCCTGGGCGGCGGCGATGTCTACGAGAGCCTCTATCCCGCCACCGGCGAGCCGATCGCGCGCTTGAAGGCCGCGAGTCTGGGCGACGTCGAAGAAGCGATCACCCGCGCCGACCATGCCTTCCGCACCAGCGGCTGGGCGCAGAAGCTGCCGCACGAACGTGCCGCCGTGTTGCACCGCGTGGCCCATCTCATCCGTGAGCAGGCCGAGACCCTCGCCCAGAAGCAGCGCCTGGACAACGGCAAGCCGATCAACGAAACGCGCGCCCTGGTGGCCAGCGCCGCGGGCACCTTCCAGTTCTTCGCCGCCGCGCTGGAGACGCTCGAAGAAACCATCACGCCGTCGCGCGGCCCGTTCGTCACGATGAGCGTGCACGAGCCGATGGGCGTCGTCGCCGCGATCACGCCGTGGAACTCGCCGATCGCGAGCGAGGCCCAGAAGCTCGCCCCGGCGCTCGCCGCCGGCAATGCGGTGGTCGTCAAGCCCGCCGAAGTCACACCCGTCATGGCGCTCGAACTGGCCCGCATCTGCGAAGAGGCCGGCGTGCCGAAGGGCATCGTCAGCGTGCTGCCGGGCAAGGGTTCGGTGATCGGCGATGCCATCACCAAGCATCCGCTGGTCAAGCGCGTGTCGTTCACCGGCGGCACCACCACCGGCAAGCACATCGCGCACATCGCGGCCGACAAGATGATGCCGGTGTCGCTCGAACTCGGCGGCAAGTCGCCGACGATGGTGCTCGACGACGCCGACCTGGACCACGCGGTCAAGGGCGTGCTCTACGGCATCTTCAGCAGCTCGGGCGAATCGTGCATCGCAGGCTCGCGCCTCTTTGTCGCGCGCTCGATCTACGACGAGTTCCTGACCCGCCCGGCCGAAGGCGCCAACGCACTGCGCGTGGGCGACCCGGCTTCGGAGCGCACGCAGATGGGCCCGCTGATCACCGCGCGTCATCGCGAAGGCATCGAACGCTACGTCGAGCTCGGCGTCTCCGAAGGCGGCCGCATCCGCACCGGCGGCGTGCGTCCGCATGGCGACGGCCTCGACAAGGGCTACTTCTACACGCCGACCATCCTCGAAGGCCTCTCCAACAACGCGCGCATCAGCCAGGAAGAGATCTTCGGCCCGGTGCTGGTCGCCATGCCCTTCGACAGCGAGGAAGAGCTGATCGCGCAGGCCAACGACAGCGTCTACGCGCTGGCCGCCGGCGTCTGGAGCCGCGACTTCAAACGCGCCTGGAAGCTCGGCCGCGCGGTGCAGGCCGGTACGGTCTGGGTCAACACCTACAAGCAGTTCTCGGTCTCCACGCCGTTCGGCGGCTGGCGCGACAGCGGCCTGGGCCGCGAGAAGGGCCGTGAAGGCATCTTCCAGTACATGGAGCAGAAGAGCATGTACTGGGGCACGAACGAACAACCTTTGCCCTGGGCAGGACCATGAACACCCCCAGGCTTGCCCACTAGTGTGGCCGCATACCCCCTCGAGGGGGCAATACCAGCGGCCCGGCGAAGCCGGTTCCGCGGTATTTCTGGATTGGAGAATTTGAGATGAGCGTTTTGGGCATTGATCAGATCACCTACGGCGCGGACGACCTCGCCGTCTGCCGAACCTTCTTCCAGGACTGGGGCCTGACCCTGAAGTCCGAAGCCGCCGATGAGCTCGTCTTCGAGTGCCTGAACGGCTGCCGCGTGGTGGTTGCCGCGCTCGGCAAGCCGGGCCTGCCGGTCGCGATGGAAGAGGGCCCGACCCTGCTCGAAGTGGTGTGGGGCGTCGAGAGCGACGCCGACCTCGACCGCTACGCGGCAGCGATCGCGAAGGACCCGGGCTTCACCGACGGCAAGGTCGAAGGCGCACGCCGCATCGGCTGCATCGACCCGAATGGCCTCGCGGTGCGCCTCCAGGTCACGCGCAAGCACGCCGTCGAGGTCGACTGCGGCGCGATGAACACCTGGAACGCGAAGCAGCGCATCAACCAGCCTGCGCCGATCTACGAACGCGCGACGCCGATCGAAGTCGGCCATGTCGTGTTCTTCGTGAGCGATGTCAAAGGCACCAGCGCCTTCTATGCCGACCGATTCGGCTTCGTCGGCTCCGACAGCTATCCCAATCGCGGCGCCTTCATGCGCTGCGCCCCGGACGGCGGCCACCACGACCTGTTCCTGCTGCAGCTTCCCTCGGGCAAGCGCGGCCTCAACCACGTGGCCTTCACCGTGCGCGACATCCACGAGGTGTTCGGCGGCGGCCTGCACTTCTCGCGCAAGGGCTGGGAGACGCAGCTCGGCCCGGGCCGCCACCCGATTTCGTCGGCGTACTTCTGGTACTTCAAGAACCCGGCCGGGGGCCTGATCGAGTACTACGCGGACGAAGACCAGCTCACCGGCGAATGGCAGCCGCGTGAATTCGAGCCCGGACCGACCGTGTTCGCCGAGTGGGCGGTCGAAGGCGGCCTCGACGGCAACACCCGCCGCCAGAAGAACGTGCAAGGCCCCGAAGGCAAGTTCTTGACTGAGAAAAGATAAGAAATGAAGCACACCCCCAGTCTTCGCGCACTTCGTGTCGCTACGCCAACCCCCTCGCAGGGGGCAACATCGGCGACCCGGCCAAGCCCGTTCCGCGGTGTTCTCCGAACGGGCATCGCTGCGCTTGCCGTTGTGCTCTGCTGTGCGCCCGTCTTTGCCCAGACCGAAGCACAGAAGCAGCTCGGCAGCGAGCGCTTCACGATCGTCTCGCCGTTCCCGCCGGGGGGCCTGTCGACACGCTGGCACGCATCCTGTCCGACGGCCTCGCCAAGCGCTACGGTCAGGTGGCGGTGGTCGACAACGCCGCGGGCGCGGCGGGCAACATCGGCATGGACCGGGTCAAGCGCGCCAAGGGCGATGGCCATACGCTGCTCGTCGTGCCGGCCGGCAACCTGACGATCAACCCGACCTTGATGCCGAACTTCCCGTTCCACATCGAGAAGGACTTCGTGCCGGTCACGATGCTCGCGAAGGCGCCCAACGTGCTCGTGGCGGCGCCGACCGCGGGCATCAAGACCGCGAAGGACCTGGTCGCGCAGGCCAAGGCCAAGCCCGGCACGCTGTCGTATGCGTCGCCGGGCGTCGGCAGCGGCCTGCACCTCGCGGGCGAGCTGTTCAAGCAGCAGGCCGGCGTCGATCTGATGCACGTGCCGTACAAGGGCACGGCGCCCGCGCTCAACGATGTGCTGGGCGGCGTGGTGCCGCTGATGTTCAGCAACCTGCCGGGCACGCTGCAGTTCATCAAGAGCGGCAAGCTGGTCGCACTGGGCATCACCGATTCCAAGCGCACGCCGGTGGCGCCGGAGATCCCGACCTTGGCGGAGCAGGGCATCCAGGGCGTGAACGTGACCTCGTGGTATGGCCTGCTGGCGCCCGCCGGCACGCCGCCGGCCGTGGTCGAGCAGCTCGCGAAGGACGCGGCCGAGATGCTGGCGCAGCCCGATGTGCGCGAGCGCCTGCAGGCGCAGGGCATGACCGCGTCGACCATGAAGCCGGCCGAGTTCGCCGCTTCGATGCGGGACGAGACCAAGGTCTGGGCCCAGATCATCAAGGCGCGCAACATCGTCGCCGAGTAAGTCGAAGAGCCAAGGAGACAAGCATGAAGAACGACAACCCATCCAGCCGCGCCGCACCATGAGCGCTGCCGCCGCCGCTTCGCCGACGATGCTGCTCACGATCGTGATGAAGCATCACCCCGGGCTCACGCTGGACGACGTGCAATCGCGCATGAAGGCCAGCGACTGGTGGGAGTCCTTCCCGCCGGACGGCACGCGCATCGTCTCGTGGACGGTGGCGATGGGGCTGGGCCAGATCCTCACACTGGAGCTCCCGCCCGAGAAGCTGCCGCTGGTGAACCTCGAACTCGAACGTCGTGCGTGGGGCGTGTTCAGCACCGAGTGCTATCCGACCTACGACTTCGTTCCCGTGCGCGAACGCATCCGCGAGCGCGTACGCAACGGCGGCCAGTGAGGCCGCGTCGAACGCAACCTTTTACGCACGTCCTATTAATCCCCGATGGAGCGAACCATGACCGACCGCATTCTCCAACCGCACCAGGCGCGCACGCGCACGCCCACCACCTACGAAGACCTGCTCGGCGACGCGATCGAGCGCGCCTATGCCGCAGGTGTCCATGACCTGCCGGGCCTGGTGGAGGCGCTCAATCGCGATGGCATCACCAGCCCGAGCGGCCAGCTCTGGACCGAAGCCATCTATCGCGAAGAGATCGCCGCGCTCGGCAAGTGATCCGCCCGATATCCCTTCTTCATTCGAGGAACCATCATGACGACCATTCCCATCCAAGTCGATCCCGTTGACCAACTGCTCGAGATCGGCCTGAAGGACCTCTGGTATCCGATCTGCCCGTCGAGCCTCATCAAGGAGCAGCCGGTTTCGTTGCGCCGTCTGGGCCGCAAGCTGGCGTTCTGGCGCGATCACGCGGGCAAGCTGCACGCGCTCGAAGACCGCTGCCCGCACCGTGGTGCGCCGCTGTCGCAGGGCGTGATCCTGGGCGATCGCCTTTCGTGCCCGTACCACGGCGTCGAAGTGCGCTGTGACGGCGTGGTCACCAAGGTGCCCGGCAGCCCCGGCTGCAAGCTCGAAGGCTCGCACGCGACGCGCTTCTTCCACGTGCAGGAGAAGGCCGGCGCCGTGTGGCTCTACAACTCGAAGGACGATGTCGAAACGCCGCCGCCCCTGGTGCTGCCCGAGCAGCTCACCAACGAGGACGAGTACTCGCATTTCCTCTGCTACGCGGAGTGGAAAGGCGACTACCGCTACGTGCTCGACAACGTGATGGACCCGATGCACGGCACCTTCCTGCACAAGCAGTCGCACTCGATGGCCGAAGGCGACTCGAAGGCCAAGTTCGGCATCCGTGCGACCGATACCGGCTTCATTTTCGAGAAGGAAGGCCAGCGCAACGTCAATTTCGACTGGACCGAGTGGGCGGACACCGGCGTGCACTGGATGCGCCTGGAGATCCCGTACCCGAAGACGGGCGGCCCCGGCGGCAACTTCATCATCGTCGGCAGCTACACGCCGATCTCGCCGACGCTGTCGTGCGCCTTCCACTGGCGCGTGCGCAAGCTGCCCAAGGGCTGGGAGCGTGATACGTGGCGCTTCCTCTACAAGAACCGCCTCGAAGCGCGTCACTGGCACGTGCTCGAGCAGGACCGCGTCCTGATCGAGAACATGGAGGCCGATGCGAACCAGCACGAACAGCTCTACCAGCACGACCTGGGCATCGTTCGCCTGCGTCGCCACCTGCGCGGTCTCGCGCAGCAGCAGATCGAAGCGGCCACGCAGAGCGCATGACCGCTGGAACCGTCGTCTCCGTGCGTCGCGTCACCTGCGAGGCCGTGCCCGATCTGCCGCACGCCACCTGGTCCAACGCGCTCGTCGTTGGTCGGGAGGTCGTGCTGTCGGGGCAGACGGCCCACCCGGCGACGCGCGACGCCGCGCAGTCCGGCCGGCCGCTCGGCGCCTACGAGCAGACGCTGGTGGTGCTGCGCAAGGTGCAGGCCCTGCTCGAAGCGGCGGGAGGCGGCATCCACAACATCGTGAAGCTCGTGGTGTACGTGACCGACATCGCGGACAAGGACGAGGTCGGACGCGCCCGGCGCGATTTCTTCGCGCCGCCGCCGGGATCGCCCGGGTCGGCATTCCCGGCCTCCACCCTGGTGGCGGTCAACGCGCTGGTGTTTCCCGAACTTCGCGTCGAGATCGACGCTTTCGCGCGGCTCGACGTCGACCTGCGCACCGCCAACTGAATCGTTTCTTCGAGGTTCCCGCCATGTCTTCCCCACGCTGAACGCCCTGGTGCACACGATGCGCTACGAAGCCGACGGCATCGTCAGCGTCGAGTTCCGCCCGGCCTCGCCGGATGTGGATTTCCCCGCCTTCGAGGCCGGCTCCCACATCGACCTGCACCTGCCCAACGGCCTGGTGCGCAGCTACTCCCTCTGCAACCCTTCGAGCGACCGCCAGCGTTACGTGGTGGGGGTGCTCAACGACCGCAAGAGCCGTGGCGGCTCGCGCTACGTGCACCAGCAGCTTCGCGTGGGCATGACGCTGCCGATCTCGGCGCCGCGCAACAACTTCAAGCTCGAAGAGGGCGCCGAGCGTTCGGTGCTCGTGGCCGGCGGCATCGGCGTGACACCGATCTGGTGCATGCTGCAGCGCCTGGTGGCGATCGGCAAGCCGGTGGAGATGCTCTACTGCGCGCGCACCCGCAAAGAGGCGGCTTTCTGCGAGGCGATCGGCGCGCTCGCGGCCGAGAAGGGCGTGCAGCTCACCCGGCACTTCGATGACGAGAAGGGCACACCGCCCAAGCTCGCCGAACTGCTGGCAGGCAAAGGCGCCGAGAGTCACTACTACTGCTGCGGCCCGACGCCGATGCTCGACAGCTTCGAGAAAGCCTGCGAGCAGCTCGGCTACCCGCATGCGCACATCGAGCGCTTCGCGGCAGTGCATGTCGAAGCGCCGGCAGCGACGGCGACCTACATCGTCGAATGCGCGAAGAGCGGCAAGTCGGTCGAAGTCCCGCCGGGCAAGTCGATCCTCGACAGCCTGATCGATGCGGGCCTGAATCCCGACCACAGCTGCAAGGAAGGCGTCTGCGGCGCCTGCGAAACGAGGGTGATCGAGGCCGGCGAGATCGACCACCGCGACGGCATCCTGACCAAGGCCGAACAGGCCGCCAACAAGACCATCATGATTTGCGTTTCGGCCTGCAAACGCGGTCCTCTCGTTCTGGATATCTGAAGCGATATCCCACCTCCAGCCCTCGAAAGAAAACTCAATGAAGAAGACAGTAGTGGCCGCGGCCGCTTGCATGGCCGCGGGCGTCGCCTGCGCGCAATCGAGCTTGACGCTGTTTGGCGTGCTCGATGCAGCCGTGACGTACACCACGGGTTCCGGCCCCCTGGCCACCAGCAAATGGCAACTGACCAACAGCGCCAACACCTTCAGCCGCCTGGGTTTCCGCGGCACCGAAGACCTCGGCGGCGGCTACGCGGCGAACTTCTGGCTCGAAGCCGGCCTGCAGAACGACACCGGCAGCGGTTTCACCACCAACACGAACAACCAGGCCAGCGGCAACACCACGCTCGGCGGCCTGACCTTCAACCGCCGCTCCACCGTGAGCCTGTCCGGCCCCTTCGGCGAAGTGCGCGCGGGCCGCGACTACACGCCCACCTTCTGGAATACGGCACTGTTCGACCCTTTCGGGACCGGCGGCGGCATCGGCGCCAGCCAGCTCTACTTCTCGGGCTTCGGCGGGCTGGCCTCGCCCACGGGCACGCGCGCATCCAACAGCGTCGGCTACTTCCTGCCGCCCACGGTCGGCGGCTTCTACGGGCAGTTCATGTACGCCATGGGCGAGAACGAATCGCGCTCGGACATCCCCGGCCTGCTGCCGACCTGGAGCCACAACGACGGCAACTACGTCGGCGCGCGCGTGGGCTACCTGAACGGTCCGTTCAACATCGCGCTGGCCACCGGCCGCACCACCTCCACGCTCATCGCGGCCAATCTGCCGGTGTCGAACAACCTGCGCGTGTCGAACATCGGTGCGTCGTACACCTTCGAGTCGCTGTGGAGCCTCAAGCTCATGGGCGAGTATTACGACGAATCGCAGGGAGCGCTGGACGGCAAGGGCGCGCTCATCGGCTTCAACCTGCCGATCGGCGCGAGCGAGATCAAGCTGTCGTACGCGCGCTATGAGCGCGAGCCCGCGGACAACGTGCCCAAGCCGACCACCTCGAAGGTGGCGCTGGGCTATGTCTACAACCTCTCCAAGCGAAGCGCCGTGTACACGACGCTCGCTCGCATCTCCAACAGCAACGGGGCCTCGCAGGCACTCGGTGGCGTCGCAACCTCGCCGAACCACGATTCGACGGGGGCTGAGTTCGGCATGCGTCACGCCTTCTAGTTTCGGCGCAGCCCATTACAGGAGCATTGCCATGCAAGCCAGACAATTTCGTTGGTACGGCGTGATCACCCTGTTCGTGATCGTCGCCATCTCGTATGTGGACCGCATCAACATCGCGGTTCTCATCACCGACCCTGCGTTCCTCGGTCACATGGGCATCGCCGCCACCGACCGCGTCGGCCAGGGCTTGCTCGCGACCGCCTTCATGGTGGGCTACGGCGTGTCGGCCTTCGTGCTGACGCCGTTCTGCGCGGCGCTGTTCGGCGTGCGAAAAAGTCTGATCATGGGCCTCGTCCTCTGGGGCGTGGTGACCTTCGTCACGCCCTGGTTCACGGGCTACGGCATGCTCCTCGCGTCGCGCGTCCTGCTCGGCGTGTCCGAAGGGCCGCTGTTCTCGCTGGCCTCGTCGTACATCAAGGCGCACTACGAGGACCATGAGAACGGCAAGCCGAACTCCTTCGTCAACATGGGCACCGGGCTGGGTCTGGCGGTGGGCTATCCCTTCGTCGGGTATCTCCTTGCCACTTATGCATGGGACACCTCGTTCCACGTGCTCGGCCTGCTGAACATCCTGCTGGGCATTCCGTTGGTGATCGCCTTCGTGCGCATGCCGGCGTCCTACGTGAACCAGGCCAAGCCGCGGAACTTCGGCGAGGCGATGGCCAAGGTGGCGGGCATCGCGCGCGGCGCCTTGCACACGCGGCATCTCGTGCTCATCACGGTGCTGACTTCCGCAGTGCTGTCTTACCTCTGGGGCGGCAGCAACTGGCTGCCGGCGTACCTCAAGGAAGCACGTGGTTTCTCGCTGCGCGAAATGGGCTGGCTCGCATCACTGCCGCAGTACGCGACGGTGCTCGCGGTGCTGCTGGGCGGCGTGATCATCGACAAGATCGAGCGGCTGCACGTGCCCTTCATCTTCATGGGCGCGAGCGTGGGCGTGGCGCTGTCGGTGCTGCTGGCGATCAGCGCGCAGGACCGCTACTTCGCCGCCTATTCGCTCATCGCGGCCAACTTCTGCTGGGGCCTGATGAGCCCGGCGATTCCGAGCACGGTGCAGTACTGCTCGCGGCCCGAGCACGTGGCCAGCGCCTTCGGCGTGGTCAACGGCACGGGCAGCCTGGTGGCGGGATTCATGCCGGCCATGATGGGGGCGGTGATCGGTGCGCTCTCCGGCGGCGCGGGCACCTCGGGCGGCTCGGCCGCGGGCTTTTTCGCGGGCTTCGCGATGCTGATCGGCACGCAGTTGATCGTGTTCATCTGCGGCCTGATCCTGTGGCTGCGCGAGCGCCATGCGCCGCAGCCGGGCATGACGGCGACGGCCGCCTGAACACCGGAGCGGGCGGTCGGCCCGCCTTGCCGTTCAGCCGGCGGCAGCGGCCGGGTTCACCGAGGCCATCCGCCTTGAACATGGCCTTGATGCCCCGCACCGCCTGGCGGATGCGGGACTCGTTCTCGATCAGCGCGAAGCGCACGTAGTCGTCGCCCAGGTCGCCGAATCCGATCCCCGGCGACACCGACACCTTCGCCTTGGCCAGCAGCTCTTTGGCGAACTCGAGTGAGCCGAGCGAGCGATAGGGCTCGGGGATCTTCGCCCAGATGTACATCGACGCCTTGGGCTTTTCGACGTGCCAGCCGGCTTCCATCAGCCCCTTGTAGAGCACGTCGCGGCGGCTCTGGTACTGCTCGGCGATCTCGCGCACGCATTGCTGGTCGCCTTCGAGCGCCGCGATCGCTGCGACCTGCACCGGCGTGAACGATCCGTAGTCGTGGTAGCTCTTGATGCGTGCGAGGGCCGCGACCAGATCGGCATTGCCGACCATGAAGCCGATGCGCCAGCCGGCCATGTTGTAGCTCTTGGAGAGGGTGAAGAACTCGACCGCGATGTCCTTCGCACCCTTGACCTGCATGATCGACGGCGCCTTCCAGCCGTCGAACACGATGTCGGCGTAGGCGAGGTCGTGCACCACCAGGATCTCGTGCTTGCGCGCGAGTGCGATCACCCGCTCGAAGAAGTCCAGCTCCACGCACTGCGCGGTCGGGTTCGAGGGAAAGCCGAGGATCATCATCTTCGGCTTGGGGTAGCTGCCGCGGATCGCTTTTTCGAGCTCGCCGAAGAAGTCGGTATCCGGGTTCATCGGCACCGAGCGAATGTCGGCGCCTGCGATCACCGCGCCGTAGATGTGGATCGGGTAGCTCGGGTTCGGCACCAGCACCGTGTCGCCGCGGTCGAGCGTCGCGAGCATCAGGTGCGCGAGCCCTTCCTTGGAGCCGATGGTGACGATGGCCTCGCTTTCCGGGTCGATCTCGACGTCGTAGCGTTCGCGATACCAGTGGGCGATGGCGCGTCGCAGCCGGGGGATGCCCTTGGAGGACGAATAGCCGTGCGTGTCCGGCCGTTGCGCGACCTCGACGAGCTTGGCGACGATGTGCGGCGGGGTGGCCCCATCGGGGTTGCCCATGCTCATGTCGATGATGTCCTCGCCGCGCCGGCGAGCCGCGAGCTTGAGCTCGGCAGTGATGTTAAAGACGTAGGGGAAGGCGATCGATGCGCGCGAAGCGGCGCGTGCCTGCGGATGACATGAAGAGTTTCCTTGACGTTGGCGCCCGGAACCGTCCGAGCGACGTGGCGCCGCGCATACCGACCGGGGTCGATGGGCGCGGCGCCGGACTCATCATAGCGGCTGCCGCCGCATCGTTACTTCGCGAGGAGCTTCCGCAGCCAGTCCTTGCACTGTTCCGCGCCTTCGAGCGGCCATTCGACGTGGATCGTCTTGTCGAGTTGTCGGATCTCGATGCGGATCGAGCGGTCTGTCGAAGCCACGTGGGCGGAGCGGCCGTTACGCGTGCCGAGCAGGCGGGACCACCAGCCGGGTTCGGGCTCGCGTTCGTGCGCGCTTGTCGGTCGAGTGGCCGTGACGTGGGGACGCGCGGCATGGACCGGCTCGCCACTGTCGGAGAGGACCGGCGCGACGGCCGAGGCCGCCTCGTGCACGACCTCGGGCGCCGGCTTGCGCACGGCGGCGGTCGCCGCCCTGGGCGCCGGCGCCGGCGCGGGCGCTGCCGGCGCGGAAGCCACCGGCACCGCACCACCATCGATGCGCGCGGCAAGGTTCGCGCCGAACTCTTCCCACATCCGGTCGGCCTTGGTCTTCATCACGCTGAGGCCGAAGGTGCCGAGGCGGCCGAGCACGTCGACGTTGACCTTGATGCGCAGTTCGGTGCCGCCTTCCGCGGTCGGCGTGAGGAAGATCTCGCTCCGCTGTTTCAGCGAACTGGCGACCGAGGCATCTTCTCCCGTGCCCTCGGCGCGCAGGTAGCTCGGCTCGCGCTGCTCCACGATGGTGGTGCGGAGCCGGAACCGGCGTTGATGAAGGCGATCTTCACGTGCATCAGCGCGACGTACTCGACATCGCTCACCACGTCGATCGATTTCATGCCCGGCACGCAGCCACCCATCACCTGCGGATCGAGCAGCAGGGCCCATACGCGCTGCGGCGGGGCAGCGACGGTCAGTGTCTTTTCAATTTCCACGCATCTTCTCCGCGGCGGTCAGGATGGACTCGACGATCTGGGTGTAGCCGGTGCAGCGGCAGAGGTTGCCGTTGAGGCCGTGCCGCACTTCATCGGCGGTCGGTTGGGGGTTCTTCTCGAGCATGGCGCACGAGGTCATGAGAAAGCCCGGCGTGCAGTAGCCGCATTGAAGTCCGCCGCATTGCATGAAGCTTTCCTGCAGCGGATGAAGCCGGTCGCCGTTGGCAAGGCCCTCGACGGTCGTGATCTCGCAGCCTTGCACCTGCACGGCCAGCTTGAGGCACGACTTGACGACTTCGCCATCCACCAGCACCGAGCAGGCGCCACAGATGCCGGTTTCGCAGCCGCGCTTGGTGCCGGTGAGATGCAGGTCGTCGCGCAGGAAGTCCGACAGCAGCCGGCGTGCCGGCACCTCGACGCTTTGCGCCTCGCCGTTCACGGTGCATTCGATGCGGTGTTGGCTCATTGCTGGGCTCCTTCGTTCATGTCGAGGTCGAACAGTTCGGCCACGGTGCGGCGCGCGACGACGCGCACCATCTCGCGGCGGAAGTCCGCCGAGCCGCGGGCGTCCGAGACCGGCTCGATGTCGGCAGCGACGATGTCGGCCACCTCGGCCATGACCTCGGGAGTGACCATGCGGTCTTCGAGGAAGGCTTCGGCACGCCGCAGGCGTGTCGGAATCGGTGTCGATGCGCCGACGCTGAGCTTCGCTTGTCGGCAGAGCTTGCCGTCGCGTTGCGCGACGAGGGCGACGCTCGCGAGCGGCCGGTGCTCGGCCGCCGTCCGCAGAAAGCGCGCGTACACGCCGTCGGTGCCGGCCGCGAGCGGCGGCACGCGGATCTCGACGACCATCTCGTCGGGCTCCAGTGCGGTCACGTAGTAGTCGACCAGAAACTCCTCGACGGGGAGCACGCGCTCGCCGCGCGCGCTGCCGAGCACGACTTGCGCATCGAGCGCCATCAGGCAGCCCGGCGGATCGGTGGACGGGTCCGCATAGCAGAGGTTGCCGCCGATCGTGCCCTGGTTGCGCACCTGCGGATTCGCGACACGCGAGGCCATGCTCGCGAGCACCGGGTAGTGCTTTTGCACGATCGTCGAATTCGCCACGTCCGCATGGCGCGAGAGGGCGCCGATGCGCAGGCCCTTGCGCGGATCGAAGTCGATGCCCCGCAGCGCCTCGATGCGTGCGAGCGAGACAAGGTGCGTCGGCGTCAGCATGCGCTGGCGCATGCCGAGCATCAGCGCGGTACCGCCCGCGATCGCGCGGCATTCGTCGCCGAGGTCGCCGAGCATGCGGCTGGCTTCGTCGACGGTGGTCGGTTCGAGATAGTCGAAGTCACGCATGAGGCGTCTCCTCTTGCTTCGCGCGCAGGGCGGCGAGGATCTTTTCAGGGGTGATCGGCAACTCGGTGATCCGCACGCCGACAGCGTCGAACACCGCGTTCGCGATGGCGGGCGCACCGGGCAGGATCGCCGTCTCGCTCGCGCCCTTCGCGCCGTAGGGCCCGTTCGGGTCGTTCGATTCGACGAAGCCGCCGCGCAGTAGCGGCACTGCGTCGGCGGTGGCCATCGTGTAGTCGGCGAAGTTGCCGTTCATCAGGCGGCCGTTGTCGAGCTGGAGCTGCTCGTAGAGCGCCCAGCCGAAGGCCTGCACCGTGGCGCCGTTGGTCTGGCCGTGGATCGCGATCGGGTTCAGCGCCTTGCCGCAGTCGTCCGAGACGTAGCTGTCGAGCACGGTGACCTGGCCGGTCTCGGTGTCGACCTCGACCTCGACCGCCTGCGCGGCGAAGGAGTAGGCCGGCGCGATGTTGCCGTAGACCTTGTCGTCATGCATGACCGTCCTGGCGTCCCAGGTACCGCTGACCTGGATGCCTTCGCCGCCGTGCGTCCAGACATGCAGCTTGGCGAGTTCGGCGATGGTCGCGCGGCGCTCGGGTGCGTCGGCGACGAAAACCGCGCCGCCTGCGATCTTCAGTTGATCGATCGGCACCTTCCACTGCTTCGATGCCAGTGCGAAGAGCTTGTCGCGCGCCATGCGTGCGGCCACGATCGCGGCGTTGCCGGCGGCGATGGTCACGCGCGAGGCGAGCGAGCCGATCGCGATCGGCGAGGTGTCGGTGTCGGGCTGCAGCACGAGCACGTGCGCGAGCGGCAGATCGAGTTCATGCGCGACCACCTGGCTCAGCATCGTCATTGCGCCCTGGCCCATGTCGCATTCGCCGCTCATGATGAAGACGCGGCCGTCCTCGTTGATCTTGACGATGACGGTCGAGCCATCCCAGTTGCCGATGGTGCGGTTGCCGCTCACGTGCATCGCGGCGGCCATGCCGACGCCGCGCTTTTTCGGCCCATTGGATTTCGGTGCCTTGCGCTTGGCTTCCCAGTCGAGCGCCTGCGTCGCCTGGTCGATGCACTCGACGAGGCCGGTGCTGCCGATCTCCCAGCCGTGGATCGACACGTCGCCCTTGCGGATCGCATTGCGCTTGTGGATCAGGACCGGATCGAGCCCGAGCATGCCGGCCATCGTGTGGATGTGGCTGTTGAGCGCGAACTGCATCTGCGTGCCGCCGAAGCCGCGGAACGCGCCGTGCGGCGGGTTGTTGGTGTAGACCAGCGTGGCATGCGAGCGCACGTTGGGGTTGCGGTGCATGTTGTCGCTGCGCATCGCGGTGACGTGCATCACTTCGGCGGAGAGGCCCGAGTACGCGCCGCACTCGGCAACGATGCGAACGTCCTTCGCGACGATGATCCCGCCCTTGTCCATGCCCAGCTTGAGCGTGATGCGCTCGGGCACGCTGGAACAGCAGGCGAGAAAGTCTTCGAGCCGGTTGTTGACCACCCGCACCGGCTTGCCGGTCTTCACCGCCAGCAGGCCGGCGATGAGGTTGTTGGCGTCTTCCACCATCTTGCCGCCGAAGCCGCCGCCGGTGGTCGCCTGGAGCACGCGGATGCTGGAGATCGGCCGCTCCAGCGCTGCGGCGAGCCGCAAACGCGCCTGCGTGATCGACTGCGTCGAGGTCCACACGACGAGCCGGCCTTCCGGGTCGATCGTCGCGACCGTGCCCATCGGCTCCAGATAGCCCGGGTACTGCGCGTGCGTGTCGTAGGTCGCTTCGTGCACGATGTGCGCCGACGCGAAACCCGCATCCACATCCCCGCGCTCGAAACGGATCTCGTGCGAGATGTTGTTGCGCCCCGGATGCACGCCGGGCGCTTCTTCGTCCATCGCCTCTTCGGGCGTGAGGATCGCGGGCAGCTCTTCGTACTCGACGCGGATAAGGTCCAGCGCATCGCGCGCGATCTCTTCCGTCGTCGCGGCCACGGCGGCCACTTCCTCGCCCGCGAAGCGAACGATGCCTTCGGCGAGGATCCGCCGTTCCTTGTGATGCACGCCCCACATCGCGCGCGGCGCATCGGCGCCCGTCAGCACCGCCTTCACGCCCGGCAGCGCGAGTGCTTCCGACACATCGATCGACACGATCCGCGCATGCGGATAGGGACTACGCAACACTTTGCCGTGCAGCATGCCCGGCAGCTTGATGTCGCCCGCATACATCGCACGACCCAGCACCTTGGCCCGCGCCGTGACCTGCGGAATATCCGCACCCAACGTCGATGCGCCGGGAGTAGAAATCTCAGGGGATTCTTCATATTCACCTCACACCGCCGCGCCCCCTTCAAGGGCAAGCGCAGCGAAGCCCATTCGCGAAACACCGCGGAGCCGGCTCTGCCGGTCCGCTGGTGTTGCCCCCGGTAGGGGTTGGCGCAGCGACACGAAGTGCGCGCAGCCTGGGGGCGAGCCTTACTCAGCGCTAATGCCCAGGTCCTTGATGACCTTGCCCATGACCGTGTAGTCGGTCGAGTTGATCTTGCCCAGCTTGTCGGCAGAGCCACCCGCGGGCAGCGCGCCGAATACCGCCAGCTTCTCGGCCACTTCAGGCTGCTTGAGGATCTCGTTGAGGTTCTCGTTGAGCATCTTCACGACCGGCGCGGGCGTGCCCTTGGGCGCGAAGAAGCCGTTCCACGAACCGACGACCACGTCCTTGTAGCCCAGCTCGACCAGCGTGGGCACGTTCGGCGCGAGCTTGGAACGCTGCGCATCGCCGATCGCGAGCGGGACCAGGCGGCCGTTTTCGAGGTAGGCACGCACCGCGCCGAAGGTGACCCAGGCGGTGTCCACATGGCCGGCCACCACGTCGGTGACCGAGGGGCCGACGCCCTTGTAAGGCACGTGCGTGAACTTGACGTCCGCGGCCTTGTTGAGCCACTCGCCCACGATGTGCATCGGCGAGCCGGCACCCGGGCTGGCGTAGGTGACCTGCTTGCCGCCCTTGGCGAGCTTGATCAGTTCGGGCAGCGTCTTGACGCCGACCGCGGGGTTCGCAACCAGCACCAGCGGCTGCGTGGCGGTGTTGATGATCGGCTCGAAGCCATGCAGCACGTCGTAGCTGGCGCTCGGCGACAGCTTCATCACGAGCGGCGCGGTGGTGAAGGGGTTCGGCGTAAAGAGCAAGGTGTAGCCGTCCGGCTGGGCGCGGCCCACGAAGTTGTTGCCGAGTGCGCCGCCGGCGCCGGGCTTGTTGTCGATGATGACTGCCTGGTTCAGGCGCTGCGAGAGCTTGTCCGCGAACAGGCGCGCGATGGCGTCCGTGTCGCCGCCCGGCGGGTAGGACACGATCACGCTGATCGTCTTGGCAGGGTAGGCCGCTTCGGCGAAGGCGGCGGCTCCGGCGGTCATGGCGCAAGCCGCCATCGTGGCCGCAAGAAGAACTTGGCGACGGGTCGAGAACATCGGGGGCTCCTGGGAAAGAACCATGCGGAGGTGAAGGCCCTGCATGGCGGCTGGCTACATGAGAAAACTGTTGGTTCATTAGTGAAACAGTGATTCACTAACGAGAGAGAATTTTCCGCCTGATTGTTGATCAATCAACTTGCTGTAAACACCGATTGACTGGATGGAATATGTGCTTGAAATCTTCGAGAATCAGGCCGTCGCCCGCCATGGAACAATGCGCGCCACATGACTGACCAAAGCTCTTCCCGGCCAGCCGGCGCACAGACAACGCCCTGGACCGACCTCGACGCGGCAGGGACCGGCCTCACCGTCGATGCCTTTATCACGACCATGATGAGCCAGGTGGGGAACGCCCTGCGGCGCATCGTCACGCTGCCCTATGCCGACCAGTTCGGGCTGTCGGTGTCCGAGTGGCGCGTGCTGTCGCTCGTGGCTCATGCACAGACGCTGGCCTTCAGCGACCTGGTACAGCAGTCGACCTCCGACAAGGCGCTGGTGAGCCGCACGCTGAAGCTTCTGGAGAACAGGGGATACGTCGAGTTGCGCGCCGAGGGCAACACGCCGCGCAAGAAGGTGTTCTGCTCGATCACGGAGTCGGGCAGGGCGCTGCATGCCGAGGCGATCCCGATCGCGCGTCAGCGTCAGGCGACGGCATTGCGCGTGCTGGATTCGCAGGAGCGGGATGCGCTGTACGGTGCGCTGATCAAGCTGCGCGAGTACTGCCGCGTGGAAGAGGACGCCCGCGGCCGGCTACCTCCGTCGCGTGACGGCGGCGGCCTGGATATCTAGCGCTTTGGGTGTTCTCGAAATAACCGCCGGGGTGTGTGGCGAGGGCGCCGGGTGGTCCCCTCCGCGAATGTCCCCCGGCCTTCGGCCTCCTCCTTTATTTCGCTGCGGGGACCACCCGGCACCCTCGCCAGGGAAACGCTGTGCTCTGCGGAGAGATCAACAACCGCCGTGACGGATCGCGCCGATGGCGTGCTCTGCGCAGCGAAATAAAGGAGGAGCCCGAAGGGCGGGGGACATTCGCGGAGCAGAGTACGCCGTCGGCGTGATCCCGCCCCCGGACTCAGCTCCTCAGCTCTTGTACAACGGATCGACCCGATCCAGCTTGCGGATCAGCGCCGGCCAGACGAAAGCGCCGCCCAGGCCCCCCGTCTGCACCTTCATCGCATGCCCCACGCCTTCGACGATGCGCGGGTCGACCTGCGTGAGTTCGCCGCCGCCGGCCTGCGCAGCGATCTGGATCTGGCAGGTGCTCTCGAAGGTGTACATCGCGAGGAAGGCGTCCGCGATGGTCTTGCCCACGGTCAGCAGGCCGTGGTTGCGAAGCATCAGGAAATTCGCTTCGCCCATGTCGGCCTGCAGGCGCGGCTTTTCGTCCTCGCGGAAGGCGACGCCTTCGTAGTCGTGGTACGCCAGCGAAGCCAGCACGAAGGTCGACTGCTGGCTGATCGGCAGCACACCGTTCTTCTGCGCGCTGACCGCGATGCCGGCACGCGTGTGGGTGTGCAGCACGCACTGGATGTCCTCGCGCGCCTCGTGCACCGCGCTGTGGATCACGAAGCCCGCCGGGTTGACCGGGTAGGGAGAATCGATGATCTTGTTGCAGTTCTTGTCGACCTTGATCAGGCTCGACGCCGTGATCTCGTCGAACATCAGCCCATACGGGTTGATCAGGAAGTGGTGCTCCGGCCCCGGCACGCGCGCGCTGATATGGGTGAAGACGAGGTCGCTCCAGCCGTGGAGCGCGACCAGCCGGTAGCAGGCGGCAAGGTCGACGCGCAGTTGCCATTCTTCGGCGCTGACGAGTTTCTGGACTTCGCTGGTGGAGGTGGCGTTCATCGGGGTCTCCTGGTGATTGGGTTCAGGCGGCGGCCTGTTCGGATTTCAAGGCGGCCTTGTAGAGGCTCTGGCGCGGTTGCGCCATCACACGCCGGAGCATCGGCTCGAATTCGCTGATCGGCAAGGTCTCGGCTTTCGGATCGAAGGCCGGGTTGTCGTAGAGCTCGCAGAACTCGGCCGTGCGCTCGAAGTTCGGATGGCTGCGGAAGTTCTCGCGCAGGTCGCGGTCGAGCCCGATGTGATGGAAGAAGTAGTGGCCCTGGAAGATGCCGTGGTGTTGCACCATCCAGTGGTTCTCCTCGCTCACGAAAGGCTTCACGATCGCCGCGGCGATGTCCGGATGGTTGAAGCTGCCGAGCGTGTCGCCGATGTCGTGCAGCAGCGCGCACACCACGTACTCCTCGTCGCGGCCGTCGCGCAGGGCGCGCGTGGCGGTCTGCAGCGAATGCGCGTAGCGGTCGATCGGGAAGCCGCCGTAGTCGCCTTCGAGGATCTGCAGGTGCTTGATCACGCGATCGGGCAGGCCGGTCGCGAAGTGCATGAACTCGCCGCCGATCTGTTGCCAGTCCTCGCGCGTGCTGTCCTGCATGCGGGTGAAATTCGCTCTTGCGTTCATGGTTTCGTCTCCGTGGGATGCGGGCCACTGTAGACGCGCGGTTGACGCTCAACTGTCAATAATTTGACAATGTGGCGCCCATACAAACCCCGAATGCCGCCGACGTCGAGACCCCGCATTTCCGCCGCGCATCGCACGGCGCTGGACGCCAATCCGTGGTTCGCCTCGATGAGCCGCACGCAGCGCGAAGCCCTGCTCGGCGCCGCAGAGTTGATCCATCTGCGGCGCGGCGCGATGGTTTTCCGGCAGGGCGACCCGGTGCATGTCGCGGGCGCGGGTTTCTACGGCCTCGCGTCCGGCACCATCAAGATCTCGACGCTGCGGCAGGACGGGCGCGAGGCGATCCTCGCGGTGCTCGAGCCCGGCAACTGGTTCGGCGAGATCAGCCTCATCGACGGTTCGCCGCGCACCCACGATGCCACCGCGCTGTCGGCGCTCGACCTGCTGGTCGTGCCCTACGAGGCCTTTGTGCGGCAGATGCAGGACGCCGCCTTTGCGCGCGCGATCGCCGCATTGCTGGCGGCGCGCGTGCGGGGGCTCTATGGATTGATGGAAGACGCCACCTTGCGTGGCCTGCGGGCCCGCGTGGCGCGGCGGCTGATATCGCTCGCGCGCGGCGACGTCACGCAATCGCCGGAGTTGCGGCGAACCGTTTCGCTGCCGCAGGAAGCGCTCGCGATGATGCTCGGCGTGACGCGACAGACGCTGTCCAAGGAGCTCAACGCGATGGCCGACGAAGGCGTGATCGCCCTGCGCTACGGCCGCATCGAGCTACTGTCAGTCGATACCTTGCAACGCCTGGGGAGCACCGCATGACCGGGGGCACCCGCGGAACCGGCTCCGCCGGGCCGCCGGGGTGCGGCCCCTTGAGGGGGTGCAGAGCCACACGAAGCGGGCGAGGCTGGGGGTGTTCAACGAAGAACTCTGCCGTCCTTCGCGATGCTGATCAAGTCAATGCTCCGATCGGGATCTCGCAAGCCGGGCCGCAGGTTGATGCGGAAGCCACCGACGTCGTAGTCGGTCATTCCGGCCATCGCCCGCTGCAGCGTCGCGGGCGTGAAGCCCTTGCCCGCCCGGCGCACCGCCTCGCCGGCGGCCTTGGCGGCGATGAAGCCTTCGAGGCCTTCGTAGGAGGCGGTCTGGTCGGAGTTGTCGACCGCGGCCAGGTACTCCTTGACGATCGGGATCGCCGACGGGCGCGGCGAAGGCACCACCTGCGAGATCACCATGCCGCCCACGTCCTTGCCGAGCGTGGCGTAGAGCGGGTCGATGCCCACGATCGAGAAGGTCATCAGCGTGCCGAAATAGCCGCTCTTGCGCAGCTTGCGCACCACGTTCGAAGTCGTGCCCGAGAGCGACACCAGCACGATGGCCTGCGGCGATTGCTTCAGGATGCCCGCCACCGCGACATCGATCTTGTCGCCGCTCTCCGGCACCATCGCGGTGGCGACGAGCGGCGCGATCTTGAGTTCGTCGATCGCCTGCCGGACCGCCGCGAGGCCCGCGCGGCCCATCGCGTCGTCGTCGCCGATGAGCGCGATGCGCGTCTGCCCGACGGCCGCGCACTGGCGCAGGATCTTGATCGCCTCGTCGGCCATGCTCGGACGCACGTGGAAGACGTTGGGTGCGCTCGGGCCGCGCAGGTTGTCGGCGGCCGCGAATGGCGCGAACAGGATCGAGCCCTGCTTCGCGGCGATGGCGGCGCCCGCATCGCTGCTGGCGGTGCCGACGAAGCCGAAGAGCATGTCCGCCTTGTCCGTGTCCAGGAGCTTGCGCGCGTTGGCGGTGGCGCGTGCGGCGTCGTAGCCGTCGTCGAGCTGCAGCAGCTTGAGCTGGATGCCGCTCGCCGCGCTGGATTCGTTGAACTGGTCGGCATAGAGCTTGGCGCCCGCCGCGAATGCGAGGCCGATCTCGCTGGCCGCGCCGGTCAACGGCACCGATTGCCCGAGCACCACGGTGCGCGGTGCCGCGGCCGGCACGCGGCTGGGGCTGGGGCTGGCCGTTTGCGCGTGGGCCGGCCGACCCGCGTAGATCGCGGCGCCGCCGAGCAACAGCGTGGCGCCGGCCTTGCCCATCCAACTCCTGCGCGTCAGTTCCATCGGTTTGCCTTTCTTTGCAATCGACAAAAAATGTAGCAACTTGATTGGCGCAAACAAAGGGAGTAGTTCACGGGACTGACGCGGGTCTGCCATGCGTGTGGCGAACGAGACCGTTGCAGGAATCCAAAAGTGTTAACTTTTGCATCAAGCGTGTGGCATTTTTCACAGGGCCGATCCGGCCCGGCCTGTCACCATTCCCGCCGTGCCGAAAATCAGCGCCCGCGAATGAAATGAAGCCCACGTCCACCGATACCGCCCTGCTTGAAAACGCGCTTCTTGCCATCGAGAAAGTGCTTGCGCATGCCGACAATGAACTCTGGGAAGGCGCACATTTCGGACTGTCGATCGATTCGCCGCTGGAGGCCATCGGCGGCGGTTCTCTGTCCGAGGCGCAGCGCTTTCGCGGCAGCGCGGCGCAGTCGGCTGTCAACATCTGCCTGAGCGCTGCTGCGGCGCTGGTCGATGTGAGCAAGGCGCTGATGAGCGCGCCGGGCGACCGGTCGCCGGAAGACCTCGAGCGCGAGTGGCAGGCGCTGATCACTCACACCAAGATCGCGAGCCGTACCGCGCATCGCGCGGCGCTGATCCTGGCGCAGCAGGAGGATGCCTTGTCGGCGCGCGGATTCCATGCCGCGACCGCGGGCGAAGCGCTGGCGCTCTCGCTCGCGCACTGAGCGGCGCGCGCTCAGACGCGCTCGAACACCACGTCCCAGACCCCGTGGCCCAGCTTGAGGCCACGGTTCTCGAACTTCGTCAGCGGCCGGTAGGGCGGCTTGGGTGCGTAGGCTTGCGCGGTGTTGCGCAGCAGCGGCTCCTGCGAGAGGACTTCGAGCATCTGCTCGGCGTAGGGCTGCCAGTCGGTGGCGCAATGCAGATAGCCGCCGGTGCGAGCCGGTCCGCCAGCTTGCGCACCAGAGGCCCCTGGATCAGCCGCCGCTTGTTGTGCCGCTTCTTGTGCCACGGGTCGGGGAAGAACACATGCACGCCGGCGAGCGTCGCGGGCGGCAGCATGTGGTCGAGCACGTCGACCGCGTCGTGCGCGCAGATGCGGATGTTGTGCAAGTTCTGTTCGCCGATGCGCTTGAGCAGCGCGCCGACGCCGGGCTCGTGCACTTCGCAGCACAGAAAGTTCTTTTCGGGCATGAGCGCCGCGATGTGCGCGGTGGCCTCGCCCATGCCGAAGCCGATCTCCAGAATGGTCGGCGCCTTGCGGCCGAATGCCGATTCGAGATCGAGCGGCGCGGGGGCGTAGGGCAGCAGGAACCGGGGGCCGAATTGCTCATAGGCGCGCGCCTGGCCATCGGTGGTGCGGCCGGCACGCCTCACGAAACTCTTGAGGCGCCGATGCAGCGGATGCGCTTCGCCGGTGGGCTTGTCGCCCTGGGCGTCTTCCGGCGGGTCGTGGGGGATGTCGTTGATGGGGCTGATCACGGGCGCGAATTGTAGAGATCGCGCCATTGCGGAACCCACTGCGCGAGCGCTTCCGGGGCCGAGTCGGCGGCCGTGGCGCGAAGCCCGAGTCGCTGCGCGGCCGCGTCGAGGGCGGCGAGCGCCTCGGCGGGCGTCCCCGTCCGCAGCGGCGTCGCGCCGTTCTGCTTCGAGAGTTTTTCGCCGTCCGGGCCGAGCACCAGCGGTGTGTGGAGATAGCGGGGCGTCCGCAGACCGAGCGCGCGCTGCAGCAGGATCTGCCGCGCGGTGTTGTCCGCGAGGTCTTCGCCGCGGACGACATCCGTCACGCCTTGTTCGGCATCGTCGACCACCACGGCAAGCTGGTAGGCCCACGGGCCGTCCGCGCGCTTGAGCACGAAGTCGCCGACTTCGCGCGCCACGTCCTGCTGCTGATCGCCGAGGCGGCGGTCGCGCCAACGCAGCAGAGGCTCCGCCGCTTCTTCCTGGAATTTCGTTGCGGCGAATCGCCATGCGCGCGGGGCCTTGCCGTGCAGGCCGTCGCGGCAGGTGCCTGGGTAGACCCGCTCGCCGTGCCGCGTGTGAAGGGCGCCGCGCCGCGCCAGCGCTTCGTCGATGTCCTTGCGAGAGCAGCCGCAGGGGTAGGCGAGTCCGACGGCCTTCAATTTGTCGAGCGCCAGTTCGTAGCGATGCGTGCGTTGCGTCTGCCAGACCGGCGGTTCGTCCGGCATCAGCGCGCAGGCGGCAAGCTGCGAAAGGATCACCTCGCCCATGCCCGGCAGGCAGCGCTCGGTGTCGGCGTCTTCGATCCGCACCAGCCACCGCGCGTCCGGGCCTTGAGCCCGCACGTCGAGCCAGCTGGCCAGCGCGGCCACCAGCGAACCGGCATGAAGCGGCCCGGTCGGCGAAGGAGCGAAGCGGCCGATCCGCGTCATGCCGTCCTGCGCAAGCGTCAGATGACCTTCAGCGCGAGCGTCAGGCCCGAAAGAAAGGCGTCTTCGACCCGGTGCCCGATGCACCAGTCGCCCGCCGCGCCGATGCGGGCCTCGGCGTCCCACAGATGCTCCGCGCCGGCCGGCACCTGGGTCTGCGCCTCAGGCCAGCAGCGCGCCTGCGAATGCGAAGGCTCGGCACGGATGCCGGTGATCTCGGAGAAGGCGCGAAGCAGCTTGGCCTCGACGCGCGCTCGATCGTCGCGCAGGTGTTCCAGCGACCACGCGGGGCTGGCCTGCACGGTCCAGCGTTCGATGCGGTCACGGCCGGGCTTCGACGATTCGCGCGCCAGCCAGGCGACGCGGTGGTGCGTGCTGCGCGCCACGTTCCATTGCGGGCCGAGATGCGACATCGTCGCCTCGGTTGGCCTGCGGGAAGGCGATCATGAGCGTCCAGCAGGGGGCGACGCGCACCCGCTCGACTTTCTTGCTGATCGTGCGCGAAAGCCGGCCGCCGTCGAGCAACTCGCGTGTGCGGGCCGGTGGGACGGCAAGGAGCACCGCATCGAAGCCAGAATAGACGTGCTGCGAATCGTCGTTACCGGCCGTGCGGAGCTGCCAGCGCCTTGCATCGAGCGCGTCGGGCTCGATGCGTGTCACGTTCGTCCCCGGGACGAGGGCATCGCCGAGCGGCGCCGCCCATTGCTTGACGAGGGCATCCATGCCGGGCTGCGCGACCCAGTGCTGTTCGAGGCCCGGGAGCGCGGCTTCGGCGACGCGCCCATGGGCGTCGAGCACGCGCACGAGATTCGCGCTCCAGGGTTTGCAGATGCCCGGCGCGGTCTCGATCGCTTGCGTGAAGCGCGGGTCGCGCACGGTGAAGTACTGCGTGCCGGTGTCGAAACGCCCGAACGGCGTCGAGACGCTGGCCATGCGTCCGCCGGCGGCGGCTTCGCGCTCGAACACGGTGACGCGGTGCCCCGCCTGGATCAGCGTGCGGGCGCAGGCCACGCCGGCGATGCCCGCCCCGACCACCGCATAGTGGCGGGACGGGGCGGGTCGGTGGCGGTCGGCAGGGGGTCGAAGGATCATGGCGGTCGTCTCGCTGGTTGGTTGTGGGAAGCAGGCAAGGCACTCTAACCGCTGGCGACCGCTCTTCAGCGGCCGCGGTGACGTTCGAGCAACGCGCGGCGGCTGCCCTCGTGCTCGAACTGCTCGAGCCACCACTGCAACGCGCGCCCCGGATGGCCGGCGGTGCGGACGCGCCGGGCGCAGTGCATGGTCGCGATCGGCGTCACGCGCACCGTCCGCCGCTCGACCAGGTGCCCGGCCTCGATATAGGGCCGCGCCATCGGCTCGGGGAGGAAACCGCCGCCCAGCCCGTGCAGTTGCGCCGCCAGCTTGGCCTGCATGGTCGCCACGGTCAGCACGTCCTGGCCGCCGACCAGATTGACCGTCATGCTCGGGCCGGCGCGCGAGGAATCCGCCGCGGCGACCGCGCGGTGCTGTTTCAGCACGTCGTCGCTCAGCGGTTCGTCGATGCGGGCCAGCGGATGGTGCGGCGCGACGGCATACACGAAGGCCAGCTTCCCGATCGGCCGGCTGCGGATGCCGGTGGCGGTGAAGGCGAGGCTGGCGGCGTCGAGCACCGCCCCGATCGCGAGATCGGCTTCGCCGCTCGTCAGCGCCTCGATGGTGCCGAGCAATGTCTCGTCGCGCAGCTTGAGTCGCGTCGGCGGATCGAGTGCATAGAAGGCGCCGACCAGATCGAGCAGCGGGTCTCGCGCAATCACGCTGTCGACCGCGATCGTGAGCATCGGCTCCCAGCCGGTGGCGACGCGCTTGACCCGGTTGGCAACGGCATCGATCTCGCCGAGCAGGCGGGAGGCCTCGCGCAGCAGCTCGATGCCGGCTTCGGTCACGCGGGCACGGCGACCGCTGCGATCGAAAAGCAGCACGTCCAGTGCGTCCTCGATCAGCCGGACCCGGTAGCTCAGGGCGCTGGGCACGAGATTGAGCGTTCGCGCCGCGGCCGCGAAGCTGCCCGTGCTGGCCACGGTCTGCAGCATCGCCAGCGCGTCGGGCGTCAGGACGTCGCGGGCAGTCGGCATGGGCTAATCATTCAAAAAATTGAATGATGCCATCAAACGGTATTGCTTTTTGCGGCAGGTGCGGACCCTAAAGTTCGTGACATCCGCCGCGCACAGGGCGCGGCATACCGAAAAGGCCCTGGAATGCAAGGGCCGGAGTCAACGATGTTGCAAGTCCGTAAATCCCAGGAACGCGGCTATGCCGACCACGGCTGGCTGCGCTCGTTCCACAGTTTTTCCTTCGCCGGCTACTACGACCCCGCGCACATGGGTTTCGGCAACCTGCGCGTGATCAACGAAGACCGCGTTGCGGCCGGCGCCGGCTTCGGCACGCACGGCCACCGGGACATGGAAATCATCAGCTACGTGCTGTCCGGCGAACTCGCGCACAAGGACAGCATGGGCAATGTGGAATCCATCCCGCCCGGCGACGTGCAGCGGATGAGCGCCGGCCGCGGCGTGATGCACAGCGAGTTCAACCACAAGGCCGACCAGACCACGCATTTCCTGCAGATCTGGATCGAGCCGAACGTGCACGGCATTGCGCCGAGCTACGAGCAGAAGAGCTTTGCGGAGGCCGAGAAGCGCGGCAAGCTGCGCCTGGTCGCATCGCCGGACGGCGCCGACGGCTCGGTGCGGGTGCACGCCGACGCGAAGCTCTTCGCAGGCCTGTTCGATGGCGACGAAAAAGCCAGCCTCACGCTCGACCCGAAGCGCAAGAGCTACGTGCACCTGGTGCGCGGCGAGCTCGCGGCCAACGGCACGAAGCTCACCGCCGGAGATGCGGCCCTGATCGAGGGCGAATCTCAACTCACGCTCGACGGCGGCAAGGACGCCGAAGTGCTGGTGTTCGACCTCACGAGCTGAACTGGCCTCCAGGCTCGTGCACTTCGTGTCACTCTCCACCCCCTCTCCGGGGGCAATCCCGGCGGCCCGGCAGAGCCGGTTCCGCGGGATTCCCGAAAAGGCCGGGTCTTGCTGACAGGCTTTTTCTCTTTCGTTTTTTCAACACAGGAGTTCATCCCATGACCACCACCACCGCATCCAACTACGCCGCTCCGGCCGCCACCACCGGTGCGGCGCAAGACGCACTGGCCCTGATCGGCCGCATCCTCGTGGCCTACATGTTCATCCCGGCCGGCATCAGCAAGGTGATGGGCTTTGCGGGCACCGTGGGCTACATCAGCTCGGTGGGCCTGCCGTTGCCAGCCCTGGGCGCGGTCATCGCCATCATCGTCGAGATCGGCGCCGGCGCGGCGCTCCTGCTGGGCTACAAGACCCGCCTCGCCGCGATCGTGCTGGCCGTGTTCACGCTGGCCGCTTCGTTCTTCTTCCACCCCTACTGGGCTGTACCTGAGGCGCAGAAGATGATGGTCACGCTGCTCTTCACCAAGAACATCGCCGTGGTGGGTGGCCTGTTGGCGCTGGCCGCCTTCGGTGCTGGACGACTGTCGATCGACAAGAAGTAACCCACTCCCGCTCAGGGGGAGCACCAGCGGACCGGCAACGCCGGTCCGCTGTGTTTCTGGCATTAAGCTTCGCCGGTTCACTAGCACGGAGAGGCGATGGCCGAGATCGTTGTTGTTTTTCATTCGGGCTACGGCCACACGCAGCGCGTGGCGCAGGCCGTGGCCGATGGTGCGGGCGCGCACCTGCTCGCGATCGATGCCGACGGCAACCTGCCGGCCCATGGCTGGGATCTGCTCGCAGGCGCCGACGCGATCATCCTCGGTGCACCGACCTACATGGGCGGACCGAGCTGGCAGTTCAAGAAGTTTGCGGACGCTTCCTCGAAGGTCTGGTACACGCAGGGCTGGAAGAACAAGTTCTTCGCCGGCTTCAGCAACAGCAGCGCGATGAACGGTGACAAGGACGCCACGCTGACCTACCTTTGGCACTTCGCGATGCAGCACGGCGGGCTCTGGATCAGCCTGGGCATCATGCCGAGCAACGACAAGGCGGCGAAGCGCGATTCGATCAACTATGTCGGCGGCTACAACGGGCTGCTCACCACGTCACCCACGGACGCCAGCCCGGCCGAGATGGCGAAAGGCGACTTCGATACCGCCATCGCGTTTGGCGAGCGCGTGGCCTCAGTGCTAAAAGACTGACCCAGATCAGACCGGAACACCACGATGACCGAAATGCTCCAGCTTCAACCCCATGACAAGGACCTGGGAGGCGGCTTCAACGTCCGCCGTCTGCTGCCAGCTGCCAAGCGCCGTTCGGTCGGGCCCTTTGTCTTTTTCGATCATTTCGGGCCAGCGACCGAGCAGCCCGGCAACCAGCATGATGTCCGACCGCATCCGCACATCGGCCTCGCGACGGTGACCTATCTTTTCGAGGGCGCGATGATGCATCGCGACAGCCTCGGGAGCGTGCAGGAGATCCATCCCGGCGCGATCAACTGGATGACCGCCGGCCGCGGCATCGTGCATTCGGAGCGCAAGCCCGAGCGCCTGCTGCAAGCGACCTATGTGAATCATGGCCTCCAGCTCTGGTGCGCGCTGCCGCAGGCGCATGAGGAAGCCGAGCCCAGCTTCACGCACACGGCAGCGGAGGACATCCCGGCGCTCGAAGTGCAGGGCGTGCCGGTGCGCGTGCTGATCGGTGACGCCTTCGGCGTGCGTTCGCCGGTTGCGACTTTCTCGAAGACGATCTACCTCGACATCGCGCTGCCTGCGGGCGCGCGATTCGAGCTGCCCGCGCTGGCGCCCGAGCTGGCGATCTACCCGATCGACGGCGATCTTGCGCTCGACGGCGAACCGGTTGCGCAACACACGATGGCGGTGCTGCCGGACGGGCAGGGCGGCGTGTTGACCACGCAGGGCGCGGTCCGCGCGGTGGTGATCGGCGGCGAACCGCTCGATGGGCCGCGCTTCATCACCTGGAATTTCGTGTCGAGCCGACGCGAACGCATCCTCGAAGCCGGCGCCGACTGGACCGCGCAGCGCATCGGCCACGTGCCCGGCGAGACCGAGTTCATTCCGCTGCCCGACCATCCAGCCTTTCGATCGGCGGGCTGAGCGAAGGACCCCGCGGAACCGGCTTCGCCGGGCCGCTGGGGTCGCCCCCGGCGAGGGGGTGCCCGAGCCCCACGAAGTGGGCGAGGCTGGGGGAGAGCCGTTCTCTAGTGCTTGATCCCGATGTCCGGGTCTTCCGAGGCCCGGGCGCTGACGCCGTTGGCGCGTGCCTTGAGATCCGGCGAAAGCGATTCACGCCCGTCGAAGACGAAGCATTCGCCGCTGTAGTGCGCACCGCCGATTTCCTCGAAGTACTTGAGGATGCCGCCGTCGAGCTGCAACACGTTGTCCAGGCCGAGTTCGTGCATCAGGATCGCGGCCTTCTCGCAGCGGATGCCGCCGGTGCAGAAGCTCACCACCGTCTTGCCGGCGAGTTCGTCGCGATGCTTTTGCACGGCCTTGGGGAATTCGGTGAACTTGTGGATGCGCCAGTCGATCGCGCCTTCGAAGGTGCCGTAGTCGACTTCGAAAGCATTGCGGGTGTCGAGCATCGCGACCGGCTTGCCGGCATCGTCGTGGCCCTGATCGAGCCAGCGCTTGAGCGTGGCGGCGTCCACGCCGGGCGCACGGCCGGTGGCCGGCTGGATCGCCGGATGGTCCATGCGGATGATCTCGCGCTTGATCTTCACCAGCATGCGGCGGAACGGCTGGGTGGCGGACCAGCTTTCCTTGGCCTCGAGGTCCGCGAAGCGCGGGTCCGCGCGGAGCAGCGCCAGAAAGGCGCGCACCGAATCCGGCGTTCCCGCCACGAACATATTGATGCCTTCCGTCGCGATCAGGACGGTTCCCTTGAGGCCCATTTCGTGGGTCCTGGCGCGAAGCGTTTCGCGCAGTTCGGCGGCGTCGTCGATCGGGACGAACTTGTAGGCCGCAATGTTTAAAGTCTCTTGCACGGGGCGGGATTTTAGGCGGGCAGGCTCATGCGATACCCGATGCAATAGGGACAGCGAGATCACATCGTGAAGCCCCCGCTTTCTACAATCGACGGATGTTCGTTCACCTGCGCCTGCACACTGAGTTTTCCGTCGTCGACGGCACCAACCGCATCGATGAAGTCGTCAAGGCGGCCGCCGCCGACAAACAGCCCGCACTGGCGATCACCGACCTGAACAACCTGTTCGGCGGTGTCAAGTTCTACAAGGAGGCGCGCGGCAAGGGAGTCAAGCCCGTCCTCGGCGCGGAAGTGATCGTCGAAGGCCTGGGATCGGACCCCGCCGCGCTCACGCGCATCCTGTTGCTGGTGCAGAACAAGGAGGGCTACCTCAACCTTTCGGAACTGCTCGCGCGGGCCTGGACCCAGAACGTCGGCCGTGGTCAGGCGCAGGCCGCCTGCAAGCTGGCGTGGCTCAAGGAATTGCAGGGCGGGCTGATCGCGCTGTCCGGCGCGCAGGCCGGGCCGCTGGGTGCGCCGCTGCTCCAGGGCCAGCACGAGCGCGCCGCCGACGTCGCGCTGCAACTGGCGGGGATGTTCCCGCATCGCTTCTACGTCGAGCTGCAGCGCGCCGGCCGGCCGGAAGACGAGCCGCACGTCATTGCCGCCGTGCAGCTCGCCGCACGGCTCAAGTTGCCGGTGGTCGCGACGCATCCGGTGCAGTTCGCGACCGCGGAGGATTTCGAGGCGCACGAGGCGCGCGTCTGCATTTCCGAGGGCGAGATCCTCGGCAACCCGCGACGCGTCCGCAAGTTCACCCAGGCCCAGTACTTCAAATCCTCCGCCGAGATGGAGGCGCTCTTCGCCGACGTGCCGAGCGCGATCGCGAACACCATCGAGATCGCCAAGCGCTGCAACCTGACGCTGGTGCTCGGCAAGCCGCAGCTGCCGAATTTCCCGACGCCGAACGGCATGCCGATGGAAGAGTACTTCCGGCACGCCTCGTTCGAGGGCCTCGAGGAGCGGCTTGCGCATCTCTATCCCGATGCGGCCAAGCGCGATGCCGAGCGCCCGCGCTATGTGGAGCGGCTGGAGTTCGAGATCAACACCATCCTCAAAATGGGGTTCCCGGGCTACTTCCTGATCGTGGGCGACTTCATCAACTGGGCCAAGAACAATGGCTGCCCGGTCGGTCCGGGCCGGGGCTCGGGCGCCGGTTCGCTGGTGGCGTACGCGCTGAAGATCACCGACCTCGATCCGCTCGAATACAAGCTGCTGTTCGAGCGCTTCCTGAACCCGGAGCGCGTGTCGATGCCCGACTTCGACATCGACTTCTGCCAGGGCAACCGCGATCGCGTGATCGACTATGTGAAGGACAAGTACGGCCGCGACGCGGTGAGCCAGATCGCCACCTTCGGCACCATGGCCGCGCGCGCCGCGATCCGCGACGTGGGCCGGGTGCTGGACATGAGCTACACCTTCTGCGACGGCATCAGCAAGCTGATCCCGAACAAGCCGGGCATGTCGGTCACGCTGCAGTACCCGCCGTCGCCCAAGGTCGAGGGCGACAAGAACAACTACGCGATCGAGATGGAGCCGCAACTCGCGAGCCGCATCGAGAAGGAAGAAGAAGTCCGCACGCTGGTCGAGCTCGCGCAGAAGCTCGAAGGCATGACCCGGAACATCGGCATGCACGCGGGCGGCGTGCTGATTGCGCCGGGCAAGCTCACCGACTTCTGCCCGCTCTACCAGCAGCCGGGCAGCGACTCGGCGGTGAGCCAGTACGACAAGGACGACGTCGAAGCGGTCGGCCTCGTGAAGTTCGACTTTCTGGGGCTGGCGACGCTCACCATCCTCGAGATCGCGAAGGAGTTCATCGTCCGCCGCCACAAGGGGCAGGAGAATTTCGCGTTCGAGAACATCCCGCTCGATGATGCGCCGACCTACCGGCTCTTCGCGGATGGCAAGACCGAAGCCGTGTTCCAGTTCGAATCGCGCGGCATGCAGGGCATGCTGAAGGATGCCCGGCCGACGCGGCTCGAAGACCTGATCGCGCTCAACGCGCTGTACCGGCCGGGTCCGATGGACCTGATCCCGAGCTTCGTCGCGCGCAAGCACGGGCGCGAGCCGGTCGAGTACCCGCATCCGCTGGTGGCCGACATGCTCTCCGAGACCTACGGGATCATGGTCTACCAGGAACAGGTGATGCAGACCGCGCAGATCCTGGGTGGCTACTCGCTCGGCGGCGCCGACCTGCTGCGCCGCGCGATGGGCAAGAAGAAGGCCGAGGAAATGGCCGAGCACCGCCAGATCTTCCGCAAGGGCGCGGCGCAGAACGGCATCAATGAAGCCAAGGCCGACGAGATCTTCGACCTGATGGAGAAGTTCGCGGGCTACGGCTTCAACAAGTCGCACGCGGCCGCGTATTCGCTCTTGGCCTATCACACCGGTTGGCTCAAGGTGCACTACACGGCCGAGTTCTTCTGCGCCAACATGACGGTGGAAATGGACAACACCGACAAGCTCAAGGTGCTGTTCGAGGACGCGCAGAAGAACTTCGGCATCACTTTCGAGCCGCCGGACGTGAACCGCGGCAACTACCGCTTCGAGCCGGTCAACGACAAGGTGATCCGCTACGGGCTCGGTGCGGTGAAGGGCACCGGGCAACTCGCCGTCGAAGCGGTGGTGCGGGCGCGGGAGCAGGGCGGGCCGTTCAAGAGCCTGTTCGACTTCTGCGTGCGTGTGGACCGGCAGCGCATCAACAAGCGCACGGTCGAGGCGCTGATCAAGGCCGGTGCCTTCGATTCGCTGCAGCAGAACCGCGCGTCGCTGATCGCATCGCTCGATCGCGCCTTCGAGTTCGCGGTGGCAACCGAGGCCAATGCGGCGCAGGTCGACATCTTCGGGGACAGCGAGCACGGCTCGGCGGCGCAGGAGCCCGATCTGGTCAACGCGACGCCCTGGGGCGTGAAGGAACGGTTGACCTTCGAGAAGACCGCGGTCGGCTTCTACCTGTCGGGCCACCTCTTCGACGAGGTCGAGCACGAGGTGCGCCGCTTCTGCAAGCGCGCGATCGACGACCTGATCGACAGCCGCGAACAGCAGGTGATCGCCGGCATCGTGAGCGACTTCCGCGTCATCAACGGGCAGCGCGGGCGGCTTTGCATCTTCAAGCTCGACGACAAGTCGGGCTCGATCGAGGCGACCGCCGACGAGGCGCTGTTCAACGCCAACCGCAATGTGCTCAAGGACGACGAACTGGTGATCGTGAGCGGCCGGCTGCAACCGGCGCGCGGCGGATTCGAGGCACGTTTCCAGGTCATGCAGGCGTGGGACCTCGCTGCGGCGCGCTGCCGCTTCGGCAAGTACCTGCGCGTGGCCGTGAACGGCAAGGCGCCGGACATCGCGCGGCTCGTGAAGGAATTCCCGCCGCGCACCGAGCAGAGCGAGCACGGCGAACTGCTGCAGGGGCTGGGCGTGCGGCTGTCGATGGCTCGGAACGGTGCGCAGGTCGAGCTTCAGCTTGGAGAACGCGCCAAGTTCTTCCCGACCGACGCCGCGCTGGCGAGCTGGATGGCGCAGGCCGACGCCGGCAAGGCGGCCGTCGTCTACGAGTAGAGGGCTTCCCGATGATCGATGCGCTGGATCGCCAGCTCTTCCTGCTTCTGAATGCGAGCGGCGATGCACCCCGGTGGTGGATCGGCACGGCGTCCTTCTTCGCGGTCCATGCGCACTGGGTGCTGCTGGTGCTGCTGGCGGGCTATGCGCTGCGTCGAGGGAAGCCGTCTCTGAAGCCGCTGTTGGCGATGGTCCTCGCGCTTGGATTGGGTGCGCTGGCTGGCGAGGTCATCGGCGTGCTCTGGAACCGGCCGCGGCCCTTCGCGATCGGGCTGGGCTTCCTGCACATCTCGCATGGCCCGAGTCCCTCGTTTCCGAGCAGCCACGCGACCGCCTACGGCGCCGTGGCTTTCTCGTTCCTGCTCGTGGCGGGCCATCGGGCCTTCGGCTGCATCCTGCTCGTGCTCGCGGCCCTGGTGGCCGTGGCCCGCGTGGTCGTCGGGGTGCACTACCCGACGGACGTCTTCTTCGGAGTCGTGCTCGGCGGCCTCGCGGCGATGGCAGCGCACGACCTGATCGCGAGGGCTGGACGCCTGCGAGCGACGCGCGGCATGATCGGCTCCCCGCAAGCATCCGGGAAGGAGGAGCCATGACCCTGCATACCAACCTGCGTTCGGTATCCCTCGCCGTGGCCCTGGCCGCGTGTGCGCCGATTTCGCAAGCCGCCGGATTCGTCCTCGCCAGCCCCGACATCAAGCCCGGCAGCACGCTGACGGATGCGCAGGTGTTCAACGGCTTCGGCTGCACCGGCAAGAACATCTCGCCCGCGTTGAAGTGGAGCGGGGCGCCCAAGGGCACCAGGAGTTTCGCCGTGACCGCATACGACCCCGATGCGCCGACCGGCTCGGGCTGGTGGCACTGGGTGATCTACAACATTCCCGCCAGCGCGAGCGACATCCCTGAGGGTGCGGGCACCGCAGACGGCAAGGGCCTGCCGGCCGGCAGCATGCAAGGCCGCACGGACTTCGGTGCACCGGGCTTCGGCGGCGCATGCCCGCCGCCGGGAGACAAGCCGCACCGCTACATCTTTACCGTCCACGCGCTGAAGACGGACAAGCTGGACATTCCGCCGGACGCCACTGCCGCGCTGATTGGCTACATGATCAACGCCAACAAGCTGGCTTCGGCGAGCTTCACCGCCAAGTACGGCCGCGCGAAGTAATCGGCGCGGCGACCGGTGGAGGTCAGCGCTTTGGCTGCAGCGCGACCGTCAAAGAGGGGAACACGCGCCCGTCGATATCCCTCGGCAGCGTCTCGGTGCGCCGCAGTCCTCGCTCGGCAGCTTCGTCCCATGCGGGAACCCCGCTGGACTTGCGGAGCTTGACACCGACGATGGTGCCGTCCGGTGCCAGGCTGACGTCGAACTCGGCCGTGGGATTGCCACTCACCGTTTCCGCATCCGGATAGACGATGTTGGGGCGAACCTTCGCGGCGATTCGCGCGCCGTAGCCGCCGGATGGGCCTGAAGCACGCGCAGCGGTGCCCGTCGAGTTTTCGTTGCCGGTACCAGCCATCGCCTGCATGCGCTTGAGCGTTGCCGCCCGATCGGCGGCCGCCTGGGCGGCCTGCTTCGCCTCGGCCTCCTTCTTCTTCGCGGCCTCGGCCTGCTGCTTCGCTTCGGCTTCCTGCTTGCGCTTCTGCTCGGCGAGTTTCTTCTGCTCGTCCTTCTTGCGCTCGGCCTCTTCCTCTTCGCGCTTGCGCGCCTCGGCCTCCTTCTTTTCCTGCGCGGCCTTCTTCTGGGCTTCGAGCTTCTTCTGCTGTTCGACCCGCTGCTGTTCCAGTTCGCGTTCCTTCTGTTCCTTGAGCTTCTTCTCGCGTTCGAGCGCGATGTCGGGCGCTTTCGGCGTAGGCGTCGGCTCGGGCGGCTTCACGGCCTGCTGCGGTGGGGGCGGAGGCGGTGGCGGCGGCGGTGCCGGCGTCGGGACCGGCGGGGGAGGCGTCGGCGTCGGCGGCGCCACCGCGCGTGGCGCAGCCTGCTGGACGGTCGATGACCACAGCTCGGCCTCGACGGCATCGTTCTCTGCCTCGCGACGCCAGCTCACGCCCCACGTCAGCAGGGCGATGAGCAGCGCGTGGGCGAACAGCGCCAGCAGCACGGCACGCAGCGTGCCGCGCTGCGGCGGCGGCGCGAATTCGGGGCGTTCCGCAGCGAGCGACATGCCTTACTTCGCGCCCGTGGTCTGCACCGAGAGACCAACCCGCTCGATGCCGCTGCGCTTGAGCTGGTTCATGGCCTTGACCACGGTCTCGTACTTGACGGACTTGTCCGCGCTGATGACGACCGGACGCTCGTCGTCGCCGCCTTGCGCCGTCTTGGCTGCCGCGCCGATCTGCGCCATCGGGATCGAGCTGCCGCCGCTGCCGCTGGACGGGTCCTTCTTGATCTGCACCTCCTCATCGCTCTTGATGACGATCTCGATCGGTTTGTCGGGCTGCTTGTTGGCCTTGTCGACGCTCGGCAGGTTGATCACGCTCGGCGTGATCAACGGCGCAGTGACCATGAAGATGATCAGCAGCACCAGCATCACGTCGATGAACGGGACCATGTTGATCTCGTTGATCGTTCGGCGGCCGCGGCCGCGGGAGGACATTGCTGGCATGGCGAGGTGCTCCGCTTCAGCGGCCGGCGGCCGGCATGACGGTAGCCGGGTTCGTGTGCGCCGTCAGGTTGCGCTGGAGGATGTTGGAGAACTCTTCGATGAAGGTCTCGAGCGCGATCGCGATCTTGTCGATCTCGCGCGCGAAGCGGTTGTAGGCGACCACGGCCGGGATCGCGGAGAAGAGACCGATCGCAGTGGCCACGAGCGCTTCGGCGATGCCGGGCGCGACGGTGGAAAGCGTGACCTGCGCCAGCGCGGCGAGGCCGGTGAAGGCATGCATGATCCCCCACACCGTGCCGAAGAGGCCGACGTACGGCGAGACCGAGCCCACGGTGGCGAGGAAGGAGAGGTTCTGTTCGACCGCGTCGAGCTCGCGCTGGAAGCTCGCGCGCATCGCACGGCGCGAGCCGTCCAGCAGGGTGCCGGCGTCGGACACATGGCGCTCGCGCAGCTTCTGGTACTCGCGCATGCCGGAGGCGAAGATGCGCTCCATCGGGCCGGCGAACTTCGCGTTCTGCGCAGCGGAAGAGAAGAGTTCGTTCAGGCTCGTGCCCGACCAGAAGTCGCGCTCGAAGTCCTCGTTGAGCGAGCGCGTGCGCTTGAGAGAGAAGTACTTGCGGAAGATGGCCGCCCAGCTCGCGACGGAAACGACGATGAGCAATGCCACCACCAATTGCACCGGGAGGCTGGCATGCAGCAGCAGGGAGATGATCGAGAGGTCTTGATTCATGGCTTGAAAGGTTGAGACATGGAGCCGTTGTGGCGCTCGAGGGTTCCCGAAACCTGGCGTGGAATGCGCGCGGGGCGCAATGTGTCGGCCTGGACCCAGCCGATGCGGATCGTGCCTTCGCACAGCAGCTCGGCGCCGGCCGTGGCGGCATCGGCGCCTTGCTCTGATTTTGATAGCACGCGCTGGGCGATTATCAGCGACGCGGAACCGATCTGACGGAGTTCTGCAGTCACCAGCAGTTCGTCGTCGAGCCGCGCGGGCCGGTGGTATTTGAGCTGCGTCTCGCTGACGACGAAGATGCCGCCGGTCTCCTCGCGCAGCCGTTGTTGCGCGATGCCCATCGAACGCAGCCATTCGGTGCGCGCGCGCTCCATGAACTTCAGGTAGTTGGCGTAGAACACGATGCCGCCGGCATCGGTGTCCTCCCAGTAAACGCGGATCGCCAAGGAAAAACTCATGCAGTAACTGCGGCGTTCGCCCACACGCGCAGGCGGTCGATCGATTCTTCGAGATGCGCCATCGAGCTGGCGGTCGAGAAGCGCACGAAGCGCGAGGTCTCGGCCGAGCCGAAATCGCGCCCCGGCGTGACCGCGACGTGCGCCTGTTTCATGGCTTCGAAGGCGAAGTCCCAACTGCCGGAGATGCCGAGCCGCTCCGCGAAGTTCGAGCAGTCGGCCCAGGCATAGAAGGCGCCGTCGGGCGCCACCGGTACGTGCAGGCCCAGCGCGTCGAGCTGCGGAATGAACCAGTCGCGGCGTGCCTTGAATTCGGCGCGGCGGCGCTCGTACTCGGCGATGCTGTCGGGCTCGAAGCAGGCGAGCGCAGCGTATTGCGACACCGTGCTCGCGCAGATGAAGAGGTTCTGCGCCAGCCGCTCGACCGCGGGCACCAGCGCCTCCGGTACCACCAGCCAGCCGAGGCGCCAGCCGGTCATGTTGAAGTACTTGCTGAAGCTGTTGATGCTGATGACCTGATCGTCGATCGCGAGCGCGGTCTGGCCGAAGTTGCCGTCGTAGGAAAGGCCGAGGTAGATCTCGTCGATCAGCGTGATGCCGCCGCGCACTGACACGACCTCGTGGATGCGGCGCAGCTCATCGGGCGCGATCGAGGTCCCGGTCGGGTTCGAAGGCGATGCGAGCAGCACGCCGCGCGTGCGGTCGTTCCATGCCGCTTCGACCTTGGCCGCGCTGAGCTGGAAGCGCTCGGCCGCGGTCGTGGGCACCAGCACTGCACGGCCATCCGCCGCGGTGACGAAATGGCGGTTGCATGGATAGCTCGGGTCCGGCAGCAGGATCTCGTCGCCCGACTCGATCAGCGCGAGGCAGGCGAGCTGCAAGGCCGCCGAAGCGCCTGCCGTGATGACGATGCGGCGCGCGGGCACGTCGACGCCGAAGCGATCCGCATACCAGCCGCTGATGCGTTCGCGCAGGTGGTCGAGGCCGGTGGCGTGCGTGTACTGCGTGGCGCCGGAGCGAACCGCCCGGATGGCCGCCTCCTGGACCAGCGGCGGCGCGGTGAAGTCGGGCTCGCCGATGTTCAGGAAGATCATCGGCCGGTCCGTGTGCGCGACTTCGCGCGCGAGCGCGGAAGCGGCCTTGGCGACCTCCATCACATAGAACGGCTCGATGCGCTCCGCCCGCCTCGAAATTCTCATGACCGGGCCTTCCCGGCCGCGCGGTCGGCTTCGACCTCGGCGGCGCGCAGCTTCGGCGCGAGGCCGTTGAGGACCGCGTTCACGTACTTGTGGCCGTCGGTGCCGCCGAACTCCTTGGCGAGTTCGATGCACTCGTTGAGCACTACGCGCCACGGCACGTCGGGGCAGTTCTGGAATTCGTACACGCCGATCCACATTACGGCGTGCTCGATGGGGAGATCTCTTCGAGCTTGCGATCGAGCAGGGGAACGATCAGCGTGTCGAGGCTTTCGGCGGACTCGATCGCGCCATGCAGCAGCGCGTCGTAGTGCGCCGAATCGGCCTTGTGGAAGCCGGCGAGGTCACGTGTGAATTCGTCGATGGCGGTGGCGTCGTTGCGGCCCACCAGATGCTGGTAGAGCGCCTGCAGCGCGAACTCGCGCGCGCGGCTGCGCGTGGATTTGGCGGACGCCTTGCGCGCACCCGTGCTCGTGAGGCCGGTGCGCGACTGGCGCGGCTTGCCGCCTGGGGCTTTGTCGTTGTTCTCGGTCATTGGAGGGTAGCCAGCAGTCGCGCCATTTCCACCGCCACGCGCGCCGCGTCGCGGCCTTTCTCGGTCTGCCGCGCGATGGCCTGCTCGAGGTTCTCGGTGGTGAGGATCGCATTCGCGATTGGAATGCGGTAGTCGAGCGCTACGCGGCTCACGCTGGCGCCGGATTCGTTCGCGACCAGCTCGAAGTGGTAGGTCTCGCCGCGGATGATGCAGCCCAGCGCGACCAGCGCGTGATAGCGGTTGCGCTCGGCCAGCCCTTGCAGCGCGACCGGCACTTCCAGTGCGCCCGGCACGCTCACGTGGTCGATGTCGGCATCGGCGACGCCGAGCGCCGCGAGCTCATCGCAGCAGGCCTTGGCCAGCGCGTTGGTGATGTCCTCGTTGAAGCGCGCCTGCACGATGCCGATGCGCAATCCCTTGCCGTCGAGTTCGACGTCGCTGCCCTTGTTCGCGTGTTGCATCAGTCAGCCTGCCCTCTCGTTGGGGTTGATCATTGTTCGTCTTTCGTGATGTAGCCGGCGATTTCGAGTCCGAAACCCGCGGCCATGCTGGGCATGCGTCGCGGCGTGCCCATGAGGTTCATGCGGTGCACGCCGCATGCGCGCAGGATCTGCGCGCCGATGCCGTAGCTGCGCAGGTCCATGCGTCCGCGCTCGGGCGCCTGCGCGGGCCGTGCGGTGCCGTCGAACTGCGACAGCAGATCCGCGGCACTTTCGCCGCAGTTCAGCAGCACGGCGACGCCCTTGCCCTGGGCGGCGAGGTGGGAAAGGCTGGCATCGAGGCTCCACGAGTGCATCGAGCGATGGAGTTCGAGCGCGTCCAGCACGGACAGCGGCTCGTGGACCCGCACGTCGACCGTGTCGCCGGCGTTCCATTGGCCGCGCACCAGCGCGAGGTGCACGCCGTTGCTCGGTTTGTCCTTGAAGGCGTGTGCGGTGAAGGGCCCCCACGCGGTCTGGATCTCGCGGCAGCCCACCTTCTCGACGAGGGATTCGGTGCGGCTGCGGTGTTCGATCAGTGCCGCGATCGTGCCGATCTTGAGGTCGTGCTCGGCCGCGAAGAGTTGCAGGTCGGGCAGCCGCGCCATCGTGCCGTCTTCGTTCATGACTTCGCAGATCACCGCGGAGGGCGAGCAGCCTGCCATCGCCGCGAAGTCGCAGCCGGCTTCGGTATGGCCGGCGCGCATCAGCACGCCGCCGTCCACCGCCTGCAGCGGGAAGATGTGGCCCGGCTGCACCAGATCGGATGCGACCGCATGGGGCGCGACCGCTGCCTGCACGGTACGGGCGCGATCTGCGGCCGAGATGCCGGTGGTGACCCCCTCGGCGGCCTCGATGGAAACCGTGAACGCGGTTGAATGCTTGGCGCCGTTGCGCGCGACCATCGGCGGCAGGTTCAGGCGCTCGCACATTTCGCGCGAGAGCGTGAGGCAGATCAGGCCGCGCGCATGCCGGGCCATGAAGTTGATGGCTTCGGGCGTGACGTGGTCGGCCGCCAGGACGATGTCGCCTTCGTTTTCGCGGTCTTCTTCATCGACCAGGATCACCATGCGGCCGGCGCGCATGTCGGCGACGATTTCCTCGACCGATGAAATGGGCGCCGGTACGCGGTTGCCGCGGGGCGCTCCGATCGGTGTGACGGATGCGTTCATGGGGTTTTGTCTTTCTGTGGGAGTGGAATGGCACCCGCCTGGAGCATGCGCTCCACGTAGCGCGCCACGGTGTCGATCTCGAGGTTCACGCGGCTGCCTTCCTTAAGGCTGCCGAGCGCCGTGTTCTCGACGGTGTGAGGGATGAGGTTGATGCTGATCTCGCTGCCGTCTGCCCGGTCGTTCACGCTGTTGACGGTGAGGCTCACGCCATTGACCGTGATCGAGCCCTTGTAGGCGAGGAAGCGGGCGAGGGCGGGGGCGCCAGCACGCACAGCTCCCAGCTTTCGCCAACCGGCGCGAAGCGGGTGATCGTGCCGATGCCGTCCACGTGGCCGGAGACGATGTGGCCGCCCAGCCGGTCATGCGCCCGCAGTGCCTTTTCGAGATTGACCTGCTTGGCCGCATCCGACAGGCCCGCCGTCTTGTCGAGCGATTCGGCGGAAATGTCGATGGTGAACTGCTTGCCCGGGAGGTCGAGCGAGGTGACCGTCATGCACGCGCCATTGAGCGCGATGCTGTCACCGAGCCCCACGTCGTCGAGGTAGCCGTCGGGCACCGCGATGCTGAGCCGCTTGCCGTGGGATGAAGAGCTGCCGAGGTCGTGGACGGCGGCGATGCGCCCCACGCCGGTAATGATTCCGGTGAACATCCCGGCATTTTCGCAGAGATGCGGCCGAGCATCGGGGTGAACCCTAAAACCGGTCGCGTCCCGCCACCCGGGCGACGATGCGCAGGTCCGGCCCGATCGGCTCGAAAGACCGGTATTCGAGCGCCAGCGCGCCCTCCAGCGAGGTCAGTGCGCCGCCCGCGTGCGGATGGCTGGCGATGCCGAGGCCGTCGCCGATGAACTTCGGGGCGAGGTAGAGCAGCAATTCGTCGATCAGCCCCTCGCGCATCAGCGAGCCGTTGAGCTTGTGACCTGCTTCGACGTGCAATTCGTTGACCTGCCGTGCGGCGAGGTCACGCAGCAGTGCGGCGAGATCGACCTTGCCATGTGGGTTGGAAAGGCAGGTCACCGTGGCGCCTCGCGCCTCCAGCGCGGCGGCCCTGGCCTCGTCGCGCGCGGCGGCGTAGATCCAGACCTCGCGCTCGACGTCGAAAAGCCGAGCGCTCGGCGGTGTCTGCAGGCGGCTGTCGACGATGACAAGCGGCGGCTGGCGCACCGTATCGACCAGCCGGACGTCGAGCCGAGGGTCATCCTCGATCACCGTGCCGACGCCGGTCAGGATCGCGCCGGCGCGGGCACGCCACGCATGGCCGTCAGTGCGGGCGGCCTCGGATGTGATCCACTGGCTCGTCCCGTTCTCGAGCGCCGTCTTGCCGTCGAGGGAGGCCGCGACCTTGAGACGCACCCAGGGCGTTTTGCGCACCATGCGGCTGAAGAACCCGATGTTGAGTTCGCGCGTCTCGTCGGCTCCGGGGCCGACCACGACTTCGACGCCGGCTGCGCGCAGGCGGTCGAAGCCCCGGCCGGCGACCAGCGGGTTCGGGTCCGAGATGGAGGCGACCACCCGGCGCACGCCCGCGGCGATCAGGGCATCGCAGCAGGGCGCCGTGCGGCCGTGATGGGAGCAGGGCTCAAGCGTGACGTAGGCCGTGGCGCCGGCGACCGATTGGCCGCGCGCTGCGGCGTCTCGGAGTGCCATGACTTCGGCATGAGGACCTCCGGCGCGCTGCGTGTGCCCGGCGCCGATGCGGCGACCAGCGGCGTCCGTCAGGATGCAGCCCACACGCGGGTTGGGGTCGGTGAGATAGCGCGCGTCGACGGCCAACTGTTGTGCCGCAGCGATCTGTTGCGCATCTGCGTCTGGAGTGGACATGGAAGAGAGGGAGCCGGGAAAGTTCTTGATCATACGAGCGGCACTCAATGGGGGATGAACGGTAACCGGGCCTCCGTAGACTCTGCGGCGGATAGTCAGGGAAGGCGAAGAAATGGCGTCAATCAAACGTCCGGCCGCCGGTTTCTCTCTCTTGGAGGTCCTCGTCTCGATCATCGTCTTCAGCCTGGGGTTGCTGGGGGCGGTGGGCATGTTGATGACTTCCGTGAGAGGCACGACCGAGTCCGGATCCTTTACCTCTGCAGTCAATCTTGTTCGCGAGCTGTCCGAAAAGGCACGTATCAACAAGAACGTCTCGTCAAGGAATGGCGAGGCCAATCTCTATCTGCTTGCAGACCTCAAGAGCAGGGATGCGCTTCCGAAACGCGGCGACTCTTGTGTCGGCTTCGACGCCGGGTGCAGTCAGGCGGAATTGGCTTCCTGGGACCTCTATCAGTGGGTCCTGAGGGCCAGAAACACGTTGCCGGATGTCCGTATCGCCGTGTGCTTCGACGACGAAGTGGTGAGCGGCGAGCGCGAGAGCACGTGGGATTGCACGCTCGCCGGTCGCAATCTGGTGGTGAAGCTGGGGTGGAAGCCCCACGGGGGAAGCTCCGACGAAGCAAGCGGCGACAAAGAGCCGCCCCGCGTGGTCATGCAACTCGTTCCGGGGCATGACGACGACGGATCGGGGGGCAACTGAGATGACGTCCCGCCTCCGTCAGCGTGGCGTGACCTTGATCGAGGTCATGGTGGCCATGGCCCTCAGCCTGGTTGTCGTGGTCGCCGCCTCGATCGCATTGGTCGCCGGCAAGAAGCTGTTCGACACCGATTCCGATGCGCAGTCTGTCCAGGACTCGCAGCGCTTTGCCCGTCACGTCGTCCAAGGCCTGATCCGCCAGGCGGGCTATGCGGACTACGCGCCCGATGAACTGAACGACGGTGTCGGCGTGGTAGCAAGCAACGCAACCCTGCTTGCGGGTTCCACGGATCCGCTCGACCTGAACATCGCTGGCGCCAGCAACACCATGGTCAGCGGCACAAGCAATGACTTCGGCCAGAACAACACCGATACGAAGTCAGGCAACGACTCGCTCATGGTGCGCTTCTTCGGACGCAGCCAGGTCGGCGCCAGCGACCCCGATGGCACCATGGTCGATTGCCTTGGCAATGCGCAGGCGGGGCCCGCCGGGGTGCCGTCGGCCAGCGACCGTGCGTGGAGCTTTTTCTATGTGGCGCTCGCCACTGATGGAGAGCCGGAGCTCTACTGCAAATACCGGACCAAGAACGGCACTTTCAGGGCGGCACAGTTGGTCCGCGGTGTCGAGAAGTTCAAGGTCGTCTACGGCTACGACGGCAATGGTGACGGCGTCCCCGAGGCTTGGCTCGACGCCATCGATATCGCCGCCAAGGCCGCCAGTTTCGGCGGCGCCCCCAACGACGAGTGGCGCAAGGTCGTGGCTGTGCGCGTGGGCATCGTGGTTCGCAGTCCTCGGCCGAATGGGGATCTGAAGCGGGTCCCCGGCGAAAAGTCTGATCTGTTTCCGCTGGGTCGCGAATTCGAGCACATCTCTTACGAACCGCCTGACGACGGGCGCTTTCGTTCGGTCGCGACGTTGACGGTGATGTTGCGCAACGTTGTCAAGGATCCCGTATGAGCGTGCGTTCGCCGGGAGCCGGCGCCGGGCCGCATCGGAAGGCCGGCTCTTCGCTCGTCGTCGTGTTGCTGCTCCTGGTGGCGGTCACGCTCCTCGGCCTGGGCGCCGCGGAGCTTTCCATCGTCAACGAACTGGGCGCGCGCAACGACCGCGACACGGAGATTGCGTTCCAGGCGGCGGAGGCCGCGCTCGTCGATGCCGAAATCGATGTGTTGGGGCCGAACACGAGCACGAGTGCGCGTCTGTGCCTGTTCGATCACAAGGATGACACGGCCTTCATCTCCGACTGCGGAGGCCCCGGCGCCAATCAAGGCCTGTGTGCGCCAGCAGAGGCCGGCACCACGCCGGCCTGGATGAAGGCGGATCTGTCCCCGGAAAGCAAGACCTCCGTGGCGTACGGAACCTTCACCGGCCGGCAGTACGTGACGGGGACAGGTGCAACGCCGGCTGCGCTGCCGCGCTACGTCATCGAGGTCATGCGGAACAACGGCGGCTGGGACGTCAATCGCCTTCAGAACGCAAGCGCTGGCAGCGCGACGAAGATTTTTCGGGTGACCGCGATCGGCTTCGGCGTCAGGAAGGAGACGCAGGTGGTTCTGCAAACCAATCTGTCCAAGCCGACCGTCAGCGCAGGTTGTCCGTGAACAGGGAGTTGGAATTGTCCAAGTCTGCAAGACACGAACTGGAGATCGCATTCGTCGCGGTGGCGCTGTTGCTTGCTGGCGTTTCCATCCTTGCCGAGGCTGCGCCCACTGCGGATGCGTCACCGGATGCCGTGCTGGCGAGCGAGCCGCTGTTCTCGACCACATCGCTGGTCAAGCCCAACATGCTGCTGGATCTGTCGGTCGAGTTTCCGACGACAGGCGCTGCGCATCGGAAGGCGTTCGACATCAGGAAGTCCTATGTCGGCTATTGGGATCCGATGGGATGCTACGACTATTCCACTGCCTCCGACGGCTACTTCAAGCGTGCGTCTGCGGCGACCGTTTCGAATGGGGAGATCGTCTGCGCCAACAAATGGAGCGGGAACCTGCTGAACTGGGCGGCATCGTCTGCGATCGACATGCTGCGCTATGCCATGACGGGCGGCGACCGTGTGAGCGACACGGCAAGTGCGACGCTGCTTCAGCGCGCCGTGTTGCGAGCGGACTTCTACAGGAATTCGTCGTACTTCCCCATTCACTCGCTGACGGGCAATCTCGACAAGCTCACGCCGTTGGTTGCGAGCAAAGTCGTCGCGGCCGGCGGCACGATTCATATTTCGAACTGCCGTGACCGCCTGTTCATCGGGCCGACTGCAATCGGGGGCAGCTGCGACGAGCCGGGCGATGGGCAGCTTTACGGCCCCAGCGGCACGGCCGCGTCGTACGGCGCGCGGGTGGAGGTTTGTTCAGCCGAGGAAGGCCCCTTGCGCGGCGACCTCTGTCAGCAGTATCCGAACGGCAACTACAAGCCTGTGGGCACGATCCAGAAGTATTCCGACGCGATGAGATTCGCCGCATTCGGGTACCTGATGGACAACACCAACGGCCGCTATGGTGGCGTGCTTCGGGCACCGATGAAGTTCACCGGGGCCACGAGCCGGAACGATCGATTCGAAAAGATCGCGAACGAAGCTGCGGAGTGGGACTCGAGCACCGGCGTCTTTGCCGCGAATCCGCTTAAAGCTGCTGAAGGGGCCAGCGGCGTGGTGAACTATCTCAACCGTTTCGGACGCACCAGCCCCACACCCGGGATCTACAAGGAATTGGATCCCGTCGGCGAGCTCTACTACGAGTCGCTTCGCTATCTGCAGGGCCAGCCGCCGACGCCGCAAGCCGCCGCGGCCATGACCGACCGGATGAAGGACGGCTTCCCCGTCTACAACGGGACCGAAAAATGGGGTGAAGGCGACCGTCGGGGTTGGGATCCGATCGTCTCGAGCTGTCAACGCAACTACGCCCTTGTGATTGGTGATCTGAACACGCACCACGACAAGTCGCTCCCGGGGCTGGTGACCGACGACCTTGACGGCTGGAAAGGTGCTCGGCCGGTGGAGGCGCAGGAACCGGATGCGGCCTTCTGGACGAAGATCCTGGGCGCCTACGAGAACAACGAGACGCTCGAATACCCCGACCCCGCCGGCCGTAAAAAACTGACCACGCGAGGAAATGCCCAGGGGCCGCGTTCCTTTGCCTACAACAACGGTGCCCAAATCACGTCGAAGGACATCGCGACGATGAAGACCGGGTCGGATCAAGGCTCGTTCGGGTGGGCGGGCCTGGCTTACTGGGCCAACACGCAGGCAATCCGGGGGACTATCCGCAACTGCGCGTCAAGACATTCACCATCGACGTCGATGAACGTGGTGACGGCACGATCAGGCAGGGCAAGCGTGGTAGCGCGTTCTATCTCGCTGCGAAGTACGGTGGCTTTGACGACAGGAACAACGATGGCAATCCGTTCGTGACGGGCAGCGGTACTGACGGCAAGGAAGTCCTGTCGAACGAAGAATGGCAATCAGGCGTGGACAGCGACGGCAAGCCCAAGCCTGCCAACTACTTTCTCGCGAACGAGCCCGAGGAAATGATCGCGGCTATTCGGAGGATCTTTGCGAAAGCCGGATCCGCCAGCGGGAGCACCACCGGTGGTGCGGTGTCGAACCCGCGCATCACATCGAACGGTGCCACGGTCTTCATCCCGCAGATGGACAGCACCCGTTGGTCCGGCTCCCTGCTTGCCTACAAGCTCAGGTATCGGGACGGCGCGGTGACCCGCGACTCGACGCCAACCTGGAACGCAGGCGAGCTGTTGACAGGCAATGCGCTCGCGAGCCCCGCGGTAGGCGCACGCGATCCGAAGACGCGGAAGATATTCACCATGCTCGCGTCCGGCAACGGCGCTGAATTCACGTGGGAAGCGATAAAGGGTGACGCCGCCCTGGCCGGCCACCTGAATACGGAACCCGATCTTCAGACGCCTGGCACCGAGGACAACCTCGGGCGCGACCGTGTCAACTACCTGCGCGGTGACCGCACGAAGGAGACGGGCAAGAGCGGCGGTCTCTTCAGGACGCGCGATTCGGTCATGGGCGACATCGTGAACTCGACCCCGTTGCTGGTCGATCCCCCGAGCGGGCAGAAGAACGGCACCCCGGTCGTGTACGTTGGCGCCAACGACGGCATGCTGCACGCGTTTGCCGCCGACACCGGTGCCGAGTTGTTCGCCTATGTGCCGAAGGCGCTGCACGCCAGGCTGGGCGCCTACACCTCGCCGGACTACGTGCACCAACCTTATGCTGACGGCAACGCTGTCGCCGGTGAAGTGCAATTGGCGAACGGTTTGAAGAAGACGTTCCTGGTATCCGGCATGGGTGGAGGTGCTCGTGGCGTGTTCGCCCTGGAGGTGACCGACCCGACCCAGTTCTCGGGAAGTCAGGTGATGTGGGAGTTCAATGCTGCCGACGACCCGGACATGGGCTATGTCCTGCAGGCGCCTCGCATCGTCAAGTTCCGTACGGCGGCCGCCAAGAACGGCAAGCCGGCCGTCTATCGCTGGTTTGCTGTCGTTCCCTCGGGCTTCAACAACGGCAACGCGACGAAGGCCGCGGCCCTGTTCCTGTTGTCGCTCGACAAGGGGAGCGGCCAGCCATGGCAGCTCAATACGAACTACTACAAGATCGTGTTGCCGACCCCGGTCGACAAGACGACAGTGAATGCGCTGGGCCCCGTGGGCGACTACAGCACTTCCGACAACGCGACCCGATTTCTCTATGCGGGCGACACCCAGGGCAATCTGTGGAAGTTCAATTTCTCGACAGATGCGCCATGGGGACAGGGCGCCTTGGGGCTTGAGGGAGCGCCATTGATGGTCGCGAAGGATGACCAGGGAAACCGTCAACCCATCACGACCGCGCCGCTTGTCGGTGCGGGTCCCCATGGCCGTCCGCTCGTGCTGTTCGGTACTGGAAAGTTCGTCGAGGTCGATGACCTGAGCACGCGCCGCGTGCAATCGATTTACGGCGTGTACGACGACGACTCGATCATCCCCGCCAGTCAGATGCGAGCGCAGTTGGAGCAGCGGACGGTAGATCCAGGCGAGAACGGGCTGTTCGGTATTTCCGGCAGGTCATTTGTCTATGGTCGCCACGACGACAAGACATCGGCTCGCCGCGGCTGGTACTTCGATCTGCCGGACGCGGCCAGTCAAGGCGAACGCCAAGTCTCTCGGATGGTGTTGAGCGATGGCTATTTGTTGTTCAATACGCTGATTCCCAACCCCAACGTGTGCCATGCCGGTGGCGGCGGCCGAAGTTGCGCGGTGAATGCCATGACCGGGTTGTCATCGGGCAGTACCTGCATTCCGTCGACCGTTGGTCTGCTGGGTTCGCCGTTGGTGGTTCAGGCGGGCGATGGCGTCTTCACAGCGTCGGATTCGTTCGGGCGCCGCGTCTACAAGAAGACGGTGTCTGTCATCAATCTCGGCAGCGGGGCCGGTTCCGGGCCTGCTTCTTCGATCGAGAGCCCCATCGAGGGAGGCGTCGTGTCGCAAGTCGGAGGGCGGCTCAACTGGCGCCAGGTCGTCGACTTCAAGAGCGTCAACAAATGAGGCAGCGGATTCATTCGCCCGCGCGGAGGCGCCTGGACTACGGCTTCACGTTGATCGAACTCATGATCGTCCTGGCGGTCGTGGCCATTCTTGCTTCCATCGCCTATCCCTCTTACATGGAGTCGGTCCGCAAAGGCTGGCGTGCGGAAGCGCGTACCGCCCTGATTCAGGAGATGCAGCAGCAGGAACGCTTCTATACCCAGCGCGCGAGGTATTCGAGAGCGCTTTTGACAGCGGCGACGGACGCCAACGTGGCGAGCAGCAAGTACAAGATCGGCGTCGGAACTTGCGAGAAAAGCACCGACGTCGCGCAATGCATCAGGCTGACCGCGAGTCTGAGGCCCGGATTTTCGGACGCCGCGGCACGCAACATCTGGATTGAAAGTTCAGGAGGCAAGGGTTGTGATGGTGACGACGCGAGCAGGTGCTGGCAATGATCGCCTTGTTGGCTTTCGCAAGCACGAACGTGGATTCACGCTCGTCGAGATGATGGTGGTGATTGCGATCGTCGCGATTCTGGGGGCCATCGCCGTTCCCAGCTTCCGCGATCTTCTGCTGAACCAGCGCCTGGCATCCAATGCCAGCGACTTTGCCGCTGCATTGAGTCTGGCGCGGACCGAAGCCATGAAACGGTCGCAGAAGGTCGGGCTGGACCCCATTGGTCGAGATTGGTCAAACGGCTGGGAGGTGGCGATCACCGTTGGCAAGCAACGAGAAGTGCTGCGTACGTTCGACGGGTTGCGACCGGGCGTCGTGGTCGACTCCGGGGCGACCACCGGCGGCCTCAAACAGGCACTCGCTTACGACGCCAATGGGTTCCTGTCAGGCAAGAGCGCGGGGTGCCTGACGTTCAGGGCCGAGACAGGACGGCGCAGCTCGATCGTGCTCGCGATTTCCGGTCGACCCAGGGTCTGCGACCCCGACAGGAAGGGCGATTGCGGCGATCGCGTCTGCGGCAAGCGTTGACTGCGCCGGAGCGCTTCAGATATCCCGCAACAACTGCCTGAACTCGTCCACATCCTCGAAGCTCCGATACACGGAAGCAAAGCGGACGTAGGCCACTTTGTCGAGCTTTTTGAGCTCCCGCATCACAAGCTCGCCCACCTTGGTCGACTCGATCTCGCGCAGCCCGCTCGAAAGCAGCTTCTGCTCGATGCGCAGCAGCGCATTGTCGATCTGTTCGATGCTCACGGGTCGCTTGCGCAACGCCAGCATCATGGAGGCGCGCACCTTCGCGGGGACGAAGTCGGCGCGGCTGCCGTCCTTCTTGACGACCACCGGGAAGGTGACGTCCGGGCGCTCATAGGTCGTGAAGCGCTTGTCGCAGGCGCCGCACTGGCGCCTGCGACGGACGAAATCGCCGTCCTCTGAAACGCGGGTCTCGACGACCTGCGTTTCGAGGTGGCCGCAGAAGGGGCATTTCATGCCGACCCGCTGCTCGAAACCAGCTCAACCGAATCCAGGGCACCCGCGGAACCGGCTCCGCTGGGCTGCTGGGTGCGCCCCCTCGAGGGGAGCGCCGCAGGTGCTCGGGGCTGATCAAAGGTACACCGGGAAACGGCTGGTCAGCGCGTTCACCTTGGCGCGAACCGCCTCGATGTTGGCCGCGTCGCGCGGGTTGTCGAGCACGTCGGCGATCAGGTTGGCCGTCAGGCGGGCCTCTTCTTCCTTGAAGCCGCGCGTCGTCATCGCCGGCGTGCCGATGCGTACGCCGCTGGTGACCATCGGCTTTTCGGGATCGTTCGGGATGGCGTTCTTGTTGATCGTCATGTGGGCATCGCCCAGCACCGCTTCGGCTTCCTTGCCGGTGATTCCCTTGGCGCGCAGGTCGACCAGCATCACGTGGCTTTCGGTGCGGCCGCTCACGATGCGCAGGCCCCGCTGGGTGAGGGTCTCGGCGACGACCTGGGCGTTCTTGACCACCTGCTGCTGGTAGGCCTTGAACTCCGGCGACAACGCTTCCTTGAACGCCACCGCCTTGGCAGCGATCACGTGCATCAGCGGGCCGCCTTGCAGACCCGGGAAGATCGCGCTGTTGATGGCCTTCTCGTGCTGCGACTTCATCAGGATGATGCCGCCGCGCGGGCCGCGCAGGCTCTTGTGCGTGGTGGAGGTGACCACGTCCGCGTGAGGAACCGGGTTGGGGTACACGCCCGCGGCCACGAGGCCGGCGTAGTGCGCGATGTCGACCATGAAGATCGCACCGACATCCTTGGCGACCTTGGCGAAGCGTTCGAAGTCGATGCGCAGCGAATAGGCCGAGGCGCCCGCAATGATCAGCTTGGGCAGGTGCTCGTGCGCCTTGCGCTCCATCGCGTCGTAGTCGATGGCTTCATTGGCGTCGAGGCCGTAGCTCACGACGTTGAACCACTTGCCGCTCATGTTCAGCGGCATGCCATGGGTCAGGTGGCCGCCCTCGGCGAGGCTCATGCCCATGATGGTGTCGCCGGGCTTGAGGAAGGCGAGCATCACTGCTTCGTTCGCGGAGGCGCCGCAATGCGGCTGCACGTTGGCGGCATCGGCGCCGAAGAGCTGCTTGACGCGGTCGATGGCGAGCTGCTCGGCAATGTCGACGTATTCGCAGCCACCGTAGTAGCGCTTGCCGGGGTAGCCCTCGGCGTATTTGTTGGTGAGTTGCGAGCCCTGCGCGGCCATGACCGCCGGCGAGGCGTAGTTTTCGCTCGCGATGAGCTCGATGTGGTGCTCCTGACGGGCGTTCTCGGCCTGGATGGCGGCCCAGATTTCAGGATCGGTCTGTTCGACCAGGTTGTTGCGGTGGTACATGGCAGTCCTTCAAGACGGTGGGCCTTGTTCTTCAACCAAACAAGGGCTGCCCAGGCGAACGGCTGAACACCTGCTCAAGACCGCAGGCAGCACGCTCCCCAGTGGTAGTCCACGTCAGCGCTACGCACCTGAAAAAGTGCTGCGCCTATCGCCAGTCGCGTGCTCGCCGAGTGTAGCCGACCGCGATTGCTGCCGTCTCGAAAAAGCGCTAATCCCCGACCAGGGCGACACGTTCCGAACCGGACTCCGGTTGCTTGGCCGGCGTGGGGGTCGCGACGGGCACCGGATTCTGGCGCGGTGCGGCCGGCGGCGTGTTGACGCTCGGCGGACGTCCGGCGACGACCTGTCGCAGACGCTCATGCTCGGCCAGCACCTTGGAGGCGTAGCCGCCGTCGTCCGCGAGGTTGGCGGCGCCGACATAGAAGCGCAGTCCGCCTTCGAGCGAGCCGGCACGCGCGATGCACTCCTGCAGAACCTTGACGCCGACCCGCATGTTGGTGACCGGGTCGAAGGCGGTCAGGGTGCCGCCGGCGCTTTCATACTTCTCGCCGTGGACGCGCGTCATGACCTGCATGAGGCCTTGGGCGCCCACCGGCTTTGGGCGAAAGGGTTGAAGCTGGATTCCACCGCCATGATCGCAAGGATCAGCGTCGGGTCGAGCTTCGTGCGCTTGCCGAGGTCGAATGCCTCCGAAACCAGCACCGCGAGCGGTTCCGCGGCGACGCGGTATTTCTTGCTCAGCCAGTAGGCGACAGCCGCTTGTTGCTTCGGCAGTTCGTGGGGGCTGGCGGCGGTGGTGCGCTCGATGGCGGTCGGCTCGAGTTCGAGGTCCGGAACTTCCGGCGGCGGCTTGCGGGACTGGAGCCAGCCCATGAGTTGCTCCTCGCCGGTTTGGCGAAGGTCCGGCCGGGCGGCCAGTGCGAGCGCCGCGAAGACGATCGCCAGCCCAACGAGAGCAAAGCCGTTGTGCGTGATTTCAAAGAAGCCGTCGACCACGTCGGACATGAAAGTCCGTAGCCCTCGGGCTGTGGCATCAAGCGCTTGCTTCATCGCTTTTCCTTTCTATGCGGAGCTTGTTCGCAACGCCACGAGGGCGAAGGAGAACGCAGCAGCGCCTGGATTGGTACGTATCAGGTCCGCGCGAAATAGAGGGAGGGGCGCGTCCACCTGATCAAGCCGATGCATATCGGCAGCGGATTAGGGGTGAGTCCGGACGATCTGGCGGTCCGGGTTGGCGGCATTCTAGGAGCGGCTAAATACCCGGTCAAGAATAAGAACTTGGCATGTTATTCTAATTTTGATTGTAAAAAGTGTGAGGATCAGTTCACAAATCGCCCGCCGCCAGTCGATTGAAAAGCTCATTTTGAAATCTTTCCGGTACAGGAATACGCTGTAAGTGCCTCGACTTTGTAGGCGCTTCACCAAGGTCCGGTAACCCAAGGAGCAATCCGGCGGTTCAGCGACTGCGGCCCAACGGTGGCAATCTCTTGCTGCCAGCCTGACCGGAACAGATCAACTTCCGGTCGCGCGAAAAGATGGCATGGGCGTTGCGCCCGCCATCGAGCCCGGTGGCATGACGTTCGTCCCGCCACCGGGCTTTCTCGTTTCTGGGAAGGAGAGGTTGTTTGGGGCACACTCCCGGGCGATGAAAGTCGGTGACCTGAAACAGAACAAATGGGTGCGGCGCGGCATCGTCGCGCTACTGGTCCTCTTGGGCATGTGGCTGCTGGCGTGGCTTGCAGTACCGCCCATCGCCAAGGGGCAGATCCAGCGAATCGCGAGCGACAAGCTGGGCCGGCAGGTCACGGTCGGCAAGGTCGACTTCAAGCCGTGGACGCTCGAGCTCACGGTGCACGACCTGCGCATCGCCACTGCCGACGGCAAAGGGGCGCAGGTGGCGATCAATCGCATCTATCTCGACGCCGAGCTGCAATCGATCCTGCGCCTCGCGCCGGTGATCGACGCTGTGTCGGTCGACTCGCCCGCCATCCTGCTCACCCACCTGAGCGACGGCAAATACGACATCGACGACATCCTGGCCAAGCTCGCGCCCGCGCCGGACGCGCCCAAGAGCGAGCCGCCGCGTTTTGCGATCTACAACATCGGCATCTCGAACGGTTCCTTCACCTTCGACGACCAGACGGTTCAGCGCCGGCACGAACTGCGCAACCTTGAACTATCCGTACCGTTCCTGAGCAATCTGGCCTCCAAGCGGGACATCAAGACCGAACCGAAGCTGGCCTTCGTGCTGAACGGGAGCAAGTTCGACTCCACGGCGGAGTCGACGCCCTTTGCGGAAAGCCACAAGACCGATGCGCAGATCAAGTTCGAAGGGCTCGATCTGGTGCCTTACCTTGGCTACATCCCCGGCGGCCTGCCGGTTTCGTTGCAGGCCGGCAAGCTCGATGCCGACATCCGGATCGATTTCTCGCAGGCTGCGGCGCCGGCGCTCAAGGTCACCGGCACCGTGGCGGCCAACGGCGTCAAGCTCGCGGATGGCAGGGGCAAGGACCTGCTTGGCTTCGAGTCGCTCAAGGTCGCGCTGACGGACGTGCGGCCGCTGGAAAGGGTGGTCCATCTGAGCGAGGTGGCGTTGGCCGCGCCGCAACTCGTGGTGGCGCGCGACCAGGGCGGTACGTTGAACCTGCTCGCCACCGACCCGGCCACCGGTGCCAAGGAGAAGGTCGGGGCCCTGCCTGCGACCGAATCCAACGGCGACGCCGGGGCCAAGCCTGCCGCGCCGCCGGGCTGGCACGTGCAGGTGGACAAGGTCGCACTCACCGGCGGCCGGTCGGCTGGCGTGACCAGACCACGAAGCCGGCCGCGAGCATCGACGCGAAGGAACTGGCCGTCGAAGTGAATGCGGTCACGTGGCCGATGGAAAAGCCGGCGACCTTCAACGGATCGACCGCCGTCGCAGGCGCGACCGTCAAGTTCGAGGGCCAGGCGACCGACAAGGAGGCGCGGGTGCAGACGGAGGTCGGTGCGCTGCCGCTGTCGGTGGCGGCGCCGTACCTCGCGCAAAGTCTCGAGCCGACGCTCGACGGCAAGCTCAGCGGCCAGATCGAAGTGGCCTGGACCCAGCCCGACCTGAAGTTCAAGGCGCGCAGCGTGGTGGCCGAGGATCTCGCGCTCACGCAGGAGAAGACCTCGCTCGCCAGCGTCGGCCGCTTCGAGTTGCGGGATGCCGAAGTCGACATGACCCGGCACACGCTGGCGATCGGCTCCTTCGCGGCCACGAGTCCGAAGGTGCGCGTGGAGCGGGACAAGGAAAAGCGCTGGATGTTCGAGCGCTGGCTCAAGCTGCCGGCCGGTGATGGCGGCGGCAGCGGTGATGCGAAGGAGGCCAAGGTCGCCGCGCCGAAGGACCGGCAGGCGTCCGCGGCCAACACGAAGCCGTGGGAGCTTTCCATCGCCACGGTGGCGGTCGACAACGGCGCGGTTTCGTATGCGGACAACGCCAGCGACACGCCGGTGGCTTTCGAGATCAGCGCGCTGAAGGTCAATGCCCAGAAGATCGCGCCGAACACCGCCACCGTGTCGCCGCTCAAGGTGTCGGGGCGCATCGCTTCGGGTCGCGCTGAGCCGGGACATTTCGAATACGACGGCAGCCTGGCACTGAACCCGGTCGCCGCCGAGGGCAAGGTGACCCTCGCGTCGCTGCCGGCCCATGCCTTCAAGGCGTACTACGCCGATGCGCTCAACATCGACATCCGCCGCGCCTTCGCGAGCTACCGGGGCACCGTCAAATACGCGTCCACGCCTGCAGGCGCGAGCGTGCGGCTGGCAGGTGATACCGCCGTCGACGATTTCCGCGCCAATAGCGTGATCCTCACGCAGGCTCAGGGGCAGGCCAGCTCGGGCAACAGGCAACTCCTGAGCTGGAAGACGCTGGGATTGCGCGGGGTGCAGGTGAACATGGTGCCGGGTGCGCCGCTGAACCTCGACGTCCGCGAAACGACGCTCACCGATTTCTTCGCCCGAATCATCATCGACCCGACCGGCAAGCTGAATCTGTTGTATCTGGTCAAGCAGCCTGGGCAACCGGCAGCGCCGGATGCATCGGCTCCGGCAACGGCGCCCGAGGTCACGACCAAGCGCAGCCTGGGTGGAACCACCACGACGACGAATGCCGGCCGCGCGGCTCGTTCGCGCGCCCAGGGGCTGCGCCACCCCTGCAGAGTTGGTGGTGGGAGGCGCACCGCAGGCTGCGGCCGCCGCGCCGGCTGCGCGTGCACCCGCCGCGCCGCCGAACTCGATGGCGCCGGTCATCAATTTCGGCCCGATGGCGCTGGTCAATGGGCGAATCGACTTTTCCGACACGTTCATCAAGCCGAACTATTCGGCGGATCTCACCGAACTCACGGGCCGGCTGAGCGCGTTTTCTTCCAAGCCCCAGGGGGACAAGCCGGCGCTCGCCGATCTCGAATTGCGCGGCAAGGCCCAGCAGACCGCGTCGCTCGAAATCACCGGCCGACTGAATCCGCTGGTCAAGCCGCTGGAGCTCGACATCACGGCGAAGATGCGCGAGCTCGATCTGCCGCCGCTGTCGCCGTATTCGGTCCGCTTCGCGGGCCATGGCATCGAGCGCGGCAAGTTGAGCATGGACGTGAACTACAAGATCGCGCCGGATGGCTCGCTCACCGCGTCCAACCGGCTCATCCTCAACCAGCTCCAGTTCGGCGAGCAGGTCGAGGGTGCGCCGGCGAGTTTGCCCGTGCGGCTCGCCGTGGCGCTGCTCGCGGACCGCAATGGCGTGATCGACGTCGACCTGCCGCTGCGCGGCTCGATCAACGATCCCGAGTTCAGCATCGGGCCGCTGATCCTCAAGGCGATCGTGAATCTGATCGCCAAGGCGGCGACGGCGCCGTTCGCGCTTCTGACCGGCGGCGCAGGAGGCGGGGAGTCGAGCGCCATCGTGTTCGCGCCCGGCAGTGCCGAGCTGTCTGCCGAGGCCGGGCAGAACCTCGACAAGGTCGCGAAGGCGATCATCGACCGGCCCGGCCTGCAGATGACGGTCGTCGGCACCGCCAGCCTCGAACACGAGCGCGACGGCTACCAGCGGCAGCGTGTGCGCCAGCTCGCGCAGGCCGAGAAGCGGCGAGCGGCCGTCCGGGCCGGCCAGAACGCGGCGGACGTCGAGGCGCTCAGCGATTCCGAGTATCCGGATCTCCTGACTGCGGCGTACAAGCGCTCGGACATCACCAAGCCGCGCAACATGGTCGGGCTCGCCAAGGACCTGCCGCAGCAGGACATGGAGAACCTGCTGGCAGCCAGCGTCCCCGTCGATGAGGAGTCGATGCGGCAGCTGGCGGTGGCGCGCGGCGCCGCGGTGCGCGACTACCTGCTCGAGCAGAAGGTGCCGAGCGAGCGCCTTTTCCTCGGCGCGGTGCGTACCAAGGCCGATGGCGACAATTGGAAACCCAGTGCCGAGCTGAAACTGGCGACCCGTTGAACCGGGCGGCGGCAAGTCGGTGAAAATGGAGTGGTGCGCCGGCAATTGCCGGCGCCTTCGCTTTTCTTCTACAGATAACGATTCTTCGCGCAGTGACTTCAACTTCTTCCAAGCCTCACGACATCCAGTCCCTCGACACGTTGACGGGCGGCGCGTTCACCGCGCCGACCTCGGGCGAACGTGCGCAGCGCATCCGTGATTGGCTCGCCCGCAATCCGGCAGCGGAGCAGATGCAGGACGTGTTCAAGGAACTGAGCGGCCGCGACAAGGGGGCCGCTCGCCTGCTGCGCGAAAAGCTCGACGAACTCAAGCGTGCGAAGGGGCAGGAAGCCATCGCCGCCGAATGGACGCACAAGGCCGAAATGCTCCTGGCCCAGCCCAAGCTCAACATTGCCGATGCGCTCGCGTGGCAACGTGATGCGGCGAAGGCCGGCGCACCCCTGTCGCGCGAGCCGCTGGCGGGCATCAAGACGCAGCTGGCCGAAAGGGTCAAGGGCATCGAGGATCTCCAGCATCGGGCTCAGGTCCATCGCGAAGCGGCGGTGCTGCTCGCGCAACGCTTCGAAGTGCTGTCGACCAAGAGCTGGCGCGACGCCCAGGCGGCCGAGGAGGCCCTGCGCAGCGACGTCGCCCACTGGCAGCAGCAGGCGGGCGAGATTGCGGCCGACGGCAACTGGAGCAGTCTCGACGCCAAGTTCGCGCCGCAGCTCGAATCCTCGAAGGCGCAGCTTCTGGTCGTGTCCGATGCATTCCATGGCGCACTCGCGCAGGCTCAGGCTGCGGCCACCGACCCTGCCGCGCCGTTGCCGCCGGTGCCGGTGTGGGCCGACGAGTTGCGTGTGGCGCGAGGCGGCGTCCCGGAAGCGGCCGCGCCCGCCGTGGCGAAGCCCGCCGGGCCCAAGGTCGATCCCGAAAAGCGCGCCGCGGCGCACGGCGCGGTGGAGGCGGCACTCGCCAAACTCGAGCAGGAAACCACCCAAGGACATGGCAAGGCAAGCGCCGGTGCGGCGGCCGCCCTGCGCGCGGTGCTCAAGGAGTATGGCCGGCTGGTCGACGCCGCGCTCGAGGCCCGGGTCCATGCCGCCCTGGTCGCCGCGGGCGAGCTCGAAGGCTGGCAACGCTGGAGCGCCGACAAGGTGCGGGAGGAGCTCGTGGCCAAGGCCGAGGGTCTGCTCAAGCGCCCCGAAGGCCGGGCGCTGGGCGGCAGGAAGATGCAGGAAACCCTGCGCAGCCTGCGCGAGCAGTGGAAGCAATCCGACCAGGGCGGGGTGCCGAACCACGCACTCTGGAAGCGCTTCGACGAAGCCTGCAACGAGGCCCACAAGGTGGTCGAGGCGTGGCTCGAAAAAGTTCGCGCGGATGCGGCGGAGCATCGTGCGCATCGCGTCGCGCTGATCGAGGAAGTGAAGGCCTGGGCGGCCGAGCATGCGAACGGGCCGGACCTGAAGTCCGTCAATCGCTCGCTGCACCAGTTCGCCGATCGTTGGCGCGACGCGGGCCATGTCGGCGAGAAGGTTTTCGCCGAGCTGCAATCCCAGTGGTCCGAGGCCTTCGGCGCGGCGCGTGCGCCGTTCGAGGTCCAGCAAAAGGCGAGCGTCGAGCGCCGCCGGCCATGATCGCCGAGGCGACCGAGCTGGGTGCGGCGCCTGTGCTGCGTATCGATGCGGTGAAGTCGCTCCAGCAGCGCTGGCAGGTCGAGGCGCAGTCGGTTCCGCTCGATCGCCGGCAGGAGCAGAAGCTGTGGGACGCGTTCCGCGCGCCCATCGACGAAGCCTTCAACCGCAAGACGGCCGAGCGCGAAAAGGCGTCGGCGGCCATGAACACGCACGATCGCAGCGTTCTCGAGGCGTCGAAGGCGCTCGAAGCCGCCAGCACGAGCGGCGATGCGCAGAAAATCCGCGCCGCCATCGCGCAACTGGAGGCCGCGATGCGCGGCGAAGCCGCCCGGGAGGCTGCGCCTGCGCCCGATTCCGCCGATGGTCCGGCCGTCGGCGCGACCGAAGTCGTGGCGCCGGGGCAGGCGGCTGCCGAGTTCAGCGAAAGCGCCGGGCAATCGCCCACGCCGAAAGATGCCGAAGCACTGCCTGCGCCGGTGGAGGCCGCAGCGCCGGCTCCGGCTGCCGATCTGGTTGCGCCGGCCGATGGCGCGGATCCTTCGGCGCGCAGCGATGCCGAAGCGATGCCCGTCGTGGCGCCGGCCAAGCCCGCACCGAAGCCGGTGATCGCCGTGCGCGGCGACGACCGTCCTGGCAACAGGAAGGCCGAGCCCCAGCCCGCGGCGCGCGGCGGCCGGTTCGGCGATCGTCGCGACAGCCGTGGCACACCGGGTGGGCGACCGGGCGAGCGCGCGCCGCGCGGCGGCGAACGCGGTGCGCCGGCGGGTGGACGCTTTGGCGATCGGCCGCCGCGCGAGGATCGCGGGCCGCGTCTGGGCGACACCGCATTCCGCGCGCAGCGCGACGCGATGGAGCGCGCAGACCTTGCGCTGCGCAAGCTGGCGGCGCAAGCGCACGGAGAGGCGCTCACCCAGGTGCTCGGCGCGTGGGAGAAGCGCGACGCGTCTCAACTGCCGAGTGCGCAGGAACTGGGCCGCGCGGTTACGCCCGCGGTCCGCAATGTCTGGTCGCAGGCTCTTGGCGCGACGCCTTCCGCACCGGTCGCCGATGCCGCGGAAGCCTTGCTGCGCCTCGAAATGGCGGCGGAAGTGCCGACCCCGGCGGAGCAGCTCGAAGCGCGCCGCGCGCTGCAGCTCAAGCTGCTGACACGTCGCGGCGACCCGGCGCCCGCACAGACCTGGGGCCAGGATGCGGGCAAGGTGCTGGCCGCGCCGCACGATGCGGCATCCGCGCGTCGGTTGCAGAACGCGCTCAAGGCCCTGCTGCGCAAGTGAGCGCCGTACCGGCCCGGACTACCGCTGGCCGGACCGCGTGAAGAACTCGTCGAAGAGATCGACGAGTTCCGGGAAGTCGCTGCGCAGCCTCTCGCGGTTGACGAAATACGCTTCGCAGGCCACGGCGAAGAACTCGCCCATTGACTGAGCGCCGTAAGCGTCGAGCCACGGCGGCTCGCCGCCGAAGCGCTCGGCGACGATGGTTTGTTCGCGGAAGGTGTCGTAGGCGGGCTGCAGTACCGCGACCCACGCGGCGCGTGCGTCCCGCGAATTCGAAGTACCGCGAAAGCCCCGGGGCAGGGGTGGGCAGCCATCGGCCATGCCGCCGCGCATGTCGATCTTGTGGGCGAATTCGTGGATCACGACGTTGTAGCCCTCGTCGCGCGTTGCACCGCTGGCGAGGACGTCCTGCCAGCTCAACATCACCGGGCCGCGGTCCATGGCCTCGCCGGCCACGATCTCTTCGTATTCGTGCACGACGCCGGTCGCATCGACCGTGGTGCGTTGCGCGACCGCTTCGGACGGATGCACGACCACCCCGACGAAATCGTCGTACCAGTCGAGCCCCCTGGAGGTGCAGCACCGGCAGGACGGCCTGCGCGGCGATCGCCAGCGCGACCTCGTCGGAGATGACGAACCCGTGCGCACCATGGAAGCGCTTGTCGCGCAGGAATTCCGCCGAGAGCTGGCGCAGACGTTCGATATCGGCCGGGGAGCGTTCGCCCAGAAAGCGATAGCGGGCCAGCGTGGCTTGCCATGCCTCGTCGGGAATGCGGGGCGCCGGGCGAATCCGGCGCAGCCAGGAGAACATCAGCGCAGATCGACGCGCTGAGCGCCGGCTGCGGAGAGGCAGAGCAATTGCGCGCGGGGCGGATGGGCCGCCGCATCCCAATCGCTCAACACCATTCGTTCGAGACCGTCGCCCAGGTCGTGCGTCCCGGGCTTGTGGGTATGGCCGTGGATCAGTGTGGTCGCATGGGCGCGACGCAGCCATTTGCGGGCGGCGTCGGCATCGACATCGGCCCAGACCATGCCGGGGCTTTGCTTGCGGTCCTCGCTCTGGGCGCGGACCGAGCGGGCGAGGGCGCGGCGCTCCTCCATCGGATGGGCGAGCACCGCGGCTTTCCATTCGGGGGTGCGCACCTGGGCCCGGAAGCGCAGGTACTCGACATCATCGAGACACAGGAGATCGCCATGGCTCAGCAGCCAGCGCCTGTCGTGCAGGACGAGCACCGTCGGGTCGTCGATGAGCGTGATGCCGCACTGCGCCGCGAAGGCGGGGCCGAGCAGGAAGTCCCGGTTGCCGTGCATGAAGAAGATGGGCCGCCGCGTGGTTGCGGCGCGCAGCACGTCGGCGCATTGCGCCTCGAAACCCGGGAGCGTGGCGGCGTCGTCGCCGATCCACACTTCGAAGAGGTCTCCGAGGATGAAGATCGCGTCGGCCGGCGAGGTTTCGAGATAGCCGCGCCGGGCCTCGAAGGTGGTCTGGTCTGCGGCCTGCAGGTGGAGGTCGGAGATGAGATCGACCGTGCGCCAGCTGGCCGGCGCGACGATCTCTGCAAACGCCTCCATGTGCGTCAGTCTGCGCCGCCTCAGGCCTTGACGACGGCCTTCTCGATCACGACGTCCTCGAGCGGCACGTCGTCATGAAAGCCCTTGCGGCCGGTCTTGACCGCCTTGATCTTGTCGACGACTTCCGTGCCGTCCACGACCTTGCCGAAGACCGCATAGCCCCAGCCCTGGGCCGAAGGCGCGGTGTGGTTCAGGAAGCTGTTGTCCGCGACGTTGATGAAGAACTGCGCGGTGGCCGAGTGCGGCGCGCTGGTGCGTGCCATGGCGACCGTGTAGGTTTCGTTCTTGAGGCCGTTGTTGGCTTCGTTTTGAATCTCGGCATCCGTCGGCTTCTGCGACATGCCGGGCTCGAAACCGCCACCCTGCACCATGAAGCCGGGGATCACGCGGTGGAAGATGGTGTTGTCGTAGTGCTTCTTGTTGACGTAGTTCAGGAAGTTCTCGACCGTTTTCGGGGCCTTGCCCTGATCGAGTTCGAGCGTGATGACGCCCTTGTCCTTGATGTGGAGTTCGACTTGGGGATTGCTCATGAGGGCTCCTTTGAATTATTTGGCCACCACGGTGGCCGATTGAATGGTGATGGTTTCGAGCGGCACGTCCTGCATGCCGCCCTTGTTGCCCGTGCGGGCGGCGCGGATTTTGTCGACGACCTCGGTGCCCGAGACCACCTTGCCGAACACGGTGTAGCCGTAGCCGTCGGGCGAGGGCGCATTGAGGCTGGCGTTGTCCTTCACGTTGATGAAGAACTGCGAGGTGGCGGAGTTCGGATCGGAGGTGCGTGCCATCGCGATCGTGTACTTGTCGTTCTTGAGGCCGTTCTTGGCTTCGAGGGGGATGGGCGCGCGCGTGGGCTTCTGCCGGAGTTCGGAGGTGAAGCCGCCGCCCTGGATCATGAAGCCGTCGATGACGCGATGGAAGATCGTGCCGTCGTAGTGCTTGTCGTTGACGTACTGGAGGAAGTTCTCGACCGTCTTTGGCGCCTTGTCCGGATAGAGCTCGACCACGATGTCGCCGGCAGAGGTGCCGAGCTTGACGCGAGGTGCGGCGGTCTGGGCCCAGCCGATGGTGCTGGTACCGGCAATCGCCAGCGTCGTGGCGGCGATCAGCGCCGCGCGGCGCGAGAGGATTCGAAGGGTCACGGGAGTTCGCTTTCCGAAGATGCGCCGAAGCGCGGGAGAACGTGGCCGGCTTACTTGCGCACGGGTTTGCGTGCCGCCTGCGTCGCGGGGGGCAGATCGCCGGGAGCGGGTGCGCTGAACATCTGGCGGATCAGCGCGAGCTTGGGCGGCACGGTGGCGTTGCCGGCCTCGAGCTGCTTGGCGCGGCTGTAGGACTCCGCGGCGAGTCGCACATACACGTCGCCGAGATTCTCGTGCGCCGTCGCGTAGTCGGGATTGAGCTTGACGGCCATCTCGAGTGCGGCCCGGGCCTTGTCGAACTGGCTCTGCGACGCGTAGAGGGCGGCGAGGTTGTTGTAGGGCTCGGGCAGCTCGGGGTAGTCCTGGGTGAGCTGCGTGAACGCGGCGACGGCATCGGCCTCTTTGCCCTGTTCGGTGAGGATCACGCCGCGCAGGAAGCGCATCTGCGGATCGCGGGGCTTGCCGCTGATGTAGGCGTCGGCCTTGGTCAGGGCTTCGTCCCCCTTGCCCTGGCGCAGCAGGGCGTTGACATCGCTGTATTCATCCGCATGCGCGGCGCCCATGGCCAAGGCCAGCACCAGGGCAGGGAAAACGCGAAGGAGGGAAGCAGAGGTGAAAGCGGCAAGCTGCATGGAGCCTCGAAATTGGGAGGGGACACAGGCCGCGTAACACGCGGAAATATCCATCGGTGGCCGTTTATACTGCAGGGCATTGTAGCCGAGGGGGCATGCCGAGCCGCTCGTCTACGCAGCACTTTCACCCCTGAAAATCAGCTGTCCTTCGCCCGTTTTTGCACGAGCGCGAACTGACGCTCCTAACCTTCATGAGTCTTCGCATCTACAACACGCTGTCGCGTGAACTGGAGGAGTTTTCTCCACTGCAACCCGGCCGGGTGCGCATGTACGTGTGCGGAATGACCGTCTATGACTATTGCCACCTGGGCCATGCACGTTCGATGATTGCGTTCGATGTGGTGCAGCGATGGCTCAAGTCCTCCGGCCTGGCCGTCGACTACGTGCGCAACATCACCGACATCGACGACAAGATCATCCGCCGCGCCGTCGAGAACGGTGAAAGCATCCGCGCGCTGACCGATCGCATGATTGCTGCGCTGCATGAGGATGCGGATGCGCTCGGCATCGAAAGGCCTACGCATGAGCCCCGTGCCACCGAATACATCCCGCAGATGCTGTCGATGATCGGCACGCTGGAGAAGAGGGGCCTGGCCTACCGCTCGCCCAACGGGGATGTGAACTACGCGGTGCGCAAGTTCCCGGGCTACGGCAAGCTCAGCGGCAAGTCGCTCGATGAACTGCATGCCGGCGAGCGCGTCGCGGTGCTCGACGGCAAGGACGATCCGCTGGACCCCGTGCTCTGGAAGAGCGCCAAGCCGACCGAGCCCGAAGAGGTCAAGTGGGCGAGCCCCTTCGGCCCTGGCCGGCCCGGCTGGCACATCGAATGCTCGGCCATGGCCTGCGAGCTGCTCGGCGAAACGCTGGACATCCACGGCGGCGGCGCGGACCTGCAGTTCCCCCATCACGAGAACGAGATCGCGCAGAGCGAAGGTGCCAACGGCAAGCCATTGGCGCGCTTCTGGATGCACAACGGCTTCATCAACATCGACGACGAGAAGATGTCCAAGAGCCTGGGCAACTTCTTCCTCATCCGCGACGTGCTGAAGAAGTTCGACGCCGAGACGATCAGGTTCTTCGTGGTGCGGGCGCACTACCGCAGCCCGCTCAACTACAGCGACGTGCATCTGGGCGATGCCCGTGCGTCGCTCAAGCGGCTGTACAACGCGCTGCATCTTGTGCCACCGGCCAAGGTCGACATCGATTGGCGCAATGACTATGCGTCGCGCTTCAAGGCGGCAATGGACGAGGACTTCGGGACACCCGAAGCTGTGGCGGTGCTGTTCGACCTGGCCGGTGAAGTCAACCGCACCCGGTCGCCGGAACTCGCTGGGCTGCTGAAGGCGCTCGGCGCCTGCCTGGGCATTCTGCAGGCCGACCCGCAGGCTTTCCTGCAGGCCGGTGCGACCCTCGACGAGGCAGCCATCCAGGCTCTGATCCAGCAGCGCGCGGATGCCAAGGCGGCAAAGAACTTTGCCGAAGCGGATCGCATCCGCAGCGAGCTGCTCGCGCAGGGGATCGTGCTGAAGGATTCCCCCACCGGCACCACTTGGTCGTCGGCACAGTGAACAGGGCGAAGACGATGCCCCCTGCAAAGAAGCCGGCCGTCGTGGTCTTCACGCCCGACTACTGGGAAGAAGCCTGCAAGCACCTGGCCAAGAAAGACCGCGTCATGAAGCGGCTCATTCCCCGTTTCGGCGATGCCTGTCTCGAATCGCGCGGCGACGCGTTCACGACGCTGGCACGCAGCATCGTGGGCCAGCAGATCTCGGTGAAGGCGGCCCAGTCCGTGTGGGACCGTTTCGCGAACCTGCCCCGAAAGATGGCGCCCGCAAGCGTGCTCAAGCTCAAGGTCGACGACATGCGCGGGGCGGGGCTTTCCGCCCGCAAGGTCGAGTACCTCGTCGATCTCGCGCTGCACTTCGATTCGGGCGCGGTGCACGTCGACAAGTGGAAGGACATGTCCGACGAGATGATCATCGAGGAACTCGTCGCGATCCGCGGCATCGGCCGCTGGACGGCCGAGATGTTCCTGATCTTCCACCTGATGCGTCCCAACGTGCTGCCGCTGGACGACCTCGGGCTGATCAACGGCATCAGCCAGAACTATTTTTCCGGCGACCCGGTCAGCCGCAGCGATGCGCGCGAAGTGGCTGTCGCCTGGGCCCCGTACTGCAGCGTGGCGACTTGGTATATTTGGCGATCGCTCGACCCGCTACCGGTCGCATACTGAAAATAGGAGAAGACGTTGGCGAAACGAACCTTTCTCGACTTCGAGCAGCCCGTGGCCGAGCTCGAAAGCAAGATTGAAGAGCTGCGCTATGTGCAGACCGAGTCCGCAGTCGATATCTCTGAGGAGATCGATCAGCTCGGCAAGAAGAGCCTCCAGCTCACCAAGGAAATCTACAGCGACCTGACGCCCTGGCAGATCACCAAGATCGCGCGGCATCCGGAACGTCCCTACACCCTCGACTACATCAACGAGATCTTCACGGATTTCGTCGAACTGCACGGCGATCGCCACTTTGCCGATGACCTCTCAATCGTCGGCGGTCTCGCGCGATTCAACGGTACGCCTTGCATGGTGCTCGGCCATCAGAAGGGCCGCGACACCAAGGAGCGCACCGCGCGCAACTTCGGCATGAGCAAACCCGAGGGATACCGCAAGGCGCTGCGCCTGATGAAGACGGCGGAGAAGTTCAAGCTTCCGGTCTTCACCTTCGTCGACACGCCGGGTGCGTACCCGGGCATCGATGCCGAGGAACGCGGCCAGTCCGAGGCCATCGGCCGCAACATCTTCGAGATGGCGCAACTCGAGGTGCCGATCATCGTGACGATCATCGGCGAGGGCGGGTCCGGCGGCGCGCTGGCGATCTCGGTGGGCGATCAGCTGCTGATGCTCCAGTATTCCGTCTATTCCGTGATCAGCCCGGAAGGTTGCGCGTCCATCCTCTGGAAGACCAGCGACAGGGCGCAGGAAGCGGCCGATGCGCTGGGCATCACCGCGCACCGGCTCAAGGCGCTGGGCCTGGTGGACAAGATCGTCAATGAGCCGGTGGGCGGTTCGCACCGCGATCATCGGCAAATGGCTGCTTTCCTCAAGCGTGCGTTGAACGACGCCTTCCGCCAAGTGGGCGACCTGTCGGTCAAGGAACTGCTGGCCCGTCGCTACGACCGGCTCCAGAGCTACGGCCGCTTCGCCGACACCAAGGCGGATAGCGGCAAGTAACGCGCGCGCGGGCGCCAGCCTGGCGCGCGGTCTCTCCCATGGAAAATCCCGCCGACCATGCGCTGGCTTCATGGTCGGCGGTTCTGCCATTGGGCGTGGCCTACAGCGGCGGGGCGGATTCCACCGCGCTCCTGCATGCGGCGGTAAAGCGCTGGCCAGGCCAGGTTCATGCGTTTCATGTTCACCATGGCCTGCAGCACGCCGCAGATGATTTCGAGGCGCATTGCGCCGCCACCTGCGCGACGCTGGAGGTGCCGCTGCACGTAGGGCGTGTCGATGCGCGTCACGCGCCCGGCGAAAGCCCGGAAGACGCTGCACGGCGCGCGCGTTATGCGACGCTGGCCGCGCTGGCGCAGGCGAGCGGGGTGCAGCACGTCCTCCTCGCGCAGCATGCGGACGATCAAGTCGAGACGCTGCTTATCGCCTTGGGCCGCGGCGCTGGTGTCGATGGCCTGGCCGGCATGCCAAGCCGCATGGAGCGGCACGGCGTGGTGTTTCACCGGCCGTTGCTCGAACTGCACGCCGATGCCTTGCGCGCGTGGATCGCCGCGGCCGGCATTCCGCACATCGACGACCCGAGCAACGCCGACCTGCGCTATACGCGCAATCGCATCCGGCGGCTGGTGCTGCCGGCCCTCGCCGAGGCCCTGCCGCAGTACCGCGAGACCTTCGCCCGCTCGGCGCGCAACGCGGCGAGGGCATCGAGGCTGCTCTCCGAAGCGGCGGCGGGCGATCTCGCCGCCGCGGGTTCGCCGCCCAGGCTGGCCGCGTTGCGGGCGCTGCCCCGCGAGCGTCTGGCGAATCTCCTGCGCCACTGGCTCAAGACCGAGCACGGCGTGGTACCGAGCGAAGCGCAGCTCGAGCAGCTTCAGGGCCAGATCGCCGCCTGCAGCACCCGAGGCCACCGGATCCGCATCAAGGTGGCCTCCGGAAGGGTCGAACGCGAAGGCGACGCGTTGCGTTGGTACAATGCTTCGCCCTTGCCGTAGCTCTCGGCCTCGCGTCGATCTTGACAGGTGAGCTGAATGGCGAAGGCGCACGAATGCCGGCATTGCGGCATGCGAACTCTTCTCTCTTGACTTCACCCATGGCATTGATCGTTCACAAATACGGCGGCACGTCGATGGGCTCGACCGAGCGCATCCGAAATGTCGCCAAGCGCGTCGCCAAATGGGCTCGCGCCGGCCACCAGATGATCGTGGTCCCGAGTGCCATGAGCGGCGAAACCAATCGCCTGCTCGGGCTCGCCAAGGAACTCGCCTCCGGCACGCCCGACGACGACCACAACCGCGAACTCGACATGCTGGCCGCGACCGGCGAGCAGGCCTCTTCGGCGCTTCTGGCGATCGCTCTCCAGTCCGAAGGTCTTCAGGCTGTCAGCTACGCAGGCTGGCAGGTCCAGGTCAAGACCGACAGCGCGTTCACCAAGGCGCGTATCGAGAGCATCGATGACGAGCGCGTGCGCGCCGACCTCGATGCCGGCAAGGTGGTTGTCATCACCGGCTTCCAGGGTGTCGACGACGCCGGCAACATCACCACGCTCGGCCGTGGCGGCAGCGACACCTCGGCGGTGGCGATCGCCGCGGCGATGAAGGCGAACGAGTGCCTCATCTACACCGACGTCGACGGCGTCTACACCACCGATCCGCGCGTCGAGCCCGATGCGCGCCGCCTCGCCACCGTGAGCTTCGAGGAAATGCTCGAAATGGCGAGCCTGGGCTCCAAGGTGCTGCAGATCCGCTCGGTCGAATTCGCCGGCAAGTACAAGGTGCCGCTGCGCGTGCTTTCGAGCTTCACGCCGTGGGACATCGACATCAACGAAGAAGCCAAGTCAGGCACGCTGATCACTTTCGAGGAAGACGAGAACATGGAACAAGCCGTCGTATCCGGCATTGCGTTCAATCGCGACGAAGCCAAGATTTCCGTGCTGGGCGTGCCCGACAAGCCGGGCATCGCCTATCACATCCTCGGCGCTATCGCCGATGCGAACATCGAAGTCGATGTGATCATCCAGAACCTGAGCAAAGACGGTCGCACCGACTTCAGCTTCACGGTTCACCGCAACGACTACGCCAAGGCGGTCGACCTGCTCAAGACCAAGGTGCTGCCCACACTGGGTGCGGCGGACATCGTCGGCGACACCAAGATCTGCAAGGTCAGCATCGTCGGCATCGGCATGCGCAGCCACGTCGGCGTGGCGAGCAAGATGTTCCGGGTTCTGAGCGAAGAGGGCATCAACATCCAGATGATTTCCACCAGCGAAATCAAGACCTCGGTCGTGATCGACGAGAAATACATGGAGCTTGCCGTCCGCGCGCTGCATAAAGCCTTCGATCTGGATCAACCTGCCTCCTGAAACTGGCATAATGGCGGGCTTGAGGAACTGTGACCGAGTGGCCGAAGGTGCTCCCCTGCTAAGGGAGTATGGGGTGTAGAGCCTCATCGAGGGTTCGAATCCCTCCGGTTCCGCCAAAACAGCAGAAACCCCGTCGATCTTCGGATCGGCGGGGTTTTTTGTTTTTGCGGTGGCGATCGGTTCGTGCCGGGGCGCGAGCGCACCAAATCGCCGACTAAGGGTAACTACGGGGTACGGTCGGAAAACTTCATTCAGTACACTCATCGAAGACGATTCAGTGTACTGAATCAAGTTGCCGAGAGCACTAAGTTTCGGCCCTCCGATCCCACTCAGCACCCATCCCACGAGGAGCCACCATGTTTCCTAAGAACGCCTGGTACGTCGCCTGTTCGGCCAACGAGATCGACGACAAGCCCCTGGGCCGCAAGATCTGCGGCGAAAGCCTGGTCCTCTACCGCGCAGCCGACGGCAAGGCGACGGCGCTGGAGGATTTCTGCCCGCACCGCGGTGCACCGTTGTCGCTCGGCCGCGTGGTCGAAGGAAAGCTGGTCTGCGGCTACCACGGCCTCGAAATGGGCTGCGACGGCAAGACGGTTGCCATGCCCGGCCAGCGCGTGCGCGGCTTTCCTGCGATCCGCAACTTCCCGGTGATCGAGCGCTACGGCTTCGTCTGGGTCTGGCCCGGCGATCCGGTGCTGGCCGATGCGTCCAAGCTGCACCACCTCGAGTGGGCCGAGAGCCCCGAGTGGGCCTACGGCGGCGGCCTGTTCCACATCAACTGCGACTACCGCCTGATGGTCGACAACCTGATGGACCTCACGCACGAAACCTACGTGCACTCCACCAGCATCGGCCAGAAGGAAATCGACGAAACGCCGACCACCACCAAGGTCGACGGCGACACGGTGGTCACCAGCCGCTTCATGGAGAACATCTCGGCACCCCCGTTCTGGCGCATGGCGCTGCGCGGCAATCACCTCGCCGATGACGTGCCGGTGGACCGCTGGCAGATCTGCCGCTTCACGCCGCCGAGCCACGTGATGATCGAGGTCGGCGTGGCGCATGCCGGGAAGGGCGGCTACAACGCCGATCCGGCGCACAAGGTGTCGAGCATCGTGGTCGACTTCATCACGCCCGAAACCGAGACCTCGCACTGGTACTTCTGGGGCATGGCGCGCAACTTCCAGCCGCACGACAAGGCCCTCACGGCAGCCATCCGCGAAGGCCAGGGCAAGATCTTCAGCGAGGACCTGGAGATGCTCGAATCGCAGCAGCGCAACCTGCTGGCGCATCCCACGCGCAATCTGCTCAAGCTCAACATCGACTCGGGTGGCGTGCAGTCGCGCCGCGTGCTCGATCGCCTGATGGCGCAGGAAGGCATCGGCGCCGAAGCGGTGGCGGCATGAGCGCCGCCCGGCCGCCCGAAGGCGCTCGCACCGCAATGCGAAGCATGGAGGTTGCGCAATGAGCTCCGTCGAGCTCGAAGTGCGCATCGCGCGCAAGCAGACGGAAGCCGTCGACATCTGCACTTTCGAGCTGGTGCAGGCCGAAGGCCATCCGCTCCCTGCCTTTTCGGCCGGCTCGCACATCGACGTGCACATGCCCGGCGGCGTGACGCGCCAGTACTCGCTGTGCAACGACCCGCGCGAAAGTCATCGCTACCTGATCGGCGTGCTGCGCGACCCGGCTTCGCGCGGTGGCTCGAAGACCATGCACGATGCCATGGAAGAGGGCGCCTTGCTGCGCATCAGCGCGCCGAAGAACCACTTCCAGCTCGCGCACGGCGCGACCCGCAGCCTGCTGATCGCGGGGGGCATCGGCGTGACGCCGATCCTCTGCATGGCCGAGCGCCTCGCGATGACGGGCGGTGCGTTCGAGATGCACTACTGCACGCGCTCGCGCGATCGGACCGCCTTCGTCGACCGCATCGCGCAGTCGGCCTTCGCGCCGCAGGTGCGCTTCCATTTCGACGACGGCGATGCGTCGCAGAAGCTCGCGCTCGATCCGTTGCTGGCCGCGCCGCAGCCGGGCGTTCACGTCTATGTCTGCGGGCCGAAGGGCTTCATGGATTGGGTGCTCGACGCCGCGCGCGCCGCGGGCTGGCCGGCCGATCAGCTCCATTACGAGTTCTTCTCCGCGGAAGTGGCCAAGTCCGATGACGATGCGGCCTTCGAGGTGAAGCTCGCCAGCTCCGGCCGCGTGGTCAAGGTCGAGAAGGACCAGACGGTGGTGCAGGCGCTGGCCGCGATCGGCGTCGAGGTGCAGACCTCGTGCGAGCAGGGCGTGTGCGGCACCTGCCTCACGCGCGTGCTCGAAGGCGAGCCGGACCACAAGGACATGTACCTCACGCCGGAAGAGCAGGCGGCCAACGACCAGTTCACGCCCTGCTGCTCGCGGTCGCGTTCGCCGGTGCTGGTGCTCGACCTGTAGCAGCGTGCGGGGCCTGCCCCGCCATCGATAATCCCGGGCTGTTTGCCAATCGAACCCGCCATGCAGAGCCAGGATTCCAACACCGCCGAGATCAGCCTGAACGACCAGCCCGGACACCTCATCCGCCGGGCGCATCAGATTTCGGTGTCGGTGTTCTACGAGACGCTGGGCCGCGAAGTCACACCGGTCCAGTACGCGGTCATGCGCACCCTGCAGGACAACCCGGGCATCGACCAGGTCACGCTGGCGCAGCAGGTGGCGCTCGACACCTCGAGCACGGCCGACATCGCGGTGCGGCTCGAAGGCAAGGGCTGGATCACCCGCAAGCTCCTGGCGCGCGGCCAGCGCGAACTGCGCCTCACGGCCGAAGGCGAGGAACTGCTCGCGAAGATGGTGCCCGGCATGCAGCAGATGCAGAACGCGCTGCTGGGCATGCTCTCCGACAGCGAGCGTGAAGCGTTCATCCAGCTGCTCAGCAAGTTCGTGACCGTCAACAACGAGCGCAGCCGCGCACCGATGCGCACCTGAGGCCGGACCTCTGGCGGCGGCGCGTGCCGGGCACTATGCTCGGTGCGCCAAAAAAGGAGACACCGATGCCGCAAGAGACAGCACGCCGCCAGACGCTGGCGGACCTTCTGCACCGCAGCGCGAGGCGCTATCCCGACAAGCTCGCCATCGCCTGCGGTGAGACGCGATGGACCTACGCCGAGTTCGACGCGATCTGTTCGCGGGTGGCGGGCGCCCTGGCCCGCCACGGCATCGGCAAGGGCGAGCGCGTGGCGGTCCTCGCGCGCAACTCGCATGCCTTCGCGGCGCTGCGCTTCGCGCTCGCGCGAATCGGCGCGGTGCTGGTGCCGATCAACTTCATGCTGAAGTCGGAGGAGGTCGCCTACATCCTGCGCCACGCGGGGGCGTCCGTGCTCGCGACGGACACCGGCCTGGCTGCCCTGGCGCGTGAAGCCGCCGCGCTCGACACCTCGGTGCGCGACTTCCTCTGGCTGCCGTCCGAAGACCCCACCGATCCGGTGCCCGGCATGCTGCGTTTCGATGAGTTCGCGCGAAGCGACGCGGAACCGCCGGAGGTGGACCTGCAAACCGCCGATCTCGCGCAGATCGTCTACACGAGCGGAACCGAATCGACCCCCAAGGGCGCGATGCTCACCCACGACGCTGTGATCGCGCAGTACGTGAGCTGCCTCGTCGACGCCGAGATCGCCGGCAGCGACTTCACGCTGCACGCTCTGCCGCTCTACCACTGCGCGCAGCTCGACGTGTTCCTGGGCCCGTCGATCTACGCGGGCGCGACCAACGTCATCACCGCCAAGCCGACGCCGGACAACCTGCTGCCGCTGATCGAGAAATTCCGCATCGGCTCGTTCTTCGCGCCGCCGACGGTGTGGATCTCGCTGCTTCGCTCGCCGCTGTTCGACGCCACCGATCTGGCCAGCCTGCGCAAGGGCTACTACGGCGCGTCGATCATGCCGGTCGAAGTGATGCGCGAGATCATCCGCCGGCTCCCGCAAATGCGGCTGTGGAACCTTTACGGCCAGACCGAGATTGCGCCGCTGGCGACGATGCTCGGTCCCGACGACCAGCTGCGCAAACCCGGCTCGGCGGGGCGTGCTGTGCTCAATGTCGAAACGCGCGTGGTCGACGACTGGATGAACGATGTTGCGGTCGGCGAGATCGGCGAGGTGGTGCACCGCTCGCCGCACCTGATGCTCGGCTACTTCCACGACGACGAGCGCACCCGGGCCGCGTTCGACGGCGGCTGGTTCCATTCGGGCGACCTCGCGACCATCGACGAGGAGGGCTACATCACGATCGTCGATCGCAAGAAGGACATGATCAAGACCGGCGGCGAGAACGTCGCCAGCCGTGAGGTCGAGGAAATGATCTACCGCCTGCCGCAGGTGTCCGAGGTCGCGGTGGTCGGCGTGCCGCATCCGCATTGGGTGGAAGCCGTGGTCGCGATCGTCGTGCCCAGGGCGGGCCAGACGCTCGACGAGGGGCAGGTGCTGGCCCATTGCAGCGAGCACCTCGCGGGCTTCAAGACGCCCAAGCGGGTGGTTTTCGTGGAGGCATTGCCCAAGAACCCGAGCGGCAAGCTGCTCAAGCGCGACCTGCGCAAGGCGCACGCCGGGCTTTTTGCCGGCGGTTAGCCGACAGACTCTGCGGCAGGTCGGCGGTATGCGCTTCGACCGCCCGACCGCCGTTCATTGCACGATGAGGTGCTCCAGCGCAGGGCTCGCCGGCGGCAGGGTGAGCTTCATGTCCTCCAGCGTCTTCACGATGAGGTGCGCGACCATCAGGTTGCGGTGGATCTTGCTGTCGGCCGGCACCACGTGCCACGGCGCGTAGGCGGTCGAGGTGGCCGCGAGCGCCTTTTCGTACGCCAGCTCGTAGTCCGCCCACTTCTTGCGAACCGAGAGGTCGTCCATGTGGAACTTCCAGTGCTTGTCCGGCTGGTCGATCCGCGCCTGCAGCCGTTTGCGCTGCTCCTCCCGGCTGATGTGCAGCATGCACTTGATGACCACCGTCCCGGTTTCGGTCAGCAGGCGCTCGAAGTCGTTGATCTGGGCGTAGCGGCGCTGGGTCTCGGCCTTGTCGATGAGTCCTTCGACCACCGGAACCAGCACGTCTTCATAGTGGCTGCGGTTCCAGATGGCGATGTCGCCGGTCGGTGGCACGGCCGCATGGCAGCGCCAGAGGAAGTCGTGCGCGCGTTCGTCCTCGCTGGGTACCTTGAAGGCCTTCACGCGAACGCCGAGCGGGGAGGTGCGCGAGAAGACCCAGCGGATCGTGCCGTCCTTGCCGCTGGTGTCCAGACCTTGCAGCACCAGGAGCAGCTTGCGCCGGCCCTCGGCATGCAGGTTGTTCTGCAGATCGTCGAGGCGAACCGCGAGTTGCTCGAGTTCCTGCCGCTGCGCTTCTTCGGTGCCGGTCAGAAAAGGGGCCTCGGCGGGATCGATGCTCGTGAGCTTGAACTTGCCGGTGACGCAATACTTTTTGAAGCTGGCCATGAGGTCGGACTCCTTTCGCAAAAGCCGCAGGGTACGCCAGGCGCCGGGGGCAGGCCGGTTTCACTCGTCATCGTCGAGCGAGGCGCTCCAGCGGTTGTCCCAGTTGCCGCGACGCGCATGCTCCAGCTCGCGCCGGTCGCGCTTGGTTGGCCGGCCCTGCTCGATGCTGAGCGCCGGCTCGCTGCCCAGGCGGCGCTGCTCCCGCACGGCGGCTTGCGCGACGAGGCTTTCCTGCGTTTCCTCGTAGAGCTGCTGCGCGACCGGTGCCGGGCCGCGCTGGCCGCTGAGCCCTCGCACCAGCACCTCGCGCGTGAACGGGCCGAGCCGGATCGTGACCCTGTCGCCCGGCTTCACCTCGCGCGAGGCCTTGGCGACTTCCCCGTTCACCTGAATGCGATGCTTGCCGATCTCGTCGGCGGCGAGCGAGCGCGTCTTGTAGAAGCGCGCGGCCCAGAGCCATTTGTCGATGCGTAGGCGATCCATGAGTCAGCCATTGTCGCGCGCCAGCGGCAGTTGGACGACAGCATCCAGGCCGATCACGCGTGCGCCGGATTCCCGGTTTTCGAGCGCGATGGAGCCGCCGAGCGCCAGCACGATCTCCCGGCAGATCGCGAGCCCGAGTCCGGAGCCGCTTGCCACGTCGCCTGCCGCGAAGGGGGCGAACAGGCGTTGGCGCAAGTCGTCGGAAATGCCCGGGCCCTGGTCGCTCACGATCAGGGTCACGGACTGCCCATCCACAGCGACGCGCACCACCAGCGCGTCCCCGGCCGGGCTGTGCTTGATCGCGTTGTGCAGCAGGTTCCGCGACAGTTCCTGCAGCATCCACCGGTGCGCACGTACTGGCGCCGGCATGGGCGCGGCGGAGAGCTCGAAATCGAGGGCCTTGTCCGCCACCAGCGGAGAAAGGTCGAGCGCGATGTCGCGCACGCATTCGGCGAGGTCCAGCGTCACCGACTCGGGCTGCTGGCGCAACTGCTCGACCTTCGCGAGCGACAGCATCTGGTTGGCGAGCGTGGTGGCGCGCTCGACCGTCTGGCTGATCTCCTCGAGCGCCTGCCCGGCCGGCACGTCGCCGCGCCGCGCGGATTGCACCTGCGCCTTGAGCACTGCGAGCGGCGTGCGCAACTGGTGCGCGCTGTCGCGCACGAAGCGCTTCTGGTGATCGAGCAGGCGCTGCAGCCGTCCCATGACACGCGTGGTCGCGTCGATCAGCGGCCGCAGCTCGCGCGGTGCATCGGGCGCATCGATGGGCGAGAGGTCGTCGGCGGCGCGTGCTTCGATCGCCTCGCCGAGCTCGCGCACCGGCCGCGTCGCGCGCTGCACCACGACCACCGTGACCGCGGCGATCACCGAGATCAGCACCAGTTGCCGCCACAGCGTATCGACGAGCAGCTTGCGCGCGAGCGTCTCGCGCAGCTCCAGCGTTTCGGCCACCTGCACCACCGCCATGCCGCGTCCGCGCGGGCTTGCCACCGGCTGCAGCAGCACCGCGACGCGCACCGGCATGCCGCGGAACTTGGCGTCGTAGAAGTCCACCAGCGCCGCATAGGGCGGCCGGTCGGGCAGCCTGCCGCGCCACAGGGGAAGGTCCTCGAAGCCGGAGACGAGGTGGCCGTCGAGTGCGGAGACGCGGTAGTACATGCGGCTCTGGCTGTCGGCCTCGAAGGCTTCGAGCGCGGCGTAGGGGACGATGGCGCGCAACGCCGCGTGCTCGTCGTAGCCGTCCACGTCCAGTTCTTCGCCGATCGTCTTGGCAGAGGCGAGCAGGGTGCGGTCGTAGGCGGTGGTCGCGGCCGCGAGGCTCTGGCGGTAGAGGCTGACGCTGTTGATGACGATGAAGAGCGCGATCGGCGCGAGGATGCCCACCAGCAGCCTCGCGCGCAGCGAAGACACCGGCTTCATTTTTCTTCGCGCAGCAGGTAGCCGAGGCCGCGCAGCGTCATCAGCGTGACGCCGGTGGCTGCAAGCTTCTTGCGCAGCCGGTAGACCACGACTTCGACGGCCTCGTACTGCACGTCCATTTCGCCGGGGAAGACCAGCTCGAAGAGGCGCTCCTTCGAGACCGCATGGCCGGGCTTGACCATCAGCGCCTTCAGCAGCGCGAGTTCGCGCGGCGTGAGTTCGAGTACTTCGGTGCGGTGGTAGATCGCGCCGTTCTCGGGGTCGTAGCGCAGGCCGCCGACTTCCGGCAGGCGGGGCGGCGAATCGGCACCCGCATTCTGGCTGCGGCGGTGCAGGGCACGGATGCGCGCCTCGAGTTCGTCGAGGTCGAAAGGCTTGGGCAGGTAGTCATCGGCACCGGCATTGAGTCCCACGATGCGGTCGCCGACCGTGCCGCGCGCGGTCAGCAGCAGCACCGGCGCGCGCAGCCCGGCAGCGCGGGCCTGCGCCAGCACCTGCAGGCCGTCGAGGTTGGGGAGGCTCAGGTCGAGTGCCACCACATCGGGTTCGAGCGAGCGCCATTGCGCGATGGCCTGGGCGCCGTCCCCGCACACCCGCACGTCGATCTGGCGGCGACCGAAGGTGCGCTGCAGGGTGGTCTGCATCGACGGGTCGTCTTCGACTAGCAGCAGCTTCATGCCGGGATTTTCGGTGTTTACCCCAGTCCGTCGGACAGCCAACTGACAGCAGGGCGGCGCATCATACCGGCGTCAGCTTCCACTCAGGTTCAAACAAAGGAGACATTGATGCGCCGAGACACGTTTCTGAAATCCATGGTCGCGCTGGCGGCCACCGGTGCCTTGCCGCTGTCGGCATGGGCCGGCGCCAACATCAAGATGATGATTCCCGCCAACCCGGGCGGCGGCTGGGACACCACCGGGCGTGCGCTCGGCAAGGCCCTGACCGACGGCAAGCTGGCCGACACGGTCACCTTCGACAACAAGGGCGGCGCGGCCGGCGCGCTGGGCCTGGCGCAGTTCGTCAACGGTTCCAAGGGCGACCCCAACGCGATGATGATCATGGGCGCCGTGATGCTCGGCGGCATCATCACCGGCAAGCCGCCGGTCTCACTCTCGCAGGCCACGCCGATCGCGCGCCTGACCAGCGAATTCAACGTGTTCGTGCTGCCGGCCAACTCGCCGCACAAGAGCATGAAGGACGTGATCGATCAGCTCAAGAAGGACCCGGGCAGCGTGAAGTGGGGCGGCGGCTCGCGCGGCTCCACCGAGCACATTGCGGCGGCGATGATCGCGCAGCGGGTGGGCGTCGATCCGTCCAAGATCAACTACGTCGCCTTCCGTGGGGGCGGCGAGGCAACGGCAGCCATCCTGGGCGGCAACGTCACGGTGGGCGGCAGCGGCTTCAGCGAATTCGCCGAATACATCAATGCCGGCAAGATGAAGCCGATTGCGGTCACTTCGGCGCAGCGCCTGCCGGGCGTCAACGTGCCGACGCTCAAGGAGCAGGGCATCGACGTCGAGATCGGGAACTGGCGCGGCGTGTACGGCGCACCGGGCATCACGCCCGAGCAGCGCAAGGCGCTGACCGATCTGGTGCTGGCCGCGGTCAAGACGCCGGCCTGGGCCGAAGCGGTGAAGAAGAACGACTGGACGCCGGCGGTGCTTTCGGGCGACGCCTTCGCCAAGTTCGTGGACGACGAGTTCGCGAGCCTGCGCGCCACCATGGTCAAGTCGGGAATGGTCTGAGCGTGCAGGCCGAACTGACTTCGATGCCGGCGCCAGCGAACTGGCCCCAGACGCTGGTGGGCGTCGGGGTCCTGGTCACCGGCCTCGCCCTCGCGTACGGCGCCATCGGCATTTCCTCCGAAGCCGGCTACGGCGGCGTCGGCCCCAACTTCCTGCCCTGGCTGGTCTCGGTCGCGCTCGCGGCGTGCGGCGCGTGGATTCTCTGGGAGGCGCGCACCGGCGGTTTCCGCGAGATGGAAGACTCGTCGGGTGACGCTGCACCTTACTGGACCGGGTTCATCTGGGTCTCGGCGGGGCTGCTGCTCAATGCGGGGCTCATCACCACCATCGGCTTCGTGCTGAGTTGCGCGCTGTGCTACCTGCTCGCGGTGCAGGGCCTGCGCCGCGCCGGCGGGCAGGCCGTCGCGAATTCGCCACGCGCCTGGGTCATCGATGCCGTGACCGGGCTCATCATCTCCGCGCCGGTGTACTGGACGTTCACGAAGTTCCTGGCGATCAACCTCCCGGGCTTGACTGCGACGGGTTGGATTTGACATGGACATCTTCAACGCGCTTCTGAACGGCTTCGCGCTTGCGATCACGCCGGCCAATCTCCTGTGGTGCCTGGTGGGCTGCGCCCTCGGCACGGCGGTCGGCGTGCTGCCCGGCATCGGGCCGGCGGTCGCGGTGGCGATGCTCCTGCCGATCACCGGCAAGGTCGACGTCACGGCGTCGATGATCTTCTTCTCGGGCATCTACTACGGCGCGATGTACGGCGGCTCGACCACCTCCATCCTGCTCAACACGCCCGGCGAAACCGCCAGCATGGTGACGGCGATGGAAGGCAACAAGATGGCCAAGAGCGGCCGCGCGGGCGCCGCGCTCGCGACGGCGGCCATCGGGTCGTTCGTGGCTGGCACCATCGCCACGGTGATCGTCACGCTGTTCGCGCCGTTCGTGGCCGACTTCGCGGTCCGGCTCGGCCCGCCGGAGTACTTCCTGCTGATGCTGCTGGCCTTCACGACCGTGAGCGCGGTGCTCGGCAAAAGCACCTTGCGCGGCATGACGGCGCTGTTCATCGGGCTCGCGGCCGGATGCATCGGGCTCGACCAGATCTCGGGCCAGGGCCGCTACACCGGGGGCATCCCCGAGCTGCTCGACGGCATCGAGATCGTGCTGGTCGCGGTCGGCCTGTTCGCGGTGGCCGAAGTGTTGTATGCGGTGCTGTACGAAGGCCGCGTCGTCGAAGGGCAGAACAAGCTCAGCCGCGTGCACATGACAGCGCGCGACTGGAAGCGGTCGATCCCGGCGTGGCTGCGCGGCACCGCCATCGGAACGCCCTTTGGCTGCATTCCAGCGGGCGGCACCGAGATCCCGACCTTCCTGAGTTATGCCACCGAGCGCAAGCTTGCCAAGGACTCGGAAGCCCGCGCCGAATTCGGCACCAAGGGCGCGATCGAGGGCGTGGCCGGCCCGGAGGCTGCGAACAACGCGACGGTGACGGCGGCGCTGATCCCGCTGCTTACGCTCGGCATCCCGACCTCGAACACCACCGCGATCCTGCTCGGTGCGTTCCAGAACTACGGCATCCAGCCCGGGCCGCAGCTGTTCACCACCTCGGCTGCGCTGGTGTGGGCGCTGATCGCCTCCCTCTATATCGGCAACGTGATGCTGCTGGTGCTGAACCTGCCGATGGTCGGCCTGTGGGTCAAGCTGCTCAAGATCCCGAAGCCGCAGCTCTACGCAGGCATCCTGATCTTCGCCACGGTCGGCGCCTACGGCATGCGGCAGAGTGCGTTCGATCTGTTCCTGCTCTACGCCATCGGCGTCCTGGGCGTGATCATGCGGCGCTTCGACTTCCCGACGGCGCCGGTGGTGGTCGGCATGATCCTCGGGCCGCTCGCCGAAGCGCAACTGCGCAACGCGATGTCGATCGGGGAGGGCAGCGCCAGCGTGTTCTTCCAGCGTCCGATGTCGATCGCTCTGATCGTCGTGATCCTGGCCGTGCTGGTGCTGCCGCGCCGGCCAGGCGCATGGGCGCGAGGTAGCGGCGGCGAACGCCACGCACGTGAAAAACGCCGCGGACCGCCCGAGCGGTTCCGCGGCGATCGCGACGCACCTGCTTGTTCAACCGTCCTTATTCGGCCGACGATCCGCGATCGAATCGCGCCATCCCGATCGAGCGCGTGTTCTGGGCGCGCTGCACCTCGGCCGTGAACTCCGGTCCATTCCGCATGCGTTGATACGCCGCCATCTGGTGGCGGAATTCGGCGCCGGTCGGATCGAAGCCGTCGCGGTTCGCGACCTGGCTCATGCCGGAGCGCATCCACAGTTGGGTGTCGGCGGCAACTTCGGCGCGGCTTGTCGCGCCCGTCGTCGGGTCGGCGGGACCGACTCGATATTCCGCCGGCGCGCTCGCGAAGGTCGCGCGGCTCGCGGTCATGTCCGCCGCCACTTCGGCGCGGCTGAAATGGCCGACAGCGGAAATCGGGGTGCCGACCCATTGCTCGGCCGGCACGGTTTGCGCGGACACGGCGCCGGCAAATGCGAGTGCCGAGAGGCCGAGAAATAGTCTTGCATTCATGATGAAATCTCCTTGATGTGTGACTGCGGGAATCGCTGGATCACAGGGCTGTACTTTGGCGTTGGCAGGCCATTCGCGCTGTGCGTTTGCGCACAGGTTTTATCAACTGATCCACAAGCATGACCACCCGGCGTTCCAGTCTGGCCCTGAAGCACATCGCGCTGCTGGAGGGGTTGTCGCAATCGCGGTTCGATCAACTGGCCCAGCGCTGCCAATGGCAGAGCGTCGCCGCCGGTGCGCCGCTGCTGCTGCGATCCGAAGAGAAAAGCGATGTCTACTTCCTCGTGTCGGGCCAGCTGCGCGTGACCACCTATTCGGCCAACGGGCGGCAGATCACGTTTCGCGACCTGAACGAGGGCGAGCATCTCGGCGAGATCGCGGCCATCGACGGCCGGCCGCGCTCCGCCGACGTGCTGACGCTGAAGCCCAGCGTGGTCGCGAGTCTGGACCGCCTCGCGTTCCTCGAACTGCTTCGCGACGAGCCGGTGGTGGCCGAGCGCGTGATGCAGAGCCCGGCTTCGCTCGTGAGGCAGTTGTCGGAGCGCGTGATCGACCTGAGCACGATGGGCGTGCAGAACCGGGTCCATGCCGAGCTGCTGCGGCTGGCGCACGAGGTTGGCGTCGACGAGAACCGCGCGCGGCTGGACCCCGCGCCGACCCATGCCGAACTGGCGAGCCGGGTCAGCACGAATCGCGAGCAGGTCACGCGCGAGCTCAATGCGCTTGTGCGCGCGGGCATTCTTGCGAAAGACGCCAAGGCGCTGGTCGTGCTGGATGTGCGGCGCCTTGCCGCGTTGCTGGCGGAGGTGCGGGGCTTTCCCTGAAATTCAGCGCTGCGGCTGGTCAGGCACCACCACGGTGGCGCGGCCGTCGGGCGAGGTGACGGTCGTCGACCCGGCCGGTGCGGGCGTGCCCTGCGGCGTCACGACGGTGGAGCGACGATCGCCCGAACGGACCGTTTTCGTGCCGGCGGGCGGGGTGCGCCTTCAGGCTTGACCACGGTGGAACGCCGATCTCGCGAGCGCGTCGTGACGTTGCCCGACGGACCGCCGCGCGCGCGGTCCAGCGCGGCGCCCGCATCGCGGATGCAGGCATCGCGCTCGGGCCGGGGGAGCGAGCCGCTGTTGCACTTCGCGACCTGCTCGTCGAACCGCCGCTGGGCCTCCGACAGATCGTGCGTCTGTGCAAGCGCAGCCAACGAGATGCCCAGGAAGGCGCCGGAAACCGCCACACGCTGAAAGATGCTGATCACGGTGTACCTCTGTCGTTCGACGATGGCGCGAGTCTATCGCCAGCCTCATGGCCGTGGCCGATGTGCACCGCGCCACGAATGCGCTTGACCGTCTTGCGGATCCATTGCTGGACATCGTCGACATAGGTGAACACCGCCGGCACCACGAGCAGGCTCAGCACGGTGGAGGTGATGAGTCCGCCGATCACCGCCATGGCCATCGGCGCGCGGAAGCTGGAATCCGCCGAGCTCCAGCCGAAGGCGATCGGCGTCATGCCCGCGCCCATCGCGAGCGTGGTCATGATGATCGGCCGCGCCCGCTTGTGGCAGGCGTCGCGCAGTGCTTCCCAGCGGCTCATGCCATGATCGCGGCGCGCGACGATCGCGTACTCGACCAGCAGGATGGAGTTCTTCGTCGCGATGCCCATCAGCATGATGAGCCCGATCAGCGACGGCATCGAGAGCGCCTTCTGTCCGACCAACAGCCCCACGAAGGCGCCGCCGAGCGCGAGCGGCAGCGCGCACAGGATCGTGACCGGATGCAGGAAGTCCTTGAACAGCAGCACCAGCACGATGTAGATGCACAGCACGCCGGTGAGCATCGCGAGGCCGAAGCTGTTGAACAGTTCCGTCATCACTTCCGCGTCGCCCACTTCGGCGACCCTCACGCCGGGCGGCAGGCTGCGGATCGAGGGCAGCTTCATCGCCGCTTCCTTCGCGTCGCCGAGGCCGACGCCGGAGAGCTCGATCTCGAAGTTGACGTTGCGCGACCGGTCGTAGCGGGCGATCACCGCCGGGCCGCCTTCGATCGACAAGGTGGCGACCTGGCCCAGCATCACCGGTCCGCGCGCGCCGGGCACCGCGAGGCGCTCCAGCAGCGAGAGATCCTGCCGCGCCGAATCCTCCAGCTTGACCACGATCGGCACCTGCCGCTGTGCGAGATTGAGCTTGGGCAGGTTCTGGTCGTAGTCGCCGAGCGTGGCGACGCGCAGCGTTTCGGCGATGGCTGAGCTGGTCACGCCGAGGTCGGCCGCGCGCGCGAAGTCCGGGCGTACCACGATCTCGGGGCGGATCAGGCTCGCGGTCGAGGTGATGTTGCCCAGGCCCGGGATGGTGCGCAGGTCGCGCTCCACCGCGCGCGCGGCGACGGTCAGCGCGTTGGGGTCATCGCCGGAAAGCGCGAGGATGTATTTCTCGCCTGAGCCACCGAGGCCCACGGTGCTGCGCACGCCGGGGAGGGTTTCGAGCGCGGCGCGGATGTTCTTCTCGATCACCTGCTTGCGCGGCCGCTCGCCGCGCGGGTCGAGCTGGATCGTGAGCGTGGCCTTGCGCGTCTCGGGCGTGCCGAAGTTCGCGAACGGATCGCCGCCTGCGCTGCCGCCCCCGACCGTGGTGTAGACGCTGCGCACATGCTCGATCGCCATCACGCGGCGTCGCGTTTCCTCGGCCATCGCGGTGGTCTGCGCGAGCGTCGCGCCGGGTGCGAGCGAGATGTACACCTGCGTCTGCGAGTTGTCGTCCGGCGGGATGAAGCCGGTCTTGAGCAGCGGGATCATCGCCACCGAGCCGAAGAAGAAGAGGGTGGCCAGCACCATGGTGGCAAAGCGGTGCTGCAGGCACCACCCGGCCATGCGCATGTAGGCCGCGAGCCAGCGCGGCTCCCTGTGGCCGCCCGCGAGCGGCTTGAGGATGTAGGCCGCCATCATCGGCGTGAGCATCCGAGCCACCACCAGCGAGGCGAACACCGCGAGCGAGGCGGTCCAGCCGAACTGCTTGAAGAACTTGCCGGCCACGCCGCTCATGAAGGCGGTCGGCAGGAACACCGCGATCAGCGTGAAGGTCGTCGCGATCACCGCGAGGCCGATCTCGTCGGCCGCCTCCATCGCCGCCTGGTAGGGCGTCTTGCCCATGCGCAGGTGGCGCACGATGTTCTCGACCTCGACGATCGCGTCGTCCACCAGGATGCCGACCACCAGCGACAGCGCCAGCAGCGTCACCACGTTGATCGAGAAGCCCAGCAGGTACATGCCCACGAAGGCCGGGATCACCGACATCGGCAGCGCGACCGCTGAGACGAAGGTCGCGCGCCAGTCGCGCAGGAACAGCCACACCACCACCACCGCGAGGATGGCGCCTTCGTACAGTAGGTGCAGCGATCCCTGGTATTCCTCGCGCACCGGCTTGACGAAATTGAAGGCCTCGGTCAGCTGGATGTCGGGGCGCTCCGCGCGCAGCTGGTTGAGCACCTGCTGCACCGCATCGCCCACCTCGACCTCGCTCGCGCCGCGGCTGCGTGCGACCTCGAAGCCGACCACCGGCTTGCCGTCGAGGAAGGCGGCGGCCCGCGGCTCGGCGATGGTGTCGCTGATGCGCGCGACCTGGTCGAGCCGGATGCGCCGTCCGTCCGACAGCGGGATCTGGATGTCGGCGATCTCGTCCGCCGAACGCACCGTGGCGAGCGTGCGCACCGGCTGCTCGCTGCCGCCCACGTCGGTGCGGCCGCCGGCGCTTTCGATCTGCTGCTGTCGCAACTGCCGCGAGATATCGGCCGTGGTCGCGCCGAGCGCCTGCAGCTTGCCCGGATCGAGATCGACATGCACCTGGCGCGTGACCCCGCCGACTCGATTCACCGCGCCCACGCCGCGGATCGCGAGCAGGCGGCGCGTCACGTCGTTGTCGACGAACCACGAGAGCTCCTGCTTGTCCATGCGCGACGACGAGATCGTGAACGCCAGCACCGGCTGCGCCGCGAAGTCGAGCTTGGTGATCACCGGATCGCGCAGGTCCGCGGGCAAGTCGGCGCGCACCCGCTGCACCGCCGAACGGACATCGTCGACCGCTTCCTGCACCGGCTTCTCGAGGCGGAACTCGACGATCAGCGTCACCGCGCCGTCCTGCACCTTGGTCGTGATGTGCTTGAGGCCCTGCACGGTGGCGATCGAGTTCTCGATCTTGCGCGCGACGTCGTTTTCGAGCTGCGACGGCGACGCGCCCGGCAGCACCGCCGAAACCGTGACGGTCGGCAGGTCGATGTCGGGGAAGTTCTGCACCTTCATCGCGTTGAAGGACAGCAGCCCGGCGAACGTGAGCAGCACGAACAGCATCACCGCCGGGATCGGATTGCGGATCGACCAAGCCGAGATGTTCATGCCACCCCCAGCCTCGCCCACTGCGTGTGGCTCGGACACCCCCTCAAGGGGGCGCACCGGCGGCCCGGCGAAGCCGGTTCCGCGGGTGCCCTGACATGGGCTTGCTCATTTCGGGGCTCCATTTGCCGGATTGGCGGGCGGCGCGTCGACCACGCGCACCAGGTCGCCATCGTTGAGAAAGCCCGCGCCTTGCACGACCACGCGCGCGTCGGGCGGCAGCGAGGTGGTGATTTCGACGCGGTCGCCCACGCGTCGGCCCGTCTCGACGCGCAGCATCGACACGCGGCTGTCGGGCTGCATCAGCAGCAGATGGTTGAACCCGTCGCGCGGCACCACCGAGGCGAGCGGCACCGTGACCGCGCTGCTGCGCCCGAGCATGAAATCGCCGCGCGCGAACATGCCGGCCTTGATGCCGGTGTTCTGCTGCACGTCGGGGATGTCCACGTAGATCAGCGCGGCGCGTGTCTGCGGATCGACCGTCGGCGCGACGCTGCGCACCTTGCCGTTGACCGTCGCGCCGGTCGCGCTCACCACCACGGCGGGCGTGCCCACCGTGATGCGGCCGAGCTCGGATGAGGTGATCTCCGCGCGCCATTCGAGGCGGCCCTGGCGGATCAGGCGGAACAGCTCCGTGCCGGCAGAGACCACGCTGCCCACCGTCGCGGTGCGCGAGGAGATCACGCCGTCGTCCGGCGCCATCACCTTCGTGTTGCGTCCGCGTACCTGCTGCGCCGCGAGCACCGCTTCGGCTGCTTCGACGCGCGCCTTGGCGGTCTGCTCGGCGGTCGTGTACTGGTTGATCTGCTGCTGGCTCATCGCACCGGTCGCCTGCAGCGTCCGGGCACGCGCGGCGGTGCCGGCCGCGTCGGCGGCGGTCGCACGCGCCTCGGCCAACGCAGCCCTGGCCTGCGCCACGTCGGCATCCACCGATTCACCCGAGAACACCGCGAGCACCTGGCCCTTCCTCACCGCATCGCCCACGTTGACGCGCACTTCGGCGAGCCGCAGGCTGTTGGCCTCGGAGCCGATGCTGGCTTCCTGCCACGCGGCGACATTGCCGTTGGCCGAGAGCGTGACGTTGAGCTCGCTGGTTTCGGGCCCGGCGACGGTGACGGTCAGCGTCGGCCGCGCGGTCGCCGCCGCCTTCGCGGGCTCGCCGCCCGAGGATTTGCCGCGCGCGAGCCAGAAGCCCGCCCCGGCCAGAACCAGGACGCCCAGTGCGACGACGATAAGGGTGGAGCGCTTCTTCTTCATTCTCTTCAACGGGATGACGGAGCGGCCGGCGGGGCCGTCGTTGCGATCGATTCGGGCCGCGACCATCCGCCGCCCATGGCGCGGTAGAGCGCCACCCAGGCTTCGGCGCGTTCGCGCTGCAGCGACACGCGCGAGGTCTGCGAGACGAACAGCGTGCGCCGCGCGTCCTCCAGGTCGAACAGGCTCGCCAGCCCGGTGCTGAAGCGCGCCTGCGTGGCGTCGAAGGACGCCTGGTAGTTGCGTACCGCGGTATCGGCATCGTCGGCGCGCTCGTCGGTGCTGCGGAGATTGATCAGCGCTTCCTCGACCTCGCGCACCGCCTGCCGCACGCTCGCGCGATAGAGCGAGACCGCTTCGTCATAGCGCACCTTGGCCGCTGCCTCGTTGGCCGCCAGCGCGCCGCCGTCGAAGATCGGCAGGTTGAGCGCCAGCGGGCCGATGGTCCAGGTGTCCAGCGTCTCGCGGAAACCACCGGTGCGCACCTGCACCGTGGCGATCGAGCCTTGCAGCGTCAGCCGCGGAAAGCGTGCAGCGAGCGCTGCGCCCGCGTCGGCGCTTGCCGCCGCCACGCCGAGTTCGGCCGCATACACATCGGGCCGCTGTGCGAGTGCCTCCGCCGGCACGCTGTGCACCGCCTGGACGGCCGGCAGGGCGACATCGATCGGCGCGGCTTCCAGCCGGGCCTTGAGCACCGGCGCCTCGATGCCCGTCAAGGACGCCAGCGCCTGCTCGAGCACCGCGCACTGCGCCCGCTGCTGCGTGAGCCGCCCCGACGCCTCGGCGGCGCTGGCACGCGCGAGCGCCGCATCGGCCGGCGCGGTGAAGCCGGCGCGCATCGACAGCTCGGTGAGCCGTGCCGTCTCCGCACGCGATTGCGCATCGGAGGTCGACACCTCGAGCTGCCGGCGGCAGGCGCGCTCGCCGAGATAGGTGTTCGCGGTTTCCGCCGCGACCGACACCCGCGCGTCATGCCACCGGGCGTCCGCGCCCGCGAGTCGCGCCTGGCTCGCGTCGCGATTCGCGCGAAGGCCGCCGAACAGATCGATCTCCCAGCTCGACTGCAGCGCGGCCTGCCCGGTCGTGAGGACCGGCAGGCTGGTGCTCACACCTCCGGTGGTGGATGTCGAAGTGCCGGTGAATCCGCTGGTCGGCGAATTGCCGCGGCTGGCCGCCAACTGCCCGTTGAGATTCGGAATCAGCGCTGCCCCGGCCGCCACGCGCGTGGCTCGCGCTTCCGCGATGCGCGCGCCCGCGCTCGCGACGGTCGGGCTCACCGACTCGGCGGCGAAGATCAGGTCGACCAGCAGTGGGTCATGCAGTTGTTCCCACCACTGGCCCAGCGTCGGCAGCGAGCCGCCGTGGGGCAGCGCGGCGGTGGAGGCGGGGAGCGGGTTGCTCCACGTCGGCGGCATCGGCGTGTCGGCCTTTTCAGGCGGACGCGGGACGGCGCAGGCCGAAAGCAGCAGCAAGGAGGCAACGAGCGAAAGCGTCGGAAGCCGGGAGATCCTCATGAGTTCGGGGTTCCGCATAAGGTGGCGCGAGGCGGGCGCAGGGGGCATCGCCGAGGGCGCCGGTCTGGAGGCTGGTGGCCTGCAAGGGGCGGAGCATAGCAAGCACAAAAGACCACTCTGTCGGCGCCTGCCGGGCTCGAGTAGGGGCATGCCGGGGCCCGCGCTACGATCCCGCCCATGCCACCCGCCACCGCCGCTCCACCCGCCTTGCCGCTCGACGCCGACAGCATCCTCGCGCTCGCCGCGCGGTCGATGTTCCATCTGTTCTCGAGCATCAGCCAGGGCATGTTCCTGGTCGATCGGACCGGGCGCATCGTGTGGGTCAACGAGGGCTATCGGCGGTTTCTGCCGGCGCTGGGCTTCTCGTCGATCGACCAGTTCCTCGGCCACATGGTGGAGGACGTGATCCCCAACACGCAGATGCGCCGTGTGCTCGAGACCGGCGAGCCGATCCTGGTCGATCTGCTGACGAACAAGGCGGGGACTTTCGTGGTGAGCCGGATTCCGCTGCGCGAGGAGCGCGAGGGCGCCGCGTTGGGCGAGATCATCGGCGCGATCGGGATCGTACTGTTCGACCACCCGGAAACGACGCTGCAGCCGTTGATCAGCAAGTTTGCCCTGCTTCAGCGCGATCTCGACGATGCGCGGCGCGAGCTGGCGAGCCAGCGCGCCAACCCGCTCTACCAGCAGTCGGCGGACGGTCAGCGGCGGTCCAAGTACACCTTTGCGAGCTTCATCGGCAGCAGTCCGGCGGCGGTCGAGGTCAAGCGGCATGCGCGGCGCGCGGCGCAGTCGTCGAGCCCGGTGCTGCTGCTGGGCGAAACCGGCACGGGCAAGGAACTGCTGGCGCATGCGATCCACGCGGCGTCGGCGCGGGCGCAGGGCCTTTTCGTGAGCGTGAACATCGCCGCCGTGCCCGACACGCTGCTCGAAGCCGAGTTCTTCGGTGTCGCACCCGGCGCGTTCACCGGCGCGGATCGCAAGGCGCGCGAGGGCAAGTTCAAGCTGGCGGATGGCGGCACGCTGTTCCTCGACGAAATCGGCGACATGCCGCTCGGCCTGCAGGCCAAGCTGCTGCGCGCCTTGCAGGAAGGCGAGATCGAGCCGCTGGGGTCGAACAAGCTGGTGCCGTTCGATGCCCGCGTGATCGCGGCCACTTCGCGCGATCTTGCGGCGCTGGTCCGAGAAGGGCGCTTCCGCGAAGACCTGTACTACCGCCTCAACGTGTTGCCGGTGCGTGTGCCGCCGCTGCGGGAACGCCGGGGGGATATCCCTGCGCTGGTGGAGGCACTGGGGGAAGACATGGCGCTGCGCAGCGGCGAGGCCCCGCCCGAGCTGACGCCCGATGCATTGGCGCTGCTCGCGGCGCAGCATTGGCGCGGCAACATCCGCGAACTGCGCAATGTGCTGGAGCAGGTGACCATGCGCAGCGATTCGCAGCGCATCGATGCGCCGCAGCTCGAACGCATCCTGCGTGAAGCCGGGCAGGAGAACATCGCGCCGCCGACACGCATGCAGGCCGAACCCGCCACCGAGGCCGAGGAGCGCGCCTTGCTGTTACGCCCGCTTGCGCAGCAGGTCGCCGAACTGGAGCGCAAGGCGATCGCCGCCGCGATGGCCGAGACGGGCGGCAACAAGCTCGCGACCTCGCGGCTGCTCGGCATCTCCCGCGCGACGCTCTATGAACGTCTGGAAAACCCTGACTGAAGAACAGTCAATTGACTGAAATAAAGACACTCCAATTGTCTTGATTTCAATCTTTTGAAGCGGAAACTTCGGGAAAGTCCTTTGTTTTCAAGACGATGGCGCTTGGCACGATGTGTGCAATCTTCAGCCACCATCCTTAGGAGACAAAGAATGCACCGTCGCCACCTCGTCGCTCTGGCCGCCATGGCCACCGCCGGAGTCACCACCTTCACCGCACCGGCCTGGGCGCAGTCCAACGAGATCCGCATCGCCCACATCTACAGCAAGACTGGGCCGCTCGAAGCCTACGGCAAGCAGACGCAGACCGGCCTGATGATGGGCCTGGACTACGCCACGGGCGGGACCATGATGGTCAACGGCAAGAAGATCGTCGTCATCGAAAAAGACGACCAGGGCAAGCCGGACCTCGGCAAGTCGCTGCTGGCGGCGGCCTATGCGGACGACAAGGCCGCGATCGCGGTCGGCCCCACGTCGTCGGGCGTCGCGCTCGCGATGCTGCCGGTGGCCGAGGAATACAAGAAGATCCTGCTGGTCGAGCCGGCCGTGGCCGATTCGATCACCGGCGACAAGTGGAACAAGTACATCTTCCGCACCGGCCGCAACAGCGCGCAGGACGCGATCTCCAACGCCGTGGCGGTCGACAAGGAGGGCACCTCCATCGTCATGCTGGCGCAGGACTGGGCCTTCGGCCGCGACGGCGTGAAAGCCTTCAAGGACGCGCTCAAGAAGGCCAAGATCGTCCACGAGGAGTACCTGCCGCCCGCCACGACCGACTTCACCGCCGGCATCGCCCGCATGGTCGAGCAGCTCAAGGGCAAGCCGGGCCGCAAGATCATCGCGGTGGTGTGGGCCGGGGCGACGACCCCCTTCAACGCCCTGGCCGATGCCGAGCTGAAGTCGCGCTACGGCATCGAGGTGGGCACGGGCGGCAACATCCTGCCGGCCATGACGGCCTACAAGCGCTTCCCGGGCATGGAGGGCGCCACCTACTACTACTTCGGTATCCCGAAGAATCCGGTCAACGAGGCGATGGTCTCGATGCACTACAAGGAATTCAAGTCGCCGCCAGATTTCTTCACGGCGGGAGGCTTCTCCGCTGCCATGGCGCTGGTGACTGCCCTCAAGAAGACGAGCGGCGACACCAACACCAACAAGCTGATCTCGACCATGGAAGGCATGAGCTTCGACACGCCCAAGGGCAAGATGACCTTCCGCAAGGAAGACCACCAGGCGATGCAGAGCATGTACCACTTCAAGATCAAGGTGGACCCGGCTTTCGCGTGGGGCGTGCCTGAGCTGGTGCACGAGATCAAGCCGGAAGAGATGGACATTCCCATCCGGAACAAGCGCTAACCCCCAGCCTCGCGCACTGCGTGTCGCTCTCCACCCCTTGCGGGGGCAACCCCGGCGGCCCGGCTAAGCCGGTTCCGCGGGGTTCCTGGCATAGCGACTGGCGCGGCACACAACGTTTTTCCCATCTGTCCCCTCGCGAGAGGGGACGGTTCAGTGCACCTCGAAAAAAACCAATGGAGACAACATGAAGCGCAACTGGATGACGATGAAGATGAAGACGAGCTTGGTCGCGGCCTTCGCCGCGCTGGCGTGCCACGCGGCGACGGCCGCGGTGCCGTTGCCGGCGCTCGGGGCCAATTCGGCGGAGGTCAGCGTGTCGGGCCTGTCCGCGGGCGGGTTCATGGCGGTGCAACTGCACGTCGCCTATTCGGCGACCTTCAAGCGCGGGGCGGGCGTCGTGGCGGGCGGGCCGTACTACTGTGCCGAGGGGTCGATCGTCAATGCGACCGGGCGCTGCATGTCGCACACGAGCAGCATCCCGGTGTCATCTCTGGTGAGCACGACCAACAGCTGGGCATCGAGCGGCACCATCGATCCGGTCTCGAACCTCGCGAACTCGAAGGTCTATCTCTACTCCGGCACCTCGGACAACACGGTGGTGCAGGCCGTGATGAACGACCTCAAGACCTACTACCAGAGCTTCGTTCCGACGGCCAACACCTTCTACAAGAACAACATCGGCTCCGGTCACGCGATGATCACCGATGACTACGGCAGCAGTTGCAGCACGACGGCCTCGCCCTACATCAACAACTGCGGCTTCGACCTGGCGGGCGACATCCTCCAGTACCTCTACGGCACGCTGAATGCGCGCAACAACGGCACGCTCTCGGGCGCCTTCACCGAGTTCAACCAGACCGACTTCGTGAGCGGCCACGGCATGGCCGCGACCGGCTGGATCTACGTGCCGCAAAGCTGCAATAGCACGTCGTGCCGCGTGCATGTGGTGCTGCACGGCTGCAAGCAGAACTACAGCGACATCGGCGACAAGTACGTGCGCAACACCGGCTACAACCGGTGGGCCGACACCAACAACATCATCCTGATCTATCCGCAGACCAGCACCGCCGCGACCAACAGCTGCTTCGACTGGTGGGGCTACGACAACGCGAACTACGCGAAGAAGTCGGGCCCGCAGATGGCCGCGATCAAGGCCATGGTGGATCGCGTGACGAGCGGCTCGACTGGCGGCAGCGGCGGCGGATCGACGCTGGCGGCGCCCACCGGCGTCGGCACCTCCGGCGCGACGAGCAGCAGCATGGTGATCGGATGGAACGCGGTCTCTGGCGCCGCGAGCTACAACGTCTACCGTGGCGGCACCAAGGTCAATGCGTCGGCCCTGACCGGCACCAGCTACACCGACACCGGGCTTGCCGCATCGACGACCTACAGCTGGAGTGTGACCGCGGTCGATGCGAGCAACGTCGAAGGCGCGATGTCCACCGCGGCCACCGGCACCACGCTCGCCGCCAGCGGCGGAGGCACCACGCCCGTTTGCTACACCGCGAGCAACTACGCCCACACCACCGCGGGCCGCGCCACGCAGAGCGGCGGCTACACCTATGCCAACGGCTCCAGCCAGAACATGGGCCTGTGGAACACCTTCGTCACCACGACCCTGAAGCAGACCGGAACCAACTACTACGTGATTGGCACCTGCTGATCCCCAACCGCGCCGCCGCGAGGCGGCTTCTTTCTTCGATCAATGCTTGAGACCCGAAACCTGACCATCCGCTTCGGCGGCCACGTGGCGGTCAATGCTGTCAGCTGCGCTTTCGCACCCGGCACATTGACGGCCATCGTCGGCCCCAATGGCGCCGGCAAGACCACGTACTTCAATCTCATCTCGGGCCAGCTCAAGGCGACCGAGGGCACGGTGACGCTCGACGGGCAATCGCTCTCGGGCTTGCCGGCCTCGGCGCGCACGCGGGCGGGGCTGGGGCGTGCGTTCCAGCTCACGAACCTGTTTCCCAATCTCACCGTGCTGGAGAACGTGCGCCTCGCCGTGCAGGCCACGCGCGAAGGCGCGCACCGGCGCGGCCTCAATCTCTGGAGCATCTGGAGCGACCACCGCGCGCTGACCGAGCGCGCCGACCAGATCCTCGCGGACGTGGCGCTCAAGGCCAAGGAGCACGCGCCCGTCGCGGGCCTGCCGCACGGCGACCAGCGCAAGCTCGAGGTCGCGCTGCTGATGGCGCTCGAACCGAAGGTGTTCATGTTCGACGAGCCGACCGCCGGCATGAACGCGGCGGAAGCCCCGGTGATCCTCGACCTGATCCGCGCGCTCAAGAAAGACAAGACCAAGACCATCCTGCTGGTCGAGCACAAGATGGACGTGGTGCGCGAACTCGCGGACCGCATCATCGTCCTGCACAACGGCCAGCTCGTGGCCGATGGCGAGCCGGCCGAGGTGATCGCCTCGCCGGTGGTTCAAGAGGCGTACCTCGGCGTCGCGAAGGAGGCCAAATGAGCGCGGCGAACCTGTTGGAAATGAGCGGCGTGCACACGCACATCGGTGCGTATCACATCCTCCATGGCGTGGACCTCGCGGTGCCCAAGGGCCAACTCACCATGCTGCTGGGCCGCAATGGTGCCGGCAAGACCACCACGCTGCGGACCATCATGGGCCTGTGGCATGCGTCGCAGGGCAGCGTGCGCTTCGGCGGCACCGACATCACCGCGATTCGCACGCCGCAGATCGCCGAACTCGGGATCGCCTACGTGCCCGAGAACATGGGCATCTTCTCGGACCTCACCGTGAAGGAGAACATGCTGCTGGCCGCGAGGAGCGCGAAGAACGCCGACCAGATGGACGACACGCGGCTGAAATGGATCTTCAAGCTCTTTCCCGCGGTCGAGAAGTTCTGGAACCACCCGGCGGGCAAGCTCTCGGGCGGGCAGAAGCAGATGCTCGCGGTGTCGCGCGCGATCGTCGAGCCGCGCGAGCTCCTGATCGTCGACGAGCCCAGCAAGGGCCTCGCGCCCGCGATCATCAACAACATGATCGACGCCTTCAGCGAGCTCAAGAAGAGCGGCGTGACGATCCTGCTCGTCGAACAGAACATCAACTTCGCGCAGAGGCTGGGCGACACGGTCGCCGTGATGGACAACGGCGTTGTGGTCCACAGCGGCAGCATGGCCGCGTTCTCGGCGGATGAAGCCCTGCAGCAATCGCTTCTGGGGCTCGCACTATGAATAAAGATTTCGATTGGAAACCGCTGGCGCTCGTGCCGGTGCTGGCACTCATCGCGTTGCCGCTGACGGGCTCGGTTTCTACCTGGCTCACGCTCACTGTCGCGGGCCTCGCGATGGGGATGATCATCTTCATCATCGCTTCCGGCCTCACGCTGGTCTTCGGGTTGATGGACGTGCTCAACTTCGGCCACGGCGTGTTCATCGCGCTCGGCGCCTTCGTGGCGAGCACCGTGCTGGGAGGCATGAGCGACTGGACCGGCTCTCAGGACCTGTGGCGCAACCTCGTCGCGGTATTCCCGGCCATGCTGGTGGCGATGCTGGTCGCGGGCGCGATCGGCCCGGCGTTCGAGCGCTTCATCGTGCGGCCGGTCTATGGCCAGCATCTCAAGCAGATCCTCATCACGATGGGCGGAATGATCATCGGCGAGGAGCTGATCAAGGTGATCTGGGGACCGGGGCAGATTCCGCTGCCGCTGCCCGATGCGCTGCGCGGTTCGCTCTTCATCGGCGATGCGGCGATCAGCAGGTACCGCATCCTTGCGGTGATCGTCGGCATCTTCGTCTTCGGCGTGCTCGCCTGGACGCTGGGCCGGACCAAGATCGGCCTCCTGATCCGCGCCGGCGTGCAGGACCGCGAGATGGTCGAGTCGCTCGGCTACCGCATCGGCCGGCTTTTCGTCGGTGTGTTCGTGGTGGGCAGCGCGCTCGCCGGCCTGGGCGGCGTGATGTGGGGCCTGTTCCAGCAGAACCTGATTCCGCAGATGGGCGCGCAGGTCAATGTGCTGATCTTCATCGTGATAATCATCGGCGGCCTCGGGTCGACCACCGGTGCGCTGATCGGCGCGTTGCTCGTGGGCCTGATGAACAACTACACCGGCTTCCTGATGCCGACGCTGACGCAGTTCGCGAGCATCTTTCTGATGGTCGCGGTGCTGCTGTGGCGTCCGCAGGGCGTCTATCCCGTCACGAACCGTTGAAAGGACGACCCATGATTTCCCGTCTTCTTTCCAACGACCTGCCGCGCAACCGCCTGCTGGCGGTGCTGCTGCTCGCGGTGGTGCTGGGGCTGGCCTCCGCGCCGTTCATCTTCCCGGGCGTCAAGGCGCTCAGCGTGGCAGCCAAGGTGCTGGTGTTCATCGTGCTGGTCGCTAGCTTCGATCTGCTGCTCGGCTACACCGGCATCGTGAGCTTCGCGCAGACGATGTTCTTCGGCATCGGCGCCTACGGCATCGCGATTTCGGCGACCCGCCTCGGCGCGGGGTGGGGCGCCCTGCTGCTCGGTCTGGGCGTGGCGCTGGCCATCTCGCTGGTGCTGTCGCTGGCCATCGGCCTGTTCTCGCTGCGGGTGCGCGCGATCTTCTTCGCGATGATCACGCTCGCGGTGGCCTCGGCCTTCCAGACACTGGCGTCGCAGCTGTCGGATTTCACCGGCGGCGAGGATGGTCTGACCTTCAAGCTGCCCGAACTGATCTCGCCGAGCTTCGAGTTCGCGGAGGAGCCTTTCCTCGGCGTGTCGCTCGACGGCCGGCTGCTTTGCTACTACATGCTCTTCGTGCTGGCGGTGGTGCTGGTGCTGGCCTTGCTGCGCATCGTGAATTCGCCGTTCGGCCGCGTGCTGCAGGCGATCCGCGAGAACGAGTTTCGCGCCGAGGCGATCGGCTACCGCGTGGTGGTGTACCGCACGACCGCGTCGGTGCTCTCGGCGCTCTTTGCGACGCTCGCGGGCGCGATGCTCGCGATCTGGCTGCGCTACAACGGGCCGGACACCTCGCTGAGCTTCGAAATCATGATCGACGTGCTGCTGATCGTGGTCATCGGCGGCATGGGCACGATGTACGGCGCGGTGATCGGCAGCGTGATCTTCGTGGTCGCGCAGAGCTATCTGCAGGACCTGCTGCGCCTCGGAAGCGAGGCGGCGAGCAGCGTGACGTGGCTGTCGGCGCTGCTGTCGCCCGATCGCTGGCTGCTGTGGCTGGGGGTGCTGTTCGTGCTCTCGGTCTACTACTTCCCGACCGGCATCGTGGGTCGGCTCCGTAAATGAGCGTCCTGAATTCGAAGGCGATCGAAATGAACATACCGACTTCCAATTACGCGCAACTCGCCGGATACGAAATCCACTGGATGGACTGGGGCCGCGCAGGCGATCCTGTCATCGTCGCATGGCACGGCCTTGCACGCACCAGTCGCGACATGGACGAGCTTGCGGTGCATTTCGCGGACCGCGGGTTCCGCGTGATCTGTCCCGATACGCTGGGCCGCGGCCTGAGCCAGTGGAGCAGGGCGCCGGATGACGAATACAAGCTCTCGTTCTATGCCCGGCTCGCGGCGGCGCTGTGCGACGAGCTCAAGCTCACGCGCGTGCATTGGGTCGGTACCTCGATGGGCGGCGCGATCGGCATGGTCTGCGCGGGCGGGCTGGTCGAGCCGGCGATGAAGCCGCGCATCGCGAGCCTGGTGCTCAACGACAACGCGCCGCAGCTCGCGTCGGAGGCGGTCGAGCGCATCCGCGCCTATGCGGGCCAGCCGCCGGCCTTCGACACGGTGGTGGAACTCGAAGCCTTCTTCCGCACCGTCTACAAGCCCTACGGCTGGCTCAGCGATGCGCAATGGCGACGGTTGACCGAGACTTCCACCCGCCGTCTGCCCGACGGCCGCGTGACGCCGCACTACGACCCGGCGATGGCGAGGCAGTTCACTGTGCATCCGGAGGACTACGTGCTCTGGGCGCACTACGACGCGATCGAAGCGCCGGTGCTTTGCCTTCGCGGCGTGGACTCCGACCTCGTGCTGCGGGAGACGATCGAAGAAATGCGCCGCCGCGGCCCCGGCGACAGGAACCGCCTCCAGATCATCGAAGTCCCAGGCTGCGGCCACGCGCCGGCATTGAACGTGCCGGAGCATCTGGACCCGATCGAGGCCTTTGTGCGCAGCGCCGGCGTGTGAAATGTGGCGGTCGCACAATCGGGCGGCCACTACACACGGAGTCAATTCATGGCGCTCTCGCTCTACGACGTAACCGTCCCGGTGTTCACCCGCGGACTGGGCCAGCTTTCGCACATCCTCGAAAAAGGTCTTGCGCATGCGCAGGCTTCGGGCATCGATCCTTCGCAGCTCGTCGACGCGCGCCTTGCGCCGGACATGTTCACGCTCGCCGGGCAGATCCAGAGCGCGAGCGATGCTTCCAAGTTCGGCGTGGCGCGCATCGCGGGCGTCACGGGTCCGAGCTTTCCGGACACCGAAGCGACGTACGCCGAGCTGCAGGCGCGCGTCGCGAAGACCATCGACTACCTGGGCACCGTGGACCGCTCGCTCATCGACGGCCACGAGGACCGCGAGGTGGTCATGAAGGTCCGAGGCAACGAACTCAAGTTCACCGCCCAGCGCTACCTGCTGCAGTTCGCGATCCCGAACTTCTTCTTCCACATCACGACCGCCTACGACATCCTGCGGCACAACGGCGTGCCGATCGGCAAGCTGGACTATCTCGGGCGCTACTGAGCCTTCGCTCGCGAGTCGGACGGCCAGCCTGCCAGATGGCGCTCGGCAATGCCTGCGAGCGCGGTGATCCAGTCTCTGCTGTCGTTGAGGCAAGGGATGTAGGTGAATTCCTTTCCGCCCGCCTGCAGGAAGGCTTCGCGGCCTTCCATCGCGATCTCCTCCAGCGTCTCGAGGCAGTCGGCGGGGAAGCCCGGGCACATCACGTCGACACGCTTGACGCCCTTCGCGCCGAGGGCGCGCAGCGTGGGCTCGGTGTAGGGCTCCAGCCACTTCGCGCGGCCGAAGCGTGACTGGAAGGTCACGCGGTATTGGTCGGGCGTGAGCTGCAGGCGTTCGGCCAGCAGGCGCGCGGTGACCACGCATTGCGCGTGGTACGGATCGCCCAGCCGGATGTTGCGCGCCGGAATGCCGTGGAAGCTCAGCACCAGCTGCTCGGGCCGGCCGTGGTGCTGCCAGTGGCGCAGGACGCTGCGCGCGAGCGCGTCGATGTAGCCGGCATCGTCGTGGTAGTCGTTCACGAAGCGGAACTCGGGCACGCGGCGCACGCGCGCGCTCCAGGCATTTACCTCGTCGATCACGCTCGCCGTGGTGGTGGCGGAGTACTGCGGATAGGCCTGCAGCACCAGCACACGGGTGACGCCCTCCGCGCGGAGTTCGTCCAGCCGGCTCGCGATCGATGGCTCGCCGTAGCGCATCGCATCGCGCACCGTCACCCGATGGCCGCGCTCGCCGAGCCAGCCGGAGAGCATGGTGGCCTGCTTTTTCGTCCACACCTTGAGCGGCGAGCCCTCGCGCATCCAGATGCTGGCGTACTTGGCGGCGGATTTCGCGGGCCGGGTGCGCAGGATGATTCCGTGCAGGATCGGCAACCACGCGGCCTTCGGAATCTCGACCACGCGCGGGTCGCTGAGGAAGGCGGCAAGGTAGGTGCGCACGGCCTTTGCCGTCGGTTCATCGGGCGAGCCCAGGTTGCACCACAGCACGGCAGTGCGCCCTGGGGCCATGTCGGCGGCGGGCGGTTCTTGTCGGAAAGGCATGCGATATTCTCGGCCATGCCCGTCGCGACCCCCGATTCCCTGACCCTCGATGTGAAGCGCGTCGCCGCGATCTCGCTCGATCTCGACGACACCCTCTGGCCGATCTGGCCCACCATCGAGCGCGCGGAGCGCGTGCTGCACGGCTGGCTGATGCGCGAGGCGCCGAAGACTGCCGACCTGCTGGTCACGCCCGGCGTGCTGCGCGAGTTGCGTGAGGCCACGGCCAAGGAGCGTTCCGATCTGGCACACGACCTGAGCGCGCTGCGCCGCGAATCGATCCGCGCCGCATTGAAGCGCTCTGGCGAAGACCCGGCGCTCGCGGAGCCGGCCTTCGACATCTTCTTCGCGGAGCGCCAGCGCGTGGAGCTCTACGACGACGCGCTGCCCGCGCTCAAATGGCTCAGCGAGCGCTATCCGCTGGTCGCGATTTCCAACGGCAATGCCGATGTCCACCGCACGGGTGTCGGACGCTGGTTCCGCACCGCGTTCAATGCGCGCGAATTCGGCAGCGGCAAGCCGCACGCGCCCATCTTCCGTGCGGCGGCGGCATCGGTCGGGCTGCTACCGAGGGACGTACTCCATGTCGGCGACGACGCCGCGCTCGACGTGGTCGGCGCGCTCGGTGCCGGCATGCAGGCCGCGTGGCTGGTGCGCGACGAGCGCCCGTGGGAACACGATGCGCGCCCGCAACTCATCGTGCCCAATCTGCACGCGCTGTGCGTGGCACTGGCGTCGGGCGGGGCCTGAAAGCGCGTCGCGCGAGGCGCGCGCTTCAACGGGAGCCTATCGCTGCCGCGACGCTGTCGTTCAGCGTCGAGAGGATGTTGAGGTTCCTCACCATCCCCGCGGAATTGCTCGATGCGTTGATGATCGTCTGGTTGACGATGGTCTGGTTGTTCAGCGAGTTCTGGATCACGGTGCCGACGTTCGGGCCGCCGCCCTGCTGCGCCTGGAAGGTGTTGCCGGGCCCGTTCTGGACCAGGTTCAGGCTTGCGAGCTGCTTGTCGAGCTGCGCCGCCTGCACCGGTGTCAGGTCGGAGATGCGGCCGAAGTCGAGCGTCGTCTGCGTCACGAGGTCGCCGTTGATATAGACGGCGCGCGTGATGCCGAAGCTCACCATCAGCCCGGTGCCGGCGGGGTCGAATCCACCACGCAACTGATCGAGATCGTGGTTGCTCGCCGCGATCCAGATTTCTTCCGTTCGCTGCGGCTGCTCGGATTCCGGATCGTCCGCCCGCGCCGGCGACAGCACGCTGCCCACCAGCAGCGCATAGAGGCCGATGACGAGATGGGCGAAGGGAAAGCGGCGCGCGGCCATCAGAAGTCTCCCGGTCCCAGCTTGGGCAGCGCGAGCATCTCCATGCCTTCGCGGGAAATGCCCTGGCCGAGCGGCGCGTGCGGCGCAACGCGCCAATCGGCGGCGACGTTGAAGCGCGCGATGTCCATTCGGTTGTGGATCACGAAGAGCAGGCCGTTCTGCCACATCTCGTCGAAATCCTTGCGCGAAAGCGCGCGTGTGCCCTGCGCCGGATCGCCGATGAGCACGCGGCCCGGCTGCAAGCCCTTCACCACCACGAAGTGGTGATAGCCGTTGGCGTTGATCAGCACGATGGCCGGCACGCGCGCCTGCGAGAGCTTTTCGAGCGGCTGCTCGAAGCCGTCGGCCTCGAAGCCCAGGGTCGCAAGATAGCGCTTCATGTCGAGCAGCGAGAAGCCTTCCTTGTGGATCTTCTCCTGGTCGCCGTGCTCGTACATCCAGACGAATACCTGCTGCTCGGTCACCGGATAGTTGAAGTGGTGCGTGAGCAGCGTGGCGACCGCGGCCGAGCCGCAACTGAAGTCGTACTTCTGGATCAGCGTGCGTGCCTGCCGCTGCTTCTTCAGGCTCTTCACGGGTATGTTGAAGTCGCCCATACCCATGGATGGCATATAGGCCCGCTCTTGTTCCTGCTCCTGTTGAGCGGGCGCCGCGGTGGCCACGGCCAGCAAAGCGAGGGAGAGCAGCATGCCGCGCATGTCGCCTCCTCAGTTCATCTGCACGTGGACGATCACCGCGTTCTGGATCAGTACGTTCGCGCCAGAGTTCTGGATCACGACCGGCAGCCCGCTCATGTTGGCGAACGAGCCCGAACTGATGGTGTTGTCCCCCGTATCGACATTGCGGGCCGAGTTGCCGGCCGTCGTGCCGTTCAGGGTCATGTCGTTGCGGACCACCTCGGCTCCGCCCCGATAGCCTGCCAGCGTGGCCGAGTCGACCGGTGTGGCGACGAACGCCACGGCCTCCTCGGCTTTCGCCGTCGTTTCGCTGCCTGCGAGGGCGCTTTGCGCCGCAGCCGCAACCGGCAGCAGCATCCCCAGGGCCATGCACGCCGTCCCGAGGAGAGTGGTGGATTTCATGGCGTCTCCCTATGGCCTGCCGTGAAGGCGAGCCGACGTGCGCCGCACAGCCGGAACGGGTCAGGCTGCGCGGCACTCATCGGGCTTCGCTATCGGTCAATCAATGAACGGTCAGGTTGGCTTGGACGGTCACAGCCTGCTGAACCAGCGACGCCATGCCGCTGTTCTGGTTCGCGACCATGATGCCGGCGGCGGTCTGCCCGACGCTCGTCATGGTGTTGGACATGTTGAACGTGCCGGCGTTGACGGACACCGAGCCGCCTGAACCACCCGTGCCACCATTGCCGGTGCCGCCGGTGCCGCCATTGGCCGTGACGGTTCCACCGCTGCCCGCGCCGCCCGAACCACCCGTGCCGCTGCCGCCCGAACCGCCGGAGCCGGCGGTGTTGTTGCCATTGCTGGCGCTGCCATTGGTGGCACTGCCATTGGTGCTCGAGCCGCCCGCGCCGCCCGTGCCTGCGCCGCCCGTGCGCGTTCCGCCGGACGTGGCGGTGGCTGCGCCACCACCACCGCCTGCGCCGCCCGCGCCGCCTGCGCCCGTGGCACCGGACGCTCCGCCTGCACCTGCCGTGCTGGTCCCGGAGCCCGCGCCGCCTGTGCCGGTCGCGCCGCCTGCGCCTGCCGTTCCGCTGGCACCCGTTGAGCCACCGCTGCCGCCTGAGCCACCCGAGCCCAAGCCGCCGGTGCCACCGTTGCCGCCGTTGCCTGCGTCACCGCCGCCGGAACTACCGCCGCCGCCGCCGCCGCCGCTCCTGCCGCCCAGACCGGCTGCCAGACTTCCGCTGCTGCCGCCGCGGCCGCTGTCGCCGCTCGACCCGCCGCGTGCGCCGTCTCCGCCGGCGGACAGGGCCCCGGCACCGCTCGACCCGTTGGCGCCACCGCCGTTACCGGTGCCGCCATTGCCTGCGTTTCCGGCGCTGCCATTGCTGGCGTTGCCATGCGAGATCGAACCATTGGAGGCGTATCCGCCTCCTGCGCCTACTGCACCGTTACCCACTGCACCATTTCCGCCGGTACCGGTCCCACGAGCGTCGCCGCCCTGGCCCGTGCCGCCGTGTCCACCCAAGCCCGTGCCACCGTTGGCCGAGCCGCTGTTGATGGCTTGATTGCCGATGCCGTAGATCCTGTTGTTCGACACGGCGCCTTCAAGCTTGCTGATGGCTGAGACCTTCGTGTCGGAGAACGCGTTCGTGAAGTTGTTGTTGCTCGAGCCGTTGTTCAGCGCGGCGGAGCGTGCAGCATTGGCCACCGCTTGACCTGTGTCATTGTGGCTGTCGGAGCGATTGTTCGAACTCGTGGTCGTGTCCGTGCGATTGTTCGAGTTCGTGGTCGTTCGCGAATTGTTGCTGCTGTCTGAGCTTGAGTTCGTACTGCTGTTGGCGCCCGTCAACGATGACTGACTCGAACTCTGATCGGTGTCGCTCGCAAACACAGCACCACTGAACCCGAAGGCAAGAGCTATGGCCGAAGCCAAGAGTGTCTTTTTCATGAACCCTCCAGCAAAAGTTAAGTTAAACAAGCATGGATTGACGTGCGTCGCCGCAAATCGAAGGGCGCAGTGCAACTTCGGTGCCAGCAAATTACGGCTTGTTTCGCCGGGACCTCTTCTCATTTGGAGCGCATCGAAGACGACGGAATTGCGACACAGCAAAGGGGTCTCGAGCAGCGCTTGCGCAGGCGCTTTCTCAACGCCGACTGTCACATCGGATTGACGGTGAACAGTGGCTGGATCGCGACGTTTTCACTCGCAACGCCAGCGCGCGCTTTGACTTTGGCCGCGATGCACGCGGATTCGCGGTGTGTCTCAGCCGTGGTACATCGATGCCAGTCGCTTCGTCTTCGTTCGAGAACCCTCGCGCCGAGCCGGTGACATCGCGTTTGCCTCGTGAACTGCCGCGTTTGCCGGGCGAATTCGCAACGGAACTGCCACATCCCTGAGACATCCTGCGGGCGACGTTCGGTCAGTTACTTCTGATTGCAACTTCCAGCTTTGCGCCGTTCGAGCATTGCGTTTACGCTGCCCCGCACACGCCTGACGCACCTGGCGCAAGAAGCAGGAAGAGAGGGACATCGATGGAGACTTACCGCTCTTACGGGGCGCTCTTGTTGGTTGCCTGTTCCTCGATGGCATCGTCCGATGCCATGGCTCAGGCGCAGGGTTCCAAGAGTTCCACCGGTTCCACAAGCTCTTCCGCGGCCGCGCGAAACGCGAGCAAGCGTGTCGAGGCGCTCCAGAAGCAGGTGACCGAGCAGGGCCAACAGATCGAGGCGTTGCGCCGCCAGGCGGCGGAGCAGGAGACCCGTTACCAGGAACTCCAGGACCGCATCACCTCGCAGGAGGCAAAGGCCGCCGCTCCGCAAAGACCTGTCCCGATGCCCGCGCCGGGCTCGAAGATCGCCGAGGAAAAGCCCGCGCCAGCCGGCGCAGCGGCCGAGGCCTCCGACACCTCGACGCGCGCGGTGCGCGTGGGTGTCGCGCCGAGCGAGGAGGTGCAGGCGCCGCCGGTGGCGCAGCTCTTCGACGAGCCGAGCATCCTGACGCCGAAGGGCTCGTTCGTGCTGGAGCCCTCGTTGCAATACGGCTACTCGTCGAACAACCGCGTCGCGCTGGTCGGCTACACCGTGATTCCGGCGCTCCTGATCGGTCTCATCGACGTGCGCGAATTCAAGCGCAACACCTTCATCGGCGCGTTGACCGGCCGCTGGGGCGCGACGAACCGCATGGAACTGGAGCTGAAGCTGCCTTATGTGGCGCGCTCGGACTCGACCATCAGCCGCGAGATCTTCACCGGCTCCGCGACCGACAACGTCTTCAATACGCACGGCAACGGCATGGGCGACGTCGAAGCCGCCATCCGCTACCAGATTGCCGACGGCCGCGACAACAACAAGCCTTATGTGGTCGGCGGGCTTCGCTTCAAGGCGCGCAACGGCAAGGACCCGTTCGAAGTGCCGGTCGATTGCGTGACGCGCTGCATCGGCAACACCACGGGAACCGGCCTGCCGCTGGAACTGCCGACCGGCTCGGGCTTCTATTCGCTGCAGCCGAGCGTGACCTTCCTGCTGCCGTCCGATCCTGCCGTGTTCTTCGGCGGCCTGAGCTACACCTACAACTTCCAGCGCAACAACGTCAGCCGCACGGTGCTGAACGGGGGCAGCGAGTTCCTCGGCGATGTGAAGGCCGGCGACGTATGGGGTCTGAATTTCGGCATGGGCCTTGCGATCAACGAGCGCTCGTCGTTCAGCCTGGGCGTGGAGATGTACACCGTCGCACCCACCCAGCAGAACGGCCAGACGGTGATCGGCTCGGTGCGTACCCAGCTCGCTTCGTTGCTGCTGGGCTACTCGTACCGCTACAGCAACAAGTCCGTGTTCAACGTGAGCGTGGGCGCCGGCCTGACGCGCGACACTCCCGACCTCCAGCTGACAGTCAGGTTCCCGATGTCCTTCTGAGAGGGGGCGTATCGGCATGCAGCCGGGAAGCATTCTTTGCGTGACGCTGGGCGGAAGCGCCACCCAGGTGCTCGGCCCCCTGATTGCGAGGGGCTGGGACGTGACGCAGGCGAGCGACCTCGTTGCCGCGGGCCGCATCCAGGCACATCGGCATTTCAAGGTCGGCGTGCTCATCGTCGGCACCTCGCTGAACGTGCCGGAAGCCGCCGTCGAAGCCTGCGTCAATGCGTCGCCCGGTTCCGAATGGGTGAGCCTCTGCGAGACCGAGGCGCTGGAGCACCCCGGCTTCCGCGAGTTGGTGCTCGGCTGCTTCTTCGATCATCGGGTGATGCCGGTCGACCTCGCCGAATTCGAGATGACGCTGCAGCACGCGGACCAGCGCGCGCTGCTGCGATTGCGCCACGACGCGGCGCATCGTCACGCGGTCGACGCGCTCGGCATGGTGGGGCAGGGGCCTGCGATCACGCGGCTGCGTCAGCAGATCCGCAAGGTCGCCGCCACCGATGCGCCGGTGCTGATCGGTGGCGAAAGCGGCAGCGGCAAGGAGCTTGCCGCGCGGGCGATCCACCAATGCTCGCAGCGCTCGGCGGGACCGTTCGTCGCGGTGAACTGCGGAGCGATCTCGCCGAACCTGATCCAGTCCGAGCTCTTCGGGCATGAGCGCGGCGCGTTCACCGGCGCATCGTCGGAACGGCGCGGACTCATCGAGGCGGCCAACGGCGGCACCATCTTTCTCGACGAGATCGGCGACCTGCCGGTGGAACTGCAGACCAACCTGCTGCGCTTCCTGCAGGAAAAGACCATCAGCCGCGTGGGCGCTGTGCGCAACCTGCACGTCGATGTGCGTGTCGTCGCGGCGTCGCATGTGGATCTGGCCGAAGCGGTGGCCGTGGGGCAGTTCCGCGACGATCTTTTCTACCGCCTCAACGTGCTCTCGATCGAGGTCGCGCCCTTGCGGCGACGCATGGAGGACGTGCCGATCCTCGCCGAGTATTTCTTCCAGCGCTGCGCCGCGAAGAGCAGGGCGCGTGTCAAGGGCTTCAGCCGCCAGGCCGTCGCGGCGATGCTCGCGCATGCGTGGCCCGGCAATGTGCGCGAACTCTTCAACCGCGTGCAACGCGCGGTGGTGATGACGGACCGGCGACTGATCGGGCCCAACGATCTCGGCCTCGCGCCCGCGGACAACCCGGTCGGCATGGGGCTCGATGCCGCGCGGACCGTCGCCGAGCGCGACGCCATCGTGCTGACCCTGACCCGCGTCGGCCGCAACATCACGCATGCCGCACGCGAGCTCGGCGTGTCGCGCATGACGCTCTACCGCCTGATGGACAAGCACAGCATCGCGCTGGATTCCGAAATCCGGCCGCATGTGACCCAGCCCTGGCCGACGCCGCAGCCGACGTTGCGGACCGTGCCCGCCGCGCCTGTGGGCAATCCGCTGGAGACGGTGCTCGGCACGCCGGCGGGCTTCCACGCCGACTGGGACGGTGCGGGCAAGCCCTCAGGGCGGGCCTGAACGTCAGAGCGATGCGGCGGCCGCGATTGCGCTGCGCACGGCGCCTTCGATCGTTCCGGGGTACGCGCCTTCGATGTAGTCGCCACATGCCAGGAGTTGTGGCGCGACCTGCATCGGCGGACGGACCAGACCCGGCGTGCAGGCGAAGGTGGCTCGCCGCTCCATCACGGTGAGCACAGGCTGAAGCCGATCCAGCCCGAGCTGTTCGCGTGCCTGCGCGATCGCCTGGTGTTGCAGCAACTCGCGGTCGTCGCTGCTCGCGCTGATGACGAAAGCGAGCAGGCCGTGAGGGCCGCCGAGTTGTCCGCGATCGAATGCGAACTGCGCGGGCGCCCAGGGCGTGCAGCGCAGTGCGAGAAAGGGCGCCGGAAGCTGCGCGTCGCCATGCAGGTAGACGGTGGTGATGGCTTCGTGCGCCAGCGCATCCGCGGTGGCGGACCAGGCGGCCGCGATGCCGGCAGAAAGCCGCGCGGCCTCCCAGGGCGAACACGCCAGCACCACGCGATCGAAAGCTTCGCCGTCGACCTGCCAGCCGTGGCCGGCCGGCTTGATCGAGCGCACGCGGCGGCCGAGTTCCGTGCGGGCGCCGCGCCCCTGCAGCCAGCGGTCCGCCGCCTCGGGAAACAGCGCGCCGAGGTCGACACGCGGCAGCAGAAGCTGCGATCCACCCGCCGTGCGGAACAGCGCCTCGTCGAGCACGCGAAGAAAGACCTTGCCGCTGGCCTGCGCGGCCGGCGTGTTGAGCGCCGAGACGCACAGCGGCTCGGTGAGCTCCGCACGCACGCGCGGCGTGAGCGGAGCGCAAAGATCGGCCACCGTTTCATGGTCCGCGCAGACGAAGCCCTGTCGCTGCCAGCGGGTGGAGGTCTTCAGCAGCGACAGCTTGTCCTGCCAGGACCAGCCGCGTGCGCCGAGCACCCCGGCCAGCACGTCCAGCGGCGCGATGCGGCGTGTTGCATGGTCGATCCATGCCGGAAGCCGCGGCAGCGACAGGCCGGTGCCGTCCGGAAAGCGCAGGTTCAGCGGAACGCGCTGCAAGGCCTCGTTCGGGTCGACGCCGACGCGCGCCATCAGGTCCAGCGAGGCGGTGTAGGCGCCGATGAGGATGTGCTGGCCGTTGTCAAGTAGGACTCCGCTGCCGTCGGGCAAGGTGGCGGCGACGGCGCGCGCACGACCTCCCCAGCTGCGCGCGGCTTCGTACACGCTGACCGCATGGCCGGCGCGTACCGCTTCGACCGCGCACGCCATGCCGGCCCACCCGCCGCCGATGATCGCGACGCGCCCCAAGCTACAGCTTCCCGAGCGCCTGGACACGCCACGCCAGCCACAGCTTGCGCACCGGCGTCAGGCTTACGCGCTGGTTCAGGACCTGGAAGTTGTCGCGCTCGATTTCGCAGAGCAGCGTGCGATAGATGCTGGCCATCATCAACCCGGGCTTCTGGGCGCGGCGGTCGGCGGCCGGCAGCAGCGCCAGCGCTTCGTCGTACGCGGCCTGCGCGCGCGCCGCCTGGAACTTCATCAGCGCAACGAAGCGGTCGGAATGCACGCGGTTCAGGATCTCGTGCGCCTTGACGTCGAACTGCTGCAGCTCGTTGACCGGCAGGTAGATGCGGCCGCGCAATGCGTCCTCGCCGACGTCGCGAATGATGTTGGTCAACTGCAGCGCGAGGCCGAGCTTGTGCGCGTAGGCCGTGGTCTGCGGATCGGTCTGCCCGAAGATGCGCGCCGCGCCTTCGCCCACCACGCCGGCAACAAGGTGGCAGTAGCGGCGCAGTGCCTGGAAGTCGAGATAGCGCGTCTGCTCCAGGTCCATCTGGCAGCCCTGGATGATGTCCTGCAGCTGCCGCTCCTCGATGCCGTACTCCTTCGCGTGCGGCATCAGCGCCTGCATGACCGGGTGATGCGGCTGGCCGGCGAAGCCCTGCGAAACCTCGTTGCGCCACCACGCGAGCTTGGTGGCGGCGACACCGGGGTCGGTGACTTCGTCGACCACGTCGTCGATCTCGCGGCAGAACGCATAGAAGGCAGTGATCGCGGCGCGGCGCAGCTTCGGCAGAAACAGGAACGCGTAATAGAAACTGCTGCCCGATGCAGCGGCTTTGTCCTGGACGTACTGATCGGGCGTCACTCTCCAGCGACTCCGACGACGTATGGAACTGCACGGTCCATACCAGGGCACCCGCGGAACCGGCTTTGCCGGGCCGCTGGGTGCGCCCCTTGAGGGGCTGAGGGCCGCGGCTCCAAGCCCGGCTGCGCAGGCTTGGACGTGCCCGAAGAGCAGCCACCTCTGGCGGCCGCCTGGAGGCGGCTACGCGAAGTGAGCAAGCAACGGGGGTGAGATTCATCCTTGCGATTGTCTCCGCATACGCAGCGCCCGCCACGCGAGCAGCGGTGCATCGGCCTTGCCGATCGTCGGCCGGGATGCGAAGGTGTCGCAGCCCAGCGCCTCGATCTTGTCGAGGATGCGGCTGCCGCCCTGGACCACGAAGCGCAGCTCCCACCCGGCGCGGCCCGGCAGCGCGTGGACGAGCGGTGCGCCCTCGCTCATCAGGCGGCGGGCCCAGGCGACGAGCTCGGCGACCAGCGCGATGGCCTGCGCCGGTGTCGATGCCGGTCCGAGCGGCCGGAAGGATTCGAAGCTCGATGCGCTCAGTCCATGCGCCGCGCAATCCTCGCGGGGCAGGTAGTAGCGGCCCCGCGGCAGGTCGACGCTCAGGTCCTGCCAGAAGTTGATGAGCTGCAACGCGCTGCAGATCGCGTCGCTCTGCCGCAGTGCGCGCGCGTCGTCCACGCCGTACAGATGCAGCAGCAGGCGGCCGACCGGGTTGGCCGAGCGGCGGCAGTAGTCGAGCAGCTCGGCGCGGTCGGCGTAGCCGGCGCGGTCGCGGGTCTTCTCGATGTCCTGCATGAAGGCGCAGAGAAGGTCGGCGAGCAGTTGTTCGGGCAGCGCGAAGCCCCGCATGGCGTGCGCGAGCGGGCCGAAGACCTCGGGCCAGCGTGGCGAAACCGGCATGCCGCGTGCCGCCGCGGCCAGATCGGCGCGAAAGGCCCGCAGCGCGTCGAGGCGCTGCGCGGGACCGGCATCGCCTTCATCGGCGATGTCGTCGGCCGTGCGTGCGAAGGCGTAGATGGCGGCGATCGGCGGCCGCAGCCGCGGGGGCACAGCCAGGAGGCAACGGGGAAGTTTTCGTAATGGGTCGGCGGCGCGGCGACGACCGGCGGGGAGCGGGTTGGCACGCGGCGGATTGTGCTGCACGCCGGGTACGATCCGGCACCGAGGGTTCAAACATCATGAAAACAACGCTGCCGCCACTGGACTCCGGGGATTCCGCTTCCCATCCCCGCGCAGGGCCGGCCCTGATGCTGGCGGCGCTGGGCGTGGTGTTCGGCGATATCGGGACTTCGCCGCTCTACGCATTCAAGGAGACACTGAATCCCGATCACGGCATTCCGTTCACGCCCGAAGCGGTGCTTGGCCTGCTGTCGCTGGTGTTCTGGGGCCTGATCGTCGTGGTGACGCTGAAGTACGTGGTGTTCGTGCTGCGCGCCGACCACGACGGCGAGGGCGGCATCCTCGCGCTCCAGGCGCTGGCGCGCAACGCGGTGACCGGCACGCCGACTCCGCTGTGGGTTCTGCAGCTGATCGCGGGCCTTGGCCTGGTGGGTGCGGCGATGTTCTACGGCGACAGCCTGATCACGCCGGCCATCTCGGTCCTCTCTGCGGTCGAGGGCCTCGAGGTCGAGGCACCGGCCCTGCAGCCCTTCGTCATCCCGGCAGCGATCGTGATCCTCGTCGGGCTGTTCGCAGTCCAGCGCCGGGGAACGGGACTGGTGGGCAGGGTGTTCGGGCCGGTGATGCTGCTGTGGTTCATCGTGATCGCGGTCGGTGGCCTGCAGCAGGTGCTCCTGCAGCCGCAGGTTCTCGCCGCGCTCGATCCCCGGCATGCGGTGGGCTTCCTGTTCACGCACCGGGCGCATTCGCTGGCCGTGCTGGGCGCGGTGTTCCTGGCCTTCACCGGCGGCGAGGCGCTCTATGCGGACATGGGGCATTTCGGCGCGCGCCCGATCCGGCTCGCATGGCTCTTCATCGCCTTGCCGGCCCTGGTGCTGAACTATTTCGGCCAGGGGGCGCTGGTGCTCGGCAATCCGGCCGCGATCGACAACCCGTTCTTCCGGCTCTTTCCGGCCTGGGCGGTGCTGCCGATGGTGGTGCTCGCTGCCATGGCCACGGTCATCGCCTCGCAGGCGGTGATCTCCGGCGCTTTCTCGATCACGGCGCAGGCCATGCGCATGGGCTATCTGCCCCGCATGCGCATCGTGCAGACCTCGGGTGAGGCCATCGGCCAGATCTACGTGCCGGGCGTCAACTGGCTGCTGATGGTGGGCGTGGTGCTGCTGGTACTCGGGTTCCGCAGCTCGAGCGCGCTGTCGGCGGCTTATGGGATCGCCGTGTCGATCACGATGGTGACCACGACGCTGCTGGCCGGGATCATCGCTTACAAGCTCTGGCGCTGGAACCGCGTGGCGGTGGTGCTGGGCGCACTGCTCTTCGCCTCGGTCGACATGACCTTCGTCGTGGCCAACAGCCTCAAGGTCCTGGAGGGCGGGTGGCTCACCTTGGCCGCGGCGGCGATCGTGATGGCGATCTTCACGACATGGGCGGCGGGCCGGCGGCTCGGCCTCCAGGCGGCGGAGGCGGAACGTTTGCCGCTGGTGCCGTTCATCCAGTCGCTTGCAGCCGACATGCCGCACCGCGTCAAGGGGACAGCCGTATTCCTCAACCCCGATGCCGAAACCGTGCCGCATGCGCTGCTGCTCAACCTCAAGCACAACCAGGTGCTGCATTCGCAGGTCATCGTGCTCAGGGTGCTGTCGTGCGACACGCCGCGCGTGGACGCCCGATTGCGCATCGAGGCCGAGCCGCTCGGCTACGGCATCTGGGTCGTGACCGCGCGGCACGGGTTCATGGAGCGGCCCAACGTGCCCGAGTTCATCCGCATCCTGGCCTACCAGAAGGGGCTGGCCTGCGACTCGATGACCACGTCCTATTTCGTCTCGCGCGCATCCGTGGGGGACGACCGCCTGCCGCAGATGAACCCCTTGCGCCGGGCGCTGTTCGGCTGGTTGCAGCGCAACGCCGGCCGTGCCTCGGACTACTTCGTGCTGCCCGACAACCGGCTCGTGGAGATGGGGCAGCGCACCTGAAACTTCCTTCGGAGCGTCGGCTGTTTTCGTTGACAGCGCTAGGCGTTTACCCTAGATTACTAACCGGCTGGTCATTAGTGACCCCGATCGTTTCTTCAAGGGTGATACATGACCGCCTCATCACATCTCCGGGTTTCGCTCTGCATCGGCGCAATGGCCGCAGTGCTCGTGCTTGCGGGCTGCTCGCGTTCTCCGGCGGCGGAAGAGCCGGTCCGCGCCGTCAAGGTGATCGCGGTCGGCGTGAGCGGCTATGACACCGAGCCGGAGTTTTCGGGCGAAGTGCGCGCACGGATCGAATCGCGGCTCGGCTTCCGCGTCGCCGGCAAGATCACCAAGCGGCAGGCCGAGCTCGGTCAGCATGTCCAGGCTGGGCAGGTGCTGGCCCAGCTTGATCCGCAGGACTACCGGCTCGCGGCGGAAGCGGCCAGAGCGCAGCATGCCGCCGCGCTGACCAATCGGGATCTCGCGGCCGCGGACCTCAAGCGCTATCGCGAGCTGCGCGAGCAGAACTTCATCAGCGGCGCCGACCTGGAGCGCCGCGAGACGACCTACAAGGCCGCCCAGGCCCAGCTCGAACAGGCACAGGCCCAACTGGCGACGCAGGGCAACCAGGCCAACTACACCACGCTCGTGGCCGACGTGCCGGGCATCATCACCGCGATCGAAGCCGAGCCGGGGCAGGTGGTCGCGGCCGGTGCGCCGGTGGTGCGTGTGGCACAGGATGGCGCGCGCGACGTGGTCTTCGCGGTGCCCGAAGACAAGGCGGACCGGATCAAGCCCGCCTCGCCGGTCACGGTGCGCGGCTGGGCCAACGGCAGTGAGTTCGAAGGCCAGGTGCGCGAAGTGGCTGCGAGTGCAGACGCCGTCACGCGCACCTACACCGTCAAGGTGACCGTCGATCCCCAGGCCGCGCCGGCGCTCGGTGCCACGGTCTACGCCCGCCCCAAGGCGTTGTCGAGCAGCGGAGCGCCGGTGCTGAAGGTGCCGACCAGCGCTCTGCGTCAGGAGGGCAAGGGCAGCGCCGTCTGGGTGCTCGACAAGTCCACGATGACGGTGCGCTCCCGCCCGGTCGAGGTGACGACCGCAGACGGCAACGAAGCCGTGATCGCCAGCGGGCTGGAGCCCGGGATGCTGGTCGTCGCCGCGGGGGTGCACGTGCTGCAACCAGGCCAGAAGGTGACGATCTATCAGGACCGCTCGGCCGCGCCGGCGGCCACGGAATCGACAGCCACTGCGATCCGCTCGCCCATCGCGCCGGTCGCGGCGCGCTGAGGACGGCGCCATGAGCTCACCCAACGCCGACGCCGGCAAGACCGGCTTCAACCTCTCGAAATGGGCGCTCGATCACGTGGCGCTCACCCGCTACCTGATGCTCGTGCTGATGCTGCTGGGATTCGCGTCCTACTTCCAGCTCGGCCAGGACGAGGACCCGCCGTTCACCTTCCGCGCCATGGTGGTCCGGACCTACTGGCCGGGTGCGACCGCGCAACAAGTCGCGGAGCAGGTCACCGACAAGCTCGAACGCACGCTGCAGGAAGCGCCGTACGCCGACAAGATCCGCAGCTACTCCAAGCCCGGCGAGTCGCAGATCATCTTCCAGATCAAGGACTCGTCGCCGCCGGGCGACGTGGCGAACGCCTGGTACACGGTGCGCAAGAAGATCGGCGACATGCGCTACACAATGCCGTCCGGCGTGCAGGGGCCGTTCTTCAACGACGATTTCGGCGACGTCTACGGCGTGATCTACGCGCTGGAAAGCGAGGGGTTCAGTTACGCCGAACTCAAGACCTTCGCCGACGACGTGCGCCAGCGGCTGTTGCGTGTGAAGGACGTCGCCAAGGTCGAGCAGTTCGGCGTGCAGGACGAGAAGGTCTTCATCGAGGTCTCGCAGAAGCGACTCGCTCAGCTCGGCCTCGATTTCAGCAACGTGCTCGCGCAGCTCGGCTCGCAGAATGCGATCGAGAGCGCCGGAACGATCCAGGCCCCGCAGGACGTCGTTCAGGTGCGCGTGGCCGGCCAGTTCACGAATGTCGAGCAGCTGCGTGCCATGCCGATCCGTGGCAGCTCGGGCAACCAGATGCGGCTTGGCGACATCGCGCAGATCCATCGCGCCTACGTCGATCCGCCGGCCGTCAAGGTACGGCACGAGGGCAAGGAAGTGATCGCGCTCGGCGTGTCGATGGCCAAGGGCGGCGACATCATCGCGCTCGGCAAGGCGCTGCAGAGCGCGACGGAGCAGATCGACAAGCAACTGCCGCTCGGCGTGAAGCTCGTGCAGGTGCAGGACCAGCCGGTTGCGGTCTCGCGCTCGGTCAATGAGTTCCTGCACGTGCTGATCGAGGCGGTGGCGATCGTGCTCGCGGTGAGCTTCATCTCGCTCGGTCTGCACAAGGGCGGGCGCTTCGGCTGGTATATCGACGTCCGGCCGGGGCTGGTGGTGGCGATCACGATCCCGCTCGTGCTCGGGGTGACCTTCCTCGCCATGAACTACTTCGGCATCGGGCTGCACAAGATATCGCTGGGCTCGCTGATCATTGCGCTCGGCTTGCTGGTCGATGACGCGATCATCGCGGTCGAGATGATGGTGCGGAAGATGGAGGAGGGCTACGACAAGGTGCGTGCCGCCACCTTCGCGTACGACGTCACGGCCAAGCCGATGCTGACCGGCACACTGATCACGGCGGCGGGTTTTCTGCCGATCGGCATCGCGAAGTCGGTGACCGGCGAATACACCTTCGCCATCTTCGCGGTGACGGTGATCGCGCTGGTGCTGAGCTGGCTCGTGTCGGTGTATTTCGTGCCGTACCTCGGGACGATCATCCTCAAGGTCAAGCCGCACGACCCCGATGCGCCGCCGCATGAGCTCTTCGACACGCCCTTCTACAACACCTTCCGGCGCATGGTGGACTGGTGCGTGGCGCACCGCTGGACCACGATCGGCGCGACCTTGCTGATGTTCGCGCTCGGCATCGTCGGCATGGGCAAGGTGCAGCAGCAGTTTTTCCCCGATTCGAGCCGGCCGGAGATCCTGGTCGACCTGTGGTTCCCGGAGGGCACGTCCTTTGCCGCCAACGAGGAAGTCGCCAGGCGCGTCGAGAAGCGGCTGCACCAGGAAGAGGGCGTCGCGACGGTCACGACCTGGATCGGCTCGGGCGTGCCGCGTTTCTACCTGCCGCTGGACCAGGTGTTTCCGCAGACCAATGTCTCGCAACTGATCGTGCTTGCCGAGGATCTGCACTATCGCGAGACCCTGCGCCTGAAGCTTCCCGCCTTGCTGGCGCAGGAGTTCCCGGAGGTGCGGGGCCGCGTGAAGCTGCTGCCCAACGGGCCGCCGGTGCCGTATCCGGTGCAGTTCCGCGTGATCGGGACCGATCCGGCGGAGTTGCGCGCGCGCGCCGACGAAGTCAAGGCCGTGATGCGCGAGAACCCGAACATGCGCGGCGTCAACGACAACTGGAACGAGTCGGTCAAGGTGATCCGCCTCGAGGTCGACCAGGACAAGGCGCGCGCCCTGGGCGTGACGAGCCAGGCGATCGCGCAGGCATCGCGGACCATGTTCAGCGGCACCACGGTCGGGCAGTACCGCGAGAACGACCGCCTCATCGACATCGTGCTGCGCCAGTCGCCCGATGAGCGCGAGGCAATTTCCAATGTCGGCAATGCCTATCTCACGACCGCTTCGGGCCGCTCGATCCCGCTGACGCAGATCGCCGGGCCGGTGTTCACCTGGGAGCCCGGCGTGATGTGGCGCGAGAACCGCGACTATGCGATCACGGTGCAGGGCGACATCGTCGAAGGGCTGCAGGGCGCGACGGTGACGGATCAGCTGCGTCCGAAGCTGCGCGAACTCGAAGCGAGATGGCACGCGGCCGGGCAGGGCGCCTACCGCATCGAGGTGGCCGGCGCGGTGGAAGAAAGCAGCAAGGGCTCGGCGTCGATCGTGGCCGGCGTGCCGGTCATGCTGTTCCTCGTGTTCACGCTGCTGATGCTGCAGTTGCACAGCTTCAGCCGCTCGTTGCTGGTGTTCATCACCGGGCCGCTGGGCATCGTCGGCGTGGCCGGCGCGTTGCTGGTGCTGAACCGGCCTTTCGGTTTCGTCGCGCTGCTCGGCGTGATCGCTCTGATGGGCATGATCCAGCGCAACGCGGTGATCCTGATCGACCAGATCGAAGCCGACCGCGCGGCCGGCGTGCCCGCGTGGGACGCGATCGTCGAATCGGCGGTGCGCCGCCTGAGGCCGATCGTGCTGACGGCCGCGGCGGCCGTGCTGGCGATGATCCCGCTGTCGCGCAGCGTCTTCTGGGGGCCGATGGCGGTGGCGATCATGGGTGGGCTCATCGTCGCGACCGTGCTGACGCTGCTTGCGCTGCCGGCGATGTACGCGGCATGGTTCCGCGTCAGGCGCGATGAGAGAAACCCTGCGGCCCTGGCGGAAGAGGCCTTGGTTCGCGCTTAAAATACGCGGTTGACCGATTTCAGGCAGACGACTTTCAGAGTCGTCCGCTAGCGAATGACGAAGGCGGCCTGGCCTATGGGCTATGGGCCGCCTTCGGGTATTCATCACCTGAAAACACTGGAACCGCGCGGGTGGCGAAATTGGTAGACGCACCAGGTTTAGGTCCTGACGCCAGCAATGGCGTGCCGGTTCGAGTCCGGCCCCGCGCACCAGCACAAGACCCTCACAAGGAAGACTCAAATGACCGTGAACGTTGAAACCCTCGAGAAGCTCGAGCGCAAGATCACGCTGACCCTGCCCGTCGGCGCCATCCAGTCCGAGGTCGATTCGCGCCTCAAGAAGCTGGCACGCACCGTCAAGATGGACGGCTTCCGTCCCGGCAAGGTGCCGATGAACGTCGTGGCCCAGCGCTACGGTTATTCGGTTCACTACGAAGTCATGAACGACAAGGTCGGCGAGGCCTTCTCGCAGGCGGCCAACGAAGCCAAGCTGCGCGTCGCCGGGCAGCCGCGCATCACCGAAAAGGAAGAATCGCCCGAGGGTCAGCTCGCCTTCGACGCGATCTTCGAAGTCTTCCCGGACGTCAAGATCAATGACCTGTCCGCCGCCGAAGTCGAGAAGCTCAGCGCCGACGTCGGCGACGATGCCATCGACAAGACGCTCGACATCCTGCGCAAGCAGCGCCGCACCTTCGCGCAGCGCGCGCAGGACGCCGCCGTGCAGGACGGCGACCGCGTCAGCGTCGACTTCGAGGGCAAGATCGACGGCGAGCCCTTCCAGGGCGGCAAGGCCGACGACTTCCAGTTCATCGTCGGCGAAGGCCAGATGCTCAAGGAATTCGAGGATGCCGTTCGCGGCCTGAAGGCGGGCGACAGCCGCACCTTCCCGCTGTCGTTCCCGGCCGACTATCACGGCAAGGACGTGGCCGGCAAGCAAGCCGACTTCATGGTCACCGTGAAGAAGATCGAGGCCTCGCACCTGCCTGAAGTCAACGAGCAGTTCGCCAAGTCGCTCGGCATCGCCGACGCAACGGTCGAAGGCCTGCGCGCCGACATCAAGAAGAACCTCGAGCGCGAAGTCAAGTTCCGCCTCCTGGCGCGCAACAAGAACGCCGTGATGGACGCACTCGTGGCCAACGCCGAACTGGATCTGCCCAACTCGAGCGTCCAGGCCGAAGTCGACCGCATGATCGAAGGCGCCCGCGCCGAGCTCAAGCAGCGCGGCATCAAGGACGCCGACAAGGCCCCGATCCCCGACGACGTGTTCCGCCCGCAGGCCGAGCGCCGCGTGCGCCTGGGCCTCGTCGTGGCCGAGCTGGTCCGTGCCAACAACCTCCAGGCCAAGCCCGAGCAGATCAAGGCGCACGTCGATGAGCTCGCCGCCAGCTACGAGAAGCCGGCCGACGTCGTGCGTTGGTACTTCAGCGACAACCGCCGCCTGGCGGAAGTCGAAGCCGTGGTCATCGAGAACAACGTGACCGATTTCGTGCTGGGCAAGGTGAAGGTCAACGAGAAGTCGGTATCCTTCGACGAGCTGATGGCCCAACAGGGCTGATCGCAGTCGGTCGAATCCATGGGGCTTGTGCTTTGTGGCACGAGCCCCATTTCGTCTGGGTACAGTCAAAATCCCTCTGGAGAGCAAAAATGAGCGCACAGGAAATTCAAAGCCTCGGCATGATTCCGATGGTCATCGAGCAGTCGGGTCGCGGCGAGCGGTCCTACGACATCTATTCGCGCCTGCTCAAGGAGCGGGTGATCTTCCTGGTCGGCGAGGTCAATGACCAGACGGCCAATCTGGTGGTGGCGCAGCTTCTGTTCCTGGAGAGCGAGAACCCCGACAAGGACATCTCCTTCTACATCAACTCCCCCGGCGGCAGCGTGAGCGCGGGCATGGCGATCTACGACACCATGCAGTTCATCAAGCCTGACGTATCGACCCTGTGCATCGGCTTCGCGGCCAGCATGGGGGCCTTCCTGCTCGCGGCCGGCGCGAAGGGCAAGCGCTTCTCGCTGCCGAACTCGAAGATCATGATCCACCAGGTGCTCGGCGGCGCACGCGGACAGGCCACGGACATCGAGATCCATGCGCGCGACATCCTGAAGACCCGCGAGCAGATGAACCGCATCCTCGCGGAACGCACCGGTCAGCCGGTCGAGAAGATCGCCCGTGACACCGAGCGCGACTACTTCCTGACGGCCGACGAGTCGAAGGAATACGGGCTGATCGACCAGGTGATCTCCAAGCGCAGCTGATTCCCCGCGCGAGGCGCCCGAAGCGACGACGGCGTTTTCCCACACGGGGAACGCCGTTTTTGTTTCGCTATCATTGTTAAAACCCCTGTTACGAGGCATTTGTCCATGGCCGAAAAAAGGCTCCTCCAGCGAAAAAACGCTTTACTGCTCGTTCTGCGGGAAGAGTCAGCACGAGGTCAAGAAGCTGATCGCCGGGCCTTCGGTCTTCATCTGTGACGAGTGCATCGATCTCTGCAACGAGATCATTCGTGACGAGCTGCCCACGGGCGAGGAATCGCGCGAGTCCCGCAGCGACCTTCCGACCCCGTCGGAAATCAAGGCGAACCTCGACAACTACGTGATCGGCCAGGAGCCTGCCAAGCGCATGCTGTCGGTCGCCGTCTACAACCATTACAAGCGCCTGCGCCACAAGGACAAGGCCAAGGGCGACGACGTCGAACTGAGCAAGAGCAACATCCTGCTGATCGGCCCGACCGGCTCGGGCAAGACGCTGCTGGCGCAAACGCTGGCGCGCATGCTCGACGTGCCTTTCGTGATGGCCGATGCGACCACGCTGACCGAAGCCGGCTATGTGGGCGAGGACGTCGAGAACATCATCCAGAAGCTGCTCCAGAGCTGCAACTATGAAGTCGAGCGCGCGCAGCGTGGCATCGTCTACATCGACGAGATCGACAAGATCTCGCGCAAGTCCGACAACCCGTCGATCACCCGCGACGTGTCCGGCGAAGGCGTGCAGCAGGCGCTGCTGAAGCTGATCGAGGGCACCATGGCCAGCGTGCCGCCGCAGGGCGGGCGCAAGCACCCGAACCAGGACTTCCTGCAGATCGACACGACCAACATCCTGTTCATCTGCGGCGGTGCGTTCGCCGGCCTCGAAAAAGTCATCGAGAACCGGACCGAGGCGTCCGGCATCGGCTTCGGCGCGTCGGTCAAAAGCAAGAAGCAGCGCAGCCTCACGGAGGTTTTCCGCGAGGTCGAGCCTGAGGATCTGATCAAGTTCGGCCTCATCCCCGAGCTCGTGGGCCGGATGCCGGTGGTGGCTTCGCTGGCGGAGCTCACCGAGGATGCCCTGGTCCAGATCCTGACCGAGCCGAAGAACGCGGTCGTCAAGCAGTTCACCAAGCTGCTGCAGATGGAAGGTGTGGACCTCGAGATCCGCCCGGCCGCGCTCAAGGCGATCGCGCGCAAGGCACTCGCGCGCAAAACGGGCGCACGGGGCCTGCGTTCGATCCTCGAGCAGTCGCTGATCGACACGATGTTCGAACTGCCGAATGCAACCAATGTCGACAAGGTGGTGGTCGACGAATCGACCATTGACGAGAACAAGCCTCCGTTGCTCGTCTACCGCGAAACCGCGAAGAAGGCGTGATGAGCGCGCAGCCGGCCGCTTTGAAACAGGTGTCCGGCGTCTTTCGCCGAAATCCGCCAACGCGGGCTTGAAAAGCGCGTGTGGCCGACCATCTTTTCATGATCAAGTAAAGGATTCCCATGTCCGGTCATACCCCCTGCCTGCAACTGAACTCGACCTGCCGCTGCTTCCGCTGCGCGACGTGGTCGTGTTTCCCCACATGGTCATTCCGCTGTTCGTCGGCCGTCCCAAGAGCATCAAGGCGCTCGAACTGGCGATGGAAGCAGAGCGCCGCATCATGCTGGTGGCGCAGAAAGCCGCCGCCAAGGACGAGCCTTCGGTCGAAGACATGTTCGAGGTGGGCTGCATCTCCACCATCCTCCAGATGCTGAAGCTGCCCGACGGAACCGTGAAGGTGCTGGTCGAAGGCCAGCAACGTGCGCGTGTCAACCGGATCGACGACAGCGAAACGCATTTCTCGGCGAGCGTGACGCCGGTCGAGGCTGCCGATACCTCCACGCAGAAGGCGACCGAAGTCGAGGCGCTGCGCCGCGCGGTGATGCAGCAGTTCGACCAGTACGTCAAGCTGAACAAGAAGATTCCGCCCGAGATCCTCACCTCGATCTCGAGCATCGACGACCCGGGCCGGCTTGCCGACACCATTGCCGCCCATCTGCCGCTGAAGCTCGACAACAAGCAGGCGGTGCTGGACCTGGATGACATCAAGGAGCGTCTCGAGAACCTGTTCGGGCAACTGGAGCGCGAGGTCGACATCCTCAATGTCGACAAGAAGATCCGCGGCCGCGTCAAGCGTCAGATGGAGAAGAACCAGCGCGACTTCTACCTGAACGAGCAGGTCAAGGCGATCCAGAAGGAGCTGGGCGAAGGCGAAGAGGGCGCGGACATCGAGGAGATCGAGAAGAAGATCAAGCTCGCCAAGATGCCCAAGGACGCGCTCAAGAAAGCCGAGAGCGAACTCAAGAAGCTCAAGCTGATGTCGCCGATGTCGGCCGAGGCGACCGTGGTGCGCAACTACATCGATGTGCTGCTCGGCCTGCCGTGGAGCAAGAAGACCAAGATCAAGCACGACCTCGCGCATGCCGAGGCGGTGCTCAACGAGGACCACTACGGGCTCGAGAAGGTCAAGGACCGCATCCTCGAATACCTCGCGGTGCAGCAGCGCGTGGACAAGGTCAAGGCGCCCATCCTGTGCCTCGTGGGCCCGCCGGGGGTGGGCAAGACCTCGCTCGGGCAGTCGATCGCGAAGGCGACCGGCCGCAAGTACACGCGCATGGCGCTGGGCGGCATGCGTGACGAGGCCGAGATCCGCGGCCACCGTCGCACCTACATCGGCGCGCTGCCGGGCAAGGTGCTGCAGAGCCTGGGCAAGGTCGGCACGCGCAATCCGCTGTTCCTGCTCGACGAGATCGACAAGCTCGGCACCGACTTCCGCGGCGATCCTTCGAGCGCGCTGCTCGAAGTGCTCGATCCGGAGCAGAACCACACCTTCGGCGATCACTACGTCGAGGTCGACTTCGATCTCTCCGACGTGATGTTCGTGGCGACCTCGAACTCGATGAACATTCCGCCGGCGCTGCTCGACCGGATGGAAGTCATTCGCCTCGCGGGTTACACCGAAGACGAGAAGACGCACATCGCGCTGAAGTACCTGCTGCCCAAGCAGATGAAGAACAACGGCGTGAAGGAGGACGAACTCCTCATCACCGAAGAGGCGGTGCGCGACATCGTGCGTTACTACACCCGCGAAGCGGGCGTGCGTTCGCTCGAGCGTGAGTTGTCGAAGATCTGCCGCAAGGTGGTCAAGGGCCTGCTGCTCAAGAAGATGGAGCCGAAGGTCGTCGTCAAGGGCGAGAACCTCAACGACTTCCTGGGCGTGCGCAAGTACACCTTCGGTCTGGCCGAGAAGCAGAACCAGGTCGGGCAGGTGGTGGGTCTGGCGTGGACCGAGGTCGGGGGCGATCTGCTCACGATCGAAGCCGTGACGATGCCCGGCAAGGGCGTGATCAGCCGCACGGGTTCGCTCGGTGACGTGATGAAGGAATCGGTCGAGGCGGCCCGCACCGTGGTGCGCAGCCGTGCGCGCCGGCTCGGCATCAAGGATGAGGTCTTCGAGAAGCGCGACATCCATATCCACGTGCCCGACGGCGCCACGCCGAAGGACGGCCCGAGCGCCGGTGCCGCGATGACCACCGCATTCGTTTCTGCGTTGACCGGTATTCCGGTTCGTGCCGACGTCGCAATGACAGGCGAGATCACGCTGCGCGGCGAAGTCACGGCCATCGGCGGCTTGAAGGAAAAACTGCTCGCTGCATTGCGCGGCGGCATCAAGACCGTGTTGATCCCCGAAGAGAACGCGAAGGACCTGCAGGACATTCCCGAGAACGTCAAGAACGGCCTCGAGATCGTGCCGGTGAAGTGGATCGACAAGGTCCTGGAGATCGCGCTCGAGAAGACGCCGACGCCGCTTTCCGACGAAGAGGTTGCCGCATCCGCTGCAGCGATGGCCGAGCAGGCCAAGCAGCGCGCGTCCCAGTCTTCGGAAGGTTCGGTAAAGCACTAAGAAGGGTGCCTTCGATTGTGGAGCGCCGAAAAATTGCTATATAATTCGAGGCTCTGCAGCAATCGGTGCAGTACGCGGGAATAGCTCAGTTGGTAGAGCGCAACCTTGCCAAGGTTGAGGTCGCGAGTTCGAGTCTCGTTTCCCGCTCCAGTTCTAAAAAGGAAGCCGGTGCTTCCTTTTTTCGCAGGTTCTGCGAGCTTGAAAATCTCGGCAACGAGAGCGGCGCGATAGCAAAGCGGTTATGCAACGGATTGCAAATCCGTCTAGTCCGGTTCGACTCCGGATCGCGCCTCCATCGATTCCTAGTGCCCAAAATGCAGTCCCGCCAATACAGATTGACGGGACTGTTTTTGTTTGGGGTATCGTCAACATCCGACCGGAAGCCCGGATGGTGAAATTGGTAGACACATCGGACTTAAAATCCGCCGCTTCCTGCATAAGGGGCGTACCGGTTCGACCCCGGTTCCGGGCACCACGTTACTTTCGTACTTTTGATATGCGCTGCGTCTACCCAGCGCAAACCCGCGCAGATTGGGGCATCCGAGGCCCTATGATTCGGCGAGTTTGAGGCACCAAGACTCAAGGTGCCTCAAGTCCTCCCCCCGAATTTTCCCCGGACGATCCCCCGAAATTGGCAACCCCTAAGAAGACGGCACAGGGCACCGGCGCGTGCAGCTCGAAATTGCGGGCGTGCGCGACAGCGGCACCTTCGACACGAAGCGCGAGGCCGATGAGTGGAACCTGCGGCGCACTCTCGAATTGAAGGCGCAGGGTAAAGCCGGCCCCGGTTCGAACAAGACGCTGCTCGACACGCTGCGCCGGTATGCAGAAGAGGTCACGCCGAGCAAGCGCGGAAAGGTCAAGGAAGCGATCCGCCTGAAGGCCTTCGAAGACCCTGAAGCGCATAAGCATCTGCCGCTCAAGACGCTCATTCACAAGGTCACCAGCGACCAGATCGGCCTGTGGCGTAACCATCGCCTCACCCTCAACGCACGCGGCGGCGTGCTGCGCGATCTTGGCCTGCTGTCGTCGGTTTTCTCGATCGCGAAGACGGAATGGAAGTGGATTACTGCGAACCCGGTTGAGGATGTCACCAAGCCGGCGAACCCGGACCATCGTGAGCGCCTCATCCACGGCACTGAGATCCGCGGCGTGCTGCGTCGGCTGGGCTACAAGCGGGGTGAGGTGCGCTCAGTCTCCCAGGCCGTCGCACAAGCCTTCCTGCTGGCGCTGATGACGGGAATGCGAGCGGGCGAGATCTGCGGGCTGGAGTGGTCGCGCGTGCGCACCGATCACGTCATCCTGCTGACGCTCTCAGAAGCCGAGGCGACTACGGACGGCAAGGGCACCACGAAGACCGGACGAAGCCGCCAGGTGCCACTAAGCAAGGCCGCGCGGCGCATCATCAAGCGGATGAAGGGGTGGGACCCGGAGCTCGTGTTCGGCATCCAGTCGCAGACGCTGGACACACTGTTTCGGCGTGCGCGCGATCGGGCGAAGCTCTCGGGGTTCACGTTTCACGACTCGCGGCACACGGCGTGCACGCATCTGGCGCGGAAGATCGACGTGCTCGATCTGTGCAAGATGATGGGGTGGGTCAAGACCACTCAGGCCCTGACCTACTACAACCCCAAGGTTTCCGACATCGCAAAGCGGCTTGGTTAGCTGCCAACGTCGCGCGATTCCCACTCGATCACTTCGGAGAGGAGCCACTTGCCATCGCTGCATGGCTTTGGCACCTGGCCGCTGCGAACGCGCGCGGTGAAAGTGTTGCTGCTCACGCCGAGGCGTTCCAGCATCTGGGCTCGCGTGAGGCGAGCACCGGTCATCTTCGCCATCTGCACGACGGCGGCCGTCATCTTGTCGAGCCGTTGAAGAATTGCTGCTTCGCTCATTTATCTCTCATCCCTTCATCCCGAGCCCGGGTGAGCTCGGCCATTCGATCGTGTGAGCCGCCGCGGTCCGGGTGGGCGTCCATCGCGGCGCGCCGGTAGGCTTGGGTGATCTCGTCCTTGGTGGCGTGCCGGGCGACGCCGAGCACTTCCCACCAGGCGCGCACCGCGCCGGGCGCCGGCAGCGCCTCGAAGCCGGTGAACGCCGCTTCGAGCATGTCGCCGGTGCCCCAGCGCGCAATGCTGCGCAGCGCCTCGATGGTCTTCGAGATCGCGCGCATGTTGTCCTCGATCTTCGTCCAGCGATCGCAGGCGAAGGACATCTGCCGCTTCTTGTAGGTGAAGTAGACGGCGACGCCCGGGTCATCGGGCTGGCGCTGGCCCGCGAGCGGCAGGCCGTCGCGGGCCAGCGCGGTGTTGGTGCTGATCACCACGTAGGCGTCGCCATAGTGGCGAGTGCCGGTGAGCAGCTCGACCTCGCGCACGATGTCGTCGCGGGCCCGTGCGAACGTCACGTCGAAGGGCGCAGGTTCGCGGCGCCAGCGCTCCGTGCGCGCGCGGCCGGTGGGCCACTGCAGCGGATAGGCCTCTGCGGTCATCGCGCATCCCCTTCGCCGGTTTCGAGGGGCGTGTCGTCGGGTTCGGGCTCCCCATTCCTTGCCATGCGGTCCAGACCCGAAGAGATGCCGTGGGCTGCTGCATAGATTGCGCGCGCTTCATCGACGGTTGCCTCGAAGTCTCCGCGTGAGGCGTCATAGATGACGCGCTGAAATTCAGCCACTTGCTCGTCCGTCAGCGGTTTGCGCTCCGCTGGTGCTGCTCTCTCAGCCTGCGGGGCGAGCGCTGCACGAGCCTGCCATGCTTCCCACGCTTGGCGCACTGAGCCGAAGACGTAGCGGCCATCCGGATAGCGGGACACAACCTCCTCGGGCTTCCGGATGGTCATGAACGCCTTGGCGGACTTCGCCCATGCCTCGAACGCTTCACGCTCCTGCGGGGTGTTCTTGTTGGTGATCATGGGTGGTCCTCAGAACGGAATTTCGGGGTCATAGCGCCAGCCGATCGGCGTCAGCAGAGGATCGCGGCCTTGGCGCTCAATGTGCTCGCACAGTTCGAGGTAGCGCTCTACCAGCGGCGGCTTGTCCGAGGAGGAGTAGTCGAAGCGGCTCAGCAAGCGCGAGAGATGCGCGGCCTTGTAGTACTTCGTGCGGGTCCAGCGAAAGCGCTTCATGCTTCACCGCCTTCCGCAGCCTGAGCGCTAGTGGACTCGTTCTCATGACGGACAAACACCGTTGCGGCCAATTCGAGCCGGCGCATCGCCGACACGAGCATCTGCACTTCAGCCACGCGGTTCGCGGTCTTGATTTCGGGGCGAACCACCTCGCGCACCTGGTACTGGTGAATTGCGAGCAGGCCCCAGCCTGGAGGCATGTCGTCGGCAGAAAGCATTCCGGCCGGTGCGGCGAAGTACCTCTGCGTGCCGACACCAAGGTCTTCGTCGCGACGAAACACCTTGTTCTTGTCCGCATGGAAGTCGGACCGGCTCACCTTGCATTCGACAAGGATGGACTCACCACGCCCCGACCACCCGATAGCGTCAGGCGTTTCCGTTGATGCGGTCACCACAAGTTCGGCCATCACGATGGCCATGCCCTTGGTGTTGTTCAGCCATGCAGAGATGCGCTTCACGGCCTCTTTGTGGGTGCAGGAGTAGGACTCAGGCATTGTTCCCTCCCTCTGCTTGTGCTGCGCTTGCGAGGGCGGAGTAGAGCTTCGTGCCCTTTGCAATCGGCGCATCGGCGAAGCACTTGACGATGTGGTAGCCGTAGCTGTTCTTGGTCCCACACTCGTGCACGGTCACCGCTCCATGTTCCACTGTTGCGGCTGAGAGTGCAGCGCTTGCCGTTCGCGCATCGTCGAGGATCGATCCCGAGTCGAGGCCGGGGATTATCTTGTCGATCGTCTCTGACAGAGCGGATTCAAGCGCTAGGGCGAAATCGGAAAATCGCGACAGCGCCAGCTTGAACCCGGCCTTGTGTGCGGCAATGGTTGCCCGAAGCACGATGTTGTACGCGAGCGGATCGACCTTTTCCCATGGGTAGCCAGCCTGTTCGACTGCTTCACGAATAATGGACTCAGCCTCATCAGCACCGGGACCGCGCGCAATCAGGTCGGGCTCCACCCGTGGCACTGCTGGCGCTGGCCGCTTTTCTTCGCAGTGAGCGCAAATGAGGTGCGTTTGATTTGGGCCGGTGAAGAACGGGCGCCAGTCGTGGCTGCATGCCTCGCTCGGCTCGCTGTCCTGCGCAGCACCCTTGTTACCGGCGTCGGGAATTTCGTTCTTGTTGGCGGGAGACGGCCAGCGGCGCGGCATCTCGGCGGCTTCCTTGGCATAGTCGCCAAACGCGACGATCTTGTCAGCCAGCCATGCGGCTTGCTCTGCCTCGGTGCGATCAACGAAGATCGGGTTGCAATGGCCGTCGCAGTACTTCGACAGGATGCACTTGCAGTCGCCAAAGCGGACGAATTTGCGAGGTACGCTCATTTCGGCTCTCCATACTTGAGTTCACGAACCGCAGCAGCGCATGTGGCGCATGCCTTCGCGTAGACCGTCCAGTCATCGGGGTGGTCAAAGTTCCACGGCTCGCAGAGCTTTGCAGCTTTCTCCAATGCCTCATCTACACGCGACTTGATGCAGGCTTCCCGACTCGCGTCGTTGGTCACGTATTGCCCTGTGTGCTCTAGGAAATGCGCTATGACCGCGTGAGCGAAGCCCAAATGATCAAACTCATCGAACGTCGTTCGCCCGTGCATGTACTGCGACTTGAAGTCCTCGGCGATGTCGTTAATCTGGCTGTCGCTCGGCTGCGCTGCTGCTGGAGATGCGGAGAGGGCGGCGATGTGATCCTCGTATCGCACGTACAGCCCGCGCTTGTCCGGATTCGGGCCAAGACCAGCCAGCAAGTTGAAGCGCATGATCGGTGCCGCTTGGACTGCCGCTACGCCGGACCCGTGGCATGTCTCGCAAATAATCGCGTAGTCATGCCCGTCCGGTCCTCTGGATGTGTCGTACACGATGCCTTCGCCGGAGCCATGGCAGTCCGGGCAGATCTCCTCGCTCGACTCTGCACGCTCTCCCACTGCCATGCCTCTGGCCCAAAACACTTGGGCGATGGCTTCCAATGCAGTGCCGGTGATCTCGTGCTCGCGGCACAGTTGCTCGAATTCGGCGGGCTCTCCCACTGAGGAGCGGACATACTTGACGCCGAAGCCAGTAGCGTTGTCCTCGCTCCATGTGACTTCCTGCAAATCGCGGAAGGTGTCCCCGGGCTTGAGGTCTATCCTGGCATCTGCGCCGACATCAAGCCAGATGTGATCGGGGAACGTCTGCTCGAATTCGCGCTCTGCGCTGGTGGGGGTGGTCATGTCGGCTCCTTGAGAGCGCGGGCCGCAGCCAGCGCGGATTGGTATTCCTCTTCGGTGGGGCGCTGGTTCTGGTCTTCGAGGTCCATGCGCTCGCAGACGTCCAGCAGCTGCACCAGCGCCTCGCGCGTCTGGTGCTTGATGGCGATGTGGAACGACATGCGCTTCTGCAGCTTCTCGTGCGTGTCTGGCCCGGCGTTTTTCGGCAGGTCGAGATCGAGATCCGAGTACTCGCGGCCGCTCAGGGCGATGAGGGCGCGCTGCTCGATCCAGCGGAGGCGCCGCGTCTGGCTTCGGCTGCGCTGCGCGGTGCGCGCGATGTGATCCAAGGCCGTGGCCAGGATCAGCGGATCGACCTTCGTCGCCGCCTTGAAGGCTCGCGGATATTCGTGGGTGACGTGATCCGTCATTGCTGTTCCTGTGTGCATGCTGGTGATCCGCCGCCGGGCTTCGCGAGAGCCGGGGCGCATTTGGGGGCTTCCTCGGTGTGCGTCACGTAGGCGTCGCCGCCACCGCCGCACGAGGCCAGAAGAAGGGTGAAGAGCAGGGCGCGCATGTCAGTCTCTCCACTGGATGCAGCCGGTGCTGGAGCAGCGGCCGGTGGTGCTGCCTGCCGGCGAGACCGTGAAGAGCAGGCGGCCCTGGCAGCGTGGGCAGCGGATCGCGGCGCGCACCGGCGCGGCCGGCGGCTTCGGGTGCAGCTTGCGCACCTCTGCCATGGCTCGGGCTGTGGGGCCGACGAGGGCGGAGAAGTGGGCCGTGGTCATCAGAGCAGTTCCAGCGCCGTCGGCAGGTCAGTCACCGCGTCCTGGAAGCCGTGCGTTGGAATCCGCAGCGAGCCGCAATACCGTTCCCTGCCGTCCCAGTACACGCGCCAGAACTCGCCGGCGGGCTCCTTCTGCTGGGCGCGCTTCCACTCGATGTCATAGATCTGCGCCTTCGGCATTTCCCACTCGGCGCGGTACGGTTCGATGCGCGTGCCGTAGCGATGCTGGACACGCGCGACCGGCACGTGGGCGCAGTACGTGGAGACGATGCGCAGGAACAGGTCTTCGGTGATATAGCCGACGGTGCCGCCGCGCCGATACCACGGGCGGGGCTTCTGCCCGGGGTATGGCCGGTAGTAGGGCGACGTCACATCCAGCAAGCCGACTTCGACGTAGCCGGCTGGCGCGCCGCCGTGCCAGGGCCCGCGCAGCAGCATCCGAGAGCCATCGGCCATGTCGAGCGCGTAGCCGTCGCCGCCGAAGCCGCTTTGCTGCGTCGTGACGTTGAATGCACGCACGACCACTCGGCAGGACGCGCGGTCCAACGGCTTGCCGCTGTGAGGATCGTGAAGCGGGTAGGGCGACGGTGCTTGGATGCTCGCGAGGTGCGCTGCGCCCTCTCGCTGCGCCGCGTCTTCCCACGTCTCGCCGGCCTGTCGGCGCTCAGGCACTGCCCACCTGTAGGTAAAAGGCTTCTCGCCGGCGAACACGCGCCAGGCCGCCGCTGGCGTCACTGCGCCGCCGTGATAGAGAACCTTGGCGCGGCCATCGGCATGGCGCGCGATGTAGCAGTCTGAGCCTTCCTTCACCCAGGTCTGGCTTTCCCAGCTGCGGACGTTGCCGACCACCTTCAGGGTGACCGACGGCGCATTGCTGGCGCCGTGCATCCAGTCCACATGGGCATCGCGTACCCAAGCGGGCAGTTCTTGCCTGCCTGTAGGACGCTCCACCGGCGTCCAGCCGGCGATGCCGCCGCCGCACACCGCGTTCATCTGGTCGTCGCTGAGATTCATTCCTGCACCTCGAAGAAACCCAGCGCGCCCTTCAGCGGCCGGAAGGGCAGGGGTTGCACGTTCGTCAGCTTGAACCCGAACTGGCCTTCCATGTGCCATCGGGACACGCGGCGCGCGGACGGCACGCAGTCGACCAGATCGGCGATGCCGACAATGCCGCCGCGTTCGATGGTGTCTCGCGTGATGCCGGCGGCGACCGCCTTGGGTGACGCGCCCGTGCCGTGCGCGAGGATCCAGGCGCTTTCCCACTCGTCGCGGGTCATGCCCTTGGCGGCGTGGATCAGGACCGGGCCGCGGTAGCGCGTCGACCACGTACGGTTCTCGATGTCCTTGCCGCCGTGAACGATGAGCCACGCCCAGGGCTGGCGGATCGAGAGAGCCTTCATGCCGGCACCTTCTTGATTGCGATCTGCGCCATCGGCGACGGACCGTCCTGATAGTTCATGTCGTGCAAGACCTCGGCATCCGTGCCGCGCAGGAACCACGGTGAGTGCCCACCGGCGCGCGTGATCGCGTCAGAGGTCTCCCGGTTCCACCGCGCGCGCAGCGCCGTCACCACGAGCACGCGGCGCACGCGCTCCCGGTAGAAGCGCTGGATCAGCGCCAGCCGCTCGATGGACAGCGGCCCGGTGTAGTCGAGCCATGCCGCATCAAAGACGCGATCGTCATCGCGCATGAGGTCGTCGACGTTCCCAAAGTAGAAGCGGTCGATCCACGGATTGCTGATCGCTCGCTCAGCGAACTTCGTGCCCGGCAGCACGCTGATGAGCGGGTTCCCGCAGTAGCGGTTCTTCCACGGCTGCATGCCCGGCATCTTGGTGAGGGCTGCGTGGTAGATCGCCCGGTCGTTCTCGATGCAGACGAACTCGGTACGCGCAGGGCCGTCCCGCTTCTCGCCGGCCCAGTTTCCCTCGCGGCGGCCGAGCAGCTTGTTCTCGAACTTCCAGTCGAGGCCGGGCAGCGTCAGGACTGACAGCGTAGGAAAGGCCTCGACGTCGCCGAGCAGATCGACGATGTACCGGCGCGCCTCATCCTTCTCGCCGCGTTCCTTCTTCCTGGCGAACAGGATGCCACCCGAGGGCGTCGCGGTGATCTGATGCACCGCGAGCTCTTCGAGGCCGCACTGGGTGAGCGGACGCGGTTTGGCGACTTCGTGCAGGCTGCGGGAGGTCATACTGCGGGCTCCAAACAACGGAGGCGGATATGAAGACGTTCGAGTACCGCGGTGACACGATCACGATCGGTACGCACCAGGTCGGAAAGAGATTCAACTGGTGGTACGAAACCGGCGGCGAGTTGAAGGGCGAATGCCAGGAGTCCGGCGCTCAAACTGAGGAGGCGGCTTTGCGCGAGGCGGACTATGCGGCCCGTGCGGCGATCGACCAGAAGCTGGACGGCTGACATCACGCGGCCCTCCGCAGTTCTGCGATCAGGTCGCGGGCCACGGGTGGGCACACCGCGTTTCCGAGCATGTGCATCGCATCCTTTTGCCGCGCGGGCAATTGGTAGTCCGCAGGGAAGCCCATAGCGCCGCGGCATTCGGAGACGGTCAGCATCCGCATGCGGTCACCGTCGACCACGGCCCAGCGGTCTCGGGTGGTGATGGTTCCGACCGGGCGATGCAGTCCGCGGCCGCCGCGCTCGTTCCCGTAATAGGCGGTCAGGAACCGATGGCCGCAGGTGCGTCGGCCTTCGGCGATGCGCGCAAGCGTCGCGGCGCTACGACCCGGGCGATCGACCGCGGACCAGTTGCCGGCACCGAAGTCGATAACCGAGGCAGATCCGACGTGCTCACGCTGCGGGAGCCTCAACTCGATCGGGTGCTTGCTTAGCGTGCCGACGATGAACAGCCGGCGCCGGTGCTGTGGCACTCCATGGTCGGCAGCGTCCAGCACCATCGGCGCCAGCGCGTAGCCCAGCGCGTGCATCGCCGCGCACCATGCCGGGAACAGCACCCAGTGGCTGTATTCCGGCACGTTCTCGACCACGACGGCCGCAGGTTGATGGCACTCGGCGGCACTCACGACTGCCCACGCAGTGGCGCGCTGCGCGTCGTGGTGCGGGCGTTCCCTACCGCGGGCTCGGCTGTGGCCTTGACAGGCAGGCGACGCAAGCAGCAGATCGTGCGCCGGCACCTCGCGCCAGTCGGCCTGCTGCAGGTCTTGGCAGACGTGCTGAGTGCCCGGGTGGTTGTTCGCGTGCACCTGCACTGCGGCGGGCCAGTGGTTCGCGGCCCAGACCACCTTCACGCCGGCCATCTCCGCGCCAGTCGTGAAGCCGCCGGCACCAGCGAAGAGGTCGATCGCCTTCACGCCGACGCTCCCTGCACCATGGCGATGGCGTCACGCACGGACTCGAAGGTGATGCCCATCGACTGAGCGGCCGCCGCGCATGCGGCTTCGTGGTCGGGATGCAGAGCCTTGCAACGCTCGTAGGCGGCGAGGATGTCTTCGATGGTCTTGATCTCGTGATCCACGGCTCAGCCCTCGCCGCCCGGGGTGTCGTCGTCGGTGCCTTGTCCGTCACCTTGACCATCGCCATCGCCATCGCCCTGGTCGCCATGCTGCTCGGCGAAGATGTCGCCCGCGGTCTTGCCATCGCCATCGGCCGGCACCTGCTGCTGGGGCGTGTCCGGCTTGCCGGCGCGGTAACCTTTCTTCGCGGGCAGCAGCTCGCCGGGCGCGAGCAGCTTGATGTAGATCTCGCCCTCAGATGCCAGACCGGAGAGCTCACCGTAGACATCGTTGTCCTGCAGCTCGTCGCCGTTGTACTGGATGGTGCCGCGCACCGTGACGCTGCCGCCTTCCTGCAGGTCGTAGTGCAGTCCGGTCAGCACGACATCGGTGAAGTCGACGTGATCGCCTTCGGTGCCCCAGTCCCAGATGAAGCGGTAGCCGCGGAGCCGATCGCCTTTGCCATACGCGTAGGCCTGCGGCAGCTTCGGATACCGCAGGTTCGGCAGCGGCACGATGACGCCTGGCAGCGGCTCCTGGCCGGAGGTCATTGCCTTGTTGAAGTAGTGGTGCTCGCGCAGGCCGGGCTCGATCAGATCGAGCAGGGTGTTCTCACCGGTGATGGAGAACGAGATGTCGATCGCGCGCACGCGGTCTTCGCCGTGCAGCTCGCGACGCGGGTTCGCATTGGTCACGGTGACCTGGGTGACTTTTTCCAGTTGGAAGGGCATGAAGGCTCCGGTGTGGTGATGGGTGCCAGGGGCGACTACTACGACGCCGGGTCACGAGGGGTGAATAACTTCCCGCGCGCCTGTTCCTGGCGAATTCGTCAGGCCGCGCCCTTGGCGGCGCGGTACTGTTCCTCGGTGATCTGCTCGACGCCGGCTTTGCGCGGGGCGCCAGGGTCTTGCCTGGCGTTCTCGGCATCGGCCGCCTTCTTGCGTGTGGCAATGAAGTGGTCCGGATCCCAGACCCGGTGTTCGGCGACATAGCTCTTGCCGTCGACTGCGGTGTAGCGAACAAAGATGTCGCGGGTGTTCAGGGTTTCAGCCATGGGCGTTTCGTTGAGGTGGAAGAAAAGAGGGCGCCTGCGGATGCAGGGCCGGCCGGGAAGTGGAGGGAGGGAGGGAGGAGAAGAAGCCCGGCCGGGCTCGCCCGAAAAAGGGTTCAGGCTGCGACGGGCTGTCGGTGCTCCTGGGCGCCGAAATAGACCTCGATGCAGCCGCGCACGTCGGCGATCGCGCTGTGAGCGTTCTCGAGCGGCTTGCCGGTGAAGAACTCGTAGGCCTCGCCGAGGTTCGCGCTCTTGTGGTGGAAGCGCCCGGCCGCGCGCATCTTCGCGGTCGGCGGCAGCTTCAGGATCGGCGTGCTCATGAGCTGCGTGCACTCCGCGCGTGCCGCCTTCCATTCCTCAACGGTCACATCGTCGAAGAAGCGTTTGCAGGCGATACGCACGATGCGCTGGTCGAAACTGGCGTTGTGAGCCAGGAGGAAGTCGGCCTGCCGATGCAATTCGAGCAGCATCTCGACGGCCAGCGACTCGGGAATTCCTACGGCCTGGGCATGCTCGGTCGTGATGCCGTGGATTGCGGCCACGTCATCAGGGATCGCCCAACCCTCCGGCTTCACGATCACGTCCAGGCTGGCGATCTCTTTGCGAGTGTCAAGGTCGACCAGGACGGCGCCGAGCTGCACGATGTGCGGCTGGCGCGGGTCCTCGCTGGGTTCTTTGAACAAGGGAAGGCCATTCGTCTCGGTATCAAAAGCGAGGAAGGTTTTCACGCGGTAGCTCCTTTGGTTCGAGCGCGATGGGACCTTGCATAGGTCGCCGAGCACTCACGGTGGTAGGCGTTCACGCCCTTCGGCGCGACATAGAGGGATGCGGGGTCGTCATACCGACCGCAGAGGCGGCACGGCATCCAGTTCGGGTTGCCGCAGGCTTCCATCGCTGCCATGCGGCGGTGCAGAAGGCGGTGGTAGGCCTGGTCAGGGCAGATGACCAAGTTGCGCGGCGCGTTGTTGCCGCGATTGCGGTCCCAGTGATGGACCTGGGCGCCGCGCGGCAGGGGTTTGCCGAGAGCGCGCTCGGCGACGAGGACGTGCTCGAGCTTCGTCCTGCCTTGGACGTTGTGCCCGATGTACCCGTCATGGCGCGCCTTCGGACCGTTGACAGACAGCTGCGTCACGCTGCCTCCTTGAGCTGCCCGACGTGGCCGTTGTGGATCCATTCGGCGGCCACCGTCTGGGGCAGGCCGCTCGGCAGCGACTTGAGCGTGCCGAAGAGGAGGGCAGTCTCGATCTCGCCGTTCTGGGCGAGCACATCGAGCCAGGCGAGGAGGTCGCTGCGACCCTGCAGGTCGAGCACGTCGAAGCGATCGAGCACCAGCAGCTTCAGGCCGGACTGGTGGCTGATCGCCTCGGCCACCATGGCGTCGACGCGCCAGCGCTCGGATTCGCTGAGCAGCGCGTAGGGACGCAGCGCGCCGCCGGGCACGAGGCAGTTGATGGACATATCGGCGTCGATGCCGACGTGCAGCCATTCGGAGTCGGCGGAGCTTTGCAGCAGCCGCTCGTTGATCGGCGAGAGAGCCTCGGCGAGCATCTGTCCGGGGATGCCATCGGGCGCGAGAGCCGCGGCGATCGCGAGCCATGCGGCGACGTCGGTGTGATGCACCGCGGCGGCCTCGGTCTTCTTGTCGGCCTCCTTCGCGGCGCGCGCGGTGGTGTCGAGCTTCTCCAGATCGGCGGCCGCGGTGGCGCGCCTTACCTTGAGCGCCGCGAGGCCTTGCGTCGCCTCGTCGAGATCGGACTGCTTTGCCCCCTTTTCCTGCTCGCCTTCGGCGATCAGCGCCTTGAGCTCGGCGGCGGCAGCGCGGGCGGCATCGAGGTCGCGACGATCGTTCTCCACTGCGCGGCGCAGCAGATCTCGCGAGCGCACGTACTCTGGCAGTGCCGCGGCGGCTTCGGCGTCGCGCACCGCATCCGGCGCCACGTAGGCGCGTAGCTCGCCCTGGCCCGCGAGTTCCACATGGCCCTGGCAGTGCGGGCAGACCAGCGGGTGCGTCGGCGCCGCGCCGGTGGCCTTCGCCTCGGTGTCCGCGACCTTCTGCTCCCATTCCTTGAGGCCGGCTTCGTCCGTCGCGAGCTTCGCTTCAACGCGCCCGACCTGGTCGGCGGAAGCGGTGAGGGTGCCGATCCGCGCAGCGCGTCCGGTTTGCTCCTTCAGGCGAGCCTGCAGGGAGCCAATGTTCTGGTTCGCGTCGGCGATCTGCTGGTCCAGGCTGGCCAGGCGCTGCTGCGCCGCGGTGTGCGCGGCAGCGTCCAGCGCGGGCTTGGCGGCCTTCCAGCTCGCGGCCTTGACCTCGCCATAGGTCTCGCCCGTCAGCGCGCGCCACGCGCCTTTCGCCTCGGTAGCCTTGGTCTTGGCTTCCGCGCACGCGGCATCGAAGCCGGCGCGCAGCATGGGCGCGATGCGGTCGATCTTCACCTTGTCCATGCCGTCCTTCAGCATGCGGGTCGACACGGTCTCCGGCGTGATCCGGATGCCCATGAGGCCGAACAGGAAGGTGCGACGCGCCTTCTCGTCGAGCGTGGTGAAGCGCTGGGCGTTGAGGACGTAGGGCAGCGCCGGGAACGAGGCGAATCCCGCCGACTGCGACGCCTTGCCACTGGGCAGCACGATGCTCGCCGTCTCCTCTGCTTCGCCGGCAGCGATCGAGACCTGGGCGAAGCCGTTGCGCGCACCCTCGGTCACCAGCGCGCCGTATTCCTTCTTCAGGTCGACGCGCACGGCCTCGCCGGTGAGGGCCATGCGGACGGCCTCCTGCAGGCTGCTCTTACCGGCGAAGTTCCCGCCAGCGAAGAGGGTGATGGGCTTGTGCAGCGACACGTCTGCACGACGGATGCCGAGGAAGTTTTCGGCTTCGATATGGGTCAGCTTCATGGCGTCATCACTCCATCGAAGGGGAAGAGGCGCGGGCGCGGCGGCTGGCCGGGGCCGGCGAGGCAGCCGTCGCCGCGGCGGCGATCTCCTCCTGGCGGCGGTTGAAGACGTCCGTCAGCACCGCGCGCTGGTCTTCGTTGGCAGAGGTGCTGCGCAGGGTGTCGAACAGCGCTTCGAGTGCGTCGCTGGTCTTGCAGGCCGCGAGCTTCTCGGCGAAGGCTTCAACGTCGAACGCTGCTTCGGTCGGCTCGGGTTTCGCACTTGCTGCAGCAGCTGTTGGAGCGGCGACCTCGCCCGTCTGCGGGTCGGGAGCCTGCGAGGCCTGCACGACCTCGGCTTTCACGGGCGCGGCATTCAGATCCTCGACCGAGACTCTTGTGACGCGGCCGTCGTTGTCGACATCGAGCACGATCGCGTCCTGCACCTCCTCCGAGGTGCGGCCCATGCCCATGACGACGTCCGGCGCGTGGATGTTGCCGAAGAAGCTGCCGGCCCGGTACTGGAGCATCAGATGCTTCATCTCGGTCTGCCACTTCGAGCCCGGCTTGCTGTACCAGCCTTCCTCGACGGCCAGCTTCATGCTGACCGGGGCCGACTCGATCAGCGGCAGATTCGCTTCGCGAGCCTGCTGCAGCGTGCGGATGGTGGGCGGAATCACCATGTTGCCCGGCAGCGCCCAGGCGATGCATTCGAGGTTCTCGATCTCGACCTGGCGGTCGATGAAGTCGAAGCCGCGCTTTTCTTTGTTCCAGCCCTGCTTCTCGCGGTAGGTGGCCTTGATCATGCCGCGGTTGATGATCTGGAACCGGAGGGGCGTGAACCGCCGGCTCGCGTTGATCGCCGCGATCTTGTACTGGCCGCTCCATGTCAGACGCCCCTCGATCACGTTCGCGTTCTGCATGACGGCCGTGATGCTCATTCCTACGGCCTGCGCGGTCTCGATCGCCACGAGGCAGTTGCCGAGCGCCGACGGGTTCTCGATGTAGGTGATGTTGCCGTCGCGGTCCTTCTTCTCGTTGAACTGGCGGAAGGCGGCGGGCACCGCGTTGGACGTCGACATCGCACGGGCGATGCGCTGTGCGAGTTCGAACCCGCGCAGCGAGAACATGCTGACGACGTGGTCGGCTTCGTCGGGAATGCGCGCGATCTGGTGCTGGCGCAGCTGCTCGACGCTGGCGGTGTTGACGGGCGGCGATGCCGCGACGGTTGAGGACATGGTTGCCTTTCTGGTTGGAGGTGATCAGTCGTGATATCTGCAGCGGCCATAGGCCGGGCAGTACTTGGGCGAGCAGAGCGTCGACTTCGGGTTGGGCGGGAACGAGCCCGTCTTCAACATGCCGGCGGCGATCTCGATGAGTCCCGGCATTTCGTCGGTGCCGAGCAGGGGCGTCTTCACGTCAGCGACCTCGCCGACCGCGCAGGGCGCTTCCTTGGTGGTCTGCAGGCCGACGATCTCGGCCGGCGCGTCCATGCGCTCGCCCGAGGCCTGCTCGGCCATCAGTGCGTAGATGCCGAGCTGGATGTGGTGGCCCTTCGTGACCGCGCGCCGGCTGCCGTCCGCGTTCTTCTCGGTGGCGCGGCTGCCGGTCTTGATGTCCGAGATGCCCTTGCGCCCGTCCGCATGGATTCGGACGCGATCTGTTGTGCCGGTGACCCGTACGACGCCGTGCCGAGTGGTGATGTCGAGTGCCGTGCACAGCAGCTCGACGGCTGCATAGGTGCGCGTCGGCGCGATCTCGGCGCAGTAGCGCGTCGTCAGCTTGACCGCGAGGCTGTCGGCATCCGAGGGGCTGAGCTTCTCGTCCCACTCGACCTCGCTCATGGGACTGGCAAGCGATTCGCGCGACACGTCGACGGCCTCGACGATGCTGGGTGTCTGCCCGGCGAGCACCGCCTGGTCGAAGTGGGCGGTGCCGGCGTGCACCGCGGTGCCGAGCGCGGCTGGGCCGCCTGATGGGCTGCGCAGGCCTGCGATGTTCTGCCAATACCACTTGTAGGCGCAGTCGAAGAGATTGGGCCACGAGCTGGCGCGCACGACGGCGAGAGGTTCGTTTGTGTCCACGTTCAGAGACCGATCAGGAGTGAGTTGAGGAAGCGGGCGATGTCGTCGCCGTAGAAGAGGAAGAGCAGGGCGGCCGCGCTGAGCAGGCCGGCGGCGCCGATGAAATCAAGGTCCTCGGCAGTCGTGCAGGCGAAGTCATCCGGATCGCTCATGACGTGCTCCTGAGAATGAAGAACAGGGTGATGAGGCAGGCGATTCCCGCCGGGACGATCCAGCGGTGGCCGCCAACCTTGGGAGCCGGGCGCTCGATGGCGCAGGCGTCACGGCAGACATCGCGCGAGGTGCGGGGCGCGGTGCAGGCGCGCAGAGTGGCGAAGTCGGATTGCGTCACGACGCCTCCTTCGGGATCTCGGCGACGACAGCCACGACCCGCTCCTTGTCGAGGTCGCTCAGGTGCAGCAGCACCAGCTCGCGGGCATCCATCTCATCGAGCCCGGCGCGGGTCACCGTGCGCGTCTCTCCGCCGCGGAAGCGGATCAGGAACGTGTAGGTCTGCCGCGCTGTCACGATGCGCTCCCGGTGGCCTTCGGCATGTAGACCTTCATGGGGACGCAGCGGAGTCCCGCGTCGACGTTGGATGCTCGGCGGAAGGCGATGGCGACAGCCTTGGCCGCTTCCTCGCAGTCCTGCGCGGTCGCGAAGCGCTCCAGCGTGGCCGGGTGATCGCTGTAGCCGCCGAACACAGCGATCAGCACGTAGAGAACGACCGTGTTCACGATGCGCTCCCGGTGGCCTTGGCGATGATGGCGCGGGCCTTGACGTGCAGGTCGTTCACAGCGTCTTCCATCGTGATGGCGTCCCAGAATGCGACGACGGCGCGCAGCGTGTCCAGCAACTCCGGCGAGGCGGCGATCAGCAGAGCGTTCGCGAAGTCTTCCGCCTCGCTGCGATCGCCCGACCAATGAGCGCCGCGCGTGTACGCGATGCTTTGCCCTTGGGGTCCACAGATGTCGCGTTGCACCTTGACCAAGTGCTGCGACCACGGCCCCGGCGTGTGCTTCGCGCTCATGCCCGGCTCCTGGGTTGCTGCGCGGGAAGTCGGATGCCCATGGCGCGGCCGATCTCGCGCAGGCGCCGCGCGGTCTGCTCGACGTTGCGCACGAAGGCGGCTTCAGCGCGGGCGCGATCGCGGCGAGCCAGCTCGAGCTGCGCCGGCGTGGTGACGTGGTAGGTGGCCGCGTTGACCATCACCGTCGTTGTGCTTGGCATGTTCCCCTCCGGGTTGCGCCTACGGGATTGCAGGGCGTGGGAGGAATTGTCACGTTCGTGATTCTTCGTGTCAACACATACGTGACAAGAACGTGATATTTTTTCGCGGGCGCAAAAAAGCCCGCACGAGGCGGGCTCAGGTCTGTCGAGTGGTGGGGGGAGGGTCAGCGCGCCAACGAATTGTTCAGGCGAGCGGCGGAGCCATCGAGGATCGCCTCCATCTGTTCGATGGTCCCGCCCATTTGAGCCAAGCATTCACCCGCGATTGTTGCCAGAACGATGACTGCTCTGTTGTCTGGCATGCCGCCTGCGCGCACGCCGCTGTCCACGTAGAAATAAAACCGGGTGGATGCGTAGTAGCCCGTCCAGTCGTCTGGTACCGATTTTGACGGGCGGCCATTGGACCGTTCGGCGAGATATGCGAGGACGCGCTCAACGCCGGGGCGACTCAGTTGGACGATCTTGTAGCCGTGAAGCTTGAGATTGCTTTCAGCCTGCACCCATGGGGTGCAGTTCGTCGAGTCCGCTGCGTTCGCAAGAGACAGCACTGTCGCGAGGAGTGCGCCGGCTAGCAGATGTCGAGTTTCCATCGGATTCGAGTCAATCGGGCTTCCACTTGCTCGGGGGGACCACCGCTCCAACAGCCTGGATGCCTTCGATCTCGTCGTTGTAGATGGTCCGGCGCTCCTCGCCGTTGACCGACATGATTTCGTAGGCGCCGTTCCTCTGGAAGAGCAGCTCCTTGACCATCTTCTTGCCGTCGAGGAGCTTGATCAACACGTATTCGCCTTGGACCAGTTGGCCGTTCGGCTCGACCACCACGTACCAGCCGTCTCGGATCGCAGGCGCCATGCTCATGCCTCGCACCCTAAGACCGTAGGCGTTCGGATCTCCTGTGGCGATGTCGATATGGCCATCGCCCGCGCCAGGCATGGCGCTCAATTCTTCATAGAAGCCGTCATCCCCCATTTTCGCGGTCCCCACGATCGGCACGCGACGAAGCTTGTTCATCGTGCCGGCATGTTCTGGTTGCTGGCTGTCCGGCAATGGTAGGCCTGTCGCGCCCGGCGACCCGCCGGGCTGTTGCCATTCGCCTCGCCCCGTTTCCAACCATGTGGCCGACGCCCCGAGACTTGCGGCGATCGCATTGAGCTCCCGCGGCTTCTTTCTGAGGCCGGATTCGGCGTTGCCGATCGTCGAGGTGGCCACCTTGGCCAAAAGGGCCACCTGCTCTTGCGTCATATCGCGCTGCTCTCGCGCCCACTTGATTCGTTCACCGATGGATTTCACGTATGTGATTTGACACGGTGGTTGCATCACGTTGGTGTTCTCGTGATAATCACGAACGTGACAATTCGGAGCAACGATGGATACGGCACCTGAACCCTCTTCCCCGCTTGAAGAAGCAATCACCACGGCTGGGGGCGTTGGTGCCTTAGCCATTCGCATTGGAGTCGCGCCCAGCGCGCCCAGCATGTGGAAGCAGCGCGGTCGCGTTCCCGCAGAGCACTGCCCCGCAATTGAGCGGGAAACGGGTGTTCGCTGCGAACGGCTCCGCCCGGACGTGGCCTGGGATGTTCTGCGCCGGCAAGAGGCCGCAAGTACTGCTGCTGCGGACCTCGTGGAACCCAAGGCAGCCTGAATGCGCTTCCTCGCCGCCATCCGCCGCCACTGGGAAGGACTGCTGACGGCCGGACTCTTCCTGACCTGCGTCTACCTTGCCGTCTTCTTCATCCGGCGCGGCTCCATCGCCACCGCCGGCGGCGCGATCGCCTGTGCAATCGGCTTCCTGCAAGCCCTGATGGCCTTCTTCACCGACGCAGAGGCCTTGCGCCGCCTCATGCACCGCGAGGAGCGGGCTGAAGACCCCGAGGGCCAATGAATGCAGCGACTGCCACTCAGCCGCGTCCTTTTGGATGCGCCCACCAGCTTCTCCGCTCGCATGCGGGGTGCCTCTCGCAACCGCGGGCGTGCTGGTTGGGTGCATCCAAAAGGCCGTGATTTTTCGCGTCGTCATGGCCCTTATTTTTTTGCCCGGCCCAACTGGTTAGGCAACTGGTTAGACGTTGATCTTTTTCTATCGAGAGGCACCTTGATGGACCAGCTGGAGTTCCCGCTCCTGGGGAGGTTGAACGCACCGAGCGTCGCCCCTGAGCAATGGGTGCGGTATGCGAAGACGTACCGCGATGTCGTACGAATCGCCTGGGAGCTCCGGCGCGTGAAGCACTCGAAGGCCGACATGGCCCGCGACTGCAAATTCCATGCGCAGCACATCAGCGACTGGCTCGCCAAGGACGACAAGCCCAGACGGCGCAGCCTGCCTGGGGACTGCATCACCAAGTTCAACAACTACGTCGGGAACACGCTCGTGTCGCAATGGCTCGCCCGTGGCGACCAATTGACGGTCCTCGAAGAAATCACCGCAACGAAGCAGGTCGCATGAAGCAGTCATCAGTCCTTTCCGCCTTCCACTGGCGCACCGGTGAGCCCAGCGTCTTCCGCCCCCTTCAGACTGCGGCAAACCTGCGCGCCGCCAGCACCGCCAAGGTCGAGCGCGCGCGAAAGCAGGGCGTCGATCGCTCGGTCATCCACGGCTTGAGCAAGAAGGCCGACGTGCGCGTGAGCGAGCTGCGCCACCAGAACCGCTTCAGTCCGCCGATCGAGAACGCCGACGAAGGCCAGCGCAGCCGCGACCGGCGCGACGCCATTCGTCGCGGGGGCATCTGATGGCCCGCGCGCATTTCGTTTCTTCGAACTCGACGACCGTCAGGCCGGCCATGGAGCCTGTCGATGCGAAGCTCATCGAGAAGCTAACTTCGATGACCCAAGCATTGCAGCTCTGCCAAACCCTTAGCGGCTTGGAGAGCCATGAATTCATTGGCCCTCTCGGCGTGGTGTCGGGTCAGGCGCAGTGGTCTCGCATCATGAACGCCGGCCAGCACAACTTCCCGCAGGACGGGCTCAACTTTTTCATGGACCTCGCCGGGAACGAGGTGCCGCTGCTGTGGCTACTGCACTCCCGTGGCTATGCCCTCGACTCGCTCAAACAGCGCGAGACCGAGATGGAACGGAAGCTGCGGCTGGCGCAAGAGGAAAACGCGAGGCTTCGGCTCGACGTGCGCGCCTTGACTGCCGCGCTGCGAAACGGCGGGGGCATCTGATGTCTCGCGGATACGACCTCTACAAGCGCCACACGGTCGGGGAGCTGATCGCCAAGCAGCAGGCCGTGCGCGCAGATCCGGCCAGCAAGAACACCCGGCCGGGCATCCACATCTACACGCCGAAGGCGCGAAGGCTCCTCGATGACCTCGCATGGGCGGTTCGGTATCACACGGAGCACTCAGCATGATGGATCGGCTCCAACGACTGATCGCGACGCGCCGCACCTTGGAGATCCTCGCCGCCGGCACGTCCATCCAGATCTGCATGGCGATCGGCGATCGAAATGGCGCCGAGCGCTACCTGCGCGAGCAGAACACGCTGATCGCCGCGCGCTTCGTGCACATGGAATGGCTTGCCGATCAGGGCCACAGCTACTCCGAGATCGCCGACGAGATGAAGGCGATGCAGGCCGAAGCCCGGAAGGCGGTGATGTGATTTCGGGCGCGGCTAGGGTAGCTCCCGAAAAGGCGGTCTTCCGGCCCGCTCTGCCGATGTCCTTTCAGCCGGGCATTGCGGAGATGCGCATGACAAAGACCTATTTCGAGAAGCTCAAAGATCCGCGGTGGCAGAAGCTGCGCCTGGAGGCGTTGCAGGCTGCGAACTGGCAATGCTGCAATTGCCGGGACAAGACAAGCACGCTGCACGTTCACCATCGGCAGTACTTCAAAGGTCGTGAGCCGTGGGAGTACGAGACCAGCCAGTTGGAAGTGCTGTGCGAGTCGTGTCACACCTTGGAGCATGAAGCCCAGGATCCTCTTCTGCTCGCAGCTTCCTTCGTGCCGAGCACGGGCCGTCAGAACCGTAGCGCGGCAGGCAGCCTGATCGCAGGCTTCTGTGGCCTCGGGATGACCAGCGACCGGGGAACTGACGACCCGGGCTGCTACGTCGCAGGCGAGATCGCCAGCATTCTTGAGCAGCACTGCACCATGGATGGGCTGCTGAAGATGCTCGAAGCCCTGCAAGCGCGAGATCGGTGGACCATCGAAGCATCGGCCTGGGCGTTCACTGATGACCTCAAGAGCCGGCCGGACGCTCCGGCCAGAAAGACAGGGTTCGATCTGTGACAGAGAGTGCGATCGCGCCACTTACGCCTGCAGACTGCGATCTGCAGGACTTCCCATTCATGCCGCTCGACGTCGCACGCCTTCGCGATTCCGATTTGGCATCGGACGAGTCACCGGAAGCCTGCTGGGCGGCAGTGCTGATATGGGCCGCTTCTTGGCACCAAGTGCCGGCGGCCTCCATCCCGGACAACGATAACTGGATTGCGAAACAGGCGGGATACGCGCAGCGCGGGAAGATCGCCAAGGAATGGGCCAACGTTCGGACGGGGGCTCTGCGCGGCTGGGTGCTGTGCTCCGATGGACGGCACTACCACCCCGTGGTGGCCGAGAAGGCCCGCGACGCCTGGAAGTCGAAGCTCGAACAACGTTGGAAGAGCGAGTGTGCCCGCATCAAGAAGCATAACCAACGGCACGGGACAAACGTTCTATGTCCCGAGTTCGATGCGTGGATCGATGCGGGGCGTCCTCAGGGACATCCACTATTTGTCCCCGAGGACAAATCTGATCGTCCCGGGGACAAGCCTAGGGACATCGCCTCCAAGAGACAGGGAGAGGGACAGAGACAGGGACAGAGAAAAAGGAAAGGAGCTAAAGCTCCTACGTCGGCGGACACGCTGCCGACCTGGATGCAGGCGCTCATCGATCTCTGGCACGAAGTCCTGCCCGAACTGCCGGGTGTCGTCGTGATGAACGCCGAACGATCGCAGGCGGCTAACGACTTCCGCAACTGGGTCCTCACGACGCTGCGGCGCGATGGCACGCCCCGCGCGACGAACGACGAGGAGTTCCTGGCGTGGACTCGCGATTACTTCCAGCGCGCGAGGCACAACGACTTCATCATGGGTCGCGGCCCACGATCTCCGGATCACCCGAACTGGCGCTGCCCGTTCGAATGGTTGTTGTCGGCCAAGGGCATGCAGAAGGTCATCGAACAAACGGCGGAGGCCGCATGAACGCGCGCACCGACGAGACCCGATTCCTGGAGGCCGACCTCGAGCACCTGCGCGTGCCGCCGCATTCCATCGAAGCCGAGTCCAGCGTGCTGGGTGGCCTGCTGCTCGACAACTCGGCGTTCGACCGCGTCGCCGACCTGGTGACGGAGGACGATTTCTACCGGGCCGAGCATCGCCTCATCTTCGCGACCGCGTGCAGCATGATCAACGCCTGCAAGCCCGCCGACGTGATCACGGTCTTCGAGCGGCTGGACGCACAGGGAAAGGCCACCGATATCGGAGGGCTGGCCTACCTGCACGCCCTGGCAACGTACACGCCGAGCACGGGCAACCTACGCCGCTATGCCGAGATCGTGCGCGAGCGCTCGATCCTGCGGAAGCTGATCTCGGCCGCCGACGAGATCTCGACCACCGCGTTCAACACGCGAGGCAAGGGGGTCGATGCAGTCCTCGACGAGGCAATGCAGAAGGTTCTCGCTATCGATCCAGAAGCTGCCGGCGACGAGTGGGAATCGATGGAACAGATGGTCGTTCAGGAGCTCGACCTCATCAATGACCGTGCCGAAGGCCGCTCAAGCGAACGCGCCGCCGATTTCATTCCGACTGGCCTGAAGGATCTGGATGCGATGCTCGACGGCGGCACGCGGCCGGGGCAACTGATCGTCATCGGCGCGCGGCCCGGCATGGGAAAGAGCGCGCTGGCCGACACCATCGGGCTGCACGCGGCGAAGCTGCGCTACCCGGTCGGGAAGTTCTCGATGGAGATGCAGAACCATGAGGGCGGCCAGCGAGCGATCTCCGCCACGGCGCGCATTCCGTTGCATGCGCTGCGCCGTCCTGAGCGGATGAGCGATGAGCACTGGGCCAGCCTGACCCGTGGAATCGAAGATCTGCGCGGATTGCCGTTTTACAGCAACGACAGGGGCGGCCTGAACATCAATCAGGTGCGGTCGAAGGCCCGGGCGTTGCGCCGCAAATTCGGGTTGAAGCTCCTCATCGTCGACTACCTGCAGCTGATGTCAGGCACCGACGCACGGGCGCCGAGGACATACCAGCTCGAAGAGGCAAGCCGCGGTCTCAAGTCGCTGGCCAAGGAACTCGGCGTGCCGGTGATCGCATTGGCCCAGGTCAATCGCGGCGTGGAAAAAGAGCAAGACCCGATGCCGCGCATGTCCGACCTGAAGGACTGCGGCGCCATCGAACAGGACGCCGATGTGATCTTGTTCATCGACCGACCGATCCAGCGCACGCCTGACCTGGACGCCGAATGGAAGTACTACGCCAAGGGCCGCCTCGCGAAGCAGCGCGGCGGCCGCACTGGAAATCTCGACTTCACCTATGTCGGCGAGAACACGCGCTTCATGGACTGGCCGCGTGACATGCCGGTCCCCACCAACCCGGTGCGCGTGACGCGCAACAACCAGCCGCGCGGCGGCGATCTCTGAAGAGGACCTGATGATCACCCTGACACTGCCATATCCGATCTCCGCGAACCGCTACTGGGCCACGCGCGTGATCAAGTCGAAGAAGACGGGCAAGTACATGGCGATGACCTACGTTACGCCCGAGGCTGAGGCCTACAAACAGCAGGTCGGCTGGCTAGCGAAGGCGGCGGGCGTGCGCGAGCGCTTGCCGGGCCGCGTCCAGGTGGACATCCAGATGTTTCCCCATCGGCCGCTCGACTACCTCAAGCGCGTGAGAGCGAACCCCTCTACTGGGACGACACCGTGCAACGGCTCGATCTGGACAACGCTCGCAAGGTCGTGAACGACGCCTTGAAGGAAATCGTCTTCGAGGATGACAAGTGCATCTTCAAGGACGGCGGTGAGGTGATGGAGCCCGACGGTCGCGATGCCTGTCTGATCGTGACGATTCGGCCATACCTTCGCCAGGCCAATCCTCAGGGCGACCTGTTGACGGAGGCCGCATGAAGTGGTCCAAAGGCGTCATCGCCCGACTCGTCGCGCGCCAGACGCTGGCGAGCAAGTGCCTGCTGCTGGTGGACCGCTGCAACTGGACGGGAAACGAGTGCGACGTGCTGGGCGTAACGCAGGACCTGCGCATCATCGACATCGAGGTCAAGATCAGCCGAAGCGATCTGAAAGCTGACGCCAAGAAGGATAAGTGGTGGCACCGCCTTTCATATGCGGAGGCTCAGGAGCGCGGTGTCGACCTCTGGAATCACCGCGATCCGGTCCAGCATCCTCGCAGGGTCTGGAAGCACTACTACGCCATGCCGGCCGAGATCTGGAAGCCGGAGCTGGCGGCGTGTCTGCCGTCGACGGCGAGCGGCATTCTGCTGGCGCGTGAGACGCGCGGCGGAACTCTGGCGGTTCACTGCGAGCGGCGCGCGACACCTGCCAAGGATGCCTACCGGCTCAAGCCCGAGCAGGTGATCGATATCGCTCGGCTCGCGAACCTGCGCATGTGGGATGCCTTCAAGGCACTGGAAAGCGCTGAGGTGACGTCATGAACTGCGGCACCTGCAAGCACTGGAGCCCGGAGGGTGAGCTCGGGCGCATGGGGTTCGGCATCTGCAAAGCGAGGCAGGAGCCGCATCGCAGCGCCATCACCACATCGGCTCAGGCCATGTGCCGCATCGGCAAGTTCGCCAAGGCTGACCGCCAGCAGCTGCAACAGCGCGAGCACGCGCAGGGAACGCTGCTTTGAAGCAGGCATGGGATCCGGTCAAGTTGCGCTGCTGCTGGGGCGATGTTCCGGATCCCGGCGACGTGCTGGAGATGCGCACAGGTCGGCGCTACCAGGTGCTGCGCGTGCGCGGCCGGACGATGCACTGCATCGTGCTTCCCACCACACACAAGCTGACGCGAGGTACGCGCGTCCTGTCCTGGCGCTGGGCGCCGCGCAGTCGCAGGAGCATTCGATGACGAAACACAGCCCCATCATGGTCGCGAAGCAGATGTCGCTCGCCGGCATGGCGGAGCCCGATCGCCGCGTCGTGCGTCACGTCCTGCTCGACGCCATCCGAGGACTCAACGATCAGCACCACAGCCGGTGGCGCAGGCTCGTGAATCGACTCTTGCGCGCGGAGCCCGGCGAGGTGTTCGGCTTCATGAACCTGTCGAGCCGCGCCGGCCGGTACCACCGGATGCACATGCGATTCGAGCAATCGCTTTTCGACCGCCAGGAGCGCTGGCCCCACATCAAGAGCATGCGCGACTGGCTGAAGATCGGCGCCGGCTGGTGCGAATGGGCCCCAGGCCCGCGTGGTGGCATCGTGCCTGTGCCGGTCTCCTTCGACTACGACCACTGCAGCGATGACGAGATGCGGGAAGTGCACGAGGCGATGGTGGAGTTCCTGCACACGCCGCATGCCAGCCGATTCCTATGGCCACATCTGTCGGCACCGAAGCGCCAGGAGATGCTGGAGAGCATCCTCACGCGCCCCGACGAGGAGCGGCAGGCACCATGAACGCTGACGACCAGACCGTCGAGCGCGAGGACCTGCCGAACACCGCGGCCGCGCCCGCGCTCGGCGCCGCCCTCATCGTCGACAAAGAGACCGGCGTGCCGTGGCTTATGCCCGTGATCGCCATTGACTTCTATCGAGACCAACCTGAATGACCGAAAACACGCGTCCGACCATCGACGAGCGCTACGCCAGCGCGACCAACACCAGCGATCTCACCTTGGATGTGCAGGTCAATAGTGTCCAGGCCGCCGGCATGATCATGGCCGCTGGTTGGAGCCGCGAAAAGTTGGGTGTCGCACTGCTGCGCCTGCAGAGCGAGTGGGATGGATCGGAGCGGCCGCGCCACATTCCGCGCGCCGCGGTCGCGCAGCTCGCGCAGCGCATCCTCCATGGCTATATGCCGCGTGTCCTCACGGAAGCCGAAAAGGTCAAGCGCGCGCATGCGATGGCAGCGGAGACAGCAAACCGCTGGTACATCCATGAGCTCGGTCTGAAGTTCCAGAGGCTGAAGACGCTGTCGGAGGTGCGCATGCTGGTGGCGGAGTTCGCGTGGCTGGAGAAGATCGACAGCCCGCATACGAAGGCCGCCGCAGCGGTGTCGTGGTGGCTCGATCACACCTGCCTGGAATGCCGGGGCCGAAAGTGGGAACTCATCCCCGGCACGAACCGCCCATCGAACCGCCTATGCGAAGAGTGTGAAGGCTTGGGCGAGAAGCCGATCCCGCACGGGTGGGCCGGCCGTAAATTGGTTGGTGAGATCGAGGAGGCGGTAAACGGGGCGCGCGGCAGCATTGGCTCGATCACTCGCTGACCGCTTGACGAGTTGAAACTCCTCCATACAATCGCCGCCCCATCGAGACCGGACCAACTTGCTGAAGTTGTCGCCCCTCGTACAACGGCACCAGCCTACATCGCCCGTCACGCTTGGAACACAGCGCGTTCGCCCTCGATAGGAAAGGTGCCTCTTGAATTAACACCCCCGGAGGGGCTGACCGTGTGGCCGGTGCTGAGCAAGTAGGCCAAGAGCACGGGATGGAGTCATAGGGCCGGATCGCTGTGCAAGGTAGATCCGGCGGGAGCCTTGAATGGCACTTGCTTGCACCATCGCCCCGTTTTTCTTCCTGAAGCCGCCCACTGAGGCGGCTTCTTCATTTCTGAAGGAGCTTCAAATGCACTATCGCAACGGCCGCGAGGCAAAAAACGGCGACCTGATCGTTCAACTCGGCTACGACGGCAAGGTTCAAGGCTTCGGCGTGCTCCATAGCGCTGTCGCCGGCAACGACTACTGCAATGGGCAGGTCGCGCCCGTTCAACTCGCCGGCACCGGCGCATGCATGGTGGACGCCCTCCACATCGAAGACATCCAGGCGATGCTGGCCGAGAAGGGCCTCGACAAGCGTCCCGCTGGCAAGTAAGCCGCAACCGGTTGTCTCCCAGGCCCCAACATTGGGCCTGTTTGCCCGCTTCGTGCGGGCTTTTTTATTTCAGCGGTGTAGCTCAGATAGCAGAGCGCCGGGTTCATACCCCGACTGTCGAGGATGCGAGCGCCTCCACCGCAACCAGTTTGGGACGGTCAGCCGGCATGAAGCACCTGCAGGGCCTTGCACACGCCTCGGCCCGGTTGGACGCACCCACTCGCAGGCTCCCCATGCCGCCGCGACCGACAACAGCCCCGTCAGGCGATATGACCAGGAGGTCAGGTCGACAGGCCCAGATGACGGCCGGGAAAGTACCGGCACCTTTTCCCGCTAATGGCAAGGGCTCCCCGCCGGTAGCCGCGGCACCACACCACAGGAAGCAACATGGCCATCTACATCAGCCGTCACTCCGGCGCCAGCACCTTCGTCACCGCCTGCATCACCTACGTCGTTGGCATCTGGGACGCCTTGCAAGCGTTCCGCACTGCCGTCGCCGATCTGGTCGTCGCGGCGGTCAAGGTCGCGACGGAGAAGTTCGAGCAACCGAAGCTCCGCCTCATGGACCGCCCAGCCGAGCTGGTGCAGGCCTGCGCCTACGCGCTGAAGTTGGCCAAGCGCGAGCGACCCCGCGTGCGTGATCAGTGGCGCATGTGCCCCTCGATCTGATCGCTCTCTGAGCTGACAAGCGCCCGCCACGTGCGGGCGTTTTGCATTGGGCCGCGAGCCGACCCAGCGCAAAACCGAACCCAGCGCAGTCACACCGCGGCGCCGCCATTCCCTCCCGGCGGTTCTGCTGCACACGCGCTGGCCCCTGCGGCAGGGTGGGCAAACCCTCCGCCCCGTGGCCGCCCCCGGCATAGCTCCGTTCCTTCCACGGACGCCGGGGGCGTGTCCGGCCCCCCCAGTTGTCTCCAGGCCCGCTCTTCGGGCCTCTTCGCTCCGACCCTGCGCGGTCGGGGCGCCTTTCTTTCCGAGGTTCCCCATGAGCTTCTTCACCACGTCCCAGCCTGTGAAGCAGGTCAGTGTCGAGGGCCGAATCATTCGCGCCGACGGCACCGTCGAGGAGCTCGGCCAACTCGCCTTCTGGGATCGGAACCCGCTGCGCCGCATCGCCTGGCGCGTGCAGCAACTCCTGCGCGGCCGCAAGCCTGGCCGCATCACCCACCACTGAGGACTGACCCATGGCCTTTGACCAAGCATCCTTCGCGGCCGCGGCAAAGGCTGCACATGCCGCTGCATCGACTCCGGCATTCACTCCCGACCCGGACAACTCCATTGCGTGCGCGCAGGTCGAGCAAGCGGTGGCGGACGCCAAGAAGCGCGCCGCCGTGCACGCGATCTCCATGGCCGTCGGGCAGCGCGTCGAAGACCTCTGGCCGGGACCGGCCGCAGATGCGCCAGCTCCCGTTCCCGGCTCGCTGGATGCCGTGGTCTACGCGGCCATCGCCTTCTATCAATCCACCGTCCAGGAGTAAGCCATGGCCTTCGGCACTGCGACTGTCGCCACCTCCAGCGGCAAAGCCATTGCGGCAAAGCGCCACATCGGCAGCACGCCGGCGCAGGCGGAACCCAACTACATCGGCATCGGCACTGGCGCCACTGGCGCGGCTCGCACTGCCGCCGCGGCCGATACAGCGCTCAGCACGCCAGCCGAGTCGCGCGTCGCCGGCACATCGAGCACGGTGACCACGACCGTGACGAACGACACCTACCAGACGGTGGGCACGATCACTGCCAGCGCCCCGCGCGCGGTGGATGAGGCCGGCACGTTCGACGCCTCGACCGCAGGAAACATGGACATCAGTGCGACGTTCGCGGTGGTGAACCTGGCAACCGGGGATTCGCTTCAGCTGACCGTCAAAAAGCAGTTCAGTTAGATCGGCCATGACGCTGCTCGTGCAGCGCGCGGCGCAGCAGTACACGCCGCTCGTCGATGCCAAGACGGGAAACCCGCTCGACAACACGCCGCGCACGCTCAGCTTCACGGCGACCATTCCGGCCGGCAAGAGTGTGCGCGGTGTGAAGCTCACGTTCACCACGTCCGGGTGGCCGGCGGCCTTGTGCTTGCTGGCGAACATCGGCAAGCCGGATGGGACATGGACGGGTTGGGTCATGTTCGACGGTGGCGGCACGGTCTCAAAGGTCGACGGCTCGGAGACGTGCTCCATCTGGATGACGCCTGACGTTGGCGACCCGGATCTCGACACGGGGCAGTACACGCTCGCGCTCCAGGTGTGGCAGGCGATCACCGCTGCGGCGGCGGTCGAGTATTTCTAAGGGGCTACCGTGGCTGTAGCCTTCGTCAAGAAAACCACGCTTCTCTTTGCGGACAACGCGAGCGGGATCGCGCCGTCGCTCGCGTCGGTCAATGCCGGGAATGCGGTCGCGCTGGGGGTGGCCGTCTCGCGAGGGGATGCCACCACGGTGGCGCTTGCCTACCCTACCGGATGGACGGGCGTTCAGTCCACGACAGCGCCGGCCACAGGGGGCGGCAGCTACGGCCCCTCCGTAGTGCTGGCCCTCCAGCAGAACACGAGCGCCGGCACCTACTCGGCCACCCAAGTTATGCCGGGCGGCTCGTATGCCATGGCCGCCATTGCCGAATACAGCGGCGTGGACACAGCGGCGGCGCTCGATGTCAGCTCCAGCAACGTTATTTCAACCAACGGTCTGTCCGGGTCGAGCGGTACGGCCACGAACACGACCAACGACGCGGTTATCTTTGCGGTCGGGCATGCGGAAAACGGCATCAATACGGGGTCTTTCCTCACCCCCTCGGGTTGGACCAACGTCGCGAACAACGCGGACAACTCCGTCCACGTCGCCGCCGACATCAGTTACAAAATTCTGACGGCAACGGGCGCGCAGTCGGCGGTGTGGGGCTGGTCCGGCAGCTCGGTCTTTGCCGGCGCGGCCATGGTCCTCAAGGGGGCCGCGGGCGGTGTAGGAACGACCTACACGAAGACGCTGACTGCCTCGGTGACTGCCGGCGCAGCCAAGGTAGCCGCAATCGCAGCAATTCGCTCGGCGGCGAGCTCGGTCGCGGCCTCGAAGGTGGCCGGGCCCGCGATCATCAGGTCGGCGGCGACATCTGGAACCGCCGCAGTCTTTCGGCTTGTCGGCGCGATCCGCAGCGCATCGACGACCGGTTCGGCCACGCTGAGCTCGATCAAAACCAAGCTGCTCACGCTCTCCGCCAGCGTCACGAGCTCGGCGACAGTGCAGCGCGCGGTGAGCGCAGCGAAATCGGCGGCAACGGCTGCCGTCTCCGCACTGACGAAGCGAGGGATCCTGGTCAAGAGCGCATCGCAGGCTTCGGCGGCTACGCTGTCGACGATCAAGGCAAAGCTGATGACGCTGAGTGCTGGCGTGACGGCCTCAGCGAGCCGACTGCTGTCGATTCAGGCTGTTCGCTCCGCGACGGCAACGTCTTCGGCGAGCGTGCAGCGCGGCATTCGGGCGATTCGTTCTGCTGTGGCGACTGCGACGGCGTCCGTCGTGAAGATGCCAAGCGTGACCAGGTCGGCTGCGACGTCGTGCCAGGCGGCTATTTCGCTGCTCAAGGCGCGCTTCATGACGCTGGCGGCGACGGTGACAGCCTCGGCGAGCGCGGCGCGCGCAGTTCAAATCGTTCGCTCGACCTCCACCACGGTTGTCGCCTTGGTGCAGAAGAGGGCGAATCTGGTTCGTGCAGCCTCAAGCACAACGGTGGCGGCCATTTCGACTGTCAAGGCGAAGCTGCTCACATTGGCGGCCAGCGTCTCGACCGCGGCGTCATTGGGCCGAACGATTCAGGTGGTGCGCGCAGCGGCGACGGCGGCAATCGCAAGCGTTGGGAAGCGGATGAACCTGATCCGCTCCGCAGTGCTCACCGCAGGCTCATCCCTTCGGCGTGTAGTTGGCGCGACACGCATGGCGGTTCAGGCCTCGGTGGCGGCGCTTGCGACATCGCGGGCGCGCTTCCTTGTGCTGAGCGCCGCAGTCGCCATCACGGCAAGCGTTCGGAAGACAGTGGGGATCGTGCGAGGTGCGATCACCGGCCAGCTCGCGAGCACTGGTCACCAGTGGAACCGTGGTGGTTCGCGCCATGCTCGGCCCGGTGGTGAAAGCCGCGGCGAGGCTGACAGCATGGCTTGTACAGGGGCGCAACACCCAGTTGCGTGCTGAGGAACGATCGACCATCTGGGTCGTTGGGGGACCGCAGGCCATGATCGATATCTGCGAAAAGCGCACCAGCGAGGATCTGTTCTACACCATCGACTGCACACCTTTGCTCGATCCGAACGAGACGATCCTGCAGGTGATCGGCAATATCACCGCCGATCAGGGAAATCTCACCTTCGGAACGCCATCGATCAACGTTGCGCAGATCGTCACCAAGGACAGACGGATCATTGCGGCGCGCAAGGCCATTCAGGTCGAGATCAGCGGCGGCGCCCTGGCTGGCCGTTCCGTCCTGCATTGCTACGTGCGCCCCGTGATCTCCACGACTCTGGACGGCGTCACTGTGTACAACCCGAAGCGCGAGCCGACCGTGCTGCTGCGCTTGATCAACAACCCGCCGGTCTGATGTTCGACATCAATGTGCGGGGCGACGTGAAGGGCATCGAGCGCACGCTCAACGACTTCGCCTATCGGCAGATGCCCTTCGCGACGGCGCAGGCCCTGACAGGCTTGGCCAAGATCGTCCAGGCGGGCGAGCAGGACGCCATGAAGTCGGTGTTCGACAGACCGACACCGTTCACCGTCAACTCGGTGGGGGTGAAGGCAGCACGCAAGGACGACCTGCAGACGATGGTGTTCGTGAAGGACATCGCTGCGGCCTACCTCGAGCCCTACGAGAACGGCGGCACCAACAAGCTGAACAGCCGTGCGCTGCTGCGGCCAGCGAATGCACCGCTGAACCAGTACGGCAACCTTGCCAAGACGAAGCTGGCCCAGCTCAAGGCCAAGGGGAATGTGTTCGTCGGCAAGGTGAAGGGGAAGGGTGGGCAGGAGATCAACGGTGTATGGCAGCGCGTGCCCCCCAAGAACGGCAAGCCTGCCAGCATCCAGTTGCTGATCAAGTTCGAGGACGCGCACCCTGTGACCCAGCATCTGGACTACAGGCAGCGCGCCGAGCTGCTCGTGCGATCGAACTTCAACCGCGTGCTCGGGGCATCGCTGGCCCGGGCCATCGCGACGGCCCGCTGAGGGATCGCACCAATCGAGGGCGCGGGTCCTTCCCGGAGCACCCTAGGACGCGGGCATTGCGCGCGCCCGTTTTCGGGACCGTGTAACGAAAAAAACAGCGTTACACGGTCGCATTACACGGCCGGTTCTCCAATGAAAGCCGGCGATCCGACGCCCGAGCGGCAGCGCGGCGCAGAGCCAGCGTTACACGCTCGGAGGAGGCCGGTCATGAAGAAGAACAAGGAGGGCGCGAGCTCGGCGGTCGGAAAGGCAGAACTTGCCGCGGCGCTGGGCTGGACTCGCCCGCGACTCGATCGGCGCTTGGAGAACGATGCATCGTTCCCGGTGCGCAAGCGCGGCACACGCGCTGGCGGCTGGGAGTTCGACGTAGATGCCGTCGTGGCTTATCTGGACGGTCAGAGCGTGGCGCAAGCCGAGCCGGCGCCAACGCCCGCGCCACCTGCGCCAGAAGCCAAGGTCGCCCCGTACATGGGTGACGTGGCGGACACGCCGGGCGCTGCGCACCGCGGCGAGAGCACGGCCAGCCAGCGTCTGAAGAATGCCCAGGCCGCCAAGGTCGAGGACAGCCTGCGGAAGGATCGGCGTGAGCTGATCGACGCCGAGGAAATGCGACTCGTGCTCGGCACCATGCTCGCGCGCCTCGGCAAAGGCCTCGACAGCCTGTCCGACATGGTGGTCAAGCGTGTCGGGTTGCCCGAAGAGAGCAGCGACATCGTGCGTTCGATGGTCGACGAGCTGCGCCAGAACATGGTGACCGACCTGAAGGCATTGCTGGCGCGATGAGGGAGAGCCCATACGGGTCCGCCGTCGGCATTGCCGTCAATGCGCTGGACCTACTGTTGCCGCCCGTGCGGCAGTCGGTGAGCGACTTCGCACTGGAGAAGCGGCACCTGTCGAACCAAGGCGGGGGCTACGTCGGCAAGTGGACGCACGACATGGCGCCCTACCTGGTCGGGCCCATGGACGTGCTCAACCTGCTGGACTACCAGACGGTGGCAGTGGTGGGGCCCGGTCAGAGCGGAAAGACGGAGATCGCGCAGAACTGGCTGCTGAAGTCGGTTTCGACCGATCCCGGCGACATGCTCTGGTACATGCAGACCGATCCGGGGTTGGAGGCCTTTGTGAAGGGCCGGATCAACCCGATGATCGATGCGCACGAAAGCATGAAGGAGCGGCTCGGGCGGCGCCCCGTCGATGACAGCCTGCACTTCAAGCAGTTCCAGGGCATGCGGGTGGAGTTCCTGTCTGCGGCCCACAGCAACCTGATCAACAAGTCGGCCCCGCGAATCGTGGCCGACGAGGTGGACGCCTACGCGACGTCGCTGGGAGACGTGAAGGCGCTGCTCGATGTGCGGCGCCAGACCTTCGGGCGGCAGTCGACGCTGCTCGCGCTGAGCCACCCTGACCTGGCGCGTGGGCTCATCCCGGAGCGAGATTGGGCGGCCGGGATCATGGCCATCTACGGCGACAGTGATCGTCGGGTCTGGTACTGGCCTTGCCCGCACTGCGGCTGCTGGTCGAGCCCGGTGCCGATCGCGCAGCGGTACATGCCACTGGAGTATCCGGAGGATGGCTCGCTCGATGAGATCGAGGCGCGGGCCCGGTTGGTGTGCCCGGTGAACGGTTGCCTCATCGAGGACCACCATCGGCGCGAGATGAATCGCTTGGCGTTCGCGTCGCCGTTCCGCGGCTGGGTTGGTGAAGGGCAGGAGATCTCGCAGGACGGCACCGTGACCGGGGAGCTGGTACGGCGCAAGACAGCAGGCTTCTGGATCGTCGGGGCGATGAGTCCCTTCATCATGGGCGGCATCGGAGGCCTGGCTAGGGCGCGAGCGAAGGCGCAGCGCGAGATGGAGGTGTCCGGCGAAGAGCAGACCCTCCGGCAGGTGCTGGTGAAGCAGTGGGGCTTCCCATACACGCCGCCGCGCAACGTCGGCACCGTCGACGCGAACACGCTGGCCGAACGGGCAGAGCAGGACCTGAAGACGGGCGTGGTGCCCGAGGGCGTGCGCTTCCTGACCGCCATAGTGGACTGCCAGCTTGCGAACTTCGAATGGCTGGTGCGCGGATGGGGCCCGCGGGGCGAGAGCTGGGTGATCGATGGCGGGAAGATCCCCGCAGACCCGGCAACGTCGCCAGAGGACTGGGACAAGATGCGCGAGCAGGTGATGGAGAAGGTCTACCCGCTCGCGGATCGCAGCGGCCGCGTCATGGCGATCAAGGCCAGCGGCTTCGACTCGGCAGGCCTGCCGGGCGTGACGCAGCAGGCATATGCCGCATGGACACGCTGGCGCACTCGCAAGCAGGTGAGGCTCTACGGAAAGATCGCCGGCCGCGATGCATGGTCGGTAATCCCGATGAAGGGGGCGAGCCAGCTGAATGCGCCGCGGCTGACGGTGGTCTACCCGGACACCTCGCGCGCGGCGAACGTGAAGGCAGGCGGCGGCACGGTGCCTCTCGCGCAGTTCAACCCGAACATGTTCAAGGATGACCTGTCGGGTCAGCTGCAGCGTGCGGAGATCGGCGACTGGTACGTGCACTTCCCGTACGCGCTGCGCGCCAAGGAAGCGCCGCACCCGTGGTTCGAGCAGGTGGTGTCTGAGCATCGGCTGCCGAATGGTCGATGGGAGAAAACGGCCGACGGCGCTCGCAACGAGAAGCTAGACCTGATGGTGATGGGCCACGTGCTGGCCCACCTGCATGGCCTCAGTCGGATCAATTGGGACCGCCCGCCACCGTGGGCGGCCGAATGGGACAAGAACTCTCTGGTGACGGAGGCGCCTGCGGTGGTCGCCGAGTCCACCGAAGCGGCAGCCCCGGCGCCCAGTGCGCAGAAGCCCGAGAGGAAATCGCTGGCCAGCAGGCTCGCGTAGGAGAAATCGATGGCACAGATCAAGGCAGGCTCGGTGACTTTCACCGTGGCCGACAACTTCGTGGGCGACGTGGAGATCGTGAAGGGTGACGTGACCCTCAAGATCCCGATGGATGCGCTGGTGCGCGTGGTGGCCGAGAAGGTGCGCGCGAACAGAATCGCCGCGCTTGAAACGGCCAAGGTCTCCGATCTCATTGCGAAGCTGGCCTGACATGTACCGTCGCACCAGCATCCTCGATGGGATCGCACTGCCGGCGCTCCAGGCTCGCCCGGCCGCTATGCAGCAGGCCTATCTCGACCTGACGACTGGCGGAAAGATCCAGGTCGCCTCGTACACGCAGGGTGACGGTGCACGCACGGTCACCTACACGCAGGCCAACATCGCCGATCTGACGCAGGCCATCCTCGCCGTGCAGACGCAGATCGATCGACTGACTGGCGCCCAGTGCATCAACCGTCGCGCTCCTCTGCGCCCGCTGTTCTGATGGCCATCCTCGATGCTCAAGGGCGCCCGATGGCGCCATCGTCGCCAAACCGCAAGGCGTCCGGGTACGGACCTGTGCCTGGCCCGTTGCTGTCCATGGGGGCGAGCTCGTTCCCCTACGAGTCTTCGAACTGGCAGACCCAAGAGATGGGCGACTGGCTGCCCGTCATCCGCTCGCCTGACTCGGAGATCAACCAGTTCCGCGATCGGATGGTCGCGCGCAGCCGGGACCTCGCTCGCAATGATGGCTGGGCCTCCGGCGGCATCGCGCGGATCCTGGACAACACGGTCGGCGCGAACATGCGCCTGTCGGCTGGCCCGGACTATCGCGCGCTGGCGGCTGTTACCGGCATCAGTGCCTTCGACGCTGAGTGGGCCGAGGAATTCCGTCGTGTGGTTGAGGCCCTCTGGCGCGGCTATGCAGACGATGTCTCTCGGTACAACGATGTGTCCCGTCAGCTCACCGTGAGCCAGCAGATGCGCCTGCTCCTGCGCCACAAGCTGATCGACGGCGATTCGCTGGCCCTGACCTACTGGCTGCCGGAGCGCATCGGCCGAGGCGCTGCCAGCTACGCGACGTCGTTTCTCGTGGTCGACCCTGACCGGCTTTCGAACCCGTTCCAGGCGATGGATACGAAGTTCATGCGGGGCGGCGTGGAGATCGACACCTACGGCGTGCCGCTGGCGTATCACATCCGAAAGGCGCACCAGAACGACTGGTACAGCGCGATCGAGAGCAACGACTGGGAGCGCGTCGAGTACGAGGACGAGGACGGCTGGCGCCGCGTGATCCATGACTTCGAGCGCGACCGCGCGGGGCAGAACCGTGGCATCGGCATCTTCACGCCGGTGCTGGCACGCTTCAAGATGCTCGCCCGCTACTACGGCGTCGAGCTGCAGGCCGCGACGATCGCTGCGACCTTCGGGACCTATGTCACCAGCCCATACGACCCTGCGCAGGTGCAGGATGCGCTCTCCGCGGACAACGAGCTAAGCCAATACCAGCAGCTACGCGCGGATTGGTCGAAAGAGCGGCCCGCAATGCTGGACGGGGCGAAGGTGCCCACCCTCGCACCTGGCGAGAAGATCGAATCCGTCGCCAGCGCGCACCCTCACGCAGGCTTCAGCGATTTCGCGCAGGAGATGCTGCGCACTTTCGCGGCCGCCGCCGGCATCTCCGCCGAGCAGGTCACGCAGGACTGGAGCAAGACGAACTACAGCAGCGCCCGCGCGGCCCTGCTCGAAAGCTGGAAGACCCTCACTCGCCGGAACACCGAGTTCAAGATCGGCACGGCGACGCCCATGTATTCCTGCTGGCTGCACGAAGCCATGGACCGCGGCGATCTTCCACTTCCGAATGGCGCGCCCGAGTACTTGGAGGCTCGGACGCACTACAGCCGATGCGACTGGCTCGGCGTGGCCCGCGGCTGGGTCGATCCGGTCAAGGAAAAGCAGGGCGCCATTCTGGGCATGGACGGTGCGCTGTCGACGCTGAAGCGCGAGTGCGCAGAGCAGGGCCTCGACTACGAAGAGGTGATCCAGCAGCGCGCGGTCGAGATCCAGCAATTCAAGGACGCCGGCCTGCCGCCGCCGAACTGGTACGGCGACGACGCGACGAGCGCGGCCCAACCCGAACCGGAACCCTCCGCCCAATGACCAACTACCCGCACCTGGCGCAGCGCCTTTTCAACACGCCCCTGGCCATCCTGCCCTCGAAGGGCGAGATGGTGATGGCGGCGCTTGCTGATCGCTTCGGGATCACGAAGCTCTTCCGCGCCAATGGCACCCCAGCGCGAATGGGCGCCTGGTCCGATGACGACGAGTTCGGCGGTCCTGCGGAGTCGCCCCCGCGCGGCTATGAGGTCGTCGCTGGAGTGGCCATCATCCCAGTCACCGGAACGCTGGTGGCAAAGCTCGGTACGTTGCGTCCGTACAGCGGCATGACTGGCTATGACGGACTGCGCGCGAACTTCTCGATGGCGATCGAAGACCCAGAAGTCGTCGCCATCGCCTTCGACATCGACAGCCCCGGCGGCGAGGTGTCTGGCTGTTTCGACTTCGTCGACGCGATCTACAGCCAGCGGGGCACGAAGCCGATCTGGGCAATCCTCAGCGACTCTGCTTACTCTGCCGCCTACGCGATTGCGAGCGCCTGCGACCGCATCACCGTGCCGCGCACGGGCGGCACTGGCTCGGTCGGCGTGATCTGCATGGCCGTCGAGTTCTCGAAGGCGCTCACCTCTGCCGGCATCACCGTGACGATCTTCCAGTATGGCGACCGCAAGGCAGACGGCAACGAATACACGCCGCTCGAGGAGGCCGCCCGCAAGCGCTTCCAGGCGGACATCGACGCGATGGGTGATCTGTTCGTGAGCACGGTCGCACGCAATCGAAACCTGTCCACGGCCAAGGTACGCAGCACCCAGGCCACCACCTTTCTCGGCGCCAGCGGTGTCGAGATTGGCTTCGCCGACGCCGTCATGGCGCCGGACGAAGCGTTCCGGTCCCTGCTCAGCGAGCTGGGCGACTAGTCACTTCAACCACAAGGAAAGCCAATGAGCACTCTCCGCAAAGTGGCGAACGCGCTCTCGTTCGCCCATCTCGCCGGGTTCGCCGGTAAGCCGCGCGCCGAAGGTGATGACCCCGACGACAAGGACAAGAAGGACACGGCCTCGGGCGACGATCCGGACAAAGGCGACGACGACAAGGACAAGAACAAGGACGCGAAGGCGGGCGATCGCGACCAGCGCGAAGGTGAGTCCGACGACGACTATGCCAAGCGCATGAAGGCCCTCGACGACGAGGAAGAAGACAAGGACAAGGACGCCAAGGCCGATGACGACAACGACGAAGAAATGCGTGGCGACAGCACCGCTGCCGCGGCCCGGCGGCGCGAGCGCGCCCGCTGCGCCGCCATCTTCGGCAGCAAGGCCGCCGCAAAGAATCCCGTCCTCGCCGCCAATCTCGCCTTCAACACCGCGATGACGCGCAAGGAAGCGCTGGCGGTGCTGGAAGGCACCCCGGCGCCGCAGGCCAGCGTGCAGCGCCGCAACCCCAACCTGGATGCAAGCGGTGCCCCGAGCCAGTCGAGTGCCCAGGTCACCGCCGCGCGCCTCGACAGCGCATTTGCCCGCGCGAACCCGAAGCGCAAGTAATCCACCCGATCACCCCGAAAGGACTTCATCATGGGAAACCCCACCGTTACTCCGCTCGTCGAGAACTACCACGACGGCGGCTTCATGGTCAGCGAGGCCAATGGGCACATCTCGCGTGACTCCATCGTGCTGACCGGCGGCGTCAACGTACTGCCCGGCACGCTCCTCGGTCAGCTGACGGCCGGCGCCGCCGCCGTCGCTGCCGCGCTCGGCACCAACACTGGCAACGGCACCTTCGGCGCCATCACGACGGTCTCGCAGCCGACCATGATCGGGGTCTACAACATCCTGTTCACCGGCGCCACCACGTTCAACGTGACGGCCCCGAACGGCGCGGTCGCGGCGGGTACGACTGGCGTGGCCTTCAGCGCGCTGGGCGTCAACTTCACCATCACCGCGGGCGGCACTGCCTTCGTTGCTGGCGATTCGTTCACCGTCACTGCGACCCAGACCATCGGCAATCCCACGGTTGTGTCTGCCCCCGGCACGAACACCGGCAATGGCACGATGGGTTCGTTGTCTGCGAAAGGCTACGCGCCGGTCGTCGGTGCCTACACCGTCGAGTTCAACGACGCGACGCACTACGTGGTGAACGATCCGTATGGCTCGGAAGTGGGCCACGGCACCACCGGCGTCGCATACGCAGCTGGCGGTCTCGGCTTCACGATCACGGCAGGCGGCACCGCCTTCGTGGCTGGCGACAGCTTCACGGTGACTGTGGCGGCTGGCTCCAACAAGATGAAACCGTGGGACCCGGCCAACGCGGACGGCTCGCAGTTCGTCGCGGGCATCCTGTTCAACGGCAAGAACGTCACGAACGGAGACAAGCCGGCGCTCGCGATCACGCGGCATGCGGAGGTCAACGCTTCCGAGCTGATCTACCCGACCGGCACGAGCGCTGCACAAATCGCCAGCGCGCTGGCGCAGCTGAAGTCGCTGGGCATCCTCGCTCGCTGATCAAGGTCCATCTCCACCAACACCCCGCCAAGGGCGCCTGAGGGCGCCTTTCTTCATTCCCGAAAGGAAACATCATGGCAGGCGACATCCTCGACATCTTCAATCAGGACCCGTTCAAAGCGATCGCGCTGACGGATGCGGTTCAGCGCAACCCCTACCAGCCGGTGGGACTGGGCAATCTCGATCTGTTCGACCCGAACCCGATCCGCACGACGGCGCTGGCCGTCGAAGAGCGCACCGGCAAGCTGGTGCTCATCCCGCTGAGCGAGCGTGGCGCCGAAGGCACCCAGCGCACGACCGAGAAGCGCAAGATGCGCTACTTCGACGTGCCGCGCCTGATGCACGACGACACGCTCTATGCGAGCGAGTTGCAAGGCATCCGCGAGTTCGGAACCGAATCGATCCTCATGCAGGTCGAGACCGAAGTTGCGCGTCGCCTGAGCGGCCCCACCGGTCTCCTGGCCAGTGTCGAGTACACGAAGGAATACCTTCGCCTTGGCGCCATTCAGGGCCTGATGCTCGATCCCAAGGACGGCAGCACGCTCTATAACTGGTTCGATGAGTTCCAGATCACCCAGGCTGCCGAGATCGGCTTCAACCTGGCCGCCGGGGCGGCCAACACCCTGCGGCCCATCTGCAACGGCATCAAGCGCACGATGGCCCGCAAGGCACAGGGCGCATTCATGCCGACTACCAAGGTCTATGGGCTCTGCGGCGACAGCTTCTACGACGGCTTCGTGAATCACTCCGATGTGATCCGTACCTTCGTCAACTGGAACGATGCGCGCGAGATTCGCGGCGGGAGCGCTGGTGCCGCGTTCGACGAGTTCGAGTTCGGCGGCATCACGTGGATGAACTACCGCGGCTCCGACGACAACAGCACGGTGAAGCTGGCTGACGACAAGGTCAAGTTCTTCCCCGTAGGCGCGCCCGGCATCTTCCGCGAAGCCATGGCACCTGGTGAGACCGTGGATTGGGTCAACACCCCGGGTAAGCCGGTTTACGTTCTGCCGATCTTCGACCTCTTGCGTCGCATGTGGTGGAAGATGGAGGCGTACGCCTACCCGCTGATGATCTGCACCCGCCCCGAGGTGCTGCTCTCCGGTCGCGCGGGCGCCTGATGATCGACTGGGATTCGCTGGTGCTGGGGCCGCTGCAGGGCGTCTTCGGCGAGGCTGTCACGCACTTGCCGGCTACGGGAGATCCGCAGGCCGGGTCGGGCATCTTCGACGAGGCCTACCGCGAGGTGGATCTCGCCGGAGGGATGGCGGTGACGACGGAGCACCCTGTGCTCGGTATCCGCATCAGCGACTACCCAGTACTGCCAGTGCAAGGTGACCAGGTCATCGTGCACGGCATGACGTTCGTCATCCGCGAAGTGCAGGTCGACGGCCATGGCGCCGCCAAGCTGTTGCTGAACGAGGCAATCTGATGGCTGATCCCCTTGTCCAACCGATGTCGGCGCGACGGCAGTTGCGTCTCGCGATCGTGGCCGCGCTGGCTGCGCGAGTGCAGGGCACCTACCAGGTCACACCCGGGAACTGGCCGACTGCATCTGAGAAGCTGCCGGCATTGCTGGTCAGCGTCCCGACGGAGCAGAGGACCTCGATCAATCGCGGTGTGCCGGAGTTCACCACCATGATCTCGGTTGTGGTCCAGGGCCAAGTTGACGGGCTGACGGCCGAAGAGGCGCAGGACCGGATCGAGGATCTCGCCTATCGCGTCGAGGAGGCGATCCTCAAGGGCTACTGGGTCATTCGCATGATCCAGCAGTTCTCGTCGATCCAGACCGACGTCGAGTGCACAGCAGACGGCAAGCGCCATTTCGCTGGCTTCCGGATGACGCTGGTCGGCGAGGTCTTTGAATCCTTCGATCCGACTGCCGACATTCCACCTGGTTCGGTCTGGCCGCCGGCGGACCCGACGCTTGCGCCTCTGGAGAGCGTGGGCATCCACGTCGATACCACCGACCCGTTCGACGCGACCGGCACCTATCCCAGCCCTCCGTTCCCCGATGCAGTCACGCCGGCGCCGCGCACAAGCGGCCCGGATGGACGCGACGAGGGGGCGCTGGACATCCAGCTTCCGCAATAGGAGTTCTCCATGTACGTGAAAGCCGCCCCGGGGCTCGTGATCCGCGACCCGGTTTTCCTCGATCTGCTGCCGCCGGAGGGGCGCGACGTGCCCGACACGCCCTACTGGCAGAAGCGAAAGGGCGACGGTGACGTGGTGCTTGCCACGCCCCCGGACGCGTCCGCTGCGCCGACCGAGCAAGACACCCAGTCGCGCGCCGACTGACTACCCGCAACCCCTCCGAGAGCCCGCCCTGAGCGGGCTTTCTCCTTTCTGGAGTCGCCATGACGCTTCCCTTCAAGAACATCCCGGCCAATTTGCGGGTGCCACTCTTCTACGCCGAGGTGGACAACTCGCTGGCCAACACCGCGACGCTGAACCAGCGCGCGCTCATCATCGGCCAGATCACCACCGCCGGTACCGGCACCCCCAACGTGCCGGTGATCTCGCAGGGCGTCGCTGATGCGGCGGCTGTGGGCGGCCCGGGCTCGATGCTGCATCTGATGACCCAGATGTACCGTCAGAACGACAATTTCGGTGAGCTCTGGTACTTGCCGCTCGCCGATGACGGCGCGGCCGGTGCGGCAACCGGCACCTTCGCGGTGACCGCCGTACCGACTGCGAACGGCACGCTCTCGCTCTACATCGCCGGTGTGCGGATCTCGGTGCCGGTCCTGTCGACCCAGACCACCGCGCAGATCGCAACCGCGATCGCAGCGGCCGTCACGGCGACGCCAAACCTGCCCGTCACCGCAGCCGCGGCGACCTCGACGGTCACCTTCACCGCGATCAACAAGGGCCCGTGCGGCAACGATATCGACCTGCGCGTGAACTACCTCGGCACGGCAGGCGGCGAAGCCACGCCGACCGGCATGACGTACACCATCACCGCAATGGCCAGCGGTGCAACGGCGCCGACGCTGACGACTGCGCTGAACAACCTGGTGGACAAGCCCTTCGACTTCATCGTCTGCCCGTACACCGACGCGACCAGTCTGGACGCGCTCAAGACCCTGCTGAATGACCAGACCGGCCGCTGGAGCTGGCAGCTGCAGATCTATGGTCACTACTTCGCGGCCTATCGCGGCACGCTGGGTGGACTGACCACCTTCGGCGTGACCCGAAATGACCAGCACGGCTCGATCATGGGCTTCAACGACAGCCCGACACCGAACTGGCTGTGGGCTGCGGCCTTCGCTGCGCAAGCGGCCGTCAGCGTGCGCGCTGACCCCGCCCGGCCGATGCAGACCCTCGCGCTGCAGGGTGTGCTCGCGCCGCCGCTGAAGTCGCGCTTCGGCCTCGTGGGAGATCGCAACACGCTGCTCTACGACGGCATCTCGACCTTCACGGTGGCCGACGACGGCACGGTGGCGATCGAAAACGCGATCACGACGTACCAGAAGAACAGCTTCGGACAGCCGGACAACAGCTACCTCGAGGTGGAGACGCTGTTCACGCTGATGTACGTGCTGCGCTTCCTCAAGACGCGCATCACCAGCAAGTACCCGCGGATGAAGCTGGCGGCGGACGGGACGAAGTTCGCCGCGGGCTCGGCGATCGTGACGCCCAGCATGATCCGCGCCGACCAGATCGCTGCCTACCAGGAGCTGGAATTCGCAGGCATCGTGCAGCGCAGCGACCTGTTCGCGCAGAACCTCATCGTGCAGCAGAACGCGTCTAACCCGAACCGGGTGGATGTGCTCTGGCCCGGCACCCTCATCGCGCAGCTGCGCATCTTCGCGCTGCTCGCGCAGTTCCGCCTGCAGTAAGCCGGCGCCTGACATCAAGGAAAAGCAATGTCTGCAACTCCCAATCGCCTTGCCGGCACCGCCTTCGTGTCGGTCGATGGCGTCAGCTACATGGTGGCCGGCGACTTCGAATACAGCCCGTCGACGCTCTCGCGCGAGACGCTCGCTGGCATGGACACCGTCCACGGTTTCAGCGAGAAGCCCACGGCGGGGCACATCTCCGCCACGCTGCGCGACAGCGGCGGCCTGAGCGTCGCCAGCCTGAACGCCATGGACAACGTCACTGTCGTCGCCGAGCTGGCGAACGGCAAGACCATCGTCGGCCGCAACATGTGGACCGTCGAGACCCAGACCTCCAAAGCCGCCGACGCGACCATCGAGGTCAAGTGGGAAGGCATCTCTGTGACGGAGCAGTAAGCCATGGACGAAACCGAAAAGACCATCACCCTGCGCAAGCCGGTCAAGCTCGCCGACATCGAGTACACGTCGCTGACCCTGCGCGAGCCCACAGCCGGCGAGATCGAAAAGGCAGCCAACGCCACGACGAACGTGGGCGTGGTCATTAACCTGATCTCGCTCGTGGCCAAGGTCCCCCGCAAGGCGATCGAAAACCTCTGCAAGCGAGATCTCCAGGAGGCTGGTGATTTTTGGAAGGCTTCAGGCTGGACGTCCAGCCGAGTGGCGGGACCGACTCGCTGATGTGACCGAGTTCTACGGCTGGAGCCCGCGCGATGCGTGGGACCTGACGTGGACAGACATCGCGTTCTGGTTTCGCCAGGCGCAGCGGATCTCGGAGAAGAGGAAGGCGCGATGAACAATTTCGCGATCACCATCAGCGCGATCGACCGCTCGACGGCCACGGTCCGCAAGATCAACAACTCGATCTCGCAGCTCACGCGGCCGGTCAACCAGCTGGCGCGCTCGACGAAGGCGCTCGGCCGCGAGATCGGCATCGACAAGATGGCGAAGTCGTTGGGGAACGTCGCGCGCAACGCCAAGGTGGCCGCCGTGCAGGTGAGCAAGATCGCGGCGCCCATCACCGCAATCGTCGGCGGGGGCTCGATCATCGGCCTGGCCGCCCTCGCGAACGAGTGGGCGCGGGTCGGTTCTGAGGTCTCGCGCACGTCGCGCACGATCGGTGTAGGCACTTCCGAGCTACAGCAGTTGCGCGGCGCTGCACAGGTGATGGGCGTTTCCTCGGAGGCGCTTACTGGAGGCCTGCAATCGCTTGGCGACACGCTGCAGGACGCGCTCTACGGACGCAACCAGCAGGCGCTTGCCGTCCTCAACAAGCTTGGCGTCCAGATTCACAGGACCTCGAGCGGGGCCGTGGATAGCACACGCGCGTTCAACGATCTGTCGAACGCGATCGCCAACGTGAAGAGCCCGCAGGTGCAGGCGCTGATCGCGCGGCAGTTCGGCCTGGAAGCAGTGCTGCCGCTACTGCGCGAGGGCCCGCGAGCGATGGCTGAGTACCAGCGTAAGGTGAAGGCGCTTGGCGCCGAGATGTCGCCTGAACAGGTGAAGCGTGCCGAGAACTTCGGCGTAGCGCTGAACTACCTGAACATCGCTGGCCAAGGCCTGCGCAACACGATCGGCGATGCGCTGATCCCCGCGCTGCAGCCGCTCGTCGAGGACCTGACGAAGTGGATTTCGGCGAACCGGGAACTCATCGGCGCCAAGGTCGGGCAGTGGGCAGCGGACTTCGCGCGCTGGGTGAAGGACATCGACTTCAACAAGCTGCTCGACGGGCTCGGCCGAGCCATCACGAGCGTCGGGAATTTCGTCGATGCGATCGGCGGCTGGAAGGTCGCGGCGATCGCGGTGGCGGGGATCATGGCCGGGCCGCTGCTGCTCAGCATCACAAACATCGGTTTGGGCCTGACCAATCTTGCTGTGACGGCTGTACCCGTCGCCGTGAAAGGCCTCGCGCTGCTCGGCACCGCTCTGGGTGGGGCAAATGCTTCGGCCGGGCTCCTCATGGCATCGCTGCGGGGCATCGGTACATTGGGCGCACTCGGCTTCGCTGGCGCGGCGGGCTGGGGCATCGGGACCTTGATCAATGACCAGTTGCAGAAGCGCGGCATCTCGATCGGCAGCAAGGTCTACGACTGGATGCACCCGGATGAGGCCGGCCCGAAGGTATCCCAGACCGGCAGTTCTCGCGGTGTCGTCGATTTCTTCAAGTCCAAGGGCTGGACCGAGTCGCAGGCGCTCGGCATCGCCGCCAACCTGAAGAAGGAAAGCGGCTTCAACACCGACGCGGTCGGCGACAACGGCAACGCCTATGGCGTTGCGCAGTGGCACGGCGATCGGCAGGCAGCCTTCCAACGCTGGGCCGGCAAGAACATCCGCCAGGCCTCGCTGGAAGAGCAGCTCGGCTTCGTGAACTACGAGCTGACGCAGGGCAACGAACGCAAGGCCGGTGATGCCCTGCGCGGTGCAACCAATGAGCGCGATGCCGCGTCGATCATTTCCCGGCAGTACGAGCGGCCGGCCAATGCCGACGGCGAGGCGGCGGGGCGTGCTGACATGGCCTCGAGCATGAAGCAGCAGCTGGAGATCAGGCTCACCGGTCTGCCGGCGGGCGTCAAGGCGACCGCGCACAGGACGGATGGGTCCAACGTGCCGGTGCGGGTGTCGTCGTCCATGAACACGGCCATGTCGCCGTGAGGAATCAAGCATGAGCTTCACCGGATCCGTTCAGGCCGTGCTCGGCACGGAGAAGATGATTTCCGGCATCTACGCGGGTGCCGGCATCCCCGGCAATCCGCTCGCGTCCAACTGGCGCGCCCAGCTGCGACCGGCCTCGCTCGGCGGTGTGCCGTTCGCGGTCTGGGGTGGCCAGCTGCGCGTCGGCCGGCGCAACGCGGTGCACGAGTACCCATTCAAGGACGAGGTCTGGGTTGAAGATCTGGGCCGAGCCGCGCGCCGGATCACGCTGACTGGCTTCATCGTCGAAAACGCGGTGTACGGTGGCGGCAATGTCATCCAGCAGCGCGATCGCCTGATCGCCGTCTGCGAATCGCGCGACCAGAAGACGCTGGTGCACCCGACGCTGGGCTCGCTCAACGTGAGCCTGCTCGACTCCGCCATGGAGGAGCGCTGGGACCAAGGGCGCATGTTCGAGGTCTCGTTCTCGTTCATCGAAGCCGGGCAGCGCGTATTTCCGCGTGCAGACGTATCCACGGGCGTCGTGGTCGACTCCGCAGCGGACGCGGCCGAGGCAGCGCTCAGCGGTGACTTCGAGGCCAGTATCGGGTCCGCACTCTCGCAGGGGCAGGCGGTTGTCGACATGGCGGTGAGCACGGCCGGCACCTGGGCAGGGAACGCCGTCTCGCTTGCGGGCGATGCGACGAACCTCATCAACACGGTCGGCTCGCTGTCGGGCTCCTACAGCCGCTATTTCGGCGGGCGGAACCGAGGCTTTCAGAATCTGACCGCGCAACTTTCGATGCCGACGACGACCATCACCCAGCTCGTGGCGGCCGGTACCGTCGCGCGGCAAGGCGTCGCAACCGCGAGCTCGGCGCTGACGGCTGCGGCTGTGGAGATTGCATCGTGAGCGGTGCAACGGACTTCGCTGATGCTGCGCAGGCGCTGGCTGAAGCGTTGCGAGCGGCAACGACAGATCCAGCGGACTCGGTCCGCGTGCTGCAGAGCCTCGCCGCCTTCTATCCCTCAGACCCGACCTCGGTGTCTGCCGGCGGGGCAGCGCGAGCCGTCATGCAGGCCGCGTGCGGAAAGCTGTTTCGGCGCTCGGCGCTGGTTTCTCTCTGTCGTGCAGCGCGCAACTACCAGCCGTGGTCGGCCGACGATGCTCTGTCCCTGCGCGATACCGTCTGCGATCTTCTGGATGCAGAGATCCTGAGCGCGGGTGACGACGGAGACGATGCCACCTTCAACGCGCTGCGAGCGCTTCGCTCCGCTGTGGTGCGCGACTTGACGCAGCGTGGTGCGAACCTCGCACAACTGGAGACGGTATCGAGCCCGAACGTGCTGCCGGCGCCAGTGATTGCACAGCGCCTCTATCGCGACTCCACCCGTTCCGACGAGCTCGTGGTGCAGGCCGACCCAAAGCACCCGGCGTTCATGCCCGTTTCCTTCCAGGCACTTTCCAGGTAGTTCCGCATGGATGATGAACTGACACTGTCGGTCGGCGGCCGGCAGTTGAGCGGGTGGTCGCAGGTGCGCGTGAACCGCGGCATCGAGCGTTGTCCCTCCGACTTCGAGATCTCGATGACGGAGCGCTACCCTGGCGAAGCTACGGCCTTCGTGGTGCAACCGGGCGACGCCTGCGAGGTTCGCCTCGGCGCAGACCTGGTGATCACAGGCTACGTTGACCGCGTGGCCTACGGTATCGGTGCCGCGCAGCACACCGTCATGGTGGTCGGGCGCAGCAAGTGCTCCGATCTGGTCGATTGCGCGGCCGAGTGGCCCGGCGGGCAGATCAGCGGTGCTGACGCGCTCGGCATTGCCCAGAAGCTGGCACAGCCCTACGGCATCACGGTATCCGCGCCGGGCGAGAAGGGCGTGCGAGTCGAGCAGTTCAACTTGATGATCGGCGAGACCGCGTTCGAGATCATCGAGCGCGTGTGCCGTTATGGCGCACTGCTCGCGTACGACCAGCCAGACGGCAATCTGCTGCTCGCACAGGCGGCCCAGGTGCAGGCCGCCAGCGGCTTCACTCAGGGCCAGAACGTGCAGAGGGCAACGATGACCTTCAGCAGCGACCAGCGCTTCGCCGAGTACAGGTGCTTCATGCAGAGCATGGATGTGCTGGGCGACATCGGGGAGGGCGGGAACCTTCTGGCGAGCGCAACCGATCCTGGCGTGCTGCGGCACCGGGCCCGCTACATCGTTTCCGAGGCGCCCACCGGCGGCCAGGACTTCGCTCAGAAGCGAGCAACGTGGGAAGCGAATCGACGGATCGGCCGCTCCGCGCAGCTGCTGCTCGTCACCGATAGCTGGCGCGACAGCGCGGGTTCGCTCTGGACGCCGAACACGCTGGTGCCGCTGGTGCTGCCGACACTGAAGTGCGGAAGTGAGAGTGCGCCGCTGAACTGGCTCATCTCGCAGGTGTCCTATCGCCGCGACTTCGAGGGCACGACCAGCGAGCTCACGATCATGCGGCCCGAGGCATTCCTGCCGATTCCGATCATGCAGCTGCCGACCTTCGCCGACATCCCAGCAGATCTGGGTGGCAGCGTCTGGGGAAATGAGATCCGGCGATGAGCGCAAGCGATGCAATCGAGAAGCTGTGGCGGCGCATGCTGCTCGTGGTGGGCCGTGGGCGCATCACGACGGGCAACGATGCCGGCATGGTGCAGACGCAGCAGGTGCAGATCGGCGAGCTGGAGACGCGCGACAACACGAAGCGAGTGGCGGAATATGGCTTCACGTCGATGCCGCTGCCCGGCTGTCACGCTGTGGTGATCTTCGTCGGTGGTGACCGCTCCAACGGCGTGATCATCGGCACGAACGACCAGAACGCCAGGATGAAGAACCTGCAGCCTGGTGAGGTCGCGATCTACGACGACCAGGGGCAATCGGTCTACATCACGCGCTCAGGCATCGTGATCAACGGCGGAGGCAAGCCGATCGAGATCGAGAACACCCCGCAGATCACTGCCGACACGCCGCTGCTTCGAACGACTGGCGATCTGCTCGACAACTGCAACACCAACACGGTGACGGTCGCCCACATGCGGCAGACCTACAACTCGCACACGCACAACGAGAACAACGTTGCGGGTGGGCCGACAGCAACCCCGAACCAGAGCATGTAGATGAGCGACACAACCACAGTCTGGGTGCCCGAGCTCGGCCGCGGCGATTGGGTGATGGATGGCGCCGATCTGAAGAAGGGCGACGACCTGGTCAGCGCTGTCCTGATCAGCCTCTTCACCGATCGCGTGGCCAATGCCGACGATGACATCCCGGACGGCACATCTGATCCTCGCGGCTGGTGGGGCGATGCCGGCGAGCGCTACCCGATCGGCTCGCGGCTCTGGATCCTGTCCCGTGAGAAGCAAACCTCCGAAGTCGCCGCACGCGCTAAGGACTACATCGCCGAAGCCCTGCAGTGGCTCATCGACGACGACGTGGTCGCGGGCTTCGACATTGACACGACTTGGATCGCCCGCGGCCAGCTCGGCGCGCAAGTGATCGCCAACCGCCGGGACGGCTCCGTGGTCGCGATGAACTTCGCCTCCGTCTGGCAAGGAATCAACTGATGCCGTATTCCCGTCCAACACTCAGCACTCTGCAGGGGCAGGTCGCCAGCGACATCGCCGCGGCGTTGCCTGGCTCCGATGCGCTGCTGCGTTTCTCGAACCTTGGCGTCACCGGCAAGGTGCAGGCGAACCTCGCGCACCTGCATTACGGCTATCTCGACTGGATTGCCAAGATGGCGGTGCCCTACACCGCTGAAGACGAGTTCCTCGAGGCCTGGGCCGGCCTGAAGGGCGTTACCCGCAAGCCGGCCGCACAGGCGAGTGGAAGCGTCACATTCACCGGCGCCCCGGGCACTGTCGTCAATTCCGGCGTGCAGCTCGTGCGCGGCGATGGCATCACCTACAGCACCACTGCGGTCGGGACCATCGGAGGCGGCGGTACCGTGGCAGTGCCGGCGACTGCGACGCCAGATCCTTCGGGGCTCGCCGGTGCCATCGGGAATGCAGGGATTGGCGTGGTGCTGACGCTGGGAACGGCGATTTCCGGCGTGCAATCGAACGGGGTCGTGTCTACCGCCTTCACTGGCGGCGCGGACCTCGAGGGCGACGATAGCCTGCGCAGCCGGATGCTGGCTGCCTATCGCAACCCTCCCCAAGGTGGCGCGGTCACCGACTACGTACAGTGGGCCCTCGCCGTGCCAGGTGTGACCAGGGCATGGTGCAACCCGAACGGCTTCGGGGCCGGCACCGTGGTGGTCTACACGATGTTCGACCAGGCGGAGGCGGCCTTTGGTGGCTTTCCGCAGGGGACGAATGGCGTCGCGACAGGAGAGCCGCGCGGAACGGCGGCCACCGGCGATCAGCTCATCGTGGCGAACGCGATTTTTCCGCTGCGACCGGCGACGGCGTTGGTGTATTCCGTGGCCCCGGTCGCCGCTCCGATCAACCTCACCATCACTGGCCTCACGGGTGCGAGCCTTTCGACCCGCGCGCTCATCGCAGCCGCCATTCAAGGCGTCTTCTTCCTCTATGGCTCGCCGCTCGGCGGGACGGTCGCCCTGTCACTGATCGAGTCCGCCATCGCTGCCATTCCAGGCGTGCAGGGCTTCGTCATCACATCCCCCAGCGGAAATATCACGACCACGCTAGGGCAACTGCCCGTGCTGGGCACCATCACGTACCCCTGACCCATGAGTGCTCCTCAATACAGCGCCGCAGACTACCTGCAGGCGCTACAGGCGCTGCTGCCTCGCGGGCGCGTGTGGCCTCGCGATACCGAGGCCGTGCTCACAAAGCGCTGCGCGCGCTGGCGCCCACCTACGAGCGGCAGAACGCGCGCGCGAACCAACTGATCGTCGACGCTTTCCCGGCCTCGACGATCGAACTGCTGCCGGAGTGGGAGGAGACGCTCGGGCTACCTGATCCTTGTGCTGGCCCATCGCCGACGATCGCTGCGCGGCGCGCCCAGGTCGTTGCGCGTTTCAAGGCGCTCGGTGGTCAATCCGTGCCGTACTTCATTGCCTACGCGCTGGCGTTGGGCTACCAGATCACGATCACCGAGTTCAGCCCTGCGCGCGTCGGTCTCTCGCGCGCGGGAGACCCGCTCAACGGTCCCGACTGGGCTCACGCATGGCAGATCAACACCGCGCTGCACACCGTTGTTCGCGCCCAGGTCGGCGTGTCGCAGGCAGGCGAGCCGCTCGCCTATTGGAACAACACGGTGCTGGAGTGCCAGCTGCGTGAAGTCATGCCTGCGCATTCCGTGCTCATCTTTTCGTACACCTAAGGAGCTTCAATGTTTGCGATCGATGATCCGTCCGCTGTAGCGGTCATGCCCACCCCGGAGGCCGCAGGCACGGCCGGCTGGTGGACCGAAGGCAATCCGGCGCTTGGCCAAGCAGCAACGCTGATGCGCGCCTCATGGTTCAACGGCTTGCAGCAAGAGCTGCTCAACATCCTTTCCGCTGGCGGTGTCACTCCGAACAAGACGACCTACAACCAGCTGCTCGCCGCTCTCAATGCGCTCTATAGCAAGGGGCGCCTTCTGCGGACGCTGGTCTACACGCGCGTCTCGGGCGTTCAGAACGTCAGCGTCAATGGTGGTACCCCGACGACCACGGGTGCAGGTTCCTACGTGCCCGGTGCGTCGATGACTTTCTGCATCGCCGAGGTCCAGGGAGCCGGCAATGCTGGTGGCGGAGCATCTGTTCCGACAAGCGGGAACCTCAGCATGGGTTCGCCAGGCGGATGTGGCGCCTATGGCGAGGGCTACTTCAGTGCGGCGAGCATTGGTGCATCGCAAGTCGTCACTGTCGGGCTCGGCGGAGCGGGTGTGGCCAGCGCCGCCGGGGGCAATGGAGGCGCGTCGTCCTTGGGATCCCTGCTCACTGCTCCCGGTGGCATCGGCAGCGCGCCGCTGAACAATTTCGTGGCGGCGAACATCGCAAATGGCAATTCCAGCGTGACAGCAGCTCCAACCGGCGCGAACCTGATTGCAGTCCCCGGCATGAACTCGAGCGTATCGCTGATCATCAACGTGGGTGCCACGACCGGATACATCCCAGCTCCAGGTGCCCCCTCCAAATACGGCCAGGGTGGCGCCGGAGCTTTCAATACCAGCGCCGGCGCAAGCACCGTTCCGGGAACCGGTGGTGGCGGCGTTATCTGCAATTCCGCTGGGGCGAACTCAGCGGGCGGCAAAGGTGGCGATGGCCAGATCATCATTCGGGAGTTCGCATGAAAGCAAATCGCGGTTGGGCCTTGTGCCTCAATGGAAAGCTGCAAGAGGTCATTGCGCCGGCCTACTACGCGGAAGACGTATTCGGTGCGCCCTCGGTCGATTCGGAAGAATCCGTGGTGCTGCACCACAAGGGTGAAGAGATCGCCATCGCGGATCGCTTTCACCCGGAGTTTGTCGCGCAACTGATCGAAATCGATCTCGACAATCCGCCGCCGGATGATCCGGTGCCGGGACCATCCGTCGAGGAGCTTGCGAGCAATGTCCGCGCTCAGCGTGATCGCCTGCTTGTGATGAGCGACTGGACGCAGTTGCCGGACGTGCCCGAGGTAACCCGCCAAGCGTGGCTTTCGTATCGCCAAGGCCTGCGCGATGTGCCTGGGCAAGAGGGGTTTCCTTCGACTATCGATTGGCCGAAGGCCCCTTCCTGACGAGGTCAAGCAATGCCGCCAGACACCCAGCCCGGAGATCTTCCTCGGGTCTCCCGAATCATCGACATGAAATTGCCGTTGCAGTGGCTCCTCGGCGTAGCGGGCCTCATCGCTGCGGCATTCGTGAGCACCTATTACCAGGTCGGTCAGATGCGCGAGGACATGGCCGAACTCAAGGCAACCGTCAAAGCGGGGAACGCTCAGCAGGGCGCGGTCCAAAGTGAGATCGCGATTCTTCGATATCGAGTCGAAAACCTCGAAGCCGACAAGAAAGCCGCCGCTCGATAGTTCCTCGTCACCTCCGATCGACCAACCCGCCGTGTGCGGGTTTTCTTTTTCCTGAAAGGCTCACATGAACTTCATCGCCCAATACTTCGACAAGGTCCTCGTGCCGGAATGGCGCAAGGCTTGGAAGATGCTCAGCGTGATCTGGAACTCGGTATGTGCGGCGGCGGCTCCCGGCTGGCTGCTGCTGACCGACGACCAGAAGACGGCCCTCCTGACGCTCATCGGGATCAAGCCTGCATGGATCGTCGGAGCCGCGTTCCTCGTCGGCATCTTCTTGCGATTGAAAGCGCAAGGTATCAACGTCGACTCCGCTTCGCCCGGGAATCAATGATGGATGCCGCGACGCTTGCTCGCTGCACGGGCGCACGGCTCGATCGCGCCCAGCTACTGGTTGGCGCGATCAGTGCCGCCATGGCCGACTACGACATCTCTACGCCGCAGCGGCAGGGAATGTTCCTGGCGAACGTCGGTCATGAGACGACTCATCTGATGTTCCTGGCGGAGCTCGGCAGCAAAGACTACCTGATGCGTTACGAGGGGCGCGCGGATCTAGGCAACACGCAGCTCGGGGATGGCCCCCGCTACAAGGGGCGCGGCATTCTGCAGACCACTGGCCGCGCGAACTACCGGGCCCTGACCAGGCGGCTGCGCGCAAAGGGCATCGATTGCCCTGACTTCGAGGCCGAGCCGGAAAGGCTGGAGTTGCCACAGTGGGCCGCGCTGTCCGCAGGTGACTATGTGGACATGCGCAAGCTCAACGCCAAGGCCGATGCGGCCGACTTCCTGGGCTACTGCATCGGCATCAACGGCAAGAACAAGGAAACAGGCCTGCCGAACGGGTGGGGTGAACGCACAGATCTGTGGGTGGCCGCTCAAAAGGCACTTGTTGTTACTGATGCCCAAGCCAAGGGCGCCGATTCGATGTGGGGCAATGAGATCAGACGATGACCAAGATCTTCGACATCGTGCCGGGGTGGCTCTACGCGACCGCCATCGCGCTGCTGCTGTTCCTGATGCTGGGTCAGCAGGTGAGGGTCAGCAACGCGAGGGCCAATGTCGCGCGCACCCAGAAGGAGTTCGCGGACTGGAAGACCAACGCCGCAGAGACCCGGCTCCTCGCCGATCGCGCCCAGCGCACCGAGGAGCAACGCAAACAGGAAGTAGCCACGAAGGAGGCCGAAGATGCTGCCCAGAAACTCACTCAGGCGCGTGCTGACGCTGCTATTGCCAACGCTGCTGCTGGCAAGCTGCGCGACCAGCTCGCCGCCTACATCACCTCAGTCCATCGAGCCGGCCAAGATCCCGCGCCTGCCGCCGGAAGCGCGGGTGTCGCAAGTGCCGATCCCCTCGATCTGCTTGCCGACCTGTACAGCCGGAGTGACGAAGCTGCGGGAGCAATCGCGCAATATGCTGATGAACTCCGCATCCGGGGTCTCGCTGCCGAGCGCATCGCGGACGGACTACAACCTCCCGACCGGTAGACCAATCCCGCCTGCGCAATGATCTCCCCCGGCTTCGGTCGGGGGTTTTTTCCGTTCTGGGGGGCAAATTCAGGGAGGGGTTAGCCTGACCGGTTCCTGTCCCGAGCGATAGATCGTCGCAGACGTGTATCTTGGCAAGTCGAAGCTGAAGCGCTCTTGCTCCAAGAAGATCGCGGCGCACCGATTGAGTTCGATCGCCAGCTCTTGCAATCGTGAAGAGGAAACAGCCTCATAGACGCCGCGATGAAACAAGAGGCTTGCGTATCCTCTGACGCTTCCATTTGCCCCGACAACAGCGCAGTCCCATGTGCCCGACTTTTTGATCTCTGCGAGCAGTCGCTCGTTGTCTTTTGTGACCTGCGCCCAACCAGCATATTCCGCTCGGTTGGCCAGATACTGAGACGAGTTCTGCCAGAACGACAGCGCTAGCAATATTAAGGCGAATGCCCAAGCAGCTGTGCGTTTGGCACTCAGTAGGATTGCGAAAGCGGAAGCGACAAGTACGGAGAGCGGCACGACCAGCTTGAGGCGGTCATACGAGAATTGCCAAGCATGCTGCAGCATGATGAAGTTCTCGACAAGCGGAGCCAGAGATACCAGAAGGGCGAAGACCGCAAAGGTGACAGCCGGCTTGGAATGCCGCCGTGCGTGAGCCATGACAACCGCCCCGGCGAGTGCTGAAAGCACTAGCAGAAGGCCGAATGACTCCCAGTACTGACCCAGCAATTCCAGGAGCCCGCGATCGGCCATGGCACTGCGAGCAAAGAATCGTTTGCTCAATGCAGAAAGGGTCTCTTGCCAGCCGATCGCTGATGCTAGATGAACGGTGATCGCCCCAATGGCTAGGGCGTTAGCTGCAAGCATGACCAGGCCAACACGGCGCGATCCAGCGCGGTCTCGCACCACGAAGGCCAGTCCAATGAGCCCGTTCGCGACGAAACCAGTCCATTCCGTATAGGCTGCGAGAAACGAAATCACACCCAAGAGTGCGAGGAGTGCGACTGGTTTTGGGGGTTCACGGTGCTTCAGTTCAACAAGGACGGCGAGTTGCCCCAGCAGGAAGAGTTGTGCGAGTTGTTGTGCCCAATACACGGGTCCAAAGGAATGCAGGCCTTCCTTTGAGAGAAGTAGCAGCGACGCTCCAGCCACACTGGCGAAGACGGCGACGCCCTTAGTGTGCCCATCGAACGTCAATATGCGGACGAGGATGGCAAAGAGGAGGAAGGCGCTGATTAAGCCCAGGCCAGCATTGAAGGAGGCGAGTGTCCCGAGCGATGGCTCGACGTTGAGCGCTTGAAATAGCGCTGCAGGAACCAGGAATGCAAGCGGAGGGAACGACGTGTAGACGAAGTCGCCATTGGGAGTCCGAACGGTGGCCCCCCAAGGGATATTGATGTCCTTGGGGCCGCCAAAATTCACTATTGGCAAAAGATGGCTACGAGCTACCGGGACCTCATGAAGTGCTGTGATGGTCAGCAAGGTGTGATAGCTCGCCTCAAGGTTCTCGGCGCCGCGTTCTCCCCTGAAATCGTCACTTCGAACGACCAGTGCGGCTATGAATACGAGGAGGACGGCAACGAAGCCGCTAAGAACGGCTTTCTTGTTCTGCATGGGACATGGGGGTTTGGGGGACGCAGCGAATGTACATGGACAATGGCTCTATGCTCGCGTGATGAAGTTCCGCGAGCTTCCCATCGGCGCCAAGTTCCGCTTTCACCGGAGAGGTCTGGAGCACACGAAAGACGCCGAAGACCAGTTCCGGCCGGATGTTGAGGTGGTCTACGAGGAACCCGAAGAGCCCAATGCGCCCGCGCCGCATGTGCCAACCGGAAGGTACAACCGAGTCGAGCTCCTGCAGGGCGAAGCGCGACTGGATGGCACGTTCACGGCCGAGCAGCTGGAGGCGGTGCTCGTCGCGCTGAAGAAGCGCAAGGGATGAGCGGGCGCTATGCTGGCGCCATGTCCTCTCCCTTCGCCGATAACGGCATGCTGGCCAAGGTTCCGGGCGACGTGATCAGCCTGGGTTCGCAAACCCTGCCGAGCCCCGCCGCCGGCCAGCCCGAGCGCTTGACCGCCGAGGTTGACGCGGGGCACCATGGCCGCGTGCGCATTACCTTCCAGCTCAACAGCAGCCGGCGGGGAAAGTGGCGAAACTGGTTCTGGACGGCGGTGCATGCCGAGGGATTGGACTCATCCCCCGATGTGGGAAAATCAATTCAGACGCCCCCGGCGAATTAAAGTCACCACTCAAAAATCCCCCGAATTCCTGCGCAACCCGCATAAATAAAGGCTGTTCGCCGCCGGTTCCGGGCACCACCACATTACAAGGGAGCAAGACATGCCTCGCTATAACGCTCCGTTCGAAATCCATGTGCATGGCGATGTGCCGCTGCGCTCCGATGTGAATTTCGAGCAGATTCAGGAAGCCCTCAAGCCGCTCTGGAAATACGCCGGCGCACGCTCGCTCGCCGATGGCGCGAGCAGCGTCTACGAGGAAGAACCAGGCATCCGCTTCGAGCAGAAGGACCACATGCTCCAGATCTGCTGGACGGTGGCGGGCGACGACGACTTCCGGCAGGCGCTCGACGAGATGTGCATGGCGCTGAACGAGTTGTCCGAGCAGGGCGCCGCGCTGGAAGTCACCTTCTACGACACCGACTTCGACGAAGAGGAAGGCGACCCTGACCAGGAGTCGCGCGACGACTTCCTGATGCTTTTCGTCGGACCCAATCCCGCCGCGATCATGCAGGTGCAGCGCGACCTGCTGGTCGAGGATGTCGTGAACCTCATGGAGCGCCACTTCGACGGCGCGGAGCTCGGCGGCGTGGTGGCGGAGATCGACAAGCTCTTCGGCGATCGCTTCGATGCGCTGGTGAACTCGCTCGAGATCGGCAAGCGCCCGCGCGGCGGCACCGGTGGTGCCGGCAGCAGCGGCCACGGCGGCGGACGCCGGCCGCGTCATCTGCACTAGCGGACGAGACGGCCTGCAGCAGCAGGCACGCGCGACACGGAGCGGTCAGTTCGCTCCGCTATGCTCGGCGGCGATCTTTCGAGGAGACGTTGCTTGAGCCTTTTTCCCCAGTCAGCCCTGCAGCCGGGCGTTCGCAAGCGCGAAGTGTTCGGTTGGGCGATGTACGACTTCGCCAATTCGGGCTACACCACCGTGGTGATCACCGCGGTGTTCGCCGCCTATTTCGTCGGCGGCATCGCCCACGGGGCGCCCTGGGGCGCCTTCGCGTGGACCCTCGCGCTCAGCGTCTCGTATGGGCTCGTGATGGTGACGATGCCCGCGATCGGCGCGTGGGCCGATCTTCATGCCGCCAAGAAGCGTGTGCTGATCCTGGCCACAGCGGGCTGTGTGGTCGGCACCGCGGCCCTCGCGTTCACGCCGCGCGTCGATGGGTTCAGCGGCGTGATCGTCGCGATGGCGCTGGTGATCGTCTCCAACACCTTCTACTCCTACGGCGAGTCGCTGACCGGCGCGTTCCTGCCCGAGCTGGCGACCGCCGACGGCATGGGCAAGGTCAGTGGCTGGGGTTGGGGCTTCGGCTACCTCGGCGGCATGCTCGCGTTGGGACTGTGCCTGGCCTATGTGCTGTGGGCGCAGAGCCGCGGGCTGCCCGCTGCCCACTTCGTGCCGGTGACGATGCTCATCACGGCGGGGCTCTATGGCGTCGCAGCGTGTGCGACCTTCGTCCTCCTCCCGGAACGGGCGGTGCCGCAGGCGGGAGCCGAGACGTCGAGCGCGTGGCAGCAGTTGCGCAGCACCTTCTGCGAAGCCCGCAAGTACCGCGACTTCATGTGGCTGCTGGCCTGCACCGTGTCCTACCAGGGCGGGGTGGCGGTCGCCATCACGCTGGCGGCGATCTATGCGGAGCAGGTGATCGGCTTCGTCCCGAACGAAACCATGATCCTGATCTTCGTCCTGAACATCGCCGCGGCGCTCGGGGCCTTCGTCTTCGGCTATTGGCAGGACCGGGTCGGACACAGGCGTTCGCTGGCCGCAACGCTGGTCGCCTGGATCGCCGTGTGCGTGATCGCGGCATCGGTGACGACCAAAGGCGGCTTCTGGTGGGCCGCATCGATCGCCGGGCTGGCGATGGGCTCCAGCCAATCCGCAGGCCGCGCCATGACGGGGGTCCTCGCACCTCCGGGTCAGCTGGCCGAATTCTTCGGCCTGTGGACCTTCGCGACGCGGCTGGCCAGCATCATCGGCCCATTGAGCTACGGCGTGATCACCTGGATGACAGGCGGCAACCAGCGTATCGCGATCCTCGCGACCGCGGTGCTGTTCGCCCTGGGACTTCTGATGCTGCTGCCGATCGACATGCGACGGGGCCGCGAAGTCGCGCTTCGGGCCTGAACGTCCGCGAAGCTCAGTCGCGCGCCGCGCGCCTGGGCATCCGGTAGATCGTGCCGTCGTAGCGCAGCACGGTGGCGCTGAAAGTGGCCGGACGCTCCTGAGTGATGCACTCGTCCCCCTGGAGCGTGGCGCGGCTCCCGGAGCGCGTGCGCCGCAGCGTCAGGTCGGCCAGGCCGTTGCTCGTCGCCCGCATGACCGACAGCGCGCCGCGCGTTGCCTCGAACGTGCCGGTGCAATTCGTGTCCCACTCGCCGCGTTCCAGTGTCGTCTCGAGCTGGTCGAGCACCTTGGCGAGCTTCTGGCCTTGCGGCAGATAGAGCGTGAGCGTTTCACGCGCGTAGGGGTTTGCGCGCGAAGAACCCTGGTACAGCACGCGCAGGCCGAAGGCGCGCGCATCCGGCGCGAGCGTGTAGCGCGTGGTGTCCACCCGGATTTCCGCGATGCGAATCGCGTCTTCGGTCAGCGCGCCTTCGTCGAGAAGCCGGCTGACGATCTTCGTGCGCTCGGTGTTGCCGTTGTCGGCCTGCTGGACGACCAGCACATCGAGGTCGAACCGGGTCGTGTCGGGATCTCCGCCGGCCTCCGGCATCGGTAGCACCACGATGTAGCGGCCCGGCAAGCCCCTCCAGGGCTCGCACACGGCGCGTTCGTGGTCGAGGACGCGCTTGGGGTGCAGCTTGGCGTGCATTCGCTCTGCGAGGCCGGTATCGCATGCCGCGTGGCCGGCCGTGCCGGCGAGTCCGAGAAAGCAGGCGGCGAGGAGCTGGCGGCGCATGCGTGGCGCGGTCAGGCGGCCGTCGTGTCGGCGGCCCGGGTGTGGATCACGCTGCCGGCAGGGCCGTCGAGCCAGCGCGCCGCCGCGGCATCGAGCGCCCCGGGCTCGGCGCTGCTGAGCAGCAGCACGCTCCCGGCGCCTTGCGTCCTGAGTTTCCGGGCGCTCAGCAGGAGTCGGCGAGTCTGCTGTGCCACCGGTACCCCCGTGTCGATGAATCGCACCGCGTCCCCCGTGCAGCGACGCAGCGCGTCCGCGATGAAGGGGTAGTGCGTACAGCCGAGCACCAGCGTATCGATTTGCCCGGGCTGATCGCCGAAGCGGCCGGCAGCACCAAGGTACTGCTCGCACAACGTGGCAACCCGGACGGCATCCGCACGCTCGATGGCGCCCGCCAGTCCATCGCACGGGATGATGCGGAATCGGGCCCGCGCCGCGAGCGAGGCGTGCAGCGCCTCGAACTTGCGGCTCTCCAGCGTCACGCGGGTGGCGATCACCGCGATGTGCCCCGTCCTGCTCAGCGCGACCGCGGGCTTGAGGGCCGGCTCGACGCCGATCACGGGCAGGGCGGGGTGCGCCGCGCGCAGTTCATGGATCGCGGCCGCGGTCGCCGTGTTGCAGGCGACGACGAGCGCCTTGATCCCGTGCTCGTCGATCAGGTGGCGCGCGATTGCGGTGGTTCGCTGCGCGACGAAGGCATCGCCGCGCTCGCCGTACGGTGCATGGGCGGTATCGGCGAAGTAGACAAAATGCTCGTGCGGCAGTTCGGCGCGCAGCGCGTTGAGGACGCTGAGCCCCCCGACGCCGCTGTCGAAGACGCCGATCGGTCGATCGGCGCCCGATGATCCTGCTACCGCGCCAGCGCTCAAGCCGGTTCCAGCGTGATGGTCTTGAATTCGCCGCTGGCGATGCGCTTCTGCCACTCGGCCGGGCCGGTGATGTGGGCGCTGGTGCCGCCGGCATCGACGGCCACGGTCACGGGCATGTCGACCACGTCGAACTCGTAGATGGCTTCCATGCCGAGGTCCGCGAAGCCGACCACCTTGGCCGCCTTGATCGCCTTGCTCACGAGGTAGGCCGCGCCGCCGACCGCCATGAGGTAGGCGCTCTTGTGCTTCTTGATCGCCTCGATCGCGACCGGGCCGCGTTCGGCCTTGCCGATCATCGCGATCAGGCCGGTCTGGGCGAGCATCATCTCGGTGAAGCCGTCCATGCGGGTGGCGGTGGTCGGGCCCGCGGGGCCGACCGCTTCGCCCTTGACCGGATCGACCGGGCCGACGTAGTAGATCACGCGGTTGGTGAAGTCCACCGGCAGCTTCTCACCCTTGGCGAGCATGTCGGCGATGCGCTTGTGTGCGGCATCGCGGCCGGTGAGCATCTTGCCGTTGAGCAGCAGCGTGTCGCCCGGCTTCCAGCTTGCGACTTCCTCGGGCGTGAGCTTGTCGAGGTCCACGCGCTTGCTCTTGTTGTAATCCGGTGCCCAGTCGATCTTGGGCCAGAGGTCGAGCGACGGTGCTTCGAGGTACACCGGGCCCGAACCGTCGAGCACGAAGTGCGCATGGCGGGTCGCCGCGCAGTTCGGGATCATCGCGACCGGCTTGCTGGCCGCGTGTGTCGGGTACATCTTGATCTTGACGTCCAGCACGGTCGAAAGGCCGCCCAGGCCCTGCGCGCCGATGCCGAGCGCATTGACCTTTTCATACAGCTCGATGCGCAGCGCCTCGACCTTGGTCAGCTCGGCGCCAGAGGCCTTCTTGGCCTGCAGCTCGTGCATGTCGAGGTCGTCCATCAGGCTCTCCTTGGCGAGCAGGGTGGCCTTCTCGGCCGTGCCGCCGATGCCGATGCCGAGCATGCCCGGCGGGCACCAGCCGGCGCCCATCGTGGGCACGGTCTTGAGCACCCAGTCGACCACGCTGTCGCCGGGGTTCAGCATCACGAGCTTGCTCTTGTTCTCGCTGCCGCCGCCCTTGGCGGCGACCGTGACCTCGACGGTGTTGCCCGGCACGATCTCGGTGAAGATCACGGCCGGCGTGTTGTCCTTGGTGTTCTTGCGGTCGAACTGCGGATCGGCCACGACCGAGGCGCGCAGCGTGTTGTCGGGATGGTTGTAGCCGCGGCGGACACCTTCGTTGACGGCGTCTTCGAGGCTGCCGGTGAAGCCGCCCCACTGGACGTCCATGCCGACCTTGAGGAACACGTTGACGATGCCGGTGTCCTGGCAGATCGGGCGGTGGCCGATCGCGCTCATCTTGCTGTTGGTCAGGATCTGCGCCATCGCATCCTTGGCCGCCGGGCTCTGTTCGCGTTCGTAGGCCTTGGCCAGGTGCGCGATGTAGTCGGTCGGGTGGTAGTAGCTGATGTACTGGAGGGCGGCGGACACCGATTCGATCAGGTCGGCCTGCTGGATGATGGTCATGGCGTTACGTGGGATGGATGGCAGACAAAACCCCGCGATTATCCGCGCCGCGGCCGTGGCCTGCCGTTCTGGCGCGGTGCGCCCGAGTACCATGGTCGGCGTTTCGACTCCGACGGGAACCCTCATCCATGGCGACATCCACCAAGACCCGTACCGAACGCGACACCTTCGGGCCGATCGACGTGCCGGCCGACAGGCTCTGGGGTGCACAGACCCAGCGCTCGCTCCAGAACTTCGACATCTCCGGCGAACGTCAGCCGGCCGAGATCATCCGCGCGCTGGCCCAGGTGAAGCGCGCGTCGGTGGTGGTCAACCACGCCCTCGGCCTGCAGGACGAGAAGAAGACCCAGGCCATCGTGCAGGCGGCCGATGAGGTCATTGCCGGCAAGCATCCGGCTGAGTTTCCGCTGGTGGTTTGGCAGACCGGATCGGGCACGCAGACCAACATGAACGTGAACGAGGTGCTGGCGAACCGTGCGAGCGAGCTGCTCGGCGGCGAGCGCGGTGAAGGGCGGCTCGTGCACCCCAACGACGACGTCAACCGCAGCCAGTCGTCGAATGACGTCTTTCCGACTGCGATGCACGTCGCTGCGGTCGATTCGATCACGCATCGGCTGCTGCCGGCCATCGCCAGGCTGCGCGCCACGCTCGAGAAGAAATCGAAGGACTTCGAGGGCATCGTGAAGATCGGCCGTACGCACCTGCAGGACGCGACGCCGCTCACGCTCGGCCAGGAGTTCTCGGGCTACGTTGCCCAGCTCGCGCACGGCGAGGCCCATGTGCGGGCCGCACTGCCGCACCTGTGCGAGCTGGCGCTCGGCGGCACCGCGGTCGGCACCGGCCTCAACGCGCCCAAGGGTTACGCCGAGCAGGTGGCGGCGGAGCTCGCGAAGCTCACCGGACTGCCTTTCGTCACTGCGCCGAACAAGTTCGAGGGCATGGCCTCGGCCGACGGGCTGGTTCATGCGCACGGCGCGCTGAAGACACTGGCGGCCAGCATGAACAAGATCGCCAACGACATCCGCTGGCTCGCGAGCGGCCCGCGCAGCGGCATCGGCGAGCTGGCCATTCCGGAGAACGAGCCGGGTTCTTCGATCATGCCCGGCAAGGTCAACCCGACGCAGAGCGAGGCGGTGACGATGCTGGCTGCGCAGGTGTTCGGCAACGACGTCGCGATCAACGTCGGCGGCGCGTCGGGCAACTTCGAGCTGAACGTGTTCCGCCCGATGATCGCCCACAATTTCCTGCAGAGCGTGCGGCTCCTGGCCGACGGCATGGTGAGCTTCAACGACCACTGCGCAGTCGGCATCGAGCCCAACCGCGAGCGCATCACCGAGCTGGTGCAGCGGTCGCTGATGCTCGTGACCGCGCTCAATACGCACATCGGCTACGACAAGGCCGCGTTCATCGCGAAGAAGGCGCACAAGGAAGGCAGCAGCCTGCGCGAGGCGGCGATCGCCTCGGGGCACCTGACGGCCGAGCAATTCGACGCCTGGGTGGTGCCCGAGAAAATGACCGGCCGCTGAGCCGGTTCCGCGGGATCAGTGGTCTTCGGCAGGGGCCGGCGCCATGAGCCGGTCCGTGACCGCGATCGCCATCGCCGAGAGCAGGAAAGTGATGTGGATCGCGGTCTGCGCGATGAGCACGCGGTCGGTGTAGTTGTCCGCGTTGATGAAGGTCTTCAGCAGGTGGATCGAGCTGATGCCGATGATGGCGGTCGCCAGCTTGACCTTGAGCACCGAGGCGTTGACGTGGCTGAGCCACTCGGGCTGGTCGCGGTGGCCTTCGAGATTGAGCCGGCTCACGAAGGTCTCGTAACCGCCGACGATCACCATGATCAGCAGGTTCGAGATCATCACCACGTCGATCAGCGCCAGCACGACCAGCATGATCACCGTCTCGTTGAGCGTGGCCACCGGCGCGGTGGTCTTGTAGCCGATGCTGGTGATGAGCGCCTGAAGCGCATCCTGGCTGCCGAAACCTGCCTCCACGAGATGCAGAAGCTCGACCAGGAAATGCACCACGTAGACCGCCTGCGCGACGATGAGACCCAGGTACAACGGGAGCTGCAGCCAGCGGCTCGCGAAGATCAGGTTGGGCAGGGGCCGAAGCGGCGAGGCCTTGCCCTCGATGGGGCGCAGGGGATCTTGGTTTGACATCTGGCGGGACGGACCTGGACTTCTTTGACAACGGTTGGACGCGGGATTCTAGGGGTGGGCCGATGAGCACCATGTGACGATTCCCTCGTTAACATGGCCCGTCAGTCCTCCGTAAGTGGGTGCCCCGACATTCGACCGGCACCGCAACGGGTCGCAATCTGATGCAGTCGGTAAAGGAGACAAACGAATGAGCAGCGCATCCACCATCGAATCCGTCCTGGTCGAAAACCGCGTGTTTCCGCCGGACGCCCGTGCCAGCCAGGGCGCGCGCATCCCCAGCATGGCCGCGTACGAAGCGCTGTGCAAGGAAGCCGCCGATGATTTCGAGGGTTTCTGGGGCCGCCAGGCGAAGGCCAACGTGGTCTGGACCAAGCCTTTCACGCGCGTGCTCGACGAGTCCAACGTGCCGTTCTACAAGTGGTTCGACGACGGTGAACTCAATGCCTCGGCCAACTGTCTCGACAAGCACATCGGCACGCCGGTCGAGAACAAGACCGCGATCATCTTCGAGGCCGACGACGGCGCGGTCACGCAGGTCACCTACAAGGAACTTCTGGCGCGTGTCTCGCAGTTCGCGAACGCGCTGAAGGCGCAGGGCATCCGGAAGGGCGACCGCGTCATCATCTACATGCCGATGACCATCGAGGGCGTGGTCGCGATGCAGGCCTGCGCGCGCATCGGTGCCACGCACAGCGTGGTGTTCGGCGGCTTCTCGGCCAAGGCCCTGAACGAGCGCATCATCGATGCCGGCGCCGTGGCGGTCGTCACCGCCAACTTCCAGCTTCGTGGCGGCAAGGAACTGCCGCTCAAGGCGATCGTCGACGACGGCATCGCGCTCGGCGGCTGCGAGTCGATCAAGACGGTGCTGGTCTTCGAGCGCACCAAGACGCCATGCAACATGGTCGCCGGCCGCGACAAGACCTTCGACGACGCGCTCAAGGGCCAGAGCACCGAATGCGCGCCGGTACCGGTGGGGGCGGAGCATCCGCTCTTCATCCTCTACACCTCCGGTTCCACGGGCAAGCCCAAGGGCGTGCAGCATTCGACCGGCGGCTACCTGCTGTGGGCCAAGCTCACGATGGACTGGACCTTCGACATCCGCCCGGAGGACATCTTCTGGTGCACCGCCGACATCGGCTGGATCACCGGCCACACCTACGTGGCCTACGGTCCGCTCGCGGCGGGCGCGACGCAGGTGGTGTTCGAGGGCATCCCGACCTTCCCGCATGCGGGCCGCTTCTGGCAGATGATCGAGCGGCACAAGGTCTCGGTCTTCTACACGGCGCCGACGGCGATCCGCTCGCTCATCAAGGCGGCGGACAGCGACGAGAAGGTGCATCCGAAGAACTGGGACCTTTCATCGCTGCGCATCCTCGGCACGGTGGGCGAGCCGATCAATCCCGAAGCATGGATGTGGTACTACCGCAATGTCGGCGGCGAGAAGTGCCCGATCGTGGACACCTTCTGGCAAACCGAGACCGGCGGTCATGTCATCACGCCGCTGCCGGGCGCCACGCCGCTGGTGCCGGGTTCGTGCACGCTGCCGCTGCCGGGCATCATGGCCGCGATCGTCGACGAGACCGGCAAGGACATCCCGCACGGCTCGGGCGGCATGCTGGTCATCAAGCGGCCGTGGCCGTCGATGATCCGCACCATCTGGAACGACCCGGAGCGTTTCAAGAAGGGCTACTTCCCCGAGGAGATGGGCGGCGCGATCTACCTCGCCGGCGATGGCGCGGTGCGCAGCGCCGACCGCGCGTACTTCCGCATCACCGGCCGCATCGATGACGTGCTCAACGTGTCCGGACACCGCCTGGGCACGATGGAGATCGAATCCGCGCTGGTCGCCAAGACGGACCTGGTGGCGGAGGCCGCGGTCGTCGGTCGGCCGGACGACCTGACCGGCGAGGCGGTCTGCGCCTTCGTGGTGCTCAAGCGCGGCCGTCCCACCGGCGACGAAGCCAGAGCAGATCGCGGCGGAACTGCGCAACTGGGTCGCGAAGGAAATCGGCCCGATCGCCAAGCCCAAGGACATCCGCTTCGGCGAGAACCTGCCGAAGACCCGCAGCGGGAAGATCATGCGCCGCCTGCTGCGCAGCATCGCCAAGGGCGAGGCGATCACGCAGGACACCTCCACGCTGGAGAATCCCGCGATCCTGGAGCAGCTCGGGCAGGCCTACTGATGTTACAAATGACCCTCCAATCACAAACCGGAGCAGGTCATGGGAGTCAGAACAGGTGTATTGCTGGTGGTCGTGCTGCTGATTGCGGCACTGGCCGCATTGAACTGGGGCCTTGTCGTCGCGCCGACGACCATCTCGATCGGCTTCATGCAGGTCACAGCGCCTTTCGGGCTGATCATGCTGGGGTTGACGGCGCTGCTGGGCATCTTCTTCGTCGCCTACGTGGTCTATCTGCAGAGCTCGATCCTTCTGGAGACGCGCCGTCACACCAAGGAAATGCAGGTCCAGCGCGATCTCGCCGACAAGGCGGAAGCCTCGCGCTTCACCGAGCTGCGCAACTTTCTTGAAAGCCAGGAAAACGCCCACATGACCCGCAACGCGGAGCGGCATGCGGCGATGCTCGCGCGGGTCGAGCAGTTGGAAGTGGCCATGAAGGTGCGTTCCGACCAGCTCGACAACACGCTGGCCGCGCACATCGGCCAGCTCGAAGACAGGCTGGATCGCCGCTCGACCGACGCCGCGGCGGGCATGCCGCCGGCGGTCTGATTCAGGGCGCTATTTCGTCGACAACACCCAGGCGGCCAGCTTCTTCGCGTCGGCCTCGCTGACCTGGTTGTTGGCGGGCATCGGGACTGGCCCCCACACGCCGGAGCCGCCCTTCATGATCTTGTTGGCGAGCAGTTCGAGCGCGCCCTTGTTGTCCTTGTACTTGGCGGCCACGTCCTTGAAGGCCGGGCCCAGCACTTTGCGATCCACCGCGTGGCAGCTCATGCAGTTCTTCGACGTGGCCAGCGCCAGATCGGCGACGGCGGGGGCTGTACAGCCGACACACAGCGTGGCGGCAAGGAGCGCTCTTTTCATGGGGGTCAACGGCTTGGGTGCGTTAAAGTCGATCCAGCGCGATTGTAGGTAGGGCGGCGGGCCGCTCTTTGCCGGGGCGCGTCACAGACAAAGGATGGAGGAGTTCGCGATGTGGTTCCTGGGGTTGGGCTTGCTGGGCGTGGCGCTCAAGGTGCTCGAGGTCGGCGTTGTCGCCAACTGGAGCTGGTGGGTGGTGCTGGCGCCTTTCGCGCTGGCCGTCGTTTGGTGGGCCTGGGCCGATGCCTCGGGCTACACCAAGCGCAAGGTCGTCGAAAAAGAGAACGCGCGCCGCCAGGAGCGCATCGATCGCCAGCGCAGCCGGCTCGGCACGCTCCGGAGGAAATAGGCTCGCCCCCAGCCTCGCTCACTTCGTGTAGCTCGGGCACCCCTTCCGGGGGCAACACCGACGGCCCGGCGGAGCCGGTTCCGTGGTGTTTCCCGAATGCCCGAAGTGTCAGTACTTGTCCAGCACGGCGCCGGAGCTGGCGCTGGACGCATTGAAGGCGAACTTGGCCTGCACGCCGCGGGTGTAGCGCGGGGCAGGGGCTTTCCAGGCGGCCCGGCGCTTGGCGATTTCTGCGTCAGGCACGTTCAGTTCGAGCTTCAACTGGTGCGCGTCGATGGTGATCGAATCGCCCTCGTTGACGAACGCGATGGTGCCGCCCGCGGCCGCTTCGGGCGCGACGTGGCCGACCACCATGCCCCAGGTGCCGCCGGAGAAGCGGCCGTCGGTGATGAGGCCCACGCTTTCGCCGAGGCCCGCGCCGATCAGCGCACCGGTCGGGGCCAGCATTTCCGGCATGCCCGGGCCACCCTTCGGGCCGAGATAGCGCAGCACCATCACGTCGCCAGCCTTGATCTTGCCGTCGAGGATCGCCTGCAGCGCCGATTGTTCGTCGTCGAACACGCGCGCCGGTCCGGTGATGACGGGGTTCTTGAGGCCGGAGATCTTAGCGACCGCGCCTTCGGGCGAGAGGTTGCCCTTGAGGATCGCCAGATGTCCTTCGGCGTACATCGGATTGTTGATGGGGCGGATCACGTCTTGGTCCGCGCGCGGCTGGTCCGGCACGTCCTTGAGCACTTCGGCGATGGTCTTGCCGGTGATGGTGATGCAGTCGCCATGCAGCAGGCCGGCGTTCAGCAGCACCTTCATGACCTGCGGGATGCCGCCGGCCTTGTGCAGGTCGACCGCCGGTATTTGCCGCTGGGCTTCAGGTCGCAGATGACCGGCACCTTCTTGCGGATGCGCTCGAAGTCGTCGATGGTCCAGTCCACGCCTGCCGCATGAGCGATCGCGAGGAAGTGCAGCACCGCATTGGTCGAGCCGCCGGTGGCCATGATGACCGCGACCGCGTTCTCGATCGCCTTCTTGGTCACGATGTCGCGCGGCTTCAGGTCCTTCTTGATGGCTTCGATCAGCACCTTGGCCGATTCCTTGGCCGAGTTCTGCTTTTCGTCGTGCGGATTGGCCATCGTGGACGAGTAGGGCAGCGACATGCCCAGAGCCTCGAAGGCGCTCGACATGGTGTTGGCGGTGTACATGCCGCCGCACGAACCGGTCCCGGGGATGGCGCGGCGTTCGATTTCCTTCAGGTCTTCGTCGCTCAGGTTGCCGGCCGCGTTCTGGCCGACCGCCTCGAAGACGCTTACGATGTTCAGGTCCTGGCCCTTGTAGTGGCCGGGCAGGATGGTGCCGCCGTAGACGTAGATGGATGGCACGTTGGCGCGCAGCATGCCCATCATGCCGCCGGGCATGTTCTTGTCGCAGCCGCCGACCACCAGCACGCCGTCCATCCACTGGCCGCCGACGCAGGTCTCGATGCAGTCGGAGATCACCTCGCGGCTCACGAGCGAATACTTCATGCCCTCGGTGCCCATCGCCATGCCGTCCGAGATGGTCGGGGTGCCGAACACCTGGGCGTTGCCGCCGGCTTCCTCGATGCCGGCGATGGCCGCGTCGGCCAGCCTCTGCAGGCCCGAGTTGCAGGGCGTGATGGTGCTGTGGCCGTTGGCGACGCCGACCATCGGCTTCTTGAAATCGGCTTCCTCGTAGCCCATGGCATAGAACATCGACCGGTTCGGCGCCCGGCTCTTGCCTTCGACGATGTTGGCGCTGCGGCGGTTGATCTGGATCGGTTTCGTTTCCATCGTGGGTCTCTCGTGATCGGGGGAATTGGGAAATCGGGGGGAGGCCAAGTATCGGACGATTGATTGATTGGTTCCAATCCAATTTCTGCCATGCATTGATATGCTTGGCATATGAAAGAGAGCCTGATCGACCTCCGTGTCTGGCGCCAGTTCCTGGCGGTGGCGGAGGAATTGCATTTCGGCCGCGCGGCGCTGCGCCTTCACATGACGCAGCCGCCGGTCACGCAGGCGATCGCGCAACTCGAGAAAGCGCTCGGCGTGGTGCTGTTCGACCGCACGCGCCGCCGGGTCGCGCTCACGCCGGCGGGCGAGGCGCTGGTGCCCGAAGTGCGCGAGCTCCTGGCCCGCGCGCAGGCCCTGCCGGCGCGCGCGCGCGGCGGCGGCGGGCGAGGTGGGGCGCGTGCGGCTCGCCTTCGTGTCGACGATCGGTTTCGAGCGGCTGCCGGTGTGGGTGCGCGAATTCCGCCTGCGCTCACCGGATGTCGCGCTGGAGCTGGTCGAGGCCACCGGCGACGTGCAGCTCGAGGCCTTCTCACGCGGCGAGATCGACGCCGGGCTGATGCTGCATTCGCCGGGCTCGGCGCCCCCGGGCTTGGAACGGCTCGCGGTGTCGCAGGAGCCGCTGGTGCTCGCGCTTCCAGCGACGCATCCGATGGCGAAAGCCAGAAAGGTCCGGCTCGCGGATGCTCTCGCCGAGCCGGTGGTCATCTTCCCGCGCCGCATCGTGCCCTCGCTGCACGACGCGATCTTCGGCCTCTACCACGCAGCCGGCCGCACCCCGCGCATCGCGCAGGAGGCGATCCAGATGCAGACCATCGTCAACCTCGTCTGGGGCGGCCTCGGCGTGGCCTGGGTGCCCGAGAGCGTGATGCAGTTCCGGCGCGCGGGCATCGTCTATCGCGGCGCGGCCGAGTTCGAGCCCGAAGGCCGCCGCCGCGCATCCGTGGCGCTTCCGAGCTGCGAGACCAGCCTCGTCTGGGACGCCGGAACCGCCAACCCGGCGCTCGCACGGTTCATCGAATTCATCGGCCGCGGATCGGCCGGGTAGGTGCGCGCGGGGTGTTTTAATCCCGGTCATGCTCATGTATCCGCAGATCAACCCCGTGGCGTTGCAGCTCGGGCCGATCGCCATCCACTGGTATGGCCTGACCTATCTGGCCGCTTTCGCACTGTTCTATTTCCTCGGCACGCGGCGGCTTGGGCACGAGCCGTTCCGCTCGATCACCGGCCCGGGCGCATGGACGCGCAAGGACCTCGAGGACATCCTTTTTCTCGGTGTGCTCGGCGTGATCGTCGGGGGGCGCCTGGGCTATTGCCTGTTCTACAAGCCGGGCTTCTATCTCACCCATCCGATCGAGATCTTCTTCGTCTGGCAGGGCGGCATGAGCTTCCATGGGGGCTGCTCGGCGTCATCGCGTCGATGTTCTGGTTCACGCATTCGCGCAGGCGGCCGTTCTGGCAGGTGATGGATTTCGTTGCGCCCTGCGTGCCCACGGGGCTGGCGGCAGGCCGTGTCGGCAACTTCATCAACGGCGAGCTCTGGGGCCGCTTCGCCCCCGCCGACCTTCCGTGGGGCATGGTCTTTCCGCAGAGCGGGTCGATGCTGCCGCGCCATCCGTCGCAGGTCTACCAGTTCCTGCTCGAGGGGCTGCTGCTCTTCGTGATCCTGTGGCTCTATGCGCGCAAGGAGAGGCGCGAGCGCCGCGTCTCGGCGGTGTTCCTGGTCGGCTACGGCGCGATGCGCTTCACGGCCGAGTTCTTCCGCGAGCCCGATGACTTCCTGGGCCTGCTCGCGCTCAACATGAGCATGGGCCAGTGGCTCTGCGTGCCGATGATCGTCTTCGGCGTGTGGCTCTACCTCAGCGCGCCAGCGCAGCGGCGGACCACGACCGCGACCGCATAAGGGCCTTTCGGCGCCGTCCGGGCGCTTCCCTATCGCATTTGGCCGGCGCCCAGGCACGGGAGCGCCGGAGCGTCCGTTCGGCTAGTGCTTCTGGTGAATGCATCATGCTGCGGTGCGCAGTAGAGTGCGCACGACAGGGGACTGACGTGATGGCAATGCGACTCTGCATCCTGCTTTTCAATGCTTCTGGGCTGGGCAAGCGATCCGTCGGCGTGCCCTGGATGCGATGAGCCCCCCTCGGTCACCGGCCCGAATTCCGTTCTTGGCACCGTCACGGGCCCGGGCGACGTGGACGGCGCCTCGCCGGAATGGAGCGACGCCGGGCGGGCCACCGCGCACACCTTGCCTGAAGGCACCCGCCTGCTCGACTACGAGATCGTCGGCCCGATCGGCGAGGGCGGATTCGGCATCGTCTACCTCGCGTGGGACCATTCGCTCGAGCAGCACGTCGCGATCAAGGAATACCTCCCGGCCATCCTTGCGACGCGCGCGAGCGTTTCGTCCGCGGTGGTGGTCAAGTCGCAGCGGCATCGCGACAGCTTCCGCGTCGGCATGCGCAGCTTCCTCAACGAGGCGCGGCTCCTGGCGCGATTCGATCACCCGTCGCTGGTGCGCGTGCTGCACTTCTGGGAAGACAACGGCACGGCCTACATGGCGATGCCGTATTACGAAGGCCCGACGCTGCAGCATGCGCTCGCCGAGCTCGGTCGCCCGCCCACCGAGGAGGAGCTCTGCAACTGGCTGCGGCCCCTGCTGGATGCGCTCGGCACCATGCATGCCGCGAGCTGCTTCCATCGCGACATCGCGCCGGACAACATCCTCTTGACCGACACCGGTCCGGTGCTGCTCGACTTCGGCGCCGCGCGGCGCGTGATCGACGGCATGGGTTCGTCGCCGACGGTGGTGTTCAAGCCCGGTTTCGCGCCCATCGAGCAGTACGGCGAAGTCGCCTCGATGCGGCAGGGCGCCTGGACGGACCTCTACGCGCTCGCGGGCGTGGTGTACGCGGCCGTGACCGGGCACCCGCCGATGCCGGCGATCGAGCGGCTGATGGATGACCGCCTGCTGCCGTTGTCGGACATCGCCCACGGGCAGTACAGCGAGCCTTTCCTGGCCGCGATCGATGCCGCGCTGTCGCTTCATCCACGCAACCGGCCCCAGAGCGCGGCCGAGTTCTGGACGATGCTGAGCTGCGGCGAAAAGCTGCAGGACCTGGAACTGGTGCGGGCGGTCCATCGCAACGAGGTGCTGTCGTCCGCGCCGTCTATGCCAGCCGCTGGTGGGAAGCCCGAGACCGATCGGCCCTCGTTCGCCGAACCCGACCCGATCGTCGAACGGGAGCTGGCCGAAGCGGTGCGCGTGCCGCCGACGATGCCGCCCGCGGCGGTGGAGCACGTCCATACGGCTTCCGACGAGATCGAGGCGCGCGAGGAACCAGTCGTGATCCGCACCCGCGGCAGGGCGCCGATCTCGAACTGGCCGCCGCTGGTCGGCGCCCCGGCCGCGGCAGGGCAGCGTGCGAACTGGGTCAAGCCGACCGTGCTTGCGACGCTGGCCGTGCTGGCCTGCGTGATGACCTTCGTCTACTACCGCACCAGCAGCGTGTCGACGACAGCCGCGCTTTCGCCGGCGGGGACGCCCCTTTCGGCACCCACCAAACCGCGCGCGGTGACGATGCGCGTGACGCCGCCGATTCCGCAGGTGTCGGAACCGGTGAAGCCGCCCGAGCCCGCGCCAACCAAGGCGGTCGAAGTACCCGCGCCGATGCCATCGGCCGTGCCGCTCAGGACGGTCGATCCCGCCGAGGAAAAGGCACCCGAGCCGGTGAAGCCGGCGATCATGGCCGCGCCCGTCGACGAGCCTGCAAAGGCTGCCGGCCCCGCTCCGGTGGCAGCGGCGCCGGCAGCCGTGGCGGTGGCTCCCAGAGCCACCGCGCGCGCCCGGCCCGAACCGAGGCGTTTCGCCCGGCGCGAGCAGCCCGTCGCCGAACCCGAGTCGGAAGTGCGCACCGTCGTCGTGCCGATTGTTCGCCCGCCGCCCCCGGAGCATGCGCAGGGCGGCATCAACTGCACCGACATCCTCCAGCGCGCTTCGCTCGGTTCGCTGACACCGGCCGAGGCGGCCCAACTCAGAAAGGGGTGTGAATGATGACCACGACACTGGCTCGCTGGCTTCAGGCCCTGTCCTCGTTCGGCCTGGCCCTGCTCGTGGCGGGCTGCGCCACCCAACCGACCTCGTCCAGAACCGAGCTTCCCTTCGATCAGGCCGTCGCGCAGGCCACCGACGGGCTGGTGATGCAGACCCAGAAGATGCAGAGCCTGCTCGCCAGGATCGGCGGCAAGAGCGGCGTGGTGCTGGACCCGATGATCGACGCCGGAAGCGGCCAGCAGACGGCCGCCACGCAGTCGCTGCAGGACCGCGTGACCGAGCGGCTCGCCGCGCAGGAATCCATCCAGGTCGTGCCCTTCGAGCGCGCGAACCTCGACAAGGCGCGCTACCTGCTGACCGGCACGATGACGCGGCTTGCGGTCGACCAGCCGCGCGGCCCCATGGGGATCAACCTCGCGCTGACGGAACTCGCGACCGGCAACGTGATCGCCCAGTCCTCGGCGATCACCCGTGACGAGGGACTGGACCACACGCCGCTGCTCTACTACCGCGACACGCCGATGCCGACGAAGGACCGCGTGGTCGAAGGCTACGTGCGCACCAGCGCCACCCCGCCCGGCCAGAAGGCCGATGCGTACTACCTCGAGCGGCTCGCGGTCGCGCCGCTGATCAAGGATGCCACCAGCGCCTACAACGCCGAGCGCTACCAGGACGCGCTCGCGGGGTACAGCGCCGCCGGCGACAGCGCGATCGGCGAGCAACTGCGCGTGCTCAACGGCATCTACCTGAGTTCGGCCAGGCTCGGCCGGAGGGCGGAGGCCGAGCAGGCTTTCGGCAGGCTCGTCGCCTACGGCATCGCCAACCAGCAGCTCGGGGTGAAGTTCCTCTTCAATCCGAACACCACGGTGTTCTGGTCGGAGCAGAAGATCAGCGGTCCCTATCAGATGTGGCTGCGCGAGATCGCCAAGGCGAGCGCCGACGCGAAGGTCTGCATGGAGATCATCGGCCACACCAGCCACACCGGTTCGGTGGCCTACAACGATACGCTCTCGCTGCAGCGGGCCAAGTACATCCGGCAGCGGCTGGTGGGCGAGGCGGTGGTCCTCGGCACCCGCACCTCGCCGAGCGGCAAGGGCTTCCGCGAAAACATCATCGGCAGCGGTACCGACGACGCGGTCGATGCGCTGGACCGGCGCGTCGAATTCAAGATCGTCGATTGCGGCGTGATGCAGGCTGTCCGTTAGGCTCTCACCCCCAGCTCGCCCACTTCGTGTGGCTCGGGCATCCCCTTCCAGGGGGCAACCCCGGCGGCCCGGCCGAGCCGGTTCCGCGGGGTTCCTGGCATCGCGCGTCGTGCGGCGCGCGGTGGCGCACTAAGATGCCTCTTTTCGTCAGAGTCATCGTGCGCAAGGAAGGGTCGAACCGATCTCATGAATGCCAGCGACTGGATCACACGCAACGTCTCGCGGCTGAAGCCGGGCAACGCCGCCGAGGCGGCTGCCGTCGGACCCAGGCCGCTTTCCGAACGCCTCGAAGCCACGCTGCGCCGCTCCGGCGAAGCGCTCGCGCCGCGCGCCTTGCGGCGCGCGCTGGGGGAACTCCAGGCGGTGGTCGACCCCGGCGTGAGCGAAGTCGAGGGCGGCCGCCGCGCCCATGATTTCGTGCAGTGGTATGCGGGCCGTGAACTCGACGAACGGCGCGACATCTGGCTGCTCATGAGCGAACGCTTCGCGCCCGATGCGCAGAAGCTCAGCGACGCCCGCGAGCACCACGAGGCGGCGGTCGGCACGCCCGACGAAGGCCAGGCCGAGATCCAGCTGCGCCGCGCACTGGCATCGCCGCGCGCGCGGCTGCTGCAGCGCTTCGCGGTCGAGCCCGACGGCATGCAGTTCCTCGTCGATCTGCGCGCGCAACTGCTGCCGCATCTCAAAGGCGACCGGCGGCTGCTGCCGCTCGACGCCGAGCTCGAACACCTGTTCTCCACCTGGTTCGACGTCGCCTTCCTCGACCTGCGCCGCATCAGCTGGGATTCCCCGGCCTCGCTGATCGAGAAGCTGATCCAGTACGAGGCGGTGCACGACATCAAGAGCTGGGCGGACGTCAAGAACCGGCTCGACAGCGACCGCCGCTGCTACGGCTTCTTTCATCCGCGCCTGCCCAACACGCCGCTGATCTTCGTGGAGGTGGCGCTGGTCGATCGCGTCAGCGAGGGCATCGCGCCGCTGCTCGACGAGGCCGCCGCGCTGACGCAGCCCGAAAAGGCGACGACCGCGATCTTCTATTCGATCAGCAACACGCAGACCGGCCTGCGCGGCGTGAGCTTCGGCGATTCGCTGATCAAGCGCGTGGTCGAGACGCTGCAGGAAGAGCTGCCGCGCCTGAAGACCTTCGCAACCCTGTCGCCGATCCCGGGCTTTCGCGCATGGCTCGGCAAGCATGCCGGCGACATGATGGCGCGGCTCGACGAGAAGCGCTCGACCGAGCTCGGCCGCGTGGTCGGATCGCTGCCACCCACGGCGGAGCGATTTCTCGCGGCCGCGGAAGCGGTCAGCCAGATCGATGCCAGGTCGCCGGTGCGGCAACTGCTCCTCAATTCGGCCGCCGAATACCTCGGCCGCGCCACCGCTGACGGCAAGCCAGTGGACCCGGTGGCGCGTTTCCATCTCGGCAATGGCGCGCGGGTGGAGCGGCTCAACTGGGCGGGCGATCCCTCGCCGAAGGGGATGAAGCAGTCGTACGGATTGATGGTCAACTACCTCTACGATCTCAAGCGGCTCGACAAGCATCGCGCCCTGCTGGCGCAGGGCAAGGTGGCGGTGTCCGGCGCGATCGACGATCTGTTTTTCCCGGACTGATTTCTGTGAGAGGGCCGACGATTCCTGCGCTGCAGGCCCCGGCGCATGGCAGACCATAACGAGGAGACAAAGCAATGACCCCAGGCTTTCAGCGACGCGAGCTGTTGCAGCTCGCGGTGGCGGGCGCCGCGGCCCTGGCTGGCGGTGCCCGCGCGCAGTCGGGCTGGCCGACCAAACCGGTGACCATGATCGTGCCGTTTCCGGCCGGCGGCGGCACCGATGCCTTCGCACGGCCGCTCTCGGCGCAGTTCAGCCGCATCGTGGGCCAGACGCTGGTCATCGACAACCGCGGCGGCGCGGGCGGCACCGTGGGCGCGAGCATCGCGGCCAAGGCGCACCCGGACGGCTACACACTCTTCATGGGCGCGGTGCACCACGCGATCGCGCCCTCGGTCTACCCCAAGCTGGACTACGACCTCGAGAAAGACTTCGTGCCCTTGATGCTGCTGGCCGACGTGCCGCAGGTGGTGGTCGTCAATCCGAAGCGCGTGACCGCGACCACGCTCAAGGCCTTCGTCGCCTACGCCGGGCAGAACCCGGGCAAGCTCAACTACGCCTCGGCAGGCTCGGGCACCTCGCATCATCTGGCAGGTGAGCTCTTCAAGCTGCAGACGGGCACTTTCATCACGCACATCCCGTACCGCGGTTCGGGCCCCGCGCTGCAGGATCTGATCGCCGGCAACGTGGACGTGATGTTCGACGGGCTGGGCTCGTCGGCGCAGCACATCAAGGCTGGCCGCATCAAGGCGCTGATGGTGGCCGGGGCGAAGCGCAACCCGGCGTTCCCCGACGTGCCTTGCGCGGCGGAGGTGGGCTTGCCCGACTACACCGTGACCACCTGGTACGGCCTCTGGGCGCCCAAGGGCACGTCGGCCGACATTCAGGCACGGGCCATCGACGACATGAAGAAGGCGCTCGCGACCGACGAGCTGAAAACGATCTGGGCCGCCAACGGCTCCGAAATCCCGACGCTCAAGGGCCCGGAATACGGCGCTTTCGTGAACGCCGAGATCAAGCGCTGGGCTGCGGTGGTCAGAGACTCCGGGGCCAAGCTGGAATGACGGATTCGATCATGCTGCACGGCGAAGGGCCGATCGCGTTCGTCACGCTGGCGAACGCGGGCCGGCTCAACGCCATGACGCGCGCAATGTGGCGCGAATTGCGCGCGATCTTCGAGGGGCTCGGGCGCGATGCGTCATGCCGGTGCGTCGTCGTGCGCGGAGAGGGCGGCGCCTTCTGCGCGGGGGGCGATATTTCCGAGTACCCGTCGTTCCGTTTCGACGAGGCGAGTCTGCGCGAATTCCACGAAAACGAGGTCTGGGCCGCGCTCGCCGCGATGCTGGCCTACGAACTGCCGGTCGTCGCGCAGATCGAGGGCGCCTGCATGGGCGCGGGGCTGGAGATCGCGAGCTGCTGCGACATCCGCCTGGCGGGCGCTTCGGCGAAGTTCGGTGCACCGATCGCGAAGCTGGGTTTCCCGATGGCGCCGCGCGAAGCCGCGCTGGTGACCAGCGCCATCGGCGACACGCTCGCGCGCGACATGCTGCTGGCCGCGGGCGTGCATGATGCACAGCGCCTGTACGACGCCGGCTTCCTGCTGCGTGTCATGCCCGATGCCGACGTCGCCGGTGCGGCGCTGGCGCATGCGCAGCGCATTGCCGCGCTCGCGCCCGAAGCCGCCCGCCTCAACAAGCGCACCTTCTCCGCGCTGCGCTCTGCAGGTGGACAAGACCCGCTGGCACCGCTCGTGGCCGTGGCCTACGACTACGCCGACTCCGACGAACACCGCGAAGGCATCGCTGCCTTCCTCGGCAAGCGCACTCCCGTCTTCTGAAATCACCATGACCGACACGACAACGAACGCCAATCTCTTCGCCGCATTGCGCGCCGCCTTCCCGTCCGATCTCGATTCGATCGCGGTCGAGACCGACGATGGCCTGTTCTATTCCTGGCGCGACCTCGACCGTGCGAGCGCAATGATCGCGAACCTGCTTCACGCGCTGAGGCTCAAGGAGGGCGCCCGCATCGCAGTGCAGGTCGAGAAGTCCGTGGAGGCGATGCTGCTGTACCTCGCGACGCTGCGCGCGGGCTATGTCTTCCTGCCGCTCAACACCGCCTATCGGCAAGCCGAGATCGAGTACTTCATCGGCAACGCGGAGCCGGAGGCGGTCGTCTGCAGCAGCGCCAATGCCGAGTGGGTCGCGCCGATTGCGACTGCTGCCGGCACGCGCCACGTCTTCACGCTCGATGACGACCGCACCGGCACCTTGCTCGAAGCCGCGGCGCAGTGCAGCGACCAGCACGACCCCGCGCACAAGAAGGGCGACGATCTCGCCGCCATCATCTACACCAGCGGCACCACCGGCCGCAGCAAGGGCGCCATGCTTTCGCACCGCAACCTGCAGTCGAATGCCGAGGTGCTCAAGGACTACTGGGGCTGGCGCTCTTCCAAGCGCGGCGACGGCGACGTGCTGATCCACGCGCTGCCGATCTTCCATGTGCACGGGCTGTTCGTCGCGATCCACGGTGCGCTGATCAGCGGCAACCGGATGATCTGGTTCAACCGCTTCGATGCGCGCCGCGTGGTCGCGCGCCTGCCGGATGCGACCGTCTTCATGGGCGTGCCGACGCTTTATGTGCGCATGCTGGCCGAGCCGGGCCTCACGCGCGACGCGTGCAGCAACATGCGGCTCTTCATCTCGGGCTCCGCGCCGCTCCTGATCGAGACCTTCGACGAATGGCGCGAGCGCACCGACCACACGATCCTCGAGCGCTACGGCATGAGCGAGACGGTGATGCTTACCTCCAACCCCTACAGCGCGGTGCAGGGCGAGCGTCGCGGCGGCACGGTGGGCTTCCCGCTGCCCGGCGTGCGGCTGCGCGTGCGGGACGACCAGGGCAACCCGTGCCCGACCGAGGAGATCGGCCATATCGAGGTGAACGGGCCGAACGTGTTCCGCGGCTACTGGCGCATGCCGCAGAAGACCAAGGAGGAGTTCACGCCCGACGGCTACTTCAAGACCGGCGACGTGGGCAAGATCGACGGCCTGGGCTACGTGACCATCGTCGGGCGCAGCAAGGACCTCATCATCAGCGGCGGCTACAACGTCTATCCGGCGGAGATCGAGGGCTACATCAACGAGATGCCCGGCGTGGCGGAAAGCGCGATCGTCGGCGTGCCGCATCCGGACTTCGGCGAAGTGGGCGTGGCGATCGTGATCCCCAAGCCGGGGGCGACGCTCGATGCGGATGCGATCGTGGTCGAGCTCAAGGCCAAGCTGGCGAACTTCAAGATTCCCAAGCGCTGCTTCGTGGTGGCGGAACTCCCGCGCAACGCGATGGGCAAGGTTCAGAAGGCGCTGCTGCGCGAACAGCACAAGAAGCTGTTCGCCGGCGCCTGAGGCGCTACTGCACGCCCCGCGATCGTCCCCTTGCCCGGAGCAGGATCTGCATCAGCGCAACACCAGGACAGGGAGCTCCGAGTGCGTAAGGACATGCTGGGTTTCGCTGCCCAGCAGCAGTCGCTTGATGCCCTTGCGGCCGTGCGAGGCCATGACGATGAGGTTGCTCTCGTGCTTCTTGGCGGCAGCGATGACGGCGTCGCCGACGAGGTCGGAGCTGATGACCGAGGTCTTGACGTTCACGCCGGCCGCCTTGGCTTCGGCCGCGACCTCGTCGAGCGCGGCTTGCGCCGCATCGGACCACTGCTTCTCGATGCGGCCGATGTCCTCGGGCGTGAAGACGGCGGCGCCGTCGAAATAGTTGGTGGGGTAGCGGGGCACGACCGTGAGCGCCACCAGTTCGGACCCGTTCTGCGCCGCGAGCGCGATGGCGCTCGTCACGGCCTTCTTGGACAGGGGCGAGCCGTCGGTGGCGACCAGGATTCGCTGGAACATGCAGTTCTCCTTCAGTTGAATGAGAGCACTGTAAGCCAGCCGCCGGGGAAGCACTTGCGACAGGTCAAGGCATTCAGCCGTGCAGTCCCTTCCACAGCATGTAGATCGCGAGCAGGTAGAGGATGCTCGCGAACACCCGCTTGAGCTTCGACACCGGCAGGCTGTGCGCTGCCCGCGCGCCCAGCGGCGCCACCAGGAAGCTGCACACCGCGATCACTGCGAGCGCCGGCAGCCAGATGTAGCCGAAGGCCCCGGCCGGGAGCCCCTGCACCGACTGGCCGCTTGCGATGTAGCCCGCCACGTTGGCCACCGCGATCGGGAAGCCCAGCGCCGCGCTCGTTGCCACCGCGTTGTGGATCGCGACGTTGCACCAGGTCATGAATGGCACGCTGATGAAGCCGCCGCCCGCGCCGACCAGGCCCGAGATGAAGCCGATCGTGCTGCCGGCCGCGAGCTGGCCGGCGGTGCCGGGCATCTGGCGTGTGGGCTTGGGCTTCTTGTCGAGGAACATCTGCGTCGCCGAGAAGCCCACGAACAACGCGAAGAAGATCGCGAGCGCCGTGCCCTTGAGCAACGCGAAGACGCCGAGGCTGCCGATCAGGCTGCCGAGCACGATCCCGGGTGCAAGCCGCTTGACGATGTCCCAGCGCACCGCGCCGCGTTTGTGATGCGCGCGCACGCTCGAGATCGAGGTGAAGATGATGGTGGACATCGAGGTCGCGATCGCCATCTTCACTGCGAGGTCCGCCGTCGCGCCGCGCTGGCCCATGATGATCGTGATGAACGGCACCATCAGCATGCCGCCGCCGATGCCGAGCAGGCCGGCCAGGAATCCGGTGCCGACACCGAGCAGCGCGAGTTCGGCGATCAGCAGGGGTTCGATCGTCATGGGGTGCGAGAAAGAGGCCAGAAAAAGCCACGGCCCCGAGGCGGGTGCCGTGGCCTTCGTGAATAGGTGTCTGCGAGTGAGCCTGGACTCGCAGCCTGAACCGGGGTTCAGGTGGGCGAGGGCAGCGAGGCTTCGGGTTCATCTGACGCGAGATGATCACACCCGCCAAGCGATATACCAAGCCCTGCTCCGTAGAGCATTGGTACAAGGACATATTGAGCCCAGCGCGCACCGCAGACAGGCGCGATTTTACGCCGGAGCGGCGCGCATGGCGGTGGTTTCAGAGCAAATGTCCGTCGCCGGCGAGGGCCTGATCGAGACGCTGGATCAAATGCGCGGCACGTGCGTCGTCGGCGGTGGGGTCGGATTCGGCCGCGAGCGGCGCGGGCGGGGGCGCAGCTTCGCGCTGCGCCAGGTCGAACGCAAGGTTCAGCGAGGCGAGTACGGCGATGCGATCGCGCGCCTTCACCTTGCCGGCATCGCGGATCTTGCACATCGCCGCGTCGACGCGTTCCACCGCTTCGCGCAACTGGACTTCACCGCCTTCGGGACAGCCGAGCAGATAGCTCTGGCCCATGATCTGGACTTCGATTTGTTTCATGAGCGGGCGCTCGGGTCTTGCGAGGGATCGGTCGGGAGCTGATCGAGGAGGGCATCGAGCCGCGTGCGTGCCGCGGCGAGCCGGGACTTGAGCGCATCGCGTTCCCGCGTGAGCGCCTCCACCTGGTCCTGCAGCAACGCATTGGTGCGCTGTACTTCTTCATGGCGCACGAGCAGGCGTTCGACACGCTCGGCGATCTGTTCAATACGGCTCGGTGCAGGCATGGGGGGCGATTGTAGATTCGGGCGCTTGCGGGTTTCCACGGCCGGCCGGCGGTTCGACGACCGTGTTTCACGAGACTTTACAATCCCACGCTGTTGGTGCTCGCGAGGTGGTTCACACGTCGCAGTTCAACGGGAAGCAGAAGCCCACGCCCTCACAGGGCTCAGGCCAGCCTGCGCTGCCCCCGCAACGGTCAAGCAGACGGCGTCCTTTTTCGGATGCCGCCCTCGTCAACAGCCACTGGAAGCAATGAAACAGGCTTCTGGGAAGGCGACGGAGGTCGTTCTGCCAGCCCGGATACCGGCCAACGAGGCGGTCGCCGCATGTTCGCGCATGTGTGTCGGCCATGACGTCCATGCGCTGGCGGGGAAGCCGGCGAAGGACATTGATCTTTTGTTGCCCCCATGAAAACAAGCGTTTTCTTCCTTCGCACCGACCGGTGCGTTTCGTCGTGGCCGCTCGCGCGCGCCAGCCGTGTTTCCCTTGCCGTTGCCGCACTGTCGGGCCTGGCTTCCGCCGCGATGGCGCAGAGCACCGGCACGCTCGCCGAAACCGTGGTGACCGCCACCCGCACGCCGACGCGCGTCGATGACCTTGTCTCGGACACCGTCGTCATCGACCGTGCGCAGATCGAGCAGCAGGCCAGCCGTACGCTGCCCGAAATCCTCGCGCGCGTCGCCGGCGTGCAGATCTCGGCCAACGGCGGCGCCGGCAAGGCGAGCAGCGTCTTCATCCGCGGCGCCGAGGCGCGTCACACTCTCCTGCTGATCGACGGCGTGCGCTACGGCTCGGCGACACTCGGCACGCCCAACTGGGACAACATCCCGGTCGAGATGATCGACCGCATCGAGGTGGTGAAGGGGCCGGCCTCCGCGCTCTACGGCAGCGACGGCGTGGGCGGCGTGGTGCAGATATTCACGCGCAAGGCGGCGTCCGGCGATTCGGTCTTCATGCCGCGAGCCTCGGCAACGCTCGGCAGCGAAAGCTACAAGCAGATCACCGGCGGTTTCAGCGGTGCGTCGGGCGCTGCGACCTACTCGCTCGACGTTCAGCGCACAATCCAGGACAGCTTTTCCGCGACCAACAGCAGGGTGCAATTCGGCAACTTCAATCCCGACCGCGACCCCTTCAACCAGAGCGCGGTCAACGCTTCGTTCGGCTACCAGTTCAATCCGGACTGGAAGCTCGACGCCGGCCTTCTGTATTCGGACGGCCTGAACCACTTCGATGACGGTCCCGGCCGCGACGCGCGCAACACCGTGCGCACGCAGACGGGCTATGTCGGTGCGGCCGGCAAGGTGATGTCGAACTGGAGCACGCAACTGCGCTATTCGCGCAGCGACGACTACTCCCGCAACATCGTCGCGGCGCCCTTCAATCTGCCGGGCCTGTTCCAGACCACTCAGAACCAGTACCTCTGGCAGAACGATGTCGCCACGCCGGTCGGCACCGTGATCGCGGGTCTTGAGCGACTCGAACAGAACGTGAACAGCGACACGCGCTACACGGTCACCGAGCGCGACATCAATTCCGCCTTCGTCGGCCTCAACGGCGACCAGGGCGCGCACAGCTGGCAGCTCAACGCGCGGCACGACGACAACTCGCAGTTCGGCGGCAACGACACCTGGTTCGCCGGCTACGGCTACCGCATCACGCAGAACTGGCGCGTGAACGCATCGCACGGCACCAGCTTCGTGGCGCCGTCGTTCAACCAGCTCTACTACCCCGGCTTCGGCAATCCGAACCTGAAGCCGGAGGAAGGCAAGAACACCGACCTGGGCATCACCTGGAGCCAGGGCGGCCACACGGTGAAGCTGGTGGGCTACGACAACAAGATCACCGGTTTCATCACCAGCGAGACGCTGCCGCAGAACATTCCGCACGCGCGCATCCAGGGCGGCACCCTGAGCTACGACGGCCAGTTCGGCAACCTCGGCCTGCATGCGAGCTACGACTCGCTCGATCCGCACAACGAGGTCACCGGCAAACTGCTGCCGCGCCGCGCGAAGGAGCAGGCGACGCTCGGCGCCGACTACCGGATCGGGGCGTGGAAGTTCGGCGGCTCGGCGCTCCACGTGGGCCAGCGCTACGACGACGCAGCCAACACGCGCGTGCTCGGCAGCTACACCACGGTCGATCTCTACGCGGAGTACCGCGTGGCGAAGGACTGGTCGGTGCAGGGCCGCGTCTCGAACGTCGGCGACGTGAACTACGAAACCGCATGGGGCTACAACCAGCCCGGCCGCGCGTTCTACGTGACGCTGAGGTGGCAGCCGAAATGAGGGGCGCTTGCCGCGAACTGATCCTCGGTGGCCAGAAGAGCGGCAAATCGCGCCGCGGTGAGCAACTCGCCGCGGCGTGGCTCGGGCGTTCGGACGCGCACCGGGCCGTGCTCGTCGCGACCGCGCGGGCGCACGACGACGAGATGCGTGCGCGCATCGCGCGTCATCGCAGCGACCGTGCGCTGCGCGTGCCGGGGCTGGTGACGGTCGAGGAGCCGCTCGCGCTTGCGGAAGCGATCCGCGCGAACGCTTCGCCGCAGACGCTGGTGCTCGTCGACTGTCTCACGCTGTGGCTGACGAATCTGACGATGCCGGTCGATGGCGTCGCGCATGCCTCGGGCGAGATCGACGCGGCGACTGGCGCGCTCGTGCGCGAACTCGATGCGGCCACCGGCCCGGTGGTGCTGATCGGCAACGAGATCGGCCTCGGCGTGATCCCGCTTGGGCGCGAGGTGCGCGCCTTCGTCGATGCGCTCGGAACGCTCAACCAGCGCGTGGCCGCCGTCTGCCACCGCGTCACGCTGATGGCGGCCGGCCTGCCGCTCATCCTGAAGGGACCTGAATGAATCTGCTCGCGAGACTGTCGCTCGCCGCCTTGCTGACCCTGTTCGCGGTCGCGGCGGAGGCGATCGTCGTGACCGACGAGCGCGGCGTGGCGGTGGAGCTGCCGAAGCCGCCGCAGCGCATCGTCAGCTTGCTGCCCTCGCTCACCGAATCGGTCTGCACGCTCGGTGCGTGCGGCCGGCTGGTCGGTGTGGACCGCTATTCCAACTGGCCCGATGCGGTGCGCGCGTTGCCGCAGGTGGGCGGCGGGATCGATCCGAACATCGAGGCCATCGTCGGGCTCAGGCCCGATGTGGTGCTGCTCGCCCGGTCGTCGCGGGTCAGCGAGCGGCTCGAAGCCCTGGGGCTCAAGGTGGTGGTGCTCGAGCCAAAGAACCACGCCGATGTCCGGCGCGTGCTCGATGTGCTCGGCCGCGTGCTCGGCACCGACGATGCGCAGCGCGTATGGCGGGCGATCGACGCGACCGTCACGGCGGCGGCCGACGCGGTGCCGGAGAGCGCCAAGCATACCCGCGTGTATTTCGAGGTCAACAGCGGACCCTATGCGGCGAGCGAGTCTTCGTTCATCGGCGAGACGCTCTCGCGCCTTGGCGCGAAGAACATCGTGCCGGGGTCGATGGGGCCGTTTCCCAAGCTCAATCCCGAATTCGTGGTGCGCGCCGATCCGGACCTGATCATGATCGGCGAGCGCAACGCGCAGGGCATGGAACAGCGGCCGGGCTGGAGTCGCATCAAGGCGGTGCGCGATGGCCGCATCTGCCGCTTCACCGCCGACGAGGCCGATGTGCTGGTGCGGCCCGGGCCGCGCATGGGCGAGGCCGCGCGCCTGATGGCGGGGTGTTTGAGTTCACCCCCAGCCTCGCCCACTTCGTGTGGCGACTGTCGGGCGGCCGCCGGAGGCGGCTGCTCTTCGGGCACGTCCGAGCGTGCGCAGGCAGGCTTGGAGCCGCGGCCCTCAGCCCCCTCTCCGGGGGCGCACCCGGCGGACCGGCAAAGCCGGTTCCGCGGGTGCCCTGGGCCTGACATGGAGCGCAAATGAAAGGTGAGCATCGTCGTGCGTTCGTGCTGGGGCTCGTGCTGCTGGTGATCGGCTTGGCCGTGCTGGTGGCCGGAGCGGGCGTGGGCAGCACCGGATTCGACAGCCTCTTCGACGCCTGGCGCGACCCGGTCGCGATGCGGATCGTGTGGGATATCCGGCTGCCGCGCAGCCTGGGCGCATGGCTGGCCGGCGCGTTGCTCGGACTGGCGGGCGCTGTGGCGCAAGGGCTGTTCCGCAACCCGCTGGCCGATCCGTATCTGCTGGGGAGCGCGTCGGGCGCTTCGCTCGGCGTGGGGGTGGCGCTGTGGATGTTCGGCGCCTCGCCGGCGAGCACGCAATGGGTGGTTCGCCTGGGCATGACAGGGGCGGCATTTGTCGGCGCAGTGGTGGCGGTGATGCTCACGCTGCTGCTCGCGCGCGGCGTGCAGCAGACCTTGCGGCTCCTGCTCGCGGGCGTGATCGTGGGCGTGGTGCTTGGCGCCCTCAAGGACCTGATCACCATCGCGTCGGCCGACATCCTTCAGGCGATGCAGGGCTTCATGCTCGGCAGCACGGGGCTGGTGGGCTGGAGCGCATGTGCGGTGATGGCTGTGCTGGGCGTCGTGTGCCTCCTGTCGGGATGGGCGCTGGCGCCCCTGCTCGACGGACTGGCGCTCGGCGAGTCCACCGCCAGCAGCCTGGGGTTGCCGGTTGGCGCGATGCGTGCTGCGCTGGTGGCGGTGCTGGCGCTGGCGACCGGCGCCGCGGTGGCGCAGACCGGGCTGATCGCCTTCGTCGGCCTCGCGGCGCCGCACCTGGTGCGCTCGGCGGTCAAGACCACGCATGCGCGGCTGATCCCGCTGTCGAGCGCCATGGGCGGTCTGCTGCTGATGGCGGCCGATCTGCTCGCCCGATGGCTGGTCGCGCCGCAGGAACTGCCGGTCGGCGTGTTGACGGCGGTGCTCGGCGGGACCTACCTGCTCTGGCTGATGCACCGGCGCAGCGCGCGGGAGGGGGCGATGACGGCCGTCGCCCGGCGCGAGCCCGCGCTCGAAGCCCTGCGCGTCGATGCGCGGCTCGGCCATGCCCAAGTCCTGCGCACGATCGATCTGGCGCTGGCGCCAGGGCGCTGGACCAGCATCGTCGGCCCCAATGGCGCGGGCAAGTCGACCCTGCTCAGGGTGCTCGCGGGCTTGCTGCCGCATGGGGGCGAGGTGCGGTTGTTCGGCCAGTCGCTGGCAGCGTTGGCCGGACGTACGCGCGCGCGGAGGCTGTCCTGGCTCGGCCAGGGCGGCGCGGGCGAGGGCAGCGCGGACGATCTCATGGCGTACGACGTCGCGATGCTCGGACGCCTGCCGCACCAGCGCTGGCTTGCCGCGCCGAGCGATGCGGACCGCGCGGCGGTGGAGCGCGCCCTGCGCAGCACGCAGGCCTGGGAGTGGCGCGACAGGCCGCTCGGCCAACTCTCCGGAGGCGAACGCCAGCGCGTGCTGCTGGCGCGGGCGCTCGCCGTCGAAGCCGACGTCCTGCTGATGGACGAACCGCTCGCCAACCTCGACCCGCCGCACCAGGCCGACTGGATGCGGACCGTGCGCGAACTGATCGCGCAGGGCCGCACCGTGGTCAGCGTGCTGCATGAACTCAATGCCGCGCTGGCCGCCGACGACATGGTGGTCATGGCGCAGGGGCGCGTTCTTCATCACGGCCCCTGCGATGACAGCGCCACGCATCGCGCGCTGGAGGCCGTGTTCGACCGGCGCGTCGTGGTGTACCAAATCGAAGGCCAGTGGCTGGCCGTTGCGCGTTGACGAATTCAAGACCTATGCAGATCGAAACCCCACCCGGCGAAAAGCCCTATGACAAGCCCGAAGGCGAACGCCGCGGGATCGTGATCGTCAACACCGGTGACGGCAAGGGCAAGAGCACCGCGGCCTTCGGCCTCGCCTTGCGCGCGCACGGACGCGGCAAGGCGGTGAAGATCTTCCAGTTCATGAAGGTGCCCAGCGCGCGCTTCGGCGAGCACCGGATGTTCGAGCAGATCGGCATCCCGATCGAAGGGCTCGGCGACGGCTTCAGCTGGAAGAGCCAGGACCTCGAACGATCGGCGCAGCTCGCGCGCGACGGCTGGGAGAAGGCGAGGGCAGCGATCCTGTCGGGCGAGTATTTCCTCGTGGTGCTCGACGAGATCACCTACCCACTCATCTACGGCTGGCTGCCGCTCGACGGCGTGCTGGAGACGCTGCGCGCGCGGCCCCGCGAGGTGCATGTGGTGCTGACCGGCCGCCGCTGCCCCGAGGAAATCATCCAGCTCGCCGACACGGTCACCGAGATGAAGATGATCAAGCATGCGTTCCAGGCCGGCATTCCCGCCCAGCGCGGGATCGAGGACTAGGAGCGGGCCGTGTGGGTCTCGATCGCCGCACTCTGGCTGGCGCTGGCGATCGACCGCTGGCTGGGCGAGCCGCCTCCGGACTGGCATCCGGTGGTGTGGATGGGGCGGTATCTGGGCCGGATCGGGGAGCGCATCGCGCCGCGCCATGGCGAGGGCCGGATGCACCCGCTCTCCAGCTTCGCCGGGGGTGCATTCGCCTGGTGTGCGGGGGCCGTTCTGGTCGCGGCGGTGGCTTGGGGTGTCGCGCTGATCGCCGGGATGCTGCCCGCATGGGCCGCCGCGCTGGCGACGGGCTTCGCACTCAAGCCGCTGCTCGCCTGGCGCATGTTGCGCGACGAAGTCCTGGCGGTTGAGGCGGCGCTCGGCCGTTCGCTGGACGAAGGACGGACGCAGCTTGCCCGGCTGGTGAGCCGGGACGTGAATGCGCTCGGCGCGGTCGAAGTGCGCGAGAGCGCCATCGAATCGCTGGCCGAGAACCTCAACGATTCGCTGGTCGCGCCTCTCTTCTGGTTCGCGCTGCTCGGGCTGCCGGGTGCGGCGCTCTATCGCTTCGCCAACACGGCCGACGCGATGTGGGGCTATCGCAGCGTGCGCTGGGAATGGGCCGGCAAGTGGGCCGCGCGCGTGGATGACGTGCTTTCGTGGATGCCGGCGCGCATTACCACGGCGCTGCTGCTGCCGGGTTCATCGGCCCGGTGGGCGTCGTGCAGGCGTCAGGCGCGCGAGACGCCCTCGCCCAACGGTGGTTGGCCGATGGGCGCGATGGCCCTGCTGTTGGGGGTGCGGCTCGCGAAGCCCGGCGTGTATGTGCTCAACGGCGAGGGTCGCGAGGCCGGCGCTTCGGATACGGCGCGTGCCGCGGTGGCGGCGTCGCGCGTGGTGTGGCTCTCGGCCCTCGGCGCGACGGTTGCGATGGCCGGGCGGGCGGCTTGGTCATGACGCACGGCGGGCCCGACGCGCTGGGTGCGGCGCCGCACGATTTCTCGACCAACGCCAACGCCTGCGGTCCGTGCCCCGATGCGCTGTCGGCGATGGAGGCCGCCGATCCTCGCCGCTACCCGGACCCGCTCTACACGGCGCTGCGTGAACGGCTCGCCGACTTCCATCAAGTCGATACGCGGCGGATCGTGATCGCATCGAGTGCCAGCGAGTTCATTTCGCGCATCACCATGGCGGTGGCGCGACGCGGTGGCCGGCGGATTCAGGTGCCGCCGCAGAGCTACGGCGACTACCTGCGTGCGGCCGCCGCATGGGGCCTGGAGCCGGTGAGCCGTGGCGCCGATCTGGTCTGGTGCTGCGATCCGTCGAGTCCGCTCGGGCAGCCGCAGGAAGGGCTCGATGCGTGCATCGAAGGCCAAGGCGCCGAGGCGACCTGCGTGATCGACCTCGCCTATGAGCCGCTGCGGCTGGAGGGGGCGCTTTCCCTGACGCGCGAGCGCCTGAATGCGATCTGGCAGCTGTGGACGCCAAACAAGGCGCTGGGCCTGACCGGCGTTCGCGCCGCCTATGCGGTCGCTCCGCCGGGTCGGGACGAGATGACGGCGCATCTCGCGGCGCTCGCGCCATCGTGGCCCGTGGGCGCGCATGGCGTCGCGCTGCTCGACGCCTGGACCCGTTCCACGACACAGCAGTGGCTCGAAGAAAGCCGCGCCACGCTGCGCTCCTGGAAATCCGCCCAACGCGAAATGTGCGAAGCGCTCGGCTGGCGATGCATGCCCAGCGTCGCCAATTACTTTTGCGCGAAACCTGATGTGCCGTATGCGGCCGAGCGAGCCACCGCCCTTCGCGCACACGGGATCAAGCTGCGCGACGCGGCCTCTTTCGGCCTCCCGGGCCATGTGCGGCTCGGCGTTCTGCCGCCGGCCAGCCAGCAGGCGCTGCGGCTGGCCTGGCGCTAGGGCTCCGGCGCGGTGGGCGTGCGCTGCAACTGCGGATGCTTCGCAAACAATTCCGCAGCCCAGTCCACGAACGCGCGCACCTTGGCGCTCAGGTGCCGGTTCGGCGGATACACCACGTGCACCGGCAGGGGCGGGCGCGTCCAGTCCTTCAGGATCTGCACCAGCTCGCCGCTCGCGATGTAGGGCTCGGCCATGTAGGTGATGACCTGCGACAGGCCGTAGCCGCCGAGCACGGCCGTCATGTGCGCGTTGCTGTCGTTCACCGACACGCGGTAGGGGCCGGTGATTTCAAGTTGTTCGTCGCCGCGGTGGAACTCGTGCGGGTAGACCCGGCGCGTGCTGCCCGAGAAGAAGCCCACCACGAGGTGCCGCTTCTCGATATCCGTCGGATGCTGCGGAATGCCGTAGCGCTTGATGTAGGCGGGCGAGGCCACCGTCATCCACGGCAGGTTGCCGATGCGCCGCGCGACCAGCGACTGGTCGGTGAGATCGCCGCCGCGGATCACGCAGTCCACGTTGTCGGTGATCAGGTCCACCGTGCGGTCGCTCACGCCGACGTCGACCTGGATATCCGGGTACTGGTCGCAGAAGGTGGACAAGGCCGGCAGGATGACCAGCCGCGCCATCGACGAGCCGACGTCGATCCGCAATCGCCCGGTCGGGTTGGCCTGCGCATTCGTCATGCTGGCCTCGATGTCGTCGAAATCGTTCAGCAGCCGGGCGGTGCGCTCGTAATAGGCGGCGCCGTCGGGCGTGACGGTGACGCGGCGGGTGGTGCGGTTGAGCAACTTGACGCGCAGGCGCCCCTCCAGTGCCTGGATCTGCTTGGTGACCGTGCCCTTGGGCAGGCCGAGCGAGTCGGCGGCACGGGTGAAAGTGCCTGCTTCGACGACGCGGACAAAGATCCGCATGGCCTGGATCTGATCCATCTATGCTGCTCCTGAGAGTGCGCTTGGGAGTGGCCCGGGGGGCCAGGGGAGCGGGATTCTCACACGGTCATTTGAGCTGATTGTTAGCCGTCTGGAAACAGAGTAGGGGCTTCTGTCCTGTTTGAAGCATGAGAGCGGCGTCTTATATTCCATCCATCGTCCACCCAATGAGACCGCCCATGTCCACCCGCCTATCCCCGCCATCTGCCGACGCCCCGGCGGCCGCCGCGCGGGGTGCCGAAACCGACATCAGCATCGACCTCCCGGGCCGTGACCCGGTGAAGGCCCGCGTCTACGGCGATCGCGCCCGCGGCGCGACGGTGCCGCTGGTACTGCATTTCCATGGCGGAACCTTCGTCTGCGGCGGCCTCGACAACGGCCGCAACGTCGCCCGGTTGCTGGCCGGAGCGGGCGCGGTGGTGGTGTCGCTCGACTACCCGAAGGCGCCCAAGGCGCCGTTCCCCGAGCCGATCGAAGTCGGCTATGCGGCGCTCGAATGGCTCTACAAGCAGCGTGTGAAGCTGGGCGGCAAGGGCGCGGCGCTTTTCCTCGCAGGCGAGGAGGCCGGCGGCAATCTGGCGGCGGCCGTGGCGCTGATTGCGCGCGACCGGGGCCATCCGCCGCTGGCCGGGCAGATCCTGCTGTCGCCCATGCTCGACCCCTGCGCCGGTACCGCGTCGTTGCGGCAGGCGACGGGCGATGCGGTCCAGTGCCGATGGGCGTCGGGCTGGCGCGAATTCCTCCGCCGCCCGGTCGACGCCACGCACCCCTACGCGGTGCCCGGCGGGTCGCTGCGGCTGGCCGAAGTGGCGCCGACGCTGGTGCTGGTCGGCAAGGACGACCCGATGCGCGACGAGGGCCTGGCTTTCGCGCAGCGGCTCCAGGACGCGGGCATTCCGGTCACCAGCAGCGTCTTGCCCGGGGCCTCGAACTGGCCTGCTGCACTCTACGAGCCCGAGGGCTCCGGTTGCGCTGAGTGCGAGGCGGTGGTGCAGAAGCACTTCCGCGATTTCTTCAGCGCCGCACCGCCGCCTCACTGAGCGGCGACGCACGGTTCGCCGTGCGGCCATGGATCCCGTCGCGCGGGATCGATCAGAAGGCTGAGGGCCTGATCCCTCGTTCTCCTGCGACGGCAAAACCGCCGCAGCGGTGATGCCTTCGTCCGCGCAACGCCTTTGGCCGCCGACCGCCGCGCTCCCAACCGATTCCTTTTTCCGCCGTCCCGCGCTACCCGCGCGGGAGGGTCCGTTGCATCCCAGAAGTCACCAAAAGGACGTATTCATCATGACGAACAACAAGTCTTCCTCCCTGGCCCGGCGCGGCCTCTGGCCCGCGGTGACCGGCGTCACGGCCCTGGTTGCCATCGCTTCGGCGGTGATCCTGGGTTTCCACAGTTTCAACGCCGAGGCGAACAACGCGCAGGCGGCCGGGGCCCCGCCGGCGGTGCCGGTGTCGGTCGCCACCGTCGCCTCGACCGAGGTGAATACCTGGGACGAGTTCTCGGGCCGGCTCGAAGCGGTCGAGCGCGTCGATGTCCGCTCGCGTGTCGCGGGCGCGGTGCAGGCGGTGCATTTCCGAGAGGGCGCACTGGTCAAGCAGGGCGAACTGCTGATCACCATCGACCCGGCGCCGTATGCGGCCGAAGTGGATCGCGCCGAAGCACAGGTCGTCGCCGCGCAGGCGCGCGTGGCCTTCACCCGCAGCGAGACGGAGCGCTCTCGCCGCCTCTGGGCGGAGCAGGCGATCGCCCAGCGCGAGCTCGACGAACGGACGAACGCAAGCCGCGAAGCCGAGGCCAGCCTCCGCGCCGCGCAGGCTCAATTGCAGAGCGCACGGCTGAACCTCGGCTACACGCAGGTGCGCGCACCGGTGGCCGGGCGGATCGGCAAGCTCGAGGTGACGGTGGGCAACCTGGTCGCGGCCGGTCCGGGCGCGCCGGTGCTCACGACGCTGGTATCGGTGAGCCCGATCTACGCGAGCTTCGACGCCGACGAGCAGATCGTGGTCCGCGCGCTCAAGGACCTGCCGGGCGGCGCCGGCGCACGCAATCGCATCGAAGGCATTCCGGTGCAGATGGGCACCGCGGGCACCGACGGCACGCCATACGAAGGCCGCCTGCAGCTCATCGACAACCAGGTCGATGCCAAGAGCGGCACCGTGCGCGTGCGTGCCGCCTTCGACAACAAGGACGGCTCGCTGATCCCGGGACAGTTCGCCCGCATCCGCATGGGGCAGGCGCATAGCGACAAGGCGCTGCTGGTCAACGAACGCGCCGTCGGCACCGACCAGAACAAGAAGTTCGTGATGGTCGTCGGCGCCGACAACAAGGCCGAGTACCGCGAAGTCGCGCTCGGTGCGCCGTTCAACGGCTTGCGCATCGTGACCAAGGGCCTCGCGCCCGGCGAGCGCGTGATCGTCAACGGCCTGCAGCACATCCGCCCCGGCGCTGTCGTTGCGCCCCAGACCGTCACGATGGATGCGAAGGCCGAACTGGCACCGCAGACGCAGCGTGTCGCGCAAGCGAAGCCCGAGAAATCCTGATCCCGTCCCAGGAAGGGAAACGACCATGAATCTTTCGAAATTCTTCATCGACCGCCCGATCTTTGCCGGCGTGCTTTCGGTGCTGATACTGATCGGCGGGCTGATCGCGCTGCGCGGCCTGCCGATTTCCGAGTACCCCGAAGTGGTCCCGCCCTCGGTGGTGGTGCGGGCCAACTACCCGGGCGCGAACCCGAAGGTGATCGCCGAGACGGTGGCGACGCCGCTGGAGGAGCAGATCAACGGCGTCGAAGGCATGCTCTACATGGGCAGCCAGGCGACCACCGACGGCCTGATGACACTGACCGTGACCTTCAAGCTCGGCACCGATCCGGACAAGGCGCAGCAGCTGGTGCAGAACCGCGTCGCGCAGGCCGAACCGCGCCTGCCCGAAGAGGTGCGCCGTCTGGGCATCACGACCGTCAAGAGCTCGCCCGACCTCACGATGGTGGTGCACCTGCTGTCGCCCAACGGCCGCTACGACATGACCTACCTGCGCAACTACGCGGTGCTCAATGTCAAGGACCGGCTCGCGCGCGTGCAGGGCGTGGGCGACGTGCAGCTCTTCGGCTCGGGCGACTATTCGATGCGCGTGTGGCTCGACCCGCAGAAGGTCGCGCAGCGCGGCCTCTCGGCCGGCGACGTGGTGCGCGCGATCCGCGAGCAGAACGTGCAGGCTGCGGCCGGCGTGGTCGGCGCTTCGCCGGGGCTGCCGGGCGTGGACATGCAGATCTCGATCAATGCGCAGGGCCGTCTGCAGACCGAGGAGGAGTTCGGCGACATCATCGTCAAGACCGGCAGCGACGGCGCCGTGACGCGGCTGCGCGACGTGGCGCGGCTCGAACTCGGCGCGTCCAGCTATGCGCTGCGTTCGCTGCTCGACAACAAGGACGCAGTGGCGGTGCCGATCTTCGCGGCGCCTGGATCGAACGCGATCCAGATCTCGAACGACGTGCGCGCCACCATGGCCGAGCTCAAGAAGAACATGCCCGACGGCGTGGACTACGACATCGTCTACGACCCGACGCAGTTCGTGCGTGCCTCCATCGAATCGGTGGTGCATACGCTGCTCGAAGCCATCGCGCTGGTGGTGCTGGTGGTGATCCTGTTCCTGCAGACCTGGCGCGCATCGATCATCCCGCTGCTCGCGGTGCCGGTGTCGGTGATCGGCACCTTCGGGGTGATGCATCTCTTCGGCTTCTCGATCAACGCGCTGAGCCTCTTCGGGCTGGTCTTGGCGATCGGCATCGTGGTCGACGACGCGATCGTGGTGGTCGAGAACGTGGAGCGCAACATCGAGGCCGGCTTGGGCCCGCGCGACGCGACCTACCGCGCGATGCGCGAGGTGTCGGGGCCGATCATCGCGATCGCGCTGGTGCTGGTCGCGGTGTTCGTGCCGCTGGCTTTCATCAGCGGGCTCACGGGGCAGTTCTACCGGCAGTTCGCACTGACGATCGCGATCTCGACCGTGATCTCGGCGGTCAACTCGCTGACGCTGTCGCCCGCGCTCGCCGCTCTGCTGCTGCGCAGCCACGATTCACCCCGGGACGCGCTGACGCGTGGCATGGACCGCGTGTTCGGCCGCTTCTTCGGCGCCTTCAACCGCGTGTTCCATCGCGGCGCCGAGGGCTACAGCAGCGGCGTGAAGGGCGCGATCTCGCGCAAGGCGCTGATGATGGTGATCTACCTTGCGCTCGTGGCCGTGACCTTCGGCCTCTTCAAGGCGGTGCCCGGCGGCTTCGTGCCGGCGCAGGACAAGCAGTACCTGATCGGCTTCGCGCAGTTGCCCGACGGCGCGACGCTCGACCGCACGGAAGAAGTCACGCGCCGCATGAACGAGATCGTGATGAAGCAGCCGGGCGTGCAGCACGCGATCACCTTCCCGGGGTTGTCGATCAACGGCTTCACCAACAGCTCGAACTCGGGCATCGTGTTCGTCGGCCTCGACGATTTCGACAAGCGCAAGTCGAAGGACCTGAGCGCGGGGGCGATCGCGGGCCAGTTGAACGCGCAGTTCAGCCAGATCCAGGACGCGTACATCGCGATCTTCCCGCCGCCGCCGGTGCAGGGCCTGGGCACGACGGGCGGCTTCAAGCTGCAACTCGAAGACCGCGGCTCGGTGGGTTACGCGGGCATGGACAAGGCGGTGAAGGCCTTCATGGCGAAGGCCTACCAGACGCCGGAGCTCGCGGGCATGTTCACGAGCTGGCAGGTCAACGTGCCGCAGCTCTATGCCGACATCGACCGCACCAAGGCACGCCAGCTCGGCGTGCCCGTGACGGAGGTGTTCGACACCATGCAGATCTACCTCGGGAGCCTGTACGCGAACGACTTCAACCGCTTCGGCCGCACCTACAGCGTGCGGGTGCAGGCGGATGCGCCGTACCGCGCACGCGCGGAGGACGTGGGCCTGCTCAAGGTGCGTTCTTCGAGCGGCGAGATGGTGCCTTTGTCGGCGCTGATGAACATCCAGCCCAGCTATGGGCCGGAGCGTGCGATGCGTTACAACGGCTTCCTCTCCGCCGACATCAACGGTGGACCGGCGCCGGGCTTCTCGTCGGGGCAGGCACGCGCGGCGGTCGAACGCATCGCGGCGGAGACGCTGCCGCCGGGCGTGAGCTTCGAGTGGACCGAGCTGACCTATCAGGAAATCCTCGCCGGCAATTCGGCGGTGTGGGTGTTCCCGCTCGCGATCCTGCTGGTCTTCCTGGTGCTGGCCGCGCAGTACGAGAGCCTGACCTTGCCGGTCGCGATCATCCTGATCGTGCCGATGGGCCTCCTGGCGGCGATGACCGGCGTGTGGCTCTCCGGCAGCGACAACAACATCTTCACGCAGATCGGCTTGATGGTCCTCGTGGGGCTGTCGGCGAAGAACGCGATCCTGATCGTCGAGTTCGCGCGGGAGCTGGAGTTCGCCGGGCGCACGCCGGTGCAGGCCGCGATCGAGGCGAGCCGGCTGCGCCTGCGGCCGATCCTGATGACCTCGATGGCTTTCATCATGGGCGTGCTCCCGCTGGTGCTTTCCAGCGGTGCGGGCGCCGAGATGCGCCATGCGATGGGGATTGCGGTGTTCTGCGGAATGATCGGCGTGACCGCGTTCGGCCTGTTCCTGACGCCGGTGTTCTATGTGCTGCTGCGCCGCATGACGGGCAATCGTCCGCTCAAGCTGCATGGAGAAGTACCGCATGGCGACGCGTTCGTGTCGGGCGACCACCCGGTCGAGCCTTCGCATGGCGGTGGGCTGCTCCGGCCTTCGCCTGCGGCGCCGCTGAAGGCGATCGAGTGACGCACCGACTCAACTTTGTGAATCGAGGAAGCTGATCATGAAAAACGAAACACAAGCCAAGGTGCGCCCGTGGCGGGCCGCGTTGCTGCCGCTGGTGGCAGCGCTGGTGCTGGCCGGTTGCGCGACAGCGAAGGTGGAGGCGCCCACCTTCGAGGCGCCCGCCCAGTTCAAGGAGCAGGCTGCAGCGCAGCGCGACGGCGCGTGGACGCGTGCCCAGCCCGCTGAGGCGCAGCCCCGCGGCGAATGGTGGCGCGCGTTCAACGACCCGGTGCTGGACAAGCTGATCGAGCGTGCCGATGCGCGCAATACGAACATCCAGGCCGCGGCCGCCCGGTTGGCCGAAGCGCGTGCACTGGCGCGCAGCGCCGACGCCGAGCGCTCGCCCCAGGTCGGCGTGGTCGCGGGCGGCGTGCGCAGCGCGGGGCTGGATCGCAACCTGAGCCCGAGGCCGTCGACATTGCTGCAGGCGGGTGTTGCGGCTTCGTATGAGCTTGACCTGTTCGGCAAGCTCTCGAAAGCGAGCGAGGCGGCGCAACTGGATGCCGATGCCCGCGAAGGGCTGCTGCAGAGCACGCGGCTGCTGGTCGAATCAGACACGGCGCAGACCTACCTGCAGCTCCGCGCGGTCGATGCCGAGCGGGCACTGGTGCGCGACACCGTCGAGGCGTACCGCGACACGCTGAAGCTGACGCAGAGCCGGCAGCGCGCGGGCGATGTGGCGGAGCTGGATGTGGCGCGCGTGGAAACGGAGGTGGCGTCGACGGAATCCGATGCGCTGACACTCGACCGCCGCCGCGCCGAGCTGGAGCACGCGCTGGCGGTGCTGGCGGGCGATGCGGCTTCGGATTTCGGCGTGAACACGGACGAGTGGGCGACCGCGCTGCCGACGATTCCGGCGGGTGTTCCGGCCACGGTGTTGACGCGGCGGCCGGATATCTCGGCAGCGCAGAAGTCGGTGATGGCGGCGCAGGCGCGTGTCGGCGTGGCGCAGACGGCGTGGTTCCCCGACATCTCGTTGACCGCGGGCGGCGGCTATGCGTCGCAGGACTTGAGCGATCTGTTCAAGTGGTCGGCCAAGTCATGGGGCATCGGTGCGCTGCTGGCGCTGCCGATCTTTGATGGTGGTCGTCGGGAGGCCGGCGTGCAGAGCGCCTCGGCGCAGCTCGACGGGGCGCTGGCGAACTACAGGACGCAGGTGCTGGTCGCGTTCAAGGAAGTGGAAGACCAGCTTTCTGCGCTGCGCATCCTGGAGCAGCAGGCGGACGTGCAGGCCAAGGCCGTGACCTCGGCGAGCCGGGCGACGAGCTTGTCCGACTCGCGCTATCGCAACGGAATGGTGAGCCAGCTCGATCTGCTGGACGCGCGGCGGCAGGAACTGGCGAATCGCAGGCAGGCACTGCAGGTGCGGTCGGCGCAGTACCAGGCGACCGTGGGGCTGATCCGGGCGATCGGGGGTAGCTGGGATGTGAAGGTCGCTGCTTCGTCTGGGGATCAGACGGTGGCTGCGCGCTAGTGCTGGCTTGAATGTTTGCCACTGGCGTGGCGGTGGCGGGGAAGAACTGTCCGCCTCCGGCAGCGTTGTTTTGGGGATGACTGCAACGTCGCAGACGAGCAAGCCCGTCGTGCAACCCGGGCGGCCCCCAAGAAGGCGCCTAAAGAATGGTCTCCGAAAACCCCCCAGAATCGGCAAACCGCCGCAGTGCATTCGCCCCCACAGCCAAAGCGCTCGAATAGCTAGGCTGCGGCAAGGTCGCAGACCGGATCTTGCGATAGTGAATCGCCTCGCTCGCGTCGCTGCTGACAGCCTCCAGGAGAACCCAAAAGAACTGATTCGTGTCGCGCTCTTCAACCGTGAGCGCGATTTCGCGTAATGCGGTCATCCGCCGTACTCCCTTCGTTTCCGGATGACGAGAAGCTAACGGCGAATCAAAAGAAAGATTTCACTGCACCGGAACGCGAGATGTCGAACCGTGATGGACTTCACGTAAAGGACAATCGCCCCCATGAGTCCGAATGTGGTGAATCCGCGAGCGCGCTGCGTGATGGTCCTGGGCACGACCAGCGGCGCCGGCAAGAGCTGGATCGCAACGGCGCTGTGCCGCTGGTATGCGCGCCAGGGCCTCAAGGTCGCGCCGTTCAAGGCGCAGAACATGAGCAACAACGCGCGTGTCGTCGCGGGTGGAGAGATCGGCAGCGCGCAATACTTCCAGGCGCTGGCCGCGCGCGCCGAGCCCGACGTGCGCATGAACCCGCTGCTGCTCAAGCCCGAACGCGACACCCACAGCCAGGTGGTCCTGATGGGCCAGGTCAGCAACGAACTGTCGCCGCTGCCATGGCGTGGACGAAGCGAGCGCGTCTGGCCGCAGATCGCGCAGGCCCTGGATGCGCTTCGCGGCGAGAACGATGTCGTCGTCATCGAAGGTGCAGGATCGCCGGCCGAGATCAACCTCATGGCGAGCGACATCGTCAACCTGCGCGTCGCAAGGCACGCGAATGCGCGCTGCCTGCTCGTCACCGACATCGATCGCGGCGGCGCGTTCGCGCATCTCTACGGCACCTGGGCGCTGATGCCACCCGAGGATCGTGCATTGATCGCCGGCTTCGTGCTCAACAAATTCCGCGGCGACGCCTCGCTGCTCGCGCCTGCGCCGCAGCAGTTGCAGGCGCTGACCGGCGTGCCGACCGTGGCCACGCTGCCGATGTGGTGGCAGCACGGGCTGCCGGAGGAGGACGGGGTCTTCGATGACCGCAGCGTGGCGAGCGGCGAAGTCACCCGCACCATCGCTGTCATCGCCTATCCGCGCATCAGCAATCTCGACGAGTTCCAGCCGCTCAAGAACATCGCGGGGGTGCGCCTTCGCTGGGCGCGCAGCCCGGCTGACGTGGCCGGCGCGGACTGGATCATCCTGCCCGGCTCCAAGAACACCAGCGGCGACCTCGCATGGCTGCGCGCCCAGGGGCTGGACCGCGCGGTGGCCGCGCATGCGGCGCGCGGCGGCGCGGTGCTCGGCGTGTGCGGCGGGCTCCAGATGCTGGGCGAAGCGCTCATCGATCCGCATGGCGTCGACGGCAATGGCCCCGGCCTCGGACTGCTGCCTGTGGTCACCGTGTTCGCCGCCGACAAGACCGTGCAGCACCGCGAGGCGCGGTTTTCGCAGGTGGCCGGACCGTGGTCCGCGCTGTCCGGCATCGCCGTGCGCGGCTACGAAATCCATCATGGCCAGACGGCCGAACACAGCGCGATGGCAGCGGCAGGCGACCACGCCGCCGCCGTCATGGCGGACGATCTCGCGTGGCAGAACGGCGCCGGCAACGTGCTCGGCCTCTACCTGCACGGGCTCTTCGAAGACCCTGCGGTGCTCGAGGCGCTGTTCGGCGTCGAAGCGCGTACGCTCGATGCGGTGTTCGACGGGCTGGCCGACCACATCGATTCCAACTTTGAACCGGGCGTGCTGCGCTCCCTCATCGAATGACGCTTCTTCAACTTCCCTCCATCGACAGCATCGACGACTCCGCGCTCGCGGCGCGACTCCAGCACGTGCTCGACAACAAGACCAAGCCGGTCGGTGCACTCGGCCGACTCGAGGCGCTCGCGTTGCGGCTCGGATGCATCCTCGGAACCACGGCGCCTGCGTTCGATTCGCCGCAGATGCTGGTGTGCGCGGGCGACCACGGGTTGGCGGCGCGCGGCGTGTCGGCGTATCCGAGCGACGTGACCTGGCAGATGGTCGAGAACTTCCTGGCCGGCGGCGCGGCCGTGAGCGTGCTCGCGCGGCAGCATGGGCTCAACCTCACGGTGGTCGATTGCGGCGTGCGGCATGCGTTCGCGCCGCGCGATGGCCTGCTGGTGCGCAAGATCGCGTCGGGGACGGCCGACGCCTCGGTCGGCCCGGCGATGAGCATGGCGCAATGCGAGGAAGCGGTCGCGAACGGCATGGCGCTCATGCACGGGATGCCGGGCAACGTGGTGCTGCTCGGCGAGATGGGCATCGGCAATTCGTCCGCCGCCGCGATGTTGCTGGCACGCATCTCCGGTCAGGACATCGATGCCTGCACCGGCGCCGGAACCGGGCTCGACGCCACCGGGCGCGCCCACAAGCGCAAGGTGCTGCGCGGCGTGCTCGAATTGCACGCGGCCGCCGACGCACCGCTGGCCGCGCTCGCGGCTTTCGGCGGCTTCGAGATCGCGACGCTCGTCGGCGCGGTGCTGCAGGCCGCGCAAGAGCGGCGCGTGATCGTGCTCGACGGCTTCATCGCCAGCGTGGCGGTGCTGGTGGCGCAGGCATTGCGACCGAACGTGGTGCAACGCTGTGTCGCGGCGCACGAGTCGGCCGAACCGGGGCACCGGCTGTTGCTGAATTTCCTGGGTCTCCAGCCGCTGTTGCAGCTCGATCTGCGCCTTGGCGAAGGGTCGGGCGCGGCGCTCGCATGGCCGCTCCTGGAGTCCGCCTGCCACATCCTTCGCGACATGGCGAGCTTCGAATCGGCGGGGGTTTCGAGGCAGGACGCGGGATGAGCCGCCGGGCCGCCCCAAGGCGAGTACCGCAGCGCTGCCGCGCGGAGGTCTGCCAATGAACGGTGTGCGCCACTTTCTCCTGGCGCTTCAGTTCTTCACCCGGGTGCCGGTCAAGGGGCCGCTGGCGGGGTGGGTGGGGTTCAGCCCCGCGATGCTGCGCGCGAGCGCGGCGCATTTCCCCGGTGTCGGATGGCTGGTGGGCGCGGTCGGTGCGAGCGTGTTCTACCTCGCGTATGCCGGCCTGCCGGGCGTGGCCGGCGCAGGGGTCGCGGCGGCGTTGTCGACGATCGCGACCGTGCTGATGACCGGCGCATTCCACGAAGATGGCCTGGCCGACGTGGCCGATGGCCTCGGCGGTTCGGCGGATCGCGCGCGGGCGCTGGAGATCATGAAAGACTCGCGCATCGGCGCGTTCGGCGCGATCGCGCTGGTGCTGGCGCTGGGCCTCAAGATGGCGCTGGTGGCTGCGCTGGCGGGGCAGGGGGCGGCCCATGTCGTTCTCTCGCTCGTCAGCGCCCATGTGCTCTCGCGCCTTGCGCCGCTATTCCTGATTCGCTGGCTGCCCTACGTCGGCGACGAGAACGCGGCGAGCAAGTCGAAGCCGCTGGCCGACGCGATCGGCACGGGCGCCTTGCTGGTCGGCGTCGCCTGGTCGCTGCCCGCCATCGCATGGCTGGTGATGACGCTGGGCATCGTGCGCGGCTTGGCCCCGGTGCTTCTTGGCGTACTGGCCGTGCTCTTCATGGCGCGGCTGCTGCAGCGCAGGCTTCGCGGATTCACCGGCGACGGCCTCGGCGCGACGCAGCAGGTGTGCGAACTGGCGATCTACCTCGCCCTGGCGTGGCACATATGAAGCTCCTGCTCGTCCGCCATGCGCGAACCACCGCGGTCGATGGCTTTTGTTATGGGCGGACCGATGTGTCCGTGCGGCCCGAGGTGACGCGCGCGGTGGCCGAAAGCGTCGCGCCGCTGCTGCCTGCGGGCGTGTCGCTCGCCTGCTCACCGCTTTCGCGTTGCGCCGACCTCGCCAGGACGCTCATCGACCTGCGGCCCGATCTCAGTGCACCGCAAACCGACCCTCGCATTGCCGAGATGGATCTGGGCGAGTGGGAGGAACAGCTCTGGTCCGCCATCGACCCCGCCGAACTCGACGCCTGGGCACGCGACTTCGCCGACACGCGCGCGGGCCGCAGCGGCGAGAGCACGCGGCAGTTCCTGCTGCGGGTGGGCGAAGCCTTCGATGCATGGCGGGCCGGCGGGCGCGACGCGGTCTGGATCACCCATGCCGGCGTGATTCGCGCCGCATGGCTGCTGCGCGACGGCATCCGTTCGATCCAGCGCTCCGACCAGTGGCCGGGCCAGGCGATCGCTTTCGGCGAGTGCGTGACGATCGCGCTTTGAGCCGCCGCCGACGCGACCGGCGGGCCGTTCCCGGCGATCAGGGGGCCGGCGTCTTCGGCTTGTAGTCGCAGTAGGTCGACACCGCGCAATTCCAGCACTGCGGCTTGCGCGCGAGGCAGGTGTAGCGGCCGAGCAGAATCAGCCAGTGGTGCGCATGCAGCCGGTATTGCTCGGGCACGCGCTTCTCAAGCTTCAGCTCGACCTCCAGCGGCGTCTTGCCCGGTGCCAGCCCGGTGCGGTTGCCGACGCGGAAGATGTGCGTGTCCACCGCCATCGTCGGCTCGCCGAAGGCGACGTTGAGCACCACGTTGGCGGTCTTGCGTCCCACGCCGGGCAGCGCTTCGAGCTCGGCGCGCGTCCTCGGCACTTCGCCGCCATGGCGCTCGACCAGCATGCGGCTGGCTTCGACGAGATGCCCGGCCTTGCTGCGATAGAGGCCGATGGTCTTGATGTATTCCTCCAGCCCTTCCACCCCGAGCGCCACGATGGCCTGCGGCGTGTTCGCGACGGGGAAGAGCTTGCGCGTTGCCTTGTTCACGCCGACGTCGGTCGCCTGCGCCGAGAGCAGCACCGCGGCGAGCAGCTCGAAGGGCGTGCCGTATTCGAGCTCGGTCTCGGGCGTGGGATTCGCGGCCTCCAGCGTTGCGAAGAAGGGTTCGATATCGGCTTTTTTCATCGTGGCCGGGAGTTTAGGGCGACCCATGCACGGCTGCGACAATCGACCCTCTCCGCCATCTCCGACAGAAGGTTCCCATGCAATTCGCTTCCCGCCTCGACAACGTCGAAACCTCCGCCATCCGCGAGCTCTTCAAGCTGCTCGGCAAGCCCGGCATCATCAGCTTCGCGGGCGGCTTTCCGGACAGCGCGATGTTCGACGTCGAAGGGCTGAAGGAGGCCAGTGCCAAGGCCCTTGCGGAAGAACCCGGCGGCGCGCTGCAGTATGGCGCCACCGAAGGCTATGACCCGCTGCGCACGCAACTCAGCGCCTTCATGAAGACCAAGGGCGTGGACGTCGACCCGAGCGGCCTGATCGTCACCACCGGCAGCCAGCAGGCGCTGGACCTGATCGGCAAGACGCTCGTCTCGCCCGGCGACAAGGTGATCGTCGAGGGCCCGACTTTCCTCGCGACCATCCAGTGCTTCCGTCTCTATGGCGCGCAGCTGATCAGCGCACCGGTCGATGCCGACGGCGTGAAGACCGACGAGCTCGAAGCGCTCATCGCCGAGCACAAGCCCAAGTTCGTCTACCTGATCCCGACCTTCGGCAACCCGAGCGGCGCGATGTTGAGCCTCGCGCGCCGCAAGAAGGTGCTCGAGATGGCGGTGAAGCACGGCACGGTGATCGTCGAGGACGATCCGTATGGAGATCTCTACTTCGACAAGGCGCCGCCGCCGTCGCTCATGTCGCTCACGAAGGACGTGCCCGGCAGCCGTGAGCTGGTGGTGCATTGCGGCAGCCTCAGCAAGGTGCTGAGCCCGGGCCTGCGTATCGGCTGGATGATCGGCGACGCTGAACTGCTCGCCAAGGCCACGATGTGCAAGCAGTTCAGCGACGCGCACACCAGCACCTTCGCGCAGGCCACGGCGGCGCAGTACCTCAAGAGTGGCCGCATGCCCGCCACGCTGGCCCACGTGCGCAAGGTCTACGCCGAGCGTGCCGAGGCGATGGGCGCGGCGCTTCGCAAGGAGCTCGGCGACGCGATCACCTTCACGCAGCCGGGCGGCGGGCTGTTCTTCTGGGCGCGTCTTACGGGCGCGAACGGCAAGGTCGCGGATGCCAACGAATTCGCCAGGCGCGCGATCGAGAAGCTCGTGGCCTTTGTGCCTGGTGCGCCGTTCTATGCCGAGAAGCCCGACGTCGCGACGCTGCGCTTGAGCTTCGCAACCGCCAACGTCGAGAAGATCCGGGAGGGCATCGCGCGCCTGGGTTCGGCGCTCTGAGCTTGCCCGGAGGCCGGTCAGGCGCTGCGCCCACCGCGCAGTGCCTGGTCGAAATCGGCAATCAGCTCGTCCGCCGATTCGAGACCGACAGACACACGCACGAGCCCGTCCGCGATACCCATCTGGGCGCGCACCGCGGGCCCGGCTTCCCAGAAGATCGTCGGCGCGACCGGAATGATCAGCGTGCGGTTGTCGCCGAGCCCCGTGGCCTTGATCGGCAGTTGCAGGCGGTTGAGCGTCGCCGGCATGTCGAGGCCGTCGCGCAGTTCGAACGCCATCAGCCACGAACCCGCCTTGAAGTGGCGCAGCGCGAGCGCGTGCTGCGGATGGCTTTCGAGCATCGGGTAATGGACCGCCGCCACGGCCGGATGGGCTTCGAGAAAGCGCGCGAGTGACAGCGCGGTGGCGCTGGTCTGCGCGACGCGCAGCGCGAGCGTCTCCGCGCCCAGGCTGATGCGGTGCGCCTGTTCCGGCGACAGCGTTGCGCCCATGTCGCGCAGCGCCTTCTTGCGCAGCTGCTGCAGGCCTTGCTGGCGCGGATCGACGCCGCGATAGCTCGGCGAGATGTTGGGATAGGCCGCCCAATCGAACAGACCCGTGTCCGTGACTGCACCGCCGAGCGCCGCGCCGTGGCCGGCAATGGTTTTCGTCAGCGAGTTCACCACGAGCCCCGCGCCGACCGTCTTCGGCTGGAAGAGGGCGGGCGAGGTGATGGTGTTGTCCACCACATAGAGGATTCCGCGCTCGCGGCACAGCGCGCCGATCGCTTCGAGATCAGGGATCTGCGTGCCCGGGTTGGCGACCGTCTCGACGAACACCATGCGCGTGTCGGGCCGCAATGCCGCGCGCACGTTCAGGGCAGCGCAGGCATCGACCTTCGACACCGCGATGCCGAGGTCGCCCATGGTGCCGAACAGGCTGTTGGTGTTGCCGAAGACGAACTGGCTCGACACCACGTGATCGCCCGCGCGCAGCAGCGTGAGGAAGATCGCGGTCAGTGCGGCCATGCCGGTCGAGAAGGACACGGTGCCGATGCCGCCTTCCAGCAGGGTGATCTTGCTTTCGAGTGCGGCGCTGGTCGGCGTGCCCTGGCGCGCATAGTTGAAGCCGCCCTTGAGGGTGCCCTGGAACACGCCGATCAGATCCTCGACGCGGTCGAAGCCGTATTGCACCGAGGTGTGGATCGGCTTGTGGATGGCACCGTGCTCGACGCCGGATCGGCGATCGGCGTGCAGGATGGCGGATGCGGGCGGCGGGCCCTTCTTGTCTTCAGCGTTGCCCATGTCTCACCTCAGCACTTCGAGCAGGCGGTCGAGCCCGCCTTCGTTGATCGCGACCATGGCCTGCTCGCGCACCTTTGGCTTTGCGTGAAAGGCCACCGAGAGCCCGGCTTCGCCCATCATCGGCAGGTCGTTCGCGCCGTCGCCCACGGCGATGGCCTCCTGCGGCGAGATGCCGAGCAGCGAGGCCACTTCGAGCAGCGTGCGGCGCTTTTCCGGGCCGTCGCAGATGTCGCCCCACGATTGCTGCACCACCACGCCGGTGAGCTTGCCGTCCGCTTCGTCGAGCAGGTTGGAGCGCGCGAAGTCGATGCCGAGGCGGTCCTTCACCCGGTTCGCGAAGAAGGTGAATCCGCCCGACACCAGCAGCACCTTGAGCCCGGCGGCCTTGCACGCGGCCACGAGCTGTTCCGCGCCGGGATTGAGCTGCAGCCGCTCGTCGTAAACCTTCTGCAGCGCATCGACCGGCACGCCCTTGAGCAGCGCGACGCGCTGTCGCAGGCTTTCCTTGAAGTCCTTGATCTCGCCGCGCATCGTGGCCTCGGTGATGACGGCCACCTCGGTCTTCTTGCCGACCGCGTCGGCGATCTCGTCGATGCATTCGATGTTGATGAGCGTCGAGTCCATGTCGAAGACGATGAGCTTGAAGTCCGCGAGGGCGAGCGGCGGGGCGAAGCGCCGGATCGTCAGACCGGGAAACGCGTCGTTGGGGGGCGATATGGAAGTGGGGGTCATGTTCGGGGAAGGTAGTGTCGGTCGGACCATGTGGCGAGCCACTCGGGCCGGTAGGCGACGAAGATCGCGGCCAGCATGGCGGTGACGGTGCCATCGCTCCAGGCCATCAGCCACAGCGCGACGTTGGAGGAAAGATCATCCACCGTCGGCTTGGCCGGCAACGCCGACATGTCGAGCCGCGCGAGCCAGGCCGCAGCGAACGCGCACAGCACGGTGGCGATGAAGGCCCGTGCGAGGATGTAGACGAAGGGATTGGGCGGCAGCCAGCGCCGCACGGCACCGCCGGCCGCAAGAGCGAGCGTCGCGGGCAGCAAGCCCTGCCAGATCGCGAGCGAGAGCATGTCCGCCGGCCCGAGTGCGCCGATGAAGCCCGCCAGCAGCGCGACCGCAAGCAGCACGGGTACCGCCAGCGGCCAGCCGAGCATCAGCAGCACGAGACAGGCGCCGGACCACCGAAGTGACAGCGGCATCGGATGAAGCGCGGGCAACGCCCAGACCCACGGCAGCAGCACCAGCGTCGCGAGCGCGGGCGCGAGCAGCTGCCCGCCGCGCATCATGCGCCACGGCCGCAGCGAGAGCGCGACGGCCAGCGCGAAGACGACGAGGGTGGTGTCGAGGATGGGCATCGGCGTCGCGGGGTTGCGGTTCGGGGTGTGCCGCTCAGGCGCTCGCCACCTCGTCCTTCTTCGGCTGGCCGAGCGAGCGCAGCACGTCGCGCACCATCTGCGCGCGGTCCTTGGGCTCCTTGAGCTCGCGCTCGATGCGCAGCTTTTCGTTGCCGGCGAGCTTGATGTGCCTGTTCTTCTGGATGAGGTTGATGATGTTCATCGAATCGACCGGCGGGTCTTTCTTGAACGTGATGTTGATGACGCCCGGCGCCGCATCGACCTTGGTCACGCCGTAGGGCAGTGCGAGCACGCGCAGCCGGTGCATGTCGATCAGCGTCTGCGCCTGCGGCGGCAGCTTGCCGAAGCGGTCGACGATCTCTTCGAGCAGCGTGTCGATCTGGTCGGAGGTCTTCGCGGTCGCGAGCTTCTTGTAGAACGACAGGCGCAGGTGCACGTCGCCGCAGTAGTCGTCGGGCAGCAGCGCGGGCGCATGCAGGTTGATCTCGGTCGCCACCGACAGCGGCGACAGCAGGTCGGGCTCCTTGCCGGCCTTGAGCGAGCGCACCGCTTCGGCCAGCATCTCGTTGTAGAGCTGGAAGCCGATCTCCATCATGTTGCCGCTCTGGTTCTCGCCGAGCACCTCGCCCGCGCCGCGAATCTCGAGGTCGTGCATCGCGAGGTAGAAGCCGGAGCCGAGTTCTTCCATCTGCTGGATCGCGTCGAGCCGCTGCGCCGCCTGCTTGGTGAGGCCGTCGATGTCCGGCACCATCAGGTAGGCATAGGCCTGGTGGTGGCTGCGCCCGACGCGTCCGCGCAACTGGTGCAGCTGCGCGAGGCCGAACTTGTCGGCGCGGCTCATCACGATGGTGTTGGCGCTCGGCACGTCGATGCCGGTCTCGATGATGGTCGAGCACAGCAGCATGTTGTAGCGCTGGGCGACGAAGTCGCGCATCACGCGCTCCAGCTCGCGTTCGGGCATCTGGCCGTGGGCGACCGCGATGCGGGCCTCGGGCAGGATCTCCTCCAGCTTCTGGCGGCGGTTCTCGATGGTCTCGACCTCGTTGTGCAGGAAGTAGACCTGCCCGCCGCGCTTGAGCTCGCGCAGCACGGCTTCGCGGATCACGCCGGTGCCTTCGTTGCGAACGAAGGTCTTGATCGCAAGGCGCCGCTGCGGCGCGGTGGCGATCACGCTCAGGTCGCGCAGGCCTTCGAGGGCCATGCCCAACGTGCGCGGGATCGGCGTCGCGGTCAGCGTCAGCACATCGACCTCGGCGCGCATCGCCTTCATTGCTTCCTTGTGGCGCACGCCGAAGCGGTGCTCCTCGTCGATGATCAGGAGGCCGAGGTTCTTGAACTTCACCGACTGCGAAAGCAGCTTGTGCGTGCCGACGACGATGTCCACGCTGCCGTCGGCGAGGCCCTTCGCGGCGTTGGTGATTTCCTTGGCGGAACGGAAGCGGCTCATCTCCGCGACCTTGACCGGCCATTTCGCGAAACGGTCGACCAGCGTCTGGTAGTGCTGTTCCGCGAGCAGCGTGGTCGGCGCGAGGAACGCGACCTGCTTGCCGCCCGTCACCGCGACGAAGGCGGCGCGCAACGCGACCTCGGTCTTGCCGAAGCCCACGTCGCCGCACACGAGGCGGTCCATCGGGCGCGGCGAGATCATGTCCTGGATGACCGCGTGGATCGCGGCCTTCTGGTCGGCCGTCTCGTCGAAGCCGAAATCGTTGGCGAACACCTCGTAGTCGGCGGCCGAGAAGCGGAAGGCATGGCCTTCGCGCGCCGCGCGCCGTGCGTAGATGTTGAGCAGCTCGGCGGCCGAGTCGCGCACCTGTTCGGCCGCCTTGCGCTTGGCCTTTTCCCACTGGCCGGAGCCGAGCTTGTGAAGCGGTGCCTCGTCCGCGCTGACGCCGGTGTAGCGGCTGATCAGGTGAAGCTGCGACACGGGCACGTAGAGGGTGGCCTTGTCGGCGTATTCCAGATGCAGCATTTCCTGCATCAGCGGCTTGCCGTCGGGGCCTGTGCCTTGGCCCAGGTCCATGTTGATGAGCCCCCGGTAGCGGCCGATGCCGTGGGCGGAGTGCACGATCGGGTCGCCGACCGCGAGTTCGCTCAGGTCCTTGATCAGCGCTTCGACGTCGCTGACCTGTTCCTGCTTGCGGTTGCGCCGGCGCGCTGACGGTGCGGCGGCGAAGAGCTCGGTCTCGGTGACGAAATCGATCCCTTGCTCGCGCCACGCAAAACCGGCGACCAGCGCGGCGGTGGCGATGCCGATCTTCTCGTCCGGCGAGGCTTCGAACTCGGCCAGCGAATCGAAGGCTGGCGGGCCGACGCCGCTCGCGCGCAGGAAGTCCAGCAGGCTTTCGCGCCGGCCGTCGCTCTCGGCGATGAACAGCACGCGGTGCGGCGTTGCCCCGATGTGGGCCTTGAGCTTGACCAGCGGATCGTCCGCGCCGCGCATCACGGCGAACGGCGGGAGGACGTCGAACTCGGCGTAGGGCGCGTCGGCGGGAACGTCGCCGCGCAATGCGAGCTGGGCATGCGGCTTGGCGCGCTGATAGAACTGCTCGGCGTTCAGGAACAGTGCTTCGGGCGGCAGCGCGGGTCGTTCCGGGTCGCCGCGCACGAGGCGAAAGCGTTCGCCGGTGTCCTGCCAGAAGTTCTGGAACGCGGGTTCGAGGTCGCCGTGCAGCACCACCGTGGCGTCCGGGCCGAGGTAGTCGAAGACCGTGGCCGTTTCTTCGAAGAAGAGCGGCAGGTAGTACTCGATGCCGGCGGTGGCGACGCCGTTGCCCATGTCCTTGTAGATGCGGCTGCGCGTGGGGTCGCCTTCGAGCAGCTCACGCCAGCGGCTTCGGAAGCGCGCGCGGGCGTCGTCGTCCATCGGGAACTCGCGCCCCGGGAGCAGCCGCACTTCGGGCACCGGGTACAGGCTGCGCTGCGTGTCGGGGTCGAAGGTGCGGATGGAATCGATCTCGTCGTCGAACAGGTCCACGCGCAAGGGCATCTGGGAGCCCATCGGGAAGAGGTCGATCAACCCGCCGCGCACCGCGTATTCACCCGGGCTCACGACCTGCGTCACATGGCTGTAGCCGGCGAGGGTGAGCTGGGCCTTGAGCTTCGCTTCCTCCAGCTTCTGCCCGCTCTTGAAATGGAAGGTGTAGCCCGCGAGGAAGCTCGGCGGCGCAAGCCGGTAGAGCGCCGTGGTCGCGGGGATGAGCACCACGTCGGCTTCCTTCTGGCTGATGCGCCAGAGCGTCGCGAGCCTTTCGCTGATCAGGTCCTGGTGCGGCGAGAAGTTGTCGTAGGGCAGCGTCTCCCAGTCCGGGAAGAGCGCGCAGCGCAGCTCGGGTGCGAAGAAGACGATCTCGTCGATGAGCCGCTGCGCGTCGTTGGCATCGCCGGTGAAGACGGCGGTCGCGCGGCCTGCCGCTTTTTCGCGTCCGGCCAGCTGCGCCAGCATGAGTGCATCGGCCGACAGGGGCGGGCGTGGCAGCGTGAAGCGCTTGCCGGCCGTGAGTTGGGGGAGGTCCATGAAGTGCCTGGAAATGCAGAACACCCCGCGCCGACCGACGAGGGGTGTGAAGCGCGATTCTAGAATGGCTGCCCCGTTCACGCAGGCCGTTCGCATCCATGTCCGCTTCTCGTCTTTACGTGTTGATTCCCTGCGCCGGCACCGGCAGCCGCGCGGGTGGGCAGGGGCCCAAGCAGTACCAGCGGGTCGCGGGCCGGCCGATGGTCGAGCACACGCTGGAGGCCTTCCGCTCGCTCAAGGGTGTCTTCGCCGGCGTGGCGCTGGTGGTTTCGCCGGACGATGCGGACGTCGGGATCGTGCTGCAGCGCTTCCCGGCCGACGGCGAATACCTGTTCCATGTCGGCGGCGCCACGCGCGCCGCGACGGTGCGCAACGGATTGTGCTCCCTGCGGCAGGCCGGCGCCGGCGCGCATGACTGGGTGCTGGTGCACGACGCGGCGCGCTGCCTCGTCACGCCGACCCAGATCGAAGCGCTCATCGCCGCCTGCGCGCACGATGCGGTCGGTGGACTGCTGGCGCATCGGCTGGCGGACACGCTCAAGATCGCTTCGCCCGACGGCAGGGTGGCAAGCACTGCGACGCGCGCCGACAAATGGCTCGCCCAGACGCCGCAGATGTTCCGTATCGGCATGCTGCTCGACGCGCTCGAACGTGCGGGCGACACGGTGACCGACGAAGCCAGTGCAATCGAAGCCGTGGGCCTTGCACCGCTGCTGGTGCCGGGCAGCGCGCAGAATTTCAAGCTCACCTATCCGGAAGATTTCGCGCTCGCGGATGCCGTCCTGCGTAGCCGGAAAGTCCAGCCATGACCTCACTCAATCTGCGCATCGGCGAAGGCTGGGATGTCCACCAACTCGTGGCGGGCCGCAAGCTCATGCTCGGCGGCGTCGAGGTACCTCACACCATGGGGCTGCTCGGCCATTCGGATGCCGACGTGCTTCTGCACGCGATCACGGATGCGCTGCTCGGTGCGGCCGCGCTCGGCGACATCGGGCGTCATTTTCCCGACACGGACGCGCAGTTCCGCGGCGCCGATTCCGCGGTGCTGCTGGCCGAGGCGGCCCGTCGCGTTCGTGCGGCCGGCTGGGAGATCGGCAATGTCGATTGCACCGTGATCGCCCAGGCGCCCAAGCTGGCGTCGCACATTCCCGCGATGTGCGAGCGCATCGCGGTCGTGCTGGGCGTTGACGTTGGCCAGGTGAACGTGAAGGCCAAGACGGCCGAGAAGCTCGGCCCGGTGGGCGAGGGGCGCGCGATGGAGTCGCGCGCCGTAGCCCTGATTCACCGGTAAGCGTCAGGCGCGTGGCTGCGGCTGCCTTTCCTTGTCCTTGGCTTGAGACGGATCGCCCTTCGCTGAAGCGGCGCGCGGCATGCGGATGTGCGCAGCCAGACCACGGCCGGGCGTGCTGGTGAGCGCGAAAGTGCCGCCCATGCGCTCGATGTTCTTGGTGACGATCGAAAGGCCAAGACCCGCACCCGCCGCCGAGGTGCGCGCCACATCGCCGCGGAAGAACGGCTTGCTCAATTGGGACAGCAGGGCCGGCGCAACGCCCGCCCCGTGGTCGCGCACTTTGATCAGCACCGCATCGTTGTGGGCCTGTGCCTGGATCGTGACGTCGGCGACGCCGGTCGAAGGCGTCTTGCCGTAGCGGCGTGCGTTTTCGACCAGGTTGGAGATCACGCGCTGAAGCTCGACTTCGTCCGCCATCACGCGCAGGTCGGAGGGCACATCGACGGTGATCTTGATGTCCTCATGGTCCTGCACCGCGTAGGCGCAGGCGTCGACCACGTCGCGCAGCAGCACCGGCTTGAACTCGACATGGTCGGGGCGCGCGTAGTCGAGGAACTTGTCGATGATCGCGTCGAGTTGCGCGATGTCGGCGGCCATGTGGTCGCGCGCGTCCGGGTCGGCGACGCTCATCTCGGTCTCGAGCCGCAGCCGGGCGAGCGGGGTTCGCAGGTCGTGCGAGATGCCGGCGAGCATCACGGCGCGGTCCTGCTCGATCTTGGCGAGCTGGTCGGCCATGCGGTTGAAGCCGACGTTCACGGCGCGGATCTCGTTGGTGCGCGCGCGCTCGTCGAGGCGATGCGCCTCGTATTCGCCTTCGCGCACCTGCATCGTCGCCTGCGACAGCTGCTTGAGCGGGCGGTTGATGAGCCGGGTGATCAATGCGGCGCCGGCGAGCGACAGCGCCATCGTGGTCGCGAGCCAGATCAGCCAGGTGCGCCGATCGAGGCGGCTGAAGCGGGTCGGATCGACCAGCAGCCAGTAGGTGTCGCTCTCGATGGTGAAGCCGATCCAGAGGCCCGGTTCGTCGTTGACGCGGCTGGCGACGGTCGTGCCTTCGCCGAGCCGCGCGATCAGCTCCTCGGTGACCCGTTGATCCAGCGCGCCGCTGGTGTAGGGCAGGAAGCGGTCGCCCGGTTCGCGCGGCAGGATGCGAACACCTTCCTGGTCGGCGAGCGTCTTGATGAGCGAGACGCGGGTGATGGCATCGGAATACACCAGCGCCGCGCGCGTGAGGTTCACGAGCGAGGCGATCTGGTGCGCGGTCTGGATCGCGCGCGGCTCGTATTCGAGCGCGCGGGAAGGTCTGCAGCCAGGCGACCGTGCAGCCCACGAGCAGCAGGACCAGCAGGAAGAAGGTCCGCCAGAACAGGCTCAGGCCGAGCTGCAGCCGCGTGCGGCGTGTGCGCGACCCGATGCCTTCAAGCGGGCTCGGCAGCGTCCCCTGGGTGCTGTCCTCGAGCGGGCTCGGCTGGGTGGTCTGGGAGCCGAGCGTGACGGCCATTTTGAGTTCAGTACTCCATCATGCTGTGCGCGACCACTGCTCATGAACCTGGCGCGGTCAAAGTCCAGGGCACCCGCGGAACCGGCTTCGCCGGGCCGCCGGGTGCGCCCCCGGAGGGGAAAGCGGCTACACGAAGTGAGCAAGCAACGGGGGTGGGCGTCATGTGGTGCCGTCCGGCACGAACACGTAGCCGACGCCCCAGACCGTCTGGATGTAGCGCGGCGCCGCGGCGTCGGATTCGACCAGCTTGCGCAGGCGCGAGATCTGCACGTCCAGGCTGCGGTCGAAAGGCTCGAACTCGCGGCCGCGCGCGAGCTGGGCCAGCTTTTCGCGCGACAGCGGCTGGCGCGGATGCCGCACCAGCGCCTTCAGCATCGCGAATTCGCCGGTGGTCAGCGAGAGCTCCTCGCCGTCCTTCTTCAGCGTGCGCGAGCCGAGGTCGAAGCTGAACGGGCCGAAGTTCACGGTCTCGTTGTCGGTGGACGGAGCCCCCGGGGCCTCGAGCGGCGGACGGCGACGCAGCACCGCGTGCACGCGGGCCAGCAATTCGCGCGGGTTGAAAGGCTTGCCGAGGTAATCGTCGGCGCCGACCTCGAGGCCGACGATGCGGTCCACGTCCTCGCCCTTTGCGGTCAGCATGATGATCGGCGTGCGGTCGTTGGCGGCCCGCAGGCGGCGGCAGACGGAGAGCCCGTCTTCGCCGGGCATCATGAGGTCGAGGACGATCAGGTCGACCGTGTCGCGAAGCAGAATCCTGTTCAATGCCTTGCCGTCTTCCGCCACGATGACCTCGAATCCTTCCTGGGTGAGGTAGCGGCGCAGCAGGTCGCGGATGCGGGCGTCGTCATCGACGATCACGATCTTGTCAGTGCGAGCTGGAGTCTGATTCATTTTTACAACGGTGAATTTGTAACAGCGCCAATTTTGAGGGCGTTGCGATGCCGATGCGTCGCTTTGGGTAGTTGTTTGACACTAAGTTACAAAACTTGCGGCCGTTAGCGCGTAGGGCGTTCACGCATTGCCTTGGGATGGCAAAGTCGCGCTGTGCTGTCCCACAGTCGTCATGAAATCCAACAAATTCGCACTGTCCTTTGTCGTCGTCTGCGCTTCGCTCGGCCCTTCTGCCTGGGCGGCGGGCCCTGTCGGATTCATTTCCACTGGCGATCAGCAACGCAGCCTGCGTGCTGCGGTCGAAGCCCATCGTGCGGCGACCCGTGCCGAGGCCGGGCAGGGCGAGGCGATCGCGGGTCGCAGGCTGACGCCCGCCGAGCTGGCCGAGTTGCGTCAGCAGGTGCGACAGCAGGCTTCGGCGGAATCCGTGCCGCCCGAGCGGATGATTCCGGCGCCCGACTTCAAGGGCGCGGTGCTCGTACCGGGCAAGCAGCGCCCATGAACGGCACCCCGCGCGGGCGCCTCGTCTTTCACATTCCGAGGAATCCAGTTTGAACAAAGCCAAATGGTTGGCGGCCTGCGCCGTCCTGACGGGTGCTTCGGCGGCCTGGTCGCAGGCCGTCACGCTACCCCCGCCGCAGAACGTGCTGCAACTTTCGTCCGACGCGACGGTGGAGGTTCAGCAGGACCAGTTGAGCATGACCCTTTCCACGACGCGCGACGGTGCCGACGCGAGCGCCGTGCAGGCGCAGCTCAAGTCGGCGCTCGATGTTGCGCTGGCCGAGGCGCGCAAGAGCGCGCAGCCGGGGCTGCTCGACGTGCACACCGGCAACTTCACGATGTCGCCGCGCCGCAGCCGCGAGGGCAGGCTCACCGGATGGCAGGGCACGGCGGAGCTGATTCTCGAAGGCCGGGATTTCCCGCGCATCGCCCAGACGGCGGGCAAGATTTCGACCCTGACCGTCGGCAATGTCGGCTTCAGCCTGAGCCGCGAAGAGCGGGCCAAGGCCGAAACCGAAGCCCAGGGGCAGGCGATCGACAACTTCAAGCAGCGCGCCGACGAACTGGCCAAGCGGCTCGGCTTTGCCGGCTACACGCTGCGCGAGGTGGCGGTCAACTCGCACCTTGGCGGCCCCATCCGCCCGCGCGTGATGGCGATGGAGGCGGCCAAGATGGCCGCCGACGCGCCGCTGCCGATCGAAGCCGGCAAGACCAGCGTGGTGGTCAACGTCTCCGGATCGGTCCAGCTGAAGTAGCTGGACACCGAAGCGCCCGCTTACTGGGCGGTCCAGCCGCCGTCGACCTGCCGGGCGACGCCGCGGACCTGGTCGGCGGCCGGCGAGCACAGGAACACCGCGAGCCCGCCGAGTTGCTCGACGGTGGTGAATTGCAGCGAAGGCTGCTTTTCGCCGAGCAGTTCCTTCTGGGCCTGCGCGACCGCGATGCCTTCGCGCGCAGAGCGGTCGTCGATCTGCTTTTGCACCAGCGGCGTCAGCACCCAGCCGGGGCAGATCGCGTTGCAGGTCACGCCACTGGTCGCGGTTTCGAGCGCGACCGTCTTCGTGAAGCCGACGATGCCGTGCTTGGCCGCGACGTAGGCCGACTTCTGCGCCGAGGCGACCAGCCCGTGCGCCGAGGCGATGTTGATGACCCGGCCCCAGTTGGCCTGGCGCATCGCCGGGATGGCGAGGCGGGTGGTGTGGAACGCACTCGTGAGGTTGATGGCGATGATCGCGTCCCAGCGCTCCGGCGGGAAGTCCTCGACGTTCGCGACGTGCTGGATGCCGGCGTTGTTCACGAGCACGTCGACGCGGTCGAAGCGCGAGGCGGCGAACTTCATCATGTCCGCGATCTGGTCGGGCTTGCTCATGTCGGCGCCGTGGTACTCGACCTTGACACCCAGTGCGGCGATTTCCGCGCGCGGCTGTTCGGAATCCCCGAAACCATTGAGCACGATGTTTGCGCCTTGCTGTGCGAGCGCCTTGGCGATTCCAAGGCCGATGCCACTGGTGGACCCCGTAACGAGCGCGGTTTTGCCTTTGAGCATGATGGTGAACTCCGGTTGAAGTAGGATGCAACGACCCCATTATCTTCATCGCGACTTCGCTTTCGACATGACCGCGCCTGCCTTTCATCACGCCCCCGTGAGGCTTGCCGGTCGGCAAGGCGGTCGATTTGCCGGCGTCAGGTACTGTGAAGCGCGAGCAATCCAACCTGCAGGCGGCTTCCACGCCGGAGTCGATGGTGGTCGACTATCCATTGTCGGCCGCGACGGCGGAGCGGTCGCCGGTGATGGAGAACATGCTCGCGCGCGCTCGCGCCTTCGCCGAGCCGCTGATCGCCGACGAGACGCTGGACACCGGCGAGAACACGTTGGCGCACGCGGATGCGGTCGCGCGCATCGTCGCGTCGATGGGCGGCTCCGAAGCGATGCAGGCGGCGAGCTATCTCGTCTATTCGTGCCAGCACCTGAACCGGCCGCAGGAAGTCATCGCCAAGGTCTTCGGCGACAACTTCGCCGCGCTCGCCGTCGAGACCACCAAGCTGGTGTATGTGCAGAAGCAGGCGCGTTCGGCCACGGCCAATGTCCATCTGAACGATGGTGCGGGCACGCAGACGGAGAACGTGCGCAAGATGCTGCTGGCCTTTTCGCGCGATCTGCGCGTGGTCATGCTCCGGCTGGCATCCAGACTCCAGACGCTGCGCTATGCGGCGGCGTCCAAGAAGCCCCCGCCGGAGAACGTCGCGCGCGAATCGCTGCAGGTCTTTGCGCCGCTGGCGAACCGCCTGGGCATCTGGCAGGTGAAGTGGGAGATCGAGGACCTCTCGTTCCGATTCCTCGAGCCTGACACCTACAAGCTCATCGCACGTCTTCTCGAAGAGAAGCGCATCGAGCGCGAAAGCTACGTCGATCAGTTGCGAATGCGCCTCGAGCGCGAACTGGCCGCCGAAGGCATCAAGGCCAAGGTGCAGGGGCGGCCCAAGAACATCTACAGCATCGTCAAGAAGATGCGCGGCAAGTCGCTCGACTTCGAGCAGGTGTTCGACATCATGGCGCTGCGCGTGATCGTGGGCGACGTCAAGGATTGCTACGCGGCGCTCGCGTGGGTGCACTCGCACTTCCAGCCGATCGATGCCGAGTTCGACGACTACATTGCGCGGCCCAAGCCCAACGGCTATCAGTCGCTGCATACCGTCGTGCGCGATGTGATCGGCGGCCGCGCCGGCAAGCCGATCGAGATCCAGATCCGCACCGAGGAAATGCACGACCATGCCGAGCACGGCGTGGCCGCGCATTGGGCCTACAAGGAGGCCGGCCAGAAGGGCTACGCAGGCGTGTGGGCGACCGGCGAATACGACGCGAAGATCGCCGTGCTCCGGCAACTGCTGGCGTGGGAGCGCGATCTGTCCGGCGGCCAGCAGGGCCAGGGCCTCTTCGACGACCGCATCTACGTGCTGACCCCTGATGCCGCGATCGTCGAGTTGCCGCAGGGCGCAACGGCGGTCGATTTCGCCTACACGGTTCACACAAGCCTCGGCCATCGCTGCCGCGGCGCGCGCGTCGATGGCGTGATGGTGCCGCTCAACACGCCGCTGCAGAACGGCCAGACGGTCGAGATCATCGCGGCGAAGGAGGGCGGTCCCTCGCGCGACTGGCTCAATGCCGATCTGGGCTATCTGGCGAGCCACCGGGCGCGCGCGAAGGTCAGGGCGTGGTTCAACGCACAGATCACGCATGAGACGGTGGCGCGCGGCCGCGAAGCGGTCGAGAGGCTTCTGCAGCGCGAAGGAAAAACGGCGCTCAAGCTGGAGGACCTCGCGTCGCAGCTCGGCTTCAAGTCGGCGGACAACCTGTTCGAAGTGGTCGGCAAGGACGAGTTTTCGCTGCGCAACATCGAGATGCTGCTGCGCCCGCCCGAGCCGGTGCCCGGCCCGGATGACGGCGTCGTCATCAAGAAGGCGCGCGGCAGCGAACAGGCCGGGCGCGGTGGGGTCCTGGTGGTCGGCGTGTCGTCGCTCATGACGCAGCTCGCCAAGTGCTGCAAGCCCGCGCCGCCCGATGCGATCCGCGGTTTCGTGACGAAGGGGCACGGCGTGAGCATCCATCGCGCCACCTGCAGCAATTTCAGATCGATGGCGAGCCAGAACGCGGAGCGCGTGATCGATGTCGAGTGGGGGGCCCAGAAGGGCGATGGCGCCGCGGTCTACGCGGTCGACGTCGCGATCGAAGCCGCAGACCGGCAGGGTCTTCTGCGCGATATCTCCGATGTGTTCGCACGCGAGAAGATGAACGTGATCGGCGTGCAGACCCAGTCCATCAAGGGGACCGCGTGGATGACTTTCACCATCGAGATCGCCGATGCCGGGCGGCTCGCGCAGGTGCTCACGGTGGTGGCCTCGGTGACCGGTGTGCGTTCCGTGCGACGTCGGTGAAAAGAGGCTCGAAAAAGCCTGCTATACTCTCATCTCTCGAATACACACAGGCGCGTAGCTCAGCTGGTTAGAGCACCACCTTGACATGGTGGGGGTCGTTGGTTCGAGTCCAATCGCGCCTACCAATTTACTTGGTCACGAGTCTGATTAACCACCAGACGCTAAGCTGATCAAGATCTCCTTGCTCCCGATTCCCCGGAATTCGCTCCTGAATTCCTTTCCGGATTTCCGGTCCCGATCGCTTGTCGGTCTATGGCCTTCGGGCGACTGGCGGCTGCGGCGTCGGTTGTGGTAACTTGCCTGCTTGTCACCTCAATGCACTCGACTCCAGGGAATAGATGAACACCCCCGCCGCCGAGATCGATCCAACGCAAGAAGAACTCCGTATCGCGGCTCTCGTACGCCAGGCGCCGCTGGAGTTCGCGCGGGTGGTCTACGGGCTCAACGATCGGGCCAATGGGCGTGCCGGCACCATGGCGGCTGAGGAAGTGGCGCGCACCCTTCGCCAGGGGACACCGGTGACTCGGGAGCGCGCAGAGCAGCGCGCGCGAGCCTATCTTCCGGTTGCGGGACAGGAGCACTGCCCGCGCTGCTGGGTATTCAACGGCATCAAGAGCCCGCTCCAGTACCGAGAAGCGACGGAGGAGCGTCCCGAGACCGGCACCTGCAAGGTTTGCGGCGCGGAGTACGCCACTTCGCTGGACTGACGCGGTCTTTTCGGTCAGGGTAAACCTTGGCGCGGCGCAACATGGCCGCTCCCTAGAATCGTTTGCACGCCATGATGCGAAATTCGAAGGAGTCCCTAGTGCAGAGCAAGAAGTCCGGTGCCAAGCCGGTCCAGCGGGTGATCAAGAAGTATCCGAACCGAAGGCTCTACGACACGGAAACCTCCAGCTACATCACGCTCGCCGAGGTGAAGCAGCTTGTCATGAACAAGGAGTCGTTCGTCGTGCGCGACGCCAAGAGCGGCGACGATCTCACGCGCAGCATCCTGCTCCAGGTGATCCTCGAGGAAGAAGCCGGCGGAGCGCCGATGTTCACCGAGCAGGTTCTCGCGAGCATCATCCGGTTCTACGGGCATGCGATGCAGAGCTACATGGGGCCCTATCTGGAGAAGAACATCCAGGCCATGGCCGAGGTGCAGGCCCAGCTCGCGGAAAAGGCCGAGAGCCTGACGCCCGAAATGTGGGCCCGCTTCATGACGCTGCAGTCGCCGGTCCTGCAGGGGCTGATGGGCAACTACGTGGAGCAGTCCAAGAATGTTTTCCTGCAGATGCAGGAGCAGATGCAGAAGAACACCGAGCAGGTCCTGGGCGCTTTTGGCATCAAGCGCCCCTGAACGCCGTGTGCCGGCCGATAGCTGGGACAATATGGGGATATGAGCGAAGTAGCCTCCCCCGATAGAACGATTGAGCCGACGACCCCAAAGATCGGCTTTGTGAGCCTTGGCTGCCCCAAGGCCCTGACGGATTCCGAACTGATCCTGACCCAACTGAGCGCCGAGGGCTACCAGACCTCGAAGACCTTCGAAGGCGCCGACCTCGTCATCGTGAACACCTGCGGCTTCATCGACGATGCCGTCAAGGAAAGCCTCGACACGATCGGCGAAGCCCTCGCCGAGAACGGCCGGGTGATCGTCACCGGCTGCCTGGGCGCAAAGACCGGCGATCAGGGCGGCAACCTGGTGCGCGAGATGCATCCGAGCGTGCTCGCCGTGACCGGCCCGCATGCGACCCAGGAAGTGATGGACGCGGTGCACGCGAATCTCCCCAAGCCGCACGATCCCTTCATCGATCTGGTGCCGCAGGCCTTCGGCGTCGCCGGGCTGAAGCTCACGCCGCGCCATTACGCCTATCTCAAGATCAGCGAGGGCTGCAATCACCGCTGCACCTTCTGCATCATTCCGTCGATGCGCGGCGACCTCGTGTCGCGACCCGTCGGCGATGTGCTGTCGGAGGCCAAGGCGCTGTTCGAAGGCGGGGTCAAGGAGCTCCTCGTGATCAGCCAGGACACGTCGGCCTACGGCGTCGACGTGAAGTACCGGACCGGCTTCTGGGACGGCAAGCCGGTGAAAACGCGCATGCTCGAGCTTGTGCGCACGCTCGGCGAGATTGCCGCGCCGTACGGTGCATGGGTTCGGCTGCACTATGTGTACCCCTATCCCAGCGTCGACGAAATCATTCCGTTGATGGCCGAGGGTATGGTCCTGCCGTACCTCGATGTGCCGCTTCAGCACAGTCACCCGGATGTCCTGCGGCGTATGAAGCGACCGGCCAGCGGAGAGAAGAACCTCGAGCGCATCGCACGCTGGCGGGAGGTCTGCCCTGAGCTGGTGATTCGCAGCACCTTCATCGCCGGCTTCCCGGGAGAGACCGAGGAAGAGTTCGAGCACCTGCTCGACTTCATCCGCGAGGCGGAGATCGATCGTGCCGGATGCTTCGCCTACAGCCCGGTGGCCGGTGCTGCTGCCAACGACATTCCAGGCATGCTGCCCGAGGCCGAACGTGAAGCGCGTCGCGCCCGCTTCATGGAGGTGGCGGAAGCCGTCTCGATCGCCAAGCTGCGCAAACGCATCGGCGCCACGATGCAGGTCCTTGTGGATTCGGCGCCGGCCATGGGCCGCAAGGGCGGTGTCGGCCGCAGCTATGCCGATGCGCCGGAGATCGACGGGACCGTGCGGCTTCTGCCGCCGGAGAAGATCAGCAAGACGCTGAAGGTCGGCGAGTTCACGCGCGCGCGCATCGTGGGTGCCGAGGGGCACGACCTGATCGCGCTACCGATTTGATGCTGCACTCGGCCAAGAAAAAGCCACCGGAGACCGGTGGCTTGAATCGAAGAACCCTGGAAGGGTGTATTTGAATTTGGTGCCCAGAAGAGGACTCGAACCTCCACGATGTTACTCGCTAGTACCTGAAACTAGTGCGTCTACCAATTCCGCCATCTGGGCCCACACATCTGCCGAAGCAGTTATGTTTTGAATTTCAGGAAAGAAGGAGATCATATCAAAAATTTTGGCCATTCCGGCGGACTGCTGGATGAATTTGAAGGAACGGTTCTTGGACATCGCGATGGACACGGTTTCGTGCAACGCGACGACGGTGAAGCCGACATCTATCTGCCCCCGAACGAGATGCGCGCGGTGCTGCACAAGGACCGCGTCAAGGCGCGCGTCGTGCGGCTCGATCGCCGCGGTCGACCGGAGGGGCGCGTGGTCGAAATCCTCGAGCGGCCCGAGCAGCCCATCATCGGCCGCCTTCTGCACGAAGGCGGTGTGTGGCTCGTGGCGCCCGAGGACAAGCGCTACGGCCAGGACGTTCTGATCCCCAAGGGGGCGACCGGCACCGCGAAGGTGGGCCAGGTCGTGGTCGTTCAGCTCACGGAGCCGCCCGCGCTCTTCGGGCAACCGGTGGGCCGCGTGAAGGAAGTGCTCGGCGAGATCGACGACCCGGGCATGGAGATCGAGATCGCGGTTCGCAAGTACGGCGTGCCGCACGAGTTTTCCGAAGCGTGTCTCGCGGAAGCGAAGGCGCTGCCCGACAAGGTCCGGCCCGCCGACAAGAAGGGGCGCATCGACCTGACCGACATTGCGCTGGTCACCATCGACGGCGAGGACGCGCGCGATTTCGACGACGCGGTGTATTGCGAGCCGGCCAAGGTCGGTCGCGGCAAGGGCTGGCGATTGCTCGTCGCGATCGCGGACGTCAGCGCCTACGTGCAGACGGGTTCGGCCATCGACGTCGACGCCTACGACCGCGCGACCAGCGTGTACTTCCCGCGCCGCGTGATCCCGATGCTGCCGGAAAAGCTGTCGAACGGGTTGTGCTCGCTCAACCCCGAGGTCGAGCGCCTTTGCATGGTGTGCGACATGCTCGTGGCGGCCGACGGCGATATCTACGCCTATCAGTTCTACCCGGCAGTGATGTGGAGCCATGCGCGCTTCACCTATACCGAGGTTGCTGCGATTCTCGGCAACACGCGCGGCCCGGAGGCCCAGAAGCGCAAGGAGCGCATCAAGGACCTCTTGAACCTGCACGACGTCTATCGCGCGCTGCTGAGTCAGCGCGTGAAGCGCGGTGCGGTGGACTTCGAGACGACCGAGACGCAGATCATCTGCGACGAGGCGGGCCGCATCGAGAAGATCGTGCCCCGTACGCGCAACGAGGCGCACCGCCTGATCGAGGAAGCCATGCTCGCGGCCAACGTCTGCAGCGCCGACTTCATCGCCGAAGGCAAGCATCCGGGCCTGTTTCGCGTGCACGAAGGTCCGACGCCGGAGAAGAAGGAGATCCTGCGCGGCTATCTCAAGGCGATGGGCGTCGGGCTCTCGATCACCGACGATCCGAAGCCCGGCGAGTTCCAGGCGATTGCCGACGCGACCAAGGAGCGGCCCGATGCGCAGCAGATCCACACCATGCTGCTGCGCTCGATGCAGCAGGCGATCTACACGCCCATCAACAGCGGTCACTTCGGCCTCGCTTACGAGGCCTACACGCATTTCACGAGCCCGATCCGGCGCTATCCGGACCTGCTGGTCCATCGCGTGATCAAGGCGATCCTCGGCAAGACCAAGTACCAGTTGCCGATGCTGCCGACACCGGGTGAAGCGCACGCCAAGCTCGCGAAGCGCCCGGCTTCGCGCGTGAAATCGCCGAGCGCCAAGCCGCAGAAGGCCAGCGTCGCACCGAGCAAGGAAGTGCAGGCCTGGGAAGCCGCCGGCCTGCACTGCAGCGCCAACGAGCGTCGTGCCGATGAAGCCAGTCGCGATGTGGAAGCCTGGCTGAAGTGCAAGTACATGCGCGAGCACCTGGGCGAGGAGTACGGCGGCGTGGTGACCGCGGCCACCACCTTCGGCATCTTCGTCACGCTCGATGCGATGTACGTCGAAGGCCTCGTGCACATCACCGAACTGGGTGGCGAGTACTTCAAGTTCGACGAGCAGCGCCAGGAGCTGCGCGGCGAACGCACGGGGATTCGCTACGCCATCGGAACGCGCGTGCGTGTGCAGGTCAGCCGTGTGGACCTCGACGGCCGCAGGATCGACTTCCGACTCGTGCGCGAAGGCGAGGAACTCGGGGCGCGCGCGATGAAGGACAAGGGGCTGGCGCCGAGCGGCGTGCCCGCGAAGGCCTCCGCCAAGCGCAGCGCGCGCAAGAAGCCCGAGGCGGCCGACCGAAGCGAACACGCGCCAAAGTCGGCGATACAGGCCTTCAAGACCGCGGTGAAGAAGGCGGCCAACAAGATGAAAGGGCGCAAGGCGCGCCGTTGACCCAAGGAGATATGAATGAGCGTTGAAAAGAGGAGCCGAATCGCGATCGTCACGGGCGCGGGGACCGGCATTGGCAAGGCGGCGGCACTGGCCCTGCTGGGCGACGGATGGAGCGTCGTGCTGGCCGGACGGCGCCTTGAGCCGCTGGAGCAGGTGGCCGAGGAATCAGGCACAGGTGCGCGAGCCTTCGCGGTGCCCACGGACGTCGCCAATCCCGAATCCGTGCAGGCGTTGTTCGCGGCGGCGGTGGAGCGCTTCGGCCGTGTCGATCTCCTCTTCAACAACGCCGGCGTGGGCAACCCCCGGGTCCGTTCGAGGACTGGACGCCGGAGCAATGGCGAGGGGTCGTGGACATCAACCTGAACGGGATGTTCTATTGCATCCAGCAGGCGTTCCGCACGATGCGTGGGCAGACGCCGCGCGGCGGACGCATCATCAACAACGGCTCGATCTCGGCCACGACGCCGCGGCCGAATTCGATCGCCTATACGGCCACCAAGCACGCGGTGGAAGGCCTGACCAAGACGGCTTCGCTCGATGGCCGCAAGCACGACATCGCCGTCGGCCAGATCGACGTGGGCAATGCCCTGACCGAATTGGCCGCGCGCATGACCAAGGGGTCCCGCAGGCCAGCGGCGAGATCGCCATCGAGCCGACCATGGATGTGTCGATCGTCGGGCAGTCGGTGCTCTACATGGCCAACCTGCCGCTGGATGCCAACGTGCTCTTCCACACGGTGATGGCGACCAAGATGCCCTTCGTGGGCCGCGGCTGACGCTGTTCAGAGGGGTGGCGGGCTACCGGCGGCGAGCGCGCCCGCCGTGAGCGGAACCCCGGATGGCCAGCGGTCCGCCAGGTGTCCGTGGCGCCAGATGGCGCCGCACGTCGCCGTCATTGGCGGATGGCCGGTGGCGAGCGCCGCGCCCACCATGCCGGCGAGAACGTCGCCGGTGCCCGCTGTCGCCAACCGCGCGTTGCCGGTCGGGTTGATTACCGGGATCTCGTTCGGCCCGGCGATCACGGTGCCCGACCCTTGAGTACGACGATCGCGCCGAATCGTGCGGCGAGTTCACGCGCCGCGGCGAGCCGGTCGCGCTGGACTTCTCCGGCGTTCGAGCCCAGAAGCCGAGCCGCTTCGAGCGGGTGCGGCGTCAGGACCGTGGGCCGGCTGGATGAAGCGCGCGCAACCAGCAGGCCCTGCAGGGCAGGAGCTGTCGCAATGCAGTTCAGCGCGTCCGCATCGAGAACCAGCGCTCCGGCGGCCTGGAGGATGTGCGGCAGCAGTTCGCCCACTGCCGTGCCGCCGCCGCATCCGCTGACCACCGTCATGTCGGCGAGGTCAAGCGTGTCGGGCCGGCGGAACATGAGTTCGGGACGCACCGGGTCCAGTGGTAGCGCATCCCGATCGAGCGGCGCGACAAAGACCCGCCCCGCGCCCGCATGCAGAGCCGCAGAGCCGGCGAGCAGCGCAGCGCCCGCCATTCCGGGCGCCCCGCCGATCACCGCGACATCGCCGTAGCTTCCCTTGTGCGAGGCGTGCCGCCGTTGCGGGATGACGGGGGCGCCCGTCAGCCTGGCGACAGGGGGCTCCGTGATGTCCGCAATGCCCAGGTCGTCGAACCACACGTCGCCGGCGGCATCGCGGCCCTGGGCGGTGAAAAGTCCTGGCTTCAGCGTCAGCAGGCTCAGGCACACGCGACGATGCTGTCCGACATCGGCTTGCAGGTAGTTGGCGGACAAGCCGCCGGTGTCCGCATCGAGCCCCGACGGCGTATCGATGCCGAGCACCGGCGCGGCGCCGTCGCTCATCTTGCGAAGCCAGTCGAGCATCAGGCCGGATGGCGGCCGTGCGGCGCCGATGCCGAGCAGCGCATCCAGCGCGAGGTCGCAGTTCGCGGGCGGTGCTTCGGCAAACGCCACCCCCGCTTCGCGCGCACGCTGGAGCGAGGCGTGTGCATCGGCAGGTAACCGGTCGTCCTCGCCGATTCGCGTGACGACCGTCTTGAAGCCGCGCCGCTGAAGCTGTGACGCGGCCTCGAAGCCGTCGCCGCCGTTGTTGCCGGGACCGCAGGCAACCCAGACGAGGCGCGCATGCGGTGCCAGTGCCATTGCGAGCCGGGCCGCTGCCGGGCCTGCGCGCTGCATCAGCGTGTGCGGCGGGAGGGCCTTCGCCGCGGCTTCTTCGATCCGGCGCGTAGCGGCGATGTCGAACAGATCGGCGGCGGTGGCGGATGTGATTCGAAGCATGCGGCGGTCCTCCCGGGTCAATGTTGCAGCAGGCGCTCCAGGCCGAAGCCTTCGAGATCGATGCCGGGGTCGCGACCCTGCATGAGGTCCGCCAGGACCCGCGCGCTGCCGCAGGAGAGTGCCCATCCGCTCGATCCGTGCCCGAGGTTGAGCCAGACACCCGGCGCACCGCTGGGGCCGATGATCGGCGGGCCGTCCGGCAGCATCGGCCGCGCGCCTTTCCATTGCTGGACCCCCGAGCGGAGCGTCACCGCGCCGGGAAACCAGTCCTGCAGCACCTTGTAGAGCGTTCGCAGCGAATCCGGATTGATCGTCCCGGGCGAGCCGCCGATCTCGGCGCTTCCCGCAACCCGCACGCGAAGGCCGAGCCTGGAAATCGCGACCATGTACCGCTCGTCCATGACCGCGCTACGCGGCGCATTGAGCGGCTCGCGGATGTTGGCGCTGATTGAATGACCGTAGACCGGGGCCAGGGGCAGGCGCAATCCCAGCGGCCTGATCAGGTCCGCCGAGGCCACGCCGGCGCAGACCACCACCGCGTCGAAACGATGGCTCTCGGAGCCGGCCGCGAGCGAGAGCTCGGTGGGGGCCGAGCGCTTCAGCGGCGCCAGGTCGCAGTTGAAATGGAACTGTGCGCCCAGTGCCTCGGCTTCCCACTTGAGCAGTTGCGCGAACTGCCGGCAGTTGGCCACTTCGTCGTCCGGCAGGTAGATGGCGCCCGCGAGCGAGGTGTCCGCATTCAGCGCCGGCTCGATCTTGCGGGCTTCGTCGGCATCAATTTCCTGAAACTTGGTTCCGGCGGCGTGCAGCACCTCGAGGCCGGCCTGGACCAGCTTCTTCTCACGTTTGGAGCGCAGGAGCACCAGATAGCCGTCGCTGCGCTCGTAGTCGAGCTCGCAAGCCTCGGTGATCGCGTGGAGGCGGGTGCGGCTGTAGAAGGCGAGCCGTTGCAGTCGTGCGCGGTTGGCCAGGTAGGTCTCGAGCTTGCACGCGCGCTGCCAGTGGGCCATCCAGCGCACGTCGCGCATGGACAGCGGCCAGCGCAATTTGACCGCGCCGTGCGTGGACAAGAGGGAGCGAAGCACCTTGCCGCGCATGCCGGGAGCGGCCCAGGGGGTGACGTATCCCGGCGCCACGACCCCGGCATTCGCAAAGCTCGATTCCTCGGCTGCCGCGCCACGTCGGTCGAAGACGACGACTTCGTGTCCGTCGGAGGCCAGCTCCCATGCAGTGGTGACGCCGATGATGCCGGCTCCCACGATCGCTACTTTCATTCGGTACTTTGTTGATATTGATTCGACGCCCAGGGCCGGTCTCGGGGCCGGATCACCGGCTGCCGAGCGCGCGTTCGGCCTGCAGCGCGGCGGCCAGCACCCCGTCGTCGCGAAGCGCGGCGTGCCAGATCATCAGGCCGACCGGCAACTCACCCGTGGCGTGGCAGGGGATCGAGATCGCGCAACCGTCGAGCATGTTGACGACGGAAGGGTTGCGCAGAAGCAGCGCATTGACGCGGAAGAATTCGTCGTCACGCTCGGGTCCGGGCGCGACGCTGGCGATGGTCGGGGCGGTGATCGGCACGGTCGGCGACAGCACCGCGTCGAAGGGCGTCAGCGCCTGCTCCATGCGGGCGATCCAGTCCCGCCGGGCGTGGCAGAGGTCGATGTACTCGTGCGCCTTCATCGTCGCGCCCTTGAGGATGCGCTGCGCGACCCGCGGGTCGTAACCCGCGCCGCTGCGCTCGAGCAGATGGCGGTGCCGGGCGTAGGACTCGGCGGCGGAGAAGCCACCGGTCGCGTTGATCGACGGCAGATCCGCGAGCGCCGGCAAGCTGATTTCGGTGATCTGCGCCCCGGCGTTGCGCAGCGTGCGGAGGGTCCGATCGAAGGCGCCGGCCACGGCGGCGTCCATTTCGTTCTGGAAGAGGTCCCTGGAAACCGCGAACCGGTACGTTGCCAGGGATGCATTTCCGGCGGTGACGCGGCGATTCGAGAGGATCTCGTGCGCAGTGATCGCGTCGCGGACGGACCGAGTCATCGCGCAAACCGTGTCGAGGGTGGTCGACAGCGGAAGCGCGCCGTCGTTGGGAACGAGTCGGGCGGTGTTCTTGAAACCGACGATCCCATTGAGCGCGGCGGGAATCCGGATCGAGCCGCCGGTGTCCGAGCCCAGCCCGATGAACGCGGCACCTGTGGCGACGGACACGGCTGCGCCGGAGGACGATCCGCCCGGAATCCGCGGCGTGCCGGGATCGCTCGGGCTTGCCGGTGTTCCGTGATGCGGATTGATCCCGACGCCCGAAAAGGCGAACTCGGTCATGTTCGTCCGGCCGAGAAGCGCGCCCCCGGCAGCCCGAAGGCGGGCGACCGCGACCGCATCGGCCTTCGCCGCCGGTGCGTGGGAGAGCACGGCCGAGCCGGCTGGTGTCGGCTGGCCCGCGACGTCGAAAAGATCCTTGACGGTGAAGGCAAGCCCGGCCAAGGGCTGCCGGGCCCGGGCGGCCGCGGCCTCGCGCCGGGCATCGTCGAACAGCTTGCGCGTGAAGACGTGCTCGCAGGCGACCGACCCGGCCGTGGCGATGGAATGCTCCATTTCAGTGCGTGCGTCGGAAGCGCCCGTCATCAGGGCGAGGCGGGCGGCGTGCAGGTCGGGGCGCATGGGAAGGGATGGCGGCTGGGAGGGATAGGGTGCGTGCTATACTCTTTGGGTTTCGCTCCGGGTACTTTTACTCGCGTTTCCTGGTGTTTTCCCAGGGTCCCGAAGTGAAGCGCATCCGCAAACCAGCCCAATCAAGGTGTTGTGATGCCTCAATTCCGTTGGATATCCATGGATGAGCGGCGCACAAAACGGGCTGGATTTTAGACCCAACCTTTGGAGTTATCTCTATGTCGACCACCATGCGCGAAATGCTGGAAGCCGGCGTCCATTTCGGACATCAGACCCGCTTCTGGAACCCCAAGATGGCCCCGTACATCTTCGGTCACCGCAACAAGATTCACATCATCAACCTGGAAAAGTCGCTCCCGATGTTCCAGGAAGCGATGAAGTACGCCAAGCAGCTCACCGCCAATCGCGGCACCATCCTCATGGTCGGCACCAAGCGCCAGGCCCGCGAAATCGTCGCGGCCGAGGCGCGCCGCGCCGGCGTTCCCTACGTCGACACCCGCTGGCTCGGCGGCATGCTGACGAACTTCAAGACCGTCAAGACCTCGATCAAGCGCCTGAAGGACATGAAGGCCCAGCTCGAAGCCGGTCTCGACAGTCTGAGCAAGAAGGAACAGCTCACCTTCACGCGCGAAATCCAGAAGCTCGAGAAGGACATCGGCGGCATCCAGGATATGACCGCGCTGCCGGACGCGATCTTCGTGATCGACGTGGGCTTCCACAAGATCGCGGTGGCCGAAGCCAAGAAGCTGGGCATTCCGCTGATCGGCGTCGTGGACTCCAATCACTCCCCTGAAGGCATCGACTACGTGATTCCGGGCAACGACGACTCGTCGAAGGCGGTCACTCTGTACGCCCGTGGCATCGCCGATGCGATCATCGAAGGCCGCGCCAGCGCTGTCAGCGACGTGGTCAAGGCTGTGTCCGAAGGCAATGCCGATGAGTTCGTCGAGGTCGAAGAGGGCGCATCCGCCTGATTCGTGCTCGTTCGAGCCTGAAGAAGGGGCCTCGAAGCCCCTTTTTTAATCTGATTTTCGTGGCGCCCGTCAGGGCGGCAACTGACAAACCGAACGGAGAAAACACATGGCAACAATCACCGCAAGCATGGTCGCCGAGCTGCGCGCCAAGACCGACGCTCCGATGATGGAGTGCAAGAAGGCGCTGACCGAAGCCGACGGCAACATGGAAAAGGCCGAAGAGCTGCTGCGCATCAAGCTGGGTAACAAGGCTGGCAAGGCTTCGAGCCGCATCACGGCCGAGGGCGTGGTCGCCGCCTATGCCGAAGGCGATGTCGGCGCGATCGTCGAGATCAACTGCGAAACCGACTTCGTCTCCAAGAACGACAGCTTCCTGGCCCTGGCCAACGCCGCCGCCATGCTGGTCGCCAAGCACAACCCCGCGGACCTGGCCGCGCTCGGCGCGCTGCCGTACGAGCAGGACACCTTCGGTCCTACGCTCGAGGACGTCCGCAAGGGCCTCATCGGCAAGATCGGCGAGAACATGACGTTCCGTCGCTTCAAGCGCTTCGCCGGCAACGGCGCGCTGGCGTCGTACCTCCACGGCACCCGCATCGGCGTGATGGTCGAGTTCGAGGGTGACGCGACCGCCGCCAAGGACGTCGCGATGCACGTGGCTGCGATGAAGCCGGTGGCGATCTCGTCGGCCGATGTGCCGGCCGAGCTGATCGAGAAGGAGCGTGCTGTCGCCGCCGGCAAGGCGGAAGAAGACCGCAAGGCCGCCGAAGCGGCAGGCAAGCAGCCGCAGCCCGCCGATATCGTCGCCAAGCGCGTCGAAGGCAGCGTGCAGAAGTACCTCAAGGAGGTGTCGCTGCACAACCAGTCGTTCGTGAAGAACGACAAGCAGACCGTCGAGCAGATGCTCAAGGCTGCCAGCACCACGATCAAGTCGTTCACGCTGTATGTGGTCGGCGAAGGCATCGAGAAGAAGGTCGACGACTTCGCGGCAGAAGTGGCAGCCCAGGTCGCCGCTGCGAAGGCCGCCGCCGCCTAAATCGCGGCCACACGGCGGCGGCGCGAATTCTCGTGCCGCCGCTGTTTCAAATCCACGTCATACACTCGTACGCGCCCAACTTTCAAAGGAACACTCCATGCCAGAAACCCGCCCAGCCCACAAGCGAATCTTGTTGAAGCTGTCGGGAGAGGCGTTGATGGGGGACGACGCATTCGGCATCAACCGCGCGACGATCGTTCGCATGGTCGGTGAGGTCGCCGAGGTCGTGAACATGGGCGTCGAGGTCGCCGTCGTCATCGGCGGCGGCAACATCTTTCGCGGTGTCGCGGGCGGCTCGGTCGGCATGGACCGCGCCACGGCGGATTACATGGGCATGCTCGCGACCGTCATGAACGCGCTCGCGCTTGCGGATGCGATGAACAAGCAGGGGTTGATCGCCCGAGTGATGTCGGCGATCGCGATCGAGCAGGTCGTCGAACCCTACGTCCGTCCCAAGGCCCTCCAGTACCTGGAGGAAGGCAAGGTGGTGATCTTCGCCGCTGGAACCGGCAACCCGTTCTTCACCACCGATACCGCCGCGGCCTTGCGCGGTGCCGAAATCGGCGCCGAACTGGTGCTGAAGGCGACCAAGGTCGATGGCGTCTATACGGCGGACCCCAAGAAAGACCCGAGCGCGACCCGATATTCGCGCCTGAGTTTCGACGAGGCCATCGCGCAGAATCTCGGCATCATGGACGCCACGGCCTTCGCGCTGTGCCGCGACCAGAACCTGCCGATCAAGGTGTTCTCGATCTTCAAGAACGGTGCGCTCAAGCGTGTCGTCACGGGCGAGGACGAAGGCACGCTGGTGCATGCCTGAGCGGAGAAAGAATATGACCATCGCAGATATCCGGAACACGACGGACGCCAAGATGAACCAATCGCTGGCGGCGTTCCAGCACAACCTGACCAAGATCCGTACGGGGCGTGCCAATCCGCAGTTGCTCGATTCCATCCACGTCGACTACTACGGCACGAGTGTGCCGCTGTCGCAGGTGGCCAATGTTTCGCTGATCGATTCCCGGACGATCAGCGTCCAGCCCTGGGAAAAGGGCATGGGCGCAAAGATCGAAAAGGCGATCCGCGAAAGTGACCTGGGCCTCAACCCCGCATCGATGGGCGATCTGATCCGCGTGCCGATGCCGCCCATGAGCGAGGAGCGCCGCAAGGAAATGACCAAGCTCGTTCGCAACGAGGGCGAAGCCGCCAAGATCGCGACGCGCAACCTGCGCCGTGACGCCAACGATGCGATCAAGAAGCTGGTCAAGGACAAGCTGGCCTCCGAAGACGACCAGAAGCGCGCCGAGGCCGAGATCCAGAAGGTGACCGATCGCCACATCGCGGAAATCGACCGCCTCGTGGTTGCGAAGGAAGCCGAGATCATGGCGGTCTGACGATGAGCGCAGCGCCCGCCGTTCCCCATCACATTGCGATCGTCATGGACGGGAACGGCCGTTGGGCGACACGTCGCTTCCTGCCGCGCGTCGCTGGGCACAAGCAGGGCGTCGAGTCCTTGCGCCGGTGCGTGAAGGCGTGCGTTGCCCGCGGGGTCTCGGTGCTCACCGTCTTCGCGTTCTCGTCGGAAAACTGGAATCGCCCGGTCGAAGAGGTTTCGGGACTGATGGACCTGATGGTCGTGGCCCTCGGGCGGGAGGTGCCCAGGCTCGTGCAGGATGGCGTCCGGCTGCACTTCGTCGGCGAGCGCGGTGGCTTGTCCGAGAAGATCGCGGCAGGCCTCGGTGCAGGCGGAGGCCGCCACGGCGCACAACACGCGCCTTGTCCTCAATGTGTGCTTCAACTACGGCGGGCGATGGGATATCGCGCGCGCCGCGGCACAGCTGGCTGCCCGGGGCGAAGCGCTCACCGAGGCCAACCTCGATGCGGCCATGGCCCTGTCGCACGTTCCCGATCCCGACCTGTTCATCCGCACGGGCGGCGAGCAACGCCTTTCGAATTTCCTGCTCTGGCAAAGCGCCTACGCCGAGCTGTTCTTCAGCGATCGCCTGTGGCCCGAGTTCGATGAGGCCGCGCTGGACGAGGCCATCGCTGCTTTCCAGAAACGCGAGCGACGCTTCGGCCAGACCTCCGCACAGGTTCGGGTAGCAGCACGTCCTGACCAGCGAGCCGCTTGAGCGCATGCTCAGACAACGCATCATCACCGCGGTTGTCCTGCTGGCGATCCTGCTGCCTGCGCTCTTCTATCCGTCCCACGTCCCGTTTGCCTGCGTGATGCTGGTGCTCATCGCCGCCGCCGGCTGGGAATGGGGGCGACTCAATGGCTACGGTTCGCGCGTCTCGCTGTTTCTCGGCGCCGAGATTGCCGTGCTTTGTGCGCTCTCGTGGTGGCTGGGGTTGCTCGAGAGCTCCTTGCTTGCGGTGTGGGTCGTGGCCAGTGCCGGGTGGGTGCTCGGGGGCGCGGCGTTGCTGCGCGCCGCGGTGCCGGGATGGCCGCGCATTCCGAGAGGACTGCGCCTCGTCGGCGGACAGCTGGCGCTCTGGGTGGCATGGCTGGCGGCAGTGCAGGCGCGGGTCGTCGGGATCAACTTTCTTCTTTCCATCCTGGTGCTGGTCTGGGTGGCGGACGTCTTCGCGTATTTCTCGGGCCGGGCGTTCGGTCTCAAGTTCACGCGAAACAAGCTTGCGCCGACCATCAGTCCCGGAAAGAGCTGGGAAGGTGTCTGGGGCGGCATGGCCGGCGTGGTCATTCTTGCCCTGGCCTGGGCCTGGAGCGATTCGGCCCTTCAGTCCAGCGTCGCGAGCCTGTACACCCGTCTCGCCCACCGAGGGTGGTGGCTGCTCGTGATCGGCGTAATATTCCTGGCGGCGATGAGCGTGGTCGGGGACTTGGTCGAATCGCTGATCAAGCGCAGTGCCGGCGCCAAGGACAGCAGCGGCTTGCTGCCGGGGCACGGTGGCGTACTTGATCGGGTCGACGCGCTGCTTCCGACGCTGCCCATTGCAATGATGTTGGCTTTCCTGTGAACACAACCAAACAGCGCGTCACGGTGCTTGGATCGACGGGGTCCGTCGGCGTGAGCACCCTCGATGTCATCGCCCGCCATCCCGACCGTTTCGAGGTCTTGGCACTCTCCGCGGCCACGAAGGTCGACGAGATGCTCGCGCAATGCGCACGCTTTTCGCCCAGGTTCGCCGTGATGGCGAGCACGCCGCACGCGGAGCTGCTCGCCGAAAAGCTGGCCCGGAACGGTCTGCCGACGCGCGTTCTGATGGGCGCCGGCGCCCTCGAATCCATCGCCTCGCACGAGGAAACCGATGTGGTGATGGCTGCCATCGTCGGTGCGGCCGGCCTGGGTCCTTGCCTGGCTGCCGCCCGTGCCGGCAAGCGTCTGCTGCTCGCGAACAAGGAGGCATTGGTGGTCGGCGGCGACCTGTTCATGAACACGGTGCGCGCTGGCGGCGCGACCCTGCTGCCCATCGACAGCGAGCACTCGGCGATCTTCCAGTCGCTTCCGGAGGACCCGTCGACCTGGGCGCGGCGGATCGACAAGATCATCCTCACCGCGTCCGGCGGGCCATTCCGCACCCGCTTGCCCGCGTCGCTGACGAGCGTGACGCCGGAGGAGGCGTGCGCCCATCCCAACTGGGTGATGGGCCGCAAGATTTCGGTGGACTCCGCGACCATGATGAACAAGGCGCTCGAGGTCATCGAGGCCCGCCATCTGTTCGGTGTGCAGCCGGAGCAGATCGAGGTGGTGATCCATCCGCAGAGCGTGGTGCACTCGATGGTCCAGTTCACCGATTCGTCCGTGATTGCGCAACTGGGCACGCCCGACATGCGCGTGCCCATCGCGGTGGGACTCTCATGGCCCGAACGGATCGAGAGTGGCGCGAGCCGGCTCGATTTTCGCCAGATGGCCGCGCTTACCTTCGACTCCCCCAACGCGGAACTCTTTCCCGGGCTCGAACTCGCCTGGCAGGCATTGCGCGCTGCGCCCGGAACCACGGCGGTCCTGAACGCAGCCAACGAAGTCGCCGTCGAGGCATTCCTCGATCGCAGGTTGCGCTTCGACCGGATCCACGCGGTCAACATGGAAACTTTGGAGGTGGTGCATCCCTCCAAGCCGCAGTCGCTCGGGGACCTTCTTGCGCTCGACGCGACCGCCCGAGCCGCGGCCAACGCTGCTGCGCTGCGTTTCGCGGCCTGACGTCATCCAATTTCAGGGACACCCGATGCTCACAGTCGTCGCCTTCATCGTTGCACTGGGCCTCTTGATCGCGGTGCACGAATACGGTCACTACCGCGTGGCCGTCGCCTGCGGCGTGAAGGTGCTGCGGTTCTCGATCGGTTTCGGACCGACCCTCTATCGTTGGAAGCCGAAGCGCCAGCATCCGGGGCAGGACACCGAGTTCGTCATTGGCGCGTTCCCGATCGGCGGCTATGTCAAGATGCTCGACGAGCGTGAAGCCCCGGTTGCGCCCGAGGAGCGGCATCGCGCGTTCAACACGCAGCCTCTGCGTGCCCGCGCTGCGATCGTCGCTGCCGGCCCGTTGGCCAACCTGCTGCTGGCGGTGTTTCTGTACACGCTGGTCAACTGGATCGGCGTGCAGGAGCCGGTCGCGAAGCTCGCGCGACCGGCCGTGGCGTCCCTCGCGGAGACAGCCGGTCTGCGCGGTGGCGAGCATGTCACGCGAGCGGGCTTCGATGGCGACCTGGAAAGCGTCCGGTCCTTCGAGGATCTGCGCTGGCGCATCACGCGAGGCGCGCTCGACCGGCGCGACCTGACGCTGGAGATCGCAGGCGAGGGCGGACGTCCCGCGCGGGAACTCGTGCTGCCCCTGAGCCGCGTCGAGGCCAAGGATGCCGACGCGCAGATGTTCAGGAAGATCGGCGTCGTCGCGCCGCTGACGCGCCCCGAGATCGGCGAAGTGATGCCGAAGAGTGCGGCCGAGCGTGCCGGTCTGCATGCGGGCGATATCGTGCGCGCCGTCGGTGGCGTTGCGATCGTCGATGGCCAGCAGTTGCGCGAAGTCATTCGCGCGTCGGTCGACGGCAATCAACCGCGCAGCCAGACCTGGCAGATCGAGCGCCGTGGGCAGCTGGTCAGGATCGACGTCGTGCCCGAAGTGCGCGATGAGGGCGCCACGAAGGTCGGCCGCATCGGCGCCTACGTGGGTGCGCCGCCCGAGATGGTTCTGGTCAGGCAGGGCGTGGTGGAGGGATTCCGGAACGGTGTTGTCCGCACCTGGGAGGTCTCGGCGCTGACGGTGCGCATGATGGCCAAGATGGTTGTCGGCGAAGCGTCGCTCAAGAACCTGAGCGGCCCCCTGACGATCGCCGACTACGCCGGAAAATCCGCAAGCCTCGGATTGACTCAGTACCTGGTCTTTCTCGCTCTGATCAGCGTGAGTCTCGGCGTGCTGAACCTGATGCCGTTGCCGGTCCTCGATGGAGGACACCTGATGTATTATCTTTGGGAGGGCCTGACCGGCAGGGGAGTCTCCGACGCATGGATGGAACGGCTTCAACGCGGTGGTGTCGCGTTGCTGCTGGTCATGATGTCGATCGCACTCTTCAACGACGTCACGCGGCTCTTTGGTTAACTATCTGCCAGCCCGTTCCGCGCTGGCTCAATTTCACAGATGAACAAATCATTCAGTCGCTTTCGCCTGCGCAGCGTAGCCGCAGTTGTGGCCAGCGCGATTGCCGCCACCGCGGCCTGGGCGGTCGAACCATTCACGGTTCGCGACATTCGGGTCGAAGGACTTCAGCGTGTGGAGCCTGGGACCATCTTCGCCTCGCTGCCGTTTCGCGTAGGCGATCAGTACAACGACGACCGTGGTTCCGCGGCCATCCGCGCGTTGTTCGATCTTGGTTTGTTCAAGGATGTGCGTATCGACGTCAACGGCGACGTCCTGGTCGTGATCGTGGAAGAGCGGCCGACCATCGCGGATGTCGACTTCGTCGGCACGAAGGAATTCGACAAGGCAGCGCTGCAGAAGGCGCTGCGCGAAGTGGGCCTGGCGGAAGGCCGGCCTTTCGACAAGGCATTGGCCGATCGCGCCGAACAGGAGCTCAAGCGCCAGTACGTGAGCCGCAGTCTTTACAACGCGCAGGTCGTCACGACGGTGACGCCGATCGAACGCAATCGCGTCAATCTGACCTTCACGGTGACCGAGGGGAGTCCGCGCGCATCCGTGAAGTGCGCATCGTGGGCAACAAGGATTTCAGCGAGTCGACGCTGCTCAGTCTGTTCGATCAGGACAGCGGCGGCTGGTTGAGCTGGTACACCAAGTCCAACCAGTATTCACGAGCCAAGCTCAACGCCGACCTCGAAACGCTGCGTTCCTACTACCTGACGCGCGGCTATCTCGAGTTCCACATCGATTCGACCCAGGTCGCCATTTCGCCGGACCGCCAGGACCTTTCCGTCACGGTGAACGTCACCGAAGGCCAGAAGTTCGTGGTCTCGGGTGTCAAGCTGTCCGGCAACTTCCTCGGCCGTGAAGACGAGTTCAAATCGCTCGTGACGATCCAGCCGGGTGAGCCCTACAACGGCGAACAGGTCAACGAGACGATCAAGGCCTTCTCCGACTATTTCGCTTCCTTCGGCTACGCCTTCGCGCGCGTGCAGGCGGAGCCGGAGATCGACCGCGTCAACAACCGCGTCGCGCTGACCCTGAATGCCGACCCGGGCCGCCGGGTCTACGTTCGCCGCATCACGATCGGCGGTAACAATCGCACTCGGGACGAAGTCATCCGTCGGGAGTTCCGGCAGTTCGAAGCATCCTGGTACGACGGCGACAGGATCAAGCTGTCCCGCGACCGCGTCGACCGTCTGGGCTTCTTCACCGAAGTCAACGTCGATACCCAGGAAGTGGCGGGCTCGCCGGATCAGGTAGACCTTGTGATCAACGTGGCGGAGAAGCCGACTGGCACGCTGCAACTGGGCGCCGGCTTCTCGACGGCGGACAAGGTCTCCCTGACCTTCGGCATCTCCCAGGAGAACGTCTTCGGCTCCGGCAACTATCTCGGCGTTCAGGTCAACACCAGCAAGTACAACCGCACACTGTCGTTGACGACCGTCGATCCCTACTTCACGAAGGACGGGATTTCCCGCTCGATCAGTCTGTACAGCACCACGACCCGGCCGTACTACACGGTCGACGGCGACTACAAGCTGGTCAACGAGGGCGGCAACATTCGCTTCGGCGTTCCGTTCAGCGAAGTCGACACGGTCTACTTTGGTGTCGGCCTGGAGCGCTACCGCTTCGACCCGGGTAGCAAGGTCGCTGCCTTGACCCCGCAGTCTTATCGCGATTACTTCGGGTGCACCACGGGTCTGGACGGTCTTGTGATCATCTGCCGGGACAACTCGGTTTCCGGTATTCCGCTGACGGTCGGCTGGTCGCGGGATGACCGTGACAGTGCCTTGGTGCCGAGCCGCGGCCGCCTGCAGCGTGCGAACCTCGAGGTGGGTTCGGGCGGGGACATGAAGTACTACAAGGCCAACTACCAGTACCAGCAGTTCTTCCCGATCAACAAGCAGTACACCTTTGCGATCAATGGCGAGCTCGGCTATGCGGACGCCTATGGCAACAAGGCCTACCCGATCTTCAAGAACTTCTATGCCGGTGGCCTGGGTTCGGTGCGAGGTTTCGAGCAGAACTCTCTGGGTCCGCGCGACCAGCCGATCGCCGGCCAGACCGAGGGTGCTGCTTTGGGCGGCACCAAGAAGGCGATCTTCAACGCCGAGCTGAGCACGCCGTTCCCGGGGGCCGGCAACGACCGCACGCTGCGCCTTTACGGCTTCTTCGACGCGGGTAACGTGTTTGCGGACCGGAACACTTTCTCGACCGATGCGCAATGGGACGCCATCAAGAAGATTCGTGCCTCGGTCGGCTTGGGCATCAGCTGGGTTTCTCCGCTCGGTCCATTGCGACTGGCCTATGCGTTCCCGGTCAAGTATCAGAAGGCCGAGGGAAATCCGCTGGACCCATCGACTTTCATCCCGGAGGATAGAATTCAGCGCTTGCAATTCCAGATCGGAACCTCCTTCTAATGACTGCTTTGCTCCGTGCCGCTGGTGCGCTGTTGCTTCCGGCCCTCATGGCCGTAGGAATGCCAGCGCACGCGCAGGAAACCTTCCGGATCGGGTTTGTCAATCCGGACCGCGTTTTGCGCGAGGCGCTTCCTGCAAAGGCGGCGCAGGCCAAACTGGAATCCGAATTTCTCAAGCGCGAAAAGGACCTGACCGCGCAAGGCGAGGCGCTCAAGGCCGCTTCGGAGAAGTTCGAGCGGGAGGCGCCCACGTTGTCCGAAACGCAGCGCATTGCCCGTCAGCGCGCGCTGGTCGAGCAGGATCGCGACTTTCAGCGCCGTCGCCGCGAGTTTCAGGAAGACCTGAACGCGCGCAAGAACGAAGAGCTCCAGCAGGTCTATGAGCGCGCGAATCGCGTGGTCAAGCAGGTCGCCGAGGCCGAGAAGTACGACGCCATCCTGCAGGAGGCGATCTACATCAATCCCAAGCACGACATCACCGAAAAGGTGATCAAGGCGCTGAACGCAACAACTACCAACGGCGGCAAGTAGCGCCTCATCTCGGTGTGGCAATCCGGCTAGGCGAAATCGTTGATGCGCTCGGGGGCGAGCTTGATGGCGATCGGGAGCTCTCCATCGCGCGCCTGGCGCCGCTATCGACGGCTCAGGCTGACGCCATCAGCTTCCTGAGCAATCCCAAATACCGCAAGGAACTCGCCGCCTCGAAGGCAGGGTGCGTGATCGTTGCGCCGTCCATGCGCGAAGCGGCGGCTGAGCGGGGTGCGTTCATCGTTGCGCCCGACCCGTACCTGTACTTCGCCCGCCTGACGCAGCTTTGGCGGAAGGCCCATGCCAGGCCGGACGCCGTGCGGATCCACCCGACGGCGGTCATCGATCCCGACGCCACGATCGATCCGAGCGCTCGCATCGGCGCGCTGTGCGTGATCGAGCGCGGCGCGCGCATCGGCGCGGAAACCGTCCTGAAGTCCCGGGTGACCGTGAGCGAGGATTGCGTCATCGGCGAGCGCTGCCTTCTGCATCCAGGTGTCGTGATCGGCGCGGACGGATTCGGACTCGCGCCGCATGAAGGCGCCTGGGTCAAGATCGAGCAGCTCGGCGCCGTTCGCATCGGTAACGACGTGGAGATCGGCGCGAACACCTGCATCGACCGGGGTGCGCTCGAAGACACCGTGATCGAGGACGGGGTCAAGCTCGACAACCTGATCCAGATCGGCCACAACGTGCACATCGGCAAGCACACGGCCATGGCCGGCTGCGCCGCTGTCGCGGGAAGCGCCACGATCGGCGCCTATTGCACGTTCGGAGGGCGCGCAGGCGTCCTCGGGCATCTGACCATCGCCGATCACGTGCATGTCTCCTCGAACTCGCTGGTGACGCGATCCATCCACAAGCCGGGCCACTACACCGGCGTGTTTCCCATCGACGACAATGCCGCCTGGGAAAAGAATGCAGCCACGCTCAAGCAACTGCACAGTCTGCGCGAGCGCCTCAAGGCGCTGGAAAAAATGACGATGCAGGACAAGAAATCATGACGCTCGATATCCATCAAATCCTCAAGCTGCTTCCTCACCGCTACCCGTTCCTGCTTGTGGACCGCGTGATCGATATGGAGAAGGGCAAGCGCATCACGGCGATAAAGAACGTGACCATGAACGAGCCGTTCTTCAATGGCCATTTCCCGCACCGGCCGGTGATGCCGGGCGTGCTGATGCTCGAGGCGATGGCGCAGGCGGCGGCGCTGCTTTCGTTCCGCTCGCTCGACATCGTTCCGGACGACAACACGATCTACTACTTCGCGGCGATCGACGGCGCGCGCTTCAAGCGTCCCGTGGAGCCCGGCGACCAGCTGACGCTGGAAGTCGAGATCGAGCGCATGAAGGCCGGCATCTCGAAGTTCAAGGGCCGCGCGTCCGTCGGCGCCGAATTGGCGTGCGAGGCCACCCTGATGTGCGCCATGCGGCAGATCAATTGAGCCTGCGCCGCGCATGACTCTGATTCATCCCACGGCCATCGTCGACCCCGCTGCGCAACTGGATCCCACTGTCAGCGTCGGGCCCTATGCGGTGATCGGGCCGCAGGTGCGCGTGGGTGCCGCAACGACGATCGGCGCGCACTGCGTGATCGAGGGCCGCACCACCATCGGCCGCGACAACCGGATATTCCAGTTCGCTTCACTTGGCGCGATTCCGCAGGACAAGAAATACGCCGGCGAGCCGACCGAGCTCGTGATCGGCGATCGCAACACCATCCGCGAGTTCTGCACCTTCAATCTCGGCACCGCCCAGGATGCCGGCGTCACGCGGGTGGGCGACGACAACTGGATCATGGCGTACGTGCACATCGCACACGATTGCCAGCTCGGCAGCCAGATCACGATGGCGAACAACGTGACGCTGGCGGGCCACGTCCATGTCGAGGACTGGGCGACCGTGGGCGGCCTCACCGGCGTGCTTCAGCGCATGCGCATAGGCGCCCATGCAATGGTCGGCTTCGCGAGCCACGTCAACAAGGATGTCCCGCCCTACTTGGTGGTCGACGGCAGTCCGCTCGTCGTGCGTGGCGTCAATCTCGTCGGCCTCCGGCGCCGTGATTTCTCGGCCGAGCGCATCGCCGCGATCCGCGACATGCACAAGCTGCTCTACCGCCAGGGCAAGACGCTCGACGAGGCGCGCGAGGGGATCGCCGCGCTCTTGGCCGAGATGCCCGGCGCAGCGGAAGACATCGCCCGGATGGACGCTTTCCTGGGCAGTGCCGCGAGCGGCATCGCTCGCTGAGCTTCGATGACGATCGAAGCTGCAACGCGACAGTTCGCGCTGGTCGCAGGAGAAGCATCGGGCGATCTGCTCGCCGGGCTGCTCCTCGACGGCTTGCAGGCGCGCTGGCCCGGCCTGAAGGCGGTCGGGATCGGTGGCCCGCAGATGCTCTCGCGCGGCTTCGAGACCTGGTGGCCCCAGGAGAGGCTCGCAGTTCGCGGCTACATCGAAGTCCTGCGGCACTACGCCGAGATCGCCGGCATTCGCCGCCAGCTCAAGGCTCGGCTCCAGGTCGAGCGACCGGACATCTTCATCGGCGTCGATGCGCCGGATTTCAACCTGGATCTCGAGGCCGGCTTGCGTGCCAGCGGCATCAAAACGGCGCACTTCGTCTGTCCCTCGATCTGGGCATGGCGGCCCGAGCGCGTGGTGAAGTTGCGCGCCGCTGCCGATCACGTTCTCTGCATCTTCCCGTTCGAGCCTGAACTGCTTGCCAAGCACGGCATAGCAGCCACCTACGTCGGTCATCCGCTCGCCAAAGTCATCCCGATGACGCCCGATCGCGCGGCGGCCCGCGCTTCGCTCGGCCTGGCGGCCGATGCGGCCGTGGTGGCCTTGCTGCCAGGAAGCCGCCGCTCGGAGATTCGCCACATCGCGCCCCGATTCTTTGCTGCCGCGGCACTCATGCGCAAGGCTCGACCGTCGTTGCAGTTCATCGTTCCGGTCCTGGCGACGCTGCGGGCGGAGGTCGAGCAGCTGTTGCAGGCCTCCGGGATGGCGGGGCAGGTGACGCTGCTCAACGGTCAGTCCCATGCGGCGCTGGCCGCCTGTGACGTGACCTTGATCGCAAGCGGTACTGCCACGCTCGAGGCTGCGCTCTTCAAGCGGCCGATGGTGATCTCCTATCACATGAATTCGCTGACCTGGAACCTGATCATGCGGCACAAGCAGCTTCAGCCTTGGGTCGGCCTGCCCAATATCCTTGCGGGCGAGTTCCTCGTGCCTGAGGTGCTCCAGGAGCGTGCGACGCCGCAGGCGTTGGCCGAGGCGACGCTTGAATGGCTCGACGAACCCGACAGGGTTCACGCCCTGCAACAACGTTTTTGCGCGCTGCATAGCGAATTGCTGTGCGATACGCCGACACTGTGCGCTGATGCGATCCAGAAAGTTCTTGAAGGCTGAGCAGGCCACGCTGGCCTGGGACGCGCCGGGCCTGGTGGCCGGCGTCGACGAGGCAGGGCGCGGCCCATTGGCGGGGCCGGTCGTTGCCGCGGCCGTGATCCTTGATGACCAGCGCCCGATCCGCGGCCTCGCGGATTCGAAGACCTTGACCGCCCTGCAGCGCGAAAAGCTGAACGACCAGATCCTGGCCAGGGCGCTGTGCTGCTCGATCGCGCAGGCGAGCGTCGAAGAGATCGACACGCACAACATCCTGCAGGCGACCATGCTCGCGATGCGCCGGGCGGTCGAAGGCCTGCGGCTCAAGCCGGCCAAGGTGCTGGTGGACGGCAACCGGCTCCCGAGGCTCGACGTGCTGGCGGAGGCCGTGGTCAAGGGCGACGCGCGCATCAAGGCGATCTCGGCGGCTTCGATCCTCGCAAAGGTCCACCGCGACCGGCTCTGCGAGCGCCTACACGCGGAGTTTCCGCACTACGGCTTTGCCGGCCACAAGGGTTACGGTACGCCGGAGCACCTCGAGGCGCTCGCGCGCCACGGCGCGTGCGTGCATCACCGGCGATCGTTCAGTCCGGTGGCGGCGGTGCTGGCGCGCGATTCGGCCGAGGCGGCGGGCATCCAGGGGGGCGGCGGCGTCCCGGTGGAGGCGACCGGCGCCCTGATCCGGTTGGCGACATGACATCCGAGCCCAGCCACATCACGTCGCGCGACAACGCACTGCTCAAGGAACTGCGCAAGCTTTCGCACGAGCCCGGCGCCTACCGGAAGGCCGGTCGGGTCTGGCTCGAGGGCGACCATCTCTGCAGGGCCGCCCGCGAGCGGGGCGTTCGCGCCGCGGTTGCGGTGTTCACGGAATCGAGCTGGCCGGCGGCCCGGGCCGAGTGGTCCGGGGCGGCCGACAAGACCGTCGTCATCGCCGACGCGCTGATGGCCGGCATCAGCGGACTGGAATCCCCGGCGCCGATGGGGTTCGTGCTCGATCTGCCGTCGCGTCCATCGGTCGAATCCCATGCGCCCAGCGTGGTTCTCGACCGCCTCCAGGACGCCGGAAACGTCGGCTCCATCCTCCGCAGCGCGGCGGCGTTCGGATTCAGGCAGGTGATCGCCCTGAAGGGCAGCGCTGCGCTGTGGTCGCCGAAGGTGCTGCGCGCCGGAATGGGGGCGCATTTCGGTCTGAGGCTCGTCGAAGGCGTGGAGATCGCCGCGCTGGACGCCCTTTCGGTGCCTTTTGTCGCCACGAGCTCGCACCGGGGCGACTGGCTGCACCGGGCCGAATTGCCGTATCCGTGCGCCTGGCTGATGGGGCACGAAGGGCAGGGCGTTTCGGCCGAGCTCGAGGCGCGGGCCACTCGCCACATCCGGATCGCGCAGCCGGGCGGCGAAGAATCGCTGAACGTGGCCGCGGCCGCCGCAATTTGTCTGCATGCAAGCGCGTCCCAGACGAAGTCGTGACCCGGCGCCGGCTATAATCAAGGGCTTTCCCGAACATACCCCGCCCTCAGCGCACGCAAGCCAACTCTTCGACGAAAGTCGCGACCCGCGAGTCAATTCTTGGGTTCGCTTTGGGCGTCATCCATCCGGAGATCCCAGTGCTTTTGTCTCTCAAGGGAAAATTCCCGCCCGCCATCCTGGCGCTTGCAGACGGCACGGTCTTTCTCGGCAACTCGATCGGCGCCACCGGCGCCACAACTGGCGAAGTGGTGTTCAACACCGCCATGACCGGTTATCAGGAAATCCTGACCGACCCGAGCTATTGCCAGCAGATCGTGACGCTCACGTACCCGCACATCGGCAACTACGGCGTCAACGAGGAAGACATCGAGGCCGACAAGATCCATGCCGCAGGTTTGATCATCAAGGATCTGCCTCGCGTCGCCTCGAACTTCCGCAAGACCGCCACGCTGAACGAGTATCTCGTGCGCGGCAACACGGTCGCCATCGCCAACATCGACACCCGCAAGCTCACGCGCCATCTGCGCACCAAGGGCGCCCAGAACGGCTGCGTCCTCGGTCTGTCCGAAGGTGAAACCGTCACCCAGGCACTGATCGACAAGGCCATCGCCGCCGCCAAGGCGGCGCCGAGCATGGCGGGGCTCGACCTCGGCCAAGGTCGTCTCCGTCAAGGAAACCTACGAATGGACCCAGACCGAGTGGAAGCTCGGATCGGGCTACGGCGTGCAGATCACGCCCCGCTTCCACGTCGTCGCGTTCGACTACGGCGTCAAGAAGAACATCCTGCGCATGCTCGCCCAGCGTGGCGCGCGTATCACGGTCGTGCCGGCCCAGACGTCCGCTGCCGACGTGCTGAAGCTGCGTCCGGACGGCATCTTCCTGGCCAACGGCCCGGGTGACCCGGAGCCGTGCGACTACGCCATCGAATCGACGCGCCAGCTGATCGAGACCGGCATTCCGGTGTTCGGCATCTGCCTCGGCCACCAGATCATGGCGCTGGCCTCGGGCGCCAAGACCTTCAAGATGAAGTTCGGCCACCACGGCGCGAACCATCCGGTGAAGGATCTCGACAACGGCCGCGTGAGCATCACCAGCCAGAACCACGGCTTCGCCGTCGACGAGAAGAGCCTGCCGGCCAACCTGCGTCCGACGCACGTGAGCCTGTTCGACAACACGCTGCAGGGCCTGGCGCGCACCGACAAGCCGGCGTTCTGCTTCCAGGGCCATCCGGAGGCCTCGCCCGGCCCGCACGACATCGGCTATCTGTTCGATCGCTTCACGGCACTCATGCAAAGCCACAAAGAGGGACAGAAAAATGCCTAAGCGCACAGATCTCAAGAGCATCCTGATCATCGGCGCCGGCCCGATCATCATTGGTCAGGCCTGCGAGTTCGACTACTCCGGCGTGCAGGCCTGCAAGGCGCTGCGCGAGGAGGGCTACAAGGTCATCCTGATCAACAGCAACCCCGCGACGATCATGACCGACCCGGCCACGGCCGACGTGACCTACATCGAGCCGATCACCTGGCAGACGGTCGAGAAGATCATCGCCAAGGAGCGCCCCGATGCGATCCTGCCGACCATGGGCGGCCAGACCGCGCTGAATTGCGCGCTCGACCTGTGGCGCAACGGCGTGCTCGACAAGTACAAGGTCGAACTGATCGGCGCCACGCCGGAAGCCATCGACAAGGCCGAAGACCGCTTGAAGTTCAAGGACGCGATGACCAAGATCGGCCTGGGCTCGGCGCGTTCGGGCATCGCGCACTCGATGGACGAGGCCTGGGCGGTGCAGAAGAACGTCGGTTTCCCGACCGTCATCCGCCCGAGCTTCACGCTCGGCGGCACGGGCGGCGGCATTGCCTACAACCCGGAAGAGTTCGAAGTCATCTGCAAGCGCGGCCTGGAGGCTTCGCCGACCAACGAACTGCTGATCGAGGAATCGCTGCTCGGCTGGAAAGAGTACGAGATGGAAGTCGTGCGCGACAAGGCCGACAACTGCATCATCGTCTGCTCGATCGAGAACCTCGATCCGATGGGCGTGCACACGGGTGATTCGATCACCGTCGCACCGGCCCAGACGCTGACCGACAAGGAATACCAGATCATGCGCAACGCCTCGCTGGCGGTGCTGCGCGAGATCGGCGTCGACACCGGCGGCTCGAACGTCCAGTTCTCGGTCAATCCGAAGGACGGCCGCATGATCGTCATCGAGATGAACCCGCGTGTCTCGCGTTCGTCCGCACTGGCATCGAAGGCCACCGGCTTCCCGATCGCCAAGGTCGCGGCCAAGCTGGCCGTCGGCTACACGCTCGATGAGCTGCGCAACGAGATCACGGGCGGCGCCACGCCGGCGAGCTTCGAGCCGAGCATCGACTACGTGGTCACCAAGATCCCGCGTTTCGCGTTCGAGAAGTTCCCCCAGGCCGATTCGCGCCTGACGACGCAGATGAAGTCGGTCGGTGAAGTCATGGCCATGGGCCGCACCTTCCAGGAATCGTTCCAGAAGGCGCTGCGCGGCCTCGAGGTCGGCGTCGACGGCCTCAACGAGAAGACGCAGGACCGCGAAGTCCTCGAGAAAGAGCTCGGCGAGCCGGGCCCGGACCGCATCTGGTATGTCGGCGATGCCTTCGCGATGGGGCTGTCCGTCGACGAGGTCCATGCGCTGACGAAGATCGACCCATGGTTCCTCGTGCAGATCGAGGAAATCGTGAAGATCGAACTCGAGCTCGAGACCAAGTCGCTCGACGACATCGACCGCGACACGATGCTCGCGCTGAAGAAGAAGGGCTTCTCCGATCGCCGCCTCGCCCGCCAGCTCAAGACCACTGACACCGCGATCCGAGAGAAGCGCCGTGCACTGGGCGTGCGTCCCGCCTTCAAGCGCGTCGACACCTGTGCCGCGGAGTTCGCCACCAACACCGCCTACATGTATTCGACCTACGAGGACGAGTGCGAAGCCGATCCGACCACCAGGAAGAAGATCATGGTGCTCGGCGGCGGCCCCAACCGCATCGGCCAGGGCATCGAGTTCGACTACTGCTGCGTGCACGCGGCGCTCGCGATGCGCGAGGACGGCTACGAGACCATCATGGTCAACTGCAACCCCGAGACCGTCTCGACCGACTACGACACCAGCGATCGCCTCTACTTCGAGCCGCTGACGCTCGAAGACGTGCTCGAGATCGTCGACAAGGAAAAGCCGACCGGCGTGATCGTCCAGTACGGCGGCCAGACGCCGCTCAAGCTGGCGCTCGATCTCGAAGCGAACGGCGTGCCGATCATCGGCACCTCGCCCGACATGATCGATGCGGCCGAGGACCGCGAGCGCTTCCAGAAACTGCTCCACGAGCTCAAGCTGCGCCAGCCGCCGAACGCCACCGCGCGCACCGAGGCGGAAGCGCTCGAGAAGGCGTCCGAACTGGGCTACCCGCTGGTGGTGCGCCCGAGCTACGTGCTCGGCGGCCGTGCGATGGAAATCGTGCACGAGCAGCGTGACCTCGAGCGCTACATGCGCGAGGCCGTGAAGGTCAGCAACGATTCGCCGGTGCTGCTCGACCGCTTCCTCAACGATGCGATCGAATGCGACGTGGATTGCGTGCGCGATGCCGAGGGCGCGACTTTGATCGGCGGCGTCATGGAGCACATCGAGCAGGCCGGCGTGCACTCGGGCGACTCCGCGTGCTCGCTGCCGCCCTACAGCCTGAGGGCCGAGACCGTCGCCGAACTCAAGCGCCAGAGTGCCGCCATGGCGAAGGCCTTGAACGTGGTCGGCCTCATGAACGTGCAGTTCGCGATCCAGGAAAAGGATGGTCAGGACGTGATCTACGTCCTCGAGGTGAATCCGCGTGCTTCCCGCACCGTGCCCTACGTGAGCAAGGCGACCGGTATCCAGCTGGCCAAGGTGGCTGCGCGCTGCATGGCCGGCCAGTCGCTGGCGTCGCAGGGCGTCACGAAGGAAGTCACGCCGCCTTACTTCAGCGTCAAGGAAGCGGTGTTCCCGTTCGTGAAGTTCCCGGGCGTGGACACCATCCTCGGCCCTGAAATGAAGTCGACTGGCGAAGTCATGGGCGTGGGCAAGACCTTCGGCGAAGCCTTCGTGAAGTCGCAGCTCGGCGCCGGAACGCACCTGCCGAAGTCCGGTCGCGCCTTCATCTCGGTGAAGAACAACGACAAGCCGCGCGCGGTGGAAGTGGCTCGTGGTCTGGCGGCGCTGGGCTTCGAACTCATCGCGACCAAGGGAACGGCGGCGGCGATCAATGCGGCAGGCGTAGTCTGCGCGGTCGTCAACAAGGTGACCGAAGGGCGTCCGCACATCGTCGACATGATCAAGAACAACGAGATCGCGCTGGTCATCAACACGGTGGAAGAGCGCCGCAACGCGATCGCCGACTCGCGTCAGATCCGTACCTCGGCACTGCTGGCGCGCGTCACGACGTTCACGACGATCTTCGGCGCCGAAGCGGCTGTCGAAGGCATGCGTCACATGAACGAGCTCGACGTGATCTCGGTGCAGGAAATGCACGCTCGCCTCGCCGCGGCGTGATTTCTGAAAGGCGCTTCATGGAATCGCAGCTCGTCGAACTCGACCTGACCGACTGGAAAGCCGCAGTGCCCAACGAGGCATGGATCGCGGCGCTCGAGGCGGGCAAGGTCCTGTACTTTCCCCGGCTCGGGTTCGAGGTCCTGCCCGAGGAGCGGCCGTTGCTTTCGCCCGAGGTCCTGGCGCCCAAGGTGCGCAACATCAGTCTCGACGCACAAGGGCGGCTGAAAGGCGTGGCCGGGGACGAGGCGCGGCAGCAAGCGGTGGCAGCGATGGTCGGCCGCTTCCGCGCGCAGGCACAGCAGCTGATTCATGGTCTCCTGCCGCACTACACGCCGGCGCTGCGTCTGGCGCCGACCAGCTACAGGCCGGTGCAGGTGGAGACCCGCGTGCAGTCGTGGCGGGCAGATGACCGCCGTCTGCACGTCGATGCCTTTCCTTCGCGGCCCAACTACGGCGAGCGCATTCTTCGCGTCTTCACCAACGCCAATCCGGAGGGTGCTCCGCGGGTCTGGCGCGTCGGGGAGCCGTTCGAGGCGGTCGCGCGACGCTTCCTGCCGCGCGCCAAGCCCTACTCGCGCCTGCAGGCGCGGCTGCTGCGTGCCCTGCGGGTGACGAAGTCGCTGCGCAGCGAATACGACCATCTCATGCTGCAACTGCACGACGGCATGAAGTCGGACCTCGAGTACCAGAAGAACTCCGATCAGCAGACCGTGCCGTTTCCGCCCGGTTCCGTGTGGGTCTGCTTCTCGGACCAGACTTCGCACGCGGTCATGTCGGGCCAGTACATGCTCGAGCAGACGCTGCATCTGCCGGCTGCAAGGCAATACAATCCCGAATCGAGCCCGCTCGCCATCCTGAGCCGGCTGACCGGACGCACGCTCGTCTGATCATTTCTCTCCCATCGACCGCCGAACGGCAGCGTTCGGCGGTTTCGCTTTCTGGAGCAAAACTAGTGGCCACCATTCCGATTACCAAGCGCGGTGCCGAGAAGCTGCGCCAAGAGCTGCAAAGGCTCAAGACCGTCGACCGACCGGGCGTCATCAACTCGATCGCCGAAGCGCGTGCGCAGGGCGACATCAGCGAAAACGCCGAGTACGAGGCGGCGAAGGACCGTCAGGGCTTCATCGAGGGCCGGATCCAGGACATCGAGGGCAAGCTGTCGGCGGCCCAGATCATCGATCCGGCGCAACTCGACGCCGGCGGCAAGGTCGTCTTCGGCTCGACGGTCGAACTCGAGGACGAGAACTCCGGTGAATCCGTCAGATACCAGATCGTCGGCGAGGACGAAGCCGATCTGAAGCTGGGCCTCATCAATGTCTCGAGCCCGATCGCTCGCGCACTGATCGGCAAGGAAGAGGGCGATACCGCGGAGGTCCAGGCCCCCGGCGGCCTGAAGCGCTACGAGATCGTGGCGGTCAGCTACGTCTGAGATGCGGGCGAGCCGGATGAAGGACCGGATTGCGCTCATGCTTGCTGCCTTCTGGTGGGGCAGCCTGACGACGATCGGCTTTCTGGTGGTGCCGATGCTCTTCGCCCGGCTCGGCAATCCTGCCGTTGCGGGCAACTTCGCGGGCCAGTTGTTCGCGGCGCAGACCTGGGTGGCGCTGGCGTGCGGAGGGGTGCTGCTGGTCTATTTTCGGTCGCGGGCCGATGACCGGTTGACGGACTTCGAGCGGATCGCGGTCATCCTGATCGTGACCGCCCTGCTGCTCGCGCTGCTCCAGCAATACGCGGTCGCGCCGCACATCCTCGCACGCGAGAACCTCAGGCTTTGGCACTCGATCGGCAGCGGCATGTATCTCGGCCAGTGGGTGTGCGCCGGCGTCCTGCTGTGGCGGATGGGGCGCCCGCGGAACTGAATCCCGAATCCCGCCGGCGTCGACCCGTCAGGTCTGCCAGAACTGCGTGATCCAGCGCGCCGGCCGGATAAACCTGAAGCGACGGTTGCGCCGTCCCGCCAGCGCATCCGGGGGATTGCACTCCCCGTGGAACACCATGATCTTTGCGCCTTCCGGCACGAAGGGTTCCTTCCAGTAGTTCGTCGGCCACGTCGGGATGCCGTGGTACTTGAAGCTGGGACACCAGGTTTCGGGCCAATAGGCGAGGGTGCCCTTGCGATACATGAAATCGGACAGGTAAGTCTGTTCGTTTCGGAACTCCGCCTGCACCTTGTCCATGTTCTGGCGGAAGTAGGCCAGAACGTCCGGATGGGCCCCGATTTCGAACCGGTAGACCGAGGAGTTCCCGGTGATGCGCCGCCGCCGCCATGGGCGCTCGTAGTCGTGAATGATCAGGAACTTGCCCGGGTACTCGAAGAATTCGTCCAGGCTGCCGACGATCACGACGTCGAGATCGATGAAAAGCGCCGTCCCGTGCAACCCGTGGAGATCCTGCTCGAAGGTCGTGAGCTTCTTCCAGGCGCGGTCGACCCGGCCGGGGGCCAGTTCGAGATCGAGCGGCGGGATCGGAAAGCATTCGACTTCGTGGCGAATCCCCGCGCTGTTGTCGGTCAGGCAGACGAACTTGAAGTCGCCGCGGAGATGCCTGCGCACCATCGCGTACAGGCGATTGACGTACTCGGGGCCGTACTTGGTGCCCCACTTCATGCAGAGGATGTGGCGCTGCGCGCCTGCCGCGGTGTGGTGGGGCATCCTCAATCCGCCTGCCGCCGCTTCTTGACCGACAGGGGCTTGCGCGCCTTGGCGCGCTTGACGTTTCCGCCGGAGGTCAGGCGCTGGTTGCCGAGCACGCGCAACGTCTTGATTTCAGGCCGCTGTCCGCCGCGCTTGCTGTACTTGATGACCTTGACGTCGCGCGGGCCAGGCATGCGGTCCTCGTCGAGAACGCGCTCCTTCTCGGGAATGGGGCGCCACAGGACGAGGAGTTTGCCGATGTGTTGGATGGGCGCGGCGTTCAGGTCGTCGGCCAGCGTCTGGAGCATGGCTTCGCGCGCGGCCCGGTCATCGGAAAACACGCGCACCTTGATCAGGCCATGGGCCTTCAGCGCGGCATCGGCCTCCTTCTTGACGGCCGGGGTCAGGCCGTCGCCGCCGATCATGACGATCGGGTCGAGGTGGTGCGCTTCGGCGCGATGCACCTTGCGCTGCGCAGGGGTAAGTTGAATGGCGGGCATCCCCGTATTATCGATGTCAATGAATCCCAAACCGAAAGCGAAGAAGGTCAACCGGGCGTGGATCCACGACCACGTGAACGACCCCTATGTGAAGCTCGCCACCAAGGAAGGCTACCGGGCGCGCGCCGCCTACAAACTGAAGGAAATCGACGAAAGCTTGAGCCTGATCAAGCCCGGCCATCTCGTGGTCGATCTGGGCTCTGCGCCGGGTGCGTGGAGCCAGTACGTGCGGCGCAGGCTCTCGCCGGACGGCGCCGCGGTCGGTGAGCTTGCGGGCACGATCATCGCGCTGGACATCCTGCCGATGGAGCCGATCGAAGGCGTGACCTTCCTGCAGGGCGATTTTCGTGAAGCCGACGTGCTGGAACGGCTGTCCGAGGCGATGGCCGGCCGACAGGCCGACGTGGTCGTGTCGGACATGGCGCCGAATCTTTCCGGCATTGCCTCCGCCGATGCGGCGCGGGTGGCGCATCTCATCGAGCTGGCGATCGACTTTGCCCGCCACCACCTGAAGCCGGAAGGGGCGCTGGTGGCCAAGCTGTTCCACGGCAGCGGCTACAACGAGCTGACCCGGCTCTTCAAGGACAACTTCCGTGTCGTCAAACCGTTCAAGCCCAAGGCATCGCGCGACAAATCGGCCGAAACTTTTATGGTAGGCATCGGGCTCAAACCCTCCGATACGATTTGATACCGGTTTCCGCATGCATGGTTTTTCCTTAAGACCGCTCGCGCCCTATGGCTGCTATAGGGAAATCAGCCGGTTTTTCGGGTTGAAAAGCCTAAAATGAGCGTCAATTGGATGCCCACGGCGCCTTTTTTGTTTTCAGTGCTACGCGCTATCGACTGGAGCTTCGTTTGAACAATCAGTGGTTTTCCAAAGTTGCCGTATGGCTCGTCATCGCGATGGTGTTGTTCACTGTGTTCAAGCAGTTCGACACCCGCGGCGTTGCCGGCGCAGGCAGCATCGGCTATTCGGACTTCCTCGAGGAAGTGCGAAACAACCGAATCAAGAGCGCCACGATCCAGGAGGGCCAGGGCGGCAGCGAGATCGTCGCGGTCACGACTGACGACCGCAAGATCCGAACGACCGCCACCTACCTCGACCGGGGTCTCGTCGGCGACCTGATCGCCAACAACGTCAAGTTCGACGTCAAGCCGCGCGAAGAAGGCTCGTTGCTGATGACCCTGCTGGTGAGCTGGGGGCCGATGCTCCTGCTGATCGGTGTCTGGGTCTACTTCATGCGACAGATGCAGGGCGGCGGCAAGGGCGGGGCCTTCAGCTTCGGCAAGAGCAAGGCCCGCATGCTCGACGAGAACAACAACCAGGTGACTTTCGCCGACGTCGCCGGTTGCGACGAGGCCAAGGAGGAAGTCAAGGAGGTCGTCGACTTCCTGAAGGATCCGGCCAAGTTCCAGAAGCTCGGCGGCCGCATTCCGCGCGGCCTGCTGCTGGTCGGCCCGCCGGGCACCGGCAAGACGCTGCTGGCGAAAAGCATCGCCGGCGAAGCCAAGGTGCCTTTCTTCTCCATTTCCGGTTCCGACTTCGTCGAGATGTTCGTCGGCGTGGGCGCAGCCCGTGTCCGCGACATGTTCGAGAACGCGAAGAAGAATGCGCCCTGCATCATCTTCATCGACGAAATCGACGCGGTCGGCCGCCAGCGCGGCGCCGGCCTCGGCGGCGGCAACGACGAGCGCGAGCAGACCCTCAACCAGATGCTGGTCGAGATGGATGGTTTCGAAACCAACCTCGGCGTGATCGTGGTCGCGGCGACGAACCGTCCCGACATCCTCGATGCCGCCTTGCTGCGCCCGGGCCGTTTCGACCGCCAGGTCTACGTGACGCTGCCGGACATCCGCGGCCGCGAGCAGATCCTCAATGTCCACATGCGCAAGGTGCCGCTGGGCCAGGACGTCAACGCGAGCATCATCGCGCGCGGCACGCCCGGCATGTCGGGCGCCGATCTGGCCAACCTCTGCAACGAAGCCGCGCTCATGGCCGCACGCCGCAATGCGCGCGTGGTGGAAATGCAGGACTTCGAGAAGGCCAAGGACAAGATCTTCATGGGCCCGGAGCGCAAGAGCATGGTGATGCCCGAGGAAGAGCGTCGCAACACGGCGTACCACGAGGCCGGCCATGCGCTCATCGGCAAGCTGCTGCCCAAGTGCGACCCGGTCCACAAGGTCACGATCATCCCGCGCGGCCGTGCGCTGGGCGTGACCATGAGCCTGCCTGCGCAAGACCGCTACAGCTACGACCGCGAGTACATGCTGAACCAGATCAGCATGCTGTTCGGCGGCCGGATCGCCGAAGAGGTGTTCATGCACCAGATGACCACCGGCGCCAGCAACGACTTCGAGCGCGCGACCCAGATCGCCCGCGACATGGTGATGCGCTACGGCATGACCGAATCGCTCGGCCCGATGGTCTACGCGGAGAACGAGGGCGAGGTCTTCCTCGGCCGCTCGGTCACCAAGACCACGAACATGAGCGAGTCGACCATGCAGAAGGTCGACGCCGAAGTGCGCCGTATCATCGACGAGCAATATGCACTGGCACGCCGCCTGATCGAGGAGAACAGCGACAAGATGCACGCCATGGCGAAGGCGCTGCTCGAATGGGAAACCATCGACACCGAGCAGCTCGACGACATCATGGCCGGCCGCGCGCCGCGTCCGCCCAAGGATTGGACGCCGCGCGTCCCGCCGTCGGGCAGCGGTGGCAGTGGCGGCACGCCGGCGGTGAATCCCGATCCGACGCCGACCGCAGCCTGAGCTTCATGATGCTTTGTCGATCAGCGGGGCCTCTGGCCCCGTTTTTTCATGGGGACGCGGCATGATGGCCGCCTGGCAAACCACGCGCTTCGCGATCGAGCTCGGGCGCCCGCAGGTGATGGGCATCGTCAACGTCACGCCGGATTCGTTTTCGGACGGCGGCGCGCATGCCACGACGCAATCGGCCGTTCGTCATTGCGAGCAGTTGATCGACGAGGGTGCGGACATTCTGGACATCGGCGGTGAGTCGACCCGGCCGGGCAGTCCCGCGGTGCCGCTGGACGAGGAGCTGGCGCGCGTCGTGCCGGTCGTGCGCGAAGCAGTGAAGCTGCGCGTGCCGGTCTCGGTCGACACCTACAAGCCCGAAGTGATGCGTGCGGTGCTGGAACTCGGCGCGGACATCGTCAACGACATCTGGGCCCTGCGCCGACCGGGTGCGATGGAGGTGGTCTGCGCGCACCCGGCATGTGGGGTTTGCCTTATGCACATGCACCGTGACCCGCAGACCATGCAGGTTGCACCGATGAGCGGGGACGTGGTTGCGGCAGTGCGCGAGTTCCTCGAGGCGCAGGCAGGGGCGCTGATGACCCGGGGTGTGCAGGCGGAACGCATCGTCCTCGATCCCGGCATCGGATTCGGCAAGACCGTCCCGCAGAATTTCGCGCTGCTCGCGCGGCAGGGCGAATTGCTGGCATCGGGCCTGCCGCTCTTGGCCGGCTGGTCGCGCAAGTCCTCTCTGGGTGCGGTCACGGGCATCGAATCGGCGGGCGAGCGGATGGTGCCGAGCGTGGCCGCCGCGGTGCTGGCCGTGGAGAAGGGGGCGGCGATCGTTCGCGTGCACGACGTGCGCGAGACCGTCGCAGCGCTGGCCGTCTGGCGAGCGATGAACAGAGAACAACAGCGACAGGAAGCTCAGCAATGACAAGACAATATTTCGGCACCGACGGTATTCGCGGCACCGTCGGGCAGGCGCCGATCACGCCCGATTTCGTGTTGCGGCTGGCGCACGCGGTGGGACGCGTGCTCAAGCGGTCCGAGTCGCGGCCCACGGTCCTGATCGGCAAGGACACGCGCATCTCCGGCTACATGCTCGAATCGGCGCTGGAGTCGGGTTTCAACTCGGCCGGCGTGGACGTGGTGCTGCTCGGCCCGTTGCCGACACCGGGCGTGGCCTATCTCACGCGCGCGCAGCGTGCGAGTCTCGGCGTGGTCATCAGTGCCAGCCACAACGCCTACCCGGACAACGGGATCAAGTTCTTCAGCGCGCACGGGACCAAGCTCAGCGACGAGTGGGAGTTGGCGGTGGAAGCGGTCTTGAAGGAGGACCCGGTGTGGGTCGATTCCCGCAATCTGGGCAAGGCGCGGCGGCTCAACGACGCGCCGGGACGCTACATCGAGTTCTGCAAGAGCACCTTTGCCAACGACCTGACGCTCCGGGGCCACAAGCTGGTGGTCGACGCGGCGCATGGCGCGGCCTATCAGGTCGCACCCGCTGTCTTCCACGAACTGGGCGCCGAGGTGACCAGCATCGGCTGCGCCCCCGACGGCCTGAACATCAACAAGGGCTTCGGCGCGACGCATCCGCAGGCGCTCATCGAAGCGGTCAAGGCGCAGGGCGCCGACTACGGCATCGCGCTCGACGGCGATGCCGACCGTCTGCAGCTCGTGGATGCGAGCGGACGCCTTTTCAATGGCGACGAGTTGGTCTACCTGATGGCGATGGAGCGCGTCGCGCGCGGGGAGAAGCCCGCCGGCGTAGTCGGCACCGTGATGACCAACAAGGCGGTCGAGATGGCGCTGAAGGCGCAGGGCATCGAGTTCGTCCGCGCCCGCGTGGGCGACCGCTACGTGCTCGAGGAGCTCGACAAGCGCAGCTGGCTGCTCGGCGGTGAAGGCTCGGGCCACCTGCTGGCGCTGGACCGCCATACGACGGGCGATGGCATCGTGAGTGCGCTGCAGGTGCTGCAGGCTTGCGTGCGCAGCGGCCGGACGGTGGCCGAGCTGCTCGGCGGCGTGAAGCTCTACCCGCAGACGTTGATCAACGTGCGTCTTGGCGGGGGTCAGGATTGGAAATCCAACCAGGCGCTCGCGAACGAGATCGAACGGGTCGAGGCCGAGCTCGGCGATGCGGGTCGCGTGCTGATCCGGGCCAGCGGCACCGAGCCCTTGCTGCGCGTCATGGTCGAGGCCAAGGACGCCGCGCAATCCGAAGCTTGCGCGAAGCGCCTGGTTGCGGCGGTGGAGGCCGCGTGAGCGAGACGGTGATCGACATTCGCCTTGCCGACTATCGCGATCCGTCGCATGCGCAGGCGGTCGTGACGCTGTTGGATGCGTATGCGCGCGATCCCGCGGGCGGCGGCACGCCGCTCGAGCCCAAGGTGCTGGCCGAGCTGCCGGAAGCGCTCGCGGCGCGTCCGCAGGCTTTCAGCGTGCTCGCCTACGACGGCGAGCGGCCGGTCGGGCTCGTCAACTGCATCGAAGGCTTTTCCACCTTCGCTTGCAAGCCGCTGGTCAATGTGCACGACGTGGTGGTCCTCGAGAGCCATCGCGGCCGGCGTGTGGCACAGCACATGCTGGCCCGCGTCGAGCAGGAGGCGCGGGCCCGTGGCGCGTGCAAGCTGACGCTCGAGGTGCTTTCGGGCAACAGGAGCGCGCTGCGCGCCTACGAGCGCGAGGGCTTCGCGAGCTACCAGCTCGATCCCGCTTTCGGCAGCGCGATGTTCCTGCAGAAGAAGCTGTAAAAAAGCCGCCGGCACTTCGCAGTGCGGCGGCTTCGTTTCAGAAGGCTGCGTTCAGAAGCGCGTGACCGGCATCGTGTCGTCGGTCTTGCCGGTGCCGTACTTGCCCAGTTCCCATTTCGCGATCGCGTTGCGGTGCACTTCGTCCGGGCCGTCGGCGAAGCGCAGCGTGCGCGCGCCGGCGTAGGCGTAGGCAAGCGGGAAGTCGTCGCACATCCCGCCGCCGCCGTGCACCTGCATGGCCCAGTCGATCACCTGGCAGGCCATGTTCGGCGCCACCACCTTGATCATCGCGATCTCGGTCTTCGCGACCTTGTTGCCGGCGACGTCCATCAGCCACGCGGCCTTGAGCGTGAGCAGGCGGGCCATGTCGATCTTGCAGCGGGCTTCGGCGATGCGCTCCTGCGTCACCGTCTGCGACGCCACCGTCTTGCCGAAGGCGACCCGCGACGAGGCGCGCTTGCACATCAGCTCGAGCGCGCGCTCGGCCAGGCCGATCAGGCGCATGCAGTGGTGGATGCGGCCAGGGCCGAGGCGGCCTTGCGCGATCTCGAAGCCGCGGCCTTCGCCGAGCAGCATGTTGCCAGCCGGCACGCGCACGTTCTCGAAGTACATCTCGACGTGGCCGTGCGGCGCATCGTCGTAACCCATGACGTTGAGCGGGCGCGCGATGCGGATGCCCTTGGCGTCCGCCGGCACGATGATCATGCTCTGCTGCGAATGCTTGGGCGCTTCCGGGTCCGTCTTGCCCATGGTGACGAACACCTTGCAGCGCGGGTCGGCCGCACCGGAGATCCACCACTTGCGGCCGTTGATGACGTACTCGTCGCCCTGGCGCTCGATGCGCGTCGCGATGTTGGTGGCATCGCTCGATGCCACCTCGGGCTCGGTCATCGCGAAGGCGGAGCGGATCTCGCCTTCGAGCAGCGGCTTGAGCCAGCGGGCCTTGATTTCCTCGGAGCCGTAGCGCGCAATGGTTTCCATGTTGCCGGTGTCCGGCGCCGAGCAGTTGAACGCCTCGCTGGCCCATGGCACGCGGCCCATGATCTCGGCGAGCGGTGCGTATTCCTGGTTGGTCAGGCCCGCGCCTTCGTAGCCGGACGCGGCCGCACTGTCGACCGGCAGGAACAGGTTCCACAGCCCCTGGGCCTTGGCCTTGGCCTTGACCTTTTCCACCACGTTGAGTGCGCTCCAGCGCTTGCCGGCGGCGGTGTTGGCTGCCAGCTCGGCCGCGTACTCGGCTTCGGCCGGGTAGATGTTTTCTTCCATGAAAGCCGTGACGCGCTTCTGCAAGTCTTTGGTCTTGGCCGAGTAATCGAAGTCCATTTCGTCTCCTGGTGGGTAAGCGTTCAGGCGGCCGCCGCCGGGCTGCCCCAAGGCGAGCCGCGCCTCCCCTCGGGGGGTGGCGAATTACACGTAGCGCAGCGAAGTGAAAAGCCGGGGAATCATGCTTTTTCCGCGAATTGCCACGCCATTTCAGCCATCGGGCGCGCGCCGCGGCCGGAGGCCACCGCCTGTTCGCTCGAAGCCGTACCGGCCTCGACCCGCTTGGCGATGCCTTGCAGGATCGCCGCCATGCGGAACAGGTTGTAGGCCCGGTAGAAGTTCCAGTCGGGCGCCAGCGCTTCGGGCGTGGTGATGCCGGTGCGCTCGCAGTACTTGCGGATGTATTCGCTCTCGGTGGGAATGCCGAGGCTCTTCAGGTCCAGCCCGCCGATGCCGCGGAACGCTCCCGGCGGGATGTGCCACGACATGCAGTGGTAGCTGAAGTCGGCGAGCGGATGGCCCAGCGTCGAAAGCTCCCAGTCGAGCACCGCGATCGCGCGCGGCTCGGTGGCATGGAACATCAGGTTGTCGAGCCGGAAGTCGCCGTGGACGATCGACGTCAGCGTCTCGTCGCGCGCGCTCGCCGGGATGTGCGCCGGCAGCCATTCCATCAGCCGGTCCATCTCGGGGATCGGCTGCGTGATCGAGGCGACGTATTGCTTGCTCCAGCGGCCGATCTGCCGCTCGAAGTAGTTGCCCGGCTTGCCGTAGTCGGCGAGGCCGCGTTCAGCGAATTTCACCGTATGCAGGGCCGCGATCACGCGATTCATCTCGTCGTAGATCGCGGCGCGCTCGGCGTTGCTCATGCCGGGCAGCGACTGGTCCCACAGCACGCGGCCCTGCATGAACTCCATGACGTAGAAGGCGCGGCCGATCACCGACTCGTCCTCGCACAGGCAGTGCATCCGCGGCACCGGCACGTCGGTGCCGGCAAGGCCGCTCATGACCTTGAACTCGCGTTCGACCGCGTGCGCCGAAGGCAGGAGCTTGGCGACGGGACCCGGCTTCGCGCGCATCACGTAGCTCTGCGTGGGCGTCACCAGCCTGTAGGTCGGATTGGACTGCCCGCCCTTGAACATCTCCACCGTCAGCGGGCCTTTGAAACCGTCGAGGTTCTTTTCGAGCCAGCGGGTGAGTGCGTCGACGTCGAACTGGTGCTGCGGGGAGACGGCACGCGTGCCGACGAATTTGTCGAAGTCCTGGGTCATGTCTCTGTGATTTATTGATCGGCTTCCGAAATGCGCATCAGCGCCGCGCGGTCGAGCACCACCAGTCCGCCCGGTTCGATGCGGATCGCTTCTTCGCGCTCCATGGCCTTGAGTTCCTGATTGACGCGCTGGCGCGAGGCGCCGAGCAATTGCGCGAGTTCTTCCTGCGCGAGGTGCAACCCGATCCGCATCTGATTGCCATCCGCGAGATTCGGCACACCGTAGCTGCGCACCAGATGGATGAGCTGCTTCGCGAGGCGCGCGCGCAGGGGCAGGGTGTTCAGATCCTCGACCAGCCCGAAGAGCTGCCGGATGCGGCGTGCCTGCAGCCGCATCAGCGCTTCGTAGAGCTCGACGTGGTTGGCGAGGATCTTCTGGAAGTCCGCGCGCGCCACGCAAAGAATCGTGGAATCCCCATGCGCGTACGCATCGTGCGTGCGCCTGTCCCCATCGAACATCGCCACGTCGCCGAACCAGATGCCCGGCTCCACGTAGGTCAGCGTCACCTGCTTGCCCGACACGGCGGTCGAGCTCACGCGGACCGCGCCCTTGGCGCAGGCGATCCACTGCTCGGGCGGATCGCCGCGCGCGCAGATCAGATCGCCGTCCTTGTATCGCTTGACGAATGCACATCGGAGGATGTCGTGGCGCAGTGATGGAGAAAGAGAAGAAAACCAGCGACCACTATTGATCGCTTCACGTTCTTCGATGGTAAGAATCGGGTCGTCCATGGACTGTCCTGTCGGTGACTGAAATGCCTGGGGTTGTCACGAGCGCGACGGCACGCTATTCGTAGCGCGGCGTCTCTTTCGAAAGGAAGGCGGCAATGCCGATGCCCGCGTTGGCGTGATGGAGGTTGCGCACGAAGTGATCGCGCTCCTGCGCCAGGTGCGAAGCCAGAGAGGCCCCGCGCGCCTCGCCGAGCAGTTCCTTGATGCTGGCCATCGAGTTCGGTGCACGCGCATTGATCTTTGCCGCCAGTGCGAGCGCACCCGCGAGCGCCTGCCCGTTCTCGACGAGTTCGTTGACGAGGCCCAGCGCATGCAGGCGCGCGGGTTCGAGCCGCTCGCCCAGCATGAGCCATTCGCTCGCGAGCTGGCGGGGCAGGGCGCGCGCCAGATGCCAGCTCAGGCCGCCGTCCGGCGAGAGAGCGACGTTGCTGTACGAAGCCGCAAAGACCGCGTCGCGCGCCGACACCACGAAGTCGCAGGCCATCGCGAGAGAGAAGCCTGCGCCGGCTGCAGCCCCCTCGACCGCGGCAATGACGGGCTTTGGAAAAGTACGGATCGTGTCGATCCATGTGTGCAGTGCCTCGATGCTTTCGGCCTGTACCGATGGATCGAGCGCGCGGTTGGCCTGCAGGCGCTGCAGCGAGCCGCCAGCGCAGAACCATTTGCCTTCGCCGACCATGACGACGCTGCGGATCTCGGTGTTGTTCTCGGCGCCGTTGAAGGCCTCGATGCCGGCCGCGTACATCTCGGGCCCGAGCGCATTGCGCTGCGACGGATTGGACAGGGTCAGCACCATGGTGCTGCCTTCGGTGGTGCTCTTGAGCTCTGCGGTCATGGTTGTCGTCTCTTACTCTTCTTGATGGGTGAGGCTCAGGCCGAGTGCGCCGCGACGGCGCAACCACGGGCTCGGGCGGTAGCGGGGATCGCCGTACACGGTCTGGAGGTTGAACAGGATTTCCAGCATGTTCGTCGGACCGTACAAATCGCCCATGGCCAGCGGCCCCTGCGGGTAGCCGAGGCCAAGTCGCACCGCCAGGTCCAGATCGGCCGGCGTGCAGACGCCCTGCTGGCACATGTCGCACGCGATGTTGACGATCGTCGCGACGACGCGCTGGGTGACGAAACCGCCGCTGTCGCGGATCACGCTGACCGCCTTGCCGTCGTGCGCAAACAGCGCATGGGCTGCGTCGCGCATGTCGCGGCGCGTGGCCGGGTTGGTGGCGAGCACCCGCCGCTTGGTGGCAGCATCGTCGACCATCATGTCGATGCCGACGGTACGGGTCGCGTCGAGCCGATCGACGGCCGCGACGGTCGTGACGTCGAAGCCCAGCGGCGCGACCAGGATCAGCGCGGAAGGCGAGGGCGTGGCACCGCTTTCGAGCTGGGCGCCGAGGGCATGCACGAGCTTGAGCAACTCGGGGCGCCGTGCCGCACGCGGCGAAACCCAGACCGGGGGAATCGTGTCGACCGAAGGCACGGGCGGTTCTGCAACCTGCTGCATCGCGCCGTCGGGATAGCGGTAGAAGCCCTCGCCGCTCTTGCGGCCCAGGGCGCCGGCCGCAAGCCGCTGCGCCGTGATCACGCTGGGGCGGTAGCGCGGCTCCTCGTAGTACTGGCGATAGATGGACTCCATCACCGGATGAGAGACGTCGAGCGCGGTGAGGTCGAGCAGCTCGAACGGCCCGAGGCGGAAACCCGCCTGGTCTTTGAGGATGCGATCGATGGTGGCGAAGTCGGCTACGCTTTCTCCGGCGATGCGCAGCGCCTCGGTGCCGTAGCCGCGCCCCGCGTGATTCACGATGAACCCGGGCGTGTCCTTGGCCTGCACCGGGCTGTGGCCCATCTGCGTGGCGTAGCCGGCCAACTTGCGGCAGATCTCGGGATCGGTCTTGAAGCCCGCCACCACCTCCACGACCTTCATCAGTGGAACCGGATTGAAGAAGTGGAAGCCGGCCATGCGTTCCGGATGCGCGAGCCCCGCGGCGATGGCGGTCACTGATAGCGATGAGGTATTGCTCACCAGCGTTGCCGATGTCGAGACCACCGTCTCGATCTCGCGGAACAACTTTCGCTTGACCTCGATGTCCTCGACGATCGCCTCGATCACCAGGTCGCAGCCAGCGATGTCCTGCATCGATCCGACCGCGTGCACGCGGCCCGAAAGCGCCTCGAGCTGCGCGGCGTCGAGCTTGCCTTTCTCCTGCAGCTTGCGCCACTGGGCGAGGATCGCATCGCGGCCCCGCTCGGCGGCCCCTTCGAAGCTGTCCAGCAGCAGAACCTGGCTTCCGGCTTGTGCTGCGATCTGGGCGATGCCTCGGCCCATGGCGCCTGCGCCGATCACGGCGGTATTGGAAAAGTTCACGGTCATTTGATAATTGTCTCTCGGTGAATGGAGGGGCCTGACCACCATGTCAGAATGCGTCAACTTTTGATTGCTTCTTGCATCCGATTTTGCAACTCCCACGCTTTGCGGCGAGCCTGCTCCTCCTCGGAGTCGCCCTCGAATCATCCGCCTTGACGATCGGGCGCCCGCAAGGCGCCGTCTGGATCGGCAAGCCGATCGACGTGGTGATTCCGCTTGCGCTCGACGCGGCCGAGGCCGGTAGCTCACTGTGCCTCGGCGCCGAGGTGCTGCAGGGCGACGCGCCCATGCTCGAACGCAGGGTGACCGTCTCCCTCGAATCCGGCAGCAGCCCGGGCAACTCCAACATTCGCGTGCGTACGACCGTGCCGGTCGACGAGCCCGTCGTCACCATCACGGTTCGCGCTGGCTGCGACATGAAGTCGACACGCAACTACGTGCTGCTGGCCGACGTGCCTTCCGATCTCACGCCGCCGGGTGTTGCCGTGGCAGGGGCGCGTCCGTCGGCCGATGGTGCCCCGGTGCCGAGGCCGACCGCACGTCCGACATCTCGCATGGCGGGTGGGGGCGGTGGCGGTGCCGCCAGCCAGGATGGCTCGGGAAGCTCGACCGTCCGCCGCGCCGCAGCCCGTTCTTCAGCGGAACGCGAAAGCACCGCTCAGGCCGCATCGCAGGCAAGTGCCCCCGCTGCGCCCGCGCCGCGTCGGGCCGCGCCGATTGTTCCGCGCGCGGTGCCGGCTGCGCGGCCAACCGCCGCGGCGCCACCAAAGACCGAACCCGTTGCTGCGGGACCCCGGCTCCAGGTCGATGCGCTCGAGCCTGAGCCGGCCAAGGAAAGCGGGCTGAAGACCACCCCCAGATCGTGCCTCCGCCCACCGAGGATCCCGCGCGCCGTGCGGCGGCCGCTGCGCTGTGGGGCGCAATGAATCCCGCCGCCGAGCAGGCGCAGCGCGAGAATCAGCGCAACAAGGAACTTGAAGCCACGCTGGCCACGCTGCGCGAACAGACCGCGCAGAACCAGCGCGCGCTCCTCGAGTTGCGCAGCGAACTCGCGCAGGCCCGCGAAAGCCAGTTCCGCAACCCCTTGGTCTATGCACTGATCGGCGCGCTGCTGCTGGCGTTGATCGCTTTGCTGCTGATGTGGCGCGCGAGTCGCCGTGCCGCGGCTTCCGCGTGGTGGCGCGAGTCGGTGCTGCAGCCCGAAGGCGGGGATGGGGCCAAGCGGCTGCGTCGCGATGGTGGTCTGCTCGATGACGACGAATCGGGCACCGACGCCGAGGACGAACCGCCGAGGAAGCGCACGCTCGGCATGACGACCTTCGGCGCCACGCCCTTTGCGCCTCTGGAGCCGGACGGCGACGACGTCGCGCCGCCGCCGCCGCCGCCCGCGCGGGCACTCGAAGGTGCGGCGGTTCGGCCGGTCAACACCGAGGAACTGTTCGATGTGCAGCAGCAGTCGGACTTCTTTCTTTCGCTCGGCCAGCAAGACCAGGCGATCGACGTGCTGCGAGAACACATCGCCGCCAATCCGGGGACGAGTGCGCTGGCGTATCTGGACCTGCTGCGCATCTACCATTCGCTCGATCGCCGCGAAGACTATGCGCGGCTCGCCGAGGAATTCGAACGCGCCTTCAACGCGGACGTGCCTCCTTTCGACAAGTACACCGACGCTGGCAAGGGCCTCGAGCACTACCGCAGCGCACTCGCGCGCATCGAGTCGCAATGGCCTGCGCCGAGCACGCTGGCACTGATCGAGGAGCTGATCTTCCGCAAGCCCGGCGTCCACGAGGAAGGCGCCTTCGATCTCGCGGCGTACCAGGAACTGCTTCTGCTGTACGCCCTTGCGAAGGAGGTGATCGAGCCCGATACGGCGCCGCCCGCCGAGGTCGCGCCTGCGCCGTTTACCGACACGCACTCTGCGACCGCCACGGCGTCGCTCTGGCCCGACACGGTGCCTCCCGTCATGCCGGACGGGCCGACCTTGCCCCCGTCGATCTACGGCTCGATCGACGACAGGCTCCATCACGACACCGTGATGGTTCCGGACACACCGATCCCCCTGCACACGACGAGGAGCGCGACACGCCACCGCGCGTCGTGCCCCCGCCCGAACTGGACCTCGCCGAGTTCGACAAGACGGCCTACGAGACCATGCCGACGCCGATCGAGCCCCCAAAGCCGCCGGCCCCGTCGAGCGATCCGCACGTCATCGATTTCGAGCTGTTCGATCCGACCACGGAAGCGGAGATCGCGCCAAAGAGCAAGTCGATCAAGCGTTGATGGCCAGGGTGCGCGTTCGCGCCCTGTCGACGGAGATGCTGAGTGCAATGGCGGCAAGTACCGTCACCAGGCCGACCCAGTTCATCCAGTCGATCGCGCCATGGGCGAGCAGCCAGCCGCCCGCACCGGCGCCGAGGGCCCGGCCAATGTAGATCCCGGAACTGTTCAGTGCCACCGATCCCGGTGCCAGTGAGGGTGAGAGCGACACCAGCCGCGCCTGCTGCGCCGAGTTGGTCGCGAAGCAGCCCAGTCCCCATGGCGTGAGGAGGATCGCCAGCCAGACCAGGCTGACACCCAGAGGCCACAGAAGCAGGCTCAGCGCGATCAATGCCGTGGTCACCAGGACCATGCGCGATGCGCCGATTCGATCGATGTGGCGGCTGACCAGCATGTTGCCCACCACGCCGCAGGCGCCGAACCATGCCCAGACCAGCCCGAGCTGGGTTGCGTCGGCGCCAAGCCGCTCCCGAAGAATCGGTGCGAAGTAGCTGAACAGCACGAACTGGCCGGAGCCTTGCAGCGCGGTCACGCAGACGACGCCCATGAGAAGGGGACTCTTGAAGACCCGCGCCCAGGCATCGCGTGACAACGCGGGGGGCGGATGCCGGACGGCAGCTTGACCCAGATCCAAATCGCGCTCACCAACGCGAGCAGCGCAATGGCGGCGAAGGCCGCTCGCCAGCCAAGGTGGCCTCCGATCAGTGCACCGAGAGGAAGCCCCAGCACCGAGGCCATGGACCATCCCAGGAAGACGAAGGTCACGGCACGCCCGCGTTGCTCCGCCGGCACCAGCAGCCCCGCGCACGCGGCGGCCTGCGCCGTGAAGATCGCCGGAGCGATCACCGTCAACATGCGAACCGGCAGCAGCGCGCCGAAAGTGGGCATCAAGGTCGCGAACAGATGGCCGCACGCATACCAGAGCATCGTGCAGGCGAGCAGTACGCGCCGGTCCCAACCGGCGACCACTGCGGCAAGCAAGGGTGCCCCGACGCACATCACTGCGGCCGCCGCCGTGATCAACTGGCCGGCCGTCGCCGCGCTGATCTGGAGCGAAGAACTGAGCTCGTTGAGCGTGCCGGGCACCACCATGACGCCGGTGCCGATCACGAAGTTGCCCGCCAGCAGGGCCCACAAGGCGGCTGGCAGTGCAGGCTGCTTCAACGGCGGACCTGCAGCGCGCCGGGGTTGACGATGTTGGTCGGGTTGCCTTTGATGAAGCTCACCACGTTGTCGAAGGCCTGCCCGAAGTACAGCTCGTAGCTCTCCTGTTCGACATAGCCGATGTGGGGCGTGCAGATGCAGTTCTCGAGCCGAAGAAGGGCGTGTCCCTGCAACGGTGGTTCGCTTTCGAAGACGTCGATCGCAGCGAGACCGGGCCGCCCGCGATTGAGCGCCGCGAGGAGTGCGTCCTGCTCCACCAGCTCGGCACGCGAGGTATTCACGAACAGGGAGGTCGGCTTCATGCGCGACAGATCCTCGAGCGTCACGAGGCCACGGGTTTCCTCAGTGAGTCGGAGATGGAGCGACAGCACATCCGCCGCGGCGAAGAAGGTTTCACGGTTCGGCGCCACCTGAAAGCCGTCTGACCGTGCTTTGGACAGACTCTGCTCGCGTCCCCAGATGACCACCTGCATGCCGAACGCCTGGCCGTAGCGCGCGACGAGCTGGCCGATGCGGCCGTAGCCCCAGATGCAGAGCGTCTTGCCCTTGAGCACCGAGCCCAGCCCGAAATTCGGCGGCATGGATGCCGACTTGAGCCCCGATTGCTGCCAGGCGCCGTGCTTCAGGTTGCTGATGTACTGGGGCAGTCGACGCATCGCTGCCATGATCAGCGCCCATGTGAGTTCCGCCGGCGCTTGCGGGGATCCCGTGCCTTCGGCCACCGCAATGCCAAGCTCGGAACAGGCGTTCACGTCGATGTGGCTTCCGACGCGGCCGGTTTGGGAGATGAGCCTGAGCTTGGGCAGCTTCTCGATCAACTGCCGCGAGATGTTGGTGCGCTCCCGGATCAGCACGATCACCTCGGCATCCTTGAGGCGAACCGAGAGCTGGCCGATACCCTTGACGGTGTTGGTGTAAACCTTGGCCGCATAGGCGTCGAGCTTGGAGGCGCACTGCAGCTTGCGTACTGCGTCCTGGTAGTCGTCGAGGATCACAATGTTCATGGTTTGCATTGTGCCTTGCACGACTCGCAGGCTGTGTCGGCGTGTTGCCCGGCGTCGTGTGTCGCACACAACGCCGGGTGGGGGTGTCAATGCATGCGAGCGCAATGCCGGGCCGTGTCTGCGGCTTCCAGTGCGGCCAGGCGATCGAGCTCTGCGCAGACATCCGCCATGCGGCCGGAGATGACCACGCGACCCGGGTGCCGATGGGGCTGCTGCGCATCGACCATGCGGACGACTCGCAGTGGACGCGCGCTGGCGGACGTATCCCGGCCCGCCGGGCCCTGCCGCGGCGCGCAGCTCGGCCTGACGCCGACATAGCGCAGTCCTGATGAATTGATGTGACGCGAGCGCCGTGCCGGCATCCAGCGATCGGCCAGCGACTGCAGGGGCGTGAACAGGTCGACGATGCTGAGAAGAGCGATTCCCATGTGAACTCCGGAGGGTAGAGATTGAACACAGGCAGGATTGCTTTCGTCGCCTCGACAGGGTGATGGCTCAATGCCATACGCCCGCCACCTGTCGCGGCCGGTGATGAGGATGCCTACATCAACATCGTGTTGCGGATCAGGCCGACCGCGAGGCCTTCGATTTCGAAAGGTTCGCCGGGTTGTACAACGATGGTCGGGTAGTCGGGGTTTTCTGCGTGCAACTCGATGACCTGCTTGTTGCGCTTGAGGCGCTTGACTGTGACTTCGTCGCCCAGACGGGCGACCACGATCTGGCCGTTGCGCGCTTCCTTGGTGGCCTGCACTGCGAGAAGGTCGCCGTCCATGATGCCGGCGTCGCGCATCGACATGCCGCGCACCTTGAGGAGGTAGTCCGGCTGACGTTGGAAGAGCGTGTTCTCGACGTAGTAGGTCTGGTCGATATGCTCCTGCGCCAAGATGGGCGAGCCGGCGGCGACACGCCCGATCAGCGGCAGGGCGAGTTGCGCCATGCCGGGCAGGGACAGCGAATACTGATTGTTCCGTGATTCGTTGAGCGCGCGCAGGGCCTCACCCTTGAGCCGGATGCCTCGCGAGGTGCCGCTCACCAGCTCGATCACGCCTTTGCGGGCCAGGGCTTGCAGATGCTCCTCGGCCGCATTGGCCGACTTGAAGCCCAGCTCGGCTGCGATTTCGGCGCGCGTCGGGGGTGCGCCGGTGCGAGCGATGGCGCTTTGAATCAAGTCCAGAATCTGCTGCTGACGGGCGGTAAGCTTGACGGCAAACTGCATGGTGGCTCCTGAGGGGCTGGTTGCATATCCAGTACCTGTATTTTTAACCAGTTTTCCCGGGATTGGCAAGCAATGGTCGAAAACATTCAAGGCGCCGCGCGCCGGGTCATCGTTCTGGGCACTGGGGGCACGATTGCAGGACGTGCCAATCTCGCAGGCGACAACATCGGCTACACCGCGGGACAGGTCGGCGTCACGGAGCTGTTGGAAGGCATCGATGCGCCCGACGGCATTGCGTTGCTGGCCGAGCAGGTCGCGCAGGTGGACAGCAAGGACATGAGCTTCGCGATCTGGCAAACGCTCGCACGGAGGTGCGCCCGTTGGCTCGCGGAAGCGGATGTGGCGGGTGTCGTCATCACCCACGGCACCGACACGCTGGAGGAGACGGCTTTTTTCTCCAATTGGTACTCGCGCCCGCCAAGCCGGTGGTGCTCACCTGCGCGATGCGTCCGGCGACTGCGCTGGTTCCCGACGGGCCGCAGAACGTGCGCGATGCGATCGTGGTCGCTGCAACAGGAGGCGTGCAAGGCGTCGTGGCGGTTTGTGCAGGCACCGTCCACGGCGCGCTCGATGTTCAGAAGGTCCACACCTACCGCATCGATGCCTTCGAATCGGGCGACAGCGGTCCGTTGGCGTATGTGGAAGAGGGCGCACTCCGGGTGCTGCGCAACTGGCCCCAGTCGCATGACGCGACGCAGGCCTTCGATCGCGTTGCCAGCGCCGCATCATTGCCGCGCGTCGAGATTCTGGTGAGCCATGCCGAGGCACGCGGGGCAATCGTCGAGGCATTGATCGCCGAGCGCAAGCGAGGCAGCGCCGATGCCGTCGAGGGCCTCGTGCTTGCCGCGACCGGCAACGGCACGTTGCACCACGAGCTGGAGGCCGCCGCGCTGCGCGCGCAGGCCGAAGGAATTGCCGTGGTGCGCGCGACCCGTTGCATGCAGGGGCGCATCCTGCCGAAGCAGAGCGAGTCTTTGCGCGATGCGGGTGGGCTGACGCCCGTCAAGGCGCGGATCGCGCTGGCGCTGGAACTCCTATCCGGCGGCCGGATCGACTGGCGCTAGTCGGAAGCTGGACGCGCTGCGCTCGACGCGCTCCGGCCCGGCCCGATCAACTGCTGAGTGCGGCCAGCGCGCGCTGGGTGATGTCGTCGACGGTGCCCACGCCGCTGATGGAGCGGTACTTCGGTGCCGCCTGGGGCTCGACCTTGGCCCACTGGGAGTAATAGTCGACCAGCGGGCGGGTCTGCTGGCTGTAGACGTCGAGGCGCTTGCGCACCGTTTCTTCCTTGTCGTCTTCGCGCTGGATCAGGTCCTCGCCGGTCACATCGTCCTTGCCGTCGACCTTCGGCGGGTTGAACTTCACGTGATAGGTGCGGCCCGACGCCGGATGCGAGCGGCGGCCGCTCATGCGTTCGATGATGTCGGAGAAGGGAACGTCGATCTCGAGAACGTAGTCGAGCTTCACGCCGGCGGCCCGCATCGCCTCGGCCTGCGGGATGGTCCGCGGAAAGCCATCGAACAGGAAGCCCTGCGCGCAATCGGCCTCTGCGATGCGTTCCTTGACGAGATTGATGATCAGGTCGTCGCTGACCAGTGCACCGGAGGCCATCACGGCTTCGGCCTGCTTGCCCAGCGGCGTGCCGGCCTTGACGGCCGCGCGAAGCATGTCGCCGGTGGAGATCTGGGGGATGCCGTATTTCTGGCAGATGAAGGTCGCCTGCGTGCCTTTGCCCGCCCCGGGCGCGCCCAACAATATCAGTCTCATGGTGTCCTCGGAAGTTTTTTGGATTTCTGTCGCGCCGTGCTGATCACGAGTGGCGTCAATGGCGGAGTTCTTTCGAGGATAGCATGGCCCCCCGATGGGCCCGGCGGCTAGCCCGCGCCGAAAAGGGCTCGGACGCGCGCAAGATCGTCCGGCGTGTCGATGCCGGGGCCGGGCGCGTGTTCGCTGATGTGCACCGCGATACGGTGGCCATGCCAGAGCGCACGCAGTTGTTCGAGTGCCTCCGTGCCTTCGACCGGCGCCGGGGGAAGGCTCGGAAACTGCCGGACGAAGCCGGCCCGGTAGCCGTAGATCCCGATGTGTCGCAATGCCGGCGGAGAGGGCGGCAGCTTGTTCGGCCCGCCGTCGGCGAAGCCGTCGCGCCACCAGGGGATCGGCGCCCGGCTGAAGTAGAGCGCGTAGCCGCGCGCGTCCAGGACGGTCTTGACGACGTTGGGGTTGGCGAATTCCTCCGGCGAATCAATGGCATGCGCCGCGGTGCTCATCGCCGCGCCGGGGTGATCCGACAGCGTTCGGGCCACCGCGTCGATGAGCGAGGCCTCGATCAGGGGCTCGTCGCCCTGGACGTTGACCACGATCGCATCGTCCGCAAGGCCCAGCCGGGTGCAGGCTTCCGACAGGCGGTCGCTGCCGCTGGCGTGGTCCTTGCGCGTGAGCAGCGCTTCGACGCCGTGCGCTTCGCACGCCTCGACGATGCGGGCGTCATCGCCGGCCACCACGACGCGCAGGGCGGCCGATTCCCGCGCGCGCTGCGCCACGCGCACCACCATGGGCAGTCCGGCGATGTCGGCCAGCGGTTTGTCGGGCAGGCGGGTCGAGGCGAGCCTGGCGGGGATCAGGACGACGAACTTCGTGCTCAAGATCAAAGGCCCAGTTCTTCGTCCGTCAGAGGGCGAGCTTCGTTTTCCAGCAGTACCGGAATGCCGTCGCGCACCGGGTAGGCCAGACGTGCGCTGCGTGAGACGAGTTCCTGCTTCTCGGGGTTCCAGATGAGCGGGCCCTTGGTCACGGGGCAGACGAGCAGTTCAAGCAGCTTGGTGTCCATCGGTCGATGATAGCTTTGCGTCGAGCGCGGAGAAGAAGGCGGGCTCGGGCTCGAACAGAAGCGGCACCGCGAGCGCATCGGGTGCCTTGCGCCAGAGTTTTGCGGCGTCCTTTTCGGTGCACAGCACCGTGCAGCCCCGTGTTGCCGAAGGCGTCCAGTCCTCGAAATCGTGATGGTCCGGCAGCGCGATGCACCGCTGGAGGCGCAAGCCGCGCTGTCCCAGCATGTCGAAAAAGGCCTCGGGCTTCGCGATCGCGGCGACGGCTGCGAGCCGCTGATCGGCGAGTTCGACCAGCGGCACCCGGGTGCCATCGCTCTTGAGCGCGTAGTCGGCGAGCGACCGCGTGGCCGTGAAGCCCGCGAAAGCCGGATTCAGGCCGGTATGCAGAACGAGATCGCAAGGGCGCGGCCACCTCTCGCGCAGCGGTCCCGCCGGAAGCAGCCATCCGTTGCCGGTGCCGCGGTCATCGAAGACGCAGATCTCGATGTTGCGTGCCATCGCGAGATGCTGCAGGCCGTCATCGCTGACGATGACCTGCGTATCGGGATGCCGTGCGAGAAGGGCTCGCCCGGCCTCGACGCGCCGCTCAGCGACGAACACCGGGGCAGCGGTCGAGCGTCGTATCAGCAACGGCTCATCGCCGGCATCGGCGGGTGCGCTGTCGTCCAGCACTTCACGGCAACCGGTCGTCGATCGGCCATGGCCGCGCGACACGACGCCCACCCGGATGCCCCGTGACTGCAGATGGCGTGCGATGGCCATGACGACCGGTGTCTTTCCCGATCCACCGGCGACGACGTTACCCACCACGACGACCGGTACGCCAAGGCGCTCGGTTCGCAGGATGCCGAACCGGAAAAGGGTGCGCCTGAAGGCGGTCAGCCCGCCGTAGAGGACAGAGAGTGGCCACAGCAGCCACGCCAGCGCGCCGCGGCGCAGCCAGGCATGCTGCAACGAAGCCAAGGCTATCGTCCCGCCTGGGCGGCCGATTGCGTCGCGAAGGTGATCTGCATGAGGCCCGCGCGCCGTGCAGCCTCCATGACGGTGATCACGGATTGATGCGCCGCGCTGGCGTCGGCGCTGATGATGACGACGTTGTCCTTCCCGCCGCTCGCCGCGGCCGTCAGGGCGGCCGTGACGGCCTCGACGCTGCGGTCGGGCAGGGGCGTCTTGTTGACCGAGTAGCGCCCATCGGCCGACACGGCAACGATCACTTCCTTGGGATAGTCGCGCTGCGCCTCGGCATCGGCCACCGGCAGCCGCAGCTGCATTTCGGTGAACTTGCTGTAGGTGGTCGACAGCATCAGGAAGATCAGCACGACGAGCAGGACGTCGATGAACGGGATCAGGTTGATCTCGGGCTCCTCGCGCGAGCCGTGGCGGAAGTGCATCCTCATCGGCGCAGCGTGTTCAGGTGACGGGCGAAGCGTTCGCCCGCGAGTTCGAGGTTCAGCAGGTACTCGTCGACCCGGCTGCGGAAATAGCGCCAGAAGATGAGTGCCGGGATCGCGATGATCAGGCCGAAAGCCGTGTTGTAAAGCGCGATCGAGATGCCATGCGCGAGCTGGGCAGGGTTGCCCGAGCCGACGGCGCCGCTGGCCGGGGACTGCGAGCCGAAGATCTCGATCATGCCGATCACCGTGCCGAGCAGGCCCAAGAGCGGTGCGGCGGACGCGATCGTTGCGAGCGCCGGCAGATAGCGTTCGAGCCGGTGTGCCACCACGCGGCCCGCGGCCTCCATCGAAACGCGCAGATCGTCCTCGCTCGAAGCGGGGTTGGAGTTCAGTGCACGAAAGCCGGCAGCGAGGACTTCGCCGAGGCTGGAATTGCGTTCCAGCTTCGTCACAACATCCGGGGCCGGAACGGAATTGCGCGAGACCGCGATGGCCTCATCGAGCAATTGGGGTGGCAAGACTTTCGAGGTCTTCAGGCTGGTAAACCGCTCGATGACAAGCGCCAGGCCAATGACCGAACAAGCGAGCAGCGGCCAGATCGGCCAGCCCGCAGCAACTATGATGGAAAACAAATATTCCTCCGGCCCATCGACTGCAAATGCGCGGCGATTATCTACCGAGCCGGCGCGTGTTTCGGTGACCTTCGCATACAGGCATCGACGCACAGAAACTGTGGATAACTTTGTGATTAACACGCAGGGCAACTCATCCGGAGCCGCGCCAGATGGACGCTTCACTGGATCGAGCGATATTTGGGCAGTACTTTCTTCAATGAAATCAATGACTTGTACGAGAACGCGTGCGTGTGTTGCGTGTGGGGCGCCTCGCCATGGTGGGTCACGGGCGCTTGTGGAAGATTCGCACCCTGTCACAGCGATGCGGCATGAATGAACGTGAGCAAACACCTGCGGGCGGCGTGCGCATCTGGGCCGTGGGCGCCCTGTGCCGAGCGGTCGCGGACGCGCTGGAAGCGCGCTTCAATCCGGTCGCCGTCAAAGGCGAGATCTCGGGCTTTTCAAGAGCCTCGAGCGGCCACTGCTATTTCTCGCTGAAGGATCAGAACGGGCAGTTGCGCTGCGCCATGTTCCGCCGCGCGGCCGGCCTGCTGGACTTCGCGCCGCGCGATGGCGACCAGGTCGAGGTGCGCGGCCGGCTCGGGCTCTACGAGCCGCGTGGCGATCTTCAGCTGATCGTCGAGAGCCTGCGTCGGGCGGGGCAGGGGGCGCTTTTCGAGCAGTTCCTTCAGCGCAAGGCCAAGCTGGAGGCGGAAGGGCTCTTCGATGCCGCGCGGAAGCGACCGTTGCCGGCGATGCCGCGGTCCATCGGACTCGTGACCTCGCTCGGTGCCGCAGCGCTTCACGACGTCGTGACGGCATTGCGCAGGCGCGTACCGCACATTCCGGTGGTGTTCGTTCCGGCAGCGGTGCAGGGGGCGAGCGCACCGGCGGAGCTCGTGCGTTCGCTGGAGGCGCTCTACACGCTGGAGCCGCAGGTCGACGTCATCCTGCTGGTACGCGGCGGTGGGTCGATCGAAGATCTCTGGGCCTTCAACGATGAAGCGCTGGCCAGGACGATCGCGAGGAGTCCGGTGCCGCTCGTCAGCGGTGTCGGCCACGAAACCGACTTCACGATCGCCGATTTCTGTGCGGACGTCCGCGCGCCGACCCCGACCGCCGCCGCAGAGCTCGTGGCGGCGCCGCGCGATCTCTGGATCGGTGCGCTCGAGTTGATCGAAGAGCGCTTGCGCGGCGCGATCCTCGCAAGGCTCGATGCGTCGAACCAGCGTCTGGACGTGGCGGCGGGGCGGCTCGGCCGTCCCTCGGAGCTGGTGGGGCGTCAGCGGCTGCGCCTCGCGCATCATGCCCAGCGCATGCACTTCGCCTTGCAGGCAAAGACGGCACGGCTCGCCCATGCGCAGCAGGTGCTCCAGGCCGGATTGCCGTCCCGGCTTCGAGTGGCGCTCGACCGTCATCAGGAGCTGCTGAACCGTGCATCGCTGCGACTGAAGCTGCTGGACCCGGGGCTCGTGCTCCAGCGGGGCTATGCGTTCATCACGGACGCGCAGGGCCATGCGGTCAGCAGCGTCGATCGACTTGCCGCCGGCGACGAAGTGCAGGCGCATCTCGCCGACGGCCGCGCCGATCTGAAGGTCCTGCAAACGCAGGCCATGGGAATGCGTCCGACGTCGGGGCCGTGATTTCCTTTCTAGAATCATCCATCCCACAACCAACCCGAGAGAAAAAGCATGGAACACGTTCTTCCTCCCCTGCCATACGCGATGGACGCGCTGGCGCCCGAGTACTCCAAGGAGACTCTCGAGTACCACTACGGGAAGCACCACAACGCGTACGTGGTGAATCTGAACAACCTGCAGAAGGGCACGGAGTTCGAGAACATGACGCTCGAGGACATCGTCAAGAAGTCCAGCGGCGGCATCTACAACAACGCGGCCCAGATCTGGAACCACACCTTCTTCTGGAACTGCATGAAGCCCGCGGGCGGCGGCGAGCCGAGCGGCGCGCTGGCCAAGGCGATCGACGCCAAGTGGGGCAACTACGCGGCTTTCAAGGAAGCCTTCGTCAAGTCGGCCGTCGGTAACTTCGGTTCGGGCTGGACCTGGCTGGTGAAGAAGGCGGACGGCTCCGTGGACATCGTGAACACCGGCGCCGCCGGCACGCCGCTCACCACTGCCGACAAGGCGCTGCTGACCGTCGACGTCTGGGAGCACGCCTACTACATCGACTATCGCAACCTGCGCCAGAAGTTTGTCGAGACCTTCCTCGCCAAGCTCGTGAACTGGGGCTTCGTCGAGAAGAACTTCGGCTGATTGCGGTCCGCCGAAATGAAAAAAGCCGACCCTGGGTCGGCTTTTTTATTGCCTTTCGGACGTCAGCGGCTCTTTGCGAACAGTTCGCCGCCGAGCTTTGCGCCCGCCTTGATGTTCTTGCGTTCGAACCAGCCCTGGTTCATCTCGAGGACGAAGCGCACCGGCTCCTTGGAGCAGTGCGAATCCTCGGTCATCGGCTTCATGTCCACGAGATTCACGATGCGGCCGTCGTCAGCCACGAAGGCCGCGGTGAGGGGAATCAGTGTGTTCTTCATCCAGAAGCACTGGGTCGCCGGCTGCTCGAACACGAAGATCATCCCTTCGGATTGCGGCATCTCCTTGCGGAACATCAGCCCGGTCTGGCGCTCCTCGGGCGTTTTCGCGACTTGTGCATCGATTTGATACATGCCGGCCGTTATCCGGACGTGGGGGAGATTGCTTTGCGGCTCCTGCGCGTGCGCAAAACTCAAAGACGTGGACAACAGAAGAAGAGCAAATAAGCGCTGAAACATGGAACGACTTTCAAACGGCGACACAAACAACAATGCCCGCGTCCGCGGGCATGGTCAATTGGTGGGAGCTTACCTCTAATTCGGCTGAATTGCTGTCGGCAAGCTGACGGTCGAGTTGATGCATGGGACAAAAAAAGCGTTCCCTCAGGAACGCTTTTTCGTTGGGGACGAGCCCTGACTTACTCGGGCGTGCCGCCTTGCGGGTTCATCTTGCGAACGTTGCCCTTCTTGTCGCGGCGACGATCGCTGCGGGTGTCGGCGCGGGCCTGACCGGCTTCCGTTGCCTTGTTCTGGGTCAGACCGCCGCTGCCTTCGTCCGTCTTGGCCGTGTCGCCGCCTTGCGGGCGGACTTGGCCTTGCGGCTTGGTGGAGCGACGCTCCTGGGCGCGTTGCTGCGGCTTGGTGTTGGTGGGCGGAGCGGCTTCCTGCGAGGTGGAAGGGCCCTGCGCGGACGCACTGACCGAGAACAGACCAGCACCGGCTGCGATCAGGCCGGCCATCGTTGCTGCGAGAATTTTGCTCATTACGGATTCCTCATTGGAAATGGTTGAAAACGCCTCCCGGCCAGCAGAAGGTCTGTCAACAACGGAGCCAATATGGCCGTGGTTGACAGATCCTCAGGCTCCTCCGGTTGCGTCTAAAATTCTAAGGGTATTCAGGCGCTCGGAAGCGCAGTGTCTTCCAGTGTTCATTTCATCCGGAGCCGTTGTCCCCATGTCCAGCTATCAGCACATCAAAGTCCCGGCCGAGGGCCAAAAGATCACTGTGAATGCCGACAACTCGCTGAATGTGCCTGATCAACCGATCATTCCGTTCATTGAAGGCGACGGCACGGGCCTCGACATCACGCCCGTGATGCTCAAGGTGGTCGATGCGGCTGTGGCCAAGGCGTACGGCGGCAAGAGGAAGATCCACTGGATGGAGGTCTACGCGGGCGAGAAGTCGACCAAGGTCTACGGCCCGGATGTCTGGCTGCCCGACGAGACGCTGCAGGCGGTGCGTGACTATGTGGTGTCCATCAAGGGGCCGCTCACCACGCCGGTCGGCGGCGGAATCCGTTCGCTGAACGTTGCGCTGCGCCAGGAACTCGATCTCTACGTCTGCCTGCGGCCCATCCAGTATTTCGAGGGCGTGCCGAGCCCCGTGAAGGAGCCGCAGAAGACCCGCATGGTGATCTTCCGCGAGAACTCCGAAGACATCTACGCCGGCATCGAATTCGAAGCCGAAAGCGAGAAGGCGAAGAAGCTCATCAAGATTCTCCAGGACGAGTTCGGCGTCAAGAAGATCCGCTTTCCGAACACCTCGGGCATCGGCATCAAGCCGGTATCGCGCGAGGGCACCGAGCGTCTGGTGCGCAAGGCGATCCAGTACGCCATTGACAACGACAAGCCCAGCGTGACGCTCGTTCACAAGGGCAACATCATGAAGTTCACGGAGGGTTCGTTCCGTGACTGGGGCTACGGTCTGGCGGCCAAGGAATTCGGCGCCGAACTCATCGACGGCGGCCCGTGGATGAAGATCAAGAACCCGAAAACCGGCAAAGAAATTACGGTCAAGGACTCGATCGCTGATGCGTTCTTGCAACAGATTCTGCTGCGACCTGCCGAATACACCGTGATCGCCACGCTCAACCTGAACGGCGACTACATTTCCGATGCCCTCGCGGCGCAGGTCGGCGGCATCGGGATCGCCCCCGGTGCGAACCTGAGCGACACCGTCGCCATGTTCGAGGCCACCCATGGGACCGCGCCCAAGTACGCGGGCAAGGATTACGTGAATCCCGGCTCCGAGATCCTTTCGGCCGAAATGATGCTGCGCCACATGGGATGGAAGGAGGCCGCCGACCTCATCATCAGCGCCATGGAGAAATCGATCATCAGCAAGAAGGTGACCTACGACTTCGCGCGCCTGATGGAAGGCGCCACCCAGGTCAGTTGCTCCGGATTCGGACAGGTGATGATCGACAACATGTAAGACACGTCGGGCGCTTTTCGGCCTGCAAACACCAAGCCCCGGCGTCGCAAGGCGCCGGGGCTTTTTTCTGCCGCGATCGGCCGATATACGAGGGAGTGTCGGGTCGGCGAGGCACGGCGTTTGCATGAGCCGACGACCGGTTCCACACGCGATTCGCCTTGAATGTCACAAAGCCGCCACCACTTGTCCCCCTGCCGCAAGTGCAATGCGCGGCTGCTCTATAAAATGGTTTTCATGGCTACCAGAATCCCCCGACCCCCAAGACGCCACCGGCTGCGAAGCCGGCCGGCGACGATGGCGACTCGGTCGTTCTTGAACGGCGGCCGCAGAAGACAGCGCCACCCCAGATGTACCAGGTGGTGATGCTCAACGACGACTACACGCCGATGGAGTTCGTCATCGTCGTGATCCAGCAGTTCTTCAACAAGGACCGGGAGACAGCCACGCAGATCATGCTGAAGATCCATCTCGATGGACGCGGCGTGTGCGGCGTGTACTCCCGCGACATGGCGGCGACCAAGGTGAATCAGGTGATGGAGGCAGCCCACCAGGCCGGACATCCGCTGCAATGCGTCAGCGAACCGGTTGAATAAATCGCTCTCCAACCCATCTGCGGAATATTTACAGCAAGGCCAAAAGGAAATCACATGATTGCCCAGGAACTGGAAGTCAGCTTGCACATGGCTTTTGTCGAAGCCAGGCAGCAGCGCCACGAGTTCATCACGGTGGAGCACTTGCTGCTCGCTTTGCTGGACAACCCGAGTGCCGCGGAGGTCCTGCGCGCATGCTCGGCGAACGTCGACGACCTCCGGGCGTCGCTCACCAACTTCATCAAGGACAACACGCCGCAGGTCGCCGGCACCGATGACGTGGACACCCAGCCGACGCTGGGCTTCCAGCGCGTCATCCAGCGCGCGATCATGCACGTGCAGTCGACCGGCAACGGCAAGAAGGAGGTCACCGGCGCCAACGTGCTCGTGGCGATCTTCGGCGAGAAGGACTCGCACGCCGTGTACTACCTGCACCAGCAGGGTGTGACGCGGCTGGACGTTGTCAACTTCATCGCCCACGGCATCAAGAAGAGCGACCCGCCGGAAGCGGCCAAGGGCAGCAGCGATGCGTCGTCCGGCGAGGGCGAGGAGGGCGGCGGCGAGAAGAACGAGAAGTCGTCTCCTCTCGAGCAGTTCACCCAGAACCTCAACCAGCTCTCCAAGGAGGGCAAGATCGATCCGCTGATTGGCCGCGAGTACGAGGTCGAGCGCGTGATCCAGATCCTCTGCCGCCGTCGCAAGAACAACCCGCTGCTGGTCGGTGAGGCCGGTGTCGGCAAGACGGCGATCGCCGAGGGCCTCGCATGGCGCATCACGCAGGGCGACGTGCCGGAGATCCTCGCGGAATCCAACGTGTATTCGCTGGACATGGGGGCGCTGCTCGCGGGGACGAAGTACCGCGGCGATTTCGAGCAACGTCTCAAGGGCGTGCTCAAGTCGCTCAAGGACAAGCCCAATGCGATCCTGTTCATCGACGAGATCCATACCTTGATCGGCGCGGGCGCTGCTTCGGGCGGCACCCTGGATGCGTCCAACCTGCTCAAGCCGGCGCTTTCCAGCGGCCAGCTCAAGTGCATCGGCGCAACCACGTTCAATGAATACCGCGGCATCTTCGAAAAGGATGCGGCCCTGTCTCGCCGCTTCCAGAAGGTCGACGTGGTCGAGCCGACGGTGGCCGAGACGGTCGATATCCTGAAGGGCCTCAAGTCGCGCTTCGAGGAGCACCACGGCGTGAAGTACGGCGTGGCCGCACTGCAGGCCGCCGCAGAGCTGAGCGCCAAGTACATCAATGACCGTCACCTGCCCGACAAGGCGATCGATGTCATCGACGAGGCTGGCGCGGCGCAGCGAATCCTGCCCGCGAACAAGCGCAAGAAGACCATCAGCAAGACCGAGGTCGAGGAAATCGTCGCGAAGATCGCACGCATTCCCCCGGCCAACGTGTCGAACGACGACCGCGGCAAGCTGCAGACGATCGAGCGCGACCTCAAGAGCGTGGTGTTCGGCCAGGACAAGGCGCTGGAAGTGCTCGCCTCCGCGGTCAAGATGGCCCGCTCGGGCCTGGGCCGCGAGGACAAGCCGATCGGCTCGTTCCTGTTCAGCGGCCCGACCGGCGTCGGCAAGACCGAAGCGGCCCGCCAGCTCGCCTACATCATGGGCATCGAGCTGATCCGCTTCGATATGTCGGAGTACATGGAGCGCCATGCCGTGAGCCGCCTGATCGGTGCGCCTCCGGGCTACGTCGGATTCGACCAGGGCGGTCTGTTGACCGAGGCAATCACGAAGAAGCCGCACGCGGTTCTCCTGCTCGACGAAATCGAGAAGGCGCACCCCGATATCTTCAACGTGCTGCTGCAGGTGATGGACCACGGAACGCTGACGGACAACAACGGTCGCAAGGCAGACTTCCGCAACGTGATCATCGTGATGACCACCAACGCCGGTGCCGAGACGATGAACAAGTCGACCATCGGCTTCACGAACCCGCGCCAGGCCGGCGACGAAATGGGCGACATCAAGCGCCTCTTCACGCCGGAGTTCCGCAACCGCCTGGACGCGATCGTGAGCTTCAAGGCGCTGGACGAGCAGATCATCCTGCGCGTGGTCGACAAGTTCCTGCTGCAGCTCGAGACGCAGCTGGCCGAGAAGAAGGTGGATGTCACGTTCACCGACGCTCTGCGTAAGCATCTCGCGAAGAAGGGCTTCGATCCGCTGATGGGCGCACGTCCGATGCAGCGTCTGATCCAGGACACGATCCGTCGTGCCCTGGCCGACGAACTGCTGTTCGGTCGCCTGCAGGACGGCGGTCGCCTGACGGTCGATCTCGACGACAAGGAAGAGGTCGTGCTGGATATCCAGCCGCTGCCCAAGAAGGAAGGCCGTTCAAAGCCGGAAGCGGAAGAAACCGCAGCGGGCTGATGCCAGCTTCCGCCATTCCGGCGGAATTCCCGCCCCACGAGGCCGGTAGCATTGCGCTACCGGCCTTTTTTCTGTTCGCACACCTTTCGCCTTGATCCTCCCCGAGCTCAGTCAGGAATGGAAAACGGGCCTCTCCCTCGCGTGGAGCGGCTACATCGCGGTCCTCTCGGTCTGGATCGTGATGCAGAAGCGCGCGCCGGTGTCGACGATGAGCTGGATCCTCTCGCTCGCGTTGCTGCCGTTCGTGGGATTCCTCATCTACTACTTCCTCGGGCCGCAGCGACTGAAGAAGCAGCGGCTCAGGCGCCTTCGCAGCCGTGCCATCGAGCAGGCGCCGGGCGACATCGCCGAGGCTGCGAGAAGCATCGAAGAACGCCCCGCCCACCCTGCGAAAACTGGCCGCATTGGGAACGGCAGCCTGCGGGCTGCCGGTGTCGAGCGCGACCTCGGTCGAGTTGCTGTCGGGCGGCGCGCGGACCTTCGACGTCATCTTCGACTGCATTCGCCAGGCGCGCGACCACGTGCATCTCGAGTACTACATCTTCGAGCCCGACACCATCGGCACCGCGCTGCGCGACTTGCTGATCGAGCGCGCGCGCGAAGGCGTGACGGTGCGCCTGCTCCTCGATGCACTCGGGTCCAAGCGCATCGGCCGCAAGTTCATGGCGCCGATGCGCGAGGCGGGCATCCAGGTGGCGCTGTTCCATGACACCCGCATCGGTCGCCGCCTGCGCCCGGTGATCAACTACCGCACCCACCGCAAGATCGTCGTTTGCGACGGGCGCATCGGCTTCACCGGCGGCGTCAACATCACGGACGAGGAAGATGCGCGCATCCGCCCGGATGCGTATCACGACGTCCACCTGAGGATCGAGGGGAGCGCCGTTCGCTGGCTCCAGACCACTTTCATCGAGGACTGGACCTACGCCACCGGCGAGCCGCTGCGGCATGTGCACAAGGCGATCGACAGCATGTTCCCGCGCGTCGAGGCCGAGGAGGGTGTCGGCGACATTCCGGTGCAGATCGTCACCAGCGGACCCGATAGCGCCCTCGAGGCGATCCACCGCATCCAGGTCGATGCGATCCATGCCGCGGAGCAACGCGCCTGGCTCACCACGCCGTATTTCGTGCCGACCGAGCCGGCGTTGATGGCGCTCACGAGTGCCGCGCTGCGTGGCGTTGACGTGCGGTTGATGGTGCCGCGGCGCAGCGATTCGCTCGTCGTGAGCGCGGCCGCGCGCTCGTACTACGACGAACTGATCGCCGCCGGCGTCAAGATCTGGGAATACAAGGCCCGGATGCTGCATTCCAAGACGCTGGTGGTGGACGACAGCTGCGCGATGATCGGCACCGCGAACTTCGACAACCGCAGCTTCAGGCTCAACTTCGAGGTGTCCGCCGTGATCTACGGGCCGGCGCTCACCGGCGCGCTCGTGGCGCAGTTCCAGACCGATCTGCGCAATGCCTCGCCGGTGCGCGCCAACCGGCGCCAGACTTTCCCGCGGCGCCTGGGTGAAGCCTCGGCGCGTTTGTTTTCTCCTTTGCTTTGACGATGGCTCCTCACACCTTTCTCTGGCACGACTACGAAACCTTCGGTGCCGTGCCGCGCCGCGACCGACCGTCGCAGTTCGCCGCGATCCGCACCGATGCCGAGCTCAACGAGGTCGGCGAGCCATTGATGATCTATTGCAAACCCGCGCCCGACTACCTGCCGAGCCCCGAGGCCTGCCTGATCACCGGCATCACGCCGCAGCAGTGCCTCGAGCTCGGATTGCCCGAGCATGAATTCGCGGCGCAGATCGAACGTGCCTTCTCGCAGCCGGGCACGATCGGCGTGGGCTACAACACGATCCGCTTCGACGACGAGGTGACGCGCTTTCTCTTCTGGCGCAACCTCATCGACCCCTACGCGCGCGAGTGGCAGAACGACTGCGGCCGGTGGGATCTGCTCGACGTGGTGCGCCTGACCTACGCGCTGCGTCCCGACGGCATCGAATGGCCGAAGAAGCCGGACGGCAGCCAAAGCTTCAAGCTCGAGGATCTGGCCCGCGCCAATGGCCTCGTGCATGAAGCGGCGCACGATGCCCTGTCCGACGTCCGCGCGACCATCGCGCTCGCGCGCCTGATTCGCGACCGGCAGCCGCGGCTGTTCGACTTCGCGTTCGCGCTGCACCGAAAGGATCGCGTGGCGAGCGAGTTGGGGCTTCCGGCGACGAAGGAGGGCATGCGGCCCTTCCTGCACGTCTCGGGGATGTTCCCGGCGGAGCGCGGATGCCTTGCGGTCATGTGGCCGTTGGCGAGCCACCCGACCAACCGGAACGAACTGCTCGCTTGGGACCTCGCGCACGATCCGAGCGAGCTGGCCGGGCTCGACGTCGAGACGATGCGGCTGCGCCTGTTCACGCGAGGCGCCGATCTGCCCGAAGGCGTGACGCGGCTTCCGATCAAGAGCGTCCACCTGAACAAGTCGCCGATGGTGGTCGGCAACCTGCGCACGCTCGAACCGGCGATGGCCACGCGCTGGGGCATCGACATGGCGGCAGCCCTGCGCCACGCGGCCATCGCGGCCTCGTTGCCCGACATGAGCAGCATCTGGGCGCGTGTCTTCGAGCGTCCGAGGGAAGGCACGCCCGATGTCGACGAGGACCTCTATGGCGGGTTCGTCGGCAACGGCGATCGCCGGCGGCTCACGCAACTGCGCAGCCTGTCGCCGGAGCAGCTCGTGCAGGCGCAGGCACGCACCGCGTTCGACGATCCGAGGCTCGAAGAGCTGCTGTTCCGCTACCGCGCCCGCAATTTCGTCGACACGCTGACGGAGGAAGAGGCCGAGCGCTGGGAGGCCCATCGCGTCGCGCGGCTGCTCGAAGGCGAAGGCGGCGCGCGCAATGTCGACGAGCTGTTCGCGGAGATCGACACACTCGCCGAAAAGACCGACGAGCGTGGCGAGGCGATCCTCGGCGCGCTGTACGAGTACGCCGAGGCCATCGCACCGGCGGTCTGACATGACGATCCGCCGCCTGCTGCCTGCCGATGCCGAGGCCTATCGCGCCCTGATGCTCGAGGGCTACGCGCGCCATCCGGATGCGTTCACCTCGACGGCCACGGAGCGGGAGGCGCTCCCGCTGTCATGGTGGGAGAAGCGGCTCGATGCTTCGCCGGCAGCCGAACAGGTGGTGTTCGGTGTATTCGTCGGCGACGTGCTCGCGGGCGCGGCCGGGTTGCAGTTCCAGGCGCGGGAGAAGGCGCGGCACAAGGCCGACCTGTTCGGCATGTACGTGGTGCCGTCGGCGCGCGGCGCCGGCTTCGGGCGGCAACTGGTGCTCGCCCTGCTGGATGAAGCGGCTGCGCGGGAGGGCGTCCGGGTCGTCCAGCTCACCGTGACCGAAGGCAATGCCGCGGCGCAGACGCTCTATGCGCACTGCGGCTTCACACCGTTCGGCGTCGAACCCTTCGCGGTCGCGCTCGGGGGCGTCTACCTCTCGAAGGTGCACATGTGGTGCGCCGTGGCGGCGCTGGACTGAGGCCGCCGGCTCGCTTCAGTGCAGCGCGCGGGCGGCGCCGAGGATCACGTCCTCCGATGCCAGCTTGCCGATGCCTCCGAGGCCTTCGGTGCTGCATTCGATGTCCGCCCAGCGCACGATGCCGTCGCGGTCGATCATGAAATAGGCCTTGAGCTGCGGCCACTGCTTTCCCACATCGGCGTCATCGGTCGGCGTGTTGACGTAGCCGTCCAGATCCTGCATCAGCTTGGCAGCTTCGGCGATCGGCAGCGGCTCGGGCAGGTCGCCGAATGGGTTCACGCGCAGTTGCCCCAGTGCCTGGACCAGTTCGGGCGTGGGCTCGGGTTTCGGCACGCCGTAGGCGCGGTGCGTCGACAGCTCGGGATCGGAGGCGAGCCGCAGCCGCGTCGGCCTGAACTTGAAATAGCGCCGCGCATTCTCCGGCGCGGTGGCGACCACCGCGAGGCTCTCGACGCTCAAGGCCTTCAGCTTGCCGTCCAGCGCGCCGAGCTGAACCAGTTGCCGTCGGCAGAAGGGGCACCACAGGCCCACCAGAAGCGCCAGGAACAAGGGACTTCGCCCGCGATAGTCGGCCAGGGAGATGGTGTCGGCATCGGCCACCGCCGGCAACGCAAAGTCGGGGGCCGGTTCGCCGGGTGCCACGGGCGGGTTCATCGCCGTCGTCATAGCGGACTCCTTCGCGCCTCTGACGCAGAAGCAGAGTCACGCAAATTACCACGCCGCGGGCGGCATCGCCAGAGGGCTGCAGCCCGGGGCGCGCGGGAGACCGGTGGCCGTCTGTAACGATCTGCACCGTCAGTTGCCATCCGGCGATCAGGCGTCCTGCAGCCAGCGGCAGGCGGCGGCGCAGACCCGCTCGACCGCTTCGCGCAGCGTGAGGTGCAGCACGTCGCGCTGGGCATGGCTGCCGCCGAGCCGATGGGCCAGCGCCGGCAGGCTGGCCAGCAGCGTGATTGCGAGCGAGTCGTCGCCGTGCCCGAAGGCCATCATCGCGCGGCACGATGCGAGGCCGAGTTGGCGCGTGGCGATTCCGTGGCGCGTCGGCCTGGATTGCGCGTCGATCAGCGACCGCTCCAGCCGTTGCGCCAGGCCCCAATCGCGCGCGCCGACGAAGGCGAGCGCCCCATGCAGGTCATTGAAGCTGCAGAAGCCATCGTCGATGTGCGCGGCCCAGGCGGCGGCGAGTTCGGCCCAGCGCGTGGCCAGATCGGTGCGATGAAGGTCGAGCCGCCACAGCAGCGCCGCGGCGTCGATCAGATCGGTGATCGCCATCGAATGGCCTGCACGCACACGCTGGTCGTACATCGCGAGCGCATGCGCCCACTCGGCGCGCGCCAGATGAAAAAGCGCGAGATGCCACCAGCAGTGCGTCGCCACGACGGTGCCTTCGCTCCATGCGGCGATGTGCCGGCGCATCCAGCGCACCCCGGCGTCGGCCTGCTCGGTCATCTCGAAGATGTGCGCCATCGCGTGGTGGGCGCGGGCGTCGTCGGGGTCGAGTTCGAGAGCGGCGAGCGCCACGTCTTGCGCGTGCGCGTACTCGCCGCTTTCCTCCAGGCTGAAGGCATGCATCGAAAGGATCGTGTGATAGCCCGGCAGGTCTGCCGACCAGGCAGGCAGCACCGATGCCACGCGGTGCCGCATGTGAGCCTCGTCGCCGGTGACGTGGTCGAACGTATGCGCCACCTGCAGCGCGAGCGCGTCCCTCGGATGCTCGCCGAGCAGTTCGCCAAGCCGCGTCTTCGCGCCTTCGTAATCGTCGGCCAATGCGGCGGCGATGGCGGCGAGATGCAACTGTTCGCGCGGGTTGGCCGTGAGGGTGGCCGCCCGGGCGAGTACGGGATGCGCCTTTCGCACCTGTCGCGGATCGCGGCTGCAGATCAGCTGGTAGGCGCGCAACACATGGGGCATCACGAAGTCCGGGGCTTCGCGCAGTGCGGTCGCCAGTTCCGCATCGACGCCGGTGCGCCAGCCCTGGAATGCGGTGAGCGCGCGCTCGTAGGCGGCGAGTGCACCGGGCGTGGCGCCTGTGATGCTGCAGCCGCGATGGTCGAGGGCGCTCACGCCTTGCGCTCCTGCTAGTGCACCGCGGACGGTGCGATGTTGAGGTTCATGCGCAAGAGGTTGTCCGGGTCGTACTTCCGCTTGGCCGCCTGCAGTCGCGCGTAGTTCGCGCCGTAGCTGCCTTCCACCCGCTCGGCCTCGTCTTCGGTCAGGAAATTGACATAGCCGCTCGCGGTCGCGTGCGGTGCGGCTTCCTGGAAGACGCGGCGTGCCCAGTCTCGCACCTTGTCGTCGTCACCCGGATCGGACCAGCGGCCGTGCACGTTCATGATGTAGTTCGCATCGCGGGCGGGGAAGGCGGTTTCCGACTGCTTCACCCGCCCCATCGCGCCGCCGAGTTGCGCCATGAAGATTTCGCACTGCGGCCCCGGTAGGCGGCCGATGTTCGCGATCAGCATGTCGATCGCACCGTCGCTGAGCTGGCTGAAATTGTTGGACTTCCAGTAGTTGCGGCTGCCGGGCGCGAGCAGCGGATCGAACGCCGTTTGGAAGCCCGCGTAGGGGTTCGGCCCCAGCGCGACCGCGATCGGATCGCCGAACTTCGTCACCGGCGCGGCGGCGCCTTCGCCGTCCTTCATCTCGCCGCAGTACACCAGCGGGAAGATCACCACCTCGGTTCCATGGGCCGATTCGGGGAGGAAGGGCAGCGGAGGCGCCTTGCGCATCACGGTCCAGACGCTCAGTTCGTCGGGCGAACTCTTGTTGAAGTCGCGCCACGCGCGCAGCACCTTCTGCGCCTGCGCAAAGGGGTAGACCACCAATCCCGAGTACACCTGCGGCCCGACCGGATGCAGCTTGAACTCGAACGAGGTCGCCACGCCGAAGTTGCCTCCGCCGCCGCGCATCGCCCAGAAGAGCTCGGGCTCGGAGGTCGCGGAGGCTGTGCGCTTCACGCCGTCCGCGGTGACCACGTCGATGCCGAGGAGGTTGTCCACGGTGAGCCCGTAGCGCCGCGTGAGCCAGCCGAAGCCGCCGCCCAGCGTGAGGCCCGCGACCCCGGTCGTCGAGTTGATGCCCAGCGGCGTCGCGAGACCATGCGCCTGCGCCGCCTTGTCGAAGTCGCTCAGGAGTGCGCCCGCATCGACGCGCGCGGTGCGCGTCGATGCATCGACCTCGACCGTCTTCATGCCCGACATGTCGAGCATCAGCCCACCCTCGGCCACCGCGTTGCCCGCGATGTGGTGCCCGCCGCCTCGCACGCTCAGAAGCATCCGCTGCCGGGCGGCGAATCGCACGCCGGCCTGAACGTCGGCGTCGCTGATGCATTTGGCGATCAGCGCGGGGCGGCGGTCGACGGTGGCGTTCCAGATTTTGCGGGCCTCGTCGTAGCCCGCGTCGCCCAGGCGCAGGACACCGCCTTTGATCTGCGCGGCGAAGGCCTCGACGTCGGACTGCTGGACTTGCCGGACGTCCTTGTCCAGCGTAAGGTAGGTCAACGATGGCATGAGCTGCTCCTCGGAAGAAAAGGATGAAGACCCGGTCGCCGTGATCGCTGTGCGGCGAGTGGGGGAATTTTTCCCTTCGTGCGGCAGCGCGCCTTACTTGAAGTCCGCGCCTTTTGTCCGATCGTCCTGCGTTGCGGGCGGATCGGTTTGCGGGGTGACCCATGAGCCAGGACACGCTCTCTGACGTGCTGCGCGGCGTGCGGCTTCGCGGCGCGGTGTTCTTCAGCGTCAGCGGCACCAGCGACTGGGCCGCGGAGGCGCCGCCCGCCCGCGAGCTCGCGCCCGTGCTGATGCGCGGCGTCGATCACGTGATCGAGTACCACGCGGTCGCCAGGGGCAGTTGCTGGGCCGGCATTCCCGGTGGACCTTCGGCGCATCTTCTGGCCGGCGACGTCGTCATGTTTCCGCACGGCGACGCCCACGTGGTGTCAAGCGCACCGGGCATGCGCGGCGATGCGGGCCTGGGCTGGTTCCCGGGCGTGGACGGCATCGGCCAGCTTCCGCTGGGCGTGGCCTACAACGGCGCGTGCGTCACCCATTCGGCGTCGCCGGAATGGGCGCCGCATGTCGAGGCCGACGCGGACGTGACCATCGTCTGCGGCTTTCTGGGATGCGACCTGCAGCCCTTCAATCCGCTCATCGATGCGCTGCCGCGCCTCCTGCATCTGCGCGCGAGCGGCGACGGCGCGTGGATCGCGCAGTTCACGCAGCAGGCGGTGTCGGAGTCGCATGCCAGGCGTCCCGGCGGCGAGGCGATGCTGGCCCGGATGAGCGAGATGATGTTCGTCGACGCGGTACGCCGCTATGCCGACAGCCTGCCCACGCAAAGCGCCGGTTGGCTCGCCGGCCTGCGCGACCGCTTCGTCGGGCGCGCACTGGCGCTGATGCACGAGCAGCCCGCGCAGGACTGGACGATCGACGAACTGGGGCGCCAGGTGGGGTTGTCGCGTTCGGCGCTGCACGACCGCTTCGCGCATCTGGTGGGCATCCCGCCGATCCAGTACCTCGCGCAATGGCGGATGCAGGCGGCCGCGCGCCTGCTGCTCGAAACGCGGGCGACGGTGGCGGCGATCGCGCTCGACGTGGGCTACGAGTCCGAGGCCGCGTTTGCGCGTGCCTTCAAGCGGCTGGTCGGCAAGCCGCCCGGGGAGTGGCGCCGCGACCATGACGCGGCGGATGCGGCCTGATCCGGTCAGGCACGCGGAATCATCCAGGCGGTCGATGCAGCGCGCCCCGGCACATGCAGCGCCGCGGTGGCTGCCGGCGTCTCGGCCAGCAGCTTGCCCTTGCGATACACCTTGAGCCGCGTCGCGCGCAGGCGTATCGCCTCCACCGGATCGCGCGCCTGCAGCAGCACGAAGCTCGCGTCGCAGCCCGGCGCCAGCCCGTAGCCTTCGAGGTGGAGGACTTTCGCCGCGTTCGTCGTGATGGCATCGAAGCACTGCCGGATGCCGGCCTGGCTCGTCATCTGCGCCACGTGCAGGCCCATGTGCGCGACTTCGAGCATGTCGCCCGAGCCCATGCCGTACCACGGGTCCATCACGCAATCGTGGCCGAAGGCGACGTTGACGCCGGCCATCATCAGTTCCGGCACGCGCGTCATGCCGCGTCGCTTGGGATAGCTGTCGTGCCGGCCCTGCAGCGTGATGTTGATGAGCGGATTCGCGATCACGCTGACGCCGCTTTCGGCGATGAGCGGCAGCAGCTTGCTCACATAGTAGTTGTCCATCGAATGCATCGAGGTGCAGTGCGAGCCGGTCACGCGTCCGTGCAGCCCGAGGCGCTGCGCCTCATAGGCCAGCGTTTCGATGTGGCGCGAATGCGGGTCGTCCGATTCGTCGCAATGCATGTCCACCAGCTTGCCGCGCTCGGCGGCGATCTCGCACAGCAGCTTCACGCTCGCGGCGCCATCGGCCATGGTGCGTTCGAAATGCGGGATGCCGCCGACCACGTCCACGCCCTTGTCGAGCGCGCGCTTCAGGCTCTCGACGCCGCCCTTTGTGCGCAGCACCCCATCCTGCGGAAAAGCGACCAGCTGAAGATCGAGATACGGCGCCACGCGGCGCTTGACTTCGAGCAGCGCATCGACCGCGAGCAGGCTGGGGTCGCTGGTGTCCACATGGCTGCGGATCGCGAGCAGGCCCTTGGCGACCGCCCAGTCGCAGTACGCCAGGGCGCGTTCGATCAGGGCGTCGGCCGTCAGCAGCGGCTTGAGCTCGCCCCACAGCGCGATGCCTTCGAGCAGTGTGCCGCTTTCGTTGACGCGCGGCAGGCCGTAGCTCAGCGTGGCGTCCATGTGGAAGTGCGGGTCGATGAAATGCGGCGTGACCAGCAGGCCGGCGGCGTCGAGCTTCTGCGCGGCCGGCGCGTCGAGGCCGGGTGTCACTTCGGCGATACAGCCATCGTTCACTGCGATCGACATGCCGGTCCGGCCGTCGGGGAGGGTGGCGTTCTGAACAAGCAGGTCAAGCATCAACGTTCTCCCTTCCGGTACGGTTTCATCAGTGCTTGCGGGTAGCTCGCCTTGCGCGCCACGAGCACGAGCGCAAGGATCGACAGCAGATACGGAAGCATCAGGTAGATCTGGTAGGGCAGCAAGGCGTCGCCCGACTGCTGCAGGCGCAACTGGAGCGCATCGAAGAACGCGAAAAGCAGCGCGCCGAGCAGTGCCTTGCCGGGTCGCCACGATGCGAACACCACCAGTGCGACGCAGATCCAGCCGCGCCCATTGATCATGTGGAAGAAGAAGGCGTTGAACGCCGACAGCGTGAGGAACGAACCGGCGATGCCCATCAGCGCCGATCCGGCCATGATCGCGCCGGTCCGCGTGGCTGCGACCGACACGCCCTGGCCTTCGGCCGCCTGCGGGTTCTCGCCGACCATGCGCACCGCGAGGCCGAGCGGCGTGCGGTAGAGGACGTAGGCGACCGCCGGCACCAGCAGCAGCGCGAACAGGGTCAGCGGCGTCTGCGCGTCCAGCACCGGGATGTGCAGCCATTCCATCGGCGCGAAGGGCGTGACGGTCGGGGGCGTGTTGACCTTCGGAAAGCTCACGCGGTAGCCGTAGTAGCTCAGTGCAGTGGCGAGCAGTGTGATGCCCAGGCCCGACACATGCTGCGACAGTGCGAGCCCCACGGTGAGAAAGGCGTGCAGCAGCCCGAATACCGCACCCGTCAGCGCCGCCACGCCCACGCCCACCCAGAGCGGTGCGCCGGCATAGACCGCCAGCCATCCGGCGAACGCACCCGCGACCATGATTCCTTCGATGCCGAGGTTCAGCACGCCGGCCCGCTCGCACAGCAGGACGCCGAGCGTGCCGAAGATCAGCGGGGTGGCGATGCGCAGCACCGCGACCCAGAACGAGAGGTTGGAAAGAATGTCCGTCAGCTCGGTCATGTCAGTTGATCACAGGGCGGCGCGCCCCTCGCCTCGCATGCAACAAGCCGGGCCCGCGAAGCGAGGGCCGTTCGCGAGATCCCGCGGAACCGGCTTGGCCGGGCCGCCGGGATTGCCCCTGGAAGGGGTGCGGAGCCACACGAAGTGGGCGAGGCTAGGGGTGATCATTTTTTCACACGGTACTGCGTGAGCAGTGTCGCGACCAGCACCGCGATCAGCGACGCGGCGACGATCACGTCCGCGATGTAGGTCGGCACGCCGATCGCACGGCTCATGGTGTCCGCGCCCACCAGCACGCCCGCAACGAAGATCGCCGCCGCGAGCACGCCCAACGGATTGAGCCCCGCGAGCATCGCGATCACGATGCCGCTGTAGCCGTAGCCGGGCGACATGTCCAGTGTCACGTAGCTGGTACGGCCTGCAACTTCGATCGCGCCCGCCAGTCCCGCGAGCGCGCCTGAGATCAGCGCGACCAGCACCACGGTGCGGGTGACCGGCACGCCCGCGAACGCGGCGGCGCGCGCATTCGCGCCCACCGCGCGGATGTCGAAGCCGATCACCGTGTACTTGAAAAGGGCCCAGACGATCGCGGCCAGCGAAGCCGCCCAGAGCAGCCCGGTGTGCACGCGCGTCTGCGCGATCAGCTTGCCCAGTTCGAGGTCCGGCTGCAGCGAGACGCTTTGCGGCCAGCCCATCGCGGTCGGGTCCTTCATCGGCCCGTCGAGCATCGCCGAGACGCCGAGCAGCACGATGAAGTTGATCAGCAGCGTGGTCACGACCTCGTCCACGCCGAGCTTGTTCTTCAACAGCGCGGGACCGAGCAGCAGCAGCGCGCCCGCAATCGCAGCCGCCAGCATCATCAGCGGAAACAGCAGCCACACCGGCAGCTCGAAGCCGGTGCCGCCGTGCATGCCGCCCACCGCGACCGCGGCCAGCGCGCCTGCAAAAAGCTGGCCTTCGGCGCCGATATTGAAAAGGCGTGCCTTGAAAGCGACCGTCGCGGAAAGGCCGGTCAGGATCAGCGGAATCGCGCGGGTGAGCGTCTCGCTCCATGCGAAGACCGAGCCGAAGCCGCCCTTGAGCAGCAGCGCGTAGGTGCGGCCTACCGGCGCTCCGGCCCAGAGCACGAGCAGGGTGCTCACCAGCAGCGTGAATGCGATCGCGCCGATCGGTGCGACCAGCAGCGCGGTGCGGGAGATCTCATGGCGGCGTTCCAGCCTCATGCCTTCGATCCCGCCATCGCCAGGCCGATCGCTTCGCGCGTCCAGGCGGAGGCCGCGCGGGGCTCGCCGAGATGGCCGCAGTGCATGACCGCGACGCGATCGCCGAGCGTGAGCACCTCGTCGAGGTCGTCCGAGATCAGCAGCACCGCGGCGCCCGCATCGCGTGCAGCGACCAGCTGCTGTTGCACGTAGGCGACCGCCCCGATGTCGAGGCCCCAGGTCGGCTGGTGCGCGACGATGAGCCGCGCGAGCCGGTTCTGCGCCGCGACCGACGCCGGCGCCAGCAGCGCACGCCCGAGGATCAGCTTCTGCATGTTGCCGCCCGAGAGCGACCGTGCCGGCGATTCCAGCCCGCCGCCACGCACGTCGTAGGCCTTCTCGACGGCCTGCGCGTGCGCCTTCGCGGCGCCGCGCCGCACCCAGAACCGCCAGCGCGAGAAGGCGCGGCTGCGCAGGCGCTCGGAGACTGCGTTCTCCCACACCGGCAGGTCGCCGATCACGCCGACCGCATGGCGGTCCTCGGGAATGCGCGCGACGCCGCGCAGCGCCAGCCGAGCGGGCGAGGGCGGAAGGTCGCGCCCCATGAGCCTGACCGTGCCTGCAGTCGCGCCGCGCGTGCCGCTCAGCAATTCGGCGAGCGCGACCTGCCCATTGCCGGAAACCCCCGCGATCGCGGTGATCTCGCCGGCGCGCAGCGTGAGCGTCACATCCTGCAGCCGATCGTGGCCGTCGCCATCGGTGCGCACATGGTCGAGAACACACACCGCATCGCCGACGCGTTTGGCGGGTCTGCGCGCGGTGCCTGCTATCGCATGCCCGACCATCCACAGCGCAAGCTGGGCCTGCGTCGTGTCGCGGGTGTGCGCCTCGGCGACCAGCCTGCCGCCGCGCAGCACCGCGATGCGGTGCGACACGCGCATCACCTCGGTGAGCTTGTGGCTGATGAAGATGATCGACAGGCCCTGCGCGACCATCTGCGAGAGCGTTCCGAACAGGGCCTCGCTCTCCTGCGGCGTCAGCACCGCCGTGGGCTCGTCGAGGATCAGGACGCGCGCATCGCGGTACAGCGCCTTGAGGATCTCCACGCGCTGGCGTTCGCCGACCGACAGGCTGCCCACCATCGCATCCGGCTGTACCGGCAGCCCGAAGCGCCGGGCCACGTCCAGCAGCTTGGCGCGTGCCGCGGAACGCCGCGAGAACGGCTGCCAGAGCGATTCGGTGCCCATCATCACGTTGTCGAGCACGCTCAGGTTGTCGGCCAGCGTGAAGTGCTGGTGCACCATGCCGATGCCTGCGGCCAGCGCCGCCTTCGGATTGCCCGGCGCGAGCGGCCGCCCGAAGGCTTCGATATGCCCCGCATCGGCCACGTAGTGCCCGAACAGGATCGACATCAGCGTGGACTTGCCCGCGCCGTTCTCGCCGAGCAGTGCGAGCACCTCGCCCGGCTGCAGGTCGAGCGAGATGTCGTCATTGGCCACCAGCGCGCCGAAGCGCTTGGTGATGCCGCGCAGCGACAGGACCGTCACTGGCGGCGTCCCGTGCCGCTCACTTGGCCGTCGACTTGGGTTGGCTGTCGTCCACCTTCACCGTGAACTTGCCCGAGAGGATGTCAGCCTGCCCGGCCTTGACCTTGGCGACGATGTCCGCCGGCACCTTCGGCTCGAACGTGCCCAGCGGCGCGAGTTCGGAGCCCTTGTACTTCATCGTGGAGAACTGGCCGTAGTCCTCCGCCGTGAACTTGCCTTCCTTGACCAGCTTGATCGCGCGGTCGGCCGAGGGCTCGAAGTTCCACAGCGCCGACGCGACCACGGTGTTGGGGTACTTGTCCTGCGTGTTGATCACGTTGCCGATGGCGAGCTTGCCGCGCTCCTTGGCCGCGTCGCTGACCCCGAAGCGCTCGGCATACATCACGTCGGCGCCCTTGTCGATCATCGCGAAGGCGGCTTCCTTGGCCTTCGGCGGATCGAACCAGCTGTTGATGAAGCTCACGCTGAACTCGACCTTCGGGTTCACTTCCCTGGCACCGGCCATGAAGGCATTCATCAGCCGGTTGACCTCGGGAATCGGGAAGCCGCCGACCATGCCGATCTTGTGGGACTTGGTCATGCCGCCCGCGACCATGCCCGACAGATAGGCGGGCTCCTGGATGTAGTTGTCGAACACCGAGAAGTTCGGCGCCTGCGGCTTGAGCGAGGATCCCATCACGAAGGCCGTCTTCGGGAAGTCCTTCGCGACCTTGCGCGCAGCCGCCTCGACGCCGAAGACCTCGCCGAAGATGAGCTGGTTGCCCGCCTGCGCGTATTCGCGCATCACGCGCTCGTAGTCCGCGTTGGCGACGTTCTCGGTCGCGGTGTACTCGATCTCGCCGCGCGCCTCGGCCGCCTTCAGCGCCTTGTGGATGCGCCCGACCCATTGCTGCTCGAAGGGCACGGTGTACACCGCCGCCACCTTGAGCTTGGCCTGCGCAAGCGCAAGACCCGGTGCACCGGCTGCGAGCGCGGCGGCGAGGGCGACTGAACGGACGATCATCTGGCGGCGTGGATTCAAAGTGCTTCTCCTCGAGTAAAGAATATTTTGTCGGATCACAACCGAATCGCGAGACACCGCGGAACCGGCTTCGCCGAGCGGCCGGTGTCGCCCCCGGTAGGGGGCGAAGCGACACGAAGTGCGCGCAGCCTGGGGGCGAGCTCATTTCGTGCCGAAGATCCTGTCGCCGGCATCGCCGAGGCCCGGCAGGATGTAGCCGTGGCTGTTGAGCTCGCGATCGATCGCGGCGGTGTAGATCGGCACGTCGGGATGCGCCTCCTGCATCGTCTTGATGCCCTCCGGGCAGGTCAGCAGGCAGACGAACTTGATCGACTTCGGGTTGAGTTCCTTCAGACGTTCCACCGCCGCGACGGCCGAATTGCCGGTGGCCAGCATCGGGTCGACCACGATCGCGTCGCGCTCTTCCATGCCGCTGGGCATCTTGAAGTAGTACTCCACCGCGGTCAGCGTCTTCGGGTCGCGGTACAGGCCGATGTGGCCGACGCGCGCGCCGGGGATGATGCTCAGCATGCCGTCGAGGATGCCGGTGCCCGCCCGCAGGATCGAGACCAGCACCACCTTCTTGCCGTCGATGACCTTGGCGTGCATGGTCTCCAGCGGGGTCTCGATCTCGATGTCCTGCATCGGCATGTCGCGCGTGACCTCGTAGGCCATCAGCATGCTGATTTCGTTGAGCAGCCGGCGGAAGCTGTTGGTGCTGGCCTCCTTGCGGCGCATGAGCGTGAGCTTGTGCTGGACGAGGGGATGGTCGAGGAGATGGACGTTGCTCATGGTGATTCGAGGGGCGCGCCGTGGCGCTCTTGTCGTTGTGAAAAAGGTGTTGAAGTCTAGAAGACCGTGCCGTCGCTCACGATCCGCAATGGTGGTGCGCCCTCACGCAAGCGCTGTGCCATCACACGCCCGGCCGCCCAGGTGCCGCCTTCGAGCATGCGCGCGAGCGGCAGCTCGTCGTCTTTCTTGCCGAGCACCTTGCACACCACGGGCACCAGTTCGTCGAGCAGGGCGATCGTCAGTGCGCGCCATTCGACGATGAATTCATCGCCCACCATCCATTCGCGTGCGAGGAAGGCCGGGTCCTTGGGCACGATCAGGCCGGTGTCGATCAGCAGGCCGCCGTTGCGGTATTCGGGCAGCGCCGTGAGCGCATCGACGTGCCGCACCTTCACGCCCGCCCACTCGAAGGGCTCGAGCAGCGAGTAGGTGAGCCACTGCGAGAGCTTGTGGAAGGGCATCCAGCCCTTGGTCAGCCCCGGCCCCTGCACGGCGCTGTGGCGCCAGCAGTCGCCCAGCGCAAAGGCGGGGTCGCCGGTGCCGACCGCGTCGCTGCCGTCGGCCGCGATGCTGTCCACCGCATTGGATGCCGGCCAGATGCTCGACAGCGAATCGAGCAGCAGCGAGAGGATGTCGTGCGCACGGATCTCCGCGGTCGGCGGCGCGACCGGACCGTGCGGCGAGACCAGCGCGTCGAAGATGCCGCCGGGCCGGCCGTCGTCGCCGAAGTACTCCGGCTGCTCGCCCATCGCTTCGCCGAGGCGGCGCAGCAGCGTGGCACGGCCCGCGAGGCCGACCAGCGGGTTGAAGGTGCTGACCTGGAAGGCATCGCCGAGCCGGTCGGTGACGAGCGCGCGCAACCCGGCCGCATCGGCCTGGAAGGGATGTGTCGGGTTCGACGAGAACAGCCCGCTCGTGAACGCATGGAAGCTCGCCACGCCCAGGCCTTCGGAGCGCGTGTAGCGCTGGCCGGTGGCCGGTTCCACGTAATGCCAGTCGGGCCCGGCGCCGGCGTCGAGCAGAACGCTGACCAGTACCAGATCGATGTGCGCGCGGGCGCGCTGGGTGGCGTCGATCGGACCCAGCAGGTCGTCGAGCATCCCCACGCGGTTGATGCCGCCCGCCTCGAAGTGCCGCCAGCGGCTGTGATAGGGGATCGGATTCCACGGATAGCGGTCGCGCGTGACTTCACCGATCGTGCGCGCGGTGTCTTCGAGCACATCGGCGTTGCCGATGGTGAACCACTGCGATTCGCCGGCCCGCGCACGCGCGAGCAGCATCGCCGCGCGGCTGCGGATCGCGGTGGTGGTGCGCAGGTAGGCGGCCGCGCCGGCGGGCTGGTCGGTGTCGAGGTCGAACTCGACGGTGGGGTCGACATGCCCCTCGGCATCCGCGCTCTGCACGGCCGCGTTGCGCGTCGGCCGGTCGGGATTGAGCCCGTAGTTGTCTTTGCTCATTGGTCGAGTCCCCGGCCCTTGGCCTTCTTGAGTTCCTCGGCGTCAGGTACCACCCCGGGCGTGAAGTAGCCGGCCGCCATCTTGGCGTCCATCTCCACGCGCGCGTCGGCGGGGATCAGCTCGTCGGGGATGTTGATGCGTTCGCCGATCTCGATGCCCGAGCCCACGATGGCGTCGAACTTCATGTTGCTCATCGAGACCAGCCGGTGGATCTTGCGGATGCCGAGCCAGTGGAAGACGTCCGGCATCAGTTCCTGGAAGCGCATGTCCTGCACGCCGGCCACGCATTCGGTGCGGGCGAAGTACTGGTCGGCGGTGTCGCCGCCGACCTGGCGCTTGCGGGCGTTGTAGACCAGGAACTTGGTGACCTCGCCGAGCGCGCGGCCTTCCTTGCGCGAGTAGGCGATCAGGCCCACGCCGCCGCGTTGCGCGCCGCGGATGCACTCCTCGATGGCATGCGTGAGATAGGGCCGGCAGGTGCAGATGTCGGAGCCGAAGACGTCCGAGCCGTTGCACTCGTCGTGGATGCGCGCGGTGAGTTCGACTTCCGGGTTCGCGAGATCGCGCGGGTTGCCGAAGATGTAGAGCGTCTGCCCGCCGATGGGCGGCAGGAAGACTTCGAGGTCGGAGCGCGTCACCAGCTCGGGGTACATCCCGCCGGTCTCCTCGAAGAGCACGCGGCGCAGGTCGGTCTCGGAGCAGCCGAAGCGCTTGGCGACGCCCGGCAGATACCACACGGGCTCGATCGCCGCCTTGGTGACCATCGCCGCGCCGCCCGGCGTGAGGAACTTGCCGTCGGCCACGAGGCGGCCCTTGTGCAGCGCCTCGATGACCTCCGGAAGAATGACATGCGCCTTGGTGATCGCAATCGTCGGGCGGATGTCGTAGCCGGCCGCGAGCTCGGTCGCGAAGACGTCGGCGACCAGTGCGCCCCATGGATCGAGCGAGACGATGCGGCCGGGTTCGCTCCATTGCGGATACGGGCCGATCGCGTCGGTGGGCGCGGTGTTGGTCAGGTCGGCCTTGTGGTTCGGCGACAGCGCGCCGGCCGCCACGGCCAGCGCACGGTACACGCTGTAGGAGCCGCTGTGCGTGCCGATCACGTTGCGGTGCGCGCGCTTGGTCGTGGTGCCGACCACGGGTCCGCGCTCGACGGCGGTGGGGGCGCCCCAGTGGATCGGCAGTGCGCCGGAAAGTCCGGCGTGCGATGTCAGGCGGATGTGCTTGCGCGGGGCCTGCGATCCGGGGGGCGGCGCGGCAGTTGCGTCAGGTGAGGGCTGGGAAGACGCGGAAACGGTGGGAGAGGAAGGAGTCGGAACGGTGTCAACAGACATTGCAGGCCCTCAAAAAACACAATGTATCGAGGGCTCCCGCAACTGGCAAGCCGGGGCATACGCCATTCGCCGTAAGCTGGCGGCAGGCGTCGGCGCACGTCAGGCAATGCCCAGCGGGCGGTCCAGCGCGAGCGTGCCGCCGCCGCGTCCGGCCAGGTAGAGCAGCAGGGCGGCCCACGACAGATGAGTGGGCCATGCGTCGGGGTAGACGAAGATCTCGATGACCAGCGTCATGCCCAAGAGGGCCAGCGCCGACAGCCGCGTGAAGAGGCCGAGCACCAGCAGCACCGGAAAGAGATGCTCCGCATAGGCCGCGAGATGCGCCGCGATTTCGGGGGGAATCAACGGCAGCTTGTATTCGGTGCGGAACAGCGCATAGGCGCCATCGGTGAGCGTGAGGAAGCCTTCGACCTTCGTCCGGCCCGACATGAAGAAGATCGCGGCGATGCCTAACCGGCTCGCCAGCGCCAGCACGTCATGCGACACGATGCGCGTGAGCCAGGCCGCCAGCTTGTTCCAGCGTGCGCGCACGCCATGGTCTTCGTTCGTGCCTTCGTGCAAGGGGATCGCGGGATGGATGTTCATGATGTGCCTTCGAAGGAGGGGTGGAGGACGCAGGAGGTGAGAGCGCCAGCGCGCAGCAGCGATTCGAGGAGGGCTGCCAGATCGGCATCGGGGTTCGTGCGCAAGGCCTGCTCGGCCGCATCGGCGAGCGGCAGCCCGCACGCGCAGGCATCGAGGAAGGCGCAGCCGGGTTCATCGAGCAGGGCGGCCTGCACGCCGTCGCGTGGGCGCGTGATCAGGGCGCCTTCGCCGTGCCACGCGATGTCGTCGGCGGCGCGGTCGGCGTCATCGGTGCGGTTGCGCCGCCAGATGCTGAACACCGGGTGATCGGCGAACCATGCCCAGCGCGCAGCCGGATGCGGCGCGACGACGAGCCGGGCCAGTGCCTCGGATTCGCATCGCGCAAGCCAGGCCGCATCGAGTGGTTCCGCATCCGCCGCGACATGCGCCTGGCACCACATCGCATCGAGCCGCGCGACGCCGGGCAGGTACACGAGATCCGTGGCGGGCCCGAAGCCTGCAAGAAAGGCTTCGAACCTGTCGCCGTAGTGCATCAGGCGGCCATCGCGGGGCGGGTCGGCGGCCACATGCAAGGCCGCTGCCGCACGGAACCATTCGCCGCCGACCAGCCGCGCCACGGTGGGGAAGTTGGATTCGAGCGCATCGATGCAGCCCTTCATCACCGTGTTGCGATACACGGTGAAGGCCGGCTGGCCGATGCGCGCCTGCACCGCAGGGTCTGCGATGTCCTCGGACGCCAGCAGGGCTGCGGCGAAGGCCGATTGGAAATGGCCGAGCGAGGATGTCATGCGGAGGCCTCCTCCGGTTGCAGCAAGCGGCGCAGCATCGCATCGGCATGGCTGCGTTCGGCCATGAGCACATCGAAGGCCGGCAGGTTGCCATCGCGTTCGATCAGGGTCGGACGCGGACCGGCCCGTTCGATGAACCGGCGGTACAGCGCCCACACTTCGGGCGCGATCGGCGCGTCATGCGAATCGATGAGCAGCGCTTCACCGTGCGCCGGGTCGCGGCTGTGGCCGGCCAGATGCACTTCGGCGACCTGCGCTGCCGGAAAGCGGTCGAGCCATTCGTGCGCGGCGTACCCCAGGTTGCATGCCGAGACGTGGACGTTGTTGATGTCTAGCAGCAGCGAGCAGCCCGTTCGGTACGCCAGCTCGGCGAGAAAGTCGACCTCGTCCCATGTGTGCGCATCGAGGCGCAGGTAGTGCGAGGGGTTCTCGATGGCGATCGGCCGCTTCAGCCGCTCCTGCGTGCACTCGATGTTGCGCGCGATGCAATGAAGCGCTTCGGTCGTCCGGGGGAATGGCAGCAGGTCGGGAAAATGCTGCCCGTTCCATGCCGACCAGGCCAGGTGTTCGGACACCAGCACCGGCTCGATGCGTTGCGTGAGCGCGGCCAGCCGCTCAAGGTGCGCCGCATCGGGCTTCGCATCGCCCGCCAGCGACAGCGAGACGCCGTGCAGCGACACCGGATGCCGTGCGCGGATCGCATCGAGCCAGCGAAGGCGCGGGCCGCCCGCCACCATGTAGTTCTCGGGATGCACCTCGAACCACAGGCCATCGCTGCGGTCGCACAGCGCCGCATCGAAATGCTGCGGCTTGAGCCCGAGACCTGTCGTGATCGTGACGGACATGGTGGCAGCCTTCGATGACGATCGGATCAGGACTTGATCGGCGTCAGCGAGCCCATGCCCTTGGGCGTCTGGATCGAGGTGCAGGTGCCGGCGGGCACGTTGCGCCACGAGTTGCCCTGGTAGTCCATCTTCGACGTGCCGGCGCAGGTGGTGCCGGGGCCGGCTGCGCAGTCGTTCTTGCCGGCCATCGAGACGCCGTAGCACTTCTCGACCTTTGCCATCGCGTCGTCCATCGGCTTCTTGTCCTGGGCCATGGCGGAAGAGGCGGCGAGGGCGCCGAGTGCGAGAGCGGTGATTGCGAGGGGACGAGTGATCATGGACATGCTCCAGTGGGTTGGGTAAGGGTTTCAACCACGCCGCGCGGCGCGGTCGTCTCTACTTCGCCGCCGGGGCCCGCGCAGTTACAGCTCGGGGCACAATCCGCCGGATTTCTTTTTGCACGGGGCTGTAACCGGCGGAGCCGAAAGCACGAATGACCCAAGGGAATCCGTTGGCAAGGAGCGAGGCCGAGATTGCACTGCGCGACCTTTTTCTGCGCGGGCTGGACGGCGACGAAGCGGCCTATCGCGCCTTTCTGCAAAAGCTCGGCGCGCACCTGCGCGCGTACCTGGCCAGGCGGCTCTTCGGCTGGCCCGATGATGTGGAAGATCTCGTCCAGGAATGCCTGCTCGCCATGCACAACCAGCGCCATACCTACCAGAGCGACCAGCCGCTGACGGCCTGGGTGCATGCGATCGCGCGCTACAAGATGATCGACCTGCTGCGCGCCAAGTCCGCGCGCGAAGCGCTGCACGAGCCGCTGGATGACGACCTGGCCGTGTTCGCCGAGTCCGCCACCGAATCCAGCGATGCGCGACGCGATCTGACCGGGCTGCTCGACACCTTGCCGGACCGCCACCGGCTGCCGATCCTGCACGTCAAGCTCGAAGGCCTCTCGGTCGCGGAGGCGGCGAAGCTGACCGGGATGTCCGAATCGGCGGTCAAGGTCGGCATCCATCGCGGCCTCAAGGCGCTGGCGCTCAGGATCAAGGGGGCCGTGTGAAGACCGACGACCTCATCGACATGCTCGCGGCCGGCGCGGCGCCGGTGCCCAGGCACGCGGCTTCGCACCGACTGGCCGTGGCCCTTCTGGCCGGGCTTCCCGTATCCCTTGCCATCATGCTGCTGGTGTTCGGCGTGCGGCCCGACCTCGGCGATCGTGGTGACATGGCCGATGTTCTGGATGCGGCTGCTGTTCCCAGTCTGCATTGCGATCGCCGGTTTCGTGATCGTGCACCGTCTTGCTCGGCCCGGTGTGCGCGTCGGCGGCGCATGGCTCTGGCTGGCTGCGCCGGTCGCCGTGGTCTGGACGCTGGCGGCAGTGGTCTTCGCCTCTGCGCCCGAGGCGCAGCGTCCCGCGATGATCTGGGGCCAGACCTGGCGGACCTGCGCATTGAACATAGCGCTGATCTCCGTGCCGGTGTTCGTCGGCGCGCTTGCGGCCCTGAAGGGGCTCGCGCCGACGCGGCCGGCCCTTGCCGGTGCGGCCGCCGGTGCCATGGCGGGCGCGGCGGGCGCGGCCGTGTATGCGCTGCACTGTCCCGAGATGGCGGCGCCGTTCCTGGCGATCTGGTATGTGGCGGGGATTGCGCTGCCTGTGGTGGCGGGGGCGCTCATCGGCCGCCGCTACCTGCGCTGGTGACCGGCTGGTTCACTCCGGCAGCGGTAGCGCGCTCGTGCACTTGAACTCGTCCAGGCACACGCTGGACCGCACGCCGTCCACGCCGGGCAGCCGCATCAGCTTCTCGATCAGGAACTGCGACAGCCCCTTCAGGTCGCGCGCGATGACCTTCATCACGAAGTCGTAGTCGCCGGTGATCGAGTAGCACTCCAGCACTTCCGGCAGGTCGGTCACCACGTTGGTGAACTTCGACAGGTCGCGGATGTGGCCCTTTTCCATCGCCACGAGGATGAAGGCGACCACGTGCAGGTCGAGCCGGGCCGGGGCCAGGCGCGTCTCGTAGCGGGCGATGTAGCCGGCTTCCTCGAGCCGCCGGTGGCGGCGGTGGCACTGCGCCGGCGACAGGCCGGCGGCCTCGGCCAGCTCCAGGTTGGAGGCCCTGCCGTGCTCCTGCAGGAAGGCCAGGATCTTGCGGTCGATGCGGTCCAGATCGGTCTCGTACAAGATTCATTCCTTGGAAGTTCGATGGAAGAAATTCTATTTCTCGCCTGAGGGTTCGCCCGGGTCTTGGATGAAAGCAGATTTTCTGCGCGAAAGTTCACACTTCTCGCCCTGGAAAGCAGCGAATCGACGTGGCTCACGAGGCTCTTTCGCCGGAGCGCTTTCCTTGATTGAAACCCATCCGACTATTTCCCATCAGGACTTCAACGTGAAACATTCTTTCGTGCGTTCCGCCCTCGGTCTTTTCGCCTTCGCGCTCGCCGGCGCTGCTGCGCCCAGCCATGCTTCCGACAAGACGGTGTCCGTGGCGGTCACCTCGATCGTCGAACACAAGGCCCTCGACGCGGTGCGCGACGGCGTCAGGGACGAGTTGAAGTCCGCCGGCTTCGAAGCCGGCAAGAACCTGAAGTACGAGTTCCAGAGCGCCCAGGGCAACAACGGCACCGCCGCGCAGATCGCGCGCAAGTACGTCGGCGAGCGGCCTGACGTGATCGTCGCCATCGCCACGCCCTCGGCGCAGGCCGTGGTCGCCGCGAGCAAGGACATCCCCGTGGTCTACAGCGCGGTGACCGACCCGGTCGCGGCCAAGCTGGTGAAGAGCTGGGAGGCCTCGGGCACGAACGTGACCGGCGTGTCGGACCTCTCGCCGCTGGACAAGCACCTGGCGCTGATCAAGCGCGTCGTGCCCGGCGCCAAGCGCGTGGGCGTGATCTACAGCCCGGGCGAGGCCAACTCGGTCGCGATCGTCGAGGCGCTGAAGAAGGCGATGCCCGCCGCCGGCCTCACGCTCGTGGAAGGCGCCGCCGCGCGCACCGTCGACGTCGCGAGCGCCGCGCAGAGCCTGGTCGGCAAGGTGGATGTGATCTACGCGCCGACCGACAACAACGTCATGTCGGCCTTCGAGGGCATCGTGAAGGTGGCCCAGCAGGCCAAGATCCCGGTGGTGGCGGCGGACACCGACGCGGTCAAGCGCGGCGCGGTCGCGGCGCTGGGCCTCAACTACTACGACATCGGCCATCAGACCGGCAAGATCGTCGTGCGCATCCTGCAGGGCCAGGCGCCGGGCACGATCGCCTCGCAGACCAGCGACAACTTCGAGCTGCACGTCAATCCGGCCGCGGCCGAGAAGCAGGGCGTGACGCTCTCGGACGAGCTCGTCAAGTCGGCGCAAGTCGTGGTCAGGTAAGCACGGCACGCGCTCGCGGAGGCTCGCTCCATGTCACTCATCGCTTCGCTCGGCGCGATCGAGATCGGTCTGATCTTCGGACTGGTCGCGCTCGGCGTCTACCTGTCGTTTCGCATCATCAACTTCCCGGACCTGACGGTCGACGGCAGCTTCCCGCTGGGCGGTGCCGTCGCCGCGGCGCTGATCGTGGCGGGGTGGAATCCCTTCGCCGCGACCGGCGCGGCCATCGCGGCCGGCGCGCTGGCCGGCTGGCTCACCGCGTGGCTGAACGTGCGGCTGCGCATCATGCAACTGCTCGCCAGCATCCTGGTGATGATCGCGCTGTACTCGGTCAACCTGCGCGTCATGGGCAAGCCCAACGTGGCGCTGATCGACGAGCCCACGGTGTTCAGCATGCTCGCCTTCGGCGGCATGCCGGACTACCTGCTCAAGCCGCTGGTGCTGCTGGCCATCGTGATCGCGGTCAAAGTGCTGCTGGACCTGTTCTTCGCGTCCGAAGCGGGCCTCGCGATGCGCGCCACCGGCGGCAATCCGCGCATGGCGCGGGCGCAGGGCATCTCGACCGACCGCCAGACCATCATCGGACTGGCGCTGTCGAACGGGCTGGTCGCACTGGCCGGCGCGCTCTTCGTGCAGAGCCAGGGCGGTGCGGACATCTCGATGGGCATCGGCACCATCGTGGTCGGGCTCGCGGCGGTGATCATCGGCGAGACCATCCTGCCGGCGCGCAGCCTGGTCGTGACCACGCTGGCCTGCGTGCTCGGCGCGGTGCTCTACCGCTTCTTCATCGCGCTGGCGCTCAACAGCGATTTCATCGGTCTGAAAGCACAGGACCTGAACCTGGTGACGGCCGTGCTCGTCGCGTTCGCGCTGCTGGTTCCGGCCTGGAAGCGCAAGCTACCGGCGCGCCGCGCGGCCGCGCGGACCGTTTCTCCGATTGCTCCCAAGGGGGTTCGCTGATGTTGCACGCCAAAGGTCTCGAAATCACCTTCAACCCCGGCACGCCGATCGAGAACCGCGTGTTGCGCGGGCTGGACCTGAAGATCCCGACGGGTCAGTTCGTCACCGTGATCGGCTCCAACGGCGCGGGCAAGTCGACCTTCCTGAATGCGGTCAGCGGCGACCTGATGGTCGACCGCGGCACGATCCACATCGACGGCGAGGATGTCACGCGACGTGCCGCATGGCAGCGCTCGGACCTGGTGGCGCGCGTGTTCCAGGACCCGATGGCCGGCACCTGCGAGGCGCTGACGATCGAAGAGAACATGGCGCTGGCCTGGAAGCGCGGTGCGCGCCGCGGTTTCGGCCTGTCGCTGACGCGGAGCCTGCGCGAGTTCTTCCGCGAGAAGCTCAGCATCCTCAACCTCGGCCTGGAGAACCGGCTGGCCGACCGCATGGGCCTGTTGTCGGGCGGACAGCGGCAGGCGGTGAGCCTGCTGATGGCCTCGCTGCAGCCGTCGCGCATCCTGCTGCTCGACGAGCACACCGCGGCGCTCGATCCGAAGACCGCCGCCTTCGTGCTGGAGCTCACCGCCCGCATCGTCGAGGCCGGCAAGCTCACCGCCATGATGGTCACGCACAGCATGCGGCAGGCGCTGGACTATGGCACCCGCACCGTGATGCTGCACGAGGGCCGCGTGATCCTCGACGTTGCGGGTAAGGGGCGCACCGGCATGGATGTACCCGACCTGCTCGACATGTTCGAGAAGACCCGCGGCGAGAAGCTCGATGACGACAAATTGCTTCTAGCCTGAACCCAACGAATTCTGAGAGATAGAGATGAAAGAACTCCTCACCCGCTTCGAGAACAAGGCCCCCGAGATCGTCTTCGAATGGCACGACGCCGAAACGCCCGCCAAGGGCTGGGTCGTCATCAATTCGCTGCGCGGCGGCGCTGCCGGCGGCGGAACGCGCATGCGCGCCGGGTTGGACCGGCGCGAGGTCGAATCGCTGGCCAAGACCATGGAGGTCAAGTTCAGCGTGTCCGGCCCGGCCATCGGCGGTGCGAAGTCGGGGATCGACTTCGACCCGGCAGACCCGCGCAAGAACGAGGTGCTGCGGCGCTGGTACAAGGCGGTGACGCCGTTGCTCAAGACCTACTACGGCACCGGCGGCGATCTCAACGTCGACGAGGTGCACGAGGTGATTCCGATCACCGAGAGCTATGGCCTCTGGCATCCGCAGGAGGGCGTGGTCAACGGGCATTTCGCGCCCAGCGACAGCGAGCGCATCCAGAAGGTCGGCCAGCTGCGCATGGGCGTGGCCAAGGTGGTGGAAGACCGCCAGTATTCGCCCGACATCGCGCGCAGGTACGTGGTGGCCGATCTGATCACCGGCTGGGGCGTGGCCGAGTCGGTGCGGCACTACTACCGGCTGTACGGGGGCAGCGTCGCCGGCAAGCGCGTCATCGTGCAGGGCTGGGGCAATGTCGGCTCCGCCGCCGCGTACTACCTGGCGCAGGCCGGCGCGAAGGTGGTCGGGATCATCGACCGCGAGGGCGGGCTGCTGAATCCGGAAGGCTTCAACTTCGAGCAGGTTCGCCAGCTTTTCCTGGAAAAGAAAGGCAACCAGCTGTCGGCGAAGTACATGCTGCACTTCGACGAAATCAACAGCCTTGTCTGGAGCGCGGGCGCCGAGATTTTCCTGCCCTGTGCCGGCTCGCGGCTCGTGACGCGCAAGCAGGTCGAGGCGCTGGTCGAAGGCGGGCTCGAGGTGGTGTCCAGCGGTGCGAACGTGCCCTTTGCCGACAGCGAGATCTTCTACGGCCCGATCTACGAACAGGCCGATTCGCAGGTCGCGGTGATCCCCGACTTCATCGCCAACTGCGGCATGGCGCGCGCGTTCGCGTTCTTGATGGAGGGCGACGCGGAAGTGTCCGATGCGGCGATCTTCGGCGACGTGTCGGCCACGGTGGCTTCGGCGCTCGCGCGTTGCCATGCACGTTCGAGCGGCCGCACCGGAATCGCGCGCACGGCTTTCGAGAACGCGCTGACCCAGCTCCTTTAGTCGGCGCCGGTCAGCGCTTCTTCGCGCCGAAGATGCCGCCGAGGACGCCGCGCAGGATCTCCTTGCCGACGGTCGTGCCCATGGTGCGCATCGCGGACTTGGCCATGGTCTGCGCGAGGCCGTCGTGCCGGCCGCCGCGCGGACCGACCGAGCCGAACAGGATCTCGTTGACGGTGTTCATCACGCCTGCGCCTGCGCCTGCACCCTGCGGCGCCGCCGCGCCGGGTATTGCGGTGCCGGCAACGGGCGCATCGGGAGCGCTGGCGGCGCGGCCCTTGAGCTTCTCATAGGCCGATTCGCGGTCGACGCCTTTCTCGTAGACGCCGGCCACCAGCGAATTGGCGATCAGCGCCTGCCGCTGCGCGGGGTGATCGGCCCGATCTGGCTGCCGGGCGGCAGCACGTACACGCGCTCGGTCACCGACGGGCGGCCTTTCTCGTCGAGGAAGCTCACCAGTGCCTCGCCGACCGCGAGTTCGGTGATGGCCTTCTCGATGTCCAGGCCCGGCTTCTGCCGCATCGTGGTCGCGGTCGCCTTCACCGCCTTCTGGTCGCGCGGCGTGAAAGCCCGCAGAGCATGCTGCACCCGATTGCCGAGCTGGGCCAGCACGGAGTCGGGGATGTCCAGCGGGTTCTGCGTGACGAAGAAGACGCCCACGCCCTTGGAGCGCACCAGCCGCACCACCAGCTCGATGCGTTCGACCAGCGCCTTGGGCGCTTCGTTGAAGAGCAGGTGGGCTTCGTCGAAGAAGAACACCAGCTTGGGCTGCTCCGGGTCGCCGATCTCGGGCAGGTGCTCGAACAGCTCCGACAACATCCACAGCAGGAAGGTCGCGTAGAGGCGCGGCGAGTTCATCAGCTTGTCGGCCGCGAGGATGTTCACCACGCCCTTGCCGCCCTCGGTCTGCATGAAGTCGGCGATGTTGAGCATCGGCTCGCCGAAGAACTTGTCGCCGCCCTGGCTTTCGATCTGCAGCAGGCCGCGTTGGATCGCACCGACGCTGGCCGCGCTGATGTTGCCGTACTCGGTGGTGAACTGGCTCGCGTTCTCGCCCACGTACTGAAGCATCGCGCGCAGGTCCTTGAGGTCGAGCAGCAGCAGGCCGTTGTCGTCAGCGATCTTGAACACCAGGTTGAGCACGCCCGACTGGGTGTCGTTGAGGTCGAGCATGCGGCCCAGCAACAGCGGCCCCATGTCGGAGATGGTGGCGCGCACCGGGTGGCCCTGTTCGCCGAACACGTCCCACAGCGTGACGGGGCAGGCGAAGGGTTCGGGCGCATCGATGCCGCGGTCCTTCAGCGAAGCGGCCATCTTCTCGCCGATGCTGCCTTTCTGGCTGATGCCGGTCAGATCGCCCTTCACGTCGGCCATGAACACCGGCACGCCAATGGCGGAGAGCTTTTCGGCGATGGTCTGCAGCGTGACGGTCTTGCCGGTGCCCGTCGCCCCGGTGATCAGCCCGTGGCGGTTGGCCAGACCTGGTAGCAGGTCGCATTCGATCGTGTCGTGGCGGGCAATGAGGAGTGGATCGGCCATGGGTGGATTCCGTTCGTTGCGAGAGCAGCCAGTCTAGCGAAGCGGGCCTCCCTATAATTCAACGAACCCGAGCGACAGTTTTTCACAAGTTCCGGAGTTTTCTTTTGTCATCGACCGCCCAATCCCCCGTTCCCGCCACTGGCGACGCTTCCGAACAGTCCCCCCTGGAGAATGAATTGGCCGTACTTCTGGTCGAGTCGCTCAACCTGGAAGTTGCCCCCTCCGACATCGCACCCACCGCGCCGCTCTATGGCGAAGGCCTGGGTCTCGATTCGATCGACATCCTCGAAGTGGCGCTGGAAGTTTCGCGCAAGTATGGCTTCCAGCTGCGTTCGGACGACGAGCGCAACCAGCAGATCTTCTCGTCGTTGCGCAGTCTCGCGACGCACGTCGCGCAGAACCGCGGCGCATCCTGATCCATGTCTCGTTGGCGCGTGGCGCTCCTGCTCATCGCGGGGGTGGCTTATGCCTGTGTTTCCCACTGGATGATGCTCTACCACGCGGCGGAGCCGTGGGCGATCGTGGCGCTGCTCGGCCCGCTGTGGCTCACGGCCCTGGGCCTCGCGGGCAGCCGCTTCGGCAACCGGGGGCTGGCGCTGACGGCCTTTGGCGGCCTGCTGCTGTTCGCGCTGGTCATCCATGGCGATGCGGGCGACACGAACCGGCTCTACATGTTGCAGCACGTCGGCATCAATGCGCTGCTGTGCGGATGGTTCGGCGGTTCGCTGCGTGGCGGCAGGCTTTCGCTCATCGGGCAGTTCGCGCAGCGCGTGCACCCGCTGACGCCGGACCAGGTGGCCTACACCGCACAGGTCACGCGGGTTTGGACGCTCTATTTCGCGTCGATGGCTGCGGCCTCCGTCATCGTCTTCGCGACTCGGCCGTTCGCGGTCTGGTCGGTCCTCGCGAATCTGTTGACGCCAGTGCTGATCGGCGCGCTTTTCTTCGGCGAATACCTGCTGCGCTACCGGCTCCACCCCGAATTCGAACGCACCCGCCTCGTGGATGCGGTGCGTGCCTTCTACAGCACGCCGGTCAATGGCACCGCCCGGCGTTGAACCGGACACTGCGGTGATATCCAAATCCCTCCTCCCGCTGATCGCGGACCGTGATCTCGACCAGCCGATCGCATGGCGCGCTGGCGTGCCTGTGAGCGCGCGCGAGTTCCTTGCCGACGTGGCTCGTTTTGCGCCCGAGTTGCGCGACGGCGGCCCGGTCGTGAACCTGTGCGTGGACCGCTACGCTTTCGCCGTCAGCCTCGCGGCGGCGCTGGTGCGCGGAGAAACCAGCTTCCTGCCGCCCGATGCGCGGCCTGACACGCTCGCGCGTCTGCATGAGGTGGGCGACCCGGCATTCGCGGTGGTCGATGACGCGGCGATCGAAACGCCGGGCCTTCCGAGCGTCCTCTTCGAAAAGCGCACCGCAGTCGATCCATCGCCGGACGCGGCCACCCCGGCGTTCGATCGCGACATGCACGCGGTGAGCCTGCTGACCTCCGGTTCCACCGGTGCGCCGCAGCCTCACGCCAAGACTTGGGGCACGCTGGTCGGCAACATCACCACGGCGGTCCGGCGCCTGTCGAGCCTGCTGGACCGTCCGTCGCTCGCCGGCCTGACGCTGGTGGCGACGGTGCCCGTGCAGCACAGCTACGGCCTGGAATCGTCGGCGCTGCTCGCGCTGCTCGGCGGTGCTGCGTTTGACAGCGGACGGCCGTTCTTCCCGGCCGACGTGGCGAAGGCGCTGGCCTCGGTGCCGCAGCCGCGCGCGCTGGTGACCACGCCTTTCCATCTGAAGACCTTGCTGCTTTCCGGCATCGAGCTGCCGCCGGTGGACCTGATCCTCTCGGCCACCGCGCCGCTGTCGCCGCAACTCGCAGCGCACGCGGAGCAGGCCCTGGGCGGCAAGCTGATCGAGATCTACGGCAGCACCGAATCGGGCCAGGTCGCGACGCGTCGGCCGACCCAGAGCGAGGTCTGGGAGACCTTCGGCGACATCCGCGTCCATCGCGAGCAGGACGAGGCCGGCAATGAGCGCTTCGTCTTTTTCGGGGATTTCATCTCCGAGCCGACGCCGATGGCGGACATCCTCGAACTGGTCGACGACCACCGCTTCCGCCTGCTGGGCCGTGCGAACGACCTGATCCATGTGGCCGGCCGGCGCAGCTCGCTGGGCTACCTCAACCACCACCTCAACAGCATTCCGGGCGTCGTGGACGGGGCCTTCTGGCTGCCGGACGACGTGGTCGACGGCGTGGTGCGGCCCGTGGCCTTCGTGGTGGCGCCGACGCTCGATGCACACGCGATCATCGCAGCGCTGCGCGAGCGCATCGAGGCGGTATTCGTGCCGCGGCGCGTGGTGCACGTGAATGCCTTCCCGCGCGAGGGGACGGGCAAGCTCACCGCCCGGTCGCTGCGTGAATTCGCGCTGGCGCATCTGGCGACGGACACGACGCCGGTGCAACTCACGCTCGACGTGCCCGAAGACCATCCGGCTTTCGCCGGCCACTTTCCGGGCCAGCCGCTGCTGCCCGGCGCGCTGCTGGTGGCGGAGGTGCTCGAAGCGGTGCGCGGCGTGCCGGCGCTGTCTACGCGTCTTGGCCCGACCCCGACGCTCGCGGCGGCCAAGTTCCTGTCGCCAGTGCGGCCCGGCACCACGCTGGCGATCGACCTCGTTCCCGAAACCGGCGCGTCGCGCGGCTTGCGTTTCGAAGTGCGCTGCGGCGATGTCGTCGCCGCCAGCGGGCGCTGGACCCCCAGCGTCGCCATCGCGTCATGAGCGGTTCGCCGCCAGAGAGCGGCGATTCCCGACCGCGACAGGCCGACTGGGCGCGCGCGCCCGAGCGCAGCAACATGCTGGCGCTGCGAATCATCAGCTGGATCGCGATCCAGCTCGGACGGCCGGTCGCGCGGCTGGTGCTGCATCCGATCGCGCTCTATTTCCTGTTGTTTTCGCCGACGCCGCGCCGCCACATCAAGCGCTATCTGTTCCGCGCGATCGGGCCGCAGGCGGGGTGGGGCGACGGCTACCGGCTGCTGCATGCCTTCTCCTCGACGGTGCTGGACCGCATCTACTTCCTGCGCGGCCGCATGGATCTCTTCGACGTTCGCGTGCGCGGCCACGAGGCGGTCGAGGCCGAGGTGAACGCGGGTCGCGGCGCCTTCATGCTCGGCGCGCACGTCGGCAGCTTCGAGGCGCTCGGCGCCACGCGGCAGAAGGAGGGCGCACCCGCCGACCTGCGGCTCGCGATGCTGATGTACCAGGACAATGCGCAGCAGATCGGCGCCTTGCTCGGCGCGATCAGTCGGCCCGAGCACCGGCCGCACATCATCGCGCTGGGCCGTCCTCACGCGATGCTCGAGCTGCGCGACTGGCTCGATTCGGGCGGCCTCGCCGGACTGCTGGCCGACCGCACGCTCGCCGGGCCGGAAGAGGCGGGCCAGCAGCGAGGCAGCAGCATCGAATTGCCCTTCCTCGGGCAGCCTGCGATCTTCAACGACGGGCCGTTCCGTCTTGCCGCGCTGCTGCGCCGCAAGGTGTTCTTCATGGCGGGCCTGTACGTGGGCGCTGCCCGCTACGATGTGCTGTTCGAGCCGCTCGCCGATTTCAGCGAACGCATCGCCGATCCTGCCGAGCGCGAACGACGCATCCGCGCGGCGCTCGAAAGCTACGTGGCGCGGCTCGAGGCGCTGTGCCGCGCGTATCCGTACAACTGGTTCAACTTTCATGATTTCTGGCTCGAAGATTCGGATTGATCGCTGGTGCAAGGCGATGCTCGCGGCGCTGACGCTTGCACTGTCGGCGTCGCCGGTCTGGGCGTTCGACCTGCCCGAGCTGATGGGCCTGCTGGCGCAGCGCAGGAGCGGGGACGCCACCTTCACCGAACAGCGGTTCGTGCGCGGCCTCGAAGGCCCGCTGGATGCGAGCGGCGTGCTGAGCTTCACCGCGCCGGACCGGCTGCTGCGCCGCACGATCACGCCGCGCCCCGAGACGATGAGCGTGGAAGGCAACACGCTGACGCTGTCGCGCGGCGGCCGCACGCGCACGGTGGCGCTCGACAGCATGCCGGAGTTGCTCGGCATGGTCGAAGCGATGCGCGGCACCCTGAGCGGCAATGCCCAGAGCCTTCAGCGCTATTTCCGCAGCACCCTCACGGGCACCAGCAACGACTGGGCGCTGGACCTGCAACCCCTCGACGAGCGTCTCGCCGCGCAGGTCCGCAGCATGCGCCTGACCGGGCGCGGCGGCGACGTGCTCGGCATCGAGATGGAGTTCATCGGCGGTGACCGCTCGGTCATGAACATCACGCCCGAACGCCGCACAGGCCATTCGCCGGGGACGTCGGCGCGAAGCACGCCGTGATGCACGGCGTTTCCAGGGCGGGCGGGCGTCCCGCCAGACTCGCGTTGTGGCTCTGGCTGGGGCTGCTGGCCGTGGGTGTCGCCATCATTGCGCGTTCGCAATTCAGCGCGGACCTGTCCGCCTTCCTGCCAAAGAGCCCCGATGCGCGTCAGCGGGTGCTGATCGAGCAGCTCCAGAGCGGCATCGCCTCGCGCACCGTCTTCATCGGCATCGAGGGCGGCAAGGACGCCGCGCAGCGTGCCGAGGTCTCTCGCGCGGTCGCATCGTCGATGCGGCAGAGCGGTCTCTTCGACCAGGTGCAGAACGGCGACACCAGCGAATGGAAGGCCTCGGGGACCTGGGTCTTGGACCATCGCTACCTGCTTTCGACCGAGGTGACGCCGGAGCGCTTCAGCGCCGCGGGCCTGCGCGATGCGATCGTCGACACGCTCTCGATGCTTGGAACACCCGCGGGCAATGCGCTGAAGCCGCTGCTGGACCGCGACCCGACGGGCGAAATGCAGCGCATCGCCGAAGGGCTGATTCCCGCGAGCTCGCCGCGAAACGAGGAGGGCGTATGGGTATCGCGCAGCGCGCCGCGCGCGGTGATGCTCGCGACCACGCATGCGTCGGGCAGCGACCTCGATGCGGTCGCGAAGGCGATCGCGCAGGTGCGCGGCGCGTTCGACGCGGCCACGCACGGCCTGTCGGGCGAGCGGCCGCATCTCCAGATGACCGGTGCGCCGATCTTCTCGGTCGAGAGCCGCGACCAGATCAAGTCCGAGGCGACCCATCTCGCGGTGGTGGGCGGCATCGTGATGGGGGCCTTGCTGCTGCTCGCTTTCGCGTCGCCGCGCGCACTCGTCGTCGCTTTTCTGCCGGTGGCGACCGGCGTGGTGTGGGGCACGGCGACGGTCAGCCTTGTCTTCGGCAACGTGCACGGCCTCACGCTCGGCTTCGGCAGCACGCTGATCGGCGAGACGGTCGACTACGCGATCTACTACCTGATCCAGGCGCGCGGCGCGGCCACGCCGGGCACCGGCTGGCGGCGCTGGCGCGATATCCATTGGCCGACCGTGCGGCTCGGGCTGCTGACCTCGGTCTGCGGCTTTGCTGCGCTGGTGTTTTCCGGCTTTCCGGGGCTGGCGCAGCTCGGCGTTTTCTCGCTCGCGGGACTGATCGCGGCGGCGCTCGTGGCGCGTTTCGTGCTGCCGATCCTCGCGCCGGATGGCGCCACCGGCATGGGCATGCGCGCGCACATGGCGCGCGTGGCCGGCGTGGGGGTGCGCGCTCTGCCGCGCTTGCGGTGGGCGCTGGCGGGGCTCGGCGTCGCCGCGCTGGCGCTGGTGACATGGCAGGGCGGGGACCTGTGGCGCGCGAATCTGAGCGCGATGAGCCCGGTGCCGCAGGCCGCGCAGAAGCTCGACGCCGAGCTGCGCTCCGACATCGGCGCGAGCGACGGCGGCACGCTGATCGTGATCCAGGGCGTGGATGTCCAATCGGCCCTGCGCAATACCGAGGCCGCCGGCGCGCGGCTCGAAGCGCTGGTCGACAAGGGCGATCTTGCGGGCTATGAAACCGTCACGCGCCTGCTGCCGAGCGAGGCGGCGCAGAAGGCGCGGATCGCGAGCCTCCCCGATGCGGACACCCTGCGCAGCCGGCTCGTCGAAGCGACGCGCGGATTGCCGCTGCCCGCATCGCGGCTCGAAGCCTTCGTTGCGGATGTCCAGGCGGCCAAGGCGCTCCCGGTGATCCAGCGGGCCGATCTGAAGGGCGGCCCGCTCGACGCGGTGCTCGGTGCGTTGATGTTCGAGCGTGAGGGCGGCGGGTGGTCCACGCTGATCGCGCTGCATCCGGGCGCGGGCTTCGATGCGGGCCGGCTCGCGGCCGCACTCGACGGGGTGCCGGATGTGCAGGTCGTCAACGTGGGCGACGAACTGGCGAACCTCTATCAGCGCTATCTGCACGAGGCCTTCGTCCAGGTGATGCTCGGCGGGCTCGCGGTGGTGGTCCTGCTCGGGGCCTACCTGCGCTCGGGGCGTCGTCTGCTCGCGGTGTGCCAGCCGCTCGCGATGGCGGTGGTGCTCACGTTGGGGGGCATGGCGGCGCTGCACGTGCCGTTGGGCATCCTGCATCTGGTGGGGCTGCTGCTGATCGTGGCGGTGGGTTCGAACTACGCCTTGTTCTTCGACCAGTTGCGCGAGACCGGCCGCGCGGACGAAGACACGCTCGCATCGTTGATGCTGGCGAACCTGACGACGGTCATCTCGTTCGGCCTGATCGCGATCTCGAACATCCCTGCGCTGTCGTCGATCGGCCGCGTGGTCGCGCCCGGCGCATTGCTGGCGCTGCTGCTCTCGGCCGCTTTCGCGCGCGCGACCGCGCCCGTCGCGGACAGGGTGCGCTGATGGGAGAATCGCGCAGCCGCACGTCCCGAGAGTCCATGTCGCAAGTCCTTCCCGTACCCCACCGCGAATCCTGGCCATGGCCGCCGGCCATCCAGGCCAGCGCCGTGGTGCATGTCGCGGCCGTCGGCGCGGCGCTGTTCGTTCCGGGCGCGTGGCCGTGGGCCGTCGGGGCGGTGGTGTTGAACCATGCGGTCATCACCGCGGCCGGGCTGACGCCGCGCAGCAGCCTGCTGGGCCCCAACGTCACGCGACTGCCTGCCAGCGCGGTGGCCCGGCGCGAGATCGCCGTCACGATCGACGACGGTCCCGACCCGGAGGTCACGCCAAAGGTGCTGGACATGCTCGACGCGCACCACCAGCGCGCGACCTTCTTCTGCATCGCCGAGCGCGTGCTCGAACATCCGGGGCTCGCGCGCGAGATCGCGGCGCGTGGCCACAGCATCCAGAACCACACGGCACGGCATCGGCACAACTTCTCCTTCCTGGGGCCGCGCGGTTTCGCTCAAGAGATCTCGCGAGCGCAACAGGTGCTGGAGGAAGTCACCGGGCAGCGTCCCACCTGCTTTCGCGCGCCCGCGGGCCTGCGCAATCCCTTCCTGGCGCCGGTGCTGCATCGCATGGGCCTGTCGCTCGTCAGCTGGACGCGGCGCGGCTTCGACACCCGTGAGGGCAATGCCCAGGCCGTGCTCGCACGGCTCACCAAGGGGCTGAAAGCCGGCGACATCCTGCTGCTGCACGACGGCCATGCCGCGCGCACTGCGCAAGGGCAACCGGTCATCCTCGAAGTGCTTCCCAGGCTGCTGTCGCAATTGCAGGCCAATGGCCTGCGTGCCGTGACCTTGCCGGAGGGTCTGTCGGCATGAGTCACCGGTCGCTTGCCGGGTCTTCCAGAGTCCTTTCATGAGCGCGCAGATTTCCGCGGACGCCGCGTGGCGTCGATTGCATGAGCGCGCGAGCGCGCCCTACCGGAAGGCGGGCAAGTTCGCCTGGCATTTCGCACGGGGCAAGCTCGGGCGCGATCCTGTCTTTCGCGGGTTGATCGAGCGCGGGTTGATCGGTGACGGCCGGGCGCGTGTGGTCGATATCGGTTGCGGACAGGGCCTCTTCGTCAGCCTTCTGTCGGCGATGAGCGCGATGCAGGCGCAGCCCGGCGAATGGCCTGCCGCGTGGCCGGCCACGCCGGCGTCGCCAAGCTACACCGGCATCGAACTGATGCCGAAAGACGTGGCGCGCGCCGAGTCGTCGGTGGGCCATCTTCGGCCGACGCCCCGGTTCGTGTGTGGCGACATGTGCACGACCGAGCTTCCCGCAAGCGATCTCGTGGTGATCCTGGACGTGCTGCACTACGTGGATCTCGCGGCGCAGGAGGGCGTCCTGCGCCGCGTGCGCGACGCCCTGCAGCCCGGCGGCCGGCTGCTGCTGCGCATCGGCGACGCGGGCCGCCGCGGCGGGTTCGCGATCAGCCAATGGGTCGACCGCACGGTCACGCGCATCCGGGGGCACCGGGTGTCGCCGACGTGGGGGCGGCCGCTCAACGATTGGAAGGCGCTGCTGGAGCGCCTCGGTTTTTCGGTCGAAAGCATCCCGATGAGCGAAGGCACGCCCTTTGCAAACGTGCTGCTCGTGGCCGACCTCAAGGATTCCCGATGACCGTACCTCAAACCCTGGACCAGGCCGGCATCGCCCGCCGCATTCCGCACAGCGGCACGATGTGCCTGCTGGAGCGCCTGGAATCGTGGGATGCAAACCGCATCCACTGCACGACGACCACGCACGTGCGCGCGGACAACCCGCTGCGCACCGCGAGCGGCCTGCTCTCCCCGAACCTCGTCGAATACGCGGCGCAGGCGATGGCCTTGCATGGCGGCCTGCTCGCGCCGGAAGACAGCGAACCGTCGGCCGGTTTTCTCGCGAGTGCGCGAGGCGTGCGGCTGGCCGTCGAGCGCATCGACGACGTGGCGGGCGCGCTGCATGTGCACGCCCAGCGGGTCTCCGGCGATGCATCCCAGATCCTCTACGAATTCGCGGTGAAGGACGTGCAGGGCCGGGCGCTGGCCGAGGGCCGCGCCGTGGTCGTGCTCAACACCCCGCTCGCCAACTGAAGGAAAGCCCATGAGTCTCACAGGAAAACGTGCGCTGGTGACCGGCGCCAGCGGCGCGCTCGGCGCCGCGATCGCACAGCGTCTCGCGCGCGACGGCGCCACGGTGCTGCTGCATGCGAATTCGCGACCCGAATCGGTGGAGCGGCTCGCGGCCGCGATCGCGGCCGCCGGCGGCAAGGCAGAATGCGTGGTGTTCGATCTGCGCAGCGACGAGGCCGCACGTGTGGCCTGCGAGCGCATGCTGAAGGACGGACCGGTCCAGATCATCGTCAACAACGCGGGCGTGCATGACGACGCGGTGCTCCCGGGCATGCAGCCCGAGCAGTGGCACAAGGTGATCGACGTGTCGCTCAACGGCTTCTTCCGCGTCACGCAGCCGCTGCTGCTGCCGATGCTGCGCACGCGCTGGGGGCGCATCCTGAATATTTCCTCGGTCGCATCGCTGACCGGCAATCGCGGGCAGGTCAACTACGCGGCGGCCAAGGGCGCGCTCAACAGCGCGACGAAGTCGCTGTCGCTGGAAGTGGCGGCACGCGGCGTGACGGTGAACGCGATCGCGCCCGGCATCATCGCCTCGCCGATGGCCGACGGCGTGTTCGACGCCGCGACGATCAACCAGCTCGTGCCCGCGAAACGCGCCGGCACGCCGGAGGAAGTGGCCGCCCTCGCGGGGTTCCTCGCCAGCGACGAGGCCGCCTACATCACGGGGCAGGTCATTTCGATCAACGGTGGGATGATCTGAAGCCAACCGGAGGCACCGATGATCAAGCTCTTCCACGCACCGAACTCGCGCTCCTCGCGCATGATCTTCCTGCTCGAGGAGCTGGGTGCGCCCTACCGGATCCAGAAGGTCGATATCCGGCGAGGCAACGGGACGGGCTCGGCCGACGCGGCCAACCCGCATCCCCACGGCAAGGTGCCCGCGATCGAGGACGATGGCGCCCTGGTGTTCGAGACCATCGCGATCACCTGCTACCTCACCGACAAGTTTCCGGCGGCCGGCATCGGCCCGGTGGTGGGTTCGCCGCTGCGCGGGGCCTACCTGAGCTGGCTGGCCTACTACGCCGGCGTGATGGAGCCGGCCTGGGTCGGCAAGTTCATGGGCGTGACGCCGCCCCGAGGCACGGCGGGATGGGTCGATCCCGACGAAGTCATGGTGTATGTGAACCGGACCCTGGAGCGCGGCCCGTACCTTCTCGGCGAGCAGTTTTCCGCCGCCGACATCCTCGTCGGCACCACCTTCGCGCTGTTTCTCGGCGGCCCGCTGCTGAAGCGCACGACCTTGCTCGAAGACTACGTGAAGCGCGTGACCGGCCGCCCCGCATTCGCGCGCGCGCAGGCCCGCGAGAACGGCTGAGCGGGCGCGATCACGCCCGCCTCAAGGCTGAAAGGGCGGTGCGCCGCGCAGCCTGCGCCACAGCAGCCCCGGCAGCCTGAAGACGAACTCGATCACCAGCCGGGTGTGCATCCACGTCAGCAGCACGTTGTCGCGCCCATAGCGGAAGTGCGACACACCGCCTTCCTCGGCGGTGAGGTACTTCACCGGCGCGTCGATGTTGACCGGCTTCACGCCGCGCCAGGCCAGCCGCACCACGGCCTCGGTGTCGAAATCGAAGCGGCGCATCCAGGGCTGCGCATCCATCACCGCCAACAGGTCGGCGAGGGGATAGACGCGGAAACCGTACAGCGAATCGCCGATGCCGGCGAACAGGGTCTCGAGCTGCGTCCAGCCGTTCGAGATGCGTCGGCCGCGCACGCGCAGCAACGGGGCGCTCGCATCGAACACGGGGCGGCCCAGCACCATCGTCTCGGGGCGGTCCTGCGATGCCTTCATGAAGGCCGGGATCAGGTCGGCGGGATGCTGCCCATCCGAATCCATGGTCAGCACGTGCGTGAAGCCGGCTGTGCGCGCCTCGCGCAATCCGTGCAGCACGGCGGCACCTTTGCCCTGGTTGGTGGGGAGGATCGAAACGTGCAGGCCGGGGTCCGAGCCCGCGAGCGCCTGAAGCCGCTCGCCGGTGCCGTCGGTGCTGCCGTCGATCACCACCCACACCGGGCTCCACTGCGCGCGGGCGGCCGCGACCGTCGAGAACAGCCGCTCACCCGTGTTGTAGCTGGGGATCAGGACAAGGTGGGTGCGCGAGACGTCTGGCATGCGGGCTGCGCATCCGGGGAGCGCTGTTCCATGGAGTGGCGGAAGTATTGTTCGATCTGGTGCAGCAGCGCGTCGCTGTCCTGCGAAGGCGCGAAGCGCTGGCCCAGGCGCAGCCGGAAGACGATGGGCAGCGGCGGCACGCGCCACAACGGCCAGCCCTTGGCAAGATAGGGCGAATTGGTGTCGATGAAGACCGTCTGGATCGGCGACTGCGAGAGCTTGGCGATCAGCGTGACGCCGGGCCTGAATGCGTTGAGCGGCGGCGTCACAGTTCGCGTTCCCTCAGGGAAGATCACGAGCTGGCCGCCGCTTTTCAGGTCTTCGACCGCGAGCTTGACCATGGTGCGGGCCGAGTCGTTGCGGATGTAGCGCGCCAGCCGCGCGCCTGCCCCCAGAAAGACGTTGCGCATCAGGTCCGCCTTCATGATGCAGGCGCTGCGTGGCAGCCGCGCCACCAGCAGCAGGGCGTCGAGCATGGTGGGATGGTTGGCGACGAAGATCAGCCCGCGCTCGTTGCGCAGGGCGTCGAGGCAATCGGCGTCGATGCGCATCATGCCGCACAGCGATGCCGAGGCCCAGAAGGCGCGGTACGCATGCGCGATGACGCGCCGGCCCAACGCACGTCCGGTCTCCGCGGGCAGCACCGGGTACAGCAGCATCGCGACCAGGTTCCAGGCGAGCGACACGCTGCCCAGCAGCGCGAGCAGCGCATAGAGCGGCAGCGCGAGCGCCATTGAGAGTGCCAGACGAAGCGGCCGGTTCATCGCGTGAAAGGGGTAGTCAGCCGCGCAGCGCGCCGCGTGCCACGGCATGGGCCTCGATCTCCACCAGCAGGTCCTGGCGGCAGATGTCGGCCTCGAGGAACACGGCGTGGCTCAGCGTGTGCGCCTTGGGGCCGAGCGACTCTTCCATGACCTGCCGCACGACCGACGCATCGGCCGCATGGCGCACGTAGACCACGCAGTCGAGCGCCGAGAGGTCGAAGCGCGCCGTGGTGCGCTCGTTGGCTGCGGCGATGACCGCGCGCAGGTTGCGCAGGGTTTCCTCGGTCTGGGCCACGATCTCGCCTACATGGACCGTCTCGTGGCCGACGATGCTCGCCGTGCCGGAGATGAACAGCGCCACGTCACCGCCGCCGAGCTCGGCGAGCGCTGCCCTGGAGAACGTCGGCGCACGGGGTCCGTAAGTCTTGGGGTAGTGATAGGCCGAAACCTGTCGCGGGTTTTCGACCGGCAGCGGCGCGCTGCGGCCGGCCAGGAAGCGGATGCACAGGGCGCCCTGGTGAATCCCGAGCGCGCATGCGGCCGGAGCCCCTTCGAACGCGGCCTGATCGGCCTCGACGAAAGCCTGTTGCCGGCCCAGGTTGAACTGGCGATAGCGCTCGAGACCGCCGCCGTCGCCGTTGATGTGGGGCAGGTAGTTCCAGATGCGCAGCAGGTGCGCGCAACCGGTCTGCTCGAGCGATTCGAACAGGTCGCGGTAGGCGCGCTGGGCAAGGGCGGCGAGACCCTGCTTCTCGACCGACTCGTCCAGATCGATGGCGCCGAGCATCCAGTGCCCGTCGCAGCGCCAGCGCACCACGCCGGTGGTGCCGGATTCGATGTGCTCGCTGGCGTGCCATACGTCCGCCATCGCGCTCGAGGAGAGCACACGGGCGTTCACGGTCGACATCCATGCCAGGTGATCGGGCGTGCCGTAGCCGAGCGCGCCGAAGGGCGGTGATCCGCCGGCCGCGAGTGCCAGGCTGTCGGACAGGGAAAGGCGCTGGACGCGCAGGGGCGGCGCCCCGAGGGGTTCTCGTGCTGTCACTTGGTCGGTGCGGCGTGTTCGGGCGTGGTGGAAGAAATGCTCATGCGGGCGGTCGGGGTGCCGAAGCAAGGAGCCCGGCGGGGTGCGTCTTTCAGCGCCGGGATTATCCCAAAAAGGCATCCGGTTCCCTCACATCGGCCCGGGCGTCGTTCGCGCCGGACAGTAAACTCGCCCTTTGCTTTGAAAACACAAGACAGCGAGAGTTAAAGCCATGGCCGGACACAGCAAATGGGCGAATATTCAGCACCGGAAAGGCCGGCAGGACGAGAAGCGAGGCAAGCTCTGGACCCGCGCCATCCGTGAAATCATGGTGGCCGCCAAGGCGGGTGGTGGCGATCTGAGCGCCAATCCGCGGCTGCGGCTGGCGGTCGACAAGGCCAAGGCAGTCAACCTGCCTGCCGACACCATCAAGCGCAACATCGACAAGGCCACCGGCAACCTCGAAGGCGTGAACTACGAGGAAATCCGCTACGAGGGCTACGGCATCGGCGGGGCGGCGATCATCATCGACACGATGACCGACAACCGCGTGCGCACCGTGGCGGAGGTGCGGCACGCCTTCAGCAAGCACGGAGGCAACCTGGGCACCGAAGGCTCGGTGGCCTTCCAGTTCAAGCATTGCGGGCAGCTCATCTTTGCGCCGGGCACCAGCGAGGACAAGGTCATGGAAGTCGCGCTCGAGGCGGGCGCGGAGGACGTCGTCACCGACGACGACGGCGCGATCGAGGTGCTCACCGCACCCGGTGATTTCGAAACCGTCAAGAACGCCCTGGAAGCCGCGGGCCTCAAGCCCGACGTGGCCGAGGTCACGATGCGGGCCGAGAACACCATCGAACTCGCCGGCGAGGACGCCGCGAAGATGCAAAAGCTGCTCGACGTCCTGGAGGACCTCGACGACGTGCAGGATGTCTATCACAACGCTGCGCTGCCCGAGTAAGGCAAGCGCGAAAGAAAGCACGCGAATGAAGGTACTGGTGATCGGGGGAGGGGGCCGAGAGCATGCGCTGGCATGGCGGCTGGCGCAGTCCCAGCGCGTGAGCAAGGTCTATGTCGCCCCGGGCAACGGCGGCACGCGCGCGGATGCGCGCTACGAGTGCGTCGACGTCACGGAGCCCGCCGCACTGCGCGAGTGGGCGCAGAAGGAAAAGATCGCGCTGACCGTCGTCGGCCCCGAGGCGCCGCTCGCCGCCGGTGTCGTGGACGAATTCCGCGCACACGGCATGCGCATCTTCGGGCCGACCCAGGCTGCCGCGCAGCTCGAAAGCTCCAAGGCTTTCTCGAAGGCGTTCATGAAGCGCCACGGCATTCCCACTGCGGAGTACGAGTCATTCACCGACGCTGCCGCGGCGCACGCCCACGTGGACGCCAAGGGCGCCCCGATCGTGATCAAGGCCGACGGCCTTGCGGCGGGCAAGGGGGTCGTCGTCGCCACCACGTTGGCCGAGGCGCACGAGGCCATCGACTTCATGCTGCTGGACAACAAGTTCGGCGTGTCCCACAACGAGGGCGGCGCGCGCGTCGTCATCGAGGAGTTCCTCCAGGGTGAGGAGGCGAGCTTCATCGTCCTGTGCGACGGCAAGAACGTCACTGCGCTCGCGACCAGTCAGGACCACAAGCGCCTGCTCGACGGCGACCAGGGGCCGAACACCGGGGGCATGGGGGCCTACTCGCCGGCGCCGGTGGTCACGGCCGAGGTGCATGCGCGTGCGATGCGCGAGATCATCCTGCCGACGATCCGCGGCATGGAGAAGGACGGCATTCCGTACACCGGTTTCCTGTATGCCGGGCTCATGATCGACGCCACGGGTCACCCGAAGACGCTCGAATTCAACTGCCGCATGGGCGACCCCGAAACGCAGCCCATCATGCTGCGGCTGAAGTCGGACCTGTTCGAAGTCTTCTGGCATGCCACCGACGGCACGCTGGACCAGGTCGAACTCGAATGGGATCGCCGCGTCGCGCTCGGCGTGGTGATGGCGGCGCACGGCTATCCGCTGTCGCCGCGCAAGGGGGATCGCATCCAGGGCATTCCGGCCGAAGCGCCCGATGCGGTGGTCTTCCATGCCGGGACCACGCTGGAAGGCGGCGAGCTCAAGACCAGCGGCGGCCGCGTGCTCTGCGTGACCGTGCTGGCCGACAGCGTCAAGCAGGCTCAGCAACGTGCCTACGAGGTCGCGGCGCGCGTGCGCTTCGACGGCGCCCAGTACCGCAAGGACATCGGGCATCGCGCCGTGCACGCACGCGGCGCCTGAGAATCCAATGCAAGCAGTCCCGCTCGAAGCCAGACCGCAGGAGGTGGGTGACTACCTGCGCGGGTTGCAGCAGCGCATCGTGTCCGCCATCGAGTCGGCGGATGGCGGCCAATGCGTGCGGGATGAATGGCATAAGGCGCCGGATGAACCGCTGCAGGGCAGCGGTCTGACCTGCATCCTCGAAGGCGGGGGCTTTTCGAGCGCGCCGGCTGCGGTCTGTCGCAGGTGAGCGGACCGAGGCTGCCACCGTCGGCGACCCAGCATCGGCCCGAGCTCGCCGGTGCGCCCTTCGAGGCCATGGGCGTGTCGCTGGTGTTCCATCCGCGCAACCCCTACGTGCCGACCGTGCACATGAATGTGCGCATGCTCGCGGCGCTTCCTGCCGATGCGCCGCCGGTCTGCTGGTTTGGCGGCGGCATGGACCTGACGCCGTACTACGGGTTCGAGGAAGACGCGGTCCATTTCCATCGCACCTGCCGCGACGCGCTCGCCTCCTTCGGCGACGACAAGTACCCACGCTTCAAGGCGTGGTGCGACGACTACTTCTTCCTCAAGCACCGCAACGAGCAGCGTGGCGTCGGCGGCATCTTCTTCGACGATTTTTCGGAGCTCGGCTTCGAGCGCAGCTTCGCGATGCTGCGCTCGGTCGGCGATGCCTTCCTGCCGGCCTATCTGCCGATCGTCGAGCGTCGCCGCAACATGCTCTACGGCGAGCGCGAGCGGGGCTTCCAGCTCTACCGGCGCGGTCGCTACGTCGAGTTCAACCTCGTCTGGGACCGCGGCACGCACTTCGGCCTGCAATCGGGCGGGCGGACCGAATCGATCCTGCTGTCGATGCCGCCCCTCGCCAGCTGGGCCTACCGGCAGGAGCCCGAGCCGGGCAGCCCTGAGGCGGCGCTGTACCGCGACTTCCTCGTGCGGCGCGAATGGCTCTGACCAAACCGCGGGTCGGGGTCTTCGGCGGCGCGTTCGATCCGCCCCACAACGCGCATGTGGCGATGGCGCAGGCGGCACTGGCCCAACTCGGTCTGGCGGAACTGCGCGTCTTCCCCACGGGGCAGGCCCGGCACAAGGACCGGCCGTTGAGCCCGGCGGAGCACCGCCTCGCCATGTCGCACCTTGCATTCGACGATCTGCCCGACACGCGGGTCGATCCGCGCGAGATCCTGCGGCCCGGTCCGACCTATACGCTCGACACGTTGCGCGAACTGAATCGGGAGCAGCCCGGCGCGCAACTCGTGCTGATCATGGGCGCCGACCAGGCGAGTTCGCTGCACCGCTGGCACGGCTTCGAAGAGATTCTTTCGATTGCTATAATTTCCGTAGCATATCGCGCACTATCCACGGGCTCTGACGGACAGTTCGATCCATCCTCTCTGCCTTCCGTGCCGCCCGGCGCCCGCTTCGAAAAGCTCCAGCTCCCGCCGATGGGCGTCAGCGCGACTGACGTCCGCGCGTGCGCCCAGCGAGGGGAGGATCTTCGCCAACTGGTTCCGCCGGCGGTTGCACGCTATATTGAACAACACCACCTCTACCGATCCGCCTGATGAGAACTGAAGCCGCCGCCAAGAAAGACACGCAGAAACTCCAGAGAGCCATCATCGATGGCCTCGAGGACGTCAAGGCGCAGGACATCCAGGTTTTCGATACCGAGCATCTTTCCCCGCTCTTCGAGCGCGTGATCGTGGCTTCCGGAACGTCCAATCGCCAGACCAAGGCCCTCGCGGCGAGCGTGCTCGACGCGGTGCGAGAAGCCGGTTTCAACAAGCCCCGCGTCGAGGGCGAGGCCAACGGCGAATGGATCATCGTGGACTGCGGTTCCGCGGTCGCGCACATCATGCAGCCGGCAATCCGTCAGTACTACCACCTCGAGGAAATCTGGGGCGACAAGCCGGTGCGAGCCAAGCTCGGCGCGACCAAGCCGATGGCCGTCAGGGCATCGGAAGAGGCCGACAAGGCGCCAGCCGCCAAGAGCACCTCGTTGCGCCGGTCCAGCGCCGCCAAGACCGCTGCGCGGGCTGCGGAGCAGGCCGCCAAGCCGGCTGCCAAGAAGACTGCCGCAAAGAAGGCGCCCGTGAATAAGTCTGCGGCATCGAAGCCCGCCAAGACCGTCGTCGTGAAGACGCCTGCCAAGAAAGCCGCGGCGAAGAAATCGGCGCCGGTGAAGAAGGCCGCCCGCAAGACTGCTTCCGCCCGGTCATGAAGCTCCTGGTGGTCGCAGTCGGGCAGCGCGTGCCCGACTGGGCGCAGACCGCCTGGGACGATTACGCCAAGCGCTTCCCCCGGAACTCAAGCTCGAGCTGCGTGCGGTCAAGACCGAACCGCGCGGCTCGAAGACGCTGGAAACCCTCTACGCAGCCGAACGCGAGCGCATCGAGGCCGCCATCGCCAAGGGCATGCGCATCGTCGTGCTGGACGAGCGCGGCACCTCGCTCACCACCAAGGCGCTGGCCGCCCGTCTGCAAGCCTGGCAAGGCGAGGGCGATGACGTCGCGCTGGTGATCGGCGGCCCTGACGGGCTGGACCCGGCGTTCAAGGCCGCGGCGCACGAGCGCATCCGGCTCTCCGACCTCACGCTGCCGCACGCGATGGCGCGGGTGCTGCTCGTCGAGCAGCTCTATCGCGCCTGGTCGGTGAATGCCGGCCATCCCTACCACCGCGAATGACCCCCGATTTCATCTACCTCGCGTCGCAGAGTCCGCGACGCGCCCAGTTGCTCGGGCAACTGGGCATCCGGCACGAACTGCTGCTGGCCGAGTCCGGCGAGGATGCCGAAGCGCTCGAGGCGGTGCTTCCGGGCGAATCGCCGACGGCCTACGTCCAGCGGGTGACCGGGCTGAAGCTCGATGCGGCCGTCGTGCGGTGGGAGCGCCGCGGCTTGACGCCCGCGCCGATCCTGTGCGCCGACACGACCGTGGCGCTAGGGCGGACGATCCTCGGCAAGCCCGAGGATGCGCGCGATGCCGAGCGGATGCTCGCAATGCTCTCCGGCCGCACCCATCGCGTGATGACCGCGATCGCGCTCCAGCACGGCGTCGAACGATCGGCGCTGCTCAATGTGTCGCATGTCCGCTTCGCGCCGATCGGTGCCGGGCAGATCGCCGATTACGTCGCGACCGGCGAGCCGCTCGGCAAGGCCGGCGCGTATGCGATCCAGGGACGGGCCGCCGCATTCATCGAGCACATCAGCGGCTCGCATTCGGGCATCATGGGTCTCCCGATGTTCGAGACCGCCCGGTTGCTGCGCCAGGCGGGGTTCAGGCTTTAGGCAACAGATGCAAGACATCCTGATCAACTGGTCGCCGCAAGAGACCCGCGTTGCCGTAGTGGAGCACGGTGCGGTCCAGGAACTCCACCTGGAGCGCACCCTCGAGCGCGGCCTGGTCGGCAACATCTATCTCGGCAAGGTGTCTCGGGTGCTGCCCGGCATGCAGTCCGCTTTCGTCGACATCGGTCTCGACCGCACGGCTTTCCTGCACGTGGCGGACATCGTGGCGCCATTCACGCCGGGTTCGCGCCCCAGCGCCGTTGCGGCGGACCGCGAGCACCGCAATGCCGGCGCGATGATCCCGATCGAGAAACAGGTGTTCGAAGGGCAGTCGCTGCTGGTGCAGGTCATCAAGGATCCGATCGGCACCAAGGGCGCGCGGCTGTCGACCCAGATCAGCATCGCGGGGCGGCTGCTGGTCTTCCTGCCGCAGGACAACCATATCGGCGTCTCGCAGAAGATCCCGCCGGATCTTCGCGACGCGTTGCGCTCGCGCATGCAGGCGCTGATCGAGGCCGCGGCGGCCGCGGAAGCGGGCGGTGTGGTGCCGGCGAACACGGGCGGCTTCATCCTTCGCACCAACGGCGAAGATTCCAGCGACGCCGAGCTCGCCGAGGACATCGCCTATTTGCGCAAGACCTGGTCGCGCATCCGCGAGCTCTCGGTGCGCATGCCTCCGTTGTCCTTGCTGCACCAGGACCTGAGCCTGCTGCAGCGCGTGCTGCGGGACATGACGAGCGAAGACACGCAGACGATCCGCATCGACTCGCGCGAGCAGTTCGATTCGCTGCTCAAGTTCGGGCTCGAATTCATGCCGCAGGCGGCGGGCAAGCTGCAGCTGTACAAGGGCGAGCGGCCGATCTTCGATCTCTACTCGATCGACGAGGAAATCGCCAAGGCGCTGGGGCGGCGGGTCGATCTCAAGTCCGGCGGCTACCTGGTGGTCGACCAGACCGAGGCGCTGACGACGGTCGACGTGAACACCGGCGGCTTCGTGGGGGCGCGCAACTTCGACGACACGATCTTCAAGACCAACCTCGAGGCCGCGCAGGCCATCGCGCGACAGCTCCGCTTGCGCAACCTGGGCGGGATCGTCATCGTCGACTTCATCGACATGGCGCGCGACGACCATCGCGAGCAGGTGCTGGCCGAGTTCCGCAAGCAGCTCGCGCGCGATCGCGTGAAGACGACCGCGGGCGGGTTCTCGCAGCTCGGACTGGTGGAAATGACGCGCAAGCGCACGCGCGAATCGCTGGCGCACATGCTGTGCGAACCCTGTCTTGCATGTGGAGGGCAGGGGATCGTGAAGACCGCCCGCAGCGTGGCGTACGACGTACTGCGCGAGATCCTGCGCGAGGCGCGCCAGTTCACGCCGCGCGAATTCCGCATCGTCTCGTCGCCGCAGGTGATCGAACTGTTCCTCGACGAGGAGAGCCAGCACCTGGCCGGGCTCAGCGACTTCATCGGCAAGCCGATTTCGTTGCAGGCCGAGCCCGCGATGGGACAAGGCCAGTACGACATCGTCTTGTTATAGGCTAGCCCCCAGCCTCGCCCACTTCGTGTGGCTCTGACACCCCCTACCGGGGGGCAACACCAGCGGCTCGGCGGAGCCGGTTCCGCGGTGTTTCTGGTATCCCGCTTGGGTCAGATCGTGGGATCCTGCCCGGGCGCGGCGCCTCGGATGGCGAGGTGCTGCAGGCGGGCGTAGAGGCCGTCGAGGGCCATCAGTTGTGCGTGGCTGCCTTGCTCGGCGATGCGGCCGTGGTCCATGACGACGATGCGGTCGGCGTGCTGGATGGTCGAGAGGCGGTGCGCGACGATGAGGGTGGTCCGGCCCTGCATCAGGCGCTGCAGTGCTTCCTGCACCAGTCGTTCGGATTCGGTGTCGAGCGCCGAAGTGGCCTCGTCGAGCAGGAGGATCGGCGCGTTCTTGTAGAGGGCGCGCGCGATCGCGAGACGCTGGCGCTGCCCGCCCGAAAGCTGCGTCGCGTTGTGGCCGAGCACGGTGTCGATGCCGTTCGGCAGGCTCTCGACATGCATCGCCAGGTTGGCGGCCGCGACGCATTCGACGATACGGTCGCGGTCGATCTCGGCGCCGAGGGCCACATTGGCCGCCAGCGTGTCGTTGAGCATGACCACATCCTGGCTGACCATCGCGAACTGCGCGCGCAGGCTGCTGAGTTGCCATTCGGCAACGTCCCGGCCGTCGAGCAGGATCTGGCCGGCGCTCGGCAGCACGAAGCGGGGCAGGAGATTGACGAGGGTCGTCTTGCCGGAACCTGAAGGTCCCACGAAGGCGATGACTTCGCCGGGCTCGATCACGAGATCGACGTCGTCGAGGGCTCGAGCCTCATCGTCCCCGCGGTAGTTGACGCGCGCCTTGCGAAGTTCGATGCGGCCGGTGGCACGCGAGACTTCATGTCGGCCTTGCTTTTCAGGGCCGACCGTGTCGAACAGATCAAGGCCGCGCTCCAGCGCAGCGAGCCCGCGGGTGATCGGGTTCGCGACGTCGGCAAGACGACGGATCGGCGCGATCAGCATCGCCATCGCGGCCACGTAGGCCACGAAGCCGCCGACCGTCAGGCCCTGTTCGCTGCTTTGCCAGAGCGCGATCACCACCACGATGGACAACGCGACCGCCGCGAGCAACTGCGTGAGCGGCGTCATCGCGGCTGAAGCAATGGTGGATTTCAGCGCTAGGCGGTTGACGCTGTGGCTCAAGCGCTCGAAGCGATCCAACTGGCTCGCCTGCGCATTGTGCAGGCGCACGACCCGATGGGCGAGCACGTTTTCCTCGACGACGTAGGCGAGTTCGTCGGTCGCGAGCTGGCCCAGCCGTGTCAGGTGGTAGAGCCGCTTCGACAGAATCTTCATGATCCACGCGACACCCGGCACCATGAGGCAGATGATGAGCGTGAGCTTCCAGTTGAGGTAGAGCAGATAGATCACGAGCGCGATCAGGGTGAGCCCATCACGCGACAAGCCCAGCAGAGCCTGTATCAGCAGCATCCCCCCGGTCTGCACCTCGTAGATGACGGTGTTGGACAGCGTGCTGGCCGACTGGCGCGAGAACAGCGCGAGCTCAGCCGCCATGAGTTTCTGGAAGAGCATCCGCCGAAGCCGCTGCATGCCTTCGTTTGCGATGCGCGAAAGCGCGTATTGCGACGCGAACTGCGCGAGTCCGCGCACCGCGAAGAGCGTGATCATCGCGGCCGGCACCATCCAGAGTTGAAGCTGGCCTTTGGTGAAGCCTCGGTCGAGCAGGGGCTTCGTGAGCGCGGGCATCATCGCTTCGGTCAGCGCGGCGATGCTGGCGGTCAGGAATCCGATTGCCCACCATTGGCGCGATCCGCCGAACCAGGTCATCAGTCGCGCGAGTCGGCGCGTCAAGGGAGGCCGCTCTTCGTCGGCGGCGGGGGAGGGCTGCATGGCGGCGCATTCTACGTTCGCCCCTTCCGTGTAGGACCGGGCCGGAACTTGTACACGTTTTGTGACTTTGCCAGCCTCGCAATGTGTACCATGTGGCCCGTCAGGTCCGAGGCCGGAAACTAATTCCTCGGAAATCTCTCCGATCCGCATGAAAAAGCCGTTGCAAGACTTCTCCCCAACCCCTTCTTCATCGTTCTTCGCTCGCCGCGCCTTGATTGCGGTTCTCGCTGCCTCCCCTGCTATTTCCGCGCTCGCCCAGTTTCGGGTCGAGGTGTCGGGCGTCGGGTTGACGCAGTTGCCGATTGCACTCGTCCCTTTCAAAGGCGAGGACGGATCGCCGCAGAAGATCTCCGCCATCGTCCAGGCCGACCTCGAACGCAGCGGCCAGTTCCGTGGCGTCGATGCGTCCGGTCAGGCGCTCGATGAAACCTCGCGCCCCGATCTGAGCCTGTGGCGCCAGCGCACCGCCGATTCCCTCGTGGCCGGCAGCGTCACGCGGCTGGCGGATGGTCGCTACGATGTCCGCTTCCGTCTCTGGGACGTGGTTCGCGGACAGGATCTCGGCGGCCAGAGCTACACCGTGCCGCAGGGCGACCTCCGCCTCGCTTCGCACCGTATCGCCGACTACGTCTACGAGAAGCTCACCGGCGAAAAGGGCATCTTCTCCACCCGCATCGCCTACGTCACCAAGGGCGGGAGTCGCTACAACCTGTGGGTGGCCGACTCCGATGGCGAGAACGCGCAGGCCGCGCTCGCCAGCCCGGAGCCGATCATTTCGCCGCGCTGGTCTTCCAATGGATCGCAGCTCGCGTACGTGTCCTTCGAGTCGCGCAAGCCGGTGGTCTACGTGCACAACGTCGCGAGCGGTCAGCGTCGCCTGGTGGCCAATTTCCGCGGCTCCAACAGCGCACCGGCGTGGGCGCCCGACGGCAACACGCTCGCCGTCACGTTGAGCCGCGACGGCGGCTCCCAGCTCTACACGATCTCCTCCAGCGGGGGCGAACCGCGCCGCCTCACGCAGAGCAACAGCATCGACACCGAGCCGGTGTACTCGGCCGACGGGAGCACCATCTACTTCGTGAGCGATCGCGGCGGTGCTCCTCAGATCTACAAGATGAGCGCCAGCGGCGGCAATCCGACCCGCGTCACCTTCAGCGGCACCTACAACATCTCTCCGTCCATCAGCGGCGATGGGCGGTGGTTGGCCTACATCTCGCGGGTCAATGGCGGGTTCAAACTCCACGTGATGGACTTGCAGAGCGGCAACGCGCAGGCCATCACCGACACCACCGCTGACGAGCGCCCCAGTTTTGCCCCCAACAGCAAGCTGATCGTGTACGCGACGAAGCTCCAGGGCCGCGAGGCCCTGATGACGACGACGCTGGACGGAAAAATAAAAGCCCGACTGGCAGGACAGGCGGGAGACATCCGCGAACCGGACTGGGGTCCGTTTCAAAAGCAATGACTAACTTGAGGAGTTCGAAATGTTGAAACGTACGATTTATTCGCTGGCCATCGTGGCGCTCATCGCAGGCTGTTCGTCGGGCACGAAGCTCAACGAAGCGCCGGTGACGGATCGCGGCGGCCAAGGCTCGGGTGGGGCGGCCAGCGGCGTCGCTCCGGTCACGATCGATCCGAACGCACAGACCGCGCAGGGTCCGGTCGGCGTGGCACGGATCATCTATTTCGACTTCGACAGCTACACCGTCAAGCCTGAATTCCAGTCGCTGATCGACGGCCACGCCCGCTTCCTGAAGGCGAATCCGCAGCGTCGCATCTCGATCGAAGGCCATACCGACGAACGAGGCGGCCGTGAATACAACCTCGCGCTCGGCCAGAAGCGCTCCGAGGCCGTTCGCCGTGCGCTGGTGCTGCTCGGCGTGTCGGACAACCAGATCGAGGCTGTGAGCTTCGGCAAGGAAAAGCCGGCCGTGCAGGGCACGGGTGAGGAAGTCTGGGCGCAGAACCGCCGCGCCGAGATCACCTACCGTTGATGATGCGCGGGGCTCTCTTGCGAGGCGCTGCCCTTGCAGCCGCATTGCTGTGCGTCTCCCTCGGCGCGCAGGCCGCGCTGTTCGAAGACGACGAGGCGCGGCGGGCGATTCTGGATCTGCGACAGCGGGTCGAAACGATCCGCACGCAAAGCGCCGAGGAAAACGCGCAGCTGCGCCGCAGCCTGCTCGATCTGCAGAACCAGATCGAGCAGATGCGTGGCGACCTGGCCCGCATGACCGGACAGAACGAGCAGCTCACGAAGTCGCTCTCGGAGATGCAGCAGCGTCAGACCGAGGTCGACAACCAGCTCAAAAAGAACGAGCCCTCGAAGGTCGCGATCGACGGTCGCGAATTCAATGCCGATCCGCGCGAGAAGGCCGACTTCGATGCGGCGCTGGGCATCTTCCGCGCCGGGCAGTTCGCGCAAGCGCAAACCGCCTTCGCCGATTTCGTGAAGCGTTATCCGCAGAGCGGCTACAACGCTTCGGCGCTGTTCTGGCTTGGCAATGCGCAGTACGCGACCCGCAACTACAACGAGGCCATCGCGAACTTCCCGCTCGATGCTTTCGCTGGCGCCCGACCATGCGAAAGCGCCGGAGGCTGTGCTGTCGATCGCGAACTGCCAGATCGAGTTGAAGGACACGAAGGCGGCGCGGCGCACGCTCGAAGACCTGACGAAGGCCTATCCGCAGTCCGAAGCCGCGCAGGCCGGGCGCGAGCGGCTTTCGCGGCTGCGCTGAGCGTGGCCGCTCGTCGCGCCCGATCATGATGCCGGCCGTCGATGCGGACGATGCGGATCTGGCCCGCCGCTTCGGTGGGCTGGAGCGCCTTTACGGCGTCTCGGGCGCGGCGGCGATCCACGCCTCGCACGTCATGGTTGCCGGCATCGGCGGCGTCGGTTCGTGGGCCGCGGAGGCGCTCGCGCGCAGCGGGGTGGGGCGGCTGACGCTGATCGACCTCGACCACATCGCCGAATCCAACATCAACCGCCAGATCCACGCGCTCGATGCAACGGTCGGGCAGGCCAAGGTCGAAGCGATGCGGGAGCGCATCGCACAGATCAACCCATCGTGCGAGGTGCTGGCGATCGACGAGTTCGTCGAGCCGGACAACTGGCAGGCCTTGCTCGCCAAGGCGCGCGAAGCGAACGGAGAGCCGACTGCGGTCATCGATGCCTGCGACCAGGTGCGGGCCAAGGTGGCGATGGCAGCGTGGGCTCGCGCAACCAAGGCGGGCTTCATCACGGCGGGCGCAGCGGGCGGCAAGCGACTGGCGCACAAGGTCGACATCGACGACCTTTCGCTGGTGACGCATGACCCCTTGCTCGCGCAGTTGCGTCAACGCCTGCGCAAGGAGCACGGAGCCCCGCGCGAAGGTCGCAAGATCGGCATCACCTGCGTCTTCAGCCGAGAGAGCGTGGCGCCACCCGATGCGTCGTGCGTGGTCGAAGGCGACGGGTCGCTCAACTGTCACGGCTACGGGTCCGTCGTGAGCGTGACGGCGACTTTCGGTCAATGTGCAGCGGGCTGGGTTCTGGACCGGATTGCCCGAAACGCCACGTTATAATTTCTGGCTTTGCCGAATTCGAAGCCGGCAAAGGCGCCTGAACAGGTAGGGGACGTTAGCTCAGTTGGTAGAGCAGCGGACTTTTAATCCGTTGGTCACTGGTTCGAATCCAGTACGTCCTACCAGTCAAGCCGCATGCAACAAGAAAAGCCTGCTATTGATGAATCGATAGCAGGCTTTTTTTGGCACGTGCCCCGGTCTACGAAGACGAGCCGGGTGCCGGTGGATTGTCCGGTTGCGGCTTGGACGGCGGTGGCGGCGCGCTCGGTGCAGGCGCGCGCCGCTTGCAGATCATGCGGCCGGTCTGCCGGTCCCAGTTGCAGGATCTGTTCGACGAGGCCGCCGCAGCGATCTCGGGCGCCAACAAGGCGAAGCAGGCGAAGGCGATGAAGGGGAGGTATTGTTTCACGCGGCCAGCTTACACCGTGATCGCAACCTGCCCAAGTTCGGGTCTGTCCTGAATCTCGCGCATATCTCGGGCGTTGGCCGCTTCACCAGGTCGAGCGCTTGCCCCGCAGGGACTTGGCCCGCTGTCGGCCAATAAAAGAAAGGCCGCTGAAAGCGGCCTTGGGTCGTCAGTTACGCCGATGCGTCGTCGTCGTATATCGATGGCTGTCGGGAGCTCGAAATGCTGGAAACGAGCCCGACCGCGCTGGCGCGGATCAGTTCCTGACGAAGCGCGGCCTCGAGCAGGCGGCGCGCAGTGTCCGGCCTGTCGTGATCGTATTCCTCGTCGAGTTCGCAATGCAGGTAGTAGTCGACCCGAGCCATCAACCGCTCTACCGACGCTGCAAGATCTGTCTCATTCATCTTCCGCTCCTCCGTGTACATCGCGGAAAAACTTGCTTGAGCTGTAGTCCACTTGCTATTTTGCGATAAGAAATTTCTCGCGAATGCTCGGATTATCCCCCGTTCGTTCAGTTGCGTAATTTTCACTGTCGTGCTAGTCCAACAGCCCAGTATGGATAAATGGCTCAGTCGCCTTGGCGCAGCCTCAGCCGGTGCCATGCGCCGCCGAGCCGCGGCCTGCGCCGGGGTTCGGGACGCGGCTCGGCTTCGGCGATCGGCGAGGGGGAGGTGGCGGACGGATTGGGCCACCTGCACGCACTCCTTGATGTGTAGTTCGCCGAGCGCGCGCAGCGCAGCGTAGCTCAGCGTGGCCGAAACGGCCTGCCCGACGATCGGGACGTACTTTGCCGCCTGCTGCGCGGTCAGCTTGACGCCAGCATGGCGCGCGAGCTTGATCAGCAATTCGCGTGTCACCAGCCTGCCGACCAACAGCGCGCCGACGGCGGCTGCGGCTTTCTGGATGCGCTCCCGGTCATAAGGGGCGAGCCGGTCGAGCTGGGTGACGGATAGGCCGAACTCGGCGCTGATCTGCGGGATGACCCGCGATAGCAAGGTGGCGTCGGCCGCCCAGTCGATGCCCGGCACCGGGACCGCGCCGACCGCAGCCGCCATCAGCGCCTTGCGGCCGAGCAGTCGCCGGCTGCGGCGGATGGCGGCAATCAGCTCGGGATCGCCCTGGGCAAGTTCGACGGCGGACGGCATGTCCGCACCTTATCAGACTCAGACAAGCGCTTCGAGTTGATCGGACAGATCCAGCCAGCGCTCCTCGAGCTGTTCGATTTCGTCGTTCAGCGCCTTCAGGCGCTTGCCGGCTTCGGCGATCTCGGCTGCGGGGAGTGCCTGCGCGAGACGTGTCTCGATCGCGGCCTTTTCTGCGGCGGCATCCGCCAGCCGCTGGTCGACCTGGGCCAGTTCGCGCCTGAGTGGCTTGACGCGCTCGTTGCGCTGCAGGCGTTCCTGCGCGTCCTGGCGGCGCTGGTTCTTTGCAGGCGCGGGCGTCTCTTGTGCGGCGGGTTCGGGTTCGGCCACGGTTGCCGCCATCGCCAGCTTGGCTTCCTCGCGCAGGCGCCGGGATTCCTCCAGCAGGTAACGCTGGTAGTCGTCCAGGTCGCCGTCGAAGTCACTGACCGCGCCACGGCCCACCAGCCAGAACTCGTCGCACACCGAACGCAGCAGAGCCCGGTCGTGGCTGACCAGCATGAGCGTGCCTTCGAATTCGTTGAGTGCCACGGCCAGCGCCTCGCGGGTCGCGAGATCGAGGTGGTTGGTCGGCTCGTCGAGCAGCAGCAGGTTGGGACGCTGCCAGACCATCATCGCGAGCACCAGCCGGGCCTTCTCGCCGCCGCTCATGGTGCCGACTGGCTGCTTCACCATGTCGCCGCTGAAGTTGAAGCTGCCGAGAAACCCGCGCAGGTCCTGTTCGCCGGTGCGTTCCCTGGTTGCCGCGCCGAGTTCGCGCGCAAGGCGGACCATGTGTTCGAGCGGTGTGTCCTGTGGCCGGAGCACATCGAGCTCCTGCTGTGCGAAGTAGCCGATAGAGAGGCCCTTGCCCTCGGTGATCGAGCCGGCCAGCGCGCCCATTTCATGCGCGATCGTCTTGACCAGCGTCGACTTGCCCTGGCCGTTGGCGCCGAGGATGCCGATGCGTTGTCCGGCCAGCACCGACCGGTTCACGCCACGCAGGATGATCTTGGGCGGCTCGCTGTCAGACTGGTAGCCGAAGCTCGCGTCGCTGATCGTCAGCATCGGGTTCGGGATGTTGCCCGGCTCCTTGAACTCGAACGTGAAATCGGCTTCCGCCAGCAGCGGCGCGACCTTTTCCATGCGTTCGAGGGCCTTGACCCGGCTTTGCGCCTGCTTGGCCTTGCTGGCCTTGGCCTTGAAGCGGTCGATGAATTTCTGCAGGTGGGCGATCTTGTCCTGCTGCTTGGCGTAGGCGGCCTGCTGGAGCTCCATCTGCTGGGCGCGCAGCGTCTCGAAGGCGCTGTAGTTGCCGCCGTAGCGGGTCAGGCGCGCATGCTCGATGTGCAGCGTCACCTCGGTCACGGCGTCGAGGAACTCGCGGTCGTGGCTGATCACGATCATCGTGCCGACGTACCGCTGCAGCCAGCTTTCGAGCCACACGAGCGCGTCCAGGTCCAGGTGGTTGGTGGGCTCGTCCAGCAGGAGCAAGTCACTCGGGCACATCAGCGCGCGCGCAAGCTGCAGGCGCATGCGCCACCCGCCCGAGAAGCTGTTGACGGGCTGGTCGAGCTCATGCGGCTTGAAGCCCAGGCCGAGGATCAGCGCCTGCGCGCGGGGAACGGCGTCGTGCTCGCCGGCGTCGGCAAGGTCGGTGTAGGCGTGGGCGAGGGCCATGCCCAGTTCCGCATCGTCGGGATTGGCCGCATGCCCGGCTTCGGCGGCCGCAAGCACCTCGCGGAGTTCGACCAGTCGCGTATCGCCGGCCACGACGAAGTCAGTGGCCGATTCTGCGGTTTCGGGCATGTTCTGCGCGACCTGCGCCATGCGCCAGCTCTTCGGCATCGAGAAATCGCCGCCGTCTTCATGGAGCGTGCCGTTGAAGAGCGCGAACAAGGTCGACTTGCCCGCGCCGTTGCGCCCCACCAGCCCGACCTTTTCTCCAGGGTTGATGGTGACGCTGGCGCCGTCGAGCAGCACTTTGGCGCTGCGGCGCAGGATGACGTTCTTGAGGGTGATCATGGGTTTGCCCGCCACACCGGCGGACCAGGGAATTTCTACAGCAGGGACTCGCGGGTGATCAGCAACACCTGATCCTCGCCCGCGCTCGTCGGGAGCCACACCACTTCGAGCCTCGGAAAGGCGGCCTCGAAATGCGCGCGCTCGTTGCCGATCTCAAGGACCAGCACGGCGGATTCGGTCATCCGCGCAGGTGCATCGGCGAGCAGCCGGCGGATGAAATCCATGCCGTCGACACCGCCCGCAAGGGCCAGCTCGGGTTCGGCGCAGTATTCGGCCGGCAGTTCGCCCATGCTCTGCGCGTTCACGTAGGGTGGATTGCAGAGAATGAGATCGTAGGGTCCGCGAACGGCGGCCAGACCATCGGACTGAAGCAGCGTGATCCGGGTATCGAGCTGGTGGCGCGTGACATTGATCGCGGCGACTTCGAGCGCCTCGGTCGAGATGTCCGCCGCATCGACGGAGATCTCCGGATAGGTCATCGCGGCCAACACCGCGAGGCTGCCGTTGCCGGTGCACAGGTCGAGCACACGGCGCGTCCGGTCGCTCAGCCACGGGTCGATGGACCCGTCGGCCAGCAGTTCGGCGATGAAGCTGCGCGGCACGATCGCGCGTTCGTCGACGTAGAACGGAACGCCTTGGAGCCACGCTTCCTTCGTCAGGTAGGCCGCGGGCTTGCGCGTCTGGATGCGCTGGTCGAAAAGCGCGGCGACGCGCGCAGCATCCGCGGGTGCCACCGGGCGCTCCGCGACGCCGTCGAGCTCGTCCAGCGGCAAGCCCAGCCGCCAGAGCACGAGCCAGGCCGCTTCGTCGAAGGCGTTGGTCGTGCCGTGGCCGAACGAAACGCCCGCTTCGGCCAGTTGCTTCGCACCCGCCTCGATGAGTTGAATCACCGTGCTCATACGTGCAGCAGCGCTTCGAGCTTGTCCAGCGTGCGGCGATAGATGTTCTTGAGCGGATCGATTTCCGCGACCGCGATGTGTTCGTCGATCTTGTGGATGCTGGCGTTGGTCGGGCCGAGTTCCACGACCTGCTCGCAGATCCTGGCGATGAAACGCGCGTCGCTGGTGCCGCCGCTGGTCGAAAGCTCGGTCTCGATACCGGTTTCGTCGCGGACCGCCTGCTGCACGGCTTCGACCAGTTCGGCCGGCGTGGTCAGGAACGGCAGACCGCCGACGGTCCAGGCGATCGTGTAGTCGAGCCCGTGCGCGTCGAGCACCTGATGAACGCGCTGCTGCAGCGACTCCGGCGTCGACTCGGTCGAGAAGCGGAAATTGAAGTCGATGAACGCCGCACCCGGAATCACGTTGCTCGCGCCGGTGCCCGCGTGGATGTTGCTGATCTGCCAGCTCGTCGGCTGGAAGTACGCATTGCCTGCATCCCAGGCGCCCGCGTCGTTGATCGCGACCAGTTCGGCCAGCGCAGGCGCGAATGAATGCACCGGATTCTTCGCGAGGTGTGGATAGGCGATGTGGCCCTGCACGCCCTTGACGGTGAGCTTGCCGCTCATGGTGCCGCGGCGGCCGTTCTTGATCATGTCGCCGCAGCGCTCCACCGCGGTCGGCTCACCGACGATGCAGTAGTCGATGCGTTCACCGCGGGCGGCGAGCGTGTTGCAGACCACCACCGTGCCGTCGACGGCGGGCCCTTCCTCGTCGCTGGTGAGCAGCAGGGCAAGCGAAAGGCGCGGATCGGGCGTGGCTGCGAGGAATTCCTCGATGGCGACGACGAAGGCCGCGAGCGAGGTCTTCATGTCGCAGGCGCCGCGGCCGTAGAGCTTGCCGTCCCGGTGTGTAGGGGTGAAGGGATGGCTGGTCCATTGTTCGAGCGGACCGGTCGGGACCACGTCGGTGTGGCCGGCGAAGGCGATCGTCCGGCCTTCGGCGCCGGCCGCACCGGCGCGCACCGCCCAGAGGTTCGTCACCCGGAAATCCGCCGGGCCGCTTTCGATGATCTCGAGCTTGAAGCCCAGCCGCGCCAGTCGCTCCCCAAGAATCCCCTGGCACCCTGCATCGTCAGGGGTGACCGAGGGACGTGAAATCAGTTGTTCGGCAAGCTGGAGCGTTCGTGACATCGAAAGGGCAGGTGGCTCACAGACGCACGTCGAGCGTGATGTCCGTGAAGGTGGGTTCCTCGATCTGTTCGAGGAAGGAGCGTTCTTCGTTCTGCGGGGCTGGCGCCTTGCGGTTCTGCAGGCGCCACATCAGGTTGGTCGGCGAATCGGCTTGCGACAGGCCTTCCTCGCGGGTGACCAGATTTTCGGTGATCAGGCGCGCGATGTCTTCCTCGAAGGTCTGCGACCCTTCGGCCATGGATTGCTCCATGGCTTCCTTGACCGCGGTGAAGTCGCCCTTGCCGATGTGCTCGGCGATCAGCGCGGTGTTGAGCATCACCTCGAGTGCCGGCACGCGCGCGCCGTTGGGGGTGCGCAGCAGGCGCTGCGCGACGATCGCGCGCAGCGCGCCGCTGAGGTCGCCGAGCAGCGTGGGACGCACCTCCACCGGGTAGAAGCTCAGGATGCGGTTCAGCGCGCGGTAGCTGTTGTTCGCGTGCAGCGTGGCCACGCACAGATGGCCCGACTGGGCATAGGCGATCGCCGCCGTCATGGTCTCGCGGTCGCGGATTTCGCCGATCTGGATCACGTCGGGCGCCTGGCGCAGCGCATTCTTCAGCGCGATCTGGAGCGACTGCGTGTCGCTGCCCACGTCGCGCTGGTTCACCAGCGACTTCTTGTTGATGAAGGTGAACTCGATCGGCTCCTCGACCGTCAGGATGTGGCCGGAAGCGTTCTCATTGCGAAAGTCGAGCATCGACGCGAGCGTGGTGCTCTTGCCCGCGCCGGTGGAGCCCACCATGAGGATGAGCCCGCGCTTCTCCATGATGAGCGTCTTCAGGATCTCGGGTAGGTTCAGGTCGTCGAAGGCCGGGATGACCGAAGCGATGTGCCGCACCACCACTGCGTAGCTGCCGCGCTGGCGCATCGCGCTGATGCGGAAGTTGCCGGCGCCCTCGAGTGCGATCGCCATGTTGAGCTCGCCTGTGCGCTCCAGTTCGGCGATGCGGCCTTCATGCACCACTTCGGCGAGCAGGCTCAAGGGTGCTTCGGGGGCAGCACCTGCGCGTTGATCGGCATGCAATTGCCGTTGATGCGGATCTGCGCCGGGGCGTTGGCCGATAGGTAGATGTCGGAGGCCTTGCGTTCGGCCATCAGGCGAAGAATCCGCTCCATCGTGTTCATCGGCTCACTCCTCAAAATTTATGGCTCGCCCCCAGGCTTGCCCACTTCGTGTGGCCGCCACCCCCTACCGGGGGCGCTGCCGGCGGCCCGGCAAAGCCGGTTCCGCAGCAGCCCTGAAGAGGCAATGGCGGCAGGTGTCATCAATCGCGCAGCAACTCGTTCAGCGAAGTCTTGGCGCGGGTTTGCGCGTCGACACGCTTCACGATGATGGCGGCGTACAGGCTGTACCTGCCGTTGTCCTTGGGCAGCGTGCCGCTGATCACAACCGATCCGGCCGGCACCCGGCCATAGGTGACTTCACCGGTGGCGCGGTCGTAGATCGGGGTGCTTTGGCCGATGTAGACGCCCATCGACAGCACCGAGTTTTCCTCGATGACCACGCCTTCGACCACTTCGGAGCGCGCGCCGATGAAGCAGTTGTCCTCGATGATGGTCGGGCCCGCCTGCAGCGGCTCGAGCACGCCGCCGATGCCCACGCCGCCGGAGAGGTGCACGTTGGCGCCGATCTGAGCACAGGAGCCGACGGTGGCCCAGGTGTCGACCATGGTGTTTTCGCCGACATAGGCGCCGATGTTCACGTAGGAGGGCATCAGCACCGCGCCCTTGGCGATGTAGCTGCCGCGGCGCGCGACGGCCGGGGGCACGACGCGCACGCCTGCGTCCTTCAGTTCGCCTGCGGACAGGTGCGAGAACTTGGTCGGCACCTTGTCGTAGAAGCCCAGCGAGCCGGCCTGCATCTGCTCGTTGTCCTTCAGGCGGAACGACAGCAGCACGGCCTTCTTGATCCACTGGTGCACGGTCCACTGGCCGACGGCTTCGCGGGTGGCAACGCGCAGCTTGCCGTTGTTGAGCTCGGCGATCACATGCTCGACGGCGTCGCGCACTTCCTTCGAAGCGCTGGTGGAGGAGATGTTGGCGCGGTCTTCCCACGCTGCGTCGATGGTCTGCTGGAGTTGTTGGGTCATGGAAGAACTCGGTTCTGGATGAATTGGACGATGCGTTGCGCGGCTTCGGTGCACTCGGCGGTGTCGGCGACCAGCGCCATCCGGATGCGCCCGCGGCCCGGATTGCTGCCGGCCACGTCGCGGGCGAGATAGCTGCCGGGCAGCACCGTCACATTGTATTGAGCGTAGAGCTCGCGGGCGAAGGCCTGATCGTCGCCCTGCCACGCGGAGGGAACCCCGGCCCAGAGGTAGAAGCTCGCGTCGGGCAGGCGGACGTCGAGAACGGGCTCCAGCATCGGGGTGACAGCCGCGAACTTGGCGCGGTACTGCGCGCGGTTCTCGATGACATGCGCCTCGTCGTTCCACGCCGAGATGCTCGCCGCCGCGACGGTGCCGCTCATCGCGCTGCCGTGGTAGGTGCGGTAGAGCAGGAAGGCCTTGATGATCGATGCATCGCCCGCCACGAAGCCACTGCGCAGCCCGGGCACGTTGCTGCGCTTGGAGAGCGAGGTGAGCGCGATCAGGTTGCGGAAGTCGCTTCGGCCGAGCTTGGCCGCCGCCTCGAGCCCGCCCAGCGGCGGCTCGTCGCGGAAGTAGATCTCGCTGTAGCACTCGTCCGCCGCGATCACGAAGCCGTGGCGGTCGGACAGCGCGAAGAGCTTCTTCCATTCGTCCAGCGGCATCACCGCGCCGGTCGGATTGCCCGGCGAGCAGACGAACACGAGTTGCGTGCGTGCCCAGACCTCATCCGGCACGCTGTCCCAGTCCACCGCGAAATTGCGCGACGGCACGCTCGGCACGTAGTACGGCTCGGCGCCCGAGAGGAAGGCCGCGCCTTCATAGATTTGATAGAACGGATTGGGCGACATCACCACGGGCGCCTTGGGTCCGAGCGATTTGCTCGAATCGACCACCGTCTGCGCCAGCGCGAAGAGCGCTTCGCGCGATCCGTTGACCGGCAGCACCTGCGTCGCGGGATCGAGGCTCAATCCATAGCGCCTCTGCAGCCAGCCGGTGAAGGACTGGCGCAGCTTCAGATCGCCCGCCGTGGCGGGATAGACGGCCAGCGCGCCGAGGCTGCCGGACAGCGCCTCCTTGATGAAGCCGGGCGTCGGGTGCTTGGGCTCGCCGATGCCCAGGCTGATCGGGGTGTATTGCGGGTTCGGCGTGACGCCCGCGAAGAGTTGTCGCAGCCGCTCGAAGGGGTAGGGCTGCAGTTTGGCGAGCAAGGGATTCATGGGGCGGAATTATCGCGGCCGAGCCCTCGCACCGCCGCCGTGCGCCGGGCCTGCGCCGAGAGGATCAGCGAGTCGTACGCGGCCGGATCGGCCTGGCGCAGCTTCTCGAGCGCGGCGCTCGCGGCATCGGCCAGTTCGGCGCGGCTCTTTTCCTTGACGGACTCGATCGCGAGGTAGGCGGCCTCGAGCTCGCGCAACGAGGCAGCCGCCTTGGCGGGCGCGACCGCGTCGGAGCCTTTCGCGGCAAGCAGGACTTCGGTGATCCAGCCCAGTTGACGTCCGTAGCTGGCGACTTCGAACGCCTTCTTCTCAAGCAGGCCGTTGCCCGCCTGCTGGGGAATTCCGGCGAAGAACCAGTTCGTGTCCGGCTCGATCTGCTGAGCCACGCTGCCGCTGAAGGGGAGATGAAACACCGGAGACCAGAACCAGAGCCACGGAAACATCGTCTTCTCCTCGTCGGTAGGGCCTTGGGGATCGGTCAGAGCTTCTTGACCAGCACCTGGCTCTTGCGGTCCCAGTTGTACTTGCGCTTGCGCGCTTCGGGGAGCCAGTCGGGATTGACCTGCTGGAAGCCGCGCTTGAGGAACCAGTGCATGGTGCGCGTGGTGAGCACGAAGATGCTCTCCAGCCCCTGCGCCTTGGCGCGATGCTCGATGCGCTTCAGGATGCGCTCGCCGTCGCCCTGTGCCTGCGACTGGGGCGACACCGTGAGCGCCGCCATTTCCGCGGTCTTGGCTTCGGGATAGGGATAGAGCGCGGCGCAGCCGAAGATCACGCCGTCGTGCTCGATCACGGTGTACTGGTCGATGTCGCGCTCGATCTCGGTGCGGCTGCGCTTGACCAGCGTGCCGTCGCGCTCGAAGGGTTCGATGAGCTGGATGATGCCGCCGATGTCATCGGCCGTGGCTTCGCGCAGCGATTCGAGCTTCTCGTCGATGACCATCGTCCCGATGCCGTCGTGCACGTAGATTTCGAGCAGCAGCGACCCATCGACGCTGAAGGGAATGATGTGGTTGCGCTCGACGCCGGCTTCGCACGCCTTCACGCAGTGCTGGAGGTAGAACGCCGTGTCGGTCGGTCGTTGGGCCGGTGCCAGGGATGCGAGGAGTTTTTCGCCGCGTCGAGCGGCAGTTCGGTGTCGATCGGGTTGTCGTCGCTGACCGGCCGGCTCGCATCCTGTGCAATGCCGGGGACTTCGGTCAGGAAGATCAGCTTGTCCGCCTGGATCGAGATCGCCACGCTGGTCGCGACTTCTTCCATGGTGAGGTTGAAGGCCTCGCCGGTGGGTGAGAAGCCGAAGGGCGACATCAGCACCATCGAGCCGAAGTCGAGTGCGCGCCGGATGCCGACCGCGTCGACCTTGCGCACCAGCCCCGAGTGCTGGAAATCGATGCCGTCGACCACGCCGACCGGCCGCGCGGTGATGAAGTTGCCGGACATCATCCGCACCGTGGAGCCGGCCATCGGCGTGTTCGGCAGGCCCTGGCTGAACGCGGCTTCGATCTCGTAGCGCAGCTGGCCGGCGGCTTCCTGGGCGCAATCCAGCGCGACTTCGTCGGTGATGCGCATGCCGTGCGAATACTTCGCCTCGTGGCCCTTGGCGCGCAACTGCTCGTTCACCTGCGGGCGAAAGCCGTGGACCAGCACCACTTTGACGCCCATGCTCTGGATCAGCGCAAGGTCCTGCGCGATGCTTTGCAGCTTGCCCGCCGCGATCGCCTCGCCGGCCATGGCGACCACGAAGGTCTTGCCGCGATGCATGTGGATGTACGGCGCCACCGAGCGGAACCAGGGGACGAAGGTGAAATTGAAGACGGTGGACATTGGCGGGGGTAGGGGTGGAGGGAGGCCGGTCGCAAGATAATTGCGGATTTTCCCCGAACTGCCCGCCTTGTCTTCGCCCTCACTTCGAATCGAGTTTCCAGAATCCCTGCCGGTGTCGGCCCGGCGCGACGAAATCATGGCCGCCATCGACGCGCACCAGGTGGTGATCGTCTGCGGCGAGACGGGTTCGGGCAAGACCACGCAGTTGCCGAAGATCGCCTTGGCGCTCGGGCGCGGCAAGCTGAATGCGCCGCCCGGCAAGGGCCGGTTGATCGGCCACACCCAGCCGCGGCGGATCGCGGCATCGTCGGTCGCCAAGCGCATCGCCGAAGAGCTGAAGACGCCGCTGGGCGAGGTGGTCGGCTTCAAGGTCCGCTTCCAGGACCGCCTCTCGCGCGACGCCTCGGTCAAGCTCATGACCGACGGCATCCTGCTCGCGGAGACGCAGACCGACCCGCTGCTCAAGGCCTACGACACGCTCATCATCGACGAGGCGCACGAGCGTTCGCTCAACATCGACTTCCTGCTCGGCTACCTGAAGGAGATCCTGCCGCGGCGGCCGGACCTGAAGGTGATCGTGACCTCCGCGACGATCGACGCGGACCGCTTCGCGCAGCATTTCGCTTCCGCTCGCCCGGCGCCGGGCCGCCCCAAGCCGGGCGCGGCCCCCTCGGGGGGCAGCGACGACGCGCAGCGCGGAGCGTGGGGGCCCTTGACGCCCGCGCCGGTGATCATGGTGTCGGGGCGCACCTTTCCGGTCGAGCAGCGCTACCGGCCCTTCGAGGAATCGCGCGACTACGACCTGAACGACGCCATTGCCGACGGCGTGGATGAGCTCTGGCGCGACCCGCACAACGCTGGCGACATCCTCGTCTTCCTGCACTGGCGAGCGCGAGATCCGCGAAGCGGCCGACCATCTTCGCAAGCACCTGAGCCACCAGCCGGTGATGCGCAGCGCCGAAGTGCTGCCGCTCTTCGCGCGGCTGTCGCAGGCGGAGCAGGACCGCATCTTCGACGGCCACACCGGCCGCCGTATCGTGCTGGCGACCAACGTCGCCGAAACCTCGCTGACGGTGCCGGGCATCCGCTATGTGATCGACGCCGGCACCGCGCGCGTCAAGCGCTACAGTTTCCGCAGCAAGGTCGAGCAGCTGCTGGTCGAGCCGGTCAGCCAGGCGGCGGCCAACCAGCGCGCGGGACGCTGCGGACGGGTGGCCAACGGCATCTGCATCCGTCTCTACGACGAGAAGGACTTCGAGGGCCGGCCACGCTTCACCGATCCGGAAATCCTGCGCTCTTCGCTCGCGGGCGTGATCCTGCGGATGAAGTCGCTTCATCTCGGCGACGTCGAGCGCTTTCCGTTCCTCGAAGCGCCGCAGCGGCGCGCGATCGCCGACGGCTACCAGTTGCTCAACGAACTCGGCGCGGTCGACGACGCGAACGAACTCACGCCCACCGGCGCGGAGCTGTCGAAGCTGCCGCTCGATCCGCGCGTCGGCCGGATGATCCTGGAGGCCCGCGCGCGTGGCGCGCTGGAGGAGGTGTTGGTGATCGCGAGCGCCCTGTCGGTGCAGGATGTGCGGGATCGTCCGATGGACGCGCAACAGCAGGCCGATCAGGCCCATTCGAAGTTCGACGACGACCGCAGCGAATTCAGCGGTTATCTGCGGCTGTGGAAGTGGATTCACGATGCGCGCGGCGGGCACGGAGAGACCCACAAGCTGAGCAATCGGCAGTACGAGCAGTTGCTGCGGCAGAACTTCATCAACGTGCGGCGCGTGCGCGAGTGGCGCGACATTCATTCGCAGCTTCTGACCGTCGTGACGGAGCACAAGTGGCGGATCAACACCGAGCCCGCGACTTACGACGCGCTGCACATGTCGATGCTTTCGGGCTTGCTGGGCAACATCGGCTGGAAGCTCGAAGACGACGAGGCGTATCTCGGTGCGCGCGGCATCAAGTTCTACCGCCACCCCGGAGCGCACTTGAAGAAGAAGCCCGGGCGCTGGGTCGTCTGCGCCGAACTGGTCGAAACCACGCGCCTCTTCGGCCGCGGCATCGCCAACATCGAGCCGCAATGGCTTGAGCAGGTCGGCGCGCACCTGCTCAAGAAGCAGTTGCTCGATCCGCACTGGGAGAAGAAGGGCGCGCAGGTCGCGGCGCTGGAGCGCGCCACGCTCTATGGGCTCGTGGTGTACAGCGGGCGTCGTGTCGATTTCAGCCGTGTCGACCCGGCGGCGGCGCGCGAGATCTTCATCCGCGAGGCACTCGTGGGCGGCCAGTGGGAGAGCAAGCTGCCTTTCCTTGCCGCCAACCGCAAGCTGGTGCGCGAGGTCGAAGCGCTGGAGCACAAGTCGCGCCGGCAGGATGTGCTGGTGGACGACGAGCTGATCTACGCCTTCTACGACGCGCAGGTGCCGGCGGATGTCGCGAGCGGGCAGGGCTTCGAGAACTGGTATCGCGCGCAATCGAAGGGCGAGCCCCGGCTTCTCCACCTGACGCGCGACGAACTGATGCGGCACCAGGCGGCGGGCATCACCACGCAGGCCTTTCCGCCGACGCTCCGGCTGGGGGTGTGGATTGCGCCGCGACCTATCTGCACGAACCGGGCGATGCCAAGGACGGACTTACGGTCACGGTGCCGCTCTTCGTGCTGAACCAGGTCAGCGAGGAGCGCTGCGAATGGCTGGTGACCGGGATGCTCAAGGACAAGATCCAGGCGCTCCTGAAGAGCCTGCCGCAGAAGCCGCGCGCGCGGCTTGTTCCGCTGCCGGAATCCGCATCGCGGCTCAGCGAGGTGTTCGGTGCCCCCGAAGTGTTCGGCCACGGATCGTTGACCGACGCGCTGCTCAAGCGTGTGCGTGAGGAGACCAGCCTCGACGTGAAGCGCACGGACTTCAAGCTTGACATGCTGCCGCCGCACCTGTTCATGAACCTGCGCGTGGTGGACGAGCATGGCCGTCAGCTCGGCATGGGGCGCAATCTCGGCGCGCTGAAGGCGGAACTCGGCGCGCAGGCACGCGGTGCGTTCCAGGCACTTGCAGGTCTCAATGTGAAGAAGGCTCCGGAAGCGCCGGCCGCGTCAACCGGCAAGCAGCACGGCGAGCGACCGGCGAAGTCGGTGGAAGCGCCAGCGGCTGCCGCGCCGGCGGGCCAGCGCTACACCGCATGGACGTTCGGCGAGCTGCCGGAACTGATGGAAGTGCGGCGCGGCGCGCAATCGCTGATCGGCTTTCCGGCGCTGGTCGACGGCGGCGACGCGGTCACCATCGAAGTGTTCGACGAGCCCGCGGTCGCAGCGGCGAAACATCGCATCGGCCTGCGGCGGCTCTTCGCATTGCAGATCAAGGATGCCCTCAAGTATCTCGAGAAGAACATCCCCGACCTGCAGAAGATGGCCGTGGCCTACATGCCGCTCGGCACGCTTGAAGAGCTGCGCGCGCAGATCATCGATGTCGCGCTCGATCGCGCGTTCCTGCAGGATCCGCTCCCGACCGACGAGGCCGCCTTCAAGCGCCGCGTGGAAGAAGGGCGCGGTCGGCTGACGCTGATCGCGAACGAGGTGGCGCGGCTTGCCGGCGTGATCCTCGCCGACTACGCGGTCGCGGTGCGCAAGATCAAGGACACCAAGATCCAGCCGACGGCCACCGCCGATGCGTCTCAGCAGTTGCAGCGGCTGGTCGGCAAGCGCTTCCTGGTCGATACGCCCTGGCCGCGTCTTCAGCATTTCGCGCGCTATCTCAAGGCGATCACGCTGCGGCTCGACAAGCTGCGCGGCGACCCCGAGCGCGATGCCCAGCGGCTCGCGGAGCTTCGCCCGCAGGAGCAGCGCTACTGGCGCCTTCTCGCCGAGCGCAAGGGCGCGATCGACGAGCGCATGGGCGAATTCCGGTGGCTGCTCGAAGAGTTGCGCGTGAGCTTCTTCGCGCAGGAGTTGCGCACGCCGCAACCGGTGAGCGTCAAGCGCCTCGACAAGCTGTGGGTCCAACTCGAAAGCTGAGCCCGACGAATCCCGCGCCGTGACGCACGCCCTCCGCGGTCACGACGCTTGTGCCGTTCCTGTCAGAGCCGCGCCAGTCGCTCGAGAGCGTTGTGCAGCGTCTCGTCCTTCTTCGCGAAGCAGAAGCGCACCACGCGCTGGTCGAAGCCGTCGCCGTAGAAGGCCGACAGCGGGATCGCGGCCACGCCGATTTCGCTCGTCAGCCACAGGCAGAAGTCGGACTCGTTGAGGTCGCTCACCTCGCTGATGTCGACACACTGGAAGTAGGTGCCAGCGCTGGGCAGGAGCCTGAGCCGTGTCTTGGCCAGTGCCTTGCGCGAACAGGTCGCGCTTGCGCTGGTAGAAGGCCGGGAGTTCGAGATAAGGCGCCGGGTCGGCCATGAAGGTCGCGAGCGCGTACTGCATCGGCGTGTTGACCGTGAACACGTTGAACTGGTGCACCTTGCGGAACTCCGCGGTGAGCGATGCCGGCGCGGCGACATAGCCCACCTTCCAGCCGGTCACGTGGTAGGTCTTGCCGAAACTGCTCACGATGAAGCTGCGCGCAGCCAGGCCCGGGAAACGCGCCGCGCTCTCGTGGCGCGCACCGTCGTAGACCATGTGCTCGTAGACCTCGTCGCTGATCACCAGCACGTCGGTAGGTGCGAGCAGCTCTTCGAGCCGGCGCATCTCGGCCTCGGTCCAGACCGTGGCACTCGGGTTGTGCGGCGTGTTGACGATGATCGCGCGCGTGCGCGGCGTGAGGGCGGCGGCGATCTTGTCGAAGTCCGGCCGGAAGGAGCCGGGTGTGAGTGGCACGCGCACCACCGTGCCGCCGGCCAGGTCGATGTTGGGGACGTAGCTGTCGTAGCAGGGCTCCAGAACGATCACTTCATCGCCGGGCCGCACCACGGCGAGGATCGCGGTGATGATCGCCTGCGTTGCGCCGGCGGTGATGGTGATCTCGCTCTGCAGGTCATAGCTGTGGCCGTAGAGCGCTGCGATCTTCGACGCGATCGCCTGCCGCAGCGGAAGGATGCCGGGCATCGGCGGGTATTGGTTGTGGCCTGCCGCCATGGCGTCGGTCACTGCCTGCAGCAGCTTCGGATCGCATCCGAAATCAGGGAATCCTTGCCCGAGATTCACCGCGTTCTTCTCGACGGCCAGCGCCGACATGACGGTGAAGATGGTCGTGCCCACGGCGGGCAGCTTGGTCTGGACTTCAGGGGTGCGTGCAGTCACGGTGGGTACTCACAGGTCGTAGTCTTCATGCTGGCCGCTCAATGCCTTGGCGATGAGGTGGCGGTCGAGGCGGTCCGAAAGCAGCTCGGCGAACTTGAAGACGAAGTTGCGAAGGTAGGCGCTGCGCTTGAACGCGACGCGCGCGATGTTGACGCCGAAGATGTGGCCCATCGGCCGCACCACGAGGTCGCTGTTCGATTCGTCGCGCACCGCCATCTCGGCCACGATGCCCACGCCGAGGCCGAGCCGCACATAGGTCTTGATGACGTCGGAATCGATGGCTTCGAGTGCGATGCGCGGCGTCAGCTTCTTGTGCGCGAAGGCATGGTCGATGCGCGTGCGGCCGGTGAACGAGGGGTGGTAGGTGATGATCGGCTCGGAGGCGAGGTCCTCGAGCGTGATGCGTTCCTTGGCGGCCAGCGGGTGGTCTTTCGGCAGCACCAGCACGTGTTGCCACTCGTAGCAGGGCATCGTCACGAGCTCGGCGTAGTCGGAGAGCGACTCGGTCGCGATGCCGATCTCGGCGACTTCGTCGATCACCATCCGCGCCACCTGGTCCGGCGAACCCTGGTGCAGGCTCACGTTGACCTTGGGGTACGCCTCGCGCAGCTTGGCCACCGGCACCGGCAGCACGTAGCGCGCCTGGGTGTGGGTGGTGGCGATCGAGAGGGTGCCGCTGTCCTGGGCGCTGAACTGCTCGCCGATCCGCTTGAGATTGCCGACCTCGCGCATGATCAATTCGATGCTCGCCAGCACATGCTGGCCGGGTTCCGTCACGCGCTTGAGCCGCTTGCCATGCCGCGCGAAGATTTCCACGCCCAGTTCCTCTTCGAGCTCGATGATGGCCTTGGAGACGCCGGGCTGCGAGGTGTGCAGCGCCTTGGCGGCTTCCGTCAGATTGAGATTGCGCCTCACGGCCTCTTGCACGAACTTGAACTGGTGAAGATTCATAACAAATTCCGTCTTATTCGGGAATTCATTATGCCTTCGGAATCTATCGAAAATCGCTTCGCGTTCAGGATTCCAGCGCCTTTCTGGCGAGCAGTTCGATCACTTCCGGCTCCTCGCCGACTGCGCCGGCCAGGGTGAATCCCACCGCCGGGTGCCGCGCGCGCAACTCATCGAGAAGTTGCGGAAGGTCTTCGCGCACATGTTTGCCCATCCCTAGAAAGAGCGGCAGCACCCGGATGGTGCGCGCCCCTTCGCGGATCAAGGCCTCGGCCGCGTTGAGCAGGTCGGGCTGGACCAGCTCGAGGTACGCGCACGAGACTTTGGCTTGCGGGTCGAGTTCGGCGACGCGATGCGCCACGGCTTCCACCGGCGCTCGCCAGCGGTCGTCGCGCGAGCCGTGCGCAAAGAGGACGATGCCGCGAACCGGAGTCATGGCGGCAGCCTCTAGCGCCTCAGCACCAGCCAGGTGAAGGCGCCCAGCGACATCACCGAATAGATCAACCCCGGCGCCGCCGCCGTGACCCACGGCAGCCAGTTGCCGAGATTGCCGAGATAGCCGAACACGTTGTTGAGCAGGAAGAAGCTGATGCCGATCATCACGCCCACGAACACGTAAGTCGCGATGCCCGACTGGCGGAAGTGCAGATACGCGAACGGCAGCGCCAGCACGACCATCACGAGGCACGACAGCGGGTAAAACACCTTGCGCCAGAACTCGATCTCGTAGCGCTGCGCCGTCTGTCCGTTCGCTTCGAGGTGGCGGATGTAATCGAACAGGTCGAGCGTGCGCATCCGGTCGGGGCGCAGCAGGGCGACCGACACCATTTCGGAAGTCAGCGAGGTCGGCCACTCGACCATCGGGCTCTTGGTCGTGACGATGTGCGCGTTGCCAGGGCCGCGCGTGTTGTATTCCTCCCGGCTGACATCGACCAGCGTCCAGTGTCCGTCGCTGGCGTGCGCCAATGCAGCAGTCGTCTGCGAGGTGATGAAGCCCTTGTTGTCGAACTCGATGATGCGTGTCTCCTTCAGCGCGCCACTGCGGTCCATGGTGGCCACGTTGACGGCGTAGGAGTTCTCGCCCTGGCGCTCCTTGAGCCACGCGCCGGTGTTGCCGACCAGCGAATAGACATTCTGGAAGCGCACCTTGAGCAGCTGTGCGGTGCGGTCGCTCAGCGGGGCGATGTAGTCGCCGATCGCGAAGGTGAGCACGACGAAGCCGAGGCCGAGAATGAGCAGAGTGCGAAGCGCGCGCCATGGCCCGAGGCCGCTGGTACGCAGGATGGTGAATTCGGAGCTCTGCGCAAGCCGCGACATCACGAAGATCGTGCCGATCAGTACGGCGATCGGCAGCAGCTCGTAGAGATGGCTGGGGATGAGCAGGGCCACATAGATCAGCGCCTGTGCAGCGCCGTACCCGAGCGACTCGGGGCGGCCGATCGATTGCAGTTCGTCGACGAAGTCGAAGAAGAAGAACAGGCTCAGGAAGCCGAGCGCGACGAAGGCCACCGCCTTCGCCACCTCCACGTAGATGAGGCGACGGATTGTTTTCACGCGGTGTTTGTCTTTCGGGCGCGGCGGACGCGAAACGCCGACATCAATCCCCAGTTGTAGTGCCGCTTCATGAGCCAGGCGAGGCTGACCAGGAAGGCGCAGCCATGCAGGGCGAGCATGAATCCGCCCATGCCGTACTTGCCCGAACTCACCCAGTTCTGGCCGAGGTTGAGCAGGTTGTAGTAGAAGACGAAGGAAAAGAGGGCAAAGAGATAGTTGCCGCTGCGGCCCACACGCGGATTCACGCTGGAAAGCGCCAGCGCGAGCAGCACGAAATTGGCACCCGCGAGCAGCATGCCGATGCGCCATGCGAGTTCGCCGAGATTGATGCGCGTCGGCTCGCGCAGCAGCGTCAGCGTGGTTCGCGCCTGCACCGGCGCGGCGTTGGCCGAGTCGGTGCCGCTGCCGCCGACCTTGGCACCGTAGGTGTCGAACTCGCTGATCTTCGTGCCTTCGGCCCCGAGCGAGCGCTCCAGCCGCTGGCCGTCACGCAGGAGCAGGTAGCGCTTGCCGTCGATGTCCTCCATGTGGCCGCTGCGCGCGGAGGTGATGATCTGCAGGTTGCGCTCGATCGACTGGATGAAGACGTTGTTGGCGGTGGCGCTGTCCGGCGCGTCCTTGTCGATGAAGAACACGCGCAGCCGGCCGGCGGATTCGCGGAACTCGCCCGGGGCCACGCGCTCGATGTCGCTGCGGCGCTCATAGCGTTCGCGCATGCCCTGCGTCTGCGAGTTGGCCCAGGGCCAGCCGACCAGCGCGAAGACCGCGATCAGCACGAGGATCGGCCACGCGAAGCCGAACAGCGGCCGCAGGAATTCGGCCAGCCCGCGGCCGCTCGAAAACCAGATCACCATCTCGCTGTCGCGGTACATGCGCGACAGCGTGCCGACGATCGAGATGAACAGGCACAGGCTCAGGATGGTCGGCATATAGCCGAGCACCGTGTAGGTCATCACCAGGAAGACCTCGGAGGGATTGACGCTGCCCCTGGCCGCCAGTCCGAGCGTGCGGATCAGCATCATGGTCATCACGATCGTGACCAGCACCACCAGCGTCGCCCCGAAGCTGCGGGAGAGCTCCTTGCGTATAGAGGAATGGAATAACATCGTCGAGGGAAAAAAGGATTATGGACTTTCAACTCAAGACCCTCTCCACCGCCCAGGCTGCCGCCGAGAAAAGCGATGTGCTCATCGTGCTCGTGGCATCCGGCCCCACCACCGCCAAGGACGCGCTTTCGGCGTTGATCGCCGAGGCGCGCAAGGCCGGCGACCTGCCCGACAAGTCCGGCAAGTTGCTCGCGCTGTACCGGCAGGGCGGGATCGCCGCGCCGCGCCTGGTGCTGGTGTCGTCGGGGGATGGCAAGCCCGCCTCGGTCCGCTCGGCGCTGGCCGCCGCGATCGGCGCCGCGAAGGGATCGAACCCCAAGCGGGTCCTGATTGTGGCCACGCAGGCGCTGGACGGCGCCGCACTGGGCAGCGCCGTGATGGCGGTGGCCGATGCCAGCTACGTCTACGGCACCACCAAGTCCAAGGCGGAACCCCGCAGCATCAAGCACGTGGTCTTCGGCGTCCCCGATGCAGGCGGGCTGCGCGGGGCGTTCGAAGAAGCCGCCGCAACCGTCGCCGGCATCGAGCTTGCCAAGGAATGGGCGAACCGGCCCGCCAACTACTGCACGCCGACCATGCTGGCCGGCGCCGCCGAAGAGTTGGCGAAACTCCCCAACGTGAAGTGCGAGGTGCTCGGTCCCAAGGAGGTCGCCAAGCTCGGCATGGGGGCGTTCTCCGCGGTGGCGCAAGGCTCGGCAGAGCCGCTCCGCTTCATCGTCCTGCGCTACCACGGTGCGCCGCGGCACCACGCACCCACCGTGCTGGTCGGCAAGGGCATCACTTTCGACACCGGCGGTGTCTCGCTGAAGCCCGCCGCCGAAATGGATGAAATGAAGTTCGACATGTGCGGGGCGGCAAGTGTGCTCGGCGTGTTTCGCGCCCTGGGCGACATCCAGCCCGCGATCAACGTGATCGGGCTGGTGCCGGCCTGCGAAAACATGAACGACGGGCGCGCGGTCAAGCCGGGCGACGTGGTGACGAGCATGAGCGGTCAGACCATCGAAGTGCTCAACACCGATGCGGAAGGCCGGCTGATCCTGTGCGATGCGCTGAGCTACGCCAAGCGCTTCGAACCGTCGGCGGTGATCGACATCGCCACCCTCACGGGCGCCTGCGTGGTCGCGCTGGGCGGTGTGCGAAGCGGCCTGTTCTCGAGCGACGACGCCTTGGCGGATGCCTTGAGCGCGGCCGGCGAGCAGTCGCAGGACCGTTGCTGGCGCATGCCGCTCGACGACGACTACGCCGAGGGCCTGAAGAGCAACTTCGCGGACGTCGCCAACATTGCGGGCCGCGCGGGTGGTGCGATCACCGCGGCCAAGTTCCTGCAGCGCTTCACGAGCGACTTCCCATGGGCCCACCTGGATATCGCAGGGACCGCATGGAAGAGCGGGGCGGCCAAGGGCGCGAGCGGCCGGCCGGTGGGCCTGCTGGTGAATTACCTGCTGACGCAAGGCCGGAAGGACAGCGCCAGATCCGTTTTGGACAAGGCTCCGAAGGCCGTGCGAAAGACCACCGGAAAGGCGCGCGCCAAGTGACTGAGATCGACGGCCACTACAACATGCCGGACAAGGTGAGCTACGCCTGCCGTCTGCTGCGCAAGGCCGTCGGAGTGCACGGCGCCCGTCTCGTGGTGATGGCCGATCCGGCCACGCTGGATGCCATCGACCAGTCCCTCTGGACCCTGCAGCCGACCGAGTTCGTCGCGCACTGCCGGTGCGGCGACGAGGCGCACGTCGTTGCGCGTTCGCCGGTCGTGCTGGCCGAAAGCGGCACGTCGTCGCTGCCGGACCGGCCGATCCTCGTCAATCTCGGCGCCGAGCTGCCGGCCAGGTTCGAGCGGTTCGAGCGTCTGATCGATATCGTCGGCAGCGACGAGTCCGACAAGCAGGCCGGCCGCGTGCGCTGGCGGCACTACAAGGATCGCGGCTATGCGATCCGCACGTATCCCTACGGCGGAGGCGCCGGTTGATGTCGACGCAACGCACGCCGCCGCGCTTCGTTCCGACGCTGACGACGGTGTTCGAGCCGTCGCCGGAGACGCCGCCGGTTTCACCTGCGCTCATTGCGCCGTCCGACACACCGTCGACTGCGGCTCCGGCGACTGTCGCCGAGCCTTCCGGGTCGGTCGCGTTGAGCCCCGAGGCGCGGATCTCCGAGGCCGAAGCCTTCAGACTCGAAGAGCAATTGCTGCACCGTGTTTTACAGCGCGTGGACCTCTCGCTCGAAGAGCGGGTGAGCGATGCGGTGTCAGCCGCAGTTCAGCATCACCTCGACACGATGATTCCCGGTCTGCGCAGGGAAATCGAGGCGGTTTTGCGCGAGTTGGTGAGCGAATCCCTGGCCCGCGAACTATCGGAAAACCCCGGGTCTACGCCAACGTTCCGCCCGCAATCCTTGGGCTAAACTGCGCGCCAGGTCGTAAAGCGCGTGGGCGCAGAGCATCCGCGGCGCGATATTTGCTGAGTCGAAAGCGCCCGGATCGAAAGACCGGTTTTCAACTTCACTCACTAATGTTCTGGAGGTACCCCATGCAATTGAAATGGACTGCGGTCGCACTGGCTGCTCTCGCGCTCGTGGCCTGTGGCAAGAAGGAAGAAGCCGCTGCACCTGCTGCCAATCCTGCTCCGACCGCAGCGGCGCCTGCACCGGCTGCGCCTCCGGCCGAAACGCTGGTCGTGAAGATCGGTCACGTTGCCCCGACCAGCGGCGCCATCGCTCACCTCGGCAAGGACAACGAACTCGGTGCGCGCATGGCCATCGAGGACCTGAACGCCAAGGGCATCAAGATTGGCGACAAGGTTGCCAAGTTCGAACTGCTTGCCGAAGACGACGCAGCCGATCCGAAGCAGGGCACCGCCGTGGCGCAGAAGCTGGTCGACAGCAAGGTCAACGGCGTGGTCGGCCACCTGAACTCCGGCACCACCATCCCGGCCTCCAAACTGTACAGCGACGCGGGCATCCCGCAGATCTCGCCCTCGGCGACCAACCCCAAGTACACCCGCCAGGGCTTCAAGACCACCTTCCGCGTGGTGGCTGATGACACCCAACTCGGCGGTACGCTGGGCAAGTACGCCGTCGATACGCTGAAGGCCAAGAACATCGCCGTGATCGACGACCGCACCGCCTACGGCCAGGGCGTCGCCGAGGAATTCGAGAAGGCCGCCAAGGCCGCCGGCGCCAACATCGTCGGCCACGAGTTCACCACCGACAAGTCGACCGACTTCAACGCGATCCTGACGAAGCTCAAGGGCGCCAAGCCGGACGTCCTGTTCTTCGGCGGCATGGACGCTGTCGGCGGTCCGATGCTCAAGCAGGTCAAGCAACTCGGCATGGATGTCAAGTTCATGGGTGGCGACGGCCTGTGCACCGGCGAACTGGCCAAGCTCGCCGGCGACGCGATCGGCGAAGACAAGGTGGTGTGCGCCGAAGCCGGTGGTGTGGAAGGCGACTTCAAGGCGCCGCTGGATGCCTGGAAGTCCAAGTTCAAGGAAAAGAACGGCGTCGAAGTGCAGATCTATGCGCCGTACGTCTATGACGCCGTGAACGTGCTGGCCGCCGCCATGGAAAAGGCTGGCTCCGCCGATCCCGAGAAGTACCTTCCTGAAATCAGCAAGATCGAATACAAGGGCCTGACCGGTCCGATCGCGTTCGACGAGAAGGGCGACATCAAGAACGGTGCGCTGACGCTGTACACCTACAAGAACGGCCAGCGCACGCAGATCGCCGTGGTGCGCGGTGCGAGCTGAGCGCAAGCGCCGACTCATGAAAAGGGCCCTTCGGGGCCCTTTTGTTTTGCGTGCGTTTGGCGATAAGTCGCAGCCCGCAGTCGATGAGGTCGCCAGGCCGGAAGGTCGCGGTAAACAAAAACGGCGCGATCCCTCATGAGGATCGCGCCGTGATTGGAACTTGACTATTTGTGGCGGAGCAGGCGGGATTCGAACCCGCGGAGGGCTATTAACCCTCACACGCTTTCCAGGCGTGCGACTTAAACCGCTCATCCACCGCTCCGAAGCCCACGATTGTAGCAGTGCGCGGGCCCATATCCCGAGTCAGGCCGTGCTCGATGTCTTGCCCGCTTGCACCATCCGCATCGCCGATGCGATCAGGGCTGCGGTCTCGTTCATGGTGCTCGGGACGATCAGTGTGGTGGTCGCGTCGGCGGCCACCTTGCCGTAGGCGTCGACTGCCCGTTCGGCCACCTTGAGCTGCACCGCCTGTTCGCCTCCCGGCTGCCGGATCGCGGCGGCTATGCGCTCGATGGCGCCGGCGGTCGCTTCGGCCACGGCGGTGATGGCAGCCGCTTCGCCCTGTGCGTTGTTGATCTGCGCCTGCTTCTGGCCTTCGGAGCGTGCGATGAACGCCTCGCGCTCGCCCGTGGCGATGTTGATCTGCTCCTGGCGGCGGCCTTCAGAGGCAGCGATCAGCGCGCGCTTCTCGCGTTCCGCCGTGATCTGGCGTTGCATCGCATGCAGGATTTCATTGGGGGGCGTGAGGTCCTTGATCTCATAGCGAAGCACCTTCACGCCCCAGTTGAGTGCCGCCTCGTCGATGGCGGAGACCACCTGGGCGTTGATGATGTCGCGCTCCTCGAAGGTCTTGTCCAGTTCGAGCTTGCCGATGACGCTGCGCAGCGTGGTTTGCGCGAGTTGGGTGATGGCCATGACGTAGTTCGACGAGCCGTAGCTCGCGCGCATCGGGTCGGTCACCTGGAAGTACAGGATGCCGTCCACCTGCAACTGCGTGTTGTCGGCCGGAGTTGACCCTAAAAAGTCAACTATTGAAGAGTGTGTGAGTGAAGACGGCATCGCTGAGAAGTAGTTGAGTAACTATTTCTAGCGACGAGGTTTAGCCCTCTTTGAGGTCTCAGGCACTTCGTGCACCCCACCCCTATCCCCGCCCCGGGGCGGGGAAGTCCTCGCCGCCGGACGGGCTCGGGGGCCAGGCACAGCAAAGCCATGCCAGTGCCCGCGGCCCTGGAGCGTGTTGTGCGCCCGTTCGCGTCAAGGGTTCGCTTCGCCGGGCTGCGCCCGCCCTTGACCCGCCCGTGCGCACGGTAGACCTCTCAGATGTGGAACGCGACCTGGCGCAGATGCGCCAGTGGAGGGTTGCTGATGGCTCGTTCAAGTGCTACTCGGTCGCCGATGAAGACGACTTGCTCGATGCCACGGGTGAGGGCGGTATAGACCAGTGCGTGGTCGAGTAGGCGGCTGCGGCTGATGACCACCGCGATGCGCTTGAACTGACTACCTTGAGCTTTATGAACGCTGATGGCGTACGCGTGCTCGATGCGGTCTCGCGCTGTGGCCCAATCAAAGTCGTGGCGTTGGCCTTCGAACTGGATAGACAGTCCTTCATCGTCAGATTCGACGACACGGCCGAGTGTGCCGTTCATCAACCCACGCTCGAGGTCATTGACCAAGTGGATGACTGGCTCACCTCGAACGAAGACCGGGCCCATGACGTCACCGAGGGCACTGGCATGGAATGTCTTGTTGATGAACTCGATGCCGCCGCGACCGCCCTTGGTCGCGGCGAGCGCTTGCCAGTCCTCGCCGCTCCAGTCGGAAGCGAGGCGCTCGAGGACCTGCATCACCTCATGGGCGCCGCACTGGATGAAGCTCACGCCGGGACGGCTGCCAGAGTAGGCTGCAAGGTCGGGGACCTCGTGGTGACGTACCGCACTTGCGACCGCAGGGATGCCAGTGGACTCTGCCTGCCGATGAACTTGCACGAGGTGAGTCTGCGGAACTAGGCTGCTGCTGACCAGTCGATGGAAGACCAGGCCGAACCCGATGGGCGGGAGCTGAGCGGGGTCACCCACAAGCAACAGTCGAGCGCCGTCGGGCAGGAAGCGCAGCACACGGTACAGCGTAGGCAGGTCGAGCATCGACGCCTCGTCGATGACGACGAGTGTGTCTCCATCGAGTCCGAGCTTGCCAGCTTTGGAATCGATGAGGAACTTGGCGATGGTCATCGCCGCATACCCTGTCGACTCGCTCATTCGCTTTGCTGCACGGCCAGCCAGGGCCATCTGCACAACAGTAAGGTGCTTGGCTTGCGCGAGTCGGATGATGGCGCGTAGCACCGTTGTCTTGCCGACGCCCGCACCTCCGGTGAGAAGGCTGAAGGCATGTTCGAAGGGCATGACCGCGCCGGCGCGCTGTTCTACGTTGAGCGCGAAGCCCTGCTCGCGCTCGACCACAGTCAGGATGCGGGTCGCCCAGTCGGGCTCCAGCGCTGCCCCTTCGAACAGCGTGGTCTGCTGCGCCGCCTCGCCGGCAAGCATGGCGCGCAACCGGCCTTCGATACCTCGCTCGAGAGAAGCGGCGCCGGTGGCTTGGTAACCCTCGTCAACAGTGCCCAAGACCGCCAGTTCGGCGTGCGCGAGCTCAATTGCCCGAGCTGCATTACCGCCTTGGAGCTTGCGACGGACGAGCCTGACGAGCATCTCGTGGGCGGTCACCGTGTGCGCGCGCTGCAAGCGGTCGTACAACGCGCTCTCCACGGCACCCACCAGGCGTCGGCTGTCATCCGAGCGAACGCCGAGCTTGGCCGCGGCAGCGTCCACCGTCAACCATCCAGCGAACGCGAGCATGTAGTAGGGGTTGAGCTCGGCCATCTCACGAGCCCTGTCTCCCCACACTCTGGCCAGGCGAGCAGCCAAGCGCAAGTCGAAGCCATGGGTATCGAGGAAGGACATCAGCTCGGCCTCCGGCAGCTTGGACTGCCAGGCCTCGACCAGGCGCCGGGCCATCGAGGGCGCCAGAACGGCCTCCAGCGCCCGAACGTTTCCGTCGGCAAGAGTGGGGGCCAGGCGGTCCCCTAGGGAGTCCCAGAGTGCCTGCGCCTTGGCTGCGCCGATGCCGCGGAAGTCGGGGCTGTTGGTCAGATACTGGACGAGCAGTCTGCCGGCCGGCAACTGGTATCCGCAGGCCGTCGCGATGACCTGCTGGCCGTATCGTGGGTGCTCCTCGACAGTCCCTTCGATGCGCCATGATTCGCCGGGCACAGGCGGACGGGAGAGCACCCGCGGAGAGGCCACCACGCGCACCGTGACGCCCTCGGCGGAGGCTCCACTAAACACAGCACCACCATCAGGGGTCGTGCCCAGAACGCGCGTCACCGAGACCGTCAGCGCAATCGAGGTCCTCGCTTCTATGACAGCGTTCATTGCTCGGGCGGAGCGGGAACGCGTCGTCCCGTTTCGATGACCATGTCCTCACGACCGAGCTGTAGGCGGAGTTCGCGCAGCTGACGGCGCAACTCGGCATTCTCAGCGACCAGTGTCGCGTTGTGTTGTTCGAGACGTTGGGCACGGCGCTCCGACCGACGCAGCGCGTCAGACCCGTCGGTACTCTCCATGGGATGTTGCATCGCGAGTACGGTCGCCTCCGCGGGAGGGACTACTGGCCGAGCACCCTCCAAGAGGTCCTTCAGGCGGTCATTGGTGTAGAAGCGTCCGCGGTCCCCAATGCCTGAGTCCTTGGCCACCTTGGACAGGTTGACGTCGCCGTTGGGCCGCAGCGGCAACGGCTCGCCGCGCTGCTTCAAGTCGGCGAGATAGCGCTCGAACGCTTCGACGTTGTCGTGGGCCTTCTGGACCCCTGAAGCGCGCTTGCTCACTTCAGAGCCTTCAGGCGTTCATGGGTCAGCTCCAATGACTGGGCTGTTTCGCCGCTGCCGGTGGCCAATAGGCGGAGGGCCTCCACGTCCGGCTTATCGAGGAGCACCTCTCCGGTGATTCTGTTGCGCATGCGGTGGCGATGCAGTTCCATGCCGACCTTTGCCAAGTGGTCCGCGTCAAGGAGCTTGAGCAGCGCTGACGTTGCTGCGGCCGAGGGGTCTGCGGGCTTCTGAGGCGGCGCCACTGCAACACCTTTGAACCCGCTTCCGATGAGGTCGTCGATGGGGATACCAGGCACCTTCCGCAACCCGGCAATGATGCGGTTCTTTAGACGGATGGCTTCATCACGCTCGGCACGTAGCAGGCTCACATATGCCTTGACCGTCTCGTCGTGGATGACTGGCTCACCGCTGTCGCGCCGCGGCGACGTCGGCAAACTCTGCAGACCTTGGCGCGTCTCGACGTAGCGGAGCAATGTCTCGCGAGCATTTCGGATGGACTGCGCCTTCGGACCTCCCCAGCGTCCGTCGCAGTATCTGCCAACCGAGGTTGGCGTAATGGCAGCCTGAGACTGCTCGAGGAAGTTGCAGGCTTCCTTGACTCGCTCAATAGATGTCTTCAGGCGTGGGTTTTCCGCCGCGGCCATCAGGTTCTCGAACAACACGTCTTCGCGTTCTTTGCTCATGCTCACGACTCCAGCTTGAGGGGGATGGTTTTTCGGTGCATGGGCCTCGGCCGCGTCGCGCCGACGAGGTCAGTTGCAAGGCTCTGCAACGGACCTTCAAACGCCGGGATGTCCTTCAGCTTCATTGCGCCCGAGAAGAGGCGCTCACGGTCCTGCGCTTCGACGTACTGCAACAGCATCGATGACAGGAGATTGCCGGCGACCTCCGCCTGCTCCGGCTCCATGGTGAGTAGCAGCGGCGGAAGGCCGTTCTCAGCGAGGACCTTCGAGAGGATGGCGTGTTTCTCCATCTGGGCCTCGCGGTTTTTGAAGCCGGGCATGACGTTGGACATTTGCGTGACATGCTCCAACAGCACAAACTCGTCTGCTTGCTGAAGCGTGAGCTTCAACTCGCTCTCCGAATTTGCCGTAAGCAGCGGCGCAGGGACGCTTCCAGCCGGTGCGACGTCATCGCGCGTCTTGACGTATTCGTCGAGCAGCGCGGACGAGTTCATCGCGTAGCTGTATCGCGCCTGCCACTCCATGAGGTCCAGCTCGAGTTCGCGCTCTAGGACCTCGACACGACTGCGGGTCTGCCGAGCCAGGCCAGCCTTCCCATCCTCTTCGTGGTCGATGAGCTGGTCGCGCGCTTCCTTCAGCTGCAAGCCCTTTTTGCGGATGGAGTAGATGAGGTTGTTCGCCTCAGCCATCTGACCGAGCAAGAAGGCGGGCCCCGTAATCCAATAGCGGCACAGCCCGCAGCGACGGCCACCTGGCACCGGGCCGTGGGTGGTTGCTCCTTCATCCGCATCGCCGCCTGTCGAGCAGGATGTGCCCGGGCAAATACCGTCCGAGGCGATGCTCCAAAGCCCAGTGTGCTTTTTGAGCGCCGCGTATGCGACATCCTCGTCCTCCATTCGCCGCAGGGAGTTCTTGGACAGCAGGAACGGCGAGAACTTCTCGATGTTGTTTTGGAAGGCGTCTCCCCCGACGAAGTCGCCTTCCGCCACAGCGCGTTCGTGGGCCTGTGCGATGACCTCGCGAAGCCGTCCCGGCGAGTTCTTGTAGTACCAGAGGGTCATGACGAGCGTCGCATGCCCGGCGACGAACTCGCTGACGACCTCCAGCGGCACACCGTTTTCAATCATGGCGCTGATGCCGCTCACGCGAAGCGTGTGCAAGTCGTACTTCCAGACCAATTCGCCTGCGGCGTTGCGCTCGGTGAGTTGGAGGCTGACGCCGCGCTCGCGCAGCACGCGCTCCTCCGTCTCGCGAAGCACTCTAAGCCAGAGACTGGCAATCTTGTCTTTGCTAGGTGGCCGGTTCTTCTGGGGGCTACGCGGGTCACGGAACAAGGGTGCAATCTTGGGCAGCTTTGCCTCGTCGGCCTTGGCGAACCGTGTCCTGGCTTTGCCCTCTTCGTGATACGTGACCAGAGTTGTCAGCGGCCGCAGATAGCGCTTGTTCCACTGGCCCATGTGGTTCAAGAGTTGGGCCATATCGGGGGGCAGATAGGGAATTTCGTAGCCGCGCTTATCGCCCTTGTACGTTGCGGTCTTGTTGGTGTTGATGAACGCGCCAGCCCACGATTCCTGTCGAAGCGTGTCGCGCAATAGACGGATGCAGGCCTCACGGCGGCCCACGATGGCTCCGGGGTGCGGGTTCGGCACTTCCTTGCCGGACTCCAGGTCGAACACGACATCGTCAAAATCACCGGAGTCGAGCCATCGTGCTTGGTGGCTGCGAAGGGGGAGGTCGAGCAAGAGGGTCAGGATGATTGCCGTGCCAGGCCACCAGACGTTGACGATTTCACCGGTTTCGCCGTCGCGGACGTTGCACCAGTCGTGCTTGTTGGTCTCTTTGGCGAAGGCGAAGTCATTGGCGGTCAACGACTTGCGCAACTCGCGCAAGAGCCAAGAGGGAAGGGCGGTGCGGAAGGTTTGCCCGACGTTGGTGTCACTCTGGAAGCCATCCTGCGTCGAGACGGGGTTGCGGAATGCGTTGGACTCTTCCTTCAGGCCCTGCCCAGCGAGCCAATCGTGATACCAGTCGAAGAACTCGCGAACGTATCCAAGAATGCGAGAGCGCCTTTTCCCATTCAGTTTCGATTGCTCCAGCGCCTTCATCAACGTGTGTTTGTTCCTGAAGGTGACGTCGCGAATGTGCACTACTCGCTCCGTCTTCTCTGGTGCGAGCGGTGGTTTGGGGTGCGCCCGGAGGAAGTCGCAGAAGTAGTTGAGGTCCGCGATGACGGCTTGCTTGGACGTGGCCTCGCGTTGTTCGACGAAGGTAGCCAGCGGCGACTGCCACGCAGCCATCGCAGGATTGCGTGCGACCAGCCAGCCAAACTCGCCGCTCGTGCGCAACTCATTCGGCGCCTTCAGCTGCGCGACCGTGCGAGTACGAACGAATGGCGCGTCCGCATGGCGCTCGTTCCATAGCTCACGGAATGCAGCAGCGACGTCGCGAGCGTGTGCCGGTCGCTCAGTGATTTGAAGCAATAGTCCCTCCATGGCGTCGACGAGCGACGCCGAGAGGTCGTCAATTGACTCCAAGGTGCTCATCAGCAGGCACACTTGGCCGAACGGCACGAGGGTCGCGCTGCTGGGACGCGAGAGCAACTTGCCGACCTCATGCATCCCTTCGGCGAGATTTCCAGAGAACCTCGGACTGAGTGCGGCGCGCCATTTCACGGAACTCTTCCATCGGCGGAACTGAGCGGGCAGGAGCAAGTGTCGGCGCGCACGCATCATGGTTAGCACTTCGATGGATTGCTCTGCTCCACCGCTTCGGACCAGCGTCGATAGGCGTGGACCGGAAGCGCGCTCGTAGAGGAAGCGGGTGAAGGACGCCACGTCGCCGTGCTTAGCCAGTTCCTCGCGCAAGTCCTGCCCCACAAGGTCGTGAAGGCCGTTTGTCGAGGCGATGCGCACGATTTCCTCGCGTGACGATGGCCGCAACTTTTCCAATAGCTCTCGCTGCTGTGGGAGCGGCAGCGCCCGAACATCGGCGCCCAGACCGCGAACTTTCGAGGTGTTCAGATGTACGTTCACTGCGCTGTGAACGAACCATCGCAGCGCGCCAGAGGGTGTGCCCACAAATGCTTCAAGACACCGGTCATCGACGCGCTCGGCAGCAAGCCTGTTCGTCCACAGGTCTTCGATGACCGCAACCTCGTGGGCTTGCAACAGCCCGTCCATCTGCTCATGGTCCGGCAGTTCCAAAATGGCCAGTTCTGTGAGGCTCGTGTTGAGCCCGATGTCCCTGCCTGATTTGATGGAGCGGTGCCACTGGATAACGTCACTCATCGTCGTTCTCCAGGGTCAGCAGCAGCCGGTCATCTTTCAGGAAGCTGGGCATCTGCTGCTGCAATCGAGCTTGCGCAGCCTCGAGTTCCGCTTTCAAGGTAGCTTGGTCCAGTTTGTAGTAAACCTCAGTGGAGAGCATGGACGAGTGATGCATCAGCTTTTGCGTTCGCTCCTTGGGAAGCTTCAGAACGTTGGCGCAGTACCAGCCGTAGAAGTGGCGTGCACCATGTGGATTGACACCCCCTGTACTTGGCGAGAGTCCGATACGCAGTGCTGCGGCGTAGAACTGCTTGCGCAAGGCGCCCAACTTCATCGGCTCGCCGTAGCTGTTTCCCTTCAGGGAGACAAAGTAGTACGGATGCTCGTCGCCGATGTGTAGTCGTGCCGCGCGCATGTACGCGGTGTGCAGCTTCCAGAAGAGCGCACCGATTTGAGGGTGCGACCAATGCACAAGACTCTCGTTGCGATTTTCGTCTTCTAGGGTCATTCCCTTCCAGCCAGCGTGCTCGGGATTCCGCGTTGGCAATTCAGTGCGCGGGACGCGACCGTACTTCTCCAGAAGGAACGCTGCCCGCGTTCCATTCCGCTGTTTGCCGAGTGCAGCCCACTGCATTTGGCCATCAAGCGGGTCTGCGAGAACTACGCGAGCGCTGTTGTCGGATGGGTCCAAAAGAATGTCGCCGACGAACAGGTGAGCAAGTTCTGAGATACGCACGCTGCCGAAGAACATGAGCAGCCAGCACAGTCGATTGCGCAACGACTCGGTGGTCCGGATGAACTCAAGGGCCTTGTCGGGAGGAAAGTGCTTCAAGGAACTGCCGTTCCTCGTTCTGCCCTGCGGTTTGCGTTTGAGGCCGAAGCGTCGTCTGCGAAGCTCACCCCGCCCCTCTTTAGTGGCCGGCACGAGGTGGAAGAGTAGGTCGGTCTTCTTGCGGTGTGCGGTCTTCGCGAGCCAGGCCCGGAACTCATTCTGTGACAGCGAGCTGACGAGGACCCGTTCTTGAGGATTGATGTGCGCGTGGCCGAAGTTCTCGCTGCAGAAGTCGGAGAACTCGTTCACCGCATTGAGGTCGTCGCGAGCGGTCTTGTATGTGACCGGCTTCCAACCGAGACCAGGGCAGCCGAATCGGCGTGCCTCCCAGAACTGTTTAATGAGCAACTGCATGCGCTGCTCGTCGAGCGGAGGGCTCTCAAGTTGCAGGGTGTAGTAGTCGTATAGCAGGCCAATGGCCTTGGCATGGCGATAAAGCGTTACGACGTCGATGCCCTCCAGCTGCCGATTTCGAAGGTAGGCGGCGGCGAACACGGAAGGCTCTGCCTTGTTTCCATCGCCCAGAAAGAGCAGGGGGAGTGCTGCGTTTGTGCGCTCGGCGATGGGAACTTCAACAACTGCATGCTGAGTCCGTCGGGACGATGTACTTGTTGGGGCAACCACAAAAGGTTATTAGTTACGGGTCACCATCATTATATCCAGGTCGAGAAGAAAGGCCGCTAGGCCCTGGAGATAAGGTTGAAAAGTTACAACAGTTAGCTGGCAACTACGCGCGTGATGCAGACCTGGCTCGGCACGTCGAGCGGGATCTCCTTGAGGCTGTGCCGGTAGGCGACCCGATCGATGAAAGGGACCAGGAAATTGGGCCCTGGCGACATGGTGCCGTGATAGCGGCCGAGGCGCTCGCGCACCCAGGCGTTCTGCTGCGGCACGAACTTGATCGACTGGGTGATGAAGATGATGGCGATCCCCAGGATGACGAGGGGAACGAGGGCATATTCCATTGAACGGTTTCCTTCTTTTTCGAACTCAGATCTTTTCGACGACGAGGCGGCTGCCGACCACTTCGACGACCTTGTGCTGCCCGGCGGCCGGGACGTCGCCGGCGCGGGCGACCGCGGTCCATTGCGTGCCGCGATAGCGGACCGTGGCGGTGCCGTCCGCGTTCCAGGCATCGACCTGCACGCGCTCGCCGATGTCGAGGTTCACGTCGGGATTGGCCGAGGTGGGCGGCCCTGGCGGGCGCCGTCGTCGGATGGCGTTCCAGACGATCACCGCCGACACGCTGACCACGGCCGCGACGACGAACTGCGTGCCGAGCGAGGCACCCAGATGCGTCGACACCGCCGCCGCTGCGAAGCCGCCGCCGATGAGCAGCAGATAGACCGTGCCGGTCCCCGAAATCAGCTCCAGCACGATGGCCGCCCCCGTCATGAGCCACCACACGGTGGAACTTGCCATAGCCCAATCCTCTCTTTGCGCTGAGACACGGCGATTGTGGCAAAGGAGAAAGACGCCATGCGCCTTCATCTGAATTCCGTACACTTCGCGCCTGTTTGCCAGCCCATCCGGAGCCCGCTCATGAAATTTCGTTTTCCGATCGTCATCATCGACGAGGACTTCCGCTCCGAGAACACCTCGGGGCTCAGCATTCGCGCCCTGGCGCAGGCATTCGAGAGTGAAGGCTTCGAGGTGCTGGGCGCCACCAGCTATGGCGACCTGAGTCAGTTCGCCCAGCAACAGAGCCGCGCCAGCGCTTTCATCCTGTCGATCGACGACGAGGAATTCTCGGTCGGTCCCGACCTCGACCCGGCCGTTCTCAACCTGCGCAACTTCATCGGCGAAGTGCGGCGCAAGAACGCCGACGTGCCGATCTACATCTACGGCGAAACCAAGACCTCGCGCCACATCCCGAACGACATCCTGCGCGAGCTGCATGGCTTCATCCACATGTTCGAGGACACGCCGGAGTTCGTGGCCCGCCACATCATCCGCGAGGCCAAGAGCTACCTGGAGGGTGTGCAGCCGCCGTTCTTCAAGGCGCTGATCGACTATGCGGAAGATGGTTCGTATTCATGGCACTGCCCGGGGCACTCGGGCGGCGTGGCTTTCCTGAAGAGCCCGGTCGGCCAGATGTTCCACCAGTTCTTCGGCGAGAACATGCTGCGCGCGGACGTATGCAACGCGGTGGAAGAGCTCGGCCAGCTGCTCGACCATACCGGCCCGGTGGCGGCCAGCGAGCGCAACGCCGCGCGCATCTTCAACGCCGACCACTGCTTCTTCGTGACCAACGGCACCAGCACCAGCAACAAGATGGTCTGGCATCACACGGTGGCGCCGGACGACGTGGTGGTGGTGGACCGCAACTGCCACAAGTCGGTGCTGCACGCGATCATCATGACCGGCGCGATTCCGGTTTTCATGAAGCCGACGCGCAACCACTTCGGCATCATCGGCCCGATCCCGAAGAGCGAATTCGAGCCGACCGCGATCAAGGCGAAGATCCGCGCGAACCCGCTGCTCTCGCACGTGGATGCCGACAAGGTCAAGCCGCGCGTGATGACGCTCACGCAATCGACCTACGACGGCGTGATCTACAACACCGAAACCATCAAGAGCATGCTCGACGGTTTCGTCGACACGCTGCACTTCGACGAGGCGTGGCTGCCGCATGCGGCCTTCCATCCGTTCTACGGCGCCTATCACGCGATGGGCAAGCGTCGCGTGCGTCCGAGGGAATCGCTGGTGTTCGCGACCCAGTCCACCCACAAGCTGCTCGCCGGCATCAGCCAGGCCAGCCATGTGCTGGTGCAGGATTCGCAGAATCGGGCGCTCGACCGCGACCTGTTCAACGAGGCCTACCTGATGCATTCGTCGACCAGCCCGCAGTACGCGATCATCGCGAGCTGCGACGTCGCCGCCGCCATGATGGAGCCGCCGGGTGGCACCGCGCTGGTGGAGGAAAGCATCCTCGAGGCGCTCGACTTCCGCCGCGCCATGCGCAAGGTCGAGATGGAGTTCGGCAAGGACGAATGGTGGTTCAAGGTCTGGGGCCCCGAGCGGCTCGTGGAAGAGGGCATCGGCCGCGCCGACGACTGGATCATCAAGGGCGAGTCGCGCACCGCGAAGTGGCACGGCTTCGGCGCGCTGGCCGACGGCTTCAACATGCTCGACCCGATCAAGTCGACCATCGTGACGCCGGGCCTGGACCTCAACGGCAAGTTCGCCAAGAGCGGAATTCCCGCTGCCATCGTCACCAAGTTCCTGGCCGAGCATGGCGTGATCGTGGAGAAGACGGGGCTCTACAGCTTCTTCATCATGTTCACGATCGGCATCACCAAGGGCCGCTGGAACACGCTGCTGACGGCGCTGCAGCAGTTCAAGGACGACTACGCGCGCAACCAGCCGATGTGGCGCATCATGCCGGAGTTCTGTCAGCAGCATCCGGGCTACGAGCGGCTCGGTCTGCGCGACCTGTGCCAGCACGTGCACGAGCTGTATTCGCGCTACGACGTCGCGCGGTTGACCACCGAGATGTACCTGAGCGACCTCACACCCGCGATGAAGCCCAGCGACGCCTTTGCCCACATCGCGCATCGCAAGACCGAGCGCGTAGAGATCGACGAGCTCGAAGGCCGCATCACCACCAGCCTGATCACGCCGTACCCGCCCGGCATTCCGCTCCTGATCCCGGGCGAGGTGTTCAACAAGAAGATCGTCGACTATCTGAAGTTCGCGCGCGAGTTCAACACGCAGTGTCCAGGCTTCGAGACCGACATCCACGGGCTGGTGGCGCGGATCGATGACTCGGGCAAGAAGCGCTACTACGCCGACTGCGTGCGCGCGGCCTGACCGCGCGACGGTCAGAAGTCCGCGTCCTCGCGCACGCGAAGGAAGCGGGCGAACCGTGGCAGGCCGGAGGGGGTCAGGCCGTTGTAGCGGTAGGTCACCCACGTGCCGATCGCTGGAGGACGCTCGCGATCGGCATCGGCGAGGCCGGCGCCGAGCTTGAATCGCTTGCCGTCGGGCATCTCGACGACGAGGGCGCCGAGGCGCCCGCCGTGCTTGCCGCGTCCGCCGACGTGGCCGACCACGCGCGCCTCTGCATCGTCGTGGGCCTTGACCTTGAGAAGATCGGTGCTGCGCCCCGCGTGGTAGAGCGAAGCGCCGCGGTGCAGCACCAGGCCTTCGCCGCCCATCTTCGTCGTCTTCTCGAGCAGCGCGTCGAGGTCTTCGGCTGTTGTCGCGCGTTGCTGCGGGACGGCCACGATCCAAGGCACGCTCGTGATCGGCAGCAGCTTGCGCAGATACGCGAGCCGTGTCGTGAAATCGCCGGGCTGGGCCGGCACATCGAAGACCATGAAGCGGATCTCGCGCCAGGCGGCGTCCGACGGAGGCTGGCTGCGCACCGTCGAAACAGTCAGGGAAAAGCGGTCGCGACCCGCCCAAAGCTCGCCGTCGAGCGGCTCTGTGGGGAGTGCTTCGGTGAACCAGCGCGGTGCCGCGATCGGCTCGCCGCTGCGTGTCCACAGTTGCTTGCCGTCCCAGTAGCCGCGGATGCCGTCGTACTTCTCGCTGACCCAGTAGTCGGCCAGCGGCATGCCGGGGCGGTAGACCTCGGCCAGCATGAGCGCCGGAGGCACCTTGGACGGGGTTGCGCAGCCGCCTCCGGCGCGCGCGCGAGGCCGAAAGTGGCGCCGGCGACCGCTAACAGGAACGCTCGGCGTGAAACGGCCATGGGCGCGGGACGGCCCATGCGAAAAGAAAAACTCACTGTCTTCTCCCTGGCATCTCTAGGTATGCCGGGATTATGGTGCGCGATGCCCGCTGCTTCAGGCGGCCGGTTCGGCGACACCGCCGACGACCTGGCTGAAGCCGCCGTCGACATAGGTGATCTCGGCGGTGACGCCGCTGGCGAGGTCGCTCAGCAAGAAGGCGGCGACATTGCCGACTTCCTCGATGGTGACGTTGCGCCGAATCGGCGCCACCTTCGAGATCGCCGCCAGGAGCTTGCCGAAATCCTTGATGCCGCTGGCGGCCAGTGTCTTGATCGGACCGGCGCTGATGCCGTTGACGCGCATGCCTCTTGGGCCGAGTGATTCGGCGAGATAGCGCACCGAGGCCTCGAGCGAAGCCTTCGCGAGACCCATGGTGTTGTAGTTGGGCAGCGCACGGATCGCGCCGAGGTAGCTCAGCGTCAGCAGCGCCGACTTGTCGTTGAGATAGGGCAGGGCCGCCTTGGCCATCGCCGGGAAGCTGTAGGCGCTGATGTCGTGCGCGATCTTGAAGGATTCGCGCGACAGGCCGTCGAGGAAGTCGCCGGCAATCGCTTCGCGCGGCGCGAAGCCGATGCTGTGGACGAAGCCGTCGAACCTGGGCCAGGTCTGGGCGAGGTCGGTGAAGAGCTTCTCGATCTGCGCATCATCCGAAACGTCGCAGTCGAAGACCAGCTTCGAGCCGAACTCGGCCGCGAATTCGGTGATGCGGTCCTTGAAGCGCTCGCCCACGTAGCTGAACGCCAGCTCGGCGCCTTGCTCGTGGCAGGCCTTGGCGATGCCGTAGGCGATGGAACGGTTGCTCAGAACGCCGGTGATCAGAAGTTTTTTGCCGGAAAGAAAGCCCATGGGACGACCTCGTGAAAATCTTGGGCAGAATTCTCGCATGCGGTTTCTTTGGTGCTGGTGGCTGATGGCATGCGCGTTTCCGGCGTGGGCCGCGCATGGCTACGCGATGTGGGACGACCTCAAGTACCCGGCGGGCTTTGCGCATTTCGACTACGTCAACCCGGATGCGCCGAAGCGCGGCGAGCTGCGGCTCGTGAGCAACCTGCGCTACTCCACCTTCGACAAGTACAACCCGTTCACGATCAAGGGCGCCCCGCCGGCCTACCTGGGCAGCCTGATGTTCGATTCGCTGCTGGCCGGGTCCATGGACGAGACCGCCTCCGGCTATGGGCTGCTGGCGGAGGACGTCGTCGTGTCTCCCGACCGCCTCAGCGCCACCTTCAGGCTCCGGCCGGAGGCGCGCTTCCACGACGGAACGCCGGTCGAGGCGGCGGACGTCAAGCACAGCTACGACACGCTGATCGGCCCCTACGTGTCCCCGGGCTACAAGACGCTGCTCGAGGACGTCGAAAGCGCCGAGGTGATCGATGCCCGCACCATCCGCTACAAGTTCAGGAAGCCCAACCGCGAGCTGCCCCTGATCGTCGGCGGCCTGCCGGTCTTCAGCCGCAGATGGGGCATGGAGAACGGCAAGGCCAAGCCTTTCGACCAGGTCGTGATGGACATCCCGATCGGGAGCGGTCCCTACAAGATCGGGCCGGTGCGCTTCGGCAAGGACATCACCTATGTGCGCGACCCGAACTACTGGGCGCGCGACCTCGGTGTCCGGCGCGGCACCAACAACTTCGATCGCATCACGATCAAGATCTACAAGGACAACACCGCGCGCCTGGAGGCCCTGAAGGCGGGCGAGTTCGACATGATGAGCTTCTACTCGGCCGGCGACTGGGCACGCCGGGTCACGGGCAAGCGCTTCGATTCTGGCGAACTGGTCAAGCGTGAATTCACGCATCGCCTGCCTTCGGGATTCCAGAGTTACGTCCTGAACAGCCGTCGATCACAGTTGCAGGACCCGCGCGTGCGAGAGGCGCTCGACCTCGCGCTCGACTTCGAGTGGATGAACCGGCAAATGTTCTACAACGGCTATCCGCGCGTACGGGATCTCTTCGGCAACACCGATTGCGCGGCCGAGGGCATGCCCTCGCCGGAGGAGCTCAAGCTGCTCGAGCGTTGGCGCGGCAAGGTGCCCGATGCGGTATTCGGTCCGATGTACACGCCGCCCACGACCGACGGTGCGGGCCAGTCCCTGCGCAACAACCTGCGGCGCGCGCGCGAGCTGCTCAAGGAGGCCGGCTGGGAATACCGCGACGGCGCCTTGCGCAACGCACAGGGCGAGCCCATGGTGCTCGAGTACCTCGACAGCAAGGAAGGCGGCGTGCGCACCGTGTCGCCGTGGATGCGCAACCTCGAAAAGCTCGGCATCACGCTTAAATTCGCCTCGGTCGACTTCGCGCTTTATCAGCAGCGCCTGGACAAGTTCGAGTTCGACATCACGACGATCAACTTCCCCGGCACCCACAACCCCGGCCAGCAATTGGCCGACATCTTCGGCAGCAAGGCCGCCAGGACGGAAAGTTCGGGCAACTACATGGGCGTGAGCAGCCCGGCGGTCGATGCGCTCGTGACCGACATCGTGCGTGCCGAGACGAAGCAGGAGCTTCTTCCGGCCTGCCGCGCACTGGACCGCGTGATCATGCACAGCCACTACCTGATCCCGCAATGGACACTGACGGCGCACCGCGTCGCCTACAACGCATGGCGGCTCGACTACAAGCCGCCGATGCCGCCCTATGCATCGGCGGAGGATTGGATCATGACGACATGGTGGGCCCGTGAGGGTGACGGGAGGTAGACGCGCATGCTGTCCTATGTCTTGAAGCGGCTTTTGTTGTTCATTCCGACCTTGCTCGGCGTGCTGCTGGTGACCTTCGTCGTGATCCAGTTCGTGCCGGGCGGCCCGGTCGAACAGTACCTGGCCGAGGCGAGGGCGAGCGTGCGCGGCAGTGGCGTGGAATCGGGCGGCAGCAACTACCGCGGCGATCAGGGCGTCGACCCCAAGCGGCTGGCGGAAATCAAGGCGCTCTACGGATTCGACAAGCCGGCGCACGAGCGCCTCTTCCAGATGCTCGGACAGTTCGCGCGCTTCGATCTCGGGCGCAGCTTCTTCCAGAACAAGGACGTATGGACGCTGATCCTCGAAAAACTGCCGGTGTCCATCAGCCTCGGTCTCTGGACTTTCCTGATCAGCTATGGCGTCGCGGTGCCGCTGGGCGTGGCGAAGGCGGTCCGTGCCGGTACGCGCTTCGACCTGGTCACGACGCTCTTGATCCTCGTGGGCTATGCGATCCCGGGCTTCGTGCTCGGCGTGGCGCTGCTGGTGGTCTTCGGCGGGCAGCTCCAATGGTTCCCGCTGCGTGGCCTGACCTCCACCAATTGGGACGACATGAACTGGGGCGCGCGCATCGTCGACTACCTCTGGCACATCACGCTGCCGGTGACGGCGATGGTGCTGGGCAGCTTCGCGGTGACCGCGATGCTGACCAAGAACGCCTTCCTGGAGGAGATCCGCAAGCAATATGTCCTGACCGCGCGGGCCAAGGGCCTCGGCGAGCGGCAGGTGCTCTGGAAGCACGTCTTCCGCAATGCGCTGATCCCTATCGTGACCGGGCTGCCGGCCGCGTTCATCGGTGCGTTCTTCGCCGGATCGCTGCTGATCGAGACGCTGTTCTCGCTCGACGGCCTGGGCCTGCTGGGCTACGAGAGCGTGATCCGGCGCGACTATCCGGTGGTGCTCGGCACGCTCTACCTCTTCACGCTGATCGGCCTCTTGACGAAGCTCATTTCCGATCTCTGCTACGTATGGGTCGACCCGAGGGTGAAGTTTGACTAGCGCGCCGTCCGTCCAGCCCGTGTCGCTGAGCCCGGGACGCCGCGCGTGGACGCGCTTCAGGCGCAACCGCCTGGGCTTCTGCAGCTTCGTGGTCTTCACCGCGATGGTGGTCCTGAGCCTGTTCGCGGAAGTGCTTTCGACCGACCGCCCGCTGGTGATGCGCTACGAGGGCCAGCTCTATTTCCCGGTGCTTCGCGACTATCCGGAGAAGACCTTCGGCGGCGACTTCGAGACGCCGACCGACTACCTCGACCCGTTCATCCGCGAGCGCATCACGCAGGGCGGCAACTGGGCGATCTACGCGCCCAACACCTATGGGCCGAAGACGCTCAACTACTTCGCGAAGTCACCGAGCCCGGCGGCGCCGACGCGCGACAACTGGTTGGGCACCGACGATCGCGGGCGCGACCTCCTGGCGCAGCTGATCTACGGCTTCCGGGTGAGCGTGCTGTTCGGCCTGGCGCTGACCGCGATCGGCACGGTGCTCGGCGTGGCAGCCGGCGCGGTACAGGGCTATTTCGCCGGCAAGGTCGATCTGGCCTTCCAGCGCTTCATCGAGATCTGGGGCTCGATGCCCGAGCTCTATTTGCTGATCATCTTCAGCGCCGTTTTCGCGCCGAGCGTGGCGCTGCTGCTGATCCTCCTGAGCCTGTTCGGATGGATGGGGCTGTCCGACTACGTCCGTGCCGAGTTCCTGCGTAACCGCCAGATGGACTACGTGCGCGCGGCGCGCGCACTGGGCGTCGGCAACCTGCAGATCATGTGGCGGCACATCCTGCCGAACAGCATGACGCCGGTCGTCACCTTCCTGCCGTTCCGGATGAGCGCGGCGATCCTCGCGTTGACCTCGCTCGATTTCCTCGGCCTCGGCGTACCGCCGGGAACCCCGTCGCTCGGCGAACTCCTGAGCCAGGGCAAGGCCAACATCGATGCCTGGTGGATTTCGCTTTCGACCTTCGGCGTGCTCGTGCTGACGTTGATGCTGCTCACCTTCATGGGCGACGCATTGCGCGACGCCCTCGATCCACGGAAGGCCGATCGATGACGCAGCCGCTGCTCGAGGTCAAGGGCCTTCGCGCCGCGTTCGGCGGCAAGGAGGTGCTGCACGGCATCGACTTCCAGATCGCGCAGGGTGAAAAGCTCGCGCTGGTCGGTGAATCCGGCTCGGGAAAGACGGTCACCGCGCTGAGCCTGCTTCGACTGGCGCAGAACGCCGACATCTCGGGGGTCGCCACCTTCGCGGGCGCGGAGGGCGGCGGCGCGCGCGATCTCCTGGCCTTGCCGGAATCGAAGCTCCGTGCCATCCGTGGCAAGGAGATCGCGATGATCTTCCAGGAGCCGATGACTGCGCTCAATGCCCTCTATCCCGTGGGCGACCAGATCGCCGAGGTGCTCGAGCTGCACCAGGCCATGTCGGCCCGGGCGGCGCACGAGGCGGCGGTGCAGTTGCTTGCGGACACCGGCATTCCCGAGCCGGCGCGGCGGGCGGGGGCGTTCCCGCACCAGTTGTCGGGCGGGCAGCGCCAGCGCGCCATGATCGCGATGGCGCTGGCCTGCCGGCCCCGGTTGTTGCTTGCGGACGAGCCGACCACCGCGCTCGACGTGACGGTGCGAGCGCAGATCCTCGATCTGCTGACCGATCTGCAGCGCAAGCACGGCATGGCGGTGCTGCTCATCACGCACGACCTCAATCTCGTGCGCCGGTTTGCGGATCGCGTGGCGGTGATGGAGAACGGTCACATCGTCGAGCACGGCGCCGTGTCGACCGTTTTCGATGCGCCGCGACATCCGTACACCCGCAGGCTGATCGACAGCCGACCGGAGAGGGATGTGGCACCCGTGGCGCAGCGGGAGGCTCCACCGGTGCTCGCGGCGAAGTCGCTGCGCGTGATCTATCCGGTTCCGCAACCCGGCTTCAGGGGCTGGTTCCGCAAGGGCGAGTTCGTCGCGGTGCAGGGTGCCGACTTCCGCATCGCGCCGGGTGAAACGCTCGGAGTCGTCGGCGAATCCGGCTCCGGCAAATCCACGCTCGCGCTGGCGGCCCTGGGCTTGCTCAGGCATCAGGGCCAGCTCGACGTCGCGGGACGGCGCTGGAATTCGGGCGGCGCCAGCGACCGTGCGTTGCGCCGCGTGATGCAGGTTGTCTTCCAGGACCCGTTCTCCTCGCTGTCGCCGCGGATGACGGTCGAGCAGATCGTGGGCGAGGGCCTGACCGTGCACGCGCCGGAACTCAACGCCGCGGCGCGGCGCGTGCGCTCGCTCGAAGTGCTGGCCCAGGTCGGCCTGACGGAAGCGCAGTTCCCGGCGCTGCTGGACCGCTATCCGCACGAGTTCTCGGGCGGCCAGCGCCAGCGGCTTGCCGTCGCACGGGCACTCATCGTCGATCCGAAGTTGCTGGTGCTCGACGAGCCCACCAGTGCCCTTGACGTGACCATCCAGAAGCAGGTGCTCGGGCTGTTGCAGCGCCTGCAGCGCGAACGGGGCCTGAGCTATCTGCTGATCACGCACGACGTGGAAGTGATCCGCGCCATGGCGCACCAGGTCATCGTGATGAAGGACGGCGCCATTCTCGAATCCGGCCCCGTCGAGCGCGTGCTCGACGGGCCGGAGCATCCCTACACGCAGAAGCTGGTCGCCGCGGCGCTGGCGGATTAGACGAGTTCGATTCCGGAAATGTCGCTGATCAGCAATGACAGGCGCGGTGCCCGGCGCGCGGCGCTGGCCTGCATGGTGGCTCTCGCGGTGGCCATGGGATTGGGGCGGTTCGCGTTCACGCCCATGCTCCCCGTCATGCTCCACGAAGGCAAGCTCGACCTGCGGGCTGGGGGCGTGCTGGCATCGCTGAACTACCTTGGGTACTTTTTCGGAGCGCTGAGTTGTGCGGCCATTCGCATCAGGCCCGCCAGCATGGTCCGTGGCGGGCTGGTGGCCACGGCGGCGCTGCTTCTCGGAATGGGGGTGCTCCATGGATTCACCGCCTGGGGGTGTTGCGAACCGCCGCGGGCGTCATGAGTGCATGGACTTTCGTCTTCGCATCCGGATGGGGATTGCGGCGGCTTGCGGAAACCGGCGCTCCGGCCATGGCTGGCGTGATCTACACGGGGCCCGGGATCGGCATCGCCGTCACCGGTCTGCTCGGAGGGGTGATCGGGCGCTGGGGATCGGATGCCGGGTGGATCGGTTTCGGCCTGCTGGCTTTCCTGTTGGTCGCGCTGATCTGGACCGTGTTCAGGGACGGGGCCGAAGCGCATGCGGCAGCGCCGGCTGCCGCTGTCGCGAGGACGACGCGGACCGGGTCGGCCGCCCAGCGAAGCGACGCACGCTGGCTGGTGGCGCTCTATGGGCTTGCCGGTTTCGGCTACATCATCACGGCGACGTTTCTTCCGGTGATCGCGCGGCATGCGCTGCCGGACTCGCCCTGGCCCGATCTGTTCTGGCCGCTCTTTGGTCTGGCCGTCGTTCCCGGGGCGCTGATCGGCGCGCGGGCGCCGATCCATTGGGACAACCGGATGCTTCTGGCCTCGGCTTACCTGCTCCAGGCCATCGGTGTGGTGCTTTCGGTGGTCTGGCCGACCATTGCCGGTTTTGCGCTGGGTAGCTTGCTGCTGGGCATGCCGTTCACCGCAATTACCCTCTTTGCAATGCGGGATGCCCGCAGGCTTCGCGGTAATTCCTCGGCCGGCTTGATCGGCTATGCAACCGCCTCGTACGGCGTCGGGCAGATCCTGGGCCCACTCTTTGCTGCGCCGCTGGCCCAGCGCACGGGCTCTTTCGTGGTGCCGCTGCTGGCTGCCGCTGCCGCGCTGGCTGTCGGTGCCGTCCTTTTCGGTCTCGTCTGGTGGCGATCACGTGCGCCGCAAGCGCTCTTGAAGGCGTAGAACCACTATTTCGTAACGCATTTGGCATATAATTCAAAGCTCACGACCAAACGGGCGGGTACCAACCGCCCGTTTTTTATTGGTCGACGCATTTCCTGGTGCTGCCAAAGCGGGCTGGCGGCATCCGACACGGACATTTCAAGGGCATTTACAAACACGTGGCATTGCAGCAGACAGTGGAAACAACCGTGGCCGGGCTTGGCTACGACCTGGTCGAGATCGAGCGCTCGGCCGGTGGATTGCTGCGCGTCACGATTGATTTGCCATGGAATGGCCCCAATTCAGTGGATGCGGCAAGCGCAGCGCCCGAGCCTTTCGTGACGGTCGAGGATTGCGAAAAGGTCACTCGGCAGTTGCAGTTCGCACTCGAGGTCGACGGGGTCGATTACAAGCGGCTCGAAGTGTCCTCCCCGGGTATTGACCGTCCGTTGCGCAATGAGCAGGATTTCGAGCGTTTTGCCGGCGAAGTGATCGACATCACGCTCAAGGCGCCGATGGGCGCCGCTGCGGGTGGGCAGGTGGCAGCCAACCGCAAGAAGTTTCGCGGCACGCTGGAGCGTGTCGCAAGCCCGGACGGTTCGCACGGTTGGCAAATCGTCTGGAGCCAGGAGCCTGAAGGCAGGCCGGCACCCAAGCCCGGCCAGAAAGTCAGCAAGAAGCGCGCGCCCGCCCCTTTGCAGGCGCTCGGTTTTGCCTTGGACGAGTTGCGCGAGGCGCGGCTCGCGCCAATTGTGGATTTCAAGGGGCGCAGGCCCAAACCCGGCACGGTGGTGTCGGACTGAACGAGGAGAGTGGTGGCATGAATCGCGAAATGTTGATGTTGGTGGATGCGATCTCGCGCGAGAAGAACGTCGAGCGAGACGTCGTCTTCGGCGCCGTCGAATCCGCCCTTGCACAAGCGACCAAGAAGCTCTATCCGGGTGAGGTGGACATTCGTGTGGCGATCGACCGCGAAAGTGGCGACTACGAGACCTTCCGCCGCTGGCATGTGGTGCCGGACGAGGCCGGCCTGCAAATGCCCGACCAGGAAATCCTGCTCTTCGAAGCCAAGGAAGAGATGCCGGACATCGAGGTCGACGAGTACATCGAGGAGTCCGTCGAGTCCATGCCGATCGGTCGCATCGGCGCGATGGCTGCCAAGCAGGTGATCCTGCAGAAGATCCGCGACGCGGAGCGCGAGATGCTGCTCAACGACTTCATGTCGCGCGGCGAGAAGATCTTCACCGGCACCGTCAAGCGGCTGGACAAGGGCGACATCATCGTGGAGGCCGGCCGTGTCGAAGGCCGTCTGCGCCGCAGCGAAATGATCGCCAAGGAAAACCTGCGCAACGGCGACCGCGTGCGGGCCATGATCATGGAGGTCGACCTCTCGCTGCGCGGTGCGCCGATCATCCTGTCGCGTGCCGCGCCCGAATTCATGATCGAGCTCTTCCGTCAGGAAGTGCCCGAAATCGAACAAGGCCTGCTCGAGATCAAGAGCTGCGCCCGCGATCCGGGCTCGCGCGCCAAGATCGCCGTGCTGTCGCATGACAAGCGCGTCGACCCGATCGGCACCTGTGTCGGCGTTCGTGGCACGCGCGTGAATGCGGTCACCAATGAACTCGCCGGCGAGCGCGTCGACATCGTGCTCTGGAGCGAGGATCCTGCCCAGTTCGTGATCGGCGCGCTGGCACCGGCCAACGTGACCTCGATCGTCGTCGACGAGGAAAAGCATGCGATGGACGTGGTGGTCGACGAGGAAAACCTCGCGATCGCGATCGGCCGTGGCGGCCAGAACGTGAGGCTTGCCTCCGATCTGACCGGCTGGAAGATCAACATCATGGATGCCAACGAATCGGCGCAGAAGCAGGCGTCCGAGACCGATGCCGGCCGGAAGCTTTTCATGGAGAAGCTCGATGTGGACGAGGAAATCGCGGACATCCTGATCTCCGAGGGCTTCACGAGCCTCGAAGAAGTGGCTTACGTGCCGATCTCGGAAATGCTCGAGATCGAGGCTTTCGACGAAGACACGGTCAACGAACTGCGTTCGCGCGCGAAGGATGCATTGCTGACGCAGGAAATCGCCCGCGAAGAAAATGTCGAGAGCGTTTCCCAGGATCTGCGAGACCTCGCCGGACTCGATCCGGCGCTCATTCCGAAACTGGCCGAGGCGGGTGTGCATACCCGTGACGACCTGGCCGACCTCGCGGTCGACGAACTCACCGAGATCACCGGCCAGAGCGCCGATGACGCCAAGAACCTCATCTTGAAGGCCCGCGAACACTGGTTCGCCGGCCAAGAGTGATGGTCATGGAGGCACGAAACGAATATGTCCAGTACCACTGTCGCCGAGTTCGCGCAAGAGCTCAAGAAGACTCCAGAAATCCTGCTTGACCAGCTCAAGAGCGCGGGCGTGCCCAAGGTTGCCGCAACGGACGCGCTCACCGAGTCGGACAAACAACGCTTGCTCGGCTTCCTGAAGGCCAGCCACGGCACGGTCGAGCCGGAGCGCAAGAAGATCACGCTCACGAAGAAGTCGACCAGCGAGATCAAGCAGGCGGACGCGACGGGTCGCGCCCGGACCATCCAGGTCGAGGTGCGCAAGAAGCGCACCTTCATCCAGCGCGACGAAGGCCATCCTGCGGCCCCCGAGGCTGCCGCCCCGCAGGTCGAGACCCAGGCAGCTGTTGCTGCCGTGCCCGCTGCCCCCCGTATCGACGAAGCCGAACTCGCTCGCCGTGAGGAAGAGGCGCGGCGCCAGGCCGAGTTGATCCGCCGTCAGGAAGAAGAGCTCGCCGAGAAGCGCCGCCTGCGCGAAGAAGCGGAGGCGCGCGAGCGCGCCCGGGCCGAGGAGGCCGAACGCGCGGAACAGGAAGCGAAGGCTGCTGCCGCTCAGAAGAAGGCCGCCGAAGCCGCTGCTGCTGCGGCGGCGCTCACTGCGGGTGGCCCCGAACCGGTCGAGGAAGCACCGGCGGAGGCGACTCGCAAGGCTGCGGAACCCACCCCCGAGCAGGTCAAGGAAGATGCCAAGGCCAAGGCTGCCGCCGAGTCGAAGGCGCGAGCCGAGGAAGAGGCTGCACGCGCCCGTGATCTCGACGAGCGTCGCCGCAAGGCGCTGGCTGAAGCCGAGGCCATTCGCGCGATGCTGAATTCGCCGGCGCGCGTGCTGGTGCCGAAGGCGCCCGAAAAGCCCGCCGCTGCGCAAGCCAAGGCAGGTGTCAAGGGCACGCTGCACAAGCCGACCGCGCCTGCGGCCCGTACGGGCGCACCGGCTGCGGCGGCTGGCGCACAGGCACCTGCCGCCCCCGCGGGCGCTGGCGGAGCCGGGAAGGAAGTGAAGTCCGCCAAGCTCTCGTCGAGCTGGGCCGGCGACACCGCCAAGAAGAAGGAAATCAAGACCCGTGGTGACGCCAGCGGTGGCGTCGGACGTGGCAACTGGCGCGGTGGCCCGCGCGGCCGGCGCGGAAACGACCGCAACGGCGTCGAGGAACGCGCGCCGGCGGCGCCGGTCGAGGCACGGGTGCTCGAAGTGCACGTGCCCGAGACCATCACGGTCGCCGAGCTCGCGCACAAGATGTCCGTCAAGGCGTCGGAAGTCATCAAGCAATTGATGAAGCTCGGCCAGATGGCGACCATCAACCAGTCGCTGGACCAGGACACCGCGATGATCATCGTGGAAGAAATGGGCCACAACGCCGTGGTTGCCGCGCTGGACGATCCCGAAGCCTTCACCGACGAGGACGTGTCGGCACAGCAGGCCGAGGCGCTCCCGCGGGCACCGGTCGTGACCGTGATGGGCCACGTCGACCACGGCAAGACCTCGTTGCTGGACTACATCCGCCGCACCAAGGTCGCCGCGGGTGAAGCCGGCGGCATCACGCAGCACATCGGTGCCTATCACGTGCAGACGGATCGCGGCATGGTGTCCTTCCTGGATACCCCGGGCCACGAGGCGTTCACCGCCATGCGTGCACGTGGTGCGCAGGCAACCGACATCGTGATCCTGGTGGTTGCCGCGGACGACGGCGTCATGCCGCAGACCAAGGAAGCCATCAAGCACGCGAAGGCCGCCAATGTGCCGATCGTGGTGGCGATCAACAAGATCGACAAGCCCGATGCCAACCTTGACCGCGTCAAGCAGGAGCTCGTGGCCGAAGAAGTCGTGCCGGAAGAGTACGGCGGCGACACGCCGTTCGTGCCCGTGTCCGCCAAGACGGGGCAGGGCGTGGACGACCTGCTCGAGCAGGTTCTGCTCCAGGCCGAGATTCTGGAACTCAAGGCGCCGGTGGATGCCGCCGCGAAGGGCCTCGTCATCGAAGCGCAGCTCGACAAGGGCCGCGGTCCGGTTGCGACGGTGCTGGTGCAATCCGGCACGCTCAAGACCGGCGATGTGGTGCTGGCGGGTTCGACCTATGGCCGCGTCCGCGCCATGATCGACGAGGACGGCAAGCCCGTGAAGACCGCGGGTCCATCGATCCCCGTGGAAATCCAGGGTCTGACGGAAGTGCCGCAAGCCGGCGACGAGTTCATGGTGATGGGCGACGAGCGCCGTGCGCGCGAAATCGCGACCTATCGTGCGGGCAAGTTCCGCAACACCAAGCTCGCGAAGCAGCAGGCGGCCAAGCTGGAGAACATGTTCGCGGACATGACTGCCGGCGAAGTCAAGACGGTGCCGATCATCATCAAGGCCGACGTCCAGGGTTCGCAGGAAGCGCTTTCGCAATCGCTGCTCAAGCTCTCGAACGAAGAGGTCAAGGTACAGATCGTGTATGCCGCCGTCGGTGGCATCAGCGAATCGGACATCAACCTCGCGATCGCATCCAAGGCGATGGTCATCGGCTTCAACGTGCGTGCCGACGCCGGCGCGCGCAAGCACGCCGAAGGCAACAACATCGAGATCCACTACTACAGCATCATCTACGACGCTGTGGACGATCTGAAGACAGCGATGGCCGGCATGCTGGCTCCGGAGCGGCGCGAAGAGGTCATCGGTTCGGCCGAGATCCGCACCGTGTTCGTGGCGTCCAAGATCGGTACGGTCGCGGGCTCGTACGTCACGTCCGGCTCGGTCAACCGCAACGCGCATTTCCGCCTGTTGCGCGACAACGTGGTGATCTACACCGGCGAGATCGAATCGCTCAAGCGCATGAAGGACGATGTGCGCGAAGTGCGAGAAGGCTTCGAGTGCGGTATCAAGCTCAAGAACTACAACGACATCAAGGAAGGTGATCAGCTGGAGTTCTTCGAGATCAAGGAAATCGCAAGGACCTTGTAACGCCGCCAGGCTTCGCGCACTTCGTGTCGCTTCGCCAACCCCTTCTGGGGGCAACACCAGCGGCCCGGCAGAGCCGGTTCCGCGGTGTTCCCCGCAAAGAGGATGGCGTGTACGAAGATCGTGGAGAGTTGAAATGCCCAAGAGAAAAGCCGCACCCCCCAACCGCGCCTTCAAGGTCGCCGATCAGATCCAGCGCGATCTGACGGAGTTGATTGCGCGCGAGTTGAAGGACCCGCGGGTGGGCATGGTGACGATCCAGGCGGTCGAGGTCACGCCCGACTATGCGCATGCGAAGGTCTTCTTCAGCCTGCTCGTGGGCGATCCGGTCGAGACGACCGAGGCGCTGAACCAGGCGGCCGGTTTCCTGCGCAACGGCCTTTTCAAGCGCCTGCACATCCATACGGTGCCGACGCTTCACTTCCAGTTCGATCGCACGACCGAACGGGCCGCCGACATGAATGCGCTGATCGCGCAGGCCGTCGCTTCACGTTCCAAAGACGACTGAAGATGAACGCGCCACGCACACGGGTGCAGCGGCGCCCTGTGCATGGGGTGTTGCTGCTCGACAAACCGCTGGGTCTCTCCAGCAACCAGGCCTTGCAGAAGGCGAAGTGGTTGCTGCGCGCGGAGAAGGCCGGGCACACCGGAACCCTCGACCCGCTCGCGACGGGCGTGCTTCCGCTGTGCTTCGGCGCCGCCACGAAGTTCAGCCAGCTCCACCTGGATGCCGACAAGACTTACGAGGCCGTCGCCCGGCTCGGCATCAGGACGTCCACCGGGGATGCCGAAGGCGAGGTCATCGAGCGCCGCGCGGTCGCCGTGAATGATGCCGATCTGGCCCGGGTACAAGCTCGCTTCACCGGCCCGATCCGACAGGTGCCACCGATGCACAGTGCCCTGAAGAAGGATGGCAGGGCGCTGTACGAATATGCCCGCGAAGGGCTTGAAGTCGAGCGCGCGCCGCGCGATGTCGTGATTCACAGCCTTTCGATCACCGCCCGGCCGGGCAGCGATGACATCCACATCCGGGCCACCGTGAGCAAGGGGACCTACATCCGCACGCTCGGCGAAGACATCGGCGAAGCCCTCGGTTGCGGCGCCCACCTCATTGCCTTGCGGCGCGTTGCCACCGGTGGCTTCCATGCCAGCCAGTGTGTCGCGCTCGAAGCCCTCGAAGCCATGGACGAAGGCGAGCGTCTCGCCCAACTGCTGCCGACCGAGTCGCTGGTTGCCGATCACACCCGTGTCACGCTCGGTGCCGAAGATGCCGGGCGTTTTCTTTCGGGCCTGCGCAGGCGCGGCGGGTGGGGCGATTCGCCGGCCGTGGCCGTGTTCGGCGACACCCCTCGAACCTTTCTCGGCACGGCCCACGTGAAGGCCGGCGAGCTCATTCCGGGGCGCTTGCTGAGCCCCATCGAAATCCAGCAAACACTATTGACCGAAGCGACACCATGAGCACCAATCAGATTCGCAACATCGCCATCATTGCCCACGTCGACCACGGGAAGACCACGATGGTCGACCAGTTGCTGCGCCAGTCGGGCACCTTTGCCGAGCACGAGAAAGTGGTCGACACCGTGATGGACAACAACGCCATCGAAAAAGAGCGCGGCATCACGATCCTGGCCAAGAACTGCGCCGTGACCTGGAAGGGCACCCACATCAACATCGTGGATACCCCGGGGCACGCGGACTTCGGCGGCGAAGTGGAGCGTGCGCTGAGCATGGTCGACGGCGTCGTGCTGCTGATCGACGCGCAGGAAGGCCCGATGCCGCAAACGCGCTTCGTGACCAAGAAGGCGCTGGCGCTCGGCCTCAAGCCGATCCTGGTCGTGAACAAGGTCGACAAGCCGGGCGCACGTCCGGATCACGTGGTCAATGCGGCCTTCGACCTGTTCGACAAGTTGGGCGCCACCGACGAGCAGTTGGACTTCCCGGTCGTCTACGCCTCGGGCATCAACGGCTGGTCGTCGCTGGAAGAGGGCGCGCCGGGTGAGCAGTGGGGACCGGACATGTCGGCCCTGTTCGACACCATCCTCAAGCACGTGCCAGCGCATGCCGGCGATGCGCAAGCACCGCTGCAACTGCAGATCTCCGCACTCGACTTCTCGACCTTCGTGGGCCGGATCGGCGTGGGCCGCGTCAACGCAGGGACCATCAGGCCGATGATGGACGTTGTCGTGATGGAAGGGCCGGACGGCAAGGCGATCAAGGGCCGCGTCAACCAGGTGCTGACCTTCCAGGGGCTGGACCGCGTGCAGACCAAGGAAGCGGGTCCCGGCGAGATCGTGCTGATCAACGGCATCGAGGAGATCGGCATCGGCGTGACGGTGACCGATCCGCTCAAGCCGGCGCCGCTGCCGATGCTTCGCGTCGACGAGCCGACGCTGACGATGAACTTCTGCGTCAACACCAGCCCGCTGGCCGGCCGCGAAGGCAAGTTCGTCACCAGCCGCCAGATCTGGGACCGCCTGCAAAAGGAACTGCAGCACAACGTGGCCCTGCGCGTGCGCGAGACCGACGAGGAAGGCGTCTTCGAAGTGATGGGCCGCGGCGAACTGCACCTGACGATCCTGCTGGAGAACATGCGCCGCGAAGGCTATGAAATGGCCGTGTCGAAGCCGCGCGTGGTGTTCAAGGACATCGACGGCGTGCGCTGCGAGCCGATCGAGCTGGTGACCGCCGACATCGAGGAGCAGCACCAGGGCGGCGTGATGCAGGCGCTCGGCGAACGCAAGGGCGACCTGGTCAACATGGAGCCGGACGGCAAGGGCCGCGTGCGTCTCGAATACCGCATTCCGGCGCGCGGGCTGATCGGCTTCAGCAACGAATTCCTCAACCTGACGCGTGGCTCGGGCCTGATCTCCAACATCTTCGACGGCTACGAGCCGCACAAGGGCGACATCGGCGGCCGCAAGAACGGCGTGCTGATCTCGATGGACGACGGCGAGATCTTCACCTATGCGCTTGGCAAGCTGGACGATCGCGGCCGCATGTTCGTGCGCGCCAACGACCCCGTGTACGAGGGCATGATCGTCGGCATCCACAGCCGCGACAACGACCTGGTGGTCAACGCCACGCGTACCAAGCAGCTCACCAACTTCCGCGTGTCGGGCAAGGAAGACGCGATCAAGATCACGCCGCCGATCGATCTCACGCTCGAGTACGGCGTGGAGTTCATCGAGGACGACGAGCTGGTCGAGATCACGCCCAAGAGCGTGCGCCTGCGCAAGCGCTATCTCAAGGAACACGAGCGCAAGCGCGCCTCGCGCGAGGCCGCCTGATGCAGGCCGCCGGTCGTGGACTGACCCATGGCCGGGCCGCCTGGCTGATGGTCGCCGTGACCCTGATGTGGGCCACGGCCGGTCTCGTCACGCGGCATCTCGAGCATGCGCGCAGCTTCGAAGTGACGTTCTGGCGGAGCTTCTTCACGCTGGTCGCGCTGCTCGTCATCCTGCCGCTGTGGCAGGGACCGGTGGTGTTCGCCAAGATCCGTCGCGGCGGGCGCGAACTCTGGATCTCGGGGGTGTGCTGGAGCGTGATGTTCACCGCCTTCATGGTGGCGCTCACGCTGACCAGCGTCGCCAACGTTCTCGTCACGATGGCTGTCGGACCGCTCTTCACCGCGCTGGCCGCGCGGATCTTCATCGGCCACAAGCTGCCTGCCCGCACGTGGGCCGCCATCGTGCTGGCGGGCATCGGCATCGGCTGGATGTACGGGACGCAACTGGGAGAAGGCCTGCTCGTCGGCACGCTCGTGGCCCTGTGCGTTCCGCTTGCGGCGGCGTGCAACTGGACCGTGGCCCAGCATGCGCATGCCAAAGGCCATGACATCGACCTCGTGCCGGCGGTGCTGATCGGCGCGGCCATCTCGGCACTGGTCACGTTGCCGTTGGCCTGGCCGTTCCAGGCGAATGCGCACGATCTGAGCCTGCTGGCCTTTCTCGGCCTGGTGCAGCTCGCGATCCCGTGCGTGCTGTCGGTGATCTGCGCCCGCGTGCTGAAGGCGCCCGAGGTGTCGCTGCTCGCGCTCCTCGAGGTGATCTTCGGTATCGCGCTTGCCCGGCTCGGTGCCGGCGAGGAGCCGCCGCCCAGCGTGCTGACCGGGGGTGCCCTGGTGATCGGCGCATTGGTGTTCAATGAGCTGCTCGGCATGCGCGAGCGACGCGCACCGGGCGCGGCATTGAGCGGGACTTCCTGAGCTCAGGGCAAGCACCGACCACCCGACGCAGGCCGCCGCGTTGATTCGTTTTCGAAGGAAGGTATTGATGCGACTTTCATTCACGCTTCTGGCCTGCGCCCTGGCCGCAGCGCCGTTCTGCGCGTCGGCGCAGGTGTCGATCAACATCAACGTGCCCGGCGTCGTGGCGGTGGCGCCGCCGGCGCCGCGCTACGAGCCGGTGCCGCCGCCGCGCGTGGGGTACGTCTGGGTGCCCGGGGCCTGGCAGTACCGGCATGACGCCTACGCCTGGCAACAGGGCTACTGGCAGCCCGCAAGGCCGGACTACCTCTATGCGCCCGGCCGCTGGGTGCGTGCCGACGGCGGATGGCGCTGGGTCGAACCCGAATGGAGAGCGGCCCGGTACAAGGAGCCGAAGGGCCACCGCCACGATCACGGCGACTATGACGATGATCGCTATCACTGCCCCCCGGGGCAGGCGAAGAAGGGCCGTTGCTGAGCCGGCCCCTCCCCGACGAAAAAGGGCCGGTAGCAACCGGCCCCTTTTCTTTTTCATCGGCTCGGCTCAGGGGCGAGCGACCTTCCAGGCCCCGTTCAACATACCGTCGCCGGTCTTGTCGCCGGCCTTGGCGTCCTTCGACCAGTAGTACAGCGGCGAGCCCTTGTAGGCCCACTGCTTCTTGCCGTCATCGCGCGTGATGATCGTGTAGGCGCCCATGGGCTTGGCCGCATCGGCAACCGGGAGCGGCGGCCAGTTGGTCGCGCACGGACCATTGCAGACCGACTTGCCGCTGTTGGGCGCGTCACGGTCGAAGGTGTACAGCGTCATGCCCGTCGGGCCGATCAGCACGCCATCGGCGGTGCGGGTGGGCGTGTCCGGTGCGGGTGACATGCTTCCGCAGCCGGCAAGCAGGGCGGCAGTGAGGATCGAGGCGCTGAGCAGTTTCATGAAGTTTTCTCCTTCGGTTGAAAAAAGCGGTGCGAGGTCGCAGTCTACCCATCGGCCTTTTCGAGCTGACGATAGACGGCGGTGGCAAGCGTGAGCAGAGCATCCCGCGAGAGCGGACCGGTCAGTGCATAGCCGAAACCGCGGTCGACCCAATAGAAGCTGGGGACCGGGCCGTCGGCCGAGAAGCGGAACGCCGTTTCGTCGGCGCGTGGAGCCGTCGAAGACGGCCCCAGACTGCCGATATAAAGCGTGAGCCTTTCGCCGCCGGCGCGCTCGAACATGAACTGCGCGCGGGCGCCCTCGTTGCCCGGCAGCAGCCGGCCACCGACGAGCGTGTAGCCTTGAGCTGACAGATCGGGCACCCGCAAGGGCCTGTCGAGGCGTTTGGACAGCCATTGGACGAGATGCTGCTGTTCGGCTGCGGCCACTTCGACCGGATGACGTTTCTCGGGTGCGTAGACCACATGTGCCACCGCGGCAGCATGAACGAACTCCCGGGTTGCCGGCGATCGCGCGAGCATCGAACCGGTGTAGGAGCCGGACCATTGCGCGCTGGCCAGCCAGCCCGCGCCGAATGCCAACGCGATCCCTGCAGCCGCGCCGCCCCAGCGCGCCCACATGGCCTTGCGGGCGTGCGAACGCGCGGCCAGCCCCGCGGCGGCCAGCAGGTTCGGCGGAATCGGCTCGTCCAGCACGCCGCGATGCAGCTGTCGCAGGGCATCGCGCTGCGCCTGCCATTCGGGAGCGCCGTCATCGAGGTTGGGATCGGTGGACTTCATGACGTTGGCCGGCTACTTGAGACGCCGCAGACCGGGACGACCCGTGACCGGCGGCGGCGCTGCTTCCATCAGTTCTCGGAGGCGTTCGCGTGCCCGCGAAAGGCGCGACATCACGGTGCCGAGCGGAATGCCGAGCACCTTGGCGACCTGCGCATAAGACAGGTCCTCCAGCGCGACCAGCAGCAGCACGGAGCGCTGGTCTTCGGGCAGGAGCAGCACGCAGCGCTGAAGATCGATGGCCTGGTCGCGATGCGAGTCGACGACGCGCAGCTCATGGATCACGTCTTCAAGATCGACCGAACTGCGTGCGGGTGCGCGGCGAGCCTGGCTCGCGAACACGTTGTGCATGATCGTGAAGAGCCATGCGCGCAGATCCGTGCCGACGCTCCACAGTCGCCATTTGCTGCAGGCACGCTCGAGCGTGTCCTGCACCAGGTCATCGGCGGCCCAGGCGTCGCCCGTCAGCGCACGGGCATAGCGGCGCAGGCTCGGGATGTGTTCGACGATGGCACTCGAATCCATGGATGCAGTTTGGCTGATGCTGCACGAACGCCGGCGGCGCGGCGTTTATTCCATGGGTCCGAAAAATCAGCCTGCGTCTTTGAGGACTCGCCGCTTCAGCGGCTTTGCGGGGTTGCCGCCGTAGACGGTCCAGGGATCGAGCGACCGGAAGGCGACGCTGCGCGCGCCCAGGACCGCGCCTTCGCCGACTTCCACGCCGGGGCCGACGAAGGCTTCGGCCGCGATCCAGGCCCGCGGACCGATCGTGATCGGCCGCGCGATCAACTGAAAGCTGGCCGACGAGATGTCGTGGGTGCCGGCGCAGAGATGGGCCCCTTGCGACACCAGCGCACCGCGGCCGAGCGAGATCGGCGCCATGTTGTAGCAAGTCACCCGCTCGGCGAGGAGCGCCCGATCGGCGAGGTGCAGGTGAGGGGGATACCAGACCTTCGCGCTGCCGCGCACGTCGCTCGACTCGCCCAGCCTGGCGCCGAAGAGCTTCAGCAGGAAGCGGCGCCAGAAGCTCATCTGCGGCGGCGTCCAGGACGCCAGGACGGCCCAGGTCACATTCCAGACGGCGCGCATGATCCGGTTGCCCAGCGAGAAGCTCGGGCCGCCTTCGAGCGGATTGACGCGCGAGGCGTCGAGGGGTTGCAGCGCCATCCGGGTTCCTCAGCGGGTTCGGTTCTTCATGGCCCGTTCGACCTCACGCTTGCCTTCGCGGTCCTTGATGGTGTCGCGCTTGTCGTGCTCGGCCTTGCCCTTCGCCAGCGCGATCTCGCATTTGACCTTGCCGGCCTTCCAGTGAAGATTGATCGGGATGAGCGTGTAGCCCTTCTGCTCGACCTTGCCGATGAGCCGGCGGATCTGGTCCTTGTGCAGAAGCAGCTTCTTGGTGCGCACCGAATCGGGCGTGATGTGGGTTGACGCCGAGCGCAGGGGGTTGATCTGGCAGCCGATCACGTAGAGCTCGCCGTCGCGGATCACCACATAACCGTCGGTCAGTTGAACCTTGCCTTCACGCAGCGACTTGACCTCCCAGCCTTCGAGCACCATGCCGGCTTCGAAGCGCTCCTCGAAGAAATAGTTGTACGCGGCTTTCTTGTTGTCCGCGATCCGGGAAGAGGGGTCCTGCTTTTTCTTTGTGGCCATGGGGAATCAAGTGGGGTCGGCATGGCTTCAATACAATCCGTCGCGCACGCTGTGCCCATTCTATGAAAACAGTCCACAAGTCCATCCTCATCTGGTACAGCGCCGATGAGATGTACGCCCTGGTCACCGACGTGGCCAAGTATCCCGAATTCTTGCCGTGGTGCGACCGGTCCAGGGTGATCGAACAGGACGACTTCGGCATGACGGCCGAAGTCGGACTGGCGTTCAGCGGCTTGCACAAGAGCTTCACGACCCGAAACACCCATGTGCCCGGCCGCGAGGTGCATCTGAAGCTCGTCGACGGACCTTTCTCCAATCTCGATGGCGTCTGGAAGTTCACGCCGGTGGGAGAAGAGGGCGAGCGGGCCTGTCGCGTCGAACTGAACCTCACGTACGGCTTCAACAGCATCGCGCTGCAGACACTGGTCGGCCCGGTGTTCGACAAGATCGCCTCCAACCTGGTCGAAGCCTTCGTGAAGCGCGCCGAGCACATCTACGGCGCTGCCTGATGCTGCAAGTGACGGTGGTTTGCTCGCCCGCGCCGCGGGAGGTTTTCGAGGAGATCGTGAGCCTTGCCGAAGGCGCGACCGTGCGCGATGCGGTTCGGGCGAGCGGGCTTGCCGCGGCCCATCCTGAATTCGACTGGCAGGCGGCCGCGCCGGGCATCTGGGGGCGGGCGGTCGAATGGACCCAGGCGCTTGCGAATCTCGATCGCGTCGAGCTCTGCCGCCCGCTCGCCGTCGACCCCAAGGTGGCGCGGCGCGAGCGATTCAAGCAGCAGGGCGCCCGGGGGACCGGGCTGTTCGCGCGTCGCCGCAAGGGCGGCAAGGCGGGGTACTGAGTCGTCGCCGCAGGGCGGCTTACTTGCAGTCCGAATCGATCACGGTCTGAAGGCGCTTCTGTTCGGCGGCGCGCGCGTCGTCGTCCATGATTTCGCGCTCGCCCTGCCCGTTGACGCGCGCCACGCGAATGCCGCTGTCCATCGTGGCCTTGCCGTCGCGGGCACGCTTGCAGTTGTCCGCCTTGGCCTGGGCGACCTTCTGCGCTTCGGCGGCCTGCTTGGCCTTTTCGGCTTCCTCGGCCTTGCGCGCCTTTTCTTCGAGCTCCTTGTCGACGCCGGACGGCTTGGCTGCGGCTGTCGTGGAGGGGCCGCAGCCGGCGCGTTGGTGGCGCCGCCCTCGACCGCCGGCACGCTGAAGTTCAGGCGCTTGGCCGTATTGGGCCTGCGGAGGATGTTCTTCTCGGGGATATCGATCGGAGGCGGCTGATCGCTGAAGACCTTCTTGTTGTCCTTGTCGATCCATTGCCACTGCGCCTGTGCGCCCAGCGGCAGCAGGAACACCGATCCGATGACCAGGAGATGCGCGAGTTTCATGGGCGGCAGTTTAGCCTTGCCTTACGTTTTGCAACCACAACACTGGCATTTTCGCAACGCCAGAGCCCAAAGAGGCTCGCTTTTCGCTCAATGAGCGCAAGACGCCGCAATCCCTCACGGCGCCGGAAGGCCGCAGGCCATCGTTACAATCCGTCTTTTGGAGCTTCACCCATGCGCCTTCTCGGCAAAGCGCTCACCTTCGACGACGTGTTGCTGGTGCCAGCGTATTCCCAGGTCCTCCCGAAGGACACCTCCCTCGCCACCCGGCTCTCCCGAAACATCACCCTGAACCTGCCTTTGGTCTCGGCCGCCATGGACACCGTGACCGAGGCTCGCCTCGGCGATCGCGATGGCGCAGGAGGGTGGCATCGGCATCATCCACAAGAATTTCACGCCCGCCGAGCAGGCCGCGCAGGTCGCCAAGGTCAAGCGCTACGAGTCCGGCGTCCTGCGTGATCCGGTCGTCATCACGCCGAACCACAGCGTGCGGCAGGTGATCGCGCTGTCGGAGCAACTCGGCATCTCGGGCTTCCCGGTGTGCGATGCCGGCAAGGTGGTCGGCATCGTGACCGGCCGCGACCTGCGATTCGAGAGTCGCTACGACGCGCCGGTGAGCGAGATCATGACCCCGCGCGACAGGCTCATCACCGTTCCCGACGGCACCACGCTGGCCGATGCGAAGGCGCTGCTTAACAAGCACAAGCTCGAGCGGCTCCTGGTCATCAACGACGTCTGGGAGCTCAAGGGGCTGATCACCGTCAAGGACATCACCAAGCAGACCAGCTTCCCGAACGCCGCGCGTGATGCCAGCGGTCGCCTGCGCGTGGGCGCCGCTGTCGGTGTGGGCGAGGGCACCGAGGAGCGCGTCGAGGCGCTGGTCAAGGCCGGTGTCGACGCGCTCGTCGTCGACACGGCGCATGGCCATAGCGCGGGCGTGATCGAGCGCGTGCGCTGGGTCAAGAAGAACTACCCGAAGGTCGACGTGATCGGCGGAAACATCGCGACCGGCGATGCGGCCCGTGCGCTGGCCGATGCCGGCGCCGATGCGGTCAAGGTCGGCATCGGCCCGGGCTCCATCTGTACGACACGCATCGTGGCCGGCGTGGGTGTGCCGCAGATCATGGCGATCGACAACGTCGCGACGGCGCTGCAGGGCACCGACGTGCCGCTGATCGCCGACGGCGGTATCCGCTATTCGGGCGACATCGCCAAGGCCATCGCGGCGGGCGCAAGCACGGTGATGATGGGCGGCATGTTCGCCGGCACCGAAGAGGCGCCCGGCGAAATCGTGCTGTACCAGGGCCGCAGCTACAAGAGCTATCGCGGCATGGGCTCCATCGGCGCGATGCAGCAGGGCAGCGCCGACCGCTATTTCCAGGAATCCAGCACCGGCAACCCCAACGCCGACAAGCTCGTGCCCGAAGGCATCGAAGGCCGCGTGCCCTACAAGGGTTCGATGGTGTCCATCGTCTACCAGATGGCCGGCGGCTTGCGCGCCAGCATGGGCTACTGCGGCTGTCCGACGATCGAGGACATGAAGAACAAGGCCGAGTTCGTCGAGATCACCGCTGCCGGCATTCGCGAGAGCCACGTCCACGACGTGCAGATCACCAAGGAAGCGCCGAACTACCGCGCCGAGTGACCGCTTGAGTCAGCATTCTGGCCAGACTTCAAATTCTGGCCGGGATGCCTATAATGGCCAGCTTTTCCAAATCTGGTCAGACTCATGCAGTACACCGGCATCTATGAGGCGAAGAACAACTTCTCGGCCCTGATCGAATCGGTCGAAAAGGGCGAGGAGGTTCGCATCACCCGGCACGGCAAGGAAGTGGCGCGCATCCTCCCGGTGCGTCGCAAGCCGGTGATCACCGACGCGCAGATCCAGCGCGAGCTGAGCCAGATCGACGCCTTGCACGCGATGATCCGGCCCGGCCCGTCCGTGCGCGAGCTCCGCGACGAAGGCCGGCAGGGATGACCGCCTTCGTCCTCGACGCTTCGGTGACGGCCGCCCGGCTGCTGCCCGACGAAGCGAACGAACATACCCGGCGCCTCTACGCCTTGATGCGGCGCGACGAGGTCGAGCCGCAGGCGCCGAACCTCTGGCAGTGGGAGTGCGCCAACATCATCGCCAACGGCGTACGGCGCGGCCGGATTCCGCAAGCCGCGGTCGAAGGCCTGTGGTCGGTGCTCGAGGCGGTCCGGCATCGCGTCGAACTCCATGAAATGGCGCCGCCGCAGCACAAGGCATCGCTTGCCATCGCGATGGACAGCGGGCTGTCCTCCTACGACGCGGGCTACCTCTGGCTGGCCCGATCGCTCAATCTTCCCCTGGCCACTTTCGACAGGAAGCTGGCCGAAGCCGCGACGCAGTCCGGCATCCGCCTTCTCGATCTCTCCACGCTCTGACCTATGCAACACGACAAGATCCTCATCCTCGACTTCGGCTCGCAGGTCACGCAACTGATCGCGCGCCGCGTGCGTGAAGCCCACGTGCTCAGCGAAGTCCATCCCTGCGATGTCACCGACGACTGGATTCGCGACTACGCGAAGGACGGCCATCTCAAGGGTGTGATCCTTTCCGGCAGCCATGCCAGCGTGTATGAGGAAAGCACCGACAAGGCGCCTCAGGCGGTGTTCGAGCTCGGCGTGCCGGTGCTGGGCATCTGCTATGGCATGCAGACCATGGCGCACCAGCTCGGGGGCAAGGTCGAGAGCGGCCACAAGCGCGAATTCGGTTTCGCGGCCGTCCGTGCGCGCGGCCACACCGAGCTCTTGCGCGACATCGCCGACTTCACCACCGACGAAGGTCACGGCATGCTCAACGTCTGGATGAGCCACGGCGACAAGGTCACCGAATTGCCGCCGGGCTTCAAGCTGATGGCGTCGACCGAGAGCTGCCCGATCGCCGGCATGGCCGATGAAGCACGGCGCTTCTACGCGGTGCAGTTCCACCCGGAAGTCACGCACACGCAGCAGGGCAAGGCGATCCTCGAGCGCTTCGTGCTCGGCATCTGCAGCGCGAAGCCCGACTGGATCATGCGCGACCACATCGCCGAGGCCGTCGAGGCGATCCGCAAGCAGGTCGGCGACGAGGAAGTCATCCTCGGCCTCTCGGGCGGCGTCGATTCTTCGGTGGCCGCGGCGTTGATCCATCGAGCGATCGGCGACCAGCTCACTTGCGTGTTCGTCGACCACGGGCTGCTGCGGTTCAACGAGGGCGACATGGTCATGGACATGTTCGTCGGCCAACTGCACGCAAAGGTGATCCGTGTCGATGCGAGCGAACTGTTCCTCGGCAAGCTGGCCGGTGTGAGCGATCCCGAGGCCAAGCGCAAGATCATTGGCGGCGAATTCGTCACCGTCTTCAAGCAGGAAGCGGCCAAGCTCACCAGCCAGGGTGCGAAGGGCGCGAAGTGGCTGGCGCAGGGCACGATCTATCCGGACGTGATCGAGTCCGGCGGTGCCAAGAGCAAGAAGGCCGTCACGATCAAGAGCCACCACAACGTCGGTGGTCTGCCCGAACAATTGGGCCTGAAGCTGCTGGAGCCGCTGCGCGACCTGTTCAAGGACGAGGTGCGCGAACTCGGTGTCGCGCTGGGCCTGCCGCCCGAGATGGTCTACCGCCACCCGTTCCCCGGCCCGGGCCTGGGCGTCCGGATCCTCGGCGAGGTCAAGAAGGACTACGCCGACCTGCTACGCCGTGCCGATGCGATCTTCATCGAGGAGCTGCGCAACTTCGTCGACAAGGAAACCGGCAAGAGCTGGTACGACCTCACGAGCCAGGCCTTCACCGTTTTCCTTCCGGTCAAGAGCGTCGGCGTGATGGGCGACGGTCGCACCTACGACTACGTGGTGGCGCTGCGTGCGGTGCAGACCAGCGACTTCATGACGGCCGACTGGGCCGAGCTGCCTTATGCGCTGCTCAAGAAGGTCTCGGGCCGCATCATCAACGAGGTGCGCGGCATCAACCGCGTGACCTACGACGTGAGCAGCAAGCCGCCGGCGACGATCGAGTGGGAGTGAATTGACGTCCTTCGGGGACTATCGTCAGTTATCGAAAAACTGCCGTAACGTATTGATTTAAAAGGAAATACGTCTCGGCAGCTATCGGTGGCTATCGCCGGCCAGCGGAACAGGTTGGCGGTAAAAGTGGCGGTAAGAACCGGAGGCCGGATTAAGACCCTCCCGTTCACTATTGAGACCAAACCGGTCTTTGACGGTAAAAGTCTCCTCTGGAAAGCTGATTTCATGCGGCTTTCCGGGCATCAGCAGGTCTCCTGACCCCTGACGGTAAAAGCCCGTCACCAACAGGAGGAAAACCTCGATGCTTACCGACACCGCACTGCGCAATTTCAAGCCTAAGTCGTTGACTTATAAGGCTTCTGACCGGGACGGGATGTACGTGACGGTATCACCCACCGGTACCGTCACCTTCCGCTACGATTACCGTCTCAACGGGCGCCGTGAGACCCTGACCATTGGCCGCTACGGGCCGGCGGGCATATCGCTGGCGATGGCCCGCGAAAAGCTGATCGACGCCAAGAAGGCCGTCGCCCAGGGCAAGTCCCCCGCGCTGGAGAAGCAGCGCGAGAAGCGCCGCCTGACCGCCGCCAAGACCTTTGGCGACGTGACCGAGAAGTGGCTGGCCGGAGCACGGATGGCCGACAGCACCAAGGCGATGCGCAAGAGCATCGTCGATCGGGACATCCTGCCGGCCTTCCAGAATCGGCAGCTCAACGAAATCACCGCCGATGACCTGCGCGCCCTCTGCAACAAAGTGAAGGCGCGCGGGGCGCCCGCCACGGCGGTACACGTCCGGGACATCGTGAAGCAGGTCTATGCCTTCGCCATCCTGCACGGCGAGAAGGTGGACAACCCAGCCGAGGATGTGGGCGCCGCATCGATCGCGACCTTCGTGCCGAAGGATCGCGCCTTGTCGCCGCTGGAGATCCGGCTGATGGCGCGGCAGATGGAGTCGGTGGCGACCTATCCGACCATCCGGCTGGCGCTGCGCATGATCCTGTTGACGCTGGTGCGCAAGAGCGAGCTGATTCAAGCCACCTGGGATGAGGTCGATTTCGAGAATGCGACCTGGACGATCCCGAAGCAGCGCATGAAGGGGCGCAACCCGCACGTGGTCTATCTGTCGCGCCAGGCGCTGGACATCTTCGTGGCGCTGCACACCTGCGCGGCAGGCTCCAAGTTCGTGCTGCCATCGCGCTACGACGCCGAGCGCTGCATGTCGAACGCGACCTTGAACCGGGTCACGCAGATCGTTGCAGAGCGAGCGAAGGCGGCGGGCTTGCCGTTGGAGCCCTTCACCGTCCACGATCTGCGCCGTACCGGCTCGACGCTGTTGAACGAAATCGGCTTCAACCGTGACTGGATCGAGAAGTGCCTGGCGCACGAGGACGGGCGTTCCTCGCGCTCGATCTACAACAAGGCCGAGTACGCCGAGCAGCGGCGCCACATGCTGCAGGAGTGGGCCAACATGGTCGATGCCTGGATCGACGGGCAGACCTACGTGCCGAAGCTGATGCCGGACAACGTGGTCGTGCCGGTGTTGAGCGCAATGGCCTGAAGCAGGACCAAGGTTGTCACTTGACAACCTTGGTAAGTATTCTCATACTGGAGACTGTTGATGGCCCGGTCCTCTCATCCGAAGAAAGAAGTCGAGGAAGCACTCAGGCACGCCGAAGGGCAGGGCTGGCGTGTGGAAGTCGGTGGCAGCCACGCCTGGGGGCGGATTTATTGTCCGTACAACGATGCGGAGTGTCGCTGCGGCGAGTTCTGTATCACCAGCGTGTGGAGTACGCCGAAGAACCCTGGCAACCATGCGCGTGCCTTGCGGCGAGTCGTGGACAACTGCACGACGCACCGCAAGCAGCAGGAGGCAGCCGACGATGCCGAGGAGTAGCACGATGGAATACACCTTCACCCTGAAATACCAACTCACCGACGATGACCGTGACCCGGATGCACTGGTCGAGCGTCTGGGCGAGGCCGGGTGCGACGATGCCCTGGTCGGCATCGGGCAGCCGGGGCGGCTCGCGCTGGAGTTCACCCGAGAGGCGGACAGTGCGGACGCGGCTGTGCGCAGCGCGTTGGCCGACGTGCGGAGCGCGGTGCCAGCGGCCAGTGCTGATCGAAGTCGCACCGGATCTGGTTGGGCTGACCGACGTGGCCGACATCGTGGGCGTGTCGCGGCAGAACATGCGCAAGCTGATGCTGGCCCATCCGGGCAGCTTCCCAGCGCCGGTGCATGAGGGCAGCGCGTCGATCTGGCACTTGGCGGATGTGCTGGCCTGGCTGCAGGCAAAGGGTAGCTACTCGCTGGCCATGGACGTTCTGGAGGTGGCGTGCGTTGCCTTGCAGGTCAACGTGGTCAAGGAGGGGCGGCGGTTATCGCGCTCAGCTTCCGACGAGCTGGAAGCTCTCGTTGAATGAGGCCGTCGCCAGCCTCATTCCCGACCGGAACCCGCCCGAACAGGGCGGGTTTTTCGCAGGTGGACATCCGGCTTGGCGGCGCTGATGCGAGGGGCTTGCTTGCGCTCCTCGATCCAGGCCTCCACCTCGGCCAGGTCCCACACCACGCAGCGCGGCGTCAGATTGAAACGCCGAGGGAACTCGCCGCGACGCTCCATTTCGTAGATCGTCGTTTCGGCCAAGGGGACGATCTGACGCAACTCATGACGGCGGATGGTGCGCCGAAATGGAAGTGGACTGCGCTTGGGGAACTGTGGCAGCGCCTCGTAGGCCTCCGTCCCAGGCAAAGGGAGAGACTGGCCGGGGACGGCCTCGAGCACATTGGATAGGTGCGATAGGGTTTTCACCTCGAACTCCATGAATACGCTGCATGGCGATATGGTGAATTTCAGTACCTATCGGCACAACCTGTTGTGGCGTAGGAGGGCATAGGAGGTCTACGGCTTCGTGCGCACTCGGTTAAGCGTCATGTCCCAACCAGCGCGCTTCGCCTCGCCCAAAGCGATGGATTTTGACTCTCGGCCCGTCCGGCAGCAGTTCGACCTCAAGCTGGCCAGGAGCCCCTACCACGCCGGCGGTAAACCCGGTTACGATCCATCAAAACATGCGAAACCATGGAGGTGACAGGTGGCAGACAAAAGGAACGTATTCATCAGCCATGTCCATAAGGACGATCATGGGCTCCAGAAGCTCAAGGATTTGTTGGCGCCGAAGGGGGTGGAAGTCCGGGATTCCTCCATCCACACAGGAAAGTTCAACAATGCCACTGATGAGCACTACATCAAGACGCAGATCCTTGCGCCTGCCATCAATTGGGCTGGGGTGTTCATTTGCTATGTCTCACCCCAAACCAAGAACAGCGATTGGGTGAACTGGGAAATCGAATACGCGGCCAAACAGGGCAAGCGCATTGTTGGTGTTTGGGAGCATGGCGAAAAGGAATGCGACCTGCCGGATGCGCTGAAAGAACATGCGGACGCACTGGTTGGGTGGAACGGTGATTCAATCATCGACGCGATCAACGGAAAGGATTCGTGGGAAAAGCCTGACGGCGGTGCCTGCGACCCGGTTCCACTCAAGCGGCATCCCTGCTGATGGCACGTATTCACTCCTATGTCGTGCGGTACGACAGTGGTTTTGCGCCCAACCCCTTTTACAGCTACTGCACGCTCGCGACTTGCAAACCCAGCATCCGAAGAAGCGCCAACATTGGTGATTGGGTGGTTGGCAGCGGAAGCAATGATCAAAGTGTTCGACGCGGTGGGCACCTGGTCTATGCGATGCGGGTCACCGAGGCAATGACATTTGACGAGTACGGCCGAGACCCGCGTTTTGAATCCAAGAAGCCGTACCGCAATGGCAGTCGGAAGCAAAGTTGCGGGGACAACATTTATTTCAGAGTTGCGGCTGGGGCTGCTTGGCAACAGCGCGATTCGTTCCACTCCCGCCCTGATGGCTCTCTGAACCCTGATCACGTTGCTCGTGATACGGGCGTCAACAGGGTTTTGATCAGCAACGATTTCGTATATTTTGGGGGGAGGGGCCTGAGTTTCCCAATGAGTTGCATGATCAGCAGGGACGTCCTCTATGTAAAACTGGAATAGGTCTCACCACCTTTGACGATGCGCAATTGGTCGCGAATCTTGAGCATTGGATACGCAGCTTGGCCGTGAGCGGCTACCAAGGCGCCCCCTTTGAATGGCTGACGCTTCGCAGGTGACCGATGAAAAAGGAAGGCTCCCTCTTGCTTTCGGATTACGCTGCAGAAATTGCAGCCACGGACGTGCTCAATCCGAGCGACTTCAATCCGGTTCTCCAAGGACTGTACGGAGAAGTTGGCGGAATAATGGCCACGGTTAAAAAACATGTTCGTGACAAATCGGCATACCCTGGCTTTAAGAAAGCTGCGGAAGAAGAATTTGGCGACACCCTTTGGTACCTGGCTGCAATCTGCAGGCGCTTGAATGTTCCTCTCGATGAGATCTTCGGGGAAGCGGCCAATCACGGAAATTTCAAGAATGTTGGTGCTGCAAGTGATATCGCCGAAGGTGCAATGGCCTATATCGCAGTGCCTATTGCTGCGCCTGCATCGTTAGACACTACTCTTGTACGTTTGGGGCAGTCAGCCGCAGCGCTATTGGGAAGTACCCCTGCGCGCACTGAATTGGTCGCGTTCGCACGGGCTTACTTGGATGCAATCCATGCGGCCGAGCTAGCATTTTCGGAAGTGGCTCGCTCCAACCTTCGTAAAGCTCGCGGTGCGTTCTTGGAGCCACAAGCAGATGATCTGCTTGACCTTGATTTCGATAGTAAATTTGGAATCGAGGAACAGTTGCCCAGAGAATTCAGAATCCGCGTCAACCAACGAGGTAGTGGCAAAAGCTATCTCCAATGGAATGGAGTGTTCATTGGAGACCCTTTGACTGACAACATTGCCGACCGCGATGGCTACCGGTTCCATGACGTTTTCCATTTTGCTAACGCGGCGATCCTTCACTGGTCGCCCGTGATGCGGGCATTGATCAGGCACAAGCGGAAGAGCAATCCGAAATTCGATGAAGAGCAGGACAGTGGCCGAGCCATCGTCGTTGAGGAAGGAGTTGCTGCCTGGATTTTTTCAAGAGCCAAAGAACTGAATTTCTTCGAGAATCAGGAGAAAGTCTCACTCGGAATTCTCAAAACCATCGGCGAGTTTGTGAGCGGTTATGAAGTAGAGAAATGCCCGCTGAAGCTCTGGGAAAAAGCTATCCTGGAAGGGTATGCTGTTTTCCGACAGCTCAAGGCAAATCAAGGCGGCTGGATCATTGGAAACCGAGAACAACGCACCATCAAATACATGTCACTTGAGTCCGAAAAATGAAGATCCATCCATTCGTTGAGGCAGTTGCTTCGCTGCAATTCGAAGACTGCTTCAATCCGTATTCGGATCGATGTGAAGTCCATGATCGGCGCGATGCGCCACGGCGCCGCGCTGCAGCACTCTCCGCCATGCTGCGTCGTGCAACCGAGGAGTCTGTAGATGCCATCTGGATCGGAAGGGATCTCGGATATCGCGGAGGGCGCCGTACTGGTTTAGCCCTGACTGATGACGTGCACATGGGCCAGCACGCTAAGCGCTGGAATCTCGATCTGGTCGCAGAGCGGCCCACGATAGGAAGCGCTGTAGCCGAGCGAACTGCGGCGGTCATATGGGGCATGCTGGAACACATTGATGCTCGCATCTTCCTTTGGAACGTCTTTCCCCTTCATCCGCATGAATCCGGAGATCCGTTTACTAACCGCCAGCACAACGCGCAAGAAAGGCGAGCAGGCGAAGAACTGCTCCAGCAACTCATTGTCCTGCTGAAGCCTTCTCGCATCGTCGCCATCGGCAACGATGCCGCCGCTGCAGCTCATCGCATCACAGATGCTGTGCCGGTGATTTGCGTGAGGCACCCCAGCTACGGTGGACAGACACAATTCCAATCGCAAATCTCGGAACTCTATGGGTACCCCATGAGTACCGGATCGTTGTTTGACGAAGTGCTCTGACTTCTAGCGCGCGGCGATCGCTGCTTCGATCCAGTTCGACAAGTTGTCGCTGATAGAGGTGTAGACCGCGCTACTGCTGGTCCCTGGCGGATCGTAGACGCGGGCGACGGTGGATAGTTTTCTACCGTCATTCAAGGTAAATGAATCGAATGGATTTTCCCCCGCCACCGATGGTTGCTGGTTGTGGTCCAGCAGTTTGTGGATACGTATCCCCAAGAGCCCCTTTCCGCTGTTCCATGATTGCTCGATCTCATATCGAATCCAGGGGCGATTTGCCGTTTCCGTGCCAATCAAAACAATGGTGCAAGTCCGCCCTTGCAATTGGTCGTCGATCCAGCGCTTGATCGCGGCGTCTCCGCCTCGCTTCACCTCTTCCCATTTGTTATCGGTCGCTGACGGGTTGCCCTCTACAACGCCAATATTGCGTATCTTGGAGGCGCGCCAACTGTCGCGCTGATAGTGAAAGCTGTAGAAGACTTTCCGTGGCATGAACAATCCTCGGTTGATGTTCTAGAGGCCAGCGCCGAGAAATGAATTAACTTGGTTTGCCAGCCAAGGGCACCGCCAGGTGCGTATGGAAGAGCTGAGCGAAGTCCACATCAACGAGCGCTTCACCGGTGAAATAGCCATGGTCCTTGGCTAGATTCAACGCCGCTCCGCCCGGCGAGGACACCGGGAGCACCTTGGCTGCAGGATGGAATCGCCTGAAAAGCTCATGCTCGGTTTCTACCCCATCCATTCCACCAATAAACACAGCAGCGCTTAGGTCCGCACGCGAGAGCATCTTTTCACGCATGACAAGCAAGCTCGCCGCCTTGTCATTGGGGACAGCGTCAGTGAAAACTACATTCTGGAAATGCTTGTTCTCTTCAGGGAACACATCTGCAAAGAACGTGCTCTGATACAAGACGACAGACTGCGAGTAATCGACGCCCAAGTCTTCACATATGCTCCAAATCATCGGGGTAATCGCAGGATGCCCACCCCAGACGATCTTGTGCTGGCGAATGACTGCTATGACCAGTTCTCTCACCGCACATTGGATGAGAAATGGATTGGCAGTTTCGTGGTAGGTGCCACGTCCAACAAGTGGCACGCTGGCCGAGAGGAATATTGCGCTCATGGCTACGCCGCCCAGTCAGCGAATTGCCAACCCGCCTCGCTGGCTTTAACCCACCTGGCGGAGTGAATGTGCTGACCCAGCCAGTCCAGATGGCCCAGCCACCTAGGATGCAGGCCTACGTGATCGTAGACAACGGCAACGGATTGTTCCGGTGAATTCGTAGACGCATCGTGCAATGTAGTTGACGTGGGAACTCCGACTGTTGGATAAACAACTACATTCCGCCCATCCGGCAGTTGGACATAAACAGCTCTGTTGGCGCCCACTCCGACAACTTGGCCGCCGATTGTTTGAATAGCGTTGCGCAGATTGCTCACGAGATTGACAGAGCGAACCGCATGGCTCTGGCTGCGAACTTCCTCCAACTGAAGACAGATGCGATCCACCGCGCCGTCTGCGATGCGTCCGGTCGCCGGATCGACTTCTTCGGGTAGCAGTTCCGCCCGACTGGCCGTCGCCGTACGCGCAGAAGGCGTTGTATCCGGCCACCCCACCCGCAAGACGCTGATGCCTTTGGCCAGAGCGCGGCCGAATTCCGCACTCGTCCAACGGCTTTCAAAGTATCCTGGGGTGTCGAGCATCAGCAGGACATCCGAGTCACAAAGCCGATGCCATAGCATGGTCTGAAAATCTTCAGCAGGTGGAATGCCATGTGTATCGAGAAACACATCGAATAGCCGAGCAGACAGCGCATCGAACAACTGCAAGGCAGCTTCCCTAGCCTCGCCCCGCCGATAGCTTACGAACACCCGGCGCTGTCGAGGAAGGAGCCCTGCACATTCCAGCAAAGCAGTTGCGACACGTTGCGCCCCGCCAGCGGTGTATGCCAAGCAGTTGAGCGGTTGCAGCAAGGCGGGGATTTCTGCGCCGACTCGATTGATGTCAGAGGCGACTGGGAGCAGCGGGATGCCTCGCGCCAGGAGCCTTGCCACATTCGCAAGGGGAGGCTCATGACCTCCGAAAAATGCCGCCGCAGACGATCGCTGTTGGTCTGGATTGAATTCATCGGGACAAACCTCCCATCCAATCTCATGCCCCAACCGCAAATTGAACATGCCGACAGCCTTTCCGACAACTTCCTCAAGTTCGGAAATTTGAGCTGCCGTTGGGGTGCCGAGCAGGGCAAGTTGATATAGCGCTGGCATGCCTTTCCTCGCAATTGCGGTGTTCTGACTATCAGACCGGGCGAGACCCAATTCGGGAATCTGTTGGCTCTAAAGATACCCGATTTCAGGGCGTCCCCGAACGGGACGCGCTGTCGTACTTCGCATCGAGCCGCTCTTGGCATCTCGCCCCTACGGGCGTCCATCGCTGACGCCTCCGGCCTGGTCAGGCCTGCGCGCTCCGCTTGCCCAGTCAGTCAGCGTGGGCGGGGAGGGCGGTCTTGCTGTTCCCTTCACCGTATCACGGCGTTCTCGCTGTCAAGGGCTGCGCGTCTTCGGCGCTTGCGGCCGTGGCCGTCTTCGCCCCTGTGACGGCTTGCGCTGCGCCGTGCTGCGGCCGGTTCCAGGCAATTCCGCCTGAGCAACCGGAGCACGATCATGTCGCAACTTTCTCTGTCTCTCGATTCTTCGCTGCTGGTGCGTGACGCGCAGGGTCGCTACCTGCTGGCGTCGGCGGACCAGATTCTGGCGGCGGCACGCCAGGTCATCGACCAGAAGAACCCGCGCGGGACGCTGTTCACTTCGCCGGTGCTGGTCAAGGACTACCTTCGCACCAAGCTGGCCAGTTTCGGGCACGAGGTCTTCGCGGCGCTGTTCCTCGACAGCCAGCATCGGCTGATCGAGTACGTGGAACTGTTCCGCGGCACCATCGACCAGGCATCGGTGTATCCGCGCGAGGTGGTGAAGGAGGCCCTGCGGCTCAACGCGGCAGCGGTGGTCTTTTCGCACAATCATCCGAGCGGGAGTCCAGAGCCGAGCCAGGCCGACAGGGTCCTGACCCAGCGCCTCAAGGAAGCCCTGGCGCTGGTGGACGTGCGCACGCTGGATCATATCGTCGTCGGCGGCGCGGTCACCACGTCCTTCGCCGAATGTGGCCTGCTCTGACGACGGGGGCTTCGGCCCCTTTTTTGCTGCGCCCGGTGGCGCAACTCCGGCCTCGCTGGCCTGCGCGTGCTGCGCACTTGCCGAAGGCAGGTCTGCGCGGGTGGTGGGGTGGGGCAGTCTTGCTGTTCCCTTCATCGTGCCACGGCGTTCTCGCCGTCAAGGGCTGCGCGTGCAAGCACGCTGGCGGCCTCCGGCCGTCTTCGACCCCTGACCGCTTGCGCTGCGCCGTGCCCCGGAGGTGACGGGCAATTCCGCCCGGCAATCTTCAGGAGTTCACCATGAACAACGCACTCATCACCGACGCGCAGCGCGCGATGCTGCTGGCCAACGGCCGCGACTCTTTGGACAACCCGGACTTCGATCCGGGGCCCGTGGTCAAGCTCTTCACGCCGGACGCTGGCGCGACCTGGCTGCTGACCGAGATTGATCCCGACGACCACGATCACGCCTTCGGCTTGTGCGACCTGGGCTTGGGGATGCCGGAAATCGGCTGGGTCAGCCTGGGCGAGTTGGCGACTGTGCGCGGTGGACTGGGCCTGCCGATCGAGCGTGACCTGTCGTTCCGCGCCGAGAAGCGCTTGAGCGCCTATGCGCGCGATGCGCGCCTGGCTGGGCGGGTCGTCGTTTGACCCGGCCCATGGAGCGCCGCAAGGCGCTCCTTGCACTTTCTCAACCGTTACAGGAAATCAATGCCATGAGCAGCCATCACGACTACATCATCGAAATCACGGCGCAGCACGATGCGCTCAAGCCGTTCGCACCGGAGAACGGCCAGCCCTTGCGCTTCAGGATCGGCGACGCGGTGATCTACACGAACGATGCCGGCTTGCGGTTCTGGCGCCGCGTTACCGGGTTCTACCGACCTGTCGAGCCTTCGGGGCTGTACGCGCGCGGCGCGCGCTATCTGCTGAACTCGTCTTCGCCGTGGATGCCGGTTTCGGAATCCAGCCTGCGCCCTGACGACTCGGCCTGAAGCCTTCGCGCCCCTGACGGGGCGCTGCGCGCTTCGCTTGCCTCCAGGGGAAAGCCCTGCGGCCTATCCCCGCCGCGCAATGCTTGGCGCCCCTCAAAGACCGCCGAACCGGCTGCGCCGGATCGGCCATAAACCAATCGCAGTTCCAGCAGCAGAGGCAGTTCCTCGATGCTTTGCGCATGAGGGCCGTCCTGGGCGTGGTGTTCATCGGGCATCGAAGTCAGAGCGTCCCCGGCCAAAAAGACATGGCCGGTCGCGCTGTCGTGCTGCGCATCGAGCCGCCTGCGGCGTCTCGCCCCATTCGGGCTTTCATCGTTCCCTCGCTCAGCTCGGCTAACGCCTCCGGCCCGGCTTCCAGATCCGGGCCTGCGCGCTTCGCTTGCCGTGCGGTCGGCACACAGGGATGGCCGTTGCCTGTCCAGCCATCTTCCCTGACTCCATCACCTTGCTCGCGACTGTAGCCCGCGGCCGTGTGCCGTCAAGGCGCGCTGGGCCGTGTCCTCGGCTACGCCTGCGGGCCGCACCCACCCTGCGCTTGTTTCCTTGACGGCCCCTGTTCGCGCGCTCCTGACCGTCGCGGGCGATGAACTCAGGAAAGACGGTGGCAACGAGGCCAACCGGGTTCCTCGTGCCGACCGCACCGAACAGCCGAAAGGCTGGGCTCCAAATCTTGGAATCCGGTGTGCGGTGTGAACAGCAAACCCTTTTTTGTCAGGAGAAAGACCATGCAACTCGCATCCCGTTTCGCTTCCCGTTCCCCGTCGCTGCGCAGCGATTTCCCGCTGTCCGATGACCAAATCCGCCGCGTGGCCCCGTCCATCTTTGCGGACGCCCCACACGAGAGCCGTTCCGAGCGGTACAGCTACATCCCCACCGCCGCCGTGCTGACCGAGCTGCGCAAAGAAGGCTTTCAGCCCTTCATGGTGACGCAGACCCGTGTGCGCGATGAAGGCAAGCGCGAGCACACGAAACACATGCTACGCCTGCGCCACGCCAGCCAGATCAACGGCGCGGAAGCCAATGAAATCGTGTTGCTCAATTCCCATGATGGGACGAGCAGCTATCAGATGCTGGCCGGGATGTTCCGTTTCGTTTGCAGCAATGGCCTTGTCTGCGGCGACACCGTGGCCGATGTGCGCGTGCCCCACAAAGGCGACGTGGCCGGACACGTCATCGAAGGCGCTTATCAAGTGTTGGGCGGCTTCGAGCAGGTGAAGGCATCGCGCGACCTGATGCGCGGCATCACGCTGGACGATGGCGAATCCGAAGTGTTCGCCCGCGCCGCGCTGTCCCTCAAGTACGACGACCCGGACAAGCCTGCGCCCATCACCGAATCGCAAATCCTGATGCCGCGCCGGTTCGACGACCGTCGCCCCGACCTGTGGAGCGTGTTCAACCGCACGCAGGAAAACTTGACCAAGGGCGGATTGCATGGCCGCGCCGCGAATGGCCGCAGGCAGAGCACGCGCCCGGTGCAGGGCATTGACCAAAACATCCGTCTGAACCGCGCCCTGTGGCTGCTGGCCGATGGCATGCGCGCCCTCAAAGCCTGATCCGTCCCCCGCCGGAGGGGCGGTTTCCCCTCCATTCCTTGTTTCATTCGATTGGAGATACACCATGAACGCCATTACCCAAACCGAAGCCCGCGCCATCAACACCGCCGCCGCTATTCCGCTGGAAGCCGCCGACCCGAGCAAGAACCTGATTCTGGTTCCCCTGTCGCGGCTGGTGCTGCGCCCCACGGGGCGCAACGTGCGCAAGACCCCGCGCATGTCCATCCCCGAACTGACCGCGTCCATTCAGCGCGTGGGCTTGCTGCAAAACCTGATCGTAATCGCCGCCGCCGATGGCGAGCATTACGAAGTCGTGGCAGGTGGCCGTCGCTTCGCAGCCCTCAAGCTACTGGCAAAGAAGCACCGCATCGCCAAAGATTGGGAGGTGCCTTGCCTGCTGGTAGCCGATGGCACCGCCCGTACCGCCAGCCTCACCGAGAACGTGCAGCGCGAAGCCATGCACGCGGCAGACCAGTTCGAGGCGTTCGCCGCGCTGGTGGCCGAAGGTCGGCCCATCGAGGACATTGCGGCGGATTTCAGCGTGACGCCGCTGGTGGTGCAGCGCCGCTTGAAGCTGGCGAACGTCTCGCCGCGCCTGATGGCCGACTATCGCGCCGATGCCGTCACACTCGATCAATTGATGGCCCTTGCCATCACCGACGACCACGCCGCGCAGGAAAGCGCGTTCTACGATGCGCCGACTTGGCAGCGGCACCCGTCCAACTTGCGCGAACGCCTCACCGAGCGCGAGATTGACGCGAACCGGCACCCGCTGGTGCGATTCGTGGGACTGGATACCTACGAAGCCGCAGGCGGTGGCGTGCGCCGTGACCTGTTCGCGGAAGGTGACGCGGGCGTGTATCTGATCGATTCCGCGCTGCTGGACAAGCTGGCACAAGACCGGCTGGCGGGCATTGCCGCCGAGGTGAAGGCCGAGGGCTGGGCCTGGGTGGATGCCACGCCGGGCGTGACCCATGCCGACCTGCACGTCTTCCAGCGCGCACCGAGGGAACGGCGCGAGCCGTCCAAGCGCGAGGCGCAGCGCATCGAGCGGCTGCAGGAGAAGATGCGGGCCATCGGTGAAGCCGTGGATGCGGCGATGGATGCCGACGACGAGGATAAGGCCGACGCCTTGCAGGAGGAAGGCGAAGCCCTGGGCGAGCAGTTGCAGGCGCTGGAAGATAGTTTGCAAGGCTACGGCTCGAACGTGAAGGCTGCAGCCGGTGCCATCGTCACCATCGACCGTAATGGCGAGGCCGTCATTCATCGCGGCCTGATGCGCGAGGCTGAGGCCAAGGCATTGCGCACGCTGGAACGGCTGCGGCAAGGTTCCGGCGGCGAGGATGCCGATAACGATGACGAAGGCGAGGACGGAGACGACGACAGTCAGCCCAAGACCGCAGCCATGTCCGACCGGCTGGCGCAACGGTTGAGCGCCCATCGCACCGCCGCGCTGCAAATCGAAGTGGCCCGGCATCCGCAAGCGGCGCTGGCTGCCGTGGTGCATGGCATGGTGCAGACTGTCTTGCAGGGGAGCCATTACGGCCACAATCTGCCGCTGGGCGTGCGCCTCACGGTGCAAGACCGACTGGAAGGCATGGCCCCGGACTGGCCGCAATCGCTTGCCGCCGTGGCGCTGCGCGAACTGCAACAGGTGGCCGGTGAAGGCTTGCCGGAGGACAGCGCCGAACTGTTCGCCGTGCTGCTGGCGAAGCCGCAAGACGAGCTGGTACGCCTGCTGGCGGTATGCGTTGCCGCAACGGTGGACGTGGTGACGCCCCGCGCCACGACGCACCAACGCGGCGAGGAACTGGCGCAGGCCGTGGGCCTCGATATGGCCGCATGGTGGAAGCCAACCGCAGAAGGCTACTTCAAGCACGTTTCCAAGGCCGTGATTCTGGATGCCGTGGGCGAGTACGCGCCCGAGCAGGTCAACCGGCTGGCGAAGCTCAAGAAGGCCGACATTGCCAGCGAAGCCGAACGGCTGGCGGATGGCACGGGGTGGATGCCCGCCATCTTCAAGGTCGCAGGTCCGCAGCAGGCAACGCAGCAAGGCGCGCAGGAAGAAGGCCCGGAGCAGGACGCCCCGGAGGATGCAGAAGCAATGGCGGATGAACCCGCCGAGGCGCTGGCCGCTTGACCCGCGCCGAAGGGAAGCGCCCCGGCCCCGACCGAGGCGCTTCGCTAGAAGGAGAACCGCCACCCACACCACCACCAGCCGCCCGCGCATGGCGGCGATCTACGCCCCCGGCACGGTACGCGCCCGCCGCTGGCACGGCGAAGGCGACGTGTGCGGCTATCGTCCGCCCTCGGGCTGGACGGCATACGCCGACCTCACCGACATTCACCCCGTCACGGGCTGCGCCTTGGCGCGGGCCGTGTGGTGGATCATCGAGACGAAGGAATAGCCGCGATCAGCACCGCGCCCAGGCCGCTCCGTCCTGGGCGCTCCGTCCTGGGCGCGGTGGGCGCAAAAATCCGGGCGCGGCAGTGGCCGCGCCCGGTGTTCAAGGCCAACAGCCGAACGAGAACGCCGCTGCCTACGCTTATGCGCAGGCGGCGTTGGCGTATCACTTGAGATGCCTCGTTGCGTCCATCACACCTTGATCGGGCCAAACATCCCTGTGTAGATCAGCGTCTCCCAGACCTTTTTGATGCCTTGTCCAGTTTCCTGGCTTACGAACAGCGATGACCGGGCACCGTGAGGCGCACCCAGGAAATACGAGCGCATCGACTCCCAGGTCTCGGCGACTTGCGACCACGTCCAGCAGGGGACTTCCTTCTCCAGAAGCAGGGGGACAGCGACAGACAGCGGAATCATGTGGTCTGGGAAAAGTTCTTCCCAATGACACTTGACCAGAATGGGCGTCGTCTGCGGGTTGTAGAACTGCACATCCAGCTTTTCCGCCGTGATGTAGGCCGCGTGGTGGCGGGGAAGTGCCAGAACGGAATCTAAAACCTCTTGGCCATCACCATACGGGCAGGTGATGAATCCGTTGACGAAGAACCTCGTGTGATCCAGCCCCTTGTAGCCGCAACGATCGCTGGGGACGGTGACGGGATGGCGGCTATCGTGATTGCGCACCAGCGGATGCCACGAAGGGTATCGGTCAACGACTGGCCCCAGCCCGTCAGCTATGTCCTCTAGCGCCCTCCTGCTTCGCGCCCGCTGGGCCTCATCGGCGTCCCGGGGACGGGGGACAAGGTACTTCTCCACTTCCTCGTACCCGGCGCGTGCTGCTTCATCTGCTCGGAAGGTCATGATTCACCTCAGTTGGCTATGTTGTGCATGATGGTCGATATTTTTGCATGAAAATGATGTTTTGTGCGCCAAATATATTTGTTGCGCATATGGCAGAATGATGCTGCGACGCTCCTGGGCGTGTCGGTGCCTTGCACCGCCGGGCTTTGCGGGCTGCGCCCCGTGCCGTCTTTGTCGTCACGGCCATTCGGCTCCAATCCCTCACGCCTTCGCGCCTGCGGCGCTGCGCGCTCTACTTGCCTCCAGGGGAAAGCCCTGCGGGCTATCCCCGCCGCGCACAGCTTGGCGCCCCTCGATGCGGCCGAACCGGCTGCGCTGGATCGGCCCGACCAGCGCCCCGCGGCGAGGGGACGGGGTGCTGGTGAACACGCTGGCGCTTTCTCCGGCAGGTTGTGCGGATGCGTACCGTCCTCGACGCTGGCGGTTCCTGCCCATCACGTCACGAAGGACGGTTCACGGACAACCCGCCCGGCATCGCTATGGAGCTTCCACGCCACGCCTCAAAACCGGCGCCGCAAGGTGCGGCAGGGGCGTTCTCGCTTGTCGTTGGGGGAATGACCTGGCCCGCGTCAATGTGCGAGCCGGAGAAGCATTCGTGCGGGGATGTCGAGCCGGCCCTATCTCCTTTCGGAGCGGTTCGGCCCAAAGCATCCTTGTCTCGTTGTGAATCCTGGCGGTGGCGCGGCTGCGCCTCGGGCTTCATGGCTGCAACCGTCCGGCGAAAACAATTTCCCCTCTGCTGCGCAGATTCCTCGCGGGACAAATTCTTTTCGCCTCCCGGCCCTCCACAGCGTTGCGGCCGCAAGCGGTGCAGCCCGCCCGTCCCCCGCCGGCCGGATCACAACAAGGACGCGATGGGCGCGAACCTTGTTCAACCGAAAGGAGATCCATCATGGCCAACATCGGCACCTTCACCACCGACAAAGACGGCTTCACCGGCACGCTTCGCACCCTGACGCTCAACGTCAAGGTCAAGCTGGTGCCCAACGACAAGGGGGACAACGAGAAGGCCCCGGACTTCCGCCTGCAGGCCGCCGGCCACGACATCGGCGCGGCGTGGAAGAAGACCAGCGAGGCCGGGCGGGAGTACATCTCCGTGACCCTCGACGATCCTTCGTTCCCGGCCACGGTCTATGCCCGCCTGATCGAAGGCGAGGGCGGCACGCACGATCTGATCTGGTCGCGCAGCAAGCCCCAGGCGGCGTGACCGCCGCAGCGTCCCGCCCACGCGGCGGGGCGCTGTGCTGCTGATGCAGTACCTGCCCAGACAGCACCCATGAGCAGCAGGTTCGCCCCGAACTCCTATTGGAGATTACACGCCGTTCCTGGCGGATTTAATATCGAGAAGATTGATCTGGTCAATCTTGTCTTCGTGAATCACGATGGTCAGCTTCGCGGGGTACTTGAATCGCATTTCGCTGATTCTGAACGTCCACAGCATTATCTTCAGGAGATCCTCGTCGGAGATGTTTTTGTGTCCCTTGATCCGCGTTATTCCCGAACCGAAGATCGTGGTAGATACGCTTTGCTGGGCGTAGATGTTGTTTACCTTGTCCCAGAAATTGATGAGAAACTCAAGGTACTCCGGCATTGTCAGCAGCGCCTTGTTGTTCTCGTCGAACTTGGAGAACGCGGTCAGGAGGTAGTCTTTGTATAGGCAGATTGTGCCAATCTGATACCTTTCTTCTTCCCCTGTTTCCTGGCCTCGTTTTCATCCAGGACTTCGCTGTTATCAAAAGCGTATTCCTCGATGTGACGGTCTAGCTCGGAGAGCGGGACGCCGAGATGCTTCTGGATGAAAACGCCGTTGAGGGAAGTCTCCCCAATTATCTTGTTGTCCACCTGCGTATCGAAATATTCATTGAAGGCGATTGCCTTCAATCCAGGCTGCTGGAAAATATCGCCAGTCTTGATCGCGACATCGCTGCCCTCGACATTGATGTCGATACTGTTTAGGTTGTTCGACCAGAGCCATATCGCCAAGTAGGTGAGTGCCAGTATTGCCAAGAAAGCCAATCCAGCCTTCAGCTTCCACTCGGCAGGGACGTCAACAAAAATAACCACGAATGACAGCGTGCCGCTGACGACAGCGGTGACCTCAAGGAATTTCTTGATGACCCGCTTGTCAAAAAAGTTGACCTTCACCATGACGTGGGCCGTTTGCTCCGACGTGCCAAATGATTATGGGTTGTACCTATAGATATCTGGGGTCTTCTTACTCCCAACCATGAATCCACCATCCTGCAAGGCACTCTTAATGAGCGCCTTGTCCATCGGAACATGAAGCGTAGGAACTTTGCTCATCGAATCCCGGAGCACCGGAAGATTTTCCCACAGGTTCTTGACAGCCTGCTTCAATGATCCACCGATAAGCAGGCTTTCCTTGGTGGAATATTCAGGGTAGACGACGATGACGGGTAGCCCCTGGTCGTTGATCCCGTAGTCGATTTCTTCTCGGAGGGCACGGGAGTTGGTCGTGATCGAACTCAATATGAGGATGATGTTCTTCGAGTTCCGAAGGCGTTCCCTAAGTCTCGGTTTCAGGGTGTATTCCCAATCGCTGCCATCACGGACACTGTATGTTTTATCGTGCGAATCGACGAAGGGGAACGTCGCATCAGCGCCTTTCCACATCCGCAGGACATTATAATACTGAAAATCTTTTGTCGCATTGGCGCCCAGCGAGCTGGGATTGAATGGCTCTGCAACATAAAAGGCGGTGTAGTTTCCATTTCTATATGCCATTGCGCTTCTCAATCTCCATCTGAATTCAATACCGCCTCAAGTTCACGGCGCACCTGCGCCAACAACTCCTCGGCCTTGCTCGTGCTGTCCCCGGCATAGGCCAGCGTCAGCAGCGTGAGCGGATGCACTTCCATGACCTTGCACAGCTCGGCCAGCTTGTTCAAGGTCGGGCTTTTAAGGTCGCGCTCAAGGGTGCTCATGTAGGTGCGGCTCGACACGTCCGAAAACGCTTCTTGGCTCAAGCCCCGCGCTTTTCTGACCGTCTTCAACGCCTTCGCCAATGAGTACCGAGCCGCCACCTATGGTTTCCCTTCGAAAACCAAGATGACAGCTTATTGCGCTCTATAGAGCTACAATCTATAGTGTTCATCTTATGTTATTTTCCGGTTTCGTGACTTTACGGAAATCCGCATCGGCGGGTTCCAGCAAAGCCACGCAAGCGCATCCGTGCTTGAGCACGAAGGCGCAAATCCGGTTTCGCGGTTCTGCGCTTCGGCGTGAAACCGCATCCGTGCATCATTGGACTTGTGGGATTTCCGACCATGCCCCAGCCACTTGCCACCGACTCGGAGCGTGCGCAACTGCTCGCCAACGGCAAGGCCCGCGCCGCTGGCGAAACCATCGACCCGGTGCCTGTGGTTCGACTGTTCACGCCGGACGCGCATATAACCTGGCTATTGGCCGCGCTCGATCCCGCCGATGGCGACACCGCCTGGGGTCTCATCGACCTGGGGATCGGGATGCCGGCGCAAGGCACCGTCAAGCTGTCCGAGCTGGCCTGTATCGTCGGGCCGCGCAAGCAGCCGGTGATGCGCGATCTCTATTTCCAGCCCACGCGCACGCTGGCGGAATACACCCGACTGGCCGAGCATGACGGAGCTATCCCGGACTGAATACGGCCGGCGGGACGCCGCCTACTGTGACTTTTTCAGTCTGACGTCATGCCGGGACGGTCTCAATCGGCATTGTTGCGGCATACCCCAGTCAGTCTGATCCAAATAGTCATGATCTCCTGCGCCTGCTGCGCCAGGCTGGCCTGTACGGCGTCCCACGATCGGGGCGCTGCCGCCGCAGCATTGAGACGGAAACCGCAGCGCTTCGGAGCCGATCGGTCTTGCCAACGCCTATCCAACTTTTTCACCCATGACGTTCGGACGATGGCGATGTAGCACGTAGTCCTGACGCGGCGGCGATTCCTGTTCACAGGAGGAGGCGTCATGGTCGATCCTCATCACGTCGCGCATTGGTATCCGACTGCGGCCTACCTGTACGTCTTGTGGCTGGACGCGCTCGCGCTGGCTTGGGAGTACCTGCGCCGTCATCCCGATTACCGCCTTGACTGGCTGCGCCACCATCGCCGACCGGAAAGCACACAGCAAGCGGCGCATCGCTGGGGCCTGCGCCTGCTGGAAAATCCGGCGCTGGACGCGCGTGACGCGCATCCAGCCTGGTTGCCCGGCCATGCCGCTGTGGTGCAGCTCTATCCCGATGCCGATCCGCCACTCGATGCCACGGTTTTCGCGTTCTGGCGCATTCCCGGCCACAAGCAACTGCTCCACGACGGCAAAGGGCTGGCGCTGATCGCTCGCAGCCCAGGCCATTGCTTGCGCTTCGCGCTGGCGCCCGGCCTGGAAGACGGCATGGCCGTCGCCTATGCCCATCGCGGCGGTGCTGTTGCGCCTGCGCGCAGTCATTCGCTGGGCACGGCCCTATTCATCGTCAATTCCCGGCCAACGCCCGCCGCATTGCTGGAGCTGCACACCTTGCAGGCGCTCGACGCAACCCTTGCGGGCGCGTCCTTGCGCGAGGTTGGCGAAGGCTTATTCGGTGCGGATGCTGTGGCCGATTGGTACGCCGACGGAGGCCTGCGCTCCAAGGTGCGCCGCCTGGTGCGGCGCGGCGATGCGTTGATGCGCAACGGCTATCGCTGCCTAGCACAGCTTCCGCCGCTTGAGAAGGGCCGTTTCGAAGGCAACGCAAAACGACCCTGAGCAGAAGGGCCGCGTCTTCTGAGACTGCCTCCATCCGGTTGCGCTGTGTGGCCGGGCGTTTTCAACCGATGGAGGTTCACACCATGCGTCCCGCTCCCTTGCGGCCCTCTGCAACAGTTTCGGCCACTGCCTCGACCGCTGCCCCGCAGCCCCAACGCTATCTCACCAACGACGAAGCCGCCGAGTACCTGCGCCTATCGCCGCGCACGCTGGAAAAGCAGCGCGTGATCGGCGGCGGCCCGCGCTTTCGCAAGTTCGGCCGGCGCGTCATGTACGCCGTGGCCGACCTCGACACCTGGGCCGCCGACCGCAGTTTCGAGACGACCTCCGATCCCGAATACGCCGAGCACCACTCGGCCGACAGCCGTGCGCGCTGATCGACGGCGCGCGGCAGGCCATCGCCATGTCCAGCACCGCGCTGCCCATGCGGCAGCGGCCGACGCAAGAGCGCGAACAGCTCGACCTGTTCCGCGCCTTGCCCGGCGACATGGCGCCGCGCGACAGCCAAGACCTGATGGCCTATCCGTTCTTCTCGCTCGGCAAATCCAAGCGGGTCAAGCCCATCGACTTCCGCGCGGGCAACGTCACGATCCGCGTGGAAGGCACGCAGGAGCACGGCATCGCCACAATCTGGGATGCGGACGTGCTGATCTGGGCTGCCTCGCAGATCGTGGAGGCGAAGGACGCGGGCCTGCGGCCGTCGCGGCTGATGCGCGCCACGCCCTACGAGATCCTGCGCTTCATCGGGCGCGGCAAGTCGCTGCGCGACTACCAGCGCCTCAAGGCCGCGCTCGACCGGCTGCAATCGACCACGGTGGCCACGTCGATCCGCGAGACGACCGGGCGGCGCCTGCATCGTTTCTCGTGGATCAACGAATGGAAGGAGCTGGCCGATGCCAGCGGCACGCCGCTGGGCATCGAACTGATTCTGCCGGACTGGTTCTATGCGGGCGTGCTCGACGCCGCGCTGGTGTTGACCATCGACCCGGCGTATTTCCGGCTCTCGGGCGGCATCGAGCGATGGCTGTACCGCCTGGTGCGCAAGCACGGCGGCAAACAGGCTTACGGCTGGCAGTTCGACTTTCGCTACCTGCACCAGAAATCGGGCAGTACCGCGAAGCCCTACGACTTCGCCTGCGACCTGCGCGCGCTCGTCGCGCGGCAGTCGCTGCCCGGCTACGTCCTGGGCATCGAGCGGATGCCGGACAACGGCATGGAGCTGCTGACGTTCCGGCCCGTGCCGCCGACGGCACTGGGATAACTCCGGGAAAGCCTGTGGATGGTGTCGTGCTATCAGGCGTGCGGGGTATCGTGCTATCAGGCGTGGGACTATCGTGCTATCAGGCGTGCCGATCGGTCGCAAGCCCGCGCCAGTACTGGGTTTCCTCGCCCTCTAACTTCCCTAACTTCATTTCTCTAACTTTTAGTAGGAAAACGCCGCTGCGGTGGATAACCGCCACGCGGCAACAAACGCAGCAGCCAAAGCCCGGCTTTCCAGCATGGGGGGCCAGGCCATGATCGTCGCGCTACTCAACCAGAAAGGCGGCGTCGGCAAGACGACGCTCGCCACGCACATCGCCGGCGAGCTGGCGATGCGCGGCCAGCACGTCGTCCTGTTGGACGCCGACCCGCAGGGTTCATCGCTGGACTGGACGCAGCGCAGAAGCCAGCAAGGCTTGCCACGGCTGTTCAGCGCCGTGGGCCTCGCACGCGAAACGCTGCACCAAGAGGCGCCAGAACTCGCCAGGCGGGCCGATCACGTCGTCATCGACGGGCCGCCCAGGATTGCCGCCTTGGCGCGCTCCGCGCTGCTGGCGGCCGAGCGCGTGCTGATCCCGGTGCAGCCCAGCCCCTATGACTTGTGGGCCAGCGCCGAGATGGTGGCGCTGATCCGCGAGGCGCAGGTGTTTCGGCCGCTGCTCCGCGCAGCCTTTGTTATCAATCGGCGCGTCAGTACCACCGTGATCGGGCGCGAAGCGCGTCAGACGCTCGCCGACCAGCCGCTCCCCGCGCTGCGCGCGGAAGTACATCAGCGCATCGTGTTCGCCGACAGCGTGGCCGCTGGCCGGCTTGCACGCGAGACGGCGCCGGACAGCGCCGCCGCCCGTGAAATCACCGCGCTGGTCGATGAACTGCTGCGGTGGCCGACATGACAGCGAAGCCACCCATACGCGCAAAGCGCGTCGGCATCGGCGCGCGCCCGCCCGCGAATCCGCACGCCGAGGCGTGGATTCGCCAGGGCGACGCCGATGCACTCAACAAGGGCGACCTCTACACCGCGCGTCTGACCCTCGACATCACGCCCGCCATGCGGGCGCGCATCAAGGTGTCGGCCTTCACGCAAGGCGTGACCGTGGTTGACTTGCTGCGCAGCTTGCTGGAGCGGGAGTTTCCAGAACACCGCAAGGAGAACACGCCATGACCGCATCCGCTTCATCTGCCAACGTGTCCGCCGCTGGCGCGGCCACGGCTGCGCTCGCAGCACCTTCCGGCCAACCTGCCAGCGCGCCGCTGACGCGCGTGGCGCTGGCCTACATCGAACCGCGCTTCAAACTCTACCTGCGCTTTGGCGAACCCGCGCGCACGCACCGGCTCGACCGCTGGCGGCGCAGCGCCGTGTTCCTGCCGAACGCGGTTTTGTGCCGCGTCCGCTGGCAGGCCAACGACTACGGCACCGTGCGCTGGCAGCTCATGGTGATGCAGGCTTGCACGCCGTTCGATGCGGCGCAGCGCATCCCCGGCGTGCAGCCGGGCGCGCGCCTGCTGCTGCACGCCGAGGGTGACAACCAGGTGCGCCCCGTGCTGGAGCGCATCGACGCCATCGAGGCGCTGGGCATTGCGCCTGTCGGCGCCTCGCCCGCGTACTGGCGCACGCTCGCCAACCGCCTCGCCGCGCGCCTGCCGCTGCCCGAATACACCGCCGAGCGGCACGCCGCCTGGCTGATCGGGAGGGCGCTGCCATGACCGCCGTTTCTACTGCCAGCACCGCATCGCGTGCTCGCCCGCGACCCCGCGCACGTTTGCGCACCCGCATCGTGCTGGCGGGCCTGTCCGCCTGCGGCCTCGCTGCGCTGGGTTGGGCGTCCTTCGCGCATCCGCTGCCGCGCCTGATCTACAACCCGTCCGACAGTGTGGCGGTCGGCTGGTATCGCGTCGATTCGCTGGACCACGGTGCCGGCTCGCTGCCACGTCCTTTGTCCGTGGGCAGCATCGTGCTGACCACGCTGCCGCCAGAGGCTGCCGCGCTGGCCGCGCAGCGCGGCTACCTGCCGGCGCGCGTGCCGCTGCTCAAGCGCGTGGGCGCTGTCGCTCCGCAGGAGGTGTGCATCACTGGCCGCATCGTCCGCATCGACGGCCTGCCTTCGGCCACCGTGCTGCCCGCTGACCGTTGGGGCCGGCCGCTGCCATCCTGGCAGCAATGCCGTCTCCTTAATTCCGGCGAACTGTTCCTGCTCAGCGTGACCAACCCGGCATCGTTCGACAGCCGGTATTTCGGGCCGGTCAGCGTATCCGCCGTGATCAGCGTCGCGCATCCGGTCTGGCTGGAGTCTCGCCCATGATGGCCGCCGATTCGCTGCACGTTGCCGTGCATCTCATCGTGCCATCGGGCGTGCCGATCCGGTGGCTTTCCGCATGTCGTCGCGTGTGCAGTGCGAGCGCATCCGCGCTGCACTTCGCGCTGCCTTCCCATGTGCAGGCGTCTTGCCTCGAATGCGCCCGGCCTATGGCCGTCGCCGCGTTCGCCGGCGCGCTGGCTGCTCGCGCAGTAGCGCCGCCGGGCAACCGCTGCCCGAAGCGCCAGCGAGGGGCAAAGGCGGAAGGCAAGACAAAAGGACGCGGCACCGGGCCGCGTCGAAAGCCAGTCTGCACATGGGGGTGGCGCGGCACACAGCGGCTTCGCCGCCGTGCCGCTTGTGGCGCGAGGCCCGCGCCAATGCGGGTGTGTCCGCGTGCTTTGCACGACCGGACACGCCAGAGCTTGCAGGGAGCACAGCCATGAGTGACCGCCGAGACGACGATTTCCGTATCCGCCCGAACCCTCCAAAGGCCCCGATGAACCGGGGCCAGGGCTTCGTCTCGAAGGTGCTCAAGCAGGCGGGCAAGGCCAGCGGCGGCAAATCGGCGATGCGCCGTCCTCGCACTGGCGGCAACGGACAGCACTCCGGCCAGCGGCCCGGCTCGCGCCTCGGGCGCGGCCACACGGCGGCGCGCTTCGCGGGCGCGAAGCTCACTCCCATGTCGCGGCGCGTAACCATCAAGACGCTGCTGGTCAATCAGCGCCAGGCCAGCCCGCAGTCGCTCGCCAAGCACCTTCGCTACATCGAGCGCGATGGCGTAGGCCGCGAAGGCGAGCACTGGCCAAGCCTACGGGCCACAGACCGATGCTGCCGACCTCGACGCCTTCACGGAGGGCTGCGCCGACGACCGGCACCATTTCCGCTTCATCCTCTCGCCTGAGGATGGCGCGGAGCTGGAAGACCTGCGCACCTATACGCGGCACCTCATGGGTCGCATGGAGGCCGACCTGGGCACGGGCCTCGATTGGGTAGCCGTCAACCACTGGAACACCGACAACCCGCACACGCACATCGTCGTGCGTGGGCGCGACGACACCGGCAAAGACCTCATCATCGCGGGCGACTACATCGCCGATGGCTTCCGCCATCGCGCTGCTGAGCTGGCGACCGAATGGCTGGGGCCGCGCACGGAGCTCGAAATCCAGCAGACCTTGCAGCGCGAGGTGGAACAAGAGCGGTGGACGAGCCTGGATCGCACCCTGCAACGCGAGGCCGGCGAGGACGGCCGAGTGCAGATCGAACGCTTCAACGAACCGCGGCTGCAACGCCAGCGCCTGTTGCTGATCGGCCGCCTGCAACGCTTGCAGCGCCTGGGCCTGGCCGGCGAGATGCAGCCCGGCACATGGGCTGTCCATGCCGACGCGGAAAAGACCCTGCGCGCCCTGGGCGAGCGTGGCGACATCATCCGCACCATGCAACGGGCCATGCGCGGCGAGCCGCGTGAGCTGGCGGTATTCGAGCCGGGCGACGACGGCCGCGCCATCCTCGGCCGCGTAGCCGCGAAGGGGCTGGCCGACGAGCTGCGCGATCGGGGCTATCTGGTCATCGACGGCGTGGACGGCAAGGCCCACTACGTCGCGCTCAACGCCCACGACGAGCTGGCGAACTATCCGACCGGCGCCGTGGTGGAGGTGAAGGGATCGGCCGACGTGCGCGCAGCCGACAGGAACATCACCGCACTGGCGAGCGGTGGCCTGTACCGCACTGACCATCATCTGGCCGTCGCGCAGGGTCAGGCTGTGCCGGGTCGTGATCCGCACGAAGTCGTCGCGGCCCACGTCCGCCGGCTGGAAGCCCTGCGCCGGGCCGGCATTGTGGAGCGCGTGGCCGAAGGTCTATGGAAGGTGCCGCACGATCTGCCGGAGCAGGGCCGCCGCTACGACGCGCAGCGCCTGGGCGGCGTGGCCGTGGAACTGAAATCGCACCTGCCTATCGAGCGGCAGGCCCGCGTGATCGGGGCCACTTGGCTCGACCAGCAACTGATCGGCGGCGGCTCTGGCCTGGGCGACCTGGGCTTCGGCAGCGAGGCCAAACAGGCGATGCAGCAGCGCGCCGACTTCCTGGCCGAACAGGGGCTGGTCGAGCGGCGCGGGCAGCGCGTAATCCTAGCCCGGAACCTGTTGGGCACGCTGCGCAATCGGGAATTGGCGCAGGCCGCCAAGGACATTGCGGCCGAAACCGGCCTGGAGCATCGCCCGGTGGCCGACGGGCAGCGCGTGGCGGGCATCTACCGGCGCTCCGTCAAGCTGGCCAGCGGACGCTACGCCATGCTCGATGACGGCATGGGTTTCAGCCTGGTGCCGTGGAGGCCAGTCATCGAGCAACGGCTGGGACAGCAGATCGCCGCGACGATCAAAGACGCCGGTGTGTCCTGGGATATGGGGCGGGGACGGGGGGTGTCGATCGGCTGAAGCTACTCCAAGAGAACGGTCATCGCGCCATCGCAGAGACATACTACCGGGCAGCGCTGTCGGCACACTTGATGGCTGGCATAGGGCTCGCGCACCTGGCTCACCGGATCAGTAAATCACTTGGATCGCCGATGCCATCAATAGCGGTGCGCTGTGCGCGATCGAGCAGCACCTCGCGACTCCAACCGGCTACGGTCGCTGCTGCATCCACCACATGTGCCCAGGTGCAGCGGTTGGCGAACAGCATGCCAGGGACATCGAAGGTACCGCCGCGGCTGATGTAGCCAAGGGCGCGAGTCTTGGCGGGGCCACTGTCAATGCGGCGCAGAATGCCAAGCATGGGTTCCGGGCGAGTGTGCGTGACAATCACGCGCGGCAGGCCCGATGGGAACAGTGTGCTAACGGTTACGTCGTCATCGACGAATTCAGCTTCGATGGCATCGCGTGGAATACGCAGGCGGCCGGGTTCCAGGACGACGGTGACACAGGCGCACTTGCCCAGCTCAGCGAGGTGCTGCTGTGCCTTGATTGCCTCGTCCAACTGGTAGGCGCCCAGCGCGATGAGTTGCACCTCGGCATTGGCGGGATTGCCTATCAGATGGGCTGCGCCGTCACGGATCAGACGTTGCGCCGATTCGGCGTCGAAGCGATTCTCCACGTCGCGCTTGGAGACGATCAGGCAAGCCAGCTGGCCGCGTCCAGCATAGACGTCACGCAGTGCGGCGACGGCGGTATTGCCATCCACCGGGAACAGCACGCGCGAGGTGTCAGACATTTCGCCCAGCAGGGCTTCACCGATGGTCGGATCTTGGTGCGACTGTTCGTTCTTCGCATTCTCCCAAGTGTGCGAGGTGACGATAAGCGGCACCGACAGCCAGTCAGCTGGCCGGCCGGCCTGACGCTGGTGGCGGGCGAAGATGATTTCCTGCCGTATCAGGCCAAGCATCTTGACCGCGAAGGCCTCGTAGCTGACGACCAGATTCAGTCCGCCTTTGTTGCCGAGTGCTGCCGCAGCCACAGCTTCCTCGTTGAGCGCGGTGATGATGGCGCCGTGCAAATCCTCAGGCACACCGGCTTCGGGCTCGTTGACGCGGTGCTTGAGCAGCGCCAACGTGCCGCCCATTTTGTTGCTGGCCAATTCGTCAGGGTTGCCGATACGCATGCGCAGATCGGGATTGGCCTTGGCGAATTCGACAAACCACTGATCCAGAGCCGTCATTGCACTGCCTTCGCTGCCTGGTGTCTCCCAGCATGGCTCGGGCAGTTTGGGCGCGGCGGGATAGCGATGCGCCATCGGATTCGCGCTCTCCAGCGGACGTTGTTGGGCGGCATGGCACGCGAAGGCGTCGAGTGCGGCGTTGAGTTCAACAGGCGGAACGAACAGCGCCGCCGCGCTCTCGTTGAACAGCCCGCGCATGGCGGCATCGGTGTGTGGATTGCCGCTCAGCGGCAGGTTGTGCGCGGCATTGCTGCCTGCACCGGGAAAGCCGAAGCCCTTCTCGGTCTCGGCGATCACGTAAGGCAGAGGCGCCGGATAGCGCCGATCCGGATCGGCGGCGAAGGCATGCAGCGTGTCCTCGGCTTTGAGGATCGCCCAGGCGATCGCGGACGGGTCGCGACCATCGACGATCACTGGATCAAAGCCGTTGTGGCGCACGTCTTCAGCCAGCCATTGCGCACCGCCTTCTTGCATGATCTGAGTACGCTGCTCGATGCGGCGGCCATTGAGAATCATCACCGGCACGGCGAAGCCGCTGTCCTGCGCGCGCCACCAGCGTGGTGCCCAGTCCGGGCCGCGCTGTTCCTCGAAGGCACCGTCGCTGAGAAAGGCAACCAGCGATTCGCCAGGCAGCGGCATGTGGATGTACTGCAGTTCGGCAAAGCCGAGGTAGCCGCCTTCGGACACGGCGCCGGCGGTGTTGGGGCCGGCATGGCTGCCCAGCGGCACAGCCGGGAGGCCCTGCGCATTGATGGCATAGGAATAGAAATCAGCGCACAGGCGCGACAGGCCTTCCTCACTGCGGTCGTAACGGCCCCGCTGCGCGGGCGAGATGTCGCCGGTGAGCGCATTGACGGCTTCGATGGCGGCGACGCAGTGGCCTTGGCCCATGATCCAGCCGCGCGTGCTGCCGGTGAGCGCGTTGGCGAGCAGGTAGCCGACGAAGGCCTGCACCATGTTCAGCGAGCCACCGGTGTGGCCTTCTGGCGTCAGCTTGAAGTCCTCCTCAGCCAGCAGCGCGCCGGACAGGTCAATGCGCTTCGCATAGGTCATGTGCGCGACCACGTTCATTGCCACGCAACCCAAGCGGTCGGCGGCAGCAAGCAAGGTGTAGGCTGTCGCCTCATCGGCAACGCGGCCATCGGCGATCAAACCGGCTACCAATGCATCTACACGTGCGACGGTCTCCTCGTGATGGACGATGGGGCCGTGGCCGGCAAACCAGCGCTGGCGAATGATGGAACCGGTGGTCATACGATTGTCCTTCTTTGGTGCCGATGAACCCTGCGTGGGACATCACCCGGCGATCATGAGTTTCTGCGTACAGCGTGCTGCGACCCATTCCTCGTTGGTGGGCTCCAACGCGACACGCACGCGGCTGCCAGTGGTGGAGATGACGGGGGCATTAATGGTGTTGGCATCGGCATCGAGCTTGATGCCGAGGAAGGCCAGGTCGCGGCAGACGCGCTCGCGCACGAAGGCGTTGTGCTCACCGACACCGGCAGTGAACACGAGCAGATCCAGGCCGCCCAGGACTGCGGTCAGCGCGCCGATCTCGCGCACGATGCGGCGCACGTAGAGCGCCAGCGCGATGCGGGCGCGTTCGCCAGCCTCACCGGGATCATTCTCGTGCTTCACCACCACGCGCGGTTCGGCCGAAATCCCGGAAACACCGAGAAGGCCGGACTGGTTGTAAAGCGTGCTGCCCACTTCTTCCAGCGAAAGTCTTTCGACCTCCATCAAGTAGAGCAAAGCGCCGGGATCGAGCGAGCCCGTGCGGGTGCCCATCATCAGGCCGTCAAGCGCGGAAAAGCCCATCGTGGTGGCGACGCTTTCCAGGTTCTGCATAGCGCACAAGCTGGCCCCGCTGCCGAGGTGCGCAACAATGGTGCGGCCTCGTGCCAGATCACCATGGCGCTCGGGCAGAGCGTGGCTCATGTAGTCGTACGAAAGCCCGTGGAAACCGTAGCGGCGCAGACCGCGTTCCCAGGCTGAATACGGTAGCGGCAGGATCTGCTCCACCTTCGGCAGGCTGTGGTGAAAGGCAGTGTCGAAACAGGCCACTTGCACGATGTCCGGGCGCTGCTCCAGCAAAAGTCCCATCGCCTTCAGCGGGAACGGTTGGTGCAGTGGGGCCAGCGGAATGTAGCTGCGCAGGTCGTCCAGCATCTGCTGGGTGACAAGGGTGGGGGCCCAATAGCGGCTCCCACCATGCACTACGCGATGCGCCACGGTGGTTACGCGGCGGCCATCAAGGCGTTTGCTGATGCGTTCCTGAATAAACTGCAGGGCGGCGGTGTGCGGATGCTCGGCATCCAGTTCCACCGGAAACGGCTCCACGCCGGATTCGCCGAAATTCGGTGCAGGCCCGCCGATACCTTGTACCTTGCCGTTCCAGAGCGGCGTGCGCGGCAATGGGTCGGCATCAACAGGGAATACTGCGAACTTGATGCTTGAGGAACCGCAGTTGAGCACCAGGATGAGGCTCGGCTGTGAGTTGCTCATCGTGACTCTCTCGATCGTGATGTCTTATGCGAACCGGTCTGTGAAAAATCCCTGTCAGCGTTTCCCATAGAACTGCTCCACGAACGATTGCCGGAAGCTTTGGTGGCAGGCCAGGCAGCTTTGCTGCGTTTTGGAAAACGCTGTAATCACGGCCTGGCCGTCGCCCCGCTTCGCGGCATCCCCCATGGCGGTCGCGGCGTCGTGGACGTGGCCATCGAAGTCTCGAAACTTTCCGGCATCAGTGCCAAGCCAGCCGAGGATGCGCATCTTTTCCGAAAGGGGCGGTTCGGCGTGCTTGGCGATTTTTGGCGCCAACTCGGCGACCAGCGCCCATTCTTCCTTGGAAATCGCGCCAGTGACGGCTTGCATGTCACGGCCAAGCTTCTCCATGACGGTGCGCAGTGCCATTGGTTTCGTGGCCTCTACGGACTGTGCGCCAAGTCCTGTTGCGGTAATGGCCAAGGCCACGGACAAGGCGACTGTGAAAAGCGAGCGGGTGTTCAAGGGGTGGCTCACGGGATTCTCCATGGGGGTCGTTGATGAATGTTTTGCAAACGGGCTGATGGTGGCTGGCATGCTCAAAATTCGATGCTCAGGGCAATCGATCCGAAGGCGTGGCGGCCGATCTGCTGGTCGAACTCGCGGGTTCTCCAGACGCGCATGACTGCAAGCCGCACGCCGTGCCCGGCAACAATCCATTGGCTGCTGATGCCGATGGCCGCCTGAACGACCCAGGGCCGACGGCTGACGTGGTGACTGTGGCGAAACAGGTTTCCGTCGAGCGAGAAGTCCCAGGCGACCGCCTTGGCCTCGAGGTTCAGGAAGACATGCGCGCCGGGTTTGGGCGCCAAGGCCGATTGCGGTGTTGTCGTGCGCAAATCGGCAACCGCTGAAGGTGGCCGGTTTTCCGCGCCAGGGCGGATTGGATAGCTGCCGAAGTCGTTCGGAATGTTCCAGCCGGCCCGCCATTCCACCCCGGTGCTGGCCGCGGTTTCAATGTTTCCGATCCGCAGGGCATAGCTGCCGATCACGTCGCTGTCCCATCCTGGCTGGACGGCACCCTCCGTGTACGACTTGAACTTGCGCTCCATGGCCATCTGGAACGCAGGCTCGTGTCCCAGCCGCGAAATCGCTCGATGCCACGCACCCGATGCACCAGATCCTGCGACTTCTCTGCCAGCGACCAGGGGCCGATCACGCCCAGGGTTAGTTCGCGTACGTCCAGCATTTCATAGCTGGCAGCCTGTGGGTGGATTCGGCGATTCCACGCCAGGCCCAGGTAGAGCAGGCCAGCGTACGGCCGATCGTCGGCAATCAGATCGGTACGCGTCTTGTCCTCGGGTGTGTACATAGACTGGCCAAAGCGAACGACAAGGTTTTGCGACGATGCCTGGGCGCCGGAGTCTCGCCAGAACTCGGGATCAGCCCAACCGATGAAACGGGCGTACCAACCGATCGGCCGGGGCAGGCACTCCGGGCGGAGCGCACCTTGCAGATCGCGCGACACCAAGGTCAACGCCACCCCATTGGTGTAGTTGCGGTCGGTGCCGGTGAACAAATCGTTCTCCAGGCGCAAGGTCCCGCCCCTCCAGCGCAGGGATTGCTCGGGCGGACAGTGGGAAAGATCAATCGAGAGCGGGAGTTCCGCGCTGCGGGCAGCGTTGGAACCGAGCGCCGCGCCGGCAAGCAGCAACGCGGTGGCGGCCCATATCGGCCGCGGCGTCTTGGTGCCGCGCAGGCGCGCATTCTGCTTGCCCATCCGCATCACGCTGGCCCGCCATCCACTGCCCGATCGACGTAAAAGCGTTCGAGGGCGTCGATGATTTCCTCGGCTTCGTCCACGCAGGTGAACAAGTCGAGATCCGATGGTGATACATAGCCTTCGTCGAGCAGAAGATCAAAATCGACGGCGCGGCGCCAGAATGCGCGCCCCGCAAGAATCACCGGAATCCGCTTCATCTTGCCGGACTGGATCAAGGTCAGCACCTCGAACAGCTCATCAAGCGTTCCATAGCCGCCGGGGAAGGCCACCAAACCTTTTGCGTGCAGCAGGAAATGCATCTTGCGCACCGCGAAATAGTGAAACCGGAACGCCAGCTCCGGACACATATAAGGGTTCGGCGCTTGTTCGTGCGGCAGCGTGATGTTGAGGCCGATCGAGCGTGCGCCAGCCTCGAAGGCACCACGGTTGGCCGCCTCCATGATGCCCGGCCCGCCGCCAGTGACGACGACGAAGTCACGGCGGTTCTGCTGCTGAAATCGTGCAGAGATCAGGCTTGCGAAGCGTCGCGCCTGCTCATAGTGGCGCGCTTGATCCACCCGGCGTCGGGCCTGGGCGAGTTCCCGCGCCAGCTTGGCATCGGACGGCGCGGCGCGTGTCTGTCGCTCCAGCGTGTCGCGGCGCGCAGCCGCGGTTTCGGCGTCGCTGATGCGGGCACTGCCGAAGACCACCACCGTCGAATGGATCCCTTGTTCGTGCAGGATGCGTTCGGGCTTGAGCAGTTCGAGCTGCAGCCGCAATGGCCGCAGTTCTTCCTGGCCAAGCAAGTCGATGTCCTCGTATGCGAGGCGGTAAGTGGGTGAATCGAGGATGGCGCGCAGGCGCTCGTCAGGATTTGCCGACGGGGTCATCGCTCGACCGCCAGAAAATCCGGCCAGCGCAGCACATGACCATATTCGGGCACCGTAACCTGCCAGCCGAGTTGCTGTTGCAAGAGTTCGGCGAAGGCCTGCGCGGCGGACAGTTCCCCATGCACCACGAAGGTTTGCGCCGGGGGTTGAACAAAACCCCGAGCCCAATCCAGCAACGCCTTCTGGTCGGCATGCGCGGAGAGGCCGTCCACGCTGTGGATCGCCGCACGTACCGGGATGTCCTCACCGAAGATGCGTACACGTTCGGCACCCTCGATCAGGCGCCGACCAAGCGTCCCCTGCGCCTGAAAACCGGGAAACAAGATGCTGCATTCCCGGCGTGGCAAATTGTGGCGAAGGTGGTGCCGGATGCGCCCCGCATCGCACATGCCACTGGCAGAAATAATGATGGCCCCGGAGCGGATCCGGTTCAGCGCCATGGACTCCTCAGCGCTCTCCGTGAAGTGCAGGTATGGGAGGTTTTCGCCGCGCGCATGCCACCCGGCCAGGTGTTTTGCCTGTTCGTCGAATAGTTCAAGATGCTCGCGCGTGATGCGCGTGGCCTGCGTGGCCATTGGCGAATCGACGAATACCTTCGGTTGCCGCAGCCGCCCCTCGCAGGTTAGTCGGTGCAGGTGATAAAGGATTTCCTGGGTTCGGCCGACCGCGAAGGCCGGCACAATGACATTGCCGCCGCGTTCGAACAATGTTTTTTCGACGATGCCGATCATTTCCTCTTCGGTCGCCGAGAAATCCTTGTGCTGGCGGTTGCCGTAGGTGGACTCGATGACGAGGATGTCGGCGTCCTCGATGGGTGTCGGGTCGCGCAGTATTGGGCGCCCCGGCTGACCGAGGTCGCCACTGAAGACGAGCTTTGTCGGGTAGCCATATTCGGTAACCCAAACCTCGATGATGGCCGACCCAAGAATGTGCCCGGCATCGCGGAAACGTGCGCGCACCCCGACGCGGGGCGCGAACTCCCGGTCGTATTCGACGCCTCGCGCCTGCTGCAAGCAGTCGCTGGCATCCTGCAGCGTATACAGCGGCGGCAGTGCGTCCTTTCCGCGGAGTCGCTGCGCATTGCGCTTTGCATCGCTCTCCTGGATGTGAGCGCTGTCGGGCAGCATCACGCCCAGCAGATCAACCGTGGCGGTGGTGGCATAGATGGCGCCTTTGAACCCGGCACGCGTGAGTTTGGGTAATAGCCCGCTATGGTCGATATGGGCATGGGTCAGGAGCACGAAATCAATCGCCGCCGGGTCGAACGGGAATGGTTCATGGTTGCGTGCCGCCGCCGTGCGTCCGCCCTGAACCATGCCGCAATCCACCAGGAAGCGTACGTTGAGCGCTTCCACCAGGAAACACGACCCGGTAACTTCGCGCGCAGCGCCCAGAAAATGCAGTTTCATGGGATGCTCACTCCGGTTTTTTGTATCGGGCAAGTGCTCAGGCCAAGCAGACGGTAGCCCGGACAGCGACCAGCCAGGCCAGTGATGAGGGGCATGATTCCGATGAGCCCCAGCCACCGCCAGGGTGAGTCCAGCCACAACGGCAAGCTGAGCAGAATCAGCCCGACGACGATGCGGACAATGCGGTCGAGACTTCCAACGTTGATTTGCATGACGGTCTCCTTGTGTTGAGTCAACGGCTTGAAAACGCGAGGGGGCGGTAGCGCCACGAAGCGGATGGGTTGCGGTCGGTGCCGCCGTGGATACGTCCCAGCCACCACCAAGGGCCTTGTACAGCGCCACCAATTGCACGGCGGCGTTGGTATGTGCCCGCGCGGCTGCGGTTTCGGCCTCGTGCAGGCTGCGCTGGGCGGCCAGCAGTTCGACCAGCGCGATGTCGCCTGCCGCGTAGCGCGTCCTGGCGTGGCCGTAGCTGGTGCGCGCCGCATCCAGTGACATGCCGCGGCGCGCCAAAGTATCCAGCCCGCTGTGGTAGTCGACCAGCGCGCGTTCGGCGTCGCCCAGGGCCGCTAACACGGCCTGCTCATAGGCCAGCGCGGCACGGCGCTCGGCGGCCTCGCGTGCCCGAATTTCGGCTCGTACGCGGCCGCCGTCGAACAGGCGCCAGGAAATCATCGGCAGGATGGAGAAGCGCGCACTGGAGGCATCGAACCAATCGCCCGTACTGAGCGCTTGGAACCCGCCACCGACACCGATGGAGAGTTTGGGAAACAGCTCGGCCGTGGCCACGCCGATGTCGGCCGAACTCGCTGCCAGGCGACGTTCCGCAGCCAGCACGTCCGGGCGCCGGCGCAGCATGTCGGCGCGCTCGCCCACCGGCAGCGCCCGCAGCGTGCTCGGCGCCAAGGGGCTATCAAGCAGTGCCAGCTCCCGCTCCGGCGGTGCGCCGAGTAGCACGCCCAGGCTGAGCACCGCGGCGCGCTGGCGCGCCTCGATATCCGGGATGAGCGCGTTGACTGCCGTCCATTGGGCGTAAGCTGCCTCTACATCGGCGGCCGACGCGTCGCCCAGCGCATGCCGCAGGCGCACCAACTCCCAAGTCTGCTGCAGCGTATCCAGCGTGGCTTGTTGTGCGTGCAACTCGTAGCGGGCGCCGACGGCGTTGAACCAGGTGCGCGCGACCTCGGCCACGATGCGCATGCGTACGCCCTGTGCCTCGGCTTCGGTCGCCTGCAGGCGGGCGCCAGCGCCTTCCAGGGCGCGCCGCTTGGCCCCGAACAAGTCGGCCTCCCAGGCCGCGTCGAAACCCGCGTCGTAGATGGTCTGCGTGGCGTCAAGACCGGGGATGGAGCCTACGGGCAAAGGGCCGTTCTCGCTTTGACGGCGCCGGTTGACGCTGACACCTGCGCCGACAGTGGGCAATGCTTCGCCGGCCACACGATCGCGCAAGGCGCGCGCCTCATCGATGCGTGCCGCAGCACTGGCGCAGATCCAGGTTCTGTGCCAGCGCCGTGACCATCAGGCGATCGAGGGCGGGGTCATCCAGTGCAGACCACCATTGGCTTAAGTCTGCGGATTGGGATGCGCTTGCCAACGGCAGAGTCCAGCCGCTGCCGATGTCGACCGGCGGTGGTTCGCGGTAGTCGGGGCCCACGGTTGCGCAGGCAGTCAGCAGCACGCAGGACAGTGCCAGCGCGAGGGGACGTACGCGCCCAGGGGTCAGGCCGGTGGCGGTTGCGCGAAGAAAGGGTGTGCGGGTCTTGGATTTCATTGCAGGCGTCCTCGGACGAATACGGTGGCCATGGTCAGCGTGGCGAGGGCGATGACCGCCAGCGGCCACAGGCTGGCGAGAATGTCACCGGTCGGCATGGCCTTGAGAAAGCTGCCTTCGACGATGATCAGGAAGTGGGTCAGCGGAATGGCCTGAGCCAGCCATTGCAGGACGACGGGCATGTTTTCCACAGGCGTGGCAAAGCCGGACATCAGCACCGCCGGAATACCGACGGCGAACGCGCCCAGGATGGCCTGCTGCTGCGTCATGCTGACGGCGGAAATCATCAGGCCGATGCCGACCACCGAGGCGATGAACAGCACCAGGCTGGCCAGCAGCAGCGCGAACGAGCCCGTGAACGGAATGCCGAACAGGAAGACGCCGGCGCTGATCATGAACAGGCCCAGCAGCGTGCCGATGGCCAGCGCCGGCAGCGACTTGGAAATGATGATTTCCGGTGTCGAGGTGGGCGACACCAGCAATTGGTCGAAGGTGCCGAGCTCGCGTTCGCGCGCAATCGACAATGAAGTGATCATCAGCGAACTGAACAGCGCCAGGATGCCCGTGAGGCCGGGCACTATGTACCAGCGATAGACCAGGTTCGGATTGAACCAGTGGCGCACGACGACCGGCGTCGGCGCTTGCGCGTCGGGAATGACCTCAGCGCCGACCTCAGCAGCGATAGTGGACAGATAGGCCACAGTGATTTGCCCCGAGTTGCTGCGCCGGCCATCGACCAGCACCTGGGCGCTGCCGCTGTCACCGGCGGCGATGGCGCGCGAGAAATCGACGGGAATAGCGAGCGCGGCGATCACCTCGCCGCGGTCGATAAGCTCGTGCAGCTGCAGCTGGCTGTCGACGTGCCGGACGTGGGTGATGAAGCGGGCACTGTCCAGGCGCTGCACCAGTTCGTTTGACCAACGCCCGGCGTCCTGGTTGTAGACGGCAATGTCGACGTTGCGCACCTCCAGCGTCGCGGCAAAAGCGAATATGAGCAATTGAAGGATCGGTGGGGCGAACACCACCATGCGGCTGCGCGGGTCGCGCAGGACGCTCAGCACTTCCTTGATGAACTGGGCGCGCAGGCGGGTGAACGAGAATGCAGAGAAGAACATCGGTTCACTCCAGGTTTTTGCGCGTGGCGCGCTTGGCGATGACGAAGAACAGCGCACCGATCGCCGCCATGGCCGCCAGGTTGGGCAGGAAGACGGCCCAGATGTCGCCGGCCAGGAACACTGTCTTGAGCGAATCGACGAAGTAGCGCGCCGGAACCGCCCGGGTGATGGCCCGGATCGGTGCGGGCATCGCGTCGATCTCGTACAGGAAGCCCGACAGCATGAAAGCCGGCAGGAAGCCCGAGAACAGCGCGATCTGCGCCGCCAAGAACTGGTTGCGCGCCAGTGACGAGATCAGCAGACCCTGGCCCAGCGCCGGCACCATGAACACCGCCGACAGCAGCAGCAGCGCTGCCAGCGAGCCCCGCATCGGCACGCCGAACACGAACACCGCCAGCGCCGCCGCGCCAAGCGTGGACAGCATGCCGAGCACGAAGTACGGCAGCAGCTTGCCGATCAGGATTTCGGCCACCGAGGCCGGTGTGGACAGCACCGCCTCCATCGTGCCGCGCTCCCATTCGCGCGCCACCACCAGCGCCGTTAGCATGGTGCCGATGATGGTCATGACGATGGCGATGGCGCCAGGAATCAGCGCGCGGCGGCTTTCCAACTCGGGGTTGAACCAGTAGCGTGGCTCCAGCACGATGGCTTGCGCCGGCGCTGCAGCATCCAATCCCGCACGCCAGGACTGCACCACGCCGCGGGCATAGTTTTCGACGTAGTTGGCAGTGTTGGGGTAGGAACCATCGGTGACGATCTGCACCAGCGGTTCACTACCGCGCTGGGCCAAACGCTGCTCGAAGTCCTGCGGGATCACCACGCAGCCGCGCAGCGTGCCTGAGATGAGCTGCTCGGCCACTTCGCGGCGGTCATGGGCGAAGTGTGTGTTCAGGAAGCGCGTGCCGGAAAAGGCTGCGCCCAAAGATTGGGCCGACGCGCCGGGCGACTCCAGCACCACACCGACGCGAACCTCCTTGGCATCCAGCGATACCGCATAGGCGAACAGCAAAAGCAACACCACCGGCAGCACGAACGCGATCAGCAGCGTCGAGGGATCGCGCAGTGCCTGGTAGCTTTCCTTGGTGACCAGGGCCACCAGGCGCCGCAGGTCAAAGCGGCGCAGATCGCCCTGGGTCGGGCCAGCGTCGGCCTTGTGCTTCTCAACGGCGTTCATGCGGCAACCTCCATCTGACGGTCGGCAGACTCCACCAGGTGAATGAAGGCGTCCTCCATGGTCGGGTCGGGCCGCTCGGAATTGGCGGCGATTCGCTTGAGCGCATCAGGCGTATCCAGGGCGATTAGACGCGCGCGCGAAAGCATGGCGACGCGGTCGCAGTATTCGGCCTCGTCCATGAAATGGGTGGTGACCATGATGGTCACGCCCTTGCGTGCCAGACCGTTGATGTGGGTCCAGAATTCGCGCCGGGTGATGGGATCTACCCCTGAAGTGGGTTCGTCCAGAAACAGCACCGGGGGCCTGTGCATCAGCGAGCAGGCCAATGCCAAGCGTTGCTTGTGCCCCAGCGGCAGGGAATCGGGTGTCGAGGACAGCCAGCCGCCCAGATCAAAGGTGGCGATCATTTCCTCGATGCGTTCGCGGCGGGTTTCACCTTCCAGCCCGTAGACGCCGGCCGAGAATTCCAGGTTCTGCCGCACCGAAAGCAGGCCGTAGAGTGAGAACTTCTGCGCCATGTAGCCGAGTCGGCTCTTGGCTGCGCCGGTGGCGCGGCGCAGATCGTGCCCCACCACTTGCGCCTCGCCCGCAGTGGGCTTGAGCAGGCCGCACAGCATCTTGAAGGTAGTGGATTTGCCGGCGCCATTGGGCCCAAGCAGGCCGAAGATTTCACCCTTTTGCACTTCGAAGCTGACGTTGTCGGTGGCCGTGAATTCGCCGAAGCGCTTGGTGAGATTGCGGCAAGACACCGCAATGTCGGAACCCAGCTCGACCGGCGACAGGCGCTCGGCGAGCTGCGATGTACCGCCGGGGCCGCCGCCGAGAAGATCGATGAAGGCGTCTTCGAAGCGGGCCGGCACTTGGGCCAGGCGCACTTGGGCCTGATCCGCCAGCAGTTGTACGTCCTGCACGGTCGCGCCCTCGCGCAGCACCACGCGGACACCAGCGCCCTGAATCACACCATCGCTGACACTGGGCAAATCCAGGACTTTCGTCAGGACTGCTCGGCGTTCGGTGCCGACATCTTCAAGACGGAAGCTCCGGCCTTTGAGCTGCGCGGTCAGCTCTTGCGGTGGGCCGTCGAAGAGCAACTGGCCTTCGTTGAGCAGAAGCACGCTTTCGCAACGCTCGGCCTCGTCCAGATAGGCGGTGGACCAGACCACCGCCATGCCCTCATCGGTCAGGGCCTGCACCATGCGCCACAAATCCTGGCGGCTGACCGGGTCCACCCCGACTCCAGGCTCGTCCAGCAGCAGCACCTTGGGTCGCGCCATGAGCGCACAGGCAAGGCCGAGCTTTTGTTTCATGCCGCCGGAGAGCTTGCCGGCCAGGCGCTTGGTGAAGGGCGCGAGGCGCGTGAAATCTAGCAGTTCGGCGAACAGCGCGGCGTTGCGATCCGCATCCATGCCGCGCAACTGCGCATACAGCCGCATGTTCTCCATCACCGACAGGTCTTCGTACAGGCCGAAGCGCTGCGGCATGTAGCCGCTGGCGACGTGGATCGCGTCGTTGTCCTTGACCACGTCGAAGCCGGCCAGAGTGACACGGCCAGCATTGGGCACCAGGAGCCCGGTCAGAATCCGCATCAGCGTCGTCTTACCGGCGCCATCGGGGCCGACCAGTCCCGTCAGCCGCCCATAGTGGATGCGTGCGCTCAAGCTCCGCAGGGCCTTTACGTCGCCAAAATGCTTGTTCAGGCCTTCGATGACGACGGCGGCGCTATCGGCGCTGGCGCTTGTAGGCGTGGTGGCCATGGCCGTGTTCGCCTGCATCTCAACGCTCCCCCACGCGCGCGCCAGAGACTGGTTTGGCATCGACCGCTATCGTCACGGGCATGCCCTGGCGCAAGGCGGCGTCGGCATCGGCTTCGTCGATGACGATGCGCAGGCGATAGACCAGATCCGTGCGCAAGTCCGTTGTCTCCACCGTCTTGGGCGTGAACTCGGCGCGCGGCGAGATGAAGCCGATCTGGCCGCGATAGACCTTCTCCGAAGAATCGCTCTTGACGCGCACCGCCGTGCCGGGCGCGATGCGCCCCAGATCCGACTCACCCACGTAGGCGCGCACATACACAGGCTTATCCAGACTCAGGCTGTAGACCGTGCTCTGGCTCGCGACCATGCTGCCGGGTTCGCGCACCCGCGCGATGACGGTTCCGTCGCTGGGCGACGTCAATTCGGTGTCCGCCAGGGACGTGGTGGCTTGCGCTGCTGCTGCCTGCGCGGCCGCCAGACGAGCCTCTGCCGCGGCGATGTCCTCTTTGCGAAAACCTTCGATTGCTTGCGACAAGGCGGCCTTGGCTGCTTCGGCGCCCGCGGCGGCCTGATCCCTTGCGGTGCGGGCGGCATCGACCGTACGCTGGCTGCTGGCGCCCGATGCCAGCAGGCCGCTCTGGCGCTGAAAATTGCGCTCGGCCTCGGTGACGAGCGCCTGAGCTTTCTTGAGCGCCTCGCGCGCCTGGGTGATTTCCTGCGGCCGCAGGCCACGGCGCAGCTTGGCCAGTTCCGCCTGCGCCACCTGCACCTGGGCCTGTGCCGCCACAAGGGCGTCCCGATACGGTTGCGCGTCGAGCGCGGCCAGGCGCGCGCCGGCGCGGACGGCATCACCCTCATCGAAAGCCATCTGCATCACGCGCCCGGGCTGGCGGAAGGCCAGTTGCACCTCGCGGATGTCTACGTTGCCGTAGAGGCGCAACGCATCTTCCTTGTTACGGTCGCGCGATAGCCAGAACGCCAGTGCGCCGCCAAGAGCGATCACGACGACAGCGATCACGGCCCAACGAATTTTTTTGATGGAGAGGTTTGGAGTGGTCATTGAAGGGTTTCCGCTAGATAAATATGTTCAGTGCTCGCGCGCGGTCGGCACATTCGCCGCTGACCGGCGCCAAGCCATGGCCGCTATGCCCGCCCACACCAGCGTGCGCAGCGTCATGGCCGCCGCCGTCCGCCGCTCCCAGGCGCCACCCAGAACCACATGCACTCCGAAAGCCAGGAACACGAGCGCACTCGCCACCGCGATGGCAACCGCCAACCACATAGCCCAGCGCCGGCGCATCCACAAGCCAACGCCCGCGACGATGTAGGCGAAACCGGCCAGAAAATTGAACCAGAGCACGAACGGCACATAGTGCCCGGCTGCCTGGCGCGCCGCACCGTCGACAAACAGCACTGCGCCACCTTCCTGGAGGGTCAGCAGGCCAAATCCGATGGCAATCAAGGAAATCACACGCATCCAGATCGCGCGTCCGCTGTGTGCCGTCATGTTTGTTGCTCCCGATTTATCGAAGGGTTTGGAGGTCGCAGTCGCGCTTGCGGAGCAGACGGATCCTTCATTTGGTGCTTTCGATGCCACGCCGATAGATGGCAAACACGCCCGGCGCGTCTCGCCGAATGCGACTGACCTTGCCGGCCAGCAGCGACTGCATGACGAGTCCCTGGATCGTGCCGATGAACAACACGGCGGCGGCATCCACATTCAGATCCGCATCCAACTCGCCCTGCACCTTGCCGGCTTCCATCAAACGGCGCAGGCGCTGTTCGTATTGACGAATCAAGGTCTGCACCATCCGCTTGGCGAGTGTCTCGCCGGAGCGCTGCAGCTCTCCGAACAGCATGCGCGGCACGCCGGGATGCTTGGCCACGAAGTCGATGTGCGCCATGAACATGGCTTCGAGCGCCGCGGCAGGTGACTTAGCGCCTTCGGCCGCCTTGTCCACGCGTACCAGCAGACGCTCGCCGACCCAGGTCATCGTTGCCTCCAGGATCGCGTCCTTGTTAGGGAAGTGACGAAACAACGCGCCCTGCGTCAAACCCATTCGATCGGCGATGGCCGTGGTCGTGATATCGGCCGGGTTTTGCTCCGCTGCCAAGTCGACCACGGCTTGCACCGTGGCTGCACGCCGCTCTTCGGCGGACAGATATTGAGGACGTTCGCTCATCGCTCAGACTCCATAAAGTAAGTGACCTATTACTATCCTAACACGCAAATTAACCAGGACGCAAGATCAGAAAGCAGACAGGCTGTTGCGGTAAGGGCCAGCTCTTGTCCATCCGGTGCGCTCAACGACCGACTTTGATGAATCTCAAGAAGCGAGCGCGCCATTCAAGCGGTTGACGAGGCATTCGACTGACAAGTCGGCTAGTTCGTTGAGGGTGCGGGAAGTTGATTCGCCGGGGCGCCAGTGGAAATTCATCCCACATGGCCAGCAAGGCTTGCATCTTTTCCTGCAAGCGATAAGATAGTAATAAGTCACTTGCTAAATGAGATGATCAAACATGAACCCCCTTGCCACGTCTGACAAGTCCGTGCCGGCACCATCCGAAATCTTTCACCCCGATGTCCTGGATACGCTGGCGAACGCCTGGCGGGCGCGCGCCACTGGCGGGCTGTCGCCGGCTGCGGGTTTGCTGGCTTGGTACGACTGGGCGCTGCACCTGAGCCTTTCACCGGGCAAGCAGCGCAGCCTGATCGAAAAAGGGCTGCACAAGCAGCAACGCCTGGCGCGCTACGCCGCGCACGCTGCAAGCGCTCAGGGCTGCCCAACGTGCATCGAACCGCTGGAGCAGGATCGGCGCTTCGCGGCTCCGGCCTGGCAGCAGTGGCCGTTCAACGTCATTCACCAAGGGTTCTTGCTGCAGCAGCAGTGGTGGCACAACGCCACCACCGGCGTGCGTGGCGTGTCGCGCCATCACGAGAACATGGTCACTTTCGCGGGGCGGCAGTGGCTGGACATGTGGTCGCCTTCGAATTTCGTCTGGACCAATCCGGAAGTGCTGGAAGCCATCAGAGCCAGCGGCGGCGCCAACCTGTGGCGCGGCGCCATGAACTTCTTCGACGATGCGCAGCGTCTCGCGCTTGAGGATGCGCCGGCCGGGGTCGAAGGCTTCGAGGTTGGCAAGGACGTGGCGGTCACGCCGGGAAAGGTGGTGTTCCGCAACCACCTCATCGAGCTGATCCAGTACACACCCACGACACCCGATGTGTATGCCGAGCCGGTGCTGATCGTGCCCTCGTGGATCATGAAGTACTACATCCTAGACCTGTCGCCACACAACTCGATGGTGAAGTACCTGGTCGACCAAGGGCACACGGTGTTCATCATTTCATGGAAGAACCCGACCGTGGTCGATCGTGACCTTGGCCTGGAGGATTACCGGTGGCTGGGGATCATGGATGCGCTGGACACGGTCACGGCCATCGTGCCCGAGCGCAAGGTGCAGGCGGTTGGCTATTGCCTGGGCGGCACCTTGCTGACGATCGCCGCTGCTGCGATGGCGCGCGACGGCGATGATCGGCTGCACAGCTTGACGTTGCTGGCGTCGGAGACCGATTTCCGCGAGTCGGGCGAAATCGCACTGTTCATCGACGACAGCCAGTTGGCTTGGCTAGAAGCCGGGATGTGGGACAAAGGCTATCTCGACGGCAAGCAGATGGCCGCATCTTTCCAGATGCTCAACTCGCGCGACCTGATCTGGTCCCGCCGCGTGCGCGAGTACCTGCTGGGCGAACGCCAGCAGTTCAATGACCTGATGGCCTGGAACGCCGACGTGACGCGCATGCCATATCGCATGCACAGCGAGTACCTGCGGCGCCTGTATCTGAACAACGATCTGGCCGAGGGGCGCTACCAGGTCGGCGGACGGCCGGTGGCGATCGCCGACATCGAAGTGCCGATGCTCATCGTCGGCACGGTGCGCGATCACGTCGCCCCTTGGCCATCCGTCTACAAGATGCACCTGCTCAGTGATGCGGAGCTGACCTTCGTCCTCACCAGTGGCGGGCACAACGCCGGCGTGGTCAGCGAGCCGGGGCACCCGCGGCGCAGCTACCAGATTGCGACCCGCAGCGTCGGCGCTCGCTACGTCGATCCGCAAACGTGGCGTGCCGAAACCCCGCTGAACGAGGGCTCCTGGTGGCCGGCCCGGCAGCAATGGCTGGCGCGGCGTTCGACCGGGCGCGTGGCGCCGCCTGCGATGAGCGGCACGCAACCACAGCTTGGTGATGCGCCGGGGACCTATGTGGCGATGCGATGACATGACGCCCCAAGGCCGCGATTCAGCGACCCGACTTCGACCGGGACATTCCTCCGGGATGGCCCATACCCGCCCCAATGGGGCATTTCATGACCGTGGAGCAATGAAATGAACAGTGAACTGCCCATCCAACTTTACAAGGCCAATGCCGAACTGCAGCTTCAGATCACCCGCTTGCTGCAAGAAAGCGGGCATCATTGGCTAGAAGCCATGCAACAGCTCAGCGCTGGCAGCATGCTGGAGACCACCTCGCGCATCCAGAACCTCCAACAGGCGGCCGACTGGCAGGCGCTTGCAACCTTGCCGACCGAGGTGTTCTGGCGCCTGTCCCAGGGCCGCATGGGCGATACCCAAGCGGTCGGCCAGGCCGCCGCGAAAAGCCAGGCAGTCTTTGCCGATGGCTTGCGCCAATCGCTCTCGGCCTGGCAGGCATCCGTCTCCGGGGCATTCGGCGCCAGTGGTGACACAGCCTCTTTTGCCCAGCTTTGCCAGCAATGGGCCCAGCCCTGGACCGCGCCATCCACTGCGCCCCAGGGCAAAGCCAAGAAGTGAAGAGGTTGCCATGAGCATCCCTCAACGAACGGCCTTGGTGACCGGAGGCAACCGGGGACTGGGCGCTGCGATCGCCCGTTCCCTGCACGATGCCGGCCACCGCGTGATCGTCACGCATACGCCAGGCAACCCCACGATTGACCAGTGGCAGCACACGCAGGCGGCGCAGGGCTACGGATTTGCGGCCTACGGGGTGGATGTGTCCGACTACGAGTCGGCGCAGGAGCTGGCGCGGCGCATTCATGTCGATGGACATCGTATTGACATCCTGGTGAACAACGCCGGTATCACCCGCGACGCGACCTTGCGCAAGATGGACAAGGTCGGCTGGGATGCCGTACTGCGTACCAACCTGGATTCCATGTTCAACGTCACCAAGCCGTTCATCGATCCGATGGTCGAGCGTGGCTGGGGTCGCATCATCAACGTCTCGTCGATCAATGGCAGCAAGGGCCAGTTCGGGCAGACCAACTATTCGGCGGCCAAGGCCGGGGTCCATGGCTTTACCAAGGCGCTGGCGCAGGAAGTGGCTCGCAAGGGCGTAACGGTCAACACCGTGTCGCCAGGTTATCTGGCCACCGAGATGGTGATGGCCGTGCGCGAGGACGTACGCCAGAAGATCGTTGATGCGATTCCGGTTGGTCGCCTCGGTCAGCCGGCCGAAATCGCGGCACTGGTGACTTTCATAGCCAGTGAGGCCGCTGCTTTCATGACTGGCAGCAACGTGGCGATGAACGGCGGCCAGCACATGTCATGAGTCAGGGAACCCGCGGCGCCAGCGGGTGGTTTCCAACGCGGGCAGTCCACAGCTCTTGGAGGAGTTCCATGTATTCCCGATTTCTGGTGCCGCTGGACGGCAGTCCTACATCCCTTCTGGCCCTTGATCATGCGCGCGCCTTGGCCCACCTGAGTGGCGCCACTGTGATCCTGCTGCATGTCGTCGAGCCGGCTCATCACACCAAGGGCTTCGAACGTCCCAAGGTCTATATGGAAGACGTCCGTCCGCGCTTCATGGCGGCCGGCCAGGCCTTGCTGGATGAGGCCGCCAACGGATTGCGTCAGGACGGACTTGCCGTGGAGACGGTGCTTCTTGAAAGCGGTGCCGAGCGCGTATCGGAACAAATCGCCAAGCAGGCCGAGGCGAGTGCGTGTGATCTGGTCATCCTGGGCACCCACGGGCGTCGCGGCGTGGATCGGCTGCTGCTCGGCAGCGACGCGGAGCAGATCGCGCGCATCGCGCCGGTTCCCGTGATGCTGGTACGCCAACCGCACCGCAAAGGAATCACATGAACGAACAAACTTCTGAACACGTTAGTGCCGTTGCTCCCAGCGGTGTCGCGCGTCTCATCGCCCATGTCAAAGCCATGGCCCCGGTGCGCACTGCCGTCGTGCACCCCTGCGACGCGCTCAGCCTGGGCGGTGCACTGGACGCACGCGATGCCGGCATCATCACGCCAGTGCTGGTGGCGCCGCTTGCCAAGCTGCGCGCCGTTGCAGCCGATTTCGGGCTGGATCTGGGGGACAGTGAGATCGTTGATGTGCCGCACAGCCACGCTGCCGCGGCCACCGCCGCCAGGCTGGCTGGCAAGGGCGAGGTGCAGGCACTGATGAAAGGCAGCTTGCACAGCGACGAGTACCTGGGCGCCATTCTGGCCCCCGAGGCTGGCCTGCGCACCGAGCGCCGCTTGACGCACTGCTACATCATGCAGACGGCCAGCTACCCCCGGCCCTTCATCATCACCGACGCCGCCATCAACATCGCTCCGTCGCTTGAGGACAAGGCCGATATCGTGCGCAACGCCATCGATCTGGCGCACGTCATCGGTGTGGCCGAACCCAAAGTCGCCATCCTGGCGGCGGTGGAAACGGTGAACCCTCGCATGCGCTCGACGCTGGATGCGGCAGCCCTGTGCAAGATGGCCGACCGCGGCCAGATCACAGGGGGCCTAGTCGACGGGCCGCTGGCCTTCGACAACGCGGTCTCGCCCGAGGCTGCGCAAGTCAAGGGCATCCGGTCGGCCGTGGGAGGGCAGGCTGACGTGCTTGTTGTGCCTGATCTGGAAAGCGGCAACATGCTGGCCAAGCAGCTTGAGTTCCTGGGCGGTGCCGAGAGCGCCGGCATCGTCATGGGCGCGCGTGTGCCCATCGTGCTCACCAGCCGCTCCGACTCGCGCACCACGCGCCTGGCGTCCTGCGCCATTGCACTCATGCTGGCCGAACGCAGGCGCGCCGCGCCGCCGTGAGGCGCTTGCGCCACCGATTCAACCCGCATTTCAAAATGGAGTCTTCACCATGAAATACAGCTTCAAGGGCAACAGCGCCATCGTCAGCGGCGGTGGCTCCGGCATCGGCGAGGCGACGGCCCGTCTGCTGGCCGCCAACCGCGTGCAGGTTGTTGTCTCCGACATCGACCTTGAGGCCGCACGGCGCGTGGTGGAGGTCATCGACGCCGCCGGCGGCCGCGCCGTGGCGCACGCCGGCAACACCGCCCGTCCCGACGACGCACAAGCAGCGGTGCAGTGCGCACTCGAACATTTCGGCGCCCTGGATCTGGCATTCAACAATGCCGGTATCAGCGGTACGCTCAAACCTGCGGGAGAACTGGCGGCGGACGAGTGGCAGCACGTCATCGACGTCAATCTCTCTGGTGTTCAATATGCCCTGCGGGCGCAGATTCCGGCCATGCTGGCCGCCGGTGGTGGTGCCATCGTCAACATGTCGTCCATCCTCGGCCTGGTTGGCAGCGCTACCGCCCCAGCCTACGTCGCCGCCAAGCATGGTGTCACCGGCCTCACGCGTTCAGCGGCGCTGGCCTACGCGGCGCAGGGCATCCGCATCAACTCCATCCACCCGGGCTATATCGATACGCCGCTGCTCAAAGTGTTGGACGAGGCGACGTTGGCGGCGCTCAAGGGCATGCACGCAATCGGGCGCCTGGGCCAGTCCGAAGAGATCGCCCACGCTGCCTGCTTCCTGCTCTCCGAGGGCGCCAGCTACATGTGCGGCAGCGCGCTGGTGGTCGATGGCGGCTATACCGCCGCTTGAAATTACGGTCGCGGCTGAGGTCGGCAACGCCGGTGCAGCATCAAGGTGTGAGACAGGTGGCCTTTGCATTCTCTTTGCGGTGGTCGATCGTGATCGTTGCCGTGTTCGCACTTGGCGGCTGCGCGATTGTCAGCGAGTTCAAGCCCTCTGTGACTGTACGCGCAATGGCACCGGATGAATACGTTGCGCTACGGCGGGGCGATGTCCTCGGCACGGGAAAACTGAGTGCGTTGACTGTGCAGGCCCTCCGCGTCGCCGAAATTGATGAACGGGCCTGCGCAAAGAGCACCTCACTTGCTTGTATTGCGGCGATAGCCGCAGTCAAGGACATGGACGAAGAGACCAAGACATCGGCTCTGGCTGAGCTTTGGTTGCAGCATGCCATGTCCATTTCAATGTCGGCTCCTTACACCGAATCCTCCTCCACTTCAGCTTGGATCGAGACGGCACGGTATGCGTATGCCTATCTCTTCTTTACCAGGCGTGTACCCGGCGAACGCGCGTTTGAGGAGCGGCAGACGCAGGTGCGCGACTGGTACAACTACGCAGTACAAAAAACGGTCGCACAGCTGTTTGGCGTACGCCAAGGGACACCGGATGCGAAGGCTGTGAAGGCCAAAGGTGTGCTGCGTTTGGGTGATTGGGCTTTGCGAGTTGACCTGAATGCTCGCCTGCCGAACGGCGTGGCAATGCCGCGTGAGTTGTTGCCTGCCAGTGCACTGAGATTCCAAGGTCTGCGCGGCATCTACCGTAGGGATGGCCTGGGCGCTGAACTGGTGGCCGTAACCGATGCCCAGTCGTTAACCAATCACAACGGGTTACCCACCGGAGATGATTTTTCGAAGAAATCCACCGCCTGGAACGAAATGCCCACCCCCAACGTGACGGTAGTGCTCCGCTTCGACGTGCGCTCTATGGAGGAGCTGCTGGCCTCGCACGAACTCGTCGTTGCGGTGTATGACCCGCTGGTCCAAGACTATTTGTCGCTCCATGGGCAACGCGTTCCGCTGGCTGGCAATTTCACAGCTGGCTATGGTCTGTGGCTGGCACGCTCGGAGTTCAATCGGCAATCGTTGTTGGGTCTGCTTGGGCGTGACCGTGGAATCGATCAGCCGCGCCTGTATCTGATGCAGCCATTCGATCCACAGCGGCGCATCATCGTGATGCTGCATGGACTGGCGAGCAGCCCCGAGGCTTGGGTCAACGTGGCCAATGAACTTCTGGCCGACGAAGAACTGCGGTGCGCCTTCCAAGTCTGGCAGGTCTATTACCCCACGAACATGCCGCTGCCAGCCAATCATGCGGCAATCCGACAAGTTCTGCTGGCCGCTTTGCATCACTTCGACCCGGAGGATAAAACCGCAGCTTCACACGGGCTGGTGTTGGTTGGGCACAGCATGGGCGGAGTGCTCGCGCGGTTGATGGTCTCCACGTCGGATCAGCAATTGTTGAAATGGGCCGAATCGGATCCGAGGATCGATCTGGATCGTCTTGGCAAGAGCCGCGCCAAAATTGACCCTCTCCTGCAATTTCAGCCATTTCGAGGTGTTGAGCGGGTGATATTCATCGCCACGCCCCACCGTGGAACCGTGGTTGCCGGCCAAGGGTTTGGGCGCTGGGTGGCCGGATTGGTCCGCTTGCCGCTGAAGCTGCTGGAAGCGCTCGCTGGCGCCATTCCGGCTCGCGCCGACACCATGGGAACAACCCAGGAAACGCTCCTGGAGCGCATTCCCAACAGCATTGATCAGCTCGACGAAAAGGATCCCTTTGTCAAAGCCGCAGCAGAGCTTCCTATCTCGGATCGGGTGTCATATCACTCGATTATCGCCAGGCAGAACACCGATGGTTCTCTTGCGGACTCCGACGACGGCCTGGTTCCGTACAGAAGTGCCCATCTGGAGGGGGCCGCATCGGAAAGGATCATCGTGTCCGGGCACAGCGTGCAGGAGACCGCTGCGTCAATCGCAGAGATCAGGCGAATCCTGCGTGAAGACATTGCAAGACATCAGTTGACAATCGCAGATATTCCTCCCGCCGAAAGGAGGGGGACTTGCCTCGCCTATTAATCGATTCAGTCATTGTTTTTTGATACTTTAGTGAGTAACATATCACTAGCTTTTCTCTAATTCAATTTGGACTGCTTGCATCGCAACCGAGACACTTTCGGTTCGGAGGGACAGCGTCCCTGGTGTGCTCATATGAATGAAGCATCAGACCGCACCCCATAGAACGTGGACGATCTGACACGCTAGGAAGGGCATAAGTGGAATTGCGCCACCTTCGATGTTTCATCGCTGTCGCGGAGGAGCTTCATTTCGCTCGTGCCGCTGAACGGCTACACATCGACCAATCGCCGCTGTCTCGCACCATCAAGGAACTGGAGGAAGAACTTGGTGCGCGCCTGTTCGTTCGCACTACCCGCAGCACGCAACTGACCCGTGCAGGTCGATTGCTCTTGGAACACGTACCGCGCATCTTTACTGCGCTGGAGCAAGCCCGCGATAGCGTCAGGTCTGCTTCCAATGGCTATCACGGGCAATTGCGCATTGCCTTGTCCGATGGCATCACGCCATCACGCTTGCCGGCGCTGCTTGCGCAGTGCCGTGAAGAAGACCCCGAGGTCGAGGTTCGATTATTCGAGGTTCCGCTGGCCCAGCAGATCAAAGGCTTGCACGATGACCTATACGATGCCGGTTTTTCGATGGCCGATGATGTGGGCGATGGCATCGTGGCCACATCTGCCTGGGAGGACGAATTGATGGTCGCAGTACCTGCTCGCCATCCCGTGCTCTCCTTCAGGCAGGTTCCGCTGGAGGAAGTGCTGCACTATCCGCTGGTGTTGGGCGATCCCGCAATCTGCGAAGGCCATGCACGTCAGGTCGAGCGCATCCTGCGCAAGCACGAGCAGGAGCCGCTGATAGTCCAGCACGTTTCCACCTTTGACCTCATGATGACTCTGGTCTCCGCCGGATTGGCCTTGGGCCTGGCTGGCGCGGCGCACATCAGCTCCAGTCGCGAGCTTGGTGTTGTGGCTCGACCCTTGGCGGGTAAACCGCCGATGCTGACAACCTATCTGCTGCGTCGTGATGCGGAGACTCCAGAAATGTTGACCCGGTTCATTGAACGAGTGGCCTTCATTGACTCGGCAGGTAATCTGAGCAATGCCAAAAATATCCGACCCACCCGATGAAAGGATTGGAACCATGCATAAGGTGATGCTGCTGATGCTGGCTGCCACACTGACTGCATGTGGACCCTCTCAACTCTCGGAAACGGTAGACGCGCTTACAGCCAATCCCGAACGCATCAAGGAGATTCAACGCCTGTGCAAGGAAGATCGCGCGAAGGTCGATGATGAACTTTGCCGACGCGCCGCAGAAGCCGCAAAGCGGCGTTTCTACGGTGATCGGCCGGAGCAGAAGCCCAGGTAGTCACCCGCGCACTCGCTTCGCTTTGGAAAAATCCGTCCGTTACCTCGCCACGCTGAAATGCGCTCGTGGTTGCAACGCATTTATTGCCCTCGCTACAGCAAGAACTCCTGCTTTTTTAGCCTCAATTCCTGCCATAACGGCCTTTGACCGGCACTGACCCGGCACCGATCCTGACGCCTACGGCACGTCTTTGTGCCGCTTTTTCCATGAGGAATCAGCGCAGGAGAAATCGGAGGCCAGGTCATGCAAGGAACGAACGTGCTGTTCGGTCAGATTGCCGTGGTATTCGGCATCGTGATCGCCGGTGTGTGGGGTGCCACACAATGGACAGCAGCAGCCCTTGGCTACCAACTACGCCTCGGCTCGCCCTGGTTCGATTTTCTTGGCACGCCGATCTACCACCCGTGGAAGCTGTTTGAGTGGTGGTTCGTTTTCGATGCTTACGCGCCGCGCGTGTTTGATACCGGCGGCGCCATCGCGGGCGGCAGCGGCCTGCTCGCGGTGGTCGTCGCTATCGGCATGTCGATCTGGCGATCGCGACAGTCGCGCCTGGTCACAACCTACGGCTCTGCGCGATGGGCCAACGCGCAGGACATTCGCAAGGCGGGTCTCACACAACCGTCCGGCGTGTTCCTTGGCCAGCACGACCGCCAATACCTGCGCCATGAAGGCCCGGAACACGTCCTGACTTTCGCGCCCACGCGCTCGGGCAAGGGCGTGGGCACTGGTGGTGCCGACGTTGCTGTCCTGGCCAGCCTCGGCCGTCATCCACGACATCAAGGGCGAAAACTGGCAGATCACCGCCGGTTGGCGCTCGCGCTTCTCGCACTGCCTGCTGTTCAACCCGACCGATGCGAAGTCGGCGGCCTACAACCCGCTGCTGGAGGTTCGGCGCGGCGCGCATGAAGTGCGCGACGTGCAGAACATCGCGGACATTCTGGTCGATCCCGAAGGCGCGCTGGAGAAGCGCAACCATTGGGAAAAGACTTCGCACGCGCTGCTGGTCGGAGCCATTCTGCATGTGCTCTACGCGGGTGCAGACAAGACGCTGCGCGGCGTCGCCAACTTCCTGTCCGATCCGGCCAGCCCCTTCGAGCTGACCTTGCACCGAATGATGACCACGCCGCACCTCGTCAAGGAGGAAGGAGGTGGCCCGCATCCGGTAGTGGCCTCCGCCGCGCGCGAGGTCTTGAACAAAAGCGACAACGAGCGTTCCGGCGTGTTGAGCACCGCCATGTCGTTCCTCGGCCTGTACCGCGACCCCACGGTGGCCGAAGTCACGTCGCGCTGCGACTGGCGCATCGCCGACCTGATCGCGGCCGAGCATCCGGTGTCGCTGTACCTGGTGGTGCCGCCTTCGGACATATCGCGGACGAAGCCGCTCATCCGCCTGATCCTCAACCAGATCGGCCGGCGCCTCACCGAATCGCTCGACGGCTCCGACGGCATCGAGCGCCGCCACAAGCTGCTACTGATGCTCGACGAGTTTCCGGCACTGGGGCGCCTGGACTTCTTCGAGACGGCGCTGGCTTTCATGGCGGGCTACGGCATCCGCAGCTTCCTCATCGCGCAGTCGCTCAACCAGATCGACAAAGCCTACGGCCAGAACCATTCGATCCTCGACAACTGCCATGTGCGCGTGACGTTCGCCACCAACGACGAACGCACCGCCAAGCGTATCTCCGAAACACTCGGCACCGCGACTGAGCTACGTGCACAGCGCAACTACGCGGGCCACCGGCTGGCGCCATGGCTGGGGCACCTGATGGTGTCGCGCCAGGAGACGGCCCGCCCGCTGTTGACGCCGGGCGAAGTCATGCAGCTTCCGCCCGACGAGGCTGTGGTCATGGTGTCCAGCGTGGCGCCGATCAAAGCCAAAAAGCTGCGCTACTACGCGGACAGCAATTTCAAGCACCGCGTGCTGCGGCCGCCTGCGCTTGCGGACAGGCAGTACGCCGACGCGCCGCCGTCGCGGCCTGACGACTGGAGCGGGCTGGCAATTCCTGCCGTTCAGGCTGCATCGGCCACGGCATCCGCCTATGGCCTGGGGAACTTGGCCAGCGATGACGGCGGCCCGCGCCGTCAGCCCGAGCTTTCCGAAACCGTCGCCTATGACCCCGAACTGGCCGCGCCCGCAGCCGACTTGGCGCTGTTCGATGACGACGACGACCTGCCGCTTCCCCTTCCGCGCCAGCTTGATCCGGCCATGCAGAGCGTGGCCCGGCTGGCTTCCCTCGACCCCAGCGACGGAATCGAGCTATGAGTCACTACCGCCTCAACCTGTTCATCCAGCCCGAGCACGCCAAGCGCTTGGACGAGCTGGCCGCCAAGAAAGGCGTGTCCAAGTCGTCCATCGTCGCCGCTGCCTTGGCGTCCTGGCTGTCGCCGGACGCAGCAGACCAGCGCGAGGCGGCCATCGCCAAGCGGCTGGATCGCCTGTCACGGCAGGCCGAGCGCATGGAGCGCGACCAGAACATCGCCATCGAGACGCTGGCGCTGTTCATCCGCTACTACCTGACCGTGAGCACGCCGGTTCCCGAGGCCCATCAGGAGGCCGCCCGCGCCCAGGGCAAAGCGCGCTTCGAGCAGTTCATCGAACAACTCGGCCGCCACCTGCTGCGGGGCCGGAGCTTAGTGCGCGACGTGGTGGAGGAGCTGCATCCCGACCCAATGCGGATGGAAGACGCGGCGGCAGCCGCGCAAGCGCAAGCGCAAGAGCGTGCGTCATGAGCGCCGCTCGGCAGTCCATGAGCGCCTCGTCGCTCGACCGTCGCATCCAGATGCTGCGCACGGCCATGGGGCCGTTGATCGCCGCGGCGCTGGAAGACCCGGACGTGGTGGAAGTAATGCTGAACCCTGATCGCACCTTGTGGATCGACCGGCTTTCGTCAGGCCGCGCACCAATGGGTGTGGAGCTACCCGAGGCCGATGGTGAACGCATCATTCGCCTTGTCGCGGCCCACGTCGGTGCGGAGGTGCATCGCGGCCAACCCCTGCTGTCGGCCGAGTTGCCGGAAACGGGAGAACGCTTCGAGGGCATCTTGCCGCCGGCCGCACCGGGGCCGGCCTTCGCGCTGCGCAAGCGCGCCATCGGCGTGATCCCGCTGGTGCGGTACGTCATCGACGGAATGATTACCAGCGCCCAGGCGGGCTTTCTGGTGCACGCTGTGCGCGAACGCCAGAACGTCTTGATCGCCGGCGCCACCAGCAGCGGCAAGACCACGCTCGCCAATGCGTTGCTGGCCGAGATCGCCGCCACGGGCGACCGCGTGCTCGTACTCGAAGACACGGTGGAACTGCAATGCGCGGCCCGCGACCACGTGCCGCTGCGCACGCAGCAAGGCGTAGTGTCGATGACCGAGCTGGTGCGTTCGTCCATGCGCCTGCGACCGGATCGCGTCGTCGTCGGCGAGGTGCGCGGCGCCGAGGCGCTGGATCTCATCAAGGTCTGGGGCACGGGCCACCCCGGCGGCATCGCCACGATCCACGCCGGCTCCGCGCTCGGCGCGCTGCTGCGCCTGGAGCAACTGATTCTCGAAGTAGCCGTGAACCCGCCCCGTGCGCTGATCGCCGAGGCAGTCAACGTGGTGATCCACATCGCCGGGCGCGGGCGCAAGCGCCGCATCGAGAACATCGCCCGCGTCGTCGGCTTCGACGGCGTGGGCTACCAACTGGCGGACGCGCTGGAAACGCCGTTTCCCGAGCTGCCGCCGATCCCCGATGCCGCACCCGCTGCGGCGACTTCCTCGTCCCCTGACCAACCTGGAGAACTGCCATGACGCAGATGACCATTCCTGCTTTCCGTGTTTCCGTAAATCCGGCTTTACGCCTTGCACGGCTGCGCAGTCTCGCCCGCCCTGCGGGGCAAGGGCTACTGCTGGCCGCGCTGCTGCTGTTCCTGGCCAGAACCGCGCAAGCCGCCGGCTCCTCGATGCCGTGGGAAGGGCCGTTGCAGTCGATCTTGGAGTCGATTCAAGGGCCGGTGGCGCGCATCGTCGCGGTCATCATCATCATCGCCACGGGCCTCGCGCTGGCCTTCGGCGACACGTCGGGCGGCTTCCGCAAGCTGATCCAGATCGTGTTCGGCTTGAGCATCGCCTTCGCCGCTTCGAGCTTCTTCCTGTCGTTCTTCAGCTTCTCCGGCGGGGCTGTCGTATGAGCAGCCTGGATACCTTCGCGGCCGGGTTCGAGGTGCCGCTGCATCGCTCGCTGACCGAGCCGATTTTGCTGGGCGGCGCACCGCGAACGGTCGCCATTGCGAACGGCACGCTGGCCGCCGCTGTCGGGCTGGGGCTGCAACTGTGGATTCCGGGCGTGGTGCTCTGGATCGTCGGCCATTCGCTGGCGGTTTGGGGCGCGCGCGTCGATCCGCAGTTCATGGCCGTGTTCGCCCAGCACATCAAGCACCGCCCGCTGCTGGACGTGTGAGGGGACGCCGCCATGCTGAACCTCACCGAATACCGCCAGCGCCCGGCCTTCCTGGCCGACTGGCTGCCGTGGGCTGGATTGGTTGCGCCGGGTGTCGTCTTGAACAAGGACGGCAGTTTCCAGCGCACGGCCCGGTTTCGCGGGCCTGACCTCGACAGCGCGACGCATGGCGAGCTGATCGCCACGTCGGCGCGGTTGAACAACGCATTGCGCCGCATGGGTTCGGGCTGGGCGCTGTTCATTGAGGCAGAGCGCCGGCCCGCCGCCGACTATCCGCACTCGGAGTTTCCCGAGCCGCTGTCGTGGCTAGTGGACGAGGAACGCCGGGCAACCTTCGAGGACTCGGGCAACCACTTCGAAAGCGGCTATCACCTGACGCTGGTGTACCTGCCGCCCGAGGAAGTGCGCGCCCGCGCGGCGGGGATGCTGTACGAGAACCGGCCGACCGAAGGCGTGGACTGGCGCGGCCGGCTCGATGCTTTCGTGGCGGAGACGGATCGCGTGTTTGACCTGCTCGATGGCGTGATGCCGGAAATCGCCTGGCTCGATGACAGCCAGACGCTGACCTACCTGCACTCCACCATCTCGACGCGGCGTTACCGCGTGGGCGTGCCCGAGGTGCCGTTCCACATCGACTCGCTGCTGACCGATTCTGCGCTGGTAGGCGGCACTGGCGCCCATGCTGGGCGACCAGCACCTGCGCGTGGTATCGGTGCGGGGCTTCCCGACATCGACGTGGCCGGGGATTCTGGACGACCTCAACCGGCTCGGCTTTGCTTACCGCTGGAGCACGCGCTTTCTCTGCCTCGACAAAGCCGAAGCGGAACGGGAGTTGGGACGCCTGCGCCGCCAGTGGTTCGCCAAGCGCAAGAACGTCATCGCGCTGCTGCGCGAAACGATCTTCCAGCAGGAAAGCCCGCTGGTTGATACCGACGCCAGCAACAAGGCGGCCGACGCCGACGCCGCCTTGCAGGAGCTGGGCAGCGATCAAGTCGCCTTCGGCTACCTCACCGCCACGGTAACGGTGCTTGATGCCGACCCGGCCGTGGCCGACGAGAAGCTGCGCATGGTGGAGCGTGTCATCCAGGGCCGAGGCTTCGTCACCATCCCCGAAACGCTCAACGCCGTGGATGCGTGGCTGTCATCGATCCCTGGCAACGCCTACGCGAACGTGCGCCAGCCCATCGTTTCGACACTGAACCTGGCGCACATGATGCCGGTGTCGGCGGTGTGGGCCGGCCCCGAGCGCAATGCCCATCTTGACGGCCCGCCGCTGATCGTCACGCGCACCGATGGCGCGACGCCTTTCCGGCTCGTCACGCACATCGGCGACGTGGGCCACACGCTGGTGGCTGGCCCCACGGGCATGGGCAAATCGGTGCTGCTCGCCACGCTGGCGATGCAGTTCCGCCGCTATCGCGGCTCGCGCATCTTCGCGTTCGACATGGGCCGCTCGATGCGCGCCACGATCCTCGGTCTGGGCGGCGAGCACTACGACCTCGGGACGGATGGCGAAATCGCCTTCCAGCCCTTGGCCCGCATCGACCGCGCGGGCTACCGCACATGGTCAGCCGAATGGATCGAAGGCCGCTTGATGCACGAAGGCGTGGCGACCGGCCCCGACGAGAAAGCGGCCATCTGGTCGGCGCTGGGAAGCCTGGCCGGTGCGCCCATGGAGCAGCGCACGATGACGGGCCTGTCAGTGCTGCTGCAATCGAACGCGCTGCGGCAGGCACTGTCGCCTTACGTGCTCGGCGGCGCCCACGGCAAGCTGCTGGACGCCGACCACGACCGGCTGGAAAGCACCGATGCGGGGTCAGCGGGCGTGCAGTGCTTCGAGATGGAGGAGCTGATGCACAGCAAGGCCGCCGTCATGGCCGTGCTGCATTACCTCTTTGCGCGCTTCGATGAACGCTTTGACGGTGTGCCCACGCTGCTGATCCTCGATGAAGCGTGGCTGTTCCTCGATGACCCGGTGTTTGCCGCGCGCATCCGCCAGTGGCTCAAGACGCTGCGCAAGAAGAACGTCAGTGTCATATTCGCCACACAGAGCCTTGCCGACATCAAGGATTCGAGCATCGCGCCCGCGATTGTCGAAAGCTGCTCCAGCCGCATCTTTCTACCGAACCCGCAGGCGACCGAGCCGCAGATTCGCACGATCTACGAGGGCTTCGGGCTTAACAGGCGGCAGATCGAGATCGTTGCCACGGCGCAGCCGAAGCGCGACTACTACTACCAATCCCGCCTCGGCAATCGCCTGTTCGACCTCGACTTGGGGCCTGCGACGCTGGCCTTCGCTGGCGCTTCCACGCCGCAGGACCAGCGCGCCATTGATCAAGTTCTTGGCCGCTTGCCGCCGGACACCGGCGTGCCCGGCTTCGCGGGCGCTTGGCTGCGCCATCGCGGCCTCGATTGGGCGGCCGACCTGCTGCCCTCGTTCCCCGGCCTTGCGCCGGGTTCCCTCCGTGCTACCGACTACCCACAGGAGAACCCGCAATGAAGATCCGTGCGCTTTCCATTTCTCTCGCTGCCGCGCTATCGCTGACGACATTGACTCCTTCACCAGCACTGGCCTGGCGCATTGTCTTTGATCCGACCAACTATGTGCAGAACACGCTGACTGCAATCCGTACCCTCGAACAGATAAACAACCAGATTCGCCAGCTCCAGAACGAAGCGCAGATGCTGATGAACCAGGCGCGCAACCTCGCAAGCCTGCCGTCCAGCGTGGTCGGCCAGTTGCGCGCTAACCTGGCGACGACCGAACGGCTGATTGCCCAAGCCAGGGGCTTGGCCTACGACGTGACGAATCTGGATCGGGAGTTCGCGCGCCTGTATCCCGAACAGTACGCCGCCACGATCAGCGGCGACCAGATGTACCGCGATGCGCAGGAGCGTTGGAAGAACACGCTCAATGGCTTGCAGACCACGATGCAGATGCAAGCCCAGGCATCGCAGAACCTCCATGACGATGAAGGTGTTCTGACGGATCTGGTCAGCAAGAGCCAATCTGCCGTCGGTGCGCTACAAGCCATGCAAGCCACGAACCAACTGTTGGCCTTGCAGGCCAAGCAGTCCATTCAGACCCAGCGGCTCCAGATCACGCAAGACCGGGCAGCGTCGCTAGAGCTGGCGCGGCAGGCGGCGGCCACGGAGCGTGCCCGCGAGGTGCGACGGCGCTTCCTCGGCGAAGGTACGCCGTATACGCCGCAGTCTGTGAACTTTTACGGCAACTGACGGGAGGCCGCCATGCGATGCGTCCTCGCCCTGTCTGTTGCGGTGCTTGCCGCGCTGCTGGCCGCTTGCGGCAAGCAGCCGGCCGACAACCTTACCGATGCCTTGGCAGTCGATCCCGTGCGGCTCAAGGCATTGCGCGCGCAATGCGCAGCCGACGGGCGGGCCACGGGCGAGGACGCTTGTCGCGACGCCGCCGAAGCCTTCCGGCGGCGCTTCGTTTCCGGCGGGGCCGGGCTGGATGAACACCAGACGCTGTCCGATCTGCCGTCGATCCCGCCCAGCTTCAAGGAACCGGCCGATGGCGTGGCGCCAGCCTTTCCCGCCGAACCGGAGGGCACGCCATGAATGACGTGACCATCATCGACCAGTTCCTTAACACCTTCGCTACCTACATCGACTCGGGTTTCGGGCTGCTGCGGGGCGAAGTGGCGTTCCTCACGGCCACGCTAATCGTCATCGACATGACTCTCGCCGGGCTGTATTGGGCCATGAGCCACGCCACCGGCCAGGGCGAGGACGTGATCGCCAAGCTGCTGCGCAAGGTGCTCTACGTCGGCGCCTTCGCCTACATCCTCAACAACTTCAATTGGCTGGCCAGCATCGTGTTTCGCTCGTTTGCGGGGCTGGGCATCACCGCCACCGGCTCGGCCATCACGATGGAGACCTTCTTGCAGCCGGGTCGGCTGGCGAAGACCGGCATCGACGCAGGGGCGCCGATCTTGAAGCAGATCGGCGATATGGCGGGGTTCCCCGAAGTGTTCGTGAACCTCGACCCCATCGTGGTGATGTTCCTCGCGTGGCTGGTCGTGGTGCTGTGCTTCTTCGTGTTGGCGATCCAGCTATTCATCACGCTGATCGAGTTCAAGCTGACCACGCTCGCCGGCTTCGTGCTGGTGCCGTTCGCGCTGTGGAACAAGACGAGCTTTCTGGCGGAAAAGGTGCTGGGCAACGTCGTGTCCGCCGGCGTCAAGGTCTTGGTCTTGGCCGTCATCGTTGGTATCGGCTCGGGCCTGTTCGCGCAGTTCCAAGTCCATCCCGCCGAGCCGTCCATCGACCATGCGCTGGTCATCATGCTGGCCTCGCTCACTTTGCTGGCGCTGGGTATCTTCGGCCCCGGCATCGCCACGGGTCTTGTGTCCGGTGCGCCGCAGCTCGGTGCGGGCGCGATGGCCGGCGCTGCTATCGGCGCAGCAGGAACGGCGGTGGCCGTCGGTGCCGCCGCAACGGGCGTAGGTGGTGCCGTCATGGCCGGGGCGCGCATGGCCCCGGCTGCCGCCAAGCTGGCCGGCAGCGGTGCGCGCGCCGCCACGTCGGCAGCCAGCAGCGCGAAATCGGCGTTCCAGGCCGGTTCCGCCGCCGCAGGCGGTGGTGCAAAGGGTGCAATGGCGGGCCTGGGCAATGTCGCCAAGACCGGCGCGCAGTCGGCAGGACGCGCGGCGGCATCCCGCGCTTCCGCCGCCGGGCAGCGCATGGCTGCGCCGTTCCGCGCTGGCTGGAATGGCGACGCTGGTGCGTCAGCCGGTCAGCCCGCCACAAGCGAAGCCCCCGCAGGCGGCACCGCTGCACAGACACCAGAGCAACCCGCCTGGGCCAAGCGGCTGCACCGCCGCCAGCAACTCACCCATGCCGCGACCACCACTGCCCACGCGCTGCGCGGTGGCGATGGTGGCGGCTCCGGCCAGGGGCCGAGCCTGCGCGATTCCGATTCATAAGGAGAACTGACCATGCGATTCAAGAAACCGCAGGTGCGCTACGCCGACACGCCGCCGCCTGCCACGCCATACCAAGCTGCCGGCCAGGTGTGGGACGAACGTATCGGCTCGCCGCGCGTGCAGGCGAAGAACTGGCGGCTGATGGCCTTCGGGTGTCTCACGCTCGCGCTGCTGATGGCCGGTGGCCTGGTATGGCGCTCGGCGCAGTCCATCGTGACGCCGTATGTGGTGGAGGTGGACAACGCGGGCCAGTGCGAGCGGTCGGCGAAGCCGCCACGCCCTACAAGCCCAGCGACGCGCAGACGGCTTACCACCTGGGCCGATTTATCGGCCTAGTGCGCTCGCTGTCCATCGACCCCATCGTCGTGCGCCAGAACTGGCTCGATGCCTACGACTACACGACCGACAAGGGCGCAGTCGTACTCAACGACTACGCGCGGGTCAACGACCCGTTCGCGCGCATCGGCAAGGAGTCGGTGACGGTACAGATCACCAGCGTCGTGCGCGCAAGCGACACGTCTTTCAACGTGCGCTGGACGGAACGCCGCTACGTCAACGGTGCTGCGGCGGGCTTGGAGCGGTGGACGGCCGTGGTGTCCATCGTGCTTCAGCCGCCGCGCACCGAAGAACGTCTGCGCAAGAACCCCTTGGGCATCTACGTCAACGGCCTGTCGTGGAGCCGCGAACTGGATTCTTCCGAAGGAGCCAAGCCATGAATGATCTTTTCCGTAAATCCGCTTTGCCGGTGATCCTGCTTGCATCAACCATCTTGTTCGCGGGCTGCGCCACGCAGGGCAAGCCGCCGCCGGAGATTTCGCTCGATGAGCCGGTGCAGGCGCAGCCGCTGCCCGAACCGCCTCAGCCAGTGGAAGTTGTGACCGTGCCCGAGGTGTTGCCGATGCCGGCGCAGTTGAAGCCAGTGTCCGAGGGCGAGGAAGCCAAGCCTGCGCCGGAACCGGCCGACGAGAAGGTGCGCGTCTCGCGTGCCAACGCCGAGGCACGCATCGCGCCCACGCGCGAGGGCTATGTCAACGCGATTCAGGTGTGGCCCTTCACCGATGGCGCGCTGTATCAGGTCTATGCGGCCGTGGGCCGCGTGACCGTGATTGCACTCCAGCCGGGCGAGGAACTGGTGACGGTGGCCGCTGGCGATACCGTGCGCTGGATCGTGGGCGACACGTCCAGCGGCGGCGGGGCCGAGCTGCGAGTGAACGTGCTGGTCAAGCCGATCCGCTCGGGCCTCAAGACGAATCTGGTCATCACCACCAGCCGTAGGACGTACCTGCTGGAGCTGGCTTCGACGGAAAAAACGTGGATGGCATCGGTGTCGTGGGAATACCCGCGCGACCGGGTGCTGGCCTTGCAGCGCCAGGCGCAGGCTGCCAGCGCCGCCGCGCCGGTGGATTCCGGCTTGTCGCTGGAGAACCTGCGCTTCCGCTACGCGATCAGCGGCAGCAATCCGCCCTGGAAGCCACTCCGTGCCTTCGATGATGGCGAGAAGGTCTATATCCAGTTCCCTGCCGGTATCGCCCAGGGTGAATTGCCGCCGCTGTTCGTGATTGGCGCTCAGGGCGACGGGCAACTGGTGAACTACCGCTTCCGCTCGCCGTACTACATCGTGGATCGCCTGTTCGGCGCGGCCGAACTGCGCCTGGGTGGCGACAAGAGCGATGTCGTGCGGATCGAGCGCACGGACGGCGTTGCACGGAGGAACTGACCATGAGCCAGGACGACGCTCCCGACCTTGCCACGCCGCAGCCGGGCAAGGTCACGCCCGAGGCGGTGGCGCTGCGCGCCCAGCCGCGCCCGGTCACGCGACTGAACCGGCGCACGCTGGCCATCCTCGTCGGCGGCCTGTCGGTCGCCGTGCTCGGCGCCACGATCTGGTCGCTGCAACCGCAGCGGCGCGGCGCGGGCGAGCAGACCGAGCTTTACAACGTCGATCGGGTCTCGAAGTCCGAAGGGCTGGACGGTCTGCCAGCCGACTACTCGAAGCTGCCGCAGAAGGTGCCCGAGTTGGGGCCGCCGCTGCCGGGCGATCTCGGCCCGGCCATCGTGGCCTCGCAGCAGCCGGCCGTGGCCGCGTACGCGGCCCCCGGTCACGATCCGAATGACGCCTTGCGCAAGGAGGCGGAAGCCGCTGCGGCTTCGTCGGTGTTCTTCCGCACGGGCGGCCAGGGCCAGCCCGCCGCCACGGCCACGATGGCACAGGCGGCGCCGGGTGCACCGGTGCCGCCAACACGCTCGCGGCCTTCGACCCGCGCGCCGCCGGACCGGCCTCGACGGCGGCCCAGTCCGCCGACCCGACCGCCATGCAGAACCGGCAAGGCCAGAAAGAGACGTTCCTGAAAGGCGGCTCCACGGAAACCCGCAATTCCGGCAATCTGGCACTTCCGGCGTCGCCGTATCAGGTCATGGCCGGAACGGTACTCGCCGGGGCGCTGGTGACGGGCATCAAGTCGGACTTGCCGGGCGACGTGATCGCCACGGTGACGGAGCCGGTCTATGACACGGCCACGGGCAAGTTCCTGCTGATCCCGCAGGGATCGCGCATCCTGGGCAAATACAACAGCCAGGTCAGCTACGGGCAAAGCCGCGTGCAGGTGGTGTGGAACCGGGTCATCCTGCCCGATACGTCCTCGCTGACGCTCGACAACCTCGTAGGCACCGACCCGGCTGGCTATGCCGGCCTGGAAGACGATGTGGACTGGCATTGGGGCCGGATCTTTGCCGGTGCGGCGCTGACCACGCTGCTGGGCGTGGGCGCGGAATTGGCCGCTCCCGAGAACCGCCAGGCCGACAACCGCATCGTCATCGCCGGACGCGACAGCGCCCAGGACAGCATCAATCAGGTCGGCCAGGAGATAACCCGGCGCAACATGAACATCCAGCCGACCTTGACCACGCGGCCCGGCCTGCCCGTGCGGATCATCGTTAAACGGGATCTGGTGCTTCGGCCATACCAGCCGCTGTTCTTCAATCGGGGAGCCTCGCAATGAGCACTATCAGGAAGCTGCGGCTCGGGCCGCTGCCCAAGACCGAGAATGTCAAGCTAACCTTTGCCTGCCCGGCCAGCCTGAAAGCTAATCTCGACCGCTACGCCGCGCTGCACGCGCAGACCTATGGCGAGGCAGTCGATGCATTGACGCTGATCCCGCATATGCTGGAAGCGTTCATGGCGCGGGATCGGGGGTTTCGTTCATTGACCCGCAAACAATAGCGCTGGCTACTTGCCAGTCACAATTGAGGTCTGCGTGCGCGGCGCCGCTTTCGTGCCTCGCGCATTTGCATCAGATTCTTAAGTGCGGATTGCTGGTCAAAGAGAAGCGCACGCGCAAGGCCGTGCACATGGTCGATTGACCGCGCATAGAGTGCGATCAGGCCTGCTCCAAAAGCGGCGCAGATGGTAGGCAAAAGGGCAAACCCCAGCATGTTGCCGTCTTTCGCATCCAGCCCCTTCTGCGCGAGGTATGCGGCGATAGCCCATGTCGCACCGGTTAGCCACCAGAGTGCGGATACACGCCGCCTCGTCCCTGCGATTGCGTGATCAACGAAGTACTGCACAGCATCGAGATCGGCTTCGCACACGTCGGGCAGTATGCTGCAGCGTTGCTTCGCATATTGGAGGTCGGATGCGTGCCAGCCGGGGAATCCATGGGCACTTGGTCGCAAGAGTACAAAACACAAAGTGAGGAAGGCGGCTGAGACCTGAAAGTACGCGTTGAAGTCTTTGTCCGAAATCCAGCCGCTGGGTTTCAGGGCTCCGTAAGCAAGTGCCGCCCCCAGGAGAAATAGCCCGAGCCATGAAAAAAAGTCCGCATGCTTGGCTGTCCCGCACGAAGCACAAGCTCAATTGACAGTGAACGTTCAGTAAGCCACACAAAGCGGGGGCTGGTGTCGTCCGATGCCGCCGGTCTCCCTCTGGCGACCGCAAGTTCACAGGCATGCAGCACTGCCTGAGCGACCTGGAAGGGTTGCGGAGCTGGTTCATCCGAACTGCCAGAACGGTAGAGTGCCAGGCCGGGCGCGACGCCGGGGTGAGGTCGGGGCACATGGCGCGTTTCTCCAGCTCTCATTTCTTTCTGGGTCATGGCCAGTGTCCTGCGATCTCAAGATGAAGTGTGTCTCCTCTGATGAAGGCGACGCTGGCATCGAGCAGATCTTCGACTGGCCAGCGGGCTGTCCCTCTCAGGCTGCATTCCCAGATGGTCAGAACCCGCCAGCCCTGCATGGCCAGCGCTTCGCTGGCCCGCGTGTCCCTGGCGCGATTGGCATTGATCTTCGCCATCCAGAATTCGGGTCTTGTGCCAGGGAGTCTGAACATGGGGCAGGTGTGGCCATGCCAGAAACACCCATGTACGAGAACGACCGCATGATCCTTCGGAAAAACGAGATCAGGCCGTCCTGGCAGGCTGCGATCCTGAAGGCGGTAGCGCAGGCCCCGCGCATGCAGACCGCGACGGATGACCATTTCAGGTTTGGTGTCGCGACCTCGGATGTTGCTCATGTTGAGCCGTCGCTGCTCCACGGTTAGGACGTCAGCCATTGACCGCCTCGCAGGTTGCATCCGACACGATTGTCCGCAGGCAGGCGCGCATCTCATCGCTGTTCATTCCAGGTTTCAGAGTCACTGCGCCGAAGCGGAACTTCTCCCTATAACGCGGGTGAAACAGCCGGCCCGGAATTGTTGTGTCCTTAAAGCCGGCGCCGAGAACAGGCACGTGCGGTGTCAGCAGATAGGCCGCGGTGACGACGCCCTCGGGCTGGCCATCTCCTGCCTCCTGAACCAGCGCATCCCGATAGGTGTGTATTGAGCTGAGCGCATCGCTGAGACCATCATTGATACGGTACTTTGCATCGAGCACAATGACCTGCTTCTCCGCACCGGCAAAGCTGCCAGCCAGAACCAGATCCGGCACCATGGTGCGACTGAAGCTTCCCTGGCCATCCGGCTCAACCCAGTACTCCCGGTACTGCCGCTGAAAGCACAGCATCCTGTGCAGCCCGACGCTTACCGACACGGATCCGGCCGCGAGGGTGACGCCACCGGCCGCGTCTGTGAGAAACAAGGGCCTGAGATCTACGCCGTCCGGACCATATTCCTGCGCCGCTGCCCGGAGCAGCCGCAGGAAACACCAGAGCTCATAGAGCTCGTATGTCCTGGCCAGGGGCATCTGCAGGAAGTCCCCGAACACGGCCGCCAGCCCGAGATTCATCTCCTGCCACAGCTTGTAGAAGCGCTGGTAGACCGGGTCATTGCGGAACAGCGAAGTCATGTGCAGCGTCGCCGTTCCTTCACTGACGCCGGCCATAAAACCGGAACTCGCCGACTGGGTCAAACGCCGGGCGATGTGACGGGTGCGCACTGCCCAGTGACCGGCTGTACCTCGGCTTTCCGCATCTGTGCCCCGGTCGCTCCGTCCCAGGGCATCCGCGATGCTGTTGAGCCACGCCGACCACGCGATCAGGCAGGCCTTGATCTGCCGATGCTCTGACAGGTCAACACTGTTCCTTCGCTGGCGGACCCTGATACGGTCGGGGAGCCTGCCGCCCAGCGCGGGAGGCAGGCGTGATGGCATACCGGTTTCCGTGCGAACCACCCCTGTGCGGAACGAGCGGATGATCTCGGGACCAGTGGCGCCCCGGGCCTTGTGTGCGGGCAGAGCTATTTCTTCGGCCTGCAGAAAGTGCCGTGGTGCGCGTGCGATCAGTTCGACAGACCGCACGATGGCGTCGGCCCGCGACCGGAGGTACTCAAGCCTTGCAAGGGGCGGAGGACGGTTGCCCCGCTGGCGGGCGATGCCTTTGCGGAAAGCGCTGAGTGCAAAGAGTGCCTGGCTGTCTTCAAGCACCTCCCGCACCATGAGATCAAAGTCATCGCGGGTGAGCTTGCGGATGTCTGGATCTGTGGTGATCTCGAAGCGGTGCGCCCCGACGCCGGGAATACGCAGCGTTGCCTCGATCACGCCTGCATGAAAACCCGGTGCCCAGCGCCACAGGGCGGTCCCGGCCTCACGTGCACGCAGGGCTTCAACCGCGACGTCATCGATCAGGAGGTCTGCGGCGTGGGCCTGATCGCAGTCCCTGAGCACGAACAGATAGGACGCACTTTCGCGTATCGCGCCGGGCGGAATATGCTCCGGCTCCGGCCAGACCACCCATGAACGGCCATCACTTTCTCCCCGTATGCTCAGCGTGGCCACGGCTCACCGCATAGCTTGGAACGAGCCGTACTCGTCCAGGTCCGCCTGTAGCTTCCGCAACAGGGCCTGCGTGTTCTGCAGACCGTTGCAGGCCTTCAGCAGGCTGTCGAGCAGAGCGCGTTGCCGCTCGCTGCCACGTAGCTTGACGAGCACTTTCTGAACCAGAAGCTGATCGGTTACCGTGTCGGCATCGTTTTGCAGGTGCTTGGCGTCGAATGCGTGGTAGCGGACGAACTCCTCGATGAGCCGGTATCCGAACCCCATGCCGTGGTCCCGCATGAATCCGTGAACCGTGGTCAGGGGTGCCTCGGAAGCGGCGCGGGCTGCCTGGAGGTGAGGGTAACGATCGGACAGCGATGCGAGGAAGCCAGGAACGTCAACGTCCGACATATCGATCACAGAGGCCCGGTCGAGCACTTTGTCACTCACCGGATTGGTTGTTTCGTCGACGTTGATGGTGCCGATGATGAACAGGTTCGGCGGAATGGGAAGCTCGGCCCGGATGCTGGCACCTGTGGTGCCCTCCAGGGGACTCCGTTGGAGTGCAGTTGCAGAGCTCCACCACTCTCCATGGCCGACAACACATCGGACAGGTAGTACTCGACCCGGGCGAGGTTCATCTCGTCGAGGATGACGAACACCGGTGACTCGCGGTGGGCGGTGGCTACCAGGACCGCTTCAAGGAAGGTCGGAACAACGTACCGGTTGGTGAGGACGTCGTAATAGCCGGTCAGGCCAGTAGGGTCTGTCCATTCCGGCCGGACCGGGCACTCGAACAGCAGCGGATCGGAAGCCGTTGCCGTCGTAAGGCCGTGGACCGCGCGGGCGTACTTCAGCGCCAACTGGGTTTTGCCGGTGCCGGAGATCCCGGACAGGATCACAAAGTGCTTGTGATCCAGAAAATTCAGTGCCGCGTGGAAGCGGCGGACTTCACCCTTCGGGTAGTGCCCTCCAAGGGCTCTGACTGCTGCCTCAATGTCTCCGACAGGGATGGAGGAGGGCATGCGGCGCATCGCCGGGCCGAGTGTTGCGGTGTCGCTCCATACCGGCAGTTCATGGATCTTCTGCTGACCGACAAGGCTCCCAAGCCATCCGATGAACTCCCGCGCAAGGAGACTTCGCCGGGCGGAAGCGGTCGGCGGATAGAGCGCAACGACGATCTCATCGGGTTCGGTCGAGGGACCAAACGGCGACAGGTCGAAGTTCAGGCTGTCCCAGAACTTGGCGTTACGCAGCCAGAGACGGCCGTCCCCCGCCAAGTACACAGGGACAAGATTGTTGCGGGCACTGTATTTGATGGTGCTTCCGGGCGATTCGCTGGCGTCGTCCGTTTCGCCCTGCGACTCGAGGGCGAACTCGGAATCCGTCTCTGCCTCAGCAGCTGTTGCTTTGGAGGCAGCCCCCAGCCGTTTCATCTCGGCGAGTCGGGCCAGGAAGCTCGCACGATCCTTACGGATCAGTACCGCGAAGTAAACCTCATCCTCAGGCGGGAAGCGCAGTACGCAACCGAATATGAGCGCCTCGGCATCTTCTTTGACGTTATCCAGATTGACAACGCCTAGCTGGATGCCGCCCTCAACGATCTTGGCACTGTTGGAGACGCCGAAGAGTTCGCGTGGGCGGACGGCCTTTGAGGTTCCGAAATACCTCTGCGCGGCGTCAAGAAACTGCCGCTGCCGTTCGACGAGGTTCATCCACTGCCTCCCTGTTGTTCGCGGCCTGTCTGAGGGCCTGCATCATGTGTGTGGCAATCGCCCTCGCGAGCAACGGCGGTACGGCGTTACCGATCTGCTTGAAGGCGGGGTTCATGGTGCCGCTCAGACGGAAGCCATCGGGAAACGACTGCAGCCGGGCAGCCTCACGCACGGAAATGGTCCGCGCCTGCCTGCTGTCGTAATGGATGTGGCTGTAGCTGTCCTTGCCCAGGTGGGCCATGAGCGTGCGCGCAGGCTGCTCCCGCCACATCTTGCGCCACTTGTTCGGGAACTTGCTTGCGTCGTAGGGCGGCACGATGGAAGCCCACAGAGCCTTGTACTTTGCCGATCCCTCTGTCAGCTTCTCGCCACGCGCCCGGGCAGCAGCAAGCCGCTCCTCGAACATTGCGACCGCGTGAGCGTAGGCCTGGGGATACTGATCGCCGGGATTCATCCGCGCGAAAAGCTCATAGTCCCGGGGCAGGTAGCGGATGACATGATCGGTCAATCCTTCCCTGGGGGCTTCATGGCCCGGCCAGTTGCGCATCAGCTCCGCATAGGCAGAAGGTTTTTTGCGGCTGTAGCTCACCGGCGTGTCAAAGCGCCGGGCGCCACGGGCAATCTTGCCTGCGGCCAGCAGCTCACGCGCATTGATGGCTGGCAGGTCGCCCAGCGCATCCTCCGCGGTGACTGCCGGAGGGAGGTCCGGATTGGCAGCCGGCGGTGCAATGTACGAGTGTGCATCGTCCACCAGGGTGCGCAGCGTTTTCAGCGCCACCGACCTGGAACCTTCGTAGCCCGGGGGCAGCACGAGCCAGTGGGTGGGGGAGGGGAAGGATATCTTTGTGGCCAGCTCATGCCGGTAGGCCATGAGAAACATCCGCTCCCGCATCTGAGGGACACCGTAGAACGCGGCATTCAGCAGCGTATAGCCGCAGGTGTAGCCCTTGGCTTCCAGTACCTCGCAGGTTTCCTCGGCGATGTTCTGGCCGCCATGGTTCAGTATGTCCGGCACGTTCTCCATGAGAACCGCCAGGGGCTGAAAGGCGTCTACGTACTCCAGGTACTTCTTGTACAGCTGGGCCCTCGGGTCATGAATGAATGCTTCGGGGTGCTCCTCGATCTCCCGGAGCTTGGATCGCCCGACGCGGGCGAATGCCTGACAGGGGGGCCACCCACGACCACATCAAAGGCTTCAGCGACAGGCCCCAGGCCGAGTTGCAGACACAGCGCTGCAGGCGTTGTCTTTGTGATGTCGATGGGCTCACTGTGCGCCGGGGCGGCGGCGTGGAAGTTCAGGCCGTGGGATCGCGCAGCATCTGCGTCAAATTCCACAGCACCTCGCATGTCAAAACCCGCAGCTTCAAAACCGAGGGAGATGCCGCCACAGCCGGCGAACAGATCCAGGACACGGGGCTTGCCGTCGGCCTGCAGGCGCGCAAGCTTGCGCAGGATGATGTCGTTGTTCATTGGTGATGTCCTTGTCGGGCTGGCAGGCGTAGTGGCAACGCGAGCTGGCCCTGGTTTTCCTCCAGAAAACGCTGCACGGCCATGCGGATGACCCAGGCTGATGAGACATGGTTGGCGTCTGCCAGGGCCTGGACCTGCAGATGGGTGTCCTCCGGCAGCATGACGGAGGTTCTGACGGTCTTGCCGTCAGGGGCGATCGGGCTGCGTGCCATGGATTCTTCCCCTGGAAAATTAAAAAGTGGTGCTAGTATGCACCAATACACATATATACACACCACAAGCCTTCCAATGGTCGCTGGAGCCTGGGGTTGAGCGTTTGGGGTAGAACGAGAGGAGCCTGCCATGCCGAGGAAGTTGGCGCTGAAGCGCCTGACCGCATCGGATCTGACACTGTTCAAGTGGCATTTCCAGAACCATCCTGCCGGGAAGCAGAAGGCCTTTAATCTGGATGCAGATGTTCTTGTTGGGAAGCTGTACCCCCAACTCGGTGAGCCGTCACTGGTTCCGCAGCCACGCTATCCACTCGACCTGTATCTGTGCGGCCCGGGGCTTGCGCCAGTCAACAATCTGCAGCGAAAGATTCTCAAACAGCAGAAGAATTGGCGCCTCAACGGCGAGTTGATCGACAACCCTGTCGAAATTCCGGAGCTGTACGACGTTCTGACACCGGGGGATTTCGCGCTTTTCGAGTTTTCTGGCGACGTGATGCCGACGACTGCAAATGTGGTGCTGGTGTCAGCTGCGGTGCCCGTAGATGCCGGAATTCACGCAGAGCTTGCCCGTCGGTTTCCATCTGGCTCTATGTGGGCTTTGGACGATGGGCTTGTCCAGGAGGTCCTCTCGGCAGCAGCACCTCCGGAGGGGCATTCGCTGTATGACTGGGCGGAGACCAGTCTGCTCGAAGACGCTGCGCTCGGCGGGGCTGCTGGCGCGGAGGCGATCAATGCCCGACGCGGCAGCCGAGGCATCAGTCCCGAGGACTTCATGCGATCACGCCGGATTGCGGAGGCGACTGGCGTTGCTGGCGAGGAGTTTCTCAATGCCTACTTCGAGCAGGAGTGCCAGCGGGACAACCTCGAAGAGTTCGAGTGGACTGCCAGCATCAATGCAGTCTCAGTGTTTGATTTCCGGGTGATTGCGTTGGGTGGTGAAGTCAGGCTGGTCGATGCGAAGAGCACTACCGGGGCGTTCACCAACCCGATTCACCTTTCGTTTGGGGAACTACACAAGGCCGTCTATGGGCCTGAGCCCTACGACATCTACCGTCTCTATAGGGTCGCAGCCGATAGGGCAGAGATGCGTATTGCCAGGAACATCGGACCCGCGCTACGACAGACATTGGCGGTGTTCAGCACGCTACCGCTGGAAGTGAAGGTGGACGGGATCTCCGTTCACCCTGACCTCCTGAATTTTTCCGCAGAAGAGATCATTCTTGAATCCTCGCCGGACGAAGGCTCTCGCTGATGCGTTGTTCGCGCACTTGGCCCCTGTTTTCATGGCGGCCCGACGCCGGTATGCGTGGGGCAGGACCGGCTCAGCCGACGATGTGCAAGGGACACTGCCGGCGGTGGCCGTAACCTGGGGCGCGCCGATCCCTGGATGAATAACTAACGAAGAAACGAGGAGTGCCCATGCGATTGAGCCGGATCGTTATCAAGAATTTTCGCAATTTCAAGTTGCTTGATGTGCGCCTGGGTGAACACGCCGTAGTTCTTGGGGAAAACAAGGTCGGCAAGACCAACCTGCTGTTTGCGCTGCGACTGATCCTCGATCCGTCACTTCCCGACTCATTGCGCAGGTTGCGTCTTGATGATTTCTGGGATGGGCTGGCGCGGCCGCTGAAGGCGGAGGACGTGATTGAGGTGTCAGTCGAGTTTCGAGGTTTCGAAGACGATGAAAATCTGCTGGCAGTATTGGCGGATCACCTCGTACGGCCGGATCCGATGGTGGCGCGAATCACGTATCGCTACCAGCCCGTGCCGGGGCTTGCAGGTGCGCCGCGCAGCGAGGCAGACTACGAATTCATCGTATTCGGTGGAGACCGTCCCGACAACGCGGTTGGCTACGATCTGAGGCGCTGGATGCCGTTGGATCTGTTTCCGGCGCTGCGCGATGCCGAATCGGATCTCGCGCGCTGGGCGCGCTCTCCTCTGCGCCCCCTCCTGGACCGTGCTGCGAAGACGGTAGATGCAAAAGCGCTCAGCACGATCGCCGCGGAGGTTCACACAACCACCTCCAAGATTGCCGCGCTACCCGAACTGGCAGAGGTTGTGGGCCAGGTCAACGATCAGCTCACTGCCATGGTGGGTAACAAACATGCCGTCGACACGGCGCTGGGTTTTGCACCGACGGAGCCGGACCGGTTGATACGTGCGCTGCAAATGATGATCGACGGTGGCAAGCGCGGTGTGGCAGAGGCCAGTCTCGGTTCCGCCAATGTGCTTTACCTCGCGCTAAAGCATCTGGAACACCAATACCTGGTGGACGAGGGGGAGCGCCAACACACGTTTCTGGCGATAGAAGAGCCCGAGGCTCACCTCCATCCTCATCTGCAGCGGCTTATCTATCGGAACTACCTGCAAGCGCGCGACGACGCGCAAGCCGGACCCGGGCCGCGCAGCATTCTGCTGACTACGCATTCGCCGAATGTGGCCAGTGTCGCGCCACTCGCCAATGTGGTCGTCCTGCGCCAGGTCGCCGGTGAAGGGCACACAGTCGGGCGCTCCCTCAAAGGGATCAAACTTGATGCCAGCGACCGCGAGGATCTGGAACGCTACATCGACGTCACGCGCGGCGAACTGTTTTTCTCCAAGGGCGTCATCCTGGTGGAAGGCGATGCGGAAAAGTTCTTGCTGCCGACGCTTGCGAAGCTGTATGACGAGAGCCTGGATTTTGATGCGATGGGCATCACAGTCTGCTCCATCGCCGGCACCAACTTCGCTCCCTACGTCCAATTGCTGGGACCAAAGGGGCTCGATATCCCGTTCGTGGTGCTGACGGACTTCGATCCGAAGGAGGAAGAGGCGAGTCAGGAGGATGCGGATCCGGATGATGCAGGTGTCACAGACAGCTATGGCGAGAATCGTGTTGTCAACCAGATCATGCAGCACTTGCTGGATAAAGACGTTTGGGAAGAGGCGAACTATGCTGAGGTGCTGAAGCTTGCGCCAAAATACGGCGTCTTCCTGAACGAGTTCACGTTTGAAGTCGATGTTTTCAAGGCCGGGGCAGAAGACCATTTCCTCGCAGCCATCGAGGAACTGACCACCAACAAGAAGATGCACGCGCGCTTCGCGAGCCTCTCGACTGATCCTGATTCGCTCGACCCCACGCAATTCCTCAAGGACATCGACTCCATCGGCAAGGGCCGTATGGCGCAGCGGCTGGCGGCGGTATTGATGAAAGAGGATGTCGACGTATGTCCTGAGTACATTGAATCTGCGCTGAACTATCTGAAAGCCAAACTGGCATGACCTCCACCGCGCCCCCATATCTCAAAGCCGCTGAGGATTTGCGCGGGAACGAGGATCAATGGCGCGCGTACCAATCGACCGGGAACTGTGTCATTCTGGCTGGGCCTGGCAGCGGCAAGACCAAGACGATCACCGTCAAGATCGCCTGCATGCTCACTGAAGACGTACATCGCCCCCGCCGGCTGGCGTGCATCACCTATAGCAATGCTTGCGTCGGTGAGTTGCGATCAAGACTGAACAAGCTCGGTGCGGACGACGGTGATCGTCTCCTGCTCTCCACTGTGCACTCCTTTTGTCTGACGGAATTGGTCTCTCCCTACGCCGCGCTGGCAGGTATCGATGTACCGGATCCACTGATCGTTGCGTCACCCGCGCAGGCGCGAAAGCTCTTTGCCGATGCGTATCGCGGGCAGTTGGGAGGCAATGTGCCGAATTGGTTTCGCATGGCCTGCGACAAGCTGCGGCGCACCATCCCAGACAAGGATAGTGACGAGTGGCGCGCATGGTCAGCCCGCGAAACAGCAGTGGTTGAGGCCTACGAAGCATTGCTTCTGAAGAATGGCCTGATCGACTTCGATGGCCTGGTCCTTGCCGGCCTGCAACTTGTGGAGAAGCACGAGTGGGTCCGACGTGCCATTCAAGCTAAGTATCCGGTGGTCGTGATCGACGAATATCAGGATCTCGGACTCCCCTGCATCGAGTTGTTTTGGCATTGCTTCGGACGGGAACTCGGATCGTTGCTGTTGGGGATCCGGATCAGTCCATTTATGGGTTCACCGGTGCCAAGCCGAGTTTATTGCGAGCATTGGCTCGTCTCCCGCGGATCGAATCCATCAGGCTAAAGTTGAATTACCGGTGCGCCGACCGCATCATTGCCGCTTCCATGGCGCTCCTGCCGGAACCCGCAGAGTTTCGTTCTCACGATGGGCGGACTGGCGAAATTCTGATCCACCGTCTGGAGTGCAACATCCGCGAGCAGGCGGACTACGCACTTGGGACGCTGGTGCCGGCGTTGCTCGCGGCCAATCCGTCATGGACCCCGGGGGATATTGCGCTACTGTATCGCTCGCTTAACGAGGGGACACTGATCGCACAGGCTGCGGATGCCCTGGATTTGCGGTATTTCCGGCTCGACAACGGCTCGCCGATTAAGCGCACCCGGTTGACCGAGTGGCTCACAGATGCAGCGCGATGGTGCGCTGGCGGCTGGCAGACAGGGACGGTGCCTCTTTCGCTGTTGCTCAAAGCCTGGCGACGATTGCGCCGCTCCATCCCGCGCGACTCCGAATTGCTGAGCGCACGCAAGCGCTTGATTGCAGCCCTGTTCTCACTGCGGGACGGTGCGCTTCCCTTGCATCGATGGCTCTCAGTGTTGCGTCGCGACGTACTGGATGAGCTGATCCGGCAGGAGCCTGGTCTTGCCGATGAGAAAGACAACCTGGACGAGCTGATAGGCGCTGCCGCGGAGGGCGGGCCCTTGCAGGCATTCACGGTAGAAATATTCGGGAATCAGGGCAAGAGTCCGGACCAGATCAATCTCATGACACTACACAGTTCGAAAGGGCTTGAGTTCCAGGCGGTCATCATGGTTGGGCTGGAGAACGGCGTGTTCCCCAGCAGCTACGACAGGACCGATGAGCAGTTGGAAGAAGCGGCTCGACTTTTCTACGTTGGTGTCACGCGTGCCAAAACTCAGATTCATCTGACCTACGACGAAGACGAATCACCGCTGATCACATCCATTCGGGAGGCAGGCTAGATGAGCTGGTTGCTAGAACCCATCCATGCGCTGCCAACCGATCACGAATGGCTGTTCACGACCCCGGCTGTAGCCGGACTAATCGTTTACAAGGTGGTGCACTGATGTCGGACTACTTCAGCGATCGGGAGAACGGTCCAAAGGCGCGGATCGAGCAGTCGATCTCACCTACGGTTTGGGCCGGCGTGATCGCTTTGGTGCAGGGGCTCATCAACAGCGGCGCCTTAGGACTTCGCTTTCCCGAGCGTTGTCCAGATGGGCAGGCTATCTGTGGGTGCGATTCCAACTCCCTGGCTGCGGCTGTGATCGCGGAGATGCCAGGACTGGCGTGGCCGCTTGAATCCACTCACGACGTGGAGGAGGGCTTTTTCTCTCAACGCCAGCCTTTTGCGCCGGAAACGTTGTTGATCCTGGACTTCATCGAATTCATCCATGACGCTGTGGCGAGGCCAATCCCTGGAAAATACCATGACTTCTTCAGTCATCACCATCTGAGTTTCGATCAACAAGCCGGGCAGGACGAGTTTCGAACGACCATCAACCGCATTTTCTCGCGCAATGGCGTTGCCTTTGAGATGCTTTCGACGGGACGCATTGTTCGAGTGCTGCCGCTGGTGTTGGGTGATGAACTGAGGCGAACGGCCTTCAATACCGGGGACCGCACGCTTGACAACATGCTGGATGAGTGTCGTGCGAAATTTTCCGACCGAAATCCCCTTGTTCGACGAGAGGCACTGGAACGGCTGTGGGATGCATGGGAGAGGCTCAAATCGCTCGCAGATCCTCGCGACAAGAAGAGGTCGGTCACGATCATCTTAGATGCCACCGCAGCGGAGCCGTCGTTGCGGACTAGGTTGGAAGCTGAAGCGCAGGAGTTGAACTCGATTGGCAATAGCCATCTGATCCGCCATTCCGAGGTGATTCAAGTGCCGGTGATCGATGTGGACCATGTCGATTACCTCTTTCATCGTCTGTTTGCGATGATCCAACTTATGCTGAAGAAGAAATAGGAGAGGGCATGGGACGACAACTGCAGCTCAATTTCACGCCGTTGCTCGTGCACGGCGATGTCATCCGACTGCAGACCATGTCATTCAAGGACTCGCAGCAGCTGCGCGACCTTCGTAGCGAGTATCGGACGCAGTTTGCGGTAACCCGTCGGGCAGATCAGATTGTGGCGTTGCCACTTGCGTCCGACGCCACGCCCATTGGCAAAGAAAAGCAGGTCTCAGCGGTCGAGCACGCCTCGCTGATCCGGCCGTTGCTTGAACAGCGTCTGGTGTCATTGCTGAGTGCCAACAGGCGGCCAGTGGCCCGCTACAACCCGATCACGACAGTGGGACGCACATTGCGGACGGGATTTCTAGACGCTGATGAGCATGTTCATCTGCAGTCGCGCGTCTTGATCTCGATCCGATCCTTGAAGTTACAGGGCTCCGATCTGCTTGGCCTGCTGTGGGATATCGAAATTCAGAAAACATGTGCGACCAGCCTGGCGGTGCTGAGCGAGCACGGCGTTCGCCTGGATGGCTTGGTGGTCGAGCGCGAGACGGCAGTGGAAGATGCGCGCATGCTGCCCCAGCGCAGGCTTGTCGGTCGTATTGGAAGCATCTCAGAAGGCAAGGCACGGCTGTCTGAGCGGTTCATGAATGTTGAGGAGGTGCTACCCCTGGACGAGCTGCATCTGGAGGCCTCACCCGAGAACATCCGGCACTTGTTGCAGCACTTCATGCGAAACGCCTCCGGAAGGGCGCAAGGCAAGATCGATGAGATCGTGTTCGAGAACAGCAGGGGACGCTCCCGAATGGAGCACATTACCCGGATTTCAGACTGGGTGCGAAGCTTGGGTGTCATCGAGTTGCAAGAAGGGCTGAGTGTCAGTATCGGTAGCCTGATCAACGAAAAAGATAGCTCGACGTTTCCACGTTTCGAGGAAGGCAGCACACCGACCTACGTGTTCGATGCCGGCACGCTCAAGTCAGAAACGCGCGCGGCGGTAGGATTGACAAAGTTCGGCCCTTACAGCCGGCATGTGTTCACGCCGACGCGGCCGAACGTCTGTGTAGTCTGTGATCGGGCGCGACGTGGGCAATTCGAACTATTCCTCAGGAAGTTCCGGGACGGGTTGACGGTCGACGGCAAGTCGCTGCCGTTTGGCAGAGGATTCCTCGGAATCTACGGTCTGCGGGACATTACGCTGACGTTCGTGGAGGCTGACGGCTTCACAGCAGACGCGTACCACGCGGCGGCTTCCAAGGCCGTGCGTATGGGGGCCGAGGGGGCGCCCTGGCACTTGGCGCTGGTGCAGACCGAGAGAGATTCGCGACAGCTACCACCGCAACGTAACCCCTATCTGGTAGCCAAGGCGGCGTTTCTCTCCAACCAGATCCCCACGCAGTTCATCGCCTTTGAGACGTTCGCGATGGCGCCCGGCAACCTAGCATACACACTGAGCAATCTCGCACTGGCCGTCTATGCAAAGCTCGGCGGCATTCCCTGATTGATCAAATCGGACAAGGGGATCGCGCACGAAGTGGTCATTGGCCTGGGTAGCGCAGCGATAGGCGAGTCACGGTTCTCAAAGAAGGAGAGGATCGTCGGTATCACCAGCGTCTTCCGAGGTGACGGCGGCTATCTGCTCTCCAACCTGTCGAATGCCGTGCCGATGGCGAAGTACGGTGAGGCGCTGACCGATTCATTGCAGGCAACTCTCCAGCGTGTGCGCAGCGAGATGAACTGGATCAAGGGTGATTCTGTTCGGGTGATCGTGCACGCGTTCAAACCCATGCGTAACACGGAGATAGAGTCAGTCAAGGCCGCGCTCAAAGAATTCTCGGAATTCGATCTGCAGTTCGCGTTCCTGCATGTCAAGCAAGACCACCCCTACCTGCTGTTCGACGATGATTCTGTCGGAACAAAAGGAAGGGGAGAGAAAACTCCGATACGAGGCCTCTATGCGGAGGTCGGCGACAATGAAACTTTGTTGACCTTGACTGGGCCTCAGCAACTCAAGCGACCGACGGATGGATTGCCTAAGCCGCTGCTGTTAACTCTGCATCGTGATTCGACGTTCACGGACATCATTTATCTTACGAAGCAGGTCTACTGGTTTTCCAACCACTCCTGGCGCAGCTTCCTGCCGGCGGCGATGCCTGTCACCATCTACTACTCCGACCTCGTCGCGGGCCTCTTGGGTCGGCTGGATCGCTTGGGTAGCCGGTGGAGCCCTAGCGTGATGCTTGGCAAGATCGGGACAACGAGGTGGTTTCTGTGACCGGCGGCAACCCGATCCTGCGCGAGGCGCTGCAGGCCGTAGCTGGCCACGCACAAACATTGACGAATGCAGGTCCGCTTTCGATCGCCTTCTATCACTGGGTGCTCGCCGAGGATTTTCCTGCCGAACAATGCGCGTTGATGGCCCGGGAGCTATGCGAGGAGATCGCGGGCGGCGGCCGGTCAATTCATGCCGTTGCGGCCTTGGGATTCTTGTTGGGTATCGATCCGACCTTGAGTGCAGCATCCCGCGAATCTTTTGCGCAAGGAGTGGATTGGTTGACGGGGCGTAGCGGCGGTTCGCAGACGGCACTGGTCAGCCTGATGCAACCGTTGGCGTACACTGGCGTCCTGGTCGGGTTGGTGACGATTGCCGATAGCGCACGGTGGCAGAAGTTTGGAGCATGGTTCGCATCTCTGCTTGCTAGGTTGCAACCGCTACTGCCTGTGGAAGTTGGATGGCGCCAAGAATTGTTGTCAATGATCAGGATGCGATCCGAGTTGAGATTGGACGACGAGTTGCAAGTGGCCCCCGCCAGCGCGTGTGCGGCCATCTATGTGGCGCGTCGATTGGCGAGATCTTCGCCGGCGACCGACAACGACTTTGCGTCGCAGTTGCTTGGCCGCATAAAGCTGATTGTCTACGACGATGCTGAACAGGCAGCCTTGGACCTGGCGGCCTTTCGTTTCCTCGCGCAGGGCGCGTCTCAGATAGATCTGCGCGTGCCGAGTCTGGAAGATGTGGGACTCCTCCTTCGCCGGCTTCCAGCCGGATTGCGCCGATGGACTTGGGACGATCAGAAGAAGACACCGAATTCGACAGCGCAGAAGTGGGCGGTTGAAAACGAATACCACTTTCAGAATCTTCTGTGCGCGGTGCTTGCGCCAGTGTTGCCCGACCTGCGCGATGAAGAGTGGCTCGCGTCGGTGGGGCAGAAGAAGCCGCGGGCAGACCTGGTGATCCCATCGTTGCATCTGGTGATCGAGGTCAAGTACTGGCGGGAAAAAGCGCGTCGCAAGACCTGATTTCGCAGATTGGTGAGGATGTCAGCCTTTACTTGAAGCGCGGCAGCCCCTATCGGAAGGTGCTTCCGATCATCTGGGATCAAGGACGGCGCACCGAGCAGTACGACCTGCTTATTGCCGGACTTAGTGAGATTCGTGACGTGGTGAGCCCGGTCGTTATCGCTCAACCAGCGTTTATGGCGTGAGCGGCGCCTGCATGAAGCCAATGAAGTGATCGCATGCAGAGAGGAGACCCTGATGAGTAGTTCGAACTGTCCATTTGAGGAAGGCGACCGCATTGATCACAAGCTCTTCGGGTTTGGAACCGTCGCGGGCGCACCTGTTGCTGTGGTTGGCCCAGACGCCCGAAGCACTGATGGAGTCCGGGACGCAGGCTGGAGCATCCCGGTCAAATGGGATGACCCAACACGGACCGCCGGATCAGTCATGCATCAAGCGCTGCGCAAAGTGTCGTCGCCGGACTCCAGACCCTACGGTCATTGGGATCGACAGTGGCAGCCTCTACTCAAGGCTTGGCTGGCTGCTCGAAGAGACGTTGAACAGATTTGCTCATGCTTCCGCCCCCTGCCTGAGCCTCATGCTTTGACACGGATACAGGACGTTGAGCGAAAGGCGTTCGAAGCGATGCAGCGCTTTTGGGAAGAAGAGCAATCGGGGCAGCATCCCTAGAGTCGGTCCAAGTGCCATCCAAAGGGCAGTGCTCACGCGTGTCCGCTTTGGGCTGACGATGGAAGATTTCTCGGATATCCTGAGAGTTGATTGATCATGGTGTCGAAAACGTCGCTCCCCCGCAAATCGCTCCATCTCCCGCGCCAGCAAAAGATCTGCGTTTCTGACGGTAAAAGCGACGGTAAAGGCCCATGTCGATCACAGCCAATCCCTCTAACCATGCGGGTCTGCGAGCCCCGTTGATGATGGAGTGGGAGTGATCAGCACTCCACCACGTTGACCGCGAGCCCGCCGAGCGAAGTCTCCTTGTACTTCGACTTCATGTCCTCGCCGGTCTGCATCATCGTGCGGATCACCGCGTCGAGCGAGACGTAATGGCTGCCATCGCCGCGCAGCGCCATGCGCGCGGCGTTGATGGCCTTCACCGCCCCCATCGCGTTGCGCTCGATGCAGGGGATCTGCACCAGCCCGCCGACCGGGTCGCAGGTGAGGCCGAGGTTGTGCTCCATGCCGATCTCGGCGGCGTTCTCGACTTGGGCGGGCGTACCGCCAAGCACGGCGGCCAAGGCGCCGGCCGCCATCGAGCAGGCGACGCCGACTTCGCCCTGGCAACCGACCTCGGCGCCCGAGATCGAGGCGTTGGCCTTGTAGAGCATGCCGATGGCCGCAGCCGTGAGGAGAAAGTCGACGATGCCGTCTTCCGACGCGCCGCGACAGAACCGGGCGTAGTAGTGCAGCACCGCGGGCACGACACCCGCGGCCCCGTTGGTCGGTGCGGTGACGACGCGACCGCCTGCAGCGTTCTCCTCGTTGGCAGCCATCGCGAAGGCGTCGACCCAGTCCATGGCGGCCAAGGGGTCCGCGCCTTCCGCGTCGCCGTCGCGTGCGAGCAATTCGCGGTAGAGCTGCGGTGCACGGCGGCGAATGTGGAGCGTCCCGGGCAGGTGCTCGCTCGCGGAGGGGTTGTCGATCCCGAAGCCGCGCTGCACGCATTGCTGCATCACCTGCCAGATGCGAAGAACACCTGTGCGTACCTCGGCCGGCGCGCGCCAGATGCATTCATTGGCGAGCACCAATTGCGCGACCGAGAGCCCGCGCGCCCGCGCCCGTGACATCAGTTCGTCGCCGGTCCGAAATGGATGCGGCCACGTGGTCGCCTGGGATTCACCTGCTGCACTGCCAGAAGCGCCGCGTTCAATGACGAAACCGCCGCCGACCGAGAAGTAGCAGCGATCGGCCAGCATCGCGCCGTCCGTCGAGTGGGCGGTCAGGCGCATGCCGTTGGGGTGCTCGCTGAGCGATTCCTGGCCGGCGAATTCGATGTCGTGCAGCGGCTGGAACGCGATCGGGTGCCGCCCCAGCAATTGCAGCTTGCCGGAGCGCCGCAGTTCCTGAATGCGTGGCTGCACCGTCCCCGGGTCAACCGTGTCCGGGGCCTCGCCGAGCAGGCCGAGGATGACGCCCACGTCGGTCGCGTGACCGTGTCCGGTCGCGCCGAGCGAGCCATAAAGCGTCACATGGACCCGCGCCGTGCGCGAGAGCAGCCCGTCCCGCGCAAGCGCATCCGCGAACATGCGCGCGCCGCGCATCGGCCCGACGGTGTGCGAGCTCGACGGTCCGATGCCGATCTTGAAGATGTCGAAGACGGACAGCATCAACGCACTATGCAACTGGAAGCTGCTGCTTGACCAGCGCCACCCCGTAGGCCGCCCCGAGCGGAAGGATGTTGTCGACGACGAGCTTGGATTTGCCGATGCCGGAGTCATCCAGCGATTCGGGTGCGAGCGTGGCGGAAGCGGCGGCAGTCATGGGGAGCGGACTTTCTGTACGGCGCCCGGTGTGGGCGGGCCAAGTCTGAAAGAAACACGACATTGCATCAATGACAGAATCTCCGAATCTTTGTTGCATTAAATGCAACGCTCAGAGAGACGCTTCATGGACGACAAGCTGGAAACCCGCCGCCTTCGCTACTTCATGCAAGTGCTGGAAACCGGCTCCGTGCGCGGCGCGGCCGAGGTGCTCGGCATGGACCCGTCGGCGGTCAGCCGGGCGGTCGCGCTGCTGGAGACGGAATGCGGCGCGCGCCTGCTCGAGCGGCGCGGCCGGGGGTGGCGCCCACCGATGCCGGGGAACTGCTCGCCAGCTACCTGCGCCGCCAGCAGAGCCAGAAGCAGCAACTTCTGGCCCAGCTCGACAGCATCCGCAAGATCGAAAGCGGCCACATCGACATCGTGGCCGGCGAAGGCTTCGTGGACTGGCTGATGCGCAACAGCCTGCGCACCTTCATGCAGTCGCATCCCAGGATCACCATCGCGCTGGACGTGGGCGGCAGCGACGAGATCGTGAAGCGCATCGTCGACGAGCGCGCGCACATCGGCATGCTGTTCCAGCCGCCGACGGACGAGCGGCTGCGCTCGCATCACTCGCATCCGCAGCCGATCCAGACGCTGGTGCTGGCGACGCATCCGCTGACGCGGCTCGGGCGGCCACTCAAACTGGCGGATCTGCAGGCCTATCCCGGCGCGACGCTGCATCACGGCTTCGGCGTGCGCCAGCACATCGAAGCGGCCGAGATCAGCGAGGGCGTCCGCCTCAACGCGCTGCTCACCACCAGTTCGTTCAGTGCGCTGGGCCACTTCGTGGCGGCCGGGCTGGGCTATGCACTGTCGACGCGCCTGTCGTTGCCGGCGCATCTGGACACGGCGGAGATCAGTGCGCTGCCGATGAAGAATCCGCTGCTCCATCAGGGACGCACGCACGTGATCTCGCGGCACGGCCGGGTGCTGTCCCCGGCGGCGATGGAGCTGCTGCGGCAGATCGTCAGCGACACGGAGGTGGTCGACTCCTTCAAGCGCCCGCGTCGCTGAATCCATATGATCGCTTTGATTCCAATTGCCAAGGCCGCCAATCCCACGACCAGGGCACCCACTTGTTCGGCGCTCATATGGGCGGAGGCGCGGCCTCGGGCATCATCGACCGCCAGCCATGCCATTGCCACCATCCACTGCAGAGCGCGACCCGGTCCACGGGCGCACCATCACGATCCGCGGCTACCGTCGCCGCGACGGCCTCTGGGACATCGAAGGCCACCTGCGCGACGTGCGTGACCAGCACTTCGTCTTCCCGGGCGGCGAGCGGCTGGGCGGCGAGGCGATCCACTCGATGTGGCTGCGGCTCACCGTCGATTCGACCGCGCTGATCGTCGACGCCGTCGCCGCGACCGACGCCGCGCCGTTTCCCGGTGCCTGCGGCGACATTGCCCCGGACTATGCCCAACTGATCGGGCTGCGGGTCGGTCCGGGCTTCAGCCGCCAGACCGCGCGGCTCTTCGGCGGCATCCGCGGCTGCACGCACATGTCGGAGCTGCTGCGGACCATGGGGACGGGCGTGCTCCAGACGCTCGCCGGAACGAACCTCACGGTGTCTGAGACGCACAAGCCCTTCCAGCTCGACGGCTGCCATGCGCTCGCGTCCGACGGCCCGCGCGTGGCCGAGTTCTATCCGCGCTGGTACCGGCCGAAGAGCGAAGAGGCGGAAGCGCCCGGCGAATAGCCCCGCAGCCACAGCGCTAGTCGCGGCCGGCCGGGGGGCGCCGAGATTGAGGCCGTTGCCGAAGCCGCACCGTCGTGATTCACTACGCGGTCCTCGCCCTCAAGGAGAGAACTCGTGCAGATCGGCGTTCAGAACTTCGTGACACGGACCCCGCCGCGCTTCGAGACCCGGGAAGCCGAGCGGACCCATTCGCTGCAACGGCTGGCCGCCACCTGCAGGATTTTCGGACGACGGGGTTTCTCCGAGGGCCTGCTGGGCCATGTGACGGTGCGCGATCCCGAGCTGCCCGATCACTTCTGGGTCAATCCGGTCGGGGTCGCGATGCATCAGGTGAAGGTGTCGCACCTGGTACAGGTCAATCCCGAGGGCAAGGTGGTTCGCGGCAGCGGCATGGTCAATCCGGTCGGGCTGCTGCTGCACACGGCGGTCCACCGCGCGCGGCCGGAGGTGAACGCGGTCTGCCATGCGCATGCGCCGCATGCCTCGACCTGGTCGTCGTTCGAAAGGCTGCTGGAGCCCATCACGCAGGATGCGTGCATCTTCTTCGAGAACCAGGCACTGATCCTCGAGCCGCGCGTGGTGCGCGACGCCGAGGCGGCCAACCGCTTCGCGGCCGGCTTCGGTGACCGGCGGGTGGCGATCCACGCCGGCCACGGCATCTTCACGACCGGACAGAGCATCGACGAGGCCGCGTGGTGGTTCGTGCTGATGAACCGTTGCTGCGAAGCGCAGCTTCTGGCCGAGGCCGCCGGCAAGCCGACCCGCTGGAGCGACGGTGACGCACGCTGGCTCGCGTCGGTGCTCGGCTCGCCGACCTTCGGCTGGCTGTCGTTCCAGACCCTGTGGGACGAGATCATCGCGAGCGATCCGGATCTGGTGGACTGAGCTCTGCGAGCCGCCGGCGAATCTCCTCGGCGAGCGCCTGCACCGTCAGCGGCGCGGAGCCCTCGGCTTCGTTGCTGACAGTCACGTAGGCGCGCTGGCCTGCTCGGATGGTGCCGGCGATCACGCGCGCGAGCGTGGCACGCGTGTCGAGGTCGATGTCGAGCAGCCTGTCGAAGGGCTCGTAGAGCGCTTTCGCGTCCTCATAGCCGTAGGCGCCATGCAGCCGGTTGAGATTCCAGCGGCACACCAGCGGCGCGGGCCAGAGCGCACGCAGGAGCGGAAGCTGCGCCTCGATCGGCGGCAGCTTCGAATGAAGACCCAGGCAGTAGGTCGCGCCCGCATCGCGCAGCACATCGCAAAAAGCGGACGTGAGGAACTCGGGATTGCGCACCTCGACCGCGATCACGCCGTCCGGTGCGATCGGCTGCAGCGCAGGCAGCGATCGCAGCATCGCGCCGAGGCGCTCCAGCACCTCGGGCATGCGCGCCAGCATCGGGCCGGGCAGGGGGCTGAGCTGGATCACCAGCGCGCCGACTTTGTGGCCGAGCCCATCCAGCGCCGGCTGCACGAATTCCGTGGCGGCGAGCGCGGGATCGAGGAAAGCCGGGTTGGCCTGCATGCCGCGCCCGTCCTCGCCGCGCACCATCGCATCCGCGACGAGGCTGGGCGCCTTCACCGTGAAGCGGAAGTCCTCGGGCACCTGCGCCGCATAGGCCGCGAACTGGATCGCCGTCACCGGCTTGTAGAAGCTGCGGTCGATGCTCACCGCGCGGAACAGCGGATGCTGCGCGTAGGCGGCAAGGCCGTGCTTCGACAACACCGACTGCTCGTATTCGCCTTCCCAGACCGTGCCGGCCCAACCCGGGAACGACCACGACGAGGTGCCGAGGCGCAGGTTCGGCGGCAATTCGCTCGCGAGCGCCCGCAAGGCCGGATCGGTCGGCATGGGCAGCACCCTTGCTTGGCGTGCGGCGGTGCGTTTCCTGGGCACAGGCGCGGCAGCAGGCGCCGGCGCGGGTTCGTCCGTGTCCTCGAAGTCGTCGTCGAAAAGCGAGTTCTGCATGGCGATGCTCAGTCCGGCGCAGTCAGCACGAAACGGGTCTTCAGGCCTTGTGTCGCGGAAGGACCGACCCACAGGTCGAAGGCACCGGGCTCGACCGTGGGCTTCAGTTCCTGGCCGATGAACATCAGGTCGGCGCGCGTGAGCGTGAAGTCCACGTCGGCCGATCGCCCCGCCTTCACATGCACCTTGCGAAAGCCCTTGAGCTCGCGCACCGGCCGCGTCACGCTCGCCGACCGCGCGCCGATGTACAGCTGCACCACTTCCTCCGCGTCGCGCGCGCCGCCGTTGGAGATGCGCGCGTGCACGTGGAGCGGGCCGTCCCACGGCATGCGGTTCGACGGAAGTTCGAGCGCGTCGTAGCGGATGCGCGCGTAGCCGAGTCCATGGCCGAAGGGGTAGAGCGCGTCGTTGGTCGCATCGAGATAGCGCGCCTTGTACATCTGTGCGGGCGCGTCGGCGAGCTGCGGGCGACCGGTGCGCTTGTGGCTGTAGTAGTAGGGCACCTGCCCCGGCGTCTGCGGGAAGCTCACCGGCAAGCGGCCCGACGGATTCACGTCGCCATACAACACGTCGGCGATCGCCGGGCCGGTCTGCGATCCCAGAAACCAGGTCACGAGGATCGCGTCGGCGCGTCGCACGCCGCCACGCAGCGCCAGCGGGCGTCCGTTGCGCAGCAGCACGACGACCGGCTTGCCGGTGGCGACCACCGCATCGGCGAGGTCCTGCTGCGCCTTCGGGATCTCGATGTCCGAGCGCGAGCGCGACTCGCCGGACATCTGCTCGTTCTCGCCGATCGACAGCACCACCACATCGGCCGCGTACGCTGCTTCGACCGCCGCGGCAATGCCGCCGGGGATGGCCGCGTCGACATCCGCACCACGCGCCACGGTCAACAGATCGGGCGATTCGAGGTGGGCGCGCATGGCTTCCTCGATGCCAACCGGCGGCGCCTGATCCGGAAAGACGCGCCACGGCCCGAACAGGTCGGACGTGCCCGCGAACGGACCGATCAGCGCGATCTTCCTGCCCGAGCGGGGCAGGGGCAGGAGATCCTTGTCGTTCTTGAGCAGGACGATGGAGCGGACCGCCGCATCGCGCGCCAGCGCCTGATGGGCCGCCATGTCGAAGCGCGACGTTTCCGGCCCGGCTTCGAGGCCCTGGAACGGGCGGTCGAACAACCCGAGCCGCATCTTCACCCGCAAGACGCGCCGCACCGCTTCGTCGAGGCGCGACATCGGCACCTCGCCGGACGCGACCAGCGCCGGCAGGTACTTCATGTAGAGCCCGCTTTGCATGCTGACATCGGTGCCTGCCAGGAAAGCACGGCGTGCCGCTTCGCGCCCGTCGGCCGCGAATCCGTGGGCGATCAGCTCTTCGTCGGCGGTGTAGTCGGAGACGACAAAACCGTCGAAACCCCATTCCTTGCGCAGCACGCCGGTGAGCAATGCCGCGTTCGCATTCGACGGAATGCCGCCGATCTCGTTGAAGGCGCTCATGATCGACAGCGCTCCGGCATCGATCGCCGCATGGAAGGGCGGGAGGTAGACCTCGCGCAGCGTGCGTTCGGACAGGTCGACCGTGTTGTAGTCCAGCCCGCCTTCGGCCGCCCCATAGCCCGCGAAGTGCTTGGGCGTCGCGAGCATCGCATCCGGGCGCGACAGGTCGTTGCCTTGAAATCCGCGCACGCGCATCGTCGCGAACTGGCGACCGAGGTAGACATCCTCGCCCGCGCCTTCGACACCGCGCCCCCAGCGCGCGTCGCGCGAGATGTCGACCATCGGCGCGAAGGTCCAGCGGAAGCCGTCGGCGCTCGCCTCCTCGGCGGACGCGCGCGCGGTGCGCTCGGCGAGCGCGGGCTCCCAGCTCGCCGCTTCCGCCAGGGGCACCGGGAACACCGTGCGGAAGCCATGGATGATGTCCGCACCGAAGATCAGCGGGATGCCCAGGCGCGATTCGTTCACCGCCGCCTGCTGCGCGCGGCGCTTGCCTTCGAGGCCCTCGTTGTTGAAGAGCCCGGTCACGCGTCCGGCGCGGATGTCGGCGAGCTGCTGAGCGAGGCTTTGTTTCGCGGCCTGCGGATTCGCGACGATATCGACGCCAGCCGGTGCGTAGAGGCTGAGCTGGCCGACCTTTTCTTCCACGGTCATGCGGCCGATGAGGGACTCGATGCGCGCCTCATCGACCGCCTGCCGCGTGACGGTCGAGCAACCTGCGGCGAGGACGACGACGATGGTTGAGAAAACGACGACACAAATTCTCCGGACATGCATGGGTTCCGATTTTCGCGGAGGTTGCGCTGAGCGGTTCGAGACGCTGAAAGCCGCGGGCGCGCGCCAGCCCAGTCGGGGACAATCGGGCGATTCCCGAGACAGGACCCGCCCATGTACATGCCTCCCCAGTTCAACGCCACCGACCGAGAGGTCGCGATCGAGCTGATGCGCAGCCACCCCTTGGCCAGCCTCGTCTCCACCGATGACGAGGGCCTGCCGTTCATCACCCACCTGCCACTGGTGCTGGAGGATCGCGGGGAGGGCGGCTGGTCGCTGCTCGGCCATTGCGCCAAGCCCAATCCGCATTGGCGCTACCTGCAGGTGCGACCGAACGCGGTGGCGGCCTTTCTCGGGCCGCATGCCTACCTGTCGCCGTCGGTCTATCCCGATCTCGCCCGCGTGCCGACCTGGAACTATCTCGCGGTGCATTGCACGGTCGAAGCCCGGCTGATCGAAACGCCGGACGAGAAGGATGCGCTCCTGAAGCGCCTCATCGGACAGCACGAACCCGCCTATGCACAGCAGTGGCGAGACCTCGGCGAGGAGTTCCAGCACAAGATGCTGGGTGGCATCGTGGGCTTCGAGCTTCGAGTGACCGCGCTGCAATGCAAGCTCAAGTTGAACCAGCACCGCAAGGAATCGCACGCCGCGATGTACGCGCGCTACAGCGAGGGTTCGCCCGACGAACGCGCGCTGGCCCTGTGGATGGAGCGCCTCGGCATGCAGGTCGCCGACCCGGCAACGATCGGGGAGAACTGAGATGCGCGTCGTCGGACTGCTTGGACTCGTCCTCGCGCTGCTCGTCGTCGGCGTGCTGGCCAGGAAGCAACTGGGCGCGGCGACGACCCCGGCGTTGCCGGCCGGTGCCTCGGCGCCCGCAGGAGCGCCGGCGGGCGATGTCAGCACGCAGGGCCGTCAGCTCCAGGAGCAGATCAAGCAATCGCTCGAAGCCGCACAGCAGCGGCGTCCCATGCCGGATGACAACTGACGCGCACTGGATGCGGCTCGCGCTGGCTGAGGCCCGCCGTGCGGGCGATGCCGGGGAGGTGCCGATCGGCGCCGTGGTCGTGAAGGACGGCGCGCTGGTCGCCGTCGCTGGCAATTCGCCGGTGGCACAGCACGATCCGAGTGCGCACGCGGAAGTCAACGCGCTGCGTGCCGCGGGCGCTGCGCTCGGCAACTACCGCCTCGACGGTTGCGAGCTCTTCGTCACGCTGGAGCCTTGTCCGATGTGCGCCGGCGCGATGCTTCATGCACGGATGAAGCGCGTCGTGTTCGGCGCGGCCGATCCCAAGACCGGAGCAGCCGGGTCGGTGGTCGATCTGTTCGCCCCGCCGCAACTCAACCACCACACGTCGGTCCAGGGCGGCGTGCTCGCGTCGGAGTGCCGGGCGCTCTTGCAGGCCTTCTTCCAGAATCGCCGCAACGAGGCCCGCGTGGCCGCCGAACCGCTGCGCGACGACGCGTTGCGCACGCCGCCCGAACGCTTCGCCTCGCTCGCCGACTACGCCTTCGATGCGAACTACGTGAGCGATCTTCCGGCGCTTCGGGGATGGCGGATGCACTACCTCGATGAAGGACCGAGGGATTCGCGGGCGGTGCTGCTCTGCATCCACGGGCCCGGCGAGTGGAGCTACTTCTTCCGCCTTCTCGCGCGCCAGCACATCGCGCGCGTGCTCGCGCCGGACCTCATCGGCTTCGGCATGAGCGACAAGCCCAAGCGCGAGACGGTGCATCGGCTCGAATGGCATCGCGATGTGTTGCTCGAATGGATCGAACAGGTCGATCCCGGGCCCATGGTGCTGGTCCACAGCGCGGGTGGCGCGGAACTCGCATCGCTGCTCGCTTCCTCGGCCGCGGCCAGGCGCTTCCTGCATGTGATGGTTGCACCCGATGCCGGCGAGAGCATGGCTGCCGACGCCTGGCGGGCGCCTTTCCCCGATCGGGGCCACGAAGCCGGACTGCGTGCCATGGGCCGCACGCCCAAGCGCGTGTCCGGCCCCGATGCGGCGCAGGCGGAACAGCTCCTGAAGGACGCAATGGGATACTTCGCGCCGTGAAAAAGCACATCTACATCTATTCGCCGTCGAGCGCAGTGCGCGACAAGGCTGCGTTCAAGCGTGGCGTCAAGCGGCTCCGGGCACTCGGCCACGAGGTCGAGATCGACGAAGCCGCGCTCTCCGTCCATCAGCGATTCGCAGGCGACGATGCCGCGCGCGTCGCTGCCATCTCGCGCGCCGCTGCCAGCGGCGCCGACGTGGCGCTGATTTCGCGCGGCGGCTACGGGCTCACGCGCATCCTCGACGCCATTCCCTACAAGGCGGTTGCCAAGGCGATCCATGACGGCACCGAGTTCGTCGGCCTGAGCGACTTCACCGCCTTCCAGAACGCGCTGCTCGCCAAGACCGGCAGCGTCACGTGGGCCGGCCCTGCCGTGGGCGAGGACTTCGGTGCCGAAGACGGCGCGGACGACATCATGGAAGCCTGCTTCGACGATCTGCTCAGCGGACAGGGGAGGGCACCGGCTGGCGCATGCCTGCCCGCGACGCCGACGGGCTGGCGCCGCTTCGGGGGATCCATGGGGCGGTGCTGTGGGGCGGGAATCTGTGCGTGCTGACCAGCCTGCTCGGAACGCCTTACTTCCCTTCGATCGAGAAGGGCGTTCTGTTCCTCGAGGATGTGAATGAACATCCCTACCGCGTCGAGCGCATGCTCGACCAGCTCCGTCAGGCCGGCGTGCTGGCCAAGCAGAAGGCGGTGGTCCTCGGGCATTTCACGGGCATCCGCAAGGTGGCGCATGACCGGGGTTTCGGTATGCAGACCGTGATCGCCCGGCTTCGCGAACTCATCAAGCCGCCTGTGCTGACCGGGCTGCCATTCGGCCACGTGCCCACGAAAGTGCTGCTGCCCGTCGGCGCCAAGGTGGAGCTTGCGGCCGATGGCCGCGACATCTTCATGGTCTGGGGCCATCGGCACGCCCACTGAGCGCAAGGCAAAAAAGAGGCCGGTGGGCCTCTGCGTTTCTGCTGGATACGAATCAGCTCGTGATGCGTTGATGGGTGCGTGGCCCCATCGTGTTTGGCAGGCCGCCCTTGAAGAGGCGGTTGATCTGTGTCATCTGGCGCCGTGCGGCGACTTCGCCATCGACCGCGCTGAGCGCGGTGAGCACGTCCTGGCGGAGATACCAGAGTGCCTCCAGGTCGCCGGCGAAACGAACGCGCTGCGCAACCCGCTGGACCGAATGGCCACCATGGACCTGCAACAGCGACAGCATGGCCGTGCGGATCTGGCCCATCTGACGATCCGCGGAACGGCGCGAGCCGAAGCCGGGAAGAGACAGAAAGCGGAAGAACCTGCTGAGGGACATTGGGATGAAGGCGGCGGTGCGCCGAAAGCCTTGATGGGTGCCTACGTTAAGCCGCGCCTCGAAGCCGCACAAGTGTGGAAACATCATTTCATGTTTAAAAACAACATACTTCACGCTTCAGTTCAAGTATTGGCCTAAGAACTTAAACCTAAGTGTTACTTTCAAACACGAAAGTGTTCACAAGGACTGTGACTATTTGAAAAAGCAACAGGGGCGCATGCGCAAGTCGAACGATTTGGTACACGAAGGCCGTGTTTTCATGCTGCTTTGCCATAATCGAAAGGCGAGAGCTACCAAAAACTGCACAACATGGGCGTCAATTCGACTGTCGTTTTCGCTGATCTGACAGGGAGCACCAGGGTCTTCGAGGCCATGGGAAACGCGCGCGCCACCGAGACGGTGACGCGGCTGACGCAATGGATCGGTGGTGTCTGCGAGTCCCACGGCGGCCGTGTCGTGAAGTCGCTTGGCGACGGCGTCTTCGCCATTTTCGCGAATGGCGTCACGGCGACACGCGCGGTGCTCGAACTGCAGCGCAACCATCAGAAACGGCTGCAGACCTGGCCCACTCCGCTGCGCATGGAGTTGCAGATCGGCGTTGCGAGCGGGGAGGTCGTCGAAGTCGACGGTGATTGCTATGGCGATGCCGTCAACCTCGCATCCCGCCTCAGCGACCTCGCGGGCCCCGGACAGATCTGGGCCACCGAGTCGGTGATCGAGCAGTTGCACGAAGGCGAAGTGCGCCACCGCAGCCTCGGGCCGATCAATATTCGCGGCAAGAATGAAATGCCGGTCGTCCATCGCATCGACTGGCAGGACGAGGTGTCGGAATTCCTGACGATGCCGGCTTCGCTGGTGCCGTCTGCGCGCGGGCCGGATTCATCGTTCGGGCAGATCGAGCTGGCATGGCTCGATGTGCGCACGCTGTTCCGTGTGGAAGACCTGCCGATCCATCTGGGCCGGGTCGACGAAGCGCAATTCGTCGTCAACGATCCGCGGGTCTCACGCCTGCATGCGCGCATCGAATCGCGACACGGCAGCTGCATTCTGGTGGACGTCAGCACCTATGGCACCTGGGTGCGTTTCCATGGCACCGCAGGCGCGAGCGGCGAAATCGCGCTGCGGCGTGACGAGTGCGTGCTCCATGGCAGCGGCGAGATCGGCCTCGGGGCGCCGCTGAGCGACTTCAGCGCGCCGACCATCTCTTTCAATACGACCGGCGGCAATGTGCTGCTGGGTCGTCGCGACCTTCGTTAAGAAGCGTCGCTGATCCCCAGCTCCGAGCAGATCCGTCCGACGAGGGTCCTCATGCCCGCAAGCTCGGTCTCGAGCCGGGCGACGTTGGCCTTCAGTGCGGCCACTTCACCCAACGACACCTCGTCGCCGCCCGCCGCAGCAGTAGGGACGGGCGCATCCTCGGCCGGCGGTCCGCTGAGCAGATGACACCACCGGTTTTCGCGCGCTCCAGGCAGGCGCTGCAGTTTCATCACGAGGCTGCCTGCCGTCCGCGCGGCCAGTTCATCGAGGAACGCCTCGACGGACGAGATGTCGGCGAAGTTGTGCATGCGATCGGATGCAATCCGAAGTTCGCCCGCCGTCTGCGGTCCCCGCAGCATCAGGACGGTGAGCAGGACGATCGACTGCGAAGGAATCTTCAGCACGCCGTCGATGTTGTGCGCGTAACGGTAGACGCGCCCGCCGCTGGTTTCAGTGACCAGGCTGAGGGCCTTGAGGCTGTCGATGCCCGACTGCGCTTCGGCGTCGGTGATCTCGAGGATCGGATTGCGGCTGGTCTTCTGGTTGCACCCGGCCACCAGCGAATTGAGCGTCAGCGGATAGCTGTCCGGCACGGTGCGCTGTTTCTCGGCGAGCACGCCGAGAAGGCGGGTTTCCAGAAGCGAAAGGGCACGAAGGCTGCTGGTGGACATCGGGTCAGATTTCGCTTCTTTAATTTGACATAATGCACATTGTCTTACTTGCGTGGACTGGCCATGTACTTCTCGAGATCGAGATTCATGGCGTCCCGCGCGGGCCGGTCACTTCACGACGACCACGGGCTGCTTCGCGGTGGCGAGCACGCGCTGCGCGACCGAGCCCATCAGCAGGTCGGCCACGGCGCTCCGGCCCTTCGAGCCCAGCACGATCATGTCGAACTTGCCTTTGTCGGCGCAATCGACGATCTCCTGCGCCACGTGGCCCGTGCGGATCTCCATGTCGTAGCCGACGCCGTCCGCCTGCAGCAGCTTGCGGGCAGGCCTGAGTTCCTTCTCGCTGAGTTCGCGCAGGTAGTCCGCGACTTCCGCCTTGCCGACGAAGGCCTTGGCATGGCGCAGGCCGGCGTCGTCGTGGACGCTGATCAGCGTGATCTTGTTCGATGCGGTGCGCAGCAGATGCGCGAGCCTTGCCGCGTACTTGACCGCGCGCAGCGAATTCTTGGACCCATCGGTGGCGACTAGGATCTTCATGGAACGAACCTCCGGTTGTTGTTGACCTGCAAAGTGTAGGGCCCGAGTCAGCCTTGTCCGACCAACGGAACGCTGCGCTTCTTCACGCGGGCACCGTCGCGCAGCGACGCGGGCGGATAGACGATCACTTCTGCGCCAGCCTGGATGCCGCCCTGCACCCAGGCCTCCACGCCATTGCGCCCGCCGATTTCCACGGGAACGAGCCGCGCCCGCCCTTCCGCGACGACGAACACGGCCATGCCTTCGTCCGGCAAGGGAAACACCGCGCTGACCGGAACGCGCAGGACCGAGCGCTGGTCCACCGTCACGATCCGTACGCCCACGCGGTAGCCATCGCCCAGCGCCTGCCACAAGGACGGAGGACTCGTGATGTCGATGATCACGTTGACGCGCTGCTCCTCGATGCCGAGGGCCGAAACCTTGGTGAACGCAGCAGGCTCGATGCGCCGAACACGGCCTTCGAGCGCGCCGGGCGAGCCCCAGCGCTCGATGCGCACCATCGCGCCCACCCGGGTCTGCACGGCGTCCGTGGTCAGCAACTCGGTCACGATCTCCAGTTGCGAGATGTCGCCGATCTCGAGCACGGGTGCCCCCAGGGCGACGGTGGTCTCGCTCGGCTGCACCACCTTGAGCACACGTCCCGCCACCGGCGAGCGCAGCGCAAAACTGGCCACCTGCCCTGAAGGGCTTCGCGACATCAGCAGCGCCGCGCGCGCCGTCTCCAGCTCATGCGCCGCGGCGTGGCGGCCCTGGAGCGCTGCGTCGAGGTCCTTCTGGGCGGCCTGCTCCAGGAGCCGGTCGGACTCCGCCTTGGCCGGCGCAATGAAGTTGTCGCGCGCCAGCTTCTCGGAGCGGTGCAGTTCCGAGCGTGTCAGCTCGAGTCCGACGCGGGCGCGCTGCACGTTGGCTTCCGCACGCTGCACGATGGCCTCGGCGACCTCCACGCGGGTGTCCTGCTCGCGGCGGGTGCGCTCGTCGAGCATCGGCGAGAGAACGGGCGTCAGCGTCGCGACCGTGTCGCCGGCCGCCACCGGGTCGCCCTCCCGAAGCGTGACGCGCGCCAGCCGTCCGGCCAGCGGCGCGGTGATGACGTACCGGTCGCGCAATCGCGTGCGGGCGTCTTCCGCGATGGACTGCTCGTAGGGCCCGATGGTGGCGGTCGCCACTTCGACCGCGATGGGGCGCGGCGCGAAGGCCCAGGCCAGCAGGCCGGCCAGCACCGCGCCCGCGGCGATCGTCATGGCCAGGGTATTGCGCTTCATGTCTCCTTCACTCCCGCGTCTTCAGGGCCGCGACCATGTCGAGCCGGTCGATGCGCCGCCGCACCACCAGCGCACTCGCGGCCGCTGCGGCAAGGACCGCCAGCGCCGCCAGCGCATAGGTGCGCGGGGAGATCACGACCGGAAAGAAGAACTGGTCCGATTTCAGCAAGTCTGTGATGACGTGGACCAGCGCATTGCCGCCGAGCATGCCCAGCGGCAGTGCCACGGCAATACCGAGCGCCAGTTCGCCCAGCAGCAGCCCCGACACCTCGGCCCGCGTGAATCCCAGCACGCGCAGGCTTGCCAGTTCCCAGGCGCGCTCCGCGAGCGCGATGCGGACGTTGTTGTAGACCACGCCGACGGCGATGACGACCGCGAACAGGGTCAGCACCGTGCTCATGATGAGGATGTTGCGCGCTGTCACCTCCCGCATGTTGCGCAGCATCGTCGCCTTGCTGAATGCGCCCGCCGCCCGGGGCAGGCCCTGCGTGGCCTGCAGGAAGCGGGTTTCGCTGCCGCGCTCGAGCGCCAGCACGAAGCCCGTGGCAATGTCGCCCTCGCCCAGCGCGCGGTTCAGTGCGGCGCGGTTCATGTAGGCGTTCAGGCCCATCATCTCGCGCACGGTTGCCTCCACCCGCAGCGTGAGCTGGTTGCGGCGGCCCTCCTGCACGTCGACGCGCACCGCATCGCCCACCCGCAGGCCGAGCTTGTCGGCCAGGCGGTCCGTCAGGACGATGCCGTCGCCGCCCGGCAGCGTCTGCCGTCCGTCGACATCGACGATGCGCAGCAACTCGCTGCGCACCGGCCCGCCGCGCACCATCACGCGCTGGCGCCGCGGCCCGTTGACGAGCGTGGCCTGCACGTCGCGCAGCGACTCGTGAGCCAGCACGCCGGGCAGGCGCGCGAGCTGCAGCGCGATGGCGGCGTCGACCGGCTCGGTCATCCACACCGACACGTCGCTGCGCATCGACAGCCCGAAGGTGCTGTCAACGATCACCTCGATCGCGTCCCGGAAGAAGTTGCCCATCACGACGATCGCCAGCGCCGCCGCGATCCCGCCGATCGACAGGCCGGTGCGCAGCGGCTTGCGCTCCATGTTGCGCAGGATCATCCGCAGCGCGGGGCTCAGGCCGGTGAAGCCGAGCCGCTCCGCGAGCGTGCGGCGAAAGCGCCCGGGCGCCGGCGGCCGCATGGCCTCGGCCGGCGTCAGTCGCACGGTGGCGAGGATCGCCGAGAGCGTGCCGAGCACGCCGGCGCCCAGCGTCAGCCCGCCGGCCATGAGGACGAGGGCCGGGTCCAGGCGGTGCTCGAAATGCGCGAAGTGGAAGACCTCGGCATACAGCCCGACGAAGGCGGCCCCCAGCCAGTCGCCCAGCACGATCCCGAGCCCGATGCCCAGCAGGACGATCAGCAGCACCAGCTTCAGGTAGTGCGCAGCGATCGCCCTGTTGGCGTAGCCCAGCGCCTTCAGCGCGGCGATCTGCTCGCGCTGCGTGGCGACGAGTCGCGAGATCACGACGTTGAGCAGGAAGGCGGCCACGCCCAGAAAGATCGAGGGCAGCACCGTGCCGAGCACGCGCTGCTCCTTGATCTCGTTGTCCAGCATGGCGTGCGAGATCTGGTCGATGCGGCCGCGCGGCGCAGCGCCGCCGTAGCGCGCCAGCGGCTGCGCGAGCGCGTCGATCACCTCGGTCTCCGTGATCCGGCGTGCGCCTTCGGGCGCGAGCCGCACGGCGAGCGTGTTGAAGGCGCCGTCCATGTCGTAGGCGGCCGCCAGCGCCTCCTGGTCGACCCAGAAGACCCCGAAGCCGCGCTGGTCCGGCATGCCCCAGAGCCCGGCGAAGACGAACTCCGGCGACACGGCGACGCCGACGATGCGCAGACGCCGCTTGCGGCCGTTGACCAGGGCGCCCACCGAATCGCCCGGGCGCAGGCCGCGGGCCTGCGCAAAGCCCTGCGAGACCAGCGCGTCGATGGTGTCGCGCACGGGCTCGTCGATGCCGGTCTGGTCGAACAGGCCGGCGCCCTGGACGATCGCGACCTGGTTCAGGCGCGGCGGCCGGCGACGGTCCACGCCGATCAGCTGGCCCAGCACCGGATCGCTGCTGCCGGCGATGTCGATGCGCACCACCTCTTCGATCGTCGGCTGCACGTCGGCCACGCCCGGCAGCGCCCGCAGCTGTTCGGCCAGGCCCAGCGGCGCGCGCTTGACCGTGGCGAAGACATCCGCGAAGCGGCCCTCGGTATAGAAAGTATCGCGCGCCACGGCCAGCGAGTCGACGGCGGAAAGGCTCGTGAGGAAGCCGCCCACGCCGCTGGCCACCACCAGCGCGATCGTGAGCGCCTGGCTCCACATCGCGCGCAGGTCGCGCACCAGCTTGCGGTCGAGTGCTTTCATGGCCGGCTCACCAGGCGAGCTCAGCGGAGGTCGCACGCTTCGCGTTGCGCTCGATGCGCTGCACCCTGCCGTCCGCCAGGTAGATGACGCGATCGGCCATGCCGGCGATCGCGGCGTTGTGCGTGATCACCAGCGCGGTGGTGCCCAGGTCGAGGTTGATGCGCGAGATCACGTCGAGCACCAGCTTGCCGGTCGCGTAGTCCAGCGCGCCGGTCGGCTCGTCGCACAGCAGCACCTGCGGCCGCTTGACGATGGCACGGGCGATGGCCACGCGCTGCTGCTCGCCGCCGGAGAGCTGGGACGGAAAGTGGTCGCGCCGGGCCGTCAGCGCCACCCGCTCCAGTGCCTCGTCGATGGGCATGGGGTCGGTCGCGATGTCGGTGACCAGCGCCACGTTCTCGCGCGCCGTCAGGCTGGGAATGAGGTTGTAGAACTGGAACACGAATCCGACGTGGTCGCGCCGGTAGCGCGTGAGCGCCTCGTCGCTCGCGGACGTCAGGTCGTGGTCCAGGTAGCGGAGGCTGCCGGTGGTGGCCACTTCCAGGCCGCCGAGGATGTTCAGCAGGGTCGACTTGCCGCTGCCGGACGGTCCGAGCAGCACGACGAACTCGCCGGCCGCGATGTCCAGATCCACGTCGCGCAAGGCGACCACGTCGACGTCTCCGGCGTGGTACGTCTTGCCCAGGCCGCGGGCACAAAAGACAATCTGAGGCGGTCGGGCGGCCATGTCCGATGTTTCAGCGCGCAGCGATGGCAGCCCTTGATTTGGGTCAAATGGCGGTGGCCGAGCGCGCATTTGCGCCGGGCAGGCTGTGCCGGCTCGCCTGCGCATCGCGGCGTTCGATCTCCCTGACCATCGCTCTGAATTGATTCGCGACGACGTTGCGCACGACCATCTTGCCGATCACCGGCGGGATCGGGAAGTCGGGCACCAGCCGGCCCGAGTAGCTCAGCCGCACGAAGCCGGAGGGAAGGCGCTCGAGCGTGTAGCGGCCGTCCATCTCCCGCAGGTTGCCGCCGACGGCGCGTGCCGCGACCGACCGCTCCGGGGACTCGACGACCGCAAGCTTCACCTCCACCGGCTGCCTGAAGAACAGGAAGCTGAACTCGCCGGTCTGCTCGATGAGGAGCCGGTCGGCATCGCGCCGCACCACGCGCGAACTGCGCATGGACGGGATGAATTCCGCGAGGCGGTCGTAGTCGGTGATGACCTTCCACGCCGTGTGCGGGTCTACCAGCATCTCGGCGGTCGCCGTCACGCTGATGGCCTCGCCATGGCCGTCGGTCTCGATCTGCTGTGTGCTGGCGAACCCACGCACGCAGAGGGCCCCGCAGAGCATCATCAGGACGGCGCGGATATGTGGTTTCAAGGCGTCAAGATCCTGCCTTCGCGTGCTGGCTTCGGTACTTCGCGATCGCCGATCTCAGGTCGCTTTTTCTTCGCACGGGAAGAAACAGAGCGATTCCAGCACCTTCATCTCCTGCTCGGCCCGGGCAAGATCCCCCATCTGCAGATAGGCCTCGCCGAGGTATTCGTGCGCGCCCTTGTGCTTCGGATTGATCTTCAGCGCCCTATCGTAGTCCGTCAGCGCGACATCGACCTGCCCCACCTTTCTGTGCGCGTGGCCGAGTTCGTTCCAGGCATCGGCGTCGCCGGGGCTGCGCAGGAGGTACACGGTCATGTGCGAGACGACCTGGTTCCAGTCCTCCTTCTTGACGGCGGTCATGCCGGCCCTGAAATCGGGGTCCGGGTTGTACGCCTGGCTCCCTCCGTCTGCGCCGCCTCCCGCGCCTCCGCCACCACCGCCTCCGGCGGCCACGGCTGACAGGCTGAAGGCGAGCGACATGGCGGACACGATGACAACAATCGAGGGTTTCATGGTGAGTTGCTCCTGCATGGATGATGGGCCTGGCGGCTGTCGATGCGCCCGTAGACGCCATGCGTGCCTCCGCCTCGGACTGGGGTCCGGTGTATTCCGGGCCAGGTCCGTAAGGTTCATTCGTGCGAGTCTCAGAAGCTGATGGCAGCAGTCAGGACCAGCGCTCCGCTCGACTCGCGCCCGTACAACGTCGGATAGATGGCACTGCGCTCGCCGCCGACCCACTCGAGCCGCACTTCCCACGCGTCGCGTGCGATCGCCAGTCCGAGGCTCGCGTCGAGGTTCAGGCCCATGCCTTGCGCGCGGACGCCGCCGACCCGCTGCAGGGCACCGGCGTGGGCCGTCACGCGAATGAGCTGCGACAGGGGCAGCCCGACGTTGAATTCGCCATAGACCGTGCGGACGCCGCTTCCGAAATAGTCGGGTGAATAGTGCAGCCGCATGCTCCACCTTTCGCCGTTCAGGCCCGTAAACACTTCGCCGTAGTCGTCGTAGGAATCGGCGCCGAAGTGGACACCGGTTGCACCTGCTTCCCAGCCGATGCGATCCGACACCCGCCCTGCATAACCCGCATAGCCGAGTACCTGCACCTGGCGGCGCGCGTACGGACCCAGCGACACGCCCGCAAGCGATGCACCAGCGAACCAGCCGCTCGGATCGTCATAGCCGAGGCCCAGGCGAAATGTCGGCCGGTCGTCGCTCAACGAAACGCCGCGGTAGCGATAGTCCGAGAGGAACGCGATGCTCCCGCCCACCTGCGCGAACGCGACGCCGCAGGCGAGGCACAGCACTGGGCCGAGCGCGACGCGCAGGCCGGCGGTCGGCATGTCACTGACGAACGTTGGGTGATGTCGTGGAACGTGTCATGGTGCGGATGCATGCTCCATGGCCTGCGACCCGTGCGAGTGTGGCACAAGCGTCGATGCTTCCGCCGGGAAAGAAGACGATGCTGGCAAGCGCGGGCGGCGCGCCGTGTGCCGGCGCCCGCTCGCGCATCAGTGCGAACAACCCCGCCACATGGGCGGCGGCATACGACGAGCCCGAGACGAAATCCCAGCGGCCGCCGGGCAGGCTGGCCAGCACATCGCGTCCCGGCGCGACGAGGACGCCCGGCAGCGCCGATGCGCGGGACTCGTCGGCGACTGCCACGACACCGGCATGCGAGGCGGGGAAGCCGCCGTCCGGGGCGCGGCGATCGAAGGCGCCGATCACGCTGATGCCGCGCGAAAGCGCCACGTCCAGCAGCCTGTCGAGCAGCCGGTCGCGCGGTCCGCTCAGGCTCAGGTTGATGACGTCGGCGTCGTGCGTGATCGCGAAGTGCAATGCCATCGCCAGGCTCAGGCTCGTGCACAGGGTGGACTGGCTGCTTTCCTGCCAACAGGCGCGCAGCGCGAGCAGGCGCGCATCGGGCGCCACGCCCACGATGCCAACCTTGTTGTCGGCGCGCGCGGCGATGACACCCGCGACCGCCGTGCCGTGATCTTCGGGCAGTTCGCCGTGGCCGTCGACGAAGCTCTCGCTCAACGCCACCTGGCCCACGAGGTCGGGATGGCGCTCGTCCACGCGGCTGTCGATCACCGCGACCCGCACGTTGCGGCCCGTCGAGATCTCGTGCAGCTCTTCCAGGTGCCAGGCCTGCGCCGCTGGCTGCGAGGTGAACAGCGGATCGTCGTGGCCGCGTGCCCGAAAGACGTTCATCGGCTGGGCCCAGGCAACGCGCGGGTCACGAGACAGCGCCTCCGCCACGCGATCGAGCTCCCGGTCATTGGGCACGTTCATGACGAAGCAATCGACCCCCAGCAGCGGCAGCGCCCAGTCGGTGACCAGCACCAGCCCATGCTCGTGCGCCAGCGCGGCGGCCACGCGGCGGCGGGCCCCATGGGCGGAGCCGTCGCCGTAACCGCCCGAATAGGCGCTCTCGGGCCGGTAGTGCTCCTGCGGCAGCTGCAGAAACAGCAGGACCTGCTGGCCGCCGGTCGCCGGTGGTCCTGTCTGTGCGGCAGGCTGGGCGCTCGCCGGCGGCAGCACTGCGAGCAGTGCGAGGAGCCATGCAACCCGGAGCCACTTCATGGCGTCGTCCGGCCGTCGAGCGATTCGACGAGCGTCACGGCCTTTTCCCGGCGCAGTTGCTCCACTGCGGCGGTCTCGAGACCGGCCGGCACCGCCAGCACGTAGGCATCGGTCGTGGTCGGCCCGTAGACCAGCCGCGCTTCGACGTCGCGCAGCACGCGCCGCATCTCCTGCTCGGTGGCCTCGGGCTGGAACCTCACGATCAGGCGCCCGACGCTGGCGGATGCGGGCGGCCCCGCGGGCTCGCCGAGTGCCCGGTATTGCTTCACGGGCGATGGCTGCACGACCAGCACGCCGCCCAGGGTCGCGACGAGGACGCACTGGCCCAGCAATGCCCAGCGCGTCCATGGCGGACTTTCGAGCCATCGATTCCGAAGACGCGCCATCCAACCTTCGCTCTGCCGCGACGGCGCGCTGCCCGCGATGCGTGCGCGCAGCGCAGCGAATCCCTGGTCGACGTCGCCCGGGGGATCGACGTCCGCCGCATAGGCGGACTGCAGCGCCCGCTCGGCTGCCAGTTCCGTCCGGCAGCGCGGACATTCAGCCAAGTGACCCTCGACATGGGCACGCTCCTGCGCATCGAGACGCTCGCTGACATACCAGGCGAGCATCGACTGCACCCTGCGATGCACGTCGGTGTCGAACTGGACCACGCGCCCGCTCATCGCCATCCCTCCAATTTGCCCTCCAGCAGGGTCCTCAGCCTGCGCCGCGCATGGAACATGCGCGTCTTCACGGTGTCGACCGGGCAGCCGACGATTTCGCCGATCTCGCGACAGCCGATGCCGTGGAAGTAGGTGAGCTGGACGACCGCCCGCTGTTCGAACGAAAGGTGGTCCATGGCCTGCGCCAGGATCTCGCGCAATTGCGACTGCGCCGCACGGTAGTCGGGACCTGTCTCCGGCGGGGCGGGCTGATCCTCGCGGCCTTCGTCTTCTTCCATGGGCTCGTCGAGCCGGCTGAGCGCCTTGAGCGCCTTGCGGTAGGCGATCGCGAAGATCCAGGTCGAGACCTTGCTTCGGCCGTCGTAGGTGGCGGCCCGGTTCCAGACGACGAGCATCGTGTCGTTGAGCAACTCGCCGACGAGCCCGGGGCGTCGCGTCACGCGGTCCAGGAATCGCGTGAGCCGGGGATGGTAGACACGGTAGAGCTGCTCGAACGCCTGCAACTCGCCGTTCGCCGTCCGGCCGACCAGGCGTGCCTCGGCGATTTCGGCCAACGCCCCCCTTCGGCCTCCGGCCGAAGCGCATCGTGGGGCAAGCGCGTCATGGAGGGCTCTGGGGACTGGTTGGCCGATCGCGGTGAGACATCCAAGGTGACCTCCAGAGAGACGAATGAGCCCGGACGGCGCTTGCCGGCCATGGCGGTTCATTCCCGGAAGTGGCCAAACGGTTCAATGCCTACTACTTGGGCTGCTCGTTGCCATAGGTTTTGACGAGGTAGTCCACGATCAGCGGCATGTCCTCCTCGTTGATCGGGCCGTTGAAGACCTGCTTCATGCGCTTGACCATGGCCTCCCAGTACGGGCGGGGCGCGTTGGGGGGCTGGTAGAGCATGTACTCGGCCGAATGGCAGGTCACGCAGTTGGCCTGCGCCTTCTCGTAGCCGGGCAGCGTGCTCGCCTTGAGTTGCACGCCGTCCGGCGGCAGGGTGATCGTTCTCTCGGCGCCGCCGGCATCCGCCGCGCCGATGCCCAGGACCAGCGCGGAAGCGATCGCGGCAATGGAGGGTCTGCAATTCATGTCTGTCGCTCCCTACACGGCAAGGACTTTGACGCTTTCGACCACGTTGCGCATGTAGCCCGCCGGCTGCCAGAGCGCTTCCATGGGCTGGCTTTGCCCGGTGCGGTTCCAGGCCCTCACGCGAAGCACATGGGCCCCCTTGGGAGGCGTGAAGCCGAAGGTGAATTCCCGGAACGAATAGCGTCCCATGTCGTTGCCCAGTCTGGCGCCGCGCCAGCTTTGCCCGTCGTCGGTCGAGTACGCGACTTCGCGAATGCCCTGCCCGCCATCGAACGCGATGCCGCGCACCACGAGCGGCCGACCGGCCCGCACGTGCGCGCCGTCGGACAGCGAGGTGATGAACGAGCGCACGTTGAAGCGGCCGATCGGCCGAGTCGCCGTCGGCGTGGTGCCGGGCTCCACGCAGGCGCAGTCGTTGTCGGGCACGCGGTAGGCCGGCTTCATCCAGAAGCCGTCGAAGACGCCGTCGATGACCTGGATCTCCGAGACGTGCTTGACCCAGTAGGTCCCGTAGTAGCCCGGCACGATGAGCTTCACCGGGTAGCCGTTCAGCATGGGGATGTCGGCGCCGTTCATCTGCCAGGCGAGCATCACCTCGCCATCCATCGCATGGCCGACGTCGAGGGCCTTGACGAAGTCGCCGCCTCCGAAGAGTGCCGTGTCCAGGCCGTTGAACGTGACCTGCCGGGCGCTGTTCTTCAGTTCCGCGCGTGCCAGGACGTCCTTGAGTGCGACGCCGACCCAGCGCGCATTGCCCATCGCGCCGTTGCCCAGCTGCCCCCCGTGACCCGCGGGTCGAACAGCCCGCGGCCGTTGCCGGAGCATTGGTTGACGGCGACGTACTCGATCGGCTTGAACTGCGTGCGCAACTCGGCCAGCGTCAGCTCGAAGGGCTTGCCGACGGCATTGCCGCCGACCTTGATCACGTGCTTGTCGGCATCGATCGAGGTGGGAATGCCGGCGTTGTGGTAGCGCACGAAGAACGCATCGTTCGGCGTGAGAAGTCCGTCGTTGAAGACGTCGAACGGCGTTTCCAGTTGCGGCGGACGCGAGGTGAGCACGATCAGCGCCCGCTTTTCCGGGTAGACCGCGAGGTTGCGCTTGCCATTGACGAACGGCATGTCCACGGTCGCGGCCTGCGCGAAGGCGGCTCGGCCGAGCGGGCCCAGCCCGAGGGTGGCGACGGCGCCAGTGCCGCCTGCGACAAGTCTGCGGCGAAGCCGGTTCATGGGGTCGGCCATGGGATCTCCTCTTGCACTTGCAAGTGGGATCGTGGCGCCTGACGCCACGCGCAAGCCTAGAACAAACCCTTGCCGGGTCGGGTGCGCGGCGCCGGGGCCGCCCCCGTCAACGCCCAGACGGGGTCACCACTTGCCGTCGGCAGGCCTCTTGGCCTTGGCCTGAACGGCCTCGCCGATCATCTTCAGCGCGTCCGTCCGATTGGCCTTCTGCGCGAAATCGGTCGCGGTCATGCCGAGCTGGTTTTTCATCAGCGGGTCTGCACCTTCGTCGAGCAGCAACTTCACTGCCGCCGCCGAGCCGTACATCGCCGCCATCATCAGCGGCGTGGTGCCGTTGGGCGACTGCGCGTCGATGAAGGCATCCTTGTCCAGCAGTTGCTTCATGATCGCCACATGGCCGTTGGTCGCGGCGTAATGCAGTGGCGTCCAGCCGGGCTTGTTGATGTCGGCATCACGCTCGATCAGCCTGGTGACGACGTCCTGCTGGCCCTTGATCGCCGCCAGCATCAGCGGGCTTTCGTCCTTCGGATTGCGCGCCTCGACGTCCGTCTTGGGCGAGTCGAGCAGGACCTGGATCACCTTCGGCGAAGGCTCCCGCAGCGCGATCAGCAGGCCCGTCTGACCCTGCGCATCCCGGGTGTTGGGGTCGAAACCGCGATTCAGGAGGCTCTTGACGCCGCTGGCATTGTCAGCGCGCACGGCCCGGAAGAAGTCGTCGAACGAATCCGCATGAACAGAAAAAGCTGCTGAGAGAACAATAAGATAAATGAGTTTTTTAAAGTAATTTTTCATGATTTCGCCTGCGTGAACAGTCGATCGAAATTGTCGCTGGTGGCCTTGCCGATGTCCTCGACGGGCAACTTCCGTAGCTCGGCGATCTGCTGCGCCACGAAAGGAACGTACGAGGGATTGTTCGTCTTCCCGCGGTACGGCACCGGGGCGAGGTAGGGACTGTCGGTTTCGATCAGCATCCGGTCGAGTGGCACGAACGCCGCCACATCGCGCAGGTCCTGCGCCTTCTTGAAAGTCAGGATGCCCGAGAAGGAAATGTAGAAGCCCAGATCGAGCGCCGCGCGGGCCACTTCCGCCGTCTCCGTGAAGCAGTGGAAGACACCACCGGCCGCCTTCGGGCCGCCGTCCTCGCCCTCCTCCTTGAGGATGGCCAGCGTGTCGGCAGAGGCTTCGCGCGTATGGATGACGAGCGGCTTGCGCGTCTTCTGCGCGGCGCGGATGTGCACGCGGAAGCGCTCGCGCTGCCATTCGAGGTCCGCGATGCGCCTGCCGCCCTTGCGCTCTTCCATCTGGTAGTAGTCCAGGCCGGTTTCGCCGATGGCGATGACCTTCGGCAGGGCCGAACGGCGAACGAGGTCTTCCACTGTCGGCTCCAGGACGTCCTCGCTGTCCGGATGGACGCCTACCGAAGCCCAAAAGTTGTCATAACCAGCCGCGAGCGCCTGGACGTCATCGAATTCTTCCAGCGTCGTGCAGATGCAGAGCGCCCTGTCGACCTGCGCTGCAGCCATCGCAGCGCGAACCTGCGGCATCTGGTCCGCGAACTCGGGAAAGGTCAGGTGGCAGTGGGAATCGGTAAACATCGCGGAATGGAATGGGCGCGACGCATGGTGCGCCGCTTGAGGTCCGCGCCCCGGGAGGCCGGGATTCGGATCAGATGGTCTGGGTGGGCCGGTCGGAAGCCATCGTGCCGCCGAGCGCCTCCTCGATGCGCGCCTTGAGCTGGCGCGACTTGTCATCGGACGGAAAGCGGATGCCGACGCCGGGCGCCCTGTTGCCGGCGGCACGCGACGGCGTGATCCAGGCGACCTTGCCGGCGATCGGATAGCGCTGCGGGTCATCCGGCAGCGTCAGGAGCACATAGACGTCGTCACCGAGACGGTACTCGCGCGAGGTCGGGATGAAGATCCCACCCTCGGCGAACAACGGAATGTAGGCTGCATAGAGCGCCCCTTTTTCCTTGATCGCCAGCTGGATCACGCTGGGCCGGACGGGGGCGGACGGGGTGGAGGCTGCAGGTGTGTTCATGGGCGGCGGCGTGCCGAGTTTAGGGTGGTTCGCGCTTCGCTCACAAGCGCTTCGAGCATGAGGCCCGCATTGAACGGATGTTCTGCGGTTCTTGCCGCATTCGCGAGCGACCTCGACCAGCGCGCCAGCGCGCCCCTGGACGGCGCCGGCGGAAGGTCCGCCATCTCGAAGAAACGCGGCGCGGCGCCGCTGTCGGCGGCCATCAGGTCGTGGCACAGCTTCTGGAGCGCATCGATGGCCTGCGCCGGCGCGTGACCGGCCAATGCGCTGACGTCGCCGCGCACCATCGCCTTGGGCAGCAGTCCCCAGGCCTTGGGCGATTGACCCTGGGCCGCGAGGCGCAGTGCATCGCTGGGGCGACCGCCGGCAGCCCGCAGCAGGGCGGCAGCATCGGCCGCCGGAACGCCCTGCCCGACCAGCCAGTCACGGGCTTCGTCGGCCTCCGGCCACGGCAGCGCGAAGCCGAGGCAACGACTGCGGATCGTGGGCAGCAGCTGCCATGCCGCCTCGCTGGCGAGCACGAAACGCACGTCGCCGACGGGTTCCTCGAGCGTCTTGAGCAGCGCGTTCGCGGTGATCGTGTTCATGCGCTCGGCCGGATAGACGAGCACCACCTTGCCGAAGCCGCGCGCACTGGTGCGTTGGGCGAAGCCGACGGCGTCGCGCATGGCTTCGACGCGGATTTCGCGGCTCGGCTTGCGCTTCTTGTCGTCGATGTCGGCCTGCGCCTTCTCGTCCAGCGGCCATCCGAGTTCCTGCATCGCGACCTCGGGCATGAGCACGCAGAGATCCGCATGGGTGCGGACCTCGATGGCGTGGCAACTGGGGCAGTGCCCGCAGGCGCCTTCCTTCTTGGCCTCTTCGGGCTGCTCGCACAGCCAGGCCGCGGCCAGCGCCAGGCCCAGCTCGTACTGGCCCAATCCGGAAGGACCTTGCAGCAACCATGCATGGCCGCGCTGGCGCAGCAGCTCGGCGAGCGGCTTGCGCAGCCACGGCAAGAGCGTGTCCCCGCTCATCGCACGACCTCCGCGCAGCAGCGCTGAGGTATTCGCCTTGGGGCGGCCCGGCGGCTCATGGCGCACCTCCGCTTTGCGATGCCACGAGGCCGCGCTCGGCCAGAGCCGCTTCGATTTGCTGCCACACCTCTTCGCGGGACCGGTCGGCATCGATGCGAACGAAGCGTGGTGCATCCTTTGCGCGCGCGGCATAACCCGCGGCGACACGCCTGAAGAACTCGACCGGCTGCGATTCGAATTTGTCCGGCACGCGCGCACCGGCGAGCCGCTCGGCCGCGATCTCCGGCGCCAGGTCGAACCAGATCGTGATGTCGGGCTGCAGGAGCCCATCGGATGGGTGCTCCGGATTCGCCTGCACCCACGTTTCGAGCGTCGAGAGCACGGCCGGATCGAAACCGCGCCCTCCCCTTGATAGGCAAAGGTCGCGTCGGTGAAGCGGTCGCAGAGCACGATGTCGCCGCGCGCCAGCGCCGGTTCGATGACGCGCACCACATGGTCGCGCCGGGCCGCGAAGACCAGCAGCGATTCGGTCAGCGCGTCCATCGGCTGCTCGAGGATCAGGCCGCGCAGGGTTTCGGCCAGCGGCGTGCCGCCGGGTTCGCGGGTGCGCGTGACCCGCCGCCCCTGCGCCTTGAACAGCGCTTCGAGCGCATCGATGTGGCTCGACTTGCCGGCACCGTCGATGCCTTCGAGCGTGAGAAAAAGCCCCTTCATTGACCGCTCCGCTGGTTCGGATCGGCGGTGCCGCGCTGGTAGCGGTTCACCGCCCGGTTGTGCTCGTCGAGCGAGCTGCTGAATTGACTCGTGCCGTCGCCGCGCGAAACGAAATAGAGCGACTTGCTCTGCGCCGGCTGCACGGCGGCCAGCAGCGCCGCCTTGCCGGGCATCGCGATCGGCGTGGGCGGAAGGCCGTTGCGCGTGTAGGTGTTCCAGGGGGTGTCGGTCTGCAGGTCCTTCTTGCGCAGGTTGCCGTCGAACCGCTGGCCCATGCCATAGATCACGGTCGGGTCGGTCTGCAAGGGCATGCCGATGCGCAGGCGGTTGTGGAAGACGGCGGAAATCTCCGCGCGGTCCTGGGCCTTGCCTGTCTCCTTTTCGACAATGCTGGCGAGGATCAGCGCCTCGTCGGGCGTCTTGAGCGCGATATCGGATGCCCGGGCGGCCCAGGCGGCTTCGAGCTTCTTGTCCATCGCCCGCATGGCGCGCTGGAACAGCTTGAAGTCGGTCGAGCCTTTCGAATAGGTGTAGGTGTCCGGGAAGAATCGGCCTTCCGGATGCTGGCCCGGCCGGCCGAGCTTGGCCATCAGGTCCTCATCGGTCAGGCCGATGGTGTCGGGCTTGAGCTGGTCGGCCTTGGCGAGCGCGGCACGCATCTGCCGGAAGTTCCATCCTTCCACGAGCACCACGCTGCGCGTGGCCTCCTCGCCGCGCACCAGCACGCGCAGCAGCGTGTGCGGCGTGATACCGCGTTCCAGTTCGTAGCTGCCGGCGCGCATCTGCCGGTCCTGGCCCGAAAGGCGAAACCACCAGTAGAGCAGTCGCGGCGGCACGTCCACGCCGGTGTCGGCGACGGCCTGCGCAATGCCGCGCGGGGTGGTGCCCGGCTCGATCGAGAGGTCGACGCTCGGTGCCGGGAGCCGCAACGGCTGGTTGAGCCACCAGAGGCCCGCGGCGCCGACAGCGAGCGCGCCCAGGGCAGCCAACAGAAAGATCGTGAGGAAGAAGCGGCGCACGGAATCCGGCGAAGGGAGCAAAGAGTGAGAAGCGGCGGAAGCCCTGCCGATCGAACGGATCGGGATCGGCCATGATAATTCAGCGATGACCTCAGTCGTTCTGAATGGCGTGACCGCCCTCTCCCACCTCGGTGTCATCCGGGCCGAAGGTCCCGACGCTGCCGGCTTCCTGCATGGACAGCTCACCCAGGATTTCGCGTTGCTCGACGCTGCCGAGGCCCGCCTCGCGGCGCTGTGCACCGCCAAGGGGCGGGCGATCGCGAGTTTCATCGGCATCCGGCCGCAACCGGAGCGCATCCTGCTCGTCTGCAGCCGCGACATCCTGGCCGCGACCCTCAAACGCCTGTCGATGTACGTACTGCGTGCCAAAGCCAAACTCAGCGATGCAAGCGAGGAATTCGCGCTCTATGGCCTCGCGGGCACGGCACTCGCGGCCAACGACGTCGATCCGGCTTCGCTCCCCGGGCGATCGATCGCGGTGGGCGATGCGCACGCCGTGACGCTCCATCCATCCGACGGCGTCCCGCGCGCGCTCTGGATCGCGCCGGCCGGCAGCAGCGCCCCCAAAGGTCCCGCGCTCGACCCTGCGCTCTGGCAATGGAGCGAGGTGCGCAGCGGCATCGTGACGCTGACGTCGCCGGTGGTCGAGGCTTTCGTGCCGCAGATGATCAACTACGAATCGGTCGGCGGCGTGAACTTCAAGAAGGGCTGCTATCCGGGCCAGGAAGTGGTGGCGCGCAGCCAGTTCCGCGGCACGCTGAAGCGGCGCACCTACCTGGTTCAGGCGAGCGGCGACATCGCGGCCGGGCAGGAGGTGTTTGCCGCCAGCGATCCGGAACAGCCGGTCGGACTGGTCGCCCAGGCCGCTGCGGCGCCCGGCGGCGGCTGGGCCGGATTGATCTCGATCCAGATCGCTGCGATCGAAGCTGGCGGTCTCCATGCGCGGGCCGCGGACGGCCCGGCGCTCACGGTCGAACCCCTGCCCTATCCCCTGCTCGAAGACATCTGAGCGATTCAGCAGCAGCGGCCTTTGCCGCTGCCGTAGCGCGCCTCCAGCCGCTCCCTGAAAAACGCCTCGTAGCTCATGGGCACGCGGTCGGGATGCGTGCGCGCCATGTGGCTCAGGTAGGCGTCGTAGTCGGGCATGCCGACCATCAGGCGCAGCGACTGCACCACCGAGCGCGCCAGATAGCGCCCGGATTCGGACAGGCTGGCGCCCGAGGCTCTCATGATGCGGCCGCCGACGCAGGGATCGGCTCGAAAGGCGTCTCGCGCGCCGTGGGCTGGCTCGTTGCGCGGGCCGCCAGACAGGTCTTGACGCTGTACGCCAGCACGCTGAGCACCACGAAGATGAAGAGCCCGCACAGCGCCGCATCGAGCCGGTCATTGAAGACGATGCGCGCCATGGCTTCCGGCGTCTTGGCCGGCGCGATCAGCACGCCCTGGGCCAGGCCGTCGGCGTACTTCGCTGCGTGCGACAAGAAGCCGACCTTCGGGTCCGACGAGAAGATCTTCTGCCAGCCCGCCGTCAAGGTGCACACCAGCAGCCAGATCGCCGGCGCGATCGCGACCCAGGCGTAGCGCTCGCGCTTCATGCGGTACAGCACGACCACGCCGAGCATCAGTGCCACGGCGGCGAGCATCTGGTTGGAGATGCCGAAGAGGGGCCACAGCGTGTTGATGCCGCCGAGCGGATCGACCACGCCCTGATAGAGGAAGTAGCCCCAGGCCGCAACGCAGAGGCCGGTCGCGATCAGGTTGGAGATCGCCGAGGTCGGTTCGCTTGAGCGCGGGCACGAAGCTGCCCAGCAGGTCCTGCAGCATGAAGCGGCCGGCGCGGGTGCCGGCGTCCACCGCCGTGAGGATGAAGAGCGCCTCGAACAGGATCGCGAAGTGGTACCAGAAAGCCATCATGGCCTGCCCGCCCACGACCTGGTGGAGGATGTGGGCCATGCCCACCGCCAGCGTCGGCGCACCGCCTGCTCGGCCGAGGATGGTCGTCTCGCCGACGTCCTTGGCCGTCTGCAGCAGCATGTCGGGCGTGATCGAGAAGCCCCAGCCGGAGATCGCGTGCGCGACCGCGTCGGGCGTGGTGCCGACCAGCGCGGCCGGGCTGTTCATCGCGAAGTACACGCCGGGCTCGATGCAGGCGGCGGCGACCAGCGCCATCACCGCGACGAAGGATTCGGCCAGCATGCCGCCATAGCCGATGAAGCGCGCGTGGCGCTCGTTGTCGAGCATCTTCGGCGTGGTGCCGGACGAGATCAGCGCATGGAAGCCGGACACCGCGCCGCAGGCGATGGTGATGAAGAGGAACGGGAAGAGGCTGCCCGACCACACCGGACCATTGCCCTGCGCGAACTGCGTGAGCGCGGGCATCTGCAGGCTCGGCGCGACGAAGACGATGCCGATCGCCAGCGCGATGATGGTACCGATCTTCAGGAAGGTCGACAGGTAGTCGCGCGGGGCGAGCAGCAGCCACACCGGCAGGCTGGCGGCGATGAAGCCGTAGGCGATCAGCAGCCAGGTGAGCGCCTTGCCGTCGAAGGTGAACATCGCGGCCCATTCGGGGTCCTGGCTCACGGCCCGGCCGCCGAAGATCGCGAGCATCAGCAGCACGAAGCCCAGGATGGAGATCTCGCCGATCCGGCCCGGGCGGATGTAGCGCAGGTAAACGCCCATGAAGACCGCCACCGGAATCGTCGCCGCAACGGTGAAGGTGCCCCACGGCGATTCGGCGAGCGCCTTGACCACGATCAGCGCCAGCACCGCAAGGATGATGATCATGATCATGAAGGTGCCGAACAGCGCGATCATGCCGGGCACGATGCCCATCTCCTGCTTGATCAGGTCGCCGAGCGAACGCCCGTCGCGCCGGGTCGAGATGAAGAGCACGATGAAGTCCTGGACCGCGCCGGCGAAGACCACGCCGGCCAGGATCCACAGCAGCCCGGGCAAGTAGCCCATCTGGGCCGCGAGCACCGGCCCGACCAGGGGACCTGCGCCCGCGATGGCCGCGAAGTGGTGGCCGAACAACACGTTCTTGTCGGTCGGCACGTAGTCCAGGCCGTCGTTGTGGCGGTGGGCCGGCGTCATGCGGCTGCCGTCGAGGCCGAGCACGCGCTCGGCGATGAAGAGGCTGTAGTAGCGGTACGCGATGAGGTACGTGCAGATGGCCGCGACGACGATCCATAGCGCGTTGATGGACTCGCCTCGCGAAAGCGCCACCGTTCCGAGCGCGAAAGCGCCGACGACGGCGACGACAAGCCACACCAGGTGGCGGCGAAGGGTGTGCATGCGGATGTCTCCTGAAGCTGTTCCCCGAGAGTGTCGTTAGAGGCAGCTTCTGGCGCATCGGTTGCACCGCGCAAGCCTCCCGCGCGCAACCACCTAAGGGATAACCCTCAAGGCCTCCTGGCGTGCTCGACCGCGTACTTGATGAGTTCCGCCTGCCCCTCGATGCCGAGGCGACGCTTGATGCTCTGCCGGTGCGCCTCGACGGTACGCACGCTCAGGCCCAGTTCGAGCGCGATCTCCTTGCTCGACGCGCCGCGCCCCAGCGCCGAGAGGATCTCGCTCTCGCGCGGCGTCAGGAGCGGCCGCGGCGCCTGGTTGCGGAACAGCCGCTTCGACACCGCCGGGCTCAGGAAGGTGCCGCCCGCCGTCACCGCATCGATCGCGGCGACGATCTCGCTCGCCGGCGCATCCTTGAGCACGTAGCCGCGCGCACCCGCCTGGAGCGCCTGCTGCACGTATTCGGGGTTGTCGTACATGCTGAGCATGACCACGCGCACCTGCGGCTGCCGCTCCTGGAGCCGGGCAGCAAGTTCGATGCCATTGATGTCCTTCATGCCGACGTCGGCCAGCACGAGATCGGGCTTCAGCTCTTCGATCAGCGGCAGCGCCTCGGCCGCGCCGTCCGCCTCGCCGACGATGTCGATCTCCGGCAGCGACGAAAGGCGCGCGCGCAGCCCGTCGCGCACCAGCGGATGGTCATCCACCAGGAACAGGCGGATCGTCTCGTGATTCCTCATGCAGCCTCCGCACCATCGAGCGCGACCTCGGCCAGGATCGACGTGCCCGTCTTGCCCGAGTGCACATCCAGTTGCCCGCCGATCGCCGCGACGCGCTCGCGCATGTTGCGCAGGCCGATGCCGCTGCGGGGGTCGGCCTGCACCGCCTCTTCGTCGAAGCCGCGTCCGTCGTCGGTGATGTCGAGGCGGACGTGTCGGGCATCGAACGCGAGCGCGATGTCGACCTGCGTGGCATGCGAATGCTTGCGCACATTGGTCAATGCCTCCTGCGCGACGCGGAACAGCGCGGTTTTCACCTCCTGCGGCAGCTCGCGCGGCGAGCCGTGGATCGACACGGTGGCCCCGATCGGCCCCTCGTCCCCGAACTCGGCGCCGAGCCGTTCGAGCGCTGCCGGCAGGCCCAGCGTGTCGAGCAGCGCCGGCCGCAGCCGGTGCGAAATGCCGCGCACCTCCGCAAGCGATTCGTTGAGCCGCTGCAGCGCCTTCGCCAGCGCGGCCGGCACCGCCTGCCGCCCGCGCTCCAGCGCATCCACCGCCGATTCGATCAAGAGCTTGGCGGACACCAGCGTCTGGCTGGTGCCGTCGTGCAGCTCGCGTGCAAGATGGGCGCGCTCGTCCTCCTGCGATTGCACCACCTGCCGTGCCAGCTGCCGCAGCTTGCTTTCGGCCACGCGATGCTCGCTCAGGTTCAGCAGCAGTCCCGTCGCGCTCACGACCGCGATACCCAGGGCCGCGATGCCGACGATCCACAGCATCGTGGTGGTGAGGTTGGCGCTCATCTGCTGGTCGAGGCGGTGCATCGCCGTGTCGATGTCGTCGAGGTACAGGCCGGTGCCGAGCATCCAGTTCCATCGCGGCAGGATCGTCACGTAGCCGAGCTTGGGCGCCATCTGCTGGTTGGACGGCTTGCGCCATTCGTACTCGACATAGCCGCCGCCGTTGCGCGCCTGCGCGATCAACTGCTGGATCGTGGGCCGGCCCGCCGAATCGCGCAGTTCCCAGAGCCGCTGGCCGACCAGCTCGGGCTGCCGCGAATGCATGAGCGACTTCCCTTCGAGATCGTAGACGAAGAAGTAGCCGTCATCGCCGTAGTCCAGCGCGGCGAGCAGGCGCAGCGCCTCGGCGCGCACTGCCTCGTCATCCTTGCCGGTTTCGTACAGCGGCCGGACCACGCTGACCGCGAGATCGACGTAGCTGCGCAGCTCGCTGCGCCGCTGGGCCATGTAGGTCTGTTCGGCCAGCAGGCGTTCGCGCCGCGCCAGATCGCGCTCCTGGTGGCGCACCGCGAAGGCCACCAGCATCAGCGCCGTCAGCAGCGGCACGATGGCGAGCGTGACGATCTTCGTGCGGAGGTTCATCGGGCGGCAAGTGCGCCGGGCTCAGAGCTTGCGGCGCATCTCGATGTGGGCGATGCCGGCTTCCTCGAACGGCTCGCCGTGCGGTGCATAGCCGAGGCGCACATAGAAGGCCTCGGCGCTGCGCTGGGCGTGCAGCATGATTTCGTTGTCGCCGCGCGCCGCCGCCGCCGCTTCGAGCGCGCGCAGCACCGCCTCGCCGTGGCCGCCGCCGCGCAGTGTGCGATGCACCGCCATCCGCCCGATGCGGCCCAGCCCGGGCGACTCCTGCACCAGCCGGCCGGTGGCGATTGCCTGCCCGAGGCGGTTGCGCGCGACCGCATGCACCGCGATCGCGTCGAGCTCGTCCCATTCGAGCTCCTTGGGAATGCGCTGCTCGTCGATGAAGACGTCGCGCCGCACCTTGCCGGCGCCCTCGCCGATCGCGTCCCAGCCGCCGGTGACGACTTCGCGCATCGGCTCGCCCGCCTCGTAGCCCGCGAGGATCTCGCGCAGGAGCGGCGGCACGGGCCTGGAAGTCTGCGTGGCCGGGTCGGCGTAGACATAGACCAGCTCGCAGGTGACGAGGAGTTCGTCGCCGCGAAACAGGCCGCCCAGGAACAGGATCGACGAATTGCCCACGCGCACGCACTTCATGCCCACGTCGAGCACATCGTCCACCCGCGCCGAGGCATTGAATTCGACCGTGGCCTTGCGCACGTAGAGATCGCCGCCGAGCGCCAGCATGGCTTCTTCGTACGGCAGCGCCATCGCGCGCCAGTAGTCGGCGATCGCGGTGTCGAAGTACATCAGGTAGTGCGCGTTGAAGACGATCTTCTGCATGTCGACTTCGGCCCAGCGCACGCGCAGGCGGTGGAAGAAGCGGAAGTCGGATTTCTTGAGTGTCTCTGTCATGGTCTTGGAGAGGGTTGCAGGGCTTCTCGAAGCGCGCGCGCGGCGTCGGCCTGCGCCTGCAGCGCTTCGGGGATGGCGCGGCCCATCTTGACGAATTCATGGATCACGCCGCGATAGATCTCGAGCTCGACCGGCACGCCCGCGGCGCGCAGCTTGTCGGCGTAGGCGATGCCCTCGTCCACCACCGGATCGCATTCGGCGAGGCCGATCCAGGCGGGCGCGACGCCTTCCACGTCGTCGGCGTTCAGCGGCGCGAAACGCCAGTCGTCGCGATCGGCCTTCGAATTGACGTACTGGGCGAAGAAGTAGCTGATGAGCGCCTCGCCGAGCAGCGGCCCGGCGGCGAAGCGCAGATGCGAAGCGGTGTCCTGGTGCGAAGTGGTGCCCGGATAGATGAGCATCTGCAGGGCGAGCGGCAACCCCGCGTCGCGCGCGTGGATGGCGCACACCGCCGCCAGCGTGCCGCCGGCGCTGTCGCCGCCGACCGCGATCCGCGAACCGTGGAGCCCGAATCGCGCCGCGTTCGCCGCCAGATGCGAGAGCGCATCCCATGCATCGTTCGACGCGGTCGGAAACCGGTGCTCGGGCGCGAGCCGGTAGTCCACCGAGACCACCGCGCAGCCGCTCTTCTCGCTCAGCACGCGGCACAGGATGTCGTGCGTCGCGATGCTGCCGACGGTGAAGCCGCCACCATGGAAGAACATCAGCGCCGGCAGCACTTCGTTCGAGGGCGCGTAGAGCCGCGCCGGCAGCGCGTAGCCGTCGCGCGCAGGAAGCGTGAAGTCCTCGACGCGCGCGAGCTGCGGCTTGGGCACCTCGAGCACGCCGGCGCCCCTCTCGTACGCCGCGCGGGCCTCTGCCGGCGTCAGCGTGTGCAGCGGCGGGCGCTTCGCGCGCTCCATGCGCTCGATCACGTTGGCCATCTTGGGGGTGAGTGCGCTCATCGGTTCAACGCGCTCCCGACGTCCGGGCCGTTTGTCCCGGTTGCGTCAAGCGCAGGGTTTTGGGAGTGTCCAAGGTGCTCGCTGCTTGTTAGATTCGAGGACCCGCATCGTACCGTCCGGACCACGACCCCATGGCTCTCATCCAATACCTCACACAGATCCAGTTCGATTTCGGCGCCATCCGGCTGCTGCGCAGCGAATGCGAGCGCGTCGGCATCACGCGGCCGCTGGTCGTCACCGATGCCGGCGTGCGCGCCGTGGGCATCCTGCAGAAGGCGCTCGATGCGCTCGGCGACCTGCCTGCCCCGGTGTTCGACCAGACGCCCTCCAACCCCACCGAGGCCGCCGTGCGCGCCGCCGCCGCGATCTACCGTGACCAGCGCTGCGACGGCCTGATCGCCGTCGGCGGGGGTTCCGCGATCGACTGCGCCAAGGGCGTCGCGATCGCGGCGACGCACGAAGGCCCGCTCAAGACCTACGCCACCATCGAGGGCGGTTCGCCGAAGATCACCGACCGCGTGGCGCCGCTGATCGCCATCCCCACCACGAGCGGCACCGGCAGCGAAGTCGCACGCGGCGCGATCGTCATCGTGGACGACCACCGCAAGCTCGGGTTCCACAGCTGGTTCCTGATGCCCAAGGCCGCGATCTGCGACCCCGAGCTCACGCTCGGCCTGCCGCCGAAGCTCACCGCCGCCACCGGCATGGACGCGATCGCGCACTGCATGGAAACCTTCATGTCGTCCGCCTTCAATCCGCCGGCCGACGGCATCGCGCTCGACGGGCTGGAGCGCGCCTGGGGCCACATCGAGCGCGCCACCCGGGACGGCAGCGACCGCGAGGCGCGGCTCAATCTCATGAGCGCATCGATGCAGGGTGCGATGGCCTTCCAGAAGGGCCTGGGCTGCGTGCATTCGCTGAGCCACAGCCTCGGCGGCATCGATCCGCGGCTGCACCACGGCACGCTCAACGCCCTCTTCCTGCCCGCGGTGATCCAGTTCAATTCAGGCGCCGAATCGGTGCGCAAGGAGCAGCGGCTGCAGCGCATGGCGCAGGCGATGCACCTCGATTCGCCCGGTGATCTCGGCGGCGCGATCCGTGACATGAATGCGCAGCTCGGCCTGCCCAAGGGCCTCGCCGAGGTCGGGGTCCGGGCGGACATGTTCGAGAAGATCATCGACGGCGCGATGGCCGACCACTGCCACAAGACCAATCCCCGGCTCGCCACGCGCGAGGACTACCGGCAGATGCTCGAAGCGTCGATGTAGCACGCCATGGCCCACGACCACCCCCTCACGACCACGGCCACGGTCACGAGGACCACAGCGAGCTCGGCGAGATGGACCTGCGGGTCCGCGCGCTCGAAACCGTGCTCACGGAAAAGGGCTACATCGACCCGGCTGCGCTCGACGTGCTCATCGACGCCTACCAGACGAAGATCGGCCCGCGCAACGGCGCCCGCGTCGTCGCGAAGGCCTGGGCCGATCCGGCGTTCCATGACTGGCTGCTCAAGGACGCGACCGCCGCGATCGCCTCGCTCGGCTACACCGGCCGCCAGGGCGAACACATGGTGGCGGTGGCCAACACCGGCGACCAGCACCACATGGTGGTCTGCACGCTGTGCAGCTGCTACCCATGGCCGGTGCTCGGCCTGCCGCCGACCTGGTACAAGAGCGCGCCCTATCGCTCGCGTGCGGTGAGGGACCCGCGCGGCGTGCTGGCCGAGTTTGGCGTCGAGCTGCCTGCATCGACCCGCATCCGCGTCTGGGACTCCACCGCCGAGGTGCGCTATCTCGTGATCCCGCAACGCCCTGCCGGCACCGACGGCTGGAGCGAAGAGCGGCTCGCCGACCTCGTCACGCGCGACTCGATGATCGGCACCGGTCTCGCCCGCGCGCCGGAGGCTGCGCAATGACCTACGTCAGCCACGCCGATCTCGGCGGCAAGAGCGTGCCCGGCCGCATCGTGCCGGAGCCCGAGGACGAACGCTTCCATGCCGACTGGGAAGCTCGCGCGCTCGCGCTGACCCTGGCCATGGGCGGCACCGGCTCGTGGAACATCGATGCCAGCCGAACTGCGCGCGAAACCCTGCCGGCGTATGCACAGATGAGCTACTACCAGATCTGGCTCGCTGCGCTCGAGAAGCTCATGGCCGAACGGTCTCAGGTCATGCCCGATGAAATCGCTGCGGGCCACATGCTGCATGCACCCCAACCCGTGAAGCGCGTGCTCCAGGCGACCGACGTGCCGGCCGTGCTCGCCAAGGGCACCAACGTCGAGCGGCCCGCCACCGGGCCCGCGCGCCTCGCCGTCGGCCAGCGGGTGCGGACCCGTGCGGGCCACGTCGATCACCACACGCGCCTGCCTGCCTACGTGCGAGGCAAGGTCGGGAGCATCGTGTACCGGCACGGCGTGCACGTCTTCGCCGATGCGCACGCACAGGGGCTCGGCGAAGAGCCGCAGTGGCTGTACACGGTCGTCTTCGCGGGCGAGGACCTGTGGGGACCGGGCTCCGAGCCCGGCCTCAGCGTCTCGGTGGACGCGTGGGAAAGCTACCTGGAGGCCGCCGAATGAGCGCTGCGCCGAACGTCGCGCCCCTGCTGCCCGGCATGCCGACGGACGACGGTGTCGAACCGGTCTTCCGCGAGCCCTGGGAGGCCCATGCCTTCGCGATGGCGGTGACGCTGCATCGGCGCGGCCTGTTCACCTGGCACGAATGGGCAGATGCCCTCGCGCGCCAGATCACTGCTGCGCAAGCCGCCGGCGACGCGGATCTGGGCGATACCTACTACCGGCACTGGCTCGCCGCGCTCGAATCGCTCGTCGCCGCCAAAGGCGCAAGCACGGCCGGCGAACTCGCGCGCTACCGCGACGCCTGGGACCGCGCCGCCGACCGCACGCCGCACGGCCAGCCCATCGAGCTGCGCCCGCACGATTTCGGCTGACGCCATGCACATCGTCTGGCTCTACGCCGCCCTGCTCGCGCTGCTGTTCTTCGGCCTGAGTTTCCGCACGCTGACCCTGCGGCGACGCCTGCGCATCGTGATCGGCGATGCGGGCGACGAGCGCATGCTGCGCGCGATGCGCGTGCATTCGAACTTCGCGGAATACGTGCCGTTGAATCTGCTGCTGATGTACTTCGTCGCATCGACGGCACCTCAACCGTGGTTCCTTCATGGGCTGGGCATCTGCATCCTGCTCGGGCGCGTGCTTCATGCGGTGGGCGTGAGCCAGGTCAGGGAGCGCTATGCGTTCCGCGTGGCAGGCATGGCGCTCACCTTCACGCCGATGCTTGCATCCGCGCTGCGCCTGCTCGCGGCCTACGGCCGGCAGGCGGCCGGCGCCTGAATCAGCCCTTCCGGCCGCCGAACACGAGCAGCGCACCGCCCACGACGATCGCAGCCACGCCTGCCCAGATCGGAAAGTTCACCTCCTGCCGCTCCTTGATCGACAGCTCGATGGGGCCGATCTTGGCCTGGTGGGTTTCCTTCGTGTAGCTGAAGCCACCCATGCCGAGGGCCGCGATGCCCGCAACGATCAGGATCAGGCCGATGACGCGCGTCACGTTCATGAAAATCTTCTCCGATGGGCGTCGACTTTAGCCGGCCCGCGGACGCAAGTCACAGGGGCAGCAGGTCGCCCGCGCTGCCGCGTTGCAGGAACTCGGCGAACTCGTCCGCAAGCCGCTCGGATTCCTTCGCGGCGGTGCTCCAGGCCTTCACGCGTGCCTGCACGTCGTTGCCGTAGCGCACGAAGTCGTTGCGATCGGGCAGCTTGCCGTTGGGCAGGCTGCGCACCCACTCGGGATCGGGCGCGAGCACCACGGTGCGGTCGAGGAAGCCCGTGGGCTTGTGCCGCCACTTCAGGCCCTTGTCGAGCCAGCCCGGCACCACCGCCTTCTGGAAGTGCGGATACAGCACGATGCCGTCCGCATTCAGGTAGTCGAGATGCAGGTGGTAGTCCGTGATGCCACCGTCCCAGTACGCGCCGGGCGGCGCTCCGGGGATGTCATGCACTGCTTCGAGCATGAACGGAATCGAGCACGAGGCTTGCAGCGCGAGCTCGAAGTTGCCCCTGATCAGCTCGACCTGCCGGGTACGGAAATCGCGCGTGCCGAAAGGCAGCGCCGCGCCCGGCGTGGAGAACACCACGCGCTCCAGCCATGCGCCGAGGCTCTTGCGATGAACGCTGTTGGTGATGAAGGCGCCGAGGTAGCCGACCGGCGTGCGCGCCCGGCCTTCACGGCCCAGGATGTGCCGGCCGCGCGCCGTGATCACATGCAGGCGGTATCGTGAATGGCGCAGCACCTCGTCGATACGCCCGCCATAGAAGCTGCGCAGCCCTTCGCCGAACTGCGCGCTGACCTGCCGCGCCGTCAGCCGCTTCTGCCCCGGCGGCACTTCGAAGTGCTGGTGGATGTAGCCCTGCTCGAACTGCCCGAAGGCGTGCCTCGCATCGTGCAGGCAGGCATTGGCGAGCCGCCATGCGCCGATCGACGCACCGACCAGGTCGACCGGTTGCGTCGATTGCGGCAGCCAGTCGCCGAAGAGGAAGCGATCGATCGGCCCGAGGATCAGTCCTTTCGGACCGCCGGCCGCCCCGGGAATGGTGCGCACGTCCTGCGGCCGCAGGCCATGCGCGGCGATGTGTTCGCGGGCGGCTGGCCCGGCATGGATGCGAAGTGCCTTCACGCCTTGCTCGCCGCCGCGTCCATCTACTTGCGCAGCCCTTGCAGCTTCGCGAACGCATTGGCCATCTGGCCGGCCGGCTGCGGCGAGTTGTCGCGGCGCGCGCCCTGCTGGTGGCCGCGCCCTGCCCCTTCGAAGCGGTTCTCGCGCGGACCGTCGCGGCGCGACGGTGCCGCGTCGAGCTTCATCGTGAGGCCGATGCGCTTGCGCGCCACGTCGACTTCCATCACCTTGACCTTGACGATGTCGCCGGTCTTCACGACCTCGCGCGCATCGTTCACGAACTTGTGGGAAAGCTGGCTCACGTGCACGAGGCCGTCCTGGTGCACGCCCAGATCGACGAACGCGCCAAACTGCGCCACGTTGCTCACGGTGCCTTCGAGCACCATGCCCTCCACGAGGTCCGTGATGTCTTCGACGCCTTCGTTGAAGCGTGCGACCTTGAAGTCGGGACGCGGATCGCGGCCGGGCTTCTCCAGTTCGCCCAAGATGTCCTTGACCGTGATGACACCGAACTTCTCGTTCGCGAACAGTTCGGGCTTGAGCGTCTTGAGCATGTCCGCGCGGCCCATCAGCTCGCTGACCGGCTTGCCGGTCTTCTCGATCATCTGCTCGACCACCGGATAGGTTTCGGGGTGCACGCCGGTCATGTCCAGCGGATTGGTGCCCCCGCGGATGCGCAGGAAGCCCGCGCTCTGCTCGAACGTCTTCGCGCCGAAGCCGGTCACGTCCAGCAACTGCTGCCGGCTCGCGAAGGCGCCGTTGGCTTCGCGCCAGCGCACCACCGCCTTGGCCACGCTCGAAGACAGCCCCGAGACGCGCGACAGCAGCGGCACGCTCGCGGTGTTGAGGTCCACGCCGACCGAGTTCACGCAGTCCTCGACCACCGCGCTCAGCGTGCGTGCGAGCTCGCTCTGGTTCACGTCGTGCTGGTACTGGCCCACGCCGATCGACTTGGGGTCGATCTTCACGAGCTCGGCCAGCGGGTCCTGCAGGCGGCGCGCGATGCTCGCCGCGCCGCGCAGGCTCACGTCCACATCGGGCATTTCCTGCGCCGCGAATTCGCTGGCGGAATAGACCGAGGCACCCGCCTCGCTCACGACCACCTTTTCGATCACGTGCGTGCCGGCACCGGCCTGCGCGCTCATCTTCGCGAGCAGCTTGATGAGGTCGGCCGCCAGCTTGTCGGTTTCGCGGCTCGCAGTGCCGTTGCCGATCGCGATCAGGTTCACGCTGTGCTTGGCGCAGAGCTTGCCGAGCGTGTGCAGCGAGCCTTCCCAGTCCTTGCGCGGCTCGTGCGGGAACACGGTCGCGGTCTCGACCAGCTTGCCGGTGGCATCGACCACTGCGACCTTCACGCCGGTGCGGATGCCCGGATCGAGGCCCATCACCACGCGCTGGCCGGCCGGCGCGGCGAGCAGCAGGTCGCGCAGGTTGTCGGCAAAGACCTTGATCGCGACCTTCTCGGCGTCCTCGCGCAGACGGGTGAACAGGTCCCGCTCGGTCGACAGCGCGAGCTTCACGCGCCACGTCCATGCCACGCACTTGCGGATCAGGTCGTCGGCCGCACGGCCCGAATGGCTCCAGCCCAGGTGCAGCGCGATCCTGCCCTCCGCGATCGACGGCTTGCCCGGCTCGGGCTCGACCGGAAGCGCCAGCTTGGCATCGAGGACCTCCTGCGCGCGGCCGCGGAACACCGCCAGCGCACGGTGCGACGGCACGCGGCCGATCGGTTCGTCGTAGTCGAAGTAGTCGCGGAACTTGGCGACTTCGGCGTTGTTCTCGTCCTTGCCCGTCATCAGGCTCGACTTGAAGAGGCCTTCGCTCCACAGCCATTCGCGCAGGCTCTGCACCAGCGCGGCATCTTCGGCCCAGCGCTCGGAGAGGATGTCGCGCACACCGTCGAGCACGGCCGGCACGGTCGAGAAATCGGGGCCGGGTTTGCCGTCGTCGAGCGTGGTGGCCGGCTGCAGGAAGGCCTTGGCCTCGACCGCCGGATCCAGCGTCGGGTCGGCCAGCAGCTTGTCGGCCAGCGGCTCGATGCCGAACTCGCGCGCGATCTGGCCCTTGGTGCGGCGCTTCTGCTTGAACGGCAGGTACAGGTCCTCGACCTCCTGCTTGGTCGGCGCGGCCTCGATCGCGGCGCGCAGCTCGGGCGTGAGCTTGCCCTGTTCGTCGATGCTCTTGATCACTGCCGCGCGGCGGTCTTCGAGCTCGCGCAGGTACGCGAGGCGCGCTTCCAGCTCACGCAGCTGGGTGTCGTCGAGCCCGTTGGTCGCCTCCTTGCGGTAGCGGGCAATGAAGGGCACGGTGGCGCCCCCGTCGAGCAGGTCGACGGCGGCCTTCACCGGTGCTCGCCGACCTTGATCTCGGCGGCGAGCTGGCGAATGATTTTCTGCATGCTGGAAGGACGTCCCTGGGTCCGGCGCCCGCGTCAGGCGCCTTGCGAGATAAAGCGCGGAAGTTTGCCATAGGCAGATCGAGGCCCCGGGCGACGACTTCGTCATTACTTCGTGTAGCGAGTTCTCGCGGCGCACGCCCGACAATCGTCGGCAATGGGCCTCCTCAAGAAACTCCTGCGCGCGCTCGCCGCGATCGTGATCGTGCCGGTGCTGCTCTTCGAGGAATGGGGCTGGGAGCCGCTTGCCCGGCTCGTCGGGCAGCTTGCCCGCCTGCCGCTCTGGGCACGCATCGAGCAGGCGCTGCGCAACCTCTCACCCTGGGGGGCGGTACTCGCCTTTTTCGCGCCGATGCTGATGCTGTTCCCCATCAAGCTCATCGGCCTGCTGCTGCTCGCGGAGGGGCACGCGAAAAGCGCGGTGATGCTGCTGCTCGCGGCCAAGCTGGCCGGCACCGCGATCCTCGCGCGGCTCTTTCAGCTCGTCGAGCCCGCGCTGATGCGCATCCCGCTCTTCGCACGCTGGTATCCGCGCTGGAAGGCCTGGAAGGACAGGCTCATGCTCATGGTTCGGCAGAGCCTGCCCTGGCGCGTCGCCCGCGGGATCCGGAACAGCGTGCGCCGCTCCTGGCGCAGCTTCCGGCGCGCGCGCTGATGCAATTTTTACCCGGGTAGATTGCATTTTCATTTTTGCCCGGATATTATTCGCGCCCCATGCCTTCTTCCCAGGAATCCCATCTCACCGCCTTTGCCGGTTTCCACCGCATTGCGTCCGGCCCGCGTGCGAAAGTCATCGCCGAGGTGCGCAAGCAATGCGCGCGCTCCGGTCAGGTGCAGCCCTTCGTGTTCGACGACAGCACCGGCGAGCGGCTCGACATCGACCTTCGCGAAGGCGCCTCTGAGGTCCCGGCAGCCGCTGGCGGCGAGCCCGCCGCGCGCGGCGTCGGAAGACCCAGGCTCGGCGTGGTCGCGCGCGAAGTCACGCTGCTGCCGCGTCACTGGGAATGGCTTGGCCGCCAGCCCGGGGGCGCATCGGTCGCTCTGCGACGGCTGATCGACGAGGCGCGCCACGTGCACGCGGACCGCGACGCCCAGCGCGCCGCCCGTGAAGCCGCCTACCGGTTCATGTCCGCCATCGCCGGCGATCTGCCCGGGTTCGAGGAAGCGGCCCGCGCGCTCTTTGCCGGCGATCGCGCGCATTTCGACGAACACATCGCAAGCTGGCCCGAAGACGTCCAGGCACACCTGCACAAGCTCGCCGCGGCGGCCTGGAGTGCCGCCGAATGAGCACGCCTTCGCACGCCCATCCGCGCGCGGCGGCGATGGCGGCGCGGCCGCTGTGGAAGACCTTCCTGATCTTCCTGGCGCCGATGCTGCTCAGCAACATCCTGCAGTCGCTGTCGGGCACGCTCAACAATGTCTTTCTCGGACAGATGATCGGCGTCGGCGCGCTCGCCGCGGTGTCGGGCTTCTTTCCGGTGATGTTCTTCTTCATCGCCTTCACGATCGGGCTCGGCGCCGGCGCCTCGGTGCTGATCGGGCAGGCCTGGGGCGCACGCGAACCCGACAAGGCGCGTGCCGTCGCCGGTACCACGCTCACGGTGGGCGTTCTGTTCGGCCTGTGCGTGGCACTGTTCGGCGGCGCGTTCACCGAGCCGATGCTGCGCATCCTCGGCACGCCGCCCGACATCCTGGCCGACGCGACGCGCTATGCGCGGATCATCCTGATCGCGATGCCGGGCCTGTTCGTGTTCCTGCTCTCCACCGCGATGCTGCGCGGCGTGGGCGACACGGTCACGCCGCTCTACACGTTGATGATCTCGACGCTGATCGGCCTGGTCATCACGCCCTCGCTGATCCGCGGCTGGTTCGGCCTGCCGCAGATGGGCGTGGCGAGCGGCGCGTGCGCGACGGTCGTCTCCTTCGTGGTCGCGACGACCTGGCTGGCATTCCATCTGCGCCGCAAGAAGAGCCCGCTCGCGCCCGATGCCGATTTCGTGCGACATCTGCGGGTGCGCCCGGCGCTGCTCAAGGCGGTGCTCAAGGTCGGGGTGCCGACCGGCGTGCAGATGATCGTGGTGTCGCTGGCCGAACTCGCGCTGCTGTCCTTCGTGAACACCTACGGCTCCGAGGCGACCGCCGCGTACGGCGCTGTGAACCAGGTGGTCGCGTACGTGCAGTTCCCGGCGATCTCGATCGCGATCACCGCGTCGATCCTCGGCGCGCAGGCCATCGGCGCGGGCCGCTCCGACCGCCTCGGCGCGATCACGCGCACCGCGCTGATGATGAACCTCGTGCTCACCGGCGCGCTGGTGGTGCTCGGCTACCTCTTCGCGCGGCCGCTGATGGGCTTCTTCATCACCAGCGACCCGGTGATCGAAGTCGCGCAGACGCTGCTGCACATCATGCTGTGGAGCACCGTGATCTTCGGCATGGGCTCGGCGCTGTCGGGGATCATGCGCGCGAGCGGCTCGGTGCTGGTGCCGACCAGCATCTCGATCTTCTGCATCGCGCTGATCGAAGTGCCGGTGGCCTGGTGGATGAGCCACCGCATCGGCCTCCACGGCATCTGGATCGCCTACCCCGTGGCCTTCACGGCGATGCTGACGATGCAGGCCTGCTACTACCGTTTGGTCTGGCGCAAGAAGACCATCCGACGGTTGATCTGACGAGGCGGGCCGGCCTGCGAAAAGTACAGCGCTTACATTTTTTCGCGAAGACCCGCCTACAACTTGCTCCATCGGCCGCCGATAGGCAGAGCCATGGACACGCCAGATTCAAGCGGAACGCCGGGAGTGCTTCCCGCGCTTCCCAGAGAAAACATCCTCCAGGACGACGGGGTGCATATCCTCGTCTCGACCAAAGGCGTGGAAGGCTCGCGCAGCGACGGCATTCTTCTGCGCCGGTGCGGCTTCTCGCTCACGACGCCGCTGGGTTGCGAATTCCTCGGCCAATACCGGCACCTGTCGGACGGCCTCTGGCATGCGACGATGCGCAGCAAGCGCCGCGACGACGGCTCCATCGGCCCGCCGCAAGTGGGCATCTATGTGACGGAGCTCGATGCGCTGGTCAATCTGTGGGCCAATCGCCGGTCATTCGATCTGGGCCATCGGGCCTGATGGCGGCCCTACTCGAACACCTCATCCCCCGTCGGCTCGAAATGCGGCACCGCATTCATGTTGTGCCGCAGCGTCGACAGCGCCCAGTACATGCGCCTTCTCGCCCGGCTCTGGTTGCCGAGCGGTCGATGGTCCGCGATGGTGTGCCACGGGTTGTACGACAGGCGCTTTGCAAATTCCATCTGCGCGGGTGAATCGAACTTCTGCCGCGGCAGGCGCAGCGTGGCGACGCTGACGCGCGGCGAGAGCTTCTCCGGCCACAGCACGCCCGCGTTCTCGATCGGCATGAGGTGCGAGTCGGTCTGCATCTGGATGCGGAAGTCGAGTTCCACATCGCCCGCCTCGAGCGAAGCGACCATCGCCTTGCGCAGGTAGTCGTCGGGCGGCCGGAACGGCAGGCGCGGGATCGGCGTGCGCTTGTTCGTCTTGGGCCACACCGAATACTGCATCGCCTGCCCTTCGCCCATGAGGTAGGGCACGCAACTGAAGTAAGGCGCCTCGAAAGGGCTGCTCTGCGTCTTGATGAAGAGCGACTGCATCACGAGGTCGAGGATGTGCGATTCGCGCAGGTTCACGAAGTAGAAGATCTGCGCGTTCTTCACGCTCTCGATCTGCAGCGCCGCGTTGCAGCGGACATCCGGCGTGACGAAGGTCGGCGTGGAAACGGCGAACATGTCCAGCGTGTGCTTCTCCTCGTCCATCAGCTTCTCGCCGGGCACGCCCATCAGCTTGATGCTGATGCTCATGAAGCCCACGTCGTCGATGTCCGGCGTGATGTAGGGCCCCGGCCCCGAGAAGCGCACCCACGCGCGGAAAGTCTGCGGCTTTGCATAGATGCCGCGCTTCATCTGCTCGGGAATGTCGTCGTGCACGATGAATTCGCCGCGCACGATGCCTTGCGTCTTGGTGTTGCCGCCGCGCTCGAAGCCGCCCGGCTTCCACAGGTCGGTCATCTGCCGAGTGAAGCTCTTGACGATCGAGTCGGTGAAGCTTTCCTCGTCGGGCAGGAGCCTTTCCTCTGCGATGCCGAGCCCTTCGTTCTCGCGCCGGCTGTTGATGAGCGCGGTGGCGAAGCGCGCGAGCGGATCGCGCAGGAAGGCATCGAAAGCCGGCCGGAACAGGGGATCGAAGCGGCGCTCCAGGCGGATGAAGGCCATGCCCGCGTCGCTGACGGCGTTGCGCCACAACGAGCCGGTGTTGGCGCGCGGCGTCGGGCGACTGACATTCGAATTCATGGTTCTCCCTTCGCGATGTAGCGCAGCGCGCGAAGCCCGGGCAGAAAGAAATACGCGCCGCCGAGCACCGTCACGAATTGCGGCAGGCCGCAGACACGCTGGTCGGGTCCGTGGGCCACGGGCATCGAGAAACAATCGGTCGCGGCGCCATCGGCACGCGGGAGGTGGTTGCCGATGAGCGGATCGCTTTCGTCGCGCGATCCGTCGAACCGGATGCCGGCGAGCCACGCCGACTGCACGAACTCGAACTGCCGCGCGATGTTCGCGCCGAGGCAGATGAAGTGCAGGCCGGTGCCCTCCTGCGGCGTGTGGCCCGAGAGCGCATCGGAGAGCGACACGCCGGGGCCGTATTCGCGCCCGCGCCGTAGCAGCCGGTGGAAGCGCGTCGAGGCGACGAGGTCGTTCGCGAGCGCCCTCGCGTCGAAACCCAGCGTGCGCGCCGCCCACGAAATGAAGCCCGGCGGCCCCGCCGGCAGATCGGCGTTGCGCGGATTGCTGCGGCGGATGTGCGCGCCGATCGGGCAGCGCAGGCCCCGGTCGTCGTCGCGGTAGGTGAAGGTGTTGCGAGGATCGTCCTCACCGTCGATGGCCTCGTTGGCGCGGCCCATGAGCGGCTCGCCATCCATCATCCGGCCGACCATCGCTTCGGCCAGCCGCTTGCGGTCCGCCGGATCGCCCTGCGCCTGTGCGTCGATGAAGCGCCAGAAGCCCGAGACGTCCTGTTCGAGTTGCCGCAGCACGAGGTAGCTGCCGTTGCGGCCGAAATCGGCCTTGTCCGGCGCGTCTTCCGCGGGCGCGAGCACCGCGTCGGGATCGCGCGCCGCATCGAGCAGCGGCCGGTCGGTGTAGCCGCCGTATTCGTTCGGATAGCCGAGCAGGAACTCGCCGAGACACGAGAGATTGGTGTAGTCCTCGCGCTCCTCGTCGCGCGCCGCGCGCTTGCGCTGCCAGTCGAGCGTGGGTTGGGAGATGCCGTCCGCAAAGCCGAAAGGCTCGACGCCGTCCATGTCGGAGGTCGTAAGGCAGGCGAGCTGCTCGAGGCCCTCTTCCGCACCGGCCAGCGCTTCGATGCCCCATGCTTCGAGGCCGCCGGGCTCGGCGTAAAGCATCACCATCACATGCGGGATCGCGTCGGGCGTGCCGCCCCATTGCCAGTGCGCGGGATCGTTCGGCCCGAGGTCGCCGAGCCGGCGCGAGTGGGCCGGATCGCTGCTCATGCCGACAATGAATTCGGTCGAGAAGCCTTCGACGATGTCGTCGGCCACGCCGAGCGCGCGCAGGCCACTGCTCGTGAATGCGATCTGCAGCGCGGTCGTGGGCGCCGGCTCCTGCGTCATCGCGCTGGTAACGCGCGCGTTGGCGAGCCATGCGCGCGCGGCGCGGGCATCCGTCACGCGCAAGAGCAGGAAGCAGGCCTGTGTCATGCGCTTGTGGCCGAAGCGCACGATGCCCTGGATATCCTCGTAGTCGATGGCCGGCCGGTTCATAGCAGCCTCAGCCATGCAAGCACCTGTTCGTCGCTCATCGATGCCATCTCGAAGCCTTCGCGGATGCGCTGGTTGCGATTCAGGTCCGTGAGCGTAAGACCGGGGTAGGCCTTGTACCAGACCTGCGTCGGCAACTGGTGACGGCGCTGGTAGTACTTGAAGCGCAGCTCGTGGCGCGCGCCGCCCTTCACGAGCCAGTCGGTGCGCGGCCAGCCGAAGCCGTTGCTGAAGATCAGGTTCAGCCCCCACGCCGCCTTGTTGATGAAGTCGTCCATGTAGGCCTCGTGGCTGCCGTCGTAGTTGCTTGCAAACAGCACGCGCGACTTGTCGTCGAGGAAGACCCAGCGCGCGAAGTGGATCGTCTGCACGCGCGCGAGATGACCGCGTCCGAAGACATGGCGGGCCGCGTAGTCGATGAGCAGCAGGAGGAGCTGCGTCAGCCGACGGCGGAACCATCCAGGCTTGACGCAGCCGAGCGCGGTGAAGCTGTTGGTGAGGTCGTGGTCTTCGAGCTGCTGCATCTCTCGCACGGCAGCACGCTCGGGCCGAGGGCAGAACTCCGGGTCGCTCTTCTCGTGGCGGCGCAGCAGCACGATGGCAACAGGCGAGAGCACGACGATCAGCGGCAACAGGATCAGCCCGATCAGAGGGATGCCTGCCGCGTGGAGGCCATTGCGGACCTGCCAGCCGAACGGCGTGCGCTCCGCGGATGTCAAAAGCAGGCGGCCTTCGAGCTGCTCCTGCTGCACGTAGGCCATCAGCGCACGCCGCGCGGCCTGCGGATCGTGGGCCACGGTGCCGTCGCGCGGCACCTGCGACGACAGCGCCCGTTGCAGCGCGCTGTTCTCGCGAATCTGCCTCACGGTGCGGCCGATCCAGTTCACGTAGCCCGCGGCCGTGGGCACCGGCGCGCCTTCAGCCACGCCAGCAGATCGCCGCCCGCATCGAAGCCTTCGCAGTGCGCGAAGATGCGGCGAACCCCTTCGCCCGCGCGGTCGACGAATTCCGCAAGCTGCGCCTCGGCCGGCCCGTCGCACTCGCCGAGGAACGCGAGATAGACCGGCACCCGCGGCCTCGGCAGATCGAAGACCTCGAAGTCCGACCCGGTGGCGTCGACGAGCACCGCGAAGCGCGCGAAATGCAGACCCTCGAACTCGCCGAAAGGCACGAGCGCGTTCGCGGGGTCGGCCGTGCCCGGCAGCAGGTTCATGGTGCCCAGCAACTCCCGCAGGGCCTGTTCACGGCCCTCCGCCAGCGCTGCCACCACCATGAAGTGGGATTGAGGCGTCACCGCATCATCAGAACTTGAGGCAGAAGTCGATCAGGCGTTCCTTGCCCCAATACACCTTGCCCAGGTAGAAGTTGGGGGAGATGAGCCGTATCTCGTCGCGAATCCAGTGGGCGACCAGAGAGGTGGCGGAGTAGTCGAGCACGATGCACTCCTTGCCGTCGAGCCAGCTGTCGCCCTTGCCGACCTTGGCCACGATGGCCTCGACGCCGAAGGGCGTGATCTTGTTCTTCAGCACGCCCTTCTCGGCATCGAACACTTTCCCCTGCCAGCCGAAGTAGTTGATGATCTTCGCGATCGATTCCGAATAGCGCGTGCCGGGCGCGATGATCGCGGTGCCCTCGGCTTCGCCGTTGGGGATGTCTCCGGCCGGGCTTTCGCGGAACAGGTCGTCGAGCTGCTGCTGCGACATCTCGAGCAGTTGTGCCACGTCGTACGCCATACACCTTCTCCTCGGGGAAGCCCCTTTGCCGGCGAAGTGTCTGCCGATCGATGGGGGCCGTCAATTTGCCGAAAGAGGTGTGCGGTCCGCCTCCTGCAAGAGCACGTCGGCCGCTTTCTCCGCAATCATGTAGACCGCCGCGACAACGAAGAAACCCGGGATGCGCGGGAACACCGAGGCATCGACCACGCGCAGGCGCTTCACGCCGTGCACCCGGAAGGTGCTGTCCAGCACGCCGCCCTCTTCCTGCGCGCCGATGGGGCACGAGCACGAGGCGTGATGGCCCCATGCGGTGTCGCGCACATAAGCGGCCAGCGCCTCGTCGCTCTTTGCATCAGGACCGGGCGCGAGCTCCTCGGCGATCCATCCGCTGCTGATCAGCGGCGCGGTCATGCGGCGCACGAGTCGGATGGCTTCGATCACCGCCTGCAGGTCTTCGACGGCCGCGTCGCTGCCGTCCTCGAAGTAATGGAAGTCGATCGCCGGCATGTCGCGCGGATCGGCCGAACGCAGCCGGACGGTGCCCGCGCGGTTCTGCGTATGCGCCTTGAGCACGGCCCATGTGAGGCGGTCGTGATAGTCGCGGATCCATTTCGAGAAGCCGGTGAAGTAGCCCTCGAAGCGTGCCAGCAGCGCCATGCAGAACAGGTCCGGCGGCAGCCCGCGACGCTCTGCGGCCTGCGATCGCTGCACCACGCCGAGCGCCGCGCCGTTCGATGCGTACATGCCCGATTCGCCGCCGTTCCAGTGGCGCCACAACGTGTCGTCGCGGTCGAAGCGCGCGCCTTCGAGGACTTCCCACGGCGCGCACATGCGGTGCGTGACCGCGACTTCATAGCGGTCCTGCAGATTGCGTCCGACACCCGGAAGATCGACGCGCACCGGAATGCCGTGCTCGGCGAGATGGTCTGCCGGTCCGATGCCAGAGAGCATCAGCAACTGCGGCGTGTTGAAGGCACCGCCGCACAGGACGACCTCGCGCTGCGCCCTCGCCTCGTGCAGCTCGCCGCTCGATGCGCTCGGGTTCGCATGGGCGCGGTAGAGCCTCTCGCCCTTGCGGTACTCGACGCCGCAGACGCCGCCATCGGAATCGAAGATCAGCCGGGTGGCGAGTGCACCGAGCTCGATATGCAGGCGGTCGGGATGCCGGCGGGCGACGTCGAGCAGCCGCTCACGCACACCGACGCGGCAGTGGCCGGATGTCGCGAGCGGCGTATAGCAGATGCCTTCGAAGTTCTTGCCGGTCGCGCGCCGCGAATTGGGGTCGCCCATACCGCCGCGCAACCAGCGCAGCGTGCTGAGCAAGGGCGTGGGCAGAGTGCTCGCGAAAGTCCGCGCGGTGTCGCGCAGCACGCGCACCAATCCGTCGTCGCCGAGCACCGTCAGCGGAATGGCCTTCTCGATGCGCAGCCAGCCCTGCCAGCCATGGCCGGTCGGGTCGAGCCCGAGATGCCGCAGCGCGCGCCACACCGGCCGGTGACGGCAATCCTCCACCCGCTGCGCGTAGCGGTGCATGTGGGTGGCTCGCCAGGAGAGATCGCCGGTGAGCTGCGCGATGTGATCCCAGTCCGAGGCATGCGGGAACATGAAGATCATCGCGTTGTGCGCGGTGCAGCCGCCGAGGCCCGCCGCGCGCGGATAGAACACGCCCCGCCCCGGCACGTGCTTCCAGTCCCTCGCCTGTTGCGCTTCGTCGGCGTAGTGGCGCACATGGAAGTTCCAGCTCATCGCCGGGTTCTCGCACGCGAAGGCGTGGAAGGCCGGCACGTCGTAGTCGTCCGGCAGGCGGCTGTCGCCCGTGCGCGGATCGTCCCCGGCTTCGATGAGGAACACGCGCATGCCCGCCTCGGCCAGACGGGCCGCCAGCGTGCCCCCGCCCGCCCCCGATCCGACAATGACGTAGTCCCAGTCGGTCGGGTCGGCTCCGTGCATGGGACGCGGTCGGGAGGCGGTCAGAAAGTCTTGAGGAAAGCGATCAATGCGCGCTTGTCGTCGTCGCCGAGGACCGGCTCGCGGCCGAAGGACTTTTCGTCGTCGCTCAGGCCCTCCTGCTGGTTGAACCGCGCAGTGCCGAAATAGTGGCCGCGGTTCACCACGAAGTCGGGGCACTTGCTCAGCGCCAGCAGCGGGCCGCGCACCACCGCGAAATGCTTGCGCAGCTCCTCGTCGGTCGCGTCCGCTGGCACGCTGGCGAGCGTGCGCTTGAGCTTGACGAGCAGCTCGCCGACGTCCTTGACGTAGCTGACTTTCTCGTCGATGCCGTCGGCTTCGGCGCGAAGCCTGAGGTTGGCCAGCAGGTTCACCGGGACGCCCTTGGGAATGGGCCCGAGCACGATGTCGCCCTCTTCCTTGACCAGCCACGGCAGCCAGCGATGCAGCGTGCCCTGCAGGGCTGCGCCGCTTCGGGTACGAAGCCGGCAGGAATGGTGACGGTGCTGCGCTCGGTCGTGCGGTCGATGATGCCGCCGGCTTTCGCGCCGAGCTCGGGATCGGTCTTGCGCTTCTCGGGCCACAGCATCTCTTCGATCGAGGCGTCGAAGACCTTCATCCGCGCTTCGACGGACGGGTTGTTGTCCGGGTCCGCCTCGCCGACCGTGTTGTTCAGGAGAAACGGGGCGGTGGACCAGACGCTGATCAGCGAAGGCACCCGCGTGAAGCCACGCCCGCCCGCCGGCATCAGGTAGGGCTTGGGCTCGCCCGTGAAGGGATCGACGATCGTGATCGTCCCCACCGAGGGCAGGCTCTTGTAGGTCTGCGACGAGAAGTTGTCCCAGATGTTGCCGCGCAGCGCGTTGGTCGCGAGCGGGCTGCAGGCGTTGGTGCGCAGCAGCGTGACCGGGATGCGCTGGTCGGTGGAAAGGTAGTTGCCCTCCAGGAAATCCGGCGCCTGCACGATCTTGCGCATCTGCGCCTTGTACTCGTCGGTCTGCGTCCAGGTCCAGTAGCGCTTGAAGCATTCGACGTAGCCCGGGCCGGCGCAGCGCGCAGGCGTCAGCCCGAGCGATTCGGGCACCGGGGGCGCCTTGCTCGAATGGCAGCGCGCGCAGGTGTCGGCGAACGCGACCTTGCCGCGCTTCAGCGTGGCGGCATCGGCCATGTACTTGTCGCCGCCGGGCGCGTCCTTGAGGTGGTCGGGCTTCGCGGCCTTGAGGAAGAACTTCGCCGTGTCGAAGTTGCCGATCTCGGTGGCCTGCCAATAGCTGGAATTCTTCTGCGCCGAGGCGATGAGGATCGGCGTGATGGTCTTGCCGCCGACCACGGGGTTGAAGTGCAGCAGCCATTCCTCGCTGAAGAGACCGATGTTCAGGTACACGCGGTTGAGCGCCCCCAGGAGGCCCACCGAATCCGCGCCGTCCTTCAACACGCGCGGCGTGCGCACGATGCTGTCGCCTTTCGAGTAGAACTCGGTCAACGGCCCTTCGGCGAGGAAGTCGTTGAACTGCTTGTTGTCCAGCTCGCCACCCGCGAGCTTCTCGGCGCCGAGCCGCTTGGCCGAGCCCATGCGCGCGCCGAACTCGTAGACCGCGTTCATGGTGCGCGGGTTGTTGATCATGTCGGTGGAGACCAGCGAGGTGTCCATCGTGCCCGGGCGGTAGGTGTGCGCGAGCTGGTACATGTAGTTGGTGCGGCCCTGCGGCTTGTTCGAGTTGTGGATGAAGAGCCGATCCACCCACATGTACTGCGCGCCCACCGACGAACTCAGGTTCTCGAACTTCGGATTGCCCGGATCGGCCGGCGGCTTGATCGGGCTCGGCCCCAGATGGCAGAAGCCGCACGACATGCCCACGCGGTAGGGCCGCACGAGGTCCTTGCGGTTGTAGTAGCTCGGGTCGGTGTAGTAGCGCTCGGCATCCCATTCCTTGGCGGCCTTCTCGTCGAAGGCCGGGTTCGGAAAGAGCCTGAGGCCCGCAATGCCGGTGGCATAGCCGTAGTACGAGCCCACGGGCTGCGTGGTGCCGTCGCCCAGCGGCTGGCCGCGCGAGCCGATCTTCACGCCCGGGTACTTCGTCTCGTTCTCGAACGGATCGGGCGCGCAGTCCTTGCTGCGCACGTCGAGCCACAGGCCGCGCCGGTTCTTGTCGGGGCCGCTCGCGTTCTCGAAGCAGGGTTCGTTCACCAGCCCGAAGTACTTCCACCGGTTGGTCCGCGAATAGCCCTGGCTGGGGTGCGAGCTGATGATCTTCAGCAGATCGAAGGCGCCGAAGGTGTACTCGGTCATCAGGTTCCAGAAGCGGTCGTTGCCGCCGCTCCAGACCAGCCACATGTTGCGGCCGCGGATCTCTTCGGACGAGAGCGCAATGCCGTTGTCCATGTCGTGGAAGTAGTCCTCGTCGGCCTGCGGAAACGACTTTGCATCGCGTCCGGCCAGCCGGGCTTCGTCGAGAACTTCGCCGGGTTGCGGCCCCTTGGAGCATGCCGCAAGCACGGCACACGCGAGAAGCGGCAGGAGACTTGCCGCGCGCCAGCACCTCTGGGTCATTGCTTTCCCTCCTGCGTCAGCGCCCGTGTGCCTGGTCGCACAGCGGACGGCCGAGTTGGCGCAGTGTGGAGGGGGTGCGCGCCTTGACTATCGGCCATGCGCGCTAACGCGAAGGGAGTATGCGGCGGACGGCCGTCAGCGCCGCGTCTTTCCGGACTTGCGGTAGCGCCCCGTCACCTCGGCCACCATCGCCTCCTTCGGCAGCAGCTTGGTGCCGCCGACCCAGAGTTCGGCCGGCTGACCCTTGCCGTCACGGACGCGCCGCATCGTCTGCCCGGGGCTGTTGAACGCGGACGTCTTGCGGATGGCCCCCTCGTCCTTGCCGGTGATCGTGAACTCGGTCGTGGCGCTGTCGAACGGCGTCAGCATGGCCGGCGCGATCTGGCAGACCACCTTGCCCATCGCGACCAGGTCGGTCGTGCCCCACATCGACCACCAGCGGCCGTTCCAGTCCTGAAGTCCCCTGGCCGGTGCGCCGTGGCTGCTGAATGCGGAAAGAATGCTTGCCACGCCGTCGACCCACGCATACGCCAGGCCATCGATCGCGTTGGTCAGCACGGTGATGGTGAAGCCCGTCGCCGGAAACCGCGCCGTCCGCGAGATGAAGCCCTGCAGGCTGCCGGTGTGGCCGAACCATTCCTTCGGCCCCCGCTCGCTCATCATGGTGCCGAAGCCGTAGTGGAACTCCATGGTGTTGCACTCGTCGCGCCAGCGGCGGTGCGCCATCTCGCGGCGGCTGGCCGGCGAGAGGATGCTGTGCCTGCTCCCGGGCGCGAGCTGCGCGAAGAAGCGCGCCACGTCCGACGCGGTCGAGACGAAGCCGCCTGCGGGCGCGATCGCATGGCAGACGTTGTTGCCCGGCACGATCAGCCGCTGCCCGAACGGAAACTCGGTGGTGTGGCCGGACGCCATCGGCGCGGACTTCGGCAGCTGCGGCATGTCGGGGACGGTCTCCTTCAGGCCCGCGGCCTCGATCACGTGGCGCGTGATCCAGTCCGTGTACGGCGAGCCGCTGATCTCCTCGATCAGGATGCCGAGCAGGCCGTAGCCATGGTTCGAATACTTCAGCTGGACACCGGGTTCGAGCGGCTGCTTCTTCGCGAGCTCATCGAGCAGTTCGGCGCGCGACAGATAGGGCCGGCGATCGAGGAACTGCCCGGCATCCGCACCATCACGCACCACGCCCGCGCCATGCGACAGCAGCTCGCCGATGCGCGCCTTGGCGAGGTCCTTGTGCAGGCCGCCGACGTAGCGGCCGACGGGATCGTCGAGCCCGAGCTTGCCCTGCTCGCGCAGCAGCATCACACCGCTGGCGGTGAAGGTCTTGGAATGCGACGCGATGCGCAAGCGGTGCCTCGGCGTCATCGGCTTGCCGGTCCGCATGTCCGCGACGCCGATGCCGAACTCGGCGATCAACCGGTCGTCGTGGACGATGGCGACCGCGCAGCCGGGCTGGCGGTAGCGCTCGACCTGGAAGTCCAGCCACTTGGGAACGTAGTCCAGCGCGGCGGCCATCCACGGCGGGTTCTTGCTCTCGTTCTTCCTCATGGGCGCTTGGCTCTCCGATCAGAAAAAGGGGCCGGGAGTGTAGCTGGCCCGCTGGCGATGAAGAACCACGCACTCGCCGCACTCAGGAGCGCCAGCGCCGCGCAGATCCCCATCACCCACCGAAACCCGGACACGAACGCCGCGTTCACCGCATACCGCAGCGCCTTGCCGGTCGCCTCGTCCACCCCCGGTGGAAGCGCAGCACCCGCCAGCTGGCTCCGCTGCGACTCAAGAAATGCCGTGGCCTGCGCGGATGCCCCCGCGTCGCGCAACCCCTCACCCAACTGGCCGCCGAACGCCCACGCCATCACCACGCCGAACACCGCGATCGCGAGCACCGAGGCCGCGCGCGACACCGCGTTGTTCACGCCCGATGCGACGCCCGCCAGGTCCGGTCCGACCGCGTTCATCACCGTCGTGGTGAGCGGCGCGACGGTCACGGTCATGCCGAAGCCCAGCACCACCACCGCAGGAAAGAACGCCGTCCAATAGCTGACCCCCACGCCCGGTAGCGCGAACATCGCGAACCCGACGGCCGCGATGCTCGGCCCGATGACCAAAGGCCCTCGCGGCCCGAAGCGATCGACGAGTTGCCCCGCCCATCCCGACAGCGCGAACATGATCAGGATGAACGGCAGCAGCGCCGCGCCGGCCGCCGTGGCCGAATAGCCCTGGACCTGGATGAGATTGAGCGGGAAGAAGTAGAGCCCGCCGCCGAGCGCCGCATAGAGCAGCAGCGTCAGCAGATTCGCGCCGCCGAAGTTGCCGATGCGCATCAATGAAAGCGGCAGCATCGGCGAACGCACCCGCAGCTCGACCACGATGAATGCAATTCCAGCCGCGATGCCCGCCACCAGCGCGAAGAGCACCGTTCTTGAAATCCACCCCTGCGTCGGCGCTTCGACGAAGGCATACACGACGCCGCCCAGCGCCAGCGTCGCCAGCCCGGCGCCCCAGCCGTCGAGGCCGGTGGAGGCACCGCCGCCGCGGCTTTCAGGCACGTGCCGCCACACGATCAGCAGCACCGCGACCGCCATCGGCACGTTGACCAGGAAGGCCCAGACCCACGAATAGCGATCGACCAGGAAGCCGCCGAGCACCGGCCCGATCGCCGCCGTGATGCCGCTGAAGCCCGACCACGTCCCGATGGCACGGCCGCGTTCCTTCTCCGGAAACGACGCACTGATCAGCGCGAGGCTGCCCGGCACGAGCATCGCGCCGCCGATGCCCTGCACGGCCCGCGAGAGGATGAGCTGGTGCACATCGCGCGCCAGTGCACATGCCACTGACGCGATCGCGAACAGCGCCACGCCGGTCGCGAAAATTCTTCGCCGCCCGAAGCGGTCACCCAGCGCCCCGCCGACCAGCAGCAGCGCCGCGAGGAACAGCGCGTACGACTCCACCACCCACTGCGCCTGGAAGGCGGTCGCATGCAGGTCCGCCTGGATCGCGGGCAGCGCGACGTTCACCACCGTGCCGTCGATGAAGGCCATGCTGGAACCGATGATCGCCGCGGCCAGCACCCAGGGCCTCGCAGCCGGGGCGCAGTCGACCGTCCTGCAGCCGTGGCGTATCAGCGCTTCGTCGCCCGGTGGCTTGCCGATCTGGGTCATGGGAGGCCTTCCACGATGCAGTCGAAGGCCCGCCAGTATGAAGGCAAGCGGCGCAGGCCGCGCAAGGCGATCGAATGGGCGCGTGCAACCGGTGCCCTCGTGCTAGATTGCCCGCCGGCAGCGGCACGACGCCGCGCAAGCACGAGAGGGCTGGCTGCAATGGTTTCCCGGTTGTTGAAGTTCCTGAAGTGGACCGCGCTGGTGCTGGTCATCGTGTTCGTCACGGCGATCGCCCTGCGCACCTACGACGTGCAACGCGGGCCGCCGCTCGAGCGCTGGCACACCTTCGTTCCGCACGAGCTTTCGCAGGACGAGCTGCGCAAGGCCGACTGGGCCGCCTACATCGCCGCCGAGAACAAGGCCTTCGACGAGGTCCGCGCCGAGGTCACCGAAAAGACCCCGCCCGAGGCGCAGGTTCCGAGCAACCGCTACTACAAGAACAGCCCGATCTACCCGGGCCGCTTCGCGCAGGACTGGAACCGCTCCTACATCCTCGAGCCCGATGGCGCACCGCGCGGCGCGGTCGTGCTGCTGCACGGATTGACCGATTCGCCCTACAGCCTGCGGCACGTGGCCCGGCTCTACCGCGATCGCGGCTACGTCGTCGTCGCGATCCGCATGCCGGGGCACGGCACCGTGCCTGCCGGGCTCACGAAGGTCGACTGGGAAGACTGGTCGGAGGCCACGCGCCTCGCGGTGCGCGAAGCGCGCCGGCGCGTGCCCGCGCCGCTGCCGCTGCATGTGGTGGGCTTCTCCAACGGCGGCGCACTCGCGATGAAGTTCGCGCTCGACGGGCTCGACGACCAGAGCCTCGCGCGTCCCGACCGCGTCATCCTGATCGCGCCGATGATCGGCATTACCGAGCTCTCGCGTTTCGCGGGCGTGTTCGGCTGGCCGGCGATCTTCCCGGCCTTCGCCAAGGCGGCGTGGCTGGGCATCGTGCCGGAGTTCAACCCCTTCAAGTACAACTCGTTCCCGGTGAACGGTGCGCGGCAATCGTCGCTGCTCACGCGCGACCTGCGCGCCCACATCGCGCGCGAGGAAAGCGCGGGCAAGCTCGCAAAGCTGCCGCCGATCCTTACCTTCCAGTCGCTGATCGATTTCACGGTGAGCACCCGTGCGATCGTGACCGGGCTCTATTCACGGCTGCCGGCCAACGGCAGCGAACTGGTGCTGTTCGACCTGAATCGCAGCATCAAATTCGGCCCCTTGCTGCGTTCGGGCAGCGACCTGCGGCTGGACCGCATCCTGCCGGCCGCGCCCAGAAACTTCCCGCTCGACCATCATCACCAACACCGGGCCCAACAGCCGGCAGGTGGTCGAGCGCGTCACCGAAGCAGGCGCGACCGACGAGAAGACGCGCACGCTGGATCTGGAGTTTCCGCTGGAGGTGTTCTCGCTCTCGCACCTCGCACTGCCCTTCCCGATGAACGATTCGCTCTACGGCATGCGCCCGGAGAACACCGACGAGTTCGGCGTCAATCTCGGCGCGCTTGCGGTGCGGGGCGAGCGGGGTGCGTTGATCGTGAGCCTCGATTCGCTGACGCGGCTGTCGTCGAATCCGTTCTATCCCTATATGGCGGATCGGATCGGCGAGGTCATTCCAACCAAGTAACTCAGGCGTGCCGGGGGCCGGCTGGCGCGTGCGCAGCGTGCTGAACACCGCCGCGATCGCTGCGCAGCAAGCGGCGATGGACAACGCGATCACCTGTCCCTTGCCGTCGTGCGGCGGCCAGAAGCTGAAGATGCCGGCGAGGATCACCGCGCCCAGCGTCTGGCCCGTGAGCCGCGCGGTGCCCAGCATGCCGCTCGCCGCGCCGCTGCGATGCGGCGGCGGCGAGGTCACGATGGTGTGGTTGTTCGGTGACTGGAACAGTCCGAAGCCCAGTCCGCACAGCACCATGCGCCATGCGATGTCGGCATTGCCAGGATGCGCGGGCAATGCGGCCAGCAGCACCAGCCCGGTCGCAAGCAGCGCGAGGCCGATGCCGCCCAGCAGGCCGTCCGGATACTTGCCGATCAGCCGCCCCGCGATCGGCGCCATGAAGACGATCGCGAGCGGCCATGCGGTGATCAGCAAGCCGGCCTCGAAGTGCGAACGGCCGTAGGTCTCCAGCAGCAGGAACGGCAGCGCGATGAAGGACAGCATCTGCGCGCAGAACGCGCCGATCGACGTGCCCATCGACAGCGCGAACACCGGAATGCGCAGCAAATCGACAGGAAACAGCGGCACCGCGAGCGACAACTGCCGCCGCAGATAGACGAACCCGACCGAGACGCCTGCCAGCAGGATCGCCCATGCGCCCGCACTGACGCCCTGCCCCGACTCGCCGCGCACGCCGAGCCGGTCGGCGCCGATGAAGATCAGCGAGAACATGAGCATGTTGAGCAGCACGTCGATGCCCGAGAAGCGCCGTCCCGAAGCCGGTGCGGTCTCGCTGACCGGCAGTGCCCTCACGCCGAGCGCCAGCACCAGAATGCCCAGCGGCACATTGAGCGCAAAGAGCCAGGGCCACGAGGCGACCGACAGGATCGCCGCCGCCACCGACGGCCCGGCCACCGACGCGGTCGCCACCACCATCGAATTGATCGCCATGCCCCGCCCCAGTTGCGAGCGCGGGTAGACGAGCCGCACCAGCGCCGAGTTGACGCTCATGATCCCGGCCGCCCCGAGGCCCTGGAGCGCCCGCGCGCCGATCAGCATGCCGAGCGAATTCGCGAAGGTCGCGATCACCGACGACGCTGCGAACAGCGCCATCCCCACGAGGTACACGCGCCGGTACCCGATCAGGTCGCCGAGCGAGGCGAGCGGCAGCAGCATCACCAGCGTCGCGATCTGATAGGCATTGACCACCCAGATCGCATGGGAGGCGTCGGACTTCAGTTCCCGCGCGATGCCGGGCAGCGCGAGATTGACGATGGTGCCGTCGAGCACGGACACCGCGATGCCGAGGATGATGACCAGCATCGCATGCCAGCGCTGTGGCATCGGAAGGCCATCGCGGGCGGCGACGACGGCGGAGGTGGACGCTGTGGTGGCCGACATCGCCTCACCCGGCCGCGTAGCGGGTCGACCGACGGCCGCCGAGCGTGATCCAGGCGAGCAGCACCGCGATCAGCGCACCGCCCGCCATGCCCGCGACCATCGGCAGAGGCCGCCCGTCGGTGAAGAGGCCCACCACCGTCATCACCACCGCACCGGTGAGCATCTGCAACGTGCCGAGCAACGCCGAGGCGGTGCCGGCGATCGCGCCGTGCTGCTCGAGCGCGAGCACCGAAGTGGTCGGGATCACGAAGCCCATCAGCGCACTCGCGATGAAGTACAGCACGATCAGCACTGCGAGCCGGTCGCCGCCGCTCAGGTAATAGAGGAACATCGCCGTCATCACGAGGCCGCAGGCCGTCACGCTGGTCTTGACCACGCGCACGATGCCGAAGCGCTCGCACAGCATGCCGTTGAGCTGTGCCGCGCCGAAGAAAGCCGCGGCGTTGACGCCGAAGGCGACGCTGTACACCGTGGGCGACAGGCCGTAGTGGTCGATCATCACGAAGGAGGAATTCGCGAGATAGGTGAAGAAGCCGGCCATTGCGAATGCGCCGATGAAGACCAGCCCGAGGTAATGCGTGTCGCGCAGCAGGACGCCGTAGGCGCGCAGCGCGCTGCCCAGGCTGCTTTCCACGCGCTCCTCGGCGGGTCGCGTTTCCTTGAGCACCGACGCGATGGTGGCCAGGCCGATCACCGCGGCGACCGACACCACCCAGAACACGCCGCGCCAGCCGGTGAACGCGATGACCGCGCTGCCGGCCAGCGGCGCGAGGATCGGCGACACGCTGAAGACCAGCATCAGCAGCGACATCAGCCGCGCCGCTTCGTTGCCGGTGTGCAGGTCGCGCACCACCGCGCGCGGGATCGCCATGCCGGCGGCAGCGCCCAGGCCCTGCACGAAACGCAGCGCGATCAGCATCTCGATGTCGGTCGCCAGCGCGCAGCCGATGCTCGCGAGCGCGAACAGGCCGAGCCCGAAATACAGCGGCGGCTTGCGCCCGACCATGTCCGACACCGGCCCGTACAGCAACTGCCCCACACCGAGCGCGATGAAGAACACCGTGAGGCTCATCTGCACCGGCCCGATGGCGGCATCGAGGCTGCTGCCGATCTCGGGCAAGGCGGGGAGGTACATGTCGATCGCGAACGGCCCGATGGCCGACAAAAGGCCCAGCACGAGCGCGATCCTGAAGAAGCGCGAGGAAGTCATTGGGCGGATTGTCGCCAAGGTCTCGAAGGTCCGTGAAATGCGGGCTATCCCCCAGCCTCGCCACACTTCGTGTGGCCCTCGCAGGGGGCAACCCCGGCGGCCCGGCGAAGCCGGTTCCGCGGGGTTCCTGGTTTCTGCGTTCAGAAGAGCGGTGCGGTATCGCTGTCCGGCCGTGCGCCCTCGATGGCCAGCATGCGCAGCTTCGACGCCGCGCCGCCATGCGCCGAGAAGCCGCCCCATTTGCCGCCCGCCGCGAGCACGCGGTGGCACGGCACCACCGGCGCGAAGGGGTTGAGTCCGAGCGCCTGCCCGACGGAACGCGCGAGCCCCTTGTCGCCGAGTTCCTCCGCAATCTCGCCATACGTGCGCGTGCGGCCAGGCGGGATGCGGCGCGCGATGGCGTAGACGCGCTGGTGAAATTCGCTGATGCCGTCCTGATCCAGCCGGATCTCGGCAAGGTCCAGCGGCTCGCCGTCGAGCAGCGCGCGGATCGAGGCGATGGCGCGCTGCACCTCGGGCGGCGGCTCGCATTCGACCTGCGCCGGAAAGCGCCGCATCATGCGGGCACGCGTCGCATCCTCCTCCGCCTCCGGCAACTGCACGCCGACGAGTCCGCGCGGCCCCCACGCGATGCCGCACGCGCCGATGGCGGTGGCGAACAACGCGAAGCCGGTCGAGTTCATGGCCGCCGCCGAACGCTCAGGCCGCGCAGTTCGGAACCTGGTTCGTCTTCGCCGCCGACACGCTGCCGGCGATCGCGTCGGCCAGTCTGGCGGTGACGCGCTGCGCGCCCAGCGCCAGCGCATCGAAGCCCGGACCCACCGGCTCGGAGATCGACAGCTGGCAGCCGGTCGCGGGACTTTCGTCGGTGCGGCGCACGGTCCAGGTGAAGCTGGCATCGACGCGCTTGCCCTCGATCGCATCGAACTGCCCCAGCTGCACCGCGATGCGGGTCGCGGGCTGGCCGCGCTGGCGCCCGGTCTTGGTCACGTCGACGGCGCCAAGCCGCCTCGCGATGCCGGTGCCGAGCGCGTCGCGGAGTTCGTCCTCGAACGACGAGGACCAGCGATGCTGTTCGAGGATGTCGACCGCCGGGCTTTCCGGCGTGTCCTTCTTGCGCACCACGAACTGCGGCCGCGCGAAACGTTCGGGCATCGAAATCGGCGCGAGTTCGATGTAGGCCGGCGCGGCATTCGTCTTCTGCGCGGCGGGCGGTGGCGGGGTCGCCTCCGCAAGGCTGTAGTACTGCGGACCGCCGGCGCTGCCGCAGGCCGACACCAGCCACACAGTCGCGAGCGCCGCTGCGGCGAGGCGGATGGGGGTCTTCTTCTTCATTTCTGCTTGTCCTCCGGTTTGCCGCGCAAGAGGGATTCGGGATGCCGCTCGAGGTAGTCCGTCAGCACCCGCAGCGAGCCCGCCGCGCGCGTGACTTCCTGCAGCGTCTGGCGCAGGTCTTGCTGTAGCGGCGAGTCGTCGGCGATGGTCTTCTCGGCCGCGCCGAGCGTGCGCCGCACGTCCTTCACCGCGGCGGCCATCTCGGGCGAGACGTTGTCGTTGAGGCCCTTGATGAGCTGCTCGATGGAGCCGAGCGTCCGGTTCAGCGTGGCGATGGTCTTGCGCAGGTCGCCGCTGATCTCGTCGAAGGGCACTTTGTTGAGCTTGCGCGCGATGTCGGAGACTTGCGACTGCAACTCGTCGAGGCTGTTGGGTGCGGTCGGGAGCTCCAGCGGATTGCGCGTGGTGTCGAGCTTGACCGGGGGCGCTTCGGGGAAGAAATCGATCGCCACATAGACCTGCCCGGTCAGCAGACTGCCGGTGCGCAACTGTGCGCGCAGGCCCTTGCTGACGAGCAACTGCCAGCGATCGAGTTGCGTGAAGCGCGGATCGGGCGAGGTCGCCGACCGGCGCCGCAGCCGGTCGGGATAGATCTGGATCACGACCGGCATCTTGAACTCGCGCTCGTTGCGGTCGAACTCCACGCCGATCGACTTGACCTCGCCGATCACCACGCCGCGGAAGTCCACCGCAGCGCCCGGCGACAGCCCGCGCAGCGACTGGTTGAAATAGAGCAGCATCGTCTGCGAGGGGCCGTCGGGCTCCTTCATCGCTGAGGTCTCGTCATCGGACAACGTGAAGGCGGTGTTCTCCTGCGCCACCGGGCCGCTCACGTCGTCGGGCGACCGGAAGGCGATACCGCCGAGCAGCACCGTTGCGAGCGACTGCGTGCGCACCTTGAGGCCGCCGGCGTTGAGCTCGACATCGAAGCCGCTCGCATGCCAGAAGCGCGTGTTGACGCCGACGAACTTGTCGTAGGGCGCATTGATGAACACGCGCAGCGTGACGCCCCGCCCGTCGCCATCGAGCTCGAAGGCCGCGATCTGCCCCACCTTGATGCGACGGAAATACACCGGCGAGCCGATGTCGAGCGAGCCGACGTCGTGCGCACGCAGCAGGAACTGGCGGCCGGATGCATCGCGCGTCACGATCGGCGGCGTTTCGAGGCCGGTGAATTCGCCCGAGCTCTCCTCCGACATGCCTGGATCGGCGCCAATGTAGGCGCCCGACAGCAAGGTGCCGAGGCCGGAGATTCCTGAAGTGTCGAGCCGCGGCCGCACCACCCAGAAGTGCGTGTCCTTGGCGGTGAAGCCCGAGGCCTCCTTCTTGAGCTGCACCAGCACGCGCACATGCGAGCGGTCATGCGCGAGGCGAATGTTCTGCACCGTGCCGATCTGCACGTCCTTGTACTTCACCGCGGTCTTGCCGGCCTCGAGCCCTTCGGCGGTGCGGAAGGTCAGCACGATCTCGGGGCCGCGCTCCATCAGGAGCCGGACGACCAGCGTCACGCCGACCAGCGCCGCCACGATAGGGATGAGCCAGATCAGCGACGGCAGCCAGTTGCGCCGTTTCGCGACCGCCGGTGCGGCCAGCGGGGGTGGGGTCATGCGGTTTCTCCACTGTTTTTCATTTCGTCGTCGGGGCCGGCCTCGGGAGCGGGCGCGTTTCGCACGTCCCAGGTGGAGCGCGGATCGAAGCTCAGCGATGCGAGCATGGTCAGCACCACCACCGCTCCGAAGGCGGCGATGCCGAAGCCCGCGGTGATCTCGGCGAAGCCGTGGATGCGCACCAGCCCGGCGAGCAGCGCCACCACGAAGACGTCGAGCATCGACCAGCGCCCGATCACTTCCAGGATGCGGTAGAGCTTGGCGCGCTCCAGTTGTCGCCAGTCGCTGCCGCGCTGGGACAGGTAGTTCAGCAAGGTCAGCGCCGTCAGCTTGAAGAGCGGCACCAGGAAACTCGCGACGAAGATCAGCGCCGCGAGCCCGTACGCGCCCGAGACCCAGAAATAGATGACGCCGCTCAGGATGGTGTCCTGCTGCGTGCCGAACAGGCTCTTGGTGATCATCACCGGCAGCATGTTGGCGGGCAGATAGAGGATGGCGGCGGCCAGCAGATACGCCCAGGTGCGGTTGAAGGTATCGGGCTTGCGACTGTGCAGCCGGGTCGCGCAGCGCGCGCAGGGCTCGCCTTCGGCGGCGCCTTCCCAGACGCTGCCGCAATGGTGGCAGCTCAGGAAGCCGCGCTGCGCAGCGGTTTCGATGGGCGGCGGAAGCTCGTTCACGGCTCTTGTCCCGGACCGGGCTCGAAAGCCATTTCCCAGAAGGCGCGCGGGTCGAACGAGATCACGGCGGTCAGCAGCACCGTGAGCGCCGCGAAGGCCCAGAGCGCCGGGCCGGCGATGACGTGCGCCATGCTGCTCAGCTTGATGATCGCCACCAGCACGCCGAGCAGGAACACCTCGACCATGCCCCACGGCCGAAGCGACTGCAGCAGCTTCACCAGCACGCCGAAGCCCGCCGGCCGGCGCTCGTAGGCCATCGGCACGAGCAGGTAGGCCAGGATGCACAGTTGCAGCAGCGGGAACAGGATCGTCGTCGCCAGCACCAGCAACGCGACCGGCGACATGCCTTCGGAACTCAGCGCAACCACCGCCCCCGCGAGCGTTGTTTCGCTCGTGAGGCCCTGCAGCTCGATCTCGACGATCGGGAACAGATTGGCGATGGTGAAGAGGATCAGGCAAGCCACGGTGAGCGGCAGGATGCGCGCGTGCTGGTCGCCCGGGTGCCGCTCGAGTTCGGTGCCGCAACGCGGGCAGCGCGCCACCTCGTGCGGTCGCAGGGCCACACGGTGGCAGATGGCGTCGCAGCCTTCGCAGACGATGGCGTCGGAGATTTCTTTCATGGCCTGGGCCGCCCATTGTCGGTGACGTTGGCGACAAGAAAGTCAAGCAGGGCTCGTACCCGCGCCGGAAGTCTCCCGGCCTTGCCGAGATATACCGCATGGATCGGGGCGCTGTCGCCCGGATTGAAGTCTTCCATCACCGGTACGAGGCGGCCCGCGTCGATGTCCGCCTGGACGTGGTAGCGCGACAGCCTCGCGAGCCCGAGGCCCGCCACCGCCAGCACGCGCAGCGTCTCGCCATCGGCCACGCGCACGTTGCCGACGGTGGGCATCTCGATGGTGCGGCCGTCCACGCGCAGGGCCCATTCGGCCGAGCGGCGGCGGTGGGTGTAGCCGAGGCGGTTGTGGGCTTCGAGCTCCTCCGGCGTGCGCGGCGTGCCGTAGCGCGCCAGGTAGGCCGGCGAGGCGACGATGACCTGCCGCGTCGAGCCCAGGCGGCGCGCGACCAGTTCGGATGGCGGCAGTTCGCCCCAGCGGATGGCCACGTCGGCGCGCTCTTCCATCAGGTCGACCACCCGATCGGTCAGCGAGATGTCGAGCGTCACTTCCGGATGCTGCCGGGTGAAGCGCGGGACCAGCGGCGCCAGCACGTGATGCCCGAAGGACACGCTCGCATTGATGCTGACCCGCCCGCGCGGCAGCGCGCCGGCTGCAGCGCAGCGCTCGGCCTCGTCCATGTCGGCCAGAACGCGCACGCTGCGCTCGTAGAAATTGCGCCCCTCGGGCGTGAGCTGCAGCTTGCGGGTGGAGCGGTGCACCAGTTGCGTGCCGAGCCGCGCCTCCAGCCGCACGATGAGCTTGCTGACGGCCGAAGGCGTCATGCCCAGCACACGGGCGCCCGCCGAAAAGCTGCCGCGATCGACCACCTGGACGAAGGCTTCCATTTCTCCGGAGCGATTGACTTCGATGCGGGGCATGGCGTCGGGGATGAAGACTTGTGACTTGAGCTCACAGCTCTATATCCGACGCGCATTCTAGTCACGAAGCACCCGCGCCCGCACAGTACGGGACATCATGCCCATCGCTCTCCTCGCCCTCACCGCCGGTGCCTTCGGAATAGGCACCACCGAGTTCGTCATCATGGGCCTGCTGATGCAGGTCTCGTCGGATCTTCACGTTTCCATCGCCACCGCCGGCCTGCTCATTTCGGGCTACGCCGTCGGCGTGGCGGTCGGTGCGCCGCTGCTGACCATCGCCACGCGCCGCGTGCCACGCAAGACCGTGCTGCTCGCGCTGATGGCGATCTTCACCATCGGCAACATCGCTTGTGCGCTCGCGGCCAACTACGAGATGCTGATGGCCGCGCGCGTCATCACCTCGCTGGCGCACGGCACGTTCTTCGGCGTCGGCTCGGTCGTGGCCACCGGACTCGTGCCGCCGGAGCGGCGCGCATCGGCCATCTCGATCATGTTCACCGGACTCACCGCCGCCACCCTGCTCGGCGTGCCGGCCGGCGCGTGGCTCGGGCTGCATTTCGGCTGGCGCGCGACTTTCTGGGCCGTGGCGCTGATCGGCGTCGCCGCCTTCACGGTGCTCGCGCTCTTCGTGCCGCGTGGCCGAGGCCGACGGCCATCACGCACCGCTGCGCGAGGAAGTCGCGGTACTCGGCCGGCCGCAGGTGCTGCTCGGACTCGCGGTGACCATCCTCGGCTTCGCCGGCGTATTCCTGGTCTTCACCTTCATCCAGCCGCTGCTGACGCAGGTCACCGGCGTGGCCGAATCCGCGGTGTCGCCGATCCTGCTGGTGTTCGGCGGCGGGCTGGCCATCGGCAACCTGCTCGGCGGGCGGTTCGCGGACCGCGCATTGATGCCCGCACTGATCGGCACGCTGCTCGCGCTGGCCGTGGCGCTCGGCTCGATGCAGTGGCTCATCCATTCGCCGACCACCGCGGTGATCTTCGTGCTGCTGCTCGGCATCGCCTCGTTCGCGACGGTCGCTCCGATGCAGATGCGCGTGCTGGAAAAGGCCGCCGGTGCGGGCCAGAACCTCGCTTCGAGCCTGAACATCGCGGCCTTCAACCTCGGCAACGCGCTCGGCGCATGGGCCGGCGGCATGGTGATCGACCACGGCCCCGGCCTCGAAGCCCTGGGCTGGACCGCCGCACTGTTCACCCTGGGCGGACTCGGCATCGCGCTCTGGAGCCGCGCACTCGACCGGCGGGACGTCCTCCCCGCCTGTGCGGCCGCCGGCGCCTGATTTCGCTCGCCCCCCTTTCGATCAATGGAGAAAAACATGGAACAACGCTACCTCGGCAATTCCGGCTTCAAGGTTCCGGCGCTCGGCTTCGGCACCGGCACCTTCGGCGGCAGCGGCCCGCTCTTCAGCGCCTGGGGCCGCACCGACGTGGCCGCCGCGCGGCGCATCGTCGACATCTGCCTCGATGCCGGCGTCAATCTCTTCGATTCAGCGGACGTCTATTCGAACGGCGCGTCGGAATCGATCCTCGGCGCGGCACTCGAAGGCCGGCGCGACAAGGCGATCATCTCGACCAAGCTCTCGCTGCGCTCGGGTGACGGGCCCAACGACGTCGGCTCGTCACGCCATCACATCGTCCGCGCCACCGACGCCGCGCTCAAGCGCCTTGGCACCGATTACATCGATCTGCTCCAGATGCATGCCTTCGATGCGATGACGCCGGCCGAAGAGGTGCTCGGCACGCTCGACGACCTCGTACGCGCGGGCAAGGTACGCCTGATCGGCGCATCGAATTTCTCGGGCTGGCAGCTGATGAAGTCGCTGGCGGCTTCGGAGCGCCGCGGCCTTGCGCGCTACGTGGCGAACCAGACCTACTACTCGCTGATCGGCCGTGACTACGAATGGGAGCTGATGCCGCTGGGCATCGACCAGGGCGTGGGCGCGATCGTCTGGAGCCCACTCGGCTGGGGCCGCCTCACCGGCAAGATCCGCCGTGGCCGGCCGCTGCCCGAAGGCAGCCGCCTGCACGACACCGCCACCTTCGCGCCGCCGGTGGAAGAAGAACGGCTCTTTCGCGTGATCGACGCGATGGACCCGATCGCCGAAGAGACGGGCAAATCGATCCCGCAGATCGCCCTCAACTGGCTGCTGCGCCGCCCGACCGTGGCGAGCGTGCTGATCGGCGCGCGAGACGAGGCGCAGCTCAAGCAGAACCTCGGCGCGATCGGCTGGGAACTCACGCCCGATCAGATCGCGCGGCTCGATGCCGCGAGCGCAGCGACGCCGCCCTATCCGTACTACCCGTACTGGAACGGGCAGTTCTCGGAACGCAGTCCGTTGCCTGTCTGACGCTCGATCAAGCCTCGACGAGCACCTCGAACCCACCCCAGAACATGCGCTTGCCGTCGAAGGGCATGTTCTTCATGTCCATCATGTCGGCGAGGCGCGGATCGCTCATGACCTTGGCGTTGACCTCGTCGCGATGGTCCCGGGAGTTGAACACCACATAGGCGATGACCACCGTCTCGTCATCCTTCAGCTGGACACTCTGCGGGAACGAGGTGACTTCGCCCGGCTTGACGTCATCGGCGATGCATTCGCGGTATTGCAGCGCGCCGTGTTCGCGCCAGATCGCGGCGGCGCGTTGCGCGAGCTCGCGGTATTTCTCGATGTTGGCTTTGGGGACCGGCAGAACGTATCCATCGACGTAGGCCATGCGGTGTCTCCTTGAAGTGGATTGACAGCGATACCGAACCGAACGAGGCCGAGTCTAAGCAGCGAGTCGCGCGGGGGCCAGTCCCGTTCGGCAGCACGGGCATCGCCCGCGCCGCCGGTGCCACGTCAGCCCGCGCGCAGTTGGGCGCGCAGATTCACGCCGATTTCCGGTCGCTCCAGGAAGGGATCGGCCGGATTGGTGATGGAGACGATGTTCTCCATCCGGCTCTTCACGTTGCCCAGCGCCTTCGGGTGGCTGAACACGTAGAACTGGTTCGCGGAGATGGCGTCGAACACCTTCTGCGCCACCTCTGCGGCCGTGACCTTGCCGCTGCTGACCGCCTTGTCGCTCATGGCCTGGCCGATGAGCTGGCTCTTCGTCGGCTTTCCGGCGGCGAGTTCGCCCGGCCGGTTGCGCTGGCTCTGGCTGATGCCGGTGGGCACGAAGTACGGGCACAGCAGGCTCGCGCCGATCTGGTCGGTGACGAGCTTCAGATCCTGGTAGAGCGTCTCGGTGAGGCTCACCACAGCGGCCTTCGCGGTGTTGTAGATGCCCATGTTGGGTGGCGTCAGCAGGCCGGCCATGCTCGAGGTGTTGACGATGTGGCCGCGGTACGACGGGTCCTTGGCAGCGGCTTCGAGCATCATCGGCGTGAACAGGCGCACGCCGTGGATCACGCCCCAGAGGTCGACGCCCAGCACCCATTCCCAGTCGGCCACGGTGTTTTCCCACACCAGCCCGCCCGCGCCGACGCCCGCGTTGTTGAAGACGAAATGCGGTGCGCCGAAGCGCTCCTGCACCGCCTTGGCCAGATCCTCCATCTGCCCGGCGTCGGCCACGTCGACCTTGCGCGCCATGACCTGCGCGCCGGCAGCTTCCAACTCGGCGCGCGCCTTGTGGAGCGCGTCCTGCTGCACATCGACCAGCACGAGGTTCATGCCGCGGGCCGCGCCGATGCGCGCGCACTCCAGGCCGAAGCCGGAGCCGGCGCCGGTGAGAACGGCCGTGGTGCCTTTGAAGTCCTGAATCATTTGCGCGTGTCCTTTCGTCTCTTGTGTGTGAAGCCGCTATTGAAATACGGAAAACCGCCCGACGCAGTCACAATCGCGCCTATCGACTAGAGCGAACACCCAGGAGGCACGCGATGGCGATTCCCGCTTCGGACATCAAGTTTTCCGGCTCCATCCCGGCCCTCTACGACGAGCACCTCGTCCCGCTGATCTTCGAGGCGTATGCGGCCGAGACCGCGCCGCGGGTCGCCGCCCTGGCGCCGTTACGCGTGCTTGAAACAGCCGCCGGCACAGGTGTCGTGACGCGTGCGATGGCGCGCACCCTGCCGCCCGGCGTCGAGTTGATCGCGACGGACCTGAACCAGCCCATGCTCGACCGCGCCGCCGCCACGGGCACGCAGCGGCCAGTCCAATGGCAGCAGGCGGACGCCATGCAGCTGCCGTTCGAGGACGCGAGCTTCGACGCGGTGGTTTGTCAGTTCGGCGCGATGTTCTTTCCGGACAGGTCTGCGGCCTACGCTGAAACGCGTCGCGTGCTCCGTCCGGGCGGCGCATTCGTCTTCGCCGTCTGGGACCGGATCGAAGACAACGAGTTTGCCGATGTCGCGACTCAGGCGCTTGCCCAACTGTTTCCCACCGACCCGCCACGCTTCATGGAGCGGGTGCCGCACGGCTATCACGACCGCCACGTGATCGAGCGCGATCTTGCCAGCGCGGGATTCGCCGCATCCCCCGGCTTCGAAACCGTCGCCGCGCGCAGCCGCGCCGCATCGCCGCAGGCAGCGGCCTTCGCCTATTGCCAGGGCACGCCGCTGCGCAACGAGATCGAAGGCCGCTCCGGCAGCCTGACCGAAGCCACGGCCATCTGCGAGAGAGCGCTGGCGCGTCGATTCGGCACCGGACCGATCGACGGAAAGATCCAGGCCCACATCATCACCGCACGCCGCTGAGCCCGGTCAGCCTTCGACCTTCCGCAGCACGTACCCGATGCGCGGGAAGTGCACGTGCACCGTGCCGAAGCGCTCGCCGGTGCGGCGCAGCGTGTAGTGCGTGCGCGTCGCGGCGAGGAGCTCGCCGTCGGTCGGCTCCTGCCCGAAGCTTTCGGCCGCGATCGTCACGTGCGAGCCAAGCGCAATACCGTGGTCGTCCTGGAAGGTGCTGTCCGACAGCAGCGTGTGCGGCGTCGAAGCCCTGGCGATCCCCAGGGCCTGGGCCTCGTCGAAAGTCTCCATCGTGCCGTGGCCGATGCCTGCCATGCGGTCGAGCCAGTCCACCACCGAGGGCGTGAGCTGCAGGATCTCGGCCATCGACGGCGTGCGCTTGCGCGTGAACCACAGCGGGTGGTAGCAGGCGAAGTCCGCCACCGTCGGGTAGCCGCCGAGCAGGTAGTCGGTGTGTTCGAGCATGTCGGACAGCCGCCTGAGGTACGACTTGTAGGCCGATGCGGCATCGCCCGGCCGCAGGCGAATCATGCTGCCGCTCATGGCCTTGCGGTCCTCACCGAAGGCCTTGGCGGCCTCGGGCGGTGCCTTGGCGAAGACATCCGCCGCCCCCTTGCCGCTGAAGCTGTAGGCCATCGAGGCCCAGAACAGGCTGCTGTCGGCCCATTGCGCGACCACGCGGGACAGGCCCTTGCCCGGCTCGGGATAGAGCGACGGCAGCGGCGTGAGATGTTCGAGCACGTCGCAGATCAGCGCCGTGTCGCAGTAGATGTCGGCGCCGATCTGCAGCACCGGCACGCGGCGGTAGCCGCCGGTGAGCGTCACGTAGTCGGGCTTGGGCATGATCTGCGGGACGATCACCGACTTCCAGGTGAGCTTCTTGAAGCCCATGATCAGCCGGACCTTCTCGCAGAAGGGCGACGTTGCATAGTGATGGAGGATCAGGTCTGCCATGGAAATCCTTCGTGTTGCGTTGAATTCAGTGCGGCTGCGCGCGTGAAATGATCGCATCGAAATCGACTGCCCGGCCCAGCGTGCCGAACACGTGACCCCAATCGCCGCCGAGCCGCGACGCACAGAAGGCGCTCGTGACTTCGCCCGGCGCCGTCTGCGCGAGCAAGGCGCCCTGCACCGCCAGCGCCACGTCCTGCGCGAGGCGGCGCGCTTCGGTTTCGGTCGCCATGGCCTCGATGCGCGCAGGCAAGGCATCGGCAAGGCGGTCGAGCGCCGCGTCGGTGCCGCGCGCGGGCGCCAGCTCCTGCGCGATGGCAGCGACTGCATCGCCCTTGCGCATGCCGCGCAGCAGGTCGAGCGCCATGATGTTGCCGGCCCCTTCCCAGATGGAATTGAGCGGCATCTCGCGATAGACGCGCGCCATCACGCCTTCGCCGCCCTCCTCCACGTAGCCATTGCCGCCGAGGCATTCCATCGCTTCCTGGGCGAAGAGGCTGCCGCGCTTGCAGATCCAGAACTTCGCGACCGGCGTGAGCAACCGCGCCATCAGGCGCTCGTGCTCGTCGTCCTGCCGGTCGAAGGCGCGCGCGAGGCGGATCGCCAGCGCGGTGGCCGCCTCGCTTTCGAGCGCGAGGTCGGCCAGCACGTTCTTCATCAGCGGTTGATCGATCAGTGGTTTTCCGAAAGCGTCGCGCTGCGCGGTGTGGTTGAGCGCGAGGCTGAGTGCCTGGCGCATCAACCCGGCGGTGCCGAGCGCGCAATCGAGTCGCGTCATCGTCCCCATCTCGAGGATCTGCGGAATGCCGCGCCCTTCCTCGCCGACGAGCCAGGCGGTCGCGCCGTGGAACTCGACTTCAGAACTCGCATTGGCCTTGTTGCCGAGCTTGTCCTTCAGCCGCTGGATCTCGATCGCGTTGCGGCTGCCATCGTCGAGTACACGCGGCAGGAAGAAGCAAGACAGCCCGGCGGGCGCCTGCGCGAGCACCAGGAACGCATCGCACATCGGCGCGGAGAAGAACCACTTGTGGCCCGTGATCGCGTAACGCTCGCCCCAGGCATCGCTGCCCACGCGCACGGCGCGCGTGGTGTTCGCACGCACGTCGGAGCCGCCCTGCTTCTCGGTCATGCCCATGCCCATGGTCACGCCGGGCTTGTCGGACCACGGCTGAAAGGTCGGGTCGTACCAGAGGCTGGAAAGCTTCGGTCCCCAGTCCGCCTGGATCGCGGCGTTGCCGCGCAGGGCCGGCGCAACCGCGTAGGTCATCGAGATCGGGCACAGGATCGACGGCTCGAGCTCGGTGAACAGCATGAATCCCGCCGCCCGGTGCACATGCGGCGAAGGCCCGGTGGCCGCCCATGCCGCGCCATGCAGACCCGCCCCCACCGCCGTCGACATCAGCGCGTGATAGCTCGGATGGAACTCCACCTCGTCGATGCGCCGTCCGAAGCGATCATGCGTGTGCAGCACCGGCGTGTGGATGTTCGCGAGGCGTGCGTGCGCCTGCATCTCGGCCGAGCCGAGCGCCGCGCCCAGATGGCTCAGTGCTGCGGTGTGCAGCTGCGGCGCGTTGAACTTCAGCGCTCCCAGGAGCGGCCGGTTGGTCTCGAAGAGGTTGTAGCCGGTCAGCGGGGCCGGCTGGTTGAAGACCTCGTGAGTCGCATCCATGGCCGGCCTCCGTGAGATTGTCAGATCAGCTTGACGAGCTGCTTGCCGAAGTTCCGGCCCTTGAGCAAGCCGAGGAAGGCTTCAGGTGCGGCCTCGATACCCTGCGCAACGGATTCGCGCGGGCGGAGCTTGCCGCTGGCCACCAGCGCGCCGAGTTCGGCCAGCGCTTCGGGCCAGACCTCCATGTGCTCGCTGACGATGAAGCCTTCGAGCTTGACGCGGTTGATGAGGAGCAGCGACGGGTTCGCGAGCGGCAGCGGCTGGCCGTCGTAGCCCGCGATCATCCCGCACAGCGCCACGCGCATGAACGCATTGGCACGCAGCAGCACGGCATCGAAGATGTAGCCGCCGACGTTCTCGAAGTAGCCGTCGATGCCATTCGGGCAGGCTTCCTTGAGCGCCGCGCTCATGCTCTTGACGTCGGGATGCTGGCGGTAGTCGATGCAGGCGTCGAAGCCGAGTTCGTCGGTCACGTACTTGCACTTATCGGCACCGCCCGCGATGCCCACCACGCGGCAGCCGCGCGCCTTGGCGAGCGCACCGAAGGCGCTGCCGACCGCGCCGCTCGCGGCGGTGATGACCAGTGTCTCGCCGGCCTTCGGGTTGATGATCTTCACGAGGCCGTACCAGGCGGTGACGCCCGGCATACCCACTGCGCCGAGGTAGTGCGACAACGGCACGTGCGTGGTGTCCACCTTGCGCAACATGCCGGGTTGCGAGGCGTCGACCACGCTGTATTCCTGCCAGCCGCCGAAGCCGACGACCTTGTCGCCCACGGCGAACTTCGGGTGCCGGCTCTCGACGATCTCGCCGACCGTGCCGCCCTGCATCACCTGACCGAGGGGCTGCGGCTGGGCGTAGCTCTTCGACTCGTTCATGCGGCCGCGCATGTACGGATCGAGGCTCATGTAGTGATGGCGGACCAGGACCTGGTTGTCCTTAAGCGGCGGCGTCTCGCTGGTCACGAGCTTGAAGTTGCTGGCGACGGCCTCGCCCTCGGGACGATTGTCGAGGATCTGTTGCTTGTTGGTGGGCATGGAAATCTCCGTGTCGGAATCAGTCTGTAGACGGCGGACGCATGTCGTTCGCGCTCGCCGGTCCAGTGGGAAGGCGCCGCTTCACGTACTTGAAGGTGCCGGTGGCATGCGCGCAGACGCGCTCCTGCGCGTCGTAGATCTTCGCTTCGGTGAAGCCCATCGTCGCGGTGCGCGTCAGCAGCTTGCCGCGCGCGATGAGCGGCCCGACCGAAGGCGCCATGAAGGTGGTCTTCATCTCGATCGTGACGACGCCGATCTCCGGCGTCTCGCTGCGCGCCGCGGCGGCCATGGCGATGTCGAGCATCGTCATCACCGCACCGCCGTGTGTCACGTCGAAGGTGTTCAGGTGCTCGGGCTTCGCGGTGTAGCGCAGCTCGGACTCGCCGCCCTCGAACTTCGTGATCTCGAAGCCGAGATGGCGCGCGAACGGGATCTGATCCGTGTAGGACCGCAGGTTGATGCTGGCGTTGGTATCCGTCATCTCAAGCGCCAAGAACCACACTGACGCCGCCATCGACGGCCAACCACTGGCCGGTAATGTGCTTGCCCGCATCGCTCGCGTAAAGCAGCGTGATGCCCTTCAAATCTTCATCGTCGCCGAGACGACCCAACGGCGCATGCGAAGCCATCTTCTCCTCGCCGATCGACTTGATCAGGCCCGCCGCCAGCTTGGTCATGAAGAAGCCCGGGCAGATCGCGTTGACGTTGATGCCGTACTTGCCCCACTCCGCCGCCAGCGTGTGCGTGAAGCCGATCACCGCGCTCTTCGAGGTGTTGTAGGCGATGGTCTGCATCTCGGGCGGGTTGCCGTTCAGGCCCGCGATCGATGCGATGTTGATGATGCGCCCGGCCTTCTTCGGGATCATGTAGCTGCGCGCGACCTGCTGCGCCAGGATGAAGTAGCCGCGAACGTTGAGGTTCATCACCTTGTCCCAGGCTTCGACCGGATGGTTCTCGGCGGGTGCGCCCCAGCTCGCGCCGGCGTTGTTGACGAGGATGTCCACCGCGCCCATGCGCTCCAGGGTTTCATCGGCCAGGCGGCGGGTGTCCTCCTCCTTCGAGCAGTCGGCGGCGATCCAGCGGGCATCGATGCCCGCTGCCTGCAGTTCCGCTGCGGCCTGCTCGAGGTCGTCCGCCTTGCGCGAACTGAGCATGATCTTCGCGCCGGCTTCGCCGAGCGCGTGGGCCATCTGCAGCCCGAGGCCGCGGGAGCCGCCGGTGACGAGAGCGACCTTGCCGCTCAGGTCGAAGAGTTGCTGGATGCTTCTTGCGGTCATGGCGTCTCCGGGGAATCAGTGGGTTTCATAGTCGAGCACGGTACGCGATTCGCGCAGCCCGCCGAGAACGGCGGACACCTCGACGTGCACCGGATGCTCCAGATAAGCCTGCAGCGCCGCCTTGTCTTCGAACGCCGAGACGAGCACCACGTCCACGTTGGCTTCGAGCCCTTCGGTGCGGACGGCCGCTTCGAATTCACGCATGCCGGGCACCAGGCCCTTGCAGCTGTCGAGCTGGGCCTTGAACCCGGCCGCGTCGCCCGGGTTCTTGAGCTTCCACATGACGATGTGTTTGATCATGGCTATTCCTTCTTGTCCGAAAGGCGTGAGCGAACGTAGATCAGCACGAAGCCCGCCGCGGCGACCACCGCGCCAGGCACAGCCATGGCCCAGCCGAGCGCCGGTTCCTCGCGCCCCGTCGCGATGCCGAGGACGAGGACGAGGAGGCCGCCATAGATCAGGATCCAGATCCATTTTTCCAGCGTGGCGTGCGGTTTGGTTTCGGTCATCAGAAAGCCTCCTCGGGCAGTGCGGCACAGGTCGGGTCGCGCGACTCCACGACATTGAGCCACGCGCCGATCTTCGGCAGTTCGTAGTTGAAGAAAAAGTCCGTTGCGCCGACGCGGCCCGCGGTGGCCGGCTGGGATTTCGCTGCATCGGCTTCGAGAGCACGATGCGCGACGTCGAGCCAGATCCACGCCAGCACCACATGACCGAAAGCCTGCATGTACGGCACGGCATTGGCCAGTGCCTCCTGCGGGTTGCCAGTGGACCATGCGGCCTTCGTCGCGGAAGCCACGCGTTGCAGCGCGGCACCGAGCGACTTGGCGTGGCCGGCCAGCGCGGGCTGTGCGGCGGCGCGCTGGATCGTATCCGCGATTCGCGCGCCCAGCAGCGTGAGGCCCCGCCCGTCTTCCATCAGCACCTTGCGGCCCAGCAGGTCGGTGGCCTGGATGCCGTGGGTGCCCTCGTGGATCATGTTGAGGCGGTTGTCGCGCCAGTACTGCTCCACCGGAAAATCCCGCGTGTAGCCGTAGCCACCATGAATCTGGATCGCGAGCGAATTGGCTTCGAGGCACCACTCGCTCGGCCAGCTCTTGGCGATCGGGGTCAGCACTTCGAGCAGCAGCCGCGCGTCGTCGGCGGCTTCGGGCGAGCCGGTCTTCTGCTCGTCGACCAGCCGGGCGCAGTAGAGCTCCAGCGCCAGCGCGCCTTCGCAATATGCCTTCTGCGCGAGCAGCATGCGACGCACATCGGCGTGTTCGATGATGCGGACCTGCGGCCGGGCCGAATCCTTGCCCGCCGCGCCCGGAAGACGACCTTGCGGACGGCTCTTCGCATACTCGAGCGAGGCGTGGTAGCCGGCCATGCCGAGCATCACCGCCGCGGTACCGACCCCGATGCGCGCCTCGTTCATCATGTGGAACATGCAGTGCAAGCCCTTGCCCGGCTGACCGACCAGGTAACCGACCGCGCCGGCCTTGCCGCCCACGGGGTACTTGCCTTCGCCGAAGTTGAGCAGCGTGTTCGTCGTGCCGCGCCAGCCGAGCTTGTGGTTGAGGCCCGCGAGCGCCACATCGTTGCGTTCGCCGGTGAGCTGCCCCTTCGTGTCGACCATGCGCTTGGGCACGATGAAAAGCGAGATGCCGCGCGTGCCCGGAATCAGCTTGCCGTTCTCGTCGGGGATCTTGGCGAGCACGATGTGCACGATGTTCTCGGTCAGCTCGTGGTCGCCCGAGGAGATCCACATCTTGTTGCCGGTGAGCCGATAGCGCGGCCCGAGCGGATCGTTCTGGAAATCGGCGCCGTCGGGCACCGCGCGCGTGGCGACGTCGCTGAGGCTCGATCCGGCCTGCGGCTCCGACAGGCACATCGTGCCCGCCCAGCGTCCCGAGAATTCGTTCTTGGCGAAGACCTCCTTCTGCATCTCGGTGCCGTGCACCATCAGCAGATTGGCATTGCCGCTGGTCAGCATGTTCGAGCCGATGCTGACCGAGGCCATCGCGAAGAAGCTGTTGGCCGCCGCCTGCACGGTGTACGGCAGCTGCATGCCGCCGATGTCGTAGTCCTGCGCCGCGCTCATCATGCCGGACTCGACGAAGGCCTTGTGCGCATCGTGCGTGGCCTGCGGGAGGATCACCTTCTCGCCGTCGAAATGCGGCTCCTGGGTGTCCACGATGCGGTTGAACGGCGCGTACTTCTCGCGCGCGATGCGCTCGCAGGTGTCGAGCACCGCGTCGAAGGTCTCGCGCGAATGATCGGCAAAACGCTCGCGCCCATTGAGCGACTCGGCATGGAGCCAGTCGTACAGAAGAAAATCGAGAGTAGGACGAAGGCTCATGGTTCGTTCTCAGATGTGATGGCCTCTGGCCAGGGACCCCGCGGAACCGGCTGGGCCGGGCCGCTGGGGTTGCCCCCGGTGAGGGGTGGAGAGCGACACGAAGTGCGCGAGCCTGGGGGAGAGCCAGGACCTTCACACGAAGTGCGCGAGCCTGGGGGAGAGCTACAGGATTTCGAACACGCCGGCAGCGCCCATGCCGCCGCCGATGCACATCGTGACCACGACCTTCTTCGCGCCGCGGCGCTTGCCTTCGATCAGCGCGTGGCCGGTCAGACGCTGGCCGCTCACGCCGTAGGGATGACCCACGGCGATCGCGCCGCCGTTGACATTGAGGCGGTCACCCGGGATGCCGAGCTTGTCGCGGCAGTAGATGACCTGCACGGCGAAGGCTTCGTTCAGTTCCCAGAGGTCGATGTCGCTCACCTTCAGGCCCAGGCGCCCCAGCACCTTCGGCACCGCGAAGACCGGGCCGATACCCATTTCGTCAGGCTCGCAGCCAGCGACGGCAAAGCCGAGGAAGCGGCCGAGCGGCTTCAGGCCCTTCTGCTCCGCGTATTTCTCGTCGACCACCACGCAGGCGCCGCCGCCGTCCGAGAACTGGCTCGCGTTGCCCGCCGAGATCAGGCCGCCCGGCAGCGCCGAGCGGATGCCGCTGATGCCTTCCTTGGTGGTGCCGGCGCGGATGCCTTCGTCGTTCTCGACCGTGACTTCCTTGGTGCGCAGGCCCATCACCGGATCGGCGACGCCGGCCAGCACGGTGATCGGCGCGATCTCTGCCTTGAACAGACCGGCTTCGAGCGCGGCGGCGGCTTTCTGCTGGCTCGCGGCGCCGTACTCGTCCATCGCGTCGCGGCCGATGTTGTAGCGCTTGGCGACCTGCTCGGCCGTCTGCAGCATGTTCCAGTAGATCTCGGGCTTGTGCTTGACCAGCCACGGATCGGCCAGCATGTGCTTGTTGGCTTCGTTCTGCACGCACGAGATGCTCTCGACGCCGCCGGCGACATAGACCTCGCCCTCGCCCGCGATGATGCGCTGGGCGGCGGTCGCGATCGTCTGCAGGCCCGACGAGCAGAAGCGGTTGATGGTCATGCCCGAGGTCGTGATCGGCAGGCCGGCACGCAGCGCGATCTGCCGCGCGATGTTCGAGCCGGTCGCGCCTTCGGGCGTGGCGCAACCCATGATCACGTCATCCACCACGGCCGGATCGATGCCGGCGCGCTGGACCGCATGCTGCACCGCGTGGCCGCCGAGCGTGGCGCCGTGCGTCATGTTGAAAGAACCCTTCCAGCTCTTGGCGAGCGGCGTGCGGGCGGTAGAGACGATGACGGCGCGGGTCATGGTGTGGTCCTTTGAAGAAGAGGGAGATATCGGTTACTGGGGCTGCGCGGTGTCGCGCAGCAACTGCTGGTAGAAATTGATCATTTCGCCGTAGTTGGAAATGGCGAGACGCTCATTGGTGCCATGCAAGCGCGCGAGGTCTTCGCTCTTTGCACGGTAGGGCGAGAAGCGATAGACCGCATCGCTGACGAGGCTGAAGTGACGCGAGTCGGTGGCGGCGACCATCAGGCCCGGCGCGACGACTGCATCGGGAAAGGCCTGCCGCACCGCACGCTCGATCGCGCGATATCCGTCGCCATCCGTCGGCGAAACCGGCGACGGTTCCGAGTTGCCCGGGTAGCGCTTGACCTGGATCGCGTCGTTGCCGAGCGCGCTCTTCAGGTGTGCTTCCACGCTGTCGATGGTGTCGCCCGGCAGGATGCGGAAGTTCACCGCCGCTTCGGCGCGGCCCGGCAGCACGTTGTCCTTGTTGCCGGCGCGCACGATGGTCAGCGCGGTGGTCGTGCGCAGCATCGCGTTGCTGCTCGGGCTCTTCTCGAGCTGGCTTTCCACCAGCGGTCCGGTGAGCCACAGGTTCGACAGCAGCACGCGATTGAGGCCGCTCATCTCGGGCGCGAGCGTGCCGAACATCTGGCCGGCGATACCCTTGATACCGCCCGGCATCGGCTTGGATTCGAGCCGCGCGAGCGCCGCGCTCATCTGGCCGATCGCGCTGAGCGCCGGCGGCATCGACGAGTGGCCCGGCGCGGTATCCAGCGACAGGAAGAACGTTGCATAGCCCTTTTCGGCCAGGCCAATCAGCGCCGAAGGCTTCGACAGGCCCGGCAGCACGCCATCGAGCACCAGCAGCCCCTCGTCGAGCACCCAATCGAGACGCACTCCGCGCGATTTGAGCAGTTCGGCGATCGGCAGCGCGCCGCGCAGGCCGCTCACCTCTTCGTCGTCGCCCATCACGAGGTAGACCGTCTGCGCGGGCTTGAAGCCGCTCGCGATCAGCGCCTCGATGGCTTCCATCTGCGCGAACAGGTTGCCCTTGTCGTCGAGTGCGCCGCGGCCCCAGATGAAGCCGTCCTCGATCACGCCGCCGAAGGGATCGACCTTCCAGGCCTTCTCGGTCCCGGATGCGATCGGCACCATGTCCTGGTGCGCCATCAGAGCGACGGGCTTGGCCTTGGGATCGGAGCCGGCCCAGGTGTAGAGCAACGCGTGCTGCCCGACCACTTCCTTCTTGAGGGTGGCATGAACCTTCGGGAACTGCTCGGCGAGGTAGGCATGCAACTTGTCGAATTCCGCCGCGTTGCCCGCGGGATCGTCGAGGCTCGACACGGTGCGGAACTGGATGCCCCCTGCCAGCCGCTTGGCAGCAGCCGGGAGATCGATCGCGACCGGCGGCGCCGGCGCCACGGCGACCTGCCGCGACGGCGTGCGCCGGTATTGACCGCCACCGCCGCCACCAGCGCCGCGATCACCAGCACCAGCGCAAGGAACACGCGTTTCAGCATGCAAGCCATCCTTTCCTACGCGCACGACCCAACCCGGAGCACCCGCGGAACCGGCTTCGCCGGGCCGCTGGGTGCGCTCCCTTGAGGGGGAGGCGGCTACACGAAGTGAGCGAGCAACGGGGGTGGACTTCATTAGCTGAACGACTTGCCTTCGGCCACCAGCTTCTGGATCAGCGCCGCAGGCTGCCAGAACTTCGCATCGTCGTGCGGATTCTTCGCGAAACGCTTCATCGACTCGGCCACGTTGAAGAGGCCGACCTGCGACGCATAGTGCATCGGGCCGCCGCGCCAGATCGGGAAGCCGTAGCCCGTCAGGTACACCATGTCGATGTCGCCCGGCTTGGAGGCGATGCCGTCTTCGAGGATGTGCGCGCCTTCGTTGACGAGCGAATACACCAGCCGCTGCACGATCTCTTCGTCGGAGATCTTGCGCGGCGTGATGCCCAGCTCCTTTCGGTGGTCCTCGATCATCTTGTTGACCAGGTCCGACGGAATCGCATCGCGCTTGCCCGGCTGGTAGTCGTACCACCCTGCCCCGGTCTTCTGGCCGAAGCGGCCCAGCTCGCAGAGCTTGTCCGCCGTGCGGCTGTACTTCATGTCGGCGATCTCGGTGGCGCGGCGCTTGCGGATCGCCCAGCCGATGTCGTTGCCTGCGAGGTCGCCCATGCGGAACGGGCCCATCGCGAAGCCGAACTTCTCGATCGCCTTGTCCACCTGCTGGGGCGTGGCGCCTTCATCGAGCAGGAAACCTGCTTGCCGCGAATACTGCTCGATCATCCGGTTGCCGATGAAGCCGTCGCACACGCCCGAGACCACGGCGGTCTTCTTGATCTTCTTGGCGATGCCCATCACGGTCGCGAGCACGTCCTTGGCGGTGTGCTTGCCGCGCACCACTTCCAGGAGCTTCATCACGTTGGCCGGGCTGAAGAAGTGCATGCCGACCACGTCCTGCGGGCGCTTGGTGAAGGCGGCGATCTTGTCCACGTCGAGCGTGGAGGTGTTCGATGCCAGGATCGCGCCGGGCTTGATCACGCGGTCGAGCTCGGTGAACACCTTCTCCTTGACGCCCAATTCCTCGAACACGGCTTCGATCACGAGGTCCACGTCCTTCAGGTCGTCATAGGACAGCGTGGTCTTGAGCAGCGCCATGCGCTGCTCGTACTTGTCCTGCTTGAGCTTGCCCTTCTTGACCTGCGCCTCGTAGTTCTTCTTGATCGTCGCGATGCCGCGGTCGAGCGCCTCCTGCTTCATCTCGAGGATGGTGACCGGGATACCGGCGTTCAGGAAGTTCATCGAGATGCCGCCGCCCATGGTGCCGGCGCCGATCACGCCGACCGACTTGACGGGACGCTGGGGCGTGTCGCCCGGAACGTCAGGAATGTGCGACGCCGCACGCTCGGCCATGAACAGATGGCGCAGCGCGATGGATTCGGGCGTGAACATCAGCGCGGTGAAGATGCGGCGCTCTTCGGCCATGCCCTCGTCGAACTTCATCTTCGTGGCGGCCTGCACCGCATCGACGCACTTGAGCGGTGCCGGATAGTTCTTCGACATGCCGCCGACCATGTTGCGCGCGAACTGGAAGTAGGCGTCGCCTTGCGGGTGCTTGCACGGCAGGTTGCGCACGAGGGGAAGCGCCTCGCCGGTCTTGCCGGCAACCGACTTCGCGAACTCCACGGCCTCGTCGAACAGCGATTCCGCCGATGCGGCGAGTTTGTCGAACAGCTTCTGGCCCGGCGGCGAGGCGAGCAGCTCGCTCTTGACCGGCTCACCGCTCACGATCATGTTGAGCGCGGTCTCGACGCCGAGCACGCGCGGCAGGCGCTGCGTGCCGCCCGCGCCGGGGATCAGGCCCAGCTTGACTTCAGGCAGCGCGACATTGGTGCCCGGTGCAGCCACGCGGTAGTGGCAGCCGAGCGACAGTTCCAGGCCGCCGCCCATGCAGACCGAATGGATTGCCGCGACGATCGGCTTCGTCGAGGCTTCGAGCGCGAGGATCACGCTCAGCAGGTTGGGTTCCTGCAGGGCCTTGGGCGTGCCGAATTCCTTGATGTCCGCGCCGCCCGAGAACGCCTTGCCGGCGCCCGTGATGACGATCGCCTTGACCGCCGGATCGTCGATGGCCCTGGAGAGACCGTCCGTGATACCGATGCGCGTCGAGAAACCGAGGCCATTGACCGGAGGGTTGGTCATGGTGATCACGGCGACGTCGCCGAGCACTTTGTATTCAGCCGTCATGCTGCGTTCCTTTGGATTGGGAGAGGATCGAAAAAGCGGGTTCAAAGTCTTCGCCGCCATCGACGCCGAAGACTCCGCACTTAAAAAGCACGAGTGTTCTTTTTTGTGAAATTCTAGGCGTTTCCTTCGCACCGACAACCAGCATCAGTCACTACCGGGACTTTCGGGAAACACCGTGGAACCGGCTTCGCCGGGCCACTGGTGTTGCCCCCGGCGAGGGGGTGCAGAGCCACACGAAGTGGGCGAGGCTGGGGGAGAGCCAATGTTCAGACCTCCAGCCATTCCTTTCGGGTGGCGGCGTCGGCGCGCAGTGAATCGGGCGTGCCGTCGAACACGATGCTGCCGTGGCCCATGACGAGCGCACGGTCGGAGATCTGCATGGCAATGGTCAGCTTCTGCTCGATCAGGAGCACCGAGATGCCCTTGTCCTTGAGTGTGCGCAGGTACTGCCCCACCAACTCGACGATCTTCGGCGCGAGGCCTTCGGTCGGCTCGTCGATGATGATCAGGTCGGGGTCGCCCATCAGCGTGCGGCACAGCGTCAGCATCTGCTGCTCGCCACCCGAGAGCACGCCCGCCTCGGTGTGCTGGCGTTCCTTCAGGCGCGGGAACATGCCGTACATGTCGTCGAAAGACCAGCGGCTGCCCTTGCCCGAGCCCTTCTGGCCGAGCAGCAGGTTCTGATGCACCGTCAGCTTCGGAAAGATGTCGCGGTTCTCCGGCACGTAGCCGATGCCGAGGTGTGCGACCTCGTAAGCCTTGCGGCGCAGGATGTCCTTCTCCTTCCAACGCAGTGTGCCTTCGGCATGCACCAGGCCCATGATGGCCTTCGCGGTGGTCGAACGGCCGGAGCCGTTGCGGCCCAGCAGTGCGACGATTTCGCCGGGCCGCACGTCGAATGAAACACCATGCAACACATGGCTCTTGCCGTAATAGGCGTGGATGTCTTGGAGCTTCAGCATGTCAGTGTCCAGCGCCCTGAGCGTCGGCTACTGCCGAACCGAGATAGGCCTCCTGCACGCGCGCGTTGGCGCGCACCGCGGCTGGCGTGTCGAAGGCGATGACTTCTCCATAGACGACCACGGCGATCTTGTCGGCGAGGCCGAACACCACGCCCATGTCGTGCTCCACCGTGAGCAGCGTCTTGCCGACCGTGACCTGCTTGATGAGCGAGATGAAGTGCTGCGTCTCGGTCTTGCTCATGCCGGCGGTGGGCTCGTCGAGCAGGATCACGTCGGCGCCGCCGGCGATGGTCACACCGATCTCCAGGGCGCGCTGTTCCGCGTAGGTGAGGTTCACCGCGAGCACGTCGCGCTTCCTGTCCAAACCGACCTGGTGGATCAGCTCCTCGGTGCGCTCGTTGGCATCGTCGAGGTTCGACAGAAAGCGCAGGAAGGTGTAGCGGTAGCCGAGGCTCCACAGCACGCCGCAGCGCAGGTTCTCGAACACGCTGAGCTTGGGAAAGATGTTCGTGATCTGGAAGCTGCGCGACAGGCCCAGCCGGTTGATCTCGAACGGCCGCATGCCGTCGATGCGCTGACCATTGAGCAGCACTTCGCCGCTCGTGGGCGCAAGCCGGCCGCTGATCAGGTTGAACAGCGTGGACTTGCCCGCCCCGTTGGGGCCGATGATCGCGACGCGATCCCCGGCCTCCACGGCGAGGTCCACGCCGCGAATGATTTCCGTCTTGCCGAAACTCTTGCGCAAGCCTTTGAGTTCGATGGCGTGGGCCTTGTTCTGCACGGCACTCATGCCAGCTCCCTTCTCTTGATCTCGGCTTCGATCTCTTCCTGAGCCTGCCCCCAGACACGCACGAAGCGGCGTCGCACCGTTTCGAGCAGGCCCAGGCCGACCAGCAAGATCAGCGCCGCTCCGAACCAGCTCGTGAACGATGAGGTGTCGAGCGTCACGCGCATGAAGTCGAGCTCCGGTCCGAGCGCGGAGTTGAGCTGGATGTGATAGATCATCTCGATGATCGCCGCGGCGCCGATCACGACCGGGATCGCGGTCAGGACCAGGCCGCCATACAGGCCCCAGAAGCGCTTGAACTTGCCGAACTTCGCCACGCGAAGGTTCATCATGATCAGGCTCGCGATACCGCCGGGCGCGAACATCACCATGAAGACGAACACCAGCCCGAAGTAGAGCTGCCAGGCTTTCGTGAGCTCCGACAGCAGCACCGCGGCGAACACCAGCAGCACCGCGCCGATGATCGGACCGAAGAAGAAGACCGCGCCGCCAAGGAAGGTGAACAGCAGGTAGCTCCCCGAGCGGAAGGCGTTGAGGCTGTCCGCCGCGTTCACGATCTCGAAGTTGATCGCCGCGAGGCCACCGCCGATGCCCGCGAAGAAGCCCGCGATGATGAAGGCGAAGTAGCGCACGCGCTGCGTGTTGTAGCCGATGAACTCCACGCGCTCGGGGTTGTCGCGCACCGCGTTCAGGATGCGCCCGAGCGGTGTGCCGGTGAAGGCATACATCAGCCCGGTGCAGACGAAGCAATACACCGCGATCAGATAGTAGACCTGGTTCTGCGGCCCGAAGGTGATGCCGAAGAAGGGCTTGCCGTAGACGCGGTCGGTCGTCACACCGCCCTCGCCGCCGAAAAAGCCCGGGAACATCAGCGCCATCGATGCGACGAGCTCGCCGATGCCCAGCGTGATCATCGCGAAGGTGGTGCCGGACTTCTTGGTCGTGACGTAGCCGAACAGGATCGCGAAGAACATCCCCGCCAGGCCGCCGATGACGGGGATCAGCACCAGCGGAATCGGCCAGCCGCCCTTGCCCGCGAGGTTCATCGCATGGATCGCGACGAACGAGCCGAGGCCCACATACACCGCATGCCCGAAGCTGAGCATGCCGCCCTGCCCGAGCAGGATGTTGTAGCTCAGGCAGATGATGATGAGATAGCCCATCTGCGAAAGCATCGTGAGCGCAAGGCTGCTCTTGAAGAGCAGGGGCGCGACGCTCAGCACGAGCGCGAACAGCGCCCAGATGAAGATGCGCCCCAGGTTCCAGGGCTTGAAGCGGTAGTACGCGGGAGAGGTCGTCATGGTGCTCATGGGTCAGTCTTCGCGAGTACCCAGCAGACCCTTGGGCCTGAAGATCAGGATCAGAACGAGGAACAGGTACGGAAGGATCGGCGCGACCTGCGAGATCGTGAGATTGAGCAGCGGATAGCCGAAGGTGCTTTCGGTGACCGCGAAACCGAGCGCCTTGAGGCCGCTGGCCATCGATTGGTCCATCGCGACCGCGAAGGTCTGCACGATGCCGATCAGCAGCGACGCGAGGAACGCCCCCGCGAGCGAACCGAGCCCGCCCACGACGACCACCACGAAGATGATCGAGCCGACCGATGCCGCCATCGCCGGCTCGGTGACGTAGGTGTTGCCGCCGACCACGCCCGCGAGCCCGGCCAGCGCCGCGCCGCCGCCGAACACCAGCATGAAGACGCGCGGCACGTTGTGGCCGAGCGCCTCGACCATCTCCGGATGCTTGAGCGCCGCCTGGATCACGAGACCGATGCGCGTGCGCGTCAGCAGCAGCCACACCGACAGCAGCATCAGCAGCGCGACCAGCATGATGAAGGACCGCGACTTCGGGAACTGCGTGCCGAACAGCGTGAAGAGCGGCCCCTGCAGCTGCGTCGGAAGGCCATAGGGCACGGTCGAGCGGCCCCAGACGAGCTGCACCAGTTCAAGGATGAGGAACGACAGACCGAAGGTCACGAGCAGTTCGGGCACATGGCCGTACTTGTGCACGCGGCGCAGGCTGTAGCGCTCGAACGCGGCACCCATGGCGCCGACCAGCAGCGGCGCGATGAACAATGCGGGCCAGAACCCGATGACGCTGGACAGGGTGTAGGCCAGATAGGCCCCGAGCATGTAGAAGCTGGTGTGCGCGAAGTTGAGCACACCCATCATGCTGAAGATCAGCGTAAGGCCAGAGCTCAGCATGAACAACAGCAAGCCGTAGCTCACGCCGTTGAGCAGCGAGATGACGAGGAATTCGACGGTCATCGATCGATGGGGTCACTTGGAAAAGAAAAAGGCCCGAGTGTTGAAGTCGGGCCTCGACCGGGTCAGAGTCCTGGAGAGGTATCAGGGGCTGGGCCGCTTCATCTCGCACGTCGTCGGCGTGCTCGCGACGTAGGGCTCGAAGTACTTGACCGGCACAAAGGTGTAGCCCGTGCCTTCGGCATCGATGGGGTACTTGCCGCCCGCCTTCTCCCAGCGCTCGATGTAGAGGCCCTGCTGGAGCTGGTGGTCCGCCTTGCGCATCTCGACATCGCCGTTGAAGCTCTTGAAGCGCATGCCTTCGAGCACCGGCGCGACCTTGACCGGGTCCGTGGACTTGGCCTTGGCGAACGCGTCGCTCAGCATCGTCAGCGCCGTGTAGGCCGACTGCGTGTAGAGGTCTTCCTTGAACTTCTTCGTGAATTCGGTGCCCAGGCGCTGAATCTCGCCGCCCATGTTGGCGTGGCCGTAGGCAACCTGGTAGACCTTGCCAGCAGAGGCGGCGCCCATGGCGGTGGGCGTGCCGCTCACGCTGCCGTAGTAGACGAAGAATTTGACATTGTTCAGGCCGGCGTCGTTGGCGGCCTTGATCAGGAGCGCGAGGTCGGAGCCCCAGTTGCCGGTGATGACGGAGTCCGCGCCCGACGCCTTGATCTTGGCGATGTACGGCGCGAAGTCGCGCACCTGGGCCAGCGGGTGGAGGTCTTCTCCGACGATCTGGATGTCGGGGCGCTTGCGCGCGAGGTCTTCCTTGGCGTACTTGGCCACCTGCACGCCGTGCGAATAGTTCTGGCCGATGATGTAGACCTTCTTGATCTCCGGCTGGTCCTTCATGAAGGTGGTCAATGCTTCCATCTTCATGGAGGTGTCGGCATCGAGCCGGAAGTGCCAGTAGCTGCACTTGCTGTTGGTCAGGTCGGGATCGACCGCGGCGTAGTTGATGTAGAGCGCTTCCTTGCCCGGGTTGCGGGAGTTGTTCTTCTCGAGCGCATCGATGATCGCGAGCGCCGCGCCCGAGCCGTTGCCCTGCAGCACATAGCGCGCACCCTGGTCCATCGCCGAACGCAATGCGCTGGTAGTTTCCTGCGGGCTCAGCTTGTTGTCGATCGCGATGATCTCGAACTTGACGCCGGCGGCGTTCTTCTTGTTGAACTCCTCGGTGAGGAACTGGTAGGTCTTCAACTGGTTGGTACCGACCGCCGCCATCAGGCCCGACAGCGGGTCGAGCCAGGCGATCTTCACTGTCTCTCCCTTCTGGGCCAGAGCACCGGTGGCGCAAGCCGCAAGCACGGCGGCGGTTGCGAATTTCAGAGCGAACTTCATGGCATGTCTCCTGGTCTGCTGTCGAAATGCGGGACGAGATTACAAGTGTTTGGAACCTCGCCCGTCAGGGAATGCCCGTAAGGAAACTGCCGCGGGGCCGGTTTCTATCACGCAGGCGACAGCGCGCCTCGAGTTGGTGCTACCCCGCGGTAGAAATCAGGACTCAGACGCCCGGAAGCTTGTAGTCGTGCAACATCTGGCGCAACCGCGTCTTGAGGATCTTGCCGGTCGCGCCGAGAGGGATCGCATCGACGAAGACGACGTCGTCGGGGATCTGCCACTTGGCCGTCTTGCCCTGGTAGAAGGCGAGCAGTTCGTCGCGCGTCACTTCGGCGCCGGGCTTCTTCACGACGACGACGATCGGCCGCTCGTCCCACTTGGGGTGCTTCACGCCGATGCATGCCGCCATCGCGATGGCCGGATGGGCCACCGCGATGTTCTCGATGTCGATGGAGCTGATCCATTCGCCGCCGGACTTGATCACGTCCTTGCTGCGGTCGGTGATCTGCAGGAAGCCGTCGGCATCGATGGTGGCGACGTCGCCGGTCGGGAACCAGCCGCGCCCGTTCTCGTCGTCGATGAGCGGATTGCCGCCCTCGCCCTTGAAATATTCCTTGACCACCCATGGGCCCTTGACCAGCAGGTCGCCGTAGGCCTTGCCGTCCCACGGCAGTTCCTTGCCGTCGCCGTCGACGATCTTCATGTCCACGCCGAAGATCGCGCGGCCCTGCTTCATGCGGATGGCCGTCTGCTGCTCGGGCGGCATCTCGAGGTGCTTGTTCTTCAGCGTGCAGAGCGTGCCCAGCGGCGACATCTCGGTCATGCCCCATGCGTGCAACACTTCGACACCGTACTGTTGCTGGAAGGCATCGATCATTGCCGGCGGGCAGGCGGAGCCGCCGATCACCGTTCGCTTGAGCGTCGAGAAGTGCAGCCCGTTGGCCTGCAGGTGCCCCAGCAACATCTGCCAGACCGTCGGCACGCCGGCGGCGAAGCTCACCTTCTCGCCTTCGATCAGCTCGTAGACCGACTTGCCGTCGAGCGCCGGTCCGGGGAACACGACCTTGGCGCCGACCAGCGCGGCCGAATACGGGATGCCCCAGGCATTGACGTGGAACATCGGCACCACCGGCAGCACGGAGTCGCGTGCGGAGAGCGTCATCACGTCGGGCAAGGCCGCTGCGTAGGCATGCAGCAGCGTCGAGCGGTGGCTGTACAGCGCGGCCTTGGGGTTGCCCGTGGTGCCGCTCGTGTAGCACATGCTGGAGGCCGAGTTCTCGTCGAAGCGCGGCCAGGCGTAGTCGGTGGAGCGCTGGCTCATCCAGGCCTCGTAGCTCACCAGATTGGGAATGCCGCTGTCGGCCGGAAGCTTGTCGGCGTCGCACAGCGCGATCCATTTCTTCACGGTGGTGCACTTGGCATGCATCGCCTGAATCAGCGGCAGGAAGCTCATGTCGAAGCAGAGGATCTGGTCTTCGGCATGGTTGGCGATCCAGGCGATCTGGTCCGGATGCAGGCGCGGGTTGATGGTGTGCAGCACGCGGCCGGAACCGCTCACGCCGTAATAGAGCTCCAGGTGGCGGTAGCCATTCCAGGCCAGGGTCGCGACGCGATCGCTGAACAGCAGTTGCTCCTCGTCGAGCGCATTGGCCACCTGCCGCGAACGTGCGGAAATCTGGCGCCACGTGGTGCGGTGAATGTCGCCTTCCACTCTGCGAGACACGATTTCGGCGTCGCCGTGATGGCGTTCGGCGAACTCGATCAGCGACGAGATCAGCAACGGTTGATCCTGCATCAAACCCAGCATCTATTTACTCCTTATTGAATCGGGCTTTGGTGATTCTGCGGCAACGCGATGTCATCACCGCGCGCCTCGCGGCCCGAGGTTTGCTCAGGGGGCCGCGTCACGCAATGACAGAAACCCGCAGACACGGCCGGTGGATGGCAGGTGCGGGACAATCCAGCCCATGAGCACGCTTGTAGAAGAAACCGACGTCGTGGATCTCGGCCTGCGCTGGGTTCCGGGCTTCTCGGCGCTGGGGTCCGCGTTCCATACCGAACTCCGGCCCACGCCGCTGCCCGAGCCTTACTGGGTGGGCCGCAGCCTCGCGATGGCGAGGGAGCTCGGCCTGGACCCCGATCGGCTTTCTTCGAACGACGCCCTGGCCGCTTTCGCGGGCAATGCATCGGTCAGGGGTTCGCGGCCGCTTTCCACGGTCTACAGCGGGCACCAGTTCGGTGTCTGGGCCGGCCAGCTCGGAGATGGCCGAGCGATCCTGCTCGGCGAGACGGCGGGCGGGCTCGAAGTGCAGCTCAAGGGCAGCGGGCTCACGCCCTACTCCCGCATGGGCGACGGCCGGGCGGTGCTGCGTTCGAGCATCCGCGAATTCCTGTGCAGCGAGGCGATCAACGCCCTCGGCATCCCCACCACGCGCGCGCTGTGCGTCACCGGTTCCGATGCCCCCGTCCGCCGCGAGGAGGTCGAAACGGCCGCCGTCGTGACCCGGGTGGCGCCGAGCTTCATCCGCTTCGGCCATTTCGAGCACTTTGCCGCCCGCGAGCGCGACGAGGAATTGCGCGCCCTCGCCGACTACGTGATCGACCGCTACTACCCTGCCTGCCGGACCACCGACCGATTCAGCGGCAACGCCTATGCCGCGCTCCTCGAGGCGGTGAGCGAGCGCACCGCGGCGCTGCTTGCGCAATGGCAGGCGGTGGGCTTCTGCCATGGGGTGATGAACACCGACAACATGAGCATCCTCGGGCTCACCATCGACTACGGGCCCTTCCAGTTCCTCGACGGCTTCGACCCGCGGCACATCTGCAATCACAGCGACACCTCCGGCCGCTATGCGTACAACCAGCAGCCGAACGTGGCGTACTGGAATCTCTTCTGCCTCGCCCAGGCGCTGCTGCCGCTGATCGGCGACCAGGAAATCGCCGTCGCGGCGCTGGAGTCGTACAAGACCGTCTTCCCCCATGAATACGAGGCGCGCATGCGGGCCAAGCTCGGCTTGATCGACCGGGCCGAATCGGACCGCCCCCTGATCGAGCGGCTGCTGAAACTGCTGGCGCAAGAGAAGGTCGACTACCCGATCTTCTGGCGGCGGCTCTCGCGGGCGATGGCCGGCGACGATCCAGATTCGGTCCGCGACCTCTTCATCGACCGTGATGGCTTCGACGGCTGGTTCCGGTCATTCTCGGAGCGCCATGCCGCAATCCCGCCTTCGAAGGCGGCCGACCTGATGCTGGCCAGCAATCCCAAGTTCGTGCTGCGGAACCATCTGGGCCAGCAAGCCATCGAAGCCGCGCAGCGCAAGGACCACTCCGGCGTCGCTGCCTTGCTCACTCTGCTTGAATCCCCATTTGAAGAGCACGCCGGCCACGACGACTTTGCCGGCTTCCCGCCCGACTGGGCTTCAACGATCGAAATCAGCTGTTCATCATGACCGCACCCATCCAGAAGACCGACGCCGAATGGAAAGCCATCCTTGCCGAAAAAGGCGCCGAGCGCGGCGCCTTCGAGGTCACGCGCCATGCGGCCACCGAACGCCCCTTCACCGGCAAATATGAAGCGCACTGGGAGGATGGCAGCTACCACTGCATCTGCTGCGGCGCGAAGCTGTTCGAGTCGTCGACCAAGTTCGACGCCGGCTGCGGATGGCCCAGCTTCTCGCAGGAAGCCGTGCCCGGCGCGATCCGCAACATCATCGACCGGTCGCACGGCATGGTTCGCACCGAAAATGTGTGCGCCAATTGCGGCGCGCACCTCGGCCACGTGTTTCCCGACGGACCGACCGAGACCGGCCTTCGCTACTGCATGAATTCGGCCGCTCTCGACTTCCAGAAGCGCTGAGCCACTGCGAGTGACCGAGAGCGACCGAACGCCCATCATGAAACTGATCCTCGACTTCTTTCCCATCCTGCTCTTCTTCGGGGCGTTCAAGCTCTACGACATCTACACCGCCACCGGCGTACTGATGGCCGGCACCGTCATCCAGATGGGCATCATCTGGCTGCGCGAGCGCCAGCTGCTGCCCATGCAGAAGGCCACCCTGGTGCTGATCCTGCTGTTCGGCTCGCTGACACTCGCCCTGCACGACGACCGCTTCATCAAGTGGAAGCCGACGGTGCTGTACGGCGCGATGGCCGTGGCGCTCGCGGTGGCGCTGTGGGGCTACAAGAAGAACTTCCTCAAGATGCTCCTGGGCACCCAGCTCGAGCTGCCGGCGCGCATCTGGGGGCGGCTCAACGTGGCGTGGGTCTTCTACTGCGTTTTCATGGCCGCGCTCAACGGTTATGTGGCGGCGTATTTCAGCACCGAGGCGTGGGTCAACTTCAAGCTCTGGGGGTACGTCTTCCCGATCGTCTTCCTGGTCGCGCAGGGGCTGTACATCTCGCCGTATCTCAAATCCGACAAGCCCGCCGCATGATGCCCCCCACCACACGCGATCTCGAGGCGCAGTTGCGCGAGGCACTCGACCCGACGATGCTCGAAGTCATCGACGAAAGCGCCGCGCACGCGGGCCATTCCGGCGCCAATGCCGAGGGCTACGGCACGCATTTCCGGGTGCGGATTGCCTCGCCGCTCTTCGGCGGGAAGTCCCGCGTGGCGTGCCATCGGCTTGTGTATGATTCGCTGCAGCTTTTCATCGCACAGGGTCTTCACGCGATTGCCATCGAGACGTTCTAAGCCGCATTGATCGCACCCCGGCCGTACTCCTTGCGGCGAAAAACTCCCCTCCTTTTTTCATCCAGCGCTTTATTCAACCGCGCCCAAGGCGCGTCTACCTCCAGGACCGAGGCTCCCAACATGAAGAAACATATCCTGCACGCCGTCGCGGCCGCCGTACTCGTTGGCACGGTTTCCGTTGCCGCCTTCGCGCAGAACGCAGCCATCGTCAACGGCAAGCCGGTTCCGAAGGCGCGCATGGACGTGCTGGCTCAGCAGCTGGCCGCGGCCGGCCGCCCCGTCACGCCGGAGATGCAAGAACAGCTGCGCGAGGAAGTCATCGCCCGCGAGGTCTTCATGCAGGAGGCGCAGAAGCAGGGCCTGGATGCCACCGAGGACTACAAGAACCAGCTCGAACTCGCCCGCCAGGCCATCCTGATCCGCCAGCTGTTCGAGAACTATCGCAAGACCAACGCCGTGTCGGACGCCGACGCCAAGGCGGAATACGACAAGTTCGCCGCCGCCAACAGCGGCAAGGAATTCAAGGCCCGTCACATCCTGGTCGAAACGGAAGACCAGGCCAAGAAGATCATTGCCGACCTCAAGAAGGGCGCCAAGTTCGAGGACATCGCCAAGAAGCAGAGCAAGGACCCGGGCTCGGGCGCCAACGGCGGCGATCTCGACTGGGCATCGCCCGCGAGCTTCGTGCCCGAGTTCTCGGAAGCGATGGTCAAGCTCGGCAAGGGCGAGATGACGCAGACGCCGGTCAAGTCGCAGTTCGGCTACCACATCATCCGCGTCGACGACATCCGCCAGGCCCAGCTGCCGAAGTTCGAGGAAGTGAAGCCGCAGATCGTTCAGCAGCTCCAGCAGCAGCGCCTGCAGAAGTACCAGGAAGACCTCCGCGCGAAGGCGAAGGTCGAGTAAACCGAGACTTCGGCGACGAAAAGCGGCCCAGAAGGCCGCTTTTTTGTTTCGGAAACACCGCGGAACCGGCTCTGCCGCCCCCTTGGAAGGGGGTGGGTGGCGACACGAAGCGAGCAAGCTCGGGGGTTAGCCCACGAATTTTCTGGCGTTGCGCCAGATCCGCATCCACGGGCTGAGCTCGCTTCTGTCGCCAGCGGTCCAGCTCATCTGGATGTTGCGGAAGACGCGCTCCGGGTGTGGCATCAGCGCGGTGAAGCGCCCGTCGGGCGTGGTCACCGAGGTCAGTCCACCCGCGCTGCCGTTGGGGTTGAAGGGGTACTGCTCGGTTGGCTGGCCGTGGTTGTCCACGTAGCGCATCGCCGCAATGGCTTTGGCCGGGTCGCCGCGGTGCTTGAAGTTGGCGTAGCCCTCGCCGTGGGCAACCGCGATCGGCATCCGGCTCCCGGCCATGCCGGCGAAGAACAGGCTGGGCGATTCGAGCACCTCGACCATCGACAGGCGGGCCTCGAAACGCTCGCTCTGGTTGGTGGTGAAGCGAGGCCAGGCTTCGGCGCCCGGGATGATGTCGGCCAGTTCGGCGAACATCTGGCAGCCGTTGCACACGCCCAGCCCGAAAGTGTCACTGCGACCGAAGAAGCCCTTGAACTGCTCGGCAAGGCGCGCGTTGAAGGTGATGCTGCGCGCCCAGCCGATGCCGGCACCCAGGGTGTCGCCGTAGCTGAAACCGCCGCAGGCGACCACGCCCTTGAAGTCCGCCAGATCCGCCCTGCCCGTCTGCAGATCGGTCATGTGGACGTCGAAGGCCTCGAAGCCGGCCTCGGTGAAGGCGTAGGCCATCTCGACGTGCGAATTGACGCCCTGCTCGCGCAGGATCGCGACCTTGGGCCTTGCGAGGTTCAGGAACGGCGCAGCGACGTCTTCAAGCGCACCGCCGGCCAGATGCACATGCATGCCCGGGTCCTGCGGATCGCCCGCTGCCGCGTGTTCGGCATCGGCGCAGTCGGGGTTGTCGCGCTCGCGGCAGATCTTCCAGCTCACCGAATCCCAGACCTGGTGCAGGTCGCTGAGGCTCGCGCTGAAGACCGACTTGGCATCGCGCCACACCTCGACCTTGCCCTTGCCCGCGTCCATCGACGAACTCTCGGGGCGGGTCTTGCCGACAAAATGGCTGTGGGTACTCAGGCCGTGCGTGCGCAGGGTCTGCATCACGTCGTTGCGATCGGCGGTGCGCACTTGCAGCAGCATGCCGAGCTCTTCGTTGAAGAGCGCCTTGAGCGTGAGTTCCTCGCGCCGCGCGCTGACCTGACCGGCCCAGTTCTTCGCGTCGCCGTACTCGGCCCGGCTGTCGCTGATGCCGTCGCCTTCGGTGACCAGCAGGTCGACATTGAGGGCAACCCCGACATGACCCGCGAACGCCATTTCGCACGCCGCAGCGAACAGGCCGCCGTCGCTTCGGTCGTGCATCGCGAGGATCTTGCCTTCGGCACGCAGCGCATTGACCGCATTCACCAGCTTCACGAGGTCTTGCGGATCATCGAGATCGGGCACTGCATCGCCGATCTGCTCCAGCGTCTGCGCCAGGATGCTGCCGGCCATCCGATGCTTGCCGCGGCCGAGGTCGACGAGCACCAGCGTGGTGTCGGAATCGGTCGCGTCGAGCTGCGGCGTGAGCGTGCCGCGCACGTCCGCCAGCGTGGCGAAGGCGCTCACGATCAGGCTGACCGGCGAGGTCACCTTCTTGTCGATGCCGCCGTCCTTCCATTGCGTGCGCATCGACAGCGAGTCCTTGCCGACCGGGATCGAGATACCGAGCGCGGGACAGAGTTCGAGGCCGACCGCCTTGACGGTTTCGTACAGCGCCGCGTCCTCGCCCGGTTCGCCGCAGGCAGCCATCCAGTTGGCAGAGAGCTTGACGCGCGACAGCTCGATCGGCGCGGCCAGCAGGTTCGTGATCGCCTCGGCCACCGCCATGCGGCCGGAAGCAGGCGCGTCCAGCGCGGCCAGCGGCGTGCGCTCGCCCATGCTCATCGCTTCGCCGGCGAAGCCCTTGTAGTCGGCCAGCGTGACCGCGCAATCGGCCACCGGCACCTGCCACGGCCCGACCATCTGGTCGCGGTGGCTGAGCCCGCCGACGGTACGGTCGCCGATAGTGACCAGGAAGCGCTTCGATGCCACGGTCGGATGCGAAATCACATCGATGGCCGCCTTCTGGAGGTCGACGCCGGTCAGGTCGAGCGGCTTGAAGCGGCGCGCGACCGACTTCACGTCGCGCAGCATCTTCGGCGGCTTGCCGAGCAGCACGTCCATCGGCATGTCGACCGGCTGGTCTTCGGCGCCCTCGTCGACCAGCCGCAGCTGACGCTCCTCGGTCGCGACGCCGACGACTGCAAACGGGCAGCGCTCGCGCTCGCAGAAGGAACGGAACGTGTCGAGCGATTCGGGTGCGATCGCGAGCACGTAGCGCTCCTGGCTCTCGTTGCACCAGATCTCCTTGGGCGCCATGCCGGATTCTTCGAGGGGCACAGCGCGCAGGTCGAAACGCGCGCCGCGCCCGGCGTCGTTCGTGATCTCGGGGAATGCGTTGCTCAGGCCGCCGGCACCGACGTCGTGGATGGCGAGGATCGGATTGGCTTCGCCCTGCTGCCAGCAGTGGTTGATGACCTCCTGGGCGCGGCGCTCGATTTCGGGGTTGCCGCGCTGGACGGAGTCGAAGTCGAGCTCGGCCGCGTTCGCGCCGGTCGCCATCGAGCTGGCGGCGCTACCGCCCATGCCGATGCGCATGCCGGGGCCACCGAGCTGGATCAGGAGCGTTCCGGCCGGGAACTGGATCTTCCTGGTCTGCGCCGCATCGATGCTGCCCAGCCCACCGGCGATCATGATCGGCTTGTGGTAGCCGCGCTGCACCGTGTCGACGTCGCTCGCCGCGGTCTGCTCGTATTCGCGGAAGTAGCCGAGCAGGTTCGGCCGGCCGAATTCGTTGTTGAAGGCGGCGCCGCCCAGCGGCCCCTCGGTCATGATCTGCAGCGGGCTGGCGATGTGCTCGGGCTTGCCGTAATTGCCCTCCTTCGGCCAGAGCTTCGAGACGGTGAAGCCGGTCAGGCCCGCCTTGGGGCGCGAACCCCGTCCGGTCGCGCCTTCGTCGCGGATTTCGCCGCCCGCACCGGTCGACGCGCCGGGGAACGGCGAGATCGCCGTCGGATGGTTGTGCGTCTCGACCTTCATGAGCACATGGTTGGTCGCGTCGGTCTTGCGATAGCTGGCCGAGCCGGCCGCCGCCACGAATCGCTCGACGGGATGGCCTTCCATGATCGAGGCGTTGTCCGCATAGGCGACGATGGTGTGCTGCGGGTTCTGGCGCTCGGTGTGCCGGATCATCGAGAACAGGCTCTGCGGCTGCGGCTGGCCGTCGATGACAAAGTCGGCGTTGAAGATCTTGTGGCGGCAATGCTCGCTGTTGGCCTGCGCGAACATCATCAGCTCGACGTCGCTCGGGTTGCGGCCGAGCCTCGGTGAAGGCGTCGACGAGGTAGTCGATCTCGTCCTCGGCGAGTGCAAGGCCGAAGGTCTTGTTGGCCTCGACCAGCGCGGCACGGCCGCCGCCCTGCACGTCGACGTGGGCCATCGGCTGCGGCGGCAGTTCGGCGAAGAGGCCGGACGCCTCTTCGAGCCGCGGCAGCACGGACTCGGTCATCCGGTCGTGCAGCAGGCTGGCGATGGCGGCGAACTTCTCGCCGTCGAGAGAGGCGGATTTGCCGAGGGCCTTGTCCAGCAGCGGCGCCTTGAGCGTCAGGTGGTATTCGGTGACGCGCTCGACCCGGTGCAGGACCAGCCCGCAGTTGTGGGCGATATCGGTCGCCTTGGATGCCCAGGGCGACACGGTGCCCAGGCGCGGCGTGACGACGATGGTCGCGGCGGTCTTCGCCGGGGCGGCGAAGGGCTCTCCGTAGGCCAGGAGCGCCGAGAACTGCTCGCGGGCCGCCGCGTCCGGCGCCTTGTCGGTGCTCACCAGATGCACGAACCGGGCGCTGACCCCTTCGATGCGGGGGTCCAGCGCCTGGAGCTTCGGCAGCAGTTGCCGGGCCCGGAAGTCGCTGAGCGCGCTGCCGCCCTCGAAGAAAGTCACCACATGGGCGGGATGGGAAGACGGGTTCACGGGCAACGTCACGTTCGGGTTGGCTGGCTGGCCGGATTGAGGATGAAGAATGCGTAGAGGGCGGCAGCCGCTGACTGGGGCCATCCGCATGAACCCTGAATTTTAACGGTGTCAATGGGATAATTCCGCCTCATGAGCATTACCTACAAAGACGCCGAAGGCGTGGCCGGCATGCGCGTGGCGTGCCGCCTCGCATCCGAGGTGCTGGATTACCTGACCCCCACATCAAGCCCGGCGCCACCACCAGCGAGATCGACAAGCTCGCACACGACTACATCACGCAGGTCCAGGGTGCGATCCCCGCCCCGCTGAACTACATGGGCGCCAGCAGCGTGCCCTACCCGAAGTCGATCTGCACCTCGGTCAACCACGTCGTCTGCCACGGCATCCCCAACGACAAGCCGCTCAAGAAGGGCGACATCGTCAACCTCGACATCACCGTCATCAAGGACGGCTGGCACGGCGATACCAGCCGCATGTTCATCGTCGGCGACGCCTCGATCGCAGCCAAGCGCCTGTGCACGATCACGTACGAAGCCATGTGGCACGGCATCATGAAGGTCAAGCCCGGCGCCCACCTCGGCGACATCGGCCATGCGATCCAGCGTTTTGCCGAGGGCAACGGCTTCTCGGTGGTGCGCGAGTTCTGCGGCCATGGCATCGGACGCGGTTTCCATGAAGAGCCGCAGGTGCTGCACTACGGCCGTCCCGGCACGCTCGAGGAACTCAAGCCCGGCATGACCTTCACCATCGAGCCGATGATCAACGCCGGCAAGCGCGACATCAAGGAAGACGCCAAGGGCGGCCAGTACGACGGCTGGACCATCGTCACGCGCGACCATTCGCTGTCCGCCCAGTGGGAACACACCGTGCTGGTCACCGAGACCGGCTACGAGGTCCTCACGTTGTCGGCCGGAAGCCCGGTGCCCCCCGCCTTCGTGACCGCCGCGGCTTGAAACCGCGCCTGCTCTTCAGGGGTGCCCAGATGGATATCCCATCGCTGCGCGACGCCTATCGCACGCACAAGCTGGCGCTGTTCGACCAGCTGCGCAGCGCCCGCGCCCCGACGCGCAGCGTCCACACCGTGCTGCGCCAGCTCGCGGCGCTGGCGGACGAAACGCTCACCGCGCTGTGGACCGATGCGGATTTCGGCAGCCAGCTGGCCCTCGTGGCGGTCGGCGGCTTCGGGCGGGGCGAGCTCTTCCCCTACTCCGACGTCGACGTGCTGCTCCTGCTGCCCGAGGGACAGAGCCTGCAGATCGACCCCGCGCGCATCGAGGCCTTCATCGGCCACTGCTGGGATGCGGGCCTGGAGATCGGCTCCAGCGTGCGCACGGTGTCCGAATGCCTGGCCGAGGCGGCGAAGGACATCACCGTCCAGACCTCCCTGCTCGAGTCGCGCCTGATCGCCGGTGACAAGAAGCTCTATGCCGGCTTCCGCAAGCGCTTCCTGGCCGCCATCGATCCGCTGGCCTTCTTCACCGCCAAGACGCAGGAGATGCGGCACCGGCACCAGAAATTCGAGAACACGCCCTACGCGCTCGAACCCAACTGCAAGGAATCGCCCGGCGGCCTGCGCGACCTGCAGATCATCCTCTGGGCGACCAAGGCGGCCGGCTTCGGCAACCGCTGGGACGACCTCGCGAAGAGCGGTCTCGCCACCACCTTCGAGGTGCAGCAGATCAAGCGCAACGAAGCGCTGCTCAGCCTGATCCGCGCCCGCCTGCACGTGACCGCGAACCGCCGCGAAGACCGTCTGGTGTTCGACCTGCAGACCGCCGTCGCTGCGACCTTCGGCTACGTCGGCGAATCGCAGCGCAAGGCCAGCGAGGCGCTGATGCGGCGCTACTACTGGGCCGCCAAGGCGGTTTCGCAGCTCAGCCAGATCCTGCTGCTCAACATCGCCGACCGGCTGCAGCCGCAGGCCGACCAGCCGACGCCGATCAACGAACGCTTCTTCGAAAAGGGGGAATGATCGAGGTCGCGAGCGACGACCTGTATCTCAGGGAGCCGCACGCGATCCTCGAGACCTTCCTGCTCTACCAGAAGACCATCGGGGTCACGGGCCTGTCGGCCCGCACGCTGCGCGCGCTCTACAACGCGCGCCACGTGATGGACAGCAAGTTCCGCAACGACCCCGAGAACCACAAGACCTTCATGCGGATGCTGCTGGAGCCGCGCGGCATCACGCATGCGCTGCGGCTCATGAACCAGACTTCGGTGCTGGGTCGCTATCTGCGGGTGTTCCGCAGCATCGTGGGACAGATGCAGCACGACCTGTTCCACGTCTACACGGTGGATCAGCACATCCTGATGGTGCTGCGCAACGTGCGGCGCTTCTTCATCGCCGAGCATGCACACGAATATCCCGGCTGCTCGCAACTGGCGGCGGGCTGGGACAAGCCCTGGATTCTGTACATCGCCGCGCTTTTCCATGACATCGCCAAGGGCCGCGGTGGCGACCATTCGACACTCGGCGCACGCGACGTGCGGCGCTTCTGCCGCCAGCACGAGATCGAGCGCGAAGACGCGAAGCTGATCGAATTCCTCGTCGCCGAGCATCTGGTGATGAGCCAGGTTGCGCAGAAGCAGGACCTGGGCGATCCGGAAGTGATCGGCGCTTTCGCGAAGCGCGTGGGCAACGAGCGCTATCTCACGGCCCTCTACCTGCTCACCGTGGCAGACATCCGCGGCACCTCGCCGCGCGTGTGGAATGCGTGGAAGGGCAAGCTGCTCGAAGACCTCTACCGTTTCACCCTGCGTGCGCTGGGTGGGCGCATGCCCGACCCGGGCGCCGAGATCGAAGCGCGCAAGCGCGAGGCGATCGCCCAACTCGCGCTCCACGCCGAGCCACTGGACGCGCACAAGGCGCTGTGGGACACGCTCGACGTGAGCTACTTCATGCGCCACGACCCCTCGGAGATCGCCCGGCACGCGCGGCAGCTCTCCTACCATGTGCCGCCCGCCGGCGTACCGGTCGACCTGCACCGCCCACCGATCGTGCGCGCGCGGATTTCGCCGGTGGGCGAAGGACTGCAGGTGGCGGTCTACACACCCGACCAGCCGGACCTGTTCGTGCGCATCTGCGGCTATTTCGACCAGGCGTCGTTCAGCATCCTCGACGCCAAGGTGTACACGACGAGCAACGGCTTCGCGCTGGACACCTTCCAGGTCATCACCACCTTCATCCCCGAGCATTACCGCGACCTCATCAACATGGTCGAAGCCGGCCTCGCCAAGACCCTGAGCGAAGCCGGGCCACTGCCCACGCCGAGCAAGGGCCGGGTGTCGCGCCGGGTGCGCAGCTTTCCGATCAAGCCGCGCGTGAGCCTGCTGCCGGATGAGAAGGCGCAGCGCTGGCTGCTCAACATCTCCGCGAGCGACCGGGCCGGACTGCTCTATTCGGTGGCGCGCGTGCTGGCGCGGCATCACCTGAACCTGCAGCTCGCCAAGATCACCACGCTCGGCGAGCGCGTGGAAGATACCTTCCTGATCAGCGGACCCGAATTGCAGGGCCAGCGCGCGCAGGCAGCGATCGAGACCGAGCTGCTCGACGCGCTCGCGGCCTGAGGCTCAGGGCGCGCTCGCGAGGCGCCGCTCGAGCCACGCGCTGTAGCGCGACAGCCCGAAGCACAGTACCCAGTACACCAGCGCGATGAACAGGTAGCCCTCGAGGTAGAACGGCCGCCGGGTCGGATCGCCGCCGAGCGCGAGGCCCAGGGCGCCGGTCAACTCGAACAGCCCGACCACCGTGACCAGCGAGGTGTCCTTCAGCGTGCCGACCACGTTGTTGGTCAGCGCCGGAACCACCAGCCGCAGGGCCTGCGGCAACACGATGTCACGCTGCACCGGCCAGCGGCCGAAACCCAGCGCCATGGCCACTTCGGTCTGCCCGCGCGGCACGGCCTGCAGGCCACCGCGGATGATCTCGGCCAGATAGGCCGCCACGAACACCGACAGCCCGGCCAGCACGCGCAGCAGCACATCGGGCTGCCAGCCCGCCGGCCAGAGCAGCGGCAGCAGGAACGAGGCCATGAACAGCACCGAGATCAGCGGCACGCCACGCACCAGCTCGACGTAGGTGGCGCAGAGCGTGCGCACCACCGGCCATTGCGAGCGCCGGCCCAACGCCAGCGCCAGGGACAGCGGGGACGCCAGCGCCAGCCCGACGACCGCGAGCCCGATGGTCAGCGGCAAGCCACCCCAGCGGTTCGTCGGCACCCCTTCCAGGCCCAGCACGCCGCCGCGCATCAGCACCAGGAAGAACGCGAGCGCAACCAGCCACACGGGCAAGAGCCACCAGCGCCAGCTACGCGGCCACGCGCTCAGCATCGTGGTCAGCGACAGCACGACAACCGCCACGGCCGGGCGCCATTGGTCTTCATAGGGATAGCGGCCGAAGAGGATGGGACGCCATTTCTCGGCGATCACGCCCCAGCACGCGCCATGGTGGGACGCGCGGCATGCCTCCGCGTCCGGACGGAATACCGCGTGCATCACCGACCAGGCGAACAGGTGATAGCCCGCCCATGCGAAGAGCAGCACGAGCCCCACGGTGAACACCGCCCGAAGCGGCGACCCCCAGAGCTCCTTGCGCCATTCGACCGGCGCATGCACGGCGCCGATCAACGCCATCCCCTCAGCGCGACGCGTGCGTTGTAGCGGTTCATCGCGCCGGAAATGATCAGCGAGAGCGCGAGGTACACCGCCATGATCACGGCGATGCATTCGAAGGCCCGCCCGGTCGAATTGAGCGAGGTGTTCGCGACCGATACCAGCTCCGGATAGCCCACCGCGACGGCCAGCGAAGAATTCTTGGTCAGGCTCAGCAACTGGTTCGTGAGCGACGGCACGATCACGCGAAGCGCTTGCGGCAACACCACGATGCGAAGCTGCTGCACCGGCGAAAGGCCCAGCGCCTGTGCCGCAAGCTTCTGGCCCTGCGACACCGAGGTGATGCCAGCGCGGACGATCTCGGCAACGAAAGCCGCCGTGTAGAGCCCGAGCGCGATCACGACCGCGAGGTACTCGGGGCTCAGCGCCGCACCACCGCTGACGTTGAAGCTGCCGCGTTCAGGCCACTCGAAATGGCTCAGCCAGAAGCCGCCCTCGTCCGCGACCGGCCAGGGCATCGACAGCCCGCCCTTGCTGAGCCAGAAGCCGTCGATCAGCTCGATCGGCTCGGTCGAATCCGGCAAGAGCTGTGTGAGCGCGAAGTAGAGCATGAGCAACTGCACCAGCAGCGGCACGTTGCGCACCACCTGGACGTAGAAACCGCACAGCCCGCGCACCAGCACATGCGGCGCCAGCCGGCCGATACCCAGCAATGTGCCGAGAACGACCGCCATCGCCGCGGCCGGGATCGCCGCCCGGATCGTGTTGATCAACCCGGCGAGGAATGCGCGCCAGAACGGCTGGCCCGAACTGAAGTCCAGCCAGCCCTCGGAGATGTCGAAGCCGGCCGGCTGCAGCAGGAAGTCGAAGCCCGATCGCACGCCGCGCGCACGCAGCACTTCGAGCGCATGGTTCACCAGCCAGAAGACGCCGCCCACGACCGCCGCGATCAGCAGCGCCTGCACGATCCAGGCAATCCAGACGGCACCGCGCCCGCTGGCCGACGGCGGCCGCGGGGTGTTCACCGCACCGGCAATCCGTACATCTGGCCGCCCTTGTTCCAGAGGTTGTTCGTTCCGCGCGGCAGCTTCAGCACGGACTTCGGACCGACATTGCGCTCGAAGATCTCGCCGTAGTTGCCCACCGCCTTGATCGCGCGGTACGACCAGTCCTTGTCCAGCCCGAGCAGCTTGCCGAGGTCATCGCCGGTGCCGACGAGGCGCATCTGCGCGGGGTCCTTGCTGTTGGCCTTCAGTTCGTCGATGTTGGCCTGTGTGACGCCGAACTCCTCGGCCTCGATCAGCGCATTGGGCACCCACTTGACGATGGCGAACCACTCGTCGTCGCCGCGGCGCACCAGCGGCGCCAGCGGCTCCTTGGAAATCAGTTCGGGCAGGATCACGTAGTCGTCGGGATTCGGGGCCTCCTTGTTGCGCAGGCCCGCGAGCGCGGAGGTGTCGGTCGTGAAGGCCCGGCAGCGGCCGGCGAAGAAGGCCTTGAACGAGGCCTCGAAGCTCTCGAACACCACCGTCTTCACCGGGATGTTCTGCGCCTTGAAGTAGTCGGCGACGTTCTTCTCGTTGGTGGTGCCGGCCTGCGTGCAGATGGTGGCGTTCTTGAGCTGCTTGGCGCTCGTCACCTTGAGCTTCTTCGGCACCAGGAAGCCCTGGCCGTCGAAGTAGGTGATGGTCGTGAAGTGGAAGCCCAGCGATGCATCGCGCGTGAGCGTCCAGGTCGTGTTGCGCGCGAGGATGTCGATTTCGCCGGCCTGCAATGCCGAGAAGCGCTGCTGCGAGTTGAGCGGCACGAACTCCACCTTCTTCCCGTCGCCGAGCACCGCCGCCGCGACCGCACGGCAGGTGTCGACGTCCAGGCCCGACCAGTTGCCCTGCGTATCGGGCGCGGAGAAGCCGGCGACGCCGTTGGTCACCCCGCACTTGACACTGCCGCGCTGCTTCACGGCGTCGAGCGTCTTGCCGGCGAAGGCCGGTGCGGCGGCGAAAGCCAGGACGGCAGCCAGCGAAGCCAGCGCGGGACGGAAAGCCTTGTTCATTCGGAACCCCTCTTGATTTGTCTTGTCGGAATTAACGGCAGCAGGCAGTTTACGGGGGCTCGCGGACATCTGCCAAAGAACCGCGGGTTGTCAGCACATGCGCTTGCGCGCGCCGACATCGACCACAATCCGACCTTTCTTTCAACTCACTCGAAGAAGAGGATTCCTCGACCATGATTCGTTCCGATGACACCGGCAAGTTCGTTCTGCGCGTCACGCTAGGCATCCTGGTCCTGCTGCACGGCATTTCCAAGCTCAGAGGGGGCGGCGTTGGGTGGATCGAGAACCTACTGAGTTCGCACGGCGTTCCGGGCGTCGTGGCCTATCTGGTCTACGTCGGAGAGATCCTTGCGCCGGTCCTGCTGATCGCCGGCATCTACACGCGCCTGGCCGGATGGATCGTGGCCATCAACATGCTCGTCGCCCTCTGGCTGGTGCACACGGGCCGCCTCTGGGAAATCGGCAAGAGCGGAGGCTGGGTCCTCGAACTCGAAGGCATGTACCTGTTCGGCGCGATCGCCATCGCCTTCCTCGGCGCGGGTCGCTTCAGCGTCGGCGGCACCGGCGGCCGCTACAACTGATCTTCAGTCGTCTTCGGCGGCATCGAGGCCCGGAAACAGGACCTCGGTGAAGCCGAAGCGCGAGAAATCGCGCACCCTCATCGGGTAGAGCTTGCCCAGCAGGTGGTCCACCTCGTGCTGGACCACGCGGGCATGGAAGCCGCTCACGGTGCGGTCGATCGGATCGCCGTAGGGGTCGAAGCCGGTATAGCGGATGTGGGCGAAGCGCGGCACCACGCCGCGCAGGCCGGGCACCGACAGACAGCCCTCCCAGCCCTCTTCCTCCTCGTCGCCGATCGGCGTGATCACGGGATTCACGAGCACCGTGCGCGGCACGATCGGTGCGTCGGGATAGCGCGGATTGACCGTGTCGGTCCCGAAGATCACAAGCTGGAGATCGACGCCGATCTGCGGCGCGGCCAGCCCGGCGCCGCTGACCGCGTACATGGTCTCGAACATGTCCCGCACCAGCAGGTGGAGTTCGTCGGTGTCGAATTCGGCGACCGGCTGCGCGACGCGCAACAGCCGGGGATCGCCCATCTTCAGGATTTCGCGGATGGCCATCGGGACATTATCGTGAGGCCATCGAATTCAGCGTTCAGCCGTGGCCTCTTCGCACCGAGCCCGCGCCGCCCCGATACGGCCCGTAGTAGCCTGGATGGCCCCAGTACGAATTGCCGCGCCAGTAGCCGCCATAGTATGGGTGGCCGTAGTAACCACGCCCGTAGTAGCTGCGCCCGTAATAGCCATGCCCGTAGTAGCCGTAGACGCCGCTGAGATAGATCGACGGTCCCCAGTAGTAGGGGTAGTAGTACGGATAGGAATAGGGGTAGGCGTAGGTCGGCTGCGAATACACCACGCCGCCGCTGTAGTACGGATCCGACGGCACGGCCACGCAGCCGCCCAGCACGATCGCGCCGCCGGCCGCGAGGCATGCCGCAAGAAGACGAACTCCGCTCATATGACGTTACTCCTGGTCGATGCCTTTCTTGCTCAACGCCGGCCTGCTACCGGTGTTGACAGCGCGTCCGCGCCGAGCCCTGTAAAGATGGCTCCTTCGTCCGGAGTTTGAGCGCGCCGTTCAGAGTCCGTTCCGCAGGATCTCCAGCATCCCTGCCTCGTCGATCACCGCCACCCCCAGGTCGCGGGCCTTGTCGAGCTTGCTGCCGGCCTCGGCGCCGGCGACCACGTAGTCGGTCTTCTTGCTGACCGAGCCGGCCACTTTGGCTCCCGCGCCCTCGAGCATGTCCTTGGCCTCATCGCGGCTCAAGGTCGGGAGCGTACCCGTCAGCACGAAGGTCTTGCCCGCCAGCGGCTTGGGGGTGCGTGCTTCCGGCTCGCTTTCCTCCCAGTGCACGCCGGCGGCGCGAAGTTGTTCGACCACCTCGCGGTTGTGCGGCTGGTCGAAGAAGGTGCGCACGCTCTGCGCGACCACCGGGCCGACGTCGTTGACTTCGAGCAGTTGTTCCCCGGTCGCATCCATGATCGCGTCGAGCTTGCCGAAATGCTTCGCGAGGTCCTTGGCCGTGCTTTCGCCGATGTGCCGGATTCCGAGGCCGAAGAGGAAGCGCGGCAAGGTGGTCTTCTTCGAGGACTCCAGCGCGTCGATCAGGTTCTTCGCCGATTTCTCCGCCATCCGGTCGAGGCCGGCGAGCGTCACCAGGCCGAGCTTGTAGAGATCGGGCAGTGTCCGGATCAGGTTGCCGTCGACCATCTGCTCCACCAGCTTGTCGCCGAGGCCTTCGATGTCGACGGCGCGGCGCTGCGCGTAGTGCAGGATCGCCTCCTTGCGCTGCGCGGCGCAGAAAAGCCCGCCGGTGCAGCGGTAGTCGACTTCGCCCTCTTCCCGCACCGCATCGGAATCGCAGACCGGGCACTTGTGCGGCATCGTGAAGACGGGGCCGCGCTCGCTGTCGGGCCGCTGCGCGCTCTCGGGCACCACGCCGACCACTTCGGGAATGACATCGCCGGCACGCCGCACGATCACCGTGTCACCCACGCGCACGTCCTTGCGGCGGGCCTCGTCCTCGTTGTGCAGCGTGGCGTTGGTCACCGTCACGCCGCCGACGAACACGGGTGCGAGCTTGGCGACCGGCGTGAGCTTGCCGGTGCGGCCCACCTGCACCTCGATCCCGAGCACCTGCGTGAGCTGTTCCTGCGCCGGGTACTTGTGCGCGACCGCCCAGCGCGGCTCGCGCGAAACGAAGCCGAGCTGCCGCTGCAGTTCGAGGCTGTCGACCTTGTAGACCACGCCGTCGATGTCATAGGGCAAGGCATCGCGCTGGCGGCCGATGGCTTCGTGAAAGGCGATCAGCTCGACCGCGCCGCGCGCGCGTGCCGTCTGCTGCGCCACCGGAAAGCCCCAGGCGCCGAACTGCTGCAGCCACTCGAACTGCGTCGCATACGCCGGTCCGCCCAGTTCCGGCGGCGTCACCTCGCCGAGCCCATAGGCGAAGAAGCTCAAGGGCCGGTCGGCGGCAATCGCCGGGTCGAGCTGGCGAACCGCGCCCGCGGCCGCATTGCGCGGATTGACGAAGACCTTCTCGTTCTTCTGGCCGTCGGTGATCTTCTGGCGCTGACGCTCGTTGAGCGCCTCGAAATCGTCGCGGCGGATGTAGACCTCGCCGCGCACCTCCACTACCGGCGGAATCTTCGAAGCCTCGCCATACAGCCGCAGGGGAATCTGCTGCACCGTGCGGATGTTCTGCGTGACGTCCTCGCCGATCTCGCCGTCGCCGCGAGTCGCGGCCTGCACCAGCACGCCGTTCTCGTAGCGCAGGTTGATCGCCAGTCCATCGAACTTGAGCTCGCACACGTATTCGACCGGCATGGCGTCCTCGGCGAGGCCCAACTCCCTGCGCACGCGCGCGTCGAAGGCGCTGGCGCCGGCCGGCGTGATGTCGGTTTCGGTGCGGATGGAAAGCATCGGCACCTTGTGGCGCACCTTGGTGAAGCCCTCCAGCGGCTTGCCCCCGACGCGCTGGGTCGGCGAATCGGGCGTGCGCAGATCCGGGTATTCGGCTTCCAGCGCCTGCAGGCGCTGGAAGAGCCTGTCGTACTCCGCATCCGGGATTTCCGGTGCGTCGAGTACGTAGTAGAGGTGAGCGTGGCGGCGAAGCTGCTCGCTCAATGCGGCGGCTTCGCGGGCCGCGTCGTCGCGCGTCGTCATGCGGATCTCCGGAAGAGCGGCGTTAACTGAAAAGACGGCGGGCCAGCGGCGATCCCGCCGACAGGTCGCGCGCGTCAAGGGTGTCGTAGAGCTGCTCGAGGTCGATGCCGATCGCGTCCATGATCTCGCCCTGCAGCGGCTGGCCGTCGCTGTCGGTCACGATGCCGTCCATGTCGCGCGCCAGGGCCGCCGCGGCATCCCGCATGCGCTCGAACGGCGCTTCCTCGCGGTCGACCTGCGGCACATCGAGGCTGATCGTGAGCTCCCGGATCGCCGACTGCGCCGGGTCGTCGGCCAGCGCGGCCTGGGTGTCGAACGACAGGCCGAGGATCGGCGGCAGGCCCAGCTCGGCTGCCGGCAGCACCATGCGGCCCGGGATCATGCCGGGCACGAAGCCGAGGCGGGCGGCATTTTGCTGCACGTAGCCGGGGCTCCATGCGGCGTGCCGCGCGCGCAGCACGAAGCTCAATTGCGCATCGTGCGAACTGGCGAACTGGTCGAGCTCGCGCGCCCGGGCGACTTCGTCGAGCATTTCCGGAAACTCCGGCGCACCGTTCACCGCATCCGCAAAGGCCTGCGCCTTGACGACGAATTCCGAATACTCGATCTCGTTGAGCGCGCCGGTGCGGTTGGCCAGTTGCACGCCGACCTGGAACGCGCTATAGCGCTGGCCCTGGACCGCAGGCTCCCACGCACCCGTGTGCTCGTTGAGGCCTTCGATCGCCACCGGTTTGCTGCCGGCCCGGCGCGTGGCCGGCATCGCGGCAATCGCCGCATCGCCGGAAGCCAGCCCTTCGAGCGAGATCGGCGCGATCACGTCGATGAGCGGGTCGAGGCCGCCACGGCGCTCGGCGGATTGCGCGGGCAACGCGGTCGGGGCGGGCAAGGCCGGGTCGAACAAGGGCTCGTGCCGCTCGGCGCTGGCGACCTGGTGCGGATCGACGTGAAGCACCGGCTCGCGGTCTTCCTGCGGCGGGTCGTCGTCCGCCCCGGGCGGCTGCGAGTTCCGCGCGTCGGGCTGGCGCGGCGCGTTGCGGTGCGAGGTCCACGCGTTGTAGCCGATCACGGCCGCAAGCGTGAGTCCGCCAAGGATGGCGAGTGCAACGGTCAGACTGCTCATTGGAGCCCCCTCGCGCAACGGCGCTTCGGGATTCGCCTACGGGCGGCCGGGCGGCTCATGCAGCCTCGGCCATCGAGACGGCCGATTCCATGTCCACCGCGACGATGCGCGACACGCCCTGCTCCTGCATGGTCACGCCGATGAGCTGCTCGGCCATTTCCATCGCGATCTTGTTGTGGCTGATGAAGAGGAACTGGGTTTCGCGGCTCATGGCGGTCACGAGTTTGGCGTAGCGCTCGGTGTTGGCGTCGTCGAGCGGCGCGTCGACTTCGTCCAGCAGACAGAACGGCGCCGGGTTGAGCTGGAAGATCGCGAACACGAGCGCGATGGCGGTGAGCGCCTTCTCGCCGCCCGAGAGCAGGTGGATGGTCTGGTTCTTCTTGCCCGGCGGCTGCGCCATGACCTGCACGCCGGAGTCGAGGATCTCGTCCCCGGTCATCATGAGCTTGGCGTTGCCGCCGCCGAAGAGCTCGGGGAACATGCGGCTGAAGTGTTCGTTGACCGTCTTGAAGGTGCCGCCGAGCAGTTCGCGCGTTTCGCCGTCGATCTTGCGGATGGCGTCTTCGAGCGTGCCGATCGCCTCGTTGAGGTCGGCCGACTGCGAATCGAGGAAGGTCTTGCGCTCCCGAGCCACCGCGAGTTCGTCGAGCGCTGCAAGGTTGACCGCGCCGAGTCCGGCTACTTCGCGGTTGAGGCGGTCGATTTCGCTTTGCAGGCCGGTGAGGCGCACCTTGTCGGTCTCGATCGACTGCGCGATCGCTTCGAGGTCGGCGTGGGCATCGGCCAGCAGCTGCTGGTATTGCTCGAAGCCCAGGCGCGCGGCCTGTTCCTTGAGCTGGAATTCGGTGATGCGCTGGCGCAGCGGGTCGAGCTCGCGTTCGAGTTGGAGACGGCGCTCGTCGCTCGCGCGCAGCTTGAGCGTGAGGTCGTCGTACTGGCTGCGTGCCGCGCCCAGCGCGGACTCGCGTTCGAGCTTGACCGACAGAGCATCCTGCAGGCCCGCTTGAGCTGCGGCATCCGACAAGCGCCCCAGTTCGGCGCGCGCGCGTTCGTTTTCATCGGCGAGCGCGGTGGTCTGTTGCGATGCCGTCTCGATGGCGCGGCTGAGCTCGGCGCGACGGGCTTCGAGCGATCGCTGCGCGAAGGTGGCCTCCTGCGCCTGACGCTCGAGGCTGCGATGCTGTTCGCGGCTTGCGGCCAGCACACGTGCGGCCTCGATCACGCGCTCGTCGAGTTGCGCGTGGCGCTCCTGGCTGTCGGCGAGCTGCATGTCGAGTTCTTCGAAGCGCGACTCGGCGGCGATGCGGCGTTCCTGCAGCTCTTCGAGCTGGGCCGTGACCTCGCCGAGGTCGTTGGAGAGCTGCTCGCTGCGAGCACGGGTCTGTTCGGCAAGCTGCGTGAGGCGCAGCGTCTCGACCTGAAGCTCGTGTGCGCGAGATTGCGTGTCGGCCGCCTCGCGGCGCGCGGTGACGAGCCGTTGCGCCGCATCGGCGTAGGCCGACTCGGCGCGCGCAAGCGCAGTGCGTGATTCTTCCGCGATCAGGGTCTGGGCGCGCAGCTGGCGCTCCAGGTTTTCCATTTCCTGCTGGCGTGCCAGCAGGCCGGCCTGCTCGGAATCCTCTGCATAGAAGCTCACGCTGTGCGCAGTGACCGCATGGCCGCTCTTGACGTAGATGACCTGCCCGGGCTTGAGCTGCTCGCGCTGCGCCAGGGCCTCTTCGAGCGTCTGTGCGGTGAAACAGCCGTGCAGCCATTCTTCGAGCAGCGCCTGCTGGCCGGCATCGCTCAGGCGAAGCAATGCGGAAAGCCGTGGCAAGGCGCCCTCACCCTGCGGCGCGGCGGCCGACGGCGGCGTGTAGAACGCGAGCTTGGCCGGCGGCGCGTCGTTGCCGAACGCGCGGACCATGTCGAGGCGGCTGACTTCGAGCGCACCCAGGCGTTCGCGGAGCGCCGCTTCGAGCGCGTTTTCCCAGCCCTGCTCGATATGGATACGGCTCCAAAGCCCTTGCAGGCTTTCGAGTCCATGCCTGGCGAGCCACGGCGCGAGCTTGCCGTCGGTCTTGACCTTTTCCTGCAGCGCCTTCAGCGCTTCGAGGCGTGCCGCGAGCTCGGCATGCCGTGCGCCTTCGGTGTTCACCGTCTGCTGGCGATTGCGGCGGTCCTCATCGAGTTGCGGGACGGAGTCCTGCAGCTCGTGCAGACGTGCTTCGGCTTCGGCGGAGGCTTCCTGCGCGGCGGCCAGCTGCTCCTGCATGTCCTGCAGACGCGCTTCGTCGGGCGCGGCCAGCGCGTTCTGGTCGCTGCGCAGCCGCTCGGCGCGCTGATTGAGCTGGCGGCTCTGCTCTTCGATGTTGCGCTGGTCGGCGGCCAGCACCTGGATCTGCTGCTGCACCTGCGCGACCGTGGCGCGCTGCGCATTGGCCTCGTTCTGCGCGCGCTGTTGCGCGTCTTCCAGTTCGGGCATGCGGGCATCGTGCTCTTCGAGCTGGGCGGCGAGCAGTTCTGCCTGCTCTTCGGCGTTCACGCCCTGTCCGGCCAGGGTTTCGATCTCGGCTTCGGCGTCCTCGCGACGCGCGTTCCATTGCGCGATCTGCTCGCGCAGTTGCACGAGACGCTGCTCGACACGCTGGCGCCCTTCGACAACGAACCGGATCTCGCCTTCGAGGCGGCCCACTTCGGCGCTGGCCTCATACAGCTTGCCTTGCGCCTGGTTGACCTGGTCGCCCGCCGAGTAATGCGCCTGACGGATGGTTTCGAGTTCGGCCTCGATGTGGCGCAGATCGGCGGTTCGCGATTCGAGATCGTTGATCGCCTTTTCCGCATCGAGCTTGATGCGCGTCTGGTCCGATTCGCTTTCGGCGCGCTTCAGGAACCAGAGCTGGTGCTGCTTGCGCGTGGCGTCGGCTTGCAGCGTGTTGTAGCGCGCGGCAACCTCGGCCTGCTTCTCCAGCTTCTCGAGGTTGCTGCCCAGCTCGCGCAGGATGTCTTCGACCCGGGTGAGGTTCTCGCGTGTGTCGCCGAGACGGTTCTCGGTCTCGCGGCGGCGCTCCTTGTACTTGGAGACACCCGCGGCCTCCTCGAGAAAGAGGCGCAGCTCCTCGGGCTTGGACTCGATGATCCGGCTGATCGTGCCCTGCCCGATGATGGCGTAGGCCCGCGGGCCGAGGCCGGTGCCGAGGAACACATCCTGCACGTCGCGGCGACGCACCGGCTGGTTGTTGATGAAGTAGCTCGAATTGCCGTCGCGCGTCAACACGCGCTTGACCGCGATCTCGGCGAACTGCGACCACTGGCCGCCGGCGCGATGGTCGGCGTTGTCGAAGACGAGTTCCACGCTCGAACGGCTCGCCTGCTTGCGCGTGGTCGTGCCGTTGAAGATGACGTCCTGCATCGACTCGCCACGCAGTTCGGAAGCGCGTGATTCGCCGAGCACCCAGCGCACCGCGTCCATGATGTTCGACTTGCCGCAGCCGTTGGGGCCGACGACCCCGACGAGCTGACCTGGAAGCAGGAAATTGGTGGGTTCGGCGAACGACTTGAAGCCGGACAGCTTGATGGAGTTGAGACGCACGACAGGTCGGCCCTATGCCAAGGTGTTGATTTGTAAGGGAAATTTCACTGGCCGGCGCCCTCGGGGCCGGCCGCCACCCGAGGCGGGGATGATAACGTGCGGGCCATGCGTGCCCTGTTCCGTTCCTCTCTCGATTTCCCTCGTGATTTCCCTTTCGTCCGACGTCTTGCCTGGCTGCCCCTGACCTGCGCAGCGGCACTGCTCGCCACCGGATGCGCCTCGACCCAGCGCGCGGAGCCTTACGAAAGCAAGGAGTGGCTGCAAAGCAGCACCAACCGCATCGCCAACCTGGCGCTGCGCGACAACCTCCAGTCCGTCAAGCGCGTGCAGCTGTCGCTCTACCGGCGCAATCCACGCGAATGGCACAAATGGGCCACCAGCGCCGAGGACGCCACCAACCGCACCTGGAATGCGATCACCAAGGAGCAGCCGTTGCCCGCCCTGCAGGGGAACACGGGTATCGACGCGATCCGCCTCGCCTTCGAGACCGGTGCCAAGCCCTACGCAGGCGACCGCGTGGCCGCCCTGGTGGTCGGCTGGGCGAGCCTGCTCAAGCAGGCCAATGGCGACACCTGGGAGCAGACCATGCTCGACGGCGTGAACGCCGAGAACAGCTACCGCGCGGCGCGCAATTTCGAGATCTCGCTCTGGCTCATCAGCTCCAAGCCGGGCCCGGATGGACAGCCGCTGCTGCTTGCGACTGAAATCAGCGACCGGGGCCGGAACCTGCTGGTCGATCGCGAGCTCTCGAAAGTGGTCGCGCGCCTCGACCTGCTGGCCGCGCAGGCCGACGAGAAATACCGCCGGGCCGCGCTGGATTTCAGTCAGAACTGGCTTCTCGGAAACCTCGGTCCGTTCTTCTCGATGTTGCCCAAGAACTAGGTCGCCCACGGGTTCGCGGGCTCGCTCAAGCGGTGGTCGGAATCGAGTGAAGGCCCGCGAGCTGGCCCATAGAATGCTTCGCACCCAACCATTCCCACTCTGCAGGAACTTTCATGAGCTCCCTGAACTTCATCGGCGGCGAAAAGGGCGGTGTCGGCAAATCGGTGACGGCGCGCGTGCTGGCGCAATACTTCATCGATCACAGCCGGCCTTTCGTGGGTTTCGACACCGATCGCTCGCACAGCTCCTTCACCCGCTTCTATGAAGGCTTTGCGTCGCCGGTGGTGGTGGACAGCTTCGAGGGGCTCGACACCGTGGTGAACGGCTTCGAGCACAACCCGCACCAGAACGTCATCGTCGACCTCGCCGCGCAGACGCTGGCGCCGCTCGCGCGCTGGATCAAGGAGTCGGACCTGTTCGACGTCTTCGCCGAACTGGGCGTGTCGGTGAACTTCTGGCATGTGCTGGACGATGGCAAGGACTCCACCGATCTGCTCGGCGTCCTGATCGACACCTTCGGCAACCGGCCGAATTACATCGTGGTGCAGAACTACGGGCGCGGCAGCGACTTCGGCATGCTGCTTGGATCGCAGTCCTTGACCAAGGCGACTGCGCATGGCGCGCGCGTGATCACCTTGCCGCGTCTGCACGAAGCCAGCATGCGCAAGATCGACGCGCACAACACCAGCTTCTGGAAGGCGGTCAACGACCGCGAGGGCCCGCACGCGCTGGGCCTGCTAGAACGCCAACGCGTGAAGACCTGGCTGGCGACGGCCTACGGAGCCTTCGACACCCTGCCGCTTTGACGGCAGGCCCCTCGCGCCCTCGTGCAATTGCGTGATTTCGCAATTGCACACAACCGCTGAATTCGGCTCGTCCGCACGAGCCTGTCGCAATCCCGCAACGCAATGCTGAATTCGACGCGTCGATCCTGCAGGATCGTGGCGCAATTCGGCAGGACTGTGCCAGCCATTCGCAAATCGCTCTGATGGAATCTCACCAACTTCCCAAAAGGAGGTTGGCCGGGTCCGGTGAAAACCGGTGCCCTATGTTTAACCTTGGAGTAATTTGCAATGAAAAAAACTCTGGTCGCCCTGGCTGCTCTCGCCACCATCGGCACCGCCTCGGCTCAATCGTCTGTCACACTTTTCGGCGTTCTGGATGCCTCGATCAGCGGCTATTCGAACAAGGCGGAAGACAAGCGCTACCCCACCCTGACGAACCCCGACTACCTCAACGTCGGCACCGTCACTACCAGCCGCACCGGGCTGAGCAACTCCGGCTACACCGCCAGCCGCCTGGGCTTCCGAGGCACGGAAGATCTGGGCGGTGGCATGGCCGCCAGCTTCTGGCTGGAGGCCGGCCTGGGCAATGATCAAGGCACCGCAGGCAAGAACGGATTGTTCTTCAATCGTCGCTCGACGCTGAGCCTGTCGGGCCCGTTCGGTGAAGTCCGCCTGGGCCGCGACTACACCCCGACGTTCTGGAACGACACCGTGTTCGATCCGTTCGGCACCAATGGTGTGGGTACCAGCCTGATCTACTCGGCCAACAACGGGTACATGGGCAACATGAACTACGACCGCGCCAGCAACTCGGTCGGCTACTTCCTGCCGCCGAACCTGGGTGGCTTCTACGGGCAGTTGATGTACTCGTTCCACGAACAAGTCAAATACAGCCCTGGCGACGCCACGCCCCATGATCAGCTCAACAACTCGCGCACGGGTGGCTACGTGGGTGGTCGTTTCGGCTATGCCAACGGCCCGCTCGATCTCGCCGCTTCCTACGGCTCGTCCACGGTGGGTGACGACTTCTACGACGGCCTCACGAAGAAGGTGGACACCTGGAACCTCGGCGGCTCATACGACTTTGGTCCGGTCAAGCTCTTCGGCGAGTACTCGCAGGCCAAGTACAAGGTTTCCGACAGCAACCCGGTCATCGACATCAACGACCCGATCACCGGTCTCCGCTCCTTCAACAAACCCTCGACCAAGGGTTGGCTGATCGGCGCGACAGCGCCGGTCGGTGCTGGCTTGATCCGTGTGTCCTATTCCCAGGTCAAGTACGACCTAGACCAGACGCAGCTGCTCAACCCTGGCGCCGGCTTCGATCCGATCTTCAATCCTTATGTGTCGGTGGCGAATCCGAAGGCCAACAAATTCGCGGTCGGCTACGTGCACAACCTGTCGAAGCGCACTGCCTTGTACGCGACGGTGGCGCGTGTCAGCAACAAGGATGGCGCAGGTCTGTCGGTCAACAGCGACCTTGGCTTCGCTCAGTCCTACCGCCCCGCCCTCAGCGCGGTGGATGCTGCCTTGACGCCGAAGACGTCGACCGGCTACGACATCGGCATCCGCCACACATTCTGATCGGGCCAAACGCTTCTTCGATCATCCAAGTGTGAACCTGAAGGCTGCCCCGGTGAAAACCGGGCGGCCTTTTTCGCATTGCCGGCAGAATTCAATGAGAAAAGTCCGGCCAGGGAGTCTCCAAATTGCCGAACAAAATTCTATCAATCCATGTCGCGGATGAAATGATCGACCTGAACGATCTCCGGATCTTTGCCTACGTTGCCTCTTTTGCCAGCTTTTCGCAGGCTGCCGACGCACTGAAAATTCACAAATCCAGCGTAAGCCGAAGCATTGCCAGGCTTGAATCGACGCTGGAAACGCCTTTAATTCAACGCACGACGCGCAAGGTGCAATTGACCCGTCGCGGCATTGCACTTCGAGAGCGTTGTTTGGAAATCGTCTCTCACGTGAACGAGACGATCCAATGCGTGACGACCGTGAAAAAAGAAGCACCTCGGAATGAGAATTCTGTAAGCGCCCGCAAGAATTTGCTCACGGAGTCAGTAGGACCGGCGCTTGGCTGACCGGAAGAAACGGGCGACGTACGGATTCTTCTGGTCGTACGTCGACTGCTCTCACTGCGCGGCCGCCACGCTCCACTGCACACCCCCGCGCAGCGCCTGCCGCATCTTGCTCGGGGCGACCTGATACCAGGTCTTGAACTTGCGCCCGAAGCTGGTCGGGTCCGCATACCCCAGTTGCGACGCGATCGTCTCCACCGGCAAGTCGGTGTGCTGCAGGTACCGAGGCCGCATGGGTTCTGCGCAGGTCATCCTTGATGTCGGAGTAGGTCATGCCGACCTCGGCGAGTCTTCGCACCAGGGTACGGGCCGAGATTCCCAGACTGGATGCGAGCTCGGCCACATCCGGATTGGCCATCAGGCGGTCGAGCAGCGCATGACGAACGCGCTGCACGAAGCCGCCGTGCCGCATCTCCGACGCCATCTTCTGGCAGGCCTGCGACGCCTCCAGGAAGACCTTCGCATCGGCGCAGCTGCAAGGCACGGCGAGCAGTTCACTGGGCAGTTGGAGCGTCAGGTGCTCCTGCTCGAATACCGCCCTTCGCACGTAGCGCAGACACGGTATGTCGTTGTCCTTCGGCGCGGAGTAAGGCAGTCCCACGACGAGTTCGTCGGCCGGACGGCCGAGCATCGCCTCCAGCAGCCGGCAATACGCGCCGACGATCGACTGCGCCACGAAGACGCGGGTTTCGAACAGCGGGCGCGAGGGCTTCACCTTGAGCGTGCTCAGCCGCGGACCCATCTCGAAATGAAACTCGAGACTGCCGAAGATCAGCCTTGAATGGCGGCTCAGGAACTGCAGTCCTTGCCCCAACGTCTCGCTGCTCATCGCGGCGATGCCAACGGGGCTGTGATAGGGCTGCAGCATCGACCCCGCCATCAGGCCGAGTGCGGGTTCGCCGCTGCAGTGGATCGCATGCGCGACGAAGCGACGGAAGACCGAGAAATCGACCATCTGCTTTTCGTCGTGCAGATCGTGCCAGCCGAGGCCGGCGCGTTCGAGAACGGTCGACGGACGGATGCCGCGGCTGTTCAGGCAGTCAAGGACGCTTCGGATGTAGACGGGATGCGCAAACGGGATGGAAACCTCGCCCGCGGCGTTGGTGTTCATGATGTGACAGCGGCGGCTGGCCCGGCTGTCCTGCGCTTGAGCCATGCCTTGCGCATGGCGAACTGCAATGAATCGTGGGGACGGCGGGCCTGCCAGGGGTGTTATTGGACGCCGTCAAATCTACCGCCCAGGCCCTCGCGTTCTGCCCCAGGAACGCGAGGGAACATCGGAATGCTCCGACGAAAACTCTTGTCTTACGACCGAAATCGGAGCGCCGAAATCAGCGGGTTCCGCGACGGAACATCAGAACCAGCAGCAGCACCGCGAAAACGCTGAAGGCGATGAACGACCAGTTGGCGATCGACAGGCCGAGGAATGTCCAGTCGATCTTGGTGCAGTCCCCCGCCCCGCGGAAGATCATCGGGACCGCCCGCTGGAGCGGGAACATCTCGATCATTCCGTAGATGTCGCGCCCGCAGGAAACGACTTCCGGCGGATACCACTGCAGCCAGCTCTGGCGTGCGGCGGTGTAGGCGCCGCCGACGGCCACGATCAGGCCGAGCAGCGAGCCCGCAACCTGCAAGCCCCTGCGACGACTCATGGCCGCCAGTCCCGCGAACAGGGCAACGAGCACGAGCGCGTAGCGCTGCACGATGCACATCGGGCAGGGCTCGAGGCCCACCACATGCTGCAGATACATGCCGAACGCCAGCATGGCGATGCATGCGGCACAAATCAACGCAAGAGCGCGCCGCGGCGCGCCGAAATACCAATCGATCAAGGTGATACCCAGTCCTCTACGAACACCCGGGCCTTGCGCGGCGTGGCGACGACCTTGTCGCCCTCGCGAAGACCCAGTTCCCGGAACTGTTGCGCAGGGAGTTGCGCCTCGATGATGGTTCCGGAGCCCGGATTATCGGGATTCGGTTCGACCGGTTCGAGTTCCAGGCGCGCGATGGGGCCGACCACGATCGCCCGTGACAAAGTCGACACAATGCCCGAGGCACCTTGCCTGTACGGCGCGACGTCGAGATCGTGCGGCCGGACATAGGCCAGCGCCTTGCCGTCGCGCAGGTCCCGGTGCTCAGGCGAATCGATGCGAAAGCCCTCGACATGCACTTCGCCCTCATGGGCCCGACCATGGAACAGGTTCACATCACCGAGGAAGCCGTAGACGAACGGACTGGCCGGGTGGTCCCACACATCCTGCGGGGAGCCCGTCTGCTCGACCTTGCCGCCGTTCATCAGCACCACGCGATCGGCGACTTCGAGCGCCTCCTCCTGGTCGTGCGTGACGAAGATGCTGGTGACGTGGAGCTCGTCATGCAGGCGGCGGAGCCACCGGCGGAGTTCCTTGCGCACCTTGGCGTCGAGCGCGCCGAAGGGCTCGTCGAGCAGCAGTACCTTCGGTTCCACCGCGAGCGCACGGGCGAGCGCGATGCGCTGGCGCTGGCCGCCCGAAAGCTGCGAGGGATAGCGGTCCGCGAGCCAGTCGAGTTGCACCAGCTTCAGCAGTTCGGTCACCTTTGCCTTGATCTGCGCCTCGCTGGGCCGGAGGCTGCGCGGCTTGACACGCAGGCCGAAGGCCACGTTCTCGAACACCGACATGTGCCTGAACAGCGCATAGTGCTGGAACACGAAACCGACCTGGCGCTCGCGCACATGCACGTCCGTGGTGTCCTCGCCCGAGAACAGGATGCTTCCGGCGTCCGCCGTTTCGAGCCCGGCGATGATGCGCAGCAGCGTCGTCTTGCCGCAGCCCGAGGGGCCGAGCAGCGCGATCAGTTCGCCCGACGACACATCGAGGCTCACGTCGCGCAACGCGTGGAAGTCGCCGAAGCGCTTGCTGACGTTGCGGATTTCGATACTCATGATTTCTCTCTTTCAGGCTCTCAAGGCGTCGCCGGCGTGGGCCGCTCGGGCGGCAGATCGGCGATCGCCTTCATTTCGCGCTCGTGACGCCACTCGACGAAGGACTTGATCACCAGCGTGACCAGCGCCAGGATGGCCAGCAGCGAGGCGACCGCGAAGGCCGCAACCGACTGGTATTCGTTGTAGAGCACCTCGACGTGCAGCGGCATGGTGTTGGTCTGGCCGCGGATGTGGCCCGAGACCACCGATACCGCGCCGAACTCGCCCATCGCCCGCGCATTGCACAGGATGACGCCGTAGATGAGGCCCCACTTGATGTTGGGCAGCGTCACGCGCCAGAACGTTTGCCAGCCGGTCGCGCCGAGCACGATCGCGGCCTGCTCTTCGTCGGTGCCCTGCGCCTGCATCAGCGGGATCAGCTCGCGCGCGATGAACGGGAAGGTCACGAACACCGTCGCGAGCACGATGCCCGGCACCGCGAAGATGATCTTGATGTTGTGCTCGGAGAGCCACGGTCCGAACCAGCCCTGGGCACCGAACACCAGCACGTAGATCAGGCCCGCAACCACCGGCGAGACCGCGAACGGCAGATCGACCAGCGTCGTCAGCAGTGCCTTGCCGCGGAACTCGAACTTGGCGATCGCCCATGCGGCGCAAATGCCGAAGACGAGGTTCAGCGGCACCGCGATCGCCGCGGTGAGCAGGGTCAGGCGGATCGCGCTCCATGCATCGGGCTCCTGCAGCGCCTCGAAATAGGCGCCGAGGCCCTTGCGCAGCGCCTCGGTCGCGACCGCTGCGAGCGGCAGCACCAGGAACAGCAGCATGAAAAGCAGCGCGATGGCGGTCAGCGTCCAGCGCACCCCTGCCGATTCGGTCGTGCCGGCCTGCGCGCGGCGCACGGTCTTGGCGGCCCCGCTCATGCCGGTCCTCCCGAACGGCGGCGCTGCCATGCCTGCAGGCCATTGATGACCAGCAGCATCACGAACGAGATCACGAGCATGACCAGTGCCACTGCCGTGGCGCCGGCGAAGTCGTACTGCTCGAGCTTGCCGATGATGATGAGCGGCGTGATCTCGGAAATCATCGGCATGTTGCCGGCGATGAAGATCACCGATCCGTATTCGCCGATCGCGCGGGCGAAAGCCATCGCGAAGCCGGTGAGCAGCGCCGGCATGATCGACGGCAGGATCACCTTCGTGAAGGTCTGCAGGCGCGTCGCACCCAGGCTGGTGGCGGCTTCTTCGAGTTCTTTTTCGGTGTCCTCGAGCACCGGCTGCACCGTCCGCACGACGAAAGGCAGGCCGATGAAGATCAGCGCGATCACCACGCCCGCCGGCGTAAACGCGAGCTTGATGCCCAGCGGTTCGAGGTACTGCCCGATCCAGCCGTTGCCGGCGAGCAGCGCGGTCAGCGATATGCCAGCCACCGCGGTAGGCAGCGCAAAAGGCAGGTCGACCAGCGCATCGACGATCCGCTTGCCCGGAAACTTGTAGCGCACCAGCACCCATGCCACCAGCAGTCCGAACACGAGATTGACCAGCGCTGCGACGAATGAGGCGCCGAAGGTCAGTCGATACGAGGCCATCACACGCGGCCCCGTCACAGCCGCCCAGAACTGGTCCCAGGTCAAGGCGAAGGTCCTGAAGACCAGCGCCGAGAGCGGGATCAGCACGATCAGACCGAGGTACAGCAGCGAATAGCCGAGCGTCAGGTGGAAGCCCGGCAGCACGCGCCGCGACACGCCCGTGCCACCTGAGCGCGCGAGGGGCGCCGCCGAAGACGGCAGCGCCGAGGAAACCGCGCCACTCATTTATTTAGCGCCAGGCGTATAGATCTTGTCGAACTGCCCGCCGTCGTTGAAGTGCACCTTCTGCGCTTCACCCAGGCTGCCGAACAGCTCCTGCACCGTGAAGAGCTGCAGCGGCTTGAAGGTCGCGGCGTTCTTCTTGAGCACGGCTTCCGAGCGCGGGCGCAGCGCATGCTTGGCTGCGATTTCCTGCGCCTCGTCGGAGTAGAGATAGTCGAGGTACGCCTTCGCGAGTTCGCCCGAACCGCGCTTGTTGACTGTGCGCTCGACGATGGCCACCGGGTTCTCGGCCAGGATGCTGATCGACGGATACACCGCGTCGACCTTGCCCGCGCCGAACTCGCGATCGATCGAGACCACTTCGGATTCGAAGGTGATCAGCACATCGCCGATATTGCGTTGCAGGAACGCAGTCGTCGCATCGCGGCCACCGCGCGCGAGCACCGGCACGTTCTTGAACAGCTTGCCGACGAACTCGGCCGCCTGGGCGTCGGTGCCGCCCTTCTTCTTCACGTAGCCCCATGCCGCGAGGTAGGCGTAGCGGCCGTTGCCGCCGGTCTTCGGGTTGACGATCACCACCTGCACGCCGGGCTTGATCAGGTCGTCCCAGTCCTTGATGCCCTTCGGATTGCCGTTGCGCGTGAGGAACAGCATGGTCGACGTGGTGGGCGAAGCGTTGTACGGAAAGCGCTTGGGCCAGTCCTTGGCGACCACGCCGGCGTTGGCGAGGAAATCGACGTCGGTGCTGGTGTTCATCGTGACCACGTCGGCGTCGAGGCCATCGGCCACGGCGCGCGCCTGCGCGCTAGAACCGGCATGCGACTGGTCGATCTTGACGTCCTTGCCGGTGGTCTTCTTGTAGTGCGCCACGAAGGCGGCGTTGTAGTCCTTGTAGAACTCGCGCGCCACGTCGTACGACACGTTGAGCAGGGTGCTTGGCTGCGCGGACGCGATACCGGCGGCGGCCAGCGCGAACGCGCCGAGGAGTGTCTTGATTCTTGAAGTCATAGGGTTGCCAGGGGTTCGAGATTCTTGCGGCCGTTCAGCAGAGGGAACGGCTCGTCCGTCAACGATTGCAGCAGCGCAAGGCCCAGCGGCCAGTCGCCGTGCCCGGATTCGATGTTGATGTGCCCGGCATTCTGCATCCGGACGAATTCGCTCCCCCACGCGCGGGCATACGCGCCGGCCAGGCGCACCGGGCAGTAGGGGTCGTTGCTGCTCGCCACCACGATGCTGCGATAAGGCAGCTTCGCGTAAGGGGCCGGCGCGAAATCGGAAAGCACCGCGCGGCGTTCGGGGTCGGCGGGCGCGACCAGCAGCGCGCCGCTGATCCGTGCCGCGGCTGCTTCGGGAAGATGCACGGTCGCGATGCAGCCGAGGCTGTGCGCGACGATGACCACCGGCCGCGGACTTTCGAGCACGAGCTTTTCAAGCGAAGCCACCCAGGCCTCGCGGCGCGGCGTGAGCCAGTCGTCCTGCGTGACGCGGACCGCGCCCTGCATCCGCTCGGCCCACAGGCTCTGCCAGTGGCCCGGACCGGAATCGCGCCAGCCCGGCACGATGACGATGGTCGGCTTCGGCTCATGGGCCATGGTTCCTCTTGCTTGCTCTCGGTGGATTGGGAACCGGTGATTCTCCGAAGCCTTCCTTCGAAGACAAACGAATATCTACTTGTTTGGTTATGACGTTTTTCGAATAAGAGCTCAGATGATGTAGTCGTATGGTTCTTCGCGACCGAGGTTCTCGACCAGGAAATCGATGAGTTGCCGCACCGCCGGCACCAGTGCCCGCCGCGCCGGGAACATCGCGTGGATGATGCCCGGCGCCGGCCCCCAGCCCGGCAGCACCTCCACCAGCCTGCCGGCCTTGAGTTCCGCGCGGCACATGTAGTCGGGCAGCACCGAGGCACCGGCGCCCTGCACCACCGCGAACTTCAGCGTGAGCAGGTCGTCCGCCACGTAGCGCGGCACATGGGTGTGGACCGCCACCTTGCCGCCTGGGCCCTCCAGCCGCCAGTCGGCCCGGCCGTCGCCGGTGGACATCGTGACGGTGTCGAGCTTCCCCAGATCCGCCGGCGTCCGCACCGGCCCCTGCCGCCGCAGCAGATCGGCGCTCGCGACAAGGATGCCGCGGCTCATGCCGAAGGTCTTCGCGACCAGCGTCGCGCTGTCCTCGATCTCGGGCCGCACGCGCAGGGCGAGATCGACGCCCTCCTCGATCGGATCGACCGGCCGGTTCTGCACCCGCATCTCGATGCGTACCGCCGGAAAGCGCTCCATGAAGCGCGGCAGCAGCGGCCCGACGTTGCTCTGCGCCAGCGTGACCGGGCAACTCAGGCGCACCGTGCCGCGCGGCTCCGTCTGCACTTGGGCCACCGCCTCGGAAGCCGCCTGCGCCGCATCGCGCACCGCCGCGCAGTGCTTCAGGAAGATCTCGCCGGCCGACGTCAGGGACAGGCGCCGGGTGCTGCGCTGCATCAGTTGCACGCCCAGTTGCGACTCCAGGTCCGCGACGCGACGCGACAGCCGTGACTTCGGAATGCCGAGTGCGCGGCTCGCGGCGGCGAATCCGCCGCGCTCGGCGACTTCGGCGAAGAACACCATGTCGTTCAGGTCTTGCATCCGTCGATTGTCCTATTGGTGGAACGAATTAAGCCATTTTTGCCGACTTATCAAAGAATCGCCACAAAAATAGAATTCTCTCCATGCCGGCCGATTTCCGTGCCGACCTTGTTCAAGAAAGACCATCGATCATGAAACTGTTGCACGTCGACTCCAGCGTCCTGGGCACCAACTCCGTCTCGCGCCAACTCACGGCCGAGATCGTGGCCGAATGGCGCAAAAACCATCCCAACACCACGGTCGAGTACCTTGACCTTGCGGTGGACACCCCCAACCACTTCAGCGCGGACGCACTCGGCATCAAGGTCGGCGTGCAAGCCGAGCCGACCGAGGCACAGCGCCGTGAAAACGAAGTCTCCGAGCGTCTGGTCAGCCAGTTCCTCGCTTCCGACGTGATCGTCGTGGGCGCTCCGCTCTACAACTTCACCGTGCCGACTCAGCTCAAGGCCTGGATCGACCGCCCGGCTCAAGCGGGCCGTACCTTCAAGTACACCGACAAGGGCCCGGTCGGCCTCGCCGGCGGCAAGACGGTGATCGTCGCGTCGAGCCGCGGCGGCATCTACTCGACCAGCGAAGGCGGCCAAGCCATGGAGCACCAGGAAAGCTACCTCAAGGTGGTCTTCGGCTTCTTCGGCATCACCGACGTGCGCTTCGTGCGCGCCGAAGGTGTGGGCATGGGCGATGCCGCCAAGGCGGCCGCACTCGCAGCCGCTCGCGCCGACGTCGTTGCCGCGACCGGCCCGGCGGCCAATCAGGACCAGGCGACGCTGGCCGCCTGATCCGCGACGCCTCGCTCTCCCCCGGCCAAAGGGGCACCAGAACCGCTGACACCACGAGGTCTCAGCGGTTCAGTGTTTGGGAGGGCAACTCGCCATAGGTCTGTCGATAGCGGGCACTGAAGTGCCCCAGGTGCGAAAAACCCCAGCGCAATGCGACATCCCGCACGGTTTCGCCGGGCAGCCGCCCCTCGGACAATTCGTCGTGGACCCGCGCCATGCGCACCTCCATCAAGTGGCGCATCGGCGTGGTGCTCCGGTATTTGCGGAACCCGAGAAACAGCGCGCGCGTGCTGACGCCGACGTGGGCGGCCAGGTCCGCAATCGAAATCGGCTCGTGCGCGTGCTCGTCGATGAAGGCTTCCGCGCGTCGCACGAAGCCCGGGGAAATGCCGAGCCTGGAGGGCCCCAGCGCTTCGCGGTACGAATGCGGCTGGCATTGCAGAAGCGCCGCGATGCCCGCCTGCTCGATCTGCGACGCCAGGATCGGGGAATCGACCCAGGGCGAATTCTTCGAAAGATCGTCGCCGAGTTCCTCGAACAACCATCGAACCCAGCGCACCCACGCGGCGGCGCGCGGCTGATCGAGCGCCATGCCCGGTGTGAAGACGAGCGGATCTCGCAGAGGCCGGCCGACATGGCCGGCGCATTGTTTCTCGAGCGCCTCGCGTTCCAGCCGCACGAAGAGCTTGTCGCAGCCGTCGTAGTGAAGCATCGTCATCGCCTCGCTGGGGCTGACCACCGAGGCCACTTGCGTCGTCGACTGCACCGTCTCTCCGGCCGTCCGGACGCCTTCGCGCCCCTTGAGAAGGATCTGGATCAGATAGAAGCTCTGCAACTGCCCCGGATCGATCGCGACCGTGGCGCCATAACTCATGCGCCCCAGCCCGAGGGCTCCGATGGCGCGGTAGTGCATCGAAGCCCTAACGCGCTGGCGGCCGCCGACCACGGACAACTTGTGATCACAGAAGACCTGCGTGACGCGGCTGCGCGCTTCCTCGAGATCCGATGTCTGGAAGTGGCCGGCGCGAGCCGAGGGGCTCGGGGCTACTGGGGTTGGTATCACGCGCTCTCCCGGGCAGTCTGGTGTTGAAACGCTACGGCGGCCCCGATGGTGAGCGGTCCCGCCGGGGTGGAACTTCGGGGATAACCCTGGGCCTTCCCGCGCCTCGGCCCGGGACGACACAAAGACTTGCACTCACGGGACAGCGCTTGCGCGCCCGGGACAGGGCCCCGGCGACGCGTCCCTATCGTGAACCCCGTCGAAGTTCACCTATGCACACCCCATGCCAACCCAGCCCACTCCCCTGCTGCAACGCAAGCATTTCCTCCTCGGCACTTTCGCCTCCAACTGCTCCAGCGGCATGTCCGTCACCAAGGTGCCGGAACGCTGGCAGAACTCCTGGGAGAACAACCTGAAACTCGCCCGCTTGCTCGACGACGCAGGCATCGACTTCATGCTCCCCATCGCCCGCTGGATCGGCTACGGCGGCGAGACCAACTTCCACGGCAACGTGCTCGAGACGGTAACCTGGGCCACCGGCCTGGTCGCCCGGACGCAGCAGCTCACGGTCTTCGCCACGGTGCACACGGCCGCGAACCACCCGGCCGTCGTCGCCAAGCAGATCGCCACCATCGACCAGCTCGGCCGGGGCCGGGCCGGGCTCAACATCGTGGCCGGCTGGAACAACCCGGAATACGAGGCGCTCGGACTGCGCCTCGCGCCCGACCACGAAACCCGCTACGCCTACGCCGAGGAGTGGTACCAGGTCGTGCGGAAGCTCTGGCAGGACCCGGGCACCTTCGACTGGGACGGCGAGCATTTCCGCCTGAAGGGCATCCACAGCGAGCCAAAGCCGTACGGCGCCATGCCGCCGATCCTGAACGCCGCGGGCTCCGGCCTCGGGCGCGAATTCGCGACACGCAATGCCAACTTCCTCTTCACGCCGGCGATCGACCTCGAGCGCTCGAAGGAGGAAGTGGCGCAGCTCAGGCAATCGGCGCAGGCCAAGGGGCGCGACGTCGGCGTGCTGACCTTCTCGCACGTGGTCTGCCGTCCCACCGAGGCGGAGGCGCGGTCCTATCTGGCGCACTTCGGCCAGGAGAACGCCGACTGGGCGGCGGTCGACAACCTCGTCAACCTGCAGTTCGCACATGCGCAGTCCTTCCCGCACGACCTGCTCGCGCTGATCCGCGACCGCATGGCCGCGGGCCATGGCGGCTTCCCGCTGGTCGGTACGCCCGAACAGGTGGCCAAGGGGATCATCAGCCTCGCCGAAGCCGGTTTCAGCGGGACCACGCTGTCCTTCGTGGACTATGTCGAGGAGTTCCCCTACTTCCGCGACACGGTCCTTCCGATCCTTCGCGCCCACGGACTGCGGGAGGCCTGACATGGCCGTCTCTGTCGATAGCCAGGATTTCCGCCGGGCGATGCGCCGACTGGCCGGCGGCGTCAGCGTCGTCACGGTCTGCGCCGAGGGCAAGCGCTCCGGCTTCACCGCAACGTCGGTCGTCTCGCTCTCGGTCGCCCCGGCGGTGCTGATGGTGTCCGTCAACACGGCGTCGTCATCCTGGCCGCTGATGCAGGCCGGCGGCCGATTCGGGATCAACGTGCTCGGCGAACGCCAGCAGTTCGTCGCGGAACGGTTCTCGGGTCGCGACGGCATTCACGCCGAAGCGCGCTACGAATGCTCGCGATGGCAGCAGGTCGAGGACGCCTGGCTGCTCGAAGGCGCGACCGCCGCATTCGCCTGCGAGATCGAAGAGGTCTTCGAGCGCCACGGCCATGCGGTCGTCCTGGGGCGCGTGCGCGCCCTGCGAACCGCGGCGCCCGACGACGGCGCCCTCGTCTATTGGGAAACGGGCTACACGCCCCTCATGGCCCGCGCAGCCTGCCAGGATCCCGTCGGCGCCTGAACGGCGGGCGCAGCCTACTTCGTGTGATCCTTGATCCAGGCGACGTACTTGTCGACCCACCCCTGCAGGAACTGCCTGCTGCCCTCGGCCACATGGCCCTTGTCGTCGAAGAGCCCTTCCTTGTTCTGCAGGAAGACTTCCGGCTGGCCGAGCGTCGGCATGTCGAGATAAGCCAGCACCGCACGCAACTGCTGCTGGGCGACGGCCGTGCCGATCTGGCCGACGGAGATGCCGACCACGCCGGCCGGCTTGCCCGCCCAGGCGCTTTGCCCGTAGGGCCGCGACGCGTTGTCGATCGCGTTCTTGAGCACGCCCGGAATGGCGCGGTTGTATTCGGGCGTCACGAACAGCACGCCATCGGCGGCCGCGATCTCCGTCTTGAGCCGCTTGACCGCGGGCGCCTGGTTGCCGTCCTGGTCCTGGTCGTAGAGCGGCAGGTCATCGATGCGCACGTGCTCGAAGGTGAAGTCCGACGGAGCGAGATGCGCAATCGCCAGCGCAAGCTTGCGATTCAGCGAATCCTTGCGCAGGCTGCCGATGACGACGGCAATCTTTTTCTGGGCCATGAGAACTCCTTGTGAGGCGGGTTGAAGGAAGTCGTGAGGTGTGGATTGTGCGACTCAGGCCGCCGTCTTGCGCAACGGCGCGTTCTGCAGGCTGGCCTGCGACACGCTGGCACCGGGGGCACGTCGTCGGTAATCCACACGTTGCCGCCGATGGTCGCGCCGCGGCCCAGCGTGACGCGGCCGAGGATGGTCGCGCCGGCATAGATCACGACGTCGTCCTCCACGATCGGATGCCGCGCCCCGCCCTTCTGCAGGTTGCCCTCGCCATCGATCGGGAAGCGCTTCGCGCCCAGGGTCACCGCCTGGTAGATCCGCACCCGCTTGCCGATGACCGCGGTCTCGCCGATCACGACGCCGGTGCCGTGATCGATGAAGAAACCCGCGTCGATCTGCGCACCGGGGTGGATGTCGATGCCCGTCTGTCCATGCGCGAGCTCGGCCACTATGCGCGCGAGCAGCGGCAATTGCAGCCGGTAGAGGCGATGCGCGAGCCGGTGATGGATCATCGCGAGGATGCCCGGGTAGCACAGCAGCACTTCGTCCACGCTGCGCGCCGCGGGGTCGCCCTGGTAGGCGGCGAGCACGTCGCCGTCGAGCAGGCGGCGGATGCCCGGCAGCGCGGCTGCGAATTCGCGCACCGCCGCCGTGGCCTGTTCGTCGATTTCCTCTGCCGGCCGCGGTTGGTGGCGCGAGGTGTAGAGCAGCTCGAGCCGCGCCTGCGTCCACAGCGACTGCAGCGCCGCATCCAGTGTGTAGCCCACGTAGAAGTCCTCGCTTTCGCGGCGCAGTTCGGGCGGGCCCAGCCGCATCGGGAACAGCGCACCCTTGAGCGACTCCACGATCCCCGCCAAGGCGTCGCGCGAGGGGAACTCCCGGCTGCCGGGCTCGCGCGATCGCTGCTGCGAATCGCGCCATTCATCGCGCGCCTCATGCAGTGCACTGACAACGGCGCCGACATCGAATAAGGACATGCAAACTCCTCCAGTCGTGGAGGCATCGACGATGCACCATCGCCCAAGACCCCACGACGCGCGGGTCTTGTCGCTCAGAACTGCTTTCTCAGCTCGCTCCCGCCGACTTCCGCGAGGGTCGTGAGCGGGATCTCGCGGTCCTTCACGAACTTCCAGTAGGCCAGGGACAAGCCGATGATCCAGATCGCGCCACCATACAGGGCCGGCCTGGACGCTTCGTTGACACCGAGCAGCACGATCGTGAGGACCAGGAAGCCGATCGCGGCCGCGGGCGCGACCGGCCACCAGGGCACGGGAAACCGCAGCGCCCGCGCCGCCTCGCGGGACATCTTCCTGCGCATGCACCAGTGTGACAGCAGGATCATCAGCCAGACCCAGACCGTCGCGAAGGTCGCCATCGCGGCCACGACGAAAAACAGGCCCTCGGGGTAGATCCGGTGCAGCAGCACCCCCGCCAGCATGGCCGCGAGCATCACGATGACCGGAACCACGGGCACGCCGGACCTCGACACCGAGCCGAGCGCCTCGGGCGCATGCTTGTGCTTGGCAAGGCCGTACATCATGCGGGCGGCCCCGAACAGGTCGCTGTTGATCGCAGAGACGGCGGCCGCGATCACCACCACGTTGAGGATCTGAGCCGCCGAGGAGATCCCGATGCTGCCGAAGATCTGCACCAGCGGGCTGCTGGCGCCGGTGATCTCGCTCCATGGATAGATCGACATCAGCACGAACATCGTGCCGACGTAGAAGATCAGGATCCGCGACGGCACGCTGTTGATCGCGCGCGGGAGGCTCTTCTCGGGATGCTGCGCCTCGGCGGCGGTCAGGCCGATGATCTCGATGCCGCCGAAGGCGAACATCACCACCGCGAAGGCAGACACGAACCCGAGCAGACCATTCGGAAACAAGCCGCCGTGCGACCAGAGGTTGGCGATGCCCGAGGCAGCGTTGCGCACCGCGCTGCCGTCGGAATCGGTCGAGGTGTAGCCGAAGAAGATGATCCAGGCGCCGCCGGCGATCATCGAGCAGATCGCGACCACTTTGATCAGCGACAGCCAGAACTCCATCTCGCCGAACATCTTCACTGCGCAGAGATTGAGGCCTGCGATGATCAGCGTGATGCCGAGCGACCAGATCCAGGGCGGCACGTCGGGAAACCAGAGCCCCATGTAGATCGAGAAGGCGATCACGTCCGCGATGCAGACCAGGACCATCTCGATGATGTAGGTCCAACCGGTCACGAAGCCAGCCAACGGGCTCATGTAGTGGCTGGCATAGCCACCGAAGGAACCGGCCAGCGGCTTGTGGAGGATCATCTCCCCCAGCGCCCGCATCACGATGAAGACCGCCGCCCCGGCCAGCAGGTAGGCAAAGATGACCGACGGGCCGGCCAGCTGGATCGCCTTGGCCGAGCCATAGAAAAGCCCCGTGCCGATCGCCGACCCCAGCGCGATGAAGAGGATGTGGCGGCGATTGAGGCCCTGCTTCAGTTCCTTGACTTGCGTATTGCTCATTTTTTGGTATCTCCCTTTTTGATGGACCACGGTGCGGATCAGACAGTGCGCATAGGCTTCCTTTCGATTCGTAGCAAGCGAGCTTCACTTTCTTGATTAGACTTGTCTATACAGGTTAACCCGGCATCGCGGCCCCGGAATCAGGATGCTCCTCGGGGACACTGCCCAATCACGAAACAAAGCCCGCCGAGCGCTATCGCGCGTCGGGGGGCTTTTCAGTTCTTTGGCGGGAGCGATTTACCAGCCGGCCAGCACCGAACCCTTGAATTCGCTCTGGATATAGCTGCGCACCTCTTCCGAGTGATAGGCCTTCACCAGCTTGGCGACCCACGGCTTGTCCTTGTCCTGCTCACGCACGACCAGGATATTCACGTAGGGGCTCTTCGCGCCTTCCTTCGCGATCGCGTCCTTGCCCGGATTGAGGCCGGCCGACAGCGCGAAATTGGTATTGATGCCCGCGGCATCCAGGTCGTCGAGCGAGCGCGGCAGCTGGGCGGCATCGACTTCGACGAACTTGATCTTCTTGGGGTTCTCGATCACATCGAGCGGCGTGGCCTTGAGACCGGCCTCGGGCCTGAGCTTGATCAGGCCCTGGTCCTGGAACACCAGCAGCACGCGGCCGCCGTTGGTAGGGTCGTTCGGGATGCCGACGCGCGCGCCGTCCTTCAGATCCTTCAGGCTCTTGACCTTTTTCGAATAGATGCCGATCGGGAAGTTGACCGTGTAGGCCACGTCCACGAGCTTGTAGTTGCGATCCTTGACCTGCTGGTCGAGATAGGGCTTGTGCTGGTAGCTGTTGCCGTCGAGATCGCCGGCGGCCAGTGCGGCGTTCGGCTGCACGTAGTCGCTGAACTCGACGATCTGGATCTTGAGGCCGTCCTTCTCGGCAACCTTCTTGACCTGCTCGAAGATCTGCGCGTGCGGGCCGCCCGTGACGCCGATCTTGATCGGCTTGTCCTGTGCGAAGGTCGGCACGGCTGCAAAGCCCGACGTGATCGCCAGTGCCACGATCGACTGGAGAAGCTTGCGTTTGGATGAAGACATGAAACGTGTTCCTTGTGGGAGGGAGAAAGAAGGACCGGTGGGTCCTCGGAGAAAAAAACGAATCACTTGTGGCTGAGCCGGCGCACCAGCCAGTCGCCGCCGCTCTGCAGCGCCTGCACGAAGAGGATGAGCACGATCACCACGGCCAGCATCACCTCGGGCAGGAAGCGCTGGTAGCCATAGCGGATGCCCAGGTCGCCGAGCCCGCCGCCGCCGATCGCGCCCGCCATCGCGGAGTAGCCGGTGAGGCTCACGAAGGAGATCGTCACGCCCGCCACGATGCCGGGCAGGGCTTCGGGCAGAAGCACCTTCCAGACGATCTGGCGCGTGGTCGCGCCCATGGCCTGCGCCGCCTCGACGAGCCCGCGATCGACTTCGCGCAGCGACGTCTCGACCAGCCGCGCGACGAAGGGCGCAGCGGCGATGCTCAAGGGCACCACGGCCGCCGCAGTCCCGATCGACGAGCCCGTCAACAGGCGCGTGAGCGGGATGATCGCCACCAGCAGGATGATGAAGGGCGTGGAACGCACCGCATTCACGATGGCGCCCACGATGCGGTTGGCCGGAAGGTTCTCGAGCACGCCGCCGGTGTCCGTGAGATGCAGGTACACGCCCAGCGGCACGCCGACCGCCGCGCCGATCAGCCCGGAGATGCCGACCATCACGATGGTCTCCCACAGCGAGGTCGCGAAGAGTTCCAGCATGGGGCCGGTGAAGACGTCAAACATGCGCCACCTCCTGAACCGCCACACCAGCGCCGCGCAGATAGGCGACGGCCGAAGCCACCGATTCGCCCGCGCCGCGTGCCAGCACCGCGAGCGAGCCGAAAGGCCGCCCCTGAATCTCGTCGACCTGCCCATGCACGATCGACAGATCGATGCCGAAGCGGCGAATCACCTGCGAGAGCAGCGGCTGGTCGGCGGCATCGTCGCCCGCGAAGGCCAGTCGCAAGAGCCGGGGCGCCTCGCTGCTGCCGTCGTGCATCAGGGTGCGGATGCGCGCCAGCACACTTTCGGGAAGTTCCTGCGGTGCGATGTCATCGAGCAGGCTGCGTGTCGTCTCGTGCTGCGGGCGGGTGAACACATCGAGCACGGCACCCTGCTCCACGATGCGGCCATGGTCGATCACCGCGACCTGTTGCGCGAGCTGCTTGATGACCTGCATCTCGTGCGTGATGAGCACGACCGTCAGACCGAACTCGCGGTTGATCTGCTGCAGCAGCGCGAGGATGGAGCGCGTGGTCTCGGGATCGAGCGCCGAGGTCGCCTCGTCCGACAGGAGCACCTTTGGCCGGTTGGCCAGCGCGCGCGCAATGCCCACGCGCTGCTTCTGTCCGCCGCTGATCTGCGCGGGGTAGCGGTCACGCAAGCCGGTCAGGCCCACCAGTTCGAGCAGCGGCTCGACGCGGCCGCGGATGTCCGATGGGTGCAGGCCCGCGAGTTCGAGCGGCAGCGCCACGTTCTCGTAGACGGTGCGCGAAGCGAGCAGGTTGAAGTGCTGGAAGATCATGCCGATCCCCTGGCGCGCGGCACGCAGTTCGGCGTCATCGAGCGCAGTGAGTTCGCGCCCGTCCACGCGCACGCTGCCGCGCACGGGACGATTGAGAAGATTGATGGTGCGCACCAGCGAGCTCTTGCCCGCCCCGCTGCGCCCGATCACGCCGAACACTTCGCCCGGCGCCACCGTCAGATCGATGCCCTTGAGGGCCTCGACCGGCCCGCTCGGGCCCTTATAGATCTGGTGAATATCAGAGAGTTGGATCATTCCCATTTTAAAGCTTGGCGATCGACACTTCGGTCGACTTCACCAGCGCGACCACATCGGAACCGACCTTGAGCTGAAGCTCGTCGACGGAACGGGTCGTGATGACCGAGGTCACGATGCCCCACGCGGTCTCGACGTCGATCTCGGAGACGACGTCGCCGCGGATGATCTCGCGGACCTTGCCCTTGAACTGGTTGCGGACGTTGATGGCCTGGATGGACATGAGGAACTCCTTGTGGGTGGGAAAGAAATGGGTTTGGATGACGCGGTCAGACTGCCCAGCGCAAAGCGTGTGCGGGGCCATCTGCCCAGCGCGTGTCATTGGCAGGTTCTGCCTCATCGGGCTTCTGCAGCACGCGATCGAGGATGCGTTTCTCGATCGCGGCGAAGGCCGGATCGCCCTGTGAACGCGGCCGTGCGAGCGCGATGTTCTCGTCGAGCGCGATGCGCCCGTCCTCGATGAGGATCACGCGGTCGGCCAGCGCCACCGCCTCCTGCACGTCATGCGTGACCAGCAGCGCCGTGAATCGGTGGCGCTGCCAGAGGCTCTCGATGAGCCGATGCATCTCGATGCGCGTCAATGCATCGAGCGCGCCGAGCGGCTCGTCGAGCAGCAGCAGGCGCGGGTGATGCACCAGCGCACGCGCCAGCGCCACCCGCTGGCGCTGGCCGCCCGAGAGGCGCGCGGGCCACTCGTCCTTGCGCTCGGCGAGACCGACCTGCGCGAGCACCTCGGCGCCGCGCGCCCTGTGCTCGGCCGGCAAGCCCAGCGTGACGTTGTCGAGCACGCGCCGCCACGGCAACAGGCGCGCTTCCTGGAACATGATCCGCGTGTCGTCGTGCAGTCCGTCGACCGCCTTGCCGTCGGTATAGAGCGCACCCTCGGTCGCCTGTTCGAGGCCGGCGACGAGGCGCAGCAAGGTGCTCTTGCCGCAGCCGCTGCGGCCCACGATCGCGATGAACTGGCCGGGCTCGACCGTCAGCTGGGTATTGCGCAATACCTCGCGCTCGCCGTAGCGCTTGGACAGGCCTCGGACTTCGAGGCGCACGCCACCGGGCACCTCGGCCTCGTGCTGCGCAATCTGGGGAATGGCACTCATGGTCTTGTCCTCCTCACTTTGCGTTTTGGTAGCCCGGATGCCAGCGCAGCCACCATCGCTCCAGCGCGCGGGCGAACAGGTCGGCCAGCTTGCCAAGCAGCGCGTAGAGCAGGATGCCTACGAGCACGATGTCGGTCTGCAGGAACTCGCGCGCGTTCATCGTCAGGTACCCGATGCCCGACTGCGCGGAGATGGTCTCGGCCACGATCAGGATCACCCACATCAGCCCGAGCGAGAAGCGCAGGCCCACGAGGATCGACGAGGTCGCGCCCGGCAGGATCACCTCCCTGTAGAGCTGCCAGCGCGTGAGGCCGTAGGTGCGGCCCATCTCGATCAACTGCGGATCGACATTGCGGATGCCGTGGAAGGTGTTCAGGTAGATCGGAAAGAACACCGACACCGAGATCAGGAACAGCTTGGCCGACTCGTCGATGCCGAACCAGAGGATCACCAGCGGGATCAGCGCCAGCGCCGGGATGTTGCGCACCATCTGGATGCTCGAATCCAGCAGCGTCTCGAAGAAGCGGATGGACCCGGTGAGCAGGCCCAGAGCCAGCCCGAGCCCGCCGCCGATCGCGAGGCCGGCGAGTGCGCGTCCGGCGCTCACCTTCACATGGGTCCAAAGCTCGCCCGAGACGGAGAGATTCCACGCGGCCTTCACCACGTCGATCGGCGCCGGCAGCACGCGGGTCGACAGCCAGCCGAGCGAGGACGCGATCTGCCAGGCCACGATCAGGCCCACCGGCACCAGCCACGGGACGAGCCGCTTCGCCACCGAGACGCCGAATGCCTTCGCGCCGTTCAGCGACGGCACGGACGCCGGCAGCGGTTGTGTTTGCACTTGTTCTGTCATGGGAGTCCTTTGTCCGGGTCGCCGGTCAGCTCTGCGACAGCAGGCGAGAAGGCGCATCGAGATTCGCGACCACTTCGCCGAAAGGCCCTGTCAGGGCCTGCTGCAGCGGCACGCCGGGGCGTTGCTTGCGCGGCAGCAGCGGGAAGACGAGTTCCGCAAAGCGGTAGGACTCCTCCAGGTGCGGATAGCCCGAGAAGATGAAGCTTTCGATGCCCAGCGATGCGTATTCCTCGATGCGGGCCGCGACGGTCTTCGGGTCGCCCACCAGCGCGGTGCCGGCGCCGCCGCGCACCAGGCCAACGCCGGCCCACAGGTTCGGGCTGATCTCCAGATCGGCCCGGCTGCGCTTCGCACCGCCCGCGTGCAGCGCGGCCATGCGGCGCTGTCCTTCGGAATCCATGCGCGCGAAGGCGGCTTGCGCGCGGACCACGGTGTCGTCGCTCACGCGGCTGATCAGCGAATCGGCCGCGCGCCGGGCTTCGTCCTCGGTCTCGCGCACGATGACGTGCAGGCGGATGCCGAACTTCACCGTGCGGCCCTTGCGTTCTGCGCGCTGGCGAACATCGGCGATCTTCTTCGCGACCTCGGCGGGCGTTTCGCCCCATGTCAGGTAGGCATCGACCTGCTCGGCGGCGAGCTCGTGCGCCGCTTCCGACGAGCCGCCGAACCACACCGGCGGATACGGCTTCTGCGTGGGCGGAAACAGCAGCTTCGCGCCCTTCACGCGCAGGTGCTTGCCGTCGTAGTCGAAGCTCTGGCCTTCGTGGCTGCGCGCGATGATCTCGCGCCAGATGCGGATGAACTCGGCCGATTGCTCGTAGCGCTCGGCGTGGGCCAGGGAAACGCCGTCGCCTTCGAGCTCGGCCTGATCGCCGCCCGTCACGAGATTCACCAGCACGCGGCCGCCGGACAGCCGATCGAAGGTCGCGGCCATGCGTGCCGCAAGGCTCGGCTGATGCAGCCCGGGCCGCACCGCGACCAGGAACTTGAGCCGCTTCGTCGCGCCGATCAGGCTCGCCGCGACGACCCACGGGTCTTCGCACGAGCGGCCGGTCGGGATCAGCACGCCTTCGTAGCCCAGTTGATCGGCCGCGCCCGCGATCTGCTGCAGGTAGGCCAGATCGACCGGACGCGCGCCCTCGGTGGTCCCGAGATAGCGGCTGTCGCCGTGCGTGGGGAGAAACCAGAAGATGTTCATGGCGAGGCCTAGTCTTTCGTCGTCAGGGTTTGGCGGCGGCGAGCCGCGTGTCGGGGCGCCACACGATCCGTGCGACCTCCACAGGCTTGGGAATGAGCCCGAGCTTGTGGAAGGCATCGGCGACGCGCTGCTGGTCGGCCACCGTCGCAGGCTGGATCGGCCCCACGGGCGATGGCGGCCGGCGCTGAAGAAACAGGCTCACGATGCCCGCATCGAGGCTGCTGAAGTCGGCGATCAGCTTGATCGCGGCGGCGCGGTCCTGCTGCACCAGGCGATCGGCACGGGTCAGTTCCTCGAACAGCGCCGCGATGACCGCCGCATGCTTTTCCGCGAACGGCTTCGATGCGAGATAGAAGGAGTTGTTGCCCGACAGGCCGCGGCCGGTGGCCAACGCGCGCGGCTGGATCGCGAGCTCGGTCGCGGCATAGAACAGGTCCCAGATCGCCCACGCATCGACGCTGCCGCGCTCGAAGGCGGCGCGCGCGTCGGCCGGCGCGAGGTAGACGGGCTGGATGTCGCTCCATTGCAGGCCCGCCTTCTCGACCGCCCGCACGAGCAGATAGTGCGCGCTCGACCCCTTCTGCAGGGCCACCTTGCGGCCTTTGAGATCGGCCAGCGACTTCAGCGGCGAATCCTTCAGCACCAGCACCGCGGAGCTGTCGGGCTTGGGCGGCTCGGCGCCGACGTAGACCAGATCCTTGCCGGCGGCCTGCGCGAATACCGGCGGGGAATCGCCCGTAAGACCGAACTCGAGGCTGCCGACCGACAGCGCCTCCAGCAACTGCGGCCCCGCCGGAAACTCGATCCAGGCGATCTTCGCGTTCGGAAAGCGCTTCTCCAGCCAGCCCGACTGCTTCACGATCACGAGGTTGGCGGCGGACTTCTGGTAGCCGATTCGCAGCTGCTGGAGCGCCTCGGGCGACGGCGAGGATGTCCCCGGCTGCGCCAGCGCGACCGGGCCGCCCAATCCCCAGCTCGAAGCCGTGACCACGAGCAGTTGCAGCAAGCGGCGACGGACGTTCGATGCGCCCGGAACATTCAAAGGAGGCATGGGCTTCTTTCAGGCGTAGGTCGCCCCTGACCGCATCGCGGCGGCACCAATCGGGACGAAGGGTTGGACGGCGAGGCGCCGCATCGGGCGCCGCGAAGACGGATGAACGTCAGACGCTACATCGCGCCCGCTCGGCCGCTCGGCCGCTCGGCCGCTTGGCCGCTTGGCCGCTTGGCCGCTTGGCGAGCTACTTGTTCGTGTAGATCTGGTCGAACGAGCCGCCATCCGCAAAGTGCGCTTTATCCGCCTTGGTCCAGCCACCGAAGGCTTCGTCGATCGTGAACAGCGTCAGCTTCGGGAACTGGGTCGCGTACTTGGCCTTGGCCTTCTCCGAGGTCGGGCGGTAGTAGTTGCGTCCGGCAATATCCTGGCCCTCGTCCGAGTACAGGTACTTCAGGTACTCCTCGGCCACGGCACGCGTGCCCTTCTTGTCGACCACCTTGTCGACCACCGTCACGGTGGGTTCCGCGAGGATGCTGATCGACGGCACGACGATCTCGAACTTGTCCGAGCCGAATTCCTTCAGCGCGAGGAAGGCCTCGTTCTCCCAGGCGAGCAGCACATCGCCCACACCGCGTTGAACGAAAGTGATGGTCGAGCCGCGCGCCCCGGTGTCGAGCACCGGCACGTTCTTGTAGAGCTTGCCCACGAATTCCTTGGCCTTGTCGTCGCCGCCATACTTGCGCTTGGCAAATTCCCAGGCCGCAAGGTAGTTCCAGCGGGCGCCGCCGGAGGTCTTCGGGTTCGGGGTGATCACCTGCACGCCGGGCTTCACCAGGTCGTCCCAATCCTTCAGACCCTTGGGATTTCCCTTCTTCACGAGGAAGACGATCGTCGAGGTGTACGGCGCCGAGTTGTGCGGCAGGCGCTTTTGCCAGTCGGGCTTGACCAGCCCGCCGTGCGTGACGAGCGCATCGGTGTCACCGGCGAGCGCCAGCGTCGCGACGTCGGCGTCGATGCCGTCGATGATCGAGCGCGCCTGCTTGCCCGAACCGCCGTGCGACTGCTTGATCGTGACGTCCTGCCCGGTCTTGGCCTTCCAGTACTTGGCGAAGGCCTGGTTGTAGTCCACGTAGAGTTCGCGCGTCGGGTCGTAAGACACGTTCAGCAACGTCACGCCGCCCTGGGCGAACGACGGCAACGCCGTCAGGGCGATGCCCGCCGCGGCGGCGGCACCGAGGGAAAGCTTGATAAAGTCGCGGCGAAGGCTCATGGTCTTGTGCTCGTAAATGGCATAAAGAAGATGCCACGTATTCTGAATACGGCATAAGAAAACCGGAACGACCGAGTTGTCAGTTCTAAATAGCGAAATCAACTAAGACACCCCCAAAAGGCATCCAAATGGCACGCATGGTCCAGTGCATCAAGCTCGGCAAAGAGGCCGAAGGTCTCGACTTCCCGCCCTACCCTGGCGAACTCGGCAAACGTATCTGGGAGAACGTCAGCAAGGAGGCCTGGGCCGCCTGGCTCAAGCAGCAGACCATGCTAGTGAACGAAAACCGCCTGAACCTTGCCGACGCCCGCGCCCGCCAGTACCTGGCCCGCCAGATGGAAAAGCACTTCTTCGGCGACGGTGCCGACGTGGCGCAGGGTTACGTCCCCCTTCCAACTGATCCACGCGCGCGCATGGCCGAACCGGTCGAATGGCGCGCGGACGGCATCCCGCGCAGCGCGCGGTTCGATGACATCTACCACTCCGAAAGCGGCGCCGCCGCGCAGGCCCGGCATGTGTTCCTGGGCGGCTGCGGCCTGCCCGCGGCCTGGGCCGGACAAGCGCAATGGCGGATCCTCGAAACCGGATTCGGTTTCGGACTCAATTTCCTGACAACCTGGCAGGCGTGGCGTGCGGACCCGAAGCGCTGCCGGCTGCTGCATTTCGTCTCGATCGAGGCCTATCCGGTCTCGCGCGAGGACTTGCTGCGTGCCGCCGCCAATTCGCCGGAACTGTTGGCGCTGGCCGAGGAACTGGCAACGCAGTGGCACGGCCTGCTCCCGGGATTCCATCGTCTCTGGCTGGACGCGGGCCAGGTGCTTTTGACCCTGTGCATCGGCGACGTCCAACCGATGCTGCGCGCGCAGCGCTTCGAGGCGGACAGCATCTATCTCGACGGCTTCAGTCCGCAGCGCAATCCGCAGATGTGGTCGGCCGAGACGCTCAAGGCGGTGTCCCGCTTCGCGCGTCGCGGCACGGGGGTCGCCACCTGGTCCATTGCACGCCCGGTGCGCGATGCGCTGGCGCAATACGGGTTCAAGGTCGCGAAGGTGCCCGGGTTGCCGCCCAAGCGGGACTGCCTGCAAGGTGTGTACGAGCCGGCATGGGAACCGCGCCGCCGTTCGCCCTCGCGCGAGGAGGTCGCAAGGCCGGGCCACTGCGCGGTGGTCGGCGCCGGCCTTGCCGGCGCCGCCGTCGCCTCCAGCCTCGCCCGACGCGGATGGACGGTCACGGTGCTGGACGCATCCGACCAGCCCGCCACCGGCGCCTCGGGTCTGCCGGTGGGCGTGCTCGCGCCGCATGTGTCGCCGGACGATGCATTGCTCTCGCGACTCACGCGCGCCGGCATTGGCGCGGTGTGGCCTCAGCTCGAGCAATGCCTGTCGGAAGGCCGGGACTGGGGCGCGACCGGTGTGGTCGAACGGCGAGCGCCCGGCGATGCGCGCCTGCCCGCCGACTGGACGGCCGAAGGTCCCAACGAATCGTGGCTCGCGACGGCGCAAGAGCTTCGCGCGCTCGGCTTGCCAGCCGATGCCGCCGCGATCCGGCATGCGCGGGCCGGCTGGGTGCGCCCCGTCCAGCTGGTGCAGGCCGGCTTGCGCAACCGGGCATCCGTGTCGAAACGGGGCACCGCGTGACGCGCGTCGAACCCTCGGATGAAAAAGGCGCGACGCAGTGGACGCTGCGCGGCGCGAACGGCGAGGCCCTCGTGCAGGCCGACCGGGTCGTCATCGCAGCGGGCTTCGACAGCCTCGCGCTCGCGCCGGACCTGCCCTTGCAGCCCGTGCGCGGCCAGGTCGCGTGGGGCGTGGCGCCGCACGGTTCGAGGCTTCCCGCCCTGCCGATCAATGGCGACGGCCACCTGATCGCGCATGTGCCCGACGAAAGCGGCGAACTGTGGCTCACGGGGGCGACCTTCGATCGCGACAGCCATGACCCCGCGCTGCGGCCCGATGAGAACGCAGTCAATCTCGAAAAACTCCGCCGCCTTCATCCCGACGCGGCTGCGCAACTGCAGGCCGATTTCGCAAACGGACGGGTGCACGCGTGGGCCGGCGTGCGCTGCGCGTCCGGCGACCGCCGTCCATTGGTCGGTCCGATGCGGCCGGAGACCGAAGACGGCGTCTGGGTCTGCACTGCGCTCGGCTCGCGCGGCATGACCTTCGCCGCGCTTTGCGCCGAGCTGCTGACCGCACGCTGGCATGGTGAACCACTGCCGCTGCCGGCCAGGCTCGCAAGCGCGCTCGACACACGGCGCGTATGGGCGAGCACCATGTAATCGAGCACCGTCGTTTCAAGGAAAGATCGGCCATGCCCATCCACTACGACATCACCCACACCACCGTCTACCGCTACAGGAAGCCGGTCCGCTTTGGCCTGCACCGGGTCATGTTCCGGCCGCGCGAGAGCCACGACCTGCGCGTGCTCGCCACCGACCTCCAGGTGAGCCCGGACGCGAGCATCCGGCTGATCCAGGACCCGCACTCCAATTCCGTGGCGCTCGTGCAGCCAGTCGGGGAGGCGACGGAGCTGCGCATCGTCTGCCGATTCACGATCGAGCACGAGCCCGGCAGCGTGAATCAGCTCGCGCTCGATCCCTCGGCCGAGGTGCTGCCCTTCGCCTATTCGGTGCAGGACCGCATCGACCTCGAGCACTATTTGCGCCCGCACCACGACGATCCGGAGGGCCGGCTCATCCGCTGGGCCCACCAGTTCCTCTACACCGACGAAACCAACGGAACGCGCGACGTGCTCGCGCGCATGAACGCCTTCATCGGGCAGAACTTCACCTATGCCGCGCGCGACGAGGAAGGCACGCAGACACCGCTGCAGACGCTGGAACTCGGCAGCGGGAGCTGTCGCGACTACGCGCTGCTGATGATGGAAGCCGCGCGCCGGCTCGGCGTGGCGACGCGCTTCGTCAGCGGCTACCTGTACGACGCGGCGCTCGACGTTGACGGCGAAACCTCGGGGGACGCGGTGAGCGGCGCCGGCGCCACGCATGCGTGGCTGCATGCCTATCTGCCGGGCGCGGGCTGGGTCGCCTACGACCCCACCAACAATCTCACGGGCAGCGGTCAGTTGATCCGGGTCGCGGTCGCGCGCGACCCTTCGCTGGCCGCGCCGGTCTCGGGCACCTGGTACGGCGATCCCGGCGCCTACGAGGGACTCGAGGCCTCCGTCGTGGTGCACCGGCTTCGGGGCTGAGTCAGCCCACGCGGTTCACGAGCGCTTTAGGGAAAGGCGCGGGGCCGTTCGCTCACGTTCACGCCGGGTTGCGGCGCTTCCTTGTCCGCGACATCGACCCAGCCGCCGCCGAGCGAACGGTAGAGCGCCGCCGATTGCAGCAGCACGCTGCCCTGCTGTTGCGCCAGCTGCAGCCGCGCGCTGAACAGCGCGCGGTCGGCGTCGAGCACTTCGAGATAACTGGTGTAGCCGCCTTCGAACCGCCTGCGCGCGAGTCGCGCATAGTTGTCGAGCGCGGCGACCTGCATCACCTGCGCATCGAGCGCGGTGCGCGAGGTGGCGATGCCGCTGAGCGCGTTCTCCGTTTCGCTGAACGCGGACTGCACCGCCTTGCGGTACTGCGCGACCGACTGCCGCTGCGCCGCTTCGGCGCTCGTGACCTGCCCTGCGATCGCGCCGGCGGTGAAGATGGGCATCGTGATGTCCGCGCCATAGGTCCAGAGCCGCGACGGTCCTTCCCACAGGTCCGACAGCGAGCGGCTCGCCTGCCCGAAGGCCCCGGTGAGCGAAATCGTCGGGAAGTACGCCGCCTTCGCCGCGCCAATGCGGGCATTGGCCGCGATCATCGACTGCTCGGCCTGACGGATGTCCGGACGCCGCTCCAGCAGATCGGACGGCAGGCCCGCCGGCACGGGCGGCAGCATGAGCTGGTCGATCGGCTTGCCGCGCGCGATCGGGCCCGGGTTGCGGCCGACGAGATTCGCGAGCGCGTTCTCCAGTTGCACGATCGACTGCTCGAGCAACGGGATCGAACGCAGCGCCGTCGCGTATTCGGACCGCGCCTGGCTGACCTCGACCTCGGACACGACGCCGCCCTTGAAGCGCCGCTCGAAGAGATTGAGCGCATCGAGGCGCAGGCCCAGCGTCTCGCGCGACACCTCCAGCTCGCGATCCTGCTCACGCAAGTTGACGTAGCCCGACGTGATCGCGGTCACGACCGACAGCACCGTGCCGCGGCGGAAGGCTTCGCTCGCTTCCAGCTCCGCCGTCGCGGCTTCGGTGAGCCGGCGCGTGCGGCCGAAGAGGTCGATCTCCCAACTCAGGAGCAGGCCAGCCTGGTAGGCGTTGTACGGATTGATCGACGGCGCCGGGCTGATGGTCTGCTCGCTCGCGCGCGTGCGGCTTCCGCTCACCTGCGCGCCCACCTGCGGAAAGAGCGCCGAACGCGTGGTGCCGAGCACGCCGTAGAACTGCTCCACCCGTGCGGCCGCTGCGATCAGATCCTGGTTGTTGCGCAGCCCTTCGCTGATCAGCGCGTCGAGCGCCAGATCATTGAACTGCTGCCACCACGCCGATTCGATCGCGGCCGCATCGACCGCGCCCATCGGCGTCGCGCCGCGGTATTGCGCCGGAACGTCGAGATCGGGACGCTTGTAGTCCGGTCCGAGCATGCAGCCGCCGAGCGGCAGGCCCAGGAACAGCGCGGACACCAGTGCCGCCGCGCGGCGACAGGTCGCATCAACGCGGCGCATCGACAGCTCCCTGTCCGGTCGCTTCCGGACCCTCACCCTTCGCATGCTCGGCTTTCTTGCCGCCCATGCGATCGCTGAACGCTTCCAGGCCCCAGAAGAACATCGGGATGAAGAAGATCGCGATCACCGTCGCGCCCAGCATGCCGCCGATCACGCCCGTGCCGAGCGACTGCCGGCTGGCGGCCGACGCGCCGCTCGCGATCGCCAGCGGGATGCACCCCAGGATGAAGGCCAGCGAGGTCATGATGATCGGCCGCAAGCGCAGCTTGGCCGCACCGACGGCCGCGTCGTAGGGCGAGAGCCCTTCCTTGTGGCGCAGCTCGACCGCGAACTCGAAGATCAGGATCGCGTTCTTCGCCGCCAGCGCGATCAGCACCGTGAGGCCGATCTGGAAGTACACGTCGTTCTGGATGCCGCGCAGCCAGATCGCCGCGATGGCACCGAACAGCGCGAACGGCACCGCGAGCAGCACACCGAAGGGCAACGACCATTTCTCGTACTGCGCCGCGAGGATCAGGAACACCATCACCAGCGCGAAAGCGAAGACCAACCCGGCCGTCGAGCCGGCCTTGCGCTCTTCGTAGGCCTCGCCGGACCATGCGAACGAGAAGCCCGCGGGCAGCACCTCGCGCGCCACCTCCTCCATCGCGGCCAGCGCCTGCCCCGAGCTGTAGCCGATGCCCGCGTCGCCGGTGACCTTGGCCGCGACGAAGTTGTTGAAGCGGGTGACGATGTCGGCGCCGGTCACGTAGCGCGTGCTCGCGACCGCCTTGAGGGGCACCATCTTCCCCTCCTTGTTGCGCACGTACATGTTCTGCAGGTCTTCCGGCTTGGTGCGGAAATCGGGCTCGGCCTGCAGGATCACCTGGAACAGCCGGCTGTTCTTCGGGAACTGGCTCACGTAGAGCGAGCCGAACAGCGTCTGCAAGGTGGAATACACATCCTCCGTCGGCACGCCGAGGCTCTCGGCCTTGTCGCGATCGACGTCCACCATCAGCTGGCGCGAGCGCGTGTTGATGGTCGAGTTCAGGCCTCGAAGTTCGGGCCGCTGCCGCGCCTTGGCGATGAAGTCGCGCGTGACCTGTTCCACCCGCTGCAATGGCGCATCGCCCTCGCTCTGAATCCAGAACTCGAAGCCGCCGGTCGTGCCCAGGCCCGGGATCGACGGCGGATTGACCGGGACCAGAACCGCCTCCTTGAAGGTCGAGAACTCGGCGCTGGCTTGCCGGATCAGCGCATCGGCCCGGTCGTCCGGCGACTGCCGCTCCGCGAAGCTCTTGAGCGAGACGAAGAGCACGCCCGCGTTGGACTTGTTCTGCGAATCGATCAGGCTGAAGCCCGGCACCGCCGCCACCGCCTTGACACCCGGCTGCTTGCTGAACCACTGCTGCGCGCGGTCGGTGATGGCTTCGGTGCGATCCAGGCTCGCGGCGTCCGGCATGATGACCGCGGTGAAGATGTAGCCTTGGTCTTCCACCGGCAGGAAAGTGGTCGGCACCTTCCTGAACAGGCCCATCATGATCACCACCATGCCGGCGATCAGCAGCACCGAGACCAGCACGCGCTTGATGGCGAGTTTGGTGGTCGAGGCGTAGCCCTCGGTCAGCTTTTCGAAGTTGCGGTTGAACCAGCCGAAGAAGCCCTTCTTCTCGTGCTCGCCTTCTTTTGGCGGCTTCAGCAGAAGTGCCGCGAGCGCCGGTGACAAGGTCAGCGCCACGAGGCCCGACAGCACCACCGACACCGCGATCGTGATCGCGAACTGCTTGTAGAGCTGCCCGGTGATGCCCGAGAGGAACGCCACCGGAATGAACACCGCGCACAACACCAGCACGATCGCGACCACGGGCCCGCTCACCTCGTCCATCGCACGCTTGGCGGCATCCTTGGGCCCGAGGCCGAACTCGCTCATGTTGCGCTCGACGTTCTCGACCACCACGATCGCGTCGTCCACCACGATGCCGATCGCGAGCACCATGCCGAACAAGGTGAGCATGTTGATCGAGAAGCCCATCGCGGTCATGCCGATGAAGGCGCCGAGGATCGAGACCGGCACCGCCAGGATCGGCACCAGCGTGGCGCGAAAGCTCTGCAGGAACACGAACACCACGATCACCACCAGCACCACCGCCTCGAAGAAGGTGTGGATCACTTCGCTGATCGACTCCTGCACGAATTCGGTGGTGTCCAGCGCGATGTCGTAGTCCAGTCCGGCCGGGAAGGACTTCTTCAGCTCGGCCATCAGCGCGCGCGTGTCCTTGGCGACCTGCAGTGCATTGGCGCCGGGCTGTTGATAGATCGCGATCAGCGTGGCGGTCTTGCCGTTGTACTTCGAGCGGATCGAGTAGTCCTTCGACCCGAGCTCGGCACGCCCGATGTCCTTCACCCGCACGATGGCGCCGGTACCCTGCTGGGAGGCGCGCAGGATGATGTTGTCGAACTGCGTGGGCTCGGTCATGCGCCCGGAGGTGGCGACCGGGATCGTCTGCTGCACCGGCGTCGCCGTCGGCGAGGCGCCGAGCCGGCCGGCGGCGTACTGCTGGTTCTGCGCGGCCACCGCGTGCTGGATGTCGGTGGCCGTCATGCCCAGGCTCGCCATGCGGTCGGGCTTGAGCCACAGGCGCATCGCGTAATCGGGCGAGCCGAAGATCGAGCTCTGGTTCGCGCCTGGAATGCGCTTGATCGCATCCAGCACGTTGATGTTCGCGTAGTTCGCGACGAAGGTCGGGTCCTGGCTGTTGTCGGGCGAATAGATTGCCACGATCAGCATGAAGGCCTGCGACTTCTTCTGCACGCTCACGCCCTGCTGGCTCACCGCCGACGGCAGTTGAGGCAGTGCGAGGTTCACGCGGTTCTGCACGTCCACCTGGGCGAGCGAGGGATCGGTGCCGATCTCGAAGTAGACCGACAGCGTCATGTTCCCGGTCGAGCTCGACGTGGAGTTCATGTACATCATCCGGTCCGCGCCGTTGACCTGCTGCTCGATCGGCGCGGCCACGTTCTCCGCCACAACCGACGAGCTTGCGCCCGGGTAGGTGGCACTGACCGAAATCTGCGGCGGCGTGATGTCCGGGAACTGCGCGATCGGCAGGTTGAGCATCGCAACCACCCCGGCAATGACCAGGATGATGGAGATGACGGACGCGAAGATCGGGCGGTCGATGAAGAAGTGCGCGAACTTCATCGTGCCCCCGCCAGGATGACGTCGACGCGCCGCGCCATCGCGGGCGAATCGCCGCCGACGATGTTGGCCGGTGCCTTCATCTCGATCCGGTCAGCCGGCACGTCGGCCGCGAGCAGCGCATCGCGCACCGATTCCGCGCGACGCTTGGCCAGGGCCGCATTGATCTTCGGGTCGCCGCTCGAATCCACATAGCCGTGCAGCACGACGTGCAGCTCAGGCTTGGCCTTGAGCGCCGCGACGACCGCGACAAGCCGCACTGGCCGGTCGCATCGAGCGCGGTGCGGCCGCGATCGAAGTAGACGGCATCGCCGTTGGCACCCGAACCGCCGGACGCGGATGCCGAGGCTGCGGATGCACCCGCGGCGTTTGCGGCACCGCCCGCCGGGCCCGCCCCCGAGTTCGGCATCACGGAGGTAGCGGCAGCCACCCCTCCCGCCGGCGTCGGGCCGACCGGCCGCCCCACCGCCTTGCCCTCAGGCAGCGGCTCCGGCGGCACCTCCTTCACCTTCATCGGTACGCCCGGCGCGAGCCGCATGAAACCGTCGACCACGACGCGCTCGCCGTCCTTGAGCCCGTTGGTCACCAGCCATTGGTCTCCCATCCAGTCGCCGACAGTCACCGGCCGCTGGCTGGCCTTGCCTTCGGCATCAACGACCCATACGTACTCGCCGCGCGGGCCCTCCTGCACCGCGCGCTGCGGCACGATGATCGAATCGGGCCGCCTGAAGCCGTGGACCTTCACCCGCACGAACTGCCCCGGCCGCAACTCGCCCTTCGGATTGGGCAACTCGGCCCGCAGCAGGAAGGTGCCGGTCTCCTGGCTGAAGGAGGCATCGGCGAAGGTGATGCGGCCCTGCCCGGGGAAGCTCGAGCCGTCGGCCAGCACCAGTTCGACCGCGTAGTCATCGCGCGGCGCCTTGATCAGCTTGCCCTTGGCGATCTCGTCCTGCAGGCGCAGCGATTCGTTCTCCGAGAGGCTGAAGTTCACCCGCATCGGATCGAGCTTCGCCACGTAGGTGAGCAGGCTGTTCTCGGCATTCACATAGGCGCCGTCCTGGACCTTGGCGAACGACGACTGGCCGGCGACCGGCGAGCTGATCGTGGTGTAGCCGAGGTTCAACTGCGCATCGGTCACCTTGGCGGCCGCAGCTTCGACCGCGGCGGAGGCGGCCTGCTCGGTGCCGGTGGCATCGTCGAGGTCCTTGACCGCCAATGCGTTGTCGGCCACCAGGGGTTTCACGCGCGCGAGGTTCGCGCGTGCGGTGGCGAGCCGCGCCTGCTGCTGCGCGAGTTCGGCCTTCGCGGCCTTCAGGCTGGCCTCGAAGGGCTTCACGTCCATCCTGAAGAGAACCTGGCCGGGCTCGACGAAGGTGCCTTCGGTGTAGACCCTCTTTTCCAGAAAGCCGTTGACGCGGGCCCGGATCTCCACTTGCTGCGAGCTTTCGGTCTGGCCGACGAACTCGAAGGTCACCGGCAGCGTCTGCGCCTTCACGCTCACGGCGGAGACTTCGGTGGGAGGTGGTGCGGCCTTTTCAGGCTCCGACTTCGAACAGGCCGACAGGAGCACCGCCGCACATAACAGCGGGAACAGGCCGCGAACCCTCGTTGCGGCGCCTGTCCAGGAAAGGCCTGCTCGTCGTGCTCGCAAGGCCGCGTCGTTCGACAAACCCATAGACCATCCTCCTCGCCCACGCCGATCGCGCACGACGACCGACCCGATGCAGGCTGTTGTGAACCGCTAATGTCGCTTCAAAGGATCGCGCAGGCAATGGCCCCTTGGTGCAATCCCCAAGCCCGCGGACACCCCCGACGCGCGACTGTCATGCAACCCCGCCATCATCCGCCGCTACCACTTTTTCTTGTTCGTGGCACGCCTGACGATCGTCAAACGGTCGGCTTGAGTCAGGCCCACCGCTCGCATAGGATGGCCCGGCCACTACGCTGGCGCGGGCATTGCTTGGCTGTGCACCACGAACACGATGCCCTTTTGGAGGAACCGCTTGAAAACACTTCCGATTGACCTTGCACTGCAGGGCGGCGGCGCCCACGGCGCGTTTACCTGGGGCGTGCTCGACCGACTGCTCGAGGAGCCATGGCTGCGCATCGAGGGCATCTCCGGCACCTCGGCCGGCGCGATGAACGCCGCGGTGCTTGCGTGCGGCCATGCGGGCGGCGGACCCGAGGGCGCGCGCGAATCGCTCGAGAAGTTCTGGCGCGGTGTTTCGGAAGCAGCCCAGTTCAGCCCCTTCCGCCGCGGCTGGATCGAGATGATGAGCGGCCGCTGGACGCTGGACAACTCGCCGGCCTTCCTCGCCGCGGAACTCGCGATGCGCGTCTGGTCGCCCTACGACCTCAACCCGCAGGGCACGAACCCGCTGCGCGGCATCCTCCAGGAACTGATCGACTTCGAGCGACTGGCCTCGTCGCCGATCAAGCTCTTCGTGACCGCCACCAATGTGCGCACCGGCCGGGGCCGCGTGTTCCGCAATGCCGAGATCAATCCCGACGTGCTGCTCGCCTCGGCCTGCCTGCCGTCGATGTTCCACGCGGTCGAGATCGACGGCGACCCCTACTGGGACGGCGGCTACGCGGGGAACCCGACGATGACGCCGCTGATCCGTGAATGCTCGTCGAGCGACACCATCCTGGTGCAGATCAATCCGGTGGAGCGTCCAGGCGTTCCGCGCAGCGCGCAGGAGATCAACAACCGTCTCAACGAGATCTCGTTCAACTCGCCGCTCCTGAAGGAGCTGCGCATGATCTCGTTGCTGCATCAGGTGGCGGACCCGGGCCACGGAGAAGGCGCGGCATGGGCGCGCATGCGCATCCACCGCATCGCGACCGACGCGATGCTCGAACTCGGCTATTCGTCGAAGCTGATCGCCGAATGGGCATTCCTCTGCAAGCTGCGCGACGAAGGACGCCGCGTGGCCACCGCGTTCCTCGCGGATCACAAGGGCGACATCGGCAAGCGCTCGACACTGGATCTCGACGCACTGCTCGAAGGAGTTTGAACGCATGGGACTCGCAGGAATCTTCGTCGGCCTCGGCCTGCTGATCTGGCTCTCGTACCGGGGCTGGAGCGTGCTGGTGCTCGCGCCACTCGCCGCGCTCATCGCGGCGCTCTTCGCCGGCGAACCGCTGCTCGCGCACTGGACGCAGACCTTCATGGGCTCCGCGGCCGGCTTCCTGGCCAGTTTCTTTCCGCTGTTCCTGCTCGGCGCGATCTTCGGCAAGCTCATGGACGACAGCGGCTCGGTGCAGACCATCGCGCGCTTCATGACCGAAAAGCTCGGCCCGCAGCGCGCGATGCTCGCGGTGGTGCTGGCCGGCGCGATGGTGACCTACGGCGGCGTGAGCCTCTTCGTCGCGTTCTTCGTGCTCGCGCCGATGGCGCAGGCGCTGTTCCGCGCGGCCAACGTGCCCGCGCGGCTGATGCCCGCGGCGATCGCGCTCGGCACCTCGACCTTCACCATGTCCGCACTGCCGGGCACGCCGGCGATCCAGAACGCGATCCCGATGCCCTTCTTCGGCACCACGGCCTTCGCTGCGCCGGGCCTGGGGATCATCGCCGCCGCGATCATGCTGGGCTTCGGCATGTGGTGGCTGCGCCGGGCCGAGAACGCCGCGCGCAAGGCGGGCGAAGGCTTCGGCACCGTCACTGTGGACAAGCACGTGGACGCCTCCGCCGACCCGGTGGTCCGCGAGCGCGCGAGCACTTCGGGCAGCTTCGATCCCGCCGAGGCCACGCGCGGCAGTCACAGCGACACGGAACCGAGCGTCTTCATCGCGCTGCTGCCGCTCGTCGTCGTGGTCATGGTCAATCTGCTGATGGCGCTGGTGGTGCTGCCGCGCCTGGACACCAGCTACCTCGCAGACCCGCGCTTCGGGGGCATCTCGATCGCCAATGTGGGCGGCGTCTGGGCGGTGCTGGTGGCGCTGATGGCGGCGATCGTGGTGCTGATCGCGTGCAACTGGAGCCGCCTGCCTTCGCTGCGCGAGACGATCGACGCGGGCGCCAATGCCTCGGTGCTGCCGGTGGTGTCGGTGGCGAGCCTCGTGGGCTTCGGCGCGGTGGTGGCCGCGATGCCGGCCTTCGAGATGGTGCGCGAATGGGTGCTGGGCATCGGCGGCGGGCCGCTGGTGTCGCTGGCGCTGTCGACCAACATCCTCGCAGCGCTCACCGGCTCGGCCTCGGGCGGGCTGACGATCGCGCTCGACGCGCTGGGCGCGACCTACATGCAACTCGCCGCGACGATCGGGCTCGATCCGGCCCTGATGCACCGCGTGGCGGTCATCGGCGCGGGCACGCTCGACAGCCTGCCCCACAACGGCGCCGTGGTCACGCTGCTCGCCGTCTGTGGCACGGGCCACAAGGAGAGCTACTTCGACATCGTGATGGTGGGCATCGTCGGCGCAGTGGTAGCGCTGATCGCGGTGATCCTGCTGGGTTCGACCTTCGGCTCGTTCTGAGCCTCTTTCGACCGCTCACGCCACCCGGGCTCGCCGGACCAGCCTTTCAGACAGCGCCGCGACGCATCTGGCGTATTCGGCCTCGGCCCGCTCCCGGGCCTCGCACAGGCGCGCGAGCGCCTGGATTTCCACCGACCCCGGCGGCAATGCATCGCCGCCGCACAGCCAGTCGCCCAGCGCCTCGATGAGTTCGCCACGCGCGGCTTCCACCGCGAGGCGACTCACGACAACGGCCTGATAGAGCTGGGTCAGCTCGCCACCTCTTGCCTGCGGCACACGTCCTCCTGAAGTTGGGAAGCATCTTCAAGACTACTTATGTATTACTTTTCAGTGTGTAGGTCCATACCGCAAAGGCGGTAGACATTTGACCGGATGACGCGAGGCACGTTCCCAGAATCCGGCGGGTTTCGAGTGCGGCCCGACCGCAAGGGCCGGCTGTTCCAGTGCCGTCCGCCTTATCCCGAACCAGCAACTGATCGCCCGCCAACCCGCATGGAGACTGGCGAATATGCTTATCCGCATAAGGCACGAACCAAAAAATAGTTTGTTTCCATAAGGCGTGCTTCTAGAGTTGCGGACTCGTTGACCGGGGTCGGTGGACGCACTGCCTTTCAACAACTGACACACGATGTACCAATACACAGATTTCGACCGCCAGTTCGTGCACCTGCGCGCGGCGCAATTCCGCGACCAACTCGAACGCTGGCAGACGGGCAAGTTGTCCGAGGATGAATTCCGCCCCCTGCGGCTGCAGAACGGCTGGTATGTGCAGCGCTACGCGCCGATGCTGCGCGTCGCCGTGCCTTATGGTGAGCTGTCGAGCAAGCAGTTGCGCGTGCTCGCGAAGATCGCACGCGAGTACGACGAGCCGGAGGCCGAGGTCTACAAGAACGCCGTCGCCACGCAGGGCAAGCTCGGCTCGCACAAGCTGCCGACGCATTACGCGCACTTCACCACGCGCCAGAACGTCCAGTACAACTGGATTCCGCTTTCCAAGTCGGCGGACGTGATGGACCTGCTCGCCTCGGTCGACATGCACGGCATCCAGACCAGCGGCAATTGCATCCGCAACATTACGAGCGACGAGCGCGCCGGCATCGCCGGCGACGAGGTTGCCGACCCACGCCCTTTCGCGGAAATCATGCGGCAATGGAGCACGCTGCATCCCGAATTCGCCTTCCTTCCGCGCAAGTTCAAGATCGCGATCACCGGCGCCGCCGAAGACCGCGCCGCGACGGGCTGGCATGACGTGGGCCTGCGCCTCGTCAGGAACGACCGGGGCGAGCTGGGCTTCCGCGTGCAGGTCGGTGGTGGCATGGGCCGCACGCCGATCATCGGCACCGTGCTGCGCGAGTTCCTGCCGTGGAACCAGATCATGAATTACCTCGAAGCGGTGATCCGGGTCTACAACCGCTACGGCCGCCGCGACAACATCTACAAGGCGCGCATCAAGATCCTCGTGAAGGCCGAAGGCCAGGTCTACATCGACGATGTCGAGGCCGAGTACAAACAGATCATCGAGCACGACGGCGCACCGCACACCATCTCGCAGGCCGAGCTGGACCGCGTGAACGCCTCCTTCGTGCCGCCGACACTCGCGACCCGCGTGTTCCGCAGCGCCGAGGAAACCGACGCCGAGCTGCGTGCCCAGGCGGCCGACGACGTGATGTTCGCGCGCTGGCTGGCCCGCAACGTCGCACCGCACAAGAACCCGGCGCTGCGCGCGGTCACGCTGTCCTTCAAGCGCCGCCTGCAGGCGCCCGGCGATGCATCGGCCGCCCAGCTCGAAACCGTCGCGACCCTGGCCGACCGCTTCAGCGCTGGCGAAGCCCGCGTGACGCACGACCAGAACGTGTTGCTGCCCTGGGTGCATGCCGAAGACCTGCACGCCCTGTGGCTTGCGGCCCGCGAAGCCGGCTTCGCGAGCGCCAACGTGCACCTGCTGACCGACATGATCGCCTGCCCCGGCGGCGACTTCTGCGCGCTGGCCAACGCGCGATCGATCCCGATCGCCGAGGCGATCACCGAGCGCTACCAGGACCTCGACGAGCTCGACGACCTCGGCGAGATCGACCTGCACATCAGCGGCTGCATCAACTCGTGCGGCCACCACCACAGCGGCCACATCGGCATCCTGGGCGTCGACAAGGACGGCAAGGAGTGGTACCAGGTCACGCTCGGCGGCTCGGACGGCTCGGACCTGAGCGGTCCGGCGCAGGCCGGCAAGGTCGTCGGCCCGTCGTTCTCGGCGGCCGAGGTGCCCGGCGTGATCGAGGCGGTGCTCAACACCTACCGCGACACGCGCGAATCCGGCGAATCCTTCATCGACGCGCTGCGCCGCGTGGGCATCGAGCCCTTCAAGACCGCGGCCAACGCCGCACGCTTCAAGGTCGAGGAGGCCGCAGCATGAACCAGACCCTGAAGATCCTTGCCGCCGAGGAGCACGTCGACAACGGCGAGCCGAATGTGCTGCAGCTGGCGAACGACGCCGATCCGCTGGCGATCGAGGTGTGCCTCGACGACGTGGAGCGCATCGACCTCGACTTCCCGAAATTCACCGATGGCCGCGCGTACAGCCGGGCATTCCTGCTGCGCCGGCGCCTCGGCTTCAAGGGCGACATCCGCGCCACGGGCGACGTGTTGATCGACCAGTTGGTGCAGATGCAGCGCACGGGTTTTTCCAGCGCTGTCCTGAAGGAAGGCGTGGACGCCACGGCGGCGCAACGCCAGTTCGACCGCTTCGCCGCCTACTACCAGGGCGACGCAGTCGAAGCCGCCCCATTGTTCACGCGCGCCTGAACGCCCCCGGCCGCCATCGGAATCCGCCCCCATGAGCATCGATCTCGCAGAAGTCAACGCCAAGCTCGGCCGCAATGCCGAAGGCCTTGTGGACTGGGCCGTCGGCCTCGGCCAGCCGGCGATCATCACCACCAACTTCCGGCCCTTCGAGGCGGTCATCCTGCACATGGTCACGCGCGCCAAGCCCGACGTGCCGGTGATCTGGATGGACAACGGCTACAACACCGAGGCGACCTACCGCTTCGCCGACGAAGTGACGAAGCTGCTCGGCCTGGATCTGCGCATCTTCGTTCCCCGGCGTTCGCGCGCGCATCGCGAAGCGGTGGAAGGCCCGACCCCGGCGCTCGACGATCCGCGCCACGCCGCCTTCACCGAGGAGGTCAAGCTGGAGCCCTTCGCGCGCGCACTGCGCGAAATGGCGCCGAAGGTGTGGTTCACCGCGCTGCGCGCCACCGACACGGCCGTGCGCGCGCAGATGGACCCGGTCAGCATCAATCCCGACGGCCTGATCAAGGTCGCGCCGCTGCTGCATTGGTCGTCCAAGGATCTGTACGAGTACTGCCAGACGCACGGCCTGCCCAACAACTTCGACTACGTGGATCCCACCAAGGGCGAGGACAACCGGGAATGCGGGCTGCACCTCTCGCACTGAAGGCTCACGCCGCCCCCGAACCACCTTTTTCTGAGCGCCCCGTCCCCATGAACGCCCGTACCGAACACGACCTGCTGCTGCAATCCACGACGCAGTCGCTTGCGCGCCTGTCCAACACGCACCTCGACGCACTCGAGGAAGAGACCATCTTCATCCTTCGCGAAGTCGCGGCCTCCTTCGAGCGTCCGACGCTGCTGTTCTCCGGCGGCAAGGATTCGCTGGTGCTGCTCAAGTGCGCGGAAAAGGCCTTCGGCGCCGGTCGCATCCCGTACCCGCTCCTGATGATCGACACGGGCCACAACTTTCCCGAAGTGACGGACTTCCGTGACCAGCGCGCCAGGGAGCTCGGCGCCGAGCTGATCGTGCGCAGCGTCGAGGATTCGATGAAGCGCGGCACGGTGCGCCTCGCCCACCCGGGCGAATCGCGCAACGTGCACCAGTCGGTCACGCTGCTCGAAGCCATCGAGGAATTCCGCTTCGACGCACTGATCGGCGGCGCGCGCCGCGACGAGGAAAAGGCGCGCGCCAAGGAGCGCATCTTTTCGCACCGCGACAGCTTCGGCCAGTGGCAGCCCAAGGACCAGCGCCCGGAACTGTGGACACTGTTCAACACGCGCCTCGCACCGGGCGAGCACTTCCGCGTGTTCCCGATCTCGAACTGGACCGAGCTCGACGTCTGGCAATACATCGAGCGCGAGCACATCGCCCTGCCCTCGATCTACTACACCCACAAGCGCGAAGTGGTCGAGCGCCGCGGCCTGCTGGTGCCGGTGACCGAACTCACGCCGCCGCGCGACGGCGAACAAGTCGAAGTGCGCGATGTGCGCTTCCGCACCGTCGGCGACATCACCTGCACCTGCCCGGTGGAAAGCCTCGCGGCCGATGCCGCCGACGTGGTGGTGGAGACGCTCGCCGCCGACGTGAGCGAGCGCGGCGCGACGCGCATGGACGACAAGACGTCCGAAGCTTCGATGGAAAAGCGGAAAAAAGACGGGTACTTCTAACTCGCCCCCCAGGCTTGCTCACTTCGTGTAGCCGCCCACCCCTTGCCGGGGGCAACACCGGCGGCCCGGCGAAGCCGGTTCCGCGGTGTTTCTGGGTTGGGTCCGTTGGTTTTTTTAGGTTGCTATGAACATGACTGCTGTTGCTTCTCCTCACTCGATTGCCGCCGAAACCGGCGCCGCGCTGCGCTTCATTACCTGCGGCAGCGTGGACGACGGCAAGAGCACGCTGATCGGCCGGCTGCTGGTCGACAGCAAGACGGTGCTGCAGGACCAGCTCGCCGGCGTGCAGCGCGGCGGCGAAGTCGATCTGGCGCTTCTCACGGATGGCCTGTCGGCCGAGCGCGAGCAAGGCATCACGATCGACGTGGCCTATCGCTATTTCTCGACCGCGCACCGCAAGTTCGTGATCGGCGACGCACCGGGCCACGAGCAGTACACCCGCAACATGGTCACGGCCGCATCGAGCGCCGATGCCGCCGTGGTGCTGGTCGATGCGACCAAGCTTCCATGGGCTGCAGAAGTCGGTGACGGCGAAGTCGTGAAGCGCGAGCTACTCCCGCAAACCCGCCGCCACACGCTGCTGTGCCACCTCCTGCGCGTGCAATCGATCGTTTTCGCGGTCAACAAGCTCGATGCGATCGACGATGCCGAACTGGCCTTCGAGCGCATTTCCGCGGCCCTCTCGAACTTCGCCGAAGCCGCGGGCGTTCAGGTCGCCGCGACCGTGCCGATCTCGGCGCTCAAGGGCTGGAACGTCGCTTCTCGCCACGCCCATTGGGCGGGCTACGAAGGCCCGAGCCTGCTCGAGCTGCTCGAATCGCTGCCGGTCACCGCGCAGGACGAAGCCGTTCCCTTTGCCTTCCCGGTCCAGTGGGTCGAGAAGTTCTCCGCCTCGGCCGATACCTCGCGCGGCCGCCGCGTGTTCTGGGGCCGCGTCGCCAGCGGTCACGTCGAACCCGGCCAGCGCGTCACGGTGCTGCCCGGCAACCAGACCGCCACCGTCGCGCAAGTGCTGAGCCACACCCGCCAGCCCAGGACCGTGCATGCGGGCCACAGCGCCGGCGTCGTGCTCGATCGCGAGCTCGACGTGTCGCGCGGCGACTGGCTGCTGGAACCCGGTGCGTTCGAGCCGCAGCGCGAAATCACCGCGACCATCGCGTGGCTCGACGACGAGCCGCTCGTGCCGGGCCGTGTCTACTGGGCGCTGCAGGGCCATCGGTGGGTCAAGGCCAAGGTGGCGCGCATCGTGGATCGCGTGAACATCACCACGCTCGAATCCGAGCCGGCCGACCAACTCGAAGCCAATGCGATCGGTGATGTGGTGCTCAGCCTGCAGCAGCCGCTCGCGGTGCTGCCGTTCACGCAATCTCGCGCGCTGGGGTCGCTGATCCTGGTCGACACGGCCTCGCATCGCACCTCCGCCGCCGTGCTCGTGCAGCCTTCTGTCACAAGCGCCTAAAATTCGGGGTTTTCCCGATCAAACACTCGTTCCAGCCCAACCATGACCCACGTCGTCTCCGAAGCCTGCATCCGCTGCAAATACACCGACTGTGTCGACGTATGCCCGGTCGACTGCTTCCGCGAGGGGCCGAACATGCTGGTGATCGACCCCGACGAGTGCATCGATTGCGCGGTCTGCATCCCCGAATGCCCCGTCAACGCGATCTACGCCGAGGAAGACCTTCCGGCCGACCAGCTCGCCTTCATCAAGCTCAACGCCGAGTTGGCCCTGGCCGACGGCTGGAAGAGCATCACCAAGCGCAAGCCGGCGCTGCCTGACGCTGAAGAATGGAAGGACAAGACCGGCAAGATCTCGGAGCTGGTGCGCTGAGCACAGCACCCGCCCCGATCGAAACCGACGCGCTGGTCATCGGCGCCGGGCCGGTCGGGCTGTTCCAGGCCTTCCAGCTGGGCCTGCTCGAAATCTCCTGCCATATCGTCGACGCACTGCCCCGAGCGGGCGGCCAGTGCGTCGAGCTGTATGGCGACAAGCCGATCTACGACATTCCCGGTACGCCGAAGACCACCGGTCGCGGCCTTGTGGAATCGTTGTTGCAGCAGATCGCGCCTTTCAAACCGCAATTCCACTTCGGCGAGCAGGTCGCCACCGTCGTGCGGCAGGACGATGGCCGGTTGCTGCTGACGACGCAGCGCGGCACGGCGTTTCTGGCCAGGACGGTGTTCATCGCGGCCGGCGTCGGCGCCTTCGTGCCCAAGCGGATCTCCGTCGAGGGCATCGACCGGCTCGACGGCACGAAGCTCTTCTACCACCCCGACACCAATGCGCTCGGACGCTTCGCCGGCCAGTCGGTCGTGGTCAACGGCGGCGACGATGCGGCGGTCGAAACCGCACTGGCGCTCGCGCCGATCGCGAAGCGGCTCACGCTCGTGCACCGGCGCGATGTCTTCCAGGCCGATGAGCCCATGATCGCCACGCTCCGTCAGCGCATCGCCGAGGGAGCGATCCGGCTCGTCATCGGCCAGCCTGCCAGCTTCGACGATACGGGCCTGACACTCGTGACACCGGAGGCGCAGAACCTCGTGCTGCCCTTCGATGCGCTCATCGGGTGCCTCGGCATTTCCCCCGCCTCGGGCCGATCGCCAACTGGGGCCTGGCGCTGGAGCGCAAGCAGATTCCCGTCGATACCGAAAAGTACGAGACTTGCGAGCGCGGCATTTTTGCGGTCGGCGACATCAACACCTACCCGGGCAAGAAGAAGCTCATCGTCTGCGGCTTCCACGAAGCCACGCTGGCCGCGTGGGGTGCGACGGACGTCGTCTTTCCCGACAAGTCGATTCCTCTCCAATACACGACCACGAGCACCCGCCTGCACGCGCTGCTCGGCGTGAAGCACTGATCGCTCGCGAGCCATGGCTGCGCGTCACGGGCCTACAATCCATCCTGCTTCGCCAGACTGAAGCAACGCTAGGGGTGCCGGCCCGCCGTTTCATCGGTGAGTCGGCTGAGAGAGTCCCTTTGAACCTGACTGAGGTAATCCTCGCGCAGGGAAGCTGGTCCGGCGGCCGCACGTTTTCTCGCGTGCCGGATCCGTCGCCGTGGCCTCGCCCACCTGCCAAACAATTTGCAATGGAGCAAATGGATGGCAAACACCAACAACACCGAGGCGCCCTCCGGCGCCAATGAGGCGCTCACCCCGCTTCGCGAGGCCGGGCGCGTCTTCCGGTGGCACGACCACATGGCACTGTGGTTCAGCCTCGGGGTCGGCCTCTTGGTCATGCAGGTCGGCGCATTCCTCGTTCCGGCGGTCGGCACGCGCGATGCGGCGGTGGCGATCGTCCTGGGCTCGTTCGTCGGCGCGGGTCTGCTGGCCTGGACGGCACGTATCGGCTGCGAAAGCGGGCTGGCGAGCGCAGGTCTCATGCATGCCACGTACGGCAGCGCATTCGCCCGGCTGCCCGTGATCCTCAACATCGTGCAACTGATCGGCTGGACCACTTTCGAGATCGTGATCATGCGCGAAGGAACGCAGGCCATCGGCAAGCAGGCGTTCGGGTGGTCGCTGGACGGCGCCGCGGGCACGGTCGTCACCACGCTGATCTGGGGCGCGGTCCTGCTCGCCCTGCTCGCGGGCTCGATGGTGAAACTGGTTCGGCGCTTCGTCAGCCGCTTCGGTTTGCCGCTGGTGATCCTGTCGCTGGTGTGGCTGAGCTGGCAGTTCGCCGCCCGGCTTCACGCCAAGGGGTTCGAGGCGTTCTGGTCGCGGCCCGGCGACGGAAGCATGGGCATGTTCGGCGCGCTCGATCTGGTGATCGCGATGCCCGTGTCCTGGCTGCCGCTGGTGGCCGACTACGCCCGCCACGGCAAGCGCAGCGCGGGCGGCCTCGGCGGCGCATTCAGCGGCACCTGGCTCGGCTATGCGGTGGCAAATGTCTGGTGCTATGCACTCGGCGTCATGGTCGTCAGCGTGGCGGAGCCGGGCACCGACATGCTCGCCGCGTTACTGCTGGCGCAGGGCGGCCTGGTGGCACTGGGGCTGATCCTCGTCGACGAACTGGACAACGCTTACGGCGACGTCTATTCAGGCTCCGTGTGTTCGCACAGCCTGTTCCCGCAATGGAGCGTCCGACGCTGGGGCCTGATGCTCGCGGCGATGTGCATCGCCCTGGCGCTGGTGCTGCCCATGCACTCGCTGGAGCCCTTCCTGCTGCTCCTGAGCTCGGTCTTCGTGCCGCTCTACGGCGTGATTCTCGGGCGGCTCGGCGTCGGCGTGAGCATCGACGCGATCGGTGCGCGCCGCGTGGACATCGCGGCGGCCGCGATCTGGATCGGCGGCATCGCGATCTATCACTCGTGCGCCGCGTGGGCGCCTCAGTGGGGCTCCGCGCTACCGACGCTCGCGGTCACCTTCGTGCTGGCCTGGATCACGCGCCCGTCAACGGCAGGCGGTACGTCGGCACTGGCGCAAACCCGTGGTTGAGAGGGCCATGTCCGCTTCCGACCTTGACGTCGGCACCCGCCGCCATGGCGGCGACGACGTAGTTGCGCGCACGTTCGACGGCCTGCGCCAGGTCATAGCCAAGCGCCAGATGCGACGCGATGGCGGACGACAGGGTGCAGCCGGTCCCGTGCAGATTGCGGCTCGCGATGCGCGTCGATGCGAGCTGCAGCCGATCGCCATTGGATTGCGCGAGCAGATCGACCACGTCTTCCCCGGGCAGATGACCGCCCTTGAGAAGAATGGCGCGGGCGCCCAGGGCGAGCAGTTCGCTGGCCGCATCGTCCAGCGCATCGACACCGTCGATCGCGTGGCCGATCAACAGCGCCGCCTCGTCGAGATTGGGTGTCACGACAGCCGCGCGCGGGAACAGCTCGCGCACCAGCACCTGTACCGTCTCGGCGGCGATGAGCCGGTCACCGCTCGTGGCGACCATCACCGGATCGAGCACCACGTTCGGCAGCTTGTAACGATCGATCGCCCAGGCGACGACTTCGACGACCTCGGGCGCATGCAGCATGCCGAGCTTGACTGCATCGACACCGATGTCCTCGACCACGGACTGGATCTGCGCCTTGATGAACTCGGGCGGCACGCCGTGGATGCCCGACACGCCCAGCGTGTTCTGCGCGGTCAGCGCCGTGATGGCGGTCATGCCGTAGCAACCGAGCGCCGCAAAAGTCTTGAGGTCCGCCTGGATACCGGCGCCGCCGCCACTGTCGGAGCCCGCGATCGAGAGCACGCGGACATAGCGGGAGAATGCATGGGTCATGCTGAAAATTATCGGGCACGTCGTACGTGCAGCGTGAGGGTCAATGACGAGCCGCATCGATTTTCCTTTCCGCAGCGCAGCGATTCTTGGCGCTGGCCTCATGGGGCGGCTGCTTGCCGTCACGCTCGCGCAGGCGGGCTGCAAGGTGGATGTCTACGAAGCAGGCGATCCGGAAGCGAACGGCGCAGCGGCTCGCGTGGCTGCCGCGATGCTGGCGCCTCTGGCCGAGTCCGCGGTGGCACCGCCGTCGGTGGTCCGCATGGGGCATTACGCGCTGTCGCGCTGGCCCGAGTTGATCGCGTCGCTCGACAAGCCGGTGTTCTTTCAGCGCGAGGGCACGCTCGTCCTGTGGCATCGCCAGGACGCGCCCGAGGCTGCGCGACTGGCGCGTGTGCTGACCGGCACGACCGACGCCGTCCCCGAACTGCCCGCCATGCAACGGCTCGACGCAGCCGCCATCGATGCGCTGGAACCCGCACTGGGCCGGCGATTCGCGCAAGGCCTCCTGCTGCCGGACGAGGGCCAGCTCGAGAACCGCGAGTTGCTCGCCGCGCTGCTCGCCACGTTGCAGGCGATGCCGGAAGTCCGCCTGCACTGGAACTCCCCGCGCACGCTCGACACCTTCAGCCCGGGCGAGCCAGGGCAGCCCGATCGCATCATCGACTGCCGCGGCCTCGGCGCGCGTCCCGATTGGAGCACCCTGCGAGGGGTGCGCGGCGAAGTGATCCGCGTGCATGCGCCGGAGGTCCTGCTTAAGCGCCCCACGCGGCTGGTGCATCCGCGCTACCCGATCTACATCGCGCCGAAGCCGGGGAGCGTGTTCGTGATCGGCGCGACCGAGATCGAGTCCGACGACATGTCGCCCGCCAGCGTCCGCTCGACACTCGAACTGCTGAGCGCCGCCTACGCCGTACACAGCGGGTTTGCCGAGGCACGCATCATCGAAATCGCGACGCAGTGCCGCCCCACCCTGCCCGACAACCTGCCTGCCATCCGGCAGCCGAGGCCCGGCGTCATGCAGGTCAACGGCCTTTACCGGCACGGCTTCATGATCTCCCCAGCGGTGCTCGACGTGGCGGTGGAACTGCTTGCGAACGGACACTCCACACTCGCGAGCCGATTCGACCTGGCGACCAGCCTGGAAGAAACCCTCTGATGAACATCCTGATCAACGACATTCCCCACACGCTGCCGCCGGAGGCGAAGCTCGCCGACGCGCTGCGCCTGATCAGCGCCACCCCGCCTTTCGCGGCAGCGGTGAATCGCCAGTTCGTGCCGCGATCCAACTACGAATCGCACGAGTTGCAGACCGACGACCGCATCGAAGTGATCCGCCCCGTCACGGGCGGCTGAAAAGAGCCATGACACATCCCTCCGACAACGACCCGCTCGTCCTGTACGGGCAACGCTTCCAGAGCCGCCTTCTGCTCGGCACCGCGCGCTATCCCTCGCCCGATGTCCTCGAGGCTGCCGTACGCCGCGCGAAGCCCGCGATGCTCACCGCGTCGCTGCGCCGCCAGACCGCGACGCCGAACGCATCGGGCGGTAACAACGGCTTCTGGGAACTGCTGAAGCGCCTCGACGTGCCAGTGCTCCCGAACACCGCCGGTTGCCACAGCGTGCAGGAAGCGATCGCGACAGCCCAGATGGCGCGCGAGCTCTTCGGGACGCCGTGGATCAAGCTCGAACTGATCGGCGACGACTACACCTTGCAGCCGGACACGCTGAATCTCGTCGATGCCGCGTCGCAGCTGATCCGCGACGGCTTCCAGGTGCTGCCCTACTGCACCGAGGACCTCGTGCTGTGCCAGCGGCTGGTCGACGTCGGCTGCCGGGCGGTGATGCCCTGGGCGGCGCCGATCGGCACCGGACGCGGCCCGGTCAACCCCTACGCATTGCAGGTGCTGCGTGAGCGCCTCGATGTTCCGTTGCTCGTCGATGCGGGACTCGGCCTTCCTTCGCATGCATGCCAGGTCATGGAATGGGGCTATGACGGCGTGCTGCTCAATACCGCCGTCGCGCTCGCGCAGGACCCGGTCGCGATGGCGGGCGCGTTCGCCGACGCCGTGCAGGCCGGCCGCAGCGCGTACAGAGCGGGCGCCATGGCGGCACAGGAATCCGCGCAACCGAGCACACCGGTCCTGGGCACGCCGTTCTGGCATCACGCCTCCACGCAATGAAGACGTCGAACGCGATGACCGAACTCAACACACCCGAGGCGATTGCGCAGGCCATCGTTGCGGCGCACGCGTCGCGTTTCGGCAGGGCCGACTGCAAGGTGGCCTCTTTCTCGTCCGACGATGTGATCTATCGGGGCGCCAAGCAGGCTTGCGCGACGCTCGGATTCATCGACGTCGATGCCGAATGCCTCGCTCGTGCATGGCAGGCGCAATCGGAACGCACAGGGTCGTTCGCCCCCGATGCATGGCCCGATCATCCGGTCGACTTCAGAATGCGGCCGTTTCCGCCGGGAGCCCGTCAGGATGCATTTCCGCCCTGCCCCGAGAAGCTCGGCCTCTACGCCGTGCTGCCGGACGCGCAATGGGTCGGCCGCATGGCACGCGCCGGTGTTCCCACCGTTCAGTTGCGCTTCAAGTCGAACGATGCCGATGCGATTGCGCGTGAAGTGAATGCCGCCGTCGAGGCCGTCCAGGGCACCGGCAGCCTGCTCTTCATCAACGACCACTGGCGAGCAGCGATCGAAGCGCGAGCCTATGGCCTGCACCTTGGACAGGAAGATCTCGACGCCCTGACACCCGAGGCGCTGAAGACCATCCGTCACTCGGGTATTCGCCTCGGCGTCAGCACGCACGGCTACGCTGAAATGGTCCGCGCAGATGCCGTGAGCCCGAGCTACGTCGCGATGGGCGCGATCTACCCCACCACGCTCAAGCAGATGGCGACTGCGCCGCAGGGCGTTGCGCGGCTCGCGGCCTATGCCCGCCTCATGCGCGGCTATTCGCAAGTGGGCATCGGCGGTGTCGATGCTGCGCGCATGCCCGAAGTGCTGGCCACCGGCGTCGGTTCCGTCGCGGTGGTTCGTGCACTGGTCGCCGCGCCGGACCCCGAAGCGGCAGCGGTTAAACTCATGGGCTTCGTTGCCGCCCCGGCGACCGCACGATAAAAAACATCAAAAGATTTTGAGTGCAATCGGGAAGGCCAAAAAACGACGCTATAATTTAAGTCTTGTTCCTCGATAGCTCAGTCGGTAGAGCGCCGGACTGTTAATCCGTAGGTCCCTGGTTCGAGCCCAGGTCGAGGAGCCACCACAAACCCTTGTGGGTACTTGATGCCCCGCTATCCAAAAGATAGCGGGGCATTTCAGTTTTTAGGCTGCCTATTTGGCAACTGCCAAATATCCAGTGTCGGCCGGCTGCCTATCCAGCGCCGAGAATCGGCGCATTCGACTGCTCCTTTCCTCTCTCCTCCTCACCCTTTCTTTCGCCGCCGGCGCCGCGCCGCGCACGTGTCTAATCGTCGGCGCCCCCGATGGCGATACGCTGAAGGCTTGATGCGGCGCTCCGGGCCAGTTCGAAGAGATCAAGGTGCGACTGAACGGCATCGACGCGCCGGAGAAGCGCCAGACCTTCGGCGAGCGTTCGAAGCAGGCGATGTCCGATCTGGTCTACATGAAGGAGGCCGAACTCGACTGCCCGAAGACTGACCGATACGGCCGCAGTGTCTGCCGTGCACACGTCGCGCCGGCGCCGGCTCCGCGTGGCCCGAAGACCCTCGACGCTGGGCTGGCCATGCTCACAGTCGGCATGGCATGTGGTATCGCGACTACGCGCGTGAGCAGACGCCGCAGGAGCGCGGCCAGTACGAGTTCGCGGAGATGCGACGCAGCGCAGGCGCTGTGCACCGTCTTTCCGGTGCGGGCATCCGTCTTGTGACCTGCTGCGACCCTTTGGGTCGAAGCAGGTACGTCAGCGAAGGCCGGCCCGTTGTCTCTTAGATGCTTTGTCCGCCCGAGACCTCGATGCGCTGCGCGGTAACCCAATGGTTGTCCGGGCGCAGCAGGCTGGCCACCATGGGGCCGATGTCGTCAGGGAGGCCCACCCGGCCCAGCGCGGTGATGGTGGCGAAGGCTTCGTTGTAGCCCGGGATATCACGCACGGCTCCGCCGAGGAAGTCCGTCTCGATTGCGCCCGGCGCAATGGTGTTGGCGGTGATGCCGCGGCTGCCCAGTTCCTTCGCCATATAGAGCGTCAAGGTTTCCACGGCCCCCTTGGCTGCCGAGTACGCCGAGAAGCCCGCGAACGAAACACGGGTCAGACCAGACGAGAAGTTGATGATGCGGCCCTTGTCGGCCAGGAGGGAGAGCAGCGCCTGCGTCAGGAAGAACACGCCCTTCACATGCACATTGAACAGCGCGTCGAACTGCTCTTCCGTGGTGTCCGCCAGGGTGGCCATTTCGCCGTGGCCCGCGTTGTTGATGAGGTGGTCGAAGCTCGAACGTTCCCAGCGCTCCGTCAGCGCGCTTCGCACGGCATTTGCGAAGGCCGGAAAGGCCGCAATGTTGGAGACGTCCAACTGCAGCGCCACGGCCTTGCGGCCCATACGCTCGATCTCGGCCACGACGGCTTTAGCATCTTCGGCACCCTTGAGGTACGTCAGGATGACATCGCCGCCTTGGCGCGCGATGCTCAATGCGGTGTTGCGACCCAGCCCGCGGCTGCCGCCAGTGACCAAGGAAATGGTGCTCATATCGGTCCTTGAAGGTTCATTGTTGAAGACGATGAATTCTTCTGCCAAGACCACATGAGGAGTTGCGCGGTAGTCGGCGATTCTTGCTCAAAAATCCGACGCGACGCCGCGCTCGCATGTTCCAGGCATAAACTGAATACATGAGCAAGAAGCTTCTTGAGATTGCTTCCCGCTTTGCCGAGTCGCATGCCGACCGCGATGGCGTGGCACGTACGCCCATCCCTGGCGTGACAGTTATCCGCGAGACTGTTAAGGGCGCGATGCAGTACGCCATCAACAGGCCATTGGTCGCGCTGGTGCTGCAAGGCCGCAAGCGTGTCGTTATGGAACGCAAGACGTTTGAATTCGGAGCGGGGGAGTCGCTTCTCATCACAACCGATGTCCCGACGGTCAGCGAGATCATTCGAGCCGACGCGGCGGCACCCTATGTTTCCATCGTCTTCGACTTGGACATCGCCATCCTCGAAAGTCTAGTGGTGGAGATGAGCGGTGCGCCTCAAGCGATCGGTCAGGCGGTGCGAGTCGAAGCGACCGGTGCGGACGTCGCAGATTGCGCCTTGCGACTGATGGCCTTGCTCGAACGTCCGGCCTCGCTCACGGTTTTGCAAGCGCAGATGCTGCGCGAACTGCATTTCTGGCTGCTGGCGGGCCAGCACGGTGGCGCCATCAGGGCTCTTGGGGTGGTGGATAGCCATGCCCAACGAATCGGCCGGGCGGTGGCTCGCATCCGTAGCGACTACGCCAAGGTTCTGCGCGTGGATCAACTTGCGGCAGTTGCCGGCATGAGCGTCTCGACTTTCCACGAGCACTTCCGCACCATCACCTCGCTTACGCCTATCCAATTGCAAAAGCAGCTCCGGCTCATCGAAGCGCGTCGCAGGCTGTTGTCAGAGGGTCTGACGGTGGGCCAAGCAGCGCACGACGTGGGCTATGAGAGCGTTCCACAGTTCACCCGCGACTATGGCCGCATGTTTGGCTCGTCCCCCGCTCGAGAGGTCAAGACGGCGCTGCGAAGGCCAGCATTTGCGGCTTGACGGCCTGCCAGGCTGCGCCGAATCAATTGGCGGTCACATCGCCCATCGGCTTCGAACCGCGGCATGCCACAAAGCGTCTGAAAGCAAGCCCTTCATGGGGTAATCGTCCTATTCCTGCGGATTGATACGGTTGCGAGAAGTTTTCTTTCCATGCGGCTTGGCGCCCGGCTCAGCCCTCCGCCTGTTAATCCGTAGGTCCCTGGTTCGAGCCCAGGTCGAGGAGCCACCTACAAGCCGCAAGGCCTCTGGAATGCCCCGCTATTCAAAAGATGGCGGGGCATTTTCTTTGGATGTCTTGTTCAGCATCAATGCATCGCAATGCCTCGGCGCTTGAAGTCGCTCCCTTCTCCTCCTATAAGACGTGCTCTGGATTCGCGAAGGAGCAGACATGTCTGTCGATCTCAGCCACTTCAAACCCCTGGATCCCGGGCGGATCAATACGCTGGACCCCGTCGAGTTGCAGTACTGGTGCAAGGAGCTTCATTGCACCGAAGCGCAATTGCACGACGCCATCACACAGGTCGGCGATCACGTCACCGCAGTGCGCGATAGACTGGCTTCCAAGAAATGACCTTGCAGACAGCAATCGCCGTCTGACGCTCTATTTGTTCTTCTCGGAGACGATCCGCCGCAGTTCGTCTTCCGCATTGGCGAGATCGAGTCTCAACTGCATGATCACGTTCTTCTGGCGCATCACGCGCGCCTCGTGCGTGTCCTTGGAGGCGATTTCATCGCAACGCGCACGCAGCGCGTCCAGCGATTCCTGCAGTTGCCGGCGGCGCAGCATTTGGCCTCTGGAGCGCGCATCCCTCATGTCTTTCTCGAGGGTCGCCTGCTGGGCGTAGCAGTCGGCCTCCGTTTTCTTCGAAGGCTCGGACTGTGCGTTCGCCTGCATCGAGGCAAGCAGGCCGATCGCCAAGGAGACAAGGCACAGGTGAAATTTCATGGGTCGGATTAGGTCATGGAATACGACATGTTGCACCAAGTCCCATCCCTGCAAATGGAGGGGCGCGACTCAGCCCGCCGTGGCCGACACGCCGCGCCGGTACGGCTGAGGTGTGACATAGGCCCCCAGAAAGCCGACGACACGCTCGGCAGTGACGCGGCCGATCCCCCTGAACGATGCGACGTCTCCGCGAGAAGCCGCCGCTCGCAACGCACCGAGCGTATGGATTCCACACGCATTCAGGGAATCGACGGACGTACCCAGCCAGGGACGCAATTCCGCAATCGGCGTTTCCGGTGCCGTTGGAACCGACAGCTCCTTCGCGGCGACGAGGCCATGCCTCCACAGTTCGATGGGCGCCGCCGAGCCCGAGAACGGTCGGTCGGTCAGCATCAACAAATCGTAGATTTCGCGTGCCTCGCGCTTCCCGTAGCTTTCGCACAACACGGGCAGCGGGAGGCGGCGCAACTCACCCACCACTTCATGACCATTCGCCAATGCGCGGCTCAAGGTCGACGGTCGGAGCCCGAGCGCCGACACCGGCGCCGAATCCTCGAGATTGCGCAGCGCAAGCGCACGAGCCTCGTAGGGCAGCGCGAGCACAGCCTTGCTCTGCTCGCGCGCGCGTTCTTCCGAATTCGGATTCGGAAGGAAGTCCAACCCGACGCGCGCGAGGATCTCGCGCAGGCGCCCGACCGTCTTGGCGCCAATGGCCTCTTCCTGCAGAAGCTCCTGCTCGCTGATGGCGGAGAGGTCCTCGATGCAGAAAATGCTTAGGTCTCTCAATGCTTCGCGTGCACTCGCGCGCACAGAAATTTCGTCGATCGGCGTTTCGGGCTTCAGTTGGACCGGCGTATCCAGCCTCTGCGGCCCCTTCGGCCGCCAGTTGAACGCGGGAAACGTGAACGGCGAATCGACAGGAATCAGGTGCTCTCGGAGCGCGATGGCGTGCTGGCGCTTCGCTTCGACGACGGCTGCGCGCAATGCGCCAAGGCACGCCAGCAGTTCTCCGTCTGGCAGTTGCGCCAGGTCGTCAACGGATCGGATGGTTCGATTCGACATGGGACCCTCTACTGAATCGTGTACCCGGAAATGTCATTGAGGCACGGGTACGACACACTCGCCGACTTCAGGGGTGTGCAAACAGTGAATGACTGTGCGGTCAGCGTTCTCAGCGCTGGGTAACGGTAGTTGTCGTCGGTAACCAAACTGGAGGGCTCGCCTCGCCCTGCCCTTGTGCTCGACGTGGAAATCCAACTGCATGCTTCTTTCTCAGGCTTGCCGCGACGTTACGGCGATGGCCGAGTATTCAGAGACGCTCATCCGTTGTCCATAACGACAAAGAATGATCGCTATGCACTTATTGAATTTTCTTGTCTGGCAGTCCTGGCGAAGAAGGACGCTTCCCAATCGGGTTCAAGACTTTTCATCACCTGCTCACGAAACCACATGTGCGCGGCATGGCGATGCGTCCGGTCGTGCCAGGAGAGATAGACCTCGAAAGGCGGAACCTCTATCGGCATGTGGATCTCGATCAAATCCATCTGCGAACGGAAGCGCGCCAGCAGAAGCTCGGGAAGAAGCGCCACCATGTTGGAGTTTCCAACGAGCTGAGGCGCCGTCGCATAGTTCGGCGTGACGTAGCGCCGGTTGCGCCTGAGATCGTACTTTTCGAGCGCCACATCGACGGATTCGGCAAAGCAATTCACCGCGTTCGGCATGATCACGAGGTGCTCGAGCGCGGCGAACTCCTCCATGCTGAGCCTCTTGCCCGCCGCCATATGGCCAGCTCGGGCTGCGCACACGATCCTGTCTTTGAGCAGCGGGCGATGACGCAGATCGCGAAGGGTCGATGGCAGGATTCCGATGGCAAAGTCCACCTCGCCGGTTTCGAGCACCTTGGTGAACTGGGATGGATGGACCGGATGTCGAACCGAAACGCCGACCCCGGGGAACGCCGCACCGAGGTGCTGCAGCAGGCCCTCCATGAAGATGCACTCCACATAGTCCGAAACGACCATCCGGAATTCGTGCCGCGTGGCCTTGGGATCAAAGGCGACTGCGTTGCCGAGCAGCCGATCCATTTCCTGGAGGATTCGATCGGCGAACTCGCGAAGCTGGACGGCCTTGGCAGTGGGAATGAGCCCGCTACCGCCTTTCACGAGGATCGGGTCGTCCGTGACTGCGCGCAATTGACTCATTGCGCGACTCATCGCGGGCTGGCTGATGGATACCGCATCGGCTGCGCGTGAAACATGCGAATGGTCGACCAGGGCGACCAGGCACTTCAGGAGGTGGAAGTTCAGCTCGCCCGTGTCATTGCGCTTTTGTTGCATGTGCTCCTTTGGCGTCGGCGCGAAATTCGCCCGCCAAAGTATCGCACCAGGCCTTCGCGCCCGGATGCGGCGCTTCAGGACTCAGGCTTGACGCCCAGCTTGATGAGATCCAGTTCGTCCAGGCGCCCCGGAATGGTGACCAGCCGCAGCGCTTGCGCATCGCCGATCGGGCCGCTGTTTCCCAGAAAGCGGATCTGGTAGCTGCCGATCTTGATTTCATCGCCGTTGACCAAGGCGGCTGACTCCCGACGCTCGCCATTGACGTAGGTGCCGTTATGGCTGTGAAGGTCGCGGATCATCATCGTGGCGCCGACCGTCTCGAACACCGCATGCGACCGGCTGACCAGTTGGTTGTCCAACACCAGGTCGCTTGCGTCCGACCGACCAATCACGAATGGCGTGGTCGTGATACTGACCTGCCTGGCCGATCCATTTTTCTGCAGCACGATGAGTCTGGCCATTCTTCAATCCTTTACTCGCTGGCGCCTGCGCGCCAAGCCTCCAATCTTCCGGAGTATGCCGCCCGGTGGATCAGTGCCCCATTAGAGAGATTCCCGAAGAAGCCGGGCTCGCGTAATTTCGGCCCATGCAACAGATCGCCACACTCGCAACAAGATTTCGGATCGCGTTTTCCTCGCCGTGCATGCATCGGTCGCGAGAGGCTGGCTGCACTCGCGCTCCAGAGCCATTGATGGTTCTGCGCGGCGTTTCGCAAAGGGAGACCATCCGGTCGCGTGCCGCCAAGGTGATCGCAGTGACTGCGCTCGACTTCAGGATCGGCGCACGCTAGAAGCCGGATTCCGAATTCACAGCGCCGGGTGATCGGTGGTGGTGAACATGCAGGAATCAGGCCCCTCACCCGACGACTCTTCATCGTCGGTGGATCCGCAGTTCTCGCCCAAACCCACCGGATTGACCGGCTTGCCGAACGGCGCAAGCCCTTGCAGGACGCGAAGGGCTGAAGCGCCCTGGATCAGAGCTTCCGAGTAGTCGGGCAGTCCCTGGGTCGAGGAATCGATGGGACGATAGCCCAGGCATTCTTCGGACTCGGCCTGCACCGGCTCCATCAGAACCCAATGAAATTCATTGGGTTCCAGTTCGAGAACAGTGAGAGCAATATCGCGGAGCGCCATAGGGAAATCTCTTATTCAGTTGTTTCAATAATTGTCACAGCTGCAAGAAAGATCGACCAAGGCACTTTTGCACATTGAACTCAGGTGCGGTCCGCGAACCGGAACTAAGTCTCAAAGGACTCCGGCTCGCGAACCGACACGATCAGCCCAGGCGGACCGGCACGAAGATCCTGTCGCCGTCGCGCAGGATGAGCAAAGCAACCGACCTGTCGGACTTCGCCACCACTTCGCGGACCTGCTCGATGTTCTTCGCAGGCGTGCCGTTGATCGCCAGCAGCACGTCGCCCGTCTGGACGCCTGCCAACGCGGCAGGACCGCCCACATTCACGATCAGCAGGCCGCCGTCGACCGATGCTTCGCGCTGCTCATCGGGCTGGAGCGGACGCAGCGCGAGGCCCAGCTTGCCCTGTGACGCGCCGTCCTCGTTCCGGGCGACCGTGGCGGTTTTCTCGGCGGCGTCGCCCAGTTTTGCGGTGAGTTCCTCGCGCGAGCCCTGGCGCCACACTTCGAGCGTGACCTTGCTGCCCGGCTTCTTCTGGCCGATGAGGGCCGGAAGATCGCCCGACGCCACGATCGGCTCACCATCGACCTTGCGGATCACGTCGCCCGAACGCAGGCCGGCCTGGTCCGCGGGACTGCCCTTCTCCACGTTCGAGACCAGCGCGCCTTCGGGCTTGTCGAGCTTGAACGAGTCGGCGAAGGTCTGATTGACCTCCTGCACCGCGACGCCGAGGCGCGCATGGCTGGCCTTGCCGGTGGCGACGATCTGGTCCTTGATCTGGATCGCGACGTCGATCGGAATGGCGAACGACACACCCTGATAGCCGCCGCTGCGGCTGTAGATCTGCGAGTTGATGCCGACCACCTCGCCGCGCGTGTTGATCAGCGGACCACCGGAGTTGCCGGGATTCACCGCCACGTCGGTCTGGATGAACGGCACATAGCTGTCATCCGGCAGCGTGCGGCCCTTGGCGCTGACGACGCCGGCGGTCACGGTGTTCTCGAAGCCGAAAGGCGAGCCGATCGCGAGCACCCATTCGCCGACCTTCAGATCCCTGGTCTTGCCCATGGCCAGCGTCGGCAGGTTCTTCGCGTCGATCTTGATGACCGCCACGTCGGTCTTCGGATCGGAGCCCAGCACCTTCGCGCGGAATTCACGGCGGTCGGTCAGCTTGACGGTCACTTCCGTCGCATCCTTCACCACGTGCGCGTTGGTCAGGATGATGCCGTCCGGGCTCACGATGAAGCCGGAACCCTGGCCACGCACCGGCACCTCGCGCTGCTGTTGCTGCTTGCCACGCGGCATGCCCTGGCCCTGGAAGCGGCGGAAGAACTCGTACATCGGATCGTCCGGGTCCATGCCGGGGATGCCTTGCGGGCCTTCGGCGGTCTTGGTCGTTCCAACGACGCTGATGTTGACCACCGCAGGACCCGTCTGGGCCGTCACGCTGGAGAAATCGGGCATGCTGACCAGCGGAGCGGACGCCGTGGTGGTGGCCGCGGCTGCGGGCTGGTTGGAGGCGACGGCGTTCGCGCTGGTGTACGCACCCGTGGCGGCTGCGCCGATCACGCCGGCGGCCGCCAGCGAAAGGACGAGCGCGCGGGGTGAAGTCAGGCTTTTCTTCATTGGAGATCCTTTCGAGGGTTTGGAAATCGACGAAAGGAATGTCGTGGCTTCCGCTTAAGCCCGACTTAAACACGCGCGCATGCGCGCTCTGCCGCGAGGACGGCTCAGGCCGGGGCCGGAAAGCGCACCACCACGCGCAGCCCGCCGAGCGACGCCGAGCGCTCGAGCCTCACCGTCGCGCCATGCAGATCGGCGATGGATTTCACGATGGCCAGTCCGAGCCCGCTTCCGGGAACCTGCGGCTCGCCGGATCGATAGAAGCGGTCCAGCACCCTCTCGCACTCATCCACCGCGATGCCCGGACCGCTGTCATCCACGCTCAGTTCGACCCCGTCCGGGACCGCCGCGATGTTCACGTCCACCCGCCCGCCCTCCGGCGTGTATTTGATGGCGTTGTCGAGCAGGTTGCGCAGAAGCATCCGGAGCGCCTCTGCCTGCCCCGCCACCCGGACCGGATCCGCCTGCACGACACCGACGTCGATGCGCCGCGCCTGAGCGGCGGCAATCGCGTCGGAAATCGCGAGCCGCGCCAGTTCGGGCAGGCCGACCTCTTCCCGTTCGGCGCCCGAAGCGGCGCTCGCTTCGTGGCGCGCGAGGGCGAGCATCTGCTCGACGAGCCGGGTCGCGCGATCGATGCCCGCGGCGAGGCGTGCCACGGCAAGCTCTCGGGTCGGATCGTCCGTCGCCCGCTGCAATCCCTGCACCTGGAGCTTCAGCGCGGCAAGGGGCGAGCGCAGTTCGTGCGCCGCATCGGCGACGAAGTGCTTCTGTGCCTCAAAGGCCTTCCGGACGCGATCGAACAGCAGGTTGAGCTCGTGGACCAGCGGCCGGACTTCCTCGGGGAGATCACTTTCGCTCAGCGGCGAGAGGTCGTCGGCCTGCCGCTCCGCGACCTGGCGCCGCACGCGAGCCACCGGCGCGAGCGAGAAACTCACGACCCACCAGACCACCAGCATGAGCAGCGGCGCCGCCAGCGCGATCGGCCCGACGGTGCGCAGCGCGAGCGAACCGGCCATGCGCCGACGCGCAGCCATGTCCTGCGCCACCTGGATCACCAACGGGCCGGCCGTCATCGAAAACACCCGGTAGGTCGTGCTGCGTGCCTGGACGTTCGAGAAGCCGAGCACCGCGCGCTGCGGCAACGCGGCATGCGATGCGGACTGGAAGATGAGAATCCCGTCCACCGTCCAGACCTGAACGATGAATTCGAAGTTCTCCTCCGTCGCGCCCAGGTTGCCGAGCCCGCCCACCGTCCCACTCGGCGGCAAGCCTGCGCGCAACGAAAGCGCCATCTGCTGCATGTGGTGGTCGAAGATGTCGTCGGCTTCATCCAGCACGGTCCGGTAGGCCACGAAGGCCTGGATGCCGGCAGCCACGACGATCGCGGCCAGGAGAAACCACAACAGGCGCGCACGAAGGGATTTCATCGGCCGGTCATTCCTTCGGCACCATGTAGCCGACGCCTCGCACGTTTCGAATCAGGTCCGCGCCGAGCTTCTTGCGCAGGCCGTGGACGTACACCTCCACCGCGTTGCTGCTGATCTCGTCTTTCCAGCTGTAGAGCTTTTCCTCGAGCTGTGCGCGCGACAGCACCATGCCGGGTCGCGCGATCAGCGGCTCGAGCACCGCCCATTCGCGCGCGGAAAGCGTCACCGGCTGGCCGCCGACCGAGACTTCGCGCGTGGCCGGATTGACGGTGACGCCCATGTGCTCATAGACCGGCTCGGCCCGCCCGGATGCACGGCGCAGCAAGGCGCGGATGCGGGCGAGCAGTTCGTCGAGGTCGTACGGCTTCAGCACGTAGTCGTCCGCGCCGGCATCGAGCCCTTCGATGCGCTGCTGCACCGAATCGCGCGCCGTGGCGATCAGCACCGGCATCCGCTGCTTGCGGGCGCGCAGCGCACGCAGCACGTCCAGCCCGTCGCGGCGCGGCACGCCCAGATCCAGGATCACGAGGTCGTATTGCTGAGATCGCAGCGCGCTGTCGGCCATCTCGCCGTCCTTGACCCAGTCGACGGCGTACTGCTCGGCCCTCAAGAGGTCGAGCACGGTCTCGCCGATCATCACGTCGTCTTCAAGCAGCAGCAGTCGCATGGCTCTTCGGTCCTTCCGGCCCAGTGTGGGAGATCGTAGCGGCGATCGCCCGCGGCTACAGAAGTGCCCGGGCCTCCCGGGCCGCCTCGAACAGCAGCGGGAGCATGTCGCGCCGCAGCACCTCTTCCTTGTGATCGCCGCCGGAAAGCACCACGTTGAGCGCGGCGACGGTATGCCCCCGCATGTCACGCAACGGCACCGCGAGCGCCTGCACGCCGAGTTCGTGCTCTTCGCTGGCGAAGCAGAAGTCGTCCTTGCGCACCTGGGCGATCCGTTGCCGCAGCACGCTCGTCTTCGTGATCGTGTGCGGTGTCAGGCGCGGCAGCGTGCGACCTTTCAGCCAGTGCGAGAGCTCGGCGGAACTCAGCCCGGCCAGCAGGACGCGCCCGGTCGACGTCGCATGTGCCGGCAGCCCGGCGCCGAGGTGCAGGCCGTAGGCCAGCACGCGCGTCGGCGCCCCATAGCTGCCGCTGCGGGCGACGATGACCACCTCTTCGCCATCGAGCACCACGGCCGAGAACGACTCCCGGGTCTGCGCCGAAAGCCGGTTGAGCGTCGGCTGCAGCGCGCGCGGCAGCCGCGACGACGCGAGATAGCTGCCCGAAAAGCGCAGCACCTTGGGCGACATCCAGAAATAGCTGCCGTCGGTTTCCAGGTAGCCGAGATGCGCCAGCGTCAGCAGATGGCGGCGAGCCGCGGCGCGAGTCAGTCCGGCGCGCTCGGCAGCCAGCGTGGCGTTGAGCCGCTGGCGTTCGGTGTCGAAGCTCTCGAGCACGGCCATTCCCTTGGCGATGCCTTCGATGAAGTCGGGTTTTGCGATGGTCATGGGCGAAAGAGTTGCGCGATCATCGCGCAAGCCGGCTCATGATCGCACAGAGCCTGCGCGTCCGCCGACGCCCCCCGTCGTCGCCCCTACCCTCGGAGGGATCGTCATCTGGAGACACCATGCGAACACAAGTGGCCATCATCGGCGCCGGACCGGCCGGACTGCTGCTCGGGCAACTGCTGCACAAGGCCGGCATCGACAACATCATCGTGGAGCGGCAGTCGGCCGATTACGTGCTCGGCCGCATCCGCGCCGGGGTGCTCGAGCAGGTCTCGATGGACCTGCTCAAGCGCGCGGGCGTCGATGCCCGCGCCCACGCCGAGGGGCTGCCGCACGAGGGCATCGAACTGCTGTTCAAGGGCGCCCGCCACCGCATCGACATGCATGGCCTGACCGGCGGAAAGCAGGTCATGGTCTACGGCCAGACCGAAGTCACGCGCGACCTCATGGATGCGCGGCACGCCGAAGGCCTCACCACCATCTACAGCGCAGCCTCGGTCAGCCTGCACGACTTCGACACCGCAAAGCCCCGCGTCCGCTACGAGAAAGACGGCGCCGCGCACGAGATCGAATGCGACTTCATCGCCGGCTGCGACGGCTACCACGGTGTCAGCCGCGCCAGCGTGCCCCCGCAATCGATCCATACCTACGAAAAGGTCTATCCCTTCGGCTGGCTCGGCGTGCTGGCGGACGTGCCGCCTGTCTCCCACGAACTGATCTACGCCAACACCTCGCGCGGCTTTGCCCTGTGCAGCATGCGCAGCGCCACGCGCAGCCGTTACTACGTGCAGGTGCCGACCGAGGAGCGCGTCGAGAACTGGAGCGACGAGGCATTCTGGAACGAACTGCGCCTGCGGCTGGACCCCGAAGCGCGCGAGCACCTCGTCACCGGCCCTTCGCTCGAAAAGAGCATCGCGCCCCTGCGCAGCTTCGTGGCCGAGCCGATGCGTTTCGGCAGTCTGTTCCTGGCCGGCGATGCGGCGCACATCGTGCCGCCGACCGGCGCCAAGGGGCTGAACCTCGCGACGGCGGACGTCGGCTACCTGTCGCGCGCGTTCGAGATCTTCTATGCGGAGAAATCGGCCTCGGCGCTCGACCGCTATTCCGACCTGTGCCTGCGCCGGGTCTGGAAGGCCGAGCGCTTCTCGTGGTGGTTCACCTCGCTGATGCACCGCTTTCCCGAGACCGGCGAGTTCGGACAGAAGATCCAGGAAGCCGAGCTCGACTACCTGGTTCATTCGCGCGCAGCCTCGACCTCGCTCGCCGAGAACTACGTCGGCCTGCCGCTCGAGGACTTCTGAGCGGCCCGAGCGGCGCTTTTCAGGCGGCTGAAGTCATCAGTTGCCAGAGCCGGCCCGGCGTCAGCGGCATGTGAAGGCGCGGCGCCAGTGCGGCCATGCCGTTGCGCGCCAGGGCGTCCGCGACCGCGTTCACGATCGCCGGCGTCGCGCCGATGGTGCCGAGCTCGCCGACGCCCTTCACCCCCAGCGGGTTGTTCTTGCAGGGCGTCGACTCGTCCATTTCCATGCGGAACATGGTGGCGATGATGTCCGCGCGCGGCGCCGCGTAATCCATCAGGCTCCCGGTCAAGGGTTGGCCGGTCTGCGGGTCGTAGACGACCTGCTCGTACAGCGCCTGCCCGATCCCCTGCACCGCGCCGCCCTCGAGTTGGCCGCGCACGATCAGCGGGTTGACCACACGGCCCACGTCGTTGACCGACGCATAGGTCATCACCCCGACGTCGCCCGTCGCCGGATCGACCTCCACCTCGGTGATGTGGCAGCCATTGGGCCAGGTCGGACCGGACACCGTGCTGGTCGAATCGACGAAGATTTCCCGCTCGGGCTGCCGGCCGGCCAGCGTGAAGAGATCGAGTTCGAGATCGGTTCCGGCGACCTTGAAGAGGCCGGCGTCGTACTGGACGTCGGCCGCGGAAACCTCGAGCTCCTGCGCCGCAAGTTCCCGGGCCCTGTCGATGGTCCTTTCGGCGCCGATGCGCACTGCCGAACCGCCGGTGAAGAGCGACCTGGAGCCGGCGCTTCCGAACCCGTCGCCGCGGTCGGTGTCGCCCAGCACGATGCGAACCTTCTCGATCGGCACGCCGAAGGCATCGACCACCAATTGCGCGAGCGTGGTCGCGATGCCCTGCCCCATGGCGTTCACCGCCGAGAACACCTCGATCACGCCGTCGGCCTGCACGGATACGGTCACCCGCTCCTCGAAGACGTTGCCGCCCGTCCATTCGAGGAAGGTCGCGATGCCCAGCCCGCGCATGCGGCCCGCGCGTTTCGACTCGGCGGCGCGCGCCGCGAAGCCGTCCCAATCGGCAAGCGCGAGCGCCTGGTTCATGACCGACTCGAACCGGCCCGTGTCGTAGGTCTGGCGCATGGGGTTCGTGTACGGCATCTGCTCGGGCCGGATGAAATTCCGGCGGCGCAGCTCGACGCGGTCGATGCCGGTCTGGCGCGCGGCTTCGTCCATCAGACGCTCCATGTTGTAGATCGCCTCCGGGCGTCCGGCACCGCGGTAGGCGCCGGTCGGTGCCGTGTTGGTCAGCACCGCTTCGAAGTGGAAGTCGATGGTCTGGATGTCGTAGACGCTGGTCTGGACCCATGGCCCGATCAGGAGCTGGATCGCCACCCCCGTGCCGGTCGCATAGGCGCCGACGTTCGCATGCGACTTGATGCGCAGGCCGAGGATCTTTCCGTCGGCGTCGAGTGCCAGTTCGGCGTGCGCCTCGATGTCGCGGCCGTGCGACGTTGAGAGGAATTCCTCGCTTCGGTCCGCGATCCACTTGACCGGCCGCCGCAGCGTGTGTGCCGCGAAGGCCACGGCGATGTCTTCCGGATAGGCGCCGGTCTTCATGCCGAAGCCTCCGCCGACGTCGCCGACGACCACGCGCACTTTCTCCTTGGGCAGGCCGATGGCGTCGCACACGGAATCACGAACCCCCGAGGGCATCTGGGTGCTCATCCGGATCGTGATGCGCTCCGACGCGGGATCAAAGTCGGCGAGCACCGAACGCGGCTCGATCGTGAGCGCCACGACGCGCTGGTTGACAATGTCGAGGGCGACCACGTGGCTGGCCTTGGCAAATGCCGCGGCAGTGGCTTCGGCGCTGCCATGCCGCATTTCAGCGGCAATGTTGCCCGACGCGGCGTCGCAGACCAGCGGTGCACCCTCGGCAACGGCGCTCGCGATGTCGACGACCATCGGGAGCTCTTCATAGTCGACCATGACCGCCTCGGCGGCATCGCGCGCCTGCCGGGCGGTTTCAGCCACCACGATCGCCACCGGCTCGCCGACGAAGCGCGCCCTGTCGAACGCCAGCGCCCGGCGCGCGGGTGTCGCGCAATCCGAGCCATCGGCGCGCTTGAAGGCCGCTGCGCCGGGCATCGGCTTGACGCCGGCCGCCTCCAGATCGGCACCGGTGAAGACGCCGAGCACGCCGGGCATCGCCGCCGCCGAATCGCGGTCGATCGAGACCAGCCTCGCATGGGGATACGGAGATCGCACGAAGCTGAGCCAGACCTGGCCCGGCACCGAAACATCGTCGGTATAGCGGCCGGCACCGGCCAACAAGGCTTCGTCTTCGAGTCGCCTGACCGCCTGGCCGCTTCCGAAGCGCGTGGGGTTCGTTTCAGTTGTCACCGTCGTCCTTTGTGTGGGGTCGTGGGAATTTTGTCGGGGCCACGAACGACTATAGGGTCTTCGGGTACTTTCGGCTCGATGCGCCCCCGTGCGCCTCAAAGCATGCAAACATTCCGTCATGCAACTTCCCTGGCTCGAGCCCAACGACCCGCTTCCTGACGCCGCGATGGCGTGGGGAGATGCCGATCCCGTGCCTGGCCTGCTGGCGGCCGGCGGAGCGCTCCACGTCGGCAATCTGCTGCAGGCCTACGCCAACGGAATCTTCCCCTGGTTCAGCGAAGGCCAGCCGATCCTCTGGTGGAGCCCCGACCCGCGCATGGTGCTCGAAGTCGATCAATTCCGCCTGCATCGTTCGCTGCGCAAGACTCTCACCCGCTTCGCTCACGACCCGCGCTGCGAAATCCGCATCGACCATGCCTTCGAGTCGGTGATCTCCCGCTGCTCGCAATCGCCCCGCCCTGGCCAGACCGGCACCTGGATCCTGCCCGACATGGTCCGCGCCTACACCGCGCTCCACCGAGCCGGCCATGCCCACAGTGTCGAAGCCTGGATCGACGACGAACTCGTCGGCGGCCTCTATTGCGTGGCGATCGGGCGCGCGGTCTTCGGCGAATCGATGTTCGCGCGGCGGACCGACGCCTCCAAGATTGCACTGGCCGCGCTGGTCTGCTTCTGCCGAAGGCATGGGATTTCGATGATCGATTGCCAGCAGAACACGGCCCATCTCGCCAGCCTCGGCGCGCGCGAAATGCCGCGGGCGAGCTTCGTGTCGCACGTGGCCGACGCCCGCCGGATCACCGGCCCTGTGTGGCGCTTCGAGCCCGTATACTGGGATCAACTCCTGTCCGCGCGAACTTTCTTGAAGACGTGACGCACCTCAAGGACCTCCCGCTCCACACGCTGCAGTTCTACGCGACGGCGCCCTATCCGTGCAGCTATCTGCCGGACCGGCAGGCCCGATCACAGGTCGCCACGCCGAGCCACCTGATCCACAACGACGCTTATTCGGACCTCGTGCTGAGCGGCTTCCGCCGCAGCGGCATGTTCACCTACCGGCCGTATTGCGACGGATGCAACGCCTGCGTTCCGTTGCGCGTGCTGGTCAACGCATTCACACCCAGCCGCAGCCAGCGCCGCGCACTGACGCGACACTCGAATCTCCAGGCACGGGTACTCAAGCTCTGCTTCGTGCCCGAGCACTATCAGCTCTACCTCCGCTACCAGAACGGCCGGCATTCGGGCGGAGGCATGGACCACGACAGCATCGACCAGTACACGCAGTTCCTGCTGCAAAGCCGCGTCAACTCGCGGCTCGTGGAGTTTCGCGAGACGGGGCCGGACGGCCGCGCGGGGGTGCTCAAGATGGTGTCCATCCTCGACGTCCTCAACGACGGCCTGTCCGCGGTCTATACCTTCTACGAGCCGGAGGCCGGTGCAAGCTACGGCAACTACAGCGTGCTCTGGCAGATCGAGCAGGCCCGCAAGCTCGGCTTGCCCCATGTCTATCTGGGCTACTGGATCGAGGGCAGCGCCAAGATGAACTACAAGGCGCGGTACATCCCCCACGAAGTGCTCATCAATGGCCAGTGGCAGTTTCCACCGAGCCAGTGACCGTCGGCCCATTTCACTTGGTAAAATCGCGACCGGCCTTGAACCGTGTTGCAAATGAAAAAGCTCCAATCTGACGTTCCCGCCACGCCCGTGATCCAGGTCATCGAGCGCATGTTCGCGCTCATCGACGTGCTCGCCTCCCGGGAAGAAGCGATTTCGCTCAAGGAAATCAGCGAGAAGACGGGACTGCACCCGTCCACGACTCACCGCATCCTGAACGACCTCGCGGTCGGCCGCTTCGTCGATCGCCCGGAAGCCGGGAGCTATCGGCTCGGCATGCGCCTGCTGGAACTCGGCAATCTCGTCAAAGGCCGCCTGAATGTCCGCGACGCTGCCATGGCGCCGATGCGCGAGCTGCACAAGCTCACGCAGCAGCCGGTGAATCTCAGCATGCGGCAAGGCGACGAGATCGTCTACATCGAGCGCGCCTACAGCGAACGCTCCGGCATGCAGGTGGTCCGCGCCATCGGCGGTCGGGCGCCGTTGCATCTGACCTCGACTGGCAAGCTCTTCCTGGCGATGGACGAGCCGCAGCGCGTGCGCAGCTATGCAACGCGAACCGGTCTCGCCGGTCACACACGCAACAGCATCACGCAGTTGCCCGTTCTCGAGCGGGAGCTGTCGAAAGCGCGCCAGTACGGCATCGCGCGAGACAACGAAGAACTCGAACTCGGCGTGCGCTGCATGGCAGCGGGAATCTACGACGACCAGGGGAAACTGGTGGCCGGGCTTTCGATCTCGGCCCCCGCCGATCGACTGGACGACGGCTGGCTGCCCAAGCTGCAGGCCACCGCGAACGAGATCTCCAGCGCGCTGGGCTACAAGGCGAGCCAGGCTGGTTCAGCCTGAAAGCGAAAGGGCCGCCATCCGGGATGGATGAAGCGGCCCCGTCCCAAAGGATCCGGCGGGATCAGGTCGCGTTGCTTGATGCCACGTGCTGCTGCGCGGCCTTGTTGATCATGTGATTGGCTTCCACCCAGCGGCGAACGCGCTCGGCATCGCCGATGCGGCTCAGCTTTCCGGCCGAGTCGAGGAACACCATGATCAGCTTGCGACCGGCGATCTTCGCCTGCATCACCAGACACTGGCCTGCTTCAGTGATGTAGCCGGTCTTCTGGACGCCGATGTCCCAATCCGGGTTCTTCACGAGACGGTTGGTCGTGTTGAACTGGAGCACGCGATTGCCGACCTCCACTTGATATTCGGGCGAAGTCGAAAGCTGACGCACCGTGGCATCCGCAGAAGCCGCGTTCACCAGCAGAGCAAGATCCTGCGCGCTCGACTGGTTGCGGCTCGACAGGCCGGTCGGCTCGACGTAGCGGGTGTCCTTCATGCCGAGCATCTTCGCCTTCGCATTCATGACGCTCACGAAGGTCTCAAGACCGCCGGGATAGGTGCGGCCGAGCGCGTGCGCTGCGCGGTTTTCGCTGGACATCAAGGCAAGATGGAGAAGCTCGCCACGCGGCAAGGTCGTCCCGACGCTCAGGCGCGAACCGCTACGCTTCTCGGTGTCGACATCGTCCTGCGTGATGGTGATCAGCTCGTCGGACGGCAGCTGGGCCTCGCTGATGAGCAAGCCAGTCATGAGTTTGGTCAATGAAGCGATGGGAAGAACGGCATGGTCGTTCTTGCTCAGGAGCACTTCGTGGGTGTCTTGGTCGATGACCAGCGCCACGCTGGACTTCAGATCGAGTGCATCCGGCGTCTGGTGCAGACCGGCCAACTGGCCGAAAGAAAGACGCGCCGGCTCCGCAACACGCACCACCGATCGGCGTTGCACAGCCACGACGGTCCGGCCATTCTTCTGGCGAACCGAGGCGACCACGTTCCGGCCGCCGCTGACGACTTTCTCGTCCCTGTCCGCACCAGCCTTCCGCTTGGAAGACGCGGTTTCACGTGTCGGCACCGATGCCGTCTTGCGCTTGCTGTCGGCGGCGGCCGTCTTCTTGGTTGCCGGTCCCTTCTTTTCGGCGGCTTGGGCGGCAGGCAACAAAAACGCCGTGGCGCACAGCGCGACGGCGAGCATGCGAAACGCGGGAAGGAACCGCTGGCGTGAAACTCGATGGGAACGGGCTTCGGGCATTAAAAACTCTCCAGCGGACGATAAGGCTCCGCAGTGTATCGAAATCAAAAAAGACACGCAATATCAGTTACTTGCATCCTCTTCTTCATTCGAAAACAAGGAGCACTTAAATATTCAACCTTGTGCCGCCACTCTCTCAGCTTGGCTCTGTAACTTGTTGAGCGCACTCAAATAAGCCTTGGCCGACGCCACCACGATGTCGGGGTCAGCCCCAACACCGTTGACGACCCGGCCTGCATTTTGCAGCCGCACGGTCACTTCTCCCTGACTCTCCGTCGATCCACTGATCGCATTGACCGAATAGAGCACCATCTCGGCTCCACTCTTGACATGCGCCTCGATCGCTTTCAGCGAAGCGTCGACCGGACCATTGCCGTCCGACTCTCCGGTGACCTCCTTGCCGTTCACGGTGAACACGATGCGGGCATGTGGCCGCTCACCCGTTTCACTATGCTGCGACAGGGAAACAAAGCCAAACTGCTCAATAACGTGCGAGAGTTCCTCGTCGCTGACCAGCGCGAGGATGTCCTCGTCAAAAATTTCGCTCTTGCGATCTGCCAGCTCCTTGAAGCGCGCGAATGCGGCGTTGATGTCCGCTTCACTCTCCATCGTCACGCCCAGCTCCTGGAGACGCTGCTTGAACGCATTGCGTCCGCTGAGCTTGCCGAGGACGATCTTGTTGGCGCTCCATCCCACATCCTCGGCCCGCATGATCTCGTAGGTGTCGCGTGCCTTGAGGACGCCGTCCTGGTGGATGCCAGAAGCGTGCGCGAAGGCGTTGGCCCCCACGACCGCCTTGTTCGGCTGGACGACGAAACCGGTCGTCTGGCTGACCATGCGGCTCGCCGCCACGATGTGCCGGGTATCGATGCCGAGATCGAGGCCGAAATAGTCCCTGCGGGTCTTGACCGCCATCACGATCTCCTCGAGCGAGCAGTTGCCGGCGCGCTCGCCCAGCCCGTTGATGGTGCACTCGACCTGCCGGGCGCCGCCGATCTTCACGCCGGCGAGCGAATTGGCGACCGCCATGCCCAGGTCGTTATGGCAGTGGACGGACCAGATCGCCTTGTCGCTGTTCGGGATCCGCTCCCGCAGCGTCTTGATGAAGTTGCCGTACAGCTCGGGGATCGCGTAGCCGACCGTATCGGGCACGTTGATGGTGGTGGCGCCCTCCTTGATCACCGCCTCCAGCACCCGACAGAGGAAATCGGGGTCGCTTCGGTAGCCATCCTCAGGGCTGAACTCGACATCGGCGATCAGATTGCGCGCGAAGCGCACCGACAGCTTTGCCTGCTCGAACACCTCGTCAGGCGTCATCCGCAGCTTTTTCTCCATGTGGAGCGGCGATGTTGCAATGAAGGTGTGGATCCGGCCGCGCGCCGCGCCCTTGAGCGCCTCTGCTGCACGCGAAATATCGCGGTCGTTGGCGCGCGATAGGCCGCAGATGGTCGACTCTTTGATGGCGTTGGCGATGGCGACCACGGCGTCGAAGTCGCCGTTGGAACTGGCCGGAAATCCGGCCTCGATCACGTCGACCCGAAGTCGCTCGAGCTGGCGCGCGATGCGCAGCTTTTCGTCCTTGGTCATGGAGGCCCCGGGCGACTGTTCGCCGTCGCGCAGGGTGGTGTCAAAAATGATGAGTTTGTCGGCCATCGTGGATCTCCTTTGTTCCGTATCGCCGCCCGGCAGCACGCGCTGCCGGGCGAAGGCCGCATTGCGGCCCTTTCGCCGCGTTAGGCGGGTTCAGCCACCGATTGTGCGCTGGCTGCGGCCTGCATCCGAGCCCTCGTCAATCCCGAGACGATGGCCTTGAGCGAAGCGGAGATGATGTTCGCATCCATCCCGACGCCGAAAAGCGTCTTCGACTCGTCGACGCGGAGCTCGAGGTAGGCGACCGCCTGGGCATCGGCTCCGGAGCCGATCGCATGCTGGTGGTAGTCGATGACGCGGATCGAGTGCCCGGTGGCTTGCGCCAGCGCATGGATGAAGGCATCGATCGGCCCGTTGCCGCGACCCTCGATCCGGCGAATTTCCCCGTCCCATGGCAAGTCGGCGCGCAGGATCACCCAGGCGTCAGGGCCATCGCCCTGCTCTTCGATCACACGATGCTGCGGCCCGGCCCCATCGCGAACGCGGTACTCGCCCTCGAAGAGGGACCAGAGATCGGCTGCCGTGAGTTCCTTGCCTGCCACGTCCATCACGCGCTGGACGATCTGGCTGAATTCCATCTGCAGGCGGCGGGGCAGTTCCAGCCCGTATTCGCTCTCGAGAAGGTAGGAGATGCCGCCCTTGCCCGACTGGCTGTTGACACGAATCACTGCTTCATAAGTCCGCCCCACGTCCTTGGGATCGATCGGCAGGTAGGGCATGTCCCAGATGTCGCCTTCCTTGCGCGCCGCGAACGCCTTCTTGATCGCATCCTGGTGCGAGCCCGAGAAGGAGGTGTAGACCAGATCGCCCACATACGGATGGCGCGGATGCACCGGCAACTGATTGCAATGCTCCACAGCCGCGCGGATTTCATCGATGTTCGAGAAATCGAGTTCGGGCGATACACCCTGCGTATAGAGATTGAGCGCGACGTTCACGAGGTCGAGATTGCCAGTGCGCTCACCGTTGCCGAAGAGGCAGCCTTCGATGCGGTCGGCGCCCGCCATGAGGGCGAACTCGCCGGCCGCCGTACCGGTGCCGCGATCGTTGTGCGGATGGACCGACAGGACGATCGAGTCGCGGCGCGCGAGATGGCGGTGCATCCACTCGATCATGTCCGCGAAGATGTTCGGGGTCGAGTGCTCGACCGTCGACGGCAGGTTGACGATGCACTTTCTCTCCGGCGTCGGGGCCCACACCGACGTCACCGCATCCACCACGCGCTTGGAAAACGCGAGGTCCGTGCCCGAGAACATCTCCGGCGAATACTGGAACGTCCAATGCGTATGAGGCTGCTTGGCGGCGAGCTCGTTGAACATGCGCGCATGCGTGGTCGCGAGTTCGACGATCTGGTCCTCGCCCATGCCGAGCACCACCCGGCGCATGATCGGCGCCACGGCGTTGTACAGGTGAACGATCGCGCGCGGAGCACCCTGCAAGGCCTCGAAGGTGCGCTCGATCAGATGGTCGCGGGCCTGCGTGAGCACCTGGATGGTCACGTCGTCCGGGATGCGGTCTTCCTCGATAAGCTTGCGTACGAAGTCGAACTCGATCTGCGAGGCGGAAGGAAATCCGACCTCGATCTCCTTGAAGCCGATCTCAACCAGCATCTCGAACATCCGCATCTTGCGGGCGATGTCCATGGGCTCCACCAGCGCCTGGTTGCCGTCACGCAGGTCGGTCGACAGCCAGATCGGCGCCTCGGTCAGGACGGCGTCCGGCCAGGTGCGATCCTTGAGGCCGACCGGCGCAGACGCACGGTACTTGAGGTTGGGTTGCTTCAACATCTGATATTTCTCGCTGTGGTTGGATCAACCAGCAACCCCAAAGACAAACGGCCCGTTGCTGGTGCGAACGGGCCGTTGTGAGGATCTTGCGCGCGCGCTACCTTCTCCGCCCGTGGGGGATCAGTAGTAGGGCCAGCGAGATCTTGTTCATGGGAAGCTGGAATGTAGCACAGCCGTGACTACTTGTGCAGACCGCGCTCATCGGGTTCATCGGTCGAGATGCTGATGACACTCACCTGCTGCCCCTTCGCCTTGCGCCAGCCGTAGACGACATAACCGCTGAGGCCATAGGCCACGAACACGCCGAAGAGAACCGTCGGTGGATGGATATTGACGACGGCGATCCCCAGCGCGATCAGAACGATCACGGCAAAAGGCACGCTCCTCTTCATCTGCACGTCCTTGAAGCTGTAAAAGGGCGCATTGGTGACCATCGAGAGTCCGGCGTACAGCGTGAAGCCGAAGGTGACCCAGGTGATCTGCTGCCACGAGAGATACAGCACCTCGCCGCCACGCTTGCCCCATTCGGTCACCAGCCAGATGAACCCCGCGACCAGCGCCGCCGCGGCAGGCGACGGCAAGCCCTGGAACCAGCGCTTGTCGACGACGCCGGTATTGACGTTGAACCGGGCCAGTCGCAACGCGGCACACGCACAGTAGACGAAGGCGGCAATCCATCCCCAGCGTCCGAGCCCCTTGAGCGACCACTCGTAAGCGATCAACGCCGGAGCCGCACCGAAAGACACCATGTCGGACAACGAATCCATCTGCTCGCCGAACGCGCTTTGCGTGTTGGTGAGTCGAGCGACGCGACCATCGAGACTGTCGAGGATCATGGCGGCGAAGACGCCCAGCGCGGCCAGATCGAAACGCGCATTCATCGCCATCACGATCGCGTAGAACCCACCGAACAAGGCCGCGAGCGTGAACAGGTTCGGCAGGATGTAGATGCCCTTGCGACGCTTCTTTGGCGCTATCTCGTCGGCCACGTCGGGCGCCACGTCGTCATGCATGCAGCCGGCCTCCAGCGCGCGCCGTCGCGGCGCGGATGACTGTAGGAATCAGGACGAATGAGGGGGTCGATCGCATCGCTCGCAGTGTAGTTCAGGCGCCATGGCGCCCCAGAACGAAAAGGGCCACCGAAGGGTGGCCCTGAACATGATCGAGAAAAATCCGATCAGTTGCGGGTCTGGTCGACGAGCTTGTTCTTCTTGATCCACGGCATCATCGCGCGAAGCTTCTCGCCGACCACTTCGATCTGATGCTCGGCATTGAGGCGGCGGCGGCTGATGAGCGTCGGCGCTCCAGCTGCGTTTTCCAGCACGAAGCTCTTCGCGTATTCGCCGGTCTGGATGTCCTTCAGAACCTGCTTCATGACCTTCTTGGTCTCTTCGGTCACGACGCGCGGACCCGTCACGTACTCGCCGTACTCGGCGTTGTTCGAGATCGAGTAGTTCATGTTGGCGATGCCGCCTTCGTAGATCAGGTCGACGATCAGCTTGAGTTCGTGCAGGCACTCGAAGTAGGCCATTTCGGGGGCATAGCCCGCTTCGACCAGGGTCTCGAAACCCGCCTTGATCAGCTCGACCGTACCGCCGCACAGAACGGCCTGCTCGCCGAACAGGTCGGTTTCGGTTTCTTCGCGGAAGTTGGTTTCGATGATGCCCGCCTTGCCGCCGCCGTTGGCAGTGGCGTACGACAGCGCGAGGTCACGGGCCTTGCCGCTGCGATCGGCGTGGACAGCGATCAGGTGAGGAACACCGCCACCTTGCGTGTAGGTGCTGCGCACGGTGTGGCCAGGCGCCTTGGGCGCGACCATCCAGACGTCGAGATCGGCGCGCGGCTGAACGAAGCCGTAGTGCACGTTGAAGCCGTGCGCGAAGACGAGCGAAGCGCCTTCCTTGATGTGCGGCGCGACGTCGTTCTTGTAGACATTGGCGATCTGCTCGTCCGGCAGGAGGATCATGACCACGTCGGCCGCCTTGACGGCTTCGGCGACCTCGGCCACCTTGAGGCCGGCCTTCTCGACCTTGGACCACGACGCACCGCCCTTGCGCAGGCCGACGATGACCTTCACGCCGCTGTCGTTCAGGTTCTGGGCGTGCGCGTGACCCTGGCTGCCGTAGCCGATGATTGCAACCGTCTTGCCCTTGATGAGGCTGAGATCGGCGTCCTTGTCGTAGTAGACCTTCATGAGATTTCTCCTTCGTTGATTCGGTGGATGTGGAACGGTGGTTGTCAGACGCGCAGGATGCGCTCGCCACGGCCGATGCCGCTGGCGCCGGTACGGACGGTCTCGAGGATCGCGCCGCGATCGATGGCCTCGAGGAATGCGTCGTTCTTTCCGTGGTCGCCGGTGAGCTCGATGGTGTAGCTCTTGTCGGTCACGTCGATGATGCGTCCGCGGAAGATCTCGGCCATCCGCATCATCTCCTCGCGCTCCTTGCCGACGGCGCGCACCTTCACCATCATGAGCTCGCGCTCGGTGTAGGCGCCTTCGGTGAGGTCAACGACCTTGACGACCTCGATCAGCCGGTTGAGATGCTTGGTGATCTGCTCGATCACATCGTCGGAACCCGCCGTGACGATGGTCATCCGGGAAAGACTCGGATCTTCGGTGGGCGCGACGGTCAGCGACTCGATGTTGTAGCCGCGGGCGGAAAACAGCCCGACCACGCGGGAAAGGGCACCGGGCTCGTTCTCGAGCAGCACGGCAATGATGTGTTTCATGGCAATGGGACTCCTCTTTTCGCCGCCCTCCCCCGCGCACGGTAATGCGCGGGCTTGGCGGGCAATAGATTCGTCGAATTAAGGTTGAAACCCGGTCCTCGGGACCGGGGACTTTGGTGTCGCTTCTATTACTTGCTCAGAGGTCTTCGGAGCCGAGCAGCATCTCGGTGATGCCCTTGCCGGCCTGCACCATCGGGAACACGTTCTCGGTGGGGTCGGTGCGGAAGTCCATGAACACCGTTCGGTCCTTGAGCTTGCGCGCCTCACGCAGCGCCGGCTCCACATCCTGCGGACGCTCGATCAGCATGCCCACATGGCCATAGGCTTCGGCGAGCTTCACGAAGTTCGGCAGCGCGTCCATGTAGCTGTGGCTGTAGCGGCCCGAGTACTCGATCTCCTGCCACTGCCGCACCATGCCCAGGTAACGGTTGTTGAGCGAGCAGATCTTGATCGGCGTGTTGTACTGCAGGCAGGTCGACAGCTCCTGGATGCACATCTGCACCGAGCCCTCGCCGGTGACGCAGAAGACTTCCGAATCCGGCTTGGCGAGCTTGATGCCCATCGCGTACGGAATGCCGACGCCCATCGTGCCCAGTCCGCCCGAATTGATCCATCGGCGCGGTTCGTCGAAGCGGTAGTACTGCGCCGCCCACATCTGGTGCTGGCCGACGTCCGACGTGATGTACGTGTCCGTGCCCTTGGTCATGTTCCAGAGGGTTTCGATCACGTGCTGCGGCTTGATCACGTCCTTGTTGCCGCGGTCGTACTTCAGGCAATCCTTGCTGCGCCAGCCTTCGATCGTGTCCCACCAGCTCGCGAGCGCGGAAGCGTCGGGGCGCGTGGAGCTTTCCCGGATCATCGAGATCAGTTCCGTCAGCACGTCCTTCACGTCGCCGACGATCGGGATGTCGACCTTCACCCGCTTCGAAATGCTCGACGGGTCGATGTCGATGTGGATGATCTTGCGTTCGTTCTGCGCGAAGTGCTTGGGGTTGCCGATCACGCGATCGTCGAAGCGCGCACCGACAGCGAGCAACACATCGCAGTTCTGCATCGCGTTGTTGGCTTCGATGGTGCCGTGCATGCCCAGCATGCCGAGGAACTTGCGGTCGGACGCCGGATAGGCGCCCAGGCCCATCAGCGTGTTCGTGACCGGGTAGCCCAGCATGTCGACCAGCGTGCGCAGCTCGTTCGTCGCATTGCCGAGCAGCACGCCGCCGCCGGTATAGATGTAAGGACGCTTGGCGCTCAGCAGCAGCTGCAGCGCCTTGCGGATCTGTCCGCCATGGCCCTTGCGCACCGGGTTGTACGAGCGCATCTCCACCTTCTCGGGATAGCCGCTGTACGTGACCTTCTTGAAGGAAACATCCTTCGGCACGTCCACCACCACGGGACCGGGACGGCCGCTGCGCGCGATATGGAAGGCCTTCTTCATCGTCAGGGCCAGATCCTTCGGGTCCTTGACGAGAAAGTTGTGCTTGACGATGGGCCGGGTGATGCCGACCGTGTCGCATTCCTGGAAGGCATCCAGGCCGATCGCCGCCGTGGGCACCTGGCCGGAGATGATGACCATCGGAATGCTGTCCATGTACGCGGTGGCGATCCCGGTCACGGCATTCGTGAGGCCCGGGCCGGACGTCACGAGCGCCACGCCCACGTCGCCGGTGGCGCGCGCATAACCGTCTGCCGCGTGCACGGCGGCCTGCTCGTGGCGAACCAGCACGTGCTGGATGGTGTCCTGCTTGTAGAACGCGTCGTAGATGTAGAGAACCGCGCCGCCCGGATAGCCCCAGACGTACTTGACGCCTTCTGCCTGAAGTGCCTTGATCAGCACCTCGGCGCCCATGAGTTCTTGCGTTTGACTGCCGGTGACGGCTGCTGCGGAAGCAAGTTCCGCCTTTGACATTTCCATGATCAACCTTTGCGATTTTCGGGAACGAAAAACCTTGGGTGCTCCTTCGCCAGCTCTTTTGAAGCCGCGTCGGAACTTGAGGCCACAACCATGGGCGGATTTGTCATACCACCGGATCGTGACCCGTTTGCCTTTTGACTTGCAGCGCGGATTATGACACCGGAAGCCGATCCAAAGGCCTCAGCGCAGTCAATAAAGCCTCCAAGGCATAATCCGCGGCGAAAAAGCCCCCTTCTCCCCGAGACACTTCCCACGCGGCGCTCCCGGCGCCAGACTCGCTTGGCCACTGAGAAAGAACTATCCGATTTCCTGAAGAGCGTCGAACGACGCGCCTTCAAGCGGTCCGTCTACCACGTCCGGGACGAAGAAGCGGCGCTGGACATCGTGCAGGACAGCATGATGAAGCTGGCCGAGCACTACGGCGACAAGCCGGCCAACGAGCTGCCGCTGCTGTTCCAGCGCATCCTGTCGAACTGCACCCTCGACTGGTTCCGACGGCAGAAGACCCGCAAGGCACTCTTTTCCAACCTGAGCGATTTCGAGAATCTGGACGACGACGGTGATTTCGACCTCCTCGAACACATCCAGCTTTCGGCGGAAGGCCAGGAATCCGAGAGCGCCGAAGACACGACGCGGCGGGCGCAGATTTTTCGCGAGATCGAGGAACAAATTGCGGCGCTGCCGGGTCGTCAACGCGAGGCCTTCTTGATGCGTTACTGGGAGGAAATGGATGTCGCAGAGACGGCGGCCGCCATGGGATGTTCCGAAGGGAGCGTCAAGACCCACTGCTCGCGCGCCGTCCACGCCTTGAGCAAGGCGCTCAAAGCCAAGGGAATTTCGCTATGAACACAACGCAATCTGCCTCTTCCGCCGCACTCGAGGAGCGGTTTGGCCGCCTGCTGGCCGCGCGATTGACTGCCGGCAACGTCGAGTTGCCGCACGAGGTCAGCGAGCGCTTGCGAGCTGCGCGAGTGCAGGCAGTCGCTCGCCGCAAGGTCGCCCAGCAGCTTCGCCCGGCGCCCGTGGTGCTGTCGCGCGGCGGAGCAGCGACGCTCGGCGGAGGCTGGTGGACGCGGATCGGCTCGGTGATTCCGCTGGTCGCCCTTGTCGCAGGCCTGGTCGCGATCAGCGTGATGCAGGAAGACAACCGTGCCAATGAGATTGCCGCAATCGACTCCGCCCTGCTCACCGACGATCTCCCGCCCGCGGCCTACACCGACCCGGGATTCGCTCAGTTCGTGAAGACGTCGGACGACGCGTCCGAACGCTGATCGCCCCGCAGCCGAATGCGTCCGTGCCTCCTCTCCCGCGCTGAAGCGCTCGATTTCGCGCGTCCGCTGACGGCCGCCGTCTGGTTGAGCGCCGGTCTCGTCATCGGGGCCGCTGGTCTCGCCGCGCCGTCCGCAGAGGCCCAGTCGGTCAAAAGTTCGGCGTCGCCGCAAACCACCCCCGCCAAGCCGGCAGTTGCCTCCAAGCCGCTGTGGCGCGATCTCACTGCGCGACAGCAGAAGGCGCTGCAGCCGCTCGCGCCCTACTGGGACGAGTTGACGGAACCCCACAAGCGCAAGTGGCTGGCGCTTTCCCGCGACTACGCGAGGATGACGCCGGAGGACCAGGCGGTGCTCCATAGTCGCATGACCGAATGGGCGGGCCTGACCAACCAGCAACGCGCTCAGGCGCGGGTCAACTTTGCCACCGTCAAGCAAGTTCCTGTCGATGAGCGCAAGGCGAAATGGGAGGCCTACCAGGCGCTCAGCGACGAGGAAAAGAGCGAGCTGGCGGAGCGCGCCAAGAGGGCGAAGGCACCCGGCGCGGCGCCGACCATCCGCCCCGTTCCCGAACAAAAGCTCGTGCCCATTCCCGCCGCCGGGCAAGACGGCCAGCACACACCGAGGATTCAGCTTGCGCCGCCGCCCGCTCCAGCCCCCGTCGCGGCCGCGCGCCCGGTGCCGGTTCCTGCGCCCGCTCCAGCCCCGGCGCCGAACCTTCCGCCGGTCAGCGCCGAGGCGCAGGTTCCGCCGCCGGGCGCAACCGACGTCCCGCCGAGGGCGTCGGAACAACAACCCGCTTCGACGCCCTGAGCCAGGTGCCGATGCGTTCTGCTTCTTCTGGCAATCCCGATTCCCTTGGTCCGCCCACCGACGACACCGCGGTTGCGTCCCTGATGGCGCCCGGACTGTGGCGCCGCATGGCCTGCTGGCTCTACGAGGGCCTGCTGCTTTTCGCCGTCGTGTTCGTCGCCGGCTGGCTTTTCAGCACCCTCGGCCAGATGCGCAGCGGCATGGATTCGCGGCGGCATCTGCTTCAGGCGTTTCTGTTCATCGTCTTCGGTGTCTATTTCGTCTGGTTCTGGGCCCATGGGCAGACGCTGGCGATGAAAACCTGGGGCATCCGGGTCGTCGACCGACATGGGCGCGCACTCACCCAAGCTCGGGCGCTGCTGCGCTATCTGCTGAGCTGGATCTGGTTCCTGCCGCCGCTGGCGGCCATCTCGCCGTTCGGGCTCGGTGCGGGCGAATCGGCGGTGCTGGTCTTCGGCTGGGTCGCCGTGTGGGCGCTGCTGGCGCGTTTTCAGCCCGAACGCCAGTTCTGGCATGACGCATGGGCCGGCACCCGCCTTGTCGCATCGAAGCCGCTCGGCAATCGATGAGCGGCACCGAGCCCCTCGCCTGGATCGCTGCCTCGTGGCAACGCTTTGCCACATCGTCGACGCCGGGGGCGTGCATGATTCGGGGATGACTCCTTCTTTTTCGATTTGTGTGTACTGCGGCTCGCGCCCTGGCGAGCGGCAGGAATTCGCCCAGGTGGCGCAGGCCGTCGGCCGCTGGATCGGCCAGCACGGCGGCCAGCTGGTCTACGGTGGCGGCCGGACCGGGCTCATGGGCACTGTCGCCGAAGCCACCCGGCCGCCGGCGGCCGCGTGGTCGGCATCATCCCGAAGGTGCTGGTCGACAAGGAACTGGCCAACCGCCAGAGCGACGAACTCCACGTTGTCGACACCATGCATGAGCGCAAGGCCATGATGGGCGAGCGCGCCGATGCCTTCCTCGCCCTGCCGGGCGGCATCGGGACCTTCGAGGAACTGTTCGAGATCTGGACCCGGCGCCAGCTCGGCTATCACGACAAGCCGGTCGGCATCCTGAACGTGGCGGGCTACTACGACGCCCTGCTGAGCTTCCTGGCTCACAGCGTGCGCGAAGGCTTCATGGGCGAATGGCAAATGGACCTCGTCCGCTCCAGCAATGACGCACCCGCCTTGCTCGAAGCCCTCGTCGAAGAAGCCGGCCGCCACCCCCGAGGCGACAAACTCGCCGAAGTCCTCTAAACGGCCCACGGATCAAACCAGAAACACCGCGGAGCCGGCTCTGCCGGGCCGCCGGTGTTGCCCCCGGAAGGGGTTGGCGTAGCGACACGAAGTGCGCGCAGCCTGGAGGCGAGCCTATACCGCGGCTTCGTCTTCTTCGCCGGTGCGGATGCGAACCACCCGCTCGACGTTGGTCACAAAAATCTTGCCGTCGCCGATCTTGCCGGTGCGCGCAGCACTGACGATCGCGTCGACGCACCGGTCGACGTCGTTCTCGTTGACCACGACCTCGACCTTCATCTTCGGCAGAAAGTCCACGACGTACTCGGCACCCCGGTAGAGTTCCGTGTGCCCCTTCTGGCGGCCGAAACCCTTGACTTCGGTCACGGTGAGCCCGGTGACGCCCACCTCGGCCAAGGCCTCGCGCACATCATCGAGCTTGAACGGTTTGAGGATGGCTGTGATTTGCTTCATACAAACCATTATGTCATCCGCATTTCGGGGCGCAGGCCCGCAAGCCCTCGACCCACACGTGATCGCGAGGGCTGTTACCCTCTCCCAGCCATGCGCACAGGTTCTCCCTTCGCCAACCTCCTCGACTCGGTCATCCCGAGCCCACAGGGTCAGGCCTGCTTCCTGCTGGTCTTCACCACCCTGACCTGGGGCGCCAACGCAGTCGCCGCGCGGCTCGCCGTCGGCGAGGTCTCCCCGATGATGCTGACCTTTTCGCGCTGGATCGTCTGCTGCGTGGCGCTCGGCCTCACATCGCGGCGCGAAATCGCGGCGCACTGGCGAACACTGCTCCCCTCGTGGCGCTCCATTGCGCTGATGGGCACGCTGGGCTTCACCGGGTTCAACGCGCTGTTCTATGCGGCTGCGCATCACACGACCGCCATCAATATTGCGATCATCCAGGGCACCATTCCTGTGCTGGTGCTTGTCGGCAGCTTCCTTTTCTTCGGCACGCGAATCCGCGGCCTGCAGATCGTCGGCGTCGTGATGACGCTCGCCGGCATCGGCGTCGTGGCGTCGCGCGGCGATCCGGCCTTGCTGGCGAGCCTCGCCTTCAACATCGGCGACGTCTGGATCATCGTCGCCTGCCTGTTGTACGCCGGATACGCGCTCGGCCTGCGCAACCGGCCCGCGGTGCCGGCGATCGTCTTCTTCGCAGCGACCGCCGCGGTGGCCTGCGTGGTTTCGCTGCCGCTGGTCGCGGCGGAGATCGCGACCGGGCAGTTCTTCATGCCGACCGCCAAGGGCGTCGCGCTGATCATCTTCACCGGCCTGCTTCCCTCCTTCGTGTCGCAAATCACCTTCATCCACGCGGTGGGGCTGATCGGACCGGCGCGGGCCGGCGTGTTTCTCAATCTGGTGCCGATTTTCGGGCCGCTGCTTGCGGTGCTCGTCCTTGGCGAGCCGTTGTCCCCATATCACGCGGCGGCGCTCGCCCTCGTGCTCGGCGGCATCTATGTGGCCGAGACCCTCGGCACCCGAAGGACCTGACGAGACTGCCTTGAGCGAACCGGTCATCCGCATCCACCGCTCGGTCGCCGAGATCGACGCCGCCGCCTGGGACGGGCTGCTCGCCGCGCAGGCCGCACCGTCCCCCTTCATGCGCCACGCGTATCTGAGCGCGCTCGACGCCAGCGGCAGCGCGTCGCCGGGCACCGGCTGGGCTCCGCACTTCGTGACGCTGTGGCACGACGAACGGCTCCTGGCCGCCTGCCCGCTCTATGTCAAGGACCATTCATACGGCGAATACGTCTTCGACTGGGCCTGGGCCAATGCCTATCAGCAGCACGGGCTGCACTACTACCCCAAGGCGGTCGTCGCGGTGCCGTTCACCCCCGTCCCCGGCACGCGCGTGCTCGCTCGCGATGCGCTCAGCCGTGCGCTGCTGGTACGTGCGCTGGTCGCCTGGTGCGAACAGACGGGTGTTTCGTCGCTGCATCTGCTCTTCGGCGCCGACGACGACGTCGCGGCCTGCGCGGATGCCGGACTCATGCTTCGCCACACGGTCCAGTTCCACTGGACCAACGAGCACTGGAGCGATTTCGACGCCTTCCTCTCGAGCCTTTCGCACGACAAGCGCAAGAAGATCCGACAGGAACGCCGCAAGGTTCGCGATGCGGGCGTGCGCTTCCGCTGGACGCGCGGCGCGGACATCTCCAATGCCGACTGGGATTTCTTCTATCGCTGCTACGCGCGCACTTATCGCGAGCACGGCAATCCGCCGTACCTGAACCGCGACTTCTTCCACCGCATGGCGGCGACGATGCCGGAGGCGTGGCTGCTCTTCATTGCCGAGCGCGAGGGCAAGCCGATCGCATCGAGCCTCATCGCGCTTTCAGCCGGCGTGGCCGGCGACAACGCCTCCGACCATCCGCTGCTCGCCTATGGCCGCTACTGGGGCGCGGTCGAGCGCGTGGACTGCCTGCATTTCGAGGCCTGCTACTACCAGCCCCTGCAGTGGTGCATCGAGCACGGCGTGCAGCGCTTCGAAGGCGGTGCGCAAGGCGAGCACAAGATGGCGCGTGCCCTGATGCCGATCAAGACCACCAGCGCACATTGGCTGGCCCATCCGGCATTCGCGGATGCGGTGGAGCGTTTCCTCGAGCGCGAAGACGCCGGCATCCGGAACTACATGGACCACCTCGGGGAACGCAGCCCCTTTCGCCACGAGGACTGAAGCTCAGCGCTGCGCGCCCAGCCCGATCGGCGCCGGCACCGCGTTGACGATTCGCCTGAAGAGGGCCTCGTAGTCGGGCTCGGGCTCGCAGCCCGTCAACGGGTCGCGGTTCGCGCTGAACGCTTCGTCCAGCTGCGCCCAGTCCTCCTCGGTGAGCACCTTCTCGGCGAGCGGAAGAATCTCCCTTTCTTCCAGCGCCATGTGTGACAGATAGAACTCGACGTAGCGATCGACCGCCTGCTCGAAAGCCTTCCGGCGCGGCTCGCCGATCATTTCGAAGGCGAGGAGCGCATGCTCCACCTCGCGGATCTTGCGCTCGCCGCGCGCATGATCATCGTCCAGCCGGTCCAGCAACTCGCGCGAAATCGGCGTGCGGGCTCGCAGCTTCGGGAACAAGAGCTCGGATTCCTTGCGGTGATGCCGCTTCTCGGGAAACTCGTCGACGTAGAACAGCATCGCGCGCAGCGCCGCAAAGTCGGGCAGCGTGCGCTTCGAGCGATGCTCGGCCAGCAACAGGACGATGGACCGCAGCATGGCCGAAAGGGCCGAGTGTTCATCGCGAATGATTCGCAAGGTGGCGTGTGTCATGGCCTCTCTCCGTGAATGGTGGCAGCTTCGCACCCGACGCACCTGGCGACCTTGAGGCAGATCAAACGCGCGCACAAGCGGCGCGCATCCGCCTCCTTACTTGACGAGCTTCAGCGAGCCCTTCATCAGGGCTGAGTGCCCCGGGAAGGAGCAGATGTACATGTAGTTCTGGTCTGCCTTGAGCTTGCTGGTGTCGAAAGTCACCGACGCCGATTCGCCGCCGCCGACGATGGGCGTGAAGGCGATCACGCGCGCATCGCCGGGCTTCAGGTAGTTCTTGTCGAGACCGGCCGCAATGCCATCGGCTGCGACGCCCTGCGCATCGGCCGGCGTCGTCAGCACCCAGTTGTGCCCCATGGCCGTCTTCGGCAGCTTGCCGGCGTGCTTGAGCTTCACCGTGAACTGCTTGCAGCTCTGCGGCACGTCGATGCTGCTCTTGTTGAACTGCATCGCGTCATTGCCCTCGATCTCTACATCGCAGGTGGCGGCCGAAGCCGAGCCGAGCAATGCCAGCCAGAGCGCCGCGGCGCACGTTGTTTTCATCTTCATCTTCATCTTTTAGCTCTCCGTTGAAATTTGAGTTTGCGCGCAAACGGCCGGTTCGAGAACGCCGTTCAGCGGCACCAGAGTTCGATCTGCCGGCCGAGGTCGGCCCACAGCGCGTGGAAGGCGACCGCCGCCAGCAGCGCACCCGCGACCCGGCTCCCCCACTCCTTACGGGCGACGCCCGCTCCGGCGCTCATCCGCTGCCAGAGCCAGGGTGCAGCGATCAGCGACACCCCGCTCCCGGCCGCGAAACCGGCCATCATCATCGCACCCTGGACGGGGCCGTCGGCCAGCGCTGCCAGCATCAGCGCGGAGTACAGCAGGCCGCACGGCATCAGGGCCCAAAGCGCCCCCGTCGCCAGCACGCCGGCTGGCGATCCGGTCAGCGGCCGAAGCCGCGCCTGAAGCGTGCGCCCGGCCCGGTGAGCCCAGACCGGCTGCCGGCCGAGCACCGCGAGCGACAGCCCCCATGCGAGCACCGCCACATGCAGCAGCACCCAGAACGGCCGCATGGCCGCGAGCCGCTCGCTGGCGAATCCGACGCCTTGCATAGCCACCGCGGCGATCGCGCCGGCAGCGGCGTAGCTCAACACGCGCCCTGCGTGGAATGCCAGCGTCGCGGCCTGCCCGCGCACGTCCGCGCCTGTCAGCGCGGCGGCGCTGCCTTCGGGCGCTCGCGCGATCCGGATGACGCCTGCGCAGGGCGCGCCGCACATCGCCACGCAGTGCGGCCCGCCGGCAAGCCCCATGACGAGCGCCGCTCCGAGCAATGCCGTCTGCATCGTCAGACGATCCGCGAAAAGCGCGACCGGTTGCGATCGGCCTGCAGATAGCGATCGAACACCATCGCAATGGCGCGCACGAAGAACCAGCCGGTGGGCGTGACTTCGATGTCGCGGTCGCTCACGCGCACCAGCCCTTGCGCGGCCAGGGGCCGAGCGCGGCGAGCTCGGGTGCGAAGTGGTCCTTGAAGTCGATCAGGTGCGCGAGACTCACGGTCTCGAAATCCACCTGTCCCTGGCACATGATCGCCATGATCACTGCGCGGCGAAGCACGTCGTCCCGCGTGAGCGCCAGGCCGCGCACCACCGGGATGCGCCCCTGGCCGAGCAGGTCGTAGTACTCCTCGAGTGTCTTGGCGTTCTGGCTGTAAGTTGCGCCGACGCGGCCGATGGCCGAGACACCCAGCGCCACCAGATCACAGTCCGGCTGCGTGCTGTAGCCCTGGAAATTGCGATGCAGCCGCCCCTGGCGCTTGGCGATCGCGAGCGGATCGTCCGGCAGCGCGAAATGGTCCATGCCGATGTAGACATACCCGGCGGCGGAGAAGGCGGCGATCGCCCGCGACAGCATCTCGACCTTGGTCTTCGCGTCCGGCAGATCCTCTGCCGCGATGCGCCGCTGCGGCTTGAAGCGCTCCGGCAGATGGGCGTAGGCGTAGAGCGCGATCCGGTCGGGTCGCAATTCGCACACCTGGGCCAGCGTGCGGTCGAAAGAGGCCCGGCTCTGCTTCGGCAGCCCGTAGATGAGATCGATGTTGATCGAGCGGAATCCCAGCGACCGCGCGCTCGCCATCAGGTCGAAGACCTCGGCCGCAGGCTGGATGCGGTGCACCGCCTTCTGCACGTCCGGATCGAAATCCTGCACGCCGAAGCTCAGCCGGTTGAACCCGAGTCTGGCCAGTCGCTCGAGCCGCGCGCCGTTCACGGTACGCGGGTCGATCTCGATGGATTGCTCCCGCTCCGGCGAGAGCGTGAATTCGCGCCCGAGCATCGTCAGCAGCCTGCCGAGGCTCTCGTCGTCGAGAAAGGTCGGCGTACCGCCCCCCAGATGCAACTGGCTGACCGACGCCCCCCGGCCCAGCTCCGCCACCTGCAGCGTCAACTCGCGCTCCAGGTAGTCGAGGTATTCAACCGCCCAGTGCTTGTGGCGGGTGACGATCTTGTTGCACGCGCAGTAGTAGCAGAGCGATTCGCAGAACGGGAGGTGAACGTACAGCGACAGCGGCCGCCCGTGCATCCCGGTGGCGCTGCGCTGGTGCAGCGCCTGGACGTAGTCGTCGGCCGTAAAGGCATCCACGAACCGATCCGCCGTCGGGTAGGAGGTATAACGCGGACCGGCAACGTCGAAACGCCGCAGCACGGCGGGCGACGGCAGCACCTGGGAAGGCGAAGCGGTTGCGAATGCAGGGGAAGAGTTCATCGCAGGCGATCAAGGGCGGTCTACAGGCACTATGCCGCCGGGGCGCCCCCTATCCTTGATGTGAATCAAAGCCCACGCCCACGCCCGGCTCCAGAATCGGCAACATACTCGACATACATCAATGAAAACCGAAAACATCAAGGTCGCCTGCTCGAGCTGCAATCTGCGGGAGCTTTGCATGCCGGTGGGGCTGGAGCCCGGCGAGCTGCAACGCATCGACGACATCGTGGCCAAACGACGCAAGGTCCGCCGACGCGAGATGCTCTTTCGGAACGGCGATCGCTTCACCTCGCTGTATGCGATTCGCACCGGTGTCTTCAAGACCCGGGTGGCCAGCCAGGACGGCCGGGACCAGGTGACGGGTTTCCAGATGGCCGGCGAGATCATCGGCCTTGACGGCATCGTCAACGACCAGCACACCTGCGACGCGGTGGCGCTGGAGGATTCCGAAGTCTGCGTGATGCCCTTCGACCGCATCGAGGAGCTTTCGCGCGAGGTCACGGCACTGCAACGGCACGTGCACCAGATCATGAGCCGCGAGATCGTGCGCGAGCACGGTGTGATGATGCTGCTGGGCAGCATGCGCGCCGAAGAGCGCCTCGCGGCCTTCCTCACCAACCTCGCCCAGCGCCTGCATGCACGCGGCTTCTCGCGCTCCGAGCTCGTGCTGCGCATGACGCGCGAGGAAATCGGCAGCTACCTCGGTCTCAAGCTCGAAACCGTGAGCCGCACCCTCTCCAAGTTCATGGAAGAGGGGCTCATCGAAGTCCAGCAGCGCAACCTGCGCATCGTCGACGCCGAAGGCCTTCGCCGCTTGATCACACCGGCAGGCTGCTGATCGGCGCAACCCGATCCAGGGCACCCGCGAAACCGGCTCCGCCGGCCCGCCGAGTGCGCGCCCCTCACTGCACATCTTCCGCCGGCGTCGCGGCGTGGTTGCGGCCGGTCATGGCCGGCATCAGCTTCTTGTCGGCGAGGGTCTTGTTGATCTCGATGCCCCGGCGGTAGTAGTCCTCCGCCACCACGGGGTCCGGCGAGCGGATGGCGAGCCACAGGGTGACGAAGCTCGCGACCACCACCACCGCGGGACCGGCAAGGACCATCCACAGCAGCGGGAAGCGCCACCAGGGTTGGCTTGCGACTGCATCGTTCTCGTTCGCTGCGTTCATCGTCATCTCCTTGACACGTATCACCGAGGCACCATGAAGGTCGCCTTCTCCGAAACCTGCGCCCCGCCCTCGGCCGCGCGTACGTCGAAATACACCGGATGCGAACCCGGGTCCGCGCCGCCGTACGGCAGTTGCAGGCGAACCGCAACCCAGCGCGATTGCGCCGGCCCCACTTCCACGGGCTGATCGGGCGAGGCATGGAGGCCGTCCAGGCCGCGCGCCTCGATGCGGTAGTGCTGCGTCGTTTCGGTCGCATTCATGATCTGCAGGCGATAGACGTTCTCGATCCGGCCGCCTTCGACGATGCGCGCCAGCGTGCCGCGATCGCGCACCACGTCCACCTTGAGCGGCGTGCGGATCACCAGGCTGACCAGCAAGCCGATGCACAGCGCGACCAGGATGCCGCTGTAGATCAGCACCCGCGGCCGCAGCACGCGGCGCAGCATCTGCTGCGACGACCAGTGCCCCGCCATGCTGTTCTGCGTGTCGTAGCGGATCAGGCCGCGCGGCGAGGCGAGCTTGTCCATCACCGTGTTGCAGGCATCCACGCACAGGCCGCAGCCGATGCACTCGTACTGCAGGCCCTGCCGGATGTCGATGCCGGTCGGACACACCTGCACGCACAGCGAGCAGTCGATGCAGTCGCCCTGCCCCAGTGCGCGCGCATCCACCCCCTTGGCCCGCACGCCGCGCGGCTCGCCGCGCTCGGTGTCGTAGCTCACGATCAGCGTGTCGCGGTCGAACATCGCGCTCTGGAAGCGCGCATACGGGCACATGTACTTGCAGACCTGCTCGCGCATGAAGCCCGCATTGCCATAGGTCGCGAAGCCGTAGAACAGCACCCAGAAGACTTCCCAGCCGCTCATGTGCGTCTGCAGGAAGGCCAGGCCCAGGTCACGTATCGGCGTGAAGTAGCCGACGAAGGTGAAGCCCGTCCACAGCGCAATGCCCAGCCACACCACGTGCTTGAACCACTTCTTGACCAGCTTCTCGATCGAGAGCTCGCTGTCGTCCAGCCGCATGCGCGCCGTGCGGTTGCCTTCGATCTTCTGCTCGATCCACAGGAAGATCTCCGAATAGACCGTCTGCGGGCAGGTATAACCGCACCAGAGGCGCCCCGCCACCGCGGTGAACAGGAAGAGCGACAGCGCCGAGATGACCAGCAGCCCCGTCAGATAGATCAGGTCCTGCGGATACAGAACCAGCCCGAAGATGTAGAAGCGCCGGCTGGCCAGATCGAAGAGCACCGCCTGCCGCTGCCCCCATTCGAGCCACGGCATGCCATAGAACACCAGCTGGGTGACGAACACCATCACCCAGCGCCAGCGCGCGAAGACGCCGTCGATGGAGCGCGGGTAGACCTTCCTGTGCGCCTCGTAGAGGCCCCGCCCTTTTCAGCAGCCGCGATCGGGATCACGCGGCGCGGCGCGGGGCTTGGCGACGAAGCAGAATCCGACACGGTTCAACCTTCAGGGCGAGCCGGCCGTCGAAGCCTTGCCGTTCGACAGGCCCCACACATAGGCGGTCAGCACGTGGATCTGGGCCTCCGTCAGGCGGCCTTGCTGCGCCGGCATCTGGTTGGTCTTGCCGTTGTTGATCATCTGCATGACCGCGTCAAGCCCGTAGCCGTGCAGCCAGATCTGGTCCGTGAGATTCGGCGCACCCACGGCCGTGTTGCCGACGCCGCCGATGCCGTGACACGACGCGCAAACGGTGAACTTGCTCTTGCCCAGCCCCGCGCGCACCGAGTCGTGCGGGCTGCCTGAGAGGCTCAGCACGTAGTTGGCGAGGTTCTTCACGTCCTCCGGCGTGCCGACGGCTTCCGCCATCGGCGGCATCACGCCGATGCGGCCCAGGGTGATCGACTCCTTGATCTTTTCCGGCGAGCCGCCGTGCAGCCAGTCGTTGTCGGTGAGGTTCGGAAAGCCCTTGCCGCCACGCGCATCGGAACCATGGCACTGTGCGCAGTTGTTGAGGAAGAGGCGTTCGCCGATCGCCATTGCGCCCGGATCGGTCGCGACCTTCTCCACCGGCAGTGCGGTGTAGGCCGCATAGACCGGCTCGAGCTCCTGGTTGGCCTTCGCGAGATCCTTGGCGTACTCGCCACCGGTGCTCCAGTCGAGCCGGCCCTTGTAGCTGCCGAGCCCCGGGAAGACGAACAGATAGCCCAGCCCGAACACGATGGTGATGACGAACAAGCCCATCCACCAGCGCGGCATCGGGTTGTTCATCTCGCGCAGGTCCTCGTCCCAGACGTGGCCGGTGGTGTTGTCCGCACTGGCCGGGGTCTTGCTGCGCGCGGTGACCCACAGGAGCAGCAGGCAGGCCAGGATGCTGACGATGGTGGCGATCGCGATGTAGTGCGACCAGAAATCGTGAATGAAGTCGCTCATGGTGTCAGTCCTGCTCGAAGGGCAAGCGGGCCGCGGCGTCGAAGGCCTGTGCGCGGCGGCGCGAGTAGGCCCAGACGAGGATGCCGATGAAGGTCACAAAGGAAACCAGCGTGGCGATGGTGCGCAAGGTGGTGATGTCCATGGTGGTCCTCCTTACTTGAGCGCGAGGCCGAGCGACTGCAGGTAGGCCACGAGCGCATCGAGCTCCGTCTTGCCCTTGACGTCGCCGGGCGCGGCAGCGATCTGCTCGTCGGTGAACGGCACACCGACACGGCGCAGCGCGCGCATGTGATCTGCGGCGTCGGATGGCGTGACCTGGTTCTTGGCCAGCCACGGATACGCGGGCATGTTCGACTCGGGCACCAAGTCGCGCGGGTTGTTCAGGTGGATGCGATGCCACTCGTCGCTGTAGCGGCCACCCACGCGATGCAGGTCGGGACCGGTGCGCTTGCTGCCCCACTGGAAGGGATGGTCGTAGACGAATTCGCCGGCCACCGAATAGTGGCCGTAGCGCAGCGTCTCCGCACGGAAGGGCCGGATCATCTGCGAATGGCAGTTGTAGCAGCCCTCACGCACATACACGTCGCGGCCGAGCACCTGCAGCGCAGTGGGCGGCGTGAGGCCAGTGATCGGCTCCGTGGTCGACTTCTGGAAGAACAGCGGCACGATCTCGACCAGTCCGCCGACGGCGACGACCAGCAGGATCAGCACGATCATCAGGAAGTTGTTGGTCTCGATCTTCTGATGCGAGAAGGTGGAGGATTCAGGGTTCGTGGAGCTCATTGTTCTTTCCTCGATTCCTTCAGGCATGGGCCGCGGAAGGCGCCGGAATGCGCGCCCGCACCGATTGACCGGCGCCGATCGTCATCACGACGTTCCACGCCATCACCAGCATGCCGGAGAGATACAACAGGCCGCCGATCAGGCGCACCACGTAATAGGGATATGTGGCCTTCACGCCTTCGACGAAGGTGTAGGTCAGCGTGCCGTCGGGGTTGATCGAACGCCACATCAGCCCCTGCATCACACCGGCGATCCACATGGCAGCGATATAGAGCACGATGCCGATGGTCGACATCCAGAAATGCAGCTCGATCGCCTTCACGCTGTACATCTCGGTGCGGTTGTACAGGCGCGGGATCAGATAGTAGAGCGAGCCCATCGTGATGAGGCCCACCCAGCCGAGGGCGCCGGAATGCACATGGCCGATGGTCCAGTCGGTGTAGTGCGACAGCGCATTCACCGTCTTGATCGACATCATCGGGCCCTCGAAGGTCGACATGCCGTAGAACGACAGCGCCACGATCAGGAAACGCACGATCGGATCGGTGCGCAGCTTGTGCCATGCCCCCGAGAGCGTCATGATCCCGTTGATCATCCCGCCCCAGCTCGGCGCCAGGAGGATCAGAGAGAAAACCATGCCGATCGACTGCGTCCAGTCGGGCAGCGCCGTGTAGTGCAGATGGTGTGGACCCGCCCACATGTAAGTGAAGATCAGCGCCCAGAAGTGCACGATCGACAGGCGGTACGAGTACACAGGACGACCGACCTGCTTCGGGATGTAGTAGTACATCATCCCGAGGAAGCCCGCGGTGAGGAAGAAGCCCACCGCGTTGTGGCCGTACCACCACTGCACCATCGCGTCCTGCACGCCCGCGTAGGCCGAGTAGCTCTTCATCCAGCCCGCGGGAACGGCCGCGCTGTTGACGATGTGCAGCAACGCGACCGCGATGATGAACGCACCGTAGAACCAGTTGGCCACGTAGATGTGCTTCACTTTGCGGATTCCGATGGTGCCGAAGAACACGATCGCATAGGCCACCCATACGACCGCAATCAGGATGTCGATCGGCCATTCGAGCTCAGCGTATTCCTTGCCGCTGGTGTAGCCCATCGGCAGGCTGATGGCCGCGGCAACGATCACCGCCTGCCAGCCCCAGAACACGAAGGAAGCCAGCGCCGGCGCAAAGAGGCGAACCTGGCAGGTGCGCTGCACCACGTGGAAGCTCGTCGCCATCAGCGCGCATCCGCCGAAAGCGAAGATCACCGCGTTGGTGTGCAGCGGACGCAGGCGCCCGTAGCTGAGCCAGGGAATGCCGAAGTTCAGTTCGGGCCAAGCCAGTTGCGACGCGATGATCACGCCGACGAGCATGCCCACCACGCCCCAGACCACCGACATGATGGCGAACTGCCGCACTGCGGTGTCGCTGTAGACCGCTGCGGGAGGATTCGGAGATTGCATCGTCGGACCTTTTCTTATGGAACTGGTCCGAGTTTCCAAGCGGCCCGCGGGAACCAAATTGATTCAGATCAATCGTTGCGCAGAATGCGCTCGCCCTCATGGTCGACGTTGTCGAATTGACCACGGTGCACCGCCCACCAGAGCCCGCCGAGGATCACCAGCACGAGCACCACGGAGAACGGGATGAGCAGAAAGAGGATGTCCATCGCTCTCAGCCTCCGGGCTGCCGCGCGAGACGCGCCGCATTGAGCACCACCAGCACGGAACTCCCCGCCATGCCGAGCCCGGCGAGCCACGGCGGCAGCCAGCCCGCGAGCGCCAGCGGCACGCACAGGGCGTTGTAGCCGCCGGCCCACCAGAGGTTCTGCCGCACCACGCGCATGGTGCGCTTCGCCTGCCAGATGGTCCGCACGATGGTGGAGAGCTCGCCGCCCATCACGATGAAATCCGCGCGCGCCTGGGTCAACGGCACAGCGTGTCCGAATGCGAAGGAAACATCCGCTTGAGCGATCACCGGACCGTCGTTGAGACCGTCTCCGACCATCACCACGCGATGGCCCTCGGCCTGCGATTGCCGAATGACGCGGAGCTTCTCTTCCGGAAGGCAGTCTCCACGCGCGTCGCGAATGCCACCGCGCCGAGCGACCTCCTTGGCCGCCGCATCGCGATCGCCGGAAAGAAGCCGCACCGACAGACCTTGCGCCTCCAACTCAGCCACGGCCGTTGCGGCATCGGCGCGAAGATCCTCGGCCAGGACGAAGCTCGCGACCCAGCCTTGCTCATCCGCCAGGTGAACCTGCGCGGCATCCGACTGCAATGGTTCGACGCCGCAGAAGTCCGAAGCGCCCAGTCGCAGGGCTCGCACCTTGCCTCCTGCGTCGCCACTGCGACGCAGGAGGCCGGCGATACCCTCACCCGCGTGCTCCTTCGCTTCGACCAGGTCCCAGGACGGTGGTGAGCGGAACTGCGCATTCCACGCATTCACCAGCGCGCGAGACGCGGGATGAAGCGAATGCGCAGCCAGCGCGGCGGCAAGCTCCACCGCATCGCCCGGCCGCAATCCCTTGCGGCAATAGACGCGCTCCAGCCGAGGCACGTCATGCGTGAGCGTGCCGGTCTTGTCGAAGACCACCGTATCGACCGAGGACAGCGTTTCGAGCGCCTGCAGGTTGTGCACCATCACGCCGTCGCGTGCGAGCGAGCCGGCGCTCGCGAGCATCGCTGCAGGCGTCGCCAGCGAGAGGGCGCAGGGGCATGTGACGATCAATACCGAGACCGCCACCATCAGCGCCTTGCCTGAATCGATGTGCCACCACAATGCGGCCGCGAGTGCCGCGGCGACCAGCACCGCCAGCAGGAAGGGGCGCGCGGCGCGGTCGGCCAGTTGCGCGAGGCGCGGCTTCTGCAGCGATGCGCTTTCCATCAGGGCGACGATCTGCGAGAACCGCGTACCCTGCCCGATCGATTCGATCCGTATCTGCACCGCGGCGGCAATGTTGTGGCTGCCCGCCAGCACCCGGTCCCCGCAGGGACGCGGCACGGGGCGCGACTCGCCGGTCAGCAACGCTTCGTCGGCAGTCGTGTCGCCGAGGATCACGACGCCATCTGCAGGAAAGGCCTCGCCCGGCAGCACCCGGATCACGTCACCCACGACGAGTCGTCGAACCGAAACGCGCGTGAACAGGCCGCCTTCGCCCAGTCGCTCGACGCTGTCCGGCAGCCGGTTCATCACCGCTTCGAGCGCGCCGGCGGTGCGGTCGCGCAACCGTGCCTCCAGCCACCTGCCGGTGAGCAGGAAGAAGACGAACATCGTGAGCGAATCGAAATACACCTCGTGGCCGAGCGGCCCTTGCGCATCGAAGGTCGCGGCAGTGCTGACGACGAAGGCGATCGCGATGCCGAGAGAGACCGGCAGGTCCATGCCGATGCGCCGCGCGCGCAGATCGCGCCAGGCGCTGCGGAAGAACGGTCCGCAGGAAAACAGCATCACCGGCAGCGTGAGCACCCAGGAAGCCCATCGCAACAGCTGGGCCGCATCGGCCGACATGTCGCCGGGCTGCGCGATGTACCCGGGGTAGGCGTACATCATGACCTGCATCATGCAGAAGCCCGCGACCAGCCAGCGCCAGAGCGCGACCCTTGCGTCGCGCGAACGCCGCGACCGTGCCGACAGATCGCCGGCCGGCACCAGCGGATAGCCTGCCGCCGCCGAGGCAGCGAACCAGCGCGAGGGTGTGACGGCGGCGGAAGACCAGACGATGCGCGCCCGATGGCTGGTGGCGTTGACTTCCACGCGCTCCACCCCGGGGACTCGCCCCACGGCCTCCTCCACCGCCAGCGCGCAAGCTGCGCAGTGCATGCCATCGACGACAACCTGGGATTCCCAGCGCTCGCCGGCCATGTTGCCGTCGAGCGAGCGGCCGAACACCGGCCATTCGGCCGGGTCGTCGAGCAGCGACCAGTCCGGCTGCGGCACCGGCTCGTCAGGAGAAGAATCGAAACGCCCGGCCGGGCCGTGCGTCAGCGCAGCTTGCATGGGGGAGGCTAGCGCTGCGGTCGGAAGCGGGACTTGACGTGGATCAAACGATACGGGGCGGCAAGAAAAAGCGCCTCGCCGCTGGTGCGGCGAGGCGCCTTTTCGACATAGCCGACTCGTGAAATTACTTCTTGTAGTTCGCCATGCCGTCCAAGATCTCCTTCTTCGCGGCTTCGATGCCCTCCCAGCCGATCACCTTGACCCACTTGCCGGCTTCGAGATCCTTGTAGTGCTCGAAGAAGTGCGTCACGGCCTTCAGGCGCATGGGGTTCACGTCCTCGACCTTTTTCCAGTGGCTGTAGATGGGCAGGACCTTGTCGGTCGGCACCGCGAGCACCTTGCCGTCGACGCCGGCCTCGTCTTCCATCATCAAGATACCGAGGGGCCGGCACGGCACCACGACACCGGGCACAAGCGGATAGGGCGTGATCACGAGCACATCGACCGGATCGCCGTCGCCCGACAGCGTCTGCGGCACGTAGCCGTAGTTCGTCGGGTAGTGCATGGCGGTGGTCATGAAGCGGTCGACGAAGATCGCGCCCGATTCCTTGTCGACTTCGTACTTGATCGGGTCGGCGTTCATCGGAATTTCGATGACGACGTTGAAGGCTTCGGGGGCGTCTTTACCGGGGAAACTTGACCGAGGGACATGATCTGGCTGGGTAGTTTGAAAGTGTTAGCGGGATTCGGACAAACCCGAAGTTTACTTTCCATGTCACGGCCCGGTCGCACAGAACCGCGGATTTGCCTGTAAATTGGGCTCGTTGGCCAATCGTTCCCTGCCGTTCAGGCACCGGGGCCTCGAGGAAGCAACGCGACGGAAGCACTGACCCGTACGCGCTGCGCACCGGGTCCGGCTTACGTCTCCACCAAGTCTGACGAACTACTGGAGAAGCAACGCATGACCGGCAACACCCCTCTCGTCCTCGCCATCGTCTGCGGCCTCGTGGCCGTGGCCTATGGCTTCTGGGCGCGCAGTTGGATCCTCTCGAAAGACGCGGGCAACGCGCGAATGCAGGAGATCGCCTCGGCGATCCAGACCGGCGCGGCGGCCTACCTCGCCAAGCAGTACCGCACCATCGCCATCGTCGGCGTGGTGCTCGCGATACTCATCGGCATCTTCCTCGACGGAACCACGGCCGTCGGCTTCGTGGTCGGCGCGGTGCTCTCGGGCGCCTGCGGCTTCATCGGCATGAACGTCTCGGTGCGCGCCAACGTGCGCACCGCGCAGGCCGCGACGCAGGGCATCAGCCCCGCGCTCGACGTCGCTTTTCGCGGCGGCGCGATCACGGGGATGCTGGTGGTGGGCCTGGGCCTGCTCGGCGTCACGGCCTTCTACTGGTTCCTGGCGGGCAACGGCGTGCTCACGCCGGACAAGAAGCTCGCGAGCCTGCTCAATCCGCTGATCGGCTTTGCCTTCGGCTCATCGTTGATCTCGATCTTCGCGCGTCTGGGCGGCGGCATCTTCACCAAAGGCGCCGACGTCGGCGCGGACCTCGTGGGCAAGGTGGAGGCCGGCATCCCCGAAGACGATCCGCGCAACCCCGCCGTGATCGCAGACAACGTGGGCGACAACGTGGGCGACTGCGCCGGCATGGCCGCCGACCTGTTCGAAACCTATGCGGTGACCCTGATCGCCACCATGGTGCTGGGCGCGCTGATGGTCGGCGCGGCACCGGTCAACGCGGTGATGTACCCGCTCGCGCTCGGCGGCGTGTCGATCATCGCGTCCATCGTCGGCTGCTTCTTCGTGAAGGCGAAGCCGGGCATGGTCAACGTGATGCCGGCGCTCTACAGGGGGCTTGCCGTGGCGGGCATCCTGTCGCTGATCGCGTTCTGGTTCGTCACGAGCTGGCTCATCCCCGACAACGCGATCGCAGCGAGCGGCAGCCAGATGAAGCTCTTCGGCGCCTGCTTCGTCGGCCTCGCGCTCACGGCTGCGCTGGTGTGGATCACCGAGTTCTACACCGGCACGCAGTATTCGCCGGTGCAGCACATCGCGCAGGCCTCGACCACGGGCCATGGCACGAACATCATCGCCGGCCTTGGCGTGTCGATGCGTTCGACCGCATGGCCGGTGATCTTCGTGTGTATCGCGATCATCGTCTCATACATGCTCGCGGGCCTCTACGGCATCGCGGTCGCAGCAACCGCGATGCTGAGCATGGCCGGCATCGTGGTCGCGCTCGACGCCTACGGCCCCATCACCGACAACGCGGGCGGCATCGCCGAGATGTCCGAGTTGCCGGCCGCGGTGCGCGACATCACCGACCCGCTCGACGCGGTGGGCAACACGACCAAGGCGGTCACCAAGGGCTATGCGATCGGCTCGGCGGGCCTCGCCTCGCTGGTGCTCTTCGCCGACTACACGCACAAGCTCGAAAGCTTCGGGCAGGAAATCAGCTTCAACCTGAGCGATCCGATGGTGATCGTGGGGCTCTTCATCGGCGGCCTGATCCCCTACCTCTTCGGCGCGATGGCGATGGAAGCCGTCGGCCGCGCGGCCGGCTCGGTGGTGGAGGAAGTGCGCCGCCAGTTCCGCGAGATCAAGGGCATCATGGAAGGCACCGGCAAGCCCGAGTACGGCCGCGCCGTGAGCATGCTGACCGGCGCGGCGATCAAGGAAATGATGATCCCCTCGCTGCTGCCGGTGGTGGTGCCGATCCTGGTCGGCCTGCTGCTCGGGCCGAAGGCGCTCGGTGGGCTGCTGATGGGCACGATCGTCACGGGCCTGTTTGTCGCGATCTCGATGTGCACCGGTGGCGGCGCATGGGACAACGCCAAGAAGTACATCGAGGACGGCCATCACGGCGGCAAGGGCTCCGAAGCGCACAAGGCGGCAGTGACCGGCGACACGGTGGGCGACCCCTACAAGGACACGGCCGGCCCGGCCGTGAATCCGCTGATCAAGATCATCAACATCGTGGCGCTTCTCATCGTGCCGCTGGTGGTCAAGTTCCATGCCGGCGATGTCGGTGCAGCGGCGCCCGCAGCAGCGCCGCTCGCGCCGGTGAGCGCGCCCGCAGCCCCTGTCGCACCCCAAGTCGCGGCGCCCGCACCGGCGGCGCCGGTGGCCGCCGCGGATAGCGGCGCACCGAAGTGAAGGCGCTATAGAAAGAAGAAATCCCGCACCGGCTGGTGCGGGATTTCGTGGGGACGCTCGCGATTCAGTTCAGGCTGACGGTGCGGGAAGGCTCGCTACGCAGCGGCACGCCCTGCAGGGTGTCGAAGTCCGAAGAGGCCTCGGGCGGGCGCATCTGCATTTCCTCGATTTCGTGAATGGACGCCACCCAGCGGCCCGCGGCCGACTCAGCCGGCTCGTCGTTGGTGAAGACGCCGTCGCGGATGTAGAAGGTTTCGCCGGCCGGGCGCTCCATGTGAAGTTCGATCAGCCGCGCGATCGGGAAGGTGTAGGTCACCAGCTTTTCCTTCGTCTTGCGGTCCTTGGCGCCGCAATTGAAGTAGCCTTCCGAGGCGATGACGATGCACGAGCCGTCGACCTGGCTGTCGATGTCGCTGCCGTAGCGCCACACTGCCGACGGCATGCGCACCCGGACCTTGTCGATGACCAGATCGCGCTGCTTGTTGAGCGAATTCAACGGCGGCACCAACGAGCGCAACTGCTTCAAGCGCTCTGCGAAGGTGTCATCCATCACGAACTCGACGTGATGAGTCGATCCGCCGGAGCGCTTGACGACTTGCATGATGACGTGGCGTTGTCGGCTCACTGGGCCCGTCCTTTCGCGTTCAATCAATCATTAATTAAAACTATGGTATTGATGCAATCTGCATCAATTGTTTCTAACTGTAGATCGATTTTTTCCGAATTGATAGGCGGTATGAAGTACTCATTCAATGCGCTCAATTGGCCTCGTCTGTGAAACAAGTCACACGGGCCGGAGGATCAGCTGCCCTCGCCGCTGGCCATGAGTTCGTCGAGCGCCTTGCACGACGGAGCGCAAACCGTCTGGGCCTTGCCCAGCAACTGGCGCGTACGCAACTGCGAGCGAACGCGGTGCTTGCCGCACATGAAGCACGACATCGTCGCGCCGCTGAAGGAGGCGGAAGCGCGGAACGGCGAACCCGGCGCCTTGGCCTTGTAGCGCAGCCCGTCGGCCACCACGGTCGTCTTGACCTCGCCCTTACTCATGCGCGGTCTCCGGGCCGTGGCGCATGGCGCGCTCGATGGCTTTCTTGGCAGCCAGTTCGGCGCTCAGCGAAGCATCCAGTCCCGAGCGGCACAGCCCGGCGTGCTGATAGTTCATGTTCTCGTACACCTCGGCCGCGGCCGGATAGGCATCCAGCAACTGGCCGAGCTGGACGCCCGATTCCACATCGCGGAATTCATCGACCAGATGCATGACGACCGAGCGGTATTGTTCGGCGCCCACCGGCACGGGGCTGTGCTCGAGCCGCTCGAGGAGCTGGGCCAGGACGTGCGTCACCGCCAGATCGGTCTTGGGAGCAGGGGTGTTGGTAGCGTTCATGCGAAGCATGTGGGGTGCCACCGGGGGATTGCAAGGGGGAGGAAGCGACAGGAGCATCCCGGGATTACAACAGCATTTCCGGCACCAGCGGCGCGACCAGGGAGTTGTAGAAACGCTGGAAAAATCCCGCCTCCGGCTCCGACGTCAGGATTATTTCCTTCTCACCATCGGTGCTCAGCCATTGCAGTGATCCGGTTTCCGCGTCCAGACGAAGGCGGTAGGAATTCTGGAGTTTGCTGATGTTGATCACCCGGAGCATTTCGCGCGCCAGTTGCGGGCTGTGAACGACGACGCCCATTTCCGTGTTCTGCGTCGCCGAGCGCGGATCGAGGTTCATCGAGCCCACGAAGATTCGCTGCCTGTCAATCGCCGCCGTCTTCGCATGCAGCCTGCCAAGCGAATTGCCGAACATCCCGAAGCGCTTGTTGGCGGTGGTCCGCTGCGGGCTGAGCTCGTAGAGATCCGCACCGCTGCGCAGCAGCCGTTCGCGATAGCGCGCATAGCCTGTGTGGACCAGTGGCTCGTCGTTGGCCGCCAGCGAATTGGTCAGGAGCGTCAGCTTGACCTTGCGTTGCATCAGGTCGTCGAAGGCCGCCATGCCTTTTTCGCCGGGCACCAGGTAGGGCGAAGTCAGGTCCACCTCGGACTTCGCATCGAGCAGCAGGCCCCAGACCTTCATCGTCACGCTGGTCGCCAGCGCCTCGTCGGCGCTCATGGACCTGGGCTTGCTCGGCGGATCGGCGATGGCGTGCGCCTCGCCCCACAGCAGGCCCATGCGGCCGGCGTCAAGCTCCTCGGCGATCGGGCCGTAACCCAGCACGTCGACAGGTGGAATCTGCAGCTTCGGCGGCGGCGAGGCCATGCCGATCCAGTCGTCGAAGTCCTGCGCGGTGGGTTTCCGGCCGCCCTCCCCCGTCACGATGTCCTGGATCGGCCAGACCTGCTCGGCATTCCAGAAGGCATCGAAGACCGCCTCCAGCTCGGCGACCACCTTGCCGACCACGAGCGCGTCCATGTCGATGAAGTTCTGCGCCTCGCTCAGCACGAAATACTCGTCCGCGATGTTGCGCCCGCCGACCACCGCCATCACGCCGTCGGCAATGAACAGCTTGTTGTGCATGCGGTGATTGAGCCGCGGAATGTCCTGCGGCGACGCCGCGAAGCGCGAGACGATGCCCCCGCGCCCGCAGCAGAATGGGTTGAAAAGCCGCACCTCCACGTTCGGCGTCTGCGCGAGCGCCAGCAGCGGCTGCTGACTCTTGCTGGTGTAGAGGTCGTCCACCAGCACCCTCACCTTCACGCCGCGCGCACCGGCTTCGCGCAAGGCCCGCATCAGTAGCCGGCCGGTGGCGTCGTTCTCGAACTGGTAATACTGCACCACGAGCGAATGCTGCGCGCGCTGCGCCAGCTGGATGCGGGCATCGAGCGAATAGACGCCCAGCGGCATCAGCCGGAAGCCGGAGTGCTCGCCGGGCGGCGTCGAGGCCGCAGCGATCGTCGCAAGCATGGTGGACGGATCGGGCGCGGCAGCGTGTTCGTCCGGCCGCTCGGGCATCTTCGGCAGCGAGCCGCAGGCCGCAAGCAAGGCAACCGCCCCGGACAGGGCCGCGAAACTCAAAATGCGGGCGAAAGCGAAGAGCACGGACGTCATGTTCGATTTCCCTTCTCTTGTGGTTGCTGGCGGATCGCGTCTGCCCCGGGTCCTAGAATTCGGAACGCCTTCCTCCGGGGTTACATCATGATGCTCCAGACCTCCGTGCGCTCCGCGCTTGTTGCCCTGGCTGCAGCCTTGGCTCCAACCGCCTTCGCGGCACTCGACATCGGCGATGCCGTTCCGAAATTCACCGCCACCGCGGCGCTGGGCGGCAAGGTCTTCAGCTACTCGCTCGCCGAAGCGCTGGCCAAGGGGCCGGTCGTGGTGTATTTTTCCCGGCGGCGGACACCGCCGATTGCTCGATCGAGGCGCACGCCTTCGCCGAGGCCATCGACCAGTTCGCCGCCCTCGGTGCGACGGTGATCGGCGTGTCGGCCGACGACATCGAAACGCTGACCAAGTTCTCCGTCAAGTCCTGCCAGAGCCGCTTCCCGGTCGCGTCCGACCCGTCCAAGGCGGTCATCCAGGGCTTCGATGCGGTGATGCAGACCCGGCCGGATTTCGCGAACCGGCTCTCGTACGTGGTCACGCCCAACGGGCGCGTCGCCTACTACTACCAGAACCTCAACCCCGACAAGCACGTCGAGCGCATGCTGAATGCGCTGCGCGCGCTGCCCAGGGCGACGGCCGCGCGCTGAGCGCTGAGCGCTAAGATTTCCCCCATGCAACTCAACTACATCGGCAACGAAAGCGTTGCCTCCTCGTCCGGCCGTACGCTGCCGGTGATCGATCCCTCCGATGGTCAACCGTTCGACGAGCTGCAGCGCAGCAACGCGGCGGACATCGATGCCGCGGTGCAGGCCGCGCGCCATTGCTTCGAGTCGAACTGGCAGAAAGTCAGCGCGGCCGAGCGCGGACGGCTGCTCTACAAGCTCTCGCAGAAGATCGCTGCGCACACCGACGAACTCGCGCTGATCGAGCAGCGCGATTGCGGCAAGCCGGTCAAGCAGGCGCGCGCCGATGCGCTGGCCCTGGTGCGCTACTTCGAGTTCTATGCCGGCGCCTGCGACAAGCTGCACGGCGAAACCATCCCCTACCAGGACGGCTACAGCGTGCTGACGTGGCGCGAACCACACGGCGTCACCGGCCACATCATCCCGTGGAACTACCCGATGCAGATCTTCGGCCGCAGCGTGGGCGGCGCGCTGGCGGCGGGCAACGTCTGCGTGGTCAAGCCTTCGGAAGATGCCTGCCTCTCGCTGATCCGCGTGGCGCAACTGGCGGCCGAGGTGGGGTTTCCGCCGGGCGCGATCAACATCGTCACCGGCTACGGCCATGAAGTCGGCGACGCGCTCGCGCGGCACGAGGGCATCGACCACATCAGCTTCACCGGCAGCCCCTCGGTGGGCACGATCATCCAGCAGGTGGCGGCCGAGCGGCACTGCCCGGTCACGCTCGAGCTCGGCGGCAAGAGCCCGCAGATCGTCTTTGCGGATGCCGATCTGAATGCAGCCATCCCGGTGCTGATCAACGCGATCGTGCAGAACGCGGGCCAGACCTGCTCGGCCGGCTCGCGCGTGCTGATCCAGCAGGACATCTACGAGCCGCTGCTCGAGCGCCTCGGACACGCCTTCGAGGCGCTGCGCGTCGGCCCGGCCGCGATGGACCTCGACGTCGGCCCGCTGATCCGCCAGACGCAGCAGCAGCGCGTGTGGGATTTCCTTTCCGACGCCCAGGTCGCCGGCATCCCGATGGTCGGCCAGGGCACCGTGGTCGACGAAGCGCCCCAAAGCGGCTTCTACCAGGCGCCGACCCTGCTGCGCGACGTGCCGGTCGGCCACCGGCTCGCACAGGAGGAAGTCTTCGGCCCCGTGCTCGCCGCGATGCCCTTCCGCGACGAGGACGAAGCGGTCGCACTCGCGAACGCCACGCGCTTCGGGCTGGTCGCCGGCATCTGGACCGAAAACGGTGCGCGCCAGCTTCGCATGGCCAAGCGCGTCCGGAGCGGTCAGGTGTTCATCAACAACTACGGCGCGGGCGGCGGCGTCGAGTTGCCCTTCGGCGGCGTCAAGTCCTCGGGCTATGGGCGCGAAAAGGGCTTCGAGGCGCTCTATGGATTCACGGCGCTCAAGACCGTTGCCATCCGGCACGGATGACCGCCAGCCCCGGCCTCATCGCCTCAGGGTCAAGCGTTTTCCGCCTGCCGGCTTCTGGGGCGATCGGTTAAATTTGCCTGCCCCATGAGCCAGCACGTCATCCCCGTTTCCGAGATTGGCCGCGCCCGTCCAGCGGCGGGGATGGCCGGGCCTGCGATCCCGGCGACCGGCGTACTGCTCGATCGCCTGCAGCGCCCGCTGACCGATCTGCGCATCAGCGTCACGGACCGGTGCAACTTCCGCTGCAGCTACTGCATGCCGAAGGAAGTCTTCGACAAGGACTATCAGTACCTCCCGCACAGCGCGCTGCTGAGCTTCGAGGAAATCACGCGGCTCGCGCGCCTATTCGCCACCCATGGCGTGCACAAGATCCGGCTCACCGGCGGCGAGCCTCTGCTTCGCAAGAATCTCGAAGTGCTCGTCGAGCAGCTCGCGGCCCTGCGCACGCCGGACGGCCAGCCGCTCGATCTCACGCTGACCACCAACGGTTCGCTGCTCGCCCGCAAGGCCCAGGCGCTCAGGGCGGCCGGGCTGCGGCGCGTGACGGTCAGCCTCGACGGCCTCGACGACACCGTGTTCCGCAGCATGAACGACGTGGATTTCCCGGTCGAGGAAGTCCTCGCCGGCATCGAGGCGGCCAAGGCCGCGGGCCTCGGGCCGATCAAGGTGAACATGGTCGTCAAGCGCGGCACCAACGAGCAGGAGATCCTGCCGATGGCCCGCCACTTCCGCGGCACCGGCGTGGTGCTGCGCTTCATCGAGTACATGGACGTCGGCGCCACCAATGGCTGGCGCATGGACGAGGTCCTGCCTTCGGCGGAGGTCGTGCGGCGCATCGCCGAGGTGTTCCCTCTTGCGCCCCTCGAAGCCACCGCGCCGGGCGAGACCGCGCAGCGCTGGGCCTACCAGGACGGCGGCGGCGAGATCGGCGCGATCAGCAGCGTCACGCAGGCCTTCTGCCACGACTGCAACCGCGCGCGGCTGTCGACCGAAGGCAAGCTCTACCTCTGCCTGTTCGCCAATACGGGCCATGACCTGCGCCCGCTGCTGCGCGGCGGCGCAAGCGACGAAGAGATCACCTCCGCGATCGGCCACATCTGGCAGGGCCGGAGCGATCGCTATTCCGAACTTCGCGCACTGCGCGGACCCGAGACCGATGGCAGCGCGCCGCGGCGGGTCGAAATGAGCTACATCGGCGGATGACCACCCCACCAGCCATCGCCACCGGCGAGATCACCGGCCTCGTGCTCGCCGGCGGACGCGGCACCCGCATGGGTGGCGTCGACAAGGGCTTGCAGAACTTCAACGGCACGGCGCTCGCGATGCACGCCGTGATGCGGCTGGGCATGCAGGTCGGCGAGATCATGATCAACGCCAACCGCAACCTCTCGGCCTACGAGTCGTTCGGGGTGCCGGTGTGGCCCGACGCACTGGCCGACTATGCGGGGCCGCTGGCCGGCTTCCTGACCGGGATGGAGCGTTGCGAGACGCCCTATCTGCTGACGGTGCCGTGCGACACGCCGCTTTTCCCGCTCGATCTGGCGGGCCGCCTGTCCGAGGCGTTGGTCGCCAACGATGCGGAAATCGCGATGGTCTCGGCGCCGGAGCCTTCCGAAGAACCCGGCGGCGCCCCTGCCCTGCGTGCGCAGCCCGTGTTCTGCCTGTTGAGCGCTACCCTGCTCGAAAGCCTCGTGCGGTTCACCCAGGCGGGCGGGCGCAAGATCGACTCCTGGACCGCGCAGCATCGCACGGTGCTCGTGCCATTCGATCGCCCCGGCGACGCGCCGGACGCCTTCTTCAATGCCAACACGCTGGCCGAGCTGCACGCGCTCGAATCCCAGCGCACCTGAATTCCCCGCTGCTTCCATGAGCCGTATCGCAGACATCGCCGCCGCACTGGCGGGCTACGACCCGAAGGCGCTGGGCGTCGATGCCGTGCAGGCCTTCCTCGCGCGGCTCGCGGAACCGGCCGCGGTCACGCAGGTCCAGCGCATCGCCCTGCGCGACGCACTGGGCCGGGTGCTGGCCGAAGACATCATTTCGCCGGTCAGCGTGCCGCCGCACGACAACTCGGCCATGGACGGCTTCGCGTTCGACGGCAGCCTGCTCGATGGCGCAGCAGACGATGAATCGGTGCAGTTGCGCATCGTCGGCACCGCCCTGGCCGGCGCAGCCTGGCGGGGCAGCGTGGGCGCCGGCGACACGGTCAAGATCATGACCGGCGCCGTGATGCCGGCAGGCCTCGACACGGTCGTTCCCCAGGAGTTCTGCACGATCGAGGGCGACGGCGTCCGCTTCCCCGCCAAGGCCCTGCGGCGCGGCGACAACCGGCGTCTTGCGGGCGAGGACCTCATGCAAGGCAAGCCCGCCCTGCGGCGCGGCGAGATCATTTCCCCCGCCGCGCTCGGCATGGTGGCGAGCCTCGGGCTGCCGATGGTGCCGGTGCTGCGGCGCCTGCGCGTTGCCTACTTCTCGACCGGCGACGAGATCCTGAGCCTCGGCGAACTGCCGCGCGAAGGTGCTGTATACGACAGCAACCGCTACACCGTCTTCGGGCTTCTGAACCGGCTCGGCTGCGAGGTGATCGATCTCGGGCTCGTGCGGGACGATCCGGCCGCGCTCGAATCGGCGCTCTGCCGCGCCGCGAACGAAGCCGACGCGATCATCACCAGCGGCGGCGTCAGCGTCGGCGAGGCCGACCACACGCGGGCCGTGATGCAGCGCCTCGGCGACATGGCGTTCTGGCGCGTCGCGATGCGGCCCGGCCGGCCGATGGCGGTCGGCCTGATCCCCGTGGAGAAGCCGGATCGCGGACCGGCCGTGCTCTTCGGCCTGCCCGGCAATCCGGTCGCGGTCATGGTCACCTTCCTGGCATTCGTGCGACCCGCGCTTCTGCGCATGATGGGCTGCAACGACGCCTGCGCCGCCCCGCCGCCGCTGCTTCGCGCCAAGAGCGTCGGCGCCATCCGCAAGAAGCCAGGGCGCACCGAATACCAGCGCGGCTACGTCCGGCCGGTGGCCGGGTCATTGCCCGAAGTGCGCATCGCGGGCAACCAGGGCTCGGGCGTGCTGAGCTCGATGGTCGAAGCCAACGGCCTCGTCGTGCTGCATCATGACCAGGGCAGCGTGGCCGACGGCGACCCGGTCGACGTCATGATGTTCGACGGCGTGATCTAGCGTCGTCCGCCTCCCAACCGGCAAGGAGCGGTGCATGGCATCAAGAATCGAGTTGATCCAGCAGATGCCCATCTTCGGCGCCATCGGTGCGGCGACCATCGAGTTCCTGCTCGGCGAAGCGTCGGTGAGGCATGTGCGGCGGGGCGATTTCTTCTTCCAGGAGAACGACACGCCCACCTGCATGTTCGTCCTGGAAAGCGGCCACGTCACCGTGTCGAAGAGCTGGCAGACGCACGAACTGCTCATCCGGCGCCTCGGCCCCGGCGACTGCTTCGGCGAAATGGCCCTGCTCGACCTCTGTCCCCGTAGCGCGACCGTGCGAGCCGACGAAGACTGCAGCGCCATCGGGCTCACCTCGGCCAACCTCTACCGGCTGTTCGAGCACGACGTCGAGCAGTTCGCACTGATCCAGATGAACATCGCGCGCGAGATGAGCCGCCGGCTCCGCATCACCGACGACCTGTTGTTCCGCGCCCAGATGGGCGAAGCACTGGAAGTGCCCGAGCGACTCTAGATGCGCCCCAGCGCGCGCTCGACGCCCTTGTTGGCCAGCGCATCCGCACGCTCGTTGCCCGGATCGCCCGAGTGCCCCTTGACCCAGCGCCACTCGATCCGGTGACCGCCTTCCGACACCAGCTTGTCCAGCTGCTGCCACAGCTCCACGTTCTTGACAGGCTGCTTGGTCGAGGTCCGCCAGCCCTTGGCCTTCCAGCCGCGGATCCACTCGGTGATGCCCATGCGCACGTACTGGCTGTCGAGATACAGCGTGACCTTGCAGGGCCGCTTCAGCGCCGCGAGCCCCTCGATCACGGCCTGCAGCTCCATGCGGTTGTTGGTGGTGTTGAGCTCGCCCCCGAACAACTCCTTCTCGCTCGCCCCCGATTTCAGCCATGCGCCCCAGCCGCCAGGACCGGGATTGCCCTTGCAGGCGCCATCGGTGTAGATCTGTACTTCGTTCAAGAACCTTTTCCTTGTTTCTTTCGATGCGACGAGCGGCGCGCGTGGTCGCGGTGATCCCGGTGCATCCGCCCGGCACCCGCGATCGGCACCGGCGCGCTGGTCCGGGCGGCCGGCCGGCGCCAGTCAGCGCTCAAGAGCCGCATGCCGCGCACCCGCTTCACCGCCACCAGGAAATAGACCGCGCCGAAGATCGGCCACCAGCGCTCGCCGGCCGCATCGAACCAGTGGCAGCGCTCGAGCCACGCCTCGCTGCGCACGGCGGGCCGATAGACACCGAAGCGACCCGATTCGACCTCGAAGCTCAACAGGCGCAGCCAGTCGCGCATGCGCCGGTAGCCAATGAATTCACCCGCGTCCGGCAGGAAGAGTTCGCCGAACCCCAGCCGCTGGTAGAGCCGCGCCCGCCGTTGCCGCATGCCCCACAGGCTCGCCGGGTTGAGCCCGCAGACGACGACACGCCCTTCTGGCACCAGCACCCGTTCGACCTCCCGCAGCGTCGCATGCGGGTCCGGACTCAGTTCGAGCGTGTGCGGCAGCACGACGAGGTCGAGGCTGTTCGCCGGAAACGGCAGCGCCGAGAAGTCGGTGACGAGCGAACTGCGCGGCGCCATCGCCGACTCCGACAGCGCCAGCCAGCGATGCGGCATGCGGTTGGCGCGCAGGCCCTGCACCTCCGGCAACCCGAGCTGGAGCGCGTGATAGCCGAAGACGTCCGCCACGGCCTGATCGAACTGGCCCTGCTCCCACTCCAGCAGATAGCGCCCTGGAGGGGTCTCGAACCAATCGTGCAAACCTATAATTTGACCGCTCATGACCCTCGTTCCGCTGCCCGCCTTTGCCGACAACTACATCTGGATGCTGCAGGACGGACGCAACGCGATCGTGGTCGACCCAGGGGACGCCGCGCCGGTGTTCGAAGCACTCCAGCGCGACAATCTGCAGTTGGCCGCGATTCTAGTCACGCACCATCACGCCGATCACACAGGCGGCGTGGCCGCGTTGCACGAAGCCACCGGCGCCCCGGTGTTCGGCCCTGCCCGCGAGCGGATCCCCGAACCCTTCACCCCGCTCGCGCATGGCGATCGCGCCGACGTGCTGGGTCTGCGCTTCGAGATCATCGATGTTCCGGGCCATACCGCCGGACATATCGCCTACTTCCTTCCGGCCAACGCGATCAACACGTCGGCGGGCGACCTCGCTCCGCTGGTCTTTTGTGGTGACACTTTGTTTTCCGGCGGGTGCGGGCGACTTTTCGAGGGCACACCCGCGCAGATGCTTGCATCGCTCGATGCGCTTTCCGCGCTGCCGGGCAGCACGCGCGTGTGCTGCACCCACGAATACACACTTGCTAACCTGAGATTCGCGCACGCCGTGGAACCCGGCAACGCGGATCTCGCTCAGTACACGGCGCAATGCGAAGCCTTGCGTGCGCGCGGCGAGCCGACGCTGCCATCGCAGCTCGCGACCGAGCGCCGTATCAACCCTTTTCTTCGCAGCCGCGAATCCACCGTCCGCCTGGCAGTTCAGGCCCATGCCGGCCTGTCGGCACATGCCCCCGAGACCGAGGTGTTCGCTGCGCTGCGCCAATGGAAGAACGACTTTCGATGAGACTCATCGTTGCGGCCTGCCTCGCGGGCTCCCTCTTTCTCGCGGGCTGCGCCACCGGTACCGGTTATTCGTCCTCTGCTGGATCGGGCGGTGCCGCGCCGGTCTATCCGGGCGGTGCCCTCACGCCGATCACTTCCGGCCAGACGAGATCACGCGCCGTCGTGACGCTCGCGCCGCCCACCGACATGTGGGACCGCATCCGCCGCGGCTTCAAGATGCCGGACCTCGACAACGACGCCGTGCATGACCGCGAGCAGTGGTACGCGAGCCGGCCCGACTACATGCAGCGCATGACCGCGCGCTCCAGCCGCTACATCTTCCACATCGTCGAGGAACTCGAGCGCCGCGACATGCCCACCGAGATCGCGCTGCTGCCGTTCGTCGAGAGCGCCTTCAACCCGCAGGCGGTGTCGAGCGCCCGCGCGGCGGGCATGTGGCAATTCATGCCGGCCACCGGAACCGACTACGACCTCAAGCAGAACATCTTCCGCGACGACCGCCGCGACGTGGTCGCTTCCACGCGTGCGGCGCTCGACTACCTGCAGAAGCTCTACGGCATGTTCGGCGACTGGCATCTGGCACTCGCCGCCTACAACTGGGGCGAAGGCAACGTGAGCCGCGCCATCGCGAAGAACCAGCGCGCCGGCCTGCCCACCGGCTACAACGACCTGTCGATGCCCGCCGAGACACGCATGTACGTGCCCAAGCTGCAGGCCGTGAAGAACATCGTCGCCAATCCGGAGCGCTTCAACACCGATCTGCCGCTCATCGCCAATCACCCGTACTTCCAGACCGTCGAACTCAAGCGCGACCTCGACGTCGACTTGGCGGCGAAGCTGGCGGACGTCAAGATCGACGACTTCCGCGCGCTCAATCCGTCAGCGCACAAACCGGTGCTGCTGGCCGCCGGCACGCCCGAGATCCTGTTGCCGTGGGACAACGCGGCCGTCTTCAAACGCAACTTCGAGGCCTATTCGCAAGGCCAGTACGCGAGCTGGACGGCATGGACCGTTCCCTCCACGATGACCGTGGCAGACGCGGCCCAGCGCTCGGGCATGAGCGAAGCCGACCTGCGCGCGATCAACAGCGTGCCGCCGCGAATGCTGATCAAGGCCGGCTCGACGCTGATCGTGCCGCGCACCTCGCGCGTTCAGGAAGACGTGGACGCGGTGGTGGCCGACACCGGGCACCTGAGCTTCCAGCCCGAGATCGTCACGCGCCGCACCATCATCAAGGCAGGCAAGCGGGACAGCGTCGCGAGCATCGCCCAGCGCTACCGACTGAGTCCGGCAAGCGTGGCCGAATGGAACGACGTGAAGACCAATCACGCCTTCCCGAAGGGCTATGAGGTGGTGGTGTACCTGCCGGTGAAGGCAGCCCCCACCACACGCGTCGGCGCCGGACTCGCGCACCTCACCGGCGGCAAGACGCTCAAGACGCTCAATGCCGGCAGCGTGACTTCGAGGGAGCCGAAGGGCACCCCAGGCAAGACGACCAAGAAGCCGGCCGAGAAGCAGGTCGTGCGCGAGCCACGCGGCGGGACGCCCTCGAAGAAACAGCGCTGAGCGCGCCAGTCGCTCAGAGCTTTTCGGTCTCGCCGCTGCGCGGCTGCCATTTCATGAGCCGCCGCTCCAGCACGCCGACGATGCCGTCGAGCGCGAGCGCGAAGCCGGTCAGCACCACGATGCCGGCGAACACCGTGTTCACGTCGAAGGTTCCTTCGGCCTGCAGGATGAGGTAGCCGACGCCGCGCGCCGAACCCAGGTATTCGCCGACCACAGCGCCCACGAAGGCCAGTCCGACCGAGGTGTGCAGGCTCGAGAACACCCAGCTCGTCGCGCTCGGCAGGTACACCGTGCGCAGGAGCTGGCGCTGGTTCGCACCGAGCATGCGTGCGTTGGCGAGCACCACCGGGCTCACCTCGCGCACCCCCTGGTAGACGTTGAAGAACACGATGAAGAACACCAGCGTGACCGCGAGCGCGACCTTGCTCCAGATGCCGAGGCCGAACCACAGCGCGAAGATCGGCGCGAGGATCACGCGCGGCATCGAATTGGCCGCCTTGATGTAGGGATCGAAGACCAGGCTCGCCGTCGGCGCCAGCGCGAGCCAGAGGCCGAAGGCCAGCCCCAGCACGGTGCCGATGACAAAGGCCAGCACCGTCTCGAGGAGCGTCACGCCGAGATGCAGGTAGACATCCGCATTGCCCGGCAGCCCTTCTGGAAACAGGGGTTCGGCGCAATCGCGACCGGCATGAACCAGCTCCAGATCCGTCCCGCGACCTTGATCGGCTCGCCGACGAAGAACGCGAACTGCTCGTTGCGCGAAGCGAGATGCCACGCCGCCAGCAGGAGCAGCAACAGCACGCCCTGCCAGAACCCGGCATTGCCTTCATTGGGGCGAAGCTTCATGTCAGGCCGCCTTCTTCAATTGCTGCGCATAGCCCGTCAGGACTTCGTCGCGAAGCACGGCCCAGATCTGCGAATGCAGTTCGACGAATCGCGGATGCGTGCGTACCTCGGCCACATCGCGCGGACGCGGCAGGTCGATCTCGAACTCACCGATCGGCCGCGTGGCCGGTCCGGCGGACAGCACGACCACGCGGTCGCTCATCGCGATGGCTTCGTCGAGGTCGTGCGTGATGAAGAGCACCGCCTTCTTCTTGCTCGCCCAGAGCGCGAGCACCTCGTTCTCCATCAACTGCCGCGTCTGGATGTCGAGCGCGCTGAAAGGCTCGTCCATGAGGATGATGTCGGGATCCAGCGCCAGCACCTGGGCGAGGGCGGCACGCTTGCGCATGCCGCCGGAAAGCTGATGCGGATAGCGATCGCCGAAGCCCGCGAGCCCCACGCGCGCGAGCCATTCGCTCGCCAGGTCGCGTGCCTTCGCATCGGCAACGCCCCGGTACTGCAGGCCGAGCATCACGTTGTCCATCGCGCTGCGCCACGGCATCAATGCCTCGCTCTGGAACATGTACCCCGCGCGCGCGTTGATGCCCTTGAGCGGCCGCCCGAAGACCTTCACCACGCCCGATGAAGGCTCGAGCAGGCCGGCACCCACGTTGAGCAACGTCGACTTGCCGCATCCCGTCGGCCCGACCACCGACACGAACTCTCCCGCGCGCACGCGAAGGGTGGCATCTGCCACGGCCGTGTAGCGCTGCGTCCGGTCGTCCTTCGCGCGGAAGATGCAGCTGATGTTCAGGAGTTCGAGTGCGTAGTCCACCATGAGGGCAAAGAAAAACCCGGCCGAAGCCGGGTTGCTGGACGCGCAAGTCAGGCCTTGAACCTGTCCTTCGCACGCCGCGCAAACTCGTTGGTATAGAGCTTCGAGAGGTCGATCTTGTCGGCCTTGACCGTCGGGTCGAAGCTCGCGATGGCGTTCAATGCGGTCTTCGGCCCTTCGGCCGGGACGATCCCGTCGGTGGCAATGGCCTCGCGCACCTTGTCGAACGAAGCGAGATACAGCGCGCGATCGCCGAGCAGATAGGTCTCGGGCACCGTCTTGATGATGTCGCCCGGGCCCGCCGTCTGCAGCCACTTGAGGCCGTGCACGATCGCGTTGGCCAGCGCACTGGCAGGTGTTGGGATGCTTCTGCACGAACTCGGACGATGCATAGAGGCACGCCGCCGGCATCAGCCCGCCGAACACCTCCTGCGTGCCCTTGAGCGTGCGCGTGTCGCTGATGATCTTCACGTCGCCCTTCTGCTCGAGCATCGTCATCACCGGATCGGTGTTGCTGATGGCATCGATCTGGCCCGAACGCAGCGCGGTCAGCGCGCCGGCCGCGACACCGACGCCGATGTAGCTCACATCGCTGGCCTTGAGGCCTGCGCGCGAGAGAACGAGGTTGGCCACCATGTTGGTCGACGAGCCGGGCGCGGAGACGCCGATCTTCTTGCCCTTGAGATCGGCAACGCTGCCGTACGCCGGCATGTTCTTCGTCGACACGCCGATGGCAATCTGCGGTGCGCGCCCCTGCAGCACGAAGGACTGGAAGTACTGGTTCTTGGCCTGGAGGTTGATGGTGTGCTCGAAGGCACCCGAGCAGACATCGGCAGAGCCGCCCACCACCGCCTGCAATGCGCGCGAGCCGCCGGCGAAGTCGGATATTTCGACGTCGAGCCCTTCCGCCTGGAAGTAGCCGAGCTGCTCGGAGATGGTCAGCGGCAGGTAGTAGAACGCCGCCTTGCCGCCGACAGCGATCGAAATTCTCGACTTCTCGAGCTTCGGCTGTCCATGGACCAGGGGTGCGCCAACTGCGGCCGCTCCCAGGGCCGCAGCGATGGTGAAGGTACGGCGATTGAGCAGCATGAATGGCGATGCCTAAGGCTCTGTATTCGAGGTTCGAAATGAGCTTAGGGGCGCGATTCAGCGCCTGCATCGGGGACATCCCGTGCGGGTTTTCACGTAAACATGAAGACTTCTATCGGCCGGCGAACAGGATCGCGATATTGACCACGAAGCCCAGCGTCCACACCGCGCTGCGCAGCGCGCCGATGCCCGAGATGTACGCGCCGATGTAGATCACACGCAGCACGACATAGGCGAGGGCCAGCATGTCGAGCGTTCCCTGCGCCGCACCGAGCTGATGCGCGATGACGACCGCGCCGATGAAGAAGGGCAGCCCTTCGAAGCCGTTGGCCTGCGAGCTGTTCGCCCTCGCGCGCCAGCCCGCCTGCCGCGCAGCCCATTCACGCGGCGCATTGTTGTCCTTGAGATCGAATGCACCGGCCTTCGCGATGTAGGCCGAGATGTAGGGCAGCAAGGCTGCGGCCAGCACGCACCAATAGGCCAGCGTCAGGTGGGGAAGCTCATTGCGTATTCCTCGCGATGACTTTCCGTTCAGCGCCGATCGACCAATGCGTGCGCGATGGTCCCCAGGTCGACGTATTCGAGCTCGCTGCCGGCCGGAACGCCGCGCGCCAGGCGCGTCACCGCAAGTCCGCGCTGCTTGAGCGCCTCGCCGATGACATGAGCGGTCGCCTCGCCTTCGGCGGTGAAGTTGGTCGCGAGGATCACCTCGGTCACCGTGCCGTCGAGCGCGCGGTCGAAGAGCCTGGCGAGTCCGATGTCCTTGGGACCGATGCCATCGAGCGGGCTGAGCTTGCCCATCAGCACGAAGTAGTAACCCTTGAACGCGCCGGTGCGCTCCAGCGCCGCCTGATCGGCGGGCGTCTCGACGACGCACAGCTTGCTCGCATCGCGCCGCGGGTCGCTGCACACGTTGCAGATCGATGCTTCCGTGAAGGTGTTGCACCGCTCGCAATGCCGCACGCTGCTCGCAGCCTGCTGCAGCGCGCGCGAGAGCATCTGCGCGCCCTCCCGGTCGTGCTGCAACAGATGGAACGCCATGCGCGAAGCCGACTTCGCACCCACGCCGGGAAGGCGGCGCAACGCATCGACCAGCGCATCGAGCGAACTGGAATCCGCCATCGAGGCCCGGGCGATCAGAACGGCAGCTTCATGCCGGCAGGAAGGCCAGGCATGCCGGCGGCGATCTTGCCCATCTTCTGCTCGCTCGTTTCCTCGGCCTTGCGGACCGCGGCGTTGAAGGCCGCCGCCACGAGATCCTCGAGCATGTCCTTGTCGTCGGTCAGCAGGCTCGGGTCGATCGTGATGCGCTTGACGTCGTGCTTGCACGTCATCACTACCTTCACGAGGCCGGCACCCGATTCGCCCTCGACCTCGATCGTGGCGAGCTCTTCCTGCGCCTTCTTGAGGTTGTCCTGCATCGCCTGCGCCTGCTTCATGAGGCCGGCCAGTTGTCCTTTGTTGAACATCGTTGGTCCTGTCGATCGTTGAGAAAAGAAATTGAAAACACTAGGCGGGCCGGAGCGTGCCCGGAACGATCCTCGCGTCCCAGTCGCGCATCATCGACTGGACCTCGGGATCGTTGCGTATCGCCTCTTCGGCAACGCGCTGGCGCGCTTCGGCAGCCTGCTTGTTGCGGCGGGCCGGGCTGTCGACGACGGTGCCGATCTCGATCGCGATTCTCACGTCATGACCGAGCGCGGCGAGCGCCGCCTGGACCTTGTCGCGGCTGCCGGCCTGGTTGAGCGATTCGCGCTCGACCCGCAACAGCCACTGGTCGACGTCGCGCGCCACCAGTTGCGACTGCAATGCGAGTTCCCGCGCCAACGCCGTGATGGATTCGGCCGCCACCATCTGCGTGACAGTGGCGTACCAGAAATCCCCCTCTTCGCTGGGCGGAATCGGGTGCGATGCGGCTGCGGCTGTCGATTCACCCTCGCGCACGCCCGCCGGCGGTTGCACGCGCACCGGCACGGCCATGACCTTGGCCGGAGCCGGTTCGGGTTCATCGGTGGCCATCGGCCGCGGGGAAGCGGCGGCATTCAGCGCCGGTGCATCGACCACCGGAAGACGATGGCCCGGCCGCGCGGCAGGGGCCGAAGGCGCGGCGATCGCCGCCGGCTCGACGCGCGGCGGTTCCGCAACGGGCGCAGGGACGACCTCCGCAGGCACGGCGCGCGCCACCGGCACTTCGCGCCGCGGCGCTTCATTCAGAGTTTTTTTCCTCGGCGGCCGCGCCGCTCGGCCTGAACGCCAGAAGTCGCAGCAGCACCATCGTGAGCGCCGCGTACTCGTCCGGCGCAAGTCCCAGTTCGGTGCGGCCATGCAGGCACAGGCTGTAGAGCAGTTGCGTCTCGTCAGCGGGCATCACCGCGGCGAGGCGCGCAGTCTCGGCCGCATCGGGATCGCCGCTCGTGTCCGCGCCCGCGCGGGAAGGAACGGCCTGCAGCACGGCCATGCCCTGCAGCACAGCCGTCATTTCCTCGAGCGTCGACGCGGCCGACAAGCCATCGCGCCGCAATCCCTCGGCGGTTTCGACGACGGTCTTGCCGTCGCCCTGCGCCAGCGCCTCGATCAACCGGAACACATGGCCGCGGTCGACGCTGCCCAGCATGTGGCGCACGCCGGCCTCCTGGATCTCGCCGTTGCCGAAGGCGATCGCCTGGTCGGTGAGCGACAGCGCATCGCGCATGGACCCGCGCGCGGCGCGCGCGATAAGGCGCAGCGCCTGAGGCTCGGCCGGCACCGATTCGGATTCAAGCACGCGCGTGAGATGTTCGAGCACGGTCTCGGGCGCCATCGGCCGCAGGTTGAACTGCAGGCAGCGCGACAGCACGGTGACCGGCACCTTCTGCGGATCAGTCGTGGCCAGCACGAACTTGAGGTATTCGGGCGGCTCCTCCAGCGTCTTCAGCATGGCGTTGAACGCATGGCCGGTGAGCATGTGCACTTCGTCGATCATGAAGACCTTGAAGCGCCCCTGCACCGGCTTGTAGACCGCCTGTTCGAGCAATGCCTGCACTTCGTCCACGCCGCGATTGGACGCCGCATCGAGCTCGGTGTAGTCGACAAAGCGGCCCGCATCGATGTCCCTGCACGCCTGGCACAGGCCGCACGGCGTGGCGGTGATGCCACCCTGCCCGTCCGGGCCCTGGCAGTTGAGCGACTTGGCCAGGATGCGCGACACCGTCGTCTTGCCGACGCCGCGCGTCCCCGTGAAGAGATAGGCGTGGTGCAGGCGCTGCGAGGTCAGCGCGTTCTCGAGGGCCTGCACGACATGCTCCTGCCCCACCATCTCGCTGAAGGTTTTTGGACGGTGTTTGCGAGCGAGCACGAGATAGGCCATCGGCGCATTTTAGGGTCGACCGCAAGGGCGTCCTGGCGGCGATCAATCGTCGCCTACAATCGTCGGTTGACGGGCCTCCCCGCATGGTGAAGCGGCCAACCGGGTCAGGTGGGGAACCAAGCAGCCCTAACTGCGTAGCCAGTGCCGGGGTAAGGCTCGTCAACCTCATTTCAAGGCTCGAAAATACTGTATGAAAATACAGTGATGCGAGTAAAATGCGTCGTCTCCAAGAACAACTCGAGGCGACGACATGACCACCCACCCCTTCCCTCAAGCCGCTGCACGCGTGCTTCCGTTCGCACCTCGGCCGCGGGTGGCCCGGTCTTCGTGGCCCTTTTCCGTTGCATCCGCGGCACCGGCTGCGCACGCGGTCAATCTTCAGGCCCACGCGGCGCGAGTCATCGCAACCACCGTGAGGCACTGGCAGCTTCGTCCGACCGCGGTGTAGCGCTCAGTCCAGGGTGCGAAGCATGCCCTCTGCGGCGACGACGCCGCTCGCCATGCACGCAGTCAGCAGATAGCCGCCCGTGGGCGCTTCCCAATCGAGCATCTCGCCGGCAACGAAGACGCCCGGCAGCGCAAGGCTCATCAGCTTGTCATCGAGCGCCTCGAAGCGCACACCGCCGGCGGTACTGATGGCCTCGTCGATCGGCCTCGCCGCGACGAGCCGAAGCGGGACGGCCTTGATCGTTTCGGCCAGCCTTTCGGGCGAATGCATCGCGTCTTTCGCGAGCACCTCATGCAGCACGGCCATCTTGATGCCATCGAGGCCCAGGCGGCTCTTCAGATGGCTCGCGACCGTTCGCGAACCGCGCGGATGGAGCACGGCGGCGCGCACCTGCTCCGGCGTGCGGTCGGGCAGCAGGTCGAGCATCAGTGTGGCGCTGCCATGCGACGCGATCTCGTCACGCAGCAAAGCGGACGCGGCGTAGACCAGGCTTCCTTCGATGCCCGTGGCAGTCGCGACGAATTCACCCTTGCGCGCAAAGCGACGCCCCCGTGTGTCGACGAACGAAATCGCAATCGACTTGAATGGCATGCCGGCGAAACGTTCGGCGAAGTAAGACGTCCACCCGAGATCGAAACCGCAATTCGCCGGGATCAGCGGCGCGAGATCGATGCCGCGCGCTGCCAGCCACGGCACCCACGCGCCGTCGGACCCCAGCCGCGCCCAGCTCGCGCCGCCGAGCGCGAGCACGACCGCATCGTGCGACACCTCGACATCGCCGCCCGGCGTCGCGAAACGCAAGGTGGTCGCCGACGCGGGAGCATCCGCCCAACCGCCCCATCGATGACGCATGTGGAACTGCACACCGGCCTGCCGCAGCCGGTGCAGCCAGGCACGCAGCAGCGGCGCGGCTTTCATGTCCTTCGGAAAGACCCGGCCCGATGTCCCCACGAAGGTTTCGATCCCGAGCCCATGGGCCCATTCGCGCAGCGCGTCGGGGCCGAAACGGCGCAACAGCGGCTCGACCTGCGCACGTCGCTCGCCGAAGCGTTCGATGAACCGGTCGAGAGGTTCGGAATGCGTGAGGTTGAGCCCACCGCGCCCCGCGAGCAGGAACTTGCGCCCCACCGAGGGCATGGCGTCATAGAGATGAACCTGTGCGCGCTCGCGGCTCAGAACCTCGGCCGCCATCAATCCCGCGGGACCGCCGCCGACGATGGCGACTGACTTGTCTTTGTTCATTGGAGTGTGACCAGTTCGCCCTGCCCCGTCAGGAATGCCGCGCGGACGGTTTCGCCTGGGTAGGCTTCCTGGACCGCATCGCGGTAGCGGTTGAGTTGCGCAATCAGCGCCGCGTCGCGTTCGGGGCGGGCGGCCGACTTGTAGTCGAGCACCCACCACGCGCCGCTCTCGCGATGGCGCACCAGCCGGTCGATGCGCAGCACCTGGCCCTGATGGACCAGCGTGACTTCGTTGCCGTGCCAGTCCAGCGATTCGATGTCCCACGCCCAGGCACCGGCGCCGACGCGGATGCGCTGCGCCATCGCAGCCGCCGCGCGCGTGGCCGGGAGATCGAGCGCGAACTCCCGCGCGGCGGCGCGCAGATGCTCCATCGGCAGCGGCTCGCCCGGCCGCGTCCATTCGAGCAAGCGATGCATCGCCTGGCCGAGTGCCGAAGCGCGTGTATCGCCGCGACGAAGCGCAGGGCTGGACGGCTTCACGGTCGCCTCCGTCGCCAGATCGGGAAGGCCGAGCATCTCGAAGGACGAGGGCGCCAACCCGGCCGATGCCCCACCAGCCGCCGCCACATCCTCGATGGCATCGCAGCGAGGCTCGAGCCGCGCCCACCAGCTTTGTCCGTTGGCACGCGCGGCGGCGACGGCTGAAACGACCAATTCCTCCCGCGCGCGCGTGGTCGCCACGTAAAGCGCGTTGATCTCTTCGCGATGTCTTGCCGACTGTTCCTCCGCGAGGTCGTCCGTCGCGCAGGCCGGCGGATTCTTTTCGCTCGCGATGAAGACGAAGCGCTCGGGCGCGCTCGCATGACCAGGCCACTTCACGAGCACGCCCATGGTCTGCGCGCGCTGCGCCGATGCGTCCGTGTCGAGCAGGAGCACCACCTTGGCCTCCAAACCCTTCGCGCCGTGGACCGTGAGCAGTTGCACCGCCTCCGCTACGGACAACGAAGGCGCGCGCACGCCGCCGGCGCGCAGTGCACGCACGAAACCATAGGGCGTCGCGAAACGCGCGCCATCGAGTTCGAGCGAGGCGGAAAGAAGCCCTCGGAGGTTGGCGAGAACGGATGCGCGCATCGCCGCCGGCGCGGCTGCGGCAAAGGCCGGAAGCACGTTGGCGTCGTGATAGATCGCGCTCAACGCATCGTGCGGCGGCAGGTCCTGCAGCCACTGCTGCCATTCACGCAACCGTGGACCGATGCCGGCCAGCGGCGCAGGCCAGTCCGGCGACTGCAGCAGATCGAACCAACTCATGCGGGTTTCGCGCTGCCGGCGTGCGATCTGCACCAGCGCGTCGTCGTGCAGGCCCCACAGCGGCGACTTGAGCGCACGCGCGAGCGACAAGTCGTGGTCGGGCGACACCAGCACATCGATGAGCGCGACCATGTCCTGCACTTCCGGTGCGTCGTGCAACTCGTTTTTTCCGGCTGCTGGACCGCGATGTGAAGCTTGCGCAACTCGTCCTGCATGGCCGCCAATCGGCTGCGGCGTCGCGCGAGCACCATGATCTGGCTCGGCGCGAGGCCCTCCGCGATGCGCGCCGCGATCCAGCGGGCGGCCTGCTGGCATTCCTTCTGCAGCAGCTTCTCCTCGGGCAGCAGGCGCGGCGTCGTCAGGCTGTCGCGCCACGCAGGCGCGATGTCCGCCGTCGCATCGTTCGGCGATGCCGACGCGATCGCGTCGCGCCCGATCATCGGCAGCTTGAGAATGCGCCCCGCGGCGCCGGATTCGGTCGTGTGATCGCGGAAGCCGCTGAACTCGCCCGCCTGTTGCGCCTCCTGCATCGCGGCATTCACGAGGCCGATCACGGCCTGCGCGTTGCGATGCGTGTGGTCGCAGTTGAGCAGGTCGCCGCCAAGCCCCCGCTGTACGAAGTCCTTGGCGGCGATGAAGACCTGCGGCTCCGCACGGCGGAAGCGGTAGATGCTCTGCTTCGGGTCGCCCACGATGAATACGCCCGGCCGCCGCGCTCCCGCGCCGGCATAACTGCCGAGCCAGCCGCTGAGCGCCTGCCATTGCAGCGGGTTCGTGTCCTGGAACTCGTCGATGAGCAGGTGCCGCACGCCCGCGTCGAGTCGCTCCTGCACCCAGCCCCAGAGTTCCGCGTTGCCCAGCAGCATGTGCGCGGCCTGTTCGACATCGTTCATGTCGACCCAGCCGTTGGAGACCTTCACGTCCGCGAAGCACTTGACGAGCAGCCGCGTCAGCCGGGCCATGCGTTGCTGGTACAGCCACGCCTCATGCTGGGCGCGCGCCGCGCAGTACTGCTGCACGCGCTCCTGCGCTGCGCGCACATCCTCGATGCCGGCGAGCTTCTCGCCGAACCTGCGCGGCTCGCCCTTTTGCGTGAGCAGCGCATCGAGCACCCCCTCGGCATCGCCATCGGTCACGGCCTGCTCGAGTTCGACACCGCGGCGCGAGAACGTTGGTGCGCTCGCGCGGCCCAGCGCCCGCGCAGCGGCCAGCAGCGTGCCGCGCCAGGCGGGGTCGTGCAGCAGGACATCATCCGGCGACCCAGCGCCGTCGAAGGCGGGATACATCGTCTGCATCGGCGTGACGGCGCTATCGACGGCACCATTCACGTCGGCGAGCGCGAACTCGACGCGGCGCGTGAGCGCTTCGTCGAGCGCCTTGGCAACCTGCGATCGGCCATGCGTCGCGACCAGCGCACGGTAGTCCGCCGAGGCCTCCGCGTCCGCCGTCACCGCTGCGTAGAAGGGGCGCCAGACGCGCATGCGTGCCTCGGCGTCGTCTTCGAGCAACTGGTAGTTGGCGGGCAGCCGCAATCGCTCGAGCACCGCGACCGGCGCACTGCGCAGCAGACCGGCGAACCAGGCGTGAAAGGTGCGGAACTGCACCGGCCGGCCGTGTCCCAGAAGCTCGCGATAGAGGCCCTTCAGCCGCGGCGCGGCCGCCTGCGCGGCTTCAGGCGACATGCCACGCATCCTCAGTTCGGGCACCAACGCATCGATCGGTTGGCCGGCAAATTTCTCGAGCCATTGGTCCAGCCGCTCGCGCATCTCGCCGGCGGCCTTTTTCGTGAAGGTGATCGCAAGGATCTCGTGCGGTGCACAGGCGGCGTCGCCCTCCTCGAGCAGGGCGCGAAGGATGCGCGAAACCAGCATCCATGTCTTGCCGGCGCCGGCACAGGCCTCCACGGCGACCGAACGGCGCGGGTCGCACGCGATCTCGTAGAAGCGCTCGCGCGAAACATGCACGCTGTTGTGCTCATAGGCCGGGGCGCTCATCGGGTAATTCCCCAGAAATCCTTGCGACAGAGGCCGCGCGCGGCGCAGTGCTCGCAAACCGGCCCCTCGCCGAGCGCCGGCAGCGGCGCCCCGCCGGCAATGCGTTCGAGATCGCCGATCACGCCATTCACCAGCGCGTCGCGCGCCTGCACGATGTCCAGTTGCTCGAACGTGCGCGTGCCGGACGACTTCTCGCCCACGTTGACGTAGGCGCCGCGCAGGGTGTCGTCCGGAAAAAGGGCGGCGTAGAACGCGAGTTGCGTGTCCTCGTAGGGGTCCTTCACCCGCTCGCGTGTCTTGTCGGCGGACTCGGTCTTGTAGTCGATCACGAAAGCCCGGCCGTCGGGCGTCGCATCGACGCGATCCAGCCGGCCCACCAGCCTGATGCGCGCCAGCGGTACTTCCTTCCAGGGTTCGGATTCGACGAACACCGCGCCCTCGCCCGCCTCGTGGCCCGAGAGCCAGGCCGGTAGCCGTCCCGCGTGGCGGGCCAGGCGGCGGCGAACGGCAGGAACTCGGCTTCGGAAAGGCCGAATTCGCGCGTCGCCTGCTCTTCGGCGGCGGCCATCATGCGCCGCCGCGCCTGCAGTTCGGGAGTCGGGTCGTTCTTCAGCGCCTCGTGGAAATGGCCGAGCACCGCGTGAAGCCAGTTTCCGAAGTCGCGCTTGTCGAGTTCGGCGTCGAGCTCGTCGCTGCTGCGCAGCCCGAGTTGCCGCAGCGCGAAGAACCGGTAGGGGCAGCGGCGCAGGTCTTCGTACGCCGTCGACGAGAGCGTGGCCGGCATCAGCGCGTCGCCGCGGGGGCGCGGATTCGGCGTCGGCTGCGTCGCCACTTGCACGAGCTTGCGTGGATCGGCCGCGGATTCGCCGGCGCCGTCGAGATGAAGCATCTGCACGAGCGGACTCGGCCGCACCGGCTCGCCGCTCGCATCGAACCGGCGCCAGAGCACGTCGCGATGCGGTGCGTCCATCGCGACGGCCCATCCGGCCCGCTGCGCTGCCCCCAGAGCCTCACGCGAGGGCAGTGCCAGTACTTCGCGCTGGGAAGCACTCCAGTCGCCCGGCGGTTCGGGTGACGCCGGCAGACGCTGATCGTCGCAGCCCGGCACGACCACGGCGGCGAAGGCGCGACCCAGAAGATGATGGAGCGGCAGGATGACGACCTGAAGCGGCTCCGATTCATCGGGCACCAGCACGAAGCTCGCCGCTTCGAGCACATCCCGCACCCACGCCGTGAATTCGACCAGCGTGCAGCGCGAACCGCGAATCTCCTCGGCTTCGGCATCCAGATGCAGCGCGGAGATCGCCTCCGCGCCAGCGACATCGCTCATCAGGCCGAGCCACTGGCCACTGGCGTCGAGCAGCGCGCGCGTGGCGACGAGCCACTCGCCGAGAGGACGCGGGCGCGACAGCGTGGCACGCATCGCCTCGATGGTTTCCGTCAACGTCCTCGTTGCCACGTCCTGTGGCTTCTCGCTGGCCGCAACGAAAGTGCACCAGCCGCGCCAGTCACGCATGCCGCGATCGCGCAGGCGCGACTCGAGCGAGAGCACCGCGCCACGCTCGAAGGCATCGGCGTGCTTGAGCCAGTCCAGCACCTGGTCGCTGCCTGCGTCGTGGACGCAGGCGCGCAACGCGCTCATCAGTCCGGCCGCTGCTCGTGTGGTCGACAGCTTCCAGCCCGTCTCGTCGTGCGGCGCAACGCCGTGCAGGCCGAGATGCGCGCTGATGCGTCGCGTGAGGGCCCGGTCGGTTGCGACCAGCGCGACCGGCGCCCGGCCCTCCGCCAAGTGGCGCAGCACGCAGGCGGCCGCCCGTTCCGCCTCGTCTTCGGGATCGGCAGCCGCGTGAAGGGCGACGTGCGAAGGCAAGCTCGCCGTCACGAGCGGCAGGTGCAGGCAACGTTCGCCGAATCGCGCCGCGAGCTTCCGGATGATCGGATCGGGCTGGAGACCGTCGAGCACGACCAGCTGATCCACCTGCGCCAAAGCGCCGGAGGCGAAGAGGACATCGGTCGCGTAGCCCGAACTGCCAGCCCAGGCGAGCGCAACGCCGTTCAGGGCACTTTCAACGTCGAACCACTCCGAACCGCGCCCGGCCTCGATCGATCCGCGAACGCGCTGCATCCATGCCATGCGTTCGTCCGGCAGCTCGGCTGCGGCCAGAGGCGCCAGCTGCAATGCGATCTCGACCAGGCGCCCTGCCAGCGCATTGCGCGATGCACCGAACCCGGCCCGCCCCAGAAGCGATTGCGCGGTGAGGAGATCGCGCGCCATGTCGAAGGCGATGTCATCCACGTCCGGCACGAAGCCGCCGATGCTGCGCGCCCAGTTGCGCGTGGTCTCGAAGCGCGGCGCGAAGCCCGGCGCAGCGCAGGTCGCCCACATGTCGCGCGCAGCCTGCATGAGTTGCGCATACGGCACCAGGACCACCGTGCGGGAAGGATGCAGGTCACGCTCGGCCAGAAGGCGCGCAATGCGCCCGATAATGCCGCGGTCGGGGTCGCACCAGAGCGCGTGCGCAGGGTGGTGCTCAGAAGGACGCATGGGATGTCGAAGGAGTGCTTTGGCTATCGCAGCCATAGCTTGCGCGCCGGCCACGCCGGAACTTGGTTTCTGTCACAATGACCCGCACTTTAGCTGCACCGAAACTCTCAGCGCAGAAGGACACATCCCATGGCCAGCGAACTCATCAAACACATCTCCGACTCTTCTTTCGAAGCCGACGTGCTCAAGTCCGGCAAGCCTGTGCTCGTGGATTACTGGGCCGAATGGTGCGGCCCCTGCAAGATGATCGCGCCGATCCTCGACGAAGTCTCCAGCGCCTACGAAGGCAAGCTGCAGATCGCCAAGATGAATGTCGACGAGAACCGCGACATCCCCGCCAAGTTCGGCATCCGCGGCATCCCGACCCTGATGCTGTTCAAGGACGGCCAGCTCGCCGCCACCAAGGTCGGCGCGATGAGCAAGGCGCAACTGACCGCCTTCATCGACCAGCAGCTCGCCTGAAAAAGAGCCTCCAGGCCGCCAGCGCGCAATGCGTTGGCGGCTTTTTTCCTGTCATAATTCCCCACAGATCACCGGCCCTTTCCGGGCCCGGTTCGAGTTCCCCGGGTTGTGAGGCATTTCTCGCTTCACATCAAACCTCCCCCCAAAGTTTTGACAGCTATCCCCGCAAGGGGTCGTTCCATGCACTTAAACGAACTCAAGGCACTTCACGTCTCCGAAGTCCTCAAGCAGGCCGAGGCCCTGGAGATCGAAAACGTCGGTCGCATGCGCAAGCAGGAACTGATGTTCGCGATCATCAAGAAGCGCGCGAAGGCCGGTGAGCAGGTGTTCGCCGATGGCGTGCTCGAAATCCTGCCCGACGGCTTCGGCTTCCTGCGCAGTCCCGACACCAGCTTCACCGCGAGCACGGACGACATCTACATCTCGCCGAGCCAGGTCCGCCGTTTCAACCTGCACACCGGCGACATGATCGAAGGCGAAGTGCGCACGCCCAAGGACGGCGAGCGCTACTTCGCGCTGACCAAGCTCGACAAGGTCAACGACGGCCCGCCGGAGGCGAACAAGCACAAGGTCATGTTCGAGAACCTGACCCCGCTGTTCCCCAAGCAGCTGATGCGCCTCGAACGCGACAACTTCAAGGGCGACGAGAACATCACCGGCCGGATCATCGACATCATCGCCCCGATCGGCAAAGGCCAGCGCGCACTGCTGGTGGCCCCGCCCAAGAGCGGCAAGACGGTCATGATGCAGCACATCGCGCACGCGATCAGCGCCAACTACCCCGAGGTGCACATGATGGTGCTGCTCGTGGACGAGCGGCCCGAGGAAGTGACCGAAATGCAGCGCACCGTGAAGGGCGAGGTCATTGCCTCGACCTTCGACGAACCCGCCGCCCGCCACGTGCATGTCGCCGAAATGGTCATCGAACGCGCCAAGCGCCTGGTCGAGCTCAAGAAGGACGTGGTGATCCTGCTCGACTCGATCACCCGCCTCGCCCGTGCCTACAACAACGTGGTGCCCTCGTCCGGCAAGGTGCTGACCGGCGGCGTGGACTCCAACGCCCTGCAACGTCCCAAGCGCTTCCTCGGCGCTGCGCGCAATGTCGAGGAAGGCGGCTCGCTGACCATCATCGGCACCGCCCTGATCGACACCGGCAGCCGCATGGACGAAGTGATCTTCGAAGAGTTCAAGGGCACCGGCAACTCCGAAATCCACCTCGACCGCCGCCTCTACGAGAAGCGCGTGTTCCCGTCGATCCAGCTCAACCGCAGCGGCACCCGTCGCGAAGAGCTGCTGCTGCCGCCCGAGATCCTGCAGAAGACCCGGATCCTGCGTCAGCTCATGTACAACATGGACGAGATCGAGGCGATGGAGCTGATGCTCAAGAACATGAAGGCCACCAAGACCAATGTCGAGTTCTTCGACATGATGCGTCGCGGCGGCTGATCAGCGCGCCGGCAGAGCCCGCCCTTCGGCGGCGCTTTGGCGGCCGAGGTCGAGCAGTTCCATCAGCTCGACCGCCTGTTCCGGCGGGACCGGATTCGGGCCATCTCCCAGAATCGCATCGCACACCGCGGCGTAGTAGCGCACGTAGTTGCCCGCCTTGGTGGGCAGCTTGCGTGTCTGCATGCGGCCGTCGGCTGCGCACAGCGTGAGTTCGCCGTCGATCGGATCCGCACCCCATGCCGCGTCCAAAGGACGCCCACCGGCGCGCAGCGCGTCTTCCTGCGGATCGACGCCACGCTTCACGTAACTGCCCCGGGTGCCGTGCACGATGTAGCGCGGCGCCGCGTGCGCTGCCAGCGTGGTCGCGTGCAGGACGACCCGCAGCGGCGCGTGCTCGCCACTCTCGTAGCGCAGGACGGCATGAAAGTAGTCTTCGACAAGCGCCCCATCGCGCAGCACCGCGCTATCGAGTTGAAGCGCATCGGGACGGCCGAACAGCTGGACCGTCTGGTCGAGCAGATGCGACCCCAGGTCGACCCAGAGACCGGCACCCGGCACAGGCTGCTCGCGCCAGCGGGCCCGCACCTCGGGTCGGAAGCGGTCGAAGTGCGATTCGAAGTACACCGGACGCCCCAGGTCGCCACTGGCCAGGACGTCCCGCAAGGTCAGGAAGTCCGAATCGAAGCGGCGATTCTGGTAGACGGAAAGCACCCGCCCCTGCCGCTCGGCCAGCGCCGCCAGTTCGCGTGCCTGCCCCGCATCGAGCGTGAACGGCTTGTCCACGACCACATGCTTGCCGGCCGTCAGTGCCGCTTTGGCGACCGGGTGGTGCTGGGCGTTGGGCGTCGCGACGACGATCAGGTCGATGTCGGATCGGCGCAACAGCGCGCCCACGTCCGGGACCACATCCACCCCCGGCCAATCCGCATGGACCTTGTGCGGCTGGGAGCTTGCCACGGCGCCGAGTTCCAAGCCGGACACGGCCGACAGCACCGGAGCGTGAAAGGTCTGACCGGCGAATCCATAGCCGACCAGGCCGGCACGCAGGGTGGTTTTGGGCATGAGTGGGGCCTCTGGCGCAGAAAAGGGTCAGTATGCGATAATTGCAGGCTTCGCGAAAAGTGCGCCGCAGCGTTGTGCTGCGTGGTTGTGGCTCTCGCATCGACCAAAGGAAACATCATGAAAGAAGGCATTCACCCGAACTACCGCGAAGTTCTGTTCGTCGACCTGTCGAACGGCTTCAAGTTCGTGACCCGTTCGTGCGTCAACACCAAGGAAACCGGCAAGACCGACGATGGTCGTGAACTGCCTCTCTTCAAGCTCGATACCTCGAGCGAATCGCATCCCTTCTACACCGGCACGCAGAAGTCGGTCGACAACATGGGCGGCCGCGTCGAGAAATTCCGCAACCGCTTCGGCAAGACGGCCTCCAAGTAAGGACGGCGCTTCCGTGTCGAGGGCAGCCCGGTTTACCGCGCTGCCCTTTTTCTTTTCCAACGAGCACACTCTCCTCCCGAGGTGAACCACCCGACGCCCGCAATCGTTGCCCAGAGCGCAGTGCGCCGCCTGCCGCGCATTGCACTGTTGCTTCTGTGCGCGGCGTACCTGATGCCCGGCCTGCTCGGTCGCGGTCCGTGGAAGAGCGCGGACATCACTTCGTTCGGCTATATGGCCGAACTCGCCCAGAGCAAGGGCGGCATCGCCGCCTGGTTCGACCCGGTTCTGCTCGGCTTGCGCCCCGAGACGCCGGCACTGATTCCCTACTGGATCGGGGCCTGGGCGATCAAGATCGCCCCCTCGTGGATCAATCCTGACCTGGCGGTCCGCATCGCCTTCGCGCTGCTTCTGGCGGGCACCCTCACCGCCACGTGGTATGCCGTCTACTACCTGGCACGCACCTACCGCGCGCAGCCGGTGGCGTTCGCCTTCGGCGGCGAGGCGCTGCCGGCCGACTATGCGCGCGCCATCGCCGACGGCGCGCTCCTCGCGCTGATCGCATCGCTCGGACTGGCCCAGCTCGGGCACGAAACCACGCCCGCCCTCGGGCAACTGTTCTTCGCCTCGAACCTGTTCTTCGGCGTCGCGGCCCTGCCGTACCGGCGCATCGCTCCGCTCGCCGCGCTGATCGTGGGCACCTTCGGGCTGGCGCTCAGCGGCGGCCCGACGGTGGGCTTGACCCTCGGGATCGGCTGCGGCGTGATCCTGCTGGTCGAACGCAAGCGCTGGCCGGCCGAGGAAGTGCCCGAGTCCGAACCCACCTACACCACGGCCTCGATCGCGGCGGTCTTCGGCATCACGCTGCTCGCATTGGCGCTGGCAGCCGCGCTCGGATTGCTCCAGTGGAGGATCGATCTGCCGACCTCCCAACGCTTGCTGCCCGAAGTGCGCAGCCAGGCCAAGCTCCTGCTCTGGTTCACCTGGCCGACCTGGCCGCTCGCGATCTGGACCCTCTGGCGGTGGCGCCGGCAGTTGACCGCACGGCACGTCGCACTGCCCCTGTGGTTTGCGGTCGTGCCGCTGATGGCGACCTGGACCACCGACTTCTCGGAACGTTCACTGCTGCTCGGCCTGCCGGCGTTCGCCACGCTCGCCGCCTTCGCGCTGCCGACCTTCCGGCGCAGCGTGGCCGCGCTGATCGACTGGTTCACCCTCCTGTTCTTCAGCGGCTCGGCGATCGTCATCTGGGTGATCTGGGTTGCGATGCAGACCGGCGTGCCAGCCAAGCCTGCGGCCAACGTCGCCGAGGCTGGCACCCGGATTCGTCCCCCATTTTTCGTTGGCACCCTTCCTCTTCGCGCTGACGGCGACGCTGGCCTGGGCCTGGCTGGTACGGTGGCGCACCGGCCGCCATCGCGCGGCGCTGTGGAAGACCCTCGTCCTGCCCGCCGGCGGTGCCGCCCTCTGCTGGATGCTGGTCATGACGTTGTGGCTGCCCGTGCTCGACTTTGCCCGCAGCTACGTGCCGCAGGTCAACGCGATTGCCGAGCGCGTCGGCCAGCCGGGCTGCATCTCCGAGCTCGCGCTCGGCCGGCCGCACATCGCGGCGCTGCGCTATCACGGCAATTTCAATGTCCAGCCGCTGATCGGCGGTCCCCCTGCCCCTGGCTGCTGGTCAACCCCGACGCGATCGCGAAGCTCCACGAGATCGTCAATCTCGAAAGCTGGCGCCTCGTCGGTACCTTGCGCCGTCCGACCAGCGCCGCGGACGACCTGCTGCTGTATCAACGCCTGACGCCCGTCGGTGACTAGCGAACGGGGCGTCATCGGACGCCACGCCACGACGGTGTTCGTCGGGCAGATGGCGGTCATGGCTTTCGGCGTCACCGACACGATCGTCGCGGGGCGCTACGCCGAAGGCGCGCTGGCGGCGCTGTCGGTGGGGTCCGCGATCTTCATTAGCGTCTTCGTCTCGCTCATGGGCGCGCTCCAGGCGCTGCTGCCGGTCTGGGCGGAACTCCACGGCGCACGGCGCACCTCCGAGGTCGGCCGATCGGTCCGGCAAGCCCTTTACGTCTGCGGCGCCGCGATCGCGCTGGGCATGGCGATCCTGCTGTTCCCGGCGCCGATGCTGCGCTGGACCGATGTCCCCCAGGGCTTGCGCGGCGACATCGAGACCTATCTCGGCGTGCTGGCCTTCGCGCTGGCGCCGGCCCTGCTCTTTCGTCTTTTCAGCACGCTCAACCAGAGCCTGGGCAAGCCACGGCTCGTAACCTGGCTGCAACTGGCAGCGTTGGGCATCAAGCTGCCGCTGTCGATCTGGTTCGCCTTCGGCGGCGCGGGCCTGCCCGCGATGGGCCTCGTCGGATGCGGCTGGTCCACGCTGGTGGTGAACTACGCGATGCTCGGCGCGGCACTCTGGCTCCTGCGCTCCGAGCCTTCATACCGCGAATACCGCCTCTGGCAGCGGATCGAGGCGCCGGACTGGGCGCAGCTGCGCCAGTTCGCAAGGCTGGGCATTCCCGCGGGGCTTGCCGTGCTGGTGGAAGTGACCTCCTTCACGCTGATGGCACTGTTCATCGCCCGCCTCGGGACGACGGCCTCGGCAGCGCACCAGATCGCCTCGAACCTCACGGCGGTCGCCTACATGGTGCCGCTGTCGCTCGCCATCGCCACGAGCGCACGGGTGAGCTTCTGGCTCGGTGCGGGCGATCCGAAGCGCGCGCGGGAGGCGGGGCGCAAGGGCTTCCAGCTGGCCGTGCTCTTCGCGTTGCTGATCGCCTCGGCGATGGCGCTGTTCCGCTGGCAGCTGGCCAGCATCTACTCTGCGAATCCTGCGGTCATCGCGCTCGGCACCACGCTGCTCCTCGCAACCTCCCTTTATCACCTCGCCGACGCGCTGCAGACGCTGTGCGTCTTCGTGCTGCGCTGCTATCAGGTGACGGTGATGCCGCTGATCCTGTACTGCACCCTGCTGTGGGGCGTGGGCCTGGGAGGCAGCTATCTGCTGGCCTATCGCGGGATCGGGCCGTGGGCCGCGATGCAGTCCCCGCTCGCGTTCTGGCTGATGAGCGCCGCGGCGCTCTTCATCACGGCCGTGCTCTTTCTCTTGCTGCTCGCGTGGACCCTCAGGCGACGGCGCTGACCGCCGCCGTCTTGCGCAGCCGCGCGACCGGAAAGATCAGCGCGAAGCGCGAACCCTCGCCCACCTTGCTTTCGATGCGCAATTCGGCGCCGTGCCGCTGCGCGATGTGCTTGACGATCGCGAGGCCAAGACCGGTGCCGCCGGTCTCGCGCGAGCGGCTGCGGTCGATGCGGTAGAAGCGCTCCGTGAGCCGCGGGATGTGCTCGGCGGCGATCCCGGGGCCGGTGTCACGCACGGAATACTCGCCGCGGCCATCGGGCAGCACGCGCCACACCACGGCCACCTCGCCGCCTGGCGGCGTGTAGCGCACGGCGTTGCTCACCAGATTCGACATGGCGCTTTGCAGCTCGGTGGGTACGCCTGCGATCTCGGAGTCCGCCTCCAGGGTGAACGACAGACGATGGCCCTGCTGCGACAGACGATTCGAAAGACCGCGCGCTTCGTCCTCGCACTGGGCCAGCAAGGCACGCACGCGAATCCACCGGTTCTGCGGCGGTGCGGTACTGCCCTCGAGGCGCGACAGGGTCAGCAGATCGTTGACCAGCGTTTCCATGCGGTGCGACTGCTGGCTCATCAGGTTGAGGTAGCGGGCGCGCTCCTCGGCATCCAGCGGCAGGTTCTGCAAGGTCTCGACGAAACCGGCCAATACGGTCAGCGGCGTGCGGATCTCGTGCGAGACGTTGGCGACGAAATCGCGGCGCATGGCCTCGGCCTGCTCGAGGGACGTGACATCGCGCGTCAGGAGCATGCGGCGGTTGCCGGAATAAGGATGCACTTGCACGGACAAACGGCAGGGCTGATTGCGATGCATCGCCTTCGAGGGCGCATCGATCACCACATCCCGGCTGTAGTTCCACGAAGCCAGGTAGGCGACAAAGGCCGGGTCGCGCACCAGGTTCGAAAGGTGCTGCAGCAGGTCGCGCTCGGTGTCGATGCCGAGTTGCTCCCCCGCCGTCTGGTTGCACCATTCGATGCGGCCCTGCTCGTCGAGCAGCACCACGCCGTTGGGCGAGGCCTGGATCGCAGCGAGGAACTCCTGCAGCCGCTCCTCGGCCTGCTGCGCGAGCTTTTCGCGATCGCGCAACAACTTGCGAATGCGCTCAGCCAGTTCGACCCAGATTCCCGGGCCACGCGATGGCAGGCCGACGGCGTCGTTCCGCAGCACGTACAGGAGCCTGTGTGCGCGCCATGCGTCGAGCGCGAGCCACACCACGGCGCCAAGCCATGCACCGAGCCAGACGAAGCGCCAGGCAGCGAATGCAGCAACGCCGCCGCCGACGAGCGAAGCCAGAAGAAAAGTCGCGATACGAAACGGCATGCCCGGACATTATCCCGCCCACCTCAGCGGGCGGGCCTCTCAGACGGTGGCCTGCGCGGTGAGCCGGTAACCCGCACCCCGGACCGTTTCGACCATAGGCGCGGCCGGGCCGAGAGATTCGCGCAGGCGCTTGACGTGGACGTCGACCGTCCGCTCCTCGATATAGACGTGGTCGCCCCAGACCTTGTCGAGCAGTTGCGCCCGGCTGTGCACGCGCTCGGCGTGCTGCATCAGGAAGCCCAGCAGCTTGAACTCGGTCGGCCCCACCTTCAGCGGATTGCCTTGCCGGTGACGCGGTGCGTCGCGGTATCGAGCGCGAGTTCGCCGATCTCGACGCGCTCGGTCACGACTTCGGGCGCGCGGCGGCGCAGCACCGCCCGGATGCGAGCGAGCATCTCCTGCGTCGAGAAAGGCTTGGTGATGTAGTCGTCGGCGCCGGCGTCCAGCCCGGCGACCTTGTCGGGCTCGTCGCCGCGCGCGGTCAGCATCAGGATCGGGATGGTCTTGGTGCGCGGATCCTTGCGCCATTGGCGCGCGAGCTGCAGTCCGCTCTGGCCCGGAAGCATCCAGTCCAGCAGAACCAGGTCCGGCAGAAACGCATCGATCTCGCGCTGCGCGGATTCGCCGTCTTCGGCCCAGATCGGCTCGAAGCCGTTGTGCCGGAGGTTGACGGCAATCAGCTCGGCGATCGACGACTCGTCCTCGACGATCAGAATGCGTGGTTTCTTCATAGAGAGCAAGGCTGGAGTGTGTCAGCGAACGAAGTCCGGAAACACCGCGGCCCCGGCTTTGCCGGTCCGCTGGTGTTGCTCCCAGCAGGGGGTTGGCGGCCACACGAAGTGGGCAAGCCTGCGGGCGAGCTCATTGCAGCTGTGCTTCGATCTCGTTCATCGAGGCGTGGCGGACGTCCGCGCCCTTCACGATGTAGATGATGAACTCGGCGATGTTCTTCGCATGGTCGCCGATGCGCTCGATCGCCTTGGCGAGGAACAGCAGGTCGAGGCTGGCGGAGATCGTGCGCGGGTCTTCCATCATGTAGGTGACCAGCTTGCGCACGAAGCCGTCGAACTCCTTGTCGATCAGATCGTCGTCCTTGAGGATCGACAGCGCCGCGGCGGTATCGAGCCGCGCGAACGCATCGAGCGCCTTGCGCAGCAGGCCCGCGGCCAGGTCCGCGGCGATGCGCAGCTCGGTCGACGGCAAGGCGCGCGCCGCACCGCTCTCGATGATCGACTTGACCATGCGCGCGATCTTGTTCGCCTCGTCGCCCACGCGCTCGAGGTTGGCGGTGGTCTTCGAGATCGCGATCAGGAGGCGCAGGTCGCGCGCGGTCGGCTGGCGGCGCGCGATGATCGACGACAGTTCGCGGTCGATCTCGATCTCCATCGCGTTGACGCGGTTCTCCGTCTCCATGACGCGCTCCGCCGTCTCGGAGTCGAACTCCTGCAGCGCGTAGACGGCCTGGTTGATCTGCGATTCCACGATGCCGCCGAGCTCCATCACGCGCGACGACACCATGTTGAGTTCACTGTCGAACTGGCTGGAAAGGTGTTTTTCGGTCATTCGAGCTCCTTAGCCGAAACGGCCCGTGATGTAGTCCTCGGTCTCCTTGCGCTTGGGCTTGAAGAACATCTCTTCAGTCGCGCCGAACTCGATCAGATCGCCGAGGTACATGTAGGCGGTGTAATCGCTGCAGCGTGCGGCCTGCTGCATGTTGTGTGTCACGATGACCACCGTGTACTCGTTCTTGAGCTCGGCGATCAGTTCCTCGATCTTCGCGGTCGAGATCGGATCGAGCGCCGAGCACGGCTCGTCGAGCAGCAGCACTTCGGGCTTGATCGCGATGCCACGCGCGATGCACAGGCGCTGCTGCTGGCCGCCGGAGAGGCCCGAGCCACTCTGCTGCAGCTTGTCGCGCACCTCGGTCCACAGCGCGGCCTTCTTGAGTGCCCACTCGACACGGTCGTCCATCTCGGAAGCGCTGAGGTTCTCGAACAGCTTCACGCCAAAGGCGATGTTGTCGTAGATCGACATCGGGAACGGGGTCGGCTTCTGGAACACCATGCCGACCTTGGCGCGGATCAGCGCCACGTCCTGCTTGGAGGTCAGCAGGTTCTCGCCGTCGAGCGCGATCACGCCTTCGGCGCGCTGCTCCGGATACAACTCGAACATGCGGTTGAAAGTGCGCAGCAAGGTCGACTTGCCGCAGCCCGACGGGCCGATGAAGGCCGTGACCTTGTTCTCGGGGATGTCGAGGTTGATGCCCTTGAGCGCGTGGAACTTGCCGTAGTAGAAGTTCAGGTCCTTGACCGAGATCTTCGCGCGCGTGGGTTGAGCGATGGTGGATGGCATGTGGATCAGAGCTTGTTGCGCGTGAGAACCCGCGCGAGGATGTTGAGTGCGAGAACCGCGAGCGTGATCAGGAACACACCCGCCCAGGCGAGCTGCTGCCAGTTCTCGTAGGGGCTCATCGCGAACTTGAAGATCGTCACCGGCAGGCTGGCCATCGGCTGCGTCAGGTCGGCAGTCCAGAACTGGTTGCTCAGTGCGGTGAAGAGCAGCGGCGCGGTTTCGCCCGCGATCCGCGCCACCGCCAGCAGCACGCCGGTCACGACGCCCGCACGCGCGGCACGCAGGGTGATGCTCAGGATGACCCGCCACTTCGGCGTGCCCAGCGCATAGGCCGCTTCACGCAAACCGGGCGGCACGAGCTGCAGCATGTTCTCGGTCGTTCGGATCACGACCGGGATCACGATCAGCGCAAGCGCCACCGCGCCGGCGATCCCCGAGAACGACCTGAACTGGGCCACGACAAGCGCGTAGACGAACAGGCCGATCACGATCGATGGTGCCGACAAGAGGATGTCGTTGACGAAGCGAATGACGCTCGACAGCCAGCCCTTGGGGTTGTACTCGGCCAGGTAGATGCCGGCCATGATGCCGATCGGTGCGCCGATAAAGGTGGCAAGCGCCACCATCACCACCGACCCGAAGATCGCGTTGGCGATGCCGCCGGCGTCGTTCGGCGGTGGGGTCATCTCCGTCAACGCAGAGAGCGTGAGCCCGCCGAAGCCCAGGCGCAGCGTCTCCCAGAGGATCCAGATGAGCCAGAAGACGCCGAAGGCCATCGCAGCGAGCGACAGCCCCAGCGCGATGACGTTGACGCGCTTGCGGCCGGCAAACTTGGCCGCGCGCGTTTCCTCGAGCGCCTTGGCGCTCTGCAGGCGTTCAACGGTGGTCATGCCTTCTTCCCTTCACTCTTGCGCATCTGCGCCAGCAGCAGCTTCGACAGCGACAGCACCACGAACGTGATGAAGAACAGCACGAGGCCGAGATACATCAGCGATGCCTGATGCAGGCCTGCGCCGGCTTCGGCGAACTCGTTCGCAAGCACCGATGTGATGCTGTTCGCCGCTTCGAAAACCGACAGCGATGCGAGCTGGTTGGTGTTGCCGATCACGAAGGTCACGGCCATCGTCTCGCCGAGCGCACGGCCGAGGCCGAGCATGACGCCGCCGACCACGCCGGCCTTGGTGTAGGGCAGCACGACCTTGGAGACCACTTCCCACGTCGTGGAGCCGAGCCCGTAGGCCGATTCCTTGAGCAGGGAAGGCGTGACCTCGAACACGTCGCGCATGACCGAGGCGATGAACGGAATGATCATGATCGCGAGGATGATCCCCGCCGACAGGATGCCGATGCCCACCGGCGGCCCGGAAACCAGCGCACCGAGGTATGGCACGCCCGCGAAGAGCTTCTGCAGCGGCTGCTGCACGTAGGTGGAAAGGATCGGGCCGAAAACCAAGAGGCCCCACATGCCATAGACGATCGAAGGCACGGCCGCAAGGAGTTCGATGGCGGTGCCGAGCGGCCGCTTGAGCCAGGCCGGCGACATCTCGGTGAGGAAGAGCGCGATGCCGAAGCTCACCGGCACGGCGATCATCAGAGCGATGAAGGAAGTGGCCAGCGTGCCGTAGATCATCACGAGGCCGCCGAATTCGTTCTGGACGGGGTCCCACACGCTGCTGGTGAGGAACCCCAGACCGAATTTGGCGATGGCCGGCCAGGCGCCGACCAGCAAGGAAAGGAGGATGCCGATCAGCATCGCCAGCGTGAGCAGCGCCGCGCCTTTGGCGGCGAGGCCGAACAGGCGGTCGGCCGCAGGGCCGGAGCGCGGGCGCTTGGCCGGCGGCGGACTCGCCTTCACGCGCCGGCGCTCGGCATTGATGTCGAGCGGCGTGGCGTTCGCAGGAAATGTGGATGACACAGGGCGCTCCGAAAGCGGCGTGCCGTCAAGCGGTTTGCCCATAGGCACGCCGGTCTTGCTTACTTGTAAGCGACGGGCTTGCCCGACGCATCCTTGATGTCGCCCCACGCGGTGGCGATCGCGCCCTTGACCTTGTCGGGCATCGGCACGTAGTCGAGGTCGCCGGCGGTCTTGTCACCGTTCTTGTAGGCCCAGTCGAAGAACTTCAGCGTGGTCGTCGCCTGCGCCGGCTTGTCCTGCGTCTTGTGCATCAGGATGAAGGTCGCGCCGGTGATCGGCCACGATTCCTTGCCCGACTGGTCCGTCAGCACCTGGTAGAAGCTCTTGCTCCAGTCCGCGCCCGCCGCAGCCGCCTTGAATGCCGAATCGTCCGGCGACACGAAGTGGCCCTCCTTGTTCTGCATCTGGGCGTAGTTCATCTTGTTCTGCTTGACGTAGGCGTACTCCACGTAGCCGATCGAGTTGGGCAGGCGGTTCACGAACGCCGCAACGCCTTCGTTGCCCTTGCCGCCCGCGCCGGTGGGCCAGTTGACCGCCGTGCCGTCGCCCACCTTGGCCTTCCACTCGGGGTTGGCCTTGCTCAGGTAGTTGGTAAACAGGAACGTGGTGCCCGAGCCGTCCGCACGACGGACCGGGGCGATGGCCGCGTCCGGCAGGTTCAGCGACGGGTTCAGCGCCTTGATGGCCGGGTCGTTCCACTTGGCGATCTTGCCCAGGTAGATGTCGCCCAGCACCGCGCCGCTGAGCTTGAGCTCGCCCGACTTGATGCCCTGGATGTTGATCACCGGCACCACGCCGCCGATGACGGTGGGGAACTGCATCAGGCCCTTGTTCTTGAGCTCGTCGTCCGACAGCGGCATGTCCGAAGCGCCGAAGTCCACGGTCTTGGCGTCGATCTGCTTGATGCCCGCGCCGGAACCCACGGACTGGTAGTTGATCTTGGCGCCGGTGGCCTTGTTGAAGTCAGCCGCCCACTTCGAGTACAGCGGCGCCGGGAAGCTGGCACCGGCGCCCGTGGCCTCCTCGGCGAAGGCGGAAACATGCGCGGCAAATGCGGCGGCGATCAGGCCGGCGGCGGCTGCGAACTTGAACGTCATTTTCATAAAGGCTTCCTTTGAAATGCACAAATGCCCCCTTTCAGGGGTTGGCATGCACTCTAGAAAGCTTGTGTGACAGTGCGATGACATACTCGACAGAGGAGAATCATCCTCCCGAACGGGCGTCAGTGTGTGACGCTGTCATTGAATCGTCACACAGCGCGCCTAGCCTTGTCCCCTCGCCAGATACGGCCATCGCGCCCATCCGGCTACGATCAAGCCCCGAAATCTCCACTTCAACATGCAAAACGGAACCCGCCTCGCCGCGGTCGATCTGGGCTCGAACAGCTATCGACTGGAAATCGGCCGGGTCGATCACGGCCAGATCCACCGTACCGAGTACATCAAAGAGACCGTCCGCCAGGGCAACGGCCTCGACGGCGCCCGCAATCTCACCCCCGAAGCGATGCAGCGGGGCTGGGACACCCTCGCCCGCTTCGCCGAGCGATTGGCAGGCTTCAAGCGCTCGGAGGTCCGCGCAGTCGCCACGCAAACGCTGCGCGAGGCGCGCAACCGCGAGGAGTTCCTGCTGCGCGCGCGCACCATTCTGGGGTTCGGGATCGACGTGATTTCCGGTCACGAGGAAGCGCGCCTGATCTACCTGGGCGTCGCCCACATGCTGCCGCACACCGACGCCTCGAACAGCGAGCGCCGGCTGGTCGTCGACATCGGCGGCCGCTCGACGGAAATCATCCTCGGGCAGGGGCTCAAGCCCGAGGCCATGGAGTCCTACCGCGTGGGCAGCGTCGCATGGTCGATGAAACACTTCGGGCAAGGCCTGTTCACGCCCGCGGCCTTCCGTGCCGCGGAGGTCGCGGCCAAGGCGGTGCTCGACGAAGCGCTATCCACCTACGTGCCGGACCGCTGGGACGTGGCCTATGGCTCATCGGGCACGATCGGCGCGGTCGGCGACGTGCTCGCGGCCTCCGGCAGCGAGCCCGGGCTCGTCACACGCGAAGGGCTGGACTGGCTGCTCGACAAGCTCCTGAAGGCCGGCAGTGCCGACCGCCTGCGCATCGAAGGCATGCGCGAGGACCGCAAGGCCGTGATCGGCGGCGGTGTGAGCGTGCTGCGCGCGGTGTTCGACCTGCTCGAAATCGAGGAGATGCGCGTCGCCCAGGGCGCCCTGCGGCACGGCGTGCTCTATGAATTGCTGGAACGCGACGACGTCGTGGCCGATTTGCGCAGTTCCACGGTCGCCCGGCTGGCGAACCGCTTTGCGGCCGACGCTGCGCAGGCCGGGCGGGTCGGCGAGACCGCGGCCGAACTGTTCCTGCAGCTCGAGCCACGCGCGCGGGGTGCCAGCACCACCAGCCGCGCCGGCCGCTCGCTACGCAAGCTGGGATGGGCCGCCAAGCTCCACGAGATCGGCACCCACGTCTCGCACAGCGACTATCACAAGCACGGCGCCTACATCCTCGACAACGCCGAGGCGCCGGGTTTCGCGGTCAACGAGATGCACTGGCTCAGCCAACTCGTGCTCGGCCACCGGGGCAAGCTGCGCAAGCTGGAGATGGTGCTGGACGACGAGACCTTCGTCTGGCAACTCCTCGCCCTGCGCCTGGCGGTGATCCTCTGCCACGCGCGGCGGGACCCGGACCTGTCGGGCTTCAGGATCACCCACCCCCCGGCAGCAGACTCTTCACGATCACCACGCGGCCGGAATGGGCCGAAATCTATCCCCAGTCGAGCCACCTCTTGCGGGAAGAGGCCCTGTCGTGGCAGAAGACCAACTGGCGGGTCGAGCTCGCCGGCGGGCTGAAGGCAGCCGCCTAGGGCCACCCCGAGGAACCGAGCTACAGCAGCTCGGGCGCCTGCACCGTCACCACCACGGTCTGCACGTCGCCGTCTCGTTCGCGCGTGCGAATCCACCAGACCGAGCCCTTTCGCACCGGGCAACTGTCCTGCTGCAAGCCCAGCAGCAGCGAAATGGCCTGGCCGAGCGAGGGCTGGTGGCCGACCATCAGCACCACCGACTTGCCGTTGGGCCAACCCGTGGCGGAGAGCAAGGCGTCGGGCGTCGTGTCGGGCGCGAGCTCGCTGCGCAACTTGTATCTGCGGCCGAGCGCGAGCACCGTCTGCTCGCAGCGCCGGGCGGGGCTGCAGACGATGCGAGTGCCTTCCGGCAGTTGACGGTCGAGCCATGCGGCCATGCGCTTGGCCTGCTTCTCGCCGCGCGGGGTCAACGAGCGCTGCATGTCGTCCATGCCCTCGACCCACTCCTCGGCCTCGGCGTGGCGCCAGAAAATCAGATCCATGGTGTCAGCTCCGGGGTGCGGCGCGTCGGAATCCGCGCGATGCATAACGATTCATGAGCGCCGTCTGAGCGCCATGGCCTTCATCGGAGCGCTTCGCCCCCTCCTCGCCCGCGTGGGTGTCCCCGTTGACGCGGTGATACACGCCATCGGGGTCCAGGTTCCAGGCATCGCGTCCGTCATGCAGGTAGGCCACCAGGCATTCGTCGATGAGCCGCTGGCGCAGCACCGGGTCGGTCACGGGCCAGGCCAGCTCGATACGCCGCATCATGTTGCGGTTCATCCAGTCGGCGCTCGACAGATAGAGCGATTCATCGTTGCCCTGCCGGAAATAGAACACGCGCGAATGTTCAAGGAAGCGGCCGATCACCGAGCGCACGCGGATGTTGTCGGTCAGCCCCGGCACCTTCGCCGGCAAGGTACAGGCGCCGCGCACGATCAGGTCGATCTTGACGCCGTTCTGTCCCGCCTTCACCAGCGCGGCAATCAGGGCCTCGTCGGTCAGGGCGTTCATCTTCACGACGATGCGCGTCGGTTCCCCGGCGACCGATGCCGCGCCCAGCGCGTCGATGCGTGCGATCAGGTTGCGATGCAGATCGAAGGGCGCGAGCCACATCCGGTTGAGCTTCGGCAGGCGGCTCTGGCTGGCCATGTGGACGAACACCGCCTCCATGTCGGCCGTGAGCAGCGGATCGGCCGTCAGATGGCTGATGTCGGTGTAGAGCGCCGCGGTGCGCGGGTTGTAGTTGCCGGTCGACAGGTGCCCGTAGCGGCGCATTTGCTTGCCCTCGCGGCGCGTGACCAGCAGCATCTTCGCGTGGGTCTTCAGGCCGACCACGCCATAGACCACCTGGGCGCCGATCGATTCGAGCATCTCGGCCCAGTTGATGTTGGCCTCTTCGTCGAAGCGCGCCTTGAGCTCCACGACCGCGGTCACTTCCTTGCCCCGACGCACCGCTTCGCGCAGCAGATCCATCATCTGCGAGTCCGCGCCGGTGCGGTAGATCGTCTGCTTGATCGCGAGCACCTGCGGGTCCTGCACCGCTTCGCGCAGGAATGCGAGCACGCCTTCGAAGCTCTCGAAAGGCTGGTGAATGAGCACATCGCCTTGCTGCAGCCGCTCGAAGAAGGACTGCCCCGGCGACAGCGTCACCGGGTAGGACGCCTGGTACGGCGGAAACCTGAGCTGCGGCTCGTCGATCAGGTCGATCATCTGAGCGACGCGCGCGAGGTTGACCGGCCCGTGCACGCGATAGAGCGCCTGCGGCGGCAAATCGAACTGCGCGAGCAGGAAGCTCGCGAGCGACTCGGCGCAGCTCGACGACACCTCCAGGCGAACGGCCTGCCCGAAATGACGGTGCTGAAGACCTTGCCGCAGCGCGGTGCGCAGGTTCTTGACATCTTCCTCGTCGACCGCGAGGTCGGAATGGCGCGTCACCCGGAACTGGGAGAACTCGCCAACCTCGCGCCCCGGGAACATGCTCGACAGATGCGCCCGCACCACGCTCGACAGCGCGATGAACAGTGTCTTGCCGCCCGACACCTTGCTCGGCATGCGGATCATGCGCGGCAGCACGCGCGGCACCTTCAGGATCGCGATCGGGTTTTCGCGGCCGAAGGCGTCCTTGCCGCCCAGCCGCACGATGAAGTTCAGCGACTTGTTCGCGACCTGCGGGAACGGATGGGCAGGATCCAGCCCGACCGGGATGAGCAACGGGCGAACCTCGCGCTCGAAATAGTCGTGCACCCATTTGCGCTGCACCGCATTGCGTTCGCCGTGCGAGATGATCTGGATGCCCTTGGCCGCGAACGCCGGGATGAGCTCGTCGTTGTACAGCGCGTACTGCCGGTCCACCAGCGCATGCGCCGCGTCGGCCAGCCGCTCGAACGAATCGATGCTGTAGTTGCCCTTGTGCTCGCCGGCGAGGTGAGCGTCCAGATGCGGCGCGGCCCGAACCTCGAAAAACTCGTCGAGATTCGACGAAACGATGGTGAGGTAGCGCAGCCGCTCGATCAGCGGCACCTCCGGTCGATGCGCCCAGTCGAGCACGCGCTCGTTGAAGGCCAGGATGCTGTGGTCGCGATCGAGCAGCGTGAGCCCGGGCTTGACGGGGACGATCGGGTTGTCGCCGGGTTCCGGCGATGGGGATACGAACTCAGGAGCAGCCGACACAGACGCAACCATAGACCAAAAGGTGACAGCTTATGACAGTTGAGTGACAGTCATATGACGGTATTTCCCCGCTGTCTCAATCGGCCTCAATCGGCCGGGTTGCCAAGGAAGTGCTTGCGATAGCGCGCGGGCAGGTCTTCGATGCGCATCATCATGGGCAGGTCGGCACTATTGAAGTCCGGGTCCCAGGCCGGCGGCCCGAGCACCTTGGCGCCGAGCCGCAGGTAACCCTTGATCAGCGCGGGCGGCTCGATGGCGAGCGAGTCGTCGAGCCGATGCACCGGAAGCGGCAAGCGCGGCTGCACGTGATATTGAATAGGTGCAAGGTGGGTTTCCGACAACTGGCGCCAGATGCTTGCCGCCGCGTCGCCGCTCGTCACGCCGTTGTGGCACATCGGGATACTGGCGCAGCCGATCATGGTGTCGAGCCCGTTGCGGCTCATGAAACCGGCCAACGCGCCCCAGAGCGCGAGGATCACGCCGCCCTGACGATGCTCGGCATGGACGCAACTGCGGCCGAGTTCGACCATCCGCTCGCGCAGGTCGCGCAGCCGGGTCAGGTCGAATTCGGTGTCGCTGTAAGTGCTGCCGACCCGCCGGGCCTGCGCGGGGGTGAGCACCCGGTAGGTACCGATCACTTGGCCGGTCGCGTCGTCGCGCACGAGCAGGTGCTCGCAGAAGTCATCGAACAGGTCCACGTCATGTCCCTCGATCGAGGTCGAGAGGCGCGCGCCCATTTCGCCGGCGAAGACCTCGTAGCGCAGGCGCTGCGCCGCACGCACTTCATCCAGATGACGCGCCCAGCTCACACTGATGCCACCCGCCCCCTCCTTCTCTGCCGGCTGCGCTGCGTGCGGCACGGCGATTGCCTCGGAACGAGGCGCCGGAGCCTGGGCAGGCCAGAGGGCGGCACGCAGGCCCAGTTGCGAGAACGGAAACGTCGGAGTGGGCAGTTCTTTCATGCGGGGTCCCTTTCTGCGGAGGGAGTCTCGGCACCCGCGGTGAAACAAGCGTGTCAGTCCGGTGGCAATTGCGTGACTCGAACCAAATCCGGCGCATCGGCGTTTAATGCCGGGAATTCGCTCAACGGAGTCCTGGAGTTTTCATGACCAACGAAGCACGCATCGAGGTCGAGACCCGCCGCCACCAGATGTTTCCGGTGCTGAGCGCCGCGGACATCGAGCGCATCCGCCGCTTCGGCACCGTCCGCCGCTATGACGACGGTGCGTGCCTCTTCACGGCCGGCGAGCCCGGGCCGGGCATGTTCGTCGTTCTGGATGGCGTGGTGGCGATCACGCAGCGCGACGGCCTGGGGCACGTGGTGCCGATCGAACGGCAGGGGCCCGGCCAGTTCCTGGCCGAAGTCGCCCAGCTTTCCGGACGCCCCGCGCTGGTCGATGGCCATGCCGAAGGCCGGGTCGAGACCCTGCTGGTGCCACCGGACCAGTTGCGCGCGCTGATCATCGCCGAGGCCGACCTGGGCGAGCGCCTGGTGCGCGCCATGATCCTGCGGCGGGTCGCGCTGATCGAATCGGGCGCGAGCGGGCCGGTCCTCATCGGCCCGCCGCAGTCGGCCGACCTGCTGCGGATCCAGAACTTCCTCGGCCGCAACGGCCATCCCTACCACGTCGTCGACGCCACGCAAGACCGCGACGCGGCGGCCCTGCTCGAACAATACGGCGAGGCACAGCTGCTGGTGGTCTGCCCCGACGGCTCGGTCTCGGTCAATCCGACGGAGAACGCCCTGGCGCGCTGCCTGGGCATGGTCGACTCCATCGAGCGGCAGGAGCTCTTCGACGTCCTCGTGGTCGGCGCCGGCCCGGCCGGGCTCGCGACGGCGGTCTATGCGGCGTCGGAAGGGCTTCGCGTCATCGTCGTCGATTGCCGCTTCTTCGGCGGACAAGCCGGCGCAAGCGCGCGCATCGAGAACTACCTTGGCTTTCCCACCGGCATCTCGGGCGGCGCGCTGGCCGGCCGCGCCTACGTGCAGGCGCAGAAGTTCGGTGTCGAGATGCTGATCCCGGCGCAGGTGTCCTCGCTTGACTGCGCGGATGCGGAATCGAAGGGCGAGGTCGCAGTGCAACTGGTCGACGGCCGGCGGCTGCGCTCGAAGACGGTGGTGATTGCAAGCGGCGCGCGCTACCGGCGGCCCGAGGTCCCCGCCTTGCGGAATTCGAAGGGCGCGGCATCTGGTACTGGGCCTCCGCCCTCGAAGCGAAACTGTGTGCGCAGCAGGAAGTCGCGCTGGTGGGCGGTGGCAACTCCGCGGGACAAGCGGCCGTATTCCTCTCGCAGCACGCCGCGAAGGTGAACGTGCTGGTGCGCGGCCCGTCGCTCGCGGCCACGATGTCGCGCTATCTGATCGACCGCATCGAGGCCACGCCCAACATCTCGCTGCGGCCCTACACCGAGCTCGTTCACTTGCACGGCGAGCCGGCGACCGGGCTGAACGGCGCCACCTGGCGCGACCGCCGCAGCGGTGACCAGCAGGACTGCCCGGCACGCAACATCTTTCTCTTCATCGGGGCGGTGCCGGAAACGGACTGGCTCGGAGGCTGCGGCATCACGCTCGACAGAAGCGGCTTCGTGCTGACCGGGCCCGCGGCGCGCGGCGGCTTTCCGGCGAAGGTGGCTGCGCCGCTCGAATCCAGCGTCCCCGGCGTGTTCGCGGTCGGCGACGTGCGCTCGGGCTCCGTCAAGCGCGTGGGCGGCGCCATCGGCGAAGGCGCGGCGGTCGTGGCGCTCATCCATCAGCACCTCGCGGCACGCGAGGGCGCGGTGGCCTGAAGGCAATGCCTGCACGAATCGACGACGGCGGCTATGCTGGCCGGCCCGTCATCACTCTTCCTGGAATCCCGAGACATGTCCCAAGCACCCATCGACGTCTATTCGTGGGCCACGCCGAACGGCCACAAGGTTCACATTATGTTGGAGGAATGCGGCCTCCCCTATCGTGCGCATCCGGTCAACATCGGCAAGGGCGACCAGTTCGAGCCCGCCTTCCTGAAGATCAGCCCCAACAACAAGATCCCCGCGATCACCGATCCGCAAGGACCGGACGGCAAGCCGATCTCGCTCTTCGAATCCGGCGCGATCCTCGTCTACCTCGCCGGCAAGACCGGCAAGTTCCTGCCCGAAGATGACCGCGGCCGATTTGCGGTGCTGCAGTGGCTGATGTTCCAGATGGGCAGCGTCGGACCGATGCTCGGGCAGACGCACCACTTCCGAAACTACGCGCCGGAGAAGATCCAATACGCCATCGACCGCTACTCGAACGAGGCCAAGCGCCTCTATGGCGTGATCGACAAGCAGCTCTCGACGCACAAGTTCATCGCAGGCGACAGCTATTCGATCGCGGACATCGCGATCTTCCCGTGGCTGCGCAGCTATGAAAACCAGGGCATCACGCTCGAGGACTTCCCGCACCTGAAGCAATGGTTCGAAGGCATCGCAGCACGGCCTGCGGTGCAGCGCGGCGTCAAGGTTCTTGCGGACCTGCGCACGCCGATCACGGGCGACAAGGAACGCGAGATTCTCTTCGGCAAGACGCAATATCAGCGTCGCTGATGTGCTGCGTCCCGGGGCGCTCCGCCATCAGGTTAGAATAGAAGGCTTGTCGGGGTGTAGCGCAGCCTGGTAGCGCATCTGCTTTGGGAGCAGAGGGTCGCGAGTTCGAATCCCGCCGCCCCGACCATCAAAACGCAATGCCCGCATCGACGTCAGTCGTTGCGGGCATTCTTCATTTGCATTCGCACACCGCGCCGCGCGTGCACACCCCTTGGGCACTTCCCGCCACGCGCGTCGTCACGCCGGCCTTGCAGCTTGCACGCTCGTAGTACGAGCAGCGGATGTCGCAGCCAAGGCAGGCCCCGTCCACCGGTGCATCGCAGTAGTGGCCCATCAAGGGCGGGGCCAGCGCGCTGCCCTCGGGCTTTCCGAGATTGGCGCACCCGGCGAACAACAACACCATCGCGGCAAGCAGAAGAGATCTCATCGGGAATCCCCACGTGACGATTCAGGTGCCCGCAGTATGGACGAGTCCCCATCCCGGCAACACCGCACAATCCACCGATTGCGAACAACCTCCTGGAGACGGCATGGACCTTCAACTGACCGGCAAACACGTACTCGTCACGGGCGGCAGCCGGGGCATCGGGCTGGCCTGCGCGCGAGCCTTCCTCAAGGAAGGCGCGAAGGTCAGCATCGCGGGCCGAAGCCCGGCGCATCTCGAAGCGGCTGCTGCGCAGCTCTTGGCGGAAGGGCACGCGGTCGGCGGCTACAGCGCGGACCTGAGCGATCCGCGCGCCGCGCAGCACATGGTCGACGCGGTACAGGCAGCGTCCGGCCCGATCGACATCCTCGTCAACTCCGCCGGCGCCGCACGGCGGACGCCGTTCGACGAACTGCAGCCGCAAACCTGGCGGGACGCGATGCAGGCGAAATTCTTCACCTACATCAACGTGATGGACCCCGTGATCAAGCGCATGGGCGAACGGGGCTCGGGCGCGATCGTGAACGTGATCGGCATGGGCGGCAAGGTGGCCACGCCGACGCATCTCGCGGGCGGGGCCGCAAATGCGGCGCTGATGCTGGCCACGGCCGGTCTCGCCGCGGCCTACGGGCCCCGCGGCGTTCGCGTCAACGCAGTCAATCCGGCCCTGACGCTGACCGACCGCATGGCCGAAGGCATTGCGGCCGATGCGCGCCTGCGCAAGATTCCCGAAGCCGAGGTGTTGCGCGACGCAGAGGCTCGCATGCCGCTCGGCCGCCTCGCCCAGGCGGAGGACATCGCCAACGCGGTCGTCTTCCTCGCATCGCCGGGCGCGGGCTACATCTCCGGCGCGATTGTCTCGATGGACGGCGCGGCGACACCGATGGTGGTCTGAGCCCCGCGGGCCTGCGCCCCCTCGCCGCCTTAGAATCTCGCACCCACACTCACTGCCCGTAGCTCAGTTGGATAGAGCACCTGCCTTCTAAGCAGGTTGTCGGGGGTTCGATCCCCTCCGGGCAGGCCACCCATTTCGTCGAGAACCGGCGCCGCCGTCGTTGTGGATTCCGGCATAACTTGGCCGGAATGACAAGATATGCCGGAAAAAGGGGAGGCAAACGCCGCAGACAGATACGGCTCCAACGCGCTCTAACCTAGACGGCAAGCCGGATGAGCCCATGGCTAACCGCCCGCCCGCCATGAGAACCTTAGCTAGATCCTGTAGAGGTTCCGCGAGACCTCGGATAGCGATCAATAAACTCGTCCAAAAGCGCACGTTTCCAATTGTTCTTGAACACCGGAATTCCAGTCTCAATCACCATTTGCTTGCGTGTTAATAAGCTTCGTTTGCTAATTCGGTCTGGTCTTCCTAGGGAAAAGTACCGAGATTACACCCAAACGAGCTAACTATATTAAGTAACTGGATGGAGAGGCCGGAAGGCGGCTCTTCCCCTCACCATCTCGGCCCTCGGCAGCTCTTTGGATCCAGCGCAGCGCACCGCATTGCCGGGACACAGAACATTGACTGGAGCAACCCAATGCCATGACGCAGCGAATTTCGTCTGTCCGTAGGCTTCGCCTCTGCCAACCTTTTTTAGATTCAACCACACTGGACTGGCTTTGCTCATGATCAATACATCTACCGCCCCCTATGCCGCGCTCCTGCTGCGTTTGAGCCTTGGAGCCATGTTCTTGGCCCATGTAGGCCTGAAGCTGTTTGTCTTTTCCGTTCCGGGATTTGTCGGCTATTTCGCCTCCCTGGGGCTTCCGGCGATCCTGGCGTATGCCGTGATCGCGTTGGAGCTACTCGGCGGTTTTGCTCTGATTCTCGGCATCTATGCGCCCATAGTCGCGTTGCCTCTAGCACTCGAGATGCTCGGCACGATTGTCCTTGTGCACGGCGCCAATGGCTGGCTCTTCACCAACAAGGGCGGCGGCTGGGAATATCCTGCGTTCTGGGTAGTCGGCTTGGTTGCGCTGTTCTTGCTCGGTGATGGCGCCTGGGCACTGAAAACCGCAAAGAAGGCGCGCGCCTGAAAGTGCATTGCCGCGATCCATTCGGACTTAATCTTCTGTGCCTCGGCAATGGAGGCTGTGATTCAGTCTCCAGCACGCAAAAGGGCGGGACTGGCCCGCCATGCGTCGCGCCGGATTCGCTCGGCCAACAGCTGCAGCAGCAGGCCGCGGAGTTTGCGAACTCAAGGGTGATGACCACAGAGGACATGGCTCTGCAGGCTTCTCCTAAAGGAGATGCCGGAAAGTCGCAAACGGCGACACGAGATGCCGGAATTTTCGTGTCGCCGGGCCCACGTCGATCTCTCAAGCCAGCCTGAAAGGCAGCTCCCGCACCGGCTTCCCCGTGATCGCCGCGACCGCATTCGCAAATGCCGGCGCCAGCGGCGGCAGCCCCGGCTCGCCCATTCCGGTGGGCGCGTCGGCGCTAGGCACCACGTGGACGGCAATCTGCGGCATGTCGGTGATTCGTGGCACGACGAAATCGCCGAAGTTGCTCTGCTGCACCATGCCATCCTTCAGCGTGATCGCCGCACCGGGCAGGCACATCGACAGGCCCATCACCGCGCCACCCTGCACTTGCGCTTCCACGCTTTTCGGGTTGACCGCGAGATTGCAGTGCACGCCCGCCGTCACGGTGTGCAGGACCGGCGTGCCATCCTTCACTGACGCTTCGACGACATAGGCCACCACCGAATTGAAAGATTCGTGCACCGCCACGCCCCAGGCCCGGCCCGCTTCGAGCTTCTTCTTGCCGTAACCGGATTGGTCCACCGCGAGCTGCAGCGCCGCCTTGTGGCGCGGGTGCTGGTCGCCGATGAGCTTCATGCGATACGCGACCGGGTCCTGTCCAATGGTGCGGGCGACCTCGTCGATCAGCGTTTCCATGACGAACGCGGTGTGGGTCGAGCCCACGCTGCGCCACCAGAGCACCGGCACGTTGAGCTTGGGGTGATGCACCGTGAGCCGCATCGGCACGTCGTAGGGCTCCTTCATGCCTTCGACGGCGGTGCCATCGATGCCGTCCTTGACCATCATCGGCTCGAACATGCTGCCCATCAGCAGCGACTGGCCCACGATGACGTGATCCCAACCGATGACCTTGCCTTGCGCGTCGAAGCCGATCTTCGCGGTGTGAAGATGCATCGGGCGGTAGTAGCCGCCCTTGATGTCGTCCTCGCGGCTCCACAGCGTGCGGATCGGTGCGGCAATGCCCGCGGCCTGCGCGGCCTTGACGACGCCACAGGCCTCGGCCACGAAGTCGCTGGTCAGGAGGCCGCGACGGCCGAAGCCGCCGCCCGCCATCTGCACGTGGACCTTGACGTTCTCCGGCGGCACGCCCAGCACCTTCGCCGCGGCCATGCCGTCGATGCCCGGCATCTGCGTGCCGGTCCACACCTCGGCCTTGCCGCCGGCGAGGCTGACGGTGCAGTTGAGCGGCTCCATCGGCGCGTGAGCGAGGTAGGGGAAGAGGAATTCGGCCTCGATCTTGTGCGGGGCTCCGGCAAGCTTCGAGACATCGGCGTCGTATTTGCGATTTCCCGGCTTCGTCGCGAGTTCGCGGTATTGCGCGAGCTGCTTCTCGCTGTCGACCTTCTCGACGCCGCCGGTGTCCCATTCGAGCTTGAGCGCATCGCGGCCCTGCTTGGCGGGCCAATAGCCGTCGGCGACCACGGCCACGCCTTCGGCGCCGCGGTCCAGCGGCACGCGCAGCACGGCCTTCACGCCCTTGATCGCCTTCGCGGCGCTGTCGTCCATCGACTTGAGCTTTGCGCCGAATACCGGCGGATGCGACACGACAGCGGTCAGCATGCCGGGCAGGCGCATGTCGATGCCGTAGCTCTGGTGCCCGCTGGACTTGGCCTGCGCGTCGAGCCGGCCGGTGGGCTTGCCGATCAGGCGGAAGTCCTTCGGGTACTTGAGCTTGACGGTCTCGGGCACCGGGAGCTTCATCGCCGCTTCGGCCAGCTCGCCGTAGCCGAGCTGCTTGCCGCCGGGGCCGATGACGGCGCCATTGCGCGTCTGCAGCGTCGCGGCATCGACCTTCCATTGCGCCGCCGCCGCGCTGACCAGCATGGCGCGGGTGCGGGCGCCGAGTTCGCGGTACTGCGTGTACGAATTCTTGATCGAACCCGAGCCGCCCGTGATGTGCATGCCAAAGGCGGGATCGACATAAGCCGGGTCGTTGGTGCCGTGAACGCTTCGGACCTTGGACCAGTCGGCGTCGAGCTCTTCAGCCAGGATCATCGGCAATCCGGTCTGCACGCCCTGCCCGAAGTCGAGCCGGTTGATGGTGATGGTGGTCGTGCCGTCGCGGTCGATGCGCACGAAGGCCGCCGGCTGCTGCAGCGGCTTCAGGCCCGCCGGCTTGGGGGCCGCGGCGCCCGTGTCCTGCGCGAGCGCCGCCATCGGGAAGACGCCGAGCGCGAAGCCGCTCACCGCCGTGAGCTTCAGGAAGCTGCGACGCGGCAGGCCGCCGGGTTCGGCGGTGTCCTCATGGCGCCTCATCAACGCGCGAAGGTTGGCGGGCAGTTCGAACGTGGCTTGATCGAAGTTCATGGTGATCTCCCTTTTCTTCAAGCCAGGGCCCTGGCGGCGTCGGCGACGGCGGCGCGGATGCGCGCGTAGGTGCCGCAGCGGCAGATGTTTCCGGCCATGGCCGAATCGATCTCGGCTTCGCTGGGCAGCTTGCCGGGCGTGACGGTCTTCAGGAAGGCGGTGGCCGACATGATCTGCCCGCTCTGGCAGTAGCCGCACTGCGCCACGTCATGCTTGACCCAGGCGTCGCGGACGGCCTTGCCGACCTTGTCGCCGCCATCGGCGACCGCTTCGATGGTGGTGATCTTCTGGCCCGCCGCGGCGGAGATCGGCGTCACGCACGAGCGGATCGCCCGGCCGTTGAGGTGCACGGTGCAGGCACCGCACAGCGCCGCGCCGCAGCCGAACTTGGTGCCGGTCATGCCCAGCGTGTCGCGCAGGGCCCAGAGGATGGGGGTGGAGGGATCGGCGTCGACCTGACGGTCCTTGCCGTTGATGTTCAAGATGGTCATGGTGGGACTCTCTTTTTGATGAATATTGGTTCGGCAAAACAATAGGCCTGTCCTGGGGTCAGGTCAAGCGCCTCAGGCCTTGATGCCGTCCCAGCAAAGCCCGAAGGCCATCGCCAGGTTCTCGTCCGTGCGGGCCAGCGCGCCGGAGCGAAGCAGGTTGGCGGTCTCGCGCACCGAGCCGCCGAAGCTGTTGATCAACAGCACCGTGGGCACGTCCTTCAGGATCTGCTGCGCCTTGGCCGACTCGATCAGATCGACCCAATCCTTGATCAGCCGGGCGGAGAGATTGCGGCTCTCTTCGCTGAACCAGGGCGAGTTGTAGTACTGCTCCAGAAAGACGACCTGCGCATAGTGCGTCAGGCGGTGTTCGAGCCAGTTCATCCACATGCGCCGAAAGCGGCTGCGAAACGGCGCCTTCGGGTCATCGCCGTTCATGAGGCTGGCGGCGGTGGTCGTCTTGGCCTGCTCGTAGAGCGCGACCATCAACTCTTCCTTCGACTTGAAGTAGACGTACAGCGTGCCCGTGGCCAAGCCCGCCTCGCGCGCGATGGCCGCCATCGTCAGGCCGCTCAGGCCGGTCTGTTCGACCAGCGAAAACGTCGCTTCGGCGATGGCACGGAGCTTTTCGTCATCCTTGGGTTTCACGGTGCGATCCTAGCGCCTTTTGACTTTTTGACGAACAAATATTCATTAAAACAACGAACGCACCGCGAACGGAAGACTGACGCACCTCTGGGAATCAACGCCGCTCGGTCAGCGTGCCGACGATTCCGCAAGGATCAGACGGCGCATTTGCGCAGCAATGGATGCACTGAGCTCCTGCGCCCTCTCCGGTCCTGCGTCTGGCACGTGTCCGAACGCGACTCTCGCGACAAGTCCGTGATAGCGAGGAAGCGCAACCTGCATCGCAGCAGCAAGTTTCTCTCTGTTGCGCGCCGTACGACGCAAGCGGGTGAGCGGATGCCTCTGCGCGTCCGGCGAAATGACATTGCTCACGAGTGCAGGCACAAATCGCACTCGAGGTACGAACCGCGCGAACAAGGCAAAACTGCTGGACCAGTTCTGCAATGACGCAATTGCCCGCCGCGGCCCCAACGTGGCGGGATCAGGCTCGATGTCTCCCGCCGGGAAGGTCAACAGAGCGCCTCCTTCCTGCAAATGCCGTGCGGCAGCCCGTATGACTGCCACATGCCCCGCCGTGTCTTCAGGCAGAAGAAGGAGCTGACGCGCCACGTGGGGCAAGGCACGAAGAAAGGGGCGATCCGAGGCAATCACCCGAAGGTCCGACCGCGACGCGAGACTGGTGAAGAGCGCGACCGTATCCGTCATACCAGGGTGGTTGGCGAGAACGACCAGAGGGCCGTGGGCCGGAACATGCTCCAGACCTGACGTGACAAGGCCTGCCGTCATGCGGCTCATCAACCACGCACTGCCATGGGCAAGACCTTCTTTGCCGACGCGCCTATCGAACTCGTGCGCCGTCAAGGCAAAGCGGCGAGCCGCAGGCCGCAGCAGGTGGCGCAGAGGCGAGCCACGAAGACGCAACAGGCCGACCGAATCCAGGAGGTCGACGATGTTGACCTCGGTGAGCGTCTCGACACCGTCCAGCTTCGCGTCCGTGATCATTTCCGAATTGAATCGCAGCATGTCGCGATTCAATTTGACGCTCAACCGGCAGTTTTTGAAAACTCGCCGGATGCAGGAACAGCGAATTGCCTTCTACAAAGGACCGGCCGGCGGCTGGGGCGCGTTGCGCAGCGTGACCCAGACGCTGCTGAAACAGGACATCCCGATCAAGGGCGCGCGGACGATGCTCTCGGCCAACCAGCCCGACGGCTTCGATTGCCCCGGCTGCGCATGGCCGGACCGCAACCATGCCTCCAGCTTCGAGTTCTGCGAGAACGGCGTGAAGGCTGTCGCCGCCGAAGCCACCGCGCGCCGCGCGGGCCCGGATCTGTTCGATCGGTACACCGTGACCGAGCTCGCCAAGCAGAGCGACTTCTGGCTCGAGGACCAGGGCCGCCTGACGCACCCGATGGTCTATGACCCTCGCAGCGACAAATACCGCCCCATCGAATGGGACGACGCCTTCGCGTTGATCGCGAGACATCTCAACGCGCTGCCCGATCCGAACCAGGCGATCTTCTATACCTCCGGCCGGGCCAGCAACGAGGCTGCCTTCCTCTACCAGCTCTTCGTTCGCGAGTACGGCACCAACAATTTCCCCGACTGTTCGAACATGTGCCACGAGCCCAGCGGCAGCGGCATGCGCCCGCAGATCGGCGTGGGCAAGGGCACGGTCACGCTCGACGATTTCGAGCGCGCCGACGCGATCTTCATCTTCGGCCAGAACCCCGGCACCAACCATCCGCGCATGCTCGGCGAGCTGCGCGCGGCCCACCGGCGCGGGGCGAAGATCGTGAGCTTCAATCCGCTGCGCGAGCGCGGGCTCGAACGCTTCGCCGATCCGCAGGACAAGCTCGAGATGGCGACCATGAGCTCCACGCCCATCAGCACGCACTACTTCCAGCTGCGCGTGGGCGGCGACTTCGCGGTGGCCAAGGGAATGATGAAGCACCTCCTGGAGCGCGAAGACGCGGGCGAAACGGTGCTCGACCATGCCTTCATCGCCGAGCACACCACCGGCTTCGACGCGCTGGCCGCGGACCTGCGCGCCGAATCGTGGCCGCTGCTGGAGCGCGAATCGGGCCTCGCCGAAGCGCAGATCCGCGCCGCGGCCGATGTGTACCGCCACGCGAAGCGCGCGATCGTCTGCTGGGGCATGGGCATCACGCAGCATGTGCACGCGGTCGCGACGATCCAGATGCTGGTCGACCTGCTCCTGATGCGCGGCAACATCGGCCGCGAAGGCGCGGGCCCCTGTCCGGTGCGCGGCCACAGCAACGTGCAGGGCGACCGCACCATGGGCATCTGGGAAAAGCCGCCTGCCGCATTGCTCGACCGCCTGCGCGATGTGTTCGGCTTCGAGCCGCCCCGGGACGACGGTTTCGACACGGTCGAATCCATCCGCGCGATGCTGGCCGGCAGGGGCAAGGTCTTCTTCGCACTGGGCGGCAACTTCGCGGCGGCGACGCCCGAGACGCCGACCACCTGGAAGGCGCTGCAGAAGTGCGACCTCACGGTGCATGTGACCACCAAGCTCAACCGCAGCCACGTGGTGCACGGCCGCGAGGCGCTGATTCTCCCCTGCCTCGGCCGCACCGAGGTCGACATGCAGGCCGGCGGCGCGCAGGGCGTGACGGTGGAGGACTCGATGGGCATGGTGCACATCTCGAGCGGCATCAATCCACCGGCCTCGGCGCACCTGCTGTCGGAGCCCGCCATCGTCGCGCGACTCGCGGCCGCGACCATCGGCCAGCACAGCAGGACGCCATGGCTCTGGCTCATCGAGGACTACGGCCGAATCCGCGACCGCATCGAGGCCGTCTTCGACGACTTCAGGGACTTCAACCGCCGCGTGGCCGCGCCCGGCGGCTTCCGCCTGCGCAACGCAGCCAGCGAGCGCGTCTGGGAGACGCCGTCGCGCAAGGCGAGCTTCGCCACGCATGCGGTGCCGCAGGACACGCCCTCGCACCTCGCCCGCGCGCGGGTGCGCGATGCGATCGTCTTCACGCTGCTCACCACGCGCTCGCACGACCAGTACAACACCACCATCTACGGGCTCGACGACCGCTATCGCGGCGTGTTCGGCCAGCGCCGCGTGGTGTTCATCCACGAGGACGACATCCGCGCGCTGGGTTTCAAGGACGGCGACTGGGTCGATCTGCGCACCGTCTGGGACGACGGCGAGGAACGTCGCGCGGACCGCTTCCGGCTCGTCGCCTACGACATTCCGCGCGGCAATCTCGCAGCCTACTACCCGGAGACCAATCCGCTGGTGCCGCTCGACGCGGTTGCACGCAACGCAGGTACGCCGGCGTCCAAGTCGATCCCGGTGATCCTCACCCCGCACCGAACCGCGCCGGAGCCAGCGGCAGCCGCCGAAGAGGTGGCGGCTTGAGCCCGTTGATCGAGGACGCGCCGCTGACGCAGCTCGCGCGGCCGTTGTCGCGGCATTCGGTGCGTGTGGTCGGCGAAGCAGACGCGCCCGCCGCGGGCCGCAGCTGCGACGACACGCTGGCCGCCGAAGTGCCGGTGGCGCTGGTCTTCAACGGCGTCTCGCACGCCGTGATGATGGCGACGCCGGCCGACCTGGAGCCGTTCGCGCTGGGCTTTGCGCTCAGCGAAGGAATCATCGAACACGTCCGTGATTGCCGCGACATCGAGGTGCGCATGGTCGACGCGGCGGATGCCGGATTGCCCGAGGGCCTCGACGGCATCGAAGTGCAGCTCGACATCTCGCCCCGCTGCTTCGAGCGCCTCAAGGGCCGCCGGCGCAGCATGGCCGGCCGTACGGGCTGCGGCATCTGCGGCGCCGAGAGCTTCGCGGCGCTCGACCTCGCGCCCTGCCCCGTCGCGCGGCGTGCGTGGATCGAGCGCGTCGATCTGGAGACGGTGCTCCGCGCCTTCGCTGCACTGCCCGCGCGGCAGGTGCTCAACGCCGAGGCCGGCGCGATCCACGCCGCCGCCTGGTCGACACTGGGCGGCGAACTGACCGACGTGCTCGAAGACGTCGGTCGCCACAACGCGCTCGACAAGCTGCTCGGCAGGCTTGCACGCGCGGGCCGGTTGAGCGAGCCTGGTTTCGTCGTCCTGTCGAGCCGCGCCAGCCACGAGCTGGTGCGCAAGTGCGCGCGGCTCGGCATCGCGGCACTGGCGACCATCTCGGCGCCGACCTCGACCGGCGTGCAGGTGGCCCAGCTTTCCGGCCTGCGCCTCTGGGGCCTGTGCCGCGCGCCGCGCGGCGTGCTGTACGCGCCCGGCCCCGCGGCTTTCTGAAGCACGCATCGGGCCGATGCGGATGGCGCATCGGCCCGATTCGTGTCCAATGCGCTGCACGTCATCAACGAAGGATTGGCAGCATGAAGCTTGGCAAGGTCGTTCTCGGGACACTCGCCGGTGCCGTCGTGGCCGGTGCGGCGGGTTGGTTCACCCTGGACAAGGAAACGCGCGGCCTGCTCGCCACGCTCCCGACCAACCGCGACGTGCTGTTCTGGAGCCAGCCGCAGCGCGATGCGGCGTTCCGCGCGCTCGACCGGATTCCGTTCCTCGCGAAGGCGCACGTCGTGCCCGCCGGCAGCGCGCCTTCGCCTTTGCCGCCGGGCCCGCCACTGGCGCTTCCGCTCGATCTCGACGCCTACATGGCGCAGCAGCGCAGCGCCGCGATCGTGATCCTCCACGACGGCAAGCTGCGGCTGGAACGCTACGGGCTCGGCTTCGACCGTGACGGGCGCTGGACCAGCTTCTCCGTCGCGAAATCCATGACGTCCACGCTGCTCGGCGCCGCCCTGCGCGACGGCCACATCCGCAGCCTGGACGACAAGGTCAGCGACTACATCAAGGAGATGAAGGGTTCGGCCTATGACGACGTCAGCATCCGGCAGTTGCTGACCATGACTTCCGGCGTGCGCTGGAACGAGGACTACGCGGACCCCAACTCGGATGTCGCGCGCTTCAACAACCACCAGCCCGAGGAAGGCGTCGATGCGCTGGTGAGCTACCTGCGCAAGTTGCCCCGGGCCGCGCCGCCCGGCACGCGCTGGAACTACAGCACCGGCGAAACCAACCTGGTGGGCATTCTGCTGAGCCGCGCGATCGGCAAGCCGCTCGCCAGCTACCTCTCCGAGAAGATCTGGATCCCGGCCGGCATGGAACAGCAGGCCACCTGGATCCTGAGCCGCACCGGCCAGGAAATCAGCGGCTGCTGCATCCAGGCCGCCACGCGCGATTTCGCGCGCTTCGGGCAGTTCGTTCTCAATGGGGCGAAAGTGGGCGGCCAGCCCCTCGTGCCGGACGACTGGTTCGCGCAGGCGACGACGCGGCAGGCCGACATCGGCCGGCCGGGCCGCGGCTATGGCTTCCAGTGGTGGACCTACGACGACGGCAGCTTCGCGGCGCGCGGCATCTTCGGGCAGGGCATCTTCATCGACCCGAAGCGCAAGCTGGTGATCGCCTCCAACAGCGACTGGGCCGGAGGCGCCAGCAACCGCACCGACGCCGAGGCGCGGGAGGTCTTCTACAAGGCCGTGCAGAAGGCCATCGACGACGAAGCCGCGGCCACGCGTCGCACCTCGGGGGCTTCATGACACTGGCCGTTGCACAAAAGCGCGCGGCCTTCCGCGCCCTTCATGAACAGGGTTGCTTCATCATCCCCAATCCGTGGGACGTGGGCAGCGCGCGCTTCCTGCTGAGCCAGGGCTTCAAGGCGCTCGCGACGACCAGTTCGGGCCACGCGTGGTCGCAGGGCCGCCGAGACGGGGCGGTGACGCGCGAGGCGGTGCTCGCCCATCTGCGCCAGATGGTCGCCGCGACCGATCTGCCGTTGAACGCGGACTTCGAGAACGGCTTCGCGCGCGATCCGCAAGGCGTGGCGCAAAGCGTGCGCATGGCGATCGACACCGGCATCGCGGGCCTGTCGATCGAAGACTCCACCGGCGATCCGGGCGCACCGCTCTTCGAGCTCGACGTCGCGGTGGCGCGGATGCGCGCGGCACGCGGCGCGATCGACCAGGAAGGCGGCGACACGCTGCTGATCGGCCGCGCGGAGAACTTCTTCGCCGGCCGGCCCGATCTCGACGACGCGATCCGGCGGCTCAAGGCCTACGCCGATGCGGGCGCCGATTGCCTCTACGCGCCGGGCATCCGCACGCGCGAGCAGATCGCGGCGGTGGTCGCCGCGGTCGCGCCGAAACCGGTCAACCTGCTGGTCGGCGCGACGAGCGAGTTCACACTCGCGGACATCGAGGCCATGGGCGTACGGCGCGTGAGCGTCGGCGGCGCACTCGCGCGCGCGGCATGGGGCGGCTTCATGCGCGCTACCCGCACGCTGGCCGAAGGCCGCTTCGACGGCTTCGCAGACGCGGCCTCGGGCGCGGAACTCAACGAGCTGTTCCGCTGACCCGTTCAGGGCGCCTGCAGGCGCTGGAGCAGCTCCAGCGTCGGAAAGCCGTCGGCGACGACGCCCGCACTGCGCTGGTAGCGGCGCACCGCGGCGCGGGTCGCGGGACCGAGAAGCCCGTCGGGCTCACCGCTCGAAAAGCCCTGCTGGTTCAGTGCGGTCTGCAACTCGCGCAGTTGGCTGCGCGTGAGCGGCGTCAGGTCGCGCGGCCACTGCGCCTGCACGCCCGGGCCACCTTCGAGGCGCTGCGACAGAAGGCCCACCGCGAGCGCATAGCTGTCCGAGTTGTTGTAGCGCAGGATGGCCCGGTAGTTGGGGCCGACAAGAAAGGCCGGCCCGCGCGCACCGGCCGGTAGCAGGATCGCGCCATCGGCGAACTCGGGCAGGGGCTGGCCGTCCATGCTGCGCACGCCTGCGGCGGCCCACTGGCCGCTCGGTTGCCGCACGCTCGAATCGGCGCGGCTGTAGTCGAAGTTCGAAGGCAACTGCACCTCCGCCCCCAGGGCTGGCCGCGCTGCCATCCCGAGCTCGCGAGGAAGTTCGCGGTGGAAGCCATCACGTCGGGCATGCTGCCCCAGATGTCGCGCTTGCCATCGCCATCGGCGTCGACCGCATAGCGCAGGAAGTTCGACGGCAGGAACTGCGTCTGCCCCATCGCACCGGCCCACGAACCGATCATGCGCGCGTGGTCGATATCGCCGTTCTCGATGATCCTGAGCGCCGCGCGCAGTTCGCCGCGCGCCCAGTCGCGACGGCGACCTTCGTAGGCGAGCGTCGCCAGCGCGTCGATGGCCGGCGTATTGCCGTAGTTGCCGCCGTAGTTGCTCTCGATGCCCCAGATCGCCACGACGATGCTCGCCAGCACACCGTAGCGCGCCGATGCCGCATCGGCAGCCGCGCGGATCTGCGCGAGCTTCTCCTGGCCGGTCGCGACCCGCTGCGCGGAAACGGCGGTGTCCAGGTAGTCCCAGACGGGCCGGACGAATTCGGGCTGCGCGCGGTCCAGCTCGATGACGTGCGGCAGGTACTGCACGTTGTCGAAGGCATCGCGCAGCGCGGCCTCGCCGACGCCGGCCGCGCGCATCTCGGCGCGGAAGTCCTTGACCCACTGGGCGAATCCCTGCTCCGGTGACGCCTGTCGTCGAGCCGGCAGCGGCGACGGCTGGGCGGGCGTCGCAGGTGCGACGGGCGGCTGATGGGTGGCGCAACCCGCAAGGGTCGCGATCGCCAGCACGGAAACTGCGCGCCGCGACCGGCGAAGCAATGAGGCGTTGGTTCTTCTCTGCATCCCGCACATTTTCTCGCGACGCGCTCAGGCAGCGCGCAACGCAATGCGCGCCATCACGGCACGGACAAGCGGTTCGATGCACGACGGCGGGAACGGCGACACGCTGCTGACGTTGACCTCGCAGAGCACGAAGCGTTCGGCCTGCCCGGCCGTCGGCTCGCCGAACATGAAGTCGCAGTCCCACAGCAGCGGCAATTGGGCGTGGGTCAATCCGACGCGCTCTCTCAGCTGCTCGATCCATTGCGTTTCGAGCAGCCGCCTGAGCCCCTGGAATTGCGACAGATCCGCGTCGTGGTAGAGCCTGGACCCGGGCGCCGGCGCCGCCTCTCCCGGCCGCGCCGGGTAGAGGGCATTGATGGCCTGGTGGCCGAAGCCGGTCACGCGGTCCTCGACGAGATAGGCGCGCACCATGCCGTCGATGAGGCGCGGTTGCCGGGCCTGGTCGATCATGTGGCCGCCGTTGACCGGCTCGAAGTACGACGCCATGCGCTGGAGCAATGCCGGCAGGTCGACGCGCTCCTCCTCGCTGCCGCGCTGCGCGTGCTGCACGCGATAGAGCGGCGAGCCTTCGATGCGCTCCACCCGCCACACCCCGATGCCGCTGTGCCCCCGGTACTGCTTGAGCACCCGCGCCCCCGCGCGCAGGCGATCGGGCAACCCGGCGGCAAGCTGCGCCAGACTCTCCACCCGGACCGCATCGCTGCCGAACGGCAAGTCGCGCACCTCGACCAGGACGTCCTTCGTGCCCAAGCGCAGGATCGTGTCCGGATGGGTGCTGACGACAACACCAGCCTGCGCCACCTCACGCAAGACAGCGTCGAGCCGATCGCGCCGCCGGCCGCCCTCGATCGGGTTGCACCAGACGAGCACGGCATCGACGCGCCGCAGCTGCGCGGCCACCTCATCGGCAAAGTCGTCGTGGTAGACGGCCGGCTCCGCTGCCACGCCGGCAGCCGCGAAGGCGGCGAACAGCGCTGCGAAACGGCTCTCGGCGGGATCGCCGCGGTCGCGCGCCGCGCGATCGCCTGGATAGAGCAAGGCCACGGACATCGGGCGTGAGACCACCATGGTGTTCAGCTCACGAATGGACCGCCAGCGGATAGAGCACCAGCCCGGCCATCGCGGCCACAAGCACCACGACCGGCTCCGGTACCTTCTTGAAGCGCCACAGGACACCGACGGTGATCAGTGCGAGGGCGGCCGTGGGGAGATCGGTGATCGACCGCTGACCGATGACGATCGCCGCTCCGGAGATCGCCCCGATGGCCGCGGCGGTCACACCGTCGACGAAGGCCACGATGCCGGGGCGTTTGCCGTGCTTCTTGAAGTACGGCGCCGGCAGGATGGTGAAGAGGTAGCACGGGATGAAGGTGCCCGCCGCCGCGACCACCGCGCCCCAGAAGCCGGAAACCAGGAAGCCGATGAATCCCGTCGTGATGACGACCGGCCCCGGCGTGATCATCGCGACCGCCACGGCATCGACGAACTGGCGGTCGGTCAGCCAGTGGTGCTCCTGGACGACGCCGCCATAGAGGAACGGCACGATCGCCAGGCCGCTTCCGAACACGAAGCTGCCGGCATAGGCGAAGAACGCCCCGATCTGCCCGAGCTTGTGCCAGTCGAGCATGTCGATCGCGAAGAACGCTGCGACAGGTGCGGCCACGCTGTTCACGGAACCGCCGGAGAGAAACTTCGGCGGTGCGCGCCACAGCCAGACCAGGACACCGGCGCCCAGGAAGATCCACACGATCTCGGACTGGGTGATCACCGTGACTGCCGCGCTCACCAGAAAGATCGCCCACAGCAGCTTGTCCTTGCCGATGTTCTTCGTCGTGAGCTTGTAGGCGCTCATGGCGATGATCCCGATCACGGCCGCGCCGACGCCATAGAACACGGCCTGCATCCACGCGATCCCGCCATAGGCCTCGTAGACCGCGCCGATGGCGACGACCATCACGAACGACGGCAGTACGAACGCCAGGCCGGCCAGCGTCGCGCCAAGCAAGCGGTAGTGCACATAGCCAAGGTAGATCGCCAACTGCGCGGCAAGTGGTCCGGGCATCAGCTGTGCCAAGGCCATGCCTTCCTTGTACTCGCCTTCCGAGATCCAGCGCCGCCGCTCCACGAGATCGCGGTACATGTAGCCGACCAGCGCCACGGGCCCGCCGAACCCCCAGGTGCCCAGGGCGAGCATGTAGCGCACGATCTGCCACAGCGAGTAGCCGGGCTGCGAAGGCTTGATCTCATTCATCTCGGTCATCGTGTCTGCGATTTCTCGTTGTTTCGCTGAGCTTCGCGCCGGAAGTGCGCGTAGATCGAATCCAGCACCGTGCCCATCTCGGCCAGGAGCGCGTCGTCGTCGGGCAGGCGTTCGCGTGCGCCGGCCATCACCGCTTCAAAGCCCTTCGCTTCGAGCACCGGATCGCCGCCCACATCCAGTGCGTGGATCATGGCTCCGAGACGCACCAACGCCGGATCGAGCTCCAGCCCGAAGCTGGCCAGCAGCGTCTCGAAGGTGACCCGATCGCCCACATGCGTGAACGTGGCGCCGTCGAAGTCGAAGCCGAGTGCACGCTTCGGGCAGTCCGAAGGCCTGGCAAGCCACTGAAATCGAGCGTCGCGGTCAATGAAGCGGCGGATGAGCCATGCGCTCGCGACGCGATCGACCCACAAGCGGCGGCGCGTGGCCCACACACGGCCCTGGTAGTCGGCCATCTCGAGGCGGGGAATCCGGCCCGGCGTCTCGTGCGGCTCGTCGGGCGAGAGCAGCGCCCCGATACGCCTGTTGAAGTCGGTCCACGCCGCTTCCGCCTCCGCGCTCGCATCGCCCGGGAAGAAGTCGATGGCCCGGGCGGCGTCGAATTCGCGCTGGAACTTGCGCTGCAGGCGGACGAGCTCCGGGGGGCTCATGGTCGGGAGACCGCCATTCGCCTCCTTCCAGGCCTTGCGCAGTTCCGCGTAGTCGCCGCTGCGATCGAACAGCTGGCGGTAGGCCATCGCGTCCTCGGCGGAGCGAGGCTGCACGGACATCAGCCAGGCGCTTCCGCCTTCGCGCAGGCACTCGTCGCCGAGCGCCTGCAGCGCCTGTTCATGCTCAGGTCGCGCGGGAAGCAGATGCGCGCCGTCGCGCAAGGCCGCACAGCCGAGTCCCTTGAGTCCTCGCCAGACGCGCATGCGCGCCGTCGCGCTCGATGTCGGGAGGGAGACGATCAGCAATAGCCACGACAGGCCCGTTATATTCATGTAGATTATCCTACATCGTTGTAGACTCTATGACATGAATTCGACCCTGACGCTTTCAGGGAAACTGCCGATCGGCGCGTCCAACGCCCGAACATCGCCCGAATGAACACCTTGCCCGCCGTCCGAGGAGGCCTCCTCGCGCTCCTGGCCGCGACGCTCTTCGGCGTCAGCACGCCGTTCGTCCAGCGCTTCGGCGCCGGGCTCGGGCCGTTCTCGACGGCGGCGCTGCTCTATGCCGGCGCGGCCATCATCGGCGCGTTGCTGCGCCAGCCCGTCGAACGCGAGGCGGCCGTGCGACGCAGCGATCTCGGCCGTCTTGCACTCATGGCGCTGTTCGGTGCCGGCATCGGGCCGGTTGCGCTCGCCTGGGGTCTGCAGCACACGAGCGGCACCAGTGCCTCGCTCATGCTGGCGCTCGAGGCGCTGTTCACCGCGGTGCTCGCCCGCCTCCTGTACCGCGAGGTGATGGACCGCCGCGTGTGGACGGCCATGCTTTTGCTGCTCGCCGGCGGCATCGCGCTGGTGCTCGATCGAGGGCAGACCGGCGGAATGCAAGGGCTCGGCCTGCTCGCGGTGCTCGGCGCCACCGCCGCCTGGGGCGTCGACAACACGCTGTCGCGCCCTCTGGCAGAACGCGATCCGGGGCAAGTGGTGTTCGGCAAATCCGTCCTCGGCGCGACGATCACCACCACGCTGGCGATAGTGTCCGGCGAGCCGGTGCCGGGCTGGGGCGCCACGCTCGGGCTGCTGGCAATCGGCGCGAGCGGCTACGGCCTGAGCCTGCGGCTCTATCTGCTCGCGCAGCGCGCCTTCGGGGCTGCGCGTACCGGCTCGGTCTTCGCGTTCGCGCCCTTCATCGGGGCCCTTGGCGCCATCGCACTGGGCGACCGGTCGCTCAGCACCGGCATGGCCATCGGTGGCGCGCTGATGCTCGCGGGCGTCGTGCTGCACCTGGCGGAGTCGCATGGCCACGAACACGAGCACGACGAACTCGAACACGAACATGCGCACTCGCATGACGACGGGCATCACACGCACTCGCACGACCCGATGCCCGCAGGTCCGCACAGCCACCCGCATCACCACGAGCCCCAGCGGCATTCGCATCCGCATGTGCCGGATGCACATCACACGCACGAGCATCCGTAGATGCTGCGGCGCCCTGCACTCTCACCAAAGCCGGGCGAGGGGCAGCACGACGCCGGTGAACAGCGACGTCGCGGCGGGCCGGGGCCTGAACGAGCGCGCGATGCCGACGTCGAAGGTCAGTCGCCGGGTTGGGCTGAAGGTGAGCGCCGCGAGAAGCTGCACAGCGTTGTCGGCGCCATTGCGGTGGGTGCCCGAGACCTCCCGGTCAGCCCCCAAGGTCCTGACAGCGAAGTGGAGAACGCAGTCGATGCGCCGATCTGCGTGCGCGAGCTGCCGGGATCGGCCTGACCCAACTGCGTCGCATTGAGATTGGCGTCCATGTGCACCGGGCCGAAGTCGCGGCTGACGATGGTGTTGATCGTGTAGTCGGTCTTGCCGCTGCCGATCACGTCGTTGGCAGTCGGCAGCTTGACGTCGAACTCCATGCCGAACGCCGTTGCATCGTCCACGACCCACGCCCGCTTCAAGGTCAGGACGGTGTCGCCGACGCCTTGCGACCGGCCGATGTCGCCGCTTTGCCAGACATGAGCTTCACCGCCGACGAGCAGGCCCCATTTGTCGTCGAAGGCCAGCTTCAGCAGATAGGGCGCACTGTTGCGCAGCGACTGGCTGTCGCTCCTGTGCTGGCCGCCGAGTTCGAGCTCGAGCTGGCCCGGTGCAGGCAACTGCGCCGGGCTGGAGACCGAAGGCCGATAGGGGGTGATCGGCGGCCCGCCATCGTTGTCATCCGCAGCGTGTGCAGCCCCGGAGAAGACCATCGAGGCCAGTGCCAGCCCGGCCATGCGGGGCGTCAGGTGATGAAGCTTGAATTGCACGCTGGAGACAAGTTGACTGTTGAGGTGATCGCCGATTGTGTCCCTCCTCGGCAGCCGGCAGCGCCGATGTATAAACCCTGGCTCCCGCCGCGTTGGCGACACAGAAAGAGAGAGACAACAACATGGAAGCCATCGAGCAACGCACCATTTCGAAGATCAGCTGGCGGCTGCTGCCGCTCTTGATGATCAGCTATTTCATCGCCTATCTCGACCGTGTGAACCTCGGCTTCGCCGGCGCGTCGATGTCGAAAGACCTGGGCTTCAGCGCCACCGTGTTCGGCAATGCGGCGGGCATCTTCTTCATCGCCTACTTCCTGTTCGAGGTGCCGAGCAACCTCGCACTCGAGCGCTTCGGCGCGCGGCGGTGGATCGCACGCATCATGCTCAGCTGGGGTGTGCTCTCGATGGCACAGGCCTGGGTCGGCGGCGCGACGAGCTTCAACGTCGTGCGCTTCCTGCTGGGCATCGCGGAAGCCGGCTTCTTTCCCGGCGTGATCTTCTACCTGACGCTCTGGTTTCCGGCAGCGTACCGGGCGCGCATCGTGGGCTGGTTCATGTTCGCGGTCCCGATCTCGACCGTCATCGGCTCCCCCATTTCCGGCTACATCCTCAACATGGACGGCCTCTGGGGCATGCACGGCTGGCAGTGGCTCTTCCTCCTCGAAGCGATACCGGCGATCGTCCTGACCTTCGTCGTTCTGTTCTACCTGCCGGACCGCCCGAAGGATGCGAAGTGGCTCTCGGCCGAAGAGGCTGGCTGGCTTCAGAAGAGGCTCGATGCCGAGCGGGTGCATCGCGAGTCGATCCACAGCATCTCGTGGAAGCAGGCCCTGCTCAACTGGAAGGTGATCTCGCTGGGCATCGTCTACATGGGCATCACGGTGCCGCTGTACGGGCTCAGCTTCTTCCTGCCGCAGATCATCAAGGGCTTCGGCGGCCTGGGCAATGTCGAGATCGGCTTCATCAACGCATTTCCGTATCTGGTCGGCTCGATCGCGATGGTGCTCTGGTCGCGCTGGTCCGACGCGCAGCGCGAGCGCAAGCTCTTTCTGCTGATTCCGCTGGCCTGCATCTTCGTGGGGCTGGTGGCGGCGGCGCAGATCAGTTCGCCGGTGCCGAAGATGGCGGCGGTCACGCTGGCCGCCGCGGGCATCTTCTCGGCGCTGCCGGTGTTCTGGACGGTGCCAACCGCAATGCTGAGCGGCGTCGCGGCGGCCGCGGGCATCGCCTGGATCAACTCGATCGGCAACCTGGGCGGCTACATCGGCCCCACGATCTTCGGCGTGCTGAAGGACCGGATGGGCAATGACTTCTACGCGGTGCTGTTCCTCGCGGCGCTGTCGGTGGTGGCGATCGCCCTCGTGCTGGTGGTCGGGCACGACAAGCGCGCCGAACTCGGCGCCGAAGCGGCACGGGCCTAGCCACGGCGGCCAGAGGCTACCAGGCCGAAGGCAGCTTCCTCAGAATCACCATCCGGCCGTCGCGCTGACCGATGTAGCCGCCGGCCGAGAGCTCTTTCATGATGCGGTTGACCATCTCGCGCGATGCGCCGACGCGGTCCGCGATGTCTTGCTGCGTGAGCTTGTTGCGCATCAGGCGCTCCTCGCCCACGGGGTCCGACAGCTCCGTCAGCACGCGCACCATGCGGCCGTAGACATCCTGCAGCGCCATGCTGCGCACCTGGTCGGTGAGACGCCGCACCATGCGGATCAGCTTGCGCGTGAGATGCACCGCGAAGTCCGGCTGCTCCACCAGAAACTGCCTCAGTTCAGTGCCCTGCACCACGCGGCAGGTGCACGGGCCGAGCGCCTTGATCGACGCCGAACGCTTGTCGCCGTCGATGGCCAGTTCGCCGAAATATTCACCGGGACCGTACTCCGTCAACACGACTTCGCGACCGTCCTCGGAGCTCGCGTAGACCTTCACGCGGCCACTGAGGACGATATAGAGCGAATCGGTGGTGTCCCCCTCATTGATGAGGATCGCGTGCGCGGGAAAAGTGCGGGTCACGCCATGCGGCGCAATGGCGTCGAGCAGGGACTGCGGCAGGCGGTCGCTAGCGGAAGTCATCGGATGCTCCGGGCTGCGCGACGTGGGATGCGGCAGCCCTGCGACGGATTATCAAACCCGGCCGCCGATGTGATCAATGTCACTTTCGGCCTGGGAACTGCTTCATGGCCGGGCGGCGGCCCAGGACCTAGATTCGCAACATGTCGAACCGGGTCTTTCCCATCCTCGCGCTGCTGCTGACGTTCGTCGTGCTCGCGGGCTGCGCGAGCCTGCCGTCGGATGTGGACAGGCCCGTGTCACGGGCGGCCACCGACGTCGCCGACACGCAACTCGCCGCGGTGGCAGCGGCGTCGATCGATGCGCAAGCCCCGCACCTCTCGGGCCTGCGCCTGCTGCCGGCCGGCGACCAGGCCTTCGAGGCCCGGATCGCGCTCGCGCGCGCGGCAGAGAAGTCGATCGACGCGCAGTACTACCAGATCGCGGACGACGCCACGGGCCGGCAATTCCTGCGCGAACTGCGCGCTGCGGCCGATCGCGGCGTGCGGGTGCGCGTGCTGGTGGACGACCTGCACGCCGCCGGCCAGGACGCACTGCTCGCGGGCTTCGCGGCGCATCCCGGCATCGAGGTGCGGATGTTCAATCCGCTCGCAGTGCGCGACGGAGGCGTCGGCGCGCGTGTCCTCTTCTCGATGAACGAGTTCTCGCGCATCAACCGGCGCATGCACAACAAGCTCTTCGTCGCGGACAGCGTCTTCGCGATCAGCGGCGGCCGGAACATCGCCGACGCGTACTTCGGCCGCAGCGAGCCCGCGAACTTCATCGACATGGACCTGCTTTCCGCCGGCCCGGTGGTGGCCGAGATGGCGGCCGTCTTCGATGCCTACTGGAACAGCCCGCACGCCTATCCGATCGAAAGCCTCGCGACCGCCCTGCCGACCGACGCGGCGCGGCGGCATTTCGACAAAGTCATCGCGTCGGCAGCCGTGCCCGACACGCCGGTGGCTTCGCGCGATTCGCTGGACCAACCCGGCATCGGCCCGCAGATCGCCGCCGGCCGCATCCAGTTGCAGATGGCCGCGGTACGCGTCGTCGCGGATTCGCCGCGCAAGGCCGATGCAGACCACGAATCGCTCGCCGACGGCGTGGTGATGAACGGCAATCTCGACCTGATGCAATCGGCGCACTCCGAGGTGCTCATTGCCTCGCCCTACCTCGTTCCGGGACGGCGCACCATGGACGTGCTCCAGCAGGCGGCTGACAACCAGGTGCATGTGTCGATCATGACCAACTCGCTGGCCACGACGGACGAACCGCTCGCGCACTTCGGCTATGCCCGCTACCGGCAGGCGCTCCTGGAGCGCCGCGTCGCGCTCTACGAGCTCATGCCCGGCGACGACGCGCGCGAAGCGCATGCGGATGGCCCGCACGGTTCGCTCGGCCGCCTGCACGCGAAGCTCACGGTGGTGGACCGCCGATGGCTCTCGATCGGCTCGATGAACATGGACCGCCGCTCGGCCCACTCCAACACCGAGATGAGCCTGATCGTCGACAGCCCCACCCTGGCGTCACAGGTGGTAGGCCTGCTCCACAACGACCGCCTGCCGCGCAGCTACCAGGTGCGCAGTGCGCCGGGCCGGCAGGGCATCGAATGGGTTTCGCAGCGTGGCAGCGAAGAAGTCGTGCTGCGCAATGAGCCAAACGCTACCACCGCCCGCAGGCTGCGCCTGCAGATGCTCGCCGCGATGGTGGACGAAGACCTGCTGTAGTCAGGCGAGCCGCTTCGCGAGCGCATCGATCATCGCGTGCAGCGACTTCAGATCGGTCGCATCGGCCAGCATCTGCTCCGAGATCCGGTTGATCTCGGCCGCGCTCAGCTTGCCTGCCGCCAGCGCCGTCACCGCGCGCGGCGCCATCAGGCGGTGCAGGTCGTGCAGACGCTCCTTGCGGCCCGACTTGCCCTCGCGCGGGAAGGTCTTGTCATAGGGCGGCGTGAGCGTCGGCGAATCCGTGCGCGGACTGGTGCACTGGAGCACGCCTTCGATACTCGGCGCCTGCTGGATGCGATCGCCCATGCACCAGCGCGATTCGGGAATGCCGAACCAGCGCAGCAGCGTCGCCGCGAACGAGGTGCCGTCATAGGCCACGTCCGTGGGCGAGCGGAACACCGTCTTCTCCCGGATCCACGGCGACACGACGATGGTCGGGACCCGCACGCCCATGATGTCGTAGCGGAAGCCGTCGTTGACGTCGTTGGGCCACGGGTTCGCCGCATACGGCGGCTTCACGTGATCGAAGATGCCGCCGTGCTCGTCGAAGGTGATGACGAACAGCGTCTCGTTCCACGCCGGCCCCGCGCGCAGAGCCTCGTAGATCTCGTTGAGCGCCACCTCGCCCGGCACCAGGTCCGCGCCCGGGTGGTAGGACGAGGTGCCCGAGGTCGCGATCCACGCGGGCTCCAGCATGCTGAAGGCCGGCAGCCTTCCGGCGCGCGCATCCTCCTTGAACTTCTGGATGCCTTCGATGAAGCTGCTCTGGTTTTGCGAGATCGCCGCGTCGACCGACGGGATCTGCCCCTGCAGGTACAGGTGGTAGGTGTGGACGAAGTTCATCCACTCGACCGAGTTGTAGATCTTCCAGTCGGTGAAGCCGTTGCTCCACAGCACCTTCCACATCGACTGGCGGTGCGGCGACAGCGGCCAGTAGGTGTACTGCGTGCCGTTCTGGAAGTTGTTGAGCTGCCCGAGCGCCGAGCCGGTGAAGGACATCGCGCGGTTCGGATCGGTCGCGCCCGGCATCGCGCTGAACCACGCATCCGAAATGCCGAAGCCCTTCGCGAGCCCGTTGAGCACCGGCAACTGCTCGGGCATGTAGGTCCACATCACCTCGTGCACGCCGTTGTTCCACACGAAGCCGCCCATGTCCGGCGCCGCGCGCTGCGCGTAGCCGTCGCGGTTCGAGAAGAAGAGCTGGCGCAGCACGTCGGACTTGTCGTGGTAGGGGTCCTCCGGCAGGAAGTCGAGGTCCCAGTCCTCGCTCAGTTGCCCATCCTTGTACTTCTCGACGAACACCGGCGTGGGCTTGCCTTCCTTGTCGAGCATGCCGGGGTCGAGGTTGAACATGGCCTCGTCGGCGCCGTCGAAGGGCCGGTCGTCGCCGACGAAGTGGATGCCGGTCTCGCCCTTGCCGTAGAGCCAGCCGCAGACGTGGTCGAAGGACCGGTTCTCGAGCATCAGGTAGACCACATGCTTGACCTTCGAGCGCATGAAGTCGATGGTGCCCGGCATCTCGGCGCGCGCCGGATCGATGGCGCGCAGCGACTGGATGCCCGTCAGCTCGATGCCGCTGCGCAGGCCCTCCGGCAGCGTGCCTTGCCGCAGCGGACCGGTCAGCGGATTGGCGCTCGCCGGATCGAATCGCCAGAGCCGGTAGGCACCGTCGGCAGGCGTCCAGTCGAGCACCAGATCGCCGATCACCGCGAGGCTGTGGCCCGCGTCGATGTCGCTCCACCGGCCGCGCTGGATCGCGGGCTGTCCGAGCGGCATCACGCTCTGAGGATCGAAGCTCCAGACCCAGTATTCGCCGGTCTCGGGCACGCGGTCGAGCACGTAGTTGCCCAGTGGGATCAGCTCGTGGCCGAACTGGATGCTGTCGAACGACCCCTGCGGCGTGTAGGGCACGGGCAAGGGATCGGCCGCGCCCGGCTTGAGCGGGCTGGGGTCGAAGTTCCACAGCTGGAAGGTGCCGCGCCCTTCGGTCGGGATCACGTTGAGCATGAAGCCGCCGAGCGGCAGCAGGAGCAGCTCGTCGCCCGAGTCGTAGCCTTCGTGCGCGCCCTGCGGATTACCGAAGTCGGGGCGGTACTGCCAGAACTTCGCCTTGGTCCAGAGGCCGTTCTGCAAGGCCGCGGCGTTCAGCGGATCGGCGCTTTGCGGGTCGAACTCGAACAGCCGGTACGGAAAGCACGGCTGATAGGGCTGAAGCATGAGCGGCCCCCATTCGAGCAGGTAGCGGCCGATGGGCACCAGCGAGTGGGTGGGATCGAATGCGGCATTCGCCGCGAGCGGCATCGGCTCCAGCAACTCGTCGGCATCGGGGTCGAAGCGCCATAGGCCATAGCCCGGGCTGCCCATGGAAGCGCCCCGGGCGGGCGTGCGGCTGATCACGAAGTCCTGGCTCGCGGGTGCGTTGTGGCCCATTTGTCGCAACTCCTGATTGAAGACGGATGCCGCCTTCACGGACAATCCCGCAGCCGCGGCGGCCCGGTCGCCCCAACTCCCCTGCGGCGAATACTAATGGGGCCGACCACCGGCTGTACAGGAGGAGCCTCGTGTTCTGGTACTTCGGCTACGGATCGAACATGGACATGACATCGCTGCGCGCCAAAGGCGTGGAGCCGCACCGGTCGCGCCGTGCCGCGCTGCATGGCTGGCGGCTGCGCTTCAACGTGCAGCACTTCTTCCGCCACGAAGGCGGCGTCGGCAACATCGAGCGCTCAGGCGATCCGTCCGACGTGGTGCGCGGCGTGCTCCATCTCTGCGAGGATGCGCACATGGCGCTGCTCGACGCCGCCGAAGCCTACGGCCACGGCTACGACCGCATCGAAGTCACGGTCGATACCGACGAGGGCCCCCAGCGGGCCGTCGCCTACGCCGGCCTGCCCGCGTTCCTGAACGACGGCTGCCTGCCCACGCAGCGCTACCTCAACATCCTGGTACAGGGCGCGGCGCATGCGGGACTCGACGCGACCTACGTCGATGCGTTGCGCCGCCATCCGGTGCAGACGAATCCCGAGCCGCCGCCCTTCGTTCCCCCGCCGGGCAACTACCCCGTCTTCGACGCCGAAGAGCTCGCACGCCGGCCGCAGTACACCGCGCTCGCGGGCTGCGTCTTCGACATGAGCGCGGCGCGCGAGTACCACCGCTATCTCCAGCGCTTCTTCGGCGGGCGCGACATGACCCTCTTCCACCTCAAGCGGCTCGACCAGTCCGACGGGAGCGAAACCCTCGACGACGTGCGCCACGGCCGGTTCACGCCGGCGCAGCGACGCTACCTCGATGAATACCTGTATGCGTACATGCACGAGTACGCCTATGCGGGGCGCTTCGTCTACGAATGAATTGCCTTGCCGCGCCGCAGGCACCGAAGTACGCTCACGGCTACCAATCAAAGGAGCCCATCCGATGGACGCGCTGGACGAATTGCCGCCTGCCCTGCCCCACGGCGAGATCGAGGAGGTCTTTCCCGATGTCTTTTTCGTGACAGGCACGATGAAGACCGTGCTGATGGACGCCCCCTGGCACTTCAGCCGGAACATGACGGTGGTGCGCGACGACGGCGACCTGACGCTCGTGAATCCGATACGGCTCGATGAAGCAGGCCTCGAGAAGCTCGAATCGCTCGGCCGCATCGCCCATGTGGTGCAGATCGGCTCGCTGCACGACCGCGACAACGCCTTCTACAAGCAGCGCTACGGCGCGATCTTCTGGGCGCCGCCGGGCACGCAGCACGCCTACGGGCTGGTGCCCGACAAGGTGCTGGCGCCCGATTCGGAGGTGCCCTTCAAGGGTTGCAGCGTCTTCGCCTTCGAGACCACGCGCATGCCCGAGTGCGTGCTGCGCATCGACCGCGCGGGCGGCATCCTCGTGGCCTGCGACGCGCTGCAGAACTGGGTCGAGCCCAACGAATACTTCTCCGACGAGTCGCGCGAGATGATGCGCGGCATGGGCTTCTTCCAGCCGGGCAACTTCGGCCCATTGTTCATGCAAGTCAACCAACCCAAGGTCGGCGACTACGCGCGACTCGGCGCGATGCCCTACCGCCATGCACTGTGCGGGCACGGCACGCCGCTGCGCGACACCGCAGCCGAGGCCTACGCCGAGCGCGCACGCCGGTGTTCGGCGCCTAGGTCGCCGGATCGGAGCGCGGTGGTCACGATTCCCGGCTACCGGATCGGCGAGCGCATCCATCAGTCCCAGCGCCGCTCGATCTACCGCGCGGTGCGCATCGCGGACGGGCATCCGGTCGTCATCAAGGCGCTCGATGCCGAGTACCCCGGCAGGCAGGAGGTGGCCGAGCTGCGCCACGAGTACAGCCTGCTCAAGCGGCTGCAGTCGATCGAATCGGTGGTGCGCGTGCATGCGCTCGAAACGTGGGGCAACGGCAACGTGGCGCTGGTGCTGGAACCCTTCGGCCATTCGCTCGCGGAAGAAGCCGCCGCCCAGGGCGAGCGCGGCCTGCCGCTCGAAAGCCTCTTCCGCATCGCGATCGCGCTGGCCGAGGCGCTCGCGCGCGTGCACGAGCTCGACGTGGTGCACAAGAACATCGAGCCCCACAGCATCCTCGTCGACGCGGCCGAGGGCGTGCGGCTGATCGACTTCAGCATTGCGTCGGAGCTCTCGCTGGAGCGCCAGAACGACGCCCTCTCGCGCCGGTTCGAAGGCGCGCTGCGCTACATGTCGCCGGAGCAGACGGGGCGGATGAACCGGCTGCTGGACTACCGCTCGGACTTCTATTCGCTGGGCATCACGCTGTTCGAGCTCTTGACCGGCGAGTTGCCCTTCCATGCGCGAACGGTGCTCGAATGGGTGCACAGCCACATCGGCAAGGCGCCGCCCTCGCCCAGCGACCTGAGGCCGGCGATCCCGCAACCGGTGTCGGCGATCGTCCTCAAGCTGATGGCGAAAAACGCCGAGGACCGCTACCAGAGCAGCTACGGCCTGATCGAAGACCTCGGCCGCTGCCAGCGCGAGCTGGCGCAGACGGGCAGCATTTCGCCCTTCCCGCTCGGCCATCGCGATGTCTCGCGCAAGTTCAACATCCCGCAGCGCCTCTACGGACGCGAAGCCGAGCAGGCCGCGCTGCTCGCGCTGTTCGAGCGCGTGGCCGCGGGCGGCACCGAGTTCTGCATGGTCTCGGGCCCCTCCGGCGTGGGAAAGTCCGCATTGGTCAACGAGATCGCCAAGCCGCTGGTGCGCCGCGATGGCTATCTCATCCAGGGCAAGTTCGACCAGTTCCAGCGCAGCACGCCCTACTCCGCGGTGGCGCTCGCCTTTCGAAGCCTCGCGCGGCAATTGATGGCCGAGCCGCTCGAACGTCGCAGGGCGCTGGGTGAGAGGCTGGTGGCGGCGGTGGCGCCCAACGGCCGGCTGCTGATCGAACTGATCCCCGAACTCGAAGAGATCATGGGCCCCCAGCCGCCGGTGCCCGCGTTGCCGCCGAACGAGCAGCAGAACCGGCTGCAGATCGCCTTCCTGAACTTCGTGCGCGCACTCGCGAGCGAGCAGCCGCTGGTGGTGTTCCTCGACGACCTGCAGTTCAGCGACGCATCGACGCTCAACTTGCTGCGCTGGCTCGCGACCGCGCGCGATCTGCGGCATCTGCTGCTGATCGGCGCGTACCGGAGCAACGAGGTCGATGTCGGCCATCCGCTGCGGCTGGCCCTCAACGAAATCCAGGAGACCCGCGCAATTCACGAACTGGCGCTCCGGCCCCTCGCGCTTCCCGCCGTCGAGCAACTGGTGGCCGATACGCTGCACGCCGACGTCGCCGCGTGCCGCCCGCTGGCAGAGTTGCTGCACGAACGCGCGCAGGGCAATCCCTTCTTCCTGACCGCGATGCTCCGCGCGCTCGAACAGGCGCGCGCCATCGCCTTCGCGCCGGAATCGGGTCGCTGGCGCTGGGACATGGACGCGGTGCGCAGCAGCGGGCTGGGCAGCGACGTGGTCGACTTCGTGCTCGCCAACCTGCGCAAGCTGCCCGCCGCGACGCAGCGCGTGCTGGAGCTCGCGTCCTGCATCGGCGACACCTTCGACCTGCGCACGCTGTCGATCATCCACGAGCATCCGATGGCGCGGACCGCCGCGGATCTGCTGCCTGCCATGCAGCGGCATCTCGTGGTGCCGCTCAACGAGGACTACAAGCTGATCGACAGCGGCGGCGAGGCGGCGTTCGCGGGGCTGAACCCGAGCTACCGCTTCCAGCACGACCGCGTGCAGCAGGCAGCCTACGCGCTGATCGACGCCGACCGCAAGGAGAGCGTGCACCTCTCGATCGGCCGGCTGATCCAGCGCCACGCAACAGCCGGAGAACGCGAGCAACGGCTGATCGAGATCGTCGGCCACCTCAACGAATGCCACCGGCTCATCGGCGCGCCGGCCGAGCGCAAGGCCCTCGCGCGCATGAACCTCGAAGCCGGCGTTCGCGCGCTGCGCTCCTCGGCCTACGAGTCGGCACTCGGCTATCTGGGCCACGGGCTCGCGCTGCTGCCGGAGGATGCATGGACGAGCGATATCGAACTGAAGATGGCGCTCGCGACCGAGTATCAGCAATGCGCCTACCTCACGGCGAACTACGGCGAGGCGGAATCGTGGATCGAGCAGATGCTCGCGCATGCGCGATCGAACCTGGAAAAGGCCGAGATCCTCTCGATGCGAACGCGCCAGTACGCCACCATCGGCAAGATGGCCGAGTCGATCCGCGCCGCGACCACGGGCCTCGCGCTGCTCGGCATGCGGATCACCGACGACCCGGACCGCGCGGCGATCGGGCGCGAGATCGCAGCGGTGCGGCGCAACCTCGGCGGGCGCCGGATCGCCGATCTCATCGACGCGCCGCCGATGTCCGACCCGGCGCAACAGGTCGCGATCCGGCTCCTGATGGAGATCTTCCCCGCGGCCTTTCTCTCGGGCAGCGGCAACCTCTTTCCGTTCCTCGTGCTGCGCGCGGTGAACATCTCGCTGCGTCACGGCAACAGCCCCGAATCGGCGTTCGCCTATGCGGCCTACGGCATGCTGCTGTGCGGCGCGCTGGACGATGCACCGCTCGGCTACGAGTACGGCCAGCTCGCGGTAGCGATGAACGACCGCAGCGACGACATCGCGCTGAAGTCGCGCGTGATCTATGTCTACGCGATGTTCGTGCACCACTGGAGCAACCACTGGTCGACGATGACGCCATGGTTTCGGCGCGGCATCGAGGCCGGCTACCAGTCGGGCGACCTGCTCTACCTGGCCTACAGCGCGCAGGACTGCATCATCTGGGACCCGAAGCTCGATCTCGAGGCCGCCGCGCAGGAGCACGCGGACTTCCTCACCATCGTGCGCGACTGCGAATACCAGGACTCGCTCGATTCGGGGACGCTGTTCCTGCAGATGCAGCGCAACTTCCTCGGCCAGACCGACGGCCTGTGCTCCATGAACGACGCGAGCTTCGATGAAGCGCGCTGCCTCGAAGGCATGCGGCAGCGCCGCTTCATGACGGGCGTGGCCAACTATCACATCTACAAGGCCGAGATCTTCTGGTTCTACGGCGAGCACCAGCAGGCGCTCGCCCATGTGCGCGAACAGGACAAGCTCATCGCCTCCGCGATGTCGCTGCCGCAGCTCGCGCGCTTCTACATCGTTGCGTTCCTCACGCTGGCGGCATGCCTGCCGGGCATGCCGGCCGACGAACAGGCGGCCACCCGGGCGCGGATGCGCGCCGATCTTCGCCGGATGACGCGCTGGGCGAGCCACTGCGCGGCGAACTTCCTGCACCTGCAACGGCTGATGCAGGCGGAGCTCGCGCGCCTCGACGGTCGCGTCGAAGCCGCTTTGGAAGCCTATGAAATGGCGATGGCCGCCGCGCACGAATCCGGCTTCCGCCGCGACGAGGCGATGGCCAACGAACTCGCGGGCCGTCACCTGCTCGCCTCGGGCCGTCGCAGGGCCGCCGAGGGCTATCTGCGCGCAGCGCGCAATCTCTACGAAGGCTGGGGTGCGCGGCGCAAGGTCGCGCACATGGAGGAGGAGTTCCCGGCGCTCGCGCAGTTGTCACCGGCGATGCGGCCGCGCGGCGATGCATCGAAATCCGAGGCCGCTCATCTCGACTCCGCCTCGCTCGACCTCGCATCGGTGATGAAGGCCTCGCAGGCCATCGCCAGCGAAATCGCGCTGGACCAGCTCTGGACCGCGACGATGCGGATCATGCTGGAGAACGCCGGTGCGCAACGCGGCTGCTTCGTGGTGCGCGAAGACGAGCAACTCATGATCGAAGGGCTTTGCGAAGCGGGTCAGGAAGCGACGGTGCCGTCACGCGCCATTCCTTTCGACGGCAACGAAGGCGCGCTCGCGCTGCCGATCTCCATCGTCTACCACGTGCTGCACAGCGAAAGCCCGATCGTCCTGCACGATGCGGCGCGCGCCGGCCGCTTCGCCCGCGATGCCTATCTGCAGGCACGCCAGCCCCAGTCGGTGCTGTGCATTCCACTGCGGCAGCGCGGACGATGCGAAGGCGCGATCTACATGGAGAACAGCCTCACGGCCGGCGTCTTCACCGACGAGCGCATCGAGGTGATCGAGCTGCTTGCGGCCCAGGTGTCCATCTCCATCGAGAACGCGCGGCTCTACCAGCAGCAGCAGCGCCTGATCGAGGCACAGCGCCGCTTCGTGCCCAGCCAGTTCCTCGAAAGCCTGGATCGCCGCGACATCGCACGCGTGAACCTCGGCGAAAGCGTCGCCAAGACCCTGAGCGTGCTCTTCGCCGATCTGCGCGACTTCACGCCGCTGTCCGAGCGGCTCGACCCGCGCAGCACCATCGACCTGCTCAACCGCTACTTCGGCAGCATGGAGGTCCAGATCACACAGGGCGGCGGCTTCATCGACTCCTTCGCCGGCGATGAGATCAAGGTGCTCTTCGACACCGAGCCCGACGCCGCCGTGCGCACCGGCATCGCGATGTCACGGGCGCTCGAAGCCTTCAACGAACGCGCCATCGCCCGGGGCCAGCCGACGCTGGCAGCGGGCATCGGCGTCAACACCGGACCGCTGCTGCTGGGCACGGTGGGTGGCGACGACCGCATTCAGTGCACGGTGATCGGCGACCCGGTCAACCTCGCTTCGCGCATCGAGCAACTCACCAAGGTCTACCACGCTCGCTTCCTGATCGGCGAGGCGACCTACCACGCGCTGCGCGCGCCCGATGCCTTCGCATTGCGGCGCGTCGATCGCGTGGCGGTGAAGGGCAAGAACATCGCCGTGGACGTCTACGAGGTCATCGATGCCGAGGCGCCCGAGCGGCGCGATGCCAAGCTGTCGACGCGCGAGTGTCTCGATTCGGCGATGGCGCTGTACTTCGAGGGTGAGTTCGAATCCGCGCTCGACCTGTTCGAAAAGGCCAGCGCCGCGGACCCGCACGATCCCGTTCCGCGCATCTTCATCGAGCGCTGCGCCCGCTACATGCGCGAACCCGCCAAGGAATGGGAAGGGTTCGAGCGCCTGCTCCACAAGTAGAAGGTCGCGCCCCAAGGCGCTCAGGCGCAGCCGAAACAGGGCGAGAAATCCGCACCGCCCTTGCTCCGGCAACGCGCCAGGGCCTCTTCGTAGGTGTAGGTCGGCGAGATCGTCTTCGGGTTGAAGCACAGGTCCATCTGCGCCAGCGCACAGATGGTGAGCCGGTCGTTCTCGCTGGCCGGATTCGGCGCCCCGCTGCCGTCGCCCTGGCCGGGGCCGAACCACCGCTCGCAGGCCGCGCGAATCGCCTCCCCGGGGTCGACCTCCTCGCCGCGTTTCGCCGCCTCGGCGCACAGGCCCAGGAAGCTCGCGGCCGCGAGGTCCTGCGCCTCGTACTTGCGGATGTCGGGGATCTGGCCCGGGTCGCCGGTGCAGCGGCCGGTCACGCCGGCGGCGATCATGTGGTTCGCGATCAGGTACGGCGTCTTCTTCGCACTGCCGGGCAATACGTGGATGAAGCCTGCCTGCAGCACGTTGACCGTCGGCGATCCATTGGCGTCCTTGGGCAGATGCTCCTTGTAGCGCGTGCGAAACCAGCCGGGCGCCTGCGGGTCGTACAGCGGCGATCCGCACACCAGCAGCGGCAAGGTCAGCGGATTGCCGGCGTTGGATGGCGGATCGAGCATCAGCTCCAGCATCGCGCGCAGGTAGGTCAGGCCGCGCGCATCGTTGTCGAAGAACATCGAGGTGAGGCTGATCGGGAAGTAGTCGTTGGGGTATTCGCTCTCGCCCGAGCCCGGCGCCGCGATCGGGTTCACGTCGACGATGGCGTGATAGCGCTGCGGCGAATCGATGCCCGCGCATTGCAGGATCTGCGCCCAGCGCCGCAGGGTCATGTTGTTGAGATAGTCCGCGGTGCGGTAGGCCACGATCGGCGGGTAATGCATCAACGTGACCGCCTGATGGTTTGCGATGGGCATGCCCAATGGCAGGCACGGCAGCCATTCCGAAGGACCGTCGCTGCGGTTCACCGGAAAGCCGGCCATCGGGTTCCACGCGGGCGTTTCGCGGCAGGCATCGCAGCCGTCGAGGGCGAGGCCCGCATGCTGCGCATCGAGCATCGCGACGTGCATGGCAGCGAAGTGCTCGGCCTGCTGCGCGAAGGCGGGCAATGCGCGAAATCCGACCATGTAGCCGGTCGCGCCCGCCCCCTTGGTCACGGTGAGCGATCCAGGCTCGATCTGGATGCCGTCTTCGGCCAGTGAGCTCGCGGTGAAGTGCGCGATGACATCCTCGTGCGAGTCGAGCTTCAGCTTCGCGCGGGTTGCCGGGTCGAGCAACGCGGGATCGGGATAGAGCCGCTCCTGGTAGGCGCGGGAACCGGGCAAGGGGTACATGATCACGTTGCGATCTCCTCCGGCCATGCTGGCGAATCCGCGCGAGCGTAGCGGCATCGCCCGCGCCTGTACAGCTTCGAAGCGCATCGCGCGCCCTGAACGAACGGCCATCCGCTGAATGGCGGATGGCAGGCCCCATGCCTTTCTGCTGCAATCGCCGCCGATACGGTTGCAGGAGGAACGCAATGGCCACTGCCCCAGCCGTGGGCGCACCGCTCACCTCGACCCAGGTCAAGAGCGCGCAGGCGATCGTGAACGTTTTCGAAACCGGCTCCGCGCTGGGCGACTACAGCGAGGTGACGCTGATCCCCGGCGACACGGGTCATCTCACCTACGGCCGCTCGCAGGCCACGCTGGGGTCCGGGAACCTCGCGACCCTGCTGCAGCGCTATTGCGCGAACCTCGGCGCACGCTTCGGCCCGCGGCTTTCGAAATCGCTGCCGCGCTTCCAGCAGCGCGACCTCACGCTGGACGACGACGGCAAGCTCCAGAACGTGCTGCGCGCCTGCGCCGACGATCCGGTGATGCGCGAGACGCAGGACGCCTTCTTCGACGACACCTACTGGCAGCCCGCGCTGGCCTCCGCGGGCAAGCTCGGCATCGTCTCGCCGCTCGGGGTCGCGGTGGTCTACGACAGCACGGTGCATGGCTCGTGGGCGCTGATCCGCGACCGGACGATCGCCGCCGTCGGGCAGGTCGGCAGCGCGGGCGAGCAGGCGTGGATCAAGGCCTACGTCTCGGCACGGCGCAACTGGATGGCCACGCACAAGCGTGCCGACATCCGCGCGACCGTGTATCGCATGGACGCCTTCCAGCGGCTGATCGACCAGGGCTTCTGGGGGCTCGAACTGCCGCTGGTGGTTCGCGGGCAGGAAATCTCGACGGCCACGCTCGCGGCGACGCCACCGGGCTGCTACGACGGACCACCGCCGGGTTCGCGCGTGCTCGCGGTACAGACGCCGCTCGCGCGCGGGCTCGATGTCCGGCTGCTGCAACTGGGGCTTTCCGACCTTGGCGCCGACATCAAGGCCGACGGGGTGTTCGGCCAGGCGTCATTCCGTGGCGTCAAGGACTACCAGACCCAGCGCGGCCTGCCGGCCAACGGCGTGGCCGACGTGGCGCTGATCGCGAAGGTCGTCGGCTGAGCGTCACGGCCGCTTCGCCATTGTTTCGCTTTCGTGGACGACCCGTTCTCGCGGCGAAAAAACTCGGCAGGTCCGGCAAATCGAGAATCGCCGAACCTGTCTCCGAAAGGAGGCCTTTTCTCTTCACCGACCATGGCCCTGCTCCGCAGATGCCTGCTGGATGTCCGCATTCGGCAAGGCGATCCCGACATCTCGCAACTCGAATGCGGCGTCCTGGCCCGCGACCTCGACGAACGATCGGGCATCGCGCGCGAGCAGACCGAGGCTCAGGCACGCCTGAGGAAACCGCTGGCCGGCGCCAGCCATTCGACCCCTTCGGCCGGCAGCGCCGAGAGCTGATCCGCTTCGCGCAAAAAGAGCAGCTTCTCCTCTTCCAGAAGCAGACAGGGCGCCGAATCCGGCCCATCCGCCGTGCGCAGCGCGCGCAGGGTGCATCCCCCAACGGCCAGCCGGTCGCCGGGCAGCGGAACCGGCCCGCGCAGCGCCAGCGTCCACCGCACCGGGCCGGGCGCGGATGCAAGCAGCATCGCGGCATGTGCCTCGTCGCCGGGGCAGGCATCGATCAGCGCCCACTCGCCTCCTCCGCCGCCGACGAAATAGCTGTTGACGAGCCGATCGCCGCTGCGGCCGGTCACGCGCACCACCCGCGATGACAGACGCATCGCCGGGCCCGGCGTGAGCTCGTAGCGCCCGTGGCACTGCCCGTCGGGATCGATCAGCGAAATCTCCTCGTAGGCCGGCTCGCCGGGATTCACCGGTCGGCGGCCGCCCGGGCCTTCGGCCAGCCGCGGCATCACCAGCCGGACTTCGCGAAGACCCCGCGCGTGCGCCACGCAATCCAGCGCACTCCCGAAGGTCGCGAGCTGCTCGAGGATGCGCCGCTGGACGTTCATCAGCCGCAGGCCAAGCGCCGGGGCCAGCGCGTCGGCGGGCCGAAGCCAGAGGTGTTCGACCGTCTCACGCCCGTCGGGATGTGCACTTTGCGCCGGCGGCGCCAAGGCCACGAAGAAGCGCGTGTCGAAACGCCGCGGCATCCCTGGCGGCGTCAGCCAGTGGCTGAAGTACGCGAGCCGGTCCACCGCCAGCCGCCAGCCCTGGCGTTCGCACAGGCGCAGCATCGCATCGCCGCCCGCCTCCACCGTCGCCCGGAGCGCCGCGACTTCCGCCGGCGGGAGACCGTCGAGCGTGATGAGCCGACCGTCGGCTCCGGTCGCGAAGAGCAGTCCGGCTTCCTCGAAGCATTCGCGGACCGCGGCGGCGTAGTAGTCCAGACCGTTCGCGGGCATCGCGAGCCGCGTGCTTGCTGCAAGGTCGTCCACGCCCGCGCAAAGCCCATGCAGCGCGCGGTCGTTCGGGTCCACCGTGCCGCCAGGGAATACGGCGGCACCGCTGTTCTGGTCGGCCTCCTTCTCGGCACGGCGCAGCATCAGCACTTCCATGCCGGCGGGGCCGTCGCGCAGGACGATCAGGGTGGCCGCAGTGCGCACGGGACGCACCGGCGCCACCGTCGGGGGATTCGTGGAAATGGACATGGTCGCCGACCGTTTTACCAGCAAGACGCCCCGCGCCGCGTCGCGGCCTTGACGACGCGCAAGTGGTCTGCTTCATCGTTTTCCCTAACCCGAACCTCGTCGAAATGCAAGAACCGTTTTGAGGAGGCCAGCAGGCACAAGTTGTTTCAGACTCACCAGCAGGAAAGTGGGGATGCCGTGGCCAAGAAGATTCGGCTCAATGACGAGCAGTGGAACACCTTACAGGCGCTCTTCGAAGCGCACACCCAGAAGTTGCCGACGGAAGCGATCAGGGTCTCCGAACGCCTCCGGTCGAACGGGCTGGTGACCTCCGACCGCGAGGGAAGCAACTTCCTCACGGAGCAGGGACTTCGACGGCTCAGCCAGGGCCGCTGAAGCCTCAATCCGCGAGACGCAAGCCTTTGCGGTTGACGCTTTCGACGATCTCGCGCAGCGAATTCCGACCCAGCCTCGACAGCACGAAGAGCTTCCGCGCCGGAAGCCGCGTGAGATCACGGACCGTGTGAAGCTTGTTCAACCGCAGCACGTTGGTCGTGCGCAGCGAGAGATCGAGGATGGCGATGTCAGCGTCCAGAACCGGGTGCGCGGCCGCGGCGGCGCTGACGGGTTGTTGGCGATGATCCATGGGAAGTCTCCTGAAGCAATGCCCGAAACTTGCACACTCCGTGCCACCACGCACGCTCCTTGACCCAGCCGGCCGCCCATTCGAGAGGTTGGCCGTTCGCCTGATTTCGAAACAGATCAGTTGACCAAACTTCGAGCAACTGTCTTTTTTCAAGCCAGGGTTAACCAGCAGACGATCCGGCTTCCAGCGCGTTGCCGATGGAAGCCACGACCTTGACCGTCGAGGCTCGCGACGGAGGCTGCGCGATCGGTGCATGCCGCCGCGCCCCAGGATGCACGACGCCGCGATCATCGCAATTCACAGCTCCCAATTCGCAATTCGAAAAAGCAGCGGCGTGCGGATACAAATTCTTCGAAGGGCAATTCCTGGCCAGACGACAACTTGGCCAAAATTCATCAATTTTTCACATCCCGGATGATGGAAGGGGTTGCCTACGGTTACACGCAGATTTTGCAACTAAGAAGGAAGTTAACGGGAAAGTCGTCACTGAGAACTACTGTTGTAACCGCCTCCCAAGCATAGGAAAAACATTGGGAAAGGAAATGAAAGAAAGCTTGCGGCGCAAGAAGGGTCCGACGTACAAACCGGGATTCGTCTTAATCGTGGGGTCTTTTTTGTGAAAGCTATAGAGAAAAGTTCTCTTTTGCTGCTTATTGCAGCAGGAACGCTAGCAGGATGTGGGGGAGGAGGCAGCAGTGGTGGTGTCGGCGCGCTCGCCGCTACCAGCGCGGGCACCGGAACGGTAGCCGCATCCACTGTGGATGGAAGCGGCACGGTGGTCGCAGATAGCGGCACATCGGGTTCGGCTGCGAGCGGAACGAACGCAACCAAGGATCAGACGGATTTGGAGAAATGGCGCTGGCGGACACCGGCCCCGGCCCCGGCCCCGGCTCCGGCCCCCGCACCGGCTCCGGCTCCGGCTCCGGCCCCCGCACCGGCTCCGGCCCCTGCACCGGCTCCAGCCCCCGCACCGGCTCCAGCCCCCGCACCGGCTCCAGCCCCCGCACCGGCTCCAGCCCCCGCACCGGCTCCAGCCCCCGCACCGGCTCCAGCCCCCGCACCGGCTCCAGCCCCCGCACCGGCTCCAGCCCCCGCACCGGCTCCAGCCCCCGCACCGGCTCCAGCCCCCGCACCGGCTCCAGCCCCCGCACCGGCTCCAGCCCCCGCACCGGCTCCAGCCCCCGCACCGGCTCCAGCCCCCGCACCGGCTCCGGCCCCCGCGCCGGCTCCAGTTTCCGGTGACATCGTGGACAGCAGCCTGAACATCATCCCGGCGCAATACACGGCCATGGCCGCCCAGTTGAGCCAGGACTCCGGCATCGCCTACCGCTACGGCCCGGACGCCATCTCCTACGGCACGGCCAACACGGGCCCGACGCTGTACAAGCGCACGGACACCCAGTTGGCCTCCCCGGCACCGAACTACCCGTTCTGGTGGTCGGTCGGCGGGCCGCCCAGCTCCAGCCCAGGCTCGTATTCGTCGAATCAGGCCTCGATCTCCTTCGTGGCGGACGACCCGACGCAGCGCGTGGGCGTCTCGGACATGCAGGTCTCGAACTACATGTACAACGTGTTCGCGCAGTTGCCGCAACTGAGCTGGACGCGCGCTGCCGTCACCGGCGGCGGCATCGACAGCGTGAACGTGATGAGCTACCGCGCCCAGGGCATCGTGAGCGGCAATCCAACCGCCGTGGGCCGCTGCACCGGCCGTCCCGGATTCTGCGCCGAGGGCTTGGTCGCGTTCCAGAACGGCGTCATCGGCACGTTCGGCAGCAACACCGCGCGTAACACGGCCACGGTGCAGTTGCCGGCCAACAAGGTGCCGACCGCCATCGCCATGACCAACAACAGCGAATTCGCGCTGGTCACGGTCTGGGACACGCAGGCGCTCAAGGGCCAGGTGGCGGTCATCGCGCTGGCCGGCCTGTGCGACGGATGCAGCCCCAACGACTCTACCGGGGTCACGACGAAGACCGCCGCCTGGTACAACTGGTGGCAGGAGTGGATGGGCGTCTACCCGGGTCTGGCGAACATGGGCGACATCGCGTTCATGAAAATCCTCGGCTACATCGACCTGCCCGGTATCAACGCACCGACCGAGATCGCCGTCACGACCGGCATGGACCAGTTCAAGACGCTCTACCAGACCGGCTCGAAGGTCGGCCAGTTCATCGGATTGGACAATTCGCCGCTGACGAACAACTGGCAGAGCTTCGCGAGCGGGGGCGCCAACTACTACAGCTACGCCAAGGGCGGCGTGGCGGTGGTGATCTCCAAGTCGGAGCAGAAGGCCGCGTTCATCGACCTGAAGCCGCTGTTCAGCTACTTCAACGGCATGTACTTCAGCTCGAACGTGAGCCAGACGACCAACTTCGGCCAGTCGGCCAGCCAGTGGCCGTTCACCTTCGACGTGCAGGCCTCGCAGAAGCCCACGGTGCTCAAGACGGTGTCGCTGGGCGCGCGTCCGACCGCGGTGAAGACCACGATCTTCGGCTCCACCCCGCGCGCCTGGATCGCAACGCAGGACGGCACGCTGCACATCTACAGCCTCGACGGCTTCGCACCGGGTGGCGGCTCGAACATGGTGGCCAACCCGCCGGCGAGCAACATCGCCGAAGTGGGCACCGTGACCGGCATCGGCCGCAACCCGACGTCGCTTGCGACCTCCAAGGGCGAGCCGGACAACACCGGCTTCGAGCCGAGCAGCCAGCAGGTCATCGTTGCCTCCCGCGGCGACAACAAGATCAACTGGGTGCGCTTCGCCTCGAACGGCAACAGCGGCAGCATCGTGCGCACGATCCAGCACAGCGAGATGAAGGACCTGATCGCGGTCGAGGACGCGGACAACTTCGCGAACCAGGGCTACGTGATGAGCGCGCTCGACTACGCCGGCAAGGCGGTACGCAACTACCGCTACGGTTCGGTGATCTTCGTCGCCGACGGCGGTGCGTGCCCGGCGCCCAACGGCTGCCCGATCAACGCGATCAACGGCGCCGCGGCCGAGTACGGCGGCGCGATGGCGCTGCCCGGCAAGCCCTACCAGATGAACACGGCGAACGTGCCCTGAGCCTCGCCCGTTCTTCTGAGCAGGAAAACAGCCCGCCTCGTGCGGGCTGTTTTTTGGGGTCGGTGAAGGCGGGCAAAATCTCGTCAGGTGCACTGCAGGCGTCACAGATTGTTGGGCGTGTCCACCACCTTCCTGTCCACGGCGTTCAGAATCGATGGACGTGTCGTTCCAACTTCGGAGAATTTCAGTGAGCTTCAATGGCTCTGTGCCTGCCAGACTGGCGCTTTCGGCTGCGATCGCAGCAGCCGCCCTCTCGGTCGCCGTGGCCCATGCGGAAGTGAGTGTGTCCGTGGGCGTCGGCGGTCCCGTCTATTACGAACCCGCACCCGCCTACGTGGCACCACCGCCGGTCTACTACCAGCCCGCGCCTCCGGTGTACTACGAGCCGCCTCCCCCGGTGTACTACCCGGCGCCGCCCCCGCCCGCCTATTACCGCCCGGCGCCGCCCGCTTACGCGCCAGGCTACGCTTCGGGCTACTACGCCCCGCCTGCCGCCTCGCGCCCCCGCCTGAGCGATATGCAGCAGCGCGCCCTCGACAACTGCGTGCTGCTGGCGCCGAGCGAGCAGCGCCGGTGCCGCGCCACGGTGATGTCGACCGTCCGCTGAACGTCGCGCACCAGCCGATCGAAATATGGCGCCAAAAAATTAAACCAAAGTTTTAGTTCTTACTAAAATGTTTCACTCCTGGGAGAAAGGAGCGAAACATGAGAGTGCTCGTATCGGCCTTGGTCGGGATCGCGCTTTTCATCGGCTGCCTGGCCGCCTGGTGGTTCTACTTTCCGGTCTGGAAGGTCGAAACCAGTGTGCGAAGGCAGCTCCCCGATGGATTCGCGACCTTCTCGGGCGTCAAGTACAACCGCTCCACGGGTGCCGGCTGCGGTTATGTCAATGTGGGAAGCCGCCCTGGCCTGCCACGCGGCACCACGCATTTCGTCCTGCTTTCGGACGGCAGCCTGAAGTTCGACCCCGACGACCGCGTGTCCGGCACGACGCTTCAGCAACTCGAGGCGCTGCGCAAGCACGCTGACTATCTCGCACTGGTGTACGCACGCTGCGCGTGACTGAGCTCACCCCCAGGCTCGCGCACTTCGTGTCGCTCTCCACCCCCTCTCCGGGGGCAACCCCGGCGGACCGGCAGAGCTGGTTCCGCGGGGTTTCTGGGTTGGGCGTGCGGCTATTCGTAGCGTGCGCCCGTGCGCATCAGCTCCGGCGTGCCGATGACCTCGTTGAGGGCATCGAAGTCCAGCATCTGCGAGCGCCACGGCTGCGTGGTGCGATTTGCATGCAGGCTCGCGTAATAGCCCTGCAGCGTGTGCACCACCGCCCGCGCGGTGCCGCCCGGGAAGATCGCGATGCGAAAGCCATGTGCCTGCAAGGCATCCGCGTCCTGGATCGGCGTCTTGCCGCCTTCGACCATGTTGGCCAGGAGCGGAATGCGGTGCGCGAAGCGCCGGCACGCCGTATCCATCTGCCCGGGCGAACGCAGCGCCTCGATGAAGAGCGCATCCACGCCGCATTCGAGATACGCTTCGGCGCGATCGAGCGCCGCATCGAGCCCTTCGACCGCGAGCGCATCGGTGCGCGCGAGGATCAGCGTGTCGCTCGATGCGCGCGCGTCCAGTGCGGCCTTGAGCTTGCCGACCATCTCCCGAACAGGCACCACTGCCTTGCCGTCGAGATGGCCGCAGCGCTTCGGAAAGGTCTGGTCTTCGATCTGCACCATCGCCGCTCCTGCACGCTCGAAGCCGCGCACGGTGCGCTGGGTGTTGAGCGCATTGCCGAAGCCGGTGTCGGCATCGACGATCACCGGCAGGCGCACCCGCTCGGTGATGCGCGCGAGGGTGTCGGCGACTTCGGTGAAGGTGGTGAGGCCGATATCCGACCGCCCGAGCCGCGTGTAGGCGATCGATGCGCCCGAAAGATAGAGCGCCTCGAAGCCCGCCTGCTCGGCGACGAGCGCACTGAGCGCGTCGTAGACCCCCGGGGCGAGCACGATGTCGGTCGACGCGAGACGCGCCTTGAATGTGTTGTCTGTCATGTCGAATGCCCCCTGAAGAGACGAGCGCCGCAGCCGTCTTCGCGGCGATGTACCCACCGGCGACGGCGCTGAGCAAGCCGTTGCCGGAAAGGTAGCCCCACACCGCATCGCCCGAAACGCCGCCGGCCGCGCCGCCCGCGGCGAGCAGGTTGACGAACGGCGTGCCGTCCGCGCGCAGCACGCGCATGTCGCCCGTGGTGTCGAGGCCGCCCTGGGTGTGGAACAGCGCGCCGGTCACCTTCACCGCGAAGTACGGCGCTTCGAGGCCCCGCGAGAACACGCGGCCATCGGGCTGGGGCTGCTTCACGCGCAATCCGGACAGCGTGCGCGCCAGCACCACCTCGTCGCAGCCGATGCAGGCCGCCAGATCGGCCACCGTCTCGCAGCGCCGCAAGGCACCGGCCGCCTGCGCATCGCAGAAATCGGGAAAGCCGCGCGCGAGTTCGAGCAGCGGCGCATCGAACACATTCCACGCAATGCCACCGGGCTGCGCGAGCACATGCACCGCGGCTTCGGAGTAGCCCTGCGTCTCGTCGTGAAAGCGCCGGCCTTCGCGGTTGATCTGCACGCCGCCTTCCATGATCACCGCCCACGACATCAGCGTGCCTTGCGGCGTCACCCACGAGCCGTGGCCCTGGTAGCCGCCGAGATCGCGCAGCCGGGCACCGAGCGCCTCACCCCAGAGGATCGCGCTGCCGTCGTTGCCGACGTGGCCGCCGAAGGTGGCCTCGGCCATCTCGGGCAGCAGATCGCGCACCATCGGCGCATTGCCGCCGAAGCCGTTGCAGGCCAGCAGCAGCGCGTCGCAGGCGAGCGACTCGCGACGGCCGTCCGGCCGGCCGTACTCGATGCCGATCACACGGTCCTCTGCATCCACCACCAGCGTGTCGACCACCGCCTGCGTGAGCACCGGCACGCCGGCCGCCTCGGCCGCGGACTGCAGCCGCGCCATCAGCGCAGCGCCGGTCTTCTGCGGCAAGGCGTGCATGCGATGCACGCTGTGGCCCGGATAGAGGAAGCCGTCGAGCAGTATCCAGTCGAGACCATGCCGCGCCTCAAGCACATCCAGCGCCGGGCCGACCGCCCTCGAATACGCATCGACCAGCACCTGCGCCGCGCGCCCATGCGCCTTCGCCTGGATGTCGGCTGCAAAGCGCGCGGGGCTGTCGTCGGTCACGCCATGCTCGCGCTGCGCGCGCGTACCGGGTGCAGGAACGAAGCCCGAAGAAAGCGCCGTCGATCCGCTCGGCACCGCGTCGCGTTCGAGCACCACGCAGTCGACGCCGGCATCGCTGAGCATCAGCGCGGCAGTGAGCCCGCAGGCACCGCCGCCGACGATCGCCACCGGCACATGCGCGTCGGCCTCGATGGATGGCGCACGCCGGATGCGGCGCGGAGATGGGTCTGCCGCCATCACGTCAGCGACCGGATGAAAGCCGCGCAGTCCGTGACCTCTGCCACGTTGCGCATGTCGGCCAGCGACGTCTGGTGCCGCTCTTCGCCGAAGGCTGCGCAGCCATCCGCCAGTACCAGCGTGTGGTAGTCGCGCATGTGCGCATCGCGCACCGTGCTGGCCACGCCGCCGTTGGTCACGATGCCGCAGACCGCGACCGAATCGATGCCGGCACGGCGCAGAACCCAGTCCAGTTGCGTGTTGAAGAAAGCCGAATACGCGACCTTGCAGACCGAGACGTCGACCAGCCCCGCGAGCGCATCGACGTTCGCCTGCCCCCAGCTTCCGGGCGCGAAATCGCCCTTCTGGAGATACGGCCGCAGTGCCTTGAGGTGCGGCGACACCATCGGCTCGCCCGAGGCATCGGGCCACAGCGTGAACTGGCTCGCGACCACCATGCCGCCCTTCGCCTTGAGCGCGCGCGCCACCTCCGCCACACGTGCGGGGAGGAGCAGCGCGGGCGGATTGCTGTCGCCGCCGCGCGCGTAGGCGCCTTTCGGGTCGAGGAAATCGTTCTGCAGATCGATGATGACCAGCGCGGTCTTCGCGCCGACGATGGGTGCGCCTGCGCTCATGATGGCCTCACCAGAAGATTGCCGTGGGCGTCGACCTCGGCGTGGAAGCCGGGCTCGAGCCACACGGTGGTGTCAGGCTGCTCGAGGATCGCCGGTCCGTCGATGCGGGTTCCAACGGGCAATTCGAGTCGCGCATAGCGCACCGCGTCGTGCCACTTGCCCTCATGGAACACGCGCTGCGTGCCGAGTGGCTCCACACTGCCTGCACCCTCGGGCGCAAGCACAGCGAGGTCGAACTTGGGCCGCACCCCGATGCGCGCATAGCGCAGGTTCATCACGCGGATCGGGATGCCGTCGAGCACGCGCCCGAAAGCCCCGGCGTAGGCCGCTTCGAAAGCCGCACGGATCGAATCGACCGTCAACGGCTTGCCGCGCGCATCCGACAGTTCGACCGGCAAGGTGTGGGTCTGCCCCGCATAGAGCATGTCGAGCGCGATCACCTCGCGCACCGCCTCGAAGCGCACGCCCGCCGAATCGAGGCGGCGCTGGCACGCCGCGGCCAGTTCGTCGATGCGCCGCTGCAGATCGGCCACGTCGACCTCGGTGAGTGGCCTGTTGATGGTCTGCACCGCGTCATGCCGCATGTCCGCAATCACGCAACCCAGCGCCGACGTGACGCCCGGGTAACGCGGCACGATGCCCGTGCCCACACCGACCTCGCGCATCATCGCGCACACATGCAGCGCACCGCCGCCGCCGAAGGGCATGTAGGCAAACCGGCGCGGATCGTGCCCGCGCTCGATCGACACCAGCCGGATCGCGCCCGCCATGCGCGCATTCGCCACGGTGAGGATCGCCTCCGCCGCCGCATGCACGTCGAGCCCGAGCGGCCGCGCGACGTGCTCTTCGATGGCCTGCCGCGACTTCTCCGCATCGAGCGCGGCCAGCAGCCCACCGCCGAGCGGCCGGTCCGCGGCGATGCGTCCCAGCAGCACGTTGGCATCGGTCACGGTCGGGCGCATGTTGCCCCGCCCATAGCAAGCCGGGCCGGGAACGCTGCCGGCCGATTCGGGGCCGACCTGGAGCATGCCGCTCGCATCCACCGACGCGATCGAGCCACCGCCGGCACCGATCGTCTCGATCTGGATCATCGGCGAACGGATCACCATGCCGAACTCGATCGCGGTCTGGGCCGCAAGCGCCGCTTCACCCTGGGCGACCAGCGACACGTCGAAGGACGTGCCGCCCATGTCGCCGGTGATCGCGTTCGGGAAGCCCGCCGCGCGCGCGATGGCCGCACAGGCGATCACGCCCGCGGCGGGGCCGGAGAGCGCGGTGCGCACCGGCAGATCGCTCGCCGTCTGGCGCGACATCACGCCGCCGTTGCTCTGCACCACCAGCAATTCGCCACCGAAACCCTGTGCGCGCAGATCGGACTCGAGCCGCGACAGATAGCCACCGACCACCGGTTGCAGCGAGGCATTGAGCGTCGCGGTCGAGCAGCGCTCGAACTCGCGGATCTCGGGCAGCACCTCGCAGGCCGAAGTCACATGGGCGTTGGGCCAGATCTCGCGCACCGCCGCCACCGCGAGCCGTTCGTTTTCGGGATTGGCATAGGTATTGATGAAGAACACGCACACCGCCTCGCAGCCCGCTTCGAGCAGCGCGCGCGCCTCGGCGCGCACCTGGTCGAGGTCGACCGGCGTGTGCAGCGTGCCGTCGGCCAGCACACGCTCGTCGACTTCGCGCCGCAGATCGCGCGGCACCACCGGCGTGAAGCTGCCGCGCAGGCCCCAGGTCTGCGGACGATCGCGACGGCGCATCTCCAGCACGTCGCGGAAGCCGCGCGTGGTGATGATGCCGGTGCGCGCCACCTTGCGTTCGAGCAATGCGTTGGTGCCGACAGTGGTGCCGTGCACGATGGTCGCGATCGCGGCGGCCGAATCGGCCACGCGCGCCACGCCGTTCATGAAGCCGCGCGCTTCCTCGCCGCGCGTCGAGGGCACCTTGACGATGCGCGCCGTGCCGCTTGCCTCATCCAGGACAAAGAGGTCGGTGAAGGTGCCGCCGACGTCCACGCCGACGACGAGAGAGGGTTGTTTCGAAGTCATTCGGATGCTTTCCTGCCGGCATCGGCGCCGGTTGTCACGTAGCCCATTGCCCGGTCGCGCTCTCGCTGTTCGGGCTGCCGCTCCGCGGCGCTGCCCCAGCCGCCGCCACCAGGGGTTTCGAGGCGCACGCGCTCGCCGCGCACGAGACGGATGCCGCGCATCTTCGAGACCATCGGCGGCACGTGCCAGGCGCCGCCGTTCTCGTAGCGGAAGACGTTGAGCGCACCCGGGCCGCCGCCCGCGATCCCCTTGGGTGGCGAGGTACCGCGTTCGCCGAAGACGAACACCTCGGCGTCCTTCTCCAGCAGTTCGATTTCATAGATCGCGCCGAGTCCGCCGCGATGCTGGCCTTCGCCGCCCGAATCCGGCCGCAGCGACCATTCGGTGAAGCGCACCGGATAGGCCGCTTCGAGGATCTCCAGGGGAGGAATCGTGGCGGTCGAGATCGGCGCATTGCCGTGCGACAGCCCGTCGCCGCCCGCATGCGCGCCATGCCCGCCCCCGAAGAAGCTGAACATGACCCAGCGCTGGCCTTCGCGGCCCGCGTCGCTGCGCAGGCCCGCGATCGAAAGCGCATTGATCGTGCCGTAGGCCTGTGCCACCGCGCGCTTCGGATCGGCTTTGGCGGCGGCGCTGAAGATCACGTCGATCATGCGCAGGATGGTCTCGGTGTAGCCGCCCACCGGCCGTGGCCGCTCGGCGCTGATGACGAGGCGATCCGGCAGCACGAAGTCCACCGCATCGAGCACGCCGGCGTTCGCCGGCACGTCGAGGAAGAGGTGCTTCAGCGCCACGTAGCAGGCCGCGATCGCGGTCGCGCGCGAGATGTTCACCGGCCCCGCGCATTGCGGCGAGGTGCGCGAGAAGTCGAGCAGCAGCCGGTCGCCGGAAACCGTCATGTCCAGCGCGATGGTCAGCGGCTCGGGGCTGATGCCGTCGTTGTCGAGCACGTCCTCGAAGCTGTAGCGCCCGTCCGGCAGCGATGCGATGTGCGAACGCATCAGCCGCAGCGCACGGCTGCGCAGTTCGCCGAGCGCCTGCAGCACGAGGTCGTCGCCATACTCGTCGAGCAGGCCGTCGAGCCGCTTCGCACCGAGCTCCAGCGCGGCGAGCTGGCCGTTGAGGTCGCCCCAGAGGCTGTCGGGCAGGCGCGTGTTGGCCTGCAGGATCGCGAGCACGTCGCGGTCGAGCACGCCGCCCTGCACGATGCGCACCGGCGGAATCTGCACCGCCTCCTGCCAGCACTCGGTGGCGGCCGGGTTGTAGTTGCCGGGCACCGCGCCGCCCACGTCGTGCCAGTGCGCGGCCGATGCCATGTGGCAGTAGAGCTTGCCGTTGCGGAAGAAAGGGCGCACCAGCTTGAAGTCGTTGGCGTGCGTGCCGCCGTCGTAGGCGTCGTTGCTGATCCAGATGTCGCCGTCCTGCATGCCGCCGCGCGATTCGGCTGCTTTCGCGGTCGCGCGCACCGCGAAGGCCATTGCGCCGACGAATACCGGCAGACCCGACTTTCCCTGCACCAGCGTGTCACCGGTGGTGGCGTCGTAGAGGCCGTGGCAGGCGTCGTGCGCCTCGGCAATGATGGGGTTGAACGCGCTGCGGTAGAGCGTCGCGTCCATCTCGTCCGCCACCTGTTCGAGCCGGCCGCGAAGCACGGCGAGCGTGACGGGGTCGATCGCTGGGGCGTGGGAAGGATCAGACATTGTTTTCTTTCTTGCCAGCGTGCTGGCGTAGCTGGTTCAACAGTCCGCCGGCGCGGACCATGTCCATGAGGAACGAAGGCACCGGCTCGCACTCGAGGCGCGTGCCGTCGGGCGTGACCACCGCGGGCGCCACGGCGTCGATCTCGACGACATCGCCTTCGCGCAGCACCACGGCCTGCGGGCAGGTCAGCAGCAGCAGGCCGAGGTTGAACGCATTGCGGAAGTACAGGCCGCTGTAGGACGGTGCGATCACGGCCGCGACGCCGAGCTTCACGAGCACGGCCGCCGCCTGCTCGCGCGAAGAGCCGATGCCGAAGTTCGGCCCGGCCACGATCACGTCACCCGGCCGCACGTCGCGCGCGAAATCCGGGCGGATGGCTTCCAGGCAGTGCCCGGCGATGGTGTCGATGCCGTGCTTCATCGCGTGGCCGGGCGCGAGCGCGTCGGTGTCGATGTCGGCGCCGAGGCGCCAGACGCGGTGCTTGCCGGGCAAGCTCATTGGGTAACCTCCCGCGGATCGACGACGCTGCCGCGCAGGGCCGCAGCGGCAACGGTGTAAGGCGAACCCAGATACACCTGCGCGGTCGGCGAACCCATGCGGCCCTTGAAGTTGCGCGCGGTGGTGGAGATGACGGTCACGTCGTCGCCCATCGGATCGCCATAGCCGGAGCACGCGCCGCATGCGGTCGGGAACAGCTCCGCGCCGGCATCGGTCAATGCCTGCAGCACCCCTCCTCCTGCGCGAGCTTCTGATCGCGCACGCTGGCGGGCGCCACCATCAATCGCACCCCCTTAGCGACCTTGCGACCACGCAGCACCCGGGCGGCCGCACGGAGATCGTCCAGCTTCGCGCCGGTGCACGCGCCGATGTAGGCGATGTCGATCGGCATGCCGGCAAAGCGGCTCACGCCATGCGAGTTGGCCGGGCTGTGCGGCGCGGCGATGTGCGGCTCCAGCGTGCTCGCGTTGAAGCGGTGGCGCGTGAAATCCGCCTCGTCATCGGTGAACCACGGGCCGGTGTCGACGTGCGGCACACCGGCCCCGGCGAGATAGGCGGCCGTGGTCGCATCGGGTGCGATCAAGCCGGCCTGCGCGCCAAGCTCCGCGCTCATGTTGGAAAGCGTCATGCGTTCCTGCATCGACAGCGCGGTCACCGCCGGGCCGCAGAACTCCACTGCCTGGTAGCGACCGCCGTTCATGCCGAAGCGGCCGATCATGTGAAGCATCATGTCCTTGGCGGTCACGCCGGTCGGCAATGCACCATCCCACCACATCTGGATGGTCTCGGGCACGCGCAGCCAGATCTCGCCGGTGACCACGACGCCGAGCATCTCGGTGCTGCCCACACCGAACATGTAGGCGCCGAACGCACCGCCGGTCGGGGAATGCGAATCGCCGCCCACGCACAACATGCCCGGACGGATGTGCCCGTGCTGCGGCACCACCACGTGGCAGATGCCCTGGCTGTCGTAGACATGCGGCAATTGCTGGTCGCGTGCCCAGTCGCGCGCGATGCGCACGATGCGGCGCGAATCGTCGTCGCGCTCGGGCACGTAGTGGTCCATCACGAGGACCACGCGCGATTGGTCCCAGATCTGCGCGCCGATTTCCTCGAGCATCGGCTGCAACCGGCGCGGGCCGGAGGAGTCGTGGAACATTGCCAGATCGACCGCACAGGTGACGATCTCGCCGACAGCCACGTGGTCGCGGCCGCTCGCGCGCGCGATGAGCTTCTGCGCCAGCGTCTGGGGGAGGCCATGGCGTTCATTCCGGCTTGGCCCCGGAGAATTTCACGACCTTGGCCCAGCGCTCGATCTCGCTCTGCACGAAGGGCGCGAACTGTTCGGGCGCGCTGCCGACCGGGATCGCGCCTTCGGTTTCGAGACGTTTCTGCATCTCGGGCGTGGCGATCGCCTGACGCGCCGCGTCGCTGATCTTGCGTGCCACGTCGGGCGCCATGCGCCCGGGCCCGAAAAGCCCGAACCATGCACTGGATTCGTAGCCCGGCAGCACCTCGGCGATCGCCATCACGTCGGGGAACTGCGGCAGCCGCCTGGCCGTGGTCACGCCCAGCGCCTTGAGCTTGCCGGCCTGGATGTGGGCCTGCACATTGCCCACGGCTGCGAACATCAGCTGCACCTGGCCGGCGAGTACGTCCTGCACCGCAGGCGCGGTGCCCTTGTATGGAATGTTCACGATATCGGCGCCCGACTGCATCTTGAAGGCCTCGCCCGCCATGTGCAGCGACGAGCCGACCGCGCCGATCGCGAAGTTGAGCCGGCCGGGTTTGGCCTTCGCGAGCGCGATGAGCTCCTTCACGTTGCTGGCCGGCACCGAGGGATGCGCGACGAGGACCGACGGCGAAGTCGCCACCAGCGTGAGCGGGGTGAAGTCCTTGACCGGATCGAAGGGCAGCGAGGGATACAGCGTCGCGTTGATCGCGTGGCTGGTGAAGCTCATCAGCAGCGTGTTGCCGTCCGGCGGCGCCTTGGCGACGAGTTCGGCCGCGATGTTGCCGCCCGCGCCGGGGCGGTTCTCCACGATCACCGTCCTGCCGAGCGCGGGGCCCATGCTGGCGCCCAGCGTGCGCGCCAGCGTGTCGGTGGAGCCTCCCGCGGGCGCACCCACGAGGATGCGCACCGGCACGCCGCCGATCTGGGCATTGGCGCCGGCGGCCAGCGCCAGCGCGGCGGATGAAACGAGAATGTCTCGACGTCTCACGTTCGTCTCCTGTTCGATGAATGGCTCGCGCGATGCAGGCAATGCAAGGGACCGTCAGAGGCCCAGGTACGCGCGGCGAAGTTCGTCGCTGCCCAGCAGTTCCTGCGGCAGCCCCGAGAAGCGGACGCTTCCGTTTTCGAGCACATAGGCCCGATCGGCGATCTCGAGCGACTGGCCGACGTTCTGCTCGACCAGCAGCACCGCGAGGCCGTCCTCGCGAAGCTGGCGGATGAGCGAAAACATCTCTTCGACGAGCAGCGGCGACAGGCCCAGCGAAGGCTCGTCGAGGATCAGCAGCACCGGCTCCGCCATCAGGCCTCGGCCGATGGCGAGCATCTGCTGCTCGCCGCCGCTCATGGTGCCGGCCGGCTGGCCCATCCGCTCCTTCAGCCGCGGGAAGATGCCGAACACCTTGTCGAGGTTGCTTGCACGCCGTTCGCGCGCCCGCGTGAAGGAACCGAGCTCGAGGTTCTCCAGCACGCTGAGATTCGGGAAGACCTTGCGCCCTTCGGGCACCTGGATGAGCCCGGCCTTCACCACCTCGCGGTAGTGCGCGCCGCTCAGGTCCTGGCCATCGAAGCGCACGGTGCCGCTCCAGGCGGGGCACAGGCCGCAGATCATCTTGTTCAGCGTCGACTTGCCCGCGCCGTTGCTGCCGAGCAGCGCGACCATCTCGCCCGCATTCACGCGCAGGTCCACGCCGCGCAGCACTTCGACGCGGCCATAGCCGCCGCGCAGGCCCTGGATGTCGAGCAAGGTCGTCATGCCGTGGCCTCCTGCGGTGCATTCGCCGCCGCCTTGCGCAGACGCGCGGCGGTGCCGTGGCCCAGATAGGCCTCGACCACCTTGTCGTTCGAGGTGACCTCTGCCGGGCTTCCCTCGGCGATCAACTGGCCCTGCGCCAGCACCCAGACATGTTCGGCGAGATTCATCACGGCCTGCATCACGTGTTCGATCATCAGCACGGTCACGCCGCCATCGGCGATACCGCGCACCACCGGCATCATCTCGGCGATCTCCTGCGGGTTGAGTCCGGCCAGCACTTCGTCGAGCAGCAGCAGCCGCGGCTGGGTCGCGAGTGCCCGCGCGAGTTCGAGGCGCTTGCGTCCGGCCACCGTGAGGTCGGACGCCGGCTTGTCAAGCTGCGGCGCAAGGCCCACGCGCGCCGCGACGTCTTCCGCGCGCCGCAAAGCCTCGGCGCGGCCACGCACATGCAGATGCGCGCCGACCGCGATGTTCTCGCGCACCGTCTGCGCGGCGAACGGCTTCACGATCTGGAAGGTGCGCGTCATGCCCAGCAGCGCATTGCGATGCGGCTCGCGCCCGGTGATGTCCTGCCCGGCAAAACGCACGGTGCCGGTGTCCGGCTTGAGGAAGCCCGACATCAGCGCGAACAGCGTGGTCTTGCCCGCGCCGTTCGGCCCGATCAGCGCGCTCAGACTGCCTTCGCGCACCGAGAGGCTCACGTTCTGCACGGCCCTCAACCCCCCGAAGGAGCGCGAGATGCCATCGAGCGCCAGAAGAGGCTCAGTCATGGCGCCCCCCTTCCCCATCCAGAGCTGCCGCACCGACAGCCCCACACCCGCGATGCCCCGCGGCAGGAAGATCACGATCAAGACCAGCACCACGCCGTAGATCACCATGTTGATGCCCGGCAACTCGCCGAACAGGTTGCGCGTGAAATCCGACAGCACATGCAGCGCGGCGGCGCCGAGCACCGGCCCCCACAGCGTGCCCACGCCGCCGACGATGGCTGCGACCAGGGCTTCCACCGAGGTGGTCGAACCGTAGGCGATGCCCGGATCGATGTACTGGAACACCTGCACATAGAACGCACCCGCCGAGCCCATGAAGGCGCCCGAGATGGCGATCGCCACGAGCTTGACGCGGAACGGATCGACGCCGACCGCGCGCGCCGCATCTTCGTTGTCGCGCACCGCCTGCAGGTACGCACCGAAGCGACCGTTGCGCAGCCACCAGGTGACCAGCAGGGCCGCCGTGACGAACGCCAGCACCACCCACAGATAACCGGCGCGCGAAGCGAACTGGAGATTGCCCGCCGACTCGCGCAGCGGCACCATCAGGCCCACACCGCCGCCGGTGAAATTCACCGACAGCGCGACGATCCGGAACACCTCCGCGAAAGCCAGCGTGACCAGCGCGAAGTACGAGCCCTTGAGCCCGTAGCGGAAGGTCAGCGCGCCGACGAAGAGCCCGACGAGCGCGCTGCCCGCGACGGCCATCGGCAGCGCCAGCCACGCATTGATGCCGCCCTGGAGCTGCCCGATCGCCTGGATGTAAGCGCCGGTGCCGAAGAAGAGCGCGTGACCGAAGGAGAACTGTCCGCCGAAGCCGCCGAGGATGTTCCAGGCCTGCGCGATCAGCGTGGCGTAGAGCGCCATCATCGCGAAGTTGAGCGCAACGCCCGATGAGGTCACGAGCGGCAGGCAGGCCACCACGACCGCGAAGATCGCAATGCCGCCGAGGTGCCGCAGCCCGGCGCTCGATACGTTGGAACCCACGCTCATGCCCGCGCTCCGAACATGCCCTCGGGCCGGAACAGCACCACGCCGATGAAGATCGCGAAGATGCCGATCTGCCCCAGCGATTCGCCCAGATAGAGCCCGCCGAGCGACTCGACCACCCCCACGAGGAAGCCGCCGACCAGCGCCCCCACGAAGCTGCCCATGCCGCCGAGCACCACGATGGTGAACGCCACGAGCACGAAGCCGCCGCCCACCTGCGGATTCACGTAGTAGGCCGGCAGCAGGAAGCACGCCGCCGCACCGAGGCACGCGAGCCCGATGCCGAAGCTCATCGCATAGACATGGTCCACGTCGATGCCCATGAGCTTCGCGCCCTCCTTCTCCCTGGCGACCGCGCGGATCGCGCGGCCGAGGTCGGTGCGGCCCATGATCCAGAAGAGCACCGCCGACACCACCAGCGCGCCCGCGAAGGCGACCAGCTTGGGCACCGCGATCATGGCGGGCCCGATCGCGACGGTGGCGAGCGAATAGGCGGTGTCGATGTTGCGCGTGTCGGACTTGAAGAACAGCAGCGCGAGGTTCTCCATCACGATCGCGATGCCGAGCGTCGCCAGCAGGATGTTCTCGTCCTTGCCATGTCCCGCGCGGTTGATGACGATGCGCTGCAGGCCGTAGCCGAGCGCGAACATGCCGGGCACCACGATCGGCAGCGCCAGGTACGGATCGATGCCCAGCCGTTCCTTGAGGAAGTACACCGCGTACAGCGCCAGCATCAGGCAGGCGCCGTGCGCGAAGTTGATGATGTGCAGGACGCCGTAGATCAGCGTGAGCCCCAGCGCGATCAGTGCATAGACGGCGCCGGTCGTCAGCCCGTTCAGGACCGACGGGAAGAGAATGCCGAAATCGAACATCCTGCTTCCGGCCTCAGGCTGCGCGCAAGGGGAACATCGGCTCCACCTCGCGGTAGTCGCGCGGGATGATGACCTTGATGTCGTTCTTTACGACCTGCGTCATCAGCGGCTGCGCGCCTTCGTTCTGGCCATTGACGAACTTCGTCGGACCGTACGGCATGATGTGATTCGAGAAGGTGCTCTTCTCCAGCGCATCGATGATCGCGGCGCGCTCGCTCGACTTGGCGCGCTCCAGCGCATCGGCCAGCAGCATCATCGCGGTGTAGGTCATGAAGACCTCGTAGCTGAAGAACTGGCCCTTGGCCTCGACCCGCTTGCGCAGTTCCTGCGAGCGCTTGTCCTTCGGGTTGAACCAGTGGTTGCAGTCGATGATGCCGTTGGCCGCATCCGGAAACTCCTTGACGAACTTGTAGCTCGAGGCCGCGCCGCCGAGCACCGAGAAGATCGCCTTCGGCTGCACCTTCTGCTGCTGCATGGTGCGCACCAGCAGCGCGTACTCGTTGTAGTAGTTGGCCGGGATCACGATGTCCGGATTGACGGACTTCATGCGCAGCACGATGTTGTTGAAGTCGCGCGTGGGGTTCGCGTGCTTCACCACTTCCTTGACCTCGAAGCCGTACCCCGGCAGTTCGCGCGACAGCAGCTGCGCGGTGCCGGTGCCGAAGAGCGACTCCTCGTGGATGATCATCACGGTCTTCGCCGGGCTGCCCGCCGCCTTGTTGAGCACCAGCAGGTTGGCCATCGCGACCTCGGTGGACTTCTTGTAGCCGGGGCCGAAGCGGAAGGTGTTCTTCAGGCCGCGCTCGACGATCTGGTCGGCCACGCCGACATCGACCACATGCGGCAGGTTGTACTTGGCCGCCGCCTGCGTTGTGGCCGGGCAGATCGCCGAGGCGAATGCGCCGACGACGGCCGAGACGCCTGCCTCGTTCATCTTCTCGACCTCGGCCGCGCCGGCCTGCGGCTGCGACTGCGCATCACCGAGCAGTGCCTCGATCTTCGCGCCGCCCAGCGACTTGATGCCGCCGGCCTGGTTGATGTCATCGATCGCCATCTGCGCGCCGAGCCGGCATTGCTGCCCCGAATAGGCCAGCGCCCCGGTCACGGGATGCAGCACGCCCACCCGCACCGGCTTGGGCTGCGCGCCCCCGATCAGCGGAAAGGCGAGCGACGTGCCGAGGGCGGCGGTCTGCGACAGGAAGCGACGGCGGTTTTCCATGGGGACTCCTCGTGGTGGATCGTGATGAAACTGGCTGGGATGGATTGGTTGAATCGCTCGACTCAGGTGAACTGCGCCGAAAGCTCCTTGCTGACCCACACCTTGGCATCGATGCCGCCCACGCGGGACAACTGCATCTCGTAGGTGTAGCGGTCGGGCCGGTACAGGCCGTGCAGCCACTGCACGGGCCTTTCGTCGATGTCGTAGACCAGCCGACGCACGGCCAGCAGTGCCGAGCCGACCGAGACGTCGAGGTGCTGCGCCAGCGCCGCGTCGGCGAGCCCGGCCGTGATCGTCTGGTGCGCCCGCCCGACCTGCACGCCCGCCTCTTCGAGCAGCACGAGGATCGGCTTGCGCGCCAGTTCGCGGCGGCCGAAGCGGCGCGCAACCTCCGCGGGCACGTAGGTGGTGATGTGCGACAGCGGCCCTTCGCGCGTGGAACGCACGCGCACGGCCTTCTGGACCGCGTCGCCGGGCTTCAACTGCAGCGCGGCGGCGACGCTGGCCGACGCGGTGACGGTCTGCACGTCGATCACCTTGACCGAGGTGCGCAAGCCCATGCTGACGAGGTTCTCGAGCAGGCCGCCGAGATTGGCGCGCTGCACGCCGTGTCCGCCCTGCTCGATGGAGGCCGGGGGCCTGCCGATGGGCCGCGTTCCCCGGCCCGGCTCGCGCGCGATGAGGCCCTCGGCCGCCATCTTCTCGAGCGCGCGCCGCACGGTGACGCGGGCGACGCCGAACTCTTCCATCAACGCGAATTCACCCGGCAGCCCGTCCTCGAAGCGGCCTTCGGCCAACTGCTCGCACAACAACAGATAAATCTGGTGGTATTTCGGCAGCGGCATCTGTGACATGGGCTCCGATGGTTGCTCCGTTCTTTTGTCCCGTCAATAGGACATTTGCAGCCGATATGTACGCCCCACATAGGGGAAAACACGCCCCTTCGCGGGGCGCTGCGGGCTACCGCCTACTTCAGCGGAAAGCGCTTGAGCATGCTGCGCCCGAGCGAGGTGATCTCGGAAACGATGGCCGCGGGTTGCTCGAAGCCGTCGAGCGTGCGCACCGGCTTCGGGATCGATGCCTTGATGTGGCCGGCAAGGTTCAGCACGCGGACGGCGTCAACCTGTTCGCCGCCCGTGACGGCAATGGGCAGCTGCTGAGCTGCCAGACGGTGGAGAAGATGCATTGGCACGCCGCGAGTATGCGGCCTGCCGGGCGGCAAACTGCTTAAATCGAGCCATTGACATCCACCCCGCCACCCATGCATATCCAGGAAGCCGTAGCCAGCCGCCACTCCATCCGCGCATTCCTGCCGACGCCGGTCGATCCGCAGACCATCCGCCAGGTCTTGACCCTGGCCGCGCGCGCACCTTCCGGGGGCAATCTCCAGCCCTGGCACATCGACGTGGTGACCGGCGACGCCCTTGCGGGGCTGCGCGCGCAGATGCGCAGCAACCTCATGGAGGGCCGCGAACCCGAGCCCGCCGAGTACGCAATCTACCCGCCCCACCTGCGCTCGCCCTGGCGCGACCGGCGCTTCCAGGTCGGCGAGGCGATGTACGCGCGCCTGGGCATCCCGCGCGAGGACAAGGCCGCGCGCCGCCGCTGGTTCGCGAACAACTTCGATTTCTTCGGTGCGCCGATGGCGCTGTTCTGCTCGATCGACCGGTCGATGGGACCGCCGCAGTGGTCCGACCTCGGCATGTACCTGCAGACCGTGATGCTGCTCTTGCGCGCCGAAGGGCTCGACAGCTGCGCGCAGGAATGCTGGGCGATCTACCCGGTGACGATCGGCAAGGCCATCGAGCTGCCGCCGGAGCGCATGCTGCTCTGCGGCATGGCGATCGGCCATCGCGACCCGGACCATCCGGTGAACGGCCTCGTGAGCGACCGCGCCCCTGTCGAGGAATGGCTGCGCTTCAGGGGCGCCTGAGGCGCCTCAGCGCCGCGGGTCGCTGAAGTGCGGCGGGCGGCGTTCGATGTTTGCGCGCACCGCCTCGGCCTGATTGGGGCTGCCGATCAGTGCCTTCTGCTCGACCGATTCGGCCAACAGCAGTTCGGTGGCGCTGTGCCCCATCGCCGCGTTCAGCAGCCGCTTGCCGGCGCGGATCGCATCGGGGCTCTTCTGCGCGATCTCGTGCGCCATCGCGAGCGCCTCGGCCAGCGGATCGGCCGCCACCCGCGTCGCAAGGCCGAGCGCCACGGCTTCAGCGCCCGAAAAGATGCGACCGGTGTAGGTGAGCTCGCGCACCACGTCGTTGCGCGCCAGCTCGCGCATGAGCACCATCCCGCCCATGTCGGGCACCAGTCCCCACTTAATTTCCATGACGGACATCTTCGTGTCGGCCGCGACCAGCCGCAGATCCGCGCCGAGCGCCACCTGCAGCCCGCCGCCGAAAGCCACGCCGTGCACGGCGGCGATCACCGGCACCGGCACTTCACGCCAGACCATCGCCACGTACTGCGCCGCGTTGGAGATGCCGTGCGTGCGATCGGTCAGGTCCCTGCCGCTCGAAGCGTCGCCCACGATGTTCGCGGCGTCGCTCTGCATGCGCTGGAACGATTGCATGTCCAGCCCCGCGCAGAAGGCCTTGCCCCGACCGCCCAGCACGACGGCGCGCACGCTGGCGTCCTCGCGCAGGCGGCTGCCGGCATCGATGAGCGCGTCGAACATCGCGGGGTCGAGCGCGTTCATCTTGTCGGCGCGGTTCAGGTGCAGCTCGACCACGCCGTCGGCGTGGCGGATCGATTCGATACGGTCGTTCATGCGGTGTCTCCTGGTCTCGCGCGAGTATCAGCGGTCGGCGATGATCCCGGTGTCACCCAGACAACACACTGCGAAGGAGGAAAGACAAATGCCCATCCGGATCGTTCGACTCGGCAGCGACCGCGCACCCGGCGAAGGCCTGCGCATCGGCACCGTGCGCCGCCCGCCGCGCGGCGTGCCCAAGAGCGAGTTCGCATCGCAGAACTGGTACGACGTGTGGTACCCCAACCTCGCGCCGTCGGCCGAAACGATGAAGATGGCGCAGGCCGCGCAAGCCTCGGGCGTCGCATCGGAATGGAACGCCTTCGGACGCAGGTTCAAGAGCGAGATGGCCGAGCCCGATGCGAGCCGCAGCCTCGACCTGCTCGCCGCGCTGTCGCACCAGAGCTCGTTCTCGATCGGCTGCTATTGCGAAGACGAGGCGCGCTGCCATCGGTCCTTTCTGCGGGCGCTGCTCGCGGAGCGCGGCGCGGACATCGTCCCCGAATCGACAGGCTGACCTTCATCGCGAAGGCGCAGGCCACGACCGCGACGCCCGTGCCCGAGCACACTCAGTGCATCGCGCGGGCGATCGCCTGCGCGGCGGTGCGCAGCTTGTCGAGCTGCTGCAGCGCACCGGTCAGCGGCATGCGGACCGCGGGCGCCTGCAGGGCCACCGCGCAGCGCACCGGCCCCTGCGGGTCGTCGCGCACCGGAACGGCCACGCAGACGAGGCCGTCGATGAACTCCTCCGCATCGACAGAATGGCCCTTCTGGCGGATGCGATCGAGCTCGGCCTCCAGCGCCTCTCGCGACTGCAACGTGTGCGCCGTGTGGCGCTCGTAGGTCAGGCCGTCGAGCAGCCGGTCGCGCTGTGCGCGCGGCAGATAGGCCAGGAACAGCTTGCCGCTGGCCGAGCAATGCAGCGGCACGCGCGAGCCGGGCCGCAGTTCGAGCCGCAGCGGAAAGGCGGTCTCGACGCGATCGAGATAGATCACCTCCGTGCCCGACAGCGCGGTGAGATTGCAGGTCTCGCCGACCTCCGCCACGAGCTGGCGCAGAACCGTGTGCCGCACGCCGGTCGCGGTACTGCCGCGCAGCACGGTTTCGGCGAAGCGCATCAGGCGCGAAGTGATCGCGTAGCGGCGGCCATCGCTGCCGCGCGCGAGCAGGCCGCCATGTTCGAGCTGCTGGAGCATCCGGTGCACCGAAGGCTTGGGATGGCCGGTCAGGCGGACCACGTCGCTGAGGCTTTGCGGCTCGCCTTCGGCCGCGACAACTTCGAGCAACTGGAGCAGACGAAGGCCGGGCGTGGCGGCCAAGTCAGCCTCATCAGCAGCGGCGTGATCGGGGTAATCCATAGGAAATCTCGTATTTCGAGACGAAAAGTAGAAATTTTTCGAGATTCTGAAGCAATTTCGCTAAGCTGCAAGGATTAAACGAACGTTCTGATGACTTTTTCTCCCGACAACCTCGTGATCACCGGCGCGTGCGGCGGCTTGGGCAGCGCCCTGGCCCGGGAGGCGCTGGCGCGCGGCGCCAAGGTGGCGCTGGTCGGGCTGAATGCCGGGGCGCTCGAGGCGCTGGCGGCGACGGCGCCCGGCCGTTGCGCCGTCTACACGCCGGACGTGTCCGACAGCGCCGCGATTCAGGCGATGGCGCGGGACTGGATCGGCCGCTTCGGCGTGCCCGATGCCGTGATCGCCAACGCGGGCGTCGCGGGTGGCTACGACACGGCCGATGCCTCCGACCTCGCGGTGTTCCGCCGGATCGTCGAGATCAACCTGCTCGGCGTCGCCACCACCTTCCAGCCTTTCGTCGGGCCGATGCGGGCGCGCGGACATGGCACGCTGGTCGGCATCGCGAGCCTCGCGGGCCGGCGCGGCCTCCCGGGCAATGGCGCGTACTGCGCGAGCAAGGGCGGCCTGATCCGCTATCTGCAGAGCCTGCGCGCCGAACTGCGTCCGAGCGGCCTCTGTGTGTGCACGGTCAATCCCGGCTATCTGCGCACCGCGCTCACCGCCGGCAACCGCTTCGCCATGCCCGGACTGATGGCGCCGGAAGATGCGGCAGCCGCGATCCTGCGTGCGATCTCGCGCGGCGCCGAAGAACTCGTGCTGCCGCGCCGCCTGGGCTGGCTCGCCTGCGCGCTCGATCTGCTTCCCGATGCATGGCACGACGCCCTGCTGCTGCGCCAGCCGCGCAAGCCGCGCGCCGGCGAGCCGGGTGCGACAGCCATTCCGGGCCTGCCGGCGGCCTCGCCGGAAACCGCGACATCCGACCCCGAACCTCGCGCGCGCTGAGCGCGCGCCTCCCACCCTCCGCTTCTTTCACGTGAGTCAACCTGTGTCCGCCCTTGTGCCCACCCACCAGCAAATCGCCCTGATCGGCGCCGGCCCTTCGGGGCTCGCCGGCGCGCGCAACCTGCAAAAGCTCGGCATCCCGTTCCAGGGCTTCGAGGCCTACGACGACGTGGGCGGCCTGTGGAACATCGACAACCCGCGCAGCACGGTCTACCAGTCGGCGCACCTGATCTCGTCGAAGCGCACCACGGAGTTCTCGGAATTCCCGATGGCCGACAGCGTGGCCGACTACCCGAGCCACGCCGAACTGCGCCGCTACTTCAGCGACTTCGCGGACCACTTCGACTTGCGGCGCCACTTCCGCTTCGGCGTGCGCGTGATCCGCGTCGAGCCGGTGACGGAAAGCGCGTCGACGCTCTGGCGCGTGAGCGTGGATGCCGGCGACGGCCGCGTCGAGACCGCCGAGTACAAGGGCGTGATCATCGCCAACGGCACCTTGTCGGAACCGAGCATGCCGCGCTTCGAAGGCCACTTCAACGGCCAGTTGCTGCACACCGCCGCGTACAAGCACGCGAGCCTCTTCCGGAACAAGCGCGTGCTGGTGGTCGGCGCGGGCAACAGCGGCTGCGACATCGCGGTCGATGCGGTGCACTACGCCAAGAGCGTCGACATCTCGGTGCGGCGGGGCTACTACTTCGTGCCCAAGTACATCTTCGGCAAGCCAGCCGACACGCTGGGGGGCAAGCGTCCGCTGCCGGCGTGGATCAAGCAGCGGCTCGACGCCAAGGTGCTGCAGTGGTTCACCGGCGACCCGGTGCGCTTCGGCTTCCCGAAGCCGGACTACCGCATGTACGAATCGCACCCCGTGGTGAATTCGCTGGTGCTGCACCACATCGGCCATGGCGACATCGCGGTGCGCGGCGACATCGAGCGGCTCGACGGCGACACGGTGCATTTCAAGGACGGCAGCGCGCGCGACTACGACCTGATCCTCTGCGCGACCGGCTACAAGCTGCACTACCCGTTCATCGACCGCACATGGCTCAACTGGCAGGGCATGGCACCGCAGCTTTATCTGAACATCTTCGCGCCGGGCTTCGACAACCTCGCGGTGCTCGGCATGATCGAGGCGAGCGGAATCGGCTGGCAGGGGCGCTACGAGCAGGCCGAACTGGTCGCGCGCTATTTCAAGGCACAGTCCGAGGGCCGCCCGCAGGCTGCCGCACTCAGGGAAGCCAAGGTCGGTCCGACACCCGATCTGTCGGGCGGCTACAGGTACCTGAAGCTGGAGCGCATGGCCTACTACGTGCACAAGGACAGCTATCGCCGCGCGGTGCGCGAGGCCTCCGCTGCGCTCGCCTGAAGCACGCCCCGACAACAACGACCCCGAGGAATAGTCCATGCTTCCAGTCGACGAGGTGCGCCTGAACTTCAACCCGGCATCGCTGGTGCTGCTCAACGCAGTGCTCGGCTTCCTGATGTTCGGCATCGCCCTGGACGCGCGCATCGACGATTTCAGGCGCGTGATGCGCATGCCAGTCGCGATGGCGGTCGGCGTCGCGGCGCAGTTCATCGTGCTGCCGGCCGTGACCTTCGTGCTGACGCTGCTGCTGCAACCGGCGCCGAGCATCGCGCTCGGCATGATCCTGGTCGCCTGCTGTCCGCCGGGCAATGTGTCGAACATCCTCACGCATCGCGCGGGCGGCAACGTGGCGCTCTCGGTGTCGATGACCGCCCTGTCGAACCTGATCGCCATCTTCGTGATGCCGCTGAACTTCGCGTTCTGGGGCGGTATCCATCCGACGGCGGCGCCACTCCTGAAGACCATCGCGCTCGACCCGGGCGAAATGGTGATGCACATCGTGGCGATCATCGGCGCTCCCTTCGTGATCGGCCTCGCCTTCGCGCACTACCTGCCCAGGCTCACCGATCGCGTCAACAAGCCGGTGCGCATCATGAGCTTCCTCTGCCTGATCGGATTCATCCTCGCGGCAGTCGCGGGCAACTGGCGTTACTTCCTCGACTACGTCGGGCTCGTGCTGCTTGCCGTTGCGCTGCACGACGCGCTCGCCTTCGCGACGGGCTACGCCTGCGCCACCGCGACCGGACTCGCCGAGTACGACCGGCGCGCGGTCAGCTTCGAGGTCGGCATACGCAACTCGGGCCTCGGGCTGGTGTTGATCTTCAGCTTCTTCGGCGGTCTCGGCGGCATGGCGGTGGTCGCCGGCGTGTGGGGCTTCTGGGACATCATCGCGGGCCTCGGGCTCGCCGCCCGGTGGGCGAGAAGGGCAGACACCCCCATGCGCCTTCGGCGCTCCCCTCGAGGGGGCGCACCTAGCGGCCCGGCAGAGCCGGTTCCGCAGGCGCCCTGGCCTCGGCCGCGCGGGTTTTGTGCACCGTAGATACCGATCATTGATCTCATGGAAACTTCCCCAATCCTCGCGGCACGCCGCGTCCTCGTCACCGGCGCCGACGGTTTCCTCGGCCGCACGGTGGTCGCCGCGCTCGCCCGCCTGCCCGACATCCAGCATGTGGTCGCGCTCGACGTGCGCGAAGTACCGGCCGAACGGCACCTGCCCGGTGTGGTCTACGTCGCCCAGGACGTGCGCACGCCGGAGATCGGCGCCACCCTCGGCGAGCACGCGATCGACACCGTGGTGCACCTCGCCTCGATCGTGACGCCCGGGCGCGGCAGCACGCGGCAGTTCGAATACTCGGTCGACGTGCTGGGCACGCGCAACGTGCTCGAAGCCTGCATCGCCAACGGCGTCGGCCACATCGTGGTGTCGTCCAGCGGCGCCGCCTATGGCTACCACGCCGACAACCCGGCCTGGATCGACGAGGGCGACGCGCTGCGCGGCAATCAGGCCTTCGCCTATTCGCACCACAAGCGGCTCGTGGAGGAGATGCTCGCGGCCTACCGCGTCTCGCATCCGGCGCTGCGCCAGACGGTGCTGCGCATCGGCACCATCCTCGGCGAAAACGTGCACAACCAGATCACGGCGCTGTTCGAGAAGCCACGCATCCTCGCGATCCGCGGCAGCGACAGCCCGTTTGTCTTCATCTGGGACGAGGATGTGACCGGCTGCGTGGTCCACGCGATCACCAGCGGCCGCGACGGATGCTTCAACGTCGCGGGCGATGGCGCGCTGACGCTGCCGCAGATTGCCTCGATCCTGCACAAGCCGATGCGGGTGCTGCCTGCGTCGCTGCTGAAGATCGCGCTCACGATCGGCTCGCAACTGGGCCTGACCCGCTATGGGCCCGAGCAGCTCGACTTCCTTCGCTACCGGCCGGTGCTGTCGAACAGGCGGCTGAAGGACGAGTTCGGCTATGTGCCGCGCAAGACGAGCCTCGAAGCCTTCCTCGCCTTCAAGGCGGCACGCGAAGCGCGCGAGCAGCAGCCGGCGCAGGCGAGCGCGTGAGCACGCCGACGCACCTCAGCCGGGCAGATCTGGGCCGTGCCCTGGCCGTTGTGGTGATCTGGGGCCTGAACTTCGTCGTGATGAAGCTCGGGCTGCGTGACCTGAGCCCGATGCTGCTCGGCGCGCTGCGCTTTGCCGCCGCATCGCTGCCCTTGCTGTTCTTCGTGCGCATGCCCGCGCTGCCGTGGCGCTACCTGCTGGCCTATGGACTCGCGCAGGGACTCGGCCAGTTCGGCTTTCTCTTCCTCGGCCTGAAGCTCGGCATGACCGCGGGCATGGCCTCGGTCGTGATGCAGACGCAGGCCTTCTTCACGCTGCTGCTCGCCGCGCCGCTGCTGGGCGAACGCGCGCAGCCCAGGCAGTGGATCGGCATCGCAGTCGCGCTCGCGGGCCTCGTGCTGATTGCCGCCGCGCACGGCGAGGGACCGGGGCAGATGACACTCATCGGCTTCCTGCTCACGCTCTCAGCCGCGTTCATGTGGGCGATTTCGAACATCGTGGTGCGGTTCGCGACGCGCACGGTGCCTGCGTACGACCCCTTCGGTTTCATCGTCTGGAGCAGCCTCGTGCCGATCGTGCCCTTCGCGATCTTCGCGGTGGCCGAGGAAGGCCCGGCGACGGTGATGCGCCAGCTCGCGAATCTCGACCTCGGCGCGTTGCTTGCAGTGCTGTATCTCGCCTGGCTCGCGACCTTGCTGGCCTACACCTTGTGGACACGGCTGCTGCAGCGTCATCCGGCGGGCCGCGTGGTGCCCTTCTCGCTGCTGGTGCCGGTCGTCGGCCCGGCGGCGGCAGCCCTGTGCTTCGGCGAACGACCGAGCCCCGCGCAATGGATCGGGACGGCAGCGGTGCTGCTCGGGCTGATGATCAACCAGGGCTTCGCGGCACGGCTTTTGAGAATCGCCCGGGCGTAAACCGCCCTTCTTCGGCAACGACGACCGGGGCCCGTTCAGCGCTGCGCCTTGTCCTTCTGGTTCTGCGCCTCGATGCGCTCGCGCGCGGCGAGCCAGTCGGCATCGCTCCACCGGCGCAGCTCATAGAAGTTGCCGCCGGTGGCCAGCGCGCCGCCACCGTCCATCATGATGCTCTGGCCGTTGAGCCAGTCGCACTGGCCGCGCGCCATCAGGAAGGTCGCGAGGTTCTGCAGCTCGCTCATCTCGCCGGTGCGCGCCATCGGATTGAGCGCCTTGCTGCGTGCGCCGGGTGCCTCGCCCGGATTCAGGCGCTTGCTCATGCCCTCGGTCGGGATCTCACCCGGCCCGACCGCATTCAGGCGGATGCCATAGCGCGCCCACTCCGTGGCCAGCGACTTGGTCATCACCTCGATGCCGGCCTTGCTCATCGCCGAGGGCACGACGTAGGGGCCGCCGTTGTCGACCCAGGTCACGATGATGCTCATCACGCTACGGTACGGGTCGCCCTGCTTCCACTGGCCCGCCTTCGCCTCGGCGATCCAGCGCTTGCCCACCGCCTGCGTGACGTAGAACGTGCCGTGGAAGACGATGTTCGCGATCGCGTCGAAGGCGCGCGGAGACAGCGCCTCGGTCGGCGAGACGAAGTTGCCGGCCGCGTTGTTGATCAGTCCCGTCAATCCGCCGGATTGCCAGAGGCCTTCCACCATTTCCTCCACCGCCTGCGCGTTGCGGATGTCCACGCCGAAGGTGTCGACGCGCCGCCCCGGAAACTGCGCGCGCCATTCGCTCGCGGTTTGCTCGACCACGCTCTGGCGGCGGCCGCAGATCGCGACGTCGGCGCCCAGGCCCAGGAAGCGCTCGGCCATCGCGCGGCCGAGGCCGGTGCCGCCGCCGGTCACGAGAATGCGCTGGCCGGCCATCAGATCGGATTGGTACATGCGGGTCTCCTTGGGTTCGTCGGGTTGAACGGACTGTGCAGCGCGCATCGTAGATCGGCGCCCGCAACCCGGTAAGCTTCCGGGCGGTTTTTCAACCGGGATCGATCCATGTCCGTACCCTCTTCCGCCTCCGAAGCCTTCGCACCGCTGGCCGGCGTCAGCGTGCTGAGCCTCGCGCTCAACCTGCCCGGCCCCGCCGCGCTGATGCGCTGCCGCGCCATGGGCGCGACCTGCACCAAGCTCGAACCGCCGTCGGGTGATCCGATGGGGCACTACAACCGTGCCGCCTACGCAGCGCTGCATGAAGGCGTGCGCATCGAAGTCGCCGACCTCAAGACCGAGGCGGGCCAGCAGCATCTGCATCGCCTGCTCGATGCGACCGACGTGCTGCTGACTTCGTTCCGGCCCTCGGCGCTCTCGAAGCTGGGTCTGGACTGGGACAGGCTGCATGCACGCCACCCGAAGCTCTCGCAGGTCGCGATCGTCGGCGCACCGGGCGACCGCGCGGAAGAACCCGGACACGATCTCACCTACCTCGCAGAAAGCGGCCTCGTCACCGGCACCGAGCTACCGCCCACGCTCTACGCCGACATGGGCGGTGCGCTGCTCGCGAACGAAGCCGTGTTGAAGGCCGTGCTGCACAAGGCCTCGTCGCCCGCTTCCGGGATCTGTCTCGAAGTCGCGCTCAATACCGCCGCCGACTGGCTCGCGCTGCCGCGCACCTGGGGACTCACCACGCCGAGCGGTGCCGTGGGCGGTGCGCATGCGGGTTATCGCGTGTATCCGTGCGCCGATGGGCGCGTGGCCGTGGCGGCGCTGGAGCCGCATTTCGCCGCCCGCTTGTGCGACGCGGCGGGCGCGACGTCGAAGGACATGGCTTCGGCCGAAACGCATGAAGCGATCGCGTGCTGGATCGCCACCCGCACCCGCGCCGAACTGGACGTCATGGCGCGCGAACGCGACGTTCCACTGCTCACGCTGGCCGGCTGAGTCGTCAGAGGCTCCGCACAAACTCCACCATCCGCCTGCGCTCGGCCGCATCGGGCAACCGGCCGCGCATCGCGCCGAGGTTGTCCGCCATGTGCGCCGGATCGGAGGTGCCCGGAATCACGGCCGTCACCCGCTCGTCGCCCAGCAGGTACTTCAGGAAGAACTGCGCCCAGCTCTCGGCGAAGTCCGCCGACCAGTCGGGCAGCGACTTGCCGCGCACGGCGCGGAACAACCGGTTGCGGCCGAAAGGCAGCGCCGTCAACACGCCGGCATGGACCTCGGCCGCCAGCGGCAGGATGCGCTCCTCCACCTCACGGTTGTCGAGCGAGTAGTCGATCTGCACGAAATCCGGCTTCTCGCGCCGCAGCACCGCCTCGACCGCGCCATAGGCACGCTCGGAGGTGGAGGTGATACCGAGGTAGCGGCACACGCCCTGTGTCTTCCAGGTCCTGAATTGCGCCAGCGACTGCGCCGGGTCGCGCACGTTGTGAAGCTGCAGCAGGTCGATGCGGCGCGTCGCGAGCCGGGTCAGCGAACGCTCGAGTTCGGCGGGATCGGGCGACTCGAGCTTGGTCGCCACAAAGAACCTGTCGCGCGACGCCGCGGCAGGCATCGCGTGGCCCAGCACCAGTTCGGCGTCACCATAGGTCGAGGCGGTGTCCACGAGCCTGCCGCCGTTGTCGAGCAGCGTGCGCAGGATCTGCGTCGCGGTCTCGCGGATCTTCGCGTCGTCGTTGTTGAACACAATGGCCGTGCCCAGGCCCACGGCCGGGATGCGCTCGCCGCTCGACGGAATGGCGCGCGTGAGGAGCGCGGCCTCCTTGGCCTGCCCCCAGCCGGAAAACGGCCAGAGCGCCGTGGCCGCCAGTGCGGAAAAGTGCCGCCGGGTCATCGATGCCATGACGCCTCTCCCAGTCGAGCCGGCGCGTCGCCGGCGGATTGCGATGCGCGGCGCTCGTGCGTGCGCCCCAGCGCGCCCGAAAGCACCAGCCACGCGATCGCGACCGGCAGCGCGCACAAGGCGATCGCGCCGATCTTGAGCCCCGCGGCATGCAGCGCGTCGTAGACCCAGCCATAGAGCGCATCGGACCCGCGGTAGGCCACCACGTCGATCAGGTTCTTGGCCTTGTACTTGTCCTCGCGGTCGACGACCGTGAAGAACACCTGCCGCGCGGGATTCGCGATCGCGAAGTTCATCCAGCGCTGGACCACCTGGAACACGAGCACCACCGCCAGGCCCGGCGACCACGCGATCGCAAGAAAGCCGACGATGTAGACCGCCGGCAGCGCGCCCGCCGCGATGCCCGTTCCGAATCGCTGCAGGAAGCGGCCGGTGGCGAAGACCTGCGTCGCGAGCGTGAGCAGCCCGACCGCGAGGTCGATGCTCGCGAAGATGCGCGTCTGCTCGCCTGCGCCCTTGATCGTCGCGGACACCACGTTCGCCTGCATGAAGTACAGCATCGTCGCGCCAAACGACAGCAGGCTGACCCACGCCCCCACACCCAGCAGGTACGGCGAACGGAACAGCCCCGAGATGCCCGCGAACGCGCTCCCGCCCACGCGCGCCGGCTCGCGCGGCCCGTCCTGCCGCACACCGACGCTTCTTTCGAGACGATGCGCACAGAACACCGCGATCTCCAGGAACACGATCGCCGCGATCAGCAGGTTGTGCGGCCCGAGCGGCACCGCCAGCACGATGGTGATCGCCGGCCCGAGCAGTGCGCCCGCGGTCCCGCCCGCGCCGATGAAGCCGAAGAGCCGCTTGGCCTGCTCGCTCGTGAAGAGGTCCGCCATGAAGGACCAGAACACCGCCACCGCGAAGAGGTTGAACACGCTGACCCACACGAAGAACACACGCGCAACGAATACCGGTGCAATGCCCAGCGCGAGCAGCACCCAGAACACCGCGAGATTGACCACGAAGAAGTGATAGACGACGGGGATGAAGCGCGCACGCGGCAGCCTTGCGACCAGCGCACCGTAGAGCGGCTGCGCCGCCAGCAGCGTCACGAAGGTCGCGGTGAAGAGCCATGGCAACGCCCGCGTGCCGCCCGCGATGCCCATCTGGTCGCGCAGCGGCCGCAGCACGTAATAGCCCGCGAGCAGCGCGAAGAAATAGCCGAAGGACCACAGCGCGGCCGCGAGTTCCTGCGGCGTGGCCGGAACCACCCGCCGCAGCCAGCGCTCGTCGGGCGTCACTGGACTACCCTGCGCGCGGCAGCGCTTCGGGATTCGCCCGGACGGCTCATGGCGCGAGCGACAGCTTCTGCCTGAGTTCGGCCGCGCTCACCGACTGGCCGTAGCCCGGCCCGCCGCGCTGGAACTTGCGCGCATCGGCCAGTTTGCCGACCACCACCGGATCGAAGCCGGCGTCGGTGACCAGCGCCGCCGCGACCTTCACTGCTTCGGGGTCGTCACCGGCGATCGGGATCGCCAGCCTCGGAGGCGGCCGGTTGGCCTCGCGCGCGAAGATCATGTACGACATGGTGTTGAACGCACGCACCAGCCGTGCGCCGCCCAGGTACTTCTGCGACACCACGCCGATGCCTTCCTGCTCGACTTCTCCAGCCACCTCGCCACCATCGCGCGCGGCCACGGCATTGCAGGCGTCGAGCAGGATCTTGCCCTTGAGCGCATCGCCGTAGTCCTTGCCGATCTGCGGCAGCGCCCCGTAGGGCACCGCGATGAACAGCGCGTCGCCGAACGCGATCGCCTCGGCCACCATGCCTGCCTTGGCGAGCGGGCCGAGGGTCGCGACAAGGTCCTTGAGTTCTTCGGGATGGCGCGACGACAGCATCACCGGATGACCGGCCTTCACCCACAGTCCGCCGATGGTGCCGCCGATGCGGCCCGCCCCGATGATGCCGATGCGCGTGCCGGACGTCGTCTGCGCTGCCGCGCTACGCGGCGCGAGCGCCGCCAGCAGAGCCCAGCCGCCGCCCGCTGCGAGCAGCGCCCGGCGCACACGATCGTGGGTGAAATGGAGTGGCATGGGACCCCCCAGGTTCGGCGAAGGGGGAATCATGTTCCCGCGCAGCGGCCCGTGCAAGCGACACGAAGTGCGCGGAGCCCGGGGGCGAGCCTGGATCAGAGCTTGATGCCGGCGCTCTTGACGGTGGGCGCGAGGATGCCGACCTGCTCCTTCACGATCGCTTCGAAGCGCGCAGCGCTCTCAGGCTTGGCGACGATGCCGAGTTCGATCAGCTTCTTCTGCACATCCGGCATCGCCAGCACCTCGTTGCACGCGGTGTTGAGCTTCTCGACCATCTCGGGCGGCAGCTCGGCCGGCCCGCTGAGTCCGAAGAAGTTCTCCAGCACGAGCTTGGGCTGGCCCAGCTCGACGATGGTGGGCACATCGGGCATCAGCGGCGAGCGCGCGGCGCCCGTCACCGCCAGCGGCACGAGCTGCCCGCCCTTGAAGTACGGCACGTAGGCGGTGATCACGTCGATGCCGACCGGAATCACGTTGGCGATCAGGTCCGTCGTCATCGGTGCGCCGCCGCGGTAAGGCACGTGCACGAGGTTGGCGCCGGTGATCTTCCGGATGAGTTCGCCGTGGACGTGGCCGATCGAGCCCGGGCCGCCCGAGCCGAAATCGAGGCGTCCGTCCTTGCGGGCGCGCGCTTCGATGTCGGCGAAGCTCGTGATGCCCGAAGGCTTGCTCGCCATGATCACCAGCGGCGCGGAGCCGAGAGACGCGACGTGCGTGAAGGCGGTGACCGGGTCGTAGGGCTGCTTGTCGAGCAGGAACGGGCCGAGCGCGAGCGGCGTGGTATTGGAGAGCACGAAGGTGTAGCCGTCCGCTGGCGCGCTGGCCACCTGCAGAGCGCCGATGGTGCCGCCCGCGCCGGGCTTGTTGTCGACCACCACCGGCTGCCCGAGCTTCTTGCCAAGCTGCTCGGCCATGATGCGCGCGAGGATGTCGCTCGCGCCGCCCGGGGGAAGGTGACGACGATCTTGATCGGCTTGTCCGGCCATTGCGCGAACACCGGCAGTGCGAACAAGGCGGCGCCAGCCGCCAGAAACTGGAGCGCACTGCGGCGCGTGGGGTGGTGGAAGGTGTTCATGCGATGGCCCAGCAAATCCGATGCCCGCGAGACCATGGCACGCCAATCGCTTGCGCCATGGCTGGAGCACGGCCGGCCCTGCCCGCGAGGCCATCGGCGATCGGCGCCGGTGCATCGCGGCACCAAGGCTGTGCGATGAACGCCATGCCACGCCCCAACGCCACTGCCGACGTCGAACTGCTGCGCGTCTTCAGCACGCTGATGGACGAGCGCAGCCTCGCGCGAACGGCGACCCGGCTGGGCCGGTCGCGAGACGCGATCGACACCGCGCTGCGGCATTTGCGCAGGATCTTCGGTGACCCGCTACTCCTGAAGGACGGGCCGCGCATGGCGCCGACCGAGCGCGCGCTGGTGTTGGAAGCCTCGCTGCGGCTGGCGCTCGACCCGCCCGCGCTCAAGCCGCCCCCGGCGACGAAGCGCCGCGCACGCTGGCGCACCTGACGCCGACGGCGCAGGCGCTGTCGGGAAAGAGGACTTTTGAATCAAAATCCAGTCTCTTTCCCGGCCCATCCATGCCCAACCGCACCCCACCTCCTCCGCTGCTGAGTCCCGAGCACATCGCGTTGATCGACAAGGGCGTGTCGGCCATCGTGGCCTCGCGCGACGCGGCGCTGCGGACGAGCCTGATGCGCGCGGTCGGCGCGCGGATCTCGGCGGACGGCACGCGAATCACCGTCTTCGTCTCGCGCAGCCAGTCGCGCCAGCTCTTGCAGGACATCGCGGCCACGGGCCGCATCGCCGTGGTCTTCAGCCAGCCGCTGAGCCATCGCACGGTGCAAGTCAAGGCCACCGAAGCCGAGCTTCGCCCGGCGCACGAGGACGACCTGCCCATGCTGCGCCGCTACCGGCGTCGATGGAAGACGAGGTCGGCGCGGTCGGCGTCGAGGCGCCTTTCGTCCGCGCGATGCTGGCTTTCCGCCTCGACGATCTGGTGGCGATCAGCTTCACGCCCGCCGAAGCCTTCGACCAGACCCCGGGCCCCAAGGCCGGCAGCGCCCTCCCTGCCGCATGAAGCGGCGATCGCGATGAGCACCTGCGCGCCATCACTGAACGACATCCGGGCCTGCTTCGAAGGCGCGATCCCGGCCATCATGGCAACCTGCGCCCAGGACGGCACGCCCAACGTGGCCTACATCTCGCAGGTGCACTATGTGGACGACCGGCATGTCGGGCTGTCGTACCAGTTCTTCAACAAGACCCGCGCGAACATCCTCGCCAACCCCTACGCGAGCGTGCTGCTGATGGACCCGGTCATCGCAGCCTTCTACCGGCTGCGGCTTCGCTACTTGCGGACCGAGTCCGGCGGCGCGCTGTTCGAGCGCATGAAAGCGCAACTGGCGGGCATCGCCTCGCATTCGGGGATGGCGGGCGTGTTCCGTCTGCTGGGCGCCGACGTCTACGAGGTCGAGGCCGTCGAGAGCGTCGAGGGCGAACGGCTCGCTCCCGTCTCGCATCCCAAGCCCGGCCTGCTGGCCGGTGTGCGCCGGGCCGCCGAGCGCATGGCCGCGTGCGGCGCGACCGACGAGCTGTTGCAGACGGTGCTCGCGGCGCTCAACGACCACCTCGGCGTGCAGCACGCGATGGTGCTCATGCTGGACGCGGCGACGCAGCGCCTCTACACGGTGGCGAGCTGCGGCTATGCCACCTCCGGCATCGGCTCGGAGATCGAGATGGGCCACGGCGTGATCGGCGTCGCCGCGCGCGAGCGCACGCCGGTGCGCATCAGCCACGTCACGAACGCGGCAAGCTACAGCCACGCGGTGCGCAGCAGCCTGCAGGCAAGCGAGCCGGGCATCGCGCTCGATACCGAGATCCCGTTCCCGGGCCTGGCCGAGCCGCACAGCCAGCTCGCGGTGCCGATCGTGTCGGGCGGGCGGCTGCTCGGCGCGCTGTTCATCGAAAGCCCGCTGGACATGCAATTCAGCTTCGAGGACGAGGATGCGCTGGTCGCTATCGCGAGCCATCTCGGCGCTGCGCTCGAACTGCTGCGCACGGTCGACGAGCCCGCCGCCGAAGAACCCGCGCCACCCGCCGTGCCATCGGCCAGCGGTGCGCCGCTGCCGGTGCGCCACTATCTCGCGAACAACAGCGTGTTCGTCGCCGATAGCTACCTGATCAAGGGCGTTGCCGGCGCGATCCTGGGCAAGCTGCTGCGCGAGTATTCGCAGCAGGGCCGCACCGAGTTCACCAACCGGGAGCTGCGGCTCGACCCGTCGATCCGTCTGCCCGACCTCGGCGGACAACCTCGAGGCGCGGCTGGTGCTGCTGCAACGGCGGCTCGCCGAAAACAGCCCGCATCTGCGGATCGAGAAGACCGGCCGCGGCCGCTTCAGGCTGCGGGTGGAACGGCCCGTCGCCCTCACCGAGATCGCGGGCTGAGCGGGCGGGCGGTCGGCCCTCTCTCCACTCACGACGCCGCCGGCAGGTTCAGGCTCGCTGCAAGCTTGGCCCATTCGCGCTCGGTGAGGTGCGGTCGCACCACGTCGAGCGCCGCCGCGAAGGCGGGCGCGGGCGCGTGGGCGCGCATGTCGCCGAGCATCTCGGCGCGTTCGGCCGGGTTCATGAAGGGCACCATCCAGCGCACCACGAACATCATTTCCCGGGGCGGAATCGAGGCGACCAGGGCGCCGTGGATTTCCATCAGTTCCGCATCGGTGAAGCGTGCCCAGAGCACCGCGTTGTGCGCGGTTTCCTCCACGTACATGTGCTCGAAGTTGTGCGCGATGAAGACCGACAGCGCGCGGTACAGCGCCAGCGAGCGTTCGGCCCGCGAAGCGGCGTCGCACTGCAGCAGCGCGGTCGTCTGGTTGGCCAGCGCCTCGATCGCCTCGGCGTGCTCTTCATGCTCGTGCGCGATCCGGCTGCTGGAGCCGGCGGCGCGTGACTCCATCGCGGCGTGCAGGAAGTCGTTTTCGTGCTGCAGGTGCGAGCGGCAGAAATCAAGCAGTTCCAGCACGCGCTGGGTGGTCTGTGCGAGCTCGAGCGCATCGTCGTGGTCCATGCGCCCCACGGCCATCAGGGTGTCGGCCATCAGCGCACGCAGGGCCTTGTGGATGCCGGCATACATGTCGACACGGGGGGCGGAGGCCGCCGCGACTTGGCGCATTTCGCGCGGATCGATGTTCATGGGAGTCCTTCTTTTCCTGTTCAGCGGCGGGCGCACCGTGCGCTCTCCTGCTGGGAAGAAAGTCTAGGAATCGGGCCCCTCGCCCGCCGCTAAGAATTGCTTAACGAACCCCTCAGGAAACCTTAAATAACGGTCTAGGCTTTTTGGCCAGAGCACCTGGACGGGCGTCTCCATGTCTCGAAATCACGCCCTTAATCATAGGATGTCCTACAACAAAAAACCTGCGAGGGCATCGAGCCGGCCCATCAAGATCGCTCGCATGCGCGGTTTTTCTCCAAAGCAACGTCCCATTGACAGGCGAAATTCGCTCTGATGAAATCCCGACAGTTGTACGACAACCGTTGACTAACTCGCAAAACACACGCACATGAGACAAGACCTCCCGCCCCCACCTCCGATGACGACGTCGACCCGCTCTCCCCATCCTGCCCGCCGGCTCCTGCCGCTCGCGGCCCTTGTCGCGACACTGGTCGCGGTCGCCTCGCTCTCGGCCTGCGGCGGCGGGAGCAGCGGCGGCAGCGCGGCGCTGCTGGCCACTTCGGGGTCGTCCGGCACGCAGGCGCCGGTCACCGCGCCGGCGACGTCCTCCGATTCATCGGCTGCCCGGAAGAACGCCTTCCAGGTCGGCACCACCACCTTCGATCCGGCGCTTCCGCCCGAGCCCACGCTGCCGAGCGATGCCCAGGTCTGCGCGACGCTCGAAGCCAGCAACAACCTCGTTCGACGCCCGGACGGCGCGCTGCCGCCCGAAGCGGACCCTTCGATCGCCGGCGTCGGCAAGGCCGTCAGCACCACCACCGCCAACCCGGACCAGGCGCGCATCCAGGCGGCGCTCGACGCCTGCGGGGCGGCGGTCAACGCGGAAGTCGGCGCAGCCATCCTGGCGGCGGACGCCTCGGCCACCGCCGATCAGAAGGCCGCAGCCCTGCCCAACATCAACATCGCAGGCGTCAGCGGCGAAGAGCTGGCCAAGCCGCAGTACAAGGCGAGCAAGTTCGCGGTGCGCCTGGTGGTCAGCAGCAGCGGCCCCGGCAACGGCTTCATCTCGGGTCCGCTCACGCTGCCCTCGGGCGTGACGCTGTGGATCGACAAGGGCGCCACGCTCTACGCCACGCGCGACGTGATGGCCTACCTGAACGGGACGGGCAAGTACTGCGGCAATACGGCGGTGAGCGCGACGCAGGCCGGCAGCTCGGGCAATTGCAAGGCGCTGATCAATGGCGACTACCTCGTCAACTCGGCCGTGGTCGGCGAAGGCAGCATCGACAGCCGCGCCTATGCGGAGATCGTCACCACCAATGCGCTCTACCCGCTCATGAAGGTGGACCTGAGCTGCTCGAACACCTACGCCGCCTATGCGACCAGCACGCAGGCGCCGGACGGCACCGCCTGCGACAACGGCGGCACCTTCGTCGACTCCAAGTCATCGGTGCGCAACATGACCTGGTGGGACCTCGCCTACCTGGGCAACATGGTGCAGAACGGCACGACCGGCTCGGGCTCGCAGTCGAACTTCCGGATGATGGTGTTCAACTACGCGAAGAACCTGACGCTCTACAAGATCACGCTGAACAACAGCGCCAACTTCCATGTGGTGCCCAGCGGCGTCGATGGCCTCACGGTGTGGAACGTCAAGGTGCAGACGCCGACGCTCGCAGCTTTCGCCAACCCGGCGGGCAACGGCAATCCGCTCTACACGGGCGAGACCTTCAACGCCGACAACGTGAAGAACACCGACGCCTTCGATCCGGGCTCCGCGGGGAGCGCCAAGTCCAACGCGCTCACGACCGGCAGCACGACGACCTCGCCCACCAAGATGTCCTTCGACGGCTACCTGAAGAACTTCGTCTTTGCCTACAACTACGTGAGCACAGGCGATGACGACATGGCGCTCAAGGGCAGCAACAATCCCAACGCGGTCGGCTTCGGGATCGACGGCAACCGCGGCAAGCGCCGCGACCGGGCCTACGGCATCGTGATCGCGCACAACCACATCTACTGGGGCCACGGCATCTCGGTCGGCAGCGAGACGAACGCGGGCGTGACCAACGTCGAGGTCTACGACAACTCGTTCCTCAACTCCGAAGAAGGCCTGCGCGTCAAGTCCGACTACGCACGCGGCGGCGAGGTGAGCAACATCAACTACCGCAACATCTGCATCAAGAACGCGCAGAACGCGTTGCTGTTCACGCCCTACTACAGCACCAAGGCGCTGTCGGGGGGCATTCCGAAAGTGCCGAACTTCCATGACATCACGCTCGCCAACGTGCGCATCCTCGGCGAGTCCAAGGTCAAGCTGCAGGGCTTCGCGGCAAACACGGGCGGCTACTTCACGCCGACCGCGGCCTATCCGACGGGCTACCTGCCGGCCTACCCGCTGGTCATGTCGATGACCGACGTGGCCGCGGACGATCCGGCGCAGATCTCGCTGATCTCGTCCGACGCGAACCTGACGCTCGCCAACGTGAACCTGCCGATCCAGGCCTCGACCGCCAACCGCATCGTGGTCAACGGCGAGGCCAGCCTGAAGGTGGACGTCGACAAGGTGCTCGATTGCAGCCAGGCCTTCGTGGACTTCCCGTCCATCGGCGCGTCGAACCCGTTCGGCACGCACTGGGCCAGCCAGTGAATTCGCGGCGCTAGGCAGGCCCGTCTAGATGCCTGCCGGCGCCTTGCCGCGCCAGCCCGCCCGTACTACGCTCCCCGTGCGGGCGGGCGTCTCCCGCCCGGGGAGCAACGCCATGTATGAACGCATCCTCGTCGCCACCGACGGCTCCGAGCTGTCCGATCTGGCGGTCAACAGCGCCATCGATCTGGCACTCCTGACGCAGGCGGAACTCATGGTCGTGAAGGTGGTGCAGCACTACCCCGCCAGCTACTTCGAAGGCTCGCTGCTGCTGAGCCAGACGGAGGTTTCGCGCCTGCGCGAGCAGGCCGACGCCGAGGCGCAGCGCGTGGTCGATGCCGTCAAGGAGAAAGCGGACGGCCGCGGCGTGAAAAGCACGCGCTCCATCGTGATGCAGGGGGAGCTCATCTCCGAGGCGATCATCGAAGCCGCCCGCGTGCATCACTGCGACCTGATCGTGATGGCCTCGCACGGCCGGCGCGGCATCAAGCGCCTCTTGATGGGCAGCGAGACCCTGCACGTGCTGACGCACTCGCACACGCCGGTGCTGGTGCTGCGCTGAGACTCAGCGCGACGCCGCGTCGCGCTGACGGTCTTCGCGCTTGACCGCGAGGTAGGTCGCGAGGTCGATCTCGTGCAGCTGGGTCGGGTACTGCTCGACCGACCGGAACCAGGTATGGAGGCGCTTGTCGGCGCGCTCCGGCGGCGGCGCGGCGAAACCGTCGAGGTACGCGTCGAGCGTGAGGAAGTAGCGCATCGCATTGCGCTCCATCAGGCCGCGCAATCCACGGATGTAGTCGGGCTGGCCGTCGGCAGTCTTGCCCACCACCGTGAAGCCGACCTTGCTGCTGCCGAAGGTGGCGAGGTACGCCATCGTGGCGAGGCGCGCGACCATGTTGTGGTCGTACGCGTAGGCGAAATGCAGGAAAGCCTGGCGCTCGCCGAGCGGGATCGCTTCGAGCATCACGCGGTACTGGCTGGTGCCCATCGGGCCTTCCTCGGCGTAGAGCTCCACCTGCAGGTAGTCGCGCGTGGAATGGACGACACGGTGGACAAAGGTGAGCTCGAAGGCCTGCTCGATCGGCTTGTCGTAGCGCGGCACCACGCTCAGCGTGAGCTTCTCGCCGTCCGGCGAACGCGTCGCGCGGCAGCGCCGGTTGTTGATGTGCAGGACCATCATGTCGCACCACTGCGCCGAGCGCTCGAGTGCGCGGCGCACGTCATCGACGGGGTGGTCGACGATCGCATAGATGTCGCCCTGCAGGCCGCCATCGGTCTCCGCCGAATCGATGACCACCGGCCGGTGCAGCGCGCCGTTGGCGAACTGCTCGGCATGCTTGCGCTCGAGGTCGCGCATCGCCTGCGCGGATCCTGCCTCGAGCTTCGCCTCTGCGGCGAGCGGGCCGAGCGCCGCAACGCCGAAAACGAACCAGACACCGAAACGGACGAGAAGCGCGGCCAGCGATGTGTTCATGCACGACACCATACAACGAGGCGGGTGTCGCGGTCCGTCCGCCGGTACCGGTATCTATCGGCCTTTGCGGATCGGCCCGGCAGGCGCCGGCTTCGCGCGCGCGGCCCCGGTCTCGCGCGGCGGCAATCCGGTGTGCTGCGTGAGGATGCGTCCCTTGACGGGTGTCACCGTCTTGAGCGCGACCGGCGTCGAGTTCTTGCGGCGCGCGCTCTCGTAGCTGCCATCGGTCAGCGGCTGCCAGGTCGGGATCAGGTGATGCTTGCCGTTGCCGATGAGATCGGCGCGCCCCATGGCCTTGAGCGCCTCGCGCAAGAGCGGCCAATTGTTGGCGTCGTGGTAGCGCAGGAAGGCCTTGTGCAGCCGGCGGCGCTTGTCGCCGCGCACGATGTCCACCGTCTCGCTATCGCGGGTGATCTTGCGCAGCGGGTTCTTGTTGGTGTGGTACATCGCGGTCGCGGTGGCCATCGGCGAGGGATAGAAGGTCTGCACCTGGTCGGCGCGGAAGCCGTTCCGCTTGAGCCAGAGCGCGAGATTCATCATGTCCTCGTCGCTGGTGCCGGGATGCGCCGCGATGAAGTACGGGATCAGGTACTGCTTCTTGCCCGCCTCGGCCGAGTACTTCTCGAACATCTGCTTGAACTTGTCGTAGCTGCCGATGCCGGGCTTCATCATCTTGCTGAGCGGGCCCTGCTCGGTGTGCTCGGGCGCGATCTTGAGATAGCCGCCGACGTGGTGCTGCACCAGTTCCTTGACGTACTCGGGCGACTGCACCGCGAGGTCGTAGCGCAGGCCCGAGCCGATCAGGATCTTCTTGATGCCCTTGAGCGCGCGCGCCCGGCGGTAGATCTTGATCAGCGGATCATGGTTGGTGTTGAGGTTCTGGCAGATGCCCGGATACACGCAGCTCGGCTTGCGGCAGGCGGCCTCGATCTCGGGCGACTTGCAGCCGATGCGGTACATGTTGGCGGTCGGCCCGCCGAGGTCGGAGATGGTGCCGGTGAAGCCCTTGACGCTGTCGCGGATGGCCTCGACCTCCTTGATGATCGAGTCTTCGGAACGGCTCTGGATGATGCGGCCTTCGTGCTCGGTGATCGAGCAGAAGGTGCAGCCGCCGAAGCAGCCGCGCATGATGTTCACGCTGAAGCGGATCATCTCCCACGCCGGAATCTTGGTCGCGCCGTCGTGGCTTCCCTGCGCATCGGCGTAGCTGGGATGCGGGCTGCGCGCGTATGGCAGGTCGAACACGTGGTCCATCTCGGCCGTGGTCAGCGGGATCGGCGGCGGGTTGATCCACACGTCGCGCGCGGTGGTGCCTTCGCCATGCGCCTGCACCAGCGCGCGGGCGTTGCCGGGATTGGTTTCGAGGTGGAGCACGCGGTTGGCATGCGCGTAGAGCACGGCATCGGCGCGCACCTGCTCGAACGAAGGCAGGCGAATCACCGAGCGGTCGCGCGGCGGCACCTTGACCTTGCCTTTGCCCTGCAGCGCAGGGTTGGCCACGAACTGGATCGGCTTGATCGCCGCGTTTGCGATGCTCGCCGAGCCGGCTGCCTCCGCCGCTTCTGCAACGGCTTGCGCTTCTTCCTCGCGCGCGCAGCTCGCGCCATTGGCCTTGGCCTGCTCGGAGACCATCAGGTAGGGATTGATGTGCGCTTCGACCCGGCCCGGTTCGTCCACCGTGGTGGAGTCGATCTCGAACCAGCCTTCGGGCGTCTCGCGCCGCACGAAGGCGGTGCCGCGCACATCGGTGATCTGGTGCACCGGCTCGCGCGCCGCGAGGCGATGCGCGATCTCGACGATCGCGCGCTCGGCATTGCCATACAGCAGCAGGTCGCACTTCGAATCGACCACGATGGAGCGGCGCACCTTGTCCTGCCAGTAGTCGTAATGCGCAATGCGGCGCAGCGACCCTTCGATGCCACCGAGCACGATCGGCACGTCGCTCCAGGCTTCCTTGCAGCGCTGCGAGTAGACGATGGCCGCGCGATCCGGCCGCTTGCCGGCGATGTCTCCCGGCGTGTAGGCATCGTCGCTGCGGATCTTCCGGTCGGCGGTGTAGCGGTTGATCATCGAATCCATGTTGCCGGCGGTCACGCCGAAGAACAGGTTCGGCTTGCCCAGCACCTTGAACGGATCGGCGCTCTGCCAGTCGGGCTGCGCGATGATGCCCACGCGGAAGCCCTGCGCCTCGAGCATGCGGCCGATCACCGCCATGCCGAAGCTCGGATGGTCGACGTAGGCGTCGCCGGTGACGACGACGATGTCGCAGCTGTCCCAGCCGAGGGCTTCCATCTCGGCGCGCGACGTCGGCAGGAACTTGGCCGTGCCGAAACGGGCTGCCCAGTATTTGCGGTAGCTGGTCAGCGGCTTGGCGGCGCGCGCGAAAAAGGAGACGTCGACGGGGGCGTTCATCGGGGATGGGGTCGGCCGGAGGGGCCTCGTGGGCAACCCTCGATTTTAGGGTTTTCCATTGGAACTGTCGCCCTAAAGGCGATTCCCGCATGCCCGGCCCGGATCTTCAATTACTTGCTTTAGTCAACCAATCGATTGACAATGGCAATCATGGACGCCGTCACCACGCCCCTTCCCGACACTGCGGACGTATCGGCCGTCAAGGCCGTCCGCCAGTTCAACCGCTTCTACACGCGCCGCATCGGCGTGCTCGACCCCTACCTGGGCAGCGACATGTCGCTCACCGACGTCCGCGTGCTCTACGAACTCGCGCACCGCGAATCGCCGGTCGCCAGCGAAATCGGCAAGGACCTGCAGCTGGATGCGGGCTATCTCAGCCGCATCCTCCGCCGCTTCGAGGCGCAGGGCTGGCTGGTGCGCGAGGCGAGCCCGCGCGACGCGCGGCAAAGTCTGCTGAGACTGACCGAGGCCGGCCATGCCGCCTTCGCGCCGCTGCAACAGAAGTCGCGCGAGGAAGCAGCCGCCCTGCTCTCGCCGCTATCGACGGCGCAGCGCGCGCAGCTGGTCGGCGCCATGGGAACGCTGCAGCAGTTGCTGGAACCGGGCGCCGCGCCGCCGGCGAAGGCCCAGACCGCCCTCCTGCGCGACCCCGCCCCCGGCGACATCGGCTGGGTGGTGCAGCAGCACGGCGAGATCTATGCGCGCGAATACGGCTGGAACAGCGAGTTCGAGGCGCTGGTGGCCGACATCGCCGGCCAGTTCCTGCGCAAGTTCCAGCCCGGCTGGGAGCGCTGCTGGATTGCCGAGCTGAACGGCGAGCGCGTCGGCGCGATCTTCGTCGTGCGCAAGTCGGCGACCACCGCGCAGCTGCGCATGCTGATCCTGACGCCGCAGGCGCGCGGCCTCGGCCTCGGCGGTCGGCTCACGGACGAGTGCATCGCCTTCGCGCGCAGCAAGGGCTACAGGAAGATGGTCCTGTGGACCAACAGCTGCCTCACCGCGGCTCGCGCCATCTACACGGCGCGCGGGTTCAGGCTCGTGAAGTCCGAGCCCTACGAGGGCTTCGGCCGGCAGCTCGTCGGCGAGACCTGGGAACTGAGGCTCTGAGCTTCAATCGGCGGTGATCTTGCGATCGCGCACGATGCTGCCCCACTTCGCGTCTTCCTTGCGCATGAAGGCAGTGAGTTCGGCGCGGGTTGTCGGTTGCGGTGTCAGGCCGTGCTTGTTCAACGCGTCCTTGACGCCGGGATCGTTGAGCACCTTCACGATCTCCACGTTCCAGCGGTCGAGGATCGGCGCTGGCGTCTTGCCGGGCGCGACGAAGGCGTACCAGTTGAGTGCCTCGAAGCCCGGGTAGCCCGATTCGGCCACGGTCGGGATGTCCGGCATGTAGGCCGGCCGCGTCAGCCCGGTGGTGGCGAGCGGAATCAGCCGGCCGGCCTCGACCTGCGGCATCGCCGTCGGCGGTGCCGAGAAGTAGGAAGCCACGCGTTCGCCGATCAGGTCCTGCATGGCCGGCGCTCCGCCTTTGTAAGGCACGTGGACCATGTCGATGCCCGCGCGCTGGTTGAAGAGCTCCCCGGCCAGGTGCGAGGCGGAGCCGGCGCCCGTCGACGCGAAGTCCACGCCGCCGGGCTTCTTCTTCGCCAGTGCGACAAACTCGGCCAGCGTCTTCACGCCGAGCGCCTTGTGCACCACCAGCACGTTCGGAAAGTTCACGCCCCCAGAGACGGGCGCGAGATCCTTGAAGGGGTCGTAGCGCACCTTCATCACATGTGGCGCGATGGTCAGCGGTCCGACCGAGCCGAACAGCAGCATGGTCCCGTCGGCCGGCCCGCCCGCCACGTGCTGGTGGGCGATGTTGCCGCCCGCGCCGGCCTTGTTGTCGACGATCACGGTCTGCCCGATGTTCTCGCCGAGCTTTTTCGCGATCAGCCGGGCCGCCGCATCGGCCGCCCCGCCAGGTGCGAAACCGACCACCATCGTGACCGGCTTGGCCGGAGGAAAGTCTTCCGCCCGCACCGGGGCAGCCAGCAGCATCGCGCTGGCAAGAAGCGCGAAAGCGGGATTCAGTCGTCGTTTGTTCATCGTGTCTCGTTGGTACTTGTTGAAGATCGTCAGTCGGCGCCAAGGCCGATCGGATTCGGCAGCCGCTTCTCGACCGCGTGGCGCAGCAGCGCGGCGGTGCGGAAGATGCCGTGCGCGAACTTGCCGTAGGGCAGCGTGGCGAAGAGCGCCATCACCGCACCGAGGTGCAGGCACAGCAGCAGTGCGAGCGCCGGCGTATCGCGCCCGAGCCACAGCCCGAGGCCGCTCGCGCTGGTGAGGAACAGCAAGGCGATGAAGCCCAGGTCCATCGGCTTCTGCGCAGCGTCGGCCTGCAGCGGATGGCGGCGGCGGTTGAGCCGCCAGAGTCCCGCGGTACCGACCAACAGGCTCACGCCGCCCGCCACGCCGAGCAGCTTGGGCAGGCTTGGCAGCTGGTAAGGCGCGTGCCATCCCAACACGTAGTGATAGAGCGTCGCCACGCAGGTGGCCGCAAAGCACAGCACAAAGCCGTAGAAAGTGAGGTGATGGAAGCGACGGCGACGCAGCGTGTAGGCATCGTCCTCGTCATGGCAACCCTGGCCGTGGCCGCCGTCGAGGTACTTCAGCCGCAGCACCGCATCGGCGGCTTCGGCCGCCGCCGGCACGTTCAACGGCGCGCCGCTGGTCGCAGGCTTCAATTCGCGCCAGAAGCGCGCAACGCCCATGCCGAGCGCGAACACGACGAACACGAACACCGGTCCGAACAGGCTGACCAGCAGGTTGTGCGGAAACAGGTTGTAGAAGTTGCCTTGCAGTGGCACGCCCCACAGCGTGCCCTTGAACGCCACCGCCAGCATCAGGAACAGCGCAAGCCCCGCCGCCAGCGCAAGCGACAGCGTCAGGCCGTTACGCTGGTACAGCTGGCCCAACGCCGGCGGCCAGGCGTAGTCGGCGTAGGTCTGCCCGCGCACCTCGGCCATCGCGCGCGGTACGTTCACCGCGAACTCGTGGGGCGGCGCGTACTGGCAGGCGTGCAGGCAGGCGCCGCAGTTGTGGCAGAGGTTGGCAAGGTAGTGGATGTCCGCGCGGCCGAACTCCAGCCGCCGCGTCATCGCCGGGAAGACCGCGCAGAAGCCTTCGCAGTAGCGGCAGGCATTGCAGATCTGCATCTGGCGGCCGACCTCGGCCTCGCGTTCGCTCAGGATCGGGATGACGGTGCGTCCGCCGGCCGCGAGCGTTGCGGCTTCGCGCGCCAGGGCATCAAGCGATCGCATGTCGAGCCTCCTCCTTGACAGCCGTCGCGGCCTTGGCAGCCTGCGTGCCCGCGATGCGGCCGAAAGCCGTGCCGATGGCCATGCCGACACCCGCGGTGTAGCCCTTGCCCAGGACGTTGCCCGCCATCATCTCGCCCGCGACGAAAAGGTTCGGACTCGGACGGCCGCCGAAGTGCACGGCGGATTCGTCGTTCACCCGCAGGCCGAGGTAGGTGAAGGTCACGCCGGGCCGCAATGGATAGCCGTAGAACGGCGGCGTGTCGATCGGGCGTGCCCAGTGCGTCTTGGCGGGCGTGAGGCCCTCGGTGCGGCAATCGTCGAGCGCGGTGTGATCAGCAGGTGCCGACGCGGCAAGCCGCGTTGTAGGCGGTGATGGTCCGGGCGAAATCCGCTTCCGGCAGGCCGAGCTGGCGCGCGAGCTCGGGCAGGCTGTCCGCCACGGTGCCCGGAAATACCGGCGGCATGAAGCGCCCGATCGCCTTGCGGTCGATGATTGAATAGCCGATCTGCCCCGGCTGCTGCGCCACGAGCCGGCCCCAGATCGCATAGCGCTTGGGCCAGAAGTCCTCGCCCTCGTCGTAGAAGCGCTTGGCCTCGCGGTTGACCACCACACCGAGCGAGACGCAATCGATGCGGGTGCAGATGCCACCGTCGTACAGCGGCGCGCGGGCGTCGATCGCAACCATGTGCGCCTGCGTCGGGTCGCCGATCGAATCCGCGCCGGCGTCGATCATGGCCTTGAGCAGCACGCCCTCGTTGAAGCGGGTGCCGCGGATCAGGAAGTTCTCGGCCGGGCGCTCGCCGCGATCATTGACGCCCCAGGCCTCGCTGAGCCATTCGCGGTTGGATTCGAAGCCGCCTGCGGCGAGCACGCAGCTGCGCGCCTCGATCCGCTCGCCGCCTGCCGTGAGCGCGGCGACGAAGCGGTCGCCGTCGAGCTCGACCGAGACGACCGGCGTGTCATAGCGGACCTGCACGCCCAGCTTCACGGCGCTGCGGTAATAGGCGTTGACCAGCGCCTTGCCGCCGCCCATGAAGAAGGCGTTGGTGCGCGCCACATGCAGCGCGCCCGACAGCGGCGGCTGGAAGTGCACGCCATGGCTGCGCATCCAGTCGCGGCAGCAGGACGACGCGCGGATCGCGATGCGGGCGAGGCGCTCGTCGGTCAGTCCGCCGGTCACCTTGAGCAGGTCCTGCCAGTACTCTTCCTCAGGGTAGGCGTCGACCAGCACGTCCTGCGGCGCATCGTGCATGCAGCGCAGGTTGCGGGTGTGCTGGGAATTGCCGCCGCGCCATTCGCGCGGCGAGGCCTCGACCAGCAGGACGCTGGCGCCGGCCTCGCGTGCCATCAACGCCGCGCACAGCGCCGCGTTGCCGCCGCCGACGACCAGGACATCGATCATTCAGTTGTCTCCTCGTGAGGAGCACGACTCTAGGCACGCGTGGCGCCTGGCGAAAGAACGCCCCGGGCAAGGGGTCTTCAGTTTTCGTGAAGGGTCGCGCCGGCCCAGCGGCCTTCGCGCACCAGGGCTCTCGCCACGTCGACCATCACCACGCGGGTAGCCAGCGCGGCGGGTGAGAGTTCGTCATCCGACAGGCTCGCGAGCACGTTGCGGCGACCCACCTGCGCGTCCGCGATGCGGATCTGCACCAGCCCTTCATCGGTCCCGCGCGCGGTCGCCGCGCCCGGCTGGATGGTGGCGCCATGTCCGGCGCGCACCGCGTCCATCAGCAGCCCGAGGCCATCGATCTCCGCAACCACGCGCGGCACCACCCGCGCGCGCGCGAAGGCGGCGGCAAGCGTCGAGCGCAGGCCGTGCGAGGCGCTGGGCATGATCAGCGGCAGCGCGCCCAGTCGCGCGAGCCGCACCTGCCGCCCGCCCGGCAGGCCCGGCAGATCGATCCGGCCGATGACGAACAACTTCTCGTCGAGCAGCGGCAGCACGCTCCAGCGCCGCGCGGTGTCGGTCTGAAACTGCACGGCCAGATCGAGCTGGCGGGCGTTGAGCATCGCCGCCAGATGACCCGAGAGCGCCTCGACCAGATGCAACCTCACGTCCGGATACCGCTCTGCCATCGCCCGCATCAGCGGCACCCCGAGGACGGATGCCGTGGTGGGTGGCAGCCCGATGCTCACGTGGCCCGACAGCCTCGCCTGCTGGGCCGCGCGCACCGCCTCGTCGGCGTGACGCAGCGTGAGGTGGGCCTGCTGCAGAAAGGCCAGTGCCCGCGTCGGTCGGCGTGACGCCGGTCGAGGCGCGGTTCAGCAGGCGCGTCGACAGTTCGCCTTCCAGCCGGCTGATCTGCTGGCTCAGCGCGGAGGTTGCGAGCCCGAGTTCAAGCGCAGCCCGCCCCATGCTGCGCAGTTCGCAGATCTTGATGAAGTAGCGCAACTGCCTCAGTTCCACGGCGCACGTCCGCTTCTCATTCGGCAGCAGGGATGTGCGGCAGATTCATCGGATGCCGCAGGCGCCGCGCGTTCGGCTCGGTCAGGTCGAAGGTGGTGACGCCATTGGTCTGCGATGCGCTGACCAGCCACTCCGGATGATCGAGCGTGTTGCAGATGTCGCGCAGGCCGGCGTCCCAGTGCTCGTCGACCGAGGCGCGCGAGAACTCGTAGTCCTTGGATTCGAGCTCGTAGGGCTTGTCGCGGTAGATCAGGTGCACGATCTCGATCGGCTTGTGCGAGAGCGCGGCGCACACCGAGGTCACGCTGGGGTCGTCGCGCAGCCCCGGCGGCAGCTTGGCGAGCAGGTCCGCGAGCGCCTGCTGCAGGTTCATGTTCGAGGCCAGCGCGTCGGTGTTCATCCGGGTGCGACTCGAATAGGTGATGTCCTTTTGCCGCTCGATGGTCTCGGAGAGCGTGCGCGGCATGATGCCGCGCGCGCTGAACAGGTCGACCTGCAGCACCATCAGCGGCTCGCTGCGCGGATGCGCGTCAAGTACGTACTGCAACGGCGTGTTCGAGACGATGCCGCCGTCCCAGTAGTCCTCGCCGTCGATGTGCACCGGCGCGAAGCCCGGCGGCAGCGCGCCGCTGGCCATGATGTGCTCCGGGCCGATGCGCTGCGAGCGGTTGTCGAAGTAGATCGAGTTGCCGGTGCGCACGTTGACCGCGCCGACGCTGAAGCGCACGTCGTCGTGGTTGATGCGGTCGAAATCCACGAGTCGCTCCAGCGTCGACTTGAGCGGTGCGGTGTCGTAGTAGCTGAGCACCGGCGCAGCGCCGCCGAGCAGCAGCGAGGGCGAGCAGCGCGGCTCGAAAAAGCCCGGCACGCCGAACATCGCGGCCGAGGTCGCGCTCCACTGGTTGAACGAGGACCGGTCGATACCCCACCACGCGGGCACGCGCTGGGCCGGGCCGGAGGAGACCAGGTTCCAGAATTCGCGCAGCCGCTGCACCCGCATCTCGGGCGCATTGCCGGCGATCAGGGCGGCGTTGATCGCTCCGATCGACACGCCGGCGACCCAGTCGAGCGACTTCTGCCGCTCGAAGACGCCCGCGTAGACCCCGGCCTGGTAGGCGCCGAGCGCGCCGCCGCCCTGAAAGACGAGTGCCTTCCTGACACCGGGGAAGTCGAAGCTGGAACCCAGTCGGGCGGCAGCGGAGGTGGATTCGGAGGAAGAGGGTCTTTTCTTCGTGGCCATGGCGCCATTGGACACCAGAGCGGCCGCCCTCCTCCCGCGGCACTACATCTTCGGCAGCATCTGCCCGCGAATCTCGCCGCCCGGATTCGCGGCGGTGTGGACGTTGGCGTACCACCGTCCGGCCATCAGGTCGGCCGCCTGCGCGGGCGTGAGCGTCGCCGTGCCCTCGATCGGACTCGAAGCGTTGCCGAAGGGCAGTACCACGGGCGCATTCGCGCCGGCCGCGGCCGGGCCGTGGAAGTGGGCTGCGGTGGCCGGGCCGCTCAGGCCGTCGTACGTGATCTTGTACTTGAGGACATTCGTCTCCTTGTTCAGCGTCGCCTCGGCCATGCCGCTGCCGCGCGTCATGTTGGGAGGCACTTCGCTGGCCGCGTTCATGGTGCCGCTGAAGGCCACCGTGTTGGATCGGGACATCATCCCGCACCCCCGAGCGCAGCGGCCGCGATGCCGGTCACCACGAGCATGCGAAGGGGGAAGCCATAGCGTCTTGTCATGTGCGATCTCCTGGGTTGACGAGCGGCCAGCATAGGGAGCATCCGGGGCGCGCGCTGTCGGCCATCGACCCGAATTCGATGCCGCAATGGCATGATTCGTGCTCCATGAGCAAGCTCCCCACCGCCCAGGACGTCGTCCGCTTCTGGCACGAAGCAGGCCCCGGCCGCTGGTTCGACAAGAACGAGGCCTTCGACGCCGAATTCAAGTCCCGCTTCGAAGCCGCGCACCATGCCGCCGCAACCGGCGCGCTCGATGGGTGGGCCGCCGATGCCGAAGGCGCGCTCGCACTGCTGGTTCTGCTTGACCAGTTCCCGCGCAATGCGTGGCGCGGCAGCGGCCACATGTTCGCGACCGATGGCAAGGCGCTGGCGATCGCGCGCGCCGCGATCGATGCCGGGCATGACCGGCAGGTCGATCTGCAGTTGCGGCCATTCTTCTACCTGCCCTTCATGCACTCGGAGTCGCTGGCGGACCAGGAGCGCTCGGTCGCGCTCAATGCCGAGCTCGACGCCAACACGCAGCGCTTCGCGGTGCTGCACCGCGACCTCATCGCGCGCTTCGGCCGCTTTCCGCATCGCAACACGATGCTCGGGCGGCGCGCGACGCCCGAGGAGCAGGCCTACCTCGACGGCGGCGGTTTCTCAGGCTGACCGGGAGGCTCGCCCGCTCCATCGGCGCTGTCGGCGCCGTCGGCGCGCGTGGGCGACCGCAGGGCGCCCGGGCGCGGACGCCCCTTGAGCGAACCGTACTCGTGCGCATAGATCCAGGTGAACTCCACGCCGAGCAGGAAGATCTGCGCCGAGTAGTACACCCACACCAGCACTACCACCAGCGACCCTGCCGCGCCATAGCCCGATGCCACGCCGGTCTTCCCGATATAGAGGCCGATCAGGTACTTGCCGATGGTGAACAGCACCGCCGTGACCGCCGCGCCGATCCACACGTCGCGCCATTGCACGCTCACGCGCGGCATGACCTTGAAGATCATCGCGAAGCCCACGGTCACGATCGCGAAGCCGAAAGCGGAATTCACGTTCTGCGCCAGATGCGCCCAGCCGCCGAAGTACGGCGCCCACCATTCGCCGAGCGCGGCGAGGGCGGCGTTGACGATGAGCGAAACCATCAGCAGGAAGCCGATGCCCATGATCATGCTGAACGACAGCAGCCTCGTGCGCACCAGATTCAGCAAGCCGTTCGTGTCGTCGCGCGCGGGCGCACGCCAGATGCGGTCGAAGGCATCCTGCAGCTCGCCGAACACGGTGGTTGCGCCGACGATCAGCAGCCCGATGCCGGCCACCGTCGCGACGATGCCCTGCGCAGGCCGGTTCAGGTGCTCCAGCATCACCTGCACAGCGCGCGCGCCGTCGGCCCCCATGAGGCCGGAGATCTGCTCCATGATCTCGCCCCGTGCCTCGTCGCGGCCGAACACCAGCCCCACCACCGAGATCACGATCAGGATCAGCGGCGCAAGCGAGAACACCGTGTAGTAGGCCAGCGCCGCCCCCATGCTCGGGGCGTAGTCCGCCCGCCACGATTCGAAGGACTGCCTGCAGAGGTCGAACAGCGCGCGTAAGGCTTTCATGCGCGCAGTGTCGCAGCCTTTGGGCGGCCAGCGCGCCGCGAAGGCGCCGCGCATAATCGCCCGCGATGCATCAGGCCCTCCATTCGGCGGAACCGGCGAGCGACCGGCCGCGCCCCCAGTCCGTTCGCGATCTCTTCTTTTCCTTCACCTGGCTGGCCCTGCAAGGTTTCGGCGGCGTGCTGGCCGTCGTGCAGCGCGAGATGGTCGAGAAGAAGCGCTGGCTCACCCCGGACGAATTCCTCGAAGACTGGGCGGTCGCGCAGGTGCTGCCGGGGCCGAACGTGATCAACCTCGCGCTCATGATCGGCGACCGCCACTTCGGCCTTCGCGGCGCGATCGCGGCGCTGGCGGGCATGCTGACGGTGCCACTGGGCGTGATCCTCGTGCTCGCGGTGCTCTACGCCCACTACGCCGGCAATCCCCAGGTGGCAGGCGGGCTGCGCGGCATGGGTGCCGTGGCCGGCGGGCTGATCGCGGCGACCGGCATCAAGCTGATCCCGGCGCTGCGAAAGCATCCGCTGGGCTTCGCGACGTGCCTGGGCATCGTGGCGCTGGTGTTCTCGGCCATCGCCCTCGCACGCGTGCCGCTGGGCTGGGTCCTGATCATCGTGGGCGGCGTCGCCTGTGTGTGGACGTGGTGGAGGCTCGACGCATGAGCATCACGATGCACTGGCACGACTGGCTCGCGCTTTTCACACAGTACATGCTGCTCTCGCTGCTGTCGATCAGCGGCGCGATCACCACGGTGCCCGACATGCACCGCTACCTGGTCGCGCAGCACGGCTGGCTCACGGATGCGCAGTTCAGTTCGTCAGTGGCGATCGCACAGGCGGCGCCGGGGCCGAACGTGCTCTTCGTCGCGCTCATGGGATGGAACGTGGGGCTGAACGCCGGCGGCGGCATCGGCGCCGGCCCGCAGGCCTGGCTGACGGGCCTGCTCGGACTCGCAGTGACGATGGTCGGCATCATGCTGCCGAGCACCACCCTCACCTACTTCGCGACGCGCTGGGGCCACCGCAATCGCACCCGGCGCGGCGTGCGCGCCTTCAAGCAGGGCATGGCGCCCGTGGTGGTGGGCCTGCTCATCGCGACCGGATGGGTCCTGGCATCGGGTAACCATTCGGGCAACGCGCCCGCCTGGCATCTGTGGATGCTGACCGGCGTCACCGCCTTTATCGTGTGGCGCACCCGCATTCATCTCCTCTGGCTTCTGGGCGCCGGGGCTTTGCTCGGCGCCGTGGGCTTTGTCTGAACCTTCATCAAGGAATCGATCCATGCAACTGCGCACCCTCGGCCGCTCCGACCTCCAGGTTTCCCCGCTCGCGTTCGGCGGCAACGTCTTCGGCTGGACGGCGGATGAAGCCATGTCCTTCCGCCTGCTCGATGCATGGGTGGACGCGGGCTTCAACTTCGTGGACACCGCCGACGTGTATTCGCGCTGGGTGCCGGGCCACAGCGGCGGCGAGTCCGAGACCCTCATCGGCAAATGGCTCAGGCAGACCGGCAAGCGCAACCGCGTGGTGCTCGCCACCAAGCTCGGCAAACCGATGGGCGAAGGCAAGCAGGGACTGTCGCCGGCCTACATCCGCGAGGCGGTGGAAGCGTCGCTGCGCCGGCTGCAGTGCGACCACATCGATCTCTACCAGTCGCACGACGACGACCCGGACACGTCGCTTGCGGACACCGCCGCCGCCTTCGCGGAGCTGATCAAGGCCGGCAAGGTGCGCGCGATCGGCGCCTCGAACTTCACGGCGCCGCGACTGGCCGAGGCGCTCGACGTTGCCGAGAAGGCGGGCCTGCCGCGCTACGAAAGCCTTCAGCCCCTCTACAACCTCTACGACCGCGCGGTGTTCGAGAAGGAACTGGAGCCGCTGTGCCCGGCGCGCGGCGTCGGCGTGATCAACTTCTACGCACTGGCGGCGGGCTTCCTCACCGGCAAGTACCGCACCGAGGCCGACGCGGCCAAGAGCGCGCGCGGTGCAAGCACGACGAAGAAGTACCTCAACCCGCGCGGGCTGCGCATCCTCGATGCGCTCGACCAGGCGGCCAAGGCGACCGGCGCGAAGCCGGGGCAGATCGCGCTGGCCCGGCAGATCGCACGGCCCTCCGTCACCGCGCCGATCGCCAGCGCCACCTCGATCGAACAGCTCGACGAACTGGTCGCCGCAGCACAGCTCAAGCTCGACGCCGACACCGTCACGATGCTCGACAAGGCCAGCGCGGAGGAATGAAGGCATGAGCAGCACCGACCCGCTCGCCCCGCCCTCCCTCGACTATTTCGCCGACCTCGAAGTCGAGGTCGGGAAACCGCAGGTGCTCGGCCAGAGCCCGCGCGGCATGCGCCGGCTGGTGCCGATCACCGGCGGCCGCGCCCGCGGCAACGGCTGGACCGCACGGGTGCTGCCGGGCGGCACCGACTTCCAGCTCATCGTGAGCGACACGCTCTCCGAGCTCGATGCGCGCTACGGGCTGGAGACCGATGCCGGCGACCTGATCTACGTGCAGAACCACGCCGTGCGCGCGGCGCCCGCCGATGTGATGGCGAAGCTGCTGCGCGGCGAGCCGGTCGATCCGGCGCAGGTCTACTTCCGCTGCAATCCACGCTTCGAGACGTCGTCGAAGGCGCTGGGGTGGATCAACGACCGCATGTTCGTCGGCGTCGGCGTGCGGCACCCGGCGCAGGTGGTGATGCGTTTCTTCGCGCTCGTGTAGCACCAGGATCCCGGCTCGCGTTCCTCGTTGTTGAACCGCCCGGTACCGCGAGGTGCCGGGCGGTTTGCCTTGTATGCACCATGAATGTGCATCGAACCTGACGGGGCGCCCCCTGTGTGAAAGACCGCACGAATGGCACGCGCGATGAGGCTCACAGCCATTTCGCCAGGACACATCCAGACGATTCTCATATCCCCCCTGCGACCCGCTCTCTACAGTTGAATGCATCGGACAACTAGGTCTTTCTTGGTACATGGCAGCACTCTCGAGTGATGTTTCTGCCAGACCCGTCGTCAGACAGTGCGGCCCCCGTCCCGAGACCCCGCCTTCACAGCCGCCAGTGAGGGTCATTCACCAAACTGAGAGGAACACAATGAACAAGTCGTATCGCAGCATCTGGAACGAAGCACTGGGCGCCTGGGTCGCAGGAGCAGAAAACACCAAGGCCCGCGGCAAGCGCAGCAAGTCGCGTTTGGTTGCCAGCGCGGGCGGGTTTGCGATGGTCATGGCCGGCACGCTCGGACTGGCTGGGCTTGCCAACGCACAAAACTATACCGCCGGAGGTGCAACGGCAGGCAGCGTGGCCACCCCCGCGAGTGGATGGAACAACCCCCTGCAAAACCCGGTCAAGGGAATCTACGACACTGCGGTCGGCAACGCCGCCTACGCGACGCAGGGCGGCACGGCATTTGGCGACACCGCGGTGACGAGCGGTTTCTTCGGCGTCGCGCTCGGCGCCTATAGCGCTGCGGCCCACCATGCAACGGCCGTGGGTTCCGGCACGATGGCAACCGGTAACGATAGCTCGGCGTTCGGCTACAACGCACTGGCTTCCGGCTCCAGTTCACTGGCCATCGGCGTCTGGAGCAAAGCCGCAGGTGACAACACGGTCTCACTAGGCAACAACGCGAATGCCTCGGTCGCCAACTCGGTGGCGCTTGGCGCAGGTTCGACCACGACGTCCAACTTGGCTGCCAACGGCTACAACTCCGGCTCGGCCGCGCTGTCGGGCACCGCATCGACCGCCAACGGCGAAGTCTCGGTCGGATCGGCCGGCAAGGAACGCCGCGTGACGAACGTCGCCGCTGGTGCTGCGGCCACGGACGCCGTCAACGTCAGCCAGCTGCAATCGGAAGCCGCGAAATCCAACGCAATGGGCAACGCCACGGCGGCAGCCCTGGGCGGCGGCGCGGCCTACAACGCAACCACCGGTGCCATCACGGCACCGAGCTACACGGTCGGCGGCAAACCCTTCGGCAACGTCGGTGGCGCACTCACCAACCTCGACGGCCGTGTCACGCAGAACACGGACGCCGTCACCGCCATGGGCAACAACCCGATCACGTTCGCAGGCAACACCGGTACGGTCGCCAAGAAGCTAGGCGAGACGGTGACGATCACGGGCGCTGGCACCACGGGCTCTTTCTCGGGCGGCAACCTGAGGACCCAGGTCGACGCCAACGGCGTGCTGCAACTGCAGATGGCCGACAACGCCGCCTTCACCTCGGTGACGGCCGGCAACACGAAGATGGACACCAACGGCGTGGCCATCGTCGGCGGTCCGAGCATGACCACCAGCGGCATCGACGCCGGGAACAAGGCGATCTCCAACCTGCGTGACGGTTCGGCCAGCACCGATGCGGCCACCGTGGGTCAGGTGAACAAGGCAGCGGCCGATGCCGCAGCCAACGCCACGGCCGACGCGGTCAAGTACGACGACGCCACGCACTCCAGCGTGACGCTGGGTGGCGCCGGTGCCTCGGCTCCGGTCAAGCTCGGCAACGTCGCCGACGGCGCGGTCTACGCAGACAGCAAGGACGCGATCAACGGCGGTCAGCTGTATGGCGCTTCCCAGAAGGTGGCCGACGCGCTGGGCGGCAACGCATCGGTGAAGGCCGATGGCACCATCTCCGCACCGAGCTACACGGTCGGCGGCAAGCCCTTCAACAACGTCGGTGGCGCACTCACCAACCTCGACGGCCGTGTCACGCAGAACACGGACGCCATCGACAACCTGACCACCAACCTGAACAACGGTTCAGTCGGCCTGGTGCAGCAGGCTGGCGCTGGTGCCAACCTGACAGTGGGCAAGGCCACCGACGGCGTGGCGGTGGACTTCGCCGACAAGGACGGCAACACCCGCACGCTGAAGAACGTCACGGCCGGCGTCGCGAACACCGACGCGGTGAACGTGTCGCAACTCAAGGCAACGGGCCTGATCGACGCCAACGGCAAGACACTGGATGCGGTCACTTACGACGCGGGTTCGAACAAGGGTTCGATCACCCTCGGCGGTGCGAACGGCACCCAGATCAAGAACGTGGCGGCCGGCACGGACGACAGCGATGCAGTCAACGTGAGCCAGCTCAAGAAGGCTGGCCTGGTCGATGGTTCCGGCAATACGCTCGACGCGGTCACCTATGACGCCGGCTCCAACCGCGGCAAGGTCACCTTCGGCAACGCAGGCGCCCCGCCGGTTCTGCTGTCCAACGTTGCCCAGGGCATGGCGGACACGGATGCGGTGAACGTCGGTCAGCTGCGTGGTGTCACTTCCGCCATGGGCGGCGGCGCCAGCATCGATGCCAACGGCAACGTGGTCGCACCGAGCTACATCGTGAACAACACGGCGTACACCAACATCGGTGACGCCCTCACCAGCCTCTCGGGCCAGATCGGCGCCGTCGGCGACGCCAAGCAGAACGTGATCGAGAAGACCACGATTCAGGCGAACTCGCACTTGGCGACCAGCGGCGATGAAAGCCGCGCGGCTTCGGCCATCGGCGACAACGCCGTGGCTCTCGGCGCCGGTGCAACGGCCTCGGCCAGCAACAGCGTCGCCCTGGGTGCAGGTTCGGTCAGCGACCGCGAGAACACGGTCTCTGTCGGGTCGGCAGGCAACGAGCGTGCGATCGCCAACGTGGCAGACGGCGTCATGACCCACGACGCCGTCAACAAGGGCCAGCTCGACAGCGTGGCTGACAACGCGAAGGCCTATACCGACCAGCGCGTGAACCAGGTCCAGCAGCAAGTTGGCGACGTGGCGCGCAACTCCTACAGCGGCGTCGCAGCGGCCACCGCCCTGACGATGATCCCCAATGTGGATCCGGGCAAGAAGTTCGCCATGGGCGTGGGCGTCGGCAGCTTCAAGAACTACGCGGCCATGGCCGTCGCCGCCAGCGCTCGCCTCAATGATCGCGTCACGATCAAGGCAGGCGTGGGCATGAGCGCAGCAGGCAGCACCGTCGGCGCCGGCGCGACCTACCAGTGGTAAGCGTCCGACGAGGGAAGGTGGCGGTATCGGCTGACTCCGCCTGAGCCGCCAAACAAAAGGACCGGTTGCACGACAACCGGTCTTTTTTCATGGCTCGCCGAAGCGATAGAAGGCGCCGGGGTTATGCACCAGCAAGCGCTCCCGCAATTCGGCATCGGGCGCGATCTGCTCCAGCGCATCGACCAAGACACCGTCATCCGGCACGTGGTCATGCAATGGATGCGGCCAGTCGGTGCCCCACAGGCAACGATCCGGGAATTCGCACACCAGCCGTTGAGCAAGCGCCACGCCCTCGGCATAGCCGGCAGTGCGGGAAATGCGATCGATGCCGCTGACCTTGACGCGGAACAACGGGTTTTTCATTGCCCTGCCGAGCGCCACGAAGTCGGGGTGCTCCGCCCCCACCGCGGCATCGACGCGTGCCATGTGGTCGATCACGACCGGCACCGCGCTGCCGGCCAGAGGCTGTACCAGCTCGTGGATCAGCCCTCGCTCAAAGTGCACCTGCAGGTGCATGCCGAGGGGTTCGAGGCGCCGGCTGAACGCAACGACGCCTTCCACATCGAACGCCGCGCCGGAATGCCGCGCGAAGTTGAAGCGAACACCCCGGAAGCCCACGCGGGCCAGCCGCTGCAGCTCTTCGTCGGGGACGTCCAGCGGGAGCAGCGCGACGCCGAGGTAGCAGCCGCCCCCGGCCGCGATGGCGTCTTCCACGACACGATTGTCGAAGCCGTGGCAAAGCGATTGCACGATCACGCATCGCCCGATGCCGAGATGGCGGTGCAGCGCGAACAGCGTCTCCTTGGGTGCATCGGCCGGCGTGAAGCTGCGGTCTTCCGCGAAGGGAAAGCGCGCAGCCGGTCCGAACACATGGACATGCGCATCGCATGCGCCGGCGGGCAGCCGCAGCCGCGGCGCCGAAGGGTTCGGGTTGAAGGTCAATGCGGGCCGCATTGCCGGTCGCGCCTCAGCCGATCCTCTGGCGCATGGCCTCGTAGAGGCACACGCCGCTCGCGACCGAGACGTTGAGGCTCTCGACCGCCCCCGCCATCGGGATGCTCACCAGTTCGTCGCAGGTCTTGCGCGTGAGCTGGCGCATGCCCTCGCCCTCGGCGCCCAGCACCAGCGCCAGAGGGCGCTTGAGGTCGCACTGGTAGAGCGTGCCCGGTGCATCGTCGCTGGTGCCGACGCACCAGATATTGCGTTCCTTCAGCTCGTTGAGCGTGCGCGCGAGGTTGGTGACCATGAAGTACGGCATCGTCTCGGCCGCGCCACTCGCCACCTTGGCGACGGTGGCGTTGATGCCGGCTGCGTGGTCCTTGGGCGCGATGACCGCGTGGGCACCGGCGCCGTCCGCCACGCGCAGGCAGGCGCCGAGGTTGTGCGGATCGGTCACGCCGTCGAGCACCAGTAGCAGGGGCATGGTGCCCGCGGCTTCGAGCCCCTCGAGCAGTTCGTCAAGCGAATGGGTCTGCGGGATCGGCTCGACCCGGGCGGCCACGCCCTGGTGGCCGTGGCTGCCCGCGAGCTTCGACAGACGCGCACCATCGGCCTCGATCAGCCGGACCCCGGCCTCCTGCGCGCGTGCGATGAATTGCCGCATGCGCGCATCGCGCCGGCTGGCATCGAAGAGCACCTCGATCACGGATTTCGGCGTGGTCTTGATGCGCACGCCCACGGCGTGGAAGCCGAAGATCACTTTGGGGGAAGACATCCGGGGGATTATCACAAACACCCCCATGCCGCTTCGCGGCTCCCCTCTCTCGCCTTCGGCGGGAGGGGGCAATCCCGGCGGCCCGGCGGAGCCGGTTCCGCGGGAGCACTTGGCTTACCCCCAGGCTCGCGCACTTTGTGTCGCTCTCCACCCCCTTTAGGGGCAACCCCAGCGGCCCGGCGGAGCCGGTTCCGCGGGATTCCTGGCGTCGCCTGCGCCAGACTCATCGTTCAGGCGCTGCTGCGCTCCTCGGCCGCGACGCGGCCGGCTTCGATGGTGATGCGACGGTCGCAGCGCGCCGCGATGGCGCGGTCGTGCGTGACCAGGACGAGCGTGGTGCCGAGCTCGCGGTTGAGATCGAACATCAGCTCCATCACCTGCTCGCCGGTCGCGAAGTCGAGGCTGCCGGTCGGCTCGTCCGCCAACAGCAGCGCCGGCTGCACCACGAAGGCCCGCGCGAGCGCCACGCGCTGCTGCTCGCCGCCCGACAGCACCTTCGGGTAATGGCCAAGGCGCTGGCCGAGCCCGACACGCTCGAGCATTTCGGTCGCCGCCTTGCGCGCGTCCTTGCGATCGGCCAGTTCGAGTGGCAGCATCACGTTTTCGAGCGCGCTCAGGTTGCCGAGCAGCTGGAAACTCTGGAACACGAAGCCGACCTTCTGCGCGCGCAGAGCCGCACGTTCGTCTTCGTCGATGGCGAACAGGTCCTCCCCGGCGAGCTTCACGGTGCCGCGGGTGGGTGTGTCCAGGCCCGCGACGATCGACAGCAGCGTGCTTTTTCCCGACCCCGATGCCCCGACGATGGCGACAGTCTCCTTGGCGCCCAGCGAGAAGTCGATGTCACGCAGAATGTCCAGCGTTCCGGTGGAGTCGGTGACCGACTTGAAGACATGCTCGACGGCAACGATGGCTTCGGAAGAGTCACCCGGTTGGATTGAGGACATTGAAAGGTTTCGCGTAGTGAATCGACGTCACTTTATCTTGAGCGGCGCGGCGGCAGGGTTTTCCATTTCCGGCCTGGCCGCCACGGGTAAGCCGCCAGTGATCCTGGTGCTTGGCGACTCGCTGTCCGCCGAATACGGGCTCCGGCGCGGCGATGGTTGGGTGCCCCTGCTCGAGAAGCGCCTCGCGGAACAGAAGATACCGGCCACGGTGGTCAACGCGAGCATCAGCGGCGACACCTCCGCTGGCGGGCGTTCGCGGCTGCCCGGGCTGCTCGCCCAGCACCAGCCGACGCATGTGGTGCTCGAGCTAGGCGCCAACGACGCGCTGCGCGGCCTGTCGCTCACGAGCACCGAGGACAACCTGCTCCAGATGACCAAGGCCGCGCAGGCCACGGGCGCCCAGGTGCTGATCGTCGGCCTCCAGGTGCCGCCCAACTACGGCAGCGACTACACGCGGCGCTTCGAGGCGATCTTTCCCAAGGTGGCGGGCACGGCAAAGGCGTCGGTGGTACCGTTCTTGCTGAAGGGCGTGGCGGACAGCCCCGACGCAGCGATGCTTTTCCAGGCCGATCGCATCCACCCCACCGCGGCCGCGCAGCCACGCATGCTCGACAACGTCTGGCCGCCGCTGCGGAAGATGCTGCCCAAGTGACCCCCAAAAATAAAGCCGCTGCGGCCTCACGGCGCAGCGGCTTTATTTCCGATTGAAACGGGCCGACTCAACCGTTCTTCGTGGGCAGGCTGGGAATGGTCGGCGGGTCGCGTTCGAGCGAAGCCACGTCGGTTTCCGGATCGCCCGGCGCGAGCCCATCGCTGCTGGGCGTGAGCTTGCGTTGTGCCTTTTCCCGGGCCTTGTCTTCCTTCTTCTTCTTCTTGGCTAGTTCTCTCTGTCGCTTCTCATAGCCGTAGTTGGGTGTTGCCACAGGCTGCTCCTTCAAAGGCAGGCAGTCACGGTAACTGCACTTCGACGCACACTGTACGCGATATCGCTCCGCCTTCAGAGTGCCCCGAGCGCCTGCTCGAGATCGGCGCGCAGATCGTCCACGTCCTCCAGACCGATCGACAAGCGCACCAGCGTGCCCTTATGCGGCCAGGGTGCGACGCTCGGGTCGCGCATGAGGCCGATGTCGTAGGGCACCACCAGGCTGATCGGACCGCCCCACGAGTATCCGAGCTTGAAAAGCGACAGGCTGTCGCAAAAGCGGTCGACCTGCTCGGTGCTATAGCGCGCATCGAGGACGACCGAGAAGAGTCCGGCGGCCAGGTCGGCGGTGCCGCAGAGGCGCAGCCAGTTGGAATGTCCCGGCGAGCTTTCGAGCGCGGGATGGAGCACCTGCGCGATCTCGGCGCGGTCCTGAAGCCACAGGGCCAGCTCGCGCGCGCTGCGATCGTGCGCCGCGTAGCGCAGGGCAATGCTGGGGAGGGAACGCAGCACCGTCTCCACGTCGCCCACGCCGACCCCGTAGCCCATGCGCATGTGGGTGAGCTTGATCGCGCGATGCAGGCGCTCGTCGCGCGTGGTCACGCTGCCCATCAGCACGTCGCCGCCGCCGCTCGGGTACTTGGTGAGCGCATGGATCGAGATGTCGACGCCCTGCCCGCTGCCGTTGAAGTCGAACGGCGCGAAGGCCAACCCTGCGCCCCAGGTGTTGTCGAGCGCGACGATGACGCCGCGGTCGCGGCAGATCTTGGCCAACGCGGGCAGGTCCGGAAACTCCATCGTGACCGAGCCCGCCGCCTCGACCCAGACCAGCTTGGTTCGATCGGAGATCTTGGCCGCGAGATCCGCCGGATTCATCGCGTCGTACAGCCGGTGGGTGATGCCGAAATTGGCGAGTTCGCCGCTCGCCAGCGCCTTGTTCGGCCCGTAGGCGTTATCGGGGATCAGGACCTCGTCGCCGGTCTTCAGCAGCGCGAAGGAGACCAGCGAGATGGCGGCAAGGCCGCTGGGGACCAGCAGGCATCCGGTGCCGCCTTCGAGCGTGGCGAGCCGCTCTTCGAGCGTGAAGGTGGTCGGCGTGCCGTGAAGGCCGTAGGTGTACCCCGCCTTGGTCTTCCAGTCCCGCGCGCGCATTGCAGCCACATCGGCGAAGAATACGGTCGATGCCTTGTACACGCCCACCTGGGGCGAGCCGAACTTCGCCGGGGGCACATAGGGATGGTGGATCAGGTCGGTGATGGGCTTCGTGGGCATGCTGGAATGTAGCCCACTGCTTGCCGAGGCCCACCCATACGCCACATCGGCCGAGCGCAGCGAGCCCCTTCGCGGGCCGCCGCGGAACCGGCTTTGCCGGGCCGCAGGGCGGCGCCCCCAGCAGGGGGTGTCCGAGCCACACGAAGTGGGCGAGGCTGGGGGCGAGCTGTTGTTACACCGACCACTTTCCCATCAGCTTCTCGGCGCCCAGGGAGTCGTAGCCCTCGAAGGGCTGGTGGATCCACGGATTCGTCGGCAGGAACTCGACCGAATAGTCGGGCGTGAAGGTCGACAGCGCCTTGGTCCAGAGCACCGCGCTGCGCAGCTCGGTGATCGGCTTGTAGCTGCTCTTGAGCATCTCGACCACCGCGTGCAGCGTGTGACCCGAATCCGCGAGGTCGTCGACCAGCAGCACCTTGCCCGCGATCTCGCCCTTGGGCGTGGTGATGTAGCGCGCGATGTCCAGGTGCCCCTGCACCGTGCCGGCGTCCGCCCGGTAAGAGCTGGTCGACATGATCGCCAAGGGCTTGTTGAAGATGCGCGAGAGAACGTCGCCCGGCCGCATGCCGCCGCGCGCCGGGCACAGGATGGTGTCGAACTGCCAGCCCGATTGGTACACCTTGATCGCGAGCTTCTCGATCAGGTTGTGGTACTCGTCGTAGCTTACGTAGAGGTGCTTGCCGTCTTCGGTCAACATGAAGGGTCGTCTCCTGCGGTGGGTCAGTCTGCGAGATAGGGATGGCGCATCATGATCGTGTGGTCGCGATCTGGGCTCGTGGAGACCATGTGGATCGGCACGCCAGTGACCTGTTCGATGCGTTGCAGATAGAGCCGCGCATTGACCGGCAGCTTCTCGTATTGCGTGACGCCGACCGTGCTCTCGCTCCAGCCTTCGAGGGTCTCGTAGACCGGCGTGCAGCGCTCGATCTCGTCCGCGCCCATCGGCAGGATGTCGGTGTATTCGCCGTCGAGCATGTAGCCCGTGCACAGCTTGAGTTCCTCCAGGCCGTCGAGCACGTCGAGCTTCGTGATGCACAGGCCGCTCAACCCGTTGACCTGGGCCGAGCGCTTGAGTAGCGCCGCATCGAACCAGCCGCAGCGGCGGCTGCGGCCGGTGGTCACGCCCTTCTCGGCGCCCACCGTGCTCAGGTGGTAGCCGACCGTGCCGGGCTTTTCCCAGTCGAGCTCGGTCGGGAACGGACCGCCGCCCACGCGCGTGCAGTAGGCCTTGGTGATGCCGAGGATGTAGTGCAGCAGGCCCGGCCCGACGCCGGAACCGGCGGCGGCATTGCCCGCCACGCAGTTGCTCGAAGTGACGTACGGGTACGTGCCATGGTCGACGTCGAGCAGCGTGCCCTGCGCGCCTTCGAACAGCAGATTGGCGCCGTCGCGATGCGCGTCGTTGAGCTCGCGCGACACGTCGGCCATCATGGGCTTCAGAAGTTCGGCGTGGCGCATGGCCTCGTCGTAGACGTCGTCGAACCCGATCGGCGCCGCGCCCAGCACCTGCGTCAGCACGTGGTTGTGCAGCTCGAGCAGGATCTTGAGCTTGCTCGCGAAGCGCTCGGGATGCTTCAGGTCCTGCACCCTGAGCGCGCGGCGCGCGATCTTGTCTTCATAGGCCGGGCCGATGCCGCGGCCGGTGGTGCCGATCTTCTCGATACCGCCCTTTTCGCGGTACGCCTCGCGCGCGATGTCGAGTGCCGCATGGAAAGGCAGGATCAGCGGACAGGCCTCGCTGATGCGAAGGCGCGAGCGCACCTCGACGCCGGCCTTCTCGAGACCCTCGATCTCCTCGAACAGCTTGGCTGCCGAGAGCACCACGCCGTTGCCGATGTAGCACTTGACGCCAGGACGCATGATGCCGCTCGGGATCAGGTGCAGGGCCGTCTTCACGCCGTTGATGACCAGCGTATGGCCCGCGTTGTGGCCGCCCTGGAATCGCACGACGCCCTGCGCGCTCTCCGTCAGCCAGTCGACCAACTTGCCCTTGCCCTCGTCGCCCCATTGGGTGCCGACGACGACCACGTTTCTTCCGGTGGTTACGCTCATGATGTTTCGCTTCAGAGGATTCAGATGGCTTGCACGCGCCATTGGCCGCCGTGCTCGACGAGCTCTCGGTCGCAATGGAATTCGTCGATTTCGCTGTCGTGGCCGGGCAGCACGCACACGACGGTCTCGCCCTTGCCGCGCAGGGCGGCGATGGTCTTGTTCAAGGCCTCCGCGTCGCTCCATGGCGCGCGGATGGCGGAACGCAGCGGCTGGGCGGGCAGCACGCCCACCAGCTCGCGCACGTCGAGGCTGAAGCCGACCGCAGGGCGGTTCCGGCCGAACACGGCGCCGACTTCGTCGTAGCGCCCGCCACGCACCAGCGCGTCGCTGGCGCCGGTCGTGTAGATGCCGAAGCGCATGCCGCTGTAGTAGGCGTAGCCACGGAGATCGGCCAGATCGAAGCTGACCTTCGCGCCGTCGATCCGGCCGGCAAGCTGACGCAGGTCGGACAGCGCCGCCCGCACGCCGGCAATGTCGGGCAGCACCTTGGCCGCTTCGTCGAGCACGGCGACGTCGCCGTACAGCTGGACGAGCGCACGCAGGCCTTCGCGCGACTGCGCCGGAAATCCAGCGGTGAGTTCGCGAAGGCCGCTGGCGTCCTTGGCGGCCAGCGCGGCGTGCACCCGGCCGATCACCGCGGCATCGACAGGCACGCCGGCGAACAGCGCGCGCACGATGCGCGCGTCGGCCATGTCCACGACCACCGGCGCCTGCGCACGGCCGGTGACTCCGGCTGCATTCAGACAGTCGAGCGCGAGGCGAAGGATCTCGGTGTCGGCTTCGAGTCCGGCATGGCCGTAGATCTCGGCGCCGAACTGCAGCGGCTCGCGCGTCGCATGCGGGCGGTCAGGCCGGGTGTGGAGAACGGGGCCGCAGTAGCAAAGCCGCGTGACGCCGGCCCGGTTGAGCAGATGAGCATCGATGCGGGCGACCTGCGGCGTGGTATCGGCCCGCAGGCCCATGCTCCGGCCGGAAAGCTGGTCCACCAGCTTGAAGGTCTGGAGATCGAGCGCCTCGCCGGTACCCGAAAGGAGGGATTCGAGATGCTCCAGCAGCGGCGGCATGACCAGCTCGTAGCCGAAGGCACGGGCGGTATCGAGCAATTGGCGTCGAAGTTCTTCGATGTGGCGCGCCTCGGAAGGCAGCACATCGGCAATGTGATCCGGAAGGACCCAGGCGGACATGGGGATCGGCGGCGTGGTTAAACCGGAATTCTACCGGCACCGCGTCAGGCCAATAGCCAGAGCAGGAACAGCCCCAGAAGAATGCTGCAAAGGCCGAAGAACCGGAGCTGCCCGTCCCGCAACTGCATCAGCTGGCCGAAGCCCTTTCGCCATCCGCCGGGCGAGAAGAACGGCAGCAGCCCTTCGATCACCAGCACCAGCGCGATGGCATTCCAGAAGGTATCGGAGTCCATGACCGACTTCAGCCCGACGCCACCCCGGTCCGCGTTCAGCGCCGCGGCGCGTTCGAAGTGGAGCCGGAGCTCTGCATCGAGCGGAAGAAATCGGACGACGGATCCAGGATCATCACGTCGCTCTTCTTGTTGAAGCTCTGCTTGTAGGCATCGAGGCTTCTGTAGAACAGCGCGAACTGCGGATCGCGTCCGAAGGCTTCGGCGTACAGGTTCGCGGCGCGGGCATCGCCCTCGCCCTTGATCTTCTGCGCATCGCGGTAGGCGTTGGCGACGATCACCTCTCGCTGGCGGTCGGCGTCGGCGCGGATCTTCTCGCCTTCGGCCACGCCGGTCGACCGCAGTTCGTTGGCCACGCGCTTGCGCTCGGCCTCCATGCGGCGGTAGACGGATTCGGTGATGGCCTCGACGTAGTCGACGCGGGTGATCCGCACATCGATGATGTCGACACCCCAGGGCTTCGCGCCCTTCACCACTTCCAGCACCTCGCGCTGGACGTCCGACATCAGCTGCTCGCGGCGCACAGAGATCAGGTCGCGCACGGTGCGCTTGTTGATGTTTTCCTGGAAGGCGTTACGCACCACACGATTGAGCTGCACGGCACCGGCGTTCTCGTCGAGGCCGACGTTGCGGATGTATTCCGAGGGATTGGTGATGCGCCAGCGCACGTACCAGTCGATCACGACGCGCTGCTTTTCGGCCGTCAGCATCGGTTCGGGATCGAGGCTCGACAGCGTCAGAAGACGCTTGTCGATGTACGACACGTTCTGGAACGGCGGCGGAAGCTTGAAGTTCAAGCCCGGTTCGGTGATGACTTCCTTGATCTGGCCCAGGGCGTAGACCACGCCGAACTGGCGCTGGTCGACCACGAAAAGCGTCGAGCTGGCCAGCGCGAGCACGACGAGGATCGAGGAAACGATGAATCCGATTCTGTTCATGGGGTCAGTCCTCAGCGCGCGTCGCGGTCACGTGAGCGGCCATCGCGCGCCCGGGAATCGGCCGGCGCGACCGGAATGACGGACGACTGCGGCGGCGCGGTCCCAGCCACGTTGGGGCTCGCGGCATCGGACGGGGTGGCAGCGTTGTTCTGGGCGGACATCTGCATCAGCTTGTCGAGCGGAAGATAGAGCAGGTTCGAGTTCTGCTTCGAATCGACCATCACCTTGGTGGTGCTGCTGTAGATCTGCTGCATCGCGTCGGTGTACATACGGTCGCGCGTGACCTGCGGGGCCTTCTGGTATTCGGCCAGCACCGAGCTGAAGCGCTGCGCATCGCCCTGCGCCTGGGCGATGATCCGCGCCTTGTAGGCTTCCGACTCCTCCTTCAGGCGAGAGCCGGTGCCGGTGGCGCGCGGCACGACGTCGTTGGCATAGGCCTGCGCCTCGTTCTTGGTGCGCTCGCGCTCCTGGCCGGCCTTCAAGACGTCGTCGAACGCTGCCTGCACCTGTTCGGGCGGACGCACACCGCCCTGCTGAAGGTTGATCCCGACGATCTCGACGCCGACCTTGTAGCGGTCGAGGATGGTCTGCATCAGGTTGCGCACGCGCGGGGCGATCTGGTCGCGCTCGTCCGCCAATGCCGCGTCCATGCGCATCTTGCCGACCACTTCGCGCACCGCGGTTTCGGCGACCTGCACCACCGCATCTGCGGGCGCCTTGCTTTCGTAAAGGAAAGCGCGCGCGTCGTTCAGTCGATACTGGACCGCGAACTTGATCTCGACGATGTTCTCGTCCTCGGTCAGCATGGCCGATTCGCGCAGGCCGGTGGAGCGAACGATGGTGTCGCGCCCGACGTCCGCGGAACGAATCTGCGTAACCACCACCACCTCGTGGCGCTGGATCGGATAAGGCAGACGCCAGTTGAAGCCGGCGCCGACCGTCGCCTTGTAGCGGCCGAACTGCGTGATGACCGCCTGCTGGCCTTCGTTGACGATGAAGAAGCCGGTCCCGAGCCAGATCAGCACAGCCACCGCCGCCACCAGGCCGATCCCGAAGCCCGCGTTCTTCATGTCGGGCTTGAGGCCGCCGCCGTTGCCGCCGCTTGGGCGGTCACCACCGCCACGGCCGCCGAAGAGGCCGCCGAGCTTGCGGTTGAAGTCGCGCCAGAGCTCGTCGAGGTCCGGCGGCCCCTGATTGGGCCCCTGCCCGCGCGGGCGATGGTTGTTGCCAGAAGGCGGCGGCGCCGGAGGCTCGCCGTCCGGCCGGTTGGCGCTGGGACGGTCGCCGTCGGAATCGTCACCACGGCCCCACCGGCCGTCGTTCAGATTGAACATGCCGTGAAACCTTCTCCACACTGGCTTTGCATTCATTCGGTTGGTGTTCTTGAGTCAGTGAAGCTGATTGTGCCCAATTCAACTGGCGGCATCGTGCAATTCGGCGCCGGCCCCTGGGGTCATGCCCTCATCGGGCTCCGGACGGGCGCGCAGCGCCAGCTCGGCGCGCAATGCCGGCAGCCCTTCGCCCGTTCGGGCACTGAGGAAGATCCGGGGCACCTGCACACCGTCGACATTGATCTCGTCGCTCAACTGGAGCGGTCGCCGGTTCGCCTCGATGGCATCGAGCTTGTTGAACACCAGCAGTTGCGGCACGGCGTCCGCGCCGATGTCCTTGAGCACGGCCTGCACTTCGGCCATCTGTTCGGGGAAATGCGGATTGGAGGCATCGACCACGTGGAGCAGCAGGTCGGCATCGACCGCCTCCTGCAAGGTGGCCTTGAAGGCATCGATCAGCCCGTGCGGCAACTCCCGGATGAAGCCGACCGTGTCGGACAGCGAGACCTTGCGGCTCGCATCGCCCAGATAGAGGTGGCGCGTGGTCGTGTCGAGCGTGGCGAACAACTGGTCGGCTGCGTAGGCACGAGCCTTGACCAATGCGTTGAACAGCGATGACTTCCCGGCGTTCGTGTAGCCGACCAGCGAGATGTTGAAGGTGTCGCGCCGCTCGCGCTGCCGGCGCTGGGTGCCGCGCTGGCGCTGGACCTTGGCGAGGCGCTCGCGCGTGCGCTTGATCGCCTCACCGATCATGCGGCGGTCGAGTTCGATCTGCGTTTCGCCGGGACCGCCGCGCGTGCCGATGCCGCCGCGCTGGCGCTCGAGGTGGGACCAACGACGCACGAGCCGCGTGCTCAGGTACTGCAGCCTCGCCAGCTCGACCTGCAGCTTGCCCTCGTGAGAGCGCGCACGCTGGGCGAAGATCTCCAAGATGAGAAAAGTGCGGTCATAGACCGCCACGCCGAGCTGTCGCTCGAGATTGCGCTGTTGCGCGGGGCTCAGCGCCTGGTCGAAGATGACTTCGCTGGCGCGGTACAGCTCGGCGAGCTCGCGGATTTCCTCTGCCTTGCCGCTGCCCACGAACAGTGCGGCATCGGGCGCCTTGCGCTTGCAGACAAGGCGTGCAACGGGCTCGAGCCCGGCAGTTTGCGCGAGCAGGCCCAGTTCCTCGAGTTCGCTGTCGAAATGGGGCAGCCCAAAGTCCACGCCGACAAGAACGACGGCGCCATCTTTCCGGGGGATTGGCTCAGACAATCGGAATCAAATGGAAAAAGCGCGGTGGGTGGTCCACCGCGCTCCGTGCCTGCTCAGGCTGCTGCGTCGTCGCTCTCGGTGACCGAGAAGTTGACGGCCCGCCCGGGCACGATGGTGGAGATGGCATGCTTGTAGACCATCTGGGTCACCGTATTGCGAAGCAACACGACGTACTGGTCGAAAGACTCGATCTGACCTTGCAGTTTGATGCCGTTGACCAGGTAGATCGAAACCGGCACGTGCTCTCGGCGCAGGGTGTTCAGAAATGGGTCTTGTAGAAGTTGCCCTTTATTGCTCACGATATTCTCCGTGTTCAAGAGTTGTTGTTGAGCCGGTCACCTTAACACAGCGATTCCGCGCCGCAGCAAGAAAGCCCCAAAAGCCTTCGAAAAAAGGCGTCTCTCGACGGAAGCGCGGCCGCTCAGGCGTCCTTGTCCGCGTATGGATTGTGCGAGGTCTTGAGTTCGATCCGCAAGGGTGTGCCGATGAGATCGAACTCCTTGCGAAAACGCGCTTCGAGAAAGCGCTTGTAAGCGTCCGTCACGTGCTCCAGCGAGTTGCCGTGGATCACGATGACCGGCGGGTTCATGCCGCCCTGGTGCGCATAGCGCATCTTCGGCCGGAACATCCCCGACTTCTTGGGCGCCTGGAACTGCACGGCTTCCTGCAACAGCCGCGTGAGCACCGGCGTCGACATCTTGCGCGTCGCGGATTTGTGCGCCTGCACGATCGATTGCCAGAGCGGGCCCAGCCCCTGCCGCTTGGCCGCCGAGATGAAGTGCAGTGCCGCGAACTTGAGGAACGGCAAACGGATCTCGATCTGGCGCTGCACCTGTTCTCGCTGGTAGCTGTCCACCGCGTCCCACTTGTTGACCGCGATCACCACGGCGCGGCCGCTTTCGAGGATGTAGCCCGCGATATGGGCGTCCTGGTCGGTGACACCCTGCGTCGCATCGAGCAGCAGCAGGACCACGTTGGCCGACTCGATCGCCTGCAGCGTCTTGACCACCGAGAACTTCTCGATCGCCTCGAACACCCGGCCCTTGCGACGCAGACCGGCCGTATCGATGAGCTCGAAGCGCTGCCCGTTGCGCTCGAAGGGCACCATGATCGCATCGCGGGTCGTGCCGGGCATGTCGAAGGCGACCAGGCGTTCCTCGCCGAGCCAGGTGTTGATCAGCGTCGACTTGCCGACGTTCGGACGGCCGGCAACCGCCAGCTTGACCGGCTTGTTGGCTTCCTCTTCCTCGTCCTCGTCGTCTTCGGGGAGATTGAGCGGTTCGAGCGCAAGCTCGACCAGGCCGCGGATGCCCTGCCCGTGTGCCGCCGAAATTCCATGCACCTCGCCGAACCCGAGTTCGTAGAAGTCCACGAGCTTCGCGCTGTCGTGCATCCCCTCGGCCTTGTTGGCGACGAGCAGGCACGGCTTGCCGAGGCGCCGCAGTTCGTTGGCGATGTCATGGTCCTGCGCCGACAGTCCTTCGCGCGCATCGACCACGAAGATGACGACATCGGCCTCGGCCACTGCCTGCCGCGTCTGCTTGGCCATCTCCTTGAAGATGCCACTGCCGGCATCAGGCTCGAAGCCACCGGTGTCGATGACGATGAACTCGTGCTTGCCCAGGCGGCCGTTGCCGTAGTGGCGGTCGCGGGTGAGCCCCGCGAAGTCCGCGACGATGGCGTCGCGCGTTTGCGTCAGGCGATTGAACAACGTCGACTTGCCGACGTTCGGACGCCCGACCAGTGCGATGACCGGCTTCATTGAAGGCGCCCTTTCATCGGATTACTCCGGCCGCAAGCCGAACACGCCGCCGTTGCGGGTGACGACCACGACCGTATTGCCGGAAACCACCGGCGTTGCCGCGATGGGCGATCCGTCCGGCGTGATGCGATTCAGCGGGGCACCATCGTCACGCGAAAGGAAATGCACCTGGCCGGTTGCGTCGCCGATGATCAGCGAACGGCCCACGGCGAGCGGCGCGGTGAGGATGTGGTACTTGAGCAAATCGGCCTGCTGCCATGCGCGCTCGCCATCCGCGCGGCGCCAAGCCACCACGGAACCGTTGTCCTCGGTGCCGTAGACAAAGCGATCGTCGCCGCCGACGCCATCCGCGCCCGACGCCGGTTTGCTCCACACGAGCGCACCGCGAGCAGCATCGACGCAGCCGACGGTGGCGGAATAAGCCCTTGCGCAGACGCTGTCGCCCACGCGGCTCACGGTGCCGGTCAGGTCGACCAGCCGCTCGACGTCGTTCGTGCCGCGCGGCGCGGCGATGGGGGCTTCCCACCGGCTCGTGCCGTTGGCCGGGTTGACGCCGACCAGCCGGCCACCGACGCCGACCAGCAGGGTGTCGCCCACGGCAAGGAGCACGCCGGGCTTCTTGAGCACCAGGTTCTCGGCATTGCGCTGCTGCGCCCACAAGCGGCGGCCGGACTGGCCGTCCCACGCGCTGGTGGTGCGATCGGCAGTCTGAACGAAGACGCGGCGCCCCGCCACCAGCGGCGGCGTGAAGGCCTGGGCGCTCAGGCGCTGCTTCCAGAGCACCTTGCCACCCTGCAGCGCCACCAGTTCGTTGTTGGTGGTGATGACGGCCACCAGCGCGCCGTCGCTGCCGACGCCCGCGACCAGCGGTGCGCCCGCATTCGCGCGCCAGACCTCCTGGCCCGCGCGCGCATCGATCACCACGACGGTGCCGTCGCTCGAAGCCAGCGCGACGTTGTCGCCGGCGACGTTGGTCGCCAATGGGAAGTTGACCGCCGGAATGCGCACAGTCCAGGCCTGCCGCACGCCCATGACGGCCACGTTGGCAGGCAGTTCGACCGGCTTCGGACGCGGCGTCCCGGAGCAGGCCGCCAGCGCAGCGATCAGGACCACGGCGGACCCTGTGCGCAAAACGCGCGCCGAGGGCAGATAACGCTTGAAATTCATGGTGTGTTCTTGGCAGGGGATGCGACACCGGTCTGCGACGCCAGGCTCTTCGGATCGACGCCGACGGCGTTGAGCTTGATCTCCACGAGACGGCGATAGTCGGTGTGCGTGTCGAAGGCGGACCACGCCTTCTGGTATTCGGCCTTGGCCTCTTCGCGCTTGCCCTGCGCAAGGTAGATGTCACCCTTGCGGTCGGCCACCAGCGCCTCGAATTCCTTGGGGACCTCGCCGGAAAGCTGCTTGAGCGCTTCGTCGTAGGACTTGGCATCCAACAATTCGCCGGCGAGCCGCAGCTTCGCGACCACCTTGTAGCCGGGGTCGACCGCGTTCTCGGCCACCCAAGCGAGCGCGCCGCGGGACGCTTCCGCATTGCCCTTGTCGTAGAGCGTCCTGGCGGCCAGCAGGCCCGCCTGCTGCGCATAGGCCGTGCCGGCGAACTTGGCCTTCATGTCGGCCAGCGCGCGTTCGAGGCGGGCGGTGTCGCCGGCCTGCGCGCTGCGCTCGACTTCGTCATACAGCGCGGACGCCTGCGCCGCCTTGTTGCGTTGGAAGTACTGCCAACCGTTCCACGCCACGAAGGCGCCGGCCACGAGAAGCACGGCCCAAGTGATCAGGGTGCCGTAGGTGTTCCAGAAATGCTTGAGCTGGTCGAGCTGTTCCTGTTCTTCGAGATCGAGATGGGTGGCCATGCGCTGTCAATTGGTTGAAAGACCCCCGGGACTCGGCTCGCCGAGTCCGCCCCCCGAGGGGGACACGGAAACTTGGGAGCGGCCCGGCGTTTCCGTGGGAGCCGAGGATTGTAGGGTGGCGGCCCATGCGGTCGCGTCGGCGAGCGGGCGGGCCGTCTGTGCGCCGGTGCCGTCGCGCAGCGCCTTCACCATGACCTCTCCGCGAGAGAGTTCGTCCGTCCCGAAGATCAGGGCGTAGTTCGCGCCGCTGGCGTCGGCCTTCTTGAACTGGGACTTGAAACTTCCGAGACCATCGACCGTGGCCGCATGCATCTGCGCACGCACGCCAGCTTCGCGCAGTTGCTGCAGGGTGCGCAGAGCGACGGGCATCGCAGCTGCGTCGGGCACGACGGCGTAGACATCGGGCACCGGGACCGGGATGGCGGCGCCCTGCTCTTTCATCAGCTCGAGGATCCGCTCGACGCCGATCGCCCAGCCCACGGCCGGGGCGGGCTTGCCGCCGATCTGCGCGACCAGATCGTCGTAGCGGCCGCCGGCGCAGACCGTTCCTTGCGAGCCCAGGCGGTCCGTCACGAACTCGAACACGCTGAGGTTGTAATAGTCGAGCCCGCGGACCAGGCGAGGATTGATCGTGTAGGCAATGCCGTTCGCGTCGAGGATGGCCTTGAGCCCGTCGAAGTGCGCGAGCGATTCAGCACCCAGGAAGTCGATCAGCTTGGGCGCCGACTCCACGATGTCCTTCATCGCGGGATTCTTGGTGTCGAGAATCCGCAGCGGATTGCTGTGCAGACGGCGTTTCGCGTCTTCGTCGAGTTTGTCGGCGTGACCTTCGAAATGGGCGATCAGCTGGGCGCGGTGCTGCGCGCGCTCGGCCGGCTGCCCGAGGCTGTTCAACTCGAGGCGCACGTCCGTCAGGCCGATCGCCTTCCAGAGCGCATTGGCCAGCAGGATCAGTTCCGCATCGACGTCGGGGCCGGCAAAGCCCAGCGCCTCGGCGCCGATCTGGTGGAACTGGCGGAAACGCCCCCGCTGCGGCTTCTCGCGCCGGAACATCGGACCGATGTACCAGAGGCGCTTGCCGCCGTCGTAGAGCATGTTGTGCTCGACCACCGCGCGCACGAGGCCCGCCGTGTTCTCCGGCCTGAGCGTCAGATGGTCGTTGTCGCCGTACTTGTCCGAGCGGTCGTGGAAGGAATACATCTCCTTCTCGACGATGTCGGTCACCTCGCCGATGCCGCGCACGAACAACGCCGTGTGCTCGAGGATCGGCGTTCGGACGTTGCGATAGGCAAAGCGCGCCATCAATTCGCGCACGGTGGCTTCGAGCCATTCCCAGCGCGCCGACTCGGGCGGCAATATGTCGTTCATGCCTTTGACGGCATTGAGTTTTTCAGCCATGGATTGCAGTGCTCAGACAGCTTGTGCGGCATGCTCGCCGCCAAAGCGTTTTTCAACGTAGTTCTCGACCAGCTTGTGGAACTCGCGCGCGATGTCGTCGCCGCGCAGCGTGAGCGCCTTTTCGCCGTCGATGAAGACCGGCGCCGCAGGCGCTTCGCCGGTGCCGGGAAGACTGATGCCGATGTCGGCGTGCTTGCTTTCGCCCGGGCCGTTGACGATGCAACCCATCACGGCGACCTTCATCGTCTCGACGCCCGGGTATCGGGTGCGCCAGAGCGGCATCTGCATCCGCAGATAGTCGTCGATCTGCTTGGCAAGCTCCTGGAAGGTCGTGCTGGTGGTGCGGCCGCATCCGGGGCATGCGGTCACGCTGGGCACGAACACGCGCAGACCGAGCGCCTGCAGGATCTCGTTGGCAATCACGACTTCCTGCGTGCGCGATTCACCCGGCTGCGGCGTGAGCGACACGCGGATCGTGTCGCCGATGCCCTCCTGCAACAGGATCGAGAGTGCGGTCGCCGAAGCCACCGTGCCCTTGGTGCCCATGCCGGCTTCGGTCAGGCCGAGGTGCAGGGCGTAGTCGCAGCGCTTCGCGAGCTCGCGATACACCGAAATCAGATCCTGCACGCCGCTGACCTTGCAGCTCAGGATGATCTGGTTGCCGTCCATGCCCATCGACTCGGCAAGGCGGGCGGATTCGATGGCGGAGGTGATCAGCGCCTCGTACATCACCTGCTTGGCGTCCCAGGGTTCCGCACGCCGGCTGTTGGTGTCCATGAGGCTCGCCAGCAGTTCCTGGTCCAGACTGCCCCAGTTCACGCCGATGCGAACCGGCTTGTTCCACCGCATCGCCGCATCGATCATCTGGCCGAACTGGCGGTCGCGCTTGTCGCCCTTGCCCACATTGCCGGGGTTGATGCGGTACTTGCTCAACGCCTCGGCGCAGGCCGGAAATTCAGTGAGCAACCGGTGGCCGTTGTAGTGAAAATCTCCAACCAGCGGAACGTCGACGCCCATGCGATCGAGCTGCTCGCGGATGTATGGCACTTGCGCCGCCGCTTCCGGCGTGTTGACCGTGATGCGGACCAGCTCCGATCCGGCGAGCGCGAGCTCCTTGACCTGGATCGCGGTGCCGATCGCATCGACGGTGTCGGTGTTCGTCATCGACTGCACCCGCACCGGCGCATCGCCGCCGATCGTGACGGTCCGCGGCCCCCACGTCACGCTGGCCTGCCGCGAGCGCCGCGCCTTCGGTGCGGCGGCTTCGATCGGCAGGCAGCCAAGATTGCTGGAGCTATCGGTCATGATGTCTCGCTCAAGGTTTGACTTCGAACCGCGCCACGCCTCCGGAGCGCGCGAGCGGTGCGAGGTCGAAGGGCTTGCCGCGAACCTGCACCTGGACACCCGCGGCGCGGCCGACGACCACCGACAACGGAAGCGTGCCGGTCAATCCGACGGTCTCGCCGGCCTTGACGGTGCGATGCAGCAACTGCTTGCCGCCGGGCTCGGCGACGGAGATCCAGGTGTCGTCGCGTGCGACGAAGACGATCAGGTCGCTGCTGGGCGCCGCTGGAGCGGCAGTTGCCGGCGCCGGCTCGACGGGGGTGCCTCCGCGGGCGGCGGCGGTGCTGGCTCGGCCAGCGGCGCAGGCGAGGCTGCCTCGGTCACGGCCCCTGGAGCCGAACCTTCCGGCTTCGATGAAGCTGACGCCTGCTCGCTGGATGCACTGCGCTGCATCAGGCGAGAGACCGAATCGCTCACCCGATCGAAGAGCGACTGCGGCAGCCAGAACAGCACCGCGGCGCCGATCAGCAGCAGGACGACGACGATCACCAGCGGCCGGGACGGCAAGGCGCCCGCACCGCCCGAACGCGGCGACGCCGAACGCAGGCTCTTGCTGATGGTGCGGTCGGCTTCCGCCAAACCGGGACGCTGGGCCCCGGGCAGCTTGGCGAGCACGGGCGCCGGATCGATCCGGAGGGCCCGGCAGACGCTCGCCGCCAGCGCACGGGCGAAGACCGGGTCTGGCAAGGAGGCGATGTCGTCGGCCTCCAATGCCGCGAGCTTCTGCGGAGACACCTTGAGCGCCGCCGCCACCACGTCGAGGTGCAGCCCATGCGCCTCCCTCGCTTCGCGCAGCATGCCGCCGGCGGTCATGTTCGTACTGTCGCCACCGACCAGGGGCACCGCAGCCGATGCCCCGAACTCACTTGCCCGCTCAATCATTGAAGTTTCCGCGCTCGAAAGCCAGCGCCTCCCGCGACTGGGGAAGCGACGCTGCAACTGGGCGCCCAGTTGCGAAACGGCCTCACGATTGTTGAGTTGGCGTTCGATCTTGATGCCGAGCCAGAGCGTCTCGGCGCTGGCGGACGGGCTGTTGTTGATGCGGCGGATGTAGAACTGGGCGCGCGACCACTCCTCGCGCTGCGCAAGCATCGAAGCGAGGTTGTAGCCGATCACCGGATTGCCGGCGTCGATCTCGTAGGCCTGCGTCAGGCTGCGTTCCGCCTCCGCGCGCTGCCCCGCCTTGAGCTGGCAGATGCCTTGCGTCATGAGCGTCTTGGCGCGGTCGGGATAGCTGGGAACAGACAGCGCCGCGTTGAACTGCTGCTGCGCATCGGCAAAGCGATTCTGCTGGCAGAGCAGCCATCCGTAGTTGTGCAGCGCATTGGGCTCGCGCGGATTCAGGGCGAGCGCACGGCGGAAGCTGTCCTCAGCGCCGGCGGGATCATCGAGACGCATGTAGACGACACCGCGCAGGATGTAGGCATCGGGGAACGTCGGGTCGGCCGCCAGTGCCTGCTTGATCTCGTCCAGCGCGACGGTGGTCTGCCCCTGCTGGAAATAGCCGATGGCCAGCTCCACGCGCAGCTTGGCGCGTTTGCGGGCATTGGTTTCATCCGACTCGGTCATGATGGCAGAGGCATTGGTGCCCCCGAGGTGCTCGACACACCACCGTCCTTGGTCGCGCAAGACGCCAGCAGGAACGCCGCCGCAACCGCGAAAAGCGCGCGCATCACTGTGTCATGCACGAGGGGGAAAGCCTTTCTCATCGGATCATTGCTCCTGGGCAGTGGATTTGGCAGCCCTCACAAGGGCCGGATGCAAAACAACGGTTCGCCGCTGCGCCATGCGCTCGGCCGCATGCGTGCGATCCTTGACGTCGCCGGCCAGCTGGCCGCACGCGGCATCGATGTCGTCGCCGCGCGTCTTTCGCACGGTCGTCACGATCCCCGCCTCGCTCAACACCTTGGCGAAGGCAAGCACCCGCGACTGAGGCGATCTCACCAGCCCGGAAGCCGGGAACGGATTGAACGGGATCAGATTGAACTTGCAGGAAACGCCCTGCGAACGCACCAGTTCCACCAGTTGGCGCGCATGCTCCGGCTGATCGTTCACGCCGTCGAGCATGCAGTATTCGAAGGTGATGAAGTCGCGCGGCGCGTGCTCGAGGTAACGCTTGCAGGCCGCGAGCAGCTCGGCGATCGGGTATTTGCGGTTCAGCGGCACCAGGTCATTGCGCAGCGCATCGTTGGGCGCGTGGAGCGACACCGCCAGCGCGACCGGGCAGTCCTCGCCCAACCGGTCCATCATGGGAACGACGCCGGACGTCGAAACCGTCAGCCGGCGGCGCGACAGCCCATAGGCGTTGTCGTCGAGCATGGTGCGCAGCGCCGGCACCAGCGCCGCGTAGTTCTGCAACGGCTCGCCCATGCCCATCATCACGACGTTCGAGATGATCCGCTCGTCGCGCTGCAGGTGCTTGCGCAGGAAGTGCTCGGCGAACCACAGCTGCGCGACGATTTCACCCGTGGTGAGGTTACGGCTGAAGCCTTGGTGGCCGGTGGAGCAGAAGCGGCACCCGACCGCGCAGCCGGCCTGCGAGGAGACGCACAAGGTACCGCGGTCGTCCTCGGGAATGAACACGGCCTCGACCGCGTTGCCGTCGCCGACATCGAACAGCCACTTGATGGTGCCGTCGGCGGATTCGTGCTGGGTCACCACCGGCAGTCCTTCGACACGCGCCGTGGTGGCGAGCTTCTCGCGAAGCGTCTTCGCGAGATCGGTCATCTGCGCGAAATCGCTGGCACCCCGCTGATGAATCCAGCGGAAGAGCTGCGTTGCGCGGAAACGCTTTTCGCCCAGCCGTTCGCAAAACGCGGCCAAGCCCTCGAGATCGAAGTCGAGCAGGTTGGCCGTGGTCATTGCGTCGGGAGTCTGGTCCTCAGCGCGCGTAGACGTTGAGGCCGGCGAAGAAGAAGGCGACTTCGGCCCGGGCGGTCTCGGGCGCATCGGAGCCGTGCACCGCATTGGCGTCGATGCTGTCGGCGAAGTCGGCGCGAATGGTGCCGGCGGCGGCCTTCTTCGGGTCGGTGGCACCCATCAGGTCGCGGTTCTTGGCGATGGCGTCTTCGCCTTCGAGCACTTGCACGAAGACCGGACCCGAGATCATGAACTCGACGAGGTCCTTGAAGAAGGGGCGCTCCTTGTGGACGGCGTAGAACTGCTCCGCCTCGGCGCGCGACAGCTGGACCAGCTTGGCGGCCACGATCTTCAGGCCGGCGGCCTCGAAACGGGAGACGATCTTGCCGATGACGTTCTTGGCGACTGCGTCGGGCTTGATGATGGAGAGGGTACGTTCGATAGCCATTGAAGTGCTTTCCTGAGTGCTTGGATATGAATAGGTTCCATCAGTGCCGCAACGCGGGGCTGCGACCCTTGACAAAGCTTTTGATTTTAACCGGCGCGACAGGGTCAACCCGCAAGAGGGCGGGCGAAACATTGCCGTGCGTACCGGATATCAGCGGCCGCGGCGACGGCCGCCGCCGCCCTGCCCGCCGAAGTTGCCGCCGGAAGGACCGCCACGGCGTCCCCCTGGCGTTGTTCCTTGCGCTGCCGCGAGAAGCTGTCGGCGCCGATGTAGCCCAGCGAGGTCTTCATCGGATCGGGCTGATTGGCGCCGCCCGGCTGGCGATCCTCGCCCTGCCGGTTGCGACCCTGCTGCCCCTGGCCGCCTCGGCCGCGGCGGCCTTGGGACGCGCCCTGCCCGCCGCGCTCGGCCCGCGCCGCCGGACCGTGCGTCAACGGATTCGGGATGGGCGTCTCGCGTTCTCCCTGCGAGCCATCGCCATTGCCGTTGCGGTTGCCGCGCCGTTTCCGGCCGCGGCCGTTTCGCCCGCCGCCCTCCTGGGCCTTGCCGCCTCCGCCTGAGCGCGCGGCACGCTCGACAGGCGACGCGCCGGCCGCCTGGAACAGCGCGCGGATGTCGCGCTCGTCGAGCTCCATCCACGCCCCGCGCTTGAGCCCGCGCGGGAGCACCATCGCACCGTAGCGGATGCGGATGAGGCGGCTCACGGCATGGCCGACCGACTCGAACAGGCGCCGCACCTCGCGATTGCGACCCTCGGAAATGGTGACGCGATACCAGCAGTTGGAGCCTTCGCCGCCGCCGTCCTCGATCGTCCCGAACTGCGCCATGCCGTCGTCGAGGCGGACCCCTTCGAGCAGGCGCTGCTTTTCCTCGTTGCTGAGCGCGCCAAGCACCCGGACGGCATACTCGCGCTCCAGTCCGAAACGCGGATGCATGAGCCGGTTGGCCAGCTCGCCCGAACTCGTGAAGAGCAGCAGCCCTTCGGTATTCAGGTCCAGCCGCCCCACCGACTGCCACTTGCCCTGCTGAAGTCGCGGAAGCTTCCGGAAGACGGTGGGCCGGTTCTGCGGATCGTCATGCGTGACGACTTCGCCGACGGGCTTGTGATAAGCAATGACGCGGGCCGGCGGCGGCGCGATCCGGAAGCGGATCGGCTTGCCGTTGATCTTGACCTGGTCGCCCCACTGGATGCGCTGGCCAATGTGGGCCGGCTCGTTGTTGACCGAAATCCGGCCCTGGAGGATGAGTTGCTCCATCTCCAGCCGCGAACCCAGGCCGGCCTGGGCAAGAACCTTGTGCAGCTTGGGCGAATCGGCCTCCGGCAGCAGCACGCGCTTGAGCGGCGGCACCTCCGGGCTTTCCTCGTCGGCGTCGAACTGGCCCGAAATGACGTCGGCAAACCGGATCGGCTCGGGCGGCGGCGCGTTCCGCTGCTCGCGCTCCGCGGCACGGCGGGCGCGGTCGAGATCGTCTTCGTCCTCGTCCGGCTCCTCCTCTTCATCTTCGACTTCGTCTTTGTCGTCGGCTTCCGTGGGGATTGGCGCTTCGACCGCCGGTGCCTCTTCCGGTGCGGGCACCTGGCGTGCGTCAACGACGGAAGCGTCGGATTCCCCCGCATCGGCCGCCTCGACCGATTCAACGGACTGCAGCGTGGCTTCGGCATCGCCAGCAGGCTTCCGACGGCGCGGACGACGCTTGCGGGGCGCCTCTGCGGCGCCTTCCGCCGTCGGGACGGCGGCGCCGGTTTCGGAGGAAGGCGGCTGCGCGAGGTCCCCGCGTTCTTCTGAAGCAGGCTCGGTCGGCAGCGTCGCCGCGGCTTGCGGATCGTTGGAGCTCATGATCGGGTTCCGGAAGTGACAGCGGTGGTGTCGGCCTCTTCGGGCGCGGCGTCTGCTTCTACAGGGGTGAATAAGGGCTCGGCCGGCGGGACATCCTGCGGGTCGGCCATGAAAAGCGCGGCGGCGGAATCGCCCTCGGCGGTCACCGCCTGGGCCTCGTCGGCCGGTTCGTCGATCGGCAACGCCGATTGCTCTGCGTCTGCCGCCCGGTCCAGCGCATCGATCAGCGCTCCCTGCTGCGCCGGCGATTCGATCACCGGCAACTGATCGAGCGAGGCGAGACCGAGGTCGTCCAGAAACTGCCGGGTGGTCGCGTAGAGCGCGGGGCGTCCGACCGTCTCGCGGTGACCGATGACTTCGATCCAGTTGCGGTCCTCGAGTTGCTTGAGGATCTGCGAATTGATGGTGACGCCCCGGATGTCCTCCATGTCACCGCGAGTGACCGGCTGGCGGTACGCAATGATCGCCAGCGTTTCGAGCGCGGCGCGCGTGTAGCGCGGCGGCTTCTCGGGGTGCATGCGATCGAGGTGATCGCGCATCTCGGGGCGGCTCTGGAAACGCCAGCCGCTCCCGACGCTCACGAGCTCGAGGCCGCGCTGCGACCAGTCTTCCTGCAACTCGTGCAACAGCGACTTGATGGTGTCCGCACCCAGTTCGTCGTCGAACAGCACGCGCAGTTCGCGCACCGGCAACGGCTGTGTCGAACAGATCAAGGCGGTTTCGAGAATGCGCTTGGCATCCGCCGTATTCATGGTTCGCGTTATCCGGGAAAAGGCGCCACAAGGACGCTTGTTCAGATGGATGGAAGAAGGCGCTGCGGGCACGCGGCATACGCAACGCGAAGCCGACATCAGGTCGCCGGCGCGGCCCCTCGGGACCGTCAGGCGCGATTGTAATCCAGCCCCCAATGTGCCATGCCTTGCACGAGATCGGCCGGCGGCGGCGACTGGAACTCCATGCTCCGGCCGGTCACTGGATGCACGAACCCGAGCCTGAAAGCGTGCAGCGCCTGCCGTGCCAGCCCGGCCGCCTCGGCCCCGCCGTACAGGGCGTCGCCCACCAGCGGATGACCGATCGAAGCCATGTGCACACGAATCTGGTGGGTGCGCCCCGTCTCCAGCGTGCAACGCACCGCACAGCCGAGATCGTTGCTGTCGAGCATCTCTATCAAGGTCCGCGCCGGCTTCCCAGGGTGACGGTCCAGGTCGACGACCGCCATGCGCAGGCGATTGCGAGGATCTCGGCCGATCGGGCTGTCCACATGCCTCGTTTCGGCGCCCTGCCGGGCCCGGTGCGCCATCGCGATGTACTGCCGCTTGACCTCGCGCGCCGCGATCAGCGCCACCAGCGCATCCATCGCCGCGCGGCTGCGGGCCACCACCATCAGCCCGCTCGTGTCGCGGTCGAGCCGATGAACGATGCCGGCGCGCGGCAGCAGCGCCGCGCGCGGATCGAGCGCCAGCAATCCGTTGAGCAGAGTGCCGCTCCAATTGCCCGGCGCGGGGTGCACCACGAGTCCGGCCGGCTTGTCGATGACGCGCAGATGCTCGTCCTCGTGCAGCACCTCGATGGGCATCGTCTCCGGCCGGAAAGCCTGGCTTTGCGGCGTCGGACGAAGCTCGATGCGCCCCGATTCGCCGGCATGCACCGTCGCAGAGGGCTTGCTGACCACCCTGCCCTGGAGCTCCACCATGCCGGCATCGATGAGTTGCTGGAGATAGCTGCGGGAGAACTCCGGCACGAGCGCGGCAAGCGCCCGGTCCAGGCGCTGCGCGTGCTGGGTTTCGCCGATCAGGAAAGTGCGGATTTCGCTGGCATCGGAGAGCTCGCCCGCCTCGTCGTGCTCCGCCGCGTCCAGGGGGCGCCCGAGGACCCGGCCGATATAATTGAAGGCACCTGTTTCACGAAAGCCTTACTTGATGTTTCGCGCCAAATTATCGGTTGTCCCTGGCTGGCTGGCCCTTTGTGCGGCGGCATGGCTGGTGGCCGGCTGCTCGTCGACCGAGGTCGACAGGACCGCGAACTGGAGCCCCAACCGCATCTACTCCGAAGCCAAGGACGAAGCCGACTCCGGCTCCTACGACAAGGCCGTCCCGCTGTACGAGAAGCTCGAAGGCCGCGCTGCCGGCACGCCGCTGGCCCAGCAGGCCCAGCTCGACAAGGCTTATGCCCAGTTCAAGGCGGGCGACAAGCCCGGCGCCATCGCCACGCTCGATCGCTTCATGAAGCTGCATCCGGCGAGCCCGGCGTTCGATTACGCGCTCTATCTCAAGGGCGTGATCAACTTCAACGACGATCTCGGTCTTTTCGCGTTCATGACGCGCCAGGACCTTTCGGAGCGCGATCAGAAAGCCGCGAAGGAGTCTTTCGAGTCCTTCAAGGAGCTCGTGACCCGCTTCCCCGAATCGCGCTATACGCCGGACGCCCGGCAGCGCATGAACTACATCGTCAACTCGCTGGCCCAGTATGAAGTGCACGTGGCGCGCTACTACTACGAGCGCGGCGCGTACCTGGCGGCCGTCAACCGCGCGCAAATCGCGCTCGCGGACTACCGCGAAGTGCCGGCACTCGAAGAAGCGCTCTACATCATGGTCATGTCGTACGACAAGCTGGGCATGACTGAGCTGCGCGACGATGCCAAGCGCGTGCTGACCCAGAACTATCCGAAGAGCGAATACCTGTCCCGCGGCTTCCGCGCCAAGGACGATCCCTGGTGGAAACTCTGGTAGCACCCCCATGCGCCTTCGGCGCTCCCCTCAAGGGGGCGCACTCATCGGCCCGGCAAAGCCGGTTCCGAGAGTGCCCTGAGCCGGGCCGCGCCGGCTTCGCTTATCCCACGCCGTTCTTGAGCGCCGCCAGCGCATCCTCGAAGCCAGCCTCGTCCTCGATGCGCCGCATCGGCGGCAGCGCGGCGAGCAAGCGGCGGCCGTAACCCATCGCGACAAGCCGGGTGTCGCAGATCACGAGCACGCCCGTGTCGGTTTCGCGCCGGATCAGCCGGCCGGCGCCCTGCTTGAGCGCCACAGCCGCCTCGGGCAGCGAGTAGTCGCTGAACGCGCTCCGGCCTTGCGACTCGAGGCGCTGGGAGCGCGCCTCCACCAGCGGGTCATTGGGCGGCGGAAACGGCAGCTTGTCGATCACCACCAGCTGCAAGGCATCGCCGGGCGCATCGAAGCCTTCCCAGAAGGACGCCGATGCGACCAGCACGCAGCCGGAACGCCCTTGCGCCGCACCTTCGCGGAAGCGATCCATCAGCATGCGTTTGGGCAGTTCGCCCTGCACCAGCACCTCGGGTCGCTCCGCCGGCTCCAGCGTCTCGAAGTCCTGCCGGATCGCGTCGCCCACCGTGCGCAAAGCGCGCAGGGTCGTCGTCAACACCAGCGTGCGGCCGCCGAGGCGGCGAGCGCCATGGGCGGCGAGCTGCGCCACCTGGTGCCCGTGCGCGGGATCGCTGGGCTTGGGGAATCGGCGCGGCACGTAAAGCGCGGCCTGGCGCGCATAGTCGAAGGGACTCCGGACACGCAGCACTTCGGCGTCGTCGAGTCCGCAGGGTTCGGTGAACCACTTGAGCTGCGGATCGTCGCCCAGCGTGGCCGAGGTGAACACCCATGCACGGCCGTCATCGTCGGCCTCGGCCGCATCCGACTTGAGAACGCGCGCGCGCACTGCCTCTGCAATGTCGAGCGGCGATTCGACCAGTCGCAGGTGCGAGCCCACGTCCACCCAGCGCACCGATCCGGAGGGACAGGCTTCGGCGAACCGGGACGCGCGTTCGGAAAGCTGCAATGCCCGCTCGTGGAGCCGGACGAAATCCGGCGTCAGTTCGCTCACCGTATCGAGGCCGCGCGCCGCTTCGGCGAAGGCCTGCCCCAACGCTTCCAGCGCACCTTGCCACGCCTGCACCGAAACCCCGTCCGGCGATCCGCCCGACCAGCGCAGCTTGCTGCCGGGGTACTGTTTGCCGACCGACAGCCGAAGTTCCCGTGCCGCGTGTTCGATTCCGGCCGCCAGTTGTTGCCAGTCGACCAGTCCCCGCGCGTGCTGAAGTCCGGCCGCGAGCAAGTCGCGTGCGAAGTCCAGCGCCTGTCCGCTGCCGAGCTGGACGCCGAGGAACTGGACGCCGGTTTCGTTCAACTGGTGCGCTTCGTCGAACACCACGACCCGCACCGTCGGCAGCAATTCCGCCATGCCCGATTCGCGCACGGCGAGATCGGCGAAGAACAGATGGTGGTTGATGACCACCACGTCCGCCGCCATCGCCTCGCGCCGGGCGAGATTGACATGACAGGGCTTGAACTGCGGGCACTGGGCGCCCAGGCAGTTCTCCCGCGTGGAAGTCACCAGCGGGATCAACGGCGAGCGCTCGTCGAGGCCCGGCAGTTCAGCGAGGTCGCCGGTGCGCGTGGCCTTGGACCATTGCTCGATCTTCGCCAGCGTGCGCAACGAGGCGCGTTCCGGCGAAGCGTCATGGCGCGCGAGGTCGAGCCGGTGCAGGCACAGATAGCTGGACCGCCCCTTGAGCAAGGCGGTGCGCACCGGCAAGCCAAGGGCAGCCACGAGCCGCGGCAGATCACGGCCGAAGAGCTGGTCCTGCAGCGTCTTCGTCGCGGTGGACAGCAGAACGCGCTCACCACTCAGCAGTGCCGGCACGAGATAGGAGAAGGTCTTCCCCACGCCGGTCCCGGCCTCGACGACGAGCACACCGCCCTGGGCGATGGTGCGGGCAACGGCAAGCGCCATCTGCGTCTGCCCCTCGCGCTCGCGAAACTGCTCCGCCGCCTGCGAAAGCACCCCATCCTGCGCAAACGCCTCGCGCACTTCCTGCTCGAGCGACATCAGGCGGGCTCTTGGGGATCGAGCAGGCGTTCGAGGCGCGCAATCTCGTCTCGCAACGCGAGGCGCCTCTTTTTCAGGCGGCGCAGCAGAAGTTCGTCGCGCGAGACGGCGTCCGCCAGGCGATCGATCGAGGCATCGAGGTCGGCGTGCTCGATCCGCAGCTCGATGAGCTGACGGGAAAGGGAATGAAGATTGGAGTCCAACGGGCGCAATTCACGAACGGCACAGGCAGCGGGGGCTTCCCCTGCCTGTGTTCGCTCGATAATACGTCTTCGTTTCGCTGCAACAAAAATCCATGAGAGACCGCGCCACTGGCGCCCCTGCGCCTGCATGACACGAAGCTTTCGACTCGTTGCCGCCACCGGCCTCCACCAGGGCGATCGACCCTATCAGCAGGACCAGGTCATGGTCCTCTCCCACCCCCGGGTACCGGGCTGCGTGCTCGGCGTCGTCGCCGACGGCATGGGTGGACGCAGCGGCGGGCGCAAGGCGTCCGATCAGGTCCTCCTGACGGCACGCCAGCTATTCGCGCGCTACAAGCCGGGTCGGGACGAACCGGTCGGCGTGCTCCGGCAGATGCTCGAGGACGCGCACACGGTCATCAAGCTCACGGCCGTCTCCAGCGAACAGGAACCCCACAGCACGCTGGCCGCCTTCCTGCTGAATCCCGAAGGCGACTGCGCGTGGGTGCATGCCGGCGATTCGCGCATCTACCACTTCCATCGAGGCCGCCTCGTGAAGCGCACCAAGGACCATTCATATGTCCAGGTCCTGGTGGATCGCGGCGAGATCGACGAAGAGGAAGCGAGCCTCCACCCGCAGAGCAACATCCTGCTGGGCTGTCTGGGCATGAAATCGACCCCGCCGCCGGTGGATGTCCACCTGATCCCGAGCCTGCAACCCGGCGATGTGCTCATGGCCTGCAGCGACGGGCTTTGGCACTACTTCACGCCGGAAGAAATGGGCTCTCTCCTGGCCGACCAGCCGCCGCGCTCGGCCGTCGAGTTGCTGGTTGCCGAAGCGCGCCGGCGCGCGCGCGGCACCGGCGACAACATTTCGATTGCCGTGCTGAAGCTCGAGGAGCTTCCGCCCGCCGATTGAGGATCGGCAAGAACGTCAAGGGCGTCAGGGGCGTCAGGGGCTCTTGGGCGCCGCAGGCGCAGGAGCTGCGGCGCCAGGCTCCGACAGCGGTGCCGATCGCGGCTTGTCCCTCTGCGCATTCCTACGTTCCAGCTCGGCGCGATGCTCCGCGGCCTTGCGCTGCTTCTCTTCGTATTCGGCATGCGCCACCGGTGCCTGGGCCTTTCGTTTGGCGACGTCGGCTTGCTCTTCGGCATGCTCGTGCTGCCTCTTCTCGAACTGCCGGCGGTTCTCCGCCTCCTGGGCGGCGGCCCCGGCACGGCTCGCGGCATGATCGGCCGCACGCTGCTCGCGGTCCTGCTGCGACTTCAGCGACTGCTCGCGCTGGGCATCGGCATCCTGCGCCTTCTGCGACGAGTTCTGCTGCTCGAGCTTGTCGAGCTCGGCAGCACCCCGGCGCTTGCGCTCGAAATCGTTGATGGCCGCCTGCTGACGCTTGATGTCGTCGGTCGCGGTGCGCCGTCGGCGACGGCTGTCCCGGAGACAGTCCTCGACCGCGAACTTCTTGTAGCAGGCCTGCTGCTCGGTCAGGTAACGCGCGTCGATCGCCTTCTGTTCGTCCCCGAGGCGGGCGCGCTCGGCATCGAAGTCCGCACCGGCGGTTGTGGCCGTCGTCTGCGCCCAGAGAGGCAGGGCAGACAGCCCGATCAGGACGGCAGCAAGCGTGGCTTTCATGTCAAGCGGGTATCGACGATACGGCGTTCCAGAGCCAGGAATTCGGCCGATTGCATCTCGTTGAGCCTCGAAACGGTTCTCGGAAATTCGTGGGCCAGAGGCCCTTCGGTATACAACTGTTCGGGCGGCACTTCGGCCGACATGATCAACTTCACACGCCGGTCGTAGAACACGTCCACCAGCCAGGTGAAGCGCCGGGCTTCCGACGCCATTCGCACCGGCATGTGGGGCACATCCGAGAGCAGGACCGTGTGAAACTGGGTCGCTATCTCGAGATAGTCGTTTTGCGAACGCGGACCGCCGCACAGCGTCTTGAAATCGAACCAGACCACACCCCCGGCCTTGCGGCACGCGTGAATCTCGCGCGCCTCGATGTGCAGCACGGGATTTTCGTCCGCGGACTCCGCCAGCCGCTCGAAGGCCTCGCGCATCTCCCTGTCGGCCTCGGCACCATTCGGTGTGAGGTAGAGCCGGACCTGTTCCAGCGTGCGGCGGCGATAGTCCGTGCCATTGTCGACATTGACGACCTCCAGCTTCTCGTTGAGCAACCGGATCGCCGGAAGGATGCGATCGCGATGCAGCCCGCCCGGATACAGATCGTCGGGCTTGAAGTTGGACGTGGTGACGAAGCCGACGTCGTTCGCGAAGAGCGCCGCCAGGACGCGATGCAGGATCATCGCGTCCGTGATGTCCGCGACATGGAACTCGTCGAAGCAGATGAGCTTGTACCGCTTGGCGATCCGACGCCCGAGTTCATCCAGCGGATTGACCGTGCCTTGCAGCTCGGCCAGTTCGCGATGCACCTCGCGCATGAATTCGTGGAAGTGCAGCCGCGTCTTGCGCCGCAGCGGGACCGCGTTGTAAAAGCAGTCCATCAGGAAGCTCTTGCCGCGGCCGACACCACCGTACATGTAGACCCCACGCGGGATCTCCGGCCGGTTGATCAGCTTCTTGAAGGCGTTGGAACGCTGCGCCTTGTACTCGGCCCACTCGCGGGCGCAGCGATCGAGCGCTTCCACGGCACGCAGCTGCGCAGGGTCGCTCTTGAACCCCCGCGCCGCCAGCTCGGCCTCGTAGGCGGCCTTTACGGACATATCGATGCAGGCATTGAAAGTGACGGCGGCCGCTCGCGGCGAGCAAGGCGAAGCCCGCACGGGAGACACCTCGGAACCGGCCTTGCCGGGCCGAAGGTGTCGCCCCCTGGAGGGGGAGGCGGCTACACGAAGTGAGCAAGCAACGGGGGTGGTTAGAAATTCAGCGTGCGCTTGTCGACGGCAAGCGCCGCTTCCTTCGTCGCCTCGGACAGCGAAGGATGCGCGTGGCAGATGCGTGCGATGTCTTCGGCGCTGGCCTTGAACTCCATCGCGACGACGGCTTCGGAGATCAGCTCGCTGACCATCGGGCCCACCATGTGCACGCCGAGGATCTCGTCCGTGGCCGCATCGGCCAGGAACTTCACCATGCCGGTCGTGTCGCCCAGTGCCCGGGCACGGCCGTTCGCGAGGAACGGGAAGGTACCGGCCTTGTACGCACGGCCGCTGGCCTTGAGCTGCTGCTCGGTCTGGCCGACCCACGCGATCTCCGGCGAGGTGTAGATCACCCACGGGATCGTGTTGAAGTTGACGTGACCATGCTGGCCGGCAATGCGCTCGGCCACGGCAACGCCCTCTTCTTCCGCCTTGTGCGCGAGCATCGGGCCGCGCACCACGTCGCCGATGGCCCAGACATTCGGCAGGCTGGTCCTGCACTCGTCGTCCACCACGATCGCGCCGCGCTCGTCGAGCTTGAGGCCGACCGACTCGGGGTTCAGTCCGATGGTGTTGGGGATGCGGCCGATCGAGACGATCAGCTTGTCCACGTCGAGCTTCTGCGCCTCGCCCTTCGCGTCGGTGTAGGCGACGCTCACGCCGTTCTTGCCCGACTTGACTTCGCCGACGTTCACGCCCAGGTGGATCTTCAGTCCCTGCTTGTCGAAGGCCTTCTTGGCTTCCTTGGCGATCTGCTCGTCGACTGCGCCGAGGAAGGTCGGCAACGCTTCGAGCACGGTCACTTCGGCACCGAGGCGGCGCCACACCGAGCCCATCTCGAGGCCGATCACGCCGGAGCCGATCAACGCGAGCTTCTTCGGCACCGCGCCGATGCGCAGCGCGCCGTCGTTCGAGAGGATGTTCTCCTCGTCGAACGGGGCGCCCGGCAGCGGACGCGCGTTCGAGCCGGTCGCCACGATGACGTGCTTGCCGGTGATGCTCTCTTCAGAGGCGCCAGCGACCTTGATCTCGTAGCCGGCTTCGGAAGCCTTCACGAACGAGCCACGGCCGTGGAAGAACGCGACCTTGTTCTTCTTGAACAGGTAGACGATGCCGTCGTTGTTCTGCTTCACGACGTTGTCCTTGCGCGCGAGCATCTTGGCGACGTCGATGCCGAGCCCCTCGACCTTGATGCCGTGATCCGCGAAGGCATGGCCCGCGTGCTCGTAGTGCTCGGACGATTGCAGCAGTGCCTTCGAGGGGATGCAGCCGATGTTGGTGCAGGTACCGCCGAGGGCGGGGCCGCCCTTGGAGTTCGTCCACTCGTCGATGCAGGCCACGTTGAAGCCGAGCTGCGCCGCGCGGATCGCGGCGATGTAGCCGCCGGGGCCGCCGCCAATGACGACGACGTCGAATTGCTTGTCAGACATCCGGTGCTCCTTAGATGTCGAACAAGAGGCGCGCGGGGTCTTCCAGCGCTTCCTTCATCGCGACCAGGCCCAGCACGGCTTCGCGGCCGTCGATGATCCGGTGGTCGTAGCTCATCGCCAGGTAGTTCATCGGGCGAACCACGATCTGGCCGTTTTCGACGACAGCGCGGTCCTTGGTCGCGTGCACGCCGAGGATGGCCGACTGCGGCGGGTTGATGATCGGGGTCGACAGCATCGAGCCGAACACGCCGCCGTTCGAAATCGAGAACGTGCCGCCAGTCATCTCCTCGATGCCCAGCTTGCCGTCGCGCGCCTTGGCGCCGTATTCGGCGATCTTCTTCTCGATATCGGCGAAGCTCATCTGGTCGGCATTGCGCAGGATCGGCACCACCGGGCCGCGCGGCGAGCCGACGGCGATACCAATGTCGAAGTAGCCGTGGTAGACGATGTCATTGCCGTCCACCGAGGCGTTGAGCACCGGGTACTTCTTCAGCGCGTGCACCGCAGCCTTCACGAAGAAGCTCATGAAACCGATCTTGACGCCGTGTTCCTTCTCGAACTTCTCCTGGAAGCGCTTGCGCATTTCCATGACGGGCGCCATGTTCACTTCATTGAACGTGGTCAGGATCGCGTTGGTCGATTGCGATTGCAGCAGACGCTCGGCAATACGGGCGCGCAGGCGGCTCATCGGCACGCGCTGTTCCGGACGCTCGCCCAGGTCGGGCGCGGTGGCGGGTGCAGCGACCTGCGGCAGCGCGGTCTTCGGGGCGCCGGTCGGGATCGCGACGGGCGCGGCGACCTTGGCGGTCGCGCCGCCGGCCACTGCGCTCAGCACGTCGCCCTTGGTGACGCGGCCGTCCTTGCCGGTGCCGGTCACGTCGGAGGTAGCGAGCTTGTTGTCGGCGAGCAGCTTGGCGGCAGCAGGCATGGCGACGTCGGACTTCGACGTGCCGCCAGCGGCGGCAGCAGCCGCTGCGGGAGCGGCAGCCGGAGCCGCCGCAGGCGCAGCGGCGGGCGCGGCAGCACCGGCCTTGCCCTCGGTGTCGATCTTGGCGATGAGCTGATCGGCCACGACGGTCGCACCGTCGCCGGCCACGATCTCTGCCAGCACGCCGGCGGCGGGCGCCGGCACTTCGAGCACGACCTTGTCGGTCTCGATCTCGATCAGGATTTCATCGACGGCGACCGCTTCACCGGCCTTCTTCTTCCACTGCAGCATGGTGGCTTCGGCCACGGACTCGGACAACTGGGGGACTTTGACTTCAACGATGGACATTTCTGGTTCCGCTTCGTGTTTCTTGTGAGATGGTTCGAGTTCTTCTTACTTGGTCAGCACGAAGCCCTTGAGTTTCGCGAAGGCCGCATCGACGAGCGCCTTCTGCTGTTCCTGGTGCAGGTGCGAGTAGCCCACGGCCGGCGACGCCGACGCGGCGCGGCCGGCGTAGCCGAGCTTCTGGCCTTCCTGCATGTTCTCGTGGATGTAGTGCTGCACGAAGAACCACGCACCCTGGTTCTGGGGTTCGTCCTGGCACCAGACGACATCGGCAAGATTGGGGTACTTCTTCAGTTCGGCGCCGAAAGCCTTGTGCGGGAACGGATAGAGCTGCTCGACGCGGATGATCGCCACGTCGTCGAAGCCCTTCTCTTCGCGCTTCTTGGCCAGGTCGTAGTACACCTTGCCCGAGCAGGCGATGACACGCTTGACCTTCTCGGCCTTGAGGTCCTTGACGTCAGGGATGACCGTCTGGAAGCCACCCTTGGTGAACTCGGACAGCGGCGAGGTCGCGTCCTTGTTACGCAGCAGCGACTTCGGCGTCATGATGATCAGCGGCTTGCGCAGGTTGCGCACCATCTGGCGACGCAGCAGGTGGAAGATCTGGCTGGCGGTGGTCGGCTGCACGACCTGCATGTTGGTGTCGGCCGACAGCTGCATGAAGCGCTCGAGGCGGGCCGAGCTGTGCTCCGGACCCTGCCCCTCGTAGCCGTGCGGCAGCATCAGCGTGATGCCGTTGACGCGGCCCCACTTCACTTCGCCCGAGGCGATGAACTGGTCGATCACGACCTGAGCGCCGTTGGCGAAGTCGCCGAACTGCGCTTCCCAGATCACGAGCGTGTTGGGGTCGTTCGAGGCGTAGCCGTATTCGAAGGCCAGCACGGCTTCTTCGGACAGGATCGAGTCGATGACGACGAACGGCGCCTGGTTGTCGGCCACGTTCTGCAGCGGCACGTAGGTGCCTTCATCGAACTTCTCGCGGTTCTGGTCGTGCAGCACGGCGTGGCGGTGCGTGAAGGTGCCACGGCCGCAGTCTTCGCCCGACAGGCGGATCGGGTAGCCGCTGGCGACCAGCGAGGCGAAGGCCATGTGCTCGCCCATGCCCCAGTCAACGTTGACTTCGCCGCGGCCCATGGCCGCGCGGTCGTCGAGCACCTTCTTGACCAGCGGGTGCACGGTGAAATGGTCCGGCGACTTGGTGATGCGCTCGGCAAGACGCTTCCATTCGGCGAGCGGAATCGCGGTGTCGCCGGCATCGGTCCACTTCTTGTTGAGGAACGGCGCCCAGTCGACCGCGTACTTGCTCTTGAAGTTGGTGATGACCGGGTCGGTGGTGTTCTTGCCCGCGTCGAAGGCCGCGCGCTGCGCCTTGACCAGGTCGTCGCCGAGCGTGTCGCCGAGGCCCTGAGCGGCCAGTCTGTCGGCATACAGCTTGCGCGTGCCGGGGTGCTGGGCGATCTTCTTGTACATCAGCGGCTGCGTGAGCGCCGGGGTGTCCTGCTCGTTGTGGCCGAGCTTGCGGAAGCAGACGATGTCCACGACCACGTCCTTCTGGAATTCCATGCGGAATTCGAGCGCGAGCTGGGTGGCGAGCACCACGGCTTCGGGATCGTCGCCGTTCACGTGCAGCACCGGCGCCTCGATCATCTTGACGATGTCGCTGCAATAGAGCGTCGAGCGGCTGTCGCGCGGATCGCTGGTGGTGAAGCCGATCTGGTTGTTGATGACGATGTGCACCGTGCCGCCGGTGGAATAGCCGCGCGTTTCGGCCAGCGCCAGCGTTTCCATCACGACGCCCTGGCCGGCGAAGGCCGCGTCGCCGTGCACGATGACCGGCAGCACCTGCTTGCCGAGCGGGTCGGCGCGGCGGTCCATGCGGGCGCGCACCGATCCTTCGACCACCGGGTTGACGATTTCGAGGTGCGAGGGGTTGAACGCGAGGCTCAGGTGAACCGGGCCGCCGGGGGTCGAGACGTCCGAGCTGAAGCCCTGGTGGTACTTCACGTCGCCGCTCGGCAGGTCTTCGGGGGCGGTGTGGTCGAACTCCGCGAACAGGTCCGCGGGCAGCTTGCCCAGCGAGTTGACCAGCACGTTCAGGCGGCCGCGGTGGGCCATGCCGATGACGATTTCCTGCACGCCACGGGCGCCGGCCTGGTTGATCAGCTCGTCCATCGAGACGATGAAGCTCTCGCCGCCTTCGAGCGAGAAGCGCTTCTGGCCGACGTACTTGGTGTGGAGGAAGCGCTCGAGGCCTTCGGCAGCGGTGAGGCGGTCCAGCACGCGCTTCTTCTGGTCGGCGGTGAGCTTGGGGTTGGTGCGGGCGCTTTCCAGCTTCTGCTGCCACCAGCGCTTCTGCGCCTGGTCGGTCATGTACATGTACTCGGCGCCGATGGTGCCGCAGTAGGTTTCGCGCAGCGCGTTGAGCAGGTCGCGCAGGGACATCGTGTCCTTGCCGAAGAAGGTGTTGCTCGTGTTGAACACCGTCTCGATGTCGGCGTCGGAGAAACCGTAGAACGAGGGCTCGAGCTCCGGAATGGCGGGACGCTCGGCGCGCTTGAGCGGATCGAGGTCGGCCCAGCGGGCGCCGACGTTGCGGTAGGCGGCGATCAGCTGCTGAACGGCGGTGCGCTGGCGGCCGAGTTCGGAATCGGCGCCGCTGGCGTGGACCACCTTGGTGGTGCCCGCCTTGGCACGCTCGGCGAAAGCATTGATGACCGGGAGGTGGGGAACGTCCTTGGTGTGGCTGCCGTCGGTGGCAGGCACGTTTTGCAGGGCGTCGAAGTAGGCACGCCAGTTGTCGGGGACGCTACCGGGATTGGAGAGGTAGTTCTCGTACATTTCTTCGACATATGGCGCGTTGCCACCGAAGAGGTACGTATTGCCTTGATAGGCGGAGTAGACGGACGGAGCCGACGAGGAATCGCTCATATTGCGCTGACCTTCGCTTCCCTGAGGGAGGCACGAGCTGGTTAGGAAACCTTCCGCGACACGGCTGAACCGATTGGCGGATGCGACTGTGGCTGGGAAGGGCCGGAGTACATCGCGCATTGTGCCACCGATCGGGAAAACCCGAGGCGACCGGCCCTGGCGACAGTTGAGGATGCAGTGGTGTCAGAGCAACTGCTTGATCTGCTGGAGCGTGCTCGGATCGTCGATCGTCGTCAGATCCCCGGGGTCGCGGTGCTCGCAGACGGCCTGGATCGCGCGGCGCAGCAGCTTGCCGCTGCGGGTCTTGGGCAGCGCCGTCACGAAGCGCACCCGCGCGGGCCGGGCCAGCGCGCCGAGGTCGTCGGAAACCCGCTTCATGATTTCCCCCTCCAGCCGCAACGCCAGATCGGCATCGGTGGCCGCCGCAGCCTCCTTCGAGACGACGAACGCCAGCGCCACCTGCCCCTTCAGTGCATCGGCGACGCCAACCACTGCGACTTCCGCCACGCCCGGATGCCCGGAGATGCTTTCCTCGATCTCGCGCGTGCCGAGCCGATGTCCGGCGACATTGATCACGTCATCGGTGCGCCCCAGGATATAGAAATAGCCGTCCTCGTCCCGGATGCCCCAGTCGAAGGTCGAATAGACCGTCTTGCCCGGAATGCTCTTCCAGTAGGTGTTGACGAAACGGGCATCGTCCCGCCACACCGTCTGCATGAAGCCCGGCGGCGTGGGCCCCTCGATGACGACGACGCCTTTCTCGTTGGCGCCGGTGAGTTCCTCTCCGGTCGATTCGTGGAGGATCTTGACCTTGAACCCGTACATCGGAATGCCCGGACTGCCGAACTTGCTCGGCATGCGCTCGACGCCGTTGGCCACCGTGAGGATCGGCCAGCCGGATTCGGTCTGCCAGTAGTTGTCAATGATCGGCACACCCAGGCCGTCGCTGATCCAGCGCGCGGTGGGCTCGTCGAGCGGCTCCCCGGCCAGGAACAGTGCGCGCAGGCTCGAAAGGTCGTATTTCTTCAAGAGCGCGGGATCCTGCTTCTTGAGCACGCGCACTGCCGTCGGCGCACTGAACATCACCGTCACCTTGTACTTCTCGACGAGGCGCCACCAGATACCGCCGTCCGGCTCCCGGTCGATGCCCTGCGTGGGGAGTCCCTCGTACATGATGGTCGCCATGCCCGCGATCAGCGGGCCGTAGACGATGTAGCTGTGCCCGACAACCCAGCCGATGTCGCTGGTCGAGAAGTAGGTTTCGCCCGCGCGGCCGTCGAAGATGTGCTTCATGCTCGCGGCCAACGCCACCGCGTAGCCGCCGGTGTCGCGCTGCACCCCCTTGGGCTTGCCGGTGGTGCCGCTCGTGTAGATGGTGTAGCTGATGTCCGTGGCGTCCAGCCAGGTGCACGGCACCTGCGCATCCATGTGCCTGTCGCGCAGCACAGCGGCGAGATGGTCGCGCCCCGCCACCAGATCCATGGGCGCGAGGCCCCGGTCCACCAGCAGCACGGCCTGGGGCTTGTGCGCCGACAGACGGATCGCCTCGTCCAGGAGCGGCTTGTACGCCAGCACCCTGTTTCCGCGCGAACCGGCGTCGGCGCTCACGACGACCTTCGGCGTCGCATCCTCGATGCGCGACGCCAGCGAACCGCTCGCAAAACCACCGAACACCACGCAGTGGATCGCGCCGATGCGCGCGCACGCCAGCATCGCGAACGCGGCCTCCGGAATCATGGGCATGTAGATCAGCACCCGGTCACCCTTGCCCACGCCGAGTTCCATCAGGCTCGCGGCGGTGCGCTGGACTTCGGCGTGAAGCTCGCGGAAGGAATAGGTCCTTTCGACGCCGGTCTCGGTGGAGACGAAGATCAGCGCGGGCAGGTCGCCACGGCTCGCGAGATGCCGGTCCACCGCGTTGTGGCAGAGATTGGTCGTTCCGCCGGCGAACCACTTGACGAAGGGCGGCTGGCTCGCATCGAGGATCTGCCCGGGTGGCGTTTTCCAGTCGATGAGCTTCGCCTGCTCGGCCCAGAAGGCTTCCGGCGCGTCGATGGAACGGCGATAGAACTCTGCATAGCGGTCCATGAGGCTTGTCTCCATGTTCAGATTTCGGAATGGCCAAAAACTGAATTCATAATTATTCGCAGGCTGCTTGCGAGGAACTGACAGTCTCGCGCAACAACAACAAGATATGCGGTGCGAGCTGACTGCAGCCGCGAAACGACGATCGACATACTGCGCTAGCGACGATAGACCAGCATCAAATTGTTCGCCGGCATCTCGACCAGCCGCGTGCGTGCGAAACCGCGCGCGTCGGCGGCGGTGTCGAGATCCTCTACCCGCCGCAGTCCCCAGCGCGAATCGCGCGCCCTGAGCGACGCATCGAACGCTTCGTTCGAGGGCGCGGTCGCCACGCCCTCGCGCCGCCACGGGCCATAGAGGATCAACGGCTCGCCCTTGACCAACAGGCGCTCGGCGCCTGCGACCAACCCGAGTGTCGCTTCCCAAGGGCTGATATGCGCCATGTTGATGCACAGCACTGCATCGGCGGTATCGATGGGCCAATGGGTCGACGCGGCATCGAGCGCGAGCGGCGGCAAGACGTTGCCGAGCCCCGCGCACCAGCTTGCGATCGAGCCGAGCGCACCTGGGTCTGGATCGGTCGGCTGCCAGAAATGGCCGGGGAAAAGCTCCGCGAAGAAAGCGCAATGCTCGCCAGACCCGCTCGCCACTTCGAGCACTTTGCCGGCAACCGGCAATTCCTCCCGCAACATCTCTGCGATCGGCTCGCGGTTGCGCAAAGTGGCCGGCGCGTGCTTGCGCACCGCACCATCGTCACCGGGCATCCAGGGCGTGTGATCTTGCATTGAGGCCTCGCAAAAAGTTTGGGTCTCGCCAGGCCAGGCGGGGCCGATCGCCAGTTGCTGCGGCGCGCGCACGCATCCGCAGGAGGCTCAGGCACAACGACAGGCCGCGGGCACGCTCGCCCAGAGCCTCAATAGCCGGCGGCGAGGCCGGTATTGCGGCGCGGATCGTTGGCGCCGTAGAAGCGATTGTTCGCCACCGGCTTGCCGCCCAGCGAGGGCGCACCCACGATGATGGCGGCCAGGTGGTTGGCAGGCTGCGGCGCACCGAGGTTGTGACCCATGTCGACGAGGATCTTGCGCGTGTCCGCGGAAAAAGCGAACGTCTCGACGTTGGTCACGTCAGGGAGCCACTGCTGGTGGAAGCGCGGCGCATCCACCGCCTCCTGAACGTTCATGCCGTGGTCGATCGCATTGATCATGGTCTGCAGAACCGCGGTGATGATCCGGCTGCCGCCCGGCGTGCCCACGACCATCACAGGCTTGCCGTCCTTGGTCACGATGGTCGGACTCATGGACGACAACGGCCGCTTGCCCGGCTCGATCTTGTTCGCTTCGCCTTGCACGAGACCGTAGAGATTGGGCACGCCCACCTTCGCGGTGAAGTCGTCCATCTCGTCGTTGAGCAGCACGCCCGTCCTGGGCGCGGTCACCTTGGCGCCGAACCAGTCGTTGAGCGTGTAGGTGACCGACACCGCGTTGCCCCACTTGTCCGCGATCGAGTAGTGCGTCGTGTTGCTGCCTTCATGCGGCGGCACGCCGGGCTTGATGTCCTTGGAGACTCCGGCCTTCTTCGGATCGATCACCCCGCGGATCTTCTCGGCGTAACCCTTGTCCAGCAGGCGGTCGAGCGGGTTCTTCACGAAGTCCGGATCGCCGAGATAACTGTTGCGGTCGACGTAGGCGTGGCGCATGGCTTCGATCATGTAATGAGATCCTTGGGCCGAGTTCCAGCCCAGATCCTTCAGCGGATAGCCTTCGAGGATGTTGAGCATCTCGCAGATGACCACGCCGCCCGAACTCGGCGGCGGTGCGGACACCACGTGATAGCCCCGGTAGTCGCACTCGACCGGCGCCAGTTCGCGCGTCTTGTACTGGGCCAGATCTTCCATCGTGATGATGCCTTTGCCCGCCTTGCTCGAATCGGCAATCGACTTGGCCACCCAGCCCTTGTAGAAGCCGTCGGTGCCCTTGTTGCTGATCTCGCGCAAGGTGCGCGCGAGGTCTCTCTGGACGAGTCGGTCGCCCGCCTTGTAAGGCTCGCCCTTGTTCAGAAAGATGGCGCCCGAAGCCTGGTCTTCCTGGAAATCCTTCGTCGCGGTGCGCAGCAGGTCGACATCACCCTGCTGAAGCACGAATCCCTTCTCGGCCAGTTGAACGGACGGAGAGATCAGCTGCGCGCGCTTCATGGTGCCGTACTTCTCACGCGCGTACTCCATGCCCGAGACGCTGCCCGGCACGCCCACGGCCAGATGCCCCTTGGTGGAGGCTCCCTTGATCACGTTCCCGTCCTTGTCCAGGTACATGTCGGCGGTTGCCGCGAGCGGGGCCTTCTCGCGGGAAGTCGAGGAACGTCTTGCGGCCATCCGCCAACTGGATGGTCATGAAGCCGCCCCCGCCCAGGTTGCCGGCCGCGGGATAGACCACCGCGAGCGCATAGCCCACGGCGACTGCGGCATCGACTGCGTTGCCGCCGCGCTTGAGCACGTCGACGCCGACATTGCTTGCCAGATGCTGCGCACTCACGACCATGCCGTTTTCGGCGGCCACCGGGGCGCTGGAAAACGCGTGGCTCGGGGAGAGCAGCAGTGCGAGAGACGCGCCGAGCGCGATGCGGGTGAGATGAAGGATGTTCATGCCTGTTGCAGTTGGCTAAATCAAATCGATAGCGCAATCCCTCGCATCGAACAAGCCGAAAGGCGTTGCCTTGTGCTCCGAGCTGCAATGGAAGCGCTCCCAGGTCCCCGGATTCATCGTAGCGGCATCACGAAGGCACGGCAATATTGGATCGGGAAGCTGCATCGAGACAGAGGGCCGTGTGCGAATCGAGACAGTGCGCCCGGGGGACAAGAAGAATGCCGATCTCGTAGACGCCGCACGCGGCATCGTGACGCCATGCCGTCAACCTCATCCGCAGCTGTCCTACAGGCGCGGAGGTGCTGCTCCGATGCAGGTCATCGCACCCGGTTCCTATAGTGAAAGCATCCAGTCCATACCGAGAAGCAAGAACGCCAAGCCTTGCAGCGGGAAACAAAAGAGCGGCCGCGGCCACGCTCGCAACCTGGAGCCCAAGCGCAAGGGCGCAAGCCTGGGTGGCGGGGCCGTGGCCGCGCCAGATTCCGAGTCAACCAAGGAGATGATCATGCAACTTCGCAATACTTTGACGCTCGCCGCAACCGTCGCGGCCCTGCTCGCCGGCACCGGTTGTGCAGTAAGCCGCGGCCAGGAATCCGTCGGCGCGTATGTCGACGATGCCACGATCACCACGGTCGTGAAGAGCCGCTTCGTCAAGAACGATCAGGTCAATGCCGGCGCGATCAAGGTCGAGACGCTCAATGGCACCGTGATGCTCTCAGGATTCGCACGCAGCGCTGAAGAGCGGCGGACCGCCGAGATGCTGGCCGCAGACGTCAAGGGCGTGCGTGGCGTGCGCAATGCGATCGTGGTGCGCCCCTCGTGATCCTGAGCCCTGAAGCGCGCTCCTGATCCGGAAAGCTTCACAACTGTCGGCATTGCCGCACGAAGGGATTCGTATGGGTCTGCTCTGGTTTCTCATCATTGGCCTGCTCGCAGGCTGGCTTGCCGGAATGCTCGTCAGGGGCGGCGGCTTCGGAATCGTCGGCGACCTGGTCGTCGGCGTGGTCGGCGCGTTCCTCGGGGGCTTGCTGTTCAGCTCGCTGAGCCTCTCCGGCGGCGGCGGCTTCATCGGAAGTCTGGTCGTCGCCACCGTCGGAGCGATCGTGCTGCTGATCATCGTCCGGCTCATCAAGCACGCCTAGGAAAGACATCGTCGCTCCCAACGCACTGCGGCGCTCCCCGAGCGTCATCAAGCTCGCACTGAAGGAGAACACCATGATCACACGACTCTGGATCGCGGCGGCTGTCGCCGCCTCTGTCATGACGCTGGCCGGTTGTGCCGCCGGACCGAACGAGCAACTCGGCACCGCGGCCGGCGCAGCCGGTGGCGCAGTCATCGGGCACGCGATCGGCCACAACCCGGCGGCCACCGTTGGCGGTGCCGCCGTCGGCGGCCTGATCGGCAACCAGGTGGGCAGAAGCGTCGACCAGCGCAACTCCTACTACTACCCTGGGTACTACCCTAACAACAGCTACTACCCGTACAACGGGCCGACCAACTGAGCGTGGTGATATCCCGGTGATGCCGTCTTTGCGGCGCACCGGGATCAGCGATCCTGACATCGACGCCATCGCGGCCTGTCCGAAGAGTCCGGCCGCCGAGGCTCCTGGCTCATGGCGAGCTTCGCTTTGAACAGGTCCCGCAGCACCCGGCTGTACGCGTTGGCGGCGCCGTCTCCCGTGGTCTCGATGGCGCAGAAGATCGCATGCGGATACTTCTCCGTCACCAGCGACTGAACGCCGTCCGACACGCCCGAGGACGGCATGCAGCCGAAAGGCTTGACGCTGACCACCATGTGCGCCTTGCGCTGCTGCACGCTCTGGATGAGCTTGCCGACTTCCATGTGGCCTTCACCGCCGCGGAGATGGTTGTCGTAGTACGGATGCGAGAGCGTCGCGATCTCGTCGAAGTCCGACAGATGGGCGTTCCGAAGCCCCAGCAGTGCCGCATAGAGCCCGAACACGGCACGCAACGCGAACTCCGCCACCGTCATCGAAAGCATCCTGCGCACCGGATTCTTTCCGGCCAGGCCATGGCGCGCATCGTCATGCGCAGGCAGGGTCATGCGGCGCCGTGTGTCCCACTTCACCTGCCAGATGTTGTAGAGCAGCCAGGCGGTGACCGGCTGCACATCGACCTCGGCGCCCTCGGCTTCGAGAAAGCGCTGGAGTCGGTAGTTGCCGTCGCCCTCGGTCGTCATGGCCCAGAACTCGCCGATGACCGAGACCATGGGCTTGATTTGCGAACGGTCGAGCGCAACCGCCGCGAGCAGACGGCGACTCTTCCACAGCGCGGCAAGCATGCTTCTTCGACGCGCGAGCGCGTCGTGCAGCAAGGCCTTGCAGCGATCCAGCGCCCTGTCGGTTGCGCCCGTATTCAATTCATAGGGGCGCATGCGATAGCCCATCGCATTCAGCACGTCGCCGGCCACGACCGCGCGCAGCACCGCCAGGAAGAACCTGCGATCGAGCGCCAGGCCATCCCCTTCGCCGCAGGCCTGCCTGAGCCCCCTGCTGCTGGAACAGCAGCACGCGAAAGCCCTCGAAGCCGGCATCGCGCAGTGCCTTGCGGTATTCGGTGGCGTAGGTTCCGAAGCGGCATGGACCGCATGCCCCCGCAGTGAGAAACACATGGCCTTCGACGATCTCGCGAGTGCTCAGACCCTGCACGTCGCGCAGCGCGACGAGGTGCTTCACGAGATTGCCCACGGTGAAATAGGTCGGATTGCACTGGCCGCGATTGCCGAACTCGCGACCGAAGCGCAACGCCTCGTTGTCCGGCACATCGAGGACACGGACCCGGTAGCCGATGCTCGCGAGCGCGCCTTGGATCAACAAGTCCTGTGCCTGCGTCAGGCCGCCGCACAGCAAGGTGGTGTGCTCGCGCTGGGCCCGCGTGAAGCGCGCCGGTGCGGCATCGCGCCAATGCACCGGCGGCTTCACGGCAAGACCCAGACGGGCACGCTCTTCGCGTTCGAAGCGGCGCAGTTCCTCCTCGATCCCGGCGGCGCATGCCGCTTCGTCTCGCAGCCAGACGACCGTGCGGGGCGCCGCATCCGAAGCCCTGGTCATGCCAGCCTCCGCGCATGGTCCGGCTCGGTGGCGGATTTCGGGCGCCACCGATGGATGGTGATCGGATGCACGTTCGAAGACGGCGACATGCCGCAGGCGAGGTCGTGCACCGGTTCGGGCCGCGCGAACACCAGCGGCTTTTCTTCGGCGAGGTACGAGGCGTAAGCCTGGTCGAGGACATCGGGCCGCGCGGATTTCGCGCCGGCGCGACGAGCCGCCGTCAGTTCCCGCCGCTTCTGGTCAATCCGCCGCTCAAGCTCCGTGCGCGCCTTGCGCAGGTCCTCCAGGTGCTCCGCATGCCGCGCAAGCGCATGCGCATAGGTCCGCACCCTGATCTTGATCGAGCCGGACGGCCTGTTGGCATCGATGTCGTGCAACGCGGCATAGGGCGTTGCGCTCGCGCCAACGATGTCGTCGATCATCCCGTACGTCGGCGCATCGTGGCCGCATTTGAAGCTCGAGAGATCGAGCACGACCAGGTTCGGATGCCGCGCGGCGAACTTCGCGGCCCACACCTTCTCCGCGCTGTTGGTCGAGTAGGCCTCCGGCCAGACGTCGGCGATGCGAAGCGCATCGCTCTGCTGCGCTTCGTCGTCCGTAAAGAAGCGCGCCAGCCATTGCGGCTCCTTCGGTATCGAGCGGATCGACAACACCGGATAGCCCAACGCCTGGAACTCGTCCAGCACGCCGTGGTTCAGGCCCGGGTCGTTGTGATAGGGACGTCCCAGCATGAGGATGCCGACCTTGTTCTCCTCTTCGAGGCGCTCCAGCAGCAGCAATCCGCGTCGTTGCATCTCGCTGTCGAAGGCCCGCATCGCCGCGAGCCCCTGCTCCACCGCGAAATCGCTCTCGTCGCGCGTCACGCGCAACCGGTCGCCCCAGGCCTCGAACATCTGCTTCTTCATGTAGTGCGGCTCGTTCAGGGTGATCGCCGGGTCGACATATGCCACGCCAGCCTGCGCGAAATGGTCTCCCTCTTTCGTGAATGCGGCACGAACGACCTTGGGCACACCGGCGACGATCGGACAGGCCGTCGTGTCGGGCATGCCCCGCACGAAGCTCGGCAGATGGGTCAGGCAGGGAAAGAAGATGAAGTCGAGCGGGCGGGTCCTGTGCCTGACCAGCAACAGGTCGTGAACGTGCGCCAGCGCCACCTTGGATGGAAAGCACGGGTCGATCGAGCCGTAGCGGCTGCCCGCCTCCCACAAGGCCTCGCTCGTGAAGTCGGAGAACACGACCCCACGACTGGCGACGCCGAGCGCTTCGAAATAGGTTCGAAACAGCGGCGCGGTCGAGTACATGTTGAGCACGCGCGGGATGCCGATGCGCAGACGCGCGCGGTATGCCGCGCTCTCGCTGCATGATCGCTCGAAGCCTCGCTCGAAAGTCCGTCGCGTCACGCCGAGGTAGAAAGTCTTCCATGCCCTGCGAACGCGCACGTCCCCGACCGGCGTGCCGGCCTCGGGCAACGGCTCCGGCTGATGGAAGGACTTGAAGGCCAGTTCGGCCTCGTAGTCGACCAGATTCGGGAACCGCGACTTCAGCGAGTTTCGCTGCGTGATCAGCGCCTTGAGCGCCTCTTTCGATTCCACGGTTCCGTTCTCGCAGGAGAAGCCGGCGATGTAGCGGCTCGTCCTGCCGCCCGGCGTTGCCGCGTCGATGAACGTGCGCTTGCACGCATTGGCGCAGAAGTGGCAAACGGTGCTCTCGTCGTTGCGCGTGGTGTAGCCGAGGCCGATCGCCGCATCGAGCCCCACGAACCGGCTGGTGCCACGGCGCATGACCACACGCCTCGCCTCGAGCGCCGCGCCGATCGCACCTGCCTCGCCACAATGCGGGTGCACGCGCACCACGGCACCCGGCACCCGATGGACGATGTAGTCATGCTGCGCCTTGACCGCGGCAAGGTTGTTCTGCGTTCCGCCCTGGAGCACGAAGACCCGGCCGAGCTGCGCGAGCCGTGGAATCTGCACCACGTACTGCCAGATGTTCTTTGGCAGCACGAGCGCGAGGCCGGCCATCAGCTCTTCGCGCGCGTAGCCTTCTTTCTGGAAGGTCACGCGGTCGGTGTCGAGGAACACCGCGCAACCGTAGTTGAACTGCGGGCTGTGCCTTGCCCTGAACGCCGTCGCGGCGTAGTCCTCCATCGCGACGCCGAACTGGCGGGCCATGGCCTGCAGCAACATGCCGTTGCCCGCCGAGCACTGGTTGGAGAGCCGGAAGTTGCGGATGTCCCCGTGCGCCATGAAAAGCACCTTGATGTCCTGCCCGCCGACATCGCACACCACGTCCACGTCATCGAAGAGGCGCGTGGCCGACATCATGTGCGCCACCGTCTCGACGATGTTCGCGTCCGCGCCGATCGTCTCTTCGAGGATGTCCGCCGCATAGCCGGTCGCGCCGAGACCGAGCACGCGCAGGCAGGCGCCCTGCCCCGCCACGAATTCGCGCAGCCGCGCCAGGATCCGCTTCGCATCCGCGATCGGATTGCCCTCCGAGAGCTGGTAGTGCTTGAAAAGCAGTTCGCCCTCGGCATCGAGCAGCACCGCCTTCGACGAAGTCGACCCGCCATCGATCCCCACGTAGCCCTCGACCAGGCGGCCTGGCGCGAACGTTGCAGGGACGAAGACCGGCACGCGAAAGCGTTCGATGAAGGCGTCGCGCTCTTCATCGTTCGCCACCAGCGCGGGGCCCTCGGCGTGCCTGCCGCCGGAGCCTCGTCCTTCAGCCAGCGAGGCGCGCAGCGCGGCGCTGCCCAGGTAGCGCCCCGTCTCTGCCCGCTCGCCGAGTCCGTAGACCGCCGCGCCATAGGCGGCATACAGCTCGGCGTTGTCCGGGACGAAGACGAGTTCCTCGGGCGGCATGTCGCGCACGCATGGGTGGCCGCGTGCCCGCCAGAGTTCGACGATGCGTTGCCGCCAGCATGCCTGGAGGAACGGGAGGTACGTGTTCGGCCCGCCGAGAAGGAGCACGCGCGGCTGCAGGGTATGTCCGCGTGTGAGCACCGACAGGTTCTGCGCCACGATCGCATCCGCCAGCGAACACATGACCTCCGGCGCGGGAATGCCCGACTTCACCAGGCCCACGATGTCGGTCTCGGCGAACACGCCGCATTTGGCGGCCACGGGATGCAGCTTGTCCCCATTCCATGCGAGCCTCGCCAGTGCCCCGGACGGCAGCCCCACTTTCATCACGCACTTGTCGATGGTCGCGCCGGTGCCCGAGGCGCACTTGTCGTTCATCGAGGCGATCACGCGCCGGGCGGAGGCATGGGCGCCTTCGGGCGCCGGCTTGTAGATGATGATCTTCGCGTCCTGCCCGCCCAGTTCGATCACGCTGCCCACGTCCGGATGCAAGGCATCGACCGCAAGGGTCACCGCGTTCACTTCCTGCACGAACTTCGCGCCGATGAGCGGGGCGAGCGGCGGCGCACCCGAGCCGGTGATGAAGGCGCGCATCGACGCAGGCGGTACGCCGCCGAAGCGCGATTCGATGGCGCAGAACTGCGCATCGAGTGCCGCGGCCTGGCGCGTCTCGTGGCGGTGATAGTCGGACCAGAGGATGGCGCGCGTCGCCGCATCGACGACCACGGTCTTGACGGTGGTCGAGCCGATGTCGATGCCCAGGATGCATTCCGGGGCCGCAGATCGTCTGTCCACGTCAGTCCTTCCCGGCCTTGCCGCGCTTCATTCGTCCCCAGGCGATCGCCAGGCGCGTGCGCAGCGGCACGCGGGGAACCTCGGTCGGCGCGCACGACGCCGGCGGTGTCGAGGACGGAGAGACCGCCAGCAGGCGCACGACCTCTCGATTGCCCAGCGTTTGCTGCAGACGCAGGACCGTGCGCGGCGGCAAGTGACGGTCTGCGCTCCCGGCTCTGCCTTGACGGAGCCGTCGAAGCCCGTCGCCCAGGGGGTCATCCATTCACACCTCCGTTCAGCGCGACTCGCCGCGCAGGATCAAATGAAACACGCCGCGCTGGCTGTCCAGCAGCTCCCGACGGCGGTTCGTTCCGGCAGAGGCCAGGCGCGCGATCAGCCGCGCGAGCGTGCGTGCTTCTTCCGCCGTGAGCCGCCTGTCGGCCCGGGACAAGGAAACCAGGAGGGATCGAGAGTCTTCCAGCGCCTGCGTGGAGAGGCAGATCGCCAACGAAGTGCGCCTGACATCGATGCACTGCGCCGATGAAGGCGCCGCCTGCACGATGTCGGCGATCTCCCCGCGTGCCCGGCCAGCACGAGCGACCGGACGGAAGACCTGCCGATAGCGAGCCACGCCATCGACAGCACGGCAAACGCGAGCATGGCGAGATGCCCTGGCGCCATCGGCAGGCGGCCCGTCCACTCACCGACCACGACGCCCAAGAGAATGAGCATCGAAGTCCACTGCGCTTCGGAAAGCCTGTGCCAGTAAGGCCGCAGCGCGTCGCCGCGCAGTTCCTCCAGCCAGATGCGCAAGGTCGAGTAGGTGGCGACATACCACGACAGCGCCGTCCCGGGCGCCCGGCCTTGCAGCACGAGCAGCGTGCCGCCGCAGACGATGGCCAGCACCAGCAGCGATTCGAGGGCCTGCACCGGAAACAGGCGGACGCCGACATAGCGATGCGGAAAGCCTTCGTCGGCATGAGACTCGCTGTAGGCGACGCCGAACGCATGCGGCTTGCCATGGCAGCAACCCACCATCAGGCAACCCTGGCGCCCGCAGGCCAGGAACACGCCCAGGCCGAGTGCCGTGAGGTCGAGGTACGGCAGCACCGGCAGCCCGCGAACACGAAGGACCAGGGCGCAGCACGCAAGGATCGCCACTTCGTGGTGGTAGTAGACGAGCGACTCCCTCCCGGTGAGCACCTTGGTCGCCATCGCCAGCGTGAGGAACACGATGGCCGCCACGCCAAGCAGGCTGCAGAGCACGGCGCGCGACAGACCCGTCGGCCCCGCCAGCCACATCGCCAGCGAGGCGCCCAGCAGGAGGCCCGCCATCCCGCACACCTGGAAGCTGCTCCACTCGCGGCCCAGCAGTCGCATGCGCGGTCGCGGCCAGCCGGACGATGGTCGGCGGTTCACCGGAGACCCTTCAGCAATTCGAGCACCTGGGGATCGGACTCGATCGCGCGGTGTCGTCGCAGCGCGTCGATCGCGAGCGGGGTGGCGGCACGAAGCAGCCCGCGCACCGCGCTGGCCCGCGACGCCGCCAAGGGACTCTCAAGCAGGCCCACGATCGCCGACTGCGCAGCCGCCGCGCCACGGCCCTGCCCGGCAACCCGATCGCCCAGCAGCACGGCGGCGTGATTCACGAAATCCGCGTTGCCGCCATCCAGCACCTCGACCAGCCCGGAGATCGCGTCCTCCGCGTCGATGGCGGCCAGGGCTTCCATCGCGCCGGGGAGCACGACCGGATCACCCTGGGCCAGGGCCTCGCGAAAGCTGCCCAGCACCGCCGGCAGCGTCGAAGGCAAGGCAAGCTCCCGCAGCAACAGCAGGACGCGCCAGCGGCCGGTCGGCCCCAGGGCGCGATCGTCCAGCCCCCGCAGCAGCAACGGCGCAGCCGCGGGCCCCTGCGCCCGGAACCACCGGAACGCATCCTCGTAGACCGGCGCGGCATCGCTCGCAAGACGATCGAGTTGCGCCTCGCCCTGTTCGGCGGTCATAGGCTGATCCCCATGACTTCCTTGACCTTCAGCACGAAGAAGTCCTTGTCGCGCTGGAGGATCTCGGGGTTGGCATCGACGCGGCGCTTCAGTTCCTTGAGGACGGCCAGCGCGACATCGGGGTGCAGTACGTCCTTCATGACTTTCAGCCTCTTCACGATGTTGTCATCCGGATGAATCCCGCCGGACGGAAGTTCCTTGCCGCTGCCTGGCGGTACACGGTACCGGCGCTGCCAGAGCGAGGCGTAGATTTCTGTTTCCGGGTATTGGTAGGCTTCGAAGAACTTCTGCGAGTCGCCGATCACTCGTTTGCGTTCGTCGGCCGGGAGCGACGAAAGTGCGGCGTCCATGATTTCGCTCGAATAGGTCGTGCCGTATTGCAGGTGCCCCGCCATCTCGTGGGCCAGGTTTTCCCATACGTTCTTCGGGTCCTGTTCGGCGATCTGAACCCACGACATGCCGACCGTCAACGTGTTGCCGCTCTGCGAGGCATAGAAGCCGCCCTTGAGCGCCGCCGCCGGATCGAAGTTGAACGTCACGCCCTTTGCCACTTTCTCGAGCTCGGTGCCTTTCACACTCGCCACCACGCTGGCCCATGCGGCAGCGGCACGCTTCTTCCAAGCCGGCTGGTCGGCGGTGTCCCAGGCCGTGGTCGGGCTCGCCGGGAGGCCGTGCTCCTCCTCGGCCTTCTTGACGACATCCTGCAGCTCCACCTTCGGCGCCTTGACCGGCGGCGGCAAGCCCTTCTTCTTCGCTTCATCCTCCGCCTCCTTCTTGAGGCGCGCTTCCTCGGCCTTGCGCTTGTTCCATGTAGCCGCTCTGGAGCTTGCCCAGGCGCTCGATCTCCTTTTGTCTCTCGCTCTTGCCGCAGCGACTCAGGCGCAGTCCGGTCTGGATGCGCGGCACGGCATTCCTGCGCACATCGCCCGCCGACCTGCGCGTCCGGTCCCAGAGCGACTCGACCGCCGCGACAGCCGAGCGATCGGCGTCCGCTTCAAGCCTGCCCGCGCCGTCGTTCGACTTCGTCATCGGGCTCGATGGCCTGCTGCCTCCCTGCTGGACCACATGGGCCAGTTCGTGCGCGATCAGCGCATCGCCCTCGATCGTGCCGGGCCGAAATTCCCCTGCACCGAAGGCGACATGGCGGCCGACCGTGAACGCATGCGCGTTGAGCTGCTCCGACAACTGCGCGCCCTTTTCGTCCGCATGCAGGCGCACATCCGCGAAGCTCGTGCCGAACACCGGCTCCATGCGGCCGCGCACATCTGCCGGCAACTGCCGTCCATCGCCCAGCTCCTCGTGAATCGAGCCGGGCGGCACCGCCGCGCGCGGGCCGCCGGGACGCGCCTTGAAGAACATGCCGCCGAAGGCATCGAGCATCTCGCCACCGGGCATGACATCCGCGGGCAGGTCCGTCGGAACGCCGACCAACTGGCCGGTGCGGGCAAACGTCGCCGCGCTTCGATGCACTCTTGCGGCGACGATGTCGATGTAGGCGTCGGCGCTTGCTGCGTTGCGCGCCTCCGGGGCATAGCGGCGCAGCGAAACCTCGATCTGCGACGCGCTGCGCCCGGCGTAGTAGCCGAGCCAGTGGTCGATCCACGGACACCCCTGCGAATCCCGGCCCGTGCCGCTCAGCCCCTCGTCGACGGCGGCGCAGACGGTCTCGCGCAGGCGGGCCAGGAAATCGCTCTTGCGCATCTGTCCGCGGGCGACGGCCGCATCGTCCTCTGCCAACAGGTGCGAAGGCCGGTCGCCGACAGGCTGCGCCGGCTCCTGCGCCTTGCTCCGCCTCGCTTCCGGCGACACGTCCCGCGCAGCGGCGGATGGCGGCGCAGGCGCGTTTGCAGGGATCGGCTCGTCCTTGGGCGCGCGCCTGATCGTCGGCACGCCGGCCCCGGAAGCAACCGACCAGCCTTCCGCCGGCAGGCGGTGGGAATCGCCGCGCCCCACGGCATCGGCGATGCGGTGTGCTTCCACTTCGGCCGGATCGTCGACGCGGCCCACGGGCTCGACGAAGCCGCGCCGCGGCTGGCTGTGCGCCACCGTCGAGCGGCTCGCCGCCTTCGAATCCGCGGGGGCTCTCTTCGTGGCCATGCCTACCTCCTCTGCGCGCCCGGCGGGGCACGTCGTCGCCCGGCGCCGGCCAGCGCATCCGCCAAGGCCTGATTCGCGGCCTGCAGCGTCGGGCCGCTGCGCTTGTGCAGCGGCGCGTCCTTCTTTTCCCACGCGACGGCATCCGGTCCGATGCCGTCGTTCTCGCTCATCACGATCAAGTGGTTCGATACCCAGAAGTGCTTTCCCTGCCGGGTCAAATGGGCCAAGGCGTGGCCTTCATCGATCTTGCCGCCGGCAATGTCCTCGTCGGTCGCGCGCACGGCCACCACGAACTCCCTGAGCGAAGCGCCGGCCTGCACCAGCAGGTGCGCGCCGAGCAGGGCGTAACCCGTACAGACCAGTCTTCGCACACCGAAGATCGAAAGCTGGGTCTTGTAAAGCTCCGACACGTCGACCACGTTCATGTCGGCGAGCGTCGCCACCTGTCCGTGGAAGAAGAAGGCACTTGCATAGTCGGTGTAGGCAGCGAACACTTCGTCGTTCTTCTTGCCTTTGAGCGACTTGAAATAGTCCTCGGCGTTGCCCTGTGTCGGTATGGGCTCGGCAGCGACCTTGGCCTGCGCCATCTTCGCGCGTACCGCGAGTTGCTTCTCGAGCAGGTCCGCATACAGCAGAAAGGCGTCGAAGCCATGGACCACCTTGCCTTCGCCGAACACGACGCCGAAGTCGTGATCCAGGTTGCCATGCGCTTCGCTCGCGAACGCCTTCATCTCGTCGTCCGTCGGCGGCTTTCCACGCGCCGGCGCATTGAGAGCGAGGAAGCTGTGCAACACGAAGAGCACGTGCTGCATGGCCTTGGGCGTCTCGGTGTCGCGCGACTGGATCTCCGTGATCTGCTTGCCGATCGACTTGGCATGCTTGTCGATGACGTCCTTGGCGTCCGCGATCGTGCCGGGATTGGCCTGGGCACCCGCCAGCGCGGCGGCAATGGCTTCGGCGTCCTTCTTGATCTCCTTCACGTCGACGGATTCGCTGGCCTTCACGACCAGTTCGTCGAGCTCGTTCGATGCAGTGATCGCCGTGTTCAGCGAGTGCTGGCTCGCCAGCGCGTCGTCCTGCGGTCCGTATCCGGTGTTGGGATGCTTGGCGGCCTGGGTCTGGTCGAGCACCTCCTTCAACTTGGGCCGCAAGGCGTCCAGGGCCTTCGCCCCGGAGAGCGCGCTCGCCTTGTTCAACAGCTCGATGGCCGTCGCCACGTTGGCGGCCTGTTCGCCGTCGAGCTTGCTCACGCCCTTGACGTCCCGAACGTTCTGCACCTTCTGCTGCAGCGAGACCCACTTGTTGACGTCGCGCAGCCGCTCGCTGGCACCGGCGATGTCATCCTGGCGCTCCTGCGCCGCTGTCTTCTTGACCTTGACTTGCGGGCCGGCCACGGGCTTCTGGCTGCTGCCACATCGCTGGAGGCCGAGCCCCGACCGCATGCGCGGCCTGGCCTCGCGCCGCCATTCGGAAAGCGAACCCGCGCCCCAAAGCGTTGCCGCCACGCCCGCGGCCGAGCGGTCGGCATCGCGCTCCAGCGCGTCCGACGAGGCAGCCGCCCCCGGTGCATCGGCGGGGGCATGCCCCTGCTGCACCACATGCGCCAGCTCATGCGCGATGAGCGCATCGCCCGTCAGCGTCCCCGGCTGGAACTCGCCCGCGCCGAAGGCCACGTGCGGCCCGACCGCGAAGGCACGCGCGTTCAGGCGATTCGACAGTCGCGCCGCAGTTGCGTCCGTGTGCAGCCGCACGGCCGCGAAGCTCGTCCCGAAAGCGTCTTCCATGCGCGCGCGCAGGCCGCTGCCGAGTGCCTCGCCGTGCCCGAGTTCCTCGCGCACCGAGACGGGGTCGGCGGCATGCGCGCCGCCCGAGCGCGGCTTGAAGAGCATCGCGCCGACACCCGCCAGCAGGCCGCCGACCGGGCTCGCGCCCGGGTTCTCCTCGGGCAGCCCGGTGACCTCTCCTGTCTTGGCCCATCGCTGCGCGCTCAGGCTCACGCGCGCGGTGACGAATCGGATGTATTGCGAGGCGTTCGATGCACCGGCCGCCTCGGGCGCGTAACGCAGCAGTGCCCGCTCGATGTCCGTGGCGCTGCGCGCCTCGTAGTAGCCGAGCCAATGGTCGATCCACGGACACCCTTGCGAGTCGCGTCCGGTGCCGGCCAGCGCGGCATCGACGGAGGCGCAAATGCCGGCTCGCAAGGCGCTCATGAATTCGCTCTTGCGCATCTGCCCGCGCGTCACCTGGGCATCGTCCGCGACCAGCAGTGCGGGCGCCGCGCTGGTGGCGGCGGCTGCGGGCTCGGGCGTCTGCATGGGCGCAGCCGGCTCCGGCGTGGCCAACGCCGTGTCCTCGCGGCCGCCTTTGGGTGCGCGGCGGATCGGCTCGCCCTCGCCATCCGGCGCGCTGGCCGCTGCCGACCATCCTCCCGGTGCCGACCCATGCCAGCGCCTGCCGTTCAGGACGGCTTCGGCAATGCGGTCTGCCTCCTGCTCAAAGGCGTCGTCGGCGGGACCGACGGCTTCGCGGACCGCTGACGTGCGGGCGCCCGGCGCAGAGCCCGACGGGCCGCGTTGTGGGCTTGCCGCTTGGACTCGCACGTCGCGCTCCGCCGAATCGCCCTGTCGTCATGCGGGAGGACGACCGGCCGTGTTGTTCGTTCCCGGCACCGGGGCAGGCGCCGGTGCCGGTGCGGGAGCCGGCGCGGGCGGCTGCACCACCGGATCCGAACACTGCCACCAGTAAGGCGCGAGCGTGCGCACCATGCGGCGGCACCCGCAGTTGTCGACCGAGCCCACCTTGCCCTGCGCATCGACCGTGACGATCGCGAGCACCACCCAGGGGTCCGTCGGGCACGGCGGGCAGTCGGGGATGGTGGTGGGCTTGCCGATCTGATCGATGCTCGGCGGGTTGGCGTGCGAATCGGGGCAGGCGTCGAGCACGCAGATCTCGTAGCCGTCCTGCCAGCGCGAGAACTCGCAGCTCGTGTCGTCGCAGCCGCAGCCCACCGGCGCCACGCGCACCGGCCGGGCAGGCACTTCCTTGTAGCGCAGCGCGACATAGAGCGGCGCGTTTCCGGTGCGGCTCGTATCGACGGTGCGATCGGGGCACAGCGGGTCGACCACGATGTCGTCGCAGGCATCCCCGCCGGACGAGGTGCAGCGCGTGCGCAAGTCGAAGCAGATGTCCTGCTCGATCACGATCTCGTCGCCGTAGGGCCCGAGGATGTAGCCGGGATGCACGATCACCATCCACGGCTTGGTGCTGGCCTCGACCTTCGCGCCGCACACCACGCCCCAGCCGTGCAGGTAGCGATTCATGCGACGCAGCTTGTTGCGGAAGTACTCCTGGCCGAGCGTGAGGTCGTCGGGCGTGACGAGCTGGCGCGGAAAGAAGCGCGGCCGCTCGATGCTCGTGCGGCCCATGGTGCCGCCGGTCGACGAGGACGACGTGCATCCGCAGCCTCCTCCGCATCCACCGCCGCATCCGCAGCCGCCCGTCGTCCTGGTTGCAGTCATCGTGGACATGTTGCTTCCTTTCAGTTCTTGCCCGTGCGCCGGTTCGGGGCATCGTGGCTGAGCGCCAGAACCAGTTCCCAGATGAGGTCCAGGCCGTAGACGATCGGCCGCACCGAGATGTCGATGTCCGAGGGCTCCAGCGTCTTGTCCGTGGCGGGAAGATGAATGTTGGCGAGCGTGATGCAGCCCGGTCCGCCATCGCAGTCACAGGGCGCGCTGACCCATTCGACCAGCGCGCGATAGTTGATGTTGTTGCCCTTGACGAGCCCCTGGATGACCGAATCGAGCGGGATGTCGGGTGCCTTGCCCGGTCGCAGCGACAGCGAGTAGCCCTCGCGGATCGCGCCGGGCGAGCAGCGTGTCGTGGTGTCGCAGCCGCCGGACATCACGGGCTCGGGGTCGGTCTTGCATTCTTCGTAGCAGACGACGAGCTGCACCCAGTCGTCGTCGCAATGGCCCTCGTTGTTGTTGCTGGAGCTGCTGCCGCCGTTGTTCCCCGATGGCGTCGCATCGGGGGCCGGGCGCGAGGGAATCGCGACGGGCTTGCTGCGCGTCGGCACGACGATCTCGCGGCCCTGCCTGTCGAGCGCCAGGCCCGGCATCACGACGACGCTGTGCTCGTCGTCGCCCACCTGCACGTCGAGTCCGCACACCACGCCGAAGCCGTCGACCAGCCGGTTGCGCAGCCATTGCTTGCGCTTGAAGTAGGCCTGCTCGGACTCGAAATGACGAACGTCGAGCAGTTGCCCGTAGAAGTAGCGCGGACGAGAAAAGCTTCTCAGCGCATCGCATTCGACCGGATCGTCTTGCATGTGGTTTCTCCTGGTGTCCATCAAAGTTGTGCGCCTTCGCCCACGCGGCTGTCCATGCCGAGCCGCGCGCGCGGCTGCCCGCCCAGTACCAGGGCGCCATCGCCAAGTGGACCCGGCTCGGCGGGACCGCCACCGAGCAGCGTGTCGATGCCCAGCCCGGCCTGGTAGCCCACGCGCACGCCGGACTCGATCACGCACAGGTCGTAGAGCGTGTGCGCCGGCTTCTCGCGCTCGACGATGGCCCGCACCTCGTCGAGCTTGCCGGCACAAAGCAGGTCGCCCGGATAGAGCCGCACGCGAAAGCGATAGGCCGCGGCCTCGAAGAGCGGCGTGCCGAATTCGTCCTGCGCAATGAGCTGCGAGCGGTCGAACGTGGCCGTGGTGCCCACCACCGCGCCCTGCGGCTCGGCGTCCGCGAGCACCGTGTTGAAGCCGAGGATGGAATCGCCGCCGTCCGTCCAGGTGCCGGCCTCGCCGGGCTTGCACGACGTGGACGGCGCGGGCAAGCCCCACCAGCCCATGGCCTGCAGCGGCTCGTCGATCAGTGCGCGCACGCCCGCCTCCTCGCGCAGGGTCTCGCGCAGGCCGGCCACCGTTCCGCGCCGGGCATAGCGCGCAAAGGCATTCGCGATGGCCTCGCGCTGCGTCTTTTCCGGCTGCACTTCGGGAAGCGGCAGCGCGAGGAAGCCCGCCAGCCAGCGCACGGCGTCCGGCGGCGCGGCGGCCGGATCGAGAAGGCCCGGCAGTCCGTCGACCTTCGCTTCGAATTCGTCGAAGAAGCTCTCGAAGAGGCTCAGATAGCGTTGCAGGAAATTGCCGCCCCCGCCGGACTCGCGGTAGATCGCGGGCAGCGCCATCAGATAGCTCGTCTGGTCGAAGTCGACCCGCGCCTGCGACAGCACCGGCGTGTCGCGCAAGTCATTGACGAAACGCGCCCCGAGCCAGAGCGCTTCCTGTTTCGAGCCGCCGACAAGGTCGATGAAGAAGTCGGTCACATCGCTGCCGATCGCGCGCCACGGTGCGCCGAAGATGCCGTCCGACGAGGGCGGTGGTGGCGGCGTTGCGCGAGCGCCGGTGAAGGCGAAGAAGTGCACATGCGTGCCGGCCGGGAGGTCGATGTCGGCGTGCAGACGATTCCAGTCGTGCGCGAGCGTGTCGAAGACGATGGCGTCGCTCCACAACCAGCCTTCGGCCGCATGACTCGCGTCGAGCCGCAAGCGGATGGGCGCGACGCAGCCGCCGGGCGACACGAGCAAGCCGCCCGCACCGTCCGGCGCGAGCGCCGCCACCGGACCTTCATAGTCGGCCGCATCGCCGGCGTACCGGTACGCCCCGGCCTGGTCGCGTTGCCACACGGCAATGCGCCGGCGGCTCGGGTCGCCGAGGTAGATCGCGCCATCGATCACGGTGAAGACGCTTGCCGACGCGATGCCGGTGGCCACGACCTCGACCAGGGCGTCCTGCGAGAAGACGCACAGCGCATGCGTCGAACCATCGAGCACGTACACCCGCTTCCCTTCGCAAGCCACCGCACACGGATCGCCCGCATGGCCGCTCGCCGCGACCATGTCGCCAAACGCGGGCAGCCTGTCGGCCGAGGTGGTGAACAGCTCGACGCGCTTCGTGCCGGTATCGACCACGTACAGGCGGCCTTCCTCGTCCGGCGCCAAGGACACGGGCGTGACGAATCCGTCCAGAAGTTCCGACAGCGCCATCGCGTCCAGATCGAAGATCTGCACGCGGCCGTTGCCGGCATCCGCCACATACAGCGCATGCCGCCGTGGCGCGATCGCCAAGCCTGAAGGCTGGTCGAACTGCGTGTCGCCCGTTCCGTGGCCGCCGATGCAGGGCGCGGGCTCGACACCTCCGAAGCAGCCATCGAGTCGGCAGATGTCGTCGTTTGCCGGATCGCTGATGTACACCGACCCGTCGGCATCGACCGCAAGGCCCGCGACAGGCGGCTGCGCCTTCGATGCATCGGGCATCGTCGGGGCTGCGCCGTCGAAAGCCGGCAGCCCCTGCAGGCGCAACGCGCCATCCGCGCCGAGCGTGAGTCCCTGCCAATGAAAGCGCGGCCAGAGGCCGTCGTCGTTCAGGTGGCGGGAAGGGGCGTGTGTCCGAGGCCACGGCATTCATCCTTCGACGCCGATCCAGTCGATGGTCCACAGCTCGCTGGCCTTCTTGGCCAACTGCGTCTCGAAATCGGACGCGGTCGTGGGGTCGGGGTCGTCCGCGGAGGGCGGCAAGGTCGACAGCAGCGAGTCCGGAACGAGCAGCGAAAAGCGGAAGCCGGACTTGTCCGCGGCCAGCAGCATCACGAAGCCGTCGACCAGCCGCATCACCTTCTTGCCTTTCACGTCGAATGTGAATTCACGGCTGCCCATCACCTGCGCCGAATAGCGGGGCGTGGTGCGGAAGGCTGCCTGCGTCGTGTCGACAACAGCGACGAGCTGCACCCCGAAGCCCGAGGCGCCGCCACCCGACACCGTCCAGTCGAGCTTCCCGCTGGTTCCACTGGCGACATAGGGCTGTGCGGCGGGCCGGGCGTTGCGGCGCTGCGCCAGCGAAAGCGGCTGATCGAGCTTGCAGTTGAGCACTTGCGCGCGTGCCAGTCGCAGTTGGGTGCCGTCCTGCACCGCGTCGCGCAGGATCGGGTCCTTGGGCAATCGGTCGGGCGCCGGGCCCAGGCGCACCCAGCAGAACACCGGTGTCTCGCGCAGGCGGATCGCCCCGGTCGGTGCGCCGCAGACGCCTTCGCGCGTCTCCGCCACGCTGAGCGCGCGCTCGTCCGGGTACGACACAGTCAGGTCGAAGAACACCGGCGCACCGAAATCGTCGCCCGCGACCGGCGGCACGGCCAGCACCATCGCATCCGTCAACACGATCTCGCGCCCGCTGGCGTCGATGGCGTAGCCGGGCTGGATCGACACCTCTCTGTCGCCCTTGGCGCCGCCGACCGCATAACCCGCACCGATGCCCGGCTGGTGCAGGCTCTGGTTGTGCAGCCACCGCATCTGGCGATTGAATTCCTCCACGCCCTGCAGGTCCGAAGCGAACAGGCGTTGGCCATTGAAGAAGGTGCTTCGCTCGACGAAGCGGGTGTCACCGAGGATGGATAGGGTCATGAGTCCTCCGAGGAAGTCGTCGGCGCGGCGGACGCGCAAGCGTCATAGGGTGTCTGCGCCGGACATTCGCGAGCGGCGGGAAGCTCCTCCTCCTGGCAGCCGATCCAGCGCACCACCAGTTGCTGCTGCTGCGCGAAGGTGGCGAAGGCTCGCGGGAAGTCGGTGTTGAAGCGCGTGATCAGCGAGAGCGTCTCCGGACGGAATCGGTAGGGGTCCGCACCCTGGAAGAAGAAGCCCAGGCGGGCGTCCCCAGCGTCCAGGACGAGCGGCAGCACGCTGCGCGACTGGAACTGGCCGCTGAGCAGGTCGAAGCCGTAGGCCGTCGCGGGCGAGCGGCCATCGAAGCCTTCGAGCTTCTCCATGCGCACCAGCGGCTGCCAGTCCGACGGAAACGACAGCTGCGCGGGAGAGAGAAAGCTCACCGCGGCGGGGCCGACGATGCCGCCGTCGATCCAGCCCTCATCCACGATGCCGTCGCCCTCCTCCAGTCCCGGCAGCAGCGTGAGCCGCGTGCCTTCGATCTTCTCGACATAGCCGGGATTGGAGCAGTCGGCATGGTGCGTGAACACACCGACCACGTCGCCCTCGCGGAACGCCACGGCGCCGTCGACCTCGATGTGCGTCGCGTCGGCCGCTGTCTTGACGCCCACGAGATCGCGCCAGTGCACCATCGCCAGCCTGTCGCCGGGCACGAGCGTCCCGGGTGATTCGGACAGCACGACCTGCGTGCCGCCGACGCTCACCACCTGCACGACCGGACCCTGATCGGCCGGGGGCCACCCGAGGGCAGGCGCATCACGCAATCACCCGCGTTCAGAGCACCGGCCTCGGCAAGGGTCACGTGGGCCGGGTCCGTGTCCTGCGACACGACGGTCGCGGTGCGCGGAAAGCGGCCGACCGCGAGGGTGTCGAGCCGCATCGCGCCGACGAGCGAGCCGTCGAGCGTGAGTGTCTTGCCGGCGACGCTCGCGACCGGCACCGGCGTCGCGAAATCACCCGCCGCACGCAGCGCCACAAAGTCGCCGGGACGCGCCGCCCCTGCGCGGCCGACCGTCACCTTGTCGGGCACCTTGGCATCGAAGACGTCGACCGTGGTGGCGGTCTGCCAGTTCACGCCAACGATCACGGAGCCGGCCTCGACGGCGAGCGCCGTGCTCAGCGCCAGCTGCTTCTTGCCCTTGTTGACCTGCTCCACGACCGCGATGTGCGCCGGATCGTCCGACGCGGCGACGAAGTCGCCCACATCGAATGGATCGATGGTGTCCAGCCCCACGGTGCTGCGATTCTTCGGCTGCAGGCCCTGGATCGTGATGTCGGCGGCCAATGGCGCGACGCGCGCGAGGCCCGCCAGTTCAGCGGCGGCCGGCACCGGTTGCACTTCAATGACGGCCCCGTTGTGGCTGGTCACCTTCGGCGTGCGCGCGAGCGGAAGCGGGAGCCTGTCCCCATCCAGCAGCACGAGGGACATGCCGAGCTCGATGCCGTGTGTCGCGGGCTTCAGTTCCAGGACGAGACTGGCGCCGTCGGGCGACACCGACGCGGTCTTCACATCGGCGGCACCGGCCATGCGGGCGACCATCAGCGCGTCTGTCGTCTTCCAGCCGGCGAAGGGCTTTCCGACCGTGAGCTTGCCTTGCGACACGCGATCCACGACGGCCAACGCACTGTCGGCGGTGCGCTGCAGCACATCGCCCTTCTTCACCGGCAGCACGGCCGTGAAGGCCGCCAGCACTGCCGGGTCTTCCGGCAGCACTTCGAGCACCGAGGCCACGCGCGGCAGATTCGCCACCGCGAGCATCGTCACGCCTGCCTCCACTGCCAGCGGCGCCGCGAGCGTGAGCTTGTTCCCGGCGAACGCGTCGATGCGGACGACGGCGCCCGCCCTGGGCCGCAACTGCGCGACCACGTCGCCCACCTTGAATGTCGCCAGCGGATCTACTTCGACCAGCAGCCGGTCCCCGACGCCACGTGCGATCGACGCGACCCTTCCCGTGCCGAACCATGCGCTGTAGCGACGCCGCGCGATTTCCGTCATCAGCAACCGGAAGGTGAAGCCGTCGACCGCCGGATCGGCCACGCTCGGAAAGAAGGCCGGTGCGAATTCGGCGCTGGCCAGGTCCCAGGTCTGCGCCTGCAGGTTGGCAACGTAGCGGGGTATCTGCGTGAAGCCGCTCGCGGAGGTGTCGATGTGCGTCTGCACCCCGACGACCCGGCTCAGGATGCCGCCCTTCCCGTCAGGCCGCTCCACCACCCAGGGCTCCCAAGGCGTATCGCCCCTGACGGTCTCGCCACGCGCGAGCCGCGGCCGGGCGATCGGCCGGGCCTGCGTCGGCGCGAAGGTGTCATCGAGCGCTCCGTCGCCGAACAGGGCCAGCAACACGCCATTGCCGGGCGCGAAGGACGTGCGCGGTGCCCAGGCGAGTTCGACATCCTGCTCCAGCAGATGCGCATCGGCCGGCGAACATCCGGGGTCGACCACCACGCAGCATGTGGATGCGCGCGACGCACCGTCATTTCTCATGCGCAGCACCAGCCAGCTCGACACCGCGGGCACCGCGATGCGACGCGCACGCTGAAGAATCAGCTCGCGTCCCCGCGCGTCGTAGGCCAATCCGCAAGCCACCTCGACCGTCTGCGCATCGGCCGCCAGCCTGACGGCAAGCCCGAAGGCCACGCCGCCGGTCGAATGCAGCGCACGGTTGTGCAACTGGCGGCGCAGCGCATCGAAGCGGTCCTGGTCGCGTGCGTCGAGGCTGCGCAAGGTCTGGCCCTGCCAATAACGGAGCCTTTCCAGATCGCGGCGATAAGGAGTCGACATGGTCAGGCCACCTCGATGTTGTGCGGCCCCGCGCCGACCAGCCAGCTCGGGCGCAGGCAGACGTTGCCGCAAGTGGGCGCGCAACCTTCGGCGACGAGTTCGAGCGACAGGACGTGGTCCACGCCGGGCGTCTGGTCGATCACCTGCATCACCTCGGCGCGGTAGACATCGCGGCCCAGGGGCCAACCGGTGCCGTCGGGTCCGCCGCGCAGGGGGTCGAAGAAGGCATCGAGCGCCTGCGCCACTTGCGCGGCCAGCCGCATGGCGTCCGTGCCCTCGAAGGCCTTGAGCGTGGCGTGCACCGCCACTTCGAGATAACGCGGGCCGATGACCACGACCCGCGTTCCGATGGTTCGTCTCGCCTCGATGCGCGCGGCGATGCGCTCGGCGAAGCCTGGGCTCGGCACCGGACGCGACAGCGGCAGCGTCGGCAGCACGATCACCGCGACCATGCCCGGCGCGCTCACGCACTGCAGCGCGGGGTAGAGGTTCGGCCGGGCGATGGCGCGCGCCACGCGCAGACCGGGCGTCTCCCTGGCAATGGCTTCGAAGTCCTCGGCCGTCACGGCACGCAGCCGGGCTTCGCGTGATGCGATCGCGCGGCCGATGGCATGCGTCAGCGTCTCGGCATCGGCCGCGGCTTCGATCGCGACGGGCGCGTCGGCAGCGATGCGGCCGATGGCACTCGCATCGGCGATGAAGGCGCGGTTGTGCGGCGTATTGGCCAGGCCGGCGAGTTGCGACAGCGCGGGAGCCGGCTGCGTGGCTTCGTAGCAGGCGAACACCGGCAGCCGGGCGGAAACACCCGGCCCTTCTCGCCGTCGCCCGCGACCACGTCGCCTCGGGTCGGATCGAGATGGAAGTGCGCGTCGAACCGGGTCGATGCAGCGAAGTCGTCCACCTGCGTCCACGCGCGGCAGCGGTCGTTCTCGACACTGAAGAGCCGCAGGCTGGATTCGACCAGCGGCCGCTGTCCCAGGGTGATGCGCTGGCCGGGCTCGCCGGTGCCGGTTCCGGCGAGCGAGCCTTCGATGACGAGCAGGCCCGGCAGCGCCGCGGTCGCCGCCCGGTAGGCCAGCACGACGAAGCTCGGCGCATCGGGCGCGGTGTCCACCGACAGGGCGACGATCTGCCCCGCCTGCACGGTCAGCCGCAGGCCGGTGGACTGGCCAGGGGTCAGGCTGCCCGCGGCCACGGTGCCCTTCGCGATGGGCCAGGACGTCGTCACGGGCACCGATTGCACCAGTTCCACCCCGTTGGACATCACCCGGCTGGCGCGCGGTGCGTCATCGAATGCACCCTGGTCGAAACGGCAGCGGACCCAGCAAAGCGCCCGGGCGACGCGCCCGAGCGGCGCGGACTTCATGCCCCGGGCGGGGCGCAGTCGCACCGAACCGGCGAGGCTGAAGCTGCGCGTGTCGTCCACGGCCTCCAGCGCGAGCCACGTGCCCGAAGCGCCGACGTCCGCGAGGTATTCCCACACCACGCGGGCGCCGTGATGCACGAGCGGCCCCGGGGCCTGCTCATCCGCCACGATGCGCGCCCGCTCGGCCAAGGTCGCCTGCGCACCATCGATACAGAAGTAGAGCTGCGCCCAGGCACCCACGGGCAGCGCCTGATCGAAGCCCAGGTAGAGCTCCGCGCCGGGCGCCGGGTCATCGCCGAACAGCGCGATGCTCTCCTGCCGGGTCCATGCCGCGGTGAGATTGCGGAAACCCGCCCCATCCTTGCCCTGAACCGCGCTCAGGCCGGCAGCCACCACATCGATCGCGGCCTTCGAGCGCAGCAGCACGGCCGTCCCGTCGAGCCGTGTGCCCGAGAATTCGCTCCCCGCGGGCAGGGACACCGGACTCGCGCCGGCGGTGATGCGCAGCGCGCTCGCTACCGTCGCCGGACGCGGCGGCGCAGGGCGCACACCCATCAACGCGAGCAGGCGCAGCTTCTGCGCGTCGGTCAGGCGGTTGAGCCGGTAGATGTCCATCTCCGCCACCCAGGCGAAGAGCTCCATCAGCGTGATACCGGGATCGGATGCGTTGTGGTCCGTCCATTCCGGCGCATGGAGCGGCACCAGCGCGCGGCCCTGCTCCACCAGATCGGACCAGCGGCGATCGTCGAGATTGGGCAGTGCGATCGACATGATGCTCAGGCTCCCGATTCGTCGATGCGCAGCACGATCGGCCCGGCCGCGACCACTTCGTCGTCCGCGACGCGCACCGACTCGCCCTGCGGGACGCCGCCGATCACGAGGTCGAGCGACTCGATGTAGTCGACGCCCGGCACACGTTCGAGTTCGGCGGCGACATCGGACATGTAGACATCGCGACCCAGGGGCCACCCCGTTCCGTCCGGCCCCCCAAGACCGGATGCAGGAAGCGTTCGAGCGCATCGCGCACGCTCTGCTCCACCGCGCCGGCCCGGCTTGGGTCGACCGGCGTGATGCTCGCCGCGACCCCCACGGGCAGGTAGGTCGGGCCGGTGACATGGATGCGATGCAACGCCGCCAGGTCGGCCGGCGCGCGCGCTTCGATGTACTTGCGCACCTGCTCGCGCAGGCCGAAGGACGGATAGGGCTGCGCATCGAGGCTGCCGGGCACGATGAGCACCGTGACCCATCCGGCAAGCATCTGCCCGGAAGGGCTCCGGCCCGGGATGGCATGCACCATCTTCACCGCCGGCGAAGCCTGCACGGCGAGCGTCTCGTAGTCGCCCGGCGCCATCGCACGGCCGCGATGCCGCACCGTGCGCGGGCCGCGATCGAGCACCGCCGACGCCGGCTCGCCGTCGGCGCCGCCTTCGGCCGCGCGCGGATTGAAGACATCCTGGATGCCCGGCACCACCCCCAGCAGCTGCTTGATCGCGCCTGCGGCCACATTGCCCTTGGAACCACCGCCCACGCTCACCTCGCGCACCAGGATGGCCGCGCCCGCCGGCGGCACGCGGCCGTTCTCGCCGTCGCCGAAGTCCACGCGGCCGCTGCTCGCATCCAGCGCGTAGTGCCGATCGCCCGGCGCGGAAAAGTAGAGCTGTTCCCGCCGCTCCCACCGGACCCAGGCTTCGGTCACCTGCTTCTGCCGGTTGCGCACCAGCCGCAGCGGCCCGATCGCGACCTCCGTGTCGGTGGACTCGCGCGCCAGCAGCTGCTCGAACTGCGCCAGCACGCCGCCGTCGCCGCTCCAGAGCGCCATGGCGAGGATGCGCCATTCGACGTTCGCGCGCGCACCGCCGAGTTCGCGCACCTCGATGCGCTCGCCATCGAGCACCGGCGTCTGCGTGAGCGCGAAGCGCTGGTTCGGCGTGCCGTTGCTGGTGCCCAGCGGCAGGTCGTGCAGCGTATGCCGCTCCGAGGCCCACACGGCGTTGGGATGCAGCGAGGTCAACACCGGCTCGCCGGGCGGGCCGTCTTCCTTGAGCCGCGCGCGAAGCCAGTGGTGCGGCGCGTCGAAGCGTGCGAATTCGGTGTCATCCGATTGCGCGAGCACGTTCACGATGCCCGGGCGACGCAGGTAGCCGGTCTCGTCCTCGGCCGGGGTGCGCGTCCATTCCAGCCCGTCCCAGTACTCCCACACCAGCGCAGGCCCCTGCGGTGCGTCGGGCGCTTCCACCACGTCGAAGAAGAGGCCGAGCTGGTCGGAGGGCGGCTGCTTGTCGAAGCCGAGGTACAGCGCCGGCGTGAGATCGCGCACGCGCTCGAAGGGCGCGAACGTGGTGCCCGGCCACATCGCCTCGGCGGTCCGATCGACGTAGGCGAAGTCGTTGTACGCCAGCACGCGCTCGGCATGGAAGGGGCCGTATTGCCACGTGTATCCGATGGCGAAGGACGCAAGCACCGGCGGCTGCGCGGCCACGTAGGTGAAGGTGTTGGTCGTCCCGACGCCCGCCGCGTCGGTGTTGAAGCTGATGGTCTGCTTGAAGCCGTAGGAGCCGCTCTGCAGGCGCACGCGCACCCAGCGCGCCTCCTGTTCATTGACCTTGACCGGCGCCATGTCGATCGGCACGGTGAAGTCGACCACCTCGGTGCGGTCGAGGTCGAGCTTCGAATCGGCGAAGTTCGACGTCACCGCCAGCGGCGCCCACATGCGGCTGTTCCAGTACTCCCAATCCACCTGGTGCGCGAGCGCGCTGGAACCCGACACGGCGCCCTCGTCCTGGGGCGACAGCGTGCGCGCGATGTAGATGCGCACCTTGGCCAGCGGCTTGCCGAAGGCTTCCTCGTTGGCGAAGTAGAAGGCCGACCCGGGTTGCGGCTGCTGGCCGAGCGGGTAGAAGGGCTTGCTGAGATCGAGCGCCGTCGCATCAGCGAAGGCCTTGTCGGCGGCGAGACCTTCGACGGACAGCCTGAGGTCGACCTGGGGCCGCGCCGAGGACGCGGCTTGCGGAGGCCGGCGCAATTCGTCGGGCGCCGAGAAGGTGATGCCGGCGAAGGTGGCATCGAACAGATAGGTGCGGCTGAAATTGACGTTGGGAATCTGGTAAATGCCGTCCGCACCGGTCGGTGCAGAGGTGTACGCCGCGCGCGTCGGGTCGGCCGGGTCGGTCAGTCGCACCACCGCGCCCTCGACGGGCCGTCCCGCCGCATTGCTCACCACCCCGCCGAGGCTGCTCGACGGGGTCGGGGTGGGTGACGCGGCGTTGTACGCCAACAGAAGCTCTGCCCGGGCGGCCTCGACCGGCGCTGCGACCGCCTTGCCGACCGCGATGCGCCCACGCAGCGCGCCGTTGACAGTGCTCGACAGGCGAATGGTGTCGACCTCGGGCAGCGACTGGCCGGGGTCGGGTGGCAGCGGCTGGGTGAGGCGCGCGCGCAGCCAGTAGCCGTCGATGCCGTTGACCTTCGTCTTCGCGGCCGATGCGCAATCGGTCTCGAGGACGAAGCTGCCGCTTTGCACGAGCCCGTCCGTGCTGTCGAAATCCGCCGCAGCGGCCCAGCTGCATTCGGTGCTGGTCGCGATGAAGCCGCGCCAGGTGGCGCCGTCCCAGTACTCCCAGACGAGGTCGAGCCCCGAGGTGGCGCCGTGCTGCAGTTCGAATTCGACGGAGAGCCGCACCTTGCCCGACAGCGCAAGCAGCACCGGGTGCGACAGGACCAACTGATGCGGCGTCGGCTGGCGCAGGCGGGCCGCGAAGGGCTCGACCGGCTCGCCGGCGAGGAACGCCGCCGTGTGGTCGATGTATTCGTCGCGACCCGGCCAGAGGCTCACGATCTGCACGATCTTCCCCGCCGTGACCCCCACGGCGCGCTCGGTCTCGTAGAGGACCTGCTCGGTGCCGCCGGGCGGCGGCGCGGCGCCCACGGGCGTTCGGGCCGGGGCCGACCCCCGGCCGACTGGTCGTTGAGCCTGAAAACGACGGGCGCGCGCGCGGCTTGCGCCGGGACCAGGCTCAGGCCCGCGATGTCCAGGAAGCCGAGCTTGAGCTTGGGCGGCACCTGTTCGAGCCGTTGGGCCACGGCTTCGAGATAGCGCGCGACGATGGCGGCCAGGCCCGCGCCTGCGCTCTTGTCGCCCGCCAGCCATTCGGGCGTGTAGCCGACACGGCGCGCGAGGATGGCCGCGAGCAGCGCCTGCGCGTCCCGGCGGTCCAGCTCGACGGAAGGCTTCGTGTTCACTGCGCGGACCCTTCCTCGAGGTAGAAGGGATACACCAGGTTGGCATGCGTGTTGGTCGCTCTCACCCGGTAGCTCATCTCGATCAGCACCTTGCCCACGCTCGCCACATCGGCGGTGGCCACGACGCTGTCTACGTCGATGCGCGGCTCCCAGTCGATCAGCGCCTCCAGCACGCGCTGGCGCAGCGCCTCCAGCGTGGAAGGGTTGAGCGGCTCGAAGACGAAGGCGCGCAGGCCCGCGCCGAAGTCCGGCCGCATCACGCGCTCGCCGGGGTCGGTGCCGAGGATGATGAGGATGGCCTGGCGCACGTCTTCGTCGTAGGCGGCCGTGGCCGTCTGCCCGGCATCCACGCCTACCGGGAAGCTCCACCCCTGCCGAGGAACGACGAGGTGAGATCGATGCGGGCCATCGCGTCAGCCTCCGATTTCCACGAGCGGACAGCCCATCACGATCGGTGCGCCGCAGCCGCTCATGTCGCCCATGCGCGCGGCCGGCCGGCCGCCGATCAGCACCGTCAGGCTGCCCTTGACGATGGGCGTCGGCGGATGCGGGCCCGCGAGCGGCGGCATCGAACAGGCGTGCATGTCGCCCATCACCGCGGCGGGCATGCCGCCGATGAGCACCGTCGGCACACCCGGGCCGGTGATGACGCCGGGATGGGCCGTGGGGTCGCCGACGCGGGCTGCGAAAGGCATGGCGTCTCCTTCCTCAGTTGAGCTTGATCGGAAGGCCCAGCACGCTGCAGGGTCCGGACGACTGGATGTTGACCATCGCACCCTTGATGTCGACTTGCGTGCCCTCGAGCGAAATCTGCAGCGCCTTGAGTTCGATCTTCACGGCCGCCTGCACCGTGACGGTCTGCGTCGTGTTGTCGAGCGCGATGGAGAGCGTGCCCGCGGTGTTCTCCAGCTTGATCTGCAACGGGTCGATGGTGACCTTCTGCAGGGTGCTGGTGGTGATGGTGATCGACTGCGCGAGATCGTCGAACTCGATCTCGTGGCCGACTCCGCCCGCCATGCCGGTCTTGATGACGCGCTTGGTGAGGAAGTCGGTGGGCACCGTGAGCGGCGGACGGTCGGCCGTGCTCCACAAGCCGCCGAGCACATAGGCCGCGCTCGCATCGTTCTGCGCGAAGGCGACCAGCACCTCGTCGTCGATCTGCGGCACCCACACGAAGCCGCGGCCCGAGCCGCCGCCAAGCGAAGGCAGCCGGCACCACGGCTCGATCGCCGGGATCGACGGAATGCGCACCTGCACCCGGCCCTCGGCGACCGCGTCGAGATTGTTGGTGACCACGCCGGGCGCGATCGCGAAGCCGTCGGGCTGCGATTCGACGCCGAGCTGGTCGAGCCGTTCGAAGAGTTGGTCATCCATGATGGCTGCCTTTGCTCATACGGTGAACTGGCCCTGCAGCCGCACCAGTCCGCCACGGCCCTTGGGCAAGGGAATGGACCCGAACCAGACTTCCTTGCGCGCCTGGAAGCTCGTGCGGTAGCCGCCGCCGTCGATGGTGTGCGTGGCCGACGTGATGCGGTAGAGCCCGCCGAACTGGTCGCCGAGCCCTTCGAGGTTGATCACGCGGCTTGCCTTGATGCGCGGATCGCCGACCGTGCTGCCCGAGCCCGTGAGCCTGTTGTTGAGCTTGGGCAGCAGTTCGGTGAGGATCTTGCGCGGCGCGGTCGCATAGCTGGTCGGCTTCAGCGTCGTGACCTTGCCCGGCGCGAGCAGCTCGCCGATCTCGCCCCCGGGCGTGATCGAGAGCTTGAACATCGCGCGGTCGTAGTCCCAGTTGAGGGCGATGACGAAATCCATCTTGATGCTGTCGACCCACACGCGCGCGGCCACGCCCTCGATGTCGCCCACCGTCGTGAGGCGCGGCGTGAACTCCATCAGCGAGGCGCCCCATTTCAGCGTGAGGCTCGGCGCATAGTCCTGGATCAGGAACTGGAACTTGAGCACGCGCCCGTGCGGCTCAGCCGTATGGTCGATGTACATCTGCCAGCCGTTGTCCTTGGCGACTTCGGTGAGGAACTGGAAGTCGTCCACGCCGCTCTGCTTGCGCACCGCCATCTGCGCGAACTGCGGAAAGCTCAGGAAGGTGGCCAGGCCGATCAGCGTCGACAAGGTGCCGCCCACCGGGTCCAGTTCGGGGATCAGCGCATTGGTGCCGGCCACCAGCGCAGCCACCGCGGAATCGGGAAGCGGGAAATTCCCGACCGATGGGATCTTGATGCGGAACGCGCGGTCCTTGGTGCCGATCTGCAGGCGCTGCAGGTAGTCCTGCGCGGTGAGCCGGATCATCGGAATGCCGCTCGACGGGAAGGACGGCTCGATGCCCGTGATCTCGCCCACGAACACCTCTTCGAGCGGGCCCGGCGCATAGCCCATCGACAGGCGGAACTCGTTGTTGACCTGCAGCAGCGGATGGTCGAGCCACTGCAGCGAGGTGTTGGCGATGCTCAGCTCGACACGGTCGGCGCCTTCCATGCCATCGGTGTGGGCGACGGAGACGATCGACGCACGCAGGGCCGCCGGGATGGCGCTGCCGTCGATGCTGATCGCGAATTCAGGAGCGAGGCGCATCAGGATGTCACCTCCCCGGTGGCCGGATCGGTAAAGGGCAAGGCCGGCACCTTGAGCGCCTGCCCCGGCTCGATGCCGCGCGGATCGTCGATGTCGTTGGCCGCGGCGATGGGTCGCCAGAGCGCCGGGTCTTCATAGAAGCGGAAGGCGATCGCCGAGAGCGTGTCGCCGCGCTGCACGGTGTAGCCCTTGCTGAAGTCCGCGGTCTGGCGACTGACTTCCTTGGCCTCGCGCTCCGGATCGATGAATTCGCTGAAGCTCACCGTGACGCGCGCCCGCGTGGGCCGTCCGTCCTCGAGGAACTTGATGAACTTCTGGTTGGCGCGCGCCAGCACGCAACGCAACTGCAGAGACCCCCAGGCCACGCGCAGCACGGGCGGCGCGTGCAGTTCGGGATCGATCTTGAGCAGGTCCACCACCTTCTGCGTCTCGGCGCGCACGTCGGTGCGGGTGTCGGTGGTGTCGAAGAAGAGCTCCATCTCCAGCGTGCGGAGATTGCCGTGCACGAACTGAAGGATCGGCGAGCCCAGGCCCGGTATGGCCTGCGACGCGTAGTTGTTGTCCTTGTTGAGCCCGTACTCCTCGGGGTTGAACATCACGTCGAAGCGCGCCCCGGTGTGCTCGATCGTGATGCTTGCCTTGGCGAGTGCCATGGTTCAGGCCCTCCCCATGCGTTCGCGATACGCGACGAGGCGGCGATCGATCTGCTGGATCACCAGGCCAGTGAGCGCCTCGACGTCGACGGCCGGCGCGGCATGCGGCGGCCTCGGCTCTTCGAGCCGCGTGCGCGACGGCACCGAGGCTTCGACGCTCCCGGCGGCGCCCGGCGCCGGCTGCACGCTGGCTCGCCTCGGCACGGCCAGCACTGCTGTCTGCACGGCGGGCCTGATCTCCTCGCGGCGCGCGTTGAGCCGCAGGCGCAGCGCCATTTCGCCGGCATGCGCAGCGATGGGCGACGCATCCTCGCCGCCGCGGACCGACAGGCGAATGGGGTCGCGTCCGGCCGGCGCCGCGTGTGCGGGTCCGATCATCCGGAACGCGGGAACGAAGGCCGGAGCCGCCATGTGCGTGGCAGCCTCGCGATGCTCATCCGGTCGCGCGGCATGCCGTTGCGCGTGCCCGCTGAACATCTCCGGCTTGCGCGAAGCGGTGCCCGCGGGCACCGCATTGCGCAGGATCAATGGCCGTGCCATCGCCGGCCGCAGGCTCACGGTGACGAGCGGCGAGACGGCAAGGTGCGTGTGCAGGTGGAGGCTCGATCGCACGTGAACGTGCCGTGCCTGCGCGCCCGCGCCGTCCCCGCGCTGCAGCAGCACCATCGCACCCGGCGCGCGCCATGCGTCGATGCGGCCGTGCCGCGTGCGCAGGCGCTGTGCCCATGCTTGCCATCTGTTCACGTCGTCCACTCCTCTACTGAAGGGCTTCGCTGTTGGCTCTTTCGTTGATCGCAGAGATCTCTTCCATCCACCGCTGCCGCTCCTTGTGTTCAAGCGACATCACGACCTCTTGCGACCAGTGAAAGTGATAGGCGATGAAGGCTACTTCCCTGTACAGCGCGGACAGGGGGTAGCCTACGATCCCCCCGGGCTGTTCATCTCCAGCGCGAACTCGTGCGCGCACTTCGGGCAGGCCGCCTCGATCACCGCCCTGCCGCTTCGGTTGATGCGGTTGTAGAACTCCTGCAGATACGCCAGGTCGGCTGCGTAGAAGCCCTCGACCACCTTGGGCGTGACCTGCGCCAGGGAACCCAGACGCACGATCACGCGCGACAGCAGGATCACGGTGAGGTAGGCCTCGTTGCTCTGCACGCGCGGGTCCTTCAGCGGCAGGATCTCGTCCGCGGCGGTCGCGAGCCGCATCACGCCTTCGCGGTGCAGGTCGCCCTCGGCATCGACGAAGCCCAGCGGCAGCGTGAACTCGTATTCGGTCTGGAACGATGTCATGAGCGGCTCCGCATCAGGCGCGCTCGACGCGCTCGCAGCTCACGGTCATGCTGTCGAGCGAGACGTCGTTGCCCTTGGCATTGAAGTCCGGCCCGTCGTACTTGCTGGGCCAGGCGCTGAAGAAGTTCCACCGCACCTTCTCCTGGCCCGAATCGTCCTGCAGGATGATCGAACCGTTGCGCCGGTCGATGGTGCCGTTGACCGCCGCGAGATGCCAGTCGTAGAGCTCGCGCGAATCGGTGACGCCCCACTTGAGCGTGATGTCGGGGTAGGAAATCTTTCCCGGCAGCTTGCGCACCGTCGCGGCTTCGCCGCCCTCGCGGTATTCCACCACCTCGATGTTGGAGCCGAAGCCGCTGCACTCCGAGAAGCCGGCCTGCACGATGCCGTCGATCTCGACCAGAAAGCGGAAATTCCTGTAGGGGTCTTTTCTTGCCATGACGTTGCTCCTCAAGCGCCGGTGTTTTGCTGGATGCGGAAGATGACGAACTCGGCCGGCTTGGTGACGGCCACGCCGATCTCGGTGATGACCTGGCCCGCCTCGCGCGTGCTCGCCGGGTTGGTTTCCGCATCGCACTTGACGAAGAAGGCGTCCTTGGGCGTCGCACCGAAGAGCGCGCCGTCGCGCCACTGGTTGTAGAGAAAGTCGCTGACCGAACGGATGATCCGTTGCCACAACGCGGGCGTGTTCGGCTCGAACACGACGAACTGCGTGCCCTGGTCGATCGACTCCTTCAGGAAGTTCATGAAGCGGCGCACGTTGAGGTAGCGGTACTCGCCGTTGCGGTCCCCGCCCAGCGTGCGTGCGCCGTAGACCGTCGGCGACCCGCCGAAGGGCCGGATCACGTTGATGCCCGGCGGGTTCAGGCTGATCTGCTTGTTCTTGTCCATCGGCCGCTCCAGGTCGACGATGCCCACCACGCCCTCGTTCGCAGGCGCCTTGAACACACCGCGCGTCGCATCCACCCGGGCCCAGATGCCGGCGACGTACCCGCTGGGCGGCACATCGAGCAGTTCGGGCTCGGCACCGCCCTCGGTGTACAGCGGGTTGAACACCTTGAGCCACGGAAAGTAGATGGCGCCGAAGCTGAACTTGTCCGGCGTCGTGGGCCCGCCGCCGGGCATCGGGCCGCCGTAGATGTCGTCGGGCGTGCTGTCGGATGCGGGGGACTTCTCGCCGTCGAGCACGGCCACGCGGTCCTGCAGTTCGAAGCAGTGATCCATGAGTTGGACCTTGGTCGCCGTGCCCTGCGCGCCCGGCGCGGCGACGATCGAGATATCGTCGATGGGCTTGAGCGTGTCCAGCGGCGCCTGCAGGTTGCCCATGCCGCCGGCAGCGATCGGCACCACGTAGCAGGTCGTCCCGCCGTTGGCGAAGAAGCCGAACACCGCCAGCGCCAGCGTGCGATTGGCGGTGGTGTAGATCGGCGTCGTCGGCGTCGCACCCGCGCCCTTGATGAAAGCCGAGAACTCGCTCCAGTTGGTGAACTTCTTCGGCTTGCCGACGTCCGCGGCCGCGAGCCGGTCGGCTTCGCCGATGAAGGCCGCGGTGCTGGTCCCCACGCCCGCGATCGGCCGGGCGAGCGGAGGAACCTCTTCGACGTAGACGCCGGGTGCGAAATAGTTTGCCATCCTTGCCCTCTCCTTCTTGCGGTGTAGGGGGTTGAAACCGTTCAGGTCAACTTCACGTCGTAGCCCGCGAGCGCGGGTGCCGGGACGACGATGGCCCGGTCTTGCGTCACGGCACCCGCCGTCACGCGCAAGGTGAAATTGCCGGCCGGAACGGCCGACAGCGAGAACCTTCCTTCGGCATCGGTGAGCGTGCTGCGCCCGCGCTCGACCAGGCGCACCCCGGCGCTCGCCACCGGCACCGAGGCCGCATCCACCACGACACCGCCGATCCGGAAGAAGGGCGCATCCAGCGCCGCGCCGCCGGGCTGTGTCACGAGGCCGATCTCGCTCGTGATCACGCTCGGATAGGTCGCGGTATCGAAGGCCTTCAGCGAGACGGTCACCGACAACAGCACCGAGGCCTTGATGCGATTGCCGATCGCGGCCCAGAACTCCGCGGGATTGCGCACGCCGTCGGGTTGCAGCATCAACATCGGCAGCGGCGGTTCCTGCAACTGCAGGTTCGGCGTCAGGAAGGCATGCGGCAGCAGCGGCGACCCGGCGATCAGCTGGAGCACCTGGCCCAGCAGCTGATGCTCCTGCTTGGGCAGGTCGGTGCCGCCCACGGGCCAGGCGGTCACGAGGTACAGGCAGGTGGCGCGAAAGGGCGGCGGCTCGACGAGGGACTGCCCGCCCACGCGGCGCGCGACGCTTTCGTTGTTGCGCAGCTCCAGGCTCTCGCGCACCTCGAAGAGGAACAGGTTGACCGTGGTCTGGTCGAGCGTGTAAGGGTCGGTCGGCCGATCGAAACGGATCGCCGCATCGCGCAACGGCGGCGCGAGGCCGGGCTGCTTGAAGAAGGCCTCCAGGCTTTCCGTCACTTCATTGAGCATGAAGCCCTCCGTTGCCGAGGGCCTCGACGCGCGGCGCGTAGGCGCCGAATTCCGAGCCCGCGACACGACGCCCGGACTTCTCGATCTCGCGGCGGGCGGCCCACAGCAGGTGCTCGGTCTTCACTTCGCCGCCTTGCTCGGCCGCGAGGAAGGCTGCCGCAACGGCGATGTTCTTGACCGCGCCACCGGGCAACTTGAACTGCGTCGCCATGAATTCGAGATCCAGGTCCTTGCTGCGCGGCAGCTTCGCGGGCCAGATCGCCTGCCACAGTCGTCGCCGGCTCTCCTCGTCGGGGAAGGGAAAGTCGACGATGAAGCCCAGCCGGCGCGTGAAGGCCACGTCGAGGTTCTGCCGCAGATTGGTGGCGAGGATGCACACGCCGTCATGCTCGTCGAGCTTCTGCAGCAGGTAGGCCACCTCGATGTTCGCGTAGCGGTCGTGCGCGTCCTGCACGGTGGTCCGCTTGCCGAAGAGCGCATCGCATTCGTCGAAGAAGAGGATCGCGTTGCCGGCGCGGGCTTCAGCGAACAGGCGATCGATGCTCTTCTCGGTTTCGCCGATGTACTTGCTGACGACCTGCGAGAGGTCGATCTTGTAGAGCTCCAGCCCGAGGTCGTTGGCGATGACCTCGACCGCCATCGTCTTGCCGGTGCCGGGCGGGCCGGTGAAGAGCGCGCTCAGCCCCTTGCCGAGAGAGAGCTTCGGCCCGAAGCCCCAGTCGTCGTAGACCACGTGCCGATGGCGGGCCTGCCGGCAGATTTCCTTCAGCTGGGAGAGCGAATCCTCCGGCAGCACGAGATCGCTCCACGCATACAAGGGCGCGAGCTTGCGCGCCAGGGTGCCAGGGTCGCGCGCGACCTGCAGACGCGCGGCGCTGGCCAACTGGGCGCCGTCGGGCTTGCCCTGGTCGAGCGCAGCCTGCCGCTCGGCATGCGCGACCGCGCCGGCGATCTGCGTGTCACTGAGCCTGTAGCGTGCCGCGAGCTCGTCGACACTGGGTGCGGCGATGTCGAGGCGGCGATCGCGAAGCGCCGACGCCCATGACGCACGACGCTCGGCAAAGCTCGGCGGCGAGACTTCGAGCGTCGCCATGCCGCCAAAGGCCGGCCCGCACGGCCTTGTTCCGGACAGGACCAGAAGACGGCCGAAGTCCTGCGTCGACCCGCGCGGCTGCAGGGCATCCGCGAGGAGCGCGCGATCCTGCGGCGACAGCGCATCGAAACCCTTCAGGTGCAGCACGCCGGGCAGCAGCCGGGCCTCCCGCAGCAACAGGGCCAGGGTGTCCGCGAATCCGCCGACCGTCTCGGCAGCCTTGCCGAGATCCGCGGTGATGAGCGGCTGGCGAAGCTTCGCAGCCGGGCTTGCCACCGCGGCATCCTTCTCGCGGTCGTCCGCGCCTTGGAGATACACCTGCGGTTCCTCGCCGGCGGCCAGGGCCCTGGCAAGGGTCTGTCCCAGCTTCTCGGCGCGCGTGCCTTCAACGGACTCAGGCTGCATGTCGATCCGTGCAGCTGAAAGGAGCCGCGCATCCAGCGCGGTCTGCCCGAGCAGGAAGCGCACGACCGGCTCTTCCAGCTGGAGCGTCCGCGCCAGCAACGGCGGCGCATGTCCGGCGTTCTCCGCCTCGAGATGCATGAGCCGATGCCGCACCAGGGGCGCATCCGGCGCGAAGCGGGCACGCGCGGCGATCTTCGCGTCGCGTGAGGCGCACAGCAGGTTGAGCGCCAGGTCCACCGTGGGCCGCCGGCGCGTCACGTCGTCGTGCAGATAGGCGAAGAGCCGCTCGTAGCGCAGGTCGACCTCGGGCGCCAGGGCGATGAGCACGATGTCGAGCTCGATCGCATCGAGCCCGAACACCTCCTGCAGCCACGGAAAGCGCGATCCGTCCGGCATGGGCGCATCGCCTGCGGCATCCACGCCCGCGAGGAAAGGCTCGCCCGCCCCACGCCGCAGGAGCCGCTGCGCGTCCTGCGATGTCACGTAGAGTCCACGATAGGGCTCGGTCTGCACGCCCGCGCCGGATGCACTGACAGCCGCATCGGCGGCGATCGTGGCGCGCTCGAGCATCCGGTCGAGACGGGCGAGAGCGCTCCACAGTCCCTCCATCCGGAACGCAGGGGCCTGTGAGCGTGGCGTGACGGCGTTGCTCATCGTTGCGCCGAGCGATAGACAGTGAGGCCGTCCGCACCGGTCGACGCCTCCATCCGGCCCGCGGCCACGAGACTGCGCAGCGCGGCGGCGACCGCATTGCGCGTGTCGTCACGTCGCTGGCGCGCGAGCCACCAGTCGCAGATGCCCTCGATGGAATCGCAGGCATCCGGATGCGCGGTGACGTAGCGCAGGATCGTGTCCGCGACGTCGTGGGTCAGCAGCGAATCGGTTCTCACAGGTGACGTAGTGCGTGAATCGTGCCAACGCGGCGGCGCGTCTAAGTCATTGATTCCATTGCGCAATGCCCACGGCGTGACGCATGGGCCGAGCCGGTTCCGACACGGCCGTGCCGTGCATATGTCGCGTGCCACGCCCTCTCTTGATTGCCCTCGTCGCGCAGGTGTGTCGCCGGCGACACGCCCCGTACGCAAATGACACGATGGCAAACCGGCAAGAGACTGCCCGCTCGATACGTCGTTTGGCAGATGTGCGTGCGCGCTTCGCTTCCTAGAATGCGCGTCAAGGAAAACGACCCCGGAAGGGGAAGGAGGCCCTCGATGCACGGAAGCACGGCAGACCATGACACGCCGCTCGGTTCGAGCATCGTCGGCAGTTCCCCGCTCTTCAAGGCTGCCATTGACCTGATGACTCGATACGCGGTGTGCAAGGCGCCGGTCCTCATCGTCGGCGAGAGCGGAACCGGGAAGGAACTGGTCGCACGCGCGACGCACTACATGGGTCCTCGGCGAGACGCGGCGTTCATCCCGGTGAACTGCGGCGCCCTGCCCGATTCGCTGGTCGAGAGCGAATTGTTCGGTCATGCCCGAGGCGCCTTCACCGACGCGGGCCGCGCCCGGCGCGGGCTCGTGCGCAAGGCCGACGGCGGCACCCTGTTCCTGGACGAGATCGAGGCCCTCTCCCTCGCGGACAGGTCGCGCTGCTTCGCTTCCTTCAGGATGCGTCGTTCCGCTCGCTCGGCGAGGACCATGTGCAACACGCCGACGTGCGCATCGTCGCCGCAAGCAATGTCGATCTGCGCGAGTTGTCGCAACGCGGCGAGTTCAGGTCCGACCTGTTCTTCCGACTGGACGTTCTGCACGTGCACTTGCCGCCTCTGCGCGAACGACCGGAAGATCTGGACCTGCTGGTGCCGCACCTGCTGCTCAGTGCCGCACGCGCCACGACCGGCCAGCCCAAGGACATCAGCGACGACGCGCTGGCACTGCTGCGATCCTTCGACTGGCCCGGCAACGTGCGCGAGCTCGAACACACGCTGCTGCGCGCCCATCTCATCTCGACCGACGAGTGCATCGACGTCGACGCGCTGCTCGCCAGCGCCCCCGCGCTTGCGAACGCGTCCGCGCAAGTGCAGCCGGCGCGAGACCTTGCCTCGCTGCGCGAAGCCAAGCGGTCGGCCGTCTGCGATGTGGAACGCCGGTTCGTCGAAGAAGCCCTGGCCATGACGAACGGAAACATCAGCGAAGCCGCGCGTCTGTGCGACATGCAACGCGCCTCGCTGAGCAAGCTGGCAAAGAAGCACGCGATCGCGGTGCGCGCACCGCCTGCGAGATGAAGAACGAACTCGCGTCCCGGCCAGGGCGTCGCCGCGACTGCTGCGCCGGCGCCCCGGTTAAGCTCGCGGCCCATGAAGCGCAGCAGCACTCCATCTCCGGCTCGAAGCCCTTCCACCTCCGCGAGCCCGTCGCCGGCGATCGCTGAAAACCGCACGCTCGCGGTGATGGCGCGCATCCAGGCGCTGTGGTCCTCGCTCGGTCCGGTCGGGCAGCGCATCGCCAAGTTCATCATGGACAACCCGCGCGAGGTGGTCCACATGTCGGTCAGCGAGGTGGCCGAACGCACGGGCTCCAGCGAAGGGAGCATCGTCGGTTTGTGCAAGAACCTCGGCGCGACCGGCTTCCAGCAGATCAAGATCGCGCTGGCGCAGGAGATCGTGCAGCCGGTGCAGTTCATCCATGAAGACCTGGAGCCCGGCGACCGCGCAGCGACGGTCATCCGCAAGATCTTTCAGAGCAATGTGCAGACCCTGCACGACACGCAGGCGGCGCTGGATGCAGAGGCGCTGGAGCGTGCCGTGCATCTGTTGCGCAGCGCGGAGCGAATCGAGATCTACGGCATCGGCAGCTCGGCCACGATCGCGGAGGACGCCCACTACCGCATGCTGCGCATCGGCCTCAATGCCAAGGTGGTGGTCGACTCCCACATCCAGGCGATCAGCGCTTCGCTGACCACGCCGCGCGTGACGGTGCTCACGATCTCCCACTCCGGCAGCACCCACGAGACCGTGACCGCGACCCGGCTCGCAAAGGAAGCAGGCGCCTCCACCATCTGCATCACCAACCTGGGCAAGTCGCCGATCCAGGCGTATGCCGATGTGCTCCTGTACACCATGGCGCGGGAGACCCATTTCCGCACCGAGGCGATGACCAGCCGCCTCGCGCAGCTCGCGATCATCGATGTGCTGATTGCCTGCCTGGCGCTATCGGACTACGACAACGCCGTGCACACGCTGCGACAGACTTTCGACGTGCTGTCGCTCAAGCGCTATTGACTCAGCCGGCCTGGGCCGCAACCTCCGCCGCAAGGCGGCCCGCCATGCGACTCAAACCCATCGACGTGCCTGGGAACGCGAGCCGGTCCAACAGCGCAACCAGTGTGGGCGCGGCCCCACCCGCCGGGCCGACCAGGATGCAGGGCAGCCCGAGTCGCGCCGCCCCCTCGCCATCCGTGGCCGGGTTGTCGCCGACCAGCACCACATCGTCCGGCGTCGCGTCCAATTGCCGCATCCCTTCCTCGAACAGCAGGGGCGCCGGCTTGCCGACCACCATCAGCGGCTCGGTACCGCTGGCCGCTCGCACGGACGCCAGCAGTGAGCCGGTTTCAGGCACGCGCGTTCCGTGGGGCCCGGGGTGCGTCAGGTCGCCGTTGGCCACCACGAGCCGGGCGCCCTGCCTCAGCGCTTCCACGATGGCACTGAGCCGCGGGTAGCTGAATCGCTTGTCCAACGCGAGCAGCACGACGTCCACCGCCGTGTCGGCCAGCTTGACGCCCTGTGCAAGCGCGAAGCGGCGAATGGCCGGGCTTCCGATGACCATCACCCGGGCGCCCGGGAATTCCTGACGGACCCGTCGCACCGCAACTTCGCCCGCCAGCACGATGCGTTCGGGCGGCACCCGCAGGCCCATGCGGCGCAGACGCGAGGCCATCGACGAAGCGGTGTGCGTGGAGTTGTTGGAAACGATCGAGAAGCGACCATCGAAACGCGACAGCAGTTCGATCGCGCCTTCGATGGTTTCGTCCTGAAGGATCAATGTGCCGTCCAGGTCGAGCAGCAGGTGGCGTGCGCGGGACAGCAGGGCGGCGGCTTCCTCGGTATCCGTGCAGGAGCCCGTCGGCAAAGGAGATGGCATAGGGAAGATTCAGAGGGGTTGCCGATTCTATTGAATACAGCTCATTGAAACAACAAAACAAAATGAGCGTATTTCATCTGCCTGTCACTGTCGATTTCTAAGCTCCAGCGCTGCAGGGAGGGAGGCTTCCTGCAACACGGGTCGCCGCTTCCCCCCCGACGCCCCCTCACCCACGTTCCTCACCCACGGAAGGTCCTTACCCTATGAACTCTCGTCGCCAATTCCTCAAGGGCGCGGCCGCCAGCGGCACCGCCGCCGCAGCGCTGACCGTCTTTCCACCCAGCATCCGCAAGGCACTGGCCATCCCGGCGGCCACGCGCACCGGCACCATCCAGGACATCAAGCACGTGGTGATCCTGATGCAGGAGAACCGCAGCTTCGACCACTACTTCGGCACCCTGCGGGGCGTGCGCGGCTTCGGCGACCGCTTCCCGCTCCCATTGGCCAGCGGCAAATCGGTGTGGTTCCAGTCCGACGGCACCAAGGAGATCCCGCCCTACCACCGCGATTCCTCGATCAGCAACGCGCTGCTCGGCCCCGGCACGCCGCACTCCTACAGCGACAGCCAGGGCGCGTGGAACCAGGGCAAGATGGATCAGTGGATCCCCTACAAGACCCAGTACGCGATGGGTTACTACGAGCGCAACGACATCCCGTTCCAGTTCGCGCTGGCCGAAGCCTTCACCCTGTGCGATGCGTATCACTGCTCCATCACCACCGGCACCGATCCCAACCGCATCGTGTTCTGGTCGGGCTCCAACTTCAACCCGGAACTGCGCAAGCAGGGCATCAACTCCACGAGCGTGGACTCCGAGCCCAACAACTCGCGTTGCTGGCCCAATCCCTCCAAGTGGGTCGCCGGCCTGCCGCAGCCGCAGGCGACGTACAAGTACGTCAACACCTCCTTCCACTGGGACACGCTGCCGGATCTTCTGCAGAAGGCCGGCGTCAGCTGGCACATCTACCAGGACATGAACAACAACTGGACCGGCGCCATGCACGGCTGCCCGGCCTTCGAAAGCTTCCGCACCGCGCAGCCGGGCTCGCCCATCTATGAGCACGGCCTGACCGGCGGTCCCGATTTCCTGAGCAAGCTCAAGACCGACGTGATCAACGGCACCCTGCCCCAGGTCTCGTGGATCCTGCCGACGGCGGCCCAGTCCGAGCACCCCGGTGGTGGCGGCAGCCCCACGGGCGGCGGCAACTTCATCGCCTCGGTGCTGGACGCGCTGACGGCCAACCCCGAAGTCTGGAGCCAGACGGCCTTCTTCCTGACCTTCGACGAGAACGACGGCTTCTTCGACCATCTGCCGGCGGCGGCAGTGCCGTCGTATGACGCCAACGGCAACCTGATGGGCAAGGCCACGCTTCCGCTGGCGGGCGAATACTTCGACGCCTCCGTGGGGACCTGGCTGAACGCCAAGGACACCACCAGCGGCAAGACCCGTCCGTGGGGCCTGAGTGCGCGCGTGCCGATGTACGTCGTGTCGCCCTGGAGCAAGGGCGGCTGGGTCAATTCGCAGCTCTTCGACCACACCTCGGTGGGCATGTTCCTGGAGAAGCGTTTCGGCATCAAGGTGGACGCCATCAGCCCGTGGCACCGCGCCGTCTCGGGCGACCTGACCACGGCCTTCGACTTCACCAGCCCGAACGACCCGGTCTTCCCCAAGCTGCCCGATCAGAGCAACTGGGCCACCTCGGACGCCCAGCAGCGCACCCTGCCGGCACCGACCGCGCCGGCCACGCCGCAACCGCTGTTCCAGGAAACCGGCGTGCGCTACGCGCGTGCCATTCCCTACGAGCTGCACGCCCATGCGAAGGTGGATGCCGCCAGGGGCACCGTCAAGCTGCAATTCACCAACACCGGCCGCGCGGGCGCCGTGTTCCATGTCTACGACAAGCTGCACCTCGACCGCATCCCCAGGCGCTACACGGTCGAGGCCGGCAAGGCGCTGGACGACGAATGGGCGGTGGGCACGGAGAACGCCGGCAAGTACGACCTGTGGGTGCTGGGCCCGAACGGCTTCCACCGCCACTTCAAGGGCGACCTGAACGCGCTGCGCGCCAACGGCATCGCCATCCCCGAAATCCTCGTGTCCTACGCCGCGCGGGAAGGCGAATTGCAGGTCACACTCGTCAATGAAGGCCGCCGCGACTGCCGCTTCACGCTGCAGTCCAACAAGGTCTATGACTTCGTCCACGTGCAGAGCAACGGCCATGGCAGGGACGATGACGAACATGACCGCGACGACCATGACCGGGGCAACAGGCACGGCAAGGGTGTATGGAGCGTCAAGGTCAAGGGCGGCGAGCGTGAGCACCGCAAGTGGAAGCTGGACTCCAGCGGCTTCTGGTACGACTTCGTCGTCACCACCGACGCCGATCCCAGTTTCTACCGCCGCCTGGCCGGCCACGTTGAAACCGGCCGCCCGTCGGTGAGCGACCCGGGGATGGCCCGCGCAGACAGCTTCTGAGGGCAGGAGACGGCCGCGCATCCTGCGCGGCCACGATGGGAAAAGGCGCCGATGGCGCCTTTTTTCCTTCCCGTTGTCGGTTCTCAGCTGACTCTGAACGCGGCGGCTCAGGGCGAACGCAGTACGCCGGCATTCCCGCCGCGAACGCTCAAGGCGCGGACACCACCCCGATCGCCTGCTGTCCGACGATCGCGTGCATCGCTTTCGTCGGGTGGATGCCGTCCCAGAACACGTAGCTGTCCGGCGTATTGCACTGGAAGGGCGGCACGCCGGGTGTCACGCAGGCGCTGGTGGTGTTGGTCATGCCATAGGTGCCCGGATTGGCGACGACCGTGTTCAGCAACGTGTAGACGTCGAGCACGCGTGCCTGCGCTCCGCTCGCGTTGGTGTACTGGACGACGCCGGCCAGCCCCTGGTTGTAGGCCTGCGACAGTATCGTCGCCAGACCCGCGAGGCCAGGAAACTGCTTGTCGAGCTGGAGCACGGCCGGCGTCTTTCCGATGTCGGGCACGTTGACGAACAGGAACTTGCGCGCCCCGTACGCCTGCAGCAGGCCGACCTGATAGGCCAGGCTCCCGAGCGCCTGCTGCAGCAACGGCCTCGAGTCCTGCCCGCCCAACGCCGCCGCAACCAGCGCATCGCGCACGTCGTTGCTGCCGATCTCCAGCGCCACCAGGGTTCGCGCCGAGGTCTGCGGGAAGTCCGCGAGATACGCGGCGACCTGTTCCGGCAGGCTGAAGCGGCATGGGACGGGCACTGCGCGCGCGCCGAACACGGCGTAGTTGCTGGCTTCGCCGCCGCCGTGGCGCAAAGCCGGCCGCGCGTTGCCGGCAAGGGCCAGCGGGCGGGCCAGGTCCTCGATCCAGGTCGCGCCGTTCGTGACATGGTGTCCGCCCTTGGCATACGGGCCGTCAGGCGTCAGGTTGTCGTCCAGCGCGTCGTACGGTGGCACGTTCAGCCGCGTCCCGCATGCCTGGTTGGCAGGCTCGGACAACCAGACGAAGGCATTGCCCGTGTCGCTCAGGCTCGAGCCGAACACGACGATGCGATCGACGCTCCCGTACTGTGCCAGCGCGGGGCTGCAGACCAGCGCGAGGGCGGTCACCGATGCGAGTCGGGTGGCGGCACGCAACAAGGTCGTGAATCTCATGACATCACCTCCAATCGTGCTGATCGGCGCAATCCAATACCCTTGTCCGCATCCGCCTTGAGTGAATGCAAGATGCGAAGGCACCCCTGGGCAGTTCTGCGTCCGGGTCCGCTTATGTAGCACGATTTCGCCAACGCAACGAATGCGCCCCTCTGCGCAGCTTGGTCGGCGATCCACGGAAGGTTCAACTTGAACGAGCGGCGGCGAGCCTGAAGCCCGCGCCGCCGCCAACCGCTACCGCTGCCGCTCGGTGCGGCCGATCAGCGCCAGGCGCAGCTTCTCGGAAACGAAGTCGATCACCACCACTGCCGCCAGGATCAGGATGACGATGAAGGTGACGACGGAAAGGTTGAGCACACGGATGTTGTCGGTCAGGTAGATGCCGATGCCGCCCGCCCCGACGATGCCCAGGATGCTTGCGGAGCGTGTGTTGCTCTCGAAGAAGTACAGCACCTGGCTGCCGATGACCGGCAGCACCTGCGGCAGGACGGCATAGCGTTGCACGTGCAGCGCGCTGCCGCCGGCGGAAGTCACACCCTCCACCGGGCGGCGGTCGATGTTCTCGATGGCTTCGGAAAACAGCTTGCCGAACGAGCCGACGTCCGAGCAGGCGATGGCGAGCACACCGGCAAACGGTCCGAGGCCGACGACGTTGACCCACAGCAGTGCCCAGATCAGGATGTCGACGCCGCGCACCACATCGATGGAACGCCGCACCGCAAAGTGCGCAAACACATTGGGGATGACGTTGCGTGCCGCCAGGAAGCCGAGCGGGAAGGCGATCAGCGCGGCGGTGGCGGTGCCCAGAAAGGCCATGGCCAGGGTCTCGGCCATGGCTTCGAGAAACACCACGGCTTTGCCGTCCGTGGCCGGCGGGAACATGATCTGCGTGAAATCGAGCAGGCGGCCCAAGCCGCTGAAGATGCGGGCGAACGAAAAGTCCAGCACCCACATGGCGACCACCGCCAGCAGTGCGGCAGCGGCGCTCCAGGCCAACAGCTTGCGCGCGGCCAGCCAGCCGGGGAACAGTCCCGGCTGCTCGCGCCGCAGGCGCACCATGTCCACATCGATGATGGCGCGTCCGGAATTGACGTTGGCGTTCATGTCGGAACTCATGTGTTTCGCTCGCGCGCCAGGCTGCCGGCCAGCGCGTGGCGCAGGCGCTCGCTGGCGAGGTCGATCAGCATCACGGTGGCGATGATGAGCAACAGGATCGCGCTCACGTCGGTGTAATAGAACTGGCGGATTGCCACCATCAGCTGCTCGCCGATGCCGCCCGCGCCAACGAAACCCATGATGGAAGCGGCGCGCACGTTGATGTCGAAACGCAGCATCGCATAGGACGCGAAGTTCGGCGCCACCTGCGGCAGCACGGCATAGCGCACCGTCTGGCGCCACGAGCCGCCGGCGGCCACGATGCCATCCACGGGCTTCATGTCGATGTTCTCGACCACTTCGGCGAACAGCTTGCACAGAGCACCCGCCGTATGCACGGCCAGCGCGAGCACACCGGCCATCGGCCCGATGCCGAAGGCGACGACGAACAGCAGAGCGAACACCATGTCCGGCACCGTGCGGCAGAACTCGGCGAGCCGGCGAGCCACGAAGCGCATCCAGGGCGATGGCGTCAGGTTGGCCGATGCCAGGAAGCTCAACACGAAGCCGCCGAGCGCGCCGAAGAGCGTTCCCAGATAGGCAATGAGCAGCGTTTCCCCGAGCAACACCAGCCAGCGGCCCAGGCCCCAGTACCACTCGCGCACATCCTGCAGCGGGTGCGCGGCGGAGATGTCCGGGGCGATGCGCTGCAGGTAGCTCAAGAAGCCGCCGAGCTGCTGAAAGAAAACCTGCGGCTTGACTTCCGCCACCGGGCCGGCGATGGCGGCGAGGACGAGGAAGACCGCCAGCCCCACCCACATGTTGCGGCGTCTGCGGGCGACCTCCACGGCGTAGGCGCGTTCCCAGCCGCGGTCATCGGCCGCGGCGGCCTGAGACGAGGTACTCATGGTGCGTGATTGAAAAGAGGCAGATAGCAAAAGGCCCGGCACACCGGCCGGGCCAACGCAGGCGGCGCGTCCTACTGCTGCTTCTTGCGCTGTGCGTCGTTGTACTGGAGCATGCCGATGACGGGCTCGTAGGCCTTGGCATCAACCGCCACCAGCTCCTGGTCCTTGCCGCCGGACAGGCCATCGAACACCTTCTTGTCCTTCTTCGGCAGATCCAGCAGGGCCTGCTTGATCTTCTGGCGCGTCTCCGCCGGCACCGATTCGAGCACCGAGAACGGGCCTTCGGGCAGCAGGTCCGACTTGAACACGACACGGAAGTCGCTGGGGCTCAGCGCCTTGCCGTTGGCGTCCTTCAGCAGGCCCTTCTCGGCCAGGCGGGTCGGCATGTTGTCGGTGGGCGAGAAGTACTCGTTGGCTGCCGCATCGGCCGTGCCCTGCGCCAATGCCAGCAGCGCGTTCTGATGGCCGCCGGCGAAGAAGACCTTGCCGAAGAAGCCGTCGAGGCTGTTGATGCCCTCGTTCTTCGACAGGAAGTAGCGCGGCGCGTTGTTGCCGGACGTGGAGTTGGGGTCCACCAGCGCCAGGGTCTTGCCCTTCAGGTCCTGCACGGTCTTGTAAGGGCTGTCGGCACGCACCCACAGCACCGAGTAGTAGCCATTGATGCCGGTTTCGTGGCGTTGGTTGACCAGGGGTTCGGTCTTGACGCCAGTCATCACGGCGCGGGCGTACGAGGCCGGGCCGTAGAACGCGATCTGGGCATTGCCGGCGCGCTGGGCTTCGATCACGGCCGCGTAATCGTTGGCGATGCGCAAGGTGACCGGGATACCGACGGCGTCCGACAGGTACTTGGCGAGCGGCCCGAAGCGGTCGGTCGTCAGCGATGCGTTTTCGACCGGGATCACCGCGAATGTCAGCTCCTTGGGCGTGCCCTGCGCCCACACGAAAGGTGCTCCGGCAGCGCTTGCCAGCGCCGCCGCGCCCGCGACGAAAGTACGACGTGTAACCACGATGTTGCTCCTCAAATGAACAGGAAAGGGAAAGAGGGAAAGGAAAAGAGAAAGAACTCAGGCCGGTTCGGCTTGCGGCAGCAGGATGCCCATCGACTTGCTGGCCGGCTCGTGCCGGGGAACGCTCACGGCTTCGTTGGCTTCGATGCCGTACAGCTCGCTCGCGGCGGCGTGGGTCAGCTGCTGCGGCGTGCCATCGAACACGACGCGTCCGGCGGCCATGCCGACCAGGCGGTGGCAATAGGTGCGGGCCAGATCGAGCGAATGCAGATTGCAGATGATGGAGATGCCGTACTGCTGGTTGATGCGTTGCAGCGTTTCCATCACCACCACCGCGTTGCGCGGGTCGAGCGAGGCCGTCGGCTCGTCGGCGAGGATGATGCGCGGTTCCTGTACCAGCGCACGGGCGATGGCCACGCGCTGCTGCTGGCCGCCGGACAGATTCTCGGCTCGGCGCGCGGCGAGATTGCCCATCTCGAACTGCTCCAGCACCGAGAAGGCGACGGCGCGATCACGCTCCGGCCACAAACCCAGCAGGGTGGCCATCGTGCCCGCCCGATTCAGGCGGCCCATCATCACGTTGGTCAGCACGTCCAGGCGGCCCACGAGATTGAACTGCTGAAACACCATCGCGCACTCGGAGCGCCAGCCGCGCAGGGCCTTGCCCTTGAGTGCGGTGACGTCACGGCCTTCGAAGCTGATGCAGCCCGAAGTCGTCGCCTGCAAGCGGTTGATCATGCGCAGCAGCGTGGACTTGCCCGCGCCCGAACGCCCGATGACACCCACGAAGCTGCCCGGCTCCACGGTCAGATTCACATCTGCCACAGCCATCTTTTCACCGAAACGGCAACTGACTCCCGACATCGTCAACATTGGCGGTCACTCTGATTCATCTGTGCTGACTTTAAAGACGAACCAAGGCAGGCACGTGACAGTCGTATCGGCCGAGAGGGGTGCCTTCAAGCGACGCGCGATCCGCGGGACCAGACCTCGCGCACCGCCGGCGCGCTGCCGACCGGGCGCACGCGAAGCACGTCGGCGCGCAGGCCCTGGGCAATCCGGCCGCGATCGTGCAGGCCACTGGCGAGCGCCGGGCCCTTGCTGACGATGGCCACGGCCTGCGGCAGCGTGCAGGCGCCCTCCTCCGCGAGGCGCCAGGCTGCCTGAAGGAGACTCGCGGGCACGTAGTCCGACGACAGGCTATCGACCAGGCCTGCGCGTGCCATGTCCATCGCCGACGCATTGCCCGAATGCGACCCGCCGCGCACCACGTTCGGCGCGCCCATGACAGTCGACAGCCCCAGCGCCCGGGCGCGACGCGCCGCTTCCAGCGTGGTCGGAAATTCGCTCATCGACGCGCCCAGGCGATGTGCCTCGTCCACGTGCTCGGCGGTGGTGTCGTCGTGCGTCGCGAGGGAGACCTCCTGCGCACGCGCGTAGTCGGCGAACCAGCGGCGATTGGGTTCTGCGTAAAGCGCCTGCCGTTCGGGCGCAATGCGCACTTCCTCGTCGAACTTGGCGTCGCTCCAGCCCTTCTTTCCTGTGTAGTAGACACGGGCGTGGTCGAGATCGCGCCATTGGCGCTGGCCCGGCGTGTGGTCCATCAGCGAGATCAGGCGCAGTCGGCGGTGCGCTGAAAACGGTTCGAACAATTCGCGCGCATTCGCGGCCGGCAGTTCGCAACGGATGTGGATGAAGTGGTCGGCGCGCAGCGTGCCGGCTTCGTCCAGCGTGTCGAGCACGCGCAGCAGTTCGCTCTGGTCGTGCGAACGGAAACCGTCGCCGTAGGGGTCGCCGACACCGATCGCATCGAGGACCGTGGTGATGCCGTTCGCAGCCATCTCGGCATCGTGCGCCTGCACCGCGGACTGCATCGGGAACCTCACCTTGGGGCGCGGCATCACGTGCCTCTCGAGGTTGTCGGTATGCACCTCCACCAGGCCGGGCAGCAGCCAGTCGCCGTCCCAGTCGAGTGCGCCGGCTTGCGTGCTGGCACCGTGGCCGATGGCGGCGATGCGCCCTCCGGCGAGGCAGATGTGGCCCGAGATGACCTCGTCATCGAGCACGATGCGGGCGTTGTGGATCACGGTTTCGGTCATCGTGTCGTTTCCGGTTCGGTGGATGCCGCCGGCAGCGCCACGCAGCGGGTGGCGACGGCGTCGCGGACTTCTTCGTCGTGAAAGATGCCGATCACCGCGGCACCGCGCGCCTTGGCTTCGTGGATCAACTGCACCACCACGCGGCGATTGGCGGCATCGAGCGACGCGGTCGGCTCATCGAGCAGCAGCAGGTCGGACGGGAGGATGAACCCGCGCGCAATGTTCACGCGCTGCTGCTCGCCACCGGAGAAGGTGGCGGGCGGCAGTTGCCACAGCGCAGGCGGCAGGTTGAGGCGTTCGAAGAGCGCTGCCACTTCCTCGCGGGCTGCTTCCTGTGCGGCCTGCCGGGCATCGGCTTGCCCCAGGTCGGCGGTGACGGGATGCGCCTGCAGCAGCCGCTCGGCCACCACGTCGATGGCCGGCACGCGCGGCACGGCGCGCAGGAACTGGCTGACGTAGGCAATGGCGCGTTGACGCAGGCCGATGATCTGCTGCGGCGTGGCGCGGGCCATGTCGATCTCGCTGCCGTCGGTGCGCAGCCGGATGGAACCAGCGTCGACACCGTAGTTTCCGTAGAGGCACTTGATGAGCGTCGACTTGCCCTGCCCCGATGCGCCGACGAGTGCCACGCATTCGCCGGGCGCCGCATCGAGATCGACGCCGTGCAGCACCGGCAGCGCGCGGCCGTCACGCAGGTGAAGGATGAAATGCTTGCGCACGCCGCGCACGCGAAGTGTCGGCAGGTCAGCCGGATCGGATTCGTGGGTCATGGCGTCACGACGGAGGAAACGAGCAATTGGGTGTAGGGATGGCGGGGGTCGTCGAGCACACGGTCGGTCAGGCCGTGCTCGACGATGTGGCCCTCGCGCATCACGAGCGTGCGATGCGCCAGGAGACGCGCCACGCCGAGGTCGTGGGTGACCACGACGGCGGACACGTGCATGCGCGCGACCAGGAGGCGGATCAGGTCGAGCAGCTTGGCCTGTACGCTGACGTCGAGCCCAGTGGTGGGCTCGTCCATCAGCACGAGTCGCGGCCGGGTGACGAGATTGCGGGCGATCTGCAGGCGTTGCCGCATGCCGCCGGAAAAGTGGCGCGGCGACTCGTCGATGCGCCCGGCGTCGAGCTCGACGCGCGACATCCAGCTCGCGGCCGTCTCTCGCAGCCTCCCGTAGTGCCGGTCCCCCAGGCCCATGAGCCGCTCGCCGATGTTGGCGCCCGCGCTGACGCCCATGCGCAGGCCGGCCGTCGCCTGTTGCTCGACGAAGCCCCACTCGGTGCGCGCCAGCAGGCGGCGCTGGCGTTCGGACATGGCATGCACGTCGACCCATTCGCCCTGCGCATCCCGATACCGGACGCTGCCTGCGCGCGGCGTCAACCGGCCCGCCATGCAATTGAGCAGGGTGGTCTTTCCCGATCCGGACTCGCCGACCACGGCAAGGACTTCGCCAGGAAACAGCTCCAGCGTGGCCTGACTCACGGCGTCGCGCCCGAGCCCGTCGCTCGGAAACCGGAAGCTCAGCGAGTCGACTCGCAACAACGGTGTGTTCATTTCAGCTCCCATCGCGTGGGACCGGCGAAGCGGCTTGGGGGTGCTTTGCTGCTCGCACCAGTCGGTGTCGGAGCAGGTCCACAGCGCAGTGCCGTCTTCGCTGGCGATCTCGTCGAGGAAGCTCGTGGTGCAGCCGCACAGGGCGCAGGCGTGGCCCTGGGTCTTCACGCTGAAGGGATGGTCCTCGAAGTCCAGGCTCTGCACCGAGGTGTAGGGCGGGATGGCGTAGAGACGCTTCTCGCGTCCGGCGCCGAACAACTGCAACGCGGGCATCTGGTCCATCTTCGGGTTGTCGAAAGCCGGGATCGGCGACGGGGACGTGATGTAGCGGCCGTTCACGCGCACGGGGTAGTCCGACGTGGTTTCGATGTGGCCCCACTGCGCGATGTCTTCATAGAGCTTGACGTTCATCAACCCGTACTCCTCCACCGCGTGGAGCGAAAGCGTCTCGGCGCGTCGCGGCTCCAGCTTGTAGAGCGGCTCCGGCTGCGGCACCTGGTAGACCATGATCTGACCTTCGGCGAGCGGCGTCTCGGGAATGCGGTGGCGCGTCTGGATGATGGTGGCGCGCGCGGTCTGCGTGGTGGTCTCCACGTTGGTCACCCGCGCGAAGAACTCGCGGATGTTGACCGCGTTGGTCGTGTCGTCCGACCCCTGGTCGATCACCTTGAGCACATCGCCCTGCCCGATCACCGCGGCCGTCACCTGGATGCCGCCCGTGCCCCATCCATACGCCAGGGGCATTTCGCGCGAGCCGAAGGGCACCTGGTGGCCCGGAATGGCGACGGCCTTGAGCAAGGCACGGCGCAGCATGCGCTTGGTCCGCTCGTCGAGATAGGCGTAGTTGTAGCCTTCGACCGGCGTGTCGGCCTGTGCGGCGTCGACGCGATCGGATGCGGTTGTCATGTCCATCAGAGGGTCTCCCCGGCGTCGGCGCCGTCGCGGCGTGCTTCGCGCTCGGCGCGCAGTTGCCGGATCAATTGCAGTTCGGATTCGAAAGTCACGTAGTGCGGCAGCTTCAGGTGCTGCACGAAACCCGAGGCTTCGACGCTGTCGCCCTGCGCCAGCACGAACTCCTGGTCCTGCGCCGGGGCTTCGGCCAGTTCGTCGAACTCGTCGGTGCGCAATGCGCGATCGACCAGCGACATCGCCATCGCCTTGCGCTCGCCGTGGCCGAACACCAGCCCATAGCCGCGCGTGAACTGCGGTGGTGCGCCGTCGCTGCCCGCGAACTGGTTGACCATCTGGCACTCGGTCAATTCCACCTCGCCGATCTCGATCGGGAAATCGAGTTCGTCCGGCACCAGGCTGACGGTCACGGCGCCGAAGCGCACATCACCGACGAAGGGATGGCTGTGCGCATAGCCGCGCTGGGTGGAATAGGCCATGCCCAGCACCCAGCCTTCGTCGGCACGCGCCAGCATCTGCAGCCGGCCGGCGCGCGGCAGCGGGTAGCGTGGCGGATCGCGCGTGATGTCCGGCGGCACCGGATCGCCGGGCGACGGGCTCGCGGGTTCGACGAGGTCCTGCGCCGCAAGGGTATCGAGTGCGTTGGGGATGTCGTCGCCGTCGCCGACATCGGAACCGGCGCCCTGCCCGGAAGGCGTCGACACGACAGCGTCCGGATTCGATGGCCGCAGCAGCGAAAAGTCCAGCAGGCGCTGCGTGTAGTCGTAGCTCGGGCCGAGAACCCGGCCACCTGGCAGGTCCTTGAAGATGGCCGACACCCGTCGTCTCGCACGCATGGCATCGGTATCGACCGGCTCGGTGCAGGCCACGCGGGGCAGCGTGGTGCGGTAGGCGCGCAGCAGGAACGCAGCCTCGACCGCATCGCCCTGCGCCTGAACCAGCGCCAGGGCGGCCAGTTCGGGATCGTAGAGCGAGGCCTCGGCCATGACGCGACTCACCGCGAGGCCCATCTGCGATTGCACCTGCGCCACGAGCAACGGGGGCAGCGCCGGGTCGCCCCGGCGCGCGGCGGCCACGAGGGCGCGCGAAGCGGCAATGGCGCGCTCGCCTCCTTTGACGGCTACATACATGGCGGTGTCTCCAGCGCAAGCAAGGTGGAACGTGGAATGGCGGCCACCTGGTCGCCGCAGCACAGCAGCAGGTCGATGCCGCGCGGAAAGGCATCGGCCTGCTGTGCGCGCCAGCGCCAGAGTGCCGGCAGGCTGCCGCGCACGCTCAGCACGGATTGGGTCTGCACCCCGGGGCCTCGTGCGCGCAGCACCTGCACCTCGCCCTTCTGGGCGTGCGTCGCGAGGCCGTCGACATCGAGCACCAGCGTGGCGCCGTCCTGGGGTGCGGCGTCGCTGCCTTGCTGCAGGCCCTCGCACGACCGGGCATCGGCGTCGCTGCCGCGCGCATAGGCGAACTGGCATTGATCGAGCGGCACCATCCGCACGCCGCAGTGGAAGCGGAAGTAACCGGCCAGGGCGGATGCATCCTGCGGCCCCGCGAAATGCACGCTGCTTTCGGCGTCGAGCAGTGTCAGCAGGCTGACGGCGGCCGCGATCGACATGGCGTGCCCGTCGCTCGCCCTCGGTGGCTGGACGCCCGCGACGGCCGCCGGCGGCAGGGAATAGACGCGCCCCGGGTGCGACATCGCATCGAGCAGCACCCGGAAGGTCTGCTGTGCGCCGTGCACGGGGTGTTCCCAGGCCAGGCCCAGGTCCGAGAGAGCAAGGCTCACGACGAGACCTCCGTCTGAAGATTGAAGAAGTGCACGCGGCTGGTGGCCGTCTCGCGTTGCTCGCTGGCGCGCAGCCGGGCGGATTCGGCGGCCAGCGGCGCGATGACGTCGGCCTGCAGCGCATCGTGCCAACGCGGGTGCTGCAAGAGCGCGTCCAGGCGCGCGATCCAGTCGACGCGCTCGGGGTCCCGACCCAGGACGTAGCCGATGCCGACGCTGGCCGTGTCGGCGTCGCGGTGACGCACGACGCAGCGTGTGATGGTGGCCTCGCCGACGTTGAACCGGTCGCCCTTGTTGCCGATGCGCCCGCGCAGCATGGCCAGGCCGATTTCCGGGGCGCGCAATACTTCGAAATGCAGCACGGGCAGCGATTCGACGTGGCGCTTGAGCAGCTCGCGAGGCGCATGCGCCAGCACGGCCAGCCAGGCGGCGCGCGCCGGCGGCGCTGTGGGTGCGGAGTGATGGAAGGTCATGTCAATGTCATCTAGATGACTCAAGATGGAACGCACTTTGACAGGCCGACGTGACAGTTTGTTGACCTCGAGGAATCGCCACTGAAATTTGCAATGACCAAACCAACGCCAACGACCGACACCTCCGATGCGGTGCTCGCAGGCGGCACCGCCGATCTGCGCAGCCGATGGGAAGTCATCGCGGACGCCATGCGCGCCGACATCGCGGCGGGCCGCTTCGCGCCGGGCCAACGCCTGCCCAACGAACAACTGCTGGCCGAACGCTTCGGTGTCAACAGGCACACCCTGCGCCAGGCGATGCAGGCGCTGGTGCGCGAAGGCTTCGTGCAGGTACGCCAGGGCGCCGGCACCTTCGTGCGCGAGCTGGTCCTGGACTACGCCCTGCAACGTCGCACCCGACTGACCGAGAACCTGGCGGATGCCGGCGAGCGTGCGGCACGCGAGCTCCTCGAGCACCGGGAAGCAGAGGCAGCGCCCTGGGCGAAGGACCTGCGCGTGCCCGCGAGAAGCCCGGTGATCGTGCTCACCACGCGCGCTTCGGTGCGCGGCAGACCGGTCGGCTTGAGCGTCGGCGCCTATCCCCTGCCCCGATTCGCAGGGCTTGCCGAGCGGGTGGCCGAACTCGGAAGCCTCACGCAGGCACTCCAGGCGCTGGGCGTGCGCGACTACACGCGGGCGAAGAGCATCGTGTCGGCCCGCCTGCCCACGGCGCTCGAAGCGGATCGACTGGCGAGATCAGCGAGCCAGCCGGTGCTGGTGGTCAGCTCCATCGATATCGATGCGCAAGGCACGCCCATCCGGTCGGGCGTCACCCTCTTTGCGGCGGACGCCGTGCAACTGACCGTGCGTCCTGACGAAGGCTCCAAGGCATGACACCGGACAACGAACGCTACGCCATCTACTGGGCGCCCGACGCTGCGCATCCCCTCTGGGCCGCCGGATGCGGCTGGCTGGGCCGCGATCCGTCGCTGGCGACGGACGTCGCAGGGCTGGAAACACCGCGCCCGCATGTCGCGACGCCTGCGCGCTACGGCTTCCATGCCACCTTGAAAGCGCCTGTCCGGCTGGCGGCCGGGCGGTCGCTCGACGACCTGCGGCGTGCCGCCGCCGCGCTGGCGAAGCGGCACCACGTCTTCGAGATGCCCGCGCTCCACGTCGCATGGCTGCAGGACTTCGTCGCGTTGCGCCCGGTGGAACCGCTGCCCGCGGCGCATCCGCTGCGGCAGCTGGCCGACGCCTGCGTCGGCGAACTCGACGAGTTCCGCGCGCCCGAACCGGCCGGCGAAATGGCGCGGCGCGCAGCGCAGGCCGCCGAGGGGGACGTGTCCGGCCTCGCACTGCTCGCACGCTGGGGCTATGCGCATGTGTTCGACGGCTGGCGCTTTCACATGACGCTGAGCGACCGCTTTGCCGATCGGGGCTCGAACGCCGCGAGGCAACTCGAACACGACGCGCGCGCCTGGTTTTCGCGCAGCCTGGCGCAGCCGTTGCACTGCACTGCGCTCTGCATCTTCCACGAGGCCGGCGCGGGCGAGCCTTTTCGCCTGATCGAACGACTGCCGTTGGGGAGCGCGGCATGAGCAGCACGCGGACCGAGGTGCCGCACAGCGAACGCCTGCTGGTGGTCGTCGGACCTTCCGGCGCCGGCAAGGACACGGTGATGGCTGCATGGCGCCAGCGGGCCATGGAACTGGGCAAGCGTCTGCACATCGCCCAACGCGCGATCACGCGACCCGCGCTCGCCGGGGGCGAGGCGCACGAGGCACTCTCCGACGCGCACTGGCAGGCCGCGTGCGACAGCGGCGCCTTCGCGATGCACTGGCGCGCAAACGGCCTGGCCTACGGTGTGCGAATGCGCGAGTTGCAGGCGCTGACGACGGGGACCGTCCTGCTCAACGGCTCGCGCGCAGCGCTGCCGGCGATTCGCGCAAGCGCGCCACGCTGCCGTGTGGTCCAGATCACCGCCAGCGCGGCGGTGCTGGCACAGCGTCTGCGGGCCCGCGGGCGCGAGGACGCGCAGGCGATCGAACACCGCCTGGCACGAACGGCGCCGGTGTCGGCCGACTTCACGCTGTCGAACGATGGGTCGGTGCTCGAAAGCGTGGCAGCACTGATGCAGTGGTGGGATGCCGCTACTTCTTCTTGCTGCCCGCCGCCTGCAGTTCGTTCCCCTTCAGCGTGACCGCCTGCCCGACCGGTGGCGCGGTGGTCGTCTGAACCGTGCGCATCGAGCCATCCTGCATCCGCACGCTGACCTCGTAGACCGTCTTCGTGTTCTTCTTTTTCTCGACCTTGTTGCCCGCGTAGGCGCCACCGGCCGCGCCGGCGACAGTGGCGACGGTCCGTCCCCTGCCGCTGCCGATCTGGTGGCCGATCACGCCACCGACCACGCCGCCGGCCACGGCACCGACGCCGGAGGCCGGCTTCGAACTCTGGATCGCGCGTACGGATTCGACCTTGCCGCAGGTGGAACAGGGCTTCGGCGACGCGGCGGCAGGCGGCTGCTCCGCAGGCGACGCCGCCTCGGTCTGCGCCACGGCCAGCGGCGTGGCCAGCATCGCGGCGAGCACGCAGATTGCAGCACGCATCGGCCGGGCCGCCGCGCCGCGCTGGTTGGATGAAGTCGATGCCATGCAGGCCCCTTTCCATTCCTGGTGCGAAGGCACCGGGCGCATTCAGGATGATCGCCGATGCATGGCACCTGTCAACGCGGCACGGTCGCCGAATTTGATCGCGGTCAACCGACGGGGCTTGCCCGGTTGGATTGACGCAGATCAACGGCCCCCCGCGCGGACGCGCCTAGCATGGGACGCTCATCCCACAGCGAAGAGGCCCCTCATGAATAGCTCCGAATCGCCCCAGGCGCGTCTTCAGGACGCCTTTCTTCTTTCCGCTCTGGGGTGGCAACACCTGTTCCAGGAGTCGGCGCAAAAACTCCAGCAGGCGCAGCTCCATGCCATGGGAGAGATGACGCAGGCCTTTGTCGCGCTCTACCAGGACGCCTGGGACCGGTGGACCGCGCGGTTCGGCGGTGGCGTCCCGATCGACGGCTGAACCCTGCGGGCGCACCATCATGCGACTCACGATTCATGTGGGATCGGCCACACCACTCGAGCTGCAGATCGGTACCTCCCACCACCCCTATCTTGGCCCGCTGCCGGAAGTCGGGCAGACGATCGTGATTCCGGAGGACGCCAACGTCGACGCAGTCTTCAAGGGCAAGGCCAAGGTCAAGAAGATCATCTGGCGCTACAGCCCCGAGGGAAGCGCCCTTTGGCCCGAGATCGTCTGCAAACGCCTGACGGGAACTTCCGGCGGCGCACGCTAGCCTCACGCCGGCTTCACCGGAGGATCAATGCGCCATCAGGACCGGCAAGGTCATTGATTGGAGAATCGAACGGGTGGCGCCGCCAAGCACCCATTCGCGCGCGCGGCCGTGACCGTAGCAGCCCATCACCAGAAGGTCCGCCCCCACATCCGCCGCGAGCGACAACAAGCGCTCGCCGATCTCGCTGTCATCCACCCCGCCCACCCGCACCGAGGCATTGACGCCTTGCGTCCGCAGATAGGTCTGTAGCCTGCGCATTGAAGCCTCGGCCGCCTCGCCGTAACCGACCACCTGCACGGAGCGCGCACGCGAGAGCCACGGCAGCGCGGCCGTCACGGCACGCGCGGATTCGCGCGTTTCCTTCCAGGCGACGAGGACGGTCTGGCCGACCGCCGCCACAGTTCCCGTGTAGGGCACGATCAACGCAGGCTTGCCGGATTCGACGAGCAGGCTGGACACGAAGTCCGCCGGCAGGTCCGCGGCGTCGGGGTCCTCTTCATTGCGCTGGCCGAGAACCAGCAAGTCGGCATACAGCGCCCGCCGGGCAAACGCCCCGGGGTCGTCGCTCGCCGGCTCTTCCCAATGCAGGCGCGGCGAGCCGGCCGCGGCCTTCACGAAGAGCGCGAGCGCCTTGTCCCGGCGTTGCTTGTCGAGCTCTTGCATGATGCAGATCGCATCCGGCGCCGCGGACAACGCGAACGGATAGCGCATCAAGGCCGAGAGGGTGCACGGCAGGCCCGTCACGTCCGCTTCGAAAGCGTCGGCCAAGGTTCGCGCAAGCTGAACCCGCGCCATGGCGCGCGCAGAGCTGTCGAGGTGGAGCAGGATGGACTTCGGGGTCTGCACGGCAGTTCCTTCCAGGGGGTTGTCGTGGCGCCAGTCTGCGCCCCGGTTCGATGGGTCGCCTTGCGCCGCGTCAAGTCATGCGCGCGGGTGGCGATGGCGCGCACACCTGCGCGGCTTGATTCAGCGCAATGCCGCGGGGGTGCTTCCCCGTGACGATGGGAAGACGATGAAAGTCTTCTCTGTCGGCATGGGCGCCTCCAGCCTCCGCCTCGCGTTGCTCGCCCTGACCTGCCTGCTTTGTGCCTGCGCATCCCGGGGCCCAGGTCCAACCGCCCAGTTCGCCAACGCACCCGCCGCGGCGGAATACGCCGTGCCGCCCGCGCCCGCGTTCTCATCGCTCGTGGCCAGCCGCCGCACGAGCGTGGTCGACATCAGCACCCTGGCGATCGGGCGTCAAGGCGGGAATGCGGCCAGCGAGGACGTCGAACTCGAATTCGAGCCCGAGATGGATTTTTCCGACCAGCTCGCGCGACCGCTGCCGGCGAGCGCCCGCATCAGCCAGATCCGCGACCTGGCCTCCGGCGTGATCCTGAGCAGCGACGGCCTGATCCTCACTTCCGCGCACGTCGTCGCCAATGTCGACGAAATCCGTGTGCGACTGGATGACGGACGCATCCATGCCGCGCGCGTCATCGGGATCGACCGCCCCACGGACGTCGGCCTGCTGAAGATCGACGCGAAGGGCCTCACACCGGCGCCCGTCGGTGATTCCTCGACGCTCTCGCCCGGCGACTGGGTCGCCGCCATCGGCGCACCCTTCGGCTTCCATGGCAGCGTCACGGCGGGCGTGGTGAGCGCCGTCGATCGATTCATCGGCGCAGCCGGCGTGCCCTACATCCAGACCGATGTGGCCATCAATCCGGGCAGCTCGGGCAGCCCGCTGTTCAACAACCGCGGCGAGGTCGTCGCCATCAATTCGCTGATCTACAGCGGCAGCGGCGGCTACATGGGGCTTTCCTTCTCGGTGCCGATCAACGTCGCGATGAAAGTCGCCGCGGAACTCAAGGCGAGCGGGCATGTGCGCCGGGCGCGCATCGGTGCCGAGTTCCAGGAGGTCACACCGGCGCTGGCGCAGGCCTTCGGGCGGTCCGACGCCACAGGCGCCCTCGTGGTGCGCGTGGAGGCCCGCGGTCCGGCAGAGGCCGCCGGACTGAAACGCGGGGATGTCGTCACCGCATTCGACGGCGTGGCGGTCGCCCGCTTCACTGACCTTCTACAGCGGATCGCCGCCGAGCCGCCCCGGAGTCATCATGTTCTGGACGTCTGGCGTCAAGGCGGACCGGTTCCGATCCCGGTCGTTCTCTCGGAAAACGTGACCCACGAAAGCGCCTTGCGGCCGGAAGGCGTGGACGAGTGGGCCGATGGCCTGGGCCTGACGCTGGGCGAGCTGCCGGCCACGCAGCGCGCCCAGTTCGGCATCGACGGCGGCCTGATGGTCCGAGAAGCCGCGGGTGCCGCGCGCAGCGAAGGCCTGCGGCCGGGCGACGTCATCGTCGCTCTGAACGAGACAAGGCTGGATCATGTCGAGGACTACCGGCGTGCCGTTGCGAAGATCCTCCCCGGCCGCAATGTCGCGCTGCTCGTCATGCGCGACCGGCGGCTGGTCTATGTCGCGGTGCGTCGCCCGTCCGTATCGGAAGTCTCCGGCCGGACCGGAAACGAGTGATCCCTGGCGCGCGTGCGCCGTCTACGGCTCTCGCACGTACGAGCCCGGAGCCGGAATTCGCTGCCCGTCGATCACCACGCTCCGGACGGCCCTCGCCGCGGTTTCTCCGGTGGAGTGATCGCGAAGCCAATGCGTCCACGCCGGCCACCACGAGCCCTGGAATCGCTGCGCACTGGCGAGCCAGTCGTCGGGCTCCGCCGGCGCTCCGTGCGCCGCATGGTGCATCCGGCGATATGAAGCCGCCGCATGTGCCGCGGGCCCGTCCGGCGGATTCACGATGCCCACGTTGTGGCCACCCGATGTCAGCACGAAATCGATATCGGAATCGACGAGCCGATGGATCCGGTAGACCGATTTCCACGGCGACACGTGATCTCTTTCGGTCGCGACGGCGAACATCGGGACCTTGATTCGCGACAGGTCCACCGGGTCGCGCGACGTGCAGGTGTAGCGGCCTTCCGCCAGATCGTTGCGCAGGTACAGATGCCGCAGATACTCCGCGTGCATGCGCGCGGGCATGCGCGTGGCATCGGCGTTCCATGCGCGCAGCGCGGTCATCGGCGTGGTGGCGCCCATCAGGTACTCGTGCACCAGCTTGGACCACACCAGGTCCTTTGAATTGATGAGCTGGAAAGCCCCCGCCATTCGCCGGCCGTCGAGGTATCCGTTTTCCGTCATGAGGTCCTCGAGAAAGGCCACCTGACTCTCGTCCATGAAGAGCCCGAGCTCGCCCGGCTCGGAGAAGTCGGTCTGCGCCGCGAACAGCGTCAGGGTCCGCAGCGCGCCCCGGCATTCCGGCAGTGCCGCGGCAATGGCGAGCAGCGTTCCGCCGAGGCAATAGCCGGTCGCGTGGATGCCGGTCTTCGGGTACAGCGATCGGATGGTCGCGAGCGAGTCGAACACACCGCGCCGGACATAGTCTTCCATGCCCAGGCCCACCTGTTCGCTGCCCGGGTTGCGCCACGACACGATGAACACCGTATGGCCGTTCTCGACGAGGTACTTCACGAGCGAATCCTGCGGCGTGAGGTCGAGGATGTAGAACTTCATGATCCAGGCCGGAACGATGAACACGGGCTCGCGCAGAACGGTCGCGGTCGCGGGCTCGTACTGGATCAGCTCCACCAGCTCGTTGCGCATGACCACCTTGCCCGGCGTGAGCGCCACGGCCTTGCCCGGCAGGAAGTCCTCCACACCGCGGGGCCTGGCGTTGCTCGCGACCGCCGCCGCATCGCGCGCCCAGTTGACGAATCCGCTCGCCAGGTTGGCGCCACCCGTCGCCAGCGTCTGCTTCAGCACCTCCGGATTGGTCGCGACGAAGTTGGACGGCGACAGCATGTCCAGCCACTGGCGCGCGACGAAGGCGACCTGGTCCTCGTGGTGCTTCGAGACACCCCGCACCCCATGCGTGGCCTCCTCCCACCATTGCTGCGCCGACAGGAACGCGCGGGCCATGGCGTCGAAGGGGGCTGCGCCCAATCCTCGCGTCCGAACCGCTTGTCCTGCGCGGCCATGGCGGCGTCAGCCTCCGCGTCGTGCGCACTCGAGACGACGGCGAGCCACCACGCCAGCGACTTGCGAAGCGCGCTCGCCGACAGCTCGGCCTGCTTCGCCGGCGAGACCATCAGATGCACCAGCCAGTCCGACTGCGCCTGTGCGAGGGAGGCGGGCGAGATGCCGTTGGCGAGATGTGCAATCCACTGCTTGAGCGGCAGATCCATGACGGCCGGTCCGTGACCGGCGGGGCAGACGTGGGAATGATCCATCGGCCGATCGTCGCTGCGCGGCGCCCTTCCGGGTTTGCGGTGCATCAAGTTTCAACCGCCCTTCTGCCCGGCGCCGGGCGGCGCTTTCGGCGGGAGGGTCCAGGGCGCTCGCGCGGCGAGGCCGCTGTCCACGATGACGATATAGCGGCCCGGGTCCGCCACCGTCTCGCGGTCCTCCTTCAGAACCCAGAACGCCTGGCCGTCGGCCACAAGCCGCTCGTACTCGGCATCCAGCACGCCATAGTGGTCCAGCAGCGTATTCAGCGTGGCCGGAATGCGAACGCAGCCCTTGGACTGCGCGCTGCCAAGGCGATGCTCCAGCGAATCGGGCTCCGTCGCGTGCATCTGCAGCCGCATGTCGATCGTCGCGCCATCGCCCCAGCCTTTGGGCACACGCTGCCAGCCGAGGTCGTATACCCGCATGCCTTTGCGGCCATAGCCGCGAATCCCGTTGCTGTTGAAGGTCCCCTCGGCCCGGAAGTCCGGATTGGATGGCGAATGCACGAACACGCCCTCGGGCGTCTCGAAGTGGTCGAACGTACCGGGACGCCCCGTGGACACCGGTGATGCGCCGATGAAGCGGTACTCCCCGGACTCCGAGCGCCAGAACAGCAGGGCGGCCTGCACCTTCGGGTCGCGATCGACCACGAGCAGGTACTGCGCACTCGACAAGTCCGCTTGCGCGCCCCGCAAGGCGGTCTCGGCAAGCCCCCGATAGCGCCCCACTTCGTCGGCGGGCACGGCGAGCGCGCGATCCACCCGGCTGCGGTACAGCGCGATCAAGTCCTGGGGGGACGGCGGCGCCTCGCTCAGGCTCGCCGTCGAGAAGAAGAAGCATATGGCCCCCGCGAGGGCCAGGAGAGGTGTGCGGAATCCTTTCATGCCGGCATTGTCGAAACCGGGTTCGGGCATGCGATTGAGCCAGATCAAGCCTCGCGCTCCTGCAGCAGCCTACATTGAATCCAGCGCGGTGCGCAATAGTCGCCGCGCTTCATCATCCACTTTCGATCCGAGGAACCACCATGAGCAATCTGAGACTGCTGGACCCGGTGTTCGGCAACGATTTTGAAACCGCACTGCGCCGCTTCTTCTCCCCGGCCGTCCTCGAGGGCGAACCGGCCCCGCTGAAGATGCGCATCGACGTGACCGAGAACGAGAAGGCCTTCAACGTGAAGGCCGACATCCCCGGCGTGAAGAAGGAAGACATCAGCATCAAGGTCGACGGCCACATCGTCAGCATCGACGCCGAGGCCAAGAGCGAGAAGGAAACCAAGGGCGACGGCGACAAGGTCCTGCGCAGCGAGCGCTACTACGGCTCGATCTCGCGCACCTTCAGCCTGGGCCAGGACGTGGACGACACCAAGGTGCAAGCCAAGTACGCCGATGGCGTGCTCACCCTGGAGCTCCCGAAGAAGGCGCCCGCGACCGCTTCGAAAATCGTCGTCCAGTAACTGCACGTGCCCGCCCCGGGCCGGCCCCGCAGGGCCGGCCGGTATCCGCTCACGAGGAGATTCCGATGTCAGCCCTGCCCCTCAATCTCGACTCCGACGTGGTCTCGCTGCCGATGCCCCGGCTCCAACCTGCCACGCTGGAAGAGGCGCTGCAAAGACGCTGCAGCACACGCACTTTCTTGCCGGATCCGTTGTCGCTCGAGGAAGTGTCTGGCGTGCTGTGGGCTGCATTCGGCGTGAACCGCCCGGAGACCGGCGGACGTACCGCCCCCTCCGCGCGCGGATGGCAGGAAATGCTCGTGTACGCCGTGCTGCCCGAAGGCACGTGGCGATATGACGCGCACGCTCATCGGCTGGAACTCGTGAAAGCCGAGGACTTGCGAGCAGCCACCGGGTTGCAGGACTATGTGGGCTCGGCGCCCCTGAACCTGGTGTACGTGGCCGACTTCGAACGCATGCACGATGTGCGAGACGAGGACCGAGTCTTCCTCGCGGGTGTGGACTCGGGGTGCATCGCCGAGAACGTCTATCTCTACTGCGCAGGCGCCGGCCTGGCGACGGTCGTCCGCGCATTGATCGACCGGCGACATCTCGCGCAGGCGCTCAATCTTAAACCGACGCAGCGAATCGCCCTGGCTCAGAGCATTGGCCGGATCGGGCTCATCCACTGAGCCACTGCGTCCCGGCCGGAGGCCGCCTGCGAAGCAGGCCCCCTCCAAGCTCAATGATCGGTACGGGTCACGTAGAGCGGTTGCTGCTGTTGCGGCCCCTGCCCTCGCGCCGCTTCGCGGGCGATGCCGGAATGCAAAGCCCCTGCGAGCGCCTCGAACTCCTGTGCGATCGCATCGAGCAGGTCATCCATGGACACCAGCCCGGCGATGCTCCCGTCATCGTTGCCGACCAGCAGCCGGCGCACACCGGCCTTGCGCATCGCGGCGAGCGCCTCCGGCACCGTGGCCGTCGCGGGCACGCTGGCGAGTTCGGTCCCGCACACCGCCCCCACCGGCTGCCCGGCCGGCGGGTGGCCATCGGCGATGGGACCGATCACGATGTCGCGGTCCGTGATCATGCCGATCACCCTTCCCGGTTCATAAGGGTCGGTGACGGCAAGCGCCCCGACGTGGTTCTCGCGCATCGCGCGCGCCGCGTCCTGCACGGATGCATCGGCATTGATGGATACCAGCTCCCGCTGGCAGAGGTCTTGCATGTTCATGGCGTGTGCTCACTCGGATAGGGGTTGCGATATGTCCGCCTCGATCAGCGTGACGGCCTCAGAACATCTCGGGCGAAGGCCCGGCCGGCGACGGCAGTTCCTTCTTCGGCACGTCGGCCACCATGCAGTCGATAGTGAGGATCAGGCTTGCGATGGAGCCGGCGTTTTGCAGCGCGAGCCGTGTCACCTTGGCCGGATCGATGACGCCCATCGCAACCATGTCGCCATATTCGCGACGGGCCGCGTTGTAGCCGAAGCTCGGCTGCGCATGGGCGTCCACGCGGTCCAGAACGATGGACGGTTCCTGCGCGGCATTGAGAACAATGAGGCGCATCGGCTCCTCCAGCGCGCGCACCACGATCTTCAGGCCCGAGTCCTCGTCGAGCGTCGGCAGCGTCACACCTCGCAGCGCCTTGCGTGCACGCAGCAAGGCGACCCCGCCACCCGGAACGATGCCCTCCTCGATCGCCGCGCGCGTGGCGTGCAAGGCGTCCTCCACGCGCAGCTTCCGCTCCTTGAGCTCGGTCTCCGTCGCGGCGCCGACTTTGATCACCGCCACGCCGCCCGACAGCTTGGCGATGCGCTCGTCCAGCTTCTCGCGGTCGTAGTCGCTGGTGAGCTTCTCGCGCTCCTTCTTCAGCATCGCGATGCGGTCGCGGATGGCGGATGCATCCCCCGCGCCGCCGACGATGGTCGTGCTCTCCTTGTCGACCACGACGCGCCGGGCACGGCCGAGGTGCTCCAGCCGGGCCTTCTCGAGCGTGAGGCCCAATTCGGCGGAGACCACCTGCCCACCCGTGACCAGAGCGATGTCTTCCAGCATCGCCTTGCGTCGGTCACCGAAGCCCGGCGCCTTGACGGCGCAGGTCTTGAGCACGCCGCGAATGCTGTTCACGACGAGCGTCGCCAGGGCATCGGCATCGACCTCCTCCGCGACGACCAGCAAGGGCATCCCGCCCTTCGCAGCCGATTCGAGCAAGGGCACGAGCTCCTGCAGGCCGGAGAGCTTCTGGTCGTACAGCAGCACCGCGACGTCTTCCAGCACACACGTCTGCCGCTCCGGATTGTTGACGAAGTAGGCAGAGAGATAACCGCGATCGAACTGCAGGCCCTCGACGGTCTCGAGCTGGCTCGTGATGCCGGACCCGTCCTCGATCGACACCGCGCCATCGCGACCCACCTTGTCCATCGCCTGCGCGACGAGCTCGCCGATGGAGCGGTCGTTGTTCGCCGAGATCGCCGCGACGTGCGCGATCTCCTGCGAGGTGGCACAGGGCTGCGCCATCTTCTTGAGCTCGGAAACGACGATCTCGATGGCCTGCTCGATGCCATGCTTGAGCTCCATCGGATTCATCCCGGCGGCCAGGTACTTCAGTCCTTCCTGCACCAGCCTGTGCGCCAGCACCGTGGCGGTCGTGGTGCCGTCGCCGGCCATCTCGCTGGTGCGCGCGGCGACTTCGCGCATCAGCTGGGCGCCCATGTTCTCGAAGCGGTCCTCGAGCTCGATGGACTTCGCGACGACGACGCCGGAATTGACGATCTGGGGCGCACCGAACTCGCGGTCGAGCACCACGGTGCGGCCTCTCGGGCCGAGCGTCACCTTGACAGCCTCGGCCAGGGTGTCGACCCCGCGGCGGATCTTGTCACGAGCCTCCTCGCGAAACAGAAGTTTCTTGGCAGACATCTTGAAGACCTCCTGGCGGCATCATTGGCCGTCTTTCCCGCGCCAGGCTTGCGCCAGGTCAAGCGAAGGGTCTTCCGGCGGCGCGACCATTGACCCACACCTACCGCCGAAAGGAAAAGCCATGCAAGTTACTTTCCGTAGCCCCATGAGGGAGGCCTGACATGCGCATCGCACTGGTCACCGGCGGGACGGCCGGCATTGGAGCGGCCACCGCGCAGGCGTTGCAGGAGGCGGGCTATCGCGTGGCCGCCAACTACGGCTCCCACGGCGATGCCGCAAGCCGCTTCTCCGAGCGCACCGGCATTCCCGCCTTCGCATGGAACGTGGCCGACCCGGTCGCATGCCGCGAGGGCGTGGCGCGCGTGGAAGCCGAGCTCGGCCCGGTGGACGTGCTGATCAACAACGCCGGCATCACCCGCGACGCCATGCTGCACAAGATGACGGACGCGCAATGGCGCGAAGTGATCGACGTCAACCTCGGGGGCTGCTTCAACATGTGTCGCGCCGTCATCGGAGGCATGCGCGAGCGCCGCTACGGACGCATCGTCAACCTGGGCTCCGTCAACGGCCTCTCGGGGCAAGCCGGCCAGTGCAACTACGCCGCGACCAAGGCGGGGTTGATCGGCTTCACGAAGTCCCTCGCGCTGGAGAGCGCCTCGCGCAACATCACGGTCAACGTGATCGCACCGGGCTACACGGACACCTCGATGGTCGGCGCGGTGCCGCCGGAAGTGCTCGCGGGAATCCTCAAGACCGTGCCCGTCGGCCGCCTCGCGACGCCCGGGGAGATCGCGCGCGCCGTGGTGTTTCTCGCATCGGAGGACGCCGGCTTCATCACCGGCATCACGCTGTCGATCAACGGCGGCAAGTACATGCCCTGAATCGACGGCTGCGGAGCGCGGGGCGTCGGCGATTGATCCTGATCAAGCGGCTTCGGCCGCAAGCGCGATGCAATTGAACGCCTGATTCAAGGAATGGAGACCACATGAACGAGAAGCTCGATGACCTGAAGACATGGACTCAGCAGATCGACGACGTCATGCACGAGATCGTGCGCGAGGCCGCGATCTGCGATGTGAAGCTGCTGGACCCGGGCGTGATCGAAGCGGTGCTTCAGAACAACGATTCGGTGTGCGGCCACGAGAACCCGAGAGCGTTCAAGAAGCTGCGCGACATGCTGATGCTGGGTTTCATCATGCGTGACAAGGCCTACGAAAAGCTGGGCCCGCTCGAAACGGACGAATTGGTCGGAGCCATTCGCGAGAAGCTGCGCCAGCGCATGGGCGACAGGCTCGGGGGCGGTACGACAACCTGAAGCGAGGCGCGGCACGTCCGCTAGCGAAGAAGCCTCATCACCCGCAGGGTGAGCGCGCGCGCCACCGAATAGGGCAGGCAGATCAGAACAGGCCCGAGGACCACGGCGGCGCCAGGATAGACCCGACCGTAGATCAGGAACTGCGCGACGACGTCGAAGACGATCGACATCGACACCAGATCGCGCACCGCGGCCAGGCCGCTTCTCAGGAGAGCCCTGCGGTCGTCCGCCCCCGTCAGGAGCGCGTACAGGTAGGGTGAACGCCCCATCTGTGCGTCGAGCCTGCCACCGCGGATTCCGAGAAAGACGGCAACGGCCGGCTGCAGGATGAAGCGCATCCGCCCCGGGCCGGTGAACCGTTGGGGAAGCTCCTCCAGGAACTGATGGGAGAACAGGTAGATGCGTCCGGTCTCGAACGTGTCGACGATCGCGGACGGAAGAGCGGCCAGCAGCACCAACCCCGCGACGACGGTGATGATCGTGCTCAATGTTCTTCGGTTGAATTTCATCGTGCACCTCGACTGACAAAGGACGATCCAGGCGATCTAGGGCTTCGGTTCCGCCTTGCGCTTCGACGATGAGACGCTTTCAGCCATGCCCTGCTGCAATGCCTGAAACGCCGGCGCCTCGCGCAGCAGGCGCCCTCCCAATTCGCGCAGACGGTCGACGGCCTCGTCGGGCAGCGCGAAGGTGGTCGGCAGGTTCATGAAGTAGCGCCGCTCCTCGGGGTCCACAATGGATTCGAAGCTCACGTCGATGGCATCGAAGCGCAGCCTGGGCACCGAGGCATCGGCCTGCGCCTGCGACATGCCCGCGAGCCGGCGCTCGGCCACTTCGAGCCGACGCTTGTCGGCCCAGCGCTCGGCGATGTCCTTCAGCAGCTCGACCGACTCGGAGGAGAAATGATCGATGGGCACGCTCGAGGATTGGAAGAGCTGCGACACGATGCACGGCGCACGCGCTCTGCGATCCCAGTCGGTATCCGGCGCAGAGCGCGAGTTGACGACGATCACCACGATCCTGCGCAGTTGCCCCAATCCGATCTGCGCCTGGTAGGCACGGCTGGCCTCCAGCTCTTCGAGTGCCTCCAGCAGTCCGCGCAAGCCGAGGTTGTCGGAAACGCCGCCGTCGACCACGTGCAGATAGGGGCGATTCTTGCTGTCCTGCATGCTCTCCATGTCCCGGTAGCGCAGCAGCGCCCGGCCGGCAGGGCGCGAGGGGTTCTCGGGCCGCGTGACGTCGCTCACCCACGGCGGCATGACGGCGCCGCAGGTGCCGCCATAGTTGTAGTAGGTGACCGGGGAAAGCACCGCTGGTACCGCGGAAGACGTGGCCGCCGCTCGCGCGAGGCGCACCTTGCCGACGTCGGAACAAAGCAGGTCAAAGTGATCCTGCGAAAACTGAAAGCGCGCGCCGGTCGAGAGATCGGTCCCGGTGACGGCGGTGATGGGCGTGGGCTTGCCCATCAGGTCGTCAAAGGTCGCGCCGTCGAACAGGATCTCGTCGTAATAGTCGGCGGCGAGTTCGGAGCGGCCGTAGAGGCCGCTGCCGAGCGCGAACCAGTTGAGCGGATTCAGCGCGCGCCGCGTGAGCGCGCCCTGCACGTCGCGCTTGAGGAAGCGCGGCTCGTATTCGGTGAAGAGCCTGTCGCCGTACAGCGCATAGGCGAGCGCGGTGAAGCTGCCGCCCGAGACGCCCGCGATGGCGTCGACCTCGGCGAGGAGGTTCACGCTCTCGCCGTTGACCGTCACGTTCGTGCGGCGGAGTTCTTCGAGCACGCCGTAGGAAAAGGCCGCCGCGCGCGTTCCGCCGCCCGAGAAGGTCAGCAGGAACAGGGTGTCGGGGTCGTTCTTGGCGCGGTGGGTGTGCTTCAGCCTGTTGCCGACGCGGTAGCCGCTGTCCAGGTCAACGTGGTCGATGCGGGGATTGACCGGTGCGAGCGCAGTGCAGCCCCCGAGCGCCAGCGCCGCCAGCAGCATGAAAACACAAGCCAGTCGGCAGGAAAGCCAGGTCTTCGGCTCGACGTGTGGATTCAAGTGGGTTCCTCTTCGCTGCAGGATCGCATGGCTGAGGCTGCCTTTTGTACCCGCCGCGCCCACGCTGTGCTTGATCCGCATCAAGAGCATCTCCGCCGCGGTGCACGGCCAGCCAGCTCTTTCCGGGTTGACTCATATCAAGATGAGGCTTTGATGCGGGGCGTAAGTTCTCCTCGGGGCCTTCAGTCCCATTTGCAACGACAGCGCTGCCGCTGGCGGCTTCCCACTAGGAGTGAAGAATGCAGAACACACGCAGAAATCTCATGCTGGCCGTCGGGGCGCTGAGCCTCACCGCCGGTTTTGCCACCATGCCGGCGCATGCGTCCGACGCGGACGATGCCAAGGCGCTGGTCCAGAAGGCGCACACAACGATCAACGCCTTCTCGCACAACAAGGACTTCACGGGACTCGGCGCGGAGCTCCGCCAGTCCAAGGGCGTACTGATCTTTCCGCAGGTCCTGAAGGCCGGCTTCGTCCTGGGCGGCTCGGGCGGAACCGGGGTGCTGCTGGCGAACGACGGCAAGGGCGGCTGGGTCGGACCCGCGTTCTACACGATGGCCTCCGCCAGCTTTGGATTCCAGGCCGGAGCATCGGCTGCGGAGATGGTCATCCTGGTGCGCTCGCAGAAGGCCCTCGACTCCCTGCTCACGAGCAAGGTGAAGCTCGGCGGCGACGCGTCGGTCGCGATCTGGAAGAAGGGCATGGGCGCCGGCGCGACGATCGACGCGGACTTCGTGGCGTACTCGACTGTCAAGGGCGCATTCGCCGGCCTGTCGATCGATGGTTCGGTTCTCGATGTTCGCGAGTCGCTCAACACCGCCTTCTACGGCAAGCCGGTCACGCCGGCGGACATCGTCGTGAAGCGGGACGTCAGCAACCCTGCTGCGGCGAGCTTGCTCGCGGCCGTGTCGAAGGTTGCGAAATAGCGTTCGGGAACCGGTGCGATGGCGCGGAATGATTCAGCGCCATCGCACGAAGCTCGAGGATTGCGTCGCGTCAGAGGGTCACCGCCTGCAGATAGTCCGGCACGCCGGCCTGCCAGTTGAACCGCTCTTCGATCGCCAGACGCAGCGCATCGGCAGCGACCGGCTCGCCGTGCGTCACGAACACGCGCTTCGGTGCGGGCAGCCCTTCCAGCCAGTCCAGCAGTTGGTTGCGATCGGCATGCGCCGAGAGCATGTCCAGCCCGACCACCTCGGCACGTACGTGCACGTAGGCGCCATGGATCTTGATTTCCCTGGCCCCGGCCAGCATCGCCGCACCACGGGTCCCGGCGGCTTGATAGCCGGTAAAGAGGATCGTGCTCCTTGGATCGGGCGCGTACGCCTTCAAGTGGTGCAGCACGCGCCCGCCGGTCGCCATCCCGCTTGCCGAGATGATGATCGAAGGAAATTTCAACGCGTTCAGCCGTTTCGACTCCTCGACCGTGTTCACAAACTTCACCTCCCGGCTGAGCGCGGCACACTGGCTGGCATCCAGGCGATGCTGATCCGAATGACGCCGCAGGATGTGCGTCGCATCCGCTGCCATCGGACTGTTGAGATACACCGGCAAGTCGGGAATCCGGCGTGCTGCCTTCAGAAGGTGGATGCAGTGCAGAAGTGTCTGTGCCCGGCCGACCGCAAAGGCCGGCACCACGACGATCCCGCCCCGCGCGGCCGTCCGGTCGATCACTTCTGCAATCGCCGACAAGGTGTCGACCTTGTTGTGCAGACGGTCGCCATAGGTGGATTCGATGACCACGTAGTCGGCAGGCTCCGGCCGCTCGGGAGGGCGCATCACCAGATCGTCATCCCGGCCGACATCTCCGGAAAAGAGGATGCTGCCGCCCTCCCAGGCGACGTGAACGCTCGCAGCGCCCAGGATGTGCCCGGCGCGGCGCAGTCGCCGAGGTCCAACCCGGCCAGGGGGCATGCACCTTGCCGAAATCCAGGACTTCGAAGCGCTTGAGGGCCTCCCGCGCATCATCCTGCGTGTACAGGGGCAGTGCGGGCTTGTGGCGCGAATGACCGTGCCGATTGGCGTAGTCGGCTTCCTCCTCCTGCAGGTAGCCGGAGTCGGGCAGCAGCAACTCGCATAGATCTCGAGTGGCCTGCGTGGTGTAGACGGGGCCTTTGAAGCCCAGGTTGATCAGGCGCGGAACAAAGCCGCTGTGATCGAGATGCGCATGCGTCAAGAGGACCGCATCGATCTGGGAGGCCTCGACCGGCAACGGCTCCCAGTTTCGCAAGCGCAACTGCTTCAGGCCCTGGAACAGGCCGCAATCCACCAGCAGGCGACGGCCCGCGTGCTCCAGCAAGTACTTGGACCCGGTGACAGTGCCGGTTCCACCGAGAAATTGAATACGCATCGTGGCTCCTTCTTCTTGCCGCCAAGCTTGACATACGACAACGCTCGCGATTTGCGCGGCGTCAACTGGCCCGGCGCCGCGCGCGCGGATACTGAATGTTTCTGGACACCATCGCAAGGAGCCTTCCATGTATCAGCAGATCCTCGTTCCCGTTGACGGCAGCGCGACGTCGATGCAGGGCCTTGAGCAGGCCATCGGCATAGCCCGGCTCACCAACGGTCGGATTCGCCTGATCCACGTCGTCGACGAGCTGTCTTTCGCGCTCGCGACGGACGCCTATGCGGGCTACACCGGCGACTGGCTGAGCGTGCTGCGCGAGAACGGCAACAAGCTGCTGCAGGAATGCCTGCAGAAGGTCGAGGCCGCCGACATTTCCGTGGACACGGTGTTGCGCGACAACCTCGATGGACCGGTGGATGAGCTCGTAACGAGGGAAGCCTCGAGCTGGCCCGCCGATCTGATCGTGTTGGGCACCCATGGACGCCGCGGGGCGAAGCGCCTCTTTCTCGGCAGCAGCGCCGAAAACATTCTGCGGACTTCGCCCGTTCCGGTCCTCCTGGTGCGCGCGCCCGAAGGCGCGTCCCACGGTGAATGAGCCCACCGCCTAGCCGCAGTTCCTGAGCACGGCACCCAGCACCGGATTCGGCCGGTAGGTCGCCAGGCCCTTGAGGTCCGACTTCCATGCGCGCATGTACAGATCCCGAAAGTCCTCGTAGCGGTAGTCGACGGGAACGTTCACGGTCTTGGAGATTCCGGAGTCGATCATCGGAGCCACTGCAGCAACCATCTCCTCATGCGCCAGGGCGCTGATCTGAAGCGCGGTGACGAAGGCGGGTGTCAACGGCACGCCCTCCCCCTTGAGGTGCCGGTAGAGACGCCGGGCGTGGTCCTCGACCGGATGCTCCGTGAAACCGCCGTCCGGCGTCCGCCTGCGGCGCCTGTAAGTCCAGGCGTACGCGGGCTCGATCCCATTGCTCGCGTTGTCCGCCAAGGCAATGCTGATCGTGCCCGCGGGAGCGATCGACAGAAGGTGCGAATTCCGAATACCCACAGCCGCGATGCGCGCCTTGAGCGGTGCAGGCAATCGTGAGGCGAAGGTTCCGCGGCCCAGGTACAGCTCGGCGTTGAAGAGCGGGAAGGCGCCGCGCTCGGCCGCAAGGTCCACCGATGCACCATAGGCCGCGTCCCGCATGACCTGCGCGATGCGACGGGCCGCATCTCGCGCAGCAGCCGTGTCGTAGCGCAGATTCAGCATCACCAGTGCGTCGCCCAGGCCGGTGAATCCCAACCCGATACGTCGCTTGTCGCGGGCTTCGTCGCGCTGCCTGGCCAGCGGCCAGGCCGAGACATCCAGCACGTCGTCGAGCATGCGCACGGCGATCGCGGCCAGGCGCGCGAAGCCCTCTTCGTCAAAACGCGCATCCGCTTCGAATGGCGACCGCACGAAGCGCGTGAGGTCGATCGAACCGAGACAGCAGCAACCGTACGGCGGCAGCGGCTGCTCGCCGCAGGGATTCGTGGCCGCGATGACCTCGCAGTAGGAAAGATTGTTGTCGAGGTTGATGCGGTCCAGGAAGAGCACGCCCGGCTCGGCATGGTCGTAGGTCGACCGCATGATCTGCTCCCAGAGCCCGCGCGCCGGGATCGTGCGATAGACCCAGAGGCCGTCTTCGCGTTGATGCGCGCCCTCGGCACGGTAACGGGGACCGGGTTCGGCCCGGTGCACGAGTTCGAATGGCGCGTCGTTCTCGACCGCCCTCATGAAGGCATCGGTCACGCCCACCGAGATGTTGAAGTTGGACAGATCACCCTCGTCCTTGGCATGGACAAAGGTCTCGATGTCCGGATGGTCGCACCGGAGCACACCCATCTGCGCACCGCGCCTCGCACCCGCCGATTCCACCGTTTCGCACGAGCGATCGAAGACGCGCATGTACGACACCGGACCCGACGCGAGGGACTGGGTGCCCCGGACCCAGGCGCCGGCCGGGCGGATGCGCGAGAAGTCGTAGCCGACCCCGCCGCCGAGGCGCATCGTCTCCGTGGCCTCCGTCAAGGCGACATAGATACCGGGATGGCCGCCTTCTTCGGCCGCGATCGAATCGCCCACGGGCTGCACGAAGCAATTGATGAGCGTCGTCGACAAGTCGGTGCCGGCGGACGACTGGATGCGACCGCCGGGAAGAAAGCCGGCCTCGAGCGCCCGCGCAAAGCGCTCTTCCCACTGCGCGCGACTCGAGGGCTTCTCGGCCTGCGCGAGCGCGCGGGCGACCCGGGCTCGCACATCGGCGACGCTGTGTTCGCCGCCCTTTGCGTATTTCTCGAGCAGGACCGCCACGCTGATCGGCTGTGGAGGAAGCGTTTGTGCCGGCGGCGCGACATGGGTGGCCTCGGTAGGCATGGCATTCCCGGATTGAGGGGATTCGATGATGCGTCGCCTGCGCGCGATCCGTCCAGTAGCCCGACGGCCGGCATCGGGGATCGCATTGCTCCCAAGTCACGAAACTTGATGGAACGCAAGGGGCGCGCCGCACCACCCGCCAAGAATTCCTTGTTCGCCACCATGGCCAGTGGCGGGCGGATCGTCCATCAAAGCGCCAGGGAAAGCTCAGCCATGTACCACCGTATCCTCGTTCCCATCGACGGCAGCAAGACTGCGGCTCAGGGCCTGCAGGAAGCCATTCGGCTGGCTGCAGAACAGAAGGCCAGCCTGCACATCCTCCATGTGATCGATGACTTTCCGATGCTCGCGGAACTGTCGGATGTCGCTGCCTATGACGACGTGCTGCAGACGCTGCGCGATTATGGGGAGAAGCTGCTCTCCGACGCGCAGGAGCTCGCGGCCAAGTCCGGGGTGAAGGCCGAAGTCGCCCTGCGCGAGGTGACCGGGGCCCGCGTTGCCACCATCGTGCTCGCGGAGACAAAGGCCAACGGATGCGACTTGATCGTGATGGGAACGCATGGACGCAGGGGCGTCAGCCGCCTGACGCTGGGCAGCGATGCGGAGCTGGTCGTGCGCGCCGCGCCGGTGCCCGTGCTGCTGGTCCGGCACCCCGGCACGGAACCCGCCTAGGGCGTGCCGGCGCAACCGGCGCGGCAGTCCTCATGGCCCGCCGGGCGACGCCGCGGGAGCGGCTATGACCCGCGATACCTTGCCGCTGCGGCCGACGCGCCCGGGCTGCCCGGCGCGGCACTCGATCCGCACGCCGGTCGCGCCCTGCGATCGCAGGAACTCGCCCAGCACGCGCTGGGCCCTTTGCAGAGCGCGCTCCGCATCGGCACTCCGCGATCCCGTGCACAGCAGGAGTTCGCACCGCCCCTTCTGAACCACCTGGAAATCGAAGAGCCCGGCCCCTTCCTCGATAGCGGTGCTCAACGCGAGCGGGAGCACCTGGATGGAACCGGCGCGCTCGCTCCCCAGGCAGAGCGTGTCCTCGCAGCGACCCTGTACCTCGATCACGGGCAGATGGGACCCGCACGAGCACCCGTTCGCGTGCAGGGTGACGCGATCGCCCAGGTCGTATCGGATGATCGGCTGCACATGGTTGGCAAGGTTCGTCAGCAGCACCGTCGCGCCGGCCTCGCCGGCAGGCACCGTGCGGCCCCGGCCATCCACCGATTCCAGAATCGCCCAATCGGCGTTCAGGTGCATCGCACCCTGATCGCACTCGAAGGCGAGCGACAGAAACTCCGAGGCCCCGTAGCTGTTGATCAACTGGCAGCCGAAGGCCTGGCGAATGAACTCACGCTTTGCGGGCGAGAGATCTTCGCCGCCGGTCCACACCTCGCGCGGGACCGTGCGCATCCGTCCGCCAAGCCGCTCCTGCGCCAGGAGCGCCGCCGCACTCGGATACGTGGCGATGACCGTCGGCGCCAGCGCATCGATTTCCCTGACGATGGCCTCGATCGGCTGCATGAACGATATGCAGTGCAAGCGCTGCCAAAGTACGGGATTGAGCCGCCGCAGCCGCTCGATCGAAACCGTGCTCGCGAAATGGCCATTCGTCGCGCCGACAAACGCGACCCGCTCGCCCCACCCCCAGGGATCGAACAGATGCGGCATGGGCCGAAGCATCGGCCGACGCACCGCGTCGAGTGCGTCGAACACCGCGAGAGCGAGATCATCCTGGACAAAGATACCTGGCTCGCCACTGCTGCCTGAGCTCTCCCACGCCAGGTAGCGGCCCAGGTAGGGTTCCGCGATGCGGCTGGCATCCGAGATGAAGCCGCGCAGTCCATCGAGCCGGATGCCGGGATCCGTGACCCACTGGTCGAAGTGACTCATCAGCTCGCACTTCCTCGCGACCGGCAGGTCTTCGAGGCGGACCCTGTCGATATCGCGGTTGCGCAGCACACGCCGGTAATAGGGCGAGCGCTCCCTGGCCACGTCCAGCAGGCGACGCAGGCGCTGCGAGCGCCGTGCCTCCAGGGCCTCCCCATCGGCGCGGGACACCATCGCAACGTCCGTCGCAATCGTCCCCCACAGGCAGGGATCGATCGGCGGTGGCATGACGAGCGGCATGGCCTCGAACTCGGCCACCGGAACTCAGGTCGCGACCTTCAGTTCGTTGACGACATTCGTGACGCCCACGGCGGACCATGCGGCACCCTGCGCTGCCGAACGCTCCGCCCACGAGCGGACGGTGCCACGCAATGTGGCCTCGGACCCATCGATGAGCACATCGATGTGTTCCGCCTCCTGCTCGGCCTGGCGAACCAGCGCGTCGCGAATCTTTGCCACCACGTTGGAATGCGCCGGACGCTGCTTCAGCACGATGCTGTTGCTGACGCCCACCACCCCCTTGAGCGAACGCACGGCGCGCGCCGCCGCACTGCGCTGGTACTCCCACTCCACGTCACCCTTGAGCGTGATCCACCCCTGTTCGACCTTCAGGGTGATGCCTGCAGGCACCTGTGCACTCCACGTCAGCGCATCTTCCGCGGCGGCCGCGATCTCGGAATCGCTTCGCTGGTGACTTGGCGCAAGCTTGACATCCAGTTCGAGCGCGAGCGCCCTGACGCCCTGCACACGCTGAACGGCGCGTTCCACGAGGAACTTTTCGCCATACGTGCCGAGGTGCCCGGTGAGCGTGACCACGCCGTTCTCCACCATGACCCCGACGTGGGCCGCGTTGATCGCCGGGTCCCACTCGAGTTCGCTCTCCACGTCTTTCTTGAGTTGCGCGTCGGTCTTCATGACGAACCTTTCCGAATACGTTGGATCTCGGCTGGATGGCGTGAGGTGCTCCTTGCCCTCACGCGACAAGAGATCGTACGAGCACCGGGTCGGGTCCGGGTTGATCCATCGCAATCCAGACCGACTCCTTGCGCATCGGCACGGGATCGCTCGAACAATTGACATGCGTCAATCCGAAGGCGGCTCCGGTTCCTAACATGACCTGCTCCACTCACCGTACGAAGGACACACACCATGGATGACGCAACGACCCGCGCGACGGACAAATGGGGCCATGCATTGCAGGGCTTCAGCGAACGTCTGGACGAAATGCGCAGCGGCGCGAAGAGCAAGGCGCTCGAGGCGATGCAGACGGCCGATGGCACCATGCATCGGAACCCCTACCCCGCCATGGCCGCGGTGGCGCTCGCCGGCCTGATCGCCGGCGTGCTGATCGCCCGCCGCTGAACGCGGCGTGATCGCGAGCACCTTCAGCATCAGCAACAGGAGACATCCATGAAAAACCAATGGATCGTGGTGGCCAACGCCTCGCTCGCACGCATCTTTCGCCAAGGTTCCAGCAATGGCGAACTGGAGCCGGTCGAATCCTTGACGCATGCGCAGAGTCGCGTGCACCCCGGCGAAATCGCTGCGAGCGATCAGGGCGGTGGCGAACGAGACCACCACGACGATCGGTTCGAGGCGCGCGACGACATCCGCCGGAAGGAGCATGTGCGCTTCGCGCGTGCATTGGCGGACCGCCTGGACAAGGGGCTTGCCGCCCACGAATTCGATTCGCTGGCCCTCCTGGCCGCGAAGCCCTTCCTCGGCGAACTCAGGCAACAGTTGAGCCAGGGGGTCAGCGAGAAGATCGGCATCGAGTTGAACAATGACTTCACCGCCCTGAGCGTGGCCGAGATCGCGGAGCGCCTCCAGCTCGCGCGCGCCGCCGGCCGTGCCTAGACGCGTGGCATGGGCTGACGGCACGCTGGACACCCGCCGGAGGTAGGCCATGACGATCAACCAGCCCGGTCTGCCCCCCGGCGTGGTGGCGTTGATCCCGATGCGGAACTTCGTCCTGTTTCCGCATGCGCTGACCGCGATCAGCGTCGGACGCGATGCTTCGATCGCCGCGCTCAGGCATGCGCTCGAGCACCAGGTTCCGGTGGGCGTCGTCCTGCAGAAGGACCCGCAGGAGGAAACGCCCGCCTTCGATTCGCTCCGCGCGATCGGGACCCTCGCCACGATCGTCCACCACGTGGAACCCGAGCAGGGACAGCACCATGCCGTGTGCCAGGGCATCCATCGCTTCCGCCTGGTCGAGCCCTGCGACGGCTATCCTTTCCTGGCGGCGAAGATCGCCGAGATCGACCAGGACGCCGACACCTCCCCCGAGGCCGAAGCGCTGGAACTTCAACTGCGCGAGCGCGCCATCGAACTGCTTTCGCTGCTTCCCAGCGTGCCTTCGGAATTCGTGCAGGCGCTGCAGACCACGCGCGGCCCTTCGGCGCTCTCGGACATCGTGGCAGGCGTGATCGACGTCGAGGTGAACGAGAAGCAGGAACTGCTGGAAATGGTCGCGACGGTGCCGCGGGTCGAGAAGCTGCTCAAGCTTCTCTCGCATCGCCTGGAGGTCGTGCGCCTGTCCCGCGAAATCGGAGAGCGCACCAAGGAACAGATCAGCGACACACAGCGCAAATTCCTGCTGCGCCAGCAGATGGAAACCATCCGGCACGAACTCGGCGAAGACGATGCGAACGCGGAAGAACTCCAGCGCATCGACGAAGCCATCGCCGAGTCGGGCATGCCGGCCGATGCCGAAACGCACGCGCGCAAGGAACTCCAGCGGCTGCGCTCCATGCAGGACACGAGCGGCGAGTACGCCATGCTGCGCACCTATCTGGAGTGGATGGTCGAGTTGCCCTGGAAGAGCCCGGCCGTGGCGCCGATCGATCTTGGCGCGGCGCGCGCGACGCTGGAGGCCGATCACTTCGGCCTCGAAAGCGTCAAGAAGCGCGTGCTCGAGTTCCTCGCCGTGCGCAAGCTCAACCCCGCGGGGCGTGCGCCGATTCTCTGCTTCGTAGGTCCGCCCGGGGTCGGCAAGACGTCATTGGGACAGAGCATCGCGCGCGCCATCCAGCGCCCCTTCGTGCGCGTATCGCTCGGCGGCGTGCACGACGAAGCGGAGATCCGCGGGCACCGCCGCACCTACATCGGCGCCTTGCCGGGCAATATCCTGCAGGGCCTGCGCCGTGCCGGAGCCCGCGACGCGGTGATGATGCTCGATGAAGTCGACAAGCTCAGCGCAAGCGCGCACGGCGACCCGTCGGCCGCGTTGCTGGAGGTGCTGGACCCCGAGCAGAACGGCACCTTCCGCGACAACTACCTCGGCATCCCGTTCGACCTGAGCCGGGTGGTCTTCATCGCCACCGCGAACGTGATCGACAACGTGCCCGCGCCCGTGCGCGACCGCATGGAGGTGATCGAGCTCCCCGGCTATTCGCAGGAAGAAAAACTCAACATCGCGCGGCGCTACCTCGTGCCCCGGCAACGCGAAGCCAACGGGCTGAAGGAAGACCAGTGCGTCCTGACCGAGGCGGCCATCGCGGACATCATCGCGAATCGCACGCGCGAGGCCGGCGTGCGCCAGCTCGAACGCGAGATCGGCCGCGTCATGCGGCACGCAGCGATGCGGGTCGCGGAAGGCTCGGCGCCATCGGTCAAGGTCGACGCGGCCGAACTGGATGCGGTGCTCGGCCCTGCGCGCTTCGAGCATGAGGCCGCGCTGCGCAGCAGCCTCACCGGCGTGGCCACGGGTCTGGCATGGACGCCGGTGGGCGGCGACATCCTCTTCATCGAAGCCGCGCGCATGCAGGGCACCGGCAAGCTGCGCCTGACCGGGCAGCTTGGCGATGTCATGAAGGAGAGCGCGCAGGCCGCGTTCACGCTGGCCAAGACCCACGCTGCGGCGCTGGGCATCCGGCCGGAGGTGTTCGACACGAGCGACGTGCACCTGCACATCCCGGCCGGCGCGGTGCCCAAGGACGGCCCCAGCGCCGGTGTCGCCATGTTCATCGCGCTGGCGTCGCTCTTCTCCGACCGGAAGGTGCGGCACGACGTCGCCATGACCGGGGAAATCAGCCTTCGAGGCCTGGTGCTGCCCGTCGGCGGGATCAAGGAAAAGGTGCTCGCCGCCCAGCGCGCGGGGCTGTCGGCCGTGCTGCTTCCTGCCCGCAACCTCAGGGATCTCGCGGACGTGCCCGAGACGGTGCGCGCGTCCATGCGCTTCGTGCCGCTCGAAACGGTCGACGACGCCGTCGCCGAAGCACTTGACCTGAACGCAGCGCACGGGCCTTAATCGCGCGGCATGCAAACATCGATGGAATCTTCCCAGGCCAGCATGTCGCCGCTGGCCACCGGTGGATGGTCGCTGGCCGGCAACTGGACGGTGCGCGGGCTGGGCGACATCCCGAAAGCGCTTGACGCGCACGCCTGCGGCCCGGGTACGGTCGTCCTGGATGGCGCGTCGCTCGACGCCATCGACAGCGCGGGCGTGTGGGTGCTTCAGCGCTGGCTGCGCCAACACGGCGCGGCGCCGGCGCTGCGCAACTGGTCCCCGCGCATGCAGATGCTGATGACACTGGTCGGCGAGCAGCCCGATCGGCCCTTGCCGCAGCCGCCTGCACGGTCCGCGCTGGAGCGCCTCGGCCGCCGGGCCGACGCCGCGGCGCAGGAGGCGCTCGGGCTGCTGCGCTTCCTGGGACAGTCCGCCATCGCCGCGCTGGCGCTGCTGATGCGCCCGCGCCGCATCCGCTGGCGCACCGCGTTGCGCAACATCCAGATCGACGGCTTCGATGCACTCCCGATCATCGGGCTCACGTCGTTCCTGCTCGGCGTGGTCGTGGCGTACCAGGGCGCCGACCAGTTGAGGCACTACGGCGCCAACGTGTTCGTGGTCGATCTGGTCGGCTATGCCATGCTGCGCGAGTTCGCGCCGCTGATCAGCGCGATCATCATCGCCGGGCGTTCCGGCTCCGCCTACGCGGCCCAGATCGGCACGATGGTCGTGACCGAGGAAGTCGATGCGATGCGGACCATCGCGATCGATCCGATCGAGCTGCTCGTGCTCCCGAAGGTGCTGGCGCTTGCCGTCTCGCTGCCGCTGCTCACCGTCTTCGCGGACATGACCGGCGTGCTGGGCGGCATGGTGATGGCGCGCGTGCAACTGGACATCGGCTTTCCTGAATTCATCGATCGTTTCGGCCGGGAGATGCACGGCTCCACGCTGCTGGTGGGCGTCGGCAAGTCGCTGGTGTTCGCGGTCGTGATCGCGCTGATCGGCTGCTTCCAGGGCTTTCGCACCCGCGGCAGCGCCGACAGCGTGGGCCGGCAGACGACCAAGAGCGTGGTGCAGTCGATCTTCCTCGTGATCGTGGCCGACGCCTTGTTTTCCGTCGCGTTCAACATCCTCGACCTGTGAGAGCCTGCGAACACATGGCACCGCCACCCGACACGGTGATCGCGATGAGCAAGGTCTGCACCCGCTTCGGCAGCCACGCGGTACACACCGATCTCGACCTGGAGGTCCGCCGCGGCGAGATCCTCGCGATCGCGGGCGGCAGCGGCTCGGGCAAATCGGTGCTCATGCGCGAGATGATCCTGCTGCAGCGTCCGACGTCGGGATCGATCCATCTGTTCGGCCACGACGTTGCGACACTCACGTCGCCACAGGCGCACGCGCTGCGCCTGCGATGGGGCGTCATGTTCCAGCACGGGGGATTGTTCAGCGCGCTCAACGTGCGCGAGAACATCGGGCTTCCGCTTCGCGAGCACAGCCGGCTCGATCGCGCGCTGATCGACCGCATCGCCGAGTGGAAGCTGTCCCTCACCGGCCTGCCGCCCGACGCCGGCCTGAAGCAGCCGGGCGAATTCAGCGGCGGCATGCTCAAGCGCGCATCGCTGGCACGCGCGATCGCGCTCGACCCCGAATTGCTGTTCCTCGACGAACCGACCTCCGGGCTGGACCCCGACAGCGCCGCGGGCGTGAGCGAGCTGATCCTGCGCACGCACGCGCTCTACGGTCTGACGATCGTGATCATCTCGCACGACCTCGATCTGCTGTGGCAAGTCTGCGACCGCGTTGCGGTTCTCGGCGAAGGGCGGGTGCTGGCCAGCGGCTCGATGGAGGAACTGTCACGGCACGAGCACCCCATCGTGCGCGGCTACTTCGAAGGCCCTCGCCAGCAGCGGGCCACCGCATCGGCGGCACAAAGTCGCCGCAACAAGGAAACGCCATGGACGACAAGGTGAATTACACACTGGTCGGCGCATTCATGCTCCTGCTCGGCGCCGCGCTGGTGGTCGGCGTGCTGTGGCTGGCCGCCGGCGCCAGTGGCGCCAAGCACTACGGAACCTACCAGTCGATCATGCGCGAGTCCGTGGCCGGGCTGAACGTGGATGCGCCGGTCAAGTACCTCGGCGTCGACGTCGGCAAAGTCAAGGAGATCGCGATCGATCCTGCGGATTCGAGCCAGGTACGCCTGCGCTTCCTCATCGAGCAGGGAACGCCGATCAAGACGGACACCGAGGCGGTCCTGAAGACGCAGGGACTCACCGGCATCGCCTATGTCGAACTCAGCGGCGGCACGGCCGGTTCGCCGCCGCTTCGCGGTGCCAATGCCGGCGACATTCCCAATATCCCTTCCAAGCCCTCGCTGAGCACCCGGCTCGAAAGCGTGCTCTCCACGGTGCTCGCCAGCGTAGACCGCATGTCCACGAACCTGAACGCCACTTTCGACGCCGATACGCGGGCCGCGTTGAAGCAGATGCTCGCGGACACCGCGACCCTGACCCGCACGCTGGCGGCGCAACAGGCCGCGCTCTCGAGCGGCATCGCCGATGCGGCGCGCACCGCCAACAACACGGCCCGCGCGAGCGAGCATCTCGCTCGCGCGGTCGATCGGGTCGCGGCTGCCGCCGACTCGGTCGACAGGATGGCGGAAAAGGTCAACGCTGCGAGCGATCGTGTCGGCAGCAGCGTCGAGGCGGCGGCGGGCGGCTTCCAGCAGATCAGTACCGACGCTGCGCCCGCGCTGGCGAGTCTGCTGAGCGAGATGAACCAGCTCGCCGTTTCGCTGCAGCGCCTGAGCGAACAGACCGAACGCAATCCGAACAGCCTGCTGGTGGGCGCCCCTGCGAGAAAGCCCGGCCCCGGCGAAAGGACTCGCCCATGATGTTTCTATCCCGTCACGCCGCCCGCGCAGCGCTGGTCGCCGCGTTGTTCCCGGCCCTGCTGGGCGGCTGCGCCAAGTCGCTCCTGCCGGAGCCCGCCGCTTCGCCAGCGCTGTTCGCCCTTTCCGGCGAGAGCGAGGCGTCCGCCGCGCCGGCGGGGCCGGTCGCGACCGCGCGGACATTGATCGTCGATCTTCCACGCGCCGCCCCGGGCTTCGAAACCGCGCAGATCGCCTACGTGCGGCGGCCCTACGAGATCGAGTACTTCGCGCACAACCAATGGGTGGACACGCCGTCGAACATGCTCGCCCCGAAGATGGTGCGCGCGATCGGACGCACGGGCGCGTTCCACGCCGTTCTGGGCACCCCCACCCTGGCGATCGGCCAGTTCCGGCTGGAGACCGAACTCCTGCGGCTGCAGCAGGACTTTTCGACGACACCGAGCCACGTGCGCCTGACGCTGCGTGCGACGCTGATCGACACCGCGACTCGCAAGGTCGTCGCGAGCCGCGAATTCGATGCACGGGTCGACGCCCCCACCGATGATCCCTACGGCGGCGTGATCGCCGCACAGCATGCGGCCGCACAGGTCGTGGCCGAGCTGGCGTCGTTCTGCGCGGCCTCGGTCCGCTGAGCGCGCAGACGGCGCCGGCGTTCGCGTTGTGAGAGCGCCATTCCTTGCGATAGCTCAACCGCCTCGCGCCCTGCCCGCATGAAGCTCGCCCTATCGACTTTTGGGAGCCAGCCATGCCGAAGAAGATTCTGATCGCTCTTCTTGCCCTCGCCCTCGGCTTCGCCTCTTCCGCCGCGGGCCTGGACCCTGCAGGTCAGCTGAGCCCGGCATCGACGCCGACCCAGAAGACCAAGGACGCCGCCAGCAAGGCCGCGCAAGAGGCGCAACGCGCGGCCAAGAAGGCGGCCGACGCAGCCAATGCCGCCGCCGAGCAAGGCAAGGTCAACGCCGGGAAGATCTCCAAGGCGTTGGCGGAAGCGATCCGGCTCGCCGCGAAGAAAGCCGCGGAGGCCGCGAGGCGCTTCGAGGCCAAGGCCTCGGAATCGTCGGCCATGGCACTGGACGCCGGCAAGGAAGCCGCGAATGTGGCGCTGGAAGAAGGCAGGAAGGCGACAAAGGCCTCGGAGGAGGCGTTGCGGCGCGCCGAAGAGACGGCCAGGATCGCCGCACAGTCGACCCAGGAAGAGGCCGAGAAGGCGGCCCAGGCCACGCGCGAAGCGCTCGAGGCCGCCGCCGAAGCGACCGGCAGGGCGGCGCAGGCCGCGCGCGACGCTGCGGCGAAGGCCGTCGAGACCGCCCGCCGTCCCGGATCGTCACCCGCCGCGCCGCAATCCCCCGGGAAGTAAGCGGACCGCGGCGGATCGGTCAGCCGCCGTTGACCTTCGCGACTAGGATGTAGCCTGCCCCGCGCACCGACTTGATGATCTGGGGATTGCCTGGATCGGCTTCGAGCTTACGGCGCAGACGCCCGATCTGCACGTCGATGGTCCGGTCGAACGGGCCCGCCTCGCGCCCGCGCGTGGATTCGAGCAGGAAATCGCGCGTCAGCACCCGGTTGGGGTGGCTTGCGAGCACGCTGAGCAGCTCGAACTCCCCGGTGGTCAGCACGGTCTCGGCGCCGTTCGGATCGAGCAGGCGTCGCGCGGCCATGTCGAGTTCCCAGTTCGCAAAGCGCAGCACCTGCCCGGTCGGGGCCGGCGGCGAAGCCACGGCCGGCGCAGCCGGCGGCCGAGCCGGCGCCACGCGCCGCAGCACGGCCTTGATGCGCGCCAGCAGCTCGCGCAGATCGAAGGGCTTGGTCACATAGTCGTCGGCGCCGACCTCCAGCCCCACCACCTTGTCCACCGCGTCGCCGCGCCCCGTCACGATGATGAGGCCACAGTGCCAGTGTTCGCGCACGGTCCGGGCGATTGCAAATCCGTCCTCCCCCGGCAAACCCAGGTCGAGCAGCAACAGGGCCGGCGCGTCGTGGGCCATCAGCGCCAGCAGCTCCGCGCCCGTGTGCAGCGCACTCACGCGATAGCCCTGGGCGGTCAGGTAGACGGCCAGCATCTGCGTGATTTCGGTCTCGTCATCGAGGACGGCAAGATGCGTGGCGGTGGTTGTGTTCACCGGGCGATCGTAATGGCCCGGCCGGCAGCCTACAACGTGGCAGCCGCTTTGCGAGGCGCATCAGGTGCGCTGGGCACCGTCCGCGCTCACCTCCGATTCAGGCGCGGCGATGCTTTTCGCTGGCCAGCTGGCACGCGCTGCAGCGCAGTGCCGTAGGAAGGGCAAGTAGGCGCTCACGCGGAATGTCATCCCCGCACGCCACGCAAACGCCATAGCTGCCCTCGTCCATTCGCCGCAGGGCTTCCTCGATCTCGCTCAAGCGCTTGCGATCGACGTCGATCTCGGCGAAGCGCAGGTCCTCGCTGCGCTCCAGCTCCGCATCGTCCGCGTTGTCGTGGACCTCTTGTTCGTACGACACGCGCTCCGGGAGGGTGTCCATCGGCTCGGTGCGCCGACACAGCTCGTCCAGCGTGCGCTGCTTCATTACCTCGAGCTGCCTGCGCAGGTTCTGGCCGTCGAGTTCGGCCAAGGGGACGCTGCGGGTCGGTACATCGGATTTCATGGTATTCCTTTCACATCACATGGGAGGCGCAGGGCATGAAGCCCCTCGCTGCGGGTCAATGTAGGGAAGACGCCGACGCGCGGGCTTGACGAAGCGCAAACGCCGCCGGTGCCTACGCCACGAAGATGCGGCATCGTACTCATGAAGAAGGAGGCAGCCGTGAGCTACAAGACGATCCTGGTTCACCTCGACAACAGCAGCCGTTGCGCGGCGCGCATCGGTTTCGCCGCGACACTGGCGCACGAGCACGACGCCCACGTGGTCGGCCTGCTGCCGACGGGCCTCTACGAAGGCTCCATTCCGGCCGGCATGATCGACACGGGCGCGAGCGATTTCATTGCGGAATCGGCCGCCTACCTGAAGCAGCGCGCCGAAGGCATCGCGCAGGCATTCCGCACGCAAATGGAAGCTTGGCGATCCGTCTCCTTCGAGTTGCGCCAGGTCGACGGCTTGAGCACGGACACGCTGATCGACCATGGGCGCACCAGCGACCTTGTGGTGCTCGGCCAGGAAGGCGGCGACATCCCCACCGACACACCCGCTCGCGGGCTGGTCGGCGAGGTGATGCTGGGACTTGGCCGCCCCGCGGTGGTGGTGCCGTACGCCGGAGAGTTCAAGGCCGCCCCGCGCCGCGTCTTGGTGGCCTGGAACGGCTCGCGCGAATCGGCGGTTGCCCTGAATGCGGCGTTGCCGGTGCTCTCGCGTGCCGACCAGGTGACCCTGCTCCATGTCGCCGGGAAGGGTGAGGCGGAAGACCCCGGGCCGATGCTGCAACTGCATCTCACCGCATGGCTCGACCGGCACGGCATCGCAGCCACGGTCGATCGCCTGGTCGGGGACGTGCCGATGTCCGACGCGCTGCTGTCGCGGCTGTGCGATCTCCAGATCGACATGCTCGTGATGGGCGGCTATGGCCACTCGCGCGTGCGCGAGCTGGTTCTGGGCGGGATGACGCGCGAAATCCTCGCGCACATGACCGTGCCTGTGCTGATGGCGCACTGATCGTCATCCGGCAAGTGCACGTGCCAGTCTCGGAGCTGAACGGTCCGGTCCCGCGCAGCCGGTTGGAGAAGTCCGCGGCCGTGGTGCAGGCGCTCGCGCTGCACCTCGGTGCGCGGGTGATCGAGACCCACATCTCGTGGGTCCTGCTCACGCCGGCTTACGCCTACAAGGTGAAGAAGCCGGTGCGCCTGGCTTTCCTGGACTACGCCACGCTGAGCAAGCGGCGGCACTTCTGCCATGAGGAAGTGCGCCTGAACCGACGGACGGCGCCTTCGCTGTACCTGGGCGTCGCACGTATCACGGGGGAGCCGTCGGCGCCCGAGATCGACGGCACGGGTCCGATGCTCGACTACGCCGTGCGCATGCGGCGTTTCGCCGACGGCGCCCTGTTCGGCGAACGACTGGCCGCCGGTGCGCTGTCCGCGCGCGACGTGGACGGCCTTGCCGCCATGCTGGCGGCTGCGCACGCTGCAGCGCCCGTCAAGCGCCGCGCGACCGCCGGACATGTGCCCCCGCTGCGCCGCGCCCTGGCTGCACTCGAGGGCGCACGCCCGATGCTTTCCGCCGCCGAGAGCACAGGCCTTCAAGCCTGGCTCGATGCAGGAGCCCGCAAGCTCGCGCCCCAATGGGCCTCCCGACGCCGCAGCGGCCATGTCCGCGAATGCCACGGCGACCTTCACCTGGACAACATCGTCGAGCTCGACGGGGCGGTCGCCGGCTTCGACGCCATCGAGTTCGACCCCTCGCTGCGATGGATCGACATCGCCGAGGACGCGGCATTTCCGGCGATGGACTTCGCAGCGCGCGGGCGGCCGGACTTCGCCTCGGCGCTTCCTCAACGCATGGCTCGACGCCACCGGCGAGCAGGAGGCTGCGGGCGTCCTGCGCTATGCGCTCGTCTACCGCGCACTCGTGCGCGCCCAGGCCGCACATCTGCGCGGGGGCGCTGCGACGCAGCGGCAGCCTATGTCCGCGCGGCGCTCGAATGGTCGAATCCGGCGTTGCCGCGCCTGGTGATCACGCACGGCCTGCCCGGCTCCGGCAAGACCTTCCAGTCCCAAGGGCTGCTGGAGCAGCACGGGGCGATCCGCGTGCGCTCCGACGTGGAACGCAAGCGCCTGTTCGGCCTGGGTGCGCTCGAAAACTCGCGCGCGCACGGGCTCGACATCTATTCGCGCGAAGCGACGGCGCGCACCTACGAACGGCTCTTCGCGCTCGCGCGCGCCATCCTCGACGCGGGCTTCAGCGTGGTGATCGATGCGGCCTTCCTGCGTCGCGGCGAGCGCGACGCGGCCCATGAACTGGCACGCCAATGCGGCGTCCGGTTCGAGATCCTCGCCTGCGAAGCGCCGGTCGCGGTCCTGCGTGAGCGCCTCGCTGCTCGCACATCCGATGCCTCCGAGGCCGATGCCGTCGTGATGCAGCGGCTGCAGGAAGCCGCAGACCCACTCGAAGACGACGAGCCCCTCCTGCCCGGCCCCTGAAGCCGCTCGGCGGGCCGATCCGCATCAATGCGTGATGGGCTGCGAAATATCGGCTTCCGTCAGCGCCCGATGTGGCGGCGCCTGCGTGCCGGACGCCGAGGCCAGCGCCTCGCCGAAGGCGAGCAGGCGCGTCGTTCCGCTGCCGTCCTGGATCTCGCGCGTCAGGAACTCCGCGGTGAGAACCGGTGCGCGCTGGAGCAATCGGGTCGCCTCCCCCACGGCGTTCGATGCGCCGGCGGCATTCATGACCGTGACCTGCGCGAGACGCCGCAGCCGCCCGGCGTTCTCCGCAAGGAAGGTCCGCATCGGGCCGGCCATCTGATAGGCCCAGATCGGGGACACGATGACCACGGCGTCGAAGTCCGCGGGCGCGGCGCCTTCATAGCGAATCGCGGGTCGGCGCCGCAGCATCGAGTCGAGCACGCAGCGCAAGTCGCCCATGAATCCCGCGCGCGGACGCGCATCGCGGATCTCGGCCAGCGGCCATCCGCAGTGCGATGCGAGCAACTGCGCGGCGCGGCGGCACGTACCGCTGTACGAGTAGAAGACAACCAGGGTGCTGTTCATGCGGGACTCCTCGGAGACAAGGACATCTTGATCGCCTGCCCGGCATGCGGCTTGCGGCAGATCAAGCGAACGGGCGATGGCACGACCCTAGCCGCCGCGCACGGACGACGCCTGAGCGCCCGGCGAGGCCGGGCTCGCGTACCACTGCGTCTTCGGTACGACGACCGCGTGGTCCGGCTGACCCAGGAAGTGCGGCGACATGATCTGGACACCGTGCTCGTTGAAGGCATCCTGGATGCTCTCGTGAAGGGCCGAAAGGATCGGGATGCGGTCCGACGGCTTCTCGATGCTGGCGAACAGCTCGTATTCCACGTAGAAGTCGGACAGCGCGCGCTGATAGACGTAGGGCTCCGGCGTCGGGCGCACGCCCGCGGTCCTGCGCGCCGCTTCGATCAGCAGCGCATGCACCGGCGCCAGGGCGCGTCGTAGCCGATGGTGACCTTGGTGCTGAGCAGCGTGCCATGTGTGCCCGAAAGCTTCGAGTAGTTGTGGATGGGACTGGAGATCACGACCGAATTCGGGATCGTGATTTCGTCATTGCGCACGTTGACGATCTTGGTCGCCAGCGAGGCCACCTCGGTCACCACCCCTTGCACGCCGTTGATGTCGACGAAGTCGCCCTTGTGCAGGGAGCGCGAGTACACGACGACGAGGCCGCTCATGAGTTGCGTGACCAGCCCGGTGGACCCGAGCGTGACCATCAGGCCGAACAGGACCGAGAGTCCCTTGAACACGTCGCTGCTCGCACCGGGCAGGAACGGATAGGCCACCGCGATGCCGACGCACCAGGCAAAGAGCGTGAAGATGCGGCGGGTCGCGCTGGCGGTCTCGGGATGAAAGAGCGGCAGACGCAGGCGGCCCTTCTGCAGCGCGTCGAACAGGTAGCCCAGCAGATCGACGACCGTGCGCGTGAATCCGAGGACGATCAGGACCGTTGCAAGACCGGGCAGACTGTCCAGGGTACCCTCGGCCAGCCAGGAGATCTTGCGCAAAAGCCAATCGCCGAGGTCGCGCGCGATGGGCGCCGTGGCCACGAAGCTGCCGAGCACGAAGTGCGCCCACGAATAGGTGAGCGCGAGCAGGACGACCCACTGGAGGACGTGCAGCATGACGACCGCCAGCCTGGCGAGGAATTCGCGCCAGTCGACATAGGAAAAGCGCGCCGCCAGCACGTCGCGCCTCTCTTCCATCCATCCCACCACCCGGGCCATGACTCGGTAGGCGACCCAGACCAGCGCAGCGAAGAGCAGGGTTGCACCAGCCGACCGGGCCAGTCCTTGCAGCAACAGCGGCCTGCTGCGCATCTGGCCCCATGCAGCGTAGACCTCCTCCATCCGGTTGCGCGTCTGGGCGACCAGTGCGTCGAAATCCTGCTTCGCCTCGGGGTCGACGTCTCCCTCGACCACCGAGAACAGAGGAAGGTCGCCGAGAAGGAACTGCACGCCGCGGTCAGCGCCGGCCTGGAACTGCACGGTGTTGAGCGGCAGAGTGACCGCCTCGTCCGGCAGCGCCTCCAACCGCTCGCGGGCACGCCGCACGCGCGCCTGCGGCGGGATGCCGGCGATGCGGGCCCTCATCGTGAGGATGTCGCGATGGAGGATGCGCAGCGTTGCGGCTTCGTCAGTCTGGGCGGCGGCAGTTGCCGCAGGCGGCCTCGATGCGGGGCCTTCGGCATCTGCAGCGGCTGCGGTGCCGGCACTGAAGGCGAACAGCCATCCCGCCAAAAAGGTCGCCAACATCGAAGTCATGCTGCTCATGGTTTCGTCCGGATGCCGTATACGGCCCTGCCATCCCTGGGTCGGCCAATGCTATTCGCGGCGCTTGACCTGCGTCAATCGCGGCCATAGGCTGCGCGCCAATACTGGATCGATTCAAAACATAAGGAGCCCTCATGTACCAGCAGATCCTCGTCCCCGTCGACGGCAGCGCCACCTCGATGCAGGGCCTCGAGCAGGCCATTGATCTGGCGCGGCTCGTCAACGGCAAGCTGCGGCTGATCCACGTGGTCGACGAGTTGTCCGCCGCGCTCGCGATGGACGCCTATTCCGGCTATGCCGGCGACTGGGTGGGCCTGCTGCGCGAGAACGGTACCAAGCTGCTGAGCGAATGCCGGCAGAAGGTCGAGGCCGCCGGCATCACCGTGGACACGGTACTGCGCGACAACCTCGACGGCTCGGTGACCGAGCTCGTGACGAAGGAGGCCGCGAGCTGGCCGGCCGAGCTGATCGTGCTGGGCACCCACGGCCGCCGCGGGGCGAAGCGATTGTTCCTCGGCAGCAGCGCCGAGCAGATCCTGCGCATGGCGCCGGTCCCCGTCCTGCTGGTGCGCGCGACCGAGCCGGCGACCGAGGGCGAAGCGGAGGCCGAAGGCAAGCCCGTTCGCGTGACTCTGCCCAGCGCCGCGCTGTCGATCGAATGAGCCGCGGTCTCTGGTCGCCGGCAGCGTCGTCCTGATCACGCTCCTCACGCGGGATTGGCCAGGCGGCCGTCGACGACCCTCACGATGCGGTCGCACCGCTCGGCCAGCGTCGCGTTGTGGGTGACGAACAGGACCGCCATGCCCTCCTGCCGATTGGCCTCGCGCAGCAGCGAGAACACGGCATCGGCGGATTGGGTATCCAGGTTGCCGGTCGGCTCGTCAGCCAGCAGCAGACGCGGGTTCATGGCGAGCGCACGCGCCACCGCCACCCGCTGCTGCTGACCCCCGCTGAGATTGGTGGCCAGGTTGTTGCGCCACTTCGACAGGCCCACGCTGTCGAGCAATCCGGCCGCTCGCTCGGTCATGCTCCGCTCGATGAAGCCGGCGCTGCCGATCATCGGCATCATCACGTTTTCGAGTGCCGTGAAGCCCGTCAGCAGGTTGTGATACTGGAACACGAAGCCGATGCTGTGCCCGCGCAGACGGGTGATCGCATGGTCGTCGAGGCCCACGGTTTCCTCTCCGCAGATGCGCAGCGAGCCGGCGGTCGGGCGGTCCAGCAGGCCGATGATGTTCAGCAACGTGCTCTTGCCCGACCCGGAGGGCCCCATCACGGCGCAGAACTCGCCGGGCACCAGATCCAGGTCGATTCCGTGCAGCACCTCGGTCTCGATCGGCAGACCGACGTGAAAGGCCTTGCGCACACCACGCATGCGAACCACCGGTTCAGCCACGGATCGCCACCACCGGATCAAGGCGCGCCGCTCGCAACGCGGGCGCAAAGGCCGCCACCAGGCCGGTGAGGGTCGCAAGCAGCATCGAGAGGAGGAACAGGCCCGGCTCGATCTCCATCGGGAAGAAGGGCGTGCCATCGGGATTGCGTGCATAGCGCTGCCACAACCACAGCGCCACCAGCGCCAGGCACGAGCCGCCGAGGGAGCCCATGAGCCCGAGCAGCCCCCCTGCACCAGGAACACCCGCAGCACCTGCCCGCGCGAGATGCCCATCGCCCGCAGGATGCCGATCTCGCGCGACTTCTGCACCACCGACACCACCAGCACGCTGGCGATGCCGAAAGCCACCGACAGCCCCACGAAGAAGCGGATCGTGGTGTTGGAGGTCTTCTGCGCCTGCACGGCGGTGAAGAACTGCGCATTGGTCGCGATCCAGCTGTCCGCCTCCACCCCGGTGCCGGCCGTGATGTGTCGCGCGATGTCCTCCGCCGCGTACACGTCCCGCACGGTCACGTCGATGCTCGAGACACCGCCGACGAGGCCCAGCAGGCTCTGCGCGGTGCGCAGCGCCACGTAGGTGGTGCGCTGGTTGGCGCCCTTGTTGCCGAGGTCGAACAGCCCCGTCACCGTGAGCGTGTTGTCGCTGCCGGCGGCGGTGGAGACGCGCAGCTTGTCGCCCACGGTGACGCCGAGGTCGCTGGCAAGGTCGATGCCGATCAGGATGTCGGTGTTCGTCAGGCGGGGCGTGCCGTGCACGATCTTCTCGGGAATGGTCACGATGCGGAAGTACACCTGCGGGTCAATGCCGATCAGCGTGATCGCCCGGCTCGCGTCGCCACGCACCACCAGGGCGGAGCCGCTGGCAGACGGCGAGACCAGCACGACGCCCGGCATCGCCTGGATCTGCGCCGCGATCGACTGCCACTGGTCGATCGACTTGATCCGCTGCAGCGGCGCCTGGACGATGGCATCGTCATGAACGCCCGCCGCGCCGACGCCCCGCTCGATCACGCGCGCGACCTCTTTTGGCGGCAGCAGCTGGATGTGCGCCTGCGCCGTCAGCACCCGGCGAATGAAGTTCGCCTGCAAGGCGACCAGCAGCGCCGACATGAAGACGATCACCGCCACTCCGATGGCGATGCCGGTGATGATCAATGCCGTCTGCATGCGTCCTTCTCGCAGGAAACGCGCTGCGATGATCCATTCGAAGGGAAGGCCGCGCTTCAGCTTCATGGCGGACGAACCGTCAGGAGGCGGAACCGGTCCGCACGAGCGGCTGCAGGCGCGAGCCCTCGGCGATGCCCGGCGTCGATACCGGCACCACCAGATCGCCGGCCTGCAATCCCTCCAGCACTTCGCTCTGGCCGCCCGAACGCAGGCCCAGCTTCACACGCTGGCGCCTGGCATGGTGCCCATCGACCTTCAGCACCCAGGGCTCGCCGCGATCGGCATCGCGCACTGCATCGCTCGCAAGGAGCAGCGTCTGACTGCGGGAAGCCGTCCGGATCTGCACCGATACGGTCATGTCCTGACGCAGGTAGGCCGGTGGATGCGGCACGGCCAGCTTGACTTCGACCGAGCCGCGCTGAACGTCCACGCCGGGATTGATGTAGACCAGCTCGGCGGCGAAGTGCTGGTCGGCATAGGCATCGGCCGACGCCACCGCCTGCTGGCCGGGCGCGAGCAATGCCGGGTTCTTCTCGTCGATCTGCACCACGAGCTGTGTCTGGCCGGCCGGCGAGAGCACCATGAGCGTCTTGCCGGGCTGCACCACGTCGCCCGGCTCCACCGAGCGGTCGATCAGCGTGCCGGCCACAGGCGCCGTGATCGCCGTGTAGTTCAGACGCGCGTGCGCCGCCGCCGCCGCGGCCCTCGCCTCGGCCAGGGCCGTGGTCGCCACCGCATGGTCGCTGCCGCCGGGCTGCGCACTCGCGAGCTGGCTTCGGGCCGTGAGCACCTGCGCCTCGCTGAGATCGAGCGCTTTCTTCAAGTCGTCCAGCGCAGCCTGGCCAATGAAGCCCTGCTCGCGCAGCGTCACGTTCCTGCCCCACTGCGCACGCGCGTTCCCCGCGTTGATCTCGGCCTGCCGCAAGGCCTGCGCGGCCACCGGCGCCTGCACTTCGCGCAGCAGCCTCAGGCGCGCTTCGGCCTGCTGGACGGCCGCGTCGGCTTGCGCTGCGGCGGCAACCCATTCAGCGTCGACCAACTGGATGAGCGCCTGGCCCGCCATGACCTCCTGCCCCTCTTCCACCGGCACCGCCCTCACCTCGCCGGCAAGCTGCGCGCCGATGCTGACCCGGTGAGGCGCCTCGACATGTCCGCTGGCGACCACCGACTGGACGAAGTCGCCGCGCAGCACCGGCGTGACCGCGACGCGCGGCCCCCACAGCACGCGCGGACCGAACAAGAGCGCCAAGGCGACCAGCGCCAGCACGGCGAGCGCCGCGGGTGCACGGCGCCAAATGGCCGCGAGCACCCGCGGTTGCGGAGGATGCGCGGGGCCGGGAGGTGTCGGCTGCGCGGCGGCCCGCGGACCAGGGTCGCCGGGGCGAACATCCGCCGACGAGGGATCAAGCTTCATGCCGCAACTCTAGGCAGCATGCAGAAGGCCCGCATGACGCAGATCAAACCACCTTGCTGTTGTATGCCCCCGGACAGGCGAATACCATCCTCGCGGCAGCCGGTTCCACGCCCGCGGCTGCCCGGACGCGCGCCCGCCGCCTGCGGCCGATGGGCGTGCGGTTCCGGAGGAGTTTTCCCTGATGAAAGAAGCGCCCGAATTCGACGAAAGCACGGTGTTCCGGTCGCTCTTCGCTGCTTATCCGGATGCACTGCTGCTGGTCGATCAGCAAGGTGTGATCCACCTCGCGAATCCCGCCGCGCTCACGCTGCTGGGCTATGAGGCCGACGGACTGCGGGGCTTGTCCGTCGACGCCCTCGTGCCTGACGCGATCCGCCCGCGCCACGCGGCCTACCGGGACGCTTACGCCGCCCAACCGCGGCCCCGCCCGATGGGGACGCAGATGGACCTGGTGGCCAAGCGGCGCGACGGCCGCGAGGTCATGGTCGAGATCGCCCTGAGCCCGCTGCAGGACCACGGATTGCCCTACGTGGTCGCGGCCATCCGCAATGTCTCGGAATACCCGCGCGTCAAGCAGGCACTTCAGCGCGCGCGCTACGCGGAGCACCTGGCCAGGTTCGGGCGCCTCGCGGTCGATGCATCCGAATCGGAAAAGCTCCTGACCCAGGTGCCGGCCGTGGCGGCGGATGCGCTGCGCATCGAGATGGCCGAGATCCGCTTGCTGGAACCGAACGGGCTGGAGGTCCGGATCGCCGCGGCCATCGGTCCCGATGCGGCGCAACGGATCGGGCAACGCCTCGCGATCGAACCGGGCTCGGCCCTCGAGGTCGTGCTGACACTGGGCAAGGCCGCATTGGCCGGTGACCACGACGGGCACGGCCAGCCGGCCTTTGAATTGCCGGCCGCCGATCGCGAGTCCGGGGTGGTCTGCAAGCTGCTGGTGCCGCTGTCGGACCGGGGGCGCACGATCGGCGCGCTGGCCGTGCGGTCGCGCACCCGGCGCACGTTCGGGGAGGACGAGCTGCATTTCCTCGAGTCGCTGTCGAGCATGCTGGCCACCGTCCTGCAGCGCACCAGCAGCGAGGATGCGCTGAACCATGCCCAGCGCCTCGAGTCGGTGGGCCAGCTCACCGGGGGCATCGCGCACGACTTCAACAACCTGCTCACCGTGATCTCGGGCAACCTGCAGATCCTGCGCGACGTGCCGGCCTGCGCTTCCGACCCGCTCGTGCAGCCCCTGGTCGATGCCGCCATGCGCGCGACCCAGCGCGGCGCCGAGCTCACCGGCAAGCTGTTGGCCTTCTCGCGCCGCCGGTGCTCCAGCCGAGCGTGGTGGACGTCACCGCCCTCCTGCGCTCCCTCACGGGCATGCTGCGCAGGACGCTCGACCAGCGGATCGCGATCGAACTCGACCTGATCGTCGGCCTGCTCTGCATGGCCGACCCCATGCAGCTCGAGTCGGCACTCCTGAACATCGCCATCAATGCGCGCGACGCCATGCCGCGGGGTGGCGCGCTGAGATTCCGCTGCCGCACCGTGCTGACCTTGCCGCCGGAGTTCGATGTTTCGGAAGACGGCGGCGAGGGCTTCATCGCCATCGCGATCACGGACACCGGCGAAGGCATGCCGGACGCCATCCGCGAGCGGGCCTTCGAGCCCTTTTTCACGACCAAGGAAAGCGGGCGCGGCACCGGGCTCGGCCTGTCCACCGTGTACGGCTTCGCGCGGCAGTCCCGCGGTGCCGTCACACTCGAAAGCGCGCAGGGCCGCGGCACCACCCTCACCCTGTACCTTCCGCGCGTGCGTGCAAACGATGACCAGGCACGGACGCAGGACGCAGGGCGTCCATCCCACGTGCCCAGCGGCTTGAGGGTCCTGCTCGTCGAGGACGATCCGGAAGTCACTGCCGTCGTGCAGCGCTTTCTCGGGTCGCTGGCATGCGAGGTGGTCCCGTGCGCCGATGGCGGCCGGGCCCTGCACGTGCTGGAACAGCAGGCGATCGACCTGCTGCTGACGGACGTCTTCCTGGGCCCCGGCGTGCGCGGCACCGAGCTGGCAGCCGAGGCCCGACGGCGCCATCCGCGCCTGCCGGTCCTGCTGATGTCAGGCTATTCGGGCGAGCTGCTCGACAGCCCGAGCAGCTGGGAGGTGCTTCGCAAGCCCTACACCCTCGACGAACTCGAGCGGGCGATCGGACGGGTGATCAGCCAGGCTCAGTGAGGCGCGGCCCACGCCTGTCGCTGTCATTCGCGAGGACGCTGCGATATTGAGCGGCGTCAAGTCCACCGATGGCAACTGGCGTAGCGTTGGACGCGTGATCGCCTTTCATGCCGCGCGACCTCCGGTGGCCGACCCCTTGTCTTCGACCGGAATCGCCTCCCTCATAGCAACTGCCGAGCAATTGCGGCAGCCCGCGGCCACGCGTCCGTTGCGCGGCAAGAACCTTGCGCTGCTGCGACCGAAAGCCTCCACCAGTCCGTCGAGGCTGCAACACGCCGCCGAGGAAATCGGCGCCCGCGTGGCCTTGCTGGAATTTCCCCGCCCTTCCAGGACCCGTGAGGCGAACGACGAGATCGGCACGCTGGCCCGTCTGCTCGGTCGCATGTACGACGGCATCGATTGCGACGATCTCCAGGCTTCGGTCCGGCAGTTGATCGAGTCGCACGCCGGCGTGCCGGTGTTCCCGGGCCTGGAACTCGATACCCATCCGGCCCGGGCGATCGCGGACCTGTGGACGCTCTGCGAGCACCAGGGTCCCGGCGATCGGCGGATCGTCTTCATCGGAAACGAACGCAGGCCGCGAGCCCGGATGTTCATGGCGGCAGCCCGCGCGATGGGCGTCGCGATCCTCAGGAGGAACCGCGCCGAGAAGGGCGGCGAAAAGATGCCGGCGATCGCGGACGCCTCCGGACCCGGGCGCTGGGCCCTGTGGATCGGCGACATGGCGGTCGACGACGAGGCCGCACAGGAGAACCACCGGCGCATCATGCAGGCCGTGCTGGTCCACGCCTTGCGCCGAGCCTGAGCCTCGCGCCAGACGGCACCCGTTGACCGTCGTTTGCGCCAGATCAAGTGCTTCCATCGCCGCCCTTTCGATACTGGACGCATCGCATCATCTGCACCGAAGGACCCTCCATGTACCAACGCATCCTGGTCCCCGTCGACGGCAGCCCGGTTTCGCAGCGCGGACTCGAGGAGGCCATCCGCCTCGCCCAACTGACCCATGGCCGACTCCGGCTGGTCCATGTCATCGACGAACTGTCGCTGGCGCTCGCCATGGACGCACAGTCCGCCACCCCTGGAAAGTGGCTTCAGGCCGCACGCGACGACGGCGCGCGTGTTCTCGAGGACGCGAAGCGCAGTGCACAGGCGGCCGGCGTCGAGGTCGAGACCGCGCTGCACGAGCGCTACAGTGCCACCGCATACCCCGCGGTCATCGCCGAGTCCCCGGTCCAGGACGTCGTCATCACGGAAGCCACGCAATGGGGGGCCGACCTGATCGTGCTCGGGACGCACGGGCGTCGCGGCGTCTCGCGACTCTTCATGGGCAGCAGCGCGGAACGGATTCTTCGCCTTGCGCCCGTGCCGGTCCTGCTGGTGCGCGCGCAGGACGAACAGAAGCAGGCGGACACGAAAGACGAGGCGACTCGCATCCACCAGCCGAGCGCGGCGCTGGCGTTCGAGTAGCCCCGGGGAAGACGAGGCCCTTGCCTGGAAAGCCCGGAACGGGAATGACCATGACCGCGCTTCAATCGTTTCTCGTGCACCTGGACGGCACCGCGCGCGCCGCAGCGCGCCTGGACTTCGCGCTGCGACTCGCACATCCCTGGCAGGCCCGCGTCAGCGCGCTGTTTGCCGTTGCTCGAAGCTACCTGCCCCTGCTGCCGGTCGGCCCCGGCATTCCGCCGCTGCCGCCGGACGCCCGAGCCGAGGCCGAGCATCGGCGCAGTGCGCTGGCGACCTACGATCGCTCCTGTGCCCTTGCGAGCCAGCCGAGCGAATGGCTCGAACTGGACGGCGATCCGGTCATCGAGGCCTTCACCCGCCGGGCGCTCCTTGCCGATCTGCTCTTCCTGGGCCAGCGCGATCCGAACGATACGGCGGGCTTCGACGTCCCTGCCGACTTCGTCGAATCGGTGGTGATCGGCAGCGGGCGTCCGGCGCTGATCATTCCCTTTGCAGGCGAGATCGCGGATTCGCCGGATGTCGCACTGGTGGCGTGGAAGCCCACGCGCGAGTGCGCACGCGCGCTCGCGGCAGCGATTCCCTTCCTGCAGAAGGCACGCCACGTCCATCTGGTCGAGGAAGACGGGGCCGAATGGCAGTCCGTGCCCATCGACGTGCGCGACTATCTGCGCCTGCATGGCATCGAGCGGGTCCACGAGCACGCAAGGCTCACCCCCGACAGCGCCGGCGAGGCGCTCCTTTCGATCGCCTCCGACTGCGATGCCGACCTGCTCGTCATGGGCTGCTACGGACACAGCCGCGCGCGCGAACTGCTGCTCGGCGGGGCGACGCGGACCGTCCTGGATTCGATGACGCTCCCGGTCCTCATGGCACATTGAGGGGTCATCATGAGCCAAGTCATTACTTCCCTGATGCGACGTCCTGTCGTCAGCGCGGGCATGGACGATACGGTGGCCCAGGTGGAGGAACTGCTCTCCAGCCAGCGGCTCACCTGGGTCCCCGTGCTCGAGCCGACGAAGCGCGAAGTGGCCGGGGTCATCAGCGCCTCGGATCTCGTGGCCTTCCACGCGCAGGGCCGCGATGCCACCACCACGCGCGCCTGGCAGATGTGCACCTACAAGCCGGTCGTGGTGGACGCCGGGACGCCGGTCGCCATGGTGGCGGCGCTCATGGTCGAGCGCGGCATTCACCACGTGGCCGTAAGCGACCGCAACGGCATCGTCGGCGTCGTCTCGTCGCTGGACTTCGTGCGGACCTTCGTGCCCGACGGCCTTCGTTGACCGGCCGGCTCGCATCATGCGAACGCCCGCATCCCGCCTCGCCACCGCTTTGTTCCTCGGGACGCTCTGCATGGGCGCCCTGATGCCTGCGTCTGCATCGCCCCTCCTTCGCCCCGGGACGCACACCACCGGCGGCATCGGAGAGGAAGACCAGCATCGCATGCAACTGAGCCAGAGCCTCTACAACCTGCGGCTCACTTTTTCCGAGGCGGGCACCGGCGCCTATCTCTCGGGCGTCGATGTCGTCGTCGAGCCCCTCCAGCCGGGGCCGACGTACGGTCCCTTCAAGGACTCCGGCCCCTTGCTGTACATGGCTCTGAACCCCGGCGCCTACCGTGTGCGGGCCACCTACCGCGGCCTGGCCCGCTCGATCAACGTGCGCATCGGCAGGGAGGCCGCCATCGCCACCCTCTACTGGCCCATCCTGCCCGACTGAACGGCCGCCATCACCCAACGAAAGGAAGTCACATGCGATCCGATGCACAACTCAGGAGCGACGTCCAGGCCGAGCTGGACTGGGATCCCGCGATCAACTCGACGCAGATCGGCGTGATCGCCGCGGACGGCATCGTCACGCTGACGGGCCACGTCGCCAGCCATGCAGAGAAGCACGCCGCCGAAGCCGCGGCCCGGCGCGTCAGGGGGTCAAGGCACTCGCGGTCGAAATCACCGTCAAGCTGCCCATCGACGATACGCGGACCGACGCCGACATCGCCCTCGCGGCCGAACGCGGCCTTGAATGGTCGGCGCTCGTGCCGGCCGCCAAGGTCAAGCCGAAGGTCGAGAACGGCTGGGTCACCCTGAACGGCGAAGTCGAGTGGGAATACCAGCGCAGAGCCGCCGAGAAGGCGGTGCGCAACCTCATGGGCGTCACCGGCGTCACGAACGACATCAAGATCATTCCGAAGGTCAAGGTGGTCGACATCGAGAAGCGGCTTCACGACGCCCTGTCGCGCCAGGCCGACCGCGAAGCCGGCCACATCCAGGTCGCCGTGGAGGGCTCCGAGGTCCGCCTGACCGGAAAGGTCCACTCCTGGGCGGAACTCAACGCGGTGCAGGGTGCGGCCTGGTCGGCGCCCGGCGTGAGCTCGGTGGTCAATGATCTTGTGATCGACTGACACGGACTGCCGCGGCCGGCGTGCGAGCGCCGGCCGCGGCCTGAGGTCTTTTCTTACTTGACGCCGGTACCGAAAGAGGGAAACACAGGGCGGGGTCCGGCTGGCGTTGCGGCCGCACTGCGCTCGCTTTTTCGCGCTCGATGCCGCCTCGCAAGGCGCTCGCGAGCTGGGCCAGTTCGTCGGAAATCGCTGCCATCAGATCCTCGGCGGCCACGAGCCCGGTCACCCGGCCCGCGTCGTCGACCACGAGCACCCGACGCACGCCGGCCTTTGCCATGGCGGCGGTCGCCTCCTGGAGGCTGGCGCCGGCGGGCACGGCGACCAGCGGCTTCTTGGCGAGATCGCCCGCGCTCAGATTGCTGCCCGACTGGCCGCTCCCGACGACATCCAGCGCGAGATCGCGATCGGTGAGGATGCCCACGACTCTCGGCGGATCGTCCCCGGATACGACGACGAGCGAGCCGACGTGCTCCTCGGCCATGCGGGCAGCGACTTGCGGGAGCGAAGCCGAGGTGGGAACGGCAACGACTTCGCGATGGCACAGACTGGCGATGTTCATGGGGACTCCGTAGTGGGTGTGTAGAGGGTTTCCACTCTAGGCAGCACGCACGGTAGCGACATGACGCAGATCAATCGAGGCGGTTTCGGGCCCAGCACCACGACCCATTGCACCCTGGCGTTTACAGAGCGTTCACGCAGCGTTACGCAATCGATTCGTCCATTTCGTGAACTGTTTCATCGCAAGCATAGGCTCACGGTCATTCATTCGGCGCAGGAGCAATGCAATGACACAGGAACTCGATCGGCAGGCAGTGGATGAAATCTCGTTCGCACAGCGAATTGCCGACACCCTCCAGCTGGTGCAGAAGACACTGCCCGTGCAGCGGCGCATGGTTCACGCCGGCGACACGATCTATCAGGTCGGCCAGGAATTCGGCTCGCTGTATGTCGTGAATTCGGGCCTGGTCAAGATGGTGAATCTTTCGAGCGAAGGCCGCGAACAGGTGGTTGCAGTGCACTTCCGTGGCGATTGGCTGGGTCTGGACGGCATCGCCGGCGGACGCTATGGCTGCGATGCGGTTGCCATGGACACGGGCGAGGTCTGGTCGTTCCGGTACGACGACCTCCTGCGCACAGCACTCCGGACGCCGGCGCTGCTGACCGCGCTGCACGAGGCGATGAGCAGGCAGCTTGCACGCGATCACGAGTCGCTCCAGTCCCTGTGCGCGCTGCCGGCCGATGCCCGGGTGGCAGCGTTCCTGCAGTACTGGGCCGAAGCAATGGCAAGACGGGGATTGCGCACCGACCAGATTTCCCTGCGCATGACGCGTGCGGAAATCGGAAACTACCTGGGCATGACGCTCGAGACCGTCAGCCGCGCGCTGTCCCGCCTGGCCCGCAGCGATGTCATCCGCTTCATCGAAAAGGGTCGGCGCGAAATCCATATCCCCCGCGTCGAAGCCCTGACGAGCTTCATCGCGCAGGTGGCGGCGCCATCGGGTGCGAGGGCATTTCACTAGGGCCTGCATCGACTTTCTGCGGGGCACGTATCTCGGCAGGAACCAGCCTGCCGCCGCGCCGGTCAAACTGATCGTCATGTGTCCGTTCATCACGCCGGGGCGGTGTCAAGTCCGCAGGGGTCGAGCGCCGAGCCGCTCGCTCGGGCGTGTTGTCATGCTCGGCCTGGCCAGCCTCCTCCTCGGCGCGTGCGCGTCCACATTCCAGCCGCGCGACTCGATCTCGTTCGTCAGCGCGTCATCAACGCCTGCGGCACCCGCCCCCGCCTTCTCCTCCCTCGTCGCCAGTCGCAGCGCCAGCGTTGTCGACATCAGCACGCTGCGCATCGGAGGAATCGACGACAGGGCGGTCGAACTGGAAATCGCCCCCGAGTTGGACTTCGCCGACCGGCTCGCCTCGCCCCTGCCGGCCAGCGTGCGGCTGAGCCAGACCCGCGATCTCGCCTCGGGCGTGATCCTCACGAGCGACGGCCTGATCCTGACCAGCGCGCACGTGATCGCCGGCGTGGACGAAGCGCAGGTCCGCCTTGACGATGGCCGGCGCTTCCCGGGGCGCGTGGTCGGCGTCGACCGGCGCACCGATGTGGGACTCATGAAGATCGACGCGAGCGGCCTTGCGACCGCGGTCATCGGCGACTCCAGCGGCCTCGCAGCGGGCGACTGGGTGGCGGCGATCGGCACGCCCTTCGGCTTTCATGGAAGCGTCACGGCGGGGGTGGTGAGCGCGATCGACCGCTATGTCGCCGGTGGCGGCGAGGTGCCCTACATCCAGACTGACGTGGCGATCAATCCGGGGAGTTCCGGAAGCCCGCTGTTCAACAGCCGCGGCGAAGTGGTCGGCATCAACTCGATGATCTACAGCGGCAGCGGCGGTTACATGGGCCTGTCCTTCGCGGTGCCGATCAATCTAGCGATGAGGATCGCGGGGCAGCTCAAGTCCACCGGGCGCGTCCAGCGCGCACGCATCGGCGCCGACTTCCAGGAAATGACGCCCGCGCTGGCGCAGTCCTTCGGCTTGAAGCAAGCGACCGGCGCCCTCGTGGTCGGCGTGGATGCGAACGGCACCGCGCGATCCGCCGGGCTGCTGCGCGGCGATGTGGTGACCGCTTTCGACGGCAAGCCGGTCGCGCGCTCCGCCGATCTGCAACAGCGGATCTCGCAAGGCCGGCCCGGCAGCCGCAACACCATGGAGGTGTGGCGGCGCGGCGCTGCACACACGCTCTGGGTCGTCTTGTCCGAAGAGCCGGCGCCGCGCAGCACCCTGCGGTCGAGCGTCGCGGCCGAATGGGGCGACGGCCTCGGCCTGAGCCTGGGCGAGCTGACATCCGGCCAGCGCCAGCAACTCGGCGTCGACGGCGGCCTCATGGTGCGCGAAGCCTCGGGCGCGGCCCGCAGCGAAGGCATCCGCGCGGGCGATCTCATCGTCGCGGTGAACGACACCCGGCTCGAACGCGTCGAGGACTTCCAGCGCAGCCTCTCGGCCGTCTCGCCGGGCCGCAGCGTCGCGCTGCTGGTCATGCGCGACCGGCGGCTGGCCTACGTGCCGGTGCGGCTGCCGGAGCGTGTCCTCAAGCCTGCAAGCTGAGCGACAGGGCGCCGCGTGAACGAGTCGGGCCTGCTGCCGCCGCACGAGGCCCAGGCGCTTCTCGCGCTCTGTCAGCGTCACGGCGTCGCCACCGACTACGTGGATGCCTTCGGCCACCGCCACGCCGTGTCCCACGAGGCGCTCGCCGCGCTGCTCGCCGATGCGGGCTTCGTCGCGCATTCGGGGTCCGAGGCCGCTTCCGGCAGCGATCTGCCCTTCGCAGCCGCCGTGGCGACGGCAGCGCGCGATGCCCGGCGTCACCCGCTGCCGCCGGTACAGGTCGTCGCATCCGGCGCCGATGCGTTCGAAATCGACGTCCGACTGCCCAGCCACCTCGCGCACGTCAAGTGGCGCGTGGTCGACGAGAGCGGTGGGCGCCACGAAGGCGCAGTGCGCGCCGATCGGCTCGAAGCCATCGACCGCGCGACCTTCGACGACGAGGCCTACGCGCGCTACCGATTGCCGCTCATGCTCGCGCTGCCCGAGGGCTATCACCGGTTGAGCCTGGTGGGTTTTCCCGGCGAGACCCTGCTGGTCTGCGCGCCCGCGCGCTGCCACCAGCCCGGAGCGCTGGAAGGCGATGCGCGCATCTGGGGATTCACGCTCCAGCTCTACGGGCTGCGCTCGCGGCGCAACTGGGGCATCGGGGACTTCAGCGATCTCGCGGACTTCGCCGAACTTGCCGCACGCGAAGGCGCCGACGTGGTGGGACTCAACCCGCTGCACGCGCTGTTCCCCCACAACCCGCTGCGCGCGAGCCCCTACAGCCCCTCGTCGCGCGCGCAACTGAACGCGTTCTACATCGACGTGGAGGCAGTGCCGGACTTCCACGATTGCGGCCCGGCCCGCGAGCGCGTCCAATCGCAGGCGTTCCAGGCAAGGCTGTCGGCGTTGCGTGCCGCCACGCTGGTCGACCACGCCGGCGTGGCCGCGGCCAAGCACGAGGTGCTGCGACTGCTGTACACGCACTTTCGAACGCGCGATGCCGTCGATGCGGAGTCCGCCGCCTTCACGCGCTTTCGCGAACAAGGCGGCGAGGCGCTGCATCAGCACGCGCTTTTCGAGGCACTCCAGGCGAATTTCCACGCGGGCGACACCGACATCCAGGGCTGGCCCGATTGGCCGCCGGAATACCGCGATCCATCTTCGCCCGCAGCGGCTCGCTTCGCGGCCGAGCACACCGAGCACGTCGGCTACTACGAATACCTGCAATGGCAGGCCGCGCGGCAATTCGAGGCAGCGGGTGTGCGTGCGAAAGCGGCGGGCATGGGGCTCGGGCTCTATCTCGACCTCGCGGTGTCGGTGGACCGCGCGGGTTCCGACGCATGGCGCCATCGCCGCACCTTCGCGCTCGCCGCGCGCATCGGTGCGCCGCCCGATGCGTTCAATCCGCGGGGACAGGACTGGGGACTCCCGCCGCTGCGCCCCGACCGCCTGCGCGAATCGCAATACCGCATCTTCATCGAGGCCCTGCGCGCCAACATGCGTGGCGCGGGCGCGATCCGCATCGACCACGTGATGATGCTGATGCGGCTCTTCTGGATTCCCGCGCAGGGCACCGCGCGTGACGGCACCTATGTGGGCTACCCGGCTCTGGAGCTGTTCGCGATCCTCGCGCTCGAAAGCCGGCGCCACGGCTGCCTCGTGATCGGTGAAGACCTCGGCACGGTGCCCGAGGAGACACGCGACATGCTGGGCCGCTACGGCGTGCTCTCGTACCGGCTGCTTTACTTCGAGCGCAACGGGGCGGGCCGATTCCGCGCCCCGGCCGAATACCCGCCCCAGGCCGTCGCCGCCGTGAGCACGCACGACCTGCCGCCATTTGCGGGCTGGTGGTCTGCGCATGACCTGAAGGAGCGACACGCGCTCGGGCTGATCGACGATGCGGCGTTCGACCGGCTGCGCGAAGAACGCAGGCGTGACCGGCAGCAGCTGATCGACGCCGTTCGCGCAGACGGGCACGAATCGCTGATGTTGCCCCTGTATTCCCGGCCCCGTCCTATTCGCAATAAAGCGCCTGGTCTGTTGATGGCACCTGGCGCGCGCGTGCGGCCTGTTGCCGCCTGAACTCCCGAGGCGAGCGCATTTTCAGCGATGAGTGCGGATGCACCTCGTTGAAGTGCTCGAAGGCGGCCGGCAACTGCGACAACACGGTCTGTGCGTCACGCAGGTCCATGCGCGCCACGTAGTCGCGTTTGAAGGTGTTGACGAAGCTCTCGGCCATGCCATTGCTCTGCGGGCTGCACACCGGTGTGTTGATAGGCGTCAGGCCCAGCGAACGTGCCAGCGCCCGCGTGTCCGCCGCGATGTAGGCCCCGCCGTTGTCGCTCAGGAACTCCAGCCGATGCCCCGCCGGGAGCGCCTCCACCGCCCCGAAGCGCCGCTCCACCGCTTCGATAAGCATCTCGCGCACCGGTTCGCCCGGCAGTCCCTTACCTTCCCAGGCCCGCCATGCCATCACCTCCCGGTCGCAGCAGTCTTTGGCGAAGGTGGCCGTCACCGTCTGGCCCGAGTCGCATTTGATTTCCAGGCCATCGGAGCACCAGCGCAGGTCGCTGCGCGCCACAGCCACGCGGCCTTCGTGCGTGCGGGCCGACTGGCGTCGTCGCGGCGCCTTGGGCAATAGCAGCCCGGCCTGCGCCATCACACGATAGACGCGCTTGGCATTGACCCGAGCATCGCCCCTGGCCACGCGCTGGCGGTTCACCAGGGCGCAGGCACGCCGGTAGCCATAGCTCGGCAACTCGGCAATCTCCTGCCGCAACTCGGCCAACAAGCCGGCATCGTCGCTGGGCGTGCGATGCGCGCGCCCGTCCTTCCAGTCCTCGTCGCGTCCCAGCAGGTCGCGCATATGCGAGCGCGCCAACCCCATCGTCCGGCAGACCGTCTTCACTGGTCTTCCCCGGGCAACAAGGGCGAGCGCGCAATCCACTTTTTTCCGCGGCGTACTCCACGGCTTCCTTGAGGATTTCGTTCTCCAAGGTCTTCTTACCCAGCACGCGCTGCAGCTTGGCGATTTCCGCACGGGCGGCTGCGAGTTCGGATGCCGGCACCACCGCTTCGCCTGCAGAGACGGCCGTCAATGCCCCTTGCCGCTCGAGCTTGCGCCACTGGAACAGCAGGCTGGCAGCCACGCCTTCCTGTCGGGCCACGAGGGAAACACTCATGCCCGGCTCGTAGGTGCGCCGCACGAGCGCTGCTTTCTCCGGGAGGGACCAGCGCCTGCGGCGCTGGTCTTTCAAAATCACCTCTACCGACTCCGTATGCCTAGTCGTATTCATAGTCCTATTCCTATCTGAAAGATAAGCGATAGGACGGGACCGGAGAATCAGGGGGCTATCTCATCGCTACACGATCCCGGCACCGCCGAGTCGCCGCCGGGAGCTGACGATGTGGCTGCACTGCACGCCTTCCTCGCCCGCGCGCCTTCGAGCCTGCTGATGGTGCAGCTCGAAGATGCGCTCGCGCAGATCGAGCAGCCGAATCTTCCCGGCACGACCGTCGAGCATCCGAACTGGCGCGGCAAGTACGCGCTGCCCGTCGAGACGCTGTGGGACGCCGAGACGATGCAGAAGCTCGGCGCCGCGATGGTGCGCATTCGATGATTGCATCACGGGTATCTGTCACGCCGCTCGCGGCGAGAGGCTGCCGGTGGCACAGTGACTGCGCTCCACGACAACCATAGACGGAGACAGCCATGTCAGCAGAGGCGATCTATTGCTTCGATACGGCGACGGTGCGATTCGCGATCCACCCAGAGGGCGGCGTCCGCGTCGTGGCGGAAATCAGCGAAGACCCCTTGAGGGACTTCTTCGGGGCGGACGGCGGCGGCGAGAGCCTGGTCCAGGCCTACGCGCGGAATGCGGAACTCATCAACCCACTGGCGATCGAGCGCCACATCGCGAGCGGCGGCCGACCGGTGCTTCTTGAATCAGCGGACTTCGAGCTTCTGCACGATGTCTGCTGAGTGCGAAATTCAGTGAGGGAAGGTCGAGAAGCCATCCCAACTGTGCCTGCGCGGCGGACCGAAAGTTTCGCTGCCGTCTTTGGAGGGCAGGCCCTGCAGCTTGGACTCCGCGGCCTCGACAGTCGCGAGTTCGCACCTGACCTGTTGAACCAGATCGTCTTGTTCCCCGTAACGGGCTTCCAAGTCTGTGAGGAGATTTTTCAGATTGCAGAGGCGTCGGGACATGTTCTCGCTCCTCAAGAAGAACGGTAGGACGTACGCGGCCTGTACATCGGCGGCGGGCGGATTATTACTTGGACGCAGGTTGCGGAGATGACGCAGGTGCCGGTTGAGTCAGCCACTGCTGACGCTGGAGCATGTGGTCCATCATCATCTGTTGCATCCAGGTGTACTGGTCCACCATGTACTGGCGCTGTTTTTCCTGTTCGGGCGTCAGCCTCGAGTAGTACCCGCGCATCCCGCCCCAACCCATCATTCCCGGGCCACCCATCATTCCTCGACCACCCATCATGCCGGGGCCCCACATCCCGTGCATCAGGGACATCGCACTTTGCATCGTGGCCCAATGTTCTTCCAACAGCTTCTGTCGCTGCTGCGGATCCTGGGTCTGTCTGAGACTGTCCATCTGCTGCTGCATCAGCTTGACCTTCTCCTGGAACTCGGCCGTCCGCTGGTCGAAGGCCTTGACGTCCGGGGCAGGCGACGTGGCGGCGCTGGGTGGCTTCGCTTGTGCTGCTGCAGGCTGGACCATCAGGGAGGATGCAGCCGCGACTGCGACGGCCGCGGCGATGGATGAGACGTGTCGCATGACGCTTCCTTCCAAGAGGATGTAACGAATGAATCGTAGAGCGTCTGCAGGGACAGTCGTTGACGCGCATCAAAGTGCGGGCAAGACCGCACTTGACCGCTCTGCCGGACCCCTACAGCCAGCGGCGAACTCTTGTCCGGTAAGCCGAATACGCCTCGCCGAATGCCGACAGGAGGACTCTCTCCTCGGGTGCGATTTGGAAGCGATTCATGTAGAGCACGAAGACCGCCGGTCCGACGAGGCCCCACGGCGCGCAAAGGAACGCGGCCCAGCCGACGAGCACCAGGAGCAATCCGAGGTACATCGGATTGCGGGTGAATCGGTAGATGCCGTTGGTGACCAGCGATGAGGCCGCCTCCGGATTCATCGGGTTCAGCGTCGTCCGGGCTCGGCGAAAGGCCGCAACGCCCGCGACGCTGAACACAGCACCAAGGAGCGCGCTCGCGACCGCCATCGCGATGCGCAGCGAGACATCGACTTCAAACGCAAAGGTGAACCGCGAGACCGCCCACATGGCCAGCGCCGTGACCAAGGCAAGGGCGGGTGGCGGCACCTTCAGTTCGAGACCATTCATGGGCGTACCGAGGACACGGGGCCTGGGAGCCTACTTCATTGCGCGGGGTTTAGTCGAGGATGCGTTTCCCGATAGGCGCACCGCAATCGAAGATGTTGACGCGTACTTCGTCGCCGATCCGCAAGGGCGCATCGGATGGATTCACGGATTTCCCGAGCGACCTGCTATGCAGACCGCCGTCACGGAAGCGCACGACGAGATAGGGCGAGTCGGCCGCGGCGTCCCCGGGGCAATGCCGGTCGGCCAGAACCGACAGCTCGCTCTCGCGGCCGATCTCCACGACGACTGCGTCACGCCAGCCGTGGGCGTGGTCATAGATGCCATGGACGCTACACCCGCCAAGTGCCGCAAGCAAGACCGATCGCCAAACCCGTTGGGCAATCGCCGACTTCATTCCTGGCCCGCGTGACGAGCAGCAGCAACGACCTGAATTTCGATCTTGTAGTCGGAGTCGATGAGCTTGGCACCCACGGTGGCGCGCGCCGGTGAGTGACCTTCGGGCACCCACTCGTCCCAGATCGCGTTCATCGCCGCGTAGTCGCCGACCGTGCGCAGGTAGATGGTGGCGCTCACGATGTCCTCGCGGCGAGCGCCTTCCAAGGCCAGCAACTCGTCGATGCGGCTCAGAACCTGCCGGGCACTGGCCGGTGATGTCGAGCGAGGCGTTCTCGGCCACCTGCCCCGAGAGATAGAGCAGACGCGCCGTCCCCAGGTCGACGACGACCATTTCGCTGAAGCGGCGCCCCATCTCGTGTCTGATGATGTTCATCTGGAGTGTCTCCAAGAAATGTGCGAGGGCATCAAGGCGTGGAGGCGCGGTCGCCTTCGCCCTGCCGATTCCACCAACCGCCCCCGAGCGCCGCGAACAGGGCGGCCGTATCCGACAAGCGTGCGGCCCGCGCCTGGACAAGATTGAGGGAAGCCTGCTGCCAGGCCTGTTCCGCCTGCAGCACCGAAAGCGCGCTGGCATCCCCGAAGCGCAGCTGCTCGCGGGTCCGGCCCAGGCTTCTCGATGCCGCGCGTTCGGCATCGATGGCGGCTTGCAGCGCGCGTGTGTCCGCGTGAATCGCCTCCAGTGCATTGGCCACATCCTGGAATGCGCCCAGCACGGTCGCGCGGTACTGAGCCGTGCTCTGGTCGAAGGCGGCCCGCGCCGCTGCCTCGCGGTGCTTCAGGAGCCCGCCGTCGAATACTGGTTGGGTCACGCTGGCGGCCAGGGTCCAGAACACCGACGACGAGGTGAACAACTGGGACACGCTGAAGGCCGAGCTGCCGTAGGCATTGACGCCGAGCAGCACATTGGGAAGCCTCGCCGCCACCGCCGCGCCGATGGCGGCGCTTGCCGCATGCATCTGCGCCTCGGCCGCGCGCACATCGGGGCGGTGCTCGACCAGCGTCGAGGGCAGCGAAAGAGGAAGCGCATCCGGCAGCCCGATCGCCTCGAGATCGAAGCGCGCATCGACGTCGTCGGCCGGATAGCGGCCCGCCAGCGCCAGGAGCTGGTTTCTCTGCACCGCAAGCTGCTTGTCGATCGACGGCAAGCTGGCCTCGGTGGCCGCGAGCGCGGTCTTCTGCAGGTCGACATCGGCCAGGGAGGCCTGCCCGAGCTGCTGCTGCCGGACGAATTTCTGAAGCACCTGCTTCTGCATGTCGATGATCGCCAGCGTGGCAGCGCGCTGCCCGCGAAGCGACGCTTCGTTGATCGCGGCGACCACCACGTTGGAGCTCAGGGTCAGGTTGGTCGCTTCCAACTGGAACTTCTGCTCTTCTGCTTGCGCCTGCGCGCCTTCGATGGTGCGCCGCGTGCCGCCGAAGACATCGGGCACGTAGCTCACCGTCACCTGCGCGGTGTGGAGGGTGTAGTACGTGGCGTTCGTCGACACCGGACTGGCCAGCGTCTGCGCCACGCGCTGCCGTACGGGCGAGTAGTTCAGCGCCACGCCGGGCCACAAGGCGCCGGCTTCCGCCTGCGCGTTCTCGTTGGCGACGCGCAACGCGGCCTGCGCCGCCTCGACGTTCGGGTTGTGCGCGAGGCTGTCCCTGACCCAGGCGTCCAGCGGCTCGGAATGGAAGACTTGCCACCACTGCGCGGGAATATCGGTCGACTCGGAAAGGCGCTGGGGCCTGGCGTCGCTCCCTTCGGGTGCTGTCGTCGTGTCGCCGTGGTCTCCGGATGCCGGCCGGGCCAGGTAGCGATCGGGCAGCGCCAGGTCGGGCCGGACGTAGTCCGGGCCCACGGCGCATGCGGCGAGCAGCAAGGGCGTGGCCACGGCCGTGAAGCGGCGAACGATTGCGAGGAACGGTATGCGCAGCGTGTTCATCGCGCTCTCAACGATCGCGCCGCAGACGGGCGCCCCAGCCCCGGCGCTCCGAGATGCGCTCGAGGGAGAAGTACAGCGTGGGCAGGATGAACAAGGTCAGCAGCGTGGAGACGAACAATCCGCCGACCACGACCGTGGCCAATCCGCGTTGCACGTCGGTGCCGACACCGGTGGCGAGCGCCGCGGGCAACATGCCGATGGAAGCCACCGTGGCCGTCATGAGCACGGGTCGCAGGCGCTCGCTGGCCCCTTCGAGGACGGATTCCCGGAGCTCGAGGCCCTCGCCTCGCACGCGCCGGAAGTTCGCGACCATGATGATGCCGTTCTGGATCGAGACGCCGAACAGCGCGATGAACCCCACCGCCGTGGCCACGTTCAGCGTTTCGCCCGCGAGGTGCACGGTGATGAGGCCGCCCAGCATCGCCATCGGCACCACGCCCAGGACCAGCGCCGACTGCCGGACATTGCCGAACTGGAAGAACAGCAGCACGGCCATGATCACCACGACGATCGCCAGGGAGATCGCGAGCCGCGCCTGTGCGCGCTGCTGGTTCTCGAACTGGCCGGCCCACTGCAGCCGGAAAAGGTTCCGATCGAACTTGATCTCTTCGGAGATCCGCTTCTCGGCTTCGGCAAGGTAGGAGGCCAGGTCACGGTCGCGGTTGTCGATGCGCACCGTGATCTGGCGTTCGTTCATCTCGTGGGAGATCGTGCTCTCCCCGGTCTGCAGCCTGATGGCGGCGACCTGCGACAACGGGATCTTCGCGCCACCCGCGCCGTTGAGCAGCAAGGCGCCGAGGGCCTCGGGATTGGCCTTGGCCGACCTGGGGAACCTCACGCCCACGTTGTACGTGCGGTCTTCGACATACACGGAGATCACCGGAGCGCCGCCGACGCCTGTCTGCACGAGGTTGGCGACGTCATTCGCGTTCACGCCGACGCGCGCCGCAGCCTCGCGGTCGAGCGTGATCACGATTTGCGGGATCGGCGGCTCCTGGAACAGGGACGCCGATGCCGTCCCCTGATCCGGCCGAGCAACTCGACGACCTCGTTGCCGATGCGCCGGCTCTCCTTCAGATCGTGGCCATAGATGCGCAGCACCAGCGGACTGTGGGCCCCACCGACGGCATCGTTCACGCCGTCGATGATCGGCTGGCTGATGCCCACGGAGAAGCCGGGCATCTCCGCGAAGCGCTGGTTCAGCATGCGCACGAAGGAAGCCTTGTCCACGCCTTCGGGCCATTCGCTGTAGGGCTTGAGTCCGACGGGCACCTCGACATGCGAAGGGGTCCACGGATCGGTTCCGTCGTCGTTCCGGCCGAGCTGCGTCACGACGTAGGAAACCTCCGGATATTCGAGCAGCACATGCCTGAGTTCGCCCGCCATCTCGCTGGCCTTGTCCAGCGACAGGCCCGAAGGCAGCTGGACCTGCAGCCACAGCGCGCCTTCGTCCATGTCGGGCAGAAACTCGCGCCCTGCCGTCGCACCCAGCACTGCGACCGCCGCCAGCGCCAGCGCGCTCAGGGCGTAGGCGATCGACGGCGCTTCCAGCAGGTGATGCAGCACGCGCCGGTAGGCATTCGTCAGCCATACCAGCGGCCGGTTCACGAAAGGCTTTCGCGGCTTGCGCAGCGCGACGTAGGCCAGGCTCGGGATGAGGGTCAGCGCGCAAAGCAGGGCACCGAGCAGCGCAATGCCCACGGTGATGGCCATGGGCTTGAACAACTTGCCCTCGGCGCGCTCGAAGGCGAACAGCGGAAAGTACGCCGTGATGATGATCAGGGTCGCGAAGAAGATGGGACCGGACACCGGGCTGACCGTCTCGAGGATGTTGGCCTCGGAAAGGACCGCCTCGGGTTCCTCCTCGCGGCGGCGCAGGATGGCCTCCATGATGACGATCGCGCCATCGACGATGATGCCGAAGTCGATCGCACCCAGCGAGAACAGGTTGGCCGGCATCCGCGTGAGGTGCATCACGATGAACACCGTGACGAGCGACATCGGAATCGCGACCGCAGCCACGAGCGCGCTGCGCGGGCTGCCGAGGAACAGCACCAGCACGATCGACACCAGGACCATGCCCTCCAGCACGGTGTGCGTGACCTTCTCCACTGTCAGGTGGACCAGATCGTCGCGGTCGATGTAGGGCACGATCTTCACGCCCATCGGCGCGAGCTGGGCCTGCAGTTCATTCACCTTGCGATGCACGCCTTCGAGCACGCGCGACGGGTTCTCGTACTTGAGCATCAGCACGATCCCTTCCAGGGTGTCGGGGTTCGTGTTCTTGCCCAGGATGCCGCCGCGTTCCTGGTGCCCGTATTGCAATAGACCGAGATCGCGCACCAGCACCGGCGTCCCGCCGCTCTGCGACACGACCACCGAGCCGAGGTCATCCAGCGAATGGATCAGTCCGATGCCGCGGACGATGTAGCTCTGCTCTCCCCGTGCGATGCGTCCACCTCCGGCGTTGGCGCTGCTGTTGTTGATCGCGCTGACCACGTCGCTGAGCGCCAGCCCGCGCGATTGCAGCTTCTCGGGATCCACCTCCAGCTGGAATTCCTTGGTGAAGCCGCCGAAGTTGGTGACGTCCACCACGCCGGTCACCTGGCGCAGTGCCGGAATGACCTTCCACCGCTGTATCTCCGACAACTCCATCAGGTTCTTGGTGTCGGATTCCAGCGTGTAGCGGTAGATCTCCCCTGCGGGCCCGGCCAGTGGTCCGAGCGAGGGCTGTGCACCGGAGGGGAGCGTCACCTGGGCCATCCGCTCGGTCACGCGCTGGCGTGCGAAATGGTCGTCCGTGCCGTCCTGGAAAGTGAGCGTGATCAGCGACAGCCCGAAGGTGCTGCTCGATCGGATCCAGGCCAGTCCGGGCGTGCTGCCCAGGGAGCGCTCGAGCGGTGTGGTGATCTGCTGCTCGATCTCCTCGGCGGCCAGACCATTGACCTGCGTCGTGACCTGGACGCTCACATCGCCGAGGTCGGGATAGGCCTCGACGGTCATCTGCGTCCACGACCAGTAGCCGAAGATCACGAGCATGACCGACATCGCCCAGACCAGATGCCTGCGGCGGAAGAACTGCGTGATGATGAGGTTAATCATTCAGCAGCACGCCCCCGCGCACGACCACCCGCTCGCCCGCTGCGAGGCCGCTGCGCACGCGCACAAGGCCGCCGTCTTCGCTGCCCAGCTCCACGCTGCGCCGCACGAAGGTCCAGGGGTCGACTTCGACGAAGACGCTGGTGTTGTCGTTGTTCATCACCAACGCCGACGTCGGCACCTGCGGCTGGGGCGCCTGCGCCACTGCGATCCTCGCCGTCGCATACATGTTGGGCTTGAACAGCCCCTGCGGGTTCGCAAAGGCGATGCGGGCCTTCATCCGTCGCGTGTCGGCGTCGAGCACCGTGCCGACGAACGCGATCTTTCCGCTGAAGATCTGGCGGGGAAAGGCGGCCAGCACGACCGAGACATCCTGCCCGCTCGTGACCGTGCCGATCAGTCCTTCGGGCACGTTCACGGTGACCCACGCGTGATCGAGGTTGGAGACCGTCATCAGGGTGGCCGTTGCGTCGTTCACGATGGCGCCCGCCGCGGTCGCCAGCGTCGTCACGCTGCCGCCGACCGGAGCGGTCACGCTCAGCTGCGCCGGCCCGGAACGGCCCGAGGCATTGCCCCCGTCGAGGCTGCGCAAGCGGGCTTCGCCGCGGCGGAGTTCGGCGGTCTGCTGAACCACCGCGCTCATGGCCGCTTCCACGTCCTTGGCTGCGTTCGACCCCGCCTCGTTGACACCGCGTGCGCGCGTCAGCGCATGCTGAGCCAGATCGAGCGCATCGCGCGCCTTCTGCACATCCGCGACGGCCTGGGCGAAGTCGGAGGAACTGATCGTCGCGAGTTCCTGTCCGCGCTTGACGACGTCGCCGAGGCGCACTTTCAGTGCCACCACACGGCCGGTCGCGGGCGCCAGGATGTTGACCGTGCTTGCCGGATCTGCCTCGACCACCGCGGGAAGGCTCACGCTGTGCGCCGACGTCGCCTCCTCCACCGGTGCCACGGCCAGGCGACCGCGCAGTGGAGAGTTCTCCGGCACGAAAAGGCGGTTCGCACTTCGTACGAGCTCGGGGCGCGGCCGCGGCGCGGAGGCAGGCGCCTCGGCGCGCATGGCATGCCATGCCCAGAACGCAGCGAGAGCGCAGAGCACGACGATCGCGCTCCACACATAGGGAGACTTGGAGGATGGCTGTTTCACGGGTTCTCGACGCTTGGGGGCTGCAGTCACTCCCAGCGGGAGACCAATGAGGGGACTGCCGGGCAGTCCTGACACGGCGGCGCGCGAGCGTAAGCGAACGTACCTGACGATTGGCTGAGACGACCGGCGGGCACGGTCTTTCATCAAAGTGTCACGCAGCGCTCATGCGGCAAGCGGTGTCGACGAGCTCATCCTCCTGATAGCAGCGTCTGTACCCGTCGGATGTCATCCGGCCTGGCAGGGGTGAATACGACCATGCCAAGCTCAGGACGGCCTTCCACCGAAAAGCTCGAGAACTCCAGATTGACGATGCCCGCAATGGGATGACGCAGGCGCTTTACCCCTTCGCTCATGCCCACCACTTCGGTGTCGGCCCACAAGGCCCTGAACTCGGCGCTCACGCTCGACAGTTCATCGATGAGCCGCGAGGCCTCCTCGCTGGTCCCCGCACGGGTCACGTCGGCGCGAAACGCCCTGACGACCACGCGAGCGAGCTTGCTCCAATCCTCCTGCGCCTGCTGGACCTTCGGGCTGAAGAAGAGGAGGCGCAGAATGTTCCGTTCCTGCGGGGCGAGCTTGCCGTAATCCGTGAGCAGCACGGCCGCGACGCGGTTCCACGCGACCACGTCCCAGCTGACGGTCTTCACGATGGCAGCGCTGGTGGGAAAGGCATCCAGCACCCGTTGCAGGCGCGGCGTGATGCCCCCGCCCGGACGGTAGCGCAGCTCAGGCGGCCTGCCCAGCGCCAGCATGAACAGGTGCTGGCGCTCCGGTTCGGTGAGCAGCAGGCTTTCTGCGAGCCTGTTGAGCACGCTGGCCGAAGGCGCTCCGCCGCGCCCCTGCTCGAGCCAGGTGTACCAGGTCGGGCTGATGTTGGCGCGCTGGGCGACTTCTTCGCGCCTGAGGCCAGGCGTGCGCCTTCGAGTTGTCGAGAAGCCGAACGCCGCCGGGTCCAGGCGGGTACGCCGGTTGCGGAGATAGCTGCCGAACGATGCGAGGTCTGTGCTCAGGGTAGGTGGTAGTCGCTATAACAGGATAACGTCACGCATTTACCAGCCTAGACCAATGCGCTTGAATGGACCTCTCATCTGATTTCGAGGTCACCATGCAAGTATTTCTGAGTCGATCGCTCGCTGTCACCGATCGGCGCTGAGCCTCGGCTTCATGCAGCTCAAAGCGCCGCCGCGCGCAGTTGCTCCCGCAACCTCGGCACCGCGAAGTCCACGAACGCGCGCAGCTTCAGCGGCAGGCGGCTCTGCTGTGCATAGACGAGGTGAACGGGTCGCGCAGCGGGCTCGAAGTCCTGCAGCACGACCTGCAGGCGTCCCGCTCGCACGTGCTCGTTGACCTGGTACGAGACGGCGCGTGTCAGTCCCGCGCCGGCCAGGCCCGCGTCGATCGCGCCATCGATGGTGTTGACGGAGAAGCGCGAGCGGAACGACACCGGCGCTTCCTTGCCGTTCGTCTGGAACGTCCAGGCGCTCGCCGCCGACACGCTCTCGAACGAGATGACGCTGTGGCGCGCGATCTCCGCCGGCTCGGCGGGGATGCCCTTGGCCGCGAGATACGCCGGGCTGGCGCAGACCACGTGCCGCACTTCGCCGAGGCGCGTCGCGACCAGGCGGCTGTCCGGCAGCGGACCGATGCGCAATGCGACGTCGACCTGGTCGTCGAGGAAGTGAGCGACGCGATCGGTCAGCATGAGGCCGGCGGACACCTCGGGGTAGGTCGCGAGGAACTGCGTCACCACGGGCAGCGCGTGCATCCGGCCGAACATGATCGGCGCCGTGATCACGAGATCGCCCCGCGGCTCGGTGTACTCGCCGGCGGCCGTGCGCTCGGCCTCGCTGACCTGTTCCAGGATCGCCCTGGCGGCGGCCACGTACGACCGGCCGGACGGAGTCAGCTCGAGGCCCCTGGACGAGCGGATCAGCAGGTCCGCCTTCAGGTGGGCCTCCAGGTCGGCCACCTTGCGGCTGACGGTGGCCAGCGGCAGGCCAAGCTTGCGACTGGCCTTGGACAGGCTGCCGGTGTCGACGGCGGCGAGCAGCACGGACATGGCATCGAATCGATCCATTGGCTTCCAGTTTTCGAGAGAGGTGTTCTCGAATCTAGCGGCTTCCGAGATTTCCTGCGAAGCCAGACGATCTCGGCCATGGACACGGCGTGCGTGTCCGCCCACAACCCGAAAGGACACCATGGACATCCGCACTCAATACCGCAGCGCCCTCGTCAACGGCCGCAACGTCTTCTACCGCGAGGCCGGCGACCCGAAGCTGCCCACGATGCTGCTGTTGCACGGCCTGCCCACCAGCAGCCAGATGTTCCGCGACCTGATGCCGCTGCTGGCCGACCGGTTCCACCTGGTCGCACCGGACTACATCGGCTTCGGCCATTCCGACGCGCCGTCACGCGACGAGTTCGACTACACCTTCGACAACCTCGCCGCGCATGTGGCCGGCCTCGTCGATGCGCTCGAGCTGGACAGCTACCTGCTGTACATGCAGGACTACGGCGGCCCGATCGGCTTCCGGCTGTTCGCGCGACAGCCCGAGCGCGTGAGTGGATTCGTGATCCAGAACGCCAACGCCTACATCGAAGGCGTCGGCGACGGGCCGAAGACCGTGCTGGGCCCGCTGTGGGAGAAGCGTACGCCCGAGACCGAGAAGCCCGCACGCGAGTTCGTCGGCGCGGAGGGCACCAAGTACCACTGGCTGGTCGGCGTGCGCGACCCCGCGGCGGTCAATCCCGACAACTGGGTGCTCGACCAGGCCTTGCTCGATCGCCCGGGCACGCAGGACTACCAGGTCGACCTGTTGGAGAACTACAAGACCAACGTCGCAGCCTATCCCAAGTGGCAAGCCGCGTTCCGCCAGCACAAGCCGCGCACGCTGATCGTCTGGGGCAAGAACGACCCCTTCTTCATCCCGCCGGGCGCACGGGCCTATCTCGGCGACCTGCCCGAAGCCAAGCTGGTCTGGCTCGATGGCGGCCACTTCGTGCTCGACGAATACGCGCCGCAGGTCGCCGCCGAAATCAAGGCGCATTTCACGCAGGAGCCGCATCATGGATAAGCGCCTTCTCACCCTTGCGCTGGGCATGTTCGCGCTCGGCACGGACAGCTACGTGATCGCCGGCGTGCTGCCGGAGATGGTGCGGACCTTCGGCGTCGACGTTGGCACCGCGGGCCAGCTGACGACCGTCTATGCGATCACCTTCGCGCTGCTGGCACCCAGCATCGCGGCGATCGCGGCGGGCGTTCCGCGCAAGCGCATGCTGCTGGCCGGCCTGACGGTCTTCCTGCTCGCCAATCTCGGCACGGCGCTCGCGCCGACCTTCGCCATCGCGATGCTCACGCGGATCGTCGCGGGCGTCGGAGCCGCGATGTTTTCGCCCACGGCCACCGGTTCCGCCGCGCTGATCGTGCCACCCGAGCGCCGCGGGCGCGCGCTCGCGATCGTCGTCGCCGGGCTGTCTGCCGCGACCGCGCTGGGATCGCCGCTGGGGGCCGTCATCGGCGGCCTGGGCGACTGGCGCTGGACGATGGTGTTCGTGTCTGCGCTGGCGGGCATCGCGGGCCTGGGCATCTGGGCATTCCTCGCGGACGTGCCGCTGCCGCCGCCGATCTCGCTGGCCAAGCGCGTGGCGCCGCTGGCCGACACCCGCGTCGTCCTGACGCTGGCCACCACGCTGCTGGCGATGGCAGGCATCTTCACGGTCTACACGTACTTCGCCGTCGCGTTCGATCGCGTCATCGGCGGCAACGCGGTTCTGCTGGGCGGCCTGCTGGTGCTGTGGGGCATCGCCGGCACGGTGTCCAACCTGATGGCCGGGAAGCTGATCGACACGCTGGGAACGCGCAAGGTCGTGATCGGTGCATTGGCGGCGCTGATGGCTGACTTCGCGTTGCTACCCTGGTCGAGCAATCATCTGTGGGCCGCCGCGCTGTCCATCCTGGTCTGGGGCGGTGCCGGCTGGGGCATTCTCGTGCCCCAGCAGCATCGGATGGTGTCGCTCAACCCGGGCATCGCGCCCATCCTGCTGGGGCTCAACACGGCGGGAACGTATGTCGGCGTCACGATCGCCGGCGTGATCGGCGCGCTGGGACTTCACGCCGTCGGGCCGTACCGACTCGGCTTCGTCGGCATCGTCCCGATGCTGCTCGCCTTGGCCGCCTCCGAGTTGGCCTCCCGGCGCATCTGTGCTGCGAGGCGGGCCGAGCGGCAGCTGTGCACGGCGGCATGAGAGGCATCGCGTCGAACAAGGGCTTCGTTGTTCGACGCCGCCATTTTTGGCGGTTCGGCTTCAGGAGGCGCTCTGCGAATCCCCGTCGATCGGGATCATCTGCCCCGAGATCGATCGCGCTGCATCGGAGGCCAGGAAGACGGCGAGCGCCGCGATGTCGGCCGGATCGACGAAGCGCTTGATCGACTGGTTGGCCAGCGCCGCGGCCTCCTCTTGCGCGACGCTGCGGCCGCTGGCAGATGCACGCCCCTCGAAAACCCGCTGGATGCGCGGGCCGTTCACGGCGCCGGGCAGGATGGCGTTGACGCGAATGCCGAATTCGCCCAGTTCGCGCGACAAGGTCTTGGTGAACCCGATCAGCCCCCACTTGGTCGTGGCATAGGGACTGCGATTCGGGTAGCCGAAGCGGCCGGCCAGCGATGACATCACGATGATCGACCCGGCGGCCGACCCTTTCAGATGCGCGATGGCAGCCTGCGTCACCGTGAAAGTACCGGTCAGGTTGACGCGAAGAACGGCATCCCAGGCATCCGGGTCCATGTCCGCGACGCTCGCTGTCGGGCCCGCGATGCCGGCGTTGTTCACGAGCACGTCCAGCCCGCCCAGCGCAGCCACGGCTTCCTCGACCATGCCTTGGACCGCGCGACGATCGGCCATGTCGCACACGCTGGTGGTGACGCCCGGCGTCTGCGCACGCAGGTCATCCAGCGCCGCAGCGTCGATGTCGCAGGCGTGCACGCGAGCGCCCGCCGCGGCGAACGCCATGGCGATGGCGCGGCCGATACCCCCTGCGCCCGCAGTGATCAGGACGCGTTGACCGTTCGGTGCTGTCATGGAAGTCTCCTAGTTCGAGGGTGCACGATCGCCGCGCTCAGGCACAGGCGGAACGAATGAACTCCGGCACCGGAACCGCCTTGAGCTTGCCGCTGTCGTCCCGCACGCACAGCGCCCGGGTCTCCCGCCCTTCGCAGATCAGGTCGTCGCCACGCATCACGCGATGGCCCTGGATGAAAACCTTGCCGCGCCATTCCTCGATGCGGCTGTGGATCTCGATGCGCTCGCCGTAGGTCGCTGCGATATGGAACCGCGTATGAATCTCGAGCAGCGGCGCACCGACGCATCCCGGCAGTTCCGCCATGGCCCGCCAGGGCACCAGTCCACACGCAGTGAAATAGTGGTGCGAAGCCGCGTCCATCCAGCGGGAAAAATTGGGAAAGAAGACGATCCCTGCCGGATCGCAGTCGCCGAACTGGACGTCGACGCCGTAGATGATGGACTTGCTCATGGACTTGAAGGCGCGGTCTTGAATGGGATGATGATTGTTCACGCCGGCTCAAATGCCCGCAGTCGGCGCATCGACACTCGGGATCAGGGTTTACCCTTCTCTGCGTGCCAGGAGACACAGCAATGACCCGATCACAACGTCCCCGCGCCCCATCGCTCACGCTCGACGAGTTGCTGGCGCAGTCTGCGTGGTTCTCTGCGCTCGACGAAGCGGCGAGAGCACAGGTTCGCAACGACGCAACCGAACGCGCCGTGGCGCTCGGCGATTCGCTGAGTCATCACGGCGAGCACCAGCACGCCTGGTTCGGGGTTCTCGAGGGCCTGATCAAGTGGGCCATTACCGCACCTGATGGGCGGACCGTGACACTGGGCGGCCAATCGGTGGGCAGCTGGTTCGGCGAAGGCACGCTCATCCGCGACGCGCCGCGCCAGGCGGATCTCGTGGCGCTGCGCTACAGCCGGGTCGCACAGATCCCCTACGACACCTTCGACTGGCTGCGCCGCAACAGGCCGTCATTCAACGATTTCCTGCTGCAGCAGGTCAATGATCGGCTGCACTGGTTCATGGGCAACTACGCGACGCACGGCCTGCTGGACACCGACAACCAGGTGGCCCGCGCGCTCGTGGGCATGGTGCATCCGTTGCTGAACCCTCTCGGCGAAAGGCATCTTCAGCTGTCGCAGGAAGAGCTCGCCAACCTCGCGGCCGTCTCGCGCCAGAGCTGCAACAGCGCCTTGACGCGCTTCAAGAGCGCCGGGCTCGTGCAAAGCGAATACGGGGGCATCGTGGTGCTGGACCTGCCCGGCCTGCAGAAGCTGGCGCAGTAGGCGTTTCGGCGGGGTGCACGGCACTCCGTGTTTACCCTGATACCAACTGTCGGCGCGTCGACTGCGGCAATGCGCGCCGCCGGGAATGATCCGGGTCATGGCATCGCGCCATCACCTCAGGAGACACGCAATGAATCACGCAGCGTCCGCAGCCCAAGGGGTCGCGGGCATCCCCGGAACGACGCTCCAGTCCGCGGAGGACAACGTCTATCGCAAGATCAGCTGGCGAGTGATGCCGATCGTGCTGGTCGCCTACGTCTTCGCCTTCCTGGACCGGATCAACATCGGCTACGCGCAGCTTCAGATGAAGCAGAACTTGGCCTTCTCCGATGCGATCTACGGGCTGGGCGCCGGCCTCTTCTTTCTCACCTATCTGCTGTTCGAAGTCCCCAGCAACCTGCTGCTCGAGAAGATCGGCGCCCGCCTCACGTTCCTGCGCATCATGGTGCTGTGGGGTCTCACGTCCGCGGCCACGGCCTTCGTCACCGAGCCCTGGCAGTTCTACGCCGTCCGGCTGCTGCTGGGCCTTTTCGAGGCCGGGTTCTTCCCCGGCATCATCCTGTATCTCACCTACTGGTATCCGAGCCACCGCCGCGGCCGCGTGACCGGGCTGTTTCTGTTCGGCATGCCGATCACCGGCGTGCTGGGCGGCCCCCTGTCCGGGATGGTCATGAGCGGAATGGAAGGACTCGGCGGCATGCACGGCTGGCAGTGGCTGTTCCTCATCGAAGGGCTGCCGACCGTGCTGCTCGGGTTCCTGCTCTTTCGCCTGCTGCCGAACAAGCCGGCCGAAGCGCCCTGGCTGAGCACCAGCGAAAAGGCGCTGGTGCAGTCGGTCCTCGATGCCGACCACAAGGCCGACGAGAAGCCCGGCCACCACGGCAAGCTCGCCGCCGCGCTGGCGGACCCCAAGACCTACGTGCTGGCCTTCGTCTACTTCTGCTGCGCATGCGCCGTCTACACGATCACGTTCTGGCTGCCGACGATGATCAAGAACCTGGGCATCGCGTCCATCGGCGCGATCGGCTGGATCACCGCCGTGCCCTACGTCTTCGGCGCCATCGGAGTGCTCGTCATCAGCCGCAGCTCCGACCGCTTCAAGGAACGTCGCTGGCATGTCGGCGGCACCCTTGTCGCGGGTGCCGCGGCGCTGTTCGCCACGTCCTTCCTGGGCACCAGCTTCGCACCGGTCATGCTGTTGCTCTGCATCGCAGCGTTCTTCATCTTCGGCGGCGGATCGCTGTTCTGGTCGATCCCGCCGACCTACCTGAGCCGCGACGCGGCGGCCGCCGGCATCGCGGTGATCAGTTCGCTGGGCATTCTGGGCGGCTTTGTCAGCCCGACGGTGATCGGCTGGATCAAGAACATGACCGGGAGCATCCAGATGGGCCTGGGCGCCTTGATCGCACTGGTCATCGCGGGCGGACTGACGATCCTGATCGCCTTGCCGAAGAGCGCGGTGCGCGTCGGCACCGACGACCGCGCAACAGGCCATTGATCGCGCGCGGCACCCCGAATCAACTTACCCGACTTCAACGGATACAAACCATGAGCAAGCCCAAAGTCATCGTGACCATCGCCCCGACCGGTGGCATGGCCACCAAGAGGATGAACCCCAACCTGCCGACGCAGCCGCAGGAGATCGCCGACGACACCTACCGTTGCTACAACGCCGGCGCCAGCCTGGTGGCGGTGCACGCGCGCAGGCCCGATGACGAGGCCACCTGCAACCCGTCGATCTACACGGAGATCAACCGGCGCATCCGCGACAAGTGCGACATCATCCTGAACAACTCCACAGGTGGCGGCATCAATGGCGACATGGTGCGCGAACTGCCCAATGGGCTGTGGGAGATCCAGTGGGAGGAGCGCCTGAAAGGCATGCAGGGCGAAGGCGTGGAGATGTGCACCCTCGATGCGCAGACAGTCATCGCCAGCTTCGGTGGCAAGGAGATCCTGGTCGCGACACCGCCCACGTGGATCCGCAAGATCGCAACGATGATGAAAGAGCGCGGCATCAAGCCCGAGTGGGAGGTGTTCGGACTGGCGGACATCGTCCAGGACGTGCAGCGCTCTCTCAACGAAGGCCTGGACGACGCACCCCACTTCATCAACATCGTCATCGGCGCCAATGCCTTCCAGGGGGCATTGCCATACACGCCGAAGCTGCTTCAGACGATGGTCGACCATCTGCCCGCCAAGACGGTACTCAATGTCAGCGCGATCGGCGCTGCGCAGTTGCCCGCGGCCATGAACTCACTGCTGCTGGGCGGACACGTTCGCGTCGGCCTGGAGGACAACCTCTACTACGAGCATGGCGTGCTGGCGACCAACGTGCAGCTCGTCGAGCGCCTGGTGCGGCTGGTGCGCGAAATGGGGTACGAGCCCGCCACGCCGGCGGAAGCTCGGGAAATCATCGGACTGCGTCCGCTGCGCTGACACGGCGCTCCAGGGGCATCCGAATGAACCGCAAGATCGCTGTCGTCGGCACTGGCGTCATCGGCGCCGGCTGGGCGACTCACTTCCTGGCACAGGGTTTCGACGTCGCCGCGACGGACCCGGCCGCCGGCGCCGAGGGGCGCCTGCGCGAGTCCATCGACGACTGCTGGCCAACCGTCGAGGCTCTCGGCCTCGCCGAAGGGGCGTCGCGCGACCGGCTGGAGTTCAGCACGGACGTTGCGCAGGCCGTGCGGGGCGCCATGTTCGTCCAGGAGAGCGGCCCTGAAAGGCTGGACGTCAAGCACGCGCTGATCGCGAGCATCGAATCGGCCGTGGAGGCCGACGTCATCATCGCTTCCTCCTCGTCGGGTCTGCAGATCAGCGAGATTCAGGGCAAGGCCACGCACCCCGAACGCATCGTTCTGGGGCATCCGTTCAATCCGCCGTACCTCATTCCGCTCGTAGAGGTGGGGGCGGCAAGCTGACGAGCGAGGACAACATCGCGAAGGCGATGACGCTCTATGCCTCGATGGGAAAGAAGGCCATCCGAATCCGCAAAGAGGTCAAGGGCCACATCGCGAATCGCCTGCAGGTGGCGCTCTGGCAGGAAGCCATCTCGCTGGTGCAGGCGGGCATCGCCTCGGTCGAGGACATCGACACCGCGATTTCGTACGGCCCGGGTCTGCGATGGGCGTTGCTCGGCCCTTTCATCAATCTGCATGCATCCGGTGGGGCCGGAGGAATCACCCACCTGTTGCAGCACCTGGGCGCCTCGCAACGCGAATGGGCGTATGACCTGGGCAGGTATCCGGAGACGGACGACTACATCAAGCCCATTGCGCAAGGTGTCGACGCCGAGCTGAAAGGACGCGATCTCCAGGTTCTGCTGCGCCAGCGCGATGAGTTGCTGGTTCAACTGATTGCGGCAAAGGCGGCCAAGTCGCAGATTCCATAGCGCACTCGCCTCGCGTTGCGCCCTGGCGTTTCTGGCGGAGAACACGACGAACTTGCGACCCCCAGCCGGCGGGAGCAAACTCACAGGACGGCGACCCTGCCGTGTTTGCGCGCAAGGAGGATTGCCATGTCCATTGCCTCCCATCTGACCAGCTACCTCGACCGTCGTGGCGCACGCTATGAGGTCTCCACGCACGGACGCAGCCATAGCAGCCTGGAGACCGCACGCTGCGCCAACGTCAGCCCGGGTCAACTGGCCAAATCGGTCATCCTCGAGGACGAGGGCGGCTGCGTGATGGCCGTCCTTCCCGCCGACAAGATGGTCATGCTCGGGGAGTTCTCCCGCTTTGTGGGTCGCCGCAGGCTGAAGCTGGCCGGCGAGGCCCGGATCGCAGAGCTGTTCGATGACTGCGACCCCGGCGCCATACCACCAGTCGGAATGGCATGGGGGATGCCGACGATCGTCGATGACGAACTCGAAACCAATGGCGTCGTCTACATGGAAGGTGGCGATCACGAGCGGCTGCTTCGGATGTCGCACGCGCAGTTCCATGCGCTGATGCGGGCCCAGCCCCACGGGAGCTTCTCCAAGAATCCAGAGCTCTGAGGGCGCCCGACGGGTGCGCCGATCGACAGCCTGCTGCGCGACGGCGACCGGGTCGCCGTCTTTCCGCAGTTCGAAGCGCTCGACATCACACCGCTGGTGCGCGTTCGCGATCGTGCATTGCGCGTGACCCGCTTCGTCGCGGACGCGCACCTGGGTGGCCTCGCGCACCTGCTGCGCATGACAGGGTTCGACACCCTGTACGACAACCAATTCAGTGACGAAGAGATCGAGCACATCTCCGGCGTGCAAGGACGCATCGTGCTGACGAGAGACCGAGAGCTGCTCAAGCGTCGGGGCATCACGCATGGCTGCTACGTGCATGCGTTGCGGTCTGCGCAACAGTTGCGCGAGATCTTTGGCCGACTCGACCTTGCACGCGGCGTGCGGCCCTTCACGCGATGCCTGGACTGCAACACGCCCTTGCACGAGATCGACAAGTCGCTGGTCGCGCCGACCTTACCGGCGATGGTGCGCGAACGCTACCAGCGCTTCAGCACCTGCGACACGTGCCGGCGTGTCTTCTGGGAGGGTTCGCATTGGCGACGCATGCGCGCCATGGTGGACGAGTTGGTGGCTGAACCACTGACGCCTCCGCCGCCCGTGCAAGCGCCGGGGGCGCGCCGTAGCGCCCATGCCTCAGCGATGCCGGAAGGCCGGAGCGCGCTTCTCCAGGAACGCCTTCATTCCCTCGTGCGCATCGTCGCTCGCGAAGCGCGCGTGCAGTTGCCGCCGCTCGAATCCGATGCCTTCGGAAAGCGATCCCTCGAAGGCGCGGTTGACCGATTCCTTGATCGCGATCAGCGCCGGCAGCGAGAAGGCGGCGATCTTCGTGGCCAGCGCGAGGCTTTGCGACATCAGTTGCCCGTCGGGCACCACGCGCGCGACGAGGCCGTAGCGGTCGGCTTCCGCCGCGTCGAGCATGCGGGCCGACAGGCACATGTCCATCGCCTTCGCCTTGCCGATCGCGCGCGGCAGGCGTTGGGTGCCGCCCGCGCCGGGCAGCATCGCGAGCTTGATCTCCGGCAGCGCGAACTTCGCGCTCTCGGCGGCGATGGCGATGTCGCACGAAAGCGCGAGCTCGCAGCCGCCGCCCATCGCGAAGCCCGCGACCGCGGCGATCACCGGCTTGCGCACGGTGCGGATGGTCTCCCAGTTGCGCGTGATGAATTCCGACTTGACCACGTCCATGTAGCTCCAGTCGGCCATCGCCGCGATGTCGGCCCCGGCGGCGAAGGCCTTCTCGTTGCCGGTGATCAGGATCGCGCCGATCGCCTCGTCCGCATCGAAGGCGCGCAATGCATCGCCGAGCGCGTCCATCAGTGCATCGTCGAGCGCGTTCATCTGGCGCGGCCGGTTGAGCGTGACGAGGCCGACGCGGCCGTGCGTCTCGACGAGGACCGGCGCTTCGGCCACGGTGGTTTGCGTCATGCGGCGTCCCCCTTCAACATTTCGCGCAGCCTGAACTTCTGGATCTTTCCCGACGGGGTCGCGGGCATCGCATCGCGCACCACGAGGCGTTCGGGGATGTACTGCAGCGCCACCTTCTGCCCCTTGAGAAAGTCGACGATCGAAGGCAGGTCGATGCTCTGGCCCGGCCGCGGCACGACCACCGCACAGGCGCGTTCGCCAAGGCGCTCGTCCGGGTAGGCGACGATGGCCGCCATCTGCACCGCCGGGTGGCGGTACAGCAGCGCCTCGATCTCCACCACCGGCACGTTCTCGCCGCCGCGGATGATCACGTCCTTGCTGCGGCCGGTGATGCGCAGGTAGCCGCGCTCGTCGATGCGCGCCATGTCGCCGGTGTCGAACCAGTCGTCGGCATCGGTGCCGTTGAGGTGCGGCCGCTTGAGGTAGCCGCCGAAGTTGGAGCACGCACGCAGCATCAGCTCGCCCGACTCGCCCGGCGGCAGCACCTTGCCGTCCACGTCGACCACCTTGATTTCCACGCCCGGCAGCGGATGGCCGTCGGTATTGAAGGCGCGCTCGTCATCGTCGTCGAGTTCGATCAGCGTGACCGCGCCGTTCTCGGTCATGCCCCAGGCCGAGACGATCTTGGTGCCGAGCACACTGCGCGCCTGCTCCACGAGCGGGCCGGGAATCGGCGCACCCGCGCAGAGAAAAGTGCGCAGCGACGGCACCGCACCGCCACCTTCGGCCACCACGCGCGTGAGGTCGGTGAGGAACGGGGTCGACGCCATCGTGAAACTCGCGCCTTCGGCACGGATCAGCGCCACCGCGCGCGCCGGGTCCCAGATGTCCTGCAGCACCACGCTCGCCTTGAGCATGATCGGCATCATGAGGCCATACATGAAGCCGGTCTGGTGCGCCATCGGCGAGGCCATGAGCACCACGTCGTCGCTGCCCAGGTGCAGCCGCTCGGCGTACGGGATGATGTTCGCCATCGTGGTGTTGGCGGTGTGCATCACGCCCTTGGGCTCGCCGGTGGTGCCCGAGGTGTAGATGAGCTGCATCACGTCGTCCGGGCCCGGCCGGCTGCGCGTGAGGATTTCCTTCGCGTCCGCGGCCTCTTCCCACGCGGGGCCGCTCAACAGTGCCTCGAAGCTGTTGCCGCCGCCGCTGCCGCCGACCACCACCACCTGCTGCAGATCAGGCAGGTCCGGTTGCAGGCCCGCGAGCATGGCTTCGAAGTCGAAGCCCCGGAAACGCTTCGGCACGATCATCACCTTGGCCGCGCCGTGCCTGAGCATGAACGACAGCTCGCGCTCGCGGAAGATGTGCATGATCGGATTCATCACCGCGCCGATGCGCGCGCACGCCAGGTAGGTCAGCGTGAACTGCCACCAGTTGGGCAACTGGCACGCCACCACGTCACCGCGCCCCACACCGAGCCGCGCGAGGCCCACTGCGATGCGATCGGCCATCCGCGCCATCTCGCGGTAGGTGAAGCGGGAGGTGTCGCCCTCCTCCACCCGCAGCGCGGTGAGCGCGACCTTGTCCGGGCAGGCCGCGACGCAGGCATCGAGGTCGTCGTTGATGGTGCGGTCGTGCCAGAGGCCCTGCGCGACCATCCGCGCGCGGCGCGGCGGAATGAGTACGGCGTCGAATTCCATGCTTTGTCTCCTCGTTGTGATTGGTGTGAAGGATCGAAGGAAGGTCGCTGTCTCAGGCCGGCACGGCTTCGCGTCCGGCGCGGGTGCGGGCGATGATGGTCTTCATGATCTGCGCGGTGCCGTCGCCGATCTGGAAGCCGAGCACGTCGCGCAGACGCTGCTCCATCGGGCCGCGGTCGTAGCCGCCGTGGCCGAACATCAGCAGGCACTGGTGGATCACGTCGTAGGCGAGCTTGGGCGCCCACCACTTGCACATCGCGGCCTCGGTGGTGTGCGGTGCGCCCTTGTCCTTGAGCCAGAGCGTCTGCAGGCACAGAAGGCGCGCGGCCTCGACCTGGGTGTCGAAATCGGCCAGCGGATGCGACACGCCCTGGAAGGCCGACAGCGGCTTGCCGAAGGCCTCGCGCTGCGCGACGTACTCCCAGGTCTCCTCCAGCGCGACACGCGCCACCGCCAGCACCTGCAGGCCGATCAGCGCACGCGAGAAGTCGAAGCCCTGCATCACCTGCACGAAGCCTTTGTTCTCTTCGCCGAGGCGATGATCCACAGGCACCCGCACGTTCTCGAAGAAGAGCGAGCCGCGCCCGATCGCGCGCTGGCCGTGGCAGTCGAAGCGGTTGCGCGTGATGCCGGGCAGGTCCATCGGCACCAGCAGCGCGGTCACGCCATGTGCGCCGGATTCGATGGTGCCGGTGCGGCCGAAGACCACCGCGGCATCGGCCTGATCGGCGGCGGAGATCGAGGTCTTCTCGCCGTTGATGACGTATTCGCTGCCCACGCGCTCGACGCGCAGGCGCAGGTTGGCCGCGTCCGACCCGCCGCGCGGCTCGGTGAGCGCAATGGCGAACAGCGCCTCGCCGCGCGTGAGTTTCTCGAGCCACGGCCGCGCGACTTCGGGCCGGCCGTGGTGCGACAGGATCTGCCCGTTGAGCGACGCCAGCAGGTTGACGTAGCTCAGGCTCAGGTCGGCGCGCGCGATCTCTTCATGAATCACCCCGGCCGCGAGGCAGCCCATGCCCTGGCCGCCCTGCTCTTCGGGCAGCTCGGGCGCGATGAAGCCCATCTCGCCCATCTCCCGCATCAGCGCGCGGTCGAGCACGCGCGTCTTGTCACGCTCCAGAAAGCCCGGCGCCACGCGGCCGGCCGCAAAGCGGCGCGCATGCTCGGCCAGCGCCGCGAGGTCTTCGTCGATGTAGGGATTCATCTCGTCTCCTTGAAGAAGCAGCAGCGTCGGCTTCTGCCTTCGAACTCAAACAACCGCAGACCAGGGCCGCCGTGGAACCGGCTTCGCCGGGCCACTGGCGGCGTCCCCTTCCGCCTCGCGCAGCGAGGCGAGAGAAGGGGAAGGCGCGAAGCGCCTCAGGGGGATGTTCACTTCATGAACTTGCGGAACTCGGGCTTGCGCTTGTCCTTGAGCGCGGCCACGCCCTCGCGGGATTCGTCGGTGTCGTAGTAGAGCTTCAGCGCATACATGCCCATGCCCGCGATGCCGGCCTGGTGGGCCGTGTCCATGTTGAAGCTGCGCTTGGCGATGGCGATCGCGGTCGGACTGCGCTCGCAGATGGTCTCGGCCCACTCCTGCACGGTCTCGTCGAGCTTCTCGGGCGCAACGCAGATGTTGGCGAGGCCCATCGCAACCGCCTCCTGACCCGAGTAGCGCTTGTTCAGATACCAGATCTCGCGCGCCTTCTTCTCGCCGACGACGCGCGCGAGGAACGCAGTGCCATAGCCCGGATCGACCGAGCCCATCTTGGGGCCGACCTGCCCGAAGATCGCCTTCTCCGAGCAGATGGTCAGGTCGCAGATCGTGCACAGCACGTTGCCGCCGCCGATCGCGAAGCCCTGCACGCGCGCGATCACCGGCTTGGGCACGTTGCGGATGGCGTCGTGCAGTTCTTCCATCGGCAGGCCGATGGTGCCGCGTCCGTCGTAGTTGCCGTCGTGCGCCGATTGGTCGCCGCCGGTGCAGAAAGCCTTCTCGCCCGCGCCGGCCAGCACGATCGCGCCGATCTCGCGGTCGTAGCCAGCGCGGTTGAGCGCGCGGATGATCTCGTCGCAGGTCTGGCCGCGGAAGGCATTCATCTTCTCGGGCCGGTTGATGGTGATCCACGCCACGTGGTTGCGCACTTCGTAGAGGATGTCTTCGAATTCCATGGTGTTCTTTCGGTGATGAAGGGGTGGAAGGCGGTCAGCCGTTCATGGTCAGGCCGCCGGAGACGCTGAGCACCTGGCCGGTGACGAAGGCGGCGTCGTCGCTGGCGAAGAAGAGGATCGCGCCCGGCAGGTCGTCCGGCTGGCCGATGCGGCCGAGCGGGATCGAGCGGGTGAAGGCTTCCATCAGCTTCTCGGGATTGCCCGCGCCTTCCTTGTAGTCGGCGAACAGCGCGGTGTCGGTCGGACCCGGGCAGACCACGTTGACCGTGATGTTGTGGCGCGCATGCTCGCGCGCGAGCGTCTTCGAGAACGCCACCAGCCCGCCCTTGCAGGCCGCGTACACCGCCTCGCCGGACGAACCCACGCGCGCAGCGTCGGAAGCGATGTTGACGATGCGCCCCACCTTGCGCGCCACCATGCCCGGCAGCACCGCGTGATGCATGTGCAGCGCGCCGGTCAGGTTGATGGCGATCAGCTTGTCCCACTGCGCGGGCTCGGTCTTGGTGAAAGGCTTGAACACATCCCAGCCGGCGTTGTTGACCAACACGTCGATCGGGCCGAGTTTCGCGAGCGTGGCGTCCACTGCCGCATCGACGCTCGCGCGGTCGGTGATGTCGCAGCGAACGGCCATCGCCTGGCCACCTTCCTCGCGGATCTGCGCGGCGACCTTTTCGGCCGCATCGGGATTCAGGTCGTAGATCGCGACCTTCGCGCCTTCGCGTGCGAAGCGGCGGCAGGTCGCGCCGCCAATTCCGCCACCACCGCCGGTCACCACCACGGTCTTGCCTTCGAATCTGCTCATTTCGGTTCTCCTTGGGTCATCTGGATGCTTGAATGCTTGCTATCGTCGGAACAGTCCGGCCGATGGCCGCCTGCAAATACGTCAATGTGTTGTCATATTATTGGCAGCACTGTCGGTGCTTTGCAAGCCCTTTATTGTGAGAATTGCGATGAGAGAACATAGGGAAAACAAGGATTCCGCACGCATGGAACTCGCCAATCGCGTGTTCTTTCGTCTGTATCAATGTGCAAATATGTTGCATAAAACCGGGACGAAGGCGGTCGAAGCCCAGGGGCTGACGACGCAGCAGTGGGCGGTGCTCGGCGCACTGTCGCGGGAGCAGGCCGAAGGCGGGATGAGCGTGGGGGATCTGGCGCGCTACCTGATGGTCAGCCGGCAGAACCTGTCGGGCCTGCTCAGCCGCATGGAGCGCGACGGGCACGTGAGCATCGCGCCCGACGGACGCGACCGCCGCTCGCGACTGATCTCGATGACCCCATCGGGGCGGCATGTGTGGCTGAAGGAGGCTCAGCCGAAGATCCACGACTATTACGAGGAAGCACTCGCGGGCTTCTCGGTGAACGACATCACCCACACGCTGCACTACCTGCTCAAGATGCTGGAGAACATGCAGCGCGTGGACGAGATGCAGGGGGCGTCGGCGACGCCGGGGACTAGCGTGCGGAGGATTCGCCTCGCGCCTTTCCGGCAGGCGTGGAACGTGGCATTCTTGGGCCGGGCTCGCCCCCACGCCACCCCCGGAGGTCTGCATGGCTGCTCGTTCACTGGCTTCGTTGTCGCTCAGCTTTGGCCTGGTTTCCATCCCGGTCAAGCTCTACTCCGCCACGGAAAGCAGCGCGACGGTCCGCTTCAACCTGCTCGCGAAGGACGGCTCACGCGTCAAGCAGCAGTACGTCTCGGAGAAGGACCCGTCGATCGTCGTGCCTCGCTCGGAGATGGTGAAAGGCTACGAATTCGAGAAGGACCGCTACGTGATCTTCACGCCCGACGAACTCAAGGCGGTCGAGGACAGCGCGACCCATGCCATCGAGATCGTCGCCTTCATTCCCGGGCAGGCGGTCGATCCGATCTACTACGACAAGGCCTACTACCTCGCCCCCGACAAGCGCGGCGCGAAGCCCTACACCCTGCTGCTCGCCGCCATGCGCAAGAGCGGCCAGTGCGCGCTCGCCAAGTGGACCTGGAAGGGCAAGCAGTACGTGGTGCAGGTGCGCGCGCACGAGGACGGCCTGGTGCTCCAGCAACTGCTCTACGCGGACGAAGTGCGCTCGATGAAGGAACTCCAGATCGAGGAAGTCACGCCCTCGGACGCCGAAGTGAAGCTCGCGCTGCAGCTCATCGAGCAGATCTCGCAGGACAGCTACGACCCGGCACAGTTCGTCGACGAGGAGAAGAAGCGCATCCTCGCGGCGATCGACGCGAAGATCGCCGGCAAGCAGGTGGTCGCGGTCGAACACCACGAAGAGGCCGCCAGCAGCGGGCAGATCATCGACCTCACCGAAATGCTGAAGGCCAGCCTCGCGAAGTCCGGCGCGGGCAAGCGACCCGCCCGGGCGCCCGCCGAGGAAGTCGTCACACCCATGGTCGCGAACGAACGCAAGGGCGCCAAGCGGGCCGCCAAGGCCGCAGTCGAGGCGCCACCCGCCAAGGCGCGATCCAGGAAGTGACGCTCGACCATCACGAAACGCCGCACACCCTGCGCGGCATCCAGGAGATGCTGGGCCTCTCGCGCAGCGCCATCACGGGACTGATCGCGAGCGGCTTCGTGAACCCCAGGCGCGGGCCGCGCAACACCTACCGCTTCTCGTTCCGTGACGTGGTGCTGCTGCGCACCGCGCACGATCTGCAGCAGGCCGACATCCCGACGCGCAAGATCCTCCGCGCGCTGCAGCGCCTGAAGGCCACGCTGCCGGAAGAGCTGCCGCTGACCGGACTGCGTATCACCGCGGTCGGAAATGCCATCGCGGTGCGCGACCGCGAGAGCCAGTGGGAAGCCGAGACGGGCCAGTTGCTGATGGATTTCGATGTGGCCGCAACGCGCGGCTCGGTCGCCTTCGTGGACCGGCGGCGCCGTGCAGCCGCGCCCCCGTGTCGGCGGACGAGCTCTTCGCGCGTGCGGAAGCGCTCGAATCCACCGACATGAAGGCCGCGGAAACCACCTACCGCACCGTCCTGACGATCGCGCCCGATCACGCGGACGCTTACCTGAACCTCGGCGCGATCCTCTGCGAAACCGACCGCCGGGCCGAGGCCGCCGAGCTCTACGACGGCGCGCTGCGCCGGCTCCCCGATGTGCCGCTGCTGCACTTCAACCGGGCGGTGGCACTTGAAGACCTGGGGCGGCTCGACGAAGCGATCCGGTCCTACGAGCACTGCCTGGATCTCGACCCGAGCATCGGCGACGCGCACTTCAACGTCGGGCGCCTTTACGACCACCTCGGCCACCGGCGCGAGGCGATCCGGCATTTCAGCGCCTACCGACGGCTCCAGAAGTAGCCCGATCGGCGCATGGCCTACTCGGCCTCGATGCCGGCGGCCTTCACGATGCGGCCCCACTTCTGCGACTCGGCAGCCTGGAACTTCGCGAGGTCTTCGGGCGAGGTGGTGAAGACGTCGGTGCCGGTCGGTTCGTAGAACGCGGCCTTCGCGACATCGCTCCTCGCGGCCTGCACCAGCAGTTCGTTCAGACGCTTGACCACCGCCGGCGGCGTCCTGGCGGGCGCGTAGGCGGCAAACCAGTAGCCCATCTCGTAATCCTTCACGCCAGCCTCCGCGATCGTCGGGACTTCAGGCGCCAGCGGAGAACGCTTCGAGCCCGACACACCCAGCGCGCGGAGCTTGCCGGACTTGACCTGCGGCAGGCCGGTCGCGGTGTCGGTGATCATCATGTCGATCTGCCCGCCCAGCAGGTCCGTGACCGCGAGCGTGTTGCTCTTGTACGGGACGTGCAGCAGCTTGATGTCAGCCATCTGCTGGAACAGCTCGCCCGCGATCCGGCTCGACGAACTGCCACTGCCGAAGCTGTACTTGCCCGGCGACTTCTTCGCCATGGCGACGAAGTCGGCCACCGTCTTCGCAGGGGACGAGGGATTGACCACCATGATCTGCCCGCCCTTGCCCAGCGCGGCGATCGGTGCGTAGTCCTTCAACGGGTCGTAGGGCAGCCGCTTGAACAGATGCTCGTTGGCCGCATGCGTGGTGTTGGTCGTGATGAGCACCGTGTAGCCGTCGGCCGGCGCCTTGGCCACCTGCTGCGACGCGATGAAGCCGCTCGCTCCGGCCTTGTTGTCGATGACCACCGCCTGCTTTGTCTCCGCGGTCACGCCGTTGCCCAGTGCGCGCGCGATCTGGTCCGTGGCCGTGCCCGCTGCAAACGGCACGACGAAGGTGATCGGCTTGTCCGGAAAGCCCTCGGCATGCGCCGCCGAGGCGGCCAGCACGGCAGCCAGCGCGAAGGAAGTGAAGCGATTCATCGGTAGTCTCCTGGATGGTTGAAGGTCGCAAAAGGAATTCAGTGTTCGTCGGGGCCCGCGAGCCTGTGGACGAGTGCCAGGGGCACGCGAACCGGAAAGTCGAGCAGCAGGAAGGACAGCGCCTTGCCGTGCGTGTCGAGATTCAGCGCATCGTTCACGCCGCCATCGAGCACGCCGTCGAGCACGAAGTTCATCGCCTGCAGCTTCGGCAGCAGAAAGCGCTGCACCTGGGTCGGATGGCGGCGCCGGAATTGCGCGGCGACGGCCTCGGGCGTGATCTGCGCCACCAGCAGCGGATAGAGGTCGGGATGCCATGCGATCACACTGATGTTGGAGCGATCGCCCTTGTCGCCGGTGCGCCCGTGCGCGGCGCGATAGAGGGGCACGTCGATGTGCGCGCTCATTGGGCAACCTCCTCGATGAAAACATGGCGCACCGGCACCGCCTCGCGCGGCAGCAGGCACGAGAGGGTGCTGAGGCGCGGCGTGAGCGCGGTCCGCACGCCACCCCCGCCGGCCGGTCCGCAGGTGTAGAGCGCCACGACTTCGCGCACGAGCCGCTCGGCCTGCGCGCGATCGTCGTGGGCTGCGGCCACGCGAAGGCGCACGTCGCGCAGGCCCTCATCTGCGGTGGCAGCGAGCGTCCGGCCCGCGTCGTCGCCGAACACGCTGACCGCGCCGATGAGGTCCACGCGCAGTTGCAGTGCCGGCAGGCGCTTGCGGAGTACATCCGCCGCAAGCCCGGCACGCGCCTCGGCGCGTGGTCCGGCATAGGAGATCTCGCCTTCTGCCAGCCACCCGCCTTCGTGGCACACGTTGACCTTGTAGTGCGACGGCCTCGGATGGCCCTTCACGCCACGCAACGCCACGCAGTCGCGGTGGTCGAGCGCATGGACCTCGGCCTCGGAGATGTCGGCGACCACATCGGGTGTCAGATAGGCGCTCGGGTCGTGCACTTCGTAGAGCAGTTGCTCCTTGACGGTCGCCTCGCTCACCAGCCCGCCGGTGCCGTCGGCCTTGCCGATCGTGCAGCCGCCATCCGCATCGATCACCGCAATCGGGAAGCCGACTGCTTCGAGGTCCGGCACGTCCTTGTAGCCGGGATCGGCGAAATAGCCGCCGCAAACCTGTACGCCGCATTCCAGAAGATGCCCCGCCATGGTGGCGCGGCCGAGCCTCTCCCAGTCGTCGCTGCGCCAGCCAAAGTGCGACAGGGCCGGCCCGACCGTGAGCGACGGGTCGGCCACGCGGCCGCACACCACGATCTGCGCGCCGGCATCGAGCGCCTCTCTGATCGGCTCCGCGCCGATGTAGGCATTCGCGCTGACGATGCGGATGCCATCCATCCGTGCTCCCAACCGCTCGCGCAACAGCGCGAGATGCTCGGGCGACGAGAGGTCGTCGCCCTCGACCACCGCGATGCGCGGCGCTTCGGCTCCCAGCTCCCGCGCGAGGCGCGCGATGAGCCGCGCCGCAGCGCGTGGGTTGGCCGCGCCGAAGTTGCTCACGATGCGGATGCCGTTCGCGAGACAGCGCGACAGCACGGGCCGCAGCATGGCATCGAGCAAGGGCTCGTAGCCCGCCTCCGGATCGGCTCGCCGCCGAAGCTGCGCCAGCGCCAGCGTGCGTTCGGCCAGGGTCTCGAAGATCAGGAAGGCACGCTGGCCCGCGGGGCCGGTTTCGAGCCGCGCAATCAGGGTATCGACCACCGGGCCGGCGGCATCGATCCGGTCACCGGAGAAGCCCGCGGCGCAGCCGATGAGAAGCGGAGGGTTGTCCATGCCACTGACTCTAGAACTCCGTTCATCATCCGTAAAATCGAAAATTCAGATGAATTAATCGAAATGGCGGATCAATCATGAAGACGCCGGAGCTCTCGACCCGCCAGCTGCGGGCCTTTCTGGCGCTGGCGGACCAGCGCAACTTCACACGCGCGGCCGAGACCTGCCACTTGTCGCAGCCGGCCTTCAGCGCGCTCATCCGTGCGCTCGAGGACGATCTCGGCACGCGCCTATTCGACCGCGACACACGCAGCGTGCAGCTCACGCCGGAGGGGCGGCTCTTCGAGGGTTCGGCGCGTCGGCTGCTCGAGGACATGGGCGGTGCGATCCGCGATCTGGCGGATCATGTCGAGCGGCGCAAGGGCCGCGTCCGCGTGGCCGCCCTGCCCTCGCTCGCGGCAGGCTGGCTGCCGGGTGTGTTCGCCGAATTCATGCAGAAGTGGCCGGGCATCACGATCGACCTGAACGATGCGCTGTCGGATGCCTGCCTGGCACTGGTGCGCGGCGGGCAGGCGGACTTCGCGCTTGCAGCTTCAGGCGCTGGCGCGTCGGAAGGCAACGACCTTCGCAGCCGCACGCTGTGCACCGACCGCTTTCACCTCGTGTGCCGCGCCGACCATCCGCTCGCCCAAGAGCCGCGCCTCACACTCAGGAAGATCGCGCGCTGGCCCTTCATCCAGATGGCGCGCAACAGCAGCGTGCGCCAGTCGCTGGATGCGGCGCTGCATCCGATGCGGCTCGACGCAGTGTTCGAGGTGGAGCACCTCGCGACGGTGACGGGCCTCGTCGAGGCCGGGCTCGGCGTGAGCATCGTGCCGGCGCTCACGCTGTTCCACTTCCGCCGCGAAACGCTGGTGACGCGGCCGGTTCCGGTGGCCGGACTCACGCGCACGGTGCATCTGGTGCAGCGGCGCGAAGGAAGCCTGTCAGTCGCTGCGCAGTCGCTGCACGACCTGATCGTGGAGCGGCTGGGCTCGCTGAAGGTCGACTGATCGCGCTCAGCGGATCAGCGCCTGCAATTCCTTGAAGCGCGGATGCTCTGCCGTGCGCATCCATTCGAAGCCGACCATCTCGGTGGTCACGAGCTCTGCGCCCGCGCCGGCCAGCCGGTCGAAGGCGGCATCGCGGTTGCGCTCGGTGCGCGAACTGCAGGCATCGGTCACGACCCACACGTCGAATTCGTCCTCCAGCAGATCGAGCGCGGTCTGCAGAAGGCACACATGCGCTTCGCAGCCGGCGATCACGATGGTGTTGCGTTCCTCGACCGCCTGCTGCTTCTGAAGGTGCTTGGGCAGGCTGCGCGCATTGCCTTGCGGCGCCTTGGCCGGCGCACGAAGCCACTCGCCGAGGCCCTCTTCCGCGCCGCTGAACTGCATCTTGGCGAGCGTGCGCTGGCACAGCGCGCGGATGTCCGGCAGGTTCTCGCCGAGCTTGGACGGGTTCTGTTCGGTGCCGAAGACCGGCACGCCCATGAGTTGCGCCAACTTGCCGAGGCGCACCGCATTTTTCGCGACGGCGTCGGCCTCGAAGATCGCGGGCATCAGGCGCACCTGATAGTCGACCAGAACCAGTTGGGATTGCGATGCGTCGAGCAGCATGAGAGGAGTGTCTTTCGGAAGGGCCGAATTATCGAACAAGCGCCCGGGCCCTAATCCGGCAGCAAGCGCATCAGCTTGCCGTTGGACTCGTCCGTCAGGATGTAGAGCAGGCCGTCCGGCCCCTGCTTGACGTCGCGGATGCGCGCGCGGCCTTCTTCGAGCAGCTTGTGCTCGCCGGCCACCTTGCCGTCCTTGAGCTCGATGCGATCGAGATACCCGAACTTCAGCGAGCCGATGAAGAGATTGCCCTTCCACGCTGCCCCGTAACGGTCGCTGGTCAGGAACGCCATGCCCGAAGGCGCGATCGAAGGCACCCAGTAGTGAAGCGGCTGCTCCATGCCTTCCTTGTGCGTGATGCCTTCGCCGATCTTGCCGGCGCCGTAGTTCTCGCCGTACGTGATCACCGGCCATCCGTAGTTGCGGCCGGCCTGCGGGATGTTGATCTCGTCACCGCCCTGCGGGCCGTGTTCGTGCATCCACAGCTTGCCGTCCGGCCCCAGCGTCGCGCCCTGGCTGTTGCGATGGCCGTAGCTCCAGATCTCGGGCAGCACGCCCGGCTTGCCGACGAAGGGGTTGTCCTTCGGCACCGCACCGTCCTTGCCGACGCGCACGATCTTGCCGAGATGGTTGTCGAGCTTCTGCGCGTCCTCCTTGCGGCTGAAGCGCTCGCCCAGCGTGAGAAAGAGCGTCCCGTCCGGCATTTCCACGATCCGGCAGCCGAAGTGGTTGCGGCTGACCACCTTCGGCTGCTGGCTGAAGATGATCCTGAGGTCTTCGAGCTGCCCGCCATCGGTCGACAGCCGGGCGCGGGCGAGCGCGGTGCTGTTGGCCGCGCTGTTGTCCGGATCGGGCTCGGAGAAGCAGAAGTAGACAGTCCGGTTCTTCTCGAAGCCGGAATCGGCCAGCACATCCAGCAGGCCACCTTGCCCGCCGGCGGCGATGGGCGGGAGTCCCCTCACCGGCGCACCGACCTTGCCATCGGGGCCGACCACGCGAAGCCTGCCCGGTCGCTCGGTCACGAGGAACCGGCCGCCCGGCAGAAAAGCCACGCCCCACGGGTTCTCGAGTCCGGACGCGATCACTTCCGGCCTCGGCGCCGCGGCCGCCGTGCTCGCCGCTGCGGCCACCCCCAGAGAAGCCACGCAGCCCATGCGCGGCAATTCATCGACAAGGATTTCATGCGCATCTTTCGAAGGAACGGGATTTGCAATCGTTTGGTCATTCCATCCAATTTGAAAGACTTTTGCATTACACGCTGGGCGACGCTTATGGGGGATAACCGAAACATTTACATTTTTTGATATGAGAGGATCAAAAAACCCATGGGCAGCAAGAAGTTACGTGCAAAATCGCGACTTCGCTTCAAATTGACACCCTGAGGTGTCGTCCATATCCTTACGCGCCATGCGTTTAATCCTACTCACCGCCAGCCTGCTGCTCGCGATCTCGGTTCACGCCGCGCCGCTGCAGCGTCCGGACTTCGGCGATGACACCGCCGTTGAAGCAGGGGTCGTCGACAAGAGCCTGAAGGGCCAGTTCCAGCAGGTGCGCCAGACGGTCGTCGACCGCACGTCCGACCTCGTGGTCACGACCATGGGTTTCCTGGGCGTTCCTTACCGCCGCGGCGGCAACACGGTTGAGACCGGTTTTGACTGCAGCGGTTTCGTCCGCGCGATGTACAACCAGACGGTCGGCCATCTGCTTCCCCGCCGCGCGGAGGAGCAGGCCGCAGCGACCCAGAAGATCGACCGCAGCGAGCTCAAGCCCGGTGACCTTGTCTTCTTCAATACCATGCGCCGTGCGTTCAGCCATGTCGGCATCTACGTCGGCGAAGGCAAGTTCATCCACTCGCCCAAGCCTGGCGCGCAGGTTCGCCTGGAAGACATGAGCGGCAGCTACTGGCAGCGCCGCTTCAGCGGCGCACGCCGCGTGCTTTCCGCGCAGGACGACAGCCTCAAGTCTTCAGGCGACTGACCCCTTCAAACGCCCGTAAAAATCCCGCCGCTGGCGGGATTTTTATTTTCGGGAACCCCGCGGAACCGGCTTCGCCGGCCCGCTGGGGTTGCCCCCTGGAGGGGGCTGAGGGCCGCGGCTCCGAGCCTGCCTGCGCAGGCTTGGACGTGCCCGAAGAGCAGCCGCCTCTGGCGGCCGCCCGACAGTCGCTACACGCAGTGAGCGAGGCTGGGGGTCAGCGCTTCCTCACCGGAGGCACGTCCGTGCAGGTCCCGTGCGCGATCTCCGCCGCCATGCCGATGCTCTCGCCCAGCGTCGGATGCGGGTGGATGGTCTTGCCGATGTCGATCGCGTCCGCGCCCATCTCGATGGCCAGCGCGATCTCGCCGATCATGTCGCCCGCATGGGTGCCGACGATGCCGCCGCCGACGATGCGGTGCGTTTCGGCGTCGAACAGCAACTTCGTGAAGCCCTCGTCCCGACCGTTCGCGATCGCACGGCCGGAAGCCGTCCACGGGAACAGGCCCTTCTCGACCTTCACGCCCTCGGCCTTGGCCTCGGTCCTCGGTGAGGCCGACCCAGGCCACTTCCGGATCGGTGTAGGCCACGCTCGGGATCACGCGCGCATTGAAGGCCGCGCTCGCCAGCTCGTGGTCGCCCTTCTGCTCGCCCGCGATCACCTCGGCCGCGACGTGCGCTTCGTGCACCGCCTTGTGCGCCAGCATCGGCTGGCCCACGATGTCGCCGATCGCGAAGATGTGCGGCACGTTCGTGCGCATCTGCACGTCGACCGGGATGAAGCCGCGATCGTTCACCGCGACGCCGGCCTTCTCGGCACCGATCTTCTTGCCGTTCGGGCTGCGGCCGACCGCCTGCAGCACGAGGTCGTACACCTGCGGCTCCTTCGGCGCCTGCTCACCCTCGAAGGTCACACGGATGCCGTCCTTGGTCGCTTCGGCGCCAACGGTCTTGGTCTTCAGCATGATGTTGTCGAAGCGCGGCGCGTTCATCTTCTGCCACACCTTGACGAGGTCGCGGTCCGCGCCCTGCATCAGGCCGTCGAGCATTTCGACCACGTCGAGGCGCGCGCCCAGCGTCGAGTACACCGAGCCCATCTCGAGGCCGATGATGCCGCCGCCCAGGATCAGCATGCGCTTGGGCTCGATGCCGAGCTGCAGCGCGCCGGTGGAATCGACGATGCGTGGATCGTCCTTCGGCATGAAGGGCAGCTGCACCGCCTGCGAGCCCGCAGCGATGATGCAGTTGCGGAACTTCACGGTCTGCGACTTGCCGCTCAGGTCCTTGCCGTCGCCAGAAGTTTCCTGCACCTTGAGGTGGTACGGGTCGACGAATTCGCCGATGCCGCGCACGGTGGTCACCTTGCGCATCTTGGCCATCGAGGCGAGGCCCCCGGTCAGCTTGCCGACCACCTTGCTCTTGTGGGCCAGCAGCTTCGCGCGGTCGATCTTGGGATCACCGTAGCTCACGCCGAGATCGGCGAAGTGCTTGACCTCGTCCATGACCGCCGCAACGTGCAGCAGCGCCTTCGAGGGAATGCAGCCGACATTGAGGCAGACGCCGCCGAGCGTCGCGTAGCGCTCGACCAGCACGACCTTGAGCCCCAGATCGGCCGCACGGAAAGCCGCCGAGTAACCGCCGGGGCCGGCGCCGAGCACCAGCACATCGCATTCGAGATCGACGCCGCCGGCATAGGTCGATGCAACCGGCGCCGCGACCGGAGCGGCCGGCGCCTTGGCAGCCGGTGCGGCCGCCGGCGCGGCAGGAGCGGGGGCTGGCGCAGCGGCAGCGCCCTCCGCCGCATCGAGCGTCAGCACCACCGAGCCCTCGCTCACCTTGTCGCCGACCTTCACGGCCACAGACTTGACCACCCCCGCATGCGACGACGGAATCTCCATCGACGCCTTGTCCGACTCCACCGTGATGAGGGACTGCTCAACCTTGACCGCATCGCCCGCCTTCACGAGCAGCTCGATGACGGCGACATCCTTGAAATCGCCGATGTCCGGCACTTTGACTTGTACTTCGCTCATTTGGACACCTTCAGTTTGAGTGTGAGAGAGTCGACCGGTCCGGCCGAGTTTCGATCGAATTCACAGGCCGCGGCCACACCGGCCTCGGCCACGTCGCGCGCCGAACGCGCCCTGTCGTAGGCGGCATGCATCGCGCCGAGTGCAAAGCTGCGGCCGGAGCCGATGCTCCAGAACTGCTTGAACTCGAAGACTTCGCGATAGCTGTAGACGCCGTAGATCCCGCTCGAATTGGCCATCAGCATCGTGAACTGGCTCGACTCGTAGGGCTCGTGCTCGTCTTCCTTGGTCTGCAGGTAGAACGAGTCCTTCAGCACCGGATGCAGCCGCGTGAAGGTCTGGAAGATCTCGTCCTTGCCGCCGAAGCGCAGCGCCTCCACCGGCTGCCCGGCCAGCACATGCTGCAGCACGAGGTAGTGCGCCGCAGCGCCGGCCATCGCGAAGATGGTCTGGCCGGCCGCATCATTGACCATGAAGAGCTTCCGGTTCGCCTCGGCATTGAACGACAAGCGCGTGTCGCCAAAGGTCACCAGCGAATCGGCAGCCATCACGACCTGACCGCCTTTGCGGACGGCCACGACCGTTGTCATAGCAGGATGCGACGGTAGTCTGCTAGGACCTGGCCCAGGTAGGCGTTGAACCGGGCGGCGGCCGCGCCGTCGATGACACGGTGGTCGTACGACAGCGACAGCGGCAGGGTCAGCCGCGGCACGAACTGCTTGCCGTCCCAGACCGGCTTCATCGCGCTCTTGGAGAGGCCGAGGATCGCCACTTCGGGCGCGTTGATGATCGGCGTGAAGTGCGTGCCGCCGATGCCGCCGAGCGAGCTGATCGACATGCAGCCACCCTGCATGTCGGCCGAGCCGAGCTTGCCGTCGCGCGCCTTCTTGGCGAGTTCGCCCATCTCCTGGCTGATCTGGATGATGCCCTTCTTGTCGGCATCCTTGAGCACCGGCACCACGAGGCCGTTGGGCGTGTCCGCCGCGAAGCCGATGTGGTAGTACTGCTTGTAGACGAGCTGGTCGCCGTCGAGGCTGGTGTTGAACTCGGGGAATTTCTTGAGCGCCGCGACCACCGCCTTGATCACGAAGGCCAGCATCGTCACCTTGACGCCCGACTTCTCGTTCTCCTTGTTGGTGGAGACGCGGAAGGCTTCGAGCTCGGTGATGTCCGCTTCGTCGTTATTGGTGACGTGCGGGATCATCACCCAGTTGCGGTGCAGGTTCGCGCCGCTGAGCTTCTTGATGCGCGACAGGTCCTTGCGCTCGACGGTGCCGAACTTGGTGAAGTCGACCTTGGGCCACGGCAGCAGGCCGAGCGCCTCGCCGCCGCCGGCCGGCGCCTTGGCGGCTGCGGCCTTGGTGGTCGCAGCGCCGCTCATCACGGCCCGGGTGAAGTTCTGGACGTCTTCCTGCGTGATGCGGCCCTTGGGTCCGCTGCCCTTCACTTCCTCGAGCGGCACGCCGAGCTCGCGCGCGAACTTGCGCACCGACGGCGATGCGTGCGGCAGCTTGCCGCTCGGAGCCACGGTCGGATCATGCGCAGCAGGAGCGACCGCGGATGCCGAAGGCGCCGCCACCGGTGGAGGTGCCGACACCGATGCGGTCGCCGGCGCAGGCGCTGCGGCCGCCTGGGCCGCAGCCGGTGCAGCCGCGCCGCCGCCGGAACCTTCGATCACCGCGATCAGGTCACCGATGTTGACCTTGTCGCCGACCTTGACCTTGAGTTCCTTGAGCACGCCGGCGGCGGACGACGGAATCTCCATCGAGGCCTTGTCCGACTCGACGGTGATGAGCGACTGCTCTTCCTTGATCGTGTCGCCGGGCTTGACCAGCACCTCGATCACCGCGACGTCCTTGAAGTCGCCGATGTCGGGCACCTTGACTTCGATCGGACCGGCCGCCGCAGCAGGCGCCGCGGCAACGGGTGTCGGGGCAGCAGCTGCCGGGGCGGACGCAGGGGCGGACGCAGGGGCCGCCGCAGCTGGCGCGGGAGCCGCAGCGGCCACGCCTTCAGCCTCGAGCAGCAGCACGACCGAGCCTTCGCTGACCTTGCTGCCGACCTGGACCTTGAGTTCCTTCACCACGCCGGCCTGGCTCGACGGGATCTCCATCGAGGCTTTGTCCGACTCCACCGTGATCAGCGACTGCTCGGCCTTGACCGTGTCGCCGACCTTCACCAGCACTTCAATGACAGCGACTTCCTCGAAATCGCCGATGTCCGGCACCTTGACTTCCACTGTAGCCATATCGTGTCTCCCGCCCTAGGGCGCAGTAGGTTGTTGGTTGGTGTTTTATGCGTAGAGCGGGTTGATCTTGTCGGCGTTGATGCCGTACTTCTTGATCGCGTCGGCCACCTTCTGCACGGGGACGGTGCCGTCCTCGGCCAGGGCCTTGAGCGCCGCAATCACGATGAAGTGGCGGTTGACCTCGAAATGCTCGCGCAGCTTGGAGCGGAAGTCGCTGCGGCCGAAGCCGTCAGTACCGAGCACCTTGTAGTTGCGGCCCTTCGGGACGAAGGGGCGGATCTGCTCGGCGTAGGCCTTCATGTAGTCGGTCGAAGCGACCACCGGGCCGGTGCTCGCGGAAAGCTGTTGCGCGACGAAAGGCACGCGCTGCTCCGCGGTCGGATGCAGCAGGTTCCAGCGCTCGGCCTCCTGGCCCTCGCGCGTCAACTCGTTGAAGCTCGGGCAGCTCCACACGCCGGCGCTGACGCCCCAGTCCTTCTCGAGCAGTTCCTGCGCCGCGATGCTCTCGCGCAGGATGGTGCCGCTGCCGAGCAGTTGCACGCTGGGCGACTTGGCTTTGAGCGCAGGCGCCTGCTTGCACAGGTACATGCCCTTGATGATCTGCTCCTCGGTGCCCGGCTGGAGGCCGGGCATCGCGTAGTTCTCGTTGAGCAGCGTGAGGTAGTAGTAGACGTTGTCCTGCTTCTCGACCATGCGCTTGAGGCCATGGTGCAGGATCACGCCGACTTCGTGTGCGAAGGTCGGGTCGTAGCTGACGCAGTTCGGGATCGTGTTCGCGAGGATGTGGCTGTGGCCATCCTCATGTTGCAGGCCTTCGCCGTTCAGCGTGGTGCGGCCCGAGGTGCCGCCAAGCAAGAAGCCCCGCGCCTGCATGTCGCCCGCCGCCCAGGCGAGGTCGCCGATGCGCTGGAAGCCGAACATCGAGTAGTACACGTAGAACGGCACCATGATCCGGTTGTTCGTGCTGTACGACGTCGCCGCCGCGATCCAGCTCGACATGCCGCCGGCTTCGTTGATGCCTTCCTGGAGGATCTGGCCGGACTTGTCTTCCTTGTAGTACATGACCTGGTCCTTGTCGACCGGCGTGTACTGCTGCCCCGCGGGGTTGTAGATGCCGACCTGGCGGAACAGGCCCTCCATGCCGAAGGTGCGCGCCTCGTCGACGAGGATCGGCACCACGCGCGGGCCGAGCGCCTCGGTCGCGCAGCAGTTGCGTGAGGAAGCGGACGTAGGCCTGCGTGGTCGAGATCTCGCGGCCTTCGGCGGTCGGCTCGAGCACGGCCTTGAAGGTTTCGAGCGAGGGCACGGTGAAGCTCTCGTCGGCCTTGGTGCGGCGATGCGGCAGGTAGCCGCCGAGGGCCTTGCGGCGCTCGTGCAGGTACTTCATTTCCGGGGTGTCGTCGGCCGGCTTGTAGAACGGCAGGTCTTCGATCTGGCTGTCCGGGATCGGAATGTTGAAGCGGTCGCGAAAGGCCTTGATGTCCTCGTCGCCAAGCTTCTTCGTCTGGTGGACGGTGTTCTTGCCTTCGCCGATCTTGCCCATGCCGAAGCCCTTGACGGTCTTGATCAGCAGCACCGTGGGCTGGCCCTTGTGGTGCACGGCCGAGTGGAAGGCTGCGTAGACCTTCTGCGGATCATGGCCGCCGCGGCGCAGCGCCCAGATCTCGTCGTCGCTCATCTTGGCGACCATCTCGAGCGTGCGCGGGTCGCGGCCGAAGAAGTGCTTGCGCACGTAGGCACCGTCGTTGGCCTTGAACGACTGGTAGTCGCCGTCGTTCGTCTCCATCATGATCTTGCGCAGCGCGCCTTCCTTGTCGCGCGCCAGCAGCGGGTCCCAGTTGCTGCCCCACAGCAGCTTGATGACGTTCCAGCCCGAGCCGCGGAACTCGCCTTCGAGCTCCTGGATGATCTTGCCGTTGCCGCGCACCGGGCCGTCCAGGCGCTGCAGGTTGCAGTTGATGACGAAGATCAGGTTGTCGAGGTTCTCGCGCGCCGCGAGGCTGATCGCGCCGAGCGACTCGACCTCGTCCATCTCGCCGTCGCCGCAGAAGACCCAGACCTTGCGGTTCTCGGTGTTGGCGATGCCGCGCGCGTGCAGGTATTTGAGAAAGCGCGCCTGATAGATCGCCATCAGCGGGCCGAGGCCCATCGAAACCGTCGGGAACTGCCAGAACTCGGGCATCAGCTTCGGATGCGGGTAGCTCGACAGCCCCTTGCCGTCCACTTCCTGGCGGAAGTTGAGCAGTTGCTCTTCGGTCAGCCGGCCCTCGAGGTAGGCGCGGGCGTAGATGCCGGGCGAGACGTGGCCCTGGATGTAGAGGCAGTCGCCGCCATGGTCTTCGCTCTCTGCGTGCCAGAAGTGGTTGAAGCCGGCGCCGAACATGGTCGCCAGCGAGGCGAAGGAGCCAATGTGGCCGCCGAGGTCACCGCCTTCGGGCGGATGGTGGCGGTTGGCCTTCACGACCATGGCCATCGCGTTCCAGCGCATGTAGGAACGCAGGCGCTCTTCGATTTCGATGTTGCCCGGGACGCGCTCTTCCTGGTCGGGCTCGATGGTGTTCACGTAGGCCGTATTGGCCGAGAACGGTTTGTCGATGCTGTTCTGACGGGCATGTTCGAGCAATTGCTCGAGCAGGAAATGCGCCCTTTCCGGCCCCTCGCTTTCGATGACTGCCGAAAGGGCATCCATCCATTCGCGCGTTTCCTGCGCGTCTTGATCGTTAGCGGCCGAACCGAAGAGGTTCTGAGGATTCGCCGACATGCTTGTCTCCTTTTTGAGGGGGTTGTGGCAGTAATTTAGTGCCGGATTGGCAGCCCGCGGGAGTTTCTCACAGAAATTCGGCGATTTCAAATAGTGCATGCTGTTTTCTTAATATGAAATTAGAGGGCAGAACTTCGGCCGGTTTTTCACGAGTTCCCCCTCCCGTCCTCATCTGTGAATGGGGCGGTTGACACCCCGTCCGAAAGGTGATCACCTAAACTCGACCGATGCCCTTAACCTCCCCGATCGCGGTCGCGCGCAGCGCGGTGCATGCTTCGCCGCTTTCATGGTGGCGCCGCTGGTGGCGCCGGCAGACGCCGATGCTGCAGGACGCGGTGGCGATGCTCGCGCCGCTCGCGGCCGTGCTGCTTTTTCTCGCGGCCATCGTCTCGGCATTCTGGTATCTGCGCGCGGAGGAAATGGAGCGCGTCCAGGAATCCGTCAGGCGCGACGTCGAGTACGCGCAGCAGCGCGTGCGCCTGCGGCTGCTCGAGCGCCAGGAGCAGCTCATGCGCCCGGCGCGTGACGCCTCCAACCGCGAGATCGACGCCGCCGAATTCACCAGCCGCGCCGAGTCGCTGGTCAGCCAGTTCCCCGAACTCCAGGTGGTCACCTGGCTCGACGACCGTCGCCGCGTCAAGGCCAGCTATGCGGCGCCAAGCGTGCATCCGGCACAGCAACGAGCGGTCGGCGAAGTGCTGCGACCCGGCGACACCGAGAGCAACTACGCCCTGGCGCGCGAGTTGCGGCAGCCGGTGTTCTCGCAACCGCTGGCGCAGGGTGATCCGGCGCCGATGCTGCAGCTTCACATCCCGCTGTTCGACCAAGGGCTCTTCGCGGGCATGCTGCTCGGCGAGTTCTCCATCGACGGCCTGTTGCGTTACGGCATGCCGGCGGAAGTCTCGGCGCGCTACGCGGTGTCGCTGCTCGACGCCAAGGGCGGCCTGATCGCCGGCAACACCGTCGCCAGCCCCAAGAGCGCCGGCAACCGCCTGTTGCCGTGGAGGGCGCGGACCAACGAATACGAAGTGCCGGTCTCGCCGGTCGGCAATGCGCTGGTGCTGCGCGCGCAGGCCTATCGCACCTCCCAGGGCGTCGTGGGCAACGGGCTCTTCTGGCTGGTCGGCGCGCTCAGTGTGCTGACGAGCTGGATGCTGATCGGCACCTGGCGCCACACCCGGCGCCGTCTCCAGGCGCAGCAGGCGCTTGTGGCGGAGACCAACTTCCGCCGCGCGATGGAGAACTCGATGCTCACCGGCATGCGCGTGCTCGATCTCGAAGGCCGCATCACCTACGTGAACGCGGCGTTCTGCGCGATGACCGGCTGGAGCGAAAACGAGCTCGTCGGCCAGACACCGCCTTTCCCCTACTGGCTGGAATCCGACCGCGAGGTGATGAACGAGCGCCTCGAGGAAGAACTGCACGGCCGCGCGCTCCCCGGCGGCTTCCAGGTTCGCGTGAAGCGCAAGAACGGCAGCGTCTTCAACGCGCGGCTGTACGTCTCGCCGCTGATCGATGCGCGCGGCCACCAGACCGGCTGGATGACTTCGATGACCGACATCACCGAGCCGACGCGCATCCGCGAGCAGTTGTCGGCCTCCTACGAGCGCTTCACCACCGTGCTGGAAGCGCTGGACGCCTCGGTGTCGGTGGCGCCGCTCGGCAGCGAGGAGCTGGTGTTCGCGAACAAGCTGTACCGCCTCTGGTTCGGCTCCAACACCGTCGGCCACCTGAATATGGTGGCGCAGGCCGGCGTTCCAGCGTCGCATACGCGCGATGAGGAGCTCGACGACGTGGACCCCTTCGCCGGGCTCCCGATCGATCAGCTCACCGCGGCCCAGCCCGCCAACAACGAAATCTTCGTCCCCGAACTCGGCAAGTGGCTCGAAGTGCGTTCGCGCTACCTGACCTGGGTCGACGGCCGGCTCGCGCAACTCGTGATCGCGACCGACATCACGCCGCGGCGCGATGCCGAGGACCTGGCTGCTGCGCAGGCCGACCGGGCGCATGCCGCCAGCCGCCTGATCACGATGGGTGAAATGGCCTCCAGCGTGGCGCACGAGCTCAATCAGCCACTGACCGCCATCACCAACTACTGCAACGGGATGATGTCGCGGATCAAGGGCAACCAGATCGATTCCGACGCCCTCCTCGCGGCGCTCGACAAGACCTCGAAGCAGGCCCAGCGCGCGGGCCAGATCATCCAGCGCATCCGCTCCTTCGTGAAACGCAGCGAGCCCAACCGCACACCGGCCGAGGTCGCGACGATGGTCAGCGAAGCGGTCGAACTGGCGGGCATCGAGCTGCGGCGCCGCAACGTGCGCCTGAACCACTACGTGGCCGCGCGCCTGCCGGTGCTGCGCGTCGATCCGATCCTGATCGAGCAGGTGATGGTCAACCTGCTGAAGAACGCCGCCGAATCCATCGACCTCGCGAACCGGCCGCTGGCACGCCGCAGTGTGGAGCTGCGGGTGCTGCCGAAGATCATCGACGGCCACAACGCAGTCGAGTTCGCGGTCCAGGACACCGGCATGGGCCTCTCGCCCGAAGTCATGGACCGCCTCTACGAGGCTTTCTTCTCCACCAAGCCCGAAGGCATGGGCATCGGCCTAAACCTTTGCCGCACCATCGTGGAGTCCCACCGCGGTCGGATGCAGGCGGAGAACATCTACAATGGTCCGGATGTGGTCGGATGCCGTTTTTCCTTCTGGATACCGGTGTTAGACGCTATCGATTCCGTAGCAAGCAACGAGGCGAAGGTACCTGCATGAGTTTGATTCCCAAGAAGGGCACGGTGTATGTCGTCGATGACGACGAGGCGGTTCGGGATTCGTTGCAATGGTTGCTCGAAGGCAAGGACTACCGGGTCCGCTGCTTCGATTCGGCCGAATCGTTCCTCTCCCGCTACGACCCGCGCGAAGTCGCCTGCCTGATCGTCGACATCCGCATGGGCGGCATGTCCGGCATCGAACTGCAAGACCGCCTGATCGAACGCCGCTCGCCGCTGCCGATCGTGGTGATCACCGGCCACGGCGACGTGCCGATGGCGGTCGACAGCATGAAGAAGGGCGCGATGGATTTCATCCAGAAGCCCTTCAACGACGAGGCGCTCGTCGCCCTGGTCGAGCGGATGCTCGAACACGCCCGCGGCGCTTTCGCGCAGCACCAGCAGTCCGCCAGCCGCGACGCCCTGCTGTCCAAGCTCACCGGCCGCGAAGCGCAGGTGCTGGAGCGCATCGTGGCGGGCCGGCTCAACAAGCAGATCGCCGACGACCTCGGCATCAGCATCAAGACGGTCGAGGCGCACCGCGCCAACATCATGGAAAAGCTCAACGCGAACACCGTGGCCGATCTGCTGAAGATCGCCCTCGGCCAAGCGGCCCCCGCCAAGGCCTAGCAGCTCAGCCGATCACCCTCTCGCATCCCACGCCTGCGCAAGCGGGCGTTTTTACTTGGAAGACTCCAAACGATGACCGCCCAACTGATCGACGGCAATGCGCTGTCCCGAAAAATCCGCGCCGATGTCTCCGACCGCATCGCGGCGCTCAAGGCGAGCGGCGTCGAACCCACGCTCGCGATCGTGCTGGTCGGCGACGATCCCGCGAGCCAGGTCTACGTCAGGCACAAGGTCAACGACAGCAGCGAAACCGGCCTCGTCGCCCATCTCGAGCGCTATCCGGCCACGATGACCGAGGCCGAGCTGCTCGCACGCATCCACGCGCTCAACGAGGAGCCCAAGGTGCACGGCATCCTGGTCCAGCTGCCGCTGCCGCCGCACATGGACAGCCACCGTGTCATCGAGGCGATCTCGCCGGCCAAGGACGTGGACGGCTTCCACGTCGCCAGCGCCGGCGCCCTGATGGTCGGCCAGCCGGGCTTCTGGCCGTGCACACCGCACGGCTGCATGAAGATGCTCGAATCGATCGGCTACGACCTGCGCGGCAAGCACGCCGTCGTCATCGGTCGCAGCAACATCGTGGGAAAGCCGATGGCGATGATGCTGCTGGCCAAGAACGCCACGGTGACCATCTGCCACAGCGCGACGAAGGACCTCGGCGCGATCACGCGCCAGGCCGATGTCGTGGTCGCCGCCGTCGGCAAGCGCAACATCCTGACGGCGGACATGGTCAAGCCCGGTGCGGTCATCATCGACGTCGGCATGAACCGCAAGGAAGACGGCAAGCTGGCGGGCGACGTGGATTTCGACGGCGTCAAGGAAGTCGCGAGCTGGATCACGCCGGTGCCCGGCGGTGTCGGGCCGATGACCCGCGCCATGCTTCTCGTCAATACCCTTGAAGCCGCCGAACGCGCCGCAAGATAAGGACCACCCCGTTGCTTGCTCACTGCGTGTAGCCGCCTCCCCTCAAGGGGCGTCACCGGCGGCCCGGCAGAGCCGGCTCCGCGGTGACTCCCGAACGGTCTTCGCTACGCTCGACCTGGAATTGACATGACCGACAACCCACTCCTCGACTTCACCGATCTCCCGCTCTTCGATCGGATCAAACCCGCGCACGTCGCGCCGGCGGTCGATGCCCTGCTGGCCGAAGCCGAAGCAGCGCTGCAGACCGTGACCGCGCCGGAATTTCCGTCGGACTGGCTGGCGATCTCCCGGGTGCTCGACGTGGCATCCGAGCGCTTCGGCCGCGCGTGGGGCGCAGTGGGCCATCTCAACGCGGTTGCCGATACGCCCGAACTGCGCGCCGCCTACAACGAGGCGATGCCGCGCGTGACTGCCTTCTGGACGCGGCTCGGCTCCGACGAGCGCCTCTACGCCAAGTACAAGGCGATCGATCCCGCGACGCTCAACCCGGAGCAGCGCCAGGCGCACCACAACGCGATCCGCAACTTCGTGCTGGGCGGTGCGGAATTGAAGGGTGCGGCCAAGGTTCGCTTCGCCGAGATCCAGGAGCGCCAGGCCGAGCTGAGCCAGAAATTCAGTGAGAACGCGCTCGATGCCACCGATGCCTTTGCACTGGTATGCGTCGATCGGCGAGCTCGACGGCTTGCCCGAAGACGTGATCAGCGCCGCCCGCGCAGCCGCCGAGGCCGAAGGCAAGGAAGGCTACAAGCTCACGCTCAAGATGCCGTCCTACCTTCCGGTGATGCAGTTCGCCAAGAGCAGCGCGCTGCGCGAGCGGCTCTATCGCGCCTACGTCACGCGCGCGAGCGAGCTGGGTGATCCCGCCTTCGACAACACCGAGCTGATCCGCGAGATCCTCGAACTGCGGCAGGAAGAAGCCAAGCTTCTCGGCTACCCGAATTTCGGCGAGCTTTCGATCGTGCCGAAGATGGCCGAATCGGCCGACCAGGTGATCAACTTCCTGCGCGACCGGCCACCAGGGCCAAGCCCTACGGCGAACGCGATCTGGCCGACCTGCGTGCCTTCGCGGCCGAGCAGCTCGGCATCACCGATCCGCAACCCTGGGACTGGAGCTACATCGGCGAGAAGCTCAAGGAAGCGCGCTATGCCTTCAGCGACCAGGAGGTCAAGCAATACTTCACCGCACCGAAGGTCATGGCGGGGCTGTTCAAGATCGTCGAGACGCTGTTCGAGGTGTCGATCCGCCGCGACGAGGCGCCGGTCTGGCACCCGAGCGTCGAGTTCTACCGCATCGAACGCAACGGACAGAAGGTCGGGCAGTTCTACCTCGATCCGTCCGCGCGTCCGGCCAAGCGCGGCGGCGCGTGGATGGACGACGTGCGCGCGCGCTGGCTGCGCCCCGACACCGGCGCGCTGCAGACGCCGGTCGCGCAGCTGGTCTGCAACTTCGCCGCGGGCGTCGACGGCAAGCCGCCGCTGCTCACCCACGACGACGTGACCACGCTTTTCCACGAGTTCGGCCATGGCCTGCATCACATGCTGACGCAGATCAACGAACGCGATGTCTCCGGCATCAGCGGCGTGGAGTGGGACGCGGTCGAGTTGCCCAGCCAGTTCATGGAGAACTTCTGCTGGGAGTGGGAGGTTCTCGCGCACATGACCTCGCACGTCGATACCGGCGAGCCGCTGCCGCGCGCGCTGTTCGACAAGATGACGGCGGCCAAGAACTTCCAGAGCGGCCTGCAGACGCTGCGGCAGATCGAATTCTCGCTGTTCGACATACTGCTGCACACCGCCTACGACGCCACGACGGCGAAGCCGGGCGACGTGTTGGCCCTGCTGGGCACGGTGCGCCAGGAAGTGGCGGTCATGCCGTCGCCGGCCTTCAGCCGCACGCCCCATACCTTCAGCCATATCTTCTCGGGTGGATATGCGGCCGGCTACTACAGCTACAAATGGGCCGAGGTGCTGAGCGCCGACGCCTACGCCGCGTTCGAGGAAACCGCCGGCGCCAACGGCGAGCCGAGCATCGAGACGGGCCGCAAGTACCGGCAAGCCATTCTCGAGGCAGGTGGCAGCCGCACCGCGATGGAGTCGTTCAAGGCCTTCCGGGGCCGCGAACCGCAGATCGATGCCTTGCTGCGCCATCAGGGAATGTCGCAGCAGCAGCCGGCCTGAGGCTGCGGCCAGGGCGGAGCCTGAGATACTCGGCGGCATCCGATTCCAGGAAACCTCGATGAAACATCGCTCCGCCATCGCCGGCCTCGCCTTCCTGCTGGTCGCCGCCTCGTCCTTCGCGCAAGCGGTCTATCGCCAGGTCGACAAGGACGGCCGGATCACCTTCTCCGACCAGCCGCCGACGGCCTCTTCGCAGTCCACGACGCCACGTGCCGGCAACACGGTCAGTTCGGCCGTCGGGCTTCCCTACGAGTTGCGGCAGGTGACCCAGCGGTATCCTGTGACGCTCTATACGGGCGATGACTGCGGCCCATGCGGCGCGGCGCGTTCGCTGCTGATCACGCGGGGTGTGCCGTTCAGCGAACGCACGGTCAAGAGCAATGAAGACATCGCCGCCCTGCAGCGCCTGAGCGGGCAGAATGGTTTGCCGCTGGTCACGATCGGCTCCCAGCAACTCAAGGGCTTCTCCGACAGAGAGTGGTCGCAGTATCTCGACGCGGCCGGCTATCCGAAGAGTTCGCAGCTACCGGCGAGTTATCAGAATCCGCCGGCCCAGCCCCTGGTGGCGCTGGCGCCCACGGCGCAGCCCGCTGCAGCGCCGGCGCCCGCCGCGATTCCGGCACCTGTGGCTCCATCCAACGCGCCCTCGCCGAGCAATCCCGCCGGCATCAAGTTCTAAGCGCGCCTTGAGGCCGCCTGGGCCTCAGCCGAACCGCATCGTCCGCACGCCGGACGATGTGCCCAGCAGGCACACACTGGCCCGCTGGCGGGCAAAAACCCCCACCGTCACCACCCCGGCCCACTGGTTCACCTCGGTCTCGAAACCAAGCGGATCGGTGATCCGAAGTCCGGTCACGTCGACGATGTGCTGGCCGTTGTCGGTCACGAGCGGCGCCCCATCCTCGAGCCGCACCCGGGCCTGTCCACCGAGGCGTGCGAACTGGCGGATCACCCGCTGGGTCGCCATGGGAATCACCTCCACGGGGAGCGGAAACGCGCCCAGGGTATTGACGAGCTTGGACGCATCCGCGATGCACACGAAACGCCGGGACTGGGCGGCCACGATCTTCTCCCGCGTCAGCGCCGCGCCGCCGCCCTTGATCATGTAGCCGCGGCCGTCGATCTCGTCGGCGCCGTCGATGTAGACCGCGAGTTCCTCGATTTCATTGCTGTCGAAGACCGGGATGCCCAGCGCCTGAAGTCGCTCGGTCGATGCCACCGAGCTGGAAACCGCCCCCGAATCTTCGACTTGATGGTGGCGAGCGCGTCGATGAACCTGTTCACCGTCGAGCCGGTGCCCACGCCGACGATCTCGCCCTCGACGACGTAATCCAGTGCGGCGCGGCCGACCTGCGCCTTGAGTTCGTCCTGGGTCAGGACCGGAGCCGGAGCGGGGGAAGTCATCGGGGAAAATCCTTGGCTGATTGAAGTCGAGAATTATCCGATGCCCCTGCCCTTGCCCTCGTCGCTTTATGGACTTGCACGTCCCTTCCTGTTCGGTGTCGACCCCGAGCACGCCCACGAAATCACGCTCGATGCGCTTGCGCGCACGCAGAACACGCCGCTCGCCTGCCTCTACGCCGCGCCGCGCGTGGAGGACCGGATCACGCTCGCGGGACTGACCTTTCCGAACCGGGTCGGACTCGCGGCCGGACTCGACAAGAACGCCCGCTGCATCGACGCCTTCGCGGCGATGGGCTTCGGCTTCGTCGAAGTCGGAACGGTCACGCCCAAGGCGCAGCCCGGCAATCCCAAGCCGCGCATGTTCCGGCTGCCGCAGCGCCAGGCGCTCATCAACCGCCTGGGGTTCAACAACGAAGGCCTCGAGACCTTCATCGCGAACGTGCAACGTGCCCGCTTCCGTCGCGACGCCTCGAAGCAGCCCATGCTGCTCGGCCTGAACATCGGCAAGAACGCCGCCACGCCGATCGAGCGCGCCGTGGACGACTACCTCATCGGCCTGGACGGCGTATATCCGCATGCCGACTACGTGACGATCAACATTTCGAGCCCGAACACCGCAAACCTGCGTTCGCTACAAAGCGACGAGGCCCTGGATGCGCTGCTGGGCGCGGTGGCCGACAAGCGCGAGGCGCTCGCCGCCCGGCAAGGCAAGCGAGTGCCTCTCTTCGTGAAGATCGCACCCGATCTCGACGAAGCCCAGGTCAGGGTGATCGCCGCGACGCTGCTTCGGCATGGGATGGACGGCGTCATCGCCACCAACACGACGCTGTCGCGCGAGGCCGTGGCGGGCTTGCCGCATGCCGAAGAAGCCGGCGGCCTCTCGGGCGCACCGGTCAGGGAAGCCAGCAATCGCGTCATCGCACAGTTGCGCGCCGCCTTGGGGAGCAAGTTCCCGATCATCGGTGTCGGCGGCGTGCTGAGCGCGGCCGATGCGAAGTCGAAGATCGACGCCGGCGCGGACGTGGTGCAGATCTACACCGGGTTGATCTATCGCGGGCCGGGACTGGTCCGGCAGGTGGCCCAGGCGCTGCGCCGCGGCAACGCCTGAGCGGCGTAGCGGTCAGCGCATCCGCCAGAGCACCGGGACGATCACGCTGGCCCAGCGCACGATGCGGCGCGGCCCGAGGACGGCCACCACCGCCGCGGCAGCCACGCCGGCCGCGACCGGGTGCTCGCGCGCGATGCGGATCGCGGCGGCGCTGGGGGTTTCATTCGGTACGGGCGCCTCTCCCTTGTGCGACGAAGCGGCTTCGAGGGTGGCAATACGCACGCGCTGCTTTTCGATGCTCGCCAGCAATTCCTCGCGTGTGTGCGGTCGGGGCTCCCGCGGGGGCGCACCCGGCTTTCCGAGGCTTTGACGGAGCCATGCACGGTCGCGTTCGAACTCGCGAACAACCGGCTCGAACGCTAACGACGACTTGCCGGTCATCGACAGGAGCGCCACCACCGAGGCCAGCCAGAGCGCCATCCAGACCGCCGCCACCAGCCACGCGGCGGCCGCGCGGTGCGGCGTGTCCCAGAAGTGGACGACGATGGCGACCGAGAGCAGCGCGATCGCGATCGTGGTGAGTCCGACCACCGCGATGACGAGCCCGAGCATCCATCGCAGGCGCTTCTTCTCGTCCTCCCAGGCAAAACGCAGCAGCTCGACCCGGTCTTCGGCCGCCAGAGCGCCTTCGCCGACCAGGATGCGCAGACGCCGGAGCTGGGACTTGATCCCGAAGAGCGACGACAGCTTCATGCGCCGGCCCCGCGAACCTCACGGCAGAAGCGGACCCTGGCCCGCTTCTCGGCGACGCGGAGGCGGATGAACTCAGCGGCGGCCAAGCAGCAGGCCCACCAGGACGCCCACTGCCAACGCGGCCCCGGCGATCTGCCAAGGCTCGTCGTGTGCGTAGGCGTTGGCCGAGGTGGCGGCCTCCCGCGCCTTCTTCGCGGCAATGCGGCTCTTTTCGGCAGCCAGCTCGCGGGCGATCGCCAGCTTGCTGTCGATGCGCTGGCGAAGGGCCTTGATGTGAGGAACGGAGTCGAGATCCTTGCTGGCGAGCACACCGCGGACGTCGCTCGCGATGTCTTCCGCCACAGCGTTGGCCGCCGCTTCGAGATTGGTGGTTGCAGTCATTTGAAAAAGGTCCTCCTCAACGCGCCGGCACCGCCGGCAACTCACGCCGACAAGCGACGCACCGCAGCATGGTACATGCCCGCGCGCATCTACGACAGAAGTCGGGCCACCTGACGTGCGATGGCCGGGCTACTGGTCAGGCCCGGTGATTCGATCCCGAACAGGTTGACGAGACCCGGAACGCCGTGGTCGGCCGGCCCGGCGATCATGAAGTCGGCAGCCGCCTCCGTCGGGCCGGAGATCTTGGGCCGCATGCCCGCATAGCCGGGCAGAAGCGCGCCGTCAGGCAGGCCGGGCCAGTACTTGCGGACCTCGGCGTAGAAGCCCTGGCCGCGGGCGGGATCGACCATAAGGTCGTCCGGGCGATCCACCCATTGGACGTCCGGCCCAAATTTGGCCTGGCCGCCCAAATCCAGCGTGAGGTGCACGCCGAGGCCCGCCGCCTCGGGGACCGGATAAATCAGCCGGCCGAAAGGCGCGCGCCCAGCCAGGGTGAAGTAATTTCCCTTGGCATAAAAAGCCTGTGGCACCGATTCCGGAGGAAGCCCTTCGAAGCGACGTGCCAACTCGGGTGCCGAGAGTCCGGCAGCGTTCACCACGCCGTTGCAGCGCAGGCGCGTGCCATCCCCGGTCGTCAGCACGATGCCCCCACCCTCGCACTTGGCGCTCGCGACGCCCGACTTCAGCGCCACGACGCCTCCCGCATGCTCCAGGTCGCCCTGCAGGCTCAGCATGAACGCATGGCTGTCCACGATGCCAGTGCTGGGGGAAAGCAGCGCGGCGGTACACGCCAGTTGCGGCTCCATCGAGCGCGCCTCTTCGCCGGAGAGCAGGACCATGTCGTCCACGCCATTGGCGGCCGCCTTGGCCATGATCCCGGCGAGCTGTTCGACCTGTGTCTCTGAAGTCGCGACGATGAGCTTGCCGCAGCGGCGATGCGGCACCCCGCGCTCGTGGGCGTAGTCGTAGAGGAGCCTCCTGCCCTCCACGCACAGCCGGGCCTTCAAGGAACCCTTGGGGTAGTAGATCCCGGCGTGAATCACCTCGCTGTTGCGAGAACTCGTGCCGGTGCCGATGGCGCCCTCGGCTTCCAGCACGATGACATCGCGCCCCTGCAAAGCCAGGACCCGTGCCACCGCCAAGCCGACCACGCCGGCGCCGATGACGGCGCAATCGAATTCATCCATGTCGGGAGCATAGCGGCGCGGGGCCGCTGCTCACCCCGCGTTGCCAGCAGGTGCGATTTTCGGAAGCGCGAGATCGCCGGGCGGCGTCGCGGGCCCTTGGTCGGGCTCGACGGGAAGCTCGGGAACGTCCGGCGGTTCGGGCGTGATGGGAGGCGGAAGATCGGGACTGGTGGCCATGGCGTTCTCCTTCAACCGCTCTGTTCTACGGGAGGTGAGGATGAGATGCAACAGGCTGGGCACGCGCTTGCGGACGAACAAGCGCCATTCGCTTCGCATGGCACACAACCATGCGCAGGAAGCAGAGATATCGAAGGGAGGGAAATTGGTGGGCGGTGCAGGCTTCGAACCTGCGACCCCAGCAGTGTGAATGCTGTGCTCTACCCCTGAGCTAACCGCCCGAAGCGCCGGCGATGCCTTGCGCTGCGAAGCCTGCGATTATGCCACAGCCATTTCGCCGATTTTGCGAAACAGCGTTCGACCGTTGCTACTTTTATCGAGCTGCACCAGCACTTCTTCGTGCGCGGCCAGTTCATGCTCTGCGGCACTGAGCACCGGCAACTCGAAAGTGCGCAGGTCGACGACCAGGACGGCGCCCTGCTTCGGCTCGTCGGTCGCAACGTCGATCAGCAGCGCATCCTGTCCGCGCGTGAGATTGATGTAGACGTCCGCAAGCAGCTGCGCATCCAGCTTCGCGCCGTGGAAGGTCCGGTTGGAACGGTCCACGCCAAAGCGGTCGCAAAGCGCATCCAGCGAATTGCGCTTGCCCGGGTACACCGACTTCGCCATCGCCAGCGTGTCGGTGACCTCCGAAACAAAACTGCGCAGCGGCGGCAGCCCCGCCAGTTCGAGCTCCTTGTTCAGGAAGCCGACGTCGAAAGCCGCGTTGTGAATGATCAGCTCGGCATCGCGCAGGTATTCGACGATGTCGTTGGCCAGCGTGCCGAACTTGGGCTTGTCGCGCAGGAAGTCCGTGGTCAGGCCGTGGACCTTCAGCGCGTCCTCATGGCTTTCGCGCTCGGGATTGAAGTAGATGTGGAGGTCGTTGCCGGTGAGCTTGCGGTTGAACAGCTCGACGCATCCCAGTTCGATGATGCGGTCGCCGTTCTCTGCGGAAAGGCCGGTGGTTTCGGTATCGAGGACGATCTGCCGGGTCATCAATGATTTTCTTTGGCGTGATTGATGGAGTACTTCGGAATTTCAACCGTGAGGTCCGATTGTGCAAGGATCGCCTGGCAGCTCAGGCGCGACTGCGGCTCCAGGCCCCAGGCCCGGTCGAGCAGGTCCTCTTCCTCCTCCTGCGCTTCATTCAGCGATTCGAACCCCTTGCGAACGATCACGTGGCAAGTGGTGCAGGCGCAGCTCATCTCGCAGGCGTGCTCGATAGGGATGTTGTTCTCGAGCAGGGCCTCGCAGATCGAGGTACCCGCGGGCGCGGTGATTTCGGCGCCCTCGGGGCAGTACTCGGCATGGGGAAGAATCTTGATCGTGGGCATGACGTGTTCGTCTAGAGAGACTCGATCTGGCGACCAGCGAGCGCACGCGCGATGCCGGCATTCATGCGCTGCGCCGCGAAGGCTTCGGTGCCGTCCGCGAGCGATTTGGTGGCAGCTTCGATCACGGCGGCGTCGCCGGACGACTGCGCGCGGCGCAACGCATCCATCAGCGCATCGATGGCTTCGCGCTCGTCAGCGGACAGGAGGGCCCCGTCCGCATCCAGCGCGCTCTGCGTGGCGAGCAGCATCCGGTCGGCATCCACGCGGGCCTCGACCAGGGCGCGCGCTTGCATATCCTGCTGAGCGGTCGAAAAGCTCTCGTGCAGCATGGTGGCGATCTGCTCGTCGGAAAGACCGTAGGACGGCTTGACCGTGACGCTTGCCTCCACGCCGCTGCCCTGCTCCTTCGCGCTGACGCTCAGCAGCCCGTCGGCATCGACGGTGAAGGTGACGCGGATGCGCGCCGCGCCGGCGGCCATCGGGGGAATACCGCGCAATTCGAAACGCGCGAGGCTGCGACAGTCGGCAACGAGGTCCCGCTCGCCCTGCACGACATGCAGCGCCAGGGCTGTCTGCCCGTCCACGTAGGTCGTGAAGTCCTGCGCCATCGCGGTCGGGATGGTCTGGTTGCGCGGCACGATGCGCTCGACGAGTCCGCCCATGGTCTCGATGCCGAGCGAAAGCGGGATCACGTCGAGCAGCAGCAGGTCATCGGCGCCGCCGTTGCCGGCCAGCTGATTGGCCTGGATCGCGGCACCGAGGGCCACCACTTCGTCGGGGTTCAGGTTGATCAGCGGATCGCGGCCGAAGAACTTGCCGACCGCGTTGCGGATCTGCGGCATGCGCGTGGCGCCGCCGACGAGCACGATGCCCTTGAGCTCGGCCGGCTGGAGCCGCGCGTCGCGCAGCGCCTTGCGGACCGATGCGATCGTGCGCGCGGTGAGTTTTTCGGTTGCGGTTTCGAACTGCTCGCGCCGCACTTCGAGCTTGATTTCGCCGGCCTGGAGCCCGGCCGAGAACGTGGCCTCCTCGGCCGTGGAAAGCGCTTCCTTCGTCGACCGGGCTGCCGCCAGCAGCGCGGCCTTGTCGGCATCGGTGCTTGCCTTGTACCCCGCTTGCGCGAGGACGAACTCGGCCAGCGCGAGGTCGTAGTCGTCGCCTCCCAGCGCCGAGTCGCCGCCGGTCGCGATCACCTCGAACACCCCTGCGTCAGCCGCAGGATCGAGATGTCGAAGGTGCCGCCGCCCAGGTCGTAGACCGCATAGACGCCTTCGCTCGCGTTGTCGAGCCCGTAGGCGATCGCGGCCGCCGTCGGCTCGCTGATGAGGCGCAGCACATGGAGGCCGGCAAGCTGCGCGGCGTCCTTGGTCGCCTGGCGCTGGCCTTCGTCGAAGTACGCGGGGACGGTGATCACCGCGCCGTACAGGTCATCGTTGAAAGTGTCTTCGGCGCGGTAGCGCAGCGTCGCGAGAATCTCCGCGCTGACCTCGATGGGCGACTTCTCGCCGGCGGCGGTCACGACGTGGACCATGCCGGACTCGTCCGTGAGGTGGTAGGCCATCGCATCGCGGTTTTCGATGTCCTGCACGCCGCGGCCCATCAGGCGCTTGACCGAGGTGATGACGTTCGCCGGGTCTGCGGCGCGCGCCGCCAGGGCATCGAATCCGATCTGGCGGCGGTCCTTGTCGAGGTAGCGAACGGCCGAGGGCAGCAGCACGCGGCCTTCTCCGTCGGGCAGGCACTCGGCCACCCCGTTGCGAACCGCGGCCACCAGCGAATGCGTGGTGCCGAGGTCGATGCCGACGGCGATGCGGCGCTGATGCGGATCGGGCGCCTGGCCGGGCTCTGAAATCTGAAGCAATGACATCTCGTTATTGTCCCAACTGGTCCGACTTGGCTTCGATGTCCTCGGCAAAGCGCTCAATGAACATGAGGGCTCTGATCTGCTTTGCTGCCGCCGGGTAGTCGCCCTTTTCATCGATGAGCCAATCGAGCGACGACAGCGCGCGCGCGCGGCCGGCTTCCACTTCGCCGCGGAGCTTCTCGATCCGGGTATCGTCATCCGCTTCCTCAAGCTCCTCGCGCCATGCGATCTGGTGCATCAGGAAATCCGACGGCATCGCGGTGTTGCTCTCGGCATTGATCGGAGCGCCATTCAGCTCGCAAAGGTACGTCGCGCGCTTGATGGGGTCCTTGAGCCGCTGGTAGGCCTCGTTGATGCGTACCGACCATTGCATGGCGACCCGCTGCGCGGCGGCGCCCTGGGCGGCGAAACGGTCCGGATGCGCTTCGCGCTGGAGTTCCTTCCAGCGGGCGTCCAGCGCCGTGCGGTCCTGCGCGAAAGTCGCCGGAACCGCGAACAGTTCGAAGTCGGTGTCTGTCAGTTTCATCAGGCAGGTCGCCGGGCCGCCCCTAGGCCTGCCTGCGCCCCCTCGGGGGGCAGAGAGGACACGAAGTGCCGAACGTGGGGGCAAGCATGATTGTCAAAAAAGCCGCCAGCACGTGAAATGGTGGCGGCTCGGGCTCGAGGCCGTTCCGGATCAGATGCGGAAGCTCTCGCCGCAACCGCAGCGGTCGCGTTCGTTCGGATTGTTGAACTTGAAGCCCTCGTTGAGGCCTTCGCGCACGAAGTCAAGCTGCGTTCCATCGAGATAGGCAAGACTTTTGGGGTCGACCATCACTTTCACGCCGTGGTCTTCGAACACCACGTCCTCGGGCGAAAGCTCATCCACGTATTCGAGCTTGTACGCCAGGCCCGAACACCCGGTGGTCTTGACGCCCAGCCGCACGCCCACGCCCTTGCCTCGTTTTCCGAGGTAGCGGGTGACGTGGCGCGCGGCCGATTCGGTCAGGGTCACAGCCATTTCAGTGAGCCGCCTCCGCCGCCTTCGTGGCAGCGCCATGTTTGGCCTTGTAGTCGTTGACCGCCGCCTTGATCGCGTCTTCCGCGAGGATCGAGCAGTGGATCTTGACGGGCGGCAGCGCCAGTTCTTCGGCGATCTGCGCGTTCTTCAGCGCGGCGGCCTCGTCGAGCGTCTTGCCCTTGACCCATTCGGTCACGAGCGAGGACGACGCGATCGCCGAACCGCAGCCGTAAGTCTTGAAGCGCGCGTCCTCGATCACGCCCGTCTCGGGGTTGACCTTGATCTGCAGCTTCATGACGTCGCCGCAAGCGGGTGCGCCGACCATGCCGGTGCCCACCGTGGCGTCGCCCTTTTCGAAGGAGCCGACGTTGCGGGGATTTTCGTAGTGGTCAATGACCTTCGATGAATAAGCCATGGGGTACCTCTTGGACTTTTAGTGAGCCGACCACTGGATCGTGTTGAGATCGATGCCTTCCTGGAACATCTCCCAGAGCGGGCTCAGTTCACGGAGCTTCGCAACGTTGTGCTTGATGGTGGAGATCGCATAGTCGATCTCTTCCTCGGTCGTGAAGCGGCCGATCGTCATGCGCAGGCTGCTGTGGGCCAGCTCGTCGCTGCGGCCCAGCGCGCGCAGCACGTAGCTGGGCTCGAGGCTGGCCGAGGTGCAGGCGGAACCGCTGGATACCGCCAACCCCTTGATGCCCATGATCAGCGACTCGCCTTCGACGTAGTTGAAGCTCATGTTCAGGTTGTGCGGCACGCGGTGCTCGAGGTCGCCGTTGATGAAGACCTGCTCGACATCCTTCAGGCCGTCCAGCAGCCGCTGCTGCAGCGCGCGCGCCTTGGCGATGTCTTCCTTCATTTCGAGCCCGGCGATGCGGAAGGCTTCGCCCATGCCCACGATCTGGTGCGTCGGCAGCGTGCCCGAGCGCATGCCACGCTCATGGCCACCGCCGTGCATCTGGGCTTCGAGCCGCACGCGCGGCTTGCGGCGCACGTACAGCGCGCCGATGCCCTTCGGGCCATAGGTCTTGTGCGAGGCCGGGCTCATCAGGTCGACCGGCAGCGTCTTGACGTCGATCTCGACCTTTCCCGTGGCCTGCGCCGCATCGACGTGGAAGATCACGCCCTTCTCGCGGCAGATGTTGCCGAGCGCGACCATGTCCTGGATCACGCCGATCTCGTTGTTCACGAACATCACGCTCGCGAGGATCGTGTCGGGCCGGATCGCGGCCTTGAAGGCCTCGATGTCGAGCAGGCCGTCTTCCTGCACGTCCAGATAGGTGACTTCGAAGCCCTGGCGCTCGAGTTCGCGCATGGTGTCGAGCACCGCCTTGTGCTCGGTCTTCACCGTGATCAGGTGCTTGCCCTTGCCCTTGTAGAAGTGGGCGGCGCCCTTGAGCGCCAGGTTGTTCGACTCAGTGGCACCGGACGTCCACACGATCTCGCGCGGATCGGCGCCGATCAGGTCCGCCACGAAGCCGCGCGCCTTTTCGACGGCCTCCTCGGCTTCCCAACCCCAGGCGTGGCTGCGCGACGCCGGGTTGCCGAAGTGCTCGCGCAACCACGGAATCATCGCGTCGACGACGCGCGGATCGACCGGCGTCGTCGCGCCGTAGTCAAGGTAGATCGGGAAATGGGGAGTGACGTCCATGGCTGGCTCGGGCTGTCGTGGGGGTGGGTTCTTTTCGTGCGGCGAATCGGCGCCCGAAGGCGCCCCGGGGTTCAGGATTTCGCGAAGGCGTTGCCCAGTGCGAACACCGAATTGGGCGCATTGACCCGGATCGGCTTGACGACCGGCTGGCTCGAGATCGCGCGCTTGACGGCGGGCTTGTTCTCGATCTGCACGCCCTTGGCGATCTGGTCGTCCACCAGCTTCTGCAGGGTGACCGAATCGAGGAACTCGACCATGCGCTGGTTCAGCGACGCCCAGAGTTCGTGCGTCATGCAGCGGCCGGCTTCGCCGAGGCAGTTTTCCTTGCCGCCGCACTGCGTGGCATCGATCGGCTCATCGACGGAAACAATGATGTCAGCAACGGTGATATCCGAAGCCTTGCGACCGAGCGAATAGCCACCGCCGGGGCCGCGGGTCGATTCGACCAGCTCATGCCGGCGCAGCTTGCCGAACAGTTGTTCCAGATAGGACAACGAAATCTGCTGCCGCTGGCTGATTGCGGCCAGCGTGACTGGGCCGGTGTTCTGGCGCAGCGCCAGATCGATCATGGCTGTCACCGCAAAGCGGCCTTTGGTAGTGAGACGCATCGCAAGCTCCTTGAGTGCTTACCGTTGAAATGACACCGCGGCGAAGGGCCTTGGTGACGTCGTCTCCGCCCTGCCCGACCCCTGCTCGACCGGAGAACCTGTCGTTGGGAGTCGGCCCTTCATCGCGAAGTTTCTTGTTTGTTGAGTATTTCGGTCAAGTATACCAGAAGGCCCTGCCGCGTGCTCGGGTAAACCCGATTGCCGTTCCGGACGGTCTCAAGCGGTGGATTCGCCGGGGGCGGAGGGGACGACGTTGTCGTGCCCAGGCCCGCCGAAAGCTTGCTCCCGCAGCAGCGCCAGTTGGTCGCGAACCCGCGCCGCCTTCTCGAATTCGAGATCGCGGGCGTGCTCCAGCATCGTCTTTTCGAGCCGCTTGATTTCGCGCGCGATGTCCTTTTCGGACATGTCCTCCACCTTGGCCCGCTCCAGATCGCGCTTGGCGGCTTCCTTGCTCGACTTTTCGCTGTAGACCCCGTCGATGAGGTCGCGCACCTGCTTCACGATGCTGCGCGGCGTGATGCCGTGAGCCTCGTTGTAGGCGATCTGACGCGCCCGTCGGCGCAGGGTCTCGTCGATGGCCTTCTTCATCGAGTCGGTGATCCGGTCCGCGTACAGGATCGCCTTGCCGTTCAGATTGCGCGCCGCCCGGCCGATCGTCTGGATCAGCGAGCGCTCCGCGCGCAGGAAGCCTTCCTTGTCGGCATCCAGGATCGCCACCAGCGACACCTCTGGGATATCCAGCCCCTCGCGCAGCAGGTTGATGCCGACGAGCACGTCGAAAGCGCCCAGACGCAGATCGCGCAAGATCTCGACCCGCTCCACCGTGTCCACGTCGCTGTGCAAATAGCGCACCTTGACGCCGTTGTCGACGAGGTAGTCGGTGAGTTGCTCGGCCATCCGCTTCGTCAGCGTGGTGATGAGCACCCGCTCGCTCTTCTCGACCCGCAGGCGGATTTCCTGCAGCACGTCGTCCACCTGATGGGTCGCGGGGCGGACCTCGACTTCGGGGTCGATCAGGCCGGTCGGCCGAACCAGTTGCTCGACGACATTGCCGGCGTGGTCCTTTTCGTACTGCGCCGGCGTGGCCGAGACGAAGATGCACTGCCGCATCCGCGTTTCGAACTCCTCGAACTTGAGCGGACGGTTGTCCAGTGCCGACGGCAGCCGGAAGCCGTATTCGACGAGCGTGGTCTTGCGCGCCCGGTCGCCGTTGTACATGGCGCTCAGCTGGCCGATCATCTGATGGCTCTCGTCGAGGAACATCAGCGCGTCCTTCGGCAGGTAGTCGGTCAGCGTGGCCGGCGGTTCGCCCGGCGCCGCGCCCGAGAGATGCCGCGTGTAGTTCTCGATGCCCTTGCAGTGGCCGATCTCGGCCAGCATCTCGAGGTCGAAGCGCGTGCGCTGCTCCAGCCGCTGCGCCTCGACCAGCTTGCCTTCCGCCACGAAGAACTTGAGCCGCTCGTCCAGTTCGAGCTTGATGGTCTCGACCGCATGCAGCACCTTGTCGCGCGGCGTGACGTAATGGCTTGACGGATAGACGGTGAAACGCGGAATCTTCTGCCGGATGCGCCCCGTGAGCGGATCGAAGAGCTGCAGCGATTCGATTTCGTCGTCGAACAGCTCGATGCGGATCGCCAGTTCGCTGTGTTCGGCCGGGAAGACGTCGATGGTGTCGCCGCGCACGCGGAAGGTGCCGCGCGCGAAGTCCTGTTCGTTCCGCGTGTACTGCATGCGGATCAGTCGGCCGATCACATCGCGCTGCCCGATCCGGTCGCCCTGCCGCATGATGAAGCGCATCTGCGTGTAATCCTCGGGCGTGCCGATGCCGTAGATGGCGCTCACGGTCGCGACGATCACGGTGTCGCGCCGCTCCAGCACGCTCTTGGTGGCCGAGAGGCGCATCTGCTCGATGTGCTCGTTGATCGAGCTGTCCTTCTCGATGAACAGGTCACGCTGGGGGACGTAGGCTTCGGGCTGGTAGTAGTCGTAGTAGCTGACGAAGTACTCCACCGCATTCTTCGGAAAGAACTCCCGGAACTCGCTGTAGAGCTGCGCCGCCAGCGTCTTGTTGGGCGCGAATACGATCGCGGGCCGGCCCAGACGCGCGATCACGTTGGCCATCGTGTAGGTCTTGCCGGAGCCGGTCACGCCCAGCAGCGTCTGGAAAACCTCACCGTCCTGCACGCCTTCGACCAGGCCCGCGATCGCCGTGGGCTGGTCGCCCGCGGGCGGATAAGGCTGGTAGAGCTCGAACGGCGACCCGGGAAACCTGACGAACTCGCCCTGCTTCACCGGGCCCACGGATTCGGCGTGCGGCGACTCTGGAATGGCTTGGGAGGCTTCTGGCATGGCGTGGACTCGGAAAAGGTGCGGGCGCGGCCGGTAAAATTCAAGCGAACCGGAAAGCTTAAACGCTGGCCCGGGTTCACGCGAATCGACCACCCCCTAAGGATTTCTCCATGTCTATGTTCACCGCCGTCGAGATGGCGCCCCGTGACCCGATTCTGGGCCTCAACGAGCAATACGCTGCCGACAGCAACCCGCAAAAGGTCAACCTCGGCGTTGGCGTCTATTACGACGACAACGGCAAGCTGCCGCTGCTGAAGTGCGTCCAGGCGGCGGAAGAGGACATGATGAAGGCGCCCAGCGCCCGCGGCTACCTGCCGATCGACGGCATCGCCGCCTACGACAACGCGGTCAAGGGACTCGTCTTCGGTGCCGACAGCGAGCCGGTGAAGTCGGGCCGCGTGGCCACGATCCAGGCGATCGGCGGCACGGGCGGCCTCAAGGTCGGTGCCGACTTCCTCAAGAAGCTCGCCCCGTCGGCCAAGGTGCTGATCAGCGATCCGAGCTGGGAGAACCACCGCGCCCTCTTCACGAATGCAGGCTTCACCGTCGAAACCTACCCCTACTACGACGCCGCCAAGCGCGGCGTCAACTTCGACGGGATGCTCACGGCCCTGCAGACCGCCGCCGCCGGCACGATCATCGTGCTCCACGCCTGCTGCCACAACCCGACGGGCTACGACATCACCCCCGCCCAGTGGGACCAGGTGATCGCCGCCGTCAAGGCGCGCAACCTCACCGCCTTCCTCGACATGGCCTACCAGGGCTTCGGCAATGGCATCTCCGAGGACGGCGCGGTGATCGGCAAGTTCGTCGAAGCCGGGCTGACCTTCTTCGTCTCGACGTCGTTCTCCAAGAGCTTCAGCCTCTACGGCGAGCGCGTCGGTGCCCTGTCGGTCCTGTGCGAGAACAAGGACGAGGCCGCGCGGGTGTTGTCGCAGCTCAAGATCGCGATCCGCACCAACTACAGCAACCCGCCGATCCATGGCGGCGCGGTGGTGGCTGCGGTGCTCAACGATCCGGCACGTCGCGCGGTCTGGGAAGAAGAACTCGCCGAGATGCGCGTTCGCATCAAGGCCATGCGCCAGAAGCTGGTCGACGGCCTCAAGGCCGCCGGCGTGAAGCGGGACATGAGCTTCATCACCTCGCAGATCGGCATGTTCAGCTACTCGGGCCTGACGAAGGATCAAATGGTCCGCCTGCGCGAGGAATTCGGCGTCTACGGCACCGACACCGGACGGATGTGCGTGGCCGCGCTCAACAGCAAGAACATCGACTACGTCTGCCAGAGCATCGCGAAGGTTCTCTGAGTTCCGTCGGCGCCGCGCCCGCATTGCAAACGCTCGCATGGGCTCAATGTCACGAGTGTGGCTTCCGAGTGAGGCGCACACTCTATTTCCCTTGCCGAGCTGCTGATATATTGCATCGCAATAACTAATTGGGCCCTCCGATGCTCTACCAACTCTATGAAGCGCAACGCTCCCTGATGGAGCCCTTTGCGGACTTCGCGCAGGCCGCTTCCAAACTCTATGGGCAGGGCGCCGTATTCGGCCAGACGCCCATCGCGCAGCGCATGGCTGCCGGGTACGACCTTCTCTACCGACTCGGCAAGGATTACGAAAAGCCGGAATTCGGCATCAAGACCGTCAATGTGGGCGGTCGGGACGTCGTGATCCATGAAAGCATCGAAGTCGACAAGCCTTTTTGCCAGCTCCGTCGCTTCAAGCGTTTCACCGACGAGCCCACCATACTCCAGACGCTGAAGAAGCAGCCGGTCGTGCTGATCGTGGCCCCGCTGTCGGGCCACTACGCGACACTCTTGCGCGACACCGTGCGCACCATGCTGCAGGACCATAAGGTCTACATCACCGACTGGGTCAACGCCCGACTCGTGCCGCTATCGAAGGGTGAATTCCATCTCGACGACTACGTCAACTATGTCCAGGAATTCATCCGCTACCTTCAGGCCGAGTACGGCAACTGCCACGTCATCAGCGTTTGCCAGCCCACCGTGCCGGTGCTCGCGGCCGTGTCCCTCATGGCGAGCCGCGGCGAGAAGACCCCGCTCTCGATGACCATGATGGGCGGCCCCATCGACGCCCGCAAATCGCCGACCGCGGTCAACAACCTGGCGATGAACAAGAGCTTCGAGTGGTTCGAGAACAACGTGATCTACCGTGTGCCCGACGGCTTTCCGGGCGAGGGCAGGCGCGTGTATCCGGGCTTCCTGCAGCACACCGGCTTCGTGGCGATGAACCCGGACCGCCACGCGAGCAGCCACTACGACTACTTCAAGAACCTGATCAAGGGCGACGATGCGAGCGCCGAGGCGCACCGCACCTTCTACGACGAGTACAACGCCGTGCTCGACATGGATGCGGACTACTACCTCGAAACCATCCGGACCGTGTTCCAGGATTTCGACCTCGTGAACGGCACCTGGGACGTGAAGAATCCCGAAGGCGTTCCGGAACTGGTTCGGCCGCAGGACATCCGTTCGACCGGGCTGCTGACGATCGAAGGCGAACTCGACGACATCTCGGGCGCGGGCCAGACCCGGGCCGCGCACGAGCTGTGCACCGGCATCGTGTCCGACGAACAGCGGCACCTGGAGGTCAAGGGAGCCGGTCACTACGGCATCTTCAGCGGCCGTCGCTGGCGCGAGAAGGTCTACCCGGAGGTGAGGGCCTTCATTCTCGAGCACGACCAGCCGCAAACGCGCGCTCCCCAGTCGGTGCTGGCCCAGGAAGATGCCGTTCCCACTGCTTCGACGGCAAGGAAGCGTACGACGCCGGCCGCCGCGGCACGCAAGACCGGCACGCCACGGACCCGCACGACCGCGCGCAAATCGCCGTGATGTTGTGAGCCCGCTGGCCGCGCGCCTCCTCGAGGCGCTGCCGCAAACGCAATGCACCCGTTGCGGCTATCCGGACTGCGCGGGATATGCCCAGGCGATCGAAGCCGGCGAGGCCGGCATCGACCAATGCCCACCCGGCGGGGCCGAAGGAGTCAATCGCCTGTCGCGATTGACCGGCAAGCCTGCCGGCCCGGTCGATCCGCACTTCGGCGCCGAGGGGCCGCGCATGCTCGCGGTCATCGATGAAACCTGGTGCATCGGTTGCACGCTCTGCCTGGACGCCTGCCCGACCGATGCGATCGTCGGCATCAACAAGCGCATGCACACGGTGATCGAATCGCACTGCACGGGATGCGAGCTCTGCATCCCCGTGTGCCCGGTCGACTGCATCTCGCTCGAATCCGCCACGCCGGGCAGGACCGGCTGGCAGGCGTGGTCGCAAGAACAGGCAGACCATGCGCGCCAGCGTTACGAAGCCCGGCAGCGACGGCGCGAGAAGCCCGCTCCGGTTGCGAAAGCGGCGCCCGCCGCCCCGGCGGACCGCAAGCGCGCGATCATCGAAGCTGCGCTCGCGCGGGCGCGCGCCGGACAATCCCCCGAATCCGGAAAGCCATGAGCACCGACACCCTCCTCCTCTTCGTCATCGCCTCCCTGGCGCTCGCGATCACGCCGGGCCCGACGATGCTGCTGGCCATGTCCAACGGGATTGCGGGTGGCATGCGGGCGGCGGCCTGGGGCATCGCCGGCGCATCGCTCGGCAGTGCCATCGTGATCGGCACGGTGGCGCTCGGGCTCGGGTCGGTACTCGCCGCTTCGGAATACCTCTTCAACGCGATCCGGATCTTCGGCGTCGCGTACCTCGTCTGGCTCGGCGTCAAGCTCTGGCGCACCCAGCCGACCGACGTCGCCGCCGAACTGACTGCAGCGGCGGCCAAACCGCTGCGCGGACGGCTCGCGCTGGCGCGCAGCCTGGCCGTGGCGCTGTCGAACCCGAAATCGCTGCTGTTCTTCGCGGCCTTCCTGCCGCAGTTCGTCGATACGTCGCGCCCCCAAGGCGTGCAGTACCTGACCCTCGGTGCAATCTTCGTCGGCATCGACACCTGCGTCATGCTCGGCTATGCGACGGCCGGCACGCAGGCGGTGCGATGGCTGTCGCAGCGCAGCCTGCGGGCGCTCAATCGCGGCTGCGCGGCCGGGATGTGGCTGCTGGCAGCCACGCTGGCGGTCTGGCGCCGCCCAGGCGCCTGACCGCGCGCCGCGTCAGGCCGCGGCCAGCGCCGCGAAAGCCCGGACGACCTCCGGCGGCGCCTGAACCAGCTCGACCAGCACGCCTTCGCCGGCAATGGGAAATTCCTCGTTGCCCTTGGGATGGAGGAAGCAGATGTCGAAGCCGGCCGCCCCCGTGCGGATGCCGCCGGGCGCAAAGCGAACACCCTGCGCCGTGAGCCACTCGACCGCCTTCGGCAGGTCGTCGATCCACAGCCCGACGTGATTCAGCGGCGTGGTGTGGACCGCGGGCTTCTTCTCGGGGTCCAAGGGCTGCATCAGATCGACTTCAACCTTGAACGGGCCGCTGCCCATGGCGCAGATGTCTTCGTCGACGTTCTCGCGCTCGCTCTTGAAAGTGCCGGTGACCTCGAGTCCCAGCATCTCGACCCACAGCTTGCGCAAGCGCAGCTTGTCCGGCCCGCCGATCGCGATCTGCTGGACGCCCAGCACCTTGAACGGCCGCTCCATCACGCGAACTCCAGAATCACCTGATCGACCGAGAGCGACTCGCCCTTAGCAGCGGCGATGCTGCCGACGACGCCATCCTGGGCCGCGAAGAGCACGTTCTCCATCTTCATGGCCTCGATCACTGCGAGCTTCTCGCCGGCCTGCACGCGCTGACCCGGCTGCACGGACACCTCGACCAGCAGCCCCGGCATCGGCGACATCAGGTACTTGCTGAGATCCGGCGGCGCCTTGTAGGGCATCAGCTTGAGCAGGCGCGAGCCCAGCGGCGACAGGACCATCGCCTCGATCTGCGTGCCGTTGTGCGAGATGCGAAGCGCCAGCGGGTTCTTGCCCGCGCCGCGCTCCACCTGTGCCGTAAAGGCGCGGCCGTTGACCGTTCCTTCGACGCGGATGCTGCCGAGCGGCGCCCTGCTGTCGATCTTGTAGCTGCTGGAACCCACGGTCACTGCGCTCGAACCCGTCTGCCCGTGAAAGTCGGTGACCGACACCTGCTGGTGAACGTGCTGTCCGCTCTCATTCAGCACGACCACCACGAACTGCTCCCCGACCTTGACGCCGTGCCCATTGAGTTGCCCGCTGATGCCCGAGGCACGCGCGCGGTAGCGCCGGTTCATGTACGCGGCGAGCGCGACGAGGAAGTCCGAATCATCATGCGGCACGTCCTCCGCATGGAAACCCTTGCCATAGTGTTCGGCGATGAAGCCGGTGTTGAAGTCGCCGCCGACGAACTTCGGATGCGCCAGCAGCGCCGCCTGGAAGGGGATGTTGCTGTTGATGCCGCGAATGACGAAACCGTTGAGCGCTTCGCGCATCATCGCGATCGCATGCGCGCGGTCTCGCCCGTGGACGATCAGCTTGGCGATCATCGAGTCGTAGAACATCGGGATCTCGCCGCCGTCGTACACGCCGGTGTCGACCCGCACGCCGTAGAGGTGCTCGGTGTCGGCCGAGAACATCGTCTCCTTCGGCGGCTGGAAGCGCACGAGGCGCCCGGTCGAGGGCAGGAAGTTGCGGAACGGATCTTCCGCATTGATCCGGCACTCGATGGCCCAGCCGTTGCGTTTCACGTCCTGCTGCGCGAGCGGCAGCTTCTCGCCCGCGGCAACGCGGATCATCAGCTCCACCAGATCGAGACCGGTGATCGCCTCGGTCACCGGATGTTCCACCTGCAGCCGGGTGTTCATCTCGAGGAAGTAGAAGCTCTGGTCCTTGCCGACCACGAACTCCACCGTGCCGGCGCTCTGGTACTTCACGGCCTTGGCGAGCGCCACCGCCTGCTCGCCCATCGCCTTGCGCGTCGTCTCGCTGATGAAGGGCGACGGCGCTTCCTCGATCACCTTCTGGTGCCGGCGCTGGATCGAGCATTCGCGCTCGTTCAGGTAGATCACGTTGCCGTGCGCATCGCCCAGCACCTGGATCTCGATGTGGCGCGGCTCCTCGACGAACTTCTCGATGAAGACGCGGTCGTCGCCGAAGCTGTTGCGCGCCTCGTTGCGGCACGAGGTGAAGCCCTCGAACGCCTCCTTGTCGTTGAAGGCCACGCGCAGGCCCTTGCCGCCGCCGCCGGCCGAGGCCTTGATCATCACCGGGTAGCCGATGTCCTTGGCGATCTCGACCGCGCGTTCGGCTGATTCGATGGCGTCGTTCCAGCCCGGGATGGTGTTGACCCGCGCTTCGCCCGCGAGCTTCTTCGAGGCAATCTTGTCGCCCATCGCCGCGATCGAATAGTGCTTGGGGCCGATGAAGACGATGCCCTCTTCTTCCACCTTGCGCGCGAAGGCTTCGTTCTCCGACAGGAAGCCGTAGCCGGGATGCACCGCCTCGGCGCCGGTCTTCTTGCAGGCCTCGATGATGCGGTCGGCCTGCAGGTAGCTCTCGCGGCTCGGCGACGCGCCGATGTGCACGGCCTCGTCGGCCAACTCGACGTGGCGCGCTTCCTTGTCGGCGTCGGAATAGACGGCCACCGTGAGGATGCCCATCTTCTTCGCCGTCTTGATGACGCGGCAGGCAATCTCTCCGCGGTTGGCGATCAAAATTTTCTTGAACATGTTCTTTCTCTCTCGCGCGCTCAGAGGGGGATGTTGCCGTGCTTGCGCCACGGATTCTCTAGTTTCTTCTCGCGCAGCATCACGAGGCTGCGGCAGATGCGCTTGCGGGTTTCGCTCGGCAGGATCACGTCGTCGATGTAGCCACGCGCACCGGCCACGAACGGGTTGGCGAAGCGCGCCTTGTATTCGGCTTCGCGCGCGGCGAGCTTCTCGGGGTCGTTCTTGTCTTCGCGGAAGATGATCTCCACCGCGCCCTTCGCGCCCATCACCGCGATCTCGGCACGCGGCCAGGCGAGGTTCACGTCGCCGCGCAGATGCTTCGAAGCCATCACGTCGTACGCACCGCCATAGGCCTTGCGCGTGATGACGGTGATCTTCGGCACCGTGCACTCGGCGTAGGCATAGAGCAGCTTTGCGCCATGCTTGATGATGCCGCCGTACTCCTGGCTGGTGCCGGGCATGAAGCCGGGCACGTCGACGAAAGTCACGACCGGGATGTTGAACGCATCGCAGAAGCGCACGAAGCGCGCCGCCTTGATCGACGACTTGATGTCCAGGCAACCGGCCAGCACCAGCGGCTGGTTGGCGACGATGCCGATGCTCTGCCCTTCCATGCGCGCGAAGCCGATCACGATGTTCTTCGCGTAGTCGGGCTGCAGCTCGAAGAAGTCGCCGTCGTCGACCACCTTGAGGATCAGCTCCTTCATGTCGTAGGGCTTGTTCGGGTTGTCCGGCACCAGCGTGTCGAGCGACAGGTCGGCGCGGTCCGCCGGGTCGCCGCTCGGGCGCACCGGCGGCTTCTCGCGGTTGTTGAGCGGCAGATAGTTATAGAGGCGGCGCAGCATCATCAGCGCCTCGACGTCGTTCTCGAACGCCATGTCGGCGACGCCACTCTTGGTGGTATGGGTCGACGCGCCGCCGAGCTCCTCGGCCGTCACGTCCTCGTGCGTCACCGTCTTCACCACATCGGGGCCGGTCACGAACATGTAGGAGCTGTCCCTGACCATGAAGATGAAGTCGGTCATGGCCGGCGAATACACGGCGCCGCCCGCGCAGGGGCCCATGATCATGCTGATCTGCGGCACCACGCCGGAGGCCATCACGTTGCGCTGGAACACCTCGGCATAGCCGCCGAGCGAGGCCACGCCTTCCTGGATGCGCGCGCCACCCGAATCGTTGAGGCCGATCACCGGAGCGCCCACCTTCATGGCCTGGTCCATCACCTTGCAGATCTTCTCGGCATGCGCTTCGCTGAGCGCGCCGCCGAAGACGGTGAAGTCCTGGCTGAAGACGAACACGAGGCGGCCGTTGATCATCCCGTAGCCGGTGACCACGCCGTCACCCGGGATCTTGTTGTCGGCCATGCCGAAGTCGCTGGAGCGGTGCTCGACGAACATGTCCCACTCTTCGAAGGTGTTGTCGTCGAGCAGCAGCTCGATGCGCTCGCGTGCGGTCAGCTTGCCTTTGGCGTGCTGTGAATCGATGCGCTTCTGTCCACCGCCGAGCCGTGCCTGCTCGCGGCGCTTTTCGAGTTCTTCGAGGATTTCTTTCATGACTGTTCGTTGTCGGAGTTGATCTTGTTGAGTAGGTGGTCGGCAGGCTACGCCTGTCCGGCCTGGGACGCCAGAAGATTGCGCGCGGCGGTCGATGCGGGCAAGGTGCCGGCCGCCACCTGGGCGATGGCCCTGGGCAGCAGCTCACGCACCGCCGGATGCTGGCGGAAGGCCTGCTTGAGGCCGGCGTCGATGCGTTCCCACATCCACGCAAGCGCCTGCTTTTCGCGGCGCGCGGCGAGCCGGCCGTTGGCGGTCTGCAATGACTTGAATTCGAGAACGGCATCCCAGAACGCATCCACGCCAGTGCCGACCAACGCGCTGATCTGGATGACCTTGGGCTGCCACTGAACCTCCGGTGCGATCGATCCCGGTGCGGCGTGCGCCCCATGGACGACATGCGCATGCGCCGGATTGCCGTGGTGCCCGAAGAGGCGCAGCGCCGAGGTGATCTGCGCCTGCGCGCGGGTGGCCGCATCCTTGTCCAGATCGGCCTTGTTGATGACGACCAGGTCGGCGAGCTCCATGACGCCCTTCTTGATCGCCTGCAGGTCATCGCCGGCATTCGGCAACTGCAGCAGCACGAACATGTCCGTCATGCCCGAGACCGCGGTCTCGCTCTGGCCGACGCCGACCGTCTCGACGATCACGATGTCGTAGCCGGCGGCTTCGCACACCAGCATCGCCTCGCGCGTCTTCTCCGCGACGCCGCCGAGCGTGCCCGACGACGGGCTCGGCCGGATGTAGGCGCGCTCGTGCACCGAAAGCTTCTCCATTCGCGTCTTGTCGCCGAGGATGGAGCCGCCCGACACCGTCGACGACGGGTCGATGGTCAGCACCGCGACGCGATGCCCGCGCCCGATCAGGTACAGCCCCAGCGCCTCGATGAAGGTCGACTTGCCGACGCCCGGCACGCCCGAGATTCCCAGGCGGAACGACTTCCCCGTGTGCGGCAGCAAGGCCGTCAGCAGTTCGTCGGCCTGCGCCCGATGGTCGGCGCGGGTGCTTTCGAGCAGCGTGATCGTCTTGGCGATCGCTCGGCGCTGCGCAGGCCCTTCCGACGTCACCACGGATTCGACAGTGACGGGTGATCGAACCGGCATGCTCAGGCAGCAACGGCCGCGCGGATCTGCTCCAGCACGTCCTTGGCGCTGGCCGGGATCGGCGTGCCGGGGCCATAGATGCCCTTCACGCCGGCGTTGTACAGGAACTCGTAATCCTGGCGCGGGATCACGCCGCCCACGAACACGATGATGTCGTCGGCGCCCTGCTTCTTCAGTTCTTCGATGATGGCCGGCACCAGCGTCTTGTGGCCGGCCGCCAGCGTGCTGACGCCCACCGCATGCACGTCGTTCTCGATGGCCTGCCGCGCGCATTCCTCGGGCGTCTGGAAAAGCGGGCCCATGTCGACGTCGAAGCCGAGATCGGCGAAGGCGGTGGCGACGACCTTCGCGCCACGGTCATGGCCGTCCTGGCCGAGCTTGGAAATCATCACGCGCGGACGGCGGCCCTGCTCCTCGGCGAAGTCGGCGATCTCCTTCTGGAGCGCCTCCCAGCCTTCCGCCGAATCGTAGGCGGCAGCGTAGACACCGGTGACCTTCTGCGTATCGGCGCGATGACGGCCGTAGACCTTCTCGAGCGCGTCGCTGATCTCGCCGACGGTGGCGCGCAGGCGCACTGCCTTGATGCTCAGGTCGAGCAGGTTGCCCTGGCCGCTTTCCGCCGCCGCGGTGAGCGCATCGAGCGCCGCCTGCACCGCCGCACCATCGCGCTTGGCGCGGATGGCGTTCAGCCGGGCGATCTGGCTTTCGCGCACCTTGAGGTTGTCGATCTCGAGGATGTCGTGCGTGTCCTCGTCCTTGAGCTTGTACTTGTTGACGCCCACGATCACGTCCTTGCCCGAATCGATGCGCGCCTGCTTGTCGGCGGCGGCGGCCTCGATCTTGAGCTTGGCCCAGCCGCTGTCGACCGCGCGGGTCATGCCGCCCATGGCCTCGACCTCCTCGATGATCGTCCAGGCGGAGTCGGCCATGTCCTGCGTCAGCTTCTCCATCATGTAGCTGCCGGCCCAGGGATCGATCACGTTCGTGATGTGCGTCTCTTCCTGAATGATGAGCTGCGTGTTGCGCGCGATGCGGGCGCTGAATTCGGTCGGCAGCGCGATCGCCTCATCGAGCGCATTGGTGTGCAGGCTCTGCGTGCCGCCGAAGACCGCGGCCATGGCCTCGATCGTGGTGCGCACCACGTTGTTGTACGGGTCCTGCTCGGTGAGCGACCAGCCGGAGGTCTGGCAGTGGGTGCGCAGCATCAGGCTCTTGGGGTTCTTGGGCTCGAACTCCTTCATGATCCGGCACCACAGGAGGCGCCCCGCGCGCATCTTGGCGACTTCGAGATAGAAGTTCATGCCGATGGCCCAGAAGAAGCTCAGGCGCCCCGCGAAGTCGTCCACGTCGAGGCCCTTGGCGAGCGCCGTCTTCACGTATTCCTTGCCGTCCGCGAGCGTGAAGGCAAGTTCGAGCGCTTGGTTGGCGCCGGCTTCCTGCATGTGGTAGCCGCTGATCGAGATCGAGTTGAACTTCGGCATATTCCTGGCCGTGTACTCGATGATGTCGCCGATGATCCGCATCGACGGCTCGGGCGGGAAGATGTAGGTGTTGCGGACCATGAACTCCTTGAGGATGTCGTTCTGGATGGTTCCGCTGAGCTTGTCCTGCGCCACGCCCTGCTCTTCCGCCGCGACCACGTAGCCCGCGAGCACCGGCAGGACCGCGCCGTTCATCGTCATCGAGACACTGACCTTGTCGAGCGGGATCTGGTCGAACAGGATCTTCATGTCCTCGACCGAGTCGATCGCCACGCCGGCCTTGCCCACGTCGCCGGTCACGCGCGGATGGTCGCTGTCGTAACCGCGATGGGTGGCGAGGTCGAAGGCCACGCTCACGCCCTGGCCGCCGGCGGCGAGCGCCTTGCGGTAGAAGGCGTTCGATTCCTCGGCAGTCGAGAAGCCCGCGTACTGGCGGATGGTCCACGGACGCACCGCGTACATCGTGGCCTGCGGGCCGCGCAGGTAGGGCTCGAAGCCGGGCAGCGTGTCGGCGTACTTCAGCTCTTTGAGATCGGCGGCCGTGTACAGCGGCTTGACGGTGATGCCGTCCGGCGTGATCCAGTTCAATGCGTTCACGTCGCCGCCCGGCGCCGACTTGGCGGCGGCCTTGGCCCAGGCTTCGAGGGTGGCGGTGGGAAATTGCGGTTCGGGTTTGCTCATGGCGCCGTCTTGCTGTTGTCGGTCGGGTCTGGGGGTGAGCGCTCGAAGGCGCTGTTCGGAATAACCCGAGTCTAACCGATCTGTAATTATTAATTCAAACCCATTTTTTGGGTTACATTCCTAACCATGTCAGCCGCCACCCTTACCCCCGTGCGCTCTATGAAGAGGTCGCCGAGCTGCTCCGCCAGCGCATCTTCAAACGCGAGCTCGAACCGGGCAGCTGGATCGACGAACTCAAGCTGGCCGAGGAATACGGCATCAGCCGCACGCCGCTGCGCGAGGCGTTGAAGGTGCTCGCGGCCGAAGGCCTGGTGACGATGAAGGTCCGGCGCGGCGCCTACGTCACGGAGGTGTCGGAGAAGGACCTGGCCGATGTCTACCACCTGCTGAGCCTGCTGGAGAGCGACGCCGCAGGCGTGGTCGCCGAGCGCGCCACCGACGCCGAACTGGCCGAGCTCGAGGCGCTGCATCGGGAACTCGAAGCCGCGGCCGGGCCGGGCCAGGTGGATCGGGAGAACTTCTTTGCGATCAACGAGCGCTTTCACATGCGGCTGCTCGCGATCGCCAACAACCGCTGGCGCGACCAGGTCGTGGCCGACCTGCGCAAGGTGATGAAGCTCAACCGCCACAACTCGCTGCTCAAGTCCGGCCGGATCACCGAATCGCTCAAGGAGCACCGCGCCGTGATGGCCGCCATCAAGGAACGCGACCCGGCGACTGCGATGGCGCGCATGCAGCAGCACTTCCGCAACGGCCTCGAGGCCGCAGGCTGAGCGCGATCAGCCGGCCATGTGGGACAACAGCAGCACGCTGCACCGCGGACGGCGCGACGACACCACCGAGCGAGACGAACTGCGCCGCACCGCCATCGAGGACGTTCCCGAGGCACATCTCATGGCGGCCTGATCGAAGCGGTGCGCCTCAGGCGGCCTGCGCGAGCGGCTCGCGCGCGATCGCCATGACTTCGTGCGGCGTGCGCGACTTGAGCCGGTGGTCGCTCCAGACCCGGCGCCAGCGCCGCGCACCGGGGAGGCCGTTGCGCAGGCCGAGCATGTGGCGCGCGATGTTCGACCACGGCGTGCCGTGCTCGGCGGCTTCGCGCGCCATGTACTCGCACATCTGCGCTTCGACCTCCTCGCGCGTAAGAGCGGACGGTGCTTCGCCGAAGAAGACCGCATCCCACTCCGCGAGCCACCACGGGTTGTGGTAGGCCTCGCGCCCGACCATCACGCCATCGAGCAGCCGCAGATGCGCGCGCATCTGCGCGTTGTCGTTGAGCCCGCCGTTGATCGAGAAGCGCAGCGCCGGGAAATCGTGCTTGAGGCGGTGCACGATCTCATAGCGCAGCGGCGGCACTTCGCGGTTTTGCTTGGGCGACAGGCCCTTGAGCCACGCATTGCGCGCGTGGACGATGAAGGTATCGCACCCTGCTTCGCTCACCTTGCCGACGAAATCGCGCACGAATTCGTAGGTTTCGACCTTGTCGATGCCGATGCGGTGCTTGACCGTGACCGGCACGTCCACCACGTCGACCATCGCCTTCACGCAATCGGCGACGAGGTCCGGCTCGTTCATCAGGCAGGCGCCGAAGGCTCCGCGCTGCACCCGTTCGCTGGGGCAGCCGCAGTTGATGTTGATCTCGTCGTAGCCCCATTCCTGCCCCAGCTTCGCGCAATGCGCGAGATCGGCGGGCTCACTGCCGCCCAGTTGCAGGGCGACCGGATGTTCTTCGGCGCTGAAGCGCAGATGACGGGGAACGTCGCCATGGATCAGCGCGCCCGTCGTCACCATCTCGGTGTAGAGCAGCGCGCGGCGCGTGAGCAGGCGATGGAAGAAACGGCAGTGGCGGTCCGTCCAGTCCATCATGGGCGCCACGCTGACGCGCATGGCGGCGAGCTGTTGATTGGGTTGATCCTTGTCGATCATCGGGGAATTCAAAAGCGATCAGTTCCCCGCATTGTCCCAGCCCGGCACCGGCCCATGCCGGCGTCGGGCTTCAGTGCACCGTCGACCAGACAGTGGCGCGGCACCTCGGCTGATCTTGGGGCGGCAGGAAGTTGCAGTTTTCCAAAGCTCGCCGCTGCATGTCGCTCAGCCTTGGCTGGTTGCGCCGGGGCGGCGGCGGCTGGTGCCAGTTCGGCGGCGGCTGATGCCAGTTCTGACCCGGCCCGCGGCGCACCCAGCGCCTTCCCTGGCCGCGCTGCCAGCCCTGGTCCCACATGCAGCGCTCGAAGTTGTGGCTGCGGCTGCAGAAATGGAGATCGCGATCGAACTGCGGGCTGTTGTGCCATTGGGCCATCGCGGTCCCGGAGCCCGTCAGGCCGGCAAGGGCCAGCAGGGCCGCTGTGATCAGTTTCTTCGTGGTCATGCCGAAAAGTACCTCAATCAGCGCCACGACGCGCGAACTCCCTACGCCTTGACAAACCTCGGATCGAGTTGCCGGCCATTGAGCAGCGGCGCGAGGTTCGCCGGCGGCTGGTAGGCCGCGAACTGGACAAGGTACGCCTGCACGCTCGGATGAAACAGCGCATTCGCCGGGAGCACGCGCGGCGCATGCGGCCGAATGTCGAAGGGCGGGTCGCGGTACGGCGTGTGGATCGGCCCGAAGGCGAAGGGCTCGGTCGCCTCGTACCGCGGCGAGATCGCGACGCCGCTGTCACGCAGGCGCGCGATCATCCAGTCGAGCGACAGGGTCGGCAGCTCCCAGGTCGGATAGCCGCCGCCGACGTCGGCATGCGCGCCGGCGAACCAGCGCTGCCGGATGCCGTCCCGGTCGTCCCACAAGGTCGGCTCGAAGTCGCTGCGCTGCTCGTCGATCGCAAGCGCGTGGAAGCCCGACTTGACCTTGACCGACAGCGCCCGGTCCGCGAACTCGAAGATGTCGACCTTCGACGCATCGGCCAGATCGTAGGTCGGCACGCCGAGCGCGCCGACAGTGTCCCAGACGGCGACGGCCTCGATGCCGACGTTCTGAACCAGCCGGTTCAGGTCGATCTTCTCGGACTTGAACTCCTCCAGGTAGCCGAGCAGCGTGCTCTGCTTGCCCATCACCTTGCGAAAGCGTGCCCACACGAAGATGCCGAGCTTGTAGGCCTTCTCGAAATCGTAGGCCCCGTCGTCTCCGCACATCGCGTCCAGCGGCAGCAGGCCCATCCTGGCGATCATCCCGGCCAGCGCCCGCACGGTGTAGGCACCGCGGCTGAACCCGACCAGGTAGATCCGGTCGTCCGGCGCGTAGTTGCGCGAGATGAAGGTGTAGCCGCGCACGATGCGCTCGATGAAGCCCTCGCCGAACACGCCGCCGAGGATCTTGCGGATGAGGTTCTGCGAATCGCCGACGCCGTGCAGGTACTTGGCGATCTGCGTGACCTTGGCGTCGGGGCCGGCGGCGACCTTTTCCTGCTCGTCCTGCCTGCGCAGCGAATCGGCGGTGACGTCGCCTGCAAGCGTGGCGAACAGGCGCAGCACGTTGGTTGCATCGGCCTGCACGTCCTGGCCGTCGCCCTGCCCGAGGCCGTTCCATGTGCCGTCGGCGCAGAAGATGATGTTCTTCGACATGACGCGCTCCCTTTCATCCTGAGTGCGCCGCACCCGGCGCACAGGCAGTGTGCGCCGCTTCGTACGCGGCAGGCCATGCGCCATTCGCTGTATGCCTCGCGGCGCGTTCGTCCGGGGCCCTGCAAGCTGGCGGCAGAAGTGCTAAGGTGCCGGCCCCTCGGGTTAACCCTCAACAAGCGTCGAAAGAGTCCGTCTTGCCGCACACCGCCACCCCCACCGGCCTTTCCACCGGCCTCACGTTCCTGTTCGCCGTGGCATGCGGGCTCTGCGTCGCCAACATCTACTTCGCACAGCCGCTGATCGGCCCGATCGCCGCGACGCTGCAGCTCCATGCGGGACTTGCAGGGCTGATCATGACCCTGACCCAACTCGGCTACGGAACCGGCCTGCTGCTGCTCGTGCCGCTGGCCGACGTCGTGGAGAACCGCCGGTTGATCATCTTCGCGATGGCCGGCGCCGTGCTCGGGCTGGTGGGGATCACGCAGTCGAATTCCGCGGCGACCTTCCTCGCCGCGTCCTTCCTGGTCGGCACCTGCGCGGTGGCGGCGCAGGTGCTGGTTCCGCTGGCCTCGCATCTCGTGCCCGAAGCGACGCGCGGCAAGGTGGTCGGCAACATCATGGCGGGGTTGCTCGCAGGGATCATGCTGGCGCGGCCTTTCTCCAGCGTCGTCGCCTCGGCGCTCGGATGGCGCGCGGTGTTCGCGATCTCCGCGGTGCTGATGGCGGCACTCGCGCTCGTGCTCTGGCGGGCGCTGCCGCAGCGCCGGCCGCATGCCTCGTTCGGCTATGCGCGCACGATGGCATCGCTGCCGGGCATCGTCTGGCGCACGCCGCTGCTGCGGCGCCGGGCGTTCTACCAGGGAATGATGTTCGCGGGCTTCCAGGCGTTCTGGACCGCGGTACCGCTGGCGCTCGCACGCGAGTTCGGCATGGGCCAGGCCGGCATCGCGCTCTTCGCGCTCGCGGGTGCGGCCGGTGCGCTCGCCGCCCCCTGGGCCGGCCGCCTGGCGGACCGGGGCCTGACGCGGCCGGCGACCGGCTGGGCCATGGCCACCGCGCTGCTGTCATTCGCACTGGGCGCGGTCGGGGTGCATTTCAGGTCGCTGGCCGCACTGGTCGCGGCCGGCATCCTGCTCGACGGCGCCGTGCAGCTGTGCAACGTGCTCAGCCTGCGCAGCCTCTACGTGCTCGCGCCCGAATTGCGCGGGCGGCTCAATGGCCTCTTTCTCACCTTCATCTTTCTGTGCGCGGCGGTGGCCTCCGGGCTGGCGGCGGCCGTCTATGCCTTTCACGGCTGGAACGGCCTGAGCCTGCTCGGCGGCGGCTTCGCGGTCGTGGCGCTGCTGTTCTATGCGACGGAATTCCGCCGGAATGCCCTTTCGCGGGCCGTCTCGGAGCGCCTCCCGGGATAATCAGGGTTAACCCTAGTTCGCCCTGCCCAATGACCACCCCCGCCGAGACGCCGCCCGCCGCTTCATCCCGCATGCCCATCGCCCTGCTGGCGCTCGCCGCCGCCGCGTTCGCGATCGGCACCAGCGAATTCGTCGTGATGGGGCTCTTGCCCGACATGGCGCTCGACCTCGGCGTCACGCTGTCGCAGGCGGGCCTGCTGGTCACCGGCTACGCGATGGGCGTGGTCATCGGCGCACCGGTCTTCGCGGTCGCGACCGCGCGCCTGCCGCGCAAGGCCACGCTGATTGCACTGGCCTCGCTGTTCGTGCTGGGCAATCTTCTGTGCGCGCTGGCGCCGAACTACGGCCTGCTGATGGCCGCGCGCGTGGTCACTGCGCTGGCGCACGGCACTTTCTTCGGGATCGGATCGGTGGTCGCCGCCGGACTGGTCGCGCCCAACAAGCACGCGCAGGCCATCGCGCTGATGTTCACAGGACTCACGCTCGCCAATGTGCTGGGCGTGCCGCTCGGCCGGATCATCGGCGAGCACCACGGCTGGCGGATGACCTTCGCGGCCATCGTGCTGATCGCGCTGGCCGCGGTCGTCTCGCTCGTCGCGCTGCTGCCGCGGCACATCGAGATGCAGAAGGGCGACATCCTGCGCGAGTTCACCGTGCTCGCGGACGGGCGCGTGCTGCTGGCGCTCGCGACCAGCGCGTTGGCCTCGGCGAGCCTGTTCGTCGTCTTCACCTACATCGCGCCACTGCTCACGCAGGCGAGTGGCTTCTCGACTGGAGCGGTCGCGCCGATCCTGCTTCTGCTGGGCGTCGGGCTCACCATCGGCAGCACGGTCGGCGGACGGCTCGGCGACCGGCGGCTCGTCCCCTCGCTGCTGCTGGTGCTGGGCCTCAACGCGGCGGTGCTCGGGCTGATGCATTTCGTGCTCCCGATGCGCGCGCCGACCGTGGTGACGATGCTGCTGTGGACCACGTTGTCCTTCGCACTCGTGCCGTTGCTGCAGACGCTCATCGTCCATCACGCGAGCGCGGCCCCGAATCTTGCCTCGACCCTGAACCAGGGTGCCTTCAATCTCGGCAATGCCGCCGGCGCGTGGATCGGCAGCGGCATGCTCGCGGCCGGCGTGCCGCTGACGGACCTGCCATGGGCCGGCGCGGCGATCACGCTGGGCGCTCTGGCGCTGGCCGCATGGAGCCGCCGCCTCGGCGAGCGCGCAACCGCGTCGCTGCAGGCCGCCTAACCCGGCGTTCGAACCTCCGATACATCCCTGCTTGCTCGAGCTAGGGAAGTCACCAATCAATTGGTGCATCTGAGTATTGGCAGCGGCTATCCGAGTACCAAACCCGCAATTCGGAGTCTCCAGAATCCGACCACGGCGACCCGCTGTCGTCGATCCCAAGGAGACAAACATGAAGCGTTTTCTGAAGGCGGGCCTGGCGCTCGCGATTGCGGGCACGGGCTTGGCGCATGCGGCCACCGAACTGGTCATCGCGACCGTGAACAACGGCCACATGATCGAGATGCAGAAGCTCGGCAAGTTCTTCGAGCAGGCGAATCCCGACATCAAGCTGAAGTGGGTCACGCTGGAGGAAGGCACGCTGCGCCAGCGTGTGACGACCGACATCGCCACCAAGGGCGGCCAGTTCGACGTGATGACCATCGGCATGTACGAAACGCCGATCTGGGCCAAGAAGGGCTGGCTGGTTCCGATCGCCACGGATGCCGCCTACGACGTCGACGACCTGCTCCCGGCGATGCGCAACGGCCTGTCCGCCGACGGCAAGCTCTACGCCGCGCCGTTCTACGGTGAGAGCTCGATGCTCATGTACCGCAAGGACCTCGCGGACAAGGTCGGCTTCAAGATGCCGGAACAGCCGACCTGGACGCAGGTGAAGGAGCTCGCCGGCAAGATCCACGACCCGAAGAACGGCGTCTACGGCATCTGCCTGCGCGGCAAGCCGGGCTGGGGCGACAACATGGCGCTCCTGACTACCATGGTCAACACCAACGGCGGCCAGTGGTTCGACACGAGCTGGAAGCCGCAGATCGACACCAAGCCCTGGCATGACGCGATCAGCTTCTACGTCGATCTGATGAAGGCCTACGGCCCGCCCGGCGCTTCGGCCAACAGCTTCAACGAGAACCTCGCGCTCTTCAACGAAGGCAAGTGCGGCATGTGGGTGGACGCGACCATCGCGGCCTCGTTCGTGAGCGATCCGAAGCAGTCGAAGGTGGCCGACAAGGTCGCATTCGCGCAAGCGCCGACTGCCGTGACGCCGAAGGGTGCGAACTGGCTCTGGGCCTGGGCGCTCGCGATTCCCGCGGGTTCGCAGAAGGTCGATGCGGCGCAGACCTTCATCAAGTGGGCCACGTCGAAGGACTACATCAACCTCGTCGCGAAGGAAGAAGGCTGGGGGTCGGTTCCGACCGGCACGCGCAAGTCGACCTATGCCTCGCCCGAATTCATCAAGGCCGCGCGCTTCGCCGAGGCCGAGAAGAAGGCGATCGACACCGCGAACCCGAACGACAGCACGCTGCCCAAGTCGCCCTACGTCGGCGTGCAGTACGCGGCGATTCCGGAGTTCCAGGCGATCGGCGTGGCAGTCGGGCAGCAGATGAGCGCGGCGCTGTCGGGGAAGGTCACGGTCGACCAGGCGCTGAAGACTTCGCAAACCACGGCCGAGCGCGAGATGAAGAAGGCCGGGTATTACAAGTAACCCCCCAGGCTCCGCGCATTTCATGTCGCTCCTCCACCCCCTGCCGGGGGCGCAGCCAGCGGACCGGCGGAGCCGGTTCCGCGGCTGCTCCCGACCAAATCACTGGACGCGCCAATGAACCGCCTGCTGCCCCGCGCATTGATGGCGCCGGCCGTGGCGGTGCTGGTCCTCTGGATGCTGGCGCCGCTGTTGATGACGATCTACTTTTCGTTCGTCAACTACAACCTCATGCAGCCCGGCGAGCGCACCTTCAACGGGCTTGCCAACTTCGAGTACTTCATCACCGACCCGGACTTCTGGCCCGCGGTGTGGAACACGCTGATGCTGATCGGCAGCGTGATCGCCATCACGGTGGTGCTCGGGGTGGCGCTCGCGCTGCTGGTCAACGAACCCTTTCCGGGACGCGGCATCGTGCGGGTGCTGCTGATCTCGCCCTTCTTCGTGATGCCCACGGTGAACGCGCTGCTGTGGAAGCACATGATGATGAACCCGATCTACGGCATCCTCGCCGACGTGTGGCGCACCTTCGGCGCGGAGCCGATCGACTGGCTCACGGACCTTCCGCTGTTCTCGGTGATCGTGATGGTGGCGTGGCAGTGGCTGCCGTTCGCCTGCCTGATCTTCATCACCTCGCTGCAATCGCTCGACCGCGAGCAGATGGAAGCCGCTCGCATGGACGGCGCCACGGCCGTCCAGCGCTTCGGCTACCTCACGCTGCCGCACCTCGCACGGCCGATGGCGGTGGTGATCATGATCGAGATGATCTTCCTGCTCTCCGTGTTCGCCGAGATCGCGATCACGACCGCCGGCGGCCCCGGCAACGAGAGCACGAACCTCACGTACATGATCTTCAAGCAGTCGCTGATGAACTTCGATGTGGGCGTGGCCTCTGCGGGTGCACTGTTCGCGGTGGTGCTGGCCAACATCGTGGCGGCCTTCCTGATCCGCATCATCGGCAAGAACCTCGACTGAAGGGACGGACGCCATGGACGAAAGCCGCCTCCCCTCATCCTGCGCACCGTCGGCGCGTGGATCGTCACCCTGCTGCTCTTCTTCCCGCTGGGCTGGCTGGTTCTGACCTCGTTCAAGACCGAGCTGCAGGCGATCCACGTGCCGCCGCTGTTCTTCTTCGAGCCCACGCTGGAGAACTTCGCCGAAGTGCAGCGGCGCAGCGACTACCTGCTGTTCGCGAAGAACTCGGTCATCACCAGCATCGGCTCGACGATCATCGGCCTCGCGATCGCGGCGCCGGCTGCCTACTCAATGGCCTTCTTCCGCACGAAGCGCACACGCGACATCCTGATGTGGATGCTCTCCACCAAGATGATGCCCGCCGTCGGCGCGCTGGTGCCGATCTACGTGATCGCGCAGACCGCGGGCCTCCTCGACACGCGCACCGCGCTCACCGTCGTCTTCACGCTCTCGAACCTGCCGATCATGGTGTGGATGCTCTACACGAGCTACAAGGACATCCCCCCGAGATCCTCGAAGCCGCGCGCATGGACGGCGCGAACCTGTGGACCGAGTTCCGCCACGTGGTGCTGCCGCTGTCCATCGGCGGGCTCGCCTCCACCGGCCTGTTGTGCCTGATCCTGAGCTGGAACGAAGCCTTCTGGGCGCTCAACCTCAGCTCCGCAAAGGCCGGAACGCTGGCGACCATGATCGCTTCGTACTCGAGCCCCGAAGGACTCTTCTGGGCCAAGCTCTCCGCCGCTTCGGTGATGGCGATCGCGCCGATCGTGGTGTTCGGCTGGTTCAGCCAGAAGCAGTTGGTCCAAGGTTTGACCTTCGGCGCAGTGAAGTAACGAATCAGAGAGGACATGAAGATGGCCTACCTCCAACTCGACAACATCCAGAAGAGCTTCGGCGACACGCACGTCATCAAGGGCGTGAACCTCGAGATCGACAAGGGCGAGTTCATCGTGTTCGTCGGTCCCTCGGGCTGCGGCAAGTCGACGCTGCTGCGGCTGATCGCGGGGCTCGAATCGATCACCAGCGGCAAGCTCTCGCTGGATGGCAAGGACATCACGCACACGCCGTCGGGAAAGCGCGATCTCGCGATGGTGTTCCAGAGCTATGCGCTCTATCCGCACATGAGCGTGTACGACAACATGTCCTTCGCGCTCAAGCTCGCGAAGGTGTCGAAGGACGTGATCAAGAGCAAGGTGGAGTACGCGGCGAAGACGCTCAACCTCACGCAGTACCTGGGCCGCACGCCGAAAGAACTCTCCGGCGGCCAGCGGCAGCGCGTCGCGATCGGCCGCGCGATCGTGCGCGCACCCAAGGTGTTTCTCTTCGACGAGCCGCTCTCCAACCTCGATGCCGCCCTGCGCGGCAACACGCGCGTGGAAATCCACAAGCTGCACCGCGCGCTCGGTGCAACCAGCATCTATGTCACCCACGACCAGGTCGAGGCGATGACGCTGGCCGACCGCGTGGTGGTGCTGCGCGACGGCCTCATCGAGCAGGTCGGCACGCCGATGGAGCTCTACGACCGCCCCGCGAACCAGTTCGTCGCACAGTTCATCGGCATGCCGTCGATGAACATGGTGCAGGCCAAGGCGATCCCGAGCTTCTCGGCGCTCACGGGCGGAAAGCTTCCTTCGGACGGGTTCCTCGGCGTGCGACCCGAGCAGCTGCATGTGCATCGCAACGGCCACGGCGGTGGCGCGTCGGCGCAAGTCGACCTCATCGAGGCGCTCGGCGCAGACACACTGATCCACGTCAACGTCGATGGCGTGCCGCTCATCGCGCGGCAGAACGAGCGCACCGAACTCCAGCCCGGCGATGCGGTCAGCGTCGAGCTCGATCCGTCCGTGCTCCACTTTTTCAACCGCGACGGCCGTGCGGTCGCCGCCTGAGCTGCTTCCATGGCCCATCCTGCTCCCTCCGAACTCGTGGTGCTTCACCTCGGGCTCGGCTCATTTCATCGCGCGCATCAGGCCATGTACCTCCAGGCGCTGATCGACGCAGGCGATACACGCTGGTCGCTCGCGGGCGCGAACCTGCGGCCGGACATGGCCGATGTCGAATCCGCACTCATCAAACAGGGCGGCCAATACACGCTCGAAACCGTGTCGCCGGCCGGCGAGTACCGCTACCAGCGCATCGAATCGATCCGCGAAGTGCTCGCCTTCGACCCGTCGCTCGCCGCGGTGACGGCGTGCGGGGCCGATCCACGCACGCGGGTGATCTCGTTCACCGTGACCGAAGCGGGCTACTACCTCGACCCGGCGGACCGACTCGACTTCGGCGCCGCCGATCTCGCAGCCGACCTCGATCGCGCGCGACGCGGCGAAGCCGGCACGACCATCTACGGGGCGGTCTGCGCAATCCTGCGCGCGCGCCGCGCCGCGAACGCGGGCGCAGTGACGCTGCTGAACTGCGACAACCTCCGACACAACGGCGAGCGCTTCCGCAAGGGCCTGCTCGCCTTCATCGAGAAAGCGGGGGACACCCAACTCCTCGAATGGGTCTGCACGCAGACGACGAGCCCCAACGCGATGGTCGACCGCATCACGCCCCGGCCGCCGCCGGAACTGAGGCAGCGCGTGCTGCAGGCCACCGGCTGGGACGACGCCGCGCCGGTCACCGGCGAGAGCTTCATCCAGTGGGTGATCGAGGACGACTTCGCGAACGGCCGGCCCGACTGGGGCCGCGTCGGCGTTCAACTGGTCGAGTCGGTTGCGCCCTACGAGGAAGCGAAGATCCGCATCCTCAACGCCAGCCACAGCTGCATCGCGTGGGCCGGCACGCTCGCGGGCTTCCGGTACATCCACGAAGGCACCTACGACGCCGAGATCCGCCGCATGGCCTTCGACTACGTGACGGACGACGTGATCCCCTGCCTGCATTCGCCGGAGCGCCCGAGCCCGGTCGACCTGCCGGCCTACCGCGACGTGGTGCTCGAACGCTTCGGCAACCCGGCGATCCGCGACACCAACCAGCGGGTGGCGATGGACGGGTTCTCGAAGACCTCCGGCTTCATCGCACCGACGGTGCGCGAGCGGCTCGCGCGCGGCGAGCGCATCGACGGCGTCGCGATGCTGCCCGCGCTGTTCCTCGCCTTCCTGCAACGTTGGCACCGGGGCGCGCTGCCGTACGCCTATCAGGATCAGGGCATGGACGAGGCGGCGGCGCACGCGATCTGCGATGCCGCCGATCCGGTGGCTGCGCTGGCCGCCAACCGCACCCTGTGGGGCGAGACGGCCGGTGATGTGCGGCTGGTCGAGGCATTGCGCAAGGCCGATGCGCGGGTGCAGGCCTTCATCCGGGGGCGCACGGCATGAGCGGCCGTCTCGCAGAGCGCCATGTTCTGATCACCGGTGCGGGCGGCGGCATCGGGCTCGCGATCGCCGCGGCCTGCCTCGCCGAAGGTGCGCGCTGCACGTTGGCGGACTTGCCGGCGAACCCTTCCGAGGGCGTGGAGCGGTTGCGCCGCAAATATCCGCAGGCGCTCGTCTACGTCGAGACCGACGTGACGCAGGCGCCCTCGGTCGGCGGCATGCTCCATGTGGCGCGCGCGGCCCACGGCCCGATCCATACGCTGGTCAACAACGCCGCGATCTTCGACATGGCGCCGCTGCTGCAGAGCGACGAGGCCTCGTTCGATCGCCTGTTCGCGGTCAACGTCAAAGGCATGTTCTTCGTGATGCAGAGGGTGCTGCAGCACATGATCGACGAAGGCGTGAAAGGTGCTTCGGTCATCAACATGGCCTCGCAGGCCGGGCGGCGCGGCGAAGCACTGGTGTCGCACTACTGCGCGACCAAGGCGGCGGTGATCAGCTACACGCAGAGCGCCGCGCTCGCGATGGCGCCGCACGGCATCCGCGTGAACGCGATCTCGCCAGGCGTGGTCGATACGCCGATGTGGAACCATGTCGATTCGCTCTTTGCGAAATTCCAGAACCTCCCGCCCGGCGAGAAGAAGCGGCAGGTGGGCCTGGAAGTCCCTCTCGGCCGCATGGGTGCACCCGACGACATCGCGGGCGCCGCGGTATTCCTCGCGAGCGACGAAGCCCGCTACATCACCGCACAGACACTCAATGTCGACGGTGGTAACGTCATGAATTGATGAAGGGGTTCTGCCTGGGAACGTTCCATGACATCGGCGCGCCAACGTCACCTTCCCCGCCACCGCGAGCCCGAGCTGGAGCGCGAGATCACGCGCTCGCCCTCGCTCGGCTACGAAGCGCCGGAGGAGTCCGGCCTCGTGCGGTGCCTTGCGCACGGAGTTCCGAGCCCGCTCGTGCGCTGGCACTTCCACGAAGAATACGAGCTGCACCTCATCACCGAGACCTCCGGCCGCGCCTTCGTGGGCGACTGGATCGGCCCCTTCCAGCCGGGCCACCTGGTGCTGTGCGGGCCGCGGCTGCCGCACAACTGGCTGTCGCTCGATGCGCCCGAAGGCGGCGTGCCCGAGCGCGATCGCGTGATCCAGTTCCGGCACGAGCCGATCGAGAGCGCGGCGTCCGACATCCCCGAGCTGCGCGAGGTGCTGCAGTTGCTGGAGCGCTCGCGGCACGGCATCGAGTTCTTCGGTCTCGCGGACCGCGCGCTCGAGCACTGGGAACAAGTCAAGGCCACGCATGGGCTGCAACGCCTTGCGCGCTTCCTCGAATACCTGGCCGAACTGGTGAAGTGCACCGACTACCGGCTGCTGTCCAACGTGCAGATGCAGGGGGTCGAAGGTGATGCCGAGGTCGACCAGATCAACGTGATCGTCAACCGCATCACCTCGAACCTCGCGGAGCCGATCGTGATGTCCGACATCGCCACCGAACTGGGCATGAGCGAAAGCCGCTTCAGCCGCTTCTTCAAGCGATCGACGGGCAACAGCTTCACCGACTTCGTGAACCGCGTGCGCATCAACAGCGCCTGCCACCTGCTGATGCAGACCGACCACTACGTGACGGACATCTGCTACCAGGTCGGCTTCAACAACGTCGCCAACTTCAATCGGCGATTCCTCGAAATCAAGGGCATGACGCCGACCGAGTTCCGTCGGCAGAGCGACAGCCGCTACAGCAATCTCGCCTGAAGGATGACCATGTACCTCGGGCTCGATCTCGGCACCTCGGAGCTGAAGGCGCTGCTGCTGGCCGACGACCACCGCATCGTGGCACTCGCGCGTGCGCCGCTGACCGTGAGCCGGCCGCAGCCGCTGTGGTCGGAGCAGTCGCCCTCGCAGTGGTGGGAAGCCCTCGAAACCGCGATGGCGTCGCTGCGGCGGACCAACGCGGATTCGCTCGCGTCGGTGCGGGCGATCGGGCTTTCGGGCCAGATGCACGGCGCGGTCGCGCTCGATGCGGCCGGCCAGGTGCTGCGTCCCGCGATCCTCTGGAACGATGGCCGCAGCGCCGCGCAATGCGATGAATTGACGGCGCTCGTGCCGCATCTGGCCGACATCACCGGCAATCTCGCGATGCCGGGCTTCACCGCGCCGAAGCTGCTATGGATGCGCAAGCACGAGCCCGATCTGTTCGCGCGGACGGCCTCGGTCCTGCTGCCGAAGGACTGGCTGCGCCACATGCTCAGCGGCACGCGCGCGAGCGACATGTCCGATGCGTCCGGCACGCTGTGGCTCGACGTGGCGGCACGCGACTGGTCGGACGAAATCCTCGCCGCATGCGGACTCGCCGGGCAACACATGCCCGCGCTCGTCGAAGGCAGCGCGGTCGCGGGCAGGCTCAAGCCCGAACTGGCGGCACGCTGGGGACTGCCCGCCGGCATCCCGATCGCCGGGGGCGGTGGCGACAACGCGGCGAGCGCGGTCGGCATGGGTCTCGTGTCGGCCGGGCAGGGCTTCGTTTCGCTCGGCACCTCGGGCGTGATCTTCGTGTGCGGCGACCGCTTCGCGCCCGATCCGGCGCGCGCGGTGCATGCCTTCTGCCATGCCTTGCCGGGCCGGTGGCACCAGATGGCGGTGATGCTTTCGGCATCGAGTGCGGTGACCTGGGCCGCGCGCAGTTTCGGGCTGGGCAACGAAAGCGCGCTGCTGGCCGCGGCGGCGACGGTCGCCGCGGACGGCCGGCGTCGCGCGCCCATCTTTCTGCCGTACCTGTCCGGCGAACGCTCGCCCCACAACGACGCGAATGCACAGGGCGTGCTCATCGGCCTCACGCATGCGCACGGGCCGGCGGAGATCGCCTACGCGGTGGTGGAAGGCGTGAGCTTCGGCCTTCGCGACGGACTGGACACGCTTCAAAAGGCCACCGGCGACCTGATGCTGGTCGGCGGCGGCGCGCGCAGCGCCTGGTGGGCACAACTGCTCGCCGACATCCTCCAGGTGCCGCTCGCGGTGTGCGAAGGCGGCGAGGCCGGCGGCGCACTGGGCGCGGCGCGGCTCGCCCGGCTGGCGGATGGCGGATCGGAAGCGGCCGTCTGCCTCCAGCCGCCGGTGCGGCAGCGCTTCGAGCCGGAGGCCTCGTCGCGGGATATCCACGCCGTGCGACACCTGCGCTTCAAGGCGCTGTACGCGGCTTTGCGCGCGGGTTTCGCGACAGCCGGCGCGTGAAACCCGGCTGCCGGCTCAGGGATTGCCGAGCGGCCCGAACGACGTCCGCAACCCCGCGTAGTCCGTCGGTCCGCTGCTCTCCGGAGGGTTGCCGGTCGCCGACAGCCACGCCGCAATGCTCGGCAGGCGACGATCGAAATACAGCTGCAATTGCATCCAGTTGCCCGATTCGGTGTGGCCTTCGGTTTTCTCCAGCGCCTCGACCGCGATGGTGCGCAGGCTGCTCACCATGGCGAGCGAGCGGCCGTCCAGCAGTTGCAGCGTCACCTCGCGCCCCTGCATGAGCACTTCCTGGAGGATGCGGCGATGCACGCTGTAATCCGCCCAGCTGCGTTTGATGCAGGCATCGTTGAGCTCGCGGAAAACCCAGTGCATGTGGCTCGCAAACATGGCGGCCACCTGTCCGGCCTGCCGCAGGCTCTGGCGCGAAGCCGTCGACTGCAGCCGCACGGACCAGAAAATGGCCGCCAGCACACCGATCGTCTGCACCCAGCCCGCCCATTCGGCCGACGTCGTGGGCCGGAAGAACCAGCCCACCACCACCAGGAATCCTATGCCGGCGCCGATCGCCGTTCCTCCAACTTTTCGCATGCTTTCCTCAGGGATCGATGGCGTTCCGCTCAGCTCCGCGGGCCATCCTTGCCGAACAGTTTCCGAATCGCGGCGACACCGGCGACCAGGGCGTTGGAATAGCTGACGTACGGATCGGTCGCGGCCTCGATGGGCAGATAAGGCAAGGCGTCGTCCACCTCATAGTCGGTGGATTCCATCAGGACCCAATAGAACTCGCCCTCTTCGAGTTCTTGAACGGTCAGCGCGATATTTCGCAATTGCGACATAGGGTTAGGCACGGGTCTTCGTCGGTCGTTCGATGCTAGTCAACTCGCGGCAGTAATGCCTAAGTACAATTTCACGATTGGTCACAAATGTCACCAAAAGATTTACTTTTGGCAAGCCCCTGGATGCACCAGAGCCCAGAATCGGGCGGGAATCGGCCTTCAGGCGCGCTCACCAAGCTTTCCCTACAACACTCGGCGGGCGCCGCGCCTAAGCTGGTTCATGTCTATCCACGATCAGGAGGAGACATGAAGCATTTCAACCTCGACCCCCACATGACGGCCGTCGTCGGAGGCGCCTTCTACCCCACGGGCCATTCGATGGTGATGTTTCCGGACGCCGCGGATGCCAGCCGCGTGGGCCACCAGCTCGTCGACCACGGCTTCAGCGGCGACGAGATCTACCTGATCCCGCCGCACGTGCTCATCGAGCAGATCACGCCCACGGTGCGCGACGACGCCAACCCGCTGCCGTCCGCCGGCACGGACGCGGCCACCGTGCGGACCTACACCAGGCTCGCGCGCGAGGGACATACCGCGCTGCTCGTGCGGACCCGGGACGAGGCGGCCGCGAACAGGCTCATGGAGTTCGTGCGCACCGTGCCCTATTCGATCGCCCAGCGCTACCGCACGCTCGTGATCGAGGACTTGTAGGCTCTCCCTCGCGGAGAGTCACCTCAAGACGGCGCGGACCATGGCCTGGGCCAGTTCGTGCTCACCGAGAAACACGGTGGCCGAGACCTCCTGCGCGAGCAGGCGGGCCTCGTCCTCGTTGTGGCTGCGGATGACGGTCTCGATGGCCGGATTGAGGGTGCGGGCCGTCTCGATCATCTGCCGCACATTGATCGCATCCGCCGTCGCCACCACCAGCACCCGGGCGCGTGCGATGTGCGCCTGGATCAGCACGCCGGGATCGGCTGCGTCGCCCCAGACCGCGGCCATGCCCTGCGAGCGCAACTTCTCGACCAGTTCGCGGTTCTGCTCAGCGACGACAAAGGGAATGTCATGGGTCGACAGCGCCGCCGCGATGCGCCGGCCGACGCGCCCGTAGCCGACCAGCACCACCTGCTTGGACAGGTACTTCGCGGCCGTGCTCGTCGGCAGCTCGGCCAGCGGATCGTCGCGCGCCTGGAGCCCGCGCGCAAACGAGGAATGCGCGTGCAACCATTTCTGGATCGGCGCGACCAGGCTGAACCACAGCGGGTTGGTCGCGATGGAGATCAGCCCCGCCGCAAGCAGCAGGCTCTGCCCCTCGAGCGGCAGCAGGCCGAGCCTGCCGCCCAGCGAGGCAAGGATGAACGAGAACTCGCCGATCTGCGCGAGACTCGCGCTCACCGTCAGCGCGGTGCCGAGCGGGTAGCGGAACAACAGCACCAGCGCGCACGCCGCCACCGACTTGCCCACCACGATCACCAGCACCACCGCGAGCACCTGCAGCGGCCGTTCGACCAGCACCGCGGGGTTGAACAGCATGCCGACCGAAACGAAGAACAGCACCGCGAAAGCATCCCGCAGCGGCAGCGATTCCTGCGCGGCGCGATGGCTGAACTCGGACTCGCGCATCACCATGCCTGCGAAGAAGGCGCCCAACGCGAACGACACGCCGAAAAGCGCCGCGGCCGAGAAGGCGATGCCCACCGCCGCCGCGACCACGCAGAGGGTGAAGAGCTCGCGCGATCCGGTGCGCGTCACCTGCCACAGCAGCCACGGGAACACGCGCCGCCCCACCACCAGCATCAGCGCAACGAACCCACCGACCTGCAGCAAAGTGAGGCCCAGCGTCTGCCAGACCGGACCGGTCCGCTGCCCGGGGTCCACACCGATCAACGCACTCGCGAGCGGCGGCATCAGCACCAGCACGAGAACCATCGCGAGGTCCTCCACCACCAGCCAACCGACCGCGATGCGGCCCGTGAAGGAATCGAGGAGGCCGAGGTTCTCCAGGGCGCGCAGCAGCACCACGGTGCTCGCGACCGAGAGCGACAGGCCGAAGACCAGCGCGGCGCCGAGGTTCCAGCCCCACCATGTGGCCAGCGCGCCGCCGAGCACCGTCGCCACCGCGATCTGCACCAGCGCGCCGGGCACCGCGATCCTGCGCACCGCCAGCAGATCGTCGAGCGAGAAATGCAGCCCGACGCCGAACATCAGCAGCATCACGCCGATCTCGGCGAGCTGCGCGGCGATACCCGCATCGGCCACGAACCCCGGCGTGAACGGCCCGATGATGACCCCTGCGAGGAGATAGCCCACGAGCGCCGGCAGCCGCAACCGGGCCGCCAGGAACCCGAACAACAGCGCCAGCCCGAGGCCGGCGGCAAGGGTGTTGATCAGTGAAACGCTGTGGGGCATCGCCTTGCATTCTGCAGAGCGGTGCTTTTGCCCCGGTTTCAGGTGGCCATTTTTTCGTCGCGGGCGTTGACGAGGTCTTCGGGCTCCTGCGCCTCGACCCAGGTCTCGTTGTTCAGGCCGGCCTGCAGCCGCGCCATGTCGAGCTCATCGGTCCACTTGGCGACCACGATCGTCGCCACGCCGTTGCCGATGAGGTTCGTCAGCGCCCGCGCTTCGGACATGAAGCGATCGATGCCCAGAATGAGCGCCAGCCCTGCGACGGGCACATGCCCCACCGCGGAAAGCGTCGCCGCGAGCACGATGAAGCCGCTGCCGGTGACGCCCGCCGCGCCCTTCGAGGTCAGCAGCAGCACCGCGAGCAAGGTGATCTCCTGCATCAGCGTCATCGGCGTGTTGGTCGCCTGCGCGATGAAAACAGCCGCCATCGTCAGATAGATCGAGGTGCCGTCGAGATTGAAGGAGTAGCCGGTCGGGATCACCAGCCCCACCACCGTCTTGCGGGCGCCGAGGTTCTCCATCTTCTCCATCATGCGCGGCAGCACCGATTCGGACGACGAGGTGCCGAGCACGATGAGCAGTTCCTCCTTGATGTACTTGATGAACTTCCAGATGCTGAAGCCGTGGAAGCGCGCGATCGTCCCGAGCACCACGAAGATGAACAGCAGGCAGGTCAGATAGAACGTCCCCATCAGCTTGCCGAGCTGGAAGAGCGAGCCCACGCCGTACTTGCCGATGGTGAAGGCCATCGCGCCGAAGGCGCCGATGGGTGCGAGCTTCATGATGTAGTTGATGATCACGAAGAGCACGTGCGAGCCCTTCTCGATCACATCGAACACCAGCGTGCCGCGCCCCCAAAACGGTGCAGCGCGAAGCCGAACAGCATCGCGATCAGCAGCACCTGCAGGATCTCGCCCTTGGCAAAGGCGTCGACCACGGTGTTCGGAATGATGTTCATCAGGAACTCGACCGTGCCCTGCATCTTGCCCGGCCCGGTGTAGGCCGCGATGCCGCGCGTATCGAGCGAGGCCGGATCGACGTTCATGCCCGCGCCGGGCTTGAGCAGGTTGACCAGCACCAGCCCCACCACCAGCGCGATGCTGCTCACGATCTCGAAGTACAGGAGGGCCAGCCCGCCGGTCTTGCCGACCTTCTTCATGTCCTCCATGCCCGCGATGCCGATCACCACGGTGCAGAAGATGATCGGCGCGATCAGCATCTTGATCAGCTTGATGAACGCATCGCCCAGCGGCTTCATGGACTCGCCGACCGCCGGAAAGAAGTGGCCGAGAAGCACGCCGATGATCACCGCGGTGATCACCTGTGCGTAGAGGGATTGATAGAGCGCTGGCTTCTTGCGCGCCGGTGCGTCGGGGGTCATGAAAGGACTCCTTGATCTGGTTTTTATGGATCGGCGCGACTGCGCACGCCTGAACCCATATTCTGGCTCCTTGTCCCTCCCAACAAAAAAGACCCGCCAGGGCGGGTCTTCGGTCCATCGAGGCTGCGTGCCTCCTCAGTGCATGTGCAATCCGCCGTTCACGGAGAAATCCGCGCCGGTCGAATAGCCGCCGTCATCGGAGGCGAGCCACGCGATGATCGAGGCGATCTCGCCCGGTTCGCCCAAGCGCTTGACCGGGATGGTGCCGACGATCTTGTCGAGCACTTCCTGGCGGATCGCCTTGACCATGTCGGTGCCGATGTAGCCCGGGCTCACGGTGTTGACCGTCACGCCCTTGCCGGCGAGCTCCTGCGCCAGCGCCATCGTGAAGCCGTGCATGCCGGCCTTGGCGGCCGAGTAGTTGGTCTGGCCGGCCCGGCCCTTCGCGCCGTTGACCGAGCTGATGTTGATGATGCGGCCCCAGCCCTTTTCCACCATGTCGCCGACGACCTGCTTGGTCACGTTGAACATGCTGTTGAGGTTGGTCTCGATCACCGCGCTCCAGTCCTCGGGCGTCATCTTCACGAACATGCGATCGCGCGTGATGCCTGCGTTGTTGACCAGCACGTCGATGGGGCCGTGCTCTGCCTTGGCCTTGGTGAAGGCTTCGACCGTGGACTGCCAGTCCCCGACGTTGCCGACCGACGCATGGAACTCGAAGCCGAGGGCCTTCTGTTCCGCCAGCCACTTGGCGTAGTCCCGGGTCGGACCACATCCTGCGATGACGGTGAAACCGTCCTTGTAAAGGCGCTGGCAAATGGCTGTTCCGATGCCTCCCATGCCTCCGGTGACGTATGCGACTTTCTTGCTCATGAGTGTTCCTTATAGAGGTGAAGCCTGAACAGGCGTTGGCCACTTTATCGAAGTTTCTCACCAACGCCCGATCAGGAAAACACTGACCCCTCTTTGCAACTGGGTGTCACAACTGCTCCATATACTGGTTTGATGTCTTCCATCGCGCTGATCGATGTCGCCAAGTCCTGGGGTGACAGCACCGCCCTGCACGCGGTCAACCTACGGATCGAACCCGGCTCCTTCTGCGTGCTGCTCGGGCCCTCCGGCTGCGGCAAATCGACCACCCTGCGCATCGTCGCCGGCCTCGAGACGGCGACCAGCGGGCAGGTGCTCATCGATGGCCGCGACGTCACCTCGCTGCCACCGGCGCAGCGCGGCATCGCGATGGTCTTCCAGAACTATGCGCTGTTCCCGCACCTCAGCGTGGCCGACAACATCACCTTCGGCCTGTCGGTGCGCAAGGTGTCCGCCGCCGAAACCGCGCTTCGCCTGAAAAACGCGGCCGGGCTGCTCGGCCTGGGCGCCCTGCTCGAGCGCAAGCCCGGGCAACTTTCCGGCGGCCAGCAGCAGCGCGTGGCGCTCGGCCGCGCGCTGGTCGCGCAGGCCAAGGTGTGTCTCATGGACGAGCCGCTTTCCAACCTCGATGCGCAGTTGCGCCAGGACATGCGGCGCGAGTTGCGCGAGCTGCAACGGCAGCTCGGCCTCACGGTCGTCTACGTCACGCATGACCAGGCCGAAGCCATGAGCATGGCCGACCAGGTCGTGCTGCTGAACCAGGGCCGCGTCGAGCAGGCCGGGATGCCGCGCGACCTCTATGCGAGACCGGCCACGACTTTTTCGGCGCGCTTCATCGGCACGCCGCCGATGAACCTGGTCGCGCTCGACGCTGGACGCATCGCCGGCAGCGACGCCGATACCGGCGTGCCGGCCGCGATCCTGGGCGTGCGGCCCGAGGCGATCACGCTCGACCCGGGGGCATTCCGGCCACGGTGCAGAGCGTGGAGTACCTCGGCGCCGACCTCGTCCTGCGCTGCCGGGTCGGCACCCAGAGCCTGCTGGTGCGGGTGGATGGCCGGCACCGGCCGACACCGGCGATCACGTTGGCCTGCGCTGGGCCCGGGAAGATGCCCACGGCTTCGATGCCGCGGGCCAAAGGCTATGAGGCTCACCCCCAGCCTCGCCCACTTCGTGTGGCTCGGGCACCCCTCTCCGGGGGCAATCCCGGTGGCCCGGCCAAGCCGGATCCGCGGGATTCCCGGCCTTGGCCGCGCCGGATTCATGCGATGCGTTCTTCTCGAATCGCTGGGAAGCACTGATTTGTTCGATTCCAAACTCAAGAGGAAGAAGAAGACCATGCAACGCAAGACCTTCATCCGGGCACTCGCTGCCCAGTTCATCGCTGCCGGCAGCCTTTTTGCCGGCGCTCCCGGCGTGCTGCACGCGCAGACGCCGGTGGAAGTCCAGTTCTACTATCCCGTTGCCGTGGGCGGCCCGATCGCGAAGATCATCGACGGCTTCGCCGCCGGTTTCATGAAGGAGAACCCCGGCATCAAGGTGACGCCGATCTACGCGGGCACCTACCAGGAAACCATCGTCAAGGCCTTGACCGCGCACAAGTCCGGCACGCCGCCGGTGACCTCCGTGCTGCTGTCGACGGACATGTTCACGCTGATCGACGAAGACGCGATCGTGCCCTTCGACGACTTCGTGAAGACCGCCGACGACAAGGCCTGGCTGGGTGGCTTCTACAAGGCGTTCATGATGAACAGCCAGACCGGCGGCAAGACCTGGGGCATTCCGTTCCAGCGCTCGACCGTGGTGATGTACTGGAACAAGGAGCTGTTCAAGGAAGCGGGCCTCGACCCGAACAAGGCACCGGCCAACTGGGCCGAACTGAAGGACGCCGCGACCAGGCTCACGAAGAAGGATGCGAGCGGCAAGGTCACGCAGTGGGGCGTGCAGATTCCGTCGAGCGGCTTCCCGTACTGGCTCTTCCAGACGCTGACCACGCCGAACGACGCGATCCTCGCCAACGACGCGGGAACCGCAGTCCGGTTCGACGACCCGAAGGTGGTCGAGGCGCTGCAGTACTGGGTCGATCTCGGCAAGGCCGGCGTGCATCCGCCCGGCGTGGTCGAGTGGGGCACGACGCCGAAGGACTTCTTCGAGAAGAAGGCCGCGATCATCTACACGACCACCGGCAACCTGACCAACATCAAGGCCAACGCCAAGTTCGACTTCGGCGTCGGCATGATCCCGGCCAACAAGCGCAAGGGCTCGCCGACCGGCGGCGGCAATTTCTACATCTTCAAGAAGTCGACGCCCGCGCAGCAGGAGGCCTCGTTCAAATTCATCAAGTGGATCACGCAGCCCGAACGCGCCGCCCAATGGAGCATCGACACCGGCTATGTCGCGGTCTCGCCGGCCGCCTACGAGACCGATGCGCTGCGCAAGTACGGCCGCGACTTCCCGGCCGCGCTGGTGGCGCGCGACCAGTTGCCGTTCTCGGTCGCCGAGTTCTCGACGCATGACAACCAGCGTGTGACCAAGGCGCTCAACGACGGCCTGCAGGCCGCGCTGACCGGCACCAAGGCGCCCGCGCAGGCGATGCAGGATTCGCAGAAGGAAGCCGACCGCATCCTGAAGACTTTCAAATGACCCCCAGGTGCCCTGGCACCAGACATCACAGATGAGACCGCGCACCATCCACGCCTGGCTGATGCTGTTGCCCGCGCTGGTGCTGCTGGTCGCGTTCACGCATTGGCCGGCCATCTCGACGCTGATCGACAGCTTCTTCTCCACGCCCAAGGGCAAGCGCCCGGGCGTGTGGGTCGGGCTCGAGAACTATGAGGCGATGGTCGGCGACCCGGTGTTCTGGAAGGCGGTGCGCAACAACCTCTGGTTCGCCGGCGCGACCATTCCGCTGTCGATCGGGCTCGCGCTCGTGATGGCGCTGTGGGTCAACGAACGCATCGCGGGCCGCGCATTCCTGCGCATGGCCTACTTCACGCCGACAGTGCTGCCGATGATCGCGGTGGCGAACATCTGGCTCTTCTTCTACACGCCGCAGTACGGCCTGCTCGAGCAGATCACCAGCGCGCTGGGGCTGCCCTCGCACAACTGGCTCGGCAGTCCGTCGACCGCGCTCGGCGCGGTGACGGTGGTCGCGATCTGGAAGGAAGCCGGCTTTTTCATGATCTTCTACCTCGCGGCGCTGCAGACGCTCAACCCGAGCCTGCGCGAAGCCGCAGCGATCGAGGGTGCGTCGCGCTGGTACTTCTTCCGGCGGGTGCAGTGGCCGCTCCTGATGCCGACCACGCTCTTCGTGCTGGTCAATGCGTTCATCAATGCGTTCCGCATGGTCGATCACCTGTTCGTGCTCACGCGCGGCGGGCCGGACAATGCATCGATCCTGCTGCTCTACCACCTGTACGAGGTCGGCTTCAGCTTCTGGGACACGGCCTACGCATCGACGATCACCGTGGTGCTGGTGGTGGTGCTCGCAGGCATCGCGCTCTTCCAGTTCTTCGTGCTCGACAAGAGGGTGCACTACAAATGAGCGCCGCCGCGCCCGCCTCTCGCGCCAGCCGGCTCGCCTTCAACGAACCCACGTGGCTCGACACGCTGGCCGCCTGGCTGCTTGCGCTGATGTGGGTTCTCCCACTGGCGTATGCGGTCTGGACCGCGTTCCATCCGGCCGAGTACTCGACGCGCTTCGCGCTCGCGGCGCCGCTCACGCTCGACAACTTCCGCCGCGCCTGGGAAGCCGCCCCGTTCGCGCGCTACTTTCTCAACACCACGCTGCTGGTGGCGATGGTGCTGGCGGCCCAACTGGTATTGGGCACGCTGGCCGCCTATGCCTTCGCGCGGTATGAGTTCAAGGGCAGGAACGTGGCCTTCGCGCTCGTGCTGGTGCAGCTCATGATCATGCCGGACATCCTGCTGGTCGAGAATTACAAGACCATGGCGCGGCTCGGCCTGGTCGACACGCTCGTCGCGATCGGCCTGCCCTACTTCGCCTCGGCCTTCGCGATCTTCCTGCTGCGCCAGACCTTCATGGGCATCCCGAAGGAGCTCGACGAGGCCGCGCGCGTCGAGGGCGCGAGCGCGATGCAGACGCTGTGGCGCGTCTACGTGCCGCTCGCCAAACCCGTGTACACCGCGTTCGCGCTGGTGTCCACCAGCTTCCACTGGAACAACTTCCTCTGGCCGCTCATCATCACCAACAGCGTGAACGCGCGGCCGCTGACAGTGGGCCTGCAGGTGTTCTCGTCGGTCGACCAGGGCGTCGACTGGTCGGTGATCACCGCGGCGACGCTGATGACTTCCGCACCGCTGCTGATCGCGTTCCTGCTGTTCCAGCGACAGTTCGTTCAGAGCTTCATGCGCGCCGGCATCAAGTGAGGCGCAGCCTCAATAGGACTTCGGTAACCCCAGCACCTTCTCGGCGATGAAACACAGGATGAGCTGCGGGCTCACCGGCGCCAGACGCGGAATCCAGGCTTCGCGCAGGTAGCGCTCGACGTGGTACTCCTTGGCATAGCCCATGCCGCCGTGCGTGAAGATCGCGTTCTCGCACGCGGCATAGCAGGCTTCCGCCGCCAGAAACTTCGCGCTGTTGGCCTCCGCGCCGCAGGACAGGCGCTGGTCGTAGAGCCACGCAGCCTTCTGCACCATGAGATGGGCCGCCTCGAGCTCCATCCATGACTTCGCCAGCGGATGCTGGATGGCCCGGTTCATGCCGATCGGCCGGCCGAAGACCTCGCGCTCGTTGGCATAGCCCGCGGCACGCTTCAATGCGGCGCGGCCCAGGCCGATCGCCTCGGACGCGATCAGGATGCGCTCCGGGTTCAGCCCGTGCAGGATGTAGCCGAATCCCTTGCCCTCCTCGCCCACGCGATCCGCGACCGGGATGCGGAGCCCGTCGATGAAGACCTGGTTGGAATCGACACACTTGCGGCCGAGCTTCTCGATCTCGCGCACCTCGACTTTCGAGCGGTCGAGGTCGGTGTAGAAGAGGCTCAGGCCCTCGGTACCCTCGCAGTCCTCGACGGGCGTGGTGCGCGCGAGGAGCAGGATCTTGTTCGCGACCTGCGCCGTGCTGATCCAGACCTTCTGGCCATGCACCACGTAGTGGTTTCCCTCGCGCACCGCGCGCGTCCTGAGCTTCAGCGTGTTGAGCCCGGCGTCCGGTTCGGTCACGCCGAAGCAGGCGCGATCCCTGCCCTGGATCAGCGGCGGCAGCCAGCGCCGCTTCTGATCATGGGTTCCGAAGACGACCACCGGATGCAGGCCGAAGATGTTCATGTGCACTGCGGACGCACCCGACAGCCCCGCGCCCGTCGCGGCGATGGTGTGCATCATCAGCGCCGCCTCGCTGATGCCGAGCCCGGCCCCGCCATGTTCCTCCGGCATCGCGATGCCGAGCCAGCCGGCTTCCGCAAGCGCATGGTGAAAGTCGTCCGGGAAGCCGCCCTCGCGATCCTTGCGCAGCCAGTAGTCGGCATCGAAGGGGGCGCAGACCTTCTCGATGGCGTCCCGGATCTGCTCCTGCTGCGACGTGAGGCTGAAATTCATGTCCGTCTCCTGATTCAATCGTGGGCGGGCCGGCACAGCTTCTCCGGCGATTCGCCGTAGGGTGGGCTGTAGATCACCAGCAGCTTGACCGGCGTGTCGCTGGTCACCTGGAAGAGGTGCATCGCATCCGCCGGAAAGAAGCAGGTGTCTCCGGGCTCCATGTCGAAGGCCTCCCCTTCCACCTCGACATGCGCAGTGCCCTCCAGCAGATGGCAGGCCTGCTCGATGCCGGGGTGCGCGTGCGGCAGTGCGCCACCGCCCTTGTGCAGGGTGCCCAGCAGAACTTCCATCTGCCGCGCGCCCACGGTTTCGGGACCGATCAGTCGCCGATTGCTCGTCAGGTGGTGGTTGGCGGGCTGGTAGGCGGGAACGTCTTCGCTGCGAATCAGGTACTTGGGGTTCATGGTCAATGCGTCGGTTCGGGGAGCGCGGCGGCGCACGCGCCACTCGCCAGAAGTTCGTCGATATCCGCCTGCGAATAGCCGGCCTCGCGCAGCAGCGCCGCGGTGTGCTCGCCCAGCCGAGGTGCGGGCGTGAATTGGCGCGCGGGCGGCGTACCCGACCATTTCGTCGGATGCGCCATCGCGTGCATCGCGCCCTCCGTCGGATGCACCGTGTCGCGCAGGAACCCGGTGGCACGAAGCTGCGGATTCGCGAGCAGGTCGGCCGGGCTGTTCATCGACATGTTCGGCACGTCGGCCGCATCCAGCAGCGCGCGCCATGCCTCGGTCGTGCGCGCGCGCATGATGCGCGAGACCTCGGCATAGACCGCGTCGATATGCGCGGCGCGCGCGCCATGCGTCGCGAACCTCGGATCGGCGCCGAGCCCGTCGGACTCGCCGATCGCGCCGAAGAAGCTGCGCCAGTGCTTGTCGTTGTAGATCAGCACGCAGAGCCATCCATCGCGCGTGGCATAGGGCCTGCGATGCGGTGTCAGCAGTCGGGCATAGCCGGGCGTGCCGAGCGGCGGGTCGAAGGTCAGCCCCGCCATGTGGTCGCCCAGGATGAACTGCGACATCGCCTCGAACATCGGGACCACCACCGCCTGCCCGTGCCCCGTGCGGCTGCGCGCATACAGCGCGGCCGTCACCGCATAGACCGCATGCAGGCCCGTAACCCGGTCCGAGAGCGTCGTCGGCGCGTAGGTCGGCTCCGGCGCACCGTACTGCTGCATGAGCCAGGGCAGCCCGGTGGCGCCCTGGATCAGGTCGTCATAAGCCGGCCGCGCCGCGTCGGGTCCGTCCTGGTCGAAGCCGCAGCAGCTCACGTGGATGAGTTGCGGATTGCGTTCCCGCACCGCTTCGTAGTCCAGCCCGAGACGCGCCATGGCCTTGGGGCGCACGTTGCTGATGAGCACGTCGCAGCCCTCGGCGAGCCTCAGCGCGGCCTCTCGTCCGCCGCGGTGCTTCAGGTCGAGCACGATGCTGCGTTTCCCCGCGTTGGCGTGCAGGAAGATGTGCCCCATGCCGGCGTTGTTCATCGGTCCGACGTGGCGCATGTTGTCCCCCTCCGGGCTCTCCACCTTGATGACGTCCGCGCCCAGTTCGGCCAGGATCTGGGTCGCATACGGTCCCATGATGACCGAGGTCATGTCGAGCACGCGTACGCCCGAGAGCGGGCCGCCGCGCAACGCCTTGTCTTCCTGCGTCATGACTACTCCTGGCGGATGCCCGCCTGCCTGATGAGCGTGGTCCAGTGCGCGAGCTGGTCGGCCACGTAGTTCGCGAAATCGTCCGGGCCCTTGCTGGGCCAGACTTCGAAGCCGAGCTGCGCGAGCTGCTCCTGCACTTCCTTCTCCGCCAGCACCTGCCGGAGTTCGACATCCAGCTTCTCCACGACCGGCCCCGGCATGCCCGCCGGACCGAAGACGCCGTTCCACGAAGTGAGGTCGAAGCCCTTGACCGCTTCGGCCACCGGCGGGACTCCGGGCAACGATGTCAGCGCCCCCCGGGTCGTCACGGCCAATGCACGAACGCTGCCCGCCTTGATCATCGACATGCTCGAGCCAAGATCGGCGACGTACATCTGCACCTGCCCGCCGATCAGGTCCGTCAGTGCCTGCGGGCTGGACTTGTACGGCACGCCGAGCACGTCGATGCCGGCGATTCGCCGGATGGTCTCGGACGCCACGAGCGAGGTGCTGTTCGGCGTGGCATAGGAGAGCTTGCCGGGGCTGGCCTTCGCGCCATCGATGAGCTCCTTCATGCTTTTCGCCGGGAACTTCGCATCCACCAGCACCGCGAAAGGCAGTTCACCCACCCGCGCGATCGGCGTGAAATCCTTGATCGGGTCGTACTTGAGATTCGCGAAGAGCGCCGGATTGGCCGAGTGCGAGGTGTTCGTCGTCATGAACAGCGTGTAGCCGTCCGGCCCGGCCTTGGCGACGAACTGCGCACCGATCTGCGCGCTGGCGCCGGCCTTGTTGTCCACCAGCACCGGCTGCTTCAGCCGCTCACCCAGGCGCTTCGCCACGATGCGTGCCACGGCATCGGTGCCGCTGCCCGCCGCGAACGGCACCACCATCGTGATCGGCGCGGAGGGATAGGGCTGGGCAAAAGCGAGGGGGCCGACACGAGGGCGAGCACCGCGAAGGCCCTTCGAAAAAGCTGCATGGGGTTGTCTCCTGAATATCCGTCGTCTGATCGCGACGCCTCGCATCTTGGAGAGGGCCATCATTTGCGTCCAATTCACTTTGCGGCTCGATCGATTCATTTCTAGAATCACTCGGCATGAAGCTGCACTTCCTGCGGTACTTCACCGTACTGGCCGAGGAACTCCATTTCGGCCGCGCCGCCGACCGCCTCGCCATCACCCAGCCGCCGCTGAGCCTTGCGATCAAGGCGCTGGAGGAAGAGCTCGGCGTGCAGTTGCTGCTGCGCAGCAGCAAGCGTGTCGAACTGACGCCCGCCGGTTCGGCGTTTCTGGAAGAAGCCCGCCAGATCCTCGATCGCGTGGCGCGCGCCTCGTCCATCGCGCTGGCGGTCGCCAGCGGCAGCCGGGGCCGGCTGGAGGTCGGCATGACCGGCTCGCTTGTCTATCGCGGTGTGCCGGCCATCGTTCAACGATTCAACGCCGACGCGCACGGCATCGAACTGATCCTGCGCGAGATGTCGACCACGGAAGAGCTCCAGGGCCTGCTGCACGGGCAACTGGACGCGGGCTTTCTCAATGCCTTCGTCGTGCCGCCCCAGCTGCGCTCCCTACCGCTCATCGAAGATGAGTTCGTGCTCTGCCTGCCGGCGACGCACCGCTGCGCCGGCGCCAAGGCCGTCGAGCTGGGCGAGTTGGCCGACGAGCGTTTCGTGATGTTCTCGCGGGACGTCTCACCGGCGAACTACGACAACGTCGTCGCCATCTTCAGCCGCGCCGGCGTGCATCCGAAAACGGTCCATGCCGCGCGCCAGTGGCTCACCATCGTCGCGATGGTGGCCGAAGGGTTGGGCGTGTCACTGGTGCCGCGCTCGCTCGCGCGCTCGAACGTGGACAACGTCCGGTTCGTGCCGTTCACGGGCGCACCGGCCATCGCCCCGGCCCTGCTCGTCTGGAACCCGACACGGATGAGCCCCGCCCTCGATCGATTCATTGCCAGTGCCGCGGCCACGATCGAAGAACTGCGCAAGAACTTCGAACCGAAGCGAAGCAGCGTGAAGCGGCGGCGTCAACCCGGGCCGATCGGACGGACCCATCAACCGTCGTGGGGAGCCCCATGAAACTTGTCACTTGGAACGCCCAATGGTGCTGCGGCCTCGATGGGGTCGTCAGCGTGAGGCGCATCGTCGAGGGCGCGCGAGCCATGGCCGACTTCGACGTGCTCTGCCTGCAGGAGATCGCGTGCGGATTCGGCGGCATGCCAGGACGACCCGGCGACCAGCCAGCGGAGGTGAAGTCCCTGCTGTCGGGCTTCCAGGTCTTCTTCGGCGCGGCGACGGACGAATTCGATGCCAACGGCAAGCGCCAGCGTTTCGGCAACCTGATCGCGACCCGCCTGCCGGTTGCGCGCGTGCAGCATCACCCGCTGCCCTGGCCGCCCGACCCGACGGCGACCAGCATGCCGCGCATGTGCACGACCGTGACGCTGCGCTGCCCCGAACTGGGCGCGCTGCGCGTGATGACCACGCACCTCGAGTACTACTCGGCCTCGCAGCGTCTCGCGCAGGCGAGGGCTCTGCGCGAACTGCACGTCGAGGCCTGTGCGCTGGCCGCCGCGCCGCCGGTGCCCGACACCATCGGCACGCCGTTCCAGGCCAAGCTGCACACCGCACAGGCCATCCTTTGCGGCGACTTCAACATGCCGGCGAGCGACACGGGCTACGACGAGATCCAGCGTCCCTTCGCCGATGCAGCATCGCGGACCGGCGGAGCGCCGGAGAAGCGCCTTCAGGATGCGTGGCCGCTCGCCCACCCGGACCGGCCGCATGACCCGACCTTCCGGCTGTTCGACCGCACCTACGGCCCCGACCCGATGGCCTGCGATTTCGTGTTCGTCAGCGACTCGCTGGCACCGCAGGTTCGCCGCGTCGAAGTCGACCTGCAAACCCAGGCGTCCGATCACCAGCCAGTCTTCATCGAGTTGACGGCATAGCCGGGAAACACCGCGGAACCGGCTTTGCCGGGCCGCCGGTGTTGCCCCCTGGAAGGGGGTGTCAGAGCCACACGAAGTGGGGAGGCTGGGGGTGAGCTCCTATTCGCCCTGGATGCCGGCGGCACGGATCACCCTGCCCCACTTCTCGACCTCGGACGCGAGGTGCGTTCGCAGCGCCTCGGGCGTGACCTTGTCCATCGGCACGATCTCGGAGCTCAGGTCCGCGATGCGCCGCTTGACCATGTCGTCCTGCAGCGCGGCACGCAGCGCGACATTGAGCTTGTCGATTACCGGCTTGGGCGTTCCCTTCGGCGCATAGACACCGTGCCACACGCGCACGTCGAAGCCCCTCAGGCCCTGTTCGTCGAGCGTGGGAATATTGGGCAGACTCGGCAGGCGCCTGGGCGTGGTCACGCCGAAGACCTTCACGCGGTTGCCGTCCTTGATGACCGGCACGGTCTGCGTGGTCTGGTCGCACAGCAGATCGACCTGTCCGCCCATCAGGTCATTGAGCGCAGGGCCGGCCCCCTTGTACGGCACCGTCGTGAGGTCCACGCCGATCTGGCTCGTGAACAGCAGCCCGCACAGTTGGGACACCGCGCCGACGCCGGCATTGGCGAGCGAGACCTTGTCCTTGTTCGCCTTCACGTAGCTCAGCAGTTCCTGGAAGTTGTTCGCCGGGAAGTCCTTGCGCGACAGCAGCGTCATCGGCACGTCGATCACCTGCCCGATGTATTCGAAGTCCTTGAGTGGGTCGTAGGGCAGCTTCTTGTAGAGCGCCGGCGCGGTCGCCATGCCCATGTGGTGGATGAGGATCGTGTAGCCGTTGGGCGCCGCCCTGGCGACGCGCGCCGGTGCGATGGTGCCGCCGGCGCCGACCGTATTCTCGACCACCACCGTCTGGCCGAGCGACTTGCCCATCGGGACCGCGAGCATACGCGCCACCACGTCGGTGGGACCGCCGGCCGAATAGGGCACGACCAGCGTGACAGGCTTGTCGGGCCACGCGCCCTCTGCCGCCGCGGGTGCCTGCAGGCCGACCAGGCCGCACGCCAATGCCGCCCCCGCGAGCGCCTCGAGTGCCGAGTTCCGTTTCATGATGCCTCCTTGGTAATGATCGGAAACGGTCATCGTGGCCGCCGGCCGGCGGCTGCGCAATCAGCGAATTCGGAAGACGGGCTTCTGATTTCCCTAAATGCCGGAAGATCGTTCTACATCACGCCGAAAGTCGCGAGCGCCTCGCACGCGCTCATGCCGTTGCGAATGGCGTCGGCGACCTTGTTCTCGGTGCGGACCTTCTCGCGCGCCTTCTGCACCGCCTCGGCCTCGACCGCGCGCGGGATGACGAGCACGCCCTCGCGGTCGCCGAAGAGCAGGTCGCCCGGCGCGATGCGCACGCCGTCGATCTCGATGGTGCAGCGGTAGTCGATCACCTGACCGCGCACGCCCTGGTCCTGCGCATAGGTGCCGCGGCAGAAGACGGTGAAGCCCAGCTGCTCGATCTCGTTGGCGTCGCGCACGTAGCCGTCGAGGATGGCGCCCGCCGCCTTCAGGTGCTGCGCGCGCGTCGACATCAGCCCGCCCCAGAGCGCATACCGCAGCGAGGCCCCGGTGGCGATGTAGATCTCGCCGGACTTGAGATCGTCGAGCGCCTCCAGCATCAGGCCGAAGGGCTTGCCCGACAGCGGGCCTGCCGACTTCTGTCCGTCATTGATCACATCGGCCTCGAGCACCGGCATCGCGCGCCCGACGATGCGCATCGACTTCGCAAGCGGCGCGATGCCAGCCGGGAGGAACTGATGGTGATAGCCCATCGTGTCGAGCACGTCGCCCACGGCGGCGACGAAGAGCTCGTCCCGGATCTGCCGGAACAAGGTGCTGTCGTATTCGTTCATTCTTCTTGTCTCCTTCATGCTTGTGAATGTCATTGCGAAAAGAAAAAGCCGCGCCCGGACGGGGCGCGGCTTTCGACAGGAACTACGGCGGCGCTCAGCGCTCGATCGTGAGGGCCACGCCCATGCCGCCGCCGATGCACAGCGAGGCAATGCCCTTCTTGGCGTTCTGGCGCTGCATCTCGTGCAGCAGCGTCACCAGGATGCGGCAGCCGGACGCGCCGATCGGGTGGCCGATGGCGATCGCACCGCCGTTCACGTTGACCTTGCTCACGTCCCAGCCCATCTCGCGGTTCACCGCGCAGGCCTGCGCCGCGAAGGCTTCGTTGATCTCGAGCAGGTCGAGGTCTTGCGGCTTCCAGCCGGCGCGCTGCAATGCCTTCTGAGATGCCGGCACCGGGCCCATGCCCATGTAGGCCGGATCGAGGCCGGTTGTCGCATAGCTCGCAATGCGGCCGAGCGGCTTGAGGCCGAGCGCGGCGGCCTTCTTGGCAGTCATCACCAGCACGGCTGCGGCGCCGTCGTTCAGGCCCGAGGCATTGCCGGCCGTCACGCCGCCCGCCTTGTCGAAAGCGGGACGCAGGGCCGCGAGGCCTTCGGCGTTGGTCTTGCGGTTGATGAATTCGTCCTTGTCGAAGACGATCGGATCGCCCTTCCTCTGCGGGATATTGACCGCGACGATCTCGTCCTTGAACTTGCCGGCATCCTGCGCGGCCGCGGCCTTGGTCTGGCTGCCCAGCGCGAGTTCGTCCTGCGCGGCGCGGCTGATGTCGTACTTCTTGGCCACGTTCTCGGCGGTGATGCCCATGTGGTACTGGTTGTACACGTCCCACAGGCCGTCGACGATCATCGTGTCCTGCAGCTTCCAGTCGCCCATGCGCTGGCCGTTGCGCGAATTGGGCAGCACATGCGGCGCGAGGCTCATGCTCTCCTGTCCGCCGGCCACGACGATCTCGCTGTCGCCGGTCGCCACCGCCTGCGCGGCAAGCATCACGGCCTTGAGGCCCGAGCCGCACACCGCATTGATGGTCAGCGCGGGCGTTTCCTTGACGATGCCGCTCTTCAGCAGCGCCTGGCGTGCGGGGTTCTGGCCGCAGCCGGCGGCGAGCACCTGGCCCATGATGACTTCGCCGATCTGGTCGGGCGCAACCTTGGCGCGTGTGAGCACCTCCTTGATGACGGTGGCGCCGAGCTCGGTCGCCGGAATGCCGGCCAGCGATCCGCCAAACTTGCCGACGGCGGTGCGTGCGGCCGAAACGATGACGATGTCTTCCATGGTGTGCTCTCCAGTGCTAAAGAATCACCCCCATTGGGGGAAAAGAAAAACAAAAGGATCAGGCTTTTGCCTTGACGTATCGACCCGGCGCGGGTTCGGTTGCCTTGTAGGCGCTCCCCTTGCCGTAGGACTTCGGGGCAGCGATCTGCTTGCCCGAGTGTGTCTTGAGCCAGTCGGACCAATCGGTCCACCAACTGCCGGGATGCTCGGTGGCACCGCTCAACCACTCGGCCTGCGTTTTCGGCAGCTTGCCGTCCGCGCGGATCCAGTGGCTGCGCTTCTTGCTCGCGGGCGGATTGATCACGCCGGCGATATGGCCCGAAGCGCCCATGACGAAGCGCTTCTTGCCTGACAGGAGCTGGGTCGACGCGTAGGCGCCGCCGATCGGCACGATGTGGTCCTCGCGAGAACCGTAGATGTAGACCGGCGCATCGATCTTGCCGAGATCGATCGTCTCGCCGCACACCGTCAGCACGCCGGGCTGGGCGAGCTTGTTCTCGTGGTAGGTGTTGCGCAGGTACCAGCAGTACATCGGCCCCGGCAGGTTGGTCGCGTCGCTGTTCCAGTAGAGCAGGTCGAAGGGCGGCGGCATCTCGCCTTTCAGATAGTTGCCGACCACGTAGTTCCACACCAGATCGTTCGGGCGCAGGAAGCTGAAGGTGGATGCGAGTTCGCCGCCCTGCAGCAAGCCGCCGTTGCCCATCTGCATTTCGCGGAACTGCACGAACGCTTCGTCGATGAAGATATCGAGCACGCCGGTGTCGGTGAAGTCGAGCAGGGTCGTCAAGAGCGTGACCGACGACGCCGGCTTTTCGCCGCGCGCAGCAAGCACGGCCAGCGCAGTGCTCAGGATCGTGCCGCCGACGCAGAAGCCGAGCGTGTCGATCTTGCCGCCGGCCTTGTCCTGCCCGGTGATCTCCTGCGTGACGTGGATCGCCTTGATGGCCGCATCCTCGATGTACTGGTCCCAGGTGTACTGGGCCATCGACGAATCGGGGTTGCGCCAGCTCACCACGAAGACGCGGTGCCCCTGCTCCACCGCATAGCGGATCAGCGAGTTGGCCGGCTGCAGGTCGAGGATGTAGAACTTGTTGATGCACGGCGGCACCAGCAGCAGCGGCCGCTCATAGACCTTGGCGGTCAGCGGCTTGTATTCGAGGAGCTGGAACAGGTCGTTCTCGAAGACCACCGCGCCTTCGGTCGAGCCGACGTTGCGGCCCACTTCGAAGGCGCTCTCGTCGGTCATGCTCATGTGGCCCTGCTGCACGTCGCGCATCAGGTTCTGGATGCCCTTGGCGATGCTTTCTCCCTGGCTGTCGATCGCCTTCTTCTGCGCCTCGGCGTTGAACGCGAGATAGTTGCTCGGCGACGAAGCGGCCATCCATTGCTCGACGGCGAAGCGCACGCGCGCGCGGGTCTTGTCGTCGGCATCGACGGCCTCGGCCATGCTCATCAGGGTCCGCGCATTGAGCAGGTAGACCGCAGCGGCGAAGGACGAGAGGGGGTTGTGGGTCCACGCTTCGCCGGCGAAACGCTTGTCGCCGCTGGTGCGGGCCACGATGTCCTGCTGCCAGAGTGCAGCGGCTTCGCTCAGGTACTGCTGCTGCAGCGCCTGGAGCCTTTCGGAGTCCAGCGAGAGCTTGGGGAGGTCCCAGCGGGGGCTGTGTCCATTGCCGTGTGCGCCGAGCGACTGGAATGCTTCGAGTGCCTTGGTCCATCCCTGCGAAAGCGCCTGTTGAAACGGCGCGAAGGTGTCTGCTGCCGCGGCGTGTTCTTGCTTCATGGTGTCTCCTGCTTCCTCACCTCTTCCGAACGGGTTTTGAGTATGCTGCATTCACGAAGGCCCCACCAGCGCGGCGTTCGATATCTTCCTGAAAACATCACCTATGCACCTCGTCGTGATTGCCTGGCTGTATGTTGCCGTGATGATGGCGGTCGCGGAGGCCACCAACACCAACGGCACGATCCTGGGCGCAGTCTTCACCTTCCTGCTCTACGGCCTGATTCCGGTGGCACTGGTGATTTACCTGATGAGCACACCGGCACGCCGACGCGCGCTGAGAGAACGCGAAGTTGCCGAACGTGACGCAGCCATTCGCGCGCACGCCGCTGCCTCAGTCGCGCCAGATGCATGCGGCGAAACGTCCGCTGATGCGGTCGCGCCGGTGCGAGAAAAATCGTAACGGGTTGTGCACCGTGCACCACGACTCCGAGCTGTCGTTGCCGTACAGCCGCGTGACGCCCGCTGCGCGCAAACGCTGACGCGCGAGGCCTGCGAGGTCGGCCAGCCACTTCCCTTCCGCTCCCGCAGGCTGGAAGCACTGCCGCGCAACGGGTGACACGCTTTCGAAAGCGGTGCGGACTTCATCGCCGACTTCGAACGCATCCGGGCCGATGCACGGGCCGAGCCACGCGATCACGCGCTGCGCACCGCCCTCCTGGCTGAAGCCGTCGAGCGTGCGTTCGAGCACGCCGGCGGCCGGCCGCGCCAACCCGCATGGGCCGCAGCGACGCAGCGACCGGACTCATCGGTGAAGAGCACCGGCAGACAGTCGGCCACCATGATGGTGCAGGCGATGCCGCTCTGGACGGTGATGCAGCCATCGGCGACCCTGCCATCGATCGCCCCGGTGCCCAGAACGGCAATATCCGTCGCGTGCACCTGCTGCAGGAATACGGGCCGCGCACCGATCGCATCGACGAGCGCAAGGCGGTTGGAGCGCACGGCAGCCGGGTCATCGCCGACATGGTCCCCGAGATTCAGGCCCTGGTAGTTGCCGCTCGAGACGCCACCGGCGCGCGTCGTGCATACCGCATGCACGCCGGGCGGCGCCGGCCAGTCAGGGACGATCCAGTCGGAAGGGATCACGCTTCGGATCACGCTTCGGCGTCAGGCGACTGCGAAGGCTGCGCGCGCTGGAAGGCCTCAAGCTGCATGCAGGCCTCGAATGCCGCCATGGTGCGCGGCAGGCCGCTGAAGTCGCAATCGAAGCGCTGTCCGTTGAAGATCTGCGGCACGAGGCAGCAGTCCGCCATGGTGGGCGTGTTGCCGTAGCAGTAGGTTCCCGCGGGCAACAGTGCCAACTGGCGCTCGAACGACAACAAGCCCTCGCGCACCCAGTGGCGATACCAGGCGTTCTTCGCGTCATCGTCGAGCTTGAGCTCGCGCACGAGGTACTTCAGCACGCGAAGGTTGTTCAGCGGATGAATCTCGCAGGCGATCGATTGCGACAGCGCCCGCACCTTGGCGCGACCCACCGGATCGTGCGGCAGCAGCGCCGGCTCGGGGTACACCTCGTCGAGGTACTCGATGATCGCCATCGACTGGGTCAAACGCTCCCCGTCGTCCTCGAGCAGCGGCACGAGCATGTCGGGCGAAATCGCCGAGAACGGGCCGGTCTTGTGATCGCCGCGGGCGATGTGCACCGGGATGTACTCGTAGTCGAGGCCCTTCAGGTTCAGCGCAATGCGTACCCGAAAAGAGGCGGAGGAACGGAAATAATTGTGCAGCTTCATGACCCGGCAAGCATATCGCCGCCCGATGGCACCGGCCAGCGACGTGGGCAGGGCAAGGCCGGAGGGCGGCCGGCCGCTCGCTCTGGCACACTGCCGTTTTCGCAGGAACGCGCAGAAAAGGACTCTCTTCCCCATGGCCTCCGAGTACGTATTCAGCCCCCACCCCGTCGTCTCGATCCCCGTCGTCGGACAAGCCGCCCGGTATCCGGTGCACCGCATCTATTGCGTCGGCCGCAACTATGAAGAGCACGCCAAGGAAATGGGGTTCACCGGCCGCGAACCGCCCTTCTTCTTCATGAAGCCGGCCGACGCGGTGGTGGTGGTCGACGCCGGCACCACAGGCACCATGGCCTACCCGACGCTCACCAAGAACCTGCACCACGAGATCGAACTCGTCGCGGCCATCGGCACCGGCGGCAAGAACATCAAGGCGGCGGACGCGCACAGGCACATCTTCGGCTACGCGGTCGGCCTCGACATGACTCGCCGCGACCTTCAGAACGACATGAAGAAGCAGGGCCGCCCCTGGGACATCGGCAAGAGCTTCGAGCAGAGCGCGCCCATCGGGCCGATCGTGCCGGTCGCGAAGGCGGGTGACGTCGAGAAGGCCGAGATCTCGCTCAAGGTCGCCGGCGCGGACCGCCAACGCAGCAATGTGAGCAAACTGATCTGGAACATCGCCGAGACGATCGAGCACCTCTCGGCCGCGTGGGAGCTGCAACCCGGCGACCTGATCTTCACGGGCACGCCCGAGGGCGTGGCCGCGGTGGTCGCCGGCGACACGCTGGTCGGCGAGATCACCGGCCTGCCGGCACTGACGGTCAAGGTGGTCTGAGGCGGAGCGTCGAACGACCAATGTTCCTGCGCGTTCCCATCAAGCACTGCAAGAACTGCGGCACCGCGGTGGTCTATCGCATCCCCGACGACGGGGACACGAAAGAGCGCGCGGTCTGCCCCGCGTGCAACACGATCCACTACGAGAACCCGCTGAACGTGGTGGGCACCATCCCCGTGCTGGGCGATCGCGTGCTGCTGTGCAAGCGCAACATCGAGCCGCGCTGGGGCAAGTGGACGCTCCCCGCCGGCTTCATGGAGCTCAACGAGACGACCGAACAGGGCGCCGCGCGCGAGACCGACGAGGAAGCCGGTGCCGAGTACGAGATGGAAGGCCTCTTCGCCGTGATGAGCGTGGTGCGCGTCGGGCAGGTCCATCTCTTCTACCGCGCGCGGCTCTTGAGCGACCGCTTCGACCCAGGCCACGAGACGCTCGAGGCCCGGCTCTTCACCGAAGAGGAGATCCCCTGGGACGAAATCGCGTTCCGCACCGTCAAGGCGGCGCTGCAGCACTACTTCGAGGACCGGCGGCGCGGCAGCTTCGATCGCGTCCACACACTGGATATCGTATGAGCCGTCTCGTGCAAGGCACCGCCGTCTTCGGCCTGGCGGTCGCGTCGATGCTGGCTCGCGCCGAGCAGGTCGGCGAGGTCGACACCGCCTTCAAGCTCATCGGACCCGACCACAAGATCGTGGTCGACGCCTACGACGACCCGAAGGTGAACGGCGTGACCTGCTACGTCTCGCGCGCGAAGACCGGCGGCGTCTCGGGTGCGCTCGGGCTGGCCGAGGACAAGTCCGAGGCGTCGATCGCCTGCCGGCAGGTGGGCCCGGTGAGCATCACGCAACCGCTGCCCAAGCGCGAAGAGGTCTTCAGCGAACGCCAGTCGATTCTCTTCAAGCGGCTTCGCGTGGTGCGCATGGTGGACACGAAGCGCAACACGCTGGTCTACCTGACCTATTCCGATTTCCTCGTCGACGGTTCTCCGAAGAACAGCGTCACCGCGGTACCCATCGATCGCGCGGCGCCGATCCCGGTCAAGTAGAAACGCGCCCGCCGATGCGGCAAAGACTCGTGGCGCGGCGCATCCGGCGCCGTGCTAAAAATGCCCTTCCGTTGTGAGGCCGGGAACCCCCGGCGTCCATCGCGTTCGAAAGAGCCGCCATGAAAGTACACAACCTCTTATTTCGCGCCGCTGCCGTGATGGTGGCGACTGTCTCCCTGGTCGCCTGCACGTCGACGCCCCTGAACCAGGGGCCCGCTCCCGGCTTCTATCCCCTGCCACCCGCCGCGGGACGCCCCGCATTACCGCCGGCACCGGCGAAGACAGCCACCTTCCTGCGCCCTGCGTCCGGCCGGACGATCTCGACGTTCGACGGCACGCGCAACAAGGGCATCGACATCGCCGGCAACATGGGCGACCCCATCGTCGCGTCGGCCGACGGGCGCGTTGTCTATGTCGGCGGCGAACTGCGCGGCTACGGCAACATGGTCATCGTCAAGCACAACGACACCTATCTCACCGCCTATGCGCACGCGCAGACGATCCTCGTCAAGGAAAACGAGGTGGTGCGACAAGGCCAGAAGATCGCCGAGATCGGCAACAGCGGCGCCGACCGCGTGAAGCTCCATTTCGAGATTCGCAAGCAGGGCGTGGCGGTGGATCCCGAGCCGTACCTCAACGGGGACCTGCACTGAAGGGCATGGCTATGGCGTGGCGCCCTGAAGAAGCAGCAGGGTTCCGCGGTCCGAGCTCCCGCCGAAGTACTTCTGCAGGCATGAGCTGAACACAGTCGTCGACGAATCGGCCGTGATCGAAAACAGCGTCATCGACGACCAGAACTTCTGGTCGTCCGGTGCTCCGAAGATGTCGCCGACAGTGCGGCCTTCGATGGCCAGCACGATCTCGCTGCATTCCCTGAGACGCGCGCCCAGCAGGGGATGCGCGAGATACGCACGCGATTCCTCGAGCGACGCGATGGCGTAGCGCCGAGCCATCGCGCTGTGGCCCAGCCCCGCCAGTTGCGGAAAGACGAACCACATCCAATGGCTGCGCTTCTTGCCGGCGCGCAACTCATCCTTCGCCGTGTCGATCACGTCGGCCTGGGCATCGACGAAGCGTTGCAAGTCGAAGGGGTCGTTCATGGACGAGCACCTCCTGTAGGCGGCATCTGTCTGCGGTTGGCGAAGTATGCCGCGTCCATCTTGCTTCATGAAAGGCGTCCGATGGGCGGGCTGGCCAATTTGTTATCTTTGGTATTACATTCTGTACCCACCTAGCTTCCTTGTCTTCCGACCACTTTTCGGGGGTGCCATGAGAATTCAGTCAAGCTCGCGCTCCCCGCGCATGGGGAGGCTCCAGTTCAATGAGGATCGTCTGGACGTCAGGGACCGGTACGACTGGACGCTCAGCTACCTGGAGCAGGAATATCCGGTCATCGATCCTGATTCGAGCGAATTCGACGAGCAGTTGATGCTCGAGGTGTATCGCCGGTTGAAGGTGCTCGTCATGGAAGGCCTCTCGCCCGCTCGCGCCCTGGAGGCCGCGGCGTCCGAAGTGCTCCGCCCGTTCTCGCACTGATCCCGGCACGGTCGCGCCCGAGCCCCTTCTCGCTCGTGAGTCGACAGGCGGGGCAGCGCACCACCGCAACGCCGTGGTGCATCGCCGTGCGCCGCAACGGCCTTCGCGACGCGGCAATGCGCACCATGCTGACGCGACGGAAACGTCTTGTCCATTTGGTCCAACTGGCACAGACGTTGCATGGCGAACGCATGCCAAGCCAGAGGAACCTGCCGTGACCCTACTGACCGTCCCGATCATCGATCTCGCGCCCTACTTCGCCGGCACCGCCGAAGGCAAGGCCCGGGTTGCGAAGAAAGTTGACGAAGCCTGCCGCAGCATCGGCTTCCTCGTCATCACCAACCACGGCATCGCACCCGAACTGATCTCGCGCGTGTCGTCGCTCTCGCGCAGGTTCTTCGACATGCCGCTGAGCGAAAAGCGCAAGGTCGACCGCCCGCGCGAGGACGCGGTGCGCGGCTACAGCGCGGTGGGCGAGGAAGGCCTCTCTTACAGCCTCGAAGAGGTCGCGCCCGGCGACCTGAAGGAATCGTTCTCGATCGGCCCGTCGAACGTGCCCGACGACGACTACCACCGCGGCCCCGCCGCCGGCCCGCACTTCGAGCCCAACAGCTGGCCGCCCATCGACGGCTTCCGCGAGGCCTACGAAAGCTACTTCGAGGCGATGAGCGATCTCTCGCGCTCGCTGATGCGCGTCTTCGCGCTCGGCCTCTCGCTGCCCGAGAACTTCTTCGACGACAAGATCGACAAGCACATCAGCATGTTCCGCGTGCTGAGCTATCCGCCGCAGCGCGAGCAGCCGCTGCACGGCCAACTGCGCGCGGGCGCACACAGCGACTACGGCAGCCTCACCATCGTGCTGCCCGACGACAAGGGCCTGCAGGTGTTCAACAAAGCCGGCCAGTGGGTCGACGTGCCGCAGGTCGAAGGTGGGCTGGTGGTCAACATCGCCGACCTCATGATGCAGTGGACCAACGACCAGTGGGTGTCCACGCTGCACCGCGTGATCAACCCGCCCCTCGAGGTCGCGAGCACCAACCGTCGGCAGTCGCTGGTGTTCTTCCACCAGCCGAACTACGACGCGATGGTCGAGTGCCTGCCGAGCTGTCTCGCGCCGGGCGAGCAGTCGAAGTACGCGCCCATCTCGTCGGGCGATCACCTCACCTCGAAGTTCGTCAAGCAGACGACCTTCGGCGGCACCAAAGTGGCGGCCTGAACGCATGGCCCACCTCTCCTACGTCAACGTCTTCGCGAAGGATGTGGTCGCGCTCAGCGGCTTCTACCAGCGCGTGTTCGGCTTCAAGGAAATCGAAGCGATCCGCTCGCCCATCTTCCGCGGGCTGGACACCGGCAAGTCGAGCCTTGGCTTCAACGCGCTCGATGCCTACGACCTCCTGGGCCTGAGCGAGTTCTCCGACACGCGCGGTGTGAAGTTCCTGCTGAACATCGACGTCGAGAGCCAGGCCGACGTGGACCGCATGGTGCCGGTCGCGCTCGAGGCTGGCGCCACCCTCGTCAAGCCACCCTATGTCACTTACTACAACTGGTACCAGTCGGTGCTGCTGGATCCCGAGGGCAACGTGTTCCGGATCAATTTCATGATGTAGCGGGTCGCGCGGCTTTCCTTCCTTTTCTTGCTTTTCCTCCTCCCCTCTCTCTTCATGCTCCTCACGAAAGGTTGCTCAATGCTGCGCACTTCCTCCAACGGTCCCGCCCTCGGCCTTGTATTGACGCTTGCAGCATGCAGCGCGTCATTTGCGCTGCCCGCCGCCGCCGACGGCTTCACGCTGAAGGACAAGCCGAAGATCGCGATGCTCTACTTCGGGCCGAAGAACGACGGCGGCTGGACCCAGGCTTTCGACGAAGCCCGCGTGAAAATCGAGAAGGAGATCGGCCAGAAGATCCAGTTCGTGGAGAACGTGCCGGAGGATGCATCGGCCATCAAGCCTGCGGCGGAGAAGTTCATCCAGCGCGGCGCCAATATCGTGATCGGCACCGCCTTCGGCTATTCCGACAGCTTCAAGGACCCGGCCGCCAAGTACCCCGACGTGGCTTTCCTCAACGGCTCGGGCACCACCAACGCAAGCAACCTCGAATCGTTCTACGGCCGCACCTACGAGAGCCAGTATCTCTGCGGCATGGCCGCCGGCGCCACATCGAAGACCGGCAAGCTCGGCTTCGTCGCGGCCAACCCCTTCGGCGTCGTGAACTGGACCATCAACGCCTTCGCCCTCGGCGCGCAGAAGATGAACCCGAACGCCACGGTCAACGTGATCTACACAGGCGCGTGGAACGATCCGGTAAAGGAGCGTGCCGCCGCAGCAGCACTCATCGATCAGGGCGCTGACGTGATCGGCCAGCACGTCGACAGCCCCACGCCGCAGATCGTCGCGCAGGAACGCGGCGTGTACGGCACCGGCCACCACCGCGACCTGCGCCAGTTCGCGCCCAAGGCCACCCTGTGCTCGTCGGTGTGGGTCTGGGACCGTTTCCTGACGCCGGAGCTCAAGAAGATCATGGCCGGCAACTGGAAGCCCTCGCAGTACGGCGCCTTCATCGAGATGAAAGACGGCGGCACCGACATCGCCGGTTTCGGCCCGGCCGTTCCCAAGGACAAGGCTGGCGCCATCACCGCCGAACGCGACGCGATCATGAAGGGCAAGCAGATCTATGCCGGCCCGCTCGCAGACCGCGACGGCAAGGAGCGCGTGGCCAAGGGCGCGGTGCTGTCGGACGCCGACCTCTGGAAGATGGACTGGTTCGTCAAGGGCGTGATCACGCAGAAGTAAGCAGGGACGGGAGGCCGCCATGCACAACGCGCTCGAACTCAGCGGCATCTGCAAGTCCTTCGACGGCTTTGCGGCGCTGACCGAGGCTCGCTTTGCCGTGCGCTGGGGCGAGGTGCATGCGCTGCTGGGCGAGAACGGTGCTGGCAAGTCGTCGTTGATGAACATCGCGGCGGGGCTCTACGCTCCCGAGGCCGGGCAGCTGCTGGTGGACGACAACGCGGTGCGCTTTGCCGGGCCTCGCGACGCAGCGATGTATCGCATCGGCATGGTCCACCAGCATTTCAAGCTGGTGCGGTCGTTCACCGTGGCGCAGAACGTCTTGCTCACAGCGCCGCCGCCGGCTGAGTTCCAGAGCCACAGCGAGCGCTTGCGCGAGATCGCGCGGGACATCCGCAACAAGGCCGCGGAGCTGGGTTTCGACATCGATCCCTCGAAGCGCGTGGATGCGCTGTCGATTGCCGAGCAGCAGCGCGTGGAGATCCTCAAGGTGCTGCTGGCGGGCGCCCGCATCCTGATCCTCGACGAGCCCACGGCCGTGCTGACCGACCAAGAGGCCGCGCGCCTGCTGCAGACGGTGCAGGGGCTGGCGCGCAAGGGCGCCGCCGTGGTGCTGGTCACGCACAAGATGGCCGACGTGAAGACGTATGCCGACCGCGTGACGGTGATGCGCGGCGGGCGCACGGTGGCCACGTTGAAGCCCGACGAGGCGTCCGTCTCCGAGCTGGTGAAGCTCACTGTGGGCGAGTCCATCGCCACGCCGGGATTTCGCGGACCGGCAGCGCCGCGCGGGCCGGTGCGCCTTTCGGTACGCGGGTTGCGCACGCCCGCCTCGCCCGAAGGCCGCCGCGTGCTCGACGGCGTGGACCTCGACCTGCACGCGGGTGAGATCTACGGCACGGCCGGCGTGGGCGGCAACGGCCAGGGTGAGCTGGCGGGAGCGATCATGGGCCAGCAAGGCGAGCCCACCGAAGGCGACATCCGGCTCGAAGGCCATGGCGACCTGAAGACGATGGCCGCGTCGGTGCGGCGCGGGATTGGCATTGCGGCCATTCCGGCCGACCGCTACGGGCTCGCGCTCGCGGGCGGCCTGTCAGTGGCGGAGAACTACGCCATCGGACTCGTGCACACGGGGCGCTACGGCCCCGTGTGGCGCCTGCGCCGCGGCCGCATACGGAGCGACACGCAGGAAGCGGTGCGTGCCTTCGACGTGCAGGGCGTGCGTTCGGTCGAGCAGAAGGCCGCGCTGCTGTCGGGAGGCAACGCACAGAAGCTGGTTCTCGCGCGCGAGTTCAACAAGTTGCCCACGCTGGTGCTCGCGCACAGCCCGAGCCGGGGCCTGGACGTCCGCGCCAGCGCCGAGGTGCATGCGCGCCTGCGCGCCGCGCGCGACGGCGGCGCCGCGGTGCTGCTCATCAGCGAAGACCTCGACGAGGTGCTGCAGTTGGCCGATCGCGTGGGCGTGATGACGCGCGGACGCATCGCGGGCGAGTTCGCGCAGCCCGCCGACCGCCAGGCCATCGGACAGGCGATGGTTGACCATGGCTGAAGCATCTCTGTTCGCCAAGATGCCACAGCAGCCGCGCGAGGCGCAACGCCAACCTCTCGCCGGCCGCCGATACGCACTCGAGATCCGCCAGCACATGGCCTGGCGCTGGCAGGCGCTGATCCTCGCGGCCGCGCTGCTCGCGGGCTTCGCCATCTCCGCCGCGATCCTCGTCTCGGCGGGCGTGCCGGCCGACGAGCTGGCCAACGAGTTCGTCATGCAGACCTTCTTCGACGGCCAGAACTTTCGCGCCGTGCTGTTCCAGGCCGCACCGATGATCCTTGTCGGCCTCGCGGGGTCGATCGCGTTCCGGGCGCGCTTCTGGAACCTCGGCCTCGAAGGCCAGATGATCTGGGGCGCTATCGGCGCCACCACCGTCTCGATGTGGCAGATCGGCCCCGAGAACCTGCGCCTGCCGCTCATGTTCATCGCTGCTATCTGCTGCGGCCTGCTTTGGGTGCTGGGGCCCGCGTGGCTCAGGCTGAAGCTGGGCGTGAACGAGATCATCTCGACGCTGATGCTCAACTACATGGCGGCCAACTTCCTGCTGCATCTGGTTTACGGCAGCTGGAAGGACCCGAAGGACAACTTTCCCTACTCGCCGCAGTTCCGCGCCTTCGAGCGGCTGCCGGAGCTGGGCGCGGGCATCGGCAGCTCGATCCTGCTGGCGGGCGTCGTCGCGCTGCTGGCCTCGGTGGCTGGCGAACGTGAGCCGAGTCGGTCTCTACCTGCGCTTTGTCGACGCCAACCCCCGCGTGGCGCATGCCAGCGGCGTGCCGGTGCAGCGCACCATCTACGGCGCGGTACTGCTGTCGGGCGCGATGGCCGGGCTCGCGGGCTTCGCGGTGGTCGCGGGGCAGGAGGGCCGTCTGACGCAGGCCTTCTACCAAGGCTACGGCTTCTCGGGCATCCTCATCGCCTTTCTCGCGCGCAACAACCCGCTGGCGGCCACGGTGGTGGCGTTGCTGGTGGCGGCACTGTTCGTCACTGGCCGCAGTCTGCAGGTGTTCTACCAGGTACCGTTCTCGATGGTGCAACTGATACAGGCAGTGATCGTGGTGTGCGTGGCCTCGAGCGACTTCTTCATCCGCCACCGGATGCGCCGCGTGGGCGGGGAGGCCGTCGCATGAACGGCGGTATCGTCCTCAACTGGCTCGCGAGCACGCCCGACTTCGCAGTGCCCTACGCGCTCGCGGCGCTCGGTCTCATCATCAGCGAGCGCGCAGGCGTGCTGTCGCTCGGGGCCGAAGGGCTGATGCTGGTGGGTGCGCTGGCCGGGATCGGTGCGCAGATCATGATTGGCCAGCCGGCGGTGTCGCTGGTGCTGGCCATGCTCGCGGCCAGCATGGTGTCGGTGCTGTTCGCAGTGATGGTCATCTGGCTGCGCGTGAACCAGGTCATCGCCGGACTCGCGCTGGTGTTCTTCTGTCAGGGGCTTACCGCGCTGGCGGGCTCGATGGCCGACTGGACCAACCATGCCACCGAAGGGATCGGCGCGATGGCGCTGTGGCCGCTGTCGCTGCTGCCGGGCGTGGGCAGGCTCTTCGAGCAGAACGCCATGGTGTGGCTCACACCGCCCATCTTCTGCGCAGTGGCCTGGTTCTTCGCGCGCACCTCCACCGGTCTGCGACTGCGGGCGGTGGGCGAGAACCCGCAGGCGGCCGACGCGGCCGGCATCCGCGTGACGGCACTGCGCTTCGCGGCGGTGCTCGCGGGATCTGCGCTCGTCGGGCTCGCGGGCGCGTATATCTCGGTGGTCAGCGCCAAGCTGTGGATCGCAGGCATGACCGGCGGACGCGGCTGGATCGCCGTGGGCCTGGTGATCTTCGCGCGCTGGTCGCCGTGGAAGGCGCTGGCCGGCGCGCTGCTCTTCGGCTGCATCGAGGCGCTGATCCCGCAACTCGCGGCGGCCGGCGTACAGCTGCCGCAGTACTTTGTGATGATGACGCCCTACGCAGTGACGCTTGGCGTGATGACGTGGGTCGCGCTTTCGGGGCGCGGCGCCGACGAGGAGCCCGGCGCGTTGGGCCAGCCGTATGTGAGAGAAGAACGCCGATGAAGGCCTGGGTCTACAACAACGAGCGTGAGCTCGACACGGCGCGGTTCGCCGACTACCTGAATCCTGCCAGCACGGCGATCGTGTCCATCGACATGCACCGCGGCCACCTCGACGATAGTCCCGAATGCCCCTGCCCCGCTCCGCGTGCGCGAGACGTGGTGGCGCCCATCGACGGCTTCCACGACGCCGCACGCGCGCTTGGCGTGCGCATCGTGCACGTCAGGTCGGTGCTGCGGCCCGGCGGGGTGGACGACATCCACGGCATTCCATCCGCGTGGCGGCGCACCTTTCCGCTGCACGTGGGGGAGATACCGAACGCCGACGCACATGCCATCGAAGGCTCGAAGTGGACCGAGTGGGTCACGCGCGTGGAGCCGGGCGACATGCGCGTGGACGGCAAGCGCCGCCTCTCGGCCTTCTACCCGACCGACCTCGACTTCCTGCTGCGCAACCAGCGCATCGAGACGGTGGTGCTCAACGGCGGCTTCACCGACTGCTGCGTGCTCAACACGGCCTTCGACGCCAGCAACCGCAATTACCGCGTGATCGTGCTGCGCGACCTCGTGCGCGGCACCGATCCGCACCTGGAAGACGCGGCGCTCGCGATGGTGTCGCTGCACCTCGGGCTGGTGGTCGATTCGACGGAGTTGGTGCGTCAGTGGCGCAGCTCAGTCTTTCCGAATCGCTTGCGAACGACGGCAAGTGGCTGCTAAATGAACTGGGACCCGTCGTCAGACTTCTGTCGTCCACCGCACTCGTTGAGGGGGAACCGAGGCTGTGTTCGTCGTCACGGAGTACTTGCCGCAATCAGGGGCCAAGGTACGCGAGTTCACTGTCCATTGGCAGAACGGTGGCGCTGGCGTCATCAAAGGGGTTGCCATCCTGGCAGACCCTTCCCTTCAGCGTATGCCTCCGGACGCCAATCGCCCTGTTCCCCAATGACAAAGGGCGTCCGGTGGATGAAACCGGACGCCCTTGGACGTTTTGTTGGTCGGTGTGAAAGGATTCACATTTCAGGCTAGGCTACGCGTCATTCCTAGAGATCGCTCATTCCTTGCTTTCAACTGCCCCCACAGTTGCCCCCATGATGTTCCGCTGCAACGGAGGCCCGTTCTGGAGCGCATCGCCTCTGTGGAAACACCAGCCCACTCGCTGCGAGAGCACGGCGGTCGCGCCTGGACCGTCCGACACCATCGCTCGACCCGGGTGTTGGACCGTCCAACACATCGCTCGACCCCGGTGTTGGAGCCCTGACGACGCTGAGCCACGGACCCGATATGCTCCGCTACTTCAGAGAAAAGGGGGACCGCCCCGAGTTCACCGGGGTCGGGGTGTTCGACGGTCGAACAGATGCCTCCTTCCATCAACTCGGGCTATGTGCGACGTCCGTAAAGGCGGCTCAGTCGGCCCAGGGCAACACGGGCAATCACGTGCCCATCAGTGCCGGTCAGCTCCCCATGATGGGTAGGTCGATGGTCGCCCACCTCATAAATGCAACCAACACCTTCAAGGCTAAAAAAGGGGGCCGGCCCAGCCCCTGGGTGCTTCGAAACGGACAAGCATTTCTTCGGTTGACTCGGGAAGTGTGCGACAGCCGCGCAGTCGGCCCTGACGGCTCAAAGGGAACAGTAGCAGGGGCGGGGGAGATCCTCGCGTCACTGGGCAAGAGGTAGCGAAACGGGGCCAGGCGCGCGGCACGCCGTCGGGTCCGATCGAGCCACGGAGGTGTTCACCGGATGGGAAGCGCCCGGCGACCTGCCCTTCTGAAAAAAACGGGGTGAGGAACCGTTCCTCACCCCTTTTTTCGTTGGGCCTGGCCGATCAAGGAGCAGCGCAAGAGGGTGAGGAACGGTTCCTCACCCTATTTTTTTCGTTATGACTGGCGGTCACAGGGAACTGCGTCCGCCACCGGCTGGCCGGTCGCATGGCAATTCGGAGTGGGTGAGGAACGGTTCCTCACACCTTTTTTCGTGATGCGTGGCGGGATCACAGGGGAACGCGAAGGGGTGAGGAACGGTTCCGCACCCGATTCCTTCCGGCGCCTAGTTGGCCGATCACGGAAATTCGGACGCGTGAGGAACCGTTCCTCACCCCTTCGTCTCCCGATGTGCGGTCAGTCGTCTAGAAGCAACTTTCCCGCGTAGGCAGCCAGCACTTGCCGCGTGTCGGGTGTCGGGTGTCGGGTGTCGGGTGTCGGGTGTCGGGTGTGGGACCGTCCCACACCTCTAGTTCGCCGGCCACCCTGGAGAATCTGAAATGGGGTGGGCGGCGGGACTGTCGCGCGTCACCAAGCCCCCTTCTCTCCTATCAAGCGCGACGGGCACTCGCGCAGGTTCGATGTCGTACGGCGGCGGCGGCCGCGACAGCATTTCCTGTGTGCTCAACCGGATGCGTCACGATTTCCGGTTCTACGTTCGCCGGCTTGGGGGAACCCAACGGCCGACTCGAGCCCCGGCCACAATGGCGTCCATGAAAAAGCGCCTCGAACCGTTCCAGCAGTACCTCGAGCACGACCTGGAGACGGCGGACGCGCACAGCAACTCGACGCTAGTCGAAACGCTCATGCATATAGGCCTCGTGGTTTGGCGCTTCAACGCGCTGGAGAGGTCGCTCGACCACGCGATCTGCATCGGGATCAACGATCGAACGGACGCAGTCGGTCTGATCGTGATCCACGGGATGCAGTACGCGCAGAAGGTCGAGCTCTACCGCCGGATGTGCGAAGACCTGCACGGAGCAGTTCCCGGCGCGGTGCCGTCGTTCACCGGTCTCATCGACGCACTGAAGGCGGCGGCGACCCATCGCAATCTGGTCGTCCACGCGGACTGGACGAACAGCGATGTCGAGGGCTACACGTTCACCAAGGTGCAGATCAAAAACGGCGGGATGATGCAGGAATACGCCCAGCTCACCGTCGAGTCAATGGAGAAGGTCTGCAACGAGATGACCGCCACGCTGGAGCAACTCCATGCCTACCTCACCGAGCGCGACGAGCTCCTCAGTCCTCGGCCCCCGGCCTGATCGTCGCCTGGCGGCTGGCTACATCACCGTTTCCAGTTCTGAGTTTTCGCCGGCCTGGAAGAACTCAACAGCCGCTTTCGGGCGTCCCCCGTGTTCGCCGACTGGCTCGTGGGCCCCGGTGCGGACCTTGATACCGGGAGATTTCACCGACCTAGTACAGCCGGTCAAGCGCTTGCCATGGGCGGAGGTCGGTATGTCCGCTCGATGGAACCGTTAGGCTCACTACGCGGCATGCTTTGTATCCAAGGCCGTGAGCAGCACTCTGTTCCACAGCGTGATTGCGGTAAGTATGAACTTGTTCCTCGGTGCACGATATTGGTCGGGGTCGAAGATGGCGTTACCCGTGCCTGCATCCTTGAGCTGCGCGATGTACCTGAGTTGGCCACACAAGTCCTGAAGCTCGTTCGAGTGAAAGGCCAGCTCGAAGTGACTATGGGCGACCAGGTTGCGAAGACGGGCCAAGACGATCAAGTCTTGAAGCATCGGTTTGTCGATCAACCCGAGCACATAGGCAAGGTTTGTCTTAGACGTCAATGTGCTCAGCGCTCCCTTGTTTGCATCGAGCAATTCGTCGGAAATTGAACTCTCCCTGAAGCACTTGCTCAGCAGCGAGGTTAGACAGGCATCCAAATAGCTCAGGGCAACGATGACTACGGTGAAGTCCGATCCCTCATTCAGCAGGGGGTAGAGACGTCCACCGTCGGCAGAAAGCACCTCGGGCGGGATCGGAATACGCGGTTTCATAGTTTTTTGTGAGTCTAACGTTCGACATGAGCGGCAGTCCAAAGGGTGCGACGGCCTTTGGGCAGGCCGGCAATGCAAAAACCGGACTGTTTCACGAGATTCGAAGGAGTTGAATTTTTCCCAACAGAATCAACGCTGTAGTTGCTCCCCGTTCCGCCTAGGGCGAAATGTTTCACGCTTACGCCTCGCCCAGTCTCTCGAGCCTCGACCCTTCCAGAGATTTAGTTATTCGTAACCAAACTCCTTGATGAAAGCCGAACTGGGCTGTCATTGCCCGAACCGAGGGCTCTCAGAACACGCGTACCACGCAACGGCAATCCGATTTGTCCGGCTCGCACAGAAACGAATCCAGGCGCCAGCCGTGGGCCGAGTGCACGGTCAGGATGCCTGCGCACTCGCGCTTGTAGCAAACAAGATCAATGTCAGCGCCCTCCTCCGGCCAAATCGAGCACGAGCGCAGGATTGAAGCCTTCATTCTCTGGCGACGCCTTGCTGCGCCCGATCATGTAGCCGCGCGGGTTGCACACCACCCGGCAATTTCCCACCTGGTAGTCAAAGCTCGTATGCGTGTGGCCATGCACCCACAGGACAGGCACCTCGAAGAAATGCTTCGGCAGCTCACTCACGAACGCACCGGATACCCAGTCGGACGCGTAGAGCGATGCCAATGATCCGCGGTGAGGGGCGTGGTGCGTGACCACGACCGTCGGCCCTTCGAACGGCTCGTTCAATTTGGCGCTCAGCCAGCTCCGATGTGCCTGGTGCAGCGCAATCGTGTCGACGGGACGAAGCGCGCGCTTGAACGGCTTTTCCTTGGTGGGCGCCGCCGCGGTTCCACGGTTCTGCAGGATCCGGATCGCGCGATAGTCCGTCATCACAGTCCCTGCCGCGCTGGACGCCCGATCGACATCAACCTCGAGGCCATCGGGCGTTTCAATCCGAAGTGCGAAGTCGGTCCACAAAGTGCATCCGAGGAAGCGGACGCCGCTGATCACAGCCTCGCCGCAGTCGAGCGCGTGCACATTGGTGTCAGCCCCAGCACGCTGCATGTTGGCCAGTCCACTGGACAAGACATCGGCATAAAACTCGTGGTTTCCAGGCACGTAGACCACCGGCTTCGCTTCGCCGAAGTTTCCTCCCCGACGAATCCAGTTGATCGCCTTGGTGGCCGGTACAGCAATGTCGCCGGCTAGGATGGCGACATCGAATTCGACGTCGGGCACGTGGAACGCTCCGAATTCGAGGTGCAGGTCGGAGACGACGAGCAGTTTCATGAATCGCTGTCCATGCTATGGGCAAGTATGAGCTGTGAGCTCCACAACAAGACGCCCCCCGCAAGATCAAGTCTTCAGCGCAGCGTTTCCGCCAACATCCAATCGAACTGATGAGGGATGGCCCGACCGTACATATCAAGATTGAACTGAGCGCTCTCGAACCGCCGCGCCAGTTCAGACCTCAAGGTTCGCGTACGACGCGGGAGCCGGCGAGGAACGAAGGAACCTGCGGCCTGAACCTCTGAACCTCTTGCAGCAAGCAAGACTGTATTTGTATACAGTACTGCTTCCACCAGAGATCGCTGTGTTGTCTTGTTACATTCGGGGTTCACATGAATACTTTCATTCGGACAGTCTTGGTGCTGTCGGCTTTCTCGCCCGTGCTGTTTAGCCTTGCATACGTTCGCTATGACATGCATGGTGGGTGGAGCACCGAGATTGTCCAACTGCTGGTGATTGGCCTCTTGGGCTCCCTGCTTCCCTATCTCATTCTCAAGGAGCTTGGCCGCCGATCGGAGTTGGTGCCCTTTCGGGCAAAAAAGGTTGAATCTTCGGACTTCATGTTGCTGATCTTTTTATTCAGCTACGTGAGCCCATTGGTCGGCCGTGCTGCGGGGATGGACTTCGCACACATCGTGGTGGCTATGGCCGCCTTCGCAATCATCTGCTGGTTCGTGCAAAGCATCCCGGCGCATCCCATTCTCCGACTGTTCTCGATTCGCTTCTACAAGATCGAGTCCGAGAACGGAATGGTCTACACCTTGATCTCGCGCGAAGAACTTCGGTCTCCCGCACAGGTGAAAAGTGTCCACCTCATTTCCACCACCATGCTTCTGAAAGCGGACTGATGCTGAACCTGTTTGCCCTTGTAAACGATCCCGCCGCACGCGTCCAACGGTTTTCGCTGGCCCGAGAGGTTCAAGCGGAACTTACGACCTATCTCGAGCAGCAGGAGCAAGCTTTCAATGCTTGCTCTGACCAGCACGAGTTTGATGGGAAGTACAAGCCCGACGCCGGTGAGCTGCTATTCATCGATGACTTTGACGACATCGACAAGCTTGGCTCGGCCATCCAGGACCCGATGTCTGTTCCAGAGGTCGCACCCACGATTGATTTGTTTGAGAAGATCAAAGCTCTGTTTTCAGGCCGAGTGGAAAGCGACAAATCGGTAACAGTACTCCTGCAGGCGTTTGACCGTCGTCGAGTCCTATCTACCAATGGGCTGACGATCTTCCAATCTAACAACGTGTTCAAGAAGGTCGAAGGCCTGGGGTTGACGGTGGACAGCAAGCTCACCGCCTCATTGACCGGCAAACGTCTAAGGTTTGCCAGCTTTCACAATGCTCGCCAGATCTTCGATCTCAGCGGGTACTTCGTCGAAGCAACGGATGCCGACATCGCTGCGTTCGCGGATATGGAAATGATCGGGGCCAACAAGTCCGCGTTGGTCGCAATGGCAGATACGTGGATTCGACGAAAGCTCGCACTGGTCCAGCAGAGTCAAATTTTGACTGAGGTTCCAGTGGCCGACATTGCAACAGCAGCTCTTGCCTTCGGAATCGAGGTAGCCGTTGAGACCGTCGACGGGGGCATCCAAAGACTTGTTCTCCCAGAAGCAAAGGCTGACTTGAAAAACTTGCTGCGCTTCCTAGATGACGACTTCTACGAAGCCACGCTGTCAAAGACTCAATACGTCACGAACTCGAAACGCCCGGCCAAAGTAAAGAAGGATTGAGGCGCGGCGAATTCCGTTAAGGGGCTCTTCCCACTAGAACGTGCTTGCCCCGCCGACGTGAGCCTGCCACTTGCCATTTGCAGGATGGCCCGATCTCCCGATCGGCCCGAGTGACCGGCGTACCAAGGCGAAGCAGCCTCTTGGTCTTGGGCGACGTAGCCGCGATACTCTGATGAACGGCGATCCAGACCTGTAGTCGGCACAACAAGCCAGACGGGATGGAGCGACTGGTGCCGCATGCGACGCTTGGCGGGAGGAGTGAAAACGTATGGCGCGCTGCCCAACCAACTCGGAAATCGCGAGCGGGATCTGCACTACTGCCTCAACCGCTTGCACAACATGAAAACGGCTCTTCTACTCTCTGGCGGAATGGACTCACTCAGCATCGCATGGTGGATGCGGCCTGAAATCGCCATCACGGTCGACTACGGGCAACTGCCGGCGACGGCCGAGAAGTTTGCCGCCGCAGCCGTCTGCGCGCATTTGGGCATCGAGCACCACATCGTCGAGATCGACTGTAGGGCACTGGGCTCCGGGGACATGGCTGGCTCGGCCGCCAGCGAGCACGCGCCAGCATCCGACTGGTGGCCCTATCGAAACCAGATGCTGATCACTTTTGCCGTCATGAAAGCGCTCGCCCTTGGCGCCCAGAAGTTGCTGATCGGCACGGTCAGGTCCGATGGCCTTCATCTTGACGGCACGCCAGGGTTCGTGGGCGCCATTAGCAAGCTCGTGTCCATGCAGGAGGGCGGCATCGTTGTCGAAGCGCCGGCCATCGGGCTCAGTACTGAAGAGCTGATCGCAACTGGGAGGGTGCCTCGCGAGTTCCTGGCTTGGGCACACAGCTGTCACAAGGCCAATGTCCCGTGCGGCGATTGCCGCGGCTGCAATAAATACTTCAGCGTCCTGCGGGCAATCGATGCAGATTTGGCCTGATCTCGGGAATCCTGCTCCCAGAGAGCCGCCGCAGCCGAGCCACCCGATTGTTTGGCCGCTTGGAAAGCGCCTTCTTTTGGACAATGTCGCATCATCGTTGTCATGCACTGCCGAGGTAGAACAGTTCCTGAGGACGCGTCGTTCGGAACGACAGATTGGCGCGATCTCAGATGCAGACCTCGGCGCTTGGCTTGATCTCAGTTGCAGGGCTCAGCTGTTGCAGGGCTCAATCTACGGCTTCGACATCAGCTTGAGACCCGCCCCATCGGCGGGTGCCATCCATCCGATCCATCTCGTTTTTACAGCATCGGATGCGTCGTCGTGGCGCCGATACGACGGTGCGGACCATGCTCTGATTGACGTGCCGAGCGCACTGGACCCACGCGAGGTCCATCGTGCAATGCAGCAGGTCCTAGCAGTCCCCAACGCCACCTTGATCCTGCTTGCCGCTGAAGTTGGCAAGACAGCCGCGAAGTACCACCATCCTGCAAGTCTGGTCTGGCGTGACGCAGGAGCGCTTCTGGCCGTCATGGGCCTCGCGGCCCATGCACTCGCGCTGGCGTTCTGCCCACTAGGTGTGACCGGTGAGCCTTGGGTAGGCCGTCTACTTGAACAACAGGGACTGTTCGGTGTCGGAGCTGCATTCGTGGGAGCGCGGGCGACGACGCGCTGATCTCCTCGCCTTAGCCGCTTCTCCACTTCGCTTGCTTGCCAGCAGCCGGCTGACAGACTTCGGGGACAACTTCATTTCGAGCCAGATCACCGAATCAAGCTCCGAGGGCTTAACCTGCAAGTGATGGCTGAACTCGAGGAATTTGGCCTCTAGGTCAAGGTAGTGGCGCTCCACCGTCAACGACGGATCGAAAAAACCGCCCAACTCGCCTGCACGCACGATGTGGATGTCCAGGATAGCTACGTCGTCGGCATCCATCAGATTGCGCGCGATCCAGGAAGCCGTCTTCAATCCGACGCCCGGCAGTCGGGTCAGCCAGTCGCGCAGGGCTCGACCTGAGCCAGTGGGGGCAGCCTCCTCTGCGAGCACCTTTAAAGCTCGCCCGAGGTATCGCGATTTCTGCGCCGCAAAACGGTAGCGTACCGCCCGGCCGTTCACATCCAACGGCGTTGAGAGAAGATTCAGAATCTCAGCTTCGGCCGCCGGGGCGTGCAAAGCGCCGCTATCGCGAAGGCGGCGGAACGCCGCCAATCCAACCTCGGCCGGAATGCCGTAGCCACCGAGAAGACAGGCCGCGACCTCTTCAACCAAATTGCCGCCGAGCTTGTGAGCAATCGTTGTGCATGTAATACGGCGTGCCAGCACTTGATAGGCCCAGTACGCCGGCGTTGGAAAAGCCTCGACCGCACCCCAAGCGACGCCTGGCATCACCTCGGCATCTGCAGGAGGTAGCTCGACTTGGACACTGAGGTGTCCGGAGCAGATCCCAGCGATCTGGTTCATGCCTGAGGTCCCTCCTGACTGTACCTCTCACGGATCAAGGCCAACAAATGGCTACGCTCGACGGGGGCGATCTTGTCCAGCCGATCCAGCCAACGCTGATTGCGACGCTTGACCGACTGACGCTCCCTAAAGGTCGCGCCCAGGTGTGTGCCGTCATGCAGAAGTTTTGGGGGCTCGTAGTTGAACCAGACGCATTCTTCACGCATGTCAACCCGGGTGCGAGCTGAAAAGGTGGTTTTGCTCCAACCCACCAAGACTTTGGCGTACAGCGAGTTGTCGTACCCAGAGAGCATCACCATGCAGGGTAACGCCTTGAGAACATCGAGCAGTCGCTGATGATCCTGATCCTCGAAGTCGTGGCGATAGACGCGAGCTTGCCGGCGTGTCGCCTTGACATACGGCGGGTCGCAGTACACCAGTTCCATACCAGAAAATGGGTAGTTCTCCAGATATTCCGTTGCGTCGGCCTCCACGAGCCGGCAGACGTTCGGCAGCTCAGCCTGCCAGCGCTGAATGACACGCGCGTCGATGTCGATGCCGATGTTCACGGCCGCAGGCTTCTTATTGCGAATGACTGCGCCGCCACCGAGATGCGATTCGATGTAAGTCGTGTGGGGTGGCATCAAATTAATGATGTGCTGGTAGCACTTCCCCTTGCCTCCTGGATAACTCATGGCCCTAATCATCGTCAGAAATGACGATGATTGCAAGGCGTTTCTTCACGCGCACCCCAGTCCGCCGATTGGTCGCTTCGAAGACCTTGAGCGACTTCTTGTCAGCCGCGCCTTAGCAGGCACGGACGTTCCCAGACCTCAAAGCGAGACTGCCGTCCAGAGAGCACGATAGATGGCGCTGACGTAGTCACTGCAAATGATGCAGCCGGAACCCGACATCATCTTCAAGTCTTCTTCGCCTTCGTTCTCGCAATAGATGACCACCGGAACGCCGCGCGCCAACGCGTACCCAATTTCAACGAGCGTTCCGGCGTCGAGCCCATCAGCAACAGCGAACACAAAGTCCACTTCGCGGAGTCCCGCCAGGTCAGCCTGCACCACCTCGTCCGCCGACCCTACGCCGACATCGTGATACGGCGAGAAAACATCCAGACCGAATTGCTGCAACTGCGTCCGCGTCTGCTCGACCAACCAGAGCTGCGCGAGGGTGAAGAACGGCGCGGCCAAGTAGACCTTGGGAACGCGTCCGGCCAAGAATTGAGCAGAAGGGACCACCGGCGTAGCACCGAGGTGCTGCACCACGTCTGGATCAGGGAAGCCCCCGTCTGGCAATAGGCCGCCGTGGCTTGAGATGCCGCCTGCGCACTTTCCACTGCTCCACGCCCGTAGACTGCCCAGTTCAACGCGAAATGCGCGCAGAAAATGTCCCCCGAACCCAACTTCCATACGTTCTGCGTGTGCAGTGCAGGCACAAGACTGCTGAGGCAGCCGTCGAAAACGACAGCGCCCAGCGGCCCGCGCTTTACGACAACAACCTCGGCCCGGCTGAGATCACGAACAGACTTGGTCAGCTCATCGATTCCGGCGCTGTGCTGGCCAGTCATCGAGCGCGCTTCGTTTTCGTTGAGCACTACCGCCAAGCGATCGGCACGCGAACCATTGGCATGAAAGAGCGCAGGAGCTGTCGCGCTTTGCGGGTCGTACACCACGTTACCGCCGTCGACGACCGCTTCGCCTTCCATCATTCCAAAACGCAGCACATTCGGTGCCTGTACAACGATCGACGGCTGTCCGGTCGTCAAGTGTTCGATCTGCGGGCGGTCAAGGCCGTGGACATAGACGAACCTCATCGTATCGGCAATGGTTTTGACATTCAGCTGCGTCCGCTCCAACGCGCTACGGACTTCCAGCGCTTCCTGGATCCTCTGATCTGCATAGCAATGCAGCGCAACACCAATCCGGTCATCAAAGGCCGCTATCGCTGAACAGGCTCGACCAGCAGATCCGTACACTTCGTACCAATCCGGACGTAGGCATCGCTCTTCGTACACGCCACCGACAACTGCGATATCAGGCATGCTGTTCATCTGAGCTAGTTCGACGCCGCCGACACCTGGAGCCGTACCAGCGCACCGTTCTTCGAGACCACCCGGGCTCTATACGAGGTTCCCCCTTCGATGCAAGCCCTGAGCCGGTGAACGAGAGGCGAGGCCAAGCCCCCGACAAGCGCGTCCTCGTGGAGAACAACCACGGAACCGCCGAGAATCGCCACATCCAGGATCTGGCCAGGGTATATGCGACCGACGGCACCCGGCCTAGGCGACGCAAGCATGGTGTTGATCACCAGCCTGTCGCAACTCACCTCAGGGTCAGACGCCCCGCCTCCAGATCCGCTTGAACCAGACATCCCGCCTCCATGCTATGGCAACCCAGCGCCATTGATTGGTCAGGCACCGACCGGGGATGCGAAACGCTGCCGGGGTACGGTGCAGACCCAAGCGTAACCTATCGGCCGGCCGCCGCGAGCACGGCCCTAGGAGGCCTGCGCTACACTGCTTCAGTCTTGGGCCTCCGCGCATCCACCGCGCCTCACCGCTTACCTCCATGAGCCGAATCCTGACCGCGGAAGAGTTCGTAACTCTCGTTCTAGCCACGATCAAGCTGAAGGCTGACCCCAACTTTGTGCTGGAAGCGGCAGTCATCGATCGACGGTTCGAGGCAGCCTACGATTGGTTGAGTAGTCGCGAAGCTGGGCTCAATGTCACCTCTAACTTTACGTTCCGCTGCGACCCCTTGTACGGAGTTACGGCGACGTTCAGAGACGCTCTGCTGTCGTTACGAGAGCGTCGACTAGTCCAACCGGATTCATCCAAGCGCGCCTACCGCATCAGCTTGTCCGATGAACTGGCGAAGGAGTACATAAGGCACAGCGCATTGGCGCCCCAGGCTCTCGACGAGCTCGTGACCGAGGTTTTCCCTGGCGTTGCAGCGTCCACTCCTGCCTGAAGTCGGTGTCTTCTCTATCTTTGCAGTTCCTCCAAGAGGTTGCTGAGGCGCTCGCCGCTCAGTATTTGGGCCAGTACACCGCGAGTCTCAATGCGGGCGCCGCCAGCCGATTGCAACGCAAGGAGATCAACGACGCGCTGTGGGGAACGGTCTTGCTATCCCCCGCTGAAGTCGCCGTCCTGGATTCGCCATTGCTGCAACGACTGCGCTTCCTCCGACAGATGGGAGTGGCCCATTGGGTATACCCCGGTGCCGTGCACACGAGGTTCGAACACGCCATAGGCGCGCTTCATCAGACAAAGCAACTCATCGACTCGCTGAACGCTCAGGCCCGAAGCGGCGATGAAAAACCTCTGATCTCTGAAGAAGACGCTCATCTGTTGCGGCTGAGTTCACTGTTCTCGCACGTTGGATATTTGGCCTTTTCCGACAGCGTGGTATTGGAACTCGGATCTCAGTCAGAACTCGCCACGGCTGTGAAAGACTTCGCCGCTGAGGGCGGGCCAACAGAGTTCGGTGCGGATCCATCCTTCTGCCAGCTTCTGGCGCACTACATAGTTAGGTCGCCAGCAGTCAAAGAGTTCCTCCTCACCTTAGTGAAGAAGGGTGTGCTGCGTCTAGGAGGAGGAAACGATGAGGATGCAGCCGAGCACGCTGTAGACAAGATCTCCCTGACGGTGATCGGCCGAAGGATCGATGAGAGCCGCCCTCAGCTTCAAGGACTGGTAAACGGTCCTTTTGATGCCTCCACTTTGGACGCGTTGGTGCGCGACGCAAAGTTTTCTGGCATTCCATCTGTCTTGGATATCCGCCGCCTGATTCAGAAGCTGGCTGTGAAGTCATTCCGGCTGGAAGCGCTTCCAGACTGGATTAACGAGAGCCTTGTCTTCGCCGAAGAGCAGCAGGAGCAGCTGCCTCCCATTTGGATCTTTGGTGTTCCAGCGAGTTCTGCGCCAATTTTGAACGAGCTCCAACTGGCACAGGTTCTAGTGACGACCAAAATTCGACGCCATCCGAAGGTGCTTGCCACAGAGCAGATGCTTCGCTCTGTCGTGCGCACACTCAGCGATCTCGCCTCAGCAAAGGATCTACTGATCCTCCTTTACTCGACGGGGGAAGACGTGCTGGTGAGCATGAGCGCAGTCTCCCTTGAAGCGTCGCTAAGTCGGAATCCGGATTCTCCCCTAAACGAGGACTCGAGGGCCCGGCTTAATCTGGCGGCCGGCACCTTAGCCGCCATCCGGGAGCGTCGGATTTGGGTGCGCGCACTCCAGTTCTCCAATTCAGTGATCGAAGCAGACTCATCGGAATCAGTGGGCATCACTCGCTTCTATGACGAGCTGAGGCATGTCCAGCGTGGGCCCGAGTTGCTGGCCGCGATCTGTGATGAGGTGGCTTCGGTTCTAAGAGTAACCGGCCAGTCGACGGTATCAAGAGGTGAGCTGGCAGCACAGATCAATTTGCTTAGCCTTCAATCGATCTCTGCCGAGCCACGGATCGGCCGGGCGATAGTCTTGCCTCCCGCCAAGCACCCCTACATGCTGCGCGAAAGTTGGGAAGGCGCCGACAACTGGGTTGATCAGTATTTGAGGGGGCAACCAACCGTCTATGTGTTCTCTACGCCCGAGCTCGCTGATTCGGTCTATGTTGCCATCGAAAGACTCGCGGATCGCCTATTCGATGCCAAGCTCCCGTCAGGCACGATCGAAGCGTCAAAGAGGGAAGGTAAGCAAATCCGCACGTTGAAGCAACGGACCGCCGTGGCGGGATTCTGGCACGGTCAGGCTTGGAGTATCCGGCCTAGGGCTTCGGTATGGAGTTTGGGAACCATCGACAAACGCATCCGCGACGCTGCATTCAAACTGAACAGAGTCGACACGATCTCTGTACAGGGTCGTGAGCCCAATCTGAGAGACGGCATATATCGCTGGCTAGAGCAGTTCGAAACCACAAACGACATCGATTGCGCACTTACGATGCTCGAGCGTTTTGAGCTCGTTGACCGCAAAAAGACAACCGCCGCCTTCAACGCACTCTTCCAAGCGTACCCCGAGTTCCACGATGCCTACGCCGTGTCGTTCGGCGATCCCAAGGACGGGGGCGTCATACAGGGCTACTTTGCTGCCGATCATCCTCAAGTGGTCAAGGTGGTTACGCTGGATCAGTGGGCTCGCGAACCGGACGACAGGCCGCTCATCTTTGTGGACGATTGCTGTGGGTCGGGCAGCCAAGTTTGTGATGTCCTTGCCGCATGGCTAGAACGAGCAGATTTGCGCGAAGATTTGGATGAAAAGCGTGACCCTCAGCCAAGGGCAGTGCAGGAAAGGCTACTGAAGACGAAGATCGCTTTCCTCTTCATCACAGCTTGGGACGCTGGCGTAGACAAGATCCGGGAGCAGCTCACTAAGCTGAACCTAGACGCCATTGTGTTTCCTTACCTTCCGGAGGCAGACATACCCTTCGTCGAGAAAGCTCTCAAAGCAGAGAATCCGAGGCAGTTGAACGTTGATGCCTTCGTAGAAAGATGCAACAACATCGGCAGGGAGATTCTCGAGAGCAACAAAGTCGCTCCGGAAAAAGTCGAGAAGCGAAAGTTCGGCTACGGCAACAAGGGAATGCTCCTGGCCACCCTAGTCAACGTCCCAACCCAGACGACTACATTGATTTGGGAGAGCGGTGTAGTTGATGGCACGCGTTGGGAGGCACTTCTGCCACGTCGGAAAAAGACATAGCAAGAGTTCTCTCTGAGTGGATCAGCCCAGTCGGCCAAGAACCAAAGCTACAGTCTGCCTCGGCTCGTCCGATTGCAGAGGTACACGCCACTCATCTCAGAGCGACAGGCCAGCACGGCAATATCGAAAAGCTCGGCTCCGGCGTCGCGCGGCTACCGCGGCGATGGCTCACGCCGGGAAGGCGTTTCCGATCTGTCTGGCCCGCTTCACCTCATCGGTATGCAGGTAAACCGATGTCGTCGCGACCGAAGCATGTCGAAGGTTGTCTCGCACGGTGGTCAGCTCCACGCCGCGAGCCAGGGCATGGGTCGCATGGGTGTGCCTCATCCAATGCGGCGTTGCGCGCTCCAGCTTTCCGGCTGTTGAAGGACTGACCTCACGTAGCGATCGAGCCGCCTGCAGGAAGAATCGGCGCATGATGGCCCAGAGGCGAGCCGCAGTGATCCCGCCGCCGTCCTCTGCAAGCCCGGCCACCAAGACTGTCCTAGGATTCCACCTCGATCTTGTGACCGGCAAGCGTCTTTGCGCGAGATACCGATCGAGTGCACCGCGCGCGAGCAATGGCAGCGCGACCTTGCCGTGCTTGCTTCCCTTGCCGACGACATTGAGCCACAGGTCGTCCTGAGCGTCCTGTTCAATGTTCCCCAAACGCGCGCCGACCATTTCACTGGGCCGCAGCCCTGTCGCGTACCAGAAGTCGAGAACGAAGCGAAGGCGCTGCGCCCCCTCCTCGCTCCATCCGCCGATCCATTCGATGCCATCCGCACTGGAGCGAATCAAGGACCATTCGTGCTCTGTGAAAACACGCGAGGAATCGAACGCCACGCCTCGCTGAGCGCCTTTCACCTTCACGCCGGCAAATGGGTTCGCGAGAAGGTAACGCTGCTCGATCAGCCACCGATAGAGCGCCGCCAGCACGGACAGCGCGTAGGCGACCGATCGTGCGGAAAGCGCCCCTTGAAATGGCCGCCACTCCGGAGAAGTCCGAGGTCGAGCTGGCCCAACCCATCGATCCCGAGGCGTCGGCCGACGCAGAAATGCCCGATAGGCGATCGCGTCCTCCGTCGTCAGCGACGACAGGGCCTTGCCGCGCTCCAGGATGGCCCAAAGCATGAGGCGCTCAGCCTCCTTGCGGTACGCGCGTTGGGTGGCGGCGGATTCCTGCAGTTCGAGCCAGGTCTGCACGGCTTCGTAGTCGTTCTTGGCCGAGAGCGTGCAGGTTGCCTGGGGTGCTCTGAAGACGCCGCGGGAGCCATCGACTTCCGTCGGAGCGACAAAGCGCTCCCAAGGCAGCGTCTCAGAGCGAGGCACCACCACCAGCACCCTCGCCTGCTCGGTCAACTGCGAATGCGCAGCAAAGAACGCCTCGATCTGGCTCGCGCTGCGTGCGCCGAGGCCCGGCACGGATGTCCACCAGCGGCGCCGATGTGGAACGCGCACGGTCAGATCGGCCAAGGTCTTGATGCCGCAGGCTGTGATCGCGCGGGCAGCGCGAGCCGGCAGCCAACGGCTGATCGGGTCCGTCACGAGGGGTGCGGGCATGGGCAGGCTGCGCAAGATCTCGATCGCATCCTTGGCCGCCGACGCATGCGCATCGCGTTCGGCCGCGGGATGCTCCATCAGCGCTGCGAAATCCTCCCGGTGCCTGGCCCGCGCATAGCTTGCCAGACGACGGCGAATCGTCCCCAGCATCGCTCGGGACGACTGTCCGCTGGCTTTGTCCTGGCCGAGGTATTGCGCAACGGCGGCGCGCGCTGAGAGCCCTGCGTACCAGGCCCGCAAGGCCGCGAGTTCCGACGCGCGTGGGAACGCGTCGCCTGCAGCTCCCTGCCCCACTTCTCCTGCCAACCGGCCAGCGACTTTCATGGCCTTCAGTTTAGACGATTGAAGTTGCTATTGTGATAAGAAGACTTATCGCGATAGATGCATTGCTCCAACGCATCGTCTTCGAACCTGATCCCTAAGCGTCACCACGAGAGGCGCACCTGTTGATCAGGTTGCCCGCATTGATCAAATGCCCAATCGGAACTTAGGATCGCACCATGGCGACCATTCGAGACATCTCCGCTTCTGCTGCCAAGACCAAGCTTGGGGAGCTCCTGGCATCCTTGCCCGGGGAAGGCCCCGTCGCGATCACCCGCAATGGCCGCCCTGTGGGGATCCTCACGCCGGCGGCACCCCCTGCAGGAGGTGAGTCGCGGAACCGGCTCCATCTCGAACTGCTTTTAGGGCTCTACGCGAAAGGGTCGCTGACCTGGCGCGAGCTCTCGCGCTCGACGGGCCTTGCGTACGGCGAGGTTCTCGTCGAGCTAGGCAGTCGCGGCTTGGCTCCGCCGCGCGTTTCCCCGAAACGCCGGCCTGAGCAGGATGCTCTTTTCGAGCGCATGTTGCGCGGGAATGCCGAAATGAAGCCTCTTGCCCTCATCGTCACGGACTCTAGTCCGCTGATCACGTTGTCCGCTCAATCTGCGCTTGATGCTCTCCTCATCCCCGGCCTGCCGGTGATCATCCCGGACATGATTCGGTTTGAAGTCGTCCGCGGCCTGAAGAAGCCGGGCGCCCGAGAAGTCGCCGACTGGATCCGGGCAAACGAGACCTTTGGCGTCCGGGTCGCGAGCACGGAAGTGTTCGAGGAGTTCGAGGTTCTGCGCGGCGTCAACCCTCTATCGGAGGCGACGGGCCGCGGCGAGAAAGCGTCCTCGGAAGTGCTCGCGCGCGAACTGGAGAACGCGGACTTTGGCGCCATCCTGGTGTTCGAGGACAGCATGGTTCGCAAACAAAACTTGCTCGTTCGATTGCCTGACGAGGTTGCCGTGACATCGACATCGGAGTTTCTCTTCGGCTTGGAGCGCCACGGAAAGCTCTACGGCGCCCAGGCAATCCTCGATCGACCTGCGTGGCAACGAGACTCTTCAAAGGCACCTGCACGTCTTCGTTGAATAGACGGGTCAATGAGGGTTGGCCCCGCACGCATCGCGCCGCGTGAATAGGGCTTGGTACTCCGGTTGCTGACTTTTTTCGGTTGGGACCTTCGTGAGGGCTGCACGCAGCGCGACGGCAGTCGCGACGCCGGGTACAGCAGCGAAACGCAGGAATGACGCCTCTGATCGGCCAATCGAAAAGTCGGGTGTCGCTGTAACCTTGGGGCATCGGGGTCCACTGGCGAGCGCGTCAAGGGATGGTGGTCGCTACCTCGTCCGGCGAGCCAGCGAGAGACATAGACATGACGACCATTTCGAGCACCGGCCTGCAGCCGATCATCAGAGATCGGGCTGGCACCGTTGAGCCTGTTCCGGCGGCGATCGCGGCGATGACGGGACAGCCCTTGACCGAGGTTGTTCGCGTCCTGCGTCAGTGCATCGCCGATCTGAAAGCCCTCGCCGGCGTCCGTGCCGAGGTTGCAGTCCAGGACGCCTGCCATGCAGCGCTGCACCGCTTCGGCTACAACGGCCATCGCCTCTTCGCCGACTATCGGCGCCATCGAGCGTTGGGCGAACTGCTCACCGCCTACTCAAACGCCCCCGGAGAGAGCGAGTTGCTTCTCGCGCTGTGCGAGGACGGAGAGGCTCTCGCATTTTTCGGCCAACAGGTTTCTTCTCGTGTTCGAAGCGCCCCGCAGAGCGTGAACGCTGCCGTGCTTGCCGGCGAATTGAACCCGGGAAGGATGGTTCGCTTCGCACTGACCTTCACGACGAGCAGGCCCGCGCAAATCGCCTCCCCGGACCACCGATTCTTGGAGACCATCGCGATCCCAGCGTTCGCTCTGGCCGATGCCTATGGCATCGAGATCACGCCGATCGGCTGGCCCTACTGGAACCTCACGTTCCCAGAGGCATTGATCGACGGGAGCCCGGGCAATGGCGAACAGGTCGTTTGCGGTGAGCACGAGTTGCTCGAGGCGGTCAGCGGGCGCGTCCATCTCGAGCGGCTCGCATGCGAGCTCACCGATCAGATCCTTGTCAGGCAGCGGCACAGGTAGTGGATGGCTCCGGCCCAGCCCCCGGGGCCACGCATAGGCCGAGCATCGTCAATTCGGTGCATCGGGAAGCCGCCGGAAGAATCGATGCCACGATTCGTCCACGCTCTTGCAGGCCATGGATTCCATGCGGCGGATGATCTGAATTTCTCCCTCGCGTCCACGTCACCGCCCAGATGGACGGATGGCAAGAAGCTCCACCCAGGTGCTTGCGGTGCGGACCTTCGGGCGCATTCCACCAAGGTAGATCATGGCTTGGGTCTGGTCCTTGAGGACGTAGACACCGAGCTGAAGATCGGGCACCCCGACCCTCGCCGGCATTGCCTCATCCCAGCCGTCTTCAAGCTTCGGCCACGGCGCCATGACGTGACGGCTGTCTTTGTGGTCGAACAGGACCCAGGCAGATCCGTCCTGAAATCCGTAGTAGACGAAGCCCGATCGGGGCTTCCTCCAGGCGGCCCACGGGGATTCATCGAGCTCGGCGACCGGTTCCGGCTTTGGGCCGGGGGAATGAGACGGCATGTCCCACGGCTGTATGGGCCGGGCCGCCATCTGCTGGCGTTCGTCCTGAAGGCGTTTCGCCCGCACTTTCAGCTGCTCACTGACCTCCGCAATTTTGGCGTTTGCATCGGGGAGGCGAATCCATTGGAGCGTTGCGGCGTTGTCGATGTGCTGGATCGCGGCAGAAAGGTCCTTCAGCGATTCCCCACTGGGCGGGAGCGGCACGTTGATAAGGAGCATGCCCTCATGCGGCGCGACCCCACTCAGGCACGTCGAGGAAGCGGAATCCACCTCGATGAACAGGCGCACAGCGGTGCCGCTCGAAAGGCGCAGGAGCGCGACGGGGGCTTGCTGCGGGAAGCTTTGTCCCCACTGCTCTACCCTGCCCTCGCCTGCGTGCCAGGTGACAGTCTCTTGTAGCTGCGGCAGCGGCGGGCGAACGGTCACGGTGGCTCTGAAGGGTGGCAGCGCGGGAAAGGCGCGCTGCTGCAGCCGTTCGATCGCAATGCGCCTGAGGAGATTAACCGCGCCGGCGAAGCACTCGGGGCGTTCCTGGCTGGCTTCGTGTGCAAAGCTCCACATGCGCACATCGCCCTGTCTCGCCACCAAACGCGCCCCACAGACGACGCAGCGGCAGCCGCAGTCGGCCCCGCGCGCAACATCGCCCACGAAGCGGATCACACCTTCGGCATCGAGCGCGGCAAAGATGGAGGGGAGTTCATCGGGAAGCCCTTGTAAGGGACAACAGCGTTTTTCGGATGCCGGGCTGAAGAGGTTCTGCCGTTGCCAGCCTCGTCCGTCTCGGGACGGGAGGCAGCATAGCTGACCGATTCGCGATACTCAATGACCCGGTCTATAGACCGAGACGCCCCAAGACCGCATCTTGGAGGCCTACTGCCACCCCGAAGCGATCATGCCTCCGACAAAGAGTAGGTGACGGTGGGAGCTTGCCCTCCGTGCAGCGCCTACGATCTGGCACATCGCAGAGACACAATCGAACGAATGCTCTCGAACTCATTTCCTCATCTCAACAATTCCGCTGCCCAACATGACGCACTCGAAAAGATCTGGGCCCGCGTCGGTCGGCGGGAGCACCTTCCCGATTTGGCCGACTCCTATTGGCATGCGGGAAAGCTTGGCCCTAACACGAACGCATTGGACCCAAAGCGGGGATTCTGGGCTTTCCCTGATCCGCGACCAAACTACGAAGGTAAGGCGACCGAGGAATCAGCAAAAGCAGGCGTAAAGCCCTACAAAACTGAGTGGCGGGCAAAGAGACAGCTCAGGCTAGCCGACTTTCGAGGCGTTGCGATGGCCGTGCACGAACTCTACTTCAACTACTGCCGTACCCATACCGATTACCGAAAGGCTCTTGAACTTTGGTGCAACCACTACCTGTTCGATGGCATCTCGGGGGCTGGAAGCGATGACCAGTTCTTCATCGCCGTGCCTGACGCGCTAAAGCTGGTAAGTGCAATTCCGCTCTAGCTAGATCTAGGCGAGAACCCGTGCTGCCATCATCGGAAGTCCCGGCTCTGGGCTCGAAGCGTCCCAAGCAACTTCGTGTGATCCACCAGCTTCATCGCCACGAGCGACTGAACGCCCTTCTCGCTCTGCCAGGTGCCTTCAACGCTCAGAAGCTTGGCGCCCAGCAGCACGGCGCGCTGTGCCTCGACCACCTGAGGCCACACGATGATGTTCACGGTGCCGGTCTCGTCCTCGAGCGTCGCGAAGATCACCCCCTTGGCCGTGCCCGGACGCTGCCGGTGCGTGACGATCCCGCTCGCGCGCACCTTCTGTCGATCCCTCGCTGTGGCGCGCAACCGCTCCGACGTCTGGATCCCCATCTCTGACAGTTGCGCCCGTAGCAATGCGAGCGGATGGCGACGCAGGCTCAAACCCAGGGAGCCATAGTCGTCCGCGATCTCGGCGCCCTCCTCCGGCGCTGCAAAAGCGATCGGATCCTCATGCGTTCGCGCCTCGCGCAACATCTTCGTGGGCCGGGTGTCGACGCCGCGTGCCGCCCACACGGCATCGGGCCGCCGCCCTGTCAGACCGAGCAAGGCATCCGCGGCCGACAGACATCCGAGGTCATGAGCGTCAAGCTCGGCGCGCATCGCCAGATCTTCGACGCTGGCAAAGGGCGCCTGCCTCCGCGCCGCGACGATGCGCTTCGCGGCTTCCTCGCGCATGCCGTTGATGCGTGAGAACCCCAGCCGCACCGCCCGCAAGGGCTGTTCATAGGTCGCATCCCAGCGCGGCGACGCCTCGGCCCGTGTCGGCTCCTCCAAGGTGATCTCCCAGTCGCTCACGGTCACATCGACCGGCCGGACCACGACGCCATGCTCCCTTGCGTCGCGCACGAGCTGCGCCGGTGCATAGAAACCCATCGGCTGGCTGTTCAGAAGCGCCGCCAGCATCGCATCGGGATGGTGGCGCTTGAGCCAGCAGCTCACATAGACGATCAACGCAAAGCTCGCCGCATGGGATTCCGGAAAGCCGTAGCTGCCAAAGCCCTCGACCTGCTTGGCGATCCGAAGCGCGAACTCCTCGCTGTAGCCTTTCCTGAGCATCCGCTCGATCAATTTGCGCTGATGCACCTCCAGGCCTCCGCGCTTGCGCCAGGCGCCCATCGCGCGGCGCAGCTGATCGGCCTCGCCGGCCGTGAAGTCCGCCGCCGCCATGGCGATCTGCATCACCTGCTCCTGAAACAACGGCACACCGAGCGTGCGCTCGGTCGCCTTGCGAATCTCGTCGCTCGGATACTCGATCGCCTCCTCGCCCGCGCGACGGCGCAGGTACGGATGCACCATGCCGCCCTGGATCGGCCCGGGGCGCACGATTGCGACCTGGATCACAAGGTCGTAAAAGCGCCTCGGCTGCATGCGCGGCAGCATGCTCATCTGCGCACGGCTTTCGATCTGGAAGACCCCCACGGTGTCCGCCTTGCAGATCATCTCGTAGGTGGCCGGATCTTCCGCGGGCACGTCCTGCAGGCGCATCGGCGGGCCGCCGGCTTTGGCGCCCGCGAGGTCCAGCGCCCGATGAACGGCCGTCAGCATCCCGAGCGCCAGGATGTCGACCTTGATGAGACCCGTCGAATCCAGATCGTCCTTGTCCCACTGGATGATGGAGCGGTTCTCCATCGCGGCGTTCTCCACCGGCACCAGCCGGCTCAACCGGTCGCGCCCGATCACGAAGCCGCCCGGGTGCTGGCTCAGGTGTCTGGGAAAGCCGCGGATCGTGTCTGCGATCGTGAGCCACTGAATGACTTTGAGATCCTTGGGATCGATCTCGTTCTCGAGCAGGCACGCCTCGCTGATCCACTTTTCATCGGTGCCATAGGCAGTCTTGGCCGGGCGCTCGATGGTGTCCAACGGAACTCCCATCGCCTTGCCCACATCGCGCAACGCCGACTTGGTCCGGTAGGTGATCGCCACCGCAGTGAGCGCCGCGCGGTGCCGACCGTATTTCTCGTAGACATACTGCATCGCCTCCTCGCGCCTCTGATGCTCGAAGTCGATGTCGATGTCCGGCGGCTCCAATCGCTCCTCGGAAATGAAGCGCTCGAAGAGCACATTCATGCGTTCCGGGTCAACCGAGGTGACGCCAAGGCAATAGCAAACGGCACTGTTGGCTGCCGAGCCGCGACCCTGGCAGAGGATGTCGCGACTGCGGGCCCAGTGCACGATGTCGGCCACCGTGAGGAAGTACGGCTCGTACTCGAGTCGCGCAATGATGGCCAGCTCATGCTCGATCTGGGCTCGCACCTTGGCTGGCAAACCTCCCGGGTAGCGCTCCACGGCCCCCGCGTAGGTCAGCTGGCGCAGGTGCGACGCGGGCGTCTCCCCGGCCGGCACTACCTCGCGCGGGTATTCGTACTTGAGTTCCTCCAACGAGAAGGTGCATCGACTGGCGATCCGCACGCTCTCCTCGATCCAAGGCGCTGGAAAGAGCCTGGGCAGGATGGCGCGCCCTCGCAGATAGTCTTCGGCATTCGGACGCAGCGCGAAGCCTGCCTCGGCCACGGTCGTTCCGAGGCGCACCGCGGTGAGAACGTCCTGAACCTGCTTGCGCTTGCGCGTGTGCATGAGCGGACTCGAGCTCGCCACGACCGGCAGGCCCGTTCGCTGGGCAGCTTCCAAGGCCGTGCAGACCCGGATGTCGTCGTCCAGGTGCAGCGGACTCCTCGCGACGATCCACGCACGCTCCTGAAACCAGGTCTTGCACCACATGGCCTGCGCGAAGAGGGACTCGATGGTCGCATCTTCCTCAGGTAGCAGGAGGACCAGGCAGCCGGGCATGCCCGCCAGTTGGGGCGCCTGGATGTTCTTGCCCTCGACGTCGGTGACGAGCGCGCTGTAGCTGCCCTTCGAGGCGCGCCGGCGTGCGAGTGTGATGCACTCGCAGAGGTTCGCCCACCCCATTTTGTTCTGGGCGAGGAACACGACACGCGCATGCGCGCGGCCGCGCTGGGTGGTCAGCAGGATCTCGCTGCCGCAGATGAAGTGCAGCCCCGCATCGCGCGCGGCCAGGTGCCCGCGTACGACGCCGGAGACCGAGCATTCATCGGTGAGCGCCAACGCCGAATAGAGCTTGGCCGCGGCCCGCTCCACCAGTTCCTCGGGACTGGAGGCCCCGACCAGAAAGGTGAAATTCGAGCGGCAGTGCAGCTCGGCGAATGGGGGCGGCTCGTCCATTGAATACTGTACATAAAACCAGTACTCTACGCGTCTGAATCGAGTCTAGTGCAGCTGTTACAGTTTTCTTGTAGCGACCACAGGAGCGCGCGCACGCGCGGTTTTCGATGTGCTATTCCGCCCAGGTCCGAGCCGAGTACAAGAATGATGTTGCGGCCCAAGATATGTGTTCCCGGCCTCCGTCCTGTCGTGTCCGGCCGACTGTGGGAGCCGGCCACGCCGCACATAATTTCCGGCAATCGTCACCCTTTTAGAGCTGCCTCAGGAAGTCCATGACCGCCGGCGCTTGTCGTCGCCGCGGCGAGGTGGGAAGCCCGGTGATGTCGACGCTGGCCAGTGCCCTGGCCTTCATCTCGAGATCAACTTCGGCATAGACGTTGGTCGTATCGAGTGATACATGTCCGAGCCATGCCCGGATCGTATTGATGTCGACTCCAGCACGCAGGAGATGCACCGCGGTCGTATGCCGGATGATGTGGGGACTGACGCGTTTCCCGATCAACGAGGGGAAGTGGTTCGCCGCAAGTGCCGCGCAGGTCGTCACGACGCGATGTACACCGAAGCGTGTCATCGGATCGCCTGTTCGACCTTTGAACACAGAGTCTTCGGGGCCACGATCCCTTGCCAAGGGGCGCAGGACGGCGGTGGTCTGGGGCCAAAGCGGGCACACCCTCCACTTGCTTCCTTTGCCGAGGATGCGAACCGCCGGTGAGCTACCGAGCAGAAGATTGCCCACCCTCAAGGTCGCGGCTTCATCTGCCCGCGCTCCAGTGTTGTAGAGGAAAAGCAAGAGCGCATAGTCTCGTGCTCCGATCGAAGTGCGCCGGTCGGGCACCTGAAGCAACGCATCCAGCTCCGGCTTTTCGAGGTACCCGACCATCGACTTGGTCGCCTTTTTGAAGGGAACCGATCGAACCTCAGCGCACCACGCAGCATGCTCAGGCGAGCGCGCGCCGATGAAGCGCGCCATCGAGTGAAGCGCAGCGAGACGCTGGTTGCGTGTGAGCACGGTACAGGCGCGATCATGCTCGACGTGTTCCAGGAAGGCGCGCACCCGCTCGGCAGATACGTCCTCGACCAGCAAGCGATCAACATCCTTGCGTCCGATCTTGGCCACGAAGGGCAGCAACTGGGCCAAGGAATCCCGATAGTTCACCTGTGTGTTACGCGCAAGGTTGCGCTCGGCCACCAGGTGTTCGAGGAGGAAGCGGCGCACCCAAGGCGCCAGCATCGCGTGATCAGGCATCGTCGTTCTCCTCGCACGCGTCGAGTGCGGCGTATTGGGCGAAGCGCGCGCTGGCCTCATGCAGCAATTCAGGCGTCATGTGCAAATAGCGTTGCGTCGAAGCGATGTTCACGTGTCCCAGGTATGTCGCAAGCCGAGGCAGCAGTTGTTGCACATCCTTGCCCTCTTGATACCAACTGATCACGCGGTGAACAGCCGCGGTATGTCGCAGGTCATGCAATCGGGGCGGACGGTGCTCGCCTGGCGGGCAGCCTATCCCGGCTTCGGCGCGGACCAAATGGAACACCGTGAGCACCCGCCGGTAACTCAGCGGACGCCCTGAACGTGACGCGAACAGTGCAGACGACGTTCCGAGTGGCATTGGCAATTCGCGGCATCGGCGATCAACGTAGCGGCTCAGGACCTGGAACGCGCCTTCGCCGATCGGCACCAGCCTCGTCTTGTAGAACTTGGATTCGCGAACGGTGAGCATTCGCTGTGCCCGATCCATGTCCGCCAAGCAGAGCCGAAGTGCCTCGCTCACGCGAAGCCCAGTGGCGTAGAGCAATAACAGGAGTGAACGGTACGTTAAGCCTTGAAGGCGATTTGACCGCGACGCGAACCAACTCGTGGCATCCAGCAGTCGCTGCAGTTCCTCGCGCGAGTACACGTATGGGGTAATCTGGGGAGGTAGTTTGGGGCAGTGGTCCGGCAACGGCGACGTTTGGACGTGGCCTCGCGCCATCGCGAAGCGATAGAGGCCACCTAGCACCGCACGGCGTGTCTTCCATGTTGCGCTGAGTTCGCCGCGGCCCCACAGGAACACCGATACGGCTTGCGGCGTCACGTCCGCCAAGGGCAGATCACCCGTCTCCCTCGCAAACTGGTAGAGGAGGCGCTCGGCACTCTCAAGTCTCGCGCCACTCGCGCGTCGCATGGTGAGGTAGTGCCCAATGAGTTCGCTCGTGTTCATTGCAGGCCTCCCAGATGGAACTCACCGACCTGCCGAAGCGCAGCCAGATCCACCTTGGCGTAGACCGCGGTCGATTGCGCGTTGCGGTGACCAAGGTGATCGCCGATCTCCTTTAGGGTCAATCCCTCGGCAAGCAACTTTGACGCACATGCGTGGCGAAGTGCATGGGGCCCCCGATGGGCAACTTTGACGCTCAGCGGCTGCAGCCTCTTGGAGACCAGGTAGTTGATGGCCTGGGGCGAGATAGGCACTCGAGGTGCCCGCGTTCTGATGAAGATCTCGGCATGTTCCACCGCGGGCCGCGCCACATCGATGTACTGGTGCAGAGCCTGCGCAACGGAAGTAACCAGTGGATAGACCTGGGGCTGCCGACGCTTGAGGCGCCAGACCCGAAGCCTGAGCGCTTTGAAGTCGACATCATGAAGCTTCAACGCAGCGACCTCTCCCCGTCGCAGGCCGTAGACCGCAAGCAGCATCAGAATCGCGCGATCGCGTAGGTCGACTTCTGAACTGCTTGCAACGCTGGCAATCAACTCGCGCACAACCTGCCATTCGAGAGCAAATGGGAGCGTGTCCAGGCGGTAGAGAGGCGGGAACTGGATCGAGTCAGCCAATCGCGCTTGGCAGACCCCTCTCGCCTCCGCATGAAGCAGGAACGTCCTGAGCATGGTGGCGATATTGCGCACCGATGTCCGCGACCATTTCCCTTGGTTGCTCACGAAGTACGCATCAATGTCTTCTGGCTTGAGAACCGCCATGCACCGGCCATTCTGCGAGCACCACTGAAGGAATACCGCTGTACGGTCGCGCCACTTCTCGATCGTGGAAGGCGCCAAACCTCGTTCATCTCGCATCCAACGCACGAACGCGTCCAGTTCGTCGACGAACGCAACAGGGGGCTTCGTCTCCTGCCACCAGCCGAGGAACTTGAACCATGGTCGGGCTACGTTGATCAGCTGCGCTGCTATCGCCGCTGTAGGGCGAGGTCTCAACGCTTCGATGATGCTTCGAAGGCGTTGGATGTCGACCCCTTGTCGGTCGTCGGGCGACATCTCCTGCGCGACTCGGAGCAGGACGCGAGCGCGCTGTTGCTGCGTGAGATGAGTCGCACCCACGGCCTTGCCGTGCAGCAGGTAGCGTTCGCGCTCCGCCGCGAACGGCCCCGCCCAATGACGTTCAGCAGTGGACGTGAACCAAAAGAGGGTATCGAACATGGCAGATCTCCAAGATGAGGAAGGTCTGCCAGTCGAATCCGTTGACCTATGTTGTGTCAATGTCGCGCTGCATGAGCATGCAAGGGGTATCCGCTTAGCTCCAGCGGAGACCAAACCACTGGATAGACATCCACATGTTGGTGGTGGTTACGAGCGACGCTACGCTTGAGGCTCAACGGCTCAGAACGGCCATTTCCGGGCGTTCGCGACTGGCAGCTCTCGGGTTGCGTGATTGTTTGAATGAGACGGAAGCCGGCTACGGCGTTGCTTAGGGTGGCCTGCACTCCACGATCCGCCCTGACGAGACCGCTGTCCTTGGTCGCGCTAATCTTCAATGGGCACCAGCGTTCGCCCGGGGTCTGGGAACTTCCGGGTTCGGAGCCGGTTTCGGTGCATGGCGCGTCCACGCCGACCCAGCAGCGGGGTCAAGCGCTGCCAGAATCGTGAAGGATGCATCCGGGACGGCAACATGGGCGCAACACTCTACGAGCCGATCAATGTTTACAAGCCTGTGACGGCAAGCATCGGAGTTGTCGACGGGCCCTTTGAATACCTGACCGTGGCGGGCGTCAGGCTGCCACTACCGTTCACCACCCGCATGACGGTGGTGCGCCTCTCGAATGGCGATCTTTTCCTTCACTCACCGACGAAGTTCGATCGCAAGCTTGCAGACGAGCTTGAGCAGCTCGGGACTGTCCGGCATCTGGTCTCCCCGAACCAGTTCCACTACGCCCACATTGGAGAGTGGTTGAAGGCCTTTCCGGATGCCGTCGCATGGGCTTCGCCGGGCGTGCGCAGAAGGAGCGGAGCGCGACACGTTGAGATCCGTTTCGGGAGAGACCTCGATCTGGACCCGCCAGACGAATGGCGGAACGAACTGGACCAGACGCTGTTTCCGGGTGGCTACTTCAAGGAATTCATCTTCTTCCACCGGGAATCAGAATCCCTCATCGTGACGGACGCCATCATCAACATCGAGTTGGACAAGATGGACGAGCCTTGGCGAACGTTCACGAGGATGAGTGGGATGTACTACCCACGCGGGCAGGTGTTCTTCGGGATGCGCCTGCCGCTGTTGTTGCAACGAAGAAAAGCAGCGGCGGCCATCGCGAAACTTCAAGCCTGGCGGCCTCGCCGCATCCTGCTCAGTCATGGGCGCTGCTTCGACCTGGATGCAGACGAGGTCATCCGCCGGATCTTCGGAAAGCACCTTAGGAGGTGAGGGGGCAGCGTCTGAGGACGCTCAATGCACACCTCGTTGAGCGCCAGCCGCGCTTGGTGCCCATGAAACCCAGGAAAGTCAGCGCCCCCAAGCGCGCTGCCGCCGGTGATGAGCCTGTTGCACAGTGTCCGGCTCAACGGTCACGATCCCTACACGCATCTGCTCGATGTGCTCGACCGACCGCCTCTGTAGCCGGCCAGCCGGATTGACGACTTGCTGCCGCACCGTTGGCAGTTATCAGGCGCTGCAGCTTGAGCAGCCCAGCTGCATCTGCACGGGCGGGCACTTGGCCGAACCGTACGAGCAGAACACGCAGCAGTCACCCGCCTTCGGTCGCAACACGGTCTTGCAGCGCTCGCACTCGTAGAAGAACTGGCAGGCGTCAGTCGGCATGACCTCTCGCTTGGCGTGGCCGCACTCGGGGCAGGTCAGCACCGACTCCAGTTGGGGGGCGGTGGTAGTCACCTGTGAACCGTCGAGGGGTAGCCCGCGTCCGTCGTGGCCTTGACCAATGCCGTGGTGCTGGTCTTGTCGGCGTCGAAGGTCACGGTCGCCGTCTTCTTCGCAAAGTCGATCCGCGCCTTACTCACGCCGGACACCTTCTCCAGCGACTTCTTCACTGTGACCGGGCACAGCTCGCAGGTCATGTTCTGGACATCGAGCACTGCAGTCTGCGGCGTTGCGGCGAGTGCAGCCAAGGGCATCAGCACGACAAGCGCTGCGGCAAGCAAAGTGCGCATGGGAAGCCCCTTCAGAGGAAAAGCGGCGCCAACCAAGGCACCGACAACAACGCAAGGAGCGACAGCGCGACACCCCAGAAGATCAGCCGCTGGCGCTTGAGGACGATCGGCTCGGCGCACAAGGCACCGGGCTCGCAGACCTGCGGCTGCAGATAAAGAGCCCGGAACGCTAGGCCCAGGAACAGCAGCGTCGCAGCGATGAACCAAGGCCTCAGCGGCTCCAGCGCAGTCAGGTTGGCGATCCAGGCGCCGCCGATGCCGAGCGTCAACAGCACGAGCGGCCCGACGCAACAGACCGACGCGCCGATGGCCGCCAACACCCCGGCGAGAAGCGAACCCCTGATTCTGAACGTTGCCATCAACTCGGTGAACCTATTCGATGACCGACAGTCTAGATTCCGTACCATGGTACGGAGTCAAGGGGTGCAGATGAAAACTGACCTAACGATAGGGCGCCTGGCCGACGAGGCCAGTGTGAACGTCGAGACGATCCGCTATTACCAGCGACGCGGATTGATGGCTGAACCGGACAAGCCGATGAACGGGCATCGCCACTATGCCCCGGATGCGGTCAAACGTGTGCGCTTCATCAAGCGGGCGCAAGTGCTCGGCTTCACCTTGGACGAGATCGGCAGCCTGCTCGAGCTCGAAGAGGCTCACGCCTGCGCCGAAACGCGTGACCTGGCTGCGCACAAACTTCAGGTCATCGATGAAAAGCTCGCCGATCTGAAGGCGATGCGCAAAGCGCTGACGGCGCTGCTGCACCAATGCGATACCCAACGCGCTACGGGGTCGACCAAGGGCACCTGCCCGATCATCCACGCACTGGCCGCTGACTGATTCGGTGTCAAGGAGGTACGCGTCCCTTTCACGGGCGGTCAGGCATTCTTTGCCGCCGAAGGCCGGGCGGAGTGCACATTGCGACATATTGGGCATCCATCCCCTTGAAGTACAGAATCGCCGACCGTCCTGCGGGCAAGCGGGCTGCCTGGCTGAAGCGTGGCATCTGACATCAGAGCGGAACTACTAGAATTACCTGAAACCCAAGCCCAATCCGGGAATCACTCACTTTCACATGCTTGCCAGCTCGATCACTTGCAGAACGCTCGTCAGCACATCCTGTGCGGGTGATGTCTTGCTGCCAGTGATTCGGCGATCGACTTCCTCCGAACCCCTGCTGCCGTTGGCTGGCCTGACCGTTCTGGAGGCGCATCCGTGACGCGCCGCATCCTGCGAATGGTGGGCAGCGCGCTCATCGGCACCCTGCTTTTTGCGCAGATGGCGATCGCCGCCTACGCGTGCCCCGGACTTGTCGCGGGCTCCGCTACGGAATTGCAGATGATTTCGAGCACGGTGCCAGCGAGCAATGCTGCACTGCTTCAGTCGGATCAGCAGGCCACCCCCTGTGCCGACATGGACATGGCCGGAGCGATGGATTCCTCGTCCGCCAATCTCTGTGCCGAGCATTGCCGCCACAATCAGCAAAGCGACCATGTGCCGACGCTGACGGTGCCGGTCGTGCTGCTCACAACTCTCTTCATCACGCCCTACGCGACCGATGTAGCGACGCCGCCGCGCCCTGCGGCCACCGTATTGGGTGCATTGGCTTCGGTGGACCCACCGCACGCCATCCTGCACTGTTGCCTGCGAACTTGATCCCTCCGACGACGCTGCGCTGACCGACCCCTATCAGGTCGACTCGGCGTATCGGTCGCGCTCGTCTGCGCGTGCGAGCATCTGCTCGCCCCTGTGGACCGAGCCCGACACGAAGCCATCGTTTCGTTGTCTGGAGATTCCATGTTTGCTCTTTTGCCAACCGCACGTAGAGGAAGGCGAACCCGCCTATCGAGCACAGTAGCTGGACTGTGCCTGGCCGTCGCCGGCCTGAGCGCGCACGCCGAACCCATACTGACATTCGATCGCGCCCTTCGCTTGGCGCAGGAGCGGTCGCGCCAACTCGTTGCGCAGGACGCGTCCGCCTCAGCCTCGCGCGAGATGGCGGTTGCGGCCGCGCAACTGCCCGATCCGACGCTCAAGGCCGGGATCAACAATCTCCCCGTCACCGGGCCAGACAGCTTCAGCACGACGCGCGACTTCATGACCATGCGCTCGATCGGCGTGACGCAGGAGTTCACCCGGGATGACAAGCGCAGGGCCAGGGCGGCCCGTTTCGACCGGGAGGCGGAAGCGGCCGGGGCCGCACGCGCGGTCGCACTCGCGAGCCTGCAGCGAGATACGGCCACGGCCCGGCTGGACCTCCACTACCAGGAACGCATCCGCGAGCTGCTGGTCACTCAACGAGACGAGGCCGCCTTGCAAGTGGAGGCCGCGGATGCCGCCTACCGTGGGGGTCGCGGTTCGCAGGCCGACGCCTTCGCGGCCCGTTCCGCCGTCGCGCTGATCGATGACCGCATCCGGCAAGCCGACAGCCAGATTGCGACCGCGAAGACAAAGCTCGGGCGCTGGGTCGGCGAAGACGCTCAAAGGGCTCTCGGCGAGCCACCCAATCTCACAGAGGTCCATGTTGACGCAAGCAGGTTAGACACCCAGTTGGCGCACCACCCGGAGCTGGCATTGATGGCCAAGCAAGAGGAGGTCGCGCGTGCCGATGCCGACGTCGCGCAGAGCAACAAGCACGCCGACTGGAGCGTGGAGCTGATGTACAGCCAACGCGGGCCGGCCTACTCCAACATGGTCTCGCTCAATGTCTCGATCCCGCTGCAGTTGGACCAAAAGAATCGGCAAGACCGCGAAGTCGCAGCCAAGCTCGCGGTCGCAGAACAAATGCGCGCACAACTTGAGGAAGCCACGCGAGAACACGTCGCTGAAACGCGTGGCTGGCTGCAGACGTGGCAGGGCAACCGCGATCGACTGGCTCGCTACGACAGCGCCCTGATTCCTCTTGCCGCCGAGCGAACGCGCGCGGCCATCGCGGCTTACCGCGGCGGCGGCCCGTTGAGCGCGGTGCTGGAGGCACGCCGGATGGAAATCGACACCCGCATGGATCGCGTGCGGCTCGAGATGGAGACGGCTGGCCTGTGGGCCCGGTTGAACTACCTGATCCCGGCCGGGCACGACGCCGCCGCGCAGGATCACATTGCCACCGGCACGGAGAAATGAACATGAAGCTCAAACCCCTCCTGATCGGCCCGGCCGCTGCCGGCGTGCTCGGCGCAGCCGGCTACGGCATCTACGCCATCGGCCTGCAGCGTGGCATGAACATGGCCGGGCCGAACACAACGGCTGCGGGCAGCGAGTCGTCTCCTGCGGCCGCAGCCGCCCCCGCACCGGCGAACGAGTCGGGCGAGGACGCGACCCGGCGGCACATTGCCGCCGGCCTCAAGGCCGGCGACATCGACCCCGCGAACGGCAAGAAGATCCTCTACTACCAAGACCCCATGGTGCCGGGAAACAGGTTCGACAAGCCGGCCAAGTCGCCCTTCATGGACATGATGATGTCCCCGGTCTATGCCGGTGGCGACGGCGACCAGAACAATGTGACCGTGAGCCCGCGCGTGCAGCAGAACCTCGGTGTGCGCACCGCGGTCGTGTCGGAGGGCACGCTGTCCCCGCAGGTTGCAGCGGTCGGCAGCATCGCCTTCAACGAGCGTGACCAGGTCATCGTGCAGGCGCGGGCAACCGGCTACGTCGAGCGGTTGCATGTGCGCGCCACGCTTGACCGGGTGGCCAAGGGACAGGCGCTCGCCGAACTCTACGTTCCCGACTGGATTGCGGCTCAGGAAGAGTTCCTGTCTGTGCAGCGTATGCGCGGAACCGACATGGCTCCACTGATCGATGGCGCTCGCCAGCGCATGCGGCAGGTTGGCATGAGCGAAGGACAGATCGAGCTCGTGGCGCGCAGCGGACGTACACAGCCTCGCATCACGCTGGTCGCGCCGATCGGCGGCGTCATCACCGAGCTGGCGGCACGAGAAGGCATGACAGTGATGGCCGGAACGACGCTGTTCCGCATCAACGGCCTCTCCACCGTCTGGGCCAACGCCGAGGTGCCTGAGAGTCAGTCGGCCTTGCTGCGACCGGGCGCCAGGGTGCAGGCCAGGACGCCGGCCGCGCCCGGCGAAACCTTCGACGGCAAAGTGCAGGCCATCCTGCCCGACGTCAATCCGGCAACGCGGACCCTGAAGGCGCGATTGGAGCTGGCGAACCCGGGAGGAAGGCTGGTGCCGGGCATGTTCGTTTCCATGCAGTTCATGGACATGCGCGCCGACAAGGTGTTGCTGATCCCGACCGAGGCAGTGATCCAGACAGGCAAGCGCACCGTCGTCATGCTGGCCGAGGAGAACGGCCGCTTCCGCCCGGTGGACGTCGAGATCGGCATCGAGAGCGGCGGCCAGACCGAGGTCAAGCGCGGTCTGCAGGCCGGCCAGCGTGTCGTGGTGTCCTCGCAATTCCTGATCGACTCGGAGGCCAGCCTGAAAGGCGTCGAGGCGCGCCTGAACGCTGTACCGGCCGCGACCGCCACGCCGGCTGGCGCAGCGGCGGCGAGCGCTCCAAGGCATGTAGGTGAAGCCACGGTGGAAAGCATAGGGAAGGACGCACTGACCTTGTCGCACGGCCCGATCCCGACGCTGAAATGGGGCCCCATGACGATGGACTTCAAGCTGCCGCCCGGCGGTGCGCCGCGCAACGTCCAGGTCGGCGACCGAGTGACCTTTGAGTTCTTCATGGACAAGGACGACCTGCCGCAGCTCACCCGCGTGACCCCGATGGCGCCCGAGCCCAAGGCGGCGACGACCGCCGCACCTGGAAGCAAGCAATGATCGCCAAGCTCATTCGCTGGTCCATCTCCAACCGCTTCCTGGTGCTGCTGGCCACCGTGATGGTGAGCGCCTGGGGCGTGTACTCGGTGCTCAGGACGCCATTGGATGCCTTGCCGGATCTCTCGGACGTCCAGGTGATCATCCGCACCACCTATCCGGGCCAGGCGCCGCGCATCGTCGAAAACCAGGTCACCTACCCGTTGACCACCACGATGCTGTCGGTGCCGGGCGCGAAGACGGTGCGCGGCTATTCGTTTTTCGGCGATTCCTTCGTCTACGTGCTGTTCGAGGATGGCACCGACCTGTACTGGGCTCGTTCGCGCGTGCTCGAATACCTCAACCAGGTGCAGTCGCGGCTGCCGGCTGGCGCCAAGGCGTCACTTGGCCCCGACGCCACCGGTGTCGGCTGGATCTACCAGTACGCCCTGGTCGACCGCAGCGGAACCCAGGACGCCTCGCAGTTGCGCGCCCTGCAGGACTGGTTCTTGAAGTACGAGCTGAAAACAGTGCCCAACGTAGCCGAGGTGGCCTCCGTGGGTGGCATGGTGCGCCAGTACCAGATCGTGCTCGACCCCGACAAGCTTGCCGCCTACAGGATCCCGCACACCAAGGTGGTCGAGGCAATCCAGAAGGCCAACCAGGAGACCGGTGGATCGGTGCTCGAACTTGGCGAGGCCGAATACATGGTGCGAGCCTCGGGCTATCTCCAGAGCCTGGACGATTTCCGCAAGGTGCCGTTGATGACGACCGATGCCGGCGTGTCGGTGCGTCTCGGCGACGTGGCCCGTATCCAGCTGGGTCCGGAGATGCGGCGTGGCATCGGCGAGCTCGACGGTGACGGCGAGGCCGCAGGCGGCGTGATCGTGATGCGCTCGGGCAAGAACGCGCTGGAGACCATCGCCGCCGTCAAAGAGAAGCTCAAGACGCTGCAGGCGAGCTTGCCCCAGGGCGTGGAGATCGTGCCCACCTATGATCGGTCAGGCCTGATCGAGCGCGCGGTGGAGAACCTGAGCCACAAGCTGCTGGAGGAGTTTCTCGTCGTGGCGGTGGTGTGTTTCATCTTCCTGTTCCACTTGCGCTCTGCGTTCGTTGCGATCGTCTCGCTGCCGATTGGCATCCTGGTCGCGTTCATCGTGATGCACTACCAAGGCGTCAACGCGAACATCATGTCGTTGGGCGGCATCGCGATCGCCATTGGCGCCATGGTCGATGCGGCGGTCGTGATGATCGAGAACGCGCACAAGCACATCGAGCAGTGGAACCACGAGCACCCGAATCAAACATTGTCGGGCGAGCATCACTGGCGCGTGATCGCCGATTCGGCGGCCGAGGTGGGGCCGGCGCTGTTCTTCTCCCTGCTGATCATCACGCTGTCATTCATTCCTGTGTTCACGCTGGAGGCGCAGGAGGGCCGGTTGTTCTCGCCACTGGCTTTCACCAAGACCTACGCGATGGCGGCGGCGGCCGGTCTTTCGGTGACCTTGATTCCCGTGCTGATGGGGTACCTGATCCGGGGCAAGATTCCCGACGAGAAGACCAATCCGCTCAATCGCTTTCTCATCTCGGTCTACCGGCCGTTGCTGAACGCGGTGCTGCGCTGGCCGAAGCTGACGCTCTTTGGCGCCGCGGTCATTCTGGTGCTGAGCCTGTGGCCGCTGAAGCACATTGGCGGCGAGTTCCTGCCGCGGCTGGACGAAGGTGACTTGCTCTACATGCCTTCGGCGCTTCCGGGCCTGTCGGCCGGGAAGGCCGGCGAGCTGCTCCAGCAGACCGACCGCCTGATCAAGACCGTGCCCGAGGTGGCCAGCGTCTATGGCAAGGCCGGGCGCGCCGAGACGGCCACCGATCCGGCGCCGATGGAAATGTTCGAGACCACCATTCAGTTCAAGCCGCGCGACCAATGGCGCGCCGGCATGACGCAGGACGGGCTCGTCGAGGAACTCGATCGCATCGTCAAGGTGCCAGGACTGACCAACATCTGGGTCCCACCGATCCGCAACCGTATCGACATGCTGGCCACTGGCATCAAGAGCCCGGTGGGCGTCAAGGTCGCGGGCACCGACCGGCGACCATCGACCGCATTACGGGCGAGATCGAGCGTGCGCTCAAGGACGTGCCGGGTGTGTCGAGCGCGTTGGCCGAGCGGCTCACCGGAGGTCGCTACGTGGATGTCAACATCAAGCGCGACGAAGCCGCGCGCTTCGGCATGAACATCGCCGACGTGCAATCGGTCATCGCCTCGGCGGTGGGCGGCGAGAACATCGGTGAGACGGTCGAAGGCCTGCAGCGCTTCCCGATCAACATGCGCTATCCGCGCGAGATCCGCGATTCGCTGGAGAAGCTGCGGACCTTGCCGATCGTCACCGAGCGGGGCGCCCGGCTCGTGCTGTCCGACGTCGCCGACATCCACATCACCGACGGGCCGCCGATGCTGCGCAGCGAGAACGCGCGGCTGTCGGGCTGGGTCTACGTGGACATCCGCGGTCGAGACCTGCGCTCAGCCGTACAGGACATGCAGCGCGTGGTCGCGAAAGAGGTGAAGCTGCCACCAGGCTATTCGATCTCCTGGTCGGGGCAGTTCGAGTTCCTGGAGCGCGCCACGGCGAAGCTGAAAGTCGTCGTGCCGTTCACGCTGCTGATCATCTTCGTGTTGCTGTACCTGACCTTCAAGCGCTTTGATGAAGCGCTTCTGATCATGGTCGCGCTGCCGTTCGCGCTGGTCGGGGGCATCTGGCTGCTCTACCTGCTCGGCTACAACCTGTCCGTCGCAGGGGCGGTCGGATTCATCGCGCTTGCGGGGGTGTCCGCCGAGTTCGGCGTGATCATGCTGCTCTACCTGAAGCATGCCCGGCAGGACCGGCTCGACGACGGTCGCACGGAAACCACCGACCTGCTGGATGCCATCCGCGAAGGCGCGGTGCTGCGCGTGCGGCCCAAGGCGATGACGGTTGCCGTCATCCTGGCCGGCCTGTTCCCGATCATGTGGGGCACCGGCACCGGCTCCGAGGTGATGCAGCGCATCGCCGCGCCGATGGTGGGCGGGATGATCACCGCGCCGTTGCTTTCGATGTTCGTGATTCCAGCGGCGTACTTGCTGATGCGCCGACCGCGTGAGCGCGAGGCATGGCGTCTCGCGTTCTGGAGGAGGCGCCATGGCACGACCTGAACGGCTCCAACGATGGCGCGCACTCTTTGGCGTTGCGCTGCTCCTGTGTCTGGCCTTGCTTGGCGCAGGAGCTCGGGCGTCGATGCCGGAGATGCGGCACGCGGGGCCGGTCGCGGTCTCCGCGATGGCTTCGGAGTCGATGCCGACAGCCACGGATTGCATGCCCTGTGCGCGCTGCTACACCGCTCCGGCTCCGACGTCGCACGGCTTCAGTGGCGAGTGCAAAGAACATCAGGCGCCGATCTGGCAGGCCCATGCCCCCTCGGTGCTGGTTGCTGCGTATTCCGATTCAGGAGGCGGGTATGTCCGGTTGCCTGTGCGCATCCTGTACTGCCGATGGCTGGATTGATCGGTGGCCGCGAGGCTCGCGGCTCGCATTCGCCTTGAACCGATCAACTCCAGGAGCTCATCATGAAACGACTACTCATTACCATCGTCGGTGCCCTTGTGCTGGGAGCCAGCGTGCCGGCCCTCGCTGGGCCCGACTTCCAGCTCATCGAGCGAGCACGCAAGGCGAAGCAGGCTGAACAGGCCGAACGCCCATCGGACGTTCGCGTGGTTCAGGGACCGGCTGGCGGGGAATCTCTGAAATGCCCACCCGAGCCGCTCGTGCTGCCGCTGGATCATGGCCTGCGCGCGCAGACCACGCCGAGCGAAAACCGCTCTCGCAAAGCTCGGTACGACGCGCAGTTGAAGGCCTGCCAGGAGGCCATCAAGTGAAGCCCGTGCGCCCACGGTTGACCTCGTGTTGGCGCTTGCCGCGGTCGCACGTTCGTCGTAGGCCGCGGCATCCGCGAACCCTTCCTCATCGCGACGGTCGGGATGACCGCGCGGAATTTTTGTTTCCCCAACCCTCTCAACAGGAGATTTGTATGAAGAACGTCACTCTCGCCACCATCGTCTTGGCCTTGGCATTGCCTGCATCCAGCGTGTTCGCCCAGCAGAAGAAGGACGATATGAACGGTATGGAGATGAAGGGCATGGACATGTCCAAGAAGCCCGCTGCGAGCCATCAAACCATCCATACGGCGAAGGGCGTGGTCAAGAAGATCGATGCCAAGGCCGGCATGGTCACGGTTGCGCACGAACCAGTCCCGAGCATGAACTGGCCCGCCATGACGATGGACTTCAAGGTGAAGGACAAGGCGCTGCTGGACAAGTTCGCCGACGGCCAGAACGTTGAGTTCGAGTTTGCCAAGGAAGGCAAGCTGTATATCGTCAAGTCAGTGAAGTAACGGCAATGCGGCATCGGCGTGTGATTGCGCGCGAGGGGCAAAGCAAAGGCGCACAGCCTGTCAGCTTCCTGTCTATTCCGGGAGACGGCTTCCGTTGCCCTCGACGTGTCGTTGCGACTATTGCCGCGCGTTTTTCTGCATGTACGCGACGATAGACTTCATTTCCTTTTCAGTCGGCGCCTTGATTCCAGGCCAGCCGCTGTTCATACGGATGTGCATTCGCTGAGTCACGCTCGACCATTCCTGGGCGGTATGCAGCGTGGGCGCAGGTGCAGCGTGGCACTGGACACAATAGGTTGACACCAGCTTGGCGCCTGCTGACTTCGCGTCCGGTAGTGGGTTCGAACTCGGCGGCGGGCCGCCCCCCATCATCCCCCCACGCATCATTCCGGGGCCCATCATCATGCCTGGGCCCATCATCCCGCCGCCCCACATCCATCCCCTGCCGCGCATCGTCTGCATGCTCTGATACATGTCTTGCCAGTGCTCCTGCATGAGGCGTTGGCGCTCCTGAGGGTCGGTCGTCTGCGCAATCTTGCTCATCTGCTCTTGCATCCGCTGCGTGTAGTCGCGCATCTGCTGGTTGTATTGGTCGGGCGTCACCCCCTGGGGTAGGGGCCACGATGCCCCGCCGCCCATCATCCCGGGCCCCATCATCGACCACGGGTGTCCCATCATCCATGGATAGCCCATACCCCACCGGTCGTGCATCTGGCCCATATGGCCTTGCATGCTCTGCCAGTGCTGCTGCATGAGTTGCTGGCGGGCGGCCGCGTCGGGCGCGGCCTTGAGCTGGTCCAACTGCTTTTGTAAGGTCTCAACTTGTTGCTGTAGTTCGCGCACCTGCGCGTCGGTCGGCGCGGACGCTGCGGTTGGAGCCTGCGCTTGAGCTAGAACTGGTGGCGCGATGCCGAGAAGCCCAGCAAGCAACGCCGCTAAGGCCGTTCTGTTCAGCTTGGTCATGGCATTCCTTCCCTTCGTGGTCGGCTTGATAGTGCCGTCAAGCAGAAGCGCAGTCATTCCGCCCAGGCATTCGTCTGGTGGTCTACGCCCGGTTAGGCGAGTACCTCTGCCAGTTGCTAAGGCGAAGATACGCCGCAACCTGGGTCGGGAATTGATGAAGGTCAAGGTCGGGCCATGTCTGGCCCCCGGCCACCGCCCGTACAGGTCCCATACGGGCGGCGACCGTGGCTAGGGTCCCGGGCGGCACGTGCTAGGACGCCCGTCTGGCGGCTCGAGCGTTCATGGCGAAGCCAAGAATGATGATGGCGGCGACCACAAGTTGCGCTCCCAGAGCCTGTGCGGACGGGAAGACGCCCAGGATATCGATGCGCGGCGTGTTGATGGCGAGTGCGCCAATCCATCCTGCCTCTTGGAGCGCCGCGACGCCCTTGCCGGTCAGCACCACCGCCAGCACAGCGACCAACATGGAACTCCAAGAGAAGAATTTGCCGATAGGAAGGCGAGCGCTAAATTTCAGGAGCGCGAACGCCACTGCAACCAGTACCACCAGGCCGGCGACCAAACCGCCCAGAACGGCCGCGTGGTTACCTTGCTCCCAAAGCGCCGCATAGAACAGGATGGTCTCGAAAACTTCCCGGTACACCGCGATGAAGGAAAGGCTGAACATGAAGAACGCCGACTTGCGATTGAGTGCGGCGGACAGCTTCTCGTGGATGTAGTGCTGCCATCTGCCTGCCATGCTCTTTTGATGCATCCACATGCCAACGCTCAGGAGCACAGCCGCTGCGAAAAGCGACGAGAGGCCTTCGGTGACTTCGCGGCTCGCGCCGCTCACGTTGACGATGTACGTCGCGATGGCCCAGGTCACTGCGCCAAGAGCCAAGGCTCCGACCCAGCCCGCATGCACGTACCGCAGCATGTCGGGTCTCTCCGCCTTGCGAAGAAACGCGACCATTGCCACCACGACCAGGAGCGCCTCAAGGCCTTCGCGAAGAAGAATCGTGAAGCTTCCCAAGAACGCGGCAGTGGAGTCGTCGGCTGCTGTCGACAAGACGCTGTCCGCTTCCTTGAACAAGGCATCAATCCGCGAGGTCTGCGCTTTGAGTTCCTGCGAGGACGCCTTGCTGGCAAGAAGCGAGCGGAACTGGCTCATCGCGGTTTCGATGCGGCCAAGCAGCGCCTTGTCGCGCGTGGCAAGCGTCGGCTCGAGCGGCTCGACGCCATCCAGATATGCCGAGAGCGCCAGGTCTGCCGCGCGCTTTAGGTCCTTCTTGTCGTACGCCTCTTCGCTCTGAGCGAGCCGCTGCCGTGCAATGTCGAAGGTCAGGGGACGCTTTTGAACAACGGCGTCGGGATGAGCATGAAGAAAGGCCATCGCAGCAGCAGCAGGCCCAACCCCAACCTCCTTCGCGAGGTCGCCCTCGGTCGCGCGGGCCAAGGCATCCAAGTTCGTGAGTTGTGCACGTACGGCGGTGTTGTCTTTCCAGACCGTTTCGCCGGCTGTGACGTCTTCTTTGTTGTGAGCGAACTGCCCAATGTAAAAGGCCAAGGCCCAGCGGTCCGCCTCGGGAAGGGAAGCAAAGCTCACCATGGGCGTGCCATCGATGCCCTGGCTGATAACCTGGTACAGGGCGAAAACGCTGCGCTCACGTGCACGAGCTTGGTCGGTGAAGGCGACAGGCCGCGGCTCCAGGCGAAGTCCGAGCGGTCCATCTCCATTGCCGGTGGCGCCATGGCACGCGGCACATTGCGCTTGATAGATGGCCGCTGCGGCGGCCACGTTTGGCGGAGCGCTGGGTGAGGACGAGACCGGATAGACGGCGAGAAGGTGATTGCCCAAAGATTTGGCGAGCGTTGCAACACGCGCCGGGTCTTCTCGTGCATCGATGGCGGCCGCAAGGGCGTTCGCCTCCGTCACCAAAGCAGGCTGTTCCGGATGAGGGTCCAAGGCAGCAAGCTTCGTTTGGCTGGCCTTGGCAAACTCGCGCATCTCCGCGAACTCGGAAGCGCTGAGAACAGCACCGTCCTTGACGGCTCCGCGGTAGTCCACGGCCAAGTAGTCAAGAAGTTGCCAGATGCGGCGCACATCAGATTCGGTGGCGCTTGCGACCGTCGCAAGCAGGAGCAGCGTAGCGCACACCGCGGCCCGAGGAAGCAGTTTTAGGAAGCCCGACATCACCCAACCCAATGCAAATGGGAATAATTCTAGTTTTTAGTTCTGCACTGGGCTCGACTGCCGAGTAGGCTGAAGGGCTACTGGCACGAACTTGTTGACCCTCTACCGACTAGAGGGTTTCCAATTTCGAAGCGTGCATCCTTCGTGCCTCAGGCGTGGACGCCTTTGATATGCCGTCTCGGAGCCGGAGGGTTCTCCCCCGTGGTCTGCCGCAAGGATTCAAGCGCCCCGCACTCCCCGATGCACCCGCCGCCGGCGCAAGCGCTTCGGATTTCCTGAATCTGGTCCTTGAGTAGATTGAGTTCGGATATTCGGGTCTGCACGTGGCGGACGTGCTCTTCGAGGAGGGCGTTGACCTCGTCGCACGGGCGACCGGGGTCGTCTTGCAAATTCAGCAGGATACGGATTTCAGAATGCGCCATATCGAGCGAACGGCACCTCAAAATGAAGCGCAGCCGCTTTTCGTGCGCGTCGTCATAGGTTCGATAGTTGTTCACGCCTCGCTCCGGCGGCTGCATCAGGCCTTCGCCCTCGTAGAAACGTATGGTCTGTACCTGGCAGCCTGCGCGCGCAGCCAGTTCTCCAATCTTCATGTGCCTTCCTTCTGCTTGACTCTCTACCTACTATAGGCTTTCAAATGGAGGCAATCTAGGAGTTCACTATGGCGGATGAGTGCGGGTCGACGGGTTGCAGTTCAAAGAGTTGCGGGTCAGGCAACGGCACGGCCGTGGCCGACGCCGTATTGGAGCGCCCAATAACCGTTCTCGACGTACCCGAGATGTGCTGCCCGACCGAGTTCGGCCTGGTAGACAAACAACTTCGCCGGCTGGCTGGCGTCCATGCCGTTACGCCAGATTTCTTGCGCAGAAGCGTCCGTGTGGAACATGACTCGGTGACGACGGCCGACCTGCTGGGTGCAGCGCAGCGCTCCGGCATGGAGGTTCGGCTACCAGGACCGGTTCAGGCCATCAGTTTGAAGGACGAGCGCAACACCATCCTCATCGAGAAGATGGACTGTCCGACCGAGGAGGCACTTATACGGAAGCGCCTTGGCGGCGACGAGGCGGTGCGCGAACTCTCGTTCAATCTGATGCAGCGCAAGCTGACCGTGGTACACGCGCCGGGGAAGCTCCCCGAGGTTCTGAAGGCGTTGGATGAAATCGGCATGCGCGGGGTCGCCGACCAGCCCGCCGCGCAGCCAGGCATGGACACCAACACCATCCTCATCGAAAAGATGGACTGCCCCACCGAAGAGGCCCTCATCCGGCAACGACTGGGCAAGGAGGACTGGGTTCATGACCTCACGTTCAACCTGTTGCAGCGCAAGCTGACCGTTAGCCATGCGACCGGACGGCTGGGCGATGTGCTCGCAGCTCTGAACGAGGTCGGCATGGGCGGTCTGCCAGAACGGCAAGACGCGCCTGCCAAACCGGCCCAACCCCAGAGTCCTCGTCCTGCGTACTGGAAGCTCGCAATCGGAGGAGCCTTGGCGCTGGCTTCCGAGTTGGTCGCGCTCAAGCTGGGCGACAGGTCGGTGGGCGTCATCGGTCTCGCGTTGGCCGCCATCGCGGTGAGCGGCATCGAGACCTACCGCAAAGGATGGATTGCCGTTCGCCATCTCAACCTAAACATAAACGCGCTGATGTCCGTCGCCGTCACAGGCGCGGCCATCCTCGGGCAATGGCCGGAAGCGGCGATGGTGATGGTCCTGTTCGCTATTGCGGAAATGATTGAGGCTCGTTCCCTTGACCGCGCGCGACGAGCCGTCGAAGGGCTTATGTCGATGGCCCCCGAGATGGCGATGGTGAACACGCCGTCGGGCTGGCAGGACGTCCATGCCGCGGAAGTTGCAGTGGGCGCAACAGTGCGAGCTCGGCCCGGCGAGCGCATCGCCCTGGACGGCAGCGTGACCTCCGGAACGTCGGCAGTCGACCAATCGCCCATCACCGGCGAAAGTGTGCCGGTGGACAAGGCCACCGGCGATGCCGTCTATGCGGGGACCATCAACCAGGACGGAGAGCTCGAGTATCGGGTGACCGCAGCCGCCAGCAACTCGACCCTTGCCCGTATCGCTCACGCAGTACAGGAGGCGCAGGCCACGCGTGCTCCCACGCAGCGCTTTGTGGACACCTTCTCACGCTACTACACGCCTGCGGTCTTCGCGGTGGCAATCGCCACTGCGGTCATTCCTCCACTGGCCATGGGAGCCGAGTGGTTCACATGGGTCTACCGTGCACTCGTACTTCTCGTCGTCGCGTGCCCCTGCGCCTTGGTCATATCGACGCCTGTGACAGTGGTCTCAGGTCTGACTGCAGCGGCACGCCGCGGCATTCTCATCAAGGGAGGTGTATTCCTTGAGCAAGGCCACCGGCTGCAAGTCCTCGCTTTAGACAAGACGGGAACGCTGACGCAGGGACGTCCAGTGCTAACAGACGTCATCGCCATCGACGGCAACAAGCCAACCTTGTCGACCCTCGCTACGGCGCTTGCTGCGAGAAGTGACCACCCGGTGTCGCGTGCTGTCGCCGAGGGTCTGAAGGATTCAGAGGGCCTCCCCGAAGTGTCAGGCTTCTCTGCGCTTCGCGGCAAAGGCGTAGAGGGAAGATTGAACGGCGTGCTCTACCGGCTCGGAAATCATCGGCTGGTCGAAGAATCGGGTGCTTGCTCCGATGAACTTGAGTCGAAGCTAGACGCCCTCGAGCAGGAGGGCAAGACGGCAGTGGTGCTCATCGAAGGCACGAAGGCGCTAGCCATTTTCGCGGTCGCCGACGCCGTACGTCCGGAGAGCCGAGATGCGGTCGCGCAGCTGAAGCAACTCGGCATCCGTCCCGTGATGTTGACCGGCGACAACCGGCACACGGCCGAGGCCATCGCGCATCAGGTCGGCATCGGGGATGTGCGAAGCGAGCTCTTGCCGGAAGGGAAGCTCAAGGCAATTGAAGAGCTTTCGGCTGGCGGCTCAACGGTTGGCATGGTGGGAGACGGCATCAACGACGCTCCGGCGCTCGCCAAGGCGAACATTGGCTTTGCGATGGGCGCGGCCGGCGCGGATACCGCGATTGAAACGGCAGACGTGGCACTGATGGACGATGACCCTCGCAAGCTTGCGGAGTTCGTCAGGCTGTCCAAAGCGACCAGGGCGGTGTTGTGGCAGAACATCTCCATTGCACTCGGCATCAAGGTCGCCTTCCTTACGCTCGCGCTGACCGGTCAGGCAACCCTATGGATGGCGGTGTTTGCAGACATGGGCGGCAGCTTGGTGGTGGTCTTCAATGGATTGCGATTGCTGCGGAACAAGACCTAGTTCTGGACCTGCTTTTGCGATAGCTTGGGGCAGCCCGAACGCGCCCAAGTCCAAAGGAGTCACCGCCCGGCGTTGAACGCACTCGGCAACCATGCTGCGCTTGGTGGTGCGTGCGCTCAATGCCGATGGGGATGGTGATAGTGAATATGCGCTGTTGGACAAATTCGCCGACGTCAAGGACGTTGAATTCGAGTTTGCCAAGGAAGGCCAGCTGTACGTGAAGTACAGGTGATGTGTGGCACCGGCGTGTGATCGCGCGCGAGAAGCTCGAACACACCCATGCCCACCACCTTGGCACTGCCTCCACGCTTTCAATGTCGGCTTTGCGGCTCCCAATCTTGATGGTCGTAGGTCGGCAGTGGGGCCCTCTCCGGCTGTTTGCGGACGACTGCGCTGGGCCATTGACGCATGGATGGGCGTTCAGTGCCTTGTTCGAAGCTGGAACTAACTGGATACCCCGCATGGATGCACAGCCAAGTAGACAGGTATGCTCCGCGACTCGCGCCGGACGATCACCGGCCGGGAGGTGCATTTGCAACTTGTCCTTGTCCATCCCGATGTGAGCCCTAAGCAGCTGAAGAGGGGACTTTCCGCTGCGATCAAGGTCTTCGAGTACGAAGACGTCGATGCGTACAAATCGCTCCAGTCGCTCGCGCGAGAAGCCGCTTGGCATGACAGCGGCGGTGATCAGCGCTACGCGCTGAGCGCAGCCGATGTGCGCGCTCTCGACGTCCTGACTTGTGCTCAGGCTGCAGCGAATGGGGTCCTCGGTACGGCAGCAGGCGGCGAGATGGCCCTGCTCGATTTCGAGGAGTGATCGGCCATGTGCAATCGCTACGAAACGCCTGAGGTCTGGGAAGTGGAGCGCTACTGGCACATCGGCAGGGATGATGGCGCGCCGCGGTGGGTCAAGGCAGTATTCCCTCGTGCCCCGGGCCCCTTCATCCGCCGTGCCCGACATGCGACCGGCTACGAGCGCGAGCTCGTAGTTGGACAGTGGGGCCTCATCCCGTGGTTCGCGAAGGGCGCAAAGCTCACCTATGCGACCAACAATGCCAGGTCGGAAGAGTTGGAATCGAAGGCGAGCTACAAGGACCCCTGGAGGCGTGGCCAGCGCTGCATCATCCCTGCGCGGTCGTTCGACGAACCGAACTGGGAAAGCGGCAAAAACCAGTGGTGGAGCTTTCGACGGGCGGACGGCGATCCGTGGGGCCTGGCCGGCCTGTGGAACACCTGGGTCGACAAGGCCACGGGCGAAGTGCACGAGTCGTACACGATGCTGACGCTCAACGCCGACCAGCACCCGCTGATGTCGCGCATGCACAAGCCAGATCCGAAGTTGCCGCCCGATCAGCAAGACAAGCGCAGCGTGATCGCGATCGAGAAGGGCGACATCGATCTGTGGCTCTCCGGTACGGTCGAGCAGGCGACAAGGTTGCTGAGCCTGTCTCCGGTCGAGATTTTCGACGCAGGGCCGGCCGCCAGCACCTAGCTCAGTCCCTGGTCAGCCCGGTCTGGAATGCTCGATAGCAGCAGCCTCCTCCTTTCGAACCCACTCCACCTGTCTCGGCTGCCTTAAGCCCGCCTTGTGCGGGTTTTCTTTTGGCCTCACCGCCCCCCGTTCCTGGACCCTTGGCCGAGTTGTATGGCCTGCGGCAAATGCTCGTTGCGGCCGCTTGTGCAAGGTGAGGACTGCTGAAATTTATGTGCGGCGTGGCCGGCTCCCCCAGTCGGCCGGACACGACAGGACGGAGGCCGGGAACACATATCTTGGGCCGCAACATCAGCCTTGATATGTGGTGCACCACATATCAAGAAGTTCGTTCGCATGTTCGGCGGCGAGCTGAGCCTGCGCGCGTTTTCGAAGCTGTACTTCGAGCGCCAAAGCGATCCGAAGATCAAGATCCCCAAGGGAATGGACGCCCTCTTCAACGAGCCGCAATCGGACGAGGAACGGCGGATCAAGGCGTGGATCGACGCGTTCAATGCCGAGCAGACGACAAAGCTCGAACAGGAGGTCTTCAAGCAACGCAAGCGCCTGGTCGATGCCGAGCGCTCGCTGCAGGTCAAGGTCACCAAGAAGGCAACAGATGATCAGCGCATCGCGACCACCAAGATCGATTGGGCGCTCGGCAAGCTCGCAGACCTGAGGCGCGTCGACTTGGTGCCGGACGACTGGCGGATCTTTCCGGGCGTCTACGCGCCGGTGATGGTCTGGGAAGACGGCAAGCGGGTGATCAAGCCGATGCGGTACCAGTGCCGGCCGCCCGGCAAGCCGGCGTTCTACGACACGAAGTTCGCGGGGTCCTACAACGCGCGCAAGGACAACCTCGAGAGCAGCTTCTGGCGCGGGACCTTTGGCGAGTTCCACGGCATCCTGGCCGTGAACGCCTTCTACGAGAACGTCGAGCGCGGCGGGAAGAACGTCGTGCTCGAGTTCAGGCCGCAGCCGCAGCAGGACATGCTGGTGGCCTGTCTGTGCTCACACTGGAGCGAGCCGGGTCAGCCTGACCTGCTCTCGTTCGCGGCGATCACCGACGAGCCGCCACCAGAGATCGCGGCCGCCGGACACGACCGGTGCATCGTGCCAATCAGGCCGGAAAACATCGATGCGTGGCTGCAGCCGCAAGGCAAGAGTTCCGCGGACTTGCACGCGCTGCTCGATGATCGGGAACGCCCGTACTACGAGCATCGGCTGGCAGCCTGAAGGGTTGTTTGCAAACGGCCGGGCATGCGCCATTTTCAGCCGGGTAAAATGTCGCCCCCGATGTCAGATCCCACCACTCTCTCCCAAGACGGCCTGCGCTACGTCAAGAAGCCCTCCGGCTCCTTCATCTCCACCCCGCGCGCCGAGTCCATGATGTCGTGCTTCAAGTGCGGCAAGTTCAAACTGCCCTCGGAAATGATCGTCAAGCGCTTCGTCGGCAAGAACCACCGGATTTGCGCGCCCAAGTGCTCCTGAGCCGCCCCTGGCCCGTGTTACTCGTGCGGGTACGATCGGCGGATGACTGATTCCCTCGACCTCTTCGAACGCACCTCTGCCCTCCTTCGCACTCCCTCATGGCTGGGCCGAGAGGTGCACGAGGAGATCGCCCTCGCGTTCGAGCCCGGCGACTACAAGATCACCCCCGGCGATCGCTGGACGGTTGTGCTGCTGAAGACCGGCGAGACGGTCTACTCGGGGATCGGACCGGTGGAGATCATCCGCCGGGAGTTGCGAAACTCGGATTCTTGAAGGTGAAGCCGATCATCGCGACGCGCTGTTGACGGAGGAGGAAAAATCGCAGCATCGAAGCTGGCGCAACGGGGCGATGACAGGGCGTGGCTTCCCGGACGGATTCCGTCCCATCCTGGACGCATGGCGAGTTGGCAAGAACGGAAGGCGGCTATGCCCCCGCTCCTGAGAGCGAAAGTAGTTCAGGCACCAAGAAGGGAATCATCAGCTGCGCAATCGCAACATGTTCGGGCTGATACCAGTTCTCGATGTGTTCCATATTCAACACCGCCAAACACTCGCCCTTGTACATCAGCGGCACGCTGAGGGCCGACGACAAGCCCAGAGATTTGATGAGCTCGTGATCGGGGAAAGCCCACTGCATGTCTGCGTCGTTGCGGCCGATCCAGCATTTGCCTCCATGAATCACATGATCGCCCCATGCGGTCACACCCATACGCTTGAACTTGTTCAGCGGATAGGCACCATGGTTATCCGAGTAGATTCGCACAGTGTTCTTGCGGTCAGCACAGATCATGAGGATCGTGCAGAGCTTGTGCCCAATTCTGCTTTGAAGCCATTGGGCCACCTGCTCCATCAGTTCAGCTGAACTGTGCGGATTCCTCATCGTGGCGCACAGTTCGACCATTGCGGCGTCGATTACGTATTGCATCGTTTCTACCGGAGGAATACCAGTTCTTCGAAGGGGTAGCCTTGCGCGCACAGCTACCTGTGCTTCCTTCACCGTCGCCTTCGGGCGATCATCAGGATGCGCGCCACTGAAGGAGGGGCGCCAGCTTTCAATCTGCCTTGATGCCTGCCTGATCGATAACTTTTTGCAGCTTCGCCGTCTCGCTATCGATGAACTCGGCGACCTTCTTGGGACCACCCCAGTTCCTGGCACAGCACCGTACTCCTTCAATTTCGCCTGCATCTCAGGATCCTGAATGATTGCTTCAAGCGAGGTGCTCAAGATGTCAACCACATTCTTGGGGGTCGCCGCCGGTGCCACGAACGCAACCCACGTGCCGATTTCGAACCCGGGAAAACCGCTCTCTGCGACGGTAGGAACATCTGGGAACTGCGGTAGACGATTGGGGGTCGCAATGCCAACCGCCCTCAGCTTCCCCGATTTGATCAGCGGCGTGGTGTCAGGCACCAGACCCAGCATGAACTGAACCTGGCCTGCCATCACATCAGCCTGCGCGGGTGCGCCGCCTTTGTACGGCACGTGCAGTGCGTCGACGTTCGCGGCATGCTTGTACATTTCCACCCCCAGATGGTTGGGAGTGCCATTTCCGGCCGATGCATATGAGGTGCCGGGATTCTTCTTCAGGTACTGGCCCAGCTCCGTCATGTTCTTGACCGGCAGGTTGGGATTCACAACGAATATCCCTGGGATCGTTGCAGCAAGAGCAAGCGGCACGAAGTCGCGCTTCGGGGAGTACGATAGCTTTGGGTAGAGGATCGGGTTGACTGACATGCCGGTCATCGTTGGGACATAAAGGGTGTAGCCGTCCGCGGGCGACTGCGCAACGAATGATGCGGCGACCATCTCGCTAGCGCCCGTCTTGTTCTCGACCACGACAGGCTGTCCGAGCTTGCTCGACAGCTTGGTCGCCACCAAGCGGGCGATCACGTCCGTCGATCCCCCTGGAGAATAAGGCACGATGAGCTTGATGGGCTTGGTCGGAAAATCGGCCGCCTGAACATAGAAGGCGCTCAGGACGGTCGCCGCGACCAGAACCGAACGGGCGAATGAACGGAGGAAAAGATTCATTGCAGTCTCCAGGTTTGAATCGAACCTTGCACAGGTTCGCTTTGATTGGTTTGACGAGGACTCTTCAAGAGGCAGGCACTTGCCTGCAGGGAAAGGGGCGTGATGATCAAAGTTCTGTCACTTGACGGACTCCGTCAATTGACCCTTCAGCTTCACGACCTTTCCATCCTTGATGACCATAGGAATGTTTTCGCCTTGGCCTGACAGCAGCGAGATGTCTTCCAAGGGGTCCCCGGCTACGATTGCCAGATCGGCTTTCGCGCCCGCGGCTACCGTCCCACTGCGACCTGGCTCGCCGATAATTTCGGCGGCAATGGAAGTCGCAGACCGGATCGCCTCAAGTGGCCCAATGACTTTCGCCCGGACGCCAAACTCGTCTGACTGGAACTGATGCAGCTCGCCCAGCATGTCGGATCCGTATCCCATCTTGACACCCACGCGCGCCATCAGCGCCAGAGCTTGACGACCCACGCTACGGGCCTGGTCGATCTTCGCCAAAGATTCCGGCGGAAAGCCGAGAGCAGGACCTTGCTCGGAAAGCCTGTCCAAAGTCGACAGGGTGGGAACAACAAAAGCGTTGTGCTCCACTATCAAACGTGCAGTTTCCTCATCGATGAGGTTTCCGTGCTCGATCGTCCGCACCCCGCACTTGATTGCTCGCTGAATGGCCTGAGGCGTATAGGCATGCGCCATTACGTAGGTCCCAACGGCTTGCGCCTCTTCGACCGCCGCCCGGAGTTCAGCGAGGGAGTACTGCGTGTTGCCAATCGGATCGTTGGGCGACGCCACGCCGCCGGAAGCCATGACCTTGATCTGCGATGCACCCTTGAGCAGCTCTTCACGCACTGCTAGCCGCATTGCGTCCTCCCCGTCCACGACCCGGGAGATCGAGCCTTGACGGCCGAGGCAACCGCACGTATCGCCTAACTGGTCGCTGCGCGGACGGAAATCCCCATGTCCGCCGGTTTGAGAAAGCGCCTTTCCGGAAGACAAGATCCTTGGTCCCAACAGAACGCCCGTGTTGACCGCCTCGCACATTCCATAGTCCGCACCGCCGGCGTCGCGTACCGTCGTAAATCCCCGATTGAGCATGCCTCGCAAAATTGGCAATGTCTTCAAAGCGGCAAGAAAGTTGGGCATCCTGGCGTTGGCTGCGAAATCGACTTTCGAGGCAACAATGTGCACATGCAGGTCAATGAATCCTGGCAGCACCGTGTGCCCGGGCATTGCGAGACGGAGATCCACACTTGCCGTTATTGGCTCGGGACTGATCGCGCGAACAGAACCGTCTTCAATGTGGACGTTCATGTTTTCAGTGCGAACACCACTGGCAGGATCAAATACGTTGACCCTTTCAAGCAACACAGAGCTCATTTCAAACTTTCAAACTGTACAAACGGAAAACGCCGACCTGAAAGGCGAGGAGACGCAGAACAAAACTCGTTCGCTGTCGTCCGCAGGTGAAGATCGTCCATCTATCGTGACCCGCCTCGCTTGGCTGTGCACTTAATGTATTGACCGATGCCACCGTTCTCAAAGCGTTGGTTTTGCAAGTGCGATTGCAGAAAATGCAAAGGCTTCTCTATCGCGCCCCGATCAGCAGCAACTGCTTTTAAGCGCATCTTCTGCCGAAAGAGACCCAATGCCGACGCAAGAAGGAGATCGACGAAACCGGGTCTCGAACCCCGCTCGCGTTCGGAAACTTCAGCATGCCTTGGTGGCCCGGATTGGCCATAGTCGCGCTTCGAAACGAAACGCGCCCGAGGGCGCTAGCCCCGGTTCGCAGGGCACTCGGTTGGATCAAACTCGAAACGACCGCACACCAATGGCGAATGCCGGTTCGCCTCGCCTTCCCGTCTCTTGACGATGATCCTTTAGAGCGAGTTCTCCGTGGCCTCGCCCGGCATTAAGATGCTGCAATCGGAACGATCACATTGCCTCTGAGGAGCTCACTTGATGACTGCCTTGTTCGTCATCACCGCAATCGCAGAGATCGTGGGCTGCCATCTCCCCACCCATGGTTGAACAAAAAGGGGGACGGTCTGGCTGCTCATGCCGGCGGCGCTTGCACTTGGTCTGTTCGCCTGACCACTGACACTCGCGTCTATGCAGCCTACGGCGATGTTTACATCGCCGTGGCGCTGGGGCGGCTGTGGGCAGTGAATGGCATCCGGCCTAGCTCATGGGACTTAGCCGGTGTGGCTGTCAGCTTGGCGGACATGGCACTGATCGCATTTCAGCCGCCGGTGAACTAAGCACAGCAGAGAGTTGGTTCCAGGCTGCGTTCAGACTCCGCAGCTATTGCTATCTCGACACTTCGTGTGCGCCCCAAGCTGAGCGGACCGACAATCCCATCTTCGCGTTGCCGCGGGACCTCATTGTTGGTGGGGCCTCATGAGAGCAGAGCCGACGAGACTCACCGCAGCTGCAAACATGATGTAGTAGGCTGCAGACTGTGCGTCACCGGTCGCTTTGGCTAGCCAAGTCACGATGAATGAGGCAAAGCCGCCGAAGATGGTGACCGCACCGTTGTAGGCAAGCGAGAGGCCTGTGGTCCGAACACGCGTGGGGAAAGCTTCAACAAAGATCGCCAAGATTGGACCGGTGTAGCTCGCGATCAGGATGCCGAAGACCAACTGGAAGATCAGCAGGACATGAAAACTGCGTTCGGCATTCAAGTAGGCGAAGAGTGGATAGGCCAGAACGAGCACCGATAGGGCCGCCGCGGTTACGACCTTTTTCCTGCCTACCCGGTCCGACAAGGCGCCAATGACCGGCGCCATTACCATGAGCGCCACACCGCTGACGAGACCGGAGATGAATCCCTCCTGCTGTGTAAGACCCAACGTGCGCGTCGCATAGGTGGGCATGTAGAACAGGATGACGTAGGTACATACAGTCCACAACACAACCATCATCAGGCTGGAGACGACTTGGCGTGGATACTTCATCACCACGTCACGAAGCGGTGTCTCGGTGTGCTTCGCTTCGGTGGCGAACTCGGGAGTCTCGTCAATCTTCAGACGGATGTAGTAGCCGACTGGAGCGATCAACATGCCGACAACAAAGGGAATGCGCCAGCCCCACGACATGACCTCTTCAGCGGAAAGCGCAGAAACAATCAGCGTTCCGACGAGGCTGCCAATCACGACAGCAAACCCGACGCTGGTCTGAATCCAACTGGAGTAGAAGGCACGACGTTCAGGTGGTGCGTGCTCAGTGAGGAACGCTGTGGCTCCCCCATTTCTCCTCCCGCAGACAGCCCCTGCAACATCCGGGCGAGCACTATCAGGCAAGGAGCAACGATTCCGATCGATTCGTACGTAGGTGCGAAGGCGATGATGGCGCAGCCGGCCGCCATCACCAGCATGGACAGCGACAGGGCACGCTTGCGACCGACCCGATCGGCATAGATTCCAAAAAGAATACCGCCCAGAGGACGCACGACAAACCCTACACCAAAGGTGGCAAGGGCCAGCAGCAGTGAAGTGGTCTCGTTGCCCGCGGGGAAAAGAGCTTGCCGATCGTTGCGGCAAAGAACGCATAGCCAGAGAAGTCGAACCATTCCAGCCCGCTGCCGACGACGGTCGCAAGCACGGCGCGGCGCCGCGTTGTCGTCAAAGAGACGGGAGGCTTGCCGGATTTGGCCGCATATGCCGCCAATGCGTCTTGTGGGATATTCAAGGCCATGAGGTCTCCTGGGGTTGCTCTCTGTCATTTGCAGCGGCCTCCGGCCCCCGCGGCAGGAAATGTAGTTTTAAGCTTTGAATTTCCCCAAACGCTCTTTTCGCACACGCGTTTGCACACTACGCAACCCCATCCCGGTGCGTCAGGCGAATCAGGCCTCTTCCCTAATCTCCATTTGGTCCAAGACCCATTGATGAAAGCGCCGTGCCGCAGGACTCTGAGCCCGGTCGGCCGGCCAAGTCAGGAAATACCCTCCCCCGAACGAAGCCGAAGCGTCCGAAGCCTTCACCAACGCGCCGCTCTGCAGGAGCGGATCGATTACGTTTCGCCATCCGAGCGCCAGACCCTTGCCCTGCACTGCGAGCTGCACGATCACGGGATAGCTGTTGACGATGATGGTCGAGGCCGGCGCGAAGCGCGCAACGCCGTTGAGCTCAAACCAGCTATTCCACGACATCCAGTTTCGCTCCGCATCCTCGAGCACGAGGAAAGTGCTCGACAGTAGTTCGGAAGGCTGGAGCCGCTTGCCCTCCAGATACTCGGGAGAGCACACTGCGAACACACACTCCTCGAAGATCTGATGCAAGCGTGTCCCTGGCGTCTGCGTGGTATGAAGGTGGAAGATGCCTACGTCATATTCCGCAGGGGAAACGACGCCGAAATGATCACGGACGATGATTCGAATTTCCACATCCGGGTTCGCAGCTATGAAGGAACCGATCCGCGGAGCAAGCCAGAAGGTGGAAAGCCCCGCAGTGCAGGATATTGTCAGGCGGGACTTCACCACCCGAGCCATGATGCTGGCAGTCGCACTGCTCGAGAGCTCCAGGATGCGTCGAACATCAGTCGAATAGTTCTCCCCGGCTGGCGTCAGGCGCAACGCGTTGTGCTCGCGGGCGAAAAGGCGGCGCCCGAGGAACTCTTCAAGTTGGGAGATCTGCCGACTGACGGCGCTAGGCGACAGGTGAAGCTCCTCGCCGGCTCGGGTGAAGCTCAAAAGCCTTGCGCTAGCCTCGAATGCCAGAAGGCACCCTAGGGGGGTAGTGGGGCGAGGGCCATGCTAGATCAAGGTAAGTTGTGCAACCATCATTCGATTTTCCGCCTTCCAAGCGGACGGCCGCGTGGGGCGATTCCCAAGAGCATCAGGGGAGCATTCGGTCTCGACCACGATTGCCTTGCCGCTGGCCATCACCTCGATAACCGTTGCACCTTGGGGTTCATCACGAGCGGCAAGTCGAACCGCATCGACCCCCGTCGACGATTCGCCCAAGGCTGCCGATATCCGTACCGAGAAACCGCGTTCCTCAGGCGCTCAGCTATCCAGGCGCGAGGGTCCCATCGTGGGCGTTCGGTGCTTCGATGCCGCCGCGGGCGAGTTGCCTCTGGAGGCACTGGTGATCGAGCGGGCCGTCAGCACCAACACGGCGGCAGCAGGCGGCAATGCGAGTCTGATGACCATCTCCTGAAACACGAAGGTGTGCAGTAGACGGTCTCCCTTGAGCGAAGCCATCAGCTGCGGGGCGTCGAATCTAGCGGGGCAATGTCTCGGCGAACCCGTTTCAGGTGCCCCTCGACATAGAAGGCCGCAGCATCGGCGTCTCCGCTCACGATGGCCTCATAGATCAAGCGGTGCTCGGCGACATAGAGTTGGATGCGCTGCGGGTCGTAGATCCCATCGTCGCGCAGTCGCTGCCACAACGGCTGATCCATGCTCTTTGAGATCTCGTCTGCAATCTTGACGATCAATGCGTCCTGGGTCATGAAGGCAAGCTGACGGTGAAACAGACGATCGCACTCGCTCCACAACTCCTGCTGCGCAGGATCCTCTATGTCGATCACTTCGGCCATCCGATTCAGGTATTGCTCGGCCAGAGGGTCCCGCTTCTTGTGGCGGGCCGCCAATCGTGCGATCGCTGGTTCGATGAGCATTCGCACTTCTAATGTGCTCACGGGGCTGAAGTCGGCGACACGCGGAGACTGCGTGGCCTCGTCGTCACTCTCGACCGGCGCGACACGGACGTAGGTACCAGAACCGTGGCGGGTGATCACCATCCCCTCGTTCTGCAACGCTCCGATTGCCTCGCGCACAGCGGGGCGACTGACGCCAAATCGCAGAGCCAACTCACGTTCGGAGGGCAGTCGCGAGCCCATCGCGAAGGAGCCGCTTTCGATCCCTTCACGAATCGTATCGGCCACCTGCTCGTAGACCTGCTTGGCGCGAAAGATCGCCGTCGAGGCTGTTTGGTCCGTTTTCATGCCCACTTCCGCTTGGTTTCGAGATGACCAGTTTACGACACGCACTTTTCGGAGTTGACACCGGGATTACGCTGAATCGCGCAAAACAATGGCCGATGTAGGTGTTTTCCCTATAACCGAAGTGAACAGGTGGTCCGAAACTTTACCTCTAGTGGATATATTACCTATCCACTTATGACTACTTTGCGTGGCTATCGCGTTACCACTTGGGTCGGCAAGCTCCATTATTGGTATTGATGTATTACCACCTTCAACGTCGTTGAACCAACCCTTAGACCTGGAAACACGAGTCATGGAATCAACCTTTGCTTACGCCGCGTCTCCTTCGAACATCGAACAGCAAATCGTTGTCTTGGACAAGCGGCGCACAGCCGAACTGCTGGACTTCGAGCCCCTTGTCGATGCCATTGCTGTGGCTGCCGCCGAGTACGAGGACGGAAAGATCCATAGCCCTGAACGCATGGTGGTGCCGCTCGGCGAAAGCGGCGTGCTTCTCAGCATGCCTGCCACCGCAGCCGACATAGGAATTCACAAACTGGTGAACGTCCAGCCGGCCAATGCGAAGAGGTCCCTGCCAACCATTCACGGAACAGTCACCGTGTGCGAAACCGACACGGGCAAGCCGATCTGCCTGCTCGATGGCCCGGAAGTTACAGGGCGCAGGACCGCCGCGGTCACCCTGCTGGCGATCCGCACGCTGCTTCAGAAGGCTCCACGCGAGGTGCTGCTGATCGGAACCGGCGCGCAGGCTCGTTACCATGTGCGCGCTCTTCACCGCGTCTATCCGGGCACGAAAATATGGGTGCGCGGCCTCGACATGGCCGCCGCTTTGGAATTCTGCGACGCGTGCAAGGACATTCACGGCGACCTCGCGCCGGCCGCCCAGGACATTTCGGCACTTGTCGATGTGGTGATTACGCTGACCACCAGCACCAAGGCCGTCTACGACGAGGTACCGACGGCCGGTCGTCTCGTCATCGGCGTTGGGGCATTCAAGCCAGAGATGGCCGAACTTGGCAAGACCACGCTGGATGGCAGCGACATCTACGCAGATGATCCCGCCGGCGCTCGCCACGAAGCCGGTGACTTGCTGCAGGCGGGTATCGATTGGTCCCGCGTTCATTCTCTTCAGGCGGCATTGAAGGGCCAGGTCGACCGATCGCGTCCCTTCGTTTTCAAGAGCGTTGGCACTGCCGCGTGGGACCTCGCTGCCGCACGCGTCGCACTTCGAGCCTTGTATGCGCGCTCCGAACCTTCTACGGCGTCTTCATAACGTACCTGCTTTCGAGCAATGCCGTCCAGGCTTGCATCACCACTACACGAGTTCAACCACCATGCAGATCACCAGAACCATCAGCACCGTCGAGGTCCACACATGCGGAGAGCCTTTTCGTATCGTTACCTCAGGCATCCCGAAATTGCCAGGCAATTCCATCGTCGAAAGACGTGCCTGGCTACTCGAGAACGCCGATGACATTCGAAAATCAATCATGTTCGAGCCGCGGGGGCATGCGGACATGTACGGCGGCTACCTCACCACGCCGGTGACGCCAACCGCCGACTTCGGTGTCATATTCATGCACAACGAGGGCTACAGCGACCACTGCGGGCACGGCGTCATCGCACTCGCAACGGCCGCTGTCGAACTAGGATGGGTGGAGCGTCAAGTTCCTGAGACGCGCGTCGGCATTGACGCCCCATGCGGCTTCATCGAGGCCTTCGTGAGCTGGGACGGCGAGCACGCGAACGGCGTTCGATTTGTCAACGTTCCCTCCTTCATCTTCAAGCGAGATGTCACCGTCCAGACCCCCACTTACGGCGCTGTGACAGGCGACATCGCATACGGCGGCGCGTTCTACTTCTATACGAGCGGCGAGCCGTTCGGATTGGACATCCGGGAATCGTCGATCGAAGCCCTGAAGCAGTTCGGCGCCGAGGTCAAACAAGCGGCGAACGCAGCAATCGCCGTCGTGCATCCGCAGATTCCAGAGATTAATCACATCTACGGCACGATCATCGATGGAGCCCCGCGCCACCCGGGCTCGACGCAGGCGAACTGCTGCGTGTTTGCCGACCGCGAGGTTGACCGTTCCCCGACCGGCTCAGGAACCGGCGGGCGCGTTGCACAACTCTATCTGCGCGGAAAGATCGGACTCGGAGAGTCGATCACCAACGAGTCCGTCATCGGTACGTCCTTTCGCGCCAAGGTTCTTGAGGAGACGGAGATCGGCGGTTTCAAGGCAGTTGTTCCGGAAGTCTCCGGCACTGCCTACGTCTGCGGCTTCGCCACCTGGGTTCTCGACGCACGCGATCCCTTGATGAACGGCTTTCTCGTCCGCTGAGACCGAATACTCCTCGCCTTCCTTGTTCTTTCGCTCAGCGTGCGAAACCACCACAAAGGGCTATCTTGCAAATCAAGTCATGGAGGCGTTGGGCGGAACGCAGGTCTTCTTCGACAGATGGCGCGGACCGAAGACCACCCTTGACAAAGGCTGCGCCCATTCAGGATCAAATTGATCAAGCCACAACCACACTCCATCGATCTTCAACGGGAAGCTTATTGGCTTCACGTGATTTCGGTCCGGGCCCCTCTCGTCTGGTGCGACCCTGACAGACCAGCCACGCCGTCAGCTCGAAAGTACATACGGCGCACTCAATCCCCGCTCGCCCCACTCAGCGAACCTACGTCAGATGCCCTCCACAATTGAAAAACTCTCGTTCGTTACCCCAATGCCCGACAGCCCCTGGGGCACGTACCTGTCGCAGGTCGACCGCGTCGTGCCGTACCTGGGTGGCCTCGCCCGCTGGGTCGAGACGCTCAAGCGCCCGAAGCGTGCGCTGATCGTCGACGTACCGATCGAGATGGACGACGGCACTATCGCTCACTTCGAGGGCTACCGGGTGCAGCACAACCTGTCGCGCGGTCCCGGCAAGGGCGGCGTGCGCTTCCACCCGGACGTCACGCTGGAGGAAGTGATGGCCCTGTCGGCCTGGATGACGGTCAAGACCGCCGCGGTGAACCTCCCCTACGGCGGCGCCAAGGGCGGCATCCGCGTCGACCCTAAGAAGCTCTCCCTGCAGGAACTGGAGAAGGTGACCCGCCGCTACACCAGCGAGATCGGCATCATCATCGGCCCGCACAGCGACATCCCCGCGCCCGACGTGAACACCAACGCCCAGATCATGGCGTGGATGATGGACACCTATTCCATGAACGTCGGCGGCACGGCGACCGGTGTGGTCACCGGCAAGCCGCTGCACCTGGGCGGCTCGCTTGGCCGCGTGAAGGCCACCGGCCGCGGCGTGTTCGTGACCGGCCGCGAGGCAGCGCGACGCCTGGGCCTCGACCTGAAGGGCGCGCGCGTCGCGGTGCAGGGCTTCGGCAACGTCGGCTCGGTCGCGGCAGAACTGTTCGCCGAGGCCGGCGCCAAGATCGTCGCGGTGCAGGACCACACAGGCACGATCTTCAACGACAAGGGCCTCGACTTGGCGACGCTGGTGCCGGTCTCCCGCACCGACGGCGTCGTCGGCTTCAAGGGCGGCGACGTGATCGACAACGAATCCTTCTGGAACGTGGCCTGCGACATCCTCATCCCAGCGGCGCTCGAAGGACAACTGACCGCCGAACGCGCGCAGAAGACCAAAGCCAAACTGGTGCTCGAAGGCGCCAACGGCCCGACGGTCCCGGCGGCGGACGACATCCTCGCCGATCGCGGCGTGCTGGTCGTGCCCGACGTGATCTGCAACGCAGGCGGCGTGACGGTGAGCTACTTCGAGTGGGTACAGGACTTCTCGTCCTTCTTCTGGGACGAGGACGAGATCAACGAACGCCTCGACCGCATCATGATGATCGCGCTCAACGGCATCTGGGAAAAGGCCGACAAGCACAAGATCAGCCTGCGCACCGCGACGTACGCGGTGGCCTGCGAGCGAATCCTGATGGCACGCGAAGAGCGTGGCCTGTATCCGTGAACACGAGGCGAAGGAGGGATCGTGTCGTGCCTTCTCTCCAAGACAAATTCCTTCCCTCCGTTTCGGAACTTCAAGAACTCATTCAAACAGTGTCTCCCTCGTGGGCCCAGTGAGACACTGTTCGTTGTAAGGCCCACGTGAGGAGAAAGTAATGAAAAGCATAGTCGTTAGCTTGCTGATGGTCGCTGGGTTGACTAGCGGAATTCATGCGCAGGAGCGCGTTCGCGTCGGCTTCATGAGCCCCCTCACGGGCCCGCAAGCAGCAAACGGCGTTGACAATCGAGACGGCGCCCTGCTCGCGATCAAAGAACTCAACAATCGAGGAATCAAGGTCAAAGGGAAGCCGGTCACCTTCGAGTTGGACGTGAACGACGACGTCGCCGACCCAAAGCAAGGTGTGCAGGTTGCGCAGATGCTCGCGGACAAGAAGATCAACTTTGTTCTGGGCCCCTACAACTCCGGGGTCACCATGCCAGCGTCTCGCCCTTTCGCTGACGCCAATGTGGTCGTGTTCACCGTCGCTTCGAATCCGAAGGTCACGGAGCAAGGCCAGACCAACCTGTTTCGCATCGGAGCCAGTGACAACCAGTTGGGCGGCAAAATGGCCACGTACGCCGCCGAAGACTTGAAGGTCAAGAACGTCGCGATCATTGATGACCGAACAGCCTACGGACAGGGAGTTGCCGGAGAGTTTGGTGAACAGGCCAAGCGCCTCGGTGTGAAGGTTGTCGCCAACGAGTTCACCACGGACAAGGCGACGGACTTCTCTTCTATCCTGACCAAGATTCGCTCGACCAAGCCGGATGCCATCTTCTTCGGCGGCTATGCTCCACAAGGTGGCCTCATGCTGCGGCAGCTTCGCGCCCTTGGAATGAATGTCCCCCTGTTGGGTGGCGATGGCATCTGTTCATCTGAAACCGCGACCTTGTCTCAAGTTTCCGGTGACTTGAACGTGTACTGCACACAGGGCGGATCGATGCTTGACAAGAGCGACAAAGGTCAGAAGTTTGCTGAGCGCTATCGCCAGGAATACAAGCGCGATCCGCTCACCTACGCCGCGGCCTTCTACGACGGTATGAATCTCTTGGCTTCAGCGATTGAAGCGACTCAGTCGACGGATCCTCAGGCAATCATCACCCATGTTGCCAAGGGCAAATTTGCCGGCGTCAGTGGAGAGTATTCGTATGACGACAAGCATAACTTGAAGTCCTCCGCTGTCACCGTGTACACCCTCAAGGGCAAAGAGGTCGTGCCGCTGAAGAGCCTGTAAGCGCCGTAAAACACGGATCGGCGACGTGGGCGGCATCTGGGAAGTGCGGTCGCAGGCGCAAGTGCTCGCAACGAGCAGGCCGCGTTTCATCGTCAGCGAATGCGACAGCTGGCCAGCAAAATAAGGCCGACGACAATGACGGGCACGCCACCAGAAAAAGACTCGAGCGCGTCCGGGAGAATGAAGTCGACCCCCCGATCCAGCCAGCACTGGTGATGACAGATTTCTTCTCCGGACACAGCCAGCGACACCCCAGCGAAGATCACGGCCAGGGCAACCCAAACTTGAAGTGACATCGTGAGGGTTTCGTTTCGCTTCGACAGCACGTCTTGCTCAGAGCAGGCTGTCGACGTCGAATCGCGAGTTCGTGTGTTGCGTTCCGATCAGCCTACGCAGAACCAACAAAGCGCCTGACGAGCGAATCCCGCATGCCATTAGCGCGCCTCGCCGGCTGGCTGAAGCGAGTGAACCGCAGCCTTGGCCTCGCGCTTCTTGTAAGCGAGCAAACGCAGCGCGTTGGCCACCACGATCAACGTCGATCCTTCATGGAACAGCACCGCCGTTCCGATGTTGAGCCCGAGGATCGTGGCCGGAATGAGGACGGCCACGACCCCAAGACTGACGAAGAGGTTCTGTTTGATGATCCGACTCGTGCTGCGCGACAGACCCACGGCAAACGGCAGTTGCGCGAGATCGTCGGCCATCAGTGCGACATCAGCCGTTTCGAGTGCAACGTCAGAGCCGGCGGCCCCCATCGCGATGCCCACCGTGGCATTTGCCATCGCCGGCGCGTCATTGACACCATCCCCGACCATCGCGACCTTGCCGTGCTTGGCGCGCAGGTCCTTGATGGCATCCACCTTCTGCTCCGGCATCAGGTCCCCGCGAGCCTCCGTCAGGCCAACGGTCTTGGCCACAGCTTCCGCCACCTTCTGGTTGTCGCCGGAAATCATGATCAGGCGTTCGATTCCCAAGCTGCGCAGTTCTGCCATCACCTGCGCAGCCACGGGCCGTGGCGTGTCCATCACGCCGATGACACCGAGGAAACGGCCTCCTTTGCGCACAACCATGGTGGTTCGCCCTGAGGCCACCAAGCGTTCATTCAACTCCGTGACCTCCTGAGGCACAGGAAAGTCCTTGAGTTCCGAGAACAGGATGGCCTTCCCGATATGAACGGGCTCGCCATCGACCTGCGCCTGGACACCGCGGCCGGTGATGCTCGTGATTTCGGACGCCGCGGGGAGCTTGACCCGATCGGCAAGTCGCTCACGGGCTCCCGTCACGATGGCGGCAGCCAGCGGGTGATCGCTGTGCTCTTCGACCGCGAGGGCCACGGACAGAAGTTCGTCTTCTGACACCCCCTTCATCGGGACGGTGTCCGTCAGCCTCGGCTTGCCCTCCGTTAGGGTGCCGGTCTTGTCGAAAGCGATCGACGTCAACGTCCCCAAGTTCTCCAGCGGCCCACCGCCCTTGACCAACACGCCGCCACGACCGGCTCTGGCAACACCGCTCAGGACGGCGCTTGGCACCGAGATCGCAAGAGCGCATGGACTGGCCGCGACGAGAACAGCCATCGCGCGATAGAAAGTGGCGGAGAAAGGCTCGTCGATGACGACGCCAGCAAACAGAAGAAGAACGACCAGGATCAGAACGGCCGGAACGAAAATCCGCTCGAAGCGCTCGGTGAACTGCTGGGTTGGCGAACGCTGCGCCTCCGCCTCGGTCACCATCTTGACGACACGTGACATCGTCGATTGCTCGGAGCGCCGCGCAACCATCACCTCGATCACGCCCGAACCATTGATGGTTCCCGCAAACACTCTGTGCTCCGGTGCTACACGTTCGAACGCGGCAAGTCCGGCCTTCGCATCGTCTATCGGGCGCTTGTCTACCGGTACGCTCTCGCCCGTGACGGGCGCCTGATTCACGCTCGAAGTGCCAACGATCACCACGCCGTCAGCGGGCAATCGCTCGTTGGGGCGGACGACGATCACTTCCGTCACTTGAAGATCCTCGACGCGGACCTCAACGGTGCCCTCTTGTCGCCGAACCATCGCCGTTTCGGGTGCGAGCTTGGCCAGGGCTTCGATGGCCTTGCGCGCTCGCCCCATAGCGTAGTGCTCGAGTGAATGCCCGAGGCTGAACAGGAACAGCAGCAAAGCGCCTTCAGCCCACTTCCCGAGCGCGGCGGCCCCCGCAGCTGCCACGAGCATCAAGGTGTCGATCTCGAAGCGACGTGCTCGCAGGTTTTCCACGGCTTCCTTTACGGTGTAGAAGCCGCCGAAGAAATAACCCGCGACATAGAAGGCCGTCGCAGCCCACTCAGGCCCACCGCCCGCGCGCTCGACGAGCCAGCCCACGAAGAGCATTGCACCGGCTAGACACGCGAATATCAGTTCGGTCCGCTCCCCAAAGATGCCTTCGGCATGGTCGTGTCCAGCATGGCCACCCTTTCCCTGCCCTTCATGCTTGTGGCCGGCATGGTCGTGCCCCTTATGGTCCTCGTGCTCATGATCTCCATGTTCATGGTGTTCATGGCCGTCGTGGGGCGCGTGTACTACCGCTCCCGCGACCGCATCTCGAGACGCTCCGACCGCGCCTCCTGCGTGGACCCCCAGTTCATTTGCCCTGTCGCGCAGCGCCTGCTCCGAGACGAGCTGCCGGTCGTACTCGATGCGAACAGCGCCTGATCCGGAGACATCGGCCTCCAAGACACCCTTGAACTCTCGAAGCTGATCCGCGATCCGGCGCGCCGCGCGCACATCAAGCGCCCTGTCGGCCCTGATCGAGAGGTGCGAGTACCGATCACTCAGCTGAGCGCCGACAGATTCCACGATCTCGCGCACACGAGTCAGCGAGATGACGTTCGGGTCGTAGTGAACGCAGAGCTGCGGCGCTTGCGAGTCGTCAGGCACGATGTGCGCCTCCGCGACCCCTGGCCTGCCCTTGAGCGCATCGATGAGGCGGTGCACGCAACGGTCATCCACCTCGTGGACGTCCGGCAGTATCAGCGGCAGATCCAGACGGAGCTTGCTGGGTTCGTTCATGGAATACCTTCTTTCAGGATAGAGATGGCCCGTGTTTGCCACGAGAGGATTGGGCACATCGTGAGAGGCCCCGAGAAGCTGACGAGGGACTAGCGGCGACGCCTGCCTTTGGTCGTTCCAGTTCCTGTGTGTTTCCTAGCGCGCCCGTTTCGCAGACGGGACGCGAGACGTTTTGCATAGGGCAGACTGTGCGAGTTCGGACGCCCTCGCTTCCACCGGCGAAACAGGTAGATCGCAATCGCTCCTGCACCAAGTACTCCAAGGTAGACCAGGAAAATGGAGAAGGAGACCGAAGGTTCTGCGATTTCCCGATGCAACGTTGTCTCCCAGCGAGTAGTTGTTTTGAAGGGTCATGGGCACCCGATACGCGGTGCAGTCGACGGTCCTGATTCATATATCCGCCATCAAGCGAATCGATGGGCACCCGACGCCTGAGCGCATGGGCGGCGTTCGATCTGAACGGTGACGTGGTGAATTTCGAAGCGGCTCGCAAGCGCTTCAGAGGCATTGAGGGAGATGCGCTCCAGATCTCCGGTCGGGCTGACAACGTGCACGCTCAGGCTGGTCTTGCCACTAGAGATCGCCCACACATGCAGGTCGTGAATCGATTCGACCCCTTCCAGTCCAAGCAAAGCGTTCTCGATCGCGGGAAGATCGACGCCTTCGGGCACGCCCTCCAGAAGAATGTTCATGCTTTCGCGCAGGAGCATCCAGGTTCGGGGAATCACCCACAACCCGATGAGGACTGCGATCGCCGAGTCGATGTAGTTCCATCCGGTGAACCAGATCACGACCGCGCCGACGATGACGCCGATCGACCCCAGCATGTCGCTCCACACTTCCAGATAGGCGCCTTTCACGTTCAGGCTCGTGTCCTTTCCTGCTGCCAGGAGACGCATGCTGATGATGTTCACAATCAGGCCGATCACGGCGATCACGAGCATCGGCACGGAATCCACGGTCTGCGGTTCCTTCAAGCGGCGCCACGCCTCGTAGAGGATGTAGGCCGCGACGCCAAACAGGAGGACCGCGTTGAACGTCGCGGCCAGAATCTCGAATCGGTGATAGCCAAAGGTGCGCCTGGCGTCGACGGGCCGTTTGGAGATCTGGATCGCAGCGAGTGAGATCGCGAGCGCCGCGGTATCAGTGAACATGTGTGCGGCATCCGAGATCAGTGCGAGGCTCCCCGTCACGACCCCTCCGATGACCTCCGCCACCATGAATACCGTTGTGAGAACGAGGGCAATCCAAAGCGAACGCTCGTGACTTGGGCCCGCGGCGGTCGAAGGCGGCGCGTGTGAATGTCCGGATGTCATTGGCTATTTCCTCGGACGGGTTCAGATGGACAGAGCTGCAGAGGCTCCATCACCACGAGCCGGTTCCGGTGAGAGGACCTCAATGGGGGTTCCACAGCGCAGGACGTTGGTGAACACCGTGTCTCCACGGGTGAGGTTCGTCGTGTGATGCACGCTCACGATATGCAGGTGACGACGCAGCCCTGCGCGGTAGCTCAGAAGCGCAAACCGTGATGAAGAAAGCTCTGCAGCACTTGCTGATGCCCTGCAATCCGTCATGGCTCGCGACTTGATCTCCTTGGCGCCGCCGACCTCGACAACTTCGGCCCTGCGCCAACCCTCCTGGTAAGCGCCGACGTCCTGCAGCGAAGAGCATCCCGAGAGGCCCGACATCCCGAGGCACAGAAGAACCGGAAGACCGAACGCCCAGCGAGCTGGTCCGCGTGCATGCCGGCACGGCGGCCTTCGCGATGCCTCGCGAAGCGTTCGGCGCACGTCAAACGATGGGCTCGGCACGATGGACCTCCGTGACGTAGATCCACCCCGCACCGGGCTGCCCCGTCCGGCCAGCCGCCGCGATGACGGAGATGAACTCGTCGACCTGGTCGTCGTCGCAGTGAAGCTCGAGCTTGTATTCGTTCACGACCTCATCACCGAGCTCGATCGAATAGCGGCGCTCTGCCTCATGCAAAGGCGCGAGCGAACCCTTCACGGCGTACAGGGTCAGGTTGTGCCCCCGGCCATTGGCGCCTGCGCTCCAGGCTGGCGATCCCTTGAGCGCAGCGATGACGGCGGCGACGCGATTGCTGTGCAGATAAGCCTTGATCTCTTTCATGGTGCGGTCCCCACGGTTGTTGTGTATTGAGAATTCGCCCTGCGCTTTTCGGCCCGGTGCTCGGCCCACTCCCAGATGAGCGGCAGAAGAAGGAGGGTCAGAGCGGTGGATGTGAAAAGCCCTCCAACCACGACGGTGGCGAGCGGCCGCTGGGTTTCGGCACCGACGCCTGTCGACAGCAGCATCGGGATGAGGCCGAGGATGGCAACCGACGCGGTCATCAGGACGGGTCTCAAGCGCAGCGCGGCTCCTTGCTCCACGGCTTCCCGAATCGACAATCCCTGTCTTCGCAGGTCATTGAGGAAGGTCACCATGACAATGCCGTTGAGCATCGCCACGCCGAAGACCGCGATGAAGCCGATGGCTGAAGGCACCGACAGGTACTGCCCGCTGACGAACAGCCCGACAATGCCCCCGATGATCGCGAACGGCACGTTGGCGATGATGATGGTGGCGTGGCGGACCGAGTTGAACGCCGTGTAGAGCAGGATGAAGATGAGGCCGATCGTCAACGGGACGATGAACGCGAGCCGCGCCATTGCACGTTGCTGGTTCTCGAACGAACCGCCCCATTCAATCCAGTAGCCAGCCGGCAGGTCCACCTTCTGCTTGATCAGCTCATTGGCTTCCTTCACGAAGCTGTCGACGTCGCGTCCCTTGACGTCCATCTGGAGCACGGAATAGCGCTGAAGCGATTCCCGCCGGATGAATGAGTAGCCCTCATCGAGTTCGATCGTCGCGACTTGCGAGAACGGAACCAGCGCGCCCTCTCCGGTTCGGATCGGGATATTGGCGATCGAAGCCGGGCTGCCGCGAAACTCGTCGGTCAGCCGCACGGCGATCTCGAAGCGCTTCGTCCCGTCGATGAGCGTCGACACAGCGCTTCCGCCGATGCCGGACTGGACGACCTCGAGAATCTCATCGGCATTGATGCCGTAGCGCGCAGCAGCCTCGCGGTTGACCTTGATGACCAGTTGAGGCTTGCCCCTGTTTGCCTCGGCCGAGAGGTCCGTCACACCTGGAACCCCATCAAGCACGCCCTGAATCTTGCTGGTCAGGCGATCCAGCGTCGCGAGGTCTTCACCGTAGAGTTTGAGGGCCAGTGTTGCTCGCACGCCGGAGATCAACTCTTCCACGCGCGACTGGATCGGTTGTGTTGCACCGAAGACGACGGTGGGAACGACCTTTTCCAGCGCCTCCTGCATGTCCGACGCCAGCTTGGAGTAACTGATTTTCTCGGGCCACTCGGACTGCGGCTTGGTCTCGAGATTGAGTTCCATGTAGTTCACATCGGTCGTCTCCCCGCCCTCGGCACGGCCGATCGTCGCCACCACCGTGCGAACCTGCGGAAACTGCTTGTGGAGCTCCGCGCTCACCACCTTCGAGACGCGTACCGATTCGTCCAGCGACGCGGACGGAATTCCAGTCACCCGGAACTGGATCGTTCCCTCCTGAAGTTGCGGCATGAACTCCTTCCCGAGGAAAGGGAAAAGAGCGAGCGAGGCAAGTAGCAGCGCGACTGCGGAACCAAACACCAACCCCTTGCGCTCAAGCGCCCAGTCAAGCATCGGGAGGTAGAGGCGCTTCGCATGGCGCACCAGGAAGGTGTCGCGCTCTTCCTTGGGCTTGAGGATCAAGGCTGCAAGCACCGGAACCAGTGTCAGGGACAACAGCAATGAGCCCGCCATTGCAAACGTGATGGTGTAGGCCATCGGCTTGAAGAGCTTGCCCTCCAGTCCCGTGAGCGAGAACAGAGGCAGAAACACGACGATGATGATCAGGATCGCGAAAGCGATCGGGTTGACAACTTCGCGGGCCGCTTCGAGGATGAGGGCGGTCTTGTGGATCGGCTTGCCGGATTCCTTCGCATGCGCCAGGAGGCGAAACGCGTTCTCCACCAGCACGACAGCTCCGTCGACCATCATCCCGGTGCCGATGGCCAATCCGGCCAACGACATCAGGTTGGCGGACACGCCGAACTGTTGCATCAGGATGAACGCGATGAGCATCGCCATCGGCAGCGTGATGACAACCACGATCGCGGAGCGGATCTCTCCAAGGAAGAGAAACAGGATCACGGCCACTAGGATGGCGCCCTCGACGAGCGAGCTCTCCGCAGTCCGCAACGCCTTTTTCACGAGTTCGGTCCGGTCGTAGACAGGATTCAGCGTCACACCCTTCGGGAGTGCTGCCTGTGCCACGGCCATCTTGGCCTTGACGGCGTCCACGACGTTCTTTGCGTTCTCCCCGACGCGCGCGAGCGCGATACCGAGCACCGCCTCTTCACCATCGCGGGTCACCGCGCCGACCCTCGGCGCCGGCGCCTCCTTGACGGTGGCGACGTCGCGAACGTAGACCGGTGTCCCATTGCGCTCGGCCACCACGATCCGCTCGATGTCCGAGACGGAGCCGACCAGACCCAGTCCGCGAACGAGATACTGTTCCGAATTGAGAGTGAGCGACTGGCCACCGACCTGTTTGTTGTTGGCGGTCAGGCGCTCCATCACTTCCTTGAAGCTCAAGCTGTACTTGATGAGCTTGCGGGGGTCGATCTGCACCTGGAATTGCTTCTGCTCACCACCCCACGACGTGACATCGTCCACGCCGGGAGCGGTACGCAGGATCAGCCGGACGGTCCAGTCGTGGAGCGTGCGCAGGTCCATGGTGCTCATGCTCTTGTCCGCGGACTCGACCGTGTACCAGAACACTTGCCCGAGTCCCGAGCTGTTCGGACCCAACACGGGTTCGCCGTAGCCTTGCGGCAGACGTCCCTTGACCTCCTGGAGTTTCTCGCCGACGAGCCGTCGCGCGAAGTAGATGTCGACGTCGTCCTTAAAATAGACACCTACGTAGGAGAGCCCGAACAGCGAGACCGATCGAACTTCCTCGACACCGGGCAATCCGGCCATGGCGCCTTCAATGGGCGCGGTCAGGAGCTTCTCCACATCCTCCGCGGCGAGACCGGCGGATTCCGTGTAAATGTTGACCTGGACCGGCGTGACGTCCGGGAAGGCGTCGACTGGTACGTTTCGAAAGGCCTGCACGCCGAGTCCGATGACCACGACGAAGAAGACCAGCACCAGGACCTTGTAGCGTAGCGAAGCGTCTACGATGGCATTGAGCATGTTGTGCTTTCGTTCCTCAATGCGTGTCGCCGATCTGCGACTTCAAGACGCGGGCTTTCAGCGCGTAGGTTCCAGCGCTCACCACCTGCTCGCCCGCGCTGAGGCCGGACTTGACGACGGTGCGATTCCCCAGGCGCTCACCCGCTTCAATCGCCCGCTGCTCGTAGGCACCGTTCTCGAAGACGAACACGGTCGGCTGCCCTTGCATGAGCACAATCGACTGATCGGGCACCGTGATGACGTCGCGCTTGGGTGCGGCCTGAGCGGCCGCGCTCTCGATGGTCGCCGTTGCGAACATCTCGAGCTTCAGGCGTCCATCAGCGTTGTCCACCTCAATGCGCGCTGGGATGGACCGCGTGTCCTTGTCCAGAATGCTGGCGACGTAGGTCACGCGGCCCGGGAAGGCTTCATCGGGATAGGCGGCGACTGTGACTGTTGCCTTCGCTCCCACGCGAACCTTTGCCAGTTGCGTCTCGGCGAGACTGGCTTCGATCCAGAGCTTTGAGAGGTCAGCCACGACGAACAGACCGTCCTGGGGACCCGCCAGGCCACCGACAACAGCCTTCTTCTCGATGACGGTGCCGGCAAGCGGAGAGGTCAGCGGAAAGACGGACGCGACGCCGCCGGAGGCGTTGCTCGGAATGCCGAGCAAACGGAGATGATCCTCCGCCGCGCGCAGTGCAGCACTCGCCTTTTCGTTCTCCGCCTTGGCGCGCAGGTAGTCCTTCTGCGAAATGATCTCCTCGGCTTGCAGCGACGCCGCGCGCTTGAAGTCGGCCTCGGCCACGCGACTGGCAGAACGCGCCTGGCTCAAGGCCGACGAGGCCTCACCGACGGCCATGCTGTCCAGCGTGGCCAGCGCCTGCCCGGCGCGAACCGCATCGCCCAGGTTGGCGCTCACGCTGACGACGCGCCCTTCAACACGAGGTGCGATGCGGGCGGTGCGATCCTGATTGGCGCGGATGGTCGCAGTGACCGTGACGGTGTCGACGAGAGACTGGGCCTTGAGCTCTTCGAGGGCAATTCCGGCGCGATCGGCTTCTTCCTTCGAGAGTTTCAGCTCGTCCTTTTTTCCGCCTTCTCTTCGGTGACTGCCTTTTCGGCCGCCGCATCCTTCGCGCCACCGCAGGCGGAAAGAGCCAACAGCGAGCACGCCGTGCAGATCGCCACCGCGAACCTGTGGAGATTCGTCCGATGAGGACGTGCAGCGAGGCCGCGCAAGAGTTCGGTGTTCATGGGGTGATTCCTTCGGGCGCCCAACCGGCGGCCAGTTCGAGTGCGAGGCGGGTGGATTGGTAGTCGAGCAAGGTGTCGAGCAGGTCGCGCCGTGCATCGAGGGCCTGGCGATTGACAACGATGAGCTCAAGCAGTCCGATCTGGCCGGCGCGTTGCGATTTCACGGACAGCTGCTGGTTGTCCATCAAGGCCGGCACGACCCGGTCCTGGGTTCGGCTGAGCCGTGCCTTCAGGCTTTCGAGCTTCGCCCAAAGCGTGCGCACCTGCGCCTGGGTGTCCCGCACTGCCGCCGCGCGCGAGATCTCCGCCTGCGTCAGCGCACTGCTCGCCTGCCCGATATTGGTCGCGTTCTGTTTGAAGAGCGGCAGCGGCACAGAAATCGTCAGCGTGGTCAGGCGTTCGCGCGCGGCCGAAGATCCTTCTCGGCCCGCGCCCACGCCGAGCGTGACGTCGGGATAGCGGCTCGCGTTCTCGAGCTTCAGTCGAGCACGAGCCGAATCCTCGCGCGCGCTGAGTGCTTGCAGGCGCGGTTGCGACGCGGCCTGCGCAAGCAGTGCATCCAGGTCGTAGCGCTGCGCCGCGGGTGGACGCAGATCTCCGCTTGCCACCGGCAGTCGCCCTTCGGAAAGCTGCAACTTGGCTGCGAGGTCCGCCCTCGCGTCGAGAAGCTGCTCCTTCGCAAGCGCGAACTGATTGCGCGCGCGGTCCGCTTCTACGGCCGCCACGTTGGAATCGAGCTTAGTGTCCTCGCCCGCCGACCGGCGCTTCTCGATGGCGGCTGCCGTGGTCTCGAACAGGCCCAGCGCCTGCTCTTCCAGTTCCACGCGCTGCTGAAGTGCAAGGATGCGGTAATACTGTTGCGCGACGTCAGCGCGCAGCTGGCGTCGGGCCTCTTCGATCTCGCTCTGCAAGGCGGTCAGGGCGGCATCGGCCGCCTCGCGTCGATAGCCTCGCTGTCCAGCGATCTCAAAGGTTTGCTGGACCGTGGCTGCCCATTCGCGGCGCTTTTCCGTGGCCGGCCCCTCCAGCGGAACTTCTCGATGGATCCCATCGAAACCGAGCACCGGATTGTTGTAGAGCAGCGCGTTGGCATCCGTGCGGACGCCTTCCGTCGCGGCAAGCTCGGCGCGTTTGGACCTCAGAGCCGGGTTGGCCTCTTCGGCGAGACGCGCCGCGTCCGAAAGACTCAGGGGGACAGCCTGAACCTGTGTCTGCACCGAAGGCGGCGCATTCTGGCCGTGACTCGGCCACGCGCCGACGGCCAATGCACTGGCGATCACCAGCGTCTTGATTCGCATCGAATTCTCCTAGCGTTGAAAAACAACCTGCAGGGGAATCGGCGAGCTGTGGCGTGGGGGTTGGATTAGAAAGGAAGCTCGCCGATCAGATGGCGAGCGGCCGCGCAGGGCGTTCAAGCCCCGGGGGTGGGTGATCGATAACGGTCCGGATCGGAATCAGGCGGACGGATAGCCCCCATCGAGATGACGGGAGGCACGCGATCTGCCACCTGTTGTGCTACGTTGATGTGGCACCCGATGCAGTCATCGTCACCATCGGCAATCTGCTTCAACTTCTGATCATGCGACTTGTCGCCAGCCTTGGCCGTGACCTTGTGATCGTGGTGCCCAAAATGCATGGCCCCCTCGCCGGCCTGATGCCAGCAGTAGACGGCGGCTCCGCTCCATGCAAACTGAAAGGGAACGATGACGAGAAGCAACGCGAACAGGCACCTGCGCATCGCCGACGGACGGGCGGCGCTTCGCAGGCGGTTCATGAATTCAATCATCGAGCGGTCAGCGGATTTGGTGGGCAGGCGGATCGTAGCGCGCTAAGGTTCAAACAGACTTGCCGCACGAACCGCAGAAGCGTGCGCCATCCGCCAAGGCGGCGGAGCATCCTTCGCAGAAGCGCTTAGCGGGGACGGCATTTCCACATTGTGAGCAGAACTTGGCGCCCGTCGCAAGCGGCGCACGGCACGCCGGACAGGATCCCGATCGGTCCGCACCGCCGCTCTGAGGGTATCCCGCGGTCCTGTCGCCATAGCTGTCTTCGGGACGGTGCCCGGAATGATGACTCGAACCTTGCCCACCGTAGCCGCCGTGTTTGCCGTGGCGGCCGTGACTTCCGGTCGTGATGTTGCGCAGCATGTTCTCGAAGAAGCTCATGGTGATTCCTGTGAAGACTCCCTACGAAGTTCGTCAGGAGCATGGGAGGATTGGAAACCCTGAAGTAACTTCAAGGTCAAGCGGTCCTTCGCATCTCCCTATTCCGCGTGCGCAGCCCACAAAATCCATTCGCTAGCCTCCCGGCCAGCTCGAAGATGCACGGCTCTCGGCAGCTCTCGAAGGTTGACCGCGGACGATAGAAATCACGACCAACAATCACCGAACGGACAGATTACAAGTGCGTAATCCGCACACCATCCGCGCGGGGAGAGCGCCATGGATTACCGATTTGTAATCGGCTGGGGCGGCCTCAAAGGTACGATTGCCCGATGCATCTTCTGGTAATCGAAGACGAACTCAAGCTTGGCGACTACCTGCGCAAGGGCCTGATCGAGAGCGGATTCAACGTGGACCTGGCGCGCGATGGCACGGAAGGTTTGGGCATGGCTCTGACCGGCAACTATGACGCGATCGTGCTGGACGTCATGCTGCCTGGCATCGATGGATTCAAGGTCCTGGAGACACTGCGCAAATCGGCGTCAACACCCGTGCTCATGCTCACCGCCAGAGATGACGTCGCCGACCGGGTCAAGGGCCTGGAGAGCGGAGCAGACGACTACCTCGCCAAGCCCTTTGCCTTCTCCGAGTTGCTGGCACGGGTTCGTGCGCTCCTGCGACGTGGCGCACTTCAGGAATCAACGCGCTATGCGCTTTCGGATCTTCAACTCGATCTGACGACGCGTCGAGCCAGCCGCGGCGGCAAGCGCCTGGACCTGACCGCCAAAGAATTCTCCCTACTGTCTCTGCTGCTGCGCAGGCAAGGGCAAATCCTCTCCCGAGCCGTGCTCGCCGATCAAATCTGGGGGATGAACTTCAACAGCGACACCAACGTGGTGGAAGTCGCCGTCCGCAGGCTGCGCGCCAAGATCGATGACCCTTTCGAGGAAAAGCTTCTTCACACGGTTCGTGGCATGGGCTATGTCCTGGAGCACCGGGATGACGGCAGCACGTGAAGACCCGCTCGATCCAGACTCTTCTGTCGCGCTGGTTCGCGGCCCTCACCCTGATCGGGCTGAGCATCGCGTGTGCGGCGATCTATGCAGCCACTGGTTGGAGCTTCCAGCTCAAGCAGTCTGAGCAATTCGAGCGCTACGCGGAGATCGTTCGGCATGTAGTCGACGAGACGCGATCGCCCCCTAACGTCGATGCGCTGCGCCACAAGCTCAACGACTACTTCATGAGCCATCCCGATGCCACGGTCGATCTGTGGGCCGGTGGACAGCTGATCTATCAATCGCAGCGGCCAACCACCCAAGAGCATCTCATCTCCCGTTCAGCACCGCTCGAGAACCTCACCTTTGCCGACAAGCCTGTCGATCTGCGTATCGCGCTCAATGTGGAAAGCGACGAGCTTTTGCTGAAGCGTCTGGCGTGGACCTTGTTCGGCGCCGCCAGCCTTGGATCACTGCTGGTGGCACTGACCGGGGCAATCGTCGTTCGTAGAGGCCTCAAGCCGCTCAAGCTACTTGCGGCGCAAACCGCCGCCGCAGGTCCAGGCCAGCCGGGCAAGCGAATCGATTCCTCCGTGTTTGCATCTGAACTGCAGCCCTGGATCCACCAGTTCAACTCATTGCTGGAGCGGGTGGAGGAAGCCTATGCCCAACTGGAGGCTTTCAACGCAGATGTAGCCCACGAGTTGCGCACGCCGCTTTCGAACATGATCGCCCAGGCCGAGGTCGAGCTCAGTCACTCCCGCTCGATCGCGGCGCTTCAGGACGCCTTGAGCTCTCAACTTGAAGAGGCACAGCGGCTATCCAGCATCGTCACCGATATGCTTTTTCTGTCGAAGGCGGATCGCGGTGCGAGCGCCCGGCGAGCGGGAACCGTTCGAGTGGTCGAACAAGTGGCGGCGGTGGCGGATTTTCACGAGGCCGAAGTCGAGAACGCGCAGCTTGCCTTGCGTGTGGAAGGCGATGCAGAGCTTGAGCTCGATGCGGGGCTGCTGCGGCGGGCCCTTTCGAACCTGGTGAGCAACGCGATCCGCTACGCCGAGCCGGGGAGCCTGATCCGGGTCGTGATCCAGCCGGACCCCGGCGGTGGCGTCAGCATCACGGTCGAGAACCGTGGCGCCACGATCGCCCCTGAGGCAATGCCACATCTGTTCGAGCGCTTCTATCGTGCAGACCGGTCGCGAAGCGGATCCTCGAGTCATCACGGGCTTGGCTTGGCGATCGTCGCGGCCATTGCTCGCATGCACGGCGGGAGCACTTTTGCGGAATCCGCGCATGGCGTGACACGCATCGGTCTGGTGCTGGCCGGCCCGGGAGAGTAGTCGCCCGGGCGCACTGCCGGCAGCGCAGTTCGAACTACTTGGGGTCGGCCACCGGCGTTGGCCACGGCGCACCGCGACTCACGCTCTTCCAGGCAGGGTCCCGCATCGCGGCGTTGAGCTCGGCGTTGACCTCTTCCCGCGTCTTCGGCTGCCCCGCAGACTGCACTGGCCACGGAGCACCACGGCTTGCGGCGTTCCAGGCAGGACTCTTTTGAGCCTTTTCCAATTCCGCAGCGACCTGCTGTCCGCTGGACCACTTGGCGTGGTCGGGATGGTAGGTGACCCCTGCCTCGCCGTTGGCAGGGTGATAAATGCCATTGGCCATTGCACCGACCGGGACGAACAGGGTTGCCGCGACGGTAGCGGCGGCTGCGACGAAGCTCAATGTACGGATTGTCATAACAGGGTCTCCTTGGGTTGCTGTCGCCGCAATCGGTCGATCGAGGCGTAGATCAACTCTAGAAATTCACTCCGACAGTTCGTCGACTGAGCGATTACAAGTAAGTCATCCCCCTGTCATGAACTGGTGCCTTCGACTCTGAAAACAAAAACGCCCCGTGGCGGCCACGAGGCGTTTGGCGTTGGGTGAAAGCGTCTTAGCGAACCAGAGCGCTCGCGCCGCCCGAATTTTGCGAGGTCTTCGCGCCCGGACTTGCATTGCGCATTTCAGCGTAGGCTTGTGCGGCCTGACGATAGGTCGGACGCGAAGGATCTGCACCGGCTTCGCCGAACTGCACCGACGCCAGGCCCGACTTGATCCAGTTCATCGTGTCAGCTTGGACCGCGGCACGTGTGTTTTCCTGAACTTGAACAACCGCACGAGGATTTCCTTCCGGGTATCCGACCGTCGGAGCGGACGCCATCCAGGCGCGCGTATCGGCGGCGACGGCGGAACCCGAAACGCTCGAGCTGAGGGCAACAGGACGCGGATCGCCTTCGGCATAGTTGCCAGCGAAAGCCGGAACGGCAGCGGCGGTGAGAACCAGGGCGGCGAGGGGCAATCGAAGCGCGGACATTTGCATTTTTGATCCTTTGAAGTGGTGGTTGGTAGGTGGGCGCCGCGTTCATCGGCGGCGTGCTTAGACTTTAAAAACCAGACCGCCAGATTCAGGACGCCTCGATTACGGTTCTGTCATCAATCGTTCACATGCAGGCAGAGGGCCGCGGGCCGCCACTTCAGCGTGAAGCGCACAGCTTGCGATGGCTGCCCCTTCAACGTCACCTGTGCAACTACCTTGGTGCCCGGACCGACGCTGAAGGTCCCCTTGGCCTGAAGCGCGTCACCATTCGGCGTCAAGGTCGCTTCTTGCTTGGTCGATCCGGAAAGCAGCGTCAGCTTCGCTGCAGCGCCGCTCAAGTCCGAGGCCTTCCCGTGGTCGCTGACGAACAGCGCAAGCCCATCAGGCCGCGCGACCAGTTCGTAGCTGACATCCTTGACGATGCTCACCACGCCGCCGTGCTGTGCCGTGGCCTCGTGGGCGTGAGCACCGCCCTTGGCCTCATGATCGTGCCCCTTGTGATCGTTCGCCGCGAATGCGGCACCGCACATGCCAAGTGCGGTGGCTGCAACAAACATCGAAAGCTTCATGATGATTTCCTCATGGTTTTGAAATGAATGCCCCCGTCGAATCGCCGTGCGGAGGCTTCACGGACGCGACGACTAGACCGCCGGCTGGGGTGGCGGGTGCTGCGACTCTTTCGAGGCGGCTTGATCGAAGACTTCCTCCTCCTCGTCTCGTCCGTGGGCCAGCCGGTAGAGCACTGGCAGGACCAACAGAGTCAGCGCCGTAGAGGAAAGAATCCCGCCGATCACGACCGTTGCGAGCGGTCGCTGGACCTCTGCGCCAGTCCCGGTGGCGATTGCCATCGGAACGAAGCCGAGGGAAGCGACCAGCGCCGTCATCAGCACGGGCCGCAGACGCGTCAGCGCGCCCTCGCGAATGGCGCTATCCAGGGAGGCACCTCCGTCGCGCAGATTGCGGATGAAGGAAATCATCACCAAGCCGTTGAGGACCGCAACGCCTGACAGCGCGATGAAGCCGACCGCCGCGGTGATGGAAAGCGGGATGTCGCGCAACCATAGCGAAAGGATCCCGCCTGTGAGAGCAAAGGGAATGCCAGTGAACACGATCAGGCCGTCCTTCACGTTGCCAAACATGGCGAACAGCAGCGTGAAGACCAGCAGCAGCGCAACGGGCACCACGATTTGCAACCGCTGCGTGGCGGACTGCAGGTTCTCGAACTGCCCGCCCCACGTCGTCCAGTAGCCGGTGGGCACCTTGACCTGAGCATCGATCGCCGCCGCGGCCTCGCTCACGAACGAGCCGAGATCGCGCCCCCGCACGTTGGCGCTAACCACCACACGGCGCTTGCCCTCCTCACGTGATACCTGGTTCGGACCCGGCGCCAACTCCAGCGTCGCCAGCTCTCCCAAGGGAATGAAGCTGCTTCGATCGGCACGATTGCCGGCCGCGCCATCCATGGGCAACGCCACCGGCAGCCGCTTGATGGCTTCGAGATCACCTCGGACCTTCTCCGGGAGCCGCACAACGATTCCGAAGCGCCGGTCTCCCTCGAACAGGGTGCCGGCGTTCTGTCCGCCGATCGCGGTGGCGATGGTGTCCTGCACGTCCGCAATGTTCAGGCCGTATCGCGTGACCTTCTCACGATCGATGTTGACCGTGAGCATCGGCAAGCCCGTCGTCTGTTCGACGTTGACCTCGGCCGCACCGGGAATCGACTTCAGAACGCCCTCGATCTCGCGTGCCGTCTTGTTCAGCACATCCATGTCGTCGCCGAACACCTTGACGGCGACGTCGGCGCGAACGCCCGAAACCAGTTCGTTGAATCGCAGTTGGATTGGTTGGGAAAACTCGTAGTTGTTGCCCGGGATCTTCGCCACGATCCTTTGCACGTCCGCCACGATTTCTTCTCGCGTGCGTCTCGGTGCCGGCCACTGATCGATGGGCTTGAGCATCACGTAGGCATCCGAGATGTTCGGGGGCATCGGGTCCGAAGCAATCTCCGCGGTGCCCGTGCGCGCGAAGATCCGCTCGATCTCCGGCACCTTCTCCTTGAGCGTGCGTTCCAGTTGCTGTTGCATCTGTAATGACTGAGTCAGGCTTGTGCCCGGAATTCGCAGCGACTGGACCGCGAAATCTCCTTCGTTCAGGTTCGGGATGAACTCACTTCCCAGTCGGGTCGCGAGCAAGCCAGACAGGACGACGGCGACACCGGCGATGGTGATCACGACCGACTTGGCAGCCAGTGCCCGATCCAGCAGGGGCTCGTACGCGTTCCGAGCCCATGTCATCAAACGGTTCTCCTTCTCGGAGACCTTGCTGCCGATGAAGAGCGCAACAGCCGCAGGAATGAAGGTGACCGAGAGGATCATCGCGCCCAGGAGCGCGATCACGACCGTCATCGCCATCGGATGGAACATCTTCCCCTCCACGCCGGTGAGCGCAAAGATGGGGAGGTAGACGATCATGATGATGAGCTGCCCGAACAGAAGCGCCCGGCGGGCCTCCTGTGAGGCGGCGAAGACTTCGTGAAAGCGCTCCTTGCGGGTCAGCGGGCGCCCGTGACGGGCCTGGGCATGGGCCAGGCGCCGCACGCAGTTCTCGACAATCACCACTGCGCCATCGATGATGATCCCGAAATCCAGGGCGCCCAGGCTCATCAGATTGGCACTGACCTTCTGGTTGACCATGCCCGTGAAGGTGAAGAGCATGGACAGTGGGATGACGAGCGCCGTGATGATCGCCGCGCGAAGGTTCCCGAGGAACAGGAACAAAACGACGATGACCAGCACCGCACCTTCGAGCAGGTTCTTCTTGACGGTCGCGATGGCTTTGTCGACCAGCACCGTGCGGTCGTACACCGTGATGGCTTGCACACCCTCTGGCAACGTGCGATTGATCTCTTTCATCTTGCGATCGACAGCCTGGGACACGATGCGGCTGTTCTCGCCGATCAGCATGAACACCGTGCCGAGGACCACCTCGCGGCCGTTGTCCGTGGCGGCGCCAGTGCGCAGCTCCTTGCCGATTTCCACCTCGGCAACGTCGCGCACCCGCACGGGTGTGCTGCCGCCACTGGACAGGATGATGTTGCGAAGATCCTCGAGACCACGGGCCTGGCCCGGTGCCCGGATCAGGTACTGCTCGCCTCGTCGCTCGATGTAGCCGGCGCCGACATTTGCATTGTTGCGATCCAGCGCCTTCACCACATCGGCCATCGACAGACCGTACGCAGACAGCTTCTCCGGGCTGGGCGCGATTTGATACTGCTTCTCGTAGCCTCCGATCGAGTTGATCTCGGTGACGCCGGGCACGTTTCGAAGCTGCGGCTTGATGATCCAGTCCTGCACCTCGCGAAGGTCGGTGGCCGTGTAGGGCGTGCCGTCCGGCTTGCGCGCACCTTCCTTGGCTTCAACCGTCCAGAGATAAATCTCGCCGAGGCCAGTAGAGATGGGACCGATCTGCGGATGGATTCCGTCAGGCATCTCGCCAGTCGCGGTCTGAAGTCTCTCGTTGACAAGCTGGCGCGCGAAGTAGACGTCGGTCCCGTCGCGGAAGATCACGGTCACCTGCGACAGGCCATACCGAGACAGGGACCGCGTCTGCTGCAGGCCCGGCAAGCCCGCCATGACCGTCTCGATCGGGAATGTGATGCGCTGCTCGGTTTCCAGAGGCGAGTAGCCTGGCGCCGCCGTATTGATCTGCACCTGAACATTAGTGATGTCAGGGACGGCGTCGATGGGCAGCTTCTGGTAGTTGTAGATGCCCAGGCCTGCCATCGCCAGCACCGCGAGCAAGACGAGCCATCGCTGTTCGATGGAGAAGCGGATGATGCGTTCGAACATGGGGTCCTGTCCCGCTTCAGTGGGTGTGGGTCGCAGAGCCCTTGCCCTGCTCCGACTTGACGATGAAGCTGCCAGCCGCGGCGTAGCTTGCGCCCGGTTTCAGGCCGCTCAGGATCTCGATGCGCTTGCCGTCGCTACGACCCACCTGGACCGGCTGCGGAACGAATCCACCCGGCACCTTGAGAAAGACCACCGGCTTGTCGTCGACGGTCTGCAACGCCGAGCTCGCCACCGTGACTGGCGAGGTGACCTCGTTGGCGAGGACCTCGACATTGACGAACAGGCCCGGACGCCAGGCGCCTTGTGGGTTCGGAAGGACCACGCGAGCACGTGCCGTACGCGTTTGCTCTCCGATCAGCGAGCCGACATAGGAGATCGTTCCGTTTGCACTCGCGTCGAAGGCGCCAGCGCGCACGATGGCACGCTCGCCGACACGGACCTGCTGGAGATCGCGTGCTGCCACACTCATTTCCGCCCACACCGTCGATAGGTCCGAGACCGTGAAGACATTGGCATCCTCCTTGATCGATTCGCCCAATGCGATGTGCTTCTCGACCACCATACCGTCGAACGGGGCGCGCAGCTCGAAGCGTCCGAGCGAACTGCTGCTCGTCGTGGCCCCCAGAGTCAGCAACTTCTGCGTCGCGTTGGCCACCGCGATTTCGGCTTCTCGCAGTGCCTGTCGTGCCTGCAACACGTCCTGCTCGGGTGAAATCTTCTGCTCCCACAGCGTTTTTTCGCGCTCGTAGGTCGTCTGGGCCAGTTCGCGGCGTCGCTGGGCACCCTGCAACTCGGCGCGCGTCTCAGAGACCACGGAGCTGGAGATCACCGCCAGAACCTGCCCCTTCTTGACCACCTCGCCGAGGTTGGCGCTGACGCTGTCCACCACACCAGCCACGCGGGGCACGATGTGCGCAGTGCGATCCTCATTGAAGCGGATCTCGCCCGGGAACTGCAGCGCGCTACGGACGACGCCGGGCGCGCTCGTTTCCATGATGATCCCGGCCGCCTTGATCTGGGCATCGCTCAAGCTCACCTTGCCCTCCTGCTGCTCGAAAGTGAACAGATAGGGCTCTTTCGGCGTCACCACCGCCACGGTGGCCTCGAATACGTGGGGTTCCGCGACCGCCTGGGCGCTCGCAAGGATGGCCCCCTCGGGCTTGAGCTTGATTTCCTGTTGCTCGCCGCCCGGACGCGTCAGGGTGATGTTCACTTCGGTCCCGGCAGGTGCGACAGGTTGGTCCTTTTCATAGACCCAGGCTCTGAAACGCGGCTGGCCGCCCTCCTCAGAGAGCTTCAATTCGAGGCCGAAATCACCCTCCCTGAAGACTTGGCCGCCATTCGGCCCTTTCGGTGGCTCATCTTCATGAGCCTCCTCACTTCCGTGTCCGTGGCCATCGTCGCCACCCTTGGCGACTTCCTTGCCATGCCCATGTCCGTCCTCGCCTCCGCCGGCCTTTTCGCTGTGGCCTTGCGCCGCCGACTTCTTGTCCGGGCCGCTGCGCAGGATCAGTACGCCCGCAACGGCACCGAAAATGAGCAAGAGAATGATGATGAAGAGTTGCTTGCGTCCTGGCTTTGACGACGCCGGCGTTCTGTTGGTGGACATGATGGGTCCTTACTGAATCGAATCGGGGGAACGGGGAATCGAACTGGCCCCGCCAAGGAGGCGGTCGAGATCTGTGACGGCGCGGTGTGCGTCGGCGAGCGAGCGGAGGTACTGGACGCGCGCCTGCAACAAGGTGCGCTGCGCATCGAGCGCGTCGAGGTATCCGAACTTGCCAAGTTCGAAGCCCTTGGTGGCCGCGTCAAACGCGCTCTCTGCGCCCGGCAGGATGTCTGCTCTCAACGCGGCGACTTCGCTGGTGGCGCTTTGATAGCGTTGGCGCGCTGACCCGACCTCGGCTCGCAAACGAAGCTCCAAGGCGCGAGCATCGTCCTCTGCCTTGTCCTGCCGGCGAAGTGCCTGAAGAACGTTGCCTCGATTGGTGTCGAAGATCGGCAATGGGACCGAGATTCCGATCACGGCCGGTCGCGCCCCATCTCACGATCGCGCTTCACGCCGGCGTTCAGGGTGATGTCCGGGATGCGCTTCGCCTTCTCCAGGTCGGCCAACGCGCCCAGACGCCGGATCTCCAACTTCGACTGGCGGATCGACGGCGAATCGACGATGCGTAGCTCGATCAAGCCTTCTGGCAGAGGCTTTGGAATCTCCAGGGCGTCCCCGTCAACTGCGACGATCAGTGTGGAGCCGCCGGTCACAGCACGCAGTTGCTGCAGATTGGTTTGCAGTTCGCCCTCGGCCTGGATCAGCTCCAAGCGGACGTTGGCCTCGGCGACTTTGGCCTTCGTCTCTTCGACCGGCGAGATCTTGCCCGCGGTGACGCGCTTGCTTGCTGCCCGGCTGCCGCTGCGTGCCAGATCGAGGGACGCTTGTGCCAAGCGCACGCGATCCTGCGAGATGAGCGCGGCAAAGAATGCCGCGGTGACATTGGCACGCACGTCGGCCTCTCGACCCTCGAGCTGCACGCGCGCCACGTCGACCGCGCGGTCGGCCGCTTCCATGCGCGCTCCTCGTTTGCCCCCGAGCTCGAACGGTTGACTCAGCAAGACCGTTGTTGTGCGCGTGTCACGCCGCTGATCTTCGGCTTCGACGTTGAGAGACGGGTTCTGGAACACGCCTGCCTGGATGCGCGCCGCTTCGGCGGCTTCGACTTCACGCCGGGTGGAAGACAGTTCAGGATTGCTCTCGATTGCCAGCCGCAGGGCATCCGACAAATTGAGGCCACGAGATGTTGTAGCAGTCGCAAAGGCCTGCATTGGCGCGGAGCCCTGGACGCTTTGTTGTGCGAGCGCATTGCCGCCCACGAATGCCGAAAGCGCGAGCGCCAGCGGCACGAAATACCTACACATCGAATTCTCCGGTCAAGAAATTGAGACAAGGGAATCCGGCGCGTCGTCAGTTCATGCAGTGATCCAGACGATCTGAGAAGAAGGCGCGCCGGTTAGCTGGCGCGCGTCCATTTGGGACGTTCGATGTTCTGGTCGGCTATCGAGCTATATCTCGCACTCGGCGAGACCGCAACGCCGCCTTCTGCTTGGGGCTCCTGCGGAGCGCGCGTGCCCGAAGCGAACTGAGCGAAGCTCACGTGGCATTGACTGCAGTCGGCATGGTCCAGCCCATCGGCGCTCGCCGATGGATCCCGCTCTTGTGATGCGGGCAGATCCTGCGCCTTCGAATCCGAAGCGTGAGCATGGTGGCCGACATGGAATGCCGCCTGCTCCGCCTCGAGCGCGCAATAGGGCGCCACCGCCGCCCAGATGAACTGGACGGGTAGAGCGAACACGAGGGTAACGAGCAGTCGGCGGAACATCGATTGGATTGGGCACAAGAAAGGTCCACCCCTTGTCAAGGGGTAACCTGTCGAGCTTAGGAAGCGCAATCAACGGCCAGCGAACATGAACATTACATTCCTGTAATGTTCATTCATCGCCGTCAGAGTTAGAACAACTTGCCGACGTTGAACAGGGTCAACAGACCCAGCACGCCGAAGATGGCAGCCGCCACCCCGTGGACGACCCGCATCGACACCTTCTGGGCAATCTTGTCGCCAAGGAATACCGCCGGGACATTCGCCAGCATCATCCCGAGCGTCGTGCCCAGCACCACCTGCACCACGTCGGTATATCGAGCTGCCAGCGCGACGGTTGCGATCTGGGTCTTGTCGCCCATCTCGGCCAGGAAGAACGCCACGACCGTCGTGCCGAAGACGCCGAAGCGACGACTGTTGCCAGCGGTTTCCTCGTCGATCTTGTCGGGGATGAGCATCCAGCCGGCCATCGCCAGGAACGAGATGCCGATCACCCAGCGCAGGATATCCGGGCCCAGCATGTGGGCCACCCAACCACCGAGCGCGCCGGCCGCGGCGTGGTTGGCGAGCGTGGCGACGAAGATGCCCGCAACAATCGGCCAAGGTCGACGAAACGTGGCGGCGAGAACGATCGCGAGCAACTGGGTCTTGTCGCCCATTTCACCAAGCGCGACAACGCCGGTGGATACGAGAAAGGCTTCCATGAAAAGGAAATTCCAGGGCCGGAGACGCGAAGACCACCCCGCATCCCCGGCCCAATCCGGAGGCGGTGTGGTCAAAGGTCTTGCCAGGCTATGAAGCTGCTCGCGCCATGGCCTGCGGGCCAAGTGTGTTGACGCGAGCTCCTGCGTTGCGCAGGTCAGCTACTCCCCAATGACTGAGGGCAGGATTCTAGTCGACGGCCTTCCGCCTGCGAGCGATCACCCGAGCTATGCAAACTAGTCTCATTTCCGGTCGCGCTCGATGGCATCATCGTTCCGCCCGCGACAACTGTGCCGCGTACGCCGTAGTGACTGGCGGCACTGAGTACTGGCTTGGGTGCGTCCTGACTCAGCCCTTCACGAGACAAATTCGAGGAGGATGCAGTTGGGTTCGCATTCACGATGAAGGATCAGTCCTGGGCCAAATTCTGCCGCGCTATCTCTACGGACCATCCGCGGCAGGGAGAGGAACTCGACCATCCTGCGTGTCAAGTTCCCGAATGGTTCGGATGATCAATGTCCCGAGCTGACGCGTGTTGAGCGGATTGCCCCGCGCGTTCAGCAGCCCGACATTGAGCCGCACGGCCAGCTCGCGCAGCACCGGTTTGGCGGGCACCTGGGGCTCGCCATCTCGCAGGGCCTCGATCGTTCCGCTTTCCAGCTCCCGAACGAGCACCCCATCCAGCGTCGCCTCCGTGGCGGGCGGCGACGTCTCCCGCGGTGCGGATCGATTGGGCGCGAGGCGCCGCAGCGGAATGGTCAGGCGGCCAGATGCTCGGTCCTCGTTCATGAGCTGGCGCACCTCGCCGATCGGCTTGTCCAGCAAGGTCTCGATTTGCATCTCATCGGTGTTGATTCGCAGGACGAACACGCGGTCAACCTGGTCGAGCGTTCTTGCATTGAACGAGATGAACCCGTCGAGCCCGCTCTGCGCTGTGGTCTTGACGGAGATCCGCTCGTTGACCGCGCTCACGACGTCGTAGCCCCGCCTCGCCCAGGGACTGAATGAGCTGCATTTGGGACATGGCCACGGTTTCGCTCCTCGGTATGCCTTATTGATCTTCGCGCGCAGAGCATTGTGACTTGACGCGCGCCCTATCGCGTTCGCACGGCAACCTGTAGTCTGGTTCGACGTACCCATACCAAACGACGACCCCTTCAGCATCCGCTACTTCTGCCGAAATCCGATCATGAGCTTTCCCCGTTCTGGCCTTAGCGCTGGCCTAGCCGCAGCCCTCGTCCTTGCCGGTTGCACAACTCCGCAACCGGCCACCAAGCCAAGCACGTCGCGCATTGCAGCGCGCGTCATCCCCGACAGCGTCCTCCGCATTGGCGATGAGGTGTCGCTCGCGCTTGAGAATGCGACCTCCGTGTTGAACTACACCATCTCGTGCAAAGGCGATCAGGTTTGGTGGCTGTACTCCGACATCGCAGGCAAGCGCCTCTATCCTCGGGCTCAACTGGGCAAGTTCGGGGAACGCCAGGAAGCTACGAGCCCGTTCGTGCGGGACTTGGTAGACCTTCCTGAAGTGCAGGATGCCTGCAACACCTCGGCCGACTGGCGGCAGATCTCCAATGACTTTGGGGTTGCGACGCTGGTCGACGTGAACAGCGTCAAGGTAGAGGCTGACGGCGTGACGCTTTGGGGAGCGTTCGACTACCCGGAGATCGCCTTGGACCCGCCCTTCCAGGCACCGTACGGCCGGAAGGCCGAGCGGTTCCGGCTCAATTGCACTGATCAGAAGTACTCGCTGCTGGGCGGCTATGACCTGGATCAACGAGAGCACGTCACCGATGGAGCGATCTTCCCTCGCCCTACCCCTGAGCGCGTTGGGGCTGCGAATAGCGACTATCGCGAACTCTTTGCCGCCGTGTGTGGGAGCCCCGCTGCACTGAAAGCTCTGCCGAGATTTGTCGCCCGCGAGAAAGCTGCACCGCCGGCGGCCGGTATCGCCCCGGCTCCGGGCGTGTTCAGCGCGATCGACACGCTGAACCTTCCGCCCCCGCGCCGTCAGTTGAAGCGCACTGGTGCTTGAGGGGACCCATGTTTTCGAAGGAAAGCGCACGACCCTTCGTGAGGTGCGCGAGTTTCAGGCCGGGGAGAAGCCTGGTCTCGTCTCCAGTACGGAAGCAGGCGACGGGTACAGCAGCGACGAATTGAGCTTCCTGGGCTATGTGAGCATTCGACGCCAGGTGAAATTCACCACGCTGCGGCAGGAAGGGAATGAGGCTGCGAACGAGCTGAGCTTTCGAGGCGACTGGGGGCGCATGCCGATCGGCTCGAAGGTGGGGTACACCCTAGCGAGTCGGTCCACTTACACCAGCACCGGCACGCTGCCCCAGCAAACGAACACGTCTGAGTGCCAGATCATCAACTCCATCTCCGCCGCCGTACTCCATCCGGCGCTCAAAGGCGATGCCAAACTGATGGAGTGCCGGGGACTGCAGGATCAGTACAAACAGGTGTTCAAGGTGTATTTCCTGCAGGACTACAGCTATCTGATAGCGCTTGAGTCCAGCGAGACGAAGTTCTCTTTCTTTTCCAAGAAGATCACGTCGGTGGAGCAAAACTAGCAGCGAGGTGCCGACGGGGTGTTTCGCTATGCTGCTTCGATATTCCGTTCACGGCGCCGATCGACGGGCTCAGCGCGCCATCACCTGACACGTCGACCCTTGACGTCGAAACTCGGGGGCGAGCAGCGCCCCTCGGTGCTCGCGGGCCGCGGCACCCACGATCGAATCCTCGGGTCAGATCCATCTCGACCATGCACTCGACGGAATCCATGGGCATGGCGAAGTCCAGCATGCCTGGATGCGGCACCGGAGCAGGACTTCCCTTCAAATCATCGCCGCTCATTCCCTGATGAACGAGCGCTCCAGGCGCAGTCTCTCTTGCGTCTTTTACGCCTCCATGCTTGGCTTCTTTGGCGCTCCTCCGCTATGGCGGGGCATTAAGGGCTTTGTTCCCAGTGTCCTTGCGGACGAGGTGCAAGGCTTTCTATGCTGGATCGCATTGCGTTGAACAAGAAAAAAATGAACAGCTTTCGCAAGTTCATGCTCAACTCGAAGAAGCCCTTCCGGATGCTCGTTGAACACTAGCCTACACACAACCATGATTCAGACACGACGACTCTCTCTGAAAGGCGCTCTGATGCTCGGACTTAAAGAGCAGCGCATTTCGTCCAGTGCGACCATGCCGACCTCGGTCGATGAGAAGAAAGTGCTGGAGAGCGTCGCCGCCAATGAGGCAAGGGGTCCGCGTCGTACATCCGATAGCTCAGGCTTTGCAGCGATGGACGAAGAGACAGTCGCAAAGTCGCGCCGCCTGGCTGCTGGAGAACAGCACTCGCGCCCTCGAAATGCGATCGCACCATCGAAAGTGCCGGAAGCAGCTTCGATTGCACCCGGCCCCGACGGCGGATTTTTGGCCTCGCTGGCGGAACTGTTCGACCGGATCTTCACGATCTTGCAACGGCTCCTGGGTGTGAACGTCGCTGTGCAGCGTGCCAAGGCCGAAGCTGCCGGAGGCATGACCGCCGAGGCAAAAGCCGGGCTTCAGCAACAAGTGAAGGCCATCGAGGAAGAGCTTCGCCAAAGCAAAGAACACTCGGCACGTCTGCGGTCCGAGCTCGACACACAGATCGCACGGCTTTCCGCCAAAGCGGCTGGCGACACACCCTTCACCGCAAAGTTCAATGACCTCGGCGAGCTTGAAAGCCGGGTCGGCGCAATGCTTGCCAAATTAAAGGCAGATCTCGGTGACGCTCAGGATGATTCTCTCTTGGATCCGGCCGAACGCTTCGAACATCTGAGGGAGCGACGCGCGGTGCTCGAGGTCGAACTGGCTCAGTTGCACCAGAAGCAAGAACTCCAAGGTGAAGCCAGGAACGGAGGGACATCGCGCCTTACGCGCCTCAGCGACCTTTCCGCCGACGGTTGGCGCCTTGCCACTGAGATCCTTGAGCGCCAAGCAGAACTCGCAGCGATTGACGAGGTCCTGACCAAACTACGCCTCATGCATGGAAGCACGGACACCTCGATCGTCGACGACCATCAGGACCAAGATGAAGACGACCGCGGTCGCGGTCCACAGGGGTGAGGACCAAATGACGAATCTGAGATTTGATCCACGGTGCCAGGTTTTCCTGCGCGTAGCGGATGCGCTGGTAGATCACTTCGCGGGGATCGACTTTCTCGACATCAGCCCCCTGATGGACGAACTCGAAGTGATCGGTGCGCAACTGCCGGCGTCGACGGATGCCCATGTGCGAGCGCACTTGGAGCAGCGCATTAAGCAGATCGGTCGGAAGCTGAACGAGATTGCCACGGTCACGGCCAAGATTCACGCCGAACTTCTGGCAGAGGCAGAACCGACAGGTCCGAAGGGCCATTGAGTCATGGCGGATCTGAGCGACATGGTCGAGGTACAGATGACCGCATCGGCTGTCGGGGCTCTGAAGGTGTACCAAGTGCAGCCGGCGCCACCGGCTATTGCCGGATGGCTGCAGCGCCACTTCGCCCCAGTGATCAAGGCGTGCCGGTTTGAAAGGCCGGCGCCACCAATTGAACTGCGGCCCACTGGCGAATGGGGAGGATGGGCGTGGAACGGGTCAACCGCGCCCGACGGGCGGGTTGCCATTAGCAACAGGATCGTTCTGTATTCGCAGGCCGGCATCACCAGAATCGTTGCTCACGAGTGGGCGCATCAACTTGCACGAGGCCATGTCCACGACGCAGCATTCTTCGCCGTGAATCTTCTCCTTCTCAAGCGCATCGAAGCAGCCAACCCGGCGAGCACGACAGCTGGCGATCTGACGCTGAAGATGAATTTGTATGACCTCCAAGATCTGCCCGAAGGTCTTGAGGAGAGATCCGACGCAGGCCTAGGTACGGCGCTTAGCTGGGCTGCCGCCCAAGCCCACGAACTGGCACAGGCCGACCTGAGCGCCGAGGCTGCGGCTCAAGAAATTTCCGAGCGATATGCAGCGTGGCTCGCAGAGCTCGAGGCGGCCCCAGCGAAGCAGGAAGCTGCGGCCAAGAAGCGGCGTCAGCTGGTGCTGGCGCACAAGTCTGCGCAGTGCGAGTTGGCCGCTCTTCGTTCCAAGCTACGCGAGCGCACTTGGTGGCTCGCTGCCAGTGGCGCGACCACGCTCCTCATGGCTTTTGGGATTCTGAAGCTCGCCATTCGCTGAGCCCCCTCTCATCAACCGGCACGCGCGGACCTCCGTGCGGCGTAGCCGTGTCGCGCACTCAGGTGATGTGCATTATGTGTGCATTGTGTTATTTGTGTGTTATGTGCTATTGTTCAGAGGACCAACAGAGAAGAATGCGACGAGTCCTATGCCCCACTCCAATCACGACGAGGATCTGCAGCGCGATCTCAAGGACCTCGCCGAACTCCGGGAGCTCTCCAAACGACTCGACGACCATGAGTACCGACTCGATGCACTGGCTAGTTCCATAGACGCGACCAAGCGGCTGCTGGCGCTGAAGAGCAAGTGGCACTGGCACACAGGGAGGTACTGGCCGCGGTTCCCCGATCTGAGCGCGAGGCCCCCGTCAACGCGCCTCCTCTGTCGACCAACGATCAACTCGAACTTTTTCAACGCCCCTGAAGGACCCGCAACAAATATGACGAAGTACATGACCACCCTTCCCGCGCTAGCTCTCAGCGCCCTGGCGCTCACGGCGTGCGGTGGCGGTGGTGGCGGCGGCGCGGCCATTGTTGTGGGCACGAGTGCTGTACCAGCGCCGGCACCCTCTCCTGCTCCCTCCCCGGCGCCCGCACCCGCGCCCTCAGCGGACCCGACCGGTGGCGACTCTACGTTGGTCAGCTCTGTGCCGGCGCCGACCTATGCACCTGCTTCGGAAGAGCTTGCAGCGTTCAATTTCCTCAACTCGGAGCGTCAGCGCTGCGGTTTCGGGCTGCTGGCGCAGAACGCCATGCTCGACGTGGCTTCGAACGGCCATGCAAACTACCTCATGGTGAACAACGCCACGGGACACTTCCAGGACAACACGAAGCCGGCGTTCACCGGCACAGGCCCTGGCGATCGAGCCACTGCGGCAGGCTATGCATGGAGCGTCATCTTGGATGACTTGGCAGATACGACCGGCGGTGGCGCGAATGTCTTGACCGGTCGCGGCGTTCTCGCCGTGCGCAGCCTCCTGAGTGCGCCGTATCACACGATCAGCCTGGTCTCGCCGCAACTCGACATCGGCTTGCGCATCCTCAGCAGCGACACGGTCGGCACCACGGGCACCTTCGGTCCGCGTGCGATCTCCCATTTCGCATTGGGCATGGCACAAGGCGCCTATTCGCAGAAGCCGAACAGCGCCTCTGTCCAGACCTACCCTTGCGAAGGAACGACGGGCACCGCCTATCAGCTGACCAATGAAAGCCCGAACCCGATTCCCGGGCGCGACTTGACTGTCAGCCCGGTCGGTCAGCCGATCATCGTTGCGGTACGTCCTGGGCAGATGGTCAACATCACCTCGGCGACCATGGTGAAGAAGTCTGACGGGTCGGCGGTGGCGTTGCGGCCGGCGCTCGACTTCTTGAATGACCCCAACCATCTCGTGAATGCGACGCAGGCTGTGATCATCCCGGACGCGCCGCTGCAGCCGGACACCCAGTACACCGTGACGATCGAAGGAACGAATACCCTCTCGACCTTCAATGGCACGACGTTCGTCAGCTCAGGGACCAATCCTGCGATCACGTACAACACGACGGGTGCGTTCACCAATACGTTCACGTTCAAGACCGGTAGCTGATTTCCCTCACCAGGAAGCGCGCCTTGCGCGCTTCACGCTTGGAGTTCGCACACGCTATGTCTCAGTTCGACATGTTCCTGATGGAAGGCTCGCAGATCGCGAGAGAGATAACCCAGCGGCGGCTCCAGGTTGACGAGGAAATACGCCAGGCGGAGCGCGATCGACAGGCCCGGGCAACGATCCAAACGTTGAGGGACGCCAATGCCGGAAACCTGGCGCTGCGCTGCGCGCTCCTCGAGCAGCTGCGTCGAGTGGACCCGAGCAACCCCTTCGCCCGAGACGCAGCTCTGCAAGAGCGTGTGCTGAGGCTCGGTCAGAGCGCGCTGGAGATCACCGGCGACTGGGATGAAGTGCGAAAGGTCGGGCGAGAGTTCCAGGTTCCGCGACGCGATCGGTGATCATCACGGGGCTGCTCTGCGGAAAGAAAGGGCTCTGGTTTACGATCTCGCATGCCCGCCCCTCGGTCACAATATCGGCTTCAACTCGATGAGCTCCTCGCACGCTTCGCGAACGGGAAGCTGACTTGGCGAGAACTCTCAAAATCCGCAGACCTCGCATATGGCGAGGTACTCGTCGAACTTGGCAAGCGAGGACTCGCGCTGCCGCGCGTTTCCTCGAAGCGCAGGCTCGAGCAGGACGCTCTTTTCGAGCGCGCATTGCGCGGCGGAGGCGAATGAATTTAGCTTGCCTTCATCAAAGCAGAAGCGCCCCGCGGGGCACTTCTGCTTTGATGGGTTTGCGAACCTCGCAAAGTCAGTCCATCCTTTGTGCGACTACAGGCCTGGGAACTGGGCGTTGGCCAAGCTCTGGCAGTAGGGATTGCCAAATCCGTTCTGGACGTAGCAAACGTTCAGCCACGTGGCCTTCGTCATCTCATAGGTGGTCCGCGCGTGACCATCAGCTGTGATGGCGGCGCTCTGTGCCCAATTCGCGGTGTCCTGGGCGTTGGTGGCGCGCCACTGCGCGTCGGCAGCAGTCACTGACGCAGTGTTGGCCGTCCCCTGAGCCGTATTGATCCGGTTGTAAATGTCGGCTTGGTCGATGGACTTGACCGCAACTTGGTGGCCGCCCGTCGAATCCGCCATCGAGAAGGTGGTCTGAGCCACGGTCGGAAGCGCGGCGGCGGCGATTGCGATAGCAGAGATGAGGTGCTTGATGGTCATTCCTAAGATCCTTGGGCCCGTCAATCTGGGCCTACGAAAATAGTCTATCGAGCTACTCTCAAAAGCTGACAAGTGTTTGCCAGTTCGCGTGGTGCTGAACAGACATCGATCAGCGGTTGACCGCGCGCCGATTGGCCGCGACGAGTTGCGGCATCAACTCCGTGCGGACTTGGGCTTGTGCAGCGGCGGACTGCACGACCGACGCATGGATCTGCCGCTCAAGCCCAAGCGTCGATAGCCAGGCTTGCAGTGCCAGCATCCGGACGTTCTCACGCGCGAGATCCGTGTCGGACATGCCGAGGAGACGCAGCTGCCAATCGCCGTTCATTTGATGGCGTTGAACCTCGATGCTTGCGAGCTCCGCGATCGAGATTCCTTTGCTCTGCCAGTCGGGGACGTTGTCCGCGAGGTACTTGCTCGTGAAGCCGTTGTCATCGGACTTGAGCAGCTGCTGCAGCAATGGGATCAGCGCAGGCTTTGCTGCCAACATTCCAGCCTGGTACTCCTGCGGATACTTGGCCACGCTCATGCGTGCTTGATACGCATTTTCGAGCGCCAGGAACTGGCGGCCGGAATCGGTGTTGCGCTGAGCCTTTGACAGATCTTGCAGCTGGATCGGCTGATCGAGATTGCGCATAAGAGCACGCACCGCCGTGCCATCGGCGCTGGCCAGATCGATCGTCAGGCGCTTGCGGAACGTGGTGCCGTCGTCACCGGTTTGAGGGCCATCGAACAGCGTGGAGGCGCGCACATCGGCGTTTGGGTAGCCAGTGGAGGCGGATGCTGAGAAGCCCGCGTCGGCGCAGGCCTGGCCACGCAGATTGCCGGCGGCCGCAAAGCTCAGGCACCCGGCCTTTGCTGCCTTTGCAACCTCCACCTCGGGCAAGCCCGCGGGCACCCGGCGCTCAGCCACATCGAGCACAGAGTTCAGGTTGCCCGAACCACCGAGGCGCCGGACGCGGGGCCCCTCCCCCACCGCCGCCGGTTGCCGTCACTCCGTTCCGCATCGCCTCGGATGTTCCGATGGTCGACGCCAGGACGTTGCATGGATCGATGCCGCTGAAATGCTCCTCCGCGCGAATGAACGCTTGCTCGGCGGCGGTGCGTTGAGCCGCCTCGCTGATCACTTTGGCACCGCCGGCCGAGGCCTTCGATGTCGTTTCTGCTGCGCCCGAGATTGCGTTGGCCAAGCCGGACTTCAGATCGCTGAGATTCTGGGTCAGCGATTGCGTTTGGTCGGAAAACCCTTGGGAAATGGCTTGCGTGATCGTCTGCGTCGCCTGGTTGACTGTGCCGATCAGCATGCCGTCCGTAACCGGGATCTGGGCATGTGCGACGCCGGCGAAGGTGATCAGTGCAATCGTGTGGATCGGGCGAGCGAAAGGGAGCGTGATTTTCATTGTCGAGAAGGTTTCAGCCCGAAGGGCCAAGGCAGTCTATTTGCGCGCTTCGAATCCCGCGCAAATGTTTTCCGCCGTTGCTTCTCTACAAATTAGTCACCAAGCTGATCGATGTACTCGGTGATCACTTCTTTGATCGTCTTGCCGGCTTTGGCCGCATGGACCTTCAGCTTGTTATGGCGCGGTTTGTCGATGACAACGACGAGGCGCACGTCACCGGCGGCCGGAGGAGCAGCCTTGCTAGATGGGGCGCGCGATTTCGAGGTGGGGGCCATGCCGGCAAGTCTATCTCATAACACACAGACCAACCAAAAGGTACAGCGTGCACACAACGCACAAAACACACAGATGTGCTATCGTTAGACGCAATTTACGAATGGACGGTAGGAAATGGAAGCAACAGCTGAAACCACCAATCTCTCCTCGCGTTGGGCCGCGGAGGACGCAGGGCTCACCCTCGCGAATCAGGAGTTCGAACAGCTGCGGTCACAGCACCGCGAGTGGTTCAATCGATTTGAGGACTTGAACAGCCTCGATCGTGTCACCCGACCCGAGTTGGCCGAGCTTGCATCTTGTGCGCCGCGAGGCTTTGCAAGAGGTCTGATGTACTCGCTCCTGGCAATGCGCGTAGCGATTGATAACGCCCAAATGCACCGCAAGACCTAGCCGCTGTGGTTAGATCGTGATCGGTCGTCACCCCAAAAACATTTCGAGGGCGCGAATCTGCGAAGAAGTCCCCCGGACCTCAATTTCAGATCTGCGCCACGCCGATGTTGAGAGGTCGGGGACGATTGCGGGGCAGATTCAGGAAAGGCGAACGTGGGAGAGCTCCGGCGCGAGCACTACGCCGCGGTGCTTTCGAACCGCGACACCCACGATCGAATCATCAGGCATCACGTCCATCTCGACCATGGTCTCTACGCACTCCAGGAGCGTTCCGCGATCAAGCATCCCCGGATATGGATCATCGACATAGCCAACACCTGTCACCAACTCGCCATCGGCAAGGCGGTACAGCAAGAGGATCCAGTGGTAGTTGTCGAGCATCAGCGATCGCCCTGCAGCCGTGCCGAATGACGACGACGTGGCGATTGCCCGAAGACCGGCGGCGAGCGCCTCCAGCGTCTCAGGGGACGACAGTGCCTGTGCTCCTACCCTTCCCCGCGAACTGGCCTTGGCGATGGCCGCCGCCGCGCGAGATCGATGGTCGGATTCGCCGCCCGAGCCCTCGTCACATCGGATCGAAACCAACTGCGCTGGCTGGATTGCCGCCGAAGCTACCCACATGGAGCTTGTATCGAACAGGTAGACAAACAAGTCAGCGGATAGCGGAGGGCGACCTGGATTCAGATCTACACCCCAGTTTGGTCTCGGATCCTGATCCATCGAGTCCACAGCCTTCCAAAACCGCTGCTCGGAAGCCGAGTCGCATGCGACACGTCGCAGAAGTGCGTGGCTCTTTCGGAATGACAACTTTTGGCTCCAAGTACGATTGGCGGGATAGTACCTGTCTGCACGTCGGGTGCGCTAGGTCGCACCAGCTGTCACGAGCTTCTCGACCGAGAAAATGCGGCAAAGTGCCCGACGTCCAGAGCACCAGATCCGCGCGACCGAATGCCGCCAGCGATCGGCGCTCCTCGACCGACTCTCCTCGAGAATGAACCAGAATCCAGGAATGGAAGAGCGCCACTACCTCAACGTCCCGTTCAAGGAAAAGGACGCCGCGAAGGCATTGGGCGCTCGCTATGACCCCGCAAGCCGGCGCTGGTGGGTCCACCCCGACGCTGACCTCTCGGCCTTTGCAAAGTGGGATGTCCTTCCCGTCACCTCGAACGCACCGCCGGTGCCGGCGCGCTCCGCGGCGCCAGCCAACGCCCCCGCACCGGATCTGTTTGCATCCCGCGAGGTGGCTGCTGGCGCTGCGGGCGGCGAGCTCACCTCGCCAGCGAAGGGCATCCCCTTGTCCCGTCTGCTCGGCGGCGTCGCGACCGCGATCGCTCAGGCCTTCAAGGCTGGCGTCTGGACCACGGTCGAGGTGATGCACGTGAGGCTGACAGGCGGACACGTCTACCTCGAGCTGTCGGAGCGCGACCGCGCCGGCCGGTGCTCGCGAAGGCGCACGCCATGATCTGGGCGAACACCGCCGCTAAGATCCTGCCCGAGTTCGAGCGGGCCACAGGGGCGACGATCGGCGCCGGCATCAAGCTGCTCGTTCGCGCGAAGCCGAGCTTCAAGGCGCAGTACGGGTTCAGCCTGGAGATTGACGCGATCGATCCGGCATTCACGTTGGGCGATCTGGAAGCCCGGAAGAAGGAGATCCGGGCGCGTCTGCAGCGCGAAGGCGTCTTCGAGCAGAACAAGCTCGTGCCGCCGCCTTGGGACTTCACATCCGTGCTGGTCGTGGCGCCGCACGAGGCCGCAGGCCTGGGGGACTTTCGCAAGGAGTCTGACCGCCTTGCGCTGTTCGGGCTGTGCCGCTTCACCTACGCCCACAGCCGATTTCAGGGCGAAGGGGCGGCGCGGGAGATCATCACAGCTCTTACCGAAGGGCTCGACGAATGCGCGGCCGCAGACTCCATGCCCGATGCCATCGTCATCATCCGCGGCGGCGGCGCGGTCAATGACCTGGCATGGCTCAACGACTACGACTTGGCCCGGGTCGTCTGCGACCAACGCCTGCCGGTCCTGACGGGCATTGGCCACGAGCGCGACAGCACGATCCTGGACGAGGTGGCCTTCGCAAAGTTCGACACCCCGAGCAAGGTGATCGGTGCGATCGAGAAGTTGATTGTGCGGCGGGCCCAGGAAGCGAAGGCAGCATCAGAAGCGATCATGACGATCGCCGGGCGCGCGGCGCGCGAGATGCGCGTCTCCGTGGAGCAAGCCCACGGCCAGGTCGCTACCGACGCGCGCGCCCAAATAGCTCATGCTCGCCAGGGCAGCCGCGATGCGATGAACAGCATCGGCGTGGCGGCGCTGCAGGACGTCCACCGGGCAGCACGCGACGGGCTTTCGCTCATGAGCGAAATCCAGCGCGAGACGGCCGACCAGGTAGCGACGGCGCGCCGGCTCGTCCCTCAACACATGGCGGACATCCGGGCGCAAGCAGGCGCCCTCATCGGGCGGGCGCGCACCATCGCCGACGTGTCGATCAACGCCGTGCTCGATCGAGCGCGCGCCGACGCACGAGCGGCCCGACGCCAGGCCGATGCAACGATCTCCACACTGGGCGAACGGGCCACAGCCTCCCTGGGTCGCGCTCGCGCGAACTCCGACGCACTGATGCGCGAGATCGCAGGCCAAGGCCCGGACAAGACACTCAACCGCGGCTTCGTGATAGTGCGCGACGCCGATGGCAAACCCATCACCAGTCTGCATCAGGCCAAGCCTGACCAAGCGATCGAGATCCAGTTCCGGGACGGCGCCATGGGTGCGCGTTCCGGCAAAGCGAAATGAAGGAACAAGCCATGGAACAACAGACCTTTCGCGAAGCCTACGGCGTGCTCCAGCGGCACGCCGATACCTTGCGCGAACAGCAAGAGCCGAACATCGATGATCTGCTCAAGATCGTCACCGAGTCCGTTGCGGCATACAAGGTTTGCAAGACGCGGATCGACGCCGTGGAGGAAGCCTTGAAAGCGGCGCTTGAAGGCGCAGGCGTCGAGCCTTCGGCCTAGCTTCAGTTAGCGTCCGCGCACGAGTCGACTCATGCCAATAGAGCAAATACTTCGTCGATCCGAAGAACTCGACGAAACGATCGTCCAGTTGCTCGATCTCGATACCTACCCCGTCTATGGCGACGATCGCCAGCGCATGGGCCTGAGCGTGACCGCGGCGTCGCTGTCATTCGACCATGCGCGCGCCCTGCGCCTGCTTGTGGCCGGCGGATTCGTCTCCTCCGCGGTCCCGACCATGCGGATGCAGTTCGAAGCCACGACGCGCTCGGCCTGGCTACTCTTCGCTGCGACCGACGTGCAGGTCGCGATCGCAGGAGCGCCGCTCACGGCCGAGAATGAAGAGGCGGCGCGCGATCTGCCGATGGCAACAGGAATGATCAAGGATCTACAGAAGGCCTCTGTCGCGATGCCGGCGGCCGCGGCGCCCGCAGCGATGCTGGGCCAGTTCAACAAGATGCAGCGCAATGCCTTGAACTCATTCGTGCACGGCGGCGTTCATGCGCTGCGCCGTCATCAGGATGGCTATCCAGTCCAGATGGTGCGCCAGCTCGTCGAGTGCTCAAACGGCCTGGTCACGATCAGCGCCATGATGCTGGCAATCCTCACGGGAGACACGCTGCTGATGCGCCGGATGAACCGAGTGCACGTCGGATTCGAAGACTGCATCACGCCGATGATGCCGTCCTATTGACGTTCGCGCCAACGAGAGCGCCGGTCTTGCTAGGCCCGCTAACACTCACGAAGGCCATCATGGAACCACGATTTCTCACGAATCTGGTCGATGCATCGTTACACCACTTCGACAACCCGAGCGGGGTTGAATGCCTTGTTTTCAAACTCGCCGTGCCAATTCATGTAGCCGCGAGGATTTGATATGACGCGGCAGCCATCGATCTGATAGTCGAAGCTGTCATGCGTGTGGCCATGCACCCACAGCACCGGCACCTTGAAGAACTTGGGCAACATCTCGTTGACGAACCCACCAGAGGACCAGTCCTCTGCGAACCGCGGCGCCAGCGACTTGCGATGAGGTGCATGGTGCGTCACCACGACCGTTGCCCCGTTGAACGATTCGGCAAGCTTCCTGCGAAGCCAAGAGCGATGGCGCCGGTGAATCAGCAAGGTATCCATCGGCACCAGGCGTCGTGAACCGCGCGAGTTTGATGTGTGCGGATCATCAACGCGGATGGCTGAGTAGTCAGCAAGGTAGCGCGAGCTCTCCGTCATCGAGCGATACCGATCAGACAGCAACCGCACTGGTTGTTTCGGGAAGCCCGGGTTGTCAATGCGCAACCCAAAGTCCGTCCACAACGTGCAGCCCAGAAAGCGGACGCCGGCAATCACCACCTCGTCGCAGTCGAGGAAGTGAACGCCTTGCTCTTTCGCTTGGCGGCGCATCTCCGCTCTTTCCTCATCGAGCACGGACTCGTAGTACTCATGATTGCCGGCGATCTGCACGACGGGCCGGTCTCCGAAGCGCCTCGGATGTCGCAGCCAGCGCGCGACCACGCGACCAGGCGCGACGATGTCGCCCGCCAGGATGGCCACGTCATAGTCCAGACCCTTCGGTACCTCGAAGGTCTCGAACTCAGCATGAAGATCAGAAAGGATCAGTAGCTTCATCTTTGATCAGTGCGCGTCGTCGATGGCGGCTGCGAGGACACGCTCTATCCCGGTACCTCTTTCGAGGGCCACTCGCGGCGTCAATCCGCCCAGCGCGGGCGCCGACGTCTCGAGGAAGTCGAGGATCTGCCATGGATCCCGGGTGCCCAGGGATTGGGAAATGCGCTCGATCGACGACCAGACGAAAGTCTCGAACTGCCATCGAGGCACCTTCATTGCTGCGTCTGGGCCGGCAATCCCAATACACCGGCCACCGCTGGTCCAAGCCGCCATCGTCAAGGCATCCACCCCCATGAGCGAAGCTGCCTCGACGACCGTGATCATGTCTGCGGCCTGCAAGCGTTCGCGGCGGTACGCTTGCCCCTCACGAAGCAAGGCAGCCGTCTCAGCGGCCGAGGCGTAGAGATCTCTGGTCATGTCAGAAGTCCATCTTTGCATTCCGGCACTTGAACCACTAGGCCCGGGTCAAAAGTCTGGTTTTCCGTCCTTCCGCTCCAGTTCACGTACCCGCGGGGGTTGCAAACGACACGACATCCCCGCACCCGATAGTCGAAGCTCTGGTGCGTGTGACCGTGTACCCACAACGCCGGCACGTCGAAAAACCCCTCGGGCAGCTCGTTGACGAACGCGCCGGATACCCAATCCTTCGCGTACCGCGGAGCAAGCGAGCCACGGTGCGGGGGATGGTGCGTGACAACCACTGTAGATCCAGAGAACGGCTCAGCGAGCTTCTCGCTCAACCAGGCTCGCTGGACTTGATGGATAGCGAGCGTATCCTCCGCGCGCAGCTTGCGCCCTTGACGGCTTCGCCACGTATCCGGCTCCGCGAGTTCGTCCGCCGCCCGGATCAGCGTGTAGTCGTTCAAAAGGTTCGTGGCCCTTTTCATTGCCAGTTCTGGATCCCGCCGGCGACCTTCGGGCGTTTCGATCGTCAACTCGAAATCCGTCCACAGTGTGCATCCTAGAAAGCGCACACCGTCGATCACGACCTCGCCGCCATCCAGCAGGTGCACCGGGCCGTCAGTCGCCGCAGTTCGGGCATCCAATTGCGCCAGGTCCATCCGGCTGTCGTAGTACTCGTGGTTTCCGGGAACATAGATCACCGGCTTGCCTGCGAAGCGCGCCTCGGCCCACTCAACGGCGCGCCTACCGGGTGAGTGGATGTCGCCTGCCAGGATCACGATATCGAACTCGAGCCCCGGCGAAGGCTCAAAGGGCTCGAACTCGAGATGAAGGTCAGACAGGATCAAGATCCTCATGGGACAGGCCTTTCAAAGTGAGCGCGCAAGGCGGCCTCAGTCTCGTCGTCGAAGCCGACGAATGATCCACAGACGACCAAGTGATCCTTGTAGTCGTCGAACTGCCACTCGGCATCGTCAAGCGCCACCCATTGCTCACTGACCGCATCATGAAGCTGCAGCCAAGCGATGATCTCGCCTTCGCGATGGGCGAATGGGTGAGGAAGGCCGAACCCACTGTGTGGCGTCGCGCCGAGGATCCGGGCTCGAATGTCCTCGGAGAACGGCTTCAGCAGCGTCTTGTAGGCGAGCTTTTCGCGCCAACTGGAACTGATGACGATCCTCACGTGAGGAAACTCGCGCAGCAATACCTCCAGGCGCGGCAAGAAGCAGAAGTCCGTGCTGCCGTCAGGATGACTGGCGTCCCCTTCTGGGTGCAAGACACCATCGAAGTCCAGGAACAGGATCATTTGCGGGTTCTCCGTTGAGCGGTGACGCGCTTCGTTTGCGCCAACATCTGCTGAAGTCGGGAAGGTTTTGATGGCATACCACTCATCGCGCTAACCCTCCACCTGAACGTTAGGCACGACGTCGCTCCTCTACGTTGAGGAGGAACATGCAGGGGAAGCGGGCTCGCAGGGGAGTTGGCGTGCGAACGAAAGCCTGAAACGACGCGCCCAGATTGCCACTGGGTGCCGCCCGGGGTGTCTCCGGGGGAGCTTTCGCCTTGCTGCTTGTTGCTGACCATTCTGGGCTCCTGAACGGAGCCGAATCGGTCAGCTCCTTAAGACTTGAAATCGAGGGGGAGGAAAGGCGAAATCGCCATCATCGATCGACGCGAATTTCGCGTCGACGACATGCCCGCGCCGATCGCCACGCGCAGAGCCACGCTCGCGTCGCTAGCGGCGCGTTTGGTGGATGCGGTCGAAGTGCGCGACATGACGAAGTCTTGGTCAGTTGCTATGTATGTGGATCTTAGCCTCGCTCCGCCCGCTGAGGCAAAGGGTTCGTGGGTGAAGGACAACGTCCTGGCTGCTTCCCGAGGAAATGCGCCGCGACATGTAGCCTTGGCGGTTGCCCCGACGCGTGAGGTGCCGTCAACGCGGGGCAAAACGCGCCGCGTCACAAGAGCAGACTACAGCTAAGTCCAAGGTCTTCGCTCGCACCGGGGGAGCGGAGACCTGATCGGAGAGGTTAGAACACGTCACCTCCATGTCTGGTCGCGCCGCAATTTGGGGGGTGGCGACCAGGTCGCCGGCCGGAAAGTGAGCCAGACGATCAGAGCGAGTCCGGGCGGAGGTGGCGACCAGGTCGCCGGCCGGAAAGTGAGCCAGGCGATCGGAGCGAGCCCGGGCGGGGGTGGCGACCAGGTCGCCGGCCGGAAAGTGAGCCAGACGATCAGAGCGAGTCCGGGCGGAGGTGGCGACCAGGTCGCCGGCCGGAAAGTGAGCCGGGCCATCGGAGCGAGCCGGGCGGGGGTGGCGACCAGGTCGCCGGCCGGAAAGTGAGCCAGGCGATCGGAGCGAGCCCGGGCGGGGGTGGCGACCAGGTCGCCGGCCGGAAAGTGAGCCAAACGATCAGAGCGAGTCCGGGCGGGGGTGGCGACCAGGTCGCCGGCCGGAAGGTGAGCCGGGCGATCGGAGCGAGCCGGGCGGGGGTGGCGACCAGGTCGCCGGCCGGAAAGTGAGCCAGGCGATCGGAGCGAGCCGGGCGGGGGTGGCGACCAGGTCGCCGGCCGGAAAGTGAGCCAGGCGATCGGAGCGAGCCGGGCGGGGGTGGCGACCAGTCGCCGGCCGGAAAGTGAGCCAGGCGATCGGAGCGAGCCGGGCGGGGGTGGCGACCAGGTCGCCACCCGTGTGAGACGAATAGTTCGCGCCTATGTCTCAGTCCGGAACACAGCGGCCGCCCATCCAGCCGACGACGGTCAAGACATCATCCATCCCGCCCGGAGACTTTGTCGAAGGTTGATCGAAGTCTGATGCAGCGTTCGACCAGCTTGCCGAAGCCACCCTCGCGCAGGCAGACTTCGTCGAAAGCTGGTCGAAGTCTGATGCAGCATTCGACCAGCTTGCCGAGGCCACCACTCACGCACGCAGACTTTGTCGAAAGCTGGTCGAAGTCTGACGCAGCGTTCGACCAGCTTGCCGAGGACATCCCTCGCGCACGCAGACTTGGTCGAAAGCTGGTCGAAGTCTGACGCAGCGTTCGACCAGCTTGCCGAGGACACCCCTCGCGCACGCAGACTTGGTCGAAAGCTGGTCGAAGTCTGACGCAGCGTTCGACCAGCTTGCCGAGGACATCCCGGCGCACGCAGACTTTGTCGAAAGTTGGTCGAAGTCTGATGCAGCATTCGACCAGCCTGGCGAGGACCTCCCTCGCGCACGCAGACTTTGTCGAAAGTTGGTCGAAGTCTGACGCAGCGTTCGACCAGCTTGCCGAAGACATCCCGGCGCACGCAGACTTTGTCGAAAGTTGGTCGAAGTCTGATGCAGCATTCGACCAGCCTGGCGAGGACCTACCTCGCGCACGCAGACTTTGTCGAAAGTTGGTCGAAGTCTAATGGATCTGATCGGCAAACTTCGAGCAGCTCCATCACGCCCAGCAGACTTGCTGCAGACTTTGTTGAAGTCTGACGGATCTGATCGGCGACCTTCGACGAGCTCCACGGCGCCCAGCGGACTTGCTGCAATCTTTGTCGAAGTTTGATGGATCTGACCAGCAACCCTTGGCGCTTCATCAAGCCGAGCACACCTGCTACCTTGCGGAGCTGGTCAGCCAAAGGGTCCTCGGTCCCCCTCCACCTCGTCGTCAGGGAGGTCAGTGGTCATAGCTTCGTCGTCCGAATCGACCGTTTGGCCCGCAGCGAGCGATTCGATGCTGGGGGGACGATCAATCGCGAGCTGAACGAATGCCGCCTCGTTCTGGATGTCGAGTACGCGAACAACGGTCCAGATCTGTTCTTCGAGCGATTCCAGCATCGCTAGCTTCGCAGTTATCGGCAAGCGGGCCGCCCACACTGCTGGTAGCTTCTGGGTTTGTAGGCTGATCTTCGCTCGAAGCGCCGGGGCGAGTGCTTGGACAGTGCCCCAATCGTGAACGGCAATGGCTAGCTGCTGCTGACGACGGGCGCCCACACCTGCGCTATGGGCATCAGTCTCTTGAGCCGTTCCAGGTTCGCCCCCTCCCTCTTTCAATCGGTTCAGAATCCCGTTGTACACCTCGATCAACGCATCGACCGCTGCGTAGAGCCCGACTTCACCACGACCGTCTCCCGAGCGCTTGGGTTTAGGGCCGAGCAACTCCAAGACGGATTGAATTTCCTTGGACGTGTACGCAAGCTGCGCAGCCGAATGGGGCTTGGAAGCACTGGCGGTTCTGTTCTCCGGGAACCTTAGGCGCATCGGGGCGCTGACCATCGATCGCCGAGCGTCAATCGTTCTCGTCCCTTGAGTCTGCGGGCCTCTCAAGCGGACCCCGAAGCGTCTGTCGATGGCGGAAGCAAGCGTTCGAGACACTGATTCAAGCGCTCCATGGAGTCCGACAAAGCGCTCATTCGCTCGGCGCAACCGCTCAAGAGCGACGCCTGTTGCTCCTGGAGCTCCGCCAAGGACTTCAGCGCAAGCTCGTTCCCGTTGCACTTGTCGATAAGACTCGTGATCAGCGATTGATCGAGGTCCGTCAGAGCCATGAATCGTGTTCTCCTGAGGTGGTTCGGGTTGGTTCTGTTCTTGCAAGGCCGCGACGAGAGACACGGCGGACCTCCGGCGCAAACGCTCGCGCCCATAGGTCTTTCTATTGAATTCCGCGCGACGCTCGACCACCTCAGCAAGGTGTGCCCGTGCAACACGGGCAGCTTGGAAATCCGGTTCGGCACGCCCGCACTTTCGGCTCGACATCGCGCGTGCAAGGTCGACCACCTTCGCATCCGAGTAGTTCGCGTCGTAAAGGGCGCCAGAGAGCCGGATTGGCTTAGTACTACTACCGCCTGCCAAGGTGATCGAGATGTAGTCGTCGCACACGCGGTTGATGCGCCCTCGCGTTTCAAGGGCGCGTATCACCGCAGCTCGATCCGGCAAGAGCCCTGCATCGATCTGAGCGGCTAACCACCTCGATACTGTCTGCCGCGGATCCAGCCCTGCTTTCCAAGCTGCCGAATACATCAACTTGCCGGGTGCACGGAGAAGAGCGGTCCGGATCTCAGGGCGCCTCCAGCCTTTCTCCGCGTTCCAGGCGTCTCGTAGCGGCTTGTTCCAACTCTCCCACAACGGGGCGGCGGGGTTGAAAGAAAGGCCCGAATAGAGGCATATACGCGCAAAGACGGCATGTATATGGCGAGAGCCGTCAGAGTCCTCATGAAGGACGGCGCTCCACTCGACCTGGTCGGTCTCCATCCCAGCGCAGGCAACCGAGAAGTGCTCATCCAAATATGCCTGCATCTCGTCCTCGCTGGGGTCATCAGCAAGATGAAAGTTGACAGACCCTGAGCGATATCGATGGACGAATCTGAGGCTGTCTACGAGCCGTCCCAAGCGGTGCGGATCGCCGCGCAGCACGCGGACACCTTCCCGTTCGACGCCCTGGTGATCCTTTCTCCCGAGCAGATATTCGACAACCCTCCGGCCGGAACCGGTGCCGTTTGGAAACCATGTCTGGTGCACTAGAGCTTTACCCCCGCTACGACGCCCAAGCGCTTGATTTCAAGATCGATGCTCGAGAGGACGGCGAGAATTTTGATGTCGTCGAACTGTTGTCCGGCCTTTCTTGCTGCGCTCGCGGTTCGCGCAATCTCACTCAAATTCAGACCGATCCTGGACATTTGTCGAAGTAGTTCTGGGGGATCGTTGCTCACCTTTCCGAGCTCTTGTGGCTGACGTCTCCGAGGCTTCGGCACCGCCAAAGGCTTTGCCTGTTCCAGCGTCAAATGCGCTCGCAAAACGTCTGCCAACGTCGCTCCGCTCCTCTCCGCTTTATCCCGAATTGCAGAGTTCAGACTGGATGGAATGCGGACTGCAAAAGGAACCAGAGGATCTGTAGATGTTGAGCGCGACATCGTCGAATTAGTCAAGGTTTATGACGCCATCGTGGCCGCAAGGCATTGCGTTCGAGTCACGACAACATTTGCACCCCATCGCGACCAGCTCCATTTGCATCCCGCAAACCAGTCTGCTTGCTGTCTCTCAGGGATGCCCACATTGTGGGCAGCAGTTCGACTACGCAGGTGCGACATGGATGCGACACGTGTGCGACAAAATTCGGCCGAATGATCGGAGGCCAAAGTGGCTCAGCCGTGCTGAACAGAGACTCGGCGCTGAGCTTCCCTGGTGGTCCTGATTGCATAGGCGAGCGCAATGTCTGGCGATCTGACTCTGCGCCGATCTGGCCGAGTTGCAGACTGGTAGATAGCGGCCTGAATTGCACTCGGCGGCAGCCCGCGTCGAACCATTGAACAAGCGTTCCGGAAATCCACTCGCGAATCGTCAACTGCTTCGTCCGAATTTGCAGATGACCGAGGTTCGCGGGGAGCCAATTTCTCGCTGCCCTCAGGGAAGAGCGCCTCGCTGAGTTCATTCCCTTCGAAGACAGCTGCAAGACGGGTAATAAACAAACCAGGTTGCCCATCCGGCCCGTTCTTGCAATTGAACGAGCCCGGAAGCCGGTGCAACTGGCCGCGACCCACTGCATTCGGATCGGCGCCCTTGATGTTCATCGCAAGGTCCCTCTCGGCGAGAAATGCCGCCGTGAGTGATCGCCGTGCGTTCGCGCATTGCAAGTCCGTAAAACCGATCGGTGCGACAAACAGAGCTTGATAGTTGCCAGGGCTGGTCTCGAGAACCACAGCGCGAAGATTCATCTTCTTGCAGTACGCCTCCACCGAGCTGAGAAGGACATCGTCAACCAAAAGGAGCCTCGGCGAGCTGCACAACACTTCGATGCGGCATGTCGCCCCCGAACCGTACGCATACTGGCTGGCCGCCCACAGAATCGCGTCTTCTATGTCGGAAAACGCTTGGGCCATGCCGCGTCTAAAGATACCGCCTCGAGTGCCATCTATCTTTCGCCGCTGGCAAACAATCATCAGTTTCTCGATGCCGGAGCTATCGAGAAAATTTCCAAACTCCCCGAGTCCGAGATCTTTGAGGTGGCTTGGATCGAGCGGTACCTCGTTCGCGACGAGCATGGATTCGCGCGCCGGATCTGATTCGCAAGGAGTAGGCACAGCCCCCTGCCCCTGAGGGCGGGGAGATGAACATCCCCGTCCGCTAGCGCACTTGGAATGAGTCCGATGGACTCGACAGCTTGGGGGCGGGGGCTGTGTACCCCTTAAAGATTTCCTAGACATTTTGTCCTCTATGACTTTGATAGCGTTTTTGTCTGCTATGACTTTGATAGCATTCCCAACATCGCTCACCTCGGGAGCGCCCCATGGCGGCAACTCCGACAGGTAGACAACAAAGGCGTCCTGCTTCTTTTGTGAGAGCTTGCCGAACTGTCGAGCAGCTTCGAGGATTGCGGGATGAAATAGCGTGCGATTGGGTTTGCCCGCACCCTGCTCGACGTACCTGACGATGTTGAGCTCTACGGCCGCCTTCAGGTTTCTGCTGACCGTCCTCTCTGATACGTCGCCGTTCGCGCCGATCTTCTTCTGACCGGGCCAGCAACCTTCGTCCTGACGAACCTCATCAGTCCAGTGCATGTTCACTGCGACTGCGCGCAGAACTCTGCTGACACAGCCCTTCAGCTTGCCGCCTCCGGGGCGGGTGTAGATGTGCTTGCCTACAAGAAGGCTAATAAGTGCTTGCACGATGGTCGAGCTCGACCACGGCCGCAAAGCGAACTAGAATTCGGGCGCGCCTCACCACAAGTCGCATCCCAGAAGCCCGGTTGCCGAAACGCGGCCGCGGCTTCTACTTTTTGGTCGACCTCGAGCGGCAGCTCGATTCCGCGAACGCGATAGTGGGCGATCATTCCGGCGACATCTACCCACCATGCACGACTGTCTCCCCTCCGGGGCCAGCGTGAGAGAGCCACGGCGGGCGATTGCCGCGAAGCACAGCGCGATACAGGCTCCTGACGTTTATCGGGAGGACTGATTCGACCGCGGTCAATCGCACATGCGAAGGGACTGTTCGAATTGCTCGAGTCATGCGTCTGCTCCCGCAGCCTGCTCTTGAAGCAATGCATGAATGTCAGTCATTCGCCAAGCAACGCAGCGCGTCGAGATTCGTATCGGCTTCGGGTACCGCCCAGACTTGACACCTTCCCACCACGTCGATTTGCCGATGGGATACATGGCCAAAACCTGAGGCAAGCGGAGCAGACCTCCCCTCACCATTGCAGGAGCCGTCGTCGCATTCAGCGCGATTTGACTATGCTGATTACCAATTTGTCCGTTCACGAGCTCCTCCGTTTAAGAGAAATGGAGAGTCGTGCGGACAGGCACGAAACTCCAACAATAGAAAAACATTCCAAAGTTGGAGCTCGTGTCCCCTTGGCTACGCCCGGCGAGTACCGGTGGGTCCATGCGCGGGTAGGATGTTCCGCCTACCCTGTGTCACTAGCTACCTCAGCATCTCTCGACCTGAGGCGTTGGCAAATGCTCAACGGAGCTACCCAGCATGCAGAGCTCTGTTTCGCTTTAGTTCCCGAGCCGAGCTTCCGGATCATCGAGTCAAGCGAATGTCTCTCTGCAATGACGAAATCTTACATAACTCCAAAGGGCTCCGTAAGGGTCCAATGAAGTCCATCGCGAAAAAATCTCGAGCGCGAGAGAAGAACGTTAACTAACTTCTGACTTTTCTCGTGAGCGATCTAGATAGTCGGCCCAGTCTTGCATCATTACCGCCCGGTCCTTCAAATAGGTCGCGTGGTTATATGCCGCGGCGACTTGGTCCCTTTCCTGATGGGCGAGCTGGAGCTCGATGTGATCGTGTCTATATCCAAGCTCGTGCAGGATCGTCGACGCCACGCCTCTGAACCCGTGCCCGGTCATTCGCCCGTGATAGCCCATTCGGTACAACGCGAAGAGAATCGTGTTGTTCGACATGGGCTTCTCGTGATCACGCTCACCTGGGAACAGCAACTCTTCGCCGGTGCCTGTCTCCCTGAGTTGATCAAGGAGCTCGATGCTCTGCTTTGACAACGGCACAATGTGCGGCGTCTTCATCTTCATCCGCGCCGCGGGGATGCGCCACTGCTTCGCCTCGAGGTCGAACTCGCTCCACCTAGCCGCGATAAGTTCAACCGTGCGGACGAACGTCAGCGCCATCAACTGGATTGCGAGGCGAGTACGCAGATTGCCTTCGTAGGCGTCGATCGCACGGAGCAGCGCCGGCAACTCTGAGCCTTCGATTCGAGCACGGTGTTTCTTGACGCGGGGTCGCAGCGCATCGCCAGGATGGACCGATGCCGCTGGGTTGAACTCGATCAGCCCATGACCAACTGCGTAGCGCAAGATTTGGCTGCAGATTTGAAAGTCGCGGCGAGCGAGGTCCCCTGCTCCACGCTCGTCGACCTTCCGGGCGATCTGGAGCAACATCGGCGCTCGAACCTTCTCGATCGGTGTCCCGCCCAAGGAAGGGAACACATCGAGCTCGAGCCGACGCATCACTTGGTCCGCGTGCTTCGGGGTTCTCGTGGTCTTCCACGACGCGTGCCACCGTCGAGCAACCGCCTCGAAACTGTTCTCGGCAGAGACGGCCGCCTTCGCCTTTTCCTCTTTCCGAACTTCTCCGGGATCGATGCGCTCGGCCAATAACGCGCGAGCTGCTTCGCGACGCTCACGCGCGAGCTTCAGGCCTGTGTCGGGATACACCCCAAGGCTCAGGCGTTTCTCCTTGCCGCCAAACCTGTACTTCAGGCGCCACCATTTGCCCCCTGCTGGGCTGATCTCCAAGTAGAGGCCGCCGCCGTCCGCAATCTTTTTGGTCTTCTCTCCGGGCTTGGCGTTCTTGATGGCCGAATCTGTAAGCTGCATTTGTAAATTTCTGTGTCTGCAGCACATTTTGGGGGCATCTCGCGACGGGGGCAACTTTGTACCCCCAAATCTGCCCCCACAAGGGCCGGATGCCACCGGACTTCGTCGGACTAACGCGGACAAAGAAAAAGCCCTTAAGCGTTGATTCTTAAGGGCTTTTTGGAGCTTACCGGACTAGTCCGGACGCTAAATTGGTCGGTGTGAAAGGATTCGAACCTTCGACCCCTTGCACCCCATGCAAGTGCGCTACCAGGCTGCGCCACACACCGAAGCCTTAGATTATAGCCGTGTGAATTCAGTGACTCAGCGTCAGCAGCTCACGAATTTCATTCAGTTCACGCCGAAGGTTGAGCAACTGCGACAGATCCACCGTGCGAACCGGCGGCCGCGGCACATCCTTGTCGTCCTGAACGGCCGCGTCGAACTCCTCCTGATCGATTTCGACCGCCTCCATTCCTTCGAGCGGCACCTCGTTGCCGGGCTTGCGCCGCTCGCGCTCGGACTGGACCATCTCCTGCAGCTTGTTGCGCGCACCGCTGATGGTGAAGCCCTGGTCATACAGCAGATCACGGATGCGTCGAATCATCAGCACTTCGTGGTGCTGGTAGTACCGCCGGTTGCCGCGCCGCTTCATGGGGCGCAGTTGCGTGAACTCCTGCTCCCAATAACGCAGTACATGCGGCTTGACGCCGCACAACTCCCCGACCTCACCGATCGTGAAGTAGCGTTTGACGGGTATCGGCGGGAGGGCTTTCTCCATTGAAATCAATACGGTGCGAGCGAAACCTTAGAGGTTACTCCACCTCCGAGTTCCAAAACAAGAAACCTACTCCGCGCCGAGGCTCCATTCGACCTCTTGCGGCGCATCCTCGGAGATGCTTCCGTGGATCTGCTCCTTGAGCTTGGCGCTCGCATGGAAAGTCGCCACGCGGCGCTCACCGATCGGAATGGCTTCGCCGGTGCGCGGATTGCGCCCCGGACGGGGTGCCTTCACGCGAATCTGGAAGTTGCCGAAGCCCGAGATCTTCACGTCCGTGCCTTCGATCAGGCTTCCCGCGATCAGGTCGAAGAAGGCCTCGACCATGTCCTTGGACTCGCGCTTGTTCAACCCGATCTGCTCGAACAGGAGATCGGCAAGGTGCGCCTTGGTCAGGGCCGGCGTTTCGAGGGCTTCGAGCGTGAATTCCATGGCGTTCATACCCGCAAGCGCGCGCCGAGCTTGGCGCCGAGTTGAGCAACGACCGCATGAACCGCCGCCTCGACCTGCTCGTCGGTAAGTGTCGCCGCTTCGCTGTTGAAGCTGAGTCGCACGGCCATGCTCTTTTCGCCCGGCGCGAGACCTCCAGAGGCGACGGCGCTGCCATCGCGGGCGACCGCAGGACGATAGATGTCGAAGAGCGTGAGTTCGCGCAGCAGGCTGCTGTCGGCTGCTTCACGGATCGCGCGCATCAGCGCATCGTGCGTGATCGATTCAGCGACAACGAAGGCGACGTCGCGCTCCACCGCCTGGTGCTTGGGAACAGGCCGTGCCGCAGGCACTTGTCGCGCGACGACGGCGTCAAGATCGAGCTCGAAGAGCACCGGTGCATGGGCGAAGTCCCATTTCTGCCGCCAGCGGGGGTGCAGTTCTCCGACGACGCCGATCGGACGTCCGTTCAGAAGCACACTGGCTGAGCGGCCCGGGTGCAAAGCGGGGTGCTCCACCGGTCCGAAAGTCGCCACGCCCGGCGCCAGCAGCGCTTCGACGTCGCCCTTCACGTCGAAGAAGTCTGTGCGACGCCCCTTGCCTTCCCAGCGTGCCTCTTCGGCATCGCCCCAGGCCGAGCCTGCGACGCGCATCGGCTGGTGAATGCCCTTCACGGTGCTGTCGGTCGTCGTCACCTTGTCGTCCCGCAGAAAGACGCGGCCGATTTCGAAGACGCGAGCGCGCGCAGCCTTGCGGTCGACGTTGAACTTGAGTACCTGCAGCAGCGAGCCGATCAGCGAAGAGCGCATCACGCTCATCGGGCTAGCGATCGGGTTCAGGAGCTTCACCGGATCGGTGTTGCCGGCGAGATCACGCTCCCAATGCTCTTCGACGAAACTGAAGTTGATCGTCTCCTGATAGCCCAGGGATGCAAGACCGTGACGGACCGCCGAGCGGCTGCGCCGCGCTTCGGGGCGAACACGTGCCGTGATCGGCGCCAGCGGCGGTGTCGTCGGCAGGTTGTTGTAGCCCACGAGGCGGGCGACCTCTTCGATCAGGTCTTCCTCGATCACCAGATCGAAGCGATGCGGCGGCGGCGTCACGACCAGCGTGCCATTGCCCTCCTCGACCGGCAGCGCAAGACGGCGCAGAGCGGCGACGCACTGGCTCTGCGTCAGCGGCATGCCGATCACCCGCGCCGCGCGCTCGACGCGCAGGGTGACGGGCTTGGCTTCCGGGAGGCGCAAAACCCGGTCGTCGATAGCACCCGCTTCGCCGCCGCAGATCTCGACGACCAGCTGCGTGATGCGCTCGATGATCGCCACGGTACGGCTCGGGTCGACGCCGCGCTCGAAGCGATGGCCCGCATCGGTCGAGAAGTTGAAGCGGCGCGAGCGCCCCTGGATGCTCGCCGGCCACCAGAAGGCCGCCTCCACATAGATGTTGCGCGTGTCGTCGGACACGGCCGTTGCGTCGCCACCCATGATGCCGGCGAGCGATTCGACCTCGCGATCATCGGCAATGACGCCGACCTTTTCATCGACGGTGACCGTGTTGCCGTTGAGCAGCTTGAGCTGCTCGCCAGGCCTGCCCCAGCGCACGACGAGGCCGCCGTGGATCTTGTCGAGATCGAAGATGTGCGACGGCTGGCCGTACTCGAACATCACGTAGTTCGAGATGTCCACCAGCGGCGAGACACTGCGCTGTCCGCATCGGGCCAGCCGGTCGACCATCCAGGCCGGGGTCGCGACCTTGGTATCGACACCGCGCACGACGCGGCCCGAAAAACGACCGCACAGCTCAGGCGCCTCGACCTTGACCGGCAGCCCGGCCGATGCGAGCGCCGCCACCGGCGTGATCGCCGGCGTCTTGAGCGGAGCGCCCGTCAGCGCGGCGAGCTCACGCGCGATGCCATAGACACTCAGGCCATGCGCCAGATTGGGCGTGAGCTTGAGCGTGAGCAGCGAATCGTCGAGCTTCAGCACCTCGCGCACATCGGCGCCGACCGGCGCGTCAGCGGCCAGTTCGAGCAGGCCGCCGTGGTCATCGCTCAGCTTGAGTTCGCGCGCCGAGCACAGCATGCCCTGGCTCTCGACGCCGCGCAGCTTGCCGAGCTTGATCGAAAACGGCTGGCCGTCCTCGCCTGGCGGCAGTTCGGCACCGACCAGCGCCAGCGGCACCTTGATGCCGGCGCGCGCATTCGGCGCACCGCACACGATGTTGAGCAGGGTGCCCTGCCCGGCATCGACCTGGCACACGCGCAGGCGGTCAGCGTTGGGGTGCTGAACGGCTTCCTTGATCTCGCCGACCACGACCTTCGTGAAGGGAGGCGCCGCGGGCCGGCGCTCTTCGACTTCGAAGCCGCCCATCGTGAGCGTTTCAGCCAGTTCGGCACTGCTGAGTGGCGGGTTGCAGAACTCACGCAACCAGGACTCGGGGAATTGCATCTCGTCGATCTCGTTCTGTTTACTGGAATTGGCTCAGGAACCGGAGGTCGCCATCGAAGAAGAGGCGCAGGTCATTGACGCCGTAGCGCAGCATGGTGAGCCGGTCCGGGCCCATGCCGAAGGCGAAGCCGATGAAACGCTCCGGATCGAGGCCCATGTTGCGCACCACGTTCGGATGCACCTGGCCCGAACCGGCCACCTCGAGCCAGCGACCGGCCAAGGGGCCGCTCTGGAACTGGATGTCGATCTCGGCGCTGGGCTCCGTGAACGGGAAGAAGCTCGGACGGAATCGCAGGATCAGATCGTCGCTCTCGAAGAAGGTGCGGCAGAAGTCGGTGAAGACGACCTTCAGGTCCTTGAAGCTCACGTTCTCGCCGAGCCAGAGGCCTTCGCACTGGTGGAACATCGGCGAGTGCGTCGCATCGCTGTCGACGCGGTAGGTGCGGCCCGGTGCGATCACGCGAATCTCGGGCGCCTTGACGGTGCCAGTGGTGTCCGCCGCTGCAGCCCGGAACTGGGCCGCGTACTTCTTGATGTGCTGATGCGCATACCGCACCTGCATCGGACTGGTGTGCGGACGCAAGTTGTACGGGATGCCATCCTCGCCGTTGATGTCGACGTAGAAGGTGTCCTGCATCGAGCGCGCAGGATGGTTGGGCGGATTGTTGAGCGAGGTGAAGCTGTGCCAGTCGCTCTCGATCTCCGGGCCGTCGGCGACGTCGAAGCCCAAGCTTGAAAAGATGGCCTCGATGCGCTCCATCGTGCGGCTCACCGGGTGCAGGCCGCCCGAGACCCGACGGCGTCCGGGCAAGGTGACGTCGAGCGCTTCGGCGCGCAATTGCACGGCCAATTCCTCATCGGCGAGTTGCTGGCGACGCTCCGTGAGGGCCGCCTCGATGGCCTGCTTGGCAACGTTGATGGCAGCTCCGCGGGTCTTCTTCTCGTCGACGCTCAGGGCAGCCATGCCCTTCATCAACTCGGTGATGCGACCTGACTTGCCGAGAAACTGAGCCTTGGCGTTCTCGAGTTCGGCGGGCGCCTTCGCCTCGGCAAAGGCTGCTCGTGCGGTTTCGACCAGGGTGTCCAACTCGTTCATGGGAAATATTTCAAGGTCAAAGAAAAACGGGCCGGGGAGCGATGAAAAAAGGGCTGGTGCCCTTTCAAGCGCCAGCCCTTGTGCCGTGGGCGCAGGCAGCCGTCCGGAGGCGGCAACCTGCTTGCGGAATCAAGCAGCCAGCTTGGCCTTGACCTGCTCCACGATGCCGGCAAAAGCGGCCTTGTCGTGCACGGCGATATCGGCGAGGACCTTGCGGTCGATCTCGATACCGGCCTTGCGGATGCCGTTGGCGAACTGGCTGTATGTCAGGCCCAGTTCACGCGAAGCGGCATTGATACGCGCAATCCACAGTTGGCGGAACACGCGCTTCTTGTTGCGGCGGTCACGATACGCATATTGGCCCGCCTTCATCACCGCCTGCTTGGCGATGCGGAAGACATTGCCGCGGCGACCACGGAAACCCTTGGCGAGTGCGAGAACCTTCTTGTGGCGGGCGCGAGCCGTTACACCACGTTTGACGCGAGGCATGTGTGTACTCCTTGTTCGTCTGGGTTAGATGCCACTACCGGGCAACATGGCGGCCATCGAAACCATGTTGGTCTCGTGTACTGCCGTTGCACCACGCAGGTGACGCTTGTTCTTGGTGGTCTTCTTCGTCAGGATGTGACGCTTGAAGGCTTGACCGCGCTTGACGGTGCCACCGGGACGAACGCGGAAACGCTTTTTCGCGCTGCTCTTGGTCTTCATTTTGGGCATGTGACTGCTCCTTTAGTTTGTGCTCGTGAGGCGCCGCAGATACTCCACGGACTTGTTGGCCCCGAGACACTTCTTCATTCCGCCCTGCCGGCACCGGAGTACCGGCAGCAGCGAAATCCCTTCAATAACCTCGTCTACACCTGAAGCCTAGGCGGCCGCCGGAGCGGCCGATGGCTCTGCCGCGGGCTTCGCAGCCCCGCCGGCCTTCCTGCGGCCCGGCGCGATCATCATGATCATCTGCCGGCCCTCGAGCTTCGGGAACTGCTCCACGATGATCGCGTCCCCCAACTCGTCCCGGATGCGCTGCAGCAGTGCCAGACCGAGCTCCTGGTGCGTGATCTCGCGACCGCGGAAACGGAGCGTGATCTTGCACTTGTCGCCTTCCTCAAGAAAGCGCCGGATGTTGCGCATCTTGATGTTGTAGTCGCCTTCGTCCGTACCGGGCCGGAACTTGACTTCCTTGACTTCGATGACCTTCTGCTTCGATTTCGCTTCGGCCGCCTTCTTTTGCTCGTGGTACTTGAACTTGCCGTACTCGATCAGCCGGCAGACGGGCGGATTGGCCGCAGCGACGACCTCCACCAGATCCACGTCCTGCTCGCCGGCCAAGCGCAACGCCTCGGCAAGGCTCACAACTCCCAGTTGCTCGTTATCCGGCCCGATCAGACGGACTTCCGGGGCCATGATTTCCCGGTTCAGGCGATGTTGGCGTTCCTCGCGGTGGCGGCGGTCGCGAAATGCAGTAGCGATGGTCAGTTCCTTCAAACAAATTGCTACAAAACCGTAGCGGGTACCGATGCGTTCGCGCTCACAAGCCGGGTTGATCGAAAAATCGGCCCTTGAATTTGTTCAAATTCAAAGCTTGTGTTGGATGTCGTGGGCGATCTTTTGCGAGAACGCCTCCACCGACATGGCACCGAGATCAAGATTGCCCCGGGCGCGCACTGCGACGGCTCCTGCTTCCTTCTCCTTGTCGCCTACGACCAGGATGTACGGAAGCTTTTGCAACGAATGCTTCCGTATTTTATACGTAATCTTCTCGTTGTGCAGATCGAGCAAAACTCTAAGCCCTTGATTTTGCAGCGTTTTCGCAACTTGAGATGCGTAATCAGCCTGTCCCTCGCTGATGTTGAGCACCGCCACCTGCACCGGAGCCAGCCATGACGGCATCGCGCCCGCATGATGTTCGACCAACATGCCGATGAAGCGCTCGAGGCTACCCACGATCGCGCGGTGAAGCATCACCGGGTGCGAACGCCCGCTCGTTTCATTCACAAACTCGCCGCCGAGCCGCTCGGCTGTGTTGAAGTCGACCTGCATCGTGCCGCATTGCCACTGGCGGCCGATGGCGTCCTTGAGCGTGTATTCGATCTTCGGCCCATAAAAGGCGCCGTCTCCGGGGGAGATCACGAACTCGACGCCGGAACGGCGCAGCGCCTCCATCACCGCATGTTCGGCCTTGTCCCATAGCTCGTCGGAACCGACCCGGTTCTCCGGCCGCGTCGCGACCTTGTAGAGGATGTCCGTGAATCCGAAGTCGGCATAGACCTTCTGAAGCTGCGCCGTGTACGCCACGCATTCCTCGAGGATCTGATCCTCCGTGCAGAAGATATGACCGTCGTCCTGCGTGAATCCGCGCACGCGCATGATGCCGTGGAGCGCGCCGCTCGGCTCGTTGCGATGGCACTGACCGAACTCGCCGTAGCGGATCGGCAGATCGCGGTAGCTGCGCAGATCGGATTTGAAGATCAGCACGTGACCCGGGCAGTTCATCGGCTTGAGTGCGTAGTCGCGCTTTTCCGATTCGGTGACGAACATGTTCTCGCGGTAGTTCTGCCAGTGGCCCGTCTTCTCCCACAGACTCTTGTCGAGGATCTGCGGGCCCTTTACCTCCTGGTATCCGGTGTCCTTGTAGACCTGCCGCATGTACTGCTCGACCTGCTGCCAGATGGCCCAGCCCTTGGGGTGCCAGAACACCACGCCGGGCGCGACCTCGTCGATATGGTAGAGGTCCAGCTCCTTGCCGAGACGGCGGTGGTCGCGCTTCTCGGCCTCTTCGATCCGCTTGATGTAGTCGTCAAGTTGCTTCTTGTCGGCCCATGCCGTGCCATAGATGCGCTGCAACTGCTCGTTCTTCGCATCGCCGCGCCAGTACGCGCCAGCCAGTTTCGTCAGCTTGAAGACCTTCAGGAACCGCGTGTTCGGCACGTGCGGTCCGCGGCACATATCGACGTATTCCTGGTGGTAGTAGAGGCCCATCGCCTTTTCGTCGGGCATGTCCTCGACGAGGCGCAGCTTGTAGTCCTCGCCACGTTCCTTGAAGACCGAGATGACTTCATCGCGCGGCGTCATCTTCTTGATGACGTCGTAGTCCTGCGCAATCAGCTCGCGCATGCGCTTCTCGATGGCCTCCATGTCCTCGGGCGTGAAGGGACGCTCGTACGCGATGTCGTAGTAGAAGCCCTCCTCGATCACCGGGCCGATCACCATTTTCGCCGTCGGGTAGAGCTGCTTCACCGCGTGCCCGACCAGGTGGGCGGTCGAGTGGCGAATGATCTCCAACCCTTCCTCGTCCTTCGGCGTGATGATCTGCAGCTTGGCGTCGCGATCGATCACGTCGCTGGCATCAACCAGGCGGCCGTCGACCTTGCCGGCGACCGTCATCTTCGCCGAGGCCGGGGCCGATGGACTTGGCAACATCGGCCACGGAAACCGGGCCGGGGAACTCACGGCGGGAATTGTCGGGAAGCGTGATCTGAATCATTGGAAAACCTCGAGCGAGAAAACAAAAAAGCGCGGTACGGGACCGCGCTTGGCTTGTTTGGTGTACCGGAACCCGGCATGCGCGGCCTACCGGCCTTCTCCTTCTGGGAAAAGACCGCTGAATCCTCGCGGCGTAGTTCGCGGTGTCATAACCAAGGTGCCTTTCTCGCTCTTGTTGCTGCTGAGATGGAACCCGTGATTCTATCCGCGGGAGGCTCAGGATGCCGGAGCGGCGTTCTTGAGGTCCGGCGCCTTCGCCATCAAACGTCGGCTAAGCCGAAGGCGTGACACCGCGGACGCTGCTGCGCCAGCGCCTCGTGCGCGGCGTGCGGGACCCGCGCAAGGCCGAATAGACACCGCCCAAGAAAAATCCCCGCGGATCGCTCACACGGGGATTTCGGTTCAACGACTGAAGATGGCGATCAGTGGAACTGCTCTTCTTCGGTCGAACCGGTCAGCGCCTTGACGCTGGACGAGCCGCCCTGGATGACCGTGGTCACGTCGTCGAAGTAGCCGGCGCCGACCTCCTGCTGGTGCGACACAAAGGTGTAGCCTTGCTCGCGCGCTGCGAACTCGGGCTCCTGCACCATCTCGACGTAATGCTTCATGCCTTCGCCGTTTGCATAGGCGTGCGCGAACTTGAAGGTGTTGTACCAGTTGACGTGGATGCCCGCGAGGGTGATGAACTGGTACTTGTAGCCCAGCGCCGAGAGCTCGTCCTGGAACGCGGCGATGGTCTTGTCGTCCAGGTTCTTCCTCCAGTTGAACGACGGCGAGCAGTTGTACGAGAGCAGCTTGCCGGGGCTCGCCGCATGCACAGCCTGTGCGAATTCGCGGGCGAAGCCGAGGTCCGGCGTGCCGGTTTCGCACCACACCAGGTCGGCGTACGGCGCATAGGCGACACCGCGGCTGATCGCCTGCTCGAGGCCGTTCTTCACACGGTAGAAGCCTTCCTGCGTGCGTTCGCCGGTCAGGAACGGCTTGTCGTTCGCGTCGTGGTCGGAGGTGATCAGGTTGGCCGCTTCAGCGTCCGTGCGCGCCAGCACGATGGTCGACACGCCCATCACGTCTGCAGCGAAGCGCGCGGAGATCAGCTTCTCGCAAGCCTCTTGCGTCGGCACGAGCACCTTGCCGCCCATGTGGCCGCACTTCTTGACCGCGGCGAGCTGGTCTTCGAAGTGCACGCCGGCAGCGCCTGCGGCGATCATGTTCTTCATCAGCTCGAAGGCGTTGAGCACGCCGCCGAAACCGGCTTCCGCATCCGCGACGATCGGCAGGAAGTAGTCGATGAACTCCTTGTCGCCGGGATTGATGCCGCGCGACCACTGGATTTCGTCGGCGCGCTTGAAGGTGTTGTTGATGCGGCGGACCATCGTCGGAACCGAGTCGTAGGCATACAGCGACTGGTCCGGGTACATGGTTTCGGAGGTGTTGCCGTCGGCTGCCACCTGCCAGCCCGAAAGGTACACCGCCTCGAGACCCGCCTTGGCTTGCTGCATCGCCTGACCAGCGGTGATGGCGCCGAAAGCATTGACGTAACCCTTGCGGGCACCGCCGTTGATCTTTTCCCAGAGCTTCTCGGCACCGCGGCGGGCAAGCGTGTACTCGATCGGCAGCGAGCCGCGAAGGCGGACCACATCGGCGGCGCTGTAGCCGCGCTTCACGCCCTTCCAGCGCGGGTTGGTGGCCCAGTCTTTTTCGAGGGCGGCGATCTGCTGTTCGCGGCTGAGTTGTTCGGTGAGGGTCTGAGGCATGGTCACTCCGAGAGTTGTTGAAAGGGTCGGTCGCTTCGCGTCCTTGGGGATTACTGTACGTCGCGCATCGACTCTTATGTCTTATATAAGAGTTATTTTTGAATCAACAAAATCAAATACTTACGACGCTTTTTCTCAATGCGAAATAAATTTTCTTGTATTGAGAAAAAATATTGCGACGCAACACAAGCGCTTTCCACATTACGGTGATGCTTTCGCGTCATGAAAAGCCGGACCGGCCTCAACGCGCCATCCAGTCGCCGCTCGCGATCCTCGGTCTTCCCGCGATGCGAGCCGGATGGATCTCGTACACGAGACAGCGGACCGAGCGATCGCCAAGCGCCACCATCGCTTCGCGCCGGCTGTACTCTCCCGTGCCATCGGGCTTCGCTTCCTCGAGCACGTCCAGTTGGGCTTCGAGCGCGGGCGTGATCCTGTAGACCTCTCCCTTGATGCGCCCTTCCCCGCCGAGCACCGCGCCCGGATACGCCCCGAGGTCGTAGAGCGTGCCCGCGATCTCGCCGTCCGCCACCCGCTCCGGAGCCGGCGTGAAGCGCGAGATGTCGTTGCTGCCGCCACTGCGAAGCGTTCCGTAGACGAACACATGCAAGGCTCCGGGGTCGGGTTGCGGCATCATCCAAATACTCCTCTCTACGTCTTCCACTCTATTGAACACCTCACTTCCGGCACCTCGCCGTGTCGTCGCTTATGGCTGCCTCGCGCTGAGCATGTCGCTCGTTGGCAGCTACGTCGCTCTTTCCAAGCCGCTGGTCGCTGCATTTCCGGTGCTGCTGCTCGCGTGGCTGCGCTTCGGCATCGCGGGACTCGCGATGCCGCACTGGCTTCGGCGCCCCGAAGGCGAGGCGCCGATGACGCCACACACGCGTGGACTCGTCTTCCTCGAATCCTTCCTGGGCAACTTCATGTTCTCGATCTGCATGCTCTTCGGCGTCAGCCTGACGAGCGCGGTGTCGGCCGGCGTGATCATGGCGTCGATCCCTGCCGTGGTGGCGATTGGCAGCCGGCTCTTCTTGCGCGAACGCATCACCCCGCGCGTCGGGCTGGCGATCGCGTGCGCGGCCTGCGGCATCGGACTGCTTGCTCTTGCGCCGGCACAAGCCGCGACGCAGGCCGACGCATCGCCACGCCACCTGCCCTGGTTGGGCAACCTGCTCGTCTTCGCGGCCGTGGTGTGCGAAGCATCCTATGCGGTGATCGGCAAGTCGCTCACGGGACGGCTCGGACCCAAGCGCATCTCGTCGCTCATCAACCTCTGGGGCTTCGTTCTCTCGACGCCGTTCGGCATCTGGTTCGCACTGCGCTTCGACTTCGGCGCGGTGCCGATGGGTCTCTGGGGACTGCTGGTGGTGTATGCGCTCGCAGCAAGCATCTGGACGGTGTGGCTCTGGATGACCGGCCTCAAGGGCGTGCCCGCATCGCAGGCGGGCGTGTTCACCGTGATGCTGCCGGTGAGTGCGGCACTCGTCGGTGTCGTGGTGCTCGGCGAGAGTCTTTCGGCGCCGCAAGTGGTCGCGTTCGCGCTCGCATTGCTGGGCGTCGTACTCGCGACATGGCCCGCGCGACGTGCCTGAAGGGCTCTCAGAGTGCCTCCAAGGGAAAACGCCGTGCTTCTTCCCTCTGAAAAAACAACAGCTCCCAATGAAAAAACCCCTTTTTCCCTTGGAAACGCGTTTCTTCTCCTTTAGCATCCGCAGTGCCGGTGAAGAGACACACTCTCATTGGTGAAAGCGTCCAACCAAAAAAGGAAATCAACCATGGCAACTGCAAAGAAGGCTCCGGCCAAGAAAGCGCCGGCAAAGAAGGCGGCTCCGGCCAAGAAGGCCGCGGCGCCCGCGAAGAAGGCTGCTCCTGCGAAGAAGGCAGCACCCGCCAAGAAGGCCGCTCCGGCCAAGAAGGCTCCTGCGAAGAAGGCTCCCGCCAAGAAGCGCACTCCCAACGCTGCGTTCATGAAGGCCCTGACCCCCAGCCCGGCACTCGCCGCCGTGGTCGGCTCGACGCCTCTGCCGCGCACCGCCGTGGTGAGCAAGCTGTGGGACTACATCAAGAAGAACAACCTTCAAGACAAGGCCAACAAGCGCAACATCAACGCCGACGCCAAGCTGAAGGAAATCTTCGGCAAGGCGCAAGTCTCGATGTTCGAACTGGCTTCGCTGATTGGCAAGCACGTCAAGTAAGCATCGGGCGTCTTGCCCGCTCCATGAAGAAAGCCGGCATACGCCGGCTTTTTTCGCCTGCGCAAAGGGCGCTATCGCGCCAGTGCAGCCTTCCTGATCGCGCTCAACGTTCCTCGGGTGGTGATGACCTCGGGGTCGAGCGGAATCTCGATCAGCGTGCCCGTATCAGCCGCCAGTGCGCGCTGCAGCGCGCCTTCGAACTGCGCGGTCTCGGTGACGCGCTCGGCCGCATAGCCATACGCCCTCGCGAGCGCGCAGAAGTCCGGGTTGCGCAACTCCGTACCGCTCACCTTCGTCGGGTACTCGCGTTCCTGGTGCATGCGGATGGTGCCGTACATGCCGTTGTTGAGCAGCACGATGATGCTCTTGCCGCCATGCTGCGACGCCGTAGCGAGCTCCTGGCCGGTCATCAGGAAGTCCCCGTCGCCCGCGATCGTGAAGGCGACGCGCCCGGTCGCGAGGTTGGCAGCGATACCAGCCGGGACCCCATAGCCCATCGCGCCGCTGGTCGGCGCCAACTGCGTCTTGGCCCCCTTCGCGAGACCGTGATAGCGGAAATAGCGATGCACCCAGCTCGCGAAGTTTCCTGCGCCGTTGGTGATCGCCGCATCCGGCGGGAGATGCTTCTGAAGCAGGTTGACCACCGCCACCATGTCGACCGCACCGCGCGGCGTCTCGGCCGGCAGGCCCGCGAGCGGCTGCGGCTCGAGGTACGCGACGTAGTCGGCATGCGCGGATGCGGTCCATGCCTCCCAGGGCAGCTCCGTCGGCGCGCTCAGCACTTCGAGGCTGCGCGCCGCAGCGCTCATGCCGGCGTTGATCGCGAGATCGGCCTGGTAGACGCGGTTGAGTTCCTCCGCGCTGGCGTGGATGTGCACGAGCGTCTGCTTCGGCTTCGGCGCTTCGAGCAGCGTGTAGCCGCTGGTCGTCATCTCGCCGAGCCGCGGGCCGATCGCAAGGATCAGATCGCTTTGCTGCACCCGCTCGGCAAGCTTCGGATTGACGGCGATGCCGACGTCGCCCGCATACAGCGGATGGTGGTTGTCGAAGGTGTCCTGAAAACGGAACGCATTCGTCACCGGCAGCTTCCAGTTTTCGGCGAAGCGCTCGAGCGCCTGCGCGGCCTGCTGGGTCCACCCGCCTCCGCCGGCGATCACGAGCGGGCGCTGCGACTTCAGCAGCAGCTCGCGCAGCGTGCGCAATGCGCCGGGATCGCTCCACGGCTCGACCGCCTCGACACGGCGCAGCGGCCGCGACGCCGTGGTGCTGCGCAGCATGTCCTCCGGCAGCACCAGCACCACCGGCCCAGGACGCCCGTTCATCGCGGTCGCGAACGCCCGCGCGATGTACTCCGGAATTCGATCGGCATCGTCGATGCGCTCCACGCGCTTGGCGAATCCCTTGGTGCTGGGGCCGAAGAAGCTGCCGTAGTCGACTTCCTGGAAGGCCTCGCGATCGCGGAAGTCGCTGCCGACGTCGCCGACGAAGAGCACCATCGGCGTCGAGTCCTGGAACGCGTTGTGCACGCCGATCGACGCATTGGTGGCACCGGGCCCGCGCGTGACGAAGCACACCCCCGGCCGTCCGGTCAGCTTGCCGTGCGCCTCCGCCATGAACGCCGCGCCACCCTCCTGCCGATTCACGATGAAGCGGATGCGCTCGCCGTATTGGTGAAAGCCATCGAGCACCGCGAGGAAGCTCTCGCCCGGAACACCGAAGGCCAGCTCGACCCCCTGCTCGATCAGGCACTCGACAATCAGGTGCCCTGCGGGTTGTGGTGAGCTCATGTGCGATGCGCCTTTCTGCTTCAAATGGGGTGCGCGGATTATCCGCGCGCCTCTGCTTCTCAGCGTGAGCGCTCGACTGGCTCTCAGAGGTCGGGACTCATGTTGACGGCCTTATGTGCCATGCGGCGCGCTGTGCGGGAGCTCCAGTTCGGAGTTGCCCCTTTGCGACGCGTGCCCTGGATTTGACACTCGTGCGCCTCGGGGCCCGCTGCAAACACCTGCTTGGTGCTCGCGGCCTTGCTGACGATCTGATAGTTCCCACCATGGCCCGGTGCGGTCATCAGCGGGCCGGGAGGTGAGACGGCCCCCGGCAGTCCCTCCCGCGACATGTACGCATAGTGCCCGGGAGCACCAGGGATGAACCACGATTGGAGGAGCCAGTTCGAGACTTGCACGACGGTTCCGTCCTGGCAGGTCTTGCCGTAGGTCTGGATCTCGACGGCATCGCACATTTCCATCGCGTGGAGCAGACCCTTGTTGTCGTTCGCAAAGAGATTCGCACCCTCGTCGCCCGCAGTCTCGAGAATCTCGTGCGAGACGTCGACGCTCACGCCTGACGGCCCGTAGAGGCTGTCGCAGGTCGTCACTGCGCAGAGGGCAAAAGGGACACCCTTCTTGTTGATGTCATGGTAGGCACTGGCGCCGGGTGCTTCCGGCAGCTTCGGGAGAAAGACATAAGCCCACTCGCCGGGACGGATGTCCTTCGCGTTGGTACCGACACGCAGTGTCGCCCGGGCGCCCCACTCGGCTGCAAACTCGTGGTTCACCTGGTCGCTGACCGCCTCTGCGATGTGGGCGAGGACGGAAGGGGAAAGCTTCGCGCCGTCCCCCGTGGCAGCACCGTTGGTCTGATCGATGAGAACCCACTTTACTGCGTTCATGCTGACCCCCTTCGGCAGGTTGGCTGACCCGGCCATTTTGCGGAAGGCATGGCCGCTCGCAACCACAATTCTGGTGACCGGCGCCGGCGGCGTCGAGGCATGCCGGAAGAAGGCGAACCGCTCGCGTTCCAGGGCTTTGCCTCGCGCGTGACAGCGCCGTGCGCGCCGCTTCCCTAGAATCGCCGGTGCTCCGGCCCAGGCCGGAGCGAAGCGTTCTCAGGGCGGGGCGAAATTCCCCACCGGCGGTGATGGCGGCGAAAGCCGCATGAGCCCGCGAGCGCCCGCGGCGCGCAAGGCGCCGCGGGGTCAGCAGACCCGGTGCGATTCCGGGGCCGACGGTCACAGTCCGGATGAAAGAGAGCGCGATGCCGTTGCCGGTGGGTACGTTCGCGTGCGTGCCGGCGCCGGTTTCGTGCGCCCTGATTCAGGCAAACCCTTCAAAGGCAAACCATGAGTCAGATCAACGACCTTCCCCTCTCCGCCGTCCCGGCATCCGAAGCGCCGCGCGGCCGCCGTGTCGCCTTCGTGCAGGCGCAATGGCATTCGGACATCGTCCATCAGGCGCGCGACGCCTTCCTCGCCGAGATGAAACGGCTGGGCGTGCCGCTCGACACCATCGACATCTTCGATGTGCCCGGCGCATTCGAGATTCCGCTGCATGCCAAGCGGCTCGCACTGTCGGGGCGCTACGCCGCGATCGTCGGCGCGGCGCTGGTGGTCGACGGCGGCATCTACCGCCATGAGTTCGTCGCCAACACCGTCGTCAATGCGCTGATGACGGTGCAGCTCGAAACCAATGTGCCGGTTCTGTCGGCAGTGCTCACGCCGCACCATTTCCACGAGCATGTGGAGCATCGCAAGTACTTCCACCGCCATTTCGCGGTGAAGGGCACCGAGGCGGCCGAAGCCTGCGTGAAGACGATCGAAGGCCTGCAGCGGCTGGACGCAATCCTCACCGCCTGAACGGTCTTCGGCGATCCGCCCGATCGTCGAAACACCCGTCGGTACGCGACTGTGTCGGCCGGCGGACCTGGTGCTCGATCTTCTGCCGAAGAAGTGAGCGAAGCGTGGGGTGAGCTCGCTCAAGCCGAAGCCGGGACCAGCAACTCCCGGCGCGCGCGGCGCACGTTGAATGCGCTCACGATCAGCACGCCCTGCACCACCGCGAGGCCGATCAGCACGCTCGTGTACTGGCCATGGTCCATCAGCCGACCGAAGATCAGCGGCGCGGTCGCTTGCCCGATATCGAGCCCCGCATAGACCACACCATAGACGCGGCCCGACGCATTCGCCGGCGTCGACCGCTTCACCAGCAGGTCGCGCGAGGGACCCGCGATGCCCGCCGCAAAGCCCATCGCGCCGAACATCACCGGCACCAGCACCGGCATGAAGTTCGCCAGTGCCAGGATCAGCGCGATGCCCGCCGCAATGCCGAAGCCGGCGCCGACGATACGCTCGCAGCGCGACGGGTCCGACGCGAGGAAGCCGCCGAGCACCATGCCGGAGGCGCTCGCAACCATGTACACGGTCAGACAGATCGCGATCAGTGCCACGGGAACCGCATGCAGCCGGCCGGCGGCGGCCGGCGCGAAGGTCTGCACCACGCTCAGTGCCATTGCATAGAAGAAGAAGAAGCCGAAGCACATCCACACGGCCGGAATCTTGAGGAAGGCGAACTCGCCGCCCGCTGCGCCGTCGGTACCGGTGGCCTTGTGCACCGCGCTCGCGTCGAGCGACAGCACGCTGCGATTGATCCACAGGATCAGCAGCACAACCACCGCGACCACTCCGGCGCCGGCCAGTGCGACGCGCCATGAGAAGGCCATCGCCAACGGCACCACGAAAGCCGGCGCGAGCGCCCAGCCCAGGCTACCTGTGATGCCGTGCACGCTGTAGGCATGGCCGAGCCGGGTGGGCGCGACCTTGCGATTGAACAGCGTGTAGTCGACCGGATGGAACACGCCATTGCCGATGCCTGCGGCCACCGCGCAGACCAGCAGCATCCAGTAGCTCTGCGCCGAGGCATAGCCGAAGCCCGCCAGGCCGAGCATCGAGAGACCGACGAACAGCACCGGACGCGGGCCCAGCTTGTCGACGATGAACCCGGACGCCGCCTGCACCATGCACGAGACGACGAAGAACACGGTCAGCACCGCGCCCAGTTCGGTGTAGCTCGCGTTGAAGGCGTCTTTCAGCCACGGAAACAGCGGCGGCAGGATGAGCTGGCTGAAATGACTGACGGCATGAGCCAGCCCCACGAGACCGATCAGTTTGGCGTCGGCGCCCAGCGTGGGCGTGCCGGCGGTGGCGGTGTTGGAAGACATGGATTGCTACAAGAAACTCGGTTGGGCACCGATCCTAAGCGGGCCGGGGGCGGCAGAATGGCGATACAGAGACAACATTTGTCGAAACCATGCCGTCCACAGCCGCCCCATCCATGGCGCCCGTCGACACACCCGCCCGACGCGCCATGCCGCCCTACCCGGCACCCGCCAACAGCGTGGGGCCGCTCACCCCGCACCTCTACGCCCCCGACGCGCTGCGGCCGCTGCGCGCCAAGGAACACTTCCTGAAAGCCGACACCCTGGTCGAGTTGCATACGCATCCCTGGCCGCAGCTCACCTTCTCGACGCGCGGCGTGATACGACTGAGCACCGAGGACGGCAGCTACATCGTTCCGCCCTCGCGCGCGCTCTGGGTGCCGGCGAACATGTCGCACAGCATCACGCTGATCGAGGACGCAGAACTGCGCACCGTCTACCTGCATAGCTGGCTGGGCCCCAATTGGGAGAAGTGCGAGGTGCTGGAGATCAGCCCCTTGCTGCGCGCACTCATGCTGGCGCTCGACACCACGCCCGACGGGCTGCCGCCAGCCGATCCGCATGCGGCGCAGCGCGAGCGCTGGATCGCCCCGCTGCTGGTGGACGAGCTGGAGCGCGCAACCCAGATCCGCATCGACGTGCCGCTGCCCGCCGACAAGCGCCTGCGCCAGCTGTGCGAGGCCTTGCTCCGCAATCCGGCCGGCCGGGCCACGCTGGCGGAGCGCGCCGAGTCGATCGGCGCCAGCGAGCGCACCGTGGCGCGGCTGTTTCGCGACCAGCTCGGCATGAGCTGGCAGCAGTGGCGACAGCAGGCGGTGCTCGCGCATGCGCTTCCGTTGCTGGCGCGCGGGATGGCGGTGAGCCAGGTCGCGTCGGCCAGCGGCTACGCCACCGACAGCGCCTTCTGCGCGATGTTCAAGGCGGCGACCGGCAAGTCGCCGACCGCCTTCCAGCACAAGCGGCGCGCAGCCAACGACGTCAGCCCGGCATCCGCAGCAGCTTGAGCCTGCACAGCAGGCGCGCGCCCTACGGCGGGCCCTCGTGCGCAACCCGCATCAGCGCGTCGTTGATGGTGACCACGCCGGACGCCACAGGAACTGCGCGTACAACAGCACGCAAGCCGCATCGAACACGGCGGCGCCACGCAGACCGCGAAGCGCCGGGTCGTTCCAGGCCAGCGCCACCAGCAGCGCGAGCCCGAGCTTCTCGACCATTGCGGCCAGCACGATTTGCCGCCGCGAGGCGATCGGCCGGGACGCATGCACGATCAGCGCCCCGACGCACAGCGCCATCAGGCCCCAATGCCGCGCATAGAACATGGCCGCCGCCGAATCGGCTACGTCGATGCCGAGCGCGCTCAGCACAGGCAACGGAAACACGAACTGCAGGCCGGGCAGCATGGTCGCCAGCCCGGTCCAGAACAGCAGCTTCGATCTCTTGTTGTCGTCATGGATCATGGTTGTCCTTCGGGCTCGTCAGCCGCGCTCGTACCAGTGCGCCGGACCGGGAAACTCGGCGCCGGTGTCGCTGCCGACTTCCAGTGCGACGAGTGCGTTGGTGCGGGCGGAGAGCGCCAGGATCAGATCCTTGTGCGCGTCCGGGTGCGCGGCGAGGTTGACCAGTTCGTCCGGGTCGGCCTGGGTGTCGTAGAGCTCCAGCTCGTTGCGCGCAGTGAGCGTTTCCCAGTCGGTGGGCGTGTGGTGATCGGCCGGGCGGAAGTAGCGCGCGAACTTGTAGCGTCCGTCGTGCACACCGCGAAAGAGCGCCGGATGTTCGCGCCCGGGGAACATCTGGCCTTTGCCGAGCGCCACACGCAACGCCGCGATGCCGGGGCTGCGGGCATCGGTCTCGATGGTGTCGCGCATGAAGTCCGGATCGATATAGAGCGGTACGCCGTAGTTGAAAAGGATGCCGCGTGCATCGCGTTCGGTGCGCGCTCGCGCGTCGGCGACGGCCGTTCCGAGATCCACGCCGCGCAGCCACGGATAGCGCTCCTTGCGCGCTGCGTCCTCCACCCCGGCAAATCCCAGCAGCGTGGGCAGCAGGTCGACCGCACCGCTGAGTGCGTCCGTCTGCACGCCGCTGCGCACATCGGGATGGCGCACGATCAGCGGTACGCGGATGTTCTCCTTGTACATGTGCGGCCCCTTCTGGCGCAGCCGGTGCGCACCCGCCATCTCGCCGTGGTCGGCGGTGTAGACGACGATCGTGTCGCGGTCCATGCCGAGCCGTTCCAGCGCGCGCAGCACGGTCAGCGCATGGCCGTCGACGTCGCGGACGCAGTTGAAGTAGTAGCTCTGGTAGGCACGCCACGATGTCTCGTCCGCCGGATCGATGCGGCCGTAGAGCATGTCGCAGACCTCCACGTACGAGCGCTGCGCCCACGGCTTGGTCGAGAGATCGTCCCGGTAGTGGCTGACGGGCAGCGGCATGTCCCACCGGCGGTCGTAGGCCCCGCCGGTCGGAGGCGCGGACAGCGGCGCGAGCAGATCCCGGCGCAGTCGCGAGCGCTGCTGCGCATCGCCCGAGCTGAAATACATGATGTCGTGCGGGTTCACGAAGTTGACTGCGAGGAACCACGGCTTTCGCTCGTCCGCCAGCGCACGGCCCCGCGTGCCAAGCCACTGCACCGCCTGGCTCGCGATCTGCGCGTCGTAGCGGTAGCCGGTCCAGGTGGCGCCGTGCGGGTCCCCGTCGATGTTGTAGTCGGAGAAGCCATAGGGCTCCAGCGCATCCACGGTGTTCGGATAGGCGCCGTAGACCAGCCCCGGATCGTGCGCGACCGGGCTCAGGTGCCACTTGCCCTTGTACGCGGTGTAGTAGCCCTGCGCGCGCAGCAGGTGCCCCATGCTCGGCATGCCGGACGACAGTTGCGGAAAAGTCGGCGGCGCGTCGAGGTTGGCCGTCATGTGCGTGTGCTGCGTGTGCTGGCCGAAGTAGAGGGTCGAGCGCGACGGCGAGCACGGCGTGGTGTGCACATGGTGGCGGGTGAAACCGGTGCCGTGCGCCAGCAGCCATTCGTGCGCATCGAGACCGAGCCCGGGCGGCAGATCGGGCCAGCCGCGCTCCTGGTCCGACATGATCAGCAGGATGTTCGGCCGCCAGCCGGCGCGCGCCTTGTCGCTCACCGCGGAGGGAAGCGCTTTCGGCGCGCGGTACGGCCGATGCGCGCGTTCGCCGACCGTGCCGACGACGGCACCGACGCCCACTGCGGCCAGCGCCGCCAGCATCTGGCGGCGCCCGGGGCCCGGATGGTTCATGCGTTTGTCTCCACGCCCGTGCGGCAAGCGGCCGGGCCGGAGCGGATTCTGGTGAGGTGGCCGGTACGCGTCCAATGCATTGTTTTCCGCATCTCGATGAGCAACACTCATCGCCCACCTGGTCATCGACGAAGCTCTTCCATGGATCTGCGCAAACTGCAACACGCGGCCCTTCTCGCGGAAACGCGCCATTTCGCGCGCGCCGCCGAACGGGCCCACCTCACCCAATCGGCGCTGAGCCGCAGCATCCAGGCCCTGGAGGCGGAGCTCGATCTGCGGCTGTTCGACCGCAGCCAGGGCGGCGTGGCACTGACTGCGCCGGGTCGGCAATTGCTGGAGCGCGCCCGGCCGCTGCTGCGCTCGGCACGCGATCTCGCGCACGACATGCGCTTGCTGCGCCATGCCGAGATCGGCGAACTGGCGGTCGGCGCGGGGCCGTTTCCGGCAGCGACTCTCCTGCCACGAGCGCTGGCCGGCCTGCGGACGAGCCACCCGGGGCTGAGCGTCACGCTGCAGATCGACCATGCCATCGCGCTCTGCGGCCTGCTTGAATCCGAGCGCATCGAGCTGTTCGTCGCGGACACCCGCGCCGCGCAATTGCCGGAAGGTCTTGTCGTGCGGCAGCTCACCATCCAGCACGGCGGCCTTTTCTGCCGCGCCGCGCACCCGCTGGCGCGGCGACGCCGGCTTGCGATGTCCGACCTCGCGCGCGAGCGCTTCGCATCGGTCCATCTGCCAGCACAGATCCACGACGTGCTGCGGCGGATGCTTGGCACGCCCGACTCGATCCCCTGGGCCTTGACCTGCGACAACGTCTACCTCCTCAAGGATCTCGCGCGCCAGAGCGACGTGATCCTGATCTGCACGCAGCAGGTGCTGGCCGACGAGCTCGCGGCGAAGGAGTTCGTGCAACTGAAGCCCTCCGACTTCCGGCCCTGGCCGGTCCACGTGGGCGCGGTCAGCCTGCGCGGTCGCACGCCTTCGCCTGCGGCGGAACTGCTGCTCGGACAGCTTGCCGAACTGGCCGCATCCGATCGCTGAGCGCGGTGCCGCATACGTATCATCGGCGGGTGCATTCCCCAATCTCCTGCGCCTCGGGACCATGACCTTGAACCGCGATCAGCTCGCGCGCTGGCTTCCTTTCCTCGCATGGCCGCGACCGGATCGCGCGCTGCTCATCAACGAAGCCTCGGCCGGCGTCACGGTCGCGCTGATGGTCATTCCCCAAGGCGTGGCCTACGCCGCTCTGGCGGGCATGCCGCTGGTCACCGGCGTGTACGCGGCACTATTCCCGGCGCTGATGGCGGTGCTCTTCAGTTCATCGGCCCGCCTTTCGGTCGGCCCGACGGCACTGACCAGCCTGCTGGTGGGCGCATCGCTCGCGCCGATGGCCATCCGGGGGAGCAGCGAATGGGTGGCGCTCGCGGTCTGGCTCACGCTTTTGTCGGGCGTCATGCAGGTCGTGCTCGGCGCCGCGCGCTTCGGCTGGCTGCTTCGCATGGTCAATTCGCCCGTGCTGATGGGGTTCACGCAGGGGGCGGCGGTGCTCATCACGCTGTCGCAACTGCCGGCGCTGCTGGGCTTCACCGGCCGCAGCTTCGTGCAGCTGTTGCACGGTCCGCCGCCGGACTCCATCGCGATCGCGTTCGGACTCGGCGGCATGGCGGCGCTGTGGCTCGGCAAGAAATGGGTGCCGCGCTTTCCGACGACGATGGCGCTGGTCGCGGCTTCAGCCGTCATCAGCGCGGCGGCCAGTTACGCATTGCGCGGCGGCGCCGTCATCGGCACCCTGCCTTCGGGCCTGCCGTCGTTCTACTGGCCGGGTTGGCTTTCACCCGATCAATTCGGCAACCTGCTGCTGCCCGCGTTTCTCATCACGCTGGTGAGCTTCCTGGAAACCGCGTCGAGCGCCAAGGTCGACAACGCCCGTGCCGGCAAGCTCTGGAACGAGAACCAGGATCTGATCGGCCAGGGCCTCGGCAAGATCGCATCGGGCCTCACCGGTTCGTTCCCGACGAGCTCGTCCTTCTCGCGCTCGGCGATCACGCTCTATGCGGGCGCCAAGTCGCAATGGTCGACGCTGTTCAGCGTGGGGGTGGTCGCCGCCGCGCTGCTGTGGGCGATGCCGCTGCTCTATCACGTGCCACAGGCGGTGCTGGCCTCGATCGTGGCGACCGCCACCATCGGCCTGCTGCGGCCTTCCGCCTTCGTCGCGCTGTGGCGCATCTCGCGCATCGAAGCCGCGATCGCGTTCGGGACCTTCTGCCTCACGATCGCGACGGCCCCCTCGATCTACTGGGGCGTGCTCGGCGGCCTGCTCGCGGCGCTGGCGCACTACATGTACCGCCACCTGCATCCGCGCATCATCGAAGTAGGCCTGCACCCGGACGGCAGCCTGCGCGACCGTCATCTGTGGCACCTGCCGCCGCTCGCGCCCAACCTCTATGCGCTGCGCATGGACGCCGAGCTCGACTTCGCATCGGGCAGCACGCTCGAACGGGCGATCAGCGTCGCGCTCGCTCAGCGAAAGCTGACCGACGTCTGCCTGTTCGCCTACCCGATCAACCGCGTGGACATCACCGGCGCGGAAGTGTTCGGCAGCATCCGCCGCCTGCTCGAATCGGAAGGGTGCGGCTGCACGTCTCGGGCCTCAAGCTGCCGGCGCAGCAGGTGCTGGAGCGTGCCGGCTTGCTGGCGCCGGGGCCGATGCTCTGCAGCTACCGCACCGACGCCGAGGCGCTCGCGGCGCTCACGCCCGGTGCGGCGCAGGACCAGACGCCGGTCGAGCTCAATCGCGAACCGGTCGTCGCAGGCTCTTGATCTCGGAGCGCTGGCTCTTGCCCTCGAGCCGGCGCTGCTTCGCCCCATAGCTCGGCTTGGTGGGGCGCCGCACGCGCGGGGGCGTCGCGACCGCATCCACCAGTTCCTGCAGACGCGCCATCGCGTCCGTGCGGTTCATGTCCTGGCTGCGGTGCCGCTGCGCCTTGATGACCAGCACGCCCTCGTGGGTGATGCGGCTGTCGCGGGCATTGAGCAGCCGCGCCTTCACGTCGTCCGGCAACGAACTGGCCGGTATGTCGAAACGCAGGTGCACCGCGCTCGACACCTTGTTGACGTTCTGCCCACCCGCGCCTTGCGCGCGGACGGCGCTGAATTCGACCTCGGACGGATCAACGAGGACCGTGGGTCGCAACATGAGGGAGCGCGTCGCGCAGCGGACTTATTCGCCGCGCGACGGCTTCACCGACACGTCGGTCACGCTGCCCGCAGCGTTCAGACGCACCGGGCTGTCGGATGCCTGTCCGCGTGCACGGGCGCTCACGACGTCCGCCGCCGAAGGCTCCTGGGGCTGCCCGGCGGAGCGGAAGCGATCGAAGCCGCTGCGCGGATCGAAGCGCATGACCCACGGCTGCACCGGCTTGCCGGTGAGCCGCGCCCACGCATAGCGCAAGCCCCAGACCACCGCCAGCAACAGCACGGCGACGGCGAGGCTGGCCGCGAAGACCAGCCCCAGCATGAGGAGAATCAGTCGGACGAAGAAATTGACCATCCGTCTTAGGCCACGGCCTTCGCCGCAGGTTCCCCGGCCTTTTCGAACCTGAAGTGGCCGGGGTCCTGGATCGGATCCGTGGTGACCACGATCGTGTCCTTCGGCCCGAAGGTCCCGTCAAGCAACCGCTTCGACAGCGGGTTCTCGATGCGCTGCTGGATCGCACGCTTGAGCGGCCGCGCGCCGAACACCGGGTCGAAGCCGACCTTGGCGATCTCCGCCAGCGCCGCCGGCGACACGTCGAGCGACAGATCCATCTTCGCGAGGCGCTGCTGCAGCACCTTGAGCTGGATCGATGCAATCGCCTCGATGTTCTTCGCGTCGAGGGCGTGGAACACCACCGTCTCGTCGATGCGGTTCAGGAACTCGGGCCGGAAGTAATTCTTGAGCTCTTCCCACACCGCGTCCTTGATCTCCTCGGACGGCCGGCCGACCATCTGCTGAATGATCGGCGAGCCGATGTTGCTGGTCATCACGATCACCGTGTTCTTGAAGTTCACGGTGCGGCCCTGGCCGTCGGTCAGGCGGCCATCGTCGAGCACCTGCAGCAGCACGTTGAAGACGTCCGGGTGCGCCTTCTCGACTTCGTCGAGCAGCAGCACGCTGTAAGGCTTGCGGCGCACGGCTTCGGTCAGGTAGCCGCCCTCTTCGTAGCCCACGTACCCGGGCGGCGCACCGATCAGGCGCGCGACCGAGTGCTTCTCCATGAACTCGCTCATGTCGACGCGGATCAGGTGATCCTCGCTGTCGAACAGGAATCCCGCGAGCGCCTTGCACAGCTCGGTCTTGCCCACGCCCGTCGGGCCGAGGAACAGGAACGAGCCGGTCGGGCGGTTCGGGTCCGACAGACCCGAGCGCGAACGGCGGATCGCGTTCGCGACCGCGCTGATCGCCTCGTCCTGGCCGACGACGCGCTCGTGCAGCTTGTCTTCCATCATGAGCAGCTTGTCGCGCTCGCCCTGCATGAGCTTGCTGACCGGGATGCCGGTCGCACGCGAAACCACCTCGGCGATTTCTTCGGCGCCGACTTGCGTGCGCAGCAGCGTGGGCGCGCTCGACTTGCCCTTGCTCGATTCGGTTTCCTGGGCTTCCTTCAGGCGCTTCTCAAGCCCCGGCAGCTTGCCATACTGGAGCTCGGCGACCTTGTTGAAGTCTCCTTGCTGGTGAATTCGGCGATCTGGAACTTGATCTTGTCGATCTCCTCGCGGATCTGCGCGCTGCCCTGCGCCTGCGCCTTCTCGGCCTGCCAGATCTCGTCGAGGTCGGCGATCTCCTTCTGCAGGCGCGTGATCTCGTCTTCGATCAAGCCAAGGCGCTTCTGCGAGGCTTCGTCCTTTTCCTTGCGCACCGCTTCGCGCTCGATCTGCAACTGGATCAGGCGGCGGTCGAGGCGGTCGATGGCCTCGGGCTTCGAATCCATCTCGATCTTGATGCGCGCGGCGGCCTCGTCGATCAGATCGATCGCCTTGTCCGGCAGGAACCGGTCGGTCACGTAGCGGTCCGACAGCTCGGCCGCGGCCACGATGGCCGGGTCGGTGATGTCGACGCCATGGTGCACTTCGTATTTCTCCTGCAGGCCGCGCAGGATCGCGATGGTCGCCTCCACGCTCGGCTCGCCCACGAGGATCTTCTGGAAGCGACGCTCCAGCGCGGCATCCTTCTCGATGTACTTGCGGTACTCGTCGAGCGTGGTCGCGCCGACGCAATGCAATTCGCCACGTGCGAGCGCGGGCTTGAGCATGTTGCCGGCGTCCATCGCGCCTTCGGCCTTGCCGGCGCCGACCATGGTGTGCAGCTCGTCGATGAAGACGATGGTCTGGCCTTCGTCCTTCGCAAGCTCGTTGAGCACGCTCTTCAGGCGCTCTTCGAATTCGCCGCGGTACTTCGCACCCGCGAGCAGCGCAGCCATGTCGAGCGACAGCACGCGCTTGCCCTTGAGCGAATCGGGCACTTCGCCCGCGACGATGCGCTGCGCGAGGCCTTCGACGATCGCGGTCTTGCCCACGCCCGGCTCGCCGATAAGCACGGGGTTGTTCTTGGTGCGGCGTTGCAGCACCTGGATCGCACGGCGGATTTCCTCGTCGCGGCCGATGACCGGGTCGAGCTTGCCGAGGCGGGCACGCTCGGTGAGGTCGAGGCAGTATTTCTTGAGGGCTTCGCGCTGGCCTTCCGCATCGGCGCTGTTCACGCTCTGCCCGCCGCGCACCGCATCGATCGCGGCTTCGAGCGACTTGCGCGTCACGCCGTGGCTGCGCGCCAGATTGCCGATGTCGGCCTTGCTGTCGGCCAGCGCGAGCAGAAAGAGTTCGCTCGCGATGAACTGGTCGTTGCGTTTGATGGATTCTTTTTCGGTGGCCTGCAGCAGCTTGCCGAGGTCCGGACTCACCTGAACCTGGTCGTGGCCCTGCACCTGAGGCAGCTTCTTGATCGCCGCTTCGGCCGCCTGAAGCAGCCCGGGCACGTTGGCGCCGGCCCGCTCCAGCAACGCGCGCGGCCCGTCTTCCTGGCGCAGCATGGCGACCAGCAGATGGACCGGCTCGATGTAGGCGTTGTCATTGCCCAATGCCAACGATTGCGCATCGGCGAGGGCTTCCTGGAACTTGGTGGTGAGTTTGTCTTGGCGCATGGCTTGATTCCTGCATTCAAAATAGGGGTGTTCCGAGTCGATATCAAGACGACCCGGATTTTTTCAATCGCAATCTTTGGAGTGGATCGATGTTCAAGTCAACATGGGGTGGCGCCAGGCGCCTGGTGCGTGGCCTTTTCGCGGCCGGCCTGCTGGCCGCGGGAGGCGTGGCGCTCGCGCAGCCGGGTGGAACGCCGATCCGCCTGCTGGTCGGATTCCCGGCCGGCGGTGGCACCGACGCCATTGCGCGCATGTTGGGTGAAAAGCTCAAGGACCAGCTCGGCGCCCCTGTCGTGGTCGACAATCGCGCGGGCGCGGGCGGCCAGATCGCGGCCCAGGTGCTCAAGTCCTCGCCGGCGGACGGCAACACGCTGTTCCTGACGCACGACCACACCATCTCCATCTTGCCTCAGGTGGTCAAGAACCCGGGGTTCGATCCGGCGCACGACTTCGTCCCCGTGGCGGGCTTTGCGACCTTCGCGAACGCGCTCGCGGTTTCCGGCGGCACGCCGGCCAAGACGCTGAACGAATACGTGAACTGGGTGCGGACCCAGCGCAGCGGCAAGGACACGATCGGCGTGCCGGCGCCGGCGTCGATCCCCGAGTTTCTCGTGAAGCTCATCGGCACCAAGTACAAGCTCGACCTGCAGGCCGCGCCCTACCGCGGCAGCGCGCCGATGATGTCCGACATGCTCGGCAACCAGATTTCTGCGGGCATCGGCTCCATCCCCGACTTCATCGAGAACCAGAAGGCCGGCAAGATCCGCGTAGTGGCCGTGATCGGCGCCAAGCGGCAGGCGGTACTGCCGCAGGTGCCGACCTTCGAGGAACTGGGGCTTCCGGGGCTGGAGGATCTGCCCTACTACGGCGTCTTCGCGCCCGTGGGCACGCCGCAGGCGGCGATCGACCGCTTCGGCACCGCGCTGGCCAAGGTGCTGGCGATGCCCGATGTGAAGGAGCGGCTGACGGCGATGGGCCTGACGGTCGGCTTCATGCCGCAGGGCCAGTTCGCCGGCAGCGTGCGCAGCTACACGCAGACCTGGGCTCAAATCATCAAAGCCAGTGGCTTCCAACCGCAATAGAAGTCGCCCTGTTCAGGCGTTGCTGGCCGTGATGCCCCAGCGTGCCAATGCTGCGTCGTCGTCGACCCGGGCATCGACCCAGCGGGCGCCATCCGGGGTTTGTTCTTTCTTCCAGAACGGCGCCTGGGTCTTGAGGTAGTCCATCAGGAACTCGCAGGCCTGGAAGCTTTCGCCGCGGTGGGCAGAGACCACGGCAACCATCATGATCTGGTCCTGCGGCTGCAGGAGGCCGACGCGATGGACCACGCGCGCGCCGAGGATGTCGAAGCGGCGGTGCGCCTCGTCGATCATGGATTCGATCGCCTTCTCGGTCATGCCGGGATAGTGCTCGAGCTCCATCGATGCGACGTCGCTGCCGTCGTTGCGGTCGCGCACGGTGCCGATGAAGCTGCAGACCGCGCCGACGCGCGGGTTGCCCGCGCGCAAGGCGGCGATCTCGCCTTGAAGGTCGAAGTCTTCTGTCTGGATCGAAACGCGCGCACCGGCCATCCCGGGATTGTGGCACTGCGATAGACTCGCGCGATGCCTTGCAACGCTCCGCAACGACCCCTTTCTTCGTTCGAAGAACCGGCCTGCGCACGCCTGCAAGGCAAAGCCAAGAAAACCGAGCTCATCTGACCGGAGCCTCGGTTCCGTCGTCGGATGAGCGACGGAACCGCAAGGCCCAGGCTGCAGCCGGTTGTGCGCGCGCATTCGACGGTGGTTCTTCCATCGGTCGATTCCTGAAAGGAAATCCGCGTGCAACACACTCCACATCGGTCGCCCGACTTCTCCGGGCTCTGGGTTCCGCTCATCACACCATTTCGCGACGGCGCGGTGGATCACCCTGCGCTGGCCCGTCTGATCGAACGGCTCGCGCCGACAGGCATCGCCGGCTTCGTGGTCTGCGGCTCGACCGGCGAGGCGGCCGCGCTGGACGAGGACGAGCAGCTCGCGGTGCTGGACACGGTCGCGCGCGCCGCGCCCTCGATGCCGCGCATCATGGGGTTCTCGGGCTACCACCTCGGCAAGGCACTCGCCTGGGTGCGGCGTCTCGGCGCACTCGGCCTCGCAGGGCTCCTGGTGCCGGCACCAAGCTACATTCGGCCGTCGCAAGGCGGGATTCAGGACTGGTTCACTGCCATTGCCGATGCCAGTGCGATGCCGATCGTGATCTACGACATTCCGTATCGCACCGGCATCTCGATCACGCGGGACACCCTGCTCGAACTTGCCGCGCACCCCCGCATCCGTGCGATCAAGGACTGCGGCGGCGATATGGCCAAGACACGCGCCCTGATCGAGGACGGCCGCCTCCAGGTGCTCGCGGGGGAAGATGCGCAGATGTTCGGCACCGTCGCGGAAGGCGGCGTCGGCGCGATCGCGGCCAGCGCGCATGCGCAGACCGCGCGATTCGTCAGCGTACTGCGGCTCTTGGGCGAAGAGCGACTGAAGGAGGCCCGGGCGCTCTGGCAGCCGCTGCTGCCGCTCATCGAGGCGCTCTTCGCCGATGCGAACCCCGGTCCGATCAAGGCCCTGCTCGCGCACGAGGGGCTGATCGCCGATGAACTGCGTCCGCCGATGACCCGCTCGCCGGCGAATCTTCTGGATCGCTTGCTGGAGATCCAGTCCGCGATCAGCCGCCCGTGACCGGCGGAAAGAAGGCCACCTCGCTGCCTTCGCGGAGCAGGGCCTGCTCGTTGCTCATCACCTGGTCGAGCGCCATGCGCACCGCCCGGCCTCGCGCCAGCACACTGGCGTGCGGCTCGCCGCGCGCGATCAGTTCGTCGCGCAACGCGCCGAGGTTCGGCGCCGAGGTGTCAATCGCTTCGGCGCCGGTGCCGAGCGCCTCGCGCACCGAGGCGAAGTAGCGGACGTTGATCTTCATGCTCAGGCCAGCAGCGACGAGAAGGGAATGAACTGGACCATGTCGCCGGCCTTGAACGGCTGACCGGCCGGCGTGTCGATGACCCCGTCGCCCCACACGGTCGATGTGAGAACGCCGGAGCTCTGGTTGGGAAACAGATCCAGCCCACCCGCAGCATTGCGCCTCGCCCGCAGGAACTCGCGACGACGGTCCGCGCGCGGCCAGTCGAAATCGGCGCGCATCGCCACCGGTTCGACCGCGACGCGCTTCGCGCCCTGCAGCGTGAGCAGGAACGGCCGCACCAGCAGCAGGAAGGTCAGGAAGCTGGATACCGGATTGCCGGGCAGTCCGGTCAGGTGCGCGTCCCCGATGCGGCCATAGGCAAAGGGCTTGCCCGGCTTCATCGACAACGACCAGAGTTCGAGGCTGCCCAGGTGCTGCACGGCGGCCTTGATGTGGTCTTCCTCGCCGACCGAGACACCGCCCGTGGTGATGATCAAATCGTTGCGCTGTGCCGCTTCGCGCAGCGCCTCGATGGTGGCTTCGCGGCGGTCCGGCACGATGCCGAGATCGTTGACCTCGCAGCCGAAGCGCTTGAGAAGCGCGCGCATGAAGAAACGGTTGGAGTTGTAGATGGAGCCGGGCTTCATCGCCTCGGGCGCCACTTCACCGGGCATCACCAGTTCGTCGCCGGTCGACAGGAGCGCGACGCGCGGACGCTTCGAGACCTGCAACTGGGCCAGTCCGACGCTGGCGGCCAGTCCCAGACCCGCGGGGACAAGACGCTCGCCCTTTGACAGCACGATGTCGCCGGCGGCCACGTCCTCGCCGGCGCGACGGATCCATTGGCCCCGCGCGGGCGCGATCTCGATGCGAACGCTGCCCAGGCTGCCTTCCTCCGGCAATGCCTGCGTGTCCTCCTGCATGACCACGGCATCGGCACCTTCGGGGATCTGCGCTCCGGTGAAGATGCGCGCCGCGGTGCCGGCCGCGAGCGGCGTGCCGACGGTGCCGGCCGGAATACGCTGCGCCACGCGCAGAACGGCGCCAGCGGCCTCGGCAATCACCTGCGCGAACTGCATAGCCGTCCATCGAGCTGTTGTCTCGCGGCGGCACGGTGAGGCCCGAAACCACGTCCTGCGCCAACACGCGGCCATCGGCGTCGAAGGTCGAGACGCTTTCAGCACCAAGCCGGGGCGATGCCGCGGCAAGCAGGCGGGACAGCGCTTCGTCGAGCGCCATCAGCGGGGGACGTGAGGAAGTTTCAGCCATGGTCCTTCACCTTGTATGCGAATCGCTCGGCGTGCAGCAGAAGCCACTCGGCGATGCCATCGGTGTCGTCGAGGTCAAAGATCGGCAGCTCTGGCGGCCTGCGGCAGGCTCGACGGCGTGTTGGTGGCGATGCCGACGATGAACCGGTCCTCGACGTAGCGCACCGGCCGTGGCTCTTCGCCTTCCGCTGGCGCACGCCACACCTCGAGCTTCAACAGGTCGCTGTGCTTGAAGCCTTCGACCAGGACCCAGTCGGCGCCCGGATCGAGTTCCGCGATCAGGTCGTGCACGTCGAGCCGCGTCGGCTGTTCGAATTCGCGGATGAGTGCCGGGCGCTTGTCCGAGCCGACCACCACTTCGAAGGCGCCCGCCTCGCGGTGCCGGTACGTGTCCTTGCCCGGGTGGTCGATGTCGAACTTGTGGTGCGCGTGCTTGACCACGGAAACGCGCAGCCCCTTCCGCTTGAGCACGGGGATCAACCGCTCCACGAGCGTCGTCTTCCCCGCGCCGGAGAAGCCGGCGAAGCCGATGACTTTCATGCGTCGGGCGAGATCAATCGCAGTGCCGGGCGATATACGCCTTCACCGCGTCAACGTCGGCCGGGAGCTTGACGACCCGCTTGGGCAGGTTCTCGATGCCCTTGAACCGCGCGGGACGCTCCGGCTCGTGGCCCAGCGCCTCGACGATCGTTTCGGCGAACTTGATCGGCAGGGCGGTTTCGAGAACGATCATCGGCACGCCCGGCGCGAGATGTTCGCGCGCGGCCTTGAGCCCGTCGGCCGTGTGCGTGTCGATCAGGGTCGCGAAGCGCTTGTCGGTGTCGCGGATCGTCGCGAGGCGGTCGGCATGCGTGCTGCGGCTGCTCGCGAAGCCGAACTGGGTTGCGGCCTTCGCAAAGGCCGGATCGCCGCTGAGGTCGAAGCGGCCGGCGCGGCCAAGTTCGCCCTCGAACAGCGCGCGGCTCTTGGCGGCATCGCGATCCACCAGATCGAAGACGAAACGCTCGAAGTTGCTGGCCTTCGAGATGTCCATGGAGGGGCTCGAGGTCTCGTGCGTGTCGGCCGCCGAGCGAACTCGATAGACGCCGGTGCGGAAGAACTCGTCGAGCACATCGTTCTCGTTGGTCGCAACGACGAGCGTGCGGATCGGCAGGCCCATCATGCGCGCGACATGCCCCGCGCAGACGTTGCCGAAGTTGCCCGACGGCACGGTGAAGCTCACCGGCTTGTCATTGCTCGCCGTGGCTTGGAAGTACCCGGCGAAGTAATAGACCACCTGCGCCAGCAGCCGCGCCCAGTTGATCGAATTGACCGTGCCGATCTTGTACTTGCGCTTGAAGGCCAGATCGTTCGACACCGCCTTGACGATGTCCTGGCAGTCGTCGAAGACGCCGGAGATGGCGATGTTGTGGATGTTCTCGTCCTGCAGGCTGAACATCTGCGCCTGCTGGAACGGACTCATGCGGCCGTCGGGCGAGGTCATGAAGACACGCACGCCCTTCTTGCCGCGCATCGCGTACTCGGCTGCGCTGCCGGTGTCGCCACTGGTCGCGCCGAGGATGTTGAGCTGTTCGCCGCGACGGGCCAGCTCGTACTCGAACAGGTTGCCGAGGAGCTGCATCGCCATGTCCTTGAAGGCGAGCGTCGGGCCGTTGGACAAGGCTTCGATGTAGACGCCGTCCTCGAGCTCGCGCAGCGGCACGATGTCGGGCGTGCCGAACACCTCCTCCGTGTACGTCTTGGCGCAGATCGCTTTCAGATCGGCCGGCGGAATGTCGTCGACGTAGAGCGAAAGGATTTCAAATGCCAGTTCGGCATAAGGCAGGCCGCGCCACTTGGCGAGCGTGGCGGCATCGACCTTCGGATACTGCTCGGGCAGATACAGGCCGCCATCGGGCGCAAGGCCTTCAAGCAGGATTTCGCAGAAGCGGCGACGTTCAGGGTGGCCGCGCGTGGAGAGGTAGCGCATCAGGACAACTCTTCCTTGCGAATCCGCACGATCGGGGCGAGCACGGTCGGCAGCGCCTGCACCTGGGCCAGCGCCTCGTCGAGCGTGCCTTCGCGCGTGTCGTGCGTGAGGATGATGAGGTCGGTCTGCGTCGAGCCTTCGCCGCCCACTTCGTCGGCCTCCCGCTGCAGCACCGCATCGATGCTGATGCCCGCGCTGGCGAGCAGACCGGTGACCTTCGCCAGCACGCCGGCTTCGTCGGCGACGCGCATGCGCAGGTAGTAACTCGTCACCACCTCCGACATCGGCAGGACCTTGAGGTCGCTCATCGCATCGGGGTGGAAAGCGAGGTGCGGCACGCGGTGGGCCGCGTCAGCCGTGTGCAGGCGCGCGATGTCGACCAGATCGGCGATGACGGCGCTGGCGGTCGGCTCGCTCCCCGCGCCCTTGCCGTAGTAGAGCGTCGTGCCGACGGCATCGGCGTTGACCATGACCGCGTTCATCGCGCCCTCAACGTTGGCCAGCAGGCGCTTCGAAGGCACCAGCGCCGGGTGCACGCGCAACTCGACGCCCTGCGCCACGCGCTTGGTGACACCCAGCAGCTTGATGCGGTAGCCGAGCTGTTCGGCGTACTTGATGTCCTGCGCGGCGAGCCTGGTGATGCCCTCGACGTAGGCCTTGTCGAACTGCACCGGGATGCCGAACGCGATCGCGCTCATGATCGTCACCTTGTGGGCCGCATCGACGCCTTCGATGTCGAAGGTCGGATCGGCTTCGGCGTAGCCGAGGCGCTGCGCTTCCTTGAGCACGGTTTCGAAGTCGAGCCCCTTGTCCCGCATCTCCGACAGGATGAAATTGGTGGTGCCGTTGATGATGCCGGCGATCCACTGGATGCTGTTGGCCGTGAGGCCCTCGCGCAGCGCCTTGATGATCGGGATGCCGCCTGCGACCGCGGCTTCGAACGCGACCATGACGCCCTTCGCGTGGGCGGCCGCGAAGATCTCGGTGCCGTGCACCGCGAGCAGCGCCTTGTTGGCGGTCACCACGTGCTTGCCGGCGGCGATCGCCTCGAGCACCAGCTGCTTCGCGATGCCATAGCCGCCGATGAGCTCGATCACGATGTCGATCTCGGGGTTGGCGATGACGGCTCGCGCATCGTCAACCACCTTCACGCCTTCTCCGACGACCGCCCTGGCTCGCGTCGTGTCGAGGTCGGCAACCATCGTGATCTCGATGCCGCGGCCGGCGCGGCGCTTGATCTCTTCCTGATTGCGCCGAAGCACCTTGAAGGTGCCGCTGCCGACCGTACCGATGCCGAGCAGGCCAACTTGGATGGGTTTCATGATTTTGTCTTCAATGCGGGAAAGCGGGAAAAGCAAGGCCGGCGGATCAGGCAAGCCGGTTTCGGTAGCGTTCGAGGAAGCCGGCAATGCGGTTGATGGCCTCGCGCAGATCCTCCTCGTGGGGGAGGAAAACAATGCGGAAGTGGTCGGGCGTCTTCCAATTGAAGCCGGTGCCCTGGACTAGCATCACCTTGGTCTCCTTGAGCAGGTCGAGGAAGAACTGCCGGTCGTCCTCGATCGGGTAGATCTTCGGATCGAGCTTCGGGAACATGTAGAGCGCGGCACTCGGCTTGACGCAGCTCACGCCCGGAATCGCCGTGATGAGCTCGTAGGCCAGATCGCGCTGGCGGCGAAGTCGCCCGCCGGGCGCCACAAGCTCGTTGATGCTCTGGTAGCCGCCGAGCGCCGTCTGGATCGCCCATTGCCCCGGCACGTTGGCGCACAGGCGCATGTTCGAGAGCATGTTGAGTCCCTCGATGTAGTCGCGGGCCCTCTTCTTGTCGCCCGACACCACCAGCCAGCCCGCGCGATAGCCGCACGAGCGATAGCTCTTGGAGAGCGAGTTGAAGGTGAGCGTGAGCACGTCCTTCGACAGGCTCGCGATCGCGGTGTGCTTGACACCGTCGTAGAGCACCTTGTCGTAGACCTCGTCGGCGAAGATCACCAGGCCGTGCTCTCGGGCGATCTCGACGATGCCCTTGAGCAGCTCATCCGAATACAGCGCCCCGGTGGGGTTGTTCGGGTTGATGACGACGATGCCCTTGGTACGCGGCGTGACCTTGGCGCGGATGTCGTCGAGCCTGGGCATCCAGCCGTTGTCCTCGTCGCAAAGGTAGTGCACGGGCTTGCCGCCCGACAGGCTCGCGACAGCCGTCCACAGCGGATAGTCGGGCGCGGGCAGCAGCAGTTCGTCGCCGTCGTTGAGCAGCGCGTTGGTCGCCATCGCGATCAGCTCGCTCGCGCCATTGCCGAGATAGATGTCGTCGAGCGTGACGCCTGCGATCCCCTGCTTCTGCGTCTCGTGCATCACCGCCTTGCGCGCCGCGAAGATGCCCTTGCTGTCCGAATAACCGGCCGAGGCCGGGAGGTTGCGGATCATGTCCTGCTGGACCTCTTCGGGCGCATCGAAGCCGAACACGGCCAGATTGCCGATGTTGAGCTTGATGATCTTCTGGCCCTCCTCCTCCATCTGCTTGGCGGCGTCCATGATCGGCCCGCGGATGTCGTAGAGCACATTGGCCAGCTTGGCCGATTTCTTGAGCGGTTTCAAAGTCCCTCCAAGGGGGTCTGCGCGGGGGAAAACCTATAATTTGACCACAGTTCCCTGCCCTTTCCGATGAAGCTCCAGCCCGACAAATCCGACGTCCAGACACTCACTGCACACGGCCCGGGTTGGGTCGCCGTCAACAACGAACGTATCGATTCCAGCGTCGTCGTCGGCTCGCGCGGCGAGCGCTTCACATGGGATTGCAGCCGCTTCGAAGACCTGGGACCGGAGCACTTCGCCCAACTGGCTTCACTGGGCGCCGAACTGATCATCTTCGGTAGCGGAAAGCGCATCCGGTTCCCCAAGCCGGCCTGGCTCCAGCCGCTCATGATTCAGCGGACCGGCGTCGAGACGATGGACACGCCCGCGGCGTGCCGCACCTACAACATCCTCGCCAGCGAAGGGCGCCACGTGGTCGCCGCCCTCCTTATTGAGGAGGCCCCCAGCGGGCAGTAGGAGGCATTTCGAGGTAAAATTGTGGGTTGCAATCCGGCGGCCCGCCCTCATCTAGCAACGACCAATCCTCCATGAACTCGACTCGCTCGAGCATGGAACCAAACTGGAGAAAACAAGTTTCATGGCGATCGTTGTCAACAAACCCATTCCCGAATTCGATGCCAATGCCACCGGCGGCCTGAAGGTCTCGAACACCTCGCATCTCGGCCAGGTTTTGGTGATGTACTTCTATCCCAAGGACAACACGCCAGGCTGCACCACCGAAGCCATGCAGTTCCGCGATCGCTACAAGGACTTCGAAAAGGCTGGCGCCACCGTGTTCGGTGTCTCGCGCGACAACATGAAGTCGCATGACGAATTCAAGGCCAAACTCGAGCTCCCCTTCGAACTGATCGCGGACACCGAAGAAAAGATGTGCCACATGTTCGGCGTGGTCAAGAACAAGATCATGTACGGCAAGAAGGTCAAGGGCATCGAACGCAGCACGTTCCTGATCGGTGCGGACGGCCATCTCAAGGCCGAGTGGCGCGGGCTCAAGGTCCCCGGCCATGTCGACGAGGTACTCAAAGCTGTCAAGGCGCTCAAAAAGGCCGCCTGATTTGCCAAGTGCGAGGTTTTGCGCGTCTGCGTTGGCGGCGCGCAACGAACAGAGGTAGTGACACACGCGATGTGCATAATGGCCCCATGCCGTTGAGCTCCGCGACCGCATCCACCGAACAAAGCCGCCAGGTTCTTCAGGCGGCTTTTTCGTTTTCTGGCCCCTTCATTCTTGCGAGCAAACTGCCCCATGCCCTTGCCTCCCGCCCCCACGAAACGTGCCGCCATGCTCTCGCCCAGCGCGCACGACGCGCCCGCTCGGCCTTCGCAGGGCCGAGGCGGTCGCCGCTCAACTGATCGGAAATCTGAAGAAAGCGGCACGACCGGACCCCGTCCGCTCGAACTGTTCGATCGCCACGCCGCCGAATCGGGTGGCAACGTCGAGGCCCTCCCCCTGCTCAAGGCGAAAGCCCCGCTCCCAGTGGCGAAAGCGCCCTCGCCCGTCCCGTCGGCGGTCGCGGAGACCGCGGCTGCAGTCACGCGCCAGACCCAGCCGCGCGCCAAACGTAACAAGTCGAACGGGCCGGCCAAGCTTTTCGTGCTCGACACCAACGTATTGCTGCACGATCCGGTGTGCCTCTTCCGCTTCGAGGAGCACGACATCTTCCTGCCAATGATCGTTCTGGAGGAGCTCGATGGGCACAAGAAGGGCACGACGGAAGTGGCCCGCAACGGGCGCCGAGGCCAGCCGGACGCTGGACGCACTGGCCGCGGCACAGGGCGCGGACATCGGCAAGGGTCTGAAGCTGGACACCACCGGCCATCGCGAAGCTGGCGGCAAGCTCTTCTTCCAGACGGAACCGCTCGACTACACCCTGCCAACCAGTCTGCCGCAAGGCAAGGCGGACAATCAGATCCTCGGCGTCGTCCAGGCGCTGCGCGACCTCAACTCGAAGGACGCGCCGGGACGCGTGAAGCGGGAAGTCGTGCTGGTGTCGAAGGACATCAACATGCGTGTCAAGGCGCGCGCGCTCGGACTGGACGCCGACGACTACCAGAACGACAAGACGCTGGATGACGGCGACCTCCTCTACTCCGGCTCGCTCGCGCTGCCGACTGACTTCTGGACCCGCCAGAGCAAGACCATCGAGAGCTGGCAGAGCGGCAGCAGCACGTTCTACCGCATCAGCGGACCGATCGTGCCCAACCTCTACATCAATCAGTTCATCTATTTCGAAGCGCCCGGCGAGCCGAGCATGTATGCGCGGGTCACCGAGATCCGCGACAAGACGGCGGTGCTCAAGACGCTGAAGGACTACGGCTCCATCAAGAATGCAGTCTGGGGTGTGAACACGCGAAACCGCGAACAGAATTTCGCAATGAACCTGCTGATGGATCCGGAGGTCGACTTCGTGACCTTGACCGGCACCGCCGGCACCGGCAAGACGCTGATGGCGCTCGCTTCCGGCCTGACGCAGGTTCTGGACGACCGCCGCTACACCGAGATCATCATGACCCGCGCCACCGTCAGCGTCGGCGAGGACATCGGCTTCCTCCCGGGCACCGAGGAGGAAAAGATGGGCCCGTGGATGGGCGCGCTCGACGACAACCTCGAGTTCCTCGCGAAGGGCGACGGCGGAGGCGCCGGCGAATGGGGCCGCGCGGCGACCAACGAGCTCATCCGCAGCAAGATCAAGATCAAGAGCATGAACTTCATGCGCGGGCGCACCTTCCTGAACAAGTACGTGATCATCGACGAGGCACAGAATCTCACGCCGAAGCAGATGAAGACGCTGGTGACGCGAGCAGGTCCGGGCACCAAGATCATCTGCATGGGCAACCTCGCGCAGATCGATACCCCCTATCTGACCGAGGGCTCGTCCGGCCTGACTTTCGCAGTCGACAAGTTCAAGGGCTGGCCCCACAGCGGCCATATCACGCTGGCACGCGGCGAGCGCTCGCGCCTCGCCGACTTCGCCAGCGAAGTGCTCTAGCAGCAGCTCGCAGCCGGGTCGAACCGGCCGGAGCTCCACGCTGACAACGCTCCTGACAGAACGTTGTCAGCAGCTGTCGTGCAGCATCCAGGCTTCATTCACCGCCTGAGGAAGCCCATCATGACCACCAGCGTCAACTGGTTTGACATCCCTGTCGCCGACCTGCGGGATACCGAGGGCAACGAAGTCAGGCACGCGCTGGCCTGACACGCGTCATCCGGCGGCTCGGAATCCGACGCCGCAACCGGGTTCGCTCTGCCAGCGGAGCGATGAATTCGATATGGAGCAAGTCATGCAACCTCAACTTCAACGACTGGATGCGTTCAGCGTCGCAGGCCTGACCGCACGAACCACCAACCATGATGAAAACAACCCCCAGGCCGCGCGAATCAGCACCCTGTGGAACCGCTTTTTCGACGAGCGCATCTACGAGAAGACGCCGCATCGGATCGCCGACATGCACCTCTACGGCGTCTACTCGGCCTACGAGACCGACGCGGACGGCGCCTTCGACATCACGACCGGCGTCGCAGTTGCGGATGGCCCGGAAGCGGTGCGCATCGAGGGGGCGACTACCTCGTCTTCGCCGGACAGGGTGCGATGCCGCAGATGGTTCTCGCGGTGTGGCAGGCGATCTGGCAATATTTCGATGCACATCCCGAAATCAAGCGTCGCTATCGAAGCGACTTCGAGGCGTACAGCGGCCCCGAGCAGGTCGCCATCCACGTCGGAGTTGAACTGGACTGACATGAACCCGACTTTTGGCGCGCGCGGCAAGACTCGGCGGGAATGCCTCGCCGATTGTGTGCGCCTGCCCAGGTTCATCGGAAGCTGACCTCCTTCATGCGCCGCGCCGATCGTCTGTTTCAGATCGTCCAGATCATTCGCGGGCGACGGCTCACCACCGCAGCGTTCCTCGCGCAACGCCTCGAGATTTCCGAGCGCACCGTTTACCGCGACATCGCCGATCTTCAGCGCCAAGGCGTACCGGTCGATGGTGAAGCCGGCGTCGGTTACCGCATCGGTTCAGGCTTTGACCTTCCGCCGCTCATGTTCACCCAGGATGAGGCGGCGGCGCTGGTGGCATCGGCCCGGCTCGCGCAGAGCTGGGTCGACACCGCGATGGCGCGAGATATCGAGTCCGCGCTTGGAAAGATTCTTTCCGTGCTACCGACGGCGGCGCGCGTGTCCGCGGAGAGTCTTGCGCTCTACGCACCCGCCTACATCCTCGACGATGGCACGCGCGCGCGCCTGCAGGTGCTGCGGGAAGCCGTGCAATCGCGGCACAAGGTCCGGATGGACTATCACGATGTCGTCAGTGCGCCGACGCAGCGCACGGTACGGCCGCTCGGGTGCTTCTACTGGGGAAAGGTCTGGACCTTTTCCGCCTGGTGCGAGCTGCGGGAAGACTTTCGCGCCTTCAGGCTCGACCGCATCGACCAGATCGAGGTGTTGCCGGAGCGTTTTCGCGACGAGGCTGGGAAGACGCTGGCGGACATGCTCAGAAGCCTGCGGGAAGCTTCGCAGAAGGCCAATTCGGCGAAACAGGACTAGAAATCGTCGCCGCCGGTAGCGAGATTCTCGAATTTGGTGAGCGGTTTCAGGAACGCCAGCTTCACGGTGCCGGTCGGTCCGTTCCGGTGCTTGCTGATGATCACCTCCGCAACACCCGGCTCCTTGCTGTCCTTGTTGTAGTAGTCGTCGCGGTAGATGAACATGATGAGGTCGGCATCCTGTTCGATCGCGCCGGATTCGCGCAGATCACTCATCATCGGACGCTTGTCGGTACGGCTTTCCACGCCGCGGCTCAACTGCGACAGCGCGATCACCGGGCACTTGAGCTCCTTCGCCAGCATCTTCAGGCCGCGCGAGATTTCACCCACCGCGGTGGCACGGTTCTCATCGTTCATGCTGCTCGAGACACTCATGAGCTGCAGGTAGTCGACCACGATCAAGCCAAGCTTTCCGTATTGCCGCGCGAGCCGACGCGCATTGGCACGCAGTTCGCTGGTGGTCAGGCCCGGTGTTTCATCGATGTGGAGCGAAACGTTGCGCAACTTTTCGATGGCCTCGGTGAGCCGCGGCCACTCGTCGTCGGTGAGCTTGCCGGTTCGCAGGTGGCCCTGGTCGATGCGGCCGATCGAGCCGACGATACGGACCGCCAACTGCGACGCGCCCATTTCCATGGAGAACACCGCGACAGGCAAGCCCTCGTTGAGCGCCACGTGCTCGGCGATGTTGATGGCGAGCGAGGTCTTCCCCATCGACGGACGCGCCGCGAGCACGATCATGTCGCCCGCCTGCAGCCCCGAGGTCATCTTGTCGAACTCGTAGAAGCCCGTGCGCACGCCGGTGATGTCGTTCGGGTTCTCGGCCATCTCCGTCACGCGATCGAGCAGTTCGACGACCAGGGCATCCATGCCCTGGAAGCCCTGCTTCATCCGCGTGCCTTCTTCGCCGATGTTGAAAATCTTCTGTTCGGCCTCGTCCAGGATCTTGTCGACCGCTTTGCCCTGCGTGTTGAAGGCATTGGTCGCGATTTCATCGCTCGCGGCGACGAGCTTGCGCAGGATCGATCGCTCGCGAACGATCTCTGCGTAGCGCCGGATGTTGCTCGCGCTCGGCACGTACTGGGCAAGCGAGTTGAGATAGCCAAGTCCGCCGATTTCCTCGGCCTTGCCGAGGTTCTGCAATTGCTCGTAGACCGTGATCACGTCGGCCGGCTTGCTGGCATTGATCAGCGTGCCGATGGCAGCGTAGATCAGCTTGTGTTCGTGACGGTAGAAGTCGCTGTCGACGACGACATCACCCATCCGGTCCCACGCGCCGTTGTCCAGAAGAAGTCCGCCAAGGACGCTCGACTCGGCCTCGATCGAATGCGGCGGAATGCGCAACTGCGCGATCTGGCGATCGTTCGAGGGATCGTTATCGGCGTAGGAGAAGACTGCGGACATGGGGCTCCTTGCAACCCTGCATGCTAAGCCGCGCGATGCGCGACGTCACGTGGACAAGGCTGTGAATATTCGGTGATCTTCCGGTGCACGACGCGGGACAACCCGGCCGCGCGAGAAAACAAAAGCCGCCCGAAGGCGGCTTGCATGAACAAGGTCGCGCACCAGCGACCTTGTCTTCTCTTTGCTGATGGCTTACGCGCTTTCGCCGTAGACCGTCACGTTGATCTCGACGACCACGTCGGTGTGCAAGGCAACGCTCACCGTGCTGTCGCCGACAACCTTGATCGGGCCGCTGGGCATGCGAACTTGCGACTTGGCGACCTTGTAGCCGAGCTTGTTCAGCTCGTCGGCGACGTCGTGGTTCGTCACCGACCCGAACAGACGGCCATCGACACCGGCCTTTTGGGTCAGCTTGACGGCGGTGCCGGCAAGCTTTTCGCCCTGGGCTTGCGCTTCCGTCAGCTTGGCGGCAGCAGCCTTCTCGAGTTCGGCGCGCTTGGCTTCGAATTCGGCCTTGGCGGCTTCCGTTGCGCGACGAGCGCGGCCCGAGGGGATCAGGTAGTTGCGTGCGTAACCGTCCTTGACCTTGACGATCTCGCCGAGCACGCCGAGGTTCACGACCTTGTCCAGAAGAATGACTTGCATGATGTCCGGCTCCTTAGACGCGGTGTTGGTCGCTGTACGGCACCAGGGCGAGGAAGCGCGCACGCTTGATCGCGGTGTTCAGCTGACGCTGGTAGATGGCGCGCGTGCCAGTGAGGCGCGCGGGAATGATCTTGCCGTTCTCGCTGATGAAATCGCGCAGGGTGTCGACGTCCTTGTAGTCGATTTCCTCGACGCCGGCGACGGTGAAACGGCAGAAGCGCTTGCGCTTGAACAGCAGCGACTGGGTGTTGCGCTTCGGACGCTTGTCCTTGTTGAATTTCTTGAACGTGGCCATTGGGGACCTCTTGTCGAAAATTAATCTTGCTGAAAATCCTGGATGTGCAGAACCGGATGCTTGCCGTTTCCCGGAGTGGCGAGAAAGCCCTGGAATCGCCAGAGGCTTCCCAGCGCCTGCCGTGCCAGCCGCTCTGCGACTGAACCGAACGCCACCGCCTTGATGGCCGCCTTCACGTTCCTTGATTGGCCCGCTTCGACGATCGTTGACTCATGTTCGAGTCGGGCGTCGACTGCAGGCAGGCCGGCGGGCGTGAAACGCAGGGCTCCGATTTCGGCGACGCAGGCAGTCAGCACGAGCTGATTGACTGCGACGGCACTCACACCATCAGTTGTTGTTGGCGGCGTACTCGGCCTGCTGGGCCTTGCGAGCCTCTTCGCGCTCGACCGTCTTCATCATCGACGAAGGGCCGGTGTCGGCCTTCTTCTTGACGACGGTCAGGTGGCGCAGAACGGCGTCGTTGAACTTGAACGCATGCTCGAGTTCGGCCATCACGGCTTGCTCAGCTTCGATGTTCACGCACAGGTAGTGCGCCTTGTTGAGCTTGTTGATCTGGTAGGCCAGTTGACGGCGACCCCAGTCTTCGACGCGGTGGATCTTGCCGCCGCCGGCGGTGATCATGCCCTTATAGCGCTCCAGCATGGCCGGAACTTGCTCGCTTTGATCCGGATGGATCAGCAAAATGATTTCGTAGTGACGCATGGCACTCCTTGTGGATCTTCCGTAGAAGGGATAAAGCCACCCGCAGCGTCAGTCGCAGTGTGGCAAGGCAAAGCCGGCAATTATAGCAGAGGCTTAGTCGCCAATGAGGGCACGCTCCAGTGCAGCTGCCTTGTCGGGACCTACGGCGGACTGGATTTTCGGGAACAGTTCGTGGAGTTGCTCGAAGGTCGACGTCCCCTCGACGGCCAGGTTGAGCCTGAATCCGCGCAGGCCGAGACTTGCCGTGAGCTGTGTCGCGATGGGATAGGCGTCCTTGTAGCGCTGCTGCGATGAACGGCCCGACGGCGGCGGGGTTGCAGCCCCGGGCGCCGGATGAGAAGCAGGCGAGTCTGCCTGCACCGGGCTGGGTGCCGGCACCTGCGAAACGATTTGCTCCAGCAATCCGAGCTCGACAAGTTGATCGATGTCCTCCGGGACGATGCCCATCCCAGCCTCGATCACCTCGTTCACCGAGCGGCGGCCGTCGAAGAGGATGAATGCAGACCGCTGACGCGGAGTGAGCCGCACCGACCGGTCCTTGAGCACCCGGTGCCCGGTTTCTGTCTTGATAAGAATCATGCTTTCCTCGACGCCAGACGGGGAGCACCCCTCTGGGGTCACAAGTTTGACACCAAAGATGCATTTCGTTGCAAATACATCAAGCTGACGCGGGGATTACAGCGTTTCGTGTGACAGAAGTCGTTGCGCGGCGATGACAGTCGCCCGCCGCGCAACGCCGGCCTGCGGATCAGCGCGCAGCGAGCTGCGTCCAGGTGTCGATCACGCTGTCCGGATTGAGCGAAATCGACTCGATGCCCTGCTCCGCCAGCCACAAGGCGAAGTCCGGATGGTCGCTGGGCCCCTGGCCGCAGATGCCGACGTATTTGCCCTGCGACTTGCAGGCCTTGATGACGCGGGCGAGCAGTGCCTTCACAGCCGGGTCACGCTCGTCGAAGTCCGCCGCAAGCAGTTCCAGGCCCGAATCGCGGTCAAGCCCGAGCGTGAGCTGAGTCAGGTCGTTGGAGCCGATCGAGAACCCGTCGAAGTGCTTCAGGAAATCCTCCGGCAGCACCGCATTGCTCGGCACCTCGCACATCATGATCAGCTTGAGTTCGTTCTCGCCGCGCTTCAGGCCGTGCTCTGCCAAGAGACCGGTGACGCGCTCGGCCTGCCCCAGCGTGCGCACGAACGGCACCATGATCTGGATGTTCGTCAGGCCCATTTCACCGCGCACGCGCTTGAGCGCCTCGCACTCCATGGCAAACGCCTCGCTGAATTCGTCGCTGAGATAGCGCGCCGCACCGCGGAAGCCGAGCATGGGGTTTTCTTCCTCGGGCTCGTAGCGACTCCCGCCGATCAGCTTGCGGTACTCGTTGGACTTGAAATCGGAAAGCCGCACGATCACCGGCTTGGGCCAGAACGCAGCGGCAATGGTCGCGATGCCTTCCGCCACCTTGTCGACGTAGAACGCACGCGGCGAGGCGTGGCCGCGCGCCACCGATTCGACCGCCTTCTTGAGGTCGGCATCGACGTTCGGGTAGTCGAGGATGGCCTTCGGATGCACGCCGATGTTGTTGTTGATGATGAATTCGAGACGGGCCAGCCCGACGCCTTGATTCGGCAGTTGGGCAAAGTCGAACGCCAGTTGGGGATTGCCCACGTTCATCATGACCTTCACATCGATCGGCGGCATCTCGCCGCGTTGGACCTCGGTCACTTCGGTTTCCAGCAGCCCGTCGTAGATGAAGCCGGTATCGCCCTCGGCGCAGCTGACGGTAACGAGCGTGCCATCCTTCAAGAGATCGGTCGCGTCGCCGCATCCCACCACCGCAGGGATCCCCAGCTCGCGCGCGATGATGGCCGCATGGCAGGTGCGCCCGCCCCGGTTGGTGACGATGGCGGAAGCGCGCTTCATCACCGGCTCCCAGTTCGGGTCGGTCATGTCGGTCACGAGCACGTCGCCGGGCTGCACCTTGTCCATTTCGCTGATGCTGTGGACCAAACGGACCGGGCCGGTCCCGATCTTCTGTCCGATCGCACGCCCCTCGGCGAGCACGGCACCCTTGCCGAGCAGCTTGTAACGCTGCTCCGACTTGCCGAACTGCTGGCTCTTCACGGTTTCCGGGCGGGCCTGGAGGATGTAGAGCTGACCGTCCGTGCCGTCCTTGCCCCACTCGATGTCCATGGGCCGGCCATAGTGCTGCTCGATCACCAGCGCGTACTTGGCGAGCTGCTCGACGTCGGCATCGGTCAGCGAGTAGCGGTTGCGCTGCTCGGCCGGGACGTCCGTGGTCTTGACGAGCTTGCCGGTGGCAGCCTTTTCGGCTGCCGTGGCAAATTCCATCTGGATCAGCTTCGAGCCAAGATTGCGGCGGATCACCGCGCGCTTGCCGGCGCGAAGGGTCGGCTTGTGGACGTAGAACTCGTCGGGATTGACCGCGCCCTGCACCACCGTTTCACCGAGGCCGTAGCTCGAAGTGATGAACACCACGTCCTCGAAGCCCGATTCGGTGTCGATGGTGAACATGACGCCGGCCGCCCCGAGATCGCTGCGAACCATGCGCTGGACGCCGGCCGACAGCGCCACCACGTCGTGCGCGAAACCCTTGTGCACCCGGTAGCTGATCGCGCGGTCGTTGTAAAGGGACGCAAAAACCTCCTTCATCTTGTGAAGGACGTCCTCGATGCCGACCACGTTCAGGAAGGTTTCCTGCTGGCCGGCGAAAGAGGCATCCGGCAGATCTTCCGCCGTGGCCGACGAGCGGACAGCGAAGCTTGCCTGCGGATTGCCGGCGGAAAGGGTTGCGAATGCCGATTCGATCGCCTTCTGCAGGTCGGCCGGGAAAGGCTGGGCCTCGACCATGGCGCGGATCTCGGCGCCGGCTGCGGCCAGCGCGCGGACGTCCTCGGTGTCCAGGCTTGCCGTGCGCGCGCTGATCTTGTCGGCCAGGCCGCCATGCGCCAGGAACTGACGGAAGGCATGGGCAGTGGTTGCGAAGCCCGTCGGGACCCGCACGCCCTGCGGCAGTTGGGAAATCATCTCGCCGAGGCTGGCGTTCTTGCCGCCGACCGACTCGACGTCGGTCATCCTCAGGTTTTCGAACGGTACGACCAGGGCGGTCGCTTCGAAGAGTGCAGACATGGGAAAGCTCCAGAAGTTGAAACTGATGCTGCATACAGACGGCACAACGCGATCATTTTTGTTGCTCTGGGCGCCGGGTCGGATGCATGGGAGGAATTCGGGCTGGGGAACGATCGGTGGCATTCCCGATAATGAGCCGAATTGTAGGCGTGCCGAGACCGGCGCGCGGTTCTGGACGAGGCCCACAGATCATGCACACGCGCACCGTTTTCTTCGTGTCCGACGGGACTGGCATCACCGCCGAGACCTTCGGCAACGCCGTCCTGGCCCAATTCGAGATGAAGCCGCGTCATATCAGGCTTCCGTTCACCGACACCGTCGACAAGGCGCACCAGGCGGTCCGGCGGATCAACCACACCGCCGAACTGGAAGGCGTTCGCCCCATCGTCTTCACGACGCTGGCCAACATGGAAGTGCTCGAGGTGATTGAAACCGAGTGCAAGGGGATGCTGCTCGACATGTTCGGCACCTTCGTGCGGCCCCTGGAGATCGAGCTGGCGACGAAATCCAACCACCGGATCGGCCGCTTCAGCGACGTGAGCAAGAGCAAGGAATACAACGAACGCATCCAGGCGATCGATTTCAGCCTGGCGCATGACGACGGCCAGAGCAACCGCGACCTCGAAAACGCCGACGTCATCCTGGTCGGCGTCAGCCGTAGCGGCAAGACGCCCACCTCGCTCTACCTGGCCATGCAGCACGGACTGAAGGCCGCCAACTACCCGCTGATCCCGGAAGACTTCGATCGCAGGCAGTTGCCGCCCGCTCTGCTGCCGCACCGCAAGAAGATCTTCGGCCTGACGATCCAGCCGGAGCGCCTGGCCGAAATCCGCAACGAACGCCGGCCGAATTCCCGCTATGCCAGCATCGACAATTGCCGGCACGAGGTCAGCGAGGCTGAGGCCATGATGCGACGCGCCGGCATCCGCTGGCTGTCGACCACCACCAAGTCGATCGAAGAGATCGCGACGACCATCCTGCAAGAGCTACGGCCGGAACGCCTGACGTACTGAGCTCTCCCCCAGGCTTCGCGCACTTCGTGTCGCTGCGCCACCCCCTCTCCGGGGGCGCACCCGGCGGCCCGGCAGAGCCGGTTCCGCGGGTGCCCTGGGCTGGGTCGCGTCGGGTTGAGGCTGGTGGATTCAGGCGGCCGCGGCATCGGCGGGCGCCGAGGTGCGGATCAGATGATCGAAGGCGCTCAGCGCCGCCTTCGCGCCCTCGCCGGCCGCAATGATGATCTGCTTGAACGGCACCGTCGTCGCATCGCCCGCCGCGAACACGCCAGGGACCGAGGTCTGGCCGCGTGCATCCACGATGATCTCGCCGTGACTCGACAGCTCGACCGTGCCCCTGAGCCAGTCGGTGTTCGGCACGAGGCCGATCTGGATGAACACGCCCTCGAGCTCCACCTGATGGCTTTCACCGGTCGCGCGGTCCTTGTAGACCAGGCCATTGACCTTCTGCTTGTCGCCGGTGATTTCCATGGTCTGCGCATGGGTGACGACCGTCACGTTCGCGAGGCTGCGCAACTTGCGCTGCAGCACCGCATCGGCGCGCAGTTGCTTGTCGAATTCGATCAGCGTGACATGACCCACGACGCCGGCGAGGTCGATCGCCGCTTCGACGCCCGAGTTGCCGCCGCCGATCACCGCGACACGCTTGCCCTTGAAGAGCGGGCCGTCGCAGTGCGGGCAGTACGCAACGCCCTTGTTCTTGTACTCCTGCTCGCCCGGCACGTTGATGTTGCGCCAGCGTGCGCCAGTCGCGATCACGACCGAGCGGCTCTTGAGCGAAGCGCCGCTTTCGAGCTTGACCTCGATCAAGTCGCCGGACGGCACCAGAGCCGAGGCGCGCTGCAGATTCATGATGTCCACGTCGTAGTCACGCACGTGCTCCTCCAATGCGAGCGCGAACTTGGGACCTTCGGTTTTCCTGACCGAGATGAAGTTCTCGATGCCCATAGTGTCGAGGACCTGGCCGCCAAAACGCTCAGCGGCCACGCCGGTGCGAATGCCCTTGCGCGCCGCGTACACAGCAGCCGCCGCACCCGCAGGCCCACCACCGACGATGAGGACGTCGAACGGGTCCTTCGCGGCGATCTTCTTCGCCTCGCGCTCCACGCCGCTCGAATCGAGCTTTGCGAGGATTTCCTCCAAAGTCATGCGGCCCTGGCCGAATTCGGCGCCGTTGAGGAACACCGTCGGCACCGCCATGATCTGGCGTTCCTTGATTTCATCCTGGAACAACGAGCCGTCGATCATCGTCGCGTTGATCCGCGGGTTCTGCACCGCCATCAGGTTGAGCGCCTGCACGACGTCCGGGCAGTTGTGGCAGGTCAGGGAGACATAGACCTCGAACTCGAAGTCGCCGTCGAGAGCACGAATCTGCTCCAGCACCGCTTCCTCCACTTTGGGCGGGTAGCCGCCGACCTGCAGCAGCGCCAGCACCAGCGAGGTGAACTCATGCCCCATCGGCAGACCGGCGAAACGGGGGCCATGGTTTTCACCGGGGCGATTGATCGAAAAAGACGGCTTGCGATGGTCGTCGCCGCGGCTCTCGACCACCTTGATGAGCGAGGACGACTCGGCCACATCCTTCAGCAGCGCCTGAACATCGCTGGAGGCCTTGCTATCGTCGAGCGATGCGACGATTTCGACCGGCTGCGTGATGCGATCGAGATAGCTTTTAAGTTGCGATTGGGTACCTGCGTCGAGCATGTGGACTCACTTCCTTGAATGCAAACGGGAACAAAAAGGCCCGGGAGCTCGCGCGCCCGGGCCATGGCGCGGGAAGACGGTTTAGATCTTGCCGACCAGGTCGAACGACGGCTTGAGCGTCTCGGCGCCTTCCGTCCACTTGGCGGGGCAGACTTCGCCCGGGTGTGCCGCAACGTACTGCGCAGCCTTCACGCGGCGCAGGAGTTCGGCAGCGTCGCGACCGATGCCGTTGTCGTGCACTTCGATCGTCTTGATCTTGCCGCTGGGGTCGATCACGAAGGTGCCGCGGTATGCAAGGCCGGCGTCTTCGCCCTCTTCGATCAGAACCTGGAAGGCGCGCGCGAGCTGCTGGCTCGGGTCGCCGATCAGCGGGTACTTGACCTTGGCGATGGTTTCCGAGGTGTCGTGCCACGCCTTGTGCGTGAAGTGCGTGTCGGTCGACACACCGTAGATCTCCACGCCCAGCTTCTGGAATTCGGCGTAGTGGTCGGCGAGGTCACCGAGCTCGGTCGGGCACACGAAAGTGAAGTCAGCCGGATAGAACACGACAACAGACCACTTGCCCTTGAAGCTTGCTTCCGAGACGGGCACGAACTTGCCGTTGTGATAGGCGGTTGCCTTGAACGGGACGACTTCGGTATTGATCAGGGACATTGATGAGTTCCTAGTTGGCTAATGAAAAAGGCGAGCCACTAGTATAACTACCAATACTCTGTCATTGATAGTTACATGCTATCAAAAGTATTGGGTACCCCTATGCATGCGAGCGGTGCCGGCAGCCTCGAATTCATGCAGAGCACCAAGCATCGAATCGCTTGCGGCCCGTCGGAACACGTTCACAATCGATCGTTTCAAGAAGAAGGGAAGATCATGAAGGGCGACCCACAAGTCATCGATCATCTGCAGGCTCAACTCAAGAACGAGTTGACCGCGATCAACCAGTACTTCCTCCACTACCGGATGCTCAAGCACTGGGGCTTCGACAAACTCGCCAAGAAGGAGTACGAAGAATCCATCGGCGAGATGAAGCATGCGGACAAGCTGATGGATCGCATCTTCATGCTCGACGGGCTCCCGAATCTTCAGGATCTGGCCAAGCTCAACATCGGCGAAGACGTCCCCGAGATCCTCGAGTGCGACCTCAAGTCGGAAATGGGGGCGCAGGCGACGATCAAGGCCGGCATCGCGCACTGCGAGTCGGTTCGTGACTACGTGTCGCGCGACATCCTTCAGGAAATCCTGGACGACACCGAAGAACATATCGACTTCCTCGAAACCCAGATCGATCTGCTCGGCAAGGTCGGCCTGCAGAACTATCTGCAATCGCAGATGGGCGAGATCGAGTAAGCCCCTCCCCGATCACCTCGCGTCCCGGCAAGGTGGCCGGGCATCCCTGGACAACGGCTCTAGACGATAGTTATTGCAAATGCGAAGAATTCGTATTTATAATCGAGTCCTCTTCAACACAGCCAGCCAGTCGCTTTCACGCCATGATCGTTTGCGTATGCCGCCGAGTCTCCGACCGCGAAATCGCGCGCCACGTGCGAGCCGGCATGACGTTCGACGAAGTGCAGTTCGAACTCGGCGTTGCCACCCAATGCGGCCAATGCGAGAGTTGCGCGCGCGAGGTCGTTGCTCAATGCAGCGCCTCGCATCCGATCGCGGCACTGCATCGCGACACCGGGCCCGCGGCGATCCAGCTTGCCAATTCCATCAAGGAAAGCAAAGCATGGAACTCTTCGCGGCCCTCGGCGGCAGCCTGATCTTCGTCGCCAGCTCGGTCTGGTGGATCTTTCGCAAGTGACTCGTGGCGGTTCAGCCGCAACGGGCACCTCCAAGGGTGCTCGCACTCCAATGGCTCATCGTGTCTGACCGCTTTTCAGCTCCCCCTTCGGCTTTCGGGCTCTCGCGCAACGTCGTCATTGCGGGCGGCGTGGTGCTGCTTCATGTCGCCGCGCTGTGGGCACTGCAGAGCGGCCTCCTGCGGCGAGCGGCGGAAGTGGTGATTCCGGTCGAGATCCTGAGCGACTTCGTCGAGCCTCCGAAGCCCAAGGAGCCTCCGCCACCGCCACCTCCCCCGCCGGAACCCAAGCGGCAAATCACCAGGACACCTCCACCGCCCCGGCCCCAGGCGATTCGCGAGCCAAAGCCCGCGCCCAACGCGCCGACAGGCAGCCTCGAACCGCCTCCGCCGCCGGCACCGATGGCGGCACCTGCGCCGCCCGAGCCGCCTGCTCCTGCGCCTGCTCCGCCGGCACCGCCTTCTGTTCAGTTGCCTTCGAGCAGCGCAGATTACCTGCAGAACCCGAAGCCCGCGTACCCCGCCATGAGCAGGAGGCTGGGCGAACAAGGCAAGACGATCGTGCGCGTGCTGATCGGTGTGGACGGTCTGCCCAAGCAGGCAACGATATTCAGGTCGAGCGGCTACGAGAGACTGGACGAAGCTGCGCGCCAAGCCGTCATGAGTTGGCGCTACGTGCCGGGCAAGCGCAACGGCGTCGCTGAGCCGATGGAGTTCAATGTCCCGATCAACTGGGTTCTCAATTAATTCTCTGGAGTAGCTTCGTATGGATTCCCAATTCGGCCTGGTGAATATCTGGCATCAAGGTGACTTCGTGACCCGGGCCGTGGCACTGCTGCTGATCGGCATGTCGCTCGCATCCTGGATCGTCATCCTGATCAAGGCGCTCGATGTCATCAAGTACAAGCGCCTCGCCAAGCATTCGCAGGACTTCTGGCACAGCGAAGATTTCGCCACCGCGCTCAACAAGTTGGGAAAGGACGACAGCAATCCGTTCCGCGCACTCGCTCTGGAAGGCCGTGAGGCGGCTGCGCACCATCGCAACACCAAGGCGCATCTGCATGACGCGCTGGACGTGAGCGACTGGATCACGCGCGCACTTCGCAACGGTATCGACGAGTTCACCGCGCGCCTTCAAACCGGCCTTGCCGTGCTGGCATCGGTGGGCTCGACGGCGCCCTTCATCGGGCTCTTCGGCACGGTGTGGGGCATCTATCACGCGCTGATGAGCATCAGCTCCGCCGGCCAGGCCACGATCGACAAGGTCGCCGGTCCGATCGGCGAGGCTCTGATCATGACGGCATTGGGCACTGGCGGTCGCCATTCCCGCCGTGCTCGGCTACAACGCCCTCGTCCGTGGCAACAAGTTCGTCCTGACCAAGCTCAACAGCTTCGCCCATGACCTGCATGCCTACTTCGTCACCGGCGCCCGCGTTCAGAGCGCGAGCGAAGCCACGGTTGTTGCGCTCAAGAAGGGCTGATCGCGATGGCCTTCGGAACCCAAGACGAACCCGATGAGGTCATGAACGAGATCAACATGACGCCGCTGGTCGACGTCATGCTGGTCCTGTTGATCATCTTCATCATCACCGTGCCGGTGATGAAGCACGCGGTAAACATCGATCTGCCGCGCGCGAGCAGTGAGCCGGAACAGACCAAGCCGCAGAACATCCTGTTCACGGTGGCGGCCGATGGCAGCTACTACTGGAACGATCAGAAGATCGACGATTCGGAGATGAAGTCGCGCATGGCCGCCGAAGCCGCCAAGGAGCCTCAACCCGAACTGCACATCCGAGGGGACAAAGCCGTGCGCTACGAGCGCATCGCACAGGTCATGTCAGCCGCTCGCGAAGCGGGCGTGCGCAAGATCGGCTTCGTGACGGAGCCCGAGCCGAAGTAGGTCGGCGTCAGAAGGGCACAAGAAACCTGCCGCGCCCGTTGACTTTTTATTGCGAATCATTATCATTTGCACATCGCCTCGATCACCGGGATTTCTCAAGATGCAAGCCACGCCCAATGCCTTCTCCGTCCTGAACCATCCCTCGCTGGACCACTCGGGCGGCGGTCGCGCTTCCGGCGATGCGGCAGAGCGTCCCGCCCCCCTCGTGGAGAGCGCCGAACTCCTCAAGGGCAGCAAGACCGTCGGCATCATGCACAACGGTTCGCTCTATCGCCTGCAGGCCACCAAGCTCGGCAAGCTGATCCTGACCAAATGAGGCTCAGCCCGCCCCTCGCGCAAGTTTCATCGTGGGGCGACTCCCGGAGGCCATCTCCGACGGGTCGTTTTTTGCTAGCCAACGGTCCGCCGACTAGCCATGCACTTTTTCCACAATGACGCCGCCATAAAAAACGCCGACCCAGGGAGTCGGCGTTCTTGTTTTGGTCGTCCGACGCGATCGATCAGAGACCGAGCGCTGCAATGCCCGCTCGAGCGATTTGCGCGTCCTCGTTGGACTTGACGCCGCTCACGCCGACGGCACCGATGACGTTCCCGTCCTTCACGATCGGCACGCCGCCTTCGAGCAAGCCCTGAACGCCCGGCGCCGTAAGGAAGGACGTCCGGCCACCATTGATCATGTCCTCGTAGGTCTTGCTTTCGCGGCGGCCCATCGCAGCGGTATGGGCCTTGGCGGGTGCAATGTGGGACGAGAGCGGCGCGGCGCCGTCGAGACGCTGCAGCCACAGCAGGTTACCGCCATCGTCGGCGATCGCGATGGTCACCGCCCAGTTGTTCTTGACAGCTTCGGCCTCGGCTGCCGCAGCGATCGCCTTGACATCGGCGAGTTCGAGGAATGACTTGGTTTTCATGGATCGTCCGGGAAAGTTGCGTAACCTCGAAGCATAGCGCTCGCACAGGGGGAACACGCGCCGCGTCAAGACCGTTCGAATCCAGGTATTTGTTTTTTCCACCTCTTGTCGCGCCCTAGAATGCGCCCCAACTGCAGCGGTGCAGCACATTATTTGTGGAGCTTCAGCAATGAACGACCGTGTCAACACTCTCGCCACCTCCGTCGGCTATGGCCAGACACTGACCCAGGCGGACCGCCAGCGCGTCCTGCGCAACACCTACTGGCTGCTCGCCCTGAGCCTGCTTCCCACCGTCCTGGGCGCATGGCTCGGCGTCGCCACCGGCATCACCCGCTCGCTCACGGGCGGCCTCGGGATGATGGTGTTCCTCGGGGGCGCCTTCGGCTTCATGTTCGCCATCGAGAAGACCAAGAATTCAGGCGCCGGCGTTCCGGTTCTTTTGGGCTTCACCTTCTTCATGGGCCTGATGCTCTCGCGCCTGATTGCGGCCGTGCTCGGTTTCAGGAACGGGGCCGAACTCGTCATGACCGCATTCGGCGGCACGGCTGGCGTGTTCTTCGTGATGGCCTCGCTCGCAACGGTGATCAAACGCGACCTGTCCGGCATGGCCAAGTGGCTGTTCGTCGGTGCAATGGTGCTGATGATCGGCGCGATCATCAACGTGTTCGTCGGCTCGACCGCCGGCATGCTCGCCATTTCGGTGGCAGCGATTGGCATCTTCTCGGCGTACATGCTGTACGACCTCAAGCAGATCATCGACGGGGGCGAAACCAACTACATCAGCGCCACCCTGGCGCTCTATCTGGACCTGTTCAACGTGTTCCAGAGCCTCCTGGCGCTGCTGGGCGTGTTCGGCGGCGAACGCGACTGAGCCCAGCGCACCTCACCTCACCTCACGAAAAAGGGTCCTCGCGGACCCTTTTTTCATGCCAGATCGAAGACCGCGATCGACTCCACGTGCGCGGTATGCGGGAACATGTTGACCACCCCCGCGAACGTGCACCCGTACCCCGCCTGGTGGACGAGCAAGCCCGCGTCGCGGGCCAGTGTCGATGGATTGCAGCTCACGTAGACGATGCGCCTGGGCGGCACCCAGCTCTTTCCTCTCAGCTCGGGCTGCTGATGCAGGTCTGCCAGCGCCTTCGTAAGCGCGAACGCACCCTCGCGCGGCGGATCGACCAACCACTTTTCCGCTGGGCCATCGGCCACGAGCATCTCGGGGGTCATTTCGAAGAGATTCCGCGCGACGAAGCGCGTTGCAGCAAGCGCGCGCCGACCTGCCGTCGCAGGACGATTCCGCTCGAGATTCTGGGTTGCGCGAGCCACCAACGTGTCGCTGCCTTCGATGCCCAGCACTTCGCGCGCCCGGGTCGCCAGCGGCAAGGTGAAGTTGCCCAATCCGCAGAACCAGTCGATGACACGCTCGTCCGACCGGACATCGAGCAACCGGAGCGCACGGCTGACCAGGACTCGATTGATGTGCGGATTGACCTGCGTGAAATCGGTCGGCTTGAACGGCATCCTGACGCCGAATTCCGGCAGTTCGTAGGCCAGCGCCGGTCCGCCCTCCTCCAGCAGCTTGACGGAGTCCGGTCCCTTGGCTTGCAGCCACCATTGAACGCCCTGGTGCTGCGCGGCGAACGCCTTCAGGCGATCGATGTCCGCACCGGAAAGCGGCTCCAGATGCCTCAGCACGAGCGCGATCACGCCCAGCCCGAGCCCGTCCGCCGCGTCGCCGCATGCGAGTTCGATCTGCGGGCAGGTATCGCGCGCATCCAGCGAACCGATGAGCTCGCGCAGCGGCATCAGCATGTCGCTGACCTGCAGCGGCAGCACCGGGCACACCTTCATGTCCGCCAGATAGCGGCTCTTGCGCTCGTGGAAGCCAATGAGCACCGTGCCCTTCTTCACCACGTGCCGCACCGAAAGGCGCGCACGATAGCGGTAGTGCCACGCGGGCCCCTCGAGCGGACGCAGGATGTTGTCCGGCCGGACTTTGCCGAGGTGCCAGAGGTTGTCTTCGAGCGCACGCTGCTTCACGGCCACCTGCGCGGCCGCCTCGAGGTGCTGCATCTTGCAGCCGCCGCACGCACCGGGGTGCAAGCCGAAATGCGGGCAGCCGGGCCGCACACGTTGGGACGACTCGCGGCCGATCTTCGTGACCGTTCCTTGCTCCCAGTTGTTCTTCTTGCGGTGCACATTGAACTGCACCTCTTCGAAAGGCAATGCGCCTTCCACGAACACCACCATTCCATCGGCCTTGTGGGCCACGCCTTGCGCATCGAGGTCGAGCGATTCGACCTGCAGCCATTCATCGCTGGAGCGCTGCTGCTCCTCGTTCTTCGCTTTCGGATCCGTCATGCGCCGATTGTCTCAGGCGAGGCCGGCCGCCCGCGCGAGGCTCACAACAGCGCGTCGCGCTGAACGCCGGCACGCGCCAACTGCCGCCGCATCTTGGAGATCGCCTCGTTCTGAATCTGACGCACGCGCTCGCGCGTCAGGCCGAGACGGACACTCAGGACTTCCAGCGTTTCCGGATCGCGGTCATGCAGGCCGTAGCGCCCTTCGAGCACCTCGCGCTCGCGCTCCGTGAGAGCGAGGATCCATTGATCGAGAAGCCGCTCGATCTCATGCCTCTGCGTGACGCCGGTGGGGTTGCCGCCCTCGTCGTCCGACGCCACCGTGTCGGCGAGCGTGAAGCTGTCTTCGCCACGCTCGCTTCCGGCGTCCAGCGAACGCGGCGCCTCGGCGAGCGCCATGAGATCGGCCACTTCCTGGACCTCGCGGCCGAGCAATGCGGCAACGTCTTCGACGCGGATGCCGTCGGGCCGCCGGGCGACGAACTCCGGATCACCCTCCAGCGTGCGGCGCGCACGCATCACCTGCTGAAGCTCGCGCACCACATGGACAGGCAGGCGAATCGCCCGCGCCTGCATCATCGCGGCACGCTCGATCGATTGGCGGATCCACCAGGTCGCGTAAGTCGAGAAGCGAAAGCCCCGCTCCGGCTCGAACTTGTTGATCGCATGCATGAGCCCGAGATTGCCTTCCTCGATCAGATCCGCCATCGGCACGCTGCGGCCGAGATAGCCCTTGGCGATATTGACGACGAGACGAAGGTTGTGCTCGATCATCGATTGCCGCGCAGCGAAGTCGCCATTGCGCGCGGCACATGCGGTTCGATATTCCTCTTCGGGGGTGAAAAGCTCCGTCCGGCGAATCTCGCGCAAATAGAGCGTCAGCGAATCGCCACTCTCGCCGGACAGATCGACCGCAATGGTGCTGCGCGGGTTCGCGTCGTGCCTGTCGCCCCCGGCGCCATCGATCGATTCGTGGGCGTTCGTGAGTTCTGAATCGGCCGCGTGCGCCGGGTCGAATGCCGACGTCCCCCGTTACCCGCCCCTCGCCGCACGACGGGAGTGCGATAAGGGCGGGCGTTGGCCATGGCACGCTAGCGTGGCGGCAGGTAGCGCGCCGGGTCGACCGGCTTGCCCTGACGGCGGATTTCGAAGTGCAGCTTGACGCGATCCGCATCGCTGTTGCCCATCTCGGCAATCTTCTGCCCCTTCTGCACGGACTGGTCCTCCTTGACCAGCAGCGTACGGTTGTGCGCGTAAGCGGTCAGGTAGGTGTTGTTGTGCTTCAGGATGATGAGGTTGCCGTAGCCTCTCAAGCCCGCACCCGCATACACGACACGGCCATCGGCGGCTGCGAGAACCGAATCGCCCGCCTTGCCGCTGATGTCGAGGCCCTTGTTCTTGGCTTCATCGAAGCCCGCGATCAAGGTGCCTTGCGCAGGCCAGATCCAGCCCACGTCTTCGTCACCCGACGCCGCAGGCGGCGTCGGCGACGCGGTCACCGGCACGGACGGCTTGACCGCGGCGCCATTCGCCGACGATGCCGCCGCTGCAGTGGCCGGCGCGACGACCGGCTGCGTCGCTGGTCGACCGGCCGCCTCCGTGGCCGATGCAACAGGAGGTGCCGACGCCGTCGCCGTACCCACTGGCGGGATCACGCGCAGAACCTGTCCGACTTCGATGAGGTCAGGATTGTCGAGGTTGTTCCACTTCGCGATGTTCTGCCAGCTCTGGCCCGTCTCCGCACCGATGCGACGAATCGTGTCGCCGGGTCGTACCGCGTAGTAGCCAGGCTTGCCGTAGTTCTCGATGCCAGCCAACGGCTTGCCTGATGGATCGGTAGTGATCGGAGGGACACCGATCGCCGGGGGCACGTTTGTCGTGCCTGCACCCGGCGCGCGCGTCATGGTGCCGCGGTCTTCGACGGGCACCGGACCGCTCGGCGTTGAACACCCCACAATCACGAGCGCAACCACCAGCGTGATGCCGGCAAGCCAGCCCCGATTGCCAATACCCTGCATGTGTTCTTCCTTCAAGCAATTCCCGATTTTAGGGGGACAAAGTGAACCGCCTCAAGAACGCGACGCTCCGTTCCACGCGCGGTTTTGTCAATGACGACGAGGGCTTGTCCTCCGGTCGATGACTGGGTCGGTGCAACGATTCTCCCGCCGACAGCCAACTGTGCGACCCAAGCTTCCGGCACCGCTTCGCCGCCTGCCGCGGCGATGATTCCAGCGTACGGTGCCCCCTTGGCATAGCCCACCATGCCGTCGCCCAGCAACAGGTGGACGGTCGCTAGTCGAAACGGCCGGAGGTTCGCGCGCGCACGTTCATGAAGACCTCGCAGACGCTCGATGCTGTAGACCTCGGTCGCGACGTGGCTCAGTACCGCGGCCTGGTAGCCGCAACCCGTGCCGATCTCGAGAACGCGGCCCAGTCGATCGCCCGGCTTGTTCGCCAGCGAGGGCGCAGCGAGCAACAGCTCGATCATGCGCGCCACCACGTTGGGCTTCGAGATGGTCTGGCCCAATCCGATCGGCAGGCTGGTGTCTTCATAGGCCTGATTGACCAGCGCGCTGTCGACGAACATGTGTCGCTCGACCGCGCCCATCGCGCGCAGCACACGTGCATCGGCGATCCCTTGCGCAGCCAGACGCTGCACCATGCGCGCTCGCACGGCATCGGATGCCATCGACGGTGTCGCATGCACCGCCGGTCTTGCGGGAACTGCGGGAGTCCGCCCGCGAACTGCCGCGGGCGCCCCAGTCGTCAGCCGCGCCGGAAACCCGGGACGTTGGCCTGCCATGTCAGGAAGACTCGCCGAGTCGAACCACCGTGTCTCGCCAGTGGCTCAGACGGGCGTGGTCGGTCAGGTCGATCTGCAAAGGTGTCAAAGCGATATGGCCCGCCGCCGTCGCATGGAAGTCCGTGCCTTCACTGCTGTCCTTCGCGCCGCCGGCGCCGGCGATCCAGTACATGGTTTCGCCGCGGGGGCTGTCCTGCGTGATCACTTTCTCGGCGGCATGACGACGACCGAGTCTGCACACCTTGACCGGCTTCAGTTGTTCGAACGGCAGATTGGGAATGTTGACGTTGAGCAGGAAGGCGGGCCCCCCGATCATCTTCTCGCGTTCAATTTGCTGCACGAGTCTTCTCGCGGCACGCGCGGCGGCATCGATATGCGCCCAGCCCTTTTCGATCTGGGAAAAGGCAATGGCCGGGATGCCGAACAGATAGGCCTCCATGGCCGCACCGACAGTGCCCGAGTAGATCGTGTCATCACCCATGTTGGCACCGTTGTTGATGCCCGAAACCACGAGATCGGGCCGATAGTCGAGCAAACCCTTCAGCGCAATGTGCACGCAATCGGCGGGCGTACCGGTGACATAGCGAAAACCGTTGTGCGCGGCATGCACATACAGCGGTGCCGCCAGCGTGAGCGCGTTCGACTTGGCGCTGTTGTTGTGCTCGGGCGCGACCACTTCGACCTCGGCCACATCCTTGAGCGCATCGTGCAGCGCCACGATGCCTGGGGCCTGATAACCGTCGTCGTTCGAAATAAGTATCTTCATGGCGTCTGGGAGTCCGCAAGATTGTAGGCCGCGGGTGCGTCACGACTGGGACAACATCGCCATCATGCGAGGCCTATCATCGCCCGCACTTTTCTTCATCCCCCGCCCCATCTACAGGAGACACGAGCATGCATGCATGGCTCTGCGAAAACCCCGTCGGCGTCGATGCGCTGACATGGAAAGAACTGCCGACGCCGCAGCCCGGTCCGGGTCAGGTCCTGGTTGAAATCAAGGCCGCGAGCCTGAATTTTCCCGATCTTCTGATCGTCCAGAACAAATACCAGATCAAGCCCCCGCTGCCCTTCGTTCCGGGATCCGAATACGCGGGCGTGGTCGCGGCAGTCGGCGACGGCGTCACGAACCTGCGCGTGGGCCAGAACGTCGCGTGTCTTTCCGGCACCGGCGGCTTCGGGACGCACACGCTCGCACCGGCGGCACTGTGCATGCCCCTGCCCGATGGCTTTGGCTATGTCGATGCGGCGGCTTTCATCATGATTTACGCAACGTCGTGGCATGCGCTGATGGATCGCGCTCAATTGAAGGCCGGCGAAACCGTCCTTGTTCTCGGCGCCGCCGGCGGTGTCGGGACGGCCGCAATTCAGATTGCAAAGGCAGCAGGGGCCAAGGTGATTGCCGCGGCCTCCACCGACGAGAAATGCGAACTTTGCAAGTCCATTGGTGCGGATGCGACGATCAACTACACGACACACGGTCTCCCCAATGCATTCCGCGACGCGGTCAAGGCCGCGACCGATGGCAAAGGACCGGATGTCATTTACGATCCGGTCGGTGGTGAATTCGCCGAGCCCGCATTCCGGTCGATCGCGTGGCGTGGCCGCTATCTGGTCGTCGGTTTCGCCGCAGGCCCCATTCCCTCGCTGCCTCTGAATTTGGCGCTTCTCAAAGGCGCATCGCTGGTGGGCGTGTTCTGGGGGGATTTCGCCAAGCGCGAGCCCAAGGCCAATGCGCAGATGATGGCCGAATTGGCCAAATGGTACGGCCAGGGCAAGATCAAGCCCGTCATCGACAGCACCATGCCCATGGCGGACCTCAAGGCCGCCTACGCGCACATGGGCTCGCGCGGCGTGAAGGGCAAGCTGGTTCTCGTCAACTGAAGCGCCACAAGACCGCCCAATAAAAAAGCCCGCGATCCGCGGGCTTTTTTAGTTGAGGCCCAAGGACTTACTTGATTTCGAAGTCGGACAGCGATTTACCCGCAGCCAGCGCCTCGGACACCCAGCGCGGCTTGCGACCGCGACCGCCGGACCAGGTCTCTCCCGTCGGGCTGCGGTACTTTGCGGCCGCCTTTGCAGGAACCGCCACCGTGTTCCTTCTGCTACCGCGTCCCGTGAGTTTCAGATCGGAGGCAGTCAAACCGTATTCCGCGATCTTCTTGCGCACTTCCTCGATCACACCGGCCCGCTCCTGATTCCTGAGCTCTTCGGCCTGCTTGCGCAATTGCGCGATCTGTTCATCGTGCTTCTTGATCTGGGAATTGATGTCGGCAAGTGTCGAGGCCATCGGTGCTAATCCTCCGAATTGGAAAGTAAAAATTCTAATTGAGTTTGCAATTACAGCAAACGAGGCGCACAAAAAAAGCGCCGACCCGGGGGTCGGCGCTTTTGATCAATGCAGTTTGGGGTGGCTGATGGGACTCGAACCCACGACGACCAGAATCACAATCTGGGACTCTACCAACTGAGCTACAGCCACCGCAGAGCCCGCGATTGTAGCGTGAAAAACTACCTTTCGGAGCCGATGGCGGAATCCGATGGCTTCGGGACCAAGATTTCCGCCTTGAATCGGTTCTTCAGCATCTCGTAGTAGGCGGCCGTCTCGGCAGCACCGACGGCCTGTCCGTACTGCTCGCTTTCCTGCTTGGCCCCTTCCGGCGTCGGCGCCGTGCGCGGCACGGTCTTGATGACGCGCACGACGGCAAAGCCTTGGGCGCCAAGATCGGCCCCGACCAGCACCGGCAGCTTGGCGCTATCGGCGCGCAGGGCGGCCTCGATCACCTGCGGCGGCTGGGATTGCGCCTCCAGCCTCGACACCGTGACCGACGAACCGAAGGCGGCGCCAGCCGGATCAGCCTGCCAAGCCGCGAGCTTGGCCGTGCCCTCTGCCTTCGCGAGCGCCGCGGAGCGCTCCGCAACGAGCTGCGCCCGGACCTTGTCCTTCACTTCGTCGAACGGCAGGGCCCGCGCCGGCGAGTACTGCGTCACGCGACCGGCTGCGAGCTGGTTCGCGCCAATCTCGATGGCTTCGGTGTTGTGCTTGCGTTCGAGCGAATCAGGGGCGAAAAGCGCGTTCAGGAAATTCCGGTTTCCGAGAGGCCCCGCGGCGCCCGGCAGGGGCACCCGTCGAACGTTGTTCGCCGTCTGAATGGCGAGGTTCAACTTCTCGGCCGCCGGCTTCAGGCTGTCGGGCTGCTGATAGATGATGTCGGTGAAGGTTTCGGCCGCCTTGGCGAACTCCTGCGTCGCCTGCTGGCCGCGGACTTCGTTCTCGATGGTGGCACGGACCTTTTCGAACGGCGGCACCACTGCCGGCTTGATGTCATTGAGGTGAATGATGTGAAAGCCGAACTCGGTTTCGACCACGTCGCTGATCTCGCCCTTCTTGAGCGCGAACAGGGCATCTTCGAAAGGCTTGACCATCGCACCGCGTGTCACGAAGTCGAGGTCACCGCCCTTTTCGGCCGAACCGGAATCCTGCGAATTCTTGCGCGCCACCTCCGCGAAGGTGCCGGGCGCCTTGCGGACTTCGGCCAGCAGTTGCTCTGCTCTCGCGCGGGCCTTTTCGCGCTCGGCCGCAGGCGCACCGGCGGGAGCGGCGATCAGGATGTGGCTCGCGCGCCGCTCTTCCTTGCTGCCGAAGCGGGCACTGTTCTGGTCGTAGTAGCTGCGCAGATCCGCGTCGCTGACCACGATGTTCTTCTTGGCCGCGTCGAGATCGAGCACGAGGTATTCGACGTTGGCCGCTTCCGGCGCCTGGAACTGCGCGGAATGATCCTTGTAGAAAGCTTGCAGATCGGCATCGGTCACGTTGACTTTCGAGGCGAAATCGGCCGGCTTGAACTGCGCCACCTGGATCTCGCGACGGTCATAGAACGCATTGAGTGTCGCCGCGGCTTGCGCGGCGCTCGCGAACGCGGTCCCGGAAATGCCGAGCGACACCTGCTGCGTGGCGAGCTCTGCGCGGACAGCGGCTTCGTATTGCTCCGGCGTGCGGCCGGTAGCCCGCATGAAGCCCTCGCGGTCGAACTTTCCATCGGGCGTACGGAAGGCGGCGAGGCCGGCATTCTCGGCGAAGAGACGTGCAAGCCGCTCCTCGGAAACCGTCATGTTCGACTTCGAGGCTGCCGCTGCGAGCACGCGATCGCGGACCATGCGCTCGAGCGTCGCATAGCGCGCGGCATCGGAATCGAGCAAAGCCGGCTCGATGTTCGGCGCCTGCTGGCGGATCCGGTCGACTTCGTTGCGATGCTGCTGCTCCCATTCCGGGCGGGTGATGTCGGCGCCGTCCACGCGGGCCACCTTATCGGCCTTGCCGCTTCCCTCATAGCGATTGACGCCGAACAGCACGAACGACGGAATGATCAGCAAGAACAAGAACCCCATGATGATCTTGTTGTACTTGCGGAAGGAATCAAACATGCTGGAGCACTCTCTTTGACGGATTGCGAAACGGCAACAAAAAAGGCGAACACTCAGTTCGCCTTCTTGTATCGGGTGGTGGGTGCTGAGGGGTTCGAACCCCCGACCTACGCCTTGTAAGGGCGCCGCTCTACCAGCTGAGCTAAGCACCCCACCGGAAACACTGATCTCAGTTCAAGGCGTCCTTGAGCGCTTTGCCGGGACGGAACTTCGGAATCTTGGCGGCCTTGATTTTAATCGCGTCGCCGGTACGCGGATTGCGACCGGTGCGCGCCGCGCGCTTGCCGACAGCGAAAGTACCGAAACCGACGAGCGACACCGAGCCGCCTTTCTTGAGCGTGGTCCGAATGGCGCCGATGGTGGACTCGAGTGCGCGCGTGGCAGCGGCTTTGGAAATGTCGGCGTTCTTTGCGATGTGCTCAATCAGTTCGGTCTTGTTCACAAGGGCCCCTTGTAGAAAAAATGTTGATCAGGGTCAGAAGCGATCACGTGCTCGCGACGAATGCCGCAAGTTGCGAATTTGGAATTGGGTGACAGTTCTGACGCGCCGGCAGCGCACTGCCGACAGGGATTACAACCACTGGTCCAAGGGGTGTCAATACGACACTCACCCCATAGACCACAACGAGGAGCGCGATTCTAGTGGCGTTTTTGCGATGCCCTGTCAGAGGGCCTCTGCAATGGCCTTCCCGAGTTCGACCGTGCGTCCGGTGCCGCCGATGTCCGGCGTCCGAGGTGCGCCGCTTCGAGGGTCCAGCACCTTCTCGATGGCGGCGAGGATCGCGTCGTGCGCAGCCTTGTGGCCCAGGAACTCCAGCATCATGGCGCCGCACCAGATCTGGCCGATCGGATTGGCGATTCCCTTGCCCGCGATGTCCGGCGCCGAACCGTGCACGGGCTCGAACAGCGACGGCGTCGTGCGCTCCGGATTCAGGTTCGCGCTCGGCGCAATGCCGATCGTTCCGGTGCATGCCGGACCGAGGTCCGAGAGGATGTCGCCGAAGAGATTGCTGGCCACCACCACGTCGAAGAAGTCCGGCCGCTGCACGAAGTGCGCGGTGAGGATGTCGATGTGGAACTTGTCGAGCTTCACGCCTGGATAGCTCTTCGACATCGCCGCGACCCGCTCGTCCCAATAGGGCATCGTGATCGAGATGCCATTGGACTTGGTCGCGCTGGTCAGGTGCTTCTTCGGCCGCGCCGCTGCCAGCTCGAACGCGAACTTCAGCACCCGATCCACGCCGAGGCGTGACATCACCGTTTCCTGCATCACGATCTCGCGCGCGGTGCCTTCGTACATGCGGCCGCCGATGCTCGAGTACTCGCCCTCGGTGTTTTCACGGACGATGTACATGTCGATCTCGCCGGGCTGCCTCGGCGTGCCGTCGCGGCGCACCACCGGCGCGACGATGCCGGGCATCAGACGCGCCGGCCTCAGGTTGATGTACTGGTCGAACTCGCGCCGGAACAGCAGCAGCGAGCCCCACAGCGACACATGGTCCGCGATCTTCTCGGGCCAGCCGACCGCACCGAAGAAGATCGCGTCATGGCCGCCGATCTGGTCCTTCCAGTTGTCGGGCAGCATCTTCCCGTGCTTCTCGTAGTAATCCCAGCTCGAGAAGTCGAAGTGGTCGAACTTCAGGTCGATGCCGAATTTGCGGGCTGCCGCGTCGAGCACGCGCAGCCCCTCGGGCACGGTTTCCTTGCCGATGCCGTCGCCGGCGATGACAGCGATTCGTTGGGTACTCATGTCTCAATCCTTGGGGTTGCGTGGAAAAACGAAAGCGCTTCGGCGACCAGCTCGGCGGGCGCTTCTTCGGGAATGTAGTGGCCGCAGGGCAGCGTGCCGCCGGTGACATCCCGCGCCCGTTCGCGCCAAAGCGCGAGCACGTCGAAGCACCGACCCACGACGCCATGCTCGCCCCACAGCACACGCAGCGGCATGTCGAGCTTGCGGCCGGCGGCGATGTCCGCGCGATCGTGATCGAGGTCGATGGTCGCCGAAGCGCGATAGTCCTCGCAGACTGCGCGCGCCGTGCCGTCGATGGCTGCGCATCGCTCGTACTCTGCAAGTGCTTCGGGCGAAAACGCCCCGAGCCCCGCATGCCGGCTGCCCATGACGCTGCGCACGTAGCGCGCCGGATCGGAGGCGATGAGCGCCTCCGGCAACGGCGGCGGCTGGATGAGGAAGAACCAGTGCCAGTACGCACGCGCAAAGCCGTCGGAGGTGTTCTGGTACATCGCAAGCGTCGGCGCGATGTCGAGCAGCATCATGCGCTCCACCGCCTGCGGATGGTCCGCCGCCAGCCGATGCGCCACGCGCGCGCCGCGGTCGTGCGCGAGCACGCCGAAACGCTCGAAGCCGTGCGCCCGCATCGCCGACAGCGCGTCGAGCGCCATCTCCCGCTTGCTGTAGCGGGCATGCGCCTCGTCCGCCTCGGGCCGGTCGGAGTCGCCATAGCCGCGCAGGTCCATCATGACCACGGTGAAGCGCTCGGCCAGCATCGGCGCCGCGCGGTGCCAGATGGCGTGCGTCTGCGGGTGCCCGTGCAGCAGCAGCAGCGGCGCACCGCTGCCCCCGACCTTCCCGTGCAGGCGCACGCCGTCTCGCGAGAGGTCGAAGGAAGAGAACGAAGCAAACATGCGTCCATTGTGCGTTGCGCGTTGCTGCGGCATCAAGCAACAATCAGCCAATTCATACTTTCCGATATGGCAGCAATGGAACGCAGTGATCTGGAACTCGTCGTGGCCATCCGCGACCGCGGCAGCCTCGCCGCGGCAGCACTCGCGCTGGACGTGGTTCCGTCGGTCGTGACCAAGCGACTCGGCGCCCTCGAAGCCCGGCTGGGGCAACGACTGTTCGACCGGACGACGCGCCGGCTGAGCGCGACAGCCGAGGGCGAAACGGTGTGCCTGCATGCCCGGGCGCTGCTCGACGGTTTCGCCGCGATGGAAAACGAGCTCGGCGAACGCCAGACCGAACTCAGCGGCACGATCCGTCTGGTCGCGACCTTCGGGTTCGGCCGGCTCTGGCTCGGACCGGCGCTGGCTGCGTTCAACGAGCGCCATCCCGGCCTGCACATCCAGCTCACTCTGGCGGAGAAGCTCCCCGACCTCGGCGCCGAGGGCTACGACGGCGCGGTGTGGCTATGGGCGCCACAGCCCCGCCATGCGGGCGGCTGGGTGACCAGGCGCATCGCGCGCAACCAGCGCGTGCTCGCAGCGGCACCTGCCTATCTGGCACGGAGAGGCCATCCAGCCGACGTCGCGGCGCTCGCCTCGCACGATTGTCTGGTGGCGCGTGAAAACAGCAGCGGCGACGAACGCCAGTTCGCCCTCTGGACGCTGCGCCACCTCAAGGACGGGAGCAGCGCCCGCGTCCGCGTGCGTGGCCCGCTTTCGAGCAATTCGGGCGAGCTGGTTCGCGACTGGTGCCTCGCCGGCCGCGGCGTGATGCTGCGCAGCCTCTGGGACATCGTACCCAGCCTCGCGTCGGGAGACCTGGTGCGCGTGCTGCCTCAATTCGCGATGCCGGACGCCGACATCCAGTGGATCGCACCGTGGCGGCCGAAGACGCCGAAGCGCGTCCGGCTCTTGATCGACTTTCTCGTCGAACGCTTTCGCAGCGAGCCGTGGAAATCGAAAGGCAGCCGCCTGCCCTGACCGCGCTCAGCGCTGGCCGCGGACCGCGAGACTCACGCCCACGGCCGTCATTGCGATTCCCACCAGCGTCACCGTCGTGATCGGTTCGGCGAAGAGAATCCAGGCCATCACTGCGGTGCAAGGCGGCACCAGATACAGCAGGCTCGTGACCGCGGTCGCGGTACCGCGCTGGATCAGCATGTAGAGCAATGAACTGCCGCCGAGCGACAGGGCGAGCACCGACCACGCCATCGCAGCGCCCGACGACAGGTTCCACTGGATGCCTTCGGATTCCAGCGCCGCGAACGGCAGCGTGACGATGAACGCCGCACCGAGCTGGATGGCATTGGCGCTTCGTACGTCGCAGGGCGCGACGAATCGCTTCTGGTAGAGCGTGCCCGCCGTGATCGAGAGCAGCGCGGTGATCGCCAGCGACATCGTCGGCACGCTGACTTCGCCGCCCTGCTCCAGCTTGCGCCACACCACGAGCACCAAGCCTGCGAAGCCGAGCAGCAGTCCGAGCCACTGTCGGCCGCTCACCCTGCCGCCGCGCAACGAAAGCCAGACGGCGGTGAGGACCGGCTGAACGCCCACCATCAACGCAACGAGCCCCGAGCCCATTCCTGCCCTGACGGCGGCCCAGACGCCGCCCAGATACCCGGCCTGCATCAGCACGCCGGTCAGCGCGAGATGCCCCCACTGCACCCGATCGCGCGGCCAGGCGACACGCGCCGAAACGACCCACACGAGGAAGCAGATCACCGAGAGCGCATAGCGCACGACCAGGAACTTGAGCGGCGGCGCGTAAGGCATGCCATAGCGCGCCACGATGAAGCCGGTGCTCCAGATCAGCACGAAGACCGCCGGCATGGCCCGCAGCCAGCCTGCCGGACGGGCCGCCGTGGCCGTCGCCGTCATTTCGCGCGCGCCCGGATTTCTGGAATGGCTTTTTGCAGGTAATAGACCATCGACCAGACGGTGAGCACAGCCGAGATCCAGATCAGCCACTGCCCCCACGCACCCGTGTCGATCGAGCCGAAGAGCATGCCGTTGAAGAGCAGGAACGGGATCGCGACCATCTGCACCGTGGTCTTGATCTTGCCGACCATGTGGACCGCGACGCTCTTGCCGGCGCCGATCTGCGCCATCCATTCGCGCAGGGCGGAGATGGCGATCTCACGGCCGATGATGATCAGCGCCACGAAGACGTCGGCGCGATTGAGGTGCACGAGCACGAGCAGCGACGCGCACACGAGGAACTTGTCGGCCACCGGATCGAGGAACGCGCCGAAGGCGGAAGTCTGGTTGAGCTTGCGGGCCAGGAAGCCGTCGAGCCAGTCGGTCGCCGCGAACACGATGAACATCACCGTGGCGATGAGATTGCGCATCGGCTCCGACAGCGGCAGGTAGAACACACCCACGATCAGCGGAATCGCGACGATGCGCGCCCAGGTCATGATCGTTGGCAAGGTCCAGAACATTCCGGCGAGTATATGCACACCCCCAGCCTCGCCCACTGCGTGTGGCTCTGCACCCCTTGCAGGGGGCAACACCGGCGGACCGGCGAAGCCGGTTCCGCGGTGTTTCACCAACGGGCCTGGCTACGCCGGCCGAGCAGCTTAGTGCAGGGCTCTGTAGATCTCTTCTGCCAGGTCCTGAGCGATGCCCTCGACGGAGGCAATGTCCTCGACACTTGCTGCGGCGACGCCGCGGATGCCACCGAAGCGCTGCAAGAGTCGCGCGCGGCGCTTCGGGCCGATGCCCGGGATGTCTTCGAGCTGGCTGCCGCCGACCCGTACCTTGGCCCGCTTGGCGCGCATGCCGGTGATCGCGAATCGATGCGCCTCATCGCGGATCTGCGCGACCAGCATCAGCGCCGCCGAATCGCGACCGAGATAGACCTTCTCGCGCCCGTCGGCGAACACGAGTTCCTCGAGCCCGACCTTGCGGCCCTCGCCTTTCTCGACGCCGACGATCAGCGACAGCGGCAGGCCGAGCTCGCTGAACACCTCGCGCGCCATCGACACCTGTCCCTTGCCGCCATCGACCAGCACGAGGTCCGGCATCCGCGCGGAGCGGGTGCCCGCCGGCGCATCCGAACCCGCACCCGCCGCATCGCCGGCCGGTGGTGCATCGGTTTCGGCGGCCATCGCCTCGGCGAGCTTGCCGTAGCGGCGATGCAGCACCTGCCGCATCGCGGCATAGTCGTCGCCGGGCGTGATGCCTTCGATGTTGTAGCGGCGGTACTCGCGGTTCTGCATCGCGTGACGCTCGAACACCACGCAAGACGCCTGAGTCGCCTCGCCGGCGGTGTGCGAGATGTCGAAGCATTCGACGCGGAAGTTCTCGAGATCATCCGGTGCGAGTTCGAGCGCATCGACCAGCGCGCGGGTGCGCGCCTGCTGCGAGCCCTCCTCCGCGAGCAACCGCGCGAGTTGCAGGCTGGCGTTCTTGCTCGCCATCTCCAGCCAGTGGCGCCGCTGCTCGCGCGGCTGGAACACCGCCGTGACGCGCGCGCCGGCCTGCTGCGAGATCGCCTCGATCAGCTCGCGGCTCACCAGCTCGCTCAGCACCAGCGTGGCCGGCACCGGGACGTCGATGTAGTGCTGCGCGATGAAGGCCTCCAGCACCTGCACCTCCACAGGCGTGGGCGCCGGCGCATCGTCGTCGCCTTCCGCGGCGCTCTCGCCATGCTGGATCAACGTGGCGTCCTCGACATGCACCGGGAAGTACGCCCGGTCGCCCAGGTGCCGCCCGCCGCGCACCATCGCGAGATTGACGCAGGCCTTTCCGCCCTGGACTTTGACCGCGAGGATGTCGACGTCCTTGTCCGATGCGATCTCGACCGACTGCTGGTGCAGCACGCGCGACAGCGCCGACATCTGGTTGCGCAGCTCGGCCGCCTGCTCGAACTCGAGCTTCTCGGCGTGCGCCATCATCCGCGCCTCGAGCTGCGTGAGCACCGCCTGCGTGTCGCCCAGGAGGAAGGCTTCGGCATTGGCCACGTCCTGCGCATAGTCCTGGGGAGCGATGTAGCCGACGCACGGTCCGCTGCAGCGCTTGATCTGGTAGAGCAGGCAGGGCCGCGTGCGATTGCTGTAGACCGTGTCCTCGCAGGTCCGCAGCCTGAACACCTTCTGCAGGAGCTGGATCGATTCCTTCACCGCCCAGGCGCTCGGGTAGGGCCCGAAGTAGCGGTGCTTGCGATCCACCGAGCCGCGGTAATACGCCAACCTCGGAAACTCGTGCGAGGCGATCTTCAGGTACGGATAGCTCTTGTCGTCGCGAAACAGGATGTTGTAGCGCGGCTTGAGCGTCTTGATCAGGTTGTTCTCGAGCAGCAGCGCCTCGGCCTCGGAGCGCACCACCGTGGTCTCCATGCGCGCGATCTTCGAGATCATGTGGCCGATGCGGGTGCCGGCGTGGTTCTTCTGGAAGTAATTCGCGACGCGCTTCTTCAGGTTGCGCGCCTTGCCGACGTAGAGCACCGCCCCCGCCGAATCGAAATAGCGGTAGACGCCCGGCAGCTGCGGCAGGGCCGCGACCTCATTGAGCAATTGTTCCGAATGCGTTTCTGACATCGATTTACCGGGGAGCCACTTCCGTGAGCACCGGTTCGCACCGGACCTCGGTCTTCACGGAATTGGCGATGAAGCACTCGTCATGCGCCGCATGGTGCATTTCCTCGATCTGCGCGGCGGAAGGAAGGCGCCCGCCCGAGAACTGCACCTCCGGCCGCAGCGTGACCACGGTCATCGCGATCTTGCCCGCGGCGTTGGCGCCCATCCGGCCGACGGCGCGGTCGACGTAACGCTCCACGCAGAAGCCTCTTTTCGCCGCGATGGACAGAAACCACAGCATGTGGCAGCTCGAGAGCGAGGCGACGAAGGCCTCCTCCGGATCGACGGCGGACGGATCGGACAACGGCACCGGCACCACGTGCGGCGACGACGAACCCGCCCATTCGGCGCCACCATCGAAGCGGATCGCATGGCGGCGGCTGTAGCGATTGCCGACGAAGTCCTGGTCGCCGCGATGCCAGGTGATTTCGGCCGAGTACTGGGCCATGGATGCTGTCTCCGGTGAATCGGGTGGGGGGCTGTAGAGTATCCCGCGATGCGCTGGGACATTTTCTGCAAGGTGATCGACAACCACGGCGACGTCGGCGTTTGCTGGCGGCTCGCGGCCGGACTCGCGGGCCGGGGTGAAACGGTGCGGCTCTGGATCGACGAGCCTTCCGCGCTGGCCTGGATGGCGCCGGCCGGATGCCCCGGCATCACGGTGGTCCGCTGGACCGAACGCGATGCCGCGCGGCACGCCGCCGCCGCGCCCGCGCCGGACGTGCTGATCGAGGCATTCGGCTGCGATCCGGCGCCCGAAGTCGTCTCTCTTTTCGCCCGCCAGCGGCACGCCGACGGGGCGCGGCATCGGTGGATCAACCTCGAATACCTCTCCGCCGAACCCTACGTCGAGCGGCTCCATCGCCTGCCCTCCCCGGTCTTCAGGGATCCCGGCGCGGGCCTGACCAAGCATTTCTTCTATCCCGGCTTCACCACCGCGACCGGCGGCCTGCTGCGCGAGCCCGACCTGATCGCGCGGCGCGAACGATTCGACCGCGCCGCGTGGCTCTCGGCACACGACATTGCCCGGCGCGGCGAGCGGCTGGTCTCGCTCTTCTGCTACGAACCGCGCGCACTCGACAACCTGCTTGCGCAGCTGGAAAACGCCGGCGAGCCGACCCGGCTGCTGGTGACGGCCGGCCGCGCCGCCGCCGCGCTCCCGCCGGGGCCTTCCCAGCGCGGCGCTCTGTCGATTTCCTGGCTGCCCTACGTCTCGCAGACCGAATTCGATCACCTGCTCTGGGCCTCTCACCTCAATTTCGTCCGGGGTGAGGATTCGCTGGTCCGTGCGCTCTGGGCGGGCGCCCCCTTCGTGTGGCAGATCTATCCGCAGGACGACGACGCGCACCACACCAAGCTCGATGCCTTCCTCGACTGGCTGAGCGCACCGCGTTCGCTGCGCGACTTCCATCACCGCTGGAATGGCATTTCGCCAGCCCCGCTGCCCCTGATCGACCGGCAAACGCTTGCGGAATGGGGCTCGGCGGTACAGGCGGCAAGGGAGTCTCTGCTGGCGCAGGAGGATCTTTTGACCCGTCTGCTCCGTTTCGTGACCCAAAAAAGCTAAAATTACGGGCTTTGCGGAATTCCGGCTTGGCCAGCCCCGATCGCCAGATCGCCCCCGGCGCCAGCTTTTCCGCCGAACCCGCCGCGGTGCAAATGCAACGAGCGGCTTACATCCAGAGATCCTGATTATGAAAATCGCTCAAGAAATTCGCGCCGGCAACGTGATCATGCACGGCAAGGACCCCATGGTCGTCCTCAAGACCGAATACAGCCGCGGCGGCCGCAACTCTGCCACCGTGCGCATGAAGCTCAAGAGCCTGATCGCCAACTTCAACACCGAAGTGGTCTTCAAGGCCGACGACAAGATGGAGCAGATCATCCTCGAGAAGAAGGATTGCACCTACTCCTACTTCGCCGACCCGATGTACGTCTGCATGGACACCGAATACAACCAGTACGAAGTCGAAGCCGAGAACATGGGCGACGCCCTGAACTACCTCGAAGACGGCATGCCGGTCGAAGTGGTCTTCTACGACGGCAAGGCGATCTCGGTCGAGCTGCCGACCAGCGTCGAGCGCGAAATCACCTGGACCGAACCGGCCGTCAAGGGCGACACCTCCGGCAAGGTCATGAAACCCGCGAAGATCTCGACCGGCTTCGAAATCGGCGTGCCGCTGTTCGTCTCGCAAGGCGACCGCATCGAAATCGACACCCGCACCGGCGAATACCGCAAGCGCGTCTGAGCGATTCGAGTGCTCACTCTAAAAGGCTCCTTCGGGAGCCTTTTTTCGTCTGAACGCCACCGGCGGGCTCCGGAACCTGCAAGGCGCACAATGCTCACCCGCTTCCCGCGCAAGAACATGCCCAACAGTACACACGACCTTCACGACAAACGACTCGCCGACGCATGGGCCACCCTGCAGGCCCATGCGGACAAGGGGCTTCCGCTCCATACCGATCCCTCGCGGCTGGCCTTCGCCGATCCCGAATTCCTCCTTCGCCGCGAAACCCGCGGGCTCCGGATGCAGCTGGAGCTCATGAAGCCCGACATCGAGATGCGCGCGCACGGCATCGAGAACACCATCGTGGTGTTCGGCAGCGCGCGCTTCCGCAGTGAAGAAGAATCCGGCGCGCTGATCGCGCAGGCCGAGGCAGCAGGCGACACCGCGGCAGCGGAGCGCTGGCGCAAGCTGGCCCGAAGCTCGCACTACTACGAGAAGGCACGGGCCTTCGGCAAGCTCGTCGCGCAGTACGGCAACGACTGCGATCCGGAAGACAAGCTCTTCATCTGCACCGGCGGCGGCCCGGGCATCATGCAGGCGGCCAACCGCGGGGCGTATGAAGGCGGCGGGATCTCGGTCGGGCTCGCGATCGCCCTGCCGATGGAGGAAGAAGCCAACCCCTATGTCACGCCGGCTCTGAGCTTCAAGTTCCACTACTTCGCGATCCGCAAGATGCATTTCATGATGCGCGCGAAGGCACTCGTCGCCTTTCCGGGCGGCTTCGGAACGCTGGACGAACTGTTCGAAGTCATCACGCTCGTGCAGACGCGAAAGGCCAAGCCGGTGCCGATCGTGCTCTTCGGGTCGGACTATTGGAAGCAGCTCATCAATTTCGACTTTCTGGCCGAGGAAGGCGTGATCTCGCCGGGGGACGTGAAGCTGATCGAGTATGTCGACACCCCCGAGGACGCCTGGGCCTACGTCAAGGACTTCTACAAGCTGTAGTTCCAGCTCGCCCCCAGGCTCGCGCACTTCGTGCCGCTCTCCACCCCCTGCCGGGGGCAACACCGGCGGACCGGCGAAGCCGGTTCCGCGGTGTTTCTGGCTTCTCCGTGCCTGGTCTCAATGCGTCGCAGGGTTTTCAGGCGGCGGGGCCTGAAGGCCCCAGACGGAGCGGGTGCCCAGGGCGACCACCCCGCCGACGATCCAGAACACGCCCGCCACGCCGGTCACCGCGCCGGCCGCGCCGAAGAGCATCGGCATCGCGACGCTGGAAGCGTTCAGGGTCATCACACGCAAGCCAAGCGCCTCGCCGTGACGCGCATGCGGCGTGATCTGGTGGAGCATGCTCATCACCATGGGCTGCACCGCGCCGAGTGCGATGCCCAGAACCACCGAGCACGCGCCCATGCCGATGGCCGAGGTCATCAGCGGATAGACGGCGAAGACGAGCGCCGTGATCACGTTCGATGCGGTGATGACGACGCGCTCGCTGAACCTCGAAGCCACCAGCGGCAGCACGACGCGGATTCCGGCGGCCGCGACCGCGAAGGCGCCGAGAATGCTGCCGATCGTCGAGGCGCTGAGGCCGCGCTCGTGCCCAAGGATCGGCAGCACGAAGGTGTGCACATCCCATGCGGCGGACTGCAGCCAGTTCACGAACAGGAGTCTCCTGAACATCGGCTCGGCCAGAAGGTCCCAGGCGCGCGGCACGGCAGTGCCTTCGTGACGGCGCCCGGTGGGAAGCTCCTTGGCGCCGCGCGCCAGGAGCCAGCAGACGATCGGCAGCAGGGTGAGCAACGCGAAAGCGACGCGATAGCCGATCAGATCACCCGGCGTCGGGCCCGCGTGGTCGATCAGGAGCCCGGTCACGAACGGCCCCACGAAGTTGGCCGCAGCCGGGGCGATGGCGAGCCAGCTGAACACCTGTTTGAGCTGGGCCGGTCCGCCCGCGGCTCGACCGACATGGCGCTGCAACGCGATCACCGCAATGCCGGTCGCGCCGCCGGTGAGCAGGGCCGAGAGACAGAGCACCGGAAACACGGGAAACGTCCCTGCCAGCGCTGCGCCGCTGGCCGCCGAGACCACCGCGATGGACAGCGGCCGGCGCAGTCCATGACGATCCGCAAAGCGGCCCGCCGGCAGCGCGAGAAAAACCTGCGTCAACGCGAACAGCGACAGCAGCACGCCGACCGACGCGGCGCTGCGGCCCTCGCGCAGCGCAAGCAACGGCGCCGCGAGCCGGGTGCCCGTCATCGCCGCGTGCAGGCAGACCTGCGCGAGGATCAGGCGAAGCAAGCCGGCGGTCACGAGGCGTTGTCGTCCTCGCTATCGATGAGCGGCAGCAGCCCCTGCGTCTGCGACTCCGGCAGGGCTTCCACCTTGCGAAGCGCCAGCCGCATCTGCTTGGCCCGCGTATCGGCCTTGTCGATGGTGTCGGAAGCCTTGGACACCTGCTCCTTGATGCGTGCGACCCAGTCGCCATAGCGCTCGAACTCGGTCTTGACCGCGCCGAGCACCTTCCAGACCTCGGAAGCCTGATGCTCCAGCGCCAGCGTGCGAAAGCCCATGTGCAGGCTGTTGAGCATCGCGAGCAGCGTGGTCGGCCCCGCCAGCGTCACCCGGTGCTGCCGCTGGATCGCGTCCATCAAGCCGGGACGGCGCAGCACTTCGGCATAGAGGCTTTCGACCGGCAGGAATAGAACCGCGAAATCGGTGGTATGCGGCGCGGCGAGGTAGTTCTCCGCGATGGACTTCGCTTCGGTCCGGATGCGCGCTTCGAGCGCCTTGGCCGCCGCTTCGGCCGCACCGGGATCGGCACGCTCGTGCGCATCGAGCAGGCGCTCGTAGTCGTCGCGCGGGAACTTGGCGTCGATCGGCAGCCACACCGGCGCACCATCGCCGCCCCGCCCCGGGAAGCGGATCGCGAAATCGACGCGCTGCCCGCTGCGCGGCTTGGTTTCCACCTGCTTGGCGTACTGGTCCGGCGTCAGCACCTGTTCGAGCAAGGCTTCGAGCTGGACTTCGCCGAACACGCCGCGCGTCTTCACGTTGGTCAGCACACGCTGAAGGCTGCCAACGCCGACTGCGAGCGTCTGCATCTCGCCGAGCCCCTTGTGCACCTGCTCGAGCCGGTCGGCGACCTGCTTGAAGCTTTCGCCGAGACGGGCTTCGAGCGTGCTCTGGAGCTTTTCGTCCACGGTCCTGCGCATCTCGTCGAGCTTGGCGGTGTTGGTCTGCTGGAGCTGCGCGAGCTGCGTCTCCATCGTCGCTCGCACTTCGGCGAGCCGCCGTGCGTTGGATTCGCTCAATCCCTGCAACTGCGTGTTGAGCGTGTCGGCGAGCGACTTCTGCAGCAGGGCGAGCTGCTGCGCGAAGGCGTCGATCTGCGCGTTCTGCGTTCGCGTGGATTCCGCGCCCTGGTGCACCAGCGCCTGCTGGAAGGTGACGAAGGCCTGGGCGGTCTCCTGCCGGGCGCCGCGCGACGACTCGCCGATCTCGTGGCGCAACTCGCGCTCGATGCGCTCGTTGCTGGCGGCCAGGGTGGCGATCAGCGCCGAGTGGTCCGGCGGCGACGGCTTGCGCGCCAGCAGCCACACGACGAGGATGAAATTCAGGGCCGCGAGGGCCAGCAGGATCCAGGTTTCGATCACGGGTCTGCAGGTTTTCTTATCGGGTTGCGAGAACGGAAGGATTGAGCGGCGTGACCGGCTTGTCGTGCACCAGATAGCCGATGAGGTTGTCCGCCGCGAGATCGGCCATCGCGCGGCGCGTCGGCACGGTTGCGCTGGCGATGTGCGGCGTCAGGACCACGTTCGGCACCTTGAGCAAGTCGGGATGCACCTTCGGCTCGCCCTCGAAGACGTCGAGGCCGGCGGCGGCGATGCGCTTCTCGCGCAGCGCCACGGCGAGCGCCGCGTCGTCGACGATGCCCCCGCGCGCGATGTTGACGAGGGTCGCGGTCGGTTTCATGAGCGCGATCTCGGCGGCGCCGATCGTGTGGTGCGAAGCCGGCGTGTAGGGGACGACCAGCACGACATGGTCGGCGCTCTTCAGAAGCTCCTCCTTGCCGACATACCTGGCCTTGCACTCGGCCTCGAGCTTCGCATCGAGCCGCGAGCGGTTGTGATAGATCACCTTCATGCCGAAGCCATGCGCGCCCCGCTTCGCGATGCCCTGCCCGATGCGGCCCATGCCGATGATGCCCAGCGTCGAGCCGTGGATGTCGGAGCCGGCGAACATGTCGTAGCTCCATCTCTCCCACTTGCCGGCGCGCAGGAAATGCTCGCTCTCGGCGATGCGGCGCGCGGCGGCCATCAGCAGCGCGAAGCCGAAATCGGCGGTGGTCTCGGTGAGCACGTCCGGCGCGTTGGTGCCGAGCACGCCGTGCGCGGTCATCGCATCGATGTCGAAGTTGTTGTAGCCGACCGCCATGTTGGCGCAGATCTTCAGGTCCGGGCAGGCGTCGAGCACCTCGGCGTCGATGCGCTCGCTGCCGGTGGTGAAGACGCCCTGCTTGCCCCTCAGCTTGGCGATGAGCTGCGCCTTGCTCCAGCTTTCGTCGCGCGGGTTGGCCTCCACCTCGAAATGTTCTTCGAGGCGGGCGATGGTCTCGGGAAAGATCGAACGGGCGACGAGGACTTTGGGCTTGTTCATGATCAACGGAAAAAAATGAAGGTGGCAAGAACAAAGAGCGGCACCAGGATGCCTCCCGACCACAGCATGTAGCCGAAGAAGCTCGGCATCCGAACGCCGCGGCTTTCCGCGATGGCCTTGACCATCAGGTTGGGCGCGTTGCCGATGTAGGTGTTGGCGCCCATGAACACGGCACCGGCGGAGATTGCGGCCAGCGTCGTCGCGTAGGTGGTCATCAGGGCTTGCGGATCGCCGCCGGCCGTATTGAAGAACACCAGGTAAGTCGGCGCATTGTCCAGGAAGGAACTGAGGATGCCGGTGGCCCAGAAGTACATGGCCGGATCGGACTGTCCGTCGGGCCGGGTGACTGCCGCGACGATGGCGCCGAAGGGACCGCCCGTGCCGGCCTTCAGCATGGCGATCACCGGCACGATGGTCACGAAGATGCCCGCGAAGAGCTTGGCGACCTCGATCATCGGCCCCCAGCCGAAATGATTCGCCGCATGCACCCGGGACGGCGTGATGCGCAGCGACATCAGGACGATCGCGACCAGCGCTGCGTCGCGCACCAGGCCCGGGAGCCCCACCTCCGTGCCGAAGACGTCGAAGCCGATCTTCGACTTCCACACGCCACTCAGCAGCACGAAGAACACAATGCCGCCCAGCAGCCAGAAGTTGATCGCGCCCTCGAAGGCGACGCCGCGCGAGTCCGGCGTCGGATCGAAAGGCAGCAGCGCCTCGTGGCGGAAGTACCAGGCGTCGAGCAGGTAGAAAAGCACGAGCAGGATGCCGGTCACGAACAGGGTTTCCGGCAGGATGTTTCTCAGCGTCCAGGTGAAGTCGACGCCCTTCAGAAAGCCCAGGAAGAGCGGCGGATCGCCCAGCGGCGTGAGCGCGCCGCCCACGTTCGACACGATGAAGATGAAGAAGACGATCACATGCGCCTTGTGCCGCCGGTTGTCGTTGGCCCGGATCAGCGGCCGGATCAGCAGCATGGAGGCACCGGTGGTGCCCATCAGGCTCGCGAGCACGGCGCCGATCGCGAGGATCGCGGTATTGAGCCGCGGCGAGCCGCGCAGATTGCCGCGGATGTGAATCCCGCCGGAGACCGCGAACAGCGCGGCCAGCACGGCGATGAAAGGGATGTATTCGGCGACCAGTGCATGCACCAGTTGCGCGCCTGCGAGATGCACCCCGTTGATCGCGGCGAAAGGCAGCAGGAAAGCCAGCGCCCAGCCCGCGATGACCTTGCCGTAGTGGTGATGCCAGAAGGCCGGCGCCCCGAGCGGCAACAGCGCGATCGACACCAGCGTGCCCACGAACGGCAGGCTCCACCACGCCGAAAGCCTGGCGCCGTCGATATCGGCCGCCCACACGGCGGCCGGCGACGCCAGCAGAACGAAGGCGAGACAGCGAAGGACTCTCTTCGGCGGCACCGGCGCCGTCATGCGGCAGGCTGCTCGATGTCGAAGACCTGGCGCAGGTAGGCGAGATACCGCTCGTCCTCGCACATGTTCTTGGACGGCGTGTCGGACAGCTTGGCCACCGGCTGGTCGTTGCAGGCGATCATCTTGATGACGATCTGCAGCGGCTCATAGCCGAGGTCGTTGGTCAGGTTGGTGCCGATGCCGAAGGCGAGCTGGCAGCGCCCGCTGAACTGCTGGTAGAGCTCGATGGTGCGCGGCACCGTGAGGCTGTCGCTGAAGATCAGCGTCTTCGTGCGCGGGTCGACGCGGTTGGCCGCGTAATGGGCCAGCATGCGCTCGCCCCACTGGAACGGGTCGCCGCTGTCGTGGCGCGCGCCGTCGAAGAGCTTGCAGAAGTACAGGTCGAAGTCGCGCAGGAAGGCGCTCATGCCGTAGACGTCGGAGAGTGCGATCCCGAGATCGCCGCGGTATTCCTTCGCCCAGATCTCGAAGCCGAAGACCTGGCTGTCCCGCAGCCGCGGACCGAGCGCACGGCAGGCCTGGAGGTACTCGTGCGCCATGGTGCCGAGGGGGATCAGGCCGAGCTTCATCGCATACAGCACATTGCTGGTGCCCGCAAACTGCGGCAGCTTGGACAGGCCATGCGGCGGCTGCGGGGTCACCGCGCCGAGCCGGTCGGCGAGCGTGCGCAGCACTTCCTCGTGCCATTCGTTGGAGAAACGGCGGCGCGTACCGTAATCGGCGATCTTGAGGTCGGCCAGCCGGTCGTCCTGCAACTGGACGATCTTGGCCTCCAGCCGGCGGCGCCCCTCGGCATAGTCGGGCCGCGGCTGTGTGTTGCGGAAGTAGACCTCGTTGACGATCGACAGCACCGGGATCTCGAACAGGATCGTGTGCAGCCAGGGGCCCCGGATCCGGATGTCGAGCTCGCCGGAAGGCAACGGAATGATGTTGATGTACTTCTCGTTCAGGCGGAACAGCCCGAGGAAGTCCACGAAGTCGCTCTTGATGAAGCGCATCGAACGCAGGTAGCTGAGCTCCGCATCCTTGAACTGCAGCGAGCACAGATGGCGGATCTCCTCGCGGATCTGTCCGGCGAAGCGCGCGAGGTCGACGCCCGGGTTGCGGCACTTGAAGCGATATTCGACGCGCGCACCCGGGAAGTGATGCAGCACGACCTGCATCATGGTGAACTTGTAGAGATCGGTGTCGAGCAGGCTTTGGATGATCATGATGTGGCGCGCTTGTCCCCGGGGTAATCGGCGTGCATTCGATTATCACGGCGGGCGTCCGCATGCGCTTAAGCCCCCTTCCCCGTCCGAGGACGCTATTTCTTCATGGCCACGCGAAGAGGCCGTTCAGACGCGCAACTCGTCAACCACCGCCTGGAGCGCCGGCGGCAGCTTCACCGGCCGCTGCGTCTCGCGATCCACATAGACGTGCACGAAATGCCCCTGCGCCGCAGCCGTTTCGGCACCCTCGGCGAAGAGGCCGATTTCGTACTGAACGCTCGAAGTCCCTGCCCGCACCACCCGGATGCCGGCCTCGACCGTCTGCGGGTACGCCAGCGGCGCGAAATAGTTGCACTGCGTCTCGACCACGAAGCCGATCGTGCTGCCGTGATGGATGTCCAGCGCGCCGCGCTCGATCAGGTGCGTGTTGACCGCCGTGTCGAACCAGCTGTAGTAGACGACGTTGTTGACATGGCCGTACATGTCGTTGTCCATCCACCGTGTCGGGATCTTGCGGAAGACGCGGTAGCTGCTGCGCAGTTGGGGAGTCGGTCGGTCGCTCATGGCGCGGCATTTTGCCAGCGGCGCCAGTATTCGAAGGCCACGCGGAAGGTGCCGAGCTGAACCTGCACCGTCTCCGCGATGTCCGCTGCATAGCCTCCTGCCATGGCGAATGCCAGAGGAATGCGGCGCTGCCACGCGAAGTCGAACACCCGCCGGTCGCGCGCCTCCAGGCCGTCGAAGCTCAGCTTGAGACGGCCGAGCCGGTCGCGCTCGAACGGGTCCGCGCCGGCCAGGTAGATGACGAGCCCCGGCGTGAAGCGGCGCTCCAGTTCGTCGAGCGCATGCTCCACGGCGGCGAGGTAGTCGGCGTCCCCGCAGCCGTCGGGCAATTCGACATCGAGGTCGCTGGCCTCCTTGCGAAAGGGAAAGTTCTTCTGCCCGTGGATCGACAGCGTGAACACGCTCGGATCGCGCTGAAAGATGCTTGCGGTGCCGTTGCCCTGGTGCACGTCCAGATCGACGATCGCGACCTGCAACGGCGCGTGCGCGCGACGGCCATGCTCCGCCTGCATGAGCCTCGCAGCGACGGCTGCGTCGTTGAAGACGCAGAAGCCCCCGCCCTTGCCGGCGCTGGCGTGGTGGGTGCCGCCGGCCATGTTGCCCGACACGCCTTCGGCGAAGGCCGCCCGACAGGCCGCGATGGTCGCGCCGGTCGAACGCCGCGACCGCTCGACCATCGCCTCGCTCCACGGAAAGCCGATCTCGCGCATCGCCGCGGCGCTCACGCTGCCGTCGCTGATCGCTCCTATCCATTGCGGGGTATGAACCAGGGCGAGCTCGCCGTCGGTGGCGCGCGGCGCCTCGAACATGCGGACCTCCTCCAACTGGCGCTCGAGCCCCTGGCGCAGCAGGGCGTACCGTCCCATCGGAAAACGGTGACCCGGCGGCAGCGGCAGAACGAATTGGCCCGAATAAAACGCACGCATCGCGACATTTTCGCGATTTAGAAATTGCCGTCTAAATTGCTGCAAAGCAACAAAAACCCCTTGTCCGGAGCGATTGCCTCGCTAATACTTGAGGCCATGCTGCACCGCACCATTAGAGGAGCAGCTTCAAGTGAAACCACCCGTCAACTCAAACTGGAGCTCCCAAATGGCCCTCACCGCTGACCAACTGATCGCTGCTCAAAAAGCCAACCTCGAAACCCTCTTCGGCCTGACCAACAAGGCTTTCGAAGGCGTTGAAAAGCTCGTCGAACTCAACGTGACCGCTTCCAAGGCCGCTCTGACCGAAGCCGCCGACGCCAGCCAGGCCCTGCTGAACGTCAAGGACGCCCAGGAACTACTCACGCTGCAAGCCAGCCTGTTCCAGCCCCTCGCCGAGAAGACCGCCGCCTACAGCCGTCACCTGTACGACATCGCCCAAGGCACCGGCGCCGAGTTCACCAAGGCGTTCGAAGTCAAGGCCGCTGAAGCCCAGCAAGCCTTCGTCGGCCTGGTCGACAGCGCCGCCAAGAACGCTCCCGCCGGTTCGGAAACCGCCGTCGCCGTGATGAAGAGCGCCGTGGCCGCCGCCAACAACGCTTTCGAATCGGTGCAAAAGGCTGTCAAGCAAGCCACCGACGTCGCGGAAGCCAACTTCCAGGCCGTGTCCACCACCGCCGTGAACGCCGCCAAGAGCACCGCTCAAACGGCTTCGCGCAAGCGCTAAGAAATCAATCAGCAACAACCGCCTGCCTCGAGCGGGCGAAGATTGTCTCCTTGGGTCCTTCGGGATCCAATTCCAGGGCCTCGTCTTGCGACGAGGCCTTTTTTCGCCCATCCCGGCGCGCAATCAATAATTACCCCCAACGAGACACACAGGAGAAAAGTTCATGCAGATCGCAGGCAAGGTTTTCATCGTCACCGGCGGCGCCTCGGGGCTCGGCGAGGGCACGGCGCGCATGCTGGCGGCGAACGGCGGCAAGGTGGTCATCGCCGACATGCAGGCCGACAAGGGCGAGGCGGTCGCCGAGGAGATCGGTGGCGTCTTCGTCAAATGCGACGTGAGCCAGGAAGCAGACGGCCAGGCCGCCGTGGCGGCCGCCCTCAAGCTGGGCAAGCTGGTGGGCCTCGTCAATTGCGCCGGCATCGCGCCCGCCGAAAAGACCGTCGGCAAGAACGGGCCGCACGGCCTGGCGGTCTTCAGCAAGACGGTCACGGTCAACCTGGTGGGCAGCTTCAACATGATCCGCCTGGCAGCAGACGCGATGAGCAGGAACGAGCCCGAATCGACCGGCGAGCGTGGCGTGCTGATCTCCACCGCATCCGTCGCGGCCTACGACGGCCAGATCGGCCGAGGCCGCCTACAGCGCATCGAAGGGTGGCGTCGTCGGCATGACGCTGCCTATCGCGCGCGACCTGGCGCGCAGCGGCATCCGCAACATGACGATCGCTCCCGGCATCTTCGGCACGCCGATGCTGTTCGGCATGCCAAAGGAAGTGCAGGACGCGCTGGCCGCGAGCGTGCCCTTCCCCTCGCGCCTGGGCACGCCCGAGGACTACGCGAAGCTTGCCCGGCACATCATCGAGAACGACATGCTCAACGGCGAGGTGATCCGGCTCGACGGCGCGATCCGGCTGGCGCCTCGTTGAAGCCCCCAAGGCGCCTTCGGAATCGTCGGGCGGCTTCAGGCTGCCCGTGCGCTCCAGGCGCTCGTATTGCGCGATGACCTGCGCGCCGAACAGCACCAGCGTCGCGGCGATCTCCAGGCTCAGGAGCACCACGATCGCCGTCGTCAGCGAGCCGTAGACCACGCTCACCTGCGACAGCGTCGCGAAATACAGCACCAGGACCCGGCGCGTCACTTCCCAGAGCAGCGCCGCGGTCACTCCGCCGAGCAGCGCGTGCCGCCACCGCAAATGACCGACCGGCATCACCAGGTAGAGCGAGGTCAGCATGAAAATCTCGCCGGTCAACCCCAGCAGATACAGCAGAACCCCCGATACACCCGAGAGCGACCAGCTGCGGCCGAGCAACTCGACACGCTCTTCGCCGATGATCTGCAGCGCACCGGACACCAGCGTGACGAGCATGAGCCCGATGCACAGACAGAAGATGTAGATGTACGGCATCACCGCCGACATCAGGAAATGCCTCGAATGGTCCGCCTTGCGATGGTGGAAGATCACCGCCATCGCGCTCTCCAGCACCGTGAACCCCAGCGAGCTGAAGAAGATCATCGTCAGCAGCAGCACCGGCCCGAGCACGCCGGCATGGGCAAGGAAATTCGACAGTTCGGCGACCAGCGCGCGCGATTGCCCCGGCACGAGCCATTCGAGGTAGCGCCCGACCGCGTCGAGCAGCGCGGATTGGTCGATGAAGTGCGACAGCGCCATCACGCTGACGATCAGGAGCGGCACGATCGACAGCAGCGCGTAATAGGCGACCGCGCCCGCAAGCAGCAGCCCCTGGTTGGCCTTGAAGCCCTTGAGCGCCTCCCACATGAACTGGAGTGGGTGTCGCAGCAGCGGCACGGCGTGATGGATGGATCGGCGGATCATTGGTCGGTTTCGGGAAGACGAGTATGCCGCCGGCCGGCGACCATTTGATGGCTTGCGTATCATTTGCCGCTCTCCGCCTCCATGACCATCCCCGCCTCTTTCATCCAGGAACTGATCGCGCGCGCCGACATCGTGGAGATCGTCGGGCGCTACGTCCAGCTCAAGAAGGCGGGCGCCAACTTCATGGGCCTGTGCCCGTTCCACGGGGAGAAGTCGCCATCGTTCTCGGTCAGCCCGACCAAGCAGTTCTATCACTGCTTCGGCTGCGGCGCGCACGGCAATGCGATCGGCTTCCTGATGGAGCACGGCGGGATGGGCTTCGTCGAGGCGGTACACGACCTCGCCGGGCAGTACGGCATGCAGGTCCCCGAGGACAACGCCTCCCCCGAGGAACGCGCACGCGCCGCCGGCCAGCGCCAGAAGCAGGCCACGCTGACCGAGGTGCTCGCCCGGGCGGGCGACGCCTACCGCAAGCACCTGCGGCAGTCGAAAGGCGCGATCGACTACCTCAAGGGCCGCGGCGTCTCGGGCGAGATCGCACGCCACTTCGGCATCGGCTATGCGCCGGCGGGCTGGCGCACGCTGGCCAGCGTGTTCCCGGACTATGACGACCCGCTCCTGACCGAAAGCGGACTCGTGATCGCCGCCGAAGCGGACGACAGCGGCGAAGGCAGGCGCTACGACCGGTTCCGTGACCGGGTGATGTTCCCCATCCGCAACGTGAAGGGCGAATGCATCGGATTCGGCGGCCGGGTTCTCGGCGACGAGAAGCCCAAGTACCTGAATTCCCCGGAAACGCCGGTCTTCAGCAAGGGACGCGAGCTCTATGGGCTCTTCGAAGCCCGCGCCGCATTCCGCGAGCGCGGCTACGCCCTCGTTACCGAGGGCTACATGGACGTGGTGGCGCTCGCCCAGCTCGGCTTTCCGAACGCGGTCGCGACGCTGGGGACCGCCTGCACGCCGGAGCACGTGCAGAAGCTGTTCCGCTTCACCGACTCCGTGGTCTTCAGCTTCGACGGCGACGCCGCCGGCCGGCGCGCGGCGCGCAAGGCGCTCGACGGCGCGCTGCCCTACGCGACGGACGTGCGCAACATCAAGTTCCTCTTCCTGCCGGCGGAGCACGACCCGGACAGCTTCATCCGGGAATTCGGCGCCGATGCGTTCGCACGATTCGTCAACGAGGCCACGCCGCTCAGCCGATTCATGATCGAAGCCGCGCGCGAAGGCTGCGACCTGGGAACGGCCGAAGGCCGCGCGCACATGGCCAGCAATGCCCGGCCGCTATGGACTGCGCTGCCGGAGGGCGCCCTCAAACGTCAGTTGCTCGGCGAAATCGCGGCGCTGGTGCAATTGAGCGGCCAGGAGCTCGGCGACCTCTGGGCGCCGACGACCAGCAAGGCGCCTCCGCCCGTGCCAGCCGCCGCCAGCGACGGCGACTGGAGCGCCTGGGCCGGCCGCGGCGAATGGGTCGAAGACGCGCCCCGGAGCTTTCCGGACCGGCGGCGCTTCAAATCCTCCCGCCCGCCGTCGCCGCCGCGTCCACCGCCGGGCGGCCGCAAGCTGCCCACGAGCCGGCCCGACGTGGCGGCACGGCTGATCCTGTCGAACATGGCCGAATGGGAGGGCTTGTCGCACGAGCTCCACGCCATGCTCTGCGACCTGCCCGGGGATCATGGGCCGCTCTTCGCCTGGCTCGACAGCCAGCTGCACGAGCACGGCGTCCAGCCGTGGGCGGCGCTGCGCGAGGGATTGCGGGACCAGCCCTTCGAAGCGCTCGCCCTGCGCGTCATGACCGGCCCCGAAGGCGGCCCGCTGGTGAGCGCCGAGGGCGAAGGCGCCGCCGACGCGGCGCACGAGTTGCGCAACGTGCTCGGCTACATGCTCGACGACCTCCTCAAGGCCCAGCAGAGCGAGGCGATCGGGGCCGTCGGAAGCGATCCGCTGGCCCTGGAGCGTTACAAGGCCCTGGAAATCCGACGGCTCGAGTTGCGCAGGCGCCTGAGACCGGGTACGTGAAGCGGCACTTGAAAAAGCTGTAACACGCTATAATCTAAGGCTTCGCCGGACGCAAGTAGCGTCTGGCAACAAGGCAAGAGCGACAGCAGCACCTCCGGGCCGGCCCCAAGCGCAATGCACTTCCCAACGGGAAACGGGTCAATACACCGCAAGGACTGCACACCAAATGATCGCCCGACATCTTGCCTGTTGAAAGGCTCTTCGGGGACTTGCGTCCTCATGGCCTCATTGTTTGTGCTCCTGCCTGCGCCGGGTTTGTGGCGCTTGTGATTCCGCTTGGTCCATCTTGTTCTACGAGGTTTTATGCCCAGTTCGAAGAAGCCCGCCGTGTCCGCCGCCGCCAAGAAGCCCGCAGCAGAAGAGAAGCCGCTGAAGAAAGCCGCGCTGCCCGCAACCAAGACCGGCGCCGCCGCGTCCAAGGCGTCTGCAGCTACGAAAGTGAAAACCGTGCCCACCAAATCGACCACCACCGACGAAACCACGACGAAACCTGCCGCGAAGAAGGTTGGCCGTCCTCCCAAGGCAGCCGGCACGACGACCGGCGCCAAGCGGGGCCGCAAGCCGAAGGCGGCAGCAAGCGCTGAGGCCAGCGATATCGACCTGTCCGACATCGAGGACGATCTGACCGGTGATGAGCCGGCGGCTGCATCGACCGAGGAAAAGGCCAAGCCGCTGCGCATGAAGATCAGCAAGGCGAAGGAACGCGCCTTGATGAAGGAATTCGGCCTGGACGAAACCGTTCTGTCCGAAGAAGACCTGGCCAAGCGCCGCTCGCGCCTGAAGACCCTCATCACCCTGGGCAAGACCCGCGGCTACCTCACGCACGGCGAAATCTCCGACCACCTGCCCGACAAGCTGGTCGATGCCGAGACCATGGAAGTCGTGGTCACCATGCTCAACGACATGGGCGTGGCCGTCTACGAGCAGACGCCGGACGCCGAAACCCTGCTGCTGAACAACACCGCGCCCACGGCCACCACGGTCGAGGAAGCGGAAGAAGAAGCCGAAGCTGCCTTGTCGACGGTGGACAGCGAATTCGGCCGCACCACCGACCCGGTGCGCATGTACATGCGCGAAATGGGCACGGTCGAGCTGCTGACCCGCGAAGGCGAAATCGAGATCGCCAAGCGCATCGAAGGCGGCCTGATGTCCATGATGGAAGCCATCTCGGCTTCGCCCGCCACGATCGCCGAGATCCTGCGCCCGGCCGAGGACATCCGTGAAGGCAAGGTCGTCATCTCGACCATCGTCGACGGCTTCTCGAACCCGAACGAAGCCGACGACTACGTGGCCGAGGAAGACTTCGACGAGTTCGACGAGGAAGACGACGACGACGGCAAGGGCGGCTCCAAGGCGCTCACCAAGAAGCTCGAGGAACTCAAGAACGAGGCCCTCACCCGCTTCGACCGCATCGCGGGCCTGTTCGAGAAGATCCACAAGATCTACGACAAGGAAGGCTATGGCACGCCGTCCTACCAGAAGGCCCAGCATGCGTTGTCCGAGGAGCTGATGACCATCCGCTTCACGGCCCGCACCATCGAGAAGCTGTGCGACCTGGTGCGCACGCAGGTCGATGACGTGCGCAAGAAGGAACGCGAACTGCGCCGCATCATCGTGGACAAGTGCGGCTTCCCGCAGGACGACTTCATCCGCGACTTCAGCGGCTACGACAAGAACGGCAACCGCGTGGCCTCGAACCTGCTCAACCTGAGCTGGGTCGAGAAGCAGGCCGCCGCGGGCAAGCCGTGGAGCGCGGTGCTCCAGCGCAACATTCCGCCGGTGCAGGAACTGCAGCAGCGCCCGGCCGACATCCAGGCCCGCGTGGTGGTGCCGCTCTCCGAGCTGAAGGACATCAACAAGCGCATGAACGAAGGCGAATCGTCTTCGCGCGACGCCAAGAAGGAAATGATCGAGGCCAACCTGCGCCTCGTGATCTCCATCGCCAAGAAGTACACCAACCGCGGCCTGCAGTTCCTCGACCTGATCCAGGAAGGCAACATCGGCCTGATGAAGGCGGTCGACAAGTTCGAGTACCGCCGCGGCTACAAATTCTCGACCTACGCGACGTGGTGGATCCGCCAGGCGATCACCCGCTCGATCGCCGACCAGGCGCGCACCATCCGCATCCCGGTGCACATGATCGAGACCATCAACAAGATGAACCGCATCAGCCGCCAGCACCTGCAGGAGTTCGGCTTCGAGCCCGATGCCGGCATCCTGGCCGCGAAGATGGAGATCCCCGAAGACAAGATCCGCAAGATCATGAAGATCGCGAAGGAGCCGATCTCGATGGAAACCCCCATCGGCGACGACGACGATTCGCATCTGGGCGACTTCATCGAGGACAGCAGCAACACGGCGCCGATCGAGGCGGCGATGCAGGCAGGTCTTCGCGACGTGGTCAAGGACATCCTCGACAGCCTCACGCCGCGCGAAGCCAAGGTGCTGCGCATGCGCTTCGGCATCGAGATGTCGACCGACCACACGCTGGAAGAAGTCGGCAAGCAGTTCGACGTCACGCGCGAGCGCATCCGCCAGATCGAAGCGAAGGCGCTGCGCAAACTGAAGCACCCGAGCCGTTCCGACAAGCTCCGGAGCTTTATTGATACCCTCTGATCTCCAGCGATCGGAATCTGAAGGCGCCTGAGGGCGCCTTCTTTTTGCTCAAGAACAAGAAGGAGACCCAGGACGGATGAACCCCGACGCGCACAAGATCTGGCGCGCGCCCCGCTGGGCGCTGGCGGTGCTGCTCGCGGTGCTGGGCATGCTCGGGCCGTTCTCGATCGACACCTACATCCCGGCGTTCTCGGGCATCGCCCGTTCCATCGGCGCCTCACCGGTGGAGATGCAGCAGACGCTCTCCGCCTACCTCTTCGGCTTCGCGTTCATGAACCTCTTCCACGGCGCGCTGTCGGACAGCTTCGGGCGGCGGCCGGTGGTGCTCTGGGGGCTGGTGGTGTTCACGGCCGCATCGCTGGGCTGCGCGCTGTCGCAGACGATCGGGTGGCTGGTCTTCTTCCGCGCGCTGCAGGGCCTGTCGACCGGCGCGGGGATCGTGGTCTCGCGCGCGGTGATCCGCGACATGTTCCCGCCGGCCGAGGCGCAGCGGGTGATGAGCCAGGTCACGATCTACTTCGGCATCGCGCCGGCGATCGCCCCGATCGTGGGCGGGTTCCTTTTCGTGCATCTGGGCTGGCACAGCATCTTCTGGTTCCTGGTCGCCGTGGGCATGGTGCTGTGGATCGCCAACTACAAGCTGCTGCCCGAGACGCTGCACCGGGACCACCGCCAGCCCTTCGAGGTCCGGCACCTGCTCCGGGGCTACTGGAGCCTCTGCTCGGATCCGCGCTTCCTGCTGCTGGCGCTCGCGAGCGGGGTGCCGTTCAACGGCATGTTCCTCTACGTGCTGGCGGCGCCGGCCTTTCTCGGCGAACACCTCGGCCTCGCGCCGACCGAGTTCTTCTGGTTCTTCCTGCTCACCATCGGCGGGATCATGCTCGGCGCCTGGGCCAGCGGCCGCATGGCCGGCAAGGTGGCGCCGAAGCGGCAGATCCGCGACGGCTTCGTGATCATGCTGGCGACCTCGATCGTCAACGTGCTTGCCAACGCCCTCTTCACGCCGCACGCCGCCTGGGCCCTGTGGCCGCTGGCGGTGTTCGCCTTCGGGTGGGCGCTGATGGTTCCGGTCGTGACGCTGCTGGTGCTCGACCTGCATCCCGAACGCCGCGGCATGGCGTCTTCATTGCAGGCGGTGATCGCCTCCACGGCCAACGGCATCGTCGCGGGCATGGTGGCGCCGCTGGTGATGCAGTCCACGCTGGCACTGGCCGGCACCTCGATCCTGATGCTGGGCATCGGCCTCGTCGCCTGGGTCTGGCTGCATCGGCGTTGGCCGGAGATTGGGCGGCAGGCCGCCAAAGAGGCAAGTTGATTCTGATTTCATGCGCTTCCAAACTCTCTCCGACTTTGCGCGCGCCTGGATTCCGGGCCCCACGTCCGCCAACGCCCAGGAGCGCCTTCGGGCGACGGTGGGCGCCGCGGTCGGCCTGCTCTTCACCGCGCTGATCTGCCACTGGCTCACCGGCATCTCCTCCAGCGCCGCCTGGCTCATCGCGCCGATGGGCGCGAGCGCCGTGCTGGTCTTCGCGTTGCCGGCGAGCCCGCTCGCCCAGCCCTGGCCGGTGATCGGCGGCAACACCATCGCCGCGCTGGTCGGCATCGCCTGCGTGAACTGGCTACCGGACGGCGTGTGGCTCGATGCCTTCGCGACCGCGCTGGCGATCGGTGTGATGTTCTCGCTGCGCTGCCTGCATCCGCCGGGCGGCGCAGCCGCGCTTCTGATCGTGCTGACGCACACCACGAACTTTTCGTTCGCCCTGTTCCCGACCCTGACCAACTCGGTGCTGCTGGTGCTGGCGGGCGTGGTCTACAACACCCTGACCGGGCGGCGCTATCCGCACGTCCAGATCGCACCGAAGCCTTCACCGGCAGACAGCCGGTTCAGCTCGGCCGACATCGATGCGGTTCTGGCGCGCTACAACCAGGTGCTCGACATCAGCCGCGACGATCTCGAGTCGCTGATCCGCCAGACGGAGGTCGAGTCCTGGCACCGCCGGCTCGGCACCGTTCATTGCACCGACATCATGTCGCGCGACCTGGTCCACGTGGAGTTCGGAACACCGCTGCAGGAAGCCTGGACGCTGATGCACCAGCGGCGCATCAAGGCCCTGCCGGTGGTCGACCGCAGCCGGCGCGTGATCGGGATCATCACGCAGGCGGATTTCTTCCGGCACATCGACCTGCAGCACCACGAAGGCATCGGCGGGCGTCTGCGCGATTTCATCCGCGCCACGCGCACCGTGATGTCGAGCAAACCCGAAGTGGTCGGCCAGATCATGACCCGGCAGGTTCGCGTCGCGAGCCAGGAGCGGCCGCTCGCCGAGCTCGTGCCGCTCTTCTCCGAAGGCGGCCACCATCACATTCCAATCATCGACGCCGACAAGCGGCTGGTCGGCATGATCACGCAGTCCGATTTCGTGCGCGCGCTGTATCGGGCCGTGGGGCCTGAGGCCTGACGGGCCAGTACGCCGGGTCGGCGAAACGTTCCACCAGCAGGTCGAGCAGCAGGCGCAGCGCCGCCGGCGTCTGCCGCCGCGATCCATACAGGCCGTAGACGCCGAGCGGTTGCGGCGCGGCCTCCGGCAGCAGCGCGACGAGGCGCCCTTCCGCGATCAGCCTCCTGGTCGCATAGACGGGTTGCATGGCGATGCCCGCGCCCTCGACTGCCGCCGCCAGCAGCACGTTCGATTCATTGGCGCTGAGGTTGCCGCTGACCGGCACGACCAATCGCTCGCCCGCGAGATCGAATTCCCACAGGCTCTTGCCGAAGTACGAGTACGTCAGGCAGTTGTGGGTCGCCAGATCCTGCACCCGATGCGGCCTGCCGTGCGCGGCCAGATAGTCCGGCGAGGCGCAGATCACCGAATCGCACCGGCCCAGCGGGCGCGCGATCAGGTTCGGGTCGAGGTCGTTGGTGATGCGGATGGCGAGGTCGATCCGCTCCTCCACGAGATTCACCGATCGCGGCCCGATCAGCAGATCGATCGCCGCCAGCGGATAGCGGCGCAGGAACTCGGCCACCGTGGCGACCAGCACATCCTGCGCGAGCGACTGCGAACAGGCGACGCGCAAGAGCCCGCGCGGCGTGTCGGCTTCCTCCGCGGAGACGACGGCCATGTCCGCGACCAACTCGAGCATCCGGCGGCAGCGTGCAAGCGTCTCTCGACCCGCCTCGGTCAGGCTGAGCCGCCGCGTGGTGCGGTGCAGCAGGCGCGCGCCCGCCCACTGCTCCATCTGCGCCAGGTAGCGCGTCACCATCGCACGCGACATGTCCAGCACGTCAGCGGCGGCGGTCATGCTGCCTTTTTCGGCGATGCAGACGAAGACTTCGGCGGCGATCACGCGGTCCATATTCGATCGATTTGAGCAACAAACTTGCCCATCCTAAGACGTTTTTCGATCGAACCGGGAAACATACGATCATGGCCATGACCAGAAAGCCCACGACCCGCCGCGCGACGCTTCACTACGTCTTCGACCCGCTTTGCGGCTGGTGCTATGCCGCCGCGCCGCTGGTCGACGCGGCCCGCGCCATCCCCGGACTGAAGATCGAGCTCCACGGCGGCGGGATGATGACAGGGCCCAACCGGCGCCCCGTCACCCCGGAATGGCGCAGCTACGTGATACCCCACGACCGCCGGATCGCCGAGCTCAGTGGACAGCCGTTCGGTGCCGGCTACTTCGACGGCCTGCTCAACGATGGCGGCGCAATGCTGGACTCGACCCCACCGCTCACCGCAGTGCTCGCGGCACAGGCGGTGGCCGATCGCGGCCTCGACATGCTCAACCGCGTGCAGCGCGCCCACTATGTCGAAGGCCGCCGCATCGCCGAACGGCCCGTCCTGAACGATCTGGCGGCCGATATCGGCCTCGCACCCAACTTCGGCACGGCCTTCGACGAGCTGACGGGCGAAAGCACCCACCGCCACATCGCCCACAGCCGCCAATGGCTCGCGCGAGCGGGTGGACAGGGCTTCCCGACCTTCGCGCTGGAAACGCCCGCCGCGCAGGTCACGCCCATCGGAGCCGGACGCTTTCTCGGCCAGCCGGACGCCTGGGCTACACAGCTCGAACAGCTGATCGCGCAGGCCCTCTAACCCATCCCCATCCTGCTTCTCCAATCTCAGAAAGGGAGTTCATCGTGAAGATTGCCATCCTCGGCATTTCAGGCCGCGTCGGTTCGCGGATCGCCAACGAGCTGCTTCAGCGCGGCCACACCATCACAGGCATCGCGCGCAAGATCGACGGCGTGACCGAGCGCCCCAACCTGACCCTGAAAGCGGCCGATGCCACCTCGGCCGATGCGCTGGCGCCGCTGCTGCACGGCCATGACGCGATCATCAGTGCCACCCGCTTCGTCGGCGGCATCGATGCAGCGACGCTCATTTCGGCGGCGAAAAAGGCGGGCGTGCCGCGCGCGTTGGTCGTGGGCGGCGCAGGCAGCCTCGAGGTGGCGCCGGGCAAGGCGCTGGTCGAGACCCCCGACTTCCCCGAAGCCTACAAACCCGAAGCGCTCGCGGGTCGCGTGTTCCTCGACGCCCTCCGCGCCGAGAAAGACCTCGACTGGACCTTTCTCTCGCCGTCCGCGCTTTTCATGCCGGGAGAGCGCTCGGGCAAATTCCGCCTCGGCGGCGACGGCGTGCTGTCCGACGAACAGGGCAAGAGCTGGGTCTCGATGGAGGACTTCGCGATCGCGATGGCCGACGAACTCGAACATCCCAAGCACTCGCGCCGGCGATTCACCGTGGGGTATTGAGCTCACCCCCAGGCTCGCGCACTTCGTGTCGCTCTCCACCCCCTTTCAGGGGGCGATACCGGTGGACCGACCGAGCCGGATCCACGGTATCCCTGGCTTCGGGTGGCTGGCGCTGGCTTTCAGGGGGCGCTTGATGGCCATGCGCGCCCGCGCCGCTCAGCGGGAAACGCCGAGCAGCCGGTCCAGCAGGTCGGGCTGCGTGCGCAGCGTCGCGGCATGGTCCGCGTGCACGACGGTGCCGTGGTCGAGCACCACCGCCTCGTCCGAGATCGCGAGGATCGCCTGCGGATGCTGCTCGACGATGATCGCCGCCAGTCCCTCGTCCCGCGTGATGCGGCGGATGGCGCGCAGCAGCTCCTCGACGATGATCGGCGCGAGCCCTTCGAGCGGCTCGTCCAGCAGCAACAGCGTCGGGTTCACCACCAGCGCACGGCCGACGGCCAGCATCTGCTGTTCGCCACCCGAAAGCTGCGTGCCCAGGTTGCTCTTGCGCTCGGCCAGGCGCGGGAACATCTCGTAGACGCGCTGCGCATTCCACCTGCCCGGCCGCTCGACCGCGGTGAGGTTCTCGTGCACCGTCAGCGACTTGAAGATGTTGCGCTCCTGCGGCACCCAGCCGATACCGACCGCAGCGCGCTGGTGCGAAGGCAGCTTGTGCAAGGCGTTGCCGCCGAGCGTGATCGTGCCGCCGTGCTGGCGCGTTGCGCCCGCGAGCGTGTTGATCAGCGTCGTCTTGCCGGTGCCGTTGCGGCCCAGCAGCGCCAGCGTCTGTCCTTCGCCGAGCGAAAAGGAAATGTCGTGCAGGACCACGGCTTCGCCATAGCCCGCGCTCAGGTTCTCGATGCGCAGCAGCTCAGACATGTTCCTCTCCGTGGCCCAGGTAGACCTCCTTCACCTTCGGGTCGTTCGCGATCGTGTCCGGGTCGCCCTCGGTCAGCAGCGTGCCGTTGACCAGCACCGTCATGCGATCGGCAAAGCTGAACACCAGGTCCATGTCGTGCTCGATGAGCAGCACCGACACATCGGCCGGCAGCGCGGCCACGGTTTCCAGCAGCTCTTCGCGCTCGCCCGCCGGCACGCCGGCCACGGGCTCGTCGAGCAGCAGCACGCGCGGCTCGCAGGCCAGCGCGATCGCGATTTCAAGCAAGCGGCGCTTCCCGTAGGCCAGATGCTGGGTCTGCTGATTGGCGACATCGGCGAGCCGGAACTGCTCGAGCAACTGCCCTGCCCGCTCGGCGACCTGCTTCGAACTGCCCAGCGGCCGCCACCAATCGGTGCCAACGCCGGTGTGCTGCGACACCACGAGCGCAAGCGTCTCCAGTGGCGACATCGAATCGAACAGCTGGTTGATCTGGAAGGTGCGCACCATCCCGCGCGCCACCCGCCTGTGCGGCGCCAGGCGCGTGATGTCCTCGCCTTCGAGCACGATGCGGCCTTCGGTCGGCGTGAGCACGCCGGTCAGCAGGTTGATCAGCGTGGTCTTGCCCGCGCCGTTCGGGCCGATCAGCGCATGACGCGCGCCGCGCCGCAGGTTCAGCGACACATTGTTGGTCGCCGTGATGCCGCCGAAGCGCATCACGAGGCCGGTGGCCGAGAGGACGATGTCGTTCTTCACGTTGTTGTCGTTGCTCACGGTTTGGCCCCCCGCGAGCACCGAACCAGGTCCAGGGCTTGAGCAGCCGGTCACGGCCGACGAGCACCAGCAGCACCAGGATCAGGCCGATCCAGAACATCCAGTACTGCGGCGTGACGGCGGAGAGCGTGTCCTGCAGCACCTTGAAGACGATCGCGCCGGCGATGCCGCCGTAGAGCCAGCCCACCCCGCCGATCACCAGCATCAGCAGCACGTCGGCCGAGCGGTCGAAGGCGAGCACGTCCAGCGATGCGAAGCCCGTGGTCTGCGCGAGCAGCGCGCCCGCGCCACCCGCCACCGCGGCGGCGATGGTGTAGATCACCGCGAGCCGCGGGATCACCGGGATTCCGATCGCCATTGCGCGCAGGCGGTTGTCGCGGATCGCCTTGAGCGTTGCGCCAAAAGGCGAATTCACCAGCCGCCGCATCAGCAGGAAAAGCACCAGCATGACCGACAGCGAATACCACGCAGCCGTGCGGCCGTAGAGATCGAAATCGAACATGCCGAGCACCGGCCCCATGACCACGCCCTGCAGACCGTCGGCACCGCCAGTGAGCCAGTCGAGCTTGTTCGCGAGTTCGAGCAGCAGCAGCGCCGTGCCGAGCGTGACCATCAGCCGCGTGAGATCGCTGCCGCGCAGGATGGTGACGCTCGCGACCGCGCCCAGCAGCGCGGAAACCACAATCGCCACCACCAGGCCGACCGTCGGATCGGGCATCACGTGCTTGGCGAACAGTGCGGCCGCGTAGGCGCCCAGTCCGAAGAAGCCGGCATGGCCCAGCGACACGACACCGGTGTAGCCGAGGATCAGATCGAGCGACATCGCGAACAGCGCGACGATCGCGATCTCGTTGATCATGAGTGCGTGCGAGGGCAGCACCAGCGGCAGCACGAAGGCCACCGCCCAGACCACGAATTCCAGCGGGCGCCAGCGCGCCTTCGCGAGCAGCAGGGATTGGAAATCCATCACCGGCCTCCCTTGCGGGTGAACAGGCCCTGCGGCCGCCACATCAGGATGAGGATCATCAGCAGGTAGACGGTGAAGGCGCCCATCTTCGGGATGAAGTACTTGCCCGCCACATCGGCGACGCCGAGCAGCAGCGCCGCCAGCAGCGGTCCGGTGATCGAGGTGGTGCCGCCGACCGACACCACGATGAGGAAATAGATCATGTACTTGAGCGGGAAGGTCGGGTCCATCCCGAGGATCTCGGCGCCCAGCGCGCCGCCCAGACCGGCCAGTCCCGAGCCGACCGCGAAGGTCATGAGGAACACCACGTTCACGTTGATGCCCATGCCTGCGGCCACGCGCGGATCGTCCACCGCCGCGCGCAGCCGGCTGCCGAAGCGCGTGCGCGTGAGGATGAGCTGCAGCACCACCGTCAGCAGCGCGCACACCGCGATGATGAAGAGCCGGTAGTGGCCCATGCCGAGCATCAGCGCGCCGTCGCCGATCTCGGTGCGGCCGCGCAGCCACTCGGGCAGGTGGATGTTCTGCTGCGACGAGCCGACGAAATAGTCGATGCCCGCCACCGCCATGAAGGCAAGCCCGATCGAAAACATCACCTGGTCCAGGTGCGTCTTGCCGTACATCGGGCGGTAGAGCGTGCGTTCGAGCAACGCACCCATCGCACCGACCACGATGAACGCGAGCGGCAGGCAGGCGAGAAACGGCACGCCCAGCTTCTGCATGGCGAAGACCGTGATGTAGCCGCCCGCCATGGCGAAGGCGCCATGCGCGAGATTGATGAAGTTCATCAAGCCGAGCGTCACGGCCAATCCGACCGCCAGCACGAACAGCAGCATGCCGTAGGCAATGCCGTCAAAAAGAATAGTTAACACGGCCCCCAGCCTCGCTCACTTCGTGTGCTCGGACACCCCCTTCCGGGGGCACTCCCTGCGGCCTGGCGAAGCCAGTTCCGCGGGAGTTCCCGAACGGGCCTGGCTACGCAGGCCGGATCTGAAAAACGGAATCACTTGGACTTGCCGGGATCTTTGACGGACTTGATCACGTCGAACTCGACGTTGTAGAGCTGACCGTCCTTCTTCTCGACCTTGCGCAGATACACGTCCTGCGTGATGTCGCGTGTCTGCGCGTCGATCAGCACCTGGCCGCGCGGGCTTTCGAAGACCTGCCCCTTCATCGCGGCCAGCAGCGCGTCGCCGCCGCCCTGCCCCTTGGTGATCTTGAGCGCCTCGTAGATCATGCGCATGCCGTCATAGCCGCCGACGGCCATGAAGTTCGGGCGCATGTTCTTGTTGGCCTTCTCGAAAGCCTCGACGAACTTCTTGTTCATCGCCGACGGATGCGCCGCCGAGTAGTGGTGCGAGGTGACCACACCCAGTGCGCCATCGCCCATGTCGTTGAGCTGATCGTCATCGGTCAGGTCGCCGGTGCCGATGAGCTTAATGCCGGCCTTGTCCATGCCGCGCTCGAGGAACTGCTTCATCACGGCCGCGCCGGCGCCCGAAGGCACGAAGACGAACAGCGCGTCAGGCTTGGCGTCACGCACCTTCTGCAGGAACGGCGCGAAGTCGGGATTGCGCAGCGGCACGCGCAGCTTGTCGAGCACCTTGCCGCCATTGAGCTGGAAGCGCTCGGCGAAGAACTTCTCGGCATCGTTGCCCGGGCCGTAGTCGGACACCAGCGTCACGACCGACTTGATGCCGTTCTTCGGCGCCCAGTCGCCCATCGCGACCGACACCTGCGGCAGCGTGAAGCTCGAACGCAGCATGTAGGGCGAGGCCTCGGTGATCGCCGACGTGGCGGCCGCCATCGTGATGGCCGGGGTCTTCGACTGCGTGGCGATCGGTGCGACGGCGAGCGCGATCGGCGTGAGGCCGAAGCCGGCGAGCACATTCACCTTCTCGTTCACCACCAGTTCCTGCGCGATGCGCTTGGCGACGTCGGGCAGGCCCGTGTCATCCTTGACGATCAGTTCCACCTTCTTGCCCGCGACGGTGTCGCCGTTCTGGGCCATGTACAGGCGCGCCGCGGCTTCGATCTGGCGACCGGTGGACGCCTGCTGCCCGGTCATGGGCAGGATCAGGCCGATCTTGAAAGTGTCCGCGGCATGGGCCAGCGGCATCGCCAGCGCGATGGCGGTCAGGCCGGCGGCCTGGACGAGTTGACGACGAAGCATGGAAATCTCCTTCTGCGGTGATTCTGGAACGGTAAAAATCGGGGGTTATTGTGACGAAGTGCAAACTCGTGGGGGCGTCGGCAAACACCTAGCTTGCGCCGCGGACAAAAGGTTTCTGCGCGATCAGCGATTGCGGTGCGCGATCATCGCGCAAAGACCGCCTGCGCGGTTCGGGGTGGGAAGGTTCATTTCTTGCGGTTCCTCAATCGCGGCGACGGATGAGTTTCACGGCCGGCAACGCATCGGTCTGCGGGCCGTGCAAGGCATCGCGCAGATTGCGTTGCGCGATGCGGCTGTGCTCGCGCATCAGCGCCTCCGCGCGTGCGCCTTCGCGGTTCTCGATGGCGTCGAGCACCTGCCAGTGCTGGTCTTGCGCGATCAGCAACCTGTCGCGTGCACTCGGCGAATTCGCCTCCGCGACCACGAAGCCGGAGGGCGAAGCGAATGGCAGGTTGGTCACGCGCTCGGCCTGCATCGCGATCACCGGGCTGCCGGACATCTCGGCGAGCAGGCGATGGAATTCCGCGTTGTAGGCGACGTAGCGTGAGAAGGCCGCATCGTCGAGCGCCGGCTCGCGCATCAACTCGTCGATGCGCTTGAGGCAGGCGCGCGCCTCGCGCAGCACCATCTGCGGCGCCCCGCGCTCGGCGGCGAGCCGGGCCGACAGGCCTTCGAGCGTGCCGCGCAGCTCGATCGCATCGCTCACGTCCCGCTCGGAAAAGGTCCGCACCGCATAGCCGCCGCTCGGCAGCGCTTCGAGCAGGCCTTCCTGTTCGAGGCGCATCAGCGCGCTGCGCACCGGCGTGCGCGACACGCCCAGAAGCTCCGAGATCGCCACTTCGGCGATGCGTGCGCCGCCCGGCAGTTCGCCGGCGAGCACCATCTCGCGCAGGCGCAACTGGGCCTTGACGACCTGCGAGCCGCCGGCTTCGGCGTGGGATGAAACGGAAGGACTGGGGGGATGCACGGGATACGGAATGTATCCAAAGATCGCCGAGAGTCGGCCATTTTTGCACCAATACAAGGGTAAACACTCATGCCGGTGTATCCGCAAGCACACGCCTCTGTGCGGATACGATCGACCGTTCTTTTCCAGATTTCGACGGAGCCAACCATGTCAGAACATGCCCGCCTGCCCGCACATTACGACCACGTCGGCAGCTTCCTGCGCCCCAAGTACCTGCTCGAAGCCCGCGAGCAAAAGGCCAAGGGCGAGATCACGCCCGAACAGCTTCGCAAGGTCGAGGACAAGGCGATCGCCGAGATCGTCAAGTTCCAGGAGGACGTCGGCCTCAAGAGCATCACCGACGGCGAGTTCCGCCGCACCTACTTCCACATCGACTTCCTCGAGCAGCTCGGCGGCGTGAAGACCGACATCCCGGTCACCATCCGCAAGCCCGACGGCACCGAGGAACTGGCGCCGCCGGTCATGCGCGTGATCGACAAGGTGCGCCATGCCAAGAACATCCAGCTCGCCGATTTCGAGTACCTCAAGAGCCAGGTGTCGGCCGGCAACACGCCGAAGGTCACGATCCCCTCGCCCACCATGCTGCACTTCCGCGGCGGCCGCGCCGGTATCAGCAAGGAGGCCTACCCCGAGCTCGAGCCCGACTTCTACGACGACGTCGCCAAGGCCTATGGCGACGAACTGCGCTCTCTCGCCGCCGCCGGCTGCACCTACGTGCAGATGGACGACACCAACCTCGCCTACCTCTGCGACGAGAAGATGCGCGAAGCTGCCCGCCAGCGCGGCGACGACCCCAACGAGCTCCCGCACCGCTACGCCCAGTTCATCAACAAGGTGGTCGCGCAGAAACCCGCAGGCATGATCCTGGCGATGCACCTGTGCCGCGGCAATTTCAAGAGCACGCACGCGGCCGCCGGCAACTACGAGCCGGTGGCCGAGGCGCTGCTCCAGGAGATGGACCTGGACGCCTACTTCCTCGAATACGACGACGCACGTTCGGGCGACTTCCGCCCGTTGCGCTTCCTGCCCAAGGGCAAGACCGTCGTGCTCGGCCTTGTGACGACCAAGTTCGGCGAGATGGAAGACAAGGACGAGCTCAAGGCCCGCATCGAGGCCGCCGCCAAGTACGTCTCGCTGGACCAGCTCGCGCTGTCGCCGCAGTGCGGCTTCTCCAGCACGGTGCATGGCAACAACATCGCGGTCGAGGCCCAGCGCGCCAAGCTGCGCCTCGTCATCGAGACCGCGAAGGAAGTCTGGGGGGATAAGGCTCGCCCCCAGGCTTGCTCACTTCGTGTAGCCGCCAACCCCCTGCCGGGGGCAACACCAGCGGCCCGGCAAAGCCGGTTCCGCGGTGTTTCGCGAACGACCCGGGCTGCGCCGGGCTGTTTGAATCATTGACGCGGTGAAGTAGGCTCCAGCCTATGAAGCAAACACGGCTGCGCGCGTGAACCGCATCGACGACTGGCTCGACTGGCTGCCCTCACCGTCGCAGCACCTGCTGGTCGTCACTTTCGCGTTGCTTGTCTATGTGCTGACCAGCCGCGCCAAGCGTGAGCAGCGCGCGCCTTCGACCGCCATCGCCTGGGTGATGGGACTCGCGCTGCTGCCTTACCTGATCCTCCCGATGTACCTCCTGTTCGGCCAGCGCAAGCTGCGGCCGGCAGGTTCGCCGCGGCCGCCGCGCGCGACCCCCGCGGGTCACTGGGCCGCCGACCTGATCGAGAGCTTCGGCCTCGCGCCGCCGGGACCGTGCGCGGTTCGCTTCCATTCCGACGGCACGGCGGCGCGCGAGGCACTTTTCGAGGTCGTCGAAGGCGCCCGCGCGCGGCTCGACATCTGCACTTTCATCATCGGCGACGACACCCTCGGCCATGACGTCATCAACCGGCTGGCGCGGCGCGCTCGCGAGGGCGTGAAGGTGCGCGTGCTGCTCGACGGCTTCGGCGCGCTGTCGCTGCCGCGATCACACTTCGACACGCTGCGCGATGCGGGCGCCGAGGTCGCGGTGTTCCGCCCCATCTTCAGCCTGCGCCGCACGGGGCCGCGCAATCTGCGCAACCACCGCAAGTTCACGATCGCGGACGACCGGTGGCTGTGGTCGGGCGGCCGCAATCTCGCGGGCGAATATTTCACCGGCAACGACGACCATCCGGTGCCGTGGCGGGATCTCTCCTTCGACCTGCACGGTAGCGTCGCGGCGGCGGCGGCGACGCAGTTCGATCACGACTGGTCCTCGGTCCGCAGCCACCAGCCGCGCGAGCCGGCCGCGGGCGATGGGTATGCGGATGGTGAGCTCGCGCAACTGCTGCCGAGCGGCCCGGACCAGACCGAGGACACCGCGCAAGCCTTGCTCATCGATGCCTGCTTCCGCGCCGAGCACCGGGTGCTCGCGATCACGCCCTACTTCGTGCCCGGCGACGGCCTGCGCGACGCGCTGCGACTTGCCGCAAGGCGCGGTGTTCAGGTCACGATCGCCATCCCCGCGCAGTCGAACCACCGGCTTGCCGACTTCGTGCGCGCGCGTGCCATGCGCGACCTCTCACGCGCCGGCGCGGTCTTCCGCATGCTGCCATTCATGGCGCACGCCAAGGCGGTGGTGGTGGACGACGATCTCGCGCTGTGCGGCTCGATCAACCTCGACATGCGCAGCCTCCTCATCAACCACGAGGCGGCGGTGGTGTTCTACGGTCAGGAACAGATCGACTGGCTCGCGCAATGGATCGAGACCACCGCGTCGGCAGGGGAAACCTACCGGGCGCGGCAACCCGGGCTGATTCGCGACGTGGCCGAAGGGTTGCTGCTGACCATCGCCTTCCAGCTTTGAGCCTCGAGGGGCACGCTGTGACTTGCACGGCAACTTGGCCGATACTCGTCGCCCGAACCGAAACCCAACCTTCAGGAGCGCTCCATGGGAAAAGTCGTGCAGTTCAACCGCCCCGACGGCGGCAGCGTCAATGGCTATCTGGCCGAGGCCGACAAGGCGTTCGGCTCGGTCGTGGTGATCCAGGAATGGTGGGGCATCAATGACCAGATCCGCGGCGTGGCGGACCGCTTTGCCCAGGCGGGCTTCACCGCGCTGGTGCCCGATCTCTATCGCGGCAAGTCCACCGTCGAAGCCGAAGAGGCGCATCACCTCATGAGCGGCCTGAACTTCGGCGACGCCGCGTCTCAGGACGTGCGCGGCGCGGTCCAGTACCTGAAGGCGCGCGGCGGAAAGGTGGGCGTCACCGGCTACTGCATGGGCGGCGCGCTGACGGTGCTGGGCCTCACGATGGCACCCGAAGCCGCCGCCGGCGTGGTCTGGTACGGCTACCCGCCGCTCGAATACGTCGACGCATCGAAGATCAAGGCGCCCGTGATGGCGCACTGGGCCACGCAGGACCAGGCCTTCGCGATCGCGGGCGTCGATGCGCTCGAAGAAAAACTGCGCGGCGCGGGCGTGCGCTACGAGGGCCATCGCTACCTGGCGCACCACGCCTTCGCCAACGAAACCGCGCAGGGGCCGGGCCGCATTCCGATCACGCAGTACGACGCCGCCTGGGCCCAACTCGCCTGGGACCGCACCCTGCGTTTCTTCGGCAAGGAACTGGCGAGCTGAATCCGGGCGCCTGCTACGGCGCCTTGTTGCAGTAGCTCGCGTTGCCGAGCCCGGTGCCGATGGTCAGCACGGCCCAGCGCTTCACGTCGCGCATGAAGGGGAGCTCGCTCAGACCCTGCACCACCGCGTCGTTGTGGATGAGCACCACGGTCGGCTCGCCCCCGATCGTAGGGATCCGCTTGCCGAGCCGGCTCGGCAGGTGGAAGTTCTCGCTCTCCCAGTCGCCCGGCAGGTTCTGCGCACCACGCGCGATCGATCCGTCCTTGCGGATCAACCCCGGGCAGCCGATGCCCAAGAAGGGCGCGAGCCGGATGCCCTTCCTGCCGCAGTAGCGCATCTGCTCTTCGAGCATCTCCACCAGCCGCTCGACCAGCGCCTTGCGGCTGGGCCGTTCGTCGGCGTGCCGCCATTTTTCGCGGTGGATCACCTTGGCCCTCGACAGGTCGGGCGCGCGCCTCATGCGCATCTTGACGATGCCGCAGCGCACGTTGGTGCCGCCGATGTCCAAAGCGAGGATCGCGTCGTACCCCTCCAGCAGCGACGGCGGCACGAGGTACACCCATCCAAGCAGCCCGCCGTCGTCGGTTGCATGGCCGAGGCGGCCCAGCTGCACGGAGATCCGCATGTCCGGGAGCAGGGCCGCCGTCTGCAGGATCGCGCGCTCGCCCACGTCGCTTTCGGGAAAGCCGCCACCGATCACGATGCGCTCCACGCCTTTCCATGACGGATGGCGCATGAAGCGACCGATCACCCAGGCCAGCTCTTCGGCGAATTCCTCGATGACGCCGTGGACCACGTCGGCCGCCTCCGAAGCTTTCCTGCCGAGCACCTCGTCCAGCGCACTTTTCGTCATCTTCCTGGAGTGCCGTCCGCCGAGCGGGTCGTTGCCCTGCCTGCGGCGCCGCTGGCGCCAGCGCTCGAGCAGGTCCCTGAAGGCTGTCTGGCTGGCCTGGTCGCCGACGAAGCCGTCCTCGTCGCGCAACTGGAGGCTGTAGCCCTCGACCACCACCGAGGCCAGCTCGCGCGCGCCGTGCACGCCGGCGAGCGGTAGCCGGTCGCACAGCAACGGTTTGCCCTCGCCGCGGCGAACGTCATCGATGAGCACTTCTTCAGCTTGCGTTCGGCGACGCCGGCGCGACATCGGCCCGGCGCACAAGACGCTGTAGGAAAACGCCTCGGTATCGACGCACGCCCACTGGCGCGCGCGGCACCGCCGCCGATACACTGAATCGATGAAGCCGCTGCGCCGCATCTGGTTCACCGCCCTTGCCTGCCTGGGGTTCCTGTGGGGCGCCGCGCCCTCGAACGCCCAGCAGGACACCCTGCGCGTCGGGTCCAAGCGGTTCACCGAGTCGTACATCCTCGCCGAGGTTCTGGCGCAGACCGCCGCACCGCACCTGCCGGCTCCGCCGGTGGTGCGTCAGGGGCTCGGCAACACCGCCATCGTCTATGAGGCCCTGACCTCCGGCGCCATCGACCTCTATGCCGAATACACCGGGACCATCGCACTGGAGGTCCTCAAGAGCAGCGGATCGATGACGCTGGAGCAGATGAACGCCGCGCTGCGCCCGCTCGGTCTGGGCGTGGCGATCCCGCTGGGCTTCAACGACGGCTACGCGCTCGCGATGCGCGCCGCGGACGCGGACCGGCTCGCCATCCGCACCCTGAGCGATCTCGCGAACCATCCGGAGCTGAAGCTGGGCCTGTCGAACGAGTTCATCGGCCGCGCCGACGGCTGGCAGGGGCTGGCCGAACGCTACGGTTTCAAGCAGACGCCGACCGGCCTCGATCACGGACTGGCCTACGACGCCATCGCCGCGAGCCAGATCGACGTGATGGACATCTACACCACCGACGCGAAGATCGAGCATCTCGGCCTGCGCGTACTGGAGGACAACCGGCGGTACTTTCCGCGCTACGACGCCGTGGTGCTCTACCGGCTCGACCTGCCGGAGCGCTGGCCCGCCGCCTGGGCCGCCTTGCAGAAGCTCGAAGGCCGCATCGACGAGCGCGCGATGATCGCGATGAATGCGCGCGCCGAACTGGGCGGCGTGGGCTTCGATGCCATCGCGCGCGATTTCCTCGGGCAAGGCAAGCCGCAGCCGCCCAGCGGCGCAGCGCCATCCGGGGACACCGCCGCGCGGGGCTTCACCGCCAAGCTCTTTGGCCCCGACCTCGGCCGCCTCACGCGGCAGCACCTGCTGCTGGTCGCGATCTCGGTGGGGCTCGCGATCCTGATCGCCGTGCCGCTCGGCATCCTGGTGTTTCCATCTCTGCGCGCCCGCGCGGTGGTGCTCGGGCTCACCGGCCTCCTGCAGACCATTCCGTCGCTCGCGCTGCTGGCGATCCTGATTTCGCTGGTCGGCGTGATCGGCACCCTGCCCGCGCTGATCGCCCTCACCCTCTATTCGCTGCTGCCGATCATGCGCAACACGGTCACGGGGCTGGCCGAAGTCCCGGCCGGGCTGCGGATGGCCGGCACCGCGCTCGGCATGAGCGCCGGGCAAAGCCTGCGGCTGGTGCAACTGCCGCTGGCGCTGCCCACCATCCTGGCCGGCGTGCGAACCGCGACCACCATCGCGATCGGCACCGCGACCATCGCCGCCTTCATCGGCGCGGGCGGCTTCGGCGAGCGGATCGTGACCGGCCTCGCGCTCAACGACCGCCAGTTGCTCGCAGCCGGCGCGATTCCGGCCGCGGCGCTGGCGCTGCTGAGCGAAGCGGTCTTCGAAATGATCGAGTACCTGATGCGACGCAGGCGCTGAAGCGACCGTCGATCCCTTACACTCGCCCAGTCAGGAGAGAGCCCCGTCAGGCGGGGCCGCCGAAGGCGCAGGGCCCAGCGTGCAAGGGCCCGAACGCTCAGGCAAAAGGACTGACGAAGCGCCCGTTTTCCGGGCGTTTCCTTGCTGGAGAGAGATGGCCCGCCCCCGCGATGACGCAGTGGCGGGATCGTCCACCGAAGGAGCAAGCCCCGATCGTGGGGTGAATCTCTCAGGTAAAGCGGACAGCAGGGGTGGCCCATGGCTTCGGTCATGGATTCGAACTGCCCCTTTTGCCTCAGGAGAACGCCTTGGCTTCCGCATCGACCGACGAACTTCTCAAGACCCCGCTCCACGCCCTGCACGTGGAACTCGGCGCCCGCATGGTGCCTTTTGCGGGCTATTCGATGCCCGTGCAGTACCCGGGCGGCCTCATGGCCGAGCACAGGCACACCCGCGAGGCCGCCGGCCTGTTCGACATTTCCCACATGGGCCAGTTGCAGCTGGCCGGCCCCGACGCTGCGGCCGCCTTCGAGACATTGATGCCGGTCGACGTGATCGGCCTCGCGCCGGGCAAGCAGCGCTACGGCCTGCTGCTGAACGACGACGGCGGCATCCTCGACGACCTGATGTTCTTCAACGAGGGCGACGATTCGTGGTTCGTGGTGGTCAACGGCGCCTGCAAGCAAGCCGACATCGCGCACATCACCGCGAAGATCGGCAACCGCTGCCGGGTCCAGCCCATGCCCGACCACGCCTTGCTCGCGCTGCAGGGTCCGCAGGCCGCGGCGACGCTCGCACGGCTTTCGCCCGGCATCGAGCGATTCGTTTTCATGACCGGCGGCGCGGTGCGCATCGGCGGCATCGCGGCCTTTGTCACCCGCAGCGGGTACACCGGCGAAGACGGCTTCGAGATTTCCGTTGCTGCGGCCGACGCCGAGCCGCTCGCACGGCTGCTGCTCGCGCAACCCGAAGTCAAGCCGATCGGGCTCGGCGCGCGCAATTCGTTGCGGCTGGAGGCCGGCCTCTGCCTCTACGGCAACGACATCGACGAGACCACCACGCCGGTCGAGGCCGCGCTCGGCTGGGCGATGCAGAAGGTCCGCCGCACCGGCGGCGCGCGCGAAGGCGGCTTCCCGGGTGCCGCGAAGATCCTCGCGCAGCTCACCGCATCGACCGGCACGGCCGGCCACCTGGACCACGACACCCTCACGCGCCAGCGCGTGGGCCTCGTCGCGCTGGAACGCATCCCGGTGCGCGACGGCACGCTGCTCGAATCCTTCGAAGGCGCGGCCATCGGCCATGTCACGAGCGGCCTGCTCGGTCCGACGGTCGACCGGCCGATCGCCATGGGCTATGTCGCGCTCGCGTACGCCGAGCCCGGCACGCGCATCCAGGCGATCGTGCGTGGCAAGCCGGTGCCGATGGAAGTCAGCACCATGCCTTTCGTTCCCGCCCGCTACTACCGGGGCTGAAGTCACACGCTTTCACCATTTTTTCATCAAGGAGCTTTTTTCATGACCACCAAGTTCACCAAGGATCACGAGTGGGTCCGCACCGAGTCGGATGCGGCGCTCGTCACCGTCGGCATCACTGTCCATGCACAGGATGCGCTCGGCGACGTGGTCTTCGTCGATCTGCCGGACGTGGGCAAGTCCTTCGCCCAGGGCGAGGTGGCCGGCGTGGTCGAGTCGGTGAAGGCGGCGGCGGACGTGTTCATGCCGGTTTCCGGCGAAATCACCGAAGTCAACGAAGCGCTGCGCGCCGATCCGTCGCTGGCCAACAGCGCGCCGATGGAAGGCGGCTGGTTCTTCAAGGCGCGCGTGAGCGATCCAGCTCAACTCGACGCGCTTCTCGACGAAACCACCTACGAGAAGTTCTCCTCCGAAGCCTGAGCCGCTGCGCACATTTTCCGATCCGCACATGTCGACGCCCGTCCTGCCCCTCACCCCCTCCATCGGCGATCTCGAGAACGCCGATGAATTCATCGCACGCCACATCGGAATCGAAGCCCAGGACGAAGCACGCATGCTGCCGGCCATCGGCTCCGCCACGCGGGCGGAACTGATCGACGGCATCGTGCCGCCGGCCATCCGGCGTTCAAAGCCGATGCGTCTGCCGCCGGCAGTGACGGAAGCAGAGGCGCTGGCCGAACTCAAGGCCATCGCGGCGAAGAACAAGGTCGCGAAGAGCTACATCGGCCAGGGCTACTACGGCACGCACACGCCCGGCGTGATCCTGCGCAACGTGCTGGAGAACCCGGCCTGGTACACCGCCTACACGCCCTATCAGGCCGAGATCTCGCAGGGCCGCATGGAAGCGCTGGTCAACTTCCAGACCATGGTGTGCGACCTCACCGGCATGGCGATCGCCAATGCGTCGATGCTCGACGAAGCGACGGCCGCGGCGGAAGCGATGACGCTCGCGCGCCGCAGCGTGAAGAGCAAGAGCAACGTCTTCCTGGTCTCGGGCGACTGCCATCCGCAGACCATCGAAGTCATCAGGACGCGTGCCGCCCCGCTGGGCATCGAAGTGCGCGTGAGCACGGTGTCCGAAACGCTGCCGCACCTGATGGCGAGCTGCGAATTCTTCGGCGTGCTCGCGCAGTACCCGGCCACGACGGGCCATGTGCATGACCTGCGCCCGCTCGCCGGCCATGCGCATCAGTTCGACGCCGCCTTCTGCGTCGCAGCCGACCTGCTCGCGCTCACGGTGTTGGCGCCGCCGGGCGAATGGGATGCCGACATCGTCTGCGGCTCCACGCAGCGCTTCGGCATGCCGATGGGCAACGGCGGTCCGCACGCGGCGTTCCTCGCCTGCCGCGACGACTTCAAGCGCTCGTTGCCGGGCCGCATCGTCGGCGTCAGCGTCGACGCGCATGGCGAGCCGGCCTACCGGCTCGCGCTGCAGACGCGCGAGCAGCACATCCGCCGCGAGAAGGCCACTTCGAACATCTGCACCGCGCAGGTGCTGCCGGCGGTGATCGCGAGCATGTTCGCCGTCTATCACGGCCCGGAAGGCCTCAAGCGGATCGCCCAGCGCGTGGCGGCGCTGACCGCCGTGCTCGCGCAAGGGCTCGAGCAGATGGGCCGCGAACTGGTCAACGCCACCGCCTTCGACACACTCACCGTCAAGACCGGCGAGGACACAGCGAAGATCGTCGAGCGCGCCGAAGCCGCCGGCATCAACCTCGGCCAGCGCGTGCAGAACCATCTGGGCATCTCGCTCGACGAGACCACCACGCGCGCCGACGTCGAGACGTTGTGGGCGCTCTTCGTGCCGGCCGGCACGCGGATGCCGCGCTTCGAGGAACTGGCTGCCCCCGTGACCTCGCGCATTCCCGAGGACCTGCGGCGCACCTCCGCGTTCCTCACCCATCCGGTCTTCAACACGCACAAGAGCGAAACCGCGATGCTGCGCTACATCCGCAGCCTCGGCGACAAGGACCTCGCGCTCGACCGCAGCATGATCCCGCTCGGCAGCTGCACGATGAAGCTCAATGCCACCAGCGAGATGATCCCCATCACCTGGCCCGAGTTCGCGAACATCCATCCCTTTGCACCGGCCGACCAGCGCCTGGGCTACGACCAGCTCGACAAGCAGTTGCGCGCTTGGCTGTGCGAAGCCACGGGCTACGCCGGCATCAGCCTGCAGCCGAACGCGGGCTCCCAGGGGGAATATGCGGGCCTGCTTGCGATCAAGTCCTATCACGAGGCGAAAGGACAAGGCCATCGCGACGTGTGCCTGATCCCGTTCTCCGCGCACGGCACCAACCCGGCGAGCGCGCACATGGCCGGCATGAAGGTGGTGGTCACCGCCTGCGACGCTGAAGGCAACGTGGACATCGACGACCTGAAGCGCGCCTGCGAGACGCACAGCGACAAGCTGGCGGCGGTGATGATCACCTACCCCAGCACCCACGGCGTGTTCGAGACGCGCGTGAAGGAACTGTGCGAGATCGTCCATGCCCACGGCGGGCGCGTCTACGTCGACGGCGCCAACATGAATGCGCTGGTCGGCATCGCCGCGCCGGGCGAATTCGGCGGCGACGTGAGTCACCTGAACCTGCACAAGACCTTCTGCATTCCGCACGGCGGCGGCGGGCCGGGTGTGGGTCCCGTGTGCGTGGTCGAGGACCTGGTGCCCTATCTGCCCGGACATGCAACCGGCGGCGTCACGTCGCATGGCGTGGGGGCCATCTCCGCCGCGCCGCTCGGCAACGCGGCGGTACTGCCGATCAGTTGGATGTACTGCCGCATGATGGGTGCAGCCGGCCTCAAGGCCGCGACTGAAACGGCCATCCTCAGTGCCAACTACATCAGCGCCCGCCTCAAGGGCCACTACCCGACGTTGTATTCGAGTCCCAACGGGCACGTGGCACACGAGTGCATCCTCGATCTGCGCCCGTTGAAGGATGCCAGCGGCGTGACCGCCGAAGACGTCGCCAAGCGGCTCATCGATTACGGCTTCCACGCGCCGACGCTGAGCTTCCCGGTGCCGGGCACTCTGATGGTCGAGCCGACCGAGAGCGAGCCGCTCGCCGAGCTCGACCGCTTCATCGACGCGATGATCGCGATCCGCGGCGAGATCCGCCGGGTCGAGGAAGGCGTCTGGCCGAAGGAGGACAACCCGCTCAAGAACGCGCCGCACACCGCCGCGAGCCTGCTCGGGGCGGAATGGACGCGGCCTTATTCGCGCGAGCTGGCCGCCTTTCCGCTCGCGACGCTGAGGAGCGGCAAGTACTGGCCGCCGATCGGCCGGGTCGACAACGTCTACGGCGACCGCAACCTGTTCTGCAGCTGCGTGCCGGTCGCCGAACTGGCGTCGAGCGCGGCTTCGGCCGCCGAGTAGGCCCGCCGGGCGCCGGACCTACCAGCGCTGCTGCTGCCGTCCGCCGTGGATGTTGCCGGCGACACCGCCGGCCACACCGCCGATCGCTGCACCCGTCCAGGCATCGCCTCCGGCGATGGCGGCGATGCCGGCGCCAGCGGCGGCGCCCATCGCTGCACCACTCATCGTGCCCTGCTGCTGCGGCGTCATGTCCGTGCAGCCCGCGGCCAAGGCCAGCGCCGCGACTGCCAGGAGCCAGTTCATTCGTTTCATGATCTGTTTCCCTTCACTTCTTCTGCAGGCCGGGCACGGCCATTTCGAACCAGATGATGTCCAGCACCGGGCGCTTCAGGCCGCTGGGATTCGCCGCGTACCAGCGATCCACGCCCTGGCGCACGCCGTCCAGCGACTGGCCCTGCATGCCCTTCGAGAGACGCGGCACGAAGCTCTGGGCATCGGTCGGCTGGTTCCTCCCGTAGTAGGCCATCTCCACCTGGACCATGTTCGCGAGCCCGACAAGATAGGCCTTCTTCACCGCCTCGCTCGATGAGGTCCACTGCTCGCCGGTCACGATCGGTACTTCGGCCGCCTTGGCCGGGGCGCACGCCAGCGCCAGCGCCATGCAGGCCGCCGACAGCACCGTTCGCATTTGCAGTTTGGATGACATTGCGTTCTCCGCTGTTGATGCGCGAGCGATCCTGCTCTGCGCCGTCGAGGCATGTCAAGCGCATCGAAGTTGCAATCAACCACTGCGAGTGCGCGCTCTCTTGATCGAGGAGGACAATGTTCTCCATGCGTGCATCGCTGATCCTTGCCGCTGCTCTCGCGACCTTCGGCCTCCCCGCCGGCGCCGAGGTGATCCGCTGCGCCGATGCGGCGGGCAACGTGAGCTACACGGACGGCGCCTGCCCGCGCGGCGCGCACAAGGTGGCGAACGTGACCACGACGGACCCCATCGCGATCGTGGGCGGGGATCGGCAGGCGGCTCCCGTGCCAAGCGCCCCGCCGGATCATGATTCGAGCGTCGCAGCGGCGCCGCCGCAAGCCCCCGCGGGCCCGATCATCATCGACGGCCGCCGCACCGGCAACGACGCCGGCCGGTCCGACGCATCGCGCTGGAGCGATCGCGGCGAGGATCCGATGTGGATCGATGACGGCTACTACAGCCCCGGCGTCAACCGCCCGCCCAACCGCCCGCGCGACATGCGGCCGCGTATCCGCAACTGCGGCGACCGAACCTGCAAGGACACCCAGGGCAACCACTGGGATCGCACCACAGGCCAGCTCGACCGCTACCGCAGCATCGACGGCAGGACTTGCCGCCCGGTCGGCACCACGACTGTCTGCAACTGAGCACTGCAACGCGGCGCTGGAACCTATGACAACAACGAGCCATCTGCTCACGCGGGCGCTCGCCTGTTCGACCAGCCCCGCCTGAGCCGGCGGCGTTTACTTCATCAGGTCGCTGAGATTCACCGGCTTGATCTTGCCGCCCTCGACCGTGGCGACGAGCGGATCGACCACCGTGCCGCCCACGGCATCGACGCCCTTGAACTCGCCGGCGTTCGTTTCCTTCGGCAGCTTGCTGATTGCCTCGCTCATCTTGGCGCGGATCGCGGTGGCATCGCTCGTCGTGCCCGCGAGCTTCATCGCGGCGGCCACTGCGTGCGTCATCGCGTAGTTGTACGAAGACTCGGTGGTCGGGTCCTTGTCGGCACCGTAGGCCTTGCGATAGGCCGCCGCGAAAGTCTTGGGACCCACGCGCTCGTCGTACGACACCGGCAGCACACCGATCGAGCCTTCGAGCGGCCCCAGACCCTCGGTGACCTTGGCCATCTCGTCGAGCTTGGCTTGGTCCATGATAAGGAAGCCGCCCTTGAAGCCCAACTCGCGCGCCTGCTTGACCACCAGCGCGGTCGGCTCCGACGGTCCCCCGACGAACAGCACATCGGGCTTCTCGGCGAGCACGCGGCTCACGCCGCTGTAGAAGTCCGCCGAGCGGTTATAGGACATCGGATTGTTCGATGCGATCGTGCCGCCTGCCTTCTCCCAGGCGGGGCCGAAGAGCTGCGTCCAGTTCTTGGCGTATTCATGATCGCCCGGCAGCATGCCGACCTTCTTGCCGAACTTCTTCATCTCGTAGCGCGTGAAGGGCTCGATGTAGGAATTGAATGTCGGCGGAATGCGGATGGTGAGCTTGTTGCCCGTCTCGGTGATCTTCGGCGTGCTGGAGTACGCCATCACGATGAACTTCTCCTGCTCGTTGAAGGCCTGCATCGCATAGATGCCGCCCGAGTGCGGCACGAACACCACCGGCGCCTGATGCTGCTGCGCGAGGCGGCGCGCATTGATCGCGGCATCGGCCGGCGAATACTTGTCGTCCAGCGCCACCAGTTCGAGCTTGACCTTCTTGCCACCGACTTCGAGACCGGCGGCGTTGATCTCCTTGATCGCCATCTCGATGCCGTTCACCACGTTCTTGCCGTAGAGCGCCGCACCGCCGCTCAAGGGGCCGGTGAAACCGATCTTCACGGTGTCCTGCGCGAAGGCCGAACCGGCTCCGAACGCACCCAGAAGCGCCAGCGCAGTGGGCAGCAGCGCGAAACGGCGGCGGGTCGATGAATGTCTCAGCATCAATATCTCCTTGTGGTTGATCAAATGAACGGCTAGCCACCGATGTAGGCAGCGCGCACGGCTTCGTTGTTCAGCAGCGATTCGCGATCGCCTTCGAGCGTGATGCAGCCGCGCTCGATGACATAGGCGCGATGCGCGATCGCCAGTGCCGAGTACGCGTTCTGCTCCGCCAGCAGCACCGTGGTGCCGGCCTGGTTGATGCGCTGGATCACCTCGAACACCTGCTTGACGATCAGCGGCGCGAGCCCGAGCGAGGGTTCGTCGAGCAGGAGCAGCTTGGGTCGCCCCAGCAGCGCACGCCCGATCGCGACCATCTGCTGCTGACCGCCGGAGAGCGATCCGGCGGGATGGTCCTGCTTCTTCTCGAGGATCGGGAAAAGGCCGAACACCTCGTCGATCGAGCGTTGGATGCCGGCCTTGTCGCGGCGATGGACATACGCGCCGAGCGCGAGATTCTTGCGCACCGACATCATCGGGAACAGCTTGCGTCCCTCGGGGCAATGCACGAGCCCCGAGGCGACGATCTGTGCGGGCCGCTGGCCGATGAGCTCGCGCTCGCCGAAGCGGATGCTGCCCGCGCTCGGCTTCTGGATGCCACTGGCCGCCATGAAGATCGACGTCTTGCCCGCGCCGTTCGCGCCCAGCAGCACCACCAGTTCACCGGGCGCCGCATGCAGCGATACGCCGGAGAGTGCGCGAAAAGTCCCGTAGTGCAGGTCGACGTTCTCAAACCGCAACATGGTCCGCCCCCAGGTAGGCTTCGATCACATGCGGATCGCGGCGAATCTCCGCCGGCGTGCCTTCGGCGATCTTCGCGCCGTTGTTGAGCACGACGATCTTGTCGGCCAGTCGCATGATCATGTCCATCTTGTGTTCGATCAGGCACACGGTCTTGCCGTGCTCCACCAGCTTGCGGATGAGGGCCGCGAGGCCGACGGTTTCTTCAGGATTGACGCCGCCCGCGGGTTCGTCGAGCAGCAGCAGCTCCGGATCGGTCGCGAGCGCGAGCGCGAAGGCCACGCGCTTGCGCTCCTCCTGCGTGATGTCGGCCGCGATGCGGTTGGCGATGTGCGACGCGCCGACGAAGTCGAGCGCCTCGCGCGCCTTCTCGCGGCACAGGCGTTCTTCCTCCTGCAGCCGCTTCGAGTTGGCGAGCACGTCCCACAGGCCCGAGCGGGTGCGCAGGCGGTGGCCGACGATCAGGTTGTCGAGCACGCTCGCGTTGTCGAACAGGTGCGTGGTCTGGAAGGTGCGCGCGATGCCGAGCCGCGCCACATGGTCGGGCCGTACGCCGGTCACATCCTGCCCCTTGAAGGTGATGCGGCCCGACGTCGGCTTGTGCGTGCCGGCGATGAGGTTGAAGAACGTGGTCTTGCCCGCACCGTTCGGTCCGATGATGGCGCTGACCTGTCCGCGCTCGAAGCGCGTGGTCACCGAGTCGACGGCCGTGAGGCCAAAGAACTGCTTGGTCAGTGCGTCAATCTCAAGCATTGGACTTCGCCTCCGTCACGGCGACCAGCGATCGGGTATCGGCCTGAGCGGCATCCGCGCGACGCGCACGGCGCTTGAGCCACGTCCCCACGATGCCGTCGGGCAGGAAGATGATCAGCGCCACCAGCACCGGGCCGAAGACGACCATGCGGAAGTCCTGCAGGAACTGCAGGCTCTGCGTGAGCCAGGTGACGAGGAAGGTGCCGACCAGCGGCCCGAGCAGCGTGCCCACGCCGCCGACCAGCACGAACATGATCAGGTCGAAGGTCACGGCTTCGCTTGCGAGATCCGGTCCGAGAAATCGAACCTGCCCCGCGTAGAGCGCGCCCGCGAAGCCCGCGTAGATCACCGACAGCACGAAAGACAGCGTCTTGGTGCGCATCAGGTCGATGCCGAGCGCCTCCGCCAGATCGTCGCTGTTGCGCACTGCCATGAAGCTGCGGCCGACCAGCGACCGCACGATGCGCGCCATCACCCAGAGGCCGAGCGCGAGAAAGGCCAGCACGAGGTAGTACTGCGCGAGCGGCGTGCCGAACTGCACCGGCCCGATGCCCGTCGGCGCCGGGATGCCCATGATGCCGACCGGCCCATGCGTGAGGCTTTCCCACTTCTCGATGAGCAGGAACAGGATGTAGCTCACGCACAGCGTGAAGATCGAGAAGTAGTGGCCGCGCAGCCGCAGCGACAGCCGGCCGATGAAATAGCCGAGCACGCCGGTCACCACGCCCGCGAGCGCGAAGGCAATCCAGAACGGCACCTGGTGATCGACCGTGAGAATGCCCACCGTGTACGCGCCGATCGCCATGAAGGCCCCGTGCGCGAGATTGAACTGCCCCGTATAGCCGGTGATGAGGTTCAGCCCCAGTGCAGCGATGGCCATGATGAAGGCCAGCGTCGCCACCGAGATCAGATAGCTGTTCGGCGCCACGAGCGGGAATGCCAGCGCCAGCGCGGCGAGCAATGCCCAGCCGGCCTTTCCTTCGAACAGGCGCATCAGCGAGCTCCCTTCATGGTGAACAGGCCTTGCGGGCGAAACGAAAGGATCACCACCAGCAGCACGAAGGCGATGATGTCCTTGTAGTCGGTGGAGACGTAGAAGCCGCCGAAGCTCTCCGCCATGCCGATGATCAGCCCACCGACGATCGCCCCCGGAAAGCTCCCCATGCCGCCGAGGATGATGATCACGAAGGCCTTGGTGATGACGAGATTGCCCATCGCCGGATAGACCAGATTGATCGGCGCGTAAAGCACCGCGGCGATCGCCGCGAGCGCACCCGAGATCGCGAACACCAGCAGCGTGACGCGCGAGGCGTCGATGCCCACCAGCGCTGCACCGTCACGGTTCTGCGCCATCGCGATGATGGTCGAGCCGATCACCGTATGGTTGAGGAAGAGGTGCAGCAGCGCCATCAGACCGAACGCGCCCGCGATGATCAGCAGGCGCTGCAACGGCGCGGTGAGGCCGAAGATCTCGACCACTTGCCCGTACGGCGTCGGCATGCGATGGAAGTCGGCGCCGAACAGCGCCTGTGCACCGGCTTCGAGGAACAGCAGGATGCCGATCGCCGCGATCATGTCGTGCAGCTCCGGCGCATTGCGCAGCGGATGGAACACCAGCCGCTGCGCGAGCATCGAGATCACCGCGACCACCACGGCCGCACCGGCCATCGCCAGCCAGTAGTTCAGGCCGAGCTTGGCCATCAGGTAGTAGCCGGCGAACGCACCCGCCATGTAGAAGGCCCCGTGCGCGAAGTTCGGCACGTGCAGGATGCCGTAGACGAGGGTCAGGCCCAGGGCCACGAGGCTGTAGACGCCGCCGATGGTGAGGCCGTTGAGAAGTTGCTGAAAGAACAGTTCCACTGGGTTCCTCGGCTGGCCGATGCGCATCGAACATGCGTACCGGCTGTATCGAAGCGGCCCATTGTGGGAGCGTGCTGCACCACGCCGACTAAGGTTTCTCCTGAGATCGCGTCGCCTAGGAGACTCGCTTTCCTACCGCTGGGTAGGTCACTTCTTCGCCATTGTCCCGGTCGCGACAAGGCGGCGCAGTTCGGAGAGCCGGGCTTTCATGCGACGCTCGTTGACCGGCCCCATGCGGATCAGCAGCTTCTGCCCCGCCGAGAGCGCCTCGAGCTGCGGGTCGGCGAATTCGTAGCGCGTCCAGGGGTTTTCCAGCGGCATCTCGCCCTTCACTTCGGTGATCTTCACCTGCACCGGCCCGGCGGGCTCGGGCGTCTTCAGCAGATGGTCGAGCACCGCCACCAGCCGATCGTTGAAGTAGCGGTTGGGGTAGCCGAGTTCTTCGAAGGCTTCCTGGAACAGCGGATAGAGCCGCGCATAGAGCGCGACCGCACGCGCGGGGTCGATCGATTCGACGAAGAGAACGAAAGGCGTGTAGCGCGCGCCGTTGTCGGGGCTGATCGTCTTCACATCGCCGTTGCCCTGGACCGCGAAGCGCTGCGGCGTCGGCAGCACCGGCCACATGCGCGCGGTCGCGTGCTCGCGCGGCAGGTTGTCGACTGTGGCGACCGCGCGCCGCACGAAGCCGTCGAGCTGCAGGAAGGACGTGACGTTCTTGCGGCCGAGCAGATCGTTGAGCGCGCTGGTCACGCGCGCGTCGGCATCGCTCAGCGCGGGCAGCGCCTTCTCGGGCTCCGCGAGGTTGTCCATCGGGTTCTGCGGCCCCGTCGCGACCGGCGGCTGCGGCGGCACGTCGGCGGGCGTGGATGGCGGTTGAGGCGCGGTCGCGGCGGGCGGTGCCTCGGGCGCGACCTCCCTTTGCGACCAACGCCACCAGCCGAACGCGGCCGCCAGAACGGCCACGATGACGATCACCGGAAACCACATCGAGGATTCGCGTGCTGGCCTGAATTCTGCTGGGTCGTTCTGGGGCATGGTGGAATGCTCCTCTCTCATTTCTCAAAAAAATCATGGACGTTGATTTCTCGCAGCTCACCGAGTACCAGCGGTACAAGTTGATGGCAAGCCTGATCGTGCCGCGCCCGATCGCGCTTGTCACGACGATCGGCGCAGACGGCGTGGTCAACGCGGCGCCCTTCAGCATGTTCAACATGCTCGGCGAAGAGCCGCCGATCGTGATGATCAGCGTGAACCGCCTTCAGGACAACGTGCTGAAGGATACGGCGGCCAACATCGTGCGCACCGGCGAGTTCGTCGTCCACCTCGCCGACGAGGACATTGCAGAGCAGATGCACCGCTGCGGCGATCGCCATCCGCCGCACGTGAGCGAGCTCGACGTCGTCGGCTTCACCGCCTTGCCAAGCAGCGCCGTCAAGCCGCCGCGCATCGCCGAGGCACCGGTGGCCTTCGAATGCACGCTGTGGGAAACGCTGGAAACCGAGAGCCGGCAGATCTTCATCGGCCAGGTACGCTGGATGCATGCGCGCGACGAGCTGATCGACACCGAAACCTGGCGCGTGCGGCTGCAGCACTACTTCCCGGTCGGCCGCTTCGGCGCAAGCTTCTACGTGAAGACGCGCGAGCGCTATTCACTGGCAGCGCAGGGCGGCACGCGCGCCACGCAGATCGACGAGATGTAGGCAATCTTTCCACTCTAGCGCTTCGGGCGCCGCCGGGTCACTGGCCGGGCGGCCTACGTCGACAGTCGAATCCGGCTGACAAGCACGAAAACGGCGAATGACGTTAAAACTGCTTCCGCGCGAGTTTGCGCATCCGGAGGTCCCGATGTTCAACATCTTCCAGCCCAATCGGAACGGCCATCTTCGCCGCATCATGACCCTGCTCGAGGAGGCCAACCTGGCGCGAATCGAGCACCAGGCCGCCGCGGAACACCACGGTGCCCTCGCCCGCATGTATGCGGAACGGGTCAAGCGGCTGGAGCGCGAGGTCTACGGGACGTCGCACGTTCCTCTGGGCGAAGGCGGCACGGCATCGAAGCTTCCGGACGAGAAGCCGGTCGTCTACGCGCTGGGCGCCAATCGGCGCGACGGGCAGTCCAAGGCCTGAGACGAAAAAAGAGGCCGAAGCCTCTTTTTTGAATGGAGCGGGAAACGAGACTCGAACTCGCGACCTCAACCTTGGCAAGGTTGCGCTCTACCAACTGAGCTATTCCCGCGTTTTCTTCGCGTTTTGCGAAGCCTTGCAGTATAGCTTGAAATCCTGCATGCCCCGGATCGCGTGAAAAGAATTTCGCCGGCTTCGCGCCATGCCTCAGAACCGCCGGCTGTACGTGAAGATCAGCCCGGCCGCGCCGAGCATGTTGATCTGCACTGCGTCGAACGGCGTTATCCGATAGCCGATGCCGGGAATGATCGCCAGCCCGAAGCCGTCATGATTGAAGGGCACCTTGTTCTCGTACTCGCCCTTGTAGCCGTAGAGGATGCCGCCGCTGATCTTCGCGTAGAGCGACGGATAGCCGAACAGGTTGTCCCAGCGGTAGCCGTAGTACGCATAGGCCGAGGGCTGGCCGAACGAGTTGTTGAACGCCGAGAAGCCCCAGATGGTCGCATCGGCGTGAGACCACTGCGGCGCCCCGGGCAAGTTGCGCTCGATGCCCAGCAGGTAGACATGCTTGTGGTCGGTCTCGTTGCTCCAATGCCACGCGAAAGGGCCGATCAGCAGCTCCCAGTAAGGCTTGCCGTCGAAGCGCGCGGCCGCCGCTTCCTGCGGCTGCGGCGAAGGCTGTGCCTCCTGAGCCCTGACGGCGGTTGAGGACAGCGCGGTCAGCAGGCAGGCGATGCCCGCAGTGGCACGATGATTCATGAATACCCCTTTTTCTTGAGCGACCAGTCCGGCCTCGTGCCCTGCCGGACGGCACGCCTGGCGCGCATGCCAGAATCCCCGATTGAAGACCCGCTGCAGCCTTGCAACTGCAATCGCCATTGTGCGAAAACTGCATCAGGACAATCCGCTTCGTCTGGATGATTCTTCCAGGCCTGCGGAACTGCCCGGCATTGTGCCAAGTCCGTAAGTTTTGCGCGCCTTCCATGACCGCCTGAAAGAACCATGATTCGCTCCCCCGTCCGCGTGGCAGACCTGCCCGCGTTCGACACCCTCATCGACGCACGTTCGCCGGCCGAGTTTGCGCTCGACCACATTCCCGGCGCCATCAATTGCCCGGTGCTCGACGACGAGGAGCGCCGCATCGTCGGCACGCTCTACAAGCAGCAGGGCGCGTTCGAGGCGCGGCGCGTCGGCGGCGCGATGGTGGCCGCCAATCTCGCAAAGCACCTGCGCGAGCGCTTCGCCGACCGGCCTCCCAACTGGAAGCCGCTCGTCTACTGCTGGCGCGGCGGCATGCGCAGCGGCTCGATGGTGACGTGGTTGCGCCTGGTCGGCTGGGACGCACAGCAGCTCGCCGGCGGCTACAAGAGCTTTCGCCATCATGTGATCGAGCAGATCGAGACGCTCTCCCCTCGCCTGCCGCTGCGCGTGCTGTGCGGCGCCACGGGCAGCGCGAAGACCCGCGTCCTGCAGGCGCTCGCCGCGCGCGGGGCACAGGTGCTCGATCTCGAAGGCTTCGCGAGGCACAAGGGCTCGCTGCTCGGGGCGCTGCCGGGCACGCCGCAGCCTTCGCAGAAGCATTTCGAAACGTGCGTCGCCGAGGTGCTCGATGGCGTCGATCTCGCCCGTCCACTGTATGTGGAAGGCGAAAGCCCGCGCATCGGCCGCGTGGCCCTGCCGATCCCGCTGGTGTCGCGCATGCGGGCGAGCCCCTGCATCGAGATCGCGGCGACGCCCGAGGCACGGCTTGCCTATCTGCTGCGCGACTACGCCTATCTGGGCGACGACGGCGAAGCACTCGCCACGCAGCTCGGGCTGCTCAAGGAGCTGCAGGGCAAGGAAACCGTGCAGCGCTGGCAGGACTGGGCGCGCGGCGGCGAGCTTGCCCCGCTCTTCGCCGAACTGATGGCGCTTCACTACGACCCGCATTACGCGCGCTCGCAGGCGCAGCACTTCGCATCGTGGACCGAACGCCAGCGGGTGGCGTCCGACGACCTCTCCGAGCAGGGCATCGAGCGGCTGGCCGATTCGATCCTCGCACTGGAAACACGCGACACCCGCGAGCCCTGAGCTTCAGCCCGGTCCCGCCGATGGTTCGGCGGCGTCCTCCTCGCCCACCGGCAGGTGGATCAGGCCGGTGCGCAGGTCGTACTCGAACACCTCGCCATAGCGACCCCATTCGATCGCGGTACGCAGCACGCGCTCCGCGGTGGGTTCGTCGAGGCTTTCCTTCAGCAATTCGAGGAAGGGCTCCTGCGGCAGCTCGCCCGAAGGTGCCTGCTCCAGGCTGTGGCGGATGTGCGCGGCCAGCGGCACATGCGCAAGCAGTTGCTGGCCCAGCAACTGCTGCCTGAGCGTGTGCGTGCCCGCAACGTAGCGCCGGCCCAGTTCGGTGAGATGCAGGTCCGCATCCGCCAGTTGCGCAAAGCCCAGCAGCGCGAGCGCCTGCGCGAGCGGCAGCAGGTCGTGGTCGGTGAGTTCGGTCTCCTCGGCGAGCTGCGGCAGGTCGGCGCGTCCATTGCGGTCGTCGTCGACCAGCATTTCCAGCAGCGCCTCCATGCGACCGATGTCCGCTTCGGGCAGGCGATCGCCCAGGTGCATGCGCGCCGGCTCCTCGGCGGCGCGGCCGGCGGCGGGCGCACGCTCGGTCATGAGCGCATAGGCCTCGTCGATCAGTGCGCGCACCTCGAGGCTGTCGGCATCGCGCGGGCGCGGCAGATGGATCGGCAGCTCGGCGCGCACCCGCCCCGGATCGGCCGCGAAGATCAGGATGCGGTCGGCCATCAGCACCGCTTCCTCGATGTTGTGCGAGACGATGAGCATTGCCTTCGTCGGCATCGCGCCGCTGCCCCAGAGCTGGAGGATGTCGTCGCGCAGGCGCTCGCCGGTCAGCACGTCGAGCGCGGAGAAGGCTTCGTCCATGAGCAGCACCTCGGGCTCGATCACCAGCGCACGCGCGATGCCCACGCGCTGGCGCATGCCGCCCGACAGTTCGCGCGGCAAGGCACCCTCGAAGCCGGCGAGGCCGATGAGCTCGATCGCCGCGCTCGCGCGGCGTGCGCGCTCGTCGGCTGCAATGCCGCGCGCCTCAAGCCCGAGCTCGACGTTCTGCTGCACCGTGAGCCACGGAAAGAGCGCGAAGGACTGGAACACCATCGCGATGCCGCGCGCCGGCGCGTAGAGCGGCTGGCCGCGATAGCTCACGCTGCCCCCGTCCGCGCCGATGAGGCCGGCCAGGATGCGCAGCAGCGTCGACTTGCCCGAGCCGGACTGGCCGAGCAACGCCACGATCTCGCCTTCGGCCAGCCGGAAATCCACGCCTTCGAGCACTGCGCGCGCCGAGCCGTCGGCCGAGCGGAAGGACTTGCCCACGCCCTTGAGTTCGATGATGGCTTCGGCCATGCGTGCTCCTCTACTCCGCCTATTCAAACTCTGGTCTCTGCACGCTCATAGAGCCGGCGCCAGACGAAATGGTTCATGCTCATGACGAACACGCACATCACCCCGATGCCGAGCGCGATGCGCGGAAAGTCGCCGATCGCAGTCATGTGCGCGATGTAGCTGCCCAGGCCCGCCGCCTGCAGGGTGGTGTCGCCCCAGGTGACGTACTCGGCGACGATGCTCGCGTTCCATGATCCGCCGCTCGCGGTGATCGCGCCGGTGACGAAGCTCGGGAACACCGCCGGCAACAGATAGCGCCGCCACTTGAGCCAACCGGTGAGCCCGAGGTTCTCCGCCGCATAGCGCAGCTCCGTCGGGATGGTCGACGCACCCGCGATCACGTTGAAGAGCAGATACCACTGCGTGCCCAGCACCATCAGCGGCGCAAGCCAGATGTTCGGGTTGAGGTGCCAGCGCACGATGAACAGCACCGCCACCGGGAACATCAGGTTGGCCGGAAAGGCTGCCAGGAACTGCGCGACCCCCTGAAGCCGCCCGGCCCAGCGCGGGTTCATGCCGATCCATACGCCGATCGGCACCCACACCAGGGCCGCGAGCGCGATCAGCACCAGCACGCGCAGCAGCGTGTAGAAGCCCAGCACGAAGACATGCACCACCTCGGACCAGCCGACTTCGGCATGAATGAAGCGCACGAGCCACACCACCGCCAGCAGCACCGCGGCCGCGATCGTGGCGTCCCAGACGCGCACCACGGCCGGATCGGGCGGACGCGGTCGGGCCTTGATCGAGGTGCCGTCGAAATCGCGCCGGAACAGCACCAGCGCCCGTTCGAGCGGTCGCATTGCCCCGATGATCAGGCGCTTGATGCGGTCGGTGCGGCGCAGCCAGGTCAGCAGCCACGAGCGCGGGACCTCCTCCGTGCTGCCCTCCTCGAAACGGAACTTGTCGGCCCATGCGACGAGCGGACGGAAGAAGAACTGGTCGTACAGCGAGATGCCGATCAGCATGCCGCCGATGGCCCAGCCGATCGCGCCGAGGTCGCGCGCCTCGATCGCCATCGCGATGTACGAGCCCACGCCCGGCAGCTTGATGTTCTGGTTCGACACCGAGATCGCTTCCGAGGCGACCACGAAGAACCAGCCGCCGGACATCGACATCATCATGTTCCACAGCAGCCCCGGCGCCGCGAAGGGCAGCTCGAGCCGCCAGAAGCGCTGCCATGCCGAAAGCTGGAACACCGACGACGCCTCGCGCAGCTCCGGCGGCACCGTGCGCAGCGACTGGTAGAGGCTGAAGGCCATGTTCCAGGCCTGCGAGGTGAAGATCGCGAAGATTGCCGCGCATTCCACTCCGAGCAGGTTGCCGGGGAAGAGCGCGATGAAGCCGGTGACCGTGATCGACAGAAAGCCGAGGATGGGGATCGACTGGAGGACGTCGAGCATCGGCACCAGGATCTTCTCCGCCACGCGGTAGCGCGTCGCGAGCACCGCGAACACGCAGGCGAAGACCAGCGACGCGCCCAGCGCGAGGAACATCCGCAGCGTGGTGCGCAGCAGGTAGTACGGCAGCATCCACGGATCGAGGCTGATCGGTAGCGGCTGCCCGAGCTCATAGGGCCGGGCCATCTGCGCGCCGCCGTAGGCCAGCGCGAACAGCGTCGCGAGCACCAGGGGCAGGAGCGCCCAGTCCCAGCGGTTGCCGCCGGACGCGACCGCCTGACGCGGGAAGAAGCGTTTGTCGAGCATGTGCGGATCGAAGGGTCGTTTCACGGACCCTGTCCGCGCAGCGCGCATTGTCTCGCCGAAGCCTCAGGAAAACTGACCCGCAACTGATCTTTTTCTACAGCGGAAAGGCGTCGAGCCCCGCCTGCCCCTCCGTCGGCTTCACCGGCGTGTGGGCCACGTTCATCACCCAGCAGACCATCGCGAAGTAGCCGACAAGCGCACTGAGATCGACTGCCGCAGGCTTGCCGAGGTGCGACTCGACCGCCGCATAGGTGGGCTCGCTCACGCCGTTGTTGCAGAGCAGTTCCTGCGCGAAATCGAGCGCGAGCTGCTCGTCTTCCGCCAGCGGCGCGGCGCGGCGGCCGAGCCGCAGCGCCTCGATCGCTTCGGCGCTGACACCGGCCTTGACCGCGGCCGCGGCGTGCACGACCCATTCGAACTGGTTGCCGACATGCCGCGCGACCGCGCAGGTCGCGAGCTCGCGCACGCGGGCATCCAGCGAGCTGTCGAAGCGCAGGTATTCGCCCAGGCTGCCGATGCGCTCCATGAGCACGGGGCTTTGCAAGAGCGGGATGAAGGGGCCGAACACCGCCTTGCGCGGTCCGTCGATCAGCGCCTGCGCGGCCGCACGCTGCGCATCCGTCATCGATTCGGCCGAAGGCATCGGCAGTCGCTCGGCCCAGGGTCGGGTGTGGCCTTGTTGAAGCACGTCGGGGTTCCTTTCGTTCAGGCAATCGGTCGTGGCTCGCGCACCAGCCAGACGGCGCTGCCCAGCAGCGCCACCGCGCCGACCGCCAGCGCGATGAAGAGCCCGCCGAAGCCCTGCGACGATCCGCTCAGAGCGGACGACAGGATCGGGCCCGCCATCTGGCCGATCGCGAAGGCCGCGGTCATGCGGCCGAGCGAGCGTGTGGGGTCGCCGGTGGTGCGGGCCTTGGCCTCCTGCATGCCGGCCATGGTCGCGACCATGAAGGTGCCGCCGACGAGCAGGGCCGCCGCGAGCACGGTGAGCGCGGAAAGATGGACCACCGGCAGCAGGCACCCGAGCGCCATCAGCGCGTGGCTTCCGGCGAGCACGCGCCGCCGCGAGACGTGCCCGAGCACAGCCGCGGCAAGCAGCGTCGACCCCGCCGCTGCGGCACCGAACACCGGCCACGCGGCACCAAAGACCGAAGGATCGTCGACCACCGCACGCGCCAGCACCGGCAGGAAGGTCGCCGGGAGGATGTAGCCGAACCCGAGGACGCCGTAGCTGAGCACCAGGCCCCAGGGCACGGCACCCGATGCGGCCGCGCCGTCGCCCACCCGCGGTGCGGCGGCGATGGCCGCCGCATCACGCGGCATGAGCGCCGCGACGACCAGCAGCCCTACCAGCGCGAGGATGCCGAGCTGCAGCCAGAGGCTGTCCGGCGCCGCGCCCGCCGCACCGGCACGCCAGCAGTAGAGCCCGGCGAGCGCGATACCCACGCCGACGCCCGCATAGAGAAGGCCGGCACCCGATGGCCGGTCCAGCCGCGCCAGCCACGCGAGACACCAGACGCTGGTGCTCACCAGCGCCCATGCGCTCGCCGCACCCGCGACGAAGCGCAGCACCAGCCAGAACGCGACCGAGCCGGACCACCCCATCGCTGCCGTGGAGATCACGATGATCGCGAGCGCCACGAGCCCGACACGCTGCGGCGAGAGGGGCAGGCGCGCGGTCGTCAGCGCGCCCAGCAGATAGCCCGCGTAATTGGCCGCGGCAAGCCAGCCACCTGCCGCGACGTCGAGGCTCCCGGTGCGGATCATCAGCGGCAGCATCGGGGTGAAGGCGAAGCGGCCGATGCCCATCGCGATCGCCAGTGCCAGCAGGCCGGCGACGCAGACGGACAGGTAGGAAGGCCGCGTCATGGTGATGGAGGGATTCGACATGGCATGTCATTAGACGCAGAATGCGGATCGTCCACAAATGAATTATTCAGAACGATCATTCTTTTTATGAGAACTATCGACCTGGACTCCCTGGAGATCTTCCGCACCGTGGTGGCGGAAGGCGGCGTGATCCGCGCGGCGGACAAGCTCAACCGCGTGCAGTCGAACATCACCACGCGCATCCAGCAGCTCGAGGAGCGTCTCGGGCACAAGCTCTTCCATCGGCAGGGCCGCACCCTCGCGCTGGCGCCGGCGGGCCACAAGCTGCTGCCCTACGCCGACCGGCTGCTGCGCCTCGCGGACGAGGCGGAGTCCGAGCTGCGCAGCGACCTGCCGCTCGGCACCTTCCGGCTGGGTTCGCTCGAAAGCACCGCGGGCAGCCGGCTCGCGCCGGTGCTTTCGCGCTTCCACAAGCTCTATCCGGGGGTGGTGGTGGAGCTGGTCAGCGGCACCACGGGTGCGCTGATCAAGCGCGTGAACGGCTTCGAGATCGAGGCCGCATTCGTGTCGGAACCGTTCACGCCCACCGGACTGGAATCGCTGCCGGTGTTCGAGGAAGAGCTGGTGCTGGTCACCGCACTCAGCGTGACCTCGGTGACGCGCCCGGGCGATCTTGCGAACTCGACGCTGATCGCGTTCGCGCAAGGCTGCTCGTATCGCCGATTGCTCGAACAGTGGCTCGGCAAGGGCGGCGTGTCGCCCTCACGCTCGCTGGAGTTTTCTTCCTATCAGGCGATGATCGCGTGCGTCGCTGCGGGCACCGGCTTCGCCATCGTTCCGGTATCGGTGCTCAAGGCGCTGCGTGCGACGGCGGATGTCCGGCAGCATCCACTGCCGGAACGGATGCGCCATAACCGGACCCATCTGATCTGGAAGGGAACGCCCTCGGTGGCGCTCGCGCGGCTGATCGAGATGCTCAGGAAGCCTTAGCCAGGGTCTACGGCTTGTGCACGTGCACGATGCCGGTCATGAACGGATGCACGGTGCAGTAGTACGCATAGTCTCCTTCTTTCGGAAACGCAACCTCGTACTGATCGTCGGTATCCAGCGCCTTCGACGCGATGACCCTTTCCTGCCCCTGCACACTGGCCACGGTGTGCGGCACCTCGTCGTGATTGATCCAGCGCACGCTGGAACCGGGCGCGATCGTGATCTCCTTGGGTCCGAAGCTGAACTTGCTGACGTCGACGGTCTTGACGGCGTCGGCGGCAACGCTGGCCGACAGGCCCGCCGCGACGCATGCGACCAGCGCGAGCCCGGCGCCCCAGGGTTTCAGGTGGCTTCCATGGAACATGGCACAGCTCCTCCTCAGCCTTCGAGCGGCCGGTCGACCATCGCCAGCTCGCTCTTGCCGCGGACCAGGCTGATCTGGCGCGTGCCCAGCAGCTTGCCGAGTTCGCCGGCGGGAACCTTGACGGGGCCCGGCTCGCCGATCCCTGCCTGGCCCGGTGTGGGCAGGGGATAGGCCAACGACATCGCCGTGTGCATCGCAACGCTGCCTTCGACTTTCTGCAGCACCTGGTGGATGTGCCCATTGAGGACCGTGACCGATCCGTACGGGCGCAGCATCGCAACCAGCTGGGCCGCATCGGCGGTGCCCCAGCCCCAGGGCTCCCAGACCGTCCAGAGCGGGATGTGCGCCATCACCACGATCGGCGTCGAGCGCGAGACACCGGCGAGGTCGCTCTTGACCCAGGCCAGTTGCTCGTCGCCCAGGCCGGCCAGCATGCCGGCCTTGAAGTTGAGCGTGTTGGTCAGCCCGATGAAGTGGACGCCGCCCTGGTCGAAGCTGTACCAGGCGCGGCCCTTGCCGTCGTGATCGAAGAACTTCAGATAGCCATTGACCCCATCGTCGATCGTGTCGTGCTCACCCGGCACGGTATGGACGCGGTCGACGCGGATCTCCTTGAGGATCTCCCTGGCGTTGCCGAATTCCTCGGGCTTCGACAGGTGACTGACATCGCCCGTGTGCACGACGAATGCCGGCGCCAGGGGCAAGGCATTGATGTCGGCGATGGCGTGACGCAGGCTGCCGACGACATCGGGATTGGCTTCCCTGCGAAAGCCGATGTGGGTGTCGCTGATCTGGACGAAGGTCAACGTATCGCGTGCAGCCGCCGGCGGCGTGGCGCCACCGGTGGCGCCCAGGGCACGCGGTATGCCGCCGCTCACGGTCCAGACGACGGCTGCGCCGCTCCAAGCGGACAGACACCGGAGGGCTTCGCGACGGCCGGGATTGTGCGTATTCATCTGCTTGCTCCTTGCAACGGGTTGAAGGTCGTTGCAAGCTGCAATACGCAAGCAGGCCGGGATTTATTCCTGGTCGGCCTCAGGCCGGTGCGAGTCCAGTCGCCGGCGCTCCCGCCATCTTGGTTCCTTCGAACTCGTCGACGACATCGGCGACCGAGATCCTGCGCCCGAAATAGCCCAGACTCTCTTCCAGCCCTTCGGCGCGGAGGATGTCGCGCACCGGCGCGTGTGCGGCAACCATCCGCAGCCGAATGCCCGCCTGCTCCATTTCCCGATGCAGCTTTAGCAGCATCTTCGCTGCCGCCAGGTCGACCTGGGGCGAGGTCGACAGATCGCAGATCACCAGCTTCGGCTTGTCAGGTGCCGAGTGAAGCATGCGGCGCACGCTTTCGTGCACGTGATCGACGTTGAAGTAGAGCATGGCGGCGTCGACGCGGAAGATCAGCGTGCCCGGCACGAGCGTGTTGTCGGGATTGCGCTCGATGTCGGAGAACTTGCGCGTGCCGGGAATGCGGCCGAGGATCGCGACGTGCGGCCGCGCGACGCGACCGATGAGCAACATCAGCGAAGCCAGCACAGCGACGATCACGCCGTTGAGGATGCCCAGCAGCAGCACCGCGACGAAAGCGATCATCGAGACTGCGAACTCATAGCGGCTGACACGCCAGAGGCGCTTCATCTCGCTGATGTTCACCAGCCCCTTGACGGCCACCAGGACGATGGCGGCGAGGACGACGTTGGGCAGGTTCTTCAGTCCGCCGGCCAGGAACATCAGGCACAGGCCGATCGTGATCGATGCGAAGACGAGCGCCAGCGGTGTCTTGGCGCCCGCCTTGTCGTTGACCGACGACTGCGAGAGTCCGCCGGCCACGGGATAGGCCTGGAACAGCCCCGCGCCGAGATTGGCCGCACCGAGGCCGAGGAATTCCTGGCGCGGGTCGATCTCGTAGTTGTGCGCCTCTGCCAGCGCGCGCGCGGCCGAGACGCTCTCCACGTAGGAAAGCAGCAGGCAGGCGAACGCGAGCGGCACCACGCCTTGCACGTCGCGCACGCGAAGGCCGGGGAGCTTGAACGTCGGCAAGCCCTGCGGCAAGGCGCCGACGACCTTGAAGCCGAGATCGCCCAGCGAGGTCACCGACAGCACGACGATGGACGCGACCACCACGAACAGGGCGGCCGGCCGGCCCGGCAGGTACTTCTCGGCCAGCAGCAGCAAGGCGAGCGCGACGAGACCGAAAGCCAGCACCGCCAGGTTCGTGTCGGGAATCTGGCCGGCCAGGATGACGAGACGCTCCAGGAAATCTTCGCCGCCGCCCTTCACGCCGAACAGCTTGGGCAGTTGGGTCAGCGCGATCGTGAACGCGGCGCCGGCCTTGAACCCGAGCAGGATCGTCTCGCTGATGAAGTTGACCAGCGAACTCAGTCGCAGCAACCAGGCCAGGACGCACATGACCGCGATCAGCAACGCGGTCAGCGCCGCGATGCCGGCCCATCGCTCCGGATCATTCCCCGCCATTGCGCCGACGGTGACACCGACCAGCATCGAGATGGCCGAGGTGGGGCCGATCGCCAGCTGGCGCGACGATCCGAAGAGGGCATAGAACAAACCGCCCACGAGGTAGCAGTAGACGCCGTACTGCGGCGGCAGCCCGGCGAGCGAGGCGTAGGCCAGCGACACCGGGATGCCGTAGGCGGCCAGCGTCACGCCTGCAATGGCGTCGTTCGCCAGCCACCTGGGCTGATAGGTCCGAAGCCAGCGGGCCGGGGGAAATGCCGCGCGCCATCCATGCTCGGTATCTGCCGAGAACACGCCCGCCGGTCGTGCTTCCTGGGTCATGAGAGGGCCTCACGCGAAGAATATGCCGACGACAGTATCCGGCGCGGCTGTTGCGGCAGCTTGATGAATGTCAAGTCCTGCCGCCCAGCCAGCCGCGCGCGCCGGTCTATTTCCTGTCGCTCTCCGCCTCCTGCAGCAGCCGCCACATCACCTTGCCGCTGCCGCTCTTGGGCAGCGCATCGACGAACTGCACCGCGCGCGGGATCTTGTAGACCGCCATGTTCTCGCGGCACCAGTCGATGATCTGCTGCTCGGTGGTGTCCTTGTGCGTCGGGCGGAGCACCACCACCGCCTTGACCGATTCGCCGCGATAGGCGTCCTTGGTGGCGATCACGCAGGCCTCCTGAATGGCCGGATGCTTGAACATCAGGAGTTCGACCTCGGCCGGCCACACCTTGAAGCCGCTCGCGTTGATCATGCGCTTCAGGCGATCGGTCATGAAGAAGTAGCCGTCCTCGTCCATCCGGCCCATGTCGCCGGAGCGGAAGAAGCGCTTGCCCTCGAATTCCACGAACGCGGCTGCCGTCGCGTCGGGCCGCTTCCAGTAGCCCTGGAACACCTCGGGACCGTGGGTGATGATCTCGCCCGATTCGCCGATGGGCATTTCCTGCAGCGTGTCGGGGTCGACCACGCGCGAATCGGTGCTCATGTAGGGAATGCCCAGGCATTGCTGCTTCGGGTTCTCGAACGGATTCGCGTGCGACGGGGCTGCGGTCTCGGTCAGCCCGTAGCCTTCCTGGTATTTCAGGCCGAACTGCTCCAGCAGGCGCTGCGCGACCGCCTGCGGCATCGCCGCGCCGCCGCCGCCGATGTAGGTGAGGCTGGTCAAGTCGTAGTTCGCGAAGTTCGGGCTGGCCATCAGGTCGATGACCATGGTCGGGATGTTGGTCCAGCTCGTGACCTTGCGGCGCGAGATCAGCCGGCCCGCCGTGTCGCGGTCCCAGCGCGGCATGATGACCAGCGTTCCGCCGAAGACGACGGTGGTGTGCATCACGCTCACCACGCCGGTGATGTGGAACATCGGCACCACCGCCAGCACCACGGCCTCCGAGGAACCCAGCCCCCAGATCTGCCCCGCGAAGGCGTTGTGATTGAGGCTCGAATGGTGGTGGATGCAGCCCTTGGGCAGCCCGGTGGTTCCGCTGGTGTAGGGCAGGAGCGCCATGTCGTTGGCGCCGACGACGTGCTCGGGCGCCGGATGGCCGGCATTCATCGCATCGGTCCAGCGCATCGTGGCCCCGTCCTGCAGCTCGGGCAGCGGATGGCGCGTGAGCAGCCAGTCGCGCCACGCGGCCGGCGGAGCCTCGTCGCCGGTCACCTCCGGATCGAAGCAGTCGGTGAACTGCGTGACGATCATGTGCGCGAGCCGGTCCTTCGGCGCCAGCGCATTGCTGGCCTTGGCCAGCTCGGCCGCGAGGTCGCTGGTCGTGATCGCGACCTTGGCGTCCGGGTCGGTGATGTAGTGCTTGAGCTCCTCGGCCCGGTTCATCGGATTGACCGGCACCACCACCGCATTGGCGCGCAGGATCGCAAAGTGCGCGATCACGAGTTGCGGGCAGTTCTGCATATTGAGGATCACGCGGTCGCCGCGCTTCACGCCCAGGGCGTGCAGCGTGCCCGCGAGGCGCTCGGTCTGCGCCGCGAACTCGCGGTAGGTGATCTCGCTGCCGAAAAAGACCAGCGCGGACTTGTCGGGAAAGCGCTCGGCGTTGGTCTTCAGGTTGTGCCACAGCGAGGTGGCAGGGACGGTGATCGAGCGAGGCAGGCGCTCTGGCCAGAACTTGTAATGCGGTCGTTCCATACGGTCTCCAAACAGCCCGGAAGCCTACGACGCCACGCGGCAGTGCAGCATGGGGGAAGCCCCGAAAATCGTCACATCGGCGACTCCGAAAGATGCAATCTCCTGTCCATCGGTCGCCGCCGGCATCCGCCCGCGGATCGAGTCGGCACAGCTCTTGCGTACGGCAGGAGGAAGCAATTCCCCGACCTGTCCAGGAGCCACTCCATGCAACATTCCAAGCGCCGGTTCGCGGCGATCCTCGCCGGCGCCGCGCTGTTCGCCACCGGTGCAGCGCACGCGCAGAACGCGCTCGACCACATCCTGAAGGCCAAGGTCATCAAGATCGCGGTGCCGACCGACTACCCGCCCTACGGCTCGGTCGACAAGACCATGACGCCGCAGGGGCTCGACATCGAGATGGCGCAGCTCATCGCGAGCAAACTGGGCACCAAGGTCGAGCTGGTGCCGGTGACGAGCGCCAACCGCATTCCGTATCTGCAGACCCGCAAGGCGGACCTGGTGATCTCCACGTTGGGCAAGAACGCGGAACGCGAGAAGGTCATCGATTTCTCCGCCGCTTACGCGCCCTTCTTCCAGGCGGTGTACGCCTCGAAGAACCTCAACATCAAGAGCTTCGCCGACCTGGGCGGCAAGAGCGTGGCGGTGACGCGCGGCGCGATGGAAGACCAGGAACTCGCCAAGGTCGCGCCCCCGAACGTCGACTACAAGCGCTTCGAGGACAACAACGCCACCATCGCCGCCTTCGTCGCCGGCCAGACGCAGACCCTCGCCACCAGCGCGGCGGTCGCGGGCGACATGATGCAGAAGAACCCGCAGCTCGGCGCCGAATACAAGCTGCTGCTGAAGGACAGCCCCTGCTTCATCGGCATCGCCAAGGGCGAAGACGCGCTGAAGACCAAGGTCAACGAGATCATCGCCAACGCGAAGAAGGACGGCACGCTCGATGCGATGGCGAAGAAGTGGCTCGGCCGCCCGGCGGGCGACCTGCCGGTCTGATCCGTCGGCCGCATGGGCATCGAATTCGACTTCGGCGCCGTTCTCGGCCAGTGGCCCTTGCTGGCCAAGGGCGTGCTGTGGACGCTCGGCCTGACCGTGATCGCAACGGTGATCGGCATGGTGGTGGGCGTCGCCTGCGCATGGGCGCGAGCGAGCGGCCCGGCGTGGCTGCGCTGGATCGTGGGCGCCTACGTGGAGCTGATCCGCAACACGCCGTTCATCGTGCAGCTCTTCTTCATCTTCTTCGGGCTGCCGGCGGCGGGCTTCAAGCTCTCGCCGGAGGTGGCTTCGGTGATCGCGATGGTGATGAACCTCGGCGCCTATGCGACCGAGATCATCCGCGCCGGCATCGAGGCGACGCCGCGCGGGCAGATCGAGGCCGCCGTGAGCCTCGCGCTCAACAAGGTGCAGGTGTTCACGCGCGTGGTGCTGCCGCCGGCGATGAAGAAGGTGTGGCCCGCGATGGTGAGCCAGATCATCATCGTGATGCTCGGCTCGGCGGTGTGCAGCCAGATCTCGACCGAGGAACTGAGCTATGCCGCCAACCTGATCCAGAGCCGCAACTTCCGAGCGTTCGAGGCCTTCATCATCGCGACGGTGATCTACCTTGCGCTGTCGGTGGCCGCGCGGCGGCTGCTCAACTGGGCCGGCCCGCGCTGGTTCTTCGGACGGTGAGGCGCGCATGAGCGACTTTTCGATCTGGGACATCCTGCGCAACCTGCTCATGGCGCTGCGCTGGACGGTGGTGCTGTCGCTGATCGCCTTCGTGGGCGGCGGCGCGGTCGGCGCGCTGCTGCTCTTCCTGCGGCTTTCAGGCGGTCGCGTCGCAGGGCGCCTGATTGGCCTCTACGTGCAGGTCTTCCAGGGCACGCCGCTCCTGATGCAGCTCTTTCTCGCCTACTTCGGCATCGCGCTGTTCGGCGTCGATGTGTCGGCTTGGACCGCCGCTTCGGTCGCATTGACGCTCTACACCAGCGCCTTTCTCACCGAGATCTGGCGCGGCTGCGTGGCCTCGATCCCCAAGGGCCAGTGGGAGGCCGGCAGCAGCCTCGCACTGAGCTTCGGCGAGCAGATGCGCCATGTGATCCTGCCGCAAGCGGTGCGCATCGCAGTCGCACCCACGGTGGGCTTTCTGGTGCAGGTGATCAAGGGCACGGCGCTCGCGTCGGTGATCGGATTCGTCGAGCTCACCAAGGCGGGCAGCATGATCTCCAATGCGACCTTCAAACCCTTCGTGGTGTTCAGCTTCGTCGCCCTGCTCTATTTCGTGCTGTGCTTTCCCGTGAGCCTGTACGCCAAGAACCTCGAGAGGAAATTCCATGGCGCTCGTCGCTGACGCCCCCAGGCCAGCCGTCGCTGCGACGGCCGCGCCCATCGTGCGCATTACCGCGCTGCGCAAGTCCTACGGCAGCAACGAGGTGCTCAAGGGCATCGACCTCGACGTGAAGCGCGGCGAGGTGATCGCGATCATCGGCAAGAGCGGTTCGGGCAAGAGCACGCTCCTGCGCTGCATCAACGGGCTGGAGGTGTTCCAGGAAGGCTCGCTCACCGTCGACGGCAAGCCGCTGCTGCACGAGAGCGCGATGGCGATGCGCGAGCTGCGGCAGCACGTGGGAATGATCTTCCAGAGCTTCAACCTGTTCCCGCATCTTTCCGTCGGCCGCAACGTGATGCTCGCGCCGACGCTGGTGAAGAAGCGCAGCCGCATGGAGGCCGCATCGCAGGCGCGCAAGTTGCTCGCGCGTGTCGGGCTGGCGGAGAAGTTCGACGCGATGCCCGATCAGCTTTCGGGCGGCCAGCAGCAGCGCGTGGCCATCGCCCGCGCGCTGGCGATGGAGCCGGCCGTGCTTCTGTGCGATGAGATCACCTCGGCGCTCGATCCCGAACTGGTGGGCGAAGTGCTGCGCGTGGTCGAATCACTCGCCGAGGAAGGCATGACGCTCCTGATGGTGACGCACGAGATGAACTTCGCGCGCAAGGTGAGCGATCGCGTGATCTTCATGCATCAGGGCCGCGTGCACGAGATGGGACCGCCCGAGGCGCTGTTCGGCAATCCCCAGACGCCCGAATTGAAACAGTTCCTTTCGTCGCTGCACGACTGAGCGGCGACCGGCGGGAACCCGCCCGCCTGTGGCAAGCTCGGAGCGATATGCGCTACCGCTCCCCTCCCTCATCCCGCCGTCTCGTGCTGCGCGCGCTGCTGGGCGCTGCGGCGTTGCCCGCGCCGTTCGCCGCATCGGCAGGCTTCAATTTCTTCACCAGCGAATACACCGCGAGCCGGCAGGAACTTGAAACGCAGATCGCCAGGCACTTCCCGGTGCAGAAGCGCTATGCAGACATCTTTACCGTGAGCCTGGCCAATCCCCAACTCGGGCTGGATGGCGAAAGGAATCGCGCGGCGATCACGGCGGCGCTGACCATCAGCAGCCCGTTGCTGCGACCCTCGACCGTGCAGGGCGTCGTCTCGGTCAGCAGCGCGCTCAAGTACGATGCGCCCGCGCGTGCCCTGCGGCTGGACCAGCCTCAGGCGGAGCGTCTCGAACTGCAGGGCGTGACCGGCCGCGACGCCGAGCGGCTCCAGCAGATCGGCGCCGTCGTCGCGCAGGAACTGCTTCGCGACCAGCCCCTGCGCACCTTCACGGCCGAGGAGCTGACCGTTGGACGCAAGACTTACGAGATCGGAGCGATCACTGTGCAGAACGACGGCATTACGGTAGAGCTCAAATGAAACTCAGCGTTCTCATCGCGGCAGCAGTCGTCGTTGCGGGCTGCACGGCGCTGGCACCCACGCCGCGGCAGGCCATCGATCTGCAGGCGCATCGCGGCGGTCGCGCGCTGATGCCGGAGAACACGCTGGCCGCGTTCTCGAATGCGATCGCCATGGGCGTGACCACACTCGAACTCGACATCGGGCTGACCGCCGACGACGTCGTGGTGATCTCGCACGACACGGCGCTGAACCCCGACCACACGCGCAACGCGCAAGGCGAATTCCTGGCTTCGAAGGGACCGGCGATCCACACGCTGACGCTCGCGCAGCTGCAGACGTACGACGTGGGCCGCATCGACCCGGGCAGCGACTACGGCAAGCCGTTCCGGAAGCAGTTGGTCCGCGACGGCGAGCGCATCCCGACCCTGGCTTCGCTGTTCGAGCGCGTGCGCGCTGCGGGCGCGGACCAGGTTCGCTTCAACATCGAGACCAAGGTCGATCCCTCGCGGCCCGACGAAACCGCGTCGCCCGAGCAGATGGTGCGGGCGCTGCTCGCCGAGATCGACAAGGCCGGCATGGCCCAGCGCGTGACGATCCAGAGCTTCGACTGGCGCACCCTCGCGCTGGTGCGCGATGAAGCGCCGAAGATCCAGCGCGCCTATCTCACCAGCGGCCGCACGCTACGCGACAGCCGCTGGACCGCGGGCCTGCGCTTCGAGGATTTCGGTTCCGCGCCGCGCCTCGTGAAAGCCGCGGCCGGCGAGGGCCCGGGCAAGGTCATCTGGTCGCCGGCATTCAAGGACCTCACGCCCGAGCTCCTCAAGGAAGCGCACGCGCTCGGCCTGCAGGTGCTGCCGTGGACCGTCAACGAGCGCGCGGACATGATCCGGCTGATCGACTGGGGCGTGGACGGCATCATCACGGACGACCCGGCGATCCTTCGCGACGTGATGAGCGAGAAGAACATGCCACTGCCGCCGCGCGGCCGCTGAGCCTCACACGTGGCGCGTGGCCCGCGCGCGCGGCGGGTCGGGCGGCGATTCCCGATCGGCGCGCGCGTGCAGCGTTCCGATGATGTGGCACTCGGCATCGGTGCCGTCGCAGCAGTCGCGCAGCGCGATCAAATCCTTCTCGAGCGAGCGCAGCTCGCGCAGGCGCTCGCGCACATGGCCCAGGTGCGCATCGAGCGTCACGCAGGCCGCGTCGCAATCGGCTTTGCTGCGCAGGTCGAGTGCGAGCAGCGTGCGCACTTCGTCGAGCGACATGTCCATCGCACGGCACAGGCGGATGAAACGCAGGCGGTGCACGTCGGCGTCGCTGTAGACGCGGTAGCTGTTGTCGGCGCGTCCCTGCGGTGCGATCAGCCCTTCCCTTTCGTAGTAGCGGATATTTGCGGCGCTCACGCCGCTGCGCGCGGCGGCATCGCCGATGCGGTAGACGGCCCCGGTGGCCTGGCTTGCATCCAGCATGGTCATAGTTGGGTCGGACATCGATGTCCGCCGATGGTCGCAGTACGCGGGGCTCACGGCAACCCGCGACCGGAATTTGTCCCGAGTTACGCCGCACTTCTGTGGATAACGTTGTGGGTTGCGCGAGGACAGCAGGTGCCGCACGTCCATTCCATGCGGGTTGCGACTGAGTTGCCCGCAAATGAGGCACATGAACAACCATAATCCTCGGATGTCCGATTTCTCCCCTTCCTCCGCCTCGCACCAGGGCGCCATCACCGACGTCGCCGGCATCGAGGTCGGCCATTTCACCGACACGCGCCGCCCCACCGGCTGCACCGTGATCCTGGCCCGCGAGGGCGCGGTGGCGGGTGTGGACGTCCGCGGCGCCGCACCCGGCACCCGCGAGACCGATCTGCTGGCGCCGGGCAACTTCGTGCAGCAGGTGCATGCAGTGATGCTCGCCGGCGGCAGCGCGTGGGCCTGGCGGCGGCCGACGGCGTGACGCGCTGGCTCGAGGAACGCGGCGTCGGTCTCGATGTGCGCTACGGAACGCTGCCGATCGTTCCGTCGGCCGTGCTGTTCGACCTGCCCGTCGGCGATGCACGCATCCGGCCCGACGCGGCGGCCGGTTATGCGGCGTGCGACGCCGCCTCGTCGGCGGCGCCGGCCGAGGGCAATGTCGGCGCCGGCAGCGGCGCGCTGGTAGGCAAGCTGTTCGGCGTGCACCGCGCGATGAAGGGCGGCATCGGCACCGCATCGGTCACGGTCAACGGCGTCACGGTGGGCGCGCTGATCGCGTGCAATGCGCTCGGCGACGTGGTCGATCCCGACACCGCCCGTGTCGTCGCCGGTGCGCGCACCGAGGACGGCCATGCGCTCCTCGACACGCGCCGGGCGCTGCTTCGCGGCGAGTTGCCGAAGCCGCTGCTCGCAGGCACCAACACCACGCTGGGCGTGGTCGCGACCGATGCGGTGCTGACCAAGGTACAGGCGAACCGGCTCGCGACCGCCGCGCACGACGGGCTCGCACGTGCGATCAATCCGGTGCACACGATGAGCGACGGCGACACCTTGTTCGCGCTCGCAACGGGCCGCGTGCCGCTCCAGGGCGAAGCACCGGGCATGACGGTGCTGAGTGCGCTGGCCGCAGAGGTGGTGGCGCGCGCAACGCTACGCGCGGTGCGTGCGGCGCGCAGCGTGCGCACCGCCGAGGCTCACTTCCCGTGCGCAGCAGACCTCGCCTGAAGAGCCTTGCACGCCACCACGGGCAGGTACACCACGGCGACGAGCAGGATGACGCCGAAGCCGGCGCTCAGCAGCAGATCGGCGGGCGACATCAGCGGAAACAGATCCTGCCCCGCGATGAGCAGCAGCAGCGACATCGCAAGCAGGACCACAAGCATCTTGCCCAGAAGCAGCAGACAGGTCTTGAGGTTGGTCATGGTGCCTCTATTGGGCCCGGCGCGCTGCACTGCATCAATACGCCGTGCGCCAGTGTCGAAGGCCTAGTCTTTTCGGCTGAACGCGCTATGCCTTGCGCGCCGAATGCGAGCGCTTTGTAACGGACGCTGCGTCAAACCCACAGAAAATGCCGTGCCCATGCCTCAAGCCATCCGACTTTTTCTTCTCTCGATCCGCGATCTCATCGCCTCCGCCGGCCCCGTGGTCTTTCTCATCGTCGGTCTGCTCGTCGCGGCGTACTGGTGGCTCCAGCCGCAACCGCCCAAGCAGGTCACCCTCGCGACCGGTCCGTCCGGCAGTGCCTACGCGGAATTCGGCAAGCGCTACGCGGCCGCACTCAAGGTCGACGGCATCGAGGTGATCCTCAAGCCGACGGATGGCTCGCTCGACAACCTGCAACTGCTGCGCAAGCGTGAGGCGGACGTCGGCTTCGTCCGCGGCGGCAGCGCCGATCCGGTCAAGGACGACGAGGCCGGACTGACATCGCTGGGCAGCCTGTTCTTCGAACCGCTGTGGTTCTTCTACCGCACCGACGCCGCGCGCAAGATCGACCGCAAGACCGCGACGCTGACCTCGCTCACACAGATGAAGGGCCTGCGCATCAACGTCGACAAGCCGGGCAGCGGCGTGCCGGACATCATGGACCGGATGTTCCGCGCCAATCACATGGACCCGGCCACGCTGAACCTGTCGAACCTCGAGCAGACGCCGGCCACCGAGGCGCTGCAGGCCGGACTGCTGGACGTGATCGTGCTCGCGTCGGCGCCCCAATCGCCGCTGGTTCAGCGGCTGCTGCGCGCGCACGACATCCAGCTCATGGATTTCGCGCAGAGCGACGCCTACTCGCGCCGCTTCGCCTTTCTGCAGCCGGTCACGCTGCCGCGCGGCGTGGTCGATCTCGCGGCCGACCTGCCCTCGCACGATCTGTCGCTGCTCGCGGCCACCACGTCGCTGCTGTCGCGCGAGGAAACGCATCCCGCGATCCGGCAGCTGTTCGCGCAGAGCGCGCAGACGCTGCACGGCGGCGCGGGCTGGTTCCATCGCACGCGTGATTTCCCGAACACCCGCACCAGCGAACTGCCGGTGAGCCCCGAGGGCGACCGCGCCATCAACGGCACGCCGTCGCTCTGGCAGCGCTATCTGCCGTTCTGGGCGAGCAATCTGGTGGACCGGATGTGGCTGGTGCTTGGTGGTTTGCTGGTGCTGATGCTGCCGCTGAGCCGCGTGGTGCCGCCGCTCTACCAGTTCCGCGTGCGGCGGCGCGTGTTTCGCTGGTATGCGCGGCTTCGCGAGGTCGAACACAAGCTCGATGCGCACAAGGGCGAGCGCGATGCGCTTCTGAAGGAGCTCGACGACCTGGACCGCGTCGTCAACAAGGTGGCGGTGCCGCTGTCGTACGCGGATGAGCTTTACGCCCTGCGCAACAACATCTATGCGGTCCGCAAGCGGGTGCTGGCGGGCGCGCCGCCCGCCGACGGGGCCGCGATGCCCCCGTTCCGGTCGGCCTGATTACTTCAGCGCCTTGAAGCGCATCCGGTGGGGCCTCGCGCCCTCTTCGCCCAGGCGCTTCTTCTTGTCGGCTTCGTATTCCTGGTAGTTGCCGTCGAAGAAGGTCCACTGGCTGTCGCCTTCGGCCGCGAGGATGTGCGTGGCGATCCGGTCGAGGAACCAGCGGTCGTGGCTGATGACGAGCACGCTGCCCGCGAATTCGAGCAGCGCATCTTCGAGCGCACGCAGCGTTTCGACGTCGAGGTCGTTCGAGGGCTCGTCCAGCAGCAGCACGTTGCCCCCGGCGATCAGCGTCTTTGCGAGGTGCAGGCGGCCGCGTTCACCGCCGGACAGCGATCCGACTTTCTTCTGCTGGTCGCCGCCGTTGAAGTTGAAGCGGCCCGCGTAGGCGCGGCTCGCCATCTGGAACTTGCCGACATTGAGAATGTCGAGGCCGCCGGAGATGTCTTCCCAGACCGTCTTCTCGTTGGAAAGGACATCCCGCGTCTGGTCGACGAAAGCCATCTTGACGGTCTGGCCGATCACCACCTCGCCACTGTCCGGCTGCTCCTTGCCGGCGATGAGCTTGAACAGTGTCGACTTGCCGGCGCCGTTCGGGCCGATGATGCCGACGATCGCACCCGCGGGGATGTTGAAGCTCAGGTTGTCGATGAGCAAGCGGTCGCCGAAGCTCTTGCTGACGTTCTTGAACTCGATGACCTGGCTGCCCAGACGATCCGCGACGGGGATGAAGATCTCCTGCGTCTCGTTGCGCTTCTGGTATTCGTAGTCGGACAGTTCCTCGAAGCGCTGGATGCGGGCCTTGCTCTTGGCCTGGCGGCCCTTGGCGTTCTGGCGAACCCATTCGAGTTCCTTCTTCATGGCCTTGGCGTGGGCTTCCTCGCCCTTCTGCTCGGCCTCGAGACGGGCTTCCTTCTGCTCGAGCCAAGTGCTGTAGTTGCCCTTCCAGGGAATGCCGCGTCCGCGGTCGAGTTCGAGAATCCACTCGGCGGCGTTGTCGAGGAAGTAGCGGTCGTGGGTGATGGCCACCACGGTGCCTGAGAAGCGCTTCAGGAACACTTCGAGCCACTCAACCGATTCGGCGTCCAGGTGGTTGGTCGGTTCGTCGAGCAGCAGCATGTCGGGCTTGGACAGCAGCAGCTTGCACAGCGCGACGCGGCGCTTTTCGCCGCCGGAAAGCAGGCCGATCTTGGCGTCCCACGGCGGCAGGCGCAGCGCATCGGCGGCGATTTCGAGCTGGTGCTCCGAATCGGTGCCGGCGGCGGCGATCACGGCTTCGAGCTGCCCCTGCTCGGCGGCGAGCGCGTCGAAATCCGCATCGGGTTCGGCGTACGCGGCGTAGATCTCTTCGAGACGCGCGCGGGCGGCGTTGACTTCGCCCATCGCTTCCTCGACGGACTCGCGCACGGTGTGCTCGGGATTGAGCTTGGGTTCCTGCTCAAGGTAGCCGATGGACAGGCCGGGCATCGGGATGGCTTCACCCTCGATTTCCTTGTCCACACCGGCCATGATCTTCAGCAGCGAGGACTTGCCCGAGCCATTGAGGCCCAGCACGCCGATCTTGGCGCCGGGGAAGAACGAAAGCGAAATGTCCTTCAAGATCTGCCGCTTGGGCGGCACGGTCTTGCTGACCTTGTTCATGGTGTAGACGTACTGGGCCATGTCTATCTCTGCTCGATGATGGGGGACTGCTCGGGGTGATCGGGAAACCAGCAACGCGCCTTGCGCGAGGCTCGATTGCGGATCTGCCTCAAGTGGCAGGCGCTTGCTGCTGCAGCGCGATTTCCGACCGGGGTTTGGGGGTGAAGTCTACCGCAGGGCCCCTTGGCCCGTGGAATCCAGGGCCGTAATACCGCCCCGCCGCTGCTATTCTCCGCCCCATCCATGAGCACCACGTCCGAACCCGAAGCCTTCGAACAGGCCCGACAGCGCTTTTTCGAGGGACTCGAGGCCTTCCAGGCCGGACGCTTCGCCGATGCGGAGCAGGCCTATGTCGCCTCGCTCGCGCTGCTTCCGGGTCGGGTTTCGACACTGATCAACCTCGCCGCCGCCCGGCTCCGGCTGGCGCGGCCGCTGGAGGCGCTCAGCGTGATCGAGCAGATCCTCGCCGCCGAGCCCGACAACGCGCAAGCATGGTTCCACAAGGCCGATGCCCTCGGGCAACTGAACCGGCACCCGGAGGCCCTGGCGAGCCATGAGAAGGTCCTGCAGCTCGGCACCCTGCCGGCCGGGGAACCGTGGTTTCGCCACGGCCAGACGCTGCAGGCGCTCGGACGGCCGGAACAGGCCCTGGATTCGTACGGCCGGGCGCTGGCCGCCGATCCTGCCATCGCACAGGCATGGACCAACCGCGGGAGCATCCTGCGCGACATGAAGCGCAGCGACGAAGCCGCAGTCGCGTTCAGGCAGGCGCTGGCGCATGGCGCCGATCCCGAGCTGCATCGCTACTACCTCGCCTCCGTGTCCGGGGAGGCGACGCCCTCCGCGGCCCCCGGCCGCTACGTCGAAACGCTCTTCGACGACTACGCCCATGACTTCGATGCGCATCTGGTCGGCCTGCTCGGCTATCAGGCGCCCGGCACGCTGGCGAAGCATCTCGCCGGACTGGGCCACGGCGGCTTCCGCTCGGCGCTCGACCTCGGCTGCGGGACCGGCCTGTGCGCGCCGCACCTCAAGCCGATGGTGCAGGAGCTCACCGGCGTCGATCTCTCCCGCCAGATGCTGGAAAAGGCCAGGGCGCTCGGCCTCTACGAGCGATTGGTGCATGCCGACATCGTCAGCCACCTGGAACAGACGGATGCGCGCCACGACCTCGTGACGGCGGCCGATGTCTTCATCTATCTCGGCGATCTGGCACCCGTCTTCTCCGCGCTCGACAGGGTGCTGGAACCGGGCGGCATGTTCTGTTTCTCTGCCGAGGCGGCGGCCGAGGAAAGCTCGGATTTCGAACTGCTGCCGAGCCTGCGCTATGCGCATTCGGAGCGCTACCTTCGCGGCCTCGCCGCACGCCATGGCCTCGACGTCGCCCGACTCGAGCGCGCGCCGATCCGTGATGACCAGCGAGAGGCGATTGCGGGCATGTTCGTCTATCTCAAGCGTCCCGAAGCCGGCCACTGAGCCGGCGCGTGGCGGCCCGGCGCGACTCATGCGACAATACCGCCTGTTGTCGGGTCCAGTTGCCCGCAACGCCGGCTCTCCGCCGGGGACGAAGAAGGCCTATCTCCTTTCGGTGAATCAGGCCTTCAGGCTCCCACCTCTGACCTTCATCCACCCTTACTGGCAGGGCGTCAACGAGACGCCCCTGCGGGTGGATACACACTGCGCCGTGTAGGGCGCTTTTTGAATTCAATGAACTTTGACGATCTGAAGCTGGCCCCGGCCATCTTGAAAGCCGTGCGCGAGCAAGGCTACGAAAACCCCACCCCCATCCAGGCCCAGGCCATTCCGGCCGTGCTCGAAGGCCATGACCTCCTCGGCGGCGCCCAGACCGGCACCGGCAAGACTGCCGCCTTCACCCTTCCCCTGCTGCACAAGCTCACGATGAGCCGCAGCGCCAACAACAAGTTCGGCGGCACCGGCATCCGTGCCCTGGTGCTCACACCCACGCGCGAACTCGCCGCGCAGGTCGAGGAATCCGTCCGCGCCTACGGCAAGTACCTGCAGCTGAGCTCGACCGTGATCTTCGGCGGCGTCGGCATGAACCCGCAGATCGACCGCCTGAAGCGCGGCGTCGACGTCCTCGTGGCCACGCCCGGCCGCCTGCTCGACCTGCAGCAGCAGGGCATGCTCGACCTCTCGACCGTGCAGATCCTCGTGCTCGACGAAGCCGACCGCATGCTCGACATGGGCTTCATCCACGACGTGCGCAAGGTGCTCGCGCTGGTGCCGAAGGAAAAGCAGAGCCTGCTGTTCTCCGCCACCTTCAGCGACGAGATCCGCGAGCTCGCCGCCGGCCTCTTGCGCGATCCGCAGCACATCCAGGTCACGCCGCGCAACACGACCGTGCAGCGCATCACGCAGGTGATCCATCCGGTCGGCCGCACCAAGAAAAAGGCGCTGCTCGCGCACATCATCAACGAGCACAACTGGAGCCAGGTGCTGGTCTTCACCCGCACCAAGTTCGGCGCCAACAACGTGGCCGAATTCCTCACCAAGAACGGCATCGAGGCGATGGCGCTGCACGGCAACAAGAGCCAGAGCGCCCGCACTCAGGCGCTCTCGGGCTTCAAGAGCGGCGCCATCCGTGCACTGGTCGCGACCGACATCGCGGCGCGCGGCATCGACATCGACGAGCTGCCGCACGTCGTGAACTACGAGATCCCGAACGTCAGCGAAGACTACGTGCACCGCATCGGCCGCACGGGCCGCGCCGGCGCCAGCGGCGAAGCGGTGAGCCTGGTCTGCCTCGACGAAGAAGGCTTCATGCAGGAGATCGAGCGCTTCACCAAGCAGCAGATCCCGGTCCAGGTCATCGAAGGCTTCGGGCCCGAGGAAGGCGAACGCGCCGAACCCATCGCCATGGGCCGCCAGACCATATGGGGCGGCGCCGGCCGTCCTCCGAGCCGCGAGGTGATGCAGGCCGCAGCCAAGGCTGCGCGCCAGGAGATGATGCAGCGCATCCGCGAGAACAAAGCCGGCCAGGGCGAACGCAGCGGCGGCGGCAACGGCGGTGGCCAGCGTCGCGGTGGCGGCAACGGCCAGGGGCAAGGCGCACAGCCGAGCCGCAACGCCAACGCCAACGGCGGCGGCCAGGGCGGACGCGGTCAAGGCGGCCGTGGCCAAGGTCCGGCACGCGGGCCGCAGGGACCGGCGCGCACGCCGCACCACGCGCCGCCGCATCACCATGCGCATGATCCGCATGAGGAGCGTCAACCGCGCCATCACGGCAACAGCCACAGCCCGACGCAAGCCGACGCGGTGGCGCATCTGCGCGCCGAAGCGGTCGCAGGCGCCGCGGGCCAGCCCGATCCGTTGCGCACCAGCGTAGACAGCCTTGGCGGCCGTGGCCGTCGCGGTGGCGGTGGCGGCTACGGCGGCAACCGTTCCGGCGGTGGCCGCTCGGCTGGCGGTCGCTCCGGCGGCGGCGGTGGCGGTGGCGGCAACCGCTCCGGCGGCGGATTCGGCGGCGGCCGCTCGTTCGGTCGTTGAGCGAATCCCTCCGCATGCGAAAAGGGCGCCCTCGGGCGCCCTTTGCTTTTGTCTTGAACGGCGGGCTACCCCAGCCGCAGTCCGCTCTGCCGGTCGAAGAGATGCACGCTGCCGCCCGAGATCGCCAGCCCGACGATCTGGTCCGGCTGGGCATCGACCCGGCCGTGCACCGCCAGCGTGAGGCTCGCCCCGCCAACCTGCACGAGCAGCTCGGTTTCCGCGCCGGTCGGCTCGACCACCACCACGCGGGCCGGCACGCCGTTTTCGGGTGCTGACAGCGTGATGTCGCCGGGACGGATGCCGTAGTGCACCAGTTGCCCGTCCGCTGCCGAGGTCCCCGCCGGCACCGGCCAGCGCTCGCCCTGCGCCTCGACGAAGCTGACGCCGTCGTTGCGCCGCACGGTCCCTTCGATGACGTTCATCGCCGGTGAGCCGATGAACTGCGCGACGAAGAGGTTGTCCGGCCGGTCGTAAAGCTCGAGCGGCGTGCCGATCTGCTCGACCGCGCCGTCGTGCATCACCACGATGCGGTCGGCCATGGTCATGGCCTCGATCTGGTCATGCGTGACGTACACCGTGGTGGTCTTGAGCCGCTGGTGCAGCGCCTTGATCTCGGCGCGCATCGCGACGCGCAGCTTGGCGTCGAGGTTGGACAACGGCTCGTCGAAGAGAAACACCTTGGGATCGCGCACGATCGCGCGCCCCATCGCGACGCGCTGCCGCTGGCCGCCGGACAGCTCGCGCGGATAGCGCTCCAGCAGGTGGTCGAGATTGAGGATCTTCGCGGCGGCCGTCACGCGCTGCTGCGTGACCACCTTGTCGGCGTTGCGCAGGCGCAGGCTGAAGCCCATGTTCTCGCCGACGGTCATGTGTGGATAGAGCGCGTAGCTCTGGAAGACCATCGCGATGTCGCGGTCCTTCGATTCGAGCTCGTTGACCACGCGACCGTCGATCAGGATCTCGCCACCGGTGATGTCCTCGAGGCCCGCGAGCATGCGCAGCAGCGTGGACTTGCCGCAGCCCGAGGGACCGACCAGCACGACGAACTCGCCGTCCTCGATCTCGAAGCCGAGGCGCTCGATGACGCGCGTCTTGCCGTAGAACTTCTGGATGTCGCGAAAGGTGACGGAAGCCATAGCGTTTCTCTCTCCAACTAACTTCGGGAAACACCGCGGAACCGGCTTCGCCGGGCCGCTGGTGTTGCCCCCTGAAAGGGGTCGGCGTAGCGACACGAAGTGCGCGAAGCCTGGGGGTTAGCTCTTCACCGCCCCGGCGGTGATGCCGCCGACCATGTAGCGCTTGAATGCGTAGTAAATGGCTGCCGGGGGCAGCGCATAGATGAGGCCCGTCGCCATCAGCAGTTCCCAGGGCGAATCGTCCGCCGCCAGGAAATTGCCGAGCGCCACCGCGAGTGTGACGCTGCGGTCGTTCGACAGCAGCAGGAAGGCGTAGAGGTATTCGTTCCACGCGAGCAGCAGCGCATAGGTGCCGACTGCGACCAGCGACGGCACCATCAGCGGCAGATAGACCAGCCGGAAGAGCTGCAGCGGCGATGCGCCATCCATGCGCGCAGCTTCGTCGAGCTCGTAGGGCAGCTTGTCCGACGCCTGCTTCAGCACCCAGATGCAGTACGGCGACGCGATGGTCACCATGGCGAGGATCAGCGACCACTGGCTGTTGAGCAGCCCGTAGTTGCCCATGGTCTTGTACATCGGCACCGCGAGGAACGCCGCGGGGATGAAGTACGTGAAGAGCGCCATGTTCATCACCGTGCGCCCTCCCCGCACCCTTAGCCGGCTGATCGCGAAGGCCGCGGTGGTTGCGACGAACAGGGTGATGGCGCCGACCGCCACCGCGATCAGCACCGAGTTCCCGAGCTGCACCCAGAAGTGATCGAGATAGAAGTGCTTCTGCTGGAAGACGGTCGCGAAGTTGTCGAAAGTCGGCGAGTCCGGCCACAGCTTCCCGCTCGTTGCCTGCCCGCGCGGCGAGATCGCGAACAGCACCATGTGGTAGACGGGAATCAGCGTCCACAGCAGCACCGGGATGCCGATCAGCAGCAGCTTGGCCTCGTTGCCGACGGACTTGAGGGTCCAGCGCTTCATTTCGAAAGCCTCTTCATCATGAGATAGACCAGCGGCAGAACCAGAGGCAATGCCACGACGATGGAAGCCATCGAGAGATCGACCTGATCGAGCCGCAGATAGCGAATGCCGAGCGTCGCCAGAACGTGCGTCAGATCGGCAGGCCCGCCACCCGTGAGCAGATAGACGCTGTTGAAGTCACCGAGCGTCCAGATCATCGAAAGGATCAGCGAGGTCACGTAGAGCGTGCGCAGCGCCGGCCAGCTGATGAAGCGGAACTTCTGCCAGGTGCTCGCGCCGTCGACCGACGCCGCCTCGTACTGCTCGGTCGGAATCGCGAGCCGGCCGGCGACCAGGATCAGCGTCCAGAACGGCAGCGACTTCCAGATGTGCATCAGCATCGCAAGGCCCAGCGCCAGCGTCGGATCGTTGAGCCAGTTGGGCCCGTCGAGCCCGGTCAGCCGGAAGATGGTGCTGTTGATCACGCCCCATTCCGGATTGAGCATGAAGCGCACCGACAGGATCGTCGGGATCGATGGCACCGCCCACGGCAGGATGAAGATGCCCGAGAGGATCTTGATCCACCACCGTCCCTGCACGAAGAAGCCCGACAGCAGCAGCGCCACCGCCATCTTGAGATTGATCGCGACGATGAGAAACAGGATCGTGTTGATCACCGACCGGAAGAAGATCGGATCGGCGACCAGGTGCTCGTAGCTCTGCGGATGGCGTGCCAGCCAGAGCCCGTAGCACACCGGATAGAGCACGAAGACCGCGAACACCAGCAGGTAGGGAACGACCATCAGCCGCCCCCAGAACTGCCAGCGCCCGGCCTTCGAAACCGGCGCCTCCGCGGCGCCGGGCGCTACGACGGCGCTTGCGGTGGAACTCATGGCTGGCTACTCCCGAATCTCAACGCTTCATCTAGCCACGACCTTGATGCGCTCGATCATCTCGTCGACCGCCTTGTCCACGGGCACCTTGTCGCTCACGATGCGGTTCATCGCCTTCGCCCACACGTTCTCGTTGTTGAGAATGGTGAACTTGTAGTTCTTGGTGAATTCGAAGGTCACCGTGCCGGCCGCGTACTGGTTGTAGACCGACTTGCGATGCGGGTCGGCCTGCCAGAACGGGCTCGCCTGCCCCGCCTTGGTGACCGGGAACCAGCGGCCCAGCGCACCCTCGACGTAAGGCGTGAGGTTCTCTTCCTGCATCAGGAACGACACGAATTCCTTCGCGCGCTGCTTGTTCTTCGCGTCCTTGAACACCACGCCGGTCTTCACGGCCGTGCGATAGACCATCTTGCTGCCATCGGGCTTCGACGGGAAGCCAGCCGTGCGGATGCGCTCGGTGTAGTTCTTCCTGGCTTCCTCGCGCTGCTCAGGCGTGAGTGATTGATTGTTGGAATCGTCGAGCCACTTCGCGGCGATCGAGATGGTCGCGTTGTGCGTCATCACCGTGGTCTTGTTGTGGAAGGCCACGTTGTTGTCCGGGTCCTTCCAGCTCGTGGAGGACGGCGGCGTGCAGCCCTTCTGGTAGGGCGCGACGTAGTCGGTCATGGCCGCGATGAGCCCGGCGCGCACCGACGGATCGTCCACCAGCAGCTTGCCGCTGTCGTTGACCATCTTCACGTTGTACGCATCGGCGAAAGTCAGGAACGAGTAGAACGAGTCGCTCGAATCCACGCCCATCGGCATGCCGATGCCGAAGGTGCGCTTGCCGCTCTTCTGCCGGCTGGCGGGCTGCACCTTTTCGCACCAGAAGGACCAGTAGTCCTTCCAGGTGGTCGGGATGTCCGATTCCTTGAAGCCGGCTTCGTTCAACATGTCGATCCAGTAGTTGACGTGCATCGTCTGCTGCTTGATCGGGAAGGCGTAATAGGCCTTCGACTTCGTCTGGTCGTTGTAGAGGAAGGTGGTCTCGACCGTGTTGGGCGCGAAGCGGCCCACCATCGGCGCAATCACGCTGCTGATGTCTTCGAGCTTGCCGTCGAAGGCCCACTTGCCGGTGACCTGGAAGTCGTACACGTCGGCATAGGCCACGTCCGGCGGGCTGCCCGAATCGAGCGCAGAAACCGTCTTCGGGATCATGTCCTGCACCGGGTATTGCGACAGCTCGACCTTGACGCCCTTGTGCTTCTCTTCGAACTTCTTGATGGCAGCAAAGAGCGCATCGTCCTCGGCCTTGTAGAAGCCCTTGACCCACCAGACGGTGAGCTTCTCCTGCGCCGCCGCCCGGCCGGCGACCGTGAGGCCCATCGCCATCAGGACCGGGACCATCAATGCCTTCAGTTTCATACAGCTGTCTCCTTGTTGTGATTGGGATTGGCTCGGTACACGAGCACTGGCAGGAAGGAAGGGTTTCTGGCTGCTTCAGGCAGCTTTGAGTTTTGGCGGAGGACGCCCGAGACGGGGCAGGCGGCGGCGCGAGCCGAGGACTTCCTCGATGTCCTCGCGCGCGCCATCGATCAGCTTGATGATGGCTCGCTCCGCCCGCGCGGGGTTGTGCGCGATCACCGCGTCGAGCACCGCGCGGTGCATCGGCAGCGACATCGCCGGGCCGTCCTTCTTGATGGTGGAGATCTCGAAGCTGGTGCGAAGCAGCGCATGCAGCGCCTTGCTCATCTGCGCGAGCATGCGGTTGCGCGCGGCGCGCAGCAGGCCGTGATGAAAACGCAGGTCGAAGGTGACATAGTCGCCGCCGAATTCGACCGCATGCTTCATGCCGGCGAAGGCGGCCTCGATTTCCTCGATGTCCTCGGGGGTGGCGCGCTCCGCGGCAAGGCGCACCGCCGCAGGCTCCACGACGCGGCGCAGATCCTGCAGGTCGCGCAGGAACTCCGGCGTGAGCCCCGCACGCGCCTGCCAGGTGATGACATCGGGGTCGAACCAGTTCCACTGGTCATCCGGCAGCACGCGCGTGCCGACCTTGGGCCCGGTCACGATGAGCCCCTTGGCGACGAGCGATTTCACGGCCTCGCGCACCACCGTGCGGCTGACGCCGAATTCCTCGCACAGCAGCGGCTCGGAAGGCATCGGTGCACCGATCGCATAGCGTCGCGAAACGATGGCCTCCCCCAGCAGATCCAGCGTGCGGCGCCCGTGGGTGCTCTTGGTCATGCAGTGCTCTCAGGCGTCGACCGGTGTCAGCAGCGGCGCACCGGTGAAGTGCGCACGCAGGTTGTCGAAGGTGAGTTGCCCCATCGCCTCGCGCGTCTGCCGCGTGCCGCTGCCGATGTGCGGCGTGAGCACCACGTTGGGCATCTCGCGCAGTGCCTCGGGCACATGGGGTTCGTTCGCGAACACGTCGAGCGCCGCGCCGGCAATGACACCTTTCTGCAATGCCTCGATGAGCGCGGGTTCGTCGACCACGCTGCCGCGCGCGACGTTGATCAGGTAGCCCTCCGGCCCCAGCGCCTGGAGGACGCGCGCATCGATCATTCTCCGCGTGGCGGCGCCGCCCGGCGTGATCACGACGAGGAAATCCACCGCCGCCGCGAGCGAGGCAGCGTCCGGGTAATAGGCGTAGTCGAGGTTCCCGCGCGGCGAACGCGCGGTGTAGGCGATGTCCATCCTGAATGCGCTGGCGCGATGCGCGATGGCCTGCCCGATGCGGCCCATGCCGACGATGCCGAGGCGGCTGCCGGTGACCTTGCGACCGAGCGCGATCGGCCCCTTCGGCCATTCGTTGCCGCGCACGAATCGATCCGCCTGCGAAATGCGCCGTGCCACCGCGAGCATCAGGCCGATCGCGAGATCGGCCACGTCGTCGTTCAGCACGTCGGGTGTGTTGGTGACCGGCACGCCGCGCTCGTGCGCCGCAGCGACGTCGATGCCGTCGTAGCCCACGCCGAACACCGAGATGACTTCGAGCGCGGGCAACTGCGCGATCAGTTCGCGCGGGACTTTGGCCTCACCATTCGCGACCACGCCGCGGATGCGCGGAGCGACTTCGGCGAAAGCCGCCGGGTCGCTGGCGTGGATGCGGTCGTGCACCATGTATTCGCGGCGCAAGGCATCCATGAGGAAAGGCATCAGGGGCGCGACGGCCAGCAACTCGGGGCGAGCGTTAGCGTTTGGAGCACTGGTCCCTGTCATGCGTTTGTCCCCTCTGCCGCCACCGGGCGATGTCGATCAAATCATATGATGATTGAAATCGACGCCCGGCAGGACAAACCCTGATGGGCAGGGACAGCGCCTCGGCCCTCTGTGACGCCGGACGACGCGGCGGGATCAGAAACGGGTGCTGACCGCGCCGGTCACGGCCAGATCGTCATCCACCAGCGCCAGCCAGCGCCATTTGTCGAAGGTGGTGCACGGATGCGAGATGCCGAGCGCCACGCGATCGCCAACCTGCGGCACCGTGCCTGCCGGATCGAAGCGCAGATAGGCATGCTGGTCGTTGAGCGCGCTGACCTTCCAGTCGGCCGGCGCGTCGTCCGCGACACGCGCGCCGCGGGGCGCGTGCCGTACCGGGATCGGCATTTCGATGTCGTACGAGATGTCGCGCCGTCCGCAAGTCAGCAACGCGAGTCCGGGTTCGGGCACGGACTGCACGAACGACCAGACTTCGAGCGCGGCACGCAGGGAGCTGTCCAATCCTTCGCGCTGCTCGACCTGCTTGAGGAAGCGGGCGTAGTTGCCGTTGTCGTGCGTGATGTAGCAGCCCGAGCGCAGCACGCCCTGCATGGGCCGGGAGAGTCCCTGCGCGCGGAGTAGCGGGATCACGAGATCGAACACCGCGGAGCCCCCGGCCGTGAGCATCGGCAGGTCCTCTCCGAAGAGGTGCTCCGCATCGCAGCGCCGCGCGACTTCGAGGACGCGCTCCACCAGCGCCGTGACTTCGCGTGCGTCGTGCTCGCTGTCGCAACGAGCGACGCCGCCCTCATAGCATTCGATACCGCCGAGACGCACCACGGGAGATTGCGACATGGCCCGCGCGAGCTCGAGCGCCTCGCCCAGCGTGCGACAACCGGTGCGCTGACCGGGAATGCCGATCTCCAGCAGCACGTCGAAGGTGCGATGCGACTGCCTGCGAGCGGCCCAGTCCTCGATGAGCGAGAGTTGCGCGAGCGAATCGACCAGGAACCACACGCGCAGGTCGCTGTGCCCGGCGAGCAGCATGTCCAGCCCGTCGAGGTCGGCGTCGCACATCACCTGGTTGGCGATGATGGCGCGGCGCGCACCGGCCTCGACGCCCACCGCCAACTGGTAGATCGTGGCGAACGTCAGGCCCCAGGCGCCGCCTGCAAGCTGCAACTCGAACAGCTCGGGCGACATGGTGGTCTTGCCGTGCGGCGCGAGCAGAACGCCCTTGCGATTCGCGTAGTCCTGCATCCAGGCGATGTTGTGCGCAAGCGCCGAACCGAGGATGACCGCCAGCGGATAGGCCAGGTCGTCGGCGAGCACGTTCCAGCCCTTGCTGCCGATCTCGGTGGCGCGACAGGGCGCGGCCTCGAGCGGGTAGCTCTTGCTACGGTGGTCGAGGATCAGCTCTTCAGTCATATTCGTTCCATTCTCAGAAAATCGTCGCGGCATGCTTGCGGCCACCAACATCGGTAAAGTGGTGGCGGTTTTTCGAGCCCATTCGTCAAATGGGGTCTATCTTGGCGATCAATGTAGTTTCCTTGCGAAAGTCCTCGCATTCAACCGAGCCACCCAGGAGGGCGACATCATGAGTCACACGCGTCTTGTCGCCGTCGACTGGGGAACGAGTTCACTCCGGGGCGCACTGCTCGAACCCGACGGGCGCATCGTCGAGGAACAGAGCCACCCGCGCGGCATCCTCACGGTCAAGAGCGGCGGCTTCACGGACGTGTTCGAGACGCTGTTCGCCGACTGGATGCGCCCGCCCGGCACGCGCTGCCTCATCTCCGGCATGGCGGGCAGCAAGCAGGGCTGGGTCGAAGCGCCCTACTGCGCCTGTCCCGCGGGCCTCGCCGAAGTGCGCAGCAAGATCATGGAGATCGAACCCGGCCGCATCTCGATCGTGCCGGGCCTCAGTGACACGCACGACGGCGTGCCCGACGTGATGCGCGGCGAAGAGGTGCAGATCCTCGGCGCGATGGTGCTCACCAGTCTGCGCGACGGCCTCTTCGTGCTCCCCGGCACGCACAACAAGTGGGCCCGCGTGAAGAACGGCATGGTCACGGGCTTTCGCACCTTCATGACCGGCGAGTTCTATGCGCTGCTGAGCCAGCACTCAATCCTCTCGCGCACGCTCGACACCTCCGCCGCGCTCGACGAAGCCGCGTTCCTGCAGGGCGTGACGCAGTCCGACAACGGACAGGGCCTGCTGCACAACGCCTTCGGCGCCCGGACGCTCTCGCTCTTCGACCGCATGCCGGCGCGCGAGCTGACCAGCTACCTGTCGGGCATCCTGATCGGCGAGGAGCTTCGCACCCAGTCCCTGCATGCGGCCGGCGAGGTCGTGCTGATCGGCACGCCGGCGCTCACGCAGCGCTACATGCTCGCGCTGCAGGCCTCCGGCATCAAGGCGCGGACACTGGGCTCCGAAGCCACCTGGGCCGGCCTGCACGCGCTCCACGCACCCAATCCAACCCAACGCAAGCAATGACCGCTCCGCACGACAAGTTCATCGCCGCCATGCGGCAGCTTCCCTGGTGGCGATCCTTCGCGGCCTGACGCCCGAAGAGGCGCCCGCCGTCGGCGATGCCATCGTCGAAGCGGGCTTCCGGCTGCTCGAGGTGCCGCTCAATTCGCCGCGTCCGCTCGAAAGCATCGCGCTGCTGAGCCGGCGTCTTCCGCCGGCGCTGGTCGGCGCGGGAACGGTGCTGACCGCGCAGGAAGTGCGCGACGTGCACGCCGCCGGCGGCGAGCTGATCGTGGCGCCGAATTTCAACGCGGAGGTGGTCGCCGAAGCGAAACGGCTCGGGCTCGTGAGCCTGCCCGGCGTGATGACGCCCACCGAGGCCTTCGGCGCGCTCGCGGCGGGCGCGACCGGGCTCAAGTTGTTTCCGGCCGAGTTGGCGTCGCCGGCGGCGGTCAAGGCGCTGCTCGCGGTGCTGCCGAAGGGCACGCCGTTGATGCCCGTCGGCGGCATCACGCCCGACAACATGGACGCCTGGCGCGGGGCGGGCTCCGCGGGCTTTGGTATCGGATCGGCGCTGTACAAGCCCGGCAAGAGCGCGGCGGCGGTGCGCGAGGATGCGCTGCGATTCGTCGCGGCGTTCGGCGGCGCGCTGCGGGCCTGAGCGACTAGGGCCTGTTCACGCTATTTCCGGGGTCGCGAAGGTCTGCCAGGGCTTGCCAGTCAAGGCGCGTGACGCCGCATGTGCGTTGGCACATGCAAGGAGCGCAACGCCGAGTGGCAGGCCCTGGCAGACCTTCCCTTCGGGTTGCCGCGCCAAGGGGCCGTCTGCTGCGTTGCCCGCGCCTGCAAGGCTCACGCCTTGCTGCGCGCGGGCGTCTTGCATCCAGCCCCTTGGCGCGGCAACGCGATCCCCGGAAATAGCGTGAACAGGCCCTACCCAGCGCGCTGCTGACCGAGCCCCGGCCAGACCAGATCCATTGGCCGGCTTCGCACGCGGCGCCAGACGCCCTCGTACAACGAGCGCACATGCGCGCGCCGCAGGTCGCGCGAGCGGATCGCCATGTGGAAGGCCAGCGCGAAACTCACCGCCACGTTCAGCACCGCCATGCTGCACACGCCGGCCACCGCCCACCACAGGGCGGCGGTCCGCAGGGTGTCCGTGCCGAGCACGCCGAGCGCCACGCCGATCGAGCCCGCACTCAGCGTCACATGGCGTACGTCGAAGCTGAAGGCGAAGGATGAAAGAAGCGCCGGCACCAGCCCCAGCATCAGCCCGAGCGAGATGTTGCCCGCCACGCCCGCGATGTTCGAGCGCCAGAACGCCGCGAGCCGTGCCGCGCGCGCCGCGCCGAGCGTCAGCCGCAGGCGGCGGTTGTGCTCGAGCGCGTCGCCGACCCGGTGCAGCATGAACCAGTTGTCCACCCAGCCCGCGAGCAGGCTCGACGACCACAGCAGCACGCCGGTCAGCGCGGCATAGATCGGCGTCGGCCCGAGCAGAGAGAACGATTCGAGCGTCGCCTGCGCCTTCGCCGGCGAAATGATGTCGGCATCGAGCACCCGGCGCATCAGCAACTGGAGCCCGAGGCACACCGGAAAGACCACCATCACGTTCCCGAGCACCGCTGCCGCCTGCGTCCGGATCAGCGCGAACACCGAAGCGACGAACTCGTCCATGCCCTGCGGCGTGCCGGCCCCGTCGAGCTCGCGCGCGAGCGTCGGCGCGGTCATCGCGGGCTGCTTGGTGGCAAGCGAGAAATGCAGGAAGTGGATCAGCAGAAAGCTCGCCGCGTAGTTGATGCCCGCAAGCAGCCCTTCGAGCATCGAAGGCAGATGGGCGCCCGTGATTGAAAACTTGACGCAGACGGTCATCACCGTCACGAGCCCTCCGCCCGCCGCCATTCGCAGCATCTTCAGGTATTCCTGCCGGTCGCGGGCGATGTAGTGCTCGCCCGTGTCCGCGTTGTATTCGACCACCTTGCGCGTGAGCAGCGAGACATTGCTGTTCAGCAGGTGCGAGATGCTGCGGCTTTCCCGGTTGGCCTTGACGAGCTCCGCGGCAAGCCGGGACACGGCACGCATGTCGTCCGAGGCCATCCAGGCGTCCAGCAGATGCTCGGTGCGCGTGATGCGCATCCGCATGCGCTCCACCTGGAACACGATGTCGACGCTGACGCCGTTGCGGTAGAGATTGGCGAACACGTCGTCGGTGGCGATGCGGCACTGGTCGAGCACCAGTCGCAGGTAGTTGACCTCGCGCAGCAATTGCGCGGGCTCGGCACCCTCTTCCACCAGCTGATACGCCGCCTCGACCGCGAGCATCGCGCGCGGGAGGCGGTAGAACGGCTGCGATTCGGTCGCCACGCGCGCATCGGCATCGCCGAGCCGGCTGCGGACCAGCTGCGACATGCCGGTCGAGCTGATCTGGCAGGTCAGGTTGTGCAGCGCCGCCAGGAGGTCGAGCGAGAATGCACCGGTGCGCCGCGCGTCGTCCGCCTCATCGTGCTGGAACAGCGCGCGGATACGGTCGAGCAGCTCGATGGGCAGCGCGTCGATCCACTCGGCGTCGTGAGTGGAAGTGAACATCAGCGTGAACAGCGCGCTGAGCTCGCGCCGGTTCGGCGCCGGCGGAATCATCAAGGTCTGCACCCGCTCGACCAGCGCGCCGACGAAACCCGAATGGACCGGCATGCCCGCATCGCACAGCAGCGACATGCCGTCGCTCTCGCGCAGGATTGCGCGCAGGATGCCGGCGACGTTCGCCCGCCAGCCCGGATTGCGGTCGAGCACGTTCAGCAGGTAGCGCAGCCGCGTGTGCTCCGCGAAAGGCCGCGCCGCCGCTGCCCCTTCGTCGCCGCTTTCGGCCTGCAGCCTGCCCGGCCGGCGAATCCAGTGCGCGAGCTCGATCAGCCATTCGCTGCGCTCGGTATAGGACGCGCCCGCATCGGCCATGGCCAGGAGGACGTCGAGTTGATGACCGGCGCTGTGCGCGTTGCGCCAGGTCTTGATGAAGGCGGTGAGCGATCGAAGCATGCAGGGGCGCCGATGATAACTGCGGCCCGGCACCGCATCGGGATCGACCGCGTCGAAATCAGGAAGGCTGAATGCGGCGCATCAGCCCGGCCGTGGTGCGCGGCCAGCCGACACGGCCGAACCACGCGCCGCCGGCGATGGCCGAGGCGATGACGACGCCGTACACCACGAGCGCCGCGCCCTGCGCGACGAACACCTGGACGAGCTCGCCGCCCCAGCGCAACGCCAGCCAGCCGCCGAGCCCCGCGACGATCAGCCGTGCGATGTTGCCGAGCACCGGCCACAGCAGACGGCCGGCGCCTTGCGACGCGAAATACAGCACCAGCCCGACGCCGAAGAAGCCATAGAACGGCCCGACGGCGCGCAGGTACTGCGAGCCGGCATCGAGCATCGCGGGATCGCTGCCGAACAGCATCAGCCACGGGCGAGGGAACAACGCGGCCGCGAGGCCCACCGATCCCGCGAGAACGAATGCGATCGCGGCGCCCGTCCATGCCGCGCGCAATGCACGCTCGCGGTGGCCCGCGCCGATGCAGGTGCCGATCATCGCGAGCAGCGGCGCCCCGAGCCCGAAGACCAGCGGCACCAGCAGGTACTCGAGACGAGACGCGGTGCCATAGCCCGCGATCGCCCCCGGACCGAAGTGGCCGGACAGTGCAGTCGCGATGCCGATCGACAGATTGGTCGCCACCGTCGATACCGCGCCCACGAGGCCGACGCGCAGGATGTCGCGGAACAGTGGCCACTGGAAGTGCGCGTGGGTCCAGGACGGCTTCAACAGGCTGCGATCGGAACGCAAGTAGAGCCACAGCGCGATCGTCCCGCCGAGGTAATAGACCAGCAGCGCGACCGCCCCGCCTGCGATGCCCAGACCCGGGATCGGGCCCCAGCCGAAGATCAGCAGCGGCGACAGCGGGATGAGCATGAAGACGCCCGCCACGGTCACATTCGCCGGCACCGCCATGTTGCCGGTCCCGCGCAGCACGGCAGCGAGCGAGTTGAAGATCCACACCAGCACCGCGCCCGCGAAGACCACGTTGGAATAGAGCATCGCCGCCTCGAGCGAAGCACCCGAGCCACCCATCAGCGTGAAGAGCCAGCGCCCGCCGAGGAGCAGCGCGAGCATGAAGACGATGCCGAAGCCGATCGCGATGGCGATCGCGTGCAGCACCAGCGCATCCGCCGCATCACGCCGCCGCGCGCCGAGCGCGCGTGCAATGGACGAGGCGATGCCACCGCCCATCGCACCGGCAGACGTCATCTGCATCAGCATCACCACCGGGAACACCAGCGCCATGCCCGCGAGCGCGTCGGTGCCGAGCTTGCCGACGAAGTAGGTCTCGATCAGGCCGACGGCGGCCTGCGCGACCATCACCAGCACGTTCGGGAACGCGAGGTGCAGCAATGTGGGGACGATCGGCGCTTCGAGCAACAGGCGGGTTCGCGCGTCCAGGTCGCTCGCCAACGTCGGGCTGGAGCTCATGCGGGCTTCGCCATCAGCGCCGGCCGCGATTCGCGGATCGGCAGGTTGACGAGCGCCGCACCGGCAGCCAGCGCGATGTCGACGTACCAGACGATGTCGTAGCTGCCCGTGGCCTGGAACACGTAGCCGCCGAGGAACGCGCCGAGGAAGCCGCCGATCTGGTGGGCCAGCATGACGATGCCGAACAGCATCGCCATGTTGGCCGGGCCGAACATCTTCGCCACCAGGCCTGCGGTCGGCGGCACGGTCGAGAGGAAGGTCACGCCCATCACCGCCGCGAAGATCAGCATCACCGCCGGTGTCTTCGGCGCGAGCAGGAACACCAGCACCGCCAGCCCCCGTGCGGCATACACCAGTGCGAGCAGCGACTTCATGCGCCAGCGGCCGACCGCCCAGCCCATCAGCAGGCTGCCGACGATGTTGAAGAGACCGATCATGGCCAGCGCCCAGCCACCAATCTCGGGAGGAAGTCCGCAGGCAGCGACCACGCCGGGCAGGTGCGTCGCGAGGAAGGCGACGTGGAATCCGCACACCAAGAAGCCCAGGCTCAGATAGCGGTAGCTCGGCGTACCGATGGCCTGGCCGATCGCCTGACGCGCAGTGAGCGGACTGGCGCCCTTGGCAGCCGCCTGCGCGGCGAGCGCGTTCGCATTGCCCTTCAGCACGAAGACCGCGGGCAGCGCCACGAGGATCAGCACCGCGAGCCACTGCATCGCACTGGCCCACCCGACGGCTGCCATCAGACCGATCGCGATCGGCGCCATCGCGAACTGCCCGAAGGAGCCGCCCGCATTCACCACGCCAGTGGCAAGGCCGCGCTTGTGCAGTGGGACCAGTCGCGTGGTCGCCGCCATGAGCACCGAGGGTCCGGCCATGCCCGCACCGCCCGCCGCCAGCACGCCGATCGCCAGGATGAGCCCGGCGGTCGTCGTCATCAGCGGCGTGATGAAAGTGCCGAGCGCCACCAGCAGCACGCCGATGAAGATCACGCGCCCGGTACCGATGCGATCCGCGACGGCGCCCGCGAAGGGTTGCGTCAGGCCCCACCAGAGCTGCCCGAACGCGAACGCCAGGCTGATGCTGCCGAGACCCAGCCCGGTCGAGGTGTTGAGCGACGAGAGGAAGAGACCCATCGTCTGCCGCACGCCCATCGTCAGCGCGAAGGTGCCCGCGGCGGCAAGCAGCACCAGCCAGATGGCGTGGTGCGAGGTGGAAGAAGGCGAGTCGGCAGCGGCGCGGTCAGTCATCGAGGTCTCCTTCATGGGCTTCGTCGGCGGCTTGCAGCACCGCGATGCTTTGGTCGATCAGCGCGTGCAGTGCGAGCACGCGCTCCACGCCGAGCAGTTCATTGAGTTTTTCCTGCGCGGTGCGCCAGTGGCGCTGAGCCTCGCTGCGCTTCTTGCGGCCTTCCTCGGTGATTTCGATCAGGCGGCTGCGCGCATCGGGGCCCTCCCCCTGCACGAGCCACCCTTCGGCGATCAAGGGCTTGAGGTTGCGCGTGAGCGTCGATGCATCGACACCCATGGCCTGCGCCAGATCCACCGGACGGATCGGGCCCAGATGCAGCACGTGCGACAGCAGCGAGTACTGCGTGGTCTTCAGGCCGCTCTTGGCGACTTCGGCGTCATACAGCCGCGCCACCTGCCGCATCAGGTGACGCAGTCTGAAGTTGGTGCAGCCTTGGGGCTTCGCGATGGCATTCATGAAGAAGATTGTAGCTACAATCATTGTATATGCAACCTTCAAGGAGATCGCCGATGACCGCACCTGAACAACTCGCCGCCTGGATCGCCGAGGAAAAGGCCGTCGCGGAGCGCCTCGACGCCGGCCCGGGCCCCGGCCTCGCGCGTCCGGACCAGATCGCGGGAAAGACCGGCCTCGAGATGATGCAAGCGATGCTTCGCGCGGAGATTCCCTACGCGGCGATCGCCAGGACGCTGAGCTTCCAGCTCATCGAAGTCGGCCCCGGTCGCGCGGTGTTCCAGGGCACGCCGCGGCTGGAGCACCTGAATCCGCTCGGCACCATCCATGGCGGCTGGTTCGCGACGCTGCTCGACTCGGCCCTCGGCTGCGCGGTCCACACCATGCTGCCGGCCGGCCGCGCCTACACCACCGCCGAACTGGGCGTGAACCTCGTCAAGGCGCTGACGCCCAGGGTCGAACGCGTGCGCGCCGAAGGCAAGGTGATCCATTGCGGCCGCCAGCTCGCGACGGCCGAAGCGCGGCTGATCGGCGCGGACGGCACGCTCTACGCGCACGCCACCACCACCTGCCTGGTCTTCGAGATGCGCTGACCTGCGGCGGAACGCGACAATCGCGGATCGACAACCTCTGATGGCGACCCACGAAATGCGATTCCTCCACACCATGCTGCGCGTCGGCAACCTCCAGCGCTCGATCGACTTCTACACCCAGGTGCTCGGCATGCAACTGCTGCGCACGTCCGAGAACCCCGAGTACAAGTACAGCCTCGCCTTCGTCGGCTACGAGGGCAATCCGGCGCAGGCCGAGATCGAGCTGACCTACAACTGGGGGACCGAAAGCTACGAGCTCGGCACCGCCTACGGCCACATCGCGCTCGGCGTGCCCGATGCGTATGCGGCCTGCGAAAGGATCAAGGCCGCCGGCGGCAACGTCACGCGCGAAGCCGGCCCGGTGAAGGGCGGCACCACGGTGATCGCCTTCGTGACGGACCCGGACGGCTACAAGATCGAGCTGATCCAGCGCGCGGAAGGCGCCGCGGGCACCGGATTGCGCTGAGCGCGCGCCGCGCGCTCAGCAGCCGAGCAGATCCGCGAGATGCTCGATGCTGCGCGCGTGCAGGTTGTTGTCCGGCTCCGGCGAGACATCCTTCGGCCGCGACGGGCCGAACTCCCGAGGCCGCTCGATGTAGCCGGTACGCAGGCCGCAGGTGCGCGCGGCCGCGAGGTCGTCGTGGTGCGCGGCGGCCAGCATCACCTGCCCCGGCGACACATCGAACACCGCCGCGACGCCGATGTAGGTACGCGGATCGGGCTTGTAGGCCTTGAAGACCTCGGCCGAGAGCACGCAGTCCCACGGCAGGCCGGCGTTCTTCGCCATCTCGGTCAGCAGGCCGATGTTGCCGTTCGACAGCGAGCAGATGATGAACTTTCGCTTGAGCCGCGTGAGACCCGGGACGGAATCCGGCCATGCGGGCAGCCGGTGCCAGGCCCTGTTGAGATCCCGCTTGCGGGCCGTATCGAGGTCCTCGATGCCGAAGTCGCGCAGCACGCCGCCGAGGATGCTCATGTGCAGTTCGTCGAGCAGCGTGAAGCCGCCCTCACCCGCCGCCAGGCGCTCCATCACACCCTTCATCGCCGGCTGGTAGCCCGCGCGCCAGGCCAGTGCGAACGCGCCGCCGTCGATGCCCGGCAGGATGCGCTCGGCTTCGGCGGCGATGCCCGAGTACCAGTCGACCACCGTCCCGAAGACGTCGAATGCGATGACCTTCAGGTCGCTGGCGTCGAATGCGGCCGGCAGCGGAGCGGCACTCATCACCAAACCTCCGTGCTTCGCACTGCGGTGCGAGCGCCTTCGGGCGGCCGGGCGGCGCTCATCGTCCGAGCTGGCTCGCTTCGCGGGCGAGCGACTCGATGCGCGACCAGTCGCCGGCGGCGATCGCATCGGTCGGCACGATCCACGAGCCGCCGACGCACGCAACGTTCGACAGGGCAAGAAACTCGGCCGCATTGCCCGCGTGGATGCCGCCGGTCGGGCAGAACTTCACGTCGCCGAACGGCCCCTGCCACGCCTTGAGCATCGCAAGGCCGCCCGCCTGCACCGCAGGGAAGAACTTGAGCTCATTCAAGCCGTCTTCCTGGGCCAGCATGATTTCGCTGCCGGTCGCCACGCCGGGCAAGAGCGGCAGGCCGAGGTCGTGGCACGCCTTGCCGACCGCGCGCGTGTAGCCCGGGCTCACGCCGAACTTCGCGCCGGCGAGCGCCGAGGCCTGGGCATCCGCGGCGCTGCGAATCGTGCCGGCGCCGGCCACGGCTTCAGGTACTTCCTTGGCGATGACCTCGATGCATTCGAGCGCCTCGCGCGTGCGCAGCGTCACTTCGAGCATGCGGATGCCGCCGGCCACGAGTGCGCGCGCCAGCGGCACCGCGTCTTTCACGTCATGCAGCACGATCACGGGGATCACCGGTGCATCGCGCATCACGTCGAGCGCGGTCAAATTCACAGCCATGTGCAGGCTCCTTCTTCTGCTGTCAATGCATTGCGGCGCATGCCGGCGAAAAGTTCGCGGCCCAGGCCGTGACCGTTCGCGATGCGCTGTCCTTCGGGGTGCCTGGCGACTTCGCGTGCGGCCCATTCGTCGTCGGGCACCAGCACGGCGAGCGTGCCGGCAATCGCGTCGAGGCGGATGAGATCGCCGTCCCGGACCTTGGCGAGCGGACCGCCGGCGGCGGCCTCCGGCGAGACATGGATGGCGGCCGGCACCTTGCCGGAAGCGCCGCTCATGCGGCCATCGGTGACCAGCGCGACGCGGAAGCCCTTGCCCTGCAGCACGGACAGCGGCGGCGTGAGCTTGTGCAGCTCGGGCATGCCGTTGGCCTGCGGGCCCTGCCACCGCACGACGCAGACCACGTCGCGCTCGAGTTCGCCGGCCTTGAACGCCTCCTGCAGCGCGCCCTGTGAATCGAACACGCGGGCCGGAGCCTCGATCACGTGCCGGTCGTCGGGCACCGAAGAGACCTTGATCACGCTGCGGCCGAGATTGCCGACCAGCACCTTGAGCCCGCCCGTGGCGCTGAACGGCGACGCCGCGGGCCGCGCGACCGCGTCGTTCTTCGTCGGCGCGGCGGGATGCCACACGAGCGCATGCTCGTCCGATGGCGTCGCGGCGAGCGACGGGATGTTCGCGTACTCGCGGATGCCGCCGGCGCGCACGGTCTGCACGTCGGCGTGCATCAGCCCCGCGTCGAGCAACTCGCCGATGACGAAGCCCGGCCCGCCCGCGGCCTGGAACTCGTTCACGTCGGCGGTCCCGTTGGGATAGACCCGCGTGAGCAGCGGCACCACTTCCGAGAGCTCGGAAAAGTCATTCCAGTCGATCAGGATGCCGGCCGCCCGCGCGACCGCGACCCAGTGGATCAGATGGTTGGTCGATCCGCCGGTGGCCAGCAGCGCGACCATCGCGTTGACGATCACACGTTCGTCGACCAGCTCGCCGATCGGCGGCACCGCATAGGCCTTGTCGGAAGCCCGTCCGAGCACGGTACGCACCGCCTCGCGCGTGAGCGCCTCGCGCATCGAATCGCCGGGCTGGATGAACGCGGTTCCGGGCACGTGAAGGCCCATGGCCTCGAGCAGCATCTGGTTGCTGTTGGCGGTGCCGTAGAAGGTGCAGGTGCCCTGCGCGTGATAGGCCTGCATCTCTGCATCGAGCAGGCCCTGCCTGCCGACCAGGCCTTGCGCCGCCTGCTCGCGCACCTTGGCCTTGGCGCTGTTCGACAGGCCCGACGGCATCGGCCCCGCGGGCACGAAGACCATCGGCAGGTGGCCGAAGTGCAGCGCGCCAATGAGCAGGCCGGGCACGATCTTGTCGCACACGCCGAGCAGCAGCGCGGCATCGAACATGTCGTGCGTGAGCGCCACCGCGGTGCCCATGGCGATCACGTCACGGCTGAAGAGGCTGAGCTCCATGCCGGGCGTGCCCTGCGTGACGCCGTCGCACATCGCGGGCACGCCGCCGGCCACCTGCGCGGTGGCGCCGTGGCGGCGCGACTCATGCTTGACGATGTCCGGATAGCCCTGGAACGGCGCGTGCGCCGAGAGCATGTCGTTGTAGGCGGTGACGATGCCGACGTTGGGCGCGCGTTCGGCCACCACCTTGAGTTTGTCGTTGGCCGGAATCCCGGCGACCGCATGCGCCACGTTGGCGCAGCCCATGCGCTCGGAGCCGCGATCGCGGTGGCGGATCTCGGAGAGGCGCTGGAGGTAGGCGCTGCGCATCGATCGGCTGCGCTCGCGGATGCGGTCGGTGACATCGCGGACTGTGGGGTGTGTAGTCATGGGATATGTCGCACTGCCGTTGAACCGCCAGATGGTATTCCCAGATCAATCGATGAGCTTGACCTCGACGCGCCGCGCTTCGGCGTTGTTGCCGGTGCCGGTGGTGACGGCGGGCTTCTCCATCTGGACCTTGTCGGGCGGGCAGCCGAGGCCGACGAGCACGTCGCGAACAGTCTGCGCGCGCTTCTTGGCGAGTTCCTCGTTGAGCGCCGCGTCGCCGGTGGTGTCGTGGAAGCCGGACACCAGCGCCTTCTTGCCGCCCTCGACGCCCTTGAGCACGATGGCCAGCGCCTCGGCCGCGCCGGGCGCGATATCGGCGCTCGCGGTGGCGAAGTAGAAGTTCACGACCCCACCCACGACGCGGATGCTCGCGCCCTCGGGAATCACGACCGTCACGGTCTCGGTCACCACGGCCACGGCCGTCGCAGGCGCCGCTGCCGTGACGGGCTGAGCCGCCACGGCCACGTTGTGGCTCGTGGAATAGAGCACGATACCGATCACGAACAAGATCACCAGCGCGATCAGGCCGAGCACGAAGGCAAGGATGAAGTTCTGTTGGCTCTCGTCGTTGCTGGTCGCAGACATGGGCGGATCTCCGTAGTTGAGGGGTCGGTAAATAATGGTGCGGTGAACCATGACCGCGAAATTGTAGGTGCGGCCTCCGAGCCGCCGAAGGGCGATCCGGGTCCTCCAGGGCTCGATCCGCTGCCCACGCCGCTGCGCGATCCCAAGCCGATGCTCGATCGCGTGATCGAGGAATGGGGAGGTCACCAGGACCTGTGGCTCTTCGGCTACGGCTCGCTGATCTGGCGGCCCGAGTTCGGGTTCGTCGAGCGTCATCCGGCGCGCGTGCACGGCTGGCATCGCGCGCTCAAGATGTGGAGCCGGGTGAATCGCGGCACGGTGGAGAACCCGGGCCTCGTGTTCGGGCTGCTGTCGGGCGGCAGTTGCCGCGGCATGGTGTTCCGCGTGCCGGCGGCCGACGGGCTCGAAACGCTCGGCCGCCTCTGGCTGCGCGAGATGCCCACGGGCGTCTACGATCCGCGCTGGCTCGAATGCGCCACCCCGCATTCCAGAGTCAGGGCCCTGGCTTTCACGTTGTCCAGACGCAGCCCCAACTTCACCGGCGAGCTCAGCGACGAGCGCTACCGCCATATCTTCGCGAGCGCGGTCGGGCGCTATGGCAGTTCGCTCGACTATGCGCAGCAGACCTTGCTGGAACTCAGCCGCCACTCGATCCACGACGCCGCGCTCGCGCGGCTCATCAAGCTGGCCGAATTCCGTTTGTCGGCCGAAGCTGATGGCGAAAAACCGCCGTCTTCGCTATACCCTCCTGAATCCCAAACCTGATCAACATTCAAGGAGTTCACATGTCCCGTCGTCGAATCATCGCCCTTGCCGCCGCCCTCGGCGCCGCCAGCTCGCTGTCCGCCTGCGGCACGATGGGCCAGGGCGCAGGGGCCACGGCCGCTCTCGCACCCACCGGCGCGATCTCGCCGAATCCGACCGTGGGCAAGGTGACCTTCACGCCGGTCAGCCAAGGCGTGCGCGTGTCCGGCGAAGTGCGTGGGCTCCCGCCGGGCACGGAGCACGGCTTCCACATCCACGAAAAGGGCGACTGCGGCGACAACGGCAATGCCTCTGGCGGTCACTTCAACCCCTCGGGCGGCATGCACGGCAAGTTCGCCGCACCCGGCAGTCATGCCGGCGAACTGCCGAGCCTGGTGGCGGATGCGAGCGGTGTCGCGCGGTTCAGCGTCGAGGTGCATGCCATCTCCCTGACCGACGGCGCCACCAATAACGTGGTGGGCCGCGCGGTCGTGGTGCATCGCGATCGCGACGACTTCACGACGCAGCCGGCCGGCAACTCCGGCCCGCGCGTCGCCTGCGGCGTGATCACGCGCGGCTGAGCCGTTCCCGCAGAAGAGCCTCGGCGCGCGCCAGCTCTTCGGGCGTGTCGATGTCGGTGACGATGCCGGTGTCGTCGAGCTCGAGTTCGGCAACCTGCCCAGCCTCTCGCAGGGCGCGCAGCACCGGCGCCGCGCCCTGGTTCCCCGACAAGGCCGCGAGCCGGGGTCCGCAGGGCGCCGCAAAGCCGACCGGATGCCCGCGTGTGCCGCGATAGCTCGGCTGCGCGGCCTGCACCGCGCCCTGCAGCGCCTGCGCCACCGCGCGCAGGGTCGCGGGCTCGACCAGCGGCAGATCGGCCGGGAGGATCAGCCATCCATGCGCCTCGGCCGTCGCGCGCACGGCAGCGGCGATCGAATCGCCCATGCCCGGATGTCCGACGTCTTCCAGATGCCACGGCAGGCCGCTCGCACGCACGGCGGCCAGCGTGTGCTCCAGCACCGTCGCCCCGGCCAGCGGCGCGTGCAGCTTGTGCCCAGCGCCGCCCGCGGCGCGGAACCGCTCGCCGCGACCCGAAGCGAGGACGATGACGGTGGGCAGGCTGGCGGGCGACGATTCGGGGGTCATGTCTCGCAGTATCTCCGCCCGGCTTGCGCAACAATGGCGCCCATGATGAGCTCTCACAAAGAATCGCTGGCCGCGCTGCGCAAAAGCTACGAGCGTGCCGAACTGGACGAAGGCAGCAGCGCCGCCGACCCGCTCAAGCAATTCGAGCGCTGGCTCGCCGAGGCCATCGACGCCAGGCTGCCCGAACCGAACGCGATGACGCTCGCCACCGTCAGCGGCGATTTGCGCCCCTCCACCCGCATCGTGCTCATCAAGGGCTATGACGAGCGCGGCATCGTCTGGTACACCAACTACCGGAGCCGCAAGGGCCAGGATCTCGCCGGCAATCCCTTTGCGGCGTTGCAGTTCCACTGGGTCGAGCTCGAGCGCGTGGTGCGCATCGAAGGCCGCGTCGAGAAGGTCAGTGACGCCGAGAGCGACGAGTACTTCGCGAGCCGACCGCTCGATTCGCGCATCGGCGCCTGGGCCAGCCCGCAGAGCGAGGTGATCAGCGGCCGCGACGTGCTGGTGAAGAACGCCGCCGTCTACGCGGCCAAGCATCTGCTCTCGCCGCCACGCCCACCGCACTGGGGCGGCTTCCGGCTCGTGCCGGATCGCTGGGAGTTCTGGCAGGGCCGCAAGAGCCGACTGCACGACCGGCTGCGCTATCGGATCGAAGGCGGCGAATGGGTGCGCGAGCGGCTCGCCCCCTGAGACAGCTCAGAGCCGCCCCGCCAGCGCCATCACGACCGTCAGCGTGACCAAGGCGAGCCCCGTCGAAACCGCCACGCTCGCGGTCACCAACTCTTCCGCCGTGCGGTAGCGCTGCGAGAACAGGAAGACGTTCGCGCCGATCGGCAACGCGGCCGCGACCACCATCACGGTCAGCGGCAATCCGCGCAGCCCGAGCACCCATCCGAGCGCGGCGACCAGCAGTGGATGGACCACGTTCTTGATCAGCGCCTGCACCAGCGCGCCGCGCCAATGCGCGCCGACCGGCGTCAGCGCCAGCGTGACGCCCACCATGACCAGCGCCACCGGGCTGAACGCACCGCCGAGCAGCCCGATCGTCGTGTCGATGGCATCGGGCATCCGCAGACCCGATTGGGCGAACAGCAGCCCCGCCACGATCGGCAGGGGCACCGGATGGATGATCGCGTTGCAGAGCGCCCGCCCGACGATGCGCATGATCGGGCGCCGCGCCTCGCCGCTCGCCGAGGCCTGTTCGTGCGCCACGGCAAGCTCCAGGGCCACCGTGGCGCTGGTCAGCAGCACCAGCGAGTGAAGCGAGATGAGCGTGAGCAGCACCACCGTGCCCTCCGGACCGTAGGCCAGCCCGATCAGGGCGATCCCGATCATCACGGTGTTGCTGTAGGTATTGGCGAGCGCGAGCACGGCCGCCGTGCGATTGAAGCCGCGCCAGAGCAGCGTGCCCGCAAAGATGAGCCCCGCTGCGATGAAGTACGCGGCCACCGGGCGGAGGCTGAGCTGCTCGACATGCACCGTGCTCATCGAGTGGAACAGCAGCGCCGGCGCGAGCAGCAGGAAGATCAGGTTCGACAGGTCGCGCACCGCGCCGCCGCCGACCCAGCCCCGGCGCCCCGCCACGAATCCGACGGCAATGAGCAGGACAACGGGAAGCAGGGAGGAAAGGACGGACGCATTCACCGCGGCGAGGATACCCGCGCCCGCCAGGCGCAAACCCCGCAGCTCACGCCGTGGGCCAGCGCTCGAACTCGGCGAAGCGATCGAAGGGCCGCTGCACTTCCTTCACTTCGAGCGACGACACCCGCGCGCCCGGCACTCCGGTGCGCAGCCAGTCGCACATGTGCGCAATCCGGTTCGGCGAGCCTTGCAGCATGGCTTCGACCGAGCCATCCAGCCGGTTGCGAACCCAGCCCGTGATGCCCAGCCCGCGGGCATGGCGGACGCAGGCCTGGCGATAGCCCACGCCCTGCACCCTGCCGACCACCCGGACCAGGCGGCAGTCCACGGTGCCATCTCTTTCCACAGATTCCATCGCCAAGGCCCCCGCTCCGGATGAAGCCCGCAGCATCGTCGAACGAGGCCGCCGCGCCAAGTTTCAATTGGTGAGCGGCTGACCCTCGCTCGCAGGCTGGTCCTCTCAAGCCTTGAGGTACTTCGCGAAGGTCTTCTGGAACTTCTCGACTTTGGGACCGACCACGAAGGCGCAATACCCCTGGTTCGGGTTGTTCAGGAAGTAGTCCTGGTGGTAGGCCTCGGCGGCCGAGTAGTTGGCCAGCGGCTGCACCTCGGTCACGATGGGCGAGCGGTAGGTCTTGCTGTCGGTGATCTCGCGGATCACCTCTTCGGCCACCCGCTTCTGCTCGTCGTTCGTGTAGTAGATGCCGCCGCGGTACTGCGTCCCGACGTCGTTGCCCTGCCGGTTGAGGGTGGTCGGGTCGTGCACCACGAAGAAGATCTCGAGGATCTCGTGCAGCGAGATCTCCTCAGGGTCGAACACCACCTTGACGACCTCGGCATGCCCGGTGCGGCCGGTGCACACTTGCTCGTAGCTCGGGTTCAGCGTCTGGCCGTTGCTGTAGCCCGACTCGACATCGATCACGCCCCGCACACGGTCGAACACCGCCTCGGTGCACCAGAAGCAGCCGCCGCCGAGAACGATGGTTTCGCTTTGAGATGGGTTGGTCATGAGGTACTCCGAGAACCTGACATTGTGGCGGCTTGACGCGAACCAGGGGCCTCACTACATTACTAACCCGCCAGTCATTAACCTCCATGCCCGCCCCCCGATTCCTCAGTGACAAGCTATGCCCCGTGCGCGCCAAGCGCGAACGTCGCAAGGAAGCCCGTCCTGGCGAACTGCTCGAGGCGGCGCTCGATCTCTTCGTCGAAAAGGGCTTCGCCGCCACCCGCTCCGAGGAAGTCGCGGCCCGTGCCGGCGTGTCCAAGGGGACGCTCTTCCTTTACTTTCCGAGCAAGGAAGAGCTGTTCAAGGCGGTGGTCGTGGAGAACCTCGCCGGCCGCTTCACCGTGTGGAACCGCGAATTCGACGAGTTCGAAGGCTCCACCGTCGACATGCTGCGCTACTGCATGCGCATCTGGTGGGAGCGCGTCGGGTCGACCAAGGCATCGGGCCTCACCAAGCTCATGCTGAGCGAGGGGCGCAACTTCCCTGAACTGGCGGAGTTCTATCGCCGCGAGGTGGTCAAGCCGGGGCACACGCTGCTTCGGCGGATCATCCGGCGCGGCGTCGACAGCGGCGAATTCGCACCGGTCGACGTGGACAGCGCCATCTATGCCGTCATCGCACCCATGATCTTTCTGATGCTGTGGAAGCACTCGGCTCCCATCTGTGTCGACGGAGAATCCGACATCAATCCCGAAACGTATCTGGCAGTCCAGACCGAGATCGTCATCAATGGGCTGTGTGCGCCCAAGGCGGCGGCATGAAGCGCTCCGTCAAGTGGGTCATCGTGGCCCTCATCCTCGTCCTCGCGATCGGCGGCGTGCTGCGCGCCATCGGTGCGCGCAGGGCGCATCAGGCGGCCGCCGCGGCCAGCACGAAGCCCGCTGAAACCACGATCGAGCTTTCAGCCGCCGACGTGGTCCGCGCGAAGCGGCGCGAGCTGGCCGAAGCGCTCCCCATCTCCGGCACGCTCCGCGCGGTCGATTCCGCGCAGGTCAAGGCCCGCGTGGCGGGCGAGCTCATCGGACTCACGGTGCGCGAAGGCGATACGGTCAAGGCGGGACAGGTCATCGCGCGCATCGATCCGATCGAATTCCACTCGCGCATGCGGCAGGCGCAGGAGCAGGCCGACTCGGCGCGCGCCCAGGCGGAAGTCGCGCAGCGCAACTACGACAACAACCGGGCGCTGGTGGATCAGGGCTTCATCTCGCGCACCGCGCTCGACACCTCGCAGTCGAACCTCAATGCCGCGCTGGCGACGCATCGCGCGGCCCTGGCGGCGGTGGATGTGATGCGCAAGTCGCTCGACGACACCGTACTCAAGAGCCCGATCAACGGACAGGTGTCGCAGCGATTCGCCCAACCCGGCGAGCGCGTGGGCATCGACGCCAAGGTGATCGAGGTGGTCGACCTCAGCCGCATCGAGGTCGAGGCCACGCTGGCCGCCGCCGACTCGGTGGCGGTGCGTGTGGGCCAGCGCGCAACGCTGCAGATCGAAGGCGGTGGCGCGACCGACCCCCGAAGCGGCGAACGCAGTGTCGGCGCGACGGTGGTGCGCGTGAATCCCTCCGCCCAGGCGGGCAGCCGCAGCGTGCTCGTCTACCTCGAGCTCGACCGCAGCACCGGTTTCCGCCAGGGGCTGTTCGCGCAGGGCTCGATCGACGTGGGCCGCACCGACACGATCGCCCTCCCCTTGACCGCTGTGCGCACCGACAAGCCTGCGCCCTACGTGCAGCTCGTGACAGAAGGACGCATCGTCCATCGCCAGGTCGAGACCGGACTGCGCGGACAGGCCGACGGGCAGATGATGGTCGCGGTGCGCGGCATCGACGAAGGTGCCGTGGTGGTGGCCGGCAGCGTCGGCACGTTGCGCGACGGCACCGCCGTGCGCCTCGCACCGGTGGCGGCCACCGGCGGCACGCCGGCAGCGGCACGCAGCGCACCCTGAGCAGTCCAGCGCCATGTGGTTCACCCGCGTCAGTCTGAAGAACCCCGTCTTCGCGACGATGCTCATGCTCGCGCTGGTCGTGCTGGGAGCGTTCTCGTACCAGCGCCTCCAGGTCGACCAGTTCCCGAACATCGATTTCCCGGTGGTGGTGGTCATCACCGAATACCCGGGCGCCTCCCCCGAGATCGTCGAGAGCGAAGTGACCAAGAAGGTCGAGGAAGGCGTCAACTCGATCGCCGGCATCAACGCCCTCACCTCGCGCAGCTACGAAGGCCAGTCGGTCGTCATCATCGAATTCCAGCTCTATGTCGAAGGGCGCAAGGCAGCCGACGACGTGCGCGAGAAGGTCGCTTCGGTGCGACCGCTCTTCCGCGACGAGGTGAAGGAGCCGCGCGTGCTGCGCTTCGACCCGGCATCGCGCGCGGTGTGGTCGGTGGCGGTGCTGCCCGAGGGCGAGAAGGGCAACCAACCGAGCGCTGTCGAACTGACCAACTGGGCCGACCAGGTGCTCAAGAAGCGCCTCGAGAACGTCCGCGGCGTCGGCTCGGTCACGCTGGTCGGCGGCACCAAGCGCGAGATCAACATCTATCTCAATCCGCAGGCGATGGAAGCCTTCGGCGTGAGCGCCACGCAGGTGGTCGACGCGGTGCGCAACGAGAACCAGGCGTTGCCGGTGGGCTCGGTGCGTTCTTTGGAGCAGGATCGGGTCGTTCAGGTCGATGCGCGCATGGAGCGGCCCGAAGACTTCGGCCGCATCATCATCACGCGCAAGGGCGGCGCGCCGATCCGCGTGGACCAGGTCGCGACCGTGAAGGACGGCGCGCAGGAACTCGACAGCCTCGCGCTCTACAACGGCGAGCGCACGCTGCTGCTGTCGGTCCAGAAGGCGCAGGACGAGAACACCATCCAGGTGGTCGACGGCCTCACCAATGCCATCGCCGAGATCCAGCCGCAACTGCCGGTGGGCGTGAAGCTCCAACCGATCGCCGATGCATCGCGCCCCATCCGCGTCGCGGTGCAGAACGTGCAGCAGACGCTGATCGAAGGCGCGGTGCTCACCGTGCTGATCGTGTTCCTGTTCCTGAACTCGTGGCGTTCCACTGTTATCACCGGCCTGACGCTGCCGATCGCGCTGATCGGCACCTTCTGGTTCATGGCGATGTTCGGCTTCACGATCAACATGGTCACGCTGATGGCGCTGTCGCTGTGCGTGGGCCTCCTGATCGACGATGCGATCGTGGTGCGCGAGAACATCGTGCGCCATGTGCAGATGGGCAAGTCGCCCTATGCGGCATCGCTCGACGGCACGCAAGAAATCGGCCTCGCGGTGCTGGCGACCACGCTGTCGATCGTCGCGGTGTTCCTGCCGATCGGCTTCATGGAAGGGATCATCGGCAAGTTCTTCCACGAGTTCGGCATCACCATCGTCGCGGCGGTGATGATCTCGATGTTCGTGAGCTTCACGCTCGACCCGATGATGTCGAGCATCTGGCACGACCCGTCGATCGACAGGCATGGCAAGCCCGGCGACATGGCTGCGCCGGTCACCTTCTATGACAAGACCATCGGCAGAGTGACCGGCTGGTTCGACGCGGCGACCGACCGGCTGGCCGAGGGCTACCAGTCGATCCTGCGCTGGGCGCTGAAGCACAAGCTCGCGACGGTTTTCGCATCCATCGGCATCTTCGTCGGCAGCATCTTCATGGTGCCGCTGCTGGGCACCGAGTTCGTGCCCAAGGCGGACTTTTCCGAAACCACGATCAGCTTCTACACACCGGTCGGTTCCGCGCTCGAAGTCACCGAAGCCAAGGCCCGGCAGGTCGAGGCGGTGCTGCGCGAGATGCCCGAGGTGCGCTACACGCTCACCACCATCAACACCGGCGATGCGCAGGGCAAGATGTACGCAAGCATCTACGTGCGGCTGGTCGATCGCAGGGCGCGCACACGCAGTGTCGACCAGATGTCGAGCGTGCTGCGCGAGCGGCTCCGCGCAATCCCGGGCATCACGGTCACGCACGTCGGCCTGCGCGACTCGGTCGGCGGCAACAAGCAGATCGAGTTCTCGTTGCAGGGCACCGATCTCAAGGAACTCGAACGCCTCGCGCAGCAGGTGCTGGACGCCGTCCGCCCCATCCCGGGCCTGGTCGATCTCGACACCAGCCAGAAACCGAACAAGCCCATGGTGAGCGTCGTGGTGCGACGCGATGCGGCCTCGGACCTCGGTCTCGGCGTGGCGCCGATCGCCGCTTCGCTGCGTACGCTGGTGGCCGGCACCACCGTCGGCAACTGGCGCGCGCCGGACGACCAGACCTACGACGTCAACGTGCGCTTAGCGCCGGAAGTGCGCAACTCGCCCGAAGACCTTTCGCGGCTGCCCTTCATCAGCACCACGGTGGGCGCGAACGCCGACGGATCGAGCCGCATCGTGCGCCTCGCGCAGGTGGCGGATGTGCGCGAATCCACCGGCCCGAACCAGATCAACCGGCGCGCGCTCTCGCGCGAAGTCGCGATCACCGCCAACGTCGACGGCCGCTCGGCAGGCGAAGTGTCGGCCGACATCCGCAAGGCGCTCGCCGGCATCGCCTTCCCGCCGGGCTACGGATGGCAGTTCAGCGGCTCGACCAAGAACATGCAGGAATCGTTCGGCTACGCGGTGTCGGCGCTGGCGCTCGCGATCATCTTCATCTACATGATCCTGGCGAGCCAGTTCAAGAGCTTCCTGCAGCCGATGGCGCTCATGACCTCGCTGCCGCTCACGCTGATCGGCGTGGTGCTGGCGCTGCTCATCTTCGGCTCGACGCTCTCGATGTTCTCGATCATCGGCATCGTGATGCTGATGGGCCTCGTGACCAAGAACGCGATCCTGCTGGTGGATTTCGCGATCCGCGCCCGCGAGCCGGGGGTCGACGACCAGGGCCATCCCGTGCCGGGCCTGCCGCGTTCCGAAGCCCTGCTGCTCGCCGCCCGCGTGCGCCTGCGCCCGATTCTCATGACCACGCTCGCGATGATCTTCGGCATGGTGCCGCTGGCCTTCGCGATCAGCGAAGGCTCCGAGCAGCGCGCGCCGATGGGCCAGGCGGTGATCGGCGGCGTGATCACTTCCTCGTTGCTCACGCTGGTCGTGGTGCCGGTCGTCTATTGCTACATGGACGACCTCGCGAACTGGGCACGCCGCAAGTGGCACCGCGAGCCGAAGGCAGCCGCTGTCACGGGGGCGCCGGACGCGGCCTCTAAAATTGAAGGTTTGTCCTGAGCCCACCTAGGAAAAGTACATGAACGCCACCCCTGATCTGGAGCACCTTCGCTTCAACATGATCGAACAGCAGATCCGTCCCTGGGATGTGCTCGATTTCGAGATCCTCGACCTCCTCGCCAAGATCCACCGCGAGGACTACGTGCCCCCGCGCACCGCGCGCTGGCCTTCTTCGACATGGAGATCCCCCTCGAAGACGTCGCGACCACACGCGAGCCCGGCCAGTGCATGCTTTCCCCGAAGGTGGGAAGCGCGGATGCTGCAGGACCTGCACATCCAGAAGCACGAGACCGTGCTCGAGATCGGCACCGGCTCCGGCTTCATGGCCGCCCTGCTCGCGCATCGTGCCGCGCAGGTGCTGACGCTCGAGATCGACCCCAAGCTCGCTCAGGCCGCCGCCGAGACCCTGCGCCGCAACGGCGTGATGAATGTCGAGGTGCGCAACGCCGACGGTGCGCAACCGCTGCCCAGCGGGCCGACCTTCGACGTGATCGTCCTCAGCGGCTCGGTCGCGCGCATTCCGCAGGGCCTGCTCGGCTCGCTGAAGATGGGCGGCCGCCTCGCGGCGATCGTCGGCGACGAGCCGATGATGCGCGCCCACTTCGTCACCCGCGTCGGCGAAGGCAAGTGGGACACGGTGCAGCCCTGGGACACGGTCGCGCCGCGCCTCTTGAACTTCCCGGTGCCGTCGCGCTTCAACTTCTGACCCGCCTCCCACTTTCATGATCGATCAAATCCGCCCGGCCGACGTTGCCGACTGGTTCGCCCAGAACCCCCGTGCGACGCCGGTCGTGCTGGATGTGCGCGAGCCCTGGGAGCTGCAGACCGCCAGCATCCAGCCCAAGGGCTTCACGCTCGCGACGATCCCGATGAACGAGATCCCGGCCCGCATCTCGGAGCTCAACGCCGACCAGCGGATCGCATGCCTGTGCCATCACGGCGCACGCAGCCTGCGCGTTGCGGCCTTCCTGGTGCAGAACGGCTTCACGGAGGTCGCGAACATCGCCGGCGGGATCGATGCGTGGGCGGGTCACGATCCGAGCATCCCAAGATATTGATGCTCGCCCCATGCTGCGCCGGGGGCAACACCAGCGGCCCGGCAGCGCCGGTTCCGCGGTGTTCCTGGCCTGGAAGCTGCTGAATTAACCGAACCCAATCAAGTTACTGACTTCAAGGACGATTCATGCCCGTTCCCAGGCCTCTTCCCCTCTCGGCAGCGCTCGCGGCGATGTTCGCCGCCGCGCTCGCGCTGCCGGCTCATGGCCAGAGCCTGATCGATCTGTACGAATCCGCGCGAGGCTACGATGCGACGTACCAGGGCGCCCTCGCCCAGTACGACGCAAGCGTGGCGCGGGCCGCGCAGGCCAAGGCGGGAATCCTTCCGCAGGTCGGGCTGTCCGCGAATGCAACCTCGACGGAGCAGGAGTTGTCGACCGCCAACGCGAGCATCCGCCGAGGACTCCCGCAGCAGACGGCCGGCATCAACGCGACGCAGCCGCTGTACCGCCCGGCCAACTGGGCCGCGTACGAACAGAGCAAGCGGCAAGTCGACATCGCCCAGGACACGCTCACGCTCGCCGAGCAGGACCTGATCGTGCGCGTGAGCCGGGCCTATTTCGACGTGCTGTCGAGCCAGGACACGCTGGCGCTCGTGCGCGCGCAGAAGGTCGCGACGGCGGAGCAGCTCGCTTCGGCCAAGCGCAATTTCGAGGTCGGCACCTCGACCATCACCGACCAGCGCGAAGCGCAGGCCCGCTACGACCTCGTCATCGCCCAGGAGATCGCCGCCGAGAACGACCTGCAGGTCAAGAAGATCGCGCTCGACCAGCTCGTTGGCCGCCCGGGCACCAACCCGATCCCGCTCGCCGCCCCTGTCGTGCTGCCGGCGGTGGTCCCGGCCGAGATGGAAGCCTGGGTCTCGCAGGCCGATGCGACGCATCCGGCGATCCAGCAGGCCCGGCTCGGCCTCGATGTGGCTTCGCTCGAAGTCGACAAGGCGCGCGCAGGCCACAAGCCGACGCTCGACGCGCAGCTCGGCTACAACGCCACGAACAACCCGGTGGGCACCACCACCAGCACCAGCACCGGCCGCGTGAACGTGCGCGCGGCGAGCATCGGGGTGGTGTTCAACCTGCCGCTCTTTGCCGGCTTCGCGACCGAAAACCGCATCAAGGAAACGCTGGCGCTCGAGGAGCAATCGCGCCAGACGCTCGAATCCACGCGCCGCAGCGTGTCGCAGACAACGCGCTCGGCCTATCTCGGGCTGATTTCCGGCGCCGGGCAGGTCAAGGCGCTCGAAGCCGCCGAATCATCGAGCCAGAGCGCGCTCGACGCCAACCGCCTGGGCTACCAGGTCGGCGTGCGTATCAACATCGACGTGCTGAACTCGCAGAGCCAGCTCTTCCAGACCAAGCGCGACCTCGCGGTGGCCCGCTACAACGTGCTGGTGGGCAATCTGAAGCTGCGGCAGGCCAACGGCTCGCTCAAGCGCGACGATCTGCAGGCCATCAACAACACGTTGGCGACCAACGGCCCCGCGAGCGGCGAGAACGCAGCATCGCCAAACCAGCCTTCGGCGGCCACGCAGAGCTCGGTGCCGGTGCCGCCTGTCACGCCGTTCGCGCCGCCGGCGGTGCAGGCGCCGCCGGTCAATCCGCAGCCGTCGCCGGGCCTGGGGGTTCCCCTGCCGCCGCCGACGATCGTCTCCCCGCCGACCCGCTGAGACGCCGACTCGCCCCCGCATATCGGCGGGGGCTGGCTTCGGCCGCCGATCCGAAGCAGAATGTCCGCGGGCTGATCCGTTTCCTGACGGTTCTTACAAATCGCCGGACTTGCCCGATGGGGGTGCACCATGCGTTGGGTACTGACACGCAAGGCGAGAAAAACTGGGGAGAGACTGGGGCGACCCGTGCTGCCACGAGTCGTCGCGGGCCTGTTTTGCGCCAGCAGCTACGCGGCTTTCGCCCAGTGCGGCCCGCCAGCGGCGGGATCGACGAGCCTTTGCGCGCCGATTGGCCCGTCCAGTCCGTCCATGGCGGCCTACCTCGGCGATCAGCAGACCTCGGGCATCCTTTTCGTCCACTCGCTGGATGAGCGCTGGGGCGATCCATCGCGTTTCACGGGCCAGTCGCTCGCCGGTCGCTCCGGCGCCCGGCCACTTACGCTGCGCGTGGCCGGCCAGGGGATGGGTTCGACCGTCGGGGCGACGGGTTTCAGGACCGACAGCCGCACCGGCACCGCCCGCTTCGGCGGCGACGCCAGCCAGTGGTCGCTTTTCAACAGCACGGACAAGCTGCACCTCGGCGCCATGGCCGGCTACGACTCCGGAGGGACCGGCGGCGGTTCGTCCGGCAATGCGTTCGACGCGACCAGCCGCACGAGCAGCGGCAGTGCGGGCGTCTACAGCACCTGGTACCAGGATGACCGCTCGCGCCTCGGCTGGTATACCGACGTCTACGGCCAGGTCGCCTGGGTGGACAACAGCGCCGAGGCGCCCTGGGTGAATCGCACGAACTACCCCTCGAACGCCGGCATGGCGTCCGCCGAAGCCGGCTATTCGTTGCAGCTGGGCGATGCCAGCCCATGGACGATCAAGCCGCAGGGGCAGCTGATCTATCTGCGCAGCAACAACTACAACCTTGCAGATACCCAGTTCACCACCGTCGACGGCCTGCGGCGCAACGGCTGGATGTCGCGTTTCGGGGTGCGCGTCCAGCCGGAAAGCTTCCAGGCCTGGGGCGTGAAGCTGCGTCCGTACGCCGCGGCGAACTGGTGGCATGACGAATCGACCAGCGAGGTCATCGCCAATACGTACACGCCCAACGCGCTCTATCCGAACAACCGCTACGAACTGAAGACCGGCGTCAACGTCGATGTCTCGCCGGGCATGGCCGCCTGGGGCGACCTGGGCATGCAGTGGGGCCAGCAGTCCTACCAGGCGTGGACGGTGCGCGCGGGCATGCGGTACGCCCGGTAGGCGCCGCGCGCCGATCGTCCTGCGCGTTCAGTCGAGGCTCGGTTCGGTGCGCTCCTCCGGCGGCGGCGATGCCGGTTCCGTCACTTCCGCCTTTTCAGCGATCGCGAGCAGCGCGGAGGCGGTGCGCTCGGCCGCGCCGCGGTTCGACGATGCGAACGCCAGTGCCGCCTGCGCCATCGCCTCGCGCCGCTCGGTCTTTTCGACCAGCTTGAGCGCCGCCGTTACCGCATGCTCCATGTCGGGCACACGCATCGAAGCGCCCGCCGCGAGCGACAACTCGGCCGCCTCGGCGAAGTTGAAGGTGGATGGCCCCATGATCACCGGACAACCGCATGCCGCGGCCTCGATCAGGTTCTGCCCGCCGAGCGGCTCGAAGCTGCCGCCGAGCAGGGCCACGTCCGCGAGGCCGTAGTACAGCGCCATCTCGCCGAGCGAATCGCCGAGCCAGATCTCGGCTTCCGTCGGAGCGCCGGCGGCACTGCGCCGCGCCACCGCAAAGCCGTTCGCCTCGATCAGCGCCGCGACCTCGTCGAAGCGCTGCGGATGCCGCGGCACGATCATCCACTGCACGTCGTGCACTCGCTTGACGATCGACTGCACCCCCTCGCGCTCCGGCGGCACCGGTGCCAATGCGCCGAAGCGCTTGAGCGCGTCGAGCAGTTGCTGCTCCTCGCCGTCGCGCGAACTCGCGAACACGATCACCGGCCGCGGGAGCTGCGCCCGCAGCTTGGCCGCGGCCGCGAGCTGCCGCCCGTCGGGCGTGGCGTCGAACTTGAGATTGCCGAAGATGCCCGAGACCTTCGCCCCGAGCGACACCAGCCGGTGCGAATCCGCCTCGGTCTGTGCCCAGACCGCCGCAAGCGACGAATAGGCGGGCCGCGCGAGCCAGGCGAACCGCTCGGCACCGGCGAGCGACTTCTCGTTCAGGCGGGCGTTGGCGAGCACCAGCGGAATGCGGCGTTCCGCGCAGGCAGCCGTCATCTCGGGCCAGACCTCGGTTTCCATCAGCACGCCGATGCGGGGGCGGAAGCGATCGAGAAAACGCGCGACGGCGTCGGGCGAATCCCATGGCTGCCACACCTGCAGATCGCCGGGTTCGAGCAGCTTGGCGCCCTCTTCCCGGCCGGTGGCGGTGCCGTTGGTCAAGAGGATCGGGATGCCGGGCATCTGCCGACGCAGTTCTGCGATCAGGATGCCCGCGGCGCGCGCCTCGCCCAGCGAAACCGCGTGAATCCAGCACCAGCCGGTGCCCTGGGCCGCTTCGTCGTAGTGGCCGAAGCGTTCCTCCACGGCCACCGCATAGCCGGGCTCGGCCACGGCACGCCGCCGCAGCTTGCGGCGCACCAGGGGCTTGACCATCGTCGTGAAGGCGCCGTAGAGGCGCAGCAACAGCGATCGCACGTCGGGCAAACTCAGTGCGCAGCCTCGCCGAGGGTCGCGTCGGGCTTCACGCGCTTGAGCAGCGCGAGCATCTCGCCTTCGATGCGTTTGAGCGCGGCGTCCGTCTGGCCTTCGAAGCGCAGCACCAGCACCGGCGTCGTGTTGGACGCACGGATCAGCCCGAAGCCGTCCGGCCAATCCACGCGCAGGCCGTCGATGGTCGAGACCTTGGCCGGCGCATCGAACTTCGCCGTCTTGACCAACTGGTCGACGACCGAATGCGACTCGCCTTCGGCGCACTTCACGTTGAGTTCGGGCGTCGAGAAGCTGGTGGGCAGCGCGTTGAGGACGTCGCTCGCGTTGGGGCTCTTGCTGAGGATTTCGAGCAGGCGGCAACCCGCATAGGTGCCGTCGTCGAAGCCGAACCAGCGCTCCTTGAAGAAGATGTGGCCGCTCATCTCGCCGCCGAGCGGCGAATCGATTTCCTTCATCTTGGCCTTGATGAGCGAATGGCCGGTCTTGTAGATCAGCGGCTTGCCGCCCGCCGCCTCGATGGCCGGGCCGAGGCGCTGCGAGCACTTGACGTCGTAGACGATGGTCGCTCCCGGCACGCGCGAGAGCACGTCCTGCGCGAACAGCACCATCTGGCGATCGGGAAAGATGTTGTTGCCGTCCTTCGTGACGATGCCGAGGCGGTCGCCGTCGCCGTCGAAGGCCAGTCCCAGTTCCGCGTCGCCGGCCTTCAGGGCCGCGATCAGGTCGCGCAGGTTCTCGGGCTTGCTGGGATCGGGGTGGTGATTGGGAAAGTCGCCGTCGACCTCGCTGTAGAGCTCGGTCACCTCGCAGCCAATTGCACGCAGGATCGCCGGCGCCGATGCGCCCGCGATGCCGTTGCCCGAATCCACCACGATCCTGAGCGGCCGCGCGAGCTTGATGTCGCTGGTGATGCGCTTCGTGTAGGCCTCGGTGATGTCGACCTTGCGCACGCTGCCGCCAGGGGCGAGCGTGGCGCTGTCGGCCTCCATCACCTTGCGCAGGCCCTGGATCTCGTCGCCGTAGATCGCACGGCCGGCGAGCACCATCTTGAAGCCGTTGTAGTCCTTGGGGTTGTGGCTGCCGGTCACCTGGATGCCGCTGGCGCACAGCGTGTGCGCCGCGAAGTACAGCATCGGCGTGGTCACCGCGCCGACGTCGATCACCTCGATGCCGGTGGCAACCAGCCCCTTGATGAGCGCCGCGGAAAGCGACGGGCCCGACAGACGTCCGTCACGCCCCACCGCCACGGCTTTCTCGCCCGCGGCCCGCGCCGCGCTCCCGAAGGCCTTGCCGAGCGCCTCGGCGACTTCCGGGTTGAGGGTCGAGGGGACGACCCCGCGAATGTCGTAGGCCTTGAAGATCGATGCACTGAGCTGCATGAAAAGCTACCCCTGGAAGTTCACAAATGAGGACGATTGTAGGCATTGCCTTTGGGAGCCACATGTCCGAAAACGGCTACTTCAGCCGAGGGCCAGCCGTATCATGCCGCCATGTCTTGCGCGGCTTCCACTGAAGGACTCGAGAGCGACGCCTGTTACCTGGCAATGAAGGCGCACGATGCGCGCTTCGACGGCTCGTTCTTCACCGGCGTGACCTCCACCGGCGTGTATTGCCGGCCCGTGTGCCGCGTGAAGCTGCCGCGCCGGGAGAACTGCCGCTTCTTCCGCCATGCGGCGCAGGCCGAGGCCGCCGGCTTCCGGCCCTGCCTGCGCTGCCGGCCCGAGCTCGCGCCGCGCGCGGCGAGCTGGTCGACCGAAGATGCGTCGCGCATCCTCGCGCTGCAGGCGGCGCGACTCATCGACGAGCCGGACGCCTGGTCCGACGATGGTCCCGGCGCGGCAAGCATCGCCGCGCGGCTCGGCGTCAGCGACCGGCATCTGCGCCGGATCTTCGAATCGCAATTCGGCGTCTCGCCGCTGCAATACCTTCAGACGCGGCGCCTGCTCGCGGCCAAGCAGCTCATCGCGGACACCCGGCTGCCGATGACCCAGGTCGCGCTCGCGAGCGGCTTTTCGAGCGTGCGCCGATTCAACGCCGCCTTCCTCGCGCACTACGGACTGAATCCCAGCGCGCTGCGGCGCGCGGGCGCATCGAGCGGCAAGCGCGAGGACGAAAGCACCGAAGTCCGCCTCGGCTTTCGCCCGCCCTATGACAGCACCGCGATGATCGACTTCTTCGCCCGGCGCGGCCTGCGTGGCGTCGAGGCCACTGGCGAGCAGCGCGGTGCGCCCGCGTTCGCGCGCACCCTTCGCGTCATGCACGGCGGACACACCGTGCAGGGGTGGCTGCGGCTTCGCTTCGACGCGCAACGCGAGCAGGTGGTGCTGCGCGTGGGCGATTCGCTCGCGACGGTGCTGCCGATCGTCATCAGCCGCGTTCGCGCGATGCTCGATCTCGACGCCGATCCGATGGCGGTCAACGCCGCATTGCACGCGAGCTTTCCGCACGGCGACGGCATGCGGGTGCCCGGCACCCTCGACGGCTTCGAGCTCGCGGTGCGCGCGGTGCTCGGGCAGCAGGTCACGGTCGCGGCGGCGCGCACGCTGGGCTCGCGGCTGGTGCAGGCTTTCGGCGAGCCGATCACGACCCCCGTCGAGGGGCTGGACCGGCTCTTCCCGACGCCTTCCGCCATCGCCAACGCGAGCGGCGATGCCCTCGGCCAGCTCGGCATCGTGCGCCAGCGGCAGGCCGCCCTGCTCGCGATGGCGCGCGAGGTGATCGACGGCCGTCTTGCGCTGCATCCGGGCGCCGATGTGCCGTCGACCATCGCAACGCTGCAATCGCTGCCCGGCATCGGCGACTGGACCGCGCAGTACATCGCGATGCGTGCACTGCGCTGGCCCGATGCCTTTCCCGCCGGTGACGTCGCGCTGCAGAAGGCGCTGGGCGTGACAAGCGCGCGCGCCGCCACCGAAGCCTCGCTCGCATGGCGGCCGTGGCGCGGCTACGCGGTGCTCCGCGCGTGGTACAGCCCCGCTCCTGCGCCCGAAATCCCATCGGCGGCCATTGCGTCGGCCGCCCCACCCGCGCCCACGCCCGCGTGAACGCATTCATCACCATGAAATTCAAGAGCTCCACCGTCCACACCACGCATTTCGACAGTGCCTTCGGCGGCATCACCCTGGCCGCGACCGACCAGGGACTGGCCGGCGTCTGGTTCGACCGTCAGCGCCACTCACCCGACATGAAGGACTGGCAACGCAGCGACGACCATCCGGTGCTGCGTGAAGCGGCCGTGCAACTGACGGACTACTTCGCCGGCCGGCGCCAGCATTTCGACCTCCCGCTCGATCTCGCGCACGGCACCGCGTTCCAGCAATCCGTGTGGCGCGCGCTGCTCGCGATCCCGGCCGGGCAGACCACCAGCTACGGTGCGCTCAGCGTCGGCATCGGCAGGCCGGCGGCGGTGCGTGCCGTCGGCGCGGCGGTGGGACGAAACCCGATCAGCGTGATCGTCCCGTGCCATCGCGTGCTGGGCTCGGATGGTTCGCTGACCGGCTATGCGGGCGGACTCGAACGCAAGAGCGCGCTGCTCGAACTCGAAGGTGCCCATCCATGAGCGGCCGGGCCGCCAGCGGGCGCTGGCTGGTCGATCTGCTGCTGCTCGGCGCACTGTGGGGCGCATCCTTCCTGTTCATGCGCATCGGTGCGGCCGAGTTCGGCGCTCTGCCGACGGCCGCCGTGCGCGTGGCGATCGCGACGGTCTTCCTGCTCCCGCTGCTCGTGCTGCGCGGGCAATGGTCGGCGTTCCAGCAGCACTGGAAGCCGGCGCTCGGCATCGGTGTGCTCAATTCGGGCATGCCCTTCGCCTTTTTTGCATTCGCGCTGCTGACGATCAACAGCGGGCTCGCGGCGGTTCTCAACGCCACGGTGCCGATGTTCGGCGCGCTCGTCGCATGGGCATGGTTCGGCGATCGGCCGGCCCGCTCGCGCATCGTCGGTCTGGTGATCGGCTTCATCGGCGTGGCAATGCTCGCAGGGCGCGGAGCAGGCTTTCATTCGGATGCGAACGAAGGCGCAGCGCGCTGGGCGATCGCGGCATGTCTGGCCGCGTGCATCTGCTACGCCTTCGCGGCGAGTCTCACGCGCAAGCATCTGATGGGCGTGCCCGCGCTTGCGACCGCCACCGGGAGCCAGATCGGCGCCACGCTCGCGCTCGCGCTGCCGGCCCTGTGGCTCTGGCCCGCGCAGATGCCGAGCCTGCGCGCATGGCTGGCGCTGGCCGCGGTGGGCATTGCCTGCACCGGTCTGGCCTACATCCTGTTCTTCAGGTTGATCGAGCACGCGGGGCCGGCGCGCGCATTGACGGTGACCTTCATCGTGCCGGTGTTCGCGGTGTTCTACGGCGCGGTGTTCCTCGGCGAAGAGATCACGCAGTGGATGCTCATCTGCGCCGTGGTGATCGTGTGCGGCGTCGCGCTGTCGACCGGTCTGGTCAAGCTGGGGGTGGAAGGCACGGCGCCTGAGCCGGCCGGGCGGGGACTGTCGCGATTCCCGTGCCCGGGTTACGCTCGCCGCGAATGAAGAACAACCCACGATTCCCGCGCCGTGTCGGCATGGCGGCCCTGTTCGCCGCCTGTGCGCTGACGGTGGCACCAGGCCTCGCGGCACCGCCGCCCGGGCATGTTCCCGACACCATCGAGCAGCGCGTGGCCGCCTGCATCGCATGCCACGGCCGCGAAGGATCGAGCACGGAGGCGGGCTATTTCCCGCGGCTGTCGGGCAAGCCGGCGGCGTATCTCTTCAACCAGTTGCAGAGCTTCCGCGATGGCAGGCGCCTCAACTCCGACATGACGCACATGGTGCGGCACATGTCGGATGCCTACCTGCACGAGATCGCCGACTACTTCGCGTCGATCGAGCTGCCCTATCCCGCACCGCCCACCACCACCGATGCAACGCCGGAGATGCTCGCGCGCGGCAAGGCGCTGGTGTTCGAAGGCGATCCCGGGCGCGACATCCCGGCCTGCGTGCGCTGCCATGGGGAGGCGCTCACCGGCGTGCTGCCGGGGATTCCCGCGCTCGTGGGCCTGCCGAGGCTCTATCTTTCGTCGCAGCTCGGCGCGTGGCTCACCAACGACCGCCACGCGCTCGAGCCCGATTGCATGACGAAGGTCGGGCGCAAGCTCACCGCCGCGGACATCAACGCGGTCGCGAGCTGGCTCGCGATGCAGCCCGTACCCGCGAACCCCAAGCCCATCGCCGCACCGCCGAGTCCGGTGCCGATGGGTTGCAGCGCGCTGAACAACTGAGTGTGCCCAGCTGCCATGCGACGTCTTCTCTACGTACTGCTCTTCCTGGCGACGCTGGGCATCCTCGCCGCGTTCGCCGTCGTCGGACTCAATCTGCGCGGCGAGACCAAGTTGCCCGACCCGCCGACCGCCTTCAACTCCACGCCCGAGCTCGTGGAGCGCGGCCGCTACCTCGCGCTAGCCGGGAATTGCGCCGGCTGCCACTCGGCGCTCGGCAGCGCGCCCTATGCCGGCGGTGTCGGCATCGAGACGCCCTTCGGCACCATCTTTGCGAGCAACCTCACGTCCGACCCCGCAGCCGGCATCGGGAGCTGGAATTCCGACCACTTTTGGCGCGCGCTGCACAACGGGCGGTCGAAGGACGGGCGGCTGCTCTATCCCGCCTTCCCCTACCCGAACTTCACCCGCGTGACACGCGAGGATTCGGACGCGATCTTCGCGTACCTGCGCACCGTCCCGCCATCGCCGATGCCGAACCGGGCGCATGAGCTGCGCTTTCCGTACGACACGCAGGCCGCCCTCGCAGTCTGGCGGGCGCTCTCGTTCACGGCAGGCACCTTCGAGCCGAATCCCGGCAAGTCGGCGGAATGGAATCGCGGCGCCTATCTGGTCGACGGGCTCGGCCATTGCATCGCATGCCACGGCACGCGCAACGTGCTCGGCGCCACGCAGGAAAATCTCGGCCTCTCGGGCGGGCTCATCGCGGTGCAGAACTGGTATGCGCCGTCGCTGACCTCGAACCGCGAGGCCGGCGTGGCCGAGTGGGAACCGCATGACGTGGTCGAGCTGCTCAAGAACGGGCGCTCCGAGCGCGGCTCGGTCATGGGACCGATGGCCGACGTGGTCTACGGCAGCACGCAGCATCTGAAGGAGGCGGACCTGCTGGCGATGGCCAGCTACCTCAAGGAACTGCCGAGCACGTCGGCGGCGGTGGCGCCGACGACTTCGCCCAGGCGCGACGCGCGCGTGATGGAACGCGGCCAGCGCATCTTCGACCAGCGCTGTGCGTATTGCCATGGCGACCAGGGCCAGGGCGCAGTCGGCGCCTATCCGCCGCTGGCCGGCAATCGCGCGGTGCTGATGAATTCGCCGGTCAACCTGATCCAGATCCTGCGCCATGGCGGCTTCCTGCCGACCACCGCGGGCAACCCGCGTCCGTACGGCATGCCGCCGTTCCGGATCGTGCTGGACGACAGCGACGTGGCCGCCGTGCTCACCTACATCCGCGGTTCATGGGGCAATGACGCGCCGCCCGTGACGGCGCGCGACCTGTCTCGACAGTGATGCGCCGCCAAGACACCCGCCGGTCGCCTCAGAAGGAACCGGTCGGCGCCTTGTAGCCGCCCATCCCCTTGTGCACGATGCGCGTGAGCGACGAGCGCGCAATGCCGGTGATCTTGCCGAGCGGCGCCTTGATCGCATCCAGCGCCGCCGATTCGCCGGGCCCCGAGGGCGACAGGCCGCACTTGCGCAACACCCGGTTGATCTGGTGCACCTGCGCCGCGCGGCGGGTCACAGGCGTGTAGAAATTGACGCCGATCGAGATCGCGACCCGGTCGCCGGGCGAGGCCCATTCGGGATCGGACCGGGTCATGTGCGGCGAGGTGCTCGGGAAATAGACGCCGTCCCCCGCGCGCACGTCGAACTCGTGGCTGCGCGCACGGTACTCGTCCTTGAGCCGCACCCGGCGCAGCGAATGCGCGACGATGAAGTCCTCCACCGCGTCGAGCGGCACCACGGTGCGATCGCCGTGGTCCCACACATTGAGCACCTTCCGGCCATGCAGCATCAGCCAGAAGTTGTTCTCGCGATCGATGTGGAATGGCGTCACCGAAGGTGGCGCCGAAATGAAGATGAAGCCGGTCACGTGGAACATCCCGCGCTGCTCGCGCTCAATGATCTCGCGCACGTTCCCGAGGATGTTGTCGAGCAGTTCCTTGTAGCGCGGGATGACTTCGACGTCGTACAGCGCGATCCAGGAGCCGGGCTCCTCGATGCGGCGGAACACCTCCTCGATGTTGCGCCCATCCGGCGGAACGCTGTCATGGGCGAAGGCCGAGGCCTGCGTCATGCCCGGGCGAACGAAGCGGCACTGCTTCAGCGGTGCCAGCTCTTTCGCCAGCGCCTCGAGTTCAGGAAGCTGGAACAGCGGATGACGGTGGTAGTCGTGATGAAGCCGGCCCACCCTGCCGGTCGAAAAACCGCCAGGATCGTCCACCCACATCCGGCAGTCAGAACTCATCAAGGACATCTTGTCGATATGGCTGGCACCCATGCATTGCTCCTTCAGGAAGCGGCAAAGAATACTTTATGAAACATAAAAAACGCGAAGAGCTAAAGGCCGTATTCCGAAAGATCGGTATTTGTGGTCGTTTTGCCGAGCCTTGACCCTCCCATGATGGAAAGGTTGAAACTTGCGCCCTATGAATTCGAGTCTGACGCTTTCTCCCCCATCGACCCCCGGCACCCGGGAGTGGTCACTCCCCATCGAAGGCATGAGCTGCGCGTCGTGCGTTGCCCGCGTCGAACGCTCGCTGACGAGCGTTCCCGGCGTGACCGAAGCCAGCGTCAATCTCGCCACCGAGGCCGCCACCGTCCGCACCGACGGCTCGGTTGCGCGCGATGCGTTGCGCGCCGCCATCGAAAAGGCCGGCTACAGCATCGGCGTGGAAGAAGCCCCGGCTGAACCGGACACCGCGGCATCATCTGGCGCGGCGGCGCGCAAGCGCAGCCGCAACGACGCCTGGCCGGTGATCGCGGCCGCCCTGCTCTCGGCACCGCTGGTGCTGCCGATGCTCGGCCTCGTCTTCGGCCAGGAATGGATGCTCGATGGCTGGCTGCAGCTCGCGCTCGCGACGCCGGTCCAGTTCTGGCTGGGCGCACGCTTCTACCGCGCGGGGTGGAAGGCGCTGAAGGCGCACGCCGGCAACATGGACCTGCTGGTGGCGCTCGGCACCTCGGCCGCGTACGGGCTCAGCGTCTACCAGCTCTTCGCGCATCGCGGCCACGGCATGCAGCATCTGTATTTCGAGGCCTCGGCGGTGGTCATCACGCTGGTGCTGCTCGGCAAGTGGCTCGAGGCGCGGGCCAAGCGGCAGACCACCGAAGCCATCCGCGCGCTGAATGCCTTGCGCCCGGAACGTGCGCGCGTGCGGCGCAACGGCACCGATCAGGAAGTGCCGGTCGAAAGGGTCAGGATCGACGACCTCGTGATCATCCACCCCGGCGAGCGCGTGCCGGTCGATGCGGTCGTCGTCGAAGGCGCGAGCGAGATCGACGAATCGCTGATCACAGGCGAAAGCCTGCCGGTCTCCAAAGGCGTGGGCCATTCGGTGACCGGCGGCTCCGTCAACGGCCAGGGCCTGCTGGTCGTGCGGACCACGGCGGTGGGCGCCGAATCCACGCTGGCGCGCATCGTGCGGCTGGTCGAATCGGCGCAGGCGAAGAAGGCCCCGATCCAGCGTCTGGTCGACCAGGTCAGCAGCGTCTTCGTGCCGGTGGTCATCGGCATCGCGGCGCTCACCTTCCTGGGCTGGGGCATCGGCACCGGTAACTGGGAGGCCGCGATCCTCAACGCGGTCGCGGTGCTGGTCATCGCCTGCCCTTGTGCACTGGGCCTTGCCACGCCGACCGCGATCATGGCCGGCACCGGCGTCGCCGCGCGGCACGGCGTGCTTATCAAGGACGCCGAGGCGCTCGAGGTCGCGCACAGCATCAAGGTCGTCGCCTTCGACAAGACCGGCACGCTGACCGAAGGCCGGCCCGTGCTCGTCGCCTGCGAGGCGGCCGATGGGGACAAGATCGCGCTCCTGCGCGCCAGCGCGGCGATCCAGGCGGGCAGCGAACACCCGCTCGCGCGCGCCGTGCTTGCCGCCGCGAAGGACGACGGCATCGACACCCCGCGCGCGACCGGCGTGCGCGCCGTGGCGGGGCGCGGCATGTCGGCGATCGTCGACGGGCGCGAGCTCCGCCTCGGCAGCACGCGCTTCATGCATGAACTCGCCGTGCCGCTCGGCAGGCTCGATGCGCGCGCTTCGCAACTGCAGTCGGAAGGCCGCACCGTCTCGTGGCTGGCGGACGTGACGGCGGCCGACCGTCCCATCCTCATCGGCCTGCTCGCCTTCGGCGACACGCCCAAGCCCAGCGCCGCCAAGGCCATCCGTCGGCTCCACGCCCAAGGCATCCGCACCGCGCTCGTGTCCGGCGACAACCGCGGCAGCGCCGAGGCCGTGGCGCGCGCACTGAAGATCGACACCGTGCGCGCCGAAGTGCTGCCCGAAGACAAGGCCGCCATCGTCGCCCACCTCAAGCGCGACGGCGAGCGCGTCGCCATGGTCGGCGACGGCATCAACGATGCGCCGGCGCTGGCGGCGGCCGACGTGGGCATCGCGATGTCCACCGGCACCGACGTCGCGATGCACGCGGCCGGCATCACCTTGATGCGCGGCGATCCGGCGCTGGTCAGCGATGCGATCGACATCTCGCGCCGTACCTACGCCAAGATCCGGCAGAACCTGTTCTGGGCCTTTGCCTACAACGTCGTCGGCATTCCCCTGGCGGCCCTGGGCCTGCTCAGCCCCGTCATCGCGGGCGCGGCGATGGCCTTCAGCAGCGTGAGTGTGGTGAGCAATGCGCTGACGCTGCGGCGCTGGAAAGGAATCGTGCAATGAGCGGCCCCTTCAACATCGGCGAGGCGGCCGCGCGCTCGGGCGTGTCGGCGAAGATGGTACGGCACTACGAATCGCTGGGCCTCGTGCCCGGCGTGGCGCGGACCGATGCGGGCTATCGGCAATACACCGAGAGCAATGTGCACACGCTGCGCTTCATCCGCCGAGCGCGCGATCTCGGGTTCAGCATGGCGGAGATCGCGGAGCTGTTGAAGCTTTGGCAGAACAAGCAGCGCGCGAGCGCTGACGTGAAACGCATCGCACTCGCGCATGCGCAGGATTTGCATCGGCGCATCGAGGAGATGGAGGCGATGAAGCGGACGCTGGAGCGGCTGGCGGATTGCTGCCATGGGGATCACCGGCCGGATTGTCCGATCCTCGACGAATTGGCGGACTGAAACCGGACGCGCGCGCCCCGTGCCATTCAAGACGCGGGGCGACTCTGCGCAAAGAGCCGTTCTCGCAGCCCCCGCATCTGCTCCCGCGCAATGAAGTGCCCGCGCGCCGCCGCATCTGCCAGCCAGCGGATCGCCATGTCCTCATCCTTCGGTGCGCCTTCGCCCGACAGATAGCATCGCGCGAGACATTGCATGGCATTGGAATGTCCCTGCTCGGCCGCCAACTCGAGCCAGTAAAGGCCGGCTTCGTGCCTTCCGGCCGAGATGAACATCTCGCCGACATCCGACTGCGCCTCTGCGTCCCCGGCATCGGCTTGCCCCAGGAGCGCCATGTCGTCGGGCGGCAGACCGCAATCGACGAGTTCGAGCACGTCTTCCAGCGCGACCCGCGCGCGGCCGCGTGCGTCGGGCTTCAGCTTAGCGCTGCGGGCCGGAGGTCGGTGACTGTCGCGATCGACATAGGCGCGACGCGCGATGCTTCCTGCGGGCATGCTTGTTCTCCCTGGAGATGCACGCCCCGGGGTCGGGGCGCTGCCGGAGCACTCTAGAAAAGCCGCAAAAAGCCGTCCATGAGAAACGTCTCATCTCGGCGTCGGAACACCAGCGAACGGCCTCCCGGGCAATGAATGCGGCCGGGCTCTATGGGCAGTGCACCGCAATCCATTGCCCCCACTTCGCGGCGGCCACCGCGCGTGCTGCATCGTCGCGGCCGGTCGGGTCGTAGGCGCCGAGCGATTGCCACAGCGCGCCCCAGTCGCCACCCGCTTCGGGCATGGCCGAGACCAGCGTCTGCAGCACCAGGAATGCGCGCTGCCGCGTGACCGGTTGCGGCGCATCGAGCAGCGGCGCCACCGACGGCAGCACGTCGCGGCCACGAGCGATCAGCACATAAGTCGCGATGGTGTGCGGCGCATGCAAGACGTCGGGGTAGTCGTCGATGGTGCGGACCAGCGCATCGAGCGAGCGCCAGTCGCCGATCGCGGCCAGCGCCTGTGCGGCGCGGCCGCGCACGAGCGGCTCCGGGTCCGAAAGCGCTTCGGCCAACGCATCGGCCGCGGCGGGATCGCCGGTCTCGGCGAGCCCCTGCGCGGACTTCTCGCGCACGTCGGCATCGGCGCTCGCGAGTCCGCGCAGGAAAACCGACGTCGACACCCGCCCCGCCACCACCAGCGCCTCATACGCACTTGCGCGGTCGGCCGGGTCCGCCGCGTCGAGGCCGCCGAGACCCACCGGGATGTTCATGGTCCTGCCGGTGCGGGCGCCGGTGCGCCGGTGCGCACACATCGCGCACCGACGTCAGGACGTGAAATTTCGACGCTGGAACTCATCGCCTTGATCGCTCCTGGTCTGGTGGGTGCCATTGTGCGGCGAATGGCCCCGGCCAGGCGCACTAACGCACCGCCGCCCGAGACCGCCTCCACCGCCGGACCAGGGCGACAACGAGCGCGAGTCCGACGATCAGCACGGTGCCGATCAGTTCGATCCGCTCCACATCGCCGATCAGCGCGTCGAGCGCGGAGCCGAACAGGTAGCCGACCGCCCCCACCAGCGGTGCCCAGAGCATCGCGCCGAGCAGGTTGAAGCAGGCGAATCGACGCGGCGGCATGTGCATGGCGCCGATCACGATGGGACCCGCGATGCGAAGCCCGTAGACGAAGCGCACGCCCATGACCACCAGCCCGTCGTAGCGCGTCAGCGAGGCGGCGACGCGCTCCGCCTGCTGCGCCAGCACGGGCAGGCGGGCAAGCAGCGTCGGCCCCCGGTAGCGGCCGACCCAATAGAAGACCTGGTCGCCCAACGTCGCGCCGGTCACCGCGACCGCGAGGGTCAGCGGCACCGTGAGGTGACCGTGGTGGCAGGCGAATCCAGCGAGGATGAGGATGGTCTCGCCCTCGAGCAGGCAGCCGATGAAGACGGCCAGGTAGCCATAGTCGACGAGCAGTTGAAGAATGAGCCGCATGCGTTCCGCTCCTCCAATCTCGTACGCATTGTGCGCCCGCCGTTCAACCGGGGCCGGAGGTCCAGTGAGACCAGAGGCCCAGAAGCAGCGCCGCGCCGACGCACCACGCCACGGTGGCCGCGATCAGCGTGACCGTCAGGGAAGTCTTCACGCTGAGCCAATAGACCACCGCGAGGTAGATCGCATAAGGCATCAGCGACAGCAGCCCGAAAAGCGCGGTGGTGCGCAGATCCACCGCCGGGCGCTCGGTGCCCACGATGTAGTGCGCGATCAGCGCGAAGGTGGGAAAGAGCGGCACGAGGCCCGCGACATAGAAGTTCTTCGTCTTCGACAGCAGCGCGATGAGAAAGACCGCGACGGCGCCGAGGAGGCACTTGAAACGCAGCGACACGGGATGCAAGGCAAAGTCGGGCTCGTGGAGCGCCTATATCAGGCCAGCAGTTGCCCGGTGATCAGGTTCCAGTGCACTTCATCCACCGGCATGATCGACAGGCGGTTGCCCTTGCGCAGCACGATCATGTCGGCCAGCGCCGGATTCGCGCGCATCTCGGGCAAGGGCAGCAGCCGCGTCTTGCGCAGCGCCTGCACGTCGACCAGCACCCAGCGGGGCTTGTCGGGTTTGGAGTCCGGGTCGTAGTAAGGCGACTTCGGATCGAACTGGGTCGGATCGGGCTTGGGTCCGGAGACGACACGCGCGATGCCGGCGATACCCGGCTGCGGACAGCTGGAATGATAGAACAGCACGCCGTCGCCGACCTTCATGACTTCCTTCATGTACTTGCGCGCCTGGAAGCCGCGCACGCCGGTCCATCCCACCGTCGAGTCGGGTGCGGCGATCGCGTCGTCGATGGAGACATCGTCGGGTTCGGATTTCATCAGCCAGTACTGCGTCATGGTCGGGGTCCTGTCTTCCGGGTTGCGCGAAGGAAATCGAAGTCGGCTCCCTGGTCCGCCTGCGTCACCGCATCGAGGAAGAGTTTGCGATAGCCGCGCTCGGCGGTCGGCGGGGTGATGGGCGATTCGCCCGCGCGGCGCGCGAGTTCTTCGTCGCTCACGAGCAGCGAGAGTTCGCGGTTCGCGACGCTCAGGCGGATGCGGTCGCCATTGCGCACGTAGGCCAGCGGGCCGCCCACCGCCGATTCGGGCGTGACGTGCAGCACGATGGTGCCGAAGGCGGTGCCGCTCATGCGGCCGTCGGAAATGCGCACGATGTCCTTCACGCCCGCACGCGCGAGCTTGCGCGGGATCGGCATGTAGCCCGCCTCCGGCATGCCCGGGGCGCCCTTGGGCCCGATGTTCTTCAGCACGAGGATGTCGCCCTGCGTCACGTCGAGCTCGTCGCCGTCGATGCGTCGCGCCAGGTCCTCGAGGTTCTCGAACACCACCGCCCTGCCCTCGTGCTCCATGAGCGCCGCATCGGCCGCAGATTGCTTGATGATCGCGCCGCCCGGCGCGAGATTGCCGCGCAGCACCGCGATGCCGCCCTGCGGATAGATGGGCTTCGCAATGCTGCGCACCACGTCCTGCCTGAAGCCGGGGCCGGCGCGTTCGATCTCCTCGCCCAGCGTGCGGCCGGTGACCGTGAGCGCATCGAGCCGCAGCAGCGGCTTGAGTTCGCGCAGCAGCGTCGCCATGCCGCCGGCCGCGTGGAAGTCCTCCATGTAGTGCTGGCCCGAGGGCTTGAGGTCGAGCAGCACCGGCGTTTCGCGGCCCATGCGATCGAGCGTGGCGAGGTCGATGTCCAGGCCCACGCGGCCCGCGATCGCCGCGAGATGCACGATGCCGTTGGTCGAGCCGCCGATGGCCAGCAGCACGCGCATGGCGTTCTCGAAGGCGGCGGGCGTGAGCACCTTGTCGATGGTGAGCCGGTCGCGCGCCATCTGCACCGCCTGCGCGCCGGTCTGCTCGGCGATGCGGATGCGGTCGGCCGTGACCGCCGGCGGCGACGCGCCGCCCGGCATCGTCATGCCCATCACCTCGGCAAGGCAGGCCATGGTGCTCGCGGTGCCCATCACCGAGCAGGTGCCGACGCTCGCCACCAGTTCGTTGTTGACCTCGGCCGTTTCGTCGGCGTCGATCTCCTCGGCGCGGAAGCGCGCCCAGTAGCGACGGCAGTCGGTGCAGGCGCCGACGCGCTCACCGCGATGGCTGCCCGTGAGCATCGAACCGGTGATGAGCTGGATCGCTGGCAACCCCGCCGATGCCGCGCCCATCAGTTGCGCGGGCACGGTCTTGTCGCAACCGCCGATGAGCACCACCGCATCCATCGGCTGGGCACGGATCATCTCCTCGGTATCCATCGACATCAGGTTGCGCAGGTACATGCTGGTCGGCGCCGCGAAGCTCTCGTGGATCGAGATGGTCGGGAACTCCATTGGCAGCCCGCCCGCGAGCATCACGCCGCGCCTGACCGCATCGATGAGCTGCGGCGCGTTGCCGTGGCACGGGTTGTAGGCGCTCCCGGTGTTGGCGATGCCGATGACCGGGCGGTCGAGCGCCGCATCGGTGAAGCCCGCGCCCTTGATGAACGCCTTGCGCAGGAAGAGCGAAAAGCCCTGGTCGCCGTAGCTGGTCAATCCCTTGCGCATGCCGCCGCTGTCGGCCGCGTTCTCGGGATCGAAAGGAGAACTGGACATGAAATGCCTTCGCGATCGTGGAAGTCGTGGGAAGGAGGGTTGTACGCGATCCGCGCCTTCCTGCACACCGCTTAAGCTGTCGGCCCATGTGCATCACACAGGGAAGCCGGAAATGAATCGACAGCCCATGCGCAAACCATCGCGCCTCGCCGGGCGGACTGCCGCCAGCCTCCTGCTCGCCGCGCTCGCGACGAGCCTGCAGGCGCAGCCGGCCGTGCGCTGGCGCGGCGACTTCATCTACTTCGCCGACTCCGCGATCTTTACCGACTGCAAGACCGGCCAGCAGTGGCCCGTGGCGCAAGCTGGCGACTATCTCGCGCTGGAGGAGGCCTATCTACGCTGGCAGGGTGCACCGAAGGCACCGCTGCTCGCGAACTTCGACGGGCGCGTCGAGGTCCGCGAACCGATGGAAGGCCCGGCTCGCGAGCACATGGTGGTCGACCGGTTCGTCTCGGTGCAGCCGGGCACCTCCTGCGAGTCGCTCGCGACGCCCGGCGTCAAGGCCGCGCCGCCGGGCCGCGGCCCGATGTAACAAAGTCTCTCCCGAACGCCCATCGTGGCGAAATGCGCAAGTATTCGGACTCTTGTGAAACACACCGGTCTCAGAATCCGCCGGTGCAGCAACCCTTCAACCACTCATCGGAGTCATTCATGAGCATCTTCAGCAGCATCCTCGCCAAGATCTTCCCGTCGGCCAGCGCCGACACCGCGTCACAGCAGCCGGCACCGGCGGCCACGGAAGCCGCCGCCACGAGCACCACCCCCGCGGCGCCGCCGGCAGCGATCACGGTGGTCGACGTCGAAGCCTTGCTCGACGGCATGCCCGGCGCCAGCAGCCTCAACTGGCGCACATCGATCGTCGACCTGATGAAGCTGCTCGGCCTGGACAGCAGCCTCGCCGCGCGCAAGCAGCTCGCCTTCGAGCTGAGCTACGGCGAAGACACGAGCGACTCCGCCAAGATGAACATCTGGCTGCATCGCCAGGTCATGACGAAGCTCGCGGCCAACGGTGGCAAGGTGCCGCCCGAGCTCATTGCCTGAGCAGGGCTCCCGAGGAAACGGCTCAGCCGGGCCGCTGGGAGCGCCCCCTGGAAGGGGGTGGAGAGCGACACGAAGTGCGCGAGCCTGGGGGTGAGTCCCGGTAATAGGCCGGCGTCTGGCCGGTCCACTTCTTGAAGGCCTTGCGGAAGTTGGAGACGTCCGAGAAGCCGCTGCGCTCCGCGATCTCGTCGACCGACAGGTCCGTGCGTTCGAGGAACTCGATCGCGAGCCGCTCGCGCAGTCCGTCGATGATGGCCTGATAGCTGGTGCCGGCGTCGACCAGCCGCCGATGCAGCGTGCGCGGCGAAAGCTGCAGCCGCTCGGCCATCTGCTCCGCGCGCGGCAGGTCGCTCATGCTGTTGAGGCAGGCTTCCTTGATGCTCCTGACCAGGGCGGGTTCCTCCGTGAGCTCCTCGAGCATGCGGCTGCAGAAGCTCGCGCAGACATCCGCCGTGATCGGATTGGCGTTGGGCAGCGGCATGCCGAGCATCGACGCATCGAACTGCCACTGCATCACATCGGCATCGAACGCCACCGGGCAGTGCAGGAAATCCTCGTAACGTGCGGCGTACGAAGGCGCGGGATAGGGAAGCAGCAGTTGCCGGCCCCGGAATTCGCGTCCGAGCACATGCTCGGTCAGCACCTGGATCGAGCTGAACCAGAACTCGGTCGCCAGCGGCAGCAGCGCGCCAAGCGCCATGACGTCACGGGCCTCGAAGATCGCGGTGTCGCCTTCGACGCGGAAGCTCTTTTCGAGCACAGGCCCGGCCAGCCGCACATGCCGGATGCCGAAGGCGATCGCATCGGCCAGCGTGGCGCTGCTCATCACCGCGTAGCCGAACACGCCGAAGTCGGAGAGGCGCTGCCTGCGCCCGGCGATCAGCCCGATGGCCGGCTCCGGCGTGAGCCGCAGCACATTGCCGAAAAGCGCGATCTTCTGCCGGTGGGAAATCCGCGCCTGCGGATCGGACATGGCTTCCGGCGAGATGCCGGTGCCCGCGAGCAGCCCGGCGAGGTCGACGCCGCGTTCCGCCAGTGCTTCGGTGAGGGGCGCGAGCCCGAGCATGCTGTGGGCCGGCGCGTCCATGTCGTGGACATAACGACCGACGACAGGGGTCGCGTAGGGCCTTGCGTCAGGGGCTGTTCTGGACACGGTGCTGGAACGGACTGTTTGGCAGATTTTCACCCGATTGTGTCGAACTTGAACCTAGGCGCAGACCCTGCCTGGACCTACATTCGATAGTGGCCCGCGCGGCGCCGTCCACCCGTGCCGCGAACGAAGGAGACTCATTTGAACGACACCACGGACCTGCGGCACACCGCGGCCGCCCTGGCTGCGCAAGAGCGCGTGCAACGACTTTTTGCGGCGCAGCAAACGGCCTTCGCGCAGCAGCCCTGTCCGACCGCCGATGAGCGGCGCGCATGGCTCAAGGCGCTCAAGCGGCAGATCCAGCGCTACCAGGACCTGCTCGCCGAGGCGATGAGCCGCGACTTCGGCTACCGCGCCGAAGCCGAATCGAAGATGCTCGACCTGCTGGGCTCGGTGCTCGACATCGACCACGCGGTCTCGCACCTGCGGCGCTGGATGAAGCCCAGCCGGCGCTCCACCGAACTCCTCTTCCTGAGCAACCGGGTCGAGGTGCGCTATCAGCCCAAGGGCGTGGTGGGCGTGATCGTGCCGTGGAACTTCCCGATCTACCTCGCTGCCGGGCCGCTGACCGCCGCGCTGGCCGCGGGCAACCGCGTGATGATCAAGATGCCCGAGGTGACGCCCGCGACGAACGCGGTGTTCAAGCGGCTGCTCGGCGAGGTGTTCGACGAGAACCTCGTCGCAGTCGTGGGCGAGGAACTGGCCGACCCGGACACCTTCACGTCCCAGCCCTTCAACCACATCGTGTTCACCGGTTCCCCGGCGGTGGGCCGTATCGTCATGCGCACCGCGGCCAGGAACCTGACGCCGGTCACGCTGGAACTCGGCGGCAAGTCGCCCGCGCTGGTCACGCGCAACTATCCCGTGGCCGATGCGGCCACGCGCATCACGCACGGCAAGTCGACCAACTGCGGGCAGATCTGCGTGTCGCCCGACTACGCGCTGGTGCCACGCGAGCGCGTGGACGACTTCATCGCAGGCGTGCGGAGCACCTTCCAGCGCTTCTACGACGGCCGCACGGACGGCAATGCGGACTACACGGGCGTGGTGAACGAGCGGCAATGGCAGCGCATGCGGGAGCTGCTCGACGACGCGCGCGCCAAGGGCGCCCGCATCGAGCCTTGCGCGCCCGCACCGGCGGGCGACAGCCGCCAGATGCCGCTGCACATCGTGACGCAGCTCACGCCGGACATGCGGGTGATGAACGAGGAGCTGTTCGGCCCCATCCTGCCGGTGGTGCCCTACGACACGAACGACGACGCCATCGCCTTCATCAACGCGAAGCCCCGGCCGCTGGCGCTCTACTGCTTCAGCCACGACGATGCCGAGCGCGATGCGCTGCTGCGGCGCACCCATTCGGGCGGCGTCGCGGTCAACGACTGGGGCTGGCAGGTGGTGAACCACGACGCGCCCTTCGGCGGCGTCGGCAATTCGGGCATGGGCACCTATCACGGCGTGGAGGGATTTCGGGAGCTGTCGCACGCGCGCACCGTGTTCCAGCGCCAGCGCTTCTTTCCCATCGACCTGTTCTACCCACCCTACGGCGGCTTCGTCCAACGGCTGGTGCTGCAGTTCTACCTGCGCAGCGCGGACCCCGCGCTCACCCATTCCGGCAAAGAGACCGTATGAGCACTGAAGAATTCGACTACGTCGTCGTGGGCGGCGGCTCGGCCGGGTGCGTCGTCGCATCGCGGCTGAGCGAAGACCCGCGCGTCTCCGTCTGCCTGCTGGAAGCGGGAGGGCCGGACAACAGCGTCTTCATCCACGCACCCGCGGGTGTCGCGGCCATGCTGCCGGTGCCGTTCAAGAACTGGGCCTTCAAGACGGTGCCGCAGAAGGGCCTCAATGGCCGGCAGGGCTACCAGCCGCGCGGCAAGGTGCTGGGCGGATCGAGCTCGACCAACGCGATGCTCTACGTGCGCGGCCACCGCTGGGACTACGACCACTGGGCTTCGCTCGGCAGCGCGGGCTGGTCCTACGACGAGGTGCTGCCCTGCTTCAAACGCGCGGAGAACAACGAGACGCACCGGAACTGCCCCTTCCATGGCACCGGTGGGCCGCTCAACGTGGCCGAACTGCGCAGTCCCAGCGCGTTGAACAAGGCTTTCCTCGCCGCCGCGGCGATGAACGGCATCCCGACCGTCACGGACTACAACGGGGCCGAGCAGTTCGGCGCCTTCATGTACCAGGTCACGCAAAAGAACGGCGAGCGCTGCAGCGCGGCCAAGGGCTACATCACGCCGAATCTCGCGCGGCCGAACCTCATGGTGAAGACAGGCGCGCTCTCCTCGCGCATCGTCTTCGACGGCCGGCGTGCGACCGGTGTGGTCTGCCACGTGGACGGGCAGGACAGGACGCTGCGCGCGCGGCGCGAGGTCATCGTGAGCTCGGGCGCCTTCGGCTCGCCGCAACTGCTGATGCTCTCGGGCATCGGACCGGGCGCGCAATTGCAGGAGCTCGGCATCGAGGTGCTGCGCGACCTGCCCGGCGTGGGCGAGAACCTGCAGGACCACATCGACCACGTGCAGGCCTATCGCTCTGCGAGCAGCTCGCCCACCTTCGGCGTCTCGATGCGCGGCGGCGTGAAGATGGCCGGCGCCATGCTCGAATGGAAGAGGCAGCGCACGGGTCTCGTCACCTCCAACTTCGCGGAGTCCGGGGCCTTCGTGCGCTCGTCGCCCGACATTGCGGTGCCGGACCTGCAGATGGTCTTCGTCGTCGCGATGGTGGACGACCATAACCGCAAGCTGCACCTCGGCCACGGCTATTCGTGCCACATCGAGGTGCTCCGTCCGAAGAGCCGCGGCCATGTCCGCCTCGCAAGCCGCGACCCGCGCGCTGCGCCGCTGATCGACCCGAAGTTCCTCGATGACGAGCGCGACCTCGAACTGCTGGTCAAGGGCGTCGAACTGCAGATGGACATCCTGCAATCGAGCCCCTTCGATCCCTGGCGCGGAAAGATGCTGCACCCGGTGGACCGCAACGACCGCGCGGCAATCGCACAGGACATCCGCAACCGCGCCGACACGCAATACCACCCGGTGGGCACCTGCAAGATGGGCCCCGTCGCCGACGGGATGGCCGTGGTGGACGAACGGCTTCGCGTATACGGCATCGACGCGCTGCGCGTGGTCGATGCATCGATCATGCCGACGCTGTGCGGCGGCAACACCAATGCGCCCACGATCATGATCGGCGAGAAGGCAGCGGACATGATCCGCGCCGATGCGCGGGCCTGAGACGGCGCGACGCCATTCCACTCTTTCGAGAAACCTGAGACTCCATGAAAACAGCCATCCGCGGCATGCTCGCCGCCCTCGTCGCGACCTCGCTGGCCTCCGGCACCTTTGCGCAGATGCAGGACGGGGCACCGGCCGTCCCGAAGCCCGCGACGCCGGCCACCGAGCGAGCCAACCGGGCGGTCGCGCGAAGCATGGCCTTCGACGACAGGCGCGACTTCGAGGACGCGACGCGCGGCCTGATCGCCACCCTGCCCGATCCGCTGGTCAAGACCCCGCAAGGCAAGCTCGTATGGGACGCGAACCGCTTCGACTTCATCCAGGGCGATGCGCCCGCCACCGTCAACCCGAGCCTGTGGCGGCAGGAGAAGCTCAACAACGCACGCGGCCTCTTCAAGGTGACCGACGGCATCTACCAGATCCGCGGCTACGACCTCGCGAACATGACGCTGGTGGAGGGCCAGACAGGCTGGATCGTGATCGACACGCTGCTCACCGCCGAGATCGCGCACAGCACGCTCGCCTTCGCGATGGAGAAGCTCGGCAGCACCAAGCCCGTGGTCGCGGTGATCTACACCCACAGCCACGTGGACCACTTCGGCGGCGTGCGCGGCGTGGTCGACGAAGCCGACGTGCAGGCCGGCAAGGTGAAGGTGATCGCGCCCGAGGGCTTCATGGACAACGCGATCGCCGAGAACGTGCTGGCCGGCAATGCGATGACGCGGCGCGCGGTCTACCAGTTCGGCGCCGGGCTCGATTCGAACGAACGGCAAGGCGTCGGCAGCGGGCTCGGCAAGGCACTCAGCAGCGGCACGACGGGGTTGATTCCGCCCACCGACATCATCGCGAAGACCGGGCAGGAGATGACGGTGGACGGCGTGCGCATCGTGTTCCAGATGGCGCAAGGCACGGAGGCGCCGTCGGAGATGATGTTCTACTTCCCCGACAGGAAGGCGCTGTGCCTCTCGGAGGTGACGACGAAGCACATGCACAACATCTACACCCTCCGCGGCGCGAAGATGCGCGATGCGCTCGGCTGGAGCAAGTACATCAACGAAACCATCGACATGTTCCCCGACGTGGAGGTGGCCTTCGCGAGTCATCACTGGCCGACCTGGGGCGGCGACAACATCCGCCAGTACCTCGCGAACCAGCGCGACACCTACCGGTTCCTGCACGACCAGGCGTTGAAGCTCGCGAACAAGGGTCAGGTGATGGACGAGATCGGCGATGCGACCTTCTTCCCGAAAGCCCTGGCTGCCGACGCAAGTTCGCGCGGCTACTACGGCACGCTCAGCCACAACCTGCGGGCGGTCTACAACTTCTACCTGGGTTTCTACGACGGCAATCCGGCGACGCTGAACCGGCTGCCGCCCACCGAGACGGCCAAGCGCTACGTCGCGGCCATGGGCGGCGAGGAAGCAGTGCTGGCCAGCGCACGCAAGGCCTTCGACGCGGGTGACTACCGCTGGGTGGCCGAGTTGGTGAACCACGTCGTGTTCGCGAACCCGAACAACGCGGCGGCGCGCGCCTTGCAGGCCGATGCGCTCGAACAGCTCGGCTATCAGTCCGAGGCCGGTACCTGGCGCAACGCCTATCTGACCGGTGCGCGCGAACTGCGGGGCGGCGTCATCAAGCCACCGGCGTCCAGCCAGGGGCCGGACGTGGTGCGCGGCATGAACAACGAACTGCTGTTCGACTTGATCGCGATGCGCCTCGACCACGAGAAGGCCGACGGCAAGAAGGTCAACATCAACATGGTGTTCACCGACCTGGGCGAGACCTGGGCGCTGGAGCTGTCGAACTCGGTGCTCAACAACACGAAGGGCCGCGTGCTGAAGAACCCCGACGCCACGATCACGCTCACACGGCCGGCGTTTCTCGCGATGCTGCTTCAGGGCAAGAAGCTTCCGGAGATGGTGCTGACCGGGCAGGTGAAGGTCAGCGGCAATCCGTTCGCGTTGTCCTCGGTGTTCCGCAACGTCGAGACCTTCGACCCCTACTTCAACATCGTGACGCCGTGATCAGTTGATGATCACCGACAGCGTGCTGCCCGGCGGAACGCGCACCGTCTCGCTGTAAGTACCTGCGACGTTCGACCGGATCACCGGGAAGCTCGCCAGTGCCTCCAGCAGCGACGGCGCGGACTGCGGCAGCTTGCGGTTGCTGCTGCCGAGGCTCGCGGGGTCGATGGCCGGCAGGCTGAACACGTCTTCGCTGCGCGCGGGCATGCTGTAGGCGGCGATGCCGGCCCCGAGCGGAATCAAGCCGGCGGAAGCGGCGGCGAAGCGGCGCAGTTCCTGGCCGATGCCCGAATCGGGGCGCCGCGACTTGATCGCCTTGTCGAGGATTTCGGTCGAGTCCTTCACGCCGGCGCTCGTCAGCAGCGCCTTGTAGAAATCGAGGCCGAGCTGGCGATTGAGGAAGCCGCCGAACGAGCCCGTCACGGCATAGCTCTCGCAGGTCGCGCCCATCGGCGTCCACTCCGTGAGGCCGCAGTTGTAGCTGCCGGCGCCGTTGTAGCTCAGGTAGTACGGATAGCGCGAATCGCGGATCGCGTTGTGGCTCGGGTCGATGTTGAAGCTCGCCCAGTCCTCCATCATCAACGCGGACATCTCCTCCAGCCAGGTATCGAAGGTGTAGTCCGAGCCCATCTTCACGCCACGGCGATAGAAGTTCTGCATGTGCATGCCTTCGTGCGCCATGACGGTGGAAATCTGCTGGACGCCGTTCTCGCCGTCGAGGTAGAGCGATTCGGAATCGAGGTACAAGCTCAGCGATTCATTGCTGTAGGCCAGATCGCCGCTGCCCGTCTTGAAGTTGTTCAGTCCCCAGAAATAGCCCACGAGGCCGTAGGGCTGGTGGTCAGGCTTGAAGTTCACGATGAAGATGTCCAGCGGCTGGCCACTACCGGCGATCAACTGGCTCATGCCGTGATCGCCCCACAGCGGGCCACCGACGCGGACCAGCATGTCGTAGATGCCGCCCGGCGCGGCGAACTTGTCGAGCATCCGCACGGCGAGTGCGCTCGAGACGCGCGCCGGGTCGAGCTCGCCGGTTTCGACCCACAGGTTCACGGTGACGCCGTCGGCGGTCGCGCGCTGCGCCGCGAGCTGTACCGTGCGCTGCGTATGGTCGTAGAGAAAGATGCTGCGCTGGTCGGCGACCGCATAGGCCGCCGAAGGCGCCATCGACTTCAGGACGCCAGGCGCCGACTTCGAGAGCGGATCGAGCAATTTGGCGAAGCCGGAGCGGTTGAATTCGCGGATCGCATCCTTGGCGGCGTCGTCTTCGTCGATCGGCTGCTGCACCAGCGCCTTGTTGGCGGTCGCGGCGATCTCGGAACTCGATCGCACCACGAGGCCGGGGAGCCCTTCAGGGGTGCCGCTTTCGTTCGTGAATACCAGCGTGACCGTCTGGCCGTTGAGGCCCGAAATCGAGACCGGCACATCGACCGGAACGGAAGAGCCGTTCGCCGCCTGCCAGACACCGGTGCCGGAACCGGCGTAGGTGCTGTCATCGATCGCCGCGCAGCCGACGCAGGACGCCTTGACCGCGTTGCTGCCTCCCGCCTTCACCCCGGGGCTCGAGCCGGCCGCCGCCGTCGTCGTCTGCGCAGGGATGTAACCGCCTCCGCCACCTCCCCTCCGCCGCCACAGGCGGACAGCGCCATGGCCAGCATCAATGCGGCGCTTGCTCCAAAGACCGATTCGGTTCGCGATTTACTGCGTATCACTTCTTCCTGGCTCCACGGTGCACGGCACGTGAAACCGAAAGCGTTCGCGCGCCGCTACCGCTTATCGACAGGGGAAGAAGAAACTTGAAGGAGGGTGAATCGCGGGTGTTCGGTCAGCGAAGGGTGCTGCATTCCCTTTCAAGCGCAGCCGATCGCGAAAGCTGCTCGGTGAGACGTTCGTTCAGATGCTTGCCGCCCCGCCAGGCGATCACCACCCATCCCAACGCCAGCGCGACAAGACTTGCGCCTCCCCAGACGACGTGAACGAAACCCATCGGCAACCTCCTCATTTGTTATGAGGCGGCGAGTCTGCCGGTGAAGTGCAGCATTGCGCATCCCTCGAATTGAGGAGGCGGAACGAATGAACTGGGGTGGCAGCGCCTCAACGAAGCGGGATCTCGAAGATCCACTTGAGCGTCCAACGGTCCGCCGCATGCGTGAGCCCGCGGCCGATGCCGAAATTGAAGACGAATGGAGCGCGATCGACGTCGAAAGCGAGATACAGGGTTTGCGGCTGCTCGGAACCGGTCGACATGTGATCGATGTGTCCCAGGTCCATGTAGTACTCCAGGCCGGCGCGGACCCCGGGAAGGACCGTGCGTGCGGCCTTGAAAGACGGCGCGAAGTCGGCCGTGCCGCTCTTGTCCGGACCGGACAGGCTCCAGTCCAGCACAGGGTTGAAGGCCAAGAGCCATTGTTCGTCCTGGTAGCCGAAGATTGGACGCAGTTCCAGCCCGTTCGTGGCCTGGTCGAACCGTTGGTCAACGTGCGCAAGTTCGACATTCGCGCCCGCGAAATAGCCCACGCCGTCGGTCGCCTGAAGGGGCATCCATTTCGCGCGGAACTTGGGTCCCGTCACGTAGTAGGTGTTCTCGCGCGTGAGGACGGTCGGGATGTACAACCCGAGCTCCCAGGACGGCGTGAGTCCGTAAGAGAACTCCGCCGTGGCACGCCAGCCGTGCGCGTTCGTGACTTCACCCGGGTAGGACGGCCTTGAACTGCCGCTGGGCGTGGTGTTCAGGTGGAGTTCGAGGCCGGTTTCGCCCGGCGCGTTGATGTCGCCGGTATAGACCTGAATCTCGTCCGGCAGTGCGGCGTGCGCGGACAGCCAGCTTGCCGCCAGGGCGCCTAGCAGGCTGCGGAATCCAATTCGGGGTTTCATTCGGGCGAGTGATCGAAGTGCGGCCCAAATCATAGCCATATCAAATAATCGCCGGATATCCGTTAGGATTTTGCAATAACGAGACGCGTGAGGTGTGCGGTCAGGAGCGGGTCAGGACCGCGGGGGTATGACCCTCATCATCGACAACACCATAGCGTTGTCGATCGATGTTGCTCTACAGGCGGTGAAGCTGCCGAGATAAGCCAGGGCGCGTATGGGCGCGATGGAGAACGACATGGATTCCAGCGTCAGGGCTGAGCGGCCATACGAGGGCAACGATCGGCTGCTTTTCGGAATCATCATGGGCGTTGTCGCCTTCTGGCTTTTTGCCCAGACGACGCTCAACATTGCGCCAGACATGAGCCGCGACCTCGGCATGGATGCGAGCATGATGAACGTCGCAGTGGCGATCACCTCGCTGTTCTCGGGAATCTTCATCGTCGTGGTGGGCGGCTTGGCCGACCGTATAGGCAGGTTGAAGATCACTCGCATCGGCTTTTACCTGAGCATCGCGGGCTCGCTGCTGGTGGCCATCACGCCGCAGGGTTGGCTCGCCGCGCCGGTCCTGCTCGTGGGCCGCGCGTTGCAAGGCCTGTCTGCGGCCTGCATCATGCCGGCGAGCCTGGCGCTGGTGAAAGCCTATTGGGACGGCCCCGAGCGCCAACGCGCGATCAGCATGTGGTCGATCGGTTCCTGGGGAGGTTCGGGCCTCTGCTCGCTGGTCGGAGGCCTCATGTCACAGAATTTCGGCTGGCGCTCGATCTTCTGGGTGGCCGCCTTGGTGAGCGCGCTCGGCCTGTGGATGATTCGCGGCGCGCCCGAGAGCAAGGCAGAAACCACGGGCGAGTACAGGTTCGATATGCCCGGCGTGTTAGCGTTCATGGTCACCATGGTGGCACTTCAGGTGCTGGTGACCCAGGGCAACAAGCTGGGCTGGACCAGTCTGATCGGTCTGGGTCTGCTGGCGGTCACGGTGTTGTTCGGCTGGCTGTTTGTCCGCATCGAAGACAAGGCATCCAACGCGTTCTTCGATTTCAGCCTTTTCAGGAACGCGACCTACACCGGCGCGACGATCTCCAACTTCCTGATCAACGGCACGGCCGGCACGTTGATCGTGTCGCTGCAACTGGTGCAGATCGGCGGCAACATGAACGCCCAGCAGGCTGGCTTCCTGACGCTGGGCTATGCGGTTGCCATCATCGCCTTCATCCGCGTGGGTGAGAAGTTGCTGCAACGCTTTGGCCCACGCAAGCCAATGATCTGGGGTTGCCTGATCACCGGACTGGCGATCCTCATGGTCTCGCCCGCCAACCTGCTGCTGTCGGAATACAAGATTCTCGCGAGCGCCGGCTACACGCTGTTCGGCGTCGGTCTGGCGTTCTATGCGACTCCCTCCACCGACGCAGCGCTGTCGAATCTTCCGGCCGCACAGACGGGGTCGGGTTCGGGCATCTACAAGATGGCTTCATCGCTCGGCGCCGCCTTCGGCGTGGCGATTTCCGCCGCCATCTTCACGGCGCTCAGCGGCAACAGTGCAAGCGTGAACTGGCTCGATGGCATGATCACTTTCGTGGGCCGTCAGGACAACCTGGCGGTGCGCGAAGCCGCCATCGTTGCACTGAGCTTCAACGTGCTGATGGTTGTGATGGCCATCATCTCGATCATGCTCACGGTGCCCTCGGGAACGAGAGTGAAGACCGGAAGCGCTGAGCTTCAAATCAAGCGCTGACTCCCTGCCCTCGAACTCGATCTCAAACGTTGTCGACCGTACTTTCGTCGCTTTTGGAGCCTCTATGAATGCCCTCACCCAAGCGCTCGGCTCTGCCGATTCCGCCCTGCTGGCCGATCTTGAAGCACTCTACAAGGACATCCATCAGCACCCCGAGTTGTCCATGCAGGAGGTCCGCACAGCGAAGATCGTCGCCGACACGATGCAGGATCTCGGCTACGAAGTGACGCGCAACGTCGGCGTGACCGGCGTGGTCTGCGTGATGAAGAATGGCGCCGGCCCGACCGTGATGCTGCGCGCCGACATGGATGCGCTGCCGATGGCCGAAAACACCGGACTGCCCTATGCAAGCACCGTGACGGCGCGCGACGCGGACGGCGTCGAGACAGGCGTTGCGCACTCGTGCGGCCACGATATGCATGTGACCTGGTTGATCGGCGCCGCTCGCATCTTGTCCACGAACCGCGTCGCGTGGCATGGCACGCTGCTGATTGTGTTCCAGCCGGGTGAGGAAACGGCAGAGGGTGCCACCTCCATGGTGCGCGACTGGGGCGAAGGCCGCTTCCCCAGGCCCGACATCATCCTCGGCCAGCATGTGATGGTCGGCGCGGCCGGCACCGTGACCTACCGCCCCGGCGTCACGCTGTCGGCCGGCGACAGCCTGAAGATCAAGCTGTTCGGGCGCGGCTCGCACGGCTCGCAGCCGCAGACGTCCATCGACCCGGTGATCATGGCCGCGGCGACCACGTTGCGTCTACAGACTATCGTCTCGCGAGAGATCGCTCCGACGGAGCCGGCGGTGCTCACCATCGGATCACTGCAAGCTGGTACCAAGGAGAACATCATTCCTGACGACGCGACCATCAAGCTGAACATGCGCACCTTCAGCGACGACACACGCGAGTACATGCTCAAGTCGATCCGTCGCATCTGTTGCGCCGAGTGCGACGCCTCTGGCGCGGAACGTCCGCCCGAGTTCACCACGATCAACAGCTACCCGTTAACTGAGAACGACCTTGTCGCTACGCAAAAGGTGGCCGAGGTCTTCGGCCATCAGTTTGGCGAAAACGCTTCGCTCGCATCCAGCCCAGCGTCAGCCAGCGAAGACTTCAGCATCTTCGGCCGTACCTGGGCCGTGCCGTACGTGTTCTGGTTCGTCGGTGGCACAAACCCGGAGGTGTACGCGAAAGCCAAGCAGGACGGGACCGTCAACAAGATTCCCAGCAACCATTCACCAAAGTTCGCGCCGCAGATTCACCCGACGCTGGAGACGGGCTTGCAAGCCATGCTGACGGCCGCCAGCGCATGGCTGTGCCCTAGTGCATGAGCGTCCAGGAACTGGCCCTTGCCGGCCTGAATGACCATCGCCTATTCACCGTCCTCGATCTGGCAGGCACGTTTGCCTTTGCCATCAGCGGGGCGGTTGCGGCAAGGGATCGCGGCCTCGACTGGTTCGGTGTCATGGTCATCGCCTTCGCGGTGGCGTGCGGAGGGGCGTGCTGCGCGACCTGTGCATCGGCGCCGTTCCGCCGGCCGGGCTGACCGATTGGCGCTATCTCGCCGTCGCGATGGCCGCAGCATGGATGACGATTGCTGCAAGCGCGCTGGTCGTGCGTCTTACCCACCCGGTCACCCTCTTCGATTCCTTGGGCCTGGGGCTGTTTGCGGTAACGGGTGCGCAAAAGGCCATGATTTTTGGCCACAACGCCGAAGTGGCGGTGCTGCTGGGCGTGGTCACCGCCGTGGGCGGCGGCGTGGCGCGTGACGTGCTGCTCAATCGGGTACCGGTGATCCTTCGGCGAGAGATCTATGCGTCGGCCGCGCTGGTCGGCGCCGTCATCGAAGTGGCCGGCGAGCGCCTGGGATGGGTATCGAGCGGGCGAACCTGGGTCGCTTTGATGGCGTGCTTTGCACTGCGTTACCTGTCGCTGCGTTACGAGTGGAACCTGCCACGTGCGTCCGCCCGCGACCGCAAGCGCGACTAGGGCGTGTTAACACTAATGGTGCCGACCATGCCCACTCGCCGATACTCTAGGCATGGAAATCACGCCCGAGCAATTTGCCTGGATTGAGCACTGTCTGCCGACGCAGCGAGGCAATGTGAGCCTGACGAACCTTCAGGTCGTCAACGCCATCCTGTACGTGGCCGAGCATGGCTGCAAGTGGCGAGGGCTGCCCAAGCGCTTTGGCAACTGGCACACGATCTATACGCGCATGAACCGCTGGGCCAAGGCCGGCGTGCTCGATCGAATGTTCGAGGAGCTTCAGAGGGCGCAGGTGGTTCGCATCAGGATCGAGGCTGTCTCGCTGGATTCCACGAGCATCAAGGTGCATCCGGACGGCACTGGGGCGTTAAAAAAAACGGCCCACAGGCCATCGGCAAGTCCCGAGGCGGATGGAACACCAAGATTCATATGGTTGCCGCGGATGCTCGAACGGCCATAACGTTCTCGCTGTCGCCGGGTCAAGCGCACGATGCACCTGAAGGTCGGGCACTCCTGAGCCGGCTTGGTGCTCCTGGTCGGCCGCTGCACCTGCTCATGGATCGCGCCTATGAGGGCAACGAAACGCGCCAACTCGCGCTCGACCTGGGGTTCATTCCTGTCGTGCCGCCTCTGAAGACCCGCGTTGAGCCCTGGGAGTACGACCGAGCGATGTACAGGCGCCGCAACGAGGTCGAGCGGTTGTTCCGCCGCCTCAAGGGCTACCGCCGAATCTTCTCGCGCTTCGACAAGCTCGACCTGATGTTCCTCGGTTTCATCAGCTTCGTCCTGGTCGCCGATGGCCTCCGTTTGTGTTAACACGCCCTAGTTGTTCGAGACCAGTGAGGACGGCATACCGACCTGCATTCCGTCGAACACGTCACCGGCGACGCGCGTAGTTTTCGTCGGGGCGGATGCGGAGGCGCCGATCGCGGTCTCGCTCCGGCCTGGTCAACGCGTGCTGCGTGACAGCGACGCTCGATTGCCCGCCACCCTTGATTGCGGTCAACCTATTACAATTTGTATCCTTAGGCAAAGTCGTTTCTGCGCAGGCATCGAGCGGCTCGTTCACCCGCCCCTCCGCCGGAGACCTCAATGCTTTCACCCTCTGTCCTTTCTGGCAGCACGCCGCCTGCGCGCGCGCGTTTGGTGCCACCGTTTGCCGCGGCCATGCTGGCGCTTGCCCTCACTGCCTGTGGTGGCGGCAGCAGTACACCGGGCCCCGTTGCGCCGACACAGCCGCCCGTCGTTCAGCAGCCCGTCGTTCAGCCGCCGGTCGTTCAGCCGCCAGTCACCGAGCCGCCGGCGCCACAGACGGTCAGGGTACAAGTGCAGGGCTTGAAAGGTGCTGGTCTCACACTGCAGAACAACCTGGGCGACGATCTCGTCATTTCGGCAGACGGCACCACCTCGTTCTCTACGACCATCGCCGTGGGCGCGTCCTATCAGGTCAGCGTCAAAGCGCCGCCGGAGATGCCTCCCCAGACGTGTACCGTGAGCGACGGCGCAGGCCAAGTGGCTGATGGGGTATCGCCCACCGTTTCTGTGACGTGCAACCGGCCGCCGCACTTCGCCTTTGCCACTTTCTTGTCGGCGACCAGGGTTCTCACCGTAGATGATGTGACGGGGGATCTGACCCTGACAGGCTTTTCAGTCTCGCAAGGCGGCATATTTGGCGGCACTCTCGCACCGAGCGGCCGATTCCTTTACCTGGCGGATGTGGTCACCAATGCCGTGCGCTCATACGCAATCAACATTGATACGGGCGAGCTGACGCAGTTGCCTGGCTCTCCCGCAGCATCCGGGCAGTCCCAGCCTCAAGCCATGGGCATATCGCGGAATGGGAAATATCTCTATGCGGCCAATCGCGCAAGCAATACCCTCAGTATGTTTGCAGTGAACACCGCTACTGGCGCACTCACGCTGCAAGGCACAGTGCCAACAGGCACATACCCCTTGGCTGTGCAGATGACGCCGGATGGCCGGTACATGTACGTAGCCAACTACATTGCCGGCTCAATCAGCATTTACTCGCTGAACGCCACGACCGGCGCGGCCACTGCGTTGGGCGAGATCCCCTCAGGGGTTAACACCCGGTTTCTCGCAATGGATCCGTTGGGCCGCTTCCTGTACACCACGAGCGGCGGCAATCAGATCGGCGGCTTCGTCATCGACGGGGCGACAGGCAATCTGACGATCATGGCCGGGGCGCCTTTCCCGGCCGGCACCACGGCGCAGAACATGGTGATCGACGCCAGTGGCAAGTCTCTGTACGTCACCAACGAAACCAGCGCAACCGTTGGGTCTTACAGCATTGACCCAATGACGGGCGCATTGACTCTCCTCGGACAGCTCCCCACGGGCGGCTTGCCTGAAGGAGTCAACACCGATCCGGTATCTGGCGCGGTGTATGTGGCCCAGCAAAGCACCAATGCTTTGGCCGTTCACACGCCAGACCCGCAAACTGGCAATCTGACAGCACAGAGAAACGTGTCTGTGGGCGGAGCACCCATCGGCATTACCGTGCTGGGCTTCCGGTAAATCGCGCGACCCGTCGGCCTGGCATCTGCCGGGCCACGGCTTTGCAGCGCGGCAAGGCAGCGTCCGAGCCAAGGTCGAGCAAGATCACGGGTCTCGAAGCCAGTCGACCCGGAAAGCGATGGGGCAGCGACTCACACTGCGTCCCGATGCGCGGAGATCCGCTCCAGAAGCGCCCCGCGCAATCCATGGAGGTCTAGGCGAATTGATATACGCCGGTGTCACGGCGGCGATGTACGCCAGGGTATCGAGGCACGTCTTCTGTCACACGGTTAGGTTAAACGCTCCGTGATCCAGCAGCCTCCCTTTGGCACGCTATTCTCCAAGGGAGCACAAAGCAAAAAGGGCTAGCAGCACAGTGACTGCTAACCCTCTTTAACTATGGCGGAGTGGACGGGACTAGCCCCGGCCACTTCCAAGCCGTTGAATCTGCAGCACATTTCGAAGTGCCGGTGGTGCCCTAGGGTACCGTAACCCGGGTAGCACAGCAAGTAGCCGACCACGTACCTCTTGCCAAGGGTATCCATTTCGCAACGCCGATAGCTCGGTCGCCCATTGCCTGCCACATTGCTGCGCGATACGGAACTTGTCGCGGGGGTCCCCTAGGTGGCTGGTAAAGCCCGACGCGTGAGGGCTCAGATTGAGAATTTGCGCGGTAAGCAGCCGTCGTGGACGCTCAAGGCGGCCCCCTGAGACCGGCTCCTTTAGCTGGTTGCCGAAGTTGGCCACGGGACGTGCGATTGGTTAGTGGCAAAAGAACAGGCCCCCAAGGGGGCCCGTCTTGAAATCAAACCAGCAGCTCAGCTGCCGCGGAACGCGCCCTCATCCGGGGCCCCTTCCTGATTGGCGATAGTGGCCTGATACAGCAGCCTAAGCCACTTCGGCCCTCGCTCGTCCCCCTCCGCGTCCCTTTGAATCTCTCGATACATGAAAAGGACATATTGCTTGAGCCCAGGGGGCGCCGTCAGCAGCGACGCTGGCATAAAGGCGCCGTAGAAGGCGTCAAGGCGCAGCGCCTCTAGTTCCTTGTCAAGCTGCGCCTCGAAGGATTCGGACTCATCCGGCCATGAGAAGTCATCGAGCGTGATGATGCCCACGAGCACAAGCACCAGTGCTACGGGGACGTTGAGATATCGTGCTGCGTTCGCAAGCAACTCACGTCGCGCCGTCTTCAGTCGACCTTTACCTCTGCGCAACTGCGCGAAACGCTCATAAGTAACGCCTAGGCACCGGGCAAGCTCTGTCAGGGTGTCACCTCGTGCCTGCGCCTTGGCAACCAGCGCCCGCAGCAGCGGGTCTTCGGGAAATCTGGCGGGCGGCCCTCGTCGAGTAGCTTCATTCTTGGGGTTCTTCATCTGCTTTGGGTTTCTGCGACAGCACGGCGCTGTCCAACCGTGTAGCGACCACAACCCTCCTTCCCAAACTGTCGACGCGCATGCCCGCCAACCGGTAGGCATCGCGTCCGTCAACGAAGCGGCTGTCCCGAAGCACGTTTCGGCCATGCTATGCCCAGAGATTTCGTCAACGAAACTTCCTCGTCAAAGAAAATTTCGTTGACGAAATCGAAGGCCGAGCCGGTCTCCGTCCCGGGTCAGCTCTTCTGCCGACTTGGCCCGAAGCTCCTCCTAGTGTTGCGTCCCCTGTAGCTCAGCGCCTCATATGCCGGTCACCGCTCCCCGCCGACTGTTCATTGACATCGATGGCGTCATGCATCCCGCCCGAGTTCCCGGAGCACCAGGTCCTTCCGACCTTTACATGCGGGTCGGCCCATTCGGTTGGCTGCCTTACCTCGCACAGGTGCTCCAAGCGCATCGGGACGTCGAAATCGTGGTCCACTCGACTTGGCGGGAGGTCTATCCGCTCCCCGAACTGGCAGACATGCTCGCCGAACTGGGGAACCGGACCATTCACGTGACTTCTCCCGGCGACCGGTATGCGGCCATCCTTAGCTGGCTGGAGGCAAACCCAACTTCGGCCTACCGCATCCTGGACGACGACGCTGCTGAATTCCCCGTCCCCTCCCCCGCAGAACTTATTCTCTGTGACGGGCAGCGCGGTGTCTCCGCGCCCGAGGCACTCACGGCTCTGGAAACTTGGCTGTCCCAGACCCGGCCACTTTAGGCTTCCGGTCGCCTCTTCCTGAGTCTTACAAGTGACAGGCCGCATGGGAGCAGTCAGATAGATGCGCTCGGCCATATCGCTCGCGGCCCGCAGTCCTCACTTTCGTCAACGAAATCCAGAGCGTCCAAAATTCGCCCGGCCACCTTCTGCAGCAAGATTTCGTTGACGAAATCGGTTGCCAAGCCCCCGCTCTCTTTCGTCTATAAGAGGGCGACTGCTGTACGTCCGTGCTACCGTCATACCGTGAAGCACACCGCTCTACCAGTCAAGCACCTCGACACCGCGTCGGAGGCCGCCAACCGCCAGCGAGTGCCGCGGCGAGACAGCTTGGCAGGAATACCAACGCACTGGACTATCGCGCCCGCTAGACGAAGTTTTTGACCGCATCCAAAGGCGCATTGACGCCAAGCGCATCGAGCTTCTTGCGCGGCAGATGGTCATATCAAGGTAGCGCGGCGGCCAGTTGGGCCTGAAAGCTCCATTTCGTTCCGAGGCGACGGAAGCATTGGATGACCGTCGAACAATTCGACTCATTGGGGCTGCCCCATCTCTCACTCATTGACCTCAAGCTCCAGAACCAACCGGTGCGGACCCTTTGCCGGGTGGTGTGGGGGAGTCCAGCCGACGACGGCTGGCTCCCATCCGGATTTGACTGTCTACGACGAGGAAGGGTCTGCAATTGAATCCTACGACCGATTGCTCAGCCTTTGAGTGCGGTCCGTTGCTCCATGGTGGGTTCGAACTCCTCGTCCTCGTCTAGCTCACGCTGCAGGAGGTCGCGAAGGACAGTCTCGATTTCGTCCCCATCGCTGAACAAGATGCCTTCAACGTGTGCCTCCTTGGGGATGGCCTCGGCCACTTGGACGAGGCTCCTGCCTGCGGGCCACCACTCGTCCAGACGGCAGTTGGCAAGAAAGTCTCCGACCGACCAAACTGACCAGCAGCGACCACTATCGCCGCGAAGTTCCTCGAACTTCTGCTCCAACTCGTCACTGGCGTCGCCTGCGTCGTCGTCCAGTGAGCCTACATGATTGTTGCCATTCCAATCGATGCTGCGGCCGTTGTGCACGCGCTGCAGTAGCGCAACGGTCTCTTCGTCTGTGAGCAGGCTGTGCAGCGCATCGCCGCGCACGTTCGCAGGCAGCGCCCAGGTTCGGGTGCAGCCGTACCACTCCTCCGTCGGGCGTCCATTCTCCCAAGGAGCTCGGGTCTCAAGGGCGCACGCGCCGTCCTCGTCGAGAAGCAGTAGGGCCCGAAATTCTTGGTCGCCGCAGTGCTCGAGAAGCGGGGCGTCGTGGCCGCCAAGGCTGTTGAAAGCTTCGGTGTTGATGGTAATTTTGAGAGTTGTCATGAAGTTGCTTTCATTGGGAATGTGACGGGCTCGAAGGCGCGCGTCAGGTTGGGTATCAGACTGCTGCAGTTGGCGGAAGGTCACCAGAAAACTGAGGAAGCAGATGCCTTATCTAGCGCCGGGCTTTTATCTTTTCCCCTTTCAGTTCGCCGACCGATTCGCGAGCGGTTCGGCTGTGCCTCCGCAGTGAGGCCCGCAGCGGCCCTCTAGCCGCAGTTCCCAGCGGTGTGCTAGGACTTGAACTTGGTCGGTGTCAGCTTCTTGAGGCGCTCGTCCACGCTCGGCTTGTGCGCGATGGGCGTAGGGAACAGCATGAACAAGTACTGGGTGCGCCCGAGTGCGCGGAGCACTTGGACGAATGTGACCAGGTTCGCTTTACCGTGCGTTTCGAAGCGCTTGTAGGTCCGCAACGGTACTTCCGCCCTGGTGGCCAGCTGGGCCTGCGAAAGGCTCTCTCGCCGCCGCCACTGCCTCACCTTGGTCGCCAAGTACTGGCAGGCCTCCTCGTCCGAGCAGGCGCGCAAATACTCGTGTTCGCGATTCAGGTCCATGTGCAACAGTAGGCCAATTTTGGCACCAAAGCTGGGGTTCACCTGTGGATATCTGAATGAGAGTTGAAGAGACCACGTTGTTTCTAAGCGTTTCTGGTTACATTGACGCCACCCAAACGTGAATCCGCCTCGCGGACTTTGGTCCGTTCGCTTGGTGAAGTGGCTCACCTGCCATGAAAGGAGCTGACCATGACAACACCCCGCATCCGCGGCGGTTCGCGTATTTCTGCGCGCGACCGTGCTCCGTCCGTCAACCTCGCGAAGCTGGCGGAACTCCTCTCAAAGTCCATCGCTCCAGTCGAGAGCGCCGGCGCGGACGGCCTGCGGCTGTTTTCGCGCCAGGGTGCACGTGTCCGCGTGAACACGCGGGGCGCGCTCTCCCGGCTCCTCGCCCATCCCGATTTCCAATCAGCGTTCGCGCCAGGTGAGGAAACGGGATTCTTGCGCGATGCGGACCCGCCACCCTATGGCACGACGGCCAAGATGGGTGGCCGTCTTCTTCATGGCACTCAGTCCGCAAACGCTAAAGCGCTCAACGCCGTTCGTGACGCAGTGGTCGAACAACTTGACGGCGCCCTCGCCGACTTCGACTTCGCAGCACTTAGCGAAAGCGAGTTTGGTGAAGCCATCAAGGCGATGGCTGAAACCGTCGATGCGCCCACGCCGCAGGTCGCGAAGAAGGCATTGATGGTTCCGGTGGAGTTTGCTGAAGCGGCCCGGCCGTCGGCCGAGCGTGAGCACGACATCGGCCGCGTGCTGTCCGCCATCGAAACCGTGGACGGCCGCGACTGGCTTCAGCTTCTTTTGACGGGCGTCGCGCACAAGCTCCAGGCGGAAAACGAGGACGCGGACGACATTGAGGCAATCACCGACGCCATTCGCCGCCAGAGCGAGCGGTTAGGCTCCCAGATTCGGCAGTTCCTGGACTTCCTCGAAGACGAGGCCATGGCACGCGTTCGCATGCAGGTCTGCATGCGAATCATGGAAGCGGTGGCTGCTCAGAGCCCGAAGGCGGGCTTCAAGAGCTACGTGCACAGGGTGCGCGAGGCCTTCGAGGCGTTCGCCGGTCGCGATGGCGAGCCACTGCCGCTGGATGTGAGCTCGGTCTACGGCGTGATGAACAACACCGACCTCACCGAGCAGCTGCGCAAGGCGATGTTCTACGGCTGCCTTCCGGTGTGGTGTGAGGGCTCCGTTCAGCTTTTCGAGCGGCGCATCGACCCCGAGCAGAACCAGCCCACGGTTCGCGAAGTCTCCTACCGGTTTCGGGTCAATGGCATCAAGCCAGAGACAGGCCGCACTGCGTTCGAGTCGAGGCTAAACCGCCTCGAAGACCGGCTGCTCTCCGCTCCCGGGCCTGGCGACAACCTGAAGCGCCAGATTGCGGAACTGGTCTTTCTCGACCTGGTCCTGCCGCCGTCCATCAACGAGGCGCCCTCCAGCGATGTGAGTTCGCGCGCAGCGGCCATAGCGCTGGCCCTGAAAATCGACCCGGTCAACGAGCTGAAGCGCATTCATCAAAGCTTGGCCTCGCGTGCTGGAGTCATGGAGGACATCGCGGACGAGATGGTGCGTCTGCTCAAGACAAAGTCCACCTCGTTTGTCACCACTGCCAACCGCACAGCGGACAAGCTGCTCATCTCGGTCCAGAAGGACATCTTCGAATGGGAAGTGGTTCGCGGGCTGACCTCCGACAAGGAAGAGGTGCTGGTCAAGTCCGACAGCGGACCGGACACCATTGCTTGGTTCAGCCGCATCCGAGTGAGCGAAGACCCGTGGCCGTCCAGCGTGGCCTCAGTATGGGTTGAGACCAACCTTCAGGAGCGCTCGTTAACCGTCGCTGGCGACGCCCGCGAAATGGCTATGAGCAAGTGCCTGGACAGCCCGGTGCTTCCGGTGCGCTTGGTCCCTTACGCGTGGCGCGAAGAGGCCGGGGTGCCGGCCGTCCCCAACCCGCAGGTCCTGGCGACCGGCCACGGAATCGACGTTGAGTACGCCTTGCGGCCTCTGACCCTCACAAAAAAGAAGGACGACGAGAAGGCGCGTGCCGAGCAGCTGCGCACCGCCATGGTCGCCGCCATGGGCGTGCTCGTGTACGTGGTGTTGTTCGAGTTGGTCTTGCGCGCGAAAGCTGCCCGGCCGGGCCTCACGATGACACTCGTTCGTCTCCAGCAGACTGGCAAACTCAAGGACCGAGAGTCGGACGCGCAGGACGGAAACACTGCCATCTACGCAATCAGCCAGGCACTTGAGAAAGCTCTTTGCCGCGAGCTCCCGGTGAAGCTCCAAGGTCTGACTACCGAAAACGACGCGAAGAACAGCATTTATTGGAAGAACCGTGGTGCGCTCGCCGCTCTGCTGGGTGGTCAGCCTGTCACCTTCGCGCAGGAGGGCTCGCTCGACAAGGTTGCGGTGGTCAGCTACGTCACCCGCCCGTGCGACATTCATCCTGTCTACCCTGAAGCCGACGGCTATCTCTTCACCAGTCGCACCTACGTTGCTGACAGCGCCGGTGGCCAGACCACGGTGAAGCTTGACCAGATGCTTTCGCGCCTCGTCGAGAGCCGCAAAGATTTCGGCATTCCGCACCTCATCCTCGAAGAAATCGCGCGGCTGCGTAAAGCGGGCTATCAGCACATCCTGATGCTGTCGCACCACTTTGGGAACCGTCACATCGGGCGCGCGGCGGAGCGGCATTCGCCCCACGCCACCCTTCAGTTCCTGGACGAGGCGGCCAACCGATTCCCTGACGTGTTCCTCTACCCGCTGCGCCGAGATGTCTTCCCTGCTACGCGCCTGCGCAAGCGGGACAGCCAGGAGAGCGCATTTGAGGTGGTGCGGTACGACGCGCACCAGAAGATGTATCAGGACGGAGCGACCGACGTGCTCCGCAGCCTGCTGCCTGTGTACACATTCGCCACCCTTCACGTCGTCGGCGACGCGGGGCGCCCGCAGTCCGGCTTCTGCACGTACTTCTTCGACGCGGAGCACCGGCTCAGTGACTTCAACCTGCGGGAGACCACACGCGCGAACATTCTCGGCACGGGCGAAGCTGAACAGAAGCGCCGCTCCCTGGTCAGCGCGTTGCGCGCCATCCATTTCATGGAGAGCGAGAAGCCGTCGGACAAAACTCGGCTTCTTCCGGTGCTGGACCCTTTCGACTGGGCCACCCCAACGAATGCCGCCGCAGCTGGCGAGCTCGAAGTGGTCTCTCGCCGCGGTGGGCGGACCATCCTGCTGTCCCTGCCGGCGGTGCTGGCGCACGTTACGCGCGTCCTTCACAAGGAGAAGGTCGGCGATGAGTGAGCTACCTTTCCAGAAACAGGCCGAGCTCTGGGGCCAGGCCTACGAAGTGCTGGTCAAGAGGGGCGTGCTCGCCCACCTGGTCGAATCCAAGCTGCTGGACCCGGAGCACCCGCAGCTCGTGGCGTGGAAGCAGAACCAACTGCTCGATGTCTCGAAGGCGCTGAACCGCGGTCTCGAAATCATTGATGAGACCATGCGGGACCGAGTGAAGGCCGCCGTGGAGCATATGGCGCTCACCGCCTACGGCGTGGGATATACCGCCATGCGTGAGTACCTGCGCAACCTGCCCAAGGCTGCCAAGATGAAGCTCAAGCTGCGTGCGCTCTGGTGCCCGCTGCTGCTTCCGGGCGACAAGGAGGAGCCGGAGGAGCGCATGCGCCGTGACCGCGTCGCCTTCCACCAGGAGTTCGGGCTGAATGGAGCGCTTGACCCGCAGCTGTCTGGCAAGGGCCAGCCGGCAAATGCGGACTTCATCCTCTGGCTCTCGGGCGATTTCCGGGAGGACTACCTGTTGGTGCAGGAGTACTCGTTCGACATGCCGCGCACCGTCGCCGACTTCAGCGACCAGGAGGCGCACCTCGAGGAGCTGACGCGGCACCGCCGCCTCATCGACAGCCGTAGCGTGTTCGCACGCGTCACTGCGGAAGTCGAGGGTGAGTCGTTCGAACTCTCCGAGGACATCAAGCATCACCTCAGCGCCCTAACCAGCGGCAACAAGCCCTTCTACAAGCTCTGCCAAGGATGCTCCTACTCAGCAAACACCGCCGAGTGGCTGCGTCGAGATGGCGTCCTGACCAAGCCGTGCAAGGTCCGCGCGCTCGCCATCACGCCGAATGGCCTCGAAAGTATCGCGGCCAAGTTCCTTGAAGGCGACGTCGCAGACCCGCGCAGGCAGCTGATGGAGCAGATGGGCAAGGCGTACAGGCAGGCTCGAAAGCTGGCCGACGGGGATGAGGAAGGCCTGCTGCTGCAGGTCAAGAGCGTCTTCCAGAACATGCTGCGGCGCCTGCCCAAGAACCTGAAGGACGGCCTCAAGGAGCTGTCCCATCTGCCGGAACCCGGAGAGGACTACATCTTCGAGTTCAAAGAAGACATGGGTAAGTTCGCCAACCCAGCGGACCTTTACGGCCTCGAGGCCGCGCTCGCCCTGGTGCCGAAGACAACGAGCCTTGACGCGTTTTTCGGGCAGGCAGCGGCAGCGGCTTTGGAGCCGCTGCTGAAGGCCCGTGCCAAAGACGGCAAGGTGTCGCTGCGCGACATCCATGCGGCGGCCATCGTCGCAGCAATGGGGCGGTCCGTGCCCGGGAAGGTGAACGTCATCGCCCTCGAAGGAAACCCCGGCATCGGGAAGACGACCGCCGTTCGCGAGCACCTGGAGAAGAAACCTGAGGGCTACCTTTTCCTATACGTGAGCCCGCGGGTGGTCATCAATCGCGACGTGACCCAGAGTCTCGCCCGCAAGGGTGGCGAACCCTCCGGAATCCTGACCATTACCACAAACGCCGCTCTCATCTCGTCAGCGCCCCGGTGGCACATGAACGAGGTGAGCGCTGGGCGAGCCACTCGCAAGCAGGTGGACGGAGCGGTCGTGGTCGACGGCGTAGCAGACTTGGTGAAGCCGAACGGCGCGATTCTGGTCATCAGCCCGGATGACGAGCAGGAAATCGAGGCGGCGCACGCCGGCTCCCGCATTGGCAAAACGACCATCTCGGAAAACGAGGACATCGTCGACGAACGCTCGATGGCCGGTGTGCTTTCCAGCATGTCCACCACGACCCGTGACCTGCTGGCGCTGAACCCCGACGTGAACCGGGTCGTCATGACGGCGGCTCTCCAAGGCTTTCGAGAGAAAGCCGGTGGCAAGACCACCATGGATGCGCTCTCGAGCCTGTTCAAGAGCAAGGCGGGCGACCCGGCCGGCGTGCGCGAGCGCCGCGTGTTTGCCCAGCGCATCCCGAACGTCGTCGTCATGGTGGACGAGCTGGCCGGCGACGGCGCAGGTTCGCCGTTCGTCCATGCGGTGGCGACCTGGCTGCACAACGAGTTCATCGGCTGCTTCGAGGAAGAGCCCAGCCTGTTCACCGTGACTCTCGTCATCTCCGACGCGTCGCTGGCGAACGAGGTGGTCCTCTCCCGCTATCTGGCAGCTGGGCAACGCACCCCCGACAAGGTCTTGGTGTCCAAGTCACACGGCCAGCGGGAGTTCGACTTAACCGTGTCGCAGATGCCCTTGGGCGGCGGCGGCCCGAAAACCACGCTGCATGTGATGACCAACAGCTTCCCGGCCAGCCGGCTAACCGTGGAGTACAAGGTGCGGCTTACGTCGGTCGGACCGGAAGTGCGCAGCACCGGCGAGATGGAGACCGCGCGCCAAGCCGTGCGCCGCGCCGTTGGTGACGCGGTGCTCGACGGTGCCAAGGAAGAAATTCTTCACGCCTTGCGAACGGGTTCTGCGCAGGTCATCTACTTCGCTCAAGACAAGAACTTCCTGAGCGACCTCGCGGCCCACCTCGCTGCGGAGGAAGAAGTCGGCCCGCTCGGCGTCGCTGTTCTGGACTCCTCTGTTCCTGGTCATCGCCGCAAAAAGCTGGTCGAGCCCAGCACACGCGACACGATGAAGGTCTTCTTAATGACCTCTTCCGGGGCTCGGGGGTTTCCTTCCCGAAGACCGACTGCATCATTGCGGCGGTGCCCCGCTTTGCCATCGAGGCAGCGCTCATGGAAATTGCGCAGCTGATTTACCGGGGTCGTGGCAACTACCAGGACGAAGACGGCAACTGGGTTTCCGGCGACAAGGTCCCGCGCCGGCTGGTGATGCTGGTCGACGACTACTTGGTGGAGAGTGATGGGGAGCCTGACCCGCGGCAGTGGCTGCGGCAGTCGGTTGACCTACTCACGCTGCTCGTCATGCTGCGGTCAACCATCGTCACGCGCATCACCGGCGACGCTGGCCTGCGCCAGTCATTGGCCCTCGTCCCAGTCGGCGGCGTCGGGCTGGAGGAACTCGTCAGCCTGATGTCCCAAAACGTGACGCAGTTCGTCAAAGAGGCCGACGTAGCTTGGCGACGCATCAAGGACCAGGAGAAGGTTGGCCTTATCAAGAATGCGCAGGCCAACATCATCGAGCTCTTCTCGCAAACGAAGCTGCAGGCCGTGATGGCGAAGGCGGATGACCGACGAACCATGGTTCGATACGGCGACGCCAAGGAGCTGTGCGACCGGCTTCCGGACCGCTGCGCCCGCTGCTTGTCTACGCCGCCCAAGGCACATCCATCCCTGAGCACGTTTTCGTCGCCGGCCCGGCTTTCCTGGAAAACTGGGGCGACTTCGACAAAATGGAGGTCTTCAGCTTCGAGGGGCACACGACAGAGGTCACCCTGACCGGCAAGCGCGTAATCGCGCAGCTGCTCACCATCGACGAAGACCGCACCTTGCCGCAAGCCCTGCGACAGCCGGCAGCCAACTTGCTGCGCATCCTGCAGCGCGAGAAGAAGGATGCAGCGAATGAGTTCAACACGCTCAAAAGCCTGAAGTCGCCGAACACCTGGGTTGCCGTGCCTTCTGGGTACATCCAGTTCATGGCTCGTGACCGACGTTTGGATGGCAAACCTTTCGAAGTCGAAGACCCGGATTCCTGGCGGGTCGCGCTCGCCTTAAGCCTGTCCGCAACGAGCGCGGTGATGCCCCCGATTTCGCGCTACGCCGAGTGCCCTTGGGCGGCGTCCGTCGGGAACCCCAACCCGCTGAAGCTGGACACCGTCTTCGACGACCGGTACTTCATGGCGTCAAACGAGCTGAACTTGCTGAACACGCTGCTGCTTGCAGCAGACAACGAGGAAGATTCGAAGGAGGGAATCAAGTGACTACGCTGACGACCCAAGCGGTCACGAATTCCTTCCCACGCATTCATGGCTTGGATGGAGGCGCTGGCCGGGATGCCCAGTCCACCTGGACGTTCCCTTGGAGGTAAAACACATTGACAAAGCAAGACCAAAAGGTGGAACTCGGATTCGACCGGCCGCTGTCTTCGACGACTGCGCTGGACGATGACAAGCTTGGCCGCCACGGCTTCGCTCAGGCGGCAATCAACGCCTTGGGACGGGTCGCCTCCGCAGCAGGTTTCGTGCTCTCGGTTGAAGGCGCATGGGGCAGTGGCAAGACTTCGACCCTGGCAATGATGCAGGCGCTGCTCCAAAGCCAAGAGTCGACTCCGGTCATCGTCCATTTCAACCCATGGCTCGTCGGCGACAGGGACGCGTTGCTGCGGCACTTTTTGTCGAAGATTGCCGCCGCAGTCAAGCTCGCGGACCACGCTTCCGACGGCAAGAGGGTCGCTCGCGAGCTTAAGGCTTACGCCAAGGTCTTTGACTTCATCAAGCTGGTCCCGGGCGCCGACCAGATGTGGGCAACCTGCTGATGTGGGCGCACGACGCTGACAGCCATCGGGGCATTTGCCTGGAGTTCGACCTTGATAACAACGTGTTTTCGGGCGCATTGCGGTGTGACTATCTGGCAGCATTCCCGCTGATGAGGGTCTACGACGATTCTGAAGAGGGGCCCTGCAGGTGCTGCTCGCTAAGGGCGATGCATGGTCGTACGAGAAGGAGTACAGACTTATCGCACAGGAACGCAGCGTCGCAATTGAAGGCGCGGACACATTGCTGACTGAGGGTAGCTATTCCCGGCAGAATGAATGACGCGGTTCGCGGCCAGAACCAGTCACTCGGCGCCCGGGCTCAACCTGCCCATTGCCAATCTTTGCGGCGCGTGCACAACGGCTTCTCCGAGTTCAGGTGTTGCCCGTTGTGAGGCGCATGCCAACCAGCTGGGCGACCACAATTCAGCTACGACCATTCTTGATGGCCGCCCGGGGTGGGCGTTCGTACCGAGGCCGCTTCTTTCAGAATGAGAAGTCACCAGGCTCACCAGTTGTTCTCTGCAATCGACTCGACCCTTGAGTTCTTTAACCTGGACTCCATCTCAATTCAGTAGGCGAGCCTAGGAGAAGCGGTCTCGGCTACGTTTCATCGAGAACATCAAGGAAATCGAGAATGAAGTTAGAAAATGCGAGCGAGGACGACACCAAGAAGATGCTCACCGACCTGGAGCGGCGATTGGGTCGATTGGAGACACGAGGCGGGAACATCTGGGCTGCGGTGTCAGCGGCGTTATCGCTGGGTGCCGCGGTGGGTTGGTTCTCCTCTGCCGCTGGACAAAAGAGCGCGACGACCGTCGCCGATTTACCCGTAGCAGCAATCTTCAATACATTGTCGGTGAACGCGAACCTTCTGGCGGCGTCGGCGTCATGTCTCGCGGCGTTGGCAGCTGTGATGAGTTTCAGCCGCAGCTAGCGCTGCCCCAGTAGCGTTACGGTGAAGACCGTCGACCTAGAGGGGGCCAGGATGCCGCTTGTCCTGAAGGGCGCACTCGTGACCATCGACCAGCAGCGCCTACCGTCGTTGGGGTTGAAGCCGCGGCCGCGAAGGGCTGACCGCACCGCGCGCCAGGACCAGACATTCAGCATCGACTCCCAATGGCTAAGCAATACATGCATGTGCTCTGAAAAAAGAAGCTCCGACAACCCGGAACGTGAGATGGAGCCGGCTCGGCTAGACGATGTTGGGGCCATACCGGCCGCGTTCCTCGCGCGCCTCACGCCTTTAGAGCCTCTCTTTAGGCAACACAAGTACATAGACTCGCTCACGCGAGACCCTCGTGCGGGGCGGCTGCAGGACGACTTGGAAGACTACCTGCGGACTCAATCCGTCCGTGGGTACCACTGCACGCGGGAGCCGATGCCAGGGTACTTCAGCACCCAAGGTCTCCGTTTGACGGATATCGCAGGCCATCAGGCGGAGTTTCTCGCGCAGTGGGGCCACCTTTTCACCGACAGCGAGAAGGAGGACATACGCCGCGCGTGGACCAGACACTTCGTCGGTACCGGTCAAGAGCGAGCGCGAAATGGGATGCTCTGGTTTTGCCTGACTGAGTGCACGGCGCGGTCATACGGGACGCGAGTCTTTTTCGACCTCTTCGGTGGGGAGGCAGTGTTCATGCCGCTGAAGGACCATCCAACCATTGCTCCGAAACTGGGGAAGATTGGGACTCCGGTCATCGTTGAAGTGCGCCTGCAGCCTGGGACGACGGCCCCGCTGCGCTTGGCGCTCCCGCTTCTGAGCGCATACCATCGCACCATCCGGCCTGATGCGCACGTGTGGGAGGCAGAGACGAATATCCGCCAACCTGTCCCGCCAGCGGACGTCTTGGCTGTCACCCCCGTCTGAACGGGCCGCGGCAGTTGACCTGTCGGCGCCGCCGGATGCGGCAGGCTGTACGCGGGCCAGAACCCGTCATTCGCCAACGCCTCCAAATTCTCTCTAGACCGGGTACCCTTCGCGCCTCCAGGCAACTATGGGCGCTGTTGTTTGCACCTCAAGGGCTTTTCTCCGGGTCAGGATATGGTCGCTGCACCTTCGCGGCCTCTTTCTGCAAGTCCCGCTGCACCTTTGTGATGGCTGAGCTGACGCGCGCTTTGAACTCAGCGGTTTGGGCTTCAAGTACCGACGTGTCGCCATGCACGTCCAATTCTTTGCGAGCGAGGGCCATGACCTTGGCAAGACGCTCCATCAGCTTGGACGTTCGTGCGCCGACGAATGTCAGGTATTCGCTTCGCAGCCTTGCCTCTTCTGCAATCTGGTCGTTTCTCTCAACCCGGCCTTGATTGATGCCTGCCGTTGCGTTCGCCAAGAAGTCCTGCACCAAGCGCTGTCGCTGCTCTTGAATGGGGTCGGGATGGGGCACGAATAGGCGTGCCGCGACAAGGTGCGATTCCCGCTCCATCTCCAACCGCTGAATCTCGGCGTCGATACGAGCCAGCCTCTTTCTCGCGAGCCAGACAGGCTGGCACTGCACCATCGCGTCGAAGAACAGCTCGTTGATGTCGGCTTGCAAAGCTCGCACCTCGGCGACGGTTTCGACCTCGGCCCACAGCCAGATTTTGTTCACCGTGGCGTTCATGGCGGCGAGCTCCTCAATTTCCGGGCCGGCCCTGGTCATTTCCTGGCCTGCGAGACCACCGATGAGACTGGCGGTCTTCTTGAAGTCGTCGATGAACACGTCAAACAGCGTCTTGCGTGACTCAAGTGTGCGGTCGAGCCGCGCTTGTTCGCGGTCGCTCTCGACCTGCCTTGCGGCGGCATCACGTGCTTCCTTGAGCTGCCTGTTCGTGTTCCAGACTTGGTAGGCCGTTGTCACGATGAGGGCGATGCCGGTCAGAACTGGACCCCACATCGCGGGCTCAAGGCCGAGGTACCTGTCGTCCTGCGATTTCGGCGGAAGCTGGATGGTGATGGCCTGCGTCGCCGGGACGATGGTAGAGACGGAGTACGGCGCTGGCGTAGGTTGGGTCGCGACCTCAGTCATCAACGTTTCTCCCGAGCCTGCGAGAGGTCTCTCTCCAAGCGGTGCAACTGCTCAATGAAGGCCTTTGCCTCTTCCTGTATCTGGGTGTCAATGCCCAGGATTCGCATGCGCTCGCCGACGACCGTGCACATCAGCTCGTACACCAAGTTCATGACCTTTGCGAGTTCCAAGACTGCCAGGACGACCGCGTCGGGGCCATGCATGAAGATGGCCTGGATTTCGAACTTGTCGTCGCCCTTGGGGGTGACGGACGAGTTGAGCTGAATTCCTTCTACGTTGGGGTGTGCGCCCAGGTCTATTGACTTTTCGTACGCCTCGCTCAATGCCGGGCCAAAGCGAGGGTACTCGGTGATGACCTCCTGAATAAGCGGCGACCATGCAAACAGCTTTCTCGATGCTTTGCGCCCTGCCTCGTCGTCTGCCCGACCTAGCCATGCGACCCGGTGTTCATCCGACCTCGCGCACTTCCACGCGTACACCGCGGACTCAATGATGCTGCGAAGCAGAACTGTGCTCTCAAAGAGCTGACCACTCAGTGCAAGGCGGCAGGCCGCACGAAATGTGCCGAAGGCCCGCATGAAGAGTTGCACCGAAGGCCGTCTTGCCGCATCTACCTCGTGGAAGAGGACTTCCGAGCGACCAACAAGCGCGTGGTCAATGCGAATCAAGACGTCGACCCATTCAGGGAGGCCCGCGACTGAGGCCAACACCTGCTCTTCGGTGAGGCCGAGAAACTCGGTGAGTGCGTCACGCCGCCAGCGCTCAGGTACTGCTCTTCGGTCTTCCCACCGACTCAGCGCATCGACGGAGCCAACTGTCGTCGTCGCCATCACGCCTCCTTGCCAGTCAGCGCGTCGCGCACCTCTCGGAGCCGACGGAGCAAGAAGTACCAGAGGTACGGAATTGCGAAGACAACCAAGACCAGCGCGCCGAGGGCATACCAGAGGTACGGTGCCCTTTGCCGGCTTTCATCAAGGAGGTCCGCAATCTCCTTCTGTGTGCCGACCAGCTGAGTGCCCTTGCCTTTGAGCTCGTCTATCTCGAAGACGTTGCAGAACAGGCGGAGGTCCAAGCCAGTCTGTTTTCGCTCGACGACCTCTTCGGCCTCACAGCGCTCAATGGCCTGCATCAGCTGGCGCTCGTGTTGCCAATTCCGGAAGTAGCCGAAGCCGCACATGACGGCAGCACCGGCTAGACCCACGACCAACGCACGGGCTCCTTTGACCATTCCTCGCTCCTGGCTTGTTCGGGAAATTCTAGGAGGCGGCACTTGTTGCTCCGGGACCCGGAAGCAAAAGCCGTCTTGACGCGGGAACGCGCCCGGGGTTGCTGTGACGTTTCGCGGCCAATAGGGGATGTCCTAGCCAAGCACGACTTTGATGAGTTGACTGACTTCCTGCGGAGTGGTCATGAACCATTCTGTACCAGGCGCATCGTGCTTGCGTTTACCTCGCAGCGTAAGTACGGCATGAAGTGCACGCTCCAGATTGTTTACATCTGCGTGCTCATATGTCCCAAGAACCTCTGGCTGCTCCGGCATTGATGTGACCTGCTGGGCAATACGAATTTCCGGACTGTTCCCACGGCCAATTTTGATTGGGAACGGGCCGTCTGGTCGTTTGTATGCCGGGAAGGTGTACCAGTACACAGCCGGCTGTACGCCCGTGGATTCGGCTATCTCCTCTTCATCCTCTTCGACCGCAGTCTCTGTTTCTGTAGCCGCAAGCCCAACGAGCACGATGCCATCGCTCATGGTCGCAGTGAACATCGACGGACTTTGCTTGACAAGGAGGCCAAGGCGAATGCGGTACTCTCGACGGGCCTTCGCCTCGTCTTGGTCGTACAGGCCCATGATGTGCGCGTGGTGCGCGGGAAACATTGCCCATACCGCCGTACTGAGGTCGCGTACGACATCTGCTCGCCGTTTTGCCTAAGCACAGCCAGCACCATCTGCCTCACGGTCAACGTCTCTTCGCTCATCCTCGCTCCTGTAGTACGTGCGAGATGGACTGTAGCGGACAGGAAAATTCCGCGCCAAGCCCGCCCTGGCGATGGCTCCCCTGTAGTGATGTATTGACGGCCTCGCCCGGCTACAGTCGGGCCAGGAACGGTCATTCGGCAACGAGCCAGAATCTGGCCTGAAGCAGACACTGCTCGCACCACCAAACCAAGCTCAAGGACTTCCAAGTGTTCGAGACCTTCAGGAACGTGTTCCAGCCAGACGAGCGTGAGGACCTCGCCGTCGCGCAAGCTACCCCCAAGTCGGGCGACCCGGAGGTTGACCAATTGTTGGAGCAGTTCGGGGGGCAGTCCTTCAACCAAGGCATCTATCGGGTCATCTCGGCCGGCGCGGTAGCGCGTTGGGCAGAGCGGGCGACCAACGCATTTCCTCGCTTCGTAGGACGAGTCACTCCATTTGGGGTGGATTGGCTAGGCCGGTTGTTTGCTTTGGACTCGGCGCGTCACGTGGACGGCATGACCGCAGTCGTGATGCTGGAGCCGGGAACCGGGCAAGCACTGGAAGTGCCCTGTGGCCTCGTCGCGTTCCACGACGCCGAGCTCGTCCAGTACATGGAAGAAGCACTGGCCGAGGGCTTCTACAAGAAATGGCGTGCAACGGGCGGTGCTGCGCCTCGTGTCGGTCAATGTGTCGGGTACAAAAGACCTCTCTTCCTTGGCGGCGCCGACACAACGGACAACCTTGAACTCGCGAAGCTCGAGGTGTACTGGGAGACTTCGGCGCAGCTGCTCGACAAGACGCGCGACTTGCCCGTCGGCACGCACGTGAACAATATCAGCATCAATTGAGCGAGCTGTGCCCCCGCCCCGACATGATGCTGTCGGGCCACAACCAGTCATTGTCTTCGGGCCTCCAATTGCTCGCCAGCTATGAACGTTCCCTCAAGCATCGCGACGTTCTGGGAAGCCATCCGCGCCGAGGGCGGAGGAGCTTGCTCCGCCAAGTTCTACGAAGCGTTCCACTTCGCGGACAACGAATTCGATGCCAATGCACTTGCGAGCCTCGTACTCGCGGGCGTAAAGCGGGCAACGGCCAGCCTGGTCTGGTCCTTCGAGAACGAGGGACGCTCGCCACCAGAGCCGGGTGCTCTCAGCGTCGTCACCTACTGGGATGGAAGACCCGCGTGCGTCATCGAGACCCTGGAGGTCGAGGTCTTACCATTCGAACAGGTCGACGCCGCGTTCGCGGCCAGCGAGGGGAAGGCGACGGGTCGCTGGGGTACTGGCGGCGCGTTCACTGGGCCTACTTCGGCCGCGAGTGCGTGCGCGTGGGCCGAGAACCAAGTCTGGTCATGCCTGTTGCGTGCGAGCGGTTCCGTGTCCTGTACAGAGGCAGCCCTTGACGGTAGCTGCGCCAATCCGTCCGTCGAGTGCATCGTCCGGCTACAGTCGGGCCAGTACCGGTCGTTCGCCGCCGAGGCAGAATTCGCCTGAAACCAGTCGCTCATTGCGCATGAGCAAGGAGAGCTCGAAGGTGGAACTGGACCACATTTCTTACGTCGGCCCCGACCTTGACCCGGCCGACCCCGTGCTGAGTGGCCTGCCTAGGGTGCTGGCGCGCCTGCTTGAGCAGGTGAATGGGTTCGTTCAGTTTGATGGTGGCCTGCACGTTCGAGGGGTCTGCGAGAGCCCGACCTGGCATAGCCTATCGGCGGTCATGTTCGGTCCGAAGGCTCTACATCTTCGCTATCCCGGGTTGTCGGCGACGGACATCCCTTTTGCGCAAGATTGCCTCACCGACCAATTCTTGCTGAGGGACGGAGTGGTGTGGAAGCTCTGGGCTGAGACCGGAGAGTTGGAGTCGCTCAATCTTGGGCCGTTGGAGTTCCTCGCCCAAGCGGGCACTGACCCTGTGGGATTTCTTCAGATGCAACCTTTGTTGCAGTTCCTCAGGGGCGGCGACCGACTGGCGCCGGGACAGGTCCTCCATGTCTACCCGCCGTTTAGTACTCGCGAGTCGAAAAATGGAGTCTCAATCAAAGCAGTCCCATGTGAGGAGGCGCTCGACTTCCTAGCCGACTTCGCTCGGCAGGTTGCTCAGATTCCTGACGGCTCGCCGTTCCAGGTTCGAGTGACGCCTTGACTATGGAAGCATCCAGGCAGAAGGCGCTTGCGCTCGCCGCGTCGTTGGGCCTCCCCGTGGGAAGGCACTTACCACCAGTCGGAGGGCGCCTTCGGCCACCTACCGCCCTCCTCGAACGAGCGCTGTGTCTCAATGTCGTAGCAGCCGTCTCGTTCGGCCTTCCGTCGCAGACTGGCCGCAGGTGGGTCGAGCGCGAGGGACTCTGGTTCGGCCTGACCTCAGCGGAGCGGAAGCTTCTCGCTGGACCGGCGCTGGCTGCGTCCACCTTTCGAGGTTCCGTCCATTCGTTGTGCGCGTTCGCTTGGTTATTGGGTTTGGAGCCGCTGCTGTCACCGATTTCGCCGATACCCGGTGACCTCGTCAAGCTGCTGCCAGACCTGAAATCAAATGAGTCGAGCGAGCGGTTTCGCTCGAAAGTTCGTTGCGTGACGGAAGCGGACGCCCTTGCGATGCTGGACGTGTTCTATTGCGTTCACTGGGGCGTCCGAGAGACCGGTTCGTCGGTGCGCTTTGAAGGACTCGAAGAGCGACGCAGGGCGCTTGAATGGTCGCTGAGCACACAGAGGTGGGACGAGGTATCGCTTGATACTTGAGCCAGCGAGCGCTTCCCCTAGGTCAGAATCGGGCCAGCATCGGACCTTCATGCCTGCCTTCCAATTTGCCAAGAACTGACCGACGGACATGACCCAGATGCGCACACTCGTCACGTCCGGCTAGATTGATGGAAGTCGGTTGCTTGCCCCGGTATCAATGCATCGGCTTGCAGTTATATTGCAGCTATTGCTGCATAGTTCGCTGAAGGTAGGTCTCAGTAACAGAAACCGCAGCGGCATAGCCTTATTTCTCTTTGCTCTCGGCGCGGGTGGGCCACATAAACCAAAAATGAAAAGAAAAATACGCAGTTTCGGTGCAGGCTGCGCCGCAATGTTGATTTTCTCCGGTTGCGGCGGGGCGCCCATCTTTCCCGCGCCAAGCAGAGATTACGAATACAGGGTGAGCTTGAAATATGATGGGCGAACGGTGGTTGCCGACACTCCAATCCATTGCAATTTCTGGGACCCGCAAGCTCCTTCAGGTCGAGGTCCAAGATGGTCTTGCGACAAACGGTTCACCGCTCAAGGTAGTTTCCCAGACGGGAGTAATTTTGTCGCAATGCTCGGACCTCGAGTTCAGGCGATACCTGAATTTTGGGCAAACGACAAGCCGAATCCCCTAAGAGCCGTGGGTAGCGAGCTGTTTATTACGGACAAGAAAAACCCGGTCCACCTTTTGTTTGCCAATCAGAACGGAGACAAATATCGCGGGCTTCCAATTTATTTCGACGAATCAAATATCAGGTTGAGTTCAATCGGAGAGGAAATCCCGAAGCCCAACACACCGGGCGAACAAGACAGAATTAGTTTTTACTCGATAACTTTGGCCAAGATTTCATTGGAGGCGGCGTCGCGTAACGGCCCATTCCGGGAGTATATTTTCGTGCCGTGGAACAATGGCGTCATTCCAAATTTGCAAGATGGAGTGGCGCCATACCCTGAGCGAGGAGGAAAGTTGAGGAGCGGAACTTTTGGCTCTTTTTCGGCAATGAACGAACTACAGTCCGATTTCCTCGAGTCACCAGATGGCGCCACCTGGACACCTAGGAAAAACTCCGACATTGCGGCAGATTTTTATCCAATGCCAGCATCTCCTGAAGTGCAAGGAGAAAAATTTGAAAATAGAAGCTACATACGACAGGTTCGCTATGGTAGCTCTTTAATAGATGTGCAGGCAACTCGCAATTCGGTGCGGGTTCTATTTGACGAGGCTCATCAGGAATTTGTGATTATTTCTGTTGTGGAGCGACTTCTATACTATCCAAAAGGAAAAATTAAATTTGATTCAGAGGTCAAATAAAGCGCTTCCCCAACATTTGGCTTCCGGGCCAAGAGCGGTCCTCTGGGCCGCGTCATCAAATGTTTCGGCGGAGCCGGGGCCTTCAAATACGGGCTAAGGGGGCGGTCCGAGTGCATCAACGAGACCGAGGATGCCAGCGAGAATAAAGGCAAGGAGGAGCACCCCTGCAGGAACAGCGGCCACGACTGCACATCCCAAGATGAGTTCCACGGCAAAGGACCGTAGTTTTGCGATGTATTTCATTTGAGGCCGACAGTATGGCTCCATGCGCCGCCCACCGGCGGCCCCTCACAGCCCGTCCGTCTGGTTGCGTAGCCACAAGCGGGCGGTCGACCCCGCCTCAGAAATCAAAGAAAACCGGACGCTCGCGGCGCGCGCACAACGGTTTGATTGCGAGTCGGGAGTGCATTGCCTGAAGCGGGTGCACACAAACCAGTCCGTAGGAACAATCGGCCGAGAGACGACATGCTGGACGAGTGCCTAAGGACGGGCCTCGACAGACGTATTCGACCATGACCCCAAAAACTCGACCCAAATTCGAATGGCGGGTGCTGGCGCTATGCCTTGTGACCGGCATCGCATCCATGTCAGTGTTGCGCTGCGCCATCTCGCAAGTTGCTGGGCCCAGCGCATCGCCCAACCCAGCCTCCGCAGCGCAGGCAGTACCGCCGACACCGCCGCTTCCCCTGGACACGCCAACCACTCCCGAGAACTCGGACTTGGTGGACCTCGAAGGGCTGCTTCTGCGCATTCCGGCCAACGTGCCATCGCACGTTATCCACCATGTGGATGGCAAGCACCGCTTCGGCTTTGGCTTCTGGTACCCTGAGTTAACCCCCACGTGGCTTTGGGACCAACGTCCGCCGCCCAGCCCAAGGAGCTTCAAGGTGCTGGTGCTCACGGCCGACCGCACCGACCCCTCGATTCCGCTGCCTGACACCACACATGGGATGGCCCTGTCGCGCCGGCCCACTCCTTCGGAGATGAGCAACAGACACGACGGCTTTGGCCTTGCTGCTTGGGGTGACCCGATATTGCTCCGGCCATCGAAAAAGTATCCCGAGTTGCTGGATGCCTCCGAGTCTATTGAGCAAATTCTCAAAGACCATCCGGAGCGGGCGTATTTGCTCGCCCCACCTCGAACTCCCGAGGAAGCGCAGAGTCGCGCGCGAGCAACTGCCGAGATGGAAAAATTCCGTAAGGAACATCCCGACTTGGTTAAGACTTGGCCTAAATCTCCTTCGCCGCACAACCCCAATGACATCACGTACCAAGCACCACCCAGCGCTTCCTACGAACTCGCCGTTCGCTGCGACGTGTCCTTCTGCAGAGGCGATGTCCTGATGAAGGGTCTCAATATCCAATACTTCCTGCAGATTGCCGACAACGGCCATCTGACGGATGCCGTTCACGCCTCAAACCGATTGCTGGAAACCTTCGTCAAGAACGCTGACAACGAGCGCGACCGCGCTCAAGCTAAGCCCGACTCCAAATAGAACGTGCTCGAAGTCGCTCTTGGTTCCATCAGTGGTTGGCAGTTCGGCCACGCACCCGATGCCATTTTTGAGTTGACGAAGTTGCGCGGGCAAGCGGGCTTCCGATGGGTTGGCTATCGAAGCGTCTGACCGCTTTGGGCACGCGACGAACGGCCGCTTCGGAGCGAGCCCGATGACCGGTTAGGGGCACGTACCGGACATCCGCCGCGCTCCGAAGCGGACGCTTGACACGCTGCTGTCGAGGTATGCGGCACAACCAAGATGAGCAAGTTGGCAACGATGAGCGGGCGGACCTCGCGGTCAGGTGCCCACCGCGCGGCACACGCCGTCGAGTCTCGGTTGCGCCGAATCGGGGCGCTGACTCATATCGCTGCCTGCCCCTTACGAACCACAAGTCCCACACCCCATCGCCGGAATTGCGGCTTCATATCACGAAGCGCCATAGTCGAGGGCCAGCCCTCATCGCTGCCCGTCAGGCGTCCGTAGTCCCCTGCCAGCCCAGCACTCGAGGGCTGGTAGGCCAACGTCGCGCGTCAATCTCGCAGCGCAAGAGTTGGTCGTCATTCCTCAGGTGCAACTCGAATCGGAGAGCAGACCCTTGAACCATACTTCCTGGCCGAAGACCGTCCGTCCTCGCACATTTATTCATCTCTTCATCGAGCAATGCGAGGCTATTCGCGACCAGCAGGAGTTTCGCCGTACGCGGGTTCAAGCTGTACTAGACACACGAGAACTTCTTGCGCAGCTCGCAGCGAGCGAGTTGCACGACCCCCGCGGCCGCGCCTTCGCGCAGCGCGCGAAGCAACTTCTGTTGTACTACCCAACCCAGCTGGACTTCCCCTTCGTCGACCCGGTACCAGGGGTGGACTCCCCGGAAAGGAAGGGCTGACCGTGACATACCCGCAGGACCCCGACGTCACCTGCTGCGTGCGGTGATTCACACTGTTGCAGCCGGCCTCTTGGAGAATCGAATGATTCGTGTCGTCGAGTGGGCGGTGCTGCAACTACCAGCCGACGAGCGATACCTCATGGGCGTAAATCGGAATACCCGCGAGGCCATCATCTCGGCGCCTCTAAAGTCGTTCTCCCCAGAAGACCGTCTCGTCGACGACAGCGATGGTCAGTCGTATGAACTGACCGACATCGGACTCGTCTCAGTCCCCGCCCGACGCGCTTGGCGGCACTGGTGCCGTGAGCGCGGTGAGCCGGAATTCGTGGAGGTCACAGAAGAGTACGAAGCCGCAATTTCCGCAGCCGCACAACTGAAAGCGACCGTCCGCGGGCACACCGACGAAGGGATTGATACCGAAGAGCATGAGCAAACGGCGCTTCTTCGAAAGCGGCAACTCGTCGCCGACGGTCACCTTGTTGCCAGCAATGCGATGTCCTCGTTCCTCGGAGGGCCCATAGAACTTCTCGAAGCGATTTCGAGGGGACGCGTTTTCTACGTCGAGGTCGATGGAACGCGGTTCTACCCCACCTTCTTTCTCGACAAGAAACTCAATCCGGCAAGGGTCGAGCGGGTCATGCGAAAGCTCGTCGGACTCGATGTATGGGGCAGATATCAGTTCTTCACAACGCCGCAAACGTCACTCGACGGCATGACCCCCATCGACGCCCTCAAGCACGGGCTCACCGCCCAAGTCGAAGAGGCCGCTGAAGGCCTCGCCGAGCGCTGACGCGCGCCCCCTTCCCGCAACATCCTGAGATTTGTGAATGAGCAGTCCAGCGCCTAAAACGCCGATTCGAATGGAGGTTGCGTTCAAAGATGCGCAAGCGCGGCTCGAGCAGCTTGGCGATTTGGTCGTGAGCCAAGACCTGGAGCTCGTCCTGAAAAGGCCAGGCGAGTTCGACGTAGCGCTGATTGATGCAAGACGCCTGGAATACTACAAATCGCTCGAGGCTTCGCTCCAGCAGTCCCCATCTCGGGAGGTCGTCGAGCCGCCGCTGCCCCCTGACACTCCTCCTTCTAGGCCCGCGCCAGCGCAGAGATTTCTTGCACTGGCAGCCGACTATTACGTCACGAACTCACTCGTCTCACCTCGACAAACGATAGAACGATATCGCATCGAGTGCGACATACCTGTAGCCGAAACTGCATACGTTTCTGTGTGCGTCGGCGACGACCTAAGCCGCGAAACGCTCCTCGCGAGCTGGAAGCAGTTCAACGGTCGTGGGATGGGGCTCGCGGAGACGGTGTTGCGGTGCTACTGCCTAGCTCGTTTCGGAGCGGCCGAACTGCCGCTTGTCGAAGGCGACTATCCGGAACAATTCACACAAGTCGTCCTTACGATACATGAACATACGGACCATGTTCTGGATTCACCGCTGCTCCTGCTTTCGGCTTCGCTCAGCGGTGACGAGTGGTCTGTCGAATGGTCTCACGCGGGAGTCGCACATGGAATCCAGACCTGGGACAAGTCGAACGTCGGGCAGCTTGACCCGCTACGACTGATATGGAATGTCGCGCAGAAGTTGGACGGAAAGTCTCCGGCGACATGGAGGGACCAGAACACCGCGTAGCACCCTTCCGTTTTAGACGCGGCTCAAGCGGGCGTGAGTGCCTACACGTTGCATCCCACTTCAAAGGAACAACATGTACACGACTCAGGAACTCCCGACCGCATATTACTCGACCCTCGCGCATCTTGACCGGCTCGCGGAGCAGTGGCGAAGAACCGGCGAGTGCCCACCGGAAACGGGCACGCTCTCTTCGGGTGAGTACCGCGCTTTAGCGATGGTCGCTGGACGAGAGACTGAACTTCGCACCCCCATCCTCGATTTCCTGTCGCTGGACGGGTTGCTGCAACGTTGGATTCTCGAGACGTGGGGGAGACCCAGCCTCGTCGGTATGCGGGTCGGCTAAGCCTTCGACCAGCACCAGCTTGATTCTGAGCAGCGCTCCCTCGCGGGTTCGCTGCTCTCACTCTTCGGGAGCTTAACCTCGCTCCTTGAGCTCCCGACTTCGTCGACGAAATCGGCCAGTAGTTCGGGCGGACATGGTTGCGCCGCCTCAAAGAATGAGCCACCCAGCGGGTGGCTCATTGAACTTGGGTTCTGCTGGTCAGGCTGCCGCGTTCTCGGCGCCCGCGTTTGCTGCAGGTTTCGCGATTTTCGAGGCTTCGAAAGCGATGATGAGCAAGGTGCCCGTCGGCTTGCCTTCACGGGAGAGGTAGAAGTCAGCCTTCAGCTTGCCAGTGACTTTCACGAAGTCCCCCTTCGCGAGCCCAGGGTCGACGTCTTTCATGATTCGCACGGTGTACCACGTTGGGTCCGCATCAACGCCACGCTGACTCTCGCAGACTCTCAGCTCGTAGTAGCCCCTTCCTGGAGATGACTTCGACTCCTTCCGGGTCGGCGGCACAGCTACGTTGCAATAGACTTGCATTTTTATGTCCTTCAATGATTGTGTGATGGACCGGTCCATCACTTCATATAGGCATCAGGATTCAACCGCCTGGCGCTTTGGCCGCCGCTTCGGCGGAGGCAGTGGCGACTTCGCCTCTGGCCACGGACTCAAGTCCTTCGGCCGGAAGTACGGCAGATAGTTCTCGGGAAGCCAACCATCGGGCGTGTGCTTGCTACTCTCATCACCGCGCACCTTTGAGAGCCAGGTCGGTATCTGCTGGATGACGATGTATCCACGGCGTTCGGCCACCTTCACATTCCGCCCGTCAGGCGTCTTGCTCTCAACGTCGCTCCACACTTCGAAGTTGTGCGCACGCGGCTCATCGCAGGGCCGCCACTTCAGGTAGACGGTGTTGGGTTGGGCCCCGTTGAGTTCAAGCACTGGCTCGTTTGATTTGGGCAGGAGCTTGCATGCCAGGTCGTAGGTGCGCTTCCAAATGGCATCGGTGCGCGCCCAGACCACGACGTTGCGCAGTTCCATGCCGTTCTCCAGTCTCTTGCCAACGCTTTTGAAAAGTTCGACGAGAACTTTTCCCTCGGGCCTCCGCGCTTGCTCCAGTCGACCTCGAACCAGGTCGCGTCCTGCCCGTCGTTGGCAAGTGCATCGGGCCAAAGGAACGCTGTTCTTGGCGGTGTCTGGACGCCGTCATTGCCTCCTTCTGGCTTACGGTTCACCGGCAAGGCGACCCGTAGCAATCCCGGCGCTTTGCCCAAACCGCGCCGCCGGCGTTCCGCATTCAACTCTGCCTTCAGTTCATCCTCGGTGACCGCATGCAGTTGCCGTGCTTTGCTGCACATCACGATGAACGACGCCCATAGCTGGTGTATTGGGTTGTGCTTTCCACTCACGCCCTGAACAGATGCCCGCGCATCGACTCCACGGGCGCGCAGATAGCGCGCGCCCCTTTCCGTGAGCCCGTAGATGTGTTGACTGCGGTCGGTCAAGTACTCGTTGACGTATCCGGCAGCCTTCAGGCCGCCCATGGCTCGTTGCGCCGCCTTCAGTGCAGCGTTGAATCCTCGGTTGGCAAAGCAGCCGACCACAGCATCGAAGGTGCGAATCGACCTGAAGCGGTTCAGCAACGTGAGCACTTCGAGACGAATCCTGTCCTGCAAGAGACGCGGATTGAGCCCCTCGGAAGCACCGCGGTCGACACGGTGGCGCTTACCGTGGCCTTGCCGCTGCCGCGGTGGCACGGGTTCCTCCGTCACGGCAGCGCTGGCCAGCGCGCCACCGTGGCCTTCCTCGAGCTGCCCCTGAGTATCGAGCGACACTTTTGATGGGGGCTGTTGCAGTGGGCGAGTCGAATTAAAGAGCTGCTCGGCTGTTGGTAGAGCCTGTTGTTGGTTGTCGTTTGGCATTGGGCAAGGCGTAGACGTATTCAAGGCCGCACGATTCGCCGACATTCGGTGGTGCGGGATGTACCTGCGTGTAGCCATCCCTGTTAATGAGCCTGTATATGTCCTACGAGGACCTTGCACCACGTAGGCGAGCTCTCGAAAAAACCTCCTTCAAGGCCTCTCAGCACGGCCGCTCAAGGGCGGGGGTCAACTGTTTCTTCCCCTTGTGCAGCCTCGCGCGCCGGGGGGCGCGCGTCCTCGATGTATTCGTCGCGACGTCCATCAAGGCGACTGTTCCGTCGCCCGGCTTCGCCGTGGCGAAACCCCGCCGCCGACCCCAGACCTCTCCTCAAAGCCACATGTCCTTCTTGGTCGCCGGCTCCAACTCTCTCCTCAGCAAGCCGTCCCATCGACGCTTGCCCCCTATGTCGAAGGCAAATGTGCTCTCATCGACATGCGGGGACCCCGCGCGTACCCGGACGACGTCTCCGACCTCGTCCCACCCTCGATGCCTGCCTGCGCTGGCCGGCGGCGGGGTTTCGCCCCGCCTCAGCCCGGCCCTGTCGCGAGCAACTGTCCCTCTTTCATGTGCTCTCAAGGCCATACGCGACCCACGCACGCGGCAGTGGACCGTCAAGGCAAGCGGCTGCACGCCGCTCTGTCCGCCCGCTGGTTTGACCGATGAAATGCCGTCAGGTGCCCTCGGGCCGGGCGTTCGAGAAACTGTTCTGACCGATGGCGAGGGTGCCGTCGTGAGCTCCCTCAGCACCGAGGTCGGCTGCAACCGCCCACGGTGTTGCCGAACCTTTTGGCACCGGGGCGTAGGGTGAGCTAACACCCGGCTCTATACGAAGCATCAACAACTGTCTTGGAGACAAATCGATGCTCAGAGTTTTCTCAAACAAGAATGACGCGCGAATCGTCCGCCGCATCTATGTGTCCGTCACGCCGAAGATTCGAGTTCCGAAAGAGTTCAATCTCGGCAACATCCCGTACACCGCAACCGAGATTCCGCCTGGCTTCCCCGAGGACGGCTCTGTGCTTTCCGATAGGGAGAAAGTCGAGCTGCAAGAGAAATTCTTCGACCTTGCTCCGGCAAAGCTGAAAGAGCAGCAACGCGCGGAACTGGAGAAGCGACTGGACCCACAAGAGCACCTCAATGCAGCGCGCGATGCGCTCCAGGAAATCGTGGCCCGCAGCACGGAACGCGCAGTCGACATGGAGGTCTTGCAGGGCCTGCTTGCGTTGCTGTTGCGCGTGCGGTGCGAGGACCCGACCTTCTGCCTCGAAGCGGCAACCATGAGTGTGCTTGCTGCTGTCGAGAAGGCCGAAGCCGGTGCGTTCGGCGTTCGCCCTGATGGCGTCAACTTGGCGGACATGCCGGTTAACCAAGTGCGGTCCAAGCTCAGCGAGGCCCTGGGCCAGTTGGTCGCTCCCCTGCGCCGGTACGGGCTCACCAAGAAGGAGACCCACCAGGGTTCCGGCCGACGACCGAAGACTGCAGCTCGCTGACTTCAACCGACGCACTCGGCCACCGGGGCTTCCGTTGAAAGCTTCATGCCGGGCACAGGCCCGGCTTTTTTCATCAGCTGCGGGTATCCCTGAACCCAGGCGGGGTCTTCGCCGGATGCCGGGGCGGTATCCTGATGGGCCCAGCGCAGTTGTACGTGGCGTTGCGCCCGCGCTCAGCTGCGGCGCCGTAGACTGCTGCGCAAACCCCTCTGACACGACTATCAAGACCGGGCCTTTCCGATGAATTTCGAGCTTGAGCGATGCATGTTGCCTGGACGACGGCTCCGCGACTGGAATCCTTCCCCACGCATTGATACGGATGCGCTCACCAACCAGACCGCACGCCGCATCATGGCCAAGGCCGAGAATGACCACTGGAATGGACAATAGCGGCGATGGAGAGCGGGCGCCGTCCTCCCCAAACAATGCGCCCATTCGCATAGCCAAGGAACTCGCAATGCAGTTTGGCCAGTTGCTTGACGACCGCGCCCTACCACTGGGCCCACTTCAAGAACTCAATGCGATTGCAATCCTTGCTGGTGCGGACAGTTGGGACTCATTCAAAAGCGAGCCAGAGCGCTATAGCGGCGGTGCTGATTGCAGGCAGGTAAGAGCTGAGGAGGTGTTGCGCTATCTCAACAGCCAGCCGACTGTCCGCCCCTTTGGCCCGGCCACGCTTTTGGAAGTTCTCAACCGCCTGGTTCTGCCTGGGAACTGGACGAAGTGATTGGCGAACGAGGTTGGTAGCGCGTTCCCGATTCTAGGACCCGGCCGATTTTGCATTCACCTGTAGTAGCACTCGCTATAGGCCTTGACTCATCGAGAAAGGACTTATATATGAGCGAGCGGCGCAAGTACGACGAATCCCGCATTTCCTCGTCGTAGCCCTCCCGCCAGTTCCGAGCGTTCTGCTCGAACCCTCACTTCGAGCCAGCAGTCCGCGGACCGGATGTATGTCGACGTCGAGTCAATATGAGTTGATGTCATTCATGGCTGTTGTTCCGCCCGCGCGCCCGCGGGGCGTACCGCCTAAAACGAGTCAGGGTCTGCAGCTAAATCGAACCACGGCATAAATCGGACGGCTATACGAGCCACTGGACGCACCTAGGCGGCGTTCGGCGGCACAGCGAGAGCCACTGGGGTTCGGCGTGCCCAACTCGCCTCGAACTCTTATGGAACCTCTTCTCGACCTCCAGGACCTTAGTTTGGTCCTAAAGCGTAGCCCGGAAACCATCAAACGCGACCTACGTCGCAATCCAGCAGCAGTTCCGCCGCGCCTGCACCTTCCCGGCACCAAGCTGCTTCGCTGGCGCGAAGTCGACGTTGCGACCTGGCTTTCATCGCTTGTCCAACAAGACTCGCACTCCTCCAAGGAGGAATGCCGTGTCTGAGTCGTCGCCCAAGCTCAAGGTGTTCTCTTCTCCCCTCAACATGAAGCGGGTGTTCACCGAGTCCCCACCGGTGCTGGACCAAGTTCTCCCAGGGTTGCTTGCGGGAAGCGCCGGCATCTGCGTTGCTCCCGGTGGATTTAGCAAGACCATGCTTCTGCTGCAGACCTGCTTTGCCCTCGCCACCGGTCAGGCAATTTGCGGAGGGCTGTTCGAAGACCACTCAGCTGGTGCAGACGCCGCCCGTACGCCAGCCAAGGTCGTAATGGTCTGCGCGGAAGAGAGTCAAGAAATCCTCTGGCATCGCCTGCATGCCATCGCTGCACATGTCTTGACCCGCAGCCCGGCTTTGAACAAGGAAGAGCGCGAGAACATGCTCCGTCTCCTGGACCAGCACTTGGTTCTCTTTGGACTGAGCGGCCAACAAAGCGTCGCGCTGCTCGATTCCAACCACGAACCCACCTCATCGTTCGAGGAACTCCTGAAGGTCTGCCATTCAGCGCGCCTGGTCGTTTTGGACCCGCTTCGACAGTTTCATCACGGTGACGAGAACAGCAGCTTGGCCATGAACGCCGTCTCACAGCTTCTCCAGTATCTGGCCAAGCGGACCGGCGCAGCGGTGGTTGCCGCGCACCACACGAACCGCTCTTCGACCATCGACGGCCATGGGCACTCATCCGACGCGTCGCGCGGCTCGACAGCCTTAAACGATGGAGTCCGCTGGCATATCAACCTCTCCCGTCCGGCTCCTGAGTTGCTCCGGTCGTATCACATCACCCAGGAAGACGAGTCGCAATACGTTGTTTTGAGCTATCCCAAGGCGAACTACATGGCGAGGCCCAAGCAATTTTCCCTGTTGCGGCGCATGAATGGAGGGGTACTGGACCTGGTGCAACCTCCTCAAGACGGCGGCGTCAGCGGTAACGCTTCAGCGAGAGGCCGTAGTCCGTCCAGCCGTCAGACCCGAGGGGTCAAGGCATGAACATGCAGCCTCCTCTGGACAGCCTCCGCGTGGTTTGCCATGACCCGCACATCGGCCTGAGCGCGCTATTCCGGCTCTACGCAAAAGAAACCCGCCCCAAGCTGGACGTGGAATATCAACCCGCCGGGGGTAAGCTGACCCTGCACTTTCGTGGTCCCGACGCCCTAGGGTTGGATGAGCAGACTTTGATGTTGGTCCTTCTGGAGCTCGCGCAAGAATGGCGCTGGTCTGCCGACCACAGTTTCCTGAAGAGCGACTCGCCTTTGCCAGAAGGGCAGACACTGTGGAAGAACCTGTACCAGCAGACCGAAGGCATACGGCCTGAAACGCTATGGTTCCCTACCTCCTGGTATGAACTCGCACGGCGAACGGGTAAAAAGTCATACGGCGGCTCCGTAGTTGCGCCGCTAAAGAAGCAGCTGAAGCGGCTGTGCGAATGCGTGGTCTGGGAAAGATACACGACGGAAGACGGTGACACGACCGAGTTCCAGTCGTTTCTGATGGCCATGACATACAGCGACGACAAACGCCTGTTCGTCGCGCTGAACGTGCGACTTTCCGATGCTATCGTGTCTCACCGATATATGCCAGTTTCCCTCGCCGAACGCCTCCAGCTCAAATCGACAGCGGCGAAGTGAGATAGCCCCCTGATTCTCCGGTCCCGTCCTATCGCTTATCTTTCAGATAGGAATAGGACTATGAATACGACTAGGCATACGGAGTCGGTAGAGGTGATTTTGAAAGACCAGCGCCGCAGGCGCTGGTCCCTCCCGGAGAAAGCAGCGCTCGTGCGGCGCACCTACGAGCCGGGCATGAGTGTTTCCCTCGTGGCCCGACAGGAAGGCGTGGCTGCCAGCCTGCTGTTCCAGTGGCGCAAGCTCGAGCGGCAAGGGGCATTGACGGCCGTCTCTGCAGGCGAAGCGGTGGTGCCGGCATCCGAACTCGCAGCCGCCCGTGCGGAAATCGCCAAGCTGCAGCGCGTGCTGGGTAAGAAGACCTTGGAGAACGAAATCCTCAAGGAAGCCGTGGAGTACGCCGCGGAAAAAAGTGGATTGCGCGCTCGCCCTTGTTGCCCGGGGAAGACCAGTGAAGACGGTCTGCCGGACGATGGGGTTGGCGCGCTCGCATATGCGCGACCTGCTGGGACGCGACGAGGACTGGAAGGACGGGCGCGCGCATCGCACGCCCAGCGACGATGCCGGCTTGTTGGCCGAGTTGCGGCAGGAGATTGCCGAGTTGCCGAGCTATGGCTACCGGCGTGCCTGCGCCCTGGTGAACCGCCAGCGCGTGGCCAGGGGCGATGCTCGGGTCAATGCCAAGCGCGTCTATCGTGTGATGGCGCAGGCCGGGCTGCTATTGCCCAAGGCGCCGCGACGACGCCAGTCGGCCCGCACGCACGAAGGCCGCGTGGCTGTGGCGCGCAGCGACCTGCGCTGGTGCTCCGATGGCCTGGAAATCAAATGCGACTCGGGCCAGACGGTGACGGCCACCTTCGCCAAAGACTGCTGCGACCGGGAGGTGATGGCATGGCGGGCCTGGGAAGGTAAGGGACTGCCGGGCGAACCGGTGCGCGAGATGCTTATCGAAGCGGTGGAGCGGCGCTTCGGGGCGGTGGAGGCGCTCCCGGCGGGGCATCGGCTGGAGTTCCTGAGCGACAACGGCGGGGCCTACATCGCGGCGGACACGCGGGCGCTGGCACGTTCGCTGGGCCTGACGCCTATCAACACACCGGTGTGCAGCCCGCAGAGCAATGGCATGGCCGAGAGCTTCGTCAACACCTTCAAACGCGACTACGTGGCGCGCATGGACCTGCGTGACGCACAGACCGTGTTGTCGCAGTTGCCGGCCGCCTTCGAGCACTTCAACGAGGTGCATCCGCACTCATCGCTGAAAATGCGCTCGCCTCGGGAGTTCAGGCGGCAACAGGCCGCACGCGCGCGCCAGGTGCCATCAACAGACCAGGCGCTTTATTGCGAATAGGACGGGGCCGGGAATACAGGGGCAACATCAGAAGGCTTTGCATGCGTTCCTCTCGGTCTGGATGCGATATGGAGAGTCACAAAAGGTTGGCAAGGATGCGCTCGCCGGCCGCATCTGGCCGAAGGAAATCGACAGCAAGAGCAAGCCAAAGAAGCGTCCGGGCAGCACACTGCGCCGGCACCAGGGGAAGTGAAGGCGGCTTTGGAAGAAATCAACGGGCTCCCTGGGTGGTCCGTAGCAGACGTCGACGAACCAGTGGTCACGATAGCTCGCACGAAGGCGAGCGACCTGAAGGGCAGGGGCCACGAGGCGACGAAACAAGCCCCTGCACGTCGCAGTAGCGTTCGCAAAAGGACATGTCCGAATGCGAGCGAGGACGTGGCCGTTCACGGACACAACAAATTGGTCAAATCCAATACTGGCGCGGGCTTCCAGCCGATTGACGCTTCCGCTCTATTTCTTTCCTAAGAGCGATTTAGTGCACGCTCCTTGGGGTCGCGGCACACACTGTCTTACGGTGCGGGTTCACCCCGCCCCCGTGGCAGCGGCGCCGCCAGGCGCTCAAGTGCGGCAGATGGAGCGCCGCACTTTGGACCAAAGAACGAACGTCGACGCCCTCGTCCCTTTGTCGTGAACTTTAGGCGCCTTCGGCGCGTTGCCAAGGTTAGCGTGGCAGGCTGCGCATCCATTGGCGCCTTCCCGACGGCCGCCAGACCGGGACGACGGATTCCTGCTTGACAATCCTCAACGGGTTTCGAACCATGGAATTGAAAAGACGATGAAGAGCAACGACGCCATGCCCGAACTTCAGAGTAGTGTGCAGAGACTGTTGGGTCGATGCGTGCTGCGCATCCAACAATACGAGCGCCAAATCAAGGCCATCGTTGCACATCACGAGCTGGCTGGGCCAGTCGCCTCTCTCGAAGCCCAGCGTGCCGAGCGCGTCGCCAAGTGGTCGGACAAGAGCCTCGGGACCTTGGTCAAGACACTCTTCGAAAACTACGTAGTGCCTGAAGGACACGAAAAGGAAGTGCTTCCGGACGAGAAGGTGGCTACCGACCAAGTTTCGTTCGCCTTTCGCTTCCGAATGTCGATGCCGGAGGAACGATGGGCCGCGACCAAAGCCGCGATTGAGGATTTGGTCGAGATGCGCAACGAGTTCGTGCACCACTTGATTGAGCGGTTCGACCTTTGGTCTGAACAGGGGTGCATGGACGCGATGCGACACCTGGAAACTTGTTACGAGCGCGTCGACCAGCACTATGAAGAACTGGTCAGTTGGGCCAAAGGGATGGACAACGCTCGAGCCATGATGGCGTCGTTCGCCCAGACCCCGGAGTTTCACGACATGCTGCTCAACGGAATCGCGCCGGACGGCAGCTTCGAATGGCAAGACTCGGGCATTGTGAGAGCGCTTCGCCATTCAGCCAAGATGCTGGCCGTAGGCGAATGGACATCCCTGAGCAAAGCCAAGACACTGATTGACGAGACCTCGCCCGAACAGACGCCAACCAAGTATGGATGCCGGACATGGCCGCAGGTCTTGAATGAATCGCGCCTTTTCGACCTTGAATATCGACCGGACGAGAACGGCCAAAAGACCGCCTGGTTCCGCCTGCGCAAGTAGTTGCCGTCCAACCGCTCCCGCGGGAAGTTTCTAGCCACCGGACCACCTCAGAACCTCCAGGCACGGTCCACCTGGTCATACGGGTCGGCCACGTACAGATGCCGAAGGTCGAGCTCGTCATAGCGCAGCTGCTCGATGGCGCGTGCCAGTAGCGGAAACGGGTACTGTCGGCCCTTGGCCTTCATGTATTCGCGCGATGAGTCCTTCGAAAGCCAATGCCCCGTCAGAGCATCTCTCGGCTCTTCCGTGATACCGCACTCGGCGCATCTCTGCTTGAAGGAATACCGAAGGCTGTGGAACACCAGACGAGAGTCGTCCAACCCAATCTTGTCCAAATACCTCCCGAACCACTTTCCGAGGGCGTTCGACCACAATCCGTACGTGTTCTTGTTGCCCTGTGACGGAAAGACATGAGTCCGACCGGCAAGCTTTTGTTTTGCGACGTAGCTCAAAAATCCGCACTTGATGAGCTCTTGGTGTATTGGCACAAGCCGATGGCTGCTCATCGTCTTCGTGCCCTGGTCATGCTCCAAGTTCTCAATTCGAATAGTCCAGGTACCGTTGATTTGCAAGATGTCCGCGACGCGAAGCTGAGCAATCTCTTCGATGCGTCCTCCAGCAAAGGTGGCGAGCAGAGGTGCCCAATACCCTGACTCCTTCACCTGCCCTTGAAGTTGCTGTTCGCCCGTGTAGATGGGGGAGTTGAATAGCGTCGCCAGCTCAGACACTTCGAAGCGTCGACGGTCCTCCGACGGCGCTCGGCGCGAAAGGCCGTCGTATCGGACACGCCTGAACGGGTTGCTGGTGACTCGGTTGAACTTCGTTTCATAGAAGTCCCAGATGGTCGCCAGCCCGCCTACGCTGTTCATGATGCTTCGCCTGTCAAGGCCGCATTCATGCAAGTGGTCCCGGAACCCGTTCGCTCGCTCAAGGTCGATACTCGCCATCGGAAGTCCACGATTTCTGGATTCGAACTGGTTAACGAAGCGGCCATAGGCATCGATGGTCCGGTCATCACTCTGCGACCGCTGCCATTCAGCAAACGCCGTTTGCATCGTCGGGAGCAGCCGGGGGGCGACAGGAGCGTTCGGTGGCAGTACGAACAGTTCTCCCTCTATGGCATCGCACTGCTTCTGAAGGGTCTCGATGTCGGCGCGCATCAACTCCCGCAGAAGCGATGTGTGAGCGACCGAGCCCGGCGGAGCGATGAGGCACTCCTCTGCAAGAAGAGTCTGCGCCACCTCCTCCACATGGGAGAAGTCTTCTCGCGCTGCAGCACGTCGTTTCATCTTCAGTCCATGCTCGAAGTCTGCCAAGCGGGCGTCGAGCTCACCGTCGTCCTCCATGGCCCGACGTTCCTCGATATCGGTCTCCAAATGCAAGTACTCAAAGCGCCCGACGATGAACGGGATGTGCTCGAGCAGAAGATACTTCGTCGTCCCCTCTGACCTCGGTGCGGTTGGGACCTTGACTTGGCTCTTGCGTGCGCGAGCCTTCGCCACCGCTGCGTCAAACTTCTCAACCTCCACAGGAAGCTTGCGAAGCGCCTCCTGAAGCGAGGCCGTCTTCAACGATTGCCAGTGCGCTTTCTTTTGGCCCCGGCCGAGCGAATGAAGAACATCGGAAGGGAACCTTCGCTTGAAGTAGTACACGTCGCCACGCCGAAACAGGTACTGATGGCTCGTTTCGGTCGCATCGCCCGCCGGTTCGTTGCTGGCGGGGGTAGATTCAGTTGCAGGGTCGAACATATGTGAAGTCGCTGAAGGATTCGCTGGGTGTTGTGTGCCAAGAATTCTGCGCAGCGACCTTTTCGAGGCCAAGCAAAAGTTGAAGTGTTTTGTGAGCGCGCTCACAAAACACTTCAAATAGTTGGAGGACAGCAGCTCCGTAGTGCTACGCCACGTCACTGGCGGAACTCACGCCATCAATATTTCGACACCGCGCGTGGGTTCTTCGACATGCAGATGCGAGATGCGCAACTCGTCGTACCGCAGCAGCTTCATCGCCTCAACGAGCTTGGGAAACGGGTACTGCCGGTTCTCCGCTTTCATGTAGGTCCGCCCGGCGTCCGAGTTGCTGACCCAGTGCCCTGTCAGCGCGTCACGAACCTCGTTGTCGATGCCGCAAAGAGAACACTGCTGGCGAAACGTGTATCGGAAGGAGTGATAGTCGAGTCGGTGGTCATCGAGGCCAATCGTGTCGAGGTACCGTCCGAACCACTTGCCCAGCGCGTTCGACCAAGTGCCATGGATGTTGTCGTTGCTCAGCGACGGAAACACTCGGTCATGACCTGCGCGTACCTGGGCAGCCACATAGGCCAGGAAGCCACAGCGAATCAGCTCTTCATGCAACGGCACGCGCCGGAAGCTCCCGATGTTCTTCACGTTCTGGTCGTCGGCCAGGTTGCAGATTCGGATGCACCACACGCCGTTGATACGCTGGATGTCGGCGGTCCGCAATTGGGCGGCCTCCTCGATGCGAGCCCCCACGAAGGGCCCCAGCAGCGGCGTCCAGTAGGCCGCCTCCCTCGCCTGCCCCTTCGGCCGCTCGCCTTCGGTGTACAGGCGGCTGCTATAAAGACGGTTGAGTTCCGCGATTTCATACGCGCGCCGCTCCTTCGGAGGACGGGCGACAGTCACCGACTGAATTGCCATGTTTTCGAAGGGATTGAGCGCCAGGTGCTCGACGATTTCGCGCTGGCCGTGCCGAAACAGGGTGGACAGATAGCCGATGCGGTTTTCGATGGTTCGCACGCCCAACTGCCGCTCAATGAGCTGGTCACGAAACGCTCGCGCATGCTGACGCGTGATGGCCTCCACGGCAAGCGGCCCATGGAGCTTGCGGAAGTCCATGACGACCGACTCCACCGCGGCGATGCTGCGCTCACGCGTCTGTTTCAGCTTCCAGTCTTCGAGCAGGTGAAGCATCGTCGGGCGCCTGTCGCGCGTGGAACCACGTTCAGCGGCTCGTTCAACCCGTCGCGGAATCGCCGGAACTGCGCGCGAGTTGTCGCCGTTCGGTGGATTCGACCCGGGAAGGACGAGCGCACGAAGCTCGGCCAAGGTCGCCTCGATGCCTTTGAGCAGTTCAACCTGATGTGCCGATGTGCCCGACGGCGCAACGCCCGCTGTTGATATACCGCGTTCCGGAGGTTGCGACCCGGAACTGGAGCCGAAGCCGGCTTGATTCAGTCGTTGCCCGGCATGCGCCTTCCGATGGGCGGCCACGGCCAAGTCGAACTCGGTGTTCTCGACGGCCAACAGCACGCGGGCTTTTTCCAGCAGCTCCGTGCCCAAGGACTTCCACAGGGTGCCTTGGCATTGCGGAAATGCCGCGGCGCAGTCAGTCGGAATTTTCCGTTTGAAGTAGTAGGTGCTGCCACGCCGGTACAGGTACCGGGGCAACGTAGCGGACGGTTTTCCAGAAGGAGCGCTGGTGGGGACGAGCGCCAGGCGAGCGGACATGTCGATGTTCCATGGTCGGTTGGTCATCGACCCCTCGGGGCAGCCAGAGCTTGGAGTGAAACGTACCACCCGAGCCGTTGAAAGCTGCTACCCCGAAGGGCCATCGGGGTAGCACCAGCGCTCGTAAATGGGGTAGCAGAATCAGGAGCAGAAAAGGAAAAAGCCGTTGCAAATCAATGATTTGCAACGGCTTTTCGCTTTACTTGGCGGAGTGGACGGGACTCGAACCCGCGACCCCCGGCGTGACAGGCCGGTATTCTAACCAACTGAACTACCACTCCGCGTCGGTGTGACTTTCGCTCTTGCATCTTGCGATGCCTGAGCCAAGTGCCACAAAACTTGGCGACCCTACGGGGATTCGAACCCCGGTACTCACCGTGAAAGGGTGATGTCCTAGGCCTCTAGACGATAGGGTCAAAACCTGGACTAACTAACTTCTCGACGCCCCGTTGGTGGAGGTAAGCGGGATCGAACCGCTGACCTCTTGCATGCCATGCAAGCGCTCTCCCAGCTGAGCTATACCCCCTTTGAAGGACTCCCCTTTTGAAGGATTCCGTTGCAGGTGTCGAGCCTCAAATTATATACAGCTTTTTAGGCTTTCTTCAAACGCTCCAAAATTTTTTCGCGAGAAAAGAGTGCGAGCACTGCATCGAGCGACGGCGTCTGTGGCGTGCCCATCACGAGAACCCGCACCGGCATCGCCAGAGCAGGCATCTTGAGGCCATGCGCGCCGAGCACTTCCTTGATCGCGGCAGCGATCGAGACCTTGTCCCAAGCAACATGAGCGAGTCTATCCGCCAGTGCGGCGATCGCAGGACGCACCGCATCGGTAATGTGCTGCGCGCGATCGGCTTCGCTCGCGCTCACATCGGCATAGAAGGCGGCGGCCCAGTCGGCCAGTGCGACCGTCGTTTCGCAGCGATCCTTGAACAGGCCGCAGATTGCCGGCAGGCGTTCATCGGCGGCGATGCCGCGCTTCTTCAACTGGTCCGCCACGAGCGGTGCCAATGCATCGTCGGCCATGGCCTTCAGATGCTGCGCATTCACCCAGCGAAGCTTGGCTTCGTCGAACTGCGCGGCGCTCCGGCCCAGGTGATCGAGGTCGAACCACTCGATGAACTGCGCGCGCGAGAAGATCTCGTCATCGCCATGGCTCCAGCCGAGCCGCGCGAGGTAGTTCACCATCGCGTCGGGCAGGAAGCCTTCATCGCGGAATTGCGTGACGGGCTTGGCCCCGTTGCGCTTGCTCATCTTCTCGCCCTGCTCGTTCAGCACGGTGGGAAGGTGCGCGTAGACCGGCGGCTCCTTGCCGAGCGCGCGGAAGATGTTGATCTGGCGCGGCGTGTTGTTCACGTGGTCGTCGCCACGGATGACGTGCGTGATCGCCATGTCGATATCGTCGACCACCACGCAGAAGTTGTAGGTGGGCGTTCCGTCCGGACGCGCGATGACGAGATCGTCGAGTTCGTCGTTGCTGATCTCGATGCGGCCCTTGACCTTGTCGTCCCACGCAACCACCCCGCCCTGCGGATTGCGGAAGCGCAGCACAGGCTGCACACCTTCGGGAATCGGCGGCAGGACCTTGCCCGGCTCGGGACGCCACGTACCGTCGTAGCGCGGCTTTTCCTTTGCGGCCATCTGCTTCTCGCGCAGCGCGTCGAGTTCCGCGACGCTCATGTAGCACGGGTACACGAGCCCCGCGACCTGCATCTCGGCGAGCACCGCCTTGTAGCGGTCCATGCGCTGCATCTGGTAGTAAGGCCCCTCGTCATGGTCGAGGCCCAGCCATTGCATGCTTTCGAGAATGACATCGACCGCCGCCTGCGTCGAACGCTCGAGGTCGGTGTCCTCGATGCGCAGGATGAAGTCGCCGCCGGTCGAGCGTGCGAAGGCCCAGGGATAAAGCGCCGAGCGGATGTTGCCGAGGTGGATGAAGCCGGTCGGCGAAGGGGCGAAACGGGTACGGGTCTTTTGTGTCATGCGAGGGTGGTGAGGCCGCGCAGGAGGTCGGCCTTGATGTCGTCGATGTGGTCCAGGCCGACCGCAACGCGGATCAGGCCCTGGCTGATGCCGGCCGCCTGCCGCTGCGCCTCGGTGAGGCGGCCGTGCGAGGTCGTGGCCGGATGCGTGATGGTGGTCTTGGTGTCGCCGAGGTTGGCGGTGATGCTCAATACGCGCGTGCTGTCGATGACCTGGAAGGCATTGGCGCGGGCCACTTCGGGGCTGTCGCCCAGCACGTCGAAGGACACGACCGCGCCGCCCTTGCCGGACTGCTGGCGCATCGCGAGTTCATGCTGGGGATGTGATTTCAGCCCGGGGTAGTAGACGCGCGAGACACCCGGCTGCGTTTCCAGCCATTGCGCCAGCGCCAGCGCACCGGCGCAATGCGCCTGCATGCGGATGCCGAGCGTTTCGAGTCCCTTGAGCACGACCCATGCGTTGAACGGCGAAAGCGCCATGCCCGCGGTTCGAACCACCGGGCCGAACACCTCGTTGATCAGCTTGGCCGATCCGCAGATCGCGCCAGCCAGCACACGGCCCTGCCCTTCGAGGTACTTGGTGCCCGAATGGATGACGAGGTCCGCGCCCAGCTCGGTGGGGCGCTGCAGCGCCGGGGAACAGAAGCAGTTGTCCACTGCGAGCAGCGCGCTCGCATCATGCGCGAGATCGGCGAGCGCGCGGATGTCGCACACGTCGGTCAGCGGATTGGTCGGCGTTTCGGCGAACAGCAGCTTCGTGGTCGGACGGATCGCGGCCTTCCATTCAGCGACGTCGGTCTGCGACACGAAGGTGGTTTCGACCCCGAACTTGCCGAACTCGCGCCCGATCAGGTTGAGCGTCGATCCGAACACCGAACGCGAGCACACCACATGGTCGCCCGCCTTCAGCAGCCCCATGCACATCATGAGGATGGCGCCCATGCCGCTCGATGCGCCGATGGCTGCCTCGGTGCCTTCGAGCGCCGCGAGCCGGCGCTCGAAGCTGGCGACCGTGGGATTGGAAGTGCGGGTGTAGGTGAAGCCTTCTTCGGTGCCGGCGAAGCGTCGCGCCGAGGTCTCGGCATCGGGCTGGACGAAGCTGCTGGTGAGGAACAGCGCCTCGGAGTTCTCGCCGTACTGGCTGCGCTCGAGCGCGGTTCGCACGGCGAGCGTGTCGCGATGCAGCCCGGGCGGAAGGGAATGGTCAGTCATGTATTTCTTCAAAGCCAGGGCACCCGCGGACCCGGCTTTGCCGGGCCGCTGGGTGCGCCCTCGGAGAGGGGGTTGGAGCAGCGACACGAAGTGCGCGAAGCCTGGGGGTGATCATGACAAGTTGGGCAACACGAGGCGCGACGAGTCTTCCTCGGTCTCTTCGATGCGCGGGCGGTTGCCGTTCATGCGCGTGATCGCCTCGGTGTCGATGTCGCCGGTCACATAGACGCCGTCGAAGCACGAGGCGTCGAAGCCGTCGAGCTTGGGATTGAGCGAGCCGATCGCGCGCTTCATCGCATCGACGTCCTGGTAGATCAATGCATCGCAGCCGATGAGTTCCCGGATCTGCTCGACCGTGCGGTCATGCGCCACGAGTTCATCCTTGGTCGGCATGTCGATGCCGTAGACGTTGGGGAAGCGCACCGGCGGCGCGGCGCTGGCGAGATACACCTTGCGGGCACCGGCGTCGCGCGCCATCTGCACGATCTCGCGGCTGGTGGTGCCGCGCACGATCGAGTCGTCGACCAGCAACACGTTGCGGCCCTTGAACTCGCTGCCGATCACGTTGAGCTTCTGGCGCACGGACTTCTTGCGCACGCCCTGCCCCGGCATGATGAAGGTCCGGCCCACGTACCGGTTCTTGACGAAGCCCTCGCGGTACGGAATGCCCAGCAGATGCGCCAGTTGCGTCGCGCTCGGCCGGCTCGATTCGGGGATGGGGATGATGACGTCGATCTCGTTCGGCGGCACGGTCGAGACCACGCGCTTGGCCAGCGTTTCGCCGAGATTGAGCCGCGCCTCGGTAGACCGAGATGCCATCGAGCACCGAATCGGGCCGCGCCAGGTAGACGAACTCGAAGATGCACGGATTGAGCGTCGGCGAGTCGGCGCACTGTTCCGAATGCACCTGGCCCTGCAGGTCGACGAAGACCGCCTCGCCCGGCGCGATGTTGCGTTCGAACACATGACCCGAACCTTCGAGTGCGACCGATTCGCTGGCAACCATCACGGTGCCGTCGGCACCGCGACCAATGGCCAGCGGCCGGATGCCATAGGGATCGCGGAAGGCGAGCAGACCGTGCCCGGCGATCAGTGCGACGACGGCGTACGAACCACGCAGCCGCCTGTGCACATTGCGCACGGATTCGAACAGCGTCGCCGAGGTGAGCGAACCGCCGCGCGTCGCGCGATCGATCTCGTGCGCCAACACGTTGAGCAGAACTTCCGAATCGCTCTCGGTGTTGGTATGGCGGTGATCCGTGGAGAACAGCTCGGCACGCAGCGCGTGGGCGTTCGTGAGGTTGCCGTTGTGCACCAGCACGATGCCGAAGGGCGCGTTGACGTAGAAAGGCTGCGCCTCTTCCTCGCTGTAGGCATTGCCGGCGGTGGGGTAGCGCACCTGCCCCAGTCCGACATCACCCGGCAGGGCCCGCATGTTGCGCGTGCGGAACACGTCGCGAACCATGCCCTTGGCCTTGTGCATGAAGAACTTGCGCTGCTGCAAGGTGACGATGCCGGCGGCATCCTGGCCACGGTGCTGCAGAAGCAACAGCGCGTCGTAGAGCAGTTGATTGACGGGCGCGTTGCTGACAACGCCGACGATTCCACACATGAAGCGATCCTCTCAGGGCAGGTAGCTTGCCAACTTTCCAGGCAAGGCAGGCTTCAGGCCCTGCAATGCCGCGTCGAGAACATTGGCGCTGCGCGATTCGTGCCACCAGGCACTGTCGCTCAACGCCAGCAAATGAACAACAACCGCCACGGCCAGCAGCGCCACTGCGCCGCGGGCCACGCCGAAGACACCGCCAAGAACGCGATCGACCGGACGCAATCCGATCGCGGTCACCAGCTTGCGCGTCACCGATGCAACCAGCCCCACGCTGAAGGCGACGGCGACGAACACCAGCACGAATCCCGCCGCATAGCGCCAGGTCGCCGCGGGCTCGCCGAACGGCAGCCAGCGACCGACGTCGTCCGCCAGCCACTGGGCGCACAGGAAGGCAGCCACCCATCCCGCCAGCAGCACGACTTCGAACACCAGCCCGCGCAGAAGCCCCAGCAACATCGACACCACGACAAGCACGACCGCGATCCAGTCGAGAAGAATCACGTCGCTTCGCCGCGGGCTACAAGCTGAGGACGGCCGCCGGCAAAGACAAGCCCTTGACCTTGCTCGCCGCCTTGTCCGCCTCGGCACGCGAGGCGAAGGGCCCGACACGCACGCGCGTGCGCTCGCCGTCAGACGTCTTGGCGACATTCGTATAGGTCTTGAGGCCAGCCTTTTCAAGCTTCTGGCGCACTTCCTTGGCCTTGTCCACGTCGGCGAACGCCCCGACCTGGACGACAAAGCGACCGCTGTCTTCGGCCGCTGCCGCAGGCTTGGCTGCCGTCGCGGCGGCGGTCTTGCCTTCCAGCAGGGCGCGCGCGCGGCTGCCGTCATCGGAAGTCGCGGGCTTGGGGGTGCGGGCTTGGGCTCGGGCTTCGGCTCCGATTTGGCCTCGGGCTTGGGCTCCGGCTTGGCCTTGGGTTCGGGCTTGGGCTCCGGCTTAGCTTCCGGCTTCGGTGCGGACGCGGGCTCCGACTTGACCGCAGGGGGTGGTGTCACGGCCGCCAGCTTCGACGAGGGGATCTCGGTTCCATCCGCAGCCTCGGTGATCATGCCGTCATCAACCGCCGGCGCGGCCGCCGCGCTCGGCTTGCCGCTCGCCGCGCTGGCGGGCGCAGGGGTGGGCGGGACAACCAGGGGCTTGGCCTTGTTCCGGTCCGGAATTTCGATCGGAATGTCGACGGCGACCGGCCGCGGCTGCGTGTCGAACAGCAGGGGAAACCAACCACCCCGATCAGCACCAGCACTGCGGCGCCGAGAAGCCGGTGCCTCGCCCGGCGGCGCATGGCCTCGATGCTTTCCGTCGGAGCTGCGGCGCCGGCGGAGTTTCGCCCTTCGTTGCCCTGAGGACCGCGTTCGCGGAACTTGAAGAACGCCATGAAATTCGTTTTCCTGATGGAGTGCAGCGTAAAGTGGAAAGAGCGCGGAAATCAGGCTGATTCAGGAACCGGACGACAGGTGCCTGGCCCGCAGACGGGGGTTCCGTGCTCGAGCACACCACCCACGGTGAAGAACGATCCGAAGACCACGATTCTATCAGTGGGGTCCGCCCGATCGATGGCCGCCTGCAGTGCCTCCATGGGGGAGTGATGCACGCTGCCGGCGACATCGCTGCGCTTGTTCTGCGCCTGCCACCGGGCCAGCAGCTCGTCCGCCTTCGCGGCGCGCGGCGTCGGCAGATCGGTGAAATACCAGCGGTCGATCATCGGCCCGATGCGCGCGAGGATCGGGTCGAGGTCCTTGTCGGCCATCACGCCGAACACGCCGTGCGTCGTCGGATAGAAGCCCATCGCGTCGAGGTTCTCGGCGAGCGCCGCGACCGCGTGCGCGTTGTGCGCGACGTCCAGTACGAGGGCCGGCTCGCCCGGAACGATCTGGAAGCGCCCGGGGAGCTCGACCATCGCGAGGCCATTGCGCACCGCCTGCGCGGTGATCGGAAGACGCGGCCGCAACGATTCGAGCGCGGCCAGCACGCCCGCAGCATTGATCAATTGGTTGGCGCCCCGCAGCGCCGGATACGCAAGCCCGCTGTAGCGCCGGCCGCGGCCGCTCCAGCCCCATTGCTGCTTGTCCCCCGCGACATTGAAATCGCGCCCGACGAGCCAGAGATCCGCGCCGATCGCGTCGGCGTGGGCTATCACGCTTTGCGGCGGCATCGGATCGCTCACGATGGCGGGACGGCCCGCGCGGAGGATGCCGGCCTTTTCGCGCCCGATGCTCTCGCGGTCGGGGCCGAGGTATTCCATGTGGTCGAGATCGATGCTGGTGATCACGGCGCAGTCGGCATCGACGATGTTGACCGCATCGAGCCGCCCGCCCAGGCCGACTTCGAGGATCGCGACGTCCGGCTTGTTCGCGGCGATGCACAGAAGGATGGCCAGCGTCGTGAACTCGAAGTAGGTCAGCGCGACCTCTCCGCGCGCGCGCTCGACGGCTTCGAAATGCTTCGAGAGCTCGTCACCGTCGACAGCTTCTCCGCGCAGGCGCAGGCGCTCCTCGAAGCGCACCAGATGCGGCGAGGTGAACACGGCGGTGCGATAACCCGCATGCGTGAGGATCGATTCCAGCATCGCGCAGGTGGAACCCTTGCCATTGGTGCCGGCCACCGTGATCACGGGGCATTCGAAGGAGAGGCCGACCTTTTCGGCCACGGCGCGGACCCGGTCGAGCCCGAGTTCGATGTTCTTGGGATGCAGGTGCTCGGCGTGCGCGAGCCAGTCGGCAAGGGTTTTCATGGAGCCTTCAATTGTCGCCGAGGAGCCCCGCGGGCATCATCGGGGGATGACGACTCTCTATGGCATCCCGAACTGCGACACAGTGAAGCGCGCCCGAGCCTGGCTCGACGAGCACGGCGTCGCCTACCGCTTCCACGATTTCAAGAAGGACGGCGTACCGGCGTCCGAACTCGACCGCTGGCTGAAATCGCCCGGTTGGGAAGCCCTGGTCAACCGCCGGGGGACCACGTGGCGCCGTCTCGACGAGGCGACCCGCGAAGCGGTGGTCGATGCGCCTTCCGCACGCGCAGTGCTGCTGGCGAATCCGAGTCTCATCAAGCGGCCGGTCGTCCAATGGAACGACGGCGCCGTTGTGACCACAGGCTTCGATGCGGCCCAGTGGAAAAGCCACGTTGTGTAAACGGTTGAACCGGGACCATCGAACCGCGTCAAATCCCGCTACGAGGGTCCAACGCCCTTTTCAGGAGTTTTTTGAGATGAACACGAACACCCTTCGCAGGATTTCCGCCATTTCGGTGCTCGCCGCCGTGCTCGGCGCCAGTGCCACGGTGGCCCACGCGGAACAGGTGCAGGCACGCGTGATCTCGTCGTCACCGGTGACCGAATCGAATGGCAGCGTCCGCTACCACGTGACCTATGAGTACGCGGGCCGCCAGTACACGACGCAAACCAGCACCCCGCCCGGCCCAAGCATCTGGGTCGATGCCAACAGCTACGGCATCACGTCGCCCGTTCCTCCGCAGCAGCAGTACGCGCAGCCGCAGGCGCCGGCTCCCCAGAGCTGGGACAACGTCGTACCCGAACAGGGCGTGGTGGTGTCCGGCGGCGGCGCCGTCGCACCGGCGCCGGTCTATGGCTATGGCCCGGCGCCTGTCTACGTGCAGCCGGCGGCGCCGGTCTACTACCCCGCCCCGGCTTACTACCCGCCGCCCGCCTACGCCTGGCCGCCGATCGGCATCTCGCTGGGCTTCGGCTACTCGCGCGGCTGGCATTGAGGCCAACCGGCCGGGAGGGCCGGCCGGAAGCCTAAAATCACGGGCTTTCCAATCAACGCACGGGCGCGTCCTGCAAGGGATGCGCCGCCGGATGCCAAGCGCAGCCGGCGCCACGCCCTCCTATCTCATGAGCACAACCGAATCCCTCCCGAACGTCTCGGTCACGACCAAGGCGAATGTGTATTTCGACGGCAAGTGCGTGAGCCACAGCCTCACACTCGCCGACGGCACCAAGAAATCGGTCGGCGTGATCCTGCCGTCCACGCTGACCTTCAACACCGGTGCGCCGGAAATCATGGAAGGCACGGGCGGCCGCTGCGAATACAAGCTGGCAGGCAGCGACACCTGGGTGGCTTCGGGTGTGGGCGAAAAGTTCAGCGTACCCGGCAACTCGTCCTTCGAGATCCGCGTGAGCGGCGAGCCCTACAGCTACATCTGCCACTTCGGTTGAAACGGGATTCGAGCATGTCCACCATTCTTCAAAACGTCCCCGTCGGCCAGAAGGTCGGCATCGCCTTCTCCGGCGGCCTCGACACCAGCGCCGCGCTGCACTGGATGCGCAACAAGGGCGCCATTCCCTACGCCTATACAGCCAACCTCGGCCAACCCGACGAGCCCGACTACGACGAGATCCCGCGCAAGGCGATGCTCTACGGTGCCGAGAAGGCCCGCCTGATCGACTGCCGCTCGCAACTCGCGGCTGAAGGCATCGCCGCGCTGCAGGCCGGCGCTTTCCACGTCACGACGGCCGGCCTGACGTACTTCAACACCACGCCGCTCGGCCGCGCGGTCACCGGCACGATGCTGGTGTCGGCCATGAAGGAAGACGACGTCAACATCTGGGGCGACGGCAGCACCTACAAGGGCAACGACATCGAGCGCTTCTACCGTTACGGCCTGCTGACCAATCCGGCGCTGAAGATCTACAAGCCCTGGCTCGACCAGACCTTCATCGACGAACTGGGCGGCCGCGCCGAGATGTCGGCGTTCATGCAGAAGGCCGGCTTCGCCTACAAGATGTCGGCCGAGAAGGCCTACTCCACCGACTCGAACATGCTCGGCGCGACGCACGAGGCCAAGGACCTCGAACACCTGAACAGCGGCATGAAGATCGTCCAGCCGATCATGGGCGTCGCCTTCTGGAAGGACGAGGTCGAGGTCAAGCGCGAAGAAGTGACGGTGCGCTTCGTCGAAGGCCGTCCGGTGGCAATCAACGGCGTCGAATACGCGAGCCTCGTGGACCTGATCCTCGAAGCCAACCGCGTCGGCGGCCGCCACGGCCTGGGCATGAGCGACCAGATCGAGAACCGCATCATCGAAGCGAAGAGCCGCGGCATCTACGAGGCCCCCGGGCTCGCGCTGCTGTTCATCGCCTACGAGCGCCTGGTCACCGGCATCCACAACGAGGACACGATCGAGCAGTACCGCGACAGCGGCCGGCGCCTGGGCCGCCTGCTGTACCAGGGCCGCTGGTTCGATCCGCAGGCGATCATGCTGCGCGAAACCGCCCAGCGCTGGGTCGCACGCGCCATCACCGGCGAAGTGACCGTCGAACTGCGCCGCGGCAACGACTACTCGATCCTGAACACCGAGTCGCCCAACCTGACCTACCAGCCCGAGCGGCTGACGATGGAAAAGGGCGAGTCGACGTTCTCGCCGGCGGACCGGATCGGCCAGTTGACGATGCGCAACCTCGACATCACCGACACGCGCGACAAGCTCAAGATCTACACGCAAACGGGCCTCTTGTCGGCAAAGCAGGGCGCGTCCCTGCCCCAACTGAAGAACGACGAGAAGTAAGTAAGCGCGCAGCCTGGGCCGAGCTAGACCACGACTGGCTCGGGCTCCAGGCGGATGCCGAAGCGCTCGTAGACGCTGGTCTGGATCGCCTTGGCCAGCGTCATCACTTCGCCGCCGGTGACGGGGTTTTCCTTGCCGCCGCGGTTCACGAGCACCAGCGCCTGGCGTTCGTAGACGCCGGCGTTGCCCACCGACTTCCCCTTCCAGCCGCAGGCATCGATCAGCCATCCGGCCGCCAGCTTGATGCTGCCGTCGGCCATCGGGTAGTGAACGATCTTGGGGTCGCGCGCGATGATGTCGGCGCACTGCTCCGGCGTCACGGTCGGGTTCTTGAAGAAGCTGCCGGCGTTGCCGAGCACGCGCCAGTCGGGCAGCTTCGCGCGGCGGATGGCGCAGATCCAGTCGAAGATTTCCCTCGCGCTCGGCGCGAAGTTGCCCGCCTCGGCCATCTTTCGTTCGAGATCGAGGTAGCCGAGCTCAGGCTTCCAAGGCTTGGGCAGCCTGAAACGGACCCGCGTGATCAGCGCCCGACCGGCAAGACCGAAATCGTTCTCGCCGGCACCGAGGTGCTTGAACACCGAGTCGCGATAACCGAAGGCGCACTGCGACGCATCGAGCGTGAACGGCCGGCCGGTTTCGAGATCGATCGCGTCGAGCGAGTCGAAGCGGTCCTGCAGCTCGACGCCGTAGGCACCGATGTTCTGCACGGGCGAGCCGCCCACGGTGCCCGGGATGAGCGCGAGGTTCTCGAGCCCGTGGTAGCCCTGATCCAGGGTCCAGCTCACCGTGTCGTGCCAGATCTCGCCGGCGCCGGCTTCGACGATCCATGCGCGGGCACTCTCTTCCACCAGCCGTCGGCCCTTGATCTCGACCTTGAGCACCAGCGGCTTGACGTCGCCCGTCAGGACGATGTTGCTGCCGCCGCCGAGCACGAACTTCGGCGCCCTGCGCCATTTCTCGTCCGCCAGCAGCGCCGTCACATCGATTTCTTCACCGATGCGCACCAGGTGCTGTGCGCGCGCGACGATGCCGAAGCTGTTGTGCTGCTGCAGCGGTACGTTGTGCTCCACGATCATGGGAGAATTGTCGCATTCGTACGCCGCGCGGCACTGCGTGCGGCCCTCTTTTCATTTTTCATTCTGTTGCTGCCGGAGCCTTCATGCCGTCTTTCGACACTGTTTGTGAACCCAACCTGCCCGAGGTCAAGAACGCAGTGGAGAACACCGCCAAGGAAATCGCCACCCGCTTCGACTTCAAGGGCACCGCGGCCGCCGTCGAGCTCAAGGACAAGGAAATCACCCTGATCGGCGACGCCGAATTCCAGCTCGTGCAGGTCGAGGACATCCTGCGCAACAAGCTCACCAAGCGCAGCGTCGACGTGCGCTTTCTCGACAAGGGCGACGTCCAGAAGATCGGCGGCGACAAGGTCAAGCAGGTCATCAAGGTCAAGAGCGGCATCGAATCCGACACCGCGAAGAAGATCCAGCGGCTCATCAAGGACAGCAAGCTCAAGGTGCAGGCCGCGATCCAGGGCGACGCGGTGCGCGTGACCGGCGCCAAGCGCGACGACCTTCAGGCGGCGATGGCGCTGATCAAGAAGGATGTGGCCGACCTGCCCTTGACCTTCAATAACTTCAGAGACTGATGGCTCACCCCCAGGCTCGCGCGCTTCGCGTCGCTCTCCACCCCCGAATGATCGCGGCGCTCGTGGCCGCGAGCGCATGCGGCTTCGCGCAGGCCCAATCGGTCATGCTGACCGGCACCATCGGCAGCCGCGCAATCCTGATCGTGGACGGCAGCGCGCCGAAGACCGTGGCGGTCGGCGAAACCTTCCAGGGCGTGAAGCTCGTCGCGCTCCAGGGCGAGCAGGCGACTGTGGAGTCCGCCGGCAAGCGCGTTTCGATTCGCATGGATACGCCGGTCAGCATCGGTGGTGGCGGAGGCGGGGGGCCGGTGGTTCGCGCATCGTGCTGCCGGTATCGAGCGGCGGCCACTTCATGACGCAGGGCGCGATCAACGGTCGCGCCGTCAGCTTCATGGTGGACACCGGCGCCACCGCGGTGGCGATGTCCGAGGCCGACGCGCAGCGCATCGGCCTCGACTACACCAAGGGCCAGCCGGTGCAGATGAACACGGCGAACGGCACGGCGCGGGCCTATCGCGTGCGCCTCAATTCGGTGCGGGTGGGGGATGTCGAGGTGTATGACATCGATGCGGTCGTCTCGCAGCAGCCGATGCCGTACATCCTGCTCGGCAACAGCTTCATCAGCCGCTTCTCGATGCGGCGCGATGCCGACCAGATGGTGCTGGAAAAACGGTACTAGGTACTCATCAGATCGCGGCGGCGGTCACCACGATCTCGATCTTGTAGCCCGGATTGGCCATCGCGGCCTGCACGGTCGCGCGCGGCGGCGTGTTGCCGGCGGGAATCCAGGCGTCCCACACCTCGTTCATCGCGCCGATCTCGCTGATGTCGGCCAGGAAGATCTGCGTCATCAGGATGCGCGACTTGTCGCTGCCGGCCTCGGCCAGCAAGCGATCGACCATCGCGAGCACCTGGGCGGTCTGGCCGCGGATGTCCTGCGTGGTGTCGTCGGGCACCTGCCCGGCCAGGTAGATGGTGCCGTTGTGAACCGCCGTCTCGCTCAGGCGCGGGCCGACGTGAAAGCGCTGGATGGTTCCCATGGGGTACTCCTATTTCTTCTTGGAACCGAGCTTCGACTCGGTGCCGGCTGCGAGCCGACGGATGTTTTCGCGGTGCCGCCAGATCAGCAGCAGGCTGATGGAGACCAGCGACAGCAGCACGACAAGGTCCAGCGGCCAGGCGATCCGGCCGCCGATCAGATAGTAGGCCGGCGCGAAGAATGCCGCGACGATCGAAGCGAGTGACGAATAGCGAAAGAAGACCGCGATGATCAGCCAGGTGCATCCGGTCGCCAGGCCCAGCAGCCAGTCGATGCCGACCAGCGCGCCCGCTGCCGTCGCGACGCCCTTGCCACCCTGGAACCCGAAGAACACGGGGTAAAGGTGCCCCAGGAAGGCCGCAAAACCCGCTACCGCAGCGGTGCCCTGCCCCATGCCCCAGTTCGCGCCGTAATGATTGACCAGGAAGACCGGAACCCATCCCTTGAGCGCATCGAGCAGCAAGGTCGCCAATGCGGCACCCTTGTTGCCCGAGCGCAGCACATTCGTGGCGCCAGGGTTCTTGCTGCCGTAGCTTCGCGGATCGGCCATGCCGAGCGCCTTGCTGACGATGACCGCGAAGGACAGCGAACCAAGCAGATACGAAAGAACGATCGCGACGATCGTGGGGAAGTAGGAACTCACGGTGTCTCCGGACCGGCAAACCCGGCGGCTCGCCTCCCATCGAGGCAGCCGGCTATTCTGCCAGCGCGCATTGCACCGGCTTCGCGTCCAGCAGCCTGACGCACACCTGTGGATCGATGCCGACCAGATAGCCGCGCCGTCCGCCATTGATGGCGATGCGCGGCAGGCCCAAGATGGTCGACTCGATGTACACCGGCATCGCGCGGCGCGTACCGAACGGCGAGGTGCCGCCGACCAGATAGCCGCTGTGGCGGTTCGCAACCTCCGGCTTGCACGGCTCCACCGACTTCGCGCCGATCTGCCGCGCGAGGTTCTTGGTCGACACCGTACGGTTGCCGTGCATCAGCACGATGAGCGGCTTGGCGTCCTGATCCTGCATCACGAGCGTCTTGACCACGCTGAACGGATCAAGGCCGAGCACCTGGGCGCTGTGTTGCGCACCGCCGTGCTCGACGTATTCGTAGGGATGCTCGGTGAACGCGATGCCGTTGGCCCGCAACAACTGCGTTGCGGGCGTTTCGGAGACGTGCGTCTTCTTGGTCATGCAGCGGGGTCGCGCAATTCCCAGCGGATCTTGTCGATCTCGGCAAGGAGTTCCGGCGACAGCGTGGTGCCCCATGCGTCGAGGTCTTCATCGAGCTGCGCCACCGAGGTCACGCCGATGATCGTGCTCGCCACCTGCCACTTGGTGTAGCAGAAGGCCAGCGCCAGCTTGGCGGGCGTCATGCCGTGCTCGCGAGCGAGTGCGTTGTAGCGGCGGGCGGCAGCCAGCGCGTCGGCGCGGCCCCAGCGCTGCTTGCGCACCGACTCATAGCTGGAGATGCGCGCACCCTTGGGCGCATCCGGCCCCTCGGTGCCGCTCTGGTCGTACTTGCCGGTCAAGAGGCCGAAGGCCAGCGGCGAATAGGCCAGGAACGAGACGCCGAGGCGGTGCATCGTCTCGTCGAGGCCGTTTTCGAGCGCGCGGCTGATCAGGCAATAGACGTTCTGAACCGTCGCGACGCGCGGCAAGCCGTGCTGTTCAGCCAGGCGGACGAACTCGTGAACACCGTACGGGGTCTCGTTCGACAAGCCGATCGCCCGCACCTTGCCGGCCTTCACCAGCTTGCCGAGCGCTTCGAGCTGCTCGTGGATCGACGTGGCGGACCTTTCCTTCGTCGGGTCGTAGTAGATCGAGCCGAAGGCCGGCACGTGGCGCTCCGGCCAGTGGATCTGATAGAGATCGATCACATCGGTCTTCAGCCGCTCGAGGCTGGCCTCGCACGACGCGGCGATGTCGGCCGCCGTCATGCCGCTGCCTTGGCGCACCCATGGCATGCCGCGCGAAGGGCCGGCCACCTTGGTCGCGAGCACGATCTTCTGGCGCAGGCCGGGGTTTTTTGCGAACCAGTTGCCGATGATGGTCTCGGTCGCCCCGAAGGTTTCCTTGCGGGCGGGCACCGCATACATCTCGGCCGTGTCGATGAAATCGATGCCGCGTTCGAGCGCGCGGTCCAGGATCGCATGGGCGGTGGGTTCGTTGACCTGCTCACCGAAGGTCATGGTGCCGAGGCAGATCGGCGTGACATGAAGGTCGCTCTGACCGAGTTGGATTTTTTCATGAAAGCATGGTATCTCCCCCAGACTTCGCGCACTTCGTGTCGCTTCGCCAACCCCTCTCCGGGGGCGCACCCGGCGGCCCGGCGGAGCCGGTTCCGCGGGTGCCTTGGCCTGGGCTGTGTCAGTCTCCGGGGTCGCACAGTTCGTATCATTCCGGCTCCATGTACCAAGCCCTCCGAATCTCCCGCAGCGAATTCGTCCCCGTTCGCAACCTGAACTATCACGTGCGCCTGTGGGGCGAGCCCGCCACCGATCGGCCGCCGCTGGTGCTGCTGCACGGCTGGATGGACGTCGCCGCTTCGTGGCAGTTCGTGGTCGATGCCATGGAGCAAGAGCGCTGGATCATCGCCCCTGACTGGCGCGGGTTCGGGCTCACCGACGGCGGCAAGGTCGACAACTACTGGATGCCGGACTACCTCGCCGATCTCGACTGGCTGCTCGACCACTATGCGGGCGACCGGCCCATCGACCTGGTCGGCCACAGCATGGGCGGCAATGTCTCGATGCAGTACTCGGGTGTGCGGCCGCGACGCATCCGGCGACTGGTCAACCTCGAAGGCTTCGGCATGCCGGCGTTCAAGCCCGAGCAGGCGCCCGAGCGCTACGGCAAATGGATCGACGAGATCAAGCGCCTGCATCGCGGCGAGATGGACCTCGCGCGCTACCCGGCCGTCGATGGCGTCGCGCGCCGGCTCATGAAGACCAATCCGCGCCTTTCGCAGGACAAGGCCGACTGGCTCGCCGCGCACTGGTCGGTCGGCAGGCCGCACGCCGACGGCGGCGACCGCTGGGAAATCCTCGGCGATCCGGCGCACAAGATCATCAACGCCCACATCTTCCGGGTCGACGAGATACTGGCGCTCTATGCATCGATCACCGCGCCGGTGCTCGCGGTCGAGGCTTCCGACGACAGCCTGTCCCATTGGTGGAAGGGCCGCTATTCGCTGGACGAGTACCACGAGCGCCTCAAGAAGGTCCCCGATGCCCGCATCGCCCGCGTCGAGGACGCCGGCCACATGCTGCATCACGACCAGCCCGCCCGCGTGGCCGCGCTGATCGAGGCGTTCTTCGCCGACTGATGCCGCTCCCCCGGGGTGCCGCCATGCGGCGGACCCGGCCTTGCCCGGCATGAGAAAATGGCCGGTTTTCCCCGATTACCGTCAGGACACCCCATGGATGCAGAGCAAATCAACCAAATCGGCGCAACCCTTGCGGACCTGAGCGCCCGGACCGTCGATCTTCGGAGGTATCTTTGACTACGATGCCAAGGCCGAACGTCTGAGGACGGTCAACGCATCGCTCGAAGATCCCAACGTCTGGAACGACCCGAAGAAGGCCCAGGAACTGGGCCGCGAAAAGAAGTCGCTCGATGACGTGGTCGTCACCATCGACCGGCTGACCAGCGGCCTCTCGGACAACACCGAGCTCTTCGAGATGTCGAAGGAAGAAGGCGACATCGACGGCCTGCAGGCCATCGCCGACGACGCCGCCAAGCTCGAAGCCGACATCAAGCAGCTCGAATTCCGCCGGATGTTCAACAACCCGGCCGACCCGCTCAACGCCTTCGTCGACATCCAGGCCGGCGCCGGCGGCACCGAAGCCTGCGACTGGGCCAGCATGCTGCTGCGCCAGTACCTCAAGTACGCCGAGCGCAAGGGCTTCAAGACGCAGATCGAGGACGAAACCCCGGGCGACACCGCCGGCATCAAGAGCGCCACGATCAAGGTGGAAGGTGACTACGCCTTCGGCCTGCTGCGCACCGAGACCGGCGTGCACCGCCTGGTGCGCAAGTCGCCGTTCGATTCGTCGGGCGGCCGCCACACCAGCTTCGCGAGCATCTTCGTCTACCCGGAAGTCGACGACTCGATCGAGATCGATATCAACCCGGCCGATGTGCGAACCGACACCTTCCGCGCCAGCGGCGCGGGCGGCCAGCACATCAACAAGACCGATTCGGCGGTGCGACTCACGCACATCCCGACCGGCATCGTGGTGCAGTGCCAGGACGGCCGCAGCCAGCACAGCAACCGCGACGTGGCCTGGAAGCGCCTGCGCTCGCGCCTGTACGACCACGAGATGCGCAAGCGCATGGAAGAGCAGCAGAAGCTCGAGGACAGCAAGACCGACGTGGGCTGGGGCCACCAGATCCGCAGCTACGTGCTGGACAACAGCCGCATCAAGGACCTGCGCACCAACGTCGAAATCTCGGCGACGCAGAAGGTGCTCGACGGCGACCTCGACCCCTTTATCGAAGCCTCCTTGAAGCAAGGCGTCTGATGAAGGGGCCGATGCACAAGGCGGAAGCGCTGATCTTCGACATGGACGGCACCATGGTCGACTCCATGCCATGGCACGCCAAGGCCTGGGTCGAATACGGCGTGCGCAAGGGCCTCGCGATCGACGTGCCGGACTTCATGCGCCGCACCACCGGCCGCACCGCGTTCGAATGCGCGTGCGAGCTGATGGGTCGCGAAGTGACCGAGGCCGAAGGCGCCGAGATCACGCACGAAAAGGAATCGATCTACCGCGAGCTGTTCGGCGCACAGTTCCGCGAAGTGGCCGGCTTCAGCGCCTTCCAGAAATCGGCGGCGGCGCGCGGCCTGAAGATCGCGGTCGGCACCGCGGGCGACAGGCACAACATCGCCTTCACGCTGTCGAACCTGCGCCTGGACCCGCACCCGCTCGCGATCGTCGGGGGCGACGAGGGCCTGCCGGGCAAGCCCGAGCCGGCGATCTTCCTCGAAGCCGCGCGGCGCATCGGCGTCGCGCCGTCGCGCTGTGTCGTCTTCGAAGACGCTCCATTCGGCATCGAGGCCGCCCGCCGCGGCGGCATGATGGCCGTCGCCGTGTGCACCACCCACAGTGCCGCAGAACTCGCAGGGCCGCATGTCATCGCGGCCGTGCGCGACTACAACGAACTCACCCACTCAAACTTCCTGGAGACATTCGATGCTGTTGCGTGATGCCCAAGACCAGCCCGTCGCGATCCGCCGCGAGGACTACAGCGCACCCGCCTACTGGATCGACACGGTCGACCTCACCTTCGACCTGGACCCGGCCAAGACGCGCGTGCTCAACCGCATGCGCCTGCGCCGCAATCCCGCGGTGGCGCCCGAGCCGCTGCGCCTCGACGGCGACGAGCTGAACCTCGCGCGCGTGCTGGTGGATGGCCAGGGCGCGTCCTTCCGCATGGAAGCCGACCAGCTCGTGATCGACAACCTGCCCGATGCGTTCGAGCTCGAGATCTTCACCACCTGCTGCCCGAACAAGAACACCAAGCTCATGGGCTTGTTCGTCAGCGAAGACACCTTCTTCACGCAGTGCGAAGCCGAGGGCTTCCGCCGCATCACCTACTTCCTCGACCGTCCCGACGTGATGGCGAGCTACACGGTCACGATCCGTGCGTCGAAGTCGGCCTACCCGGTGCTGCTGTCGAACGGCAACCTCGTCGAACAGGGCGATCTGCCCGAAGGCCGCCACTTCGCGAAGTGGGTCGACCCGTTCCGCAAGCCGAGCTACCTGTTCGCGCTGGTCGCGGGCAAGCTGGTGGCGCGCGAGCAGCGCATCAAGGCGCGCAGCGGCAAGGAGCACCTGCTGCAGGTCTACGTGCGCGCCGGCGACCTCGACAAGACCGAGCACGCGATGAACTCGCTGATCAACTCGGTGATGTGGGACGAGGCCCGCTTCGGCCTGTCGCTGGACCTCGACCGCTTCATGATCGTCGCGACCAGCGACTTCAACATGGGCGCAATGGAGAACAAGGGCCTGAACATCTTCAACACGAAGTACGTTCTCGCCAACCAGGCCACCGCGACCGATGCCGACTACAGCAACATCGAAAGCGTCGTGGGCCACGAGTACTTCCACAACTGGAGCGGCGACCGCGTGACCTGCCGCGACTGGTTCCAGCTCTCTCTGAAGGAAGGCCTCACCGTCTTCCGCGACCAGGAGTTCAGCCAGGACCTGTGCGCCGAAGCCTCCGCGCGCGCGGTCAAGCGCATCGAGGACGTCCGCGTGCTGCGCACCGCGCAGTTCCCGGAAGACGCGGGCCCGATGGCGCATCCGGTGCGGCCCGACAGCTACATCGAGATCAGCAACTTCTACACCGTCACCATCTACGAGAAGGGTGCGGAAGTGGTGCGCATGATGCAGACGCTGGTCGGCCGCAAGGGCTTCGAGCGCGGCATCACGCTGTACTTCGAGCGCCACGACGGCCAGGCCGTCACCTGCGACGACTTCGCGCAGGCGATCGCCGATGCCAATCCCGATTCGGACCTCGCGCGACTGCTGCCCCAGTTCAAGCGCTGGTACGGCCGGGCCGGCACGCCGCGCCTCACGGCACACGGCGTGTACGACCCGGTCGCCCGCACCTACACGCTGAGCTTCGTGCAGAACTGCCCGCCGACTCCGGGCCAGCCGGTCAAGGAACCCTTCGTCATCCCGGTCAACATCGGCCTGCTCGGCGCGGACGGCCGCGAACTGCCGGTTCAGCTCGAAGGCGACGCCGAGGCCACGCACGGCACGCGCACGCTGGTGCTCACGCGCGCCGGCGAACAGCTGACCTTCGTCAACGTCGACGCCGAACCGGTGCCATCGATCCTGCGCGGCTTCAGCGCGCCCGTGATCCTCGACTATGACTACAGCGACGCCCAGTTGCTCACGCTGCTCGCGAGCGACACCGATCCTTTCAACCGCTGGGAAGCCGGCCAGCGCCTGGCCCTGCGTGCCGCGCTGCATGCCATCGCAACGCCCGGCGACACGCACGCGCCGCCGCTGAACGATGCCTTCATCGAGGCGATGCGCAGCGTGCTGCGCCATCCGCAACTCGATGCCGCGTTCAAGGAACTGGTGCTGACGCTGCCGTCGGAAACCTACATCGCCGAGCAGCTCGACGTGGTCGATCCGCAGCGCGTGCATGCGGTGCGCGAAGCGATGCGCGCCCAGCTCGCGACGGCCCTGTTCGCCGACTGGGAGCACACCTACGAGCAGAACCGCGACACCGGCGCCTACACGCCCGACCCGGTCTCCTCGGGCCGCCGCGCACTCGCGGGCATCGCGCTCGTGAATCTGTGCCTGGCCGCACGCAGCTCCGGCGATGCGGTCTGGCCGGGCAAGACGCTGCAGCGCTTCAAGGACGCGGGCAACATGACCGACCGCTTCAATGCACTCAGCGCCCTGGTCTCCTCGGGCCATGCGCTGGCGGCACAGGCGCTCGCGCGCTTCCACGAGATCTTCAAGAACGAGGCGCTGGTCATCGACAAGTGGTTCTCTCTGCAGGCCGGCGCACCCGACCGCGGCGGCGACATCCTGCCGCTGGTCAAGCAGCTCATGAAGCACCCGGACTTCTCGATCAAGAACCCGAACCGTGCGCGCAGCGTGATCTTCAGCTACTGCAACGCCAACCCGGGCGCGCTGCACCGCACGGACGCCGCCGGCTACGTGTTCTGGAGCGACCGCGTGATCGAGCTCGACGCGATCAACCCCCAGGTCGCCGCCCGCCTCGCGCGTGCGCTCGACCGCTGGAGCAAGCTCGCCGAGCCGTACCGCAGCGCCGCCCGCGAGGCGATCGCGCGCGTGGCCGCACGGCCCGATCTCAGCAAGGACACCCTCGAAGTCGTCACTCGCGCGCTGGCGATCTGACCTCCCCCAAGGAAACTCATGGCTCAAAAGATTTCACTCACCCGCTACCTCGTCGAGCAGCAACGCGCAGACGGACTCATCCCCGGCCAGCTCCGGCTGCTGCTCGAAGTGGTCGCTCGTGCCTGCAAGAGCATCAGCCAGGCGGTCAACAAGGGGGCGCTCGGCGGCGTGCTCGGCAGCGCCGGGAGCGAGAACGTGCAGGGCGAAGTCCAGAAGAAGCTGGACATCATCGCCAACGAAGTGCTGATCGAGGCCAACGAATGGGGCGGCCATCTCGCCGCCATGGCCAGCGAGGAGATGGACAGCATCTACGTGGTGCCCAACCGCTACCCGCAGGGCGAATACCTGCTGCTGTTCGATCCGCTCGACGGCTCGAGCAACATCGACGTGAACGTCAGCATCGGCACCATCTTCAGCGTGCTCAAGAAGCCCGATGACACGCCGGGTGTGCAGGAAGCCGACTTCCTCCAGGCCGGCAGCAAGCAGGTTGCGGCTGGCTATTGCATTTACGGCCCGCAGACCACGCTGGTGCTGACCGTCGGCAACGGCGTGGCGATGTTCACGCTCGACCGCGAGCAAGGCTCGTTCATCCTGACGCAGGAAGACATCCAGATTCCGGCCGACACCAAGGAATTCGCGATCAACATGAGCAACATGCGCCACTGGGACGCCCCGGTGAAGCGCTACGTCGACGAATGCCTCGCGGGCAAGGAAGGCCCGCGCGGCAAGGACTTCAACATGCGCTGGATCGCGAGCATGGTGGCCGACGTCCACCGCATCCTGATGCGCGGCGGCGTCTTCATGTATCCGTGGGACAAGCGCGAGCCCGAAAAGGCCGGCAAGCTGCGCCTGATGTACGAAGCCAACCCCATGAGCTGGATCGTCGAACAGGCCGGCGGCGCCGCCACCAACGGCCGCCAGCGCATCCTCGACGTCGCGCCCACCAAGCTGCACGAACGGGTGGCTGTGGTTTTGGGGTCAAAAAATGAGGTCGAGCGCGTTACCGGCTATCACGACCCGCTATAATTGAAGGCTTAGCCGGTGTAGCTCAGTCGGTAGAGCAGCTCATTCGTAATGAGAAGGTCGGGTGTTCGAATCATCTCTCCGGCACCAATGTAGATAAGGGTCTGTTGCCATCAGGAATTGCAGCAGACCCTTTTCCTTTTTGGCTGTGCGGAGTTGAAACCACAGGTTTCAGCGTCATCCGCCCCCTTGTCGACAGGAGCCGGCCTTGAGCCTCGATCGATCTTCCTTACTCCAATTGGCCGCAGCTGGGGCTGCGGTTGCCGCGATGCTTCTTGCCGCACCGGCCTATGCCGCCGACGTGAGCGTGGGTGTGGGCATCAACCTTCCTGGCGTGCTCCCCGTTCCTGCACCTGCCCCTGTGTACGTCCCGGCGCCGGTCTACGTCGCTCCGCCGCGTCCGGTCTACGTGGCTCCGCCTCCCGTGTACTACGGCCCCGCGCCGGGCTACTACTACGGGCGCGGCCATGGCGAGGACGATCGAGGCCATCGCCACGGGGACCATGGTCGGCACGAAGGCCGGCACCACGACAAAGATTGAAGTCGCGCTTCGTGGCGACACTTTGAGAGCCGTCTGATGGCCCGCGTCAAGCGGGAACGATAAAGTCCGGTCTATTCGCCGATCCGGCGAAGATCACTGCAACTCAAGCTGTCACACGCCAACCAGAGAACGGCGAGATCACCCCAAGGGTGATCTCGCACGCTCCATCCGGCTCAGTCGCGCATCAGCTCGCGCATCAATTCCCTCACGATCGACAAGCCCGGCGCCTCGGTGCGGTGGCGCAGCGTCACCAGCCCGAAGCGGGCGACGCGGTCGATCGGTGGCGTCATCTTCAGTTCGACCAGGTCCGGCGCAGCAGCGCGGATGGCCAATAGCACCGCATCGCTCTGTCGGGCCACGTCGACCAGGCTCGCCACCTCCTCGCACTGCACGGTCACACAGCGATCCGGATGCGCCTCGGGGCCGTAGGTCTCGATCAGCCCGCGCGCCACTTCATCGCTGAGCGGCGTCGAGGCGATCGGATAGCGCAGCACCGCCTCGAAGGTCACGCCATTGCGCAGGCGCGTCAGCGGATGGCCGCGGCGGCACATGAAGACACCGCGCATTTCGCGAAGCTCGCTCACCAGCAGATCGTCCGCCGGCTTGAGCGACCGGGCATCGACCACCAGCGCATCCAGCAGGCGGTCGCGCAACGACTGCGCCAGCATGTCGGTGCCGCCGCGTGCGACGACCACGCGCACCTTCGGATGCCGGACCGCCATGCGCATCAGGAGCGGCGTCATCAGCATCGCACCGGGCCCGGAACCCATGCCGATACGCAGAACGCCGCCCCGGCCTTCCCGCATGCGGCGGCCGCTGTCGCGCAGTTCGCCGGCCTCGAACACCAGTTGCTTCGCGCGCTCGACCGCCTCGCGGCCGAAGGCGGTCAGTTCGATCCGTCGCCCGAAGCGGTCGAACAGCGGCATGCCGAGTTCGTCCTCGAGCGCGCGGATGCTCCGGCTGAGCGCCGGCTGCGTGATGTAGAGCGCCTGCGCAGACTTGCTGAACGACCCGCTTTCCGCCAACGAAATCAGGTGCCGAAGCTGAACCAGCGTCATGGAAAACCTCGCGTCGATGTATGCCTTGAACTCATGCTATTTCGCACAACAATGCATTGGATGTTCTCATGACTCACTCCTACGATGCGAGCGCGGTCCGTTTTTCCGGTCACGCCATCGTCATCCACCACACGTAGACGCTCACGCCAGCGCACCCAGGAGTCTCATGAAACAGTTCTTCCAGCGTTCGATCGCCGGCCTGCTCCTGGCAGCGGCAGGCGCCGTGTTCGCCCAGGCCTATCCCACCAAGCCGGTCAATCTCATGGTGCCTTACCCTGCGGGCGGACCGTCCGACGCGGCGGCACGCATCTTCACCACGCCGCTCGGCAAGGAGCTGGGGCAGCCGGTGATCGTCGAGAACCTCGGCGGCGCCTCGGGCGCGATCGCGGCGCAAAAGGTGCTTTCGGCGCCGGCCGACGGCTACTACCTCTTCCAGGGCTCGCCCAATGAAGTGATCCTCGCGCCGCTGGCCAACGCGGCCGTCAAGCTCAAGGCCGAGGACTTCCGGCTGGTCCATCCGGTGACCGACGCGGTGATGGTCTTCGTCGCGCGCAAGGACCTGCCCGCGAACAGCGTCGACGAGCTGATCGCGCTCGCGCGCAAGTCCAAGGACAAGCCGCTCACCTACGGCAGCGTCGGTGTCGGATCGCTCTATCACCTCATCATGGAAGACGTGCAGCATCGCACCGGCACGCAGATGATCCACGCGCCCTACAAGGGCAACGCGCCGCTCTTGACCGACATCGGCGGCGGCCAGGTGGATTTCGCGGTGCTGGTCTACAGCGCGGCGATGGGTGCGATGGCCGACCAGGGCCGCCTCAAGGTCATCGGCCAACTCGGCGCGCAGCGCTCCGAGCTGCTCAAGGACGTCCCCACGGTGAGCGAAGGCAAGGAGCTCAAGGACTTCTCCTACAAGATCTGGAGCGGCTTCATGGTGCCGAAGAACACGCCGGAAGACGTGGTGCAGCGCCTGCACAAGGCCATCGGCGCGACGTTGAAGGACCCGGCGGTGCGTTCGCAACTGGCGGTGCAGACGCAGCTGGCCTCGCCCGCGATGTCGCTCGCGGAAGCCGCGAAGTTCTACGAAGCCGAAACGGCCCGCTACCGTGCGATCGCCAAGTCCATCAACCTGCAGCCGCAGTAAGGAAATCCGATGACCAGCGCCCTGCTCGACCAACTGCACCAACAGGCCGACGAGTTCATCGACCTGCGCCGCGACATCCACCAGCACCCGGAACTCGCCTTCGACGAGCACCGCACCTCCTCGCTGGTCGCCGAGAAGCTCGAAGCGTGGGGCTACGAGGTCGAGCGCGGACTCGGCGGAACCGGTGTGGTCGGTCGCATGGTTCGCGGCAACGGCAAGCGTCGCCTCGGCATTCGCGCCGACATGGATGCCCTGCCGATCGACGAAGCCACCGGCCTCGCCTATTCGAGCAGCCATTCCGGGGTGATGCACGCCTGCGGGCACGACGGCCATACCGCGATGCTGCTGGCGGCCGCGCACCATCTGGCCCAGCGCGGCCGCTTCGACGGCACGTTGAACCTCGTCTTCCAGCCGGCCGAGGAAGGCGGCGGCGGCGCGCTGCGCATGATGGAGGACGGACTCTTCGACAAGTACCCCTGCGACGCGATCTTCGCGATGCACAACATGCCCGGCATGCCGCAAGGCCGGCTCGTGCTGCGCGAAGGCGCGGCGATGGCCTCGTCGGACTACGCCACGGTCACGCTCACCGGCATCGGCGGACACGGTGCGCTGCCGCATCGCACCACGGACCCCATCGTGGCCGCCGCGAGCATCGTGATGGCGCTGCAGACCATCGTGTCTCGCAACATCGACCCGCTGCAGATGGCCGTGGTCACGGTCGGCGCGATCCACGCCGGCAAGGCCAACAACGTGATCCCGCAGTCGGCAACGCTCGAACTCAGCGTGCGCGCGCTCGATCGCGAGGTGCGCGGCACGCTCGAGAAGCGGATCAAGTCGGTGATCGAATCGCAAGCCGAGAGCTTCGGCGTCCAGGCGAAGATCGACTGGCGGCGGGGCTACGCGGTGCTGGTCAACACGCCGGAAGAGACCGCCTTCGCGCGCGAGGTGGCGATCGAGCTGGTCGGCGCCGATCGCGTCACGCTGCAAGGACAGCCGCTGTCCGGCAGCGAGGACTTCGCGTTCATGCTCGAGAAGGTGCCGGGCTGCTACGTGCTGATCGGCAACGGCGACGGCGACGGCCATGGCGCCTGCATGGTCCACAACCCGGGCTATGACTTCAACGACGCCAACGTGGCGGTCGGCTCAGCGTACTGGGTGCTGCTGGCGGAGCGCTTTCTGCGCGCGTGACGGAAGACTACAGCAGCTCCTTCAGGCGCCCGCGCAGCCGGCTGATCGCCTGGCTGTGGAGCTGGCAGACGCGGCTCTGGCTCACTTCGAGGATCGCGCCGATCTCGCGCAGGTTCAGCTCCTCCTCGTAATAGAGGTTCAGCAGAAGCTGATCGCGCTCGGGCAGTTGCTGGATCGCTTCCACCAGCTGATGACGGAATCCGCTTTCGAGCAGTTGCTCCAGCGGATCGTCGCTGCCGCGCTGGCTGCGTCGCGCGTTCTGCGCATGCAGGTCGATGAACGGGTTCTCGGCTTCGCCCTTGGCGAAGTCCTCCACGTAGAGAAGCTGGCAGCCCTGGATCTCCTGCAGCAGCGACTGGTAGGCCTCCAGATCCATCTTCAGCTCCTTGGCGATCTCGCCCTCGGTGGGCGGACGGCCGAGGCGATGCTCGAGCGACTGGATGGCCTTCTCGACGTTTCGCGCCGACTGGCGCAGGCCGCGCGAGCCCCAGTCGCTGGAGCGCAGCTCGTCGAGCATCGCGCCGCGGATGCGCTGGCTCACGAAGGTCTCGAACTGCGCGCCCTTGTTCTCCTGGTAGCGGCTCGATGCATCCAGGAGGCCGATCATGCCGGCCTGGATCAGGTCGTCCAGTTCGACGCTGGCGGGGAGCTTGGCGATCATCTGCAGCGCGATGCGCCGAACCAGCGGCTGGTGCTGTTCGAGCAGATGGGACTTCTCGATGGTTCCCTGGGCGGTGTACACGTGCGGTCCTTGTTGCGTTGTTCGGGTTGATCTGCTTCAGGCGGCGGCGGCACCGGGCGCGTGAAGGGCACGCGGCACCGTCATCGCGATGCGGCTGTCGTTCATGGCATGGTCGTTCGGTCGGCCGACGCGCTCGGGTGCACGCCACGGCCAACGCAGTACGTCGGCAGCAATGCGGCGGAAGTCCACCGCGGCGGGGCTCGCCGGGAACGCTTCCACCACCGTCAGGCCGAGGCGACGGGCATCGGCATGGTGCGCATCGGCGTGAACCCAGCCCGCCGGCTCCAGCGACACCGCGAGATAGCGGCTGCCGGTGTTGGCGAGATTGGTCATGATCTTCTGTGCCTCGCCCGCGCCCGATGCGCGGTTGACCAGGAAGCGAAGCTGCCTCAAGCCGTGCGCGTAGTGCAGGCGCTTGATGCCCGCGTAGGCCGCCGTGATCGACGCGGCATTCGGTTGCAGCGCCAGCACCAGCTCGTCCGCACGCTGCGCGAGCGGCGACAGCCGGCCTTCGTCGTCGAGTGCGGCGTCGATCAGCACCACGCCGCCGTGGCGAAGCGTCCGCGGATCGGCCGATGCATGGGACGCCGGCAACACTTCGACGCCGCATTCCGCCGCCACGCCCGGCACGTCGATGCGCCACAGCGCACCGGCCGAAGCGTGATCCGAGTCCTGCTCGTCGATCAGCAGCACGTCCTTGCCCTGATGCACCAGCGCCGCGGCAAGGTTCATGGTGGTGGTGGTCGCGCCATCGCCGCGGCTCATGCCCGCGATCGCGATGACGCGCGTCGGCGTGTGCGCCAGAAGGCGGCGAAGTCCGTCCGCCTGATCCGCAACCAGCTTGCTCATGCCATGCTCCTCAAGCCTCGTTCTCCATGGCGCGCAATTGCGGCTGCATCGGCGCGGTGGACTCGGTGCCGAGCGCCTCCAGCAGCACGAAGAGCTTGCTCACGCCGACGTACAGCGCATTGCCGGTCAGCGGCCGGGTCGACTTGGCGGGACGCCCGGTCAACTCGTTGAGCAGCATGCGCGCGCGGTCCGCCCATTCGCCCTTGGCATGCAGCAGCCGCCACGCAGTGGTGGTCACCTGGCCCGCGATGAGCAGGCGCTTGAGCATGTCCGGATCGCCCAGCTCGCCCATGCCGCCCGCGAGCTGCAGGCCCTGGCGGATGAGGCGGAAGCACGGCTCCGCGTCGGCTGCCCAGGCCTGCCACTGCGCAAGCTGGCGCGGACTGACGCGCATGTCCACGTTCGACAGCATGCAGGTCTGCGCGAGGATCTTCTGGCCGCGCGCGTCGAGCACGCGCCGCACCACGCCGCGCAGCGGCGGCAGCCCGGGCTTGTCCGCACCGACGCGCAGCTGGACCATCGCGTGCGCCTCGCATTGCATCGCCGGCCCGCCCTTGAAGACAGTAGGCACCGGCTCGCTGAACTCGGCATCGATGCGCGCGAGCGCGCTCGACTCGCCGGTGCGCAGTTCGATCACGCTGGTCGAGCCCGGCACGCGCGCGAGCCATTGCTGGCTCTGCGACTGCCACTCGGCCATCAGTTCCACCGCGGGCATTCTCGGCAGCAGATGCACCAACGGCTTGCCCAGCGCTTGCTGGCGCAGCCATTGCACCTGGCGCGCGCCCGGCCTGCGGCGCGTATCGCTGCCACGCGTCGCGGCGGTGGAGAGCCACTGGCCGGGTGCCGACAACGGCTGGCCGCTGCGATCCGACAGCAGCAGGCTGCTCTGGCATTCGTAGACATCGTCCCCGCCGTTCGAACGGAGGCCGACCTGCCCCGACAGGGCAAGCACATGGCTGTCGCATCCGACGGCGACCTCGCTGCGGGCATGCACCATCAGGTCGTCCTGTACCGCCTTCTGGCCGATGCTCTCGTCACCCGCATGGCGCCACAGGCGGCGCGCGGCTTCGAAGCCGATCTGCGCGCCGGCGAGCGCACCCGCCACGGTCGCGAGTTCCTGCGCGTCGTGCGCCATGGCGCGGATGAGGTTCTGGTATTGCGCACGCAGACGGTCGGCCTCGGCCTGCGCCTGCACCACCTGCGCCGAAGGCGCGGCGCCGGCCGGCTCGTCGTGCATCTCCACCTCGGACGGCACGAACAGCGGGTTGTGGCGTCGCGGCTGGAAGACGCTGTCCACCAGTTGCGCGCGGTCGGCGGGCATCAGGTTCTCGGGCACCTTCTGGCCGCTGGAGATGTAGTGCACCGGCAGGCGGTGGCGGATCACGGTGTCGATCAGCGCGCCCGGGTGCGTGGCCTCGTCCATCTTGGTGAAGATGCAGCCTGCGAGCTCGTTGCCGCCGCCGTGGCGGTAGGCGTGCACCACTTCGTTGAGCGTGTCGCCATGGCTCGACGCGTTGAGCAGAAGCAGCCGTTTCACCGGCCGGTGGCTGCTGCAGAGCATCGCGATCTGGTCCGACACCGCGCGGTCGCGCTGGCTCATGCCGACGGTGTCGATGAGCACCATGTGCTTGTCGCGCAGGTCCTGCAGCACGAGGTGCAGGTCGGCCGCGTCCTTCACGCCGTACACCGGCACGTCGAGGATCTGGCCGTAGATGCGCAGCTGCTCGTAGGCGCCGATCCGGTAGCTGTCGGTGGTCACCAGGGCGAGCTTGTCGGCGCCGAAGCGCATCACGCAACGCGCGGCGAGCTTGGCGGTGGTCGTCGTCTTGCCGACGCCCGTCGGGCCCATCAGCGCATAGACACCGCCCTGCGAGAGCAGCGCGTCCTCGTCCTCATGCACGGGCAGGGCACGGATCAGCTCCGAGCGCGCGAAGGCCATGCCCTGCGCGTAGGTCTGGCCGATGGGCAGCTTCTCGAGCATTGCCTTGGACAGGCGCGCGCTGAAGCCCGCGCCGAGCAGGGTGCGCAGCAGACGGCCGCGCACGGGGTCCTGGCGCTGCTTGTCGTTCCACACGACGCTGGCGAGCTGTTCCTCGATCATGCCGCGCATGGAATGAAGTTCGTTGAGCACCGCATCGGTTGGCGCCGCGGCGGGTTGCGGCTCGGACCTTGCCTGGATCACGGGTGCCGAGACCATGGGCGCCGGCGCCGGAACGGCGGCAGCGACCGGCTGCACGGGCGCGGCTGCAACGACCGGAGCGGCCGGCGCCGCGCTTTCCAGCGCCTCGGTCACATCGCTCTCCACCATCGCCACGATCTCGACCCCATCGGCCGATGCGCGGTTGCTGAGAACAATGGCTTCCGCGCCGAGCGCCTCGCGCACCAGGCGCAGCGCCTCGCGGCTGGTGGCGGCAACGAATCTGCGGGCCGTGGTCCGCACGTCTGTCGGGATACTCACGCTCTTCCTCCAATGGTGGCGGTGATCTTGATGTTGCGGGTGTCAGGAATCTCCGCGTGGGAGAGCACCTTCAGTTGTGGCAGGCTGCGCCGCAGGAAGCGCGCGAGCAGCACGCGCAGCGAGTGCTGCACCACGAGCACCGGCGCAAGGCCGATCTGCTCCTGGCGCGTCATCGCTGCCTGTGTCTGGCGCAGCAGGTTGTCGGCGAGGCCCGGCTCGATGCCGCTGCTGCTGGTCATGGCTTGCTGCAGGACCGCGTCGAGGGAGGCATCGAGGCCGATCACGTTCAGCTCGGCATCGCCCGGGAACAGCTGCTGCGTGATCGCGCGGCCCAGCGCGAGGCGCACGAGCGACGTGAGCTCGGTCGCATCCTTGATGGTCGGCGCATGCTCGGCGATGACCTCGAGGATGGTGCGCATGTCGCGGATCGAGACTTCCTCGTCGAGCAGGTTCTGCAGCACCTTGTGCAGCGTGCTGAGCGAGACGACCTTGGGCACGAGGTCCTCGGTGAGCTTCGGTTCGGTCTTGGTGATCTGGTCGAGCAGTTGCTGGACTTCCTGCCGACCGAGCAATTCCGCGGCATGCGTCTGGATCAGGTGGTTCAGGTGCGTCGCCATGACGGTGCACGCATCGACCACGGTGTAGCCGTAGATCTGCGCCTGCTGGCGCAGGTTGCCGTCGATCCACACCGCGGGCAACCCGAAGGCCGGGTCCGTCGTCGGCGTGCCGGGCAGACTGCCGGTGACCTGCCCCGGGTTGATCGCCATCCACTGGTTCGGAAAGGCTTCGCCGCGGCCGATCTCCACGCCCTTCAAGCTGATGACGTAGCTGTTGGGCTTGATCTCCAGGTTGTCGCGGATGTGCACGACCGGCACCAGGAAGCCGATCTCCTGGGCGATCTTCTTGCGAATGCTCTTGATGCGGCCCAGCAGCTCGCCCTGTTGCGACTGGTCCACCAGCGGGATCAGGCGGTAGCCGACTTCCATGCCCAGCGGATCGACCATCGCGACATCGTCCCAGCTCGCTTCGGTGGCTTCGACCGCCGGCGCCAGCGCAACCTGGGCGGATGCGGCCTGCTCCGCCGCCAGCTGCGGCTTGCGGCGCAGCACGGCCCGGCCCCCGACGGCCAGCGCACCCGCGATCAGCAGGAAAGCCGGGTTCGGCATGCCGGGGATCATCCCCATCAGGCCGATGATGCCGGCCGTGAGGAACAGCACCTGCGGGTTCGAGAAGAGCTGGCCGGTGAGCTGACGGCCCACGTCTTCTTCGGTCGTCACGCGCGACACGATGACGCCGGCCGCGGTCGAGATCACAAGCGCCGGGATCTGCGCCACGAGGCCGTCGCCGATCGCGAGCAGCGTGTAGGTCGTACCGGCGGTGGAGAAGTCCAGCCCGTGCTGCACCACGCCGACCACCAGGCCGCCGATGATGTTGATCACCATGATCATCAAACCCGCGACCGCATCGCCGCGCACGAACTTGCTGGCACCGTCCATCGAGCCGTAGAAGTCGGCTTCTTGCGCGACCTCGGTGCGGCGTTTGCGGGCCACGTCCTCGCCGATCAGGCCGGCGTTGAGGTCGGCATCGATCGCCATCTGCTTGCCGGGCATCGCATCGAGCATGAAGCGCGCGCCGACCTCGGCGATACGGCCCGCGCCCTTGGTGATCACCATGAAGTTGATGATCACGAGGATGATGAACACCATCACCCCGACCGCGAAGTTGCCGCCGACCAGGAAGTGCCCGAAGGCCTCGATCACCTTCCCCGCCGCGTCGGGCCCCGTGTGGCCGTGCATCAGCACCACGCGCGTGGACGCGACGTTGAGCGACAGGCGCAGCAGCGTCGAGAACAGGAGCACCGCCGGGAAGGCGGCGAAGTCCAGCGCCTTCATGGTGTACATGCCTACCAGCAGCACCATCACCGACATCGCGATGTTGAAGGTGAACAGCAGGTCCAGCAGGAAGGGCGGCAGCGGCAGCACCATCATGCTCAGGATGAGCACGATGAGGATCGGTCCCGCCAGCCCCTTGAACTGGTTGCCGGAGAACACTTGCGTCGGCAGACGCATCAGGTTGGCCACGGAATTCATGCGGTCTTCGGTGTGTAGGCGAGCGCCTCGGGGATCGGCAGGTCGGTCGGCGTGCGCGGCGCTTCGCCGATGCCATCGTCCTTCCAGCGTTTGAGCTGGTAGACCCAGGCGAGCACTTCGGCGACCGCGGTGTAGAGGCCGGACGGGATCTCGTCACCCAGCCGCGTGTGCTTGTAGAGCGCCCGCGTGAGCGGCGGCGCTTCGAGCACCGCCACCTTGTGCGCCGCCGCGATCTCGCGGATGCGCTGTGCGATCAGGTCGGTACCCTTGGCGACCACGCGCGGGGCGCGCATGTCGCCGTCGACGTACTTCAGGGCCACGGCGAAGTGCGTCGGGTTCGTCACCACGATGTCGGCCTTCGGCACCTCGGTCATCATCCGGCGCCGCGCGATCGCCTGCTGCTGGCGGCGGATCTGCGCCTTGATCTGCGGATTGCCTTCGCTTTCCTTGTGCTCCTGGCGAAGATCCTCGCGCGACATGCGCAGCTTGCGGTAGTAGCTGAAGAGCTGCCACGGCACGTCGATCATCGCCACCAGCAGGAGTGCGGCCGCGATCAGCGCGCAGTCGCGCCCGACGATCATGATGGTCTGGGGAATCGCGGCGCTCACGGGCAGCGCCATCAGCTGCATCACACCGTCGAGATCGCGCACGATCACGAGGTAGGCAACGCTGCCGATCAGCGCCGACTTCGCGAGCGCCTTGACGAGCTCCACGAGCGACTGCGCGGAGAACATCCGACCGATGCCCGCGACCGGGTTGAGCTTGGTGAAGTCGGGCGACACCGCCTTGCCCGAGAAGAGCCAGCCGCCGAGCATCATCGGCGCGACCACGGCGGCCACCACCATCATCACGAACAGCGGTGCGATGGCCGTGAGCGCATGCAGCACCATCGTTCCGGCCTGCACCATCATCTGCGACGGATCGAACGCCGAGTCGCGCTCGAAGCGCAGGCCCTTGCGCAGCGCGTTCTCCATGGTTCCGCCGAGCGACCCGGCGGTGAACCACAGGCCGCCGATGGCGGTGCCCAGCATCACCAGCGTGGTCAGCTCGCGGGACCGGGCGACGTTGCCTTCTTCGCGCGCCTTTTCCAGGCGCCGCGCGGAGGCAGGTTCCGTTTTTTCGAGATCGCTTTCCTCAGCCATTCATGCTCCATCGAGCATCGGCGAAGACCACCGGCTCGTGACTGATTATTCGATCCGGCCTGCTGAAGCAATCGCCCGATCAAGGGGGTAACTGCCCCTATCTCGCGCAATCACGAGACTTTCGGGGATGCGTGGGGAGGCGCCGCGCTACGCCTGGAGATCAACAACCGCCGTGATGGATCGCGACGATGGCGTGCTCTGCGCAGCGAAATAAAGGAGGAGGCCGAAGGCCGGGGGACATTCGCGGAGCAGAGTACGCCGTCGGCGCGATCCCGCCCCGGAGGCGAGCCGGCTCAGAACCCCAGGCTTGCCAGCAGATCGTCGACCTGCGACTGGTCGGTCACCGCTTCGGGATTGCCAGCCTTGATCTGCGGGCCGTTCATCAGGCTGTTGGAGGCGATCTCCTGCCGCTTCTCGGCCGGCGAGTTGTCGATCAGCACCTGCAGCAGCTGCGTCTCGACCTCGTTGACCACTTCCATCATCTTCTTGATGACTTGGCCGGTCAGATCCTGGAAATCCTGAGCCATCAGGATCTCCATGAGCTGCGCGTTGATCGCGCTGGCCTTCTGCGGCACGTCGCCCAGATACTCGCGCGTGTCCATCACGAGCTGGCGCGCATGGTCGAGCTCGATCGGGTTCTTGAACCATTCGTCCCAGCGATGGGTGAGGCCCTTGGCATCCGTGGCAAGGCCTTCCTGCAGCGGCTGCGCGATGTCGATCGCGTTCAACGCACGATGCGCCGCCCGTTCCGTGGTTTCCGCCACGTAGTTGAGGCGGTCCCGCGCACCGGGAATCGCCTGCGCGGCCTTCTCGACCTGCTTGTCGAGACCCAGCTCGCGCATGCCCTCGCGCAGCTGGCGCGTCAACTGACCGATGCGGCCCAGCAACTCTTCGGCGGTGTTCCCGTGATCGTTGTCGATGGAGTGTTCATTCATTTGGTTTGCTCCGCGACGCGCGCCATGCGCACCGCAAAAGTTCACTTGGCCGCCAGCTTCTCGAAGATCTTGGTGATCTTCTCTTCCAGCGTCGCGGCGGTGAAAGGCTTGACCACGTAGCCGTTCGCACCGGCCTGCGCGGCGGCGACGATGTTTTCCTTCTTCGCCTCGGCAGTCACCATCAGCACCGGCAGCTTCGACAGCTCCGGATCGGCGCGGATGTTCTGCAGCATCGTCAGGCCGTCCATGTTCGGCATGTTCCAGTCCGACACCACGAACCCGAAGCTGCCGCCGCGCAGCTTCTCCAGGCCCGCCGCGCCGTCCTCGGCCTCGTCGACGTTGAGGAACTCGAGTTCCTTCAGGAGGTTGCGCACGATACGCCGCATGGTCGGGAAGTCATCCACGACCAGGATCTTGATACTCTTGTCCATCACGTTCATTTGCTCCAAAAGTTCACTGCAACTTCACACACTCACGCCCAAAAAAGACGCCTCACAACCCAGGGCACCCGCGGAACCGGCTCCGCCGGGCCGCCGGGTGCGCCCCCTTCAAGGGGGTGCAGAGCCACACGAAGTGGGCGAGGCTGGGGGTTAGACACGGTTCGTACGCGCACCGAAAGTGCGCAGATGGGCCAGCACGCGGCGACTCATCTCTCCCAATGGCGCGACCTCGTCCGCCGCGCCCAATGCAATCGCCTCCTTCGGCATGCCGAAGACCACGCAGCTCGCCTCGTCCTGCGCGAGGGTGTGGGCGCCGGCCTTCTTCATGCGCAGAAGGCCCTCGGCGCCGTCCTTGCCCATGCCGGTGAGGATCATTCCGATCGCGTTCTTGCCCGCATGCCTGGCGGCGGAATCGAACAGCACATCGATCGACGGCCGGTGCCGGTTCACCGGCGGCTCCTGGTCGAGATGCGCGACGTAGTTGGCACCGCTGCGCGCGAGCGACAGGTGGTAGGCGCCCGGCGCGATGTAGGCATAGCCCGGCAGCACGCGCTCGCCATGCTCGGCCTCCTTGACGGTGATGCGGCACAGGCCGTCCAGCCGCTGCGCAAAGGACTTGGTGAAGCCCGCAGGCATGTGCTGGGCAATGAGCACCGCGGGGCAGTCGGGCGGCAGCGGCTGCAGCACCTCGCGGATGGCCTCCGTGCCGCCGGTCGACGCGCCGATGATGATCAGCTTCTCGGTACTCAGCAGCGGACTGCGCAGCGGCGCTTCCTGCACCACCTCGCCGTGCGGCCTCGCTCCCGCGGCGCCGCGTGCCGGCAGCAACCGCGCGCAGGAGGCGGTGCGGATCTTCCCCGTGATCAGCTCGGTGTAGTTGAGCAGTCCGTCGCGCACGCCGAGCCGCGGCTTGGTCACGAAATCGATCGCACCGAGCTCCAGCGCGCGCAAGGCGATCTCCGAGCCGCGCTCGGTCAGCGACGAGACCATCACCACCGGCATCGGCCGCAGGCGCATGAGCTTCTCGAGAAACTCCAGGCCATCCATGCGCGGCATCTCGACGTCGAGCGTCAGCACGTCGGGTTTGGTCACCTTGATCAGGTCGCGGGCGACCAGCGGATCGGCCGCCGTTCCGACGACCGTCATGTCGGGCTGGCTGTTGATGATCTCGGTCATCACGCTGCGGATCAGCGCCGAATCGTCGACGCACAGCACCTTGATCTTGTTTGCGTTGTTCGTGCTCACCAGCTACCTCTGTTCTTCGCCAGTGGGCCCGTTGGGCCGACGGCATTGTTGTTCGGCCTCGCAGGGCCGGGGCTTGCGCAGGGGCCGGCCAGCTTGCGAAGCAGCTCGCCCTCCTCCCGCTGAATGGACTGCACGTCGGCCTGCCCGCGCAGCTTGCGCACCACGGCCTTGCCGCTCGACGGCATGAAGCACACGCGCCGCGCGTACGGACCGCGCAGGTCCTGCGCGGCGACGGCGATGCGCTCCGCGCGCAGGTAGCGCAGCACGAAGTCCGCGTTTCGGTCGCCGATGTTGAGCGTGGTCATGTTGGCGAGCACGGCGCCACCCCCGAAGACTTTCGCCTGGAGCCGCTCGCGCCGCGCGCCGGCACGCAGCAGCTCACGGATCAGCACATCCATCGCGTAGGCGCCGTAGCGCATCGACTCGGTCTGGTCGCGCGCGCTTGCGTCGCCGTCGTCCGGCAGCATGAAGTGGTTCATCCCGGCCACGCCGTTGTCGATGTCGACGAGACAGGCCGACACGCACGAGCCCAGCACCGTGGTCAGCACCGTGTCGGTCGTCGTGACGTAGTACTCCGAAGGCAGCAGCTTCACCGCCATGCTGCCCACGTCGCGGTCGAAGTAGTGGAGACTGGCCACGGAGCCCGGTGCAACGAAGCTCATTGGGAAGCCCTCGTGCTGCGCAATGCGGTGCGGGCCCCCTTCGGAACGGCCGGGCGGGGGCTCATGCAGGCACCGCCTTCGCCGCGCCGCGCGCCAGCTCATAGACCGTATGCCCCAGCGGCTTGAAAGTCTGGTTGACGAGCGACGCGTTCTCCGAATGCCCGGCGAACAGCAGCCCGCCCGGCTTGAGCAGCGGCGCGAAGCGGTCAAGCACCGTCTTCTGCGTCGGCTTGTCGAAATAGATCATCACGTTGCGGCAGAAGATCGCATCCACCGGCTCCTTCACCGACCACGACGGGTCGAGCAGGTTGAGCCGCGAGAACTTCACCATCGCCGCCACTTCGGGCCGCACGCGGACCTTGCCCGCGTTCGCACCGGTGCCCTTGTTGAAGAAGCGCCGCAGCCGCTCGGGCGACAGCCGGCTCACCTGCTCGGCGGTGAACACGCCCGCCTCGGCCTTCGCCAGCACCGCGGTATCGATGTCGGTCGCAATCACCTTTGCGACGCCGGCGCGCGCACCGAGCGCCTCCATCAGCGTGATCGCGATCGAGTAGGGCTCCTCGCCGGTCGAGGCCGCCGCGCACCAGACCGTGACCTGTTGCTGCGACTTGCGCGCATGCTCGGCCAGCACCGGGAAGTGATGCGCCTCGCGGAAGAAGGAGGTCAGGTTCGTTGTCAGCGAATTGATGAACGACTGCCACTCCTCGCCATCCTGTCGCGACTCGAGCAGCTCCAGGTACGCCGCGAATTCCGGCAGTCGCAGTTCGCGCAACCGTCGAGAAAGCCGGCTGTAGACCATTTGTCGCTTCTGCTCGCCGAGGGCGATGCCTGCGCGGCGGTGGATCAGCGTTCGGACTTTCGAGAAGTCACTATCGGTGAAGGGGAATTCGGTGTTCACTGCCATCGTGCTCGTATATCGGCAGCCAGCCCCCCGGGATTTAGGGCGTTTCGACCGCGCTCGCCTCCTGCGACCAGACCAATGCCGACAGGTGCGCCGCGTTGACCTGGCCGGCGCTGACGAAGAGCGCCTCCGCGAGGCGCGGGGCGTCGCGGCTGTCCGTCTCGCATGCCTCGACCAGCGACAGGAACGGCGCGTACACCCCCTGGCGCACCAGGATCGCCTGCTGCACCGATTCGGTCAGCTGCACCTTGTTCAGCACCTCTTCCATCGGCACGCCGAGCAGCTGGTCGATGAGCGAGAACATGCCCACCACAAAAAGGTTGTCGGATTCGCCCGCGGGCAGCATGCCCTGCCCCATCAGCTCGACGAAGCGGCCGCGCATGATCGCGCGCTTCATCATGAAATGCGAGCTCCTGCGGTTGCTGGTCGCCAGCAGCAACGAAAGCCAGCGGAACAGGGGCTGGTAGCCGAGCATCGCCACGGCGTGCCGCAGCGAAGTGACCTCCACCCCGACGCCGATCGCCGGTGAATTGATGTGGCGCAGCAGCCGGTAGGTGAGCGCCGCATCGCGCTTGAGCGCGGCTTCGATGGAACGCACGTTCTCGTTGCGCTTGAGCATCTGCATCAGCCGCACGATCAGCAGCGACTCGGGCTGCAACTCGCCGACTTCCTTCACCGGCGGCGGCGATTGCCGACCGTCGACGAGGACATCGACGCCCTGCGCCGCGCAGGTCTCGAAGTCGTCCCAGCCCTCCATGCGCGTCGCGACGAGGCGGATCGGCGCGCGGCCGGTCGGCTCGTCCGGCCGCGCGCCGGCGATGAGGGAAGGATTGCCCGCACCCACGTCGAGATGCGTGATGATCTCCAGCAGCTCCGGGTCCTTCGGCAGCGTTTGTGCGTCGCGCAGCATGAAGCCGAAGCCCTGCTCGCGCAGGAAGAGCAGCATCGAGCGCGTGTCGGGATCGGCGAGATCGTCCATGCCCATGCACAGCACCACGTTCTCGGGCGGGAGCGCCTGGAGCTCGTTGAGGAAGAGCGCATCGACCGTGACATCGAGGTAGACGGTCAGCCGCCCGAGCCGCCAGCCTTTGGGCGGATTGAGGTGCTTCGCGATGCACGCGATCAGCGCCCTGCACTGGGCGGAAGCATCAGCGCCGCCGACTGCATCGCGCCACGTGAAGCGCAGGCCCTGCACACGCATCTGTGCGTCGAGCTGCAGCGCGAATCCCACGTAGCCGTTGGCCTCCGCTTCATCCAGCAGCGCACTTTCCGGCGAGGGTTCCGACGCGGTTTGCGTCACGGGTGGCACCAGTTCATCGGCTGTGACGTCACCCTTCGATCCGGGGCGGCGAAAGAAGTCAAAACGCATTGCAAACGCCTCTGTCAGATTCGCGAGTTGCCACCCGGTCAGTGCCGGGTGCACGGGCCAATTGCATGTATTGCGCTCAGGCTTCGATGGGCGTCATCCTCGAAGCCCCGGCCAGCGCCGCGGCGCTGACGGCCTGCGCCCGCTGGATGCGGGGCATCGCGCCGACGTCGATGATGAAAGCCACGCTGCCGTCGCCGAGGATGGTGGCGGCGGAGATGCCGGGCACCTTGCGGTAGTTGGTCTCGAGGTTCTTCACCACCACCTGGTGCTGGCCGAGCAGTTCGTCCACGAGGAGCGCGAAGCGCGCGTCGTCGGTCTGCACGATCACGAGGATGCCCTGCGTCGGGTTCACCTGCGCGTCCGCCACGTCGAACACGCGGTGCAGCTCGATCAGCGGCAGGTATTCGCCGCGGACCTTGATCACGTGGCCGTCGCTGGTGATCGAATGCAGGTGCTCCGGCAGCGGCTGCAGCGACTCGATCACGTAGGAAAGCGGCAGGATGTAGGCCTCGCTGCCGACCTTGACCGACATGCCGTTGAGGATCGCCAGCGTCAGCGGCAGCACGATGCGGGTGGTCGTCCCGTAGCCGCCGCGCGACTGGATCTCGACGTGGCCGCCCATTTCCTGGATGTTCCGCTTGACCACGTCCATGCCGACCCCGCGACCCGAGATGTCGGTCACCTGCTCCGCGGTCGAGAAGCCCGGCGCGAAAATCAGTTGCCACACTTCCTCGTCGGGCATCGATTCGCTCACCGGGAGCCCTTGCTGCATGGCCTTGGCGAGGATCTTCTCGCGGTTCAGGCCGGCGCCGTCGTCGCTGACCTCGATCACGATGTTGCCGCCATGGTGCTGCGCGGACAGCAGCAACTGGCCCGTCGCCTCCTTGCCCTTGGCGGTCCGGATGTCGGGTGTTTCGATGCCGTGGTCGAGGCTGTTGCGCACGAGATGCGTGAGCGGATCGATGATGCGTTCGATCAGCCCCTTGTCGAGTTCGGTTTCCTTGCCGAAGGTGTCCAGGCGCACCTGCTTGCCGAGCTTGGCGCTCACGTCGCGGATCACGCGCGGGAAGCGGCTGAAGACATAGTCCATCGGCATCATGCGGATGGACATGACCGATTCCTGCAGGTCGCGCGCGTTGCGCTCCAGATGGCCCAGGCCGCTGAGGAAGCGCTCGTAGGCCACCGGGTCCAGCATCGTCGCGGCCTGCGTGAGCATCGATTGCGTGATGACCAGTTCGCCCACGAGGTTGATCAGCTGGTCGACCTTCTCGACGTCCACGCGGATCGAGCTCGATTCCTTTGCAGCCGCAGCCGCGCCCGCCGCGGGCGCAGCAGCCGCCGGTGCCGGGGCTTGCGTCCGCACGGGTTCGGCAGCCGAAGGCGCCGGCGCGGCAGCGACGGGCTCCGCCGCGGCGGCGGGCGCTGCGCACTCGCGCGCGATCTCGATCTGCGATTCGTCGATGACGAAGCAACACACCGCGATGATCTCGTCGGGTTCGCAGGTGGTGTCGAGCACCACGGTCAACTGGTCGTTGCTGCGCGTGCGCGAGACGATCTTGCCGAGGTTGGCCAGCTCGTCCGCGAGCAGGTCGCACTCGCTGTCCGACAGGCGGCTCAGGCGGATGCGCAGCGCACCGGACACGTCAGATTCCTCGGGTGCAGGCGCGGCGGCCACCACGGGCGCCGGCGCTGACGCCACTGCAGGTGCCGGCGCGAGGGCCTTGCCGTCGGCGGTCTCGAGCGCGAGTTGTTTCAGCACGGCGCAGATATGCGCCACCCTGTCAGGCTCGGGTTCTTTGCCCGCCTGGTAGGCAGTGAGTTGTTCTTGCAAGGCGTCCTTCGTTTCCAAAAAGGCGTCGATCATGGGTGCGCTCAGGCGAAGCTGGCCATGGCGTGCCCGGTCCAGGAGGGTCTCCAGCAGGTGCGTCGTCTCGGTCAACGCGGTGAAGCCGAAGGTGGCCGCGCCGCCCTTGATCGAATGGGCCGCGCGAAAGATGGCGTTGAGCTGCTCGCTGCCGGGCGAATCCACGTCGAGCTCGAGGAGCAGTTGCTCCATCTCGGCCAGAAGCTCGATCGCTTCGACGAAGAACGCTTGGGAAAACTGACTGAGGTCCATTTTGTGTTTCGCTGCTGCTACTGGATTGGCACGGCTGGCTTGAGCGACGTGAGCTTCGCGTCGGCACCCTGCGCACTTGCGGGCAATGACGTTCCGACTCTCGGCTTGTCGAGCTCGCCGCTGTTCTCGCGCTCGATCCGGTCCTGCGTCTGACGGTTCAGGACGATGATGCTGATGCGCCTGTTGATCGGGTTGCGAGGCTCGGCGTTGTCCAGGTGCATGCTGTCGGCGAGACCGACGACGCGCAGCACCTTGTTCTCGTTCATGCCGCCTGTCACGAGTTCGCGCCGCGATGCGTTCGCGCGGTCGGCCGACAGTTCCCAGTTGCCGTAGGACTTGTCGCCGTTGGTGTAGACCATCGCGTCGGTGTGGCCCGACAGGGTGATCTTGTTCGGCAGGTCGTTGAGCGTCGGGCCCAGCTCGCGCAGGATCGCACGCATGTGCGGCACGACCCGCGCGCTTGCGAGGTCGAACATCGGGCGCTTGTCGCTGTCCACGATCTGCAGGCGCAGGCCTTCGGTCGTGATGTCGATCAGGATCTGCGAGCGCAACTGCTTGAAGACCGGGCTGCTCTCGATCAGGTTGTCCAGGCGCTTCTTCATGTCGGCGAGACGCGCGGCGTCCTCCATCTCGGCGCGCTCGGCGTCGGAGAGCCTCTCCTCGCCTTCCTGCGCGATCGGGTCCGGCCCGCCGCCCGGGATCACGCTGGAACTGAGGCTGCTCTTCTCGCCGCCGCTCAGGGCCACCTTGAGCGGCATGCGGAAGTGCTCGGCGATGCCCTCGCGCTGCTTGGGCGTCGAGATCGACAGCAGCCACATCACGAGGAAGAAGGCCATCATCGCCGTCATGAAGTCGGCGTAGGCGATCTTCCAGCCACCGCCATGGTGCCCCGCGCCGTTCCCGGCCACCTTCCTGACGACGACGCGAAGCTTGTCTGCGCTCACCGCGTCACCTCCACGCGCCTATGGCAGGGCATGAACCCCATAGCCGCGAAGCAGTCCCTTGCGGGAGCACCCGCGGAACCGGCTTCGCCGGGCCGCCGGGGTGCGCCCCCTCGAGGGGGCTGAGGACCGCGGCTCCGAGCCTGCCTGCGCAGGCTTGGACGTGCCCGAAGAGCAGCCGCCTCTGGCGGCCGCCCGACAGAGCCACACGAAGTGGGCGAGGCTGGGGGTGTTTTCATTTCAGCGGGCCTTGACTTCGCGGACGTGCTCGTCGAGCTCGCTGAACGTCGGACGCTCGGTCGAGAACAGCACCTTGCGGCCGAACTCCACCGCCAGCTGGGGCGCATAGCCGTTCAGGCTCGCGAGCAGGGTGACCTTCGCGCACTGGAAGACCTTCATGCCCTCTTCGACCTTCTGGTCGATCACGGTCGCCAGCGGCATCACGAAGCCATACGCCATCAACACACCGAGGAAGGTGCCGACCATCGCGTGGGCGATCAGCGACCCCATCTCGGAAGGCGGCAGGTTGGCCGAACCAAGCGCATGCACCACGCCCAGCACCGCAGCCACGATGCCTAGCGCCGGCAGCGCATCGCCGACGCGAGCGAGGCTGTGCGAAGGCACTTCGGCCTCGTGTCGGATGGTCTCGATTTCATGGTCCATCAGCGCCTCGATCTCGAAGGCGTCGGTGTTGCCGCTCACCATCAGGCGCAGGTAGTCGCAGAGGAACTCCATCAGTTCGTGCTCGGCCATGATTTCCGGGTAGCGGTTGAAGATCTCGCTGTCCTTCGGGTTCTCCACGTCGGACTCGAGCTTCATCATGCCGTCCTTGCGCGCCTTGGCGAGCAGCTCGTACAGCAATGCGAGCAGGTTCATGTAGAGCTGCTGGTTGTGCTTGGACGAGCGCAGGAGCAACGGCAACTCCTTCATCGTCGCCTTGATCGTCTTGCCGTTGTTGCCCGCAATGAAGGCGCCCAACGCGGCGCCCCCGATCATCAGCACTTCGATCGGCTGGAACAGGACGCCGAAATGACCGCCCATGAGGGCATAGCCCCCGAAAACGGTTCCCACCACCACCAGGTATCCGACCAGCACCAGCACACGTTTCCCCTTTTGCCCTCAGGCATCAAATCAATGGATTCGAATTTCGAAGTGAATGAATCGCCTCAGTGGCCTCCGATGGCGGCCTGCGGTTCGGCGCGCGCCAGAACGGTGTCGGAAGCGGAATCGGATTCGACGGGCGCCTCCACCCGCTTCGGACCACGCGCCTTGCCCGCGCGAGACGGCGGGCGGCAGAGCACGCACACATAGCCGTGCTTGTTGTCGTGCGCGTGCGCCACGAAGCGTCCGCCACAGCGGCTGCAGACGCTCAGCTGGAGCATGTCGCTCTCGAAGAAGCGCACCATCGTGTACGCACGCGTGAAGTCCAGCACGACCTCGCCGCCGTGTGCCTCGATCTGCTCCATGTACAGGCGATAGCTCTTGATGAGCGCGCGCAGCGGCGTCTCGTACGCCTCTTCCAGCATGAAGCGGTACATGTTGTAGAACATCGAGGAATGGATATTGGCCAGCCAGGTCATGTACCAATCCGTCGAAAAAGGCAAAAGACCCTTGGGCGGCGAAACGCCTTTCAATTCCTTGTAGAGACGAATCAGGCGTTCACGGCTGAGGCCGACTTCCGATTCGAGAAATTGCAGCCGCGCGCCGAGCTCGATCAGCTCGATGGCCAATTTGACCTCGCGGACCTCGCCCAGGACGCTTTTCTTGCTCATGCCATTGCATCCGCTTCGCGCGAATGGATTTTCCTCGCCGACATCAGGATCGACATATGCGCCTGCTGGAGCGTCGTATCCTTTTCTTCGCCAAATACGGCAAACATCGGATGATCGTCGAGGCGGAAACTGCAAAGCAGAAAATTCGACGCCGCCAATTTGACGATCTGGGTCAGAGACATATTGGCCAGCAAATCAGCCAGTTCGCGACCAACCCCCAAACGATACATGGCTGCTGCGCGATCCTGCTTGGCCAGCTTTTGAGCGAGCAGCATATAGGCGAGATTGATGTCGCCGATCTCTTTCTTTCGAGATGTCGCCATTAGTCACGGCGCCGTCTTTTTTCAATTCCACTCTGCACTCCGTTTGATACAGGCTCTAGTCTATCGACAGAAATTAACAAACCTTAACAACTTAACTAGATCTCTCCCAAGAAAGTGAGACTTATCTGACACAGCCGAAACGAAGCCCCAATTCATCAAAGCGTTCACCTGGGAAAAGTAAGTAGAATGCATACAAAGCATTCACATCTCCGGCCGCATTGAAAATGATGAAAAAGTATTCAACTCTTCAATATGGTTAAATTTCCCAGATCAAATCCTGATTCTTTCTATGAGATTTCATTAACATGAAACAGAAAGTATCAATTCCGAATTTCCTGCGTGAAATAATTCATGGCACTCGCCCCGGAATCGCGCCCGTGTCGCTTTCGAGACGGTGGACCCAGGCCATCAGCTCGGCCACCGCGCGATAGAGCTGCGGCGGGATCTGCCGGTCGAGGTTCACCTGCATCAGCAATCGGACCAGGTCCGCGGACTCGTGCACGTAAAGGCCGTTCGCCTTCGCCTCGCGCATGATCGATTCGGCCACCACGCCGTAGCCCTTCGCCACGACCACGGGCGCCTTCGAGGTGTCCGCATGCGACAGCGCCACCGCGCCCTGGCGTTCGCCCGCACCGGCGGTCATGGCCGGTCCATTCCGGAAACACGGAAGTCCTGAAGCCGCAGGCCGATCGCGTCGAGCCGATGGGCCAGCGCACTGCCGTCCGCCCGCAGGCGCTCCACCGTGGACGCTTCGGCAGCACTCAGGCGCGCATGCACGCCCTCACCCGCGAGGCTGAGCCGCACATCGACCACGCCCAGGCGCGGCAGCTGCATCGACACCGTGGTGGACCAGGGGCGGGCAGTTTCTTCGCTGCCGGCATGCGACTCGCGTTCGTCGGTCTCCTGCTCGATCGACCATTGCATCGGCACACCGGGCCACGCCTCGCCGCTCCACCGGAAGACTGACGTGGCGAGCAGGTCGAGCTGCTGGTGCACCAGCGCGACGGACTGCGGATGGATGATCTCGGCGGCGGCGGGCATGAGCCCGGTCGTCGCTGCATGACCTGCATGGCGAACCGTGGCGCTTTCTGCAACGGCACGCTCGGGCACGGCCTCGGCCATCGCCGCGGGCGCTTCGGCCCAGCGGTAGGCCGCCTGGACACGCGAGGCTTCCGGATGGGTTTCGCCGCCGTCGGAAAGCGGCGCATCGCCCGAAGGTGACGGCGCAACTGCGGGCGTCGCGGCCTGCGCCGGCTTCTGTGGCTCGACGGTACGGGCGTGCCCCGCCGGCGCCGCCGACCTTCCGATGTCCGAAGCAGGCGCATCGATCACCGGCGCAATGACTGGCGCGACCGCCTGCTGCGATGCGTCGGCCGGTGCCGCCGGTGCCGCCGGTGCCGCCGCGCGCGCCGAAAGCGGGTCCGCCTCGGCCGCCAGCGCGGCCGCGAGCCCCGGACCCGACCAGCGCGCCTGAGGCTCCTCGGCCAACTGCGCCAGCGTGCGGCTTCCCGCCGCGAGCTCCACCAGATGCGATTCGTAGAAGAGCCCGCTGTTCGAGACGTTCCGCGACAACATGGCCGCGAGCACCCCCGTATCCGGCGCCTTCGCCGAAGCCCATGCGGGCGCCGTTGCGCGCACCGGACCGGGATCGCCATGCACGTCCGCCAGCACGGCGCTGATGACACGCGCGGTGGCCGACAGCTCGGCCTTCGCGGCGCGCGTCGAAACCCCTTCGCGGTACGCCGCGTCGCCGGTGGCGCCGGGCAGCAGCCTTTCGAGTGCCGCATTGGAGGGAAGCCGGACGTCGTTCGCGACGCGCCCCACCTGCAGCACCGGCCCGGGCGGGCCGATCTCGGCCTCGTTCGTGATGGCGAGCACGTCCATTCGCAGCGACGCCTTCGCGGCGAGCGGCGTGTCGATCGACCCGGGCAAAGCTGTCATGGCGCGCCGTCAGTGCCCGTTCAGTGCGAGGAGTAGGCCTTGCCCAGCGTCTGCTGCTGATGCAGCGAGCTCATGCGCGCGATCAACTGTTCGATCTGCGGCTTCACGAGGCCGCACACCTCGTCCTGGTCGGCGCGGATGCGTGCGATCAGCCGCAGCGTCTCGTCGTACTGCGCCGGATCGAGCACCTCCATCGGCTGCAGCACCTTGAGCCTGTCGACGAGCGCCGAGCACTGCGCCTCGAGCTCCGGCAGCCGGCCCCATTCCTTCGCACGCGCCAGTTCAGCCATCAGCGAGACGCGCATCGCGAGTTCGCTGTAGCAATGGACGACTTCACTCGTGACTGCCATGTTGTCCTTCATCTTGTTCATCTGCGGCGGCATCAGGCGGCCGCTGCGCCGGGATCGATCTCGCGCCAGGCGCCGGCGATGTCGCCCAGCAGACGATCCGCCTCGTCGAGCGCGTTCGCGTCGTTGTGCAGGTTCGCCTGGAGCAGCCGTTGCACGATGTAGTCGTAGAGCGCGGCGAGGTTCCCCACCAGCCCGGCCCCCGCCGGTCCGGCCGCGTCGGCATCGAGGCTCGCCTTGAGGCCGTTCTCGACGATGTTGATCGTCTTCGAGATTGCACGTCCCTTGGCAATGACGTCGCCACCGGCCATGTGATGACGCGCCATGCCGATGGCGGTCGTCGCGCCGTCGAAGAGCATGCAGATCAGCTGATGCGGCGAGGCGCTCATCGCGCCGGACTCGACGCCGATGCGCGCATAGGCGCCCGCGCCGGTCCTGAAGCTGTGAGATGTGTACATCGACGTCTCCACCAGAAAATCAGGCGCCGCTGCTCGTGCCGGACATCGCGGCGAACTGCTGCTTGAGGTAGCTCATCGTGTTGTTCATGCTGCTGATCATCACGTCCAGCTGCGTGAACTGCGTGCGGTAGCGCGCCACCGTGTCGTCGACGCGCAGCTTCATCGCGTCGTACTGGTCGCCGAGCTGCTTGATCGTGGTGGACACACCAGCGGTGGCCGCCTGCAGCAGGCCGCCGGTCGCGGTGACGTTGTCGATCAGCGCGCTCATCTGCTTGCCGTAGCCGCTCGTGCTGCTGCTGTCGCTCGCAAAGAGTTTCGAGACACCCGCGAGATTGGTGGAAAGGGCCGAGCCGAGCTTGGTCGAATCGAGAGACAGCGTGCCGTCCTTCTGAAAGGACACGCCGATCTCCGACAGCACCTTCATGTCATTGGTCCCGCCGGCCTGGGGGTGGTCAGTGCCTGCCGGATGCGGACCTGGAGGGCGAGCAGCGTCGAATCGCCCATCAGAACGGCGCCGGTCTTGGTGCTGGCGTCGTACGCCGTGAGGGTGTTAGCCGTGCTTTGCAGCTTGTTGTAGGCGTTGACGAAATCACTCACCGCCGATTGCACCGACGAGGTGTTGGGCTGCGTCACGACACTGGTGGTTCCGACGCTGAGCAGGTTCATGGTCACGCCCTGAACCGCCTCGCTGACGGTGTTGGTCGCGCTCGTGACGGCAATCCCGTTGACTGTCAGCTTCGCGTTCTGAGCCGCCACCGTCTGCTGGAGGTTCTGGGTGCCGGCCGGGTCGTTGTTCAGCAGGTTCTGCAATGCCGCGTCGCCGGTCACCGAGATGCGCATGCTCGATGCTTCCCCGGTCTGGTTGGAGGCCAGCACGAGCCGGTTGGGCGTGCCGCTGCCGTCGTTCACGATGCTCGCCGTGACGCCCGCGTTGGCGCTGTTGATCGCGTCGCGAATTCCCTGCAGCGTGTTGTTGGTGCTTCCGATGGTGATGGGCACCGCCGTGCGGCTGGCATCGGCCGTGAAGCTCGCGCCCGTGTACTGGCCGGTGGTGGAGCCGAGCGTGCCGCCGCTGATCGTGCCGAAATCGATGGTGATGGTTCCGCTGCCGATCGCCGTGGTGGCGCTGGCCTGGCCCGCGCTCACCAGCGATTGCGACTGCGCAAGCTGCGACACGTTGACCGAATAGCTCCCGGCCGCCGCAGTGCTGCCGGCCGAAGCGGTCAGCACGCCGGTCGAGCCGACGTTGACGCCCCAGCCCTGGAAGAGCGCGGGGTCGGACAGCCTGTCGGATGCCGTCTTCAGCACGCCGAGCGCACTCTGCAACGTGCCGTAGGCCGAGAGCTTGCTCGTGAAGCTCGCTGCGCGGTTCTGCAAGTCCACCAGCGGTTGGCTTTCCGCCGTCTGGAGCTGGGTCAGCAGGGTGCTCAGATCAAGGTTGGAGCCGACGCCCAGACTGCTAATCGTTGCCATGTTCGTATCCGTTCTGTTTGCTGTCCTCTGGAGCCTGGCCCGGACCAGGCCCCAGAGGACAGCACAGGCGGATCGGGCCTGAGCCCGACGGCCTGAGGTTGCCGATGCCCTTCCCGGACGGGAAGAGCACCGGCTTGTCACCCGGATCAGCGCAGGAGCGACAGCACGCCTTGCGTGGTCTGGTTGGCCTGGGCGAGCACCGAGGTACCAGCCTGCTGCAGGATCTGAGCGCGGCTCATGTTCGACACTTCGGTCGCGTAGTCGGCGTCCTGGATGCGCGAACGCGAGGAGGACAGGTTGGTCACCGTGGTGCCGAGGTTGGCGATCACCGAGTCGAAGCGGTTCTGCACCGCACCCAGCGAGCTGCGGAGGTCGTCGACCTGCTTGAGCGCGGCGTCGATCTTGGCGAGCGGGTTGGCCGAAGCGGCGCCGGCGAACTGGGCCGTCGCGGTCGTTGCACCCTTCGTGCTGAGCTCGTCGACCGTCGCCGACGTGACGGCCGTGGTCGTGGCACCGCCATCGACGAGCGGGTTGACGTCGGTCACGCCGAAGTTCTTGCCCTGGATGGTCACGTAGCCGGTCACCGTGCCGGCAGCGCTGACTCCGACCTTGACCGGCTGCGCAGCGAGCGTGACGGCGCTGCCGGTCACGATGCCGTTGACAGCGTCGGCATATTTGACGACGGCCGTGTTCAGCGTCACGTTGCCGGTCGCGCGGTCCACCGAGGCCGCGTAGTAGTCGGAGCCCGACTGGACCACGAACTGGCCGGTTCCGGTGCCGGCGGCGTTTTGCACTTCGTGCAGGCTCAGGCCGGAGGCATTCACACCCAGGGTGGTCGCGGCGGCGCTCAGGTTGACGTTCGACGAACCGGTGCCCGAGGGCTGCGCAATGCTCGAGAGCGCGGCGCCGACCGGCAGCGAGTTCGAGGCCACCGAGAAGCCGCTCAGGCCGAGCGTGCTGGAATCGATCTGCTTGAGGTCGATACCGATGGTCTGGCCGTCCGCCGCGCCGACCTGGATCGACAGCTTGTTGTTGCCTGCGAGCACCTTCACGCCGTTGAAGTCGGTTTGCTGCGAGGTGCGGTCGATTTCCGCGAGACGCTGGGAGATTTCAGCCTGGATCGATGCCTGGTCGGCGGCGGAGTTGCTGCCGTTGGCCGACTGCACGGCCAGTTCGCGGATGCGCTGCAGGTTGTTGTTGACTTCGGTCAACGCGCCTTCCGTCGTCTGCGCCAGCGAGATGCCGTCGTTGGCGTTGCGCGAAGCTTGCGTGAGACCCTGGATGTTCGCGGTGAAGCGGTTCGCGATGGCCTGGCCGGCGGCGTCGTCCTTGGCGCTGTTGATGCGCAGGCCGGACGACAGACGTTGGATCGCAGAATTCAGCGCCGACTGCGACTTGGTCAGGTTGTTCTGCGTGAGCAGAGAGAGGCTATTCGTGTTGATGACTGACGCCATGTTCGACTCCTGTTTACAAAGGTTGTGGACTCCGGCCTAGGCCGTAACGCTGGACCCGCTCCCACCGAGAGACTCAAGCCATCGTTGAGTGAGTTATCGACAGGGGTCCACAAACCTTTAGGGCGGCCTTCAAAAAAGGGGCGCCCCGAGACTCAGGCGGGCATCAGGCCTGGAGGTTCATCACTTCCTGGTAGGCCGCGACCAGGCGGTTTCGCACCTGCAAACCGGTCTGGAAAGCCACGTTCGCCTTCTGCAGATCGACCATCACGTCGTTGAGCGCAACCCCCGGCTTGCCGAGTTCGAAGGCTTCGGCCTGGCCGTAGGCGTGGTTCTGTGCGCCGCTGATGTTGTCCAGCGAGCGCTTGAGCTCGGCCGCGAAGCCGCCCGATTCGGCGGGCGCGGCGGACGCGGTCGACGCGGGTGCGAAGCCTGCCTGCACGGCGGTGGCGCGCATCTGCTGCAGGACGGATTCGATGGCGGAGATCGACATTCGGGTTCTTTCTTGATTCGTGCTTCGAGGTGGCTAGGGAAGCGCACAGGCGCTCCGTCGTCCTTTCAGCGTAACAAGGGAAGACCCGGATTCAAGCCGCCAACAAACGGCAAAACCCCCCGTTGTTCGGGCGATCGATTTCCGACCGTCTCCTGACAATCGATCGCGTAACGAAAAGTCCGCTGACCCTTGTCATCGGCCTCCGGCATGAAATCTGAACAACAAACTTCAAGCATCAACATGACGACGGACCGCGACTGCGCGACAGCCATGACGAGGACCGGGGCGTGACCGCCGCGGCAACGCCAGCGAACGCGGCGCCGATGGCGGCCTCCTCGCTTCCCCCGTTCCTCGAACGACTGCGCGCGCAGCCCAGGCTGCCCATGATCGTCGGCGGCGCCGCGCTGGTCGCGGCAGCCGCCGCCTTCACGTTGTGGAACCACGGGCCCGAGTACAAGGTGCTCTACACCAACGTGTCGGACCGCGACGGCGGCGCGATCATCGCGTCGCTGCAGCAGATGAACGTGCCCTACAAGTTCGCCGAAGGCGGCGGCGCGATCCTCATCCCCGGCGACAAGGTGCCCGAGGCACGCCTGAAGCTCGCGGCGCAGGGCCTGCCCAAGGCGGGCGGCGTGGGCTTCGAGCTCATGGACAACCAGAAGTTCGGCACCAGCCAGTTCGCCGAGCAGGTCAACTACCAGCGCGCGCTCGAGGGCGAACTCGCCCGCTCGATCGAGTCCATCGGCAACGTCGATTCGGCGCGCGTGCATCTCGCGATCCCGAAGCCCTCGCTCTTCGTGCGCGAGCAGAAGAAGCCTTCGGCCTCGGTGGTGCTCACGCTGCAGCGCGGCCGCAGCATCGACGAAGGCACGGTCAGCGCGATCGTGCACATGATCTCCAGCAGCGTGCCCGAGCTCGATGCCAAGAGCGTGACCGTGGTCGACCAGCGCGGCAACCTGCTCTCGGCCGCCAACAGCGGGGCGCGCGGGCTGGATGTGAGCCAGCTCAAGTACACGCAGGAGATCGAGCAGGGCTACATCCGCCGCATCGAGGCGATCCTGCAGCCGATCGTCGGCGCGAACAACGTGCGCGCGCAGGTGGCGGCCGACATCGACTTCTCGGTCGTCGAGCACACCGACGAGAAGTACAGCCCCAACGCGGACCCGGCGCGCGCCGCGATCCGCAGCCAGCAGTCGAGCGAATCGACGCAGCGTGGCGCGGTGCCGCCGGGCGGCGTGCCGGGCGCGCTGTCGAACCAGCCGCCGGTGAACCCGACCGCCCCGATCACCACTCCGCCCCCGCCCGGCCAACCCGGCGCGCAGAACGCGCCGGGCGCCCGCGGCGCCCAGAACGCTGCCGCCGCGAACGCCGCCAACTCGGCCGTCTCGACTGCCGCGACCGCCGGCCCCGGCAGCGCCCGCAAGGACGTCACCACCAACTACGAGCTCGACCGCTCGATCCGCCACGTGCAACAGAGCGCCGGCGGCGTCAGGCGCCTGTCGGTCGCCGTGGTCGTGAACTACAAGGATGCGATCGAAGCCGGCAAGACCACGCAACGCGCGCTGACGCCGGTCGAGATCGACCAGATCCGCAACCTCGCCAAGGAAGCGATGGGCTTCAGCCAGGAGCGCGGCGATTCGCTCAACGTGGTCAACAGTGCCTTCGCCGATGACCGCGAGCCGCCGGCGCCGGAAGTGCCGCTGTGGCGCGACCCGCAGAACATCGATCTGGCGAAGACGATCGGCGGCTACCTGCTGGTCGCGATGCTGGCCCTCTTCGCGTGGTTCGCGGTGCTGCGTCCGCTGCTGCGCAAGCAGCTTGCACCGCCGCCGGCACCTCAACCCGCGGCCGCGACCGAAACGCCCGCCAGCGACGAGCCGAAGCTGGAGGACGACCTGCCGCAGATCTCGCCGGACGAGGCCCTGCGCGTGCGCGAAGCCGCACGCCAGAAGGCCGACATGGATTACGCCCATCAGCTCGCCGAGCAGGACCCCAAGCTCGTCGCGACGCTGATACAGCACTGGATGAACAGCAATGATCAGTGACATCGGAACCCGCAAGAGCGCCATCCTGCTGCTGGCGCTCGGTGAAGACCGCGCGGCCGCCGCGCTCCACCACCTGCCCACCGCCGAGGTGCAGACGCTCGGCCTCGCGATGGCGAAGCTCAACGCCGTCTCGAAGGACGAACTCTCATCGGTGCTCGCCGAGTTCCGGCAGGAGACCGAACAGCTCTCCGCCCTGCATCTCGGATCGAGCAGCTACATCCGCGCGGTGCTCAGGAAAGCGCTCGGCGAGGACCGCGCGAGCAACCTGCTCGAGGACATCCTGCAGGCCGACGAGCCGCACAGCGGCATCGAGCGCCTCAACCAGCTCGAAGCCAGCGAAGTGGCCGAACTCATCCGCGACGAGCATCCGCAGATTCTCGCAACGGTGCTCATCCACCTGGATCGCATGAAGGCCTCGGAAGTGCTCGAGAAGCTGCCGACGCGCCTGCGTCACGACGTGATCATGCGCATCGCCACCTTCGGCGGCGTGCAGCCGTCCGCACTCAACGAACTCACCGACGTGCTCACCGAGATGCTCTCGGGCCAGGGCCTCAAGCGCAGCCGGCTCGGCGGCGTGCGCACCGCCGCGGAGATCGTCAACCTCATGGCCAGCGCGCAGGAGGAAGAAGCCATCGCCCACGTGCGCGAAGTCGACGAGACGCTCGCGCAGCGCATCGTGGACGAGATGTTCGTCTTCGAGAACCTGCTGGGCCTCGAGGACCGCAGCATCCAGCGCCTGCTCAAGGACGTCGAAGCCGACTCGCTCATCATCGCGCTCAAGGGCTCGACGCAGGAGCTGCGCGACAAGTTCCTCGGCAACATGTCGCAGCGCGCCGCCGAGACGCTGCGCGAAGACATGGAACTGCGCGGGCCGGTCCGCGTGTCGCAGGTCGAGGCCGAACAGAAGTCGATCCTGCAGGTCGCCCGCCGCCTTGCCGAATCCGGCGAAATCGTGATCGCAGCGCCTGGCACCGATGACTTTGTCTAAGCACGCCTTCACCCCGGGTGCGCGCGCGCTGCTCGCGTCGGCCTATGCGCCGCCCGCCAGCGCGCCGATCGCGCCCTCGTCGCCCCGGCCCGGCAAGCCGGTTCTGTCCGCATGGCAACGCTGGGAGATGGACACGCTGACCGAAGCGCAACCCGCATCGGGTTCGCAGCGCCTCGCCGCCGCGCCCGCCGAGGTCGCGCCCTCCCCCGCCTTGCTGCATGCGGCCGAGCTTGCGCAGTTGCGCCGCGAAGCGCGCGCCGCCGGCGAAGCCGAAGGCCGCAAGGAAGGCCTCGCGAACGGCCGCACACAAGGCCTGGCGGAAGGCCACGCCGAAGGCGTTGCGGCCGGACTCGCCGCCGCCAGCGCGCACGCCGAACGGCTGCGCGCGTTGGCGACCAGCCTGCCGGCCGCGCTGAACCGCGCCGAAAGCGAAGTGGCCGATGCGCTGCTCACGCTCGCGCTCGACATTGCGCGGCAGGTGGTGCACCGCACCCTGCGCGCCGAACCCGAATGGGTGCTGCCGCTGGTGCACGACCTGCTCCACGCCGAGCCCACCCTACAGGGCGAGCCGCGCCTGCTGATGCATCCGGACGACGTCGCGCTGGTGAAGAACAGCCTCGGCAACGAACTGGAGGCCGCAGGCTGGCAGGTGCGCGCCGACGACACGATGACGCGCGGCGGCTGCCGCGTGCAATCCGCAAGCGGCGAGCTGGACGCCAGCCTGGAAACCCGCTGGAAGCACGTCACCACCGCAATCCTATGAACACCCCCAGCGGCCCGGCAAAGCCGGCTCCGCGGGGTTCCGGAGAACTGACATGACGACCGACACGCCGATCGATCTGGCTGGCGAGCATCTTCAAGCCTGGCTTGACAGGCTCTCCCGTGCGCGCCAGGACGTGCGCCGCGCGCCGACCAGCGTGCAATCGGGCCGCCTCACGCGCGCGGTGGGCCTCGTGCTCGAAGCGGTGGGACTCCAGCTGCCGGTGGGCAGCGACTGCCTCGTCGAACTGCCGCCGGGCCACACGCACCGCTATGCCGAGGCCGAGGTGGTCGGCTTCGCGGGCGACAAGCTCTTCCTGATGCCGCAAAGCGAAGTGTCCGGCCTGCTTCCCGGCGCGCGCGTGATTCCGCGCAATGGCAGCACCGGTTCGACTCTGGCCGGCGAAGGCCACGCCAAGCGCCTGCCGGTCGGCGAAGGCATGCTCGGCCGCGTCGTCGATGCAGCGGGGCGGCCGCTCGACGGGCTCGGCCCGCTCGACATCGCCCGCAAGGTGCCGCTGTCGTCGCCGCCGATCAACCCGCTCACGCGCGCACCGATCGATTCGGTGCTCGACGTCGGCGTGCGCGCGATCAACGCGATGCTCACCGTCGGCCGCGGCCAGCGCATGGGCCTTTTCGCGGGCTCCGGCGTCGGCAAGAGCGTGCTGCTCGGCATGATGGCGCGCTACACCAGCGCCGAAGTGATCGTGGTCGGCCTGATCGGCGAACGCGGCCGCGAGGTGAAGGACTTCATCGAGAACACGCTGGGCGAGGAAGGCCTCGCGCGCGCGGTCGTCGTGGCCGCGCCCGCCGACAACTCGCCGCTGCTGCGCCTGCAGGGTGCGGCCTACGCCACCTGCCTCGCGGAGTATTTCCGCGACCAGGGCAAGGATGTGCTGCTCATCATGGATTCGCTTACCCGCTATGCGATGGCGCAGCGCGAGATCGCGCTGGCAGTGGGCGAGCCGCCCGCCACCAAGGGCTACCCGCCCTCGGTGTTCGCGAAGCTGCCGGCGCTGGTGGAACGCGCCGGCAATGGCGCGAGAGACGCCAATGGACACGGCGGATCGATTACCGCGTTCTACACCGTGCTCTCCGAGGGCGACGACCAGCAGGACCCGATCGCCGATTCGGCGCGCGCGATCCTCGACGGCCACGTGGTGCTGTCGCGCTCGCTCGCCGAGGCCGGTCACTATCCGGCGATCGACATCGAGGCGTCGATCAGCCGCGCGATGACCGCCCTGATCCCGCCCGCGCAGTTCGACGTGGTGCGCCGCTTCAAGCAGATGCTCTCGCGCTACCAGCGCAACCGGGACCTCATCAGCGTCGGCGCGTACGCCCCCGGGCACGACACGCAGCTCGACCAGGCGATCGCGATGTATCCGCGCATCGAGGCCTTCCTCCAGCAGGCCATGGAAGAACGCACCGACTACACGGCGTCGATCGCGCGCATGACCAAGCTCTTCGAACCCGGCTGACCCAAGGAACAACCATGCCCCAGCGACTCCCTCTTGAAATGCTGACCGACCTGGCCCGCACGCAGACCGACGAGTCCGCGAGGCGGCTCGGCACGCTGCAGAACGCACAGCAGAGCGCCAGCCAGAAGCTCGAGATGCTGCTCAAGTACCGGCAGGACTACGCCTTGCAGTTGCAGGCGCTCATGAGCGAAGGGCTGGCCACGGCCAAGCTGCGCAACTACCAGGCCTTTCTGGTCACGCTCGACAGCGCGATCGAACAGCAGCGCGCCATCGTCGCGCAGGCGCTGACACGGCTGGACCACGGCCGCGACGACTGGCGCAACAACAAGCGCCGCCTCAACTCCTTCGACACGCTTGCCGAGCGCGTGCGTCGCCAGGAACTGATGGCGCAGGCCAAGCGCGAGCAGCGCGACAGCGACGAACGCGCGGCGCGCAAGTTCTTCGACCGCGCCGCCAACCCGACCATCTGAAGCTTCCGGAGCCCACATGCCCACCGTCATCTCGCCTTCCATCAACCTATTGGGTCCGCAGGGCGCAGCCTCCGGTCCGCGCGGCCGCAATGCCGAGCAGCCCGAAGGCCGCAGCTTCGGCGCCGCGCTCGACCGCTCGCGCGCGACCAGCGCCGCAGACACGCAGGAATCCGCCGAAACGTCCGGCACCGCGCCGCTTGCAGGCCGCAAGACCGCACGCGCCGAAGACAAGAAGAGCGAGCTCAGCGCGGACGACGTCATGGCCCTTCTGACGCCGCTGCAGGCGCCCGTCGTCCCCGCCGCGGCGCCCGGCAGGCTCGCGCCCGAGCAGGCAACGAAGGGCGGTGCCGGAGCGACGGTCGACGGACTCGCTGCCGGCTCGGCATCGGGCACGCTGCCCGAAGAGGCGCCGGTCCTCCCCGACGGTGCAGCGCAGACTGCGGCGGATCAGGCCGCCGCGAAGACTGCACGCGCCGCGGCCGCGCCGGCGCACGACGACCATGCCGAAGCACCGGCAGCGAATCCGCCGGACGACGCCGCACTGCCGCTCGCGACCGCCGCAGCCGCCGCGGCGACACCGCCGACGGACGCAAGCCCCAAGGCCGCCGTCACGACACCCTCGCCCACCGCCGGCGCAACCACGAATGCCAAAGCGCCCGCCGTGAAAGCGGCAGCCGCCGCTTCCGATGCCCCCGCCGCTGCCGAGGCCGCCACTGCCACGGCAGCGAGCGCGGACAAGCCCGCCGTCGTAACGCAAGCCGCAGCAGCCGTCGAAACCGCCAAGGCCGACGCACCGGCCGCGCGGCCCGACACCGCATCGATCGAACCGGCCGCCACGCCCGATGCGCAGGCCCTGTCGGCGCTGCAGGCCGGTGCCGCGCCCATCGCCGGCCGCGACGCTGCGCCGGCGCAGTCCGCGCCGGTGCTGACGGTGGCGCCGCAGGTCGGCAGCACCGAGTGGGGTCCGGCCATCGGCCACCAGATGATCCGCATGAGCACCACCGGCCACCAGGTGGCCGAGCTCAACCTGAATCCGGCCAACCTCGGCCCTCTCAAGGTCACGCTGACGATGGGCGACAACCAGGCACAGGCGATGTTCGTCTCGGCGCACGAGTCGGTGCGCAAGGCCGTCGAGGCCGCGCTGCCGCAACTGCGCACCACGCTGGCCGAACAGGGCATCAATCTCGGCCAGACCTCGGTCGGTGCGGATACCCGCCAGCCGAACGGCGGCAATGCCTTCGCCCAGCAGAACCCATCGCGCCCGCAGGGCCAGCCGGACTACCCGGGATCGGGTCGCGCCGACAGCGCCGCCGCGCAGACGGTCGCCGCGGCGCCTTCGGCCGCATCCGCCTTGCGCCGCGCCACGGCGGGCCTCGACACCTTCGCGTGAACACCTTCCAGGCAATGAACGATCTGAAGCGCTTTTCCACGCTTGATCAGCCGTTCGCCTGCCGGGGAGTTCGCAAAGAATAGACCGAACCAGTTACCTCGCTTCAACATGGCTACTTCATCTCCCGCCGCCACCGCCGCGCCCGCCGCAGCCCCCGCTCGTCGAAGCTCATCATCGGCCTGCTGGTCGGCGTTGCCGTGCTCGCCGCCGGCGCGGCCGGCTACATGTACTTCCAGCACAAGTCGGGCGCCGCCCCGGCCGAAGCCGCGAAGCCCGTGCCCGAGAAGCCGATCTTCGTCACGCTCGAACCGATGACGGTCAACCTCCAGGCCGAGGGCCGCAAGTACCTGCACGTCGGCATCTCGCTCAAGGTGAAGGACGAAGCCTCGAAGGCGCAGATCGTCGAGTTCATGCCCGAGCTGCGCAGCCGTGCGCTGCTGCTGCTGTCCAACCGCACGCCCGACACGCTCATGTCCACCGAGGACAAGACCCGGATCGCCGCGGAGGTCCAAAGCGAGCTGAACCGCCCGCTCAACGACACCCTGCCGCCGCAAGGCATCACCAGTGTCTCGTTCAACACCTTCGTGGTGCAGTAAAGACCTCGAGGCAAGCGACCCATGGCCTATGAACAGGTCCTTTCGCAGGACGAGGTCGATGCGCTGCTCAATGGCGTCACCGGCGGCAGCGTCGACCAGACATCGAAACCCGCGCCACGGGCAGACGGCCTTCCGGCCTACGACCTCGGTGCGCCCGACCGCGTGGTGCGCGGCCGCATGCACACGCTGGAGGTCATCAACGACCGCTTCGCGCGCGGCCTGCGCAGCGCGCTCCTGAACTTCATGCGCCGCAGCCCCGACATCTCGGTGGGGCCGGTGCAGATCCAGCAGTACGCCGAGTTCGTGCGCCACCTTCCGGTGCCGGCGAACATCAACATGCTGCACATGAAGCCGCTGCGCGGCACTGCCCTCTTCGTGTTCGACCCGAAGCTGGTTTTCCTCGTGGTGGACAACCTCTTCGGCAGCGACGGCCGCTACCACGTGCGCGTGGAAGGCCGCGACTTCACGCGGACCGAACAGCGCATCATCAAGCGCCTGCTCGACCTCTCGCTGCAGTGCTACGCCGAGGCGTGGCAGCCGGTGCACCCGCTGGTCTTCGACTACATCCGTGCCGAGATGCACGGCAAGCTCGCCAACATCGTCGCGCCCAACGAGGTGGTGGTGAACACCACGCTGCAGATCGAGTTCGGCCCCCTCGGCGGCTTCCTGCACGTGTGCATCCCCTACTCGATGATCGAGCCGATCCGCGACCTGCTGTCGAACCCGATCCAGGACGAGGTCGAGGTCGACAAGCGCTGGGTCAAGCAGATGTCCCGGCAGATGCAGTCAGCCGACGTCGAGCTCACCGCCGATTTCGTGACGATGTCCTCCACGATCGGCAACATCCTCAAGCTCCAGGTCGGCGACGTGCTGCCCATCGACCTGCCGGCCAGCGTCGTCGCGAAGGTCGACGGCGTTCCGGTGATGGAGTGCGGCTACGGCATCTCGAACGACCGCTACGCCCTGCGCGTGCAAAACATGATCAATCACCAAGACAGCGATTCGAAGAACGACCATGACTGACAACACTTCTCCCGCCAGCGAAGCCGACGACTGGGCAGCCGCACTGGCCGAGCAGACCGCAGCCAGTGCGCCCGAGGCATCGCCCGAGCCGACGCCGGCGCCCGCCACGACGCAGGTCTTCCAGCAGATCCAGGAAGCGGCTTCGGCCGCGGCCGGGGTTACGGCGCTCGACATCGCCCGCGTGATGGAAGTGCCGGTGCAGCTCACCGCCGAGATCGGCCGCACGCGCATCACCATCAAGAACCTGCTCCAGCTCTCGCAGGGCTCGGTCGTCGAGCTCGACGGGCTCGCCGGCCAGCCGCTGGACGTGCTGATCAACGGCTACCTCATCGCGCAAGGCGAAGTGGTGGTGGTGAACGAGAAGTACGGCATCCGGCTGACGGACATCGTGACGCCTTCCGAGCGGATGCAGAAACTCGCCCGGTGATGAGCACACCCCCAGCCTCGCCCACTTCGTGTGGCTCTGCACCCCCTTGCAGGGGGCAATCCCAGTGGCCCGGCAAAGCCGGTTCCACGGGATTTCCGGGTTTGGGCGCGCGTTGGCTGACGGCTTTGGTGACGCTTGCGGTGCTGCCGGCGCACGCGGTGCTGCCCACTGTGCCTTCGCACACCGCTGCTGAAGCCGCACCGGCCGTCGGCGCGGGCGGGCTGCTGCAGGCGGGGTTCGGCATGGTGGTGGTGCTGGGGTTGATCTTTCTGTGTGCGTGGCTCGCGCGGCGCTTCGGGTTGCAGCGCTTCAATGGCGGCAATGTGGTGAAGGTGGTGTCGAGTTCGAACGTCGGGCAGCGCGAACGTGTCGTGGTGGTCGAAGTGAGCGGTACATGGCTCGTGCTCGGCGTCACGCCCAACCAGATCAATACGCTGCACACACTGCCCGCGCAGGCGGTGTCGCAAGCCTCTGACGCCGCGCACACGGCGCCGCTGAAACCCATCGACCTCTTCGCGCAGAAGTTGCGCGAATCGATCACCGGCAAGACCCGAACGGCTCCATGATGCGCAACGTTTTTCGCCGAAGCCTTCGGGGCGGCGTGGTGCTGCTCGCGGCCATGCTGCCGCTCGCGGCCTGGACGCAAGGCCTGCCGGGCCTGACCAGCACGCCCGGACCCGGCGGCAGCCAGACCTGGTCGCTCAGCGTGCAGACGCTGGTGATGCTGACCTCGATCACCTTCCTGCCCGCGCTGCTGCTGTCGATGACCAGCTTCACGCGCATCCTGATCGTGCTGGGCCTCTTGCGCACCGCGATCGGCACGCAGGCGTCGCCGCCCAACCAGGTCCTCGTCGGGCTGTCGCTCTTCCTCACCTTCTTCGTGATGTCGCCGGTGCTCGACAAGGCCTACACCGACGCCTACAAGCCCTTCTCGGACAACAAGATCAGCGCCGAGAAGGCGCTGGAGCGCGGCATCGAGCCCTTCAAGACCTTCATGCTGCGGCAGACGCGCGAGAACGACCTCGCGCTCTTCGCCAAGCTCGCCAAGGCGCCGGAAATGCAGGGGCCCGAGGAAGTACCGCTGCGCATCCTGCTGCCGGCCTTCGTCATCAGCGAGCTGAAGACAGCCTTCCAGATCGGCTTCACCATCTTCATCCCGTTCCTCATCATCGACATGGTGGTCGCGAGCGTGCTGATGTCGATGGGGATGATGATGGTGCCGCCCGCGAGCATCGCGCTGCCTTTCAAGCTGATGCTCTTCGTGCTGGCCGACGGCTGGCAGCTCTTGATCGGCGCACTGGCGCAAAGCTTCTTCACCTAAAGAGACCGCGATGACACCCGAATCAGTCATGACCATCGGCAGCCAGGCCATCCAGGTGTCGCTGATGCTCGGTGCGCCGCTGCTGCTGGTGGCGCTCGTGATCGGCCTGGTGATCAGCATCTTCCAGGCGGCCACGCAGATCAACGAAGCGACGCTCTCGTTCATTCCCAAGCTGGTCGCGATCTTCCTCACGCTCATCATCGCCGGACCGTGGATGCTCGAGAAGATGCTCGACTACATCCGCGCCCTGTTCATGAGCATTCCGCAGCTCGTGGGCTAGGGCCTCTTCACGGATGCCGCAGGTCTTCTCGGTCACCTCCGCACAGCTCACCGCGTGGCTGGTGGCCTTTCTCTGGCCCTTCGTGCGCATGCTGGCGCTGGTCAGCACCGCGCCGGTGCTCGGCGAAGGGACCGTGCCGCGCCAGGTCAAGGTCGGCTTCGCGGCCTTGTTCGCGATTCTTCTCTCCCCACCCTCGGACCGATGCCCGACGTGCCGGTCGTCTCGGCCGGCGGCGTGTGGATCATCATCCAGCAGGTGCTGATCGGCGCGGCGATGGGTTTCACGATGAAGCTGGTCTTCGCCGCGGTGCTCGCGGCGGGCGAATACATCGGCCTGCAGATGGGCCTGTCGTTCGCGTCCTTCTTCGACCCGATGAGCGGCGGCGCGACCATGGTGGTCGCGCGCTTTCTCAACATGCTCGCGATGCTGATCTTCATCGCGGTCGACGGCCACCTGATGATGATCGCCGCACTGGCCGAGAGCTTCCAGGCGCTGCCGGTCTCGGACGCGCCGCTGAACGCAAACGGATGGATGGTCATCGCGGCCGGCGGCGGACAGATCTTCGCGAGCGGGCTGATGCTGTCGCTGCCGCTCGTCACCGCCTTGCTCACGCTCAACCTCGCGATGGGCATCCTGAACCGCGCCTCGCCGCAGTTCAGCATCTTCGCAGTCGGATTTCCGCTGACGCTGCTCGCCGGCATCGGGATGCTGCAACTGCTGATGCCGCACCTGGGCTCGATGCTCACGCCGCGGTTCGATGCGGGGATCGAGGCGATGGTGCGGTTGGTGCAGGGGTTGAGGTAGAAGACGGGGCCCGGGGGCGCATCTTCACCTTCCTGGCAACGGTGCCACCGACAAACACGGCGTGCAGCTCACCACCCGTGTCGCTCCGCAACAAGTACCGCTATACTTCATATACGTTTCGTATATTCGGAGTTCCTAGTGGGTATCGTGAAAATTTCCGACCAGATGCACGAGAACCTGAGGGTGGCAGGGAATGCCCTCAGCAGGTCCATCAACGCGCAGGCAGAGCACTGGATGCGGGTCGGCATGTTGACCGAGATGCACCCGGAGTTGGACCACCGGGAAATCTGCCAAATGCTGATACGGGCTGAGCTCGCTGGAGGCCTGGACATCGCCGTCGCGGTCGCCGCCCCTGCTGCCAGGCCTCGAGCATCCTCGACTGGAAAGCGGTAATGGCGCGGGACATATCCATCAAGTCCGCGGAAGACATCGGGATGGCGCGACGCGCCGGCCAGCTTGCCGCGGAGGTTCTCAGCATGATCGAGCCGCACGTCGTGCCGGGGGTGAGTACGGAGACACTGGACCGAATCTGCCGCGAGCACATCGTGAATGTCCAGGGTGCAATCCCAGCCAACGTGGGGTACCAGGGGTATCCGAAAACCATCCTCACTTCCGTCAACCAGGTGGTTTGTCACGGCATCCCCTCGCCCGACAAGATTCTGAAGAAGGGCGACATCATCAACATCGATGTCGCCGTCATCAAGGATGGCTGGTTCGGCGACACCAGTCGCATGTACTTCGTCGGACCGCCCAGCACCTTGGCGCGGCGCCTGGTGGAGACGACTTACGAAGCCATGCGGGCAGGAATCCGACAGGTCAGGCCTGGAGCCACTCTCGGCGACATCGGCCATGCCATCCAGTCGGTCGCCGAGCGGGAGCACTTCAGCGTGGTGCGCGAGTACTGCGGACACGGTATCGGTCAGGTCTACCACGACAAGCCGGACGTGTTGCACTATGGGCGGCCTGGGGAAGGGCTCAAGCTGGAGCCGGGGATGGTCTTCACCATCGAACCGATGCTCAACGCAGGCAGACGCGATACCAGGCAATTGCCTGATGGGTGGACTGTCGTGACCAAGGACAGGTCTTTGTCCGCGCAGTGGGAGCACATGGTGGCCGTCACCTTGGAGGGGTACGAGGTGCTTACGCGTTGGCCGGGAGGCACCGGTGCCTACGCACCGGTTTGACGCTCAGCTGTCGGGGCCTTGCGGATGGCGTGGCCTATCGTGCAAAAGCGATGCCTCGAGGTCCTCCTCCCGTCGCTGCTGCAGGCCCTGCTATCGGGTTCAACGCGCCGCTCGTGGAATCAAGCGCGTAGCCAGACACGGTGCTGGCATTCCAATTAGCCACGTAGGCAAAGCGACCCGTCGGGTCCGTGGTCACGAAGTATGGGCTGGTCCCTGCGGCTACCGTCGGCGTGGCCATGGGACCCAGTGCGCCGGTTACGGCGTCGATGTTGTAGGCCGATACGTTGCCGGTCGTCGAATTGGCAACATAGGCGAACCGTCCCGTGGGGTCCACTGCAATACTGAAAGCGCTGCCCGCCGTGGCCACTGTCGGCACCGCCATCGGAGTCAGTTCGCCTGATACAGCATTGATGGTGTAGCCCGACACATTGTTGGACCCAGCGTTTGCCACGTAGACGAATCGCCCGGTGGGGTCAACAGCGATGGAGATTGGACCGCTGCCTGTAGTGACCGTCGGCCCAGTCAATGGGGTCAGCGCGCCAGTTGAGACGTCGATGGAGTACGCCGAAACAGAGCCTGGCGATTGGTTGGCCACGTAGGCAAAGCGGCCCGTGGGGTCTATCGCGATGGGGAATGGGCCCGTCCCGGCGACCACCGGCGCCGTGGCGATCGGGCTCAACGCCCCGGTTGTGCCATCGATGCCGTAGCCGGAGACGGTGTTGGCGGTACGGTTGACCACGTAGGCGAATCGGCCTGTGGGATGCACCGTCACGGAGACGGGGCCGGCCCCCGTTGCGACGGCAGGGACGGTCATTGGATTCAGCGTGCCCGTGGTGGCGTCGACGGAGTAGGCCGACAGGGTGTCAGCGCTGAAGTTCGCCACGTAGACAAACTTGCCAGACGGCGTGGCGGCAATGGATACGGGCTGCATCTGCGTCGCCAAATCAGGCCCAGGCAAAGCACGCAGCTCACCCGTCGAAGCGTCGACGGAAAGCGCCGTAACGCTGTTGGCGAACTGGTTCACCGTGTAGGCAAAGCGCGCGGCAGGTGCAACGCACGTCACCGTCACGTTGACGACATCTGCGGCGGCGACGGCGCCGCTGCCGTTGGTCACGCTACAGACTCGGGTCTGGATGCTCGGCTGAGACTTGGCCGTCACGGCATAGGTTGCCCCGCTGGCAAGTGCCGTGGCGAAGGTGAAGCCACCGTTGGCCGCAATGGTCAAGTCATCCCCGCCGTTGTTTTGCAGGACCAGCCCTGTGCCCAGGAGGCCGCTGACGGTGCCGCTGACAACATAAGTGCGCGCGGGCACTTCGGGGGTGGCTGGCGTTGAAGGCGTTGAAGGCGTTGAAGGCGTTGACGGCGTTGCTGGCGTTGACGGCACCGCAGGTGTTGAAGTTGCCCCGGTCGCGGCTAGGGGCGTGCTGCCGCCGCCACCACAGGCAGCGAGAGCAAGCGCCGCGCTGGCAACAAGAATGGCACCGATGCGGCTCGGTGCGGGCCGAGTTGCAGCGCACACGCAGGCAATGAAGGACTCGTACATGGAATCAGGCAATCCTCTGAATGAAACTAAATGATACAAATGGCGTACGGTATCAGCTTTGCCGGGCAGGGGGCATTCGCCATCGACCAATCAGACGTCGTCGCGCAAGGCATCAGACGCGAACGTCGGTGATGCGGCGAGTGGGTTTCTTCAAGGACTGAGGGCTCTTGACCGCATTCCAGTCATTGCCCCCTGAATTACTTCGTTACGATTTCTGGAGGGGTGACGGGTCGCTTTATTGGTGCCGTCATATGGCAACACTAATCTCGCCGCGCTGCAAGAAGATGCCAGCCGGCATCCTCCGGCGTTTCAACTCGAAAGATCGAGAGGAGTGAGGACATGACACTAGAGCACGACGAAACCAACCTCCAACTCAGCCGACGGAAGCTGCTGGCCGCCGCCGGCATCGTCGTCACGGTAGCGCCGGTGCTGACGAGCGGGTCGGCCCACGCGGCTTCCGATCGCGCTGGGGATCGCAGTCACCGCGTCGAATCCGACCCGGTGGCGACGCCGCCGGTGGCCGGCTTGCACCTGCAGTTCGGTGCGGATGCATCGTCGAGCGTCGTGGTGTCCTGGCACACGCTGCAGCCCGTGCGGAATCCGCGGGCGCTGATCGGAGGACTCGACGGCCGGCTCGAATACCACGTCGCGGCCAAGGAGGTGAGCTACACGGACGCCAAGTCGAAGCAGGTCGTCTACGCCTACCATGCCCTGGTCAACGGCCTGAAGCCAGACTCGGCCTATCTCTATGCCGCCCTGCACGAAGGCGCCGAGCCCCAGTTCGGAACCTTCCGCACCGCGCCGCGCGGCCGCGCGGCCTTCACCTTCACCAGCTTTGGCGACCAGGGCACGCCCACGCTGGGCAAACAAATCACGCCGGCGGGCTCGACCAACCCGATCTACGTGAACGACAACCTTGGTTCGCCGGCGGCGGGCGACACCACCCTTGGCGTGGAGCGGGTCAAGCCCTTGTTCCACCTGTTCAACGGCGACCTGTGCTACGCGAACCTGGCCACCGACCGGGTGCGCACCTGGTGGGACTTCTGGAACAACAACACCCGCAGCGCCCGTAACCGGCCCTGGATGCCATCCGCGGGTAACCACGAGAACGAACTGGGCAACGGGCCGATCGGGTTCCAGGCCTACCAAACCTACTTCTCCGTGCCGGAAGCACAGGGGCAGACTCCCGTGACCAAGGGACTGTGGTACGCCTTCACCGCCGGCGCGGTGCGCGTGCTGAGCATCAACAACGACGACGTGTGCTACCAGGACGGCGGCAATTCCTATGTGCACGGCTACTCGGGCGGCGCCCAGAAGGCCTGGCTGGAGCAGGAACTGGCCGCGGCGCGCGCGGACCGCGGCATCGACTGGGTCGTGATCTGCATGCACCAGGTGGCCGTCTCGAGCGCCAACAATTTCAACGGCGCCGACCTGGGGATTCGCCAGGAGTGGATGCCGTTGTTCGACAAGTACCAGGTCGATCTGGTGGTATGCGGCCATGAGCACCACTACGAGCGCTCTCATCCGATCCGCGGGGCGCTCAGCAAGCTCCTGACGCCGCAGCCGGCCGACTTCAACACCACGGTGGTCGACACCACCAAAGGCACGGTGCATATGGTCATCGGCGGTGGGGGCACCTCGGTGCCGTCGAACCAGCTGTTCTTCAACCCGCCCCAGTGCCGCGTCATCACCGGCGTCGCGGCGCCGGACCCCACCACGGGAAAGCGTGCGCCGATCTACAACTTCGGCGGCGACCCGGAATACGCGGCCTGGTCGGCCGTGCGCAACGCCGCGCATTCCTACGGCTTTGCCGCTTTCGAAGTCGATCCGGGCGCCCACGCAGGCGGCTACACCACGATGAAGGTGACTTACTATGACGTGGTGGGTCCGGACGGCCAACTGGCCCCCTTCGAGACCTTCACGCTGCGCCGACCCCGCCGCGACGCCGGCTTTCAGGCGAACTGAACCTCGTCGGAGGCGACGGCCGCGCCGCGGATCGCGGCTGTCGCCTCTGGTCATCGGCGTTCGGTCGGCATCGGCGATTACAGACCCTGCTCCCTCACCGTCTTCGCAATCCGCCGGGAGAATCGCGCGATCTGCCGGATCGCCTCGATCAGGTCCGTGGCCCGGCGGAAGTCCAGCACGTCGACCTTCTCGTTCAGCCGGAGCTTGTCGAGCACGCTTTGCCGCGCCGCGACGGCCAGCGTATCGATCTCAGCCTTCACTCCCTTGACCGTCGGCGCGTCCTCTCCACCCGGCCGGTGGATCATTCCGATCACCTGCTCGAGATGGCCGACGACAGCTTCGACGAACCGGGTGGTGTGCTCATCGCGCAGGCGGGCCAGGTCGACGCCGTCCTCCATCCTCTGCTGGCGCCCGATGATCAGGCTGCTCGTCACGACATCGCGGATACCGTCCAGGCTGGTCGTGACCTGCGTGAGTCCGACCATCTTGCGGCCCTCGTCCTCCGAGTGTTCCTCCTGCGACAGGCGCCCGAGGTAGTGCAGGATCGCCGACGTCAGCCGGTCGATTTCCTTGTCTTCCTCGAGCAGGCTCTGGACATCCGGCGATTTCGTTTCAGCACCGGCAGCAAGGCCGGCCCTGACCATCCGAAGGACCATTCCGCCGAGCCGCTCCACCTCCAGGTAGACCTTTTCGAGCCCGAGTGACGCGGCCGCCAGCGAGGCGTCGTCGAGGTAGATCGGTTCGCCTTCGCTCGTCGGCTTGTGACGCGCCGGAACGAGCCACTCTGCGAACCTCGCGATCGGCCCGACGAACCCGATCAGGATCAGCGTGCTGGCGACGCTGAAGATCGTGTGCGTGTTGGCCACCTGGCGCGGCGTCTCGGCCGCCGGGCGGGCGACGCCTTCGAGCTCCGGCGAGGACGGCGAGATGGCCCTCACGAGATCGGCGAACTGCGGGATGACGAAGACGAAGAACAGCACGCCCAGCACGTTGAACAGCAGATGCACGATACCGACCTGCAGCGCCTCGGGCGGCCTTCCGATCGCAGCCAGCAGCGCCGTTCCGCAGGTGCCGACGTTCGCGCCCAGGATCAGGGCGATCCCGGCTTCGAGGGGCATCAAGCCCTGCCCTGCCAGCGCGATGATGACCGCCAGCGTCGCCGCGGAACTCTGCACGATCGCCGTGAACACCGCCCCCGCCACGATGCCCAGGAGCGGCCCCTTCATGTTCTGCATCGCGTCGATGAAGGGCTGGAACGTGCGCAGCGGACGGGTTGCGTCGCTCATGAACTGGATGCCCAGAAAGAGCAGGCCGAATCCGAGCACGACGCCGCCGAGCTGCCTGATCAAGGCACGGCCCGCGAACGCATGGCAGAGAAAGCCGACCGCCAGCATGAAAGGCGCAAGCGCCGACACGTTGAACGCGATGATCTGCGCGGTCACGGTCGAGCCGATGTTGGCGCCCATGATCATCGGCACCGACTGGGCGAGCGTCATGAGTCCGGCCGAGACGAACCCCACCATCAGCACGGTGGTGATCGTGGACGAATTGAGGACGGCGGTGACCGCGGCGCCGGCCAGCACGCCCCGGAACCGGTTGGCGGTCATCTTGCCCAGCATCACCTGCAGCTTCGGTCCGGCGATCGTCTTGAGCCCGTCCGTCATCAGCTCCAGGCCGAAGAGAAAGAGCGCAAGGCCGCCCAGCAGCGAGCCCAGCATCGGGATGAGCTTCAACCCTGAATCCTCCAACGTGCAACGCAGGGAGAGGATTGTGCAAGGCCGAGGGCGAAGGTCAAGCCTTCGGGGTGCTCGTCGGCTAGTTGAAGCTCACCTGGTCGGCGATCAGGGCGCCATTCACGATCCGGGTGCCCAGCACCGTCACATTGACGCTGTTCGCGAGGCTGGCCTGCGTCCCGTTCACGAACACCACGCCGGGGCCGCTGGCATCCACCAGCTGTCCGCGCACGCGGAAACTCGCGGGCGAGACATAGTTGCCGATGCTTCCGATGAGCGTGTAGGAGGGCAATGCGCCAGCGCCCGGGATATGCCTGATCTTGAGCTCGGACGCGACGAGCACGCCATGGGTGAGCGTTCCGCCAACCTGGACCTTGACGTCATTGTTGATCTTGCTGGCGGCGCCGCCGGTGACCTTGGCACCCGAGGCATCGACAGATTGACCCAGGACCCGGAACGCACTCAGGGACGTGTAGTTCGTGATCACGCCTTCCAGTTGCACCGGCAGCCCGTTCACCGTGGGGATCGGGTACCACGCTTCGACTTGCGTGGCGGCGAGCAGCCCCGCTGTCGGCTGCGCATCGGCACGGACACGCACGATCATTTCGTTCGCCAGCCCGCCTGCGCCGAGGCCGCCGGCCAGGTTGGCTGAACCGTAGGCAACGCTCAGGTTGCCCAGCATGAAGGTGCGGCTCGCCGCATCGAGTTGCTGGACGGTGCCCGTGACGATGGGTGTCGTGTTCGATACCTGCTTCTGGACGCGCGTCGCGCGCAACACGCCGGGACTTGCCGGCAGGCCCCAGACCTGAACGTTCGCACCGACCGCGAGGCTCGCCACGCCGGGAAGATCGGCCCACACGGTTGCGTCATCGAGGGTCACCAGGGTGCCCATGACCACGAAGGTGCCTGCGGCCGGATCCACGAAAGTGACGGGTCCGCGCAGGTCCGCCGCCGATGTCAAGCGCGTGGCGACGCCATTGCTGAAGGAACCATCGACCGGGCCGGTGACGGCGATCGACATCCCGATCTGCAACTCCGTCGCGTCGCTGAGGCGCATGGCCGCGTTGTCGACGTTGTAGCGCAGGCCATTGACGATGATGCTCCCCATGCCATCGACCGCGCCGACGCTGGTCGCTGCGTCGGCCGTGCTGACGCCGGTCCCGCCGGAGCCGACGCCCGATCCGTCGCCATTCGAGGCGGTGGTCGTCGATCCGCTGTCCGAACCGGCACCGCCGCTGTCGGCGCCACCCGCTGATTCGAGGGGCGCTCCGGCGGAGGCGATCGTGGACGTGCTGCCGCCCGCGCCCGCCGATGCGACGGAACCCGCCAGGCCACTGCCGGCATCGCCGCCGCCGCCGCATGAAAGCAGCAAGGCCAACAGCAAAGGCGACAAGCCGCGGAGCAAATATCTGATGTTCATGATTCGCCGTCGCCAGTGCCTGACGGCTTCTCGGCGTTCTCGAAATACGTGTAGATACCGACGCGGATTCTGCCCAAAGCCGAATCGCCCGCTGTATCGACAGCATGGGTCATCTTGTCGACAAGTTCGTGATGGAGCGTGCTCCAGCGCTGGCGGACGAATGCATGGATGCGTTCGCAGTCCTCGGGGGTCACCCCATTCGCATAGACAGAACGTTCCAGCATGGGTGGCCGTTCGCCGAGGATGTTCGATACCGACGCGAACAGGTGATCGCGGGAATTGTCTCCAAGGAATGCAAGCATCGACCGAAGATCTTGCGCAGGAACGAAGGCATCGGCTTTGAGTTCGACGTAGCCGTCATCCTCGTCCACCATACCGAGCCGCACCAGTTCATCGAGGATGGCACGGTGATGGACGTTGCCGCGGCTGCCCTCCCTGGCGAGCTTTTCGAATGACGGTGTTTCCGCGTCGCCCATGATGGGCAGCCGCCGGTATGCAGCGTCGTCCGACAAGAACTGGAGCCAGAGGGTGACCGTCTTCGCTGATGGCGAGACGTCCGTGTTCGGCAGCGGGTCGGCCGTCTCCCGCACCTTGGCGGTCACCATCTTGCGATTCAGCCCGGTCGTGACCGACAACTGGCTGATGTTCGGCGCCTTCACGCCCTTGGCACGCCACAAACGGTGCGCCTCGTCCAGGAGCAGATCGCGCAGCAGTTCTTCGAGCTGGACATGTTTCAGCCCCATGGCCAACGCGAGCCTGACGACCGGACGCATGATGCGCGCGCAGGCAGCCTGAGCCCATACGAGTCGGTCATCCATGGAGGTACGGCAAGTCTGTAAGCGATTCCGGTTGATCAGACGCTAATGTAACAAGCGAGTGACATTTGAGTCATGTCAGCGGATTTCTTTCGGCGCAGCGCCCGCCCTGGCACAAGCGCTTCATGGTCGCATGCCCGCATTCGGGCCGCATCAAGCGCAAGCACCGAGGGTCGTGCTCGTGATCGAGGTTCGCCCCGTCGCGCTGATCTTGACCACGCGCTCCTGGCTGCCTGCGGTTGGAGTGGCGCGGCAGATGTTGATGCTGGCCTGGGTGGCACCTAGCCCCGTGGCGTCGTAATTCAGCGACGACGCGCCCCCTGCCTCGCGCATCAGATAGCCGCTTGCGGCAGCCGGCTGCTGCCGCAGCACGGTCGTGCCGCTGAGCACTATCCAGCCTGCCTCCCAGTGGCCGTCCGTAGCGCAGGTGCTGCCATCCGCCGAGGCGCAGAGCGTCACCGACGCGTTGCGCTTGATGGCCTCACTGCGCGCAAGCTGGTTGGCCGCCACCAGCGAAGTGGCATAGGCGTTCAGCCGGCTGCTCAGACTCACGCTGTCGAAAGCGGGTACAGCGACGGTGAGAAGAATCACGGCCACCGTGACGGTGACGAGCAGTTCGATCAGCGTAAAGCCGCGTCCCCGCGCGCGCAGGAGGGGCGGCTGGTGCATGGGAGATCGCGGGCCGGCCATGTTGTTCGCCCTACCGCTGGATGAACCAGTAAACGCGGCCCTTGGGCTGCTTGAAGGCAGCCTGGGGCGTGCTGCCTTTGGGGTTGAGGAAGGAGGATGCGCTGCAACCCACACACACGTCCCGCGTGCTCCCATCCTCGAATTGCACTGGGCCCAGCCAGGGTGAGGGTGCCAGACCGCCGCCGGTCACGTTCTGGAAACGACCATTGTTCGATCCCGCGGCGTTGGTGTAGGCGACGTTATAGACATTGGCCATCCCCAGGTCGGCCTTGCACGACTGGAGGCGGCTGGGGTCGCTGGGGATGTGGGTGTCGAAGGTGGTCGTGCCGTAGGCCGTGACCGAGGCAGTCACCACCTGTTCGCCCGCGGCCAGCGTCAGGTACCAGCCCTTCTTGCTCGACAAGTCCGCCGGCGCTGGCGTCGCAGTGGAGGTGATGGCCAGCAGCGACGCCCGGCACAGCAGCCCTTGACCGCAGTCGGCGTTGCCGCTCGGGCCCTCGTTGCTGAGCCAGGTCGCATCGGTGGGTTTGTCCACGAGCATGTAGAAGCGGTTCGCCACGCTTAGAGCGCTCGTGTAGCTGCGCAGCGGCTTCTCGCGGTCGCCCGAGCCGATCAGGATCACATAGGCGCCGCTGTCCTGCACCACATCGGGCGCAAACATGAACTTGCGGTTCGGGCTACAGGTGGTCACCGTGTCGCAGCCCAACGAGGCCACCTGCGTCAGCGTCCAGGTGCCGGGTGCACCACTGGCCATGCCGTCGATGCGATACACGTTGCCCCCCAGATCGGCCGCGTAGGCGATCTGGGCCTGGCCAGCGGCGTTATTGACCACTGTCACCTCGCCGACCACGCCACGCGCCGTACTGAAGCTCTTGAGCAGGCTACCGGTGTTGGCGTCGACCACGTAGATCTGGTTGCCCTTGTTGCTGCTGGTGCAGTTGGCGGGGTCAGCGTCCTCGCACTTGTCGTAGCCGCCACCAAACACCAACATGGGGCTCGCGCCGCTGCTGTAGCCGATGGAGGTGAAGGATTTGGGCGCAGACCAGGTTTGCCCGATACCTGAGAAGCCCGTGCTGCAGCCCGTGTCGTCCGCCAAATGCGGGCATCCCAGCTTCCACTTGAGCGTGGGTGCGGCTGGGCTTGAGACGTCGAAGGCGTAGATGGCACGGCCGCCGCGGCGCATGCTGGCGTACAGCCAGGTTTTCTGGCCGTCGGCGCTGCGGTAGGCCGTCACCGGGCCGTCCATGCCATAGGTCTTGGGCTGAGGTGTGGGCATGCTCGTCATCGGGGTGAGCCCCGGATAGCTGATCTGCGGGCTGTTGTTGTACAGGCGCAGGATGTTGCCGTAGAACTCCGGTGGCATGAAGGACCACAACTCGCCGCCGGCCGGCACGCCGTTCGCCGTGATGCTCGGGTTGCCGTTGACGGCACGCAGCATGCCGTCGTTGCCGCCGTAGTACACGACCACCTGCCGACCCGCGAGCGCGTCGGTGCCGTAGTTGATCGCCACGGGCCGCGAATGCACCACGTCGCCATGCACCATGGGGCGCACCGGATAGCTGGTGACCGGTAGGGCCAGCAGATCGGGATCGTTGCTATTCGGACCTGGCGCGTTGTTGACGCCGCGCGCCCAGTTGATCAGGTTGTCGCGACTCGGCGTGCTGGTGGTGGTGATGCTGGCGCCAAAGGCACTCGGCGGCACCGCCGTCGTACTCAGGTTCGTGTCGAAGTTGGCGAGGGCGGTGCAGTTGCTGTCGGAGCAGGTCTTGACGGTGCGGGTGATGGCACCGCTGTTCACCGCGAGCGAGCGCAGCATGTAGGCTTGGGCGCCTTTTTCCACGACGTTGCCGTCGGGGCTGTTGGACGACTGTGCTCCGAGGCAGTTGCCCGAGGGATTGAAGGCCCAATAGGCGTCCTTGGTCACGTTTGTCCAGAAGCTCAGCGCGCAAGCGTTGATGAAGCCCGTGCCCAGGTCAATGGCGCCGGCGCCGGCCGCGTCCTGCAACTGCACGTTCTGGCTCGCATCGAGCCCCAGCTTGTACTGCTTGATGTTGCCGTTCCAGCGTGGCAGCGCACTGCCGTCGGGCCGGAACATGCCCACGAAGAGCTGATTGAGGTAGGAGCCCTGCGTATTCACGCTCATGGGCAAGCTCACGGTCGCGAAGGCGCTGTTGACCGACTGGATCTTGCTGAAGATGTCGTTGAGGGCATTGGTCATGTCCATCTGCAACGTGGCGTTGTTCTTCAGGGGAAGTAAGTGCCGTTGCTCACGTTGGCCATGCTCTGCAGAAGCGCCGACCAACCAGGGCCCTGGCCGGTGGTGCCGGGCAGAACGTCGAGGGTGAAGACCCTGACCCCCATGTTCTTGTACAGAAAGCGCGACCACTCGTCGGCCACTGTGTCCTGAGAGCCACTGGGGTTGAGCACGATCGGCGTCGTGTCGCCGCCGGCCGCCTGCAGCAGACTGTTCGCGAGCGGGCTGCCGTTCGCTCCGTTGCTGTCCTGCGCAGGGCCGTTACTGATGTAGATCACAAAGGTGCCGGCGCAGCCGCTCGAGGCCGGCGCTGTGTATTGGGTTCCCGCGAACGTGCTCAATGCGTTGCCCGGCAACGCGTAGATTGCGTTCGAGGCAGTGTCGCCGGCGGTAATGGGGTTCTTGCCGGTACCACTGCTGATACTGTTCCCGGTGTAGTCGGCCCTGACCCTGCTGGTGCCCGTAACAGGAGCGCCCCCCGAGAGATAGCGATAGACCTCCGCCATGGTTACGCCCGCCTCGCCGCCCTGCGCCTTGTCATTGTTGGAGTTCAGGTTGCTGATCAGTGCGCCGTACTTGGCTTGGGTCGCCTTGTCCATGCTGCGGATGGCAGCTCGGACATAGCCGCCCTGCGAATTCGCATTGGGGGAACCCGTTTGCGAAAACATCATGACCCCCACTCGAAACTTGGCCGCTCCGGACGCATCGACGGGTAGTGCGCTGAAGGCACTCGCCAGTGCCCCCATCTCGGCAGTAAAAGGAGAATTCCAGTTGGCGGTGTTGTCCACCACGAACAGCACGTTTGGAATGTCAGTGCTCGACGGGTTGTTGCCCGTGAACAGGTCGATGTCCTCGGCCTGAGTGACCGCCATCGGCAACGCCAACGCCAGCGACACGCACAGCTTGAAAAGATTTTTTCTCATGGAGGGAAGCCCTGGAAGGTTTGCAAGGAGCCCGACGGCTGGGCTAGTGGCAGAAGGCGTCGTACTGCGCCTGGTTGATCAGCACGCGTACGCCCTCGCGCACGGTGGTCGTGGCGCCGGTTGCTGCATCGGCCACCGAGGTGTTGATGTCCCACACCGCGCTGTACTGGTTGGGCACGCCATTCAGGCCCGAGCCGCTGCTGGATCCGCCACCCGTGATACCGCCTGGCCCAGCCGCGCCGCCGGTACTGCCGGCCACCTGGGAGGCCCGCACGCAAGTTGGGGCCGCTACCTGCACTGGTAGTCAACGACGCCGTCGTTGTTGATGTCCACGCTGCTCTGGGTGGCCACCGGCGTGGCCAGCGTGGGGGTTCCGTCAGGGTTAGGCAACAACAGCGAGGTCAGCACCTCTTCGATCGCGCGGTTGGACGCGGCGACGGCCTCGTCGCGCACCTGGATGTTTCCCACGGCCTTGAGATTGCCATTACTCAGGGAGAAGCCAGCGACCACCGTCAGCGTGATCAGCACCAGCATGATCAGACCGACGATCAGGGCCGCGCCACGTTGTGCGCCAGCGGCGGACATTCGGCGGTTCATGGCGCATCCCTCCGGCCCGCCACGTTGTTGAGGCGAATGCTGGTGCTAAACAGGTGCCGCTTGTAGTGCTGGTCCGCGGTCGGTGGCGTATAGGCGGCAGCGCTACCCAGGGTATAGGTCTTGGTATCGGTGAAGCCGGCCGTTTGCGTCGTGCTGCGTGCCAGCACGTAGAGCTTGGCGGCCACCACATTGATCAGCTGATCTGCGGTGCACGGCGCTGCAGTGCTGCAGTGAACGAAGGCGCCGTCCGGGCTGCCGTCCCCCCGATTGGTAGGGGTGGTTCGGTTGAGTGGGTCTGACCAGGCGATGGCCTGGGTGTAGTTGACGGCTGCGCCTGTCGAGCTCAGGGTATCCAGCCCCAATTCGACGCGGAACCCTTCGATGCCCTCGACCAAGGGAACCGGGGCCTGCTGGGCCAGCGTGCCGGCAAGGCATGCAGGGGGCGTACTGGCAGGATCGACGACACAGTCGAAGCGCGATCGCGCCAATGTCGGAATGCCGTCGGGAGTGCCGTCGGCAGCCTTGTCCGCGTAGGTGCGTACGTAGTAGATGTCAGAGATGAACTTGCGTTTGGGCGAAGCCGTAGCGCAATCCCGCGCGTGCATGTTGGCAAAGCCGCTCGTCGAAAGATCGTAGCTGGACGCCGGCTCCGAACCACACAGGGAGGACTGGAAGTACAGCTTCCCAGCCGTATCGGCCTCGCAGTTGGACGTACCGGGCAGGCAGTTCTCGGCATGCCGCACGACGAGCACGTCGGTGCCCGCCCTCCAGTCCTTCAACAGCCCGGAACAGTTTGCGGGCACTGCGTCGTACACCTGCAGGGGTATGTCAAGCAGGCTGCGCTTGTAGGCGTCGGTCCAGTTCGTCGCAGAGTAGGCGAGGCAGGGGTCGGGGGGCGTACCGGTGGGTACATTGGCCGGGATGCCGGAAACCGACAGGTCGGTGAACTGGGGCACGTAGTTTTCCCAGAAGCCAGCGTGCGAAATCTCGTTCTCGAGCACGAATACACCGACGCGGCCGCTTTCGATCTGCTGGTTGATCTTGGCCATCTCACGCTGCGCGCTGCTCACGTTGAGGAACAGCGCAATGAGCGCGGCCACGACGATCAGCGTGATGGTGATCGACACCATGAGCTCGATCAGCGTCAGGCCGCGTTGCTTGCGACGTGCAGGTGCACGCAGGTGAGCCATAGGGACGTGACCGCGCATCACGAGAGCTTTCCAATACGCACCAGCGTGGTGACAGTGCGGCGACACAGGTCGTTCTTGCAATTGGTGTTGGCGTCGTCGTACTGGTTCTTGCCGCAAGCGACACCGGCGGGCGGCGCGGCGATGGGCACAAGGCCTTGCCACGCCACGGTCACAAGGTACTCGTTGTTTCCAAGGTCTTCGACACAGCCGCGCCCGCCGATCACGGTGCCGGTCTTGCTCCCACCCGAGGTTTCAGCCGCGCCCTGCAGCGCGGTGCACCATTCGGCCGCGTCAATCTGCTGCCGCGTCCCGATGGCGGCCGGGCAGGCGGCCGACCCGCCGATCGGTGCGCTGGTGACGTAGCTGGCGGCCACGCGGCGGTTGGTCGCAATGCGGCTGGCCATGTCGTTGAGCAGCGTGATCGCCTGCGAACGCTGGTAGCCCTCCATCTCGGAGGTCTGCAGCCGCGTGTGCAGAGCAGCCAGACCGAACAGGCCGAAGGCCACGATCAGCAGTGTGACCATGACTTCGAGCAGCGAGGTACCACGCTGCTCCTGCCGGCGCAGGACGGAGGGGCGGCGCGTCACCATTTGCCGGCCGGCGACTTCACGCCTTCGCTGGTGAGTGTGAGCGCCCCGTCGCTGGTCTGACTGCCGGTGGACGTGGGCGTGAAAGTCAGCGTGAAGCCCGGCACGGCGGTAGCGGACAGCGTAATGGCGTAGCTGTAGTTCGCGCTGACTTCGGCAGGCAGTGCGTAGCCACTGGCTTCCAGTGCGGTCTTGTCGGCGTAGTTGCGATTGACCACCAAGAACTGCTGCTGGCGGGTGGCGATGTCCATCATCTGCGCCTCCGCCGCCGAGCGCTTGGAGCGAATGATGTACTGGGTGTAGACCGGCAGGGCGATGGCCGCCAGGATGGCGACCATCGCCACCGTAATCAGCATCTCGATCAACGTAAACCCGTTTCGCCCGCGCATGGGTTCTCTCCAATCATTTCTTGCGGCACTCGGCTCCCACGTTCATCAACGTCTGTGTCAAAACGTGAACATTTGTAAATGTGAACTTATCACATTTATTTTTTTCTCGAAGCCATCCCGACAAGTGGATCGTTTTGACCGACGAACGGTTGATGGCGCCCAAGTGCCTCCGTCATACCGCTGTCACCCAACCTCATGACGATGCGACTTTTGTTTTCAAAAAGGAGCTCCCATGAACTGGAGGAAGGGCGTATTCGCCGCCGCATACGTTGCTTGCGCGCTGGCATGTACCACCGCTCAAGCCGTCGATCTGATCGCCATCGGCGCCTTGCCTGGAGACAGCATCGACCATTCAGGCCAGAGCGCGCTGCTCGAGAACGGCGTGCGCGGCGATCTGCTCGGCGGCATCGGGTCGGGCCTGGCCTGGGCCGGCGGCAGCACATTTCTGGCGCTGCCGGACCGTGGGCCCAATGCAGTCGCCTGGAACGCCACCGTCGACAACACGACCAGCTACATTCCGCGCTTCCACACGCTGCACCTGCACCTGAAGCGGCAGGCGGATGCGGCCACCGGGCTGCCCTTCACGCTGCAGCCGGTGCTTGCGCAGACCACGCTGCTCCATAGCCGCGAGCCCTTGCACTACGGCGGCGTGGTGGCCGGCTACGGCGCCACGCCGGCCAGCAACACGCGCGGCCGCTTCTACTTCTCCGGTCGCTCGGACAACTTCGACGCCAGCACCAGCTCATCGGACCCGCTGGATGCCCGGCTGGACACGGAGGGCATCCGTCTGTCGCGCGACGGCAAGAGCGTGTTCATCTCCGACGAGTACGGGCCCTACCTCTACCAGTTCGACCGCCGCACCGGCGAGCGCCTGCGCGTGTTCACGCTGCCGGCGATCCTGGCCGTGAGCCACAAGTCGCCGATGGGTTCCAAGGAGATCTCCGGCAACACCACGGGACGCGTTGCCAACAAGGGGATGGAAGGCCTGGCCATTTCGCCGGACGGCAAGACGCTGTTCGGCTTCATGCAGAGCCCGCTGATCCAGGATGGCGGCGACGGGGGCCGCGCCAACCGCATCATCGCGGTGGACATCAAGACCGGCACGACGTCGCAGTACGCCTACGACAACTACCTCGCCGACAAGTCCAAGTCCTACAACAGCAGCGAACTGCTGGCGCTCAACGAGCATGAGCTGCTCGTGCTCGAACGCGACGGCAAAGGCCTCGGCGACGACAGCAACGCCGATGTCAAGCGCATCTACAAGATCGACATCCAGGGCGCTGCCGACGTGTCGGGGCTGAGCGGCCAGGCTGCGCTGCTGCAGAAGGCGGTGCCGAAGTCCCTGTTCCTGGATATCGCGGCGACCTTGAAGGCGCATGGCCTCACCGCAGCGCAGATCCCCGCCAAGCTCGAGGGCATGGCCTTCGGCGAAGACGTGGTGGTCGACGGCGTGACCCAGCACACCCTGTACGTGGGCAACGACAACGACTTCCTGGCCACGACGCCCGGCGGGCTCGCCAATCCGAACAAGTGGTTCGTCTTTGCGTTCACCGACGCCGACCTGGGCGGCTCGCGGTTCGTCAACCAGCGCCTGCGCGACGAGCACGGGCCCCGCGGCGACGACCGTGGGGACGACGACACGCAATAAACGTGGACAGCTCGCCAAGGCCACCGCCGCAGCGAAGGCCGAGGCGGGCATGAAGACTCACAGGTAGTTGAACAGCGCGATCGAGTTCAGCTTCGCGAACGTCATCTGCGTCGCCTGCAGCGAGCTCTGGCGCTGGTAGAACTCGGAGATGGCCGACGTCACGTCCAGATCCTGGATGTCCGACAGGTAGCCTTTGTCGATCAGGTCGCGCGATGACCCGCTGGTGTTGAGCGAATCGAGCTCGGTCATGCGCGAGCCCACCGACGACAGCACGGTCAGCACGTTGTCGTGCGCGTTCGTGACCTTGACGTTGGCGGTGCTCAGCGCGTTCTGCAGGTTCGCCTGCGCCGCGGCGCCACCGCCGGTCAGCGGCGTCTTGAGCGCGGTGACCAGCGCGCTGATCGACGCGAAGATGTCCGTGCCGGCGTTCTTGGCCGTCGTGACGTTGAAGGTGTCGCCATTGGCCGGCGTGCCGGTGATGCTGATCTGCAGACCACCGAAAGTGATCGGCGAGCCGGCGGTGTAGGTGCCCGTGGCGGCGACCACCGGCGGCGTGTCGTTGGTGGTGACGGTGTAGTTGCCGCCGGCGAAGCTGATCTGGAAGTCCTTGCCGTAGTTGGGATCGGTCGCGTCGGTGATGCCGACGCTGCCGAAGACGCCCGTCCCGGTGTTGCTGCCGCTCGAGGTGACGTAGCCCGCCCCGCCCTGCACCGACTGGAACACGGTGCGGCCGTCGTCCCCGGTGGACATCTGCCGCGCCACGTCCACCTGCATGAGCCGCTGGCCCTGGTCGCCGATGTACTGCACACCGCCGCCCGCCTGCTGCGCGAAGGGTGCGCTCGCGCTCTTGTAACCGGCGAAGAGGAACTGGCCGTTGCCGTCGTCCGAGTTGGCGAGGCCGACGAGCTGGTCGAGGTTGCTCTGGATGGTGGTCGCGACCGCAGCGCGGTCGGCGTCCGACAGCGTGCCGTTGCCGGCCTGCACCGTGAGCGTCTTGATGTTCTGCAGAATGCTGGTCACGCCGTTCAGCGCAGTCTCCTCGCGCGAGAGGGACAGCGTCGCGCGGTCGCGGCTGGTCGCGTACTGCGACGATTCGGCGAGCGACTCGCTGACGCCGAGCGCGCGCGCGGCGGCCACCGGATCGTCGCCGGCGGTGAGGAATTTGGTGCCGGCCGAAAGTTTCTGCTGGACATTGAACAGGTTCTGCTGCTGCAGACCCATGGCTTTGACGTTCTGCTCGTAGAAAGAACTGGTGCTGATGCGCATCACGGCTCCTTGAATCTGGGGGTCATCTGTGGGTCGGTGGCCATCAGGCGTTGATGGCGAGGATCGCGTCGAAGATGGTCGACGCCGTCTGGATCACCTTCGCGTTGGCCTGGTACATCTGCTGGAACATCAGCAGGTTGGCGGTTTCCTCGTCCTGGTTGACGCCGGAGATGGATTGCTGCGCTGCCTTGATCTGGCTGGTGACGCTGGCCTGCGTGGTGCTGGCGGTGCTGATCTCCATCGACTTGTTGCCGACTTCGCTCACGAGCTGCGAATACGCGCCGTTGAAGGTGGTCGTGCCGTTGCCGACGAGGGCCTGGCGCTGCAGTGCACCCATCAGCAGGGCATTGCTGCCGTCCGACACACCCGCAACGTTCTTGTTGATGGTGAAGGTGTCGCCCTGCGCCGGTGCGCCGCTCATGGTGACCGTGATGCCGTCGAAGTTGATCTTCGCGCCCGCCGTGTAGGGAACCGGGGTGCCGGCGGCATAGGTGGTGGACGTGCCGCTCGACAGCGTCACGGTGACCGCCGAGGTCGCCGGGAAGCCCGAGAGCTGGTTCGTCGCGGCGTCATAGCTCAGCGTGACGTTGGCGGCCAGCGGCGATGCGAGGTAGTTGGAATCGACGGTCGCGGCGGTGATGGCGCCCTTGCCCTGGTTGCCCGCGGTGGTGCCGGTGATGACCGGCGATGCGGCGGCGACCTTGGCCGGGTCCGTCACCAGCACGTCCATGTCGCGCGCGCCGTAGCGCGTCGGCTGCACGAGGAAGGTGTCGCCGTCCTGCGCGGTGCCGCTGGCGGCCGAGAGGCTCACGCCGTCGAAGGTGATCGGGAAGCTGGTGTAGGTGCCGACGGCCTGGTTGTCGGAACTGCGGGTGACAATGTAGTTCAGCGTGCCCGCCACGTTCTTGACCTGTACCGAATAGTCGCTGGTGGTGAGCTGGCCGGCGTTGGCGACGGTACCCGTCAGCACGAGGTTGCCGGTGTTCCTGGCGTTCGAGAACACGCCGGGAGCGGCGGTGGTGAAGAAGTTCTGGCCGAGCACACCGTTGAGATCGACGCCGAGGTTCTGCTGGTCGTTGACCGCACTCGAGAGCGCCATCGACAGGCGGCCGATCGCGTTCTGCGTGGGGATGAGCGAATCGTTGCGGAAGCTCAGTACCCCGCCGAGCGAGCCGCCGGTGACGGTCTTGTCGTTCAGTTCCTGCACGTTGCCGGCGATGCCGACGAGCGCAAGGGCCTTGCGCGTGGGGTCGGCGGACGAATTCACCGCCTTCATCGTCGCAGCCTGGTCGCCGACGACCAGCGACTGGCCGGAGCCGATGAAGACGTTGTACTTGCCGTTGTCCTGCTGCAGCACCTTCACGTCGACGATCTGGCTCAGGTCGCTGACGAGCTGGTCGCGCTGGTCGAGCAGGTCGTTCGGCGGCTGGCCGCCGGCAACGGCGGTCATCATGCTGATCTGCTGGTTGAGGCTCGCGATCTTGCTGGAATAGGTGTTGATCTGTTCGACGCTGCCGACGATCTGATCGTTGACCGACGAGTTCATGTCTGACAGGTACTGGTCCGTCGAACGGAACTTGGTCGACAACGACTGCCCCGAGCTGATGAGCTGCTGGCGTGCGGCCGAATCGGCCGGCGTGTTGGCAACGCCCTGCACCGCCGTGAAGAAGCTCTGCATCAGCGGGCTGAGGCCGGCGGTCTTGTCGGCCAGCAGCGAATCGATGCGGCCGATCTGCGTGCTGTAGGCGCTGAGCGCGGCCGAATCGGATTGCGCCGACGCGAGCTGCGCCGTGAGGTAGCGGTCGTAGCTGCGCGTGACGGTGATGACGCGCGCGCCGCTGCCGATGTAGCCGGAACCGGTGGCCACCGCGCTGTTGGTCACGACTTCGGCGACCTGGCGGCTGTAGCCCGCGGTGTAGACGTTGGCGGTGTTGTGGGCCGTGGTCATCAACGCGGAGCGCGCCACGCTGAGGCCGCTCAGACCCGTGTAAAACAAGCTTCCTGACATGTTCTGTTGACCTGTGTGGTGAGGATTCGGCGGGGTGGCATCGCTGCGATGCCCTCCCCGTCTATATCGGCAGCCTGGCGCGGATGTTGAAGACCTGCGGCGCGGGCGCGCGGGTCAGAATTCCGTCCAGTCGCCGGAGGGTTCGGTGCGCGCGACGGCCTGGGGCCGCGCTGCGGCGGGCGTGGGCTTAGCGGCCGGCGCAGCCTTCGCTGCGCGCGGCGATGCGGCGGGCGCGCTCTTCGCGCGGGCTTGCGCGATCACACGTGCGGCGTCGTTGTCGCTGCCGAGGCGGAAGATGCTGACCGCCTTCACGAGACTCGTGGCCTGCTCCTGCAGCGAGCCCGCGGCTGCGGCGGCTTCCTCGACAAGGGCCGCGTTCTGCTGGGTCACCTGGTCCATCTGCGTGATCGCCTGGTTGACCTGCTCGATGCCCGAGGTCTGCTCCTGGCTCGCCGCAGTGATCTCGCCCATGATGTCCGTCACACGCTTCACGCTGTCGACGATCTCGTCCATCGTGCGGCCCGCTTCGGCCACCTGCTTGCTGCCTTCCTCGACCTTGTCGACCGAGTCTCCGATCAGCGTCTTGATTTCCTTGGCGGCCGCCGCGGAGCGTTGCGCCAGGTTGCGCACTTCGGAAGCGACCACTGCAAAGCCGCGGCCTTGTTCGCCGGCACGCGCCGCCTCGACAGCCGCGTTCAGCGCAAGGATGTTGGTCTGGAACGCGATGCCGTCGATCACGCCGATGATGTCCACGATCTTGCGCGAGGACGCATTGATCGAGCCCATCGTGTCCACGACCTGGCTCACCACGCTGCCGCCGCGCACGGCGACTTCCGAAGCCGACACCGCCAGCTGGTTGGCCTGCCGCGCGTTGTCCGCGTTCTGCTTGACCGTGCTGGTGAGCTCTTCCATCGAGGCCGCGGTCTCTTCGAGCGAGCTCGCCTGCTCTTCGGTGCGCGAGGACAAGTCCTGGTTGCCCGTCGCGATCTGGCTCGACGCCGTCGCGATCGTGTCCGTGCCCGTGCGCACTTCGCCGACGATCTTCACGAGGCTGCCGTTCATTTCCTTCAGCGCGGAGAGCAGCATGCCGGTCTCGTCCGTGGTCTCAACATCGATGCGGCTGGTGAGGTCGCCCGCGGCGACCGACTGGGCCACCTTCACCGCCTCGGACAGGGGCCTGGAAACGAGGCGGGCGATCACGACCGCAAGCATCAGCCCCGCCGCGACGCTGCCGATCAGAAGTCCGATGACCCACGCCCGCGCGCTGGCGTAGACCGCGTCGGCGGTCTGGCTGGCCTTGTTCGCGCCGGCCAGGTTCACCGCGGCCAGCTTGTCGAGCATTTCGTTGAGGTCGCGATTGAGCTTCAGCGACTCGCCGCGGATCACCGCGGTCGCGCCATCCTTCTTCTGCGCACGCGAGAGCGCGACGACCTTCTCATGCTCCGCCGCGTACCCCGCGAGCGTCTTCTTGAACACGGGGAAGATCTCACGTTCTTCAGGCTCGGAGACGAGCTTCTCGTACTCGGCGACGTTCTTCTGCAAGTCGTTCCAGGTGCTGCCCATCGCCTTCTCGTACTCGCCCATTTCGGTCAGCGTGTCCGAAAGGATGTGCTGCAGCTCGATCGAGCGGTAGCGCGCCATGAGGCTCTTGGTCTCGAGCAAGGTGCGCGTGGACGGCATCCAGTTGCTCGTGATCTCGGTCGACATGGCGTTGACCTTCGAGAGCTCCACGATCGAGATCGCACCGACGACGACGGTCAATGCGAGGACCGCGATGAAGGACACGAGCAGCTTGGCTGCGATCCGGAGATTGGCGAATGCTTTCATGATTTCTTCTTCCTTGTTCAAAACTCGGTCCAGTCGCCTGAGGCGCTGCCGGACGCGACGAGCTGGGGCTCGGTCTTCACTTCCTTGCCGCGCACGGCGGGTGCCGGCTTGGCGCGACCTTTCGGCGCGACGGCCGGCGCCTGCTTCACCGCAGGCGCCGGCTTGACTTGCACATGCGCGTCCAGACGGAAAACGCTGACGGCCTGGACAAGGACGTTCGCTTGTTCATGCAGCGAGCCGGCCGCGGCAGCGGCCTGTTCGACGAGGGCCGCGTTCTGCTGGGTCACCTGGTCCATCTGCGTGATCGCCTGGTTGACCTGCTCGATGCCCGAGGTCTGCTCCTGGCTCGCCGCGGTGATCTCGCCCATGATGTCCGTCACCCGCTTCACGCTCTCGACGATTTCGTCCATCGTGCGGCCCGCCTCGGCCACCTGCTTGCTGCCTTCCTCGACCTTGTCGACCGAATCGCCGATCAGGGTCTTGATTTCCTTGGCGGCGGCGGCGGAGCGTTGCGCGAGGTTGCGCACTTCCGAGGCGACCACCGCGAAGCCGCGGCCCTGCTCGCCGGCACGCGCCGCCTCGACAGCCGCATTCAGCGCAAGGATGTTGGTCTGGAACGCGATGCCGTCGATCACGCCGATGATGTCCACGATCTTGCGCGAGGACGCATTGATCGAGCCCATCGTGTCGACCACCTGCGAGACGACGCCGCCGCCGCGCACGGCGACTTCCGACGCCGACACCGCCAGCTGGTTGGCCTGCCGCGCGTTGTCCGCGTTCTGCTTGACCGTGCTGGTGAGCTCTTCCATCGAGGCCGCGGTCTCTTCGAGCGAGCTCGCCTGCTCTTCGGTGCGCGAGGACAAGTCCTGGTTGCCCGTCGCGATCTGGCTCGACGCCGTCGCGATCGTGTCCGTGCCCGTGCGCACTTCGCCGACAACGCGCGCGAGGCTCTCGTTCATCTTCTTGAGCGCACGCATCAACTGCCCGGTCTCGTCCTTCGACTGCACCTCGATGCGCGAGCGCAGATCGCCGGCCGCCACGGTCTCCGCTACCTTCACCGCCTCGCCCAGGGGGCTGACGATGCTGCGCGAGATCAGCACTGCGAAGCCGACGCCGAGCACCATCGTCAGCGCGAACAGAACCATGCGCAGCGTGAACGCGCGAGCGTTCGCCGCATCGATCGCCTGGCCCATGTCGTTGATGGCCTTGCGCTCCATCGAGAGCAGGTCCAGCACGCGGGCCTCATAGGCCCTGGCAGCGGGCTGGAACTGCTCCTTGAACACGCGCTCGGCCTCCGCCGCGTTGCCGGTCGCCTTGGCCTTGCCGACCGCGTCCTTGGCCGCCTGGTACTTGTCGCGAAGATCGACGATGGACCTGAACATCGCCTTCTCTTCTTCCACGACCAGCAGGGCCTCGACCTTCGCCATGGTCTCGCTGCCCTTCTTCACGCTGTCGGAGATCACGTCGGCGAAGGTGACCGGCAAGGTCTCGTCGCTGGTCTTCGCGATCATCGAGGTTCGCGCGATGCCCGAGTAGATCAGCACATACCAGTCGGAGATGAGCCGCTCCTTGGCCAGCGGGCTTTCCATCATGTGCCGCGTAGCCTCGGCGTTGCTCCTGGCCGTGACCAGGGAGAAAGCGCTCGAAAGCAGCGTCAATGCCAGCACGATGCCGAAGCCGATGGCCAGACGCGTGCCGATGCGTACGTTGGACAGGAGTTTCATGATCAGGCGATAGAAGTCGATGTCGCCCGGCTCAGGCCGCCGCGGCTTCGATCAGGCCCATTTCCTCGCTGGACATCAGCCGGTCGATGTCCACCAGGATCAGCATCCGCTCCTCCAGCGTGCCCAGGCCGATCAGATAGTCCGTGTCCAGCACCGAACCCATCGCCGGCGCCGGCTTGATCTGCTCGTGCGACAGCGTGATCACGTCCGACACGCTGTCCACCACCATGCCCACCACCCGCCCACCGATGTTCAGCACGATCACCACCGTGAACTGGTCGTAGCTGGGCGTTCCGATCCCGAAGCGGATGCGCATGTCGATGATCGGCACGATGATCCCCCGCAGGTTCACCACCCCCTTGATGAATTCCGGCGCATTCGCTATCCGCGTCACCGCGTCGTAGCCACGCAGCTCCTGAACCTTCTGGATGTCGATGCCGTATTCCTCGTGGCCGAGGGTGAACGACAGGAATTCCAGCGGCATGTCCGCCTTCGATGTATCTGTAGTCTTCATCTGTATGTCCTTGACTCCACTTGAACTAGTTGCGCTCCAGCCTGAATACGCTGACCGCGTCGACGAGACCGCCGGCCTGCTCCTGCAGCGCCTGCGCGGCGGCCGAGGCCTGCTCCACGAGCGCCGCGTTCTGTTGTGTGACCTGATCCATCTGCGTGATGGCCTGGTTGATCTGCTCGATGCCCGCGGTCTGTTCCTGGCTCGCGGTGGTGATCTCGCCCATGATGTCCGTCACGCGCTTCACGCTGCCGACGATTTCCTGCATGGTCTTGCCAGCCTCACCGACCAGCGCGCTGCCCGCGCCGACCTTGCCGACCGAGTCGTCGATCAGGCCCTTGATCTCCTTGGCCGCCGCCGCCGAGCGCTGCGCGAGCCCGCGCACCTCGGCCGCGACCACCGCAAAGCCCTTGCCCTGCTCGCCCGCGCGAGCGGCCTCGACGGCCGCGTTCAGCGCGAGGATGTTGGTCTGGAACGCGATGCCGTCGATCACGCTGATGATGTCGGCGATCTTGCGCGACGATGCGTCGATGGCGGCCATGGTGTCCACCACCTGGGACACCACGCTGCCGCCTTTCACCGCCACGTCCGATGCCATCACGGCGAGCTGGTTGGCCTGCAGCGCGTTGTCGGCGTTCTGCTTCACGGTGCTGGTGAGCTGTTCCATCGACGCAGCGGTCTCCTCCAGCGAGCTGGCCTGCTGCTCGGTGCGTGCGGAAAGGTCCTGGTTGCCCGATGCGATCTGGCCCGAGGTGCTCATCACCCCCGACACGTTGACGCCGACATCGGCGACGATCGCGCACAGGTTGGCGCTCATCTGGTTGAGCGCGCGCAGCAGGTCCTTGGTCTCGTCCTCCGGACGGATCTCGAACTTGACCAGCGCGCCGCCCGCGATGGTGCGTGCGACGTCCAATGCCTGATCCAGCGAGCGAAAGACGGTACGGCCGAGGAAGTGGCCGAGCCCGGCCCACGCCAGCGTCGCACCGATGGCAGCCGTGGCGATCAGGCTGGGCAGCCAGCTCTGCGTACCCGCCTTCGCGACGAGCGCCGAAACCTCCGACCATGCCGCCGCGCCCAAGCCCAGCGAGAGCAAAGCCGCGATGCTCGTCACCGCGAAGACGCGGCGGCGCACCGGGATGCGGCGCAGGCGGCCGAGTGGGTCCGACCAGCCCCGCGTGACGACTTCGCCTCGCCTGATCCTCAGGCCGTCGGCCTTGCCTTCACGGAATCGGCGGTAGACCTGTTCGGCGGCCGCGACGTCCGCGCGCTCGGGCCGGCTTCGCACCGACATGAATCCCACCGTCTCGTTGTTGCGGCGGATGGGCGTGACGTTCGCCTGCACCCAGTAGAAGTCGCCGTTCTTGCGGCGGTTCTTCACGAGCCCGGTCCACGGCAGGCACCGGCCCAGCGTCTCCCACATGTCGGCGAAGGCCTCGGGCGGCATGTCCGGGTGGCGCACGATGTTGTGCGCCTTGCCCATGAGTTCTTCGACCGCGTAGCCGCTGACCTCGACGAAGCTCGGATTGACGTAGGTGATCCGTCCCTTGAGATCGGTGCGTGAAACCAGTGCCACGTCCTGCGGCAGCGGATATTCGTTGTTGCTGATGGGGAGATTGACGCGCATGGGGGCTCAGTTGCTTTCGAATCGGAATACGCTCACCGCGCCGGAGAGGCTGCCCGCCTGCTCCTGCAGCGATGCGGCCGCGGCAGCGGCCTGTTCGACGAGGGCCGCGTTCTGCTGGGTCACCTGGTCCATCTGCGTGATCGCCTGGTTGACCTGCTCAATGCCCGAGGTCTGCTCCTGGCTCGCCGCGGTGATCTCGCCCATGATGTCCGTCACCCGCTTCACGCTCTCGACGATTTCATCCATCGTGCGTCCGGCCTCGGCCACCTGCTTGCTGCCTTCCTCGACCTTGTCGACCGAGTCGTCGATCAGCGTCTTGATTTCCTTGGCGGCCGCCGCGGAGCGTTGCGCCAGGTTGCGCACTTCGGAAGCGACCACTGCAAAGCCGCGGCCTTGTTCGCCGGCACGTGCCGCCTCGACAGCCGCATTCAGCGCAAGGATGTTGGTCTGGAACGCGATGCCGTCGATCACGCCGATGATGTCCACGATCTTGCGCGAGGACGCATTGATCGAGCCCATCGTGTCCACGACCTGGCTCACCACGCTGCCGCCGCGCACGGCGACTTCCGAAGCCGACACCGCCAGCTGGTTGGCCTGCCGCGCGTTGTCCGCGTTCTGCTTGACCGTGCTGGTGAGCTCTTCCATCGAGGCGGCCGTCTCTTCGAGCGAGCTGGCCTGCTCTTCGGTGCGCGAGGACAAGTCCTGATTGCCCGTCGCGATCTGGCTCGACGCCGTCGCGATCGTGTCCGTGCCCGTGCGCACTTCGCCGACAACGCGCGCGAGGCTCTCGTTCATCTTCTTGAGCGCCTGCAGCAACTGGCCCGTCTCGTCGCGGCTCTGGACTTCGATGCGGCTGCCGAGGTCGCCCGCCGCCACGGTCTCCGCCACCGACACCGCCTGCCCCAGCGGCCGCACGATGCCCACCGTCAGACGCCACGCTGCGAACGCACCCAGCACGAGCGCCGCGAGCGACAGCACGATCAGCATATTGCGACCCGTCGCATGGTCCTGCGCGATGGCCGCAGCGACTTCGTCGATCTGCGACCGCTCGTAGTCGGCAAGCGCTCCCACCGCCTTCTCGTACTTCACGAGGCCCGCAGAGAACGGGCCATCGACCAGCTTGTTCGCGCCCTCGATGTCGTTGTCGGCCTTGAGTTTGTTCATCACGCCCAGCATCTCGAGCACGCTGCGACGAGCCTCGGCCACTTCGCCATAGAGCTTCTTCTCTTCCGGCGTGGCCAGGGTCTCTTCGATCTTCTTCTGGAGCGGATTGATGATCGCCTGACCCGCGGCGAGCTCCTTCTTGAAGTACGCCTCGACGGCGGGGTCCGTCGCCTTCACGATCGCGAAGGTGCGCACGATGCTCGCGGCCAGGTTCTTGGCCCACTCGGCCACCATGCGCTCCTTGGCCAGCGGGCCGCCGACCATCTGCTCGGTCGCGTTGCCCACGTTGGACAAACGCTGCATGCCGGTACCGGCAATCAGCGCCATCAGGACCAGCATGGCGCCGAAGCCGATGGCCAGGCGCGTACCGATCTTCAGATCCTTTAGTTTCATCGCACTTTCCTTCGAGGGTTCGAACTGTCGGGACTGGCGGTTGGCCACCAGCACCATCGCTTTCTTATCGGCAGGCCACAACGAAGATTGAAGACGCCGTCACGCTTCGTGCGCCAGCTTGAAGACGCTGACGACCTGCGACAGGTTGCCCGCCTGGTCCTGCAGCGAGCCCGCGGCTGCGGCGGCTTCCTCGACGAGGGCCGCGTTCTGCTGGGTCACCTGGTCCATCTGCGTGATCGCCTGGTTGACCTGCTCGATGCCCGAGGTCTGCTCCTGGCTCGCCGCGGTGATCTCGCCCATGATGTCCGTCACCCGCTTCACGCTCTCGACGATTTCGTCCATCGTGCGGCCCGCCTCGGCCACCTGCTTGCTGCCTTCCTCGACCTTGTCGACCGAATCGCCGATCAGGGTCTTGATTTCCTTGGCGGCGGCGGCGGAGCGTTGCGCGAGGTTGCGCACTTCCGAGGCGACCACCGCGAAGCCGCGGCCCTGCTCGCCGGCACGCGCCGCCTCGACAGCCGCATTCAGCGCAAGGATGTTGGTCTGGAACGCGATGCCGTCGATCACGCCGATGATGTCCACGATCTTGCGCGAGGACGCATTGATCGAGCCCATCGTGTCGACCACCTGCGAGACGACGCCGCCGCCGCGCACGGCGACTTCCGACGCCGACACCGCCAGCTGGTTGGCCTGCCGCGCGTTGTCCGCGTTCTGCTTGACCGTGCTGGTGAGCTCTTCCATCGAGGCCGCGGTCTCTTCGAGCGAGCTCGCCTGCTCTTCGGTGCGCGAGGACAAGTCCTGGTTGCCCGTCGCGATCTGGCTCGACGCCGTCGCGATCGTGTCCGTGCCCGTGCGCACTTCGCCGACAACGCGCGCGAGGCTCTCGTTCATCTTCTTGAGCGCCTGCAGCAACTGGCCCGTCTCGTCGCGACTCTGGACTTCGATGCGGCTGCCGAGGTCGCCCGCCGCCACGGTCTCCGCCACCGACACCGCCTGCCCCAGCGGCCGCACGATGCCCACCGTCAGACGCCACGCCGCGAACGCACCCAGCACGAGCGCCGCGAGCGACAGCACGATCAGCATATTGCGACCCGTCGCATGGTCCTGCGCGATGGCCGCAGCGACTTCGTCGATCTGCGACCGCTCGTAGTCGGCCAGTGCAATCACTGCCTTCTCGTATTTCGCAAGGCTCACGGCGAACGGGCCATCGACCATCTTGTTCGCCGCTTCCAAGTCATTGGCGGCCTTGAGCTTGTTCAACGCGCCCAGCACTTCAAGCGCGTTGCGGCGCGCTTCCGCCACTTCGCCGTAGAGTTTCTTCTCTTCCGGCGTTGAGACAATTTCCTCGATCTTCTTCTGCAGCGGATTGATGATGGCCTGACCCGCGGCGAGTTCCTTCTTGAAGAAGGCTTCCGTGGCAGGGTCGGTCGCCCTCACCATCGCAATGATCCGTACAGTGCTGGCGGCGAGGTTCTGGGACCACTCGGCCACCATGCGCTCCTTGGCCAGCGGGCCGCCGACCATCTGCTCGGTCGCGTTGCCCACATTGGACAGACGATGCATGCCGGTACCGGCGATGAGCACCATCAGGACCAGCATGGCGCCGAAGCCGAAGGCCAGGCGCGTACCGATCTTCAGATCTTTCAATTTCATCCCACTTTCCTTCAAGGATTTGAACTGTCGGGACTGGCGATTGACCACCAGCACAATCGCCTTCTTATCGGCACGACACAGCCAAAGTTGAAGGTGCCGTCACGCTTCGCGCGCCAGCTTGAAGACGCTGACGACCTGCGACAGGCTGCCCGCCTGCTCCTGCAGCGAGCCCGCGGCGGCAGCGGCTTCCTCGACCAGGGCCGCGTTCTGCTGGGTCACCTGGTCCATCTGCGTGATCGCCTGGTTGACCTGCTCGATGCCCGAGGTCTGCTCCTGGCTCGCCGCAGTGATCTCGCCCATGATGTCCGTCACCCGCTTCACGCTGTCGACGATCTCGTCCATCGTGCGTCCGGCCTCGGCCACCTGCTTGCTGCCTTCCTCGACCTTGTCGACCGAGTCTCCGATCAGCGTCTTGATTTCCTTGGCGGCCGCCGCAGAGCGTTGCGCCAGGTTGCGCACTTCGGAAGCGACCACTGCAAAGCCGCGGCCTTGTTCGCCGGCACGTGCCGCCTCGACAGCCGCGTTCAGCGCAAGGATGTTGGTCTGGAACGCGATGCCGTCGATCACGCCGATGATGTCCACGATCTTGCGCGAGGACGCATTGATCGAGCCCATCGTGTCCACGACCTGGCTCACCACGCTGCCGCCGCGCACGGCGACTTCCGACGCCGACACCGCCAGCTGGTTGGCCTGCCGCGCGTTGTCCGCGTTCTGCTTGACCGTGCTGGTGAGCTCTTCCATCGAGGCGGCCGTCTCTTCGAGCGAGCTCGCCTGCTCTTCGGTGCGCGAGGACAAGTCCTGGTTGCCCGTCGCGATCTGGCTCGACGCCGTCGCGATCGTGTCCGTGCCCGTGCGCACTTCGCCGACGATCTTCACGAGGCTGTCGTTCATATCGCGCAGCGCCTGCATGAGCTGCCCGGTCTCATCCTTCGAGCGCACCTCGATGCGTGATGTGATGTCGCCCGCGGCCACGGTCTCGGCCACCTTCACCGCCTCGCGAATCGGTTGCGTGATCGAGCGGGTGATGAGCCACGCGACGCCCGCGCCGAGCAGCACCGCAAGCACGCCCAGACCGATCATCAGGTCGCGCGCACTCTGGTAGTCGGCGATCGCCTCGGCATTGATGCCGTCCGCGCGCTTGACCTGCTGTGCGTTCAGATCATCCAGCGCGGCCAGGGTCACTCGCACCGCTGGTGCGAACTTCTTCATGAGCAGTTCGGTCGCTTCCGCGTTCTTGTTCTGGCGCGCAAGCTCGATGAGCTGCTCGCTGAGCGGAGCCGCAACGGCTAGCGCTTCGTCGACCTTGGCAAGGTAGGCCTTGCCCTCGGGCGCGACGATCAGCTTGCGCAGCGTCTTGCTGGCTTCGGTGAAGCGCTCTCGCGCGCCGGCGATCTTCTTCATCTGCGCGTTGATGCCCGGCTCGTCATCGATCAGCACCAGCTCGGTGCCGTAGTTGGCGATGTCGCGAACCGTGGTCAACATCACGTTGACCGCGGCGATCTTCACGTTGTTGTCGTTCACGATGCGGTCGAGACGGCCGTTCTGGTTCGACAGCGAGTTCAAGCCCAGGCCGGCAACGGCCGCCATGAACACGAGGACGAGCATGAAGCCCAGTCCCAGTCTCGCACCGATCTTGAAGTTGGATAAGGAAGTCATGGTGGTGTGTGCGCCTCAGCGCGCCTGCTTTCGTTCAGTTGGTGGAATGCTCGGGATTCGGTCCGATCGCCTGCGCCGGCAGCGGCGATCGCAGCGCAAGCCTTGGTGGGCGCGGCATCGTCGCCCAGCTTGAACATGCCGACGACCTGCGAGAGCCCGCCGGCCTGCTCCTGCAGCGACGCCGCCGCAGCAGCGGCTTGCTCGACCAGCGCCGCGTTCTGTTGCGTCACCTGGTCCATCTGCGTGATCGCGTGGTTGATCTGCTCGATGCCCGAGGTCTGCTCCTGGCTCGCCGCGGTGATCTCGCCCATGATGTCGGTCACGCGCCGCACGCTGCCGACGATCTCGTCCATCGTCTTGCCGGCCTCGCCCACCAGCGCGCTTCCCATGTCGACCTTGCCCACCGAATCGTCGATGAGGCTCTTGATCTCCTTGGCTGCCGCCGCGGAGCGCTGCGCGAGGCTGCGCACCTCGGCCGCGACCACCGCGAAGCCCTTGCCCTGCTCGCCCGCGCGAGCCGCTTCGACGGCCGCGTTCAGCGCGAGGATGTTGGTCTGGAACGCGATGCCGTCGATCACGCCGATGATGTCCACGATCTTGCGGGACGAGGCATTGATCGACGCCATCGTGTCGACCACCTCGTTCACCACCTTGCCGCCCTTCGTCGCCACGTCGGACGCCGAGACGGCGAGCTGGTTGGCCTGGCGCGCGTTGTCCGCGTTCTGCTTCACCGTACTCGTGAGCTCTTCCATCGAGGCGGCCGTCTGTTCCAGCGAGCTCGCCTGCTCCTCGGTACGCGACGACAGATCCTGGTTGCCCGCGGCGATCTGCCTCGAGGCGACCACGATCGAATCGGTGGCGGTGCGAATGCGGCCCACCACGTGGGTGAGCATGTCTTCCATCTCGCCCATGCCGCGCAGCAGGCGCCCGAAGTCGCCGCCGCGCTCGGACTCGAATTCCTGGCTGAGGTCGCCGGAACCCACGGCCTCGGCGATCAGCAGCGCCTCGTCGATCGGCCGGGCGATGCTGCGCGTCAACAGCCACGCGAGCACCGAACCCACGGCAAGCGCCACGGCCGCAAGCAGGATCACCTGGTTGCGGCCGGAGCGGTAGAGCTCGTCGATGGAGGTCGCCGTCTTGTCGATCTGCTCCTTCTGGTGAGTCACCATCGCGCGGATGCTCGCGTCGTAGGCATCGAGCATGGGCAGCAGTCTGTCCCGGCCCAGCTTCGCGGCTTCATCGAGCCTGCCGTCCGACTTGAGCTTGAGGATGGCGTTGCGCAACGCCACGTAGTCCGAACGCCGGGTCTTGATGTCCTGGCTCAGCGCGAGCTCCTCGGGGGAGCTGAGCATCTCCTCGAGCTTTTTCTGGGTCTCGGTAATGACCGTGCTCGTCCTGGCCATGCTCTTCTGCAGGAACTCCTGCACCTCGACGTCGTCGCTCTTGAGCAGGGCGAAGGTCCGCACGCTGTTGGTGCTCGTGGCCAGCAGCCAGCTCGACGCGAGGCGCTCCTTCTCGAGCGATTGCCGCGCCAATTCGTGCGTGGCGTCGCCGACGTCCTGCAGGCGCACCACGCCGATGCCCGCGATGGCGGCCACCAGCGCCAGCACCAGAGCGAACCCGGCGCCGAGGCGTGCGCCGATCTTCCAGTCCTTCATCCGTTGTCTCCTCCAAAGAGGCTTGTTTGTCCGCTTTGCGCGATTGCCGTCTCAGGCGGCGAGCTTCTCGATCAGGCCCATTTCCTCGCTGGACATCAGCCGGTCGATGTCCACCAGGATCAGCATCCGCTCCTCCAGCGTGCCCAGGCCGATCAGATAGTCCGTGTCCAGCACCGAACCCATCGCCGGCGCCGGCTTGATCTGCTCGTGCGACAGCGTGATCACGTCCGAGACGCTGTCCACCACCATGCCCACCACTCGCCCGCCGATGTTCAGCACGATCACCACCGTGAACTGGTCGTAGCTGGGCGTTCCGATCCCGAAGCGGATGCGCATGTCGATGATCGGCACGATGATCCCCCGCAGGTTCACCACCCCCTTGATGAATTCCGGCGCATTCGCTATCCGCGTCACCGCGTCGTAGCCGCGCAGTTCCTGCACCTTCTGGATGTCGATGCCGTATTCCTCGTCGCCGAGGGTGAAGGTGACCACCTCCAGCCGGCCCGCATCGGCGAGAGACTGAGAAGCGGCACCGCCCGAGCGGGGCTGAAGGGTCGTGATCTCTGCCATGGGGCTCCTTTTTGCGTTGGCTGTGAGAAGGGGTTTGTTGGCTATCGGCAGGTCAGCCGAACTTCTGCATGATCCGGACGAGCTTCTGTCCGTACTGCGGATCGGTGGCGTAACCCGCACGCTGCAGGCCGTGTGCGGCCTCGGCCGGGTCGCCGGCGGTGACCACGCCCGCATAGCGCGGGTTGCGGGTCATGAAACGCGCGTAGTCGGTGAAGGCTTCCTCGTAGGAGTCGTAGGCCCTGAACTTCGCGCGCACGCGCTGCGGCTCGCCGTCGACGTACTCGGTGGTGGTGGTCTCGACCACGCGGCCCTGCCAGCTCTTGTCGGCCTTGATGCCGAAGAGGTTGAAACTCGGCGTGCCGTCGTCGGCGCGGATCTCGCGCTTGCCCCAGCCCGATTCGAGCGCGGCCTGCGCGAGGATGAGCGGCGCCGGCACGCCGCTGGCCTCGCTCGCAGCCTGTGCCGATGCACCCATGCGATCGACGAAGGCGTCCACATGGCCCTGCAGCGACGCGGTCGCGGCCGAGCTTGCGCCGCGGTCGTTGTTCACCTGATAGAGGCCGAGGTCGACGCGCGTGGACGGCGAAGGCGCCGAGCCGAGCGGAATACCCGAGTCCGCCTTGAGCGGCAGTCCACCGCGCGGCAGGAGCGACATCGGCGCTGCCTCGACATCCATGTTGGTCGACCCCGATGCGACCTGCCGCTGGAGCTGCACCAGCATCGCCTCGGCCAGGCCGACCCCGCGACCCGAGAGGTTCTGCGAGAGCTGCTGGTCGAGCATCGAGGTGTAGATCTTCTCGCTCTGGCTGTCGAACAGGCCGCTTTGCGGCGTCGCCTCGCGCATGCTCTTGAGCACCATGTTCATGAACATCGCCTCGAACTGGCGCGAGGCCTGACGAAGGCCTTCTTCCGGCGAGGTGCGGGTGGTGCGCTTGAGCGCATCGACGCCCTGCACGTCGAGCGCGAAGCGCTGGTCCAGCGCGCCGCTGCGGCTCGTGTCGGCGGCGCTCGAAGCAGGCATTGCAGTGATCGCCATGCCGGGGCTCAGATAATTTCGAGCTCGGCGCGCAGAGCGCCGGCGGTCTTCATGGCCTGCAGGATGGACACCAGATCCTGCGGATTCGCGCCCAGCGCATTGAGGCCCTTGATCACGTCGGCCAGCGAAGCGCTGCCGCGCACCATCTGCAGCGCACCGCTGCCCTGGGTCACCGAGATCTCCGACTGCGCCGCCTCGACCGTTCGGCCGCGCGAGAACGCCTCGGGCTGGCTGACCACCGGCTCGGTGTTGATGACCACCGACAGGTTGCCGTGCGCCACCGCGCATTCGCTCACGCGCACCGACTGGTTCATGACCACGGAACCGGTGCGCGCGTTGATGACCACGCGCGCAACGGCCTGCGTCGGCGTGACTTCGAGGCTTTCGAGGCGCGCGAGGAAGCCGACGCGCTCCCGCGGCGATTGCGGCGCACGGACCTGGATCACACGCGCATCCACCGCATCGGCCGTTCCGGAGCCGAACTGGCGATTGATGGCTTCGACGGTGCGTTGCGCCGTGCCGAAATCCGACCGCGTGAGCTCCACCGTGAGCGCGCCCTCGCCGCCCACGGTGGACTCCACCGTACGCTCGACGATCGCGCCGGCTGGAATCCGGCCGGAGCTGAGCTGGTTGATCTGCACCTTGCTGCCGTTGGCCGATGCACCCGCGCCGCCCACGACCATGTTGCCTTGCGCGATCGCGTAGACCGCGCCGTCGGCGCCCTTGAGGGGCGTCATCAGCAGCGTGCCGCCGCGCAGGCTCTTGGCATTGCCCATCGACGACACCGTCACGTCGATCGCCTGCCCCGGCCGCGCGAACGAAGGCAGCGTCGCCGTGACCATCACCGCGGCCACGTTCTTGAGCTGCATGTTCACGCCCTGAGGAATCGTGATCCCGAGCTGCTGCAGCATGTTGTTCAGGCTCTGCGTGGTGAACGGCGTCTGCATCGTCTGGTCACCCGTGCCGTCCAGGCCCACCATCAGGCCGTAGCCGATCAACGGGTTGTCCCGAACCCCCTGGATCGTCGCCAGCTCCTTGAGCCGCTCCGCATGCACAGGACCAACAAACAAGAGCGCGCAAGAGAAAGCGAGCGCAGCGAAGCGACCGTTGTTGAAACGCCGTGGAACCGGCTTTGCCGGTCCACCGGCGTTGCCCCCTGCAAGGGGTGCAGAGCCACACGAAGTGGGCGAGACTGGGGGTGTGTCATATCTAGAAGGGGGCAACATTCAGGAAGAAGCGCTGCAGCCAACCCATGTTCTGCGCTTCGTCGATGTAGCCCTTGGCCGTGTATTCGATGCGCGCATCCGCCACCTGGGTCGAAAGCACGGTGTTGACGCCGGTGACGGTGCGCGGGTTCACCACACCGGAGAAGCGGATGAATTCCGTGCCCTGGTTGATGCCCATCTGCTTCTCGCCGCTCACCAGCAGGTTGCCGTTGGGCAGCACGTCGGTCACGGTGACCGTGATCACGCCGTTGAAGGTGTTGGCTGCATTGGCGCCGCCCTTGGCAGTGAGCGCGTTCGTGCCGGCGAGCTTCGCGTCCTGGTTGTCCAGGAGGCCGCCCAGCACCTTCGGGATCGGGTTGAAGGCCGCGGTCATGCTTCCATTGCGGCTCGCGTTCGCGCCCGAGTTCTTGCTCGCGTTGAGCTTTTCGCTGATGACGATGGTCAGGATGTCCCCGACGCTGCGCGGCCGCCGATCCTCGAACAGCGCGATGCCGCGCCCGTTGTCCTGGAAGATCGCGCCCGAACGCGACCGGTTCGGCAGCTGGTTGATCTCGTCGGCACGCGCGGTCATCGGCTGATGGACCAGCGGATCGCGCGGAATCTGCGCGCAACCGGCGAGCGCCACCGCCAAGAGCGACAGCGCAGCACCCCCGAAGCGGGAAACCCCGCGGAACCGGCTTTGCCGGGCCGCTGGGGTTGCCCCCTGCAAGGGGTGCAGAGCCACACGAAGTGGGCAAGGCTGGGGGTGTTCACAGCTGCGCGAGACGGGCCAGCATCTGGTCGGAGGTCTGGATCGCCTTGCTGTTGATCTCGTACGCGCGCTGCGTCGCGATCATGTTGACCAGCTCTTCGACCACGTTGACGTTGGACGCCTCGGTGTAACCCTGCGTCAGGATGCCCGCGCCATCGACGCCGGGGTTCACGACATTGGGCGCACCCGACGAATCGGTCTCGGTGTAGAGGTTCTCGCCCATGCTCTGCAGGCCCGTGGGATTCAGGAAAGTCGCGATCTGGAGCTGGCCGACCTGCACCGTCGCCTGGCTGCCGGCCTGCGTGACGGACACGATGCCGTCGCGGCCGATCGTGAGGCTGGTGGCGTTCTGCGGGATGTTGATCGCGGGCTCGATCGTGTAGCCGCTCGCGGTCACGAGCTGGCCGTCGGCGTTCGTCTGGAACGAGCCGTCGCGCGTGTAGGCCATCGTGCCGTCGGGCATCTGGACCTGGAAGAAGCCCGATCCGTTGATGGCGACGTCCTTCGGGTTGTCGGTCTTGGTCATGTTGCCCTGCGAGTGCATGCGCTCGGTGGCGACCACGCGCACACCGGTGCCGACCTGCAGGCCCGAAGGCAGGCGCGTCTGGTCAGAGGACTGGCCGCCGACCTGGCGGATGTTCTGGTAGAGCAGGTCCTCGAACACCGCACGGCTCTTCTTGAAGCCGGTGGTGGACACGTTGGCGAGGTTGTTGGAGACGACGTCGAGTTGCGTCTGCTGGGCTTCGAGGCCGGTCTTGGCCACGTAGAGGGAACGAATCATGGAGGGGGCTCCTGCGGGGTTGCTGCGGGGTACTGCGGATGGGGGATCAGCCGTAGGCGAGCAGCTTGTTGGCCGACTGCGCGTTGATATCGGCGGACTGGATGGACTTCATCTGCATCTCGAAGCTGCGTCCGTTGGCGATCATGGCCACCATGGCTTCGACGGGATTGACGTTGCTGCCTTCGATCGCGCCGGCCGCGACGGTCACCGCGGCGTCGGCCTGGGCCGGCGGCAGGCCCTGGCGCATGCGGAACAGACCGTCCTCGCCACGCTCCAGGTTGGCGGTCGGCGGGTTCACGAGCTTCAGGCGGCCGACCACGTTCAGGCCGGTCAACGGATCGCCGGGCGTGTGCGCGGTGATGCTGCCGTCGGCCGCGATGGTCACGGACGACCCCGGCGGGATCACCAGCCCGCCGCCGTCGCCGACCACGGGGCGTCCGCCCATGGTCGTGACCCGGCCGTCGGATGCCACCTGCAGGTTGCCCACACGGGTGTAGGCCTCGCCGGTCGGCGTCTGGACCACCAGCCAGCCGTCGCCGCGCACCGCGACGTCGAGCTCGCGGCCGGTGTCCGTCACCGGACCTTGCCGGAAGTCGGCGCCCGGCGTGGTCGCAACCACGAAGGCGCGCGTGGGCGATTCCTCGCCGACCACGGGCACTGCCCGGAAGGCGTTGATCTGCGCACGGAAGCCCGGCGTCGACACGTTCGCCATGTTGTTGGCGACCGAAGTCTGTTGCTCCATGGCCTGCTTGGCGCCGCTCAACGCGACATACAGCATTCGATCCACTGGTGACTCCTGGCTCGTCGCGTCAGCGCATGTTCATCAGCGTCTGCGTGACCTGATCCTGCGTCTTCAAGGTCTGCGCATTGGCCTGGTAGTTGCGCTGCGCGACGATGAGGTTGACGAGTTCCGAGGTCAGGTCGACGTTCGACGATTCGAGCGCACCCGAGGCGAGCGAGCCGAGCTTGCTTCCCTCGGCCGGCGTGCCGGTCAGCGCGGCGCCGGAGGCCTGCGTCTCGGCGAACACGTTGTCGCCCTTGGGCTCCAGGCCGTTGGGGTTCGCGAACGACGACAGCACCACCTGGCCGAGCAGCTTGGTCTGCTCGTTGGAGAACTTGCCGGTGATGGTGCCGTCGGCGTTGATCGAGAACGAGGTGAGCTGGCCGGAGGCGTAGCCGTCCTGCGCGAGCTTGCTCATGCCGTTGGCCGCGCCGACCTGCGTGGTGCCGCTCAGGTCGACCGTGATGTTCGACGCGGCGGCACCGTTGGTGTAGGTCAGGCCCGGCAGCGTGATCTTGCCGCCCGCCGGCGCGGTGAGGTTGCCGTTGCTGTCGAAGGTCAGCGAACCCAACGGCGAGCCGGCCGGTGCGGGCGCAGCCTGTTGAATCTGGGTGCCGTCGATCGTGCCGTAGGTGTCCCACGAGTTGGCGCCGGTCTTCACGAAGTACACCGCGAGATCGTGCGGGTTGCCGAGCGAGTCGTACACCGGACCGACGGCGTTCGAGTAGTTGAAGGTGGCGGAATCGGTCGGGTCGAAAGGCGTCTTTGTCGGCACGGTGCTGCGCGAGTCGACGTTGAATTCGGCTTGCACGCCGGTGGTGGCGTTCGGCGACATCCCGGCGGTCGGGATCTGGATCGCGGAGGGCGTCCCGCCGCTGATGCCGCCGCTGGCGTTGACGCCGTAGCCGGTCAGGCGCAGGCCGGACGAGTTGACGATGTAGCCGTCCTTGTCCTTGGTGAACTGGCCGTTGCGCGAATACACGACTTCGCCGGTCGAGCTGGCGAGGCGGAAGAAGCCGTCACCATTGAGAATCGCCACGTCGAGAGGACGGCTGCTGGTCTGCGTCACGCCTTGCGTGAAGTTCTGCACCACGCCCGACACCGCGACACCGAGGCCGACGCGTGAGCCGGCATAGATGTCCTGGAAGGTGGCGGTGGAGGACTTGAAGCCCACCGTACCCGAGTTGGCGATGTTGTTGCCGATGATGTCGAGATTCGCGGCCGCGGCGCCAAGCCCGCTGATGCCCTGGGAAAAACTCATGATGGATTCCTTCGATCGAATGCGTTGGGTTGGTGTCAGAGATACATGCGCACGTCGGACAGGCCGATGCTCTGGCCGCTGCCGAGTTCGAGCGTCACGCCGCTGGCGCCCTGCTTGACAGCGGCGACCTGTGCGAACGTGAGCGCGGTCGAGCTCACCGCGGTGCTGCCGTTGGCCGCGGCGACCGTGAAGGTGTAGCTACCTGCCGGCACGGCGTTGCCCTGGTCGTCCTTGCCATCCCAGGTGACCGCGTTGACGCCCGAGTTCATCGAGCCCGCGTCGATGGTGCGCACCGTCTTGCCGCTGGCGTCGACGATCTTGATCTGCACGTCGGCTGCCGAACCCGGGAGTTCGACCCCGAAGGCCTGGGGGGTCGGGTCCGCGCCGCTCGCGGGCGTGGTGGTGGTGAGGGTGTTGCCCGGCGAGAGCACATGCGAGCCGATCAGCGAAGCGGCCTGCAGCACCTGGTTGGAGCCGGTCTGGCTCACCAGTGCCCGAGAGCGTGCTGTTGAGCTTCTCGATGCCGCTCACGGTGCTCATCTGCGCCAGTTGCGAAGTCAGCTCCGCGTTCTGCATCGGATTGAGCGGGTCCTGGTTGTTGAGTTGCGCGACCAGCAGCTTGAGGAATCGCTGCTCGTTGTCGTTGCCCGAAACGCTCGCGGTGCTGGCCGCGGCGCTGGCGGCGTTGACGCCGCTGATGGATGAGGTATCGGCGATGGCCATGGCTTTCTTCTTTCTTCGCGGTTGGATTACTGGCCGATGGTCAGCGTCTTGACCATCAGCGTCTTGGCGGTGTTGAGCACCTCGACGTTGGCCTGGTAGCTGCGCGAGGCGGAGATCATGTTGGTCATCTCCTCGACCACATTGACGTTCGGCATCGCGACATAGCCGTCGCCGTTGGCGTGCGGGTTCTTGGGGTCGTAGACCATCTTGGCGGGCGACTGGTCCTCCACCACGCGGGAAACCTGCACGCCGCCGATGTCCTGCTGGCCCGACGGCGCGACTTCGAAGACCACCTGCTTGGCGCGGTACGGCTGGCCATCGGGACCCGCGACGCTCTCCGCGTTGGCGAGATTGCTCGCGGTCACGTTCATGCGCTGCGACTGCGCGGTCATGGCGGAGCCCGCCACGCTGAAGATGTTCATGGAAGCAACGGGGAGTGGCATCGGATGGCTCCTCTTGCTTATTGCTGGACGGCAGCCAGCATGGTCTTGATCTTCGCGCTCAGGACCGTGAGGTTCGACTCGTAGCGCAGCGCGTTGTCGGCGAAGTTGATGCGCTCCACGTCCATCTCGACGGTATTGCCGTCGATGCTCGACTGCGTGGGCACACGGTAGAGAAGGTCCTGGTCGGGCATCGACTTGGCCTCGCCCGCGAGGTGTCGCGACGAGGTGGTGCTCATCGCGAACGACTGCGCCTGGCGGCCCTGTTCGACGGCCTGCGAGAGCCTGCTGCTGAAATCGAAGTCGCGCGCCTTGTAATTAGGCGTGTCGGCGTGGGCGATGTTGGCTGCCAGCACTTCCTGGCGCTCGGCCCGCAGATTGAGGGCTTCGCGGTTGAAGCGAAGCGCTGCATCCAGCTTGTCGATCATCTTCTTTCCATCCTTTGTGGCGTCGCGTCCGCACTGGGCATGGCGACAGATGGAAAGCGAGTCTATGCACGAGACGTTTTTGCAATGGGCCGAACAAAGGGGGTTTTAGCCAGCACTTCGCCACTTCGCCTCAATGGGTGTCTTCCTAGAATTCCCCGGCAACACTTCGACTCCCATGGACCAACGCAAGACCTTCAGTCGCCTCCTCCGTATCGTTCTGCCGGCGTGCATGGCGGGCGTCGGCGCGGCTTCGTTCGCGGCTTCCCAATTGCCCGAGGAGGCGCGCGAGGCCGTGGAGCGCTACCTCCAGGCGCAGACTGCGGGCCTCCCGGGCAAAGCCATGGTGACGTTCGCGCCCACCGCCGGTGCGCTTCCACCGTGCAGCGACTTCGAGGCCTTCATGCCGACCGGCACGGCGCCGCGGGGACGTGTGTCCATCGGCCTGCGCTGTCGCGGCGAGAAGCCGTGGACCCGCTTCGTTTCAGCCAACGTGGCCGTGGAAGGCCGCTATTTCGTCGCGGCACGCGCGATCGAGCCCGGCATGACGCTCGGCGCCGGCGATTTCATCGAGCGCACCGGCGATCTCACCGCGCTGCCGCGCTCGGTCCTCACCGATGCGACCGCCCTGCGCGGCGTCACCAGTGCCCAGCGCATCGCAGCCGGTGCGCCGCTGCGCAAGGAACAGATGCGCAGCATGATCGTGATCCAGCAGGGACAGACGGTGCAGGTGGTCGCGCAAGGCGCGGGTTTCACCGTCAGCACCGAAGGCAAGGCCATGACGCGCGCCGAAGTGGGCGCCGCCGTGCAGGCCAAGACGCGCGACGGCCGTCTGGTGAGCGGCATCGCCGACGAAGAAGGCCAGATCCGGCTCGCGCAGTAGCGGAATACGTAGGGAAACGTAGTGGTCTTCATGGATCGTCAATGCGGCCTTCGAGCCCTAAAGTTCCGGACCGTTGCGCCGATATAGGGGCGAGCCCTTTGAGGAACCATCTTGAAAATCAATCAACCAGCGTCTTCGGCGACGCCTCTCATCCGCCACGCGAAGTCAGGCTCCGCGTCGGCGGCCCCTGCTGGAGCCGCCTCGTCGAAGGACGCCGTACAGATGTCGGCGCAGGTTCACGCGCTGCCGGAGGCCAACGGCGGTGATTTCGACGCCGCCCGCGTCGCGGCGATCCGCGAGGACATCCGCGCCGGGCGCTACCAGGTCAACCCCGAGCGCATTGCCGACGGCCTGATGGACAGCGTGCGCAACCTGCTCGATTCCGGAAAGAACTCATGAACACGATGCTGCTGTACCTTCATGCGGAGAAATCCTGCGTCGAGGAGTTCCTGGTGCTGCTCGCGCAGGAAGAGAGCGCCATGACGGAGCGCCGCTTCGGCGACCTCGAGCAGATCACCGAACAGAAGGTGCAGTTGCTCAACCGCATCGCCGAAATCGACCGCCAGCGCGAAACCGCGCAATCGGCGCTTGGCTTCGAGCCCGGCGCGGCAGGTGCGGATGCCGCCGCGGCGGCCGGCGGCGAAGCCACTCGCCAGGCCTGGCAAGCGCTGCAGGAACTGGCCCAGAAGGCCCGCGCCCAGAACCTGCGCAACGGATCGATCGTCCATACCCACCTGGACTTCACGCACAAGGCGCTGCAGTTCCTGCAGTCGAGCGTGCAGCTCTTCTACGGGCCGGACGGCAACCGCAAGACCACGTCCGGCGGCGGCACGCGACTCGCGATGGGCTGAGCCCGCGAACGATCACTTGTTGGGATTGAGCAGGTACTTCTCGCCCGTTGCCTGCTTCGAATAGACGGCGATCTCATCGAGCGAGAGCGCTTCGACCATCGACACTTCCTTCGTGTAGCGGCTCGCGAAGGTCGTCTTCAGTTCGGCCGCCACGCGCGCCTTGAGCTTCGCGGCGCCTTCCGGGCCGATCTTCATCAGGAACGGGAACAAGAGCCAGCCCCCCATCCCCCAGCTCATGCCGAAGCCGCGCGTGAACTCGGTCGGACCGCGATCGAGCCCGCCGTAGATGTAGACCTGCTTGTGCGTGCTGGTGCCGTAGCGGCTGTATTCGGTCGCCGTCTTCACGAGCGCCGCTTCCATGCAGTTGAGGATCTGGCCGGCCAGCTTGCCGCCGCCGGTTGCATCGAAAGCCAGCGTCGCGCCGGTCTCGACCAGCGCATCGGTCAGCTCCTGCATGAAGGTTGGCGAACTGGCATTGCACACGTACTTCGCCCCGATGGCGCGCAGGATGTCTTCCTGCTCCTTCTTGCGCACGATGTTGACGAGCGGGATGCCGTCCTTGATGCAGATCCGGTTGAGCATCTGCCCGAGGTTCGATGCCGCCGCGGTGTGCACGAGCGCCTTGTGGCCTTCGCGCCGCATCGTCTCGACCATGCCGAGTGCCGTGAGCGGGTTGACGAACGAGGAAGCGCCTTCGGCCGGTGTCGCACCTGCCGGCAGCGCCATGCATTGCGCGATGTCGATGCAGCGGTATTGCGTGTACATCGCGCCGCCGATCATCGCCACCGCCTTGCCCAGCAGGGCCTGCGCTTGCGGCGAAGCACCGGCTGCCACGACGATGCCTGCACCCTCGTTGCCGACCGGCATGGACTGGTCCGCGCGGCCGGCCATGCCCTTCATGGCCACTTCGGGGATGGTTGCGGTCACGAGGGGCCGCTCCGGCGTCCCCGAGGCCTTCGCGGTGCGTAGGTCCGCCGCACCGAACAGCAGACCCAGGTCGGATGGGTTCATCGGTGATGCCTCGACGCGCACCACGACCTCGTTCGCGGCGGGCTGCGGGAGGGCATCTTCCTGAAGCGAGAGTTCCAGTTCGCCGATGCTGCGAACGAGGGAACGGATCTGCAGGGTCTTGCTCGGCACGGTCATGGCGGGTCTCCGGAAGGGGGCCGGCCAGTATAGGAGCGGGGTCGGTTCTTCGCTCAGGGCGCCTATTCAGGCGCGCGCGTATCGGCACGCGCCAGCACGCGGTCGATCCGCCTGCCGTCGAGCGCGGCCACCTCGAAGCACCAGCCGGCGCAATCGATGCGCTCGCCGACCTCCGGCAACTGGCCCGAGACGAACATCAGGAGGCCCGCGACGGTGTTGTAGCGGCCGCGGTCCTCGTCCGGCAGTTCGCGGATGCCGAGCCGCGCGCGCAGCTCCGACACGGGCATCAGGCCATCGAGCTCCCAGATACCGTCGGCGCGCTGCCGCGCCCAGGCCTCGGCGTGCGTCGGCACCTGCAGCTCGCCGGTGATGGCCTCGAGCAGGTCGCGCGGCGTCATGAGCCCTTGGACCACGCCGTATTCGTCGACCACGAACACCAACCGGCCGGCGTGCGAACGGAACTGCTCGAGCAGCTCCATGCCGGTCAGCGTCTCGGGCACGAACACCGCGGCCTGCACCGCTTCTCCCACCGTGCCCTGATGCTCCGGGCCGAGCTTGAGAAGATGCGCGACGCTGGTGACGCCCACCACGTCGTCGAGCGAATTGCGGCACACCGGATACCACGAGTGAATCTGGTCACGCGCGCCCGCTTCCGACACCCACCGCAGGCTCTGGGCGATGGTCAACGAGGCATCGAGCCATTCGATGTCGGCGCGGGGCACCATCAGCGAAGTCAAGCGACGGTCGTCGAGGTGGAACACGTTGCGCACCATCTGGTGCTCGTGCATCTCGATCACGCCGGCATCGACGCCCTCCTCCAGGCTCGCGGAGATCTCCTCCTCGGTCACCAGACGGGCGGCGCTCGTGTCGATGCGCAGCATCTTGAGCATGGCCGAGGTCGCGCTCGACAGCAGCAGCACGAAGGGCTTGGCGATGGAAGCGAGCCCGCGCATCGGCCGCGCCACGTAGCGGGCCACGGGTTCGGGATAGAGCTGCCCGATGCGCTTGGGCACCAGCTCGCCGAAGATGATCGTGAAGAAGGTGATGCAGGTCACCACGAAAGCGGTCGAAGCGACGCTGGCGGCGCCCCGGCCCAGGCCCATCTGCTCCATCCAGGCGCCGAGCGGCTCGGCAAAGGCGGCCTCGCCGACGATGCCGCTGAGCATGCCGATCGAAGTGATGCCGATCTGCACCGTGGAGAGGAACTGCGTCGGGTTTCCCATCAGCTTGAGCGCCGCGGCGGCGCCCGCATCCCCCGTTTCCGCCAGCGCAGCAAGGCGCGCGCGGCGGCTGGTGGCGAGGGCCATTTCGGACATTGCGAACAGCGCGTTGAGCGTGGTCAGCAAGGCCAGGAGGAGAACGTCCATGAACGCAGGAGAGAATGGGAATCATGGCACTTTACTTGATCGGTGATCTGCAGGGCTGCGACGAACCCCTGCAGCGCCTGCTGGACGCGATCGCCTTCTCACCCAGCCGCGACAGGCTGCTCGTGCTTGGCGACCTGGTCAATCGCGGGCCCGCATCGGCGAAGGTCCTGCGGCGCATGCAGGGCTATGGCGACGCGGCGCAGAGCTTGCTCGGCAATCATGACCTGCATCTCCTGGGCGTCGCGCACGGCGCGCGCAAGGTCGGGCGCAAGGACACGCTCGCCGCCGTGCTGGAGGCGCCGGACCGCGAGGCGATGCTCGACTGGCTGCGCCACCAGCACATGGCCGTGCGCCACGACATCGGCGGCGGCACGCTGCTGACGGTGCACGCGGGCGTGCTGCCGCAATGGACGGTCGATGACACGATGCGCGTTGCGGCCGAGCTCGAATCGGCGCTGCGCGGACCGGACGTCGCGGACTTCTTCCGCACCATGTACGGCAACGAACCTGCCCGATGGAGCGATTCGCTGACCGGCGCCGAGCGCCTGCGCGTGATCGTCAACGCGCTGACGCGGATGCGCTACTGCACCGCCGAGGGCGTGATGGAGTTCGAGTCGAAGGACGCGCAGGCCGGTGCGCCCAAGGGCTTCATGCCATGGTTCGACGTGCCGGGCCGGAAGACCGCCTCGGCCACCGTGGCCTTCGGGCACTGGTCGACGCTGGGCTGGCTGTCCCGGCCGGACCTGATCTCGACGGACACCGGCTGCGTCTGGGGCGGCTGCCTGAGCGCGGTGCGGATCGGCCAGACACCGCAAGACCGGGAGCTGATCCAGGTGAAGTGCCCGCAAGCCCAGAAACCAGGCTGATCGGGAAACGCCGAGGAACCGGCTCCGCCGGGCCGCTGGAGTTGCCCCCAGCAGGGGTGCCCGAGCTACACGCAGTGAGCGAGGCGGGGGGTTGCCTATTCAGACGACTTGAAAAGCGCCGCCACCTTGCGCTTGGTCTTGATGTTGCTCGAGATGCCGCCACGAACCGGCGTGGCCTTCGCGGTGGCTTCCCACGCGGGGGCGGCCTCGCGCTCGGGCGCCTCGTACGGCTTCTCGAAGAAGGGGTCGCGCGGTGCGGCCGGTGCGCGATGCGGACGGCCGTTGCGGGTCGGACGCGAATCGGCGCGGTCGCGCGGACGGTCCAGGGCGTCGAGCACGTCGCGCTCGTCGCCGGCTTCGCCCTCGTCGCGCCAGTGGCGGCGGCCGTCGTTGATGCGGCCGCGCGGGCGGTCCTCTTCGAATTCGACGGGCTCCAGGTCGATCTTCTTCTTGATGAGCTTCTCGATATCGGCCACCAGCCGGACATCGTTGCCGCCGCTCGCGAAACTCACCGCGAGGCCGGATGCGCCGGCGCGGCCGGTGCGGCCAATGCGGTGCACGTAGTCTTCGGCGTTGAACGGGATGTCGAAATTGAAGACCGCCGGCACGTCCTTGATGTCGAGGCCGCGCGCGGCCACGTCGGTGGCCACCAGCAGATCGACTTCGCCGGCCTTGAACGCAGCGAGCGACTTGAGGCGCTCGTCCTGGCTCTTGTCGCCGTGCAGCGCAGTCGTCTTCAGGCCGTCCCGCTCCAGCGAACGCGCGAGGCGCGCACAGCCGAGCTTGCTGTTGACGAACACGAAGGCCTGCGTGATGCCGCGCTGGCGCACGATCTGCTTGAGCGCACGGCGCTTGTCGTCATCCGCCACGCTGTAGAAATGCTGCTCGACGGTCGAGGCGGTCTCGTTCGGCCGTGCCACTTCGATGGTGACCGGGTTCTGCAGATAGCTGCCGGCCAGCCGCTTGATCTCGGGCGAGAAGGTGGCCGAGAACAGCAGCGTGGTGCGCTGCTTGGGCAGGTAGGACAGGATGCGCTGCAGGTCGGGCAGGAAGCCGATGTCGAGCATGCGGTCGGCCTCGTCGAGCACCACGTACTCGACCTGGTTGAGCACCGCGTTCTTGGCCTCGATGTGGTCGAGCAGGCGGCCCGGCGTGGCGACCAGCACCTCGACGCCCTTCTTGAGTTCGAGCGTCTGCGGCTTCATGTCGATGCCGCCGAACACGACCGTGCTGCGCAGGTTCGTGTACTTGGCGTAGAGCTTGACCTGCTGCGCGACCTGGTCGGCGAGTTCGCGCGTGGGCAGGAGGACCAGGGCGCGCACCGGATGGCGTGCCGGAGAGGTCGAACTGTTTTCGTGCTTGAGCATCCGCTGCAGCAACGGCAGCGAAAAGGCGGCCGTCTTGCCGGTACCGGTCTGGGCGGCACCCATGACGTCCTGGCCCGACAACACCACCGGAATGGCCTGTGCCTGGATGGGCGTCATCGTCTCGTAGCCCATTTCGGCTACGGCGCGCGCCAGGGGTTCGGCCAAGGAGAGATTTGAGAAAGAACTACTCATGAAGCCCGCTATTGTCGCAGGAATGGGGTTACCCCTATGCCCAAGCCCGTCGGACGGGTACATCCAAACCCGGAAATCCCGCGGAACCGGCTCCGCCGGGCCGCTGGGATTGCCCCCTGGAAGGGGGTGTCAGAGCGACACGAAGTGCGCGAGGCTGGGGGTCAGAGACTTCTAGACGCAAACGTATCGCAGTCGCGCAGGTCGCCGCTCTTGAATCCGGTAGAGAACCAGCGTTGGCGCTGGGCGCTGGTCCCGTGCGTGAAGCTGTCCGGCACCACCGCGCGGCCGGCGGAGCGCTGGAGAGCGTCATCGCCGATCTTCTGCGCGGCATTCATGGCGGATTCGATGTCGCCCGGGTCCAGCCACTGCTTGGACTGCTGCGAATGGTGCGCCCAGACGCCGGCAAGGCAATCGGCCTGAAGCTCGACGCGGACGCTGACCGCATTGTTCTGCGTCTGGCTCAGGCGGCCGCGCATCTGGTCCACCTTGGCGGTGATGCCGAGCTCGTCCTGCACGTGGTGGCCGATCTCGTGCGCGATCACGTAGGCCTGCGCGAACACGCCCGGGGCGCCAAGCTGGTTCTTCAGGGTGTCGTAGAAACCGAGGTCGATGTAGACCTTCTTGTCGCCCGGGCAGTAGAACGGGCCCATCGCGGACTCGCCGGTGCCGCAGGCCGTCGGCGTCGCGCCGCGGAACAGCACCAGCTTGGGCGGGATGTAGGTGCCGCCCTGCTGGCGGAAGATGTCGCTCCAGACCACTTCGGTGTTTTTCAGCACCGTGGAAACGAAGGCCGCTTCGCGGTCGTCCGACGGCGGCCTGTGCGCCGGCGCCTGCTGCACCTGCGGAGCGGGCCCGCCGCCGCCGCTGAGCAGCCCGAGCACCGTCAGCGGGTTGATGCCGAAGATCCACCCGGCGATCAGGGCGACCGCCACGGTGCCGATGCCGATGCCGCGCCCGCCGACGGGAAAGCCGAATCCACCACCACCGCCATCGTCACGCCGATCCTCGACGTTGTCGGACTGTTCGTTGCCTTCCCATCTCATGACACGCTCCTTGACCGCGCTCCGCGCGGAGCCCGCACGATGGTACGCGCAGGCGAATCCTCCCGCTGCAAGCTCAGGCCTTGGGGAGGGTCACGCCGCGCTGGCCCTGGTACTTGCCGCCGCGGTCCTTGTAGCTGGTTTCGCAGACCTCGTCGCTCTCGAAGAAAAGCACCTGCGCGCAGCCCTCGCCTGCGTAGATCTTGGCCGGCAGCGGCGTGGTGTTGCTGAATTCGAGGGTCACGTAGCCCTCCCACTCGGGCTCGAAGGGCGTGACGTTGACGATGATCCCGCAGCGCGCATAGGTGCTCTTGCCCAGGCAGATCGTCAGCACGTTGCGCGGGATGCGGAAGTACTCGACCGTGCGCGCGAGCGCGAAGCTGTTGGGCGGGATGATGCAGCTGTCGCCGTGGAAGTCGACGAAGCTCTTCTCGTCGAAGTTCTTGGGGTCGACCACCGTGCTGTGGATATTGGTGAACACCTTGAATTCGGGTGCGCACCGGATGTCGTAGCCGTAGCTGGAGGTGCCGTAGCTGATGATCCTGTGGCCGTCCTGCTCGCGGATCTGGCCGGGCTCGAAAGGCTCGATCATTCCGTTCTTCTCGGCCATGCGCCGGATCCACTTGTCGCTCTTGATGCTCATGATGTCTTGAGTAAACACCCCCAAGCCGCTTCGCGGCTCCCCTCTCTCGCCTTCGGCGGGAGGGCGCGCACCCGGCGGCCCGGCGAAGCCGGTTCCGCGGGTGCCCTGGCCTGGGGTGCGCCGGTTTCATTGGTGGCGCACAGGGTGGGCGCCGTGGAAAACTGTTTCGGGGGCCGCCATTCTAGGGGCCTGGCCGGTGTCTGTACCGCTCAGCCGGCCAGCGCCTGCGAGATCACGGTGCGCTCGATCAGGCGGTCGTCGCCCAGCACGATCATCGCGAACAGCAGTTCTTCCAGGTTCGCGGCCAGCGAGGTCTTGCGCGCGAGCAGCGGCGTGGCTTTCGGGTTGATGACCACGAAGTCGGCCTCGCAGCCCGGCTGCAGGTTGCCGATCACGCCCTCCAGCCCCAGCGCCCGTGCGGCGCCGGCGGTGTGGCGCCACCAGAGCTGTGACGGCGGAATGCTGATGCCGGGCTTGGTCTGCCCCTCGCGGCCGGCGTAGTAGGCGGCCAGCATGGTCGCGAACGGACTGAAGCTGGTGCCGCCCCCCACGTCGCTCGCGAGACCGTAGGGGTAGCCGATGCGGTCGGCGCCTTCGAAATCGAAGAATCCACTGCCGAGGAAGAGATTGCTGGTCGGGCTCACCGCGGTCGCGGTGCCGGTTTGGCGCATGAGGCGACGGTCGTCGTCGTCGAAGTGGATGCAGTGCGCGTACACGGCGCGCTCGCGCATCAGGCCGAAGCCCGCGTAGACGTCGAGGTACGAACGCGCCCGCGGGAACAGCTCGCGGGCCCAGCGGACCTCGTCCTTGTTTTCGGCCACGTGCGAGTGAATCCAGGTGCCCGGGTATTTGGCCGCGAGCTCGCCTGCGCCGCGAAGCTGGGCATCGGAGCTGGTGGGCGCGAAGCGTGGCGTGATCGCATAGCCGAGCCGGTCGACGTCGTGCCACTTGCGGATGAGCGACTCCGAGTCGATCAGGCTTTGTTCGGCCTCGTCGCGGACGCCGTCGGGCGAATGACGGTCCTGAAGCACCTTGCCGGTCATCATGCGCAGGCGGCGGCGCTGCGCGGCCTCGAAGAAGGCATCGACCGACTGGGGATGCGAGGTCGCGAAGGTCAGCGAGGTCGTGACGCCGTTGCGCATCAGCTCGTCGAGGAACACCTCCGCCACCTCGGCCGCATGGTCCGGATCGGCGAAACGGGCTTCCGCCGGAAATGTGTAGTTCTCGAGCCAGGGAAGAAGGCCGTCGGCCGGCGCTCCGATGATGTCGGTCTGCGGATAGTGGATGTGCATGTCCACGAAGCCCGGCGCGATGATGCGGCCCGGCCAGTGCGTGACCGGCACGTCGGGATAGCGCCGGGCGAGCGCGGCATGGGCACCCGCGTCCTGCACGCGCTGCCGCCCGTCGGCATCGGGGCCGACGACGAGCAGGCCGTCTTCGTCATGGACCGGCTGGCCGGCGGAATCGAATCGCAAAAGAGAGGCACGGTACGCTTGCATGGGCTCGAAGGGTAAGGCAGCAATGCGGGTACACGATGTGCTTGCACATATGGGCGCTATATGGATGGGCGCTACATGCAAGCCACATGCCGACAGGGTGTCGCGGTGACCGATGGTACGCTCCACCCGTTCCGGGTGCCGACCCGGCGGTTCCTCCCTCTTCCCCAGGTAGATCGATGAATTCACGCGACGCCGCCAAGAGCGCCAATTTGAAAGTGCTTCTGATCGCCAACTACGTGCCCGACGGCCAGACCAGCATGCTCGCCTTCGGGCGCATGCTGGAACGCGAGATGCCCCGCGTCGGCTGCGATCTCCGGGTGATCTCGCCGCCCCAGCGGGTGCTGCGCGTGCCGGCGAGCTCGCGCTGGTGGAAGTGGCTGGGCTATGTCGACAAGTTCGTGCTGTTCATCCCGATGCTCAGGCGGCACCTGCGCTGGGCCGATGTGGTGCACGTGGCGGACCATTCCAACGGCATGTACATCCCGTGGGTGAAGGACAAGCCGAACGTCATCACTTGCCACGACGTGATCGCGGTGCAGGCCGCGCTCGGGATGGTGGAAGGCTGGAATGTCGGCTGGACCGGCCGCCAGTTCCAGCGCCTGATTTCCGCGGGACTCGGGAAAGCCGACATCGTGGCCTGCGTGTCGGCCATGACCGAGCGCGAACTGCTCGCGCTCGGCCTTGCGGATGCGCGCCGTGTCACCATCATCCTCAACGGCCTGAACGACAACTTCGCGCCGGTGGAACCGGACGAGGCACAACGCCTGATCGAGCGCTTCGGGACCTCGGTGCAGGACAAGTACCTCGTCCACGTGGGCTTGGACATGGACCGCAAGAACCGCCGCCGTATCCTCGAAGCCTTCATCGCGCTGCAGGAGCGCGCCGCGGCTGCCGGCAAGCCGCCCATGGCGGACCGCCTCCTTTTCGTCGGCCCGGAACTGGTGCCCGAGATGGCCGAACTGGCGCGCAAGCATGGCGTGGCCGACCGCGTCAAGGCCGTGCAAAAAGTGTCCCACGAAGAGCTGTGCGCGCTCTATGCGAGCGCGACGGCGCTGATCTTTCCTTCGCTGCAGGAAGGCTTTGGCTGGCCGATCATCGAGGCGCAGGCCTGCGGCTGCCCGGTCTTCACCTCCGATCTCGCGCCGATGAACGAGATCGGTGGCACGGGCGCGGTGTATGTCGACCCCTACGATCCCGCCGCCATGGCCACGGCGATGGAGGCGGCCGAACCGCGCCTGGGCGAGATGCGCCGCCTCGGCCTGGAAAACGCCACGCACTACAGCGCGGCGCAGATGGCAAGGAGCTACCGCGCCGCCTACGAGCGCGCCATCGCCGAACACAGGACACGCGCATCATGAAGCGGCTGCTCGCGCTCGGCGTCGTCGTACTGCCCTGGAAGATCAAGCGCTGGGCGCTTCGGCGCTTCTGGGGCTACCGGATCGCGGACGGCGCGCGCATCGGGCTCGCCTATGTCTTCCCGGGCGAACTGGTGATGCACGAGGGCGCGCGCATCGACCACTTCACCGTGGCCATTCACCTGGACCGGATGGAGTGCGGGGCGCAGTCGTACATCGGGCGGTCCAACTGGATCACCGGACATCCGGGGCACGGCGAGCACTTCCGGCATCGTGCCGAGCGCGATCCCGCGCTCGTCCTGGGCGAGCACTCGGCCATCACCAAGCAGCACACCATCGACTGCACCGACCGGATCGAGATCGGCCCCTTCACCACCATCGCCGGCTACGGCTCGCAACTGATCACGCATGGCATCGACGTGTTTCGGAATCTGCAGGACTGCAAGCCGATCCGCATCGGCGCCTACTGCCTGGTGGGCACCCGCGTCACCGTGCTGGGCGGGGCGGTACTGCCGGATCGCACGGTGCTCGGCGCGGGATCGCTGCTGAACAAGGCGCACACCGAGGAATACGTGGTGTACGCCGGCCAGCCGGCGAAGAAGGTCAAGAACCTGGACCCCGCAGGAGCCTACTTCCACCGCGAGCGCGGCTTTGTTCACTGAACGGCCGGGCCGCTGAACAGAGCCTCAGGGCGTCTTGCGCGCCACGTGTCCCTGCACGCCTTCGGCCAGCCAGTTCATGTTGAGGATCTGCTCGTCGCCGAGCGATTGGCCCTTGGCGATGACGACATGGCCCTCGTTGTCGCGCACGTCGGCCGCAACTGCCTGGAAGGGCTTCAGCTTGCCGCTCCCGATGTCCTTCTGGCGGGCGATCACTTCGTCCTGCACCGGCTTGGGCACCTTCGGTCCGAAATCGCCCACGCGGATCATCCCTTCCTTGACGCCGCCCCAGGTGTTGCCGCTCTTCCAGGCGCCGTCGAGCGCGGCGCGCGCGCGCCGGGTGTAGTAGTCGCCCCAGTGGTGCGTCACCGCGACGAGCTGCGCATCGGGCGCGACCTTTCGCATGTCCGAGTGGTAGGCGATCGCGAGCTTGCCGCGTTCCTGCGCCGCGGCCATTACCGCGGTGGAGCCGGTGTGGAAGGCGATGACGTCCACGTCCTGGTTGAACAGCGTCATCGCGGCCTCACGCTCCTTCGGCGGATCGAACCACTCGTCGAGCCAGACCACCTTGACTTGCGCCTTCGGATTGACCGAGCGCATGCCCAGCGTGAAGGCGTTGATGCCCTGCAGCACCTCGGGGATCGGGAAGCCCGCGACGTAGCCGGCGACGTTGGTCTTGGTCATGCGGCCGGCCGCCACGCCCGCGAGGTAGCGGCCTTCGTAGTAGCGCGCGTTCGCGATCGCGACGTTGGGCGCGGTCTTGTAGCCGGTGATCGACTCGAACTTCACGTCGGGGAAGTCGCGCGCCACCTTCATCGTGGGCTCCATGTAGCCGAAGCTCGTGGTGAAGATGAGCTTGTTGCCCTGCTGCGCGAGGTCGCGGATCACGCGCTCGGCATCGGCGCCTTCGGCCACGTTCTCGACGTAGGTGGTCTTCACCTTGCCGGGCAGCGCGGCCTCGACGGCCTTGCGGCCCTCGTCGTGCTGGCGCGTCCAGCCGGCATCGGTGACGGGCGTGACGTAGACGAAGCCGATCTTCAGCGGATCGGCCTTCGGTGCGGGTTGGGAAAAAGCGGGAAGGAAAAACAGGCGGCCGCGAGCGCGGCTGCGAGGTTTTTGTACATGGTGTTCCTCTACATGGCCCCGGAATGAACTTCGGCGCTGGGGGGCACCAGCGCCGAACCTGAATTTTACCCGGGTCCCTTTCGCGCGGCGGGCGGGCATGTCACGCCCACGTCGCCTGGAGGTCATCGCCGGTTCATGGCGGTGTCATCGCGGCTCCCTAGTCTTGCGGCGCTCATGCCAACCAACACGAATCAAGGAGCTCCCATGCACGGGTTTCCCCAGTTTCCCCGCTTCATCAGCGCGCTCGCGCTGATCCTGCCGCTGGCCGCCTGCGGCGGCGGCAGCAGCAGCGGCTCGGCCGCCGCCCTCGGCGCATCGTCCTCGAGCCAGAGCGCCACCGCCACCCAGAAGAGCGATGCAGCCGCCACGTCGTCCGGCACGGCCAGCAGCTCGTCGTCCGACGTCAGCTACGCACCCTAAGGAGAAACAGAACCATGACCTCGCGCCGCCGCTTCATCCAGGGCTCCGCCTCCGCCGGCATCGCCGCCGCCACGCTCGCCGCATTTCCGCCGAGCATCCGCCGCGCACTCGCCATTCCCGCGCACAACGAGACGGGCACCATCCGCGACGTCGAGCACGTCGTGATCCTGATGCAGGAGAACCGGTCCTTCGACCATTACTTCGGCACGCTGCGCGGCGTTCGCGGCTTCGGTGACCGCTTCACCATTCCGCTGCCGCAAGGCCGCAGCGTGTGGCAGCAGAACGATGCCACCGGCAATCCGGTACTGCCGTTCTACCTCGACAGCAGCAAGGGCAACGCGCAGCGCTTCAGCGGCACGCCGCATACGTGGGTCGACGGCCAGAACGCATGGGACGGCGGCCGCATGGAGCAATGGCCACGCTACAAGACCGCGGCTTCGATGGGCTACTTCAAGGAAGCCGAGCTGCCCTTCCAGTTCGCGCTGGCGAATGCCTTCACGGTCTGCGACGCCTATCACTGCTCGATGCACACCGGCACCAACTCCAACCGCATGTTCGTGTGGACCGGCACCAACGGCCCGACCGGCGCCGGCGTGGCCACCGTGAACAACGAGTGGGACTCGATCGATGCATCGACGCTCGGCTACGACTGGAAGACCTACCCCGAGCGCCTGCAGGCCGCGAAGGTGAGCTGGATGGTCTACCAGAACATGCCCGACAACTTCGGCGACAACCCGCTCGCGGGCTTCCGCCAGTACCGCAAGGCCAACGAAGCCTCCGGCAAGCCGGTGAGCAACGACGCGCTCTCGCCGGCCTACGACCCGGCCAGCGACGACGTCGGCAACCCGCTCTACAAGGGCATCGCCAACACGATGCCGGGCGACTTCAACAACCCCGAAACCTACTTCGAACGATTCCGCCAGGACGTGAAGAACGGCAAGCTGCCGCAGGTGTCCTGGATCATCGCGCCGGCCACCTATTCGGAGCACCCCGGACCGTCGAGCCCGGTGCAGGGCGCGTGGTACGTCCAGGAGACGCTCGATGCCCTGACCGCCGTGCCGGAGGTCTGGAGCAAGACGGTGCTGATCGTCAACTTCGACGAAAACGACGGCTACTTCGATCACGCTCCCTCGCCTTCCGCGCCGTCGATCAACGCCGACGGCACGCCGGCCGGCAAGACCACGCTGCCCGAAGCCGATATCGCCTTCGAGCGCTTCAACCACCCGAACCCGCCCGGCACCACCGGCCAGCCGAAGCCGGACGGCCGCGTCTACGGCCCGGGCGTGCGCGTGCCGATGTACGTGATCTCGCCGTGGAGCCGCGGCGGCTGGGTCAACTCGCAGGTGTTCGACCACACCTCGGTGATCCGCTTCATCGAGAAGCGCTTCGGCGTCAAGGAACCGAACATCGGCCGCTTCCGCCGTGCGGTGTGCGGCGACCTCACCAGCGCCTTCAACTTCGAACGCCCCAATGACGAAGTGCTGCCGACGCTCGCCGGCCGCAAGACCCGCGATCAGGCGGATCTGCTGCGCGCCGACCAGGAAAAGCTCGCGAAGATCACGCCGCCAGCCAATCCGATGCTCCCGCAGCAGGCGACCGGCACGCGGCCCTCGCGCGCCCTGCCCTACGAGCTGCATGCCAGCCTGCGCGCCGATGTTCGGCAAGGCCGCGTGAAGCTCGTCTTCGCCAACACCGGCGACGCGGGCGCGGTGTTCCACGTCTACGACAAGCTGCATCTCGAACGGCTGCCGCATCGCTACATGGTCGAGCCGCGCGAAAGGCTCGACGACACCTGGGCGGCGATGACCGACAACGCCGGCCTGTACGACCTCTGGGTGCTCGGCCCCAACGGCTGGCACCGTCACTTCAAGGGCGACCTCAACAAGCTGCGCGCCGGCAACGCGCCGGACCCCGAGATCCGCGCGGGCTACCACGCGAAGAGCGGCCGGCTGCACCTGAAGCTGCGCAACGAGGGCGAGACGCCTTGCGTGTTCACCGTGAAGGCCAAGGCCTATCGCCACGACGGCCCGTGGACGGTGCGCGTCAAGGGCGGCGACGATGCCGAGCTGCACTGGGAGACCGAGGACCAGGGCTACTGGTACGACTTCGCCGTCACCTGCGATTCCGACCCGGCGTTCTATCGCCGCCTGGCCGGCCGCATCGAAACCGGCCGCCATACGGTGAGCGATCCCGCGTTCGGCATGCAGGACCTCTGAACATGCACCTGAGCATCGGCAAGGAGACGACCATGGCCCTCGACCTTCTGCGCCGCATTGCCGGCTCGCCCCTGCCGATGTCGTTCACGCGCACCGCGGACATCGAGAGGGTCAGGATCCTGCGCGCCGCGGGGCTGGTGGTGGCCTTCGTGCCGGCGGCGCACCATCCCTCGATCGCGATGCTCCTGCAACGCCCGGCGCAGGTCGTCGGCATCACGCAGAAGGGCCGGGACGAACTGCTGCTGCACGACGGCGCGCTGTCGTCCTGAAGCAGGCGCCGCGGGCACCGCACCTCAGAAGGCGCGCGTGCCCTCGCGCACCGCATCCCGCAGCAGGTCGGCCAGTCTCGCGACCGAGGGCTCCGGCTCGGCCTGCGCGCGGTACATGGCCAGCGTCATGGGCGGCAGCGGCGGCAGGCCGATCGACGCCGGATCGAGCGCACGCACATGGGTCGGCAGGCCGAATGCGGTGAGCGCCGAAAGCCCCAATCCCGCGGATGTCGCCGCCCACAATGCGGAGAGGCTCGAACTCGTGAAGGCAAGCCGCCATGGCATGCCCGCGCGATCGAGCGCGTTCGTCACCGTCGCGCGCAGCGGGCATGACGCATCGAGCAGCACCAGCGGGAGGGGCTCGCGCGACCTGCGGGCGCCGGGCTGGCGGCGCTCCGTCCACCACGGCACGTCGAGGGTCTCGGGCTCGGCCGGCCCCACCCACTGCAAAGGCAGCCGGACCAGCCGCTCGCGATGCGGCAATTCGGCGCCGACGACTGCCCCCTTGATCTCCCAGATCAGCGCGAGGTCGAGCTGCCCGAGGCGCAGCCGCTCGCGCAGTTCGCCGCTGCGCGCCATGCAGGCCTCGATGCGCACCTTCGGATGCGCGCGGGAGAACCGGCCCAGCACGGCCGGCAGCACCGATTCGCCGAGGTTCTCCTGCACCCCGAGGCGCACCCATCCTTCCAGATCGGCACCGCGCATCGCGGCCGCGGCTTCATCGTTGATCTCCAGCATGCGGCGCGCGTAGGCCAGCATCGTCTCGCCCGCATCGGTGAGCTGCAGGCCCCGGCCGGCCCGGCGGAACAGGGGCGTTCCCGCCTGTGATTCGAGCTTCTTGAGCTGGGCGCTCACCGCCGAGGTCGAGCGCCCGAGGCGGTCGGCCGCGCGGGCATAGCTGCCGAGCGCGATGCCAGTCGAAAAGCTGCGCAGTACATCGAGATCGAACAGCACCTGGGCCATGAATCGTCCTGTTTTTCGGAACTGATGGTTGATTATTTTCTGATTTTCAAAACAGTGCAGGCAACCCACACTGCGCCGCACGATGCAACATCCCTCCTTCTCCACCCACCGCCATCGCTGGAAGATCCTCGCGGCCGGCGTCGCGGCCAATGCCGCCTTTTCCGTCGCCTTCAGCGGCATTCCGATGACCGCCGTGGTCATGCGCGCCGGGTATCAGCTCGACAACGCCACGCTCGGCCTGATGCTCGGCCTCATCGGCCTGGGCATCGCGGTCAGCGAGCTGCCGTGGGGCCTGCTGACCGACCGCTGGGGCGACCGCCCCGTGCTGCTGACCGGCCTCGGATCGACCGCGCTGGCGCTGATCGCCATGGCGCTTCTGGCCGCGCCGCGACCGGGCCACGTGCCGGGGACTGGCTGGCTCGGCACCGGGCTGCTGCTCGTGGGGCTGCTGGGCGGCAGCGTCAACGGCGCCAGCGGCCGGGCCGTGATGGGCTGGTTCGCCGAGGGCGAGCGCGGCCTTGCGATGAGCATCCGGCAGACCGCGGTGCCGCTCGGCGGCGGCATCGGGGCGCTGCTGCTGCCCGCCATCGCACTGCATGCGGGATTCGCGGCGCTCTACGCCTTCCTGGCCGGCCTCTGCCTGCTCAGTGGCTGGCTGACATGGCGATGGGTGCATGAGCCGCCGATCGCGCAGCAGGCCGCGCCCACCGTTGCCGCAGCGCCGGATCGCGGGCCGCTGCGCGATGCACGGGTGTGGCGCATCGTCGTGGGCATCGGCATCCTGTGCGCGCCGCAATTCGCCGTGCTGTCCTTCGGCACGGTCTTTCTCCACGACTTCGGCCACGTCGGCTTCGCGGCGATCACCGCCACGATGGTCGGTGTCCAGATCGGCGCAATGGCGATGCGCGTGTGGAGCGGCCGCTGGACCGATCGCCGACGGAACCGGCCCGTCTACCTGCGCGCATGCAGCACGCTGAGCGCGGGGCTCTTCGTGGCGCTGGGCCTTGTCGCGCTATCGGCCGAAGGTGCGGCCGCCGCCTCGCTCGCATCGCGCGCGCTGCTGGTTCTGCTCGTCCTGGTCTGCGGCGTGTGCGTCTCCGCGTGGCACGGCGTGGGGTACACCGAGCTCGCCACCTTCTCGGGTCCGGCTCGCGCGGGCACCGCGCTCGGCATGGCCAACACCAGCGTGTTCGTCGCGTGCTTCATCACGCCGTGGTCGATCCCGCACCTGCTCGCCTGGCAGGACTGGCCGATGGTGTGGTTCGCCGGGGCGGCGTGCGCGCTGGTGGCGCTGCCACTGCTTGCGAGCCCGGCGCGCACTCAGGCGAAGCTGTCGAAGACGGCGCTCAGCCGGTCGACGTAGCTGCGCTTGGTCGCCGCGTCGGTGAAACTGCCTTCGAAGCTGTTCGCCGCGAGCTGCCACGCGTGCTGCGCGGTGAGCCCGGTGGCGGCAAAGGTCTCGGTGAAGTTCCGGTTCATGTAGCCGCCGAAATACGCCGGGTCGTCGGAGTTGACGGTGGCGACCAGTCCGCCGTCGAGCAGCTCGCGCAGATTGTGCTGGCCCAGGTCGGGAAACACGCAGAGCTTGAGATTCGAGAGCGGGCACACCGTGAGCGGAATGCGGTCCCGCGCGAGCCGCTTCATCAGTACCGGATCCTTGGTGCTCTGCACGCCGTGATCGATGCGTTCGACCTTGAGCACGTCGAGCGCGCTCCAGACGTAGGCCGGTGGACCTTCCTCGCCCGCGTGCGCGACGAGATGGAAGCCCAGTTCGCGGCAGCGCGCGAACACGCGCGCGAACTTCTCGGGCGGATGGCCCAGCTCGCTCGAATCGAGGCCGACGCCAATGAAGCGGTCGCGCAATGGCAGCGCCTGTTCCAGCGTGGCGAAGGCGTCGTCTTCGCTCAGGTGGCGCAGGAAGCACATGATCAGCTCGGCATCCACGCCGAGCTTCGACTTCGCATCGACACAGGCGCGATGCAGGCCGTCGACCACCGTCTGCATCGACACGCCGCGCTCGGTGTGGGTTTGCGGGTCGAAGAACATCTCGGTGCGCACCACGTTGTCGGCGGCTGCGCGTTCGAGGTAGGCCCAGGCCATGTCGTAGAAGTCCTGTTCCTTGAGCAGCACGCTCGCGCCCGCATAGTAGATGTCGAGAAAGCTCTGCAGGTTGGTGAAGGCGTAGGCGCGGCGCAGGTCTTCCACGTTCGCATAGGGGATCGAGACCCCGTTGCGCCGGGCGAGCGCGAAGATCAGCTCGGGCTCCAGCGAGCCTTCGATGTGCATGTGCAGCTCGGCCTTGGGCATGGCGCGCAGCAGGTCGGGCAGGCGGTCCGCAGCCACGGGCGGAACGGTGCGGGAGAAGGTGTTCATCAGCAGACTCCGAAGGTGATGCCGCGCGTCTTCAGATGGCGGCGGTAGAGGGACGAAGCCTTGTCGGCCACGGTGTGGAGTTCGGCGCGCAGGTCGAGCGGCAGGCGCTTGGGGCTTTGCGACTCCAGCACCGGCTTGTCCTGCAGGAAGATGGTGTCCTGGAACGCGCGCACCGAGGCTTCATCGCGTGTGAAGTCCGAGGTCGCGAAGCGGAACCACACGCGGCAGCGCTCGTGCTCCATCGGGCAGATGTAGAGCGCGATGGATTCGCGGTAGTCGTCGAGGCCGACGCTCACGGCATCAGGCACCTTGGTCAGGACCGCGATGTACGGGGCGGTGACTTCATAGCTGTATTCGACCTGCGCGGGGGCGGTCGAGTTGACGGTCGATTGCGGCTGCCACGCCTTGCAGCCCGTGGCGAGAAGACCGTTGGGCGTGGGCTCGACGCGGTAGTCCTCGATCACCGCCATGTGACGTGCGCCGAGCCAGCCTTCGTGCACGAAACCGAAGTGCGCCATGTCGAGGAAGTTCTCGACGATGCGCGGCGCGCTGGTCTCGACGTCGTAGGGGCCGCAGTCGATCTTGCGCATGCCGGCGTCGTGTTCGGCAGCGAACACGGGCACGGGCGGTTCGCCTTCGGCCGGGACATCGATACGCACCCATACGAGCCCGCCTGCATCACACGCCGCATAGGTCGTCGCGCAGTTCGTGGCCGGCGGCACGAAGGTCGGCAGCGCGGGCACATGCACGCACCGGCCGCCGGATTCGAAGCGCCAGCCGTGGTAGGGGCATTCGAGCTGCGGTCCGCCCTCGCCTTCGACCACGCGGCCGAGCGACAGCTTCGCGCCGCGATGCGGGCAGCGATCTGCCCAGGCGTGCACCGCGCCGGCGCCGTCGCGCCACAGCACGAGGTCTTCGCCGAGCAGGCGCACTGCGAGCAGGGCATCCGCCACATCGCTCGCAAGAGCAACCGGATGCCAAAGTTCTTTTTCGATCATCGTTGGGGCCTGAAACAAAAAGGGGTTGCCCATGAGCAACCCCTTCGTGCCGGAAGCGTCCAGTCTTTCCTGCTTACTTCTTCTCGCCGCCGGGCACCGAGCCCTCGACGCCCTTGACGTAGAAGTTGATGCCGGTCAGGAATTTGTCGTCGGCGACCGTGCCGGCTGCCACGAGTTCCTTGCCGTCCTGGCCGACGATCGGGCCCTTCCAGATCGCGAAGCTGCCGTCCTTCAGGCCCTTCTTGACCTCCTCGACCTTGGCCTTGGTTTCGGCCGGCACGTCCTCGGCGATGGAGACGAGATCGATCGCGCCTTCCTTCACGCCCCACCAGCTCTGGCCGGTGGTCCACTTGCCGTCGAGCACGTCCTGCACGGCCTTGGTGTAGTACGGGGTCCAGTTGATGATCGACGAGGCCGGTGGGCCTTCGGGCCATAGGCGGTCATGTCCGAGTCCCAGCCGAAGGCGCGCTTGCCCTTTTCCTGCGCGGTCTTGAGCACCGCCGGCGAGTCGGTGTTCTGGAACAGCACGTCCGCGCCGCCGTTGATGAGGGCGGTGGCCGCTTCGGTTTCCTTCGGCGGGCTGAACCATTCGTTGACCCACACCACCTTGGTCGTGATCTTCGGATTGACCGACTGCGCGCCCAGCGTGAAGCTGTTGATGTTGCGCAGCACTTCGGGGATCGGCACCGAGCCGACCACGCCGAGCGTGTTGGTCTTGGTCATCGCGCCCGCGATGATGCCGGCCATGTACGCGCCTTCATACGTGCGGCTGTCGTAGGTGCGCATGTTCTCGGCGGTCTTGTAGCCGGTGGCATGTTCGAACTTGACGTCCTTGTTGTCGGCCGCGACCTTGAGCATCGGCTCCATGTAGCCGAAGGTGGTGCCGAAGATCAGCTTGTTGCCCTGGCTGACCATGTCGCGCAGCACGCGCTCGGCGTCGGCGCCCTCGGGCACGCTCTCCACGTAGGTGGTCTTGATCTTGTCGCCGAATTCCTTCTCGATTGCCTTGCGGGCGGTGTCGTGCGCGAAGGTCCAGCCGCCGTCGCCCACCGGCCCGACGTAAGCGAAGGCGATGTTCAGCGGCCCGGCGGGCGCGGGAGCCGCCGCCGAAGGCGCCGGAGCGGCCGGCGCGGGGGCCGGCGCCTCTTCCTTCTTGCCGCAGCCGACGAGGGCGGCGGAAGCGACCGCCGTCAGAGCGGCCAGCTTGAGCAGGGTGCGCTTGTTCAGATCATTCATTGTTTGAAATCCTCAAAAGGACGGGTTGGCGACGAAACAAAACGAAACGCGATTATGAGCCGCACGGCCGCTCCGAAGGCGAATTCCGAAGCGCTGCTGCGCGAGAACTCTCTATGAGCCGGGGTAGAACGGTTTTCCTATGGAAGCCGGCATGTTGGCGCGGATGAACGCGGGGTTGCGCGAGATCAGCGCCAGCACCACGATCGGCGCGATGTACTGCAGCATGCTCAGGAACTGGCTGGGCACCTGGACCCCCGTGCTCTGGAGGTGAAAGCCGAGCATCGAGACGCCCCCGAACAGGTACGCGCCGAGCAACACGCGGATCGGCCGCCAGGTCGCGAAGGTGGTCAGTGCCAGCGCGATCCAGCCCCGGCCGGCGACCATGCCCTCGACCCACAGCGGCGTGTAGACCGTCGACAGGTACGCCCCCGCGAGTCCGCACAGCGCACCGCCCGCGATCACCGCCAGGAAGCGGATCCGCCGCACCGGATAGCCCAGCGCGTGCGAGGACTCCGGCGATTCGCCCACCGAGCGCAGCACCAGGCCCGAGCGCGTGCGGTAGAGGAACCAGATCAGCCCGAAGGTGAGCAGCACCGCGAAGTACACCATCGGGTGATGCTGGAACAGCGCCGGGCCGATCAGCGGAAGATCACCCAGCACCGGCAGCGCATACGAGGTGCTCGCCGGCAGCTTGGCCTGCACGAAGTTGATGCCCGCGAAGGCCGAGAAGCCGACACCGAAGAGGCTCAGCGCGAGCCCGGTGGCGTATTGGTTGGTGTTGAGCCAGATCACCAGCACGCCGAAGAAGGCCGCGAGCAGCGCGCCCGCGGCCATGCCGGCCAGGAAGCCGAGCCAGGTGTTGTGCGTGGTGACCACGGTCGCGAAGCCCGCGATGGCGGCACAGAGCATCATGCCCTCGGCGCCGAGGTTCACGATGCCGGCCTTCTCGTTGATCAGGAGGCCCAGCGCCGCGATCGCGAGCACCGTGCCGGCGCTCAGGGTGGACCCCAGGAGAAGTGCGTAGCTTTCCATCATGCGGCTCCTTCGGTGGGACGTGCAACAGGCGCCGTCAACGGCGTACTGGCTTGCAGCGAAGAAGTGCCGGGCGTCGCCGACACCGCCTTCGGCGCCACCTTGCGCCGAAGTCGATAGGCGATCAGCGTGTCGCAGGCCAGCAGCGTGAAGAGCAGCAGGCCCTGGAACACACCCGTCAGCGACTTCGGCAGCCCGAGGCGCGACTGGGCCAGTTCCCCGCCGATATAGAACATGCTCATGAGCACCGCCGAGAAGATCATCCCCACCGGATGCAACCGCCCGACGAAGGCGACGATGATCGCGGCGAAGCCGTAGCCCGCCGGCACGTACGGCGTGAGCTGCCCGAGCGGCCCTGCGACTTCGAGTGCACCGGCCAGACCGGCCGCGCCGCCCGAGGTGAGCAGCGCGATCCACACCGCGCGCCGCGCCGAGAAGCCCGCATAGCGCGCCGCCGCCGGCGCGAGCCCGCCCACCTGCTGCGCGAAGCCCGCGCGCGTGCGAAACAGGAACACCCAGAGCGCGCCCGCCCCGAGCAGCGCGATGACGAGACCGATGCTCACGCGCGAGCCCTTCATGAGCCGCGGGATCTGCGTCACCGCCTCGAAGGTCTTGGTCTGCGGGAAGTTGTAGCCATGCGGGTCCTTCCACGGTCCGTAGACCATGTAGCCGAGCAGCAGCGTCGCGACGTACACCAGCATCAGGCTCACGAGGATCTCGTTGGCGTTGAACTTGTCGCGCAGGAACGCCACGATGGCCGCCCACGCCATGCCGCCCAGGACGCCTGCGATCAGGATGGCGACGACGATCATCTGGCTGGTGTTCTTGTCGGCCAGCAGCGCCATGCCACCGGCCGCGATCGCGCCGAAGACGAACTGCCCTTCGGCGCCGATGTTCCACACGTTGGCGCGGAAGCACACCGCGAGCCCGAGCGCGATGATCAGGAGCGGCGTTGCCTTGACCATCAGCTCGCCGAGTGCGTAGCCGCTCTTGATCGGCTCCCAGAAGAAAACCAGCAGGCCCTTGACCGGGTCCTTGCCGAGCGCGGCGAACAGCGCCATGCCGATCAGCACCGTGATCAAGAGCGCCAGGATCGGCGAGCCGTAGCTCCAGAAGCGCGACAACTGCGGGCGAGGTTCGAGCTTAAGCATGGGCCACCTCCGAAGGCGCCGCGGCGGCATGGCGCGACTTGTCCCACAGGCCGCTCATCCACTCGCCGATCTGCGGCACCGTGGCGGCGGCGCGGTCGATCGAGGGCGACAGCCGCCCCTTCGCGATCACGTAGAGCCGGTCGCTGATCTCGAACAGTTCGTCGAGTTCTTCGCTGACCACCAGCACCGCGCAGCCCGCGTCGCGCAGCGCGAGGATCTCGCCGCGGATCAGCGCCGCGGCGCCCACGTCCACGCCCCAGGTCGGCTGCGAGACGATGAAGATCTTCGGGTTGGCGTCGATCTCGCGACCGACGATGAATTTCTGCAGGTTGCCGCCCGACAGCGACCGCGCCGCCGCGCTCGGCCCACCGGCCTTCACGTTGAAGCGCTTGATGATGTCGGCCGCATGCTGGTTCAGCGCGCGGGTGCGAATCCACCCGCCTCGGCCGACCGCGTTGCTGCGCGTGAGCAGCAGGTTGTGCGCGAGCCCGAGCGTGGGCACCGCGCCGCGTCCGAGGCGTTCCTCGGGCACGAAATGCAGGCCCAGCGCGCGGCGCCGGCGGGGCCGGAAGTGCGCCGCCGCCTTGCCGAAGACTTCGATCATCCCGGCCTCGGCGCGCGTGTCTTCGCCCGAAAGCGCGTAGAGCAGCTCCTTCTGGCCATTGCCCGAAACACCGGCGATGCCCACCACTTCGCCCGAACGCACGTCGAGCGAAATGCCGTCGAGATCGACGCCGAACTGGTCCTCGCGCGCCAACGTCAGCGCCTTGACCTTGAGTGCCACCCCGCCCGCATGCACCGGCCGGTGCGTGAGCGGCGGCGGCTCGGCGCCGATCATCAGGCGCGAGAGCGATTCGTTCGATTCGTTCTGCGGGTTGCACACCCCGGTGACCTTGCCGCCGCGCAACACGGTACACGCGGTGCACAGCTCGCGGATCTCGTGGAGCTTGTGGCTGATGTAGAGGATGCTGCAGCCTTCGGAGGCCAGCTTCTTGAGCACCACGAAGAGCTTCTGCACCGCCTGCGGCGTGAGCACCGAGGTCGGCTCGTCGAGGATCAGCAGCTTGGGATCGGTGAGCAGCGCGCGGATGATCTCGACGCGCTGCATCTCGCCGACCGAGAGCGTGTGCACCGGGCGCGAGGGGTCGATGTCCAACCCGTATTCGCCGGCCTTGGCCTCGACGCGGCGGGCCACTTCGGCGAGCGACAGGCTCTTTTCGAGGCCGAGCCAGACGTTCTCGGCCACCGTGAGGGTGTCGAACAGGCTGAAATGCTGGAATACCATGCTGATGCCCAGCGCCCGCGCCTCCTGCGGGTTGCGCACGTTCACGGGGTTGCCGTTGAACATGATGCTGCCTTCATCCGGCTTGACCGAGCCGTAGATGATCTTCATCAGCGTGGACTTGCCCGCGCCGTTCTCGCCGAGCACGGCGTGGGTTTCGCCCGGCGCCACCGCGAGCGACACATCGCTGTTGGCGACCACCGAGGGGTAGCGCTTGGTGATGTGCGCTAGCTGCAGTCTATGGATTGTCATGCCTATGCCTGGCCTGTGGGTTGTGTGTGAGCCCTGAATCGCCTCTCGGCGATCGCCATATTGTCGTCAGTGTCCGCCTATGTAGATGAACTTGAAGAGGAACACGCCGCCGATCAGCCAGACCATCCAGTGGACCTGCCTGGCCTGGCCGGTGAACAGCTTCAGCACCGCATAGGAGATGAAGCCGAACGCCAACCCGTTGGCGATGGAATAGGTGAAGGGCATGGTCAGCGCCGTCACGACGGCGGGCACGACCTCGGTCGTTTCCTCCCATTCCAGTTCCGTCAGTTCCTTCAGCATCAAACATGCCACGAAGAACAGAGCAGGCGCGGTCGCATAGGCCGGCACCGCCCCGGCGAGCGGCGAAATGACCAGCGCGGCGAGGAACAGAACCGCCACGGTGAGCGCGGTCAGGCCCGTGCGGCCCCCGGCCTGCACGCCCGCGGCGCTTTCGACATAGGCGGTGGTGCTCGAGGTGCCGAGCAGCGAGCCGGCGAAGATCGCGCCACTGTCGGCCAGGAGCGATTTGTTGAGGCGGTCCATCCGCCCCGGCACCAGGAGACCCGCCCGGCGCGCGACGCCCATCAGCGTGCCGGTCGCATCGAACAGCTCGACCAGGAAGAACACCAAAACCACGTTGAGAATGCCGCCCGACAGCGCCGCCTTGATGTCCAGCTGCAGGAAGGTCGGCGCGATCGAGGGGGCGCGGCGAAGATGCCGTGGAAGGTGTTGCCCGCGAAGAAGAACGAGAGCACCGTGACCGTGACGATCCCGATCAGGATCGCGCCCGGCACCTTGAGCCGGTCGAGCACCACGATCAGGAAGAAGCCGATGGTCGCCAGCACCACCTGCGGCGTGTGCAGGTCGCCGAGCGTGATGTAGGTGGCCTTCGACGGTGCGACGATGCCGGCGCTCTTGAGCGCGATGATCGCGAGGAAGAGCCCGATGCCGACCGTGATCGCGACGCGTATCGAATGCGGGATGCCCTTGATGATCAGCTCGCGCACCCTGAACACCGTGACCAGCAGGAACAGGCACCCCGAGATGAACACCGCCCCCAATGCCGCCTGCCAGGTGAAGCCCATCTGCAGCACCACCACGTAGGCGAAGTAGGCGTTGAGCCCCATCCCCGGCGCGAGCGCGATCGGGTAGTTGGCGTAGAGCGCCATGATCGCGGTGCCGAGCGCCGCGATCAGGCAGGTGGCGACGAACACCGCATCCTTGGGCATGCCCGCGTCGCCGAGGATCGTCGGGTTCACGAAGATGATGTAGGCCATCGTGAGGAAGGTGGTGAGGCCCGCCACGATCTCGGTGCGCACGGTGGTGCCGTGTTCCTCGAGCTTGAAGAGGCGTTCGGCCCAGCCTTTGGCGGCGGGCGAAGTGCGCTGTCGTGAGAGGTCCTGCCCGCCGAGGTCGAGCACTTGTTCTGTCCGGTTCATCGTCTTGTCTCCGAGTCTTTATGGGTCGATGGCGTGATTTCGTGCTGCTTCGCGACGCCCGGCGCGAAGAAATCCAGGTCTATCCCGTGCCGCTTGCGGCGGCGGCCGCCGCCAAGGGCCGCAACGACGCGGCCACTTCCTTGGTCCGCTCGCGCAGCCAGCGCGCCGAGCTCGATGAATGGGTGCGCTCATGCCACAGCTGGTAGTACATGAGGCGCGGCAACGGCACCGGGCATTCGAGGATCGCGAGCGGCAGCCGGTCGACGAAACGCTCGCAGTACTGGCGACCGGTGGTGAGCACCAGAAGGCTCGACGCCACCATGTCCGGGATCAGCCCGAAGTGCGCGCAACGCGCGGTGATGTTCCGCTGGCGGCCCATCTCGTCGAGCATCTGGTCGATGATCCCGCGCGCACCGGGGTGCGTGGGCGTCGGCGCGATGTGCTCGGCCGAGAGCCAGCTTTCGAAGTCCCAGCCACGCCGCACCGCCGGGTGGTCCTTGTTGACCAGCGAGACGATGTCGTCGCCGAAGAGCCGCGCCATGTGCAGGTCTTCCGGCGGCTTGAGCCAGTTGCCGATCACCACGTCCACCTGCCCGAGCGACAGATGCGCGTGGTAGTCCGAATCGGACGACAGCGGATGGATCTCGATGTGGCACATCGGCGCCTGGCTCTTGATACGCGCGACGAGCTGCGGCAGGAAGAGCGGGTCCATGTAGTCGCTCGCGGCGATCCGGAAGGTGGTCTGCGCCGTCTGCGGATCGAAGCCGCGCGCGTCGCTGAACAGCATCTCGGCCGAGCGCAGGATCGCCGCCGCGGGCTCGATCATGCGCAGGCCCGCGTCGGTCGGCACCATGCCCGAGCCGGAGCGCACCAGCAGCGGGTCGCCCGAGAGCTCGCGCAGCCGCTTGAGGGCGGCGGACACGGCGGGCTGGTACATCCCCAATCGGATGGCTGCACGCGAGACGCTGCGATCGGTCAACACGGTGTGTAGAACCCTGATTAGGTGGAGGTCGATCTTGTCGAGTAGCGCCTGGTCTCTCATGACTGCCCGCGATGGTCTGGAAGGTGCGGGCAGTTATACAGACAGCGCGCCGCTACATGAAGCGCCCTCAGGCGGCCGCGTTCTGCACCGCGGTAATGGCCCGCAGGATCGACTCGCTGGTCGCCGGCGCGCGCAGCGGCGGATCGACCTGGTGGTCGCCCACCGACGAGACCGCATCGCGGATCGCGAAGAACACCGAGAACGGCAGCAAGAGCGGCGGCTCGCCCACCGCCTTGCTGCGGTGGATCGAGTCCTCGAAGTTCTGGCCTTCGTAGAGGCGCACGTTGAGCACCGGCGGGCAGTCGTTGGCCGTCGGGATCTTGTAGGTGCTCGGCGCGTGGGTGGTGAGCAGGCCGGTCTTCGGATGCCACACCAGTTCCTCGGTCGTGAGCCAGCCCATGCCCTGGATGAAGGCGCCTTCGACCTGTCCGATGTCCACTGCCGGATTCAACGACTTGCCGGCGTCGTGCAGGATGTCGGCGCGCAGCAGCTTCCATTCGCCGGTGAGCGTGTCGACGACCACTTCGCTCACGGCGGCGCCGTACGCGTAGTAGAAGAAGGGGCGGCCCTGCATCGTGTCCTTGTCCCAGCTCAGGCCGGGGGTGGCGTAGAAGCCGTCGGACCACAGTTGCACGCGGTCCAGGTACGCCTCGCCGACCAGCGTCGAGAAAGGCAGCGTGCGGCCGTTGACCTCGACCTTGTCGTTGGCGAAGCGCACCGCCGACGCATCGCCGCCGTGACGCGCCGCAGCACAGGCGGCCAGACGCTCGCGGATCTGGCGCGCGGCGTCCTGCGCGGCCTTGCCGTTCAGGTCGGCGCCCGTGGAGGCTGCGGTGGCCGAGGTATTGGCGACTTTCGTCGTGTCGGTCGCCGTGACCCTCACGCACTCGAAGCTCACGCCCAGCTCGTGCGCCACCACCTGCGCCACCTTGGTGTTCAGGCCCTGCCCCATTTCGGTGCCGCCGTGGTTCACCAGGATCGAACCGTCGTTGTAGATATGGACCAGCGCACCGGCCTGGTTGAAATGCTTGACGTTGAACGAGATGCCGAACTTCAGCGGCGCGAGCGCGATGCCGCGCTTGAGCACCGGGCTCTTCGCGTTGAATTCCGCGATCTCCTCCCGGCGTACCCGGTAGTCGCTGCTGGCTTCCAGGTCGGCCACCAGTTCGTGGATGACGTTGTCGACCACCGTCTGGCCGTAGGGCGTCACGTTGTTCCCGGTCTTGCCGTAGAAGTTGATGCGCCGCACATCCAGCGGATCGCGGCCCAGCGCGCGGGCCACGCTGTCGAGAATGTTCTCCATGGCGATCGCGCCCTGCGGGCCGCCGAAACCGCGGAACGCGGTGTTGCTCTGGGTGTTGGTCTTGCCCGAGAAACCGTGCATCTCCACGTTCGGCAGCCAGTAGGCGTTGTCGAAGTGGCACAGCGCGCGGGTCATCACCGGGCCCGAAAGATCGGCCGAGTGGCCGGCGCGCGAGACCATCGTGATCTCGGCGCCGAGGACGCGCCCGTCGTCGTCGTAGCCGACCTCGTACTCGTACCAGAAGCAGTGCCGGCGGCCCGTGATCATGAAGTCGTCGTCGCGGTCCAGCCGCAACTTGACCGGCCGCTTGAGCTTGTTCGCCGCCACCGACGCCACGCAGGCGAAGAGCGCGGATTGCGATTCCTTGCCGCCGAAGCCGCCGCCCATGCGCCGGCATTCGACGTGGACCTCGTTGGCATGCAGGTGCAGCGCATGCGCGACCAGGTGCTGCATCTCGCTCGGATGCTGCGTCGAGCAACACACATGCATCGCGCCGCCTTCCTTCGGGATGGCGTAGCTGATCTGGCCTTCCAGGTAGAACTGCTCCTGCCCGCCCACGTCGAGCTGCGCCTTGAGCCGGCGCGGCGCCTTCGCGATCGCGGCCTTGGCGCCGCCTTCGTCGGTGGCGCGCACCAGATGCATCGGCGGCACCACGTACTGCGCCTTCGCGTGCGCTTCCTGCGGCGTGAGCACCGGCGGCTCGGCTTCGATGTCGAGCGCCTCCTTCGCGCGCGCGGCCGCGCGGCGTGCCGCGTCACGGGTCTCCCCGATCACGGCGAAGACCGGCTGGCCCACGTAGCGGATGTCGCCGCTGCACAGGATCGGGTCGTCGTGGACGATCGAGCCGCAGTCGTTGCTGCCCGGGATGTCCGCCGCGGTCAGCACCGCGACCACGCCCGGCATCGCACGGATCGCATCGAGGTTCATGCCCTTGAGCCGGCCATTGGCCACCGGCGACAGGCCCAGCGCGCAATGCAGCGTGCCCGCGAGTTCCGGAATGTCGTCGATGTAGGTCGCTTCGCCGGCGACATGCAGCGCGGCCGACTCGTGCGGGCGGCTGATGCCCACACGGGCGCCGTCACCATGCGCCTTGGCTTCCGCGTTCACGTCGATGCGCGCGGCGGTGTTCGAGACGTAGTCGGCAAAGGCCTCGGCCGACTTGAAGAGCTTCGGATCGATCGGCTTGTTCATTTCAGACTCCTTCCACGGCGACGGCGTGCGGCATGACGCTCCACACGCTGGTGGCCTCCACTGGCAGCGGGTCGGTGGTGCGGGTTTCCAGCCACAGGCGCTGCAGCAGGTTCTGCGCCACCTGCAGGCGGTAGTCAGCACTCGCGCGCATGTCGGTCAGCGGCGTGAAATCCTTGGCGAGCGCCAGCTTGGCGGCGTTCACCGTCGCCTGCGTCCACGGCTTGGCGACGAGCGCGGCCTCGGCGTTCGCGGCGCGCCTGACGACCGCGGCCATGCCGCCGAAGGCGAGGCGCACTTCCTTGACCACATCGCCGTCGAGTTCGATCGCGAAGCCGCCGCACAGGGCGGAGATGTCGCAGTCGAAGCGCTTGCTGATCTTGTAGGCCCGCACCTGCCGCGCCAGCGCGGCCTTGGGAACCGCCAGGCCCTGCACGAACTCGCCCGGCTCCAGGCGGTTCCTCATGTAATCGACATAGAAGTCGGGCAGCGGCATGCGGCGCACGTGGCTGCCGCGGCGCAGCTCGATCTCGGCATCGAGCGCCATCAGCACCGGCGGCGAGTCGCCGATCGGCGATCCGTTGGCGACATTGCCGCCAATGGTGCCCGCGTTGCGGATCGGCGGCGAGGCGAAGCGCAGCCACACGTCGGTCAGGCTCGGAACGCGCCGCGTGAGTGCCGCGAAGGCGGACTCGAGCGAAGCGCCGGCGCCCAGGTACAGCTCATCCGCGCGTTCCTCGATCGCCTTCAGCGCCGCCACGTCGCCGATGTAAATGATGTCGCCGAGGTCGCGGAACTGCTTGTTGACCCACAGGCCGACATCGGTCGAGCCGGCCAGCAGCTGCGCCGCCGGCTTGGCTTCGCGCAGCGCGGCCAGTTCGGCGAGCGTGGTGGGCGCGTGGAAATGGTCCAGCCGCTGACCGAGCGGCGCGGCGTAGTCGAAGGTGCTGTCGTGCTTCAGCGCGGTCAGGGCGTCCACCACCGGCTTCGTATCGAGGCGCACCGCCGGCAGGTCGAACATCCGCTGGCCGGCATCCAGGATCGGCCGGTAGCCGGTGCAGCGACACAGGTTGCCCGAGAGGTCGTCCGCCAGCTGCTGGCGCGTCGGGCGGGTCTGGTCCTGCTGGTGGTGCTCGTAGGTCGACCAGAGCGACATCACGAAGCCCGGCGTGCAGAAGCCGCACTGCGAGCCGTGGCAGTCGACCATCGCCTGCTGGACCGGGTGGAGACGCTGCACCGGATGCTTGTCGTGCTGCTGCGCGTCGTGGCCGTGGCTGCACTGGGCCTTGAGGTCCTCGACCGTGAAGAGCGCCTTGCCGTGCAGCGTCGGCAGGAACTGGATGCAGGCGTTGACCGTCGACAGCCGCAGCCCGCCGATGGCGCCCTTCTCGCCCGGATCGGCCAGTTCGCCGATCACCACGGTGCACGCCCCGCAGTCGCCCTCGTTGCAGCCTTCCTTGGTGCCGGTGCAGCGGGCATCCTCGCGCAGCCAGTCGAGCACCGAACGGGTCGGGTGGACGCCGCTGACGTCGACGATCCGGCCACGGTGGAAGAACTGGATGGGTTGGGTACTGGTTGTCATGCTCATGCTCGTGGGGCGATCAAGAATCGGGCCAACTGGAAGTTATTCCTTTAGTGCCCCCGATGCATATGGGCATGCCCATATGGGCTATGTGGGCGCTGGTATGCGACTCTCGGGAAAACCCTCGGATCGGAGGCCGCTGCGGGCCAGCGCGGTGCAGGCGCCCGGGCCCGGATCCCACGGCCTCGGGCGTTCGGCGCGCATGCGAAAGCGGCTCAGGGCAGAAGGCTGAACGCCGGCCCCCGGAAGGAAGAATGCGGCCAGAAGCCGCCGGGGCCAGGCATGGGACTCGACTCAGATGGATTTTTGATTGACGCGCCTGGATAACTCTTCCGCGCTCTCCTTACGCTCGCTGTATCGGTCCACCAGGTATGGACTGAGGTCGCGGGTGAGCAGCGTGAACTTGAAAAGCTCCTCCATGACATCCACGATACGGTCGTAGTACGCGGATGGCTTCATACGACCGGCCTCATCGAACTCATTGAAGGCCTTGGCGACCGAGGACTGGTTGGGGATGGTGACCATCCTCATCCATCGTCCAAGCACTCGCATTTGGTTGACCGCATTGAACGACTGGCTGCCCCCGGAGACTTGCATGACGGCCAATGTCTTGCCCTGCGTGGGCCGAACCGCTCCGGCGTTCAGCGGAATCCAGTCGATCTGGGCCTTCATGATGCCGGTCATCGCGCCATGACGCTCAGGGGAGCACCACACCATGCCCTCGGACCAGGCAGCCAGCGCACGCAGCTCCTGCACCTTGGGATGCGTTTCCGGTGCTCCATCCGGCAGCGGAAGGGCAGAAGGGTCGAAGACCTTCACCTCACCGCCCATGGCCTGCAGCAGACGTGCTGCTTCGAGAGTCGCCAGCTTGCTGTACGACCGCTCGCGCAGGGAACCGTAGAGCATCAAGAAGCGAGGCGGGTGGCGCGACGGCGCCCGAACAGCCAGCTTTTCCTGAGTGGGTGCTTCGAAGAACTCCAGGTTCAGCGCGGGGAACGCGGGGTTCGAGTCAAGCACGACGAGCCCCCGAATCGACAATGACTTCACCGTCTTCCTTCGTGAACGGGGGCAGCTTGCCAACTGGCAGCAGCTCGAAAACTTCCTCGGAAGGCCTGCAGAGCTTCGTTCCGAGCGGTGTCTCCACGACCGGCCGGTTCATGAGGATCGGGTGCTGGCCGATGAAGTCAAGAAGCCGGTCGTCCGAAAACGTGGGGTCGGCCAGGCCGAGTTCGGCGTAAGGTGTGCCCTTCTCACGCAGCAGCTCGCGCACGGTGATGCCCATGGCTGCAACCAGCTGCTTGAGTTCATCCTTCGAAGGCGGCGTCTTGAGGTACTCGATGACCGTCGGCTCCAGGCCGGCGTGGCGGATGATTGCGAGCACGTTGCGCGACGTGCCGCATGCGGGGTTGTGGTAAATCTTGATGGTCATGAAGTGCTCTTGCCCTGGCCGCGCTCGTACCAGCCGACTGAACGGTTGACGACTCCGACCACCGCCAGCATCACCGGCACCTCGATGAGGACACCGACGACGGTTGCCAGGGCCGCGCCCGACTGAAAGCCGAACAGGCTGATGGCCGTTGCCACCGCGAGTTCAAAGAAGTTGCTGGCGCCGATCAGTGCGGAGGGACCGGCGACGCAATGCGCGACGCCCATCCTCCGGTTCAGCCAGTACGCCAATCCCGCGTTCAGGACGACTTGAATGAGGATGGGCACGGCCAACAGCGCAATCACGAGCGGCTGCTCGAGAATGGCTTCGCCCTGGAAGGCGAAGAGCAGGACAAGGGTCAGCAGCAGCGCGGCAATGGAAAGCGGCCCAAGCTTCGCGACGACGGCCTGGAAATGCCCGGCGCCACGGCGAAGGAGCGTCTTGCGCCAGACCTGGGCGATGATGACCGGCACCACGATGTAGAGCCCGACGGAAACCAGCAGCGTGTCCCATGGCACGGCAATGGAGGAAAGGCCGAGTAGCAGTGCCACGACGGGAGCAAAGGCCACCACCATGATGGCGTCGTTCAATGCGACCTGGGAGAGCGTGAAGTACGGGTCTCCCTTGCAGAGCTGACTCCATACGAACACCATGGCCGTACACGGTGCCGCAGCGAGAAGAATGAGGCCTGCGACATAGCTGTCGAGCTGGTCGGCGGGAAGAAATGGGGCAAACACATGCCGGATGAAAATCCACCCGAGCAAAGCCATGGAAAACGGCTTGACCGCCCAATTCACGAACAGGGTGACGCCGATGCCTCGCCAGTGCGAGGTCACCTGGCCGAGCGCGCCGAAGTCAATCTTCAGCAGCATCGGAATGATCATGACCCAGATGAGCACCCCGACAGGAACGTTCACCTTGGCCACCTCGAGGCGGCCCACCGCCTGAAAGACACCAGGAAGCAGTTGGCCCACGGCGATGCCAACGACGATGCAAAGGCCAACCCACACCGTCAGGTAGCGCTCGAAAAAGCTCATGGCGGGCTGGGGCTGCGAGGAAGCCGTGAGAGTGGAACTGGCCATCGATCGTTAGTTCTTCGAGATTCGGGTGAGCGCTGCCTGAAGGCCGGTCCCGCTCATGTCGGCCAGCGGAAGTGCCAGCGGCTGTCATGGGCTCCCTGTTGAAAGTCAGCACTTGCAGGCGTCGCCCATTGCCTCGACCTCGCACGCGGCACCTTGGCAGCAGTTTTCCGTGAGGTACCCGAGCAGGGCATTCATTCGGTCGAACGAGGCGCGGTAGATGAGATTTCGACCTTGCCGCTCCTGCGTGACCAAGCCCGCGTTCAGCAGTTCCTTGAGGTGGAACGACAGCGTGTTGGCCGGCGTGCCCAGGCCCTCCGCCATCACACTGGGGGTCATGCCGCGCGGTCCGGCAATGACCAGGGCGCGGAACACCTGCAGGCGGGCGGCTTGCGCAAGTGCCGCGAGTGAGCGGACGACGTCCTGTTCTTCCATTCTTCCATGATACTAGAATTATTTTGGTCGTCAGCCGAGCCGGCCATTGAAGGAAGTTCCCGGATCGCGTGCCGCACGCCAAGGCGCTGGCATACTGCGCGAGTCGCGTCGAAAAAGGACGCGATCGGGTTTGGAAGCCCGTCAAGAAAATTATTACGGCGGAAGCCGCAGTTGCCTTTGGGCCTGCGGCTTCTCGCCGCTCGTGCTCCAGTTTTGGCGGCTCGGGCGGGAGGGCGCAAGCCCTGCCGGTTTTTTCGTAAGAATTTTCTCCGGTCTTCCAACCCGTTCGAGCCGCCGCCCCCTTCCATCAGCGGGCGGCGGTTTCAGCAAACCGCAGTCAGGGAGACCCCAAAATGGCTAAGACCGTTCGCACGGTGGCGAGTCCATCCGCCAAGTCGAAATCCATCAAGCGCAAAGTCGTCGTCAATGGCGAGGCGACAACAAGCGCGGAGACCAAGAAGTCAGCAAGGAAGAAGGCAGCCAGCGCGGCCGCGTTGCTCGTCGAGGACGAGTTCAACAACTTGCGCTGGGCGCATCGCGCCTACGATTGCGTACAGAATTTTCTAGCGCCTCTCAATGCGCGCAACGTCGAGGAGTTTTGGATCGAGCCCAGCGAATTGACGGCCTTGATGGAGGTGATCAATGCGGAGATGGGCCGGCGCATCCAGACGGTAGGAGAGGCGATTCACGCGGCGCGGAAGGTGCTGCATTGAAGTGTGACGAAGACTTGGGCGCTTCTCGCGGCCATCCCGGCCGCTCCAAGTGCTCCAGTCGGCAACTTCACCGCTCGATGAAGAGCGCCTTGATCACTTCGCGCAGCCACCGGTTCGCGGGATCGGCCTCGAAGCGCTTGCTCCAGTGCAGCGCGACCGTGAAATCGCGCAGCGGAAAGGCCGGCTCGACGATCGCGTAGCCGCCCTCCTCCGCAAAGCCGCGGGCGATGTTGCGGGGCATCACCACGGCAAGATCGGTCGCCCGCACGATGGCCGGCAGCACCATGAAGTGCTCGGTGGTCAGCCGCACGCGGTCTTCGAGGTTCAGCAGGTGAAGGATGCGGATGGTCTCGGCATGCGTGCGCACCGTCACGTATTCGAGCTTGCGCAGCGTCTCGAGCATGGCCTGCCCGGTGCGCCGCGCCCGCGCGAAGGGATGCCCCTTGCGCAGCAGCACGATGTAGCGGTCCTTCAGCAGCGTGACGCGCTGGGTGTCGCGCACCTTGGGCAGGAAGCCGAAGGCGAAGTCGACGTGGCCGCTGTCGAGCGCGGGCGCGATCTCGTCGGGCAGGAGCGGCCGCGTCTCCAGCCGGACGCCCGGGGCGAGTTCGCCCAGCCGCGCCATGAGCGCGGGCAGGAAGCGGCCCTCGCCGATGTCGCTCATGTGAATGCGGAATGTCTTGCGCGACGCGCCGGGCTCGAAGCGGTCGGGCTCGTTGAGCGCATCCTCGAGCGTGGCCAGCGCCGACTGCACCGCGCGCGCGAGGCGCTCGGCGCGCGGGGTCGGCGCGACGCCGCCGGGGGCGCGGATGAAGAGCGCGTCCTTGAGCAGCAGGCGCAGCCGCCCGAGCCCATGGCTGGCCGCCGGCTGGGTGAGGCCGAGCGACTCGGCCGCCTTGCTCACGCTGCGCGCGCGATAGATGGCGTCGAAAAGTCGCAGGAGGTTCAGGTCGATCGCATCGATATGCATGCCATTCATATTGCTTAGCTCGATCATTTTATTGAAGGTCTGCGCCGGTCCCCGCACACTCGCAGGCGGCCTCGAGCCGACCCCAAGAGAAGGAGACAGAACATGGCAAAGATCCGTCAGCACGCGGTGATCGCCGCCCTGCTTTGCGCGGCGACCGCCGCATGGGCCCAGCAGCAACCGACCGAGGAGCCGGGCTGGGCCAAAGGCCGACCCAAGACCGAGACGGCGATGCGCATGGCGCCGGTGCCCGCCTTCCCGATCCCGACCGCGGCCGACGAGTTGCCGACCAAGAAATTCAAGCTGCCGCCGGGCTTCAAGGTCGAGACCTGGGCCTCGGGCGTGCTCGACGCGCGCGGCCTGCGCCAGGGCCCGAACGACCACATCCTCGTCAGCACCCTCTTCGTGGGCAACAAGGTCTATGCGATTCCCGAGAAAGGCAAGCACGAGGCCAAGGTGATCATCGACAAGATGCCCTTCGCAACGGGCATCGAGTACCAGAACGGCTCGCTCTTCCTTGCGACCAACACGCACATCTACCGCTACGACAACGTCGACGGCAAGCTCGACAACCTCGGCACGCCGACCACGATCTACGACAAGCTGCCGGGGGCGGAGACCACAGCTGGAAGTTCCTGCGCATCCGTGACAACAAGCTCTATTTCGAGATCGGTGCACCCTGCAACATCTGCGACCCGGGCGAGTACGGAAAGATCTACCGCATGAACCTCGACGGCAGCAACATGGAGACGGTGGCCGCCGGTGTACGCAACACGGTCGGCTTCGACTTCGATCCGAAGACCGGCCACCTCTGGTTCACCGACAACGGCCGCGACTGGCTCAGCGAGGAGCTGCCCAACGACGAGCTCAACGAGGTGACCGGCCCGAACCAGCACTTCGGCTTTCCGTTCTGCCACCAGGGCAGCATCCCCGACCCCGAATTCGGCTGGGGCAAGAGTTGCGCCGACTACAAGAAGCCGAACGCGCTGCTCGGCCCGCACGCCGCCGCGCTGGGCCTGAAGTTCTACAACGGCAAGATGTTCCCGGCGAAGTACCAGGGCGCGATGTTCATCGCGCGCCACGGCCCGTGGAACCGCACCGTCAAGTACGCCGACATCTCGGTCGCCTGGCCCGACGGCAAGGGCGGCGCCAAGGTCGAGCCTTTCATGACCGGCTTCGTCGAGAACAACAACTACCTCGGCCGGCCGGTGGACTTCCTGATCCTGAAGGACGGCTCGATGCTGGTGAGCGACGACCACGCCGGCGCGATCTACCGCATCAGCTACGGCAAATGAGGAGGACGGCCAGACACGCCATCACCGCAGCGACGGCCACGCTCCTGTGGCTCGTGGCACCGGCCGCGGGCGCCCAGTCCGCGGCCGGCCCAGGGACCTACGCACAGCGCTACGCGGCGCTGTGCGCAGCGTGCCACGGTGCCAACGGCCGCAGCGAGATGCCGGGCACGCCGGTGCTCGCCGGGCAGCATTCGTTCTATGCGATCACGCAGCTCTTTCTCTTCCGCGAAGGCCGCCGTTCCAACGAGGCCATGAGCGCAGTCGCCAAGACGATGACGGACCAGGACATGCGCGGCTTCTCGGAATTCATCGCAACGCTGCCGCCGGTGCCCGCACCGACGCCGGCCACGCCGGCCGATGCCGCGCGCATGACGCGCGGCCAGGTGCTCGCGCAGCAATACAAGTGCGCCATGTGCCACGGCGCCGACTTCAGCGGCGGGCAGCAGGTCGCCCGCATCGCGCAGCAAAAGGAGGACTACCTGCAGATGACGCTGCGCGAATTCCGCTCCGGCAAGCGCCCCGGCTACACCATGGCGATGGTCGATGCGTTGAACGGCATTCCGCCCGAGGACCTCGACACCCTCGCCTACTACATCTCGAGGAAATAGGCTCACCCCCAGCCTCGCCCACTTCGTGCGGCTCTGACACCCCCTTCCAGGGGCGCACCCAGCGGCCCGGCAAAACCGGTTCCGCGGGTGCCTTGGCCTCGGCCGCGCCAGTGTTTCGAGCGGCACCAGGAACAAATGCATTTTTTCAGCGAGTTTGAACAGTGGAAGTCTCATTCAGCAAGGAAATCGAAGCCCTGCGTCTCGGCAGTGGCGACACCTTTCACGGCGAGGGCATCCTCGCGATCACCAAGGGGCTGCTGCAGTCGGGCGTGGCCTACGTCGGCGGCTACCAGGGTGCGCCGGTCTCGCATCTGCTCGACGTCATGGTCCAGGCCAAGGCGTACATGGACGAACTCGGCGTGCACGTCGAGGCCTGTTCCAACGAGGCATCGGCGGCCGCGATGCTCGGTGCGTCGATCCACTACCCGCTGCGCGGCGCCGTGACGTGGAAGTCGATCGTCGGCACCAACGTGGCGGCCGATGCGCTGTCCAATCTTTCATCGCCGGGCGTGAAGGGCGGCGTTCTGATCGTGGTCGGCGAGGACTACGGCGAAGGCGCCTCGGTGATCCAGGAGCGCACGCATGCCTACGCGCTCAAGTCGAGCATGTGCCTGCTCGATCCGCGGCCCGATCTCGGCGTGATGGTGAACATGGTCGAGCACGGCTTCCGGCTGTCGGAGACGTCCAACATGCCCTGCATGATGGAACTTCGCATTCGCACCTGCCACGTGCGCGGCAGCTTCGAGTGCAAGGACAACCTGCCGCCGCCGGTCTCCACGCGCGCCCTGATCGAGGAGCCGGCCGGCTTCGACTACATGCGGCTCGCACATCCGCCGGTCACGTTCCGCCACGAAAAGCTCAAGGGCGAGGAAAGGCTGCCCGCCGCGCGGCGCTACATCGCCGAACACAAGCTCAACGAACTGATGCCGGGCAGGCACGCCGATCTCGGCATCGTGGTGCAAGGCGGGCTCTACAACGCGCTCATCCGCAGCCTGCAGCAATTCGGGCTCGCCGATGCCTTCGGTGCGACAGACATCCCGCTCCTGGTGCTCAACGTCACCTATCCGCTGGTGCCCGAGGAGGTCGCGGACTTCTGCGCCGGCAAGCGCGCGGTGCTCGTGGTCGAGGAAGGCCAGCCCGAGTACATCGAGCAGGAAATCGCCACCCTGCTGCGCCGCCGCGACATCCAGACCGCGCTGCACGGCTGCGACATGCTGCCGCCGGCGGGCGAACTCGGCGTCGAAGCGCTCGCGGGCGGGCTCGCACTCTTCGTGCAGCGCCATCTTCCGAATCATGCGCAGGATTCCGCGCAAGGCTGGCTCTCCGGCAACCGCGACCGCCGCGCGGCCGTCGCGGCGAAGCTCGAAACGCCGCTGCCCAACCGCCCGCCGAGCTTCTGCATCGGCTGCCCGGAGCGGCCGGTGTTCTCGGCACTCAAGCTCGCCCAGCAGGACAGCGGCCCGGTGCACATCGCCGCCGACATCGGCTGCCACGCCTTCGGCACCTTCGAGCCTTTCTCGATGGGCCATTCGATCCTCGGCTACGGCATGAGCCTCGCGAGCCGCGCGGGCGTGTCGCCGATGATGCAGCGGCGCGTGCTGTCGATCATGGGCGACGGCGGCTTCTGGCACAACGGGCTGCTCACCGGCGTGCAGAGCGCGCTCTTCAACGGCGACGATGCGGTTCTGATGATCTTCAAGAACGGCTACACCTCGGCTACCGGCACGCAGGACATCATCTCGACGCCCGACGACGAGGTGAAGGCGCATGCGGTCGACAAGCAGCAGAGCCTGGTCGACAAGAACCAGACGATCGAATCCACGCTGAAGGGCCTCGGCGTGCAATGGATGCGCACCGTCCACACCTACGACGTGGATAAGATGCGCAAGACGCTCAACGAGGCCTTCACCAGCAGCTTCAACGGCCTGAAGGTGATCATCGCGGAGGGCGAATGCCAGCTCGAGCGCCAGCGCCGCATCAAGCCGTGGATCGCAAGCCTGCTGCGCAAGGGCGAGCGCGTGGTGCGCGTGAAGTACGGCGTCGATGAAGACGTGTGCAACGGCGACCATGCGTGCATCCGCTTGTCGGGCTGTCCGACGCTGACGATCAAGGACAACCCCGATCCGCTGAAGGTGGACCCGGTGGCGGTGGTCATCGATGGCTGCGTGGGCTGCGGCCTGTGCGGCGCGAACGCGCATGCGGCCACGCTGTGCCCGAGCTTCTACCGCGCCGAAGTGGTGCAAAACCCCAAATGGCATGAACGGCTGCTGCACAGCCTGCAAGGCGCGATCGTTCGCGCCCTTCAGCCGGCATGAACATGGCACACCCCCAGCCTCGCCCACTTCGTGTGGCTCTGCACCCCCTTGCAGGGGGCAATCCCGGCGAAGCCGGTTCCACGGGATTCCTGGTACTTCCTATGACGAACTCGCAACCTATCACCCTTCTCATTTGCGCCCTCGGCGGCGAGGGCGGCGGCGTCCTGACCGAATGGCTGGTCGACATCGCGCGGCACGCCGGCTATGCCGCGCAGAGCACCTCGATCCCCGGCGTCGCGCAGCGCACCGGCGCGACCACCTACTACGTCGAAGTCTTCCCGGTGCCGCTGGCCGAGCTCGGCGGGCGGCGGCCGGTGTTCAGCCTGAGCCCGGTACCCGGCGCGCTAGATGCGATCGTGTCGTCGGAACTGCTCGAAACCACGCGCCAGATCGGCAACGGCATGAGCACGCCGCAGCGCACGCTCGTCATCAGCTCATCGAGCCGCACGCTCACCACGGCCGAGCGCATGCAGCTCGGTGACGGTCGCGCGGATGCAGAGCGGCTGCTCGGCGTCGTCAAGGCGTTCAGCCGCGAGCATCACGTGTTCGACATGGGCGCCGCCGCGCGCGAGGCCGGCACCGTGGTGAGCGCGGTGATGCTCGGCGCGATCGCCGGCAGCGGCCTCTTTCCGTTCCCGCGCGAAGCCTACGAACAGGTGGTGCGCGGCAACGACGACAAGGTCAGCAGGATGGCCGAAGCCAGCCTGCGCGGCTTCGCGAAGGCGTTCGATGCCGTGCACGCGCCTCGCCAGCAGGCCGCCATGGTCACCAGCCTGCTCGCGACATCGAAAGATGAAACGCCCGCCACGTCCGCGCTGCCGCAGACGGTCGCCAGCCAGTTTCCGCCGGCGGTGCACGACATGCTCGCACTCGGCCACGCGCGCGTGCTCGACTACCAGGATGCGGACTACGCGAAGCGCTACGTGGACCGGCTCCAGGCGGTGCTTGCCGCCGAGCGCACCGCCGATCCGGCCGGCGCCCGGGGCTTCGCCATCACGCGCGAGACGGCGCGCTGGCTTGCGCTGTGGATGGCCTTCGACGACATCGTTCGCGTCGCCGAACTCAAGAGCCGCGCAAGCCGTTCGCGGCGCGTGCGCGACGAGGTCAAGGCCGGCGCGGACGACCTCGTGAAGGTCTACGACCACTTCAAGCCCGGTGCTCCCGAGTTCGCCGCACTGCTGCCGCCGTCGCTTGCCGATCGCGTGACGGCATGGGATCGGCGACGGTCCACGCCCTGGGCGCTGCCGCTCAAGGTCGGGAGCCATTCGGTGTTCGGCATGGCATCGCTGCGTCTGCTCGCATCGCTGCGCTGGTTGCGCCGACGCGGGCAGCGCTTCGCGCAGGAGCAGGCATTGATCGACCGCTGGCTCGACGCCGTCGCCCGGGGCACGCGTGCGCACTGGCGGCTGGGCCACGAGATCGCGCTGTGCGGCCGGCTCATCAAGGGCTACGGCAGCACCAACGAACGCGGCAAGCACAACCTGCTGCACGTCATCGACCATCTCGCGATCGCGCCCCTGCCCGATGGTTCGCCCGGAGCGCGCGCCGATGCGATCGCCGCGGCGCGCGAAGCCGCCCTGGCCGATGAAGCGGGCGCTGCGCTGGACGCCACACTGGTGCGCCATGGCGCCCCGCCGCGCCCCGTCAAGGAACAGCCGATCCGCTGGGTGAAACGCGCGCCGAATTCGGCGACGCATGCGCGTTGACCCTCAAGGTAAACGCCGATTTACGGCCACGCGAACTCTTACAAAAAATAACTGAATTGCGCACTGCACAAACACCACAAGACGCGCGCAACCCCATCCACGATTTCAACAACACCTTCGAAGGAGACATCCATGTCGACAACCCGCTTCATGCCCTCGGCCGCCACGCGCGCCGTCCTCGCGCTTTCGGCGGCGCTGGCCCTGGCTGGCACACCCGCGCAGGCGCAGGACAAGCCCGTCCAACTCAAGATGTCGAGCTGGGTGCCGGCGCAGCACCCGCTGAATCCGTCGCTGCAGGCCTGGGCGGATGACATCAAGAAGGCATCCAACGGCACCATCACCGCGGTCCTGTTCCCCTCGGAGCAGCTCGGCAAGGCCTTCGACCACTACGACATGGCGCGCGACGGCATCGCCGATTTCGCCTACATCAACCCGGGTTACCAGCCGGGCCGCTTCCCGATCATGGCGGGCGCCTCGCTGCCCTTCCTCTTCGCCAACGGCAAGGGCGGAACGGCCGCCATCGATGCGTGGTACCGCCAGTACGCAGCGACCGAGATGAAGGACGTGAAGGTCTGCTTCGCCTTCGTGCACGACCCCGGCACCTTCCACGCGCGCAAGAAGATCCTCGTGCCCAGCGACATCAAGGGCATGAAGATCCGCCCGGCCACCAGCACCATCGGCCAGATGGTCACCTCGCTCGGCGGCACCAATGTGCAGGCCTCGGCGCCCGAATCGCGCGACATGCTCGAACGCGGCGTGGCCGATGCGATCACCTTCCCGTGGGGCTCGATCGGCCTCTTCGGCATCGACAAGGTGGTGAGCTACCACATGGATGCGCCGCTCTATGTCACGCCCTTCGTCTGGGCGATGAACAAGGGCAAGTACGACAGCATGTCGGCCGCGCAGAAGAAGGTGATCGACGACCACTGCACGAGCGAGTGGGCCGAGAAGGTCGCCACGCCGTGGGCCGATTTCGAATACGGCGGCCGCGCGAAGATCGCCGCGCAGTCCGGCCATGAGGTCTACAAGCTCACGCCCGAGCAGCTCGATGCATGGCGCAAGGCCACGGCGCCGGTCGAAGCCCAGTGGGCAGAGAGCGTGAAGAAGGTCGGCCAGGATCCGAAGGCCGTGCTTGATTCGCTGAAGGCCAGTCTGGCCAAGTACAACTCGGCACTGTGATGGCGTCTGGAAGCGACAACGCCCCGAAGAAGGTCGGGGCCGCCGGCGACCGTTTCATCAATGCGATCGAATGGCTCGCCGCCTTGTTCGTGGGGATCGTCGCGCTCAACATCTTCCTGGCGGTGGTGTTGCGCAAGTTCTTCAACGCGTCGATCCCCGATTCGTACGACTTCGGCCGGATGCTGCTGGGCATCCTGATCTTCTGGGGCATCGCGGCGACCAGCTACCGGGGCGGCCACATCACGGTCGACCTCGTGTGGACCGCCGCGAGCCCGCGCATGAAGCGCTGGATCGACGTCTTTGCCACCGTGGTGCTGCTCTTCGTGGTCACGGTGCAGACCGCCACGCTGTTCGACAAGGTGCGCGGCACCTACGTCGACCATGTGCTGACCTACGACATGAACATCCCGACCTGGCCGTTCTATGCAGTGGCCTGGCTCGGCGACGTTTCCGCCGTGCTGCTGATCGCGATCCGCACCTGGCGCCTGATCTTCCACCCTGAACTTCTTCATGACGAGAAGCCCGAGATGAAAGCCGATGAGTAAGCATGAGCACTGATGCAATCGCCATTCTTGGCTTCTTCGCCCTCTTTGCATTGATGCTCCTGCGCGTGCCGGTCGGCATGGCGATGGGGCTGGTCGGCGTCACCGGGTATGCATCGATCGTGGGCATCGGCCCGGCGCTCAAGCTGGTCGGCCAGACCTCGATGCGCACCGTGACCGACTACACCTTCGGCGTGATCCCGATGTTCATGCTGATGGGTTCGCTGGTCTCGGTGTCGGGCGTGAGTCGCGAGCTGTTCAAGGCCGCGAACTCGATGATCGGCCACCTGCGCGGCGGGCTCGGGGTCGCCACGGTGCTGGCCTGCGGCGGGTTCGCTGCGATCTGCGGATCGTCGGTCGCCACCGCGGCCACATTTTCGGCGGTGGCCTATCCGGAGATGCGCCGCTTCAACTACCCGCAGTCGTTTTCCACCGGCGTGATTGCCGCGGGCGGCACGCTGGGTGCGATCCTGCCGCCGTCGACGGTGCTGGCGGTGTACGCGATCCTCACGCAGCAGGACATCGGCAAGCTGTTCATGGCCGGCATCGTGCCCGGCATCCTTGCGATGACCATGTACGTGCTGACCATCGTGCTCATCGTCAAGCTGCGGCCCGACTGGCTGCCGGGCGGCGAGGTGAAGCCGTGGTCACAGCGTGTGGCCGATCTCAAGAACGTGTGGGCGCCGCTGGTGCTCTTCATCTTCGTGATCGGCGGGCTCTACGGCGGCTTCTTCACGCCGACCGAAGCCGGCGGCGTGGGCGCGAGCGGCGCCTTCATCCTCGGCGTGCTGCGGCGCAAGCTCGACGGCCCGAAGATCCGGGAGGCGCTGCTGTCGGCCACGCGCACCGCGGCGGCGGTGTTCACGGTGCTGATCGGCGCCCTGCTCTTCGGCTACTTCCTGACGATCACGCAAAGCCCGCAGAAGCTCACCGAGTTCCTGACCGGCCTCGGCATCGGCCGCTACGGCGTGCTCGCGCTCATCATGCTGATGTACCTCGTGCTTGGCTGCCTGATGGACGCGATGGCGATGATCATCCTCACGGTGCCGATCATCTATCCCGTCATCGTGCACCTGGGCTTCGATCCGATCTGGTTCGGCGTGATCATCGTGATGACGGTGGAACTCGGGCTGATCCATCCGCCCGTGGGGATGAACGTGTTCGTGATCAAGAGCGTGGTGAAGGAGGTGACCTTCACCACGATCTTCAAGGGCGTGCTGCCGTTCATCCTGACCGACATCCTGCGGCTGATCATTCTTATCGCCTTTCCGATCATTGCCTTGTGGCTGCCGACCAGAATGGGGTGATGTTCGGCGGATCGGGTCGGGATCACGCCGACGGTGTGCTCTGCTTCACTCATGCCCCCCGGCCTGCGGCCTCCTCCTTTACTTCGCTGCGCAGAGCACACCATCGTCGTGATCCGTCACGGCGGTGGTTGATCGGCCGGCACAACGCGGCGTTTCCCGTGGCGAGGATGCCGGGTGGTCCCCGCAGCGAAATAAAGGAGGAGGCCGAAGGCCGGGGGACATTCGCGGAGGGGACCACCCGGCGTCCTCACCACGCCCCCCAACCGCTCCTCTGCGAATTTCAACTTCACACTGACATGAGCATCGAAGTCATCTACACAGTACGCGTCGAATTCGGCGACTGCGACCCGGCCGGCATCGTCTGGTTTCCCAACTTCTTCCGCTGGATTGATGCCGCGTCGCGCCATTTCTTTGCCGAGCGTGGCGTGCCGCGCTGGGAAGAGACGGCGCAGACCATGGGCGTGATCGGCACGCCGCTCGTCGACACGCACACGCGCTTCGTCAAGAGCGCGAGCTACGGCGACACGCTGAACATCACGGTCACGATTCCCGAGTGGCGCGAGAAGAGCTTCGTGCAGCGCTACCGCGTGATGCGTGGAGAAGACCTGATCCTCGAATGCGAAGAGGTTCGCATCTTCGCGGCCAAGCGCGAAGGCGGCGGCATCCGCGCGGTGCCGATTCCGGCGTCGATTCGCAGCCTCTGCTCAGCGCCCGCCTGAGCCCGGTGGGCGCTCCTGCACGAGCGCCCACAGCGCCTCGGCCGCCGGCGCCATTTCCGCGCGCTGGCGATAGAGCCTGATCTCGACCGGCACGTTCCACTCTGCAGACGCGGCCGCGACCAATGCGCCAGTCTTCAATTCAGCCGCGATCAGGCTCTTCGGCAACCACGCCACGCCGCGCCCTTCGAGCGCCATCGCCTTGAGCAGCGCCGCATGGTGCGCCGTGAACACGGTCTCCACGCCCTGCGGAAGCGTCGGCACGCTGCCGTCACCGAAAACCTGGCGCATCCGCGCCCGCATGATGCGGCCGAGCCCTGAAGGCTCGCTGTAGGCGAGCACGGAAACCGGCGCATCCGCGGCCTCCAGCGAGTGCATCGCGCCGCCGCCCGCGCCTTGCGGCGCGGAGACTGGCAGCAGCACATCGTCCGAGAGCCGCAGCATCGGGAACTCCGCCTCGTCAAGCCGCCCCGGTACCTCCGGATGCCCATGGCACAGCACGAACTGCACGCGACGCTGCAGCGCCAGGTCCTCGCAGGCATGAAAGCTGTCCGAGATGGTCTGGATCGGCCCGAGCCGCAACTGCGACTCCAGCCCGCCCAACCACTGCGGAAAGAAGGTCAACGACAGCACATGCGTCGCCGCGAAGAGCAGGCTCGCCGCCGCCTGGTCGTGCGCAGCCCGCGCCTTGATGCGTGCGGATTCCAGCCGAGCCAGGGTGTCTTCCAGCAACGGCTGAAAGCGCCGTCCCGCGGCCGTCAGCGCGGCCGGATGCGCGCTGCGGTCGAACAAGTCGACGCCGACCCATTCCTCCAGCGCGCGGATGTGCCGGCTGAACGCGGGTTGCGCGATGTTCCGCGCCTGCGCCGCGCGGGAGAAATTGCCGCTTTCCGCGAGCGCCAGGAAGTCCTCCAGCCATTCCAGATCCAGCGGTCGGTTTCCCGGGCCCATGCGGTGCGTCCTTTCTCGGTTTCTCCGCGGAGATAGTTGTATGCGAATCGGGTATTGGACCGCATGCGCCCACCGACGGGAAGATCGCCCCATCGACACCCAAGCACTCAACAGGAGACCACCGAATGCCTTCCATCGCGAACTACAAGGGGATCATCCCCGCCATTTCGTGCCCCTTCACCCGTGACCACAGGATCGACGAACCCGCGCTGCGCAAGCTGGCGTCCTGGCTCGCGAGCCACGACGGCGTGGTCGCAGTGATGACCAACGGCCACACCGGCGAGGTGTTCGCGCTGACGCCCGCGGAGCGCGCCGAGGTCACCCGCATCGTGGCCGACGAGCTCAAGGGCCGCCTGCCGGTGATCTCGTCCATCGTCTGCGAAGGGCTGGCCGATGCCGCCGAGCACGCCCGCGCCGCCAAGGCTGCCGGAGCCGCAGCGCTCGACGTCATGCCGCCCCATCACTGGCTGCGCTTCGGCTTCACGTCGGGCCACGCGCTGCAGTATTTCGAGGCGATCCACAAGGCGGCGCCCGAGCTGGACCTCGTGTGTCACGTCTACCCGGCATGGACGCGCGCCTCGTACTCGTCGAAGCTGTTGGCCGACCTGGCCCGGCTGCCCTACGTGCAGGCCTTCAAGGTGGGCCAGCGCGACATGAACAAGTACGCCCGCGACATCCAGGCGATCCGCGAGGCCAACGCGTCCAAGGCCATCCTGACCTGCCATGACGAGTACCTGCTGGCCTCGATGGTGCAGGGCGTCGACGGCGCACTGGTCGGCTTCGCCACCTTCATCCCGCAACTCATCATCGACCTCTGGAACGCGGTGAAGGCCGGCGACCTCAAGCGCGCGATGGAGGTGCAGGCGGTCATCACGCCGCTCAAGGACGCGGTCTACGGCGGCGGCGAGCCCACGGGCGAAGCCCACGCGCGCATGAAGGGCGGCATGTACCTCGCCGGCGTGCTCGACGACGCGACGGTGCGCCCGCCCACCGAGGCGCCCAACGCCGAGGAAGTGGAAGCCCTGCGCGCCGCCGTGAAGCGCGCGGGCCTGCTCAGGCGCTGATTCCGCCGCCCGGAGCCGGTGCCGGTTCGGCCGGCTCTGCCATCCAAGAAATCCAGGAGACAAGACATGCGACGCAAGCACTTCATCCGCGCCGCGCTGGGCGCCCTCGCCCTTGCCGCGACCGCCAGCGGCTTTGCGCAGACGTATCCGAGCAAGCCGATCAAGATGGTGATCCCGTTCCCGCCCGGCGGCACGCTGGACTTCGTGGGGCGGCTGCTGGCGCAGAAGCTCAGCGACCAGATGGGGCAGCCCTTCGTCGTCGAGAACCGCGCGGGCGGCAATGGCGTGATCGGCGGCGATGTGGTGGCCAAGGCGCCGGCCGACGGCTACACGCTGCTCTTCAACGCCTCGACGTTCACGACCGCCCCGATGACGATGAAGTCGGTGCCCTACAACGTGAACCGCGACTTCGCGCCCGTGGCACTGGTGGCCAAGGCGCCGCTGTCGGTGGCCATCAACAAGAAGCTGCCGATCACCGACGTCAAGTCGCTCATCGCGTACGCGAAGGAGCATCCGGGCAAGATGACCTTCGCGGTGGGTTCGATCGGCTCCGCCGGGCATCTTTCCACCGAGCTGCTCAGGCGCGCGGGCAACATCGACTACCTGATCGTGCCCTACAAGGGCACCGCGCCGGCTTTCCAGGACCTGATCGGCGGGCAGATCGACGGCTTCATCGATCCCATCCTCGGGTCGCTGCAGTATCACAAGAGCGGCATGCTCCGCGTGGTCGCGGTGACGTCGGCACAGCGCGCATCCAGCCTGCCGGATGTGCCGACGGTGGCGGAGACGATTCCCGGCTTCGAGTTCTACAGCTGGTACGGCCTGTGGGCGCCGGGCAAGACGCCGCCCGAGATCGTGCAGCGGCTCAATGCCGAGGTGAACAAGGCGCTGGCCGGCGACATGAAGGACAAGCTCAAGGAACAGGGCCTGCTGCTCGCACCCGGCAGCGCGGAGGAATTCGCGAAGTTCCAGGGCAGCGACATGGCGCGCTCCCAGAAGATCGTGACCGAGGGGAACATCCATGTCGAATGACCTGGGGCATGCCGTAGTCACCGGCAGCAGCAGCGGCATCGGTCGCGCGATCGCGGAATCGCTGCTGGCTTCGGGCTGGCGCGTCAGCGGGCTGGATGTTGCCCCGCCGGCCATCGTGCATGCGGCCTTCATGCCGGTCGATGTGGACCTGGCGAAGGGCGAGAGCGTGGCCGCTGCCGCCGCCGCGCTGCAAGACGCCGATGCGCTCGTCCACGCCGCCGGCGTGCTGCGCGTCGGACCGCTCGGCCAGCTGGACCATGCGGGCGGCGAGCTGATGTGGCGCCTGCATGTGGATGCCGCGACGCGAATCGCCGATGCGATCGTGCCCGCGATGGCACGGCGCAAGAGCGGACGTGTGGTGTTCATCGGCAGCCGCGTGGCGCAAGGCATGCCCGGGCGCGGCCAGTACGCGGCGACGAAGGCGGCGCTCATCGCGCTGGCGAGAAGCTGGGCGGCCGAAGTCGCCGACCAGGGCGTGACCGTGAACGTCGTCTCGCCCGCCGCGACGGCCACCGGCATGCTGGCCGATCCCGCGCGGGCCGGCAGTGCACCGCGCCTGCCGCCCATCGGAAGGTTGATCGAGCCGGCCGAGATTGCCGCCCTCGTCGCTTTCCTGCTCTCGCCATCCGCCGCCGCCATCACCGGCCAGGACATCGCCATCTGCGGCGGTTCGTCGCTGCCGCGCTGAATTCCCGCCCTTTCACTTCCTGTCACTCATCGAAAGCATCATGAAGATCGTCGACATCATCGAATCCACCCGACCGATCAAATCGGACATCCGCAACGCCTACATCGACTTCTCGAAGATGACCCTGAGCCTCGTCGCCGTGGTCACCGACGTGGTCCGAGACGGCAAGCGGGTGATCGGCTACGGGTTCAACTCCAACGGGCGCTATGGGCAGGGCGGACTGATCCGCGACCGCTTCCGTCCACGCCTCATGGAAGCCGACCCGGCGACGCTCGTCGACGCGACCGGCGAGAACCTCGACCCGCACAAGATCTGGGCACGCATGATGATCAACGAGAAGCCCGGCGGCCATGGCGAGCGCTCGGTGGCCGTTGGCACCATCGACATGGCGGTGTGGGACGCGGTCGCGAAGATCGCCGGCAAGCCGCTCTTCCAGCTCCTGGCCGAGCGCTACGGCAACGGCAAGGCCAATCCGCGCGTCTTCGTCTATGCGGCGGGCGGCTACTACTACCCCGGCAAGGGCCTCGACGGCCTGCGGCAGGAAATGGAGAGCTACCTCGCGCGCGGCTATTCGGTGGTCAAGATGAAGATCGGCGGCGCCACGCTGGCCGAAGACTGCGAACGCATCGAGTCGGTGCTCAGGATCCTCGGCCCCGGCCAGCAACTGGCGGTGGACGCCAACGGCCGCTTCGACCTCAAGACGGCCGTGGACTACGCCAAGGCGCTGTCGCAATACCCGCTTTTCTGGTACGAGGAAGCGGGCGACCCGCTCGACTACGAACTGCAGGCGAAGCTCTCGGAGGTGTATGCGGGCCCGATGGCGACCGGCGAGAACCTCTTTTCGATGCAGGACGCGCGCAACCTCATCCGCCACGGCGGCATGCGCCCCGACCGCGACTGGCTGCAGTTCGACTGTGCGCTCAGCTACGGCCTCGTCGAATACCTGCGCACGCTGGACATGCTGAAGGAATACGGCTGGTCACCGAGCCGCTGCATTCCGCACGGCGGCCACCAGATGTCGCTGGCGATTGCGGCCGGACTGGGGCTGGGCGGCAACGAGAGCTACCCCGACCTCTTCCAGCCCTATGGCGGGTTCCCCGATGGCGTCCGGGTGGACAACGGGTACGTGAATCTGCCGGCTTTGCCGGGGATCGGGTTCGAAGGCAAGGCGGACCTGTATGCGGAGATGAAGGCGCTCGGCGCCTGAACATCGACACAACGATCGACCACCTCGACAGCTGTCGATCCTGTTCCGCGCCCGCTTCTCACGGGCGACGGCGACGCCACCGGAGGATGGCCGACCCGCTGGTCCCGCCATCCACCAACTTCGGCCGGCGCGCGGTCAGTGCGCTGGGCGATGCAGCCAGCCGCTGTATTCCTTGTCGGTCACCAGCGTCCAGAGTGCCAGCGCCACGATCACCGCGCCGGTGATCACGGCGGTCAGCATCGCCGGGCGATGCATGCCGAAGCCCACCACCCACGGGGAAATGACCAGCCACGCGCCGAGCGCGCATTCGGTCCATTCCTCCCAGGCACGCGGCACGATCATCGCGCCCAGCGCCGCGGCCACGAGCGCCACGCCAACGAGCACCGCGTTCGCGGTGGGCGACGGGATGTCCTGGTAGCCCACGAGCCAAGGCGAAATTGCCAGCCACACGCCCAGCAAGGCATTCACCACGTCCTGCCAGTGCTTGAGTTGCTTCATCTCACACCTCCTGCCGGCGCTGAACAACTCCACCGGCAACCAATTGGATCAAACGGATTCAGCCGCGTTCCTTACAATTCGCGAGGTCTTTGGTTTGATGGCGGATCTCTCGTGCACGCACCCGTATTGGTCCCAGTCTCGCCCGGCGAACTCTTCGACAAGAAGACGATCCTCGAAATCAAGCTGCAACGCGTGACCGATGAATCCAAGCTGGTTTTCGTCAGGCGCGAACTCGACCTGCTCTCCAGGGCGACCGCCGAGGTGCTGAAAGCCACCTCCGAAGCCGCGGCCATCGAACAGGTCCAGGCCGAGCTGCTCGCGATCAACATGCGGCTGTGGGACATCGAGAACGAGATGCGCCACGCCGAGCGCGAATCCCGCTTCGACGCGAGATTCATCGAGGCCGCGCGTCAGGTATACCTGACGAACGACCGGCGCGCGGCGCTCAAGCAGCGCATCAACGCCCTGCTCGGCTCGGAACTCGACGAGGTGAAAGAACACCGCTGATGTCGCCCCAGCAGAAGTCGGATCTGGCGAACCGCGCGCTGACGCATCAGCGCGAGGGCCGGGTGGATCTGGCGGAAGCTGCCTGGAAGGCGTTGCTCGACGCCGACCCGGACAATGCACGCGCGCTGGCGATGCTCGGGCTGATCGCGGCCGGCAAGGGCGACACCGCGCGCGCGATCGGCCTGCTCGGCGAGTCGTTGCAGCGCGATCCCGGCAATGTGGCGATGCGCTTCAACCTCGCGCTGCTGCACCGGCAGGCCGGCGACCTCGACAAGGCCCTCGCCGGCTTCGAGGACGTGCTCGCGCAGCGCCCCGGCGAGGTGCGCGTCCTACCGCACAAGGCCGAAGCGCTGCAGGCGCTGGGCCGGCACGAAGACGCCATTGCCTGCTTCATGCAGTTGCGGCAGTTCGGGGCGCTGAATCCGGACCTGCTCCGCCGCCTCGGCGAATCGCTTTTCGAGACGGGCCGCCATGAAGAAGCCCGCGCGACGTTCGCCGAAGCCCTGCGCGCGGCGCCGGACAGCGCCGAGCTGCTGATGAACCTCGGCGTCGTCGAGCTTGCGCTGCTGCGGCACGACGCCGCGCTCGCCGGGCTCGAGCAGGCGCGCAAGCTCGACCCCGGCCGGCCGGAGATCGAATTCAATCTCGCGAATGCGCTGTGCGCGGTCGATCGCTTCGGCGAAGGCATCGCGATCTACCAACGCCTGCTCGCGCGGAACCCGAACGACGGACACGCGCGAATGAACCTCGCGAACGCGCTGCGCGACGTGCAGCGCCACCGCGAGGCGATCCCGCACTACGAGCAACTGCTGGCGCACCCGGATGCACCGGCGGGCGTGCGATGGAACCGGGCGCTGTGCCTGCTCGGCGCCGGCGATTTCGCGCACGGCTGGCCCGCCTACGAACAGCGGATCGAGGAGGAGCGATTCGGCCACGCGAGAGGCTTCGACGCGCCCCGCTGGACCGGCGCACAGCCGCTCCAGGGCAAGACACTGCTGATCCACGCCGAGCAGGGCCTCGGCGACACGCTGCAGTTCTGCCGCTACGTCCCGCTTCTGGCATCGCTCGGCGCACGGGTCGTGTTCGAGGCGCAGCGGCCGCTGCTGGACATCCTGCGCTCGCTGAAGAGGGTGGATGTCCTGGTGGGCCGCGGCGATGCCTTGCCGGGGTACGACTTCCATTGCCCGCTGATCAGCCTTCCGCTGGCGCTGGGGCTCTTCGATATGGCGCACCTCGCCGGCGAGGTTCCCTATCTGAAGGCCGATCCGGACCGGGTCGTCCATTGGCGGCAGGCGATGGCTTCGCAGCCGGGGCCACGCATCGGCATCGTGTGGACCGGCAATCCCGACCACCCGGAGAACCACCGCCGTTCGATCCCGCTGGCGCCCTTGCGCGCGGCCCTGCCCGCCAATGCGAGCGCGTGGAGCCTGCTGCTTCCCGAAACGCTGAAGCAGGCCGACGCCGGCACCGAAGGCCCGGCAATCCAGTGCTTCGACGCATCCGATTTCGCGAACACGGCCGCGCAGATCATGGCGCTGGACCTGCTGATCACCACCGACACCTCGATCGCGCACCTGGCAGGCGCGATCGGTGCGCCGGCCTGGCTCCTGCTGCCCTTCGCGGCCGACTGGCGCTGGTTCACGAACAGCCCGACGACGCCGTGGTATCCGGCCTTCAGCGTGTTCCGTCAGCCGTCGCCCGGCGATTGGAAGGGCGTGCTTTCGCAGTTGCGCGCTGGGCTCGAAGCCCTCACTCCTTGACCGAACCGGTCATCCCCGACACGTAGTACTCGACAAAGAACGAGTAGATGAACGCCACAGGCAGCGAGCCGAGCAGCGCCCCGGCCATCAGCGGGCCCCATTGATAGACATCGCCCTGCACCAGCTCGGTGACCACGCCGACGGGCAGCGTCTTGATCTCCGACGACGAGACGAATGTCAGCGCGTAGATGAACTCGTTCCACGACAGCGTGAACGCGAAAATGCCCGCCGAGATGAGCCCTGGCACCGCAAGCGGCAGCACGATCTTGATGAGAATCTGCCAGCGGCTCGCGCCGTCGATCAGCGCGCATTCCTCCAGTTCCGCCGGGATCGAGCGGAAGTAGCCCATCAAGAGCCAGGTGCAAAACGGGATCAGGAAGGTCGGATAGGTCAGGATCAGCGCCCAGCGCGTGTCGAACATGCCGAGGTTGAACACCACGTTCGCCAGCGGAATGAACAGGATTGACGGCGGCACCAGGTAGGCCAGGAAGATCGCGAGCCCGGTCTGTCGCGAGCCTTTGAAGCGCAGCCGCTCGATCGCATAGGCCGCGAACACCGAGCAGGCGAGCGACGCGAAGGTCGAAACCACCGACACCAGCAACGTGTTCCACAGCCACTGCGGGTACGAGGTGTCGAAGAGCAGCTTGTGGAAGTGGTTGAGGGTCGGCGCGACCACCCAGAACGGATTGCCCTCGCGCGAGAGCAACTCCGCATCGGGCTTCACCGAGGTGATCGCCATCCAGTAGAAGGGGAACAGCAGCACGATCAGGAAGACCAGGAGCGGCAGGTAGACCGTGACCACCTTGCGCGGCACGGACTCCAGGTAGCTCATGCCGACGACATCCATCTGCCCGGGTCTGTCGCTCATTTGTCCGATCCTCCCTGTTGCCACGCGCGCCGCTGGAGCCCGAAATAGCTGAACATGATGCAGGCCAGAAGGAAAGGCACCATCGCGATTGCGATGGCCGCGCCCTCACCCAATGCGCCGCCCGAGATCGCGCGCTGGAACGACAGCGTCGCCATCAGGTGCGTCGCGTTGAGCGGACCGCCACGCGTGATCACGTAGATGAGCTGGAAGTCGGTGAAGGTGAACAGCACCGAAAAGGTCATCACCACCGCGATGATCGGCGTGAGCAGCGGCAGCGTCACGTGCCGGAACTGCTGCCACGGCGTCGCGCCGTCGATGGCGGAGGCCTCGTAGTACGACGGCGAGATCGTCTGCAGCCCCGCCAGCAGCGTGATCGCGACGAAAGGCACGCCGCGCCACACATTGGCCGCGATCACCGCCAGGCGAGCATTCCACGGATCGCCGAGGAAGTCGATGTAGTGGTCGATCAGCCCCATCTTCACCAGCGCCCAGCTGATGATCGAGAACTGCGAGTCGTAGATCCACCAGAACGCGATCGCCGACAGCGCCGTCGGCACGATGTACGGCAGCAGGATGACCGCGCGGAAGAAGGTCTTGAGGCGGATGTTCTTGTTCAGCAGCACCGCGAGCCACAGCCCGAGGAAGAACTTGAACACGCTCGCGACCGCCGTGTAGAAGAGCGTGTTGAACAGCGCCAGCCGCGTGACCGAGTCGTTCCAGAGAAAGACGTAGTTCTCCAGGCCGACCCACTCCCCGCCCCGGCCCACCTTGGTGTCGGTGAAGCCGAGCCAGGTGCCGAGGCCGAGGGGATAGGTCAGAAACAACAGCAGCAGCACCGCCGCCGGCAGCATGAAAGCGAAGCCGAGGGCGTTGCGGCTGTTCTGGAACCGCGCAAGCAAGGTCATCGAAAGGCGTCTCCCCTTTCAGGAACACCGCGGAACCGGCTTCGCCGGGCCGCTGGTGTTGCCCGCTGGAAGGGGGTGGAGAGCGACACGAAGTGCGCGAGCCTGGGGGTCATACTTTGTAGTAGCGCTCGGCACGTTTTTGCGCCCGTTCCGCGGCTTCCTTCGGCGACTTGGAACCGCTCGCGGCTTCAGCCACCATGTTCGCGATGATGAAGTCCGCCGCCGCACCGGCCGAGGCATAGCCCAGCTTGCCTTCGTAGCCCGCCGGCCGCAGGTTCTTGACCGAATCGCGGTACGGCGTGTTCTTCGGGTCCACGGTCCAGATCTCGTTGGCCTCGAAGGCGCGCAGCGGCTGAGCGACGTAGCCGCCCGCGCCCTTGAGCCAGTCGTCGAACTGGGGCCGCTCCATCATGAAGCGCAGGAACTCCTTCGCGGCCTGCGGGTACTTGGTGTACTTCATCACCATCTGGTTGAAGAACAGATGCGACTCGGTCGGCACACCCACCGGCCCGACCGGGAACACCGCGTGGTTGATGTCCAAGGCCATCTCCTTGAGCTTCGGGTCCGGCGAGTTCTTGGCTGCGTAGTAGATCGAGATGCCATTGTTCGTGACGCTGATCTGCCCGTCGAGGAAGGCCTTGTTGTTGTTCGGGTCCAGCCACGAGAGCGTGCCGGGGATGAAGTTGACGTAGAGCTCCTTGGCGTATTCGAGCGCCTTGAGCGTCTCGGGGCTATCGATCACCACCTTGTTGTTCTTGTCGACCAGCTTGCCGCCGAAGGTCCAGACCAGCCAGTTGGTCCAGGTGCTGTCGCCGGTCGCATTGCCCAGCGCCATGCCGCCCGGCGTGCCCTTTTCCTTGAGCGCCTTGTACATCTTGAGGAAGTCGTCGGTGTTCTTCGGAAAGGTGTCGAAGCCCGCCGCCTTCAGCATGCTCTCGCGATACACCATGAGCGACCCGGCCGCACCAAGCGGAAGGCCGATCCAGCGCTTGCCGTTGGGCCGCATGAACAGCTCGGCCGCCGGATACCAGCCGCCGTATTTCTTGCCGAGGTATTCGGCGAGGTCGGTCACGTCGAGCAGCTTGTCGGGGTACAGGTTCGCGTCGTCGTTGGTCGAAAGAATGATGTCCGGGCCGGCGCCGGTGTTGGCCGCCACCGCCGCCTTGGGCCGCACGTCTTCCCAGTTCTCGTTGTCCACACGCACTTCGACGCCGGTGGCTTCGCTGAACTTCTTGACGTTGGCCATGTAGGCGTCGATGTCGCCCTGCACGAAGCGGCTCCATCGCAGCACGCGCAGCTTGGCGCCCTTCTCGGGCTTGAAGGTCATCGACTGGGCATTGGCGAGCGGCGTGAAGATGGCGGTGCCGACGCCGAGCGACGCGGCGGCGGCGAAGCCCGCCGAGCTCTTGAGAATCGTGCGGCGATTGAAGTCACTCATTCCTGTCTCCTGATGTTGAAAGGGCCAAAAGAAGAACCTCAAGCCACCAGCCTCTGGCCGGTGCCTGCGTCGAAAAGGTGCGCGCGCTGTAGATCGGGCTGCAGGTGGATGGTGGTCCCCGGCGCAAAGTCATAGCGCTCGCGGAACACCGCTGAAATCTCGGTGCCTTCGTGGCGGCATGCCACGAAGGTGTCCATGCCGGTGGGCTCCATCACGACCACGCGCGACGGAATGCCGCCGCCGTCGGCGAGGCTCAGGTGCTCGGGCCGGGTGCCATAGACGACCGGCTGACCGTCGACACCACCGGCATCCGTCGGCGCGTCGAGCTTCGTGCCGTCCGCGAGCTCGACCGTCGCCGCGCTGCCGTTGCGCCGCAAGGTACCGGGCAGGAAGTTCATCGCGGGCGAGCCGATGAAGCCGGCGACGAACTGGTTGGCCGGGCGGTCGTAGAGCTCCAGCGGACTGCCGGTCTGCTCGATGCGGCCGTCACGCATCACCACGATCTTGTCGCCCATGGTCATGGCCTCGATCTGGTCGTGCGTGACGTAGATCGATGTGGTCTTGAGCCGCTGGTGCAGTTCCTTGATCTCGCTGCGCATCGCCACGCGCAGCTTGGCGTCGAGATTGGACAAGGGCTCGTCGAAGAGGAACACCTGCGGGTCGCGCACGATCGCCCTTCCCATGGCGACCCGCTGGCGCTGCCCGCCCGAGAGCTGGCGCGGATAGCGATCGAGCAGCGGCGTGAGCGCGAGGATCTCGGCCGCGCGGCCGACCTTCTGCTCGATGGTGGCCTTGTCGGTCTTGGCCAGCGCGAGCGCGAATGCCATGTTGTCGCGCACCGTCATGTGCGGATAGAGCGCGTAGTTCTGGAACACCATCGCGATGTCGCGCTCCTTGGGCGGGAGGTCGTTGACGCGCCGGTCGCCGATCCGGATCTCGCCGCCATTGATCTCCTCGAGCCCGGCGATCATCCGCAGCAAGGTCGACTTGCCGCAACCCGATGGCCCCACGAGAACGGTGAAGGAACCGTCCCGGATGTCGATGTCCACGCCGTGAAGGATGGGGACATCACCGAAGTTCTTCTTGACTGCCTGGATCGTGACACTTGCCATGCACTGGAGCCTTGAAAGTACGCGGAATCCTGAAGCCGGCTCTGGAGCCGCTTCGCAACCGCGCAGTATTGGCATCCGCAATGGCCCGCGCATCAGGGCAAACCGGTACGCATTAACCCCCGGTCAATTTGTATGATGACCAGATAACCGAGTTGAACTCCATCCACGCCGTGCGCGTTTCGGCATCCTCCCAACCCCTTCCGCTGATCGTCGATCGGCTGTCGGACCGGTTGGCGTCGCTGCTGGCCACGCAGATCGAGTCCGGCGCCCTGCGCGCCGGCGACCGTCTTCCGACCGAACAGAAGCTCGCCGAGGCCCACGGCGTTTCGCGCACCGTGGTGCGCGAGGCGGTACACCAGCTCAAATCCAAGGGCATGGTGAACTCGCGGCAGGGCTCCGGCGTGTACGTGGCAGCGCGCCCGGTCAACCAGCCGCTGGCCTTCGATCCGGCCGTACTGACCTCCGTGCAGGCGGTGGTGCATGTGGTCGAGGTCCGCCGCGTGCTCGAGGGCGAGATCGCCGCGCTGGCGGCCGAGCGCGCCTCGCGCGCACAGATCGCCGAGCTGCGCCGCGCCCTCAAGGCCATCGATGCCGCCGTGGCCGCCGGCCACGACGGCGTCGCCGAGGACCTGGCCTTCCACCGCGTCATCGGCGAGGCCACCGGCAACCCGCAATTCCGGCTGCTGCTCGGCTTCCTGGAGCAGTACCTGCGCGAAGGCATGCGGATCACGCGCGGCAACGAGGCGCGGCGGCTCGACTTCATGACCGAGGTGCAGCGCGAGCACCGCGCCATCTTCGAAGCGATCGCCGCGCGCGATCCCGATGCGGCACGGCGCCAGGCCACCGAGCACATCACTCGCGGCGAGCAGCGCCTGATCGAAGGCGGCGTCATCGACGGCCGCCGTCGCCGGGCGGCAGTCAAGGCCGTTCGCGCCGCCTCGGCCAGCACAGCCAGAAAGGGCAAGAAATCCATGAAGGAGTCCCCATGAAACTGATGATCACCGGCGGCGGTGGCTTCGTCGGATCGCGCCTTGCACAGGCGCTGCTCGCGCGCGGCACCCTCGCGGGCGAGCGCATCGGCCGCCTCGTGCTGACCGACATCGCGCCGCCGCCCGCAAGCCTGCTCGCGGACCCGCGCGTGGAAGCGCGCACCGGCCCCTGCTCGCGCAGACCGACGCGCTGCGCGACGAGGCGTTCGACGGCGTGTTCCACCTCGCTTCCGCCGTTTCGGGCGAATGCGAGCTCGACTTCGACCTCGGCCTGCGTTCCAACCTCGACAGCACGCGCGCGCTGCTCGATGCCATCCGCGCGCGCGTCAACGCCGGCGGCAAGGTGCCGCGCCTGGTGTTCTCGAGCTCGGTCGCGGTGTTCGGGCCCGACCCGGCCCATCCGATGCCGAAGATCGTCGCCGACGACACGCTGCCCGTTCCGCAGACGTCCTACGGCATCCAGAAGCTGATCTGCGAGCACCTCATCGCCGACTACACCCGCAAGGGCTACATCGACGGCCGTGCGGCGCGGCTCATGACGGTGACGGTTCGCCCCGGCCGGCCGAACGGCGCGGCGTCGTCGTTCTTCAGCGGCATCATCCGCGAGCCCCTGGCGGGGGTGGAGTCGATCTGCCCGGTCTCGCCCGACGTGTCGCATCCGATGTCGTCGCCGGCCCGCACGGTGGAAGGGCTGATTGCCGTCTACGAAGCCAGCCGGGAGGCGTTCTGCGGACGCACTGCTCTCAACCTGCCCGCCCTCAACGTGACGGTGCGCGAAATGCTCGATGCGCTCGAAGAAGTCGCCGGACCCGCGGTGCGTGCGCGCGTGCGCTTCGAGCGCGACGAGCGCATCGCGGGCATCGTCGCCAACTGGCCAAGCGGCGCGTCGGCGGCGCGTGCCGCGCGACTCGGGCTGCATCCGCACGAGAACTTCGCGGATATCGTTCGCCAATACATCGCCGATTGCACAGCAGCACCGAACGCAGACCAGACCCTGAAGGGAATGTCCTCATGAAATCCAAAAGGAAAAACACCAAGGCCTCGACGGGCAAGACCCCGAAGTTCAAGCTGCGCTCGCAGGCCTGGTTCGACAACCCGGCCAATGCCGACATGACCGCGCTCTATCTGGAACGCACGATGAATTTCGGCCTGGGCTTCGACGAGCTGCAATCGGGCCGGCCGATCATCGGCATCGCGCAGACGGGCTCGGACATCGCGCCGTGCAATCGGCACCACCTGGTGCTGGCCGAGCGGGTACGCGAAGGCATTCGCGACGCGGGCGGCATTGCGTTCGAGTTTCCGATTCATCCGATCCAGGAGACCTGCAAGCGGCCGACGGCGGCACTCGACCGCAATCTGCAGTACCTCTCGCTGGTCGAGGTGCTGTACGGGTATCCGATCGACGGCGTGGTGCTGACCACGGGGTGCGACAAGACGACACCTGCGCAATTGATGGCGGCGGCGACGGTGGACATTCCCGCGATCGCGCTGAATTCGGGCCCGATGCTCAACGGCTGGTACGAGGGCGAGCGCACCGGCTCGGGCACGATCGTCTGGCGTGCGCGGGAGATGATGGCGGCGGGCAAGATCGGCTACCAGGAGTTCCTGAAACTGGTCGCTTCGTCGGCGCCTTCGACGGGGCACTGCAACACGATGGGAACGGCCTCGACGATGAATTCGCTCGCCGAGGCGCTGGGCATGACGCTGCCGGGCAGTGCGGCGATTCCGGCACCCTATCGCGACCGCCAGGAGATGGCGTACATGACGGGCAAGCGCATCGTCGAGATGGTGCGCGAGGACCTGAAGCCTTCGGACATCCTCACGCGCGAGGCGTTCGAGAACGCGATCGTTGTCAACTCGGCGCTCGGCGGCTCGACCAATGCGCCAGTGCATCTGAATGCGATCGCGCGGCACATCGGCGTGGAGCTGACGACGGACGACTGGGAGAAGCACGGCTACAAGATTCCGTTGCTCGTCAATCTTCAGCCGGCGGGCGAGTATCTCGGCGAAGACTATTACCGCGCGGGCGGGCTGCCTGCGGTGGTGGCCGAACTGGTCGCGCAGAAGAAGATCAAGCCGGCGATGACGGCCAATGGCAAGACGCTGGCCGAGAACTGCAAAGGCAAGTTCACGAGCGACCGGAAGGTGATCTTCCCGTACGACAAGCCGATGAAGAAGAACGCGGGCTTCCTGAACCTGAAGGGCAATCTCTTCGATTCCGCGATCATGAAGACGAGCGTGATCACGCCCGAATTCCATTCGCGCTATCTGGAAGACCCGAACGACCCGATGGCCTTCGAGGGCACGGCGATCGTGTTCGACGGGCCGGAGGACTATCACGCGCGCATCGACGATCCGAAGATGAAGATCGACGAGCGCAGCGTGCTGTTCATGCGCGGCGTGGGGCCGGTGGGTTATCCGGGCGCTGCCGAGGTGGTGAACATGCGGGCGCCTTCGTACCTCCTGAAGAAGGGCATCACGGCGCTGCCCTGCATTGGAGATGGGCGGCAGTCGGGCACGTCCGGCTCGCCGTCGATCCTCAATGCCTCACCGGAGGCTGCGACGGGCGGTGGGCTGGCGTTGGTGCGCACCGGGGATCGGGTCCGCATCGACCTCAAGAAGCGCACGGCGAACATGCTGGTGTCCGATGAGGAACTGGCGAAACGCCGTGCCGAGCTCGAGAAGAAAGGCGGCTATCCGTATCCGAAGAGCCAGACGCCCTGGCAGGAGATTCAACGAGGCGTCGTCGATGAGCTTTCGGAAGGGATGGTCTTGAAGCCTGCGGTGAAGTACCAGCGGATCCACGCGACGTTTGGGATTCCTCGGGATAACCATTGACTCCGTAATCAGGGTTCGTGGGGAGCCCGCGGCAATCTGCAAAAGACGCCGGTGGCACTGGCCACCGCCCGCCCCTCCTGATCGATGGCTTCACCGCGCGCGAACGATATCGAACGGCCCCGGCGTTCGCAGTGGGCCACGACCGACACGTCGCCAATGCATGGCCGAAGAAAGCGCAGTGACAGCTCCACCGTCGCGACGGAATAGCGCGTCGGAGCGTCCGCACGGACCGCGGCAGCCAGCCCCAGGTCGAGGAGCGTCGCCAGCGCACCTCCGCTGACCGAGCCACGGTGATTCGATTGCGCCGGCGAAAGGCTCATCTTCAGAACCACGCGGTCCGACTCCATGGAGACCGCGCGAATGCCGAGCGTGGCGGCCATGGGAACGTGAAGGCCGAACAGATCACCAGGGGACGTCACGGATTCCATCGTCAATCCGGCGTGGCGCCCGTCTCCTGAATCAGCTTGCGCCACTTCGGCACTTCCTGTTGCATCACGTCGCCCAGATAGGCGGGTGTGGTTGACGGGGGCAACTGCAACCCCTGGGAACGAAGCTGCGACTGCACCTCGGGTTCCGCGAAGACCGCTTGCAGCGCGGCAGACAACTTGTCCCGAACCGCCGGCGGCAACCCCTTGGGCGCCACGAGGCCAAAGAACACACTGACATCGAAGCCAGCGAGACCTTGATCGGCGAGAGGTGCGACCCCAGGCAGGACGTGCGAAGGCTGGAGCGAGGTGACGCCGATGGGACGAAGCTTGCCCGACTGGATGTGCGGCAATGCGGTCAGGACGTCCGTGAACGTCATGGTGACGTGTCCACCCAGCAGAGCCTGTATCGCAGGTGCCGTCCCCTTGAAGGGCACATGCATGAGGGGCACGCCTGTCATTTTCGAGAACAGGACGCCTGCAAGGTGCGAGGTGCCTCCGCTCCCGGCAGACGCATAGCTCAGTCCTTGCCCTGGCTGTTTGCCGAGTTTGATCAGTTCACCCAGCGTCTTCGCCGGCACGTCGGCATTGACCACCAGAACGTTCGGCAGGCTGCCGGCGTGCACCAGGGGCTCGAAGCTGGTCAGCGGGTTGTACTTGAGTCCCTGGTACAGGCTGGTGTTGATGGCAAGCGTCGGTGACGAGCTGAACATCAGCGTGTAGCCATCGGCGCGCGCCCGGGCCACATATTCGGCCCCGATGTTCGAGGCCGCGCCGGAACGATTCTCCACCACGATGGGCTGGCCGAGCCGAGCAGCCAGACGGACGGAGATCACCCGCGCGATCATGTCGGCGGGCCCGCCCGCGGGAAAGGGAACCACCATGTTGATCGGGCGATTCGGAAAGGTGTCCTGCGCCTGGGCCGCGCCACCGAACAACACCACGAAGGCAGTCAGAAGAAGGGATAGGGCTTGTCTCATGTTCTTTCTGGTGGAAGCTGGCGAACTCCATCTTGGTCGCCTTGGGCAAGTCTGGCGCCTCGGGAACACGAGAACGATACCGAGCCGGTATCGATCCATACGATTGCCGGAACGACGGCCTCGGGCAGGCATTCGGCTCTGATGATGACGCCATGCAAACCACTCTTGTTCAGGCGCTCGTCGATGCCCGCCGCCAGGGCACGCAAATCCTGAAACACCGAGCCATCGGTACACCAGCCAACGAGGAAGAGGCCTGCCTCACCATGCTCGAGGTCGCCGGGCAATTGGCCTGGGAGCCCCTGGGCTGGAAGATCGCGGCCACCAATGCCGAGATGCAGCGGCGCCTGCGCACCACCGCACCGGTGCTGGGTCGAACCTTTCGACGATTTCTTCTGCATTCACCCGCCGTCATCTCGCACGAGGGCCTGCTCGACCCGGTGGTCGAGTGCGAGTTCTTCTTCCGGATGGGGCGCGAGCTGCCGGTGAACAGGGGCGGACATACGCGAGAGCAGGTCGTCGATTGCATTGCCTCCGTGCATGTCGGCATCGAAGTCGCCGAATGCCGCCTTGCCTTCAATCCACCGCCGGACCCGCTGCAAGTGATGGCCGACGGCTATGCCAGCGGCCGCTACGTGATGGGGCCCGCGCTCCCGGACTGGCAAGCCGCATTGGAAGCGCCGATGGCGGTCGTCCTGGAAAAGAACGGCGCCGAGCGAGCTCGCGGCAGTTCATCGGAGGTCATGGGCAATCCGGTCAACGCCGTTGTATGGCTGGCCAATCGCCTGTCCGGGCTGGGCGTTCCGCTGGCGCGCGACGAAATCATCAGCTCGGGCAGCTGCACCGGCATGGTTCGCGCGAAAGCCGGCGACCGCATGCTCGCCCGGTTCGGCCAGTACGGCACTGTCGAAGTCGCCTTCGACTGAAGGCCCGGCACGCCAGCCATCCACGTTTTCCACATCCATCGTCCCGTCACTAGAGCCCCTCTCATGCACACTGAACCCTCCGCCGCATCCAATCTCTTCGATCAAGCGCCAGAAGATTGGCTTCCTCCTGTGCCAGGCCGTCCGGGTGCACTCGCCGACGTGAGGGTGCTCGATGCTTCGCGCGTACTGGGAGGTCCGCTGTGCGCACAAATCCTCGGCGATCACGGTGCGGACGTGCTCAAGGTCGAGGGCCCCGAGGGCGACGAGACACGCAACTGGGGCCCGCCCTTCGCGCACGGCCAGTCCGCCTACTTCACGGGACTGAACCGCAACAAGCGATCCCTATGCCTGGACCTTTCGACCACGGCCGGGCGGGCGCGCTTCCTCGGCCTGCTCGAAAAAGCCGACGTGCTCGTGGAAAACTTCAAGCCCAGCACGAGCGAACGCTGGGGCCTGACGGCCGAAGCATTGCGAGACCGTTTCCCCGCGCTGATCCATTGCAGCGTCACCGGATTCGGAGGCGATGGCCCACTGGGGAGACGGCCCGCCTACGACACCGCCATGCAGGCTCTGTGCGGAATCATGAGCGTCAACGGCGAGGCGTCGACCGGACCCCAGCGAACGGGCCTTCCAGTCGTCGACATGACCACGGCGCTCAACGCCGCGATCGGCGTGTTGCTCGCGCTGCACGAGCGGTCTCGGAGCGGACTCGGCCAACGGGTCGAGGCGGCGCTGTACGACTCCGCGCTGTCCCTGCTTCACCCCCATGCCGCGAACTACCTCATGAATGGCGTGCGTCCTCGGCAGACCGGAAACGCCCATCCGAGCATCTATCCCTACGACAGCTTTTCAACAAAGGGCGGACTCATCTACCTGGCGGTGGGCAGCGACAAGCAATTCGCACGGCTCTGCGAGTGCCTGGGTCGCCCGAGCCTGGCGCAGGACGGCCGGTTCTCCACCAACGCCCAGCGATCCGCGCACCGGGATGCGCTGCGCGAGATTCTCGTCGGCCTGCTCGCCGAAACGGATGGTCCGTCGCTGTGCGAAGCACTGATTCAGGCCGGGGTTCCCTGCGCACCGGTCATGCACGTCGACCAGGCGCTGTCGCACCCTCATACCCTGCACCGAAACATGGTCGTCGGGATCGGCGATGCGTACCGCGGACTCGGTTCGCCCGTCGTGCTTGACCGCACACCCGCCACGTACCGGTATGCACCTCCACTCAGGCCCAACCCGCACGGCGAGCGCGGCAGTGACCCTTCCACACGGGCGGCGGAGCGACAAGACTCATGAGCGCACCGCGCCATTCATCCGAAGACCGTGAGAACGCCACGGCGGCTCTCCCTGTTGCCGGCAACAGCCGACCATAGCCGCTTCCGCGTGCATACTTGCCGGCCACCGTGCACGAGGCCCCGCGCCGGTTGCACGCACGAAGTCGATCGACATCATGAGCCTGGACGCCATCGAGTTAAGACATCTACGTTTTTTTGTCGCATTGGCCGAAGAGCTCAGTTTCGTCCGCGCCGCCGCACGCTGCAACGTTTCGCAGCCGCCCTTCAGTGTCGCAATCCAGCAGCTCGAAGGCCATCTTGACGTTGTCCTCGTCGAACGCAACAGCCGCCAGGTGCGATTGACGGAGGCGGGACAGGCGCTCCATCAGCGAGCCCAGCGGCTGCTGGCGCAATCGGCGGAATCCTTCGCCGTCACCCGACGCGTCTCGGAAGGCAAGAGCGGGCGTCTTCGTGTCGGCTTTCACGCGTCGATGATCTTCCGGGGCCTTGCCGAAGCTGTTGCTGCGCTCGAAAGAGATGAGCCGCAGGTCGAGTTGGAGCTGGTGGAAATCTCGTCGCAGGACCAGGTCAACGCCCTGCTGTCCGGTCGCATCGACATCGGCTTTGCGCATTCCATGCTCGTTCCCGAAAGCCTTGCGTCGACCACGGTGTATTCGGAACCCTTTCTGGCTTGCCTTCCCGCAGCGCACCTGCTCGCGGTCGAAGCCGATTTCGTGCTCTCGATGATGCGCAACGAGAACTTCATCATGTTCTCGCGCCCGGCATCGCCGGCATATTTCGATCGGATCGTCTCGCTTTGCGTCGAGGCAGGCTTCACGCCGACCATCAGGTACTCGGTGCGCCAGTGGTTGACGGTGGTCGCCATGGTCGGCAGGGGCATGGGTGTCGCCATCGTTCCGGAGTGCCTGTCGAGAACCGGAATGGCAGGTGTGACGTTTCGCCCGCTTCCCGACAGCGCCGCGATATCGACCATCCAGTGCATGTGGCTGGCTGAGCAGCAGAGCCCGCTGGTCGCTCGCCTGCTCGACTATGTTCGTCGCATCGGCAACCCGACCGCTCATGCGATGAAGCACGCGCCCGCGGCAGGTGGGCCCCGCTGACCCGCCCAGCCTCACTGCATCTCTTCGATGGCTTCCCGCATGAACCGCGTGATGCTCCTCACCGCCACAGAATCCGGCCGCCCCGCAAATCTCAGCGCCCGGATAGGCACCGGAATCAGCGGCTCCAGGGCCAGCACATCCACCTTCTCCCGATCTGCGGACTTGGCCGTGCATCCATCGACGAGCGCGACTCCAAGCCCGTGGTGCGCCATGGCCAAGGCCGCGTGATAGGTCTGCACCGTCACAACGGCTTGAAACCCCACCCCCGCCTGCCGACAAGCCTGGCTCAGGCTGGTCCCCACAGGATCGCGGCTGTCGAGCCCCACCACCGGCAGCTTGACCAGATCGTGCAAAGCCACGGAACCATTGCGCAGCAGCGCCCGCAGCAGCATTCCCTTCGGCGCGATGCAGGTCATGCGGCTGTCCGCCAACGACTCCTGCGTCAACGAAGGATGCACCGCCGGACTGAACGCGAAACCGACATCCGCCTCCTGCAACAAGAGCGCCGACATGATCTGCGGCGAGTGCAGTGACTCCACCGTCACCGCGACACCCGGGTGCTTCTCGCGGAAACGCTTGAGCGCGCGAGGCAGCACCTCGTAGCTCAGCGCCAGCACCGTGAGGATGCGCAGTTCGCCCGAATCGGTCCCCGCACGCAGATTCGCCGCGAGCCGCTGCACCTCGTCGAGCTGCGCGAACAGCCGCTCGATATGCGGATACAGCGCCAGCGCCTCCGTGGTCGGTGTCAACCGGCCCTTCGCGCGCTGGAACAGCGAAAACCCGAGCTGGATCTCCGCATGCTGCAAGGTACGACTCACCGCCGGCTGCGTGATGTTGATCAGGCGCGCCGCCGCGCTCACGCTCCCCGTGAGCATGATCGCGTTGAAGACCTCGATGTGCCTCAGCCGCATTTCAGCTCAACAGCCTTTGCATCGCAAAGCCAGGAACCCCGCGGAACCGACTCTGCCGGGCCGCGGGGGTTGCCCCCGGCGAGCGGGTGGAGAGCGACACGCAGTGCGCGAGCCTGGGGGAGAGCATCATTTCTCGTGCGACACGTCCATGATGAGCTGCGTCGCCAGATACAGCCGCGGCTCGATCGAATCGATCAGCACGTACTCCGCATCCATCGAATGCGCGCCGAAGCCCTGCAGGCCGAAGCGCTCGACCACGGCCGCCTTCGTCTTCAACGCCGCAAAGGCCGCATCCGTGCCGCCACCCGCCACCTTGTCGTCGGCGCCGAGCGTCTTGCCCAGATCCTTGTAGATCTGCTGCGCATGCGTGGCGAGGGCGCGCGATGCATCGGTCGCCTCCAGCGGCGGACGACGACGCTCGAACTTGACCTCGACCTTCGCCTGCGGAATGAGCTGGTTCTTCACGCGCTCCATCACCTGCTGCTCGATGCGGTCATAGTCGCTCACCTTCAGCACGCGCACATCCGCGCCGGCCGTCGCGGTCGCCGGAATCACGTTGCGATTGGTGCCGGCACGCGAGATCGTCCAATTGAGCTTGAGCCCGGTCGCCGGATCCGACAGGTCGCGCATCTGCAGGATCTGGTGCGACAGCTCGTAGAGCGCATTCACGCCCGCCTCCGGCATCGAACCCGCGTGCGAGGCCTTGCCCGTGACATTGAGCGTCACCGACGCGATGCCAGCCGTCGCGAGCGACAGCTTGTCGTCGCGCGCCGACGAACCCTCGAACGACATCACGACGTCGTGCTCGCCGCCCAGCCTGGTGATCAGCGAACGCGCGCCCGGCGAGCTGATTTCCTCGTCGCCGTTGATCAGGACCGTGAGCAGGCCGTAGTCCTTGAAGTCCATCGCCTTCAGCATTGCGAGCGTGTGCGCGATCACCGCGACACCCTGCTTGTCGTCCGCGATCCCGAGACCATAGGCCCTGTCGCCATCGATGCGGAATGGCTGCTGCTTCGACATGCCGATCTGGTAGACCGTGTCCATGTGGGCGATCAGCATGATCTTCTTCGTGCCCGTGCCCTTGAACGTCGCGCGCACCACCTTGCCGATCTTCTCCGGCGTGTCTTCCATGCGATAGGCGCCTTCGGACACATCGATCAGTTCCACCTGACCGCCGAGCGCCTTGAACTTCGAGGCGACGAGGCTGGCCATCTTGTCGAGCCCTTCGAGGTCGCGGCTGCCGGACTCGACCGAGACGAACTCCTTCAGGGTTTCGAGCAGCGCCGGCTTCTCCTTGGCGGCCAGCGCGGCCAGGCGTTCATCGGGGGCGGCAAAAGCGCATGCGCATGCGGCGCTCAGGGCGGCCCACAGAAAGGCCTTGCGGGCCAAAGCAACAGCAGTCATTCAGACCAATACTCCATCAAGTCATTCAAGAAACACCGCGGAACCGGCTCCGCCGGGCCGCCGGTGTTGCCCCCGGCAGGGGGTCGGCGAAGCGACACGCAGTGCGCGCAGCCTGGGGGCGAGCAACAATCAATGCGCCTTGTCCCAGTTGGGACCAAAGCCGATTTCCGCCAGCAGCGGCACCCTCAGGTCCGCCACGCTCGCCATCAAGCGCGGGATCTCGGTGCGAACCCATTCGACTTCGCTCTCCGGCACCTCGAAGACCAGTTCGTCATGCACCTGCATGATCATCTTCGTGCCGCGCTTCTCGGCATCCAGCACGTCCTGCACCTTCACCATGCTGAGCTTGATCAGGTCGGCCGCAGTGCCCTGCATCGGCGCGTTGATGGCCGCGCGCTCGGCCGCGCCGCGACGCGGGCCGTTGGGCGACTTGATCTCGGGCAGGTACAGGCGCCGGCCGAACACCGTCTCCACGTAGCCGATCTCCCTGGCGCGCGCCTTGGTCTCGTCCATGTACACCTTCACGCCGGGATAGCGCGCGAAGTAGCGGTCGATGTACGAGGCCGCGGCCTTGTTGTCGATGCCCAGGTTGCGCGCGAGGCCGAAGCTGCTCATGCCGTAGATCAGACCGAAGTTGATCACCTTCGCATAGCGGCGCTGCTCGCTCGACACCTGGTCCACCGCCACGCCGAACACCTCGCTGGCGGTCGCGCGGTGCACATCGATGCCTTCGGTGAAGGCCCGCAGCAGCGATTCGTCGCCACTGATGTGCGCCATGATCCGCAGCTCGATCTGCGAGTAGTCGGAACTCGCGATCACGCTGCCCGCCGGCGCCACGAAGGCTTCGCGAACGCGGCGGCCTTCTGCGGTGCGGATCGGGATGTTCTGCAGGTTGGGGTCGTTGCTCGACAGCCGCCCGGTCACCGCCACCGCCTGCGCATAGTGCGTGTGCACCCGCCCGCTTCTCGGATTCGCCAGCAGGCCGAGCTTGTCGGTGTAGGTTCCCTTGAGCTTCGAGAGCCCGCGGTGCTCCAGGATCTTGGCCGGCAGCGGGAAATCCTCGGCGAGCTTCTCGAGCACTTCCTCGTCGGTGCTTGGCGCTCCGCTCGGCGTCTTCTTGACCACCGGCAGGCCCAGCTTGGTGAAGAACACCTCGCCGATCTGCTTGGGCGATCCGAGGTTGAAGGGCTGGCCGGCGAGCTCGTAGGCCTCCTGCTCCAGCGCCATGATGCGCTTGCCGAGCTCGTTGCTCTGCGAGGCGAGCGTTGGCGCGTCGATGAGCACGCCGTTGCGTTCGACGCGAAAGAGTGTCTCGCTGGTCTCGATTTCCAGCTCGTAGATGAAGCGCAGCTTCTCGTCGGCCTCCAGCCTGGGCCAGAGTGCGCGATGCACGTCCAGCGTCTGGTCGGAATCCTCGCAGGCGTATTCCGCCGCCTTCTCGATCGAGACCTGGCTGAACGGAATCTGGTGCGCGCCCTTGCCGCACAGATCCTCATAGTCGATGCCGGTGCGGCCCAGATGCCGCTCAGCGAGGCTCGCGAGCCCATGCGGCTTGTGCACTTCGAGCACGTAGCTCTGCAGCATCGTGTCGTGCGCATAGCCCTTCACTTCGATGCCGTGGTTGGCGAACACATGGCGGTCGTACTTGATGTGCTGGCCGAGCTTCTTCTTGCTGCCGTCTTCCAGCCACGGCGTGAGGCGCGCAAGGACCTCGCCCTGCGGCAACTGAGCCGGCGCGTCAGGGTAGTTGTGGCCGACCGGGATGTAGGCCGCCTCGCCCGGCGTCACGCTGAAGCTGATGCCGACGATCTCGGCCACCATTTCGTCGAGCGACGTGGTTTCAGTGTCCAGCGCGACGAGCTCGGCCGACTGCAGTTTGGCGAGCCACCTGTCGAACGCCTCCCAGGTCAGGATCGTGTCGTAGACGAGGTTGGATGCCTTCTCGGCCGCCTCGAAGCCGGGCTGGTCGAACAATCCCGTGCCGCCTCCCGGCGCATTGCGCTTCCCGCCTTCCTCGACGAGTTCGGGCGGCACCTCATGCGCCTCGAGCGTCTTCACCAGGGTCTTGAATCCGAAGCGCTCATAGAAGACCTTGAGCTCGTCGATCTGCTGAGGACCGATCGCGATCCCGTCCAGAGCAGGCAGGCCGGCCACATGGCCGTCGAGGTCGCAGTCGGTGCGGATGGTCACCAGCCGCCGGCCCTGCGGCAGCCAGTCGAGCACCTTGCGCAGGTTCTCGCCGGCACTGGCCCTTCACCTCGCCGGCACGCGCGATGAGTCCGTCGAGCGAGCCGTATTCGCCGAGCCACTTGGCCGCGGTCTTGGGGCCGACCTTCTCGACGCCCGGCACGTTGTCGACGGCATCGCCCACCAGCGTCTGGTAGTCGATCATCAGGTTCGGCGGCACGCCGAACTCGGCAGTGACGCCGGCGATGTCGCGCTTCTTTCCGTTCATCGTGTCGATGATCGTCACGTGCTCGTCGACGAGCTGGCTCAGGTCCTTGTCGCCGCTGGAGACGATGACCTCGATGCCCTGGTTCGCCGCAGTGCGCGCAAGCGTGCCGATCACGTCGTCGGCCTCGACGTCGGGCACGCACAGCACCGGCCAGCCCAGCAGCTTCACCACCTGGTGGATCGGCTCGATCTGGCTGCGCAGGTCGTCCGGCATCGGCGAGCGGTTGGCCTTGTACTGGGGATACCAGTCGTCGCGGAAGGTCTTGCCGGGCGCGTCGAACACGCAGGCGGCGTAGTCAGCCCGCACCTCGCGGCGCAGGGCCGTCATCATGTTGATCATTCCCCGAATCGCGCCGGTCGCCGGACTGCTGCTGTCGCCGGGGACGGCGCGCAGGTCGGGCATCGCATGGAAGGCACGGTAGAGGTAGCTCGATCCGTCGACGAGCAGCAGCGTTTTCTTGTCGGTCATCGGGGCATTTTGCCGTGCCGGGGCAACGCGCCCGCCAGACGCGTCCGCAGGCGCGCTCGCGGGTATCCCTGACGCAAACGCGGACCTACAATCGTGCCATGTCGTCCCCCCGTCTTCTCGTCCCCCGCACGCGGCTGGCTGCCGTCCTGGTGGGCTGCATCGCGCCGTTCGCGGCCGTCCAGGCCCAGAATCCTCCGCCCGCGGAGTCGTCGGCCCGCCCGGCCCAGCAGCAGCCCGACCAGGACAAGGCAGCCGGACGCCAGAACCAGAAGATCGAGCGCATCCATATCGAGGACAGCCGCAACAAGATCGACGAGCTTCGCGTCGGCGGCCAGACGCAGAACATCACCGTGCAGCCCAAATCCAACGCGCCGGCCTATCAAGTCATGCCCAACGGCGAACGTTCGCGCAACGAAGGCCAGGCAGATTCGAGCGCCAGCGACAGCGGGTCGCGGGTCTGGTGGAACGTCTTCAAGTTCTGAGCGCACGGTGGCGGTTTTCACGGAAGTCGGATTCGACGAAGCCGACGCGCTGGTCCAGCGCCTGGAGCTCGGCCCCCTTCGCGAACTTCGCGGCATCGAGGGCGGCATCGAGAACACCAACTACTTCGCAACCACGGCGTCGGGCGAATTCGTGCTGACGCTGTTCGAGCGCCTCGGCGCCGAGCAGCTCCCTTACTACCTTTGCCTCATGAAGCACCTCGCGGCCCGCGGCCTGCCGGTGCCTGAGCCGGTGGCCGATCCCGCAGTCGCTCCGCCGGACGGCCATGCGCTGTCGATCCCGGCGAACGCGCCCTGCGAGCTGTTGCACTCGGTCGCCGGCAAGCCGGCCGCGATCGTCCAGCGCCTGCAGGGCAAGAGCGAACTGGCGCCCGGCGCGCGCCACTGCGCCGAGCTCGGCCGACTGCTCGCGCGCATGCACATCGCGGCGCGCGACTTCCCACGCATCCAGCCCAACCTGCGTGGCCTGCAGTGGTGGAACGACACCGCGCCGGTCGTCCTGCCCTATCTGGAAGCCCCGCAGGCCGCGCTGCTGCGCAGCGAGCTCGCCTACCAGAACCACATCGCCGAATCGTCGAGCTACGCGGCCCTGCCGCGCGGCCCGGTCCACGCCGACCTGTTCCGCGACAACGCGATGTTCGACACCCACGCGAGCGCCGAGGCGCCGAAGCTCACGGGCGTCTTCGACTTCTATTTCGCGGGCACCGACACCTGGCTGTTCGACCTGGCGGTGTGCCTGAACGACTGGGCCATCGACCTGCGAAGCGGCCGGCACGACGCCGACCGCGCCGATGCCCTGCTCGCGGCCTATGGCTCGGTGCGCCCGCTGACCGGCGCCGAGCGCGCGATGCTGCCGGCCATGCTCCGGGCGGCGGCGCTGCGCTTCTGGATCTCGCGCCTGTGGGACTTCTACCTGCCGCGCGAGGCCAGCATGCTCAAGCCGCACGACCCGGGCCATTTCGAGCGGGTGCTGCGTGAACGCGCCCACGCGAGCTTCGAGTTCCCCGGCGGCACGCAACCGCTGGCTGCCTGAGTCGACCCAATGAAACTCAACCTCGTGCCGGCGCGCACCGGCGTGATCTGGGTCCGGACCGGACTCCAGGCCTTCGCGCGACAGCCGCTGGCCTTCATCTCGCTCTTCTTCTTTTTCATGACGATGGTGTCGCTGGCCTCGCAGTTGCCGCTGGTCGGCGCCGCGATCGCGCTGATGCTGCTGCCGACGATGACGCTTGGCCTCATGGCCGCGACCGCGCAGGCCGCCGGCCCCGAAAAGCCGGCCGCCGGCGCAGTGTTCCAGGCGGCAATCCATGCGATCCGCGCCGATGTGCGTCCCATGACGGTGCTCGGCGCGATGTACGCCGCGCTGTTCCTCGCGGTCATGGCAATTTCCGCGCTCGCGGATGGCGGGCAGTTTGCCCGCGTCTACCTGCTGGGCGGGCAACTGACGCGCGAAATGGCCGAAACCACCGAGTTCCAGGTCGCGCTGTGGATTGCGATGGGGCTGTACCTGCCGCTGTCTCTGGCTTTCTGGCATGCACCCGCGCTGGTGCACTGGCATCGGGTGCCGCCAGCCAAGAGCTTGTTCTTCAGCTTCGTCGCGTGCTTCAAGAATTTCGGTGCGCTGACCGTGTTCGGCCTCGTCTGGGCGGGCGTCTTCATCGGCGCCGGCATCGTGCTGAGCCTGCTGGCGACGCTGCTGGTCGCCATCGGCGCGATGGGCGTCGGTGCCGGCGCGTCGGCGGCCGGCGGTGCAGTGATGATCGGCGGCGCGCTGGTGATGGCAGCGATGTTCTTCACCAGCACCTGGTTCACCTTCAGAGATAGTTTTCGGGAATAACCCCCAGGCTCGCGCACTTCGTGTCGCTCTCCACCCCTTTCCAGGGGGCAACACCGGCGGCCCGGCGGAGCCGGTTCCGCGGTGTTTCACCAGCGGGCCGGGCTGCGCCGGCCTTTGGGTTGGGGCTCAGATGGGGGTGAGCTTGGCGACAGAGAGCGCCAGCCACTTCACGCCGTGGCGCGGGAAATTGACCTGCGCGCGGGCATCGTCGCCGGTGCCTTCGAGCGCAGTGACGGTGCCTTCGCCGAACTTGTTGTGGAACACCTGCATGCCGGAACGCAAGCCATGGGATGGGGCTGCCTTCTGCGGCGGAACGGGCGGGTTGGCGAAGGTCTCGCGGCCGTAGCTGCTGCCGGCGCCGCGCGAGGTGGCATAGCCGCCACCGTAGCCGAAGCCCGATGGCGCGAAGCCGCCCTGGTTCTTCGGAGTCAGCCACTTGAGCGCGCTTTCGGGGAGTTCGTCGAAGAAGCGGCTCTTGATGTTGTAGCGGGTCTGGCCGTGCAGCATGCGCGTCTGCGAATGGCTCAGGTACAGGCGCTTGCGGGCGCGCGTGATCGCGACGTACATCAGGCGGCGCTCTTCCTCGAGGCTTTCAAAGTCGCTCATCGAGTTCTCGTGCGGGAACAGGCCCTCCTCGAGGCCGGTGATGAACACGCAGTCGAATTCCAGGCCCTTGGCGGCGTGCACGGTCATGAGTTGCACCGCGTCCTGGCCGGCCTGCGCCTGGTTGTCCCCCGATTCGAGCGCGGCATGCGTGAGGAAAGCCGCGAGCGGGCTGAGCGTCTCGCCGGTTTCGACATCGGGCGCGAGCGGCTCGTCCTGCACCGGCTGGTTCGGGTCCAAGCCCTGGCTCGCGGGTGACTGGCGAAGTTCGTCCACCGGCAATGCGATCGCGTCGCGCCCGAAGCCCTCCTGCGTGACGAAGCTCTCGGCCGCGTTGACCAGTTCCTCCAGGTTCTCGATGCGGTCCGCGCCTTCGCGGTCGGCCTTGTAGTGCTCGATGAGGCCGCTATGGTCGAGCACCAGCTCGATGATCTCGCGCAGCGACATGTCCTGCGTCTGCTCGCGCAGCACGTCGATCTTCGCAACGAAGGCCGAGAGGTTGCCGCCCGCCTTGCCGCCCACCGCGCTGACCGCGTCGTGCAGCGAACGGCCGGCCGCGCGAGCGGCGTCCTGCAGCACTTCGATGCTGCGCGCGCCGATGCCGCGCGGCGGGAAGTTCACGATGCGCAGGAAGCTGGTGTCGTCGTCCTTGTTCTCCAGCAGCCGCAGGTAGGCCAGCGCGTGCTTGATTTCGGCGCGCTCGAAGAAGCGCAATCCGCCATACACGCGGTACGGCACCGCGGCATTGAAAAGCGCGGTTTCGAGCACCCGGCTCTGCGCATTGCTGCGGTAGAGCACGGCCATCTCCTTGCGCTCGATGCCGTCGCGCACCAGCTGGCGCATTTCCTCGACCACCCATTGCGCTTCGGCGAAATCGCTGGTCGATTCATAGACGCGCACCGGCTCGCCGGGGCCCTGGTCGGTGCGCAGGTTCTTGCCCAGGCGCTTCTTGTTGTGGCTGATCAGCTCGTTGGCCGAATCGAGGATGTTGCTGTAGCTGCGGTAGTTCTGCTCCAGCTTGATCTGGTGCGACACCTCGAACTCGCGCACGAAGTCGGCCATGTTGCCGACCCGCGCGCCGCGGAAGGCGTAGATGCTCTGGTCGTCGTCCCCGACCGCGACCACGCTGTTGTCGCCCGGCACGAAGCGGCCGTCGGTGGTGTTGCCGGCCAGCATCTTGATCCACGCATATTGCAGGCGGTTGGTGTCCTGGAACTCGTCGATCAGGATGTGGCGAAAGCGCCGCTGGTAGTGCTCGCGCACCGGGTCGTTGTCGCGCAGCAGCTCATAGCTGCGCAGCATCAGTTCGCCGAAGTCGACCACGCCTTCGCGCTGGCACTGCTCCTCGTAGAGCTGGTAGAGCTCGATCTTCTTGCGGTCGTCGTCGCTGCGCGCCTCGATGTCGCGCGGGCGCAGGCCATCTTCCTTGGCGCCGGCGATGAACCATTGCGTCTGCTTGGCCGGAAAACGCTCGTCGTCGACGTTGAACTGCTTCATCAGCCGCTTGATGGCCGAGAGCTGATCCTGCGTGTCGAGGATCTGGAAGGTCGAAGGCAGGCCGGCGAGCTTCCAGTGCGCGCGCAGGAAGCGGTTGCACAGGCCGTGGAAGGTGCCGATCCACATGCCGCGCACGTTGACCGGCAGCATCGCGCCGAGGCGCGTCATCATTTCCTTGGCCGCCTTGTTGGTGAAGGTGACGGCCAGAATGCCGCCCGGCGAGACCTGGCCGGTCTGCAACAGCCAGGCGATGCGGGTGGTGAGCACGCGGGTCTTGCCGGAGCCGGCGCCGGCAAGGATGAGTGCATTTCCGGCCGGCAGCGTGACGGCCGCCCGCTGCTCCGGATTGAGGTTGTCAAGCAGCGGCGAATCTGCAGGAGCCGCGAGGTCGGTGAACATCCACCGATTGTAGAAAGCGCGGCGTATGCGGGTTATACGAAGTCCCTGAATGCGCATGCGCGACGCGGCCGGTAGAATCAATCACCGGGCCCAAGTTTCTTGAGGTCCGGTTTTTTGTGCCTGCGCAAGCAGGGTCCGGTGCCGCCACCACACGCCACCCGCAGATCCGGTCTCCAAGCCAAGCGCCCCATCGCCGCCCGAAATCCTTCGGCAGCGACCTTTCTAAGGAGCTTGGAACTCATGCAAATCTTCGACTACGACAACATCCTGTTGCTGCCGCGCAAATGCGTGGTGGAAAGCCGCGCGGAGTGCGACGCCAGCGTCACGCTTGGCGGCCGCAGCTTCCGCATCCCGACGGTGCCCGCCAACATGAAGACGGTGGTGGACGAGCCGATCTGCACCTGGCTGGCGCAGAACGGCTACTTCTACGTGATGCACCGCTTCGACCTGGACAACTTCCAGTTCGTCAAGCGCATGCACGCGAAGGGGGTCTTCGCATCGATTTCGCTGGGTGTGAAGCAGCCGGACTACGACACGGTCGACCGGCTCGCCGACGCCGGCATGACGCCTGAATACGTGACCATCGACATCGCGCACGGCCACGCCGACAGCGTGAAGAACATGATCGGCTACCTCAAGAAGAAGCTGCCGAAGACCTTCGTGATTGCCGGCAACGTGGGAACGCCCGAAGCGGTGATCGACCTCGAGAACTGGGGCGCCGACGCAACCAAGGTCGGCATCGGCCCGGGCAAGGTGTGCATCACCAAACTCAAGACCGGCTTCGGCACCGGCGGCTGGCAGTTGTCGGCACTCAAGTGGTGTGCGCGTGTCGCGACCAAACCGATCATTGCCGATGGCGGCATCCGCGACCATGGCGACATCGCCAAGAGCATCCGCTTCGGCGCGTCGATGGTCATGATCGGCTCGATGTTCGCCGGCCACGAGGAGTCGCCCGGCAAGACGGTGGAAGTCGATGGCGAACTCTTCAAGGAGTACTACGGTTCGGCCAGCGACTTCAACAAGGGTGAATACCGCCACGTCGAGGGCAAGCGCATCCTGGAGCCGGTCAAGGGCAAGCTGGCGGATACGCTGATCGAGATGGAACAGGACATCCAGAGTTCGATCAGCTACGCGGGCGGCCGCAAGCTCCTGGACATCCGCAAGGTCAACTACGTGACCCTCGGCGGCGACAACGCGGGCGAACACCTGCTGATGTAGCGCCCACGGGGCCTGAGCGCCGGCCAGCCCGGCTCTCAGGCCTCGAGGAGTTCCATCGCCAGCGCATGGAGGCGCAGCCCCGGATCGGCCAGCGTGTCCAGCACGCTGAAATGATGGAGCCCCGGCAGCGCCTCGCAGACCGGGACCACGCCAGCGCCCCAGGCATCGCGGATCAGCCGGTTCTGACGCAGGAATTCCGCGCTCTCGTCACCGCCGGCCACTGTATAGAGCTTGCCGCGTGCGGGCGCCGGCCACAGCGCGGGACTGACCCGCAGCGAATCCGCATCCGTCAGGTTCAGTGCGGGCGCGAGGAACGGCGTGTGCTGGATCGGCCGCAGATCGAAAAGCCCCGAAATCGACAGCGCGTTGCGCACGAGGCCGGCCGGCAGGTCGGGCGCGACGGCCTTCCAGTCGCAGCCCAGGAGCATCGCCGCGAGATGGCCTCCGGCGGAATGCCCGGCCACCGTGATGCGCGAAGGATCGCCGCCGTATGCCGCGATGTTGCGCCACGTCCATTCGAGCGCATGGGCCATCTGCAGCGCGATGTCGGGGATCCCGATTGGCCGCTCGGGCGTGCCGGGGCACAGCGCATAGTTGGGCACGACCACGCAGACACCGTGGTCGTGGAACGGCCGGGCGACGAAGGAATGCTCGCTCTTGTCCAGCGCCCGCCAATAGCCGCCATGAATGAAGACCAGCACGGGCGCTCCCGGCTTCTCGGCGGGGATCACGTCGAGCGTCTCGTTCGGCCCCTCGCCGTAGCGCAGATCGACATGCACGGGCAGCGAATCGCGCAACGCGGCCGACTCAGCCGCCCATCGCTCGAAATACGCCGGATGCGCGGGCACGAGCGCGCGGTTGTTGTACATGCGGTCCAGCCAGGCGGGATCGTACGAGGGCATGGTTCTCGGTCTCCGGTCGTTGTCATGAAGAGGCGCGCATCTTGGCATGCCTCGGCCGGGCGCAAGGGCATGCGGATCCGGTTAGAATTCCAAGTGCGTTGGGGGGTAGCTCAGCTGGGAGAGCGCCGCGTTCGCAATGCGGAGGTCGGGAGTTCGATCCTCCTCCTCTCCACCAACATTGCAGTTTTCCGAATCGACGCCTCAAGCCTCACGGCCTTGGGGCGTTTTTTGCGCCTGCGTCGGTCCCGATGCCCTCGCGCCCGTCACAAAGTCGATCCTGCGCATCTATTCCGCAGCCGGCAGCCTGACTACCGCCGGCGGCGTCCAGCGGCCCTCGAGCACCGACGGCTCGGGCCAGTACACGCGGATGCAGAGCGAGAAGTCCCCCGCGCCATCGGCCGGCGCGGGCAGCCAGTTGCCCTTGTGCGCATCGTCGGGCGGTGCGGCCTGCACGAGGATCGTGAGCGATCCGTCCGCGTCGTACCGCAGCGTCGGGCTCGTGGTGCCGACCGAGAAGCGTGACAGCGCGTTCGGCGCGAAGAAATGGTGCCGGTCGTAGAGCGACAGCGACCAGAAGCCCCGCACCGGCGGCGCCTGCCCCGGCGCGAAGGTCACGGTGTAGCGGTGCGCGCTGTTGAGCCGGTGGCCGCCCGCGTCGAGGTCCTGGTAGAAGTACTTCGTCTCATTCTGCTTGTTGACGAAGATGTTCGACTTCGCCACCGCAGTGCGCATGAAATAGTCGGTGCCGAAGCACGCGCCGTTCGCGATGGTCGACCAGTGGTGCGGCAGCGGCCGGCCGAAGTTGTGGAACTGGAAGAGCGGCTCGACCAGCTCGCGCTCGGCCGCGGCGACCGCCTCGTTGAAGACGGTCTTGAGCCGCGGGTCCCTGCGCACCGCCTCCACGACCGCCAGCACCTGCGCATAGCGCGCCGACTCGCCGGGCAGCGGCCGCGCATCGGCGAGCGCGACGGGGAGCATGTCGAGGAACTTCTCCGGCCGTACCCAGCGCGTCTCGCTGCCATCGGCGCCCACTTCCTGCGTGGCGGGGCCCACCGGCACCTGCCGCCAGTCCATGAACTTCATCTGGCCGTCGAAGGCGTCCACCGGGTAGAGGCCGATCTGGTTGATGACGGCCTGCACCGCCCGCAGGTCCTCCGGCGTGTCCTCGCGAAAGACGCGCGGGATCACCACGCCGGTACTGGTCTGCGAGACGAAGACCTTCTGGATGCCCTTGGGCACCGCCCCCACCCAGTTCGGCCCCGCGAGCAGATAGAAGCCGGGCGACGTGCCGTACATGCTGCCGAGCTCGGCGAAGCTGTCGGTGCGCGAATCCAGCACCTGGATCACCCAGAAGCGGCCGCCGAAGTCCGGCACCTGCACCACCACCGGCGACAGGTCGAGCGCGACGATGGCATGCCCGATCACCACGTCGCGGTTCGGGCACGCTACTGCCCGCTGGCTGGGCGAGACATAGTCGGTGAGCATGGTGAGCGTATTGGCCGGCCCCACCGGCAGCACGCCACCGAGCAGCACCTGGTGCGGCAGCCGCGCAAAAGCGACGCGCCGGCTGCAGACGTTGATGATCGGCCAGGTCCAGAAGAAGGCGTCACGGGCGACCAGCCGCACATAGTCGTCGCTGAGCCTGCCCTGCGTGTCGGGTCCGGTGATCACGTAAGCCATCGCCATCTCCTCCTCGTTCGGGCCGGATACCTCGGGCATTTAGGGCGATCGACGGATGCGGGCGCGGCTCGTGGGCGACCGCGGTGTCGCAAGTCCCATAGCATGCGCCAAGGCGCGCGCACCCGGCACTTGTCCGATGGTGAGAAGCCGCCTGCACCTTGGTGCAAGCGCAGGCCGAGGCTCCGTCAGACGCTGCGAAGACTCAGGCGTCGAGCGTCAGATGCTGGCCGTGCAGCGCCGCCGCGGCCGGCGAGGCGAGGAAGCCGATGGTCTCTGCCGCCACGCCCGTGGAGACCCATCCGGCGGGATCTGCATTCGGCATGGCGCTGCGGTTGGCCGGCGTGTCGAGCACGCTCGGCGCGATGCTGTTGACGCGGATGCCGTGCGCAAGCAGCTCGGCAGCGGACGCCTCCACCAGCCGCTGCAGCGCGCTCTTCGACGCGATGTAGGCCGACATCGCCGCCAGGCCGCGCGACGCCGTCTTGGCGCTGACTGCGATCACGCTGCCGCTCTTTCGCTCGATCATGGAAGGCACCAGCGCCTGCGTGACCGCCACGAAAGACCAGGCATTGAGATTCATCATGCGGTCCCACGCAGCGCGGTCGAGCGCATGCACCGCGTCGCCCATCTCGAAGCCACCGGCGATGTGGATGAGCGCATCGACTTGCCTGAACGCCGCGAGGATGCCCCGCGCCGCCTGGGCCATCGACAGGGCCGAGGTCACGTCGGCCTCCACCAGAAGATGTTGCGAATTGTCCAGACCCGGAAATGCACCGGTCAGGTGCGCCATGTGATGGTCGATCAGCGCCACGCGAGCGCCCCGGTCGAGAAAGTGCTGCACCACGGCACGGCCCAGCGCGCCGGCCGCGCCGGTGATCACCACGTGACCGGGGGTGTTGGCTTCGTTCATCGCAGTCTCCTGGTTCGGGCGGGCATGGTAACGCTGGCGTCAGTCGTAACAAACCGCTCGCTGGCATCATTCGCGTTTCGTTTCGTCTGCATTGGAGAGTTGTCATGAAAGAAGTTGTCGTCGTCAGCGGGGTTCGCACCGCCATCGGTTCCTTCGGCGGAAGCCTGAAGGATGTGCCCCCACCAAGCTGGCCGCGCTGGTCACCAAGGAAGCGCTGGCGCGCGCCAAGGTCGACGGCAAGGACGTCGAGCACGTGGTCTTCGGCCACGTCATCAACACCGAGCCGCGCGACATGTACATGGGCCGCGTGGCCGCGATCGAAGGCGGCTGCGCGCACGAAACGCCCGCGTTCACCGTCAACCGCCTGTGCGGCTCGGGCCTGCAGGCCATCGTGAGCGCGGCGCAGAGCATCCAGCTCGGCGACGCCAAGGTGGCGGTCGGCGGCGGCGCCGAGAGCATGAGCCGCGCCCCTTCGCTTCGCTCACCGCGCGCTGGGGCGCCCGCATGGGCGACACCAAGATGGTCGACATGATGATCGGCGCGCTGCACGACCCGTTCCAGAACATCCACATGGGCATCACGGCCGAGAACGTCGCCAAGAAGTGGGAGATCAGCCGCGAGCAGCAGGACCAGACCGCGCTCGCCAGCCACCAGCGCGCGCAGAAGGCGATCGAGAGCGGCTACTTCAAGTCGCAGATCGTTCCGGTGCCGCTCGAAAGCCGCAAGGGTCCGTCGCACTTCGACACGGACGAGCATCCGCGCTTCGACGCCAAGATCGAGGACATGGCCAAGCTCAAGCCCGCCTTTCTGAAGGAGAACGGCACGGTCACGCCGGGCAACGCCTCGGGCCTCAACGACGCCGCGGCCGCGGTCGTGCTGATGGAGAAGGAAGAAGCCGCCCGCCGCGGCCTCAAGCCGCTGGCCCGCGTCGTGGCCTATGCCTTCGCGGGCGTGGACCCGGCGTACATGGGCATCGGCCCGGTCCCCGCTTCGCGCAAGGCGCTGGAGAAGGCCGGGCTCAAGGCATCGGACATGGACGTGGTCGAAGCCAACGAAGCCTTCGCCGCGCAGGCCTGCGCCGTCTCGAAGGACCTCGGGCTCGACGCCGCCAAGGTGAACCCCAACGGCTCGGGCATTTCGCTCGGCCATCCGATCGGCGCGACCGGTGCGCTCATCACCGTCAAGGCGCTGTACGAGCTGGAACGCATCCAGGGCCGCTACGCGCTCGTGACCATGTGCATCGGCGGCGGCCAGGGCATCGCGTGCATCTTTGAACGGGTCTGAGGCGAAACCTGCCAAATTTATGGCTATAATCGTTGGATTGCCTGAAACGACACGTCAAATGTCGTCACTCAGGGGCTCTTAGCTCAGTTGGTAGAGCAGCGGACTCTTAATCCGTAGGTCGAGTGTTCGAGTCACTCAGGGCCCACCAACATAAAGAGCACGTAAGTGCTTGATTTCAAAGGCCTCCCTCGCGGAGGCCTTTGTCTTTTCCGGCTCCGGCACGGCTTTCGCGCGCATTTGATAGCGCGGTTGATAGCGCTGCTCATGCGGTTCGGTCCGGACGGTCAAGGCGTACCCCTGCGCCTGGCTGCGGTCGAGGACGCCATGCTTCGGCACTGCGCGCCATAGGCCACCGCGACCGTCCTTTGGGCCGCTCACACGCTTTCGAGTGCGCCGTGGCTAAAAGTTTTCCGCTTCACGCGTCATCCCCTCAACTCTCGGAGATGACCGATGACAACGACGCAGACACGGACCACCACTCGCCAGACGGCGCAGGGCAACACCCTGAAGTCGGGAGCCCGCCATGGCTAACCCGGCAAAACCCTTCCCGTACCGCGGCAGATGGCGCATCCAGGTGACCCTGAAGAATGGCACTCGCCCCTTCAAGGACTTTGACCAGCACGACCTTGCCAAGAAGTGGGCCACCAAGATACTCGCCGAGGCCAACACCGAGCATGGGCCGGTCCTCGGCGGCCCCAAAGTCGCCACCCTCGCGCAAGCGCTCGACCACTATGCGCGGCAGTACTCCATCACCAAGGGCGGCGTCGACGCGGAGCTCAATCGCATCAATCACTACCTCGAGGCAGTGAACATGCCGTTGCTCAAGGCCGTGCGCAACGACCTGGGCGGCCGGGAAATCGCCGAGCACCATCGCAAGGCGTTGCCCGACGGTTGGCAGCGGCACAACGACGCTCGTCGTGCCAAGCGCGAGCGCACGTACACGACCATCGCGCAACTCGCCGGCAAGCGCTGCAGCGCCATCTCCCCGGCTGACATTCGGCGGTTCTCCACCGCGATGCAGACCGAAGGATTGTCGGACAGCACCATCCAGAAAGAAATCGCGATGCTCAAGGTGGTTTTCAACACCGCCATCAAGGAGTGGTCCTGGAGCGACTTTGAGAACCCCTGCAACCCCATCAAGCTGGGGAAATCCGAGCGTCGCTTCGTCGCGCTTTCGGAGGCGCAAAAGCAGGCGCTCTCCGACGCGCTGCTGGAATGCGACAACCCGTACTTCCTTCCTCTGGTCGCCATGGCCAAGGAGTCGACGTTGCGCAAAGGCACCCTGCTGGCCATGCGCTGGGACCAACTCGATGTCGCCAACCGCAACGGCATGCTCAAGACGAAGACGGGCCAGCAGAACTACAAGATGTCACTGGGCGTGCAGCAAATCCTGGCGAACGTGCCCCGCCACCCCTCCGGGAAGGTGTTTCCGCTGAGCGCCAACGCCGTCAAGATGAATTGGACACGCGTGCGGCAAAGAGCCAACCTTCTCGCGCTGCAGTTCAGAGACCTTCGCCACCTGGGCGCGACCGACTGGGTGCGCCGTGGCCTTGGCGCGCACGAGCTCAAGCAGGTGCTGGGACACACGACGATTCAGACGGCCGAGTTCTACGTGGACCTTGCCGGCGGCGACATGCAGGAAGTCCTGGATGCGGCCTCGAAGAATGGCGGCGTATGGCAAGCCCCGGCGACGACCACCAATCCGGAGGCCGGCGACCGAATCAGCGCCAAGCGCGCCGAGCGGATGGCGCACGTGACGGAACAGCGCATGGCCAAGCGGCGAGGGACGCAGGTGTCGGTCGAGGCTCGAGCCGACAACCCGGAAGCGGCATCGACAGCGTCCGCCAAGACTGCTGAGACGACCCGCCCGCACACGGGGTCGACAGACCCCCTCCACGAGGAGCGGTTGCATGTCATCCAGGCTGCATGGGGCGTTGTCCCGGCACGTGACGAGCCGAAAGCCTCGGCCAGAGATTCCCTCGCGCCGGCGCAGAACTCGAACGTTCTTGCCTTCAGGCCGCGCAAGCGGGCCTGAAGCTGCAGGCGCAGACGCGCCCTTCAAGCCCACATGGCTCGTGCCATGTGGGCTTTTTGCGCTGCGCTCGTCCGGAGCCCGGTGCCCTGAGCTGGAGCCTCTCTCGGCACCTAAAGCGCATGGCCTCCTGAACGCATAAATGAGCTCGCTTCACTGGGTCTCACCCACTCCGGACCCATGACCATGAACGACGATATCCATCTCCTCACCAAACAAGACGTCTGCGGCCTGCTGGACGTCAGCGAACGCACCCTGGAAAAGCTCGTCTCCCAATGCAAGTTCCCGCCGGGACTTCTTTTGGGAAAGCATAAGAAGTGGGCGGCTCCGGTCGTCCACCGCTGGCTTCGCGAAGCGCTGGCCAATCAGATGAACTGGGAGCCTCCCAAGCGCCGACGCGCCGCCCGTGCAGCTTCCATCGACCGCGCGGGAACCAACGACGGGCAGCCGTTGATTGCTGCGGCCTGATACGCCCGAGACCCACCTTCCGAATCACCGCATTCCTCCCAGTCGCAAGCAACCTATGACCATCTACGAAATCACCATCGACACCCAAGCTTTCAAGAACCTGGACAACAGCGACGCACCGCTCTTCGAGCAATGGCAAGGCCAGATGGGCAACGCCTATCTGCTGCTCGACGAGGATGGTGTGTGCACTTTGGAAACCCGCGCTCCCTGGGAAAACCTATCCCCTGCCGCCGAGTGGCACGGCCGCACCCAGATGTGGGCACTGCCGGCGAACGCTTCCGGCGTCGCATTGCACACCCTGCTCACAGATGAGGACACCATCGAACTGCTGCAACGGGTGTACGACGGTCACAGCATCGATTGGGATGGCAACAACTACGCCGGCATGCTTGACGACGACGCCACCGAGGCCTACGACGAGTTGGAAAGGCTGTTCGCGACGCTGGGCGGAGATTTCGCGGACTTTGGAGCCTGTTGGCCGGTCTGGTCGACGGACGAGTGGCTCGCCATGTCCGATTTGAGCGAGTTGTGGCCGGCAGGAAAGACCTTGGCCCAAGCCGTCGCCGCCATCCTCAAGCAAGCGCGCGACGAGCGCGTTATTTGCGGAGATTCGGATGACGTCGAGGCCGAACTGCTCGAGCGGTTGCAACATAAGCTGGACCACGACGACAAATTCGAACCCACTGCAGAGCAGCGTGCGGCGCTCGACGACTAGGACGGTTTTCACCAGCGAGCGAACGAGCGAGCGGCTTCATGCCGGCCACTACATTGGCCCCCGATGAAGCCGCAACGAAGCAGGCAGCCTGTTCGTACAGCCAACAGCGAACAGGCCGGGCCGCCGCCCCCCACGCGCCGACCCCGCGCACCACAGGCGTTCAACGCCATCGCAGGCATCCCGGTCAGCGCCTATCCGGGCCTCGACCTGCCACACCCCTTGGAACTCTTTGGCAAAGAGCTCAAGGTGCATGTCTCGACCCATTTCACTTTCAATCCCGACACCATCTCAAGGGCGGTGGCTGACGTGAGCCTCGATGCGGGCATGCGCAAGTGGGCCGACCTCGCGCACCAAAGGCTGCGCCAAGTCGCCTACGTTGCAGCCGGGAAGCACCGACCGTCCAAGACAACCAGAAGTCTGATTGCGCGGCACTTGGCGCCGGCCGCGCCGACGGACGTCACTTTAGGAGCGCTCGCCGCACACGACGAACGCGTTCACCCCAGGTCGGGCTGGCAAACGGTCCTCGACGGACTACAAAACGGTTCGGACGAAGCATTGAAAGACGTCTGCAGATGCCTGGCCGCCTGCGACGCCCACGCACTGCACGTCCGCGCCCTCGCCGTTGCCCGGAAGCCCGACGCGGCAATAGCGCATGTCGCCGCGCTCCTCGAAGCCGACGTCGCCGCGTGGGTGGAGCTCAATCCGTCGCTGCACGTGATGCTGTACGCGCTGGTAGAGGTTGCGCTCAAAACCGTCGCCTGGCTCGAATGCCGCTCCTCGAACCCTCAAGCGAGCCCGCCTCCCGAGACATCCCTCGACGGCTTGCTGCTGCCTGGACATCGTCCCATCGGACACTGGCTCTCGGAAGTTTGCGACGCCTCTGATTGCCGCAATCTCGGGGAGCTGAGCGCCAAACTCGAGTGGCGGTCGACGTATGGCAAAGGCCCCATTGCGCACGACCTGCTACGCAAATGGTCGAGCTGCAGACGAACCGTGATGCCGGCGGCTGCCCTCGGGCCGGTGCTCGGGGCGGTCCGGTTGCCAACCGGCGCTCCAGCCCTCCGGAGCCGCTTCTATGCCGCGCGGCTGCTGACGTTCCTGTGTGCCCTGCTGCGTGCCGGCACCGACGGTCCGAGGCCCGGTTGGGATGAGGTTCAGGCTCAGCTGCGAAGCCGATATGCGCAGGCGTACCGGCTCCAGGCTGCTCAGCCCCCGGCAAAGGACGACACCACGTCTTCCTAGCGCGACTTGTTGCCGCCCTGGCGCGCCTGTCTTTGCTGCACCACGCGGTCGGCGCGGGCTCCGAATCCTCCCGCGGGAATCTTGCCGTTGTTGTTCTTGGCCTCGTGGACGCGGATGCGGTCCGCGGCTTCTCGGGTCATCGGGGTCTGCTTGGGCTGGGTCATCAGTACTCCTCGTCAATGTGCGCCACAACGGTGTGGCATCGAGGAGTGTTTGCCAGCGTGCCCGGGGAACTGTGCACTTTCTCGGAAAAGTTGATGAAGCGCGCCAGCGTTAGCTCTCCTGACCTCAGTGCTCGAGGCATTTGGGACCGAGCTCCGTTGCGCGATTTCGTCGACAAAATCGAAGCGACTACGCGACGAAATGGGCTGCACGCGACAACGAAAAGAGCCCGCACGAATGCGGGCTCGAAGTATCAAACATTAAATAGGTTCGGGGGCGCGCCCTTACCTGACGGAAAATCCCGCCTTGGCGAGAGCGATGCGAACATGGTCGCAGGCTCGCAGCATCGTCCGTGCCTCTCGGTCGTCGACCGAGAGGTCCCGGGCGTCGCGCCAGGACAAGCGCTTGCATAGCTCCGCCATTGCGTAGGCCTCGTCCTCGGGCAGGTTCAGGTCAATGGGTATGTTGGTATCCATGGTGATGTTCCTCAAATGAGTTGAAGGTGGTGGGACAACGTATAGGCACCTCCCAGCTGACCATGCACCGCGAGCCTTTTAGAGCCGAGCGAAGCAAATCAGCGAGGTAGTTGGCGTGAGCCATCAGCCTGTGTCACCCCCTCCTTCTTGCTGCCCCTCGGGCTCGGCGCCGCGAACCCGAGTGTCCGCAGATGTCGCGTGATGGTCGCGTAACTGCCGCGGTTGCCCAGCTGCAGTCGGACATTTACGGGGCCTACCCGCCTCCCCTGCGTGAGCAAGGCAATGCAGGCCTCACGTACTTGTTCCAATGTGATGTAGGTCTGTCCTTTTGATTCCGTCATCGATGGCCTTTGCAATGCAGACCTCGTCTGCATCACGTGTAGCCATCACTCGATGACGCGCCCATCGCGGGGTGTAATCGAAATTGCTTGCCTGCCTGCTTGCCCTCTGAAAACATCCAGCGATGCAGCCATCGCTCAGAGCCCAACCGGCGCAATCACTGTCGGGCGAGACCCGACCCGTTCGCTACTCCAGCGACATTGCGAGGCCCGACAACGCTGGCAGGGAAATGGCGTGAATCCCCTCAGAAAACTCAGGCCCAGGCGCCCGAACTTCATCGACCTACTCATGCAGCATTCCGCGACGTTCATTCGCACTGAGCCCAACGAGCGCGTAGAGGCCGTTTCGAACGCTCGTGAGTTTCTGGACATGTTGGCCACGGGCGCACTCCGTGAAGTCTCGCTCGACCTGCTCGAGACGCACGCAAAGCGGCTCCTGGAGCACTACCCGAGTGCCCAGGACCTGAAGCAAGTTGCAAAGGCGTTGCCTCATGAGTGGGGGCCGCACAGATACCAAGTTTCTCCCGAACGACCGCCGCATCAACCAACCCGATGAACGAATCCAAAGAGCCGTTGGCGGCCGGGCAAGCCCTCGTCGCGAACGCACCCTCGGTCTCGGCGGTTCCTCAAGAGGCTGGCTCCCGACCCAGACCCATTCTGTTTCTGGACATCGATGACGTACTCGTCATCGACACGGCCTACGGCGGCTATGACGTCGCACAAGCCCGCCTCGCCGCCGGCGAGGGGACATTGACTGGAGCGCTGATTTCTGGGACACGCTCTTCGACCCCTGGCCTGCTCGCTTCTCGCGCGCTTGGACCAGACTTTTCGGCCGCTGTACGTCCTGACCACATCGTGGTGGTGGATTCTCGACGACGAGACCTTGCGTCAAGTCCTTGAACGGGTAGGGCTTGGCTTTGTCGTCGAAAACCTGCATGAGGACTGCGCAACGCCAAAAGGTCCGAAGCCGGACCTGCGTTGGAACGAGATTTGCGCATGGCTTGGGGCGCATCCCGAAGCGAAGGACGACTGGGTCGTGCTGGACGACTATTTGTCCGGTACCGGCCTCGTCAGAGCCCATCCGCCGGACAGTCGTGAGATAGCCCCCTGATTCTCCGGTCCCGTCCTATCGCTTATCTTTCAGATAGGAATAGGACTATGAATACGACTAGGCATACGGAGTCGGTAGAGGTGATTTTGAAAGACCAGCGCCGCAGGCGCTGGTCCCTCCCGGAGAAAGCAGCGCTCGTGCGGCGCACCTACGAGCCGGGCATGAGTGTTTCCCTCGTGGCCCGACAGGAAGGCGTGGCTGCCAGCCTGCTGTTCCAGTGGCGCAAGCTCGAGCGGCAAGGGGCATTGACGGCCGTCTCTGCAGGCGAAGCGGTGGTGCCGGCATCCGAACTCGCAGCCGCCCGTGCGGAAATCGCCAAGCTGCAGCGCGTGCTGGGTAAGAAGACCTTGGAGAACGAAATCCTCAAGGAAGCCGTGGAGTACGCCGCGGAAAAAAGTGGATTGCGCGCTCGCCCTTGTTGCCCGGGGAAGACCAGTGAAGACGGTCTGCCGGACGATGGGGTTGGCGCGCTCGCATATGCGCGACCTGCTGGGACGCGACGAGGACTGGAAGGACGGGCGCGCGCATCGCACGCCCAGCGACGATGCCGGCTTGTTGGCCGAGTTGCGGCAGGAGATTGCCGAGTTGCCGAGCTATGGCTACCGGCGTGCCTGCGCCCTGGTGAACCGCCAGCGCGTGGCCAGGGGCGATGCTCGGGTCAATGCCAAGCGCGTCTATCGTGTGATGGCGCAGGCCGGGCTGCTATTGCCCAAGGCGCCGCGACGACGCCAGTCGGCCCGCACGCACGAAGGCCGCGTGGCTGTGGCGCGCAGCGACCTGCGCTGGTGCTCCGATGGCCTGGAAATCAAATGCGACTCGGGCCAGACGGTGACGGCCACCTTCGCCAAAGACTGCTGCGACCGGGAGGTGATGGCATGGCGGGCCTGGGAAGGTAAGGGACTGCCGGGCGAACCGGTGCGCGAGATGCTTATCGAAGCGGTGGAGCGGCGCTTCGGGGCGGTGGAGGCGCTCCCGGCGGGGCATCGGCTGGAGTTCCTGAGCGACAACGGCGGGGCCTACATCGCGGCGGACACGCGGGCGCTGGCACGTTCGCTGGGCCTGACGCCTATCAACACACCGGTGTGCAGCCCGCAGAGCAATGGCATGGCCGAGAGCTTCGTCAACACCTTCAAACGCGACTACGTGGCGCGCATGGACCTGCGTGACGCACAGACCGTGTTGTCGCAGTTGCCGGCCGCCTTCGAGCACTTCAACGAGGTGCATCCGCACTCATCGCTGAAAATGCGCTCGCCTCGGGAGTTCAGGCGGCAACAGGCCGCACGCGCGCGCCAGGTGCCATCAACAGACCAGGCGCTTTATTGCGAATAGGACGGGGCCGGGAATACAGGGGCAACATCAGTCGAGCGTTCATCGTCCTTTGCGCCCCAGGTCTCGGGCTCACCGATATCGAATACGACATGCTGCAAGCCGCATTTCGGCTACGCCTGGCGGCCCGGGAGCTTCGACATGACGACGACGTCCTCTGAGAGCCGCGGTTCGCGCCCGCCAGCGGGCAGAGACGAGCTTCTCATCTACTTGGACTTCGATGGTGTCGCACACCATCACGAAGTCTGGTGGCATCCGCGCCGAGGCGCATACATCAAAGCGGACCCCAGCTTCGTGCTATTCCAACACACTGCACTACTCGTTGATGTCCTCGTCCCGTACCCCTCCGTTCGCATCGTCCTGTCGACCAGCTGGGTGCGCCACTATTCCTACTCCAAGGCAGTGCGCCGGCTGCCAGACGCTCTGCGCAAGCGCGTCGTCGGTGCCACGTACCATCGCGAGATGAATGCCAGCTCGTTCGATGCGAAGCCCCGAGGCATCCAAGTCCTGGAAGATGTTCAGCGCCGCCAACCGCGGGATTGGCTGGCCATCGACGACGACGACGAGGGCTGGCCCGACTGTTGTCGCAGCAAACTCGTGCGGTCCCACGCGGAAATGGGTATCAGCGACCCCGACGTTCTTCGGGAGCTCAGGGAAAAGCTGGCGGCGATGCATACCGGCGCAGGGGCGGGTTGATGACCGTCCCTAGCGAGCACACGCGAGCCGTCATCGAAACTCGCCGTCTGTTAGAACAATTGGCCCATGGCCACGCACACCTGAGCGATGCGCAACTGAGGGAACATGCCATGCGCTTGTTGCGGCACTATCCGAACATCGCTGATATGCGACTCACGCCGACGCGCTCCCGCTTTGGTGGTCGTATCCCGAGTCGTTCCGTGACTGCGAACAACGTAGCGAAAGATAGGCGCGATGCGGCCTGAGCTCGTTCGCAAATCGCGAAGACTCGCCCAAGTTCTACGGCATAGCCCGGCCCGCTGGGGGCTGACGCTGGACCCGCAGGGATGGTGCCATGTCGCCGATTTGACGAGGGGCGCAGAAGCGCACGGTGAACCTGTTTCGCTGGATGAGCTCCTGGAGATTGTCGCGACCAACGACAAGCGGCGCTTCGTGCTATCAACTGATGGCGGCCGCATTCGAGCGGCGCAGGGTCATTCAGTTCCTGTTGAACTTCGACTGCTCGACATTCCGCCACCGTCAGTTCTCTATCACGGCACCGTTCGAAAGCACGTTGCTGCGATTCTCAGAGACGGCTTGCTGCCAATGACAAGGCATGCAGTGCACCTGTCTGCCACCAAAGAGACCGCGCTCTCGGTCGGCGGTCGGCGCGGGCCGGCGGTCGTGCTCGTGGTCGACAGTCACTCAATGCATCGCGACGGCCGGAAATTTCAGCTCTCGGAGAACGGAGTGTGGCTGACCGACTTCGTACCGCCGCGGTACCTCCGGCATTCATGACGTCGCAACACCACGGGAGGTGTAGTGGAGGCATTCGGCAATGAGCTCAGAACTAGCCGCCCGGAAAGAGCGCTACCTGCGCATTGCAAGTGACCTAATGCGCGATGCGCGGTCTCCGTGGACAAGCGAGATGAATCGACCGCTCGTGATGTTCGATGCTGCCTACTACGCGTTGCTATCAGCTCTGCACCCAGACGTCATCCGCCGGGTGCATGACCATCCTTGCGCTGAACTGGCGGCAATGGGAGCCCGCGCACTCGGTTTGTGTCGCGACGATGTGGAGTTCGCCGCCACACTCGCCGAGCGTCGATATGCCGCCGATGCGCATCTCAGCGGTCCGGCCACGCTGCACTGGGCGCAGCGTGCCATCACCGCGGCAAGCAGCAACGGCGGAGGTTGATGTGCGGGAGCGGCAGTCCGGAACATGGCTCGGCGTCGACTTCCAGGTGCTCTTCATCGTCGATGAGATGACCTTTCGGAAATTCGCCGTGCTACTGGATGTTCCCCTGCCGCCAAATGCTGGGCTGCATCGGCTGATGGCGGTGCCGGCCTCCGTGGCCGTCCGCTCATCCTGCCGCTGCGGAGTCCTTCGCGTCCCGCGCTTGAGTTGTTGAGTTGTTACCTCCGTTACCCTGTTACCAGTGCCGCGAATAGCCATGGGCGACCTGCCGGTCGAGCACGGGCCCTCCGATTGACGACAAAGTTCAAGTCGGCTCCTGGGCAGCTATCTGTTGACTTCTTCGAGGAACTCCCATGTCAATCCGCGCAAGTGATGTAGTGCCGCTCAGCGAGGCGCGCGCCCGACTGGCCGAACTGGCCGATGACGTCGTCCTTCGTGGGAACGAAAAGCTGCTGACAAGGAACGGGGTCGGCTATGTAGCGCTCGTGGATGCGCGCAGACTGGACTACTACCACGCTTTGGAAGCCGAGCATGCGAACCTGGTGCTGGTCGGCGAAGCCCTGGAAGGACTCGCGGACCTTGCCGCCGGGCGGATTGTGGACGAACGGGAGCTCGATAGAGCACTCGGGGTTACGCCGACCGGCAAACTGCGCTGAAAGACATGACGGCCGGCTGCGCGGCATGCCGCGACCACGGCATGTTGTCCGGTCTGAAGCGCGATAGATGTCCGGGTAGTGCCCATTCCCTCCTTGCGCGAGCGGCTGCTTTCGGCTGCGTCGACCGGCCGGTGTGTGCTCCAAAGCGGAACTAGCAACTCCTCGAAAGCGGACCTCCCGTTGGCACGCCAGTTCTGCTTTCTGAGCAAACCTAGAGTGTCGGAGAAAGCAGGCGGCATTCGATAACACATCGCCGTTCAGCAAATAGTTGCCGGCGCGCTATGCGTTCTCGCCGGCAACCTGTCGTCATGGTGTGACGATAGGGAACCAGAAGTCGAAGTTGTCAAGGTACGAGACTAGCTCATCAAGCTTGCCCTGGTCGCCCTGCACCTTGACCGCACCTGACGAAACCGCATCCTTCAAAGTAGTTTCCTTGAGCAGGATTTTATTGATGGTGTCTCGCGTCAGTGTGAGACTGGTGTCCGCGTTGTTGAGCACGCGGCCTTCGGTGTGGTTGAGCACCCCGTTTTCCATTTCCAATGCGTACTTCTTCTTCAGGTCGGTGAAGTCCAAGTTGATGCGGATGGTCTTGCCGTCGGCCTTCTCGCCATCGAGGCGCATCGCCAGGTAGTCGAAGAAGAGTTCCGTGTCCATCGCGCGCACGGTGTCCGGGCTAGCCGTGTCCGGCGTCGGGAGCTTCTTGATGCCCTCGCGCAGTTCCTTGGCCCCGGTCAGGTAGAAGTTGCGCCACGGGCCGCTCTCGGCCTGATAACCCAGTTGCTCTAACGCATCGGCCTGAAGGTTCTTTGCGGCCTGGTTGTTCGGGTCCGCGAACACGAGGTTGTTCACTACCTGCGCCACGAAGCGGTAGTCACCCTTGTCGTAGTACTCCCTGGCCTTCTTCATCAGGTTGTCGGCGCCGCCCATCATGTCCACGTAGCGCTTGCCTGTCTCTTCAGGCGGCAGCTCGTTCAGCGTGGCCGGATTGCCAATGAACCACCCCAGGTACAGCACATACGTGGCCTTCACGTTGTGGTTGACCGAGCCGTAGTAGCCGCGGTTGGAGAAGTTGCTGGCAATCGCCTTGGGCATCTTGAACTGCTCGGCAATCTCCGTCATGGTCATGCCCTTGTTGGCCATGCGCAGCGTCTCGTCGTTGATGTAACGGTACATGTCGCGCTGTTGGGCCAGGTGGTCGTTGACCTGCTTGTTGCCGAACACCGGCCAGTGGTGCATGCCGTACATCACCTGCACATCGCCTCCCCACATGCTGATGGCCTGGTTCAAGTACTTGGACCAAGGCAGCGGCTCACGAATCTTGGCGCCGCGCAGCGAGTAGGTGTTGTGCAGGGTGTGCGACGAATCCTCTGCTGAGTTCAGCGCCTTCTTCTCTTTGATATAGAAGAGGAACTCAGCCGGCGCCTCACTACCCGGCGCATACAGGAAGACGTAGGTGAGCCCGTCAATGGTGCGCGTTTCGCCGGTCTTGCCAATGATGTCTGTGGGCGGGATAAGCGTGACGGTTCCGGCTGAGGTGGTCGTACCCAAGCCCGCGCCGACCTGGCCCGTGGGGCTGGGCGGCAGCAGGTTCCCGTACATGTAGCTCGCGCGGCGGCTCATGGCCGTGCCTGCCATCACGTTCTCGGCCACAGCGGCCTCCAGGAAGCCGGCCGGCGCGTAAATCTTCACCTTCTTAGACTTGACGTCCGCCTCGTTCACGACGCCGCGCACTCCGCCGTAGTGGTCCACGTGGCTGTGGGTATAGATGACTGCCACGACGGCCTTCTTGGGGCGATGTTGGAAGTACAGGTCGAGCGCCGCCTTGGCCGTCTCCGACGAGACCAGAGGGTCCATCACCGTGATGCCGCTTTTGCCCTCGACGATGGTCATATTCGACAGGTCATAGTTGCGCACTTGGTAGATGCCATCCGCAACCTTGAAGAGACCCGAGATGTTGATGAGCTGGGACTGTCGCCATAGGCTCGGATTCACCGTGTCGGGCGCAGCCATGCCTTCCTTGATGAAACCGTACTTGGCCGGGTCCCAGATGGGATTGCCGTTGGGACCTGTAAGCACGTTCTGCGGGAGCGGCGCGACGAAGCCCTTGTGCGCGAGTTCGAAGGATGTCTTGTCGTTGAAGGGCAGTTCCTGAAGCAGCTTGGCGTTGGCCGCCTTGGTGGCGTCGGTGGCCGGCTTTGGTTGCTCTTGCGATTGCGCGAGCGACGACAGAAATCCGATTGAAACCGCTGCGGTCCATAGAAGCAAACGATTTCGCCGCCACATTCCGTTCATCTTGGAAGCGAGGAGCGGGAGTTTGGCCTTCATGGTTTCGAGTCCTTTCATGTCGACAGAGATGGACCGGGAGGGCGCTACACAGCCGGTTGGGCCGCGGCGATTTCGAACCTGCTGGTCGATAGGCGGAAAACGTGCGCACAGAATCCCGGCGCGGCGGGCTAACGCATTTGCTCTCCGCTCAAAGATTGCCGGTCTACGTTAAACGCGCCACGCAATCACCGCCATTGCACGTTGGTGCAAGGCCGGTTGCCCGCTAGTGCTGATTTCATTCGCGCTTCACCGTACCGATGGTCCTGGTGGGCTTCTTTGAAGGCCAATCGGGTCGCTGGTCCCGATGTCCGCTCATGGCTACGAACTGTGCCATAGCGCACGTGCGCTGTTCGTGTCCGGCGGGCCTCTTGGCCCCTGAGCCGCGAGAATCGGCTCAGTGTGAGCTGATTTGAGCCAATACTTGTCGAATCGGCTCAGCTACTCTGGCCCAAGGCAAATTCCAGTCAATGGGCCGTCGACGTCGCAATCTATGGGTCGCTCGCTCCACCGGCAAGTCCATCGGCCGCAGTCTTCGACGACCTCGCCCAACTGCATCGGACGGAGCTCAGAATATGTGAGCGGGCGAATCGGTCCCGCACGGACGAAGTCCGACTTGTCGCAGATGACGACCGTTGCATCTGGGTCGTAACCCTTCAGGAGTTCGGTGAGTTCGCTGACTTTCATGCTGCTCACACAATACGCGAACAAATGCCCCCGTGCGAAGAGGCGTCTTGAAGCATGCCGTGGGTGCGCGAGAGCAACCCCTTCGGGTTCGCGACCACGCCGCAAAGACCGCCGACCGTCCGCTCATGGCCCGAATTCTGTCCTAGAAGCCTCCAAGCCAATGAGGTCAGAAGATGAACACGAGCATCAGTGCGAGCGCCCCATATGCCACGATGGCTGACCAATACGCAACCGGCTCGTCTTCACGACGAAAGGTGCGACCCCGCATTCGATGCCTCGCATAGACGGCGCCGGTGACGACGCTGTAGGCGACGTAGACGCCCAACATCAGCCCCAGAGACTTGAAGGCCGACACCTGGATGGCGGCCTACGCCGTGCCTCTGCACCGCGGATAGTCCGAACACCCCCAGAAGTCGTTCCCCGCGTTTACCCCTTCTTCGCGGTCCGACGGACCATCGGCTGCGAGCATCTTGGGCATGCAGGAACTGTGCTTGCGGCCGACGACGGAGGTGTCTGAGCGCTAACAGTAGCCTTGCTCACAACGGGTCGGGACGTTGGCGGCCCCGACGGAGTTCGAGCGGGGCGAGAGCTTCGTGCCTGCTGCAGCATCTTGTGCAGCATCGGGCCGTCCACCAGCGTGACGTTGCGCCCTTTGGCGAAGTCCTTCGCATCCTGCGTGAATTGGCCCGACGTGACCACGAAGCCGCCGGCCGCGCCTTTCGCGGCCATGATGCCGTACAGCTCGCGCACGACTTGCACGCCCACTTTGAAGGCATGCCATTGCTTGCACTGAACCAAGAACTTCTCGCCGCCCTTCCGCAGAACCAGGTCGACGCCGCCATCTGCTCCGCCGCCTCCGGATTCCAGCACGCTGTAGCCCTGCAGCCGAAAGCCCTCTCCAACGAGCAGCTCGAACTCTTGCCAAGTCATTCCTTCCAGGACGCTTGAGGCCGGTGAGGCGGTCACGTTGTCAACAAGGCTTCGACGCACGCGGCGGCGCCATGCGGATGCGACCGCGCCTATAAGACATAGAGGCGGAATGACGTACTGGGCGAAATTGCCCAGGCCTCGCCAGACTGCACCAGTCATGACGCTCGCCATATCTCCGGGCTTCGTGACCACCGGAACGGCGGAGGTGGCCACGCTATGCAGAAGGAGATACGAAACAACGGCGGCGAGAAAGCCGACATACCAGGGAAGCATTGCGACTAGGTCGATGACATCCTCCGCGAAGCTGCTCTTTCTTCGTCGTGCCATGGCGTGGAAGGTTGTGAAAAACGTCGGCAGTTTGCCTCAAGGCACTTCCTGGCGAACGTGACGGATTCGACACTTCCGCCCTGCCTTTGCCGCGAAAGACCGCAATCCGGCACAAATTCTTCGACGACGCCGAGTGGCCGCTTCTGGCTACGGTTGTGGCCCGAACTGTGCCACACGCCCACGGACTCCGGCGCGCCCTACTTGGAACGCGCGGGAACAAGCTCGACCAGCGCGCTCAGCAAGGCGAAGTGGACTATGACAAACAAGGGTAAGAAGATTGCCCAATCGACGTACCAGGCGCTCCCGAAAAGCTGAAATAGGAGCGTGCGAGGTATCCAGAGGAGGAAGAGACCAATGATTCCCTCCCACGTCGTTACGGTCCCCACGTTGCTCGTCAAATCGGTATGGCAACTGGCACAGGTGAGGCACTTCGCGAAATACGCTTTCAGCGTGGTGGCGCCGCAGATTGGACATGCAAGCATGGTGTCTTTCAGTATGGCCTACAGGGCCTGCTGCTGGCCAAATTCTGCGGCTCTTCCGACCGGCCGCTCCTGGCTCCGTTACCGGCGTCGAGCCGTGTTGCTCTCCCGGCGTGCCGCACGTTTGTCGGCTCTTCGCCGGGCGGCGTCCTGGCGGGCTCTCGAATCCCTGGATGGCTGACGAATACGATTCCAGACGGCGCCAAGCACACCGAGGACGAACAACCCCAGGAGGACGATGCCAACGTAGTAAGTGAGCTCTGGGAACGGGTCTTCGCCACTGCCGTGACGCCCCCGACGAGCGTGGGCCTCGGCGACCAGGAACAACGTGGCGCAAAGTCCGGTGGTGACGGCTGCAAGCAAGTTCATGGAGCTTGTGGGGATGTCTGTTGCGCAAATTCTGCGTCAAAGCCGACTGACCGGTTGTGGCCCGCATTTTGCTCGTTGGGGTGAACCATGACTTGCTTCTGGACAAGTACGTCCGCGCTCGCGCCGGGGTGGGCCCTCCTGTCACCGACTGGCATCATCGATAGCTAGTCATAGCCCGCTCGATGGGAAACGTCGACCAGTTCTGCACGCCTGCGTTGGCCAAGAGCGCTCTGACCTTCTGCTCCGAATCAGGCGCTGCAACCCTTGGACCCATCACGATGCGACTCAGCGCACGCGTAAGCATCCCATCGGGAAAGCGAAGCTTAAGGAAGGGCGTGATGCCGTACTTCCCCGAACGAAATTGACATACGGGCATCGTCAACGAGGGGCTCGCATCGAGCGCCAAGAGAGGGTCTTGATGCGAGCGAAGAACAATTCGATGCTCTGCCTCCTCCTCAAAGCCGGAGTTCTTTGATGCTGCCGACGCCGCTGTAAGAACAAGACCGAGAGCCGTCGCCAGCATCTGTTCGTCCTGTGCATCGAGCGTACGCTGCCCCAGGGGTTCGAGCTTTTCAAGAATGCCGTTGACAAGCCGCTGCGCGCGTAGTCTCTGAACATCCGCACCGTATTCAACTCTAACCAGCGATTGCACCACCCTGTTGCCGTCCAACGTAAGCTCCTTCAACCCCGCAGACCGAAACCCCAAGGCGAACCCCGCGCCGTTGTCGGCATAGGCCCGCCACTGACTGAGTAGGTCGCGCTCCGAACTGAACGACGTTGTGAAGACTATTCCGGAGAGAAACGCAGGATGCTCTAACAGACCAGACAGAAGAGTGCAGGCCGGGTCACCTCGGCGTTCTTCAATGGCCTTCTGGAGCAGGACGTTCCCATGCGTCATCTCATTGGCATCGTTCATGCAGCGGACGTCAGTGGCCCAAAGTTCGCCCTTTGCGGCCAAGATTCCGATGAGGCCACCCGCATCTGTGTAGTGGAAAACTTCATCCGGCTCGCCGGATTCAAATTCGTCCATAGCTTCACCAGCGGCCCGCGCCAGCGCAAAAGCAATCGAGGCTGTGTTCATCTTTTGAATGGCCCCTCAGAACAGCTTTAGGGCCGCTTCAAGAAGGGCTAGGCCTTGGTGAAGGTGCCGCTCGGCCCACGCCACTGGCTTATCAAGCATTGCGTCGTTCATGGCTAGGTTGGTGAGCCAAACTGCAGGGTCGTCCTTGACGTTGCGCGCGATGGTGACTGTCCCGTGGTGAGGCCCGCCCACCCAATGATTCCGAGGAAGCTTGCCGCGATGAACGAGAAAGTCTCGAAGCTCGTAGAGGGCCGCACAGTCCGCGTCAGCAAAGCTGCTCCGAAGAAATCTGCCCAGGTCCGCGGTCCGCGCCTCAGCCTCGATTGCCCTGACCATCCTTTCTCGCGACGCCTTGAGTTCACCCTTCGAGAAGCCCCCTTGCAGAGTCGATTGAACCAACACAAAGCCGGCGAAGACTTGGTTCTCTACCGCGGAGGCTGCCGCAGTCACGGCGCCGAATAGCACTTCCTCTTGCGTCGCTCGCTCCTGAGGTGTCGCACGCGGCTCGGTCGCCCAAGCTGACTTGAATACCTCGAGGTGCTGAGCCGCATCCTTCGCGCGATACAGGGTACCGAGGAGGCCCGCGTAGAACAGTTGAACCGCATGTTGGTTTCCGCTCAGGGCCCGCCTTGCTTCGGCGCTGACGCGCTCAGCTAGCGCCGCGTCGATGAGAGGCCCAAGTTCGATACCGAGTTGTTCGGAGTAGTTGACCTTCGTCATAGAAAGACCGTCCCTGGGACCGGCCATGGTGATGCTCCAGTTTTGCGTGTGTTGGAATGGATGCCGGAATGTCTGTTCGTGCCGAGTTCTGCCTCGGCGTCGACCGGCTGCTGTTGGCCCGCATCCTGCCCGCTGCGGGGACACACTGGTTGTCACGACGTGGCCACCTTGACCTGCACCTGTGCACCGTCCGGCACACCGCGCAGCTGCTTGTGCATCGAACCAGTCAGTCCGTAGTGTTCGCGCGCCGGGACCGGGTTGAGGTTTTCGACTTCGTACTTCCCTTCGCGGAAAACCGGCAAGGTGACGAACGTATAGCACTCGCCAGGTCTGGGCACCTTGCCGGCGGCGTGAAGCTTCCCGACTAGGTTCGGCAGGAACCATTCGTCCGCCAGCTCCGAGCTCAGAAGGCTTTCGAAATGCGCGACGGAGTCGGCCACCCGTGTCAGTTCGGCTGTGCCGGTGTTCAGCCACCAGACGCCACCGGAATCCGGCTCGATAAACACATCACCGAGCGACGAGAAGAGCACTGGCGTGAACGGCTCGCGAAGGAGCCACCCCCACGACGCACCGAGTTCTTGAACGGCCTCAGGCGGAGGAGCAAAGGTGAGCGAAGACCAAGCGACCGACATGCGAGACGTACCTGTCAATGACTGCTTGCGGGCAAATGTACCCGGTCTGTTGTCGAGGAAGGCAACGCGTTCAGCGTTCAATTTGGACAGGCCTGCGCTAGGTCCGCTCCTGGCCCGAACTGTGCCATAGCGCACGTGCGCTGTTCGTGTCCGGCGGGCCTCTTGGCCCCTGAGCCGCGAGAATCGGCTCAGTGTGAGCTGATTTGAGCCAATACTTGTCGAATCGGCTCAGCTACTCTGGCCCAAGGCAAATTCCAGTCAATGGGCCGTCGACGTCGCAATCTATGGGTCGCTCGCTCCACCGGCAAGTCCATCGGCCGCAGTCTTCGACGACCTCGCCCAACTGCATCGGACGGAGCTCAGAATATGTGAGCGGGCGAATCAGTCCCGCACGGACGAAGTCCGACTTGTCGCAGATGACGACCGTTGCATCTGGGTCGTAACCCTTCAGGAGTTCGGTGAGTTCGCTGACTTTCATGCTGCTCACACAATACGCGAACAAATGCCCCCGTGCGAAGAGGCGTCTTGAAGCATGCCGTGGGTGCGCGAGAGCAACCCCTTCGGGTTCGCGACCACGCCGCAAAGACCGCCGACCGTCCGCTCATGGCCCGATTCGTGTCAGCGAGGGGGTGCTCGCAGCTATCGCTGTCCCGCCGAATCTGGGCTCTCAGACGGACCGGAGGTCCACGGAGCCTGCACTTTCATCAAGCGCTGCAGCCCGGGGTTTGGCGTCGGAGGGGCATTGAGCATCGCGGCGAACTGGCAGAACTGCTCCGCGTCGACGCTGAACAGCACCTGGTCGGCTGGGTCGGGGAGTACGTCGTGCATGGCCGCAGTATGCACGGGTTGGAGGACGCGGGCCCGAGAGACCGCCTCCTACAACGATTTTGGCGTTGTCATCGAATGACTGGTCTATGGCCCGCATCCGGTCGTTGGGCCTACGCCGAGACTCATGGAGCAAGCGCCATCTCAAATTGTTCAAGCGTTTGCGGATGACTGCCCAGCGCCCGGCGCAGGCCTGGCAATCGCTTCCTCACGACCGCTCGCATGCCGGTTGGCACCTCGCCGAACGAGTCGACCATTGCCTCGTCTTGCTGCTCAACCAAAATTGCGGCCAGAGTGGCGGCCTGAACCAGGTCCTTTTCCGCCTTCTCCGGAAAGCCCTTGCGCGACGAACTCGAGTAGAGCTTGTGCCAGACGAAGCGTTCGGTCCGAGGCAGCATCAAGGGGATACAGTGGCCACCCGCCAGCAATGCGCCAGGTTGCGGTTGCTCCAGCAGGTAGTCGAAATACGGTACGGCCTCGGCGTGCCACATCAACTGTGGGATGGGGACTGCCTTACCCAGTTCCTTGCCGTGGACCAGGAGGTCGACGCGAAGGCCCTCTCGCCCTTTCAACTTCAAAGACGTCGAGGGCGCCTGGCTCGGAATGCCCGGCACGGGCGAAAAGCCCAGCTTCGTCGCTGCCATTGCATCGAGGAATGACTGCGGCGCACCCAACCTGAGGTGCTTGCGTGTCGCAAGGTCCACATCCTGGGTTCGAACTGCAACTGCTCTTGCGCCCAGTTCGTTGAGCCAGGCCATGTAAGCCAGCGTTCCAACCAGCACGAGACCCGCATCAAGCATGTTCCGATTGTGCAACTCGACTAGGACGCTTGCGACGCCCTTGTCAGCCATCTGAAAACCGAGAGTCCGAAGATTGCGGACCTGCGCGTTAGCCCACTGCGCAAAATCAATCTGCCGCTGAGCCTCGGCAAGCGCGTCCAAGTCGCCATCCTTGGCAATCAGTTGCTCCGCCCTTTTCCCTGGCGCAGGGTAGTAGACCCTGTACCAATACGAATAGCCTGTTCCCTCGCGCTTGACGAGCGTACCGGGCGTACCAAGAAGCAGAGGCTCGCCCGACGAACTACGCTCCTTCAGTTCAGCGTACTGCGTTCGGAACGCCAGTTCTTGTACGCGAAAGAGGGGCCTCAGTGATGGCATCGCGGAGTTACCCAATAAAACTGGATTTTAGTGGGTAACTCCGTGCTTGCAGGCCAGCCGGCCGAGCGCGCGCCAGACGCGCTCCTCGCTCCTGGGCTGATATATGCTGACCCATCGTCCGAGCCGCATGCACCAACCGTCAACAAGACTCAACATCGGCATCGCCGGCGCCGGTCCCGCCGGCTTGGCGACCTCCATCGCGCTGGCCAAGCTAGGCCATCGCGTCGAGGTCTTCGAGAAGCATCCAACGCTCGAGCCGCTGGGCGCTGGCTTGCTCATCCAGCCCCAAGGACTTCGCGCCCTCGGAGAACTAGGTGTGCGGCGAGAGTTCGATGAGGTCAGTGTCCCCATTGCACGACTTCTGGGTACCACCCACCGAGGCTGGCGCGTGGTCGACATCGACTATGAGGACTCCCCCGCTCGGGCTGTCGGTCGAGCAGCGCTCGCTCGCGTCCTCCACACGGCAGCACAAGCCGCCGGCGTTCGCTTTTCCCTGGGCCGCGAAATCGAGTCCCTCACCGTCGTCGAGGGCCTTGCGAGGACGACAACGAAGACTGCTTCCTTGGATTTCGACCTGTTCGCAATCGCCGACGGGGCGGCCTCAAGCCTGCGAGAGAGTACCGGCATCGCCGGCCCTTCCAGGACTTACCGATGGGGCGCCCTGTGGGGGCAGTTCTGGGTATCTGCCTGGGAGCATCCGTCGTTGCTGCTGCAGAGGTTCAGAGGCACCTCGGAAATGATGGGCCTCCTGCCCACTGAGGTTGTAGGCGAGGTCGTTCGTCTTTCCTTCTTCTGGAGCATCCGCGGCGACCGCTACGCCAACTGGAGGGAAGGCAACCTGGACTCATGGAAGCGTCATGTCCTTACCTTGTGGCCGGAGGCAGCGCCTGTTGTCGGCCAGGTTCGGCACCACGATGACCTGGCGTTCGCGAAGTATCGCCATACCTGGCCGCGCTCCATGGGCTGCGGCCCCCTATGCGTAGTTGGCGACGCGGCCCATGCAATGAGCCCGCAGCTCGGACTGGGAACGACCTTGGCCATGGAGGACGCCCTCGCACTCGCTCATGCAGTGGAGCAATACGGGGTGGCGGGCGCGGCGCGGGCGTATTCGTCGCGACGGCTTCGACGTTCCCAGGGCTTCCAGACCCTGAGCCGTCTGCTCACGCCATGCTTCCAGGCACAAGGCCAGGGACTTTGGCGAGATGTGGCATTCGCAACGGGATTGCACATCCCTGGCGTACCTTGGCTCATGAAGCGCAGCTTGGCGGCGCCCGCAAGGTCCCGTACTGTTGGAGCGACGGCGCACGCACCTGCGCTGCCATCCAACGAGCCTAGCGGACCGGCTCCCCTCGCTTGAAGCCGCGGGCGTCCGGAGGAGCACCCTATTGATGGCCCAATCTTCCATGGACAGCCTCCAGGCACTGCAGTCGCTCGGAATTTCGCTACCGAGCCCGGCTTACATCATTGGCACCGTTCTGTTCGGCCTCATCGGAATTGCGGTTTACCGCTACGGGAAGCGTGTCGGTCGTCCGCGCACCAAATGGCTCGGCGTGGCCCTGATGCTCTATCCCTACGCGACTCCGCAGACCTGGTTGCTGTACGTCGTGGGCGCAGCACTTTGTCTTGGGGTCTTCATAGACCGCGACTGAAGGTCGCTTGGCTCGGCAAGCGACGGCTTTCATGTGCTCTGCGGGCGTGTCGACCGGCCGGTTGTCGTGAATTGGAAGGCAGGCGTGAGTGTCTGGTGTGTGGCCGAATTTTGACGGACGGGAACAGCGTTCGCGTTGAAGGTAGTAGCCAGACCCCTCGACAGGGCGCCGCTGCAACACGGAGATGTTGGTGTCCAGCAGGTAGCGCAGCATCAGAGCGCTTCCCGCTCCGACTGGTGCGGATTGGCGCGCTCGGGCAGGAAGTCGTCGCTGATGCGAGGGCCGTCAAGGAAAAAGCTGTCCCAAGTTTGGCCGAGCGGCGCGATGATGAGCTCGTTGCCCCTGACGCGTACTTCTACCTTGTGCATGCCCTCAGGCAGGCGCACGTCCAAGGGGAGGCGGACCGCCTGGGTGCGTTTGCTGACGAATACAGTTCCGATGGACATGCCAATCTCCTCATGTCGGGTTGGACGGCTACTATTGGCCCGCATTCTGCCTCTCAGCGGCGACGCCCACCGGCACCCGCATGGCGGTCAAGTCACCCGTTGGAATGCAAGACGCGACCATGTCACTCCTGCCGGGCGGTTCGCAGCTTGGACAGATGCAGTGCGCAGGCCAAACACCTTCTTCAACGAACATCCCAAGGCCAGAGCGATGGTCTCCTCGTCCGACAAGTCAAAGATGCGCCGTTCGCTTGGCGCCGGGCCATGGCGGATGGACATCACCAGGATTCCAGCAGGTGCGAGCAGTGATGCAAGCCGCGGCATCGCCCTTTGACGCTCCAGCTCGTCAAGATGCATCCAGACAGCTGTGAGCATGACGACATCGAACCTCTCGTCGCGAGCCCGCATACGGGCGAGGTCGGGCAAGCTGTCGTCAACCCATTCGAAGGGATGCGCTCGATGCAGTTCGAGGCCTGCGAGGCGCAGCGCATCCGTAGGCTCAACTGCGACAACCCGGTAGCCCTTTGAGGCAAACCATGCAGCATCGGCACCACTCCCGGCACCCACGTCGAGCACGGTCGACGGCACCGAAGGCAGGAGGTGCATGACGGCTGCGTGCTTCTCGGCAAACGAAACCGCTTCAAAGCGCTTGACCAGTTCTGCAGCGTGCTCCGCGTAGCCCTCGGTTCCTGGAATCATGCGTGTTGCCGCCGGGCGAACCGGGCCATGTTGGTGAATGTCGGGTTGGCCGCATTCTGCCGATTGGCGCAACTTTGCAATCGTGACGACTGGGCCGGTCCCGACGGCTTCCCGGTTGAGCTGAACTATCATGGGTAGGAAGGGAGGCTCGCATGACGTTGGTGGCCGAGATTTGCAGGTGGGCGGAGTCACACTCAGCTTGGATGTCGGACACGATGCGCCGCCTCGTCGACAACGGCGTCCTGAGTGGGCAGGACATCGACGACCTCGAAGCTTTCATCAAGTCCGGCGTCGGTATCGCGGACCCTCAGGGCCGCGTTCCAGTCCGACTCCAGCCGAAGGAGCGGCCGCAAGGCGGGGAGCCGGCAGCTCCGTCAGCCTGACGGCCATCCGCGAGCCGAGGAACATCAACGCCATCGGTGCGAACGAATCCCTCACCTTCGAGGCAGGTGGACTGACCGTTGTTTACGGCAACAACGGCTCCGGTAAGTCTGGATACACGCGCGCCTTGAAGAAAGCCTGCCGCGCCAAGGAACCGGAGCGAATCTGGCCGAACGTCTTCACGGTCTTGGCTGCTGGCGCCGCCACCGCCAAGTTCGAATGGGCGGACGGCGGCCAGCCATTCAGCGGGTCTTGGCAAGACGGCACGACCGGGCCGGCGGCGCTGTCGCACATCGCGGTCTTCGATGCGCACTGCGCTCGCGTGTTCATCGACGAGCAGGCAGCCATCTCGTACGTGCCTTACGGGATGGACTTGCTGACACAGGTCTCTGACGCGCTTCAGGCAATTCAGAAGCGCTTGATGCAGGAGCGGCAAGATAAGGCTTTCGACCGCAGCCAGCTAAGCGGCTTGCGCGGTGCTACGGAGGTCGGCAGGTTGATTGACAACCTGAGCAGGGCTACCAAACCGGAGGATGTCCAGAAGCTCGCGAATTTGAGCCAGCAGGAGACGGCAGACCTCCAGAGCATCAAGAATCAGATGCAAGCAGACATGGCGCAGAAGATGGCGCAGGAATTGAGGCAGTTCTGCATCAGGCTCGAAGCCTTGACGAGGGAGTTTGGCACTCTATCGGCCGCCTTGTCTGATGAGACTGTCGGAAGGTTGCGCGCTTCATTCCAGCAGCTGCGCGCCGCATACGACGCCAGCCAAGTGGCCTCCAGGGCGCTCGCCGAAGGATGCCTGCCAGGCACCGGAAGTGAGCCCTGGGAACGGCTGCTGCACAGCGCCATCGAGTTCGCCAAGCTGCCATATTCGGGGTCCGCCTATCCAGGCCCAGATGGCGCAAGCTGCGTGCTTTGCCAGCAGCCACTGTCCGACTCGGCGCGCCACCGCATCGAGCACTTCCTGGCCTTTTTGCAGGAGGATGCACAAGCCAAGTACCGCGAGTTGCGGGCGAGCACCGCGCAGCTCTACCAACCCCTAGTTCAAACGCAAGTGCCTGGATTCCCCTCCGACAAAGCGTTCTTGACGGAGCTCGAAGAAAAGGTGCCCGGGTCGACTCAGAGCATCACTCAGTACGTCAACGCACTCGAGGAGCGCAGGGCACGCATTCAGGAGATGGCGCCAAGCCGGGAAATCACTGAACTGCCGCCGCTGCCGGACTCTCCAGAGCAGCTACTCGTCGCGCTGCGCGAAAGGCTCCTGAAAGACGTCGAAGCGCTGACCAAGGGGCTGACGCCTGAGCAGTGTGCCCACATGGCCAAACGCCTTGAGGAACTGGGCGCGCGCGTTCGGCTCCAGCCACTGGTGCCTCTGGTCTTGGCCGCCATCAAGGCGGATGACATGGACTGGAAGCTTGGTGAGGCCATCAAGTGCTGTAACACCGCCGCGCTGTCAAGGAAGGGCGCCGAGCTGTACCAGCTGGTCGTCACCGTCGAATTGCAGGAGGCTCTGAAGCGAGAACTCGCCCAGCTGGGTGTTCAGGACATAGCGCTCCAGCTCGACTTGGCCGGCCAGCGGGGTCGCACGGTGCAGCAGCTGCGGCTGGTTACCGCAAACCAGTCCATCAAGGGCATCAAGCCGTCCGAGATACTGAGCGAGGGTGAGCAGCGAGCCATCGCCCTAGCCTCCTTCCTTGCGGAAGTCGGGCTTGAGCCTGGAGAGTCCGGCATCGTCTTCGATGACCCGGTCACGTCCCTGGACCACCACCGGCGGGAGCTCATTGCTGCTCGTCTGGCGAAAGAAGCAAAGCGCCGCCAGGTCATCGTGTTCACCCACGACCTCGCGTTTGCCTACGAGCTAATTGAAAGTGCAAAGCGTCAGGGTCAGAAGTGGGCCGTGCGGCACGTGTTTGCCAGCAGAGACGTCAAGGGCCGCTGCGACGACAAGCTGCCCTTCGAGGCCCAAAAAATAGCCACTCGCATCCAGGAGCTCAAAGAGCTATGCCGCAAAGCCGACGCAGCGTTTGAGGAAAGCGGCGACTATGAGGCATTCAACGACTCCATCCGAAGTGGCTACCGAAAGCTCAGAGACAGTTGGGAACTGCTGGTTGAGGAGAACCTGTTCGCGGGGACAGTCAAGCGCTTCCGCCGGCCTATCCAAACCCAGCGACTTAGGTCGGTCCGAGTGGAAGACCAGCACGTCAAGGCCATCTACGACGGCATGACCAGAACTTCAATGTACACCCACGAAGGCGGTGTAGAGGCACCGCCGACGCTTCCAACAATTCCCGAGTTCCTCCAGGACATTGAAGCGCTGCAAGCTGCGCTCAAGAGCGTTGAAGAGACTCAGCGCAAGGCGAAGGAAGACCGCGAGAAGCTCGGAATCCCATCGGGCCCGATTTAGTCGGCCGGTCGACGTAATCGGAGTCCTGCTGCGAGGCAGCTCGTCGAGCCTCCCACAAAGTTGATGAGCTAGTCGTGACCCGCGAACGACAGCTTCTAGGCGAAGTAACGGCTGGGTCGATGGTCAGGTTTGGCCGCATTCTGACCTCTCTGGCGTAGTCGGGGGCCAGGCAGTGCCGTCGAGCGGCCGGGCGCTGGCCGTATCCTGTCCCTCGTTGGCCTCGCAAGGACACCTGGAAGTTACCCAACAAAACGCATATTTGTTGGGTAACTCCAAGCACGTTGCGGCAGGCAACCCGCCGCAATAAAAACACCCAACCCTTGCGCTTTCGTCGGTGTCACGTTAGAATTCGTTACATCTCGACCACTAGGTCATCACAAGGCAGGCCTTAGGGCCCACACGCCACCCGAAGCCAGTCGTGCCATCAAGCGCACGTTTGCTTCAAGCCGCGCTCCTTTCCGAGTTCGGTCAACCCGCAACACCTCCGCGCAGGAGCTCATCGCAGCTCTGTCGTCCCATCGCGTCCAGCGTCGGACCGGTTCATTAACAACCCGACGTAGCCAGCGACCCGTAGAGCCGGGCTAATACCCGCCCTCGCGGCATCCCGAATGGCTACAAAACCGCATCAGCATGGACTGAGGCCTCCGGGCCCCTTCCACGATACACACCACTGTCGCGGCCTCCCCCGCGCCCACCAATCCCATTCACCTCTCACGCGACGGCATCCCGCCAGCCCCTCGGCGAACCGGTTCCTCAATGCGACCCGGTGCCGACACGTGAGCGGCCTCGGCCTCATTGAGGCCATCTGAAAGACATCACATGAACAAAACCAACAACACCAACGCTCCCCAGACCTCCACCTGCGCAGGTGGCTACACCGCGCTTGGCACCATCGGCGGCAAGCTCGTTGTCCTGACCAGCCTGGACAAGGCTGTCGTCAAGGTCGCGCCTACCGACTTGTCGGAATTGAACCTCAGGCAGCTCTGCGGCGCTGAGTGGTGCGACCAAAACTACACCAGATTCGACGAGAAGAAGAAGGCAAACATCTTCGACCATCGGGAACTTGCCACCGACATCATCAGAGATTGCCAGGCCAAGGGCCCATACAACGAATCGTCGGAACGTCGAACCGGTGTTTGGCTGATGGAAGATGGCCACCTTGCCGTCAACAGCCGCGAGATGTGGCGAGCCGACGGGCACGTGCCGCACGGCGTCCACGGCAGGCACGTCTACCCGCATAGCTCGGCAATCGGTTTTGAGTTCGGCACGCCACAGGCCACCGATGACGACGTGCGGCTCGTCCTGGACGCATTCGGGTCTCTCCGGTGGGACCACTCACTGGCAGCCGAGCTGATACTCGGCTGGCTGGGCGTCGCCCTGGTGTCGACCGCGGTTCGGCGCAGGCCCCATGTGCTGCTGACCGGGCCTGCAGGCTGCGGCAAGTCGACCATCCTCGAATCCGTCAAGTGGCTGCTCGGGCCCCTCGCCTTCGCATGCACCGGGCCGCAGACGATGGCTGGGTACTACCAGCAACTCGGAGGCACTTCGCGTGCAGCCATCGTCGATGAATTCGAGGCGGACCCCGCTAAGAAGGGTTGCAGGGACACCTTCGAGATTGCCCGGATGTCGTACAGCCTTCAGGAAGGAGATAGCGGCATCGTCCGGGGCACTACGAGCGGCACAGCCCGGAGCTATCGGTTCTTCTCCCCTTTCATCGCGGCGGGCATCAGCCCCGGCAAGATGGAGCCGGCGGACTTGACACGTTGGGTCGTGCTGGAAGCGAAGGGGCGCAAGTCGGATGCGGTACAACTGACCGAAGCACAGGCTCGGGACATCGGTCCTCGCCTGGCGCGCCGGTTCATCGACCGCTGGGACATCTACAAGTTGTCGGAAGAAGTCGTGCGCAAGGAGGTTCTGCGCGCGGGCGGCGACGGGCGCATGGCGGACACCGTCGGGACCCTTCTCGCGTCCTATTGGACGTTCGTGAAAGACCGGCCGGCAACCACGGACGATGCAGCCGAGCTCGTGAGCCGACTTGACATCAAGGAGCGCCTCGAAATCCACGCGGTCAGCGACGAGCAACGGTGCCTGGAAGCGCTGCTGTCCAAGGTGATGCCCTTCCGGTACATCCAGGGCATCTACGAGGTCACCCGGAACCTGTCGATTGGCGAGGCTGTGAAGCGCGTCTGCGACGACCCGGCGGGCAACCCCGAAATCATGTCCCGGCTCGCTCAGCTTGGAATGCGTGTCGTCCTGGTAAACGGTACTTGGAAGCTGTACGTGGTCAATAGCCCGGAACATCAGGAGCTGCGCAAGGTGTTCGCCGGCACCAAGTGGTCCACCGGCGGCTGGGGAATCGTTCTTCGCCGATTGGCAGGCGGCCAGGAAAGTACCCAGCGGATGGGCGTCGGATTCGGCGCCGCAAAGGTCACGATGTTCGAAGTGCCCCAGGACCTGCAGCCGACCAACGAGCACGAGTTCTTGGACGCGGCATAAGAAACGGCGCGCCGCGCGGCGGCGCGTCGCCGTTACCTTGTTACCTCAGTTCCCCGCATACGGGCGCACCGCGGCGAGCGACCCATGACCGCGCGAGCTCCCGGCCCTGCTTCTCCGGAAGCGTTTAAACCACATACCTAAACCGCCTGCATCTGACTCGTCAAACAAGGCGTATCAGGTGCAGGTTCCCGAAAGCAACCCTTCAATCTCAAGGAAATTTCAATGTCTCAATCCTTCGAATCCTTCTTCATCGACCTGCGCACCCTGAACGGTGACGCACCCCACCCTGTCGACTTCGACCAGCCGGTCCGACGTCATCAGTTGAGCGAGGCCATCTCAGCGCGCGTCGGCTTGCGCGAAAGCCGCGTCGCTCCCGAAGTCGTGCTGGAATTGGCAGGCGCCCGATTCTTCTCCCTCGTTGCCAAAGCGCAGCGCAGCCTGAAGGGTCGCTTCTCCGAGGCGGAGTGGAGCTACATCCTCAACACGGAGTGCAACCAGATTTGGCAATGGGATGCCGAGTTGTCGGTTGCAACGATGGTTGCAGACGACAACGGCATCGAGTCTGCAGACGACGCTGCTTCAGACGATGTGTTGGGGCCTTTGCTCGACAAGCTCGTCAAGCTCTCGCCGCTCGAGAATGCCGCGCTCGTCGATGCATGTGAGCAGGTATGGAGGGGGTACGACAACCCTCTGGTGAAAAGCTGAGCACTGGCCAGTTCATTTAAGGCCGAGCCATGGGCTCGGCCTTCTTATGCACCCCGTACCAGGAACTTATGCCGCCCCTTTTTCGAGATTCAGATAGCCCACTCTGCCGACAGCGATTCCGCCTGCCTTAGCACCGTATCAGTGGCTTCTTCCTGTCGGTCCGGCGGGTACTTGTAGCGGCGCAGCAGCGTCTTCACCATGACGCGCAGCTTGGCACGCACTGTCTCGCGCTTGGCCCAATCCACGGTGATGGATTTGCGGAGGTTCTGCGTTAGCTCGACCGCAATCTTCTTCAGGGTCGCGTCGCCCAGTTCCCGTACAGCGGCCTCGTTCATGGCCAGCGCGTCATAAAAGGCCATCTCATCGCTGTTCAATCCCAGGCTCTCGCCGCGCTGCGCGGCCTCCTGGAACTTCTTGGCCATCTCGATGAGTTCTTCGATGACCTGCGCCGTTTCGATGGCGCGATTGCGGTAGCGCGTCAGGCTCTGCTGCAGCAGCTCCGAGAACTTCGCACTCTGCACCACGTTGGTCTTGAAGCGCGACTTGATTTCGCCCTTCAACAGCCGTTCCAGCAGCTCGACGGCCAGGTTGCGCTCTTTCATGTGGCGCACGTCTTCCAGAAACTCGTCCGACAGTACGCCGATGTCCGGCCGCTTCAGGCCCGCGGCCGAGAAGATGTCGACGACCTCATCGCTCACGACCGCTCTGCTGATAATTTGGCGAAGTGCGTGTTCCTTCTGCTCGTCGGTCAGCTTCTTATCGGTGCCCGCGTGCTTGGTCAGCGCCGCCTTCACTGCCTGCAAGAAGGCCAGTTCGTCGCGGTAGGCCAGCGCCTCATCCAGCGTGCAGCACAGGGCGAAGGCCTTGCTGGCGGCCAGCACCGTGTCGGCGAAGCGCTTCTTTCCCTCGTCGAGTCCGAGCACATGATTGGCCACGGCCGGCAGTAGCTGCCGGGCCTTGCTGCGGAAATCGGCGTACGCGACGTCATGCAGCATGTCATGCAGCACGTCCATCTGTTCCTGCAGCACCGCCAGCGCCTCGTGTGCGTCGATGGTCGGCTTGCCGCGCCCGTGGGCCTGGGTGTAGTCAGCCAAGGCCGCCTTCAGCTCGTTGGCGATGCCGATGTAGTCCACGACCAAGCCGCCCGGCTTGTCCTTGAAGACTCGATTGACCCGCGCGATGGCCTGCATCAGGTTGTGGCCGCGCATCGGCTTGTCCACGTACATCGTGTTCAGGCACGGCGCGTCGAAACCGGTTAGCCACATGTCGCGCACGATGACCAGCTTGAACGGGTCCGCAGGGTTCTTGAAGCGCGTCTCCAGCCGCTTGCGCACCTCCTTCGGGTAGATGTGCGGCTTCAACAGAGCCTTGTCGGACGCCGAGCCGGTCATCACCACCTTGATGGCGCCCTGCATCGGGTCGTCGCTGTGCCACTCGGGCCGCAGGGCAACGATGGCGTTGTAGAGGTGCACGCAGATGTCGCGGCTCATCGCCACTACCATCGCCTTGCCATCCATTGCCGTCAGTCGGTTCTCGAAGTGGGCCACGATGTCAGCCGCCACCTTCTGGATGCGTGGCGGTGCGCCCACTAGCTGCTCCAGTGCGGCCCAACGGCGCAGCTTGGCCACCTTGGCGGCGTCGCCCTCCTCGTCCTCGGTCAGCTCGTCGACTTCGCTGTCGAGCGTGGAGACGTTGGCCTCCTTCAGCTCCAGCCGTGCCAAGCGGCTCTCGTAGTAGATGGGTACCGTGGCGCCATCGCGCACCGCTTGCTCGATATCGTAGATATGGACGTAGTCGCCGAACACGGCGCGGGTGTCGCGGTCGCTCAAGCTTACTGGCGTACCGGTGAAGGCGACAAAGGTGGCACCCGGCAGCGCGTCGCGCAGGTGCTGCGCGTAGCCGTAGCGCACTGCGCTGGTCGCTTGGTAGTCGGCCGGCGGCTCGGCCACCCGAAGTGCCTGACTGTCGTTGGCCGCCGGCTCGGCCGGCTGACCCTTGCCGTTGACCAAGCGCGCTTCGAAGCCGTACTGCGTGCGGTGTGCCTCGTCGCAGATGACAACGATGTTGCGTCGGTCGGAGAGCACGGGGAAAGTGTCCTCGTCTTCGCCCGGCGTGAACTTCTGGATGGTCGTGAAAATGATGCCACCCGAGGGCCTATTGGCCAGTAGCCGGCGCAGTTCGGGCCGAGTGTCGGCTTGGGCAGGCGTCTCGCGCAGCATCTCGCTGGCCGCGGCGAACACGCCGAAAAGCTGGTTGTCCAGGTCGTTGCGGTCGGTCACCACCAGCAGCGTGGGGTTGCCCATGGCCGGGTGCGCCATCAGCGCCCCGGCCGGGCAGGTCATCTCGATGCTCTTGCCGGCGCCCTGCGTGTGCCACACGACACCGCCCTTGCGCGTGCCGCCCGGTGCCGAGGCCTTGAGCACGCTCTGCACCACGGCCCGCACCGCGTGGAACTGGTGATAGCCCGCCACCTTCTTGACCAGCCGGCCATCGTCCTCGAACAGAACGAAGTGGCGCAGGTACTCCAGCAGCAGGTCGCGCTGGAACAAGCCCAGCACCAGTGTCTCCAGCTCGCGCATCGCGCCCAGCGGGTCAGTGGCCACGCCGTCGATGGTGCGCCAGACCATAAAGCGCTCGCGGTCGCTCGTGAGCGAGCCCATGCGCGCCTGTATGCCGTCGCTGATGACCTGCAGCACGTTCGCGTGGAACAGGTCGGGGATGTCCTGCTGATAGGCCTGAAGCTGGTTCCAGGCAGCCCAGATGTCGGCGTCTTCGTCGCCGGGGTTCTTCAGCTCGACGACGACCAGCGGCAGGCCGTTGACGAACAGCACCACGTCGGGCCGGCGCATGAGCTTCGGCCCCTGCACACTGAACTGGTTGACGGCCAACCAATCGTTGGCTGTCACGTCGCCGAAGTCCAGCAGCCGCACGCGGTCGCCGCGCGTCTCGCCATCCTTCTGGAACTCGACTGGCACGCCGTCCACCAGCCATCGGTGCATTTGGCGGTTGACGTTGACCAGGCCCGGTACGTTGGGGTTTAGCACGCGTCGCAGCGCATCGTCGCGGGCGCCGGGCGGGATGTGTGGGTTCAGCCGCGCGATGGCCTCGCGTAGCCGGCCGGGCAGTACCACTTCACGATAACTGGCGCGGTCAGTGCCGGGGGTCTTGGCATCAGGCGGGGAGATGTCGGGGCCGTGGGCGCTGGACCAGCCCAGGTCGGCCAACCATTCGAGCATGGCTTGCTCGACAGCGTCCTCGCTGATGCCGCTCATGCGATAGCCTCCTCGAGTTGGGCCTGGGCTTCGGGGAGGCGGAGCGTGCCGGAGATGAGGCGGGGGAGCAGCGAGTCACGCAATGCCTCCAAACTACGCGAGTGCTCCCTATTTGCCTTTATTCGACGCCAGACTGCAAGCCCGGTAGCTTCATATACGTTAGAAAGTGGTTTGGGCGGAACTACGACAGCAAGATTCCCGAGCTCGGACTTGGAGAAGCCGGACTGAACAGCCTTTGAGCTGACGCCCTGCAAGTAGCTATAGAACGATGGTGCATCAACCATCTGAGCAGCGAACTCTCTACCGACCTCCTTTGGCACGAGCTTCATTAGGGCAACGTTGTAGGCGCCAGTTAAGCCGCGACACACCCGACCAAGCGAATCTTTCGTCTTGTCTCCACTTGCTGACCCATAGCGGCCTATGAAGACGTCATCTTCGCCAGCTCGCTTCAGCTTCTTTGAGTCAGGGACAAAAGTCAGATGAGCATCAGAGGAGAAATCGCGAATTTGTAGGAGCCGGATATAGCCCTCTCTCGGTTCGTCGACAAAAGTAGACGCGGGCGGCTGCGCCCCACCCGCAAGGTCACAGGCATCCAGAAACGGCAAAACGCGCCACCCCTTCGGAATCAACCCTAGTGACGATTCTTCGAACTCGGCCGGGAATAGCGCGGCTGTTGTGGCATCCATGCCTGCGGGCTCCCGACCCTCGGCCTTGGCTCGCACCGGGTCGAAGTCAATGAACCAGCTCTTGAACAGGGCTTGGGCGATGGATTCGAAGGTGGCGTTGGTTTGGCGCAGGAGGTCGATGCGGTCCTGTAGCGCATCCAAGGTCCGAGCGGCTTCGCGCTGAATTTCAGGCGCCGGCAGGAGGAAACGATAGTCACAGATGCGCGATGGCGACGTGTGAAGGATTTTCGTTCCCGATGCGGTCGAGACGAGTGAGCGATTGAAGTCTGGGCTGAGAAAGAGCCAATATAGAAAGTCCTCTCGGACATCATCAGACGTCAGCACCACCTTCCCGATTCGTTGGTTGTGAAGGTACAGGCGTCCATCGCTTGGCACCTTTGCAGGTATACCTAGGATTTCGCCGCCCGCCGTTTGGCAAGTCATTACGAGAAGGATGTCGCCAGGCGACAGGTCATACCCGGCCGGGTAGTCGCCTCGATACTCTTTGCAGACGGTCTCCGAAAAGCGAAATCCGCCTGAGTAGCGAAAATTGCCAATCGCGACGACGACCCCCTTGCCGGTCAGCTCTTGCGAGAACAACTCGCTCTTGAACGGCCAGCCGTGCTTGACCTCGATAAGGTCACCAAGTTGAACGAGCCGACCGTCAGACCGCATATCCCATGGCCCCCAATCTCTCGCGAATCACCGCATCCAACTCCGCTCCTTTTGCCATCTGCTCAGCAAGCTGCGCAGTCAGCCGCTCCATCTTCTCGTTGAAAGCCTCGTCGTCTTCTTCGGCCGCCTGGGCGCCCACGTAGCGCCCAGGGGTCAGCACATGGCCGTGCTCGGCAATCTCGGCGAGCTTCACGGCGCGGCAGAAGCCCGCTACGTCGGCGTAGGCCTCGTCGGCGGCACCGTCCTCGCCATCGGCGCGCCAGCGGTGCACCGTGGCGGCGATGCGCGCCACGTCCTCATCGTCGAACACGCGGTTCACGCGCGTGTCCATGCGCCCGAGTTTGCGCGCGTCGATGAACAGCACCTCGCCCCGCCGGTCGCGCCCCTTCTTGCCGCCGGGCACCGACGCGCCACTCTTGTCCTTGGCCAGGAACCACAGGCAGGCCGGAATCTGCGTGTTGAAGAAGAGCTGCGGTGGCAGCGCCACCATGACGTCCACCACATCTGCCTCGACCATGGCCCTGCGGATGGCGCCTTCGTTGTTCTGGTTGCTGCTCATGCTGCCATTGGCCAGGACAACGCCGGCCTGACCACGCGGGCTCAGGTGATGCAGGATGTGCTGCAGCCAGGCGTAGTTCGCATTCCCGGCCGGCGGCGTGCCGTAGGTCCAGCGCCGGTCCTCGGCCAGACGCTCGCCGCCCCAGTCGCTGATGTTGAAAGGTGGATTGGCCAGCACGTAGTCGGCGCGCAGGTCGGGGTGTTGGTCGCGGTGGAAGGTGTCAGCCGGCTCCTTGCCCAGGTCGGCCGCAAAACCGCGGATGGCGAGGTTCATTGCCACCAGACGCCAGGTGGTCGGGTTGGCCTCTTGGCCGTAGATGCTGATGTCGTCAGCCTTGCCCCCGTGCGCCTCGATGAACTTCTCGCTCTGCACGAACATACCACCAGAGCCGCAGGCAGGGTCGTAGACACGGCCCTGGTGCGGCGCCAGCACTTCGACCAGCACTTTCACCACCGAGGCTGGCGTGTAGAACTGGCCGCCCTTCTTGCCCTCGGCACTGGCGAACTGGCCGAGGAAATATTCGTAGACCTCGCCGAGCAGGTCTTTCGCGTGGTGGCCCTCGCCGAAGCCGATGGTCGAGACGAGGTCGACCAATTCGCCGAGGCGGCCGGGTTCGAGTTGGGTGCGGCCGAAGCGCTTGTCGAGGATGCCCTTCAGGCGCGGGTTGTCGGCTTCGATGGCTTCCAGCGCGGCGTCGATGCGCACGCCGATGTCGGCCTGTTTTGCCTGCGCGCGAATGGCCTCCCAACGCGCCGAAGCGGGCACCCAGAAGACGTTGGCCATCGTGTAGTAGTCGCGCTCCTCCAGCGCCTCGGCGTGGTCCGCCGCGTCGGGCAGATGGAGCTCGCTAGTTTCGTCCTTGAACGCGGCCAGGAGCTGAGCGCGACGTTCGTCGAAGGCATCGGAGATGTATTTGAGGAAGATGAGGCCAAGGACGATGTGCTTGTACTCGGCGGCGTCCATCGACGAGCGGAGCTTGTCGGCAGCTGCCCAGAGGGTTTTCTTGAGGTCTTGATTCATTGGGTTTGTTTCTTGTCCCTGCCGGGCACGACTGCCGGCGGCAGCGCTATGCCTTCGCGCTCGCAGTGCTGCAACACCAAGCGCTCCAGCATGTTCGAGAGCGTGCGGTGTTCGCGGCCGGCAGCCAAGCGCAAGAGGTCCTTGACCTCCAAGGACATGCGGAGATTGACCGGAGCAGTTTGGCGGTCGGAAGTGCGAGGCATCTTTACGAGTTCTTTACGGATTTCAGAATGTATCCGACTGATGTACTTGGACGCCTACTCATTGTTGAGGAAGAGAAATGCCGCCTCGGGTGGGCGGCACTTCTGAGGCTGTCGGCGTTTCAGTCTTCCTTGACCTTGACCCATTTCCTGCGCTGGAGGGCGCGCATGAGACTCGACTCGCCCGCGCCGATGACCGCATCTCGGACCTCGTTCCATCTCATCGTGACCGCCGAACCTTTCAGGGGCGTCTCATCGGAACGAGTACCAAATGCGCCGCATTCCGCCGCCGATGCGGCAGCAAAAGCGGCGGCTGTGACAGCCTGCATCGGAAAAAGCGGGTCGGCACTACGCAAGGCCAGGAGCATCTTGAACAGCTCCATCAAGTCCATGTCATCAACCGGACGCTCCTCGCTCAGGCGAATCAGCTCTTGAAGGAGTTCGCGCACAGCGACGATACGTCGCGTTGGGTCCAGTGCGCGCTCCTGCTCATCTATCCGGCGCTGCTCGAGCTTCACCCGCGCCTTGTCGAAGAATTTTTTTGCAGCGACTCGAGCTCCTTATCGGTCAGGCGCGGGAAGTCCGGCGGAAGGGAGGTTGCCGTCAGGGGCAGCGTTCCGAGGCGCACATCGGGGCGCTTGTACGAGCCGTCGGGTTGCCGCACCTCCTTGCGGCGATAGATGCGAGCAGAGTGTTTGCCGAAATCGATGACGAGCATTTCTTGTTCCCATGGGAGTTGATATGCGTCGTATAGCGCTCGTCGCGAATCGGCTTCGCCACGGGAAGGCTGGACGACAGGCGTGGATGGCGCAGCCGTGCGCGCCACGGGAGGCGAGGGCACCCTTAGCCTTGAGCAAACAGCTTCCTGAGCATCCGGCCTGATGGGAGCTCACGCCATCTCATCGACCGAGCCAGCGGGCGGACGGAGCGGCGTGCAGCCGCTGGCGTTGGTGCACAGTAGTTGCGTGTACGGGTCGCGAAGGGCCTAGCCAGGAGAGCTACGAGGACCGAGTTGCTCGCGACCGGCCGGGCTGAGGCGGGGCAAAACCCCGCCGCCGGCCAGCGCAAGCCCTCATCGATGGCGGGTACGAAGTCGGCGACTTCGTACGGCTACGCACGGGGTCCCCATGGGCCGAGAGAGCACGTTTGATATCGGGACATGGGGCAAGCGTAGAGGGACGGCTTGCTGACGAGACAGTTGCGGCCGACGACCATGAAAGACATCGGGCATTGAGAGAAGGTGTGCGGTCGGCGGCGGGGTTTTGCACCGGCGAAGCCGGGCGACCGCACAGCCGGCATTGATGCACGTCGCGACGAAAACGTCGGAGACGAGCGCCCGTGGCGCGAGAGGCTGCACGAGGGGAAAGAACAGCTGACCCCTGCCCTCGAGCGGCCGTGCTGCGAACCATTGATGGGCATGGAGGAGCAGCGGCATTGCGTGGTGGCCGCTGTTATGCAAAGCGGTGGCGCAACGGTTCACTACACGTTGAACACCCCGCACCGCTCGAAGGACCAGCGACTCAGTGCGGCCTTGAAAACTCTGCCCCACAGGGACCACCGATGCTCACAGCGCAGCAACAGGCTCAATCAACAAGTATGGAGAGCTCCACCGACGCACCCAATAACAACACACATGCCCTGAAAGCCATTCGCAATCGGCCACGGAGCGCAGACTCCTTGCCACCGGTGCGTGCGGGCTCCGCCACCGCGCAGGAATCTACGCTACCACCGGGCGGTGCGAACTCGACGCCTTCGCGCCCCGGTGTCGACCGAGGGCTCACCACAGTGGTGTCGCCACGCAGGTTGCGAGACGCCACCGTGCTCCGCGCGCTCTCCGCGCTAAATAGATTCCGCGTCATCCGAACGTTCGACATCGCGGCGCTTTGCGGGCCCGAGCGTCCGTTCAAAGCCGCGTTGACAGCGGCACAGAAGGCTGTGCGCGGGATGAAGAAGGCTGGCTTAGTGCAATGGTACCGAACTGACCGCCAGCAGCATGTCTACGGACTGACGAAGAAGGGTGCAGACCTGCTCCAGGAGCACGGCATCGACTCGGCCTCATCGGTTCGGCGCGTGAATGACATGACGAATCCGGAGCATATGCTTTGGGCCAGCTTCATCGCCGTCTGCTGCGAAGTGCGCGGGCTTCGCGCCCTCACGGAGCCCGAGTTCCTCCGCGAGCTCAATCGAGGCAAAGAGAAAGGCGCGCTTGTCCAGGGATTGCTCAACGTAGATGTGGGAGTTGGCAACGCCTACAAGTGGCGCGCTCTGCGCCCCGATGTGGTTGCATATGAGCCTGACGGTGCGACGTGGTTCGAGATTGACCGCAGCAAAAGGGGCTCCGCACGCGAGGCCTCGCTCGGTGCCTTGTTCAAAAGTATGGGCGCGAGGACGTCGGACGGTCAGCCGCTGAGGCGCATCGTCGTTCTGGCGAAAACTGACCGCATCCTGGGGCGGGCCGTCGCGATTGCCCGTGCGAAGTTGGAGTCGAAGGAGAATCCGCTTACGACAACAAACAACGTGCTGCGAGAGATTCAATGCGGGCTGTTCGAAGTGGTCGGTGTCCCGTTAGTCAGGTACTCCGATGGAACGTCAAGCACTGAGAGACGGGTGTTGGGCCACGTCATCATCCAGATGTTGCCAACTTGGCTGCCCAAGGTCCGCATTTCTAAAGGCGAAGAGCATTCGACGGGCGGTTGGTTCTCGGAGAACTACCTGCCGTACCGCCGCCCGGCCTTACTCGGCAGCTGGCCTGAACCTCGCTCCCCGTTCCTTTCCGGCGCGCCCGACCCCAATTGATTGAGGTCGCTATAGAAGGCGATGGGAAGTCCATCAGCAACCTATAGGACAACAAGCATGCAAGCATTTGGCAATGTCGCCACGCCACCGGTGAGAAAAGAAACGAAGGCTTCGGGCAAGGGCTACTACGAGTTTCGGATGTGCGAGAGCCAACGCGGCGCGGATGCGGACCCGTGTTGGTACTCAGTGAGGGTTATGAAAGATTCAGACCCCGGCCTGGCCAAAGGGGATTTCGTCAAAGTCACCGGCAAGCTCAAGGCGGACTTCTATCTTTCGCGTGAGGGCAAGCCGACTGGCACGCTGCTCATCATCGCTTTCGAAGCCTCGAAGCTCGTCAAGCCCGCCGCGCAGCCGGCGGCGGAAGCGCCGACAACCTGACCGGCAAGCACACACTCATTGACATCGGCCACCATCGCGGTGGCCGATATTCTTCGTCCTCGCGTAGGCCGCTCTTGCCGTGAGCCGGAAGGCATGGCCTGGGCGCGGATGCTCATCGGCTCGGTGTCGCCGTGTGGGCCTGACGGCCCGGAGCTCTGACCTTCCCGCTGCCCCTGAACGAATTGAAGCCGCCATGCGCTGGTACACATCGGCGTTCTTGTGCGGCGTCCCAGGGATTCGCGCAAACATTTAAATCCGGCGGCTAAACGAGTCTCCAGGCGTCTTCGCGCACCGCCTGGCGGCATCGCGGGGCTCACTGAGCTATCCGGTGCTGGAACGCGCTTCCTATGTTCGAATGACTCCCCTACTTGACCTGAACCAAGTCGCCCACCTGCTCGGGCGCAGCCCAAACACCATCAAGAGCGACTTGCGTCGCAACCCCGAGGCCGTTCCACCGCGTCTTCAATTGCCCGGCACGAAACTCCTGCGGTGGCGACAGGAGGATGTTGAAGCCTGGCTCTCATCGCTGTCCTCACCCGGCGCGCGTCCGACGCCCCTGCGCGGCCGACGCCAGGCGACCCCCCACCTGGGGGAGCGGGCATGACGAAGTCGACCCGCAAGCCTTTCCGGCCCCACGAATACGCCAGCCACGTCGTCTCAACAGGCCAGGTCGCCTCGGATGGGTCGCTCATGTATCGCTGGACGGGAACCCATTGGTCCCCTGTCGACGAAGACGCGGCTGAGCGGGAGGCTTACCACTGGCTCGTACACCGTGAACCGGACTGGGCGAGCTTTGAGAACGCCCGCAAGGCCTATCGCGCTGCCAACCTTTATGCACCCGCGCTTCCGCCGCCGACCGACCAGGTCGTGGTGCCGACCCGGAATGGCTACGTTCATCTGAACGGGACGACACTGGAGTTGCGACCTGCGGACCCCGCGCTCGGCCTGACGCATGCCCTAGAGTGCGAATATCAACCGGATTCGCCGGCGCCGACCATGTTCGTGCAGTTTCTCGCGCGCGTGCTCCCCGATGTCGGCGTCCGCTCCCGCGTTCAGGAGTACATCGGGTACACGCTGCTGTCCGATGCCCGGTATCAACGAGCTCAGTTCTGGCTCGGGGAGGGCGCGAACGGCAAAGGCGTCCTCGCGAACGTCGTGCAGGCGCTGCACGGACGGGTCGCCGCCATCGCCCTGGACCAGTTGGTGGGCTTCCATCTCTCCGTCCTGGTGGGCGCGAGCTTGGTCTACGTCGACGAGGTCCCTCGCAAGCCCATCGACGAACAGCGGCTCAAATCGATGATTGCTGGCGAACGCGTCCCCGTCGACCGCAAATACCGCGAACCGGTGAGCATTCACGTCCGCGGCAAATGGTTGGTGCTCGGCAACCACCTCCCCGCCATCACCGACCATAGTGCAGGCTTCTGGCGGCGCTGGGACATCATCCCGTTCGCGGTCACTGTCCCCGAGCGGGAGCGGGACCCCTTCTGGCCCAGCACATCATTAACCGCGAACTGACAGGCGTCTTGAACTGGGCACTGGAAGGCCTGATTCGACTGCAGCAGCGCGGAATGTTCGACCCCGATATGCCGAAGGCTATGACCGCGGTACTGCAGGAGGTCAAGGCCGAAACGAACTCCGTCGCCGCCTGGGTTGACGACTGCAGCATCGAGCTCGGAACGGCCTGCTCCACGCTCAAGGACACCGTCTTCGAGCACTATCACACATGGTGCTCAACACACGCGATGCGTCCCGTGAGTTCGCCCCAGTTCTGGAAGCGCATGCACGAGCAGTTCCGCGAGTTGGCGCTGGGGCGCACCCGCATCGATGGCGTGCCCCGACGCGTCTGCAACATTCAGGTGTGTCCGGTGCCATCGCGCCAGCGATGACTCGGTAGTCAGGCGTTCCGGGACCGCATTTGCGGTCCCGTTACTCGGGGGCAGGCGGGCCGAGCGTGCCTGGTGTGCCGGGTCACAACGACAACTTCCTCCCGTCGAACCTCTATCTCATAAATCCTCTTCTTGCGTAAGTTTCAGAAGCACCCCGACACGCTCGACACGCCCAACCCGGGGACTGACTCTCACCGACCGCATGCGGCCGAGAGCAGGCCCACCACGCCATGCACGCTCCCACTGACGGAGGCAAGGCTCCCGCTCTCCCAAAGGGCACCTGCGGCGCCAAAGGCGCCCTTGGCCAAGGAATGGGGAGGCTGAAGCGCGCGTTCGAGAAAACTCCATGAATGCTGCGCCGAGTAGCCCGCGTTCGTTCGCGCCGAGAGTCCTGCTGCAGTGCGGCGCGACGACGCCCGGCACCGAGGGAGGACAAAGGCCCCAACGAGCACTCCTTCCCAACGCACCGACCTACTGTCGGTCGGCCGGTCGGTAGCGCATTCCGACGCCCAGGCCGACTCTCTCCTCCCGGCGCCTTCATGCCCATGGATATGATGGGGCGCACATCGGAGGAGGTTTCCAGATGAAGGCAGGCGCCAACGGGGGTGAGGCGCGCGTTGCAGTTCTCGTGGACTGCGACAACGTCTCGCCCGAGGTTCTCGAATACGCTTTGCGCGTGGTCGCGCAGTTTGGGCGGGTCGTCTTGCGACGCGGGTACGGCAACCACAACACGTTGGCCGCGAAGTGGCAGGAGGCCCTCGTTTGTCAAGCATTCACGCCGTGCCTGCAGTACCAGTACGCGTCAGGCAAAAACACGGCGGACATCGCGCTCGCGTTGGATGCGCTCGAGGCGATGTTTGACGAGCGCGCGGACACCTTTTGCCTGGTCACCAGCGACTCCGATTTCGCCTACCTGTGCCGCAAACTGCGCGAGCGCGGCGCCACCGTGTGCATCGTGGGTGAGCCCAAGACCCCGGATGCCCTGCGCAACGCGAGCGACCAGTTCTTCGAATGGGTTCGTCCCGAAGTGGCGACGGATGCGGCCCTTGAGGCGGCAGCCAAGGTGGCATCCAAAGCACCGAACGCCAAGACGGAATCCGCGAATGCAGAAACCTCCAAGCCGCCGGTCAAGCGCCGGCCGCGCTTTGTCGTCGACGCGGTCACGCTCCTCGCCAGCGACACCTCCGAAGGCAAAGTGAGCCTGGGCCAGCTGGGCCAGTACCTCAAGCGCACGGACCCCGCCTTTTCACCCACGGTGTACGGTCACTCGGGGTTGCTCGCGATGGTGAGGACGTACGACCTGCTGTCGTCCAAGCAGGAAAACGGGGGGCACTGGTCGGTGAGCCTGGCGCCTCGCAGCCATGCTGCGGATGAGCAACACGACGGCCAAGTCGCGGCCGCATAGGCGAGCTCGCTGCCCAACGCCAGCATCCCCGGGCACTTCGATGCGGCCAGACCGGAGTCGCTCGGTCGTCGAACTGCATAGGCGCGAGGGGCACTTTTGATAGCGCATTTGATAGCGCTGATAGCGCCGGAGGACGGCGGATGACGGCGGTCGTGGACGGGGCAATTCGGCTAAGTGCTTGATGTACAATGGTTTTCGATGACGACGAAAAGTCGTACCGGGGCCCAGCCAACGTCTCTTAATCCGTAGGTCGAGTGTTCGAGTCACTCAGGGCCCACCAACACACAATGCCCCGCATGTTCGATCATGCGGGGCATTTTCTTTGGGCGCCAGAAAGCTCAGCGTCCCGGGATGCCTTCGCCGATGCGCTCGGCGACATACGGATAGAACGGGTTCGACTGCAGCCTCGACAGCATGTCGAACCCCACCACCAGCGTGCGGTTCTCGCCGCGCACGGCCAGGGCGCCGATGCTGATGCCGAAGTCTTCCCTGCCGTCGGGATGCAGCCCGTACAGCGCGTCGCTCACCGGAAACGGCAGCGAGACGTGCGACAGGGAAAACACATCGGGCGGATATTCGAGCGCGAGCGGCCGCGTGTGCTCGGCAGACGCCCCGGCCTCGGTCACGCGCTCGACCATCCGTGGCGTATCCGGGTCGCCGTTGGCAATCCACGTGGTCCGGAAGCTTCTCGGCGCGGGCGGCAGCAGGCGGCTGCTCTGCGGATCGCTCGCATCGCGCAGCAGCGGGCCGAATTTGGCGTTGCGGTTGAGGTCGAACAGCACCAGCTCGCTGCCGTTGGCCGGCAGCCGCGCATAAAGTCCGGTGACGATTGCACTGGTGCTCACGGTGGCGTCCGCGAGCGACTGGAAGGTCAGGATCGGCGGCAACTGCGCGAGCCGCCCCTCGCGCTCCTCGCGCACGATGTGCTCCTGCAGGTCGCGCGTGAGCAGCGACGACTGCCGCGCCCCGTTCACCGGGAACGAGTTGTACTTGAACGGATTGAATTCCGGCACGATCCCCAGCCACGCCGCCTTCGCGAAGGACGGGAAGACGGCCGGCCAGCCGAGCAGGCCCGCGAAGCGCGACAGCTCGGTGACGCCGATCATCGGCGTGAGGAGCACGAGCCGGTCGGGCCGCGCGAGGCTCTTGTCGTCCAGCGCGTCGAGCGCGTACTTCATCGCCAGCGCACCGCCGTTGGAATAGCCGACGATGTGCAGCGGCAGCGGCGCCGCCACACGGCGGCGTGCCTCCCGTACCGCAAGCTTCGTGGCTTCGAGCCAGTCCGGCCATTCGACGCGCGTGAGCCCCGCGGGCACCGTGCCATGGCCCGGCATGCGGATGCCGATGGCGACAAAGCCGCGATCGCGGTAGATCGCGGCGACATGGCGCAGGCTGTAAGGCGAATCGGTCAGGCCGTGCAGCAGCACGACGACCCCCTTGGGCGGGCCTTCGGGTTCGAGCACGTACGAGCGATTCCAGTCCTGCCTGAAACGCCCGGGATACATCTGGCTGCCCTCGAAGTAACGGTTGATCGGAACGCGCGCCTCGGGCGGCAGCTTGTCGGTGACCTCGGTGCGCACCTCCGCAAAGGCCGCGTTCTCGGCCGCGAGGTAGGCCACCCAATCGGCGGTGCGCAGCGCGTCGCGCGAGAGCTCGTGCGGCACATGCGTGTGCCACGACGAGAGCGGGGGCCCGCGCTGGATGTCGTAGATGCGCACACCGACGAGCACCACGACGGCCGTCACCGCCACCAGCGCGATCCGTTTCACCATCCTGAGCATCCGTTCCTCACTTCCGTTGGGTTTCGAGATACGCGCAGATCGCGGTGCACGCCTGCCGCGACAACGCCTGCAGATCGGGCTTTCCGCCGGCACCGATGTGCGCGTGGGCGAAGAGACCGTACATGATGGTGAAGCTCACGCGCGCGGCCTCCCGCCTGTCGCAAGCGCAGGAGAGATCGACCGCCGCATCGAGCGCCGCGACCCATTCGTCGACGAAGCGCTCGTACATCTTGCGATAGGCCTCGGGACCGGACAGGTGCCGCTCCAACAGGTAGTGCGCGCCCCACTCCTGCGGCTGCTCGCGATGGGCCTCCACCTGCGATTCGATGACCGCCTCGACGATCTCGCGAAACGGCCGGCCGGTGTTCCGCGACACTGCATCGTGCAGCGCCATCAGCAGCGCTTTCGAGCGAAGGTGCAGGCAGACGCGCGCGAGGTCTTCCTTGCTCGCGAAATACTCGTAGAAGCTGCCGAGCCCGGTGCCGGCCACCGCGACCAATTCGCGGATGGTGATGCCCGCATAGCCGCGTTCCACCAAAAGCCGAACAAAGGCATCCTGCAGCGCCTGCGAGGTGTGGCGCGCACGTGACTGGCGCGGCTTTCTCCTGGGGAGAGACGCGGAACGGCTGACCTTCGTCTTCATGCGGCGGAAACCGAACACCTGCGACGCGTGTTCTTCCTAGAATTTTTGACGCCCATCGGAGCGCATTGTGCAGCCCGGTCGGAGCCGCACAAAAGAAGCCGCAAGGAGACACCATGACCGACAGCCGACCGTCCGCCGTGTTCGTCCGCGAAGGCGAAACCTGGCATGCCACCGAACTGGCACGCGGGCCCTGGGACCCGCGCGCGCAACATGGCGGTGCGCCCTCGGCGCTTCTCGCGCACATCGCCGAATCCACCGCGACCGAACCGGGCTGGCAACTCGCACGCCTGAGCGTCGAGCTCGTCAAGCCGGTGCCGCTCGGCGCGCTGACGTCGCGCTGCACCACGCAGGCCTCCCGTTCGACCACACGCATCGGTGTCGACCTGCTGGCCGGCGACACGCTGGTCGCACGCGCGCATGCGCTCCTGCTGCGCACGCAGGCGCTCCATCTGCCCGCCGGGCTGCCCGGCTGGTCGTCCGCGCAACTGTTGCCGAAGCCGCACCAATGCGATCGGCAGGTGCGCATTCCCGGCCTGCCAGAAGGCCTGTCCTTCCACCGCGGCGCGATCGAATCGCGCGTGGCGCACGGCGATCCGTCGCAACCCGGCCCCGCCGCCGCATGGTTCCGGCTCATCGTGCCGATGGTGCAGGACACGCCGACCTCGCCGGCCATGCGCGCATGTGCAGCCGCCGACTTCGGCAACGGACTGAGCTGGGTGCTGCCGGCGCAGCGCTACCTGTTCTCCAACGCCGACCTCAGTGTGCACCTGATGCGCCAACCCGTCGGCGAATGGATCGGCGTCGCCGCCGAAACCCAGGCCGACGGCGCCGGCACGGGCACGACGCTGTCGCGGCTGTACGACGCGCAGGGGCCCATCGGCGTCGCGATCCAGACGCTGGTGCTGCGCGAGCGCAGCTGACCTTTTCTTCTCAACCACCCTTCAGGGAGACACGCCATGATCGGCATCCATCCGGACAACCAGGTTCCCGAGCTCAAGGACTACAACGTCTACACCAGCGACCCGGCATTGCGCCGCGCCGTGGCGCGCGGGGGCGCCGAGTGGCGCGACGCCGAACTCGTGCGCCAGGGCGCCGAATACGGCAGCGAAGCCACGCTGCGCGCCGCCGAGGACGCCAACCACTACGAACCCGAGCTGCACACGCATTCGGCCACCGGCCAGCGCATCGACGTCGTGAAGTTCCATCCCGCGTGGCACACGATGATGTCGATCGCGCGGCGCAACGGCATCGCCAACCTGCCCTTCTTCGACGAACGGCCTTCCGCCTGGACCGCCTACGGCGCATCGCTCTACATGCACAGCCAGATCGAATCGGGCTCGACCTGCCCGACCACGATGACCAAGGCCTGCATCCCGGTGCTGCGGCACAACGGCGCACTCTACGGCGCGGTCGCGTCGAAGCTCGCGGCCATGGAGCACGACGAGCGCGATGTGCCGATCGAGCAGAAGCGTTCGATCGCGGTCGGCATGGGCATGACCGAAAAGCAGGGCGGCAGCGACGTGCGCACCAACACCACGCGCGCGGTGCCGCTCGGCGCGGGATCGTGGGGCAGCGAGTTCCTCATCACCGGCCACAAGTGGTTCTTCTCCGCGCCGATGTGCGACGGCCACCTGGTGCTCGCGAAGACCGACGAGCGCGGCTCGTCGTGTTTCTTCGTGCCGCGCTGGCGGCCTGACGGCACCAAGAACGCGATCCACATCCAGCGCCTGAAGGACAAGGTGGGCAACCGTTCCAACTCCAGCAGCGAGGTCGAGTTCAAGGAAGCCTGGGGGTGCTCGTCGGCGAGGAAGGCCGCGGCATCCCGACCATCATCGAAATGGCGACCTACACGCGGCTCGACTGCGCGCTGTCCAGCGCGGGCTTCATCCGCCAGGCGCTCGCGCAGGCGCTGCACTACACGCGCAACCGCCATGCCTTCGGCAAGGCGCTGGTCGACCAGCCGGTGATGACCGAATTGCTCGGCGACATGGCGCTGGAGTCCGAAGCCGCGACGCTGCTGGCGATGGACCTCGCCTCGCACTTCGGCTCGACCGAGCCGCTCGACGTCGCATGGCGCCGCCTGATGACGCCCGCCGCCAAGTTCTGGAACTGCAAGCGCGCGGTGGCGCTGACCGGCGAGGCGATGGAAGTCTTCGGCGGGAACGGCTATGTGGAAACCGGCCCGATGGGTCGGCTGTTCCGCGAAGCGCCGGTCAACTCCATCTGGGAAGGCTCCGGCAACGTGATGAGCCTGGACGTGCTGCGCGCCGTCTCGCGCAACCCCGACGACGCGCATCGCGTGCTCGACCATCTTCAGGAGGTCGCCTCGCAGGACAGGGCGCTGCTCGCGCAGACGCAGTGGCTGCGCGACGCGATCCAGCTTCCGCCCGAGCAGCTCGAACGCCGGGCTCGCCGCTTCACGCAGCGGCTGGTGCTCACGGCGCAGGCCTGCCTGATGCTGCAGCACGCGCGCCCCGAAGCATCGGCCGCCTTCATCGGCAGCCGCTTCGATCCCGACTGGGGGCCGGTGACCGGCATCAGTGCGGGCACCACCGATCCGGCCGCATTGCTGCGCGCCGCCCGGCAGTGAGGCAAGGCGCACGATGACGGATTTCGTTTCGGTGATCGACCAGCACGCGCGCGTGCAGGCCGACAAGGAATGCCTGCGCGCCGCCGGCCACTCATACAGCTACGCGGAGTTTGCCGAACTCTCGCGCCGCGCCGCCGCCGCGCTGCGCGCGCAGGGCGTCGGCGCGGGCGACAAGGTCGCGCTGCTTTGCTTCAACACCCCCGGCTTCGTGGTCGCGATGTTCGGCGCATGGCGGCTCGGCGCGACCGTGGTGCCGATCAACCACAAGCTGCAGGCACCGGAGATCGACTACATCCTCGCCCATTCGGGGAGCAGGCTCTGCGTGGTGGACGGCGCGCTCGCCCCGGTCGCGCAGCGCATCAGGCATTCGCTGACGTGGATCGCCACCGATAGCGCAGCCGAAGGCATGCCGCTGCTCGAAGCGCTGGTGGAACGGGCCGAGCCCATGGCCGACTCGCCGGCGCCCTCCTCCGACGCGCTCGCCCAGATCCTCTACACCTCCGGCACCACCGGAAAACCCAAGGGCTGCCTGCACACCCACGGCAACGTCTTCTTTGCCGCGATCTGCGCCGCCGCGGGCACCGGTCTCACGCGCAACGAGCGCACCCTGATCGCGATGCCGATCTGGCATTCGTCACCGCTCAACAACTGGCTGCTCGGCACGCTCCTGATGGGCGGCAGCGCCGTGCTGCTGCGCGAATATGCGCCCAAGGCCTTTCTGGACGCGCTCGCCGATGAGCGCATCAGCTTCACCTTCGGCGCACCCATCGCCTTCCTTGCGCCGCTCGCGGTGGTGCCTGACGTCAAGTCCTACGACTTCGGCGCGATGCGCATGTGGGCCTACGGCGGTGGGCCGCTCGGCGCCGACATGGCGCGCAAGCTGGCGGACAGCTACGGCAGCGACCGCTTCGTGCAGGTCTACGGCATGACCGAGTCCGGGCCGCTCGGCACCGTGCTCTATCCCGAGGAAGCCATCGCCAAGGCGGGCTCGATCGGCCGCTCGGGCGTGCCGGGCGTGGCGATCGAAGTCCGTCGCGCAGATGGCCAGCGCTGCTTCGCCGGCGAAGTCGGCGAAATCCACCTGCGCACGCCCGCGATGATGAAGGGCTATCTCGACAATCCCGAAGCCACGGCGGCAGCCTTCGATCCCCAGGGCTGGTATCGCACCGGCGACCGGCGCGCGTCGACGAAGACGGCTTCCTGTTCATCGTCGACCGGCTGCGCGACATGATCATCACGGGCGGGGAGAACGTGTACTCCAAGGAGGTCGAGGACGTGCTCGCCGCCCACCCCGACGTGCAGGACGTGGCGGTCATCGGCCGGCCCCACGCCGAGTGGGGCGAAACCGTGACAGCCGTCCTCGTTGCGAAGCCCGGCCGCACGCTCGACGAGGAGGCGCTGCGCGAGTTCCTGGTACCGAAGCTGGCCCGTTACAAGATCCCGCGCGGCTATGAATTCATCGATTCGCTGCCGCGCACGGCCACCGGCAAGCTGCTCAAGCACCTCATCAGGGCGTAGCCCGACCGGCCCGCCGTCGATGCGAATTTCCTGGTGGGTCGCGACCGGGGCTCTGGCATAGTGCCGTGATGGCCCTGGCCGATCTCCCCCGATCCTGGCTCACCTTCAGCGCCCCGGTGATGGCGGCGCAGGCCGCGGGCCGGCCGCTGGTGGCGCTCGAATCGACCATCGTCGCGCACGGCATGCCCTATCCGGACAACGTCCGAACCGCACGCGAGGTGGAGGCGGTGATCCGCAGCCTCGGCGCGGAGCCCGCGACGGTCGCGGTCATGCGGGGGCGAATCCGCATCGGGCTCTCCGATGAAGAACTCGAATTTCTCGGCCGTTCGGGCCAGGCGCAGAAAGTGAGCCGGCGCGACCTGCCGGCGGTTCTCACGAACGGCGGCATCGGCGCCACCACAGTGGCAGGGACGATGATCTGCGCCGCGCTCGCGGGCATCGAGGTCTTCGTCACCGGCGGCATCGGCGGCGTGCACCGTGGTGCACAGGAAAGCTTCGACATCTCGGCGGACCTGCAGGAGTTGGCGAGGACCTCGGTCGCGGTGGTGTGCGCGGGCGCGAAGTCCATCCTCGACATCGGCCTCACGCTCGAATACCTGGAAACGCACGGCGTGCCGGTGCTCAGTTGCGAGCAGGACAACTTCGCCGCGTTCTACACACGCGACAGCGGCTTTCGCGCCGACTATCGGCTGGACGACCCGACCGAACAGGCCCGTTTCATCCGCACCAAATGGGACCTGGGCCTCACGGGCGGCGTCGTGCTCAGCACGCCCGTGCCGGAGTCGGCGGAAATGTCGCTCGGGGAGATCGATGCGCTGACCCGGCAGGCGCTCGCCGAGGCCGGCACCCAAGGCATCACCGGCAAGGCGGTCACGCCCTTCCTGCTGGCGCGCATCAAGGCGCTGTCAGGCGACCGCAGCCCGGCCACGAACATCGCGCTGGTGAAGCACAACGCGGCGGTCGGCGCACGGCTGGCACTGGCGCTCGCGCATACGCGGCGTGGCGCCAGGGGCTGACCGGGGCCCCCGCGCCCCGGCCGCGGCGCGCAGCGCTCAGGCGTTCACGGCTGCCAGATCGGCGTTCAGCGTCGCGCTCGGGCGCATCACGGCCTCGATCTTCTTCGCGTCCGGCAGGTAATAGCCGCCGATGTCCGCCGGCTTGCCCTGCACGGCAGCCAGTTCGCCGACGATCTTCTGCTCGTCCTTGGCCAGCGCTTCGGCCAGCGGGGCGAAACGGGACGCCAGTTCCTTGTCCTCGGTCTGCGCGGCGAGTTCTTCCGCCCAGTACTTGGCCAGGTAGAACTGGCTGCCGCGGTTGTCGAGCTCGCCGGTGCGCGGCGACGGGGACTTGTTGTTGTCCAGCAGCTTGCCGGTGGCCGCGTCGAGCGTCTTGGCGAGCAGCTTGGCCTTGCCATTGTTGGTCTTGATGCCAAGGTCTTCCAACGACACCGCGAGCGCGAGGAACTCGCCCAGCGAATCCCAGCGCAGGTGGTTCTCCTCGACCAGTTGCTGGACATGCTTGGGCGCCGAGCCGCCGGCGCCGGTCTCGTACATGCCGCCGCCAGCCATCAGCGGAACGATCGAGAGCATCTTCGCGCTGGTGCCGAGTTCCATGATCGGGAACAGGTCGGTCAGGTAGTCGCGCAGGATGTTGCCGGTGACCGAGATGGTGTCCAGGCCACGCACCACGCGCTCCAGCGTGTAACGCATCGCGCGCACCGGCTCATGATCTGGATGTCCAGCCCCGTGGTGTCGTGCTCATGCAGGTACATCTTGACCTTGGTGATGAGCTGTGCCTCGTGGGGACGGTAGGCATCGAGCCAGAACACCGCCGGCATGCCGGAGTTGCGCGCGCGCGTGACGGCCAGCTTGACCCAGTCGCGGATGGCGGCGTCCTTGACCTGGCACATGCGCCAGATGTCGCCCTGCTCCACGTTCTGGCTCATCAACACTTCGCCGGTCGCGAGGTCGGTGATGTTGGCCACGCCGTCTTCGGGGATCTCGAAGGTCTTGTCGTGCGAGCCGTATTCCTCGGCCTGCTGCGCCATCAGGCCGACGTTGGGCACCGTGCCCATGGTCTTCGGGTCGAAGGCGCCGTGCCACTTGCAGAAGTTGATCATCTCCTGGTAGATGCGGGCGAAGGTGCTCTCGGGCATCACGGCCTTGACGTCCTTCAGGCGGCCGTCGGCGCCCCACATCTTGCCGCCGTTGCGGATCATGGCGGGCATCGACGCATCGACGATCACGTCGTTGGGCGAGTGGAAGTTGGTGATGCCCTTGGCCGAATCGACCATCGCCAGCTCGGGGCGATGCTCGTGGCAGGCGTGCAGGTCGCGCTTGATTTCCTCCTGCTTGCTCTCGGGCAGCGTGGCGATCTTGTTGTAGAGATCGACCATGCCGTTGTTGACGTTGACGCCCAGTTCATCGAACAGCTTGCCGTGCTTGGCGAAGGCATCCCGGTAGAAGATCTTGACGCAATGACCGAACACGATCGGGTGCGAGACCTTCATCATGGTGGCCTTGACGTGCAGCGAGAACATCACGCCGGTCTTGTGGGCGTCCTCGATCTGCTGCTCGTAGAAGTCCAGCAGCGCCTTCTTGCTCATGAACATGCTGTCGATGACCTCGCGGTCCAGCAGCGCGACCTTCGGCTTGAGCACGATGGTCTTGCCGCTCTTGGTGACCAACTCCATCTTGACGTCACGCGCGCGGTCCAGCGTCATCGACTTCTCGCCGTGATAGAAGTCGCCGTGGTGCATGTGCGAAACGTGGCTGCGCGAGGCCTGGCTCCACTCGGCCATGCTGTGCGGGTGCTTGCGCGCGTATTCCTTCACCGCCCTGGGCGCACGGCGGTCGGAATTGCCCTCGCGCAGCACCGGGTTCACGGCGCTGCCGATGCATTTGTTGTAGCGCGCGCGGATGTCCTTTTCTTCGGCCGTCTGCGGGTTCTCGGGGAAATCGGGAATCTTGTAGCCCTTGTCCTGCAGTTCCTTGATGCAGACCTTGAGCTGGCCCACCGAGGCGCTGATGTTGGGCAGCTTGATGATGTTCGCCTCGGGCTTGAAGGTCAGACGGCCCAGTTCGGCGAGGGTGTCCGGCACCTTCTGCGCATCGGTCAGGCACTCCGGGAAAGCCCCCAGGACCCGCGCCGCCACGGAAATGTCGCTCGTCGCGATATTCACGCCGGCCGGCGCCGCGAACGTTCGGATGATCGGCAGGAAAGCGGCGGTCGCCAGATAGGGCGCTTCGTCGGTGAGCGTGTAGATGATGGAAGGTTGAGTCGTGCTCATGCGCTTACTTTCGTGATACTGGAATGTCCGAACCGAGGGGGTAGCCGGTTCGCCCAACTCGCGATTGTCGCCGAACCCCTCTTTCGGAATGGCGAACCGCCGCAATCCCCTCCGTGGCATTCTTCCGGGGTCATCGAGCAGCAATTTCTGGAGCATTTCGCATGGTTGAAGGAAAAGTCGTGGTCGTCACCGGTGCGGGCGGCGGAATCGGCCGTGACATCGCGCTCGCCATGGCGAGCCACGGTGCACGGGTGGTGGTCAACGACATCGGCGCCGCCGTCGATGGCGAAGGCCGCAACGCCGGCCCGGCCCAGCAGGTGGTGGACGAGATCCGCGCCCTGGGCGGCGAGGCGGTGCCCAGCACCGACAGCGTGGCCGAGGCCGCGAGCGCGGCAAGGATCGTGCAGTGCGCGGTCGAGCACTTCGGCCGCATCGACGTGGTGGTCAACAACGCCGGCATCCTGCGCGACCGCTTCTTCCACAAGATGTCAGAGGGCGAATGGGACGCGGTCATCAAGGTTCACCTGTACGGCGCCTACTTCGTGAGCCGCGCCGCCGCGACCTTCTTCAAGGAGCAGAACTCGGGCGCGATGGTCCACATGACGTCGACCTCCGGGCTGATCGGCAACTTCGGTCAGGCCAACTACTCGGCCGCCAAGCTGGGCATCGTGGCGCTATCCAAATCCATCGCGCTGGACATGCAGAAGTTCAACGTACGCTCCAACTGCATCGCACCCTTCGCCTGGAGCCGGATGATCGGCGCCATACCGACCGACACCGAGGAGCAGAAGGCCCGCGTCGCCAGAATCCAGCAGATGACGCCGGCCAAGATCGCGCCGCTGGCGGTCTATCTCGCGAGCGACGCGGCGAAGGAGGTCAACGGCCAGATCTTCTCGGTGCGCAACAACGAGATTTCGCTGATCAGCCAGCCGCGGCCGGTGCGCACGATCCACCGATCCGAAGGCTGGACGCCGCGGACGATCGCCGAGCATGCGATGCCGGCAATGCGGGCGAGCTTCTTTCCGCTGGATCGCTCGGCGGACGTGTTTAGCTGGGACCCTGTATAGACTCGTCCCCAGGCTCGCGCACTTCGTGTCGCTCTCCACCCCCTGCCGGGGGCAACACCAGCGGCCCGGCAGAGCCGGTTCCGCAGTGTTCCCCGCCTCGCTTCGCGGGACAATGGACGCTTTCATTCCGACGCGCGTGACCGCGCCCTCGTCGCTTGAACCTGCATTTCGACCTCTTTGACCTGAAGCTGTTCGCCTATGTGGCGGACGCGCGCAGCCTCACGCGGGGCGCCGACAGGGCCTGCATCTCGCTCGCGGCGGCGTCGACCCGCATCAAGCAGATGGAAGAAGCGATCGGCGGCAAGTTGCTGCATCGCAATGCGCAGGGCGTGAGCCTGACGGCCGCCGGCGAGGCGCTGCTCTACCACGCCAAGCGCGTCATGCAGCAGATGGAGCACCTGCGCATCGACATGCAGGATTTCGGCAAGGGCATCAAGGGGCATGTGCGGGTGTTCGCCAACACCACCTCGATCACCGAGTACCTGCCCGAAAAGCTTGCGGGCTTTCTCACGCAGCATCCCGCGGTGCAGGTGGATCTGCGCGAGCACCTCAGCGAGGAGATCGTGCGATCGGTCGCCGACGGCAGCGCGGACCTCGGCATCCTCGCAGGCGACGTGCACACCGGCGACTTCGACGCCCGGCCGTTCGGGCGCAACCAGCTCGTGCTGGTGGCGCCGGATACCCACCACCTCGCGGGCGCCCGCGCGGTGTCCTTCGTCGACACGCTCGAAGAACAGCACGTCGGCCTGCACCACGGCAGCGCGATCCACCGCTTCCTGCTGCTGAAGGCCGAACTCGCCGGCCGCGGCTACCACCCGCGCATCCAGGTCGGCAGCTTCGAGGCCATCTGCCTGATGATCGAGGCCGGCGTGGGCGTCGGCGTGCTGCCCGCTTCCTCCGCCCGGCGCCATGCGCGGTCGATGCGGATCACCATCGTCCCGCTGGCCGATGCCTGGGCCGAGCGCGAGCTGAAGATCGTCGCGCGCAGTCGCGGGCAACTGCCCGCATCGGCGCGCGAGCTGTTCGACTACCTCGCGCAGCAGCCGCGCCAGGCGTAGGCGGCGCGCGATGTCGGCCGATCTCCGATCGCTGCGCCTGTTCGTCGCCGTGGCGGAACACGGCAGCATCAGCGAAGGCGCCAAACGCTGCCACATCGCACTGGCAGCAGCCAGCAAGCGGATTTCCGATCTGGAAGCGCGGGCGCGGTTGCCGCTGCTGGTGCGTCATGCGCGCGGCGTCGCGCTGACTTCGGCCGGCCACGGATTCCTGCTGCACGCGCGCGCCGTGCTGTCGGCCATGGACCGGCTCAACGCGGAGCTCGACGATTTCCAGCACGGCGTGAGCGGCGTGGTCAGCATCACGGCCAATGCCTCGGCCATCGCGCAGTTCCTGCCGGACCAGATCGGCTCCTTCCTCAAGCTGCATCCGGTGCTCAAGATCGACCTGCAGGAGCGCGCGAGCACCGACATCGTCAAGGCCGTGAGCGCCGGCCTGGCCGACATCGGGGTGATCGAAGGCCACACGCCGGCACAGGGACTGGAATGCCTGCCGTACCGCAGCGACGAGCTCGCGGTGGTGGTCGGGTGTGACCATCCGCTGGCGCGGCGCAAGCGCATCGGCACCCTGGAACTCCTGCGCCATGACCATATCGTGGTACGCGAAGGCACCGCGCTGCATCGGGTGCTGCTCGCCGCTGCGCAGGAAGCGCAGGCGCCGCTCAAGGTACGCATGCAGGTCGGCAGTTTCGACATGGTGTGCCGCATGGTCGAACAGGGCGTGGGCATCGGCGTGCTCCCGTTCGCGGCGATCCTGCCGCAGCTGCAGGTGCTGCGCCTGCGCTGCCTCCGGCTGGATGCGCCCTGGGCCTCGCGGCGCCACCTGCTGTGCGTGCGGCGCGAGCAGGATCTGACGGCAGCCGCGCGGTCGGTGCTGGAGCATCTGCTGAGGCCGGACAATGCTTGACCTCGCGCGAGCCTTCGCGTCCGGCGAAGGCTCGCGATGACCACAAACGAATTGTTCTCCCTGGGCGGCGCGTCAAGAATCGACGGGCCGAAGAATAGAAGGAGGCATTCTTGAAAATCATCCGCGTCAGCGCCACGCCGCTGAACGTCCCGGTCACCATCGATGTGCTGGGCCTCGACAAGCAGACCTCGCTCTCGCTTTGCCTGACCGAGATCGAAACCGACACCGGCCTGGTCGGCCACGGCATGACCGCCATCACCGAAGAGGAAATCATCGCTGCCGCCGTGCGCGAAGTGGCGGCGCCGGCGCTGCTCGGCGAGGACCCGATGGCCACCGAGCGGCTCTGGGACAAGCTCTACTGGCTGATGTCGCCGCGCGGCCAGACCGGCTACGCGAGCCACGCCATCGCGGCGCTCGATGTCGCCTTGTGGGACCTCAAGGCCAAGGCGCTGGGCCAGCCGCTGTGGCGCCTGCTCGGCGGCGCGCGGGCGCGGGTGCCGGTCTATGCCACCTTCGGCTTCGGCTTCTTCGAGCGCGACCAGCTCGCCGAGGCCGCGAAGCTGTGGGTGTCGCAGGGATTCCAGCGGCTCAAGATGACGGTCGGCGGCCATGCGTTGGCGCGTCGCGACGAACCCCGGCCGATCGACGAGGTGATCGACGAGGACGTTCGGCGCGTCGCCGCGGTTCGCGAGGCGATCGGCCCCGACGCGAAGCTCTATGTGGATGCCAACTGCGGTCTCGACCTGTTCCATGCGAGCGAGCTCGCGCGGCGCATCGAGCCCTACGGCATCAGCTTCTTCGAAGAGCCGCTGACACAGAACGACGTGCGCCAGATGGCGGAGTTGCGCCGTCGCACGCGGATTCCGCTCGCCTGCGGCCAGAACGAAGGCCTGGCGTTCCGCTTCCGCGACCTGCTGGTCCACCAGGCCGTCGACGTGCTGCAGCCCAACGTGACCATCTCCGGGGGCTTTTCGCAGTGCCTGAAGATCGCCGGCATGGCGCAGGCCTTCAATGTGCCGATCGACAACGGCGGCGCATGGCCCTTTCACAACATGCACCTGCATGCGGGCGTCGCCAATGGCGGGCTGGTCGAATACCACTACGTGGCGGTGCAGATGCTGCGCCAGATCTTCGACGGCCTGCCGGTGCCCGAGCAAGGCTGGCTCACGCTGCCCGAAACGCCCGGCCTGGGCTTTGCACCGAACCCGGATCGCGTGCGCGAACTGGCGAAGCTGCCCACATCCCACGGCAAGGGCAAAGCCTGAGATGACGCTCACCCCCAGCCTCGCCCACTTCGTGTGGCTCGGGCACCCCTTGCAGGGGGCAACCCCGGCGGACCGGCGGAGCCGGCTCCGCGGGGTTTCTGGCCTCGGCGGTGCCGGGTTCAGGGGGTGCGGGTGGCACGCAGCGCCATATAGAACCGAAATCACGGAGACACGATGGAGACAACACCTTTTCTCACGATGAAGCAGCCGCGCCGGCGGGCGATCTGCGCCACGGCCCTCGCGCTCGCGCTCGGCGCGGCCGGCGCACTCGCAGCGCCGGCCGCCTGGGCCCAGAAATACCCCGAAAGACCCATCCGCCTCGTGGTCGGCTATTCGGCGGGCGGCGGCGTGGACGCCGCCGCCCGCCTGCTGGGCGCCCGCCTGACGACGGCATTGGGCCAGCAGGTGGTGATCGAAAACCGCACTGGCGCGACCGGCCTGATCGCGGCCGACATGGTCGCCAAGGCCGCGCCCGACGGCTACACGCTGATGCTGGGCGACAGCGCCCTGCTGACCGCCAAGCTGCTGCAGCCGAAGATCGCGATCGATCCGCTGACCAGCTTCAAGCCGGTGGCGGGCGCCTTCGTCTCGCCGCTGATGATCGTCACCGGCAACGACTTCCCGGCGCGCACGCCGAAGGACTTCATTGCCGAGCTCAAGTCCCACCCGGGCCGCTATTCGTTCGCGACCTCTGGCGTCGGCACGGTGCAGCATCTGGGCTTCGAGGTGCTCAAGCAGCGCACCGGCAGCTTCGTGCTGCACGTGCCCTACCGCGGCGCCGCCCAGATCGTGCCGGACGTGGTCGGCGGCCGGTGCCGATCGGCGTCGTCAGCGCCACGGCCGGCATGGCGCAGGCCAAGGCCGGCAAGCTGCGCGCGGTGGCGCTGATGAACACGGCCAGGCTCGAAGGCGCGGAAAACGTCGCGCCGCTGTCCGATGCGCTGCCGGGCTTCGACGTCGCGCCGCGCATCTTCGTGCTCGCGCCCGCGGGCACGCCCGACGAGATCGTCGAGCGGCTCTCGACCGCGGTGAAGAACGTGCTCGACACGCCCGAGGCCGCCAGCGCCGCGGCCGCGCAGGGCATGCTGCGCGCCTACGCCGGTCCGGCGCAACTGCGCAGCGCCCTGACCGAGGAGACCGCTCGCTGGAAAGGCATCATCGCGGACCAGCACATCGTGGCGGAGGGCAACTGACATGACGCAGCCTCATCTGGGCCTGATCGTGCCGCCGGCTGCCGGTGCCGTGCCGGTGGACGGCCCGCTCCTCTACGGCGACCGCATCCGATTCAGCGCGCGCGGCCTGGGCCTTGGCGAGATCTCCACGCGCGGCTATGTCGAAGTCATCGACGCGGTGATCGGCAAGGCGCGCGAACTGGCCGCCGAGGGGGTCCAGGCCGTCTCGCTCATGGGCACCTCGCTGAGCTTCTTCCGCGGCGCCGCATTCAACCGCGAGCTGCAGGCCGAGCTGACACGGGCCACCGGCCTGCCCAGCAGCACGATGAGCGATGCCATCGTGAACGGCCTTCGCAGCCTCGGCGTGAAGCGGGTGGCGGTCGCGACCGCCTACATCGAGGAGGTCAACCTGCTGCTGCGCCGCTATCTCGACGACAGCGGCTTCCAGCCGTTGGCCATCCAGGGCCTTTCGATCTCCGACGTGCAGGCGGTCGCCGCCGTGCCCACCGAGGTGCTGGTGGACCTTTGCAGGACGGTCTTCAAGGCGAGCCCGGGCGCGGACGGCATCCTGATCTCGTGCGGCGGACTGGTCACGCTCGACGCGGTGCGGCAGGTCGAAGCCGAACTCGGTACACCCGTGGTGTCGAGCTCACCCGCCGGATTCTGGGATCTGGTGCGCTGCGCCGGACTGGACCCGCGCGCACCCGGGCACGGGCGGCTCTTCGCGCAGGATTTCAGCGCCCTTCAGCCCCACGCAACAGCGCCTGCGCCTTGAGCACCACCGGCCGGTCGACCATCTTGCCGTCGACCGCGACCGGTGCACCGCCGCTTGCGGCATCGGCCTCGATCACGCGCCGCGCCCAGTCGATCTGCGCCGGCGTCGGCGAGAAGCCCCGGTTCACCATCGCGACCTGCTTCGGGTGGATGCACAGCTTCGCGCCGAAGCCAAGCCGCCTCGCCTGCAACGCATCCGCCTCGATGCGCCCCGCGTCGTCGATCGTGGTGCTCACGCCATCCACCGGCGGCTGGATGCCGGCCACGCGCGAGGCAAGCACCATGCGCGAGCGGAAATACAGCAGTTCCAGCCCTTCGCCTTCGATGTCCAGATCGGCCTGGAAATCGATGGTGCCGAACACCAGTCGCTGAACGCCGGGCGCGGCAGCGATCTCCTTGAGCCGCGCCATGCCGCGCGCGGTCTCGACCAGCGGCAGCAGCGCGACCGCCGGCAGCCTTGCCGCGACGGCGCGCAGCACCGCCGGGTCTTCGGACTTGGGCAGCATCAGCGCATCGACGCCCGCGCTGGCGCACACGGCGAGGTCATCCGCATGCCAGGGCGTCTCCGCACCGTTCACGCGGATCGCGATCTGCGGACTCGCGCTGCCTTTGCTGCGGACGGCCAGCCACTGCACGACCTGCGCGCGGGCTTCGTCCTTGCGGTCGAGCGGCACCGCGTCTTCCAGATCGAGCACGATCGCATCGGCGCCGCTCTGGCAGGCCTTGTCGAAACGCGCGCCCTGGTGGCCGGGGACGAACAGCAGGCTGCGGACGGTCGAGGCCATGCCGTCACCCGAGCAGGCGGCCGATGCGCGCCTCGCCCGTGAGGTTCCAGATCCTGGTGCACGCGGCCTTCGCCTCGTCCGCCGTCGCGCTCTCGCCGTACTGCGCGAGGCGCTGCATCTTGTCCTCGATCTCCGCGCGGCTCAGCGTGTTGCCCGGGTCGCCCTTGGGTTCGTCGACGCGACCCGAGAAAGTGCGCCCGTCGGTGGTGGTCACGCTGACCTTGCCGATCCAGCGTGCCGGGTAGGCAGCGTCGACTTCGCGGTCGAGTTCCATCATGACCTTGTCGCGGAAGGCGGCGACCTCGGGCGCGAGGAAGTCGCGATCGAACTCGGTCAGCGCCGCCCGGCCGTGCACTGCGATGAGGCCGAGCACCGTGCCCATCGAGAACTTGGCCTCGGTGAACGGTGGACGGCACCACCACGCGCCCGAGCACGTCGATCGCGCCCTGATGCACACGCGTGACCACGCGCGCGATGTCGCCCGCCCTCAGCTTGTTCTGCTGCATGACCTGCAACAGCGCATCGGCGGCCGGGTGCGTGTGGCGGCACGATGCGTGGAACTTGAACGAGGTCTCGGCCAGCGTCCAGCGCGTGCCCAACCCATCGGTGAGCCTGGCCGGATCGGCATCGGTCGACATGCCCACGCCGAGGCCCTGCGCGCCTTCGAGCACGCGCGCGGCGCCGGTGAAGCCGTCCTTCGCGAGATAGGCCGACATCAGCCCCGCCGCAGCGGCATGCGCGCAGTGCAGCTGCTTGGAATCCGCCGCGTCGCGCAGGAACTCCCACACGCCCGCGGACTGCGTACCGGCGGAGCCGAAGGCATGCAGCATCTGCGCGGGCGTGAGATCGAGCAGGCGCCCCACGGCCGCAGCTGCCGCCAGCGTGCCCGCGGTGGCCGTGGTGTGAAAGGTGCGGTAGTGCGAACGCCCGAGAAACTCGCCGACGCGAATACCGACCTCGTAGCCCGCGACCACCGCTGTCAGCAGCTGCTTGCCGCTTGCGCCAACGGCCTGCGCCACCGCCAGCGCGGGGGCGAACACCACCGCCGCCGGATGGAACACCGAGCCGTTGTGCACGTCGTCCTGCTCGACATAGTGCGAAGCCGCTGCATTGACGAGCGCGGCGAACACCGGCGACGTGGTGCGGCGCGAGATCAGTACTTCGCTCGGCCCTTCCCCCGGCCCCATCGTCTCGGCGAAGCGCTGGATGCTCTGCACCGGCCGCGCCGAGCGCGCGGCGAGCACCGAACCCAGCCAGTCGAGCATCAGGTCTTCGGCGCGGCGCACGACCGCATCGGGAATGCGCTCGAACGAGAGTTCGGCGGCGAAGGTGGCCAGCGTCTGGCTGGGGTGGGCACTCATGTCACGCCCTCGGCGCGCAGCGCGGCAATGGCGTCCTTGTCGTAGCCGCACTCGGCCAGGATCGAATCGGTGTGCTGTCCCAGCGTCGGCACCGCATCCATGCGCGCATTCCACTCGCGCGGCATGCCGGGCGGCTGCAGCGCGGGAATCGGTCCCGCACCCGTGCCCACCTCGGTCCAGCGCTCGCGCGCCTTGAGCTGCGGGTGGTTCCACACGTCGTGCATCGTGTTGACCTGCGCGGTCGCGATCTGTGCGTCGCCCAGCCGCTTCATGATCTCCGCCGCAGTGAAGGGCGCGAAGGCCTGCACGATGATCTCGCGCAGCGCGTCGCGCGAATCGGTGCGCCTGGTGTTCGATGCAAAGCGCTCATCGTTCGCCAGCCCCGGCTGCTCCAGCACCTTGGTGCAGAACACCTGCCATTCGCGTTCGTTCTGCAGCCCGAGCATCACCAGCTTGCCGTCACCCGCCGGGAACGGCCCGTAGGGATAGATCGTCGCGTGCGCCGCCCCGCGCGCGGCGGCGGGTCCGCACCGTCGAAGGCGTAGTACAGCGGGAAGCTCATCCACTCGACCATGCTCTCCAGCATCGAGACATCGATGCGGCAGCCCTTGCCCGTCTTGCCGCGCTGCAGTAGCGCCGCGAGGATGTTGGTGTAGGCGTACATGCCCGCGGAGATGTCCGCGATCGAGCAGCCGGCCTTCGCCATCTCCTGCGGCGTGCCGGTGACCGAGAGAAAGCCCGATTCGCTCTGGATCAGCAGGTCGTACGCCTTGCTGTCGCGGTACGGCCCGGGCTTGCCCGCGTCGTCGCCATAGCCCGAGATGTCGCACACGATCAGCCCCGGATGCTTCGGCGACAGCGCCTCGAACGACAGCCCAAGCCGCGCCGCCGCGCCCGGCGCGAGGTTCTGCACCAGCACGTCGGCCTCGGCCACGAGGCGCGCAAGGATCTCCTGCCCCTTCGGATGCTTCACATCGAGCGTGAGGCTTTCCTTGGAGCGGTTGGTCCAGACGAAGTGCGATGCGAGCCCGTGCACGCGCTGGTCGTACGCTCGCGCGAAGTCGCCGCTGCCGGGTCGCTCGACCTTGATGACCCGCGCGCCAAGATCGGCGAGCTGCCGCGTGCAGAACGGCGCCGCGATCGCGTGTTCGAGCGTGAGAACGGTGATGCCTTCGAGCGGGCGCATCAGAAGCTCCTGGGCAGACCGAGGATGTGCTCGGCCACGTAGCTGAGGATCAGGTTGGTCGAGATCGGCGCCACCTGATAGAGCCGCGTCTCGCGAAACTTGCGCTCCACGTCGTATTCGCACGCAAAGCCGAAGCCGCCGTGGAACTGCAGGCAGGCATTGGCCGCTTCCCACGAGGCCTTGGCCGCGAGGTACTTCGCCATGTTGGCCTGCGCGCCACAGGGCTCGTGCGCGTCGAAGAGGCGGCAGGCTTCGTAGCGCATCAGGTTGGCGGCCTCGACTTCGATGAAGGCTTCGGCGATCGGGAACTGCACGCCCTGGTTCTGCCCGATCGGCCGGCCGAACACCACGCGCTCCTTGGTGTAAGCCGTCACCTTGTCGATGAACCAGTAGCCGTCGCCGATGCACTCGGCTGCAATCAGCGTGCGCTCGGCGTTGAGGCCGTCGAGGATGTACTTGAAGCCCTGTCCTTCCTCGCCGATCAGGTTCTCTGCCGGAATCTCCAGGTTCTCGAAGAACAGCTCGTTCGTCTCGTGGTTGACCATGTTGAGGATCGGCCGCACCGTGAGCCCGTTGCCGATCGCCTCGCGCAGGTCGACGATGAAGATCGACATGCCCTCGGACTTCTTCCTGACCTCCGCGAGCGGCGTGGTGCGCGCGAGCAGGATCATCAGATCCGAATGCTGAATGCGCGATATCCACACCTTCTGCCCGTTGATGACATAGCGGTCGCCCTTCTTCACCGCGGTGGTCTTGATCCTGGTGGTGTCGGTGCCAGTGCTGGGCTCGGTCACGCCCATCGATTGCAGGCGCAGATCGCCGGTCGCGATCCTGGGGAGGTATTTCTTCTTCTGCTCGTCCGAGCCGTGCCGCAGCAGCGTGCCCATGTTGTACATCTGTCCGTGACAGGCCCCGGAGTTGCCTCCGGCGCGGTTGATCTCTTCCATGATCACCGAGGCCTCGGTCAGCCCGAGGCCCGAGCCGCCGTACGCCTGCGGGATCAGCGCGGCCATCCAGCCGGCCTGGGTGAGCGCATCGACGAACTCGGCCGGGTAGGCGCGCTGCTCGTCGATCTTGCGGAAGTACTCGCTGGGAAACTGCGCGCACAGGTCGCGCACCGCGTCGCGGATGTCCTGGAAGCGTTGGGTGGATGGGCTCATGGTGGTCGTGAATGAATCGTTGTCGGCTCAGGCGAAGCGTGCGGTGGCCTGCATCAGCAGTGCACCTTGTGCGTCCTCGGCCCACAGCACGACGGTGCCGTCGGGCTGCACCGCATGGCCACGCACGCGAAGCGGCTTGCCGCAGGTCAGCGGTCGCACCGCCTTGAAGGTGTAGGCCCGCACCGCGCGGCCCGGGTTGTTCTGCTGCGCGGCTTCGAGCAGCAGCGTGGCGATGAGCGGCCCATGCACGATGAGGTCCTCATAGCCCTCCACCTGCGTGACGTAGGGAAAGTCGTAGTGGATGCGGTGGCTGTTGAAGGTCAGCGCCGAATAGCGGAACAGGAGCGGCGCATCGGGCAGATGCTCCACCGTCCACGCGGCGTCGGCCGGGGGTGTCTGCGGCGGCGCGGATTCGCCCGGCCTGGGCGCCTCGCGGTACACGATGTCGTGGAACTCGCGCAGCAGCAGTGCGCCGCCCGCATGCACCTCGTGCTGCACCTTGACGAAGACCAGCGCGCCGCCCTTGCCCTGCTTGAGGTTCACATCGACCACGCGCGATGTCCGGGTGCTCGGCGTGGCGAGCTTCAGCGGCGCGAAGAACTCGAACTGGCTGCCCGCCCACATGCGGCGCGGCAGCGGCACCGGCGGCAGGAAGCCGCCGCGCGCCGGATGCCCGTCGGGCCCCAGCCCGTTCTGCGGCGCGGTCGGCAGGAAATAGCACCAGTGCCACAGCGGCGGCAGCGCGCGGCCGGGCTGCCACGCCTGCCCGTCGTTGCGCACCGTGGCGGCCATGGCACTGGCGGTCCAGGGCGAGAGCAGGTCCTCGTGCGTCTCCGTGCGGCCGATCCAGCTGCGCAGGTGGTCGAGGTCCAGGGCTTCGGTCATCGTGTGCGTCCTTGATTGATTCATCAGTCCTTGCGCGGCCGGGGCTCAATGCCCGTCGGGTGTGCCGTCACCGAGGCCAGTGTGCAGCGATTTCTTGATTTTGGTCATGGGTGGCAAATCTATCCATCCTGCAGCGTTGCGGGTCTGTGATTGCCAAACCCTCCCTTCAGGAGAAGCGAATGCCGCTTTGCGGGCCCGTCTGGCACGCTCCTGCCCCGGCTTCAGACGCGCCGCCCCCGGGCCGCTGCCGGCCATCGCAGGCCTGAGCGCCCCGCCACGAAGGCGTTCTTCAATATTCTAATAATCGCTAGAATGAGCGGATGAAAGAATTGAAGACCCGGCTTTACGAACAGGTCGCTCGCATCGGCAAGGCCATCTCGAGCCCAAAGCGGCTGGAGCTCGTGGAGTTGCTGTGCCAGGGGGAAAAGACCGTCGAAACCCTTGCTGCCCAGGCGGACATCAGCGTCAAGCTGGCCAGCGCGCACCTGAAGGAGCTCCGGCTTGCGCGCCTCGTTGACGCCCGCAAGGAAGGCAAGTACGTCTTCTATCGCCTGGCCGACACGAGCGTGGCCGACCTTTGGGTCACATTGAGGTCCGAAGCCGAGGAGCGGCTGGTCGAGTTGCAGATGGCGCTGGCGTCGATCACCGACCACGCAGACGAACTGCAAGGGGTCGACCGCGGCGACATCCTGCACCGCGCTGCCGCCGGCGAGGTGGTCGTGCTGGACGTCCGCCCGCAAGAGGAGTTCGCATCCGCCCACCTGCCGCATGCACGCTCGCTGCCGGTGGATGAACTCAAGAAACGACTCGCCGAGCTCCCGAAGAATGTGCCCGTGGTCGCCTATTGCCGCGGCCCGTTCTGCCTGATGGCCAAGGACGCGGTCGAACTGCTGCGAAAGAAGGGTTACCAGGCCTTCCACCTGACCGACGGGGTGGCCGAGTGGCGCGCTCGTGGCTTGCCGGTCGTCGAGTGACACCCCTGAGCTCACCATGCACTTCGGCATCCGCGCCAACCTGAGCCAGTTCTTGCAGCAACTGCTGCAAGTGCTGCTCGTGGGCATGACCATCGGGATGATGCGCACCGTCGTTCCCGCACTGGCGGAGACCGAGTTCGGCGTGCCGCGCAATTCGTTCATGCTGCTGGTCGCCTTCGTCGTCGCCTTCGGCTTTGTCAAAGGCGCCATGAACTTCGTCGCGGGTCGCATCGCCGAGCAGATGGGGCGCAGACGCGTGTTGCTGCTCGGATGGCTTTCCGCGGTGCCCATTCCGGCACTCATCTACTTCGCGACGAGCTGGTCGTGGGTGGTGTTCGCCACGGTCCTGTTGGGCATCAATCAGGGGCTGACCTGGTCGATGACGCAGACGGCGAAGCTTGATTTCACGCGGGCGGACCAGCGCGGACTGGTCATCGGCCTGAACGAGTTCTCCGGCTACCTCGGCGTGGCCCTTGCCGGCGTCACGACCGGCTACCCGGCCTCCGTCCTGGGCCCACGCCAAGGGTTGTTCTGGTTCGGGGCCGCGGTCATCGGGCTGGCGACCCTGCTGGCCTGGCTTGCCGTCGTGGAGACGCTTCCCTGGGCCCAGGATGAGGTCAAGCGCCATGCGCATCCCGAAACGCTGGCGTTAAGGCCCCGCTATCCGACGCGCGTGAGTCCTCGACCTTCGACCAGGGAGATGTTCGCCCTCATGAGTTGGCGCGACCCGCGCATGGCAGCCCTTTGCCGGGCAGGACTTGTCGAGAAGTTCGTCGATGCGCTCGTGTGGGCCATCTGGCCCGTCTACCTGCATCAGCGCGGGGTGAGCCTCCCTCAGATCGGCTGGATTGTGGGCGTGTATGGCTTTACCTGGGGAGCCGCACAGTTCTTCACGGGCCAGCTATCTGACCGGTGGGGTCGCCACCTGCTCAACGCGTGGGGCATGTGGATATGTGGCGCAGGCGTCGCGCTGATGCCGCTCGGCGAAGGCGCCGCATGGTGGACCGCCTCGGCTGCCATCTCCGGCCTGGGCATGGCAATGCTCTACCCGAACCTGAGCGCCGCTGTGGCCGACATCGCGCATCCGAACTGGCGCGCATCGGCCATCGGCATTTACCGCTTCTGGCGAGACACCGGCTATGGCATCGGCGCATTGGGACTCGGCGCGGCGGCAGCCCTGGGCGGTCGACTCGAGAGCGCGTTCTGGTTCGTGGCCGGCGCCATGGCGCTTTCCGGTCTGGCGCTCTATCGCTGGGGCGAGGAAACGCATCCTCGACTCAACCCCGCGCAGTGATCTGCGCCCGAGCTTCGATCGCCCAGGTCATGCCTCGACGACCGCCTCGATCCTTCCCGACCGAATCGCCTTGAGGAATTCCCGATAGTCCCTGCGGTTCTGCTCGCCGTATTCAGTCGCGAACTCGCCCACGGCGTCCTCGAAAGTCTGCCCCGATCCCATGTATCCGGCGACCGCCACCGGGTCACCCGAACGCGCATGTGCGCGGGCGAGCGCGTGGGCGCACATGCGCCCGTACTGACGCAGCAGTCCCGCGTCCCAGTCTTCGATGATGGCCGACATCTTCATGTCGCGAAGCTGCCGGATGTAGAAATGCCGTCCGTTCATTCCCTTGGTCCACCCCAGAAACACGTCGCTCGCGGACTGCATCAGGTGCTGGCCCGAGATGACGCGCTGGCCGTGGTTCGGATGCCGACTCTTGCCGGCATACGGCTCGAGCACGGAGGCCTTCGCTTCCTTCACCTGCAGGAACAGCGGGTCCCGGTCCCCGGCGAGAAAGAGGCACACGGCACACATGGTTCCCACGCTCCCCACCCCGACCACCTTGACGGCGAGGTCGACGAACCGGAACCGGTCGAACAGTGTCCGGACATGCTCCGGCAGGCTCTCCCGGTACAGCGCGATGGCTTCGGTGTATCCGGATTCGAGGCCAGGGGCCTCCCGGGAATCCGGGTGGTAGATCAATGGCGGGTCGTCCTTGATCCTCGGAAGCGTTCCCTGCTCGGACACCAGTTTCGGATACAGATGATCGGCCACCGTCTTGCGCTCTTCCGCTTCGATCCTCTCCGCCAGGCGCCTGCGCGCGTCGGCCACGATCTCCGGATCTCCCGCCCTGTCCGCATACTTGCGCAGGTCGATCTTGTCGTACCAGATGTCCAGCGCCGGCATCCCCGCGTAGTCGATCATCCGCTCGCGATATTCCCGAACGACATCTCTTGCGACTCGCCCCGCGTCACTATTGGGCAACCTCAGGTGTTGGGCCGCGATGACCACGCTGGCTGCAAGTCGCTTCAGGTCCCACTCGAACGGCGCCGGCAAGGTCTCGTCCAGATCATTGACATCGAAGATCACGTTGCGCTCAGGCGTGGCAAAGCCGCCGAAGTTCATGAGATGTGCGTCGCCGCACGCCTGCACCCGCAAGCCGCTGACCGGCGTCGTGGCGAGGTCGGCAGCCATGAGCGCGGCTGCGCCTCGATAGAACGCGAAGGGGGACGCCGCCATTCGGCCGAAGCGGATCGGAATCAGCGCCGGAACGCGCCCCTCGTTCGACTCGACGAGGATCTCGATCGGATCGCGGCGGTCCTTCGGCTCGGACCACCCTCCGTGCGAGGTTCGAGATATCTTGTCGCGCAGTCTGCGTCCCTCGGCCGCGCGCTCATCGGCGCTCACGTACGGGGGGCACCCTGCGGCTGTGCCGCGTCGCGCCTGGAATTGTCGGACTTGTTCTTCATGGCGACTCCTTCTTCGCACCGGCCTCAAACTTTGCCACTGCGTCTTCCAACCGCGCGAACATCCGCTCGCGACCCAATGCATCGCTCAACGGCGAGCGTCGTATCAACTGCATGACGCCCGGCGTCAGGCCGACGAGCCAGACTTCCCTGCCGCTTGTCCGGGCCTTCTTTTCCGCGGCCGTCAGCATCTTCAGCGCCGTGTACTCGAGATCGAACACAGCGCGCAGGTCGAGCACGACCACACGTGGATCGGCCTGCGAGACCAGATGCGAGATCTTCTGGCCCAGGCGCTCGGCATTGGCGAAGAAGATGCGACCTTCGGGGCGCAGGATCAGCAGTCCATCGATCTTCTGGTCATCGGGGTGCCCGGGGAGGTCGGCCTGAACAGCCTGGTTCCGGGCTTGCGCGCGAGAACGTGCAACGCCGGATCGGAAACCTGATGCGCAAGCGACAGCAGCGAGATGGCGATGGCGATCACGATGCCCTGCAAGGTACCGAGCAGAACGACACCCAGGACCGCAGCCAGTGCCCACACGAACTCGGTTCGCCGGATCGAGAGGATCGCCCGAAACTCGACCGGATCGATCAGGCCGACGGAGTACACGATGACCACGGCGGCCAACGTTGCATGGGGCATCATGGCAATGAATGGAGCCAGCACCAGCATCGTGCAAAGCGTGCCCCCCGCGGTCACCAGTTCGGCAACCTGCGTGCGTGCGCCGACGAGGCGATTGACCGCTGTCTGCGATGTGCCACCGCCACCCGGCATGGCGCCCAGCAGCGCGCCACCCACATTCGCGAGACCTGTGGCGAGCAGCTCCCGGTTGGCCGCAGGCATCGGCTCATCGTCGCGCACAAAGGCCCGGCCGGCCGCGACCGTCTCCGTGAAGCTCATGAGCGCGATCCCCACGGCGGCGGGCCAGAGCTCGAGGATCATCGATCGGTCAGGCAGCGTCAGGGCCGGCAGACCCGTCGGCACCTTGCCGACCAGCCCCACGCCGTGCGAAGACAAATCGAGGAGCGCCACGCAGGCGATCCCGGCGGCCACCGCAATAAGGGGAGCGGGCGCCTTCGGCCACAGATGTTCGATCGCCACGAGCATGGCCATGGTGGCCACGCCGACTGCCAGTGTCGTGACCGAGAGATGGGGCAGACCCGCCAGGATCTCGTACACGTTGTGGCCGAAGTTGCCTTTCTCGAAGTGGATACCCAGCAATTTGGGCAGTTGATCCACCACGACCACGATGGCGATGCCGGCCTTGAACCCCGTGAGCACCGGGTCGGAAATGAAATTGGCGACGAAGCCGAGCCGCAGGAGCGACGCCAGCATCAGCGTGACGCCCACGAGCGCGGTCAAGGTTGCAGTGGCGGTCGTCAAGGCAGCGAGGTTGCCGTCGGGCACGACCTTGCCCAGGGCGGCTGCGGTCAGGATGGCAAGCGTCGCCGTCGTGCTGACGCTGAGCGGTCGCGAGGTGCCGAGGAAGGCATAGATGACCATGGGCAGGAAGGCCGTATAGAGGCCGACCTGGATCGGCAGTCCCGCGACGGTGGCATAGGCCAGTGCCTTCGGAATGACAACGGCCGCAACGGTCAGGCCGGCCACGACATCCGCCTTGGCCCACTCCATGCTGTAGTGACGCACGCGCCCCTGCGCGATGGACTGCGCGCGATCGACTGGGGAGCCGGCCAGATCCTGCATATGAGAACTCCTCCGCCGAAGAGCCAGGCGATCGCCGGGCTTCGGCCACCCGGCGAGACTTTGTCCGGAGTCTAGGGACAAGGGGCGTAGCGCACTTGATGTGGATCAAGCGCAGCGGCTTGGCGACGAACCGCAATTGCAGGTGCGGCGGGAGTGGGCGATCGTCTGAATCCGCCCCTCGACTATCCGGCGGCCTGGACCTTCGCCTGCCCCTGCGCCGCGAGCCGCTCCAGCGCCGCCACTTCGATGACGCCCTCGCGCGCCGCGGCCGCGAAGGCGTTGTAGTCGTGCTGGGTTTGCTCGGCGTAGGCCGCGGCAAAGCGCACCATCGCGTCGTCGAACACCTCCGACTTGCCGAGATAGCCGCCGATCAGCGCCGCGTCGCCCGACTTGGCATGCGCGAGCGCAAGCGCCCAGCCGCACAGGGTGCAGTACTCCGCGAACGCCGAAGGCGGCGTCGCGTGCGGCTCGAGCTCGATGCTGCCCTTCATGTCGCGCAGCTGTCGCACGTAGTAGTCGACGCCGTCGATATGGCCCCAGCCGAGAAAAATGTCCGGCGAGCCCTGGATCAGACGCTGCCCCATCACCACGCGCTCGCCCTGATTGGCCGGCGGCGTGAAGCCGGGACGCGCGGGCAGGTACGGCGACAGCACGGACGCCTGCGCTTCCTTCAGTTGGAGGAACAGCGGGTCGTCCTTGTCCCGGCCCTGCATCAGCGCCACCCAGCACCGCGTGCCGACGCTGCCCACGCCGACCACCTTCTGCGCCGAGTCGATCATGCGGTAGCGCGACAGCAGCAGCCGCCGGTCGGGTGCGAGCGAATCGAGATAGCCGGAAAGGAACAGGCCCAGCGCCTCCTGCACCGGCCGGCCCGTCGAGGTGTGGGTCTGCCGCACGATGAAAGGGTGCTGCTCGACGATGCGATGCTGGTCGTCGACCAGGTCGGTCATCTTGTCGAGCACCTGCAGGTGGGTGCGCTTGCGTGCCTTCTCCAGCACGGCGGCGGCGCCCGGCTGCAGCCAGGTCGGCAGCGCGTCGATCAGGCGTGCGCTGTCGATGGTGTCGTACCAGACGTCGAGCAGGCCCATGCCGGCATAGCGGCGGATGCGGTGGCGGTAGCTCTGGGCGGCCGCACGCGCAGCGGCCTCGCAAGCGGCCACGTCGCCGCCGAGGTACTGCGACGCGACGTAGGCGCTCGCGGCGAGTCGCTTGACGTCCCATTCCCACGGACCGGGCTGCGTCTCGTCGAAGTCGTTGATCGCGAAGACGAGTTGCCGCTCGGCCGAGGCGAAGACGCCGAAGTTGGCCACATGCATGTCGCCGCACGCCTGCACCTGCAGGCCGGTGGTGACGCTCGATGCGAGGTCGGCCGCCATCACCGCCGCAGAGCCCCGCAGGAAGGCGAAGGGCGACTGCATCATGCGCGCGTGGCGCACCGGGATGAGGTCGGGCAGGCGCGTCACCGCCTGCTGGCGCAGGATGGCGACCGGATCGACCTCGGGCCGCCGCTCGAAGGCGCCGTGGCTGGCGCGCGGCACGCGCTCGCGAAGCGCCTTGCCGGCGGCCATGCGCTCGTCCACGCCGGGCCGCTCCGCCGTGAAGGCCTCAACCAGTTCTTCCGCCCGCGCGATCGCCGCCTGGCTGGTCGCCTCGCTCCCGTTGTTTCGCGCCATTCCTCGCTCCGTGATGATGGAATGGCTCCATTCTGCGCGCCGCGAGGATGCCAACGGGCGGCGCGCGAGCGCCTAACCCGCGCCGCGCCCGATGGCCGCGCGCAGGTGCGCGGGGATCTCGATGGCCCGATGGGTTTCGAGCGATGTCGTGACCAGCACCTGCCGCATCCGCATGCGCGTCTCGCCTTCGGCGTCGAAACAGTGCAGCCCGAGCGTGATCGAGCGGGTGCCGAGCTGCTCCACCGCGAGGCCGAGGATCACGCGATCGCCCATGCGGCTCACCGCGCGGAAGTCCGCTTCGAGCCGCACCGTCGGCAGGCCGATGCGCTGTTCGACGATCAGCGTGCGATAGCCGATGTCGAGCCCGTCGTTGACCCAGTCCTCGACGAGGCCGTTGAACATCACGAAATACTGCGGGTAGAAGACGATGCCCGCCGGGTCGCAGTCGGAGAAGCGGATCAGCCGTTCGCGGCAGAACTCCGCGCCGGTGGCGACCGGGTCGCTCATGCGTTCTCCTCGGCCGAAGGCTCGTTCCGCATCACAAGCACCCGCAGCTGGCCCAGTTGCGCATAGAGCTGTCGCACGGTCTTCGTGTCGAGGCCCGAGAACATCTCGAGAATCCACTGCTCGTGCTCCTTCGCCATCGCCTCGAAGCTGCGGCGGCCCTTGGCGGTGAGGCTCACGATCCACGCACGGCGGTCATCGGGACTCGGCGTGCGCGAGACGAAGCCTTCGCGCTCCAGCTCGTCGGTGAGGCCTGTGACGTTACCGCCGGTCACCATCAGGTAGCGCGAGAGCACGCGCATCTTCAGGCCCTCGCGGTAGCGGTAGAGCTGCGCCATGTAGTCGAAGCGCGCGAGCGTGATGTCGAAGCGCTCGCGCAGGCGCTTGCGGATCTCGGCCTCGATCTGCGTGGTGCTCGCAAGCATGCGCAGCCAGAGCTTGAGCACCACGTGGTCGTCATGCCGTGCACGGGCCTCGTGGCCGAGTTCTTCCGCGTCGCTGAGCGCCGCATGCGATGGGTCGTTGGTACTGTCGATCATGGTGTGACTTCTCCCCCTGAAACGGAAATCGATTGTCCATTCATCGAGGCAGCGCCCTCGCCGCAAAGCCAGCGCACCGCATCGGCGACCTCGGCCGGCTGCACGATGCGGCGCTGCGGATTGACGGCCGCGAATTCCGCCAGCGCGTCGGCTTCGCTGCGGCCGGTCTTGCCGACCACGTTGGCGACGCTGTTGCGCAGGATGTCGGTTTCCGTGTAGCCCGGGCACACCGCGTTGACGGTGATGCCCTTGCGCGCCACTTCGAGCGCGAGCGAGCGCGTGAGCCCGATCACGCCATGCTTGGCCGCCGTGTAGGCCGAGACGTAGGCATAGCCCTTCTGCCCCGCGGTGCTCGCGATGTTGACGATGCGGCCCCACCCCGCGTCGAGCATGTCGGGCAGTGCCGCCTGCGCACAGAGAAAGCTGCCGGTGAGGTTCACGGCCAGCATGCGCTGCCACAGTTCGATCGAGGTCTTGAGGAACGGCGCGCTCTCGGCCTGCCCCGCGTTGTTGACGAGGATCGCCACCGGCCCCGAGGCCGCGCGAAGCGCCTCGAACGCGGCGCGCACCGAGGCCTCGTCGCTCACGTCGGCCGCCGCCACGGCGTGGCCGGTACCCGGCAGCGCCTTCTGCACCTTCTCCAGCGCAGCGCGATCACGGCCGATGAGGCTGACGCGCGCACCTTCGGCAGCGAGCGTTCTCGCGATCTCCGCGCCTATGCCGCGTGCGGCTCCGGTGACGACGGCGTGGCGGCCTTTGAGGGCATTGTTCATGGCGTACCTAAAACATTGACAACTAAATTAATTCTACTCTTCGACGCTCCAGCGTGGCCTCAGGGATTCAACGCATGAAACGGCCACCGTTGAGATCGAGCGTCGCGCCGGTGGTGAAGGCACCCGCTTCCGAGGCCAGGTAGACCACCGCCGCGGCCACTTCGCGCCCCTCGCCGAAGCGGCCGAGCGGAATCGTGGCCTGCACCGCGCGCCGGCGCGATGCGTCCATCGCGTCGAGCACCGGGCTGCGGATCGCCGCCGGTGCGATCGCGTTGACCGTGACGCCGCTCGGCGCGAGTTCCTGCGCGAACGAGCGCGTGAGCGCCAGCAACGCCGCCTTCGAGGCCGCGTAGTGCGCACCCGTCGCCTGGCTCGGCTGCTGGCCCGCCATCGAGGACAGATTGATGATCCGCCCCGCCCCCGCGCGCGCATGTGGAGGCCGGCGATGCGGCAGCCGAAGAAGCTGCCGCGCAGGTTGACCGCCATCACGTTGTCCCATTCGTCGGCGCCGATGTCCCAGAGCGAAGTCGAAGGCGTGAGCGCGGCGTTGTTGACCATCACGTCGATCGCCCCGAAGCGCTTCACGGCCGCGTCGAAGCAGCGGCCGAACGCGGCTTCGTCGCGCACGTCGAGCGGCATCGCGATGCATTCGCGGCCTTCGGACTGCATCTCGGCGGCGACCGCCTGCACGGCGTCGCCGTCGATATCGGCCAGTGCGACGCGCGTGCCCGCCTGGGCCAGTCCGCGGGCAATGGCTTCTCCAAGGCCCCGGCCCGCGCCCGTCACGAAAGCCGCCCGACCGGTCAACGAAAACATCGCGCTACCTGCCGCGCCCGGCGGGCTGCCGGTCCCAGGTGGATTCGGAGACGCCGCGCTCGCGCAGCTTGTACTTCTGCACCTTGCCGTTCTCGGTGCGCGGCAGGTCGCCCATCAGGTCGATATAGCGCGGGACCGCGAAGTACGGCAGCCGTGCCTCGCAGTAGCGCGCGAGTTCGGCGAAATCGATTCGGCAGTCCGCACGGGCGACGAGCGCGGCCATGACTTCGTCTTCCGCGAGTTCGGAGCGCACCGGGTAGACCGCGCACGACGCGACCGACGGATGGCTCAGCAGCACCTGCTCGACTTCGAACGACGAGATGTTCTCGCCGCGCCGCCGGATCGCGTCCTTGATGCGATCGACGAAGCGGAACGCGCCATCGCCCTCGCGGATCACGCGGTCGCCGGTGTGGAACCACAGGTTGCGCCAGGCCTCGACCGTCTTTTCGGGCATGTTGAAGTAGCCGCTCGCGAAGGCGTAGGGCTCGTCGGCACGAAGCAGCAGCTCGCCGGCCTCGCCGGGGGCGACTTCGACGTCGTCCTCATCGGCCACGCGGGCCTGGAAGCCCTGGCGGACCCAGCCCATCACGCCGCCGCGCGGCGAATCGGGCGCGGTCGCGATCACGAAGTTGGTCTCGGTGGAGCCGTAGCCTTCGAGCAGCTTCACACCGGTTCGCTCGAAGAAGGCCTTGCCCGCCGCGGCCGGCACGCCGGGGCCCAGGCCGATGCGCACGCGGTGGTCGCGCTCGCCACCGCCTTCGCGCTGGGCGAGCAGGATCGGCACCATCGCGCCGAGCAGATAGACCACGGTGGCGCCGCTCGCGCGCATCGCGGGCCAGAAGCCCGAGGCGGAGAAGCGCGATTCGAACACGACCTCGCAACCTGTCACCGCCGCCTGCGCGAAGGTGTTGAGCGCGTTGATGTGGAAGAGCGGCAGCGTGGTGCACAGGACGTCGTCGCGGCCGACGCCCAGCACCTCGGCGCTGTTGACGCCCCACCAGAAGTACTGCGCGTGCGGGCACACCACGCCCTTCGCGGGGCCAGTGGTGCCGGAGGTGTAGAGGATCGCAATCGGCTCGCCGGGCTGTGCGTCGGCGGGAGGAGCCGGTTCGGACGCCTCGGGATATCGCGACACGCGCACCGTGGACGACCCCCGCCACGCCGGATGCGCTTCGCCCACCACCCAGATCTCGCGCAGCTTCGTGCGTGCGAGGTCGGCCGTGCTCAGGCGTTCGAGAAACTCGGCTTCGATTACCAGCAGCTTCGCTTCGCTGTTGGCGAGGAAGTACTCGATCTGCGGCCCCATCGACGCGGTGTTGACCGGCACCGTTGCCGCGCCCATCCAGCCCGCGCCCAGAAAAACTTCGAGGAACTCGATGCGATTGCCGCACATCAGCGCGACCCGGTCGCCGCGCGCGACGCCGGCCTGCATCAGCGCACCCGCGCGCGTCGCGGCGGCGCTCGCCGCATCCTCATGCGACCACGCCCGCCCCGCGATCTTCAGCAGCCTGCGGCCCGCGAACAGCGCGCTCTGGCGCTGCAACATCGCCGGCAACGTGCGCTGCGCGGGCGGCAGCGCGCGGGGTTCAGTCGTCATCGTGGGTGCCTCCACCCAGGTACGTGGCCTGCACGCGCGGGTCGCTCTCCAGTTGCGCCGAGGGCCCCGAGAGCGCGATCTCGCCGGTTTCGAGCACGTAGCCGTGGTCGGAGCTTTCGAGCGCGGCGCGTGCGTTCTGCTCCACCAGCAGGATCGAGACGCCGTCGTCGCGCAGCTTGCGCACGATGGTGAGGATGTCGCGCACGATCAGCGGTGCGAGGCCGAGGCTGGGCTCGTCGAGCATCAGCAGGCGCGGCTCGGACATCAGCGCACGGCCGACCGCGAGCATCTGGCGCTCGCCACCCGAGAGCGTGTCGGCGCGCTGCGTGCGACGTTCGGCGAGGCGCGGGAAGCGGTCGTAGACGAACTGCAGGCGCCGCTTGAGTGCGTCGCTCCGAAGGCGCTTCGAGAACGCGCCGAGCTGCAGGTTGTCGAGCACGCTGAGTTCGCCGAAGAGCTCGCGCTTCTCGGGCACGAGGCAGAGCCCCCGTTCCACGCGCGCCTCGACGTCGAGGCCATGCAGGTCCTCGCCTTCGAAGCGAAGCACGCCCTTGCACGGCAGCAGGCCCATCGCGGCGGCCAGCAGCGTGGTCTTGCCGGCGCCGTTGGGGCCGATCACGGAGATGATCTGGCCCTTGTCGAGCTTGAGCGATACCCCTCGCACCGCATCGACCTGCCCGTAGGACACATGCAGGTCGCCAATCTCCAGCATGGCGGTCATACGACGCTCCCGAGATAGGCCGCCTGCACACGCTCGTCCGCACGCACCGCGGCGGGCACGCCTTCCACCAGCTTGGAGCCGAAGTTCATCACCACCAACCGATCCACCAGTTTCATCACGAAGTCCATGTCGTGTTCGACGATCAGAATGGTCACGCCCTCCTCGCGCAGCTTGCGCAGCAGGTCGCCGAGCGCCATCTTTTCCTTGCGGCGCAGGCCGGCCGCGGGTTCGTCGAGCACCAGCAGCACCGGGTCGGCCGCGAGTGCGCGGGCGATTTCCAGGATGCGCTGTGTGCCCAGCGGCAGGCTGCCCGCGAGTTCATGCGCCCGGTCGCCCAGGCCGATGCGCTCGAGCTGCCGTTGCGCTTCCTGGAGGATCTGCTGCTCCTCCACGCGGTCGAGCCGCAAGCCCGCCTTGAGCAGGCCCGAGCGGGTGCGCGAATGCGCGCCGAGCGCGACGTTGTCGAGCAAGGTCATGTGCGGCCGCAGCTTGACGTGCTGGAAGGTGCGCGCCAAGCCCAGCCGCGCCACCTTGCGCTGCGGCATGCCGGCGATGTCGTGGCCGAGGAAGCGCACCTGGCCCGCGGTCATCGGCATCGTGCAGGTCAGCAGGTTGAACATGGTCGACTTGCCCGCGCCGTTCGGCCCGATCAGGCCGAGGATTTCGCCGGCATTGACTTCGAAGCTCACCTCGTTGACCGCGACGAGGCCGCCGAAGCGCTTGACCGCGCCGTTGACCGACAGGATCGGCGTACCGCGCTCGGGCAGGGTCCGGTGCGCCAGCGGCTCGACCGGCCCCGAGGCTTCGCGCCGTGGCGCGGCGAAGCGGCCGCGCGTGAAGCGGCGCACGAAGCCCATCAGGCCGCCGCGCGCAAAGTGCAGCAACAGGATGAAGAGCGTCGCGAAAGCCACCGCTTCGAGCTGGCCGGCGCGCTGCGTGAGCAGCGGCAGCACGTCCTGCAGCGCGTTCTTTATCACCAGCACCAGTGCGGCGCCGACCAGTGCACCCGCGAGCTGGCCGAGGCCGCCGGCGACCGCCATCAGCAGATATTCGATGCTGGCGCGAACATCGAAAGGCGAAGGGCTCACGAAGCGGTTCATGTGCGCATAGAGCCAGCCCGCGAGACCCGCATAGAGCGCCGCAGTGACGAACAGCGAGAGCCGCACGCGGTAGGCGTCCTCGCCGACGCTCGCGAGCAGGATCGAGCCGCCGCGCAGACTGCGGATCGCGCGGCCGGGGCGCGACTGCAGCAGGTTGTTGCTGAACAGGAAGGCCAGTCCGACGATCGCCCAGATCAGGTAGTAAATCGCGCGCGGATCGGTCAGCGAGAAGCCGGCGATCGAGAGCGGCGGAATGTTCGACAGGCCCGTGTGGCGGCCCAGCGCGTCGACGTTGCCGAACAGCATCGCGATCGAGAGCCCCCACGCGATGGTGGAGAGCGGCAGGAAGTGCCCGCCCAGCCGCAGCGTGAGCATGCCGATCGCGAGTGCCGAAAGGCCCGTGAGCGCCAGCGCGAACGCGAGCCCGATCCACGGCGACATGCCCTGCGTCGTGGTGAGCCACGCGGTCGCATAGGCCGCGATGCCGACGAAGGCGGCCTGCCCGAAGGAGGTCGCGCCGCCGATGCCGGTGAGCAGCACCAGCCCCAGCGCGACCAGCGCACCGATGCCGATGTCGTTGAGCAGCGAGACGGTGAAGTTGCCCGCGATCATCGGTGCGAGCGCGAGTGCCGCGATCAACACGCCGATCCAGAGCCTGCGCGGGTTCATCCGCCCGGCCCGCGATGCAGCGGCGGCGGTCGATTTCACGCCGAGCGCAATCCCGGCGTCGTCCGGTCTTCCGATCGATTGGCTCATTGGTCCACCTCGTCTTCTTCCTCTTCGGAGTGCACGGTGAGGAACGACCTCAGCATCAGCACCGGTATCAGCAAGCTGAACACGATCACGTCCTTCAACGCGCCGCTCCAGAACGACGCGAAGCTCTCGACCACGCCCACCGCGAGCGCGCCGACCGCGGTCATCGGGTAGCTCACGAGGCCGCCGATGATCGCGGCCACGAAGGCCTTCAGGCCGATGATGAAGCCCGAGTCGTAATACATGGTGGTCACCGGCGCGATCAGCACGCCGATGAGACCGGCCAGCAGCGATGCGCTGCCATAAGCCAGCACCGCGGTACGCGCGGGCCGGATGCCGACCAGCCGCGCTCCGACGCGGTTCACCGCGGTCGCGCGCAGTGCCTTGCCGGCCACGGTGCGTTCGAACACCAGGAAGAACAGGCCGCTCAGCACGATGGCCGAAGCCACCATGAGCACCACCTGCCCGCTCACGGTAAAGCCTTCGCCGAGCGGAATGGCGCCGCCCGCGAGCGGGTTGGTGCGCGAGCCTTCCGGTCCGAAGAACAGCAAGCCGAGGCCCGACAGCAGGAAGTGCAGCGCAAGCGACACGATCAGCAGCACCAGCACCGAAGCATCCGCGATCGGCTGGAACACGATGCGCGCCAGCAGCGGGCCGATCGGCACCACGAGCAGCACTGTCACCGCGATCTGCACCGCGGCAGGCACGCCCGCGCGCGATGCGGCCCAGGCCAGCGCGCAGGGCACCAGCGGAAGGACACCCCAGGCGAGGACCGCCTTCGGAATCGCGGTGGCTTCTCCCTTGCGGATGAGGCTGCCGATCTCAGTCAGCGTTGCAATCGCGGCCAGCACAGCGACCAGGCCGATGGTGGGCGGAAGGCGGTTGGTCTCGAAGGCCGCCAGCGTCAGCGCCGCGAAGGCCGCGATATCGCCGAACGGCACGAACACCACCCGCGTGACGGAAAAGATCAGTACCAGCCCCAGCCCTGCGAGCAGATAGACCGCGCCATTGGCAAGCCCGTCGATGCCCAGGATGAGCGCCACGTCCCATGTCATTGAAAAAATCCTCTCAGTGGTGTCTTCGTATCGACCGCGCGATCACGCAGTCAGGGCGCCAATTTCCATTGACCGTTGTCCAGCTTGACAATCACGCGGGCGCGCTCGTCGACGCCGTAGAGACTGCCCGGCTTGAAGTTGTAGACGCCGTGCGTGCCGACGACTTCCTTGGTGCTCGCGATCGCGTCGCGCAGCGACTGGCGGAACTCCGGCGTCCCCGGCTCGCCCTTGGCGCGTGCGGCCGCATCGGTGAAGACAAGCCAGCCGTCGAACGAATAGGCCGAGAAGGCATCGCTGGTCGGTGCGTTGTTGACCTTCTGGAAGATCGCGCGGAAGTCCATCGCGATCTTCTTGGTCGGGTATTCGGCCGGCAATTGCTCCGCGACGATCACCGGCCCGGTGGGCATCAGCGCGCCCTGCCCCGCCGCGCCGACGACGCGCACGAAGTCGGGGTTGATGAGGCCGTGCTGCCCGTAGACCGGGCCCTTGAAGCCGCGCTCGCTCAGCGCGAGGAAGGGCAGCGCGCCCGGCGTGCCGGCGCCGCCGGTCATCACCGCATCGGGCTTCATCGCGAGCAGCTTCAGGATCTGGCCGGTGACCGACTGGTCCGAGCGGGCATAGCGTTCGTTGCCGAGCACCTTGATGCCGGCCTCGGGCGCGGACTTCATCAGCGCGTTGTAGACGAGGTCGCCCCACGCATCGGAGAAGCCGATGTAGCCGACCGTCTTCACGCCGTCCTTCTTCATGCGCTGGACGACCGCGTCGATCATGAGCTGAGTGGGCTGCGCGACGGTGAAGACCCAGGCGTTCTCGGCCGGGTCGAGCTGGATCGGCGTGAGGCCGATCATCGGCACCTTGGCGTCGCGGCCGACCTGCGCCATGGCGATCGCGGCCGGCACGCCGGACGTGCCCATCAGCACGTCGACCTTGTCCTCTTCCACCAGCTTGCGCGCATTGCGGCCGGCGTTCGTCGGGTCGGAGCCGTCGTCGAGCACGATGAGCTGGATCTTGCGGCCGTTGACCTCGGGCTTGTACGCGAGCGCCGCCTGCATGCCCTTGGCATACGGCACGCCGAGCGACGAGTTGGGGCCGGAAAGCGAAACGCTCAGTCCGACCTTGAGATCGGCCGCGAATGCCGTCGTCGCGAGGCCGGCGCCCACCGCGGCTGCGAGCGCGGTGCGCGTCAAGGTCTGCATCAAGCTCTTCATGTCGTGACTCCTGGGAAGGGTTTGGAATGGATGAGCAACCGCTCAGATGAACAACTGGATGGCCGGCAGCGCGCGCGCGGCATTGAGCAGATCGACGCGCTTCTGGCGGATGGACCAACCGGCCGCGTCGCGAACGAGTCGATGCCGATAGGTGCCGGCGAGCATCACCTGCTCTTCGCCGCGCGCTTCGACATAGATGAAAGGGGTGCGCAACTCGACCTCGCCGGTCGCTGCGTGCTCGCGCTCGATGACGGAGCGCTGCAGCACATGCTGGCAATGGCTCGCCGGATGCTGCGAATGCGTGCGCGGGTTCTTGAGCCGGTCGACCCGCAGTTGCAGCAGCAGCCGGTCTTCGTAGGCGATGGAGTTGTGCGAGTGCGGATCGGCCTGCGCCGCGCCGAGCAGCGGCACCCAGTAGCGCCCATCCTCGGCGAACAGGGCGAGCCATTCGTCGAAGCGGCCCGCATCGAGCAGCGCCGCCTCTTCGGCGATGAAGTCGCGCGGATCGAGCTCGGAAACTTCCGTGCTTCGCACTGCGGTGCGATCGCCTTCGGGCGGCCGGGCGGCGCTCATGGCTGCGACTCCATGCCGGCGGTCATGAACTTCGCCCAAGCGCGGAACTGGTTGCGCATCAAGAGCTCGTTGGTGCCGTTGGTGGTGATCGATGATTGCGAGAGCTCGCCCACCTCGAAGTTGCGATGCAGGCTCACCCACTCGTTGCCTTCGGCGTGCAGGCCGACCTGGATGCTCTCGAAGAGATGCACGTCGTCGTGCGCCACGATCGACATCGGCGAGAAGACGAGCCGGTTGTAGCTCATCGCGCGTTCGAAGAGCACATCGGGCGCACCCGCGGCGCGGAACGCCCAGGCTTCGATCAGCGTGCGGTTGGCGGACAGCGGACGGATCACGCGGATCGCCTGCGGCGAGCCCTTCACCGAGAGGCTCGGAAAAAGACCGAGTTCTGCGGCGAGCGCTGAAGGATCTCCATCGCGCGCTCGTCGCCGTGCGCCTCGCGCATCGCCGCCTCGTAGTCGGGCAGCTGCGCATAGTTCGAATGGATGCTGAAGTTCACCCCGAGCACGCTGTGCCCGTTGGCGAACACGCGCCCGCCCATCTTGTCGAAGAAGTCGTAGCCGGAGCCGAAGGGCAGGATCTGCTCCATCGCCATCGGCTTGGGTGCATCGGCCGCGCGGCCCTGCCAGAGCGCATCGGCGGCCTGCGTGGCCGATTCGTGCGTCGACATCGGATGCACCGTGTCGTTGATGTTCTCCAGGTACATCTTCCAGTTGCAATGGATGATGTTGCGCATCACGCCGCCGGCCGCGGTGAGCTTGCCTTCGGGCGAGCGGTCGACCATGTTGTCGATCGCGCCGAGCACCTCGCCGAAGTACTCGCCGAACTCCGGGCCTTCCTCGGCGATGCGCGCGAAGACGAAGTCACGGTAGACGGCGACGTGCTTCAACTCGCTCAGACCCTGGCCCGACTCGCATTCCTTGAGGCGCGTGCCTTCGTAGCCGTTCTTGAGCGGGATCGCGAGCGGTGCGCCGTCCAGCTTGTAGGTCCACGCGTGGTACGGGCAACGGAAGAACTTGCCGGTGTTGCCGCTTTCGTCCGACACCAGCCGCGCGCCCTTGTGCGCGCAGCGGTTGTAGAGCACGCGCACGCTGCCGTCCGCCTGCCGCACCATCATCACCGGCCGGCCCGCGAGATCGAGAGAATAGAAATCGCCCGCGTTCGGCACCTGGCTGGTGTGGCCGACGTAGAGCCAGGTGTTGGCGAAGAACTGCTCCTGTTCCAGCGCGAAGAGTTCATCGCTCAGGTAGATGTCGCGGTGCACGCGATCGTCCTGCACGAGCGCACGGATCGCCTCGGGGTGGCTGCGGTAAGTCATGGCTTCTCTTTCAGGGAGCGCGCCGCGCACGGCCGCCCGAAGCGGCCGCGCTGCCCCCTTGCAGGGGGTGGCGGCCACACGAAGTGGGCAAGCCTGGGGGTGGGTCATGGCACCAGCTTCCACTGGCCCTTTTCGCTCTTGACGATCACAACGGCGCGCTTGTCGGAGCCATAGCGATCGTCGGGCTTGAAGTTGTAGATGCCGTGCGTGCCGACCAGCTCCTTGGTGCTCACGATCGCATCGCGCAGCGCGGTGCGGTACTGCGGCGTGCCGGGCTCGCCCTTCACGCGCGATGCCGCATCGGCCAGCAGCAGGTAGGCGTCGTAGGTGTAGGACGAGAAGGCGTCGTTCGGCAAGGCGCCGTTGGCCTTCTTGTAGGCCTCGCGGAAGTTCATCGACACCTTTTTGATCGGGTTGCTGTCGGGCAACTGGTCGGCCACCAGTACCGGGCCGCTGGGCACCTCCAGGCCTTCGATCGAGGCGCCGCCCACGCGAACGAAGTCGGCATTGATCAGCCCGTGGGTGCCGTAGATCTTGCCCTTGTAGCCGCGATCGGCGAGCGCGAGGTACGGCAGCGCGCCCGGCGTGCCGGAGTTGCCGGCGAAGACCGCATCGGGCCGAGCCGAGATGATCTTCAGCACCTGCCCGGCGACGGACGAATCGCTGCGCGCATAGCGCTCGTTGGCAACGACCTTGATGCCCGCGGCATCGGCGCTCTTGACCAGCGAGTCGTAGGCGAGATCGCCGAGCGCGTCCGAGAAGCCGATGAACGCCACCGTCTTCACGCCCGACTGCTTCATCTTGTCGACCACGGCGGAAACCATCAGCGGGAAGGGCTGCGACACGGTCACGGTCCACGCGCCTTCGGGGCCCGGGATCGTCACGGGCGTCGGCGAGATGAGCGGCGTGTTGAGTTCGCGCGCGACGGCGGCAATCGCCATCGCACCGGGCACGCCCGAGGTGCCGATCAGCACGTCCACCTTGTCTTCCGTCACCAGCTTGCGCGCGTTGCGCCCGGCGGTCGTCGGGTCGGACGCATCATCCAGCACGATCAGCTCGACCTTGTGGCCGGCCAGCGCCGGATGCTCGGCAATCGCGGCGCGAATGCCCTTCTCATAAGGGATGCCCAGCGCCGACACCGGGCCCGACAGCGAGCTGATGAAGCCGACCTTGAGATCGGCGGCGAGGGCCTGTGTGGCGGCAAATGCGATGGCCGACACACAGAGGAGAGAAGACAGCTTTTTCATCGTACGTACGGTCTGAGTGGTGTTGCCGGAGATACCGCGGAACCGGCTCCGCCGGCCCGCTGGTATCGCCCCCTTGAGGGGGTGGAGAGCGACACGAAGTGCGCGAGCCTGGGGGTGGGCTAAGGAACAAGCTTCCATTGACCTTTTTCGAGCTTGACGATGACGCGCGAGCGTTCATCCGAGCCATAGCGGTTGTCGGGCTTGAAGTTGTAGACGCTGTGCGTGCCGACCAGCTCCTTGGTGTTCACGATCGAATCGCGCAGTGCGACGCGGTAGGCCGGCGTGCCGGGCTCGCCCTTGGTGCGCGAAGCCGCATCGAGGTACAGCAGCCACGCATCGAACGAGTAGGCCGAGAAGGCATCCGTCGGCGCCGTGCCGTTGGCCTTCTGGTAGGCATTGCGGAAGTCCATCGAGACCTTGCGGATCGGATTCGATTCAGGGAGCTGCTCGGCAACGATCACCGGGCCGGTCGGTGCCAGAAGCCCCTCGACGGCCGAGCCGCCGACGCGCACGAAGTCGGGATTGATCAGGGCATGCGTGCCATAGATCTGGCCCTTGTAGCCGCGCTCCTGCAGCGCGAGATAAGGCAATGCGCCCGGCGTGCCGGAAGTGCCGGTGATGACTGCGTCGGGACGCAGGGCAACGATCTTCAGCACCTGGCCGGTGACGGATGCGTCGGCACGCGCATAGCGCTCGTTCGACACGACCTTGATGCCGGCGGGCTCGGCGCTCTTTTGCAGCGCGTCATAGACGAGGTCGCCCCATGCGTCGGAAAAGCCGATGTAGCCGACCGTCTTCACGCCCGACTGCTTCATGCGCTCGACCACCGCGCTGACCATCAGCGGCGCGGGCTGCGGCAGCGTGACCATCCATGCGCCCTCTTCGCCCGGCAGGTTCGCGTTGGCGATGGAGATCAGCGGCGTCTTGGTTTCGCGCGCCACGGCGGCGATCGCGAGTGCGCCCGGCGATCCGGCGGTGCCGATGATCACGTCGACCTTGTCCTCGTCGATCAACTTGCGTGCGTTGCGCGCGGCGGTGCTCGGGTCGGATGCGTCGTCTAGCGAGACCACCTGGATCTTCTTGCCATTGAGCTCCGACTTGTAGGCGATGGCCGCCTTCATGCCCTTGTCGTAGGGGATGCCGAGCGAAGACACCGGCCCCGACAGCGACGTGATGAAGCCGACCTTGAGATCGGCCGCCAACGCATTCGCGGCGGTGAGAACGCCGACGGCGGCGGCAACGCCGGCCATCGTAAAGAGACGAGTCAGAACTTTCATGCAGGGCTCCTTGGGATTCCGATGGGGTTAAGCAGGACTCACGCCAACCGATGATTTGTGAAATATTTAGATATGAACCATGCTAGCGGGCGCGTATCGCGATGACAAGGCAGTGAAAACGAGAGGTAGGGAAATCGACGCGGTGCGTGAATGCACTGCTAGAGGGCCAGGCTTCCCACGCTGGTGCCGCCACAGACGTAAAGGACCTGACCGGTGACGAAGCTGTTTGCCGGATCGGCAAAGAAGCGAACCGCGCGTGCGACGTCGGCGGATTCGCCCAAGCGTTTGACAGGAATCGACGCCGCGAGCGCGCGCTCCTTCTCGCTGCCGGCCTCGACCACGTCGTAGAACATGTCGGTGCGGATCGGCCCGGGCGCAACGACATTGACCGTGATGCCGTCGGGCGCGAGTTCGAGCGCCCAGGTGCGCGCCATGCCGAGCATGCCCGCCTTGGTGGCGGAATAGCTGGTCCGTGTCTGCAGCCCCACCGCCGCGCGCGATGACAACAGCACCACGCGGCCGAAGCGTTTCGCGCGCATCGCGGGCAGCGCGGCCTGCACGAGCTGGATCGCGCAACCCAGATGAAGCTCCACGAGCGCATCGAGGTCATCGAGCTTCACGTCCGCGATCAGCGCAGGGCGGATCACGCCTGCGTTGTGGACGACCGTGGTCACTTCGAAGCGCCGCGCGAGTTCCGCCGCCGCTTCGGCGGTGGCGGCGCGATCCATCAGGTCGACCTCGATGCTGTGCAGCTTCGGATGGTCGATGTCGCAGCGGCGCCGCGCGAGCGACACCACTTCGTAGCCGTCTGCGAGCAGGTCTTCGCAGATCGCCTTGCCGATGCCCGCGCTGCCGCCCGTGACGGCCGCAACCTTTGGCGCGGCGCTCATGCTGCTCCCACCAGGGCGAGCACGCGCAACGGGCTGCCGCTGCCCTTCTCGATCTTGAGCGGCGGACAGATCAGCACCGCGCCGCTCGGTGGCAGCAGGTCGAGGTTGCAGAGGCACTGCAGGCCATAGCGCCCCGCGCCGTGCATGTAGTAGTGGCACGGGTAGGGCGGGCGCAGGTGATAGCCCTGCCCCGCGTCGGTGCCGATGGCTTCGGAGCCGAAGCCGAGCACGTCGCGCTGCTCAACCAGGAAGCGCACCGCCTCCGCGCTCGGGCCGGGCGTGTGCTGCCCGGTCTCGTCGAAGTTCTGGTAAGCCTCCGGGTCGTGGCGCTTGGACCAGTCGGTCCGCATCAGCACCCAGGCGCCCTTCGGGATGCGGCCATGCTTCGCCTCGTACTGTTCGATGTCTTCGATGGTGAGCAGGTAGTCCGGGTCGTCCTTGACCTGCGGCGAGCAATCGATCACGCAGGCCGGTGCGACGAAGTGCTGCACCGGAATGGTGTCGACCGAGTTGTTCGGCAGGTCGCGCCCGGAGATCCAGTGGATCGGCGCATCGAAGTGCGTACCAGTGTGCTCGCCGCACGAAAAATTGTTCCAGTACCAGGCCGGGCCGCGCTCGTCGTAGTTCGACACTTCCTCGATGCGGAAGGGCCAGCACTGGCCCATCTCGGGCGGCAGCGCGATCTGCGGGAATTCGGGCGTTAGCGTCTGCGTGAGGTCGACGACGCGGATGCGGCCGCTCGCCATCGCGGTCACGAGGCCGCCGAGGATCTCGGCGGTGGACATCAGTTCAGTGGTGGTCGTCATTCGATTGCTCCGGATCAGCTTCCGCCCGCCGCGAGTTCGCGTTCGAGAATCTTGGGGTTGTCGCGCCAGCGCTCGAGCCACTCCTGGGCCACGTCGCCGGGGTACACGTCCTCGACGCCATCGCGCAGCGCCTTCACGATCGCGTTCGCGAGCGCGCTTGGCGCCAACTTGGGCGGCGGCGTGTGCTGGTTCCATTCGTCGTCGATCGGGCCGGGGAACACATTGATCACGCGGATGCCGGCTGGCCGCATCTCCGCACGCAGGCATTGCGCAAGCGAATGCGCCGCCGCCTTCGACGCGCTGAAAGTGCCGTGCGGCGGGAAGTTGGAGAGCGCATAGATCGACAGCAGGTTGACCCACGCGGTCGCGCCGGTCACGCCGTCGGCCGATCGCCCCTTGAGCGCCGGGCCGAACTCCTGTGCCAATCGCAGCAGGCCGAAATAGTTGATGTCCATCTCGGCCTTCGCCACATCGGTGCCGCGGCGCGCGCCGATGCCGAAGGTGCGATGCACTTCCGCGTTGTTGATGACGATGTCGACCTTGCCGCCGATCTCGCCGGCCAACTCGCTCACCGAGCGACCGTTGGTCAGGTCCAACGGCACCAGCGTGACCTGCGGCAATGCGGTGATGTCTTCCAGGCCGCCCATCTTCTTCCACGGCTCGGCGTGGCCGACCCAGACGATGTCGGCGCCGGCCTTGACCAGCGCACGCACGATCGCCCGGCCCACCTCGGTCTTGCCGTCGGTGACGAGCACCTTGCGGAATTTCGGGTCGCTCGTCATTTCACGGAGCATCTTGTCGTCAGCCATGTGGGGGCTCCCTTCGTTCGGAAATCCAATGAGGACGGCCTGTCCGGCGCGGTCGAGCCGCGCGCCGACGCGCACGCGCTGAGGCGCCTGACCAGGTTCAGCGACTTCGCCGTGCAGGTGCACCATCAGCGTCGGGCCGGCATCGAGATGCACGAGGCCCAGCCGCCATGGCAGCCGCTCGCGAAAGAACAGGTCGTTGCTGTGGTGCAGCGTGGTGGCGCTCAGCAGTTCGCCTTCGCCGGTCTGCTCGCGCCAATGAAGACGCGGCGAAAGGCACTTGTGGCAGGCCTCGCGCGGCGGGTACTGCACGGTGCCGCAGTCCTCGCAGGTCTGGAGCACGAAGCGGCCTTCCGCCGCGCCCGCGGTGATGCCGAGCGCGACGCGGCCGCGCGCCCACGGCGGCAGGTTCATCTGCCGCGTGCGCAGGACGGGGTTCTTGCGCGTGGGGCGCATCAGGGGCATGGTCATGCCGGTCTCCCGAGAATGATGGCGCCTGTGCAGAGGCACCGGTCGTAGGTGACCATGCCGAAGCCGGCGACGAGGCCGAGTTGTGCATCGGGAACGGCGCGGGATTCGGCTGCATCGGTCAACTGGCGGATGGCTTCGGTCATGCCAAGGAACCCCCCGCCGCACCCGCCTGGCCCGCTGAAAGCTGACCGCCGCTGGTGTTGTTCGGAAAGCTCCCCTCGTTCGTCATGACGTGCGACTGGACAAAGGCCGAACCCTCGCCCTTCTCGCAAAAACCGAGGTCTTCGAACTGCATCATCACGATGACCGGATAGTCGTCGTAGGTCTGCACGAAGTCGATGTCGGCGGGCTTCACGCCGGCTTGCGCGTAGAGGTCGTCGCGGTCCATGCGCCAGCCGCCGCGCACCATCACCGGGTCTTCGGAATAGGCGTTGTGCCGCTCGATCGCGCCGCGGATCACCGCATGCGGCAGGCCGAGATCGCGTGCGCGCTCCTCGCTCATCACGAGGAAGGCTTCAGCGCCCGCGCACGGCATCACGCAGTCGAAGAGATGGATCGGATCGGAGATCGGACGCGCGGCCATGTATTCGTCCAGGGTCAGCGGCTTATTGAACATCGCGTGCGGGTTCTTCAGCGCATTGCTGCGCTGGTCCACGCAGATGCGGCCGAAGTCCTCGCGCTTGGCGCCGAAAGTGCGCATGTAGTGCGAGGTGATCATCGCGAAGATCGAGTTCGGGCCACCCGAGCCGTACGGGTAGGTGGCGTCGCGCGCGAAGTTGCTGAAGGCCCCGAGCGTCATGCGGAACGAATCGACATGGTTCGTGTCAGCCGCCACGCACGCGACGACATCCGCATCGCCCGACTGCACCGCACGCGCCGCACGCCGCAGGCACATCACGCCCGATGCGCCGCCGGTGGGCACGTGATCGAGCCAGCGCGGCGATAGGCCGAGGTGCTGCGTCACGCCGACCGCCGTGTCGGGCACGAGCGAGAAGCTGCTGACGCACAGGCCGTCGATCTGCTCCTTCTTCACGCCGCTGGCCTTCACCAGCGCCTCGACCGCCTGGCCGAGGAACCAGTGCGCGCCGTGCGTCGAGTAGCGCACATAGGGCACCGTCACCGGCACCGCGACGGCCACGCCTTCGTAGGAGAGCCGGCGCGTCATGACTGCCTCTTCTTCATCGAACGCGTATCGACGCAGTTCGCGCGGCCCGGCAAGGATTGCGCGAGTTCGCGAAGCTGCCCGCGCTGGATCTTCTGCGACGCGGTCAGCGGCAGCGCATCGACGAAGGCGACGTACCCCGGCGCCTTGTAGTAGGCGAGCTGCGACAAGGCGTGGTCCACGATGCTGGCCGCGAGCTGGGCCGAGGCGGAAGCATCGTCGCGCAGCACGATGCAGGCCAGCACCTCGTCACCGCGCACCGTGTCGGGCGTCGCAGCAACGGCCGATGTCTTCACCGCCGGATGCTGGTTGAGCACGCTCTCGACCTCGACCGCCGAGATGTTCTCGCCGCTGCGCCGGATCACGTTCTTCTTGCGATCGACGAAGTAGTAGTTGCCTTCGGCATCGCGGCGCACCATGTCGCCGGTGTGGAACCAGCCGCCGGCCCAGGCCTCGCGGGTGGCTTCCTCGTCCTTGAGGTAGCCGGAGAAGAAGTAGCGCTTCGGGTCATCGCCCGACGAGCGCACCAGCAGTTCGCCCGGCGTGCCGTCGGGCACATCGTGGCCTTCATCATCGACGAGGCGAATCTCGACGAAGTCCTCGCGGCGGCCGAAGCAGCTGGTACCGACATGACGCGGCGCGTGGTTCGCCATCACGCAGGCGGCGGCGCCGGTCTCGGTCATGGCCCAGGCCTCGACCAGCGGGAAGCCGAAGCGTTCTTCGAAGGGCGCGTGATTCTTGCGATCCACTCCTGCGCCGAAGCCCCAGCGGATGTCGTGCTCGCGGTCGGCATCCACCGCAGGCGCCGACAGCAGCATCGCGGGCATCACGCCAAGGTAGTGCACGATGGTGGCGCGGCTTTCACGCGCACTCTGGAGCCAGCTCTTCGGATGGAAGCGGTCGAGCTGCACGAGGCAGCCACCCGCGACGAGCACCACCATCGTCGAGAACGCCATCGCGTTCACATGGTTGAGCGGAAGCGGCGTGATGATGCGTTCTGCATCGGGGCGCACCGGACACAGGTCGCCGAGTTCCGCGTACCACTGGCCGGCGCGCAGGAAGTATTCGTTGCTCAGCATGCACCCCTTGGGGCGGCCGGTGGTGCCGGAGGTGTAGAGCAACGCGCATTCGGTGCCAAGGCCGACGGGCTCCGAGGCACGCGGCGCAGGCGTGGTCGCTGGCGGCACCGCATCGTCCGGGCCCATCGTCTCGAAAAGGATGCCCGCAATCTTCGCCGCCGCGCGCAGGTCGTCCGCGCGATGCGGCAGCGTCACGGCCAGGCCGATCTCGCTGTGGCCGATGAGATAGCTCAGCTCGGCCGAGCGCATCTCGGCATTGATCGGCACCACGCTCACGCCCAGCGCATTGAGCGCGAACCAGTGGAAGAGAAAGGCCGGCCGGTTCTCCAGCAGCAGGCCGACGCGATGACCGTGGCCGTAGCCCGCCTTCGCGTATGCGGCACGCAGTCGCTCGACCTGCCCGGCGGCATCGCCCCACAGGATCGGGCCCGGCGCGATGTCGTAGGCCTTTGCGGTAACCGACTCGGTGAAGAGGAACTCGCCCCCGGGCGTGCGCCTCGCGCTCGCACTGAAGGCGTCATGAACGGTGTGATGCATGACGGACCTAGATGAAGAGCTGGACCGCCGGCAGCGCCGCGTCGCAGTTGAGCAGGTTCACGCGCTTGAGCGTCATGCGCAACGCGCCGTCTTGCACCGTGAGGTGGTGAAAGAAGGTGCCGACGTAGAACTGAAGCTCGTCGCCCTGCGATTCGGTGTAGTGGAACTCCGTGCGCACGACGAAGCGATTCGCAGCCGCGTCGAACTCCTCGACACTGGGCGTCTGAAGCAGGTGGTGGCAGCGGCTCGGCGGCTGTTGCGAGAAGGCGCGCGGACTCTTCAGGCGCTCGATGCGCAGGTCGCGCAGCAGCTTGTCTTCGTAGAGATGCGAGGTGTGGTTGATGCCGTCTTCCTGGTCGGGAATCAGCGGCACCCAGTAGAAGGCATCGTCGGTGAAGAGCGCGTTCCATTCGTCGAAGCGCTTGGCGTCGAGCAGGCGCGATTCGTGGACCACGAAATCGACGAGCTGCTGGCGGGTGACTTCGTTCTGCATTACATGGTCTCCGTCATGTACTTGGCCCAGGAGCGGTACTGATTGCGCATCGGCAACTCGTTGGTGCCGACCGTGGTGATCTCGCCGCCCTTCTTCTCCGCCGGATCGTAATTGCGATGCAGGCTCACCCACACGTTGCCGCTCGCGTGCAGCCCGGCCTGGATGCCGCGATAGGCCTGCAGGTCGTCATGCCCCACGACCGAGAACGGCGAGTTGATGAGGCGGTTGTACATGGCGGTGCGCTGCAGCAACTCCGGCGGCGCACCCTTGAGGCGGAAGGTCCAGCTCTCGACCAGGCACTTGTCGGCGGCGATCGGCTTGACCACGCGGATCGACTGGATCGCGCCCTTGATCGTGAGGTTCGGGTAGTACACCGTGTTGTGCCGCGCCATGCCGAGGATCTGCGCAGTGCGCTCCTCACCGTACTTCGCCTTCATCGCGTTGTCGTACTCGGGGATCGCCTTGTACTTGCTGTGGATGCTGAAGTGCACGCCGGTGAAGCTGTGGCCGTTGTCGTAGGTGCGGACGCCCATGTCCTCGAAGAACTTGTAGTCGGACATGAAGGGCACGAACTGCTCGATCGCCATCGGCTTGGGTTCGTCGGCCGGCTTGTCGGCCCACATGGTTTTCGCAGTGCCGGCCGAGGATTCGTGCGCCACCATCGGGTGCATGGTGTCGTTGAGGTTCTCGACGAACATCTTCCAGTTGCACTGGTGGACGAAGCGCAGGCACCCGCCGGCGATCTCCAGTTCGCCTTCGGGCGAGCGGTCGGCCATGTTGTCGATGGAGCTCAGCGAGTCGCCGAAGTATTCCTCGAAGCCCGGACCGACGTCGTTGATCTTGACGAAGATGAAGCCGCGATGGCTGCGAACGTTCTTCACCGCGACCAGGCCCTTCGATGCCTCGCATTCGTGAAGCTGCGTGCCTTCGTACCCATTCTTCAGCGGGATCGACAGCAGCGAGCCATCGGTCTTGAAGGTCCAGGCATGGTAGGGGCAGCGGAAGAACTTGCCGGTGTTGCCGCACGGCGAGCTCACGAGGCGCGATCCCTTGTGGGCGCAGCGGTTCATCATCACGCGCACCGAGCCGTCGGAGTGGCGCGCGATGATCAGCGGCCGGCCGGCGATGTCGTTGGTGATGTAGTCGCCGGCCTTCGGAATCTGGCTTTCGTGGCCGGCGTAGTTCCACGTGTTCGCGAAGAAGTGCTCCTGTTCGAGCTCGAACAATTCCTGGCTGATGTAGAGGTCGCGATGCACGCGGTCGTCCTGCACCAGCGCGCGCACCGCATCGGGGTTGCCTCGGTAGGAAGTCATCGTGGGGTCTCCTTCAAATATCGAGCACCAGCCGCTTCCCCTTGGCGCGGGAGATGCAGATCTGAATCACATTGCCTTCGGCCTTCTCGCGGGCGGTGAGCACATAGTCGCGATGATCGATCTCGCCGTCGATCACCGGCGTGGCGCACACGCCGCATTCGCCGCGCTTGCAGTCGAACATCGGGTCGCAGCCATGCTCGATCAGGCAGTCGAGGATGCTCTGGTCGGCCGGTACGGTGAAGCGTTGGCCCGATTGCGCAAGCTCGACCTCGAAGGGGTGGTCGCCCTCTTCCACCGCTGGCGTGGTGAAAAGCTCGAAGTGCACGCGGTCGTGCGTCCAGCCGCGCGCCTGCGTCTGCGCGAGCACCGCGTCGAGCATGACCTTCGGACCGCACACATAGAGGCGGTCTCCGGGAGGGAAGCCGTCGAGCAGCGCGCCGATGTCGAATGGGCCGCCCTGCTCCGTGTCGGCATGCACGCGCAGGTCCTCGCCCAGCAGCATTTGCAGCTCGGGCAGGAAAGCCATCAGGTCGCGGCTGCGGCCGGCGTAGTGCAGGCGCACCGGCAGGCCTTCGGCGCGACGCCGGGCAGCCATGCTCGCAAGCGGCGTGATACCGATGCCGCCGGCCAGCAGCACCGTGCCGCCGGGGCCGGCATGCAGCGGGAAGTCGTTCTTCGGCACTTCGATGGTGACGGTATCGCCTTCCTTCAGGCGCTCGTGCATGAAGCGCGAGCCGCCGCGGCCGTCGTCTTCCTTGCGCACCGCGATCACGTACTCGGCCGGCGCATCGGTCGCGTCGGCCTGGTTTGCGAAGTTGATCAGCGAGTAGTGGCGCCAGTCCTTCTTGCCGTCCGGGAGCAGGACTTCGATGCGGATGTGCGCACCGGCGGTATAGGCCGGCAGCGCCGCGCCATCCGCGGCACGCAGCCTGAACAGCTTGATGAGCGGATTGAGCAAACGCGCTTCGGCGACACGCAGTTGCAGGGTGGCGGGTTGGGCGGACATGGTTCGATCCCGGTTCAGGCGAGCGCGTGCTGGACGAGCGCGGCACGCAGCTTGTGGCCGTGCTCGTCGGCAAGCGCCGCATCGCGCAGTTCGCGCAGGGTGGCGGGCGCGATGGCAGCGCCGGCGCGCTGCAGGGCGGCCATCACGGTGTCGTAGTTGCGAAGGCCGCGCTCGTGCGTGTCGCTGTAGCCCTTCACCAGGCGCTGGCATTGGGCCACTTCGAGCGCGAGCTCGGGGTTGCGCGCTGCAATGTCGGCGATGCGGCCCAGCCACTCTTCAATGCGGCGGTTCTCGTCCGCATAGCGGATGGTCGAACGGCGCCAGCGCTTCATCGCGGCGACGGTGCGCAGCATCAGGTAGCCGCGCAGCGAGCTGGTCTGGATCACACGGCCTTTCTGCGTGAGGCGTTCGACGAGCTTGCGCGGGCCGGTCGAGTTCATCAGCCAGCGGCCGAATCCTGCCGGCAGCGTCTCGCAGATTTCCTGCAGGCGCGGATGCATGAATTCGTTGATCGCGAGCACCTGGCCCTGCTGCACGCGCGCTTCGCCGCGCACGCGGTCGAAGCGGGTCGCGCGGGTCTTGAGCGCGGCGACGCGCACCGTGTCTTCGTACGACATCCACAGCGCGAGATGGCGCGCAGTCTCTCGCAGCAGCTTGCCGCCGTCGTTGGCGGGCAACGCGGCGAGCGCGGCCACGCGGTCGAGATAGAGGCCGGCGTAATCGACATCCTGGTAGTCGATGAGGCGACGCACGCCTTCGAGCAGCACGTGCTGCACATCGGCCGGGAAGTCGCGCTGCACGCGCTCGACCAGTGCACGCACGGCGGGATGGCGGGGTTGCGGCGCCGGGGTCTGCTGTGCTGCGGCCGCCTTTTCCGTCTCGCCCTGCGTGCGTGCGAATGCAGCGCCGAAGGCCTTCAGGCTGGGCTTGACGCCAACACCACCGCGCTCGACGGTCGCCTCGAACTGCGCACGGCTGAACGGCAGCACGCCGGCGCCGCAGAGTGCGCCGAACAGCACCGCGCTGATGACGCTGCCCGAGGCTTCCGCGGCCTGCGCCATGTCGAAGCGGATGAAGCGCTTGGCGGCACGTTCGGCATGGCCGAGCAGCTCGTTGCTGTCCACGCGGCCATCGCCCATCGCGCTTTTCTCGGCGATGGAATAGACGCGGTGCGTGGAAGCGATCAGCGTGGTGCGGTCGTTGGTGACCAGCCCACGCTGCACCGCGCGGCCGGCTTCCATCAATTCGGAGGCAAGCACGACATCGACGTCGCCCGGCAGCGGCATCAGCGCCAGCACCGGCTTGCCGCTATCCGCATCGGCCTGCGCCTGCGGGAAGAGCTCGACGTAATAGATCGTCGCCCCGGTGCGCTGCGCCACGCCCGGCACCGAAGTGGTCTGCGCCACGTAGCCGTTGGCTTCGCCCATGTCGACGATCCAGTCGGCCAGAACGCCGCCGCCTTCGCCCCCCATGGCAAGGATTGCAATCTTGATTGGTTGCATCATTGCTCGCCCCCAGGCTTGCTCACTTCGTGTAGCCGCCACCGCCCGACCGGGGGCGATACCAGCGGCCCGGCAAAGCCGGTTCCGCGGTATCCCTGAAATTGCTTGTGCTCCATGTCTGTTCCGTTCAAAACGAGTAGGCTTCGCGGCGCTTGGCCTCGCCCTTCTGCAGCCAGCCGATGACGCGCTGGCGCAGGCTGTCGCGCAGGCGGTCCCAGCGGCTGGGATTGCTCACGATCTGCGCCTTGTAGAACGAGGGGCACAGCACGGCAGCGTGAGATACCTCGCCGCAGACGCCGCAGCCCACGCAGCTGTCGAGCACATGCGCCACCGGGTCGGTGCGCAGCGGATCGGGGTTGGGCTTGATCGACAGCGACGGACAGCCCGACAGCCGGATGCACGAGTGGTCGCCGGTGCAGGTGTCCGAATCGACGCCGAACTTCTCGCGCACCTGGCGCTTGCCGTCCGCGATCGCCTTGCGCACCAGCGGCTTCTCGCGACGCTGGCGGTTCAGCATGCATTCGGATTGCGCGACGAGCACCTTCGGGCCCTTCTGCTTCGTGGTCAGCGCGTCCTTGAGCGCATCGCGCATGCCCGCGACATCGTAGGTGCGACGCAGGGTCTTCACCCACTTCACGCCGACACCGCGCACCGCGCGTTCGATCTCGTGGCCCGTGCTGCGCGTGGCGTTGACCGCCTTCGACGACAGGATGTCCTGCCCGCCGGTCGCGGAGGTGTAGTTGTTGTCGACGACGATGGTGAGGTTGTCGCTCTCGTTGAAGACCGCGTTCGCGATGCCGCTGGTCAGGCCGTTGTGCCAGAAGCCGCCGTCGCCCATCACCGAGATCGCGCGCTTGCCGGCCTGCGTGTTGAGCGCCGCGGCGCCGGCGGCGCCGAGGCCGTAGCCCATCGTGGTGTTGCCGATGTTGAAGGGCGGCAGGATCGAGAACAGGTGGCAGCCGATGTCGGCGCTGACGTGGTGCACACCGAGCTCGCGCTCGACCAACTTCATCGCACTGAAGATCGGGCGCTCCGGGCAGCCGGTGCAGAAGCCCGGCGGGCGCGCATGCACGCTCTCGGCGAGCGGCTTCGCGGGCTCGGCCGCAACGGCGAGCGGGATCACCTTGCGCACCGGCGCGGGCACCGGCAGCGGCTGCAGGCGGCCGTAGCGCTCGCCGAAGCTGCGCGCGCCCTTCAGCAGTTCGGCGGCGGTGTATTCGCCGGCCACCGGCAGCATGTCCTTGCCGTGCAGCGCGGTGCTGGAACCGGCCTGACGCAGGATGGTCGCGAGGTTCTGCTCGATGAAGTTGGGCTGGCCCTCTTCCACCACCAGCACCGCGCGCTTGCCTTCGCAGAAGCGCAGCACTTCGCTCTCGATGACCGGGTAGGCCACGTTCATCACGTAGAGCGGCACCTTGGTGTTGCCGTACACGTCCGCCAGGTCGAGCCGTTCGAGCGCACGCATCAGCGTGTTGTAGCTGCCGCCCTGCACGATGATGCCGATGTCGTCGGCGCCTTCGGAGAAGAACTCGTTAAGTTGCCGCTCCTCGATGAACTTCACCGCGGCGGGCCAGCGGTCCTTCACCTTTTCCTGCTCGTGCAGGAAGCTCGCGGGCGGCAGCACGATGCGGCTGACGTCGCGCTGCGGGTTCTCCAGCGCTTCCTTGAGCGTGAACTTCGCGCGGCGGTTGTCGCCGGCGACGAACTGGCCGTGCACATGGCAGGCGCGGATGCGCAGCTGCAGCATCACCGGCGTATGGCTCGCCTCCGAGAGATCGAAGCCCTGCTTGACCGCATCCACGATGCTCGGGAGGTTCGGGCGCGGATCGAGCAGCCAGATCTGCGACTTCATCGCGAAGGCGTGACTGCGCTCCTGCATGATCGAAGAGCCCTCGCCGTAGTCCTCCCCGACGATGATCAGCGCGCCCCCCGTGACCCCGCCCGACGCGAGGTTGGCGAGCGCGTCGGACGCCACGTTGGTGCCGACGGTCGCCTTGAAGGTCACTGCGCCACGCAGCGGGTAGTTGACCGAGGCCGCGAGCGTGGCGGCGGCCGTGGCCTCGCTCGCACTGTTCTCGAAGCGGATGCCGTGCTCGGTCAGGATGTCCTGCGCGTCGGCCAGCACGTCCATCAGGTGCGAGATCGGTGCACCCTGGTAGCCGGCGACGTAGGAAACACCTGACTCCAGCAACGCCTTGGTGACTGCCAGAATGCCTTCACCGCGAAACACCTCGCCGCCCGAGAGCCGCAGCTTCTTCACTTCTTCGACGAACGATCGCTCAGCCATGGCGCCCTTTCCTGTCTGGATTCGTGGGATTCCAATAGAAACCTCGGTCTCTATAATGTTTAGAACTGAATGTATCCACAATCATGAATAACCCTAGACACGCAAGCGGCGTGCCTGCCGCGGACCAGGGACCATTCACCGGGGAGGGCCCGGAGCACAAGCTCCGTTTTGTAGACGACTACCTGCCGGCGCTGCTCGCGCAGGCCAGCCAGCTGATTTCCTCCGAGTTCCACGACGTTGCGCGCAAACACGGCTTTTCCGTGTCGGAATGGCGCGTGATGGCGTCGCTCGCGGGCGGCGAGGCGATCAGCATCGGGCAGCTCGCGCAGGTCACCGTCACCAAGCAACCCACGGTGACGCGGCTGCTGGACCGCATGGAAGCGCGCGGCCAGGTCGAGCGACTGCCCCACGACAGTGACCGCCGTGTCACTTTGGTGCGGATCACGCGCAAGGGCTCGGACGCGGTGGAACACCTGATGGAGCTCGCACGCGAGCACGAGATGCGCGTGCTCGAGCCCTTCGGCCTCCCGCGCGCGGAAGAGCTCAAGCGCACGCTGCGGCACATCATCGAATTGCACGCGCGCGCGCCGGGCGATGCGCCGGCGGACGTGGGCGCCGAGGAATAGAACCCGCGGGGCTCAGCGCCCGGTCACAAGCACCGCACGGCCGCGATGGCCGCGCTGGCTGATCCAGTCCATGGCCTTCGCGGCGTCTTCCAGTGCGAAAGGCTGGACATCCAGCCGCAGCCGGCCATCGGCGAGGCGGGCCAGCAGTTCGGGCGCGGCGGCGCGGCCTGCCGATTCGCGGCGGAACATGTTGAGCGGCAGCAGCGAAACATCCCGCTGCAGGAAGTGCGCGATGTCGAGTGTGAGCGTGTTGCCGGCCGTGTAGCCGACGAGCACCGCGCGGCCGCCGGGCCGCACCTGCGGCAGTGCCGCAGCAAGCACCGGACCGCCAACGGTGTCGACCAGCAGGTCGATCGAAACCGAATCCAGCGAAGCAGCGAGCTCGCCGCCGAGCACCAGCACCTTGACGCCGGACGGCATCCATGCGGCCTGCGCTGCGTCCGCGACGAGTGCGGTCACCTCGGCGCCCGCATCGAGCGCCAGTTGCACCGCGAGCGATCCGACGGCGCCCGTCGCGCCGGTCACGAGAACGCTCTCGCCGGCCGAGAGGCGGGCCACATCGTGCAGCGCGACCCAGGCCGATGTGCTCGGCGAGAAGAACGCGGAGCCGATCGCGGCCGGGACGCCGTCGGGCAGCATGCCCAGCGCCTCGTCGGGCGCATCGATCAGCTCGCACCAGGTGCCATCGAAAAGCGTGCCCAATCCGCTGCCGCGCAGCCAGACGCGCTGACCTGCGGGATGGACCGCGCTGGCCACGACGACACCCGCGGCCTCGACGCCCGGCGTGTACGGAAACGGCGGATGCTTCAGGAAGCTGCCGCGCCACACGGTGCGGTCGATGTGGCCGACGGTGGCCGCCTCCATGCGCACCAGGGTGCGGCCCGGGCGCGCGACCGGCTCCGGAATGTCCTCCAGCACCGGAGATGCTTCGAATGCTTGGATGCGCACGGCCTTCATTGCAGCGTCTCCAGGAAGGAGAGCACCGTGCGCGCGAAGGCCTCGGGCATCTGATCGGGCAAAGGCACCATGCCGCCTTCGATGTCGACGATGCGTGCGTTCGCGAGGTGCTCGTGCAATTCGGCGGCATGCGGCGACGCGAACGGGTCGTCGGTCGCGCGAATCAGCAGCGCGGGTTGCACGACGAGGTGAATGCGTTCCTCCATGCGGTACGCCGCGACGGCACGGTGGCCGTCTTCGGGGCTTCCACTGGCCTTCAGCGCGTCGCGCACGAACGCTTCGAGCAGCTCGGGCCGGCCCGGCGGATAGAAGCCCTGCCTGCGCTGCCAGAGCGCCGCAAGATGGCTGCCGTCTTCGCTCGGCGCCACTTCGTCGATGGGCGGACGCTCGGCGCGCGCTTTGCGGAAGGCGGCGTTCGTGTAAGGCGTCGACGAAAGCACGAGCCCGCGCACCCGCTGCGGAAAGGCCGCCGCGAGTTCGACCGCGATCACGCCGCCGGTGTGATGGCCGACCACATCGGACTGCCTGATCTGCAACGCATCGAGCAGTTCGCAGGCGACCCTCGCCCACTGCTCGATGCCGGCCGGCCCATCGCCCGCGGCCGAATCGCCGAAGCCCACCGTATCCATGGCGATCGCACGGCGATGCGCGCCGATCAGTGGCAGCACCTCGCGATACTCCGTCCAGCTGCGCGGCGACTGGTGCAGCAGCAGCACGGCGGGTGCTTCGCGATCGCCGCATTCGGCATAGTGGATCTGCCCCGGCGAGAGGTCCGCGAAGGCGCGCCGGATCTTCATGATTGCGTCTCGCTCGCGGGGGCTTCCAGAGCCCCGCGTGCCTCAGCATGCCGAGCGTGCGCGACAGCACATCGCGGCGGTACGCAGGCACGTCGCGCCCTTCGTAGTCGTAGAAGCCGCCGCCGCTCTTGAGGCCGAGCCGGCCTTCCTCGACCATGCGATCCACGATCGCAGGTGCGGTGTAGCGCGCGCGATCGATCGAGCCCGACATCTCGCGGCTCGCGTGATGCAGGATGTCGCAGCCGCCGAAGTCGATGAACTCCACCACGCCGAGTGCCGCGAAGCGCAGTCCGAGGCCGTAGCGCGTGGCCTTGTCGATTTCTTCGGCCGTGGCCGCGCCTTCCTCGATCATGCGCGCGGCCTCGTTCATGATGAGCGCCTGCAGCCTCGGCACGATGTAGCCCGGCGTCGGGCCGCACACCACAGGCAGCTTGCCGATCGACTCCATCAGCGCCTTGGTGCGCGCGAGCACGCCGGCATCGGTGCCGGCGTGGCAGCTCAGTTCGACCACCGGAATCACATAGGCCGGGTTGAGCCAATGCATGTTCAGGAAGCGCTCGGGCCGCCGCACCATCGCCGCAAGCTCGGTCACGAGGATGCTGCTGGTGGTAGACGTGAGGATTGCGTCGTCGCTGCAATGGCGGTTGATGTGCTCGAAGGCCTCGCGCTTGGCGTCGAGCGTCTCGGGGACGCCTTCGAAGAGGAGCTCGGCAGCGGCCAACGCGGCGGGCGCTTCATCGGCCTTGACCAGCTCGACGCGCGCCGCGATCGCAGGCACCTGCGCCGCATCGATCACACCAAGTTGCGACAGGCCCGAAAGGCTGGCGCTGATCTCGGCCTGGGCCTCGGCATGCAGCTTGCGCCAGGCTTCGTCGCTGCGCGGACGCAGATCGATCAGCGAGATGCGATGGCCTGCATACGCAAAGGCGATCGCAATGCCGCGCCCCATGCGGCCCGCGCCGACGGCGGCAAACCTCGGCAAGCTTTCAGTTGCCATCGTGCAGCCTCTTGCGCAGTTCCGCCGGCGTCAGCTTGTCGAGACCCAGCGCCTCGAGCGTTCGCGGGCCCTTGCGCAGGTCGCGGCCGAGGAAGCCGCCGACGATCGCCAGCAGGCCATGCGCGATCGGGGCATCCACGCCGGCATAGCGGGCGGCCGACGCGAGGAATGCCGAGGCCGAGCTCGGTGTCTTCGGTGATGTAGCGGTGCGTGTGCAGGTCGATGTTCTCGCGCCAGTCGCCGGACTTCACGAGCTGCTTGTGCGCATCGCCGTACATCCACCGGTCGTTGTTGTAGTGGTCCGCGAGCGGATAGTGCGGCACGCCGTGGCCGAGCGCCTCTCGCACCGCCATGCGTTCGCGGTCGAGCCTGTCGGTCACGTCCCGCACCGCAGGCTGCGTGCCTTCGTTGTGGATGTCCCAGCGCTCGAAGTGCTGCAGCGGCGCGGCGTTCATCACCATCAGCGGCGGGTGGATGATCGGGCCGGCATTCATCAGCGCGCCCGACAACGCATCGCCGCAGCCATGCACCGCCGGATAGGCCTTGCGGATGACCGCGATCGCCATCTCCTGCTTGCGCGCGGGATACACGCCGGTGGGGAGGTGGATCGCGCGGATGGTCACGTTCACTTCGCGTTCGCCGTGCTTGCGCGCAAGGTACGGCAGCGTGCCGGTCTCGGCCCAGGCCACGTCGGCGCGGTTGCCCGATTCGGCCACGATGCGCGCCATCACATAGCTGCCGAAGGTGCCGGGCGGCAGGAACACCACCTGCCCGTTCACCAGGTGCGGCGCCATCGCGCGTGCGATGTCGGCCTGCGCGATGGCGGGCGTGGGCAGCACGATGAGTTCGGCATCGTTCATCGCCGCACCGATGTCGGCGGTCGCCAGCGCGATCGGCACGTCACGCGCGCCCGCGGCATCCTTCAGCGTGATGGAGCCGGTGCGGATGACGGGCTCCAGCGCCGCCGCATCACGACGCCAGAGGCGCACTTCATGTCCGGCTTCAGACAGATCGGCGGCGGCCGCATAGGCGCCGTGACCGCCACCAAGAATCGCGATTTTCATAGGGCAACAGAAGAAAGATGAGGTGGGGAACCGGCCGCGGGAGCGCTTCCGGAGAACTTGATGCCCAAATACATTACTTTTCAACTGTTCATAAGTCAATTAATTTGACGTCCTATTCGCGTTTCCGATAGGTCCGCGGCAACGCCTGCCGTTGCGATCGGCAACAAAAAAGCCCGCGCTTCCGAAGAAGCGCGGGCTTTTGGATGGAACGGATGGTTCGCGTCAGCGGCTCGGCTTGAAGCCCCGCTTCTGCGCATCGCGCGGCACGAAGCCCCTGCCGGCGTCTGCATGACCGCGCGGCGCGAAGCCGTCGCGGCGGGGAGCGCCTGCTGCTGCACCACTGTGGGGAGCGCTTTCGCCCCAGCCCTGCTTGCGGCCATACCCCTCGTTGCTGCGTCCCCCGCCGAAGCCGGCATTCGGGCCGCGCGCGTTGCGGTCGTTGAAGCCGCTCGCATTGGCGTAGCCATTGCCGCCGCGATGGCCGCCGCCACCGAACTTGCGGTCACGCGAATGGCCGTCGCTGCGGCCACGGCCGCCGAAATCGCCTTGCGGGCGCGGCGGGCGCTGCTGCGGCTCGAGGCCCGGAATCACTTCCGACTTGAACTGCTGGCGGCTGTATTGCTCGATGTCGAAGATCCGGCGGCGATCGCGGAACTCGGCAAAAGTGACAGCGAGGCCGTCACGCCCTGCCCGGCCGGTGCGGCCGATGCGGTGGGTGTAGTCCTCGGCCTTCATCGGCAGGCCGAAGTTGAAGACGTGCGTGATGGTCGGCACGTCGATGCCGCGCGCCGCCACGTCGGTGGCGACGAGGATCTGCACCGGCCGCTGCGCAGCGCCATCAGGCGACGGTTGCGCAGGCCCTGACTCAGGGCCCCGTGCAGCGCGACGGCGCTGAAGCCGTCCTGCTGCAGGTCATTGGCGAGGCCGTCGCATTCGATCTGGGTGCTCGCGAACACGATCGCCTGGTTGATGCTGGTGTCGCGCAGCCAGTGGTCGAGCAGCTTGCGCTTGTGCTGGGTGTTGTCGGCCCAGAAGAGCACCTGCTTGATGTTGGCATGCTTCTCCTGCGGGCTGTCGATGGTGACGCGCTGCGGCTCGCGCATCACGCGGGTGGCGAGCTGCTGGATGCGCGGCGCGAAGGTCGCGCTGAACATCATCGTCTGCTGGCGATCGATGGTGAGCTGGTTGATCTCGGCCAGATCGTCGGCGAAGCCGAGGTCGAGCATGCGGTCGGCCTCGTCGACGACGAGAAACTTGACCCGGTCGAGCTTGATCTGCATCGAGCGCTGCAGGTCGAGCAGGCGGCCCGGCGTCGCGACCACGAGGTCGGCGTTCTGCAGACGCTGGATCTGCAGCTGGTAGGGCATGCCGCCCACGACGCTGGCGATGCGCAGGCCGCGGCAGTGGCGGACCAGATCGACCGCGTCGTGCGCGACCTGCTGCGCGAGTTCGCGCGTCGGGCACAGGATCAGCGCGCCGGGCGTGGCGGGCTTGAAGTTGCGGCTGTTGGTGGGGTCCTTGCGCTTGGGCTTCTTCGGCGGCGCTTCGCCACGGGCGGCGGCTTCGGCGGCCAGGCGCTGGAATTCGGCCTTGGCGGCGGCTTCGGCTTCGGCCTGGCGCTGCAGCAGCGTGTGCAGCACGGGCAGCAGGAAGGCCGCGGTCTTGCCGCTGCCGGTCTGGCTCGACACCATCAGGTCGACGAAGCGGGTCGCGCCTTCGCCGGTGCCGCTGACGCTCATGGCGCGGGGGATGGCTTGCTCTTGAACCGTGGTCGGCTGGGTGAAGCCCAGGTCTTCGACGGCGGCGATCAGCTGCGGCGCGAGGCCGAGCTTGACGAAGCCGTTGGGCTCCTTGGGCGCGTCCGCCTCGGCGGCATCGAGCGCTTCGAGGTCGGAGGCGGTGGAAATGGATACGGCTTCGCCGGAAACGGCAAAGCTGTCAGATTGCGCAGGCGCGAAGTCGCGCTGCGCTTCAAAAGCGTCAGTCATCAATGAGTCTCTTACGCGAGCGCTGCCGTGGGCGGCGCTCCGTCGGGTGGTCAAAAAACATCAACCATCCAACGACTTCAACCTCGACCTTCATCGAGGATGCGGCCCCATGTGCTGATAGTGAGCCAGTCAGCGGGCGCGATGTGCAAGATAGGGAGATGCGGGAGGAATCGCTGGCTTGATTGCAGTGCCAATTCAGCGAAGCTCGTAATTATCGCACGAGCCCGGGTTTTTACCTAATCTTCGATGCGAAGGAAGGTCTTGCGGTAGTGCTCGAGTTCGTCGATCGATTCGTGCACGTCGGCCAGTGCGGTGTGCGCCTGCTGCTTCTTGAAGGCGCTGAAGGCCGCGGGCTTCCAGCGCTTGGCAAGCTCCTTGAGCGTACTCACGTCGAGATTCCGGTAGTGGAAGTACGCCTCCAGCTTCGGCATGTACTTCACGAGAAAGCGGCGGTCCTGGCCGATGGTGTTGCCGCACATCGGCGAGCCGCTCTTCGGGACGTAGCGGGCGATGAACTCGAGCAGTTGCCGCTCCGCCTCGGCCTCGTCGAGGGTCGAGGTCTTGACCTTGTCGATCAGGCCGCTGCGGCCGTGCGTGCCCTTGTTCCAGGCGTCCATCGCGTCGAGGACCACATCGCTCTGGTGGATGACGAGCACGGGTCCTTCGATGCGGGGGTCAGATCGGGGCCGGTGACGACCACGGCAATCTCGAGCAGATGCTCTTTCTCGGGGTCGAGGCCGCTCATTTCGCAGTCCAGCCAGACGAGGTTCTGGTCGCTCCTGCCGAGCGTGGCCGCCTGTGCGGTCGTTTCGATGGATTCGGGCATCGGGCGATTGTCGTCGATGGCCCTGTCGCCGGGCGGGCTGCCCGCGAGGCGAAAGGCCGCGGGCTAAACTCGGCCGCCATGCCGACCTCCTTGCCTGCATCCCTCGCCTTCACCCTGGCATTCGCCCTCGCGCTGGTCGCCGGGCTGGTGGTGAAGTTCTGGCTCGCCACGCGGCAGGTGCGCCACGTGGCACGACACCGTCAAGCGGTGCCTGCGGCTTTCGAGCAGGCGATCGCGCTCGAGGCACACCAGAAGGCAGCGGACTACACGATCGCGAAAACGCGGCTCGGCGTGATCGAGATGGCCTGGGCCGCGGCGGTCCTGCTCGGCTGGACGCTGCTGGGTGGGCTGGACCTCCTCAACAGACTGCTCCTGGACGCCTTGGGGGGCGGAATGTGGCAGCAGTTGGCCGTGTTCGCCGCGTTCGCGCTGATCGGCGGCGTCCTCGAGCTGCCCTTCACGCTCTGGCAGACCTTCGTGCTCGAGGAGCGCTTCGGTTTCAACAAGATGACCTGGCGCCTGTGGATCAAGGACGCCGTCAAGGGCGTCCTGCTCGGCGCCGTGATCGGCCTCCCGCTCGCGGCACTGATCCTCTGGCTCATGCATGCCGCCGGCACTTTGTGGTGGCTCTGGACCTGGGGGGTCTGGATGGGCTTCAATCTTCTGCTGATGCTGGTCTATCCGACCTTCATCGCGCCGCTCTTCAACAAGTTCCAGCCGCTGGACGACGCCGCCCTCAAGACCCGCGTCAATGCGCTCATGCAGCGCTGCGGCTTCTCGGCGAAGGGCCTCTTCGTGATGGACGGGAGCACGCGCAGCGCGCACGCCAACGCGTACTTCACCGGCTTCGGCGCCAGCAAGCGCGTGGTGTTCTACGACACGCTGCTGCGCCAGCTGAACGCCGGCGAGATCGAAGCGGTGCTGGCGCACGAGCTCGGCCACTTCAAGCACCGGCACGTCGTGAAGCGGATGGCGGCGATGTTCGCGCTGAGTCTTGCCGGGTTCGCCCTGCTGGGCTGGCTTTCGGGCCACACCTGGTTCTACACGGGGCTGGGTGTGCAGCCGAATCTCTCGGCGCCCAACGATGCGCTCGCGATTCTCCTCTTCATGCTGGCGGTCCCGGTCTTCGGCTTCTTCGTCGCGCCGCTGCCAGTGCTGATTTCACGCCGGCACGAGTTCGAGGCGGATGCTTACGCCATCACGCAGACGAGCGGCAAGGACCTCTCCGCGGCGCTGCTCAAGCTCTACAAGGACAACGCATCGACGCTCACGCCCGATCCGGTGTTCGTCAAGTTCTACTACTCGCACCCGCCTGCGTCCGAGCGCCTCGCGCGCATGGCCGCGGCCTGATCCGGGAGCCGAAGCCATGAGCAGCATGCTGAAGATCAAAGACTGGAAGTCCCACCCGCGCCGCGCCATGAGCGCGACGGAGATCGTCGCGAGCCTCGCGCGGCTCGATGGCTGGAAGCTCGCGGGCGATGGCAAGGATGTGGCGATCGAGAAGACCTTCAATTTCGCGAACTACTTCGAGACCATCGCCTTCGTGAACGCTCTGGCACTGATCGCGCACAAGCACGACCATCATCCGGACCTGTCGGTGCACTACAACCGCTGCGTGGTGCGCTTCAACACGCATGATGTGTCCGGCATCTCGGCGACCGATTTCGAGTGCGCGGCAGCGGTCGATGCGCTGCTGGCAGGCTGAACCGATGGATCACGCCCTTGGCTAAGCAGCGTGGCAGCGGCGCGCACGACGCCGCGCTGCGTGACGGACTCGTCGTCGCGAGTCACGGCCGCCACTGCATCGTCGAGACGCCGGAGGGCGAGCGGCTGATCTGCCACCCGCGCGGCAAGAAGAGCCAGGCGGTCGTCGGCGACCGCGTGCAATGGCAGGCGAGCCAGGACGAAGGCACGATCGAAAAGGTTCTGCCACGCAGCAACCTCTTCTACCGCCAGGACGAGATCCGCACCAAGTCGTTCGCGGCGAATCTCGATCAGGTGCTGATCCTCATCGCGGCCGAGCCCGAGTTCTCGGAGAGCCAGCTCGCGCGCGCGCTGATCGCGGCGGAGGCCGAGCACATCACGCCGGTGATCGCGCTCAACAAGCGCGATCTGACGACCGCTTTCGCCCGTGCGTGGGAACGGCTGTCACCCTATCGGCAGATGAACTACCGGGTGCTGCCGCTCGCACTCACGGCAGCCGACGCCACGGACCGCGACGCGCTGATCGGGCTTTTCACCGGCAAGACCACGCTGGTGCTCGGCCCTTCCGGCGCCGGCAAGAGCACGCTCATCAATCGGCTGGTGCCGGGTGCCTCGGCGCAGACCGGCGAGATCTCGCAGGCGCTCAACTCCGGCAAGCACACGACCACGACCACCACTTGGTACTGGATGGACAAGGCGAGCGACACCGCGCTGATCGACTCGCCGGGCTTCCAGGAATTCGGGCTGCATCACATCGAAGCGATGCAGCTCGCGCGCCTGATGCCGGATATCGCGGCGCACGCGACCGAATGCAGGTTCTACAACTGCACGCATTTGCATGAACCCGGCTGCGGCGTGATCGCACAGGTGGAGACGGGCGCCATCAGCGCTTCGCGTTACCGCATCTACGGCGAGCTGTTCGCCGAGCTGAGTCAAAGTCGGTACTAGCCGCCGAGGATGTCTGAGAGCGCTGTCACCAGCGCCGCGCACTGGTCGCGGGTGCCGACCGTGATGCGCAGGTACTGCGCAATACGCGGCTGACGGAAGTGCCGCACGAGAATCGCGCGCTCGCGCAACGCGGCAGCCAGTTCGCCGGCATCGTGGCCGGGGTGTCGCACGAAGAGGAAGTTGGCCTGTGAAGGCAGGACCTCGAAGCCGATATCTTCAAGTTGCAGTGCGAGGCCCTCGCGGGTGTCGACAACGGCATTGCGCGTACGGGCGAACCAGCGCTCGTCCTCGATCGCCGCCACCGCACCGGCGAGCGCGAGCCGGTCCAGCGGATAGGAATTGAAGCTGTTCTTCACACGCACCAACGCATCGATGAGATGCGGCTGCCCGCAGGCGAAGCCCACCCGCAGGCCGGCCAGCGAGCGCGACTTCGAGAGGGTCTGCACGACGAGCAGGTTGGGATATCGGGCGATCAGCGGGATCGCGCTCTCGCCGCCGAAATCGACATAGGCCTCATCCACCAGGACCACGCGATCGGGGCAAGCCTCCAGCAACGCCTCGATGCGCGCCAGCGGCAACCCGATACCGGTCGGCGCATTCGGATTGGCGATGACGATGCCGGCGCAACCTCGGGACGCGCGCGTCGCGAGCGCGCGGTCGTCGATGTGAAGGCCCTCGTCGACCGGCTGCAGTTCGCACGCAATGCCATAGAGCTGCGCATAGACGCGGTAGAAGCTGTAGGTGACATCAGGGATCAGCAGCGGCTCGGCCTGCTGGAAGTAGGCGAAGAAGGCGTGTGCGAGCACTTCGTCCGAGCCGTTGCCGACGAAGACCTGCGCGGCTTCGAGGCCGTGGCGTGCAGCGATCGCTTGGCGCAGCACCAGGGATTCGGGGTCGGGATAGAGCTCGAGCCTGCTCTCGGCCGCGCGGCGGATCGCATCGATGGCCTCCGGCGACGGCGGGTACGGGTTCTCGTTGGTGTTGAGCTTGACCAGGTTCGCGATGCGCGGCTGCTCGCCCGGCACGTAGGGTTCGAGCGCCGCGATGCGCGGGCTCCAGAAGGTCGGAATGTTCGGCAAAGTGGGCTCCGCGCGGATCAACCCAACAGCCGCGCGAGCGTCAGGAGCGCCAGCAGGACCATCCACATGACGACGGACCGCCACACCAGGCCCACGACGCTGCGCAGATGCGCCGGTTCGGGCTCGCGCCCCGGTGTGCTGCCGCTGTCGGGCTCCCGTCCATCCCCGAACGATTCCCCGGCCTGCGCGCGGGACAGCGGATCGGTCACCGGAACCGCGCGCAGCGTGCCGCCGCCCAGCCGGACATTCACCGCACCGGAAGTCGCTGCGAGGATCACGCCATCGTTCTGGTTCGGGAAGCGGCGCGCATCGTTGCGCCAGCAGTCGATCGCCTCTTCGAAGCTGCCGACCACCGCAAAGCCCAGCGCCGTGATGCGAGCCGGCAGCCAGTCGATCAGCGCCCACGCGCGTTCGGCGGCCTGCTGGGCCCAGGTGCTCGATGGCTGCGTCGATGCGCCGCTCTTGTGCACCCAGTAGCGATTGACGAATTCACTCATCCGATAGAACACCGCCCCGGCCGGGCCGAGGCCGACCGCCGCGAGAATGGAGAACCACGCGAGCACGCCGAAGACGTGGCGATGCGCGGCGATCACCGAGTGCTCGATCACATGCCGCACGATCTCGCTGCGCGGGAGATTGACGGCATCGACATGCTGCCAATGCGCGAGAAGCGAACGGGCGAGCGGCTCATCGCCTTCGTCCAGCGCATCGCGGATGCCCGTGAAGTGATGGCTGAACTGGCGGAAACCAAGCGTGACGTACAGGATCGCGACGCTCCAGAGCACCGCGAAGGGCATGCCCAGGGTCAGGATCAGGAGCCAATGGACCGCCAGTGCCAGCACCGTCGGCACGAACACCGCGAGCGACCAGGCCACCCAGCCGTGGTGCGGCTTGCCCGCGTCGAAGTTGCGGCTGGTCCAGCGCGTCCAGGCGAGCACGCCGGCATAGACGGGGTTGCGGTACGCCAGCGGGCGGACTTGCTCGATCAGCAATGCGCACAGGATCGCAAAGAAGCTCATTTGTCGATGATACCGAGAGCCCCTTCCCGACAGCCCCCTCAGGCTGAAAGGAACCTGTAGAGGTTGCGCAGCATGCCGGCGGTGGCGCCCCAGACGAAGCGCTCGCTGGCGCCGTCCTGGTACGGCATCGACAGCCATTCGCGCGACCGCTGGTCGTCGTCCGTCATGGTGTGGCGGCGGTGGTTGGCCGGGTTCATCAGGAAGGCAAGCGGCACCTCGAAGGCTTCGGCGACCTCGTGCGGATTGATCGCCAGCTCGAAATCGGGCCGGACCAGCGCAACCACCGGCGTCACGATGAACGAGGTGATGGTCGTATAGGTCGGCAGCATGCCGAGCACCTCGATGTATTCCGCCGAAAGACCGACTTCTTCCCAGGCTTCGCGCAGCGCGGCCGCGGAGATGTTCGCGTCTTCCGGGTCGACGCGGCCGCCGGGAAACGCCACCTGGCCCGAGTGGTTCCTCAGGTGCGCGGTGCGCTCGGTCAGGAGAACGGTGGGCTGCTCGCGCGTGACGATCGGCACCAGCACGGCCGCCTGTGCCGGCGGGCGGTCGGTCATCCTTGGTTCGCGGCGCAGTTCCGGCGTCCACACCGGCGGCGTGGCGAAGCGGGCACGCAATGCGCGCACGGCCATTTGATCGGCCTGTACGGCCGGCAGGCCGGAATCGACGGATGTCACCGGCACCTCGCGAGGATCGAACGACCGGAGCGGCGCGGGCGGCACGACATTGATCGCTTCGATGGAGGATTCGCTCATGGCCGGTGGTTGATGGGTCAAGTGGATGGACTTTTCAAATACAACGAAAGAACAGCGCCGACGCAGGACACGGCGCCACGAAAAAATTCACGATTGCCCCGCCGAATGGCGGACCCAAAGCAAAAAGCCGCCTCGAATGGCGGCTTTTTGCATGGCAAGGAGAGGCCTCTTATTGAGCGGCCGCTGCGGACTTGCCGGGCAGCTTTTCCTTGATGCGAGCCGAACGGCCGCTGCGATCGCGCAGGTAGTACAGCTTGGCACGACGGACGTCGCCGCGGCGCTTCACTTCGATGCCGGCGATCAGCGGGCTGTAGGTCTGGAACGTACGCTCCACGCCTTCGCCGCTGGAGATCTTGCGCACGGTGAAGCCGCTGTTGAGGCCGCGGTTGCGCTTGGCGATCACGACGCCTTCGTAGGCCTGCACGCGCTTGCGGTTGCCTTCGACGACGTTCACGCTGACGATGACCGTGTCACCGGGCATGAATTCGGGGATCTTCTTGCCGAGGCGGGCGATTTCTTCCTGCTCGAGGGTCTGGATGAGATTCATGATTTCCTGATGTCGATCGTGCCCACGCTACACAAAAGGCGTCATTTGAAGCACCCCGGGGTGCCGACGCGGCTGGGCAGAGGATCGGGGAACCCGAGATTATAGCTTTTTCTTGAGGACTGCCTCGTCAGCCGCACTCAGGCGGCCCGCCCGGCGCGCGGCTTCGATGAGATCGGGCCGCTTTTGAAGCGTGATGACGAGCCGCTGGTCCCGGCGCCAGCGCTCGATCTGCACATGATGGCCCGACATCAGCACGGCCGGCACGCCCTCCCCGTTCCACTGCTCCGGCCGGGTGTAGTGAGGGCAGTCGAGCAGCCCATCGAGCTCAGGATTGAAACTGTCCTGCGCATGACTCGCCTCGTCGCCAAGCACCCCGGGCTGGAGCCGCGCGATGGCGTCGAGGAAGGCCATGGCGGCAATCTCGCCGCCGGACAGCACGAAGTCGCCCAGGCTGATCTGGTGCGTCACCCTGGCGTCGATGAAGCGCTGGTCGATACCCTCGTATCGGCCGCACACCAGGACCGCACCGTCGCTGGCGGACCACTGTTCGACCGTCTCGTGGCGCAGCGTTTCTCCGACGGGCGAAAACAGCACCACCGGCGCGGGGAGCCCCTCGCCGCGAGGGCGGCATCGAGGCACGCCGACAGCGGCTGCGCCATCATGACCATGCCGGGACCACCGCCGAACGGCCGATCGTCGACCCGGCGGTAGTTCCCTTCCGCGTAGTCGCGCGGATTCCAAAACACCACGTCGACCTGCTTCGACTCGAAGGCACGACGCGTCACGCCGCTCGTGAGGAGAGGAGCGAACAGCTCTGGAAACAGGGTGATGACGTCGAAGCGCATGACGGCGCCGGGCCCGCAGCGCCGGTCAGTAGTCGGGCTGCCAGTCGACCGTGATCAGGCGGCCGGCCAGGTCGACTTTATCGATGAAGGCCGAAACGAACGGCACCATGCGCTCGACCGGCTTGCCGTCTTCCTGCGCATCCAGGACCAGCGTGGTCTGGGGACCGGTCGCGAGCAGCTCGCGGACCGTGCCCAACGCAACGCCTTCCCGGTTCACGACGGCCGGGCCGATCAGGTCGACCCAGTAGTACTCGTCGTCGCCCGCGGTGGGAAAGCTAGATCGGGGGACGAAGACCCGCGCGCCCCGCAGGGCTTCGGCCGCATTGCGGTCGGGCACCTCTTCGGACGAGGCGACGATGCAGTCGGAGTGTTCCTTGGCTTCGCGGATCGGAAGCCGGAACGCGCGGCCTGCGGGAGCGCCCGGAGGCTGCAGGAACCAGCGCTTGGAAGAAAAAAGCGCCTCGGGTTCGGCGCTGTGGGGCAGGACCTTGAACCAGCCCTTGATGCCCCAGGCGTCGGCGATGCGCGCCACTTCGATCGCATCCGCCGGCAATTCGGCGGCTTCGAGTGTGGGCAGCATCGCCTGGCAGAAGTGGCTTAAGCCGCCTTGGGGGCGGCTGCGGCCGCCTGCTTGATCAGACGCAGGACGGTCAGCGAGGGTTGCGCGCCAACGCCCTTCCAGTAGGTCAGGCGATCCTGCGCGATGCGGATGCTTTCCTCGTTGTCCTTGGCGGTCGGGTTGTAGAAGCCCAGACGCTCGATGAAACGGCCGTCGCGACGCTCGCGCTTGTCCGAGACGACGATGTTGAAGAACGGACGGCCCTTGGAGCCGCCGCGGGAGAGTCGAATCACGACCATGATTTATCCTTCGGGTGGTGTGGCAAACCCAAACCCATTCAAAAGGTCCAAGGGCTCGCCCACGGAGTTCTTCCAGCGTCGAGACACGCGACATGGCCACCCGGCCAGCGACACGCCGAAAAGCCTGCGATTATAGCCCGTACCTGCTTTTTTCTACACCTGGCAGCGCCAGGACGTGCCAAATGACCCACATCCGACCCAGCCGCGACCAAGACATCGAGGCCATCACCGCCATCTACGCCCATCACGTCCTGCATGGGACTGGCACCTTCGAGACCGAGCCGCCCAGCGCCGCGGACATGGCGGCACGGCGCGCGGACGTGCTCTCCAAGAAGCTCCCGTACCTCGTCGCGGAGCGTGACGGCGAGCTCCTCGGCTTCGCGTACTGCAACTGGTTCAAGCCGCGGCCGGCCTATCGCTTCTCCGCCGAAGATTCGATCTACCTTGCCGACGACGCGCGTGGCCAGGGGCTCGGCTCGAAGTTGCTCGACGCGCTCTCCCAGGCCGCGGAAGCGGTCGGCGTGCGCAAACTCATCGCCGTCATCGGGGACTCCGCCAACGCCGGCTCGATCGGCGTGCACCGCGCACAGGGCTTCACCCACGTCGGCGTGCTCAAGGACTGCGGCTGGAAGTTCGGCGAGTGGCGCGACGTCGTCCTGATGGAGAGGGTCCTGGGCGAAGGCAGCTCGACCCAGCCGGAATGAAGAACAAGACCGTGGCCGCGTGGCTGGCCTTCCTCGGCGGCCCCTTCGGCCTGCATTGCTTCTACCTTCGCGGCCTCTCGAGCACCCTCGGGTGGCTGCTTCCGATCCCGACGGCGCTCGGCCTCTACGGCATCGAGCGCGCCCGGATGTACGGGCTGGACGATGGCCTGAGCTGGGTCTTGATCCCGTTCCTTGGATTCACCCTCTCGGGTTGCGCGCTGACGGCCATCGTCTATGGCCTCATGACGCCCGAGAAATGGAACGCCCGCTACAACGCTGACGTCGCCTCGGCCGCCGAGTCCACGGCCGGGCGCACGAACTGGTTCACCATCGGCGCCGTCGTGCTGGCGCTTCTCTTCGGCAGCACCGTGCTGATGGCGAGCTTGGCGTTCAGCTTGCAGCGCTATTTCGAACACGAAGTCGAAGAAGGCCGCAGGATCTCGCAGTAAGACGCACCGGGCGATCGCGTTCATGAACGCTAGTAAGAGCCCGGTGGCGGTTTCAGGCTGCGCTTGAAGCGCCGCGCCGTGGGCGACATGCCGACGATCCGTGCGCGTGCGGCGCCGACGAGCCCGCCGACAGCGGCCTTGCAGGCATCCGCCAACATCGATTCCCCCGGATAGGAGGGCGACAGCCCGCATTTGCGCATCAGCCGGCTCGTCTGGTGGATGCGGGCCAGCCTGCGCGTGACCGAGGTGTAGAAGGTCACGCCGATCGAGATCGACAGGCGGTTGCCAGGGCCGACCCAATCCGTCCCGGACCGCGTCATGTGCGGCGAGGTGCTCGGGAAATAGATCGCATCACCCGGCCCCGCGTCGAACTCGAGCGCGCGGGGCATGAATTCTTCCTTGAAGCGCACCTTGCGCAAAGACTGCGTGACGATGAAGTCCTCCACCCCGTCGGCCGGCACGATGGAGCGGTCCCGATGGTCCCAGACGTCCAGGGTCTTTCGCCCGTGCAGCTGCAGCCAGAAGTTGTTCTCGCGATCGATGTGGAAGGGCGTCACCGAGGGTGGTGCGGAGAAGAACACGAAACCGTTGACCAGAAAAATGTCCGGCTGCTCGCGCTCGACCAAGGCGCGCATGGAGCCCACGATCGAATGGAGCAGGTCGTCGTAGCGCGGGATGACTTCGATGTTGTAGAGGGCAACCGACGAGCCCGGCTCCTCCATGCGCTGGAAGAATTCCTCGAGGCTGCGGCCGTCCGGGTGCCGGCTGTCGTGCGCGATGGCTGACGCCACCGTCATGCCTTGCCTCATGAATCGGCATTGCTCTCGGGGAGCGAGCTCCATGGCGAGCTTCACCAGTTCCGGCACCTGGAAAAGCGGATGCTCGTGGAAGTTGTGATGCAGCGCCGCGACCCCATAGGTTGTGAAGCCCTGGGGATCGTCAGCCCATACCCGGTAGGTCGTGGCCGCAGGCCTGACCGCGTTGTCTCCGCTCGCGTACATCGCACACCTCCTCCATGAAGGGCGGGGCCTGCCGAAGAAGGGATTCAGGCAGGCATCCCAGCACGGGAATGCAATACTTTTGCATTAAGTGTGAATTCGAGATGCTGACGCTCAACTGACCGCTGGGGCAGCTGTACGGAAGAAGCAAGTGGAGCGCCGGGAGGCGCTCAGAGGACCTGCATACCGACCCAGTACGCGATCGCAGCCACGAAGGCCGATGCGGGGATCGTCAGAACCCAGGCCCAGACGATGTTGCCGGCGACGCGCCAGCGCACCGCGCTGGCGCGCTGCGTCGAGCCCACGCCGACGATGGCGCCCGTGATCGTGTGCGTGGTCGAAACCGGAATGCCGAGCGCCGTCGCCAGGAACAGCGTCAGCGCGCCGCCGGTCTCGGCACAGAAGCCGCCCACCGGCTTGAGCTTGGTGATCCGCTGGCCCATCGTCTTCACGATGCGCCATCCGCCGAACATCGTGCCGAGCGAGATGGCCGTGTAGCAGACGATGATCGTCCACGTCGGCGGGACGGGTGCGTCGGCCGCCGCGTAGCCGGTGGCGATCAGGAGCATCCAGATGATGCCGATGGTCTTCTGCGCATCGTTGCCGCCATGGCCCAGGCTGTATGCACCTGCGGAGACCAGCTGCAGCCGCCGGAACCAGCTGTCGATGCGCGATGGCGTGGAGTGCCTGAACAACCAAGCGACCAAGACCATCATGAGCGAACCCAGCATGAATCCCAGCAAGGGCGACACGAAGATGAACGCGACCGTCTTCCAGATGCCCGCCGCGATCAGCGCGCCGACGCCGGCCTTGGCGATGACCGCGCCCACGATGCCGCCGATGAGCGCGTGCGACGAGCTGCTGGGAATGCCGTAGTACCAGGTGACCAGGTTCCAGGTGATCGCCCCCACGAGCGCGCCGAACACCACGTGCACATCGACGACTTCCGGCTGCGCGATCCCCTTGCCGATCGTCGCGGCCACGCTCAGATGGAACACGAAGACAGCCAACAGATTGAAGAAGGCCGCGAAGACCACCGCCTGCCCCGGCCGGAGAACGCCGGTCGACACCACCGTGGCGATGGAGTTCGCGGCGTCGTGGAAGCCGTTCATGAAGTCGAAGAGAATGGCCAGCACGACCAGCACCACGACCACCCAGAGGGCGACTTGAACCGATGCCATTCGAAGCCCGCGGTCAGGAGTTCTCGAGGACGATGCCCTCGATCACGTTGGCAACGTCCTCGCACTTGTCGGTGATCGTCTCGAGCAGTTCGTAGATGGCCTTGAGCTTGATGACCTCGCGAACGTCGGGCTCCTCGCGGAAGAGCTTGCTCATCGCGCTGCGCATCACGCGGTCGGCGTCCGACTCGAGCCGGTCGATCTCCTCGCAGGTCTTGAGCGTCGCCTCCGCCTTCACGGGGTCGGTGATCTTGCCGAGGAACTCGACCGCATCCTTGACGCGCTCGCAGCACTTCACGCTGAGCGCGGTCAGGCGCGTGATTTCCTCCGTCATGTGACGCACGTCGTACAGCGCCATGGTCTCGGCCGAGTCCTGGATCAGGTCGGCCACGTCGTCCATGGTGTTGATGAGCTTGTGGATCTGCTCGCGGTCGATCGGCGTGATGAAGGTCTTGTGGATCAGGCGGTTGACCTCGTGCGTGACCCGGTCCGCCGCACGCTCGGCGTTGTCGACATCGCGGTTGTACTGCTCACGCAGGTGGAGGTCGCTGTAGTTCGCCACGAGGTGTTCAAACGCGCGCGCGGCTTCGACGATGCGGTCGGCATGCTGGTTGAACATCTCGAAAAATTCCCCTCCCGGGGCAGCAGCTTGCCGAACATGGCGCTCTCCTGAGTTCGCGGCGGTCACAGTCATTTTTTGTGACACCTTCGTGAAAAAACCGCGCAAGTGTAATGGGCAGCCCTGGGCGCCGCTCTCAGAGCCGTTCGATCCGCTGGTCGGCCACTTGGCGCAACTGCGCCTGCGTGACGCGGCCCGGGGCGATCTCGGCCAGCGGAAGCAGGACGAACGCGCGCTCGGCGATGCGCGGGTGCGGGAGCGCCAAAGCTTCCGTCGCCATCGTGACGTCGCCGTGATACAGCAGATCGAGGTCGAGGGTGCGCGGCGCATTCCGGTACGGCCGCTCGCGGCCCGCACCGAGCTCCAGACGCTGGAGCTCGCGCAGCAGGGGTTCCGGTTCCAGCCCGGTTTCGAGTTCGACCACGGCGTTGATGAAGTCCGGCCCGGTCGCATCGACAGGCGCGCTACGGTAGAGCGACGAGCGCGCGACGACCCGCGTTTCAGGCAGGGTGTCGAGGTCGGCGATGGCGTGCAGCACTGCTGCGCGCGCATCACCGAGGTTCGCGCCGATCGCGACGTAGGCGCGAACGGTCATTCCGCGGCGCCGCTCGCGCCTTCGCCACCGCCACCGCCACCGCCATCGCCACTGCGCGGCTTGCGCCGGCGACGGCGCTTGCGCGCAGGCGCCAACGCGACCTCGCCGTCGGGCGGCAATGCGGCACTCGCCTCCGCCGCGGGCGTGGCGACCGGACGGGACGCGGCCGTGCCGGCGGATCGCGGCGCACGCTGGCGGACCTTCTTGTGCTGCTCGTCGCGAACCTGGTCCATCAGGTCCTGCCGCCGCACATCGTCGGCCGTGCTGAACTCCTGCCACCATTCGGCGATCGCCTCGCCGATTTCACCCACATCGGCGCGCAGGCGCATGAAATCGAAGGCGGCGCGGAAGCGGGCCTGCTCGACCAGGCTGTACGGCGTGGCGCCGCTGCGCTTGTCGAAGCGCGGCTGCATCATCCAGATCTCGCGCATGTCGGCACCAAGCTTGCCGCGGCCGGAGACATCGCCGATGCGAGCATTGAACACATCGTCGATCGCATCCTGCAGCGCCGGGAACGGCGCCATCGGACGTTCGCCGCCGCGCGGCTGCATGCGCTGCGCCCAGCCGTCGCGGACGTCGGCCCACAGCACGCACGCGAGCAGGAAGCTCGGTGCCACGGGCTTTCCCTCGCCCACGCGGCGATCGGTGTCCTGCAGGGCGGCGCGGACGAAAGGCTGATCGGCCCGCTCGACCACGATGTCGAGCAAGGGATAGATCCCGGTCGACATGCCGAGCGCACGGAGCTGCTCGACGGTCGCGACCGCGTGGCCGGTCTGCAGCAGCTTGAGCATTTCGTCGAACAGCCGGCTTTGCGGCACATCGGCGAGCAGCTTGCTCGACGCCAGCAACGGTGCGGCCGTCTTGGGTTCCAGCTTGAAGCCGAGCGCGGCCAGCTTGGCCGAGAAGCGGATGGCGCGAATGATGCGGACCGGGTCCTCGCGATAGCGCGTGGCCGGGTCGCCGATCATGCGCAGGGTGAGCTTCTTCGCGTCCCGGATGCCGTTGTGATAGTCGACCACGATCTGGCTGGCCGGGTCGTAGTACATCGCGTTGACCGTGAAGTCGCGCCGGGCGGCGTCTTCCTCCTGGGGGCCCCAGACGTTGTCGCGCAGCACGCGGCCGCTCGCATCCACCGCGTGCTTCATGCCGGCCAGCTCGCCCTTGCTGGTGCGTTCGTTGCCCAGGACCTGCTCCGCGCCGTTGCTGTCCATGTAGGCGCGGAAGGTCGAGACCTCGATCACCTCATGCTCGCGCCCCCGGCCGTACACCACGTGCACGATGCGAAAGCGCCGGCCGATGATGAAGGCACGCCGGAACAGGCCCTTGACCTGCTCCGGCGTTGCGTTGGTCGCCACGTCGAAATCCTTGGGGCGAAGGCCGAGCAGCAGGTCGCGCACCGCGCCGCCCACCACGTAGGCCTCGAAACCGGCGTCCTGGAGGGTGGTCACGACGTTACGAGCCCGCTCATCCACCAGTGCCGGATTGATACCGTGCACCGATGCCGGCACCTCCTGGCGCTTGCCGAAACGGGCCTTGCCGCGCGTCGCGGCGCCGCCGGACTTGCCAAGGAGCTTGTCGATGAATTGCTTGATCATTGGATGGGAAGGGGTTGGGCGCCGGGGCGCCTCATTCATTTTCGAGCATCGACCGGATCAGGGGGATCGTGATCGCGCGCTGTGTCTGCAAGGCGTAACCATCGAGCTGCGTGAGCAGTTCCATGAGGCTCCCGAGGTCACGGCTGAATCGATGCAGCATGTAGTCGAGCACTTCGTCCGACAGCATCACGCCGCGGCTGTCGGCCGCCTGGCGCAGCACCGCGCGACGCTCGGTCTCGCTGAGAACCTGCAGGTGAAAGACATGGCCCCAGCCGAGCCGGGTACGCAGGTCCTCGCGCAGCGGCAGGTCGGCCGGAGGTACCGCGCCGGCCGCGACGACGCCCCGCTGCAGGCTCTGCGCATTGACGAACCAGTTGAAGGCCGCGTGCTGCTGGACCGCCGTGTAGAGATGGACGTCATCGAGCAGGATCGCGCCCCAGCGCTCGTCGAATTCGGGCGGGTCGGCGATCCCCGGGTGCAGCCAGCCGGCGCTCGCCCCCTGCTCCTTCAGCGCGGCCCGCACCCCTTCGAGCAGATGCGTCTTGCCGCTCCCGCTCTCGCCCCAGAGGTAGGTCGGCACCGGCGAATGGACCGTGGGCGCACGCCCGTCGCCGACCCACAGTGTCAGGTGCCGCAGCGCAGGCTCGTTCGGCCCGGCGAAGAAGCCCGCCAGCGTCGGACCGCTCGCGAGGCCAATGTCGAGCGCGAGCTGCTTCATGCCCGACCCGCCCGGGGCGGCTGAGGTGACGCGGATGACGCGAAATAAAGGTTCATAGGACAGTGCAGAACGCCGCGCGGCTGCCGGAAGGCGCTCGCCCCTTTCCGGGAGGGCATGGCGCAAGTTCACGGCACGACCCGCCCGGAGACAGTCGATGGGTCGGCGAGCGCCCTTAAAATCGTGTGGAATTCTATCGGCCCGACCGTCTTGGTTGCCGGCATCATTGTCCTCGTCCCTCCGCCCCCTTTTCCAGCCCCGGTCAGCCCATGAACTCCAATTCCACCACTCCGCTCAGCTACAAGGACGCGGGCGTCGACATCGATGCCGGCGATGCGCTGGTCGATCGCATCAAGCCGCTCGCCAGGAAGACGATGCGCGAAGGCGTGCTGGCCGGCATCGGCGGATTCGGCGCGCTCTTCGAGGTGCCCAAGCGCTACAAGGAACCCGTGCTGGTGTCCGGCACCGACGGCGTCGGCACCAAGCTCAAGCTCGCCTTCGAATGGAACGTGCACGACACCGTCGGCATCGACCTCGTCGCGATGAGCGTGAACGACGTGCTCGTCCAGGGCGCCGAGCCCCTGTTCTTCCTCGACTACTTCGCCTGCGGCAAGCTCGACGTCGAAATTGCCGCCGCAGTCGTCGGCGGCATTGCACGCGGCTGCGAACTGAGCGGCTGCGCCCTGATCGGTGGCGAAACCGCCGAGATGCCCGGCATGTACCCGGCCGGCGAATACGACCTTGCCGGCTTCGCGGTCGGCGCCGTCGAGAAATCGAAGATCCTGACCGGCCAGAACGTGAAACCGGGCGATGTGGTCCTCGGCCTCGCCTCCGCCGGCGTGCATTCGAACGGCTTCAGTCTCGTGCGCAAGGTGATCGACCGTGCGGGCGCCGCGCTTCCGGCCACGCTCGACGGCAAGCCCTTCCGCGAAGCCGTGATGGCCCCGACCCGCCTCTACGTGAAGCCCGTCCTCGCGGCGCTCGAGAAGCACCCGATCAAGGCGCTGGCGCACATCACCGGCGGCGGGCTGCTCGAGAACATCCCGCGCGTGCTGCCCGACGGCACCGCTGCCCATCTGCGCAAGGGCAGCTGGCCGCAGACCGAACTCTTTGCCTGGCTCCAGAAGGTGGCCGGCATCGACGACATCGAGATGAACCGCACCTTCAACAATGGCATCGGCATGGTGGTCGTGATCGACGCCGCCGAAGCGGCCGCCTGCGCGGAATCGCTGCGCGCCGCCGGAGAGACTGTGTATGAAATCGGCGCCATCGCCGAGCGCGGCACCGGCGCCGCCGTCGTCGTCGCCTGAGCCGCCCGCCCGCGTGAGCGAGCCCTTCGCCGCCGCGCCACGGTCCGTGGTCGCGGCCAGCTACCTGCTCATCGCCGGCGGCCTGATCCTGGTCATGTGGCAGGGGCTGCTGCCGGGCCTGCTCTGCGTCTGCATCGGTTTCCTCGGCACGCGGTGGATCGCCCGCATGCTGGATGCCACCTTCCGGGGTTCCGGCAAGCTCAGCGCCAACGACCCGGCCTGGACCATGACCCGGCCCATCGCGCGCGTGGCGGCGGCCACGGTGGTCATGCTCGCACCGATCGGCCTGCTGATGCTGGGCTTTGCGGAAGCGCGCGACTTCGTGCTCGATGCGCCCGAGCAATACAAGGAACTGCTCGACTTCGTGGCCCGCACCGTGCTGGAGCTGCGCCTCAAGCTGCCGTCCGACATCGCGGCCTACCTGCCGGAAGGCGCTGCCGAAGTGCAACGCACCGTCGCCACCTATCTGCGCGCCCAGGCGGGATCGCTGGCGCTGACCGGCCGGGCGTGGCTCGGCGGCCTGCTCTTCGCCTATGTCGGCCTGATCGTCGGCGCGCTCGCCGCGGTGGCCAACCAGGCGCCTTCGCGTCGGCCGCTGGCCCGGCAACTGCGTGAACGCATCCTTCTTTTCGGCGAGGCCTTCGGACAGATCGTCGCCGCCCAGTTCTGGATCGCAGCCTTCAACACCCTGCTGACCGCCATCTTCCTGCTGTTCCTGCTTCCGATGTGGAATATGGAACTGCCCTACACGCCGGCGCTGATCACGCTGACCTTCGTGGCCGGGCTCGTGCCGATCGTCGGCAACCTGGTCTGCAACACCGTCATGACGCTGGTGGGCCTGTCGGTCTCGCCGTTCGTCGCGTTGGCGTGCCTCGCGTTCCTGGTCCTGATCCACAAGGCCGAATACCTGATCAACGCCAAGGTGGTCGGCAGCCGCACACAGATGACCGTGTGGGAACTGCTCGCGGTCATGTTCGTGGCCGAGGCGGTGTACGGCCCGGCCGGGCTGGTGGCAGCGCCGCTCTTCTACGCCTACCTCAAGAAAGAGCTGAAGGCGGCCGAGCTGGTCTGAGGCGTTCGATGTCCTGAATTGATCGATTCAGGTCCTGGCGGGTGCGGACGAATGGGCTCCCGCCATCCGAGAATCAGGTGCATCATCCACCTGATTTCCGGAGTTTCCGCCCATGAAGACCTGTCTCATTGTGATCGACGTCCAGGAGTCGTTCCGCCATCGCCCGTTCTTCACCGATCGCGATCTCGCGCCGTACCTGTCGGCCCAGAATGCCCTGATCGCCGGTTTCGCCAAGGCCGGCGCACCGATCGTCCGGGTCTTCCACAGCGACGGTCCCAAGGCGGCGGAGAACCCGTTCGCCATCGAATCGGGCCACGTCCGCCCGCTCGAAGGTCTCGCGGACTTCCAGGCCGCGGCGACCTTCACGAAGAACCGCCACAGCGCGCTCGTCGGCACGGGGCTCGACGTCTGGCTCACACGCAATCACATCGACCGCATCGTCATCAGCGGCATCCGCACCGAGCAATGCTGCGAGACCACCGCGCGCCATGCGTCGGACCTGGGCTGGGAGGTGGACTACGTGACCGACGCCACCCTGACCTTCGACATGACCCAGCCCGACGGTGAGCGCCTTTCGGCAGCCGACATCAAGATGCGCACGGCGACGGTGCTGCAGGGCCGCTTCGCGACGCTCTGCTCCGTCGACGAGGCGCTCGCCCGGCGGGGCGAGAAGATCGCGGCATGAACGCGCCCCAGCGCCTGGACGACACGCCGATCCGCGTCGTCTTCGCGCTGCTGCCGCAGAGCCTCGTGCTCGACTGGGCGGGGCCGGCGGAGGCGCTTCGCATCGCGAACCAGTTGCTGATCGCCAGCGGCCGGCCCGCGCGATTCGAACTCGTGTTCGCAAGCCCCGAGCCGACCTCGGCCAGCTCGGTCGGCGTCACGCTCTCGGGGCTGAAGGCGCTGCCATCGGAGTGGGCGTCGCCATCGTGGGTCGTTCTGGTCGGCATGCCGGGCCGGCTCATTTCCGTGGACAACCCGCCCGCGCAGGCGCTGCTTCATTGGCTGCGCGGCCTGCGGCTCGAAGAGGGCCGACTCGAACTCATGACCATCTGCGCCGGCACACTGCTCGCGGCGCACGCCGGTCTTCTCGCAGGACGGCGGGCCACCACGCACCACCATCACCTCGATGAGTTGCGGGAGGTCGAAGCGCGGTGCGACGTGGTCTCCAATCGCGTTTTCGTGCTCGACCCGCCGCTCTTCAGCAGCGCCGGCGTGACGACCGGCATCGATCTGCTGCTGCACCGAATCGGCGAGACCTGCGGCGAATCGCTCGCCGCGCGCGTGGCGCAGACGATGGTGGTGGCGATGCGGCGCGGCCCGCAAGACCCCGAACTGTCGCCCTTCCTCGCCTATCGCAATCACCTGCATCCCGCGCTGCACAGAGTTCAGGACGCCGTCAGCGAAAAGCCGCAGGCCGATTGGACCGTGCCCCGGATGGCCGAGGTCGCGCACACATCGCCGCGCCACTTGACGCGACTCTTCGTCGAGCATGCGGGTGTCGCGCCGCTCGCCTACCTGCGGCGCCTTCGGCTTGCAACGGCGCAGGCCGCGCTGCAATCCGGCGTCAACGTCACGCGCGCGGCGGAAATCTCGGGCTTCGGGTCCGACACGCAACTGCGCCGGGCATGGCGGCAGTTCGGCCTGGCCGGCTCCCCCTCGACTGCCGTGCCCCTCGGATAGAGGCCCGCGCAGCGAGGCCCTTTCGTGAAACGCCGCGGAACCGGCTCCGCCGGCCCGCCGGCGTTGCCCCTGGAAGGGGTGCAGAGCCACACGAAGTGGGCGAGGCTGGGGTCGAACTAAAGATATCCGCAGAACCGCAGGATGTGACCATCCGGCTCGCGAATCACGAATTCGCGCAGGCCCCAGGGTTGGGAAGTCGGCGGCTCGATGACGTTGACGCCGCGCTTCACGTATGCGGCGTGCAGTCCATCCACATCGCGCCCGACATGGATCACGATCTCGCCGCGCCACGGTTGGGCGTCTCGCTGCCCGCATTGCCACAGTCGGATGTAGACCGGATCGCCATAAGTGCGATCGCCCTTCTTCACCCGGGCATAGCTCGGCGGCTCGCCGGCGATGAAGTCGATCTCGAAACCGAGCACGTCGCGGAAATAGCGCGCGGCCCGCGCAGCATCCGTCACCGGAAGCACCGGCTGGATGCCATGGAACTCGTGCAGCGTGCCGAGGTCGGTCGCCGGGGCTGCCGTGGCACCCCGATCCGGGCCGGCTCCCGGCGACGATCCCATCAGCTCTCCGCGCGGCGCAGAGCTGCGACGCGCTCCGCGATGGTGTCGATGTCCAGCGCTTCCTCGGCGTGCGCGAGATAGGTTTCAAGATCACGGACCGCGAGCGCGGAATTACCCTGCTCGGCATGCGCCAGGCCGCGATCGCGGTACTCGCCCCATGCCTCGGGAAGCAGCGCGACCAGTCGGTCCTGAACCGCGATCGCGCGCTGCCAGTCCTCCTGCGCGTGGTGGATCTCTTTCAGGTTGCGCAGCATGCGCCCGATGATTTCGCGCGGCGTGGCCGGCTGGAGATACAGGCCCAACGGCACGTCGAAGTCGCCCACGAGGCCGTTGCTGCGCTTGTAGGGTTCGAGCCGCTCGCTGAGCTCTTCGCGCGACAACGACTTGCCGGTGAAAGGATCGATGACCACCTGTCCCTTCGGCAGCGTGACCTTGAGCATGAAATGCCCCGGGAAACCCACACCGCGCGCCTGCAGGCCGAGACCATGCGCCAGCTCCATCCACAACACGGCAAGCGAGATCGGAATACCGCGGCGCGTGCGCAACACGGCGTTGAGGTAGCTGTTGTCCGGGTCGTAGTAGTCGTTGACGTTGCCGCCGAAGCTCAGGTCGTGGAAGAAGAACTGGTTGAGCGCCCGCAGGCGTTGCAGCGGCGCCGCATCGGCGGGCAGGCGGCGCTTGAGGCGCGCAAGCAACTGATCGACGTCTCCGAGCACCTGCTGGACATCGAGTTCAGGGTATTCGTCCTGCGCGATGCTCGCCGCTGCCTCGAGCAATGGGAACTGCTCATCGCTCTTGACGAGCGATTCGAAATACTCGAGCGCAGTGGGCGCATGAAAGCTGAACGTCATGTGGCTTTGTAGAGGAGCAAAGGGGGAGCGTCAAGGTTGCCGACACCGAGGTCGCGAGGCCGGCGATCAGCGGCGCACGAAACTGCGCAGCTTCACGCCGACCGCCGCCAGCACCGCGAAGTAGAGCGCCGCGGCGCCGGCGATCAGCGCCGCGAGCAGGCCGATGCGAAGGAGGCGCGCTTCGCGAAGGGCGATCCAGTCGAAATGCCGCGCGCCCCACAAGAGAAGCACCGCCAGGACCAGCGTGCCGATCGCCACCTGGAGCAGGAACTTGCCCCATCCCGGTTCGGGCCTGTAACTGCCGCGCCGGATCAGCCCGACCAGCAACCAGACGGCGTTGACCATCGCGCCGATCCCGATCGTGAGCGTGAGTGCCGCATGCTGCAGCAACGGCACCAGGAGGAAGTTGAGCGCCTGCGTGAGCACCAGAACGCCGACCGCGATCAGCATGGGCGTGCGCATGTCGTGCTTGGCGTAGTAGCCGGGCGCGAGAACCTTGATCGCCACGAGGCCGACGAGCCCCACGCCGTAGCCCATGAGCGCGGCGGTGGTGCGCCGCACGTCCGCCTCGCCGAACGCACCGTTGTGGAACAGCACCGCCACCAGCGGCTGCGAAAAGACCAGCAATGCCAGGGCGCAGGGCACGGACAGGAGGACCACGAGGCGCAAGCCCCAGTCCAGCATCGACGAATAGCGCGCGTCATCCTTCGCCGCGCGGGCGCTGGCCAGCTGCGGCATCAGCACCACGCCCAGTGCCACGCCCAGCAGCGCCGTCGGGAATTCCATGAGGCGGTCGGCGTTGGTGATCCAGGTCACGCTGCCGGTGGCGAGATGCGATGCGATCTGCGTGTTGATGAGCAGCGAAATCTGCGCCACGCTGACACCGATCAGCGCGGGAAGCATCAGGCCGACGATCTTGCGTGTCGTCGGGTCGGCCCAGGCCGCGCGGATCGCGGCGGCGCTCGCACCGATCCTCGGCAGCATCCCGAGCCCCCGCAAGGCGGGGATCTGGATCGCGAGCTGCAGCACGCCGCCGACCATCACGCCCACGCACTGGGCGTAGATCGGCTCGATCCCCAGGCGGCGAAACCAGGGTGCGCCCACCACGATCGAGAGGATCAGCGCCACGTTGAGCAGCACCGGCGAGGCGGCGGGCACCGCGAACTTGCGCCAGGTGTTGAGCACGCCGCCGGCCAGCGCCACGAGCGACATGAAGCCGATGTAGGGAAACATCCAGCGCGTCATGACGACGGCGGCCTCGAAGCCGCCCGGCTTCAGCCCGCTCGCCATGGCCCAGACCATGAGCGGCGCACCGATCACGCCAAGCACGCAAATCAACACCAGGGTCCAGGTCAGGAGCGTCGAGACGTGGTCGACCAGTTTCTTCGCGCCCTGGTTGCCCTCTTCTGTCTTCGTCGCCGCAAGCACCGGCACGAAGGCCTGGCTGAAAGCGCCTTCGCCGAACACACGGCGAAACAAATTCGGGATGCGAAATGCCACATAGAAGGCGTCGGTCATCGCGCTGACCCCGAACACGGAGGTCATGAGCACGTCGCGGACAAGCCCGGTGACCCGGGAAGCGAGCGTCAGCAACGAAACGGTGGAAGCGGATTTGAAAAGCGACACGGCCCGCGAGTGTATGGGTACTGGCCAGGACACCCGCGGAACCGGCTCCGCCGGGCCGCCGGGTGTGCCCCCGGACAGGGGGTGGCGAAGCGACACGAAGTGCGCGAAGCCTGGGGGCGATATAATGGTCGGCTTTGCTGCAACATCCACAGACACTCAAGGAACACTCACCGTGGCATCTACCAAGCCCAAGAAAAAGAACCCGCGCCTCGCGTCGGGCCGCAAGCGCGCCCGCCAGGACGTCAAGCTCAACGCTGCGAACACCTCGCTGCGCTCCAAATACCGCACCGCCGTGAAGAACGTCGAGAAGGCCGTCCTGGCCGGCGACAAGACCAAGGCGGCTGAAAACTTCGCGAAGGCCCAGAGCGTCCTCGACACCGTCGCCGACAAGGGCATCTTCCACAAGAACAAGGCTGCTCGCGACAAGAGCCGCCTCGCCGCCAAGGTCAAGACCCTGGCCCTGGCCGCCTGACACTTTCAGGCAAACAGCCCGGACCGGTTCGCTGGTCCGCCGTTTGATCCGGGTGCGCTGCAGCAAAGAAAAAACCGCCTTCGGGCGGTTTTTTCATGGGCGCTCCGTTGGCGGAACTCCGGGGACGCTCTCCCCCGATTACTTTTCCGTCACGACCGGCGGCTTGGCGGGCGCCTTGGCCGGGGCTTCCGGCGCGTCCGGAACCAGGCAGGCTTCCGCCACCTGCAGGTTGTTGTCCTTGGCGAAGTTGACGCAGAAATCCCAGGCCATCGGCTCCGCGTCGCGCAGTTGGCGGTTGACGACCACGCACTTGACGCCGTTGATGACCGTCGGGACGCACCACGGCGAATAGCTCAGGTGGCTCCCCGGCCGGGGTCCGCCCGGACGGAATGAGCACATCACGCCGGCCAGCCGCTCGGCCCAGTCGCTCGGGCGAAAGGTCCGGCCATCGTTGGTGATGCCCTGAATGAAGATTTCTTTGGCGTTGGGAGAGACCATCGGTCGGTTGGCGGGATGAATGCACGGGCTCGTGCTGCGCCGCACAACCGATTCTATCCGGGGGTCCCGCGCGCGACATGCGCAGGGGCATTGGTGTGATGCGCAATCCTCAATGAAGGCTTCAAAGCGGACGCCTAGAATCCGCCTTCCCTTTTCCGGAGATACGCATGAGCGCCACTGCCGCCCCCTCTTCGCCCCATGTCATGAACACTTACGGCCGCCTGCCGATCGCGCTGTCGCACGGCCAGGGCTGCCGAGTCTGGGACACCGAAGGCCGTGCGTACGTGGACGGCCTGGGCGGCATCGCCGTCAACACGCTCGGCCACAACCACCCGGAGCTGGTGCCGGCGCTGCAGGACCAGATTTCCAAGCTGATCCACAGCTCCAACTACTACCACGTCCCCGGCCAGGAGAAGCTCGCGGCCAAGCTGACCGAGCTCGCCGGCATGACCAACGTCTTCTTCTGCTCCACCGGACTGGAAGCCAACGAGGCGGCACTCAAGCTCGCGCGCAAGTTCGGCCACGACAAGGGCATCCAGCGGCCCGAGATCGTGGTCTACGAGGCCGCCTTCCACGGCCGCAGCATCGCCACGCTGTCGGCCACCGGCAACCCGAAGATCCAGAAGGGCTTCGAGCCGCTGGTCGAAGGCTTCATCCGGGTGCCGCTCAACGACTTCGACGCGCTCAAGAAGGCCACCGAAGGCAATCCGAACGTGGTCGCCGTGATGTTCGAGACCATCCAGGGCGAAGGCGGCATCCACCCGATGCGCTGGGAATACCTGCGCCAGGTGCGCCAGCTCTGCGACGAGCGCGACTGGCTCATGATGATCGACGAGGTGCAGTGCGGCATGGGTCGCACCGGCAAGTGGTTTGCGCACCAGTGGGCCGGCATCACGCCGGACGTGATGCCGCTGGCCAAGGGCCTCGGTTCGGGCGTGCCGGTCGGCGCGGTGGTGGCGGGCCCGCGCGCTGCCAACATCTTCGGGCCGGGCAACCACGGCACGACCTTCGGCGGCAACCCGCTCGCCATGCGCGCCGGCATCGAGACGATCCGGATCATGGAAGAGCAGAAGCTGCTCGAAAACGCCGCGAACGTCGGTGCCCACCTGAAGGCCGCGCTGGAGCGCGAACTCGGCGGCGTCGCCGGCGTGAAGGAAGTCCGCGGCCAAGGGCTGATGCTCGGCATCGAGCTCGACCGGCCGTGCGGCGTGATCCTCAACCGCGCCTGCGAAGCCGGCCTGTTGCTGAGCGTGACCGCCGACAGCGTGATCCGACTCGTGCCACCATTGATCCTGAGCATCGCCGAAGCGGATGAAATCGTGGCGATCCTCGCCCCGATCGTGAAAGCCTTCCTCGCGGAACCTCAGCCATGAGCCAGACGCCTGCCATCAAGCATTACCTGCAGTTTTCGGATCTCACCGCGGACGACTATGCGTACCTGCTCACGCGCGCCGCACTGATCAAGAAAAGGTTCAAGGCCTACGAAAAGCACCAGCCGCTGGTCGACCGGACGCTGGCGATGATCTTCGAGAAGGCCTCGACCCGTACGCGGGTGAGCTTCGAGGCGGGCATGTACCAGCTCGGGGGCAGCGTGGTGCACCTCACCACCGGCGACAGCCAGCTCGGACGTGCCGAGCCGATCGAGGACAGCGCCAAGGTCATCAGCCGCATGGTGGACCTCGTGATGATCCGGACCTTCGAGCAGACCAAGATCGAAGCCTTCGCCGCGCACTCGCGCGTGCCGGTGATCAACGGGCTGACCAACGAGTTCCACCCTTGCCAGATCCTCGCGGACATCTTCACCTACATCGAGCACCGCGGCTCGATCGCCGGCAAGACGGTCGCGTGGGTCGGCGACGGCAACAACATGGCCAACACCTGGCTGCAGGCGAGCGAAATCCTGGGCTTCACGGTGCATGTCAGTACGCCGAGCGGCTACGAGGTCGACCAGTCGATCGCCGGCATCCGCTCCAGCGACAGCTACAAGGTGTTCAAGGACCCGATGGAAGCCTGCCGCGGCGCCGACCTGGTCACCACCGACGTGTGGACCAGCATGGGCTACGAGGCCGAGAACGAGACCCGCCGCACCGCCTTCGCCGAGTGGTGCGTCGACACCGACATGATGCGCGTGGCGCAACCGGACGCCCTCTTCATGCACTGCCTGCCCGCGCACCGCGGCGAGGAAGTCGAGGCCGAGGTCATCGACGGGCCGCAATCGGTGGTCTGGGACGAGGCCGAGAACCGGATGCACGTGCAGAAGGCGCTCATGGAGTACCTCCTGCTGGGCCGGCTGGCCTGAGCCGGCATCATTGGAAAGTACCGACACCGCGGTCCCGTTCGTCGCGCTAACTTCGCGCCATGAACGCAAGACTCTGGGACATCTCTCCCCCGGTGCATGAAGGTGCACCGGTGTTCCCCGGCGACTCGCCGTACCGGCAGCGCTGGGTCACGACCATCGCCCCGGACTGCCCCGTCAACGTCAGCGAGATCGCGCTGTCGCCGCACATCGGGGCGCATGCCGATGCGCCGATTCACTACGATCCCGACGGCGCGACCATCGGCAGGGTCGATCTCTCGCCGTACCTCGGTCCTTGCCGTGTGATTCATGCGATCGCCTGCGGCCCGCTGATCGAATGGGCGCACATCGCGCACGCGATCGATGCACTGCCTCCACGCGTCCTGGTTCGCACCTACGAACGCGCACCCATCGATCGGTGGGATGCCGAGCTTGCGGCCTTCGCGCCCGCCACGATCGAACGCCTCGGCGGCCCTCGGCGTGAGCCTGATCGGCATCGACACCGCCAGCATCGATCCGGCCGACAGCAAGACGCTCGACAGCCACCAGACCATCCGCAGACTCGGGTTGCGGGTGCTCGAGAACCTCGTGCTCGACGACGTACCCGAAGGTGACTACGAGCTCATCGCGCTGCCGCTGAAGCTTGTGGACGCGGATGCGTCGCCGGTGCGCGCAGTGCTGCGCGAACTGGCGCGACCGGGATCGGGGGCGTAAGCTATTCGCGCAGATACCCACCATCGAAGGCAGGAAACGGAGATGACCGATGTTCAGTGACGACGAACTCGCCCAGTTGCGCACGCATGGCGTCGTGCTCTTCGCCAAGCGCGTGATCTTCGACGCGCAGCCACCGATGTCCGCCGAGCAGATCGCGGCCGTGCAGGCCGTCTGCGCAGGGCCTATTCCGCCGGATCTTCTTTCTCTCTGGCGCGTCACCGCCGGCGGGCGGCTGGACTATGACCTGCACCTTCGCATGAACGGCAACGAGGAGTCGTTCAGCTGGAACGAGCTCTTCTGGAACGGCAGCGATGCCTACCACGACCTGCAGGGATGGATCGAGAACGAGCTCCAGGGCGCAAAGGACGCCGCCGCCGAGAGCGCCGAGGCCTGGGACGGCAAGCTCACGCTGCTGCCTTTCGGCGGCTTCGAGTATTGCGATCGCGTCTACGCAGTGGTGGAGTCCGGCGCCGACTACGGGCACGTCCTCGCATGGAAGCAGGGCCTGCCCCAAGCCTGGGCGCACGAGATGCACGAAGACGGCATGACGACCGTCGCACACGACCTCTATGCCGCCTTCGAGGCGCTACGCCTCGACGAAGACCCGCTCGAGCCCGCAGGCGAGTACTTCACCGGGCAGGCGTTGCTCGAATACCTCGATGATCGTCATCAGGAAGACGGATTGCCGATCGAGCTGATGGACAAGGTCATCGCCTTCTACCGCCAGGCCATGGTGGACTGGCGCGCAGCGCTCGCAGACGGCACGCTGGGCGACAACGGGCCGCTGTCGCGCATCGCGCTGCGCCATGCGGTCGCCACCGACGACGCCGAGCTGGTGGCGAAGCTGCACGTCGCGGGCGTTTCGCTCGAAGGCCCCTTGAGCGGTAGCGCGATCGCGACCGATCTCGCGATCAGCCATGGCGCGCATGCCGCCGCCGCCGCGCTGGTGCGCGCGGGTGCGCCGGTCGCGCCCGACGCGCTGGACGAGATCGACAACCCGATCTCCCCCGAGCTCGCCGACCTGCTGCTCACCCACGGCGCGCAACCCAGCCCCACCGCCATCGCCGAATGCGTGGCCTGCGGCGCACCCGCTGCGGCGCGGGTCATCGCCGGCGCCTACGCGCAGTCGCACGATGACCTCGCGACCGCCTACGCGGCCGCGCGGGACGAGATGCTCGCCGAGCTCGAGTCCTCGCTGGTCGAAGTTCGCGAGGGCCGCCTGACGCACTACCTGGGACTGGCCGGCCTGACCCGGCGCGCGGATCACCTGCGCAGCTTCAGCCTCTGATTCAGGCGTCGTAGAGCCAGGGCACGTCGAGCAACTTCGCGCCGAGCAAGCGCAGCGCCGCATCGCGGCCCATGCGCACGAGGCCGGTCGCATGAAAGATCTCGCCGTTGCGCCGCGCGCGCGCCTGCACGTTGGCGTTGCGCTCCCAGCGCTCGTCGGCATAGCGCGCGAAGGCCGCCGGCACCTGCGCGGCCGAACCGCCATCGAGGGCATCCGCGAGCGCGACCGCATCCTCGATCGCCATGCCCGCACCCTGCGCGAGATACGGCAGCATGGGATGCGCCGCATCGCCGACCAACGCGATGCGCTCGCCCGCCATCTGGTGCGGGCCCGTGAGCGGCGGCCGGTCATTGAGCGTCCACGCGCGCCATGAAGGCACGGCTTCAAGCAAGGCCTTGAGTTCACCGCAGGTGCGGCCGGTGGCCTGCTGCAACGCGGCGAGGCTCGTCCGACGGTCCCAGTCGCGCGCATCGCCTTCGGGCGCGGCCTCGGCCAGCACCACCACATTGAGCGCATCGCCCCGGCGCACCGGATAGGACACCGCATGCAGCCGCGGCCCGAGCCAGACGTCGACGCGCGTGCTGCGCAGCGCCGCCGGCAGGGCCGACTGGTCGACCATCGCGCGCCACGCGGTATGCCCCGTGGCGCGCGGCGGCGACGCATCCTCGATGACGCTGGGGCGCACCGTGCTCCAGAGGCCGTCGGCGCCGATCAGCGCATCGGCTTCCCAGACGCGCGAATCGGCGCTCGCCGCGCAGACGGAGTCGCCGCGCGCAGTGACCTGCGTCACCCGCGCGCCCGTGGTGAGCGTGGCCGCGCCAGTGCCGCGAACCGCCGCAAGCAACAGTGCGTGGAGATCCGCGCGGTGAACGCAAAGGTAGGGCGCTGCGTAACTGTGCAGCATCGCGTTGCCGAGCGGCAGCCGCGCGATCTCCTTGCCCACCGTCGCGCTGCGGACCACCAGCGCCTCCGGCCGTGCAGCAACGCGCATGAGGCCCTCGGAAAGGCCGAGCGCCTGCAGCCGCCGCGTGACGTTCGGCCCGAGCTGGATGCCGGCGCCGACTTCGCCGAAAGCCACCGCCTGCTCCAGCAGGTCGATGCGGTGGCGTCGGCGCGCGAGCGCCAGCGCACTCGCGAGACCCGCGATGCCACCTCCCGCGATCAGGACGTGTGCCGCCATCGACCGCGCGCTCAGTGGGAGCGCCGCACGGATGTCTTGCCTGCTTCGGCCGTCCGGCCGGCGGGGTCGAACAGCTGCCGCAGCTGTCGCACGAACCGCAGCCCGAGGTCTTGCCCAGCGATTCGGCAAGCCGGCCGGCGCGTTCTTCATCGACCAGCCCGGCGCGATGCGAGCCGGCCGCCACCTTGGCGGCCATGGTCCGGCGCCAGTTGCCAGGCATCCAGCGCCAGACCGCATAGACCGCGGCCAGCGCGACGATCAGCGCGACGACGATTTGTTGTGCCATCTCATCCTCCTGTGAGAGCCAGGGCCACCCGATAAGTGATCCAGCACGCAATGTAGGCGAGTCCGAACAAATAGCCAGCCATGATCGACACGTAGCGCCACGAGCCGGTCTCGCGCTTGACCGTGGCGAGCGTCGAGATGCACTGCGGCGCGAAAACGTACCACACCAGCAGCGAGAGTGCCGTCGCCAGCGACCAGCTCCCCGCGAGCAGCGGTGCCAGTTGGCCCGCGACGTCGTCACCGGTGGCCGAGAGCGCATAGACGGTACCGAGCGCGCCCACCGCCACCTCGCGCGCGGCCATGCCGGGCACGAGCGCGATCGAAATCTGCCAGTTGAAGCCGATGGGCGCGAAGATGTGCTCGAGCCCGCGGCCGATGATGCCGGCCAGGCTGTACTGGATCGCCGGCCCGGTCGCGCCTTCCGGCGGCGAGGGGAAGGTCGAGAGAAACCACAGCAGGATCGTGAGCGTCAGGATGATCGTGCCCACGCGCTGCAGGAAGATCCAGGCGCGCTCGTAGAGCCCGAGCGCGAGATTGCGCAGATTGGGCCAGCGATAGGCCGGCAGCTCCATCATCAGCGGCGAATGCGCCTTGCTGTCGCGGAAGCGCTTCATGACCCACGCCACCGCCATCGCCGAGACGATGCCGAAGGCGTACAGCGCGAACAGCACCGCGCCCTGGAGATTGAACACGCCACCCAAAGTGCGCGACGGAATGAAGGCGGCGATCAGCAGCGCATAGACCGGCAAGCGCGCCGAGCAGGTCATGAGCGGCGCGATCATGATCGTCGTGATCCGGTCGCGCCAGTTGGTGATGGTGCGCGTCGCCATCACGCCGGGAATGGCGCAGGCGAAGCTCGACAGCAGCGGAATGAAGGAGCGGCCCGACAACCCCACCGTGCCCATGACGCGGTCGAGCAGGAAGGCCGCACGCGGCAGGTAGCCCGAATCCTCCAGCGCCAGGATGAACAGGAACAGGATCAGGATCTGCGGCAGGAACACGATCACGCCGCCCGCCCCGGCGACGATACCGTCGACCAGCAGGCTTTGCAGCATGCCTTCGGGCAGCACGTGCTTCACGAATCCACCGAAGGCAGCGGTCGCTTCCTTGATGGCCTCCATCGGCACGGCGGCCCAGCTGAAGACCGCCTGGAACATCAGGAACATCGTGATCGCCAGCACCAGCATGCCCCACACCGGATGCATCACGACGCGATCGATGCGGTCGCTGGTCGCCAGGCTGCCGACGGGCTCCTTCACGGTCGCGGCGAGGATGCGTCGCACTTCGCGCTGGGTGTCGAGCACCTCGTCGAAGCCCGGTGCGTGCCACGCGCGCGGCGCGGCAGCGGCAACCGGGAGGTCCAGGGTTTCGATCAAGGCGCGCGCGCCGTCGCTCTGGACGCCGACGGTCTCGATCACCGGCACGCCGAGTTCGCGCGACAGCGCAGCCGTGTCGACCTGGATGCCCTGCTTCCTCGCCATGTCGGTCATGTTCAGCGCCACCACCATCGGCAGTCCGAGGCGCTTGGCGTCGAGCACGAGCCGCAGATTGAGGCGCAGGTTGGTGGCATCGGTGACGCACACCAGCAGGTCGGGCGGCGCCTCGCTGCTCTTGCCGGTGACCACGTCGCGCGTGACCGCCTCGTCGGCCGACAGCGCGTTGAGACTGTAGGCGCCGGGCAGGTCGAGCACGAAGACGCGCCGGCCGGATGCGGTGCGGAGCAGGCCTTCCTTGCGCTCGACGGTCACGCCCGCGTAGTTCGCGACCTTCTGCCGGCTGCCGGTGAGCAGGTTGAACAGCGCCGTCTTGCCGCAGTTGGGGTTGCCCAGCAGCGCGATGCGCTCCGGCGGACTCGACGATGACGCGGCGCCGGGCTTGAACGTGAGCGCTGCCTCAACCATGGCCGGCCGCTCCCGGGGTGACGCGGATCAGCGCTGCCTCATGACGGCGCAGTGCAAACGTCGTATGGCCCACTCGCACTGCCAGCGGCTCGCGTCCCGGCACCCCGTTGGCGACGATGCAGACCGCCTCGCCGGGAACGAATCCGATCTCGGTGAGGCGCAGTGCCAGATCGCGGTCCTCGGGCGAATCCGGCCGCGCGACGTCGAGCACCGTCGCCCACTGACGGTTGGGAAGTTGGTGGAGGCTGATGGCGGCCAGGGCCGCACCGGTCGAATTCGTCACCCGCAGATTCCAGGAGTCTTCAAAATGAGAATTATTCTCGAAAACGGCGCACTTGGGGCGCGGCGCTGAAGAATCCTTCCGGGGAACAGTGAAACCGGCGGCAAGTCAGGCGAACATCAGGCGGAGGTCAAGCCGCCAACAACTGCCGCAGCACGAACGGCAGGATGCCACCGTGCTTGTAGTAGTCGACCTCGATCGGCGTGTCGATACGCAGCCGAACCGTCACTTCCTGGTGGCTGCCGTCGGCACGATGGACGACCAGCTTGACGTCCATCTGCGGCCTGAGTTCGCCGCCGATCACGACGTCGATCTTCTCGTCGCCGGCAAGGCCCAGGCTCTCCCATGAGTCGGCGCCGCGGAACTGCAGCGGCAGCACGCCCATGCCGACGAGGTTCGCACGGTGGATGCGCTCGAAGCTGCGCGCGACCACGGCCTTGATGCCGAGCAACTGCGTGCCCTTGGCCGCCCAGTCGCGCGATGAGCCGGTGCCGTATTCCTCGCCGCCGAAGACGATGGTCGGCACGCCCTGCTGGATGTACTTCATCGCCGCGTCGTAGATCGGCATCTTTTCGCCGCCCGGCTGGAAGAGCGTCACGCCGCCCTCCTCGCGCGAGCCATCTGCCGCGGCCGGGATCATGAGGTTCTTGATGCGCACGTTGGCAAAGGTGCCGCGCATCATCACTTCATGGTTGCCGCGGCGCGAGCCATAGCTGTTGAAATCGGCCTTCTGAACGCCGTTCGCCTTCAGCCAGAGGCCTGCGGGCGAGCTCTCCTTGATGGAGCCAGCCGGCGAGATGTGGTCGGTGGTGATCGAATCGCCGAACAGCGCCATGATCCGTGCGCCGGTGAAGCCCGCGTCGGCCGCATGCGGCTCCATCTTGAAGCCCTCGAAGAACGGCGGCTTGGCGATGTAGGTGGATTCGGGCCAGTCGTACACCTGCCCGGCCGTCCCCTTGATGCTGCTCCAGAGCTTGCCGGGCTTGTCCTTGATCTGCTCGTAGTTCTTGCGGAAGGCCTTGGCATTCATCGCGTAGCGCAGGTTCTCGTCGATCTCCTTCGCGCTCGGCCAGATGTCGCCGAGGTAGACGTCCTGCCCCTTCTTGCCCTTGCCGATCGGCTGGGTCATGAGGTCGACCATCACGTTGCCGGCGATCGCATAGGCCACCACCAGCGGCGGCGATGCCAGGAAGTTGGCCTTGAGGTTCGGATGAATCCGCGCCTCGAAATTGCGGTTGCCGGAGAGCACCGCAGCACCGACGAGGTTGTTCTTCGTGATCACCTCGTTGATCTCGGGTGCGAGATCGCCGGCGTTGCCGATGCAGGTGGTGCAGCCATAGCCGGCCAGGTAGAAGCCGAGCTTTTCCAGATACGGCAACAGGCCCGCTTTCTCGAGGTACTCGGTCACGATGCGCGAACCAGGCGCCAGCGAGGTCTTGACGTGCGGCTTGACCGAGAGCCCCGCCTTCACCGCTTTCTTGGCAAGAAGGCCGGCAGCGAGCAGCACGCTCGGATTCGAGGTGTTGGTGCACGAGGTGATCGCGGCAATCAGCACGTCGCCATTGCCGATGGCCACGTCGTCCGAACCGGGCAGCGCGTGGCGCTGCCTCAGCGTGTCGCCCGGAAGGTTGAAGCCATTCGCTTCGATCGGCTTGCTGTAGAGCTCGGAGAACTTCGTTGCGAGATCGCCGAGATTGATGCGGTCCTGCGGGCGCTTCGGGCCGGCAAGGCTCGGCGTGACCGTGCCGAGGTCGAGCCTGACGACCTTGGTGTAATTGAGCTCGCCAGGCGCCGGCATGCCGAAGAGACCCTGCGCCTTGTAATACGCCTCGAAGCGCTCCACTTCCGCGTCGGTACGGCCGGTGCCCTTGAAGTAGTCCACCGTCATCTCGTCGACCGGGAAGAAGCCCATGGTCGCGCCGTACTCGGGCGCCATGTTGCCGATGGTGGCGCGGTCCGGCACCGCGATCGAGGCTGCGCCGGGGCCGAAGAACTCGACGAACTTGCCCACCACCTTCTCGCTGCGCAGGATCGAGGTCACATACAGCACGAGGTCGGTGGCCGTCACGCCTTCACGCAGCTGGCCGGTGAGCTCGAAACCCACCACGTCGGGCGTGAGGAAATACACCGGCTGTCCCAGCATCGCCGCCTCGGCCTCGATGCCGCCGACACCCCAGCCGACCACGCCGATGCCGTTGATCATGGTCGTGTGGCTGTCGGTGCCGACCAATGAATCGGGGTAGTAGACCGGCGGGTCGCCCCGGTCGTTCGCGCTCTTGTAGACGCCGCGCGCGAAGTACTCGAGGTTGACCTGATGCACGATGCCGAAGCCCGGCGGCACGACGCCGAAGGTATCGAAGGCCTGCATGCCCCACTTCATGAACTGGTAGCGCTCGTTGTTGCGCTGGAATTCCAGCTTCATGTTGAGGTCGAGCGCCTTCGGCGTGCCGTAGTAGTCCACCATCACCGAGTGATCGACCACCAGATCCACCGGCACCAGCGGCTCGATGGTCTTGGGCGACTTGCCGAGCGATGAGGCCACGCTGCGCATCGCGGCCAGGTCCGCCAGGAGCGGCACGCCGGTGAAGTCCTGCAGCACCACGCGCGTCACGACGAAGGGGATTTCCTCGGTGCGTTCGGCATTGGGTGCCCAGTTGGCGAGCTGCTCGACGTGTTCCGCCGTGACCTTCTGCCCGTCGCAGTTGCGAAGCACGGATTCGAGAACGATGCGGATCGAAACCGGCAGCTTGTCGACGTTCGGGTACTGTTTGGCGAGCTCCTTGAGCGACCAGTATTTCCCGGCCTTCCCCGATGCGGTCTTGAAGGTTTTCAACATGGGGGCAAAGGCGTGCGCCGGTTCTTTGGCCATTGGGAAACTCCTGTGATTCGTGGAAGCCTCGCAAAGATAGCAGGCTTCGATGACGTCGGCAGCAGTCCCGCGACGCAAGCGCGCCATGACCTCCGGGGTCATGGCGATCGCGCACGGGATCACTACGATGGCGTCCATGGCCCCTCACAGCACACCGCCGACCGCCGCCGACCCCTTCGGCATGCACCTGAGGCATTGGCGGCGCCACCGCCGGCTGAGCCAGCTGGACCTGGCGAACGAGGCGCAGGTCTCGACGCGGCACCTGAGCTATGTCGAGACCGGCCGCGCCGAGCCCAGCCGCGAGATGGTGCTGCGCCTCGCCGAGCGGCTGGAGGTGCCGCTGCGCGAGCGCAATGCGCTGCTCGTCGCGGCCGGCTACGCGCCGATGTACCGGCAGCGCTCGCTCGACGATCCGGCGCTGGCCTCGGCACGGCGAGCGGTCGACCTGGTGCTGAAGGGTCACGAGCCTTTTCCGGCGCTGGCGATCGATCGCCACTGGAATCTGGTGGCTCACAACGCGCTCGTTCCGCTGCTGATGGCCGATGCAGCGCCTGGACTGCTCGAGCCGCCGGTCAACGTGCTGCGGCTGAGCCTGCATCCCGACGGCCTCGCGCCGCGCATCGCCAATCTGCAGCAATGGCGCGCGCACCTGCTGGAGCGGCTCCAGCAGCAGATCGCGGCCACCGGCGACGTTGCACTGTCGGCGCTGCACGACGAGCTTGCGGGCTATCCGTTGCCGAACGTCGGCCACGACGCCCCCACGGCCGGCGGCGAGCTCGCCAATGTGGTCGTGCCCTTCCAGCTCGTGACGGCCGGCGGCATCCTGAGCTTCATCAGCACGACCACGATCTTCGGCACACCGGTTGACGTGACCTTGCAGGAACTCGCCGTGGAATCGTTCTTCCCGGCCGACGCGGAGACGGCAAGGGCACTCGCGGCATGGGCCGGCTCCCCAGGCACCTGACGCCGCAGCCACAAAAACCCCGCCGAAGCGGGGTTCCTCGAAGAGACAGATCGAAGCGATCAGGCCGTGACGCCGGCCGCCACTTCCTTGTATTCCTCGAGGCGGTCGAAGTTCAGGTACTGGTAGATCTGGCCGCTTGCGGCGTCGAGCACACCGGCGCTGGCCATGTACTCTTCCTTCGTCGGGATGCGGCCGAGGCGCGAGCAGATCGCGGCCAGTTCGGCGCTGCCCAGATACACGTTGGTGTTCTTGCCGAGGCGATTCGGGAAGTTCCGCGTGCTGGTCGACATCACCGTCGCGCCTTCGCGCACCTGCGCCTGGTTGCCCATGCACAGCGAGCAGCCCGGCATTTCGGTACGCGCGCCCGCGTTGCCGAAGACGCCGTAGTGGCCTTCTTCGGTGAGCTGGTGGGCATCCATCTTGGTCGGCGGTGCGATCCACAGCTTGACCGGGATGTCGCGCTTTCCTTCGAGCAGCTTGGAAGCCGCGCGGAAGTGACCGATGTTGGTCATGCACGAACCGATGAACACTTCGTCGATCTTCGCGCCGGCGACATCGGACAGCGTCTTCACGTCGTCCGGATCGTTCGGGCAGGCCACGATCGGCTCGTGGATGTCGGCCAGGTCGATCTCGATCACGGCGGCGTATTCCGCGTCGTCGTCGCCCTTGAGCAGCTGCGGGTTCTTGAGCCAGGCTTCCTGAGCGGCGATGCGGCGAGACAGCGTGCGAGCGTCGGCATAGCCCTCGGCGATCATCCACTTCATCAGCGTGATGTTGCTGTTGATGTACTCGATGATCGGTTCCTTGTTCAGATGAACCGTGCAGCCGGCGGCGGAGCGCTCGGCCGAAGCGTCGCTGAGTTCGAAAGCCTGTTCGACCTTCAGATCCGGCAGGCCTTCGATCTCGAGGATGCGGCCCGAGAAGATGTTCTTCTTGCCCTTCTTCTCGACCGTCAGCAGGCCTTGCTTGATCGCGTACAGCGGGATCGCGTTGACGAGGTCGCGCAGGGTCACGCCCGGCTGCATCTTGCCCTTGAAGCGCACGAGCACCGATTCAGGCATGTCCAGCGGCATCACGCCGGTCGCGGCCGCGAAGGCCACGAGACCCGAGCCGGCCGGAAAGCTGATGCCGATGGGGAAGCGGGTGTGGCTGTCGCCGCCGGTGCCCACGGTGTCGGGTGTCAGCAGGCGGTTGAGCCAGCTGTGGATCACGCCGTCGCCCGGGCGCAGCGAGACGCCGCCGCGCGTGGAGATGAAGTCCGGCAGCTCGTGGTGCATCTTCACGTCGACCTTCTTCGGATAGGCCGCGGTGTGGCAGAACGACTGCATCACGAGGTCGGCGCTGAAGCCGAGGCAGGCGAGGTCCTTGAGCTCGTCGCGGGTCATCGGGCCGGTGGTGTCCTGGCTGCCGACCGAGGTCATCTTCGGCTCGCAGTAGGTGCCGGGGCGAACGCCCTGGCCTTCCGGCAGGCCGCAGGCGCGGCCGACCATCTTCTGCGCGAGCGAGAAGCCCTTCTTCGTGTCGACCGGGCTCACGGGCAGGCGGAACAGCGTCGACACCGGCAGCCCCAGCGCTTCGCGCGCCTTGGTGGTCAGACCGCGGCCGATGATGAGGGGAATGCGGCCGCCGGCGCGCACTTCGTCGAAGAGCACCTCGCTCTTGACCTTGAATTCGGCGATGACCTTGCCGTCCTTGAGCGCCTTGCCTTCGTAGGGGCGCAGCTCGACCACGTCGCCCATGTCCATCTGGCTCACGTCGAGCTCGATCGGCAGCGCGCCCGCGTCTTCCATCGTGTTGTAGAAGATCGGCGCGATCTTGTTGCCCAGGCACACGCCGCCGAAGCGCTTGTTGGGAATGAAGGGGATGTCTTCACCGGTGAACCACAGCACCGAGTTGGTGGCCGACTTGCGGCTGGAGCCGGTGCCGACCACGTCGCCGACGTAGGCCACCTGATGGCCCTTGGCCTTCAGCGATTCGATGAACTTGACCGGGCCGCGCTTGCCGTCTTCCTCGGGCTGGAACGGTGCGCCGTCGCGCTTGTTCTTGAGCATCGCGAGCGCATGCATCGGGATGTCGGGACGGGTCGTCGCATCGGGAGCGGGCGACAGGTCGTCGGTATTGGTTTCGCCGGGCACCTTGAAGACGGTGATCGTCAGGCTCTTCGGCACTTCGGGGCGGCTGGTGAACCACTCGGCATCAGCCCAGCTTTGCAGCACGGCCTTGGCGTTGGCGTTGCCCTTGTCGGCCTTTTCCTTGACGTCATGGAACTGGTCGAACATCAGGAGCGTCTTCTTCAGGCCGTCCGCAGCGACGGCACCGACTTCGGCGTCGTCCAACAGATCGACCAGCGGTCCGATGTTGTAGCCGCCGAGCATGGTGCCGAGCAGCTCGGTCGCACGGGCACGCGACAGCAGCGCGCTCTTCTCGGTGCCATGCGCCACGGCGGCCGAGGTAGCTCGCCTTCACCTTGGCCGCGTCGTCCACGCCGGCGGGCACGCGGTTCGTCAGCAGGTCGAGCAGTTGTTCGGCGTTGGCCGGGGCCGGCGCCTTCATGAGCTCGATCAGCTCGGCGGTCTGCTTCGCGGTCAGCGGCAGGGGCGGGATACCGAGCGCGGCGCGCTCGGCAACGTGGTCAGCGTAGGCTTGCAACATCTTCTTTTCTCCGGAAACACAAATTGGCGGCGGCTCCCGCGATCTAGCAAGAGCCGCGCCTCGGGGGACTTACTGTTTGGGTGCGTCCGCGCCTTCGAACAGGCTCTTGGGCGGGTTCTTCTTCATTTCCTCGGCCACTTCGACTTGCTTGGCGGCCTGGCATTCGTCGGCCAGACGCAGACCCTGCTTCTGGCTCATCAGCATCGACTTGTTGCCGAGCTGCAGCCACATCGCGCCTCGGCTGGGATCTTCGAGGCGGACCGCTCCGGTGCGACTTTCGACCGGATGCAGGCGATAGCGCACGCCGGCATGCGTCAGCGTGAAGAAGCCCGGCTTCTTGGAATCGGCTTCGATGTCCACGCTGGCGCCGAGCTCACACTTGATCTTGCCGGTGAGCACGGTGTCGGCCACCTTCAGATCCTGCTCGGACAAGGTGACATCGGTCTCTTCGGTGATGGGCTTTGCCTCTTCGAGCTTCTTGATGATGCGCTTGGGCACCACCTTCTGCACGACCTTCTTGGTGGTCGTATTTGCGGCAGGCTTCGCAGTAGAGCTCGCCGAGTTGCTCTGGGCCATCGATGCCAACGGCAACGCCAACGCGGCAGCGGCGATCAACGCAATAGTCTTCATGAGTAGGTTCTCTCTCTCGCGGATAAGGTTTCAGGATGAAGAAGAGGCAAACCAGGCCTGCGCCTCGGAGGGCAGGGAACGGCCGGTGGTGTACGCCCTTTCCAGGACCTGCCAGAAATGGCGGTAACTGGCGCGGTCATGCAATGTGCCATCGATACTGACCGGCGCCCACGCGGCGGTGGCCGCGGCAGCGATTATTTTTGTTGCGATTTGAATCTGGGCCTCGTCGGGCGCGAAGGCTTCGAGAATCGGGCGGATCTGGCTGGGATGGATGCTCCACATCCGCGTGTAGCCGAACTCGCTCGCGGCCCGCTTCGCGGCGGCGCGCATCGCGTCGACGTCGCTGAATTCGGTGACCACGCAGTGCGACGGCACCTTGCCGTGCGCATGGGCCGCGGAGGCGATCTCCAGCTTCGCACGCACCACGAGCGGGTGCGTGAACTGCCCTTTCGCGCCCATGCCGTCGGCCGGGATCGCGCCGCCGTGCGCCGAAACGAAGTCCATCAGCCCGAAGCTCAGGGACTGCACGCGCGGATGCGCCGCGATCTCGAATGCATGGTGGACCGCGAGCGGCGACTCGATCAGCACGTGCAGCGGCAATGCCTCGGCACCGGCCGCCTCGAGGGCCTCGACGGCCACCTGCACGTCCAGGGCGGATTCCACCTTGGGAACCATCAGATGGCTCAGGCGATGGCCCGCACGACCCGCGATCGTGATCACGTCGCCTGCGAACGACGGATGGTCGACCGGATGCACCCGCACGCCGACCCGCATGTCGGGCGCGGCAGCCAATGCGAGCTCGGTGACCAGCGCCGCATGTTCGGCCTCGCCGCCGACGGGCGCACCGTCTTCGCAATCGAGCGTGACGTCGAACACGCAGGCGCCGAACTCGTCGGCCATCTCGGCCTGCAGCGCGAGGCTCTTGCGCATGCGTGCTTCCACGCCGCTGTAGTGGTCGCAGACGGGCAACACCACGGCGCCCGCTTGCGCACCCAGCAGCACGGCGCGCGGATGAACTGAGGAAGAAGGTGCTGTGCTCAGCATGTGCGCCTCATGCCTTTCGCTGCGCGACGATGAACATGCGCGGGAAAGCCAGCAAGCGGCGTCCGTCGGCGCGAGGCGGATAGGCGCCATCGATGCGGCGCTCGTACTCGGCGAGATAGCTGGACTGCAGTTCCGGCGTCAGGCGGTCGACGAAGGGCTTCAGGCCCGTGCCGCGAACCCATTCGACGATCGCGGCGGCGGAGGCCATGGGGTGCTGATAGGCGGTGCGCCAGACATCGACCTGGGCCGCATCGGCTGCGAGCAGGTCGTAGTAGTCCTCGATGCCAAGCAACTCGGTGCGGATCTTGTCGGCATCGCCGATGGCGTTGGCCCACGGCGCCTCGGACGCGACCTCGCGCATGAGGCGGTGGGTGGGTTCCTGCCGGTTGTCCGGCATCTGGATCGCCAGCACGCCGCCGGGCGCGAGGGCCGCGAAGAGCCTGGGGATCAAGGCCTCGTGGTCAGGCACCCACTGAAGGGCGGCATTGGCGTAGATGAGGTCCGGCGGCGTCTCGGGTCGCCAGATGGAAATGTCGCTGAACTCGAAGCGGGCCTCGGGCAGGCGCTCGCGCGCACTGACCAGCATCGCTTCGGAGTTGTCGGTCCCGACGACTTGCGCGCCGGGGAACCGGTGAACCAGCAGCTCGGTGGAATTGCCCGGCCCGCAACCGAGATCGAAGACACGGGCCGCCTCGGTGAGCGAGACCCGGGCCAGCAACTCCTGCGCAGGGCGCGTGCGCTCGTCTTCATAGCGACGATAGAGCGCGGGATTCCAGTCGAGCATGTCTGGCGATGAAGGATCAGAGCAGGTGGGCCACGCCTGCTTGCTCGTCCTGCAGTTCCTTGAGCGTCTTGTTGATGCGCTCCTGGCTGAAGGCGTCGATCTCGAGGCCCTCGACGAGCTTGTACTCGCCGTTCTCGGTAGTGACCGGGAAGCCGAAGATCACGTCCTTCGGAATACCGTACTGGCCGTCCGAGGGGATACCCATCGTGACCCACTTGCCGTTTGAGCCGAGGGCCCAGTCGCGCATGTGGTCGATGGCGGCGTTGGCGGCCGAAGCGGCCGACGACAGGCCACGCGCGTCGATGATCGCGGCGCCGCGCTTGCCGACGGTCGGCAGGAACACGTCGGCGTTCCAGACCTGGTCGTTGATCAGGTCCTTGACGCTCTTGCCGCCGACGGTGGCGAAGCGGTAGTCGGCGTACATCGTGGGCGAGTGGTTGCCCCAGACGGTGAGCTTCTCGATGTCGCCCACGGCGGTGCCGGTCTTGGCGGCGATCTGGCTGGCGGCGCGGTTGTGGTCGAGGCGCAGCATGGCCGTGAAGTTCTTGCGCGGCAGGCTCGGGGCGCTCTTCATCGCGATGTAGGCGTTGGTGTTGGCAGGGTTGCCGACGACCAGCACCTTGACGTTGCGGCTCGCGACCTTGTCGAGGGCCTTGCCCTGCGCGGTGAAGATCTGGGCGTTGGCGGCCAGCAGGTCGGCACGCTCCATGCCGGGGCCGCGCGGACGGGCACCGACCAGCAGCGCGTAGTCGGCGTCCTTGAAAGCCACAAGCGGGTCGCCGGTTGGGATCACGCCGGCGAGCAACGGAAACGCGCAGTCTTCGAGTTCCATGATCACGCCCTTGAGCGCCTTCTGGGCCTTCTCGTCGGGGATCTCGAGCAGTTGCAGGATGACCGGCTGGTCCTTGCCGAGCATTTCGCCTGAGGCGATTCGGAACAGCAGGGCGTAACCGATTTGGCCAGCGGCGCCGGTGACGGCAACGCGAACGGGCTTTTTGCTCATGGGAAAACTCCAGGAAAAGATGTAAACGGTGCAAGGCCGCCGGGTGCGGCCGCGAGGGTCGGCGGAAGCGCGTCGCTGCGACTTCAGGCCGTCTGCAATTCTATGCCGATTTGGTTTTTCAATGGCGCAAGTCTTATGTCTTATATAAGATATCGCCCGCAGGCATCCGAACGGAGCGCCGAACGAACCCATGAGCACCATCCCCACGCCCGCCGCCGAACTGCCGACGCCGTCGTTCAGCCCGCTCTATCAGCAGATCAAGTCGCTGATCCTGCAGAGCCTGCATGCCGGCGAATGGAAACCGGGCGAGCCGATCCCGAGCGAGATCGACCTCGCCGCGCGGTTCCGCGTAAGCCAGGGAACGGTGCGCAAGGCGATCGACGAACTCGCCGCCGAGAACCTCGTGGTGCGGCGGCAGGGCAAGGGCACCTTCGTCGCAACGCATGCGGAGCAGCATGTCCAGTACCGCTTTCTCAAACTGGTGCCGGACACCGGCGACATCGACAGCGAGGGTCCCGCCGAACGCCGGATCGTGGACTGCCGCCGCCTGCGCGCAACGGCCGACGTCTCGCGCGCACTGGCGTTGCGCACCGGCGACGCCGTGCTACAGGTGCGGCGCGTGCTCTCCTACCGCGGCACGCCCACCATCCTCGAGGACCTCTGGCTGCCGGGTGTGCCGTTCAAGGGCCTGACCGCCGAGCGCCTCGCCGAGTGGCACGGTCCGATGTATGAAATGTTCGAAACCGAATTCGGCGTGCGCATGGTGCGCGCCGAAGAAAAGATCCGCGCCGTCCTGCCTGACGCTGCGCAGGCTGCCCTGCTCGGCGTCACCACCGCAACCCCACTCCTGAGCGTCGAGCGCGTGGCCCACACCTACCACGACACCCCGATGGAGCTGCGCCGCGGCCTCTATCGCACCGACACCCACCACTACAGAAATGAATTGGGATGACCCCCCAGCCTCGCCCACTTCGTGTGGCTCTGACACCCCCTTCCAGGGGGCAACACCAGCGGCCCGGCAAAGCCGGTTCCACGGTGTTCCACCAACGGGCCCGGCTGCGCCGGCCAAGAAGCGAGCCGGGGTCTTCAACGGCAGCGCGCAGCGCGCCCGCTCGGGGGCTGCCGTGGAACCGGCTTTGCCGAGCCACCGGCAGCGCCCCCGGCCGGGGGTGGGGGCTACACGCAGTGAGCAAGCCTGGGGGCGAGCAACAGGTTGCTGCGTTGCAATAGAATTTTGAGTTGTTTGCATTTCTGCTACAGATCAAGCCGCCCATCAAAAAATACTGAAAGCCCACATGACAGAGCTGGCCACCCCACCCCGACCGCCGCGGCGCGAGTTCCGCAACATCAACGCAATCACCGACCTGAGAACCTACCGGCTTCCTCCGGCGGGCATCGTGTCGATCCTCCACCGCGTGAGCGGCGTGCTGATGTTCCTGCTGCTGCCGTTCATCATCTGGATGTTCGACACGTCGGTCTCCTCCGAAATTTCGTTTGCGCGTTTCAAGGCCGCCTTCAACAGCGGCCTTGGTTTCGTTCCGGGCTGGTTGATCAAGCTCGTGGCGCTCGCATTGATCTGGGCCTACCTGCATCACATCACCGCCGGTCTGCGCCATCTGTGGATGGATGTGAGCCATGCCGCCGTGAGCAAGGAGTTCGGCAAGAGCTCGGCGATCGCAACGCTCGCCATCAGCATCCTGCTGACGCTGATCCTCGGCGCCAAGCTGTTCGGCCTGTACTGATAAGGAGCAATCGATGTCTGTGAACTACGGCTCCAAGCGTACCGTCGTCGGCGCGCACTATGGTCTTCGCGATTGGCTCAGCCAGCGCATCACGGGCGCCCTCATGGCGCTCTTCACGGTGGTCCTGCTGGTGCAGGTCATCTTCACCCGCGGCCCGATCGGCTACGACCTCTGGGCCGGCATCTTCGCCGCGCAGTGGATGAAGGTGCTGACCTTCGTCGTCATCGCTTCGCTGCTCTATCACGTCTGGGTGGGCATGCGCGACGTGTGGATGGACTACGTCCAGCCTGTCGGCATCCGCCTCGTACTGCAGGTTTTCACCATCGTCTGGCTACTCGCGTGCGCAGGTTGGGCCATTCAAGTGCTCTGGAGAGTTTGAACAATGACCTACACCAAAGAACAAATCACCAAGCGCAAGTTCGACGTCGTCATCATCGGCGCCGGCGGCTCCGGCATGCGCGCATCGCTGCAACTCTCGCGGGCCGGCCTCAACGTGGCCGTGCTGTCCAAGGTGTTCCCGACCCGCTCGCACACGGTCGCGGCGCAAGGCGGCGTGGGTGCATCGCTGGGCAACATGAGCGAGGACAACTGGCACTATCACTTCTACGACACCGTCAAGGGCTCCGACTGGCTCGGCGACCAGGACGCGATCGAGTTCATGTGCCGTGAAGCGCCCAAGGTCGTGTACGAGCTCGAGCACTTCGGCATGCCCTTCGACCGCAACCCGGACGGCACCATCTACCAGCGCCCGTTCGGCGGCCACACCGCCAACTACGGCGAGAAGCCTGTTCAACGCGCATGCGCCGCAGCTGACCGCACCGGCCACGCGATGCTGCACACGCTCTATCAGAAGAACGTCGAGGCTCGCACCCAGTTCTTCGTCGAGTGGATGGCGCTCGACCTGATCCGCGACGCCGACGGCGACGTGGTCGGCGTGACCGCCCTCGAAATGGAAACCGGCGACCTGCACATCCTGCAGGCCAAGACCGTGCTGCTGGCCACCGGCGGCGCGGGCCGCATCTTCGCGGCGTCGACCAATGCCTTCATCAATACCGGTGACGGCCTCGGCATGGCCGCGCGCGCCGGCATCCCGCTGCAGGACATGGAGTTCTGGCAGTTCCACCCGACCGGCGTGGCTGGTGCCGGCGTGCTGCTGACCGAAGGCTGCCGCGGCGAAGGCGCGATCCTCTTGAACAGCAACGGCGAGCGCTTCATGGAGCGCTACGCACCGACGCTGAAGGACTCGGCACCGCGCGACTTCGTCTCGCGCTCGATGGATCAGGAGATCAAGGAAGGCCGCGGCTGCGGTCCGAACAAGGATTACGTGCTGCTCAAGCTCGACCACCTCGGCGCCGACACCATCCACAAGCGCCTCCCCTCGGTGTACGAGATCGGCATCAACTTCGCGAACGTCGACATCACCAAGGAACCCATCCCCGTCGTGCCGACCATCCACTACCAGATGGGCGGCATCCCGACCAACATCAACGGGCAGGTCGTGGTGCAGCAGGGCGACGAGCACAACTCGGTCGTGAACGGCCTCTACGCCGTCGGCGAATGCTCGTGCGTGAGCGTGCACGGCGCCAACCGCCTCGGCACCAACTCCCTGCTCGACCTTCTGGTGTTCGGCCGTGCGGCCGGCAACCACATCGTCGCGTTCAACGACAAGCAGAAGGAGCACAAGCCGCTGCCGGCCGATGCCGCCGACCGCACGCTGGAGCGCCTCAACGCGCTCGAGAAGTCGACGGGCGGCGAATACGCGCAGGACGTGGCCAACGAGATCCGCTCGGTGATGCAGGGGCACGCCGCCGTGTTCCGCAAGCAGGCCACGATGGACGAGGGCGTCAAGAAGATCGCCGCGGTGCGCGAGCGCGTCGCGAAGGTCACGCTCAAGGACAAGTCGCGCGTGTTCAACACCGCGCGCATCGAAGCGCTGGAAGTCGACAACCTGATCGAAGTCGCGCAGGCCACGATGGTCTCGGCGGCGGCGCGCAAGGAATGCCGCGGCGCCCACACGGTCGAGGACTACGAGCGCCCGGCGGACGATCCGGTCGCACCGCTCGGCCGCGACGACGCCAACTGGATGAAGCACACGCTCTGGTACAGCGAAGGCAACCGCCTTTCGTACAAGCCCGTCCGCCTGAAGCCGCTGACGGTCGACACCGTGCCGCCCAAGGTCCGCACGTTCTGAGTACACAACAAGGTTTTCACGATGAAGCGCACTTTCCAGATCTACCGCTACGACCCCGACAAGGACGCCAAGCCGTACATGCAGACCGTCGAGGTCGAGCTCGACGGCCACGAGCGCATGCTGCTCGACGCCCTGATCAAGCTCAAGGCGCAGGATCCCACGATCTCGTTCCGCCGCTCCTGCCGCGAAGGCGTCTGCGGCTCGGACGCGATGAACATCAACGGCAAGAACGGCCTTGCCTGCCTGACCAACATGCGCACGCTGAAGGGCACGATCGTGCTCAAGCCGCTGCCCGGCCTGCCGGTGATCCGCGACCTGATCGTGGACATGACGCAGTTCTTCAAGCAGTACAACTCGATCAAGCCGTATTTGCAGAACGACACGGTGCCGCCCGAGAAGGAGCGCCTGCAGTCGCCCGAAGAGCGCGATGAGCTCAACGGCCTCTACGAGTGCATCCTGTGTGCGAGCTGCTCGACCAGCTGCCCGAGCTTCTGGTGGAACCCCGACAAGTTCGTCGGCCCGGCCGGCCTGCTGCAGGCCTACCGATTCATCGCCGACAGCCGCGACGAAGCCACCGGCGAGCGCCTGGACAACCTCGAAGACCCGTACCGCCTGTTCCGCTGCCACACGATCATGAACTGCGTGGACGTGTGCCCGAAGGGCCTGAACCCCACCAAGGCGATCGGCAAGATCAAGGAATTGATGGTGCGTCGCGCCATCTGAGCGGTTTTGGACCCCATGCAAGCCCCAGACGACCTCGACCAGCCGATCGGCGCCCGCGCGCTGAGCAAGCTGAAATGGCGCTGTCGTCGGGGCCTGCTCGAAAACGACCTGTTCATTGCCCGTTTTTTCGAACGGCACGAAGAAAACCTGACCGTGAGGCAGGCACAGGCACTGGAGACATTGATGGACCTGTCGGACAACGATCTGCTCGACCTTCTGCTTGCGCGAAAGGAGCCCGAGCCCGCATGGGCCGGGGCCGGGGTGATCGAACTGCTGCAGCTGATGCGCACCGATGGTGCGCGATCCCTATCTTCCTGAAATCCATTGAAAGACCCCGAAATGAAAGCATCCGAGACCAAGGCCACACTGTCCTTCAGCAACGGCGGGCAGAACGTCGAACTACCGATCTACAAGGGCACCATGGGCCCGGACGTGATCGACATCCGCAAGCTCTACGCTCAGACGGGCATGTTCACCTACGACCCGGGCTTCATGTCCACCGCGTCGTGCGAATCGGCCATCACCTACATCGACGGCGACAAGGGTGAGCTGCTGTACCGCGGCTATCCGATCGAGCAGCTCGCGACGAACTGCGACTTCCTCGAGACCTGCCACCTGCTGCTCTACGGGGAACTGCCCAACGGGGACCAGAAGAAGAACTTCACCAAGCTCGTGACCAACCACACGATGGTCAACGAGCAGATGCAGTTCTTCCTGCGCGGCTTCCGCCGTGACGCCCACCCGATGGCGATCATGACCGGCCTGGTCGGCGCGATGTCGGCCTTCTATCACGACAGCACGGACATCAACAATCCGAAGCACCGCGAGATCGCCGCGATCCGCCTGATCGCCAAGATGCCGACGCTGGTCGCCATGGCCTACAAGTACACCGTGGGCCAGCCCTACATGTACCCGAAGAACGAACTCAGCTACGCAGGCAACTTCCTGCACATGATGTTCGCGACGCCTTGCGAGGAGTACAAGGTGAGCCCGGTGCTCGAGCGCGCGCTCGACCGCATCTTCATCCTGCACGCCGACCACGAGCAGAACGCGTCGACCTCGACCGTACGCCTGTGCGGCTCGTCGGGCACCAACCCGTTCGCGGCGATCGCGGCCGGTGTCGCCTGCCTCTGGGGCCCCGCGCACGGCGGCGCCAACGAAGCGGCGCTGAACATGCTCTACGACATCCAGAAAGCCGGTGGCGTGGAGAAGATCGGCGAGTTCATCAAGCAGGTCAAGGACAAGAACTCCAACGTCAAGCTGATGGGCTTCGGCCACCGCGTGTACAAGAACTACGACCCGCGCGCCAAGCTCATGCAGGAAACCTGCCGTGAAGTGCTCGGCGAGCTCGGCCTCGAGAACGACCCGCTGTTCAAGCTCGCCATGGCGCTCGAGAAGATCGCTCTGGAAGACGAATACTTCGTCTCCCGCAAGCTCTACCCGAACGTGGACTTCTACTCGGGCATCGTGCAGCGCGCGATCGGCATCCCGGTGCCGCTCTTCACGGCCATCTTCGCGCTGGCCCGCACCGTCGGCTGGATCGCCCAGCTGAACGAAATGATCGGCGACCCCGACTACAAGATCGGCCGCCCGCGCCAGCTGTTCGAAGGCTCGGCCAAGCGCGACGTCAAGCCCATCTCGCAGCGCTGATTTCCGCTTTGCGATCGCCCAGGAAAGCCGCCTTCGGGCGGCTTTCTTGCGTTTCGAGGCCCGGCGCCCATCGTGCCAAAGCAGCAAGTCCATCGTGGATCACGATGACTGAAGGGGAAAACGAGGGGAAAATAGCGGACTCCATCTCCGAACGAGATGACAAACTCCCATGATCGCCTCTGAACGCAGTTTTGCCCGCCGCATCGACCTGACGTCGTTGCAGTTGTTCGTGGCTGTCTGCGAGCTGGGCAGCATCGGACGGGCCGCCGAGCGCGAGTTCATCGCGGCATCGGCCATCAGCAAGCGCTTGTCGGATCTGGAAGCGACGCTCGGCACGCCGCTTCTCTATCGCCACGCAAGAGGGGTCGATCTGACTCCGGCGGGCGAGAGCCTGCTGCATCACGCCCGGTCCGTGCTCTACAGCCTCGAGAAGATGCAGGGCGAACTCAGCGAGTACGCCGACGGGGTTCGCGGGCACGTCCGCGTCCACGCCAATATTTCGGCGATCGTGCAATTCCTGCCCGAGGATCTCGGCGCCTTCACCCGCGAGCACGACGCGATCAAGATCGACCTCGAAGAGCACCTCAGCAGCGAAATCGTGCGCGCCGTGCACGAAGGCGCGGCCGACCTCGGTGTCTGCCACGTGCCCGAGGGCACGGCGGAACTGCAAAGCCTGCCCTATCGCCACGACGCGCTGGTCCTGGTCGTCCCGGTGCGGCATGTGCTTGCGAAGCGCCAGGCCATCGACTTCTCCGAGTCGCTCGAATTCGACCACGTGGGCCTGCACACCAACAGCTCGATCTACGTGGCCATGCACCAGGCCGCGCTGGCCCAGAACCGCTCGATCAAGCTGCGCATCCACGTCACCGGCCTCGACGCGATGTGCCGCATGATCGACAACGGCCTGGGCATCGGCGTGATGCCGCTGCGCGCCTTCGAACTCATGCAAGGCGGTATCGGCCGCGGGCTCAAGAGCATCGCCATCAAGGACGCATGGGCCGATCGCGAGATCCGCCTCGTCGCGCGCGATTTTTCTTCGCTTCCGGTTGCCGCCCGGCTGCTGGTGAAGCACCTGCACACCCCTTCCGCGACAGACGAACAGCTCGCTGCGTAAGGCGCTCAAGTTTTCCCCACGAAAGAAACCACCATGGCACGCACGCTCTACGACAAGCTCTGGGACGATCACGTCGTCCACACCGAGGAGGACGGCACCGCGATCCTCTACATCGACCGGCACCTGGTCCACGAAGTCACCAGTCCGCAAGCCTTCGAAGGCCTGCGCGAAGCGGGCCGCAAGCTGTGGCGCATCAGCTCGGTGGTCGCCACGGCCGACCACAACACGCCGACCACCCACTGGGAGCGCGGCTACGACGGCATCGAAGATCCGATCAGCAGGGAGCAGATCACCACGCTCGACGCCAACATCAAGGAATTCGGCGCGGCGGCCTTCTTCCCGTTCCTGAGCAAGCGGCAGGGGATCGTGCACGTCATCGGCCCCGAATCCGGCGCCACGCTGCCCGGCATGACGGTGGTCTGCGGCGATTCGCACACCTCGACGCACGGTGCCTTCGGCGCGCTCGCGCACGGCATCGGCACCAGCGAGGTCGAACACGTGATGGCCACGCAGACGCTGCTCGCCAAGAAGGCGAAGAACATGCTCGTGAAGGTCGAGGGCAAGCTGCCCGCGGGCTGCACCGCGAAGGACATCGTGCTTGCGATCATCGGCAGGATCGGCACCGCAGGCGGCACGGGCTACACGATCGAATTCGCAGGTTCAGCGATCCGCGACCTCAGCATGGAAGGCCGCATGACTGTCTGCAACATGGCGATCGAGGCCGGCGCGCGTGCCGGCCTCGTCGCGGTCGACGAGAAGACGCTCGCCTACGTGAAGGGGCGCCCGCTTTCGCCGACCGGGGTCGAGTGGGACCAGGCGGTCGAATACTGGAAGACGCTGCATTCCGACCCGGGTGCGCATTTCGATGCCGTGGTCGAACTCGACGCGTCGCAGATCCATCCGCAGGTCACCTGGGGCACATCGCCCGAGATGGTCGTGCCGATCGACGGCCGCGTGCCCGATCCCGACAAGGAAAAGGACGCCAACAAGCGTGACGCGATCGAACGCGCGCTCACCTACATGGGCCTTGAGCCGAACAAGCCGATGAACGACATCTTCATCGACAAGGTGTTCATCGGCTCGTGCACCAACAGCCGCATCGAGGACATGCGCGAAGCCGCGGCCATGGTCAAGAAGCTGGGCCAGAAGGTCGCGAAGAACGTCAAGCTCGCGATGGTCGTGCCCGGCTCCGGCGTGGTGAAGGAGCAGGCCGAACGCGAAGGCCTGGACCAGATCTTCAAGGCCGCGGGCTTCGAATGGCGCGAGCCCGGCTGCTCGATGTGCCTCGCGATGAACGCCGACCGGCTGGAGCCCGGCGAGCGCTGTGCATCCACCAGCAACCGCAACTTCGAAGGACGCCAGGGCGCCGGCGGCCGCACCCACCTCGTGAGCCCCGCGATGGCCGCCGCTGCAGCCATCAACGGCCACTTCGTCGACGTCCGCCAATTCGCCTGAACAGAGGAGCCACACACCATGCAGAAATTCACCGTGCACAAGGGCCTCGTGGCGCCGATGGACCGGGAGAACGTCGACACCGACGCGATCATCCCCAAGCAGTTCCTGAAGTCGATCAAGAAGACCGGCTTCGGCCCGAACCTCTTCGACGAATGGCGCTACCTCGACCCGGGCCAGCCGGGGCAGGACCCGAAGTCGCGCAAGCCCAACCCGGACTTCGTGCTGAACCAGCCGCGCTACGCCGGTGCGTCGGTCCTGCTCGCGCGCAAGAACTTCGGCTGCGGCTCGTCGCGCGAGCATGCGCCGTGGGCGCTTGACCAGTACGGCTTCCGCGCGATCATCGCGCCGAGCTTCGCCGACATCTTCTTCAACAACTGCTTCAAGAACGGCCTGCTGCCGATCGTGCTTGCCGAATCGAAGGTCGCGCAGCTGTTCGACGAAACCTTCGCCTTCCCGGGTTACAGCCTGACGGTCGATCTCGATCGGCAGGTCATCATCAAACCGGACGGCGGCGAGATCGCCTTCGACATCCAGCCGTTCCGCAAGTACTGCCTGCTCAACGGGTTTGACGACATCGGCCTGACCTTGCGCCACAAGGACAAAATCCAGGCCTTCGAAGCCGAGCGGCTGGCGAAGAAGCCCTGGCTCGCGCACCAGCTCGTTGGCTGATCGTTCCTTCTTTCAACTTTCGAAAAGACACTCATGAAGATCGCAGTACTGCCCGGTGACGGCATCGGCACGGAAATCGTGGCCGAGGCCTTGCGCGTCCTCGAGGCGCTCGACCTCTCCTTCGAAACCGAATCCGCGCTGGTCGGCGGCGCGGCCTACGAGGCTCACGGCCATCCGCTGCCCGAATCGACGCTCAAGCTTGCGAAGGAAGCGGACGCGGTGCTGTTCGGTGCCGTCGGCGACTGGAAATACGACAAGCTCGAGCGCTCGCTGCGGCCCGAGCAGGCCATCCTCGGCCTGCGCAAAAACCTGGGCCTGTTCGCCAACTTCCGCCCGGCGATCTGCTACGAGCAGCTCGTCGACGCATCGAGCCTGAAGCCCGAACTGATCGCCGGCCTCGACATCCTGATCATCCGCGAGCTGACCGGCGACATCTACTTTGGCCAGCCGCGCGGACGCCGCACCGCGGTCGACGGCCACTTCCCGGGTGCCGACGAGGCCTTCGACACCATGCGCTACTCGCGCCCGGAGGTCGAACGCATCGCCCACGTGGCCTTCCAGGCCGCGCGCAAGCGCAGCAAGCGCGTGACCAGCGTCGACAAGGCGAACGTGCTCGAGACCTTCCAGTTCTGGAAGGACATCGTCACCGAGGTCGGCAAGGAATACCCCGACGTGGAACTCGACCACATGTACGTCGACAACGCGGCGATGCAACTGGTCAAGGCGCCGAAGAAGTTCGACGTGGTGGTCACCGGCAACATGTTCGGCGACATCCTCTCCGACGAGGCGGCCATGCTCACCGGCTCGATCGGCATGCTGCCCTCGGCGTCGCTCAATTCGAGCAACCAGGGCCTCTACGAGCCCAGCCACGGCAGCGCGCCGGACATTGCGGGCAAAGGGGTTGCCAACCCTTTGGCTACAATCCTGTCTGCTGCCATGATGCTCCGTTTCTCCCTGAACCAGCCCGAAGCCGCCGACCGGATCGAGTCGGCGGTCAAGCACGTGCTCGCTCAGGGTCTGCGCACGGCAGATATCTGGTCCGCTGGTACCACCAAGGTCGGAACCCGCGAGATGGGCGATGCCGTGGTGGCTGCCATCACCAAAAAGACGATTACCGGCTAACCGCAGCCCGATTCGTCACGCGCCCTCGACCGGCTCTGACGAGCCGGGCGAAAAAGAGAGAGCGACTTACGCAAAATGGGCTAGAGCAAGACGTACGCCCCCACGGCACACACGTTGCGCATCCTTCTTTGCGTAAGTCCCAAAAGACTGATTTCTTTTTTCACAAGGGCAAACTGAAATGGCGAACGCAAATCAACCTCTGGTCGGCCTCGTAGGCTGGCGCGGCATGGTCGGCTCGGTCCTCATGGACCGCATGCAGGCCGAAGGTGACTTCGGACTGATCGAGCCGGTCTTCTTCTCGACCTCCAATGCGGGTGGCAAGGCCCCCGCCATGGCCAAGAACGAGACCACGCTCAAGGACGCGCACGACATCGACGCACTGAAGAAGTGCGACATCATCGTCACGGCCCAGGGCGGCGACTACACCACGGAGGTGTTCCCCAAGCTTCGCGCAGCCGGCTGGAAGGGCCACTGGATCGACGCGGCCTCCACCCTGCGCATGAACGATGACGCGATCATCGTGCTCGACCCGGTCAACCTGCCCGTGATCCAGAACGCGCTCGCCAAGGGCGGCAAGAACTGGATCGGCGGCAACTGCACCGTCAGCTGCATGCTGATGGGCGTCGGCGCCCTGTACAAGGCCGGTCTGGTCGAATGGATGACCAGCATGACCTACCAGGCCGCATCGGGCGGCGGCGCCCAGCACATGCGCGAACTGCTGACCCAGTTCGGCACGCTGAACGCCGAAGTGCGGGCTCTGCTCGACGACCCGAAGTCCGCCATCCTCGAAATCGACCGCAAGGTTCTCGCCAAGCAGCAATCGCTGACCGCGCTCGAAACCGCCAATTTCGGCGTTCCGCTGGGCGGCAGCCTGATCCCCTGGATCGACAAGGATCTGGGCGACGGCATGAGCCGGGAAGAGTGGGAAGGGCGGCGCCGAAACCAACAAGATCCTCGGCCAGGGCGCCGGGTTCGGCACGGCCGCGACGCCGGTCGACGGCTTCTGCGTTCGGATCGGCGCGATGCGCTGCCACAGCCAGGCACTCACCTTCAAGCTCAAGAAGGACGTTCCGCTTGCCGATATCGAGGCATTGATCGCGGCGGACAACGAGTGGGCCAAGGTCGTGCCGAACACGCGCGAAGCCACGGTCAAGGACCTCACGCCCGTCGCGGTGACCGGCACGATGTCGATCCCGGTCGGCCGCATCCGCAAGCTGGCCATGGGCCCCGAGTACGTCGGCGCCTTCACGATCGGCGATCAGCTGCTGTGGGGCGCGGCCGAGCCGCTGCGCCGCATGCTGCGCATCCTGCTCGAGGTCTGAAGCGTTACACGCGCGTCCTTTGGGGCGCGCGCCGTTGTTGTACCGCAACGGCACATGCATGACGAAGTTTGCACGCACTGGGTAGATAAGGCCTGTCGCCTTGTCAGTCCAGGGTGATGATGTTAACGTCCTCTTACATTTCTGGGCCGCGCTGCCCCCTCCAGCATGACACGACCATCATCGCCCGCGGCCCGTCTCTCGGCCATCAGCCCTGCCCCCGCATCCATGGGTCGGGGTCAGCTATCCGTAATCGGTGCTGCAGTCGCCGTGGCGCTCGGTGCCTTCAGCGCCGATGCCGGTGCGCTCGCGCTCGGACGGCTCAATGTTCAGTCGGCACTCGGTGAGCCGCTGCGCGCAGAAATCGAAGTGGCCGAGATCACGCCCGCCGAGGCGGATGGTCTGAAGGTCAGCATCGCCTCGGTCGACGCCTTCAAGGCGGCGGGCGTGCCCTACAACCCGGCGCTGGCCGACGTCCGTGTGGGCGTTCAGCGGCGGGCCGACGGACGCTACGTGGTGCGGCTCTCGAGCAATCGCCTGGTGAGCGAGCCCTTCATCGATCTGCTCCTCGAGGCCAACTGGAACTCGGGCCGCGTCGTTCGCGACTACACGGTGTTGCTCGACCCGCCGACCAGCCGGCAGGCGGCCGCACCGGTCGCGCCGGCCGCACCGCAGATCGCTGCCGCCGCGCCCCGCGCTGCTGCCGCACCGGCGGCGGTCGAGGCGCCCCAGACACGTCGCCAGCGTGCCGCTGCCGCGCCGGCGGTATCGGGTGAATCGAGTACCGTCCGTACCGGCACGGGCGCGGGTACCGGGGACCAGCAGGTCACCGTGAAGGCCGGCGATACGGCCGGCAAGATCGCGTCGGCGTACAAACCGGCCGATGTGTCGCTCGATCAGATGCTGGTGGCGCTCCTGCGCGCCAATCCGAATGCGTTTGTCGGCGGCAACGTCAACCGGATGAAGGCCGGTGCCGTGCTCGACATTCCGGGCTCGTCGCAAGCCGAGGCCGTTCCGGCAGCCGAAGCGAAGCGCACGGTCACCGCGCAGAGCCAGGATTTCAGCCAGTATCGCCGCCGCCTGGCCGAGAACGCGCCCGAAACGCCGGTGGCCGACGCTGGCCGCCAGGCCTCCGGCAAGGTGCAGACCAATGTCGAGGATCGCAACGCTGCGAACACGTCGACCGACAAACTCAAGATCTCCCAAGGCATCGCCCCTGGCCGTCCGACCGACGAGCAACTCGCGCAGGCCGCCGAAACCAAGGCGCGCCAGGAACGCGAGAAGGAGCTGACCAAGAACCTCCAGGAGCTCAACCAGCTCAAGGCCGCCGCAGGTGGCTCGGCTGCCACGGCGGCGAGCCCCCGCCTGCACCGACATCGACCGCACCGGCCGCAGCAGCCGCTCCCGGATCAGCGCAAGCTCCGGCGGCGGCCCCGGCAGCGCCGACCGCGCCCGCAGCCGTCACTGCAGGCGCATCGCCCACGCCCAAGGCATCGTCGGATACCGCTGCTGCGCCCTCTGCCCCGTCTCCGGCGCCCGCACCCGCCGCCGCACCCGCGCCTGCCGCGAAGCCCCCGGTCAAGGCCGTCGCACCGGCGCCTGCGCCGCAGGAGCAGAGCTTCTTCTCGGAGCTGATGGAAAACCCGCTGATGGTCGCCGCCGCCGCCTTGGTCGCCGTGCTGATCAGCTTCCTGCTGTATCGCGTGCTCGGCCGCAAGCGCCGCGATGCCGGCGACAGCGTGTTCATCGAAAGCCGCATCCCCAAGGACTCCTTCTTCGGCGCCAGCGGCGGTGAATCCGTGGACACCAAGAATCGCGGCAATTCCGTGGTTTCGTCGCTCTCGTATTCGCCGAGCCAGCTCGATGCCGGCGACGTCGATCCGGTGGCAGAAGCCGACGTGTACTTGGCCTACGGCCGCGACCTTCAGGCCGAGGAAATCCTGCGTGAAGCACTACGCGTCAATCCCGAGCGCACCGCCATCCACCTCAAACTGCTCGAAATCCACGCCAAGCGCCGCGATCTGCGCGCCTACGAAGCACTGGCTTCCGAGGTCCACAAGCTGACTGGCGGCACGGGCGCCGAATGGAACCGCGTCGTCGAGCTCGGCAAGGATCTCGATCCGGGCAATCCGCTGTACGAAGCCGATGGCAAGGGCGTCTCGGCCGCGGAGGCCGCGGCATTCGCAGGCACGCTGGCGGCCGCTACGGCAGCGGGCTCGGCCGCGCCCCCGGCGCCGAGCCCGGTTGTGCAGCCCGAGGCAGAAGCTCCCCCGGCCTTCGTGCCGTCCGTCGCCCCGCTGGATTTCGATCTCGATCTCGCCAGTCCGCCTGCAACGGCTGCGACGGCCCCCGCCCCCATCAGCGTCGCCTTGCCGACCGCGGCTGCCCCGATTCAGGTGCCCGTCCGCGACATTCCCCGCCCCATCGCGGTTCCCGGCGGCCTCAACGGCAGCGCTGCATCAGCCCAGGCGCCCAGGATCGAGCTCGAAAACGACTTCGATACCGCCCCCGGCGCGCTCGAACCGACGACGAGCAACGCGTCGGTTCGCGACGAGGAGCGCACGCAACCGGCACCTCTGCGCGCGGGCCTGCCGACGGATTCGGGTTTCATCGAGTTCGACATGAGCTCGCTGGCCGGTCTGTCGAACCGCTCCCCCGCCGACACCGAGCGCGGACGCCTCGAGCCTGTGGATGAAGGCGGCGACAACCCGCACGTCATCAAGCTGTCCCTGGCCCGCGAACTCAAGGCGCTGGGCGACGTCGAAGGCGCCCGCTCGCTGGTCGAGGAAGTTGCCGCCGAAAGCTCCGGCGACGTGAAGGCCGAAGCAAAGCAGATGCTCGGCCAGCTGCGCTGAGCAGTCGTCGGGCTGCCATGCTGTCGTGAGGCTGGCCCTCGGCATCCGCTACAACGGTCAGGCTTACGACGGCTGGCAAAGCCAGCCCTCCGGCCGGACTGTCCAGGACAAGCTCGAAGCGGCCTTGTCGCAGTTCGCCGACCAGCCGATTTCCACGCTCTGTGCCGGCCGCACCGATGCCCGCGTCCATGCGCTGATGCAGGTGGTGCACTTCGACACCACCGCGGTCCGCGCGCCGTTCTCCTGGGTGCGCGGCACCAACAGCTTCCTTCCCGACGATATCGCGGTGCAATGGGCGCATCCGGTGCCCGATCAGTTCCATTGCCGCGCGAGCGCGCTCACCCGCCGCTACGTCTACGTTCTTTCGCAGTCACCAGTCCGCCCAAGCCTCGAAGCAGGCCGGGTGGGCTGGTCGATGCATGTGCTCGACGGCGACGCCATGCGTGCCGCCGCGGCCATGCTGCTCGGCCGGCATGACTTCAGCTCCTTCCGCGCCTCGGCCTGCCGTGCACTCTCGCCGGTCAAGGAGATGCGGCGCATCGCGATCAACCGCCACGACGACACCGACCGTTGCCGCTGGCACGTCGAATTCGAAGCGGATGCCTTCCTGCATCACATGATCCGCAACATCATGGGTTGCCTCGTCCGCGTCGGACAGGGCAAGGAACGGCCGGAATGGATGCGCGAAGTCCTCGAAGCACGCAGCCGGCTGGCAGCCGCGCCGACCTTTTCGCCGAACGGCCTGTACTTCCTCGGGCCGTTGTACGCCGCCGGGTGGGGTCTACCGCCCGAGGCCACCATCGAAGGCAGGGGCGCTGCGTATGATGGCCCGCCATGAATGCCACCGCACCGCTCGCAGCCCGGACCCGGATCAAGATCTGCGGGCTCACGCGCGAACAGGACGTTGATGCCGCGGTCGACGCCGGCGCGGACGCGATCGGCTTCGTCCTGTACCCGGCCAGCCCGCGCGCGGTCACCGTGGACCGCGCGGCCGAGCTCGCCTCGCGCCTTCCACCCTTCGTCACACCGGTGCTGCTGTTCGTCAACGAGGATGCTGTCGGCAGCATGGCGGCGCTCTCTTCCGTGGCGGGGTCAATGGCCCAGTTCCACGGCGATGAGTCGCCGCAGCAGTGCTGGGCAGGCGCTGGCAAAGGCACGTTCCGCTTCATGCGCGCGGCGCGGATTCCGCTCGGCGCAGCCGGCGCGGGCTTCGACCTCGTAAAATACGCTTCCGATTACTCCCGCGCCCAGGCCATCCTGCTCGACGCCCATGTCGAAGCGTATGGCGGTGGCGGCAAGGCATTCGATTGGTCACTCCTACCACCCGCCGTCGACGCTCACCTCGTCTTGAGTGGTGGGCTCACACCTGCAAACGTGGACGATGGCATTCGTCAGCTCCGGACGCGATGCAAGTCGCTGTCCGTTGACGTGAGTTCGGGCGTCGAGGCCGCCAAGGGCATCAAGGACGCCGCCAGGATTCGCGACTTCGTGGCCGCTGTGCGAGCGGCCGATGCCTCCTCCTAGTTTGCAGCCGGCAGCCCGCCTCGATCGACCGGGCGCCGGCCTACCGATCGAGACCATGAACACCTACCAGCAACCCGACGCCAGCGGCCATTTCGGCATCTACGGCGGCACCTTCGCCAGCGAGACGCTCACGCATGCGATCGCCGAGCTGCGCGACGCCTACGCGAAGTACAAGGACGACCCGGAGTTCCTCGCCGAATTCCGCTATGAACTTGCGCACTTCGTGGGCCGTCCCTCGCCGGTCTACCACGCCGCACGCACCAGCCGCGAAATGGGCGGCGCGCAGATCTACCTCAAGCGCGAGGACCTCAACCACACCGGCGCCCACAAGGTGAACAACACCATCGGGCAGGCGATGCTTGCCGGGCGCATGGGCAAGCCCCGCGTGATCGCCGAAACCGGCGCCGGCCAGCACGGCGTGGCGACCGCCACCATCTGCGCGCGCTACGGCCTCGAATGCGTGGTCTACATGGGCAGCGAGGACGTCAAGCGCCAGAGCCCCAACGTGTACCGCATGAATCTGCTCGGAGCGACGGTCGTCCCGGTCGAATCGGGCAGCAAGACGCTCAAGGACGCGCTCAACGAGGCCATGCGCGACTGGGTCACGAACGTCGAGAACACCTTCTACATCATCGGCACGGTCGCGGGGCCGCATCCCTACCCGACCATGGTGCGCGACTTCCAGAGCGTGATCGGCAACGAGTGCATCGAGCAGATGCCCTCCATGCTCGCCGCACAGGGCATCACCGGCAGGCAACCCGACGTCGTCGTCGCCTGCGTGGGCGGCGGCAGCAACGCCATGGGCATCTTCCATCCGTACATCCCGTTCGCCGGCACGCGCCTGATCGGCGTGGAAGCGGCCGGCGAGGGGCTCGACAGCGGCAGGCACTCGGCCTCGATCCTTCGCGGCAGCCCTGGCGTGCTGCACGGCAATCGCACCTATCTGCTCCAGAACGAAGACGGCCAGGTGACCGAAACGCACAGCATCAGCGCGGGCCTGGACTATCCGGGCGTCGGGCCCGAGCATGCGTACCTTGCCGACATCGGCCGCGCCGAGTACGTCGGCATCACCGACTCGGAAGCACTCGAAGCCTTCCACTACCTTTGCCGCACCGAAGGCATCATCCCTGCGCTCGAATCCAGCCACGCGGTGGCCTATGCCATGAAGCTCGCCAAGACCATGCGACCGGACCAATCCATCCTCGTGAACCTCTCGGGCCGCGGCGACAAGGACATCGGCACGGTCGCCGACCTCTCCGGCGTCGACTTCTACGACCGGCCGTCGATGCGCGGCCTCAAGGTGAAGGGAGGCAAGGAATGAGCCGCATCGCCGCCACCTTCGAAGCGCTGCAGAAAGCCGGCCGCAAGGCGCTGATTCCCTACGTCACCGCCGGCTTCCCTTACGCCGATATCACGCCCGAGCTGATGCACGGCATGGTCGAAGCCGGTGCCGACGTGATCGAGCTCGGAGTGCCCTTCTCCGATCCGATGGCCGACGGCCCGGTGATCCAGCGCGCCGGCGAGGCGGCGCTGGCGCTGGGCATCGGCATGAAGCAGGTGCTGGCCATCGTGGCCGCATTCCGCCAGCGGGACCAGCGCACGCCGGTGGTCCTGATGGGCTATGCGAATCCCGTCGAACGCTACGACCTCGTCCATGGCGCTGGCAGCTTCATCCGCGATGCGGCTGCAGCGGGCGTGGACGGCCTGCTCGTCGTCGACTACCCGCCGGAAGAATGCGAAGCGTTCGCGGCTGAGCTCAAGTCCAACGGCATCGACCTCATCTTCCTGCTGGCGCCGACCAGCACCAGCGAGCGCATGGCACAGGTCGGCCGCATCGCCACCGGCTACGTCTACTACGTCTCGCTGAAGGGCGTGACCGGTGCCGGGCATCTCGATACCGAAGCGGTCAGCCGGATGATTCCGCGCATCCGCGAGCATATGCAGCTGCCCGTTGGTGTCGGCTTCGGCATCCGCGATGCGCAGACCGCCCAGGCGATCGGCGCCTCAGCGGACGCGGTCGTGATCGGCACCCGCATCATCCAGCTGATCGAAGAGCAACCCCGCGACAAGGTCGTGCCCGCGGTACGCGAATTCCTGGCCGGCATCCGGCAGGCGCTCGACGCCCTGCCCGGCGCGACCGCCGGACGCCCGGCTGGCCGATAATCGCCGCCACGACTAGGAGCCCCCATGAGCTGGCTTGAAAAACTTCTTCCTCCCAAGATTGCACCCACCGACCCGAGCGAACGCCGCCAGATGCCCGAAGGCCTCTGGATCAAGTGCCCGAGCTGCGACACGGTGCTCTACAAGACCGACCTCGAGCACAACCAGAACGTCTGCCCGAGCTGCGGTCACCATCACCGCATCAGCGCACGTGCGCGCCTGGACGCTTTCCTCGACCCGGAAGGCCGTTACGAAATCGGCCAGGAAGTCCTTCCCGTCGATGCCCTCAAGTTCAAGGACAGTCGCAAGTACCCCGAGCGTCTGAAGGAAGCGCTCGAGAACACCGGCGAGACCGACGCGCTCGTGGTGATGGGCGGTTCGGTCCACAGCATCAACGCGGTGGTCGCCTGCTTCGAGTTCGACTTCATGGGCGGCAGCATGGGCAGCGTGGTCGGCGAGCGCTTCGTGCGCGGCGTCGAAACCGCGATCGAACAGAAGGTGCCTTTCATCTGCTTCACCGCCACCGGCGGTGCGCGCATGCAGGAAGGCCTGCTGTCGCTGATGCAGATGGCGAAGACCAACGCGGCGCTCACGCATCTGGCGAAGAAGGGCCTGCCCTACATCAGCGTGCTGACCGACCCGACCATGGGTGGTGTGAGCGCGGGCTTCGCGTTCGTGGGCGACGTGGTGATCGCCGAGCCCAAGGCGCTCATCGGCTTTGCGGGTCCGCGCGTGATCGAATCGACGGTGCGTGTGACGCTGCCGGAGGGCTTCCAGCGCGCCGAGTTCCTGCAGACGAAAGGCGGGGTCGATTTCATCTGCGATCGACGCGAGCTGCGCAAGACCATCGCGAACACGCTCGCGATGCTGCTGCGCCAGCCCGCGGATGCGGTGCTCTGACGGCGTCTAACGGCCGAGCGTGAAGACGGAGCCCATCACGCTGCCGAGGACGATGGCGCCGACCTGAAGCAGCACGATCGCGACGAGTGCCGACAGGTCGACGCCGCCCACCGGCGGGATGACGCGGCGCAGCGGCCGCACCAGCGGCTCCGCCAAGCGCGCGATCAGGTCGTGCAGCATCGACGATGCGCTCGGCACCCAGGAAAGAATTGCATAGACGATCAAGAGCGCGGTGAGCCCCGACACCGCGAGCTGGAGCAGCCCGATCAGCGAGACGAGCGGCAGGATCGTCCAGCGGCCGAGCCCGCCCAGGAGCAGCGCCAGCAGCACGAACTTGGCGAGCACGAGCAGCCAAGCCGCCACACCGCTTGCAAGGTCCCACCGTTTGACCGAGGGCACGATCCGGCGCAGAGGCAACACGATCCAGTCGGTGACCGCGAACACGAAGCGCCCGAGCGGATTGCCGAACGGCACCCGGTGGTACTGCATGTAGAGGCGCAACAGGCAGGCGCCACCCAGAAGGCCGACGATCACGTCGAGCAGGAACGATGGGATCTGATAGAACATGGGCGCGAGGTCGTGAGCGGAATGCGATGATAGCCACGCCGAGGTTCAACGATGACGACACAAACCCCTCTGAGGCCGATCCCCTTGTTCCCGCTCGGGACGGTGCTGTTTCCCGGCGGCTTTCTGCCGCTGCGGATCTTCGAGGTGCGCTATCTCGACATGATCGGCAGGCGCCACAAGACCGGCGAACCCTTCGGTGTCGTCGGCCTCACCCAGGGTTCGGAGGTGCGCAAGGCGGGCGCTGAAGCCGAAGCCTTCGCGACCATCGGCACGCTCGCGGTCATTCGCGAGCTCGAATCGCCCCAGGCCGGATTGATGCAGATCGAATGCGTCGGCACGCAGCGCTTTCGCATTCAGTCGAGCGAATTGCAGAAAAACGGCCTGTGGACGGCCGAAGTCAACACCATCGCCAACGATGTGCGGCTGGAGATCCCCACGGACCTGCGGCACGTGGCCGAGGCATTGCGTCGCGTGGTCGACACACTGGAAGAGCGTCGCAGCCAGCAGGGTACGCCGGGCCTTCGCCTGCCCATGCTCGAGCCCTATGAGTTCGAGGATTGCGGCTGGGTGGCCAACCGCTGGTGCGAACTGCTGCCGGCGCAGCCTGAGCTCAAGCAGCGCCTGATGGAGCTCGACAGCCCGCTCATGCGTCTCGAACTCGTCGGCGATCTGCTGGCACGCACCGGGATCGCCAAGTAGAGCGCTACGAATTCGATAGCAGCACACCAAGCGCTGGCGGGCTGGGCAAGCGGGCCTTTCCAAAGGCCAGCACGGTTAAAATGGCCGGTTGCGCTCGCCTCCGACCGCACCCACATCCAGCCATGTCCGACCACCTGATTCCCTCCGTCCCCACCCCTGCGGCGGCGCCTGCCGCGTCGGCCGCCGCCATCGACGACAACCAGCTCATCGCCGAACGGCGCGAAAAACTGAAGGCACTGCGTCAAGCGCAGGCCGAGGGCAAGGGGGTCGCGTTCCCCAACGACTTCAAGCCCGCCGACCGCGCGGCAGCGCTGATCGCCGCGCACGGCGAAACGCCGGCCGACGTGCTCGACGCGACGCCGATCGCAGCCAGCGTCGCCGGTCGCATGATGCTCAAGCGGGTCATGGGCAAGGCCAGCTTCGCGACCGTGCAGGATGCCACCGGCCGCATCCAGCTCTATGTCACGCGCGACGCGATCGGCGAGGACGCCTATGCCGAATTCAAGCACTGGGACCTCGGCGACATCGTCGGCGCCGAAGGCACGCTGATGAAGACCAAGACCGGTGAGCTCTCCGTGAAGGTGACCTCCCTGCGCCTGCTGACCAAGAGCCTGCGTCCGCTGCCGGACAAGTTCCATGGCATGGCCGACCAGGAACAGAAGTACCGCCAGCGGTACGTGGACCTCATCACCGACCAGGCCGCGCGCGAACGCTTCGCGGCCCGCAGCCGCGCGGTGAGCGCCCTGCGCGACTTCATGGTGGGCAACGGTTTCCTCGAGGTCGAGACGCCGATGCTCCACCCGATCCCGGGCGGCGCCAACGCGAAGCCCTTCAAGACGCACCACAACGCGCTGGACCAGGAGATGTTCCTGCGCATCGCGCCCGAGCTGTACCTCAAGCGCCTGATCGTCGGCGGCTTCGAGCGCGTGTTCGAAATCAACCGGAGCTACCGCAACGAAGGCATCTCCGTGCGGCACAACCCCGAGTTCACGATGATGGAGTTCTACGCGGCGTACTGGAACTACCGCGACCTGATGGACTTCACCGAGACGCTGATCCGCACGATCGCCGACAAGGCCGTGGGCACCCAGCAGCTCAGCTACCAGGGCAAGCCGGTCGACCTGAGCCAGCCTTTCGAGCGGCTCACGATCCGCGAAGCGATCCTCAAGTACACCGACGCGGGCTCGAATGTCGACGACGCCACCTGGCTCACCAATGCGCTGCGCAAGCTGGGCCTGAGCGAAGAGAAGGACAAGCTCTCGCAGCGCAGCCTCGCCTCGCTGCAGGTGATGTATTTCGAAGAGACCGTCGAAGAGAAGCTCTGGCAGCCGACCTTCATCATGGAGCACCCCACCGAGATCTCGCCGCTGGCGCGCGCCAACGACGAGCGCCCCGAGGTCACGGAACGCTTCGAGCTCTACATCACCGGCCGCGAATTCGGCAACGGCTTCAGCGAGCTCAACGACGCCGAGGACCAGGCCGCCCGATTCAACGCGCAGGTCGCCGCCAAGGACAGCGGCGACGACGAAGCCATGTTCTTCGACCACGACTTCGTGCGCGCGCTCGAATACGGCATGCCGCCCACCGGCGGCTGCGGGATCGGCATCGACCGGCTCATGATGCTCTTGACCGACTCGCCGAGCATCCGCGACGTGATCCTCTTCCCGGCCCTGCGGCGCGAATCTTGAGCGCGAGCGCGCCGGCGATCGGCATCGACTTCGGCACCTCGAATTCCGCCGTCGCCTTCGTGGCCGACGACGGGCTCGCACGGGCCCTGCCGCTCGAAGGCGCCGCGACCACCATTCCGACGGCGATCTTCTTCAACGCCGAAGACCGCACCACCCACTTCGGTCGCGAGGCGGTCGCGCTCTATCTGGCCGGCGTCGAGGGCCGGCTGATGCGCTCGCTCAAGAGCCTGCTCGGCAGCTCGTTGATGCAGGAACAGACGGAGGTTTTCGGAGGACGGATCGGCTTCGAGGACATCATCACCCTCTTCCTGGCCGAACTCGGCCGCCGTGCGCGCGCACAGCTCGGGGCCCAGCCGGGCCGTGTCGTGATCGGCCGACCGGTCCACTTCGTCGACGATGACGAAGCGCGCGACCGGCAGGCCGAAGACACGCTGCGCAGTGCCGCCAGGAGCGCGGGCTTTGGCGAAGTCAGCTTCCAGTACGAACCTCTTGCCGCTGCGTTCGACTACGAGCGGCGCGTCGAGAAGGAGTCGCTCGTACTCATCGTCGACATCGGCGGCGGCACCTCGGACTTCACGGTGGTGCGGCTCGACCCGGCACGCATGTCGAACGCCGATCGTGCCGCTCAAGTCCTGGCCACGACCGGCGTGCACATCGGCGGCACTGACTACGACCAGCGCCTCAGCCTCGAATGCGCGATGCCCGAGTTCGGATTCCGCCATATCGGCCGAGAGGGGCGCGAGGTGCCGAGCCGGACCTTCTTCGACCTCTCGTCGTGGCACCTGATCAACTGGCTGTACGCGCCCAAGGCGGTCCGGCAGGTGCAGGAGCTGCGCACCAGCTACGCGGACACCCGACTGCACGATCGGCTGATGAATGTGCTCCTGAACCGCGAAGGGCATCGGGTGGCCAGCGAAGTCGAAGCCGCGAAGATCCGTGCCTCGACGACGAATGCCGATGTCTCGATCGATCTCTCGTGCGGCGAGCGCGATCTTGCCGTCGCCCTCACTGCCGAAGGCATGGCACGGCACCTCGGCCCGCTGCTGGCGCGCGTGATCGCCTCTGCCCGCGAGTGCGTGCGTCTGGCCGCGCTCGGCAACGATGCGCTGGATGCGATCTACCTGACCGGCGGCTCGTCGGCGCTGCGCCCGTTCCAGCAGGCGCTGGGCTCTGCATTCCCCGGCGCGAAGATCATCGAGGGCGATTTCTTCTGCGGCGTGGCAGCCGGCCTCGCCTACACGGCCGCCGGCACGCGGGCGGCCCAGCCGGCATGAAGTACCTCGCCGCGTACCCTGCGGCGCTGCGGACCCAGGTCGAGCAGGTCATCGCGCAAGGCCGGCTCGCCGATCTGCTGCGCGGACGCTACGGCGACGCGCACGACATCCGCACGGATCGCGCGCTCTATGACTACGTGGGCGAACTCAAGAACGAATTCCTGCGCAACGCCGAGCCGCTGTCGAAGGTGGCCTTCGACAGCAAGCTCCATGTGATCCGCAACGCGCTCGGCACGCACACGACCGTCTCGCGCGTGCAGGGGAGCCGGCTGAAGTCCAAGCGCGAGATCCGCGTCGCGAGCCTGTTCAAGGAAGTCCCGCTCGAATGGCTACGCATGATCGTCGTGCACGAACTGGCGCACATCAAGGTGCGGGAGCATGACAAGGCCTTCTACCAGCTCTGCGCGCACATGGAACCGGGCTACCACCAGTACGAGTTCGATCTGCGGCTGTACCTGACGCACCTCGATGGCGGCGGCGAGCGGCTCTGGTCCGCGACCGCCGCGCCCGGAAGCCCGTAGTCAAGGCTTGGGCAGCATCCGGGCGGCGCTGCAATACGCGGCGGATTGCATCAGGGCATCCCAGCCCACGGCCGGCGTGGCGGGCAGGAGGCTTCTGCGGCGCGCTTCGCTCGTCGGGTCCGGCCTCCACCGGCCGTCGCGGGCCGCGGCGGCGAAGCCGTCCAGCAGCGCATCCAGCACTGCGCCGTCGCCGATGCTCTGGTTGCACAGCAGCGCCAGATCGCAGCCCGCATGCAAGGCGGCCAGCGCGGCATCGACGTAGCTGAGGGACTCGCCATCGATCCGCCGTGCCGCCTCCATGCTGAGGTCGTCGCTGAACACTGCGCCATCGAAGCCGAGCCTGCCCCGCAGGATCTCCTGCAGCCATTTCGCGGAGAAGCCTGCGGGGCGCGCATCGACCTTGGGATAGATCACGTGCGCCGGCATCACCGCGGCCAGCGAGCCGACGAGCCAGTCATAGGGCCGCGCATCGTCCGCCAGGATCGCCCTGAGGCTGCGGCGGTCGACCGGGATCGCCACGTGCGAATCGGCCTTGACGAAGCCGTGCCCCGGAAAGTGCTTGCCGCAATTGGCCATTCCGGCCTGCAGCAGGCCATGCATCAGGCTGCGCGCGAGCACTGCGACAACGCGCGGATCGCGATGAAAGCTGCGATCGCCGATCACGCTGCTTTCGCCGTAGTCGAGATCGAGCACCGGCGCGAAGCTGAAGTCGACCCCGCATGCGCGCAGCTCGGCCGCCAGCACGTGACCGCAGGCGACCGCCGCCTGCGTCGCCCGCAACGCGTCCTTCATCCACAGCTCGCCCAGCGTGCGCATCGACGGCAGCCGCGTGAACCCGTCGGTACGGAATCGCTGCACGCGGCCGCCCTCATGGTCGACGCAGATCAGGATGTCGGGACGGATCGCCTTGATCTCGGCGTTGAGGGCGACCATCTGCGCGCGGTCCCGCCAGTTGCGGGCGAAATGAATCACGCCGCCCACCAGCGGATCGGCCAGCCTTCGGCGGTCAGCCGCATCCAGTTCGGTTCCCGCGACATCGATAATCAGCGGGGCATGCAGGGCAGTGTCGGTCATGTTTTGTCGCCGGGCCGCCCCAAGACGAAATGCGCCCCCTCGGGGGGCAGCGAGGACACGGCGTGCCGAGCGTGGGGGTCTGTGATGCGTTCGACCACGACGAAGCTCGCCGCATAGTCGGTTTCATCGGTCACGGTAACGTGGGCCGTCAGGCCCTGCGCTTCGAACCAGCTCTTGAGTTCGCCGTGCAACACGATCACCGGCTTGCCGCTCTTCTGGTTGACGATCTCGCACAGGCGCCAGCTCATCGGAATCCGCATGCCAAGGCCGATGGCCTTGCTGAAAGCTTCCTTGGCGGAAAAGCGCGTGGCGAGATAACGCAAGCCGCGCTTCGGCCATCGGGCACTGCGCGCCTGCCAGACCGCGAACTCGGCGTCGCCCAGGACCTTGCGCGCGAAGCGCTCGCCCTGGCGTTCCAGGGTCGCCGAGATGCGCCGGACATCGCAGATGTCCGTGCCGATGCCGTAGATCACCTCAGGGCCTGCTCGCGGGCGTCTTCGATGCGCTGCAGGTATTCGCGCGTGGCGGCGGCGTAGCCCAACTCCAGCGCATCGGAGACGAAGGCGTGGCCGATCGACACTTCGCGCACGCCGGGCACCGCGCGCAGAAATTCGGTCAGGTTGTCGCGGCTCAGGTCGTGGCCGGCATTGACTTCGAGACCGGCCGCCTGCGCGGCACGCGCCGCCTCGGCGTAGAGCCGCAGTACAGAATCCGCGTTCGACGTGTCACGCGACGCCGCATAGCCCTCGGTGTAGAGCTCGACGCGGTCGGCTCCGACCGCCTTGGCCCCCGCCATCATGTCGGGATTCGGGTCCATGAACAGACTCACGCGCACGCCCAGGGCCCTGGCCTCCGCGATGACCGGACGCAGGCGCTCGGCATCTTCCGGAAAGCTCCATCCGTGATCGCTGGTCGACTGCGTCTCGCTGTCCGGCACGAAGGTCGCCTGCTGCGGACGCAACTCGCGCACGAACTCCATCAGGTTGTGGAAGGGATTGCCTTCGATGTTGAACTCGGCTTTCGGCCACTCCGTGCGAAGCAGCGCCGAGAGGTCGCGCACGTCCTGCGGTCGGATGTGCCGCTGGTCGGGCCGCGGATGCACGGTGATGCCGTGCGCACCGGCGTCGAGGCACATCGACGCTGCGAACAACACGCTCGGAATGCCGAGCTGGCGCGTGTTGCGCACCAGCGCGACCTTGTTGAGATTGACCGACAGGGCGGTGGAATTGGAGGAGCTCATAGGGCTTGCAGGTCCCGCATCATCTGCCGCGTACGCAGCGTTGCAACGCCGCAATGGTAGTTGAGCAAAGTACGCAATTGGGTGCGCAGGGCGCCATTGACCCCGGCGCATGCGCGGAGCGTGGCGATGAACGGTGCGTGATCGTCGAGCGCGGCCTGCAGCGCCTGCCAGTCGGCGCCCCGCAGCGAAGGCTCGCCTTCGAAGGCCTCGCGAAGGCCTGCTTCCGGCACGAGGGTGTAGCGGGTCGCGGCATCGAGCGGCGCGAGCGTGAGTGTCTGCGCATCGAGCGCCGGCAGCAAACCGATCTCCCGCAGCAACAGCAGCTCGAAGGCGCGCAAGGCGGCGGACTGCGTCGCGGCCTGCGCGGCCGCATGGTCGCCGGCGAGCACCTGCACCACGCCGGCATAGGCATCGAAAAGCGCTTCGTGCGGATCGTCGCGCGCCAGCAGGCGCAGCAGCAATTCGTTGACGTAGTAGCCCGAGAGCAGCGCCTCGCCGGTCGGCATCACGTGGCCGCCCATCCATTCGGCACTCTTGAGCGTGCGGATCTCGGCATCGCCCGAAAAGCCGAGCTGAAGCGGCTGCAGCGGCAGCAGCACCGGCCGGAAATTGGAGCTCGGCCGTTTCGCCCCCTTGGCCACGAGCGCGATGCGGCCGTGGTGGCGAGCGAAGATCTCCAGGATCAGGCTGGACTCGCTCCAGTCGTAGTGGTGGAGCACATAGGCCGGCTCGTGCGAGACGCGCTTGACCGCCACTCACTCATACCCGAACGAACGTACGCGGGCCTCGTCGTCGGCCCAGCCCGATCGCACTTTGACCCAGAGTTCGATGAAGACCTTGGCATCCATGAGCTTTTCGAGCTCCTGCCGTGTCTCGGTGCCGATGCGCTTGATGCGCTCGCCCTTGTCGCCGATGACCATCGCCTTGTGGCCTTCGCGCTCCACGACGATCGTGGCGGCGATCTTGACCAGTCGCTTCTGGCCCTTGCGCGCCGGGGGCTCCTCGGTGAACTTGTCGATGACCACGGTCGAGGTGTAGGGCAGCTCGTCGCCGGTCAGGCGGAACAACTTCTCGCGCACCATCTCGCTGGCCAGGAACTGCTCGCTGCGGTCGGTGAGTTCGTCTTCGTCATACCACCACGCCTGCTCCGGCAGGTACTTCTCGCAGATGCCGAACAGGCGCTCGACATCCTTCGGATTCTTGGCGGACATCGGCACGAACTCGGCGAAGGCGTGCTTTTTCTGCATGTCCTGCAGCCAGGGCGCGATGTCGGCGCGGCGATGCACGTGGTCCAGCTTGTTGGCGATCAGCACCGTGGGAATGCCGGTACCGAGCAGCCTCAGTACCCGTTCGTCCGCGGCGGTGAAGCTGCCGGCCTCGACCACGAACAGGATCAGGTCGACGTCGGATACGGCACCGACCACCGTCTTGTTGAGCGATCGGTTCAGTGCGTTGGCGTGCAGCGTCTGGAAACCCGGCGTGTCGACGAACACGAACTGGGTCGCGCCCAGCGTGCGCATGCCGGTGATGCGGTGCCGCGTGGTCTGCGCCTTGCGCGAGGTGATGCTGATCTTCTGGCCGACCAGCGCATTGAGCAGCGTCGACTTGCCGACGTTGGGCTTGCCGACGATGGCCACCAGCCCGCAGCGCTGCGATTCGGGAGAAGTGGTGGTGGTGGCGGAGTCGATGGGTTCGTTCATGGGGATGCCTTCGCGCCGCGCGCCTTGAGCCGGATCAGCATCGCTGCCGCGGCGGCCTGCTCGGCGGCGCGGCGCGAGCCGCCGATGCCGTGCTCATGCAGTCCCAGCTCGGACGCCTCGCATTCGACTTCGAAGGTCTGCTTGTGCGCAGCGCCGAGCGTTCCGACCACGCGATAGACCGGCAGCTTCATTTTGTGGCCCTGAAGCCATTCCTGCAATTCGGTCTTCGGGTCCTTGGCGGCCGCTTCCATGCGCGGATTGATTTCCACGGATTCGTAGAGGCGCTGGACCAGCGCCTGCGCGGCACCGAACCCGGCATCGAGATAGACGGCGCCAATGACCGCCTCGAGTGCGTCGGCGAGGATGGACGGCCGGTTCTGGCCACCCGAGCGCGCTTCGCCTTCGCCAAGTCGCAAAAGCGGAGAGAGGGCGAGCCGGAGCGCGAGCTGGTGCAGCGTGTCCTGCTTGACCAGATTGGCGCGGACACGGGAAAGGTCGCCCTCCGGCATCGCGCTCAGCCGCGTGTACAGCAGGTGCGAAACGGCGAGGCTGAGCACCGAATCCCCCAGGAACTCGAGGCGCTCGTTGTGATCGGCCGAGAAACTGCGATGCGTCAGCGCGCGCTGCAGGAGCCGGAGGTCTGCAAACGAATATTGGAGCCGCGCCTGGAGCGCGGCGAGGCCGCCTTCGTTCACCGTACGGCCGGCCTGGAAGTGGAGGCCATCAGCTCGAACGGCCGCGGTACTTCAGCAAGAGGTAGGCGGGACCGAAGAGATGGATCTCGCGGTCATAGGCGAAGGAGACGACGACCTTGTCGCCGTCCTTGCGCACTTCGAGATCCTTGCCGGTGACGGAGGTGAAGTCGTCGATCGCCTGGGCGCGATCGAAGATGGCGCGGACTTCGGGCACGGTCGTGCCTTCCTTTGCCTTGTTGGCGGCCTTCGTGATGGCCTGGTACTCGATCAGCGTCGGGATCACCTGCGCCACCACCACCCCGAAACAGGCCAGCACGATCGCCACGAACAGCAGCCCGATGAACGAAATCCCGCGCTGCTTCTGACTTGCCACTAAAGACTTCATGCCCTCTTCCCTATGTAGTCACCGATTAATTATTGGAACGTGCCGATGCGCCGCCAGTCGCTGAAATTCATCCAGATCAGGAACGCCCTGCCGACGATGTTCTGGTCCGGGACAAATCCCCAATAGCGCGAATCCAGAGAATTGTCGCGGTTGTCGCCCATCATGAAGTAATACCCCGGAGGCACCTTGCACACCACGCCTTCAACACTGTAGCGGCAATTCTCCTGGAAAGGGAACGGCATGATTTCCGCTTCGGAGAGGCCGGCACGGCGGGCGTCGTCATTGAGGATGTCGTGCTGCGTGCCATTGAGGTTCTCGGCGTACTGCTTGAGGTAGCGCATCGTCTCCTCGTCGAAATAGTCCGGAATGGCGTCCTTGCTGACCGGCTGGCCGTTGATCGTCAGTTTCTTGTTCAGGTAGGCCACCTCGTCGCCCGGCACGCCGACGACTCGCTTGATGTAGTCCATGCTCGGCTTGGGCGGATAGCGGAACACCATCACTTCCCCGCGGGCCGGCGGCCGGCCCTCGGTGATCTTGGTGTTGATGACCGGCAGGCGCAGACCGTAGACGAACTTGTTGACCAGGATGAGGTCGCCGACGAGCAGTGTCGGCATCATCGAGCCGGAGGGGATCTTGAAGGGCTCGGCCACGAACGAGCGCAGCAGGAACACCACCAGGATCACGGGGAACAGCCCCGCGGTCCAGTCCAGCCACCAGGGCTGCATGAGCAGCCGTTCGCTCGCCTTGGCGTCGACGGTGTCGACCTGGGTGATGCCCTGGCGGGCGAGCTCCTCGCGCCGGTTCGCGAGCGATGACTCGAGCGCAGCCGCAGCGCGCCGGCGCCTGGGAAGGAAATAGAAGCGCTCGGCCAGCCAGTAAATGCCGGTGACGACGGTGGCGAGGAACAGCAGCAGGGCAAAGTTGCCTTCGACCGCACCGAAATACCAGGTGCCGATATAGCCGACAAAGGCCGCCAGAATCAATGAGGTGATAAATGCCATCTTTTAGTCTTCGACTTGCAGGATGGCGAGAAAGGCCTCTTGAGGGACCTCGACCGAGCCGATCTGCTTCATTCTTTTCTTGCCCGCCTTTTGCTTTTCGAGCAGCTTGCGCTTGCGGGTGATATCGCCGCCGTAGCATTTGGCGAGCACGTTCTTGCGCAGCGCCTTGATTGTCTCACGCGCAATGATGTTGGCCCCGATGGCCGCCTGGATGGCGACGTCGAACATCTGGCGGGAAATGATCTCGCGCATCTTGCTCACGACCGCACGCGCGCGGTACTGGCTCTGGCTGCGGTGAACGATGATCGACAGCGCGTCGACCTTGTCGCCGTTGAGCAGGATGTCGACCTTGACAACGTCCGACGCGCGGTATTCCTTGAACTCGTAGTCCATCGATGCATAGCCGCGACTGACCGATTTCAGCTTGTCGAAGAAATCGAGCACGATCTCGCCGAGCGGCATCTCGTAGGTCAACATGACCTGCCGGCCGTGATAGGCCATGTTCATCTGGATACCGCGCTTCTGGTTGGCGAGCGTCATGACCGCGCCCACATACTCTTGCGGCATGTAGATGTGAACCGTGACGATCGGCTCGCGGATCTCCGCCATGCGGCCGACGTCGGGCATCTTGGACGGGTTCTCGACCATGATGACTTCGCCGTCACTCTTCAAGACCTGGTAGACCACGCTCGGGGCGGTCGTGATCAGGTCCTGGTCGAATTCGCGCTCCAGGCGTTCCTGCACGATCTCCATATGCAGGAGCCCCAGGAAGCCGCAGCGGAATCCGAAGCCGAGCGCCTGCGAGACCTCGGGCTCGTAATGCAGCGAGGAATCATTGAGCTTGAGCTTCTCGAGCGCATCGCGAAGCGAGTCGTACTCGCTCGCCTCGGTCGGATAGAGGCCGGCGAAGACCTGCGGCTGGATTTCCTTGAAGCCAGGGAGCGGCTCGGTCGCAGTGGCCGCCGCGCCGCCGGTGCCGGTCTTGATCTGCGTGACCGTGTCACCCACCTTGGCGGCCTGCAGCTCCTTGATGCCGGCGATGATGTATCCGACCTCGCCCGCCTCGAGCGACTGGCGCGCCTCGTTGGCGGGCGTGAACACGCCGAGGTTGTCGGCGTTGTAGCTGGCGCCCGAAGCCATCATCTTGATGCGATCGCCCTTCGCGAGACGGCCATCCACCACGCGCACCAGCATCACGACGCCCACGTAGGCATCGAACCAGCTGTCGATGATCATGGCGCGCAGAGGTCCGTCGGGATTCCCTCGCGGCGGCGGCACCTTCGCAACGATCGCCTCGAGAATCTCGTCGATCCCCATGCCCGTCTTCGCCGAGCACGGAATGGCTTCGGATGCATCGATGCCGATCACGTCTTCGATCTCGGCCTTCGCGTTCTCGGGGTCCGCCTGCGGCAGATCCATCTTGTTGAGCACAGGCACCACTTCAACGCCGAGGTCGAGTGCGGTGTAGCAGTTCGCCACCGTCTGCGCTTCAACACCCTGGCTCGCATCGACGACGAGCAACGCACCTTCGCATGCGGAGAGCGAGCGACTCACTTCGTAAGAGAAGTCGACATGGCCCGGCGTGTCGATCAGATTGAGGTTGTAGATCTGTCCGTCGTTCGCCTTGTAGTGCAACGCAGCGGTCTGTGCCTTGATGGTTATCCCACGCTCCTTCTCGATGTCCATCGAGTCGAGCACCTGCGCTTCCATCTCGCGTTCAGCGAGACCACCGCAACGTTGGATCAAGCGATCCGCAAGCGTCGACTTGCCGTGATCGATGTGCGCAATGATCGAAAAATTTCTGATGTGATTCATCAACGGGAACGCTTAAGTACTTGAATTGGCTCGGGCGCAGCAGGCAACGGACAAGAAAAAAGGGCGCGTCCACAAGAGACGCGCCCTGAACCAACAAGCAATGGCAACTGCAGTAGTTGGAACTTCATTGTAGGCAAAAAGGGGGCGCGTACAGTCGGGCCAAGGCCCTCGGGCGGTCGTTGCAGGTCAGCAACAGCCCACTTATAAACAACTTATCAACAGTATCGGTGGAGCAATTCCTTAACAACTTGTGGGCGAACTGTGGACCGTCGGTGGACGGACGGCAGGCATCTCGCATCGTGAAGAACCTGCCCCCGCTTATGCGATGACCCCGGGCTGCGGGGACCCTATTCTACCGAAAACCATCATTAGAACCCCATGAAGTTAGCAATTACTAACAAAACAAGGGGCCCTTCCAGTCTCAAAAATTTTTCGCCGCGGTGCGGCCGTGGCGCGACAACGTCGAAAAAACGGCCCCAAACCCGACTGCGGGGTGGGGCCACTTGACGCCTTGGATCTGATCAGCGCGCGGGGCGAACCAGCGCGTACTGCGCCCAGTCGCCTCGACGGAAAAGCAGGCTGATGGGCTTGCTCCGGTCCGCCTTCGCCAGCGCAGCTTCGAACTCCTTGACGCTCGACACTTCCGTGTTGCTGACGGCCAGGATGACATCTCCTTCGCGCAGGCCTGCCCGCGCGGCCGCGTCGGTGGCGGCATCGACCTTCACGCCGCCCTTGAGTTTCAGCTCTCTCCTTTGCGCGTCGGGGAGATCGCTCAGCGCGAGGCCCATCGATCTTGCGGCCGCCGACGCGGGCGCCTTGCCCGAAGACTCGTCCCGATCCGACGCACGCTTGGCGGGTTTGTCGGGCTCGATCTCCGCGATGGTCACGTTCAGATCGCGCAGGCTACCGCGACGGAACACAGTCACCGAACTCTTGGTCCCTGGCTTGGTGTTCCCCACGAGACGCGGCAGATCGCTCGGCTTCTCGATCGACTTGCCATCGAACCTGGTAATGATGTCGCCGGGCTCGATCCCCGCCTTCTCGCCCGGCGAACCGGCTTCGACGCCTCGAACGAGCGCGCCCTGCGCCTTGCCCAGGCCGATCGATTCGGCCACATCCTTCGTGACTTGATCGATCTGCACGCCGATCCGCCCACGCGACACGCGGCCGAACGCGCGCAGTTGGTCGCTCACACGGATCGCCTCATCGATCGGGATCGAGAACGAGATCCCCATGAAGCCGCCGGAGCGCGAATAGATCTGGCTGTTGATACCGACCACCTCGCCACGCATGTTGATCAGCGGGCCGCCGGAGTTGCCGGGATTGATGGCAACGTCGGTCTGGATGAACGGCAGGTAGTCGCCGGTGTCGCGCTGCTTCGCGCTCACGATGCCGGCGGTCACGGTGTTCTCGAGGCCGAAGGGCGAGCCGATCGCCATCACCCATTCGCCGACGCGCAGCTTCGAGACATCGCCGACCTTGACGGCAGGAAGGCCGGTTGCATCGATCTTCACCACGGCGACGTCGGTGCGCTTGTCCGCGCCGACGATCCTCGCCTTGAACTCGCGCTTGTCCGGCAGAGTCACCAGGACTTCGGAGGCGCCATCGACCACATGCGCGTTGGTCATCACGAAGCCGTCCGAGGAAAGGATGAAACCGGAACCGACGCCGCGCGGACGTTCTTCCTCCTGAGGGGCCGGGCGGTTGGGACGCCCCTGGCGCGGAATGCCCGGCATCGGCTGGCCGAAGAAGCGCCGGAAGAACTCCTGCATGTCTTCATCCATCTCCGGGTTGCCGCCGCCCTGGGCGACCTTCTCGACAGTGCGGATGTTCACCACGGCCGGCCCGACCTGGTCGACCAGGTCGGTGAAATCGGGAAGGACACGCGTCTGCGCGAATGCCGGCGACGGCGGCAACAGCGCCGTGGTCGACACGACGGCCAGCGCGCAAGCCAGCACGCATGCGCGGAGCTTGTTCCTCTCGAAGTTGAGCATCATCAATTTCTTTCGTCTAACAGCTTGGACCCAACGATATCCGCAAGCCCACGACTCAGCGTGCACGCGCAAGGCTTTGGGCAAATGCGTCCAACGTCTGCGGCGGCACTTCGCCCACCGCCGTCAGCCACCAATCGCCGTCCTTGTCGGTCAGTCGGCGCGTCATCGTATAGGTGGCGCCGAGCGCGAGAAGGACTTCCTTGGCTTGACGCTGGGAATCGTAAGGCTCCAGGAAAAGCGACACCGAAGCGAGGCCATCCGAGAAGGTCCACTGCATCGTGTGTCCTGGCGACTCGCCGCCGGCCGGACGCCGATAGCAATTCACCGGTTTGAACCCGGCGACGGGCTTCCTCAGCATCCAGCCCTCGCGCTCGGCGGTCGTGCGTTCAAGCTCCGATTTCTCGACTCGATAGCCCGAGGTGCTGGTCATCATCTGGTTCAAGGCGTGAACCTTGATCGGCGCATCGAGTTGCAGCTCGGAGAAAGCGGATTGCTCGATGACCTTGTTGTCGTGATCGAGCGTCTGCAGCTTCACGACCAGGCCGGAGCGTCGCTCGCTCCACACCCGATAGCCGAACCGGAAATCGTCACGCGGCTCCAGGACAATCACATCGGCATCGAAGCCGGCGACGCGCCCCTTGCCCACGACCCGCACACCGTAGAAATCGGCGATGGACGAATCCGGCGCACCGAGGAGGTTCGGAAACAGCTCGAGGTTTTCCCGCTTCTCGCTCTTGACCACCTTCGACTCAGGCAGGAAGGTGACGACGCGGTCATTGCGCCGAAACGTCGAACGGGGTGGCCCCGAGAGCGCCTCGATGCGTTCCATCTGGAGATCGCCTTCGCAAACGTGCCAGATGCGCGCGCTGGAGAGATCGCCCGTCTCCGCCGATACGACAAAGGTGCCAGCGTAGCTGCGCTGCTTCGACGCGGCGTGCATGCGCTGCAGCCATTCGACCACCCCGAGGGTTGGCGTTTCGCCAGGGCTCACTTTTGCCGGCGGCGGGCTGACCCGCGTCTGTGCCGTGGCCACCTGCGCCACGCACAGTGCAGCCGTGAGGAGCACGTATCTACGTTCGGGGATGGGGATCGAAACAGTCATCGCAGATGCAAGCGCTCAGCGCGAAGGCCTTTCGAATGTGGCGTTGCGCAGGAAGCCGGACGGAAGCTGCGACGCCCCACTGACCTGCTGGTGGGCCTCGAGCAGTTGGTCGAGTCGCGGATCACGCAACATGACCTGTGGATTGCCGTTTCCGACCAGAACGCGCGTGGGGGTGAGGGTCTGGCGCGGCGGAGGGGCAATATTGGCCGTCGCCACCACCGCAGCCGGGGCCGCCTGTTGCTGGGCCAGTTGCGCACCGGAAGCACGGGGGCCTTCGGTGCCGACCCAGTTCCAGCCGATGGCTGCGGCCGCTGCCAGCGATGCCGCCCCTGCGACGAGCTTCCAGCGGAAGACGGGCTCGTTGGCCGCCTCCGCCCGCGAGCGCCGGACCGGCTGCGACTCAGGCAGCGCCACCACGGTTTGCAGCGGGGGCTCTGAAGCGAGGCGATCCTGGAATCGCGAAAGGAAAGTCGTCGTGTCGCTGCACGGCGCGTGAACGCCCGAACGCAGAACATCGCCGACCAAGTGATAGGTCTGCCAGGTGGTCCGCAGCTCCTCGTCGAAGCCGATGCGGCCGATCACGCTGGCAAACTCTTCGCCTCGCAAATGACCATCAGCAAGCGCGGACACCTGCTCACGAACTGTGTTTGTGTGCTTCATTTCATTCACCTGCTTACCATCGCTTGCCGGATTGGTTGTCCAGCAAGGGCTTGACCCTGGCAGAAATCGCCTCGCGGGCCCGGAAAATCCGTGACCGCACCGTGCCGATCGGACAGTTCATGACCTCGGCGATTTCTTCGTAACTCATCCCCTCGATTTCCCGCAGCGTCACCGCTTGCCGCAGTTCGGCCGGCAACGCTTCCATGGCCGCCTCGACAGCCGCTGCAATCTCATTGGCGGCCATCACCGACTCGGGGGTCTCGTCGCTGATTGGTTCGTTTCCGGGCCTGTAAGTTTCATCCTCGTCTTCCGAAGACGAACGCAGGGCACTCTCGGTGACGGTCGGATCCCGCTTCATGTCGACCAGCGCCTTCTTGGCGGTATTCACGGCGATCCGATAGAGCCAGGTGTAGAACTGGGCCTCGCCGCGGAACTGATGCAGTGCCCGGTAGGCTCGGATGAAGGTTTCCTGGGCGATGTCCTCGATCAGGTTCACATCCCGCACCATGCGGCCGATCAACCTCTCGATCCGGCGCTGGTACTTGATGACGAGCAGCTCGAACGCCTTCTGGTCGCCCGCCACGGTCCGCTGGACCAGCTGGAAATCGACCTCGCCCGGCTTGGTCGCCTCGGCAGGCGCACCTGCCGGCCCGGCATCCGGTGGAACGGGAGGTGGCGAGACTGTCATGGCGAGGAATGATGCACGTTGGCCGAGCCCGACTCCGGCGATCTGACCGCCGCTTCCGTCGGAGTGGCGCGCGAATATAGCGCACGGCGCAAGTCTCCCCACCGGTGGGGCACGGCCGTTCGGTCGACCCAGATCCACCGCGCAGCGCCGAACGGAGCCTTGATCCGCACGAGCAACAGCCACTGCAAGTCCAGCATCACCGCGGCCTGGGCGGTCCGCAGGCTGACGCCACCCGACATCGACCAGTATTGACCATCGAAGACCAGGTTCGCGGGGCCCGAAGCGCGGAGCACGCCCGTCCACGCGGCCACGCTCGCCACAACCGCGCAGAGCAGCAGTACGCCGTCCCGCCAATCGATTCTTGCCGATTGAACGCAGGCAAGCGTGACGGCGCAGACGCCAAGCGCCCACAGCGCGAGCAAAAGACGCTCCGCATAGCGCGAGCGCCCCACCGGATAACTCACCGATGGGGCGCTATGCATTTGAGGAAGGGAGGATCAAACGCGCTTGAACACCAGCGTTCCGTTGGTGCCGCCAAACCCGAAGTTGTTCTTGACCGCGACGTCGATCTTCAGATCGCGCGCCTCATTGGCGCAATAGTCGAGATCGCACTCCGGGTCTTGATTGAAGATGTTGATCGTCGGCGGGCTCTTCTGATGGTGAATGGCCAGAACGGTAAACACCGACTCGATGCCCCCGGCCCCACCCAGCAGGTGCCCCGTCATCGACTTGGTCGAGTTGACCACGAGCTTTCCGGCATGGTCGCCGAACGCGTTCTTGATCGCATTGGTCTCGTTCAGATCGCCCAGCGGCGTCGACGTCCCGTGCGCGTTGATGTACTGGATCTGGTCGGGGTTGACGCCCGCATTGGCCAGCGCCATCTGCATGGACCGGCGAGGCCCATCCACGTTTGGCGCGGTCATGTGATAGGCGTCTCCGCTCATCCCGAATCCGACGACCTCGGCATAGATCTTGGCGCCGCGCGCCTTCGCGCGTTCGTATTCCTCGAGCACCAGCACGCCTGCACCCTCGCCCAGGACGAAGCCGTCGCGATCCTTGTCCCATGGCCGGGACGCGGTCTTCGGATCGTCATTGCGCGTGGACAAGGCCCGCGCCGCGGCAAATCCGCCCAACCCGAGCGGAGAAACCGTGGATTCCGCACCGCCGGCGATCATGACGTCTGCGTCGCCATATTCGATCATGCGCGCGGACGTGCCGATCGCGTGCAACCCGGTGGTGCACGCGGTCACCACCGCAATGTTGGGGCCCTTGAAGCCGAACCGGATCGAGACATGGCCCGAGATCATGTTGATGATCGAAGCCGGCACGAAGAACGGCGACACACGGCGTGGACCGCGATTCACCAGTTCGGAATGCGTGTCCTCGATGAGAGGAAGACCACCGATACCGGAGCCGATGTTGCATCCGATACGCACGGCTTCTTCTTCCGACAGTGCGTCGCCCGTGGGAAGACCACTGTCCTGCACCGCCTGGATCGCGGCGGCAAGCCCGAGATGAATGAAGCGATCCATGTGGCGCGCTTCCTTCTCGGGGATGTATTGCTTGATGTCGAAATCCTTCACTTCGCCCGCAAACTTGCAGGCGAAACCGCTCGCGTCGAACTTGGTGATGGTGTCGATACCCGATTTCCCGGCCAGCAAATTGGCCCAGGATTCGGCTACCGTGTTTCCGACAGGAGCGAGGCAACCGAGTCCGGTCACGACGACGCGGCGTTTGGTCATGCCGGCAAACCTTTCTGGAAGCACTGAGACCGTTGTACGGCGCTCGCAGACGTCAGGACCGCGGGCCGGGGAAACGGTGTCTCAGCGTGGCCGATCAGGCCTTTTGATTCTTGGTGGCGTAGTCGACGGCGTTTTGCACCGTGGTGATCTTCTCGGCGTCTTCGTCCGGAATCTCGATGCCGAACTCGTCTTCGAGCGCCATCACGAGTTCGACCGTGTCGAGCGAGTCTGCACCGAGGTCGGCGACGAAAGCCTTTTCGTTGGTGACCTGGGACTCTTCAACGCCGAGTTGTTCGGCAATGATTTTCTTGACACGTGCTTCGATATCGCTCATTTGGTTCCCTCTGAGGGTTGTAAGTAACCGGTGGATTTTAGCCGGCCGGATTGTGGCATTTGCCGCTCGGCCGTGGGTGAAGGTATTGCGTCCGCGCGCTACATGTGCATGCCGCCATTGACGTGCAGTTCCTGCCCGGTGACGTAAGCCGCCTGGGGAGAAGCAAGGAACGCAACGGCATGGGCGATGTCGGCAGGCTTGCCCAGATGGCCCAGAGGGATCTGGGCCAGCAGTGCCTGCTGCTGCGCCTCGGGCAGGCTGGCCGTCATGTCGGTCTCGATGAATCCCGGCGCCACGCAATTGACGGTGATGCTGCGACTGCCGAGTTCGCGCGCCAACGCGCGCGTCATGCCGGCCACGCCGGCCTTGGCGGCGGCGTAGTTGGCCTGACCCGCATTGCCAGACGCGCCGACCACGCTGGTGATGTTGATGATGCGCCCGTAGCGCTGCTTCATCATGGGCCGGATCACCGCGCGCGACAGTCGGAAGACCGCCTTCAGGTTGGTGTCGAGAACGGCGTCCCAATCGGAATCCTTGAGGCGCATCGCCAGGGTGTCGCGCGTGATGCCCGCATTGTTGACGAGCACATGGATGGCGCCATAGACCTTCACGATCTCGTCAACCAGCGCTTCGACCGCGGCGCCGTCATTGACATCCAGCGTGCAGCCACGGCCACCGTAGGCACTCAGGGCCGCGGTGATCTTTGCTGCACCTTCGTCGGTCGTGCCGGTTCCGATGACCTTGAGGCCACGCTGGGCCAACTCGAGCGCGATCGCGGAGCCGATGCCGCGAGACGCCCCGGTCACCAAGGCGACCTGTCCTTCAAATTTGAGAGTGCTCATGAATTAACCCTGGAGGTCGACGCTCAGGCAGCGAGCAGTTGTCGGGTCTCGGCCAGCGTTGCCGGGTCATAGACCGACGCCGCGACCAGTTCGGGGATGATCCGCTTCGCCATGCCGGCCAGAACCTTTCCAGGGCCGCATTCGATCACGGCTTCGACGCCGCGCGCCTTCAATGCCTGAACGGTTTCGACCCAGCGCACAGGGCCCGCAGCCCGGCGCACGAGCGCGTCGCGGATCGACGCCGGATCGGTCACGACCGCCACATCGATGTTGTTGATTACCGGAATCTGCGGCGCCAGGAAAGTCACCGAAGCGAGGCGCTCACGCAGCGCTTCCGCCGCAGGCTTCATCAGGCTGGAATGGAATGGCGCGGAAACCGGCAGCGGCAGCGCGCGCTTGGCGCCATTCGCCTTCAGGACCTCGCAGGCCTTCTCGACGGCAGCCTTGCTGCCGGCAATCACCGTCTGCATCGGGTCGTTGAAATTGACAGCCTCGACGACCTCGGCACTGCCCGGGCCAAAGCTGGCCATTGCCTCGCCGCAGCCGGCCTTCACCTTCTCCGCATCCATGCCCAGGATGGCCGCCATCGCACCCGCGCCCACAGGCACGGCCTGCTGCATGGCCTGAGCGCGGAAGCGCACCAACGGAGCGGCCTGAGCGAGCGTCAGCACGCCGGAAGCGACCAGCGCGGAATACTCGCCCAGTGAATGCCCGGCCACAACGGACGGGCGATCGCCGCCCTCAGCCAACCACGCGCGCCACGCAGCGACACCGGCGACGAGCATCACGGGCTGGGTATTGGTGGTCAGGGAGAGAACGTCCTTCGGCCCCTCGTGGATCAGGCGGGCAACGTCCTCGTCGAGCGCATCCGACGCCTCGCGGAGCGTCTCGGCAACGGCGGGATGATCGCCCCAGGCATCGAGCATCCCGACCGCCTGCGAGCCTTGTCCCGGAAAGACAAACGCGAAAGACTTCATTGTTCTTGGCTCCATATGCGCAGCCGCCGCCTGGACGCTGCGCTCTTCTCTTCAATAGTTCAACAGCACCGCGCCCCAGGTGAACCCGCCGCCGACGCCTTCGAGCATCAGGGTGTCGCCCTTCTTGACCTTGCCGGATCGCACCGCGTGGTCGAGCGCCAGAGGGATCGAGGCAGCCGAGGTGTTGCCGTGTTCGTCGACGGTCACGATCAGTTTTTCGCGCGGGAGCTTCAGCTTCTTGGCCGTGCCTTCCATGATCCGGATGTTGGCCTGATGCGGAATCAGCCAGTCGATGTCCTGATCGGTCTTGCCGGCCTTTGCCAGCGTGGCGCGCGCAGCGTCTTCGAGCACGCGAACGGCGAGCTTGAACACCGCCTGTCCGTCCATATGCAGGAGGGGAGTCCCGCTCACGGAGCCGCCCGACACGTGGCCCGGCACGCAAAGGATGCCGACGTGCTTGCCATCGGCATGCAGATCGCTCGCCAGGATTCCGGGCTCGTTGCTGGCCTCAAGGACGACCGCGCCGGCGCCGTCGCCGAAAAGCACGCAAGTGGTGCGATCGTTGAAATCCAGGATCCGCGAGAACACTTCGGCCCCGACCACGAGGGCGCACTTGGCGCTGCCCGTGCGGATCATCGCGTCGGCCACCGTCAACGCGTACACGAAGCCGCTGCAGACGGCCTGCACGTCGAACGCAGGACAACCGGCAATGCCGAGCTTGTTCTGGAGAATGGTCGCCGCGGACGGAAACACCATGTCCGGCGTCGAGGTCGCGACGATGATGAGATCGACGTCGTCCGCGCTTCGGCCGGAAGCTTCAAGTGCGTGCCCGGCAGCCTCGAGCGCCAGATCGCTGCTCGTCACATCGGGGTCGGCGAAATGCCTGGCCCTGATGCCGGTGCGCTCGATGATCCATTGATCAGAGGTCTCGATGCCACGTGCAGCAAGATCCCGGGCCAGATCGTCGTTGGTCACGCGGCGAGGCGGCAGGTAGCTGCCGGTGCCGGTAATGCGAGAGAAAGATGTCATCAAACGTGAAGCGCCGCCGCGTCGGCCGCCGCCGGGTCTTGCCGCGCAAGCAAAGGTGCGGCATGGGCGATGCGGGCCCGCACGCGATCGAGCAGGTTGTTGCGAGCGGCATCATAAGCGCGATCCAGAGCATGGCCGAAGGCCACTTCGTCCGCGGAGCCATGGCTCTTGAACACCAGTCCGCGCAGGCCAAGCAAGGCGGCGCCGTTGTATCTCCGGTGATCAAGCCTCTTTTTAAGCGCTTTTAGAACCGGATAAGAGACGATAGCCGCAAGCTTGCTGAAAAAACCTCTCGAATACTCGATTCGCAGGAAGTCGACGATCATCGAGGCGACACCTTCCGTGGCCTTCAGCGTCACATTGCCGACGAAGCCGTCGCACACGACGATATCCGTCGTTCCCTTGAAGATATCGTTGCCCTCGACGTTGCCGTAGAAGTTGAGATCTTGCGAATCCGCCGCTTTTCGCAGCAGTTGGCTCGCTCTTTTGATCGTTTCACTGCCTTTGATCGCTTCTTCCCCGACGTTCAGCAGGCCGACGCTGGGGGACTCGTTGCCCGTCAGCGCCGAGACCAGCGCCGAACCGAGCACCGCGAACTGCAAGAGGTCTTCGGCGTCGCAATCCACGTTCGCGCCGAGATCCAGGACCGTCGTCGCACCGCCCTTGCTGTTGGGCAGCTGAGGCGCAATCGCCGGCCGATCGATGCCATCCAGGGTCTTGAGGAGATACCGTGCAATCGCCATCAGCGCGCCGGTGTTGCCGGCGGAGACCGCAGCCTGGGCAGCCCCATCCTTCACTTGCTGAATCGCAATCCGCATGGACGAGTCCTTCTTCTTGCGAAGTGCGATCTCGATGGGATCGTCCATGCCGACGACCTCGGTCGCCGCGACGAGCGTGGCCCTCGGATGAGCAAAACCGGAAAGCGCGTCGGGGATACCGACGAGAAGAAGCGACGCCTGGGGGTGACGCTCAAGAAAGGCACGGCAGGCCGCGAGCGTGACGCGCGGGCCATGGTCTCCGCCCATGCAATCAACGGCAAGCGTGATCACGGACGGCGCGGGTGCAGATGCAGACGGCGTAGCCATCAAAACAAAGGCCCGACGCTACGGCAGAAGTAGCCTCGGGCCTCGACCTTGAAACGGGTTCAGGCTTCGGACTTGGTCTTGAGAACCTTGCGACCGCGGTAGAAACCGTTCGGGCTGATGTGGTGACGCAGGTGGGTTTCACCGGTCGTGGGCTCGACGGCGATACCGGGCACGCCGAGCGCATTGTGCGAGCGGTGCATGCCGCGCTTCGACGGCGACTTCTTGTTTTGCTGGACGGCCATGATGGCTCCTGGATGTATTCGGGTGGGTGGGTGGGCATGCGAGGCGGCGATAACGCTCAATAAGACACTTCTTACCAAGCACCAGCGGCGACGCGCGCGAAGCCAAAAATTATAGCCCAAAGAGGCCAAGGAGCGCCAGTCCGGCTGCTCGCACGGCTACTTGTCCTCATTCGGCTTCAATTGCTTGAGCACCGCGAACGGATTCGGCTTGGCATTTTCCGAAGCGTCGAAATCGGGGTCGACCGCAGAAAACCGCGCAGGCGCGGGGCACACCTCGTGCCGCGGCGTGACCGGGATTTCCATCAGCAGTTCGTCCTCGATGAGCGCATGCAGATCGAAGTCCCTGCTCGCCACCAGCACGTCCTCCTCGGCTTCTTCATCTTCCGAGGCGGCGGTCGTCTCGTCTGCGACGAAGCGAAACCAGCGATCGACATCGAGCGCCACGTCGACTGGCGAAAGGCAGCGCTGACAAACCATGGGGACCCGCGTGTGTGCAGTCAGATTCAGCCACGGCACCGGCGCACCATCCGCGCCGCTTCTACGCTGCCCCTCGGCCTTCCACTGCACCATGAGATCGTCGGACGGGTCGACCAACTCGGCGTGCAGGCGCTGATACTTCCCGCACGGGCTCGTCTCCTGAAATGGCGGCACCTGCTTCGGTAAAGCCATTCACGTCGAGTCGGCCGGGGACAAATTCTCTCGTCATTCATTCAGTCTAAACCGCTCGCGCACAATCGCGGCCATGCAACGTCAAGTGATCCTTGCCTCGACCTCGCGATACCGCCGGGAACTCATGCGCCGACTTCGCGTGCCCTTCGAGGTGCATGCGCCGGATGTGGACGAAACGCCGCAGGAGGGCGAAGCGCCGCGCGCGCTGGCCGAGCGGCTGGCGCTCGAGAAGGCCCGCGCGGTCGCGCGCCGCTTTCCGGAGGCCGTGGTGATCGGCTCGGACCAGGTCGCCGATCTGGCCGGCGAGGCCCTGGGCAAGCCGGGGGACCATGCGCGCGCCACGGCCCAGTTGCGCCGCATGCGCGGCCAGACGCTGATCTTCCAGACCGCCGTCGCCGTCGTCTGCCAGGCCACCGCGTTCGAGCAAGCCGACCTCGCGCCGGTGCGCGTGGTCTTCCGCGACCTCAGCGACGCGGCAATCGAGCACTATCTCCAAGCCGAGCAACCCTACGACTGCGCGGGAAGCGCCAAGAGCGAGGGATTGGGCATTGCGCTGCTCGACGCCATCGACAGCGACGATCCGACAGCGCTCGTCGGCCTGCCACTGATTCGCACGGCCCGGATGCTCCGTGCCGCCGGAGTCGACCTGCTGTGAACAGCCAGTGCCCGCGGCAAGCTGTATCTCGTGCCCGCTCCGCTGGACTTCGGGTGCGACGAGCAGCCGGACATCCAGGACGCCCTGCCGCTCGGCACGCTCCGGGCGGCAGCACGGATCACCCATTGGATCTGCGAGAACGCCAAGTCGGCGCGCGCCTACCTGAAGCGCGTCGATGCGGTTGCGCCGCTTGCCGCGCCGCTGCAGGAGTTGCAGATCCGCGAGCTTCCACGCGAAGTTCACAAGAAAGGCGATCACGGCGGACAGTTCGACGCCCGGCCGCTCCTTGCCGCGGCGCTCGAGGGCCATGACGTCGGATTGCTCAGCGAAGCCGGCATGCCGGCCATCGCCGACCCCGGCTCATCGGTGGCAAAAGCCGCGCATGACCTCGGCATTGTGGTCGTGCCGCTCGTCGGCCCCGTGTCGCTGCTGCTGACGCTCGCCGCCAGCGGACTCAACGGGCAGAATTTCGCCTTCGTGGGCTACCTCCCGCAGGACGCGGAAGCGCGAATCCGCCGCATCCGGGAACTCGAGGCGCTGGCACTCAAGACAGGCCAGACCCAGCTCTTCATCGAGACACCGTACCGGAACGCCGCGCTGCTGCAGGCGCTGACGCAGACACTGCAGCACAACACCCGGCTGGCGGTCGCCAGCGGCCTGACGCTCTCGTCATCCCAGATTCGAAGTCATACCGTGAAGACATGGCGCGCGATGCCGGGCCTGCAGGACGAGCGCATGCCGGCGGTGTTCGCGATCGGCCGCTAGGCCCGCTTCCGACGATGACGCTCACTTCCACACGGATGCGCTGGGCCTCGCGCGCGCAATTCTTCTGCTCCGGTTTCGTCTTTGCCACTTGGGGCGTGCACATTCCCACGGTGAAGGCGCACTACCACGTCAATGAGGCGGAGCTCGGTTTTGCGATGCTAGTCGCGGGCTTCGGCGCATTGCTGGGCCTGACCCAGGCAAGCCGCTGGATCGGTCGGCACGGCGCCCGCCGCATGGCGGCGGTCTGCGGTTGCACCTACGCGCTCCTTCTTTCCTGCCTGCTGCTCACACCCGGCTTCGTCGCCGTGCTCGCGCTCCTCGCCGCGTTCGGCGTCGCGACGAGCGTGTTCGACGTGGCGATCAACACCGAAGCGGCGCAGCTCGAACTGCGCAACGGGGCGCCGCTGATGAGCGGCATGCACGGCATGTTCAGCCTCGGCGGGATGGTCGGCGCAACGAGCGGCGGCGCGGCGATCGCTGCAGGCATGGCCGCTCAGCATCACCTGACGCTCGTCGCGGCCGCGATGGCGCTCACGATCGCTCTGTCCTCGCAATGGATGCTGCCGAAGGAAGCCACGGCGTTTCCGCGTTCCGACGAAGGCTTTCGCTTGCCGCGCGGCACCCTGGCCGTGCTCGGGCTGCTGGCCGCGCTCGGACTGATCGCCGAAGGCGCGATCTACGACTGGAGCGTGCTGTACCTCCAGCAGGAGCTCGGCAGCGCCCAACAGCAGGCGGCGCTGGCCTACGGAAGCTTCTCTGCGGCCATGGCATTGGCGCGATTCGGCGGCGACGCGATGCGGGCCCGATTCGCGCCCGCCGAGTTGCTGCGGGGGAGCGCGCTGCTGGGTGCCGCCTCGATGACGGTCGTACTGATCACGAGCAACCCCTGGGTCGCGCTGGCCGGATTCGCCGGTGTCGGGGTCGGGTTCGCCAACGTGGTGCCGGTTCTCTTCGCAGCATCGGCGCGTGCGCCGGGCGTCGAGCCCGCGCAGGGCATCGCAGCGGTCTCGGCGGCGGCCTACCTCGGCTTCATGGCCGGGCCGCCAGTGATCGGCTTCCTGGCGCAGATCAGCTCGCTGACCGCCGCTCTGTACGTGGTGGTTGCCTTTGCCGCGGCGCTTGCGGCTTCGGCGCGCTACACGGGCCCGGCCTGATTCAACGCAGCGCCGGCGCGGCACGCAGCGCGCGCACCGATGCATCGCCCAGCGCCGCGCCGAACCTCTTGGCGAGCCTCTCGGCCACGTTGTCGCGGCGGGTGTAGTCGATGAGCTCTTCGGCCTTGACGACTTCGCGCGCAACGTAGTCGACATTGCCGAGTTGATCCGCCAGGCCGAGCTCGATGGCCTGCTGACCACTCCAGAAGAGGCCGCTGAAGAGGCCCGGCGAATTGACCTTGAGCCGATCGCCACGGCCGCTCTTCACCACATCGATGAACTGCGTGTGGATCTGGTCGAGCATCTGCTGCGCATGCGCACGCTGGGAGTCGCTCATGGGGCTGAACGGATCGAGAAATCCCTTGTTCTCCCCGGCCGTCAGCAGCCTGCGCTCCACGCCGACCTTCTCCATGATTCCCGTGAACCCGAAGCCGTCCATCAGCACGCCGATGCTGCCGACGATGCTGGCCTTGTCGACGAAGATCTTGTCGGTCGCGGCCGCGATGTAGTAGGCAGCCGACGCGCAAGTCTCCTCGACCACCGCATAGATCGGCTTGTCGTACTTGGCCCGCATGCGCTTGATCTCGTCGTTGATGATCCCGGCCTGCACCGGGCTGCCGCCCGGCGAGTTGATGAGCAGGATCACGCCCTTGGCGCCCTCGTCCTCGAACGCGGTCTTCATTGCCGCGACGACGAACTCCGCGCTCGCCTCGGCGCCGTCCGCGATTTCGCCCTTGATCTCGATCACGGCAGTGTGCGCCGTCGTCTTTGCTGCCGTCTGCGAGCCGCGCGAGATCACGAACCACGCCAGCGCGACGAAAAAGGCCAGCCAGGCCAGACGGGTGAAGTTCCTCCACCGGCGCGCGGCCCTTTGTTCCTTCAGCGCGGCAAAGGCGAGCTTCTCCAGCGTCGCGCGCTCCCAGCCGGACTGCTGGGTCGGGTCGTTTTTCGACATGTTTCTCGAACCCCCTGGACGGTTGGTGAAGGCGCGGTGCGGTCGAAGGGTTCGAAACCTTCGGGCTCCGTGCGGTTTGAATCTGTCATGTCAGAAAGCGAGAGGTTGGAGGTTCCAGGCAGTATGCCAGTGCACGACGCCGTCACGCTCGCTGAGAGCGATCTTCACCAACCCTCCGCGGCACGGGCCGCCGACGCATTCGCCGGTGTCGGGTTTGTAGACCGCGCCGTGCGTCGCGCAGAGGAGCCACTGGCCGCTGTCGTCGAAGAAGCGGTCGGGCTGGAAGTCCAACTCCATCGCGACGTGGCTGCATCGATTCAGGTAGGCGTGCGCTACGCCCTCGAACCTGACTGCGAACGCGCGGCAGGCCTGCCCCGCATGCACCACGTCGAACGGGACGGCACGGCCTCCCTCGACCAGATCAGCGCCATTGCAAAGAGGAACGCACTCGCTCATGCCCGGATTGTCATGCGTTCCCGAGCAGCCATTCCATGAGGCTGGACACCGAATGCGCGACGTGCAGCGGCGAAAGCGGCTCGAAGCCATCGGGCTCGTGCGCCCCGTAACTCACGCCGACGCTGGCGCAGCCGGCGTTGATGGCGAGCTGGAGATCGTGCGTGGTGTCCCCGATCATCAAGGTGCGTTCCGGCGGCACGTCGAGCTCTTCCATGAGCTCCAGCAGCATGCGCGGATGCGGCTTGCCGAAGGTCTCGTCGGCCGTGCGGGAGGCATCGAAGCGGTCGCGCAGCGCGACCGTGGCGAGCGCCTCGTTCAGCCCCCGGCGCGACTTGCCGGTGGCGACGGCCAGCAGATGGCCGCGCGCGCGCAGCGCATCCAGCATCGGCAGCACGCCGTCGAACAGCACGACGTCGTCCTGGTGCTGAAGGTAGTGGTAGCGGTAACGCGCGCCGAGCTCCGGATACTTTTCCCGCGGAACGTCCGGAGCCGCCTTGGCAAGCGCTTCGGCCAGGCCCAGGCCGATCACCCAGGCAGCGTCGCTCTCGCTGGGCACTGGCACCGCCGACGTCGACCACCGCGGCCTGGATGCAGCGGACGATCAACCGGGTCGAGTCGTAGAGCGTTCCGTCCCAATCGAAGGCGATCAGGTCGAAGCGGCGGGAGCGTGTGTCAGTCATGAGGGGCTGTCGATGAATGGGCAGCGAGCACATCGAGCGCCTCCGGCGGCATCAGGGCATTCAGCTCCGGCGGCAGGTCGGCCTGGAGCGCCATGCGCTCGTGGCTCGCGGGATGGGTGAACTGCAGGCGCCAGGCGTGCAGGAACATGCGCTTGAGGCCGATCTTCTGCAGCACCCGGTTGCGCTCGAAGTCGCCGTACTTGTCGTCGCCGGCGATGGCGTGGCCGGCCGAAGCGAGGTGAACGCGGATCTGATGCGTCCTGCCGGTCTTGATGGTGACGGCGAGCAGCGACACCGGTGCAGCGTCCCCCGGCAGATTGAACCGGGCGAGCACCTTGACCAGCGTCACGGCGCGCATGGCGTCCGGGTGATCCTTGGCCACCACGCGCACGCGCCGCTCGCCGGCCTCGGCCCCGCCCGCTGCACCCGGCAGCAGGTATTTCGCGAGCGGTGCGTCGAGCACCTTCTTGTTCGCGGGCCAACTGCCGTCGACCAGCGCGAGATAGGTCTTGCCGGTCTCGCGGTCGCGGAACTGGTCCTGCAATGCTGTCAGTGCCGAACGCTTCTTCGCGACCAGGAGGATGCCGGACGTTTCCCGGTCGAGCCGGTGCACCAGCTCGAGAAAACGGGCAGCGGGCCGCGCCCGCCGCAGCTGCTCGATCACGCCGAAGCTCACGCCGCTGCCGCCGTGCACCGCGACGCCGGCCGGCTTGTTGAGAGCGATCAGTGCGTCGTCTTCGTGCAACACGGGGAATTCCCGAGGTGGCGCGGGCGACGATGCCCCTCTTCCGCACGCGCCGCGACCCTCACCGGGGGCACGCGCAGCACGTCGCCTTCGCACAGGCGGGTCTCCGCCTGCGCTCTGCCTTTATTGATACGAACCTCGCCCGAACGGATGATCCGGTACACATGCGTTTTCGGCACGCCCTTCAGTTGACGGAACAGGAAATTGTCCAGTCGCTGCCCGGCCGAATCCTCGTCAACCCTGAGAAAGCGAACTTCCGCCGCCCCGGGGCCTGGCTTCGCACCTATAATATTTTTCACCAGCGCGGTCATGTAAGTGCTTGATTAATCAGAAGTTTAGAGCACTGCAAGAGGCGCTGTGAGGTCGATGCCGCTTTGATGTCGAACCCGCAGGCCACGCGCAAATGCGCAAGGCGGCAGGTGCTTCATCCGAGTCAAGCCGACGCCCACGAAACACCATACGGAATACCCAGTCGGCAGCTTCAGGCTGTCGGCGGATCGAAGCGAGTACCTCGTGCTGATGCTACTGGTTCAACTTGTCCTGCGCTGGCTGATGCCGGCGAGCACGGGCATGGAGCCGCCAGCCGTGCGCATCACCATTGCGCCAGTCGCTGTCGAAAAGACGGCAAGTCAGCACCCGATCGGGCTCGCACCCATCCACGCGCCCCCGCCCTGGCCCGCATTGAGCTGATGCTCCATGCGGCTGCCGGCATCCGCGCGGCAGTCCAGGCCAAGGCCCAGCGGCAATTCCTTCGTTTCGCGGCGCGTCGTCCGTGCATCGTTAGGTCCGTCATGGACCGGTCAGACGAGACGAAACATAGAGAAGGACAACGCATCATGAAACGGATGCTGATCAATGCCACGCAGGCCGAAGAACGGCGCCTGGCCATCGTCGACGGGCAAAAGCTCCTCGATTACGAGATCGAGATCGAGGGCCGCGAGCAGCGCAAGGGCAACATTTACAAGGCCGTGGTAACGCGCGTCGAGCCCTCGCTGGAAGCCTGCTTCGTCGACTACGGCGAAGACCGCCACGGCTTCCTGCCGTTCAAGGAAATCTCCAAGCAATACTTCGCCGAGGGCGTTTCGGCCAGCCAGGCCCGCATCCAGGACGTCATCAAGGAAGGCCAGGAGCTGGTCGTCCAGGTCGAGAAGGAAGAGCGCGGCAACAAGGGGGCGGCGCTGACGACCTTCATCTCGCTGGCCGGCCGCTACGTCGTGCTGATGCCCAACAACCCGCGCGGCGGCGGCGTGAGCCGGCGCATCGAAGGCGACGACCGGGCCGAGCTCAAGGAAGCGATGGACCAGCTCGAATACCCGAAGGGCATGAGCATCATCGCGCGCACCGCCGGCATCGGCCGCTCGGCCCCCGAGCTGCAATGGGACCTCAACTACCTGCTCAAGCTCTGGGCCGCCATCGACGGCGCCGCCAAGGGCGGCAAGGGCGCCTTCCTGATCTACCAGGAGTCATCGCTGGTCATCCGCGCGATCCGTGACTATTTCAATCACGACATCGGCGACATCCTGATCGACACCGACGACATTTACGACCAGGCGCAGCAGTTCATGGCGCACGTGATGCCGGAGCATGCGGCGCGTGTGAAGCGTTACCGCGACGACGCGGCGCTGTTCAGCCGCTTCCAGATCGAGCACCAGATCGAATCAGCCTACGCCCGCACGGTGCAGCTGCCGAGCGGCGGCGCCATCGTGATCGACCACACCGAGGCGCTGGTCTCGGTCGACGTCAACTCGGCGCGCGCCATCAAGGGCGGCGACATCGAGGAAACCGCCACCCGCACCAACCTCGAAGCGGCCGACGAAGTGGCCCGCCAGATGCGCCTGCGCGACCTGGGCGGCCTGATCGTGATCGACTTCATCGACATGGACGAGTCGAAGAACCGCCGCGAAGTCGAAAGCCGGCTGCGCGAAGCGCTTCGCCAGGACCGCGCCCGCGTGCAGTTCGGTTCGATCAGCAAGTTCGGCCTGATGGAAATGAGCCGCCAGCGCCTGAAGCCGGCGCTGTCCGAAGGCTCATCGATCCCCTGCCCGCGCTGCGGCGGCTCGGGCCACATCCGCGACACCGAATCGAGCGCGCTGCAGATCCTGCGCATCATTCAGGAAGAGTCCATGAAGGACAACACCGCCGCCGTGCACGTGCAAGTGCCGGTCGAGGTGGCCTCCTTCCTTCTCAATGAAAAGCGCACCGAGATCGCAAAGATCGAGCTCAAGCAGCGCGTCAGCGTGCTGATGGTGCCGAACAAGACGCTCGAGACGCCCAATTACAGGCTCGAACGCCTGAAGCACGACGATCCGCGCCTCGACCACATCGACGCCAGCTACAAGATGGCCGATGAGTTCGAGGACCCGACTTCGGTGACGCGCCGCTCGCAAGAGCCGACGAACAAGCAGACGCCGGTGATCAAGGGCGTGCTGCCGGACGCACCCGCGCCCGTGGTGGCACCGAAGCCCGAAACCGCGCAGGCGCCTGTCGCCGCACCGGCTGCGACGACGACTGCCGCCGCCTCCGCCGCGCAGGCCAAGGCAACCGAGACGGGCTTCTTCGGCTGGATCAAGCGGGTCTTCGGCGCTGCCCCCGTCGCCGCACCTGAGCCTGCGCCTATTCCCGTCGAACCACCAAAGCCGCGCCGCGACGGCCGCGCAGGCGGCCGCGACGGCGAAGCGCAACGCGCCCCGCGCGATGGTGATCAGCGCCGTGGACGTACCGAAGGCCGCACGGGCCGCGACGGCGAACGTCGTGGCGGTCGCAACGGCGAGCGCCGCGAGGGCGAACGTCGCGGCGAGGGTCGCAACGAAGCCCGCGCGGAGAGCCAGCCCCGCGAAGCCCGCCAGGGCCGCGAAGGCGAGCGGCGCGGTCGTGGCGAACGGCGCGAAGGCGAGGTCCGCCAGCAACCCATGGAAGCGGTGGACACCCAGCTCGAAGCCCAGACACTTGCCGCCACCGGTGCAGCCAATGACTCGGCCGTACAGGCCGAGCGCGCGCCGCGCGGCCGCGGCGAACGTCGCGATCGTGGCGAACGCGGCGCCGAGACGGCACGCGACCGCAGCGGCGACGCTGCGCGCGAGGCCGGCACAGAGGCCCCCAAGGCGGCGCATCCGGCGAGCGCGGCCGCAGCGGCCGAGAGGAACGCACACCGCGCGGTGAACGAGGCGAAGGCCGCCGCGAGCGCCGCAACGATGGCGCTGCGCGGCCCGAAGTCTCTCCGACGGAGCAAGCCGCGGTAGAAGCCGGCGGAGCGCCGGTCGAAGAACAAGGCGCCGAGACCGCCCCGCGCCGCGAAGGCGAAGAGCGACGAGGCCGTTCGCGCGACCGCTATGGCCGTGATCGTCGCGAGCGGGCGCCGCGTGAAGAAGGCGATGTCGCCATGGCCGCATCGACGCCCGCAGAGGGCCCGGTTGGCGAGGAGCGCACAGCACGGCTGCCTGCGGCACCGACCGTGGCAGAAGCGATCGCCGCGCCTCAGGCAGAACAGATCGTGGTTCCGCCGAGCGCCGCGTCCAAGCGCACGATGCCCAAGATCCAGCCCTTCGTGCTACCACTGGACGAACTTGCCCAGATCGCCGAAGGCTCGGGGCTGCAGTGGGTGAATTCCGATTCCGATCGGGTGGCACAGGTCCGCGCCACGATCGAGGCGGAGCCCAGACCGGTCCACGTTCCTCGCGAACGGCCGCCCGCCATCGTGCTCGACGACGGTCCGCTGGTGCTGGTCGAAACCCGCCGGGATCTCGCGGGCATCGTGCTGCCCTTCGAACAGGCGGCGCAGGACGCGAGCCCCCAGCCCTGAGGTCGAAGGGGCTCTTCAGCCCCCTCTTCCCGATTCCCAATAAGAGCCCGGTGCCTGTGCACCGGGCTTTTTCATGGGTGAGCGCCCGCTGCCGGGCCGCCACGCCGATCGCTGCGCCTCAGCTTCTGTATCGAGATTTCGCGGTCGATGCGACTTGTGATGCTGCGCCGCACAACAAGCAAAGACTGCACAAAGTCACGTTTCGCCAAACGGCGTATGTAAACAACAGATCGAGATCGATCGGCATTAACATCTTGTTAAACAAAAGGACTACACTTAGCCAACACATGTTGCAACGCACCAATCGCCATGCCCATGCGCCGTACAGAGGTAAAGCCTAGACCGTTTGGCGGAAGATGTACTGCTTTTGTTGACACGACAGCGGCAGCAGCATATGTTCAAATTCTTGCGAATAGTAGTAAAGCGTTACACTCGAACGCCCTCTGATTGAAGCAGCACCCGTGACGGGAGAATTTCAAATGTTTCGTTCTGACTCGACCGCAAACGGCAACGTGGTCCGACGCTTTTCTCCCGACGGGGGGTCCTCGGCACCGGCGACGTATGCACAGCCGCGCCGACTGACTTACTTTGAGCGCATCGCCAAGCGGACCATCGATATCGTGGGCGCGCTCACGTTTTTCGTGCTGTTCGGCCCGCTCTATCTGATCGTCGCCTTGAGCGTCGCCATCAGCATGGGCCGCCCGGTCCACTTCTGGCAGAACCGACTCGGCGAGAACGGACAACGCTTCCGCTTCTACAAGTTCCGTTCGATGGTGCGGAATTCGGAGGACGTGCTGGATGAGTTCCTGAGCCGCAACGACATGGCGCGCACCGAATGGGACACCTTCCAGAAGCTGGAGAAGGATCCACGGATTACGCCGATCGGCATGATCATCCGCAAGCTCAGCCTGGACGAGCTTCCCCAGTTCTGGAACGTCCTGAAGGGTGACATGAGCCTCGTCGGCCCCCGCCCCTGCATGGAGCGCCAACGCAGCCTCTACGGCAAGGGGTGGGAGCACTACTGCGCAGTGCGCCCGGGCATCACCGGCCTGTGGCAGGTGAGCGGCCGCAACAGGCTTTCCTATGCACGCCGGGTGGAACTCGACGTCGAATACGTGAGCAACTGGTCGCTCTGGCTGGACATCAAGATCCTGCTGAAGACGGTCCGCGCCGTCGTCAGCGGGGAGGGCTCGCGGTGACAGCCATCCACCCCGTCGTGCTTTGCGGGGGTAGCGGCACGCGGCTGTGGCCGCTCTCGCGCAAGACGCTCCCGAAGCAGTTCGTTCCGCTCGTCGGCGACAAGAGCCTGCTGGTGCTCACGCTCGAGCGCCTTCGAAAGCTCAACACCGAGGTGACGTGCGTGGCCTCGGAAGAGCATCGTTTTCTCGTCCAGGAATGCGTGGACGCGGCCCAGGTGACGGGGCGTCAACTGCTCGAACCGGTTGCCCGGAGCACTGCCGCCGCGATGGCCGCGGTGGCACTGCTGAGCAAGCCGGACCAGTTGCTGCTCTTCGCGCCTGCGGACCATCACATTCCCGATGTCGACGGCTTTGCCGAGACGATACGGAAAGGCATCCCGGCCGCGCTGCACGGCCATCTGGTGACTTTCGGCGTCGAGCCCACCTTCCCCAGCACCGCTTACGGCTACATCCGCCAGGGCGCGAAGCTCGACGGACCGTTGGCCGAAGAAGCAGGCCATACGGTGGCGTCGTTCATCGAAAAACCCGCGGCCGCCCGCGCCGAGCAGTTGCTGCTCGAGGGCGGGAACTTCTGGAACGCCGGGATTCTGCTCGTGCAGGCCAAGGTGCTTGTCAAGGCGCTGGAAGCGCATGCGCCGGACATTCTCGAATCTTGCAGGGCTGCCACTGCGGCGGTCGAAGTCGACGGCGACTTCCTGCGCATGGACCGGTCGGCGTTCGAGCGCTGCCGCAGCCAGAGCATCGATTACGCGGTTCTCGAAAAATCCGATCGGGTCGCGGTCATCCCCTTCCGCGGACGCTGGACCGACGTCGGCAGCTGGAATGCGGTGGCCGAATTGCACGATCTGGACGCGAACGGCAACCGCATCAGCGGCAATGGCTTTGCGATGAGTTCTGCCAACACCTTCATCCATGCGCCCATTCGTCCCGTCGTGGCGCTGGGCACCAAGGATCTGCTGGTGGTCGACACGCCGGACGCATTGCTGGTGGTGCACAACGACTGCGTCGAACAGGTCAAGGACGTCGTCGCCCTGCTGACAGCAAAGGGTCAGAGCCAGGCGGTTCGCCATCGCCGCATCCCGAGGCCCTGGGGTGCCTACGACAGCATCGACGACGGCGACCGATTCGCAGTCAAGCGCCTCACCGTGAAGCCGGGTGCCCGACTCGCGCTCAGGATGCACCATCACCGGGCCGAGCACTGGGTCGTCGTCAAGGGCGCGGCCCGGGTGATCTGCGACGGCAATGCCAAGCTCGTGAAGGAAAACGAGTCGATCTACATCCCCGTGGGCGCGGTTTACCGCCTGGAGAACGCCGGAAAGACCACGCTCGAAGTGATCGAAGTTCAAACGGGCGGCTACCTGGGCGATGACGACATCGTTCGTTTCGACGACGAAGACGGTATGGGCTCCGACACCAGTCAACGCAAGCTTGCGTGAACTGATCCTTGAACCTCAAGGCGATACTGAATGAACGAGTTCCAGAAACCGATTTTCGTGGCGGGTCATCGTGGCATGGTCGGGAGCGCGATCGTGCGCGGCCTTGCAAGCAGGGGCTACACGAACATCGTCACCCGCAGCCGCGCGGAGCTCGACCTGACCGACCAGGCTCAGGTCAGAGCCTTCTTCGCCAAGGAGAGGCCGCAGGAGGTGTACGTGGCGGCGGCCTTGGTCGGCGGCATCCACGCCAACAACACCTACCCGGCCGAGTTCATCTATTCGAACCTGATGGTCGAGGCGAACGTGGTGCACGAATCGTGGCGCACCGGCGTTACCAAGCTGCTCTTCCTCGGATCGAGCTGCATCTATCCGCGCCTCGCGCCCCAGCCCATGTCGGAAGACGTGCTGCTGACCGGCAAGCTCGAACCGACCAACGAGCCGTATGCGATCGCGAAGATCGCAGGCATCAAGCTTTGCGAGAGCTACAACCGCCAGTACGGCTGCGACTACCGCAGCGTGATGCCAACCAACCTCTACGGCCCCGGCGACAACTACCACCCGCAGAACAGCCATGTGCTGCCCGCGATGATCCGCCGTTTCCACGAGGCCAAGATGGCGGATGCGCCTTCGGTCGTGATCTGGGGCACCGGCACGCCCAAGCGGGAGTTTCTCTACGTCGACGACCTGGCCAGCGCATGCGTGCACATCATGGACCTCCCGCGCGAGGTCTACGCCGCGCACACCGAGGTCATGAGCAGCCACATCAACATCGGCTCGGGCGAGGACCAGTCGATCGCCGAGCTCGCCGAACTGGTGAGCGAGGTCGTGGGTTATCGCGGCGCGATCCAATACGACACGAGCAAGCCCGACGGCACGCCGCGCAAGCTGCTCGACATCTCCCGCATCCGCCAGCTCGGCTGGATGCCCAGAGTGCCTCTGCGCGAAGGCATTGCCAAGGCGTACGAAGATTTCCGCAGCGAAGAACTGGTCGCCTGAGCGGGGATCTCCCGATACGATTCGAGTGATGCAAGGCCCCTCGATCTCGCTCATCCCTCCGGGCAGCGGTGGCGTCAAGGATTACGCGGTCGTCGTCGGAGGGCCACTTCATGCGCCGCCGATGGAACTTCGCCCAACCACCGATTCCTCATCGTGGTCCGGCGACTTGCTGCTGCTGCATTTCAGCGGGTACGGCTTCCAGAAGCGTGGGGTGCCGCTGTGGCTCGTCAAGAAGGTCGGCAGCCTGCGCAAGCAATTCAGATCCTTCGGCGTGGTCTTTCACGAGCTCTTCGCTTTCGGACCGCCATGGGGCTCGGCGTTCTGGCTCAACGGGATTCAGAAGCAGATTGCACGGGAGCTCCTCGCGCTCTCCGACTTCTGGCTCACGAACCGGGAGGAATCCGCTCGCTGGCTGCTCGACCAGCGCCACGATACGCCGCATCGCGTGCTGCCGGTGTTCTCGAACGTGGGCGAACCCGACAGCATCGAGACCGAGCGCTTGCCGCGCATGGTCGTGTTCGGCAGTTCGGGCGTGCGGGCCAATGTCTATCAATGGGCCGACGGCGATATCTTCCGCCGGGCGCGAAAGGCAGGGCTCGAGATCCACGACATCGGTCCGCCGCAACAGGATCCGTCGCTGCTCCAGCGCTTTGAGCAGGAAGGCGTCGTGACGCACGGAAAGCTCTCCGTCGAAGAGGTGAGCGCGCAGCTGTCCGCCGCGGCATGCGGCGCCCTGGCCTACCCGACCGATTACGTCTCGAAGAGTGGCGTGTTCGCGGCCTATTGCGCGCACGGCATCTGCCCCGTGCTGCTGGCCAAGGAATACGGTTCGCACGACGGCCTTTTGCCGCATGTGCACTACGTCCCGGGCTTCGAGGCGCTGGATGCATCGGTATCCAGCGTTCGGGCCATTGGGCGTGAAGCGCGCAAGTGGTACGAGCCGCATCGTGTCGACGCGCATGTCGCGGCGCTGCAGGCCATGGCCGCTGAGGTGCAAAAATGAACAGCGACCTCCGGTTCCTCTGGAATTCGCGCGAACGTCCGCCGTTCGGATCGAAGCGCTGGTTGGTGGTGTGGGCCAAGCGGGCGCTTCAGTTCCGGCCACTGATGAGTCTCACGCTGCACCGGCGGAAGCTGCGCGCGCGCGGCATGGAAATCGGGACGCTGTCGGTGATCGATTCGGACGATCTGAAAGGCCCCGGCTCCAACTTCAGCATCGGCGAGCGGACTTTCATCGCGCACAACGCCGAGCTTGTCGCGCTCGAGAAGATCACCATCGGCTCGCGCGTGGTCATCAACGACCGGGTGACCGTCCTCACGGGCAGCCACCACGTCGGCGATCCGACATGGCGCCAGTTCAGGAAGCCCGTGCGCATCGAGGACTATGCGTGGATCGCCGTCGGTGCCACGATCCTGCCGGGCGTCACGATCGGCTACGGGGCGGTGGTCGGCGCCGGTGCGGTCGTGACCAAAGACGTTCCGCCGCTGGCGGTCGCGACCGGCAATCCCGCGACCGTGCGCCTCGACGTCCGCCCTCGCGACCTCGACTACGACCCGGTCATCTTTCTTGCGCCATTCGAAGCCTGGGTGGGCCGCAGCAAGGGCGCCCTCGTCACGTCGGCTGACGCCATGCCATCGCGCGACACGACGCCGATGGGCCACGAGAAGCCCACGCAATGAGCGCTGTCCTGTCATCCGCTCCGCCACGCGCCGCGAGCAGGCCTCAAACGCTGAGCCGCGCCGGGCAGCTCTTTCTGGCGGTGTTCGTCATCGTCGTTTACGAAGGAGCCGTGCGCAAATGGCTGACCTCCGCGGCATCGCTGCCGCTGGTCGGCCTGCGCGATCTCTGCGCCGCCGGGCTGGTCTTCTACGCCTGGAGGCGCGGCTACCTGCGACAGCACATAAGAATCACGGCCGCCATGTTCGCCTGGTCACTGCTGGTGTTCGGTTGGGGGCTGCTGCAGCTCGCCGCGGGCGAGAGTTCACCCCTCATCTTCATCATCGGGCTGCGCTTCTGGCTGCTCTACACCTGGTTCGCCATCGCGGCGGCGGCATCGATGAACGAAGCGGACTACCGAGCCGCTCTTCTCACAGCGGCGTGGATGATGATCATCATGGCGCCGCTCGCAGTGCTGCAGCACTACTCGCCGCCCGGGGCGCGGATCAACGCGCAGCTCGACAGTGACGACGAGGAAGGCATCTTCGTCGCGGTGGTCGGCGTGGTCCGCACCACCGGCACCTTCAGCTTCACTTCCGGCTACGCCACGTTCATGGCGCTGGTGGCACCCGCTGTCTTCGGCCTGCTGTCGGCGCGAAAGCCACGCAGCAGGCACTACCTGTTCGCAACCATGGTCTTCATCGCCTTCCTGACCGGCGCGCTGGTGAGCGGGTCCAGAACAGCCGTGATCTCGTCGGGGCTCATGTTCATGGCGTACCTGCTCGGCCGTCTGCTGTTCTCCAGGATGCAGCAGAAGCCGGCGGCCGCTGTCGGGGTCGTCATGGCGCTGGTGCTGGTCGGCATCTTCGCCGTCTTTTTCCGCGATGCGATCGACGTGACGCAGACACGCTTCGAGCAGGCGTCGGAGGCGGAAGATTTCTGGAGCCGCGTGCAGGTCATCCTGGTGGGCGAACCGCATGTGTTCGAGACCGTCAACTGGCTGGGCGGGGGTATCGGCTTCGGTTCCAACCTCGCCAACTTCGTGCGCACCGGTTCGTCCGGCTATTTCGCGCTCGCCGAATCCGAAGGCGGCCGCATTCTGCTGGAAGGCGGACTGCTCGGATTCCTCTACGTGGGTCTCAAGCTCATCGTGATCGCCATCGGCCTCTTCAAGAGCTTCAGGCTATCAATGAAGACCCATTCGCCCTTCCCGGTGCTCGTGTGGCTCACTGCCGCGCTGGCGATCATCACCTGGCCCTCCAGCGGCCAGTTGACCGCCCACGGGCTGCTCGGGATCATTTTTGCGTTCGCCCTCTTGCTGTTCCGGTTTCCGAGGCTTGAGATCTTTCCTGGACGTGCCTCGAAAACGTGAGACTGCTCCACTTCGTTCCATCGGTTGATCCACAAGGCGGCGGCCCCATCGAAGGCGTCAGGCGACTTCGGGACGCTCTGGCGGCCATCGGGCATCCAGGCGACATCCTGTGCCTGGACAGCCCCGACGCCGACTTCGTGACCGGCTTCCCCGGACAGGTGACCGCGCTGGGTCCGTCCTCGCGCGGCTACTTCTACAACGACCGGGCGGTTCCTTGGCTGGAAGCGCACGCGGCGGACTACGACGCGGTGATCGTCAACGGGCTCTGGCAATACACCGGCTTCGCGACCTGGCGGGCACTCGGCCGTTCGGCAACGCCCTACTTCGTCTACACGCACGGCATGCTGGACCCGTGGTTCAAGCGGCGCTATCCGCTCAAGCACCTGAAGAAATGGCTGTACTGGCCCTGGGCGGAGTACCGAGTGCTGCGCGACGCGGCCGCGGTGATCTTCACCTGCGAAGAGGAACGCCTTCTTGCGCGCCAGTCTTTCTGGCTCTATCGCGCCCGCGAGGTGGTCGGCTCCTACGGCACCTCGCCGCCGCCGACGAACGCGCGCGAACTGACCGCCGCATTCACCGCCTCATTCCCTGAAGTCCAGGGCAAGCGGTCGCTGCTCTACCTCGGCCGCATCCACGAGAAAAAAGGCGGCGACCTGCTCATCGAAGCCTTCGCGCAGGTGCTCGGCGACACGCCGGACCTGCACCTCGTGATGGCCGGGCCCGGCGACGACGACATCGTGAACCCGCTGAAGCGCCGCGCCGAAGAGCTCGGCATCGCGCCCAACATCACCTGGACCGGCATGCTGTCGGGCGACCTCAAGTGGGGCGCGTTCTACGCATCCGACGTGTTCTGCCTGCCCTCGCACCAGGAGAACTTCGGCATCGCGGTGGTGGAGGCGCTCGCCTGCGGCAAGCCGGTGCTCATCAGCGACAAGGTGAACATCTGGCGCGAGATCGAGCAGGACAGCGCAGGGCTGGTCGGCCCCGACACGCTGGCCGGCACCGCCCAGACCTTGCGCCGGTGGCTCTCGCTGTCGCGCACGGACGTCGCGACCATGCGCATCGCCGCGCTGCGGTGCTTCCAGGAACGCTTCCAGATCGGGCAGGTCGCGGAGACGCTGGCGCGCATCATCAGCGACCACTCGCCCGGCGCGTCGCATTTCGGCCCTCTCGAACACGCCTCGAATCAACCTCGAAACGCCGCCTGAGAGTCAATGAAGCTTCTCGTCTACGGCATCAACTTCGCACCCGAACTGACCGGCATCGGCAAGTACACAGGCGAAATGGTCGCCTGGCTTGCGGCCCAGGGGCATGACGTACGCGTCGTGACCGCGCCGCCGTACTACCCCGACTGGGCGGTCTGGCCCGGCTACAACGCGGCACGCTACGTCACGGAGAACTGGAACGGCGCGACGGTCGTCCGCACGCCGCTGTGGGTACCGCGCAAGGTCACGGGCACGCGCCGCCTTCTGCATCTCGCGAGCTTCGCGCTCTCCAGCATTCCCGCGCTGCTCGCGCAATGGCACTGGAAGCCCGATGTGGTGTGGGTCACGGAACCGCCGCTCTTCTGCTCGCCGGCGGCGCTGGCCTTCGCGCGGCTGCGTTCGGCCAAGGCGTGGCTGCACATCCAGGACTACGAAGTGGATGCCGCCTTCGAACTCGGTCTGCTCAAGGGCGAGCGCGTGCGATCGATCGTCGCATCGATGGAGCGCCGGCTCATGCGCGGCTTCGACCGCATCTCAACCATCTCGATGCGGATGATGGAGCGCGCGAGCGGCAAGGGGACCGACAGCGCACGGCTGGTCTCGCTGCCCAACTGGGCCGACGTATCGGGCATCCGGCCGCTCTCCGGCGAAAGCCCCTATCGCGCCGAGCTGGGCATCCCTTCCGATGCGGTCGTCGCGCTCTATTCGGGCAACATGGGCGCCAAGCAGGGGCTCGAGCTTCTGGCCGAAACGGCATCGCTGCTCGCCGACCACCCCGATCTCCGGTTCGTGTTCTGCGGCAACGGCGCCGGTCGCGCCGACCTCATGAAGCGCTGCGAAAAGCTCCCCAACGTGTGCTTCCTCGACTTGCAGCCGATGGAGCGGCTGGGCGATCTTCTGGGCCTCGCGGACATCCATCTGCTGCCGCAGCGCGCCGACGCGGCCGACCTCGTGATGCCATCCAAGCTCACCGGCATGCTGAGCAGCGGCAGGCCCGTGGTGGCGGGTGCCGGGCCCGAGACCGAACTGGGCCAGGTCACGGCGAAATGCGGCATCGCGGTGCCGCCGGACGACCCGAAGGCCTTTGCCGACGCGGTGCGCTTGCTTGCCTCGCAACCGGAACGCCGGCGCGAACTCGGCATCCACGCGCGTACCTATGCGGAAGAGAACTTCGACCGCGACGCGGTGCTCAGGCAATTCGAGCGCGATCTGCAGGCCTGCGTGGCAGAAACGCGCCGCTGAACCAGCTCGGGGCGCGAGCGACGGCGGCCGCGCCGCCACCCGATCACTGGGATCACTGCTCTTCGGGCAGGATGCTTTCGTAGTTGTAGTGGGTGTAGCGATAGCGGCCGTACTTCGTCGCTGCCAACGACCGGCGGCCGAGATTCATCGCATTCAGCAGCACGCCGGTCGCTGACTTGCCGCTCATCGCGAGACGGCGCGTGCTTTCCTTGATCTCGCCCATGGTCGTCAGGTCGGCCCGCGCCACGAGCAGCACCGTGCCCGCATGCGCAGCCACGGTGCTCGTGTCCGCAGCGACGAGCACCGGCGGCGTATCGATCACCACGAGGTCGTACTGCTCCGACAGGCGCTCGAGCGCGGTCTTGAACGAATCCGACACCAGCAGTTCGGCCGGGTTCGGCGGCAACTGGCCGGTCGCGAGGAAGTCCAGGTTCTGGACCACCTGGCGGTGCACGGTCTGCTGGATGGTCAGGCTGCCCGCGATCAGTTCGGAAAGACCGCCGTGCCGCTGCAGCCCCAGGTACTGGTGCGTGTGCCCGCGGCGCAGGTCCGCATCGATCAGCAGCGTACGGCGCCCGGCCGCCGCCATCAGCGCGGCGAAGTTCGCCGACACGAAGCTCTTGCCGACACCCGGCGTGGGGCCGGTGATCAGCACGCGGTTGTTGGGCGACTCGAGCATCGCGAACTGCATCGCCGTACGAAGACTTCGCAGGCTTTCCACCGAGGGATCGTCGGGGTTCTCGATCGCCAGCAGGCGCACGCCGGTGGCGCCGCTCAGACGCCGCTTGGCGATCGCATCCTGGTTCGAGCTCACCGGAATGGACGAGAACACCGGGAGGCCGCTGTTGACCTCGACCTCGTGCGGATCGCGGATGCGGCGTTCGACGAACGCATTGCGCAGGAAAGCCGCGACCACGCCGAGGAACAGACCCAGCGCCAACGCGGCGCCGATGATGACCTTCCGGTTCGGCTTGATCGGATAGAGCGGCAAGACGGCCTCGTCGAGCACGCGGACGTTGCCCACCTTGCCCTCCTTCACCAGCCGCAGCTGCAGCGCGTTGTTGAGCAGCGACTGGTACAGCTCGGTGTTCACCTTCACGTCGCGCTCCATGCGCACCGCTTCCTGCTGCACCTCGGGCAGCTGCTTGATGCGCTGCTGGGTTTCGGCCAGATCGCTCTTGAGCGCGGCGATCTGCGCATCCAACGTTTGGACCAGCGGGTGGTTGGAGGTGAAGCGCGCCTCGAGCTCGCGCCGGCGCTGCTGGGCGTCGAGCAGCTTGGTCTGGCGATCCACCGATTGCGCCAGCGCGATCGTGGCGGCCTGGCTGAAGTCCACCGTGCCTTTCTGGTTGCGGTAGCGGTTGTAGGCATCTTCGGAGGCTTCGAGCTGCTTCTTGAACTGCGGCAACTGCACGTCGAGGAACGCGAGCGTCTTCTGCGCTTCCGCCGCCTTGCGTTCGATGTTCTGCTGCACGTACTCCGCGCCCACCGCATTCAGCACGCGCACGAGCTTGTGCGGGTCGGTGTCCTGCCGCGACACGTTGATGATCCCCGACGCCTTGCCGCGCTCGTACACGTTCAGGCTGTTCTGGAGCCCGATGATGGCTGGCAGCTTGGGCTGCGCCTGAAGATTGAATTCAGCACCGGACTTGCCCGCGAGCTCGGAGACCATCAGCTCGATGGGACCCCGGGTGCTGGTGGCTTTCAGCGTCGTGCCGACCGTCCCGGTCAGCGGTTCGGTCAGGCCAGGCCCTGACAGCGCATAGCGCCCGCCGTCCTTCGCGGTGATGATGAATCCCGCGCCCTCGAGCGACTCCGGCACGTTGAACTTCGTGACCTCGATGCGTTCCTGGCCGGACACGTAGCCGCCTTGGCCGAGGAAGCCCGGATCCGAAAGACCGGTCGAGCGCCGCGCGAGCCAGCCGCCGATATAGGGGATGTACCGGGGCGTGGCGGTGACGAAAAGGTTGGCCGCCTCGGCCGCCTGCGCCGCGATCATCCGCGAGCGGAGAATTTCGATTTCCGCGCTGGCGGGCGCTTTCACGTCGACCAGCCCGCTCGCTTCGGCCAGGGCGCCCTTGCCGGCGCCGCCCTCCGGGCTCTCGACCTGGATGACCATGCCAGCCTCGTACACGGGCCTTTCGAGTAACGCATAGATGAACCCGGCCACGAAGACCATCAGCGTGATCCCGGCGATCAACCATTTGTTGGCCTGCAGCACCTCGAGGTATCGACCGATGTCGAATTCCTCTTCCTCCGGCGTTTCGAATGCGCTGGAACTGGGCTTGGGGGTGAGCGTGGAGTTCATTAACTGGATACTCTGGAAATGCGTTTGGCCCACTGCTGGGCGCCCTCCTCGATGAGGGCCAGCGACCGCTTGAACGAGTCCCGGCCGGCGCGGTATGGATCAAACACGTCGTGATCGCCGAACTCGCCGAGACGGAAGACCTTGCCGATCGCGAACTGATAGCGCTGCTCGACCGCGCGGCGCTGCTCACGGTCCATGACCAGGATCAGATCCGCGTGCTGGCACATCTCCGCGTCGAGTTGCCGCGCCTGGTGATCGGCGATGTCGATGCCGCGCTCTTCCATCAGCTCACGGGCAATGGGGTCGGCCGGCTTGCCGACGAGGGCCTCGAGCCCGGCGGAAGTGACTTGCGCATGAGGCAGCGCGGCACCGAACAGCCCTGCCGCCATCGGGCTTCGGCAGATGTTCCCCAGACAGACGACGAGGACGTTGCGGATGGTCACGATCAGACGGTTATTGGTTGGTACCCGGCCTGACGACCCCGCGGTAGGAGGTCCAGGTCGTCGCGGTCGGCAGGATCAGGTTGAGCACGCGGTTCCAACGAACCAGTTGCACCGGATCGACGTAGACCACGTCCTTGGCACGCAGCGCAAATCCATCCGCCATCGCAATGGCCGTTGGCGTCTTCGCATCGAGATGGAAGATCGATTGGCCGCCCGTCGGCTCGTTGCGGATCACGAAGATCTGCAGCGGATTGGCGGTGTTGAGGTTCACACCGCCCGCCTCCACCAGCGCATCGCTCAGGCTGAGACGGCCGTTGCGCATCGGCACGCCGAGCTGCTGATTCACTTCGCCGAAGACGGCGACCTTGTTCTCGTCGCGACCCCGGAAATACAGCAGGTCGCCCGGCTTGAGAGGGACCCGACTGGGATCGATGCCCGCATCTGCCATCGCGATCAGGTTCAGTTGCATCGTCTTGCCGTCTCGCGTGAGGTCGATGGCGGACCGATCGCCGTTGGTGGTCAAGCCCCCGGCCCTGTTGATCGCCTCCGCCAGCGTCATCGGGATGTCGCTGAACACGATCACGCCGGGCGTACGCACTTCGCCTTCCAGATACGCGCGCTTGCTGCGGAACGAGTTGACGCGCACGCTGAGCTGCGGATCACGGAAGACACGCGAAAGACGCTTGATGAGCGCCTGCTCCACTTCGTCGATCGTCAGGCCGCTCACGTTCAGCGTGCCCGCATACGGAAAACTCAACTGCCCGGTCGAAGACACGATGTAGCCGGGCGCCGCGGACACGCTGCCGATATCGCCGCCTCCGGTGGAGGGCGGCGTGCTGTAAACGATTTCAGGGTGTTCCAGCACCAGGATGCCCAGCACGTCACCCGGGCCGATCCGGTACGGGCCGATCTCGCCGATCAACTTTCTCACCTCGGGGCCGACGGTCGATTGCGCCGTCGCGGCGCGCTGTGCGTGAATCAGTTCGGGCGTGATCTCGGTGATCGCGCCCGCCGGCGGCGGATCGATCTCGCTCGTGGAGAAACCCGAGGGCGAAACAGCCTTGGCGGCGTCACCGCTCGCCGAGGTGAAGCCCGGCCCGAGCGGCGCGCAGCCTTGGACCAGCAAAGCGGCCGCCGCCAGGCAAGTGGCATGAAGGAGATAACGTTTCAAAACCGACCCCGCATCGTGACCCCGAAATGAATACTTTTGCAAACAGTTACGACTGTACCTCAGGAAACGTAGCGACTCAAACCCTTTCTTGGCTTAGAGCGTAAGGTGGATCAAGACCTACGAGACACTACGCCCAAAGACTTCACAAAAAGGAGGAATTTGCCAACACCCAACCGTTGCCCGAAGCCTGCCCTTCGATCCGATGCTACAAATTCAGGAGCATCCAGGTCGTGCCCAACATGGGCGATTCAGGGACTCTCGGTCTGCGCGGCGCGCTTCCACGCGGCGGACGCCTGATCGGCATCATCGCGCGCTTCGGCGAGTTGGGCGAGCGCCTGCCAGTGCCCGCCGGTGCAAGTCGGCGTCCTGTAAGCCAAGCCCTGCCTGTGTGAGCAACTGTTGCGCCTTGCCCCACAACTGGCGCTTCATGCAGGCCATGCCTGCGAGGTACTGCAGATTGGCGTCGCGCGGGTTGTTGCGTTGAGCGGACTCGATGCGGGAAAGCCAGTCCGCATCCACCGAATCGAGCCCTGCTTCGAGTGCGCGCACCAGCTTGACGCGCAGCGACTCGCCGAGACTTTGGGGCTGCTGGATCATCCGCTCCCAGACCGGCAGCAACCACGCACGTGCGACCGACAGATCGCCGCGCAGCGTGACCATGCGTTGGGCAGCATGAATCGCGACCTCCGGAATTTCGCGTTCCGACGCCTCGAACTCGTTCCACGCCCTCAGAAGCTGTGCCGGGTCGTGCGCTCCCGACAGCAAGTCGGTCGCGAGGCCGCGCACGATGCTCCGCGCGCCCGATTCCGAGAATGCACGGTGCTTCGCGAGAAGACGCGCGGTTTCCAGCGCCTCCAGCGTCCGATGGTCCTGCCGGGCAGCCTTCAGGCGGATGCGCAGGGCCAACGTGCGCCGCTGCGCGCCCTGCGGCAATTCCTCGAGACGGGCGAGCGCGCCCGGCGCATCGCGATCGTCAAGCGCCCAGCGCGCAGCTCGCAACTGCACGCCCTCGCGGGTTTCAGGCGTCGCCATGGCGCCGCGCTCCGCGCTCTCATTGAGCGCCTGCTGCAGATGTGCATCGCGCGCGGGCTTGTCCTGCAGCGCTTGCGCGCTCTCCGCCGCCAGCAGATGCGCCATCACGCGGACCTGCGGCGCCGCCGGGAGACGGGCATCGAGCGCGGCCAGCGCTCTCTCCTGCACCAGCGCAGCGAGCGCCGCCTTGCGGGCACGCGAGAAACGTCCCGCGAGCAATTGCACCGCGGCATCGAGGAGCGACGCATGCAGGGCGCGCTCCTTCTGCTGGAGCCGCCATTGCCGCGCCTGCTTCGGCAGCGAGAACAGGGCCGACAGGCCACGCAGCGCCAGGTGCAGGAATACGAACGCCGCGAACAGCAGGAGCAGCGCGAGATTCAGCGACAGATCGACCCGCCACGGCGGCCAGAAGACGGTGATCGTCCCCTGGTTGTTGCCCGCGAACAGCGCAACGGCGGCCGCGATGCCGAACAGTGCGAGTAACCAGAGGGCCGCGCGCATGGTCGCTAGCGCCCGGCCGCGGCCGTCGCCAGGGCCGCGAGGGTTTCGTCGATCCGCGGCGGCTCGGTGGACTTCACCTGCGCCTGGATCTGCTGGAGCAGCGTGGCCGCGGCCTGCACGCGGCGCGAGGCCGGGTCGAAGTAGCGATTGAGCGATGCCGACACCGACGCGAGTTCGCCGCGCGCGGTTTCGACCTGGCGCGAGAGGATCGACAGGCGCGCGTTGAGCAGCTTGAGCTTCAGGTTCTCGCGCAGGAAGAAGGTCTGGTCCGGCGTGAGCAGCACCGCCTCGGGCCGATCGATGCGGCCCACGCGCAGCAGCGAGCGCGCCTCGCCACGCACCATCAGCAGGAAGCGCTCCCACCACGGCGCACCGGGCGGCACGGGCTCGGCCTGGAGCGAATTGCCGCTTCCACGCATCGCGACCGCGTTGACCACGGGCAGCTCATCGAGGCCGCGAATCAGTTCGTCGATCTTCTGCAGCGCCTCGCCCACATCTGCACTGGCGGACGCGCGCAGCCGGTCGGCGTCGTGCAGCATGGCGCGCTGCAAGGGCGCCAGCCTCGGCTGCGAGGCGCGCGCGATACGCTGCTCGCCGGCCTTCAGCGTCGCCAGAAGCGGCTGGACATTGCCCGTCACCTGTGCCTGCTGCAACGCGGTGCGCACGGCGGCTTCGATGTCGACCACGAGGTTCTCGTCGCGCGATCGCGAGAGGCTTTGCATGAGTTCTTCGAGCTGCGACCGCTGGAGCACGACTTCGTTGACGCGCGTTTCGGCCAGCGCAAGCCGGGCGTCGGTGTTGCGCACGACTTCCTGCGCCTGGCGCGCGAGGGTGCGGGCTTCGAGCGATTGCGCGAGGGCATCCGCGCTCTGCCGCGCGAGTTGCTCCTGCATGCCGCTGACCTTCTGCCACAGCGCGATCGAGATCACGAGCGCAACGAGCGCGACGATCGCCAGGACCCCGATCAGCAACCTGGACAGCAAGGCGGCCGCGGCGGCAGGGCCGGCCATCGCGGCGGCAGGCGCTGCAGCGCGCCCCGCGGAATCCGGCGCAGGCTCGATCAAGACGGAAGCGTCGCTCATGCGAAGGATTCTATCGACGCCACCAACGACGACAGGGACGGTGGCGACACACGCACGCGGCCGAAACCCGCTGTGCGGGCGGCTTGCGCGATGCGCTCGTGCGTGGCGACCGCGGCTGCGGCATGCCAATCGATCGCGGGCGCCAGCGCGCGCAGATTCGCGACGGCTTCCGAGCTGCTGAACAGCCAGACGGCAGAGCCGTCGGCGGCTTTGGAAATCATGCGCCGCTCTTCATTGCCGAAGGTGGGCACGAGGCGCCGGTAGACCGCCACCGCATCGCAAGCTCCCCTGCGTCGGCGATCTCGCGCGCCAGCCACTCGCGCCCCGTGGCCCGACCGCATGCATCGCCGCCCCGAACGATCAGGACTCGAACGCCGGGACGCACCTGCGTGCGGACCAGCGCCCAGAGCGCCTCGGAGTCGAACCGGGCCGCATCGGCCGCGGGCGCGTCGATCGACGATGCGGGCACACCGGCCTCGCGCAGCCCCCGCACGGTGCCAGGGCCGGTCGCCCAGAAGCGGCCATGCGCGGCGGCTTCGACGTTCGCGCCAGGAAAGAAGAAATGCGCAGCCGCCGCCGCGCTCACGAACATCAGGGCGTCGTAGTCGGAGATCCGCTGCCACGCTGCTTCGATGGGCTTCCGGTCCTCGAGCGGTGCGATCTCGATCAACGGCAATGCGATCGCATCGAGTCCCGCGTGACGCAGATCGTCCACCCACCGTGAGGCCTCGCGCGCGGGACGAGTGACGATCACGCGCCGTGGCGCCATCTCAGCGCGCACCGCCCGCGCGCAACAGGCCGGCGGCGCTGTCACCCAATGCACCGGCCTGCGCGAAGTCCGCCACGCTCATCTGCACATGCACCCGCACCAGCGGCGAGGCGCCTTCCGGGTCGCCCCATGCGGCATCGATGCGCAGACCACCTTCCGGTCGCCACCGCGCGTGCGCGGCCAGCGGCATCGAGCAACTGCCGCCCATGGCGCGGCTCACCGCGCGCTCGGCGGCCGTGGCGAGCCAGTCGGATCGGTTCGTCAATGGCGCGAGGAGTTCGAGCAGGTCCGTGCGGTCCGCGCGCACCTCGATGCCCAACGCGCCCTGCCCGGCCGCGGGCAGCATCGCATCGGGTTCGAAGACCTGGCGGATGCGGTCTCCCAGGCCGAGCCGCTTGAGGCCCGCCGCGGCCAGCACGATGGCGTCGTATTGGCCTTCGTCGAGCTTGCGCAGACGGGTGTCGAGATTGCCGCGCAGCGGTTCGATGCGCAGGTCGGGCCGCAGCGAGCGCAGCAGTACCACGCGCCGCAGGCTGGAGGTGCCGACCACCGCGCCCTGCGGCAAGGCGTCGAGCGAGTGGAAGCGCGCCGAGACGAGCGCATCGCGCGGGTCTTCGCGCTCCAGCACACAAGCCAGCGCGAAGCCCTCGGGCAGATCCATCGGAACATCCTTGAGCGAATGCACCGCGATGTCGGCGCGGCCCTCCTCGAGCGCGAGTTCGAGCTCCTTGACAAAGAGCCCCTTGCCGCCGACCTTGCTGAGGGAGCGGTCCAGAATCTGGTCGCCGCGCGTCGTCATGCCCAGAAGGCGGACCGCATGGCCCCGCTTTTGCAGCAGGGCCTGCACGTGCTCCGCTTGCCACATCGCAAGACGGCTTTCGCGAGTGGCGATCACGATGTTGCTCAAGACCGTTCCATTGAGAATGAAGTACCGCCAGAATGCTAGCATGTTGCGCCGCAGCAACGTTCGCCGCAGGCCTATTCGACGAGGAGAAGATTCGAGATGAAGACGAGCCCCGCCCCGGCCGCCCCCAGGCGCAAAGCCAACGACGAAGACCTGCCACTGATTGCCGACATCCGCCTGCTCGGGCGCATCCTCGGCGACGTGATCCGAGAACAGGAGGGCGAGGCAGCGTACGCGCTGGTGGAAAAGATCCGCACGCTCTCGGTGTCATTCCGCCGCGATGCCGACCATGCCGCCGACCGCGCGCTCAAGAACCTGCTCAAGGGCCTGAGCGCGGCCGAGACGGTGAGCGTGATCCGCGCCTTCACCTACTTCAGCCATCTGGCCAACCTGGCCGAGGACCGGCACCAGATCCGCCGCCACACAGAGGCCGAGCGCGCCGGCGTCAGCGCCGAAGGCAGCCTGGAGACCGCGCTCGCGCGCATCCGCAAGGCGGGCATCAAGCCGGAGGCCGTCGTGGAATCGCTCGCGCACAGCTATCTCTCGCCGGTACTCACCGCGCATCCGACCGAAGTGCAGCGCAAGAGCATCCTCGATGCGGAGCGCGCGATCGCCCAGCTGCTCGCGGCGCGCGACGAGATCGCGCTGCACCAGCTCGCCTTCGCGGGCAGGAAGGACGCGCTGACGCCGGTCGAATACGAGGAGAACGAAAAGCAACTGCGCACCCGCGTCACGCAGCTCTGGCAGACGCGGCTGCTGCGCTTCTCCAAGCTCACCGTCGCCGACGAGATCGAAAACGCGCTGAGCTACTACGAAGCCACTTTCCTGCGCGAGATTCCGCGGGTCTATGCGGCACTGGAAAAGTCCCTTGCCGAGGGCGGCAACGTCCCCGCGGTGGCGCCATTCCTGCGCATGGGCCAGTGGATCGGCGGCGATCGCGACGGCAATCCCAACGTCACCGCCGAGACGCTCGAATACGCGCTGCGCCGCCAGGCCGAACTGGCGCTGCGCCACTACCTGACCGAAGTGCACTACCTCGGCGGCGAGCTCTCGCTTTCGGCCACGCTGGTCGACGTGTCGGTGGAAATGCAGGCGCTGGCCGAACGTTCGCCCGACAAGAACGAGCATCGCGCGGACGAACCCTATCGCCTCGCACTCACGGGCATGTATTCGCGACTCGCGGCCACGCTGCGCGATCTCACCGGCGGCCAGGCCGCGCGCCATGCGGTACCGCCGCAGAACCCCTATCTGCACGCCGAGGAATTCCTCGCCGATCTGCACACCATCGAGGAATCGCTGGTCGACCAGCACGGGGCGGTGCTCGCGGCGCAGCGGCTGCATCCGCTGATCCGCGCAGTGGAAGTGTTCGGCTTCCATCTCGCGACGGTGGACCTGCGCCAGAGCTCCGACAAGCACGAAGCCGTGGTGGCGGAGCTGCTCGCGACCGCGCGCATCGAGCCCGACTACGCCTCGCTCGCCGAAGAGGCCAAGCAGACGCTGCTGCTGCGCCTTCTCGACGACGCGCGCCCGCTGCGCGTGCCCGATGCGGACTACTCTCCATTGGCGAAGAGCGAACTCGCCATCTTCGCCGCCGCACGCAGCGCGCGTGCGCGCTTCGGCGCGGCCGCGATCCGGCACTACATCATCAGCCACACCAAAACGGTGAGCGATCTGCTCGAAGCGCTGCTGCTGCAGAAGGAAGTCGGCCTGCTGCGCGGTACGCTCGCCGAGAACGCGACCTGCGACCTGATCGTCGTGCCGCTGTTCGAAACCATCGAGGACTTGCGCAATGCCGCGCCGATCGTGCGCGCCTTCTACGCACTGCCGGGCATCCACGCGCTCATCCAACGCTCGGGTGCCGAGCAGGACGTGATGCTCGGCTACAGCGACAGCAACAAGGACGGCGGCATCTTCACCAGCAACTGGGAGCTCTATCGCGCAGGCCTCGCGCTGGTGGCGCTGTTCGACGAGCTCAATGCCGAGAGCCGCGTGCCGAGTCCCGCGCAGGGCCGCCCCAAGCGGGCGAGCACCCCTCGGGGGGCAGCGAGGACGCGTCAGCGCCGAGCGCGGGGGCCCCCATCCGCCTGCGCATGTTCCATGGCCGCGGCGGCACGGTGGGCCGGGGCGGCGGACCGAGCTACCAGGCGATCCTCGCGCAGCCGCCGGGCACGGTGCGCGGACAGATCCGGCTGACCGAACAGGGCGAGGTGATCGGCTCGAAGTACGCCAATCCCGAGATCGGCCGGCGCAATCTCGAAACGCTGGTCGCGGCCACGCTGGAGGCGACCCTGCTGCCGAGCGCGAAGGCCGCTCCGGGCACCTTCATGGCCGCCGCCGCGGAACTGTCGGCGGCGAGCATGGCGGCCTACCGCGCGCTGGTGTACGAGACCCCCAATTTCGGCGACTACTTCTTCAGCGCGACGCCGATCCGCGAGATCGCCGAACTCAACATCGGCTCCCGGCCCGCATCGCGCAACCCGAGCCGAAGCATCGAGGACCTGCGCGCGGTGCCGTGGAGCTTCAGCTGGGGCCAGTGCCGGCTGACGCTGCCGGGCTGGTACGGCTTCGGCTCGGCGATCGAGAAGTTCTTGGCCAGCGCCGGCAGCCCCGCCGCGCGCAAGGAGCGGCAGGCGCTGCTGCAGCGCATGTACGCGCAGTGGCCCTTCTTCCGTACCCTGCTGTCGAACATGGACATGGTGCTCGCCAAGAGCGACCTCGCGCTGGCCTCGCGCTATTCCGAACTGGTCGCCGACCGCAAGCTGCGGCAGAAGGTGTTCTCGATGATCGACGCCGAATGGCATCGCACCTCGGAGGCGCTGACGCTCATCACGGGCGAGAAGCAACGCCTCGAGGGCAACGCGGAGATGCAGCGCTCGATCCGCCACCGCTTCCCGTACATCGATCCGCTGCACCACCTGCAGGTGGAGCTGATGCGGCGCTATCGCGCGGGCCAGATCGACGAACGACTCCGGAGCGGCATCCACATGTCGATCAACGGCGTGGCCGCCGGATTGAGGAATACGGGCTGAAGAACCGTGCCAGGGCACCCGCGGAAACCGGCTCCGCCGGGCCGCTGGGTGCGCCCCCTCGAGGGGGTGCAGAGCCACACGAAGTGGGCAAGGCTGGGGGTGGTCTCTACTACTCGCCCAACAGCTCGCCGATGGGCTGCAGGTCTTCCACGTGATCACAGATGGCCTTGGCGACCATCATGATCGGGATGCCCAGCAGCAGCCCCCAGATGCCCCAGAGCCAGCCCCAGAAGATCACGCCGACGAAGACCGCCACCGGGTTCATGCGGCTCGTCCGGCTGGTGAGGAACGGCAGCAGCAGGTTGCCGACCAGCGTGTGGATCAGGAGCGAACTGCCGCCCACCAGCAGCGCCATCTGAACGCTGTTGAACTGCAGGAAAGCCACCAGCGCCGCCGTCGCCATCACGATGACCGAGCCGATGTAGGGAATCAGGTTCGTCACGCCGGCCACGATGCCCCAGACGGCGGCGCTTTCCAGGCCGATCGCCCAGAACGCCAACCCGGTCGCGACGCCGACGAGTGCACTGGTCAGGATCTGCACCAGCAGGTAGCGCTCGATGTGCTTCGTGATGTCGTCCAGCACGTACAACGTGATCTTTTTCTTCTGCAGGCTGGTGCCCGTGATCTTGACCAGCTTGCGGCGGAAGGTGTCGCCCGACCCGAGCGCGAAGAAGGTCAGGAAGGCGATCAGCGTGAGCTGCGCCGCCGCCGCGATCAGACCGACGGTGCCGCTCCAGAGGTAGTCCCTGACATTGAAGGCCGGCCGCTCGATGACCACGCGCGAGACGCCCTTGCGCGCTGCGACCTTGGCCGAGTTCTCCTCGGCCGCCTGCTCGATCTGCGTCGCGGCCTTCTGCACGGTGTCGAGGGTGCTCGGGTCCTTGACCCGGCCGTCGCCGCGGACCGCGAGCCGCAGCTTCTGCGCGGCGAGGGGCAGCGCATCGACGAGATCCTGCGCGCTGCCGGACAGCGAATAGCCGGTCCAGCCCATCGCACCGCCGAGGGCGAGCAGGATCACCGCCGAACCGATCCAGCGCGAGACCTTCCAGCGTTCGAGCAGGTCGACCAGCGGCGACAGGGCGTAGGTCAGCATCAGGCTCACCATCAGCGGGACGAACACCGCCGCCGCCCAGTGCAGCGCGAACACGCTTGCGAGCACCGCGAGCACCAGCAGCGACGCGCTGCGCACGTCCACCGGCATGTGCAGCAGCACGCGCTCGGGTGGGGCGGATTCATCGGGCGCCTCGCTCTTCGTGTCGGCGCTGTCGCTCATCGTGGCTCCTTCAGCACCTCGCGAACGGCTGGAAGCTGCCGGCGCGACACCACGATCGGCTCGGGAATGCCGTCGATCCGCAGGGCCCAGCCCTCCGCATCCTCTCCGTCGTCGTATTTCTCGAGGGCGCGGATCGCGGACCGCGCGACCAGCGCGTTGCGATGCACGCGCACGAAGCGCTTCGGATAGCGCTCTTCCAGATCGGAGAGCGAGCCATCGAAGATGTGGCTGCGCTGCGCCGTCCGCACGGTGAGGTATTTGAACTCGGACTTGAGGTAGAGCACCTCCGACAGCGGCACGCGCTCGGTGCGGCCGCGATCGAGGATCAGCAGCACGTCCTGCGGCTGCTGCGCGGCCGTCGGACGGCGCTCGTGCAGATGCCGCACGACCTTCTGCAGCGCCTGCTGGAGCCGCTCGACGCGCACCGGCTTCGTGAGGTAGTCGACCGCCTCGAGCTCGAAGGCCGTCACCGCATGCGCGGCGTAGGCCGTGACGAAGATCACCGCCGGCGCGTCCGGCCGGCTGCGCAGCGTGCGTGCGAGTTCGAGCCCGTCGACGCCGGGCATGTGGATGTCCAGAAGCACGAGGTCGAGCGGCTGCGTCGCCAGTTGCTCCAGCGCAGCCTCGCCGTTCGCGGCCTCCGCCACGAGATCGACGGCCGGCGATTGGCAGTCCGCCAGAAGGGTGCGCATCCGGGAGCGCGCCAGGGGTTCGTCATCGACGATCAAGGTGCGAAGAGGGGTCATGGTTCACCGGGAATGGCAATGCGTACGCGGTAGTGCTTCTGGTCCATGCCGGCGCTGAACTGCGCCCGCATGTCGTGCAGGAGATGCAGGCGGTCGCGCACGTTGCCGAGCGCGATGCCATGGCCGCGCGGCAGGGGCTCGTCGGCCCAGCGCAGCGGCGGCAGGCTGTTGATGACCTCGATCAGCACCATGCTGCCGCGGCGTTCGGTGCGGATGCGCAGCCTGGCGCCCTCGGGGCTCGGCTCTACGCCATGCTTGACTGCGTTTTCCACCAGCGGCTGCAGCAGCAGCGGCGGCAGCCGTGCGCTGTTGGCTTCCGGGTCGATGTCCCAGCGCACGCGAATCCGGTCGCCGAAGCGCACCTGCTCGATGGCGAGGTAGCGCTGCGCGAGCGCGATCTCGTCGGCCAGCGTGACCGATTCGCCGGGGTCCGCCAGCGCCTGCCGGAACAGCTCGCTCAGGTCCTCCAGCAGCGCTTCGGCCCTGGCCGGCTCGTGGCGCACCAGCGCAATCGCACTGTTGAGCGTGTTGAAGAGGAAGTGCGGTCGGATGCGCGACTGCAGCTCTTCCAGCCTCGCGGTGGTCGCCGCCGGTGTTCGCCCCCGCGCGCGCAGCACGAGCGCCGCGACGATGAGGCTCGCGAACAGCGCGCCCGCCAGGGCGCTCGCAACCCATGCCGAGGCCGCGATCACGCCGGTCAGGCGCAGGAGGCCGCACCCATAGAGCCCTGCCACCGCGCCGAGCAGCGCACCGGCTGCGTACTGGGCCCGCAGCGGCAGTCGGCCCAGAGGCTTCTTCAGGGCGCATCCGACCAGCAGCCAGAGCAGGGTCGCCGGCAGCGCGCCGCCGGTCACGGTGGCGGCCAGCAGCAGCCATTCGGACGGCGAGGCCGCCAGAAACAGCGTGGCGACCGCCACCACCACCTCGACAAAGAGCACCGCGCGCAGCACCACGCCGATCTGGCAGGCGTCGAACACCACCGAGCCCCCAGGCGCGGGTGCCGTGGCGGCCGGGACCGAAGCCGGCTTCGTCCTGGACGATGGCGAAGGGGTGGCCGATAAAATCGACGGGTTGCGCATCAATGAAACACTGGGTGACCAACCCATTATTGCCTCCCGGCCGCCTCCAATGACCCAAAACCAACTCGACAAGAAATCCGAAGCCTGGTCCGCCCTGTTCTCCGAACCCATGAGCGACCTGGTCAAGCGCTACACCGCCAGCGTGTTCTTCGACAAGCGGTTGTGGCAGGCCGACATCGAGGGCTCGCTGGCGCATGCAGGCATGTTGACAGCGCAGGGGGTCATCAGCGCGCAGGACCACGCCGCGATCGAAAGCGGGATGAAGCAGATTCGCGAGGAAATCGAATCCGGGCGCTTCGAGTGGAAGCTGGACCTGGAGGACGTGCACCTCAACATCGAGGCTCGCCTCACGCAGCTCGTGGGCGATGCCGGCAAACGCCTGCACACCGGCCGCAGCCGAAACGACCAGGTCGCGACCGACGTGCGCCTCTGGCTGCGCGGCGAGATCGACCTGATCGGCGGCCTGCTCGTGGACCTGCAGAAATCGCTGCTCGACCTCGCCGAGAAGAACGTCGAGGTGATCCTCCCCGGCTTCACGCACCTGCAGGTGGCGCAGCCGGTGAGCTTCGGCCACCACATGCTGGCCTACGTGGAGATGTTCGCGCGCGACGCAGAACGCATGGCCGACGTGCGCCGGCGCGTCAACCGCCTGCCGCTGGGCGCCGCCGCCCTGGCCGGCACCAGCTACCCGCTGGACCGCGAAGCCGTGGCCAAGGCGCTGGGCATGGAAGGCGTCTGCCAGAACAGCCTCGACGCGGTGAGCGACCGCGACTTTGCGATCGAATTCGCCTCGGCCGCCTCGCTGGCGATGGTGCACATCAGCCGCCTGAGCGAAGAGCTGGTGCTCTGGATGAGCCAGTCCTTCGGCTTCATCGACATCGCGGACCGCTTCTGCACCGGCAGTTCGATCATGCCGCAGAAGAAGAACCCTGACGTTCCCGAACTCGCGCGCGGCAAGACCGGCCGCGTGGTCGGCCACCTGATGGCGCTGATCACCCTCATGAAGGGCCAGCCGCTCGCCTACAACAAGGACAACCAGGAAGACAAGGAGCCCTTGTTCGACACCGTCGACACGCTCAAGGACACCCTGCGCATCTTCTCGGAGATGGTCGGCGGCATCACGGTCAAGCCCGAGGCCATGGAAGCCGCCGCCCTGCGCGGCTACGCGACGGCGACCGACCTGGCCGACTACCTGGTCAAGAAGGGCCTGCCCTTCCGCGACGCGCACGAAACCGTGGCGCACGCGGTTAAGGCTGCGATCTCGCACAAGGTCGACCTGTCGGAACTGCCGCTGACCGTGCTCAAGGGCTTCAACCCGACGATCGACAAGGATGTCTACGATGTCCTGTCGCTGCGCGGCTCGCTCACGGCGCGCAACATCCTGGGCGGCACCGCGCCCGCACAGGTCCACCAGCAGATCGCCCGGCATCGCGCCCGCCTCAAGTGAGCAATACGCCATAGGGCGGGGGAACACCATCCGTCGGAGGTGTTCCCAAATGTAAAAATGTAGTGCTAAAGTTTGGCACGATTTGCGCTTCCTTCGAAGCTGCAAACAAGCCAAGCCTATGGAAAAGCCCCGCTGCGTCGTTGTCATCCTGACCTTCAACTCCGCTTCGATCATTCGCGAAACGGTTGCACAGGCGAAGAAGGTGAGCCCTCACGTGTACGTGGTGGACTCTCACTCCTCGGACGGAACACCCACCATCCTCGAAGAGCTGGGCTGCACTGTCGTGCAGCGCCCGTTCTCCAATTACAGCGACCAGCGCAACTGGGCGATCTCGCAGATCGAACGGGACTACGACTGGCAGCTGCACCTCGATGCCGACGAAGTCCTCGACGATCGGGCGGTAGCCGAGATCGGCGCACTGCTTTCGGGAAAGCCCGGGTTCGATGCCTACCTGATCCGCCGCTGCGACTACTTCATGGGCAAGCGGCTGCGCTTCAGCGGCGTGAACCCGTGGCATCTGCGGCTGTTCCGCTCGGGCGTCGGGCGCTGCGAGGCACGGCTCTACGACCAGCATTTCATCAGCACCGCCAAGGCCGGCCGGCTGCGCGGCCTCATGCACGACAAGAACTCGGCCAAGCTCACCGACTGGATCGCCAGCCACAACCGCTGGAGCGACGCCGAGGCCAAGGAAAAGCTCGGCCCCCGGTCCGCATCCGACGGCGTGCTTCAGCCGAAGCTGATGGGCGACGCGCGCGAGCGCACGCGCTTCATCAAGGAGATCTACTACAAGCTGCCGACGGGCCTGCGCTCGCTCGGCTATTTCGTCTACCGGTACGTGTTCCGGCTCGGCTTCCTCGATGGGAAGACCGGCTTCTACTTCGCTTTCTTCCAGGCCCTGTGGTTCCGCATGCTGGTGGACGCGAAGATGTACGAGAAGCGCCTCCAGCAACCCCAGAATTGATCTACGGAGTGACCCAGGCCATGCGGCAATACAACGCCTCGAAGCGAATCCTCGTCACCGGCGGCGCCGGTTTCCTCGGCAGCCACCTGTGCGACCGCCTGCTGGAGCAGGGACACGACGTGCTGTGCGTGGACAACTTCTTCACCGGCACCAAGCGCAACGTCGAGCACCTGCACGGCCATCCGCGCTTCGAGCTGATGCGCCACGACGTGACCTTTCCGCTCTATGTGGAGGTCGACGAGATCTTCAACCTCGCCTGCCCCGCCTCGCCGATCCACTACCAGCACGATCCGGTGCAGACCACCAAGACCAGCGTGCATGGCGCGATCAACATGCTCGGCCTCGGCCAAGCGGGTGCGCGCCAAGATCCTGCAGGCCTCGACCAGCGAGGTCTACGGCGACCCCGAGATCCACCCGCAGGTCGAGGAATACTGGGGCCGCGTGAACCCGATCGGCATCCGAAGCTGCTACGACGAAGGCAAGCGATGTGCCGAGACGCTGTTCTTCGACTACCACCGCCAGCACAAGCTGCGCATCAAGGTGGTGCGCATCTTCAACACCTACGGTCCGCGCATGCACATGAACGACGGCCGCGTGGTGTCGAACTTCATCGTGCAGGCCCTGCGGGGCCAGGACATCACCCTCTACGGCGATGGCCAGCAGACCCGCAGCTTCTGTTACGTGGACGATCTCGTGGAAGCGATGCTGCGCATGATGGCCACCGGCGACGAAGTGCCCGGGCCGATCAACATCGGCAACCCGGGCGAGTTCTCGATGCTGGATCTGGCCAACAAGGTCATCGAACTGACCGGCTCCAGGAGCAAACTCGTGCGCATGCCGCTTCCGGCCGACGACCCGAAACAGCGCCGCCCCGACATCACGGTGGCGCAGAAGGAGCTCGGCGGCTGGGCGCCGCGCACGCAGCTCGACGAAGGGCTGAAGAAGACCATTGCATACTTCGACAAACTCCTGTCGGAACCCAGCGCAACCTGAATTCATGAATATCACGATCATCGGCACCGGCTACGTCGGCCTCGTCACCGGCACCTGCCTCGCGGACCTCGGCAACCACGTCTTCTGTCTGGACGTGGACGAACGCAAGATCGCCACGCTCAACGCGGGCGGCATTCCCATCTACGAGCCGGGTCTCGAAGACCTCGTGGCCTCGAACGTCGATGCCGGGCGGCTCGACTTCTCGACGGACGTCGAAGCCTCGGTCGCGCACGGCGACATCCAGTTCATCGCCGTCGGCACCCCGCCCGACGAGGACGGCAGCGCCGACATGCAGTACGTGCTGGCCGCGGCCCGCAACATCGGCCGGTACATGAACGGCTTCAAGGTCGTGGTCGACAAGTCCACGGTGCCGGTGGGCACGGCCGACCGCGTCCGGGCGGCGATCCAGGAAGAGCTCGACAAGCGCGGGCGCTCGGACCTGCGCTTCTCGGTGGTGAGCAATCCCGAGTTCCTCAAGGAAGGCGCCGCGGTCGAAGACTTCATGCGGCCGGACCGCATCGTCATCGGCTGTTCCGACGACGAGGACGGCCAGGAGGCGCTGGCGCAGATGCGCAAGCTCTACGCACCCTTCAACCGCAACCACGAGCGCACGCGCGTGATGGACGTGCGCTCGGCCGAGTTCACCAAGTACGCGGCCAACGCGATGCTCGCGACGCGCATCAGCTTCATGAACGAGCTGGCGAACCTCGCCGACCGCGTGGGCGCGGACATCGAGGCGGTACGCCAGGGCATCGGCTCCGACCCGCGCATCGGCTACAGCTTCCTGTACGCGGGCACGGGCTATGGCGGGAGCTGCTTCCCCAAGGACATCAAGGCGCTGAACCGCATCGCGCAGGAGTACGGCCAGCAACTCCGCGTGCTCGAAGCGGTCGAGGACGTCAACAACGACCAGAAGCACGCGCTGAGCAACAAGGTGCTGGCCCACTTCGGCTCCGATCTGAAAGGGCGCACGTTCGCGCTCTGGGGGCTGGCCTTCAAGCCGAACACCGACGACATGCGCGAGGCGCCCAGCCGCGTGGTGATCGACACCCTGGTGCGCGCCGGCGCGCGCGTGGTGGCGCACGACCCGATCGCGGTCGAGGAGACGCGCCGCGTATTGACTCTGGATTTCGCCGATGCGCCCGAACTGCTCGAGCGGATCAGCTACTGCGCGCCCAAGGACCCGATGAGCGCCCTGGACGGCGCGGACGCGCTGGTCATCGTCACCGAGTGGAAGGCCTATCGCAGCCCGAACCTGACGAGGCTCAAGGCGTTGATGAAGTCGCCGGTGATCTTCGACGGCCGCAATCTCTACGAGCCCGCCGCGATGCGCGAAGCCGGCATCGTCTACCAGGGCATCGGGCGCAACAGCCGCTGATGAGCGCCGTCCGCCTCGTTCTTTGCTCGCTCGCGCTGGCGACCGCGCTGGCGTCGCACGCCCAGAGTGCGTCAACCGATGCCGCGACGCAGCAGCAGACGCCGGCCTACGTTGCAGCCAGGGCCAAGTGGCAGAAGGAACTCAACGCCTTCGACGCGGCCGACAGGGAGCGGCTGCCAGCCGCCGGCGGCGTGCTGTTCGTCGGCAGCTCCACGATCCGGATGTGGCCCCATATCGCGCAGGACTTCCCGCAGCAACCGGTGGTCATCAACCGCGGCTTCGGCGGCTCGACGATGGAAGACGCGAGCCTTTTCGCGCGGGACCTCGTCGTGCGCTACAAGCCACGGCTCGTACTGGTGTATGCGGGCGACAACGATCTCGCCGAAAACCGCACGCCGATGCAGGTGCTCGAAAGCTTCGCGCGCTTTGCCAACACGGTGCGCGGCGAGCTGCCGGACACGCGCATCGCCTACATCTCGATCAAGCCCAGCCCGTCGCGCGAGAAGCTGACGGCGCAGATGCGCGAGGCCAACAACGCGATCGCCGCCTACCTGCGCCGCATGCCCAACACCGAATTCATCGACGTCTACACGCCAATGCTGGGCAACGACGGACGCCCGCGCCCCGAACTGTTCCGCGCGGACCAGCTCCACATGACCGACGAGGGCTATCGCCTCTGGCAGTCGGTGATCGCATCGCACCTCGCGGAACCGGCGACGCGCGTGGACGCCTCAGTCACGCAGGGGCTGCACTGACGGTCTCGGCGGCTTCTTCTTGCGCGCGTCCAGCCACTGGCTGACGCGCGCAACCGCATAAAGCCCCGAGAACACCACCGAGAGCAACAGCCCATCGCCCCACCAGGGCCTGGCGGTCTGGCTGTCGCCGTAGATCGCGAGGACCAGCAGCACCGCGACGAGGTGCGCACAGAACACCGGCAGCGAGGCGCGTCCCATCGCTTCGAGCCAGTGCAGGCGCGGAATGCGCCGCATGAACGCCGGCCCCCACTGGATCGCGACGATGCCGAGCACCACGAGATTCACCAGGCGCAGCGGACCGAGCTGCCACTTGTCGAACAGAAGGTTCAGCTCCACGTCGCCGCCGAAGGGCGCCTGGCCATGGATGCCGTGGTGCCGCCAATAAAGGCCGTAGAGCGCCAACCCCGCCGCGATCGCAAGCACCCATTTCGGGAACGTGAAAGGCCGCACATCGGGCGAGTTGCGACTGGCCCCCATCCATAGCCCTGCAAACCACAGGAGCTGCCAGGCGAAGGCGTTGAAGGCGCCCATCTCGTGGAACGGGACGTCGAGCCCGGTGAAGCGCACCACCAGCCCGTACAGCCATTCGCTCAACCCGAATTGCGCGAGCCCCCACAGCACCGCGCTGGCCATCATCAGGCCGGCCCAGCCGTGGCGCAGCGCGAACGCCAGCACCCAGGGGCTGATCAGCATGAAGAAGATGTACATCGGCAGGATGTCGAGCAGCGCCGGCTCGTAGATCAGCAACAGCGAATACAGGAATCCCTCGCGCGGGTTGGCGAGATAGAACGACAGCAGGTTCTTCACCGCCGGCTGGTCGATGCGCAGGCCCACCGCCGAGATGATCGTGAACAGGAACAGCAGCGTCGCGGCCTGGCTCAGGTAGACCTTGAGCGCCCGCCGCCAGAAGGCCCGCCGCATCGAATCCACGCCCTGGTTGTAGCTGATGCGGCTGTAGACCAGCCCGGACACGAAGGCCGACAGCAGCACGAAGCCTTCGGCCGCCGAAACGAAGCCGAAGGGCTGCCCGAGCGGGTCGGTGAGGCGCGTCGGCAGATGCGTGAGGGTCATCAGCAGGAGCATCAGCCCCCGCAGCGCATCGATTTCCCAGTAGCGTTTCATCGTCGGCATGCCAGCCGCGGGGGCCGCATGGTCAGGTCCTTGCGCCCAGCTAGGCCAGTTCGCGGATCGCGTCGATCACGGTGGCGCTGTAGTTGCTCCATGTGTAGCTGGCGGCATGCCGGATCGCCTGCTCCTTCATCGCCATGAGCGCCTGCCGGTTCTGGTTGAACCAGGCGAGCTTCTCGGCGATCTTCTCGGGCGAGCGGATCGGCACAAGGAACCCGGTCCTGTCCTCGATCACGAGGTCCTCCCCGCCGGTATTCGGCGTGATCACCAGCGGCAGGCCCTGGCTCATGGCCTCCTGCATCACGAGCGCACGGCCCTCGTACAGCGACGGCAGGCAGAAGACGTCGCAACTGTTCATGAGCTTGAGCACCTCGGCATGCGGCCTGCCCGGCTCGTAGGTGAAGCCGGCGTACTGGCGGCGGTAGAAGTCGAGCGATTCGAGCGGCCCGCCCATCACCACCAGCTCGATGTTCTCGCCGCCCAGCAGGTGCATCGCCCGCAGCAGATCGGCCAGGCCCTTGCGCTGCCCCATGGAGCCCGCGAACAGCACGCGCAGCGGCCGCGACGGGTCTTCCGCCGTACGCGACCAGGTGCCCGAAGAACTCGGCGAGCCGAAGGGCGACAGCACCCGGGCCTTGCCCGAGGCCCAATCCGGCAGCGAATCGGCGACGAACTTGCTCGGGACGACGACGAGATCCGCGAGCTCGAGCTCGTGCACCTTGCGCTCCAGCTTCGCGTCCGTGTCGCTCATGCCACCGCCGAGTGCGCCAACCCACTCGGGGAGGCGCTGCGCCTCTTCCTCCATCAGGCGGCGGCCCACTTCCCAGTAGGAGATCGGCAGGTCGTAGACGCAACGCATGCCGAGCGACTTCGCCTCCCTGAACGTGTCGAGCGCGGAATCCTCGTAGCTGTAGACGGCCTTCGCGCCTTGCTCGCGCCGAACACCCGGCAGCTTGCGAGCCACGAAGCGGTCGAAGTCCTGCAACACGCCGTCGATCGACGCGAAGCCCTCCTCGTGGCGCACCCAGTGGGTCCAGCCGAGCTTGCCGCAGATCATGCGCGCGAGCTCGCGCCAGGGATGCTGCAGGATCTTCTCGCCGGGAACATCGAAACGCCGCCGCAGCAGATCCTTGCCGAGCTTTTCCGGCGTCAGCTTGAGCAGCAGACTGCCTTCCCGTGCGGCGAAGGTGGTGGCGAAGCGCGCCAGCATGTCTGCCCGCTGCAGACCATCGAGCATGGCACGAACGTTCTGGTTGCCGGCAGGGTGGCTCAACAGCAGTTTCATATCGATCGATGATAGTGGAGGCACATCGCGTGCCAGTGACGCAACACAGCCATGCGCTACCCTTCCGGCCGAAGGAGAAGCTCGTTGACCACAAGAACGACATCACGCTGTTTCGCCGCCCTTGCGCTGGCCTTGGGCGCGCTGAGCGCGCACGCCCTGCAGATCACCAGCCTCACGCCGCAAGGCGAGGTCGCACGCATCCGGCAGGTCGTCGCCCGCTTCGACCAGGCCACCGTGAACTTCGGCGACCCGAGGGCGCCGGCGCCGCTCACGGTGAGCTGCACCGATGCGGAGGCCGGCAAGGGCACCGGGCGCTGGACCGGCGAGAAGCAGTGGGTCTTCGATTTCCAGAGCGACCTGCCGCCCGGCGTGCGCTGCACCGTCACGCGGGTGGCCGGCTTCAGGACCCCGGGTGGCTCGGAGCTGACCGGGCCGGAACGCTACCAGTTCAGCAGCGGCGGGCCGTTCATCCGCAGCTGGCGGCCGAGCTACGGAAAGATCGACGAAGAGCAGCTCTTCCTGCTCGAACTCAATGGCGCTGCCACGCCGCAGAGCCTGCAGGACAACGTCTGGTGCGCCGCCGACGGCATCGGCGAGCGCATTCCCGTCAGGCTCGTCGAAGGCGAGCAACGCAACGCATTGCTCAAGGCCCTGGGCCGCGACCGCGACGCCGCGAAGGAGCCCGGCCGCTTCGTCACGCTGCAATGCAACCGCACCCTGCCACCGGGCGGCCGCGTGCAGATCGTCTACGGCAAGGGCGTTGCGACGCCTTCGGGCGTGGCCAACAACGTCGAGCGCCGCCTCGCCTTCGAGGTGCGCGAGCCCTTCGCCGTCTCCTTCACCTGTGAGCGCGAGAACGCGCAGTCGGCCTGCCTGCCGCTGCGGCCTATGGCGCTGCGCTTCAACGCCCCGGTCTCCCGCCAACTGGCCGCGCAGATCACGCTCAAGGGCAGCGGCAAGGCGTTCAAGCCGAAGCTCGACGACAACACGGCGAACGACGCCGATGCGGTCGTCGATGGGGTGAGCTTCGCCCCGCCCTTCCCCGAGCAGACACAGTTCACCATCGAGCTGCCTGCGAAGTTCGAGGATTCTTCGGGCCGCGCGCTGGCCTCGCCCGGCAGTTTTCCGATGAAGGTCGCGACCGGCGCGATGCCGCCGCTCGCCAAGTTCGCGGCCTCACCCTTCGGCGTGGTCGAGCGGCTCGCCGAGCCCGGCGGCGTGGCCTTGATGCCGGTGACGGTGCGCCGCGTCGAACCCGCGCTGCAGGTGCAGGCGCTCACGCCGGGCAAGGTGAGCGACCTCAATCCGCGCAGCGACGCCGAGATCATTGCGTGGTTCCGCAAGGTGCGCCGCTACGAGAACTACACGGTCTCCCGCAAGTCGGCCGCGCGCGACGTGAAGGGCGCGTTGCCCAAGGTGATCGACAAGGACGAGCGCGACAACGTGCAGACCCGCATGCTGTCGCTGCTCGGTGGCCAGGGCGGCGTGCGCACGCTGGACATGCCCAAGAGCGAAAACGGCGATCCGCGGCCGTTCGAAGTGATCGGCATCCCGCTCACGCCGGGCTTCCACGTGCTCGAGATCGCATCGCAGAAGCTGGGCGACGCCCTGCTCGACGAGCGCTACGGCGGCGGCCGCACGATGTACGTCCGCACCACGGCACTCGCGACCCATCTCGCGGTGCACTTCAAGCTGGGCCGCGAGAACGCGCTGGCCTGGGTCACCACGCTCGACAAGGGCAAGGTGGTGCCTAACGCCAGCGTACGCGTGTCGGGCTGCGACGGCAGGGAGATCGCGACCGGCACCACCGATGCGGACGGCATCGCGCGCTTCGCCGGCATCCCGCCCAATCCGCCGAGTTGTTCCACCGACGAGGAATACAGCGCCGACGCCTACTTCGTCAGCGCGCGTGCCAAGGACGCGGACGGCGTCGAGGACCTCGCCTTCACCTGGACCGACTGGCAGCGCGGCATCGAACCGTGGCGTTTCAACGTGCCCACGAGCCAGGAGGCCGAGCCCGACCGCGTCGCCCACACCATCTTCGACCGCACGCTGCTGCGCGCCGGCGAGACGGTATCGATGAAGCACCTGATCCGCACGCAGACGCGCGCCGGCCTGGGCCTGCCTTCCAACTGGCCCGGCACGATGGTCGTCACGCACGTCGGCAGCGGCCAGCAGTTCACCCAGCCGATCCAATGGCGCAAGACCGCGACGGGCGGCGAGAGCGCCGACAGCACCTTCGAGATTCCGCCCGCTGCCAAGCTCGGCCTCTACCAGGTCGAATTGCGCGCCGGTTCGGGTGAGTCGGAACGCAGCTACAGCACCGGCCAGTTCCGCGTCGAGGAATTCCGCCTGCCGGTGTTCGAAGGCCGCATCGCGCCGAGCGACAAGAACCCGCTGGTCGCGGCAACGTCCGTGCCGGTCGAAGTCCAGATCAACTACGTGTCGGGCGGCGGCGCGGGCAGCCTGCCGGTGCGTGTGTCGGCCCTGGTGCGTGGCAAGTCGCTGTCGTTCCCCGACTTCGAGACCTTCAGTTTCGCGGCACCGCGCAGGGAGAGCGCAACGACCAGCAACGCCGAAGACAGCGAATCGCCCGCCGACGACGCGCACGTGGTCGCCGACAAGCTGCCGCTGACGCTCGACCGCAACGGCGCAGGCAAGCTCGCGATCGACAAGATCCCGACCGCGCGCTTCACGCCGCGCGAATTGCTGCTCGAAGCCAGCTATGCCGATCCGAACGGCGAAATCCAGACGCTGCGCAGCACGCAGACGCTGTGGCCCGCGGGCGTGATCGCCGGCATCAAGACCGAGGGCTGGGTCTCGACCGGTCAGAAGGTCCGCTTCCAGGCCGTGGCGCTCGACCTCGCCGGCAAGCCCCGTGAGGGCGTGACGCTCAACGTGCGCGCCATCGCGCGCATCACCACCACCAGCCGGAAGCGCATGGTGGGCGGCTTCTACACCTACGACAACAAGACCGAAACCAAGGAGATCGGCACCGTCTGCAGCGGCAAGAGCGACGTGCGCGGGCTCCTGCTGTGCGAGACGGATCTGAAGGAGCCCGGCGAGATCGAGCTCATCGCGATCGCGAGCGACAAGGAAGGCCGAGAGAGCCGCGCGTCCAGCGCGGTGTACGTCACGCGGCAGGGCGAGCTCTGGTTCGGGGGCGAAGACCACGATCGCATCGACGTGCTGCCCGAGAAGAAAAGCTACCAGCCCGGCGAGGTCGCAAAGTTCCAGGTGCGCAGCCCCTTCCGCTTCGCGACCGCACTGGTGTCGGTGGAACGCGAGGGTCTGATCGAAACGCACGTGGTCAAGCTCAACGGCCAGGACCCGACGGTGAGCCTGCAGATCAAGCCCGAGTGGGGGCCGAACGTCTACGTCAGTGTGCTCGCGCTGCGCGGCCGGCTGCGCGACGTGCCGTGGTACAGCTTCTTCACCTGGGGCTTCCGCGCGCCACGCGAATGGTGGACAGCGTTCTGGTACGAAGGCAAGGAATATGTCGCACCGACGGCGCTGGTGGATCTCAGCAAGCCGGCGTTCCGGCTCGGATTGGCGGAAATCCGCGTCGGCACGCAGGCGCACCAGATCGACGTGAAGGTCGAGAGCGACAAGCCCAGCTACCCGGTGCGCGGCAAGGCGCAAATCACCATCACCGGCAAGCTGCCCGACGGCAAGCCCGCGGCCGGCGCGGAAGTCGCGCTGGCCGCGGTCGATCAGGCACTGCTGGAGCTGATGCCGAACGACAGCTGGAACCTGCTCGAGGCCATGCTGCAGCGCAGAAGCTGGGGGTGAGCACGTCGACCGCGCAGATGGAGATCGTCGGCCGCCGGCACTATGGCCGCAAGGCGGTGCCGGCCGGCGGAGGCGGCGGCAAGAGCCCCACGCGCGAGCTGCTCGATACCCTGCTGATGTGGAACCCGAAGATCGTGCTCGACGACAACGGTCAGGCCACGGTCACGGTTCCGCTCAACGACGCGCTCACCACCTTCAGGATCGTCGCGGTCGCCGATTCGGGCGTGGGTCTCTTCGGCACCGGGCAGACATCCATCCAGGCGACGCAGGACCTGCAGATCATCAGCGGACTGCCGCCGCTGGTGCGCGAGGACGACCAGTTCCGCGCGCAAATCACGCTGCGCAACACCACGCGGAAGGAGATGAAGGTCGAGGCCGGGCCGCGCGCCACGCTGCTGACGCTCGAGCCGCAGACGGTCGACATCCCGGCCGGCGAAGCCCGCGAGATCGCGTGGACGGTGACCGCGCCTGCACAGCTCGCGCAGTTGCGCAACGAATCCATCCTGTGGGAGATCGAAGCCCGCGACACGGTCGGCGGCGCGCGCGATGCGCTCAAGGTGCGCCAGCGCATCGTGCCCGCGATGCCGCTCACGGTGCAGCAGGCCACGCTGGCCCAGGTCGACGGGCCCTTCACCCTCGACGTGGCAGCGCCCGCCGATGCGCTGCCGGGCCGGGGCGGTGTACGCCTGTCGCTGCAACCGAAGCTCGCCGAAGGGCTCACCGGCGTGCGCGACTGGTTCGCGGCCTATCCCTACAGCTGCCTCGAACAGAAGACGAGCAAGGCCATCGGCCTGCGCGACGGCAAGGCGTGGCAGACCGTGGTCGCGCAGTTGCCGAGCTACCTCGACAGCGACGGCCTCGCGAACTACTTCCCGCCGCAGGGTGGCGAGGCCAACCGGGGCAGCGACACCCTGACCGCCTACCTGCTCGCCGCGGCGAACGAGGCGGCGGCGCTCGACCCGGCCTTCGCGCTGCCCGACGCGGCGCGGGCGCCGATGGAGCAGGGGCTGATCGCCTTCGTCGAAGGCCGCATCCAGCGCGACTTCTGGAGCCCGCGCAAGGACCTCGACGTGCGCAAGCTCGCAGCGCTCGAGGCGCTCTCGCGCTACGGCAAGGCGCAGGGCCGCATGACCGGCGGCATCACCATCGCGCCCAACCAGTGGCCGACCAGCGCGGTGATCGACTGGATCAACATCCTGCGTCGCGTGCAGGACGTCCCGCAGCGCCAGCAGCGGCTCGACGAGGCGATGACCGTGCTCAAGGCACGCCTCAGCTACCAGGGCACGCGCGTCGGCTTCAGCACCGAGCAGGACGACCACTGGTGGTGGCTGATGACCAACGGCGACGTCAACACCGCGCGCCTGTTGCTCACGGTCATGGACGACCCGGCGTGGAAGGACGACATCCCCCGGCTCGCCAACGGCTTCATCGGCCGCCAGCAGAGGGGTGCATGGCTCACCACCACCGCGAACCTCTGGGGTGGTCTCGCGCTGGAGAAGTTCTCGAAGAAATTCGAGAGCACGCCGGTGACCGGCATCACGTCCGCGAGCTTCGGCGGCGCGAAGGCGCAGATCGACTGGAGCAAGGTCGAGCGCGTGAAGACGAGTGACGCCAGCGGTGCGCCGAACCAGACGAGCGCCTTCGGCGCACCGGCTTCGCCCGGCAACCTGCGCAACAACACGATGTTCATCCCTTGGCCTGCGGCCCCGGCCGCACACGACACGCTGCTCGTCACGCAGAGCGGCAGCGGCAGGCCGTGGCTCACGCTGCAGTCGGTGGCCGCGGTGCCGCTGAAGGCGCCGTTCGCGGCGGGCTACGCGATCAAGCGGACGATCACACCGGTCGAACAGGCGGTGCCGGGCCTCTACACGCGCGGCGACGTGCTGCGCATCAGCCTCGAAGTCAACGCGAGCACGGACATGACTTGGGTCGCGATCACCGACCCGATCCCGGCCGGCGCGACCATCCTCGGCACCGGCCTGGGCCGCGATTCGCAGATCGCCACGCAGGGCGAGAAGCGCGCGGGCAACGGCTGGCCGGCGTTCGAGGAACGCAGCTTCGAGGCCTTCCGCAGCTACTACGGCTACCTGCCCAAGGGACTGACGCGGGTGGAATACACCGTGCGCCTCAACAACGTCGGCGAGTTCGCGATGCCGCCGAGCCGCGTCGAGGCGCTCTATGCGCCGGAGATGTTCGGCGAGGCACCCAACCCGCGCATCAAGGTGGAGGCCCCCCGGTAGTCCGTCGATCGCCGGTGATTCCGCTGGCGCGGACTACAAGGCATGATGGAACACCGGACCGTCCCACGAAGGCCACAGCCACTGACCCTCGTCCACCGCTGCGAAGGAGTTCCATGTCCATGCCGACCGTCGAACAGATCCAGCAGATCCTCGAACCGATCTTTCCCGGCCTCATGGGGGTGCGCCTCCTCACGCTCGAGCCGGAGCGCGTGGTCGCGAACCTCGTCGTGCGACCCGACCTCTGCACGGCCGGCGGCATCCTGCACGGCGGCGCGTATATGGCCTTCGCGGACACGCTGGGCGCAGTGGGCACCGTCGTCAACCTGCCGAAGGGCAAGCGCACCACGACCACCGATTCGAGCACCAAGTTCATCGGCGGCGCGAAGGTGAACACCACGGTGGTCGGCGAATCGGTCGCGCTGCATCGCGGACGCACCACGATGGTGTGGCAAACCACCATCCGATCCGAGGAAGGCAAGCTCTGCGCCGTGGTGACGCAGACGCAACTCGTGCTGGAGGCGAGCTCATGAAGCTCACCCCCAGCCTCGCCCACTTCGTGTGGCTCGGACACCCCTCTCCGGGGGCAACCCCGGCGGCCCGGCAAAGCCGGTTCCGCGGGGTTTCTGGTCTTGGTCGAGCCGGATTCACGCGCCGCGAGTAACGCGCAGCGCCATGGAGCACTGACATGCGCACACTACTCTTCATCCTGGGCGGCTTCGTGCTGCTGGCGGTGTGCCTGGCCGCCGGCAAGTCGATGGCGGGTGGCTTCGGCGATGGCATGCGCATGAGCCTCATCGCGTTCGCCGCCCTCTGGTTCGTGATCGCGGCGGCGAACATGTGGATCGGCGTCGTCAAGGCCGGCTATTCGTTCGGCGAGGAGTTGCCGATCTTCCTGCTCATCTACCTGCTGCCGCTCGCGGGTGCCGCCTTCGTCGTCCTGAAGTGGAAGCTCTTTTGACCCTTCCACGGCTGGCCGATGCATCGGGACAGGCTGGCATCGAAGTCGCTAGCATCCAGTGTCGATCTCCAAACCTGAAAGTTCCGCATGTCCATCGAACTCTGGCTCGCATTCGTCGCCGCCTCCGCGGTGCTGCTGGTCATCCCCGGGCCGACCATCCTCACGGTCATCAGCTACTCGGTCGCGCATGGGCGCCGGGCCAACGTGCCGCTGGTGGCAGCGGTCGCACTCGGCGACTCGACCGCGCTGGTGCTTTCACTGCTCGGGTTGGGCGCGCTGCTCGCGACCTCGGCGTTCTGGTTCATGGTGATCAAGTGGGTCGGCGGGCTGTACCTGCTTTACCTCGGCGTGAAACTGCTGCGCGCGGGCATCTCGCCGGCCGAGCTCGCGGCTCCGGCAGCGCCCCGGTCGCGCTGGCGGCTGTTCGCCAACACCTGGCTGGTGACCGCGCTCAACCCCAAGGGGATCGTGTTCTTCGTCGCCTTCCTGCCGCAGTTCATCAACCCGCGCGCGGATGTGACCCACCAGCTCTGGCTCCTCGCGGTCACCTTCGTGGCCATGGCGACCCTCAATGCCACGCTCTACGCGGTGTTCGCCGGTTCGGCACGCCGGCTGCTGGCCTCGCCGCGCGCGCAGCGGCGCTTCAACCTGACGGGCGGCTCGCTGCTGTCGGCGGCCGGCGTCTGGGCGCTGCTCGCTCGCCGGCCGGCATGAGCCGCCCGGCCGCCCGCAGGCGAATCCCGAAGCGCGGCTGCGCGAGGGTCGTCCGATGAGTGCCGGGTACACCGGCCCGCTGCCCACGCACGGCCGGTTCGACTACGCGCCGATCACCCGCCGCGCAGACTATGCGTGGCCCAATGGCGCCCGGCTGGCGGTCTACCTTGGCCTCAACCTCGAGCACTTCGCGTTCGGTGAAGGCATGGGCGCGTGCATCGGCCCCGCGTCGCCGCATCCGGATGTGCTGAATTTCTCGTGGCGCGAGTACGGGAACCGGGTCGGCGCATGGCGTTGCCTCGAACTCTTCGACAGCCTCGACATGGTGTGCGGAACGCTGCTCAACACCGCGCTGTACGACCACTGCCCGGAGCTGGTCGCGGCTTCGGTCGCGCGCGGCGACGAGCTCATCGGTCACGGCCACACCAATGCGGAGCGCCAGGGCGACATGGACGAGCCTGCGGAGGCCGCGCTGCTCGCGCGCTGCAGCGCCCGCATGCTGGCCGAAAGCGGCAAGGCGCCCACGGGCTGGCTGTCGCCGTGGATTTCCGAAAGCCATCTCACGCCCGACCTGCTCGCCGAAGCCGGCTACCGCTACACGCTGAACTGGTGCCACGACGACCAGCCGGTGCCGATGCGCACCCGCAGCGGCCGCACGCTGTGGTCGGTGCCCTATCCGCAGGAACTGAACGACATCCCGATGATCATCGCGCGGCAGATGGACGCGAAGGACTTCGCGCAGATGATCATCGACAACGCCGACGAGATGCAGGACCAGTCGCGCCGCCAGCCACTGGTGATGGGCGTGGCACTGCATCCGTACATCGTCGGGCAGCCCTACCGTCTGCGACACCTGCGCCGTGCGCTCGCGCACCTCGCACGGTTGCGCGACCGGGGCCAGATCTGGCTCACCACGCCCGGCGCGATCTGCGCGCACGTGGCGACGGTCAGTGCCGCCACGGCTGTGGCAAGCTAGCGCACGAGGCCGCGCGAGTGCGGCCATGGCCGCCTTCATGTCGTCGTCCCGCCTGTCCGTTTCGCTCCTGCTGCTGCCCGCGCTCGCCGTGATGCTCGCGCGGCCTGCGTGGGCGCTCGCCACCTTCGATGAGGTGCGGCGCGACTTCCGGCCTTCCGACACGCGGGTGCTCGACCGCGACGGCCAGCTCCTGCAGCGCGTGCGCACCGATCCGACGGTGCGCCGCGGCCGATGGACCGCCCTTGCCGACATCTCGCCTGCTCTGGGCACGGCGATGGTGCTGAGCGAGGACAGGCGCTTCTACGAACACAGTGGCGTCGATTGGCGCGCAGTCTCCGCCGCCGCCTGGGGCAATCTGTGGAACACGCGCACGCGCGGCGCGTCGACGATCACGATGCAGCTCGCGGGGCTCCTCGACGACGACCTGCGGCGCGGCGGCAACGGTCGCAGCCTCGGCCAGAAGCTCGGACAGACAGTGGCGGCGCAGCGGCTGGAGCACACCTGGCGCAAGGACCAGATCCTGGAGGCCTACCTCAACACCGTGCCGTTCCGCGGCGAGATCGTCGGCATCGATGCGCTCTCGCGAACCCTCTTCGGCAAGGCGCCGCACGGGCTCGATGCGCGCGAGGCCGCCGTGGCCGCCGCCCTGGTGCGCGCGCCGAACGCGAAGCCGGCCGTTGTCGCCCAGCGCGCCTGCGAGCTGATGCGGACGATGGAACCCGGCAGCGCACCCGACTGCGACGCGGTCGACATGTTCACCAGCGCCGCGCTGCAGCGGCGCGGGTTCGATGCCAGCGAAGGCATCGCGCCGCACCTCGCACGGCGTGCCGTCGCGGCGCGCGGCGACGGCACGCGGGACGACATCCGCACCACGCTGCGCGCGCCGCTGCAACGCTTCGCGCTCGGCACGCTGCAACGGCATCTGCGCGAGCTGCGCGGCCGCAACGTGGAGGACGGCGCGGTGGTGGTGCTCGACAACGCGAGCGGCGAGGTGCTCGCATGGATCGGCTCCTCCGGCAACCTGAGTCGTGCGGCCGAGGTGGACGGCGTGCTCGCGCAGCGGCAGCCCGGCTCCACGCTCAAGCCTTTCCTCTATGCCGAGGCGATCGCCGAGCGGCGGCTCACGGCGGCATCGCTGCTCGACGATTCGTCGGCGCAGATCAGCACCGCGGGCGGCCTCTACATTCCGCAGAACTACGACCGCCAATTCAAGGGCTACGTCTCGGCGCGTACCGCGCTCGCCGCTTCGCTCAACGTGCCGGCGGTACGCACGCTGGTCATGGTGTCGCCCGAGGCGTTCGCACGGCAGCTGCGCGCGGCCGGACTGCCGCTGGCGCAGAGCGGCGACTACTACGGCTACAGCCTCGCGCTCGGCAGTGCGGAGGTCTCGCTTCTCGCGTTGACGAATGCGTATCGAACGCTGGCGAACGGCGGCCGGTTCGGCGACACGCGCTATCTGCCGGCGCCGCCGGCCGCGCAGAGCGGCAGTGCACCCGCCATCGACCCGCGCGCGGCCTTCATCGTGGGCGACATCCTCAGCGATGCCAACGCGCGTGCACGGACCTTCGGGCTCGACAGCGTGCTCGGCACACGCTTCTGGACCGCCGTGAAGACCGGCACCAGCAAGGACATGCGGGACAACTGGGCGATCGGCTGGTCACAGCGCTACACCGTCGGTGTGTGGGTCGGCAACGCGAGCGGCGCACCGATGTGGGATGTGAGCGGCACCAGCGGCGCGGCGCCGGTGTGGGCCGAGGTGATGGGCTTCCTGCATCGCGGCGCGACCAGCCGCGCGCCCGCGCCGCCGCCGGGCGTGGTGCAGAAGCAGGTGCGTTTCGGCGGCGAGCTCGAAGCGGCGCGCAGCGAATGGTTCATCGCCGGCACCGAGCAGGCGGTGTTCGCAGTCGCGCCCGATGCCGCCACGGCCGATTCGGCGCCGCGCATCGCCGCGCCCGCGGATGGAACCATCATCGCGATCGATCCGGACATCCCGCCCGGCAACCAGCGCGTGCGCTTCGAAGCCGACGGCCGCAGCGTGCAATGGCGCATCGACGGCAAGCCGCTCGCGCGCGGCAACAGCGCACAGTGGCTGCCGTGGCCGGGGCGCCATGTGGTCGAGCTCATCGACGCGCGCGGCGAGGTGGCGGACAGCATCCGCCTCGAAGTGCGGGGCGCCGGCGTGGTGACGGGCGCCAAGGCCGCGAAGAACGCCGGCCGCTGAGCCCCGCTCACGCGCCGATCGCCTCGATGCCCACCGTCGCCTACCGCACGACCATCATCGTGAACGGCCACACATAAGCCTGCAAGGTCACGAAGATCCCGACGAGACACGCCAGCGCAATCGAGTGGAAGAACACGTAGCGCAGGATGTCGCCCTCGTGGTTGAACCAGCGCGTGGCGGTGGACGCAACCACGATGGACTGCGCATCGATCATCTTGCCCATCACGCCGCCCGAGCTGTTGGCCGCGCCCATGAGATTCGGGGACAGGCCCAGTTGATCGGCGGCGACCTTCTGCATGCCGCCGAAGAGCACGTTCGACGCGGTGTCCGAGCCGGTCAGCGCAACACCGAGCCAGCCCATGAGCGTGCCGAAGAAAGGATAAAGCACGCCGGTGTTCGCGAATGCGAGGCCCAGCGTGCTGTCGAGGCCCGAGTAGCGCGTGAGGGTGCCCAGCGCGAGCATCAGCGCGATCGTGAGCAGCGAGTACTTCACGAGATTGAGCGTTCGCCCGTAGGCGACGACGAGCTGGCCCACGCTGTACTTCGCGACCAGCCCGCCGACGATGGCCGACAGCAGGATCCCCGTGCCGGTCGCCGACAACAGCGTGAAGGCGTAGACGGCGCCCTCCTTGGTGGGCGCAGGCACGATCGGCGGGACCTTCTCGACCATGTTGTGCAGGCCGCCGATCGGGAAGTTCGGCGCGAAGAGGCCATTGAGCCAGTTCTTGACCGGCGGCAGGCCCCAGATGAACACGAACACCGTCATGATCGCCCACGGCGTCCAGGCGCGCACGAGCTCGGCCGTCGAATGGGGCGAGCGTTTGGCTGTCGCGGTCGCGGCCGGCGTGCCGCCATCCTCCTCGTGCCCCTTGAGCGACACAGAGCGCCAAATGGTGCGCGGCTGCCATACGCGAAGGAAGAGGATCAGCGACACCATCGAGACGATGGCCGCGATGATGTCCACGAGCTCCGGCCCGATGAAGTTCGAGACGAGAAACTGGGGGATCGCGAACGAGACACCGGTCACGAGGATGGCAGGCCAGATCTCCAGCATGGCCTTGCGGCCGGCGAACGCCCAGATGAGCCAGAAGGGCACCAGCAGCGAGAAGAAGGGCAACTGGCGGCCGATCATCGCGGTGACTTGCATCAGGTCATAGCCGTGCACCTTGGCGAGCGTGATCACCGGCGTGCCCAGCGCGCCGAAGGCGACGGGCGCGGTGTTGGCGATGAGCGAAAGGCCCGAGGCCGCGAGCGGCGAGAAGCCAAGGCCGATCAGGATGGCGGCCGTCACCGCCACCGGCGTGCCGAAGCCGGCCGCGCCTTCGAAAAACGCGCCGAAGGCGAATGCGATCAGCAGCAGTTGCAGGCGGCGGTCTTCGGTGATGTCTGAGAGCGAATCCTGCAGCACCTTGAAGCTGCCGTTCTGCTCGGCCAGCTGTTGCAGGAAGATGATGTTCAGCACGATCCAGCCGATGGGCAACAGGCCCGTGAGTCCACCGAGGAAGGCCGCGCGGCCCGCGAGACCGGCGGGCATGCCGAAAGCGAAGATGGCGATCACCAGCGCGCTGAGCAGGCCGAGTCCCGCGGCGATGTGCGCCTTCACGTGGAGGAAGCCGAGGCACACCAGCATGACGACCACCGGTATGGCGGCCAGTGCGGTGGAGACCACCATGTTTCCGAACGGGTTGTAGATCTGTTGCCAGGTCATGGATGTCCGCCTTCTGTTGTCTCGAGTGGATCGGTGGAAGCCCTGCGGATAATAGGGACCGAGCAACGATCAGACAACCTAGGAGCCCCCGCCGTGCCAGACCTCTCCAAGATCACGAACATCGAAGACCTGCGAGCCATCGCCGAGCGTCGCGTGCCGCGCATGTTCTACGACTACGCCGACTCTGGGGCTTGGACAGAGGGAACTTACCGGGCCAACGAAGAAGACTTCCAGAAGATCAAGCTGCGCCAGCGCGTGGCGGTCAACATGGAGGGCCGCTCGACCCGCACGACGATGGTCGGCCAGGAAGTCGCGATGCCCGTGGCCATCGCACCGACCGGTCTCGCCGGCATGCAGCACGCCGACGGCGAGATCCTCGGCGCGCGCGCCGCGAAGGCTTTCGGCATTCCTTTCACGCTTTCGACGATGAGCATCTGCTCGCTCGAGGACATCGCGGAAGGCACGGACCGTCATCCCTTCTGGTTCCAGCTCTATGTGATGCGCGACCGCGAGTTCATCGAACAGTTGATCGAACGTGCCAAGGCCGCGAACGTCTCCGCGCTTCAGCTCACGCTCGACCTCCAGATCCTCGGCCAGCGCCACAAGGACATCAAGAACGGCCTGACCGCGCCGCCCAAGCCCACGCTGAAGAACCTCATGAACCTCGCAACCAAGCCGCGCTGGTGCATGGGCATGCTGGGCACCAAGCGACGCACCTTCGGCAACATCGCGGGCCACGCGAAGGGCGTGAAGGATCTGTCGTCCCTGTCGTCGTGGACGGCCGAACAGTTCGACCCGACCCTGAGCTGGGCCGACGTCGAGTGGATCAAGAAGATCTGGGGCGGCAAGTTGATCCTCAAGGGCATCATGGACGTCGAGGACGCGCGGCTCGCGGCTTCGAGCGGTGCCGATGCGCTGATCGTTTCCAACCACGGCGGCCGCCAGCTCGATGGTGCGCCCTCCTCGATCGCGGCGCTGCCGCGCATCGCCGAAGCCGTGGGCACGGAGATCGAGGTCTGGATGGACGGCGGCGTCCGCAGCGGGCAGGACGTGCTGAAGGCGCGCGCGCTCGGCGCGCGTGGCACGCTCATCGGCCGCAGCTTCCTCTACGGGCTCGGCGCCTTCGGCGAAGCGGGCGTGACCCGCGCGCTGCAGATCATCCACAAGGAACTCGACATCACCATGGCCTTCTGCGGGCGCACGAACATCGACGAGGTCGACTCGAGCATCCTGCTGCCCGGCACGTTCTGATCAGGGTCACGCACCGGCTGACAGCGCCCGCCCTCGGCGATGAGGCAAACTAGGGCTTGCCCTAACTAACAACATCCAGAGAGGCGCCAGTTTCATGAGCTCCGTCACGTCCCCCGCGGGGTCGACCACCGTCGATTCCGCGGCTTCCCCGCGCGCCTACACCAGCGAAGAAAAGCGCCATCGCATCTTTGCGATCATGGCCGCCTCGTCAGGCAACCTGGTCGAGTGGTTCGACTTTTACGTCTACGCATTCAGCGCCCTGTATTTCGCGCCTTCGTTCTTCCCCAAGTCGGACCCGACGGCGCAGCTCCTGAACACTGCGGGCGTGTTCGCGGCGGGCTTCCTGATGCGCCCGATCGGCGGATGGCTCTTCGGCCGCGTCGCCGACCGGTATGGCCGCAGAACCTCGATGCTGATCTCGGTGACCATGATGTGTGCCGGCTCGCTCGCCATCGCAAGCCTGCCTACCTACGCGGCCATCGGCGCATGGGCGCCGTTCCTGCTGCTGATCTGCCGCCTCTTCCAGGGCCTTTCGGTGGGCGGCGAATACGGCACCACCGCGACCTACATGAGCGAGGTCGCGCTTCGCGGACAGCGCGGCTTCTTCTCGTCCTTCCAGTACGTCACGCTGATCGGCGGCCAGTTGCTCGCAGTGCTCGTGATCGTCGTGCTGGAGCAGCTTCTGAACGAAGCCGAACTCAAGGCCTGGGGCTGGCGCATTCCGTTCGTGATCGGCGCGATCGCGGCAGTGGTGGCGCTCTTCCTGCGGCGCACGCTGCACGAGACGCAGTCGGAAGCATCGCGCACCAACAAGGAAGCAGGCACGCTGTCGGGCATCTTCCGTCATCACAAGGCCGCGTTCTTCACCGTGCTGGGCTATACCGCGGGCGGCTCGCTGATCTTCTACACCTTCACCACGTACATGCAGAAGTACCTGGTCAACACCGTGGGCCTGCCGATCAAGACCACCAGCTACGTGATGACCTGCGCGCTCTTCGTCTACATGTGCATGCAGCCCGTGTTCGGCGCGCTGTCGGACCGCATCGGCCGGCGCAGCAATATGCTGCTGTTCGGCGGCCTCGGCGCGCTGTGCACGGTGCCGATCCTGACGGCGCTGCAGACGGTCACGAGTCCGTGGGCGGCCTTCGTGCTCATCATCCTGGCGCTGGCGATCGTGAGCTTCTACACCTCGATCAGCGGTATCGTGAAGGCCGAGATGTTCCCGCCGGAAGTGCGTGCGCTCGGTGTCGGGCTGGCCTATGCGGTGGCGAACGCACTGTTCGGCGGATCGGCCGAGTATGCGGCGCTGGGCCTCAAGTCCATCGGCCATGAGACGGCCTTCTACTGGTACGTGACCGCGATGATGGTCATCGCGTTCCTGGTGAGCCTGCGGCTGCCGCGGCAGGCGAGCTACCTGCATCACGATCACTGAGTTGCGCTCAGGACTCGGCTTCCCAGAGCTTCGGATAGCGGCTCACGAAACCATCGCCGGTCACCTCGAGCATCTCCGCGTAGTCGAAGCGCGGTGAGGTGTACCAGTAGCTTGATTCGCCGCGCCGCTCGTAACGTTGCTTCAGCTCGATCAGGCTTCCGCTGTCCAGATCAAGCCACGCCGCTGGTGCATCGGCCGCCTCGCCCTGCGCAAGATGCAGGCGACGCAAAGGCAGCAGATTGGTCGCTGGAGTGAAGCCCAGATCGAGATCGACGCAGTGGCCGAGGTCGGGCACCGGCGCATCGTTGAGCTTCCATGCACCATGCGCGTCGTGCACGATCGAGAAGTCGACCTGCTCGTTGCCGAGCCAGCCGCGCACCGTGCTCCACTGCGTGTGCCAGGCGCGATCGCAACGCACCCGGTAGTGCAACTGCCCGAGGCGGCCGTCTTCACGGCGAAAGGCCGCCGCGCCATCGATCTGCCAGTTGTCGCCGTTGCGGTCCAGGCGACAAACGTCGTGTCCCGGAACATCGAGGCGGCGCCAGAGCATGAAGGCAACGGACTGCATACGGCCGATCATGGCACCTGGTGCCCGCAGTGTGCAACCCTGGACAACCAGCCATCCTTGCCGCGACGAAAATGACGTCCGTGACTGCTACGCCGATCCGTCGTATCGCCCATCTCGACATGGATGCCTTCTATGCCTCTGTCGAGCTGCTCCGCTATCCGCAGCTCAAAGGACTGCCGGTGGTGATCGGTGGCGGGCGCCGTAAGGTCGACGAGGTCTTGCGCGACGTGCCCGATGGCGGCACGCTCGCCGATATTCCTGTCCGGGCTTTTCCCTTGCTCAGGGACTACGTCGGGCGCGGCGTGATCACCACCGCGACCTATCCCGCGCGGCAGTTCGGTGTCGGCTCGGCGATGGGGCTGATGAAGGCTGCAAAGCTGTGCCCCCAGGCGATCATTCTTCCCGTGGACTTCGACGAATACCGGAGGTATTCGCGGCGGTTCAAGCAGGTCATCACCGAGATCGCCCCGGTGATGGAGGACCGCGGCGTCGACGAGGTCTACATCGACTTCACCCACGTGGCCGGCGGCCAGCGCGAGGGCGGACGCGTGCTGGCGCGTCTGATTCAGAAGTCGATCTTCGAGGCGACGGGGCTGACCTGCTCGATCGGCGTCGCACCCAACAAGCTCATTGCGAAGATGGCCAGCGAGTTCAACAAGCCCAACGGGATCTCGGTGGTCTTCGAGAGCGACCTCGAGAGCCGCATCTGGCCGCTGCCTTGTCGCAAGGTCAACGGCATCGGGCCGAAGGCGGACGAAAAGCTGCAGCGTCACCAGATCCGCACGATCGGGGAGCTCGCGACGCGCGATCGCGATTGGCTGATCGCGAACTTCGGCAGGGCCACCGGCGCGTGGATGCACGAAGTGGCGTGGGGACGCGACGACCGGCCGGTGGTCACCGAAAGCGAACCCGTGTCGATGAGCCGGGAGACCACCTTCGACCGTGATCTGCATGCGGTGCGGGATCGCGCCGAGCTCGGAGCCATCTTCACGCACTTGTGCGAGAAGGTCGCGGAAGATCTCCAGCGCAAGGGCTACGTCGGCAAGACCATCGGCATCAAGTTGCGCTATGACGATTTCAAGATCGCGACGCGCGATCAGACCATCGACCACTTCACCGCCGACGCGAAAGCCATCCGGCAGATTGGCGGTCAGTGCCTCAAGCGGGTGCCGCTCGACCGGCCGTTGAGACTGCTGGGTGTGCGCGTGGGTGCGCTGGTGAGGGCCGGTGAGGCCGAAGCGCCGAATCCGGTGCGTCCCAGTCCGGGGGCACGACGTCAGTTGGAAAGCGCGGACGCGACCGCCAGGACGGCCTCGCTGTTCTAGCGGCCCTGGCCTCGATCGACTTTCAGCGTGCGGGCACGCCGCCCTGCCATTGCGGGACGCAAAAGCAAAAAGCCCAGCCTTGTGGGGCTGGGCTTTTTGGGGCTGTAAGAGCCTGACGATGACCTACTTTCACACGGGAACCCGCACTATCATCGGCGCTGAGGCGTTTCACTGTCCTGTTCGGGATGGGAAGGAGTGGGACCACCTCGCTATGGTCATCAGGCATAAAGGGTTGTCGTGCTGGTTTTTGGTCAGCACAACGAATTCATAGAGTTTGGAATCAGTTTTGTTTGATTGCGTCAACTTGGCATAACACCTTGATCTGACAGATCAAAGTTATAGGGTCAAGCCGCACGAGCAATTAGTATCGGTTAGCTTAACGCATTACTGCGCTTCCACACCCGACCTATCAACGTCCTGGTCTTGAACGACTCTTCAGGGGGCTCAAGGCCCCGGCAGATCTCATCTTGAAACGAGTTTCCCGCTTAGATGCTTTCAGCGGTTATCTCTTCCACACTTAGCTACTCGGCAATGCCACTGGCGTGACAACCGATACACCAGAGGTGTGTCCACTCCGGTCCTCTCGTACTAGGAGCAGGCTTCCTCAAATCTGCAGCGCCCACGGAAGATAGGGACCAAACTGTCTCACGACGTTTTAAACCCAGCTCACGTACCTCTTTAAATGGCGAACAGCCATACCCTTGGGACCGGCTACAGCCCCAGGATGAGATGAGCCGACATCGAGGTGCCAAACACCGCCGTCGATATGAACTCTTGGGCGGTATCAGCCTGTTATCCCCAGAGTACCTTTTATCCGTTGAGCGATGGCCCTTCCATACAGAACCACCGGATCACTATGTCCTGCTTTCGCATCTGCTCGACTTGTCAGTCTCGCAGTTAAGCACGCTTATGCCATTGCACTATCGTCACGATGTCCGACCGTAACTAGCGTACCTTCGAACTCCTCCGTTACGCTTTGGGAGGAGACCGCCCCAGTCAAACTGCCTACCATGCACTGTCCCCGATCCAGATGATGGACCTAGGTTAGAACCTCAAACACACCAGGGTGGTATTTCAACGTTGGCTCCACAAGATCTAGCGACCCTGCTTCAAAGCCTCCCACCTATCCTACACAGATCTGTTCAAAGTCCAATACAAAGCTACAGTAAAGGTTCATGGGGTCTTTCCGTCTTTCCGCGGGGAGATTGCATCATCACAAACATTTCAACTTCGCTGAGTCTCAGGAGGAGACAGTGTGGCCATCGTTACGCCATTCGTGCAGGTCGGAACTTACCCGACAAGGAATTTCGCTACCTTAGGACCGTTATAGTTACGGCCGCCGTTTACTGGGACTTCAATCAAGAGCTTGCACCCCATCATTTAATCTTCCAGCACCGGGCAGGCGTCACACCCTATACGTCCACTTTCGTGTTTGCAGAGTGCTGTGTTTTTAATAAACAGTCGCAGCCACCGATTTCTTGCAACCCTTTCATGCTCCGTTGTTCACTTCACACTAATAGGGCACACCTTCTCCCGAAGTTACGGTGTCAATTTGCCGAGTTCCTTCTCCTGAGTTCTCTCAAGCGCCTTAGAATACTCATCTCGCGCACCAGTGTCGGTTTGCGGTACGGTCGTCAATAGCTGAAGCTTAGTGGCTTTTCCTGGAACCTCGTTCAGTCACTTCACCAGCAAGCTGGCTCGATCATGGGCCTCGGTATATGTACGCCGGATTTGCCTAACGCACGCCTACTTCCCACTAAACCGGGATATCCAACACCCGGATGACCTATTAAGATCCGTCCCCACATCGCACTATTGATCGGTACAGGAATATTGACCTGTTTCCCATCAGCTACGCATCTCTGCCTCGCCTTAGGGGCCGACTCACTCTACGCCGATGAACGTTGCGTAGAAAACCTTGCGCTTACGGCGAGGGGGCTTTTCACCCCCTTTAACGCTACTCATGTCAGCATTCGCACTTCTGATACCTCCAGCACGCTTTACAACGCACCTTCACAGGCTTACAGAACGCTCTCCTACCACTTGCAATAAATTGCAAATCCGCAGCTTCGGTAACTGGCTTAGCCCCGTTACATCTTCCGCGCAGGACGACTCGATCAGTGAGCTATTACGCTTTCTTTAAATGATGGCTGCTTCTAAGCCAACATCCTGACTGTTTTAGCCTTCCCACTTCGTTTCCCACTTAGCCAATTTTAGGGACCTTAGCTGGCGGTCTGGGTTGTTTCCCTCTTGAGTCCGGACGTTAGCACCCGGTGCTCTGTCTCCCAAGCTGTACTCTTCGGTATTCGGAGTTTGCCTTGGTTTGGTAAGTCGCCATGACCCCCTAGCCAAAACAGTGCTCTACCCCCGAAGGTAATACTTGAGGCACTACCTAAATAGTTTTCGGAGAGAACCAGCTATTTCCAAGTTTGTTTAGCCTTTCACCCCTATCCACAGCTCATCCGCTAGTTTTGCAACACTAGTCGGTTCGGACCTCCAGTACCTGTTACGGCACCTTCATCCTGGCCATGGATAGATCACTTGGTTTCGGGTCTACACCCAGCGACTGGACGCCCTATTCGGACTCGATTTCTCTACGGCTTCCCTATTCGGTTAACCTTGCCACTGAATGTAAGTCGCTGACCCATTATACAAAAGGTACGCCGTCACCCTTGCGGGCTCCGACTTTTTGTAAGCATGCGGTTTCAGGATCTATTTCACTCCCCTCCCGGGGTTCTTTTCGCCTTTCCCTCACGGTACTAGTTCACTATCGGTCGATGATGAGTATTTAGCCTTGGAGGATGGTCCCCCCATCTTCAGACAGGATTTCTCGTGTCCCGCCCTACTTTTCGTCAGCTCAGTACCACACAAGTCTTTTCACATACGGGGCTATCACCCACTATGGCCAGCCTTTCCAAGCTGTTCTGTTAAGTCTTGTGCTATCACTGACAGGCTCTTCCGATTTCGCTCGCCACTACTTTCGGAATCTCGGTTGATGTCTTTTCCTCGAGCTACTGAGATGTTTCAGTTCACCCGGTTCGCCTCGCACCCCTATGTATTCAGAGTGCGATACCTTTCGGTGGGTTTCCCCATTCGGAAATCTCCGGATCAAAGCTAATTTGCCAGCTCCCCGAAGCTTATCGCAGGCTACCACGTCCTTCGTCGCCTATCATCGCCAAGGCATCCACCACATGCTCTTATTCACTTGACCCTATAACTTTGACGTTTCTTCACAGAAACCAAAGTCAATCAAGGAATGACCAGGTCTTTCACCTGGCGCGTTATGCCGTCTTCAGACTTCGAGTTTCCTCGAAATTGAAGTTCATTTGACGCAATCAAAAATTCAAGTTGCTGACGGCACGGTGAGCCATGACGCTCTTTCCGCCAGCAACGCTGATTCGACTCTATGAATTTTTAAAGAACAGCCGATTGATCGAGAGATCTCGATCAACAACAAAAATGCCTCTTGCAAAGCATCTTTGGTGTTGATGAATTCTTGTTGGAATGGTGGAGGATGACGGGATCGAACCGACGACCCCCTGCTTGCAAAGCAGGTGCTCTCCCAGCTGAGCTAATCCCCCAGGCCCCGTGAGCACCGCCACCGCGACACACACAACCATTGGAACGAACCATTGGAAGAATTTGGTGGGTCTAGTTGGGCTCGAACCAACGACCCCCGCCTTATCAAGACGGTGCTCTAACCAGCTGAGCTACAGACCCATGTCGATGGAATCGACTTCATCCAACAACCGATAAGTGTGGGCGTTCAATTTGAACAGCTTGTTTCCAGAAAGGAGGTGATCCAGCCGCACCTTCCGATACGGCTACCTTGTTACGACTTCACCCCAGTCACGAACCCTGCCGTGGTAATCGCCCTCCTTGCGGTTAGGCTAACTACTTCTGGCAGAACCCGCTCCCATGGTGTGACGGGCGGTGTGTACAAGACCCGGGAACGTATTCACCGTGACATTCTGATCCACGATTACTAGCGATTCCGACTTCACGCAGTCGAGTTGCAGACTGCGATCCGGACTACGACTGGTTTTATGGGATTAGCTCCCCTCGCGGGTTGGCAACCCTTTGTACCAGCCATTGTATGACGTGTGTAGCCCCACCTATAAGGGCCATGAGGACTTGACGTCATCCCCACCTTCCTCCGGTTTGTCACCGGCAGTCTCATTAGAGTGCCCAACTAAATGTAGCAACTAATGACAAGGGTTGCGCTCGTTGCGGGACTTAACCCAACATCTCACGACACGAGCTGACGACAGCCATGCAGCACCTGTGTTACGGTTCTCTTTCGAGCACTAAGCCATCTCTGGCAAATTCCGTACATGTCAAAGGTGGGTAAGGTTTTTCGCGTTGCATCGAATTAAACCACATCATCCACCGCTTGTGCGGGTCCCCGTCAATTCCTTTGAGTTTCAACCTTGCGGCCGTACTCCCCAGGCGGTCAACTTCACGCGTTAGCTTCGTTACTGAGTCAGTGAAGACCCAACAACCAGTTGACATCGTTTAGGGCGTGGACTACCAGGGTATCTAATCCTGTTTGCTCCCCACGCTTTCGTGCATGAGCGTCAGTGCAGGCCCAGGGGATTGCCTTCGCCATCGGTGTTCCTCCGCATATCTACGCATTTCACTGCTACACGCGGAATTCCATCCCCCTCTGCCGCACTCCAGCGATGCAGTCACAGATGCAGTTCCCAGGTTGAGCCCGGGGATTTCACAACTGTCTTACATCACCGCCTGCGCACGCTTTACGCCCAGTAATTCCGATTAACGCTTGCACCCTACGTATTACCGCGGCTGCTGGCACGTAGTTAGCCGGTGCTTATTCTTACGGTACCGTCATGAGCCCTCTTTATTAGAAAAGACCTTTTCGTTCCGTACAAAAGCAGTTTACAACCCGAAGGCCTTCATCCTGCACGCGGCATGGCTGGATCAGGCTTGCGCCCATTGTCCAAAATTCCCCACTGCTGCCTCCCGTAGGAGTCTGGGCCGTGTCTCAGTCCCAGTGTGGCTGGTCGTCCTCTCAGACCAGCTACAGATCGTCGGCTTGGTGAGCCTTTACCCCACCAACTACCTAATCTGCCATCGGCCGCTCCATTCGCGCAAGGCCTTGCGGTCCCCTGCTTTCATCCGTAGATCGTATGCGGTATTAGCACAGCTTTCGCTGCGTTATCCCCCACGATTGGGCACGTTCCGATGTATTACTCACCCGTTCGCCACTCGCCGCCAGGATTGCTCCCGCGCTGCCGTTCGACTTGCATGTGTAAGGCATGCCGCCAGCGTTCAATCTGAGCCAGGATCAAACTCTATAGTTCGATCTTGAAGTTTTTGCTCGATCTCTCGAGCAACTCATAAAAACGGAATTGAAGTGAACTTCACTTCTATTCTCATGAGCGTTTAAAAGTCCGAAGACTTCGTTCCGAAGAACTTGGCCATTCGCCTCAAACGCCCACGCTTATCGGCTGTATATTTTTAAGGATCCAAACGCTCAACATCTTCTGTCTTACGTCTTGCTTGCTGCGATCAGCGAAGCCCTCTACTATAACACGCTTTTCGAAGATCAGAAAAAACTTTTTAAAAATCTTTTCTCTTCTTCCCTCCGCCCAACTCATCACATCCCGAAGAACCTGATTCGCTGCCGTGTTTGGCGGAGCCTTCGATTATGACAGGGTTTTTGAAGAATCGAAAAACTTTTTTAGGTTTTTCTTTTTTCTTCTCCGCCTGACCTCATCGACCCTTTCGGGCCTCTAAGCGTTATCGCGTTTAGTGGAGCCCGCAATTATCGCACTGTTTTTGAGTCATCCGCAAGCCCCTCAGAATTTTTTTGTTCGCCTCCCGCTACTGCCGCGCGGTGCGCACGTTCTCGGGCAAGGCCTGCGGCCAGCTCGTGCGGAAGGGGTTGATATCCAGCCCTCCCCGACGGGTGTACCTCGCATAGACCGCCAGCTTGTTGGGCTGGCAGCGGCGCCAGACGTCCCTGAAGATCCGCTCCACACACGGCTCGTGGAATTCGTTGTGATTGCGGAAGCTGACGATGTACGCCAGCAGACCGGCCTGATCGATCGGCGGCCCGCTGTAGCGGATTGCCACGCTCCCCCAGTCCGGCTGGCCCGTGACAAGGCAATTGCTCTTGAGAAGGCGGCTGGTCAACGTTTCGGTCACCGGCGCCTGGGTCGTGTCACTGGCCAGCAGGTCGGGCGCGGGCTGATATTGGGTGCATTCGATATCCAGTCGATCCAGATCGAGTCCATCCAGCTCGTGGACCGTCTCGGTTTCGAACGCCGCCGGCGGCACCAGCTTGACGCCGACGCCGCCCGTACGGCCGCTCCCTCGCCAGACCGCCTCGCTCAGATCCGTGCGCAAGCGCAGCCGAACCGCATCCAGATCCACGAAGACGCTGCTGTTGAAGCTGTTGAGATAGAGCTTGAATGACTTGCTCTCGATGATGTTGGGCGTCTCGCATGGCACGGTGAAGTGCGCGATGGCGAGTTGCGGCTTGCCGCGAGGGTTGAGCCAGCTCAGTTCGAAGGCGGTCCAGAGATCCGCGCCGAAAAACGGCAGGGCGCCTTCCTTGATGCCCATCGCTTCGCGTTGCGTCGCACGCGCGATCGGGAAAAGCAGGCTCGGGTCATAGTGATCAACGTAGGCGGAGGCGCGGCCCAGCTGTGACTGTTCAGGCGTGTTGTCGAGGCTCATGTCGGTTCTCGGCAGTCTGTAGAAATGGAACGATGTGCTGCAGGAGGATTTCGATCACGGGCGGCGGCAGATCGTGCCCCATGCCGGGAATGCCGACGAAACGGGCCCCAGGGATGCGCCGCGCCGTGTCCTTGCCGCACGCGATCGGCAACAGCGGATCGACCTCGCCGTGCAGGACCAGGGTAGGGCTTTCGATGCGCGAGAGCAGTTCCGCACGCCCACTGTCCGCGGCGATCGCGAGCATCTGCCGCACAACGCCGGCGGGCCGATAGGCGCGTCGCAGCGCACGGGTGATGCGGTCCGCCTGCGTATGCTCGTCCCGCGCATAGGCAGGGCTCGATATCAGGCGGGAGAACCTGAGGCCGTGTTCGACCAATGCCGCCTCGGTCCTGCTGGCGGGCCGCCGCAGCAGCGCGGCGGTCACATCCGCCCGCGGTCCCGGCAGATCGCGCGCCCCGCTCGAGCTCATGATGCTCACCGGGCTCGCCATCCTCCCGGGAGACCTGGCCGCGAGGCGCTGGGCGATCATCCCGCCCATCGATGCCCCGATCACGTGGGCGCGTTCGACGCCCAGTGCGTCGAGCACGCCGAGCGCGTCATCGGCCATGTCCTGAAGCGAATAGGCCGAGCGCACCGGCAACCCCAGCCGCTGCCGGACGCTCTGCCAGATCACGTTGCCGGTGCCGGCTTCGTCGAAGCCCTGACTCAGTCCGATGTCGCGGTTGTCGTGCTGGATCACCCGGAATCCGGCATCGACCAGCACCTGGACGAATTCCGCCGGCCATGCGATCAACTGCATGCCGAGCCCCATGATGAGCAGAATCACCGGGAGGCCTTCGCCGCCGCTGTCCTCGACTTCGATCTGGATGCCGTTCGCCGTGACCTGCATGCTGGAGCGCGCTCAGTCGGTCAATTGAACTCGCGCTCGCGCAGCCACTTGGTGGCGACCCACTTCTCGCCCGCAAGGACCGGTGCGCCGCCGTGCAGGGTGCGCGTCGTCGGATCCGGCCGCTCGTAGCTGAAGAAGACTCCGGTGCCGCGCTTGGGCGCGACTTCGAGACCGACGTCGGGGAAAGTCGTGCCGCCGCCCTGCTCGGGTTCATGCAGGTACATCACGAGGGTCGCGACGCGCTGACCGCCCCGACGCAGGATCACCGACGTGCCGGGTTCGCCCGGGTCGAAGTAGTCGTAGTGCGGCCGATACTGCGCACCCGGCGCATAACGGAGAACTTGCAGCCCCTCGCCGAATTCGAGCGGCCATCGAAGGAGCGTGGCGATTCGCTTTTCGATCCGCGTGACCAGCGGGTTTTCTCCACGCTCGAAGAACATGCCGTCGCTGGTCCGGTCGACGTTGAGCGCCTCGCCACCGGTCTGCGTCTCGACGGTCAGCGAGCGCGCGAGCCGCTGGCGTGCCGCCGAGATCAATGCCTCGCACTCTTCGTCGGACAGCAGATCCCCGAAAACGACGACGCGTGGATTGCGCATGGTCTGCAGCACGTGGACTCGGCGGTCGCCCGCGTCGATGTAGAGCGGCGAGTTCGAGAGATCGGGCCCGGGCATCGCCTTCGCCGGCTCGGTGGTCCCCGCGGCCTGCTGCTCGACTTCAGCCAACGCCGCATCCGCGGCAACGTCATTCCAGCCGGCGGCCCGCATGGATGCACGCAGGCTCGGCACCGAATGGCCGGCGGCCAGCTGGGTCGAAATCCACTCGCGAAGCTCTGCGCTGATGATTTGTCCGTGACTCATGATGTTCTCCGTCGAAACACCAACCGATCAGGCCTGGAGGCCGAAGCGTCGAAGCCGTAGCCCTCGAGGTCGAACTTCTCCAGTGCCTTGGGCGTCGCGGCCTTGTGAAGGACCGCCCAGCGCGCCATGAGCCCGCGTGCCCGCTTGGCGAAGAAGCTCACGATCTTGTAGCGGCCGGCCTCGGCCGCCCCCGCGCCGCCCTTCCACTCTTCGAACACGCACTCGACGACGCGCGCCTTGAGCGCGCTCTGATCGACCGACTTGAAATATTCCTGCGAAGCGAGGTTGATGACAACCGGCGTCCGATCCGCGGCAAGCCGCTCGTTCAGATACCCGGAAATGCGGCTGCCCCAGAAGGCGTAGAGATCCTTGCCGTGCCGGTTGCCGAGCTGGGTGCCCATTTCGAGCCGATAGGGCTGGAGCAGATCGAGCGGCCGCAACACCCCGTAGAGACCGCTCAGGATGCAGATATGGTCCTGCGCCCACGAAAGCTGGCCGTCGGTCAGCGTCTTTGCGTCGAGTCCGCCGTACACGTCGCCGTCGAACGCGAGCGCCGCCTGCTTTGCGTTCCTGTCTGTGGCCTTGGACGACCACACCGCATAGCGCGCCACGTTGAGCGCCGAAAGCTTGTCCGACAGGTGCATCAACTCGGCGATCTGCTGGGGCGACTTGTCGCGCAGGATCCTGATGAGTTCGGCCGCCGGGCCCCGAGGCCCTTCGAAGCGGGGCTGGGTGGCCGGCAGGGTGTCGGGGACGGGAGTTTCGAAATCGAGCGACTTGGCAGGCGAAAGCAGGAAGAGCATCGCGGGATTATCAGCGGCGCCTCCATGGCCGCTCCCGAGCGCCACCCTCCGGCCGTCGAATAAAATCCTTCCACTTCCACCCACAAGCGGCATCCTGCGGGATGCCGTTCGTCTTTGTACCGCCATGAGTGAGACCCTGCCCCAACCCGGCCTCGAGAGCCTGTCCAAATCCTTCGAACCTGCCGCCATCGAGGCGCACTGGGGGCCCGAATGGGAGCGGCGCGGCTACGCGGCCGCCGGCTTCCGCGGCACGCAAAAGGCGAAGGAAGGCGTGCCCTCCTTCGCGATTCAGCTGCCGCCGCCGAACGTAACCGGTACGCTGCACATGGGGCACGCGTTCAACCAGACGATCATGGACAGCCTCACCCGCTATCACCGCATGGCGGGCGCCAACACGCTGTGGGTTCCAGGCACCGACCACGCCGGCATCGCGACGCAGATCGTCGTCGAGCGGCAGCTGCAGGAACAGAAGATCAGCCGCCACGACCTCGGCCGCAAGAACTTCGTCGCGCGCGTGTGGGAGTGGAAGGAAAAATCCGGCAACACCATCACCAGTCAGATGCGCCGCATGGGCGACACGGTGGACTGGAGCCGCGAGTACTTCACCATGGACGAGAAGCTCTCGAAGGTCGTCACGCAGACCTTCGTGCAGCTCTACAACGAGGGGCTCATCTATCGCGGCAAGCGGCTGGTCAACTGGGACCCGGTGCTCAAGACCGCGGTGAGCGACCTGGAGGTCGAGAGCGAGGAAGAAGACGGGTTCCTCTGGCACATCGCCTATCCGCTGGAAGACGGCTCGGGCTCGCTCACGGTGGCGACCACCCGTCCCGAAACCATGCTCGGCGACGTCGCGGTCATGGTTCACCCGGAGGACGAGCGCTACAAGCACCTGATCGGCCAGCGCGTTAAGCTGCCGCTGGTCGAGCGCCTGATCCCGGTCATCGCCGACGACTACGTCGACAAGGAATTCGGCACCGGCGTGGTCAAGGTCACGCCGGCCCACGATCACAACGACTATGCGGTCGGCCTGCGGCACGGCCTGGAAACGATCGGCGTGCTGACGCTCGATGCCACCATCAACGACAACGCGCCTGAAAAATACCGCGGCCTCGATCGCTTCGTGGCACGCAAGGCGGTCGTCGCGGATCTCGAGGCGCTGGGCCTTCTCGTCGAAACCAAGAAGCACAAGCTCATGGTCCCGCGCTGCGCACGCACCGGCGCCGTGGTCGAGCCGATGCTGACCGACCAGTGGTTCGTCGCGATGACCGGGCCCGACGCCAACGGCCAGTCGATCGCGCACAAGGCGATCGAGGCGGTTCGCTCCGGCGAGGTGCGCTTCGTCCCCGAGAACTGGGTCAACACCTACAACCACTGGATGGAGAACATCCAGGACTGGACGATCTCGCGGCAGCTCTGGTGGGGCCACCAGATTCCGGCGTGGTACGACGAAGAGGGCAAGGTCTACGTGGCGCACGACGAAGCGGAAGCCCAGGCCCAGGCCCCCGGCAAGAAGCTCACGCGCGACGAGGACGTGCTCGACACCTGGTATTCGTCGGCGCTAGTGCCCTTCTCTTCGCTCGGCTGGCCCGAGAAGACCGAGGACCTCGACCTCTACCTGCCGTCGACGGTGCTCGTGACCGGCTACGACATCATCTTCTTCTGGGTCGCCCGGATGATCATGATGACCAAGCACTTCACGGGCAAGGTGCCCTTCAAGCATGTCTACATCCATGGCCTGGTGCGCGACTCGCACGGCAAGAAGATGAGCAAGTCCGAAGGCAACGTGCTCGACCCGGTCGACCTGATCGACGGCATTGCGCTGCCCGAGTTGCTCGAGAAGCGCACCCAGGGCCTGCGCCGGCCGGAGACCGCACCGACGGTGCGCAAGAACACGCAGAAGGAATTCCCGGACGGCATCCCGGCCTTCGGCGCGGACGCGCTGCGCTTCACCTTCGCATCGCTCGCGTCGCTCGGCCGCAGCATCAACTTCGACGCGAAGCGCTGCGAGGGCTATCGCAACTTCTGCAACAAGCTCTGGAACGCGACGCGCTTCGTGCTCATGAACTGCGAAGGTCAAGATTGCGGCCTGCGCGAACACACCAAGGAAGAATGCGCCCCTGGCGGACCGGCCCACGGCTACCTGCAGTTCAGCCAGGCCGACCGCTGGATCGCGTCCCAGTTGCAGCGCGTCGAGGCCGAAGTCGAGAAGGGCTTCGAGGAGTACCGCCTCGACAACGTTGCCAACGCCATCTACCAGTTCGCCTGGGATGAGTTCTGCGACTGGTACCTGGAAATCGCCAAGGTTCAGATCCAACAGGGCGACGACGCCCGGAAGCGCGCCACGCGCCGCACGCTGATCCGCACGCTCGAGACCCTGCTGCGCCTCGCTCATCCCGTGATCCCTTTCATCACCGAAGAGCTCTGGCAGAAGGTTGCGCCGGTGGCGGGCCGGGCTGGCGACTCGGTCATGACGGCCGCTTACCCGAAGAGCCAGCCCGAGAAGATCGACGAGGCGGCCGAGGCCCACGTCGCCCGCCTCAAGTCGCTGGTCGATGCCTGCCGCACCCTGCGCGGCGAGATGAATGTCTCGCCCGCCACGCGGCTGCCGCTCTATGCGGTGGCCGACGATGCCGCGAACGCCGCATTCCTGCGCGAGGCGGGACCCGTGCTCCAGGCGCTCGCCAAGCTCAAGGAAGTCAAAGTCTTCGACGACGAGGCTGCCTGGGCCACGGCGGCCGAGGCCGCGCCCGTCGCGGTGGTCGGCAGCGCCCGCCTCTGCCTGCACATGGAAATCGACAAGGCCGCGGAAAAGGCACGCATCGGCAAGGAACTCGCTCGCATCGAGGGTGAGATCGCCAAGGTCAACGCTAAGCTCGGCAACGAAGCCTTCGTCGCGAAGGCGCCGGCGGCGGTGATCGAGCAGGAGCGCAAGCGGCTCACCGACTTCACCGCAACGCTCGAGCGCCTGCGGGATCAGCTTGTCCGCCTAGGCTGACAGACGTGTGGCAAGGCGGCAGATAGTATGTGAGCATGCGGGTGGAGCGTCTTGGACGCCATCCCCTATTCGATCCACGTCTTCGATTCACACGAAATTCACATGTCCAACTCCCCGACGCGCATTCGCAAGGCCGTGTTCCCCGTAGCCGGCTTTGGCACCCGTTTTCTGCCAGCCACCAAGGCGCAACCCAAGGAAATGCTTCCGGTGGTGGACAAGCCACTGATCCAGTACGCGGTCGAGGAAGCCTATGCGGCAGGCATCCGCGACATGATCTTCGTGACGGGGCGCAACAAGCGGGCGATCGAAGACCACTACGACGCCGCCTACGAGCTCGAATCGCAGCTCGAAGCCAGCGGCAAGACAGAATTGCTCGCGATCGCTCGATCGGTCATGCCCGACGACATGACCTGCTCCTACGTACGCCAGCCGCGCATGCTGGGTCTCGGACACGCCGTGCTGTGCGCCGAGCACCTCGTCGGCGACGAACCTTTCGCCGTTCTGCTCGCCGACGACCTGATGGTCGGTCCGCAGGGCGGTGAGCCGGTACTGGCGCAGATGACTCGCGCGTTCGAAAAGCTCGGCGGCTCGCTGCTCGCCGTGCAGGAAGTGCCGCTGGAACACGTCAAGCGCTATGGCATCGTGGCCGGCGACGTGGTCGAGGAAGGCCTGGTCAAGGTCAACCGCATGGTCGAGAAGCCCAAGCCGGAGGAAGCACCTTCCCGGCTGGGCGTCGCGGGCCGCTACATCCTGACGCCTGCCGTGTTCGGCCACATCCGCAACCAGCCCAAAGGCGCAGGCGGCGAGATCCAATTGACCGATGGCATCGCCGCGCTGATGGCCAAGGAAGCGGTCTATGCCTACTCGTACGCTGGCACGCGCTACGACTGCGGCAGCAAGGAAGGCTTCCTGCAAGCCTCGGTCGAACTGGCGCTGGCGCACCCTGAAGTGGGCGCCTCGTTCCGCCGGTATCTGAAGAGTCTGGAGCTCTGACCCTCGACGGCTGCGCGCCGCTCGCTCAGCGGCGGCGCAGCACGTGGATGAACTCGTCGCCGACCGTCTGCTGGTCGACGAGGTCATTGCCGGTCTGCCGGGCAAACGCCTGGAAATCCCGCACCGAGCCCGGGTCGGTCGCCACCACCCTCAGCAGCTCGCCGCTGAGCATCTCGTTGAGCGACTTCTTGGCCTTGAGAATGGGCAGAGGGCAATTGAGCCCGCGGGCATCGAGTTCTTTGTGGATTTGCATGGCCGTTCCTGGAATCTCCGAGGATTTTAGGAGGCCGGCCTTGGCCATTCCATGAACTGGGGCTCGTGCCCCCGCGTGCGCAGCCAGTCGGCCAGCGCGTAGCCGGTGCCGGCCGGCCAGCAACGAAGCGCCGGCAGGTCGTAGAGCCGGTAGTCCACCAGCTCCGGCGACAGGGACACTTCGCCATCGGCCACGACGTGGTAGGCGATGATGACCTGGTTCATGCGCTGAAAGTCGTAGACGCCGACGAGATTCACCTCGCTGACGTCGAGGTTCGTCTCTTCCTTGACCTCGCGCGAGACGCCTCCCTGCGGGGTCTCGCCGGCCTCCATGAAGCCGGTGATCAGCGCGTACATCTTGTGCGTCCAGGCCGCGTTGCGGGCGAGCAGCACCTGCCCCCGGTACTCGACGATCGCAGCCAGCACCGGCGTCGGATTGTTCCAGTGCGTCCAGTCGCAGGCAGGGCAGCGCAGACGGGACTTGGGGCCGCCATCCTCGAGCGCTTCGACTTGAGCCAGCGGCGTGGCGCACGAGGGGCAGAAGCGGGGTTCGTCCATGGCGGGTCAGGCGGGGAAGACGCCGGTCGACAGATAGCGGTCACCCCGGTCGCACACCACGAAGACGATGGTCGCGTTCTCGACGGTCTTGGCGATCTCGAGCGCCACCCAGAGTGCGCCCGCGGCCGAAATGCCGCCGAAGATGCCCTCTTCCCGCGCAAGGCGACGGCACATCTCCTCTGCGCTGTCCTGGCTCACATTGACCACCTGGTCGACACGGCTCGGATCGTAGATCTTCGGCAGGTATTCCTGCGGCCATTTGCGGATGCCCGGGATGCGCGAGCCTTCATCGGGCTGTGCGCCAATGATCCGCACGGCCGGATTCTTTTCCTTGAGAAAACGCGAGACGCCGGTGATGGTGCCGGTGGTCCCCATCGCGCTCACGAAATGCGTGATGCGGCCTCGCGTGTCGGCCCAGATCTCGGGGCCGGTCGTCTCGTAGTGGATGCGCGGATTGTCCGGGTTGGCGAACTGATCGAGCACGCGCCCCTTGCCCTGCTGCACCATCTGCTCGGCGAGATCACGCGCGTACTCCATGCCGCCGCTCTTCGGCGTCAGCACCAGCTCGGCGCCGAAGGCCTTCATGGTCTGCGCCCGTTCGACGGACAGGTCCTCGGGCATGATGAGCACCATCCGGTAGCCCTTGATCGCGGCCGCCATCGCGAGGGCAATGCCGGTGTTGCCCGAGGTCGCCTCGATCAGCGTGTCGCCGGGCTTGATCTCGCCGCGCTCCTCGGCGCGCTTGATCATCGAGAGCGCGGGCCGATCCTTGACCGAGCCGGCCGGATTGTTGCCTTCGAGCTTGCCAAGGATCACGTTGCCGCGCTTCGCATTCGCTTCTGCGTCGATGCGCTGCAGAGCAACCAGCGGCGTCTTGCCGATCGCGTCTTCAATCGTCGGATATTGCATGGGAGTCACTGTGCCATAATTTCCGGCTTCCTTCCTTCCCGCCCGGGTGGTGAAATTGGTAGACGCAGGGGACTCAAAATCCCCCGCCGCAAGGCGTGCCGGTTCGATTCCGGCCCCGGGCACCATAGCTTTCTCGCTATGGATTTGGTAGCACGTTCCGCGTCTGTTCCGCGACGCGTTCCGCAATCCGATCTGACCCAACTGCTGCGTGGCCTAAAGAGCGACGCGTTGCCTGGCGGCCTCTGCAGTTGCGTATGACGAAATCCATTTCGTCGACGGGAACCACCCAGGTGCACCCCGAGATCTTGGGCCGCCATGCCGCGCCCTCCGCACAAGGGCTGGCAGGCAAGGACCTCATCCACGAGCTCTGGCCCGATGACTTCGATGCACCGCCTCTTCGCCTCGACCTGTCTGGCACCGCGCCGAGCGGCCAAGCGGTCTACATCAGCATCCCCTACCGCTGATCGCTTCGTGGCGTCGGCAACGCTGCGATGGGCTGGCGCGTGCCGAGCGCGGGGACTGAAGGGCGCGCTGAGTGGCCGAGGCGGTGACTGGAACCAGCCGAGTCAATCAGCTGTACAGGCGCGCATTGCCCGCGAGATCGGGCAACGCACATGCCACGTTCAGGACTTGGCCAACTTGGAGTTCATGGTCTCCGCCAGATAGTTCGTCGACAGCACCTGCGCAACCTGCAGCACCAGCCTATGCCGCTCTTCCGACGACTCTAGATCTCCCAACTCCTTCACCAGGTCGCTGGCGACATTGAGCTGCTCGCGCGTGACGGCCTGCGCTCTGGTCAGCATCGACTTCTGGAATGCGTTCGTCTTGTTCTGGTCAATCGGCATCTCGCTTGCCTCTCAAGAAAGCCCGCAGTATGACCGAGCGATGCATGGTGGCGCCGCGGTCTCTGCTGGCACGAGGTCATGCTCGGATCTCGGAACTTCCAAGCGTGTAACGCTTCTCAGAAGCCGCTGAACCATGCTGACGACCGGGTCGCGATGCAGAAGGTGCGGATCATGCGCGACATTCTGCCGCGACCGGCGATCACATCTTGATCGGCGCCCGATCGGTCGCAGTCACCCTGGCCAGCGTCGAGAATGGAAAAAGCCCGCACGAGGCGGGCTTCAGATGTGTGGTCGTGGACTCTCACGCGGTCCACGCTACGTGCATGCAACTGCAGTGCCGCCCAGTTGTTTTCTTGTCATTGGCGCCAGTGCTCGACGTTCCACCGTGAGATACGGCGACCAGCTCGGTCGTGAACTGATAGGGACGATTGTACGCGCCCCCCGCCTCAGCCGAGTTCGAGCAGGTCAATCTCTTGCGCCACTGAAGCGCGCTCATCTGCGGCGATGACCCCAACCCGATCTCTTGCGACACCTACTCGACGCGCCGCGGATGCGTAGGCGGCTCGCGAAGCCAGTGGCCTGATAGATTCACGTCCACTAGGAGATGCATGTGTACGAAATCAGGCTTGCTACCGCGCCGGGCAGCGAGCCAAGTGGCTTGACGAGTTGGCGAAGGCCGGGGTAAAGCCGCTACTGACCACTCACGAGAACGTCGACCCTGACACCCCAGATCCGACTTTGGTTGCTGATCTGGCAGACGGCTGGATGCCAGGCGCAGACCTCATCGAGGCAGAAATGTTCGTCGGCTGGACGGATTCAGAACCAACGCGCTTCGTCCGGGCGGTCAGTACCTACCTCGCAAAACACGACCCCGCAAAAGGCGCGAAGTTCGACAAGGCGTTTTTCAGCTCGCTCAACTGATACGCCGAGAAAGCGTTCCGCAAACGCTCGGCCTCCCTCGGGCCGACCCAGAGTCAAAAGCGGAACGTTTCGGGCCGCAAACCCGCATGGATGCTGGATTTCGCCCCGGACTCAAAATCCCCCGCCGCAAGGCGTGCCGGTTCGATTCCGGCCCCGGGCACCAGCGCTCTTCAGCGGTGGTTCGGCGCATCAGGTCGCCGCGTCGGAAGCCGATCAACGATCCGATCCAAGCCCCGACTCAACGGTCGGATAGCGCAGCCGGACACGCAATTCGCGCTTGAGCCGCGTGTTGTCGAGCCGGCGCGATTCGCCCATGAAACTCAACAGCGACAGCGGAAGCTGCGCCTGTGCATCTTCGCGCGCGATGCGCGGCGGCGGCGGCATCCCGTACAGCCTGGCGGCGAGTTCGACGTAGTCGCCCATCTTGATCTCGCTGTCGTCGCTCGCATGAAACACGCGCTGCGGTCCGCCGCGCCACAGGGCCGAGACGCAGGCGCGGGCGAGATCGTCGGCATGGATGTGGTTGGTGTAGACGTCATCTTCCGCCCGCAGCACCGGCGTGCCGCGCTGGAGCCGCTCTCGCGGCGTGCCGCCTTCGCGGTCGGGAGCGTAGATGCCCGGAATGCGCAGGATGCGGACGGACACGCCGGCGCGGCCGAGCCACCGCACGCTGCGTTCGGCATCGACGCGGCGGTGCGCACGTGGCGTGTCAGGCCGCACCGCGCGGGTCTCCGTGACCCGCGCACCGCCGCAGTCGCCGTAGACGCCGCTGGTGGAGCCGTAGACGAACGATGAAGGCATCGTCCGCAGGCGCAGCACCCGGACGAGCACCAGCGTCCGCGCATCGCGCCACCATTCACCGCCTTCGACGCGCGGCGGCGGCGCGAGATGCAGCACGCGGGTCGCGATGCCCGCAAGACGTCTCAACGAGGTCGGATCATCGAGATCCGCGACAATCGGTCTAACGCCCGCCAGTCGCAGCGCAGGCACGCGAGGCGGCGACGAGGTCGATGCCAGCACATTGACGCGCCCACCCAGCAGACCGACCACCCGCAGGCCGACATCTCCGCATCCCACGACGAGCACGCGCTCGCGGCGAAAGCGCGAGGGCCTCGCGCCGAGAGGGCTGTTGATTGAGGGCAAAATTCATCTCCCTTCGAGTAGCAGTAAAGAATAACCATGACCAGCGCGGCCCCGAACGACTCGGGCTTCCATATCACCGTAGAGCCGAGCGGACGCCACTTCCAAGCGTATGCGGACGAATCCATTCTCGCGGCCGGCATCCGCCAGGGCATCGGTCTGCCTTACGGCTGCAAGGACGGCGCCTGCGGCTCCTGCAAGTGCAAGAAGCTCTCGGGCACGGTCACGATGAAGTTGCACCAGAGCAAGGCCCTGAGCGCGGACGAGGAACTGGCCGGCTACATCCTCACCTGCTGCGCGACCGCCGAAAGCGACGTGGTGCTCGAATCGCGCCAGGTCACCGAAGCGGGCGCCTTCCCGATCCGCAAGATGCCGGTGCGCGTGGCCGCGATCACGAAAATGTCGCACGACGTCGTGATGCTTCGCCTGCAATTGCCGGCCGGCGAGCCGCTGCAATTCCATGCGGGCCAGTACATCGAATTCATTCTGCGCGACGGCACGCGGCGCAGCTATTCGATGGCCAACGCGCCGCACACGCTGCAGGAGCCGGGCACCGGCATCGAACTGCACATCCGCCACCTGCCCGGCGGCAAGTTCACCGACCACGTGTTCGGCACGATGAAGGAGAAGGAAATCCTCCGCGTCGAAGGCCCCTACGGCAGCTTCTTCCTGCGCGAGGAGTCCGACAAGCCGCTCATCTTCCTCGCCTCGGGCACCGGCTTCGCACCGATCAAGGCCATCATCGAGCACATGAAGCTCAAGGGCATCACGCGTCCGGCCAGCCTGTACTGGGGCGGCCGGCGCCCCGAGGATCTCTACATGGACGAGTGGGTGCGTGCGCAACTCGCCGAGCTGCCGAACCTCCGCTACGTGCCCGTGATCTCGAATGCGGTGCCCGAGGACGACTGGAACGGCCGCACCGGCTTCGTCCACCTCGCGGTGATGGAGGACTTCGACGATCTGTCGGGCCATCAGGTGTACGCCTGCGGTGCCCCGGTGGTGGTCGACTCCGCCAAGCGCGACTACGTGTCGATGCGCGGCCTGCCCGAGGAGGAATTCTTCGCCGACGCCTTCACGACGGAAGCGGACAAGGCCATCCCCTGAACCTCAGGAAGTCATCAACGCACAACAGAGACACATGAACGCCAGAAGACATTTCCTCGCCGCGCTTGCCGCAACCACGGCCGTCATCGCCGCACCCCACGCCATCGCCCAGAACCGTCCGATCCGCCTGGTCGTTCCGTATGCGGCGGGTGGCCCGATCGACGTCACCGCGCGCGTGCTCGCCGAAGGTGTCAAGGAGTCGCTCGGCACGGTGATCATCGACAACAAGCCCGGCGCCGGCGGCAACATCGGCGCGGACATGGTCGCCAAGGCGCCGCCGGACGGCCTCACCATCGGCATCGCCGCGACCGCCACGAATGCGGTCAACCCCTGGCTCTACGCCAAGATGCCTTTCAATGCCGCCACGGACTTCGCGCCGATCACGCAGATGGTCCGCGTGCCCAACGTGCTGGTGATGAACGCGGACACGGCGAAGCGGCTTCACATCAACAACCTGCACGACCTGATCGCCTACGCCAAGGCGAATCCCGGCAAGCTCAACTACGGCAGCGGCGGCAATGGCAGCGCCGGGCACCTCGCGGGCGAGATGTTCAAGAAGGAAGCGGGCATCTTCGCGGTGCACATTCCGTACAACGGCGGCAATCCGGCGCAGCTCGCGCTGTTGTCGGGCCAGGTCGACTTCAATTTTGACAACCTCGCCACCGCCGCGCCCAACATCCGTTCAGGCAAGCTGAAGGCCATCGCCGTCACGACCACCGAACGCAGCAGCGCGCTGCCCGATGTTCCGCCGGTCGCCGCGACGCTGAAGGGCTTCTCGATCGACACCTGGTGGGGGCTCGTTGCGCCGGCCGGCACGCCGCCGGACGTGGTCGCCAAGCTCAATCACGCCTTCGTGGCGGCGCTCAAGACGCCGGAGACGAGGGCACGTTTCGCTTCGTTGCTCGCCGAGCCCGTCGCGAGCACGCCCGAACAGTTCGGCGCGTTCATGAAGAGCGAACTCGCCAAGTACGAAAAGGTGGTCAAAGCCACGGGGGCCCAGGTCGACTGACGACCAACCGGGAGCCGCCGCGGAACCGGCTATGCCGGGCCGCAGGCGGCGCCCCCTCGAAGGGGGGTGGGCGGCTACGCGAAGCGAGCAAGCCTGGGGGTCATTCCCCTAGGTATGCGGCCCGCACCTTCGGGTCGCTCAGCATCACCTTGGCGTCGCCGCTCATGGTGATCAGGCCCGACTCCATCACATAGCCGCGGTCGGCCAGTTGCAAGGCACGACTGGCGTTCTGCTCCACGAGCACCACGGTGACGCCCTGGTCGTAGACCTGCTTCACCACCTCGAAGATCTTGTCGACCATGATCGGCGACAGACCCATCGAAGGTTCGTCCAGCAGCAGCACCTTCGGCCGCGCCATGAGCGCACGCCCCATCGCCAGCATCTGCTGCTCGCCGCCGGACATGGTCCCGGCCAGCTGCGTGGCGCGCTCCTTGAGGCGAGGGAAGGTCGCGAAGACACGCTCGATGTCGCGTGCAATCTCGGCCTTGTCGTTGCGGATGTAGGCGCCGATCTGCAGGTTCTCGGTGATGGTCATGCGGGTGAACACGCCGCGGCCTTCCGGCACCATGACGAGGCCATCGCCCACCAGGTCCCAGGCGCCGCGGCCCTTGATGCTCTTGCCCAGGAACTCGATGTCGCCGCCGAGGAACGGCAGCGTGCCGGTGATGGCCTTCATCGTCGTGGTCTTGCCGGCGCCGTTGGAGCCGATCAGCGAGACCAGTTCGCCCTCGCGCACCTCGAAGTCCACGCCCTTCACGGCCTGGATGCCGCCATAGGCGACCTTCAGGCCGCTGATCTTCAAAAGGGTCTGCGCCATCTCAATGTCCTCCAGTGCCGAGGTAGGCCTCGATCACCTTTTCGTTCTTCTGCACGTCCGCGGGCGTTCCCTCGGCAATCTGTTTTCCGTAGTCGAGCACCGTGACCCGATCGCACAGGCCCATCACGAGCTTCACGTCGTGCTCGATCAAGAGGATGGTGCGATCGTCCTTGCGGATGCGGTCGATGAGCTGGCGCAGTTGCACCTTCTCGGTGGCGTTCATGCCGGCCGCAGGCTCGTCGAGTGCGATGAGCTGCGGATCGGTGGCCAGCGCGCGCGCGATCTCAAGCCTGCGCTGGTCGCCGTAGCTCAGCGTGCGGGCCTTGTAGTCGGCGAATTTACCGATGCCGACGTAGTCGAGCAGTTCGTGCGCACGCTTGGCGATCGCGGCCTCCTCGGCCTTGAAGCCGCCAGTGCGGAAGATCGCGCCGAGCACGCCCGAGTGGGTGCGGATGTGGCGCCCGACCATGACGTTTTCGAGCGCCGTCATTTCGGCGAAGAGACGGATGTTCTGGAAGGTGCGGGCGATGCCGGCCTTGGCAACCTCGTGCACCGCGGTCGGCTGGTACGGCTTGCCGGCCAGTTCGAACGTCCCGCTGTCGGGCGTGTACAGGCCGGTGATGACGTTGAAGAACGTGGTCTTGCCCGCGCCATTGGGGCCGATCAGGCCATAGACCTGGCCACGCATGATCTTCATGCCCACGTCGGACAGCGCCTGCAGGCCGCCGAAACGCTTCGAAATGCCTTGCACGTTGAGGATGGTGTCGCTCATGTTCGTTCTCCCATCGCTCAAGGATTGATCGACATCGGACGCGAAGCCACGCCCGGCACTTCGTCGGCCGGCACTTCCACGCCCGGCGCCGCAGCCGGCATGCCCGAGGCGGGCGCCGTGCCCTTGCGGGCCAGCGACTTGCCATGTTCAGGCGATGGCCAGAGGCCCCGAGGACGCACCAGCATGATGATGATCATCGCGAGCGCGATGAAGAGCTGGCGCAGGATGGAGGCATCGAGCCGGCCACCGGTCATCTCCTGCAGCGGGGCGGCGACGTAGCGCAGCACTTCGGGCAGCGCCGCGAGCAGCACCGCGCCCAGGATGACGCCCGGCAGGTGGCCGATGCCGCCGAGCACGACCATCGCAACGATCATCACGGACTCCATCAGGCTGAACGACTCGGGCGAGACGAAGCCCTGGAAGGCCGCGAACATCGAGCCCGAGACGCCGCCGAAGCTCGCGCCCATGCCGAAGGCCAGCAGCTTCATGTTGCGGGTGTTGATGCCCATGGCCTTGGCAGCGATCTCGTCTTCGCGGATCGCCATCCAGGCGCGGCCGACGCGCGAGACCTGCAGGCGGTGCGAGACCAGGATGGTGATGAGCACCAGCGCCAGGAACAGGTAGTAGTAGAGCGTGACGGACGAGATCGTGAAGCCGTTGAACTTCAGCGCCTTGCCCAGATTGAGCCCCCAGAAGTGCACCGGCTCGATCGCGGTGATCCCCTTCGGGCCGTTCGTGATGTTGAACGGCTGGTCGAGGTTGTTGAGGAACACGCGGATGATCTCGCCGAAGCCGAGGGTCACGATGGCGAGGTAATCGCCGCGCAGCTTCAGCGTCGGCGCACCGAGCAGCACGCCGAACAATGCGGCGAGGCCGAATGCCAGCGGAATCACGATCACGAGCGAGCTGTTCAGTCCGCCCGGGAACATGGCCTTGAAGGCCGGGAAGGTCTCGGACAAATGCGGCGACTCGAGCAGCGCGAACAGGTACGCGCCGATCGCGAAGAAGGCCACGTAGCCGAGGTCGAGCAGACCCGCGTAGCCCACCACGATGTTCAGGCCCAAGGCCAGCATCACGTAGAGCAGCGCGACGTCGGCAATGCGGACCCAGGCATTGCCCTGCGTCTGCAGAAGCAAAGGCAGGGCCAGCAGGGCGATGGCCCCGATCACGACGAAAAGGAGGTTCTTGCCTTGTTTCATGGGCGTCTCCTCAGGCGCGGTCCGCCACACGCTCGCCCAGCAGCCCGGAGGGGCGCAGCGTGAGCATGATGATCAGCACGACGAACGCGATGATGTCGCTGTACTGGCTGCCGAGCACGTCGCCGGTCAGCGCCCCGAGGTAGCCCGAGCCGATGGCTTCGATGACCCCGAGCAGGATGCCGCCGACCACGGCGCCCGCGAGGTTGCCGATGCCGCCGAACACCGCCGCGGTGAAGGCCTTGAGGCCGGGAATGAAACCCATCGCATGCTGCGCGATGCCGTAGTTGGAGGCGTACATCACGCCCGCCACCGCCGCCAGAACGGCGCCGATGATGAAGGTGGCCGATATGACCATGTCGGGACGGATGCCCATGAGCGCGGCAACGCGCGGGTTCTCGGCAGTGGCACGCATCGCGCGGCCGAGCTTGGTGTAGTTGACCAGCCAGGTCAGGACCGCCAGGCAGATCGCGGTCACGCTCAGGATCATGACCTGCGTCGGAGAGATCACGGCACCGCCCAGATGGATCGGCGTGGTGGGGAGCAGGTTGGGGTAAGCCTTGTTGGTCGGCTTCCAGATGATCATCGCGAGCGTCTGCAACAGGATCGAGACACCGATGGCGGTGATCAGCGGCGCCAGCTTGGGGCTGTTGCGCAGCGGCCGGTAGGCCACCTTCTCGATCACGAAGTTGAGCGCGCCGGCCACCACGCAGGCAATGATGAGCGCGAGGAGCAGGATCAGCCAGCCCGGGGTGCCCGGCATCGACTGCTGCATGAGACCGATGACGCTCCAACTGGTCAGCGCCCCGACCATCAGCACTTCACCGTGCGCGAAATTGATGAGGTTGATAATGCCGTACACCATCGTGTAGCCCAAGGCTATCAAGGCGTACATGCTGCCCAGAACCAGACCGTTGATGATCTGTTGCAGCAAGATGTCCATATCGAGGATTCCCTTTTTGTGGCGACACCCTTGAGAGGTGCCTTCGGCCGACCCGGCGTACCGGATTGACGCCTGGTTTCACTTAGCAAAAAACCCGCCAGCATGTGTCGACGGCGGGTTTTTTGTGGGCGGAATTTTAGACACGGCTCCCTGACATTTCGGCCGTTGTTGGACCGGGGTTTTCCCGCTGGCGCAAAAAGTCAGGCGCGCGACGGGGCCATGTCGCACACCCTGCGCGCAAATGCGTATCAGCGCGCACCTTCGTTGCGCTTGCGCAGCTCGCGAATCTTCTCGGCGATCTTGATTTCGAGGCCGCGCTCGACCGGTCTGTAGAAGGGCGGCGGGTCGATCCCGTCGGGCATGTAGCGCTCGCCAGCCGCGAAGCCACCCTCCTCGTCGTGGGCGTAGCGGTAACCCTTGCCGTGGTCGAGTTGCTTCATCAGGCGCGTCGGCGCGTTGCGCAGGTGCATCGGCACGGGGCGCGTTCCGTCCGACTTGATGAACGCCCTCACCTCGTTGTAGGCCTTGTAGACGGCGTTGGACTTCGGCGCGATCGCAAGATAGACCACGCACTCGGCCAATGCGAGTTCGCCTTCCGGCGAGCCGAGGCGCTCGTAGACCTCGGCAGCGTCGAGCGCGAGGCGCAGCGCCCGCGGGTCGGCCAGCCCGATGTCCTCGCTCGCCATGCGCACGAGCCGCCTGGCCATATAGCGCGGATCGGCGCCGCCGTCGAGCATGCGCACGAACCAGTAGAGCGCGGCATCCGGATCGCTGCCGCGCACCGACTTGTGCAACGCCGAGATCGTGTCGTAGAACTGATCGCCGCCCTTGTCGTAGCGGCGCATGCGCTCACCGAGGACGCGCAGGAGCCATTCGTCGGCGATGTGGTCGAGCGACTCCGAACTGGCCGCGATCGAAAGCGTCTCGAGCGTGTTGAGCAGGCGCCTCGCATCGCCGTCGGCGTAGGCGATGAGGCGGTCGATCGCCTTGGCCTCGATCGCGGGCACCGCCTGGATGTCCTGCGCGCGGCTCACGATCTGCTTGAGGTCGTCTTCGCCCAAAGGCTGAAGCACGTAGACGGCCGCGCGCGACAGCAGCGCGGAGTTCACCTCGAACGACGGGTTCTCCGTCGTCGCGCCGATGAACGTGAAGAGGCCCGACTCCACATGCGGCAGGAACGCATCCTGCTGGCTCTTGTTGAATCGATGCACCTCGTCGACGAATACGATGGTGCGACGCTGCTCCAGTCCGTCGCGCGCCACGAGCGCACGATCGACCGCATCGCGGATGTCCTTCACCCCGCCCAGCACGGCGCTGATGCTGAGGAACTGCGCATCGAACGCATCCGCCATGAGCCGCGCGATGGTCGTCTTTCCGACGCCGGGCGGCCCCCAGAGGATGCACGAGTGCGGCTGGCCGGACTCGAAGGCGATGCGCAGCGGCATGCCGGGGCCGAGCAGGTGCTGCTGCCCGATGACCTCGCCAAGGTTCCTGGGGCGAAGGCGCTCGGCGAGCGGTTGATGCGCGGAAGTGGCCATCGAAGGGATGAAGGCCGCCTATTGGCGGACTACATCGGCGCCCGGTGGCGGCTTGAAACGGAAGGTGCTCGCGGGAAGAGAAGGATTCACCTCGACCTTGCCGAACTTCAGCACCGATTTCTGGCCGAAGCTGTCGAGGATCTCCAACGCGGCGAGCGAATCGCCCTGGAAGCCGATCTGCACGCTCTGGAGCTGGCCGTCCTTGCTCTTCGGTGTCGCCTTGACCCACTGCAAACCATCGCGCTCCGGCGCGGACTCGAGCGCGAAATCCGCCTGCAAGGCCTTCAGGTCGGGCGCGGACGCGATCAGCGCGGCCGGCGTCGACCCGAGCGCCTGCGCCTGCTGGCGCTGCGTGACCTGGTTCAGATCGGCATCGAAGAGCCAGAGCGTCTCGCCATCGGCGACGATGTTCTGCACGAACGGCTTCTTGTAGTCGAAGCGGAATCTCCCGGGCCGCTGGAATTCGAAGGTGCCCGTCGACACCTTGTCGCGCGCGGCACGGCCTTCCTTCGGCGGCGAGGTCACGGTCTGCGTGAACTCGGCCCGGCCGGACCTGGCGTTCTTCACGAAGGCCTCGAGGCTTTCCATGCCACCGGCCGATGCGCTGGCCACGAGCGCCGCGAGCCCGAGGCCCGCAATCAGTTTCTTCAACAACATCTCTACTCTCCCTGGAAGCGCGCCGGACTCACTCGGTTCGGGCCGGCACCAGGATCTCCCGCTGGCCGCTGCCGCTCATCGCGCTCACGAGGCCGGCGTTTTCCATTTCCTCGACCAGCCGCGCGGCGCGGTTGTAGCCGATCTTCAGGTGGCGCTGCACCAGCGAGATGCTGGCCTTGCGGTTCTTGAGCACGACCTCGACCGCCTGGTCGTACATCGGGTCCTTCTCGCCGCCTTCGCCGCCCTCGCCCAGCAGTTCGCCGTCGCCATCGACCGTGCCACCTTCGAGCACGCCCTCGATGTAGTCCGGCTCTCCTTGCGACTTGAGGTAGGCGACGACGCGATGCACCTCGTCGTCGCTCACGAACGCGCCGTGGACGCGCACCGGCAGCCCGGTCCCGCTCGGCATGTAGAGCATATCGCCCATGCCGAGCAGCGCCTCGGCGCCCATCTGGTCGAGGATGGTGCGCGAATCGATCTTGCTCGACACCTGGAACGCGATGCGGGTCGGGATGTTGGCCTTGATGAGGCCGGTGATCACGTCCACGCTCGGGCGCTGCGTCGCGAGGATCAGGTGGATGCCGGCCGCGCGCGCCTTCTGCGCCAGACGGGCGATCAGTTCCTCGATCTTCTTGCCGACGACCATCATCAGGTCGGCCAGTTCGTCGATGACGACCACGATGTGCGGCTCGCGCGCGAGCGGCTCCGGGCTGTCGGGCGTGAGGCTGAACGGGTTGTAGATGAACTCTTCGCGCGCCTTCGCCTCGTCGATCTTGGCGTTGTAGCCGGCCAGGTTGCGCACGCCGAGCTTGCTCATGAGCTTGTAGCGGCGCTCCATCTCGGCCACGCACCAGTTGAGGCCGTGCGCTGCCTGCCGCATGTCGGTGACGACGGGCGCGAGCAGGTGCGGGATGCCTTCGTAGACCGACATTTCGAGCATCTTCGGGTCGATCATCAGCAGGCGCACGTCGCGCGCCTCGGCCTTGTAGAGCAGGCTCAGGATCATCGCGTTGATCCCCACCGACTTGCCGGAGCCGGTGGTGCCGGCAACCAGCACGTGCGGCATCTTCGCCAGATCGGCGACGACCGGGTTGCCCACGATGTCCTTGCCGAGCCCCATCGTCAGCAGCGACTTGCCCTCGTTGTAGACCTGCGAGCCGAGGATCTCGCTCAGGCGGATCGATTGGCGCTTGGCGTTCGGCAACTCGAGCGCCATGTAGTTCTTGCCGGGGATCGTCTCGACCACGCGGATCGACACCAGCGACAGCGAGCGCGCGAGGTCCTTCGCCGAGGTTCACGATCTGCGCGCCCTTCACGCCGGTGGCCGGCTCGATCTCGTAGCGGGTGATCACCGGTCCCGGCGAAGCGAGCACGACGCGGACCTCGACACCGAAGTCCTTCAGCTTCTTCTCGATCAGCCGCGAGGTCATCTCGAGCGTATCGGGCGAGACGGTTTCCTGGCGCGACTGCGCCGCGTCGAGCAGGTCGACCTGCGGGAGCTTGCTGTCGGGCAGTTCGCGGAACAGCGGCTTCTGGCGCTCCTTGGCGACGCGGTCGCTCTTGGGCACTTCCACCATCGCGGGCTCGATCTGCACCGGCGGCGACGGCGCGCGCCGTTTGGGACGCGGCACCGCCCGCAATTCGTCATCGGGCGCGTCGGGCTCCGTGAGCGTATCGAAGGAAGTCGACTCTTCGCGTTCGCGAACGGCTTGCTTGCCCATCGCGATGTCCTGGGCGATCTCGCGCCGCTCGCGCCGCATCTCGAACAGCGAATACACGCGGGCACCGATGCGCTCCGCAATCTGGCCCCAGGAAAACCGGAACACGAGCGCCGAACCGATCACCCCACCGGCGATCGCGATCAGCGCCGAGCCCGTGAACCCCATCCACTTCACGCTCGCAGGCCCGACGAAATAGCCGAGCACGCCGCCACCGTGCCCCGGCAGTCGGAATTCGAGGCGATACAGGCGCGACCATTCGAGGACGGCGCTGGCGCACAGGAGCAGGATCAGGCCGAACCAGAATGCAAGGCGGCTGCGATTGAACCGGCCGCGCGGCGGCTCTTCGGTATGCGCCTGCCCGCCGCGCATCCAGTTGGCCAGCGAAGACAGCCAGACACGCAGGCCCGCAGCAAGACACCACCAGACGGAATAGCCCGCAAGGAAGTAGCTCGCATCCGCGAGCCACGCCCCGATGCGGCCGCCCCAGTTCTTCACCTCGCCGCCGGTACCCGACGTCGACCAGGCGGCGTCCGAAGGCGTGAAGCTCAGCATCGAGAGGAGCCAGAACAACAGTGCGACGAAGCCCGCGATCAACGTGATCTCGTGCGCGAAGCGCAACGCACGAACCCGGACCGGTTGTCCCTCGGCCGACGACGATTGAAGGGTGTTGAGCGAATAAGTCATGAAAGGCAAAGCGACCCGTCCGGGGCAACGGACCGGTGGCTTGAGGAAACTACAACGAAACCCATCGCGGCCAGGTTGTCACGGCCGACGAAGCACAGGGGCCGGCGCGTCGCGGCGCGACCGGTAAAGAGATCAGGCCAGCGATGAAAGCCGTTCCTTGATGATCATCGAGCCATCGGACTGCGTCTGCACGAATCCGCGCTCTTCGAGGTCCTTCATGACGCGGCTGACCATTTCACGCGATGCGCCCACCATCTTCGCCAAGTCTTGCCGCGAGATCTTGTCGCGCACCTTCAAGTTGCCGGCGCCGTCGTCGACGGCGAACTCCAGCAGCGAGCGCGCGACGCGGCCATACACGTCCATGAGCGCCAGGGATTCGATCTTCCGATCGGCGTGGCGCAGGCGCGCTACCAGGCCCCGCATGATGTTGTACGACATCGACGAGCTCTCGGGCAGGCAGCGCGCGAAGGCTTCGCGGCCGAGCATCAGCACGTCGGTCTGGACTTCGGTGCGGACGGTGGCCGAGTGCGGCTCATCGTCGATCATGCTCATCTCGCCGATGTAGTCGCCCGGATGGAGGGTCGCCAGGATGACCTCGCGGCCGCGGCTGTCCGTGCTCATGACACGGGCGCGCCCCGTCAGGATGATGTAGAGGGCGTCCGACTTCTTGCCCTGCTCGACCACGACCTCGGCGCGCTTGAAGCGCTTCTTGACGATCGCATCGGCAATGCTCGCAGAACTGCGTGGGCGTCAGCGCTGAGAAGAGCGGCACGCGACGGAGCAATTCAAGATTGGACAGCATCGACATTCATCAATCCCCGGATTCCACGCGATTCGAACCCCATGGATTAATACAATCGCGCGCATTGAAAACAGCCCCCGCACGGTCTTGAACCGAACGGTGATACTCCATACCTATCACCCCTGAAAATGTACACGCTGACGCAGCGTCAATCCTAGGTTTTCTACACATGTCATCGCCACGCCACGCCAAGGTCCTCATTCTCGGCTCCGGCCCCGCCGGTTATACCGCTGCAGTCTACGCGGCCCGAGCCAATCTCCAGCCCCTTCTCATTACCGGAATTGCCCAGGGTGGCCAGCTCATGACGACCACCGAAGTCGACAACTGGCCGGCCGATGTTCATGGCGTGCAAGGCCCCGATCTGATGCAACGCTTTCTGGAGCACGCCGAGCGCTTCAAGACCGAGATCGTCTTCGATCACATCAACAAGGTTGACCTGAGCAAGCGCCCCTTCACGCTGACCGGCGACAGCGGCACCTACACCTGCGACGCGCTCATCATCGCAACAGGTGCCTCGGCCAAGTACCTCGGCATTGAATCCGAACAGCACTTCATGGGACGCGGAGTGTCGGCATGCGCGACGTGCGACGGCTTCTTCTATCGCGACCAGGAAGTCTGCGTGATCGGCGGGGGCAACACCGCGGTCGAGGAAGCGCTCTACCTGGCGAACATCGCCAGGAAGGTGACCTTGGTGCATCGCCGCGACAAGTTCCGCGCAGAGCCGATCCTCGTCGACAAGCTCAACGAAAAGGTCGCCGAAGGCAAGATCGAACTCAAGCTGCACAGCACGCTCGATCAAGTGCTGGGCGATGACTCCGGCGTCACCGGCATCCGGATCAAGAACATCCAGACGAACGAAACGGAACAACTCGACCTGAAGGGCTGCTTCATCGCGATCGGCCACCACCCGAACACCGACATCTTCCAGGGACAGCTCGAGATGAAGGACGGCTACATCGTGACGCGAACGGGCCTGCAGGGCTTCGCCACGATGACCAGCATCCCGGGCGTGTTTGCCGCCGGGGACGTGCAGGACCATGTCTATCGCCAGGCCATCACGAGTGCAGGCACGGGCTGCATGGCTGCTCTGGACTCGCAGCGATTCCTCGAACAGGAATAGCCCTCTTCGCCGACCCGGGCCACGTCGCTTCCGGCTTGGGCTGGGTAGCGCTATAATTGCCGGCTTTGCTGAATTTGCCGGCCCTGGCCGGCTCTTAACGGCAACTCCGGGATACCGCCACCCGACACTGGCGAGGTCAAGCTGCAAACCACCTCGCAACCCTCGTTGCATCAGGTGCCAGCTGTTCAAGAAAGAGTGTCCTCATGGCACGTGTATGTGAAGTTACGGGCAAGGGCCCGATGGTCGGAAACAACGTTTCCCACGCCAACAACAAAACCAAGCGCCGGTTCCTGCCGAACCTGCAATACCGTCGTTTCTGGGTCGAATCCGAAAACCGTTGGGTTCGCCTGCGCGTTTCGAGCGCTGCCCTGCGCCTGATCGACAAGAACGGCATCGACGCCGTGCTCGCAGACCTGCGTGCGCGCGGCCAAGCCTAAGGAGCTGAATCATGGCAACGAGCAAAGGCGGACGCGAGAAGATCAAGCTGGAATCCACCGCGGGTACCGGCCACTTCTACACGACGAGCAAGAACAAGAAGACGATGCCTGAAAAGATGTCGATCATGAAGTTCGACCCCAAGGCACGCAAGCACGTCGAATACAAGGAAATCAAGCTGAAGTAATTCAGCGCTTCCAACAAAGAACCCGCTGCGATCCAGCGGGTTTTTTGTTGCCCGAGAGAGGTTACGGACTCCCTAAGAGAAAAGCCCGTCAGAAGACGGGCTTTCGTTCGTGGAACACCACGGAACCGGCTCCGCCGGTCCGTTGGTGTTGCCCCCGGTAGGGGTGGAGAGCGACACGAAGTGCGCGAGCCTGGGGGCGAGCAGCAGTCAGGCCCGCGCGGAGCGCAGGCGCGTCGAGAACTCACGCAAGCCGGCAATCCCGCTCGCCTCTGCGCGATGGCACCAGGCCGCAAGATCCACCGCGAGCTGCTCGCGCGACTGCGAGGTGTTGAGCCACAACTGGCGCAGCTCTTCGCGCATCGTCACCATCTTGTCGAGCACCGGGTGCGCGGCGCGCGCCTGGACCAGTTGGGTCCGTGCAGCGGCAGGCACCTTGTCGGCGTCGCGATGAAGCCACTGCTTGGCCGCCTTGAGGGCCGAGAGATCCGCCCCCTTCTCCTTGAGCAACGCCAGCTCGCCCTTCGTGGTGCGGCGCATCTCGCGCGCGAAATTCGCCATGACTTCGTAGCGATTGGCGATGACGGCTTCGAGCGTCTTCGCGTCGGCCACGGGCCGGACATCGCCGATCTGCATCTTCGGCGGTACCTTCTTGACCTTGGCCCAGCCGATCTTCTGCATCAGGCTGATATAGACCCAACCGATATCGAACTCGTACTTCTTGACCGAGAACTTGGCCGAAGTCGGGTAGGTGTGATGGTTGTTGTGCAGCTCTTCGCCGCCGATGATGATGCCCCAGGGGATCAGGTTGGTGCTGGCATCGGCCGCTTCGAAGTTGCGATAGCCCCAGTAGTGACCGATGCCATTGACCACGCCGGCCGCCCAGAACGGAATCCACAGCATCTGGACCGCCCAGACCGTCAGGCCGAGGGCGCCGAACAGGGCGACATTGAGGATCAGCATCAGGCCCACGCCCTGCCAGCTGTAGCGCGAGTACAGGTTGCGCTCGACCCAGTCGTCCGGCGTTCCGTGGCCGAAGCGGTCCATCGTGTCCTTGTTCTTCGCCTCCTTGCGGTACAGCTCCGCGCCGCGCCAGAGGACTTCGTCGATGCCCTTGACCTGCGGGCTGTGCGGGTCATCTTCGGTTTCGCACTTGGCGTGGTGCTTGCGGTGGATGGCCACCCACTCCTTGGTCACCATGCCGGTGCCGATCCACAGCCAGAAGCGGAAGAAGTGCGACGGGATGGGGCCGAGATCCAGAGCCCGGTGCGCCTGTGCCCGGTGCAGGAAGATCGTGACCGCCGCGATCGTGATGTGCGTGGTGACGAGCGTGTACAGCACGATCTGCCACCAAGTGAGATCCCACAAGCCGTTTCCGAGCCAATCGATGGCCGCGCTCAGGACGGCAGAGTCAGGAAGCAACATTGAATTCGGTACTCCATGGCCACACGAAGGTGCAGCCTTCAGATAACCCGCGATTTTAAAGGCTCACCCCCCGAAAAGGGGGCAAATCCTTGATACGCCGCAAGTTTCGACCGTCTTTGGAGCTTTGCACCTACTTCCGGTTCCACACGGCGGCAAAGAATCCGTCCGTCGCATGCCGATGGGGCCAAAGCCGAAGGAAGCGCTTCCCGACTTCGCCGCCCGAGCACAAGGTTTCCGCGCCCTCGACCTTGAGGCCGTTCAGCAGCTCGGCCGCGTCCATCGGCACGAAATCCGGGTTCGCGGCGCCAAAGGCTTCCGCGATCGCCTCGTTCTCCTCCGGCAGCATGCTGCAGGTCGCATAGACGAGGCGCCCCCCGATTTCACGAGTCGTGACGCGCTTTGGAGGATCGCCGTCTGCTTCGCCGTGAGCTCCCGGACCGATTGCGCGGACTGGCGCCATTTCAGGTCGGGATTGCGCCGCAGGGTGCCAAGCCCCGAACACGGCGCATCGACCAGAACACGGTCGATCTTGCCCGCGAGCCGCTTGATGCGATCGTCGCGCTCATGCGCGATCGCAGCCGGATGCACGTTCGAGAGCTTGCTCCGCGCCAGGCGGGGCTTGAGTGCGTCCAGCCGATGCGCCGATGTGTCGAAAGCGTAGAGCCTGCCGGTGTTCCGCATGGTCGCGCCGATCGCCAGCGTCTTGCCGCCGGCGCCGGCGCAGAAATCCACCACCATTTCGCCGCGCTTCGCTTCGAGCAGCAGCGCAAGCAATTGCGATCCCTCGTCCTGGACCTCCACCGCACCGCGTGCGAAGGCATCGAGCTTCGTGAGTGCCGGCTTGCCTTCGATCCGAAGGCCCCAGGGCGAATACGGGGTCGGCGTCGACTTGATGCCTGCAAGGCCCAGCTCCTTCTGCACGTCGGCCCGCTTGTCCGTGAGCACGTTGACCCGCAGGTCCAGCGGTGCCGGCTGCTGCAGGCTGTCCGTCAGCGGCCAGAACTCGTCGCCCAGCTGGGCCTTGAGAGGCTCTGCCAGCCATTCCGGGAGGTTGTGCTTGTGGCGCTCGAGCAGTTCGTCAGGCTTGACCGAATCGCAGTTGTCCAGCCAGCGCCTCTCCGTTTCGTTCAGGGCGCTCTTGAGGAAATCCCTCTGCCCATGAAAGCCGAGGATCGCCATCCGGCGCTCCTTGGGGCCGGTCCCCGAGCGCGCCAGATGCTCGAACAGCAGCTTCTTGCGCAGCACGGTGTACACCGTCTCGGCGAGCGTGGCGCGCTCGCGCGGGCCCAGTTCGCGGTGTTCGCGAAAGAAGCGGGAGACGACCTGATCGGCCGGATGATCGAATTTCAGGGCGAGGCCGACCAAGTCGGCCGTGGCCTCGAGCAGGGCTTTGGGATGCATGCCCCGATTGTCTCAGCCACCACCGGCCTCAACCTGCCGCGCGTGTCCAGGCCGGCGCGAAAGCGTGCCGCTCGATCTCGGCCAGGGTCGGCGAATGGCCCGCCCACAAGACCAGCGCGGCACCCGGCAGCGACAGGGTTTGCTCGAGCTCCCGGCACAAGCTCCAGCGCTCGTCGTCCGTGAGCCCCGGCAGTTCGAGGAACACGATGTAGGCACGCCGCCACGGATATTCCCGAAGGTTCTTGCGCACCACCCATGCCCGCGACACCGCACTGCAGCGCACGAGGTCCGTACGCAATTCGCCGAGCTCGAATTCGCTCAGGTCGTGGCGCGCGATCTGGGTGAAGAACGGGGTCGCGGTCATCTCCTCCCAGGCGCGCTGTTCGGCGGCTTCCGCTGTCTTTGCCCGTTCACGCCAGAGCTTGAGAGCCCGCTCGTCGTGCCCTCCCGCATCGGGATCCTCCAGGATCGACACCGCCGTCTTGGCCGCCCACCACTGGGTGGCGTTGCTTGATTCGTGCAGGCGCTCAAGCATTGCGAGGCGGGGCGCCCGGTCGCGGGCGGGCAGCACCTGCGCCAATCCTCGCAGGGCGCCGGCGTGGTTCGGCGTGATCTCCAGCGCCCGCTCATACAACGCGCGAACGTCTGCGTCTGCATCGAGGCGACGGGCGCAGTCGGCCCATTCGACCATTTCCTCGGCGTTGTTGCGGCCGGCGCTGCCGGCGAGCGCCGCCACACGCTCGCGCACGCGCACCAGGTAGGCGTGATGCTGCTTCCAGTCGCTTGCATGACCGCTGCACCACTCGGTGTCGAAATGCGCGATCCACTTCGGCGCGTCGGCCAGCAGCCCAAGCGCCGATCTGGACGACCAGGAGGGGATGGCAGATTTCTCATCCAGCGCTTCGAGTCGGTCGCGCAGCACGGGATGGGTGTCGTCGACATCGCTGATGCTGCGCAGCGCGCCGCGCAACGCGGCCCGGGCAAACTCCTCCTCGATCGGCGCGCAGAATTTCGGCGCCATGGACGAAAACGGCCCCACGGGCAGCGGCTCATCGATCGCACGCGCCCAATGGCCCGGCCAGAATCGGTCCGCGTACCAGGCGCTCTTGATCGAAATCTCCTTGAGTGCCGAAGCCACCACGCGCGTCCCTAGGAGCCGGGCGGCGACGCGGTCGGCCTCGTACTCGTCCTGGCGTGCCAGAGCGAAGGTTTTCGCAGCAAAACGCGGGAAGTACCAGCGAAAGAAGGCCTGCGACGCGAAGGCCATCAGGCCCTCGTTGCGCTGGAAGTTGGCATCCAGCTTGAGCCACGAAAGGCGCGTACGGTAGATCCACGCGCTCAACTTTCCGTGGTTGCCGCGCAGGTGGCCGTACTCGTGTGCCAGCACCGACAACAGGCGGCGGCGGTCCAGCGCCATCAGGAGCGGAAGCCCCACACTCAGGTAATTGGTCGCGCCGCCGAAGAGCCCGTAGTGCGGCAGCTGGCGGATGCTCGCGTTGAAATCGCCGTCGAGATACACGCGATGCACAGGCGGCCCGTCGATGCGTTGGCGGATGCGGTCGAGCGTCTCGAAAAGCCCGGGCGCGTCCTCGCGCCGCAGCTCCACGCCCCCGGCTCCTCCAGCCGGACCCACAACGCGCGCAAGGTGGCCCACAGCAAGCCGAGCGCGAAAAGCAACAGCCATCCGCGCGTGAAAGTGAAGCGCCCGGCCTGCCCCAGTCCGCCGATCACCCACGCGATGAGGCCGACGGCCAGCGCGAGGCATGCGAAGACCCAGAGGTATCCCAGGGCGGCGAAGAAGGCGACGCCTCGCCGGTAGCCGAGGCTGTCGTCGGCACTGGCATGCTCGCTCAGTCGCACCAGATGTACAAAATCCGCCCGATTCATCCTGACCTCTCAGCCCTTCGAAGGAGATGACCCGCTTGTCAGACCACGACCTCCCCCATTGATCGAAACCCCACCCGGCCGCTACCGCCACTACAAGGGTGGCGAATACGAGGTGCTCGGCACAGCGCGCCACAGCGAAACGCTGGCGCCAATGACGCTGTACCGCGCCCTCTACGGCGAGCGTGGACTCTGGGTTCGCCCCGCCGCCATGTTCAGCGAAACCGTGGATGTGAAGGGGTCGCGCCAGCGGCGCTTCGTCAAGATCGATTGACGAGAAGCTGCGAAGGCGCCTCCTGGCGCCGCCGGTCGCGAAACTCCTCCATCCGGCTCCCTCGGTGCACGCGAGAGAGGATTGTGTCAGTTTGTTTCTGACTCCTGGAGCCAGTCCGCCACCGCCCTAGGGTAAACCCTGTGTTCCTGAGCCAACACTCGCGCGGCCAGCGCTTGCGGCGTGTCACCCTGCAGGACCGGCACCGCGGCCTGGGCCAGGATCGGTCCATGGTCGAGTTCGACCGTCACTTCATGCACGGTGACGCCAGCGATCCGGCACCCCGCCTCGATCGCGCGCCGGTGGGTGTCCAGGCCCGGAAAGGCGGGCAGCAGTGACGGATGGATGTTGAGCAGCCTTCCGGCGTAGTGCGTGACGAACCCCGGCGTGAGGATGCGCATGAATCCCGCGAGCACCACCAGGGTCGGCGCGTGAACATCGATCTCCCGGGCCAGCGCGGCGTCGAATTCCTCGCGGCTCGCGAAGTCCTTGTGCGAGACCACGGCGGTGGCGATGCCATGCTCGTGGGCGATCGCCAACCCTCCCGCATCCGCCTTGTTGCTGATGACCGCGGCCACCCGTGCATCAAGGCGAGCCGCCCAGCGCTCGCTTTCGGCAGCCTTGACGATCGCTTCCATGTTGGAGCCGCCGCCGGAAATCAGGATCACAATGTTCTTCATGGGACGCGGGATTATCTGTGCTCGCCTCGATGCCCCCGGCTTGTCGCGGCGCGGACACCCTGAACCAGCACGACCGTGCTAAAACCACCGCTTCCGGAGACGCGCCGCCTTTCGCGGCGTTCGATCAACACAGAGAGGCACGCATGGATTTGAGCTTCACACCCGAAGAACAGAAGTTCCGCGAAGAAATTCGCGCATGGGTCAAAGAGAACCTCCCCGCTGACATTTCGCACAAGGTGCACAACGCCCTGGAGCTCACGCGCGACGATCTCCAGCTGTGGGCCAAGATCCTCGGCAAGAAGGGCTGGCTCGGCTACGCCTGGCCCAAGGAATTCGGCGGTCCCGGCTGGACCGCGGTCGAGAAACACCTCTTCGAGGAAGAAGCCGCGCTCGCCGGCGCTCCACGCATCATCCCCTTTGGCCCGGTCATGGTCGCTCCGGTGATCATGGCCTACGGCAACGCGGAGCAGCAGAAGCGCTTCCTCCCCGGCATCGCGAGCGGCGAGGTCTGGTGGAGCCAGGGCTACAGCGAGCCGGGTTCGGGCTCCGACCTCGCATCGGTCAAGACCAAGGCCGAGCGCAAGGGCGACAAATACATTGTCAACGGGCAGAAGACCTGGACCACGCTCGGGCAGTACGGCGAGTGGATCTTCTGCCTGGTCCGCACCAGCAATGAAGGCAAGCCGCAGACCGGCATCAGCTTCCTGCTCGTGGACATGAAGTCGCCCGGCGTCACGGTGCGACCGATCAAGCTGCTCGACGGCAGCTACGAGGTGAACGAGGTGTGGTTCGACAACGTCGAAGTGCCGGCCGAGAACCTCATCGGCGAAGAGAACAAGGGCTGGACCTACGCCAAGCACCTGCTTTCGCACGAGCGCACCAACATCGCCGACGTGAACCGCGCCAAGCGCGAACTGGAGCGGCTCAAGCGCATCGCGAAGAGCGAATGCGTCTGGGAAGACCACCGCTTCCGCGATGAGATCGCCAAGCTCGAGGTCGACATCGTCGCCCTGGAAATGCTGGTGCTGCGCGTCCTCTCGGCCGCGACCTCGGGCAAGAACTCGCTCGACATCGCAGGCCTGCTCAAGATCAAGGGCAGCGAGATCCAGCAGCGCTATTCCGAACTGATGATGCTCGCGGGGGTCCCTACTCGCTGCCGCTCGTTCGCGAAGCGATGGCGGCCGGCTGGCAGGGCAACTTCCCCGGCGGCCATCCGCAGCTCGCGCCGCTTGCGTCGACGTACTTCAACATGCGTAAGACCACCATCTACGGCGGCAGCAACGAAGTGCAGCGAAACATCGTCGCTCAGACGGTTTTCGGCTGAGGCCCGGGCTCCAGCTTACGCAAGGATTTGAATATGGACTTCAATTTTTCTGACGACCAGCAACAGCTTCGCGACGCGGTCGCCAAGTGGGTCGAAAAGGGCTACGCCTTCGAACGCCGCCGCGCCATCGAGGCCGCGGGCGGCTTCTCGCGCGAAGCCTGGGACGAACTGGCCGAGCTCGGCCTGGGCGGCCTCTACATCCCCGAGGACGAAGGCGGCCTGGGGATGGGCCCGGTCGAGGCCATGGTCGTGATGGAAGAGCTGGGCCGCGGCCTCGTGCTGGAGCCGCTCGCGCAATCCTTCATCGCAGGTGCGGTGCTGGCCGGGCACGCCGACGAAGACACCAAGGACAGCTGGCTGCCGCGCATCGCGGGCGGTCAGGCGCTGGTGGTGCTCGCCTATCAGGAGCGCAAGGCGCGCTACCGGCTCGACATCTGCGAGGCCAAGGCTGTGAAGGCCGGCGACGGCTGGACGGTGACCGGCGCCAAGAGCCTGGTGCCGGCCGGCGACGAGGCCGATGCCTTCATCGTGCCGGCACAACTCGACGGCAAGATCGCCCTCTTCCTCATCGAACGCTCGGCCGACGGCGTTGCTGCGCGCGGCTACGGCACACAGGACGGCAGCCGCGCTGCCGAGGTCGTCTTCGAAAAAGCGGCCGCCACGCTCATCGCGCAGGACGGCCTGCCCGCCCTCGAACACGCGGTAGACATCGGCATTGCCTCCACCTGCGCCGAAGCGGTGGGCCTGATGGACAAGACGCTCGCGATCACCGTCGACTACATGAACACGCGCAAGCAGTTCGGCGTGGCGATCGCCACTTTCCAGGCGCTGCGCCATCGCGTGGCCGACATGAAGATGCAGCTGGAACTGGCCCGCTCGATGAGCTACTACGCCACGCTCAAGCTCAACGCCCCTGCAGCAGAACGCCGGCAGGCGCTGGCGCGGGCCAAGTACCAGCTCGGTGTCTCGATGCGCTTCGTCAGCCAGCAGTCCGTGCAACTGCACGGCGGCATTGGCGTGACTGACGAGTACATCGTGAGCCACTACTTCAAGAAGCTCACGCAGCTCGAAATGTCCTTCGGCGACACCCTGCACCATCTGGGCGAAGTGTCGGCACGCATGCAGGACACCGCGGGCGTCTTCGCCTGACCCCAGACGCTGCAGTCACGACAGCACATGACGCCCGCCGGCCCCAAGCTGGCGGGCGTTCGCTTTGGAAGACTCCCTTCACCATGCACACTCGCCGTCAACTGCTTCTTCTCGGTTTTTCGACGACCATGCTCGCCGCCTGCACGACCTTGCCCTCCTCCAACGAGCGCCCGCCGATCGTCTTCATGCACGGCAACGGCGATTCGGCAGCGCTATGGCAAACGACGATCTGGCGCTTCGAATCCAACGGCTGGCCGCGCGACCGGCTTTTCGCGCTCGACCAGCCCTTTCCGCTGGCGCGCGACGATGACACCGTGGCGCAGGCCGGGCGAAGTTCCACCGCTGATTCGATGGCCTTCCTGAAATCGGAGGTCGAGCGCGTGCTGAAGACGACCGGCGCCACGCAGGTGGTGCTGATCGGTAATTCGCGCGGCGGCAACGCGATCCGCAACCACGTCCAGAACGGCGGCGGCGACCGGGTGGTGAGCCATGTGGTGCTCGGTGGCAATCCGGCGCACGGCATCTGGGCCATCAAGGGACGGCAAGAGCGCAGCGAGTTCTCCGGCCTGAGCCCCTTTCTCCAGCAGCTCAATGCACCGAAGAACGGCAGCGGCGACGAAGTCACGCCCGGCGTGAAGTGGCTGACGCTGCGCTCCGACAGGAATGACAAATACGCCCAGCCGGACGGAATCTGGATCGGCATCAAGGGAACGCCAACCCATGTCGGCTTCGACAGCGCGGCGCTCAAGGGCGCGACGAACGTGGTGCTGCCGCGCGTGGACCATCGCGAGACCTCGTTCTCGGCGGCCGCGTTCGACGCCACCTGGCGTTTTCTGACCGGCGAGGCGCCCCGTACGCTCGCGATCGAGCCTGAAGCGCAGATCACCTTGTCCGGGCGGGTCACCGGGCTGGGCGTCGATCCGCTCAAGCCGGACAGTGGCGCCTTCAGCAACAACCTGCCGCTGGCCGGAGCACGGCTCGAAGTGTTCGCCATCGATGCCTCCACCGGCGGGCGAACCGGGCCGGCGGTCTGGCAGCAGACCATCATGCAGGACGGCCGCTGGGGTCCGTTTCAGGCGCAGCCCGAGACACGCTACGAGTTCGTGCTGAGCGCACCGGGCTATGCCACGACGCACATCTACCGCAGCCCGTTCCCGCGTTCCAGCAGCGTCCTGCATCTGCGGCCGGAACGCATCGCCGAGTCCGACAGGGACGCCAAAGCGCTGGTGATCTTCACCCGGCCGCGCGGCTATTTCGATGCCGAACGCGACACCCTGAGCTTCGATGGACAAGCCCTGCCGCCGGGCGTGCCGCCCAGCGGCTCGGGCGTTTCGAGCTCGAAGATCAAGCTCCCGAACGACGCGCCCCGCACCATCGCGGCCGAATTCAACGGTGAACGGCTGGTCGGCCAGACCTGGCCCGCCTCGCACGGCGACGTCAGCGTGCTCGAACTGACCTACTGAGCCGGGCTAGCCGTGCAGCCGGGAGCTCTGGGGCAGATGCGCCATCAGGAACTCCATCTGGTCCGCCAGGATGCGGCGGTTGCGCAGGATGAAGTCTTCCCAGAGGCTGGGCACGTAGGGCGCATACAGCAGCGGCATGCCGGCCTGTTCCGGGGTGCGGCTGCTCTTGCGGTGATTGCACGGCCTGCACGCCGTGACGACATTCATCCAGGTATCGATTCCGTTCTGGGCGAACGGGATGATGTGCTCGCGCGTCAGGTCTTCCTCGTGGAAATGACCGCCGCAATAGGCGCAGACGTTCCGGTCGCGGGCAAACAGCTTGGCGTTGGTGAGCCCCGGCCGCTGCGTGAAGGGATTGATGCGCGGCACGCCCTTGGTGCCGATGATGCTGTTGACGGCGATCTGCGATTGCTGGCCCGTGATCGCGTTGTGGCCGCCTCTGAACACCGCCACCTGCGCGCCCACCTCCCAGCGAACTTCGTCGGAGGCATAGTGGATCACCGCCTGCTCGAGCGAGATCCACGATTGGGGCAACCCTTGGGCTGACAGCTTCAAGACCTTCACCACACGCTCCTCAAACAAAGAGACCACGGAAAGACCCAGACATCGCGCCCGCCGGAACGGCTTGCGCATGACGCAGTGCGTCACAATATACCGGCTTTGTGACAAAACGCGCTGATGTGCCCATTCTGCGGGCGCAAAGTGCTATCAAAAAGATACCGACCGATGCAGATTTTCCGGGGTTTTCGGCATCCTGGGGTGGCTCCGGCCTGCGCCCTCACGATTGGCAACTTCGATGGTGTCCATCGCGGCCACCAAGCCATGCTCGGGCTGCTCAACACTGAGGCGCGGCTGCGCGGCCTGCCAAGCTGCGTCCTGACTTTTGAGCCGCATCCGCGCGACTACTTCGCCGCGATCTCCAGGCGGCCCGAGCTGGCGCCGGCCCGCATCGGCACCCTGCGCGACAAGCTGAGCGAACTGGCCGCCAGCGGCGTCGAGCAGACCATCGTCCTGCCCTTCGACGCGCGGGTCGCCTCGCAGGCGCCTGAAGATTTCATCCGGCACGTGCTCATCGAAGGTCTGGGCGCCAAGTACATATTGGTCGGCGACGATTTCCGCTTCGGTGCCAAGCGCGCCGGGGACTACGCGATGCTCGATCGCGCCGGCGAACAGAACGGCTTCGACGTGGCACGGATGAACAGCTACGAGGTCCACGGCCTGCGCGTGTCGAGTTCGGCGGTGCGGGAGGCGCTTTCCGAAGGCCGGATGGCCGATGTGCAGGCGCTCCTCGGGCGGCCCTACGCGATCTCGGGCCACGTGGTCCACGGCCGCAAGCTGGGCCGCGCGCTGGGCGCTTCGGCGCCTGGACGCGATGACGGCTTTCGCACGCTCAACCTGCGCTTCAAGCACTGGAAGCCCGCCGCCAGCGGCATCTTCGCGGTGCTGGTGCACGGCCTGACCGAGAAGCCGCAGCCGGGCGTGGCCAACCTTGGCGTGCGGCCTTCGCTCGACGCCAACGACGTCAACGCGGGCCGCGTATTGCTCGAGACCCATTGCCTCGACTGGCCGACCCGTCTCGGCGCGGAAGGGGCCTACGGTAAAATCGTCCGCGTGGAACTGCTGCACAAATTGCACGACGAATTGCGCTACACCAGCCTCGAGGCCCTCACGGCGGGCATCGCGAAGGATGGTCGCGACGCGCGTGCATTCTTTGCCTCCACCCACGCCGAGACCCGTCGCCAGACCACGCGCGACCGAATTTAAAGCGGAACCTTCGCTTTCCGCCGCGTCCGGCCGCGCCTTGTCCCGCGAAGGCCGAACGCTTTCGATCCCTTCGCGCGTTGCACGGCAGCGCAGATTTCTGGAACTCCCATGGCTGACAACAAGACTGACCGCGGCACCGATTACCGCGCCACGCTGAACCTGCCCGACACCCCTTTCCCGATGCGCGGCGACCTGCCCAAGCGCGAGCCGGGCTGGGTCAAGGAATGGAACGACGAGGGCATCTACCACCGCCTGCGCGACGCCCGCCACGGCGCCCCCAAGTTCATCCTGCACGACGGCCCGCCGTACGCGAACGGGCAGATTCACATGGGCCACGCGGTCAACAAGATCCTGAAGGACATGATCACCAAGGCGCGCCAGCTCGAAGGCTTCGACGCGCTGTACGTGCCCGGCTGGGACTGCCACGGCCTGCCGATCGAGAACGCGATCGAAAAGAAATACGGCCGCAACCTGAGCCGCGACGAGATGCAGGCCAAGAGCCGCGCCTACGCCACCGAGCAGATCGCGCAGCAGATGGCCGACTTCCAGCGCCTGGGCGTGCTGGGCGAATGGGACCATCCCTACAAGACGATGGATTTCGCCAACGAGGCGGGCGAGATCCGCGCGTTCAAGCGCGTGATCGAACGCGGCTTCGTCTATCGCGGCCTCAAGCCGGTGTACTGGTGCTTCGACTGCGGCTCGTCGCTGGCCGAGTTCGAGATCGAATACGCCGACAAGAAGTCGCAGACGCTCGACGTCGCCTTCAAGGCGCATGATCCGGCGAAGCTCGCGGCCGCCTTCGGGCTGCCCGCGCTGCACAAGGACGCCTTCGCGGTCATCTGGACCACCACCGCGTGGACGATCCCGGCCAACCAGGCGATCAACCTCAACCCTGAGCTGGAGTATTCGCTGGTCGACACCGAGCGCGGCCTGCTCGTGCTCGCGAATTCACTGGTCGAGATGTGCATGACCCGCTACGCACTCGACGGCAAGGTCCTCGCCACCGTCAAGGGCGAGAAGCTCGGCGGCCTCGAATTCGAGCATCCGCTCTACGACGTGGACGCGGGCTTCCGCCGCCTGTCGCCGGTCTACCTGGCCGACTACGCGACCGCGGACGACGGCACCGGCCTGGTCCACTCCTCGCCGGCCTACGGCGTGGACGACTTCAACTCCTGCGTCGCGCACGGCGTCAAGTACGACGACATCCTCAATCCGGTGCAGGGCAATGGCTCCTATGCGGCCGACTTCCCGCTCTTCGGCGGCCAGAACATCTGGAAGGCCGTGCCGGTCATCATCCACGCGCTGCGCGATGCCGGCCGCCTGATGACGACCGAGCAGATCACCCACAGCTACCCGCACTGCTGGCGCCACAAGACGCCGGTGATCTACCGCGCCGCCGCGCAATGGTTCATCCGCATGGACGAGGGCGAAGGCGTGTTCACCAAGGACAAGGCGCCGAAGACGCTGCGCCAGACCGCACTCGCAGCCATCGAGGAGACCAGCTTCTACCCCGAGAACGGCAGGGCACGCCTGCACGACATGATCGCCAACCGGCCCGACTGGTGCATCAGCCGCCAGCGCAGCTGGGGCGTGCCGATCCCGTTCTTCCTGCACAAGGATTCGGGCGAGCTGCATCCGCGCACGATGGAGATCCTCGACCAGGCCGCCGACATCGTCGAGAAAGGCGGCATCGAGGCCTGGAGCCGCGTGACCGCCGAGGAGATCCTCGGCGCCGCGGACGCGCCGCACTACACGAAGAGCACCGACATCCTCGAAGTCTGGTTCGACTCGGGCTCGACCTTCTCGCACGTGCTGCGCGGCACGCACCCCAACGTGCACCACGAGACGGGGCCGGAAGCCGACCTCTACCTCGAAGGCCACGACCAGCATCGCGGCTGGTTCCACTCGTCACTGCTGCTCGCCTGCGCGCTCGAAGGTCGCGCGCCATACCGCGGCCTGCTCACGCACGGCTTCACGGTCGACAGCCAGGGCCGCAAGATGAGCAAGTCGCTCGGCAACGGCATCGACCCGCAGGAAGTGAACAAGAAGCTCGGCGCCGAGATCACGCGCCTCTGGGTGGCCGCGAGCGACTACTCGGGCGACATCGCGGGCGACGACAAGATCCTCGCGCGTGTGGTCGATGCGTATCGCCGCATCCGCAACACGCTGCGCTTCCTGCTTGCGAACACCAGCGATTTCGACATCCAGAAGGACGCCGTACCGCTCGGCGAGCTGCTCGAGATCGACCGCTATGCGCTCAGCCGCGCCGCGCAGTTTCAGGCCGAGGTGCTCGCGCACTACAAGGTCTACGAGTTCCACCCCGTGGTGGCCAAGCTGCAGGTGTACTGCTCCGAAGACCTCGGCGCCTTCTACCTCGACGTGCTGAAGGACCGGCTCTACACCACCGCGCCGAAATCGCGCGCGCGCCGCAGCGCGCAGACTGCGCTCTGGCACATCACGCAGGCGATGCTGCGCTGGATGGCGCCGTTCCTGAGCTTCACCGCCGAAGAGGCGTGGAAATTCTGCGGCGATGGCCAGTCGATCTTCGTGCAGACCTACAGCGACCTGGGCACGCCGGACGAGGCGCTGCTCGCCAAGTGGAATCGGATCCGCGAGATCCGCGATGCGGTCAACAAGGAGATCGAGACGGTGCGCACCGAAGGCCGAGGTCGGCTCCTCGCTGCAGGCCAACGTGACGATCACGGCGCCCGCCGACGACCACGCGCTGCTCGCTTCGCTGGGCGACGACCTGAAGTTCGTCTTCATCACCTCGGCGGTCGCGCTGGCTGCCGGCGATGCGCTGTCGGCCGCGGTGTCGGCAAGCGCCGCCACCAAGTGCGAGCGCTGCTGGCACTGGCGCGAGGACGTCGGACACGACCCGGCGCACCCCGGCATCTGCGGACGTTGCACCAGCAATCTCTACGGCACGGGCGAAGCAAGGAACATCGCCTGATGGCCCGCCGTTCCTCGGGCTCCCAGGGCCTCGGCATCTGGCCCTGGCTTGGCCTTGCGCTGGTCATCGTCATCATCGACCAGTTCACCAAGACGCTGATCCTCGGCTACTACAAGTACGGCGACGTGACCTACGTCACGAGCTTCTTCAACGTGGTCCGCGCGCACAACACCGGCGCGGCGTTCTCGTTCCTCGCCGATGCGGACGGCTGGCAGCGCTGGTTCTTCATGGCGATCGGCATCGCTGCGGCGGTCTTCATCATCTGGATGCTGAAGTCGCACGCGGGGCAGAAGCTCTTCTCGTTCTCGATGGCCGCCATCCTCGGCGGCGCCATCGGCAACGTGATCGACCGGATCATGCACGGCTACGTGGTCGACTTCCTCGACTTCCACCTCGCGGGCCGGCACTTCCCGGCCTTCAATGTGGCCGACAGCGCCATCACGATCGGCGCGATCTGCCTGGTCCTCGACGAACTCCGCCGCGTACGCCGCGGCAAGTGAAAGTGCACGCAGCCTGGGGGAGAGTCAATCCAGCGTCAGGATGGTGCAGCCGGTGGTCTTGCGGGCCTCCAGGTCGCGGTGCGCCTGCTGCACGTCTTCCAGACGGTAGCGCTGGTCGATCGGGATCTTCACCGCGCCGCTCTCGACCACGGCAAACAGATCGTCCGCCATGGCCTGCGTGCTCTCGCGTGTCGCGATGTGCGTGAAGAGCGTCGGCCGCGTGACATAGAGCGAACCCTTCGCGCCAAGGAGCCCGAGGTTGAACGGCGGCACCGGCCCCGATCCGTTGCCGAAGATCGCCAGCAGCCCGAAAGGCCGCAGGCATTCGAGCGAGCCTTCGAAGGTGTCCTTGCCCACCGAGTCATAGACCACCTTCACGCCTTTGCCGCCGGTGATCTCCCTCACGCGCGCGGCGAAGTTTTCCTTGCTGTAGTTGATCGCGTGCGCGGCCCCGTGGTCGAGCGCCAACTGGCACTTGGCATCGGTACCCGCGGTGCCGATCAGCTTCAGGCCCAGCGCCTTGGCCCACTGGCACGCGATCAGACCGACGCCGCCCGCCGCCGCGTGGAACACGATGAAGTCGCCGGGCTGCAGGCCCTCGACCGGCAGCGTCTTCTTGAGCAGGTATTGGGCGGTGAGGCCCTTGAGCATCATCGCGGCGCCGGTCTCGAACGAGATCGCATCGGGCAGCTTGCAGACATTGCGGCCCGGCATCACGCGCAACTCGCTGTAGGCGCCGGGCGGCTGGCTCGCATACGCGGCGCGGTCGCCGGCTTTCAGGTGCGTGACGCCCTCGCCCACCGCCTCGACTAGCCCCGCGGCTTCCATGCCGAGCTGCAGCGGCATCGGAAACGGATAGAGGCCGCTGCGCTGGTAGGTGTCGATGAAGTTCAGGCCCACCGCCTTGTGGCGGATGCGAATCTCGCCGGGGCCGGGATCGCCGACTTCGACGTCGACGATCTTCAGTTCCTCGGGACCGCCATTGCGGTCGATACGGACGGCTTTGCTCATGGTTTGATTCCTTCTCGAACGAGCCGCGTATGCTGCCACGGACTGGGCGAAGCTGCCGGCTTCGGGACAAGATGCAGGGAGCCGCTACAGTCCATGCCCATGCAGCAGAGATTGAGTCCGGGCACCGCCCTTCTTCTTGCGGTGCCGCCCCTGCTGTGGGCCGGCAATGCCGTCGTCGGCCGCGTGGTGCGGGACCTCGTCTCGCCGATGACGCTGAACTTCATCCGCTGGCTCCTGGCTTTCATCGTTCTGCTGCCGTTCGCAGCATCGATGATCAGCCCGAAGAGCCCGTTGTGGGCGCACTGGAAGCGCTTCACCGTGCTCGGCCTGCTCGGCATCGGCTGCTACAACGCCTTCCAATACCTTGCGCTGCAGACCTCGACGCCGGTCAACGTGACGCTCGTGGGGTCGAGCATGCCCTTGTGGATGCTCGCGACCGGCACGCTCTGCTTCGGCGCGAAGGTCACTGCGCGCCAGCTGTTCGGTGCCGCGTTGTCCATGCTGGGCGTCCTGTTCGTGCTGAGCCGCGGTCATTGGGAACAACTCGCCGCATTGCGGCTGGTGCCCGGCGATCTCTACATGATGCTGGCCACCATCTCCTGGGCGTTCTACAGCTGGATGCTGTCGCGCACCACCGAGCCGGCCGAAGCACGTCGCGACTGGGCTTCGTTCCTGATGGCGCAGATGGTGTTCGGGCTCGCGTGGTCAGCCGCGTTCGCAGCCGGCGAATGGTCATTGACTGACGCTCACATCGACTGGGGATGGCCACTTGCCGCCGCGCTGGTTTTCATCACGCTCGGCCCGGCGCTGTTGGCCTATCGGTGCTGGGGACTGGGCGTACAGCGCGCCGGACCGCAGACCGCCGGGTTCTTCAGCAATCTCACGCCGCTGTTCGCAGCGTTGCTTTCGGCGGCGTTCCTCGGCGAGGTGCCGCAGTGGTTCCACGGCGCCGCATTCATCCTGATCGTGGGCGGGATCTGGGTGTCGTCCCGCCGCTGATCCTCGACTCAGTAGGTGCCCGGGTAGGCGCCGCCGTCAGCGAGCACGTTCTGCCCGGTCATGTAGCCCGCATGCACGCTGCAGAGGAAGGCGCAGATCGCGCCGAACTCGGCTGCCGTGCCGAAGCGACCCGCCGGAATGGTCTTCTGCCGCGCGGCGCGGATCGTCTCCATGTCCTTGCCGGTCTTCTTGACTGCGCCTTCCATCGTCCCGCGCAGGCGATCTGTATCGAAGGCACCCGGCAGCAGGTTGTTGATCGTCACGCCCTTGGCTGCGATGCCCGATCGCGAGAGTCCGGCCACGAAGCCGGTGAGCCCGCTGCGTGCACCGTTGCTCAGGCCGAGGATGTCGATCGGCGACTTCACCGCGCTCGACGTGATGTTGACGATGCGCCCGAAGCCGCGCGCCGCCATGCCGTCCACGGTGGCCTTGATCAGTTCGATCGGCGTCAGCATGTTGGCGTCGACCGCCTTGATCCATGCCTCACGGTCCCACTCGCGGAAGTCTCCGGGCGGCGGGCCTCCGGCGTTGGTGACGACGATGTCGAAATCCTTGTGCAACGCGAAGGCGGCGGCGCGGCCCTCGACCGTCGTGATGTCCGCCGCGACATGCTTGACGAAAGGCTTGGCCGGATGCGTCGCGGCGATGGCTTCGAGCGACTTCGCTGCCACGTCAAGGGCCTCGGCGCCGCGCGCCACGATCACCACGTTGACGCCGTCACGCACCAGCGCTTCCGCGCAGCCGTAGCCCAGGCCCTTGCTTGCGCCGCACACGAGCGCGGTCTTGCCTGCGATTCCCAAATCCATGTTGTGTCCTCCGGGCTCAGCGGCCCATGCGTGTGAATACGAAGATGCCGGCGATCACCAGCGCGGTGCCGGCCGCGATCCACGCCGTGAAGGGTTCGCCGAGGATGACGACCCCCATCAGGATGGTCGACATGGGCCCAACCATACCCGTTTGTGCCGCCATGGCGGGGCCGATGCGCTCGATGGCCATCATGACCGCAAGGACCGGCAGCGCGGTGCACACGGTGGCATTGAGGATCGACAGCCAGATCACCTGCGGCGCCACGTCGAAGGCCGAGACGATGGGCCGCAGAAGCATGAACTGCGCGATGCACAGGATGCAGGCCACGCTGGTCGCGAGCCCTACGAGCCTGAGCGAACCCATCCGCTTGACGAACTCGCCGCTCGCGACGAGGTAGGCCGCATAGCTCACCGCGCTCAGGAACACCAAGAGCGCGCCCCATGCGGCCGAGGCGCTCTGGCCCAGCTGCACTTCATGGCCGAACACCAGCAGCACGCCGCAATAGCTGATCCCCATGCCCAGCAGTTGGCCGCGCGTGATGCGCCGCCGGTAGACGACCCAGCCGAACAGCAGCACGAGCGTCGGGTTGAGATAGAGGATCAGCCGCTCGAGACTCGCGGTGACGTAGGCCAGCCCCGCGAAGTCCAGGAAGCTGGCGAGGTAGTAGCCCGAGAAACCCAGCCCCACGACGCCGATCCAGTCGCGCCGCGTGAGCGGCGGCTTGCCGCGCCCCGCCCGCCACGCCATGACCGCGAAAAGCGGCAGCGCGAAGAGCATGCGCAGCATGATCAGCGTGACCGCATCGACGCCATAGCGATACGCCAGCTTGACGATGATCGCCTTGCCGCTGAAGGCGATCGCGCCGAGCGTCGCCAGTGCGAGGCCCGGCCCGAGACGTTTGTGCGCGTGCTGCTCCGCCGGCACCTTGTCAGAATCCGGCCGCGAGGCCGTCGCGGCGCGCGTCGCTTGCAGCGACGTAGCCCTCCACCGCCGGATCGCCGGCACGCCAGATGAACTGGCCGGCACCGAAGTCCTGGTAGGAATCGTTGATGACGTCCACCTTGTGCCCGAGTTCGGCGAGGCCCTTCACCGTTGACGGATTCATCGCCGCTTCGACGTTGATCCCCAGCCCCGAGTTGAAGCGCCAGCGCGGCGCATCGCAGGCGGCCTGCGGGCTCTGGCGGTAGTCGAGCATGCGCACCAGCGTCTGCATGTGGCCCTGCGGCTGCATGTTGCCGCCCATCACGCCGAAGCTCATCACCGGTGCGCCGTCCTTCGTGAGGAAGGCCGGGATGATCGTGTGGAAGGGCCGCTTGCCCGGCGCGACCACGTTCGGGCTGTCGGCCTTCAGGCTGAAGCCGTGGCCGCGGTTCTGCAGGCTGATGCCGAATTCAGGCTCCACGCAACCCGAGCCGAAGCCCATGTAGTTGCTCTGGATGAAGCTCACCATCATGCCGTTCTCGTCGGCCGCGGTGAGATAGATCGTGCCGCCCTTGACCGGGTTGCCCGCCTTGAAATCCTGCGCCTTGTTCACGTCGATGAGTTTGGCACGCGAGGCGAGATACGACTCATCGAGCATTTGCAGGGGCGTCACCTCCATCGACGATGGCTCGGACACGTAGCGGTAGACGTCGGCGAAGGCGAGCTTCATCGCCTCGATCTGCAAGTGCTGCGAGGCGACCGAATCGACCGGGATCGAGGCGATGTCGAAGTGCTTGAGGATGCCGAGCGCGATCAGCGCCGCGATGCCCTGGCCGTTGGGCGGGATCTCGTGCAGCGTGTGGCCGCGATATGCCTGCGCGATCGGCTCGACCCACTCGGGCTTCCAGTTGGCGAGGTCGCTCACCTTCATGCTGCCGCCGTTCGCAGTCGAGAACTTCTCGAGCGCCTCTGCGATTTCGCCGCTATAGAAAGCCTCGCCCTTGGTCGCGGCGATCGCCTTCAGCGCCCGCGCCGCCGCCGGGAAGCGGAACAGCTCCCCAACTTCAGGCGCACGGCCCCACGGCAGGAAGCCCTGCGCGAAGCCCGGCTGCGATTGCAGGATCGGCGTCGCCGCAGCCCACTTCTGTTGCACCACGGGCGGCATCAGGTAGCCGCGCTCCGCGATCTCGATGGCCGGCGCCATCAGGTCCGCGAAAGGCAGCTTGCCGAAGCGCTCCGACAGCGCGACCCAGCTCGCCACCGCGCCCGGCACGGTGACCGCGTCCATGCCGCGCTGCGGCGGCGTGGCGGCGTCGTTGCCGTACTTGCGGCGGAAGTACTCGGGCGTCCAGGCCTGCGGCGCGCAGCCGGAACTGTTCAGGCCATGCAGCTTCTTGCCATCCCAGAGGATGCAGAAGGCATCGCTGCCGAGGCCATTGCTCACGGGCTCGACGATGGTCATGACCGCGGCGGTCGCGATCGCGGCATCGACGGCATTGCCGCCCCGATAAAGCATGCGCAGCCCGGCCTGCGAAGCCAGTGGATGCGAGGTCGAGACCACATTGCGCGCGAAGACCGGAATGCGCGTGGAGGTGTACGGATTGGCGTAGTCGAATTTCATGTTCAGTCCCCGGTGATCTTGCGTTCGACGATGATTTTTTCCACTTGGCAGCGTCCTCCGCCACCATGCTCGCGAACTGGGCCGGCGTGCTCGTCGTGGGCTCGATGCCCAGGCGCGAGAGTTTGTCGCGGACTTCAGGATCGGAGAGCGCCTGGTTCGCTGCGGTGTTGATGCGCGTCACCAGATCCGCCGGCAGCCCCCTGGGGCCGTAGAGACCGAACCAGGTGTTCGATTCGAAGCCCGGCAGCGTGTCCGCGATCGGCGGCAGGTCGGGCGCGAGCGGGCTGCGCTTCTGCGAAGTCACGCCGAGTGCACGCAGACGGCCGTCGCGCACATGCGGCATGCCGGTCGGCAGCGCGTCGAAGAGAACGTCGACCTTGCCCGTGATCAGGTCGGGGATCGCCAGCGCAGTGCCCTTGTACGGGATGTGCGTCACGAAGATGCCGGCCTGTGCCTTGAAGAGCTCCGCCGTCAGCTGGACGATGGTGCCGTTTCCGCTCGATGCGTAGTTGAGCTTGCCGGGGTTCTTCTGTGCGTAGGCGATCCACTCGCGCACCGTCTTGGCGGGCGAGCTGTTCGGCACCAGCATGATGCTCGGGGCATCGCCCACGTGCGCGATCGGCGTGAAGTCGCGCACCGTGTCGTAGGGCACCTTGCTGATGAACGGACCGATGGAGTGCGTGCTCGTCGTGGCCAGCAGCAGCGTGTAGCCGTCAGCCGGGGCCTTGGCCGCGAGGTCGGAGCCGATCGCACCCCCGGCGCCGGGCTTGTTGTCGATCACCAGCGTGCCGCCGAGCTTCTCCCCCATCTTCTGCGACAGGGTGCGCGCGAACAGGTCCGTCGCGCCGCCGGCCGGGAACGGCACGATCAGCCGGATCGGCTTGGTCGGAAAGGCCTGCGCCATGCCGGCGGACGAAGCAGCGAGGCACAGTGCGGCGGCGCACGCCTTGAGAAACTGGTTGCGTTTCATGGATCCGGATTGTGTCCCTGTGATGAAGCTCGAATCCTATGCAGCGCGGGCGCATCAAGCCAGATAATCTGATTTATCAAACTATGAATCTTGCTTATGGCAAGGGCGCGACATGGAAGAGATCTCCCTGCAACAGCTCCGGGCCTTGGCGGCGGTCGCCGAATCGGGCAGCTTCACCCTCGCAGCGGAAGCCCTGCAACTCACCCAGCCGGCGATCAGCCATCTCATCAAGCGCATGGAGAGCGAGCTCGGCCAGCCGCTGGTCGTGCGCGGCCGGCGCATCCAGATGACCAGCGCGGGGCAGATGATGGTCGACACCGCCGTGCGCGCACTGCGGCTCGTCGACGAATCCGTCGGCGCCTGCCGCTCGCAGTCCCAGTTGCGCGAAGGCCGCGTGGTGCTGGCCGTGGGCCATCTCACGGCCGGTGCGCTGCTGCCGCCGCTGCTGCGCCGCTTCTCGGAAACGCACCCCGGGCTCGCGACCACGCTGTTCGACAGCACCGCGGAACAGATGATCTCGCGCGTGCTCACGCAGGAGGCGGACCTCGGCTTCGGATCGGACATCGGGCAGACGCATTCCGAGCTCGCCACCGAGCCGCTGTTCACCGAACGCATGGGTCTGTTCATGCGCCAAGACCATCCGCTGGCGCAGCGCGTGGTGATCGATGCGAGGCAACTCGATGGGCTGCCCTTCATCCACGTCAATCCGGATGCCAACGTGTGGCGGTCAGTGAGCCGGCTGCTTTCCAGCGCGGCCAATGTCTATCCACGTGTCGTCCACCACGTCTCGATGCTCTCGACCGCGTTCGGGCTCATCCAGTCCGGCGCCGGCGTTGCGCTCCTGCCGCGCTACGTCGAGGTCCTGATGCCGGCCAACCTGCGCGCGGCCACGGTGGCGCGGCCCGCGCTCGAATATCCGGTGGTCGCGGTGCGGCTGGCCAAGCATCCGCTCAGTCCTGCGGCGATGGCCTTCCTGGCGATGGCACGGCAGCACATGAAACCCCCGCGCCCGCAGAAGCCCTGAAACGGAAAACGGCACCCGAAGGTGCCGTTGAGCGAAAGGAAGATCGCGGCTGGCAATCAGGCCTCTTCCTCCTGGAAGGCTTCCTCGCGCTTGGACTTCACGGCCGGCAACAGCACGATCACCAGCAGCAGGAGCGCTGCGGCGAGCAGGCCCGCCGAAATCGGCCGCGAGACGAAGACGACCCAGTCGCCACGCGACAGCAGCAGCGCGCGGCGCAGGTTCTCCTCCATCATCGGGCCGAGGATAAAGCCCAGCAGCAGCGGTGCAGGTTCGCAGCCCAGCTTGAAGAACATGTAGCCGATGAAACCGAAGGCCGCGACCATCCAGATGTCGAAGGTGTTGTTGTTGGTCGAGTACACCCCGATCGCGCAGAACAGCACGATGGCCGGGAACAGGAACTTGTAGGGCACCGACAGCAGCTTGATCCACATGCCGATCAGCGGCAGGTTCAGGATGATCAGCATCGCGTTGCCCAGCCACATCGAGGCGATCAGGCCCCAGAAGAGCTCGGGGTTGCTGGTCATCACCTGAGGACCGGGCTGGATGTTGTGGATGGTCATCGCACCCACCATCAGCGCCATCACCGCGTTCGGCGGAATGCCCAGCGTCAGCAGCGGGATGAACGAGGTCTGCGCGCCGGCGTTGTTGGCCGATTCGGGCGCCGCCACGCCGCGGATGTTGCCCTTGCCGAACGGCACTTCGCCTGCGTGCAGCTTGGTCTTCTTCTCGATCGTGTAGGCCGCGAAGGCGGCCAGCAGCGCGCCGCCGCCCGGCAGGATGCCCAGCGCAGCGCCCAGGCCCGTGCCGCGCAGCACGGCCGGGAACATGCGCTTGAAGTCTTCCTTGGTCGGGAACAGGCCGGACACCTTGGCAGTGAAGACCTCGCGCTCATGTTCGGGACGCGAGAGGTTGGCGATGATTTCGCCGTAGCCGAACACACCCATGGCGATGGTCACGAAGCCGATGCCGTCGGTCAGTTCGGGGATGTCGAAGCTGAAGCGCGCCACGCCCGAGTTCACGTCGGTGCCGACGAGCCCCATCAAGAGGCCGAGCACGATCATGCCGATCGCCTTGAGCAGCGACCCCGACGCCAGCACCACCGCGCCGATCAGGCCCAGGATCATCAGCGAGAAGTATTCGGCCGGGCCGAACTTGAAGGCCAGCTCGGTCAGCGGCGGCGCGAAGGCGGCCAGGATCAGCGTGCCCACGCAACCGGCGAAGAACGAGCCCAGACCGGCGGCCGCCAATGCGGGACCCGCGCGGCCCTTGCGCGCCATCTGGTAGCCGTCGATCACGGTCACCACCGAAGACGATTCGCCCGGCAGGTTGACCAGGATCGCAGTGGTGGAGCCGCCGTACTGCGCGCCGTAGTAGATGCCGGCCAGCATGATCAGCGCCGACACCGGCGGCAGCGCATACGTCGCCGGCAGCAGCATCGCGATGGTCGCGACCGGGCCGATGCCCGGCAGCACGCCGATCAGCGTGCCCAAAATGCAGCCGATCAGGCAGTAGAGAAGATTGGTGAAGGTGAAGGCAACGCCGAAACCCAGCGAGAGATTGTTGATGAGATCCATGTCGGTGCCGTCCTCAGCCCGTGATGAAGGTAGGCCACACCTGGATCTGCAGCTTCAGCGCCCAGATGAAGGCGACGTAGCTGCCGACCGCCAGAACGGTGGCAAGGATGAGCACGTCCTTCAGATTGAAGTGATCCCCCGCGAGACTCGAGATGATCACGAGCGCATAGATCGCGATGATCATCCCCATCGCCGGCACGCCGACGCTCGGCAGGCCACCCAGCAGCACACCGAAGGCGAGATTGGCGCCGAGGATGTAGGCGACCTGCTTCCAGGCCCACTTGCCGACCTTTTCGCCGTCCTCGGTTTCGACCGTGAGGCCGGTGAACATGACGGCGAGCCCGATGATGGCCATCAGGATGCCGAGCATCAACGGGAAGTAGCCCGGGCCCATGCGGGCGCCGCTGCCGACGCTGTACGTCGTAGCCCCCCAGGCAAAGGCCACTCCGACGACGGCGAACATCACCCCCGAGAAGAAGTCCTTCTGACTTTTGATTTTCACGAACGGTCTCCACGAAAAATTCGATCGCGAATTGTGGAGTCAGCCAAAAGTCAGGTCGATGTGGATTCCACCTACCGGGGCTCGAGGGTTATCCCTGCCCCGCGGCGTCACGTCCACGTCAATGCAGCATGCCGTGAAGGGTGTCCGTCGATTTCTTGATATGGCGGATCATAGAGCGGCTGAGCCGGGACTCCTCGCGGTGGTTCAGAAGGTCGATCAACCAGCCTCCCGCAACGAGCAGTGCCAGTGCGCCAATCGTGAAAACCTCAGAGTCCATGTCGCTCTCCTGAGTCGTCGTCGGGATTCGACTGTGCGACACGCGGGGGCACCTTGGAATCATCCAAAAAGCCGATGTTGCGATCGCATCGACCGTGAAATTCTTCCTTTTTCCGGCCCGCCGGGCCGGGCGGACGCCGCTATTCGAGCGGCGGCGTCGCGCTCAGCACTTCCTCGATCGTGGTCAGGCCTTCGGCGACCCGCAACGCGCCGGCCAGCCGCAGTGGCCGCATGCCATCGGCCACTGCCTGCCTTCTCAACGGCGCCATGCGCGGCTCCTTGGTGACCTCGCCCTTGAAGGCCTCGGTCACGGTGAGCAGTTCGTACAGGCCCATTCGGCCCATGTAGCCCGTCATGCGGCAATCCACACAACCCACGGGCCGATAGGCGCGCACCGAACCGCTGACCTGCCAGGGCGCAACGAACTCCGCGAGCCTCTCCCGCGTGACCGATTCGTCGGGCGCCTTGCAGTGCGGGCACAACGTGCGGACCAGCCGCTGGGCCAGCACGCCGAGCATCACCGCGTTGATGAGGTACGAGGGCACGCCGAGTTCCATCAGACGCGTGATCGCGCTCGGCGCATCGTTGGTGTGCAGCGTGCTGAAGACGAGGTGGCCGGTAAGCGCCGCCTGCACCGCCATCTCGGCGGTGGCGAGGTCGCGGATTTCGCCCACCATGATGATGTCCGGGTCCTGCCGCATCAGCGCGCGCAAGCCCTCGGTGAAGCCGAAGTCGAGCTGCGGCTGCACCTGCGTCTGGTTGAACGAGGGCTCGATCATCTCGATCGGGTCCTCCACCGTGCTGACGTTGACTTCCTCGGTCGCCACGCGCTTGAGCGTCGAATAGAGCGTGGTGGTCTTGCCCGAGCCGGTCGGGCCGGTCACGAGGATGATGCCGTGCGGCCGCGTCACGAGCTGCTCCCAGCGCTTCGCGTCGTGCTGCGCGAAGCCCAGCGCGTCGAGGTCCTTGACCGCGGTGTCCGGATCGAAGATCCGCATCACCATCTTCTCGCCGAAGGCGGTGGGCAGCGTGGAGAGCCGCATCTCGATTTCTTCGCCGCGCATGTTGCGCGTCTTGATGCGGCCGTCGAGCGGACGGCGCTTCTCGACCACGTCCATGCGGCCGAGCAGCTTGATGCGCGAGATCATCGCGTTCATCACGCCCATCGGCATCTGGTAGGCCGGGTGCAGCACGCCGTCGATGCGGAAGCGGATCACGCCCTGGTCGCGGCGCGGCTCGAGGTGGATGTCGCTCGCGCGCTGGTCGAAGGCGTATTGCCAGAGCCAGTCCACCACCTGCACCACGCTCTGGTCGTTGGCATCGAGCTGCTTGTTGGACTTGCCGAGCTCCACCAGCTGCTCGAAGCTTGCGCTGCCCGCGCTGGAGCCAGCCTTCTGAGCCGCGCGGACCGACTTCGCGAGCGCAAAGAACTCCGCCGTATAGCGCTGGATGTCGGCCGGATTCGCGACCACCCGCCGCACCGAGCGGCGCGACTGGCGCTCCACCTCGCCGATCCAGTCCGTGAGGAAGGGCTCCGAGGTCGCGACCACCACTTCGCTCGGCGTCACCTGCACCGGCAGCACCTTGTGCCGCTCCGCGTAGGCGGCGCTCATCGTGTCGGCCACCTTGCCGACGTCCACCTTCAGGGGATCGATGCGCAGGTACGCGAGTCCGGCCCGGCCGGCGAGCCATTGGGTGAGCATCTCGAGATCGAGCGGCTTGCCGTCGCTCTCGCGCGTCATCGAGACGCTCGCGAGACGCACCAGCGGTGCCCGGCGACTCGCGGCCTGGGCGCATCGATCGAGCGTTCGCTTGGCTTCGTGCGGCGAGATCACGCCATCCCGCGCGAGCCATTCGATGAGGTGCCGCAGGTCGAGCGGCCCCTCGTACCGGGAATCTGAAGAGGGCAAGGTCACAGCGTTCATGGAAGCAAGCCTGCAGGCGCTCAAGCCACGGGCTTGAACACGCGCAGCCATTTCGGGGCGGGCAAACTCCAGCGAGTCTGGATGCTTTGCGCACGGTCGGCAAGCACCGGCCGCTTCGGCCGGCTGGCTTCTCGCTGCGCCAGCACGATCGTGTTGCCTTCGCGCGTCGGCTTGAAGGCCCAGACGGCTTCCTCGCCGAAGACAGCGACGATCTTCGCGAGACTGCGCTCGTAGCTCGAGGAGCGCCCGAAGAGGTTCACCGTCATGCAGCCGTCCTCGGTCAGGAGTGCGCGGCAGTCGGCATAGAAGTCCTCGCTGTCGAGCACCGGCGCCGCGGCCTCGTGATCGTAGAGATCGACCTGCAGCGCATCCACCGTGCCGAGCCATTGCGGCTTGCGGATCTCGGTGGCCGCATCGGCGACGACGACCTGCAGCTTCGCGTCGTCCGCCGGCAGCTTGAACCATCCCCGGCATGCCGCGACCACCTGCGGATTGAGCTCGATCGCGGTGGTGCGCATGCGCAGCTGCTTGCGGCAGAACTTCGTCAGGCTCGCGGCACCCAGCCCGAGCTGCATCGCATGGCGTTTAGCGACCTCGGCGGGATCGACGAAGAGCAGCCATGCCATCATGCGCTGCACGTATTCGAGCTCGATCTCGAAGGGCGCGTCGAGCTTCATCGAGCCCTGAACCCATTCCGTGCCCAGGTGCAGGTAGCGCACATCTCCCCAATCGGAGAAGTTGACCTCGGGGAGAGAAGCCTTCATGGGATGTCCAGATACCTTTCAAACACTTCGCGCCAGGCCGCCACCTTGCGCTCGAAACTCCACGATGCGTTGGCGGGACTCGACGACGGCAGCCGGTGCACCGGCACGCCCAGCGTGCGCGTGTGCCTGGCGTGCCGGAAGCTCTCGCCGCCGTTGTGCGCAATGGCGGTCAGCCTGGGCAGATGAAGGCCGGCGATGTCGTTGACGACCGCGTCGCGGATTGCCGAATCGAGGCTGCCTTCGCGCCGGCAGCTCGCGTAGACGTCCCACACGCCCAACCCTCGCTCGAGCAGCCAATTGCTACGCTTTTGATAGCTGTCATTGCCCACTGGGAGCGGGTTCGCGGGCCACAGAGCCTGCAAAATTTTCCAGAAATGATTCTGCGGGTGCGCATAATACCGCTGCTCCGCGATCGAACGTGCCCCCGGAAAGCTGCCGAGGATCAGCAAGGCGGTGTTCTCCGACACGATCGGCGCGAGGCCCGTGAGCACGGCGTCCGCGTCGACAGGGCGCGAGGCTGGCTTATCCATAACGCTTGCCGGTGTGAATCACCGGCACCTGTGAGGAGAAGAACTTGAATACGGAAGCGATCTGGACGTTCATAACGACGCAAGGCGTCGATTTTGGCCTGAAAGTCATTGGCGCCCTGATCGCCTGGGTCATCGGCCGATGGCTGATCGGCCTGGCCCAGAAGCTCGTCGGCAAGGCCATCGAGCGCGGCAAGCGCATGGACCCCACGCTGAGCAACTACCTGGTCTCGATCCTCGGCGTGATTCTCAACATCGTCCTGATCCTCGCGATCCTCGACATGTTCGGCATCCGCACCACCTCTTTCGCGGTGCTGCTGGCCGGCGCGGGCCTCGCGATCGGCACCGCCTGGGGCGGATTGCTCACGCACTTCGCGGCCGGCGTCTTCCTGCAGGTGCTGCGGCCGTACCGCGTGGGTGACTTCGTCACCGTCGGCGGCGTGACGGGCACCGTCAAGGAGCTGGGCCTCTTCGGCACCACGCTCATCTCGCCCGACAACACCGTCGTGACCGTCGGCAACAACAAAGTGCTGTCCGAGACGATCCAGAACTTCAGCACGCTGCAATGGCGGCGCGTCGACGTCACAGCCAAGATCGCCAACGGCGTGGACGTCGGCGACGCCATCCAGCGGCTCAAGGCCGCGGTGAGCGAGATCCCCAACGTCTCGAAGGAGCAGCCGCCGGACGTCGAGATCCTGCAGTTCACCGCGGAGGGCCCGCTGCTCGCGGTGCGCCCTTACACGCACACGGACCACTACTGGCAGGTGTACTTCGACACGCACCGCGCAATCGTCGAGACCTTCGGCGCGGCCGGCTACCCGACGCCGGAGACGCCGATGGTGCAGCGCCACCTCACGCAGCCACCCGCCAGGCCGGCATGACGCCCTAAAGCTCTGAAACGCGAAACCCGCCTTCCGGCGGGTTTCTTTCATTGCGGCGCGAGGAACTCAGGGCTTCTTCGCTTCGTTCTGGGTCTTCGCGTCGTGCTGGGCGGTGCCCGGAATCTGCTCACCGATCTTGTCGCCGGCCTTGCGCGTGGCATCGGCCGCCGCGCCGCCCGCGTCGCTCACGGCCTTGCCGGTGGCATTCGCACCGCGCTTGGTGGCGTCCCAGGCTTTCTCGCTGCCGCGCTTCGTGGCATCCCAGGCCTTTTCGCCGCCGTGTTCGGTGGCCTTCACCGCCTTCTTGGTGCCGCTCTTGGTGGAATCCCATGCTTCCTTGCCGGCGTGCTCCACCTTTTCGGTCGTCGATGGCGCGGTGGTGCTCTGCGCCATGGCCGGCAGTGCGACCGAAGCGACGGCGAGCGCAAATGCGGCGGGAAGGATGCGGATGGAAGTCTTGATCATCTTGGAAAGCTCCTTGGTCGATTGAAGTGACTATCACGCAACGACTGCGCAGAACCCAAGGATGACACCGAAATCCCACGTCCAGGCCGCTGCCGCGCAAGTCGGGCGATCAGCCTACGCGGTGCGCAGCATGTCCGCCGACACGTCGATCAGCGAAGACAGACGCGGCAGCGCTGCCACGGCGTTTCGGGTGGTCGCCTGGGCCAGCGCCTCCACCGACATGCCGCGCAGGTCGGCCACCACCTCGGCGATGCGGGGCAGTTCGCCCGGTTCGTTGCGGCCCTGCGGCTCGCCCGCCGCGCGCTGGGCTTGCGAGCGATACATCCATTGCGGCTGGATGTCGGGTGCATCGGTCTCCATGACGATCGCCTCCAGCGGCAGGGTCGCAGCCAGTCTTCGCAGCTGCAGAGCGCGCTCGAAAGTGACCGCGCCACCGAAGCCCAGCTTGAGCCCGAGTTCGATGCACGCCTGCGCCTGCTGCTCGCTGCCGTTGAAGGCATGCGCGATGCCGTGCCAGCGCTCGCCGGGCGCGACCTGCCGGAGGTGCTTGAGCACTTTGTCCACTGAACGGCGCACATGCATGATCACCGGCAGCCCATGCTTGCGCGCGAGTTGCAACTGAGTGCGAAAGAACGTTGCCTGCCGATCGGGGTCGAGTCCCGGGGCGAAGAAGTCGAGCCCGATCTCACCGACCGCGACCAGCCGCGGGTCGTCACGCTGGCGCTGCAGTTCGGCATCGAGCGCGTCCAGATGCTCATCCAGCGCCTGCCCGGTGCACATCGGATGGATGCCGAGGGCGTAGGCGTCGCCGTGAAGATGCGCGAGTTCCCGCACCTCGGCGAAGTTGAAGGCTGCCACCGCGGGAATCACGCACAGACCGACACCGACGCTCGCCGCGCGCGCCCTGATCCGGGGCATTTCGGCGCCGAATTCGGGTGCATCGAGATGGCAGTGGGTATCGACGAAGACAGCCATTTCGCGATCATGCCCGAAGGGCATGCAGACCTGTGGAAAGCGTGCTACCGTGCCTCCTCAAGCGTTCTCTTTGCCGGAGGTGCCCGATGCGCAGGCCTGCTTTCTACAGCCGCTCGCCCAGAGAGCCGCGCAGCGCGGCCCCATCCGGCGCGACCTTCGCACAGAATGCGTCGGACGGTTCCGACACGACGCCAACGCAACCCGCACAACCCGCCGCCGCACCCCAGCGCTGGCAGCCCGGACGCCGCAGCTTCGCGCTGTTGCTCGCGCTCGTCGTTGGCATGGGCGCCACCGGTGCGGTGATGTGGCCCAAGGCCAATCGCCAGCTCACGCAGAAAGACATCGACCAGGCGGTGCTGCGCACCTTGCACACCGCCACCCTGCCCTCGCCCGCAGCCAAGGCGGCCGAGATCATCCGACCCTCGGTGGTGCGCGTGGTGGGTTACGGCACCGAGAAGACCACGCCCGAAGCCAAGGCCGAAAAGCGTGGCCGCAATCTCGCCAAGGGCAAGCCTGCGGAGGCGCCTGCCGACGAAGCGGCCGGCCAGCAGGTGGAGCGCGGCGTCGGCACCGGCGTGGTGATCGTGGACAAGGGAATCATCCTGACCAACCTGCACGTGGTCGCAGGCTCCGAAACGATCAAGGTGACGTTCTTCGACGGCCTGGAATCGCCGGCCACGATCACCGGCGTGCAGCCCGAGAACGACCTCGCGGTGCTGCAAGCGCAGAAGCTGCCCGACGACCTCATCCCCGCCACGATGCGCTCGACCGCCGACCTCCAGCCGGGCGATCAGGTAGTGGCGGTCGGCTTTCCTTTCGGCATCGGGCCTTCAGTGTCGGCCGGCGTCGTCTCGGGGCTGAACCGCTCGTTCCGATCGCCCGAAGGCAAACAGGAACTCGCCAACCTGATCCAGTTCGACGCCGCGGCCAATCCGGGCAATTCGGGCGGTCCCCTCATCAACATGGATGGCGAGGTGCTCGGCATCGTCACCGCCATCCTCAACCCCACCCAGCAGCGCACCTTCATCGGCATCGGGTTCGCCGTGCCGATCGAGAACGCCGCCACCGCCGCCGGCTCTCCTCCCTTCTGACCCTTCGAAAGAAAGAGCACCGCATGAGCACCGAAACCGAATCGACCTCCGCATCCACGGCCGAGCTGATGGAGCAGATCCTCTATCAGGTCAAGCGCGTCGTCGTCGGCCAGGACCGGTTTCTCGAACGGGTGATGGTCGCCATGCTGGCCAACGGCCACCTGCTGGTCGAAGGCGTGCCGGGCCCGGCAAAGACGCTGACGGTCAAGACGCTGGCCGACACCGTGCGTGGGCAGTTCAAGCGCATCCAGTTCACGCCCGACCTGGTGCCGGCGGACCTGGTCGGCACGCGCATCTTCAACCAGAAGACCGGCGACTTCAGCACCTCGCTCGGCCCGGTCTTCGCCAACCTGCTGCTCGCCGACGAAATCAACCGCGCGCCGGCCAAGGTGCAGAGCGCATTGCTCGAAGTGATGCAGGAACGCCAGGTCACGATCGCCGGGGAGACGCATCCGGTGCCGCGCCCCTTCCTCGTGATGGCGACGCAGAACCCGATCGAGACCGAAGGCACCTACCCGTTGCCCGAGGCGCAGGTGGACCGCTTCATGATGAAGGTGCTTGTCGACTACCCGACGGACGAGGAAGAGTTCGTGATCGTCGAGCGCGTGATCGGCCCGCCGGTCGCGGCCGCGCCGGTAGCGACCACCGAGCAGCTCGCCGCGCTGCAAGCCGAAGCGCGGCGCGTGTACGTCGATCCATCGCTGATCCAGTACGCGGTCCGGCTCGTGTCGGCCACGCGCACGCCGGAGAAGCATGGCCTGAAGGATCTGCGCCGCTTCATCACGTACGGTGCGAGTCCGCGCGCCAGCATCAGCCTCACCGAAGGCGCGCGCGCGATGGCCCTTCTGCGCGGCCGGAGCTACGCGCTGCCCGAGGACATGACCGCGCTGGTGCCCGATGTGATGCGGCACCGCGTCACGCTGTCCTACGAAGGGCTCTCCGAGGGTTTCACGCCCGACAGCCTCATCGACAAAATCATGCGGGCCGTGCCCGCGCCCGCGAAGCCGCTCGAGCATGAAAAGCTGGTGGCCTAGGCGCGCGAAAGCCGCCAACGACGAAGCGCTCGCAGCCGCCGAAGCGGCGGCCGGCGGCGTCGAACGCGCGCTGCGCCGGCTCGAATGGACCGTGATCCGCCGTCTCGACGGCCTGCTGCAGGGCGACTACCGCACGCTGATGCGCGGCACCGGCCTCGACCTGGCCGACCTGCGCGAGTACCAGCACCATGACGACGTGCGGCACATCGACTGGAACGTCACCGCGCGGCTGCAGACGCCCTACGTGCGCGTGTTCACCGAAGACCGCGAGATGGCTGCGTGGTTCGTGCTCGACCTGAGCCGGTCCGTGGATTTCGGCTCCGGCACGCGCGCCAAGCGGGAGATCTCTGCCGGCTTCGTCGGCGTGATCGCGCGTCTGCTCACGCGGCACGGCAACCGCGTCGGTGCCATGCTCTACGGCACGGACGTCGAAGCCGTGATTCCCCCGCGCAGCGGCCGCCGCCATGTGCTGCAGCTGCTGCACGCCATGGAGCGGCGCTCTTCGAAGGCGGAAGTCGCCCAGCAGGGCATGACCCGGCTGGCCGAGCTGCTCAAGTCCGCCGCCGTGCTGATGCCGCGCCGCTCGACCGTGTTCGTGGTGTCCGATTTCCTGACCGAGCCCGGATGGGAACGTCCGCTCGGCCATCTGGCGCAACGCCACGATGTAGTCGCGGTTCGCCTGTTCGACCCGCTCGAACTCGAGCTCCCCGATCTCGGCCTGGTGCCGCTGCGCGACGCCGAAACCGGCGAGCAGCTGTGGGTCGACACGCACGATGCCGGCTTCCGCAAACGCTTCGCGCGGCTCGCGGCCGAGCGCGAAATCACGCTGCGCGAATCGCTTGCGAAGGCGAGCGTTGACACGATCGAACTCTCGACCGACGATGACTTGGTGGAGGCCATCGTGCGATTCGCCGACATGCGAAAGCGTCGCGTACGCACCGGGCTCGCAAACTCGACCGTGGTGGCAGCATGAATTTCCTCTGGCCCCAATTCCTCTGGCTGCTGCTGGCGCTGCCGCTGCTGGTGTTGCTGTACCTCTGGCTGCTGCGGCGCAAGAAGAAGCTCGCGCTGCGCTATGCGAGCCTGTCGATCGTGCGCGAGGCGATGGGCGCGGGCCAGACGATCCGCCGCCATATCCCGCCCTTCCTCTTCATGCTCGCGCTGGCTGCCATGCTGGTCGCCGCCGCGCGGCCGATGGCGGTGGTGGTGTTGCCGTCGAACCAGCAGACCATCATTCTCGCGATGGATGTCTCCGGCAGCATGCGTGCGGCCGACGTTCAGCCCAACCGTCTGGTCGCCGCGCAGGAGGCCGCGAAAAGCTTCCTGAAGGAACTGCCGCGCACCGTGAAGGTCGGCATCGTCGCATTCGCGGGCAGCGCGCAGGTGGCGCAGTTGCCGACCACCAATCGCGAAGACCTGGTCACCGCGATCGACTCCTTCCAGCTCCAGCGTGCGACGGCGACCGGCAACGCCATCGTGGTGTCGCTCGCCACGCTGTTCCCCGACGCGGGCATCGACATCTCCGACTTCGGCCCGCAAAGCCGCGAGCGCGGCACGCCGATCGACCGCGCGGGCAAGCCGCCACCGAAGGATTTCACGCCGGTCGCCCCGGGCTCGTACACCTCCGCCGCGATCATCATGCTGACCGACGGCCAGCGCACCACCGGCGTCGACCCGCTCGACGCGGCAAAGGCGGCGGCCGATCACGGCGTGCGCGTCTACACCGTGGGCATCGGCACCGTGGACGGCGAGACGATCGGCTTCGAAGGTTGGTCCATGCGCGTGCGCCTCGACGAGGAAACGCTCAAGGCCATCGCCAACAAGACGAACGCCGAGTATTTCTACGCCGGCACCGCCCACGACCTGAAGAAGGTCTACACCGCCCTGAGTTCGCGCCTCACGGTCGAGAAGAAGGAGACCGAAATCTCCGCGCTCTTCGCGATGGCGGCCGCCGGGCTCGCGCTGCTGTCCGCCGGGCTCTCGCTGCTCTGGTTCAACCGCATCCTCTGAGCCGCGGCGGTCCGCGCTTTACAGCTCCGCCTCACATTGCCCGCCGTGGACATTTGCCATGCGGCAGCGGCAATGTAATATGCGCCCCGCTCCTGCACCGCGGGGGTGCAAGGAGCCAAAGTGAAGACGCTGAAGCGTTCCAGTCTTTCGAAGTTCTTCGGCCTGGCGGGCGGCATTTGCTGTCTGCCCGTGGCCGCCCAGGTCAGCGATCCGGGTTCGACCTGGCAATTCGAGGTCACGCCCTACTTGTGGCTCTCGACCATGCCGCTGCGCGTGGACGTCGGCGCCTCGGGATCCAACGGAACCACCCCCCTTTCCCTGTCTTTCACACGGGTCTGGACTTCGCCGGCATGGGTGCCATCGAGGCGCGCAAGGGTCCATGGGGCGCGCTGGCGGACGTCCAGTACGTGAAACTCGGCGTGACGGGCTCGCCCGCGGTCGCGGCGCTGACGCCGTTCTCGAACCTCGACTTGACGTACACCCAGCAGATCTGGACCTTCCTTGGGCTCTATCGTTTGGCAGACGGCCCTGTCGTGGTCGACCTTCTCGGCGGCGCCCGCTATCTCCATGCCAAGACAGACCTCGAGGTCAGCACCCTGTCCCTGCCAGGGACAGTCGGTGGCACGCGGAGCAAGGGCTGGTGGGATGGCGTCGTCGGCGGCCGCGCGCTCATGCCGCTCGACGACAAGTGGTCGTTGCTGGGCTACCTCGATGCCGGAGGGGGCGGCTCCGAACTGAGCTGGCAGGCGATTGCCGGCGCGAACTACCGCTATTCGAACGCCACGACGTTCAAGTTCGGCTACCGCTATTTCCACTTCAAGCGCGACGACGCACCGGTGCTCAAGGCGACCATGGGAGGCCTGTACGCAGGCGTCGGCTTCAGGTTCTGAGCAGCAAGACTCAATCCACCAGCCGCCCGGCAGCCAGCCTCAGCACCCGATCGCACTTTGCCGCCAGGCTCTCGTCATGCGTCACCAGCACGAACGCGGTGCCGCGCTCGTGCGCCAGACGGAGCATCAGTGCAAACACCGCATCCGCCGTGGCGCGATCCAAGTTGCCGGTGGGTTCGTCCGCCAGCACGCAATCGGGCTGCGTGACCAGCGCGCGCGCGATCGCCACGCGCTGGCGCTCGCCGCCCGACAGTTCCGCCGGCCGATGCTGCAGGCGCTCGCCGAGACCCACGGCGCGCAGCATGTCGGCCGCGACCCGATGCGCCTCCACCGGCGGCATGCGGCGGATCCGCAGCGGCATCGCGACGTTGTCGAGCGCGGTGAATTCCGGCAGCAGATGATGGAACTGGTAGACGAAGCCGAGGTGCATGTTGCGCAGCCGCCCCTGCTCTGCGGCATCGACCAGCGCCATGTTCTCGCCATGCAGTTCGACGCTGCCGCTGGTGGGCGCATCGAGGCCGCCCATCAAATGCAGCAGCGTGCTCTTGCCCGAGCCGGACGCACCGACGACGGCCACCGTCTCGCCCGCATGCACGTCGAGGTCCACGCCGTGGAGCACGGTGAGGTCGATGCTGCGGCCTTCGTTGAAGCGCTTGGTCAGTCCGCGGACCTTCAGCACGACATTGTTCTTGTTCGCCTCACTCATAACGCAGCGCCTCCGCCGGGTTGACGCGGCTCGCACGCCAGCTCGGGTAGAGCGTGGCGACGAAGGCGAGGATCAGCGAGATCACGGTGATCGGGATGATGTCGCCGCGCTGCGGGTCGCTCGGCATCTGGCTGATGAGGTAGATGTCCTTCGGCAGGAAGCTGGCGTGGAAGAGCCGCTCCAGCGCCGGCACGATCACGTCGATGTTGTAGGCGATGCCCAGGCCCAGCAGCAGCCCTCCGAGCGTGCCCATGACGCCGACCATCGCGCCCTGCACGACGAAGATGCCCATGATGCTCTTCGGGCTCGAACCCAGCGTGCGCAGGATCGCGATGTCGGCGCGCTTGTCGGTCACCGTCATCACCAGCGTGGAGACGAGGTTGAACGCCGCCACGGCGACGATCAGCGTGAGGATGATGAACATCATGCGTTTCTCGACCTGCACCGCCGCGAACCATGTCTTGTTCGCGCGCGTCCAGTCGCGGATCAGGAACTGGCCCGGAAGCGTGGCGGCGAGTTCCTCGGCCACCTCGCGTGCCTGGTGCAGGTCCTTGAGCTTCAGGCGCACACCGCTCGGCCCTTCGAGGCGGAAGATGCGCGCAGCATCCTGCTCGTGGATCATCGCGAGCGACGAGTCGTACTCGTAATGGCCCGAATCGAAGGTGCCGACCACGGTGAACTGCTTGAGCCGCGGCACCACGCCGGCCGGCGTGACCTGCCCGCCCGGCGCGACGAGCGTGACCTGATCGCCTTCCCGCACGAAGAGCGATCGCGCGAGCTCGACGCCGAGCACGATGCCGAACTGGCCCGGCACCAGCTTGTCCAGCGCACCGTTCTGCGCCGTGGTGGAAAGATCGGTCACCTGCCCTTCGAGCTTGGGCTCGATGCCGCGGATGATCGCGCCCTTCATGTCCTCGCCGCGCGCGATCAGCGCCTGCGCGGCGATGAATGGCGCGACGCCGATCACCTGGGGATTCTTTCGCGCCTCGGCCATGATCGCGTCGATGTCGCCGAGCGCCTGGCCGTCGCGCGAGAAGATCTCGATGTGCGAGATCACGCCGAGCATGCGATCGGTCACTTCCTTCTGGAAGCCGTTCATCACGCTGAGCACGATGATCAGCGCCGCGACGCCGAGCGCGATGCCGAACATCGACACGCCGGAGATGAAGGAAATGAAGCCGTTGCGCCGCGTCGCCCGGCCGGCGCGCGTGTAACGCCAGCCAAGTTGCAGTTCGTAGGGAAGTCGCATAGGGGGAGGATTTTGGCATCCCGGACAATAGGCGTATGTCTGCGCTGCCCTCTCCCCGCCATTTGCTGATTCCCTTTGCCGGCCGCGGCTCGCCCGCCTGCCGCGAGGCCCTGGCGGGACTGCGGCTTCCGAAGCTCGAAGCGCTGCTCTCGCGCCTCGCGCTGGTCAGCGGCGACACGCAGGAGGACACCACCCTGTCGCCGCCGCACGAGCGAGCGCTGGCCAAGGCGCTCGGCATTTCCGCGGCCGACGGCCGCATTCCGTGGGCCGCGATGGAAGCCCGCAGGCTCGGCTTGCAACCCACCGACGCCGGCGCGAGTTGGGGCGCCGCGACGCTGTGCCACTGGCAGGTGGGCATCGACGACGTGGTGCTCGGCGATCCTTCGGCGATCGAGATCGATGCCGCCGAATCCGCGGCGCTGCTCGCGGTGGCACAGCCCTTCTTTGCCGAGGACGGCATCGCGTTGCACGCCTCATCGGTGCCGGGCCGCTGGCTCGCGTGCGGCAAGGTCTTCGAGGGACTGGCGACCGCGTCGATCGATCGCGCGGTGGGTTTCCCCATCTCGGAGTGGTCGCCGCTGTCCGATGCGACGCGGCCCCTGCGACGTCTCCAGAACGAAATGCAGATGCTCCTCTACACCGAGCGCGTGAACGACGAGCGCGCCGCGCGAGGCGTGCCGCCGATCAATTCCTTCTGGCTCAGCGGCACCGGCAGCCTGTCGGCCTCGTTCGCGGCCCGCCCTTCACCCGAGCCCGAGGTGGCCGATGCGTTGCGCGCACCTGCACTGCGCGACGACGGCGCCGCGTGGGCGGCCGCATGGCAGGCGCTCGACAGGGGTCCGATCTTCGAACTGCTCACGGCTTGCGTGAACGGCGCGGACGTGGCGATCACCCTCTGCGGCGACCGCGGCGCGCAGCGCTTCGGCGTGCAGTCGCGCGGCCTCGGGCAGCGCCTTCGCAGCGTGTTCAGCCGGCCGTCCCCCGCCGCTGTGCTGGGGGCGCTGTGATGCTGAAGATCATTGCCAGGGATATCCCCCCACGCAGCGCCTGGGCGCTCGAACAGGCCGGCGTACATCCGCTGCTCGCGCGTCTCTATGCGGCGCGCGGCGTGCTGAGCCGGGCCGAGCTCGACGACGGACTCGCCCTGCTGTTGCCGCCCGACACGCTGCGTGGCGCGCGCGAAGCCGCGGTGCTGCTTGCGGATGCGATCCGTGACGACAAGCGACTGTGCGTGGTCGCCGACTACGACTGCGACGGCGCGACCGCCTGCGCGGTCGCCATCCGGGGCCTCAGGCTGCTCGGCGCGAAGCATGCGAGCTACCTCGTGCCCGACCGCGTGACCGACGGCTATGGCCTCACGCCGCCGATCGCGCAGCGCGTGGCCGACAGCGGCGCGGACGTGCTCATCACCGTGGACAACGGCATCGCGAGCGTCGAGGGCGTCGCCGCCGCAAAGGCCCGCGGCCTCTCGGTGCTGGTGACCGACCACCACCTGCCCGGCGCCGAGTTGCCGGCTGCGGATGTGACGGTGAACCCGAACCAGCCCGGCTGCGCCTTCGAGAGCAAGAGCATCGCCGGCGTCGGCGTGATGTTCTACGTGCTGATGGCCCTGCGCTCCGAACTGCGCGAGCGCGGCGTGTTCGACAAGGCGCAGCAGCCCAAGCTCGACGCACTGCTGCCGCTGGTGGCGCTCGGCACGGTAGCCGACGTGGTGCGGCTCGATGCCAACAACCGCCGCCTGGTCGCTCAGGGCCTGCGCCGCATCCGCGCGGGCGCGATGCCCGTCGGCATCGCAGCGCTGTTCAAGGCCGCGGGCCGCAACACGGCGATCGCGACCACCTTCGACTTCGGCTTCGCGCTCGGCCCGCGCATCAATGCGGCCGGCCGGCTGGCCGACATGACGCTCGGCATCGAATGCCTGCTGACCGACGACGCCGGCCGCGCAGACGAGCTCGCGCGCATGCTCGACGGCATCAACCGCGAGCGCCGCGACATCGAGGGCGGCATGCGCGACCAGGCGCTGCGGCTGGCCGAGTCCATGTTCGACGACACCCAGCAGCCGCCGGCTGCCATCAGCGTGTTCGGCGCCGACTTCCACGAGGGTGTGGTGGGCATCGTGGCCTCTCGCATCAAGGAGCGATTCCACCGGCCGACCTTCGTGTTCGCAGCCAGCGGCGCGGACGGCAAGGAACATGAACTCAAGGGCTCGGGCCGCTCCATTCCGGGCTTTCATCTGCGCGATGCCCTCGACCTCGTCGCCAAGCGGCACCCCGGCGTGCTGCTGCGCTTCGGCGGCCATGCGATGGCGGCGGGATGCACCGTCGCGCGCGAGCAGTTCCCTGTGTTCGAGAAGGCGCTCGCGCAGGTGGCGCAGGAGTGGCTCGACGCGGCCACGCTCACGCGCAGGCTCGACACCGACGGGCCGCTCGCGCCCGAGTACCTGCGCGTCGATCTGGTCGACACGCTGCATCGCGAGGTGTGGGGGCAGGGCTTCGCACCGCCGACCTTCAGCGAGGAGGTCGAGGTCATCTCGCAGCGGCTGGTGGGCGAAAAGCACCTCGCGCTCAAGCTCAGGCACCAGGGCAAGCCGGTGGACGGCATGTGGTTCGGGCACACCGAGCCGCTGCCGGCGCGCGTGACGATCGCGTATCGCCTCGACGCCGATGAATGGCAGGGCGTGCGGCGCGTGCGCTTTCTGCTCGAAGGCGCGGAAGTCTGACGCGCTCAGGACGGCGACCGCGACCGCCGGTTGCGGCTCTCGGCTTCCGCCGCGCGCGCCTCGTGGTCCTTCGCAATGGCCGCGATGATGTTCGCATCGCGCTGGCGTCTCGAAAGGGGCGGCTGGTCGTCCTCACCCTCGGCCGCGGTCACCACCACGATCTCCTCCACGCAGACAGGCGGGACGTCTTCCACCGCGCCGCGCAGCGCTTCCATGACGTGCGCGGTTCCGTGCGGCGATTGCAGGTCGATGAGGATGCGGCGCGCTCCGAAGGCGCGTGCGTTGACCTGGAGAAAGTCCGCGAGATGCGCGCGAAGCTCCGACCAGTGGAGCTTGTCCCAGATCACCTTGCGCGGTACCGCGCTGAGCGGCAGCGGAAAGAAGGTGGCCGCCTCGTCGCGCTGGTTGATGCGGCTGACGATCTCCTCGACCTGGTCGCGCGGAACACGGCGCTTCGTGTAGTGAGGCAGGGGGCCGAAGCCGGAGTCGGCGTACGTCAGCACGTGGTAGTCGGAGATCGGGCCTTCGACCTTGTTCGACGGGGTCCGCACGATTCGCATGGCGAGCCTTTCGCGGGTGGTGTTCGAAGGCGAATCAGTGTGCAAGGATGCTTCGGATCGCGACATAGCGTTGTCAGTCCTCACTTGCTGGAAGCGTGAACTACATCACGGTTGGATGAAGCAGCCATGACCCGCGGCCGGTGCACGCCGCGCATTGCGGGAACGCCCATCTTGTCTCCTGCGCTGTTGCGACGAGGCGGAGTCTGCCTTCGGAGGCGGGGCTTGCACATCCGCCGTTCGGGGGATGCATGCGCTCACTTGGCCCGGACGCAGGGCGTAGGCCATGCTGCCGGCACGGCCCCCCATCAGCCGGCTCAGAAGCCGCGGAACTCGTGGTTGAGGCCGATCGCGTAGCCCCAGACGCCCTGCGGCCCGCTGCGCGAGGCGCTCACGTCGATGCTGATCGACGGGTTCAGGCTCCAGCGCAGCCCGCCGCGCGAGGTCCAAGCGCCGATCGCGCGGAAGCGCTCGAAGATCAGCGACACGGTGTCATTCAGCGCCCATTCGGCCTGGAGACCGCCGCGGCCAGTGCGCTCGCCGGTGCCGGTGGCCCAGTCCGCGCCCACGTTCGCGTGGATCCACAGGCTGTCGAGCGCCCGCCAGCTGACCGGGATCACCAGTTGTCCGCCGATGTGTCGGCCGCGTGTCGTATCGAAGGTCATGGCCGCCGACACGGCCGCCGCGAGCCGTGCCTCGGGATCCTGGCCGAGGAAGGTCCACTTGACCTGCGGCTCCAGGAAGTAGGCATGTTCGCCGGAGGTCGAGTAGCGGTCGATGTTCAGGCCCAGTTCGACCGGACCGACCCGGCAGGCCGGCCCGAAGTGGTAGTCCGTGACTTTGCTTTCGCCGAAGCGGCCGCCCCAGACCTCGTACTGGCAGCGACCGGGGTCCAGCGTGCCTGCGTCGTCAACGTCGAAATGCCCGCCCGCTTGCGAAGCGGAGGCAAGGGAGAAGAGCAAGGCGGCGGGGACCCGTCTGAACATGCCGGCGGATTCTATGGAGTCCAGTTGAAAGATCGGCGACACCGAACCACGACATACCCTTCCAGCTTCGCCATAGAAAAAGCCGCCCGAAGACGGCAGCTTTTTTCCGCACTCCGAATGAGCAAGCCACTCGGCGTTGCGCGTTAGCGGTGCAGAGGGCGGCTCGAGCCCGGCGAAGGGGTCAAGTTCTTCGCGAAGGTGCGCCGCCGATCACGCGCCCCCTCTCGCTGGCAAGCGGCGCCCAAGATCCGTCGATCGAAAGAATCTCACTTCGGTACGTCGCTGTCGCCTGCGTAGCGTCTTACAAGTCCACACTCTCTTCGACGACCTTGCGTCCATTGATGGATTGAACCGGGCGATGGTTGTCCCGGAACAGCTTCTGGAATGCGCGGATCTGCTTGGACGACATCTCAATCGGCTGTTCGAGCACCACCCAATTGACGCTCTCCGAACACGGTGGCGTGGTCAGGGACCCGCTGTACACAAACGCCTTGTGGCTTGGCGGCATCAACGCCGCAAGGTCGACCTCCACATCGTGCGAGGCACCCTCCGAGCCCGGCAGGTTGGCGAACAGCGGAGCGAGCACCTCATTCTGTTTGCCTGCCTTGATGAACACGCCCACGACGGTGATCCTGCCGCCACTGTCCTTGCTGACCAGGTGCATTTCCATCGGGAACGACTTTCCATCGAAGTGATGCTCGCTCGGCGTATGGAAATGGAACTGCGCCAATTGGTAGTCCGCTCCCTTGAACGCGATTGTGTGTTGGGCGCCGTCGCTCACATCCACCTGGAGGGTGTGGCCGTTGTTGACCATTTTTCCGGCCACCTTGCCGAAGTGGATGGCGGCATCTTGGTCGGCCATTGAACTGGCCTTGCGCTCCTGAAGATCGATGGGAGACTGCTGGTGCCCGGCACCGCAGAGTCGGTTCTCTTCGGAAAGCGCTGCCCATTCCTTTGGGCCTTTGCCGCTACCGTAGGACCAGTGCGCGTGCTCGGTTGCGGAGGCTGCAGCGCAGAGGCCAAAGGCAATGACGCCGGCAATAACGAGGCGGTCGAGACGAAGCATTGGAGCGATCCCTTGAACGATAAGAATTGAATGGAGTCCGCCAAGCGCACCGGCGCACGAGAACGGAACCTTTGAAGTCTCGGTCAAAGAAGGTGAAAAACGCATCCTCTTGAATTGAGACTTTTCTGATTTTTCGCCTTGGCCCCGCACTGGCGCAGCGGCACGGCGCGAGCAAGCCCGGGCTATCGACCGAAGGCGGACGGCTGGCCGGTGGCGGCCTCAGATCTCGAACTGCGGCTGCAACTCGCGAATGCGCTTCATCGCCACGCCGGCTGCGGCGGTGCGCGTCTCCACGCCGAGCTTGACGTAGACGCGCTCAAGGTGTTTCTTGGCGGTCGCCGGGCTGCTGCCGAGGATCTCGCCGATGTCCTTATTGGTCTTGCCCTTGACCACCCAGTACAACACCTCGGCTTCACGCGTGGTGAGCTTGAGGCTCAGGCTCATGGCCTCGATCACCGCGGTGTCGGACACCTCCCGCATGATGATGAGCCACTCGCCCCCGCCGTCATCCTGGCCGGTCTGCCGGTGCAGCCGCAGGTTGAGGCTGGCCGCGCCGTGGGCGATCGACAGCACAGGCGGCTCGACCTGCCGCTCCGCCGCATCGGGCAGATGACGTTGCAGCCATTCGATCACCGCAGGCGGCGTCACGGGCGCGGTGGTGCCGCAATAGCGCAGCAGCAGCTCGCGCGCGAGCACGGTCTGCCAGATCAGCCTGCCCTCCGGCATGCGCACCGTGAAGCTCGCATAACCGAACGCATCGAGCGCATTGCGCGCCTGCCCGGCCTGTCGCGCATGCTGCCGCGCGCGGCGTGCGCCCTGCAGGTGCACGTTCATGCGCGCGAGCACTTCCTTGGGCTTGATCGGCTTGGTGACGTAGTCGACGCCGCCGGCCTCCAGCGCCGCCACGAGATGCTCGGTCTCGGTGAGCCCGGTCATGAAGACGATCGGGATGTGCGCGGTCGCCGCATCGGCCTTGAGGCGGCGCGCGACCTCGAAACCGTCGATGCCCGGCATCATCGCGTCGAGCAGGATGATGTCAGGCATGGCCTGCGCAGCCCGCTGCAAGGCCTGCTCACCGCTGGTGGCGACGAGCACGGTGTAGCCCGACTCATCGAGCGCATCGTGCAGCACCGCGAGGTTGTCGGGCACGTCGTCGACGATGAGCACGAGGTCGCTGTTGCCCGCGATCTGGCGTGCCAGGGTACTCACGGGTCCACCCTTGTCTGGCGGGGGCCGCCGCGCTCGGCCGCCCGGAGCGGCCGGCCCGCCCCCGGAAGGGGGTTGGCGGAGACACGCAGTGCGGAGCCTGGGGGAGAGCACATCTTTTCGAACTGGAACTGGCGGGCGAGCGTTCGCTGGGCGGAAGTCCATTCCGCGCACTCGGGCTGGGCTGCATCGATCTCGTCAAGCTGGTTCATGATTCCGCGAAAGTAGCCGAGGCTCACGGCCTCTTCGAGTGCGCGAAGGCGCTCCGGCGTGGGCACGAAGATGCGCGACGGCTGCGGGGCGGGGGCCGGCGTCGCCGCGTCGTCGGTCCAATGCAGGGCAAGCCGGCGCTCGAGCCAATCCAGCAACTCGCTGTGCCGCACCGGCTTGACGAAGAAGTCCTCGGGGGTGATGCCGACATCGTTCTCCAGCCGCTTGTCGAAGGCGTTGGCCGAGACAATCGCGACCGCGGCGTCAGCGAGCCCCAGTGCGCGCGAGCGGCGGATGGTCTCCCATCCGTCGATGCCCGGCATCGCGAGGTCGACGAACATCGCATCGGGACGCCAGCCGGCCGCAATCAGGTCGAGCGCATCGTGGCCGCTCGCGGCGGTGCGCAGTTCGAAGCCCAGCGGCGCCAGCAGATCCACCAGCAGTTCGCGATCGGCCTCCTCGTTGTCGACCACCAGCAAGCGCCGGCGCTTGCCTTCGTAGCCCCGGCGTGCGCGTGGCGCGTGCACGCGGCGCGCACTTGCAATGGGCGCCTCGTGCACATGCGGCAGGAACAGGCGCACGCGGAACATCGAGCCCACGCCCGGCGCGCTCTGCACCGTCATCTCGCCGCCCATGAGGTCGATCAGCATCTTCGCGATCGTCAACCCGAGCCCCGCGCCCGACGCCGCACCGGCGGCGGTCGATCCACGCGCGAAGGGCTCGAAGATGCGGCCCAGTTCCTCGGGCGACATGCCGGGGCCGGTGTCCTCGATCTCGATCGCGGCGAACTCGCGCGCGTAGCGCACACGCAGCGCAACCTCGCCGGCCGTGGTGAACTTGATCGCGTTGCCCAGCAGGTTGATGAGGATCTGCCGCACGCGCTTCTCGTCGGCGCGCACCACCTCCGGCAGCGTGCCGGTCGGCTCGAAGCGGAAAGCCGGGCCCTTTTCGAGCGCCTGCAACTCGAACATGTCCGCAAGCTCGCGCATGACTTCGGCGAACTGCATCGGCTTCGCGCTGAGCGTGAGCTTGCCGGCCTCGATGTGCGCGATGTCGAGCGTGCCCTCGATCAGCGACAGCAGGTGCTCGCCGCCGCGCTTGATCACCGCGACCGCCTGCCGGCGGTGCGGCGGCACTGCGGTGTCCTCGCCCATGAGCTGCGCGTAGCCCAGGATGCTGTTGAGCGGCGTGCGCAACTCGTGGCTGATGGCGCTGATGTAGCGGCTCTTGGCCTGGTTGGCCTGCTCGGCTGTGCGCTTGGCTTCCTGCAGCGCGCGATCGGTCTCGCGGTGCAGCTCGATCTCGCGCATCAGCAAGTGCGTCTGCCGGTTCGATTCCTCCTGCGCCACCTTGCGACTCTGGTGCGCGAGCACCAGCCACCACGCGACGATGCCGGCGATCAGCAGCAGCGCCATGTAGGCCTTGAAGAAGCCGGAGCGCAGCGCGGCAGGCTGCATGTCGAGCATCGCGCCCTCGGTCAGCGCGCCTTCGGCCAGCGCGCGCAGTTCCTGCTGGTAGAGCACGCCGAACACCGCCGCAAGCAACGGCGCGAGGATCAGCATCAGCAGCAGGAAGTGCCCGAGCCCCGTATCGAGATAGGGCCAGACGCGGCGCGGCAGCAGCCAGCGCAGCGCGCCGGACCATTGCGCCGAGAGGCTCGCCGCCGGCTTGCACAGATCGCCGCAGCGCGCATCGAGCGTGCAGCACAGCGAGCAGATCGGGCCCTGGTAGGCGGGGCAATGCGCCATGTCCGGGCCTTCGTAGTCGCGCTCGCAGATGGCGCAGCGCTGCACGGTCAGGCGCTGGTAGCGACCGGCGTCGGCTTCGACGCGCGCCCAGTGAACCGCGCCGCTGGAGGAGCGCGCGATGTAGTACTTGCCGCGCGTGGCCCACGCGATCACGGGCGAAGCGACGAACGCGGTACCCAGCGCGATCAATGCCGAGAACGCCTGCGCCAGCGCCCCGAACACGCCGAGGTGCGCGGTAATCGACACCACCGATGCCAGCGCCATCGCCCCGACACCGACGGGGTTGATGTCCCAGAGGTGCGCGCGCTTGAACTCGATGCCCGGCGGCGAGAGGCCAAGCGGCTTGTTGATGACCAGATCGGCCACCACCGCCATCATCCAGGCGATCGCGATGTTGGCGTAGAGCCCGAGCACGTCGCCCAGCGCCTCGAACACGTTCATCTCCATGAGCATGAAGGCGATGAGCGCGTTGAAGACCACCCACACGACGCGGCCGGGGTGGCTGTGCGTGACGCGCGAGAAGAAGTTGCTCCATGCGAGCGAACCCGCGTAGGCGTTGGTGACGTTGATCTTCAGCTGCGAGATCACCACGAACACCGCGGTCGCGATCACCGCCCAGCCGTAGTTCGGGAACACGTACTCGTAGGCGGCGAGGTACATCTGGTTCGGATCGATCGCGCGTTCGGGCGGCACCATGTGGCTGATCGCGAGGTACGCGAGCAACGCGCCGCCCAGCATCTTGAGCACGCCCAGCACCACCCAGCCGGGCCCGCCAGCCAGCACACCGGCCCACCAGCGCCCGCGATGGGCCGGCGTGCACGCCGGCATGAAGCGGAGGTAGTCCGCCTGCTCGCCCATCTGCGTGATGAGCGCGATGCCAACAGTCAATCCGGCACCGAAGAGGTGCAGATCGAACCCGATCGACGACGACTTCACACCGACATAGTGCGCGATGCCCGAGAACGCACCAGGATCGCGCACCAGCACATAGCCGAAGGGCACTACCAGCATCAGAAGCCAGATGGGCTGCGTCCAGACCTGAAGGCGGCTGATCGCGGAAATGCCGTGCGTCACCAGCGGGATCACGACCAGCGCACAGACGAGGTAGCCCCACACCGGCGGGATGCCCAGCGCCAGTTCCAGCGCATAGGCCATCACCGCCGCTTCGAGCGCGAAGAAGATGAAGGTGAAGCAGGCATAGATCAACGAGGTGAGCGTCGAACCGATATAGCCGAAGCCCGCGCCGCGCGTGAGCAGGTCCATGTCCACGCCATAGCGCGCCGCGTAGACGCTGATCGGCAGCCCCGCGAGGAAGATGATGAGCCCGGTGACGAGGATGGCCCAGAAGGCGTTGACGAAGCCGTACTGCACCAGCAGCGTCGCGCCGACCGCCTCGAGGATGAGGAAGGACGCTGCGCCCCCGAAGGCGGTGCTCGCCACGCGCCATTCGGGCATGCGGCGGAAGCGCTGCGGAGTGAAGCGCAGCGCGTAGTCCTCGAGCGTCTCGCGGGCGACCCAGCTGTTGTAGTCGCGCCGGACCTTGACGATGCGCTGCGGCGCGTCGTCGGTCGGAGCGGGGGAACGGCGGTCGGGTGCACGGGGAAACGGTGCAACAGTCATGCCACGGCACGACTGTTGCAAAGCAACTGGCCTGCCCATCATGACCGCGCAGAAAAAGCGCCAAGGTCCACCCATGGAACTGACACCGAGAGAAAAAGACAAGCTCCTCATCTTCACCGCCGCCCTGCTGGCCGAACGGCGCCGCGCGCGCGGCCTCAAGCTCAACTACCCCGAAGCGGTGGCCATGATCTCCGCTGCGGTCATGGAAGGCGCGCGCGACGGCAAGAGCGTGGCCGCGCTCATGAGCGAAGGCCGCGAGGTGCTGACCCGCGCGGACGTCATGGAAGGCGTGCCGGAAATGATTCCGGACATCCAGGTCGAAGCGACCTTCCCGGACGGTACCAAGCTGGTCACCGTCCATCAGCCGATCGTCTGAAGCGCCCCGAACAACCACCAAGGACCGTCATCCATGCGTTCACTCCATCGCTCATCCGCCTTCGCCCTGCTCATTGCCTTGCCGCTGGCCGCCAGCGCACACACCGGTGTCGATGGCGGGATGCACCACGGCTTCGCGGCCGGCTTTCTTCATCCGTTAACCGGCGCGGATCACCTCGCGGCCATGGTCGCGGTGGGCCTCTGGAGCGCATTGACCGCGCGCCGCGCGTGGCCCGACCTGCTGTGGGCACCGCTGGGTTTCGCGGTGATGCTGCTGGCCGGCGCATCGGCCGGATTGGCTGGCGTGCATTTGCCGGCGGTCGAGCCCATGATCGCGGCCTCGCTGCTGGTGCTCGGGCTGCTGGTGCTCACGCAGCGCCGCCTGCCGGCCCTCGCCGCCGCATCGCTGGTCGGCGCGTTCGCCGTCTTCCACGGCGTGGCGCACGGGCAGGAACTGGCCGGCGAATCGGGCGCTGCGCTCACCCTGGCGGGCATGCTTGCCGCAACCGTGTTGCTGCACGCCGCCGGCCTCGCCATCGGCTGGTCGCTGCGCCACGGCCATCGCTGGGCGCCGCGCGTGGCGGGCGCGGGCGTGGCTCTCTTCGGCGCCGCATTGCTCGGCGGGCTGGCCTGAGGCGATGCCGATGATCCCTGGCGAACTCATCATCGACGAGGGCGATCACGTCCTGAACCCCGGCCGCCGCACGATCACGCTGGTCGTGCAGAACACCGCGGACCGACCGATCCAGGTCGGCTCGCACTATCACTTCGCAGAAACCAACGGTGCTTTGGGCTTCGACCGCGAAGCCGCGCGCGGGATGCGGCTGAACATCGCATCCGGCACCGCGGTGCGCTTCGAACCGGGTCAGCAGCGCACGGTCGAGTTGGTCGATTTCGCAGGCGACCGCGTGGTCTACGGATTCCGCGGCCTGGTGCAAGGGAAGCTCTGATGGCAACGATCGGAAGGCGTGCATACGCCGAAATCTTCGGCCCCACCGTGGGCGACCGCGTGCGGCTCGCCGACACCGACCTCGTGATCGAAGTCGAAAAGGACTACACACTCCATGCCGGCGGCTACGGCGAAGAGGTGAAATTCGGCGGCGGCAAGACCATCCGCGACGGCATGGCCCAAAGCCAGCGCACGCGCGCCGAGGGCGCGGTCGACACCGTGATGACCAACGCGCTCATCCTCGATCACTGGGGCATCGTGAAGGCCGACATCGGCCTGAAGGACGGCCGCATCGTCGCGATCGGCAAGGCGGGCAACCCCGACGTCCAGCCGGGCGTGGACATCGTGATCGGCGCCGGCACGGAAGTCATCAGCTGCGAAGGCCACATCGTCACTGCCGGCGGCATCGACAGCCACATCCACTTCATCTGCCCACAGCAGATCGAGGAAGCGCTGGCCTCGGGCGTGACCACGATGATGGGCGGCGGCACCGGCCCCGCGACCGGCACCTTCGCGACCACCGCGACGCCGGGCCCGTGGCACATCGAGCGCATGCTGCAGGCCGCCGATGCGTTTCCGATGAACCTCGGCTTTCTCGGCAAGGGCAACGCCAGCCTGCCGGCGTCGCTGCACGAGCAGATCGACGCGGGCGTGATCGGTCTCAAGCTTCACGAGGACTGGGGCACCACGCCAGCCGCGATCAGCAACTGCCTGGACGTGGCCGATGCCACCGACACGCAGGTGGCGATCCACAGCGACACGCTCAACGAATCGGGCTTCGTCGAGAACACCATCGCGGCGGTGAAGGGCCGCTCGATCTGCGCCTTCCACACCGAGGGCGCCGGCGGCGGCCATGCGCCGGACATCCTGCGCGTGGTCGGCGAGGCGAACTTCCTGCCTTCGTCGACCAACCCCACGATGCCCTACACGGTGAACACGCTCGACGAGCACGTCGACATGCTCATGGTGTGCCACCACCTCGACGCCGGTATCGCCGAGGACCTCGCCTTCGCCGAGAGCCGCATCCGCAAGGAGACCATCGCGGCCGAGGACATCCTGCACGACATGGGCGCGATCAGCATGTTCAGCTCCGACAGCCAGTGCCATGGGCCGGGTCGGCGAGGTGATCATCCGCTGCTGGCAGACCGCCCACAAGATGAAGGCGCAGCGCGGCAAGCTGCCCGAGGACACCGAGCGCAACGACAACTTCCGCGCCAAGCGCTACGTCGCCAAGTACACGATCAACCCCGCGATCTCGCACGGCATCTCGCACGACGTGGGCAGCATCGAAGTCGGCAAGTGGGCCGACCTCGTGGTGTGGAAGCCGGCCTTCTTCGGCGTGAAGCCCTTCGCGATCCTCAAGGGCGGCACCATCGCGATGGCGGCGATGGGCGATCCGAACGCATCGATCCCGACGCCGCAGCCGGTGCACTACCGCCCGATGTTCGGCGCCTTTGGAGGATCGATCGCGAAGAGCTCGCTGACCTTCGTCTCGCAAGCGGGACTTGCGGCCGGCATCGGCCAGCGCTATGGGCTCGCGAAGCACCTGAGCGCGGTGAAGAACATCCGCGCGGTGCGCAAGCAGCACATGATCCACAACGCCTATACGCCGAAGATGGAGATCGATCCGCAGACCTACGCGGTGCGCGCGGACGGGCAGTTGCTGACCTGCGATCCGGCGGTGTCCCTGCCGATGACGCAGCGGTACTTTCTGTTCTGAATGTCAGGCGCTGCGCGATCCGAGGCGGATGCGGATCCACTCCGCAAGGGCGTCCTCGTCCATCTGCCCCGCAGCGAGGCCGAGCATCGCGAAGACGCAGTCTTCATCGGACGCATCGAGCCCGTATCCGTTGAGGTCGAGAAAGAGCTCCAGAGCGACGAAAGCCGTGCGCTTGTTGCCATCGACGAACGGATGATTGCGTGCAATGGCAAACGCATAGCTCGCGGCGAGAGCGGCAGCGTCGGGCGATTCATACAGCGCCCGGTGCTGGGGGCGAGCCAGGGCGGAAGCGAGGAGGCCTTCATCACGCAAGCCGCCAGGGCCTCCATGTTCAGCCAACTGCTCGTCATGCGCCGCCTGGATCGTTCGCATGCTGAGCCAGATCCAAGGCTCGTTGGCCGCCGTCACTTGGCGAGCTCGCGCAGCACATTGCGTCGCCTTTTCATGATGCGCCGCGCCGCCTCCATCTGCCGCTCGAACTCATCGTCATATGGCGAGAGATTCACGCCGCCATTGCTGGCTTCGGTGAGGTAGACCGTGTCTCCCTTGCCGAGATTCATCCGGGCCAGGACTTCCTTGGGCAGGATCACTCCGACGGAGTTGCCGATCTGGGTGAGTTTGAGAGCGGACATCAATGCTCCGTAAGCCTGAAAGTTATAACAAGCGTTATATTATCCGTCCCTCGTTCGAACGCCGCAAGCAGATGCTCACAGCCAACAAACTCATGCCCCAGGGCGGCGGGCTCGCGCCCGTCCTGCTCAAGCGCGCCGCCACCGTCGAACTCGACTGGGACGTGCGCCAGAAGAGCCGCTTCGACATCACCGATTCGCAGGGCCGGCAGATCGGCGTCTTCCTGCCGCGCGGCACCTCGGTGCGCGGCGGCGACGTGCTGGTCGCGGAAGACGGCACGCTGATCCGGGTGATCGCGGCACCGCAGCCGGTGCTGGTCATCACGCACTGCATCGAGCACGGCACCCCGTTCGACCTGCTGCGCGCGGCCTATCACCTCGGCAACCGGCACGTGCCGATCGAACTGAAGCCCGACCATCTGAAGATCGAGCCCGATCACGTGCTGGCCGGGATGCTGCGTTCGATGCACCTCATCGTGCGCGAAGCCGAGGAGGCCTTCGAGCCCGAAGGCGGCGCGTATGGTGCACATGGCGGGCATGGTCATTCGCATGGCACGGCGCCTGTGGGGCCGGTGCTGCATCCGGATGCCTATTCCGGCACGCATGCGCATCGCGACCACGGCCATGACCATGGCCACGGGCACGACCACCACGGTCACGATCATTCGCACTGATGGACGACGCGCCGGCCGCCCTCCCCGCCGCAAGCCTGCTGCAACTGATCTGGCTGGCGTCGCCGGCGCTTCCAGTCGGCGGCTTCTCGTATTCCGAGGGGCTCGAGGCGGCCATCGAATGGGCGGGCATCGGCACCGAGCAGCAGGCCGCCGACTGGCTGGCCGACCAGCTCCATTTGAGCCTCGCGCGCGCGGATCTCGCGGTGGTGGCGCAGGCCGTTCCCGCGTGGCGCAGCGCCGATCACTCGCGCATCGCGGTGCTGAACGACTGGGTCTTCCAGACGCGCGAGTCGTCCGAATTCCTGTTGCAGACCGAGCAGATGGGCCGCTCCTTCGTCGAATGGCTCAAGCTGCATCACGGCGATGCCGCACAGGTCTTCGGCAAGCTGCCGGCGAGCTATCCGATTGCCTTCGCATTCGCCGCAAGCCGCACCGAGGCCAGCGCGCACGATGCCTGCCTCGCATTCGCCTTCGGCTGGGCCGAGAACATGACCGCCGCGGCGGTGAAGGCGGTGCCGCTCGGCCAGAGCGCCGGCCAGCGCATGCTGGCGCGGCTCGCATCCGAAATCCCCATGGCCGTCCGACATGCACTCACACTGCCGGATGGCGACCGGCAGGCCTTTTCGCCCATGCTGGCAGTGCTGTCGTCCAGGCACGAATCTCAATACTCGCGACTCTTCAGAAGCTGAACACCATGTCCTCCGCTCTTCACCACATCGCCCATCGCACCAAGAAGCTGCCGCCGCTGCGCGTGGGCATCGGCGGCCCGGTCGGTTCGGGAAAGACGACGCTGCTGGAGATGCTCTGCAAGGCGATGCGCGACAAGTACGACCTCGTCGCGATCACCAATGACATCTACACCAAGGAAGACCAGCGGCTGTTGACGGTCGCCGGCGCCTTGCCGGCCGAGCGCATCATGGGCGTGGAAACCGGTGGCTGTCCACACACCGCGATCCGCGAGGACGCATCGATCAATCTCGAAGCCATCGACCGCATGCTGGAGCAGTTCCCCGACGCCGACGTGGTGTTCGTCGAATCGGGCGGCGACAACCTCGCCGCGACCTTCAGCCCCGAACTGTCCGACCTCACGATCTACGTGATCGACGTCGCCGCCGGCGAGAAGATCCCGCGCAAGGGCGGCCCGGGCATCACCAAGAGTGATCTTTTCGTGATCAACAAGACCGACCTTGCGCCCTACGTCGGTGCCGACCTGGGCGTGATGGAAGCCGACACGAAGCGCATGCGCAAACAGCGGCCTTTCGTCATGACCAACCTCAAGACGCTCTCGGGACTCGCAGAAGTCGTCGCCTTCATCGAGGACCGCGGCATGCTCACGGCGCACTGAAACACGATGGCCGGGCGGACCGTGAAATGGTCCGCAACTTGCTGAGGGGACATAGGGCAAAGGACCTATGTTCGGCGTTGCAGTTACGCCAGATACTCTTTGAAACGCTCAGCAGTTGAGACCCATCATGGCTTCCGAAGCAATCTTCCTCCCCGCGGCCGGCAGCGTTCAGTTCGCCATCTACCCGGATGGCTACGACGGTGCGCGCATCATTGCGCGGATCGACGAGGAGGCTCTGCACAAACGATTCCATGCGCCTGACGGTCAGGAGGATCTGATCCAGGCCTATGCGCTCAACGCCGATTCGATCGACGCCCTCGCGACGCAGCGCTACCGCGCGAACCCGAACGAAGCAATCTGCCTCCACAGCACCGACTTCTGACATCGTGCCCGCCGATCGCGCACCGGCCGGGGGCCCGCTGCGCGCCGTCGCTTGACCTTGAAGCCACTTCAGGGTTTCCAATGGCCGCATGGCCAGAAGCTCCCCAGAAACACCGGTCGGCGGCGCGCACGGCGCCCACGGCGCACATGCCCACTGCTGCGCGGCCGATCACGTCCATGAGACCGTTGCCTCGACGGGCCCCATCGCGGACAACACCTTTCGCATTCCGACCATGGATTGCAGCGCGGAGGAATCCGAGATCCGCCGCGCGGTCGAACCGATCGCCGGCATCCGCGGACTGCACTTCCAGCTCGGCCAGCGCACGCTGAGGATCGACGGCACACCCGGAGCCGTCGCGATCGCGCTGGATGCCATTCGCAAGGCGGGATTCGCACCCTCGGCACTGGCCGCATCGCCGGCGCAGGGAGACGACGAACACACGCACGACCACGACCACGGAAAAGCCAGCGGCCACCTGCGCCTCGCCGCCGCGCTCGCGCTGGCCTTGGCGGCCGAGGCTGTCTCCTACTTCGCACCCGACGCGATGGCGTGGAGAGTCTTCGGCATGGCGATCGCCGCCATCGCGATCGGACTCGCGGGCCTCGAAACCTACGCCAAGGGCCTGAAGGCACTGCGGCTAGGCCGGCTCAACATCAATGCACTGATGTCGGTGGCCGTGACGGGCGCATTCGTCATCGGCCAATGGCCCGAGGCGGCGATGGTGATGGCGCTGTACGCGATTGCCGAGCTGATCGAGGCCCGCGCGGTGGATCGGGCGCGCAATGCGATCCAGGCGCTGGTCGATCTCGCACCGAGCGACGCAGAAGTACAGCAGGCGGATGGAACGTGGCACCGAATGCCGGCCCGGTCCATCGCGATCGGCGCCATCGCGCGCGTGAGGCCCGGGGAACGGCTCGCGCTCGATGGCGTGGTCACCAAAGGCAGCAGCAGCATCAACCAGTCCCCGGTCACCGGCGAGAGCATCCCGGTCGACAAGGAGCCCGGCGATCCGGTTTTCGCAGGTACGGTCAACGAGCACGGCGAGATCGAGTTCCGCGTGACCGCGGGCGCCAACGACACCACGCTCGCACGCATCATCCATGCGGTCGAGGAAGCACAGGGCTCGCGCGCACCGACCCAGCGCTTCGTGGACCGCTTCGCAGCCGTCTACACGCCGGTGGTCTTTGCGCTGGCCGTGGCGGTGGCGGTCCTGCCGCCTCTGTTCCTCGGGTGGGAATGGCTGGCGTCGATCTACAAGGCGCTGGTGCTGCTGGTGATCGCCTGTCCGTGTGCCCTGGTGATCTCGACGCCGGTGACGATCGTGAGCGGTCTCGCAGCCGCCGCGCGCCGGGGCATCCTGATCAAGGGCGGCACCTATCTCGAAGATGCACGCCTGCTCAAGGCGGTCGCGCTGGACAAGACCGGCACCCTCACCAAAGGCGAGCCGAAGCTCGTGGCGTTCAGGACGTGGGGCGTCATGCAGGCGGATGAAGCCGGCGCGTTGCAGCTCGCGAAGTCGCTGGCCGCGCGGTCGGACCATCCGGTTTCGAAGGCCATCGCGGAGGGTCTGCAAACCGATGCCGTCGACGTCGATGGCTTCACCGCACTACCCGGCCGCGGGGTCGCCGGCACGGTCCGGGGCGAAGCACTGGTTCTCGGCAACCACCGGCTCATGAGGGAACGCGGCCAGACGGACGCAGCGCTCGAAGCGGAACTCGCCACGCACGAGGCGCAGGGGCGCACCGTGACGCTGCTGGCAGACGAGCGCGGCGTGCTCGGCCTCTTCGCGGTCGCCGACACGCTGCGATCGGATGCGAAGAGCGCCATCTCGCAGCTCCGGGCACTCGGCGTCACGCCCATCATGCTCTCCGGCGACAACGAAGCCACGGCGCAGGCCATCGCGCGCGAGGCGGGCATCGCCGACGCACGCGGCGGCCTGCTGCCGCAGGACAAGCAGGGCGCGATCCACCAGATGCGCGAGCGCTATGGCGCGACCGCCATGGCCGGTGACGGCATCAACGACGCACCGGCGCTGGCACAGGCCGACATCGGCTTCGCGATGGGTGCGGCCGGCACCGACACCGCGACGGAAGCGGCCGATGTGGTGATCATGAACGACAGGCTCGGCCGCATCGCGGAGACGATCCGCCTGTCGCGCCGCACGCATGCGGTGCTCTGGCAGAACATAGCACTCGCACTCGCGATCAAGGCGGTGTTCTTCGTACTCGCGGTGTTCGGCAGCGCGACCATGTGGATGGCCGTCTTCGCGGACATGGGCGCGAGCCTGCTGGTGGTCGGCAACGGATTGCGGCTGCTGCGGGGTGTCAGGCGCTGAAAAAGAAACGGCCCCGAAGGGCCGTTGTCGTTGATTGCAGCCCTCAGGCTGCGGCGAATTACTTCTTCGCCTTCTTGGCCGGAGCGGCGGCCTTCTTCGCAGGTGCAGCCTTCTTGGCAGCGGGCTTGGCCGCAGCCTTCTCGGCCTTGCGCTTTGCAGCCTTCGGATCGATCGCGGCCTTGAACGCTGCGCCCGGAACGAACTTGGGCACCTTCTGTGCAGCGATCTTGATCTTGGCGCCGGCTTGCGGGTTGAAGCCGGTACGAGCGGCGCGGGCCACTTGCTTGAAAGTGCCGAAGCCAATGAGCTGAACCGGGTCGCCCTTCTTCACTGCGGCAATGATGGAGCCCGTCACCGTTTCCAGGATACGGGCGGCCTCGGCCTTGCTGACGTTGTGGGCGGTTGCGATCTTTTCGACCAGTTCGATACGGTTCACGAGAATTTCCTTTGATTGAATAACGCCATGTTGCCGATGGCGGCGCAGCATTCGACACAAGCTGCAAGCGGCGCGGAGTATAGGGCAGCGCGCAAGCGCCCCGCCGGCCTAGCGCTCCGAAGGCCTTCTGGAGGACCGCGAAGCGTGGTCCGCCATGAACGAGTACTGCGCAGCAGCATCGCCGCTGCGGCCGGTACGCATCTCCGCCGCGGTCACGCGATCGGCACCGGTGCGGGACGAAGTCGAACGCAAGGGGTCGCCGTCGAACGCGGCGCCGCAGGGGCGGTCCGACAGGACTGTCTGCCCCTTGTCGTCCTTGCAGCGGTGGATCTCCGCGGAGGCCGAGACGCTGGTGACGCCCAGCGCGAAGACGAGCATGGCCTGGAAAACGTGCAGCACCGTGGATCGCATAGTCGCTTTCGAGTTTGTTACGACATGTTAACCAACTCGTCCGCTTCGTCCACGGCCCGGCGTGTTGGCCGATCGTGAAAAAGGCCGCACTTCGCGGTGCGGCAGCACCGGCACGCGGTCAGTTCTTCGGCTGAACGGGCATTTCGTTGCGGCGCATCTTGCCTCCGCCATGCACACTGCCGGAAACCGTCGTATCGCCGGCCCCCGTCACGCGCTTCTCGCAAGCGGTGCGCGCGTGGCCGGCCGGTTGATGCTGGCAGCGCCTCAGCGCGTTTTGGTCATAGCCGCCAGGGCTGTTCAGACGGCCCTGCCGCTTGGCCTCCTGCGCTGCCGCCGCCTCGCGGTAGCAGGCCGTCCGATCGACACGCGGGTCTTCGCAAGTGACGGTGGCCTGAGCAAAGGCACTGGCCGCCACCATGACCGCACCGCCTGCGATCAAAGCCCTCGACACGACGTGATGGATGGATTTCACGGGCTGCTCCTTGCGGGTTGAGACGGCGCGGAGTTTGGCTCCGTCCACAAGCTTTGCCAAGTCTTCCGTTTGGACGAGGCGCGGAGGCCCTCGGCGGAAATGATGACAGCGGCTCAGCCGCTTCGCCCCCGCAGCGCCTCCCTCCCACTCTCCGTGATCTGGGCGTAGACGGTCTGGAAACTGTCGGGACCGCCCGAATTGACCATGCGCGTGCGACGGATCGCGACCCAGCCCTTGCGCTCGTATTCGTCGGCGCGCTTCACCTCGGTCGTGCCGATGAGTTCTGTCAGACGATTGGCGGCGGCGATACGGCGAAGCAGTTGCATTCGAGGTTCTGGGAGGAAGTGGGTGTTGGGGAAGGGAGATTCTTTTCTTTGCGCCCCCGCTGGGCCTTGACGAGGATCAAGATGGGCAGGCGTCGTCGGTGCCGACGTGCAGCGCGAACTGTCGCTTGATGAACTCGTGGAGATGCGCATAGACGGGTGGAACCGACCTGCCCGCGAGGCGTACCAGCGCAAACCGGGATTCCACGCCCGCGGCGTCCAGATTCAGCGCCACCAGCTCGCCACCTTCGATCAGCCTGCGGCCGACCGCCAGGGCGCCGAGGAAGATCGCATCGCTGTGCAGCGTCACATGCAGCAGGCTCGGCGGGTCCTCGCATCGAAGCTTGATGATTTCGTCCGGATGAGCCGTTGACCCGCACGCGCTGACGAGCAAGCGCGCCATTTCGGTGCTCCAGCTGGTGCTCGCGATCGGGAAGTCCAGCAAGTCGGCGAACTCGACGGCACCACCGCGCCGTGCCAGCGGATGGTTCCGACGGCACATCGCGCCCGCGCGCAAATCGGCCAGATGATCGATGTGCATCTCCGGCGTCGCGATCACCGACCGCGCATCCACCACGATCGCGTCGAGCTTGCGCGCCCGCAGTTCTGCCATCTGCTCATCGACCGAGCCGCGCGCGAGCCCGAAGCGCAACTTCGGGTAATGGTTGGCCACGTAGACCAGGAGCGGATCGCTCAGCAAGGCGCTGGGCGTGGCACCCACGCCCAGCCGAAACTGGCCCGTCTCGCCCGCGGCGTGGATGCTGACGCAGCGGCTGAGCTCATCCGCCTCGAAGACCACGTGGCGTGCGTGCTCCAGCACCGCATGGCCGACGGTCGTCAACTCGCATCGCTTGCCGACCCGATCCACCAGCGCGACGTCGAGGTCGCTCTCCAGCGCCGCAATGCTGCGGCTGAAGGCCGACTGCGAAAGGTTGCACTGATCGGCCGCGCGCGTGAACGACAAGGTCTCCGCCAGCGCGACGAAGTGCCTGAAGTGACGGATGGTGGCCGTGGAATTCATGCGTGTTTCGACTGCAATGCAGACAAATTATGCATTAGACGCCTGATTGGCATGCTTCTAGCATCCGCTCGAACAGTCAAAACCCTTCGTTTTTGGGTGCATCCGTCGATGCCGGCGGCCCCTCTTTCTTGTCAAGGAAGCTCATGACCGCATTGCTGGAATCGTTGTTGGCAGACCCCCAGGAATTCATCGACATCCGCCGGGACGTACACAGCCACCCGGAGCTCAGCTTCAAGGAAAACCGCACCAGCGGTCTCGTCGCGGAAAAGCTGGCGCAGTGGGGCTACCGGGTCGAGCGTGGGCTGGGCGGAACGGGCGTCGTCGGGCAGATCAAACGCGGCACGAGCAAGCGGCACATCGGCATCCGTGCCGACATGGATGCGCTCCCGATTCAGGAGGAAAGCGGCTACGCGTGGGTCAGCAAGATCAAGGGCGTGATGCACGCCTGCGGGCACGATGGCCACACGGCCATGCTGCTCGCCGCCGCCAAGACGCTCGCGCAGGACGACGCGCTCGACGGCACGCTCACGCTGATCTTCCAGCCGGCGGAGGAGTTCGGCTCGCGCCACAGCGGCGCGGCGCGGATGATCGAAGACGGGCTCTTCGAGAAGTACCCGGTGGACGCCATCTACGCGATGCACAACGCGCCGGGGATCCCGCAGGGCACGCTGGGCTTCCGCCATGGACCCACGTTGGCATCCGCCGACACCGCCGTGATCCGCGTCAAGGGAGTGGGCGGCCACGGCGCCATGCCCCAGCATGCCGTGGATCCCATCGTGGCCGCCGCGAGCATCGTGATGGCGCTCCAGACGGTGGTCGCGCGCAACGTCGACCCCACGCTGGCGGCGGTGGTCAGCGTCGGTTCGATCCATGCAGGCGACGCCTTCAACGTGCTGCCGCAGGAAGCGACGCTCAAGCTCAGCATCCGTGCGCTGGAGCCGGCCGTGCGCGACCTGCTCGAACGACGCATTCGCACCATCGCGGAGAACCAGGCCAGCAGCTACGGCGCGCAAGCGGAAGTGGACTACGTGCGCGGCTATGCGCCGCTCGTCAACTCGCTCGACGAAACCAATTTCGCGCGTCGCGTCGGGCAGGAACTGCTCGGGCCGGAGCGCGTGATGATGGACTTTCCGGCGGTCACCGGCAGCGAAGACTTCGCGTTCATGCTGGAGCAACGGCCGGGCTGCTACCTGCTCATCGGAAACGGCGCCGCCGGGACACCCGGCGGCTGCTCGGTCCACAACCCCAGGTTCGATTTCAACGACGACAACATTGCCGTCGGCGGCGCCTACTGGACACTGCTCGTCAAACGCTACCTCACTGCGGCCTGACGCCGCCGCACAGCTTCCGCACCCGGACCTCCAGACATCAACCAGGGCCCTCGATGACCACTACGACCCTTGTCTCGCCGCATCCGGCGGACGCCACCATTGACGCCGACGAGCACCTGTACCGGAAGATCAGCTGGCGCATCCTGCCCCTGCTGTTCCTCGCCTACATCGTGTCGTACCTGGACCGCGTCAACATCGGGTACGCCCAATTGCAGATGAAGGATGCGCTCGGGTTCAGCACGGCCGCGTTCGGGGTCGGAGCCGGCATCATGTTTCTCGGGTACTGCCTGTTCGAGGTCCCGAGCAACATCCTCCTGGAGCGCATCGGCGCGCGCAAGACCTTCCTGCGCATCATGGTGCTGTGGGGACTGACCGCTTCGGCCACGATGTTTGTGACGACGCCGCTCCAGTTCTACGTCGTGCGGTTCATGCTCGGTGTGTTCGAAGCCGGCTTCTTCCCCGGCGTGATTCTCTACATGACCTATTGGTATCCGCCGGCGCGTCGTGGGCGGATGGTGGCGATTTTCAGTTCCGCCCCGGTGGTCGCCGGCATCATCGCGGGCCCCTGAGCGGCGCAACGCTGAAGTTCATGGACCAGTCGGCGGGTCTCGCCGGTTGGCAGTGGGTCTATCTCACCCAGGGGCTTCCTGCCGTCATTCTCGGCATCGTCATCTATCTGACGTTGAGGGACCGCCCGACGCCCGGCGGCTGGCTGAGCGCGAACGAATGCGAGCGCGTCCAGCGCAATCTTGGCAACGACGGTGCGGCCAACGTCCACCCGTCGGGAGTCCAATTCATGATGGTGCTGCGCATGCCGAAGGTCTGGGCGCTGGCGCTGGTCAGCTTCCTGACGATTGGTGCCTCCTACACCATGGTGTTCTGGATTCCGACGCTCATCAAGAGCTGGGGCGTGTCCGACCCGTTCCACATCGGTCTGTACGCGGCAGTGCCCTCCCTGCTGGGCGCCATCGCAATGATCCTCGTGGGCCGCAGCTCCGACCGCCGGCTGGAGCGCCGCTGGCACTTCGCAGCCTGCTGCGCGGTGACGGTGATCGGACTGTTCGTCACCACGCTGACCCTGGGCCAGTTGGTGCCCTCGATGATCGCGATGTGCGTGATGTCCATGGGCATGGCCGCGGCCACTCCGGTGTTGACGACAGCGGAGGCCGACTTCCTGCCCAAACACGTGGCGGCGCCCGGCATCGCGTTCATCACCTCGTGCGGCATCCTCGGCGCGGCGGCCAGCCCGGCCATCACCGGCATCCTCAACACCAAGACCGGCTCGCCGATCTACAGCCTGTACGTGGTGATGGGATTGTTCATCGTGGCGGCCACGCTGTTGCTGCTGATCCTGCCGGCAAAAGGCGCCCGCCGCGCCGCTGCCTGAGCTTCGAGCCGCCCCCGCGGCGGCGCTCAACCTGTACCGAGGAAATTCAGTGACCGCTTCCGACCGAGCTGCCGCAGCCCCGAAACCCGGGCAACTCGCCCCCGATTGGCTCGACGCCCACGTGCCCGAGGGATACACCGTCGCGGCTGTCGGCGACATCATCCTGACGCGCCCGATCTACGAGCAGCTGCGTCGCCAGTCGCCCGAGTTGCTGGCGATCCTGCAGCAGGCCGACCTCGTCGTGGGCAACTTCGAGAGCACCGTGCTCGACATGCAGCGCTTCGAGGGCCACCCCAGCGCCGAGTCCGGCTTCGGCTGGCTCAACTCGCCGCCGGAGGTCGCGACCGATCTGCGCCGGCAGGGATTCGACATGATGGCCCGCGCCAACAATCACTCGACCGACTGGGGTGCGGCGGGCCTGCACATGACCGACGAGCTGCTCATCGCAGCCGGCCTTGCCTGCGCCGGAACGGGGCCCAATCTCTCGGCCGCGCGCGCGCCGGCTATGTCCACGGACCGAAGGCGAGCAGCACGCTGGTGTCCTGGACCACGACCTTCGAGCGCGACACGCCGGCCATCGACGCGCAGGGAATCTACGCCGGCCGCCCCGGCGCCAGCACGCTCAGGACGACACCGATCGCGATGGTCTCGCCGGCGCAATTCGCGGCGCTGAAGTCCATCCGCGATGCACAGCCGCCGGCGCTGCGGCCCGCATTGATGATCGACTTCGACGAGCGCCACGGCATGGTCACCTTGTTCGAGCAGCACTACATGGTGCATCCGGAAGGCAGCGCCGACACCTCCACCGTGCGGGTGCACTACAAGATGGACGAGCAGGATCGCCGGGACATCCTGCTGAACATCCGCCAGGCCAAGCAAAGCTCGGACTTCACCGTGGCCGCCTCGCACACGCACGAGCCGAACAACTGGACCACGACGCCGCCGGACTTCCTGCCGCCGCTGGCGCGCGCCGCGATCGACAACGGCGCCGACCTCGTCTGCGGCCACGGCCCGCACCAGTTGCGCGGGATCGAGATCTACAAGGGCAAGCCGATCCTGTACTCGCTCGGCGACTTCTGCTTCACGGCGCAGAACAACCTGCCGCGCGAGGAATGGGAGCGGCGCGTCTGGCGCCTGCTGCCCGATGCGCCGCCGCTCGACCCGACACGCACGACGGCGGCCGAATTCATGGAATGGGCGCGCGTGGCCGGCGCGTTCGGCGAGAGCGTGTGGTTCGAGAGCGTGATCGCCATCGCCACCTACGGCGCGGCCGGCCACGTGCTGCAGATCGAGCTGGTGCCCATCGAACTGAACTGGGCCGGCCGCCATGCGCATCGCGGCATCCCCCGACTCGCGCCGCGCGACACGGGACTGGAGATCTTACGGCGGCTGGCCGCGTTGTCGGCACCGATGGGCACGGTGATCGAAATCGACGAGTCGAAGGCCATCGGCCTGATTCGCGGGGGCTGATTCACCAAGGCGTGACGCACGCCGACTATCACAAAGCCCTGACGGAGAGTGTGCCGGCCTTCACGGCTCCCCCGACCGCGATTGAGGTCGGGCTAAAGTCTCGGCGAGTTCCCACAACGACCCCATCTGCCCCGAGCGAAAGAGCAGGGGCGGCGTCCCGGTGCGCGAGAAGCGCTCCACGCGTCCGCGAAGGATCGTGTGGTCGCCCTCTTGGTGGCGCGAGTATGTAGAGCATTCGAAGGTCGCCACGCTGTCGACAAGCCGGGGGCATTCGTTGGATCCAAGCTCGAAGGCCTCGGCGAAGCGCTCGAACTTGTCCGCGGCGGTCCTGGCGAAATGCCGAGGCCAGCTCACGCTGCTCGGCAGCCCAGCACGCTGAGGTTGAATGAGCGCGACGCCAGGAATGCGTCGGCGCTGCGGGTGTCGTCGCGGATGCTCCACAGGATCAAGGGCGGATCCAGCGACACCGACGCGAAGGAGTTGATCGTCATGCCCTCGCGCTTGCCGTCGGGCGTCACGGTAGTGACGAGGCGGCCCCCGTCGGGAAGGCGCCCAGCGCCTGCCGCAATTGGCGCGCATCCACCGTGAGGGCCCCACCCCTAACCCAAGGACACTCACCGGGTCTAGATTTACAGGCACCATCGCCCGAGATGCCGACACTCCAATCCATCCGGGCTCAGGCGCTGGCGGGAACGCTACGCATCATGCAGGACCCAGGCTCGATTCACTCATGACGGCCGAACGATCGCCGTCCACCAGTGCGCGGCCCGCCGCATATCCAAAGGTCATGGCTGGACCAAGCATAGAGCCACCGCCCGGATAGTGACCGCGAAACGCGCTCGCCATGTCGTTGCCCACGGCGAATAGGCCCTCGACGACTGAGCCATTTTTCGGACCACACGCGCGTGGGAATCGGTGCGAACCCCCGCGAAGCTGCCGATGTCACCCGGCTGAGCCCAGACCGCATAGAACGGACCCTTGCGCAGCGGTGCCACATTGATGCCCACTGGATGAGTTGAATCCCCCATGTAGCGGCCGAAGCGATGCAACCCCTTGCCGAACTGAGGATCCTTGCCTTCCAGTGCGGCCGCGTTGTAGGCCTCTATCGTGGCCCGGAGTGCCTCTTCGGGCACATCAATCTGGCGCGCTAGGTCCTCGACCGTGTCAGCACGGTAGAGGTATTGGGCTCCGAGCAGTCCGCGCAACGGGAGCAGAGGCTTTGCGTAGCCGAGCCCATATCGGCTGAATGATCCCTGATCGCAGATCAGGTAGCAGCCCGGGGATGGAGGCCTTCGCAAGCCGACAGCATGCGCTGAACAAAATAGTGATAGGGAACGCTCTCATCGACGAAGCGCTGGCCGTTGCGCAATACCGCGATGAGCCCCGGCTTCCCCGTGTTCACGGAATGGAAGACCATCCCCCAACTGCCGTCCGGCCGCGCTACTTTGGAGGTCGGCATCCACGCACCTGCATTGGCCACGGTGTCATCCAAAAAGCCGCCCACCGACTCAGCCAACCGCGCGCCATCGCCCGTGTTTCCAGGGGCGGTAAGGGACAGGTGCTGATGCGCGGCGGCCGGATGGCCGTACAGCGATGCACGCCGAGCCATGTCCTGCGCAATGCCTCCGCTGGCCAGGACGACACCGCGTCTCGCGAATACCCTTACCAAGCGTCCCCCATGCTGGACCCACGCCCCTGCCACACGCTCCCCTTCCATGATCAGGCGGTCCGCGGCCGCACTGGTCCACAAAGGAATGCCAGCACCAAAGGCCGCACTCGCCAAGCGGGCAATCAATGCATTGCCGTTGACCAGGCGCTGCCCGCGCCCGTGAAGCGCCAGATCCCAACCATGGCGCAGCAAGCGCCCCATCACTCGGACGGTCGCGGGTACGGATCGGCCGAAGCGGTAAAGATCCTTGAGGTTGTTGCCGGAGCCGATGCTCATCCCGAACAGCGTCATTTCCCGCAATGGCCGGCGCAGTCGGGCAAACTCCTTGCCCAAGATATCGGCACTTACTGGCTGCGCTTGCAATGACCGGCCAACAGCGACGGCACCCGGTAGCTCCGACAGGTAGTCGGGCATGGCTGCCACCTTGAACTCCACACCCGCGTGGCCGACGAAGAAGTCGATCATCTCCGGTCCCAGGCTCAGGTAGGTGTCAAGCAACGGACCTGGAAAATTACTGCCCATCACCGCACACAGGTATTGCTTGGCCTGCTCGGCCGAGGGGGTTGCGCCTTGTAGCCGCCGACACGATGGCCCGGAATCCAGAGCACGCCGCCTGACGTCGCAGAAGTGCCACCGAAGTGCGGCGCCTTTTCAACCATCAGTACTTCCAAGCCCCCATGCCTGGCGGTGATGGCCGCCGAGAACCCGGCCGCGCCGGAGCCAATCACCAAGACATCACATTCATGCGTACGAGCGTTCATTCACGGCCTTCTGAAAGTAGGAATGCGTAAGCGCTACTTTGGCTGCCCGCACAACGTGCGGACAGCACCCGGCCGCTCACGCCAGAAGGTCCAATGTTTTCAAAACGGCGCCGAGGCCGCCGTCACGGAACTAACAATTGACCCACGGGTAAACACTCAGTCCAGGAGGGGCTCGCGCCGCTGCGCATCTGCGCGGCCCGCGTGCCCGGTACGCCTAAATATCACACACGTCGGTGAAGGACTTCAGGCCCTGGAGGTCGATGATCGAAACACCGCCGTACTCCATGCGCACCAAACCCCGTGCTTGCAGGGTCGCGAGGGCTCGACTGCAACGCTGACGCGAGAATGCGACCAGATGAGACAACTCCTCCTGGGAGATCGCGAGGAAGAAAGCGTTTCCGTCATCCGCAAATGCGTGGTTGTTGAGGATCGGGTGGGTAATTCCAACCAATGCCCTCGCCATCAGGCGGTCCGGATCAAGCAAGCGCTGGGCCGCTGCATTGGCCATCATCCAGTGGATACGCTCGGCCAGAAAGGACAACAGAAATTCGTTGAACGCGGTTTCCGTCCGGCGCAGTTCATGGAAGGTATGAGCCGGCACCAGTAGAACTCGGCTGAAACGCAACGCAACCAGGTCCGACTTGCGCGCGAGGCCGCGTAACAAGGTGGCTTCACCAAACCAACTGCCCGCCAGTTGGCCGCCGAGGGTCGAAGTCTGGCCATCCGCGGTATTGATGCTCCACTTGAGGAGTCCTTCGAGGATGCCATACCAGTAGTGGCACTCCTCGCCATAGTGAGACAGATAGCTACCGGCGGGCACGCTCTCCTCGCTCGATTCCTCCAGGACGCGTTGACGCGCGGCGGCCGAAATCACGGGCCACCAACACTGTTGTTCCAGCAATTCCTGCTTGGTCCACGACTCCATGCAGGCACGGCGCCTGGACGCAAAGCCGCCGTGGCCGGCCTCGTCAACAGAATCGTGGAAACCCTGATCTGAATTGTTAGGCCGATGACGGACTGGGCGCATGGACTGCCAGACATTTGCACATATTGAGATTTTCGCTCCATGCCCAGCACATTTTTCCTCCTGCGCACTCGCTCAGCTCAACTGAGCCCGCTGCACCTCGACGGCGAGGGCCGTGCGCCTGCTGTTTGGGCACGCCCCACGGCACGAGGTCCACGTAACGATCCATTTCCCTTCGAGGGCATCGTCCGCCTGCCCTCGGCGCCGCGGCCAGGATTTGCGAGCCTGGGCACTGCGCTATGCGCATCCATTGAGCCGAGCGCCAGCCTGCGCATGGACACAGACGAACACGTGATCGTTCCGGGCACCGGTGCCGTCAAGCTTTTGATCTTTTCTCGCAAGGCCGCACACCTAACTACTGCGGCCTACCTTGCCCATTGGGGCGGACAACACAAGGACGTTGTCATTGCCCAGTCCGACTTCATGGCCTTTGTGCGTGGCTACCGCCAGCATCACGTCATTCCGGACTCCGTGTGCAACGGAGTCGACGAGACCATCGCGCCCAGCTCACGCTTCGACGGCGTGATCGAGCAATGGTTCGACACGGTCGAAGACGCCGTACGCGCGTACCAAAGCCCGGGCTATCAGATTCGAGTCCGGCAAGACGAGCCCAACTTCTTGTCCGTCGGCGCGTCCATCGCCACCTTTGTCGACGAGCGCCCGCTCTGAACGCCATCTCCCCTCTCCCTCCACTGACTGAGACATAACATGAACCATCATCGACTTCGCCGTTCCTGCGCCCTGTGTGCCTTCGCCATCGTCGCATTGGCAGCGCTACCGGGGGCTTCCGCACAGAGCAAATACCCAAGCCAGACCATCAAGATCGTAGTGCCCTATCCACCAGGTGGCGGGGTCGATGCCATCGCGCGACGACTGGCGCAGGGCCTTGGCACCCGGCTGGGGCAGCCCGTTGTCGTGGACAACAAGCCGGGGGGCAACTTGATCATTGCCACGCAGTACGTGGCCCGGGCCCAGCCCGACGGCTACACGCTGTATTTCACGGTGAGCCAGCCCTACACCATGAATCAGTTTTTCTTCAAGAACCTGCCGTACGACCCGGTCAAGGCCATGACCCCGGTTGCGACCGTGTCTGCGTTCACCACCGGGATCCAGGTGGCCGCTGACAGCCCATTCGCAACACTCAAGGACTATGTCGCGCACGTCAAAGCCAATCCTGGCAAGTACAACTTTGGATCGGCAGGCGCCACGTCACAGGCCCGGCTCGCGATGGAGATGTTCAACGAAGCCGCGGGCTTGCAGATGACGCACGTTGCTTATCAGGGGGTGCGCCCGCATCAATGGCCCTGATGACCAAGGAGACGCAGTCGCTCTTCATGGACCACACCAGCACCGCGCCCTTCATCAAGTCAGGAAAGATGCGCATTCTTGCGCTCAACTACCCGACGCGTGTAGACACCCTGCCCAACGTCCCCACCTTCGCCGAGGCGGGTTATCCCAACCTCAACATCCCGATTGTCTGGACCGGACTCGTGGCGCCACCTGACACGCCGTCCGCGATCGTCGCGCAACTGACAAAAGCCGTGCGAGACGAGGTCAGCTCACCCGACATGAAGCGCTTCTTTGATGAGTTCAATCTGCTACCACTTCCAGGAGGACCCACGGAAGTCAACGCCCTGATCAAGAAGGATATTGATGCCTGGGGGGAATGATCAAGAAGCTCGGCGTCACAGTCGAATGAACCTGCTCGACCTAAGCGGCCGGACGGCCCTGGTTACCGGGGCGGCACAAGGCTTTGGGGCTGCGATCTCGAACATGCTCGCGGCCCACGGCGCCAGGGTCATAGGTTGGGATCTGAAGGTCGCGCAGAACGAAGCCTTCCGTGGGAACCGTCTCGAACAAGTCGACGTCGCAACGTCCAGCAGCCTGAACCGAGCCACGCGGGCGCTTTTGATGGAAGAGCCCAAGCTCGACATTCTGGTGAACAACGCGGGTGTTCAGGGGCACATCAGCCCCATCGACCAACAAAGTGATCAAACCTGGGAGCGAGTTCTGGCCATCAATCTCACTGCCGTCTTCCGGCTCTGTCGCACCTTTGCGCCGCACATGCAAAGCCACGGGTATGGCCGCATCATCAACATCGCCTCGGTCGCCGGATTGCGCGGCGTCGCGGATGCGGCGGCCTATTCAGCCGCCAAAGGGGGTGTCATCGCGCTCTCCAAGGCTTTGGCCAAAGAAGTGGTGGGGAGCGGGGTCACCGTCAACTGTGTCGCGCCCGGACTGGCCGATACGCCCATGCAGAAGCAGATGGAGCCGTCGTACCTCGAGCGCATTTCGCGAAGCCTACCGATGGGCCGGCCGTGCCGTGCCGACGAGGTGGCCGCGACGGTGACATGGATCGCCAGCCCCAGCTGCACCTACACCACAGGCGCCGTGTTCGACGTGTCAGGCGGACGCCTCACGGCCTAAGCGCAACGCCCTGCGACACCCTTCAAGCGCCTGCTGGCGTGGTCGATCCACGCTGCGACATGCGCTTGGCCAGCTCCGGCAGGATCAGCATGGCGAGCACCATGACGATCAAGGCCACCGACATCGGGCGCTGCAGGAAGACGATGGGGCAGCCTTCGCCGATCGACAATCAGATGTCAGACGGTTACACCTCATTTCAGACAGTCGCACTGCCGGCGGATGGGTAAACGGATGGGGCGAAATATCGAACTGGCCGAGCATCGATGAGAAACATCGAGCCGTGGCGGAGAGTGTGAGATTCGAACTCACGGACGATTGCTCGTCGGCAGTTTTCAAGACTGCTGGTTTAAACCACTCACCCAACTCTCCTGGACTGCCCTTGCGTTACACGAGGCAGAAGCGGGATTTTAGTCGCTGCGTTGCTCGCCTCTCGGCGCCCAGCCGTGCAGGACGAGGTCGGCGATGCCCTCGGCCCAGACGCGACGTTCCTCCGGCCCGGCCAACGGCTTCGAAATGAAGAAGCGCACCCCGCCGAAAGCGAGCGTCGACAGCTGCACCGCTGCAAGTTCGGGCTGCGGCACATGCAGCGTGCCCGCGCGATGGGCCTCGGCGAGGTAGTCGACCACCGGCGCGAGCACGTAGCTGTTCTCGGCGTAGAGCGACTTGGCGAGTTCCGGGAAGCGCACCGCCTCGGCGATCACGAGACGCAGTAGCGCCAGCGTCTTCGGCTCGGTCGCGCTCAGGTACATGCGCTCGATCAGATCCAGCAGCACCTGCCGTTGGTCCTGGTCGTGCCGCACGAGCGTGGCCTGCATGGTCTCGCGGGCACCGGTCACGGCGCGATGCACGACTTCGCGGAACAGGGCTTCCTTGTTGTCGAACTGCCGGTAGATCGTGATCTTGGCGACACCCGCCTCCCGGGCGATCGCCTCGATGCTGGTGGCCGCGTACCCCTTGTCGAGGAAGGATTCGAGCGCCGCGGCGAGGAAGGACTCGCGCAGCGCAATCGCCTGCTCCGGGCTCGGCCTTCCGCGTGACCGGCGCTTGATTTCAGAGGATTCGATGTTGTTGTCCATGGCAGTGTCCCCTTTTTATGTGTCCGGCAGAAAGATCGCCTGAAGATCGCTCAGGAAATCGAATCCGCGTGTCGTCGGCCAAACCCGCGCCAGGTCCCGCTCGATCAACCCTTTGCGCTCGGCTTCCTCCAGGCCGCGCTGGATGGCGGTGATCGCCATCCCCGTCCGCTCCCCGAACTGCGCAAGCGTAAACCCTTCCTTCAGGCGCAGAGCATTGAGCATGAACTCGAAGGGCAACGCGGCGATCCCGACATCTTCGCTCTGCGCAACGGCGTGGCCCGCGAGCGCCCTGTCCATATAGAGCCGGGGCTCGCGAAAACGCACCTGCCGCACCACGCGATGCGCAAAGCTGAGCTTGCTGTGCGCACCGGCGCCGATACCAAGGTAGTCGCCGAACTGCCAATAGTTCAAATTGTGCGCGCACTGGTGGCCGGCGCGTGCATAGGCCGAAATCTCGTAGCGCCCCAGGCCCGCCGCCGAGGTGCGCTCGGTGATCCGGTCGAGCATCGCATAGGCCGCATCGTCCTCGGGCACCTCCGGCGGGTACTTCGCGAAGTAGGTGTTCGGCTCGATCGTCAGGTGGTAGACCGACAGGTGCGGCGGCGCCAGCGCGAGCACCTGCGAAAGGTCGGCGTCGAGCTGCTCCAGCGTCTGGCCCGGGAGCGCATACATCAGGTCGAGGTTGAAAGTGTCGAAGGTGGCAGCGGCCTCCTCCACCGCTGCGATGGCCTGAGCGCGATCGTGAACACGGCCGAGCGCCTTTAGATGCGCGTCGTTGAAGGATTGCACACCCACCGACAGCCGCGTCACGCCCGCCGCACGGTAGGCGCGGAAGCGGTCGCGTTCGAAGGTGCCGGGGTTGGCTTCCAGCGTGATTTCGCAATCGGGCGCGAGCTTGAGTCGGGCGCGCAAGTCACCGATGAGCCGGTCGATGGACGCAGGCGAGAACAGACTCGGCGTGCCGCCGCCGATGAAGATGGTATGCACCGTACGGCCCCAGATCAGCGGCAGCGCCGCCTCCAGGTCGGCCACGAGTGCGTCGAGATAGCGCTGCTCGGGCAGCTCACCCGTGCCGGTGCGCCACTCGTGGGAATTGAAGTCGCAGTACGGGCACTTGCGCAGGCACCAAGGGAGATGGACGTACAGCGACAGCGGCGGCAGCGCCGAAAGCTGGAGCGGCCCGGGCCGCATCTGGTGCAACGCATCGTTGGCGCCGGCGGCCGCGCCTTCGCCGTCTGCCGCGATCGGGATGATGCCGTTCACGACCAGCGCTCGCGCATCAGCGCCAGCATCGCGCGTGCCGCCTGTCCGCGATGGCTGTTCGCGTTCTTCACGTCGGGGGAGCTGGGCAAAGGTCTTGCCGAACTGCGGCAGGAACATCACCGGATCGAAGCCGAAGCCGTTGTCGCCGACCGGCTCCTTCGCGATCAGGCCGGCCACGCGTCCGACGGCGATCAGCGGTTCGGGATCGTCGACGCTGCGCAGCGCGACCAGCGTGCTGACGAGTGCGGCGCGGCGGTCGGTCTGGCCGGCCAATTGCTCGAGGAGCGCGCGCACGTTGTTCGCGTCGCCTTTTTCGTAGCCGAACTTCGTGGCGTAGAACGCGGTGTCGACGCCGGGAAGACCGCCGAAGGCCTCGACGCAAAGGCCCGCATCATCCGCGATGGCCGGCAGCCCGGTATGCGCGGACGCATGGCGGGCCTTGGCCAGGGCGTTCTCGACGAAGGTGCGGAAGGGCTCCTCGGCCTCGCCGACGCCCAGGTCCGACTGGCGAACGAGCGTCACGTCGAGCGGCGCGAGCAGCGCCTGCAACTCGGCGAGCTTGCCGGCGTTATTGGAGGCGAGGACCAGTTTCATCGCGAATTCCGTATCGATCGGGCGTCAGCCTGCGAGCGCTTGGGTCTGCAGCGCGATCAACTCGGAGATGCCCTTCTCGGCCAGCCCGAGCAGCTGATTCATTTCCTCGCGCGAGAAAGCGGCGCCTTCGGCGGTGCCCTGCACTTCCACGAAGTGTCCGGCGCCCGTCATCACCACGTTCATGTCCGTGTCGCAGGCGGAGTCTTCGATGTACTCGAGATCGAGCAACGGCGTGCCCTCGACGATGCCGACCGAAATGGCCGCCACATGGCCGCGGATGGGCGATGCGACGATCCGGCCTTCGGCGAGCAGCTTGTCGACCGCGTCCTGCGCAGCCACGAAGGCGCCGGTGATGGCCGCGGTGCGGGTGCCGCCGTCGGCCTGGAGCACGTCGCAATCGAGGTGGATGGTGCGCTCGCCGAGCGCGGAGAGGTCGAAGACCGCGCGCATCGAGCGGCCGATGAGACGCTGGATCTCCTGCGTGCGGCCGCTCTGCTTGCCGCGGGCGGCTTCGCGGTCGCTGCGGGTGTGGGTGGCGCGCGGGAGCATGCCGTACTCGGCGGTGACCCAGCCCTCGCCGCTGCCGCGCTTGTGCGGCGGCACCTTCTCTTCGACCGAAGCGGTGCACAACACGCGCGTCTGGCCGAACTCGATCAGCACCGAGCCTTCGGCATGGATGGTGTAGCCACGGGTGATGCGAACCGGGCGCAACTGGTCTGCGGCGCGGCCGCCGCTTCGTACGAAATCAGTCATGGTGATAAACGAAAAAAAGAAAAAGGCCTAGCCCTTGCGCGCGGCGGAGCGCTTGATCGCCTCGTTGATCTCGGCAATCGACCGCTCGATGGCGTCCTCGTCGAGGTCGTCGAGCTCGCTGTCCGAAGGCATGCCGGCCTGAATGGTCGACGCGAACACACCGTCGCTGATGCTGTCGGTGGAAACGCCGCGCTTCTGGCCGGGAGCGTCGGGCGTTTCCCATTCGAGCGCGATCAGGGTCACGTTGTCGCTGTGGGTGCCGCCGTTGCGCAGCGCCATCTCGGCAAGATCGGGCGCCGCATCCGATACCGGCTTGCCGGACGAGAGCACGTGAACGATCACGCTGTCGTCGAGCACGCCCCAGACGCCGTCGGAGCACAGCATGATGCGGTCGCCGCGCTGCAGTTGCAGCGGTGTCGAGACATCGAAGAGCGGCGGCGTCGGCGACCCCAGGCAGGTGAGCAGCAGGTTGCGGTTGACCGGCTCCGGCCCGCCGCCGACGCGAGGCCGCTCGGCGTGCGAATGGTCGCGGGTGCGCATCAGCAAGGCGCCGTCGCGGACCACGTACAGCCGCGAGTCGCCGCAATGAATCCACGTCGCCGTGTTGTCCTGAATGATGGCCGCCACCACCGTGGTACGCGGCGTGTCGAGCATCCCTTTGTTGCCGGCATACCGCATGATCTGCTGATGCGCGGCCATCACGGACGAAGTGAGGAACGCCTTGACGTCCTTGACCAGCGGCCGGGCTTCGCGCTGGTAGAGCGCCGCGATGGTCTGCAACGCCAGCTGGGCTGCGACTTCGCCTTCGGGATGGCCCCCCATGCCGTCGGCGAGCACGAACAGGCCCGATTCGCGCGTGTAGCAATAGCCCATGCGGTCTTCGTTCTTGAGACGACCGCCCTTGCGGCTGACCTGGAAAACGGAGAACTTCACAGCGCCCGCCCGGCCGCCCGTAGGGCGATGAGCCCCCTGGGGGGCAGCGGATACACGAAGTGATGAGCGTGGGGGGTCATGCGGGACGTGTGGTGGGAGCCGCCGCCTTCGGCAGCGCCTTCTTTTCGGGTGAGCGCATGTTGTCGATGGAGAGCCGGACCTTCTCACCCACCGTGAGCTTGGTATAGCGGCGCTCTCCTTCGCGGCTCAGTTCCTTCTGCAGCGCGAACACCGACTGCGGGCGCGAAAGCGGATCGAGCGACATGCACCACTCGACCACCTCGATCAGGTTGTCCGAATAGATGCCGCGCAGCCGGGAAAGCGAAAGGCCAAGACGGTCCTTCTCGATGCGCTGCGGCGCGTCGTTCGGTGGGTAGCCCTGCATGCAGGCGTAGATGCAGGCGCCGATCGCGTAGATGTCCGTCCACGGCCCCATGGAGGAATCGCGCCGGTACATCTCGGGTGCCGCGAAGCCGGGGGTGTACATCGGGCGGATGAAGTTGCCTTCCTTGGACAGCACTTCGCGCGCCGCGCCGAAATCGATCATCACGGCCCGATCGTCGTCGGTCACGAAGATGTTGGCCGGCTTGATGTCCAGGTGCAGCATCTTGTGCTGGTGGACGATGCGAAGGCCCCGAAGGATCTCGTCGAAGAGCGAACGGATCGTCGATTCGCGAAATACCTTCTGCTTCTTGAGGTCGCGCGCGGTGACGATGAAGTCCTGAAGGGTCGCGCCCTCCAGGTAGTTCATGACCATGTAGACGGTCTCGTTCTCGCGGAAGAAATTGAGAACGCTCACCACCGAGGCGTGCGAAATCTGCGCGAGCGACCGGCCTTCCTCGAAGAAGCTCTTGAGCCCCAGCCGGTAGAGCGACAGCTTCTCGGGCGGAACCTGCGGCGCCAATTCCCCTGTGCCCCGTGTTGCCAGGGACGAAGGAAGATATTCCTTGATGGCGACCTGCTGCCCGCTCGGGTCGACGGCGAGGTAGACGACCCCGAAGCCTCCGGCGGAAAGCCGGCGCACGATTCGGTAGCCGCCGATCACCGTGTCAGGCAGCAGAGGCGAAGGTTTGACCTTTGACATAATCCGGGAGTTTCGCCCGAAGGCGATGGTGCGGCAAGCGAACGCTGTGCCGACGCCACGGTGCAACAACAGATCACAGCGAGGCGCGATGCCAGTTTACAGCATGACCGGCTATGCCAGCGGGCAGACGAGCCCCGCCGGCAGCCACTCCGAAGGCGACGCACGGGCTCATTCAGTCGCTCGGCTCGGGATCGAAATTCGCTCGGTCAACAGCCGATTTCTCGACCTGACCTTCAAGCTGCCGGATGAGCTCCGGCAGCACGAACCCGCCCTGCGCGAAATACTCACCGCGCGACTCAAACGCGGCAAGGTCGAACTGCGGGCCGCCCTCGAAAGCGGCGCTGCAGCCGGCATCGGCGACCCGTCCACCAAGCTTCTGCAGCGACTCAATGCGGTGCAGGACCACATCAAGGCATGGCTGCCCGACGCGCGCGATCTCAGCGTCGCCGACGTGCTACGGCTCGCGGCGGGCGACAGCGTCGCCAAGGGCGATTGGGGGCCGGACCTGACCGAAGTCACCGAAAGGACGCTCAAGGACCTGCTTTCCGCGCGCGAACGCGAAGGCGCGCGGCTCGCCCGCATGCTGCAGAACCACCTTGCGCAGTTGCGCGCCCTTGCCACCCAGGCCCTGCCGCTGGTCCCTCAGCTCGTGGAACAGCAACGCACCCGGTTCCTCGAACGCTGGCAGGACGCGATGGGCCTGAGCGGCGGCACGGCACCCGAGGCCGCCCAGGACCGCGCCCTGACCGAAGCGACCGCGTTCGCGATCCGGATCGATGTCGCGGAAGAGCTAACCCGCCTGAATTCCCACCTCGACGAAATCGAGCGGCTCGTGAAGAAGGGCGGGGAGATCGGCAAACGGCTCGACTTCCTGATCCAGGAACTCCATCGCGAAGCCAACACGCTCGGCTCGAAATCCGCCACGCTGGAACTTACCCGCATCGGCGTCGACATGAAGGTCCTGATCGAGCAGATGCGCGAGCAGGTCCAGAACATCGAATAGAACGGAATCCATGGATTACCCCGGCAACATCTTCGTGGTCGCAGCTCCCAGCGGCGCAGGCAAGTCGAGCCTGGTCAAGGCGCTGATGGAGCTCGACTCCGCCGTTCAGCCCTCGGTCTCCCACACCACCCGCACACCCCGTGGCCAGGAAAAGCACGGGCGCGAATACTTCTTCGTCTCCGAGCCCGAGTTCGACGTCATGGTGGCGGCCGATGGATTCGTGGAGTGGGCGCACGTCCACGGCCGGCGCTACGGCACCTCCAAGAAGGCCATCGAGGAGCGCATCGCGCAAGGCGCGGACGTCGTTCTCGAAATCGACTTTCAGGGGGCGCTCCAGATCCGCAAGACCTTTGCCAACGCGGTCATGATCTTTATCCTTCCCCCAAGTTGGGAGGAACTTCGCTCGCGGCTCGAGCGCCGGGGCGAGGACAGCCCGGAAGTCATCGACCTGCGCCTTCGGAATGCCGCCGAGGAAATGGCGCAGGCCTCGGCATTCGATTTCGTTATAATCAACGAGGTATTCGAGCGCGCACTTTTCGACCTGAAAGCGATTGTCCACGCTCAGCGGCTTCGCTACTCCGCACAGCGCCGCGCACGTGCAAGCACCTTTGCCGCACTGAACATCCCCTGATCCGCCCAACGTCTGCACATCGCCGAAAGATCACCATGGCCCGCATCACCGTCGAAGATTGCCTGCAACACATCCCGAACCGTTTCCAGCTCGTGCTCGCCGCCACCTATCGCGCGCGCATGCTGAGCCAGGGGCATGCCCCCAAGATCGAGAGCAAGAACAAGCCCGGCGTTACCGCACTTCGTGAGATTGCAGAGGGCAAGATCGGCCTCGAAATGCTCAAGAAGGTTCCCGGCTGATCTGACGTCGCCGTACAACAAGGAAGCACCGCACGCGGTGCTTTTTTATGCCTGAATGCGTCTTAGCCACGGCCACGCTAAAGTGGTGCTCATGAGCGCGGTTGTCAAGCCTCAGTCAGAAACCCGTCGAAGCCCGCAGCCCAGCCCTGCGGCGTTGAATGCGGCCGCCGCCAGCTTCGCCGCATTGACCGATCGGCTCGACTACCTGGGCCCCGAAGATATCGACTTGGTCCGGCGTGCCTACCGTTTCGCAGACGAAGCGCACCTGGGCCAGCTGCGCAACAGCGGCGAGCCCTACATCACCCATCCGATCGCGGTCGCTGCGCAGTGCGCGGAATGGAAACTCGATGCACAGGCCCTGATGGCCGCCTTGCTGCACGATGCGATCGAAGACTGCGGCGTCACCAAGGCCGAGCTGATCGAGCGCTTTGGCGCTCCGGTGGCAGAGTTGGTCGATGGCCTCACCAAGCTGGACAAGCTCCGCTTCAACACCCGCGAAGAGAACCAGGCCGAGTCCTTTCGCAAGATGCTGCTGGCCATGGCGCGCGACGTACGCGTCATTCTCGTCAAGCTCGCGGACCGGACGCACAACATGCGCACGCTCGACGACGCGCCGCGCGAAAAATGGGCGCGCATCTCGCGGGAGACCCTCGAAATCTACGCGCCGATCGCGCACCGCCTGGGCCTCAATCAGACCTACCGTGAACTACAGGATCTCTCCTTCCGGCACCTTCGCCCCTGGCGGTACGCAGTGCTCGCCAAGGCCGTGGCCAAGGCCCGCGGACGGCGGCGCGACCTGATCCAGAAAGTCCAGCAGGAAGTCGAGAACGCCTTCGCAGCCGCGGAGATGAGCGTGCGCATCGCGGGCCGCGAAAAAACGCTCTATTCCATCTACCGCAAGATGGTCGAGAAGCACCTGAGCTTTGCGCAGGTCACCGACATCTACGGCTTCCGGCTGATCGTCCCTACTGTGATCTCCTGCTACACCGGGCTCGGCATCCTGCACCAGATGTACAAGCCGCTGCCCGGCAAGTTCAAGGACCACATCGCGATCGCCAAGCTCAACGGTTACCAGTCGCTGCACACGACGCTGGTGGGCCCGGCGGGGGTGAACATCGAGTTCCAGCTTCGCACCGAGGCCATGCACGTGGTGGCCGAATCGGGCGTCGCGGCGCACTGGCTCTACAAGGCGGCCGATCCGGCAGCCGTGGCGACCAGCGACCGCCTCGGCGCGAAATGGCTCCAGTCGCTGCTCGACATTCAGGACGAGACCCGCGATGCGGCCGAGTTCTGGGACCATGTCAAGGTCGACCTCTTTCCCGATGCCGTCTACGTGTTCACGCCCAAGAGCCAGATCATGGCGCTTCCGCGCGGTGCGACCGTGGTCGACTTCGCCTACGCCATTCACAGCAACATCGGCGACCACACCTCTGCCGCGCGCATCAATGGCGATCAGGTGCCGCTGCGGACCGAGCTCAAGAACGGCGATGTGGTCGAGATCATCACGGCGCCGGTTTCAACGCCGAACCCCGCCTGGCTCGGCTTCGTTCGCACCGGGCGGGCACGCTCCAAGATCCGTCACTACCTCAAGACACTCGCGCATGCCGAATCCGAAGGCCTTGGTGAAAAGCTCCTCGCGCAGGCGCTGCGCGCCGAAGGGCTGGGCAAACTGCCAGAAGACGACGCCGAGCATCAGCCGATCTGGGAAAAGCTCCTGCGCTTCACCGGCAACCGCACGCGCTCCGAACTGCTGACCGACATCGGCCTTGGCAAACGCATCGCCAGCATCGTGGCAAAGCGACTGATGGCGCTGCTCGCCGAACGGGGCGCCAAGCCCGATGCGCTGATGCTGAGCCGCGAGCGCTTCGCGGCCAGCGATGCGGTATCGCAAGGCGCAGTGACGCTGGATGGCAGCGAGAACTCTTCGGTGCGCTTCGCGCTGTGCTGCCGACCGATTCCGGGCGATCCGATCGTCGGCTACCTCGGCCACGGCGAAGGACTGGTGGTCCATACCGAGGAGTGCGGTGTTGGCCAGCGACTTCGCTACAAGGACAGTGAGCGGTTCTTCGCGGTCGAATGGGCCGACGATCCGGTCCGGACTTTCGAAGCGGGCGTGGTCATCACCGTGCGGAACGACAAGGGCGTGCTCGCACGGGTCGCAGCCGCGCTCGCCGATGCCGAAGCCGACATCACGCACGTCGAAATGGCGGACGAAACGCCGCAGGATTCGACGGACCTTCGCTTCGTGATCGCGGTGCGCGATCGCACGCACCTCGAAGCCGTATTGCGAGCCGTGCGCCGCACCTCATCCGTGCTCGCCGCCGCACGGATGATTCCAGTGCCCTGAAAGTCCCGGCCCGTCAGTGGGGCTTGGACGAAGGCTCGGGATAGCTGACCGCCAGCACCTCGATGTCGTGCACGCCCCCGGGGTGGCGAGCTTGACGACGTCACCCTCCCGAGCCTTGAGCAGTGCCCGCGCGATCGGGGATATCCAACTCACTTGCGAATGCGCGCTGTTCGCCTCGTCGATACCGAGGATCGTGACCTCGCGCTCCTCGCCACTCTCGTCGGCATAGCGGACCGTCGAGCCGAAAAATACCTGGTCGCTGCCGTGGTGCACCGACGGATCGGTGACCTCGGCGATCTCGAGGCGCTTGGTGAGGAAGCGAATTCGCCGATCGATCTCGCGCAACCGCTTCTTGCCATAGAGATAGTCCCCGTTCTCAGAGCGATCTCCGTTCTTGGCGGCCCAGTGAACGGCCTCGACCACCTTGGGCCGCTCGACGTCCATCAATTCCAGGAGTTCGGATCGCAAGCGCGCATACCCGATGGGCGTGATGTAGTTCTTGCCGCCAGCGGGCAGCGGCGGCAGTCCGCCGCCGTCGCCATCATCGTCGTCGGCGTCGTTTTCCTTCGTGAAAGCCTTGCTCATTTCTACAACTGCCGACCCGCAAGGTCGGGCGATTGTTGTATCACATGGCAAGGACACCGCCTTCGCCCGGCAGCGTTTCAGCCCGATTGCTGGTCAGGCGCCGTCAGATCCGGGTCGGGAATCGATTGCTGGCTCTGCGACGCACCGGCCGCGACTGTCGCACGCCGGCCTTGCTCACCTCGCGCGACGCCTTTGACCAGATGACGCGGCAGGTGGTGGGTCCGTTGTAGCTTGGCCAACGCCTCGCTGCGCGCGGGCTCCGAGGCGGGCAAGAACTTCTCCAATGAACTCATCGTCGTTGTCCCCATGCATGAGCGCCAGAAGATGGATGCATCCGAAGGGGGCGGATCGATGCAAGCCGGTTCCGTTCGGCGCGGCCCTGGCGTTGCCGCTCGGGGATTATTGCCCCTGAACAGCCGGCCGGCACACACAGCCCTGAAAGCGATAGTGTCAACCGCAGCGCCTTGTTGCAGCATGTGACGTAGTTCCTTTTGCGTTCCCCGAGAAGTGGTTCACAATGAAGACTCTCCTCTGGACTCCAAGGTCCTTAGCCCGCTCCGGCGGGCTTTTTCGTTTTTGGGGCTTGGCCGCGCGAACGGTCCCCATGTCCACCAACCGACGAGAAGCCGTTTCCAGGAATGCGACGTCCCCGCATGCTGCGCGGTCAGCTTGGATTAGCATTCGCGCATGCCTGAGCTCACACTGGAAGCCACTTCCGCGATCGCCGTTGCCTTTGCCACCGTGATGACCATTGGATTTGCCGCGCGACAACGACGCTGGGGACCGGGCCTCATGATGGTTGGGATCCTGGGATTCCTCGGCATCATCAGCTTCGGGATCGTGACCCGTCTCTGAGGACGCCCGCTCGGCGCCAGCGCAGAGCACGGTCCGGGCAGTTCGGCCGTCGACCGAATCCGCTCCCACACGTCCGATTTGCGGCAGTGTGTCTTGTCCTTCGTGCAAGAGGTCACCCACGAAGCCACCCCAAAAGAAAGGGCCAGGACGCGCTAACGTCCTGGCCCTACAGAGAGTGGTGCGGCTGGCAGGATTCGAACCCACGACCCCTTGGTTCGTAGCCAAGTACTCTATCCAACTGAGCTACAGCCGCACAGCTTGCGAGTATAGCATCCATTTTGGAGCCACTCCGCGAAGCCTTGAATTTTTGTGAATCTCGCTTGCAGGCATCGCCTGCTGCACGTCGGATTCAGTGGTAGGCCGTGCTGGGCTTGAACCAGCGACCAACGGATTATGAGTCCGCTGCTCTGACCAACTGAGCTAACGGCCCACGCGCCCCGCATTCTAGTGGCCCGGCGCCCAACGCTCGTTCACTTGCGATGACTCAGCGCGTTGGTGACGAGCTTCGAGGTGATGTCCACGATCTGGATCATGCGGTCGTATGGCATGCGCGTCGGCCCGATGACGCCGAGCGTTCCGACCACCTGTCCATCGACTTCGTAGTTCGCGCTCACGATGGAGAGATCGTCGAAAGGGACGATCTGGCTCTCGCCCCCAATGAAGATGCGCACGCCTTCGGCCTGGCTCGAGACATCGAGCAGCCGCATCAGTTGCGCCTTCTGCTCGAAGAGGTCGAAAGCCCTCCGCAAGTGGCCCATATCGCTGGAGAAGTCGCTCACCGACAGAAGATTACGCTCGCCTGCGATGACCACTTCTTCTTGCGCTTCGGTGAGGATTTCGGAGCTCACATTGACGGCCGCCTGCATCAGCGCCGCGATCTCGCCGCGCAGCTGTTCCATTTCGGACTGGAGGCGATCGCGCACCTGCTCGATCGACAGGCCCGCATAGTTCGCATTGATGTAGTTGGAAGCCTCGACCAGTTGCGACTGCGAGTAATCGGCCTCCGGAAAAATCACCCTGTTCTGAACGTCCCCGTCGGGGGAGACGATGATGACGAGCAGCCGGCGTTCGGAAAGGCGCAGGAATTCGATCTGCCGAAAGACCGAAGGACGCCGCGGTGCCATCACCACACCCACGAACTGCGAAAGGTTGGACAGCAGGTTCGCCGCGTTCGCGATCACCTTCTGGGGCTGGTCCGGCGCAAGACTGGGCGCCGCGAACTGCTCGCGCTGGGCAGTCAACATGGTGTCAACGAAGAGGCGATAACCTCTGGCGGTCGGAACGCGACCCGCAGAAGTATGGGGACTGGCGATGAGGCCCAGGCTTTCGAGGTCGGACATCACGTTCCGGATCGTCGCCGGCGAAAGATCCAGCCCGGGAGCCCGGGACAGCGTGCGCGATCCGACGGGTTGGCCCTCGGCGATATAGCGCTCGACGAGTGTCTTTAGCAGCAACTTGGCGCGGTCGTCCAGCATCGGCCAATTTTAATGTTGTAATTTGTTCATGAGCTCTCGCTTTCGTCACGTCGCACTCATTGGCAAATACCAGGCTTCGGGTGGGCGGGTGCAGGGTGGTGCGCTCGATGTCGTCATGGAAGGCATCGCCGCTTTTCTCGAGGCGCAGGGCTGCACCGTCTTCATCGAGGAATCCCAGGCCGACGGGGTCCCGGCCGGCCGATACAAGGCGCTCACGGTCGAGGAGATCGGCGAGGAATGCGATCTGGGCCTGGTCGTCGGCGGCGACGGCACGATGCTCGGCATCGGGCGGCAACTGGCGCCATACGGCGTTCCGCTCATCGGCATCAACCGGGGACGGCTCGGCTTCATCACCGACATCGCGCTCGACGACTATCAGGCGACGCTGGTCCCGATGCTCGCGGGCGACTACGAGGAAGACCACCGGAACCTGATGCACGCACAGGTGATGCGCAACGGCGTGTCGGTCTTCGATGCGCTGGCGATGAATGACGTGGTCGTCAATCGCGGCGGCACGTCCGGCATGGTGGAGCTGCGCGTCACGGTGGGCCGCCATTTCGTGGCGAACCAGCGCGCCGACGGGATGATCATCGCGTCGTCGACCGGCTCCACCGCCTACGCGCTCTCGGCGGGCGGACCGCTGCTGCATCCGGCCGTTCCGGGGTGGGTGCTGGTGCCGATCGCGCCGCACACGCTTTCCAACCGCCCGCTCGTGTTGCCCGACGCCGAGGAAGTCTCGATCGAGCTCGTCGGCGGTCGCGATGCCAGCGCGAACTTCGACATGCAGTCCCTCGCCTCGCTGGCCATCGGCGATCGCGTGGTGGTGCGCCGTTCGGACTACCGCGTTCGCTTCCTCCACCCGCGCGGCTGGAGCTATTTCGACACCCTGCGCAAAAAACTGCATTGGAACGAAGGAGGTTCCTGAGATGGCATTGCGGCGCATCGCCCTGCGCGACTTCGTGATCGTGCGTGCACTGGAACTCGACCTGTCCCCCGGCTTCACCGTCCTGACCGGCGAAACAGGCGCCGGCAAATCCATCCTCATCGATGCGCTCCAGCTGGCGCTCGGCAATCGCGCAGATGCTGGCGCCGTCCGCGAAGGCGCAGAACGGCTGGACGTGAGCGCCGAGTTCGATGCCGATCCGGCGCTGAACGGCTGGCTCGACGAAGGCGGGTTCCAGCCGGGCGAAGGATTGCTGCTGCGACGGACCGTCGATCTCCAGGGACGCAGCCGCGGCTGGATCAACGGCAGCCCGGCCACGGCGGCGCAGTTGCGCGAACTCGGCGACCACCTGCTCGACATCCATGGCCAGCATGCGTGGCAAAGCCTCACCCGTCCGGAGGCGGTACGCGGATTGCTCGACGCCTATGCCGGTGCAAGCACCGAAGCGCTCGACACCGCCTGGCACGAGTGGCGCCGGGCCATCTCGGCACTCGAAAACGCACGCTCGGCGCAGGACTCCCTGCAACGCGAGCGCGAGCGCCTCCAGTGGCAAGTCTCCGAAGTGATGAAACTCGCGCCGGGCGCCGAAGAGTGGGAAGAACTCTCGGCCGCCCACTCGCGAATCTCGAATGCGCAGGCACTGATCGACGCGGCCGAGGGAGCCTGCAACGCGCTCGAAGACGACGACAACGGTGCACTGGCGGCATTGAGCCGGGCGGTCGCGCTGCTGCAGAACTGCGAGCACATCGAGCCGGAATTCAAGGCGCTCGGCGAAGTCCTCGCCTCGAGCGTCGCGCAGGCGGCCGACGCCGCGCATTCGCTGCACGGCTATCTGAGGCAGGCCGACACCGACCCCGAAAAGCTCGCCGAGCTCGACGAGCGAATGGGCCAGTGGATGTCGCTCGCGCGACGCTATCGGCGCCAGCCCGAGGAGCTCCCCACCCTGCTGGCCGGCTGGCAAGCCGAATTGCAGGCACTGGATGCGCAGAGCGACCTCGAGGCGCTGGAGCGAGCGGAGCGGGCCGCGGAGCAGGCCTACATGAAGGAAGCAAAGGCGGTCGGCAAGGCCCGCAAGCAGGCCGCGCCCAAGCTCGCGCAAGCGGTGACGCAAGCCATGCAGGAACTCGGCATGAAAGGCGGGCGTTTCGAAGTCGCCCTTCAACCGCTCACGCAGCCGGCACGCTCCGGCCTCGAGGACATCGCATTCCTCGTCAGCGGGCATGCCGGCAGCACGCCGCGTTCGATCGGCAAGGTCGCATCGGGCGGCGAGCTGTCGCGCATCGCGCTCGCGATCGCGGTGACGACCAGCGAGCTCGGCGCCGCGCAGACGCTGATCTTCGACGAGGTCGATGCCGGCGTCGGTGGCGCGGTCGCCGAGACCGTGGGCCGCCTGATGAAGCAGCTCGGCCGCGACCGGCAGGTGCTCGCGGTCACGCACCTGCCGCAGGTGGCTGCATGCGCGGATCACCACCTCGTGGTCGCCAAGCGGCAGACCAGCGCCAAGGGCCCGGAAGGCACTCGCACCGAAAGCAGCGTCACGGTCCTCGACACCGAAGGGCGCACGCAGGAAATCGCGCGCATGCTCGGCGGCGAGCGCGTCTCGCAGACCTCGCTGGCGCACGCACGCGAGATGCTGGGCGCGAAGACGGCGGAGACTTCTTCATGAGCCGCCGGGCCGCCCCAAGGCGAATACCGCAGCGCTGTTGCGCGGAGGTTGTCCAGTGAGCCTCGACCTCGTCCTGATCACCGGGATGTCCGGTTCCGGCAAGTCCGTGGCGCTTCATGCGCTCGAGGACGCGGGCTACTACTGCGTCGACAACCTGCCCCCCGAACTGCTCACGCCTTTCGTCGCGTTGCAGCGGCAACAGCAGACTGCACGCGTGGCCATCGCGATGGATGTGCGAAGCGGCGTGTCGCTGCCGCTCGTGCCGCAACAACTGGAGGGCCTGCGTCGCGAGGGTGTGTCGCTGCGCTCGCTGTTCCTCGATTCGACCACCGACGCGCTGCTGCGCCGCTTTTCCGAAACACGCCGGCGTCACCCGCTGTCGCGCCAGGAAGGCCGCACCGACGTGCCCGATCAGCAGCGCGCACTGACACAAGCCATCGAACTCGAACGCGAGCTGCTCGCGGACCTGCGCGATGGCGCCGACGTGATCGACACCAGCATCATCCGGCCGGCCCAGTTGCAGAGCTACATCAAGTCGCTGGTCTCGGCGCCGCAAAGCCCGCTCACGCTGGTGTTCGAATCCTTCGCGTTCAAGCGCGGCGTCCCGCTCGACGCGGACTTCGTCTTCGACGTCCGCATGCTGCCGAATCCGCACTACGTGTCCACGCTCCGGCCCCTGACCGGCCGCGACCAGCCGGTGATCGACTGGCTTCGCGAACACGACGACGTCGCGCGCATGTATGGCGACATCGAGCAGTTCCTCGAACGCTGGCTCGATGCGCTCGCCAAGGACCATCGCAGCTATGTCACCGTCGCGATCGGCTGCACCGGTGGCCAGCATCGCTCGGTCTTCCTCGTGGAACAGCTCGCGCGCGCCTTCGGTGCGAAGTGGGGTGCCCTCAAGCGGCACCGCGAACTCGACGGAGCCTGACCGCCCGAAAGCGAATCAGCCGCCGCTCGCCAGCAGCTTGCGCACGGGCGCCGGCATCCCGAGCGCCGGCCACTCGCGGTCGTCGAACCAGCCGCCCCCCGATTTGCCGGCCCGCGGCTCGCTGCACACGGCCGAGATCGGATGAAGGTGAAGATCCTTGTGCGTCAGCACATGCACGAATGCCGCTTCGTCGCGCGCGGATTGGCGATCCGCGGACGCCAGTTCGTCCAGCAGCGCCGACCGGTTCTCGAAGACCGGCAGGCAATAGAGCCCGGCCCAGATGCCGCGTGCCGGCCGCTTTTCGAGCCACACGCGCCCCTGGGGATCGCGGGCCTTCAGCATCCACAACGACTGCGCCGTGCGGCGCAGCTTGCGGGTCTTGACCGGATACCTCTCGGGTGCGCCCTCCTTCCGCGCCGCACACGCATCGGCCGTCGGGCAGAAGATGCAGCTCGGCTTGCGTGGCAGGCAGACCGTGGCACCCAGGTCCATCAGACCCTGCGTGTAGTGACCGATCGCGCGAGGCTCGGAGGCCGGCGGCAGGAGCTCGGTCGCCTCGTTCCAGAGGGCGCGCTCCTGCGCGGCGGATGCGAGATCTCCATCGAAGCCGAGTACGCGCGAGAGCACACGCTTCACGTTGCCGTCGAGAATCGCCACGCGCTCGCCGAAGCAGAAGGCGGCGATCGCCGCGGCCGTCGATCGGCCGATACCCGGCAGCGTCTGCAGTTCGGCCGCCGTCCGCGGGAATTCGCCGCAGAAGCGCGACACCACCTCTTGCGCGCAGCGGTGCATGTTGCGTGCGCGGCTGTAGTAGCCGAGCCCGCTCCAGAGCGCGAACACCTCGTCCTCGGTCCCGGCGGCAAGCGCCTGAACCGTCGGAAAGCGATCGAGGAATCGCGCGAAATAACCCAGCACGGTCGACACCTGGGTCTGCTGGAGCATCACCTCGGACAGCCAGACGCGGTAGGGGTCCTGCGTGTTCTGCCACGGCAGTTCGCTGCGTCCGTGGCTTCGCTGCCACGCAACGACGTTGTCGGCAAAGGTCGGCGCGATGCGCTGCGCTGCCGAACGCAGGTCGTCAGGCGGCACTGAGTTCGCTGCGGTAGGAGACGGCGTTCGGCGCCTCGTGGTTCACGAGCACCGCGGTAAGCTCATCCAGCCGATGGTGCAGGTCGGCGAGATCGCGCTCCTGCGCGGCGAGCTCGGCCAACCGCTCGTCGAGATTGCCTGCCGCGCCCTGGATGCGCTCGACCGCCTCGATGCGCTTGGTGAACGTGCGGCGCCGCTCCTTGAGTTGGGCGTCGAGCTGCGCGCCTGCGCCCTTGCTCCAGCGCTCGACCTCGGTCATCGCCGCTTCGTTGACGACGCGCAGCCGACTCGCGAGCGCGCGCACCAGCTTGTCGCAGAAATCGGGCTGCGCGAGCTTGAGCATGTTGCTGACGCCGAGGTAGTGCACATGGCTCTGCTCGATCTGCGTGAGCTGCTGCTCGAAATCCGTCAGATCCGGTTCGGGCGGCGCCTGCAGCGTGAAGCCGTGCTCCGCATTGAGCTGCCGGAACGTCGCGTGCAGCATCGACTGGATCTCGGCCGTGGTCGCCTGAACCTCGCGCAGGTTGTTGCGCAGCGCATCGAAGGTTTCGCCGTACACCTTGCGCACATTGAACTTGATGCCGCGCCGCTTCAATGCGTTGGCCAGACGGCCCATGTCCGCCTTGAGCGCGGTGCTGCCGAGCACCGCATAGACCTCGCGCAGCAGCTTGCCCTGCACCGAGCGCAACGCGAGGATGCGGGTGTTGCTGCCTTCGAATTCCGACTGCTCCTGCTCGATGCGCGTGCGCATGTGGCGGATGACCGAGCCATTCTTGCCGCGCAGCCCTTGCAACTCGAGCGCCTGCTCCGAGAGATCACGCTGACGCACATTGAGGATGCGGGCGGCCTCGATCCGCAGGGCGCCGATGCTGGCATCCACCGCCAGTCGCAACATCGTTTCGCGCTTGCCGAGCAAACCTTCGCCCAGGATGGCCTCGAGCGCAGGAAGGCGGCTGGCCTGCAACAGCGGCGCGTCGCGGCGGATCTTGGCTTGCAATCCCTTCTGCGCGGAGACGGGAAGCACCTGCGTCAAAGGAACACCGAGCACATCGGCGGCGCCCTTGCGCTGGCGCTGGATCTGCGCGTCCACCTGGGCCGGGGTGCTCAGGATGTCCCACATGGTGTCGATCTTGTTCAGGACCACGATGCGCGTTTCGCCGGCGTCCCCCCGGTGACCAGATGCTCGCGCCAGATCGCGAGATCGGACCGCGTCACGCCCGTGTCGGCGCCGAGGATGAAGACCACGGCATGCGCCTGCGGAATCAGGCTGACCGTAAGCTCCGGCTCCGCGCCGATTGCGTTGAGGCCCGGCGTGTCGAGAATCACCAGGCCCTGCTCCAGCAGCGGATGCGGCATGTTCAGGACCGCATGCCGCCAACGCGGGATTTCGACGCGGCCGTCCGAATCCGGCATCGGGTTGTCGTCGGGGTTGTCGTCGCTCCAGAAACCCAGCGCCTTGGCCTCGTCCACGGGAACCCAGCGGACCTCGGCGACCTTGCTCATCGCCTGCGAGAGCAGTTCGGCGTTGTCGACGTCGATGTCGATATGCGTCCAGCGCGCAGGCTCATCGCGCCAGTGGACGAGCGAGTAGGGCTCGAGCCGCGTCTCGATCGGCAGCAGCCGCAGGCTCGGCGGGTGCGCCGGGTCGTAGCTCAGTTCGGTCGGGCACATCGTGGTCCGCCCTGCGCTCGCCGGCATGATGCGACGGCCGTAGCCGGCAAAGAAGATCGCGTTGATCAGCTCGGATTTGCCGCGCGAAAACTCGGCAACGAATGCGACCATGACCTTGCTGGTGCGCAGTTGCGTTTCGACATCGCGCAAACGTTCGGCAACGCTTTGATTCAGCAGCTCGTTCTCGTTCAGCCAGCGCGTCAGCCACTTCAGGCGGTGCGCGAAATTACGCCGCCAGGCGCCGTGCTGATCGAACTGCTGAGTGAAGGAAGCGGTCAACGGCGTAAATGTAAAAAACAATTTACAAAAGATGGTAGCACCGGGGCCGCTTGCGAAGGCCACTCCGGAAGCCACTCCCGACGAATGGTCTCACGACTTTTGGCAGTTCGGACAGAAATACGTCGAGCGTTGCCCCTGCCGCAACTGGCGGATCGGCGTTGCACAGACCCTGCAGGGCTCGCCGGCGCGGCCGTAGACCGTGGCTTCGAGCTGGAAGTAGCCGCTCTGGCCATCGACATTCGAAAAGTCGCGCAGCGTGCTGCCGCCGCGCTCGACGGCGCGCGCGAGGATTTCCCGGATGGCCGCATGCAGGCGCAGCGCCCGCGGCTTGCTGATGCGCGAAGCGGCAAGCGTGGGCCGGATGCCGGCCAGGAAAAGGGCTTCGGACGCATAGATGTTGCCGACACCCACCACGACATCGCCGGCAAGCAGCACCTGCTTCACGGGCGCCCGCCGCCGGCGCAAGCCCGCGTGGAAGGCGTCGAAATCGAAGGTGTCGCCAAGCGGCTCCATGCCGAGGCCGCCCAGGAGCTTGCCGGCGAGCGGCGATGCCTCGTCCTCCACATAGACCACGGCGCCGAAGCGGCGCGGGTCGTTGAGCCGGAGCGTGCCGCGGCTGGTCACCAGATCGAAGTGGTCATGTGCGCCGGCAGCCGGCAGCGACGCATCGAAGCGAAGGCTGCCCGACATGCCCAGGTGCAGCAGCAGGAGCCCCACGTCGAGATCGACCAGCAGATATTTCCCGCGCCGGCGCACACCCTGGACCGTTCGTCCGACGAGCAGCCCCGGCTCGATGGAAAGCGCCCACCGCAGGGGCTTGCCGACACGCACGGCCTCGATGCGGGCGCCCGCGATGCGGTCGGCAAAACCGCGGCGGGTGACTTCGACTTCGGGTAGTTCGGGCATGAGGGGGAAAGCCTGACGCGAATCGCGCCGCATCCGGCATCGGTGGCTCTCGTTTAAGGAGCGTGGATTATTATGGTTCGATGAATTTTCCGCTCCGCCGATCCCGCCTCGCGGCGGCCGCATTTGCGGCACTTGTCGCCCTTGCCGCGCAGGCCCAGACAGACCCGGCGGCACCCGCCGCCCCCACGAGCCCCACGCCGATCATCGAGCCCGCCGAACCTGCGGCCACCCCGGCAGCGACCGCAGCCGAGGCCGACAAGCCGGCGGTGCAGCCTTCTGCGATGACCGCCGATCTCTTCTATGAAGTGCTGATGGGCGAACTCAACGCGCGCGGCGGCGACCCTGGCGGCGGCTACAGCCTGATTCTCGATGCGGCACGCCGTTCGCGCGACGACAAGCTGTTCCAGCGCGCGGTCGAGATCGCATTGCAGTCGCGCTCCGGCGATGCGGCGCTCGCCGCGGCCCGGGCGTGGAAGGAGACCATTCCGGCATCGCGCGATGCGCGGCGCTTCGAGCTCCAGATCCTGATCGCGCTGAACCGCATCGGCGAAACGGTCGAGCCGCTTCGCGCGGAGATCGCGGCCACTCCGCAGGTCGAGCGGCCCTTCCTGATGGCAGTGATCGCGCGCAACTACAGCCGCGCGACCGACAAGAAGCTTGCCGCTTCTGTCGTCGAACAGGCGCTCGCCGACGAGCTCAAGAACCCCGCCACCGGCGGTGCGGCGTGGGGGACCGTGGGCCGGCTCAAGCTTGCAGCCGGCGACAACGCCGGCGCTCTCGAAGCGGCGATCAAGGGCCAGGAGATGGACCCGTCTTCAGAGGGACCCGCACTGCTCGCACTGGAGCTGATGGACCCCTCGCAACCGCAGGCGGAACCGATCGTCAAGCGTTACCTCGAGGGTCCGAAGGCACAACCTGAAATGCGCATCGCCTACGCGCGCGTGCTGGTCGAAGGGCGCCGCTACGCCGATGCGACCGCGGAGCTCTCGAAACTCACGGCAGCCAAGCCCGAACTGCCGGACCCCTGGCTGCTGCTCGGCAGCCTCCAGGCACAGGCACACCAGGACGCAGCGGCAGAGGCATCTCTGCGCAAGTACATGTCGCTCGCCGAAACGCAGCGCAACCAGGACGCCAAGGAACGAGGCTTGAGCCAGGCCTACCTGCTGATGGCGCAGCTATCCGAACGGCGCAAGGATTTCGCGGCTGCCGACAGTTGGCTGGCGCGCATCGACAACTCCGACGACCTGCTCGCCGCGCAGGTCCGCCGGGCTTCGCTGCTGGCTCGGCAAGGCAAGCTGGCGCAGGCCCGGGAACTCGTCCGCAGCCTACCCGAGCGTACGCCCGACGAGAAGCGGGAGAAGTTCCTCGCCGAGGTCCAGCTGCTGCGCGACGCCAAGCAGTACCAGGCTGCCTACGACATGCTGGGCCAGGCGAGCGCCGCCGCCCCCACCGACACGGATCTCATCTACGACCAGGCCATGGTCGCCGAGAAACTGAACCACCTCGATGACATGGAGCGCCTCCTGCGCCGGTTGATCGAACTCAAGCCCGACAACCAGAACGCCTACAACGCGCTCGGCTATTCGTTCGCGGATCGCAAGGTGCGCCTCGAAGAGGCCAGGACGCTGATCCAGAAGGCCGTGCAGCTCGCGCCGGACGACCCCTTCATCGCCGACAGCCTCGGCTGGGTCGAGTTCCGTCTCGGCAACACGAGCGAGGCCATGCGCATCCTCGAAGACGCCTACAAGCGCCGACCCGACCCCGAGATCGGCGCGCATCTCGGCGAAGTCCTGTGGACCGCGGGCCAGCGCGACCGGGCGCTCAGCATCTGGAAGGAGGCCAACCTCGCCGATGCCGACAACGAGACGTTGCAGGAAACGCTCAAGCGCCTGCGCGTGAAGCTTTGATCCGGCGAGCCCTGCTGCTGTCGGCTTGCGTCGGCGCGCTGGCGGTCGCCGGCTGCGCGACTCCGGGCACGTCGAAGCAAGCCGGACCGGGCGAGATCGAAGCATGGAGCGGACGGCTCTCGCTGCGGATCGATAGCCAGCCCGCCCAGACCTTTTCGGCGCTGTTCGAACTGCGCGGCGCACCGCAGGCCGGCGAGCTCACGCTCACGACCCCGATCGGCAACACGCTCGCGCAGCTTCACTGGTCGCCGGGTGAGGCCTTGCTCAGGAACGGCAGCGAAACGCGGCGATACGACTCGGTCGATGCGCTGGTCGAGGCGGCCACCGGCGCGGCGATCCCGGTCGCAGCCCTCTTCGGCTGGCTCGCCGGCCGCGAAGACCACGTGCCCGGCTGGCGTCCGGACCTGTCCCAGATCGGAGCCGGCAAGCTGCAGGCAACGCGCGAATCGCCGGAACCGCGCGCCGACCTTCGCATCGTGTTTGAACGCGCATGAAGGCCATTTACGACCTCCCCGCACCGGCCAAGCTCAATCTCTTCCTGCACATCACCGGCCGACGTGCGGACGGCTACCACCTGCTGCAGTCAGTGTTCATGCTGATCGACTGGAGCGATACGCTGCATTTCGAACGCCGGGATGACGGCCGGATCACGCGCGAGGACCTGACCGCGCCGCTGCCCGCGGACGATCTCGTCGTGCGCGCCGCGCGGGCGCTGCAGGGCTTCACCCGGACCACACAGGGCGCGCACATCGGCGTTGCCAAGCAGGTCCCGGCACAGGCCGGAATGGGCGGAGGCTCCTCCGACGCCGCGACCTGCCTGCTGGCACTGAACCGGCTCTGGGGCCTGAATCTGCCGCTTGCGAAACTCGAGCAGATCGGTCTCGCCTTAGGCGCGGACGTGCCGTTTTTCCTGCGTGGACACAATGCATGGGTCGAGGGAATCGGCGAGGAAATCACACCGATTTCCCTGCCGCAAGGGCACTTCGCCGTGGTCAAGCCGGACCAAGGCATCGACACGCGAGATATTTTTTCAGCGCCGGACCTGCAACGCGCCACTCCCGCTGCTATACTCTCTGGCTTTGCTGCATACAGCGAAGCGGAAGCAGACAGTTTTCGCTTTGACTTCGGTCATAACGACCTGCAGCCGGTAGCACAGAGACTCTGTCCCGCGGTTACCCAAGCCATCGATTGGCTGGGTCATCAAGGGTTGGATGGACGCATGACCGGCTCTGGAAGTTCGGTGTTCGCGGCAATGCGGCATGATGCAGAATTGGCCGAGGCCCCTCCGGGCTGGCAGGTTCGCAAGTGCAGCAATCTGGCAGTCCATCCTCTGGTGGGGTGGGCGGTCTAGAAAAATCAGAGCGCTCTGCGGTCTGATGCGACATATATCGGTGAGTGGCATTGGCCATTGACCTGTGTAGGGGAGTCGCCAAGCTGGTTAAGGCACTGGATTTTGATTCCAGCATGCAAAGGTTCGAATCCTTTCTCCCCTGCCAAATCTTCATTCACAAGATTGTTGGCGGCTCCTCCAAAGGGCCATTTCGCATTGCCGGATGCACTTAGCCGGGACGCTCATGCAGGCTCATAACCCTGATTTCATGGTTTTCACCGGCAATGCCAATCCAGGGCTTGCCGCTGAGATTTCTCAGCACCTCGGTACTTCACTGGGCGCCGCACGTGTCGGCCGCTTCTCCGATGGGGAAGTCACCGTCGAGATCAACCAGAACGTCCGGGCGCGCGATGTGTTCGTCGTGCAGTCGACCTGTGCGCCGACCAACGAAAACCTCATGGAACTGCTCATCATGGTCGACGCGCTCAAGCGCGCTTCGGCCGAGCGCATCAGTGCCGTGATTCCCTATTTCGGCTACGCGCGGCAGGACCGTCGCCCGCGTTCCAGCCGGGTGCCGATCTCGGCCAAGGTGGTCGCCAACCTGCTTGAAACCGTGGGCGTCGCGCGTGTGCTGACCATGGACCTTCACGCCGACCAGATCCAGGGCTTCTTCGACATCCCGGTCGACAACATCTACGCCTCGCCGGTCCTTCTTGGCGATCTGCGCCAGAAGAACTACGAAGACCTGATCGTGGTGTCCCCCGACGTGGGCGGCGTGGTTCGTGCCCGCGCCCTCGCCAAGCAACTGAACTGCGACCTCGCGATCATCGACAAGCGCCGTCCGCGCGCCAACGTGAGCGAGGTCATGCACGTCATCGGCGAGATCGACGGCCGCAACTGCGTGATCATGGACGACATGATCGACACGGCCGGCACGCTGGTCAAAGCGGCCGAAGTGCTGAAGGAGCGCGGCGCCAAGAAGGTGTACGCCTACTGCACGCACCCGATCTTCTCAGGCCCGGCCATCGAGCGCATCGCCCAGGGCAACGCGCTTGACGAAGTGGTCGTCACCAACACGATCCCGCTGAGCCCCGGTGCAACGGGTTGCGCGAAGATTCGCCAGCTGTCCGTGGCGCCGCTGATCGCCGAGACGATCCAGCGCATCGCCAAGGGCGACTCGGTCATGAGTTTGTTCTCCGACCAGGAAAACCTCTTCTGAGGCCCTGGTCCGAGCAAAAGCCGGGCTTCCTTCGGGAAGCCCTTTTTAAACCGGAGTCGCACTGGTCGCGGTCGACTTCCACAGGAGTAAGTCATGAAATTCGTCGCTTTTGAGCGCGCCAAGCAGGGTACGGGTGCGAGCCGCCGTCTGCGCATCTCGGGCAAGACGCCCGGCATCGTCTACGGTGGTGAAGGCCAGCCCCAGTTGATCGAGCTCGATCACAACGCGCTGTGGCATGCCCTCAAGAAGGAAGCCTTCCACTCGTCGATCCTCGAGATGGAACTCGGCGGCCAGGTCTCGAAGGTCCTGCTGCGTGACGTGCAGTACCACCCGTTCCGGCCGCTCGTGCAGCACGTCGACTTCCAGCGCGTCGATGCCCGCACCCGCATGACCGTCAAGGTGCCGCTGCACTTCAAGGGCGAGGAAGAATCCACGGCCGTCAAGCTCGATCACAACCTCGTGAACCACGTGATGACCGAACTCGAAGTCAGCTGCCTGCCGGCCGACCTGCCCGAGTTCATCGAGGTCGACCTCTCCGGCCTGACCAAGAACGCGACGCTCACGGTCAAGGACATCAAGCTGCCGAAGGGCCTGAAGTTCATCAGCCACGGCAAGGGCAACCCGGTCGTGGTGTCCGCCGTGGCACCGCTGGTTGCGGAAGAAGCGCCGGCCGAAGGCGCTGCCGCCGAAGGCGCTCCGGCTGCTGCTGCAGCGCCCAAGGCAGACGCCAAGGCTCCCGCCAAGAAGAAGTAATTCGCGCATCCCCTGCGCATCCGATGGCCCGCCCCGTGCGGGCCATTTTGTTTTGGGGGATCGCCGAGCCAACATAATCCACGCATGATCAAGTTGTTCGTCGGCCTCGGAAATCCCGGTCCGGAATATGAAGCCACGCGGCACAACGCGGGCTTCTGGTGGATCGATGCGCTTGCGCGCGACCTGAAGCTCACGCTCACGGCAGAGCGCTCGTATCACGGCCTGGTGGCGCGCACGCAGGTGAACGGCAAGCCGCTCTGGCTGCTGGAGCCGCAGACCTTCATGAATGTCTCGGGCAAGTCGGTCGCCGCGCTGGCCCGCTTCTTCAAGATTGAGCCGAAAGAGATCCTGGTGGTGCACGACGAGCTCGACGTGGTGCCGGGCCAGGCCAAGCTGAAGCTGGGCGGCAGTCATGCGGGACACAACGGCCTGCGCGACATCCATGCGCAGCTGGGTACGGGGGACTACTGGCGCCTTCGTCTCGGAATCGGGCATCCGGGCGTGAAGTCCGAGGTGGTCAACTGGGTGCTGAAGAAGCCGCTCAAGGAGCAGAGGGAGGCGATCGACGACGCGATCGTCCGCACGCTGCATGCATTCCCGGCCCTCGTCGCCGGCGAGATGGACAAGGCGACCTTGCTCATCCACACAAGCAAGCCGCCACGCCCCAAACCACCGAGGCGAGAGCCCGACGGCGGGGGCGAACCCGCCGCGGGCTAGCGGAAGAGAGAGAAAGAAGGGAGAGACAAGAATGAAGCTGTCACACACAACAACAATCGCCGCACGACGCGCCGCCCTGCTCATGGCGACGTGCATCCCGTGGAGCGCCGTCGCGGCCGACGGCGGCGGCACCTGGCGTTGCGGCAATACCTATACCGATCAGCCCTGCAAGGGCGGCAGGCTGATCGATGTCGACGACCGCCGCGACGCCCGCCAGAAACGCGATGCCGACGACATCGTCCGCGACGCACACACGGCGGCCAGTCGCATGGAGGACGATCGCCGGCGACTCGAAGCAACGGGCGCACGCAACCAGCCGGTGGTGATCGACAACGCCCCGCGAAACGATGTCGATCGGCAGATGACCTCCGGCAAGGATTCGGCGGCGACACTGCGCAAGGGCCGGAAGGAAGTCCTCTATGCCAGCACGCAAACCGGCGACAGCGCTGCGCCAAAGAGGAAGAAATCGAAGAAGGCGGAAAAGAAGAAATCCGGCGACTAGCCGGATTCAGGACATCGAGGGGGCGCCCGCGGAACCCGCCTCGCCCGCTTGCTTGGCGGCCGTGAGCCGCTGGAACTTCTGCCACAGGGTTTCACGCGACTCGACGTGCGCCGGATTGACCGGAATGCACGCCACCGGGCAGATCTGCACGCACTGCGGCTCGTCGAAGTGGCCGACGCACTCGGTGCACTTGTGCGGATCGATCTCGTAGATCTCCTCGCCCATGGAGATCGCGTCGTTCGGGCACTCCGGCTCGCAGACATCGCAGTTGATGCATTCGTCGGTGATCATGAGAGCCATCGGGCGATTATCGACCCCGCGGCCGGCGCCCGCCGGGCACCGCCGGAAGCCCCCACAGCGCGTGCAAACGGCTCGGCCCCAGGCAAGCACGGGCACGGTCGTTGCGTAACTGCGGTTATGCTGCGCCCCGCCTTATGAGTTTGTTCCTGTTCAAGCGCTTCGTGACGCTGGTCGCAACATTGATCGGCGCTTCCATCATCGTTTTCCTCGTGCTCGAGATCCTTCCGGGCAACGCGGCTCAGATCCTGATGGGTCCGGATGCTGCCCCCGACGCGGTGGCGGCGCTCGCGGCCAAGCTCGGGCTCGACCAGCCTGCATGGAGCCGCTACTGGCACTGGATCGGCGGACTCCTCACCGGCAATCTCGGCGACAGCTACGCCTACAGCTCGCCGGTCATCGACCTCATCCTCGAACGCCTTGCGCTGACCATCCCGCTCGCGCTCCTGGCGATGACCTTCACGACCGTGCTCGCGCTACTGGTCGGCGTGACGGCCGCGGCGCGTCACAACAAGCTCGGCGACGTCGGACTCATGGGCCTCACCCAAGTGGGCATCGCGATCCCCAATTTCTGGTTCGCGATCCTCCTGATCCTGGTCTTCTCGGTGCAACTGCAGTGGTTCTCCGCCGGCGGGTTCGAGGGCTGGGACGAAGGCCTCCTTGCCGGGCTGAAGTCGCTGCTGCTCCCCGCGCTGTCGCTCGCGGTGGTGCAGGCCGCGATCCTGGCCCGCATCACGCGCTCGGCGGTGCTCGAGGTGATGCGCGAGGATTTCGTGCGCACCGCGCGGGCCAAGGGCGTGTCGCAGCGCGCCGTGCTCTGGCGCCATGTGCTGCGCAATGCACTGATCCCGGTCATCACGGTGATGGGCATGCAGTTCTCCGAGCTGCTCGCCGGGACGATCGTGGTCGAGAACGTGTTCTACCTCCCGGGCCTCGGCCGCCTGATCTTCCAGGCCATCAGCAACCGCGACCTGATCGTGGTGCGCAACTGCGTGATGCTGCTGGCGGCGATGGTGGTGATTGTCAATTTCGTCGTCGACGTGCTCTACGCCGTGATCGACCCCCGCATCAAGGCCCACGACATATGAGTGCCCTCCCCGCTGCGGTGCCCAGCGCCGCCGCCCTCCAGGTTCCCGGCTTCTGGCGGCGCGCGATGCACCACCGCAGCTTCGTCATCGGCGGTGTGCTCACGCTGCTGCTCGTGTTGGCCGCCATCGTGTCGCTGGTGTGGACGCCCTGGTCGCCGTACGAGATGGACATCGCGAGCAAGCTGCAGAAGCCCAGCGCGGCCCACTGGCTGGGCACGGACACCTTCGGGCGCGATGTGGCTTCGCTGCTGCTCGTCGGCGCGCGCGCATCGATTCTTGTCGGCGTCATCGCCGTCGGCATCGGCCTGACCGTCGGCACCGCGCTCGGCCTGCTGGCGGCGGCCCGCCGCGGATGGGTCGAGGAAGCGATCATGCGCTTCGCCGACTTCTCCATGGCCTTCCCCGCGATCCTGTCGGCCATCATGATGACCGCCGTCTTCGGCGCGGGCATCGTCAACGCGATCATCGCCATCGGCATCTACAACATCCCGACCTTCGCGCGCATCACGCGGGCCTCGGCCAACGCGATCTGGTCGCGCGAATACATCGCGGCGGCGCGCGCCTGCGGCAAGGGGTCGTTCGCGATCACCATGCAGCACGTGCTGCCGAACATCTCGGCGGTGCTGATCGTGCAGATCACCATCCGCTTCGCGATCGCGATCCTCGCCGAGGCTGCCCTCTCCTACCTGGGCCTGGGCACGCAGCCGCCGCAGCCTTCGTGGGGCCGCATGCTGAGCGAGGCGCAGACCATGATGTTCCAGGCGCCGCTGCTTGCGGTCTTTCCCGGCGTCGCCATCGCGCTCGCCGTGCTGGGCCTGAACCTTCTCGGCGACGGTCTCCGCGACCTTCTGGACCCGCGTCTCGCACGCGCACGCTGATCCTCCATGCCACTTCTCGAAGTCAAAGATCTCCACGTCCAACTCCAGACGCAGCGCGGGCCGGCCGAAGCGGTGCGCGGCATCGACTTCACGCTCGAGCGCGGCGAAACCCTCGGCATCGTCGGCGAATCCGGCTGCGGCAAGTCGATCACGGTGCAATCGCTGATGGGTCTTCTTCCCTCGACCGCCAAGGTCGGCGGCAGCATCCGCTTCGACGGGACCGAGCTCGTCGGCCTCCCGGAGCGCGAGATGTGCAAGATCCGCGGCGACCGCATCGGCATGATCTTCCAGGAGCCGATGACGGCGCTGAATCCCGTCCACACTGTCGCGCGGCAGGTCGGCGAACCGCTGCGGCTGCACCGCGGCCTCTCCGCCGCCCAGGCGCGCAAGGAAGTGCTCGCGCTGCTCGACCGTGTCGGCATCCCCGATGCCGCGTCGCGCCTCGATGCCTACCCGCACCAGTTCTCCGGCGGCCAGCGCCAGCGCATCGGCATCGCGATGGCCCTCGCTTGCGGCCCGGACCTGCTGATCGCCGACGAGCCGACCACCGCGCTGGACGTCACGATCCAGAAGCAGATCCTCGACCTGATCCGCGGCCTCGTCGCGGAGCGCGGCATGGCGCTGATCCTGATTTCGCACGACCTCGGCGTGATCGCGCAGAACGTCTCGAAGATGCTCGTGATGTACGGCGGCAGCGTGGTCGAGAGCGGCCCCACATCGTCCGTCTTCGCCGAACGCGCACACCCCTATACGCGCGGCCTGTTCGCGGCGCGGCCTGAACTCGGCACGCCACGCGGCGCGAGGTTGGCGACGATCAAGGGCAGCGTGCCCGAACTGGTCGACCTGCCGAAGGGGTGCCCGTTCGCGGGCCGTTGCCAATACACGATCGACGCCTGCAATGCGACGCGGCCTCCGCCAGTGCGGCTGTCGCACGATCATGTGGCGCGTTGCATCCGGCTTGACGAAATCGCCGCCGAGGAAGGGGTCGCCGCATGACGGAAACGCCGCCAGTCGCCCCCTTGCTCGAAGTCACGGACCTCGTGCGCCATTACTCGCTGCCGCGCGAGCGCCTCTTCGGCACGCCGCCGATGGTCAAGGCGCTCAATGGCGTGAGCTTCAGCGTCCGCCCCGGCCGCAGTCTCGGCATCGTCGGCGAATCGGGGTCCGGCAAATCGACCATCGCGCGGCTCGTGATGGCGCTCGACAAGCCGACCTCGGGCACCGTCAAGCTGCTCGGCGAAGACCTGCACGCCTTGCAGAGGGACGCGCTGCGCAAGGCCCGCCGCAATTTCCAGATGGTCTTCCAGGACCCTTACGGTTCACTCGATCCGCGCCAGACGGTCGAACGCATCGTGGCCGAACCGCTGGAAGCGCTCGGCGAAACCACGCGCGCAGAGCAGCGCGAACTCGCAGGCGAATCGCTGGCCGCGGTCGGCCTTCGCCTCGCCGACCTGCACAAGTACCCGCACGAGTTTTCCGGCGGGCAACGGCAGCGCATCGCGATCGCGCGCGCGCTCATCACGCGCCCGAGGCTCATCGTGGCCGACGAACCGGTGAGCGCGCTCGACGTCTCGGTGCAGGCGCAGGTGCTCAACCTGATGCAGGACCTGCAGCAGCAGTACGGCATCAGCTACCTGCTCATCAGCCACGACCTCGCGGTCGTGAACCACCTGTGCGACGAAGTCTGCGTGCTGCACCGCGGCCTCGTCGTCGAACGTGGCGAGCCGCAGCATCTGTTCGCACATGCGGCACATCCCTACACGCAGGCCCTGCTGGCCGCGGTGCCGCGCGCGGAACCGGTCGCGGCAGCATGAGCAAATACTTGCCGAGCCGGTTGCGGCCCGCCATGATGTAACGTTTGTTTCTTAACACCACAGCTTTCTCTGGAGCCCTGACACCATGTTGAAACGCCGCACCCTCCTGACCACCGCCGCACTCGCCACCGTGCCGCTTTCTCTGCCGCAGATGGCGCTGGCGCAAGGCCGCAAGGACTCGATGGTGATCGGCATGACGCTTGAACCAACCGGCGGCCTCGATCCGACCGCCAGCGCGGCATCCTCGATCGCGGAGATCGTCCACTACAACATCCTTGAGACGCTGACCAAGATCAACTCCGACGGTAGTGTCACGCCGCTGCTGGCCGAGAGCTGGGAGGTCTCGCCGGACCTGCGCACCTACACCTTCAAGCTGCGCCGCGGCGTCAAGTTCCAGAATGGAGAACCCTTCAACGCGCAGACGGTGAAGTTCTCGTTCGACCGCGCGGGCGCCGAGAAAAGCACCAACAAGGACAAGCGCACCTTCGCGAACATGAGCACCCAGGTGGTCGATGACTACACGGTGGTGCTCATCAACAAGGAGATCGACCCCGACCTGCCCTTCCTGCTCGGCCAGGCCACGGCGGCGATCGTCGAACCCAAGAGCGCGGACGCCAACGCCACCAAGCCCGTGGGCACCGGGCCCTACAAGCTCGACACCTGGAACAAGGGCAGTTCGCTCGTGGTGAGCAAGTGGGAAGGCTTCCGCAACCCTGGCTCAATCAAGCTCAACAAGGTCACGTTCCGCTTCATCTCCGACCCCGCCGCGCAAGCCGCGGCGATGCTGGCCGGCGACGTCGATGCCTTCCCTCGCATCGCGACCCGGGTGGTGCCGCAATTCAAGGCCAACCCGCAGTTCCAGGTGATCCTGAGCGGATCGCGCGCGAAGACGATCCTGTCGATCAACAACAAGCGCAAGCCGCTCGACGACGTGCGCGTTCGCCGCGCGATCTCCGCCGCGATCGATCGCAAGGCCGTGATCGAAGGCGCGGTCGACGGCTTCGGCGTGCCGATCGGCAGCCACTACGTGCCGGGTGCCCCCGGCTATGTCGACACCACCGGCGTCAACCCCTTCAACATCGAAAAAGCCAAGCAGCTGCTGGCCGAGGCCGGCGTGAAGACGCCTCTCGAGCTCACGATGACGCTGCCGCCGCCCCCTACGCCCGCCAGGGCGGCGAAGTGATCGCTGCCCAGCTGGCCAAGATCGGCATCAATGTGAAGATCCAGAACGTCGAATGGGCGCAATGGCTCAGCGGCACCTACGGCAACAAGGACTACGACCTCAGCATCGTCTCGCACGTCGAGCCCTTCGACCTCGGCAACTACGCCAAGCCGGACTACTACTGGCAGTACCAGTCGAAGGACTTCAACGCCGTGTACGACAAGATCAAGACGACTGGCAACACGGCCGAACGCAACAAGCTGCTCGGCGATGCGCAACGCATCCTGGCCAACGACGCGGCCAACGTCTTCCTGTTCCAGCCGCAATGGCCCACCGTCGCCAAGAAGGGCGTGAAGGGGCTGTGGAAGGACATGCCGATCTTCGTCAACGACCTGTCTGCGCTCTCGTGGTGAGCGGCCCCCTGAACGAGCTCGGCGCACGGGAACTGGCCGCCGCGTATCGCGAAGGAAGCCTGTCGCCGGTCGAGGTGACGCAGGCGGTGCTCGACCATGTCGCGCGCTGGGAACCGCATCTGCAGGCCACGTGGCTGCTGCGGCCCGAAGCCGCGCTCGAGCAGGCGCGCGCCTCGGAAGCTCGCTGGCGGCGCGGCGCGGCATACGGCCCGCTGGACGGCGTGCCCACCACCATCAAGGAGAACATCGCGACGCGCGGCGACCCGATGCCCGCAGGCACCGCCGCTGTGACCCTGCAACCCGCCGCCGCTGATGCACCGCCGGCCGCGCGGCTGAAGGAAGCCGGCGCGGTGATCTTCAGCAAGACCACGATGCCGGACTACGGCATGCTTTCTTCCGGCCTGTCGAGCTTCCACACGCTGGCGCGCAATCCGTGGGATCTGTCGAGGACACCCGGCGGCTCCAGCGCCGGCGCCGGTGCGGCAGCTGCGGCAGGCTACGGTCCGCTGCACGTCGGTACCGACATCGGCGGCTCGCTGCGCCTGCCTGCAGGCTGGTGCGGCATCTTCACGCTCAAGCCCAGCCTGGGGCGCATCCCGATCGATCCGCCCTACATGGGCCGCGCCGCCGGCCCGATGACGCGCAGCGTGGCCGATGCCGCGCTGATGATGCGGACGCTCGCGCAACCCGATGCACGCGACAGCATGAGTCTGCCCGCACAGGAAATCGACTGGGATGCTTTGGATGCCGCCGCCGACCACCTGCGTGGCCTTCGCATCGGTCTCTTGCTCGACGCCGGCTGCGGTCTTGCCGTCGAGCCCGAGATCCAGCAGGCCGTCGAGCACGCCGCGCAACGCTTCGAGCGCGCCGGCGCCATCATCGAACCGATGCAGCCCTTCATGTCGCAAGCCATGCTCGACGGCATGGACCACTTCTGGCGGATGCGTTCGCTGGTGGACATGAAGGCGCTGCGGCCCGAGCAGCGCGACAGGGTGCTGCCCTACATCCGCGCGTGGGCCGACAGCGCGGAAGGATTCAGCGGCGAATACGTCTTCCGCGCCTTCAGCCAGTTCCATGCGACGCGCCTCGCGGCCGTGGCCGCCTGCGCGAAGTACGACTACGTGATCTCGCCCACCGCGCCGAACATGCCGGCCGCGGCGGAGGCGCCCTCGCCCACCAACGACCCGCTGCGGCCGCTGGAGCACATCGGCTTCACCGTGCCGTTCAACATGTCGGAGCAACCCGCTGCGTCGATCAATTGCGGCTATGCGAAAAGCGGCCTGCCGATCGGCCTGCAGATTGCCGGAAAGCGCTTCGACGACCTCGGCGTGCTCAAGGTGTCGCGCGCTTTCGAGCTCATCCGCGAGCCGCAGAGGCCCTGGCCGCAGCCACCCGCGGCCTGAAGGCGCAGCGCGCGCAATGCGTGCAGCCACGTGGCAACATGGACGCTCTCCGATCCACGCCAGGAGCCGCCTTGAGTTCAGCGCCCCATCTGTCCGACAGCCTCGGCAATCCGCTCAGCCTCGATGACCCGACGAGCCTGCGCGCGGTCAATGACTTCGTCGAAGGCTTCATCTCGTGCGAAGCGCGCGCGGTGGACGTACTGGCCGCCGCGGACGACCCGAGCCCCATCGTGCAGGCCTATTGCGCGACGCTGCATCTTTTCGCGGAATCCGGCGATGCGGCCGCGAACGCGCGTCCCTTCATCGAACGTGCGCAGGCCGCGTCGGCCCGCGCGACCTCACGCGAACAACGCTACATCGCGGCCATCGCCGCATGGGCCGAAGGCGACATCACGCGCGCCATCGCGCTGCACGAAGAGCAGGCGAAGGAGCACCCGCGCGACCTTGCCTCGCTGAAGCTCGGCCAGTACCACTGCTTCAACGTCGGCGATTGCCCGGGCATGCTGCGTCTCGCGTTGACGGCCTTGCCGCATGCCGGCGATGTGCCCTACCTGCACGGCATGGCCGCGTTCGGCCAGGAGCAATGCCATCGGATGCGCGACGCCGAAGCCAGTGCACGCCGCGCGATCGCGATGGAGCGCAAGGAGCCCTGGGCGCACCACGCGCTCGCCCATGTCATGCTCACTGAAGGCCGCCTCGCGGAGGGCCTCGATTTCATGCAGGGCATGAGCGATACATGGGTCGCACTCAACTCCTTCATGGTCACGCACAACTGGTGGCATGTCGCGCTGTTCCTGATCGACCTGGGACGTGAATCGGAGGCGCTGGCCGTCTATGACGAGCACGTGTGGGGCGTGGTCAAGGAATACTCGCAGGACCAGATCGGTGCGGTGTCGCTGCTGGCGCGCTTCGAATTGGCGGGCATCGACGTGGGCGATCGCTGGCAGGACGTGGGCCGCTATCTTGCGCACCGGCTCGATGACCATGTGCTGCCTTTTCTCGACCTGCAGTACCTCTACGGCCTTGCCCGCGCCGGGCGGCCGGAGGCGGATGCGCTGCTGCAGCACATCGAAGACTTTGCGCCGAATGCGCCTCGCTCGACGCGCAACGCATGGCAGCGCGTGTGCGTGCCGGCCGCGCACGGATTGCTCGCGCATGCGCGCGGGGACCCCGCGACGGCGATCGAGGAACTGGGGCAGGCCTTGCCGCGCCTCATCGAGATCGGCGGCAGCCACGCGCAGCGCGATCTCTTCGAGCAGGTCTATCTCGACGCGCTCGTGCGCAAAGGCACCGCCGGCTCGCTCGCCGGCGCGCAGGGCATCCTGCAACAGCAGGTCAACCGCCAGCCTGAATCGCTGCGGCTGCTGCGGCAGGCGGCGGCGGTCTACGCCCGTCTCGGCCTGCCCGCCTGAACTCAGCCCTTCGCGACCTCGTGCGCAGCCATCAGCTCGAGCGCCTTCACCAGCGCCGAGTGGTCGAGCTGGTCCCATCCGTGGGCGGCACAGGACTGCATGAGCTGCGCGGCCGAAGCGGTCTGCGGCAGCGCCACCGACATGGCCTTCGCGCCCGCCAGCGCAAGATTCAGGTCCTTCTGGTGCAGGCCGATGCGGAAGCCCGGATTGAAGATGCGCTTGATCATGCGCTCGCCATGCACCTCGAGGATGCGGCTGGCCGCGAAGCCACCCATGAGCGCCTGCCGGACCTTGGCCGGATCGGCGCCGGCCTTGCTCGCGAAGAGCAATGCTTCGCCGACCGCCGCGATGTTGAGCGCCACGATGATCTGGTTCGCCACCTTGGTGGTCTGTCCGTCGCCATTGCCGCCGACGAGCGTGATGTTCTTGCCCATCTTCTCGAACAGCGGCCCGGCGCGCTCGAACACCGCTTCGTCGCCGCCGACCATGATCGTGAGGCTCGCGGCCTTGGCGCCGACCTCGCCGCCGGAGACCGGCGCGTCGAGGTAGTCGCAGCCGAGTTCGTTGATCTTTTTCGCGAAGCGCTTGGTGTCGATGGGCGAGATCGAGCTCATGTCGATCACCGTCTTGCCCTTCGAGAGGCCCGAGGCCACGCCGTCCTCGCCGAAGAGGACCTGCTCGACGTCGGGCGTGTCGGGCAGCATCAGGATCACGACGTCCGCCGCGCGCGCCACCTCGGCGTTGCTCGCGCAAGCGGTCGCGGCCTTGAGTACCTCGGGAACCTTGCTGCGCGTGCGCACGAACATCTCGTGGCCCGCCTGCAGGAGGTTGTGCGCCATCGGCGCGCCCATGATGCCGAGTCCGATGAATCCGATCTTCATGATCAATGGTCCTTTCAGTAAGAAGTCGAGCCCGCGGCCGGCTGCGCGGCGCGCATCTTCGCGAGCACCTGCTGCGAGCCCGCGGCCATGAGACGTGCATCCGAGCTCACGGTGACGAACTGGAAGCCCTTGGCGATGCGTGCGAGTGCGCCTTCGGGCGTTCCGTTGTGGATGCCGGCCACGAGTCCATGCGCCTTGGCGCGTTCCAGGATGTGGTCGATGGCCTGCTGGACGGGCGGATCGACATCGTCAAAGACCGGCCTGCAGCCCAGTGCGAGCGAAAGGTCCGACGGCCCGATGTACACCGCATCGAGGCCCTCCACCGACATGATCGCGTCGAGGTTCTCGAGCGCCTGCGCCGTCTCGATCATCGCGAAGGTGACGATGGTGTCGTTTGCGTGCTGCGGGTAATCGGCGCCGCCATAGAGCAACGCGCGCACCGGGCCGAAGCTGCGTGTGCCGCGCGGTGCGTAGTGCGTGTAGGCGACGAGCCGCGCGGCTTCGTCGGCCGTGTTGATCATCGGACAGATGACGCCGTAGGCGCCGGCGTCGAGCGCCTTCATGAGCGCAGCCGGGTCGAGCCAGGGCACGCGCACAACCGGCACCGTGTCGGTGGTGGAGATGGCCTGCAGCATCGGAATCATCGATTGGTAGTCGACGACGCCGTGCTGCAGGTCGATGGTGAGTGAATCCCAGCCCTGGTGAGCCATCGTCTCGGCCGAGAAGCCGCTGGGAATCGCGAGCCAGCCATTGACTGCGGCGCCCCCGATTTCCAGAGTGTCCGCAGGCGGTTTTCTCTCATGTCGTCTCCTTGTCGTGTCGTCGAGCGCTCGGCAGGCTCAGCGATCGAAGGCGGGCCGCTTGGGGTCGAACTTCCAGCCGGGGATCAGGCACTGCATCGCCACCGCATCATCGCGCGAACCGAGGCCGTGCTGCTTGTAAAGCTGATGCGCCTTCTCGACTTCGGCCATGTCGAGCTCGACGCCGAGGCCCGGTTTCTCCGGCACCTGCACCATGCCGCCGTCGATGCGCAAAGGGTCCTTGGTCAGCCGCTGGCCGTCCTGCCAGATCCAGTGGGTGTCGATGGCGGTCACGCGGCCCGGCGCGGCCGCGCCGACGTGGGTGAACATCGCGAGCGACACGTCGAAGTGATTGTTGGAGTGCGAGCCCCAGGTGAGCCCCCAGTCGCGGCAGGTCTGCGCGACGCGCACCGAGCCGGCCATGGTCCAGAAGTGCGGATCGGCCAGTGGGATGTCCACGGACTGCAGCGAGAGCGCATGCGCCATCTGCCGCCAGTCGGTGGCGATCATGTTGGTCGCGGTCGGCAGGCCGGTGGCACGGCGGAATTCGGCCATCACTTCACGGCCGGAGAAGCCGTCTTCTGCGCCGCAAGGGTCCTCGGCATAGGCGACCACGCCGCGCATGCGATGGCCGAGCCGGATCGCATCCTTGAGCAGCCAACCGCCGTTCGGATCGAGCGTGACGCGCGCCTCGGGGAAACGCTCGTGCAACGCGACGATGGCGTCCACTTCCTCGTCGCCACGCAGCACGCCGCCCTTGAGCTTGAAATCGTTGAAGCCGTAGCGCTCGCGCGCCGCTTCGGCCAGGCGGACGATCGCTTCGGGCGTCATCGCCTTCTCGTGGCGCAGGCGGAACCAGTCGTTGTCGGCCTCGGGCTCGCGTGCATAGGGCAGATCGGACTTGTCTCGATCGCCGACGAAGAAGAGATAGCCCAGCATCTCGACAGCATCGCGCTGCTGGCCCTCGCCAAGCAGCGCAGCCACCGGCACACCGAGGTGCTGGCCGAGCAGATCGAGCATCGCGGACTCGATCGCGGTCACCGCATGGATGGTGGTGCGCAGGTCGAAGGTCTGCAGCCCGCGGCCGCCGGCATCGCGGTCGGCGAACTTCTTCTGCACGCGCTGCAGCACGCCCTGACACGTGCCGATGCTCTGGCCGACGACGAGGTCGCGCGCGTCCTCGAGCGTCTGCCGGATCTTCTCGCCGCCGGGCACTTCGCCCACGCCGGTACAGCCGGCGCTGTCGGTCAGGATCAGCAGGTTGCGGGTGAAGAACGGGCCGTGCGCGCCGCTGAGATTCAGCAGCATGCTGTCGCGCCCCGCGACGGGAATCACCCGCAATTCGGTGATCTTGGGCGTGGAGTTGGACATGGTCGGGACTCTCAAAAAGGTCAATCAAGGGCCGCACAGCAGGCCCGTTCGCAGGCACCCGCGGAACCGGCTCCGCCGGGCCGCCGGGTGCGCCCCTTGAGGGGGTGCAGAGCGACACGAAGTGCGCGAGGCTGGGGGTCGGCTCAATCAATAGTTATCTTGCCGGTCTCGATCACGTTCTTCCAGCGGGCGTATTCCTGCTGCTGGAAGGCCGCGAACTGCGCCGGCGTGTTGCCGACGACTTCGAGACCGATCGCGGTGAACTGGCTCTTCACCGTCGGGTCGTTGAGGGCCGCAACCATCGCACTATGCGCCTTGTCGCGGACCGCGGCAGGCAGGCCCTTGGGCGCGACGATGGCTTGCCACGAGTAGACGTCGACGTTCTTCACGCCCGCCTCGGCGATGGTCGGCACATCCGGCAGAACCGGCGAACGCTTGTCGCCGGTGACCGCGAGCGCCTTGAGCTTGCCGCCCTTGATGTACTGCACCACCGCATTGACGTTCTGGAACGACGCATCGACCTGTCCACCCAGCAGATCGGTGATGGCGGGCGCTCCGCCCTTGTAAGGCACGTGCAGGCCGTGCGTTCCGGTCTGCTGCCAGAAGAGCTCGGCGGTGAGGTGGTCGCTCGAGCCGTTGCCGGACGAGGCAAAGCTCATCTTGCCGGGATTCGCTTTCAGGTTCGCAATGACGTCGGCCACCGACTTGTGTGGCGAGCCGGCCGGGACCACCAGCACATTCGGCGCCTGCACGGCCACGGTGATGAGATCGAAGTCCTTCAGCGCGTCGTACTGCAGGCCCTTGATGAGATGCGGCGCGATCACCAGCGGGCCGAGCGACGTGACGAGAAACGTGTAGCCGTCCGCGGGCGAGCGCTTGACCTGCGTCGCGCCGATCGTGCCGGTCGCGCCGGCCTTGTTGTCGACGATGAAGCTCTGGCCCAGCTTTTCGCCGAGCTTGGGACTGATCGCGCGGGCGACCATGTCGGTCGAACCGCCGGCCGGGAACGGAACGATGATGCTCACCGTCTTCTGCGGCCAGTCCTGTGCGTGGGCACCGGCGGCAGCCGTGAGAGCCACGGCGCACGCGGCAAGCAATTTCCTGAAGCTCATGGGTTGTGTCTCTTTCGATGGTAGCGCTATCTTTGGTGCGCGAATGATAGCGCTACCGAGTGATTCGGCAACAGATTCCGATCCTAGGGTTTACGCGAATCAGGCGCTGTCGCGCACGGCGATCGAGAAGCCGATGTCGACCACGCGCTGGTCGATCCGGCGCCCTTCCGCGCGCTCGACGATGAACTGCGCGGCCTGGCGGCCGATGGCCGCGCCGTCGATGTGGACCGTGGTCAGCGCGGGCTGGAGATCGGCCGCGAATTCGAGATCGCCGAAGCCGACGACCGAGAGCTGGCCGGGCACGGCGATCCCGCGCGCCTGTGCTTCGATCATCACGCCGAGCGCCAGCAGATCAGAGCTGCAGAACACCGCATCGATGGTCGGATGCTCCTTCAGCAGTTCGGACAGCGCGGCCCGGCCGCTCTTGAGCGTCGTGGGCGCCGGCACGCGCTTGATCGGCACTTCGGGCAGGCCCATTGCGCGCGCCGCCTCGCTGAAGGCACCGTGGCGCCTGCGGGAACGCTCATCGTCGCCCGCGACGACCGCGAGATGACGGTGCCCTTTTCCGCGCAGGAATTCAGCCACCTTGCGCCCCACCTCGACATGCGAAAAGCCCACCAGCATGTCCAGCGGCGTCGGCGTGAGATCCCAGGTCTCGACCACCGGAATGCCCGCCGCCAGCAGCCGCTTGCGCCCCTCGGGCGAATGCATGATGCCGGTGAGCACGATGCCGTCGGGCCGGCGGCCGATGATGGCTTCGAGCAGCGCATCCTCGCGCGAATCCACATAGCCGCTCTGGCCCAGCATCAACTGGTAGCCCCGTTCCGCGAGTGCCTCGGTCAGCGATTGAACCGTCTGCAGGAACACCGGCCCGGCGATCGTGGGCACCACCGCCGCGACGAGGCGGCTTCGCGTCGACGCCAATCCGCCGGCCAGCACGTTGCGCACATAGCCGGTTCGGTTGACCGCCTCGGTAACCTTCCTGAGCACCTCGGCCGACACCTGCGAGGGCGAGCTCAGCGCGCGCGACGCGGTGATCGGCGCCACGCCAGCGAGCTTCGCGACATCGTGCAGGGTGACCGCGCCGCTGCCACGGCGGGAACGTCGGACGGGGGCGGCTGCGCCATCTTTGCTCATGCGTGCGATTCTAGGGCGCTGATAGCGCTACCGAGCACCTGCCGCCGCGGCTACTTCTTCAGGTGCCGGCGCTGGTCGTAGGTCGGCTGCGCCGGCAGGCCCTCCAGGTGCCGCGTGTCGGCCCAATCGACGATCTCGATGCGATCGGGCGCGGAGGCATCGCCCAAGCGGATGCGGTTGAAACCGGCATTGGGGATCTGGCTCTGGCGCGGGCCGTTCAGCCCCAGACCCCGGGCGGTGCGCCAGACCATGTCGAGCACCCCGCCGTGGGTCACAACCAGCACGGTCTGCCCCGGGTGCGCAGTGGCGATGTCGCCGAGCGCATCCATGATCCGCGCGTGGAACTGCCGCGCGGACTCGCCTTCGGGCATCGCGTGGTCTTCACGGAACTGCAACCAGTCCTCCCAAGCGCGCGGGTGCAGGCTCTGGATCTCCTCGGCGCGCATGCCTTCGACGACGCCGAAGTTCTGCTCGCGCAGCGTGACCGAAGTGGCGATCGCCAGCTCGAGCTGCTGCGCCGCCGGCGCGGCGGTCTGCTGCGCGCGCATGAGGTCGCTGCTGACGAGATGCTGCACGGCCTCCTGCGCCAACCGCTGACCGAGCCTGCGAGCCTGCGCGTGGCCCATGTCGTTGAGGGGTACATCGATGTGGCCCTGGAAACGGAGTTCACGGTTCCAGTCGGTTTCGCCGTGGCGGATCAGGATGAGTTCGGTGGGCATTGCCGCCTATTGTCCGCGCACGGGGTGACGTCGCGACGTCCGCACGCAATCGCGGAGAATTCGCGCATGCCAAGTCTTGTCCTGCTGCCCGGCCTCGCCTGCGACGAGCGCCTGTGGGAAGCGCAGCGTCCCGCCCTGCCCTCAACGCTCGATGTTCGAGTCACCGATGTCCACATGCGCCACGACCGCATCGAGGCGATGGCGACCGCACTGCTCGCCGAGCATCCCGGACCGCTGATTCTGTGCGGCGCATCGATGGGGGGCATGATCGCGATGGAAGCGGCACGGCAGGCGCCCGAGCGCGTCGTGGGACTGGCCCTGCTCGGCACCAACGCACGCCCCGAAACGCCGGAGATGTACGAGTTGCGCGAATCGGCCATCGAGCTGTTCGAGCGCGGCGAGGCGCGCGACGTGATCGAGCTCAACGCGGGCTTCGCGTTCCATCCGGCGCAGGCGCGCGACGATGCGCTGATCCGGCGCTACGTCGATCTGATCCTCGACGCGGGCGCGACGCAGTTGATCCGCCAGAACCGCGCGCTCATGAAGCGGCCCGACGCGCGGCCTCACCTCTCGCGCCTGCGTTGCCCGACGCTCGTGCTGTGCGGCGATGGCGACCGGCTCACGCCGCCCGAGTGCTCGCGGGAAATCGCATCGCTGATACCGCATGCGGAACTCGTCTGGGTCGCCGAGTGCGGCCACATGCTGACGATGGAGAAGCCGGCGTTCGTCAACGCGACGCTCGGCCCCTGGTTGAAGCGGGTCGTCGCGAACGCCTGACAGAATCGCTCACGATGTGCGCCGGACCGCTCAGGCCGGCGCAAGCCACCCCATCGACACCAGGCCTTGTGCGAGATGCGCGAGATAGCGCTTCTGCGCGTCCCACGCCGCGAGCGCCTCGGCGGCATCGACCACCCGGAAACGCAGGCGGCCATCGAGCGGCGCGTGCGCCAGTTTCCAGAGATCGGCACGGATCACCACGCCGATGCGCGGATAGCCACCGATGGTTTGCGCATCGCCCAAGAGAATGATCGGCTGGCCCGAGGGCGGCACCTGGATCGTCCCTGGAATCACGCCTGACGAGAGCATGTCCCCGCCGCCGCCGCGCTTGCGCTTGAGTTCGGGGCCGTCGAGCCGGCTGCCCATGCGGTTGCTCTGCGGGCTGACGCGCCATGCATCGCGCCAGAGCTGTTCGCGCGACGCGACGGTGAAGAGCTCGAACTCGGGGCCGGGAAGCATGCGAAGCTCGATCGCGCCATCGGCCGGATCGGCTTGCCACAGTGGCATCCGCCCGCCGAACGGGCGAGACGCCAATTGCGCGGCGGTGAGTGCGGGTGCGCCGCAGAGCAGCGTGTCACCAGCCTTGAGGGCCCGGCCTTCGTGACCGCCGAAGCCGGCTTTCAGGTCGGTGCTGCGCGAACCAAGAATCATCGGCACGTCGATGCCGCCCGCAACCGCCAGCCAGGTGCGAATGCCTGCCTTTCCGCCGGGCCGGTTGGCGCGTCCGAACTTGAGGATCTGCCCCGCGTGCACCGGCAGGCTCCAGCCCGGCCACACGGGCTTGCCGTCGAGCCGGGCGCCGAAATCGTCGCCGGCCCATGCGATGCGCGTCGGCGCCTCGAAGCGCAATTCGCAGCCACCCATGGTGATCTCCAGCCCCGCCGCGCCATCGGGGTTGCCGACCAGGCGGTTCGCCAGCACCAGCGCGAGCGTGTCGAGTGCCCCGCCCGGGCAAATGCCGAGCTGCCGATGGCCGTGCCGGCCCAGGTCCTGCACCGAAGCCAGCATGCCCGGGCGCAAGACCGTGAACGCGGCGGTCATCAGAGCTCCACCCTTTCCGCGACGAAGCGAACGTGGTCGCCGGGACGCAGCAGCGTAGGCGCCTCGGCAAGCGGATCGAACAGGGACACGGACGTCCGACCGATCAGGTTCCAGCCGCCCGGCGAGACCACCGGATAGACGCCGGTCTGCTCGCCGCCGATGCCCACCGAACCCGCGGGCACGGCGACGCGCGGCGCGACCCGACGCGGCGTGGCGAGTTCCGGCGCGAGCCCGCCCATGAAGGCGAAGCCCGGCAGGAAGCCGAGCAGGTAGACAACGTAGTCGCCCCCGCTGTGCAACCGGACGACCTCCGCCGGCGCGAGGCCCGTGTGCGCCGCCACGTCGGCCAGATCGGGGCCCGATTCGCCGCCATAGACCACGGGGATCTCGATGCGCCGTCCTTCGATGGTCACCGCCGCGAGCTGCGGCCACGCGGAAAGCACCTGCATCTCGAGCTCGCCGCCATCGATCTCTTCGGGATCGAAGAGCAGGCTCAGGTTGTTCATGCCGGGCAGCACCTCGCGCACGCCGCGCCACTGCATCGCTTCGGCCGCCAGGGCCCAGATCTGCTGCTGCTGCGCGAGCGTCGCCGGCGGCGGCAGCTCGCACACCAGGGCTGCCTCGCCGAGGGGATGCAGGCGAGGCTGCGCGGAAACGCTCATTTGGCCTCCACGCTCGGCACTGCTGCGTCCTCGCTGCCCCCCGAGGGGTGTGAGCCTGCTTGGGGCGGCCCGGCGCGGCGCTCATTCGCGCCCGAGGTTGCGCACTTTGGCGAGCAGGGCCTCCTGCACCTTCGGCGAGACGAACTTGTCGACCTCACCGCCCAGCATCGCGATCTCGCGCACGAAGGTGCTGGAGATGAACTGGTACTTGTCGCTGGGCGTGAGGAACACCGTCTCGACTTCCGGCATCAGCGAACGGTTCATGCCCGCGAGCTGGAATTCGTAGTCGAAGTCGGTCACCGCGCGCAGGCCGCGCACCATCGCCTTGCCGCCGCGCGCGACGACGAAGTCGCGCAAAAGCCCCGAGAAGCTCTCGACGGTGACCTGGTCGCTGTACGCGGCCACCGCATTGCGGGCCATGTCGATGCGCTCCTGCAACGTGAAAAGCGCCTTCTTGTGATGGCCCGCGGCGACGGCGACGATGACCTTGGAGAAAAGCTGGGTCGCGCGCCGCACCACGTCTTCGTGGCCGAGCGTCATAGGATCGAATGTGCCGGGATATACCGCGATCACGTTGCTGGTCATGGTTGCTCCTCTCATGCAGCCGCTCGCGGCCCTGTAATGCGGCGGATTATGCAGCCGCGTCCGCGGCGCGCTGAAGAAGGTGCGCGTGCACCGCGCCGGCCCTGAAGTGCCGGTACACGACGAGGCCCAGCGGGGACAATTCCTGCTCGTCCCATTGCCGCGCGGCTTCGAGGTAGATCACGCCGTCCGGGCGCAGCGCACGTGCGGCTGCGCTCAATGCAGGCGCGTAGAGGGCCGCGTTGTCGAACGGCGGATCGAGGAAGACCGCATGAAGGCTGCCGGCGGGTATGCGCTCGAGCGCAATGACGCCATTGCCGCGCTCGACGCGCACCGCTTCAGCGGAGAGCTTGGCCTTGAGCGCCTGCAGTTGTGCGACCAGCGCAGCGTCCTGCTCGCACAGCAGCACCGATTCGGCGCCGCGCGAGGCGGCTTCCAGTCCGAGCGCGCCGGTGCCGGCAAAGGCGTCGACGCATCGCCAGCCGGGCAGCTCGCCACCGCCGGCGCCTGCGAGGCTGGCCAGCCAGTTGAAGAGGGTTTCACGAACCCGGTCGGGCGTGGGGCGAAGACCGGCCTTGTCGGCAACTGCGAGGCGGGTTCGCTTCCATTGTCCGCCGATGATGCGGACGAAATGCGGCGCCTTGGACGAGGCCGCAGGAGAAGGCGATCGGGCGGGAACGGATTTTCGGGGCGCTGGTTTCACGCCCAAAGCTTAACGGCATCGACGGCGCGAATCGCGCCTGCGCCCTCAGGGCTGCCTGGCCCCGACGATGACCGTCACCATGCGATCCGGCTGCAGCTTGCGCGCGAACGCCGCCTTGACGTCGGCCACCGTGACTGCGTTCATGCGGGCCGTCCAGGTTTCCAGGTAGTCGAGCGGCAGGTCGTACCAGGCGATGTTCGCGACGTTGCCGAGCAGCTTGCGGTTGCTGTCCAGCAGCAGCGGAAAGCCGCCGATGAGGTTGTCCTTCGCGGCCTTGAGCTCGGCTTCCGTCGGCCCGTCGGCGACGAACTTCGCCAGCACTTCGCGCGAGACCTTGACCGCTTCCTCGGTCTGATCCGGCCGCGTCTGGAACCCGATTCGGAACGCGCCCGCCTGAAGCCCCGGCGAAAAGCCGCTGTAGATGCTGTAGGTCAGCCCGCGCTTCTCGCGCACCTGCTCCGTGAGCCGCGAGACGAAGCCACCGCCGCCGAGCACGTAGTTGCCGAGGTTCAGCGCGAAGTGATCCGGATCGGACCGACGGTAGCCCGGCTGGCCGATGAGCACGTGCGCCTGCGCCGAATCGAAGGGAATGCGTTGCTCCTTCGCGGCCGCGAGCGGCTCGACCTCGGGCACCGCGGGCAGCTCGGGGCAGGACGCCGAGGACGGCAGGCGCGACAACAGCGTCTTCGCGATGTCTTCCGCCTGCGGGCGGGTCACGGCGCCGACGATGCTGATCTTGGCGCGGCAGGGCAGGATGAGTTGCTCGTAGCGCTTGCGCATCGTCGCCACGTCGATCTGCGCGAGCGTCGCCTCGGTCGTCTCGACGCCATAGGGATGCGTGCCGTAGACCGCCTGTGCGAACGCGCGCTCGGTGACGGTGGCGGGCTTGGTGTTGGCTTCCTTGATCGCCGCGTTGAGCACTTCGCGCTCGCGCTTCCACACGTCTTCAGGAAAGGCCGGCTCGCCGATCTGGCGCGCGGCGAGCCGCACCGCCTTGTCGAGCAGCGCCGGCCGGGCGAGCGTGCGCAGCGTGAAGCTCGTGCGCTCGCCGCCGGCGCCGACGTCGAAGTTCGCGCCGAGATCGGCCCAGGCTTCGCCGAGCGCGTTCTCGTCCATCGCTGGATCGCTGCCGCTCGCGCGGATGCCCTTCTCGACCATCGCGGCGGTCGCGCCGGCCAGCCCGGCCTGCGCCGCCGGGTCGCGACGCGAACCGGCATCGAAATCCGCCTGCACATCGACGATCGGCAAGGCGTTGGTGGCGGCGAGGTAGATGCTGGCGCCGTTCGCCAGTGTCCAGTGCTGGATCGGAATGGCGGCCTGGGCGCTCGCGCCGATCAGCAACGCGCCGCCAAGGAAGAAGCCGCGAAGGCCGCTTGTCGGGAACTTGAACATGGGTCTTGGGCCTTCCATCAACGCATTTCGCCCGAGGGCGCGGCGAATCCGCGCGGACGGCGGTTCGCTTCGGGGGCAGCGGGCGCAACGTGGCGACCGTGAGCTGGTCATCGCCGAAATACTTGGCGGCCGCGGCCTTCACCTGCTCCGCGGTGACGCTCTGGAGCCGCTCGATGATGCGCGCGCTTGCATCGAGCGGAAGGCCCTGCACCCAATTGCTGCCGAGCTCGCGCGCCTGGGCCATCACCGAGTCGAGCTTGTAGGTCTCGCTCGCCACCCACTGAGTCTTGACACGCGCGAGTTCGGCCTCGCCGACGCCTTCGCGCGCGATCTTGGCGACCTCGGCGCGCAGGGCGGCTTCGACCGCATCGGGCGTCTTGCCGGCCGCCGGCACGCCGTCGAGCACGAACAGCTGCGGCCCGCGGCCGACGAAGCCCGAGTAGGCGCCTGCCGAATCCGCGACCCGCCCCGGGCCCTGCGTCAGGGCGCGATCGAGCCGCGCCCCCGGATAGCCGTCGAGCACCGCGGCCAGCACCACAAGCGCGTAGGGATCGATGTCGCCCTTGAAGTTGTCCGACGGGTCGATCTGCGGCACGCGGTACGCGAGCGAGATGTAGGCCTGCTCGGCCGGCGCCTTGTATTCGACGCGGCGGATGCCGCGCTGCGCGGGTTCGGCGCGTGGCTTGCGGGTCGGCACGGCGCGCGTGGGGATCGAGCCGTAGTATTTCTCGGCCATCGCGCGGACCTGCGCCACGTCGACGTCGCCGACCACCACGATCGCGGCGTTGGCGGGCGTATACCAGCGCTCGAAGAAGGCGCGGACATCGTCCGGGGTCATCGCATCGAGATCGCTCATCCAGCCGACCACCGGGCGGTGGTAGGGCGAGGCGGTGAACACCGCGGCGTTCTGCTGCTCGCCGAGCAGGGCGCGCGGCTGGTCGTCGGTGCGCATGCGGCGCTCTTCCTTGACGACCTCGATCTCGCGCTTGAACTCGTCGTCCGGCCACTGGTTGCTGGCGAAGCGGTCGGATTCGAGCTTCATGACCGGCTCCAGCTTCAGGGCCGGGATCTGCTGGTAGTAGCCGGTGTAGTCGCGCGTGGTGAAAGCGTTCTCGCGGCCACCGAGCGCCGCGACGCGGCGGGAGAATTCGCCGGCCTTGAGCGCCTTGCTGCCCTTGAACATCATGTGCTCGACCACGTGTGCGACACCGGAGGTGCCGTCCACCTCGTCCATCGAACCGACGCGGACCCAGAGCATCTGGACCGCGGTCGGTGCGCGCCGGTCGGGCTGCACGATCAGGGTCATGCCGTTGCCGAGGGTGAATTTCTCCGCGGCCGGCGTGCCGTTGGACGGCGACGCGGCGGCGGATTTCGAGGCGGAGGATTGCGCGAAGGCGGGCAACGCCCAGGGTGCAGAGAGCACCAAGGCCAGCACCGCACCCAGCGCAGCGCGGCGTGGCGAGGGGTGTTTCATAGAATGGCTCGGATTGTAAAAACCCGCCAATGTTCAGTTTCTTCAAGAAAAAACCGCAGTCGGATGCCGCCCAGGCACCGGCGCCCTCTCCCGAAGTTTCATCGGGTGAAACACCGGCGGCTCCGGCCACGCCGGCACGGTCGGTCTTTTCCCCATCCAGTTGGTTCGGCAAGGCTGCACCGCCAGCACCGGCACCGGCAGCCGCCGAGGTCGAACCGGCACCCCCGTCCACGGTCGTGCCCCAAGAGCCGGCACCGTGGGAGCCCGAGCCGGCGCCCGTCCAGACCGAAGTCCCCCAGCCGACACCCTCTGTGCCCGCTCCGGCCCCGGCTGTCGTTACATCCGCTCCCGCGCCGGCACCCGAACGCAGCGGCTGGCTTGGCAAGCTCAAGAGCGGCCTGCGCAAGACCGGGAACAGCATCACTGCCGCCTTCGTCAACGCCCAGATCGACGACGAACTCTACGAGGAGCTGGAAGCGGCGCTGCTGATGGCCGACACCGGCGTCAAGGCCACCGAGCATCTGCTGGAAGACTTGCGGCGCCGGGTGAAAAGCAACATGGCCACTGAGGCCAGCCAGGTCAGGACGCTGCTGGCGGACGCAATCGCCGATCTGCTGCGCCCGCTCGAAAAGTCGCTGGTGATCGGCGAATACACGCCGACCGTGATCATGGTGGCCGGCGTGAACGGTGCGGGCAAGACGACGTCGATCGGCAAGTTGACGAAGCATCTGGCCAACGAGGGCGCCTCTGTGCTGCTGGCCGCCGCCGACACCTTCCGCGCAGCCGCGCGCGAGCAGTTGCTCGTCTGGGCGGATCGCAACACCGTCGAGATCGTCAGCCAGGAAGGCGGCGACCCCGCCGCGGTGAGCTTCGACGCGGTCAACGCCGGCAAGGCGCGCGGCAAGGACGTGGTGCTGGTCGACACGGCAGGCCGGCTCCCGACGCAGATCCATCTCATGGACGAGCTCAAGAAGATCAAGCGGGTCGTCAACCGGGCCGACGCGACCGCGCCGCACGAGGTATTGCTGGTCATCGATGGCAACACGGGCCAGAACGCGCTGGCGCAGGTCAAGGCATTCGACGAAGCGCTCGGCCTGACGGGCCTGATCGTCACCAAGCTCGACGGCACGGCCAAGGGCGGCGTGCTGTGCGCGATCGCTCGCGAGCGGCCGATTCCGGTCTATTTCATCGGGGTCGGCGAAAAGCTGGAGGATCTCGAGACCTTCAACGCCAGAGAGTTCGCGCAGGCGCTGCTCGGCTAAATAGACGGTCGGGTTCATCCCCTTTCTGACGCCGGGGCCGGTCTGGCATCATGACCGCGGCCCCAGAAAGGAGGCAGCATGCATTACGCAAGGCTCCACGCCCCTGCGCTCCTGGTCACCATGCTCGTCGGCACCGTGCTCCTTCTGGCCGCCGTGCACGCGATGGGAAACCTTGTATTGCCGGTTTCCGCCGCCATGTGCGTCGTGGCATGAGGCGCCGAAAGTGGCGCTGTCAAGCTATCGCCACCATTGAGGCGGGCGGGGAACCCTTGTCTTAGCACTCCCTCTAATCGAGTGCTAATATGACCGAGAACGAAGGAGTTTCCCCAATGACAACACTGTCTGGAGCCTCTGCCAACCAGCTTGCCGTCGCCAATCCGTGGTCGATGGTGCCTCCGCTGGGTAACCTGGACGCCTATATCTCGGCAACCAACCGGTTGCCCTTGCTGACGCTTGAGGAAGAGCAGGGCTACGCGCGCAAACTGCGCGACCACAACGATCTCGAAGCCGCCGGTGCGCTGATCCTGTCGCATCTGCGCCTGGTCGTCTCCATTTCCCGCCAATACCTGGGCTACGGGCTGCCGCACGGCGACCTGATCCAGGAGGGCAATGTCGGCCTGATGAAGGCCGTGAAGCGCTTCGATCCCGATCAGGGCGTGCGGCTGGTGAGCTACGCCATGCACTGGATCAAGGCCGAGATCCACGAATACATCCTGAAGAACTGGCGCATGGTCAAGGTCGCGACGACCAAGGCCCAGCGCAAGCTGTTCTTCAACCTGCGCTCGATGAAGCAGGGTTTCAAGGCCGATGCCGCCATCGATGGCGAGACGTACCGGGATACCCTGAGCGCCGACGAGGTCACGCAAATGGCCACGCGTCTGAACGTGAAGCCGGAGGAGGTCCTCGAGATGGAGACCCGGCTCTCCGGTGGCGACGTGGTGCTCGACCCGAGCCCGTCCGATGACGGCGAAGAAGGCTTCGGCCCGATCGCCTACCTGGCGGATGCGAGCCAGGAGCCGACGGCCCTGCTGGAATCGCGTCAGCGTGACCGGCTGTCGACCGACGGCATCACCACGGCGCTCGAGTCCCTCGACGATCGCAGCCGCCGCATCGTCGAAGAGCGCTGGCTCAAGGTGAACGACGACGGCTCGGGCGGCATGACGCTGCATGACCTGGCCGAGGTCTACGGCGTGAGCGCCGAGCGCATCCGCCAGATCGAGGTGGCGGCCATGAAGAAGATGAAGAAGGCGCTCGCCGAATACGCATAAGGCGCCTTTGTCCCGAAAAGCCCGGCTCTCTCGCCGGGCTTTTCTTTTGCCCCTTTGCGCGCAGCTCGAGGTGCTCGATGCTGCTGTCCAGGGCGTCGCGCGCTCAGGACTTCAACAGCGCCTTGATGTCGGCCACCATCGGCGGAACGCCGGCGCCGTACCGCGCATACAGCCTCAGACGGCCCTCGGGGTCGTAGATGAAGCTGGCGGCGGAATGGTCCATCGAATAGCTCGTCGGCGTCTTGCCGTCGACTTTCTTGTAGTAGACCTTGAAGTCCTTGGCGAGCGGCGGCAGTTGCTCCGCCGTCGGGATGAGCGCGACGAACGACGGATCGAAGGCGCCCATGTACGCCTTCATGACCTCCGGCGTGTCGCGCTCGGGATCGACCGTGACGAACAGCACCTGCAGCTTGTCGCCGTCGCTTCCGAGCTGTTGCTTGACCTGCGCCATCTCGGTCATGGTGGTCGGACAGACATCCGGGCACTGCGCGTAGCCGAAGAACAGCACGACCACCTTGCCCTTGAAGTCCGCCATGGTTCGCACGCGGCCGTTCGCGTCGGCGAGGGAGAAGTCCTTCGCATAATCCGCACCGGTGATGTCGACCGCATTGAACGTCGGCTTGGATTCGGTGCAGCCGGCGAGGTTGATGCCCACGCACACAGCCGCCACCGAACCTGCCGCCATGGCAATCCGGCGAAGGGCCTGCCGCTTGTTGATGGATGAAGATGTCATCGGAGGTAATGGTCGACGAGCAGTGCGGCGAACAGCACGCTCAGGTGGATCAGCGAAAAACGGAAGGTCTTGCGCGCCAGCGCGTCGGAGTAGTTGCGCCACAGCGCGAACGCATAGCCGGTGAAGCCGATGCTCACGCCGAAGGCCACCATGAGGTAGAGCCAGCCGCTCATTCCGTAGATGAAAGGCATCAGGCATGCCGCGAAGAGGATCAGCGTGTAGAGCAGCACGTGCAGCCGCGTGAACTCGTTGCCGTGCGTCACCGGCAGCATCGGCAGGCCGGCCTTGCGGTAGTCCTCGACCCGGTAGAGCGCCAGCGCCCAGAAGTGCGGCGGCGTCCAGAGGAAGATGATCAGGAAAAGGATCAGCGCCTCGGGACTGACCTCGCCGGTCATCGCGGCCCATCCGAGCACCGGGGGCATCGCGCCGGACGCGCCGCCGATGACAATGTTCTGAGGCGTCAGGGGCTTCAGGACGACCGTGTAGATCACGGCGTAGCCGACGAAGGTCGCGAAGGTCAGCCACATCGTCAGCGGATTCACGGCGAACCAGAGGATCGCGGAGCCCAAGGCGCACAAGGTGATCGAGAAGAGCAGCGTCTGACGGTCGCTCAACTCGCCGCGTGCGGTCGGGCGCCATGCGGTGCGCTTCATTTTGGCGTCGATGCCCTTTTCGACAAGGCAGTTGAACGCCGCGGCCGCGCCGGCGACCAGCCAGATGCCGACGCACGCCAATGCGCCCTGCTGCAGTTCGGCCCAACCGGGAAGCCCCGGCACGGCGAGCACCATGCCGATGAGCGCACAGAACACGATCAGCTGCACCACGCGCGGCTTGGTCAGCGCGTAGAACTGGCGCATCACGCTGACGGTGTGCACGCCGTGAACGGAAGCCGGTGCGCTCATGCGGCCTCCATTCTTTCGCGGCGGCCTGCGGCAGTCGCAGTGACGGCTGCTCGCTCGCGTCGGCTTTCGCACAGGGTCCAAGTCAGCACCACGGCAAGCGCGGCGGCACCGCCGGTGTGCAGCACGGCCGCCGCGAGTGGCCAGCCGAGCAGCACATTGCCGAGGCCCGTCGCAAGCTGGAGCAGCGCGAGACCGGCCAGCCAGCGCGCCTGCGGGCGCAACGGCCGCACACGAAGAAGAGAGCGCACCAGCAGCACGATGGCGATGAAGACGAGATAGGCCATCAGGCGGTGGACATAGTGGATTGCGGTCAAGGCGGCAAAGTCGATGGGAGCGCCGTCCGCGGTTTCCCCAGGTGGCGCCAGATCTGGAACCCCTGCGCGAAGTTCATCGGCGGCCACCAGCTGTCCTGGCAGGTCGGGAACTGCGTGCAGGCGAGCACCGCGTAGTTCGTGCTGACCCAGCCGCCGAGCGCGACCTGCAGCACCAGCAGCACCGTGGTCGCGATCAGCAGGTTGCGCAGCGCCGAAGGCACCGGCGTCGGCAGGCGCCCCATCGCATCCTGCTGATACCGCACGGCCTGGATGCACAGCAGCGCGAGCAGAACCATGGCGCCGAGAAGATGCAGCGTGACGATGGCTGGGAAGAGCTTCCACGTCACGGTCAACGCCCCGAACGCGCCCTGCAGGCACACCCATGCCAACGTCGCCGCGGGCCACCAGGCGCTGAGGGGTCGTGCGCCGACGTGTTCCGCACGCTGTCGCCGCCGCGCGAGCCAGGTAGCGACGGCCAGCGCAAAGATGAGTGCGCCGACACCGGTCGCCAGATAGCGATGGACCATTTCCACCCAGGCCTTGCTGTGCGTGACGGGCCCGGTCGGCTGGGCGGCTTGCGCCATCGCGATCTCGTGCCGCGCACCGACCGGGCTCGCGTTGCCGTAGCAACCCGGCCAGTCAGGGCAGCCGAGGCCGGAATCCGTCAGGCGGGTGAAGGCGCCGAAGAGCGTAAGGTCGAAAGTCAGGAACAGTGTGAGCACGGTCAGCGCGTGCAGCCTGCGCGCCGGGCCGGCGCCGGCATTGCGCCGCCAGACCCATACAACGGGCCCGAGCGCCAGCAGCACGCCGACCGCCAGGAGCCAGGCGATCGGGGTGAGATCGTAGAGCGAGGTGGTGTCCATGCAGATCAGCGCCCCGGCTCGTCCCACGACGCGGAAGCACGCATCAACCTGTCGAGGTCGCGCTTGGCGCGGCTCGCACCGGCCGTATCCATGCGCGCCGGAAAACGCATCATCCAGTGGCCCATCGGATCGACCAGGTAGAGGTGATCCGCCAGCGCGTGGCCGGCGGCGGGCGCCAGCCATTGCGCGAGTTGCGCCTCCGGCACGCGGATGACCGTCGCACCGCGCAGGCCGTTTTCGAGGCGCTTCGGCAGCGGCGCCGCGTCGCTGACGATCCAGACGCGATCGAGACGGTCCTTCTCGCGCCCAAGGCTTTCGCGCAACTGGCGCTGCAGGTAAAGCTGCTGCTCGCAGACCGAGTCGCAGGCGGCGCCGGCCACCGCGATCAGCAGCCACTGCCCTTGCAACGCCTGCAGGTGGATCGACGCGCCGTCGGCCGAGGTGGCCTGGATGTCCGGCATCGGGCGCTGCGGATCGATCAACTCGCCATAGACGCTCCGGCCCTCAGGCCGGATCACGTAGTACGTGAAATACGAGGCGATGACCGGCGCCGCGCAGCACAGCAGGACCAGAATCATCTTCCACCGGCCGGTCACCGTGCGGCGCGTCGCCACCGCGCCGAGCGCCTCGCGCGGCGACGGCATCGAGTGCACCGTCAGTCCGAGCGGCTCGTCAGCCACGGCGGGCAAGGCGTGCGCGGCGGTAGGGGGCGATGAGTTGGAACCAGACATAGAGAATAAGGACGAGGGCCGACAACCCGAACCACTGGAACGCATAGCCGTAGTGTTTTTCGACACCCAGCGCAGGAGCCGGCCAGTCTCGCTGCATGCCCTCGGACGCCTCGCCGGTCTGCTGCAGGGAGATATCGGTCCGCAGCGGCAGACCGGTCTCGGTCCGAAACGCTTCAAGCTCGAGATTCTGCCGGATGGGGAAGACCCCGCGCCGCCCGGCATTGGTGCGCCCGGCTCGGATTTTCCCAAGTCCAGCAGATGCGCCGGCGGCGGCGCGATCCTGGCGGTCAGCTCGACCAGGCCGGGTGGCGTCACGATGGGCTGGAGCTGGGTCCTGTCGTTGAAATTGCGCTGGATCCATCCTCTTTGCACCATCACGGTCTGGTTGGAACCTTCGATGGCGAACGGCGTCAGCACATAAAAGCCGGGGATGCCATGCATCTGCCGATTGTCGAGATAGGCGGTGTGCGGCGGGAGCCAGAGCCCACGCAGTCGAACCGAACGGTGGAGGGCCGACGACGACGCGTTGTCCAGCGCCAGGAACTCGGCCTGATCGAGCGGAGGCAGGCTTTTCTGCGCATCGATCTCCGCCTGGATGGCCTCCTTCTGCGCGGCGCGAGAGAGCTGCCAGCGCCCGAGCGAGAGGGTGCCCGAAATGGCAATGACGGCCACCAACGTGACCACCCAGAAGCGTCCGCGGCGTGCGGGTGATGCGGCGGCGGCAGGGATGTCTGTGTTCAAACCGGGAGACCGTCTCTGCGGCCGATAATGTGATTCATGAAGTACTTTGTCGCCCTCGCCTTCGCGGGCATCCTGGCGAGCCTCGGGTTCGCGCTGTTCTTCATGTTGAGGGACGGGCGGAACGGCCGGGCCAAGAGCGGCGGTATGGCGCGCGCGCTGACGGTTCGGATCGGGCTGTCGGTGGTTTTGTTCCTGTGCATCCTGGTGGCCTGGAAACTCGGATACATCCAGCCAGGGGGCTTGCCTGTGGGCAAGTAGGTCGCTCCCGTTGCCAGAGAACCATGAAAAAGCGCCTTGCGGCGCTTTTTTGTTGTGCCGTCGATGCTGCTCAAAGCCAGTAGACCGTGATGTAGAGGCCGAGCCACACGACGTCGACGAAGTGCCAGTACCAGGCGGCACCTTCGAAGCCGAAATGACGCTCGGGCGTGAAGTGGCCCGCACGAATGCGCAGGGTGATGAAGAAGAGCATCAGCATGCCGATGAACACGTGCAGGCCGTGGAAGCCGGTCAGCATGAAGAACGTCGAGCCGTAGGTGCCGGAGCTGAGCTTGAGGTTCAACTCGGTGTACAGGTGGTGGTACTCATAACCCTGGACAAAGAGGAAGGTCAGGCCCAGCAGCACCGTCAGCCACATGAAGCGCACCGTCTGCGCGCGATGGCCGGCCCGCAGCGCGTGGTGCGCGATCGTGAGCGTCACGCCGGAGCTCAGCAGCAGCGCCGTGTTGATGGTCGGCAGCCAGAACGGACCGACCGTCTGGAACGGCTCGACGATGTCGGCGGGCGAGCCGGTCGCGCCGGCGGCGGCGGTCGGCCACACGGCCTTGAAGTCCGGCCACAGGATGGCGTTGTCCAGGCTGCCGAGCGACGGAAGCGCGTGCGTGCGCGCCCACCACAACGCGGTGAAGAAGGCGCCGAAGAACATCACCTCCGAGAAGATGAACCAGCTCATGCTCCAGCGGAACGACAGGTCGACCTTGTAGCCGTACTTGCCGCTTTCGCTTTCGCCGATGGCTGCCCGGAACCACACGAACAAGGTGCCGAGCCAGACGATCATGCCCAGCAGCAGGGACCATGCGCCCCATTGGTGGCCATTGATCCACTGGGCGGCCCCGAGAATCACGAAGAGCAGGCCGGTCGCGGCCATCACCGGGTAGGCAGAGGGCCCGGGCACGAAATAGTAGGGCGTGGTGCCGTGCGTCGTTGAACTCATATCAGGTCCTGGCTTTCTTCTCTCTCGGTTCAGTTTCTTGTGGGTTGATCTTCACGAGGTGGCGACCCAGCGGACGAGCAGGATCAGCGCGCCGACAAAAACCGCCACGGCCACGAGGCCGATCGCGATGATGTGCAGCGGGTTCAGCTTGGCGATGTCGTCCTGGAAGGCACTGTTCTTGCGCACGCCGAAGAATGACCAGCCGACCGCACGCACCGTGCGCCACAGCGATCCCTTGCGTGGCGTTCCAGGCGACGCCGTCATGAGTGCGGCTCCGTGGAAGGCGGCGTCGCGGCATTGGCCGCCACCGGCGCCGGGGGCGTCTTGCCGCCCACCTCGAAGAAGGTGTACGACAAAGTGATCGTCTTCACGTCCTTCGAAATCTTGGGATCGATCACGAAGGCCACGGGCCACTGCTTCTTCTCGCCCGCATCGAGCGTGTACTGGTTGAAGCAGAAGCACTCCAGCTTGTTGAAGTACGGCGCTGCCTGCTGCGGCGCGTAACTCGGGATCGCCTGCGCGGCCATGCGGCGGTTCTGCACGTTCTGGAATTCGTACATGACCGTGTGCAGTTCCCCGGGATGCACCTGGATCGACCTTTGTGCCGGCTTGAAGTCCCACAGGCCATGGGCGTTCGCATCGAACTCGACCGTGATGGTCCGGCTCGTATCGACCTGCGTGTTGGCGGGCACGCGCACGTCCTGACCGCCGGAAGCGCCACCCGGCACCTCGAGTTCGGAGCGCGCCAGGATATTGATGCCGGTCATCTCGCAGATGGCCCGGTACATCGGGACCAGCGCATAGCCGAAGCCGAACATACCGGCGGCAACGACGGCCAGCTTGCCGACCATGCGGACGTTTTCCCGACGGATGCGCTGCCCGGTACCCATGGCGGTGCCCTTAATGCCCGACCCAGACCATGCGGACGATGAAGCCGATGAAGAACATCAGCGCGATGGAGGCCAGCGTCAGCCCCAGGCGGCGGTTGCTCCTCTTTTGCTCGGGTGTCATCATGCGCCGCGCCTCAGCCGATCACCTTGGTGGCGGTAGCGTCGAGCTTGGGTGGGGTCTCGAAGGTGTGGAACGGTGCGGGCGAAGGCACTTCCCACTCCAGGCCCTCGGCGGCTTCCCACGGCTTCTGCGAAGCCTTTTCGCCCTTGCCGAGCATCGTCGGCAGCACGATGAAGACGAAGAAGTAGACCTGCGCCAGGCCGAAAGCGAACGCGCCGACCGAAGCGACCGCATTGAAGTCGGCGAACTGCATCGGGTAGTCGGCATAGCGACGGGGCATGCCGGCCAGACCCAGGAAGTGCATCGGGAAGAAGGTGATGTTGAACGAGATCAGCGACCACCAGAAGTGGACCTTGCCGCGCGTTTCGTTGTACATCACGCCGGTCCACTTCGGCGACCAGTAATAGAAGCCGGCAAACATCGCATAGAGCGAACCGGCCACGAGCACGTAGTGGAAGTGGGCGACGACGTAATAGGTGTCCTGCAACTGCGTGTCGATCGGCGCCACCGCGAGGATCAGGCCGGTGAAGCCGCCCATCGTGAAGACGAAGATGAAGCCGACCGCAAACAGCATCGGCGTCTCGAAGGTCATCGAGCCCTGCCACATGGTCGCGATCCAGTTGAAGATCTTCACGGCCGTCGGCACCGCGATCAGCATGGTCGCGTACATGAAGAACAGCTGGCCGGTGAGCGGCATGCCGGTCGTGAACATGTGGTGCGCCCACACGATGAACGACAGGATGGCGATCGACGAAGTGGCATACACCATCGAGGCGTAGCCGAACAGCTTCTTGCGCGCGAAAGCCGGAACGATCTGGCTGATGATGCCGAAGGCCGGCAGGATCATGATGTAGACCTCGGGGTGGCCGAAGAACCAGAAGATGTGCTGGTACATCACCGGGTCGCCGCCGCCGGCGGGGTTGAAGAAGCTGGTGCCGAAATGGCGGTCGGTCAGCGTCATCGTGATCGCACCGGCGAGCACCGGCATCACGGCGATCAGCAGGTAGGCGGTGATGAGCCAGGTCCAGCAGAACATCGGCATCTTCATCAGCGTCATGCCCGGGGCGCGCATGTTGAGGATGGTGACGATGATGTTGATCGAGCCCATGATCGACGAGGCGCCCATGATGTGCATCGCGAAGATGCCGGCGTCCATCGAGGGGCCCATCTGCAGGGTGAGCGGCGCATAGAGCGTCCAGCCCGCGGCCGGTGCGCCGCCCGGCATGAAGAACGAACCCACGAGCATCAGCGCCGCCGGGATCAGCAGCCAGAAGCTGAAGTTGTTCATGCGCGCGAACGCCATGTCCGACGCGCCGATCTGCAGCGGGATCATCCAGTTCGCGAAGCCGACGAAGGCCGGCATGATCGCGCCGAACACCATGATCAGCCCGTGCATGGTCGTGAACTGGTTGAACAGCTCCGGGTTGACCAGTTGCAGGCCGGGCTGGAACAACTCGGCACGGATCAGCAGCGCGAGCACGCCGCCCACCATCAGCATGGTGAACGAGAACAGCAGGTACAGCGTGCCGATGTCCTTGTGGTTGGTCGCGAACACCCAGCGGCGCCAGCCGGTCGGCGCGTGGTGGTGGTCGTCGTGGGCATGGTCGCCGTGGCCGTGTGCTTGACCGTGGGGATCGAGGACTGCGCTCATCTTGGTATTCCTTGCAAACTCTTCGTCACGGGGCGGGCGGCTTACTTGCCGCGCTCCGCCAGCACTTCGGCCGGTTGCACGAGCTGGCCGGTCTTGTTGGACCAGGCGTTCTTCGTATAGGTCACCACGGCAGCGATGTCGGTATCGCTGAGTTGCTTCCAGGACGGCATGGCGCCGTTGTTCTGACCGTTGAGCACCGTGTGGAGCTGCAGATTGTGGTCTGCATTGAGCACGATCGCCGAGCCGTCGAGCGGCTTGATCGGGCCGGCGCCCTTGCCGTTGGCCTGGTGGCAGGCGGCGCAGTTGGCGGCGTAGACCTTCTCGCCGCGCGCGAGCATGTCCGGCAACGTCCAGACCTTGTTGGGATCGTCCTGCTTGGCCGCGGCCTCCTTGCGCTTGCCGTCGACCCAGGCGGTGTAGTCGGCTGCGGCGAGCACCTTCACGTGGATCGGCATGAAGGCGTGCTCCTTGCCGCAGAGTTCCTGGCACTGGCCGAAGTAGTCGCCGACCTTCTCGGCACGGAACCAGGTATCGCGCACGAACCCGGGGATCGCGTCCTGCTTGACGCCGAACTGCGGCACCGCGAACGCGTGGATCACGTCGTTGGCGGTGGTGATGACGCGCACCTTGGTATTGACCGGCACGACCAGCGGGTTGTCGACCTTCAGAAGGTAGTTATCCGGCACGTCGCCGTGGGCGCCCGCATCCGAGAGCGCGCGGTGCGATGCGTCGAGCGTCGAGATGAACGAAAGGCCCTCGCCCTCGCCCTTGAGGTAGTCGTAGCCCCACTTCCACTGGTAGCCGGTGACCTTGATGGTGAGGTCGGAATTGGAGGTGTCCTTCTGCGCGACCAGCACCCGGGTCGCGGGCAGCGCCATCAGGATGACGATGATGAAGGGAACGACGGTCCAGATGACTTCGACCACCACCGACTCATGGAAGTTGGCCGCCTTGTGGCCGACCGACTTGCGGTGCTTCCAGATCGAATAGAACATGACGGAGAAGACGCCCACGAAGATGACGGTGCAAAGCACCAGCATCACGGTGTGGAGGAAGTGTTGCTCCTGGGCGATCTTGGTGACCCCCACCGGAAGATTCAACTGACGCACCGACGGGCCGCCAGGCAGGTCATTGACCGCGTGTGCTGCGCCGCTGAACGCCGCACTGGCCGCCAGCAGCAGATTCGCTGGCCAAATCTTGTTCCGCCAATTGCTCTTCATCGTGTTCACTTTTTTCATTTTCCAGTTAACCCACCGGTCCCCACGGTGATGCATTTCGGCGCCCCCTCAGGCGCTGCGTAATGCCATGCGAATTTCGCGTGCCAGCGCCGCGCGCAACTCCGGACGCACGTAGCGCCCCACCCTGACCGAACGACCCTGACCCGAGACCTCGATCAGCGAACGGTCGCTGTCCTGGGGCTCGACCCGCACCTGGTGCGGCAAGAATTCCGCGCGTTCATAGTGGCCGCCGTTTTCGAGCTCGACCACCAGGCGCCCGCCTTGCAGGGCGATTTTTTCGCCGTCAGTGGCGTGGCGCGCGTAAAGGATGAATGCGATCCCGACCGCGGTGAGTTCGAGCCAGGTGAATGGTAGGACGAGGCGCGCGCCGTTGAGCCAGAACACGGCGCCGATGCCTAGGGAAACTACGCAGATAGATGCATAGAGCCAGCCCAGCTGGCTCGGCGTAACCGAGCAATTGCGTTTCAGAAACCAATGAACGCTCTGTCCTGAAACGGTGGCAAAACGAAACACGGAATTCGACACGGGCGAGTTCAGCAAATCGGTGCGTCGATCGCTGTCAAACCCATGTTCGACAGGCCTCGGTCACGGGACAATACCCGGAGTTCACGCAGCGCCGGATTGTAGCGGTGAACAAGCGCCGCCTCACACACCTGGGCGACCGCGTTGAAGCATGGTGCGCATCTCGCGCAACGAGACCGCACTCTCGGCGGAAAGCGCCACCCGCGGCGCGGGTTTGAAGGCGTGTCCGTAGATGATTTCGAAGGTCAGCGCGATCTTCCCGCCCCCTCTTTCGCTGGCGCCAGCTCGGGCAGCGCCGCGCACAACGCCTGCCGCCAGCCCTTGCCGCGCAACGCCGGAAAGCGGTCCGGATGGATATTTCGGCCCAGCGAGCGCAGTTCGGCCAGCGCCGCGTCCGCGCTCGTCCAGGTCAGGACGATGCGCTCCATGTCCATCACGGGCTCGGCGAAGCCAGCCCCGACCAGCATGTCGCCCCAGTCATGCATGTCGGTGAATTGGTGGCTCGCCGGCGGCCAGCCGAGGCGCTCGTGGAGCGCGCGCAATTCCTGGAGGGTGTCCGGCCCGAAGCACGAGAACATCAGGAAGCCGTCGGTCGCCACGAGCTTGTGCCACCGGCCGATCAGCGCCCCCGGATCGGCGGCCATGTGCAGCGCCATGTTGGCCCAGAGCAGATCCACCCCGTCTTCCGGCGGCGCCTCGAACGTCGGCTGGCCACCCTGCCACCGCCGGGCAGCCCACCACGGGGCAGTCAGCGCCTTCCCGGTCGGCGCGACCAGCGAAGGCTCGGGTTCGATGACGTAGGCGGCAGCATCCCGGTAGCGGCGTGCCACCCGTTCGTGGGCTTCCAAGCCGCCCCGAAGCGGTGACCAATCGGCCCAACGGCGCGGGCGGGACTTGATCCACTGGAGCCGGTCCTCCATGCGGCGCCCGACCTCCTCGTGCAGCCACGGCGACCCCGAAGGCGGCGCGAGCCTGCTCCACCGCGCGGCCGCCCGGGCATCGATGGTCGGCGGGCGCTGGGGAGAGACAGGAGGCATGGGCCGCTCAGTATATTGAGGGATGCTCAGACGCTGGGCCCAAAGGGCTTTCCCATCGATTGCGGCCGGACTGCCGAGCCAGTGTGCCGTCTGCCGCGCCTGGCCGGCGCAGCCGATCTGCGACGCGTGCGTGGCACGCTTTGCACCGCCGACGCCGCGATGCATGACCTGCGCGCTGCCCGTCCCCCCGGGCGTTTCGCGCTGCGGCGCCTGCACATCGGACCCGCCGCCTCTCGACGCCTGCCACGCCGCCTGCGCGTATGCATGGCCCTGGCCGGAGCGGATCGCCGAATTCAAGTTTCGCGGCAATGCCGGCCTCGCCTCCCCGCTCGCCACCCTGCTGCGAAGCGCGCCATGGATCGAAGCGGCGATCGAACAGGCCGACATCGTCCTGCCGATGCCGCTGACCGCCATCCGGATGCGCGAGCGCGGCTTCAATCAGGCGTATGAACTGGCCAAGCGGCTCGCACCGAACACCGCCAACCCCGGGATTCTTCTGCGCACCCGGGATGCCCCCGCTCAAAGCGGGCTGACGCGCGCGGAACGGCTGACCAATCTCCGCGGCATGTTCGCCCTCGAGCCACTACGGGCCGCCGCCGTGCGCAACCGGCGTGTCGTGCTGGTGGACGATGTCATGACGACCGGCGCCTCGGTCTTCACCGCCGCCGAGGTGCTGCGCAGGGGCGGCGCCTCGCACATCACGGCGATCGTGCTGGCGCGAACGGACCTGCCGGCCTGATCGCCGCGCCCGCGCGGACAATCGCCGCCATGTTCCATATCGTTCTCGTCGAGCCCGAAATTCCGCCCAACACCGGCAACGTCATCCGGCTGGCGGCCAACACGGGCTGCACGCTGCACCTGGTCGAACCACTCGGCTTTTCCATGGACGACAAGCTGCTGCGCCGCGCCGGCCTGGACTATCACGAGTACGCGAAGGTGCTGCGGCATCCGAGCTGGCAGGCATTGCTCGACGCCGAACGCCCTCCCGCCGACAGGATGTTCGCGCTCACGACGCGCGGCTCGCGACCGGTCTACGACATTGCCTTTCGTCCCGGCGACTGGCTCGTCTTCGGCGCAGAGACCCGCGGATTGGCACCCGAGCTGCGCGAATCGTTCCCACCAGCCCAGCGCCTCTGCCTGCCGATGCGCGAAGGGCAGCGAAGCCTGAACCTGTCGAACGCGGTGGCGGTCACCGTGTTCGAGGCGTGGCGGCAGAACGGATTTGCGTAGAGGCGGTCAGGGATAGCGCCGCGCCACCGATTCCGCCACGCAGGCCGGCTTGGCCGATCCTTCGAGTTCGATCGTGACCTCCCACGTCATCTGCAGCCCATTGTTCGCGATCGGCTCCGACGACAGCAGTTTCAGGCGCCCGCGCACCCGCCCGCCGACCGGCACAGGCGTCATGAAACGTACGCGATTCAACCCGTAGTTCACGCCCATGCCCGACTCCACCACACTGATGGCGGTCTCGAAGATGCGCGGCACCAGCGAGAGCGTCAGGAAGCCATGCGCAATCGGTCCGCCGAAGGGCCCGGCCTTGGCCTTCTCGACGTCGACGTGAATCCATTGGTGGTCGCCGGTCGCCTCGGCGAACAGGTTGACCTGTTCCTGCGTGATGGTGATCCACTCGCTCACCGCGACTTCCTGGCCGACGCACGCGGCCAGATCCTGAAGGGTCTGGAAGGTCTTTGTCATGCGGATCACTCTAGCGGCCGGGTTCGGCCACGCATGTCCACGCGGCGACAGACTTACTAAGGGAAAACCATCAATACAGGCGCAAGCCGGGAAACCCCGCGGAACCGGCTTCGCCGAGCCGCTGGGGTCGCCCCCGGGAAGGGGGTGTCAGAGCCACACGAAGTGGGCGAGGCTGGGGGCGAGCTACTGATCCAGCCAGCGGCAGATCGGCTCCCACTGCTCCAGATCACGTTGAACGCGGCCCGGGGCAATGTCGAACAGCGTCAGCCCGCGAGCCGCAAGCTGCACGTAGATCTGCGTGTCGCGAAGCTCGCCGAGAACGGTCACGTCGAGACCGGCGATGAACTCCCGCAGACGTTCGGCCGCGAGGGTGCGCGCATCCACCCGCATCCCGATCACGGCGACCTGCGTCTTGTCGACGCGGCGGTGCGAAAGCAGCTTGTCGAGGAAATCGCGCGTCGCGTAGATGTCGAAGATGCTGGGCTGGAGCGGCACCAGCACCTTGTCGGCAAGCGCGACCGCCTCCTTGAAGCGCGAGCCGTGGAACCCGGCCGGCGTGTCGAGCACGGCGTGCGTCGTGCCGCGCGGCGGGCGGACCACATCGCCGTCCTCCGAGGCATCCCAGCTCCTGATCTCACGCGCCTCGGGGGTCTGAGGCTGAGCCACAGCCTGGAAGACTGCTGGCGATCGATGTCGCCCAGCATCACCGCATGGCCGCGGCTCGCGAGGTAGCCCGCGATGTTCGTCGCGAGCGTGGATTTGCCGACCCCGCCCTTGGGATTGGCGACCAGAACCACCGGCATCTGTGACTCCTCGAGGCTGAAGACAGGCGTCATGGTAGCGGCCCGCCGAGTGCGCTATGTTCTCGGCATGCCGACAACAACAAGTACGGAAAGCGCATCCCGCATCTACGTGATCGCCGCGCACCCCCGATGGCGCGATTCACGCGTCAACATCCAGTTGCTGAAAGCAGCGCGCGAGGTCCCGGGCGTCGACGTCAACGACCTCTACGACAGCTATCCCGATTACGCGATCGACGTGAAGACCGAGCAGGCCCGCCTCGCCCGCGCCGAGATGCTGGTGCTGTTGCATCCGATCCAGTGGTACTCGATGCCTTCGCTGCAGAAGCTCTGGCTGGACGATGTCTTCAGCTACGGCTGGGCCTACGGCAGGGGCGGCAACAAGCTGGAAGGCAAGGATTTCTGGCTCGTCGCGACCACCGGCGGCCCGGAAGAGAGCTACCACCCCCAGCGCTACAACCGCTACTTCTTCGACGCTTTCCTGCCTCCCTACGAACAGACCGCGACCCTGTGCGGCATGCGCTTCCTGCCGCCGCTGATGCTCCACGGCGCCCGCCGTGCATCGGAAGCGGACGTGGCCGCGCACGTGGCGGTCTTCAAGGACCGTCTGCAGACCTATCCGAGCTGGCCCGAGCTGGAAGACCTGGACGGATGCGCGAGCTGCGCTGTGCCTGAAACCGACCGGCCTGTCGGCCACGAAGAGACCTGACGATGGAACACCACCTGCCGGGCTGGCTGCTCAACTCGCTCATCTATCTCGGTGCCGCGGTGCTGGTCGTGCCGCTGTCCAAGGCCATCGGGCTGGGCTCGATCATCGGCTACCTCGCGGCCGGCATTGCCATCGGCCCGTGGGGCCTCGGGCTGGTGACGAACGTCGAGGACATCCTCCATTTCGCCGAGTTCGGCGTGGTGCTGATGCTGTTCCTCGTCGGCCTCGAACTGGAACCCAAGCGGCTATGGAGCCTGCGCGGACCGATCTTCGGCTGGGGCTCGGCGCAGGTGCTGGGCTGTGCCGCGGTGCTCTTCCTGGCCGGCTGGATGGCCGGGGCCCCTGGCGCGTCGCGCTGGTGGCCGCACTCGGGCTTGCGCTCTCGTCGACCGCGATCGCGCTGCAGGTGTTCGGCGAGCGCAATCTGCTGCAGACGCCGAGCGGGCAGTCGGGTTTTTCGATCCTGCTGTTCCAGGATGTGGCGGCGATTCCGATCCTCGCGCTGTTGCCGCTGCTCGCGGTCAGCCACGACGCCGACACGGGCCCGAGCGGATTCGCCCGGCTGGTCGAGGGCCTGAAGATCGTCGCCGTGATCGCCGCCATCGTGATCGGCGGCCGCCTGGCCCTGCGGCCCTTGCTGCGCTGGATCGCCCGCAGCAAGTCGCCGGAGATCTTCACGGCGGCCTCGCTGCTGCTGGTGGTCGCCATCGCCGCGCTGATGCAGTCCATCGGCCTGTCGATGGCGCTGGGCGCCTTCCTCGCCGGCGTGCTGCTGGCCGAAAGCGAGTACCGGCGAGAACTCGAGACCGACATCGAGCCTTTCAAGGGCCTCTTGCTCGGCCTCTTCTTCATCGCGGTGGGGATGAGCATCGACTTCGGCGTGCTGCTCGCCCATCCGCTGCTGATGGCAATGGTCGTCATCGGCTTCATGGTGCTGAAGGCCGCCGTGATCTACGGACTCGCGAAGCTGATGCACGTGCCCCACCAGCAGCGGCCCGTGTTCACGCTGCTGCTGGCGCAGGGCGGCGAATTCGCCTTCGTGGTGTTCCAGGCGGCCGGGCCGGACGTGCTGCCGCCCCAAGTGGCCTCGTTCCTCATCGGGGCGGTCGCGCTGTCGATGCTGCTTTCGCCTCTGCTGCTCGTGGCGATCGACAAGTGGGTGCTGGCGCGTCACGGCAGCCAGAAGCCGACCACGATGGAGGAGATCTCCGAGCAGCAGGACGCGAAGGTGGTCATCTGCGGATTCGGCCGCTACGGACAGATCATCGGCCGTTTGCTGAGCGCTCAAGGGCTGAAGATCACGGTGCTCGATCACGATCCGGACACCATCGAAAGCCTGCGCGAGTTCGGTTTCCGCGTTTTCTATGGCGACGCGACCCGACTCGACCTGCTGCGCACTGCAGGCGCGGGCACCGCGAAAGTGGTCGTTGTCGCAGTGGACGACATGGAACAGTCGCTCGAGATCGTCGACCTCCTGCGCGAGCATTTCCCCAACGCGAAGATCGTCGCGCGGGCGCGCAATGTGGCGCATGTCTACCATCTCCTCGACCGCAAGGTCGAGACGGTCGAACGCGAAATGTTCGAGTCATCGCTGCGCAGCGCCCGCTCGGTGCTCGAGGGGCTCGGCTGGCCCGCGCACGAAGCGCGCGAATCGGCCATGCGCTTCCGCCTGCGCAACATCCAGCTCATGCACGAGACCTATCCGCACTACAAGGACCGCGCCAAGCTGATCGCGGCGGCCAAGGAGGGCCGCCAGCAGTTCCAGGAACAGATGGCGCGCGAGCGCGAGGAGCGGCGAGAGCGGTCCCATGTGGATTGGGATCGCCCGTAGATTCACGGGCCGCGCCAGCCAATACCAGAAATCCCGCGGAACCGGCTTCGCCGGGCCACCGGGATTGCCCCCTGCAAGGGGGTGCAGAGCCGCACGCAGTGGACGAGGCTGGGGGTGAGCCCTACGCGCTGGCGAGCTTCAGCAGACGAACGGCGTTGTCCTTGAGGATGCCGGGCATCACCTCAGGCTTGAAGCCCGCTTCCTCGAAGTCCTTCATCCAGCGGTCGGGCGTGATCAGCGGGTAGTCGCTGCCGAAGAGCACCCGGTCCTTGAGCAGCGTGTTCGCGTACTGCACGAGCTGCTTCGGGAAGTACTTGGGACTCCAGCCGGAGAGGTCGATCCACACATTGGGCTTGTGCGTCGCTACGCTCAGCGCCTCGTCCTGCCACGGGAAGCTCGGGTGCGCCATGACGATCTGCATGTCGGGGAAGTCGATGGCGACGTCGTCGAGATGCATCGGGTTGCTGTACTCGAGGCGCAGGCCGCCGCCGCAGCGCATGCCGGAGCCGATGCCGCTGTGGCCGGTGTGGAACACCGCCGGCAAGCCGTATTCGTTGATGACTTCGTAGATCGGCCGGGCCATCCGGTCGTAGGGGTGATAGCCCTGCACCGTCGGATGGAACTTGAATCCCTTGACGCCGTGCTCCTCGATGAGCCGCCGCGCCTCGCGCGCGCCCATCTTCCCCTTATGCGGATCGATGCTGGCGAAGGCGATCATGATGTCCGAGTTCTTCTGCGCCGCCTCGGCGATCTCCTCGTTCGGAATGCGGCGGCGGCCGAGATTCGATTCCGCATCGACCATGAACATCACGAGGCCGATCTTGCGTTCGCGGTAGTAATCGATGCTTTCCTGGATGGTCGGGCGGCGGCTGGATCGGAAGTATTTGTCGGCCGCGCGGTCGTATTCCTCTCCGTAGTTGTCGAAGGGATTCCAGCAGCTCACCTCCGCATGCGTGTGCGTGTCGATGGCAATCAGGTTCTCGTAGTCCATGGCGTTGTCTCCAACGGGTTTTAGGCTTAGGGTAAGTCCTCATGCCGCGGGTTCATACGCGGCTTGAATTGGTTATTTTTCATAACCATAATCGATCGCAACCCGGAATGCAATCATGACCCACACCGATCTTCAGCTCGAAATCCAGGACAACATCGCCATCGTGCGCCTCACCCGCGCCAGCAAGCGCAATGCGCTGTCCGATGCGCTCATCCTCGCGCTGCGCAACACGTTTGAAAACCTGCCGTCCTCGGTGCGCGCGGCAGTCGTCGACGGCGACGGCCCGCATTTCTGCGCCGGGCTCGATCTGTCCGAACTGCAGGAACGCGACGCCGGCCAGGGGCTCCTGCATTCGCGCACCGGCATGCGGCGCTCGACCTCGTGCAGCACGGCCCGGTCCCGGTGATCGCGGCGCTGCACGGCGCGGTGGTCGGCGGCGGCCTGGAGCTCGCCAGCGCCTGCCACATCCGCGTCGCGGACAGCACCACCTTCTACGCACTGCCCGAAGGCTCGCGCGGCATCTTCGTCGGCGGCGGCGGTTCGGTCCGCATTCCCAAGCTGATCGGCGCGGCGCGCATGACCGACATGATGCTCACCGGCCGCGTCTACAGCGCCGAGGAAGGCGAGCGCGCCGGCTTCGCGCAATATCTCGTGGCCGAGGGCACCGCTTTCGACAAGGCCGTCGAACTCGCCAAGCGCGTCGCGACGAATGCGCCGCTGACCAACTACGCACTGATGCACGCGCTGCCGCGCATCGCCGAACAGCCGGCCGACCATGGCTTCTTCACCGAAGCCCTGATGGCCGGCATCGCCCAGAGCGCGCCCGAGGCCAAGGAGCGCGTGCGCGCTTTCCTCGAAGGCAAGGCGAACAAGGTCCAGAAATGAGGCTCACCCCCAGCCTCGCCCACTGCGTGTGGCTCGGGCACACCCTCTCCGGGGGCAATCCCGGCGGCCCGGCGGAGCCGGTTCCGCGGGATTCCTGAAGCTGGCCACAGCGCAATCGAACGAACGAGACAAGCCCCATCATGCAAGCCACCCGCCAACCCACCATCACGCCACGCTACCGTCCGGTGACCTTCGGCGTGCGCCACGTCAACGTGCGCGAAGGCGCCGCCGGCGTACGCTACCTCGAAGCGGCCGAGCCGCTCGGCAGCTACGCCGAGCGCATCACCGACCGCCTGATGCACTGGGCCGAAACCGCGCCCGACCGCAGCTTCATGGCTCGCCGCGAGCAGTTGCCCGACGGCACCACCGGCGAGTGGCAGCACCTCAGCTACGCGAAGGTGCTGCAGGACGCGCGCCGCATCGGCCAGGGACTGCTCAACCGCGGCCTCAACGCCGAGCGGCCGGTGATGATCCTGAGCGAGAACAGCCTCGAACACGCGCAGCTCGCGCTCGCCTGCATCTACGCCGGCATTCCCTATTGCCCGGCATCGCCCGCGTATTCGACCGTCAGCCAGGACTACGAGAAGCTGCGCCACATCTTCAACACGCTGACGCCCGGCCTGGTGTTCGCAAGCGACGCGGCGCGCTTCGGTCGCGCGATCGCTTCGGTCGTGCCCGCCGATGTCGAAGTGGTGCTGCATCGCGAAACGCCCTCGCCCGATCTCGCGGGCCGCGCCATCACCACGTTCCAGAGCCTGCTCGACACCCCCGCCACGCCGGCGGTCGACGCGGCCATGGCCGCCACCGGGCCGGACACGATCACCAAGTTCCTGTTCACCTCGGGCTCGACCAAGATGCCCAAGGCGGTCATCAACACGCAGCGCATGTGGTGCGCCAACCAGGTGCAGATCGCGCAGTCGATGCCCTCGCTCGCCGACGAGCCGCCGGTGCTCGTCGACTGGCTGCCGTGGAACCACACCTTCGGCAGCAACCACAACGTCGGCATCACGATCTACCACGGCGGCACGCTCTACATCGACGACGGCAAGCCGACGCCCGCCGGCATGGCCGAGACCCTGCGCAACCTGCGCGAGATCGCGCCGACCGTTTACTTCAACGTGCCGACCGGCTTCGAGGCCATCGCCAACGCAATGCGGACCGATGCACAGCTGCGCAAGACGCTGCTGTCGCGCGTGCGCATGTTCTTCTACTCCGGCGCGGCCCTCGCGCAGCCGGTGTGGGACCTCCTCCATGAAATCCAGGAAGCCGAGATCGGCGAGCGCATCGTGATGGCGACCGGCCTCGGCATGACCGAATCCGGCCCCTCCGCGATGTTCATCAACAGCCCCGACGTGCGCGCCGGCGATGTCGGCGTGCCCACGCCGGGCATGACGCTCAAGCTCATCGAGGTTGACGGCAAGGTCGAGGTGCGCTACCGCGGCCCCAACGTCACGCCCGGCTACTGGCGCTCGCCGGAAGCCACGCGCGAGGCCTTCGACGAGGAAGGTTTCCTGTGCACCGGCGACGCAGTGAAGTGGATCGACGAGAGCGACGTGCACCGCGGCCTGCGCTTCGACGGCCGCATCGCCGAGGACTTCAAGCTCGCCACCGGCACCTTCGTGAGCGTCGGCCCGTTGCGCGCGAAGATCATCGCCGCCGGTGCGCCCTACGTGCAGGACGTGGTCCTGACCGGCATCAACCTCAAGGAAGTCGGCGCGCTGATCTTCCCGACGCAGGCGATGCGCCAGCTCGCGGGTCTCGCAGCCGACGCGCCGATGCAGGACGTGGTCGAAAGCGCACCGGTGCAGGCGAAGCTCCAGCAGTTGCTGGACACCCTCGCCGCGTCGAGCACCGGCAGCGCCAACCGCATCGCGCGCGCCCACATCGTTTCGGAGCCGCCCTCGATCGACAGGGGCGAAGTGACCGACAAGGGATCGATCAACCAGCGCGCCGTGCTCAAGCACCGCGCCGAGTTGGTGGAAGCCCTGCACACCGACGCGCTGCCTTTCACGTTGAAGCCCGGTAACACCCCAAGGAGACACAAGCCATGAACATCCAAGGACAAGCCGCACTGGTCACCGGCGGCGCATCCGGCCTCGGCGAAGCGACCGCGCGCGAGCTCGCACGGCTCGGCGCCAAGGTCGCCGTACTGGACGTGAACGCCGCGCTCGCGGAGAAGGTCGCGGCCGAGATCGGCGGCATCGCGTGCGTCTGCGACATCACGCAGGCCGACAGCGTCAACGCGGCGCTCGACAAGGCCGAGGCCGCGCACGGCCCCGCGCGCATCCTGATGAACGTCGCCGGCATCGGCAGCGCCAAGCGCATCGTGGGCAAGGACGGCAACGCCGCACCGCTGGAGGACTTCGTGCGCGTGGTCAACGTCAACCTGATCGGCGCCTACAACATCAGCCGCCTGTACGCGGCGCGCTGCGCGAAGCTCGAGCCGCTCGAAGGCGGCGAGCGCGGCGTGATGCTCTTCACCGCATCGGTCGCGGCCTTCGACGGCCAGGTGGGCCAGCAGGCGTACAGCGCCTCGAAGGGCGGCCTGGTCGGCATGACGCTGCCGATGGCACGCGATCTCGCGCAGCACGGCATCCGCGTGTGCACGATCGCGCCGGGACTGTTCGCGACGCCGCTGCTCAAGGAGCTGCCGGAACCCGTCCAGCAGTCGCTTGCCGCATCGATCCCCTTCCCGCCGCGCCTGGGCAAGCCGTCGGAATTCGCCGAGCTGGCCTGCCACATCGTCACCAACGGCCACCTCAACGGCGAGGTGATCCGCCTCGACGGCGCACTGCGCATGGCGCCCCGCTGAACCGAACTTTTGTAGCGACCCAAGGAGACAGTCATCATGAACTTCAAGAAAGCAACCCTCGCCGCCGCGCTCGCGCTCGGCCTTTTCGGCATTGCGCATGCGGACCTCACCGTGGGCGTGGTGCTGCCGCTCACGGGTCCGGCTTCCGGCCTCGGCATTCCGATGAAGAACCAGATCGCGCTGTGGCCCAAGTCCATCGCCGGCGAGAACCTCAAGCTCGTGGTCCTGGACGACGCCACCGACCCGACCACCGGCGTGAAGGACGCGCAGCGCCTCGTGACCGAGGACAAGGTCGACGTGATCATCGGCTCGGCCGCGACGCCGGTCGCGATTCCGATGGCCGACGTGGCGGCCGAATCGGGCACGGTGCAGCTCGCCGCGTCGCCGGCCGCGTTGCCGCCGGGCAAGGACAAGTGGACCTTCCGCCTGCCGCAGTCCAACGACGTGATGGCCTACGCGGTGGTGCAGCACATGAAGAGCCAGAAGGTGAAGACCATCGGCTTCCTCGGCTACACCGACGCGTATGGCGAACTGTGGCTCAAGGCATTGACCGCCGAGGCCGAGAAGAACGGGATGAAGATCGTCGCGGCCGAGCGCTTCGGCCGCGCCGACACCAGCGTCACCGCACAGGTGCTCAAGCTCACATCGGCCAATCCCGATGCGATCCTGATCGTGGCCTCGGGCAGCGGCGCGGGCATGCCCCAGAAGGCGGTGATGGAACGCGGCTACAAGGGCAAGGTCTACCAGACGCACGCCGCCGCGACGCAGGATCTGATGCGCACCGCCGGCAAGGACGCCGAAGGCGCCTTCGTGGTCTCCGGCCCCGCCACCGTCGCCGAACAGTTGCCCGATAGCCACCCGTCGAAGAAGCAGGCGGTCGCCTTCGTCACCGAATACGAGAAGGCCTATGGCCCGAACTCGCGCAACCAGTTCGCCGCCCACAGCGCCGACGCGCTCACCATCCTCGAAAAGGCGGTGCCGATCGCGCTCAAGAAGGCCAAGCCCGGCACGCCGGAATTCCGCGCCGCGCTGCGCGACGCGCTGGAGACCATGGGCCGCACCACGATCGCGCACGGCGTGCTCGAGTGGACGCCGCAGAACCACTGGGGCTACACCAACGAAACCGGCGTGATGCTGAAGGTCGTGGGCGGCCAGTTCAAGGTCGAGCAACCCCAGTAAACGCAGCCAGCGAATCGCGCAGAGCCCCGCCATGGACTTCTCAATTGCCAGCATCCTGACGCTGGACGGACTCACGAACGGGGCGATCTACGCGCTGCTCGGCATGGGCATCGTGCTCGTGTTCACGGTGACCCGCGTCATCTTCATTCCGCAGGGCGAGTTCGTCGCCTATGGCGCGCTCACGCTCGCCATCTTCCAGACCGGCAAGGTGCCCGGCACGGTCTGGCTGCTGCTGATCCTCGCGGGCGTCGCGGCCGCCATGGAGCTCGTCGGCACCTGGCGGCACCGTGGTCGCATCGCGCCGGCGCTCAAGGCGGCCGCGCGCATGTTCGCGCTGCCGGCCATCGTCTGCGCGGTGTCGGCGTGGGCCGCGCCGCGCAACCTGCCGCTGGCGGTGCAGGCGTTTCTCACGCTCTGCATCGTTACCGCCTATGGGCCGCTGGTCTATCGCGTGGCCTACCAGTCGCTGGCGGGAGCGAGTTCGCTGGTGCTGCTGATCGTCTCGGTCGGCGTGCATTTCGCGATGACCGGACTGGGCCTGCTGTTCTTCGGCGCCGAAGGCTTCCGCAACCCGCCGTTCTGGGACGAGCGGTTCTCCGTCGGCCCGCTCAACGTGAACGGGCAGGCGGTCATCATCTTCCTCGCCTCGGCCGCACTGATCGTGATGCTGTGGCTCTACTTCGAGCGCACGCTCTACGGCAGGCGCTGCGCGCAACGGCAGTCAACCGGCTCGGTGCGCGGCTCATGGGTATCTCGACGCAAGCGGCCGGGCAGCTCACCTTCGCGATGGCCGCATTGATCGGCGCGCTGTCGGGCCTGCTGATCGGGCCGACCACGACCATCTTCTACGACTCGGGCTTCCTGATCGGCCTCAAGGGCTTCGTGGCCGGCGTGATCGCGGGGCTCGCGAGCTATCCGGGCGCGCTCGTCGGTGCGCTCGGCGTGGGGGTGATCGAATCCTTCGGCTCGTTCTGGGCCAGCTCGTTCAAGGAAGTGATCGTGTTCACCATCATCCTTCCCGTCTTGCTGTGGCGCTCGCTGCGCAGCGGCCACTCGGATGAGGAGCATTGACATGCAGGCCACGCTGAATCTCCCCGTCGCACAAACGCGCAAGAGCCGGCTGCGCACCTGGGGCCCGCTCGCACTGGTCGTCGTGCTCGCTGCGCTCCTGCTGCTGCCGCTGCCCGATTTCTGGATCATCCAGCTCAACTACATCGGCATCTACACGCTGCCGGTGCTGGGCCTCGTGCTGCTCACCGGCGTGGGCGGCCTCACCTCCTTCGGGCAGGCGGCCTTCGTCGGCATCGGTGCCTACACGACCGCGTACCTGAGCGTGAACTACGGGCTCTCGCCCTGGCTCACGCTGTTCATCGGCCTGGCGCTGACCGGCATCAGCGCCGCGATCATCGGCGGCATCACGCTGCGGATGTCGGGCCACTACCTGCCGCTCGCGACCATCGCGTGGGCGCTGTCGCTCTACTACCTCATGGGCAACCTCGAGGCGCTGGGCAAGTACGACGGCATCCTCGGCGTGAAGGGATTGCAGCTCTTCGGCCTCGACATCGGCCAGCAGCGCGGGTTCTACGCAATCACGTGGGCCTTCGCGCTGCTCGCCGCGTTCGCGGTGATCCGCCTGCTCGATTCGCGCAGCGGTCGTGCCATCCGCGCGCTGGCCGGCGGCTCGCAGATGGCCGAGGCCATGGGCGTGAACACGCTGCGCCACAAGGTCGGCATCTTCGTTCTGGCCGCCATGCTGGCGTCGGTCTCGGGCTGGCTGTTCGCGCACTTCCAGCGGACGGTGAACCCGTCGCCCTTCGGCATCAAGATGGGCATCGAGTACCTCTTCATGACGGTGCTCGGCGGCGCGGCGCATGTGTGGGGCGCGATCGCCGGCGCCGGTGTCGTCAAGCTGCTCGAAGACCAGTTGCAGGTGCTGCTGCCGAAGCTCATCGGCACCAGCGGCAGCTACGAACTCATCGTCTTCGGGATCATGATCGTGCTGGTGCTCAAGTACCTGCCGGACGGGCTCTGGGACTTCATCGACCGGCGCCTGCCGCGCAGGCAACGCGTGGTGGACTGGCAGGACGCGGCGGACCTCCCGGCGCGCACCAAGCCCGCGCAAGGCGAAGTGGTGCTCGACGTGCAAGCGATCCGCAAGACCTTCGGCGGCCTCGTCGCGGTGAACGACATCAGCTTCCAGACGCGCGCGGGCCAGGTGGTCGGCCTGATCGGTCCGAACGGCGCGGGCAAGTCGACGACCTTCAACCTCGTCACCGGCGTGCTGTCGCTGTCGGGCGGCAACGTACGCTTCCGCGGCGAAGCCATCGGCGGGCTGTCATCGCGCGCCATTGCCGAGCGTGGCGTGTCGCGCACCTTCCAGCACGTGAAGATGGTGCCGGACATGACGGTGCTGGAGAACGTCGCACTGGGCGCGCATCTGCGCGGCGGCAAGGGCGCGATCGCCGCGATGCTGCACACCGACCGCGCCGAGGAGCGCCAGCTTTTCCGCGAGGCCGAGCGGCAACTGCAGCGCGTCGGCATGGGCGACTACGTGCACGAGCTCGCGGGCAACCTCGCGATGGGCCAGCAGCGCCTGCTGGAGATCGCACGCGCGCTGTGCGCCGACCCGGCCCTGCTGCTGCTCGACGAACCCGCCGCCGGCCTGCGGCACAAGGAAAAGCAGGCGCTGGCCGACGTGCTGCGCACGCTGCGCAACGAAGGCATGAGCATCCTGCTGGTCGAGCACGACATGGACCTCGTGATGGACATCTGCGACCACATCGTGGTGATGGAGTTCGGCACGCACCTGATGGAAGGCACGCCGGCCGAAGTGCAGGAAAGCCCCAAAGTGCGCGCGGCGTATCTCGGAACGGAACACTGACATGACCACGCCTCTCCTCCGAATCCGCAACCTGCGCGCCGGCTACGGCCGCGCCGAGGTGCTGCACGGCATCGACCTCGAAGCCGGCCAGGGCAGCGTCGTGACCGTGATCGGCCCCAACGGCGCGGGCAAGTCCACGCTGCTCAATGCGTTGATGGGCGTGCTGCCGTCCAAGGGCGTGATCGAGTTCCGCGGCCAGCCGATCGATGGCCTCTCGCTCGAAGAGCGCGTGATGCTCGGCATCGCGCTGGTGCCCGAGAAGCGCGAGCTCTTCGGCACGATGCCGGTGGAAGACAACCTCGTGCTCGGCGGCTTTCGCCAGGTGCGCCTTGGCAACCGGCAGTGGCGCGAACGCATCGACGAGGTCTACACGATCTTCCCGCGCCTCAAGGAACGCCGGACGCAACTCGCGGGCACGCTCTCGGGCGGTGAACGGCAGATGCTCGCGGTCGGCCGCGCGCTGATGTCCCGGCCTTCGCTGCTGATGCTCGACGAGCCGAGCCTCGGGCTCGCGCCGCTGGTGGTGCAGGAGATCTTCCGCACGGTAAGCGCGCTGCGCCAGACCGGCGTGACGATCCTGCTCGTCGAGCAGAACGCGCGCGCGGCGCTCGAAGTCGCCGACCACGGCTATGTGCTGGAGATGGGCAGCGTGAGTGTCGAGGGCGAAGCACGCCAGCTTGCCAGCGACTCGCGCGTGATCGATACCTACCTGGGCGCCAAGCGCCGCTGAGACGACAACAAGGCGAATCGTCGCCGGGAGACGCAAAGATGAACGCACGGATGAAGCTGCCTCTGTGGACCACAGCATTGGGCTCTGCCGCCCTGATCGCTGCATGTGCGGGCACGGGGGCTCGCCGCCGAAGCTCGGCGCTGCGCGGCCCGGCGCGCTGCAGTCCTGCAATGACCTTGCGAGCAAGGCCGCGCTTCCGGGCACGGTCTACACACAGGTCTCATCGGTCGCGGCGGGCACGATCACCGTCGGCAACGCAAGCGTTCCGGTTCCGGCGCACTGCCTCGTGCAAGGCCACATGAACGAACGCACGAGCACCGTCGACGGCAACCGCTACGCGATCGGCTTCGAGATGCGCCTTCCGCTCGCATGGAACGGCCGCTTCTTCTATCAGGCCAATGGCGGGCTCGATGGCGTCGTGATCCCGGCAACGGGTGTGATCGGCGGCGGCGGCCCGGCGACGACTGCGCTGCAGATGGGCTTCGCGGTCATCAGCTCCGATGCGGGCCATGCGGGTTCGCTCGGCCCGCGCTTCGGCATCGATCCGCAGGCGCGCCTGGACTACGGCTACAACGCGGTCGCGCAGCTCACGCCGATGGCGAAGAACCTCATCACGCAGGCCTACGGACGCGGCCCCGACCGGTCGTACATCGGCGGCTGCTCCAACGGCGGGCGGCATGCGATGGTCGCGGCGGCGCGGACACCGAACCAGTACGACGGCGTCCTCGCCGGCGACCCCGGGTACAACCTGCCGCGCGCCGCGGTGGCGCAGCTCTATGGCGCGCAGCAATACGCCAAGGTCGCCAGCGCAAGGAACGCGGCCGGCCAACCCGATCTGCAGAGCGCCTTCACACCCGCCGAGATGAAGCTGGTCGCCGACCGCGTGCTCGCGCGCTGCGATGCGCTCGACGGGCTTGCAGACGGCATCGTTGCCGACGTGAAGGCCTGCCAGACCCGCTTCCCACCTCGACACCGACGTTTCGACCTGCACCGGTGCGCGCGACGGCCAATGCCTCACGTCGCAGCAGAAGACGGCCCTCGGCAATGTGTTCACCGGCGCGCGCAACAGTGCCGGCAAGCCGATCTACAACAGCTTTCCGTTCGATTCGGGCGTGACCGGCAGCAACTGGCGCGACTGGAAGTTCGCGAGCCCGCCGACGCGCGATGCGGGCGCGGTCGGCTTCATCTTCACGACGCTGCCGCTCTCGAACCGTCCCGGCGGACTGCCGTTCGCGCTCGGCTTCGACATGGACAAGGACGCGCCGCTGATCGATGCGGCGAGCGGCATCTACCGCGAATCGGCGATGTCGTTCATGTCGCCCCCGATGCATCGAACCTGTCCACGCTGCGCGACCGCGGCGCCAAGATGATCGTCTACCACGGCACGAGCGACCCGGTGTTCTCGTCCGACGACACCGCGGCCTGGTACGAGCGGCTGCAGGGCGCGAACGGCGGCGATGCCTCGGCCTTCGCACGCTACTTCCCGGTGCCGGGCATGAACCACTGCGCCGGCGGTCCGGCCACCGACCAGTTCGACATGCTCACCGCGCTGGTGAACTGGGTCGAGCAGGGCCGAGCCCCCGAGCGCGTGATCGCCTCCGCGCGCGGCGCCGGCGCGTCGGCGGTCAATACCGAGGTGCCGGCCGACTGGTCGCCGCGCCGCACGCGGCCGCTGTGCCCCTATCCGCAGGTCGCGGTCTACACCGGCGGCGATACGGAGTCCGCAGCGAGCTTCGCCTGCCGCACCCGCACGCCTTGAAGTCATTGCCATGAGACGCCGGGCCGCCCCAAGGCGAATACCGCAGCGCTGCTGCGCGGAGGTTACCCAATGAACTACCAACCTCGCCCCGAAGACGTGGGCTTCATCCTCAATGCGGTGCTGGGCACCGTGCCCCGCCTGCGCGCCCTGCCCGCCTTTGCCGAGTTCGACGAGGACCTGCAAAGCCAGGTGCTCGAGGAAGCCGGCAAGTTCGTCGCCGAAGTCATCGCGCCGATCAACCGCGACGGCGACGAAATCGGCTGCCGGCTGGTCGACGGCAAGGTGATCACGCCACCGGGCTTTCGCGATGCGTACCGCGCCTTCGTCGATGGCGGATGGCCGGCGCTCTCGGCCGCGACGCAGGACGGTGGGCAGGGTCTGCCTTCGGTGCTCGAAGCCGTGCTCTACGAGTGGCTCAGCGCCGCGAACCATGGCTTGACGATGGCGCCCGGCCTGCTGCACGGTGCCTACGAGTGCATCCGCCACCACGGCAGCGACGAGCTCAAGCAGCGCTACCTGGCGAAGATCGCCACCGGCGAATGGCTCGCGACGATGTGCCTCACCGAGGCCCACGCGGGCAGCGATCTCGGGCAGGTGCGCACACGCGCCGTGGCGCAACCCGACAGCAGCTTCCGCGTCTCGGGCGGCAAGATCTTCATTTCCGGCGGCGAACACGACCTGAGCGACAACATCGTCCACCTCGTGCTGTGTCGCCTCCCGGATGCGCCTGCGGGCCCCAAGGGCCTCTCGCTGGTGCTCGTGCCCAAGGTGCTGCCCGATGGCTCACGCAACGCGGTGCATTGCGAGCGCATCGAGGAGAAGATGGGCCTGCACGGCAGCTCGACCTGCGTGATGCGCTTCGACGACGCGACCGGCTGGCTCATCGGCGAGCCGAACCGCGGGCTCGCTGCGATGTTCGTGATGATGAACGCCGCGCGCCTGCACGTCGCCCTGCAGGGCATCGGCCTGCTCGATGCAGCCCGGCAAAAGGCCGATGCCTATGCGCACGAACGCCGCCAGATGCGTGCGCCGGGTCCGGCCCCCGCGAGCCGCGGCGGCGAAGCGGCCGACCTCGTGGTGGAGCACCCGGCGATCCGGCGCATCATCGACACGCAGCGCGCATGGATCGACGGTGCGCGCGCCATTGCCTACCGCACCGCGGTGCAACTCGACGTCGCGCGCCATGACGAAGACGACAAGGCGCGCGAACTCGCGCAGCGCTGGTGCGCGCTGGTCACGCCGGTCATCAAGGCCGCATGCACGCAGCAGGCCTTCACGGGCGCGAGCGAATGCCTGCAGGTGTTCGGCGGCCACGGCTACGTGCGCGAGTGGGGCATCGAACAGGTGGTGCGCGATTCGCGCGTGACCATGATCTACGAGGGCACCAACGAGATCCAGGCCATCGACCTGCTGGTGCGCAAGGTGCTCGCCGACGGCGGCGCCGGCATGTCGGGCCTGCTGGTCGAACTGCGCGACGAGCTCGATGCCTCGCGCGAGATCGATGCCGACGTGCAGCGGCGGCTCGCGCAACTGCGCTATCTCACGACCACCGTCGCCATGGCGGCGCAGAAGGACGTGCAACTGCCTTACGAGGTGGCCGACGACTACCTGCGCGTGGTGATGCTGGCCTTCATGGCCTGGGCCTGGGCCCGGCTGGAGCAGGCAGCACCGGGCGACGCCCGCTGGGCCGCACCGGCCGCCGCTTTCCGGCGCTGGGTGCTGCCGGAATTCGAGATGCGGCTCGGCATCGTCAAGCGTGCCTGCGAGGCGGTGACGCTGCCGGCCGCCGATTGAGCTGCTCCGGAAATCGCCCGCAAGCGCCCCGAAGGCAGTTACCCTCGCAGCCATGGCAGCCCCCCGCAAGAAGACAACGCCCGTCGTCCCCCATGCACAGGCCTCTCGGTCCGATCGTCTGGATACCCGCGTGCTAGAGACCTTCGTCGGCTACAACGCACGTCGGGCGTGGCTCGTGGTGACCCAGGTGTTCGCCGAACGCATGGCCGCCTACGGGCTCAAGCAGGCGGACTTCTCGGTGCTGTCGCTGCTCGCGCACAACCCCGGCGCGACCTCGCGCCAGCTTTGCGCCACGCTCGACATCCTGCCGCCCAATCTCGTGAGCCTGATCGCCGCGATGGACAGCCGGGGACTGATCGAGCGCCGCCCGCATCCGCACGACGGGCGCGCGATCGGCCTGCATCTCACGCCGGCCGGCGAAGAACTGATCCGTGAGGCGGAGCGCACCGTGACGCAGCTTGAAGCCGATGCGAGTGCTCGGCTCACGGCGCGCGAGCGCGAGACGCTCATCCGTCTGCTGCAGAAGGTCTACCTGCCGCCGTCCTCGCGTGCGGGAAGCGGCAGCTAGAAGCGCTCCGTCATGCGCAGCACTTCATGCGCGGCCTCGGCGACGCGCGCGGGGTTCGGGTAGTAGAGCTCGCCATTGAAGTCGTGGCGCGCGTAGGCAGAACGCGCCGCGTCGTAGCGCTTGCGCGCCGACCGCATCGCCGGCTTGCGCCAGCTGGGCTGCATCGCCTCCAGCTGCGCCCAGTGCGCCGGCGACAAGGTCGGGCAGTCCGGCACCGGCGCGGCGCTCTCGCGCATCAGGAGCTCGCGGGCCTCGCGCGTGATCGGATCGACCACACGCGCCTTGTCGCGAAAGTAGGCGAGGAGATTGGACAGGAAAGTCGCACCGAACAGGCTCAGCAACGCCAAGCCAATACCGAAATCAATCGTGCTCACCAGAACTTCCCACCAGGGCGTCTTGCGCAAATACATCGAGGAAGCGGCCGGCGGCAGGGTCTGCAGGCCGGTATCGCGAATGCGGCGGCGTTGCTCCGCCTCGAGCGCCTGCGCCATGCGATGCGCAAGCTGATCGCCCTGCATCGCGCGGATACGCCACTCCGACGCGAGGTTCTGAAGCTCATCGTCATTGAGATTGGCGGGTGTCGTCGACGGGGCGGACATGCCGAAATTCTGCCCACACGCCGACTTCACGACAATCGTAGATATTTGCATTACATCGCCGACCTGTCACGCGATGAAGCCATCCCATGTGAGCTTGATGCCGGTCAGCAGCATGCCGAGGTAGACGAACCGGTAGAACCAGGCGGCATCGATGCGGCGCGCAATGCGAACGCCCACCCACACGCCCAGAGGGGCGATCGGGAGCAGCACCAGCGAGGTGGCGAGATTGCGCCAGTCCAGCAGGCCCAGCCACGCATACGGCACCCACTTGCTGAGATTCACGACGAAGAAGAAATAGGCCATCGTGGCGGTGTAGGCCAGCGGCGACAGACGCAGCGGGAGGACGTAGGCGGTCACCGGCGGCCCCCGCGTGCGCGATGAAACTCGTGAAGCCGCTGATGGTGGTCAGCAACACGCCGGTGGTCTTCGACGGCAGGGGCGAGTCCGCCTTCGCGGGGAACAGCAGCCGCTGTGCAAGGAAGATCAGCGTGAACACCCCGACGATGCCCGCGACGGTGGACGCGGGAAGCGCCTTGAAGAGCACGGTGCCGACCAAGGTGCCGAGCAGCCCGCACGGAATCAGGAACCCAAGCAGCCGCTTGTCGAAGTCGCGCCGGAAGGCGGCGAGCCCCAGCAGGTCCATGAGCAGCAGCACCGGCATGAGGATCGCGGCCGCCTGCGGAACGGTCACGGCCAGCGCCATGAGCGGAACCGCGAGGGAGCCGAAGCCGGCGCCAAAGCCGCTCTTGCTGACCCCGAGCAGCAGCACGGCAGGAATGGCAACCGCATAGAAATGCGGATCGGTGATGACGGGAAGGCTCAAGATGAGGACGGCCGGCAACGCGGCAGAGAGAGCGCGCGAAGGCTACATTCTCCACTCATGGAGACCTTCGACGCCGGGCGGAGCCGCGCCCACCTCGCCTTCGACCGGCTCGTGCCTGCATTGCGCGAGGCGTTCGCGGGAGACACCTCGGCGCCGCCGCGCCATGTGCACGCCGTCACATGCGGCGATGACCGCGGCACCGTGCTGATCATGCCGGCGTGGAGCGAGGCCGGCTTCCTCGGCATCAAGACGATCAACATCTTTCCAGGCAACAGTGCGCGCGGACTGCCCGGGCTGCACGCAACCTATGTGCTGTACGACGCGCGCACCGGCGTTCCGCTGGCGCAGATGGACGGCAACGAGATCACGGCGCACCGCACTGCCGCGGCATCGGCGCTGGGCGCCTCGTATCTCGCGCGGGAGGATGCATCGACGCTGCTGGTGCTCGGCAGCGGCCGCGTCGCGCGCCTGCTGCCGGCGGCCCATGCGATCGCACGACCGATCCGCAAGCTGCGCGTCTGGAATCACCGGCCCGAGGGCGCGCGCTCGCTGGCTGCCGAATGGCGACGGGCGGGCTGGGATGCCGACGCAGTCGACGACTTGCCGGCCGCGGTGCACGCTGCCGACATCGTGAGCTGCGCAACGCTCGCGACCGCGCCGCTGGTCCGCGGGGAATGGCTTGCGCCCGGCTCGCACCTCGACCTGATCGGCAGCTTCACACCCGCGATGAAAGAGGCCGCCCCTCCTGCTTCGCCGATGCGCGCGTCTTCGTCGATACCGATGAAGCGCCCGTCAAGGCCGGTGATCTGCTCGACGCATTCGCCGCGAAGACGCTCGCGCCGCACGGCATCCAGGCCACGCTCGCGCAACTCTGTCGAGGCGAGAAGCCCGGGAGGCTTTCGGCACCGGAGCGCACCGTGTTCAAGGCCGTCGGCAGCGCGCTCGAAGACCTCGCCGCGGCGACGCTGGTGTGGACCGGCGCCGCGCGCGAAGGAATCAGACGCGCTCGAGAATGACGGCGATGCCCTGGCCCACGCCGATGCACATCGTGCACAGCGCATAGCGGCCGCCGCCCTTGTGCAGCTGGTTGATCGCGGTGGTGGCCAGACGCGCACCACTGGCGCCCAGCGGATGGCCGAGCGCGATCGCGCCGCCGTTGATGTTGACGCGCGCGTCGTCGTCCTTGAGGCCCAGCAGGCGCAGAACGGCCAGACCTTGCGCGGCGAAGGCTTCGTTCAGTTCGATCACGTCGATCTGGTCGAGCTTGAGGCCGGTCAGCGCGAGCACCTTCTGCGTTGCCGGCGCGGGGCCGATGCCCATGATGCGCGGCGCCACGCCGGCGGTCGCCATGCCGATCACGCGGGCCCGCGGCGTCAGGCCGTGCTTCGCGGCGCTGGCTTCGTCGGCGAGCAGCAGCGCGCAGGCGCCGTCGTTCACGCCGCTGGCATTGCCGGCCGTCACGGTGCCATCGGGGCGCACCACGCCCTTGAGCTTGGCGAGGGCTTCGAGGCTGGTGTCGCGCGGATGCTCGTCCTTGGAGACGATGATCGGATCGCCCTTCTTCTGTGCCACGCTCACGGGCACGATCTCGGCATCGAAGAAGCCGGACTTCTGCGCAGCGACGGCGCGCTGCTGCGAAGCCAGCGCCATCTTGTCCTGCGCCTCGCGCTCTACATGAAAGTCGATCGCGACGTTCTCGGCCGTCTCGGGCATCGAATCGACACCGTACTGCGCCTTCATCAGCTTGTTGACGAAGCGCCAGCCGATGGTGGTGTCGTACACCGCGTTCGAGCGGCTGAAGGCGCTCTCGGCCTTGGGCATCACGAAGGGCGCACGGCTCATGCTTTCGACGCCGCCCGCGATCATCAGGCCGGCTTCGCCCGCCTTGATCGCACGCGCGGCAGTGCCGACCGCATCGAGCCCCGAGCCGCAGAGGCGGTTGATCGTGCCGCCGCCCACTTCGATCGGCAGGCCGGCGAGCAGACCGGCCATGCGGGCCACGTTTCGGTTGTCTTCGCCGGCCTGGTTGGCGCAGCCGTAGAGCACGTCGGCGACGGCTTGCCAGTCGACGCTCTTGTTGCGCTCCATGAGGGCCTTGATCGGCACCGCGGCGAGGTCGTCGGCGCGAACGCTCGAGAGCGCGCCGCCGTAGCGGCCGAAGGGCGTGCGGATGGCGTCGCAGATGAAGGCTTCGTGGGTCATGATGTGTGTCTCTCTCGAGTCGGTTCAGGGATTCGGATCAAACGGCGATCGGCAGGCCGACCAGCTTTTCGAGTTCGGCATGCCCGAGGCCATCGACCTTGTCGATCAGCTTCAGGCCCGAAGGCGTGCATTCGATGGTCGCGAGATCGGAGTACACCCGCTTCACGCAACCGATGCCGGTCAGAGGATAGGCGCATTTCTCGACGAGCTTGCTTTCGCCCTTCTTGGTGAGCAGATCCATCATGACCCAGGTCTGCTTGGCGCCGATCGCGAGGTCCATCGCACCGCCGACGGCAGGGATCGCGCCCTCTTCGCCGGTGCTCCAGTTGGCGAGATCGCCCGTGGCAGACACCTGGAACGCGCCGAGCACGCAGATGTCGAGGTGGCCGCCGCGCATCATCGCGAAGCTGTCGGCGTGGTGAAAGAACGCGCCGCCCGGCAGCAGCGTCACGGGCTGCTTGCCGGCGTTGATGAGGTCGTAGTCCTCCGCACCTTGGGCCGGCGCCGGGCCCATGCCGAGGATGCCGTTCTCGCTGTGCAGAATGATTTCGCGCCCTGCAGGCAGATGGTTGGCGACGAGCGTGGGCTGGCCGATGCCGAGATTGACGACGGCGCCGTCGAAGATGTCCTGCGCCACGCGCGCGGCGAGCTGGTCCTTGGTGCGACGGGTGTAGCTGCTCATGGTCATGCCGCCTTCTTGAATCCACCGGCCTCGGTGGCGACGCGATCGATCTTGACGATCTGGTGGACGAAGATGCCCGGCGTGACGATGGTCTCCGGATCCATCTCGCCGAGTTCGGCGATCTCGTGCACGGTGGCGACGGTGCGGCTCGAGGCCATCGCCATCACCGGACCGAAGTTGCGCGCAGCCTTGCGATAGGTGAGATTACCCCAGCGGTCGCCGCGTTCGGCCTTGATGAGCGCCACGTCGCCACGGATCGGGTATTCGAGCACGTACTGCCTGCCGTTGATCTCGCGTGTCTCGCGGTCGCCCGCGAGCTGCGTGCCGAAGCCGGTCGGGCAGAAGAAGGCGCCGATGCCCGCGCCTGCGGCACGGATGCGCTCGGCCAGATTGCCCTGCGGCACCAGTTCGAGTTCGAGCTTGCCGGTGCGATAGAGCTCGTCGAAGACATAGCTGTCGGCCTGGCGCGGGAAGCTGCAAATGATCTTGCGAACGCGGCCCGCCTTGAGCAGCGCGGCCAGGCCGGTGTCGCCGTTGCCCGCGTTGTTGTTGACCACGGTGAGGTCCCTGGCGCCCTGCTCGATCAGGCCGTCGATGAGCTCGCCGGGAATGCCGGCGGTGCCGAACCCGCCGATCAGCACCGTGGCGCCGTCCTGGATGCCGGCCATGGCATCGGCGATCGAGCGCGCGATCTTGTTGATCATGAAATCTGTCTCCAGGAAGGGAAGAAAGCCGATTCAGAACTCGAACGCCCTCGTCCGAGATGTCGTCGATTTGTTCGCTATACGAACACTTGTTCTTATAATGAATTCTAGGCAGGATCACCCCCCATGGCAACCCACAAGAAACACCCCGTTGCACCCGCACCCGGCGACAGCTACGTGCAATCCTTCGCCCGTGGGCTGCAGGTGATCCGCTCCTTCAGCTCGAAGGCGCCGCGCCAGACGCTCACCGAGGTCGCGGCCGCCAGCGGCCTCACGCGGGCGGGCGCACGACGCATCCTGCTCACCCTGCAGACGCTCGGTTATGTGGCGTCCGACGGCAAGCTGTTCAGCCTCACGCCGCGCATCCTGGACCTCGGGTTCGCATATCTCTCGTCGATGCCGATCTGGGACCGCGCCGAGCCCGTCATGGAGGCGCTGGTGCAGCGGGTGCAGGAATCCTGTTCGGCCGCGGTGCTCGACGCCACCGACATCGTCTACGTATTGCGGGTGCCGACGCAGAAGATCATGCGCATCAGCCTCGGCGTGGGATCACGCCTGCCGGCCTACTGCACCTCGATGGGCCGGCTGCTGCTCGCCGATCTCGACGACGAGGAGGTCCGCGAGCGGCTGTCCGCTTCGACGCGCGAAGCCTTCACCAAGCACACCGTGACCGACCTCGACGCGCTTTTCGCCAAGGTCATGCAGGCGCGGCGGCAAGGCTGGTGCCTGGTCAACCAGGAGTTGGAAGAAGGTCTGATCTCGATCGCGGCGCCGATCGTCGACCGCGCCGGCCGCACCGTGGCGGCGCTCAACATCAGCGGACAGGCCAACCGGACGAGCGCGAAGGTGATGCAGGAAACGATGCTGCCCGCGCTGCTGGATTCGGCGCGGACGATCTCGCGCCTGCTGTAGCGGCCGGCGCCGATCAGGCGTCCGAGCGGATGCCGCGCATCAGGATCACGCCGCCGAGCTGCTGGGTGTCGGTGCGCATGCGATAGGCCAGGGATTGCGGCGTGCCCGCATCCGCCTGCCATCCCGCAGCCAGCAGGCGCTGCCGAACTTCGGGCGAGTGGACGACCTCGACCAGCGCGGCGTTGAGTTTCGCCACCGCCGTTGGCGGCAGGCTCGCCGGCGCAGCGATCGCGGTCCAGATCTCGAGGTCGGCGCCGCGCACGTTGGCCTCGCGCAGCGTCGGCAACTCGTCGAACAGCGGACTGCGCTGCGGCGAGGTCACGCCCACGGCCTTGAGCTTGCCCGACTTCACATGCGGCTTGGCCAGGCCCGGCGGCAGCAGCGCGAGCTGGATCTTGCCGGCGAGCATCGCCTCGATGACCTGCGGATTGCCGGTGAACGGCACATGCTGCGCGCGGATGCTGGTGCGGGTCTTCAGCAGCTCCATGCCAAGGTGGCCGACGGTGCCGACGCCGGGCGTGCCGTACTTGCCGGCATCGCCCAGGTTGCGGGCCCAGAGCAGCAGTTCTTCGGGGGTGGCGCCCACCGCATCGCCCGACACCGCGAGCACCAGCGGCGCGGTGCCGATCAGGCTGACCGGCGAGAAGTCCTTCTCGGGATCGAAAGGCGTCTTCGGACTGAGCAGCTTCGCGATCGTGAGATTGCCGTTGATCAGCGCGCCGATCGTGTGGTCGTCCTGCGCCTTCGCAACCTGGTCGGCGGCGAGATTGCCGCTCGCGCCCGGGCGGTTCTCGACCACCACGGGTTGGCCGAGCAGCCTGGACAGCGGCTCCGCGATGGCCCGCGCGGCAAGGTCCGGCGAAGCCCCGGCCGGGAACCCGACCAGCAGCCGCACCGGCTTGTTCGGCCACGCCGCGGAGCCTGCGGCAGCGCGGGGCGCGCTGCGTGAACGCGGCGCTTCCTGGGCCCAGGCAACTGAAGCACAGAAGGTGGCAGCGAAGGCTTGCAGGAGTCGGCGTTTCGTAAGCATGAAGTCAGGCAATCGTCAGTCTGAAGTTACAAGACGTTACGCGACACCCCCTCCGTATGCAAGTCAGCCCAAATGCTTCGTTTTCGGCCTTGGGTCCTTGGGTCAGCCCCCAGAAGGAAAGCCCCGCGAGCCGCGCAGGGCGTGGTAAGAACGCAAGGAGAAAGGTGCAACGCCATGTCCGACATCGCCGTCTTCGGTAGCCTCAACATGGACCTCGTGGTCCGGGTGCCGCGTGTGCCCGACGCGGGCGAAACCCTGCAGGCCCACAGCTTCATGACCAACCCGGGCGGCAAGGGCGCGAACCAGGCCGTGGCGTGCGCTCGGCAGGGGGCCCGCGTGGCGATGGTCGGGCGCGTGGGCGACGATGCGTTCGGGCAGGCGCTCACGGCCTCGCTCGCAGGCGATGCGATCGAAACCCGACATGTGGCGACGGCGCCGGCCTCGACCGGCGTGGCACTGATCATGGTCGACGATGGCGCGCAGAACCGGATCTCGCTCATTCCGGGCGCCAATGCCTGCGTCGGCGAGGAAGACATCGCCCGGCTGCAGGACGACCTCGCCACCGCGCGTGTGCTCCTGCTGCAGCTGGAAGTGCCGATGGATTCCGTGCTGAAGGCCGCCACGCTCGCGCATGCAAAAGGCTGCAGCGTGGTGTTGAATCCGGCGCCCGCGCAGGCCCTGCCGGAGGCCCTGTGGGGCCTCGTCGACATGCTGGTGCTGAACGAGACCGAGGCCGCCCTGCTCTGCGGCTTTGCGGTCGATGGCATCGCCGGCGCAGCGCTCGCTGCCGAAGCACTGCATCGTCGCGGGCCACCGCACGTGATCCTGACACTGGGCGGCCAAGGCGTCGTCGCTTGCGATGCGGCAGGCTGCCGCCACTTTGCCGCGCTGAAGGTGAATGCGGTCGACACCACCGCCGCCGGCGACACCTTCATCGGCGCCCTGTGCGCTGCGCGCGCGCGAGGCGAGCCCCTGGACGCCAGCATCGCGCTCGGCATCCAGGCCGCAGCGCTGTGCGTGACGCGCGCGGGGGCCCAAGCCTCCATCCCGCATCGCGCGGAGCTCCAGTCGCTCGCGTCGGTGGACCGTCCGCGCAGCGTGAGCCTCAGCCCGGCTTGACCGCCGTGTACTCCGAGAAGATGCCGAGTTCAGTATGGCGGTCGACCTTCTCGAAGCCCGCGCTGCGCAGCGCTTCGAGGACCAGGTTGGGGACGATGCACGCCTCGATCGTGTCCCAGTAGAAGCGCCAGAGTTCCGCCGTGTCTTGCCGGTGGGCCACCACCTTGGCGATCACCGGCACCACGCTGCGCATGTAGGCCTTGAGCACCGCCGTGCCGACGCGGCCCGCGGGCTTGGTGATTTCAAGCACCAGCAGACGGCCGCCCGGACGCAGCACACGGAAGAACTCGCTGAATGCCGCGTTCACGTCGGAGATGTGCCGCAGCGCGTAGCCCATGCTGACGAAGTCGCAGCTCGCGTCCGGCCGGGGCAGCGCTTCGGCACAGCCCTGCACCAGTTCCACGGCCGACAGCGACACCTCGCCCATCATGCCGGGGCTCGGGTCCACACCGACCAGCCGGCCCTGCGGCCCGATGAGCCTGAGCGCCTCGCGCGCGACCAGCCCGGTGCCGATGCCGACGTCGAGCACCTCGTCGCCCTCGCGCAGCCCGGCGCGCTGCAGCGCCGAGCGCCGGTACCAGGGGCCCGAACCCATCGCCAGCACGCGCTCGATACGGTCGTAGTCGGGTGCAGTGTCGTCGAAGATGCGACGCAGGAACCGCTGGTGGTCCGCTTCGTCGCCGTAATAGTCGTGCAACGGCGCGTGCGGTGGCAGCACCTCGTTTGAAGCGGCGGGGGAATGCGGTTCCTGCATGCGGGCGATTATGGGGCCCGCCAGACCGGCATCGATCAGTTCGAGCGGGGTTCCAGAACGAATTCGAAGTCCAGTGTGTGGAACCGGCCCGCCTGCGCGCTCCCGTCCGGCGCGACGCCACCGGGGTGCGACGCGAAGTTGCCGATGAGCGAGTTGCGCACGCCGAACACCGCATCGCTGTCGAGGTAGGGATCGTCGCCGCGGAACACGTGCGTGATCAGTGTCTCGTACCCCGGCGCCTGGATCATGAAATGCACATGCGCGGGGCGCCAGGGATGCCGCTTCGTCGCTTTCAGCATCGTGCCCACCGGGCCATCGGTCGGGATCGGGTACGCCACCGGCATCACGCCGCGAAACCACAGGCGGCCGTTCGCATCGGTGCGGAACACCGCCCGCCCCTGCGGCCGGTCGAGCCCGGCGCGCTGCACGTCGTAGAAGCCTTCGGCATCGGCTTCCCACACATCCACCTGGGCGTCGGCAACGGGTTCACCGTCGCGCCCGCGCACGGTCGCGTTCACGAACAGCGGCTCGCCAGCCGCGCCGCCCGAGATGTCGTCGCCCAGCGCGAGCTTCGGCGCACCCGGCACGTGGAAGGGCCCGAACACGGTCGCTTCGGTCGCCTGCGCACTCTTCGCGTGATTGAGCGCAACCACCAGCATCGACAGCCCGAGGGTGTCCGACAGCAGGATGAACTCCTGCCGCTTGTCGGTGCACTTCTGCCCGGTCGCGGTCAGGAACTCGATGCCCGCAGCCCATTCGGCCTCGGTGAGCTTCACCTCGCGCGCGAAGTCATGCATGTGGCGCACGAGCGCCGACATGATCTCCTTGAGACGCGCGTCCGGGCACTCCGCCATGCGTTCGAGCACGGCGGGGGTGATGGTGTTCTCATTGATGTTTCGCATGGGCATGAAACTCCAGGTTGGATGCACGGGACGACGGGGCCGCCGGCATCGCGCGCTTCGGCATCGCCGCATCGCGCAGCACCAGCCGCCGCTGCGTCGGGAAAAGCGACCAGCCCCAGCGCTGCTGCGCGAAGCCCCACAGCCCCTCTTTGAAGAAGATGGTGGTCACGATCGCGAGCAGGCCAAGCCCCAGCAGATACCAGGTGCCGTAGTCGCTCAGGAACTTGTTGAGCGCCCAGAAGATGACCGCCCCGACGATGGGCCCTTCGATGCGCCCGATGCCGCCGATCACCACCATGAAGATCGCGAACGCGGTCCAGTTGACGCTGAAGGCCGCATCGGGGCTGATGCGCAGGTTGCCGACGAAGTAGAGCGCACCTGCCAGCCCCGCGCCGAAGGCCGCGACCACGTACACCGCGAGCTTCATGCGCGCCACCGGGATACCCTGCGATTCGGCCGCCACTTCGTTGTCGCGGATCGCGAGCAGCGCGAGGCCCCGCTTGCTGCGCAGGAACAAATACACCAGCGCCACCGCCGCCACGACACAGGCCAGCGCCATCCAGTAGGTGACGCTCTCGCGCGTCGCGCGCTCGATGCCGCGCAGCGCCGTGAGCGTGGTGCCCGAACCGCCGCCCACCGCCGACACATTCGCGAAGCTGAGCCTGAACACCTCCGCGATCACCCAGGTACCGATGGCGAAGTAGCCGCCCGACAGCCGGAACGCGACGAACGACACCGGCACCGCGATCAGCCCCGCGGCCAGCGCCCCGAGCGGAATCGCGATGAATGGATTGAGCCCCGCGAAGTTGCCGAGGATCAGCATCACGTAGCCGCCGAAGCCGAAGAAGGCCTGCTGCCCGATGCTCACCATGCCGCCATAGCCCGCGAGCAGGTTCCACATCATCGCGAAGATGAAGTAGCAGGCGATCTCGACGAACTCGCGCATCCAGCTCGATTCGCCCCAGAGCGGCAGGCTCGCAGCAAGCGCAACGAGCGCGACCGCCAGCCACGCCGCGCGGCGGCTCGCAGCCGTGTTGCGCACCACGTCGAAGGAAGAAAGGTCCGTCATCTCGTTATCCACGCGTCTTCGGAAACAGTCCCTGCGGCCGCAACACCAGCACGAGCAGGAACACCAGGTGTCCGACCCAGATGCCCCAGCCGGGGTCGAGACGGAAGCCGATCTGCTGCGTGATGCCGAGGATCATCGCGCCGGCGAGCGTGCCCCAGAAAGAGCCCATGCCGCCGATGATCACGGCCTCGAACGCGAAGAGCAGCAGCAGCGGCCCGTCGGAGGGCGATACCGTCGTGCGCATGCCTTGCAGCGCGCCGGCAATCGCGATCAGCGAGAAGGCGATGCCGGTCGCGAGCGCATAGACCTTCTTCGCGTTGAGCCCCATGAGCTCGGCGATCTCGCGGTCGTCCGACACCGCGCGGAACGAACGCCCGAGCGCGGTGTTGGCGAACAGCCATTGCAACCCGCCCGTGGCGACGAGCGCAACCGCGAGGATGATCAGCGGCAGCACGCCCACCGACAGCGATTCGCCGAGGTGCAGGCCCTGCGTGTTGAGCCCGCCGGTTTCGATCGAACGCGGATCGGCGGAGAACAGTTCCAGCAGCAGGTTCTGGATCACGATCGAAAGCCCGAAGGTCACGACCAGCGAAGGCAGCGGGTCCTTGCCCAGCGTGCCATTGAGCACGTAGCGTTGCAGCACATAGCCGAAGCCGAAGGCCACCGGCAGCACCGCAAGCGAGATCAGAAGCGGCGCATCACCGAACAGCGAGGTGCCAGCGATGACGGCGAAGGCGCCGAGGATGATGAAGTCGCCCTGCGCGGTGTTGGTGAGCCGCATGACGCCGAACATCAGCGACTGCCCCAGCGCGAACAGCGTATAGAGCCCGCCGAGCAGCACGCCCTGGACAATGGTTTCAAGCACTCAAAACTCTCCGTTCGTGTTGCCGCCGCCCCCACGCGCCACACGACGCATGAAACCGGCGCAGCCCAGTCCAGGGCACTCGCGGAACCGGCTTTGCCGGGCCGCCGAGTGCGCCCCCTCGAGGGGAGCGCCGAAGGCGCATGGGGGTGTTTTCATTTCAACCCGAAATAGGCCTGCGAAATCTGTTCGCGCGTGAGCGCATCGGAACGCCCCGAAAGCGACACGCGCCCTTCCTGCAAGCAATAGATGCGCTGCGACACGCGCTGCGCCATGGTCACGTCCTGCTCCACGATCACCACGGTCATGCCTTCGCGCACCAGCGTCGGCATCGCGGCGTAGATCTCATGGATCACGATCGGCGCGAGGCCGAGCGAGAGTTCGTCGCACAGCAGGACCTCGGGGTTGCTCATCAGGGCGCGACCGAGCGCGACCATCTGCTGTTGGCCGCCCGAGAGCGCGGTGCCGGGGTTGTGGCGCTTCTCCGCGAGGATCGGGAACAGCTCGTAGACGCGCGCGAGGCTCCACGGCCCCTTGCGCGCAGTGAGACCGCCGATCTGCAGGTTCTCCTGCACGCTCAGGCTCGGGAACAGGCGCCTGCCTTCGGGCACCATCGCCAGCCCCCGCCGCACGATCTCGCCGGGCGCGAGGCTGCCGATCGCCTCGCCCTTGAAGTGGATCGCCTCGCGCGGCGCGCGCACCAGGCCGGTGAGGCACTTGAGCAGGGTCGACTTGCCCGCGCCGTTCGCGCCGATGATCGCGACCACCTCGCCCTGCGAGAGCGAGAAGTCGACGCCGAACAGCGCCTGCGCGTCGCCGTAGAAGGCCTTGAGGCCTCGCGTAGCCAGCAGTGCGGTCATGCTTCCACCCCCATGTAGACGCGCCGAACTTCAGGGTCGTTCATCACCGCGCGCGGTTCGCCCTCTGCGAGCTTCCGGCCGAAGTTGATGACGAAAAGCCGGTCGGCCAGCGACAGCAAGGCGTGCACCACATGCTCGATCCAGATCATGGTCACGCCGCGCGCCTTGATCTCCTTGAGCTCCTCGACAAGCTGCTTCGCCTCGGGCTCGGTGAGCCCGCCCGCGATCTCGTCGAGCAGCAGCAGCTTGGGCCGCGTCGCGAGAGCGCGCGCGAGTTCGAGCCGCTTGCGGTCGAGCAGCGTGAGCCCGCCGGCCGGTTTGTTGGCGTGCGCCATCAGGCCGGTCTGCAGAAGGACTTCGTGCGCGGTCTGCCAGGCGTCCTGTTCGCGCTCCTGCGCACCGAAGCAGGCGGCGGCCACGAGGTTCTCGAACACGCTCATGTTGCCGAAGGGCTGCGGCACCTGGTAGCTGCGGCCGATGCCCGCGTGGCAGCGCTGGTGCGGTTTGAGCGCGGTCACGTCGACGCCGTCGTACTCGACGCGGCCCGCATCCACGCGCGCATCGCCCGAGATCAGGTTGAACAGCGTGGTCTTGCCCGCGCCGTTGGGCCCGAGGATGCCCAGCGTCTCGCCTTCGGTGACGGCGAGCGAGATGTCGTCGGTGACCTTGAGCGCGCCGTAGGACTTGCTCACGGTATGAAGAGCGAGAAGGGTCATTGCACACCCCCAGGCTTCGCGCACTTCGTGTCGCTTCGCCAACCCCTTGCAGGGGGCAACACCAGCGGCCCGGCAAAGCCGGTTCCGCGGTGTTCCCCGCAACGCGAACATCCATCGAGGCCATGCCGATCCTCAAGCAGGCATCGGGCGCAACGTCCCGCCGGTCGGGATGTTGGGCGCCGCCTCGTTGCTCACGATGGTGAGTTCGTACTTGAACTTCTTGCCCTTGCCCCACTGTCCGAGTACCAGCGGCGTCTTGCTGACGTTCTTGAACGGGCCCTGCCCGCCCCACTTCACCGGTCCGACGACGGTGTCGAGCGAGGTCGCCGCCACGGCATCGCGCACATCCGCGGCCTTCGTCGACTTGGCGCGCGAAAGCGTGTCGGCGGCCACTTCGAAGAGCGCATGAGCGAAACCGATCGGCTGCGTCCACTGCTTCTTGGTGCCCGCCTCGTAGGCCTCGGAGAGCGCCTTGGCGCTCTGCTTCGTCAGGCTCGACGTGAACGGATGCGACGGACTCCACCACACCTCGGTCGACAGGCCGTCCCCCAGGTCGCCGAGCGCCTCGATCGCGCCCGGGAAGAGCAGTGCCTTGCCGAGCGTGATGATCTTCGGCCGGAAGCCCTGCTGCCGCGCCTGCGTGAGGAAGGTCTTCGCATCGGGCGGAATCACCACGCCGGTGACGATCTCCACGCCGCCGTTCTTGAACGCCGCGATCTGCGCGCTGAAGTCCTGCGTGCCGTTCTGGAAGCGGCCCGGATCGATGAGTGTGAAGCCCATCTGCGAGAGCGGCTTCGGGAAACCGAGCTCCTTGTCGCCCCAGGCGTTGCCGTCGCCATCGTTCGGGAACAGGCCACCGACCTTCTTGTTGGTCGGCACCGTCTTCCAGCCGTTGGTGAAGTTGGCGATGACGTCCTCCAGCCCCCAGAAGAGGTGGTACGTCCAGTTGAATCCTTTCGCCGGATCGCCCTTGCGCCCGAAGAACCAAGGCTGCCACGGCACCACGCTCGAAATGCACGGCAACTCGTTGAGCTCGCAGGCATCGCTGACCGGATTGGCGGTCTCGGGCGTGCCGGCCGTGAGCACCAGCGCCACCTTGTCCTTGAGGATGAGGTCGTTCGCGACTTCACCCGCGCGGTTCGGGTTGGACTGGCTGTCTTTCAGCACGATCTGCACCGCGTACTTCTTCCCGCCGATCGGGATCCCTTCCTTGAAGGCGGCCTTCATCTGGTCGATGACCCACTTGTCGGCCTCGCCGAAGGGCGCCAGCGGCCCGGTCTGCGGCGATACGTAGCCGATCTTGATGGTGTCGGCCGCGAAGGCGCGCGGCACGGCACTGGTGGCGGCCAGCGCGGCGGCGGCCTGGGTGAACTGTCTGCGATTCCATGTCATGGTTGTCTCCTTTTCTCTTCTTTCTCTTCCTGCACAAACAAATCGCGGCGGTTCAGCGCGGCGGATCGCCGTCGAAGGCGCGCTGCAGCAGCGCGCGGATGGCATCGCGCTCGGCGGCCCCGAAAGGCCGCGGGTTCCAGTAGGGGTTGCCGACCGCGATGTCGGCGGCGCGGTCGAGGTCCTCGGCCTTCATGCCGATGTCCTTGAGCGCGACGGGTGCGCCGTTGTCGCGTGCCAGTGCCTGCAGACCTGCCGGCGCGGATGTGGTGCCGAGCGCCTTTGCGATGCGCTCCATCGCGCGCGGTGCAGCCTCGGCGTTGAAGGCGATCGCGTGCGGCAGCACCACCGTATGCACCTCGGCATGCGGCAAATTGAAACTGCCGCCCAGCGTGTGGCAGAGCTTGTGATGAAGCGCCATGCCGACGCTGCCGAGCACGGTGCCGCAAAGCCATGCGCCGTAGAGCGCATCGGCGCGCGCCTCGATGTCATCAGGCTGTCGGCGGATCGCCGGCAGCGCGCGTGCGATCGCGGCGATGCCTTCCTCTGCCATCAGGTCCATCACCGGATTGCTGTCCTGCGCATAGAGGCCTTCGGCCGCATGCGCGATCGCGTTGATGCCGCTGGTCACGCTCAGGCCCACCGGCAGGCTGCGCGAGAGCTCGGGGTCGTAGATCACGGTGCGCGGCAGCACGCGCGGGTCCTTGCCGGTCTTCTTGAGGCCCGCTTCGGTGAGGCCGTAGATCGGCGTCATCTCGCTGCCCGCGTAGGTGGTCGGGATGGCGAGGATCGGCAGGCCCGAATCGAGCGCGATCGCCTTGCCGAGCCCGGTGGTCGAGCCGCCGCCGATCGCCACCGCGCAATCGGCACCGAGCTGCTCGGCGATCTCGCGCGCTTCACGCGCGGTCTCGATCGGTACGTGCATCACCGCACGATCGAAGACGCCCGCCGCGTGCGCGCCCAGCATGTCGGCCACACGCTCGGCCTGCCCGCGCTGCTCGGGCGTCGAGAGCACCAGTGCACGACGCGCACCGAGCGCATCGATCTCGCGGGCCAGATGACGCAGCGAGCCCGCACCGAAGACAACGCGTTGCGGATGGCTGGTGTAGACGAACGATCGCATCATCGGCTCCTTTCCGAACCCTTTATGGGGCAACCGCGGAACCGGCTTTGCCGGGCCGCTGGCTGCGCCCCCTCGAGGGGTTGGCGAAGCGACACGCAGTGCGCGAAGACTGGGGGTGTTTCATGATCTGACGAAGTGGGGGGGATCTGCGCGTCGATGTTGACCCACACGCTCTTGACCTGCGTGTACTCGCGCATCGCATCGAAGCCCATCTCGCGGCCATAGCCGCTCTGGCCGACGCCGCCGAAGGGCGAGCCGGGATTCACACGCTTGTAGCTGTTGATCCACACCATGCCCGCGTGCAGGTCGCGTGCGAAGCGGTGGGCGCGCGCCAGGTTGGCGGTCCACAGGCCGCTGCCGAGGCCATAGTCGGTGCCATTGGCGATCTCCATCGCCTCCTCGTCGTTCCCGAAGGTGAGCACGGTGACGAAGGGGCCGAAGACTTCTTCCTGCGCCACGCGGTCGCGGTAGGACTTTGCGCGCACGATGGTCGGCTCGACGTAGCAACCGCGCCGCAGTTCGCCGCCCGGCGCCTTGCCGCCGGCGAGCACTTCGCCGCCTTCGCCTTTCGCGACGTCGACGTAGCTCAGCACGCGCTCCTGGTGCTGCGCGCTGGTGAGCGGGCCCATTTCGGTCGCGTCATCGAGCGGATTGCCGAGGCGGATCGACTTCGCGAGCGGAAGGAACTTGTCGAGGAACTCATCGGCGATCTTCTCGTGCAGCATCAGCCGCGAACCCGCGATGCAGGCCTGCCCCTGGTTGTGGAAGATGGCCCAGGCGCTGCCGTTGACCGCGGCGGGCAGAAAGGCATCGTCGAACACGATGTTCGGGCCCTTGCCGCCGAGCTCGAGCTGCACCTTCTTCAGATTGCCCGCGCTGGCCTGCACCACGCGCCGGCCGGTTGCGGTGCTGCCGGTGAAGGCGATCTTCGCGATATCGGGATGCTCGGCGATGTACTGCCCGACCACGTGCCCGAGCCCCGGCACCATGTTGACGACCCCATCGGGCATGCCGGCCTCGGCCATCAGCTCGACGATCTTGAGCGAGCTGAGCGGCGTGATCTCCGCCGGCTTCATCACGATGCAATTGCCGGCCGCGAGGGCGGGGCCCATCTTCCAGCTCGTGAACATCAGCGGGAAGTTCCACGGCACCACCTGCCCGACGATGCCCACGGGCTCGCGCAGCGTGTAGTTGAGGAAGCCCGCTTCGACCGGAATGGTCTCGCCCTGGAACTTGTCGGCCATGCCGCCGAAGTAGCGGAAGCACGCGGCCGTGCGCGGCACGTCGAGCTTGCGCGAATCGCGCACCGGGTGTCCGGTGTCGAGCGATTCGAGCCGCGCGAGGTCTTCGGCGTTGGCTTCGATGAGGTCGGCCAGCTTCAACAGGATGCGCCCACGGTCCGCCGCCGCCATGCGGCTCCAGACCGGAAACGCGCGCTTCGCCGCAGCCACCGCCTTGTCGACGTCGGCCTTGCCGGCCAGCGCGACCTGCGCGATGGTCGAGTTGTCGTGCGGGTTCAGCGTCGCGAGCGTCTCGCCCGATTCGGCATCGACGAAGCGGCCGTCGATGAAAAGCTGGTGGCGGATGGGCGTCTTCAGGCCCGCGGCACGTTGGATGTCTGCGAGATTCATGGCTTCAGGTTTCATTCGGTCTTGCCGGCAAGCCAGGGATAGCGCCCTGTGTCCTTGCCCGCGTAGTCGGGATCGAGATAGATGAAGCAGCGCTGGATCAGCCAGTCGCGCACCTCGAACACATCGCACCAGCGGCCCGCGCCCCACTCGGGCACGCCTGCGCGCCAGGGGCCGTCCGCGTGCTCGCCGTAGCTGGTGCCTTCGCAGGCAAAGAGGTCGGTGTGGGTCATGATCCAGTTGAAGCCCGCGTAGTCGTGCCGGATGGACTTGCCGCGGCTGCCGACGTCGCCGAACAGCTTGCCGATCTGCTCCTTGCCGTTCGCGAGGCCCCATTTGGGGAAGTACACCTGCGCGTCGTCCGCGAACAGATCGAGGATCGATCCCCCGGAGGACGTAACGCCGCCGTTGTCATAGGCCTTGAGGTATTCGAGGGCCACCGACTTGCGTTGCTCGTCGGTCATGGTCTGACGGGTGAGTGCCATGGTGTGTCTCCTTCTTCGCTGACGACTTCGACTGACGTGGCGCTGCCCCGGCACGCGGCCGGACGCAGCTGCCGTGTTCAGTCTTCTCGCAATGGGCGCCGCGCGGAGGCCGCGCGGCGTTCGCATCCGTCCTTAGAACTGGACCGGAATCTCGGGGCTCTCGCCCTTCTGGATCTCGTAGACGAGGCTGGGGGATCCGTTCTCCCAGACCAGCAGCATCGATCGCTTCGGGCTGTAGCCCTGATGGCGGCAGTAGGCGGGCATCGCGGCCATGTCGCCGGCCTTCATGATCACGCGGGCCATGGGCTTGCCGGTGTTCTTGTCGCCGCAGTCCCAGTGGATCTCGTCGGTCATCTGGAAGAACCACTCGACGCGGTCGTTGCCATGGATGATCGGCAGGATGTGCTCCTCGGTGGTCGGGCACATGTAGCTGTACTTCACGACCGAGGTGAAGCTCGGGTTCCAGGTGACCTGCGACCGGCTCAGGAAGCCGAAGAGATTGAAGGCATGCACTTCGTTCTCGAAGCCCGGCTCGGGATGCAGTTCGGGCTGGCCCTGTGCCACATCGGCGAACGCGCGGTTGACCGGTGCCCCGCGCTCGTCGCTGCGCAGGTCGAGGTCGCCCTTCAGGCCGACACAGCGCTTGGCCAGTTCGCGCGCGCGGGTGATCTTCGCGGTGTTGTTGCCGTTCTTGCGGCCGTAGGGCGTGCCGGTTTCCTGCGGCGCGGCGAAGGGATCGAAGGTCTCGTTGGTCCAGTCGTCGAGCATCGCCTCGAAGGTCGAGCGGATCTGCGCGGTCGGGAAGTTCTCGAGCAGGTCGATGCCGGCTTCCTTCATCGTGCCGTTGTAGCTGCCGGCGTAGAGGTCCACCGACTGGTAGTGGTTGACGGTGCCGACCACGTCGTCGAAGTTGACCCAGCCGTAGAAGAAGCCCCAGGCCACGTCGCGCATCAGTGCGCGCAGGTAGTTGCCGACGTCCATCGTGTGGCTCATCGGGCGGCCGTCGCGGGTCTTCCAGGTGATGTGGGCGAAGTACTCGTCGCGGTGGAAGCCGAAGCTGCCGAGCGAGAAATCCTTGTAGCCGTGCGTGGCGTCGGGCTTCGACGCGATGACCTTGGCGAGTTCAGCGGGTGCGTTCATGGTGAAACTCCTCGATGCGATGGTTCAGTGCGTCTGGCAGATGTCAGCCCACTTCTCTACCGAGAGGTCGCCCTTGCAGGTTTGAAGGACCACGACGCCCGGATCGCCCGCTACGCGGAACTGGTAGGCGGTGTTCTTGGGCAGCAGGCCCTGGTGGCCGCGCGTGAGCTTCATCCAGCCCATCTTCTGGCCCTTCGGCTCGCCCTTCACGAGCACGGCGCCGTTCTTCTCGGTGTCCTGCACGGTCTGGCCCTCGTCGAGCTTGACGAGGTGCACCTCGACCTCGCCGTCCATCACCAGCGCAAATTCGTCGTGCGCACAGGTGTACCAGGGCGAGGCGCCCTCCGCGCGCAGCGTCTCCAGCACATAGATCTGGTTCTGGCCGAACACCACCTTCTCGTAGGGTTTGCTCTTGTTCGCGATGTCGAAGCAGTTCGAGAACGCGTAGTGGCGGACGTCGTCGTCGATCGGCTCGACGTGGCCCTTTTCATAGCGCTTGAGCGACCCGAATCGGGTCTGGTAGGCAGCGGTCATGTGTGTCTCCTCGGGTGCCAACGGTGCAGCGATCTCGCTGCGGTGAAGGAACTTTAGGAAACGAAACCCGCCTTTGGTAGGGATCAAAAGCGGGCCGCATTGTTCGGCGAATCCGGTCAATCGGCAGGGTTTACCCGGCTTCGGCCCGCGACCTTTCGCCGGCGGCAAGCGCCACCAATGCCTCACGTATCCAGCGCTGGCCGCCGTGCCCGTGGTTCCGCTCGTGCCACACCATGCTCACTTCGAAGCCTTTCACCGGAAACGGGCATTCGACGATCTGCAGCTGAGCGGAGCGATCGCGCACCAATCGCTCCGGCACCAGCGCCACGAAATCCGACTGCGCCACCATTTCCGGCAGAAAAAGGAATGACGCCGCGGACAGCACCACGTTTCGTGTGTGCCCAAGTGCCGCAAGCGCCTGGTCCACCGGCGTGACGAACTCGCCGCCGTGCAGCGACACGACGATGTGCTCCAACCGGGCGAACTGCGCCACGGTGATCCGCCTGCGCAGCTTGGGGTGGCCCCGGCGACCGATCAGCACATAGCGTTCGTCGAACAGATGCCGCGTGCGGAGACTGGGCGTCGCGGCGTTCGGCGTCATCAATGCCAGATCAACGTCGCCGCGCGCCATCTGCGCCCCAAGTTGCGGAATGTCCAGGCTGCGCAGCGCCACGCGCACCCCCGGCGCCTGCTGGCGCAGCCTCAGCACCAGCGGCTGCGCCAGCGCGGCCTGGAGGTAGTCGGTGCAGGCGATGACCACGGTGAGGCGCGCACGCAGGGGATCGAAGTGGGTGTGCTGCGCCACCGTGGCGCGCACCTGATCCAGCGCCTGGCGCAGTGGATCGAGCAGGTCCAGCGCCTTGGCAGTGGGCGTCATGCCCCTCTGGGCGGGAATCAGCAACGGGTCGTCGAATACGTCGCGCAGGCGGCTGAGCTGTGCGCTCACCGCGGGCTGGCTCAGATGCAGGCGGTGAGCGGCCTTGGTGACGTTCTGCTCCGTCAGCAGGGCTTCCAGAGTGACCAGCAGGTTGAGGTCCAGGCGCTTGGTATCCATGCGGCGAATAGTAGGTCAGCAGAACTTCAATTTCACAGATGCCTTCGATCACCAGAGACTCGACGCTCATTCACCCCTTCGCGAACTGATCTCACCGATCCGGAGAAACCGCATGTCCCTCATCTCACAAAAGCCCTTGATCACCGTGGCCGGCGCGTCCAGCAAACAGGGCCGCAGCGTGGCTAGCGCCTTGCTGGCCAGCGGCCGCTACCGGGTGCGCGCACTGACCCGACGGGCGGAAAGCGCGCTCATGCGCCAGTTGGCCGAGCGCGGCGCAGAGATCGTCGTGGCGCCGCTGGAGCCTGGCCGCCAAGCCGAACTCGCGGCCGCCATGCGCGGCTCCCACGGCGCATTCCTGATGACGCCGCCGACCACACCGGCGCCACCGCCGGGCCAGCCCGAACTGGCGCTGGGTTGCGAACTCGCCGACGCAGCGCACGCCGCGGGCGTGCAGCACATCGTGTGGAGCGGCCTGGAGAACGTCGAAGCACGCACCGGCGGCGCCAAGTGGGCGCCGCATTTCACCGAGAAGGCGCTGGTCGAGGCCCACATCCGCAGCCTGCCGCTGCGCAGCTCGTTCATCTACCTGGCCTTCTTCTACAGCAATTTCCTGGAGTACTACGTCCCTCGGCGGGAGCCCGATGGCAGCCTGACTTTCGCCATCTATCTGCCGCCGGACACGCCGATTCCCTTCGTGGACCCGCTCACCGCAGCCGGCCCCGCGGTGCTGGAAATGTTCGACCACCCGGAAAAATACGCCGGCAAGGCTCTGCCCGTGATCGGCGAGGTCCTGACAGCGCGGCAGATGGTTGAGACCTTCGTTCGCGTGTCGGGGCAGAAGGCGCGCTACGCCTCGGCCTACACACGCGAAGAGCTGCTGCGGCACTTCCCTGCATTCGGTGCCAACGAATACCTCGTGCGCGAGCTGGTGGGCATGGTGGAGTACGCGGTCGAATACGGCTATTACGCGCCAGAGCGTGATGTGCAATGGAGCCGCAGGATCGACCCCCACGCCCTCACCTGGGAGCAGTTCCTACAGCGGAGCGAATGGCGAGGCGAGCTGACGAGCTATGGCGCCCCGCCCGAAGCCGCGCGCCCGGCGTTGGCGTGACCGGCTCTCAGGAAGCGCCGGATCGCGTGCCCACGCTCAGTCCGCAATCAGCGCCTCGGGAATCAGCCGGCGTTCGATCATGGCCGCATCCCACGGCGGCACTTTCGTGAAGGCCGCCGTGAGGTGCTCGATGAACAGCCTGAGCTTGAACGCATTGCGCGAGGTGCCCGCATAGACCGCGTTGAGCGAGAACGACGAGAGCTGATGTTCCGACAGCACTACTTGCAGATCACCCCGCAGGATGGCGTCGCCGGCCACCAGCGTGGGCAGGCACACGATGCCCGCATGCTCCATGGCGTATTCGCGCAGCAGGTGCACGCTGTTGGTCAGCAGCGCCGCGCTCATGTAGAGCGTGACCTGCTCGCCCGCGTGATGGAAGGTCCAGCGATCGCGTGTGGGATAGCCGGAATAGAGGCCCAGCGTGTGCTTGTGGAGGTCGCGTGGGGTTTCGGGCACACCATGCGTGCGCAGGTACTGGGGGGTGGCGCAGAACACGCGCCGCACCGGAAAGAGCGGGCGCGACACGAGTTCGGTCGAAGCCGCCGGAAAAATCTGCAGCGCGCAATCGACGCCGGCCTTGACCGGGTCGACCACCGCATCGCTCACAATGAGTTCGAGATGGATGTCCGGGAAGCTGACCTGGAACGCACGCAGCAGCGTCGCGAAATGCCCGAGCACGAAGCCCGTCAGCGCATGGATGCGCAGCGTGCCGGTCGGACCGGCGCGTGCGTCGCGCATCTGGTCCAGGATGTCGTTGGCCCGCCCGACCAGTTCGGTGCAGTCGCGCAGGAACGCCTGGCCCACGTCGCTGAGCCGAACCACGCGCGTGCTGCGATGAAAAAGCGGTGCGCCGACGTGGTCCTCGAGCTGCTTCACGCGGGTGGTGACCACCGACTTCGCGACTCGCATCTGCCGCGCGGCCTCGGCGAAGCTCTGGGTCTGCGCGACGCGCACGAAGGTCTCGATGTTTTCCAGGCGATCCATGGGCTGGCAATGTAGCCGCGGGACGCCCTGTACGGAGTGAGGGTCGGTGCTAACCTCGGCGGATGTTCAATCCCACCCAGGAAGAAGTCCGCCGCTTCTTCTGCGACGTCTTCGCCAAGAGCCGGCGCGGCGAGCCGATGGAAGCGCTCGAGATCATCGCCGCCCGCTGGATCGACGAGCACCCCGAATACCACGCCGACCTCGCCGATGCCGATGCAGCTGCCCTGCGTGTCTACGACGGCAAGGACGGACGCGAGAACCCGTTCCTGCATCTGTCGATGCACCTGTCGATCAGCGAGCAGTGCTCGATCGACCAGCCGCGCGGCATCCGGCAGGCGGTCGAGCTGCTCGCCAAGCGGCGCGATTCGCTGATGGACGCGCACCACGAGGCGATGGAATGCCTCGGCCAGATGATGTGGGAGAGCCAGCGCGCCGGCCGCCCGCCCGATGGCGAGGGCTACGTCGCCTGCGTTCAGCGCCGGGCGACAAAGGATTGATCACCCCCATGCGCCTTCGGCGCTCCCCTCTCCGGGGGCGCACCCAGCGGCCCGGCGGAGCCGGTTCCGCAGGTGCCCTGGAATGGGCTGCGCCAGTCTTGTGCGCCATGAACGACAAAGCCCGCCTTGCAGCGGGCTTTGTGATTGAGCAAAGGGCGTTTACTTGGATTCGTGGAAGCGCGATTCCGGCACCGTCTTCAGGTCGCCGGGCAGCGAGCTGATGTAGCTCGTGAGCTCCTTGATTTCGGCGTTGGTGAACTTCTTCGCCTGGCTGCCCATCACGGGGTGCGAGCGGCCGATCTGCATGCGGTTCTCGATCTTGTACGATTTCAGCGCGACGTAGAGGTAATCGGCATGCTGGCCGGCGAGCTTCGGGACCGAACCGTCGTTCGGCGTGTTGAAGTTGGCGCCGTGGCACTTGGTGCAGGAGTTGTCCTTTTCACGCGCGATCAGGTCCTGAACGCGGGGACTCGGCGCGGCGGCGGTGGCCGGCGGCGGCGCGTCGCCTTCCTTGAGACCGAGCTGGCTGTAATAGGCGGCCAGATCGGCGATGTCCTGCTCGCTCAGGGTGTCCGCGATGGCGTGCATGGTGGGGTGCTTGCGCTCGCCGCCCTTGTACTGGGTGAGCGCCGAGACGATGTAGGTGGCACTCTGGCCCGCGATCATCGGGACCTTGTGAATCTCGGGGAAGCTGGCCTGATACCCGATGATGCCGTGGCAACCCGTGCACATGGCAACCTTCTTGGCGCCTGCTTCCGCGTTGCCGGTGATCTTCTGTGCCTGGGCCGAGACCGTCACGCAAGCGACAGTGAAGGCAAACATCGTGGTCAACAACTTCTTCATTTTGCGCGCACAATCTCGTGGAGTTTTAGGGCAAATCAACATTTGATTATATGGGTCGCTCCTCTCGGAACCCATTGGGGAGCACCCCGAGCGGGTCGCGTCGCGAATCGATGTTGTGTCCATCCAACCAACCATCCCGCCTCGATGCCATCCATGAAATTCAAGGGTTCAGACAACTACGTCGCCACACAGGATCTGATGCTCGCCGTCAACGCGGCCATCACGCTGAAACGCCCCCTGCTCGTCAAGGGCGAGCCCGGCACCGGCAAGACGATGCTCGCGGAAGAAGTCTCGCAGGCGCTGAACCTGCCGCTCCTGCAGTGGCACATCAAGTCCACCACCAAGGCGCAGCAGGGCCTCTATGAATACGACGCGGTGAGCCGCCTGCGCGATTCGCAACTCGGCGACGAGCGCGTGAAGGACATCCACAACTACATCGTCAAGGGCGTGCTCTGGCAGGCGTTCACGGCGGACGAGCCGGTAGCGCTGCTGATCGACGAGATCGACAAGGCCGACATCGAATTCCCGAACGACCTCTTGCGCGAACTCGACCGCATGGAGTTCTACTGCTACGAGACGCGCGAACTCATCCGCGCCAAGCACCGGCCGGTGGTGTTCATCACCTCCAACAACGAGAAGGAACTGCCCGACGCCTTCCTGCGCCGCTGCTTCTTCCACTACATCAAGTTCCCCGATGCGGAGACGATGAAGAGCATCGTCGCGGTGCACTTCCCGGCCCTCAAGCACGAGTTGCTCACGGCGGCGATGAAGACCTTCTACGACGTGCGCAACCTGCCCGGGCTGAAGAAGAAGCCCTCGACTTCCGAGCTGCTGGACTGGCTCAAGCTGCTGGTCGCCGAGGACATCCCGCTCGAGGCGCTGCAAAGCAAGGACGACAAGGTCGCCGTGCCGCCGCTCGTGGGCGCGCTGCTCAAGAACGAGCAGGACGTGACGCTCTTCGAAAAGCTGGTCTTCATGCAAAGGCATAACCGCTGAGGCACCGCGATGGCCTTTGTCGAACCCGTCACGCTCAAGGCGCGCGGCATCGCGCTGGTGCCGCTCTCGCTCGCGCATGAAGAAGGCCTGCGCGCGGCGGCGGCCGACGGCGAGCTGTGGAACATCCGCGTGACCTCCGTTCCGGAGCCGCACGAGACGCGCACCTACATCGAGAACGCGCTGAAGATGCGCGAGGACGGCAACCGCTTCGCCTTCGCGGTGACCGACGAGGCCACCGGCACGGTGCTCGGCAGCACGAGCTACCACGACATCCTGCCGGCCGTGAAGCGCGTCGAGATCGGCTACACGTGGTATGCCAAGCGCTGCCAGCGCACGCACGTCAACACCACCTGCAAGCTGCTGATGCTCACGCACGCCTTCGATGCGCTGGGCTGCCATGTGGTGGGCTGGCGCACCGACAACTTCAACCATGCGTCGCAGCGCGCCATCGAGCGCCTCGGCGCCAAGAAGGACGGCGTGATCCGCGGCCACGCGCTGCGCCGGGACGGCACGATCCGCGACACCGTGATGTACAGCCTGCGTTCGGGCGAATGGCCCGAGGTGCGTGCCCAACTGAATGACCTGCTGGACAAGCCCCGGGCTCGCGCCCAGGAGTGATTCGCCATGCTGATCGACTTCTTCTACACCCTGCGTTCGGCCAAGCTGCCGGTGTCGGTCAAGGAATACCTGACCCTGCTCGAAGCGCTGCAGGCCGATGTCGTCGGCCCCAATTCCGATGATGCCTTCGGCCTCGACGACTTCTACTACCTTTCGCGCACCGCGCTGGTGAAGGACGAGAAGCACTACGACAAGTTCGACCGCGCCTTCGCCGCGTACTTCAAGGGCGTGGAGATGCTGACGGACTTCACCAAGGACGTCCCGCTCGACTGGCTGCGCAAGACGCTGGAGCGCGAGTTCACCGCCGAGGAAAAAGCCAAGATCGAGAAGATGGGCTGGGACGAACTCATGGAGACGCTGAAGAAGCGCTTCGAGGAGCAGAAGGAACGACACGAAGGCGGCAGCAAGTGGATCGGCACCGGCGGCACATCGCCCTTCGGCCACGGCGGCTACAACCCCCAGGGCGTGCGCATCGGCGGCGCGGGCAAGAACAAGAGCGCAGTCAAGGTGTGGGAACAGCGCGCCTACAAGGATTACGACGACAGCCAGGAACTCGGCACGCGCAACATCAAGATGGCCTTGCGCAAGCTTCGCAAGTTCGCGCGCGAAGGCCACGAGGACGAGCTGGATCTCGACGAGACCATCAGCAAGACCGCCGCCAATGCGGGCTACCTCGACATCAAGATGCGGCCCGAGCGCCACAACAACGTGAAGGTGCTGCTGCTGATGGATGTCGGCGGCACGATGGACGAGCACATCCAGCGCGTCGAGGAGCTGTTCGCGGCCGTCAAGACCGAGTTCAAGCACCTGGAGTTCTATTACTTCCACAACTGCGTCTACGACTTCATGTGGAAGAACAACCGCCGACGCTACTCCGAGAAGTTCCCGACCTGGGACATCATCCGCAAGTACAACAAGGACTACAAGCTGGTCTTCGTCGGCGACGCGACGATGAGCCCGTACGAGATTCTCCAGCCGGGCGGCAGCGTCGAATACAACAACGAGGAAGCCGGCGCGGAGTGGATTCAGCGCCTCACGCACGCCTTCCCGAAATTCGCGTGGATCAACCCCGAGCCGCAGGGCGTCTGGCAATACCGCCAGAGCATCGCGGTGATTCAGCAGCTGGTGTCGAACCGGATGTTCCCGCTGACCCTGCGCGGACTCGAGGATGCGATGCGTCTTCTTTCCAAGTGACGGAATCGGAGCGCGCGCGACATCCCTCCCTCGGGGATTTTTTAACATTTAGACATTTTGTTGTAAGAACTGTCACATTCTGCTCATCTTGATTTACAGTCGTCCAGCGGATACCCATAACTTCTGTGGATCCAAGGAGGTGCTGTCATGTCGGCTGTGATGTCAATCGAATCCGGGCGGTCACTCGCGGAACGGCCCGTCGAAGTCGCTGAACTGCCGCGACCCCTGATGGATGACCATGTGTGCATCCGCGGCGTCCGGTTGCGGTACTCGGAGCTCGTCGACCGGTCCTTCTTCGCCCCCGAGCAACGTGCTCGGCTGCGCCAGGAGCTGGAGCTTGCCCAGCCTTTCCCGCACCTCGTGATCGAGGGCCTGTTCCATCCCCGGTTGCTGGAGCTCGTCGCCGAGGAATTCGACACGCAGCCTGCCTCCAGTTGGGTCAACATTCATACTCCCTACGAGCGCACACGCCGGTCGGTGCCGGGCGTCAGTCTGCAAACGGCTTCGCGGACGTATTTCGACATCGTGAGTTCGGGCTGGTTCAGCGAGTGGCTGACATCGATCACGAACATGCCCTACCTGCTGTCCGATCCCAGGCTGGTCGGCGGCGGCCTGCACGAAAGCCGGTCCGGCGGTACTTTCTCGATCCATCGTGACTTCCGCCGCCATCACGACACGGGCCTGCGCAACGCGATGGTCCTCATCACTTACCTGAACAAGGGCTGGCAGCCCGAATGGGGTTCGGCGCTGGAACTGTGGGACAAGAAGAACGATCGCTGCGGGAGGGCGGTCCAACCCGAATTTGGCAGGACGGTCATCCTGCCCCACGGCCCCGTGAGCTACCACGGGCACACGCAGCCGCTGAAGACGCCAGACGACCGCCCGAGACGTTCGGTTGCCGCCTACTTCTATACAAGCCCCATGGCGGGCAAGCGCAGCATGGATGATATCGCTACGAACTTCCTGCACCCCGCCCGGATCGACCAGGTCAAGACCGTCACGCGCATGATCGTGCCGCCCTTCGCCTGGGCACTCGGCAGGAAAGTCATGGGCCGCTGAATCCGCCGTAGCCCGGACGCCCCCGCGCTGCTGTCAGAATCGGCGGGGTGCGTCGGGTTGTTCCATCTCTCACGCCGGCTTGGATGCCGGCGTTGTTGTTTGCAGGCCTCCTTCTTTTGCAGGGATGCAGCCTGCTGCCGCAAAAGGAAACCGAGGAGCGCGACGCGGCCGGCAGTCCCGTTGCGAGCGAATCGAGCGCATCGGGGCGCGAGGCCTTCACCGTCGACGTGCAGGCGCCCGACTCGGTGCGCGACTTCCTCACCCGCAATCTGGAGATCCAGCGCTACCGCAGGCTCGACGATCTCGGCGCGGTCGAGATTTCGCGCCTGATGGTCGCAGCCGAGGCCAACGCGCGCGAGCTGCTCAACACCATGGGTTTCTTCACCCCCACGCTCACGCTGGAGCTGCGCGAGACGCCGGGCGGCAAGGCGCCGCGCGAAGTCAGGATCACCGTCGTGCCCGGCGAAGTCACACACGTGAGCGATGTGCAGATCGACTTCACCGGCCCGATCGCGGAGACGACGGAATCGGAGGCTCGGCGCAACGCGATCCGCGCCGACTGGCCGCTGCGCAAGGGCCAGCCCTTCAGCCAACAGACCTGGGACAACGCCAAATCCACCACGCTGCGCAGCCTCACGGCGAAACGCTACCCCACCGGCACCATCGTCACGAGCCGAACCGAGGTGGATGCCGATCGCAGCGAAGCCCGCCTCAGCGCGACCTACGATTCCGGGCCGGCCTACCGATTCGGCCCGCTGGAGGTGCACGGCTACCATCGCTACGACCCGGACGCGATGCGTCGCATCGCGCGCATCCCGACCGGGTCCGACTACGACCAGCAGCAACTGCTCGATGCCCAGCAGCGGCTCGCGAGCAGTGGCTACTTCAATTCGGTGTTCCTCACGCTCGACACCGCGCACGACGACCCGCTCAACGCGCCCGTCATCGCGCAGGTGCAGGAGGCGCCGCTGCAGAAGATCGTGGCCGGCGTCGGCTACACCACCGACAGCGGGCCGCGGCTTTCAATCGACCACATCCACAACCAGATGCCGCTGCTCGGGTGGCGCGCGGTGTCCAGGCTCTATCTCGATCGCGACACGCAATCGCTCGGCACGGAGTGGAGCGCCGTCCCGCGCGACAGCGGCTGGCGCACTTTCACGGCGGCACAGCTCAAGAGCGAGGTGTCGGGCGACTACAAGGTCGACAGCGGCCGGCTGCGCGGCGGCGAGAGTCAGGCCAGCGATCACATCGACCGAAGCCTCTTCGCGCAGTACGACTACGCGACGAACCACGGCTTCAATCCGCCACCGTCGGCTACGGCGCTGAGCCTCAACTGGAACTGGACCGGTCGCTATTTCGACAACGCCAACGCGCCGACCCGTGGTCATGGCATCGCGCTGGAACTCGCCGCCGGCTACACGCTGACCGGTGAGCGCGCGCCCTTCACGCGGACCTATGCGCGCTGGGTGGGCTTCGTGCCCGCGGGCACTGTCTACAGCGACGACGGCACGCAATCGCGCGGTGCCCGCATCCAGCTGCGATCGGAAATCGGCGCGCTGATCGCCAAGGACAGCGCGCAGATCCCGAGCACCCTCGCCTTCCTGACCGGCGGCGACACCACGGTGCGCGGCTACAGCTTCCGCTCCATCGGCACGGTGCGGCCGGGCGGCACCGTCATCGCCGGCCGCTATCTCGGCGTCGCGAGCATCGAGTGGCAGCGCCCCTTCGTCTACAACGGAAGACTCTCCGACTGGGAAAGCACGGTGTTCGTCGATGCCGGCTCGGTCGCGGACAAGGTTGGCGATCTCCAGGCCAAGGTCGGCGTCGGCGTCGGCGCGCGCTGGAAAAGTCCGATCGGGCCGGTGTCGATCGATCTTGCCTACGGTGTCGACGCGAAAGCATTCAGGCTGCATTTCCGCTTCGGCTTCACCTTCTGACCATGACCGACGAAACGCCTGACACCACGCCCACACCGCCGATGCGCTCGCGCCTGCGCCGCGTGCTGCGCGGTTTCGGCTGGTTCGTGGGCGGCTTGGTCACGCTGGTCATCGCCCTGCTGGCCGGCGCATGGTGGTGGCTCGGGACGGACGAATCGCTGGCCTTCGCGCTGTCGCGCACCGCACGCTTGCTGCCCGCGGATCAGACGCTGGAGAGCCGCGACGTCTCGGGGTCGCTGCGCGCGGGCGGCCGCATCGGCTGGCTGCGCTGGCAAAGCCCGACGCTGGCGGTCGAAGTGAGCGACGCGCGCATCGGCTGGCAGCTCGCGCCGCTGTTGCGGCGCCGCGTGCAACTGGGCGAAGTCCACGCCGGGCAGGTGGTGGTCGAGCGGCGCGGCACACCCGAGGAAAAGCCGGTCGAACCGCTCGAGCAGATCGTGCTGCCGGTGCAGATCGAACTGCCCTTCTCGATCGACGACCTGCGCTGGGCCGGTCCGCCGGCGCTGCAGGCGACCCGGCTTGCCGGCAGCTATCGGTACACCAGCGAGCACCATCACGTGCTCGAGATCACCAGTGTGGACGTGGCGGAAGGCCACTACGGAGCGCACCTCGATCTGCAAGGGCCCGCGCCGATGGCGATCGACGCGAAGATGAACGGCCGGATACGCGCCTCGCTCACGAAGGAGAACCCGCTCGACGTGCTCGCCAATGCCCGCGTGACGGGCACGCTTTCCGGCGCGGACGCCCGTCTCGCCGTCGACGCGGAACTTCAGCCTGTCGACGAAAGCGCCGAAGCGCCGATGCGCGCGCAGTTGCAGGCCCACGTCGCGCCCTGGCAGCCGCAGCCCGTGATCGACGCCAAGGCGGAACTGGAGAACGTGGATCTCGCCCGGCTGTGGCCCGACGCGCCGGCCACGCTCCTCACCGGTCACATCGAGGCCGGCCCCGAAGGCACTGCGAACAACGTGGCCTGGAAAGCCAGCGCAGACATCCGCAACGCGATCGCCGGGCCGTGGGACGCGGGCAGGCTGCCCGTCGAGCAGGTCGAGGCGCAAGCCGCCTATGACGGCACCACATGGACGGTGCCCGCCGCCACGGTGCACCTCGGCGGCGGCCGCATCGAGGCCGAAGGGAGCTGGAGCCCTGCGCCCGAACCCTGGCAGGCGCGCGCCACGGTGCTCGGCGTCCAGCTCGGACAACTGCATTCCGAACTCACCGGCGCACCGCTGGGCGGGACCCTCAAGGCCGAGCAGGCGGGCGACACGATCCGCTTCGATGCCGCGCTGCGTGCCCAAGGCGGCGCCGGCATGCAAGGGGTGCTCGTCGAACGGGCCATCGCGCAGGGCCAATGGCAGAACCAGGTGCTCGACCTGAAAACGCTGCGGGTCGAAGTCCGCCACGCGACCCTCGAGGGCCGGTTGCAGGTGCAGGTGGCCGATCGGGGCGGCAGCGGCGACCTCCGCCTCGTGGTGCCGGGCGGCAACCTCCAGGTGCAGGGCCGCATCGCGCCGGCGAACGGCAACGGACAGATTCGCACGCAGATCGACGACGCCGCCGCGCTGCAGCGCTGGATCGAATCCTTGCCGGAAATGGAAAAGCTCTTCAGCGGTTCGCGCGTGCAGGGCAATGCGCGGCTCGAAGCGAGTTGGAAAGGCGGCTGGCAGGCGGTGCAGCGACGCCTGCAGACCGCGAACGAGCCGGCCCCGCGCGGGACGGCCGAGCCGACGATCGACGCCACGCTGACCGTGCCCAAGCTCGATGTCGCGCTTGCACCGCCCGAGACGGGCGAGGCGACCCGCATCGCTCTCGCCAATGTCCGCGCCGAACTCGCGGGCAGCCTCGCGCAATCCACGCTGGCGCTCAAGGGCGAAGCCAGCACCGGCACGCGCAAGATCACGCTCGACGCGCGCGGCGGCGGCGGCATCGATCGGGCCAATCAATGGCGCGCGGCGCTCGCCACGTTCCGCGCGCAGTACAAGGACAGCACACGGCCGAGCCCTTGGACGCTCGCGCTGACTCGCGCTTTCAGCGCCACCATCCGCTCGGTCAACGGTAACGCGCCGCGCCTCGAAGTCGAAGCATCGGGCGCCGGCGCGGAAGTGACCGGCCCGGTGCCCGGCACGCTGAAGATCGACTGGCAGCCGCTGCGCTTCAGCCAGAGCGGCTCGGGCACGACCCGCTCGACGCGGCTCCAGTCCAAGGGCCAGTTCCAAGGCTTGCCCATGGCCTGGGCCGAGGCCTTCGGCGAGACCGACACGCTCGAACGCATCGGCTTCAGCGGCGACCTGATGTTCAACGGTGAATGGGACATCGACGCCGCCGACACGCTACGCGGCCATGTGCGCGTCAATCGCCAGAGCGGCGACCTCCGCGTGCAGGCCGGCGAGGCTGCGCTGGTCACTCGCGTCCACAGCACCGGCACCGGCGCGCGCAGCGAGACCACCATGGACGCGGCAGGCCCGGGCGTGAGCACGCCGGCCCAGCTGCGGCAGGCCGAGCTCCGGCTCGATGCCGAGGGCGACACCGTCCGGGGCCTTCTGGCCATGGACAGCGAGCGTGGCGGCCAGGTCCGCGTGGAAGCAAGCACGCGCCTGCTGCAACGGCCCGGCGGCTGGCAGTGGGCCGCCGACGCGCCGCTCGCGGGACGCGTCACCGCGAAGATGCCCAATCTCGGCGTGTGGTCGATGCTCGCGCCGCCGGGCTGGCGCATCGCCGGCACGCTGCAGACGGATGCCACGCTCTCCGGCCACCGGAACGACCCGCGATGGAACGGCACGCTCGCCGCCGACCAGCTCGCGCTGCGCGCATTGGTCGACGGCCTCGACCTGCATGACGGCCGCCTGCGCGCGACGCTGGCCGGCAACCACGTCGAGATCAACGAGTTCACCCTCAAGGGCGGCCTCGGCAGCCAGACCCGCATTCCCGGACAGGGCGGCAATCTCAGCACCGCGGCGAGCGAAGCCGCGAGGGATGGCGGCACGCTCACCGTGCGCGGCGACATGGCCTGGGGCCCCGCGCCGGCCCCGGGCGCCGGCAGCGGAATCCGGATGGCGCTGCAGGCGCAACTGCGCTCGCTGCGCACGCTGGTGCGATCCGACCGGCAACTGACGCTCTCGGGCGACGTGCAGGCACGGCTCGAAAGCGGCCAGTTCACCGTGCGCGGCGGCCTGCGCACCGATCGCGCGGTCATCATCCTCCCGGACCAGACCGCGCCCAGCCTCGGCACTGACGTCGTGGTCCGCTCGGCGGTGCGCGACCGCGAAGCGAAGGAAGAGGCGGAACGCCTCGTCCAAGCCACCGAACGCCTCGGCGCCCGCCCGCAGACCGCGAAGCCGCTTGACGTGATGGTGACCTTCGACCTCGGCGAAGATTTCGCGGTCCAGGGCCGCGGCATCACCACGCGACTGGCCGGCAAGCTCAACATCCAGAGCACTGCGCTGAGCACCCCGCCGCGCGTGACCGGCGAGGTGCGCACCGTCGCCGGGCAGTACCGCGCCTACGGACAGCAGCTCAACATCGAGACCGGCATTGCCCGCTTCAACGGGCCCGTCGACAACCCGCAGCTCGACATCCTGGCTATCCGACCGAACATCCAGCAGCGCGTCGGCGTCGCCATCACCGGCACGGCGCAATCGCCGCGCGTGCGGCTGTACTCGGAGCCGCAGCTCTCCGACCAGGAGACGCTGTCATGGCTGGTGCTGGGACGCGGCTCCGCGACCAGCGGCAACGAATCGGCGATCCTGCAGCAGGCCGCGCTGGCGCTGCTCGGCGGTCTGGGCAGCGGCAACACCGGGGGCGGGCTGGCGAGCCGCATCGGACTCGACGAAATCGGCTTCCGCGGCCCCGGCAACGGCGGCGAGGTGCGCGACTCGTCCGTCACCGTCGGCAAGCGCATCGCGCGCGACTTCTACGTCACCTACGAACGCAGCCTCGCGGGCACGCTCGGCACGCTCTTCGTCTTCTACGACCTCACGCGCAACCTCACCCTGCGGGCCCAGGCCGGCCAACCGAGCGGCATCGACCTGATCTACACATTGCAGTTCGACTGAACTGGTAAAGTTGCGGGCTTCGTCCTCGTAGTTCAATGGATAGAACGGGGTCCTCCTAAGACTCAGATACAGGTTCGATTCCTGTCGAGGGCACCAAAGGTGCCGTTTCAGGCCACCTCACCGCGTAGCTTCCCATGGCGGAGTCAGATCACCCGATAGGCTGCAGGCGAGAGGCGAGAGGCATCTCGTCAGTCCATCGCTTGGCTTTCTCGACGATGTCTGCACCTTTGACCGCCGGCTCCAGGCAGCGACTCTCCAGCATGATGAAATCGATGCTGTGTGGCTGCGGCGCCTCAGTGTGGAAAGCACCGTAGCCCTCGATGATCGCGATCTCCTGGTTTGCGAAGGAGATCGCCGTTCCGTCCTCCAGATTGAGAACGCCGGACCCACCTTCTGCCCCTTCCAACTGAAAAGTCTGGACGTGCAAGCCGTCCACGATGACTCGATCGGCAGCGCGGAGCGCCGCAAACATATTGGTTTTGAACTTGCGCACAACCTCACTCCAATTTGTTATTGGTTTGCGAGAGATTATGAAACAAATTGCTTCAATTGCTTCCGCGAAGGGGGGCAGAAACTTGAAGCTCGGGCGCCGCGACAATGGGTTGATGCTTCGCCGGATCGATTCCTGTCGAGGCGCCCGCCCACGCCGCGATCCTTAGCGGCCCTCGAGCGTGTAGTCCGTGTACTCGGCGTGGCTCCAGCGGATCGTGACTTTGAGCCTGGCCTCGGTTTGCTGCGCAGCGGGCACGGCAAAGCGACAGTTCAGGCTCACATTCCCATCCTCGCCGAACAGCTCGTTTCGGCTGCCCTCCTCGCAAGTCAGCGGCCGACCGTCCAGCGAGGGGCGCATGCTGACTCTCGTGTCGTCGTGGCTGCCTGAGAAGCGCGCGATGAACTCGAAGCCTCGCTGCATCGTTCCACCGGCCGGAATGACGCAAAGCACGTCCTTCGAATCGAAGGTCTGGGATTCGACACTGCACGCCGCTTGACCGGCTTCGGCAGGGTTCGAGAAAACAAGAGTGCAGAGCAGGAAAGGCAAGACGCGTCGCATGAATCCTCCGGGCCAGGACCCCTTGCCGGGGCCGAAGGCCAGCATCTTGCTGCAGGTGTGTGACAGCAGCTTGTAGGCCCCTCATACACGGCTCGTGCGATCGCAAAAAGAAAACCCGCCGAAGCGGGTTCAAAACAGCCGAGACATGGAAGGCTGTATTGCGGAGCATGGCAGACGGGCCTGACCTGGGCCTGAGTTCCCTACGCAGCCCCCGCCGGTAGCATGCCGAAATGAGCTTTCTCGTCGGCACCGCCTCGTGGACTGACAAGACTCTGATCGAGTGCGGGCGCTTCTACCCCCGGGCTGCAACACGCCCGAAGCGCGCCTGCGCTACTACGCGTCAGTCTTCCCGCTGGTCGAGGTCGACAGCAGCTACTACGCCATCCCGACGCCGATGACGGCGCAGCAATGGGCGCTGCGCACGCCCGATCAGTTTGTCTTCAACGTGAAGGCCTTTCGCCTGTTCACCGGACACTTCACCGAGACCAAGGTGATGCACAAGGACCTGCAGCAGGCGCTCGGTGCCGGCCGGAAGCTCTACTACAAGGATGTGCCGGAGGACATCCGGGCCGAGCTCTGGAGGCGTTTCGCCCTGGCCCTGGAGCCGCTGCGGGTGGCGGGCAAGCTGGGACTGGTCCACTTCCAGTTTCCTCCACGGCTGCAGTTCAGTCGGGAAGCGATGGCGCATATCGAGCGTTGCATCGGATCGATGCCGAACTGCACGCTGAGCATCGAGTTCCGTCACAGATCGTGGTGGGAGGGTCCGGAGCGCGTTGCGAGCACCCTGGCCTTCCTGCGGGAGCATCGCCTGGTGCACACCATCGTCGACGGCCCCCAGGGCGCGCACAACAGCGTTCCGGCCGTCTGGGAGACCACGCATCCGGACTACCTGCTGCTGCGCCTGCACGGCCGGAACGTGGAGACCTACAACGCGCCGGCGCAATCCGCAGCCGAACGCTTCGACTACGACTACCCCGACCGGGAACTCGCAGAGCTGGCGGCCGAGCTTGTGCGCATCGCCTACAAGGTGCGCAACAAGCACGTCATCTTCAACAACTGCGACGAGGACAAAGGCCAGCGCAACGGCATCACTTTCCTGAAGATGCTGCTGGCGCATGGCTGAACCCGCCGGGCGTGGAGGAAATCGCCCCGAGCTCCGAGATTTCTCCCAGATGGGCCCGCAGACTCTGTCCTGCGGCCGGAAGTCTTCACAGACCCCTCCACTCCCTCCACCATCCGGCTGTTTCAACCCGCTTCGGCGGGTTTCTTTTTCTGCTCGAACCCGATGTCGCGGGTTTTCCCTGTCTGATGGGGACAAGGTTGGGGACAACAGCACTGGATTCGCATCGGATCGACATCTGGAGCAGCTCCGAACACGGTGCTCACGAAACAGGCAATCGCTCGGCGGCGGCCCGAGCGGGGGCGCGCGGCTAGAATCCGGGGCCTCATGCCCCGCTGGCTCATCGCCTCTTTCATCGCCTTCGTGCTTTCCTGGCTCGGTTTCACGGCCGCCGCGCAAGCCAGGACGGTTCACCTTGCGGACAACTGCGAGGTGACGGTGGCATCGATTCAGCAGGATGCAACACCGGCCAACGATGCGTCCTCGCCCGACGCGAGCGACGAGTTCGCGGATCTCGACGAGCCCGGATTCGACCTCAACGAATTCCTCACGGGTATTCGCCCGCTCCTCGTCCCGGCGGTCGCCGCGGTGTGGCCTCCGCGCCTGACGCCGCTCGGCGTACCCGTGCCCCCGCTCGAGCGGCCCAAGCGGCCGCCTCGCGGCAGCGTCTTCCCCGTCTAGCTCGCAACTTCGAAGGCCTACGGCTTTCGTCTTCCCGATGCGAGCCCCTGCATCGTGGCGCCGGCGCGCGCGATGCCATCGATCCGGCGACCGACCGCCGACCCCGTCAGGAACAAGTAGGAAGGAATCAACGATGCGTCTCACCACCAAGGGCCGATTTGCCGTTACCGCCATGATCGACGTGGCGCTGCAGGGCCCGGCAGGGCCCGTCAACCTGGGCTCCATCAGCCGGCGCCAGCGGATTTCGCTGTCGCATCTCGAACAGCTCTTCGCCAGGCTGCGGCGCCACGATCTGGTCGAATCCACGCGCGGCCCGGGCGGCGGCTATTCGCTCAGCCGCAAGCCCGCGGAGATCACCGTGGCGAACATCATCCGGGCGATCGATGGCGACGGCCTGGAAAAGGCCAAGCCCCTGCAACCCGCGCTCCCGGGCGCGGTAAACCGCCACGCCACCGACGAGCTGTGGGCCTCGGTCAGCCGGCGCGCGCTGGAATTCCTCGACACCATCACGCTGCAGAGCCTGGTGGACGAGCAGATCGCGCGCGGCGTCGAGGTCGAGCACGAGCGCAGCCCACGACGCTCGCCGCTCCCCACGGCGCGCGTGAAGCCCGCACCTGTCAATGCACCGAACTCGGTCTTCGCGCTGGGCGCGATGCTCGCGAAGCGCTCCTGACGCGGCACGACGGGCGGTCCCTGGGGCGCGCATCCGATGGCCGGCACGGGACTCGCCTGGGCCGAGCGCCTATGCTCGGCATTCCCATGGCCGCCTCCATTTCTCACCTTCACGATCTCGCGGTCCTCATCGGCCGCTTTCAGCCTTTCCACAACGGACATCTCTCGCTCCTGAAGCAGGCGCTCGATCTGGCGCCGCGCGTCGTCGTGGTGATCGGCTCGGCATTCAGCGCGCGCTCGCCGAAACTGCCTTTCGACTGGCAGGAGTGCGCACGCATGGTTCGCGACGCAGTCCCTGAATCCGAACGCGCGCGCATCCTCTGCGTGCCGGTGCGCGACCACTTCGACGAGGCGCGCTGGGTGGCTGCGGTGCGCGGCGCCGTCGCGCAGGTTCTGGCGGAGCACCACGTGCCCTCTCCCGCATCGACGGCGCTGGTCGGCCACTTTCGCGATCCGACGCGCGATTACCTCCGCGCCTTTCCGGACTGGACGCTGCACGTGGTCGAGGGCACGCCCATCCGGCGCGCGAGCGCGCTGCGCGGCGCCGTGTTCGAGCACCCCGAGAAAGGTCTGGCCGACATCTCCGGCGAGGTACCGGCGAGCACCGTCGAGTTTCTGCGCGAATGGAGCGCATCCCCCGCTTTCAAGGCCCTGCAGCAGGAAGCAGCCATCTTGCGCGAGTACGACATCGCATGGTCCGTCGCCCCTTACCCACCGATCCTGGTCACCGTCGACTGCGTGGTGAAATGCCGCGACAGAGTGCTGCTGATCCAGCGCGGCCACTCGCCCGGCAAGGGGCTGCTCGCGGTGCCGGGTGGATTCCTCGAACAGCGCGAAAGCACGCTTCAGGCGGCCCTGCGCGAACTCGACGAGGAAACGCACCTCGCAGTGCCGCACGCGACGCTACAAGGCTGCCTCAAAGGTAACGATGTGTTCGACCGTCCCGACCGGAGCCAGCGCGGCCGCACCATCACGCACGGATTCTTTTTCGATCTGGGCGATCGCGAACCGCCGCCGATCCGCGCGGACGACGATGCCGCTGCGGCGAGCTGGACGCCCATCGACCAGCTCTGCGCGAGCGAGGATCGCTTTCTGGACGACCATTTCCAGATGCTCGACCACTACTTGGTGCTGCTTCCGCGTTAGGCCGCCTGTAGGCACGCGCCGACGCAGTCCCCCAGTCTTCTCCGGCAGCGCGCGCGGCAACGAGCGCCTATCGTGTTTTCAAACGCACACCGGACTTCCACCGATGAAGGGCATGATCCATTGAAGTGTTCAGCGACGATTCCTCCTCCCGGCGCATCCCTGCGCCGTTCTACAGCGCCCCCGGGGCGCTGTTTTTTGGGTGGGCCGCGCCACTGCCTACTTCAGTTCGCGGCGCAGTTCCTGGACGTCGGCATGCAGGCTCTTCGCCCAGGCCCGCCGGTCGCGCCCGTGCGAGGACTGGGGCTCGCCGAAGCGCACGACCGCGATCAGCGGCGGCGCCTTCAGCGTGTTCCACACGGACGAGAGCAGGTTGTCCTCGCCGATGTAGCGCGGCGCGTAGCTCGTCTCGCCGGACTCCGCATCGGCAAAGCGCAGCGCGGCGGGCTGGATGGGTGCGCCGGACGAAATCGCCGCCTGCAGGAGGTTGGCGTGGAAGGGAAGCAGCCCGTGGCCGTCGCTGGTCGTGCCTTCGGGGAAGACCGCGATCACGTCGCCGTCACGCAGCGCCTCCGCCATGTGGTGCACCACCCGCATCGCATCGCGCGGCCGCTCGCGCTCGATGTAGAGGAGCCCGCGCCGTTCGACAACGTGCCGATCACCGGCCAGTGCCGCACGTTGGACTTCGACACGAAGCGCACATGCCGCGCCGCGTGGATGGTGAGGATGTCCAGCCACGACAGGTGGTTGCAGATCAGCAGCACCGGCCCGTGCACCGGCGGCGTGCCCTGCACGGTGAGGCGGATGCCCATGAGGTTGAGCATGCGCTCGGCCCACCGCTGCACCTGCGCCTCGCGCTCCGCAACCGAGAGCGCCGGAAACCTCGTGCGGATGATCCACCAGCCCCGGGATATATGCGCGATGGCGCGCAGGAGCTTCAGGCTGGCGGAGAGCGCGTGCATCGGGCGAGATTGCTCTTTCAGTCGTGGACGATGCGGCCGCCCACCAGCGTGACGCGCGCGCGCCCGCGCAGCGCATAGCCGCCGAAGGGCGTGTGCTTGCCCTGGCTGCGAAGCGCTTCCGGCGTGACCTGCCATTCGTGCGCCGGGTCGATCACGCACAGGTCCGCCGCACCGCCCGCCGTCAGGCGGCCGATGCCTTCGGTGCCGATCAGGCCGGCAGGGGCGGCGGTGACCACTTCGATCGCGCGCATCAGGCCGGCGCCGCTGTGCTCGCCCCATCGCAGCGCGAGCGGCAACAGCAGTTCGAGACCGGTGGCACCCGCTTCGCTTTCCGCGAAGGGCAGCGTCTTCGCATCGGCTTCGACCGGCGTATGGTCAGACACCAGCGCATCGATGGTGCCGTCGGCCAGGGCGGCCGAGAGCGCATCGCGGTCGCGCTGCTGCCGCAACGGCGGGTTGAGGCGCGCGCGGCTGTCGAAGTAGCCGATGTCGGTGTCGACCAGGTGCAGCGAGTTGATGCTGACGTCGCAGGTCAGCGGCAGCCCTTCCGCCTTGGCGGCGCGCACCTGCGCCACCCCCGCCGCACTCGAGAGGCGGCACAGATGCACGCGCGCTCCGGTCGCGCGCATGAGTTCGACGATGGTGAAGATGGCGATCGTCTCCGCCGCCGCCGGCACGCCGGCAAGCCCGAGGCGCGTCGCGAGCGGACCGCTCGCCGCAACGCCCTTGCCCAGGTCGCGATCCTGGGGACGCAGCCACACCGCGTAGCCGAACGTGCTCGCGTACTGGAGCGCTCGCAGGAGCACTTGTGTGTTGCCGAACGGAACATCGGCCTGACCGAAGCCCACGCATCCGGCCTCGGTGAGCGCGGCCATTTCGGTCAGGACTTCGCCCGCCAGCCCGCGCGTGAGCGCACCCTGGGCAAACAGGCGTGCGCGCTGGAGCTTCTCGGCGCGGAACTTGAGCATCTCGACAAGGCCCGGTTCGTCGAGCACCGGGTCCGTGTCGGGCGGACACACGAGGCTGGTCACGCCACCGGCCACGGCCGCGGCCATTTCGCTGTCGAGCATGCCCTCGTGCTCATAGCCGGGCTCGCGCAGCCGCGCCGCGAGATCGACGAGCCCCGGCACGACGATGCAGCCTTGCGCATCGAGCGTGCGGTCCGCGCGGAACTCGCTGCCGACATTGCCGATCGCGACGATCTTTCCGTCGGCGATCGCGACGTCGGCCTGCTTGTCGAGCCGGGATGCCGGATCGACGATGCGCCCGTTGATGATCTGGATATTCATGTTCTGTCCTCTATCGGGCACCCTATGCTTCGTTCCCTGCGACGATGCTCATCACGGCCATGCGGACTGCGATGCCGAAAGTGACCTGCGGCAGGATCACGCTCTGCCGGCCATCGACCACGGCGGAGTCGATCTCCACGCCGCGGTTGATCGGCCCCGGATGCATGACGATCGCGTCCGGCTTGGCAAGCTGCAGCTTGTCCGGCGTGAGGCCGTAGGTCTTGAAGAATTCCTGCGAGGACGGCAGCAGCGCGCCGCTCATGCGTTCGTTCTGCAGGCGCAGCATGATCACCACGTCGCAGTCCTTGATGCCCTCCTCCAGCGTATGGCACACGCGCACGCCCATCTGCGAGAGGTCGCCGGGCACCAGCGTCTTCGGGCCGACCACGCGCACCTCGGCGCAGCCCAGCGTGGTGAGCGCGTGGATGTCGGAGCGCGCCACACGCGAATGCAGCACGTCGCCGACGATCGCGACGGTGAGGTTCGCGAAGTCCTTCTTGTAGTGGCGGATCGTGTACATGTCGAGCAGGCCCTGCGTCGGATGCGCATGGCGTCCGTCGCCGGCATTCACGACGTGCACATGCGGCGCGACGTGCTGCGCGATCAGGTAGGGCGCACCCGATTCGCTGTGGCGCACGACGAAGAGATCGGCAGCCATCGCGCTCAGGTTGGCGATGGTGTCGAGGAGCGACTCGCCCTTGGACGCCGACGAGCGCGAGATGTCGAGGTTGATCACATCGGCCGACAGCCGCTTGGCCGCGATCTCGAAGGTGGTGCGGGTGCGCGTCGAGTTCTCGAAGAACAGGTTGAACACGCTCTTGCCGCGCAGGAGCGGTACCTTCTTGACCTCGCGGTCGCTCACGCTCGTGAAGTTGGCGGCGGTGTCGAGGATGTGGGTGAGGATGTCCTTCGGCAGACCCTCGATCGAGAGCAGGTGGATCAGCTCGCCGTTCTTGTTGAGCTGGGGGTTTCGCTTGTAGAGCATTAATTGTTTTCCTCCACTTTGAAGCTGAACGCGCCCGAGTCCGATCGCGCAAGGGCGAGCAGTTGGGTCGCCGGCAGTTCGAGCTTCTGCGCCGCGAAGTCCGCGGCCACCGGCAGTTCGCGCCCGCCGCGGTCGATCATGACGGCGAGGCGCACGCGCGCCGGACGGCCGAAGTCGAACAGCTCGTTGAGCACGGCGCGGATCGTCCGGCCGGTGTAGAGCACGTCGTCGAGCAGCAGCACGTCGGCACCCTCGACGTCGAAGGGCAGCGAAGTCTGCGCGCTCGCGGAGAGGCCGCGGCGCGCGAAATCGTCGCGGTGCATCGCGGACGAGATCACGCCGGGCGCACCGGCCAGACCCAGGTCTTTCTGCAGCCGCTCGACCAGCCATGCGCCGCCGGATGTCACGCCGACGAGGCGCGTGTCGCCCTGCATCAGGGATTTCACGCCGCGCAACAACTCGACGTAGAGCGCTTCGGCGTCAGGGATGGAGTTCACGGAAGGCTCCTCAGGAACTGTTCAAGGATGATGCAGGCCGACGCGGCGTCGGCGTCGCGCGCACCCGAGGCAAGCGCCTCGGTCGTGCTGTAGCGCTCGTCGACCTCGTACACGGGCAGCCTGAAGCGGCCGTGCAACTGCCGCGCGAAGCGCTGTGCCGCGCGGGTGTTGTCGTGCGGCGCACCGTCCGGATGTCGGGGCACGCCGACGACGAGTGCGTCGGGTTGCCATTCGCGGATGCGGGCTTCCACCTGCACGAAGCGGGCGTCGCCTTCGGCCTTGATCGTGGTTTGCGGCGTCGCGGTCTTCAGGAGGCGGTTGCCGCTCGCGACGCCCGTCCGCTTCTGGCCGAAGTCGAAGGCCAGGAAGCTTTGGAAGTGGGAAGGAACGGAAAGCGGAGGGGCTGCGCCGTCAGGCATCGCCAATCCACTCATGCATGCCCCGCATCGGGCGAGAGCGTCCAGGCCTCGAGGCCCAGCAGCGACAGCGCCTTGTCGTAGCGCTGCTCGACGGGGGTGTCGAAGATCACGGCCGGATCGGCGCCGACGGTCAGCCAGCTGTTCTCGGCCAGTTCGGATTCGAGCTGACCCTCGCCCCAAGCGGCGTAACCGAGCGAAACAAGCACCTTGCGCGGACCGGCGCCGGTGGCGAGCGCCTCCAACACGTCCTTGGAGGTGGTCATTTCCAGCCCGCCGGGGATGGTCATGGTCGAGGCGTAGACGGATTCGTTCGGCTTGTCGGCGCGCGCGAAGACCGGCTCATGGAGCACGAAGCCACGCTCGGTCTGCACGGGCCCGCCCTGGAAGACCGGCGCGTTGCCGATTTCGGGGCTCGCGAGGTGCAACTCGATCTTCTCGAACAGCACCCCGAGATTGATATCGCTGGGTTTGTTGATCACCAGACCGAGCGCGCCGCGCTCGCTGTGCTCGCAGAGGTAGACCACGCTGCGGCTGAACGCCTTGTCTTCCAGACCCGGCATCGCAATCAGGAAGTGATGCGTCAAGTTCATCGGGGCAGAATCGGAGGCCATGCCGCCGATTTTACTGGCCGTCGACAAGATCTATCCCAAGGGCCTGATGTGGTTTCGTCGCGATCTCCGGATCGACGACAACGCAGCGCTCTACCACGCGCTGCGCGCCTGCCGTCAGGTGGTGTGCGTGTTCGTCTTCGATCGCGCGATCCTCGACGCGCTGCCGCGCGCGGACCGACGGGTGGAATTCATCCGCGAATCGCTGGTCGGGCTCGATGCGGAACTGCGCACCCTTGGCGGCGGCCTGATCGTCCGCCACGCGGTCGCCGAAGACGAGATCGCACCGCTCGCCCACGCGCTCGATGTTCAGGCGGTGTTCGCGAACCGCGACGACGAGCCCGAAGCGCTCGACCGCGATTCCAAGGTGCTGGGTGCACTGGCGAATGCCGGGATCGCCTTTCACACCTACAAGGACCAGGCGGTGTTCGACCGCGACGAGGTGGTGACGCAGCTCGGGCGGCCCTACACCGTCTTCACCGCCTACAAGCGCGCCTGGCTTGCCAAGGTCGATGCGTTCTACCTGAAGGGCTATCCGGTGCGCAGCTACGCGGAGGCGCTGGCCCCCGCGCCCGAGAAGTACCGGGCACCGGTCCCGACGTTGGCGGACCTCGGCTTCGATAAGACCAACCTCGCCGACCTGGAAATTCCTACCGGCAGCCAGGGCGGCTCGGCGCTGTTCAACGACTTCTCCCGGCGCATCGACCGCTATCAGGAAACGCGCGATTTCCCCTCGGTGCGCGGGCCGAGCTATCTGGGCATCCACCTCCGCTTCGGCACCGTGTCGATCCGGCAGCTCGCGGGCGCGGCGCACCAGCTGTCCCAGCAGGGCGACCCGGGCGCCGCAACCTGGCTGGGCGAGTTGATCTGGCGCGACTTCTTCTTCCAGATCCTCGCGCACCATCCGCACATGGTCGAAGGTGGCAAGCGGCGCAGCTTCCGGCCCGAGTACGACAGGATCCAGTGGCACCATGGCAAGCACGCCGACCTGCTTTTCGACGCCTGGTGCCAGGGCCGGACCGGCTACCCGCTCGTCGATGCCGCGATGGCGCAGATCAACCAGACCGGCTACATGCACAACCGGCTGCGCATGGTGGTCGCGAGTTTCCTGTGCAAGGACCTCGGGCTGGACTGGCGGCGCGGCGAGCGCTACTTCGAGATCCATCTGAACGATTTCGAGCTGTCGTCGAACAACGGCAATTGGCAATGGGCGAGTTCGAGCGGATGCGATGCCCAGCCGTACTTCAGGATCTTCAACCCCGTCACGCAAAGCGAGAAGTTCGACCCCGAAGGCAAGTTCATCCGGCGCTACCTGCCGCAGCTTTCGAAGCTGCCCGATACGGCCATCCATGCACCGTGGACGGCGACGCCGCTGGAGCTGGAAGCGGCGGGCGTGAAGCTCGGCGAGAACTACCCCAAGCCGATCGTCGATCACGCCGAGGCGCGCGAGCGCACGCTCCAGCGCTACGCAGTGGTAAAGCAATGAGCGCAACAAGCGCGCACCACCCTTCGGGGGCGGCCGCGGAACCGGCTCCGCCGGGCCGCTGGCCGCGCCCCTGCAAGGGGGTGGGCGGCTACACGAAGTGAGCAAGCCTGGGGGTGTGCCCCATCACGCCACGATCGCCACGGGCAGCTCGACGCCCGTGTAGCTGCGCACCAGGCGCAGCAGCTCTTCTTCCGAATACGGCTTGCCGAGGTAGTGGTTGACGCCAAGCGCTCGCGCATGGTCGTGGTGCTTCTCGGCGATCCGCGAGGTGATCATGATGATCGGCAGGTCGGCCAGCGCTGCGTCCGCGCGGATGTTGCGCGCGAGGTCGAAACCATCCATGCGTGGCATCTCGATGTCCGACAGAACGACCGCGGGGCGCTCCTGCTGCAGCCGTTCGAGCGCCTGCAGGCCATCCGCCGCCAGTGCCACCCGATAGCCTTCGCGCTGAAGCAGACGTTGCGTGACGCGCCGCACGGTGATCGAGTCGTCCACCACCAGGACCAGCGGCACCTGCGATGGCGCTTGGGCGACGGGTGCCGTCGGCAGGGCTGCGCGCGTGTCCTGGGTTGCGGCGCCGCGGCCTGCCGAGGTCTGGAAGGCACGCGCCGTCTCGCCATGAACGGCGGCCAGCGCCACCGGGTTGTAGATCAGCGCGACCGCACCCGATGCAAGCACCGAGATCGCGGCCATGCCCGGCAGCCGCGAGAGCTGCGGGCCGAGGTTCTTGACCACGACTTCCTGGTTGCCCAGCACTTCGTCCACGTGCAGGGCCACGCGCTGCGCCGCGCTTCGCACGATGACGATCGTGTTCGCCTTGCCGGGCACGCGCTCGCTGCCCGAAGACGATTGCAGCAGCGCACCGGCCCAGTAGAACGGCACTTCTTCGCCGCCGAACGGGTAGTGGCTGTCCAGATAGGCCTTCTCGAGCTCCGATGCACCGGCGCGCAACACCAGTTCGACGAGGTTGGAAGGCACGCCGATGTTGACCGCGCCGGCGCGCATCATCACCACGTGCGTCACCGCCGTCGTGAGCGGCAGCACCAGCTTGAACGTGGTCCCCTGCCCCGGCTTGCTGCGGGTCTCGATGCGGCCGCCGAGGCCGGCGACCTGCGCGCGCACCACGTCCATGCCGATGCCGCGGCCCGCCAGTTCGGAGACCTGCTCGGCGGTCGAGAAGCCGGGCTGATAGATCAGCTCCGCCGCCTCTTCGTCGCCGAGTTGCTGGCCCTCGGCAACGAGGCCGAGCGAGCGCGCACGGGCGACGATCCGGTCGTACCGGAGACCACCACCGTCGTCCTGGAAGCTCACCGAAACGTCGTTGCCTTCCTGGTGCAGCTCGATGACGATCAGGCCGCTCGGATCTTTGCCGGCCTTTTCGCGCACCGCTGCATCCTCGATGCCGTGGGCAACGCAGTTGCGCAGCAGGTGCTCGAAGGCCGGGGTCATCCGGTCGAGCACGCCGCGGTCCATCTCGATCGAGCCGCCGGTGATGTCGAGCCTCACCTGCTTGCCGGTGTCCTTCGACGCCTGGCGGACGACACGGTAAAGACGCTCGGAAATGCCTTCGAACTCGACCATGCGCGTACGCAGCAAGCCTCGCTGCAGTTCGCGCGTCTGACGCGCCTGCGCGCTCAGGTCGTCCTCAGTCGCCTGCACGGTCTTCTGGAGCGTGCGCTGCACGGTCGCCACGTCGTTGACCGACTCGGCCATCATGCGGGTGAGTTCCTGCACGCGGGTGAAGCGGTCGAACTCGAGCGGGTCGAAGCCCTGCTGCGAATCCTTGGCCTGCGCGAGGCGGGACTGCATCTGGCTTTCGGCCTGCAGCTCGATGTCGCGCAGCTGCTGGCGCAAGCGGTCGAGGTTGCCGGTGAGATCCGCGAGCGAACTGCGCAACTGCCCGATTTCGGCCTCGAGGCGCGAGCGCGTGATGATGACCTCGCCCGCCTGGGCCACCAGACGATCGAGCAGATGCGTGCGGATGCGCACCGCCCGGCTCGACATCGCGCGCAGCGGCGTGAGTACCGCGGGCGAAGGCATCGCGATCGCGACGCGCTCCGCGAGCGGCTCTGCAGGGGTCGGCTCGGCGGCAGCCGGCACCGCGTCGTGCTCGGCCGCGGCGGTCTCGACAACCGACGGGGCCGCCGGGGCTTTCGCTTCGAGCGCGGCAACGGTGACGACAGGCGTGGCGGGCGTGACAGGCGCGGCGGCGCGCTGGACCAGCTCGGCCTGCGTCGCATCGTCCGCAGCCCGCAGCGCATCGAAGTTGGCCTGCAAGGCGTCGAAGCGCGTGAGCAACTGCTCGATCGCCTGCCGGTCGGCGCCCTCGGCGCCGATCGCCTCGATGTCCGATTCCATGCGATGGGCGCGCTCGCCCAGGCGCATGGCGCCAGCCAGCCGCGCGCTGCCCTTCAGTGTGTGCAGCGTACGCAGCGCCCCGCTGCGCGAAACCCTGTCTTCGGGGTTCTGCGTCCAATCGCGCAACGCGGCGCCAAGTTGCGGCAGCAGTTCGCTGGCCTCTTCCTCGAAGATCGGGAAGAGGTCCATGTCGACCGCATCGACGACGTCGGAGGCGTCGTCGGAATCGTCGAGCGACACATCCGACCGGGCATCGCGCACCAGGTGAAGCAGTGGGGCAACAGGCTCGACCGCTTCCGCGGGCGGCAATTGCGAGGCGGCGACGTTGCGCAGCGCCTCCAACGTATCTTCAGCCGGGTCGCGCAGGAATCCGGCCGCGAACTGGTGCAGCAGGCGCCGTTGTTCTTCCGCGGCGGCGACGAGGATCGCGCCCTGTTCCGGCGTACCGCGGCCCTGCGTGTGCAAATGTTGAAGCGCGGTCTCGAACAAGCGCGCCATGCCCGAGAGGCTCTGGAATCCCACAGTGGCGGAACTGCCGGCCAGCGAATGCGCAAGGCTGATCGACGACATCGGGACCCGCTCGTGGGTTTCGAGCGCCCATTCGCCCACCTCGGTCGCCAGCTGGCGCGACCATTCGTCGGCTTCGTTCAGATAGACGTTGTAGAGCGCGATGCCAATGCGCAGCGGACCGATGACCTTGACCTGCTCCTCGGCGCCCGATGCCGGCGCCCGTTCGAGCTGGGGTTCCTCGGGCGCTGCCGCAACGGCTTCGACGGGCGCAGCCTCGACGGGCGGCTCCGCGACATCCGCGGATGGAAGCTCTGCCGGCGCGATCTCGAGCGCCACTTCGTCGTGAGCAGGCGGCGGCTCCTCGATGGCGGGGGTTTCCATCGGGACTGCACCCTCGATTTCGGGCTCGAGGCTCAGTGCAAATGCAAGCTCGGGCTCGGGCTCGGGCTCGGGCTGCGGCGCCGCGGCGACCTCAGGCACCAGTTCCAGCGCGGGCGGCTCTTCGGGTTCAGGCTCCCGCCGCGAGGCGGCCGCCACGAGGGAGGGCTCGAGCGCGGTGTGGACCGTCTCCAGGAAATCACCGTCGTCGTACTCGCCCAGCGACACGGACTCTTCGGGCGGCGGCTCGGGCTTGCCATCGAAGTCGAGGAAATCCGTCGACGCAAATCCCTCGTCGGAGCGCGGAGTCTCCGAGGGAAGCTGCTCCGGGGCAGCATCCAGGGACTCTTTGAGGCCAGACCAGACGGCGGACTCATCGGCCCGAGCGACCACGGGCTCCACGGAAGACGTTTCTGCCGGCAGCTCGGTAGCCGGGGCTTTCTCACCCTTCGAATCCAGATCGAGTTCGAATTCCAGATCGCGAAGATCGGGCAGGGCCGGCAACGGCGCGGGCTCCATCGCAGCCGGCGGCGCTTCGGCGGCGGATTCGGCAGCGATGTGGCGCGCAGCCGCGACGAGCGCCTCGGCATCGGCAACGCGCGCCGGGATCTCCAGCGGCTCGCCGGTGCGCAGCGATTCGGCGACCGCGAGGAAAGGCGCCGACTTCCAGTTGTGCGACCCGCCCGCGGCGATCGCTTCCACCCACTTGGCGAAATCCTGAAGCGCATTCCGCGTGCCGGTGAGCAGTTCCGGCGTAGCGGGGCGCTGGTCGGCCAGCCACGTGTTCAGCACCTGTTCGAAGGACCATGCGGCCTCGCCGAAATCCATCAGCCCGACCATGCGCGAGCTGCCCTTCAGCGTATGGAAGGCACGCCGCAGGATGGTCAGCTCGCCTTCATCGTCCGGGCGCGCGCCGAGCGCCGACACCGCCGCCAGCCCGTTGTGCAGGACTTCGCGGGCTTCGTCGAGGAAGATGTTCTGGAGGTCGTCTTCCTCCAGCTCGGTCACCTCGGTGTCGGGCAGCCCCTCGAGCGGCGCGGGGCCGGTGATCTTGGCCGTCCAGCTCGTGGCCGCCTGGCTGAATTCCTCGATGGGCGACGGCGGAGGCTTGCGCGTCCCGGGGCCCGCGAGCGCCGCAAGCTTGGCGGCGATTTGCGCATCGACTTCCTCGACGCTCATGACCGCCTCGGTCACGGCGACCGGGCCGGATGCGGCCGCGAAAGCCGCAGGCGCAGCCGCCTCGGACGACGCATCGCCCGCGTGCCGCCCCATGAGCGGCTTGAGCTCGCCGGTGTCCTCATCGAACACGAACAGCCGCTTGGCCAGCGCAGGCTGGTAGCTGAGCATGTCGATCAGGAAGCCGAGTGCGCCCAGGTTGTTGCCGAGCGAGTCGAAGGCGCGGATCTCGTCGGTCGGCGATTCTTCGGCCAGCAGCCGCTCGACGTCCTCGCGCATGCGCTGCACGGTCTGAGCGGCCTGATCCAGCCCGAGCACCGAAAACACCCCGCGCATCTGCAGGAGCTGCGAGGGCACGTTGCGCAGCAGGCCCTTCTCGGTCGGACGGCGGAAGAACTGATCGAGCGATTTCTCGAGCTCGCTCAGGTGGCTGCGCAGCTCGCCGACCACGGTCCCCATGGTCTGGCGGTCGCTCACGCGGCGGTAGAGCTCCTCCATCCAGGGCTCGAGCGGCTCCGAGCGCCCGCCCTCGCGCGCGCGTTCGATGCGCCCGGCGAGTTGGACGGTGCGGGCGGTGAGTTGCCGGTCCTGCGGATCGAGATCCTCGAACGCGGCTTCGAGATAGAGCACCGATGTGGCGACTTCCATCGCGAGTTCGGTACTGGGCGCGTGGCTGGAACGCACCGAGGCGTCCACGGCATTGTTCAGTGCCTGCACCATCGGCTGGCTGGGCGGATGAAGCTTCTGCAGCGACTCGCCGAGTTGCGCGAAGCTGTCCACGACCTGTCGCATGCGGCTCACTTCGCCGCCGGACAGCGCCGACCACATCTCCTTCGCGGTTTCGATGCGCTTGCGCGCCTGCGCGAGCACCACCGGATCGAAACGGCCGAACTGCTCGATCGTGTAGTCGACCTTCTGCTCGTTGGAGATCCCCCAGGCCGCGCGCACCGCACGCAACGTGGCAGCTTCGTCATTCGTGCCCGGAACGGCCTGGGCGCAGAAGAAGAGCAGGTCCTGGCCGAGACGGTCCGACACGGTGTTGTCGCCGCGTGCCAGCGTCGCGTACTGCAGCAACACACGCGAAGCGGCGCGCTTCACGTGCGAGTCGGCCGGAATCAGCGCGAGCGCCAACGCCTCGAAGAAACCGGCAGCGAGCGTCCAGAAGCTCGCCACCCTCGGCACCGAGGCGCCACGGCCGAGCCCGAGACACAGGGCCTGCAGCCGCCGTGCCGCATGGTCATCGCCATTCTTGACGACCTGCAGGACTTCGCGATCGAGCTTCGAGCGGACGGCAGGGTCGTACACCAGCGCAGCCTGGGTGGGCGCGGGCTTGATCTCGACCCAGCGCCAGGTCATGTTCCACAGATCGGCCGGGTGCACGCGCTCGTTGCCGACCAGCTCGAGAACCTCGCGGTATTGCGGGAACAGCGCGACGGACGAAACCATCTTGCCCGAAACCACCGCGTTCAGGAAATCAGCGACGGCGAAGCCGGCCCGCTCGATCTTCTGGACCGCAGCGTCGTTGCAGCGCAGCGGCTCGGTGACGAAGCTCTGGACTGCGAACTCCATCGCGCCGAGCACCAGGGCGGGCGCGGTGTGGCCCACCATCTGCAACGCGCCGACGGCCTGATGCAGCTGCTGCCGGGCCTGTCGGACCGGCAAGGTGTCGATCTCCGAACCCGGCAGGGCCGACGCGGCGTCGCGCGAGAAGCGCCGCAAGGTCTTGCCCACGGCATCGAGCGACTTCTGGATTTCTCCGAGAACCCAGGCCAGCGGCCCAAGATCTTCCGTTGCCGGCGCATTGCCGGCGATGTGGGCTGCGGGACTTTGCATCGACACGTTGGGCGCTCGGCGTTCAGGAAATCTTGAAACGAGCCACCGACTGACGCAGCTCCTCGGCCATGTGCGAGAGCTCGCGGACCTGCTGGGCCGTGGTGCGCGTGCCTTCGCCGGTCTGCTCGGTCACGGCGAAGATGTGCTGGATGTTGGCGGCCACCACGTTGGCGGAATCGGCCTCCCGCGATGCCGAGAGCGAGATCTGCTCGATGAGGTCCGCCAGACGGCGCGACACGCGGTCGATCTCGGAGAGCGCCGTACCGGCGTTGTCGGACAGCTTGGCCCCCTCGACCACGCCCTGCGTGGAACGCTCCATGGCGCCCACCGCATCCTGTGTGTCGGTCTGAATCGCCTTCACCAGCGCCGAGATCTGGCGCGTGGCGTCCGCGGAGCGTTCGGCCAATCGCTGAACTTCTTCCGCCACCACCGAGAAGCCGCGGCCGGCCTCACCGGCGGATGCGGCCTGAATGGCGGCGTTGAGCGCCAGCACGTTCGTCTGTTCGGTAATGTCCGAGATCAGCTCGGTGATTTCACCGATCTCCTGCGACGATTCGCCGAGGCGCTTGATCCGCTTGGAGGTCTCCTGGATCTGGTCGCGGATCGCGTTCATGCCGCCGATGGCGTTCTGCACCGCCTGCAAGCCGGACGAAGCGGCCTGCAGCGACTGGCGTGCCACTGTTGCCGACTCCTGCGCTTGCGACGACACACCGTTGATTCGCTCGGCCATCGTGAGCACCGATTGGCCGGTTTCGCGGATCTCGCGAAGCTGTTCGGTCGATGCGGCGAGCAGTTCGGTCGAGGTGTTTTCCACCTGCGACGTGGTGTGCGCCACGCGGGTCGCCGTGTTCTGCACGTTGCCCACCAGAAGGCGCAGTTCTTCCACGGTGTAGTTCACCGAGTCGGCGATGGCGCCGGTGATGTCCTCGGTCACGGTCGCTTCCTGCGTCAGATCGCCTTCCGCGACGGTCTGCAGTTCGTTCATGAGACGCAAGATCGCGGCCTGGTTGGCGGCATTGACGCGCGCGGCGTCTTCACTGGCGCGTTCGGCTTCGACGCGCTCGCGCTCGGCGGAAGCGGCACGCTCGCGGCCTTCGCGGACCTGTACGAAACCGATCGCGCCGGCCAGCGCCAGTGCGGCCAGCGACAGGACGAACAGCATCACGACGGTGCCGGCGCCCAGGCCAGTGCGGGCCGAGAGCTTTTCCTGCAGGTCGCCGAGCGCGTTCCGCAGCGGTTCGCTGTCGGCCAGGATCGCGGCCTGCGCTTCGCGCGCGGCGACCAGGCCCTGCAGGTTGCCCAGGATGGCGCTGGCCTGCGTGCGGGTCTGCTCGTAGGTCTTGAGGATGGCGTCGAGCTGCTGGCGGGTCTGAGCGTCGCGGGTGCCGGGCAGGCGCTGCTGGCTGCTGCCGTCGAGCAAGCCGCGCGTGATTTCCTGGAACGAGTTCAGGTCCTTGCCGAGCAGGAACACCGCGTCGGGGCTCACGCCCTCGACCGTCAGGAATTCGTTGGCCGACTTGCCGATGCGCTGGGTCAGCATCACGAGCTGGCCGGCCGCGGAGATCTCGGGCAGGGTCGCGTTCTGCTGCATCTTCAGCGAGGCGACGGTCTCGGTCATTTCGAGCAGGTCGGAAGACTGGCGATTGATGTCGCGAAGCGCGTTACCCACCTGCGTGAGGATCTTCTGCTGAGCCAGGACCGCCTTGGCGCTCTTGTCGGCGCGCTCGACCAGCGGCGTGATCTTGCCGAGCTCGATGTCGTACTGGCTGCCGACGCGCTCCAGCTTGAGCGAATCGTCACCGCTCGCCAGACCCTGCACGCGCCGGCTCAGGTCATCCGAACTTTCCTTGACTTCCGTGAACGCGCCCACGTTGCCGACCAGCGCTTGCGACACCGATTTGGCGAGACGCTGCGACTGCATCAACGACTGACCCGTGGCAGCCACCTGCTGGGCGAGACGTTCGGCGCGAAGAATGGCGGAACCGGCGACCAGCATCAGCAACAGCACCACGCCAGCCAGCGCGAGCGCAAGAATCCGCTGCTGCCGGGCCGGGCTCGAGCGCTGCGAGCGCCTGGAACGCGACTTTGCCGGGCTCGACGATGCGACCGGAATCGCGTCCTCGATCTCGGGCGCCCGATCCGCGGGAGCAGACATGGCGTCACCCGACGCGGGCGCATCGGCGGAGGGCGTCGCCGATGCTTTCGCGGCATCGTGCGGCACCGCCACCGTCGGCTCGTCCGTGTTCTGCACGGTTTCGATGTTGTCCATCGACAGCGTGGCGGCACTGTCGGCGCCCACGCGGACGTTGCCGCCGCTCGCGGGCATGAACTTCTTGAACTTGTCGGCGATCGAGCTCACGGTCGGTCCTTCAGGTTGTGGTCGGTGCAAGGCGAAGCGCTCAGGCGCCGATGCTCAAAAACGAGGTTGCTGGGACAGCGCCTGGAGATTGATCTCCTGCCAGCGCGCCCCGGCGGAATCGATGTACGAATGGCCGAGCCAGGCCGGCGCATCGGCGTCCGGGGGCTCGGAGGCAACGAAGGCGTCCACGCCCCGCAAACCGACCAGCCGGTCGATCCGCAAGGCGCAGTTGACTTCGAGCATCTCGTTGAGTGCGACCAGGCGGGACTGTGCATGCGCCGCCTCGCCGGTCACCGGCGCGGCCTGCGCGCCGGTCAGGAAGCCGGCGAGCTCGACGACGCCGTACAGGCCGCCGCGAAGATTGGCCACGCCGAGGAACCACGGCTCGGTGTAGGGCACATGCTGCGGCTGGACCCAGGGAAAGATTTCGCCCGCATGCCCGAGCGGGAACAGGTAGTTGGCACCGCCGGCCTCGACCGCGAGCCACGATGCGGAAACACCCGACGTGCGCGCAGCCTGCAAGCGGCCGGCAAGCCGGGACTGGAATGCACGGAGGGCGTCTCGATTGGCCATGGGAATCGAAAACTAGCGGGAGTCAGGCCAGTGCACTGATCTTGGCCATCAACTCTGCCGGATTCACCGGCTTGACGATGTAGTCCTTCGCCCCCTGACGCATGCCCCACACGCGATCGGTTTCCTGGTTCTTGCTTGTGCACAGAATGATGGGCACCGCTGCGTACTGGGGGTGGCGGGCGATCGCGCGGGTGAGCTGGAAGCCGTTCTGGCCGGGCATCACGACATCCATCAGGATCAGGTCGGGCTGCTCCTCCTCGAGGCGGCGCATGGCGTCGTCCGCGTTCTCCGCAGTCTTCACCGAGAAGCCGTTCTTCTGGAGGAGATCGGTGAGGAAAACGAGCTCGGTCTTCGAGTCGTCGACCACGAGCACTTTGCGAATGGACATTTACTACGCTTCCTGAAGGGTGCCGAACTGCTGCACGGCGTTGAGCAATTGGTCTTTGGTGAAAGGCTTGGTGAGGTAGTCCTGCGAACCGACCATGCGGCCGCGGGCCTTGTCGAACACGCCGTCCTTGGACGAGAGCATCACGACGGGAACATTGGAGAAATGAGAATTGCGCTTGATGATGGCGCAAGTCTGATAACCGTCGAGCCGCGGCATCAGGATGTCGCAAAAGATCAGATGGGGCTTGTGGTCATTGACCTTGGAGAGCGCATCGAAGCCGTCTTCGGCGAGGAGAACTTCATGGCCGCCCTGCTTGAGGAAGATCTCGGCGCTGCGCCGAATGGTGTTGCTGTCGTCGATGACAAGCACTTTGTAGCCGGATCCATTCGCGCTCATATTGCACCGCTCCTTGTGACGCTTCTGGATGGGACCGCTGTGCCCCCGGGGAGCACAGGAAGCGCGGCCCTATGCCATGCTTCAGATCTCAACCATCTCGAAATCTTCCTTGCGTGCCCCGCATTCCGGGCAGGTCCAGTTCATCGGAACATCTGCCCACGCCGTTCCGGGCGCAATACCATCTTCCGGTACTCCGACCGATTCGTCGTAGATCCACCCGCAAATCAGGCACATCCAGGTTTTCGTATTCATCGCAGCTTAAGGTCCCTGTACATCAAATGCAACGATCGTATCCAAACGTATCAGTAAATCTCGTGATAAGCGTCTCGGATATGCCACCATGGCGGTGAGCCCTGATTGGGTATGAAAACTTCCCTACTACCAACAGAGCACGATCACAAAGTGAGCGATCTTACCGACCCCCAGAACGACGAAGACACGGCGGAAAGCGGCGCCAATCCGCCCTGCGTGCTCGTCTTCAATGCCAACGATCCGAGCGGTGCGGGCGGCACGGCCGCGGACGCGGTGGCAATGGCCTCCGTGGGGGCCCACATGCTACCCGTCGTCACGGGCGCCTACGCGCGCGACACGGCCGAAATCTTCGACTTCTTTGCGTTCGATGAAGAAGCGGTGTCGGAGCAAGCGCGATCGATCCTCGAGGACGTGGAGGTGCAGCTCATCAAGATCGGCTTCGTCGGCTCGCCCGAGAACCTGAGCAATGTGGCCGAGGCCGCGACCGACTATCCCGAGGTCCCGGTCGTGGCCTACATGCCCAACCTGTCGTGGTGGGACGAGACCCAGATCGACGCCTACCTCGACGCCTTCCGCGACCTGGTGCTGCCGCAGACCACCGTGCTGGTCGGCAATCACAGCACGCTGTGGCGATGGCTTCTGCCCGACTGGAGCGGCGAGCGCCCGCCCACCGCGCGCGACATCGCCAAGGCCGCGGGCGAATTCGGCGTGCCTTACACGCTGGTCACCGGGATCGTGCTGCCCGAGCAGTTCATCGACAACGTGCTGGCGTCACCGCAATCGGTGCTCGCCAGCGAGAAATACGAGCGCCTCGATGCCATCTTCGCGGGCGCCGGCGACACGCTGTCGGCCGCGCTCGCCGCGCTGCTTGCGAGCGGCACCGATCTCGCGGCCGCCGCCACCGAGGCCCTGAGCTACATGGACCGCTGCCTCGACGCCGGCTTCCGACCCGGCATGGGCCACGTGCTGCCGGACCGTCTCTTCTGGGCCCAGCCCGAAGACGAAGACAACGGCGACTCAGGTTCGCCGCCGGACTTCGCGCTCCCGCCGCACGACACCCGGCACTAGCTCGGCCCCCCTACCGGGGGGCGACACCAGCGGCCCGGCAAAGCCGGTTCCGCGGTGTTTCAACAACGGGCCTGGCTGCGCCGGCCAGGGAACAGCCGCATGAAAGATACTCTGCCGATGCCACACATTGATCAGAACGAAGTCCTTTTCGAGCGCGCCCGCGCCGTCATCCCGGGCGGCGTCAATTCGCCGGTGCGCGCCTTCCGGGCCGTCGGCGGCACGCCGCGATTCGTGAAGCGCGCGCAGGGCGCGTACTTCTGGGACGCAACGGACAAGCGCTACATCGACTACATCGGCTCGTGGGGCCCGATGATCCTGGGCCACGGGCATCCCGCGGTGGTCGAGGCGGTGCAGCGAGCCGTCACCGAGGGCTTTTCGTTCGGTGCGCCGACCGAGCGCGAGATCGAACTCGCGGAAGCGATCCTCGCGCTCGTGCCTTCGATGGAAATGGTCCGGCTCGTCAGTTCGGGCACCGAGGCCGCCATGAGCGCGCTGCGCCTCGCGCGCGGCGCGACCGGCCGCAAGTACATCATCAAGTTCGAGGGCTGCTATCACGGCCATGCCGATGCGCTGCTGGTCAAGGCGGGCTCGGGCCTCGCGACTTTCGGCAACCCGACCTCCGCCGGCGTGCCGCCCGAGGTGGTGCAGCACACCCTGGTGCTCGAATACAACAACATCGCCCAGCTCGAGGAAGCCTTCGCGCTGCACGGCCACGAAATCGCGTGCCTGGTGATCGAGGCGATTGCGGGCAACATGAACTTCGTGCGCGCCAGCGCGGCATTTGCCAAGCGATGCCGGGAGCTCTGCACCCAGAACGGCGCGCTCCTCGTGTTCGACGAGGTCATGACCGGCTTCCGTGTCGGCGCGCGCGGCGCGCAAGGCGTGCTCGGCATCACGCCGGATCTCACGGTGCTCGGCAAGGTGATCGGCGGCGGCATGCCGCTCGCGGCATTCGGCGGCCCACGCGCGATCATGGAGCACCTCGCGCCGCTCGGCCCGGTCTACCAGGCCGGGACGTTGTCGGGCAACCCGGTGGCAACCGCTTGCGGACTTGCCACGCTCAGGGAAGTCGCCAAACCCGGTTTCTTCGAGGCGCTTTCGAAGAAGACGCGTACGCTGGTCGACGGCCTCGAGGCTGCTGCTGCAGCCGAAGGCGTGCCTTTCAGTGCGGACTGCGAAGGCGGCATGTTCGGCTTCTTCCTGCTCGATGCGCTGCCGCAGAACTACACGGCCGTCATGAAGAGCGACAGCGCGAAGTTCAACACCCTCTTTCACGGCCTGCTGAACCGCGGCGTCTACATCGCGCCCGCGCTCTACGAAGCAGGCTTCGTCAGCGCGGCCCACAGCGACGACGACATCGCCGCCACGATCGACGCGGCACGCCAGATCTTCACGACCCTCTGATCACCATGAAGTTGTTGTCGACGCTGGCAGGCGCCAGCCTGCTCCTGCCTGGCCTGGCCTTCGCCCAAGTCGCCGATATCAGCCAGGTCTGGATCAACCCGGGCTTCTATTCCCTGCACTTCGATCGCAACAAGGGGCTTGAGGACGCGAATCCGGGCATTGGCATCGAATGGCCGATCGACAAGACGTTTTCAGCCACGGCCGGCAGGTTTCGCAACAGCGACCGCGAGTACTCGAACTACATCGGCGTCTACGTGATGCCCTTCGAGTTCCACGGCGTGAAGCTCGGCGCCGTGGTGGGGGCTTCAACGGCTATCCGAACTACAAGGATGGCGGCTGGTTCCCCGCCCTGATCCCAGTCGCCGCCATCGAAGGCGTGCACTGGGGGCTGAACGTTGCGATCATCCCCAGCTACAAGGATCGCCTTTACGGGGCGATCAGCTTCCAGCTGAAATACCGCTTTTCCGACGGCAGCAGCAACTAGCCTGCACGGCCGGTTGCCGCCGCAGATCAGTGGCGGAAGTGGCGAACGCCGGAGAGCACCATGACGACGCCGCGCTCATCCGCCGCGTCGATGACTTCCTGGTCGCGCATCGAGCCACCTGGTTGAATCACCGAAGTGGCGCCCGCGTCCACGACCACGTCCAGACCGTCGCGAAACGGGAAGAACGCGTCGCTCGCGACTGCCGTGCCCGACAGCGTGAGGCCCGCGTGCTGCGCCTTGATGCTCGCGATCCGCGCGGAATCGAGACGGCTCATCTGGCCCGCGCCGACGCCCATCGTCATGCCGTCGGCGCAGAAGACGATCGCATTGCTCTTGACGTACTTCGCGACCTTCCATGCGAACAGCAGATCCTGAAGCTGCTGCGGCGTCGGCTGCTTCTTGCTCACGACCTTGAGCTCGTCCGCCGACAGCTCGCGGTTGTCGGCGGTCTGCATCAGGAGACCCGAGCCGATGCGCTTGACGTCGACCGCGTTGCGGCCGTTCTCCCAGTCGGTCTTGCCGCCCGGCGGCAGCGCGATCTCGAGGATGCGCACGTTGACCTTGTTCTTGAACACTTCGAGCGCGTCGGGCGCATAGCCGGGCGCCATCAGCACTTCGACGAACTGCTTGTTCACCGCTTCGGCGGCGGCCCGGTCCACCGGACGGTTGAAGGCGATGATGCCGCCGAAAGCCGAGGTCGGATCGGTCTTGAAGGCCTTGCTGTACGCCTCGTGAGCATCCTTGCCCACGGCGACGCCGCAGGGGTTGGCGTGCTTCACGATCACGCAGGCGGGCGCATCGAAGCTCTTGACGCACTCCCACGCCGCATCGGCGTCGGCGATGTTGTTGTAGCTCAGCTCCTTGCCCTGGAGCTGCTTCGCCGTCACCAGCGAGCCGGGCGCCGGATACAGGTCGCGGTAGAACGCCGCCTGCTGGTGCGGGTTCTCGCCATAGCGCAGGTCCTGCAGCTTGACGAAGCGGCCATTGCTCTGCGCCGGGAACAGCGCATGCGTGCCGTCTTCCTGAAGCGCCGAGAGGTAGTCGCTGATCGCGCCGTCGTACTGGCTGATGCGGTTGAACGCCGCGACCGAGAAGGCGAACTTCGTCTTGTCGCTGAGCTTGCCGTTCGCCTTCAGTTCGGCGAGCGCCACCGGATACTGCGAAGCGTCGGTGAGAACGCCGACATCTTTCCAGTTCTTGGCCGCGCTGCGCACCATCGCGGGACCGCCGATGTCGATGTTCTCGATCGCGTCTTCGAGCGTGCAGCCCGGCTTGGCCACTGTGGCTTCGAACGGATAGAGATTGACCACCAGCAGGTCGATGGTGTCGATGCCGTGCTCCTTCAGCGCCGCCATGTGCGCGGGCACGTCGCGGCGCGCGAGCAGGCCGCCGTGCACCTTGGGGTGCAGCGTCTTCACGCGGCCGTCGAGCATTTCGGGGAAGCCCGTGACTTCGGCCACCTCGGTCACCGGCAGACCGGCATCGGCCAGCAACTTGGCGGTGCCACCGGTGGACAGGAGCTTGATGCCCAGCGCATGCAGCGCCTGGGCAAATTCGAGGATGCCGGTCTTGTCGGATACGGAAATCAGTGCATTCATCGGGAGTTACTTCAGCAGTTTGTGTTCGACCAGCTTCTTGCGCAGCGTGTTGCGGTTCAGGCCGAGCCATTGCGCGGCCCTGGATTGATTGCCTTCGGCCCGCGTCATGACGACATCGAGCAACGGCTTTTCGACGACGCGAACCAGCATGTCGTACATGCCGTCGGGTTCGGTGCCTCTCAGATCTCGGAAATAACTGTCCAGGCTGCTGCGTACGCAGTCTTCGATGTGTTTCTTGCTCATGGCTTTCTCTTCTTCTCCTCGTTCTGCGCTTCTTACGCCAGTGCGTCGGCTGATTGTTCGTCCACGGGTTCGAGCGAGCCCTCGGCTGCGGCAGGAATGCGATCCATCTGCCCGGCGAGCAGGTCGAAGAACGCCGCAACCGCATGCCATTGCGCATCGCAGTCCTCGATCGCGTTCATCGCGAAGCGGAACGCCTCGCCACCGGGAAGCGCACGCACATACCAGCCGATGTGCTTGCGTGCCGTTCGCACGCCGCTGTATTCGCCGTAGAGGGCGTAGTGCTCCTTCAGGTGATCGAACATGAGACGACGCACTTCGGCCACCAGCGGCGGGGCCAGATGCGTACCTGTGTCGAGGAAGTGTGCGATCTCGCGAAAGATCCAGGGACGGCCCTGCGCCGCACGGCCGACCATGATGGCGTCCGCGCCGGTGAGTGCCAGAACGTCGCGTGCTTTCTCTGGTGATGTGATGTCGCCGTTGGCGACAACCGGAATCCGGACCGCGGCCTTGACCGCCGCGATCGTGTCGTATTCGGCATGGCCCTTGTAGCCCTGCTCGCGCGTGCGTCCGTGCACGGTCAGCATTTGCACGCCGGCTGCCTCGAAGCGTCGCGCCAGCGTGACGGCATTGCGATGGTCTTCGCTCCAGCCGGTGCGCATCTTGAGCGTGACCGGAACGTTGTGCGGTGCGGCGGCCCTGACGACCGCCTCCACGATCTCGAGCGCCAGGGGCTCGTCGCGCATCAGCGCGGAGCCGGCCCACTTGTTGCAGACCTTCTTGGCGGGGCAGCCCATGTTGATATCGATGATCTGCGCGCCGCGATCGATGTTGTATTGCGCGGCCTCGGACATCATGGCCGCGTCGGTGCCGGCGATCTGCACCGAAATGGGGCCGGGCTCGCCATCGTGATTGGCACGGCGCGATGTCTTGAGGCTGTTCCACAGTTCCTTGCGCGAAGTGACCATCTCGCTCACGGCATAACCCGCGCCGAGTTCGCGGCACAGCATGCGAAACGGCCGGTCCGTGACACCCGCCATGGGCGCGACGAACAGGCCGTTTTCCAGCGCGATGTTGCCGATGTGCAAGGTCATGAAAGGAGAGTGGCGAGCGCGCCGGGTGCTGAAAAATGAGGCACGATTGTAGCGGCGCGAGAAGGTCCCGGCTGCAACGATTTGCACTCATTGCGCATCAGATGGCAAGTCAGCGACAGTCGGTATCCATACTTGCACCTACACGCCATTGCGTGGGCGCTTTTCTATACTCCGGCGCTCATGCAAGCCTGGCTCGACTCACTTCTCGCGGTTCTCGCGCTGCCCCAATACGGTCTCAGCACGCTCTTCATTGCCGCATTCGTGTCGGCAACGCTGATCCCTGTGGGCTCCGAGCCTGCACTGTTCGGACTCCTCAAGCTCAATCCCGAACTCTTCTGGCCGGCGATCCTGGTGGCCACCACGGGCAACACGCTGGGCGGCGCCGTCGACTGGTGGATGGGCTACGGCGCTCACAAGGTCGCGGACAAGTACGCCCATTCGAAGACGCACCTGCGCGCCCTCGCGTGGCTCGAACGCCTCGGTCCCAAGGCATGTCTCCTGGCCTGGCTGCCGATCGTCGGCGATCCGCTGTGCGCGGTGGCGGGATGGCTGAAGCTGCCCTTCTGGCCTTGCGTGGCCTACATGGCGATCGGCAAGTTCCTGCGCTACGTCACGATGACGGTGGCGCTGCTCTATATCTGGCCGAACTGAAGCCGAGGTCGGTCAGGCCAAAGCGCCGCCTTCAGCGACACGCAGCCAGCCGCGGTAGCGGACCAGCTCAGGAGCTGAAGAGGAAGTTCATCACGTCGCCATCCTTGACGACGTAGTCCTTCCCTTCCGCGCGCATCTTGCCCGCATCCTTCGCGCCCTGCTCGCCCTTGTAGGCGATGAAGTCACCGAAGCTGATGGTCTGGGCGCGGATGTAGCCCTTCTCGAAATCGGTGTGGATCACGCCGGCCGCCTGCGGGCCGGTGTCGCCGACGTGGATGGTCCATGCGCGCACCTCCTTCACACCGGCGGTGAAGTAGGTCTGCAGGCCCAGCAGCGTGTAGGCTGCGCGGATCAGGCGATTCAGGCCCGGCTCTTCCTGGCCGATCTCGGCGAGGAACATCTTGCGGTCCTCGTCGTCCATGTCCGCGAGCTCGGCTTCGATCTTGGCGCAGATCGCCACCACGGGCGCGTTCTGTGCCGCCGCGTATTCGCGCAGGCGGTCGAGGAAGGGGTTGTTCTCGAAACCGTCCTCGGCCACGTTGCCGACGAACATCGCGGGCTTGGCGGTGATGAGCGAGAACTGCTTGATCAGCGGCCGGTCTTCCTTGCTGAACTCGACCGAGCGCACCGGCTTGCTCTCGTTGAGCGCGGCCCGGCACTTCTCGAGCAGGCCGACGAGCTTGATCGCATCCTTGTCGCCCGAACGCGCCGTCTTGGTGTGGCGCGCGAGCGCCTTCTCGACCGTCGAGAGGTCCGCGAGGCACAGCTCGGTCTGGATGACTTCGATGTCGGAGATCGGATCGACGCGGCCGGCCACGTGGATCACGTTGTCGTCCTCGAAGCAGCGCACCACGTTCACGATCGCGTCGGTCTCGCGGATGTGCGCGAGGAACTGGTTGCCGAGGCCTTCACCCTGGCTCGCGCCGGCCACGAGGCCCGCGATGTCGACGAACTCGACGATGGCCGGAACGGTGCGCTCGGGCTTGACGATCTCGGCCAATTGATCGAGCCGCGGGTCCGGCACCTCGACCACGCCGACGTTCGGCTCGATCGTGCAGAAGGGATAGTTCTCGGCGGCGATGCCCGCCTTGGTCAATGCATTGAAAAGGGTGGACTTGCCGACGTTGGGCAGGCCGACGATGCCGCACTGGAGGCTCATGGCGGTTGCTTTCAGAAATCTTGGGGGAACCGGTGATTTTAGGCGCCCGGCCTGCGGGACGCCCGCGTCACTCGAAGCGCAGGTTGGCGCCCACGCGCTGACCGACCCGCAAAGCATGGTCCACGCCCCCGAGCACGATCGCATTCATCCCGAAGGTGATCGCGCCGTCGACGCGCGGATCGGCACGGTAGGTGCGCAGCGTGTCGCCGACTTCGGGGCTGCTCGTGCCGGTCGCGGGATCGATGTCGGGGATCGGGCAGCGCGCGCAGGGCTTGACCGGCTTGAGGCTCGCCTCGCCCTCCTCCGTCGCGATGTGGAGCGTATCGACCCGGTCTTCGTCGTGTGCCTCGATGCCGGCGAGGACCACATTGGGGCGGAACCGCTCGATGCCGACCGCTTCATGGCCCGCCGCCGCGAGGCGCGCGTTGAGCTCGGCGACCGATCCTTCGCTGGCGACGAGGACCGGAAAGCCATCTGCGAACTGGTTGAGCGCCTCCACGCCGGCGGTCCATTTGAGGCTCGACAGCCGCCGCACTTCGGGATCGAAACGCACCATGCGCAGCCTTTCGGGCTTGCCCGGCTCCGAGAGAAAGTCGCTGAACCACTGGGCCGCCAGGTCGCCCATGTCGTAGGCCGCCACTTCGTCGTTCCAGACGCGCACGCGCGTCGGCGCCTCGACACGGTCGAAGGCGATGTGCAGGGCCAGCATGCCGGGCGCCCGGAGCTCCATTTCGGCGTGCTTGAGCTGCGGGCGGATGAGGGCCATGCGCGGCAGGTCGCGCTGGGAGACGAATTCGCCCGACTCGTCGACCACCATCCATGCGCGGTCGAATTCGAGACCGGTCTCGATGAGCAGCGCTTCCGACACCTCGACGCCAGCGCACGATTTGACGGGATAGACGAAAAGCCGGGCAATCGTGGCCTCAAGGTCGAATTCGGAGGTTTTCACGGGAACGCGCATCCAAATATGAGAAGCGGCGATTCTCCCGCATGCCGCGGCGCCGGGAGCTCGCTCCTACAATGCCGCGATGGCTCTCCCCCCGAGGTTTGCATTCGCGGCGCCGGCATCGTCGGACGCACCCTGGCCCTGCTGCTGGCGCGCGAGCGCGTGCGCGTCGCGCTCGTGGTGCCGGACACCCAACCCGCCGCGGAGGACGTGCGCGCCTACGCGCTCAATAGCGCCTCCAAGACCTTGCTCGAGTCGCTGCGCGCCTGGCCCGACAGCGCTCACGCGACACCCGTTCGCGAGATGCTGATCTATGGCGACGAAGGCGGCCGCGTGCAGTTCAGCGCCGCACGCCAGAAGGTCGAGGCGCTGGCGTGGATCGTCGACGTTCCGGCACTCGAACGGCAACTGAGCGACGCGGTCCGCTTCCAGCCCCGGATCGAAGTCGTGAGCACACCGGTCGCGGCGCCGCTCACCGTCATCTGCGAAGGGCGCATGAGCGCCACCCGCGATGCGCTCGGCGTCGGCCATGAAGTCACGCGCTATCCCCAGCATGCGATCGCGGCGCGGCTCGAAGCCGAGCGTCCGCACGACGGCACCGCGCGGCAGTGGTTCAACGACAAGGGCGAGGTGCTGGCGCTGCTGCCGCTCGCCGATGCGAACCGACCCGCCGATGCCCATGCGCTGGACCGTTCGCTCGCGCTGGTGTGGTCCGTCGACCAGCTTCGCGCGCCGGAACTCCTTGCGCAGAGTGCCGAGGTGTTCTGCGCCAGCCTGCGCGAAGCCACGCACGACGCGGTCGGAGCGCTCAAGCTGACCAGCGAGCGCGCGGCACTGGCCGCTGCAGCGCGCCATCGCCGAGCGCTGGACCGGCCGCCTCGACAACGGCGCGGCGTGGGCGCTGGCCGGCGACGCCGCCCACTCGGTGCATCCGCTCGCGGGCCAGGGACTGAACCTGGGCCTCGGCGATGCCGCGGCACTCGCAGAGATCATCAAGTCGCGCGAGTACTGGCGCAGCGTCGGCGACCCGCGGCTGCTACGCCGCTACGAGCGCACCCGCCGCACCGGCGTGCTGTCGATGAGCCTCGCCACCGACGGGCTTCAGCAACTCTTCGCGCACAGTGCCGATCCTTTGCCGGCGCTGCGCAACTGGGGCATGCGCGGGTTCGACCGCACAAGGCTCGTCAAGAACTGGATCGCTCGGCAGGCCATGGGCCTGCAATGAATGCCGGGAACACCATCATGAAGAAACTCACACGCCCTCTGCTCGCCTCGCTGGCCGCCCTCGCCCTGGGCTACGCCCTGACCGCTTCGGCCGGCGAAGCCGAGATCCGCAAGAACCTGGCCGCGCGCATCCCGCAGTTCGCCAAGATCGACGAGATCACGAAGGCGCCGGTTCCGGGGCTCTATGAAGTGCGCATCAACGGCTTCGAGATCTTCTACACCGACGAGCAGGGCAACTACCTGCTGCAGGGCAATCTGATCGACGTCAAGGCACGGCGCAACCTCACCGAGGAACGCATCGAGAAGCTCAGCGAAGTGGCCTTCGACAAGCTGCCTTTCAAGGACGCCATCAAGATCGTGCGCGGCAACGGCAAGCGGCAGCTCGCGGTGTTCGCCGATCCGAACTGCGGCTACTGCAAGCAGTTCGAGCGCGACATGACGAAGGTCGACAACGTGACCATCCAGCTCTTCCTCTACCCGGTGCTGGGTCCCGATTCGGTGGTCAAGGCGCGCAACATCTGGTGCTCGAAGGACAAGGCCAAGGCCTGGAACGACTGGATGCAACGCGGCGTGGTGCCGGAGACCGGCGAGTGCGACACGGTCGCGCTGACGCGCAATCGCGAGTTCGGCCAGAAATACAACATTACCGGCACACCGACGCTGTTCTTCAGCGACGGCACGCGCGCACCGGGTGCGATTCCGGCGGCACAGGTCGAGAAACAACTCGCCGCGCTCAATTGATGGCCGCGCCGGCCGTCCATTACCGCGTCGAGTGCGCGGACCGCAGGGCGCACCTCTTCGGCGTCTCGCTCGTCGTCGACGAACCCGCGGCCCTGCAGCGGGTCGCGTTGCCGGTCTGGATCCCGGGCAGCTACCTCGTGCGCGAGTTCTCGAAGAACCTGCAGAACCTGCGCGCGACCCAGGGCCGCCGCAAGCTTGCCGTCCGGCAGCTCGACAAGTGCACCTGGGAAATCGAGTGCTCGCCGGGCAAGCCACTGGCGCTTCGCTACGAGGTGTGCGCCTACGACAACTCGGTGCGCACGGCGTGGCTCGACGAGGACCGCGGCTTCTTCAACGGCACCAGCCTTTGCCTGCAGGTCGAAGATCTGGCCGATTCGCCGCATCACATCGAGATCGTCGCCCCCGCGGCGCCGAAGGAAGGCCCGCGATGGTCCTGTGCCACTGCGCTGAAGGCGACGCACATCGACCGCCACGGCTTCGGCAAGTACGTGGCCTCCGGTTACGACGAACTGGCCGACAGCCCCGTCGAGATGGGCGCCTTCTGGAGCGGCGAATTCGAAGCCTGCGGCGTGCCGCACCGCTTCGTGGTCGCGGGTGCGCCGGCCTCCTTCGACGGCGACCGTCTGCTGGCCGATACGCGCACCGTCTGCGAGGCGCAGATGCGTTTCTGGCACGGTGACAAGGTCGGCAAGCGCCACGGGCCCAAGCCGCCGCACGACCGGTACGTCTTCATGCTCAATGCGGTGGACGACGGCTACGGCGGCCTCGAGCATCGCCATTCGACCGCGCTCATCTGCACGCGCCGCGACCTGCCGCAACAGGGCGCACGCAAGCAGCCGGACGGCTACACGACACTGCTCGGGCTGATCAGCCACGAGTACTTCCACACCTGGAACGTGAAGCGCCTGCGGCCGGCCGAGTTCGCGCGCCACGACTACAGCCGGGAGAACTACACGCGCCTTCTGTGGCTGTTCGAGGGCTTCACGAGCTACTACGACGACCTGCTGCTGCGCCGCGCGGGGCTTGTCGACGACGCGACCTACCTCAAGCTGCTCAACAAGACGGTCAACCAGGTGCTGCAGACGCCGGGCCGGCTCGTGCAGTCCGTCGCCGAGGCCAGCTTCGACGCCTGGGTCAAGTACTACCGGCAGGACGAGCAGACGCCCAACACGACGGTGAGCTACTACACCAAGGGCGCGCTGGTCGCGCTTTGCATCGACCTCACGCTGCGCGCCGAAGGCAAGGGCACGCTCGACGAGGTCATGCGCCTGCTCTGGAACCGCAGCGAAGGCGGTCCGATCGACGAGGCCGATTTCACCGCCGCGCTCGAAAAGGCGGGCGGCCGCTCTTTCTCGAAGGAGATCGCGCGCTGGGTCCATTCGACCGACGAGTTGCCCGTGGCCGATCTGCTGCGCGCCCACGGCGTCGCCACGCTCGACGATCCGGCGCAGCGCGCGCAGGAGCTCGGCCTTCGCGTGGCCGAATCGAACGGCGCCGTGCAGATCAAGGCGGTGCTTCGCGGCGGCGCGGCCGAGCAGGCCGGCTTCTCGGCCAACGACGAATGGATCGGCATCGAACTGCCGGCCGCCAGGGGCCGCCCTGCACAAGGCTGGCGGATTACGCGGCTCGACGATCTGGCGCTCTATCTCGGCCCGCTGAAGAATTTCACCGCGCTGGTCGCAAGGGACCGGCGGCTGCTGCGGCTGCCGGTGGTCATGCCCGCCAGCGTGACGACGTGGCGCCTGTTCGCGCAGGATGCCGCAAAACTGGCGCGCTGGCTGAGCCGGATCTAGCGCGCCACGCCTGCGGCCCGATCAAGTCAGTTTCCAAAGACCAAGGAGATACGCATGAGCTACGAAACCATCGAAGTACGGGTCGAAGCCGAGAAGGTCGGCATCATCACGCTCAACCGCCCCAAGGCGCTCAATGCGCTCAACGACGCGCTGATGACCGAACTCGGCCAGGCGCTGAAGGCCTTCGACGCCGACGAGGCCATCGGCTGCATCATCGTCACCGGCAGCGAGAAGGCGTTCGCCGCCGGTGCCGACATCGCGGCGATGGCCAAGTACACCTTTCTCGATACGTTCAAGGGCGACTTCATCACCCGCAACTGGGAAACCATCCGCTCCATCCGCAAGCCGGTGATCGCCGCGGTCGCGGGCTTCGCGCTCGGCGGCGGCTGCGAGCTGGCGATGATGTGCGACTTCATCATCGCGGCCGACAATGCGAAGTTCGGCCAGCCCGAGATCAAGATCGGCGTGATCCCCGGCGCCGGCGGCACGCAGCGCCTGCCGCGCGCGGTCGGCAAGTCCAAGGCGATGGACATGGTCCTCACCGCCCGCATGATGGACGCCGCCGAAGCCGAGCGCGCCGGGCTGGTGAGCCGCGTCGTGCCGCTGGACAAGTTGATGGAAGAGACCCTGGGTGCCGCGCTCGTGATCGCGGGCTTCTCGCAGCTTTCGGTGATGGCGGCCAAGGAATCGGTCAACCGGGCTTTCGAAAGCGGCCTGTCGGACGGCGTGATGTTCGAGCGGCGCCTGTTCCACTCGCTCTTCGCCACCGCCGACCAGAAGGAAGGCATGGACGCCTTCCTGACCAAGCGGGCGCCGAACTTCAAGCACCAGTAGGCTCAGGGGCTGCGCGACGGCTCGCCCGACACGGGCTGTGGTTCCTGCACCGCATGCCCGAGCGCGTCTCTCAGCGCGGAGAGCGCGCCGGCCGAAGGCGCGCCCGTGGCCGACGGCGTGCGCCCCTCCCGCCAGCGCACCTGCGGCCCCGAGACTTCGAAGACCGCCAGCACCTCGGTGCCGCGTTCCAGCGTCACGCGCCACTCGGGCGTGCCCTTGAGGGGCCGAGGCCCCACCGCCGAAAGCGCGGCCGAGCCCAACAGTGCACTGATCTCGCGCGCCTCGGCGCGCGGCAGGCTGCGGCTTTCGCCGCCGCGCTTCGAGATCGTGATGCGGGTCCACTGCCCGAGCGCATCGAAGGTCGGCGGCTCGGTCTCGTCCGTGCGAACCGATGGTGAAGCCGCGGGACCTGCCGGCGGCGTGGGTCCGGCGGATGCGACTGCCTCGCGTGGCGGCGGCGGCGATGCCGCTGGCGACAGGGGTGGCGCAGCCGCCTGCGGCGCCTTCTGGCCCTTCGGCGGAGGCGATGGAGACTGCGCTGGCGCCGCAAGAGGTGCAGGCGGCGGCGCGGGCGTCGATGCCGGTTCCGGTTCCGGCGTCGCGAAAAAGCTCGGCGGCAGCAGCGGAATGGATGACGGATCGCTCGGCGGGGGCCGGGATGCCGAGGGCGGCGAAGTCGACTCTTCGGTCGCGGGCGAACCCAATGCCACCGGCGTCCTGTCGTCGGGCGGCGGCGCGGGCGCGGGAGCGGGTTCGCGCCGCCAGAGCATGACCGCCACGAAGGCGACCATCATGGCCGCCACGGCCACGGGCCAACGCCGCCTCGGTTTCCCGCGGCCCGCGCGTTCCTCGGCGAGGCGCTGCCACCAGGATTGCGCGGCGTGCTCCAGTTCGGCCTCGGCGTCCTCGGGATCGGGTTCGCCGATCGCGGCGTGCGCTTGTTTCAGGATCTCCTTGCGCACCCGCCAGTCGGGTATCGCGCCTTGGTCCGGCGCGTGGTCCAGCGCCCGCCACAGGCGCGGGTCGTGCAGATCATGGGAGCCAGCGTCTTCGGCACTCATGCGTGGCGCTCCAGAACGGCCAGATACCGCTCCATGCAGTCCCGCAGTGTCTCGAGGCCATGGCGCAGGCGGTCGCAGGCAGTGTCGGCGTCGACGCCCAGAGTACGGGCCACCACCTCGACCGTGAAGCCCTCCTCGTGATGCAGCAGGAAGGCCGCGCGCTGATCGTCGGACAGCTCGTCGAGGCAGGCCTGCAGCCGGCGTCCCGCCGCGCGCCAGAAGGCCAGCTCCCCCGCCGAAGGATGCGCGTCGGCCGGCCCCCGCGCAGCACGCCCAGGCCGAAGAGGTGCGCGGCCTCGATGCCATCGCCGTCCTCGTCGTGCGCGTAGAACACCGCTTCCCGGCCGCTCAGGCGGAGCTCCGCCATGGCCAGCTCGTGCGCGATGCTGTAAGCCCAGATGCGCCAGGTGCCTTCCTCGGGCGTGAACGTGTCGCGCGCGGAGATGATGCGTGCCCAGGTTCCCTGGAACACCTCGCCGACCTCGGCGGCGAGACGCACGCCGAGGAGACGCCGCACGAAGCGGAAGATTGCGCTCTCGTGGCGCGCGTACAGCACGTCGAATGCGGACGCATCGCCGCCGACGTAAGCCAGCATGAGCTGGTCGTCGGGGGTCGTCGCGTCGAGGCGATCGGGGATGGCGGCGGTCGCGGACATCGGCGGATTTTTTAGCGCACCTCGCGCGGCTGGCCGGCGTCCCGCGGCGAGGCCGGAAGTTAAGAAAACTTTGGCGTGGGGCCGAAGCCGGCTTTCCGAATGGTTATAATCCTGGGCTCGGCTCTTTAGCTCAGTCGGTTAGAGCGATGGAATCATAATCCACAGGTCCGCGGTTCGAGTCCGTGAAGAGCCACCAAGAACAGAAAAGCCCCGCAAGTCAATGACTTGCGGGGCTTTCCCTTTCATGCCGATCAGCGCGGCTGCCGCTGCGCGGCGCGACCGGCTATTCCTTGGCACGCCAGCCGCTGAGGAACTCGGCGGTCTTGTCGACCGGTTGCCAGGTCACGATCACGAGGTCCTTCTTTGTGGCGGCCACCGCGGTGGGCGCGGCCGACGTGTCCTCGCGGGCGTTGCTGCATCCGCCCAGGCACGCAGCCATCGCCAAGAAACCTGCCACGACGAACCAGGATGCTTTTCTCACGGTCTTGTCCTCGATGAGGCGGGCCTGACGGTTGGCCGATGCTGACGGGCGGACTGTAACCGATATGTAAACTCAAAGTACTAGCGAAACCCTGTTCATCCGCAAAAAAGTAATCCAATCGATTACAAATTGACCGGCGTCACGGGCTTGCCCGGCTGGGGCCGCTCGGCGCGCGACAGGATGCCTTCGAGCATGACGGGCAATTCGAACACCGCCCGGTTCTGCACCTTGCGCGTTGCCGACCTGTAGCGATCCAGATGCCGGATGAGTCCGGCGGCAGCCTCGTCGACCCGGGTAAAGCTGCTGCACACCATGCCCAGGCCGTGCTCCCGCACCCATTGGGTGTTGTAGCGCTCCTGGGGCAAGGTCCAGCGGTTGCGCACCACGATCACCGGCAGCCCCATATGAACCGCTTCGCTCAAGCTGCCGGGGCCAGGCTTGCCGATGAAGAAATCCGCCAGCGCCATGTAGCGGGGGACGTCGGGCGTAAAGCCCAGCACCAGCCGCGGCGCACGCGCCGGCAGTTCGCGCAGGGCGTCGGCGAGCTTCGTGTTGTGGCCGCAAGCCAGGATGAGCTGCGTATCGGGCAGGCGCTTCGCGATGCCGAGCATCGCCTTCGAGCCCTGCCCGCCGAAGAGCACGATGCCGGTCGGCCGATCGGGGTCGAGCCCGAGCCGGGCACGCTCCGCACGGCAATCCACCGGCTGCTCGTCGTAGAAGGACGCGCGAATGATCATCCCGGAACTGGCGTGAACCCGCTCCGGTGCGTGGCCGGCGGCGAGCGCTTGCTCCACCGCCTTGGCCGAGCCGCAGATCAGGTCCTGGTCCAGGCCCTCCTCGATCCAGAAATTCGGCGGATGGTCGGCCAGGTCGGTCAGCACCGTGACGTAGGGCACGCCCGGCAGCGTCGATGCGAGCGCCTCGCAGAGCGGCCGGTTGAAGTTCGGGATCAGGGACACGACCATGTCCGGCTCGGTCGCCAGCCAATGCTGCTGCAACTGCCGCACCAGCGTCGTGTGGCACCAGCGGATCATTCCCTGCAGCAGCTTGAGTTCCTGCGCGAGCCCGAGCGTCCATCCGCGTGCAAGGCGCTTGTTGTAGACATCCTCAGGGTCCATGCCGGTCAGCCGGCGAAAGCCGTCCTTGGGGTCGAGCACTTCGCGCAGGTTGACCAACCGCACCGTCCACGGCAGGCCGGCGCGCTGGATCGCCGATTCGAGCGCCAGCGCGGAGGCGCGATGGCCGCCGCCGGCGTTGAAGTACACGAGGTCGACTGTCCGCGTCGTCCTCATGCGTGTACTGGCTCCCGCCGCGAGGATGCGCGCCCGGCTTGCGTTGCGACGGGCATGTGGTCGGCCCAGTGCAGGATCTCGAGCGTTCCGTCCGCATGCTCCGCGAGCGCGGTCAGGCTCTCGACCCAGTCGCCGTCGTTGGCGTAGAGGATGCCGTCGATGTCGCGCAGCTCGGCGTGATGGATATGGCCGCACACCACGCCGTGCACGCCGCGCCGGCGCGCTTCGCGGGCCACCGCGTTCTCGAAGTCGCCGACATAGCTGACCGCGCGCTTGACCTTCAGCTTGAGGTACTTGGACAGCGACCAGTACGGCAAGCCCAACCGCGCCCGCAACGAGTTGAGATGGCGATTGAGCTTGAGGGTGAATTCGTAGAGGGAGTCGCCGACATGCGCCAGCCACTTCGCGCACTGGATCACGCCGTCGAACAGGTCGCCGTGCATGATCCAGAGCTTGCGGCCATCGGCGGTCTCGTGAATCCACTCATCGGCGACATCGATGCCACCGAAGTTGTGATGCAGGTACTTGCGCGCGAACTCGTCGTGGTTGCCTGGAACGAAGATCACGCGGGAGCCCTTGCGCGCCTTGCGCAACAGCTTCTGGATAACGTCGTTGTGCGCCTGCGGCCAGTACCAGTGACGCTTGAGCTGCCAGCCGTCGATGATGTCGCCGACCAGGAAGAGCGTCTCGCACTCGGTGTGCTTCAGGAAGTCGAGCAGCATCCGCGCCTGGCAGCCCGGCGTGCCCAGGTGCAGGTCCGAGATCCACAGGGTGCGAAAGCGCTGCACCGGCCGCGTGAAGTCAGCCTCCTCCGGCTCCGGAATCTGCGGCACACTTTCGCTCCATGCGCGAAGAAAAGCGTCATCTCTCTGCATGGCGCTGCACGTTCGCAGCCGCGCATGACGGGGTCATGGCAGCACGATGACGTGCTGACGACACCGCCATCGGGAGCAGGTTCTTGGGGCAAACCATGACGCGCCGATGGTCGCGAGGTCACCGCCCGGTCGGGACAATCGGCCTCATGCGCCCCGGCCAGATCATCGTTCTCGCAACGCCCGTCTTCTTCCTGCTGATCGGGATCGAATTCCTGGTCGGCCGCCGGCGCGCGAAGCTCGGGACCGGGCACGACACCTATCGCTTGCCCGACACGATCAACAGCCTCGGTCTCGGCATCCTGAGCCAGATCACCGCGGTCCTCACCGGGCTGCTGCGCATCGGCATCTACAGCGCATGCTGGTCGGCCCTCGCGCTCTTCCCGGACGAGCATTTCTGGATGCAGTGGTACGGGTGGCTGCTGGCGCTGGTCTTCTACGACCTCTGCTACTACTGGCTGCACCGCTTCGGTCACGAGAGCGCGGTGCTGTGGGCGGCGCACGTGGTGCATCACCAGAGCCAGCACTACAACCTCTCTACCGCGCTGCGGCAGACCTCGAGCGGCGCGCTGCTCGGGTGGATCTTCTACCTGCCGATGGCGATCGCGGGCGTGCCGCCGCTGGTCTTCGGCGTGGTCGCGCTCATCGACCTGCTCTACCAGTTCTGGGTGCACACCGAACAGATTGGAAAGCTCGGCTGGTTCGACCGCTGGTTCTGCTCGCCGTCAAATCACCGTGTGCATCACGCGGTGAACGACCGCTACATCGACCGCAACTACGGCGGCGTCCTCATCGTGTGGGACCGCATCTTCGGCACCTTCAGGGAAGAAGATGAACCCTGCGTCTACGGCACACGCAGCCCGCTGCGGAGCTGGGACCCGATCTGGGCCAACGCCGAGGTGTACTGGGCGCTCGCACGCGACAGCTGGCGCACGCGGCGATGGAGCGACAAGCTGCGCCTGTGGATCAAGCCGCCGGGCTGGCGGCCGGCGGACGTGGCGGCGATCGACCCGAAGCCGGCCTTCGACATCCGGCAGGTGCAGCGCTACGAGCCGCCGGCGTCCGGCGGCGTACGGGCTTTCGCGGCTATGCAATTCGTCGTGCTGCTGGCGGGCGCCGTCACCTTTCTGTGGTTTTCGGACACGCTGCCGCTCGCCACTTCCGCGGTATGGCTCGCGGCGCTGACCGCGGGGCTCTGGGCGACCGGCGCGGCACTGCAAGGCCGGCTGACGCTGACGGAGTTTCTCTTCATCGATGCGGCGGCGCTGGCGACGGCCAGCGGTGCGCTGGGTATCGGAGCGCTGCATGTGGTGTTCAAGCCGCTCGCGCTCGCGGTGCTCATCGGCTTTGCAGCGACGCGCCATCGCGCGCCCGAGGTGCCACGCCGCTTAGCGCGACTGCTGATTGCCGGACTCGCCGCCTCGCTGGCCGGCGACGTGCTGCTCATGTGGCCGCAGTTGTTCGTGCCGGGGCTCGTGTGCTTCCTGCTCGCGCATCTGGCCTACATCGGGCTGTTCGCGCAAGGGGTCGGGCTGTTTCCGCGGCCGAACGCGCTTGCCGCGACGCTCGGCATTGGCGCGGTCATGTATGCGTTTCTGTGGTGGAGCGGCCTGCCGGCAGGCCTGCGGATTCCGGTCGGCATCTATGTGGTCGTGATCGCCTGCATGGCCGCGCAGGCCCTGGGGCGCGCAGCGGTCGTGGGTGATTCAGCAGCACGGAAGGTCGCCGCCGGCGCCTGCTTCTTCATGCTGAGCGACGCGCTGCTGGCGACCAACCGCTTCGCCCTGCCGCTGCCGGTGGCGTCGCTGTGGGTGCTGGCGACCTACTACGCGGCGCAGTGGCTGATCGCGGCCCATGTGCGGCCGGCCGGCGAACCGGCGCCGGCTCAGTTCCCGAACATGTCGCCGTCACGCTGAGGCGCGGCAACGCCAAGGTGCCGGTACGCGGCGAGCGTCGCGGTGCGCCCGCGCGGCGTGCGCTGCAGGTAGCCCTGCTGGATCAGATACGGCTCGATCACGTCCTCGATCGTGCCGGCCTCCTCGCCGATGCTCGCCGCGATGTTGTCGAGGCCGACCGGGCCGCCGTCGAAGCGGTGGATGACGGCTTCGAGCAGCTTGCGGTCCATCAGGTCGAAGCCCTGCGGATCGACGTCGAGCATCGCCAGCGCCTTGTGCGCGACATCGGCCGTGATGCGGCCGTCGCTCTTGACCTGCGCATAGTCGCGCACCCGGCGCAACAGCCGGTTGGCGATGCGCGGCGTGCCGCGCGAGCGGCGCGCGATCTCCAGGCCGCCGGCCTCGTCCGTCGGCACGCCGAGCAGGCCCGCGCTGCGATGGACGATGCGCGCCAGTTCCTCCGCCGTATAGAACTCGAGCCGAGCGACGATGCCGAAGCGATCGCGCAACGGATTGGTCAGCATGCCCGCACGGGTGGTCGCGCCGACGAGCGTGAACGGCTGCAGGTCGAGCTTGATGCTTCGCGCCGCGGGGCCCTCTCCGATCATGATGTCGATCTGGTAGTCCTCCAGCGCGGGGTAAAGGATTTCCTCGACCACCGGCGACAACCGGTGGATCTCGTCGATGAAGAGCACGTCGTTGCGCTCGAGGTTGGTGAGCAGCGCCGCGAGGTCCTTGGGCTTCTCGAGCACCGGGCCGGAGGTCTGCCGCAGGTTGACGCCGAGCTCGGCCGCGATGATGTGCGACAGCGTGGTCTTGCCGAGCCCGGGTGGACCGAAGAGCAGCACATGGTCCAGCGCCTCCTGGCGCTGGCGTGCCGCGCCGATGAAGATTTCGAGCTGTTCACGCACCTTCGCCTGGCCGACGTATTCGTCGAGCAGCTTGGGACGCAACGCGCGTTCGATCGCCTCTTCATTGGGCGAGGCGGGTGCGGCGGACACCACGCGCTGCGGCACCGGGGCGAAATCGTCGGTCTGGATGGTCATGGGCTTGCGGGCTGAGCGAGCAGTTTAGTCGGCCGACCTCAGCGGCGTGCCGTGCGGCAGAATGCGCCACCTTGAAGGGGGCGAGAACCTTGTCGATCACCACCCGCATGAATGACAAAGATCGCGCACTGTGCGCCGCCACGGCCGGCCTGTTGCGCGCCAGCGGGATGCTGGCCGCCTGGGGGTTGGCGCTCTCCTTCATCGCGGGGCTCGTGCTCGCGCTGACGGGCCGATCGCTGCCATCGGTCTCGTGGGCTGCGTATGCGGCGGTGGCGCTGGTCGGGCTGCCCGAACGCTACCTGGCGCTGCGCCTGCGGCTCGACGCGCTCACGTACGAGGCACTCGCGCAAGGCGCCATCGGCTCCCTGGCAAGCCTCGACGGCACCCTCGAACGGCTGGGACTGCGGCGCTCCGCCGATGCGTCGCGTCCGCTGGCCGACCGGGTCCTTCTCGCCCGCCAGCTGATGCAGCGGCACGGCATCGCGGTGGCCGTGCAGACCGTGATGTTCGCGCTGGCGCTCGCGATGCAGGACTGGCGTTGAAAGGTGTTGCCCCCACGCTCCTCACTGCGTGAGTCGCTGCCCCCCGAGGGGGCCGCTGGCCGCCTTGGGGCGGCCCGGCGCCGGCCTGAGCCGCCTACTTCGCCAGCGCCCGCAGTGCCAACTTGATCCCCTCGCCCACCGCCACATCCTGCGGCAGCGCCTTCAATGCCGCCGCGGCCTCCTTGTCGCTGTAGCCGAGCGCGACCAGCGCCTGGAGGATGTCCGCCTGGTTGTCGGTGGCCGCGTGCGCGGGCAGCGTGATCTCGGCGCCCAGCTTGCCCTTGAGCTCCAGCAGCAGCCGCTCCGCCGTCTTCTTGCCGATGCCCGGAATCTTGACCAGGCGGCCCGCCTCCTGCAACGTGATCGCCTGCGACAACTCGCTCACGCTCATGCCGCTGAGCACGCCCAGCGCGGTGCGCGGCCCCACGCCGGAGATCTTGATCAACTGCCGGAAGGCCGCGCGCTCCGCGGCGGTGCCGAAGCCGTAGAGGATCTGCGCATCCTCGCGCACCACGAAGTGCGTGAGCAGCGACACGCGCTCGCCCGCGGCCGGCAGGTTGTAGAAGGTGCTCATGGGCACGTCCACCTCGTAGCCGACACCATGGCAGTCCACCACGATCTGCGGCGGATTGCGTTCGGCCAGGATGCCGGTGAGTTTGCCTATCATTGGCGCCCCCCAGCCTCGCCCACAGCGTGTGGCTCGGACACCCCCAGGGGGCGACGCCTGCGGCCTGGCCGAGCCAGTTCCGCGGCGTCTCCCGAACGGGCTGCGCTGCGCTGGCCCTCGAATCTTTGGGCGCGCTCTTTTGGCAAGACATGAGGAATGAATGAAAGTGAGGATGGCGTGATTCTGCGACACACCTTCGCCCCGCCCAACAACACGCGCCTGGGGCATCTTTGCGGTCCGCTCGACGCGAACCTGCGGCGCATCGAAGAAGCGCTCAACGTCAAGATCGCGCACCGCCACGAGCAGTTCAAGGTCGACGGCGCCAAGGCGAATGCCGAGCGCGCCATGGACGTGCTGCAGGCGCTTTACGAAATCGCGCAGCGGCCCATCGATGCGGCCGTGGTCCAGCTCACCCTCGCCGGGGACGGCTCGATGACCGAGGACGAGGATGGCGCGGTCGTCCTCGCCACGCGCCGGGCCGATCTGCGCGCACGCACGCCGAACCAGAGCGTCTACCTGCACAACATCGCGAGCCACGACATCACGCTGGGCATCGGCCCCGCCGGCACCGGCAAGACCTACCTCGCCGTCGCGAGCGCGGTGGATGCGCTGGAACGCAGCGCGGTCCAGCGCATCGTGCTGACGCGCCCCGCGGTCGAGGCCGGCGAGCGGCTCGGCTTCCTGCCGGGCGACCTGACGCAGAAGGTCGATCCCTATCTTCGGCCGCTGTACGACGCGCTCTACGACCTGATGGGCTTCGACCGCGTGCAGAAGGCCTTCGAACGCAATGCACTCGAAATCGCACCGCTGGCCTTCATGCGCGGGCGCACGCTGAACAACGCCTTCGTGATCCTCGACGAGGCCCAGAACACCACGCCGGAGCAGATGAAGATGTTCCTCACGCGCATCGGCTTCGGCGCCAAGGCGGTAGTGACCGGCGACATCAGCCAGATCGACCTGCCGAAAGCGCAGCTCAGCGGCCTGATCGACGCCGAGCGCATCCTCAAGCGGGTCAACGGCATCGCGATCACGCACTTCACAAGCGCGGACGTGGTGCGCCATCCGCTGGTGGCGCGGATCATCGACGCCTACGACAGCGCCAAGAAGCGGAGCGCGTGAAATGAAGCTCACCCCCAGCCTCGCCCACTTCGTGTGGCTCGGACACCCCTCTCCGGGGGCAACCCCAGCGGCCCGGCAAAGCCGGTTCCGCGGGGTTTCTGGCCTCGGCTGCACCGGTTTCATGCGGCGCGGGTGGCGTGCAGCGCCATGGAGAACTGAGATGGCAGCACTGCCCGCACTTTCCCTGTCGCTCCAGTTCGGCCGCTTCAAGGGCGTGGAGCGCCATCGCGCTGCGTTGCCGCGGCACAGCGTCGCGCGCTGGGTTCGCCATGCGCTCGATGCCGACGGCGAGATCACGGTGCGCATCGTCGACGCAGACGAAGGCCAGCGGCTCAATCGCGAATTCCGGGGCAAGGACTATGCGACCAACGTGCTGACCTTCGACTATGCGGAGGCGCCGGTCGTGATGGCCGACCTCGTGCTGTGCGCGCCGGTCGTCGCCAAGGAAGCGAAGGAACAGCGCAAGACGCTCGCCGCGCACTACGCGCACCTGCTGGTGCACGGCACGCTTCACGCGCAGGGATGGGACCACGAGACCAGCGACGAGGACGCCGAGGCGATGGAGGCGCGCGAGATCGAGATCCTCGCCCGGCTCGGCATCAAGAATCCTTACTGACGGCGCGCGCCGCCGCAGCACTCAGGGCGTCATCTGCAGCGGAATGGTCACCGGACCATCGTTGACCAGATGCACCTTCATGTCGGCACCGAACTCGCCGGTCGCGACTACCGCATGCGCCGCCCGGGCCTTCGAAACGAAGTGCTCGTAAAGCCGACGGCCTTCATCGGGCGGGGCGGCCTGCGTGAAGCTCGGCCGATTGCCGGCGCTCGCATCGGCCGCGAGCGTGAACTGGCTCACGATCAGCAATCCCCCGGCCACGTCCTGGACGCTCAGGTTCATCTTTCCGGCATCGTCCGAGAAGATGCGCAGCTTCAGGATCTTGGCCAGCATGCGGTCGGCCTGCGCATCGGTATCGCCACGCTCGGCGCACAGCAGGACGAGCAAGCCCGTACCGATGGCACCGACGGTGCGGCCTTCGATGTCGACGCGCGCGCTGCTGACGCGCTGCAGGAGTGCTTTCATTTCGAGTGTTCCTTTTGAGTGGCACGCGCCTCCATCCCGAGCGGCAGCAGTTGGATGGTGACGCGCAGACCGGGCACGGCATCCATCAGCTCCTGCTCGAGCGTGGCGCGCAGGACGGACTGGGTCTTCGCATCCAGCGCCTCGTCCATCAGCCCCTGGGAAGATCGCCAGCCCACCCCTTCAGCACGATGGTGACGAGGGCGACCGCGATCGAGACGCGAAGCAGCGCCCGCGGGCTCAATGTGGAGAGCTTCGAGAAAGGTAGGAGGGTCGACAAGAACGAATCGAGTGAGCCAAAGTCTTCAAAAAGCCACTGAATTATCGCGATCCGCCCACCACTCCCCGAGTCGCCGGTACTACTCGCGTACTATTTACGTACCGAAAAGCCCCTGCAAATACTCTCGTGATCAAAAGCATCGCCCAGGTCCTATGCGGCCTTGTTCTCGTCTGTGCCAGCGCGAGCACACTGGCACAGACCACTCCAAGCCCCGCCAAAGCGCAACCCGAAGCGCGCGCGGGCGTCCTCAAGTCCGTGCGCGGGGACGTCCGCCTGCTTGCACCGGACGGATCGACGCGGACCGCCAAATCCGGCGACGTCGTCGCGCCCATCGACCGCATCGTGACCGGCGCCGACTCGGGCGCGAGCGTGGTTCTGCGCGACGGCACCAAGCTGGTCGTGGGCCCGGCCTCGCGGCTGGACCTCAAGGAGTTCCATTTCGATTCGACCACGCAGGACGGCGGCATGCTCGTCTCCTTGTTGCAGGGCTCCGCACGAATGGTCACCGGCCTGATCGGCAAGACGCATCCCGATGCGATCCGGGTCGAAACGCCCACCGCGGTCATCGGTATCCGCGGCACCGATTTCATCGTTCAAGCCGACCCGCAACCGTGACATTCCGTCGCCTCAGCTTCCTGGTCACGGGCCTGTTGACGGCGCTGGCCATCACGGCATGTTCTGCCCCTGGAACGCGCGTGGTGCTGCTGCCGCAGCCGGACGGCAAGCCGTCCGCCGTCATCGTCAGCACGGGGAGCGGCGAAGAGACGCTGTCCGAACCCTTTCAGCGTGCGACCACGAAGGCGCACGCCCGCGGGGCGCCGGTCGTCGACAAGGCCGACCCGACCCGCGTGGAGGCCGAGAACAAGACGCTCTTCGAGCTCATGCCGCCACCGTCGCAGCGCTTCACGGTCTACTTCGAGGCGAACGAAACAACGCTGACGCCGGCTTCGCAACGCGCGCTGAATGAAGCATTGGCGGCGGCGCAGGCACGCAGCGGCGGCGAGATTGTCGTGACCGGTCACACCGACACCGTCGGGACGGTCGCGCACAACGACGAACTCTCGAGCGTGCGCGCGGCACAGGTGCGACAGATCTTCGTGGACCGAGGCTTTCAGCCCCAGCGCGTCGAGGCCGTCGGCAGAGGTGAGCGCGAGCTGGCCATCCAGACGGGCGACGAGGTTCCGGAGCCCCGGAACCGCCGCGTGACCATCGAAGTGCGCTGACCCGGCGTCGGAAGGACGCCCCATCGCGTCCGGTCGGTCTCAGCTCAGATGGACGCGCGCGAACTTGCGCTTGCCGACCTGCACCACGTAGCTTCCGACGGGCAGCTTCAAGCCCTTGTCGCTGATCACGCTCGAGTCGACGCGCACGCCGCCGCCGTCGATGAGCCGGTTGCCTTCGGACGTCGAAGGCGCGAGGCCCGCCTGTTTGAGCAGCTGGGCGATGCCCAGCGGGGCACCGGACAAGCTCACTTCCGGAATCTCATCAGGCACACCGCCCTTGCTGCGGTTGATGAAATCCTGCTCGGCGGCATCGGCGAGCGCCGCGCTGTGGAAGCGCGCGGTGATCTCCTTGGCGAGCCCCACCTTGGCGTCCTTGGGATTGCGGCCGGCCTCAACCTCGGCCCTGAGCGCTTCGATCTCGGCGATCGACTTGAAACTCAGCAGCGTGTACCAGCGCCACATCAGCGTGTCCGAGATCGAGAGGACCTTGGCGAACATGGTGTTCGGGTCTTCGCTGATGCCGATGTAGTTGTTCTTGCTCTTCGACATCTTTTCGATGCCATCGAGACCTTCGAGCAGCGGCATAGTGAGTATGCACTGAGGCTCCTGGCCGTATTCCTGCTGAAGATGCCTGCCCATCAGCAGGTTGAACTTCTGATCGGTACCGCCGAGTTCGAGGTCGGACCGCAGCGCGACCGAGTCGTAGCCCTGCATCAGCGGATAGAGGAACTCATGCACGGAGATCGACTGGCCGGCCTTGAAGCGCTTGTTGAAATCCTCGCGCTCCATCATCCGAGCCACGGTGTACTTCGCCGCGAGCTGGATCATGCCGCGGGCGCCGAGCGGATCGCTCCACTCGGAGTTGTAGCGGATCTCGGTCCTCGCCGGATCGAGCACCAGGCTGGCCTGCCGGTAGTAAGTCTGGGCGTTGGCCTCGATCTGCTCGCGGGTCAGCGGCGGCCGCGTGGAATTGCGGCCGGAGGGATCGCCGATGGTGGTCGTGAAATCCCCGATCAGGAAGATCACCGTGTGTCCAAGATCCTGGAGCTGGCGCATCTTGTTGAGCACCACCGTGTGACCGATGTGGATATCCGGCGCGGTGGGGTCCAGGCCGAGCTTGATCCTGAGCGGCGTCCCCGTCGCCTCGGACCGCTGAAGCTTCCGGATCCACTCGTCCTGCGGAAGAAGCTCGTCGGTTCCACGAAGTGAAATTTCGAGCGCTTTTCCTACGCCTTCAGACAGACTTGGGGATGTAACAAAACCGGGTTTCATTGGGCTTTAGGGCGAGCGTTCATATGGCGAAAGTCATGCCACGGCTATACTCTGCCCGACTTTTTCAAGCGCCGAATTCTAAGCGGCGCTGCTCCCCGCACCGTCCTGCCGCCCGTTCGACACGGTCCCCGCAGCACGGTTTCGCACAACCTGAGCTGGAATTCGAAGTTTTGATCAACGGCATTCTTGCCGCCGAGGAGCTGATTGCTTCCCGCGTGGCCCACATTTTTCGGACGTATCCGAAGCAGATCACGGCTGCCGTTGCCGCGCTGCTCCTGTCCGCAGGCGGCGGCGCCTTTGCCGTCGCCTCACTCGGCCCCGATGCGGCCGACCTTCCCGTCAAGCAGGTGTTCGAAGCAGTGACCCCGCTGTCCTTCGCCGAACAGGTCGAGGCGCTCGACAACCACAGCTTTACCCTTTTCCGCAGCGAGATCACCCGGTCGAGCGACACGGCCGAGGCGCTCTTGCAGCGACTCGGTATCGCCGATCCCTCTGCGGCCGCCTTCGTGCGTGGCAATCAGGAAGCACGCAGCGCGCTTCTGAGCCGCGCCGGTCGGACCGTGACCGCCGAAGCCACGCCGGACAACACGCTGCAAAGGCTCAGCGCGCGCTGGATTCCGGACGGCGATGGCAACTTCAAGCGCGTCGTCGTCGAAAAGACGCCCGTGGGCTTTCGGACGAAGTCCGAAACCGACACCCTGACGCCGGGCACCCGCCTTGCGAGCGGCATTGTGCGCACCTCGCTGTTTGCGGCCACGGATGACGCCGGCATTCCCGACGCGGTCGCGAGCCAGCTGGCGGATGTCTTTTCCGGCGACGTCGACTTCCGGGCGCTGCGCAAGGGCGACCGCTTCGCCGTCGTCTACGAGACCTTCGATGGCGATGGGCAGACGCTGCGGACGGGTCGCGTCCTCTCCGCAGAATTCGAAAGCGGCGGCAAGCTGCATCAGGCGCTGTGGTTCCAGGAGCCGGGGAAAAAAGGCGGCTACTACCGACCGGACGGCGACAGCCTCCGCCGCGCCTATCTCTCCTCGCCAGTCCAGTTCTCCCGGGTGAGCAGCGGATTCGCGATGCGCCTGCACCCGATCCTGAACAGCTGGCGCCAGCATCACGGCATCGATTTCGCGGCGCCGACCGGAACGCCGGTCCGCGCCGTCGGCGACGGCACCGTGGAATTTGCCGGCATCCAGAGCGGCTACGGAAACATCGTGATCCTGAAGCACCGCAGCAATCAGGAAACCGCGTATGCGCACCTGAGCCGCATCGACGTCCGGGTCGGCCAGAGCGTGAGCCAGAGCCAGACCCTGGGTGCGGTCGGTTCGACCGGCTGGGCGACCGGGCCTCACCTCCACTTCGAATTCCGCGTGAATGGCGAGTATCGGGACCCGACCACGATTGCCCAGCAGGACGGCGGCACCCCGATCAGTGTTGCGTCGCGCCCCGCTTTCGAGCGGCTCGCAGCCGCAACACGCGCCGAGTTGTCCGCCGCCTTCTCGGTGGTTCAGGCGAGCGCGGACTGACGCGGGTCTCGTAGCGCCGGATCTGCTGGACCCGAAAGATGGCTGAACTCTTCATCGGCCTGATGTCGGGGACGTCGATGGATGGCGTCGATGGCGTGCTCGCCGACTTTTCGGGCGGACGCATTGCGGTCCAAGGCTACGTAGCGGCGCCGTTCCCTGCCGGGCTGCGTGCCGAGCTCATGGCACTCAACACCCCCGGAGACAACGAGCTGCATCGGGCGGCCCTGGCCGGCAACCGCCTCGCCAACACCTATGCGGGCGTGGCGCATCAACTGATTGCCGATGCCGGTCTGCCGCCCAGCGCCGTGACGGCGATCGGTGCGCACGGCCAGACCGTGCGGCACCGGCCCGGGGAGTTCGACGATGTCGGCTACACGCTGCAGATCAACAATCCCTCCCTCCTCGCCGAGCTGACCGGCATCCCGGTCGTCGCGGATTTCCGCAGCCGGGACGTGGCTGCCGGCGGGCAGGGGGCGCCGCTCGTTCCAGGCTTCCACCGGGCGCTGTTTGCGCGCGACGACCAGGGCGTCGCGGTGCTGAACATCGGCGGCATCTCCAATCTCAGCATCCTTCCGGCGGGTGAAGGCGCGGTGCTCGGCTTCGACTGCGGGCCGGGCAATGCACTGATCGACCACTGGTGCCAGACGCACATTGGCCAGCCCTACGACGTCGGTGGTCAATGGGCGGCGAGCGGCCGCGTGGTGCCCGAACTGTTGGCGCGACTTCTCGGTGACAGCTATTTCGCCAAGAGCCCGCCCAAGAGCACCGGCCGCGACCTGTTCAACCCGAACTGGCTGGCCGCACACCTGGGCACCGCCGAAGCCGACCCCGCCGACGTCCAAGCCACATTGACGGAACTGACGGCCGCCGTCTGCGCCGAACATCTGAAACGGTACGGTGCGGGCAGCCAACTGCTGATCGTGTGCGGCGGTGGCGCGCTCAACCACCACCTTCTCTCCCGGCTCCGCGCCCTGCTGCCGACGGTCGAAGTCGTGTCGTCCGTCGAACGCGGCCTGCCGCCGCAGGAAGTGGAAGCCGCCGCCTTCGCCTGGCTGGCGCGCGGTGCGCTGCGCGGCGAGCCCGGCAATCTCGCGAGCGTGACCGGCGCCCGCGGGCCGCGCGTCCTCGGCGCCGTCTACCCTGCGTGAGCGGGGGCGACAGCCACGCCCTCAGCCCTGGCCCGAGACTTCCGGCTGCGCCGGCTGGACCGCCCTCGCTTCCGGCGGCAAGTTCCAGAAGATCAATGCAGAAGCCAAGGTGATCAGCCCCATGCTGACAAACGTGGCTTCGAAGGCATGCAGTGTCGCCAGCGGCGTCGCGCTCCCGAAAATCCCGGTGTAGCCGGCCAGCACGGCGCTCGCCACCGCCACGCCCAGGCTCATCGCCAGCATCTGCACCATCGACAAGAGGCTGTTGCCGGCGCTGGCCATGCTGCTGTCCAGGTCCTTCAGCGTGATGGTGTTCATCGCGGTGAACTGCAGCGAGTTCACCGCGCCGAACATCACCAGTTGCACGATGTGCAAGGCGATCGGCTGCTCGGGCGTCGTCAATCCGAAACTGGCCATCGTCAAGCCGACGAGCGATGTGTTGATCACCAGAACCCGGCGATAGCCGTTGCGCTTGATCAAGGGCGTGGCGAAGCGCTTCATGCTCATGCCGGCAAGCGCGATGGGCAGCATCATCAGGCCGGCATGGAGCGGCGAGTAGCCCATCGAAACCTGCAGCAGCAAGGGAACCAGGAAAGGCATGCAGCCGCTTCCAAGCCGGCAAAAGAGATTGCCGAGCAAGCCGATGCTCAGCGTCGGGATGCCGAACAGCGCCGGCTCGAAGAGCGGATAAGGCCGCCTGACCGCATGCAGCCAGTACGCGGTGATGCTTGCAAAGCCGAACACGAGGACCACCATCACGCCAGCCTGGCGCAGGCCGAGCCCCGACACGCCATCGATCGCCAGCGAAATTGCGACCATCCCAAAGGCGAGCAGTGCGTATCCCACGCCGTCGAAGCGATGCTGCTGCGCCAAGCGCAGGTCCGGCATGATGCGCAACGTCGCAAGGCAGCCGATGAGTCCGACCGGCACGTTGATCAGGAAGATCCAATGCCACGAGGCGTACTGAACCAGCCATCCGCCGAGGGTCGGACCGAGCAGAGGTCCGACGAGCCCCGGTATGGCCACGAAGCTCATCGCGGCAAGGAACTCCGCGCGCGGCACCGAGCGCAGCAGTGCGAGGCGGCCCACCGGCAGCAGGAGCGCACCGCCGAGTCCCTGGATCACCCGCGCGGCCACCAGTTGCCCGATGCCGCGGGACAAGGCGCACAGCACCGATCCGGCGACGAACAGGACGATGGCGCAGAAGAAGACGCGGCGCGTACCGAAGCGGTCCGCCAGCCATCCGGAGGCCGGGATCAGCATCGCCATCGTCAAGGCGTAGGCGACGACCACGGACTGCATGCGCAGCGGGCTCTCGCCAAGGCTCGCCGCCATCGCCGGCAGGGCCGTGTTGATGATCGTCGCATCGAGCGTCTGCATGAAGAAGCCAATGGCCACGAGCCACAGCAGGCTCCTGCGCGGAGATTCGGTTGGCACCATGCGATCAGTTCGAAAAAGGGGCAGGCAGCAAAAAGCCGCCCGGAGGCGGCTTTGACAAACGGCGCGAATCGGCCGGTCGCATCAAGCCGAGAAGCTCGATCCGCAGCCGCAGGTGCTGGTGGCGTTCGGGTTCTTGATCACGAACTGCGCGCCCTGGAGATCTTCCTTGTAGTCGATCTCGGCGCCGACGAGGTATTGATAGCTCATCGCGTCGATCAGGAGCGACACGCCGTTCTTGGTCATCGTCGTGTCGTCCTCGTTGGTGATTTCATCGAACGTGAAACCGTACTGGAAACCGGAGCAACCGCCACCCTGCACGAACACGCGCAGCTTGAGATCCGGATTGCCTTCCTCGGCGATCAGGTCGGCCACCTTGGCCGCCGCGCTGTCGGTGAAGACGATCGGGTCGGGCATCTGGGTTTGAACATTTTCTGCAACGGCACTCATCGAGAGAACTCCTGTGGGGCCGGTCGTGCGGCCGAATAAATGAATGCTACTTCAATCAGCAAAAAGCCGCCCGAAGGCGGCTTTTTTGACAACTCGGGCCGTAAGCCCAAAACGCTTTGGATTTAGCGCTTCGAGAACTGCTTGCGGCGGCGTGCGGAATGCAGGCCGACCTTCTTACGCTCGACTTCACGCGCATCGCGGGTGACGAAGCCAGCCTGGCTCAACACCGGCTTGAGCGACGCGTCGTAGTCGATCAGCGCGCGGGTGATGCCATGGCGCGTTGCGCCGGCCTGGCCCGACTCGCCGCCGCCTGCCACGTTGACCAGGATGTCGAAGGTTTCGACATTGTTGGTCAGGTAGAGGGGCTGCTTGGCGATCATGATCGAGGTTTCGCGGCCAAAGAAATCCTGGATGTCCTTGCCGTTCACCGTGATCTTGCCGGTGCCCTTCTTCAGAAACACGCGGGCGACGCTCGATTTGCGACGGCCGGTGCCATTGTTCCATTCACCAATCATTCTCAAGGCTCCTTACAGTTCCAGCACTTTGGGCTGTTGGGCGGTATGCGGGTGCTCTGCGCCACCGTACACCTTGAGTTTCTTGATCATCGCGTAACCGAGCGGGCCCTTGGGCAGCATGCCCTTGACGGCCTTTTCCAGGGCGCGGCCCGGGTGCTTGGCTTGCATGTCGCGGAAGCTGGTGGCCGTGATGCCGCCCGGGTAGCCCGAGTGGCGGTAGTACACCTTGTCAAGCGGCTTGGCGCCGGTGACACGCAGTTGCGATGCGTTGATGACGACGATGAAGTCGCCGGTATCGACGTGAGGCGTGTAAATGGCCTTGTGTTTGCCGCGCAGACGGAGAGCAACTTCGCTGGCTACTCGTCCGAGGACCTTGTCGGTCGCGTCAATCACAAACCACTCGTGCTTCACGTCAGCGGGCTTTGCGCTGAACGTAGACATGAGTTTCTCTTTCAAAAGAGGGTTTGGCGGGCCCTTTTCCACGGTCGGAATTCCTCTGTCGGGAGTCTCTTAGGTGGGTAAAAGTGCTTCGCCGCGGGGCCACTGGAGCGCTGCGAAGCCCGCCATTATACGAAAAACCGCACCGAGGCCGCAATTGGCGCGGTCCGAACGCGCCGGATGGTTACCATCGAGGCCTATGTTCAGCTACCGCCACGCATTCCACGCCGGCAACCACGCCGACGTGCTCAAGCACACGGTGCTGATTGCCACGCTCGACCACCTGCTCGAAAAGGACTCGGCGCTGACCGTCGTCGACACGCACGCCGGCGCCGGCCTCTACCGCCTCGACGGCGACTACGCCGGCACCAGCGGCGAGGCGGTCGATGGCGTGCTGCGGCTTTTTGCGGCCCCTGAAGCCGGCGCCCCGCTCGCCGATGCGCTCGCGCGCTACATGGAGGTGGTCCGGGATTTCAACGCCAAGGGCAACGTGCGGATATATCCCGGTTCGCCGTTCATCACGCATCACCTGCTTCGCGATCACGACAGGCTCAAGCTGTTCGAGCTCCACCCCACCGATGCCCGATCGCTCGACGCGAACATCGCCCAGCTCGATGCGGGACGGCAGATCGCCGTGCTGCGGGAGGACGGCTTCGGCAGCGCGACCAAATTCCTGCCGCCGCCCTCGCGCCGTGCGCTGGTGCTCTGCGATCCGAGCTACGAGATCAAGAGCGACTACGCACGCGTTCTCGAGTTCATCACGGGCGCGCTCAAGCGCTTCGCCACCGGGACGTACGCCGTCTGGTATCCGATCATCCCGCGGCCCGAGGCGCACGACCTGCCGCGCCGCCTCAAGACGCTCGCGACCAAGGCCGGCAAGCCGTGGCTGCATGCGACGCTGACGGTCAAGTCGAGCAAGATCGTCACGGATGCGTCCGGCGCCAGACACCGCCCCGGCCTGCCTGCGAGCGGCATGTTCCTCATCAACCCGCCCTACACGCTGAAGGCCCAGCTGGAGACCGCACTGCCCCAGATGGCGCAGCGGCTGGCGCAGGACCGCAACGCCGCCTTCTCGCTCGACAGCGGCGGCAACTGAAGAAACGCAAGGCGGCGCTTTCAGCGCCGCTTGCGAGGCGCGACCTTGCGCTTCGCCCGGGCCGGCGTTTCCGGCACGTCCTGGACCGGCGACTCGGCTTCGCCGACGGGGGTCCCCGCGCAGTTGTCCTCCTTGTCGACGACCGACAGGGCGACCTGTTTGATCCCGAGCCCCACCAGACCGATGGACTCGGCCGCGGCACGGCTCAGGTCGATGATCCGTCCCGCGGCGTAAGGCCCGCGGTCATTGATACGGACCAGCACCTCTCGGCCATTCACCAGACTGCGCACGCACACACGGGTGTTGAAGGGCAGCGTCCTGTGCGCAGCGGTGAAGTCGGTCATGTCGAACCGCTCGCCGCTGGCGGTCTTGCGCTGATGGAACTGGATGCCGTACCAGGACGCGCCGCCGCGCTCGAAGACCTCGCGGTTGGGGTCCTCCGGCTGCCCGTCATCCAGCTCGCCGGCGCCCGGCACCGCAAGGTCGTAGCGCAGCGAGGGCACGTGCGAGCGGGGCGGCGCACCCGGCGGCAACGACGGTTGCCTGACCAGCGGCCGGAGCCCGCCCTGCTTCACGCCACCCGAGCCATCGGTTGGCGTCGGTGTCGTCGAGCAGGCGGCGAGCAGCACCGCCACCGCAGCCGCTGCGACACACCTGGCGAGACGGGCGCCCGACCTCATGTGCTCCAGCCGAGGCGCTCCAGCACGCCCAGGGTCGCCGTCGACTGGTTCATCGTGTAGAAGTGCAGCGCCGGAGCGCCACCCTCGCGAAGCCGCTCGCACAGCGCGGACACCACGTCGAGCCCGAACGATTTGATCGACGCGGCGTCATCGCCGAAGCTCTGCAACCGCAGGCGAATCCAGCGCGGGATCTCCGCGCCGCAAGCGTCGGAGAAGCGCATGAGCTGCGTCGAACTGGTGATCGGCATGATGCCCGGCACGATGGGCGTGTCGATGCCCAGCGCGCGCGCTTCATCGACGAAGCGCCAGTACGCCTCGGGGCTGAAGAAGTACTGCGTGATGGCCGAATCCGCACCCGCGCGAACCTTGGCGGCGAAGGCCTGCAGATCGGCCTCGGGCGACTTCGCCTGCGGATGCACTTCGGGATAGCACGCGACCTCGATGTGGAAATCGCGTCCGGTCTCCGCGCGGATGAAGGCAACCAGGTCGCTCGCGTAGAGGAACTCGCCGCCGATGCCGTAGCCGCTCGGCAGGTCGCCGCGCAATGCCACCAGGCGCTTGACGCCCATCGCCTTGAGCTCGGCCAGTTGCGTGCGCACCGTCGCCTTCGTCGCACCGATGCACGAGAAATGGCTGGCGGCAGACACGCCTTCGGCGAGGATTTCGCTTACGGTACCGAAGGTGCCGTGGTGCGTGGAGCCGCCCGCGCCGTAGGTGACCGAGCAGAACTCGGGGCTCATCGCATAGAGCTGCTGCCGCACCGCGCGCAGCTTGGCCGCGCCTTCGGGCGTCTTGGGTGGAAAGAATTCAAAACTGAGCGGAAGGCGCACGGCCTACTCCTTGTCTTCTTGTTCGCCGGTCGCAAGAACGGCATGAATGAAAAACTCACGATTGCCATCGCCGCCCACGATGGGGCTGCCCTGCCAGTGCAGGACGCGCAGGCCCAGCGATGAACAGGCATCGCGCAACCGCCGCTCGACCACGCCGTAGAGTGCGGGATCGCGCACGATGCCGCCCTTGCCGATCTGCCCGGGCTGCAGTTCGAACTGCGGCTTGACGAGCATCAGCAGGTCGCCGCCAGGCTTCAGCAGCGGCGCCAGCGCCGGGAGGACGAGGGTCAGCGAAATGAAGGAGAGATCGCCGACGATCAGGTCGAAGGTCGAATCCTCCGGCGACCGCGACGCCCACGCATCGCGACCGAGCGATCGGGCATTGACGCCTTCGATCGCCGTCACGCGCGCGTCCGTCTGCAAGCGCGGATGCAACTGGCCGTGACCGACGTCGACGCCGATCACGTGCCCGGCACCGTGCTGCAGCAGGCAGTCGGTGAAGCCGCCGGTCGACTGCCCGACGTCGAGGCACCGCTTGCCTTTCGGATCGACGCCGGTGGAGGCCAGCGCACCTTCGAGCTTCAGGCCGCCGCGCGACACGTAGCGCGCCTCGGCCGCATCGAGCAGCTCGAGCTCGGCCGTCTCGGGCACCTCGTCGCCGTTCTTGGCGACGGTGCGCCAGTCGTCGCCCCGTCGCGCCAGCGCATTCCGCCCGCGATGAGGCGCACCGCCTGCGAGCGCGACGCGGCGAGACCGCGTTCGACGAGCAATTGATCGGCGCGCAAGGCGCTACGCCCGCCCCGCTCAGTAGCGGTAGGTGTCCGGCTTGTAAGGGCCGTTCTTGTTGACGCCGATGTAGGCCGCCTGCGCATCGGTGAGTTCGGTCAGCATGGCGCCGACCTTCTTCAGGTGCAGGCGCGCGACCTTCTCGTCGAGGTGCTTGGGCAGCACATAGACCTTGCCGGCCTTGTAGGCATCGGGCTTGGTGAAGAGCTCGATCTGCGCAATCGTCTGGTTCGCGAACGACGAGGACATCACGAAGCTCGGATGACCCGTGCCACAGCCGAGGTTCACCAGGCGGCCCTTGGCCAAGAGGATGATCTTCTTGCCGTCCGGGAAGGTGATGTGGTCGACCTGCGGCTTGATCTCTTCCCACTCGTACTTCTCGAGCGAGGCGACATCGATCTCGTTGTCGAAGTGGCCGATATTGCAGACGATCGCCTGGTCCTTCATCGCGGCCATGTGCTCGTGGCGGATCACGTCGCGGTTGCCGGTGGTGGTCACGAAGATGTCGGCCTTGTCGGCCGCGTATTCCATCGTCACGACCTTGTAGCCTTCCATCGCGGCCTGCAGCGCATTGATCGGGTCGATCTCGGTGACCCACACCTGCGCGCTCAGTGCGCGCAGCGCCTGCGCCGAGCCCTTGCCCACGTCGCCGTAGCCGGCCACGCAGGCGATCTTGCCGGCGACCATCACGTCGGTGGCGCGCTTGATGCCGTCCACCAGCGATTCGCGGCAGCCGTAGAGGTTGTCGAACTTGCTCTTGGTGACCGAGTCGTTGACATTGATCGCGCGGAACAGCAGCGTGCCCTTGGCGCTCATTTCGTTCAGGCGGTGCACGCCGGTGGTCGTTTCCTCGGTCACGCCGATGATCTCGGCCGACTTGCGGCTGTACCAGGTCGAATCGACCGCCAGCTTGGCCTTGATCGCGGCGTAAAGGATGCGCTCTTCCTCGCTCGTCGGGTTGGCGAGCACGCTCTGGTCCTTCTCGGCGCGCTGGCCCAGATGCATCAGCAGCGTGGCGTCGCCGCCGTCGTCCAGGATCATGTTCGGGCCTTCGCCGGCCGAGCCCTTGGCGCCGAAGTCGAAGATGCGGTGGGTGTAGTCCCAGTAGTCTTCGAGCGACTCGCCCTTGATCGCGAACACCGGCGTGCCATGGGCGGCGATGGCCGCAGCCGCATGATCTTGCGTCGAGAAGATGTTGCACGACGCCCATCGCACATTCGCGCCCAGGGCCTGCAGCGTTTCGATCAGCACCGCGGTCTGGATCGTCATGTGCAGCGAGCCGGTGATGCGCGCGCCCTTGAGCGGCTGGCTCTTGGCGAATTCCTCGCGGATGGCCATCAGGCCGGGCATTTCGGTTTCGGCAATGCGGATTTCCTTGCGGCCCCAGGCGGCGAGGGAAATGTCGGCGATCGCCTGATCGGCGGTGGATTTGAGAACGGCGCTCATGTCGGCTCCAAAACAAGTTTGAAAGATGCCACTGCGTTCGGGGAAGGACTCACCGCGAGACGAGCGGGTGAGCGTGGTTGCGATGTGGGTCCGAGCCTCACGCCTGCCGGCGCTGCAACGCTCCTCGGAAGCCGCGCATTTTAACGTTCCCGGCAAGGACCCGCCATCGAGCGCGCAAATGCCCTGGCAGCCCGCGCCTGGCTCGTCGAGGCGCCGCTCGGTAAAATTGCGGGCTTTGCCTTGCCGCCCGCGCCCGTGAGCGCCCTACGTTCACCCTTTGGCGTTCACTCCATGACCTTCGCTTCCGAAACCCGCCGACGCCGCACGTTCGCGATCATTTCCCACCCCGACGCGGGCAAGACCACGCTGACGGAAAAGCTGCTGCTGTTCTCCGGCGCGATCCAGATCGCCGGCTCGGTCAAGGCACGCAAGGCATCGCGGCATGCCACCTCGGACTGGATGGAAATCGAGAAGCAGCGCGGCATTTCGGTGGCGTCCTCGGTGATGCAGATGGCGTATCGCGACCACGTCATCAACCTCCTCGACACGCCCGGCCACAAGGACTTCTCCGAAGACACCTACCGCGTGCTCACCGCGGTCGACTCGGCGCTGATGGTGATCGACGCGGCCAACGGTGTCGAAGCGCAGACGCGCCGGCTGATCGAGGTCTGCCGCCAGCGCGACACGCCGATCCTCACCTTCGTCAACAAGATGGACCGCGAGGTCCGCGAGCCGCTCGAGCTGCTCGACGAGATCGAGCGCGAGCTCGGCATGCCCTGCGTGCCGATGACCTGGCCGGTGGGCCAGGGCAAGTCCTTCGGCGGCATCATCAACCTGCGCACGCAGGCGATGACGGTGTTCGAATCGGGCAGCGAGCGCTTGCCGCAGGACTTCGAGACCATCCCGCTGACCCACCGCGAACAGCTCCAGAAGCGCTTCGGCCACGAATTCGACGCCGCGATGGAGAGCATGGAGCTCGCCACCGGCGCTTCACCGGAATGGGATCGCGAGGCCTTCCTCGCCGGCAAGCAGACGCCGGTGTTCTTCGGCTCCGGCGTCAACAACTTCGGCGTCATGGAAGTGCTCGATGCGCTGGTCGACCCGGCGCCGCCGCCACAGCCGCGCGTGAGCACCACGCAGGTCAACCGCCAGCCGGTGACCAAGGAAATCCAGCCGGACGACAAGGACTTCGCCGGCGTCGTCTTCAAGGTGCAGGCCAACATGGACGCCAACCACCGCGACCGCATTGCCTTCGTGCGCATGGCCTCCGGCCGCTACACGCCGGGCATGAAGCTCAAGGTGCAGCGCACCGGCAAGGAGCTTCGGCCCACCAGCGTCGTGACCTTCATGAGCCAGCGCCGCGAGGCGGTCGAGGAGGCCTACGCGGGCGATATCGTCGGCTTCACCACGCACGGCGGCGTGCAGCTCGGCGACACGATCACCGATGGTGCGTCGCTGCAGTTCACTGGCCTGCCCTTCTTCGCGCCCGAGCTGTTCATGACGGTCATCCTCAAGAACCCGCTGCGCACCAAGCAGCTCCAGCAGGGCCTGGCGCAGCTCGGCGAGGAAGGCGCGATCCAGGTGTTCCGCCCCGAGATCGGCGGCCCGATGCTGCTGGGCGCGGTCGGCCAGCTGCAGTTCGAAGTCGTGCAGCACCGCCTCAAGACCGAATACGACGCGGACATCCGCCTCGAAGGCTGCCAGTACACCGGCGCACGCTGGATCACCGCCGACACGCCGGCGGAGCTGCGCACCTTCGTCGACGCCTATCCGCAGCGCATGGCGCGCGATGCGGCGGATACGCTGGCGTTTCTGTGCACCTCGCCCTACGACGTGCGGCTCGCGCAGGAACGCTTTCCGAAGATCCACTTCCATCCGCTGCGCGAACACGCGGGTCTGGCCTTGCAGTCCGCCGGCGGATGAGCACCGCAGGCGCTGCCGCCAACGGACGGCTGATGCGGCCCCTCGCGGACTGGCCGCTGCAGGCACGGCAGCGGCTGGTCGGCGTCTTCACCGACATCGACGACACGCTGACCACCGAAGGCGCGATCACGCCCGATGCGCTGGACGCCATGGCTGCATTGAAGGCGGCCGGCCTCCACGTCGTGGCGGTGACCGGCCGCCCCGTCGGCTGGAGCGAGCCCTTCGCGGCCGTCTGGCCGATCGATGCGATCGTGGCAGAGAACGGCGCGGTCGCGCTGGTGCCGACCGGCGACGGCCGCCTCGAGAAGCGCTACCAGCAGGACGCCGCGACGCGCGAACGCAATTTCGAGCGCATGCAGGCGGTGCTCGAGCGCATCGAGAAGAACATCCCCGGCGCGCGCCGCGCCACCGATTCGGCGGGCCGCGAATGCGACATCGCGATCGACCACAGCGAATTCACGACCCTCGATGACGACACGATCGCCGAGGTCGTCGCCGTGATGCGCAGCGAGGGCATGCACGCCACCGTCAGCAGCATCCACGTCAATGGCTGGTGGGGCGATCACAACAAGCTGGCCGGCGCGCGGTGGATCGTGCGGGAGCTCTGGGGGCGCCGTCTCGACGACGAAATGGACCGCTGGGCCTATGTCGGCGATTCGACCAACGACGCGCTGATGTTCGAGCACTTCGCGCACAGCATCGGCGTGGCCAATGTCCGCCGCTTCGAGAGCGCGCTGTCGCACCTCCCGCGCTACGTCTCGCAGCGCGAGCGCGGCGCGGGCTTCGCGGAAGCGGCCGCCGCCGTGCTCGCCGCGAAAAACCTCAGCGCACGCTGAAGGCCACGGTCTTCGCGCGCGCGATCACGTTGCCGGTGGCGGTGTTGCTCATGAGTTCGAGCCTGGCGCTGTAGTCGCCCTTCGGCGGATTCAGCCACAGCTCGGTCTGTCCGCCATCGAGGTCGATGACTTCAGCCTTCTGGCCCGCGCGGTCCAGCACGAGCCGGAAGTGGCCGGTGTCCGGCACCTTGGGTCCGGCGTGCGAGATGTTGAAGCCCGTCGCATGCATCTGCACGCGCAGCGGCGTCTGCACCGTCGCGTGGTCGGCCGGGCTCAGCACCTCGATGCGCGGCGGCCCCTGCAGGCTGGCCGCGGTCACGCCCTGGTTCTGCTTGCTCACCGTGAATTTCAGCGGCTTGCTGTAGACGAAGTACGGGATGTGTCCCTGGTCCGCCAGCACCAACCGCATCGTGTAGGTGCCGGGCGGCAGATTCACGACCGCCTCCATCTGGCCCTTGCCGAAGTGGATGTAGTGCTCGGTGAACGGCAGCGGCTTCGTGAAGTCGAGCGGCAGCGGCTGGTCGATCAACAGGTGGTGGTGGCCCGCCGTGCCCGCCGTCTTGCCCGCCGGAACGATTCCGCGCATCGACAGACCGAATCGCGCGACGAAAGGCGACTCCAGCGTGGCGCCGTCCTTGAGGTTGGTGAAGTAGGCCTCCGGCGACCAGTTCGGCGGCGGCACCACCCAGGGGTGCGTGACGCCTTCGACGCCCTCCGCGGGCGGCCCCGCCTGCGCGAAGGCGCTCACTGCCGCCAGCGAGACCAAGGCCAAAGACGCCCCCATGCCGGCTGCGCGGCGAATTCCATCGAACATGCGAACTCCTCCAGAAGTCGGCAAATTGTGTCATCGAGTTACTGATTTAGTTACAACCCGAGATGTCGCTCTGGAAATTCAGTCACACCATGACCGCTCGTCCCGGAACAATGTGCGCATGAACGTTGCGATACGAACACTGCGAGGCGACGAGATCCAGCTCGCGATCGATGCCGCGGCGCTTGAAGGCTGGAATCCGGGCCTGCACGATGCGCGCTGCTTCCATGCGGCCGATGCGGACGGCTTCCTCGTGGCCGAGCACGAAGGTCTGCCCGTCGGCTTCATCAGCGCGGTGTCGTACAGCGGGCGGTTCGGCTTCCTCGGCCTGTACATCGTCGCGCCGACGTGGCGCGGCCGGGGTATCGGCATGCAGCTCTGGAAGGCCGGCATGAAAAGGCTCAAGGGTCACGTCGTCGGTCTCGATGGCGTTCCCGCGCAGCAGGACAACTACCGGCGCAGCGGCTTCGAGCTGGCATGGAACAACGTGCGGTTCGCCGGCGTCGCGCGGGATGCGAGCGGCGTCAGGCCGGCGCAAATCGTTCCTCTCAGGGCGGTCGATTTCGACCTGCCGCGCGCCGACGATCGCCGCGTGTTTCCCGCGTCGCGCGAGGCCTTTCTCCGCAGCTGGATTTCGATGCCCGAATCCACCGGGCTCGCGTGGATGGACCAGGGCCGGCTCGCCGGATGGGGGTTGATCCGGCGCTGCCGGGAGGGCCGCAAGATCGGTCCGCTCGTGGCCGAAAACCCCGACGTCGCGAACGCACTTTTCGAGGCGCTTTGCGCGAGCGTGCCGGCCGGTGAGACGATCTACGTGGACATCCCGCTGCCCAACGCCGATGCGGTGACGCTGGCCGAAGCGCACGGCATGCAAAGCGTGTTCGAGACCGCCCGCATGTATGCAGGCCCGGCGCCAGCCTGCGAGTTGGAGCGGGTCTACGGCATCACGACCTTCGAGCTCGGCTGACGCCCAAAAAAGCCCCGCATCGCGAGGCTGCTCAATACCAGGGGTGCCGCAGATCCGGCTCCGCCGGCCTGCCGGCACCGCCCCCGGACGGGGGTTGGCGAAGCGACACGAAGTGCGCGCAGCCTGGGGGCGATCTAGTGTTGCAGGATCTTGTTGAGGAAGTCCTTGGTGCGCGGCTGACGGTTTTCGGGGTGTCCGAAGAACTCGTCCTTCGAGCAGTCCTCGAGGATGCGCCCGCCGACGTCGATGAAGATCACGCGGCTGGCGACCTTGCGCGCAAAGCCCATTTCGTGCGTGACGACCATCATCGTCATGCCTTCCTTGGCCAGCGACACCATCACGTCGAGCACTTCGCCGACCATCTCGGGGTCGAGCGCCGAGGTGGGCTCGTCGAACAGCATCACGATCGGGTCCATCGACAGCGCACGCGCGATCGCCACGCGCTGCTGCTGGCCGCCGGAGAGCTGGCCGGGGAACTTGTCCTTGTGCGCCATCAGGCCCACGCGGTCGAGCATCTTGAGGCCGCGGGTCTTGGCCTCGTCGAGGCTGCGGCCCAGCACCTTGACCTGTGCGATCGTGAGGTTCTCGGTCACCGACAGGTGCGGGAACAGCTCGAAGTGCTGGAACACCATGCCCACCTTCGAGCGCAGCTTCGGCAGGTCGGTCTTGGGGTCGTTGACGCGCACGCCGTTGACCGTGATGTCGCCCTTCTGGATCGGCTCCAGCGCATTCACGGTCTTGATGAGCGTGGACTTGCCCGAACCGGACGGCCCGCACACCACCACCACATCGCCCTTCGCAATGCTCACCGAGCAGTCGTTGAGCACCTGCACGGGCCCGTACCACTTGGAAACGTTCTTGATGTCGATCATGTTCTCAGCCATGACTTTCCCTTTCGGTGTTCAACGAATGATGGCGATCTTCTTGTGAAGACGCTTGACCAGGTACGAGAGCGCATAGCAGATGACGAAGTACACCACCGCCGCGAGCAGATAGGACTCGATGGGCCGGCCGAAATTCTTGCCGGCGGTCTCGAAGCCCTTGAGCAGGTCGTAGGCGCCGATGGCATACACCAGCGACGTGTCCTGGAACAGGATGATGGTCTGCGTGAGCAGCACCGGCAGCATGTTGCGGAAGGCCTGCGGCAGCACCACCAGCGTCATGTTCTGGGTGTAAGTCATGCCCATGGCCTGTCCCGCGAAGACCTGGCCGCGCGGGATCGACTGGATGCCCGCGCGCATGATCTCGCTGAAGTACGCGGCCTCGAACGCGATGAAGGTGACGATCGCCGACACCTCGGCGCCGATCGGCCGGCCGATGATGAACGGCACCAGCAGGAAGAACCATAGGATCACCATCACCAGCGGAATGCTCCGCATGCCGTTGACGTAGATGGCCGCGGGCGCGTCCAGCCACTTCTTGCCCGACAGGCGCATCAGCGCCAGCAGCGTTCCGAAGACCACGCCGCCGAGCGTCGCCACGACGGTGAGGAAGAGGCTGAAGTACAGCCCCTTCATCAGGAAGCCGGTGATGACGTCCCAGTTGTAGAAGGAGAAATCGAGATGCATGTCAGTGTCCTCCCCCGCCCGCGGAGGCAATGAAGCCGGGCACCCGTGTCTTCTTCTCGATGTAGGCCATGATGCGGTTGATCGCGAACGCCGAGATCACATAGAGCACGGTGACGGCGAGGTACATCTCCATCGGCCGCGCCGTCTCTTCACCAGCCTGCATCGCGAACTGCGTCATCTCGGCGATCGACACCGCGAAGGCCACGGAGGAGTTCTTGAAGATGTTCATCGATTCGCTGGTCAGCGGCGGAATGATGATCCGGTAGGCCATCGGCAGGATCACGTAGCGGTAGTACTGCGGGGTCGTGAAGCCCACCGCCATGCCCGCATAGCGCTGTCCGCGCGGCAGCGCCTGGATGCCGGAGCGCAACTGTTCGGCGATCCGCGCGGAGGTGAAGAAGCCCAGCGCCAGCACCACGAGGATGAACGGGGGCACGTCGCGCATCGACGGGAAGATCGCTGGCACCACGTGGTACCAGAGGAAGATCTGGACCAGGAGCGGGATGTTGCGGAACAGTTCGACCCAGGCATTGCCGAAGCGCACCCACAACGGGCTGTTCGGCAAGGTGCGGATGACCCCGATGACCGATCCGAGAACGAGCGCGATCACCAGTGCGGTCAGGGCCACCGAAATGGTCCAGCCCCAGGCCGACAGCAGCCATTGCCAATAGGTCGGGATCTTTCCTCCCGGATCCTGCAGTAAGACCTGCCAATCCCAATTCCCCATCGGGATCTCCTCAATCGTTGTTGGTTGATTGGATATCCGAAAACAAACGCCCGCCGCAAGGGCGGGCGTTTGCGTTTCAGGCCATGCCGATTACTTCTTGTTGAAGTCTTCCATCGGCCGGTTGTTGGGGTTCGCCCATGCGGCCTTGGTCGCTTCGGACATCGGCAGCCCGACCTTGGTGTTGGTCGGCGGGATCGGCTGCATGAACCACTTGTCGTAGAGCTTGGCCAGCGAGCCGTCGGCGATCTGGCGCTTGATGCTGTCGTCCACCGCCTTCAGGAAGGCCGGGTCGTCCTTGCGCACCATGCAGGCGATCGGCTCGATCGACAGCGGTTCGCCGACGATCTTGAAGCCGGCCGGGTTCTTCGACTTGGAGATGTTGCCTGCGAGGATCTGTCCATCCATCACGAAGGCGTCGGCACGGCCGGATTCGAGCAGCAGGAAGCTGTCGGCGTGGTCCTTGCCCATGACTTCCTTGAAGTCGATGCCTTGCGCGCGCTCGTTCTTGCGCAGCGTCTGCACGGAGGTCGTGCCGGTGGTGGTCGCAACGGTCTTGCCGTTGAGGTCCTTGATCGAGCTGATGCCGGAGTCGGCCTTGACGGCGATGCGCACTTCCTCGACGTAGGTGGTCACCGCGAAGGACACGTCCTTCTGGCGCGTCAGGTTGTTGGTGGTGGAGCCGCACTCGAGATCGACCGTGCCGTTCTGCACCAGCGGAATGCGGTTCTGCGAGGTCACCAGCTGGCGCTTGATGTCGAGCTTGGGCAGGCCGAGCTGCTTCTGGATGTCGGCCAGGATTCGCTCGGACATCTCGGTATGGAAGCCGACGTACTTGCCGTCGCCAATCGTGTAGGCCAATGCGCCGGACGAATCGCGAACACCCATGGTGACGCTGCCGCTCGCTTTGATCTTGGCGAGGGTGTCATTGGCCTGTGCAAACGCTGCGCTCGTGGCCAGCGCCAAGACGGCCAATGCCAATACCTGCTTCTTCATAGGGACTCCTGAGTGACTGAAAGGTAGGTCGGGATTCTAGACATTCACGTTCCGTGGAAAACCGGGACCAACCCGGTGCGAGACGCACCGGTGTCGGGCCGCATTCAGTGTGCAGGAGCGCCGCACTGGTGCGACCGACGCATGACGCTTGGCCCAGGCTCATCAAGCAGCCTTTGTGCCCGGTGTGCCGACCTGCGAAGTCGTCTCCCTGCACACCGGTCTGTGCGACAGCGAACTGCGCGAACTGTAAGCAAGACGGGTCGCGAGCGCCAATGCCGTATGCAACGCACGGCATGCGCCGGCTACATAGATTTGTGCAATGCACAAACGCGCGCAGGAGCGCGACAGCGGCGCTCAGCGTGCCGGCTGCGTCTGGACCAGATAGGCCCACAACGCTTCGACCGTGCCCTTGGTCTGCGCCGGCGCGGACTCGGCCTTGCCCGCGCGGCCCGCGCCCTTGGCCGACGCGGCCGGGCGCTCGCGGTACGCCCGGATCTCCATGGTCGCTTCCAGACGGTCGATCTCCGGCGGCAGTGCGCTCACGAGCGTGCGGGCGCGGACTTCCTTGCGCACCGCGCTCTGGGGCAGGAAGGCGATGCCGTGCCCTTCCAGCGCCATGACCTTGAGCCCCTCGGCCATGTCGGTTTCGTAGACGCGGTCCAGGTGGATGGCGGTGCCCGATTCCTTGAGCAACTGGTCGACCACGCGCCCGAGGTACGCCCCCGGCGCATAGCCGAGATAGGGCAGCGGCTGCCCTGCGCGGCCGGGCAGCCGGAAGCGCGGCGCACCGTCGGCATCGGGCTTGACCCAGGGCGCCACGACTTCCTCGCCGAGGCTCACCATCTCGTAGCGGTTGGCATCGAGCGGCAGCGGCTGCGAGGGATGGTGATACGCGATGAGCAGGTCGCAGCTGCCTTCCACCAGCCGCAGCACGGCATCGTGCACGTTGAGCGCGATGAGCCGGCTCTTCATCGGCCCGAACTGCTCGCGCAGGCTGGTCACCCATGAGGGGAAGAAGGTGAAGGCCAGCGTGTGCGGAACGGCGAACTCGATCACGTCCTGCGCCGCGGCCGAATGGCCCCGCAGCATGGCGCGCGTGCTTTGCAGCGCCTGGAGCATCTCGATGGCCTGCCCGTAGAGCGTCTGCCCCGCCGGCGTGAGGCGCGTCGGATAGGAGCTGCGGTCGACCAGGTCGGTGCCGGCCCATCCTTCGAGCGCCTGGATGCGCCGCGAAAAGGCCGGCTGCGTCACGTGACGCAACTGCGCCGATCGGCTGAAACTGCGCGTCTCGGCCAGGCTGACGAAGTCTTCAAGCCACTTGGTTTCCATGAAAGGCGATTATGCGAGCGCCGACTGCCCGCCTAAACCGGCGACACGACGCCACGGCCGGCGAAGTGCCCTTCGGCGTTCTCCATGAACCGGTTCACCGACGCCTGCGTCGCCTCGGGAGACCACCCGGCCATGTGCGGCGTCAGCAGCACGTTGTCGAGGGCGATCAACGGCTCGGGGCGCAGGGGCTCGCTCTCGTACACATCGAGCCCCGCGCCGGCGATGCGGCCCGAACGCAACGCGGCCGCGAGTGCCTCTGTGTCGACGACGCTGCCGCGCGAGATGTTCACCAGGTAGCCTTCCGGCCCGATCGCATCGAGCACCCTGGCGTTGACCAGATGCTGCGTGCCGGGGCCGCCCGGCGTCGCCACGACCAGCACATCGGCCCACTGGGCCAGCGCTTCCAGGCTGTCGAAATAGCGATGCGGCGCCCCTTCGCGCGGCTTGCGGTTGTGATAGCCGATGGCCATGTCGAAGCCCGCCGCGCGCTTGGCGATCTTCTGCCCGATGGTGCCGAGCCCGAGGATGCCCAGCTTCTTGCCCGAGACATTCGGCGGCTGCGGGATCTCCTCGCGCCAGACGCCTTCGCGGCATTGACGGTCGAGCGTGCGGATGCGCCGCACGATGCCGATCAGCAAGCCGAAGGCATGGTCCGCCACGCAGTCGTCGTTGGTTCCGGCGCCGTTCGCGACCACGATGCCGCGCGCACGCGCCGTCTCCAGGGCGATGCGTTCATAGCCCGCGCCCATCGCGCAGACGAGTTCGAGCTTCGGCATCGCCGCCATTTCTTCCGACGTCAGGCCGATGACGCCGATCGTCAGCACCGCACGGTACTTCGCGCCGTTGGCGGCAATGGCCGCCGCGCGCTCGGCCGGCGTGGGGGCGTAGGTCATGTCGTAGACCGCTGCGACCCGCGCCTGGTGCGCACTCGAAAGACTGTTCAACACCAAAAGGGGAATCTTCCCGGACATTCAGGCAACTCCTCAAGCGAAATCAAAGCACGGGCTCGGCCTCGAGCTTCTGCAATCTCCACATCTGCGCGTACTTGCCCTGGCTGGCGAGCAGCTCGGCATGCGTGCCGCGCTCGACGATCACGCCGCTTTCGAGCACGAGGATCTCGTGCGCATCGACCACCGTCGAGAGGCGGTGCGCGATCACCAGCGTGGTCTTGTTGCGCGCCGCACTCTTGAGTTCGGCCTGGATCGCGCGCTCGTTGGCGGAATCCAGCGCCGAAGTCGCCTCGTCGAAGATCACGATCGGCGGGTTCTTCAGCAGCGTGCGCGCGATCGCCACGCGCTGCTTCTCGCCGCCGGAGAGCTTCAGCCCGCGCTCGCCGACCATCGTCTCGTAGCCCTTGGGCGTGTGCGCGATGAAGTCGTGGATCCGCGCGGCGCGCGCGGCCTCTTCGACCTCGGCGCGGCTGGCACCGGGGCGTCCGTAGGCGATGTTGAACTCGATGGTGTCGTTGAAGAGCACCGTGTCCTGCGGCACGATGCCGATTGCCTGCCGCACGCTCGCCTGCGTCACGCCGCGGACATCTTCGCCGCCGATGGTGATGCGGCCCTGCTGGACGTCATAGAAGCGATAGAGCAGCCGCGCCAGGGTGGACTTGCCCGAGCCCGACGGCCCGACGACCGCGACCGTCTTGCCGGGGGGATCTCGAAGCTCACGTTCTTGAGGATCGGCCGCGCGGCCTCGTAGGCGAAGTTCACGTTCTCGAAGCGCACCGTCGAATCCATGCCCGCCAGCGGCCGGGCGCCCGGCGCGTCGCGCACCTCGCGCTCCTTCTCGAGCAGCAGGAACATCTTGTCGAGGTCGGTCAGGCTCTGCTTGATCTCGCGGTAGATCACGCCGAGGAAGTTCAGCGGGATGTAGAGCTGGATCATGAAGGCGTTGACCATCACGAGATCACCCAGCGTCATGCGCCCGTCGACCACGCCCTGCGTCGCGCGGTAGAGCATTGCCACGAGGCTGATCGCGATGATGACTTGCTGGCCCGCGTTGAGCAGGCTCAGCGTGGTCTGGCTCTTGACGGCGGCACGGCGGTAGCGCTCCAGGCTCGCGTCGTAGCGGCCGGCCTCGAAGTCCTCGTTGTTGAAGTACTTGACCGTCTCGTAGTTGAGCAGCGAATCGACAGCGCGGCTCTGCGCCATCGTGTCGAGTTCGTTCATCGTCCTGCGGAACTGGGTGCGCCACTCGGTCACCGTCACGGTGAAGGTGATGTAGAACACCAGCGCAGCCAGCGTGATCCAGACGAAGAGCGCGTCGAACTTCACGCCGAGCACGGTGAGCACCAGCGTCAGCTCGATGATCGTCGGCACGATGCTGTAGAGCGACATCGAGATCAACGAATGCACGCCGCGCGTGCCGCGCTCGATGTCGCGGGTCATGCCGCCCGTCTGGCGCTCCAGGTGGAAGCGCAGGCTCAGCGAATGCAGATGCCGGAACACCTCCAGCGAAATGCGGCGCGCAGCGCCCTCGGTGGCCTTGGCGAAGACCAGCTCGCGCAACTCGTTGAATACCGAAGTGGACAGCCGCAGCAGCCCATAGGCCAGCAGCAGACCGAACGGCACCACCAGTAGCGACGCCGCGCTGCCTGGCTTGATCGACATGGCATCGACCAGGTTCTTGAGCAGGACCGGCACGCCGACATTCGCGACCTTGGCGCCGACCATGAAGGCCAGCGCCGCGAGCACGCGCCACTTGTACTGCCAGAGGTAGGGAAACAGCCGGCGCAGCGTCGCCCAGTCGGAGCGGTCGCTCCGCACAGGCTCATTGGCCGACACGTGATGAGGAGGTGAAATGGCTTCGCCGCCGCGGCGCATGGGAGACAATCGTGGATGTTTGTTTCACCCGATTGTGCCCATGTCCGCTTCTCCCAGTGCCAACGTGGCCGCCATCCTCAAGAGCCTGCCGGCCGACATGGAACTGGTGCTCAAGGTCATCCCGATGCCGGCGGACTGCAACGCCAACGGCGACATCTTCGGCGGTTGGGTCATGGCGCAGTGCGACCTGGCCGGTTCCGTCATCCCTGCACGCTACGCCAAGGGGCGCATGGCGACGGTCGCGGTCAATGAGTTCGTCTTCAAGCAACCGGTACGGCTGGGCGACATCCTGTCGTTCTACTCGAAGCTCGTGAAGATCGGGCGCACCTCGATCACGGTCACGGTCGAGGTCTTCGCCGAGCGCTTCCGGGCGCAGGGCGAGTACATCAAGGTGACCGAAGCCACCTTCACCTACGTCGCCATCGACGACAACGGGCGCCCCAGACCGATATCAGGCTAACCCCCAGGCTGCGCGCACTGCGTGTCGCTTCGCCCTCCCCTTGCAGGGGCGCTGCCAGCGGCCCGGCAAAGCCGGTTCCGCGGCAGCACTTGAATGGGCGCCGGATCAAACCTTCGAAAAGTCCGGCTTGCGCTTTTCCATGAAGGCGGTGAAGGCCTCGCGGGCGGCCGGTTCGCGCAGCATGCGGCCGAAGCTCTGGCCTTCCTCGCCCATGCGTTCCAGCACGGCGGATTGCTGGGTCTTCTTCATCAGGCGCTTGGTCTCCACCAACGCGCTCAGCGGCTTGGCCGCCAGCTTGCGCGCCTGCGCCTGGGCGATCGCATTGCACTCGGTCGGCGGCACCACGCGGTTGACGAAGCCGATTTCCAGCGCCGCTTCGGCCATGAAAGGGTCACCCAGCAGCAGCGCCTCGGCGGCACGGTGATAGCCGAACATCTGCGGCACCAAGAGGCTCGAAGCCGCCTCGGGGCACAGGCCGAGGTTCACGAAGGGCATCGAGAACGCCGCGTTGTCGCCCGCATAGACAAGATCGCAATGGAACAGCAGCGTGGTGCCGATGCCCACCGCGGGGCCGCAGACCGCGGCGACGACTGGCTTCGGAAAGGCCGCAATACCGCGCAAGAAGCGGAACACCGGCGATGCCTCGGTGGAGGGCGGCGCGTTGAGGAAGTCGCCGATGTCGTTGCCGGCGCTGAAGATGGTCGCGTCGCCCTGGATCAGCACGGTGCGCACCGCGCTGTCCTGCTCGGCCTTCGCGAGCGCGTCGGCGAGCTCGGCGTACATCGCGCTGGTGATCGAATTCTTCTTGTCGAGACGGTTGAAGGTGATGGTCATCACACCGGCTTCGGTGTGGACGAGGATGTCGCTCATGGTGAGTCCTTGAAAAAAGCGCGATCAGGCGTCGAGCGCCTCGCGCACGAAATCGAGCCGGTCCTGGCCCCAGAACATCTGCTGGCCGACGAACATGGTGGGGGCACCGAACACGCCGCGCTCCACCGCTTCCTGCGTGACCGCCTTGAGGCGGTCCTTCACGTCCTGGGCATTGGCCAGGCCGAGCATTTTCGCGGCATCGAAGCCGGCTTCCTGCAGCACTGCCTCGACCGTCGCGGGATCGTTCAGGTTGCGCGGCAGGGCCCACATGGCACGGTACATCGCATCGACGTAGGCGGCGAAGCGCTCGGGCTCGTGCATCTGCATGCCGGTCGCGCCGCGCATCAGCAGCAGCGTGTTGACCGGGAAATGCGGATTGAAGCTGAACGGCACACCGTAGCGCCGCGCGAAGCGCGCCAGGTCCTGCATCATGTACGGCCCCTTGGCCCGGATCGTCGCCGGCGAGTGGTTGCCGGTGGCCTGGAACACGCCCCCGAGAAGCATCGGCTTCCACACCAGTTCGGCACCGGCTTCGGCACAAAGGCGCGGCAGTTGCGTGGCCGCCAGATACGAAGCAGGACTGCCGAAGTCGAAGTAGAACTCGACCGATTTCGTCATTCGTGTCTCCTCAGAACTTTTCCGTCCACGGGCGCAGGTCGAGCTCGTGGGTCCAGGCATCGCGCGGCTGCGAATGCAGCATCCAGTAGGCATCGGCGATGTGCTCAGGGTTGAGGATGCCATCCTGCGCTTTCAATGCATAGCGCTCGGGGAAGTTGGTGCGGATGAACTCGGTGTCGATCGCGCCGTCGATGATCGAGTGCGCGACGTGGATGCCGCGCGGGCCGAGTTCGCGCGCCATGCTCTGCGCCAGCGCGCGCAAGGCCATCTTCGCGCCGGAGAACGCGCCGAAGTTTGCGCCGCCGCGCAGCGACGCGGTCGCGCCGGTGAAGATGATGGTGCCGCGCTGCGCGCCCTCCGGCAGCTCCCGGGCGACCATGCGCTTGGCAACCTCGCGGCCATTCAGGAAGCCGGAGAAGCAGGCCATCTCCCACACCTTGAAGTACTTGCGCGCGGTTTCGGTAAGGATGCTCTCCGGCACGTTGGCGCCGATGTTGAACACCAGCACCTCGATGGGGCCGACGGTGGACTCGATACGCTCGACGAGCGCGACGACCTCCTCTTCCTTGCGTGCATCGCTGGCGAAGGCATGTGCCCTGCCCCCTCCGCTTCGATCTGCGCCACCAGCGGCTGGAGCTTCTCGAGGCTGCGGCGCGTGACGCAGGTGGCATAGCCCTCGCGCGCGAACCGCCGGGCGATCGCGCCGCCGGTCGCGTCGCCGGCGCCGACGATCAGTGCGGCCTTGGTGGATGCCATGAAGCTCACTCCTTGAAGTAGACGATCTGGTTGCTCGTGGCGAGCAGCGCGCCAGTTTCGCTCCACAGCTGCGCGGCCTGGTCGAAATAGCCGTTGCGGAACTGCTGCCCCGTCGCACGGCCGAGCAGGTAGCCGGTGCCCACCTGGGCGAGAAGCGATGCGTCGGTGTGGAAATAGGTCGTGATCGATACCGTCCCGATCGGCACCGGCGTGGCACGCCTCAGCCACACGCGCGGATAGAAGGTGTCGCTCAGCGCCGCGAGGGAAGCGAAGTCCAGCGGGCGCACCGGATCGTCTCGCAGCCACATCATGGTTTCGCTGTGATCGCCCGTGCCGTCCCAGCGCGAAGGGATCGTGCCACTGATCGGTCGCATCTCGTAGCGCTGCAGCCACGCCACGCCGCTCGGTCCGATCGAAAGGCGCGGCACCGCTTCGGGCGACGGAACGTTGGGCATCGGCAGATCGTTCGCACTCCAGGTTTCGCGGCGCACGGCGGTGACCACCGTGCCGGTGGTCGTCACCTGCAGGTGCCCTTCGCCATCGGCCTGAGACATCGTGATGGTCCAGTGCTGCGTCGAGCGATTGGTGCGCACCGGCACCGCCTGGACCTCGAACTCGCCGACGCCCACGGCGGCGGCGTAGTTCACGGTCAGCGCCACGGGATCGCCGAGCAGGTCGGGATGCTTCAGCACCGACTGCAGCATGATCGCCGCCGTCGTGCCGCCGAAGGGGCCGACCATGTTCCAGTAGTCCTGGCCCATGGTGCCGGCGAAATGCCCCGCCCGGATGTCGCTGTGCGCCAGCGCGAGGGTCTTGTCGAGGGGATGCGTTGTCTTCATGGCGCCCAGTGTGCCTCCGTGACAAAGAGCGGCGCAGTCGTCCAGGTGACGCTGCGCCTCCTCACAAACCCTGAAAGATCAGACGCGTTCAAAAATCCCTGCGGCGCCCTGCCCCATGCCCACGCACATCGTGACCATGCCGTACTTGAGCTTCTTGCGCTGCAGGGCATGCACCACGGTGGCCGAGCGGATTGCGCCCGTCGCACCCAGCGGATGACCCAGCGCGATCGCACCACCCATCGGGTTGACCTTGGCCGGATCGAGGCCCAGCGTGTTCATCACCGCGAGCGACTGTGCCGCGAAGGCTTCGTTGAGCTCGATCCAGTCGATCTGGTCCTGCGTGAGGCCGGCGTAGCGCAGCGCGGCGGGGATCGCCTCGATCGGCCCGATGCCCATGAGATGCGGCGGCACACCCTTGCTCGCGAAGCTCACGAAGCGCGCGAGCGGCTTCAGGTCGAACTGCTTGCAGGCCTTCTCGCTCGCGAGGATCAGCGCGCCCGCGCCATCCGAGGTCTGCGAGCTGTTCCCGGCCGTGACGGTGCCGCGCGCAGCAAACACGGTGCGCAGCTTGGCGAGGCCTTCGATCGTGGTGTCGGGGCGCGCGCCTTCGTCCAGGTTGACGGTGCGCTTCTTGGTGATCACTTCACCGGTCGCGAGATCGGGGGTGCGGTCGGTCACTTCGACCGGGGTCATCTCGGCCGCGAATTCGCCGGCCTGCTGCGCAGCGAGCGCGCGCTGGTGCGATTGCAGCGCGAAGGCATCCTGCGCGTCGCGGCTGACCTTCCACTGCTGCGCAACCTTCTCGGCGGTGAGGCCCATGCCGTAGGCGATGCCCACATCACCATCGCGCTCGAAGATCGAAGGCGACAACGAGGGCGAGTTGCCCATCATCGGCACCATGCTCATGCTTTCCACGCCGGCCGCGATCATCACTTCGGCTTCGCCGACGCGGATGCGATCTGCCGCCATCTGCACCGCCGAGAGGCCGGAGGCGCAGAAGCGGTTGACCGTGATGCCGCCGACGCTGGTCGGCAGGCCCGCGAGCACCGCGCCGATGCGCGCGACGTTCAGGCCCTGCTGCGCTTCGGGGATCGCGCAGCCGCAGATGATGTCCTCGATGACCTTCGGGTCGAGGTTGGGCACCGCCGCGAGCGCCGACTTCAGCGTGGTCGCGAGCAGGTCGTCCGGACGGTAGTTGCGGAAGTAGCCGCGATGCGACTTGCCGATCGGCGTGCGGGTCGCGGAAACGATGTAGGCGTCTTGAATCTGTTTCATGAGTGTTCCTGCCGCGTGTCAGTTGCGAACGGGCTTGCCCGTAGAGAGCATGCCCATGATGCGTTCCTGGGTCTTGGGATGCACGATCAGCGAGCAGAAGGCCTTGCGCTCGAGGGTCATCAGGTACTCCTCGGTCACCAGCGAACCTGCATCGACGTCACCGCCGGTCACCACGTGAGCGATCAGGCTCGCGATGTGGAAGTCGTGCTGGCTGATGAAGCCGCCGTCGCGCATGTTCACGAGCTGGCCCTTGATCGTCGCGGCACCACTGCGGCCCGCGACCTTGAACTGGCGGCGCAGCGGCGGCCGCCAGCCGGCATCGGCCATCGCCTTGGCCTGCTGCAGCGCGACGTAGAGCAGCTCGTCCTTGTTCGGCACGATCACGTCGCTGTCGAGCAGATAGCCGAGCTTCTTCGAATCGAGCGCACCCGTGCCGACCTTCGCCATCGCAGCGGCGGTGAAGCCTTCGGTCAGGAACGGAAGGATGTCGGTGCCCGTCGAAGCCGCCGCATTCTCGGCCGCGCGGCGGGCGATGTAGGTCAGGCCGCCCGCGCCGGGGACCAGGCCCACGCCGACTTCGACGAGGCCGATGTAGCTTTCCATCGCCGCAACGCGCTTGGCGGAATGGATCGCGAGCTCGCAGCCACCGCCCAGCGCCATGCCGCGCACGGCCGAAATCACCGGCACGTTGGCATAGCGGATCTTGAGCATGACCTTCTGCAGCTCCTCTTCCGCCCCTTCGACCGCGCCGATGCCGGCAACCACGAAGGCCGGCAGCATCGCCTGCAGGTCGGCGCCGACGGAGAACATCTCGTCGGGCGACCAGATCACGAGGCCCTTGTAGTCCTTCTCTGCAAGATCGACCGCTGCCGAGAGGCCTTCGGCCACGTCGGGGCTGATGGCATGCATCTTCGAGTGGATGCTGGCGATTAGCACCTCGCCGTCCAGCGTCCAGATGCGCACGTCGCCTTCGTCCTGGATCGTGGTGCCGGCCTTGTTCGCGTCGGGCGCGTTCGCACCGAGCACGCTTTCGGGGAAGAGCTGGCGCTCATGCACCGGCAACCGGCGCTGCGGCACGAAGGCGTTGGCCGATGCGCTCCACGAGCCCTGCGGGGTATGCACGCCACCGGCTTCGGCCACCGGACCTTCGAAGACCCACTTCGGCAGCGGCGCGCCCGAGAGGGCCTTGCCGCTCGCGATGTCTTCCTGGATCCAGGCCGCGACCTGCTTCCAGCCGGCTTCCTGCCAGAGCTCGAACGGGCCCTGCTTCATGCCGAAGCCCCAGCGCATGGCGAAGTCGATGTCACGCGCGCTTTCGGCGATGGTGGCCGGTGCACGGCCGCGTAGTGGAAGCTGTCGCGCAGGATCGCCCACAGGAACTGCCCTTGCGCCCCTTCGCTCTCGCGCAGCAGCTTCAGGCGTTCGCCGGCCGGCTTCTTGAGCATTCGGCCGTAGACCTCGTCGGCCTTCTCGCCCGAAGGCACGTACTCGCCCTTCGCGAGATCGAAGCGCAGGATGTCCCTCCCAGCCTTCTTGAAGAAGCCCGCCTTGGTCTTCTGGCCGAGGTTGCCGAGTTCGAGCAGCTTGGCGAGCACCGGCGGCGTCGCGAAGTTGGGATAGAACGGATCGCTCTTCTCGTCGAGGTTGTCCTGCAGCGTCTTGATCACGTGCGCCATCGTGTCGAGGCCGACCACGTCCGCGGTGCGGAAGGTGCCCGAGCTCGCGCGGCCGAGCTTCTTGCCGGTGAGGTCGTCCACCACGTCGGGTGTGAGGCCGAACTTCTCGACTTCCTTCAGCGTTGCCAGCATGCCGGCGATGCCGACGCGGTTGGCGATGAAGTTGGGCGTGTCGTGCGCACGCACCACGCCCTTGCCGAGCGTGCTGGTCACGAAGGCTTCGAGCTCGTCGAGCACCTGCGGCTCGGTGGTCGGCGTATTGATCAGCTCGACCAGGAACATGTAGCGCGGCGGGTTGAAGAAGTGGATGCCGCAGAAGCGCGGCTTGAGCGCCTCCGGCAGCGCCTCGCTGAGCTTGGTGATCGACAGGCCCGAGGTGTTCGAGGCCAGGATCGCGTGCTTCGCGACGTGCGGCGCGATCTTCTTGTAGAGGTCGAGCTTCCAGTCCATGCGCTCGGCGATCGCTTCGATCACGAGGTCGCATTCGCCGAGCTTCGCGAGATCGTCTTCGTAGTTGGCCTGCTCGATCAGCACGGCATCGGCGACGTCGCCGAGCGGTGCGGGCTTGAGCTTCTTCAGGTTGTCGATGGCGCGGATCACGATGCCGTTCTTCGGACCTTCCTTCGCTGGCAGGTCGAACAGCACGACCGGCACGCGCACGTTGACGAGATGCGCCGCGATCTGCGCGCCCATCACGCCGGCGCCGAGCACGGCGACCTTTTTCACTTGGAATCTGGACATAACGGGTCCTACTAGAGTTCTGATTGATTCGGGAAACACCGTGGAACCGGCTTTGCCGGGCCACCGGTGTTGCCCCCTTGAGGGGGAGGCGGCTACACGAAGTGAGCAAGCAACGGGGGTGGGTCAAGGTACACGGTTCCAGGTCTGGGTGCGCCAGAAGGGGCCGAGGTAGCCGCGAACCTGGAGCTTCTGGCCGCCCTCGATCGGCGTGAGGCTCGAGCGGTATTCCTTGCCGTTTTCGGGGTCGAGGATGCGTCCGCCCTCCCAAACCTCCCGGCCATCGGCCTGCCGGCCGCCCCGGATGATCTCCAGGCCGACGATCGGCTTGCCCCTGCGGTCATCGCGGCATTCGTCGCACACTTCGTGGTGGTGCACGCCCTTTTCCAGCACCTTCTCGATGCGGCCGACCAGCGCGCCGCCCGAATCGTCGATGCGGATCTCGGCCTTGGCCTCGCCGGTCTTCTCGTCGAAAGTGCGCCAGACGCCCAGCGGGTTCATCTGCGCCAGCACCGGCATGGCAGCGGACGCCAACACGACGGCCGCCAGGACTGCGAATCGTGACTTCATGGCCTTCACGCCAGTGCGGCGTCCGTGTTCATCAGGGGCGCGGCGCCGGCGCGCGCGGTGCGCATCAGCGTCGCGGTCTCGGGGAAGAGCTTCGCGAAGTAGAAGCGCGCGGTCTGCAGCTTGGCCTGGTAGAACGGATCGGTGTTGCCGGCCGCGATCTCGCGCAGCGCGGTGCGCGCCATCAGCGCGAAGAGATAGCCGAACACGAAGTGGCCCGCGACGCGCAGGTAGTCGACGGCGGCGGCACCGACTTCATCGGGGTTCTGGAAGCCCTTGAAGCCGATCTCGGTCGTGAACTTGGTGAGCTGGTCGCCGAGGATCGCGATCGGGGTGATGAACTCGCTCATCTTCTCGTTCACGCCTTCTTCTTCCACCAGCTTGCCGACGAGCTTGCCGAACTTCTTGAGCGTCGCGCCGTTGTTGCCCAGCACCTTGCGGCCCAGCAGGTCAAGCGACTGGATGGTGTTGGTGCCTTCGTAGATCATGTTGATGCGGTTGTCGCGCACGAACTGCTCCATGCCCCATTCCTTGATGAAGCCGTGGCCGCCGAAGACCTGCATGCAGGCGTTGGTCGAGATGTGGCCGTTGTCGGTGATGAAGGCCTTCACGATCGGCGTGAGCAGCGCGACGAGCTCGCCACTGTCCTTGCGCACCTTCTCGTCGGGGTGGCCGTGCTCCTTGTCGAGCAAGAGCGCGCAGAGCGTGGCGAGCGCACGGCCGCCTTCCGCGTAGGCCTTGGCGGTCATGAGCATCTTGCGCACGTCGGGGTGCACGATGATCGGATCGGCTTCCTTGTCCTTGGCCTTCACACCCGACAGCGAGCGCATCTGGATGCGGTCCTTGGCGTAGGCCAGCGCGTTCTGGAAGGCCACTTCGGTCAGGCCCAGCGACTGGTTGCCGACGCCGAGGCGCGCGGCGTTCATCATCACGAACATCGCGGCCAGACCCTTGTTGGGTTCGCCGACCAGCGTGCCGACCGCGCCTTCGAGCACCATCTGCGCGGTGGCGTTGCCGTGGATGCCCATCTTGTGCTCGAGGCCGCCGCAGTAGATGCCGTTGCGGCTACCGAGCGAACCGTCGGCCTTGACGTTGAACTTCGGCACCACGAACAGGCTGATGCCCTTGCTGCCCTTGGGCGCATCCGGCAGGCGCGCGAGCACCAGGTGGATGATGTTCTCGACCATGTCGTGCTCGCCGGCCGAGATGAAGATCTTGTTGCCGGTGAGCTTGTAGGTGCCGTCGGCCTGCGGCTCGGCCTTGGTGCGCAGCATGCCGAGGTCGGTGCCGCAGTGGGGTTCGGTCAGGCACATGGTGCCGGTCCACTCGCCGCTGGTGAGCTTGGGCAGGTAGGTCTTCTTCTGCGCGTCGGTGCCGTGCGCGGCGAGGGCTTCGTAAGCGCCGTGCGACAGGCCGGGGTACATCGTCCACGCCTGGTTGGCCGAGTTGAGCATCTCGTAGAACTGCTGGTTGACCACGAACGGCAGGCCCTGGCCGCCGAAAGCCGGATCGCACGACAGCGCCGCCCAGCCGCCTTCGACGTACTGCGCATAGGCTTCCTTGAAGCCCTTCGGCGTCTTCACTTCATGCGTGGTCTTGTCGAGCACGCAGCCTTCCTCGTCGCCGCTGATATTGAGCGGAAAGGTCACTTCGGACGCGAACTTGCCGCCCTCTTCGAGCACCGCGTTGATGGTGTCGACGTCGACTTCCGCATGCCGCGGGATGGCCTTGAGCTCCTCGGTGACATTCAGGACCTCGTGCATCACGAACTGCATGTCGCGAAGAGGCGGGGTGTAGGCGGGCATGTGGAGATCTCCGGAAAGTGAAAGGTGAGGAAGGAAGAAAAGAGGTCGAGGTCGCCGCGTTCAGCGGACGGTCTTGAGGCGGCGTTTGGACGATGCCGCTTCGGGGATCGCGGAAGGCGCGTCCGGCGATGCCGAGCGCGCAAGGATGTTGTCGAAGCCCGCATTGGCGCGTGCCAGCGATTCGGGCGAGCGGAGGAAGCGGGCTTCGTAGTGCAGCGCGAGGATCAGCGCGTGGATCTCGAACGAGATCTGCCGGGCGTCCGCGTCGGAGCGCAGATGGCCTTCGGCCTGCGCCTGCTCCACTGCGCGGAGCATCGCGGCGAGCCGGTGTTGACCGAATCGGCGAGCGCATCGCGCACCGGGCCGGGCCGGTCGTCGAATTCGACCGCGCCGCTGATGTAGATGCAGCCGGAATCGATCTCGGTCGAGGTGCGCTTCATCCAGTTCGCGAACATGGCGCGAAGACGCGGCAGGCCGCGCGGCGCGGACAAGGCGGGATAGAAGACTTCCTGCTCGAAGCGCGTGTGGTACTCGCGCACCACGGAGATCTGCAGTTCTTCGCGCGAGCCGAAGTGCGCGAACACGCCCGATTTGCTCATCTGCGTGACCTCGGCGATGGCGCCGATCGAAAGGCCTTCGAGGCCGATCTGCGCCGCCAGATTCAGCGCGGCATCGATGATGACGGCCTTGGTCTGCTGGCCCTTCTGGGGTGCGCGGGCGGTCTTGACGTTGGCGGCTGGGGACGACATGAAGCGGGGTCAAAAATAAAACGAACGATCGTTCTATTTTGCAGGACTTTGGCGCTTCCAAAAGCACAAAGACCTACTGATTCATCGGGTCTTTGTGCAGGAATTCCGCTCCGGCGCGGCAACGAGGGGAACTTCCCCGCCGCATCCCTGACAAAAGACGCTTTTGCCCTTTTCAAAGAAAGAATGTCATGGGAGTGATTGCTGCTGTCCTGTTCGTCGTCGTCTTGCTCATCGCGGCCGTGGCCGCACTGAACTGGATGCTTCTCATCGCGCCCGCCTCGATCTCGGTCGGCTTCATGCATGTGGACGCGCCGCTCGGTCTCGTCATGCTCGGATTGACGGTGGCCATGGGCGCGCTGTTCTTCGCCTACGTGATCTACCTCCAAAGCTCGATCCTGCTGGAAACGCGCCGCCACACGAAGCAGATGCAGGCCCAGCGCGACCTGGCCGACAAGGCCGAAGCCTCGCGCTTCACCGAACTGCGCAACTTCCTCGAAGCGCAGGAAAACTCCCACATGCAGCGCAACACCGCGCGGCACGATGCACTGCTGGCGCGCGTCGGACAGCTCGAAGCCGCGCTCGGGCAACAACTCGCGCAATCGGACAACACCATCGCGGCGCACATCGGCCAGCTCGAAGACCGTCTCGATCGCCGCGTCGCGACGGGCGCTTGAGCGCCGGTCCGACTACACTCGCGCCCCGATGTCTTTTCCGGCCCACATCCTTCGCGCTTGCGCAGCCGCCTCGTCGTCCGCGACGGGTGCCGCCGTGCGCGCGCGCCGCTTCGCGGCGGGTGTTCGGCCGACGCTCTCCCAGCCGGCCCAAGATTCCTAAGCCCGGCGATCCGCTTCCTCCTCCTTTCAGCGCAAACCATCGATCGCCGGGCATCCAAGCCGCGCATTAGCGGCCCGGTCCCGGAGGGATCGGGTCGCGCTCGTTTGGAGAAGACTCGTGACCCTCACGATCCGCCGCCTCGTCCCGGCACTGCCGCCTTGGCTCTCGCGCCTGATGGAATTGCGCATCGACGTCAGCCATGACCCGAAGCGTTTCGACGAAGAGATCGCGTCGATCTACGACCGCATTCGCAAGCCCGGGCATTCGCTGCACGGCATTCCGGAGATCCCGACCGACGATCCCGACCTGGTGTTCCGCTACCGGGAGGCGGATGGCGAGTTCTACGTCTACGTGGAAGACATTCGTCGCGAACAACTCGTCGGCTACACCGTTTTCAACCGCCTGATCGAGGTGTCGAAGCGCGCGGACCGCTTCGTGCGTGCGCCGCACTCCAAGTACGACCCGCAATACCAGCGGCGCGGCCTCGCGACCGCCATCTACCGCTGGGGGCTGGACGCGGGCCTGTGCCTGATGACCGGCGCGCGCCAGTCCACCGGCGCGCATGCGCTGTGGCATGCGCTGGCCCGACGCTACGAACTGGGCTACGTGGACCTTCGCAGCAAGACGCTGACCTACCTGGGCCGGGAGGTGTCGCCGCAAGTGCTGGACGACCTGCACACGCGGATGATCCTGCTCGGCGACGGCTGGACGGTCGACCGCTTCGCGAAGGCCACGGGCATGAACCTGCCTCCAGCCTGCGCGTGGGCGAGTCGCCCTCTTACAGCTTGAACGGAATCACTTCCTGCCGTTGCTCGCCCAGGCCTTCGATGCCGAGCGTCATCACGTCGCCCTTCTTCAGAAAGACCGGCGGCTTCATGCCCATGCCGACGCCGGGCGGCGTGCCGGTGGTGATGACATCGCCGGGCTCCAGCGTGTTGAGCTGGCTCACATAGCTCACCAGCTTTGCCACGTTGAAGATCATGGTCCGGGTGTTGCCGGTCTGCATGCGCTGGCCGTTGACATCGAGCCACATCGCGAGCTTCTGCGGGTTGGGCACCTCGTCACGCGTGACCAGCCACGGACCGATGGGGCCGAAGGTGTCGAAGCCCTTGCCCTTGTCCCAGGTGAGGCCGCGCTCGAGCTGCCACTCGCGCTCGCTCACGTCATTGATGACGCAGTAGCCCGCCACATGGTTGAGCGCATCCTTCTGCGAGACGTAGCGCGCGCGGGTGCCGATCACCACGCCGAGCTCGACCTCCCAATCGCCCTTGACCGAGCCCTTGGGCAGCATCACGGGGTCGTTCGGCCCCTGGATGCAGCTGATGGCCTTGGTGAACACCACCGGCTCCTTTGGAATGGGCATGCCGGATTCCGCCGCGTGGTCCGCATAGTTGAGACCGATGGCGATGAACTTCCCGACGTTGGCAACCGGGCTTCCGTAGCGCGGCTTGCCCTTGACGAGCGGGAGCTTGTCGACCTTCACCTTGCGCAGCTTGGCGAGCGCGGCGTCGCTGAGCTGCTCGGGTCCGATGTCCTTGACCACCGCGCTCAGGTCGCGCAGCTTGCCGTCGCCATCGATGAGGCCCGGCTTCTCCTTGCCCGGGTTGCCATAGCGAACGAGTTTCATCAGTCTGTCCTTTCGTTGTGCGTGAAACAGTGTCAATAAGTGGAGCGGCCGCCGGAGAGATCGAACACGGCGCCGGTCGAGAACGAGCATTCTTCGGTACAGAGCCACGCGACCATCGCCGCGATTTCCTCGATCTTGCCAAAGCGGCCCATCGGGATTTTCGACAACATGAAGGCGATGTGGTCCGGCGTCATCTGGTCGAAGATGGCGGTCTTCACCGCGGCGGGCGTCACGCAGTTGACGCGCACGCCGGTGTCGGCGAGTTCCTTGCCGAGCGACTTGGTGAGCGCGATCAGGCCCGCCTTGCTCGCGCTGTAGGCGCTGGCGTTGGGATTGCCGTCCTTGCCCGCGACCGACGCGATGTTGACGATGCGTCCGTAGCCTTGCGAACGCATCTGGCCGACGACTTCGCGGCAGCAGATGAAGGGGCCGTTCAGATTCACGTCCATCACCTGCCGCCATGCATCGACCGGATAGTCCCAGAGCCGGGTGTTGGGCCCGGTGATGCCCGCGCTGTTGACAAGCGCATCGATGCGCCCCGCCTGCGCCAGCGTGGCCGCGACCGCCTTCGCGACCGAGGGCTGCTGGGTCACGTCGACCGTGAGCGCGAAAGCCTTCGCACCGAGCGACCACGCCGCCTTGGTTGCCGCTTCGCCGTCGCGATCCCAGATGGTCACGCTGCCGCCCGAAGCCAGCAGGCGCTGCGCGATGCCGTAGCCGAGCCCGGTGGCACCGCCGGTGATCACAGCGTGCCGGCCGGAGAAGTCGAGCTGGTTCATCGGACGTCCTCGTTGCAGCGTTTCGGATCGGCGTTGCGCGGCGCGGTCTTCATGGATTTCCTCGGACGACGATCGGATCGAACTTGCGGCGCGCCTTCAGTTGCCCGGCATCCCACTCGATGCCCAGACCTCGGCGTCTCGGGGGCGAGCGCATGGCCCGACTCGACCCGCAGACGACTCGTCGTCAGGTCGTCGAGCTGCGGAATATATTCGACCCAGCGCGAGTTCGGCACCGCCGCGCACAGGCTCACGTGCAGCTCCATCAGGAAGTGCGGACACATCGCGAGGTTGTGCGCCTCCGCGAGGTGCGCGATCTTGAGCCAGGGCGTGATGCCGCCGACGCGCGCCACGTCGGCCTGCACGATCGAGCATGCGCCCTGCTGCACGTATTCGCCGAACTGCGAGAGGTGGTACATCGACTCGCCCACCGCGATCGGGACACTGGTGCTCGCCAGCAGTCGGGCGTGCGCGGCCACATGCTCCGCCGGCATCGGCTCCTCGAACCACGCAAGGTCGAGCTCGGCGTACTGGCGCGCACGGCGGATCGCTTCGGCCAGTGAGAAGCTCTGGTTGGCGTCGACCATCAGCTCGAAGTCGGCCCCGACCGCATCACGGACCGCGGACAAGCGCGCCATGTCCTGCGCAACATGGGGCTTTCCCACCTTGATCTTTGCGCCCAGGAAGCCCTCGGCCTTCGCGGCCAGGGTCTGCTCGACGAGCGCGCCCGGCTCCATGTGCAGCCAACCGCCCTCCGTCGTGTACACCGGCACGCGCGGCTTGGCGCCACCCGCCATGCGCCACAGCGGGAGCTGCGCGGCGCGGGCGTTGCGGTCCCACAGCGCGGTGTCGATCGCCGCCAGCGCCAGGCTGGTGATCGCGCCGACGGCCGTGGCATGGGTGTGGAAGAACAGGTCGCGCCAGATCGCCTCGCAGGTCTGCGGGTCGCGGCCGATGAGGAGCGGCGCGAGATGGTCATGCAGCAGCGCGACGATCGACGAGCCGCCGGTGCCGATGGTGTAGGTGTAGCCGGTGCCTGCCGAGCCGTCGTCGCAGCGCACCGTGACGAGCACGGTCTCCTGAGTGACGAAGGACTGGATAGCGTCGGTGCGCCGCACTTTCGGCGCGATGTCGATCTGCGCGATCTCGACCTGATCGATCTTTGTCATGGGGGCCACAGGGTCAGGCCGTCGCCGGGCCGCCCCAAGGCGGCCTGCGGCCCCCTCGGGGGGCAGCGATACACGAAGTGATGAGCGTGGGGGCCATGATCAGGCGCCGTTGCGGGTCACTTCCTCAGGCAGGTCCGCACCGTGGAACTTCTTGTAGATCGCATCGAGCTTGCCATTCTTGAGGTTGGCGCGCACCCAGGCATCGACCTTGTCCTTCAGCCTGGCCTCGTCCTTGCGCAGGCCCACGGCGAGCATGTTGACCTTCATGACGAACTTGACCTCCATCTGCTTGGACGGATTCTTCTCGTTGATCACCTTGAGCAGCGGCGGTGCGGTCGCGAAGATGTCGGCCTGGTTGCTCACGATCGCGGTGATCGAAGTCGCGTCGTCGTCGAAGCGGACGATGGTGGCGTCCTTCGGCAGGATCTTGGTCACTTCCTGGTCGTTGGTGGTGCCGCGCGTGGAGATCACCTTCTTGCCCGACAGATCGGCCGCGCTCTTGATCGCCATGCTCTTGGGCGCACCGACCACGGCCGAGATGCCGGCATAGGGAACGGAGAAATCGATCACCTTTTCGCGTTCCGGCGTGATCGAAAGGCTGGAGATCACGATGTCGGCCTTGTCGGTCTGCAGGAAGGGAATGCGGTTCGCGCCGGTCGTGGGCACGATCTCGAGCTCGAGGCCGAGGTCCTTGGCGAGCAGCCGCGCGGTCTCGACATCGGAACCGGTCGAGTTGAGCTTGTCGTCCTTCATGCCATAGGGCGGCACGCCCAGGTCGATGGCGACGCGCAGCTTCTTGGCGGCCATGATGGTGTCGAGCTGATCGGCATGCGCGACGCCGGCCAGGCCGAGTGCGGCGCCCGCGAGCAGAAGGCCCGACAGCAGAAGAGGAATGCGGCGGCGCTGGAAGTGGTTCATGTCTCTTGGTCCTTGTGGTTGCGGAAATGTGGCGAAGAATAGGCCCCCTCAGAGGCCGCTGCCCAGGAACTGCCGAAGCTCGGGCGTCCGGGGGCGGACAGCATCGACGCGTCGCCCTCCTCCCAGATCTGGCCCTGGTGCATGAAGATGATCTTGTCGGCGACGCCGCGCGCGAAGGCCATCTCGTGCGTCACGAGCACCATGGTCATGCCGTCGGCGGCCAGCGTCTCGATGACCTTGAGCACTTCGCCGGTGAGCTCCGGATCGAGGGCCGAGGTCACCTCGTCGAACAGCATCACCTGGGGCTTCATCGCCAGGGAACGAGCGATTGCCACGCGCTGCTGCTGGCCGCCGGAGAGCTGCTCCGGGTAGGCACTGGCCTTCTCGCCGAGGCCCACGCGCGCCAGCACGTCCATCGCGATCACGCGTGCATCGGCATCGGCCATGCGCTTGACGGAAGTCAGCCCGAGCGTGATGTTCTGCAGCACCGTGAGGTGCGGGAACAGGTTGTAGCCCTGGAAGACGATGCCGACGTCGCGCCGCAGCGCGCGCACATCGAGCGCCGCATCGTGGACCGCGTGTCCGCACACCCTGATGCTGCCGCTGTCCACGGTCTCGAGGCGATCGATGCAGCGCAGCGCCGTGCTTTTGCCCGAGCCGCTCTTGCCGATGATCGCCACCACCTGGCCGCGATCGACCGAGAACGAGACGCCGCGCAGCACGTGCGTCGCGCCGAACTTCTTGTGAACCTGATCGAGTTCAACCACGGCTTGCATTGAGTTTCCTTTCCAGGGTGCGGCTCCAGCGAGACAGCGGATAGCACATGGCGAAGTACAGGAGGGCGGCACAGCCGAAATAGATGAAGGGCTGGAAGGTCGAGTTGTTCAGTACCTTGGCGTTGTACGAAAGCTCGGCAAAGCCGATGACCAGCGATGCGATCGAGGTGTTCTTGATGATCTGCACCATGAACCCGACGGTCGGCGGCGTCGCGATGCGCAGCGCCTGCGGCAGCACCACCTTCTGCATGCGCTGCCAGCGCGTGAGGCCGATGCATTCGGCGGCTTCCCACTGGCTCCGGTGCACCGACTGGATGCAGCCGCGCCAGATCTCGCCGAGGAAGGCGCTCGAATAGATCGTCATCGCGAGCGCCGCGGCGAACAGCGCGGGCACCGAACCGATGCCGACGATGTTCGGCCCGTAGAAGCACAGCCCCATCAGCACCAACAGCGGCGTGCCCTGGATGATCTGGATATAGGTGGCAGCAGCGGCGCGCACGCCATGGACCGGCGACACGCGCGCCAGCGCGACGCCGAGCCCCGCCAGCCCGCCGGCGACGAAGGTCAGAAGCGCCAGTTCCAGCGTGCCGATCGCGCCCAGCAGCAGGTAGGAGATTTGCTCGTGCGTCATTACAAGGGCGTGCCGAGCTTGCGGCGACGTGTGAACACCAGCTGCCCCAGGAGCCAGAAGCCCAGGCGCATCAGGTAGGAGAGCGCCAGGTACACCACCCACAGCACGAGGAAGATCTCGAAGTTGCGGAAGGTGTCGGACTGGATCCGGTTGGCGATGCCCAGCAGCTCTTCGGCACCGATCGAGGACATGATGCTCGACGCCAGCATCAGCAGCACGAACTGGCTCGTCAGCGACGGATACACGCGCTCCACCGCGGGCCGCAGGATCACATGCCAGAACACCTGCACCTTCGACATGCCGAGGCAGTCGGCGGCTTCGAGCTGTCCCTTGTGGATCGATTCGATGCCGGCGCGCATGATCTCGCAGGTGTAGGCGCCGATGTTGATGACCAGGGCCAGCACCGCGCCGACCATGATCGGCAGGGTCACGCCGACGCTGGACAGTCCGAAGATCAGGAAGTAGCTCTGGATCAGGAGCGGCGTGTTGCGGATGGCTTCGACATAGACGCCGACTGCGCGCCGTAGCAATTCATGGCGGCTGTTGCGCCCGACCGCGCACAGCGCGCCCAGCACGAAGCCGAGCACCGTCGACAGGAAGGAAAGCTGCACGGTGACCCACGCCCCTTCGAGCAGCAGCGACCACTGCGCCAGCACGGACGCGAAATCGAAGTGGTATTTCACCAGCGCTTTAGATCGTGATGCCGCCATCGGCCGCGTAGGCACTGGCCGGTGACGAACTGCGACTCGTCGCTCGCGAGGAAGACCACCAGCGGCGCGATCTCCTCGGCCTGCGCGAGGCGGCCCATGGGCTGGCGGGCGATGAAGGCCTGGCGCGCAGCGACCGGGTCGGCGTTGGCATTGATGCGTTCGCCGAGCGAGGGTGTGTCGACCGTTCCCGGGCACACCGCATTGCAGCGGATGCCCAGCGCGACATGGTCGGCCGCCACGCTCTTGGTCAGCCCCAGAACGGCCGCCTTGGTCGTGCCATAGACAAAGCGATTGGGCAGGCCCTTGATGCTGGAGCAGACGCTGGCCATGTTGATGATGCTGCCGCGTCCGGCCGCGACCATGCCGGGCAGTGCCGCCTGGATGGTCCACATCTGCGCGCGCACGTTGAGGCGGAACGCGAAGTCGAGGTCGGCGTCGGTGGCCTGCAGCACGGTGCCGTTGTGGACCACGCCGGCGCAATTGAAGAGCACGTCGAGCGTGGGCAGACCGGCGAAGAACGCATCGATGGCCGCCTTGTCGAGCACGTCGAGCTTCGCGGTGCGGATGTTCGCGACGCCGGCGTAACGTTCGAGCAGTTCTTCGTTCACGTCGGTGGCCCAGACCTGGGCGCCTTCGGCAGCGAGTGCGAGTGCGCTGGCGTGGCCGATGCCTTGCCCGGCAGCGGTGACGAGCGCCGTCTTGCCTTGGAGTCTCATGGGGTCTTCCTTGTAGTCAGTGCAGCAGCGTTCAGGGTTTCGCCCGATGGCTGCGAAGCGGTGTGGACGTATTCTGAATTGGCCTGACCACCTGTCCAATTAAGGACAACCCTTAAACTCCGGAACCTCGTGCCGATCCAGACCGTCGAACCCCAACGCCTCTATCGCCAGATCGCCGATCAGCTGCGCTCCCTGATCGCGAAGGGCGAGTTCGCCGTGGGTGCGCGCCTGCCCGCCGAACGCGACCTCGGCCGGGCAGCTCGGGGTCAGCCGGCCCTCGGTGCGCGAGGCACTCATCGCGCTCGAGGTCGAGGGCCTCGTCGAGGTGCGCACCGGCTCGGGCGTGTATGTGCTCGACCGCTCCAGGCGCACGGCGCCACCGGTCGAGCCGATGGGCTGGGGCCCGCTCGAACTGATTCGCGCGCGTCGCGTGGTCGAGGGCGAGACCGCCGCGCTCGCCGCCGCGCTGGGCAAGCGCGCCGACCGCGACGCCATTGGCCGCGCGCTCGAAGAGATGAAGGCACTGGCCGCGCGCGGCGTGATACCGCTTGAAGCCGACCGCGCCTTCCACGTCGCCATCGTGCAGGCCGGCGGCAACGCGGTGCTGACCGAAACCGTGGAGGGCTTCCTCGACTCGCGCCTCGGACCGTTGTTCAAGCGGCTGGGCGGCTATTTCGAGACCGACAAATCGTGGCAGAGCGCGATCGCGGAGCACGAGGCCATCCTCGCGGCGATCGCGGCGCGCGATCCGGACGCGGCGCGCCGCGCGATGCACGAGCACATGGACAAGTCCCACCAGCGATTCAGCGCGAGCTGGCGCAAGGCGAAGTGACCACCCCCGTTGCTTGCTCACTTCGTGTAGCCGACACGCAGCGCTGTGACTGACTCAAAGGCATAGGAATTACTCACATGAACCCGTTCATTCGACTTCATCCCGCCGACGATGTCGTGATCGCACGCGGCCAGTTGCTCGGCGGCACGCCGGTTGAAGGCGTGACTGCCCGCGGGCTGATCCCGCCCGGCCACAAGATCGCGGTGCGCGCGATCGCGCAGGGCGAGCCCGTGCGACGCTACAACCAGATCATCGGCTTCGCGAGCCGGCCGATCGCGCCGGGCGAGCACGTACATACGCACAACCTCGACATGGGGCCGGACAAGGGCCACTTCGAGCGCGACTACGCCTTCGGCGCCGATGTGAAGGCGCCCCCGCGCTCCGCGAAGCAAGCTTCATGGGCATCCGCCGCGCCGACGGCCGCGTGGCGACACGCAACTACATCGGGGTGCTGACCAGCGTGAACTGTTCCGCCACGGCAGCCCGCGCGATCGCGGACCACTTCTCGCGCAAGACCAACCCGGCAGCACTGGCAGCCTTCCCGGACGTCGACGGCGTGGTCGCGCTCACGCACGGCACCGGCTGCGGCATGGACGCCGGCGGGCTCGGCATGCAGATCCTCGAACGCACGCTCACCGGCTACGCGACGCACCCGAACTTCGCGGCGGTGCTCGTCGTCGGCCTCGGCTGCGAGGCGAACCAGATCAACGCCTGGCTCGCGACCGGCAACCTCCAGGAAGGCGAGAACCTGCGCGTCTTCAACATCCAGGACACCGGTGGCACGCGCAAGACGGTCGAGAAGGGCATCGCGCTCATCAACGAGATGCTGCCGCGCGCCAACGCGGTGAAGCGCGAGCCCTGCAGTGCCTCGCACATCACGATCGGACTGCAGTGCGGCGGCTCGGACGGCTATTCGGGCATCAGCGCCAATCCCGCGCTCGGCGCGGCGGTGGATCTTCTGGTGGCGCATGGCGGCACCGCTATCCTCTCCGAAACGCCCGAGGTGTACGGCGCCGAGCACCTTCTCACGCGCCGCGCGGTGCGGCGCGAGGTCGGCGAGAAGCTGGTCGAGCGCATCCGCTGGTGGGAGCACTACACCGCCATCAACGAAGGCGAGATGAACAACAACCCCTCGCCGGGCAACAAGGCCGGCGGGCTGACGACGATCCTCGAGAAGTCGCTCGGCGCGGTCGCCAAGGGCGGCACCAGCAACCTCGAAGCGGTCTACGAATACGCCGAGCCGGTGACCGCGCACGGCTTCGTCTACATGGACACGCCCGGCTACGACCCGGTCAGCGCCACCGGCCGGGTCGCGGGCGGTGCGAACATGATCTGCTTCACCACCGGGCGCGGCTCGGCGTACGGATGCGCGCCCTCGCCTTCGCTGAAGCTCGCGACCAACTCCGCGCTCTGGCAGCGGCAGGAAGAGGACATGGACATCAACTGCGGCGAGATCGTCGAAGGCACGGTGTCGATCCAGGAGATGGGCCAGCGCATCTTCGATCTGGTGCTGGCGACCGCGTCCGGCGAGCAGTCCAAGAGCGAGAAGCACGGCTACGGCCAGAACGAATTCGTGCCGTGGCAAGTCGGCGCGGTGATGTGAGATGCGTGCCCCCGGCTTAGCACGCCGCTGCGCGGCGTGTCATTCGCCACCCCCGAGGGGAGGCGCGGCCGCCTTGGGGCGGCCCGGCGGCGCCGCCACTCCCAGTTGAAAGGTAGTCAATGTCCAGAACCATTCAAGCCTCCACCCTGCGAAAGCACGTCGCAGCCATCGTCCAGGCCGCCGGCAGTTCCCCGGCCGAGGCCGAACAAGTTGCAGCCAACCTCGTGCTGGCCAATCTGAGCGGACACGATTCGCACGGCGTCGGCATGGTGCCGCGTTATGTCGATGCGGTGGCCGAAGGCGGCCTCAAGCCGAATGCAGCGGTGCAGGTCAAGCTCGATGCGGGCGCGATGCTCGCGCTCGATGGACAGCACGGCTACGGGCAGATCGTCGGCGTGCAGGCGATGGAGCTCGGCATCGCGCGCGCGAAGCAGAACGGCAGCTGCATCGTCTCGCTCGCCGAATCGCACCATCTGGGGCGCATCGGGCATTTCGCGGAGATGGCGACGGCGCAAGGGCTGGTGTCGATGCACTTCGTCAACGTGCTGTCGCGGCCGGTGGTCGCGCCATGGGGCGGCGGTGACGGCCGCTTCGGCACCAACCCCTGCTGCATCGGCGTGCCGCTCGCGGGTGCGGCACCTTTCATCCTCGACTTCGCGACCAGCCGCGTGGCGCAGGGCAAGATGCGCGTCGCGCACAACAAGGGCGAACGGGTGCCCGCCGGCTACCTGATCGACGAGCACGGCGCGCCGACGAACGATCCGGGCGTGGTCGTGGTGCCGCAGAGCAATGGACTTTTCGGCGCGCTCATGACTTTCGGCGAGCACAAGGGCTATGGCATGGCAGTGGCCTGCGAGCTGCTCGGCGGGGCGCTGACCGGCGGCGGCACGTGGCACCGCCCCGCCGACACCGCCCGCACGGTGCTCAATGGAATGCTCACGGTACTCATCGATCCCGCGAAGCTCGGCACAGAGGCCACCTTCGAGCACGAGGCCAGGGCCTTCATCGACTGGTTGCGCCAGAGTCCCCCGGGCGCCGGCTTCGATACAGTGCAGATCGCCGGTGAACCCGAGCGCAAAGCGCGCGCCGCGCGCGAGCGGGACGGCATCTGGCTCGACGACGCCACCTGGCGCGAGATCGTCGACGCGGGGAAAAAGGTCGGCATCACCGTCGATTGAACGGTTTCCGGTGCGTTTCAGCGCCCGGCGGCACCGCCGGCGCCCGGTCGATTGTTTCCAATTTGGTGACGCCGCGCTTCCTTTTCCAAGGGTTTTTACTTAGAAAAAGCGCGCAAACTTCATCCCACGGACCAGCCGACAACAGCTGATCTGGACGAACAGGCACTGAGCGCTGTGGCCTCCCGAAGGATGGCGACACACCCCGCGACCGGTTCGGAATCGTCCAAACGCATTGAAGGAAACCAAGACATGAAGACATCGAAGATCATCGCAGCGGCTGCTCTCTCCCTCTTGGCCGTCGCTGGCGCCAACGCCGAAACCTACGACGGCGTGCATCCCCTGACCACGGCCGCGAGCCGTGCCGACGTGCAAGGCAGCGCCGTGGCCGCGGCCCGTGCCGGCAACGCGTATGGCGACGCCGCCAACGCGGGCGTGGAAACCGTCGCATCGACGGCCAATCGCGCCACCGTGCGTGAAGAAGCCGTTGCAGCCGCCCACAACCCGCTGCAAAGCCTCGACCGTCGCGCCTTCTACCGCGACCAGGTGCCCGCGGCGTACAACAAGCCGAAGGTTTCGTTCACCCGCCAAGCCGCCCTCTGATCAGCATCGGGGCACAGACAAGCCGGAATCGCAGCGATGCGACTCCGGCTTTTTTCATGGGCGCTCACCGGGCTTCGCGGCGATCGCCGGCCGCTTCCATCTGCCGGTCCAACTGCGCGCGGACGAAGTCCACATGCTGGCGCAGCGTATAGACCCGGTCCGAGAACTCCAGCGGGAACTTGGTTTCGATGATTTCTTCCTCGATGTGGTCGAGTCGCGACATCGCTTCGTTGCGCTCTGCGGCGTCGAGCTTGCGCGATGCGAGGTCCTGCTCCAGGAACTTCAGCTCGCCGTAGCGCCGATACAACCGGCTGCGGCGTCGCCATCCGATGAGTTCCGGCAGCACGCGCGCCAGCGGCACAAGGATCGCCACCAGCGGAACCAGCAGCAGAAGCAGCCGCTGCACATAGTTGGCGGCCCAGAACGGCAAGTAGCTCTGGAGGAAGGGCCGGCCATGCTTGAAGTACCGATCGGCCTGGTCCGACAAGGGAAAGTCGGTGCCCTGCGAACTCGGGAAATCTTCCGGCCGGTTGATGAGGCTGGGTTGCCGGTGCACCTGCCTGGCGGCTTCCAGCAACAGGTAGGCCAATGCCGGGTGCAATTCGTCGCGCACCACGAGGTTGGCCGTGGTCGCCAGCAGGTCGATGTCCTGCGCGGGCAGGTCGCGCCTCGGATCGACGGAGCCCCGTTTCAGGCTGACCGGCTGGAAGTACGGGTACCGGCGTGCCGGGCCCTCGACGTGGTCGAGCGACGCAAGGCGCACGCTCGAATCGGAAAGGAGCCTCTGCACCGCGGGCGCCTGGGGCGCCGCGATGATGATCGCCGCGTCCACCTCGCCCTTCGCGAGCAGGTCGACGACGGCGAGGCCGCCGGCGCTCACGAAGGTCGTGCCGTCGGACGAACTCTCCTGTCCGTCGGGCACGGTGACGCCGTAGATGCCCAGCAACTGGTGCGCCACCTGATAGTTGCCGCTCCCCGCCACGCCGACCGCAATACGCTTGCCGGCGAGCGCCTCCAGGCCCTTCGATACATCGATCGAGCGGGTGAAGATCCAGACCGGCTCGAAGGCCACGGTCGCGAGCGAGCGCAGCGGCGTCGAATCCGCCGGCGCATCCGGGTCGAGCGCGAGAACGCCCGTCCCGCCCTGCACGAACGCCACCTCGACGGCGCCGTCCTTCAGTCGTTGCAGGTTCTCGACGCCGCCGCTCGAAGGCCGCAGTTCGAGCCGGATGCCCTCGGCCTTCAGAAGCTCCTGATAGCGCAGGCCGAAACGGTGATAGGCGCCGTCGGTGGCGCCCGTACTCATCACGATCGTGCGCGGAGGCAGCGGGCTCACGTAACGCACGACGAGCCAGATCGCCAGGGCGAGAACGGCGACCAATGCAAGCCAGGAGACGAGGCGTCGGCCGGTGGGCAGTGTTGGCATCGCCGGAGTCTTCATGCTTCAACAGGCGCTCGCGTTGGGATTCCCGCATTCTGCCCACGAACTGTTTCAATGTCGTCGCGGTCCTGCCTCGGGGTTGCGCTATGGTTTTCGCGGAGCAACTGCGTTTCAAGGAGGTTCACATGCATCACTTCACCCGGCACGGTTTCGTGCTCGTCCTGCTGGCCACGATGGGATCTGCACACGCCCAAGGTCTGGACGCTCTCAAGGGCCTCGCCGGAGGAGCGAGTCCGGGCGCGGGTTCGATGGCCTCGGGCAGCCTCGGCAACGCCGCGGGCGTGCTGGAGTACTGCCTGAAGAACAACTACCTGAGCGGCGCCGGCGCCTCGTCGGTCAAGGACCAGCTCATGAGCAAGATCCCCGGCGGCAAGCCAGCCTCCGACGCCGGCTACGTCGACGGCTCCAAGGGCATCCTGACGGGCAGCGACGGCAAGAAGATGGACCTGACCGGCGGCGGGCTCAAGGCGGAACTCACCAAGAAGGCCTGCGACTTGGTCCTGAACCAGGCGAAATCGATGATCTGACAAGGCCCCGCCGAAGGCGAGCCCTGCTCTTCGCCTGCACGGCCCTTTCGAAGCGCGCGCCATCGTCCGCGGGTCCGCTTGGCGGAAGCGGCCGCTCGCGCGCCCGACGACGCCAGAAACATTTTGTTTCATGCGTTTGCGCGGGCGATGCAAGCCCCTCACAAAGCACTCAAGCTCCCCGCGCATGCTCGATGGGTTCGCCGCGCCGCGCCCAAGGCGCTCAACATGCCAAAAGCAAGGAGCCAACACAATGATGATTGCGACCACCTCCCATGGATGAAGCGTCCGTCTTGTGGTTGACGGGGCTTTCTGGTGCGGGCAAGTCCACGATTGCGCGCCATCTTCGTGCTTGTTTGGTGGGCCGCGGAGCCGCCGTGGCTGTCTTGGACGGGGACGAAATCCGCCGTGGCCTGAGCCAGGGCCTGGGATTCAGTGATGTCGATCGGCGCGAGAACATCCGCCGAATCGCCGAGATGGCTCGCCTGTTGAGCACTCAAGGCATCGTCGTGATCGTGGCAGCCATCGCTCCCTTGAGCAGGCACAGGGGGTTGGCGCGCAACATCATTGGAGCGCCTTACCGCGAGGTCTATGTCAAGGCCTCGCTATCCGATTGCGAACGTCGCGACGTCAAGGGCCTGTACGCCAGGGCGCGTCGCGGAGAGGTGGTGAAATTCACCGGCGTGACCGACACCTACGAGCCTCCCTTGAATCCCGACCTGCTCGTCGATACGTCCACCCACGGCGTCCACGTGGCGGTGAGCAGCCTGATGGCCTTGCTCGAGAGATGCCAGGCGAAGCAGACGGTGAGGCAACTGGCATGAAGAACCATCTGCTGATTGCCGGCACGGGCCGGGCCGGGACCACATTCCTGGTGGAGTATCTCGCTGCCTGCGGATTGGATACCCAGCTTGCGCGCAAGGGGCGCCACGCCTATGACGACGCCGCCAATGCGGGTCTGGAAGACCTGCTCATTGGCGAACCCGATGCGCCCTATGTGTGCAAGTCGCCATGGCTCTACGAGTTCGTGGAGCGGCTGCTCGCGGATGGCGAGGTGATCATCGATGCGGTCATCGTTCCGATGCGCAGCCTCGTGGAGGCGTCCACCAGCCGGGTCGTCAACGAGATGCGTGCCCGGTACGCAATCACCGCGATGCCGGACGACTGCAAGCAGTGGGCATCCTGGGGCTCGACCCCGGGCGGCGTTGTCTATTCCCTCAACCCGATCGATCAGGCACGCCTTCTCGCGCTCGGCTTCCATGAACTGTTGCATGTCCTCATCCGACGCAACATCCCCGTTGTGCTTCTCGACTTCCCTCGCTTCGTCGAGGACCACGACTACCTTTACGAGTCGCTCGACTCAGTCCTTGGCCACCGGGTCGACCGCGTGTCGGCGCAGCGCGCGCACGAGCGCCTCGCCATGCCGGCGAAGGTCCGCGTCGGCAGAGAACTTGCGGCGAACGGCGACGTCAAAAAGCACCTCGCTCGACCCGACGGACGGGCGCAGCGTGTCGAGTTCCCTTCTCATGGGGCAATGGATCGCATCGCGCTCGTGCGCGAACTGGCAGCGACACGAGTGGCCCTGGACAAGATGAAGGCACGGGTCGCCCATGCCGACGCGATCGAAGCATCGACCTCCTGGCGCATCACGGCCCCCTTGCGAGCGTTGTCCGGCCGACTGAGACGGTGGACGACACGCTGATGCGACTCAGAGCATCAGCGCAACCGCCGCATCCAGGTTCTCGGAGGGCGCGCGCCGGAATCCCGAGCGCGCGAAGCGCTGGAGCCGTCCCACCACGAAGGCGGTGAGCGCGGAGGCCCGCACCTGCGCGTCGACGGTGGGCGTCGCCAAGCCCTCGCCCGACGCGGCATCGCGCAGGGTCTGGCGGAGGGTGGCCTCGATCTTGTCGAAGAACTGGTTCATGCGGTTCTGCAAGCGCTCGTTCTCGAAGACCAGCGCATCGCCGACCATCACGCGGGTCATGCCGGGGTTCTTCTCGGCGAACTGCACCACCATCGCGACGATGCGCGCGGCCTGATCGCGGCCCGGGCCTTCGCGTTCGACGATCTGGTTGACCAGGGTGAACACGCTCTGCTCGATGAAGTCGATCAGCCCTTCGAACATCTGCGCCTTGCTCGCAAAGTGCCGGTAAAGCGCGGCCTCGCTGACTTCGAGTCGCGCGGCCAGCGCCGCGGTGGTCACACGTTCGGCACCCGGCTGTTCGAGCATGGACGCCAACGCCTGGAGAATCTGCACGCGCCGTTCTCCCGGCTTGGGCCGCTTTCGCATCGGTGCGGCTACCGGGTCTGAAGTGGTGGGGGCGCCAACGGCGCTGGGCTCGTCGTTCTGCATGGGCACGCGCAAAATGTAAAAAAATGATTCTCGCACAGGGCTGTTAGCGGCTGCCAACCGGACAAGCCCTGCTTGTCGCGCAGAATCGACACATCTGTTCAACCGCCTGGATCGAATTCGATGAGTGCAACCATTCTTGTCACCGGCGGCGCCGGCTTTATCGGCAGCCATACCTGCGTCGCCCTGGCCCAGGCGGGCTATACGCCGCTGATCCTGGACAACCTCGTCAACAGCGATGCGCGGGTGCTCGACCGGCTGGAACAGATCATCGGCGAGAAGCCGCAGTTCATCGAAGGCGACGTCCGCGACCGGGCGCTGCTGGACAAGTTGTTTCGCGACCACGCGATCGGCGGCGCGATCCACTTCGCGGGGCTGAAGGCGGTGGGCGACTCCGTGGCCGACCCGATCACTTATTACGACAACAACGTCAACGGCACCCTGGTGCTGGCGGCGGCGATGCAGGCCGCCGGTGTGAGCACGCTGATCTTCTCGTCCTCGGCAACCGTCTACGGCGACCCCGAGCGTTCGCCGATTGCCGAGAACGCGGCGCTGCGCCCGGCCAATCCATACGGCTGGTCGAAGCTGATGGTCGAGCAGGCCTTGTCCGACCTGCAGCATGCTCGCCCCGAGTGGCGGATTGCGCTGCTGCGCTATTTCAACCCGGTCGGCGCCCACGAAAGCGGCCTGATCGGGGAGCATCCGCAGGGCAAGCCCAACAACCTGATGCCCTTCGTGTGCCAGGTCGCCGTCGGATTGCGGGAAAAGCTTGCGGTGCACGGCGGCGACTACCCCACCGCCGATGGCACAGGCGTGCGCGACTACGTCCACGTGATGGACCTCGCCGAGGGCCATGTCGCCGCACTGCGGCATGCGCAAAAGCAGCCTGGCCTGCTCAAGGTCAACCTCGGCACCGGCGAGGGCGCATCGGTCCTCGATGTGGTGAAGGCGTTCGAACGTGCCAGCGGCCGGCCGCTGAACTACGAAATCGGGCCCCGCCGGCCTGGCGATGTTCCGGCTTATTGGGCCGACCCGTCACTGGCTCAGAGCGTACTCGGCTGGCACGCCCGCCGCGGCCTGGACCAGATGTGCACCGACAGTTGGCGCTGGCAGCAAGCCAACCCCAACGGCTACGAAAACGGCTGACCAGGGGCAAGCGAAGCGAAGCCCGTTCCAGAAACACCGCGGATCCGGCTTTGCCGGTCCGCCGGTGTTGCCCCCGGCAGGGGGTGCCCGAGCCACACGAAGTGGGCGAGGCTGGGGGCGAGCCTATCTCGCCCGGATCATCGTGCCGAACGCCTGCTCGGTCAGGATTTCGAGCAGCATCGCGTGTGGCACGCGGCCGTCGATGATGTGCACCGCGTTCACGCCGCTCTTGGCCGCATCGAGCGCACCTTCGATCTTCGGCAGCATGCCGCCGGAAATCGTGCCGTCGGCGAAGAGCTCGTCGATCTCGCGCGCGCTCAGGTCGGTCAGGAGCTTGCCGTTCTTGTCGAGCACGCCCGGCGTGTTGGTGAGCATCATCAGCTTCTCGGCCTTGAGCACCGTGGCCAGCTTGCCGGCGACGACGTCGGCGTTGATGTTGTAGCTCTCGTTTTGCTCGCCAAAGCCGATCGGGCTCACGACCGGGATGAAGGCGTCGTCCTGCAGGGCCTTGACCACGCTCGGGTCGATCGAAACGATGTCCCCGACCTGCCCCACGTCGTGGTGCACGCTGGGATCGTTCCGGTCGGCCATCTTGAGCTTCTGGGCACGGATCAGGCCGCCGTCGCGGCCGGTCAACCCCACCGCCTTGCCGCCGGCCTGGTTGATGAGGCCCACGATGTCCTGCTGCACCTCGCCGGCCAGCACCCACTCGACGACCTCCATGGTCTCGGAGTCCGTCACGCGCATGCCCTGGATGAAGTGGCCCTTCTTGCCGAGCCGGTTGAGCGCCGCCTCGATCTGCGGTCCGCCGCCATGCACCACCACGGGATTCATGCCCACCAGCTTGAGCAGCACCACGTCCTCCGCGAAGTCGGCCTGCAGTTCGGGATCGGTCATGGCGTTGCCGCCGTACTTGATGACGATGGTCTTGCCGTGGAACTTGCGGATGTACGGCAGCGCCTGGGCCAGGATCTCTGCCTTGTCGCGGGGGGCAATGTTGGGGACGGAATCGGGCATGGTGGGCGGTCGAAAGACGAAGTCCGGATTCGGGAATTGTGACGCGGAACTCAGGGCCGCAGCCAGCGCGGGACCTTGAAGCGCACGATCATGAGGTAAGCGGCCACGTAGGTCGCGATGAACAGGATGCAGAAGGCGACCAGCACCAGGGTGTTGTTCCAGAACAGCACCGCCGGCACCACCGTCAGCGCGGCGAAGATCCACAGGTAGGGCGAGGTCCGGTTGTTGCGCGCGAGCAGCTGACGCGCTTCGTCGTCCGCAAAGGCCACCCGGACGATGCGCCGAAAGATCAGCTGGTGGGAAGTGCAGCGCGTCGGCCATGCCGGGCGACTGGCCGCGCGCGACCTTCCGGTAGATGGAGAACACCGTCTCCCAGACCGGATAGATCAGCAGCAGCATCGGAAACCACGGCGACACGACCCGGTGCCGCTGCACCAGCGTGACCGCCGCGATGGCGATCACCATGCCCCAGACGTAGGCGCCGCCGTCGCCGGCGAAGATCTTTCCGCGCGGGTAGTTCCACATCAGGAAACCCACGGTGGCGCCGACCGGGCAGATCACCATCGCCGCGAGCTGCCGGTCGCCGACTTGCAGCGCCACGTGCGAGATCGCGAGGCACACCAGCACCGCCACGGTGCCGGCAAGCCCGTTGTAGCCGTCGATGATGTTGAAGGCATGCGGAAGGCCGCCGATCGCCAACGCCGCGATCAGCAGCGCCATGTAGGGCATCGCCTGCAGCCAACCGTCGAGGACCGGAAGGCCCGTGCGGTACACGCCGATGTTGAGCACCCAGCACACCACCAGCGCGCAGCCGATCGTGAGGCTGAGCCGGTAACGGACCGACACCTGCTGCGTCACGTCTTCGATGATGCCGCCGAGCACCGCCGGCGAAATGCACACCAGCGTGAGAAGCGACGTCTTCAGCGGCCACGACACATTGAAAGGATCGGAGGGGATCCCGGCGACCAGCCAGGCCACCCCCATCCCCATGAGGATGCCCGCGCCACCGAGGCGCGGCACATGCCCTTTGTGAAAGCGCTGCGGCATGTCGGCGGCGTAGCGCCGCGCGTGCCGGCGCGCGCGGCGCATGAAGATCTGCACGCCCAGGGCGGAGATGAGAAAACTGACGACGATCAATGCAATCATGGGTATGGACGGGGAACCCTAGAATTCCCGGGCGAAATTAGACCATGCCGACGCCCGCCCTCTCCCTGGACAAGCCCATCACCGTATCGATCGTGAGCCACGGTCAGCTGGCGCTGGTGAAGCCGCTGCTGGAGCAGCTCGACCGGTTCAGCCACGGGGTCGTCGAGAAGGTGGTGCTGACGATCAACGTGCCGGAACCCGACGTGCTCGCTGGCGCCACCTGGCACTTTGCGCTGGAGCGGATCGACAACGCGGCGCCAATGGGGTTCGGGGCGAATCACAACCAGGCCTTCGGGCATTGCGACACGCCGTGGTTCCTGGTGCTCAATCCGGACATCCGCTTCGACAGCGACGTGCTCCGGCCGCTGATCGCGCAGGCCGGGCCCCGCGCCGGCCTGCTGACGCCGCGCATCCTCGAGCCCGGCAAGGACGCGCCCGAGCAGCACCGGGCGATCATCACGCCGCGCGAGATCCTCACGCGGAAGCGCCCCGACTACGTCCGGCCGGTCGTGCCGCACTGGATTCCCGGGCTCTTCATGTTGTTTCGCCGCGAGACGTACCGCGAGATCGGCGGCTTCGACGAGCGCTTCTTCATGTACGGCGAGGACTTCGACATCTGCGCCCGCACCCAGCTCGCGGGCTGGAAGCTCCAGGTCGGCGAGGACCTGCTCGCGCGCCACGACGCCCAGCGCGCCAGCCGCACCGACGCGAAGCATCTCTACTGGCACGTGACCAGCCTGCTCAAGGTGTGGAGTTCACGTGCGTTCTGGCGCTTTCGCGCGGCGATGCAAAAGAGTCAAGCTTCGGTGCGGTAGATCCGGCGGAAGCCGCGGAACACCGGCAGCTTGGTCGCGGCACCGACGGCGCGCACCATCCCGGGCGAGCTGTGGGCGAGCAGGAAGCGGGTGATCCGCAGCTTGGTTTTGGCGCGCACACCCACGTAGGGGTTGGCGAGCACCATGTGGACGTAGTCGTCGAGATGCTCGAACATCTCGCCCCGATATTCGTTGTCGAGCTTGATGGCCTGGATCGCGTGGTCCACGAAGAGCTTGCCGAAGCGCGGCATCAGGTAGTCGCGCAGGTAGAAGCGCCCGCGCTTGGGCTCGTCGGGAAAGGTCTCCGCCAGCTTCTTGAAGAAGCGGTAGCGGCTGCGGATCATGCGAATGCCGAACGAGGTGCTCTCGGTGTGGATGCACCAGACCGTCACCGCGCGATCGAGATAGTGGTTGCTGTAGCCCTTGCGGAAGATGCGCAGGAACAGGTCATCGTCCTCGAACCCCATGAACTGCGGATCGAAGCCGCCCACTGCTTCGAAGGCCGCACGGCTCACCAGCGTGGCCGACGGCAGCACGAACATGTCGTAGCGCAGCAGGTCGAAGATGCTCGTCTTCGGGTTGTGCTTCGCGTGCTGCTTGACCAGTTCGGTGCGCACCACGTTGCCGTCGACATCGGCCTCGTACAGGTCCGCATAGACGTACCCGAAGCGCGCGTCGTCCGCCGGAATCGCATTGACCAGGAGCTCGATGTGATTCGGAAGGTAGAAGTCGTCCTGGTCCAGGAAGCAAATGAAATCCGAGGTCGACGCCGCGACGCCGGCATTGCGCGCCGAACCCTGGCCCCCGTTCTCCTTGTCGATGATCCTGAACGGAAAGCGTGCATTCAGCGCGCCCAGGGCTTCGCGCTCCTCGGGCCGCGAACCGTCGTTGACGACGATCACCTCGTCGGCGGGAACCGTCTGGTTGAACACGCTCTTGACCGAGCGCTCGATGAAGTCGGCGCCGTTGTAGAACGGGATGACGACCACGACCGTGGGTCTGGCGTCGCGACGGGTGGCGTTCGTATCGGACATTCCGGGTGCGAGTTGGGTTTTTTCTAGACGGATTCGAAAAGGTCGCGCACGACGCCACGCGTGCCACGGCCGAACTTGTTGTAGCGGCCGGTCATCGCCTCGCGCAGCACGGGCACGCAGCGGGCGAGCCGCGAGGGCAGGAAGCGCCGCCCGGAACCTCTGGTGCTCGAGCTTGTCGCGCAGCTTCTGAATGGTATCCGGCGAGACAAGGTCCCCCATGGACAACAGCCGATCGAGCAGTTGCTCGGCCTTGAGCGCACGCTTGACATGCGTATCGCCGCGCGAAGCCAGCGCCTTGCGCACCTTGCCCATGAAGGAATCGCGGCGCGCGCCAATCTGGTTGCCGCCGTGCTGGCGGTATTCGATGAGCTCCTGCTCCAACACGTCGACGCGGCCGATCGAGGAAGCGACGATCGCCAGCCACTCGTCGTGAATCCACTCCCTCGGGAAAGGCACAGCGTATTCGAGCAGCGACCGGCGGAAGACCGTCGTCGCGCCGGTGACCAGGTTGCGGCGCAGGAAGACGTCGAAGGCCTGCCCCCCATGAATCCAGTCCAATTCGAACTGCTTGACTTCCAGGGCGTGGAAAAGCGATTGACCGAGATCGCGCCGCTCGCCATCGACCAGGCGCGCATCGGAGTGCAGCAGAAGCAGATCGGGGCGGTTTTCGAACTCCGACACCATTCGCGCGAGGCGCTCCGGATGCCAGACGTCGTCCTGGTCGCTCAATGCGACCAGATCGCCGGTGCAGGCACGGACCGCCTGCTCGAAGTTCTTGGTGACCCGCAGGGCGGTGGCGTTGCGGAGGACATGGAAGCGGATCGACAGGCCTGGACGCTCGCGCAGGCAAGCCGCGAACGCCGCCTCAGCCGCTTCGACGCAGCCGTCGGTGGAGGCGTCGTCGGACAGCACGATTTCCGCTGGCGGCAAGGTCTGGAAGCAGATGCTCTGGACCTGCTCGCCGATAAAGCGGACGCCGTTGTAAGTGCAGAGGGCGACAGAGACGGGGAGGGTCATGGCGCTGCGGGTGCCGCCGGGCGAACCGGATCGAGCCCCGTCGATTGAAATGGGTCATTCATCTGTGCTGGTCGGACGGAGGGCATCCGCCCGTTGCACAGCGCGTGATTATCTTCGCAAGGGTGGGGATTGAGTCACGAGAGGGGGCGGCGCGCCATCGGAGGGGACGCACAACGGCCGGTAAAATCGCCGCCTCACAGAGAAAGACCAAAGATGCGACTGCTTTCAGTGGTGCTCGCGGGAGGATCCGGCTCCAAGCTTTGGCCGCTTTCCCGGCAAGCTTTCCCGCCTCCCTTCGTGACGCTCGGCAGATCGACTCTGCTCCAGCAAGCGATCGAACGGGGCCGGGCATGCGGCGCCAGCGACCTCATGATCGTCACCGGCAAGGAGCACCAGTTCCTCGCCGAGGACGTGTTGCTTCAGTTGCCCGAGCGGCCATCTTCGACGCTGCTGCTCGAGTCCGCGAGCCGGGGCACGGGTCCGGCCATCGCGTTGGCGGCCCTGCAGTGCGGCAGACAATTCGGCAGCGAAACGGTGATGCTGATCCTGCCCGCCGACCAGCTGGTACCCGACGCCGAGGGCTTCGCGGCCAGCGCCGTCGAAGCGCTCGAACTTGCGGCCGCAGGTCGTCTGGTGCTCTGGGGCGTCAACCCCACGGGGCCCGACACCCGCTACAGATACATCGAGGTCGAGCGGCGCTCGAGTGAAAGCCAGCCCGCCCGCCGCCTGGTCGAGGCGCTCGAGGCCCAAGCGGCCCAGAGCTTTCTGGCGAGCGATCGCTACTACTGGGACAGCGGGATGCTGTGCGGGACGGCGGAATCGATCGTCTCGGCCTTCGAACGCCATGCCCCCGGCCTGTTGGCCACGGCACGCCAGGTGATCGAGTCGTCGCAGCCCCGCGGTGACAAGGTCTTGCTCGACGCCGAGGCATTTGAGCGCCTGCCGCCGATGGACATCGGGCGCGCGGTCACGACGCTCGCCGACAATCTTCAGGTGATCCCCGCCCGATTCAGTTGGAGCGACGTCGGCAGCTGGCCCTCCGTGGCTCACCCGCAGTCACCGGACGCGGGCGGTAACACCCTGCCGCCCGGCTCGATCGCGCTCGACGCCAGTGACACGCAGGTCCGGGTTGCCAGTCACGGACCCAAGACAGTGGCGCTGCTGGGTGTCCATGACTTGGTGATCGTCGACACGCCAGATGCCCTGCTCGTGGCGCACAAGGACAGCGTGCAACGCGTCGACGAGATCGTTGATGCGCTTGCCGCACGGAAGCACGAGGCAGTGCATCTGCCGGCCGTGGTTCACCGGCCCTGGGGCACTTATGCTTCACTCAAGGAAGAAGATGGGTACAAGGTCAAGCGCATCACGGTCAAACCGGGCCAATCGCTGTCGCTGCAGTACCACCACCAGCGGGCGGAGCACTGGGTAGTCGTTCGAGGCACCGCCATGGTGCAGGTCGGCGACGCGCAGTACAAGACACTGCCCGGGGAATATCGTTACATCCCTCTCAAAGAAAGACATCGATTGACCAACATCGGCAATGATGAACTCGTACTCATCGAAGTTCAGTGTGGCGCCTACCTCGGCGAAGACGACATCGTGCGGCTCGCCGATACCTACGGACGCGCATGAATCAGGCACATTCCAATCTGCATCGCAGCGCCTGGGCGGACTGGTGGGAAGGCACCCGCCGGACCGACATCTGGTGGACGCTCGCCTGGTTCGACATCGTCCTGCGCTATCGCCGTTCCATGCTGGGGCCGCTGTGGCTCACGCTCAGCATGGCCGCCATGATCGGCGGCATGGGGCCGCTCTACAGCTCGCTGTTCGGCACTGAACTCTCCACGTTCTTCCCGCACCTGGCGCTCGGCATCGTCTTCTGGGGATTTTTCTCCAGCATGGTGACCGATTCATGCAACGCATTCATCGGATCTGGCAACTACCTCAAACAGGGCTATTTCCCCATCAGCCTGTTCGTCTGGCGAAGCATGGCGCGCAACCTGATCCAGTTTGCCCATCAGATCGTGCTGTATGTGCCGGTGGCGATCTGGGCAGGCATCTCCTTGTCCTGGTCGGCGCTGCTTTTCATACCGGCCTTCCTCCTCGTTCTGGTCAATGCCCAGGCCGTAGGTATCGCCTTGGGGCTGGTCTGCACCCGCTTTCGCGACGTGACCCAGATCGTTACCAGCGTCATGCAGATGCTGATGTTCCTCACGCCCGTCTTCTGGCTGCCCTCGAGCCTGCCCGGCCGCGCGAAGTACATCCTCTGGAATCCGTTTGCCCAGATGCTGGACCTGTTGCGCACTCCGCTGATGGGCGGCGTGTCCGAAAGCCACAACTGGTGGGGCATCCTGGGCTGGACCGCGGCCACGCTGGTGGTGTCGAGCCTGCTATTCGCGAAGTACCGCCGCCGCGTCGTCTACTGGCTCTAATCAATCATGGCTTTCATTTCGCTCAAGAACGTCTCGGTCAACTTCCCGATCTACGGCGCCGGCGCTGCCTCATTCAAGAAAACCCTCGCCGCGTCGGTCACTGGCGGCCGCTTCGGCAAGGAGACCGGCGTCAATGTCGTCCAGGCCCTGAGCAATATCAACCTGGAGCTCAAAAGCGGCGATCGGTTGGGCCTGATCGGCCACAATGGCGCCGGCAAATCGACGCTGTTGCGCGCGCTCGCAGGGGTCTATGAACCGTCCTCCGGCGAGTTCGTCCGACAAGGCTCCGTGTCCAGCCTCATCGATCCTTCGCTGGGCATCGAGGCTGACGCCACCGGCGTCGAGAACATCATGCTCCGGGGCCTCGTGATGGGCATGAGCAAAAGGCAGATCGATGCGCTCACACCCGAAATCTGCGAGTTCAGCGGGCTGGGTGAGTACGTCAACATGCCGGTACGGACCTATTCCACCGGGATGCTCATGCGACTCGCCTTCTCGATCTCGACCAGCGTCGAAGCCGACATCTTGCTCATGGACGAATGGCTGTCCGTCGGAGATGCGGAGTTCACAGGTAAGGCCGAGCAACGGATGAAGGACGTCGTCGCAAAATCCGGCATCCTGGTGCTGGCGTCGCATTCGCCGGACTTGATCGCCAAGGAGTGCAATCGGGTGATCCATCTGGAGCACGGCCGGATCGTGGAGCGATGACATCGGTGTCTCGTCGGATTCGCGCCCTTGCGCAACAGCGCTGGCGCGGCTTCTCTTACTTCAAAGGAGTCTCATGAAACGGCGTGCGATTGTCACTGGCATCACCGGTCAGGATGGGGCCTATCTGGCCCAACTTCTGCTAACCAAGGGCTACACCGTCTACGGCACCTTCCGAAGGACCAGTTCGGTCAACTTCTGGCGCATCGAGGAACTCGGGATCGAGAATCATCCGGAGTTGAAGCTGACCGAGCACGACATGACCGACCTCGGCAGTTCGCTGTCGCTGATCACGCATGCCGAGCCTGACGAGGTCTACAACTTGGCCGCACAGAGCTTCGTCGGCGTGAGCTTCGATCAACCGACGACCACCGCGCAGATCACCGCGATGGGCGCGCTCAATCTCCTCGAAGCAATCCGTCTGGAAAATCCGAAGATCAGGTTCTACCAAGCCAGCACGTCCGAGATGTTCGGGAAGGTCCAGGCCGTTCCGCAGGTGGAAAGCACCCCCTTCTATCCTCGCAGCCCCTACGGCGTGGCCAAGCTCTATGCGCACTGGATGACCGTGAACTACCGCGAGAGCTATGGCATCTTCGGCAGCAGCGGCATTCTCTTCAACCACGAGAGTCCGCTGCGCGGCCGGGAGTTCGTGACCCGCAAGATCACCGACAGTGTCGCCAAGATCAAGCTCGGAAAACTGGAATCCTTTCAACTAGGCAACCTGGATGCCAGGCGCGACTGGGGCTTCGCCAAAGAGTACGTCGAGGGCATGTGGAAGATGCTCCAGATCGATGAACCCGACACCTTCGTGCTCGCCACCAATCGAACCGAAACGGTCCGCGATTTCGTCCGCATGGCATTCAAGGGCGCAGGCGTCGCCGTCGAGTTCAGGGGCAGCGGTGAGGACGAGACGGCGGTCGACACGGCAACCGGCAAGACCGTGCTCACTATCAACGCCAAGTACTACCGCCCCGCCGAGGTCGATCTCCTGATCGGGAATCCCGTGAAGGCCAAGGAGAAACTCGGCTGGGAGCCGACCACGAAACTGGAGCAGTTGTGCCAGATGATGGTCGAGGCCGATCTGCGGCGGAATGCGCAGGGGTTTTCGTTCTAAGACCCTCGGGTGATTGCTCGCTCTAGCTTGGAAGCCCAAGGGCTTCCAGAATGCGCCGGGTCTGGTTCTGCCAACCAAAATTGAACAGCGCATCCTCCCGCGCCGCCCTTGCCATGTCTTCGTACACATTCAGATTGTCCAAGGCACGGACAATGACTTGAGCCCATTCGTGCGCCTTCGACAGGTAGCCGTTCTCACCGTCGCGAATCGCGCGCCGATACGTATAGCTGGGTGAGGCGATGCTCAGAGTTCCGACGCTTGCGGCCTCGAAGTACTTCAGTTCGGACTTGCAATCGGTGAACGCATTGGACTGCAATGGCATCAGGTTGAATTCGACACTTCCCAGAAGCCGCTGCAGATTGACGTAGTCATGAAAAGGCTGCCTGCTGATGCGATCGGAGAATCCGCGCATTGCGGGCCCATGGTCGATGTAGCCGACCACCATGACCTCGACATCAGGCCGGAGCGCCATGACCTCCGCCAGCGCTGGCTCCACGATCGCGTAGTCGAGCCGATGTGAAGGCGAGCCACTGAAATAGCCGAGGGTCGTCTTCCCGTTGCCCTGGAAGCGCGCCCTCTCCTTTTCTGCGAACACCGCCGCGGCGACTGCAAGTTGCTCTCGGTTCATGAAATTGGGAACAACCGAGACCGGCAGACCTGAATAGTCCGCGAGCTTTTGCGCGAGAAAGTCGTTTGTCGTGATGGCGCCATCGCAGAGCTTCAGCGTCTGCCCCATCCGCGAGATCATCGCGAACCAATCGTCCCAGAGACCTTTCTGCCTGACGTCCAGACCGAGCGTTGCGACAACAAGATGGGCGTAGTCGGTGTTGAACACGAGGTCGTCGATATCGAACAGCACCCGCTTGCGACGGGCCCGAAACTTGGCGACCAGACCACTGACTTGATGACAGTAGCGAGAGCGGCAGATGACCAGCATATCCGCCGCATCGGCAATCTCATCGAATCGATCGGCGTCCGAGAGAAAGAAGTAGCTCGCGGAGACCTTGCCATCGCCCGGCTCATTGAGAACTTGGGCCATGTTGTAGGCCCGATAGCGAAAAGTGCTGTTGTTGGGCTCTTCGTAGAAGTAAGCAACCCTGGTCGAGCGCCGGCACATCATCGAAAGGCGCGCCGAGAGCGGCTGCAGCCAGGGGTCCGCATAAGGAACCGGGGGAGTTCGCAGCGAGAACATCAGTGACCGGACGTCAGGGAATGGAGAACTCGCTCGAACGCCTCGGTCCAGTTCTTGCCCAGGCCATTGGCACTGGCAGTTTCGACGTCGGGTCTCCTCATCCTCGGCAAGCGCGATCCCAGCCTTCATCGACTCGAGCAACGAATCGGAATCGAGATCGGAACAAATGATGTTTTGCGAGTAGGCCGAGAGGTCCTGCTTGATTCCGAACCTGTTGGTGACGACAACCGCGCCGCTCGCTGCCAGATCGAAAGGCGGATAGCTTGGGTGCGGTGTGTACATCAGGCTGAGCGCCAGATCGATTGTCCCCACGAGCTCCGCGTATGCCTTCCAGTCCAGCCCTTCGCAGCGCTTGGGAACGTATCCATCTCCGAAGCTCAGATTGGGGATGCCATTGCCGACGAGAAAGATATCCCAACGATCCAGGTCGAGGACGCCCTCGTCGATTGCGCGCTCGATCACAGCGAGCCCTGGCCCGAAAAGATTGCGCGGATTCTTGGGTCGCGCATAGAAAAAAGGCGGCGCTTGCCGCCGGGCTCGCGCTTGCGCTCATGAAACAGGGTCGCCGGAAATGCCGGTTCGAACCATTGCGCCTGTGTCTTGAAGTGCCCCAGCCCACTGGCGACCATATGTTCGAACAGCATCCGGGTATTCAGGACAAAGCGAATCGATCGGTTGTTCAAAACCTCATCGCAGCGCAGGCGCTCTTCCCCGAAGGGATAGAACATGCGTTCATCTTCTTGAAGCAGATAGATGATCGAGTCGTGAGGCACGCTGGGCAGCGTGGCGGCTGTGCTCCACCATGAAGTGGTAACGAAGAGTTCGCCGGGCACGACGTCCAGCCCCGAGGCGGGGTCCGCATGTGGAGGCGTGAAAGCGAACTGCGTCTCGTGATCGAGCCGGACGCCATAGGCATCGAGAACGAGCGACACGTTCTGCGGCGAAGGCGGCTCCGTGCGTGTGACGATGCGGAGCACGGCCCCCATGCGGTTGGCCAGATGCGCCGCAAGCAGCAGTGCGGTGCCCACCCCTCCAAACAGACTGCTGCTGCCGATGCTGTCCGTCACGATGCTGATCCTTGGGCGCGTCGACGCGGGGACTGCAAAGGTCGGCAAAGGGCGCACCGCCGGAAAGCTCCAGGACGCAAGCTCGCCCACGGTTGCCGGTCGGCCACCGGGACTTCCGGGCGGGAGCTCGTTGAAGACTCGGTGCCCTCTCAAGGCATTGCGGGCCTTTCGCCCAACCAGACGGGTCGCCGCCAACGTGCCGTTTTCACGCCAGTACGTCAGGAAGAGCCTTCCACGAACGCTCATTTCACGATCCTCCCGGCGGGGTTGAACGCCCCGAGCCGCTGTGATGATTGCATGTTATTTCAGCCGATCTTGCGATCATCATTATCGATGTCGTATCGCGCGATAAGCCCGCCAGGCTCGGCTCGAAAGCCACAGGGACGCACCGACAAGCCACGGGACCTTTCGCTCGGCCCAGCGTGAGAGTTTCAGCGCTGCAAACGCGACCTGCGCGTCGTATTTGCCTTCTGCTCCGAACGCGCCCTTGATCGTCGACGTCTTGTCGACTGCCTCCTCACTTTCGGGCTCCATCGCCGGAACGGTGGGTTCGAGGCTCGGGATGACAGCGACCGGCGATGCGATACCGATGACCAGATGCCGCGACTGTCGCGCAAAAGCGGCGGGGGCGCTGGTACGCATCAGGTCGCTGTACTCGATCCGCTTTCGCTCCGGATGCCTTTGCGAATGCACCATGGAGTTGCGTCTTCTGCGGTAGTAGAAGAGCACGTCATTGCTCACGATGAAGCGGACACCCGCGTCGCACATCCGCATGTACAGCGACCAGTCCTCGTAGCAACTCAAGCTCTCCAGATACGGAAAGCGCTCCAGGATCGACTTCCTGAACAGTGCGGTCGCGGTGGAAAACCTGTTCTCAAGGAGACCGCCCAGGACTGCCTCGCCGGTGAACATCGCGTAGTCGATGAAATCGACGGGCGCGCGCGAATCGGGAAGCGGGTCACCGTCGAGAAAATAGCCGGCGGGCGTGACGAGCACATCGAACTCCGCCCTGTTTTCCAAAGCTTCAACGCCCAGGGCGATGAACTCGGGATGGATCAGATCATCGGCATCGAGCGTCAGGACGTAGCGCCCTCTCGCATGGCGCACACCGATATTTCGCGCGGCGGCAAGACCGACGTTGCCGGGCAATCGGACGATGCGCAGGTTGTGCCCTGACGCACTTTCGAGCCCATCGATGGCAAGCACGCTCTGTGGATCGGACGAGGCATCGTCAACCACCACGATCTCGATCGCACCGTAACTCTGCGCGCGCACGCTGGCAAGCGTCTCGGCGAGATAAGCGCCGAGGTTGAAGTGCGCCACGACCACCGAGACCAGGGGTAGATCCGTTGGCGTGCGCCATGGCGGGCGGGAGGCCCCTGGCAATGTCCACGGCCACGGCGTCACAGGAAACTGGACCGGCTGAAGGCTTTCATTGCGCTCGAAGTTCCGCTTGAGCGCGTCGGCCGAGCCACGCACACTGCCGTCGAACTTGAGGCAGTTGACGCCATCTCGCCAAGGGGTTTCGACTCCGAAGGCGGGGTTCGTTTCGTTCAGGATCAGTCTCGCGCCGAGAGATGATGCCTCGTAGGCGGTCGGGCAAAAATCGTCCCAGGACGACGCGATCACGACAGTGGCACCTCGAAGAACCGCGTCCCGCGCAGGCCCCTGTTGCTCCGGCATGCGAGAAAACCGGCTCGCATGTGCGGCTGGGATGAGTCTTTCGACGTCGACCGCGTAGTCCTCATCAAGGGCCGGCATCCCGAGAAGCACGGACCCGGTGAAGGCCGGCGCGATATTCAGGAACTCCGCCGCTGCGCGAACGAAGAGATCGGGTCGCTGCGATCTTTGCAGCTTGGCGGGAAAGACCAGCGATTGATCGCTGGAAGCCGACACGATGACGGAATCCGAAGGCCGCGAGTTCGGGGGAATGGCATGCATCACCACGCGCGCATTCCATTCCTCCGCAGGAAACGCGAATGCGACACGCGTTGCCTCCGCAACAGACGGAACAGCGGCTATGACACGGTCGCAATCGCGCAGACACTTTCTCTCGAGGTCACTCAGATTCAGCCGCCTGCCATCGACAACCTGAGCCTCCGCATCAAGCAACTGTGTCCAAGAACTGCAAAGCCGCACCGCAATCGTCGCTTCGCCAAGGAAGTTGCGCAGATTGCGCTCCTGCAGCGTGCAAAAGGCCAGTCCGCCTCGGTCCGGAAACTCGACGTATTCGATGGCGGTCGTTTCGTTCAATGCCGCAAGCGAACGGAAGATGACCGCGGACCGCCACTGCTCGACTGACGTCGAATAGGCCCTCGCTGGCGGATGCTGCACAAACCGGTCTTGCTCATCGAGCGTATCGATCGAAATGACCCGAAGACCTGGAAAAGCTGCCGAGAGCGCCGCGGTGTCGGAGGGCAGCCAGTCAACCAGGCAGGCGATCAAGCGGCCGAAATCGGCGGCAGGCACCGCGCGCAGCAAATGATGGATCGACCGCCCGGCATCCACATCGGGATGGGGCTCGGGGGCGATGAAGACAAGGGAACCCAAGGGGACTCGATTCGATGGATGCAAGGCAAATTGATCCGGGCCTGCTACGCCCGGGCTTGGAGAAGTGGCGCTCAAAAGTCAGTCCCGGCGGAGGCCCAGGAACTGCCAGGAGGTGCAGAGACTCGTCTTCATTCGGCGCTCGAGACCTGCCAACGCCATGAATCGCGACACATGTCCTCGACATTCCGTCTGGCTTTCCAGCCGATGAGCTGCTCCGCGCGACTGACGTCCGCATAGCAGACCGGCACATCGCCCGGGCGTCGGTCAGCCATCTCGACAGGTATCTTTCGGGAGCTGACTCTTTCGAACGCTGCGATCATTTCGAGAACGGAGGTCCCACGACCCGTCCCCAGGTTCAAGACGAGGTCTTGCGGTGAGCGCTCAAGAAAATCCAGCGCGGCCACATGCCCTTCCGCCAGATCCATCACATGAATGTAGTCGCGCACGCCGGTGCCATCCGGCGTGGGGTAGTCGCTGCCAAAAACCGTGACGGCGGGCCGTTCGCCGCCAGCGACCTGCGCCACGATCGGCATGAGATTGTTTGGTGTGCCCTGCGGACGCTCGCCGATCAGCGCGCTCTCGTGCGCGCCAACCGGATTGAAGTAGCGCAGCCGCGCAATGCGCCAGCTCGGGTCGGAGGCGTAGAGGTCGCGGAGGAGATCTTCCACCACCTGCTTGCTCTGGCCGTATGGATTGACCGCAGCACGCGGCGTCTCCTCGGTGATCGGCATGCTTGTCGCGTTGCCATACACGGTCGCGGAGGATGAAAACACCATCGTCTTGCAGCCGACGCGACGCATCGCCTTCAGCAGCTTGATCGAGCCGGTGACGTTGTTGTCAAAGTACTCGATGGGCTGACGGACCGATTCGGCAACGGACTTGAGGCCGGCGAAATGAATGACTGCGGAGATTGAGTGCGACTCGAAGATGCGTTCGAGCAGCATCTCATCCCGGATGTCGCCCTCGTAGAAAGGCACCGCAGCGCCCGTCAACTGCGCGATTCCGTCCACGGCGGAACGCGAACTGTTGCAGAGGTTGTCGAGAACGGCGAACTGGCGCCCCGCGCGCGCAAGTTCGACGCAGGTGTGGGAGCCGATGTATCCGGCACCGCCGGTGACCAGAATCATTCGGCGTCGCGGCGAAGGCCGTCCGCCATGGTCGGCGCCGCGGCGTCCTTCGCGGAAAGAGTCGGCTCGCCGTTCAACGGCCAGCGAATACCGATCGCGGGGTCGTTCCAGGCAATACTCCGCTCATACTGCGGCGCGTAATAGTCCGTCGTCTTGTAGAGGAAGTCAGCGGACTCGCTCAGCACGAGAAAGCCGTGCGCCAAGCCTGGGGGCACCCAGAGTTGGCGGTGGTTGTCCTCACTGAGTTCCACGCCCACCCATTTGCCGAATGTCGGTGAGGCCGGACGAATGTCCACCGCTACGTCGAACACCGTGCCCCGCACGACGCGAACTAGCTTCCCCTGGGGCTGCTTGACCTGATAGTGCAGACCACGCAGGACACCACGAGCGGAGCGCGAATGATTGTCCTGCACAAAGCGCACCTCTTGGCCAACGGCCTGCCTGAAGGCGTCCTCGTTGTAGCTCTCGAAGAAGAATCCTCGGGAGTCACCAAACACCTTCGGCTCCAGCAGGACGACGTCTGAAATCGAAGTAGGGGAGATCTTCATACTTGTTTGTCTCAGGAAAGAACACCGGTCGTCCCTCAGCCCATCGGTCGACTCCGTCATTCTTACATGCGCGTCATTCCACCCTACCGCCCGCACTCGTCAAGGCCCGGTCGGGGGCGATCGCTTCGCCTCTTCCCGATTTCTTCCGATTACCCGCTCGCCACGGCGGAATCCAGCCGCTGAAATTGACAAAAATCACGGCAGCCACACATCCCAGGTACCACAGAACGTAATTCAGGTGAGTGTGAATGAATGAATGGCCTTTTGCCAAGACAAACCAGCTGACAGGGGCGGCAAAAAACACAGCCAAGATGGCAGCGTCCCGCTTGGCCGTCGGGTCTTTTCTTAGAGCCTTGAATACGATCGCTGCTACTGCGCCCAGCAGTCCGATCACAAACAGCCCCCCGTTGACGCCATAGATGACTGGCCTATCCCAAGTCAAGATGTATGTACCCAATACACCGAAAGGGCCGGCCCTGAGGGATTCCCGAAATACCTCCGGATATTCGTTGGGATTGTCGCTGTATGTACGCCTCTTGACATCAGCCTCTATGATGTCCTTAATTCCTGCAACCAGAGAATCACCCCTCAATCCGGCGTGGATAAAAAATGCAAGCAAGAATGCCGAAACACAGAGCACAAAAATCAAGATAAGAAATCCGACGTTCTTCTTAATCGAATATCTCGGCGATGGCAAAAAGATATCAATGAAAAATATTGCCCCCGTCAGCACCGCGATCGAGGAAATGTACTCGTATCCCGCAAGACACTTCAAAAAGAATGAAGCAAATACAAGAGAAAGCATCACCACCCGGGCTCCAGGCTCCTTCGCAAAATAAGCCCCAAGAGCAAAGACAGCGGGCAGAAACCACAAAAACGGCGACCAATACAAATGCGATGCGAAGATCGCCATCCACGGAGACAGGAGAATTGAAATATAAAAACTTAAGCCTAGTCCGGGGGCCACACCTTTCCACAATCCAGCGGATACCAACATCACACAAAGCGCCGTCAGAAACGCACAAGCAATCTTCAATGATTCAAGGCTGACTCCGTGGGCATAGGCAACCCCATAAATCAACCCCTGCACCCCCAGACTGCTCCTATATGGGCCGAACTCCGTATTCAGCTGCCCTTTTTTCAATAACTCCAGACTCAGATTGTATAGCTCAGGGGAGTCCCATTTATCAACCAGGCCGAGATAAAACCGATACTTCAATCCGGGTTCATTCAAATATCTGATCACGCCGCCAATGACCTCCGACTCCGAGAGTCGATCAAAAGGGAAGAATATCGCCGGACTAACGTGCAGAAAATTTGAATACAGCTGCGCAAAAAGGAGTGCAAATGCGACACCCGTTGCAGCAAAAATAAAAATCTGCCTTTTTGCAATATTCATTTGGGATCAAAAAAACCAAGGCACGCCTTGAACAAAACCATGAGAACTGCAAAATTTCCACGAACGGAGCTGATCTTCGTCGGAACCTCCCCTTCGGGATAAATTCTCGAAGTAGGCAATTCAATGCACCGGTATTTCAAACGTGGAACACGATGCGAAAGATAGGCCAGCAGCTCATACCCAAAAAACACATCCCTGAATGGAGCAATCGCTGGGTCAAGCAGCATCCGTCGCGAATATCCACGAAATCCTTGGGTCGTATCGGTCCACTTGAATCCTGACGAGATGCTCAGCAGAGGAGCGTGAATCATCCGGATTGCAAGATCCCGAACAAGCGGTGTGTTTTTGGCGACCCCTCCACTGAGAAATCGAGATGCCTGCACGAAATCGAATCCAGCGCTCAGTTTATCGATAAATTCCGGGATTGCGGCAGGATCATCCTTGTTATTTCCATCTATGGTGATAACGGCCTCGTATCCCTCAATCAATGCAAACGCGTAGGCGCAACGCAATTGAGCGCTCAGCTTGCCAGCGCCTCTTTTTACCAATAGCCCCCTAACCCCATTAGCCTGCAAGGCAGCATGCTCGAGGGACCCATCTGTGCTCCCACCATCAACAATAATGATATCAGCTATTGAACTTATTGATTGCGCAGCCATTCGGCCCATTAAGGCTTGAATTCTTTCACCTTCGTTGATGACAGGAATGACGACGCACGCATTGTGACGACGCCCCAACCAAAATGAGCGGTCATACGCCGGCACTTGCCATTTTTTACGAGTTTCTTCAGATATCATTTTTATGTCACGCGCGCAGTGATCAGAGCCACACCAGAAATTACAAGAAGAATACCGAGGATAGTTGTCCAGTAAAAAGGTTCTCGAAAGAAAATGGCAGAAGCAGAAGCGACCGCGGCAATTGCGCCGGCCGTCAGGATCGGATGTGCGACATTGAGCGGCAGCCGGGCAAGCGCGGCCGCATAGAGGACAAAAGCCATGCCATACAGACCAAGTCCAAGCCAGAATGGCCAATTGGCCAGGGCTTGCAGTGGCTCACTGAGCGATGGGAACTTGCGGGGCGGAAGCATCGCAAGCTTGACGAGCACGCTGGCAGAAGCATTGGATGCAATGCCGAGCAACAATATCAGCCATTTCATTGGATTCGGGGCGACTTGACAGGATTCTGGCGATATTGAGCGTCGGCAACTCGAATGGCCCGTTCGATCGAATCGAGATGAGGCTCTTCCTTCGTAGCCAACATCTCTATCGTCGCGATAGTATCTGGCAGATACCGGTGAAGGGCGTTTGCAGCACGCGAGTGATCCGTCTCTCCATCTCCAATCGGAAGGAGATCTGGCTCGCTCAGGTGGATATGCCCAATTAGCTCGAAATATTGATCAAGCACCTGTTCCGCATCTTCGCCGTTGATTGCCAAAGAACCCGCGTCGAACTGCATACGGATGGCTGGGTGATTGACAAGGCGAACAATTGCCGCGGTCTCGGCGCTGTTCGTCATGAAATTGGCACCATATCGTGGCGGATTGGGCTCAAGGCAGATGATCACTCCGCAGGAGGCAGCAATATCACCGGCGCTCCTGAAAAACTCCGCCGCCAAATTCGACGTCTCCTCATCACTCAGGCCGCTTCTGTCCCGGTTTTTGGTGAGCCGAATACCAATCGGGAACCGTCTAGACCAGCACCGATCCGGCACACATGTGCAAGATGCGACAACAAGGCCGCTTGCACCTCAGGAGCACCGAATACATTCAGCCCCTGTGTGCCGAACAACAATGCCTGCATCCCGGTGATCGATATTCCTTCGTTCGCCCACCAACGCCTGACTTTGCGCACGTCCTCATCGGTTGCTTTGGCCAGCTCAGGAAAGTATTTGGCGGGAGCCACATCGATTGCATCGATCCGTTGGCGTCGCAGCAACGACGCGACCGCCGCGTCTTCGCTCACATCCCATGCAATGTTGGAAATCGCGAGTCTCAGCGTCACGCCGCGCTCCCCGCTTTCAATGTGACCGGTTCGGACTGCGCATACGCGCGTATGGCCTGAATGCTCTCTCGCTTGGAATATTGATATCGACCAACCCCACCGAACACCTTCGCGTGCTTGGTCTGAAAATCGTAGGCCGCCGGATGTCCCGTCAGCGTCTGGTGGAAGGCGCGCCCAAACCCTTCCTCGGAAACTTGATCGACTCTAACGGGCTCAGCCGTCAGATGCACAAGCTTGAGATTGGCCTGAACTGCGAGTTGAACGTCGAACCAGAAATTAATCATCGGATAGAACTGAAAAATTCCGCGGCTTTCGATCGCGTGCAGATTGTTGTTGTTGAGAAAATCGAATACCACATTTTTTTCAATCCGGGGCCCACGAGGCCCGGAAGGCGCACGATAAGGCGATCGCGCATCTCGGATTCAACAAATTTCTCCAACAGGCGCCGATGACGGCCGTACGGCTCGAGATCCGATTCGTCGATCACGCTGTCTTCATCAACTCCCACGGGTCGTCGAAAGACATCCACCGTGCTGATCAAGATGAATTTTTGACATTTGATAGATCCGAGCCTTTCGATGAGCTTCTCGATATTCCCGAGATCAGCCTCTGGCTCTCGATTGGCAATCCATTTTTGCGCCGGTGCAGCGGCGCAAACAACGGTATCGAATTCATTTCCCGCGATCTCACCGATGTTGGTCGAACGGTAGAGCGCCGAGAATTTCGCTTGCCTCAGGAGCGACTGACCCACAAAGCCGCTGAATCCAATGAGTGCATTGTTCACCGTATTTCCTAACTCCAAGTTCAAATCTCAAATTGCTCGGCCTCCAGCCGAGCGAGAACATCATAGATGTTGTCGATCTTTCCGCCTAAAACAGAGTAGTAGCCTGCCGTAGAGCCACATCGTTCGAAAAAGATCGGTCTGCCATCATCGCCTTCGTTCTTGATCAGGACGGTTTTTACCTCAAAAAGTGAATCGACATAGGCCGCATCGCAAATCGCGGGAATATACCGCCTCACGTCCCTCAGCATTCTGTCGACCCGAGTTTCCCTCGGGTACTCGCGAAGGCGATGATAAGGATTAATGCCCGGCGAATCCAACCAATGCACATGAGGTGTATAGCGCACGTGAGAAAGCGTATGAAGATTCCTCGACGGGAAGGGCATCGTCGAAAAAAATGGGCCGTCCATCATGGTAATGCCGAGATCCTTCAGTGCAACCGGCATCTTCATGAGCGCCATCTCGGTGATTTCGTGCTTCAACGCAACCCCAATCGCATTTTTCGTTCCGTCTATCTGCTTCAATCCACTATAGGTGCAATTGAAGACATAGCGCGAAATGGCCGGACCACCAAATTCACCATCGCATTCGACCTGCCATCCCGCAGGGCCGAGCGTTGCGCTCTTGACGCAGCTGTCAAGAAAAATCTCGACGCCGCATTCCTTTAGTTTCTCGGAAGTCCACTCGGCAAGTTTCACCGCGTCGAACGCGTATTCTTCAACCAAGTATGCCTCCTGGATCAACTTTGAATCGAAAAGCGACTTTATGGCAATGGGTGCCACCTCGAATTTTGCGCCGATCTCCCTGCAAAATCGCTCGAATTGCCTGGCATTGACTTTGGAATTTTGCGCAGCAATGGCATAAACCTTGGTGAAATCTTTTTTACGATCTCAGGCCAATCGCGCACGAATCGGGGTAGATTTACACGACTCCTGAATGCCGTGATGAAACTGCGGGGGTAGTGATAGCCGTTGTGCACCCGAGCCTGGTTGTTGTGCGACGCACGCCGCATCAGACCGCTCTCCCGCTCGATCAACGCCACCCGCTTCAGACCTCGGTGCTCCGTTAGATAGATTGCGATGGTTGCTCCGTAGAAACCACCGCCTATGACAATCGCATCAAATATCACGGCAAATCAAAACGACCAGCGTTGCTCGTCGGAGAGATAAAGCTCACCGATGGAGAATTCGCGCTCTCAACATTCAGCTTACTGCGACGCGTTATCGTTGCACTCGTAAACTCCCGCGCGATGCTGTACAGGGGCCTTCATCGGTCAAGCTCGCCATATGGAGCATGTACTCGCCAAGCACCAGCAAGACCAGCGATATCAAGAAAAACATCCCGGACTGCTGCAATGAAAGCGTCACCCATCCAGGCGCCACCGTTTCTTTGAACAACGCGATGCAGATGACGTAAACAGAGTACGCCAGATTCGCAACTGCTCCAAACAGCGACAGGCTCGTCACCAACCGCATCGGCACCCGAGTAGTAGAAACGATCAATCGCATTCCGCGATCAACGCTATGACTCAGGGATTTTTGGGCACGATCTCGAGGTTCGCTCGAGTAGCCGAGAGTTACCTTCGCATAGCCCGAAGTCGCAGGCAGGTGGCGGTAGCTTACGGCGGGCATCGAATGCTGATGAATCAAATTAACGAGGCGCCGACTCAGGACCCTGTATTGAGGAGCTTCTTTGGCCAGATTTACGCCGCTAATTGATTTATAAATCGAATTGAAGAGAAATGAGCAGAATCTATAAGCGATACCCTGTCTGCCCTGCTGGGAATTTGAGGCAAAGACCACATCCAAGCCTTTGACGGCTCTATCGAGCATGGTTGGCAGGAAGTTGATGTCGTCGGCAAAAGGATCGAGTACTGCGACGAAGTCACCGAGCGCGTTTTCGAGACCCACCCACGAGGCTGTATCAAGATCCACTTCCTTGGCGAGCGCGTAGACCTGCAGATTCGGCAGGCCGTCGCTGAGCGTCAGTCGATAGAACTCGTCCGAGCTACCGTCGTCGGAAGCGTTGTCGACTACGATCAACTCATAGTCGCTCACCATGGGGCCAATTGCGTTGGAGATTTCGGCCAAAATCGACTTCAACTCCGGAGCTCGATTTCGAAGCACCAAGACAATTGACAGGAAAATTGGAAACTGGACAGCCAATGATTTACCTTTCTAAATTTAGAGTGCCGCTTGGTCGGTCCATTCTTCGCGGTGAGTAGAGGGTCTTGGTCGAACTGGAAGAGTGTGCAGACCAGAGACGACGACTCTGCGTCTGGAACCTTCGGTCGCCAGGCAGTGGTCTGATTGGTCTTGCGGCTCGGCGAGTCGGCAGCTCAGAGGATTTTCTCATGCAGGGGACGGAATAGTCGGCCAGGCACCAACGATTTGTCATCGGCGCCTCGGCGAGCGTTCTCCATCGACCTGTCAACATCGCACGCGCCAAGTTGACGTTGACCCAGCACAGCACCGCAAGCCAGGCCCGCCGACCCGACGCAACCAGGCAAAGTTCTGAAAGCGCAAGACAGTTGACCGGTGCCCGCGCAGCCGAAACGTGAGAGCACGACGAGCCATGCTCCACGAGACATCATCACCTGGACGGCGTGAGTCTTGCCGGTTTGGTCTCATCAAGAGAGCATCGATCGATCGGCGGCTCTTAGAAGGCCCCCTGCTCATCTGCGAACGCGATTCGGTGCGGGTAGCCCACGAGATCAGCATTCATCACCGCTCCATCGAGCTTCACAAACAGCTGCAACTTGTAGACATCGGCAGTGGTGCCAATGATGATTCTTCGCTCCCCGTTCGCGAGCACAACCGTGCGGCCCTCTTTGAACGCTTCGATATTTGGCTGGCTCATCGCCACCGCGAATTGCGGTTCGCTTCTGTTGACGCCGCGAAGCCATGCATCATCGGTGATCGGCAGCGCAGCGTCGGGATAGACAAAGGTGGCAAGCGCATCGGGGGGCATGGCCTTTGCGGAACACGCTTTCAGGGTGACTCGCCGGTTTGCACGTAAGGGCAGTAGGGCCACCTCAAAGCGCGCCGACGTCACTCCGGAAGCAAACACTGGCGTGATGAACGTCGTCGCTGTGTTAGGTAGCGCAACGTAAGTCGCGTCCCGATGTCGTTCAACCTGAACAATCCCGTTCTTCAGCACCGCGAGCCACCGGCCAGTATTCGGCAACGAATAGGAAAGGGTCACCTCATAAAACCCCCTTGGCACCATCCCTAGTTGGATGGTGTCACCACTGACGACACAGGGCGTATCCGACCATGGTGACGTGTCGCCCGCACGCTTCCAAATGATCGTGTGCGGACTGGTGGCGTCAATCTTGTAGTGCTGCAAGAGAGGCTGGTACAGCCAATAATTCGCGCTGAAGCTCCAGTTCTGCCACTCTGAAAAGGAGGGCCGCGTTGTGATCACCGTGTCGGGCAAAGAATTCATGACACCCATTGCGCGCTCTCGCGTGGCCCCTAGAGCGTGAATCACTGAGTCAACGGGCAAGAGTGAAGCGGGCCTGCGTATTGCGCTCCAGAGGCCCCAGTACTCCTCGATTTCACGTCCGCGCGGCATCGCTCTCGCGGCATCCACATACACCTTCCATTCCTCACGGAGATAGCCACCCAATTCGGAAACGTAGAACCACTGCGGATCGGAGGGAAGATATCGAGCGGCGCCGTCGAATGTTCGCAACGCTCCGAATGCGAGGGCGAGCGTCATCACCGGCATCACCCAAACAACGGCTACGAACATACGCACGCCAGCAAGTTTCAACAAGAGGGTCGCGGCTGCGCACACCGTGGTCACGACCGACCAGAACAAGAAAGGCACGAAGTAGCCGCCACGATGGCCGCCAATCGTGGCCAATGCACCGCCAACAAACAACGTGCAGCCTAACAGCAGCAACGCAAACAATTCGACGGATGGGCGCCGGTAGCAGCGCCAAGCGAGCCCGGCCAACACAAGCAAGCCAAACCAAGTAACGGGTTCAAAAACTCTGTGGACGTCAACAGGCGAAAAGATCCTGGTTTCCTCGGCCCACGGGCCGAAATACCACCATTGGTCCGTGGCGACGTCAATAAAGTTGTATCTAAGCATCGCCGCGAACTCGCCAGCGGTTGCGACAACGAAAAGGCTCGCAGCGACGAGAAAGGCACCAGCGAATAGCACAGCAGACAAAAGGTAGCCCTCTTGGCGCGAATAAGCAATCCCCACGGCTCCGACTAGGCAGGCAAAAATCGTCGGTGCAGCAAAGTCATTCGACCACATCGTAGTGATTCCGCCCAGTAGTCCCAAGATCATGTAGGGCGCAGATCGCGATTTGCGTGTGGCGGCGACATGGAACGCGGTCGAGGCCATATAAGGCCAAGCAGACCTAAGTGGTCGCAGGGAATTGCCTGGTTGGAGCTGATCAGCAGCCCAGTACGGCAGCACATCCCGCATGGCCAGCATCGCAGCGACAATTGCAAACCCAAGGGCCACTGCTTTCACACCTCGTCGACTGGTATTTCTTGGAATCCAGAAAAACGCGACTACTGAAACGCAAAGCGCAGTCGTTATGAGGGTTAAAACCTGCGCCGCGATCACACTCGCCGCGAGGTCCCCGCCTTCGATGACGAAGATCGGGTAAAGCAGAAAGAGGGGGCCTATTCCTAGATAGGGAAAGAAATCGCGGCCGGGCAGTTGTCCCGCGGAAAGCCGAAACAGACCGCTTGCCGTCTGAAACGCACCGTCCAAGTGCTGAGTGGGAAGGGTGAGCGCGTGGTACTTCACTGAAAACATGAAGTACGCAGAGGCTGCAATGACGGTCGTGAGAAACGCGGCGAGTCGCAGACGAGACCAGAGTCGATTCATAGCAGAAAAGGTCGCCCCAAAGGGTGCAACTTATTGTATTAATGGTCAGCGGACAGCGCCTACCCCATAGTTTGGGCTAGCAGATGCACGACGTACTTGCCGCCATGTATGCCACATCTACTGCGACGCTCCTCGCGGCTGAAGTTATCAACGGCAGTCACCAGTGTCCCGATTGCGCCACCTCATTTATAGCGAACCAGATTGCCTCGCAGTGGACACTTATCAAGCTCCGATAAGCTTGCGCAGCCCTGTTTCATAAGTTTTAAGCATCGTCTGAATATTCAAACGCTCTTCCGCCAGCAGTCTGGCATCGTGCTTGAATTGCGTCAATTTCCGCTCATCCAGCGCGAGTTCGGTGATGGACTCGGCGAAGCTCTTGTAGTCACCAGGAGTGCACAAATAACCTTGGCGTCCATCCTCAAAGATTTCGGGCAATGCCCCAACACGAGAGGCCACCACAGGCACTCCGCTTGCAAGTGCCTCCATGACCACCGTAGGCCTACCATCCATTTTGGATGGCAGCACCAGGATGTCACAGGCCTGGACATAGGGCTTGATATCCGGAACCGCTCCCTTCATTAGGAATCGGCCCTTCGGGAATTTGGCCGACGCAATCGCTTCCTGCAGGTTTGCGTCCAAAGGACCCGCTCCGGTCATTACAAAGACGACGTCGAGTTCCTCGGACACAAGCTTTGCAATTTCCACGAATCCGATCGGATCTTTTTCGTCCGACCACCGACCGAAATAACCTACCACGATCGCGCCAGTTGGAATGCCCTCTGAATCAAGGAAGTCCTGATTGACCTCGGCCGGCGCATAGCTCTTCAAGTCAACACCGCTTTCCACAAGACTGATTCGATCGTTCAATTCGCCGGCCTCCAGAAGCCATTGTTTGACTTCCCTGTTTTCAACGAATGTCAGATCGATACAGTCGGCGTAACGCCTATTGTTAGTGGTATGACCAACGGTATTGAAAAGCAAATCGGCCACGCCAAGCGTGGGATGTCTGAGCTTCAGCGCAGGCAGGTAGTCGTACACAAATGCGCTTCCTGCCACCCAGACCACGTCTACCGCTCTGGAATCAACAAGATGATTCAGGAAGTCTCGCCAGTATTCCTGATCGAGAAAACGCGGAAGATGAAATATTTCCGTCGTGGACGGCGAGAACCAGGAGGTTGTATCGCCATGAGACTGATCAATCGGTATTGTCGTCACGACAATCACGCGCCATCCACTCTTCGTGAGATGCGCGACGACGGAGCTCAGCAAGCGCTCTGCACCGCCCAATATGAGGAAGGGCATGGCCAACAGCACAGTCGGACCATGCTTCGCAGTGGATCGCACCGGGCGATGCTGAAAAGTCTGCGGCGGCCTAGGCGGGTTGGTGGCGCTTTTCTGTCTCGCCGCCAGCAGGTTCTCCTCGGTCAGAACATCGGCGTTGAACCGCTGAATCTGGAGTTTCTGCACCTCGTTCTCAAGGACCGAGCGGCCGTTGCTGAGTGTCCTGCCATGGCTGCGATATTCGAGAAGCGGTTCGCGAATACTGACAAATCGCGCGCCGAGCGCTGCCAAACGCACCCAGAACAACCAGTCCTCGTGGATGTGACCGGTTGCAGGATCCGAGTCTCGGTAACCTCCTGCTTCTCGCCAGTAGGTTCTCCTGAACATCGCGCAAGTGACGACATTGTTCGCCTCGACGAGCATGTCTAGCGTCGGCCGGTCATGGGGGGTCCATACCTCCGATTTATTGCCGAAGACCCGAAGCCCCGGCGACACGACGTCGTAGCCAGAGTGCTCAAGCATGAAGACCGCCTTTTCGACAAAGGTCGGCGCCAGCCGGTCGTCCGCATCCAGGCAGCAGATGTATTTGCCCCTGGCGTGACTGATCCCGAAATTCCGGTTCGCACCCGCCCGATATGGCTTGTCCTGAATCAGCAGTCGTACGCGGGGCGATCCAGCAGACATGGCTTCGATCAGGCGTTCGCGCGATTCGGGCGAACTCGATCCGCCTTCCACCACGATGATTTCCAGGTCCTGGAATGTCTGCGCTTCGACCGAGCGAATGGCTTCGCCGACCAGATGCCCATAGTTGAAGCATGGAATGACGACGCTCACCAATGGACGATCGAAGGGCCAAGCGGACCCCGTCGGTTCATCGACGAGGCCGGGCGCCATTGCCGTTTCCGGAAGCAGCTTCGCCGTGAGCAGCCGCTCATCCGTCGCGGCACTATTGTGGACAGCCGCCGTCGTCCGATGGGCACGCCGACGCATGAACTCCCGGGTGTGATCCAGGATCGTTCCCTGCAACGTCCACCACACGACTTTGGCCAATTGCCGCGCACGTCGCGCGGCTCTTGGATAGCGTCCCGCCAACCGCCGTATCGGCCCCGTCATGCGCCAGGAGGAGCTCCTCTCGATGGCGTCGAGACGAGCCGATGCATGCAGCGCACGAGCCTCCATGTCGGTCGCCCGAGCTTCGGCGAGCGACAGCTTTTTCGGAGCGCCACCGCGTCGCCCAACTCGCGGGCAGCCCGTCTGATCTCGAAGTTCAAGGCCTCCGTCGCACGCGCCGCATTGAGCCGGGCATCGTTTTGCACCACTTCAAGATCTGCCTTGAGGCGAGCGATCTCAATCTTCGCGGCGTTCAACTCAACGCCCTGCAAGACCCGCACGCCCAAACGCCTCAGATCGAACGACCAGAGCTGAGCGATACGAGCAAGCAACTGAGGAGTCATCTCGCCGGTGGCGAGCTCGTTGAGCGAAAGCACCGAGGCTTCCGTGGCCTGTCCGGCATGCAGCAGGTGCAAGTGGGTCGATGCCCTGACCTCGTCCGCTCGATCGCTTGCGAAGTCCGCTCGCATGACGCGATCGAAGACAGCCTTGATTCGCTCGAACTGCCGGAGATCGCGCGTCACGATTCCCACGTAGGTCGAAGCGTAGTCCTTGATGGGAAGTTCAGCGCCTACAAGCTGACAGCCGAGGGTGTTTTCGACGATGTACCGAATCGACTTTTCTGTCGGGTAGTAGATGTGCTCGAACGAGCTTTGCATCCATGCGGCGTTGCTTTGGGTGGCGGACATCACCGGAACCTCGAACACCATGAACCCGTCGGTCTTGAGTAGATCGATCGCCGCCTTGAACCCCTCTCGGAATCCAAGCAGATGCTCAAACACGGCAATCGAGGTTACGACGTCAAATGACGATCCCTGATCCTGGACCAGCCGTGGATCAAGCAGATCGTTGCCCAGGATCGTGATGCCCTTGTCCCGAGCTTGCGCTGCCGCCTTGGCATTGACTTCGATACCGAACTTCTCGAAGTCGGGTTTGAACTTGTCCAGAAGGTAGCCATCGGCGCACCCGATATCAAGGATTCGCCCGCCGTTGCAGAGCAACTTGACCAACGCCGCGGTCCATCCAAGTCCATGTTCGGCCATGAAGCTGTAGTCCACATAGCCGCTACTTCCTCCATCTACGTAGTAGTTGTCGTCGTAGTACGCCTCCGTGCTTTCAGGCAGATGGGCCACAACCCCAAGCCCACACTGGGTACATTGCTTGATCTCCATGCCGTCATCACGAACGGCGAATTGTTTGAAGCTCGAGCCGGAACAGGCATTGCAGATCATCTGTCGCTTTTTCCCATGGGAATCAGAATGGGTCGATGGCGCCCACCGCGCCCGCCCTCTGAGAGTCTTTATTTAGCTGATACCCGCGCTGGCGCGCGCGCGGCTCAGTATTTGTTCAAGCACTTCATCGACATTCAGCGCCGCCAGGCCGAAGCCCAGCGCCCGCAGCTTCGACGGATCCCCGACAAATGCATTCACGTCGCTGTTGCCCCGGCGCGCCTCGTCGCTCCGAAGCGTGACCTCGACACCGGAGATCCGAATCAGACGCTGCGTGAGATCGAGCAGTCGCAGCCCCTCCCCCGTGCAAACGTTGACGATTTCCCCCAGTGCTTTATCGCTCTGGGACAAATCAACGAGCGCCTTCGCAGTCGCGGCTACGTCCATGAAGTCGCGCACAACGTCGAGATTCCCGGTGGAAAGGATTCCGCCACTCGGCCCCATCTGCGCAATCTGATGAGCGAAACTGCCCAACGCGAGGGAACGAGGCATGCCTGGCCCGATGGGATTGAAGAGCCGTGCGACTGTGACCGGCAGTCCACGCGCCATCGCGATGCCAGCATGGGAGGTCTGGGCCAGCTTGCTGGCGCCGTAGGCGGTATTGGGCCGGCAAACGCAATCCTCACGGACCGGCAACAAGGTCTCATGCACAGGACCATACTCAGCCGCGCTGCCGGCGAGGACAATCCGCGGCTTGCGAGACGTCGCCAGCAATGCGTCCAACAGGTTGGCGGCAAACACGACATTGGCCTGGTAGAGCTCCATGTACGATTTGGCTGTCGACACGCCAGCCAGGTGCAACACGACATCCGGCGCCAACGACTCGACCAAATCCCGAACCTGGCTCGCATCAGAAGGGTCTGCGAGAACCCTGCAGGCTTCCCGTCCGATGGCCGCTCGTGCCAGCCTGCTCACGACGAACGTCTCGAAGCCGCGGGTATTGAGCTCCTTGAGTACAGCTTGACCAATGAACCCACTGGCTCCTGTGACGAGTACGCGCATCGCAGTCAAGCTGGCAGGAACAGACCGCGATTCTCGTCAAACATCTTCTGCGCCGTTGCGTAGTCGTCCGGCCGGCCAATATCCAGCCAGAAGCTCTCCGGCTGATGATGGCAACGGACCTTGCTGCCTGCGTTGCGCATCTTGAGGAGAAGATCCGGCATGTCGAGATGGGCCCCGGGTCTGACGTGAGGCGCGACGGCATCCCGGTTCAGCACATACAGACCCATGCTCACCAGATGCTTGCTCATGGGCTTTTCGAGATAGCCCTGCAGATTCATCTCCGAATCCACCTGGATAAGCCCGAAATCGATCTTGACCTCCCGCTCGTATACGCAGATCGTCGCATCCGACTCGCGCTCGGCGTGCGTCCTGACCAGCTTTGCGAAATCGAAGGTCGTGAGTAGGTCGCCATTGGTGACGATGAAATCGTCGCCAACGTCGTTGATCAAGGCTCCGAGAGGTCCCGCGGTTCCAAGAGGGGTGTCCTCAAGGCTGTACTCAATCTTCAGACCGAAACGCGAGCCATCGCCGCAAAAGGCGCGAATCAAATGGTGCAGGTGATTGACCGCGAGATATACCTCTTCCACGCCGGCGCCGCGCAATTGGCGAAGAAGAAGCTCAAGTACCGGCATATCGCCCAATGGCATCAGCGGCTTCGGAAACGACGCTGTAAACGGCTGCAGGCGCGTGCCCTTGCCGCCGGCCATGATTACTGCTTTCATGCTCACTCCACTCAAACGTTATAAACCGCCGGTCGGTACAGATGAATGTGGTCGCGAATGAAGTCGATGCTTTGACGCAATCCTTCGTCGAGATCCACTTTCGGGGTCCAACCCATGGTCTTGGCGGCCTGTGCATTGTCGGAAACGAGCTTGAGCACCTCGCTCTTGTCCGGACGCATGCGAGCGGCATCCGCGACGATCTCCTTCTCGACGCCCATCAGGCGAAGAATGCGCTCAGCGAAGTGGCCGATCGTGTAGGTGGAGCCCGTGCCGAGGTTGATCGTCTGGCCTTCGATGCCGGGCGTGGTCGATGCCGCGACGAAGCCGGCGACGGTGTCGGTCACGAAGGTCATGTCGCGCTCCGGCGTCAATGAGCCGAGCTTGATCACGTCCTGCGTCAGCGCCTGCGAGATGATGGTCGGAATGAAAGCGCGGGCAGACTGTCGTGGGCCAAAGGTGTTAAACGGACGCAGCGTCACCACGCCGGTATCGAACGAGCGGTAGTAGCTCTCGGCAATCTTGTCTGCCCCGATCTTGGAAGCCGAATAGGGCGATTGGCCTTGCAGCGGATGAGTCTCGTCGATCGGCACCCGCAGGGCGGTGCCATAGACCTCGGAGGTACTGGTATGCACGACCCGACGCACCGACAGTCTGCGTGCAGCCTCCACCACATTCAGAGTCCCTTCGACATTGGTGCGCACATAGCTGCGCGGAGCAACATACGAATACGGAATGGCGATCAGCGCCGCCAGATGGCAGCACACATCGATGCCCTGCATCGCATGCATGACGAAATCGCCATCATCGATATTGCCGGCCACGACACGGAAATTGCCCTTCACATCACCGCCGACGAAGTCAAGGTTTCCCCAGCTCGATGCCGACCCGTACTTGACCATCGCAGTGACATCGGCACCCGCACGAACCAGCGCCTCCACGAGATGGCTGCCTATGAAGCCGCCGGCGCCGGTGACAAGATATTTTTGACCTGCCAGGTTGATGCTTGAAGTCTGCATGTTGCGTGGATGAGAGATATTGTTCGGTCGGCCAGAGTCAAGAATGCAGCTCGTCATTCAGGAGGCCGTTGAGGTACTTGCCGTAGGCATTCTTTTGCAGTGGAGCCGCCAGACGCGCCAATTGCTCCTTGTCGATGAGGCCACTCCGCCAGGCAATTTCTTCGGGGCAGGCGATCTTGAGACCCTGTCGATGCTCGAGCGTGGCGATGAACTGCCCCGCCTCCAGCAAGCTTTCATGCGTCCCCGTGTCGAGCCAGGCATAACCACGCTGCATGATCTGCACGTTGAGTTGGCCGCGCTCAAGGTAGGCCTGGTTCACGGCCGTAATCTCCAATTCGCCACGCGCGCTGGGCTTGACGGCCTTGGCGATGTCGACAACCTGGTTGTCGTAGAAATACAGTCCCGTCACCGCGTAGCTGCTCTTGGGTTTTTTGGGCTTTTCCTCGATGCTAATCGCCTTGCCGTTCGCGTCGAAGGCCACCACGCCATAGCGCTCCGGATCGAGCACGTGATAGGCGAACACGGTGGCTCCGACCTTGTTGGTGTCAGCATTGCTCAGCAGATGCGCAAAGTCGTGGCCATAGAAGATGTTGTCCCCGAGCACAAGCGCACTCTGAGCATTGCCGATGAACTTGTCGCCGATGATGAATGCTTGAGCCAATCCGTCCGGGCTCGGCTGAACCGCGTATTGCAGGTTGATCCCCCACTGACTGCCGTCCCCCAGCAGTTGCTGGAATCGCGGAGTGTCCTGGGGCGTACTGATGATCAAGATATCGCGGATCCCGCTGAGCATCAGCGTGCTGAGCGGGTAATAGATCATCGGCTTGTCATACACCGGCAGAAGCTGTTTGCTCATTGCCAGAGTGGCCGGATGAAGCCGGGTGCCGGAGCCGCCGGCCAGGATGATGCCTTTGCGTTGAGTCATGGGTCTCTTTTTTGCGATGCGATCAGAGCGTTTCGCGCAGCATGCGCGCGACGCCCGTTTGCCAATGAGGCAGGATCAGGCCAAAAGCCACCTGGAGCTTCGACGTATTCAGTCGCGAGTTGTGCGGCCGCGCAGCGGGCGTCGGAAAAGCGGTGGTCGGCACGGGATCCACAGCGTCGGGACCCGCCTTCAAGGCGACACCCGCCGTCCTTGCCTGTTCCAGAACGAAGCGCGCATAACCATGCCAAGTCGTCTCGCCACCGGCCACGAGGTGGTACAGGCCGACCTTGCCGGGATCACGCAGCGTGTCGCGGATCGCATGCGCCGTCACGTCGGCCAGCAGTTCCGCCCCGGTCGGCGCCCCAAACTGGTCATCGATCACCGTGAGGCGGTCGCGCTCCTTCGCCAGCCGCAGCATCGTCTTCGCGAAGTTGCCGCCGCGCGCCGCATACACCCAGCTCGTGCGGAAGATCAGGTGCCGCGCGCAGTGCTGTGCGACCAGTTGTTCCCCCTCCAGCTTGGTGCTGCCGTAGACGCTGAGCGGCCCGGTCACATCGTCCTCTTTCCAGGGCTTGCTGCCGCTGCCGTCGAACACATAGTCGGTCGAGTAGTGCACCATGAGCGCACCAATCTGCTGCGCCGCCTGCGCCACGACGCCTGGGGACGTCGCATTGAGCTTGCGCGCCAGATCGGGCTCGCTCTCAGCCTTGTCGACTGCGGTGTGCGCCGCGGCGTTCACGATCACGTTCGGGCGAACCTTGAGAACGGTGTCCGCCAAGGCTTCGGGCTGGCTGAAATCGGCATGCAGATCCGTGCTGTCGAAATCGAGCGCCACGAGCTCGCCCAGCGGCGCCAGGCTGCGCTGCAGTTCCCACCCGACCTGGCCTCCCTTGCCGAACAGCAGGATCTTCATGCCGCCGACGCCCCCGCGTACTGCTTCTGCACCCATTCGCGGTACGCGCCGCTTTGCACGTTGCGCACCCATTCGCCGTTGGCGAGGTACCACTCGACGGTCTTGCGGATGCCGGAGTCGAAGGTTTCAGCCGGCTTCCATCCCAACTCGCGCTCGAGCTTGCGCGCGTCGATGGCATAGCGCCTGTCATGGCCGGGGCGATCGGTCACGTAGGTGATCTGCTCGCGGTAGCTCTTTCCATCGGCTTGCGGACGCAGTTCGTCGAGCAAGGCACAGACGGTCTTGACGATCTCGATGTTGGGCTTCTCGTTCCAGCCGCCGACGTTGTAGGTCTCGCCGAGCCGGCCGGCTTCGAGCACGCGCCGGATCGCACTGCAGTGGTCCTTGACGTAGAGCCAGTCGCGCACCTGCATGCCGTCGCCGTACACCGGCAGCGACTTGCCTGCCAGCGCGTTCACGATCATCAGCGGGATGAGTTTCTCGGGGAAATGAAATGGCCCGTAGTTGTTCGAGCAATTGGTCGTCAGCACCGGCAGGCCATAGGTGTGATGCCAGGCGCGCACGAGATGGTCGCTCGCGGCCTTGCTCGCGGAATACGGGCTGTTGGGCTCGTACTTGTTGTCTTCGGTGAAGGCCGGGTCCGAGGGCTTGAGCGAGCCATAGACCTCGTCCGTCGACACATGGAGAAAACGGAAGGCTTCCTTGGGGTCCCCCGACAAGCCGTTCCAGTAGCCGCGCACCGACTCGAGCAGCCGGAACGTGCCCAGCACATTGGTCTGCACGAAATCCTCGGGGCCATGGATCGAGCGATCCACATGGGACTCGGCCGCGAAATTCACCACTGCGCGCGGCTTGTGTTCGGCCAGAAGCTTGTCGACGAGGGTGCTGTCGCCAATGTCACCGCGGACGAAGACGTGCTTTGCATTGCCATCGAGCGATGAAAGCGTCTCGAGATTGCCGGCATAGGTGAGCTTGTCGAGATTCACGACCGGCTCGTTGCCTTGCGCAATCCAGTCCAGTACGAAATTGGCGCCGATGAAGCCGGCGCCGCCGGTGACCAGGATCATGTGGGTCCCTCTTTGTTGTCGAAATAATCGCCTGCCGGCGGTCAAGCGGGGCATTATCCCATTCGGGAAATGTTTCAATTCGAAGCTAGACATCTGCCTCTACACGAGGTCGCCCTTCCGGGTCTAGATTCTTCCGATCACCCCAAAAAGGAATCACCATGGCCGCATCCGACGACGACAAATCCACCGACCGCATCAAGGACTCCGCCCAGCAAATCTGGCTCGCCGGCCTCGGCGCCTTCGCCAAGATGCAGCAGGAGGGCAGCAAGGCATTCGAGGCGCTGGTGAAGGACGGCGTCAGCGTGCAGAAGCGGACGCAGCAGGCGGCCGAGGACACGCTGGCCCAGGCCCAGGCGCGCATGGCGGGCTTCGCCAGCGAGTTCGGCAACCGGGCCGCCGGCGGCTGGGGCAAGCTCGAGAACATCTTCGAGGACCGCGTCGCGCGCGCGCTCGAAAAGCTGGGCATGCCGTCGGCGCAGGAGGTCGCGGCGCTCCAGGCGCGCGTCGAGGCGCTCGAAGCGCAATTGCGGCGGCGCGATGCCGCCGCCAAGCCCGCACGTGCCGCACCGCGCAAGACGACGGCGCGCAAAGCGGCCGACACCGCATCCAGGCCATCGCAGCGGCACAAGCCCGCCCGCGGCGCCTGACCCGGCCTGACGTTGCCTCGGCCCCGCACAGTCGCGCGGGGTCGTGGTCGAATCAACCCGTTTTCGAGGACTTGCGCTAGAGTGTCCGATGGAGACACACACCGGGGGCTACGACATGGCCAAGAAAGCGCCACGCCGCACTGCACAACGGATCCTCGAAACCGCGCTTGACCTGTTCAACCGCTTCGGGGAGCCGAACGTGTCGACGACGCTCGTGGCCGGCGAGCTCAACATCAGCCCCGGCAACCTCTACTACCACTATCCCGCCAAGGACGAGCTGATCAACCGGCTCTACGAGGGCTATGAATCCGAACTCAACGAACTGCTGCATGCGAGCGAGGGCGTGCACGATGTCGAGGATGCCTGGTTCTTCATGCACAGCCTGTTCGAGCTGATCTGGCGCTATCGCTTTCTCTACCGCGACCTCAACGATCTGCTGAGCAAGAACCGGCACCTCGAAACCCAGTTCCAGGTAGTACTAAAGAACAAAGCACGGGCCATCCGAACCCTTCTGGCCGGCCTGAGCCAGGCCGGGCACCTCGACATCGCCCCGCCGGAGGTCGACACGCTCGCGCAGAGCATGGTGGTGGTGCTGACCTACTGGCTCAGCTACGAGTACGTGCGCAATCCGCGCGAGGCGCTCGAGCCGGCGCACGCCCAGGGCGCGCTGCTGCGCGGCGCGCACCATACGCTTCACCTGCTCGCCCCCTATCTCGCCCCCGAACAGCGGAGGCATTTGCTGACACTCAGCAACGCCTATTCGGGCGAAGATCAACCCGTCACGGTCTGACCTCCACCCTCAACGAATGACGCCATCGGATCTTCATCCCACCACCGTGCAGGCCTCCGGCGGCGGCAACGCCTCCGGACCGTGGACCCGGGTGCCTTACCGGGACATCCCGCGCTTCGACGGCTCCAGCCTGCTGGCGAAATGGGACCGGCTGCACGCGGGCCAATGGATGCCGCCGCCCGCGCCGGGTCCGCTGGCGGACGGCTGGGCGCTCTACCACAGCGGGGAATTCGAGCAGGCGGTGACGCTGGCGCTGAAGCAGGGCGTCGACGGGTTGGCGCTCGCGAACCAGGCCACCGCGATCTACGCAAACTATCTCGAACCGCGCGAGTCCGTGCGGCTCGCGCTCTTCAAGCAGGTGACCGAACGCGCCGCGGCGCAGGCGTCCTCCGAGCCGGACAACTGCCGGGCGCTCTACTGGCAGGCCTACGCGCTGGGCCGCTACAGCCAAGGCATCAGCGTGGCGCGCGCGCTGGCGCAGGGCCTGGGCTCGAAGGTCAAGGGCGCACTCGAGCGCGTGATCGAGCTGCAACCGCGCCATGCCGACGCGCATGTCGCTCTGGCAGCCTTCCATGCCGAGGTCATCGACAAGGTCGGCAGCCTGGTCGGCCGCATGACCTACGGGGTGCACGCGGAAACGGCGGTGGAGCTGTTCGAGCGCGGCCTGCAGCTCAATCCGAATTCGGCCAGCGCGCTGATGGAATATGCTCGCGGGCTGCTGATGCTGCACGGCGATTCGCGCATGGCCGATGCGACGCGGCTCTACGAGAAGGCGGCGGGTCTCGAACCGGCCGATGCGCGCGAGCGCCTGGACGTGGAGCTGGCACGCACGGGGCTTTCGGACTGACGGCCCATTTCCGCCGGTCTGCGGGTGTGTTCACCTGAGATTCATCCGGATACGGCACCTTCGGGGCGGCTTCGCAGGGCGTCCCGTCTCGATACGCTACTTTTGATTTCCTGCCTGCCAACGATTCATGAAAACGATAGCCCATCAGGGTTTGGGCGCGACCGCCGCCGAGACTGACTCCCGACGGACCCCTCCGGCCACGCCGGGCTCACGCGGCGTCTCGACACGGACCTCGCTGAGCCTGCTGGCCCTCCTCGTCATCCTGGGCCTGATCTGGTTCGCCACACTCGGCACCCGTGCCCTGGTGAGCCCCGACGAAGGCCGCTACGCCGCGCTGGCGCTCGAGATTGCGCGCAGCGGCGACTGGGTCACGCCGCGGCTCAACGGCCTGCTCTATTTCGAGAAACCGATCCTGCAATACTGGATCGGCGCGCTGGCCTTCCTCGGCTTCGGCGTGTCGGAGTTCACCGCGCGGCTCTGGCCGGGCGTGGCGGGCTTCCTGACCCTGCTGGCCGTCGGCTTCACCGCGGGCCGCCTCTGGGGCCGTGAAGCCGGTATCCAGGCGCTGGCCGTCGCGGCATCGATGACCTGGCTCATCGGCAACAGCCATTTCCTGACGCTCGATGCCGGCCTGACGCTGTTCCTGACCCTGGCGCTGTGCGGCGTGCTGCTGGCGCTCGACAATCCCGATCAACGCGCGCGCCGCCGGTGGATCTGGCTGGCCTGGGCGGCCATGGCCGGGGCGGTGCTGACCAAGGGGCTCGTCGGCATCGTCATCCCCGGCGCGGTGCTGGTGATCGTCAGCCTGTGGCGGCGCGACATGGGGCTATGGCGGGGCATGCGCTGGGCGTCGGGCCCGGCGATCTTCTTTGCACTCGCGACGCCGTGGTTCGTGCTGGTCTCGATGCGCAATCCGGCCTTCGCCGAATTCTTCTTCATCCACGAGCACTTCGCTCGGTATCTGACCCAGGTGCACCAGCGCGAGGGCGCATGGTGGTACTACGTGCCGCTCCTGCTCCTCGGCATGCTGCCCTGGACCGGGGCGCTTCCCTGGCTGTTCCGCAAGGACCCCGCGGCGCAAGGCCGCTCGGGGATCACGGCGCGCGACGTGCTGCTCGTCTGGTGCGTCTTCATCTTCCTGTTCTTCAGCGCGTCCGGCTCCAAGCTGCCGTCGTACATCCTGCCGATGTTCCCGGCGCTGGCCATGCTGGTGACCGTGCAGCTGCGCCGCACCGCCCTTTCGGCCCTGCGCTGGCATCTCCTGCTGCCGGTGCTCGCATGGGTTCTCCTGCTGGCCTTGAGCATCGATCCGGCGCGCTTCGCGTCGATCAGCACGCCGGTCGCGGTGCTGGAGCCGCTCGCCAGCGCAGCGCGGGTGGGCGCGGTGATCTTCCTGCTGGGTGCGCTGGCAGCGTGGTGGTGCCTCGGACGGCGGGCGATCACGGCGGCCGTCGTGAGCCTCGCGTTCGCGCATCTCGTCGCCACCCTGGCCGTCATGCAGGCGCACAACACCTACGGGCAGCTCAAGAGCGCCGCGCCGATGGCCGCCGCGCTGCAGCCGCACATCACGCCGGAGACGCCCGTCTTCGCCGTCCGGGCGTACGATCAGACGCTTCCGTTCTACCTCGGGCGCAATGTGGTGCTGGTCGAGTACACGGACGAATTCGCCCTGGGAGAATTGCAGGAACCGCAGCGCTGGATCCGGACGCTCGACGAATTCGCCGCCAAGTGGGAATCGCTGCCCCAGGCCGCCGCCTACATGGACAAGCCGACCTGGGTGGAACTGCAGCAGCGCGGCCTGCCGATGCATACCGTCTTCGAAGACCAGCGACGAATCGTCGTCATCAAGAAATGAAAAATCAGTCTACCGGGAGCTGTGCATGAGCACGCGGCCCTTCCTCCCCTTCACCCGCCCGTCGATCGACGAGCGCACGATCGCCGAGGTCGGCGATGTGCTGCGCTCGGGCTGGATCACGACCGGCCCCAAGTGCGCCGAACTCGAAGCCGCGCTGTCGCAGCGGCTGGGCGGCCGCCCCGTCCGCCTCGTCAACTCCGGCACCGTTTCGCTGGAGTTCGGGTTGCGCCTTTGCGGCATCGGGCCCGGCGACGAGGTCATCACCACGCCCCTGAGCTGGGTGGCGACCGCCAACGTGGTGCTGGCCGTCGGTGCGACGCCGGTGTTCGTCGACGCCGACCCGGTCACCCGCAACATCGACCTGAACCTGGTGGAACGTGCCATCACCCCGCGCACCCGCGCGCTGATCCCGGTCGACCTGGCCGGCCTGCCGGTCGACCGCGACCGGCTCAACGCACTCGCGCACAAGCACGGGCTGCGCGTGATCGAAGACGCGGCGCAATCCTTCGGCGCGCACTGGGGCGGCCGCGAGATCGGCAGCTTCGGCGACCTGGTCTCGTTCAGCTTCCACGCGAACAAGAACTTCACGACCTCCGAGGGCGGTTGCACTGGTCCTCAACAACGAAGACGAGGCGCGGCGGTTCGAGAAGCTGCGCCTGCAGGGCGTGACGCGCCTGCCGGACGGCGGCATGGAGGTCGACTCCTGGGGCGGCAAGGCGAATCTCACCGACGTGGCTGCCGCCATCGGCCTCGGCCAGCTTCGGCAGGTCGATGACTTCAACCGGCGGCGGCGCCAGCTCGCCGAGCGCTATTTCGCCCGGTGGGACCCGGCGCTCGGCTTCACGCTGCCGCCGGCCGACCTCGAGGGGCACGGCAACTGGCACATGTTCCAGCCGCTGCTGCCGCCCCGGCTCGCACCACGCCGCGGCGAATTCCTCGCCGGCATGAAGGCGCAGGGCATCGGCGTCGGCGTGCACTACCCGGCGATGCATCTCTTTTCGCTCTTCCGGCAACGCGGCCACGCCGCCGGCGACTTCCCGGTGGCCGAGGACATCGGCGCGCGCACGATCACGCTGCCGCTCTTCCCGGCGATGACCGACGCCGACGTGGACCGCGTCATCGACGCGGTCGCCACGGTGACCGCCACACTGTCCTGACAGGAGGCGACGACGACCATGAACGACGCAGCCCACCCCGCCATCAGCCGGCCGAGTGTCGCGGCGGACCGCCCGACGCTGAGCGTGGTGATCCCGGTCTACAACGAGGAGGCCGGCCTGGCCGCGCTCTTCGCGCGGCTCTATCCGGCGCTCGATGCGCTGAAGGTCGACTACGAGATCGTCTTCATCGACGACGGCAGCCGCGACCGCTCCGCCTCGCTGCTGGCCGCGCAGTTCGAGCAGCGGCCCGATGTCACGCGCGTCGTGCTGCTCAACGGCAACTTCGGCCAGCACCGCGCGATCCTTGCGGGCTTCGAGCATTGCCGCGGCGATCGCGTGCTCACGCTCGACGCCGACCTGCAGAACCCGCCCGAGGACATTCGCCTGCTTCTCGCCGCCATGGACGAGGGCTTCGACTGCGTCGGAACCATCCGCCGCAACCGCCAGGACGTCGCCTGGCGCCGCTGGGCCTCGCGCGCGATGAACCGGCTGCGCTTTCGCCTGACCGGCATCGTCATGAACGACCAGGGCTCGATGATGCGCGCCTACAGCCGCGACATCGTGCAGCTCATCAACCAGTGCGAGGAAATGAACACCTTCATTCCGGCGCTGGCCTATCAGTTCTCGAAGAATCCGACCGAGGTGGAGGTCGGCCACGAAGCGCGCCACGCCGGCGAATCGAAGTACTCGCTGTACAGCCTGATCCGCCTGAATTTCGACCTCGTCACCGGCTTCTCGCTGGTGCCGCTGCAGGCCTTCTCGATGCTGGGCATCGTGGTTTCGCTGCTTTCCGGGGCGCTGTTCATCCTGCTGGCCACCCGCCGACTCGTGCTCGGCCCCGAAGAGGGCGGCGTGTTCACGCTGTTCGCGCTGGTCTTCCTGCTGGTCGGCCTGGCGCTATTCGGCATCGGCCTGCTCGGCGAATACATCGGGCGCATCTACCAGGAAGTCCGCGCGCGCCCGCGCTACCTGGTCAATGCGATCCTGGAGCGCCGCCAATGAGCGCCGCCCGGCCAGCCGAAGGCGCTCGCACCGCCGTGCGAAGCACGGAGATCGCTTTATGAGCAGTGGACAACGCGCCCCGAGCGCGATCGTCTTCGCCTACCACGACGTGGGCGTACGCTGCCTGCGCGTGCTGCTCGACGCCGGCGTCGACGTGCCGCTGGTGGTGACGCACACCGACTCGCCCGGGGAGACGATCTGGTTCCGCAGCGTGGCCACGGTCGCGGCGGAGCACGGCCTGCGCTGCGTCACGCCCGCGGACCCGCACGATCCGGAGCTGCTGCAGGCCGCGCGCGCCATGCAGCCCGACTTCCTCTTCTCGTTCTATTACCGGCAGATGCTCAAGAGCGACTGGCTCGACCTGCCCAAGCGCGGCGCGTTCAACATGCATGGCTCGCTGCTGCCGCAGTATCGCGGCCGCGCGCCGGTGAACTGGGCGGTCCTGCACGGCGAGCGCCAGACCGGCGCGACCCTGCACCGCATGACCGAGAAGCCCGACAACGGCGCGATCGTCGACCAGTTCGCGGTGCCGATCCTCTCGGACGACACCGCGCACGAGGTCTTCGGCAAGGTGACGCTGGCGGCGGAAATCGTGCTCGCGCGAACGCTGCCGGCGATGCTCGACGGCACGGCGGTCGAGCGTCCGCAGGACCTCTCGAAGGGCCGCTACTTCGGCGGGCGGCGTCCGGAAGACGGGCGCATTCCACCGCACGCGAGCGCACGGCAGATCCACGACCTGGTGCGCGCGGTCGCGCCGCCCTACCCGCCGGCGTTCGCGTCGTTCGGAGGGCAGCGCATCTTCATCGAGCGCACCCTGCGCACCGACACCCTGCCCGACGCGCCCGGCCGCGGCCTGCGCCTGTGGCACGACGGCGCGGCGCTGTGGCTGATCGCGGACGACGGCCATGCGCTGCGCGTGCTGGCGGCGCGGCGCGATGGCGACAGCGCGCCGCTCGACGCCCAGGCATTCGAAACCCTCTCCTCGGGCAGCTGGCTTGCAGCCGACGCCTGAATCTCCCATTTATCCAGGAAACCCAAACATGCTCAAAGTCCTGATCCTCGGCGTCAACGGCTTCGTCGGCCATCACCTGACGCGCCACATCATGGAAACCACCGACTGGGAAGTCCACGGCATGGACATGCAGTCGGACCGCGTCGCGCCGTGGCTCGACAACCCGCGCTTCCACTTCTTCGAGGGTGACATCACCATCAACAAGGAGTGGATCGAATACCACGTGAAGAAGTGCGACGTGGTGCTGCCGCTGGTCGCCATCGCCACGCCGGCCACCTATGTGCGCGAGCCGCTGCGCGTGTTCGAACTCGACTTCGAAGCCAACCTGCCGATCATTCGCCATTGCGTGCGCTACAAGAAGCGCGTGGTCTTCCCGTCGACCAGCGAGGTCTACGGCATGTCGACCGACGCGGGCTTCGATCCCGAAGCGACGAACCTCGTCTACGGCCCGATCAACAAGCCGCGCTGGATCTATGCCTGCGCCAAGCAGCTGATGGACCGCGTGATCCATGGCTACGGGCAGCAGGAAGGGCTGCAGTACACGCTCTTCCGCCCCTTCAACTGGATCGGCCCCGGCCTCGACAGCCTGCATGCGCCGAAGGAAGGCTCGAGCCGCGTGATCACCCAGTTCCTGGGCCACATCGTGCGCGGCGAGCCGATCCGCCTCGTGGACGGCGGCAGCCAGCAGCGCGCCTTCACCTACGTCGACGACGGCATCTCCGCACTGGTGAAGATCATCGCCAACAAGGACGGCATCGCCGACGGCAAGATCTACAACATCGGCAACCCCGACAACAACCACTCCATCCGCGCGCTCGCCCAGATGATGCTGAGCCTTGCCGCCTCCCTGCCCGAGTACCGCGACGCAGCCGCCAAGGTGGAGCTCATCGACGTTGCGGCCGCCGACTACTACGGCGTCGGCTATCAGGACGTGCTGCAGCGCGTGCCCGACATCCGCAACACGGTGGCCGATCTCGGCTGGAAGCCCACCGTGGGCATGGAAGAAGCGCTGCGCGCGCTGTTCGCCTACTACAGCGACCACGTCGCCACCGCCGACCTGGAAGCCTGAGCGCGATGCCGCGCATCGCACTGAAGGTCGACGTCGACACCCTGCGCGGCACGCGCGAGGGTGTCCCCCGTTGATGAAGCTGCTGGCCGACAAGGACGCCGGCGCCAGCTTCCTCTTCAGCCTCGGGCCCGACCACACCGGCCGCGCCATCCTGCGGGTGTTCCGGCCCGGGTTTCTCAGCAAGGTCTCCCGCACCTCGGTGGTCGAACACTACGGCCTGAAGACGCTGATGTACGGCGTGCTGCTGCCCGGGCCCGACATCGGCCTGCGCGAGGCCGCCCGGCTGCGCGCCGTTCGCGACGAAGGCTTCGAGGTCGGCGTGCATTGCTGGGACCACGTGCGCTGGCAGGACCACCTCATCGGACGCGACAAAGGCTGGGCGCTGCGTGAAATGCGCCGCGCCACGGAGCGGCATGCCGAGATCTTCGGCTCGCCGCCGCGGCTGCACGGCGCGGCGGGCTGGCAGTTCAACGCGGCCGCCGCGCAAGCCGAGGCCACGCTCGGCATCACTTATGCGTCGGACACCCGCGGCACCCATCCCTTCGTGCCCGTGGATGACAACGGCACGGTGCTCGGCCCTGCGCAGTACCCGACCACGCTGCCGACGCTGGACGAACTCATCGGCGTCGACGGGCTCACCGTCGACAACGTGCACACGCATCTGCTCGCGCTGACCGAAGGCGCGACGCAGGACCACGTCTACACGCTGCATGCCGAGCTCGAGGGCATGAAGCTGCTGCCGGTGTTCCGCCGGCTGATCGACGGCTGGCGGGCGCAGGGCCACTCGCTGGTGGACCTTGGCGAGCTGCGCGACAGCGCACCCACCGCGACGCTGCCGCGGCATCGCATCGCGCTCGGCAGTGTGCCGGGGCGCTCGGGCTTGCTCGCGGTGCAGGGCTCGCCCCTGCACGCCCCCGCCTGACTACCCGCGCAGCAGCGCCCCCACCTGCCCGGCGGCACCCCGACCCACGGGTTGCCGGGCGCGCGCGCGAGGTGCAGGTAGAGGAATGCGATCCAGGGCAGGCTGAGCCCGATCGCCGCATCGCGCATCGCCGAGTTGACGCAGGTCGCCACGAGCAGGATCAGCATCGCCACGAAGGCCAGCCGGCCGGTGATGTCGTGCCGGCGCCAGGCGATGACCAGCCCGGTGATGAACAGTGCCACCAGGATCAACAGCCCCGGCACGCCGGTCTCCGCGCCCAGCCACAGGAAGTCGTTGTGCGGCATGCTGTAGTCGTACAGCAGCTTCGGTCCGCGGCGGTGCCATTCCGGCGTCCAGCTTCCGAGCCCCAGCCCGGCGAGCGGCGCGTCGAGCATCATCCCGGTCGTCTCGCGGTACATGTGGAAGCGCACCACCCAGCTCCCCTCCGACACCGCGCCCGCCTGCGCGGCCTCAAGTTCGTGAATCCCGAGGGTGAACTTCTCCTGCACCGAGGGCGCCTGCCACACCAGCCCGGCCGCCACCACCGCGCCGACGCACAGCGCCACGGCCAGCACCCGCAAACGGCCGCGCCACTGATGCACGCAGGCCGCGAAGACCGCCAGCAGCAGTCCAAGGAGCGAGGTGCGATTGGGCAGCGTCACGGTCACGATGACGGCGGTCACGATGGTTACCGCGAACGCCGGACCCGCCCAGTGCCAACGGTCGCGGGTGTCGTTGAGATGCGCGAGCCCCCAGACCGCCGAGGACGCGCCGATGAGTGCGAACAGCAGCGCATCGTTGATCGACTTGTTGCCCTTCATCACGAGCACGTTGTGCCAGATCGGCAGATTCGGCAGCCCCACCGTGTGCCCGAGCACGATCACCACCACCGCGAACGCGGCCGCGAGCAGGAATCCGCGCAGCGCCCACACCGTTTCCTCGACCGACAGCAGGAGCGTGAGCGCGAGCGTCACGGCGATGCGCGCGTCGTGCCAGAGACTCAGGCCGGTCTCGGGATGGTGCGGCCGAAGCGCCAGCACGACCAGCACCCACGCGACCAAGGCGAGGATCGGCCACCGCAGCGGGTCGCTGCGCCACCGCGCCGCGCGTTGGCGAAAGCCGCCCGCCGTCAGCAGCGCCACGATCAGCAGCCCCGCCGCCATATAGTTGAGCCCCACCGGCATGAAGACCACACAGCCCCACAACAGCGCGGCAGCGCGCACGAATGGCGCCCGCGGCACGGCGGCAGCCAGCGCGCGCTCGATTTCAGGTGGATGGGCCTGCGATCTCGTCATGAATGAATGAATGAATCTCTGCTCGCCCGGCACGATGGCACCGCGCGATATTTGAACGTTTTCGTCACTTAAGATGACGTTTTTCCTTGCCAACCCAGTCGAAATGTCCGACCTCAACGCCCTCTTCGAAGCCGCCCAGGCGAATTCCAAACTGCTCGCCGAGCGCCCCGACAATCCGACGCTGCTCAAGATCTACGGCCTCTTCAAGCAGGCCACCGCGGGCGACAACACCGAGAAGAAACCCAGCTTCAGCGACATCGTCGCGCGCGCCAAATGGGACGCCTGGACCTCGCGCAAGGGCCTCAGCGCCGACGAAGCCAAGCAGCAGTACATCGACCTGATCGAATCGCTGCGCTGAAGCGCGCGGCCGACCGGCCTCAGGCATCGCCCGCCGCCGGCGCCGCGGTGCCGAGCAGCTTGTCGAGGCTCGCGGCCGGGCGCCGCTGAATCTCGTCGCCGAAGTTGGCGAACAGCATTCCCAGCGTTGCTTCGAGCCTGAAGGTGTCGGCGCTGACCTCCACGCTGCCATCGACACCGGCCCGGCCGAAACGGGCCGTATCGCGCGCCTCGCCTTCGTCGTAGCGGCATTCCATTCCGAAATCCTGCTCGACCTTCTGCATGAGTTTCCGCGCGACTGCGCGCGCGGCCGGGAGGCCCAGTTGATGCTGGCGCTCGATCTGGATGTCAGGCACCTCGATCTCCGTTGATGTTGTCGCGCTTGCAGCAAGGCGACTGGGTTTGCATGAGTTCGTCCGGTTGCGGCGCCGGGGTGCGCAGCGCCTCATCGCGGCCTGCCTTGGGTTGCGCCGCCAGATCCTTGACCGCGGCGTAGAAGCGAGGCCAGTTCTCGCCTTCGCGCTCGAACAGCGCTTCGAAGCCCGGAACGAGGTCGTCGTAGGCCGCCTGCGCGCCGAAGGCCGCATTGTTGGCGCGCGCCACCCAGGCGTCGTAGGCGCCCTGGCGCGGCCCGGTCCACGTCGCACGGAGCGCCGCATAGCGGCGGCGGAATTCGTCCATCGCGGCGGCCTTCCTGGCATCGACCGCTTTCCAGTCCTGCGCCTTGGCCTCGTCGGACGCGTAGATCTCCTGCAGCGCGCGGCGCGTGTCGGCCGCCAGTGCGCGGAACTGCTGGCGGCGCGTATCGAACTGCGCATATTCGAGGCGCGCGGCCTCGCTCGCCTGCGTCTTCAACCAGCGCGCGCCGCCGATGCGCTCGACCGCCGTCGCGAAGGACTCGTTGAACATGGTGTCGTCCTGCACGTACAGCACCTGGTGCGCGAGCTCGTGGAACACGATGCGCGCGAGCTCACCTTCGGGATAGCCGATGAAGGTGGACAGCAGCGGATCGCCGCCGGCCCAGTTCATCCACCCGAGCGTCGAATACGCCGGCACCGGGTAGACCGCCACCTCCAGGCCCTGCGCCGTCAGCGCCGCGGCTTCGACGCGGGCGGCGGCCTCGTCGTAGTAGCCGCGATAGCCCACGCAGCCCGCGACCGGAAAGCACCATGTCCTGAGCGTGAGCGAATGCGGCGGCGCGGCAACCACGTTCCAGAGCGCGGCCGGCCGATGCAGGTCGGCATAGGCCTTGTAGCTCGCGTTGTCGGGCAGATCGAGTTCGGACACCGCATAGCGGCGGATGCGTTGCGAGAGCTCGAGCCCGGCCTTGAGCGACTCGGGGGCGGACGGGTCTTCGAGCCATTCCGGCACCGGGCGCGCAGCGCGCATCAGGTCGATGTGGCCGCTGGCCGATTGCCAGTAGTAGCGGATGTCCGCACAGCCCGCGAGCATGGCGAGCCCCACCAGGACCGCGCCTGCCGCGATCACCCAGCGCGCGCGTTTCACGTCCGCTCAACCTCGACCAGGCAGTCGTAGAAGGTCGGGCCGCGTCCGATGTCGGTCAGCCGCTGGCTGGTGAGCTGGTTGACGTTGGTGCCGTCCAGGCCGAGCTTGCGCCACCAGATGCCGAGCCCATGCACCACGCCGGGCCGCGCGCGCCGAGAGACTTCGGCGCGGCAGCGGTATTCGCCGCGCTGGTTGAAGACGCGCACCGTCGCGCCGTCGGCAATGCCGCGTGCGCTGGCATCGGCCTCGTTGATCTCCAGCAAGGGCTCGCCCTCGATCGACCGCAGGCTGCGCACGTTGACGAAGCTGGAGTTGAGGAAGTTGCGCGCCGGCGGCGAGATCATCGCGAGCGGGAATTCGCCGGAGCTTCCCGCCGCCTCGTAGTTGGGCACGTGGTCCGGCAGGCCGTCCTGGCCCGTCGCCGCGAGCCGTGCGCTGAAGAATTCGCAGCGGCCGGATGGCGTCGGGAAGTTGCCCTCCGCATAAGGCGCATCCGGCAGCTTCAGCGTGGCGAAGCCGTTCGCCTCCAGTTCCCCGAAATCGACCGCTTCGGCGGGGAAGGCCGCGCGGCAGAGGGCTTCGTCGTCGTCGGAGAAGCAGGGCTCGTCGAAACCCATGCGCCCGGCGAGCTCGCGAAAGACCCAGGTGTTGCTGCGCGCCTCGCCGCGCGGCGCGACCGCCGGACGATTGAGCAGCACGTCGGTGTGGCCGTAGCTGAAATGGATGTCCCAGTGCTCGAGCTGCGTCGTGGCGGGCAGCACGTAGTCGGCATAGTCGGCGGTGTCGGTCTGGAACTGCTCCAGCACCACCGTGAAGAGGTCCTCGCGCGCGAAGCCGGCCACCACCTTGCCCGACTCGGGCGCGACCGCCACCGGGTTGCTGTTGTAGACGATCAGCGCCTCGATCGGATTCGCGGCATCGAGCAGCGCGTCGCCGATGGTGCTCATGTTGATGGTGCGCGGCTGCCGGCCGGCGAGCAGGTCGGGCCGCTGCAAGGCCGCGCGATCCACGGGGAAGAGTCCCGAGCTGCTCAACAGCAGCCCCCGGCGCGATCGCGCCATGCCCCGACCAGCGCCGGCAGGCAGGCCACCGCGCGCGCCGCATTGCCGCCGCCGCGCACACGCTGCATGCCATAGTTGAGGCGGATCGCGGCCGGCTTCGTGGTGCCGTAGGCGCGCGCGAGCGCGACGATCTGCGCCTCGGGCACGCCGCACACCGCGGCCGCGCGCGACGGCGGCCATTGCAGCGCGCGCTCGCGCAACTGCGCCCAGCCGAGGGTGTATCGCTCGATGTAGTCGCGATCGAGCCAGTCGTTCACGATCAGCTCGTGGATCAGGGCGAGCGCCAGCGCGGCATCGGTGCCGGGCAGCAGCGCCACATGCTCGTCGCACTTGTCGGCGGTCTCGGTCTTGCGCGGATCGATGCACACCAGCCGTGCTCCGGCGCGCTTGGCCGCCTGTGCGTGTCGCCAGAAATGGAGGTTGCTCGCGATCGAATTGCTGCCCCAGATCAGGATCAGCTTCGATTCGGCGAAGAACTCGGTTCGCATGCCGACCTTGCCGCCCAAAGTAAAACCTAAGGCCTCTCCCCCGGCGGTGGAACAGATGGTCCGGTCCAGGAGCGACGCACCGAGCTTGTGGAAAAAGCGACGGTCCATCGACTCCCCCTGCACAAGACCCATGGTGCCCGCGTAACTGTAGGGCACAATCTTTTCAGGACTGTTACTTCTCAGTACATTCAGCCGCGCGGCGATGTCATCGAGGGCAGCGTCCCAGCTCACAGGTTCGAAGCGGCCGCTCCCCTTGGGGCCCGAACGCTTCAGCGGCTGGACGACACGTTCCGGATGGTCGTTGCGCTCGATGTAGCGCGAAACCTTGGTGCAGAGAACGCCGGCCGTGTGCCGGTGCGCCTCGTTGCCCTGGAGCTTGACGGCGATGCCGTCCTGCACGGTGGTGACGAGCGCGCAGGTATCGGGACAGTCGTGCGGACAGGCGCCGAGGACGCGGGTTGGGGAGGTCATGAAATCGGCCGGGACAGCGGGAACCGGTCGAGTCTAAGTTGTGCGCCGGAAAAGCGCGCGAAGGGGTTTTCACGATGCTGAGTCGCAGACAGTTTTCGATCGCGACGGGCGCCGCGGCGCTCGCCGGCTTCCAGTTCGCGCGGGCCCAGAGCGAGACGCCGCTGGTGCTCGGCCAGTCCGCCCCGTTCACCGGGCCGGCCGCGCAACTGGGCATCCAGTTCTACGAGGGCGCGAAGCTCTTCCTCGACCAGTACAACGCCCAGTCCGGCCGCAACGTGGTCATCAAGTTCCTCGACGACGGCTACGAGCCCGATCGCTGCGCGGAGAACACGAAGAAGCTGATCGACGAGGACGTCTTCGCGCTCTTCGGCTATATCGGCACGCCCACGAGTCTCGCGGCGCTGCCGCAGGCGGTGAACGCCAAGGTGCCGTTCATCGCGCCGTTCACCGGTGCCATGTCGCTGCGCGAGCCGTTCCACCGCAACGTCTTCCACCTGCGCGCCTCCTACAACGACGAGACCGCGGTGATCGTCAAGCAGCTCACGAACCTCGGTCTCAAGAAGATCGCGGTCTTCTATCAGAACGACGCCTACGGCAAGGCGGGCCTCGACGGCGTGACGCTCGCGCTGTCGCAGCTCGACCTGAGGCCGGTCGCGCTCGCCACGGTCGAGCGCAACTCGGTTGCCGTGTCGGCGGCGGTCAAGGCCATCGTGGCGGCGCAGCCTGACGCGGTGGTCCAGGTGAGCGCCTACAAGTCGTGCGCGGCCTTCATCCGCGAGGCGCGCAAGGCGGGCTACGGCGGCACCTTCTTCAATGTGTCCTTCGTGGGCACGCAGGCGCTCGCGGACGAACTCGGCAAGGACGGCGCCGGCGTGGTGGTCACGCAGGTCGTGCCCTCCCCCTACAACGCGGCGAACGGCATCACGCGGGAGTTCAACGAGGCGGTGCGCAAGAGCAACAGCGCGACCAAGGCCAACTTCTCGAGCGTCGAGGGCTACCTGGCCGCGAAGGTGCTGGTCGAAGGCCTGCGGCGTTCAACCGGAAAGCCCTCGCGCGACGGGCTGATCGCGGGGCTCGAAAGCATCGACCGCCAGCAGTTCGCCGGGTTCGACGTGTCGTTCTCGCCGAAGAACCATGTGGCGTCGAAGTTCGTCGAGCTGTCGATGATCACGGCGGAAGGCAAGATCAGGACCTAAGGCTTCAAGAGTTGGGTGGCAGCGTGGATCCCCAGCCCCACCAGCCCGCCCACCAGCGTCCCATTCACCCGGATGAACTGCAGGTCGCGACCGATGTGGCGTTCGAGTTCGATCGTCATCTCCTCGGCGTTCCATTCGGCCACCCGCTCGATGATGTAGCGGCGGATGTCCTCGCGGTAGCGCTCGATCGCGCGCGGGGCGGCGTCCATGATCTGTTCGTTGATCCAGCGGCGCATCGCTTCGTCCGCGCTCAGCCTTGCGCCCAGGGTGCCGGCCATCGCGACGATGCGCCGGCGGATGCTCGAATCGTCCTTCGCGAGATCGTCATGCAGCCACGCGAGCAGTTCGCTCCACAGGCCATGCAGGTAGTCGCCGAGCGCGGGATGCGCCTGCAGCTCGGCGCGGATGGCCTCGCCGCGCCGCCGGAACTCCGGATCGGTCTTGAGCCGCTCGATGAAGCCGGCCATGAATTCGTCGAAGCGAAGCCGTAGCGGATGCGCCGGGTCGTCCGCCAATTCGCCGACGGTGCGCGCGACCGCATCGACGATCTTGCGGGTCGCGACCCGCGCCGCCACCTGGTCGAGCCCCACGTAGCGTAGCGCCTTGATCTCGCGCGCGATGGCTTCGGTGATGCGTTCCTGCACTTCGTCGCCCTCGACGAGGTGCGCGACCTGCACCAGCACGTCGTCGAGCAAGGCCTGATGGCGTCCGCCGGCCGTCAGTGCATCGAGCGCCTGTCCGGCGAGGCGCGACATGTCGATCTGCGCGATTCCGGCCGAGGCCATGCGGCCGAGGAAGCCTCGCACCCGTGCGTCGTCGAAGGCGGTGACCCCGTAGCGCACTGCGGCGACGAGGTGCTCGCCGAGCTTCTCCGCGCGGTCCGGCCGCGAGAGCCAGTCCGCGAGCCGCGCGGAGGGATCGAACGCCCCGAGCTTCGAAAGCACCTGCGGCGTGCTCAGGAAGTTGTTGCAGATGAAGCCCGCGAGCTTCGCGCCGATGCGGTCCTTGTTGGCCGGAATGATCGCGGTGTGCGGGATCGGCAGTCCCAGCGGATGCCGGAACAGCGCGACCACCGCGAACCAGTCCGCGATCGCGCCGACCATCGCCGCCTCGGCGAAGGCAGCGACGTAGCCCCAGGCCGGATGCCCGGCTTCGAGCGTCGTTGCCACCGCATAGAGCAGCGCGGCGGCGCAGAGCAGGCCGAGCGCGATCCGCTTCATGGCGCCAGGAGATTCAGCGGATCTCTTTGGTGACCGCCGAGGCCGCGCAGGAAGTCCTCGCAGCGCGCGAGCTGTTCGAGCGTCACGTACTCATCGGGCTGGTGCGCCTGCGTGATGCTGCCGGGGCCGCACACCACCGTGGGGATGCCCGCGTTCTTGAAGATGCCCGCCTCGGTACCGAAGCCGACCAGCGTGGTGCGCAGCTCCCTGGCGAGCCGCTGGGCGAGGCGCGTGACCGCGTCGCTGGAGGAGCCGAGGAAGCTCGGCACCTCGCAGATCGGCTCGAAGCGAAAGCCCGCATCGGGCGCGACCTTCTTCATCGCGGCCTCGGTGCGCTGCGCATAGGCCACGACTTCCTTCTGCATCTTCGCGACGTCGCTCGTCGGCAGGTTGCGGAATTCATAGCGGAACTCCGCATCGCGCGGCACCACGTTGTCCGCGATGCCGCCATGGAACTGGCCCACGCTCGCGGTGCTGAAAGGCACGTCGAAGCCCTCGTAGCGCGGCTCGTCGCGCTCGAAGCCCTCGGCCATGTCGCGCAGCTTGCCGACCACGCGCGCCGCCATCTCGATCGCGTTGACCGACTGCGGCGTGAGCGACGAATGCGCCTCCTTGCCGCGCACGCAGCACTTGAAGCGATACACACCCTTGTGCGCGATCGCCGGGACCATCATCGTCGGCTCGCCGACGATGCAGGCCAGCGGCTTGATGCCCTGGTCCTTCATGTCCGCGATCAGCTCCCGCACGCCGAAACAACCGACTTCCTCGTCGTAGGTGAAGGCGAAGTGCACCGCGAAGGGCGAATCGCTTTCGATGAAGTGCCCGGCATTGGCGAGCGCGACCGCGATGAAGCTCTTCATGTCGGCCGACCCGCGCCCGTAGAGCCGCGGCTCGTCGACGACGCGCTCCGCATCCGCGTCGGTCTGCGGCCAGTCCTGAACGATGGCCGAGAGCGGGTCCACGCTCCACGCCTGCCCGTCCCACGGCACCGTGTCGGTGTGGCCCGAGAGGATCACGCCCGCCTTCTTGCCCGCGCCCAGCGTGGCGAAGAGATTCGCCTTGGTCTTGTCGGCGTTGTAGGTCAGCCGGCTGCGGATGCCGAGGCCCGCGAGGTGATCGCGCACGAAATCGATGAGCTCCAGGTTGCTCCGGGTGCTCACGGTGTTCATGCGCACGAGCGTCTGCGCGAGTTCGAGGCTGCGGGTGGAAAGCACATGTGCCATGAAAGGCATTGTCCAGGAAAGTCCCGGGATGTCCGGCAGGGCGCGATCTTTGCGGGCGTTCGCGGCAAAGCCTAGACTCCTCACCATGAATCTCCTCGACTCTCTCGTCGCCCAGGCCCCGGGCATGGCCACGGTGCGACGCGATCTGCATGCCCACCCCGAACTCTGCTTCCAGGAAGTCCGCACCGCCGATGTGGTCGCGGACAAGCTGACCGAGTGGGGCATCCCCATCCATCGCGGGCTGGGCACCACCGGCGTGGTGGGTATCGTCAAGAACGGCACGAGCGACCGCGCAGTCGGCCTGCGCGCCGACATGGATGCATTGCCGGTGACCGAGCTCAACACCTTCGCGCACGCGAGCAAGCACCACGGCAAGATGCACGCCTGCGGCCACGACGGCCACACCACGATGCTGCTCGCGGCCGCGCAGCATCTCGCGAAGCACCGCCACTTCGACGGCACGGTCTACCTGATCTTCCAGCCGGCCGAGGAAGGCGGCGGCGGCGCGCGCGAGATGATCAAGGAAGGGCTGTTCGAGCAGTTCCCCATGGAAGCCGTCTTCGGCATGCACAACTGGCCCGGCATGAAGGCCGGACAGTTCGCGGTGAGCCCCGGGCCGGTGATGGCATCGAGCAACCAGTTCCGCATCGTCGTGCGCGGCAAGGGCGGCCATGCGGCGCTGCCGCACACCAGCATCGACCCGGTGCCGATCGCCTGCGAGATGGTGCAGGCCTTCCAGACCATCCTCACGCGCAACATGAAGCCGGTGGATGCGGGCGTCATCTCGGTCACGATGTTCCATGCCGGCGAGGCACCGACCGTGACGCCGAACGATGCCGAGCTGCGCGGCACGGTGCGCACCTTCACGATCGAGGTGCTGGACCTCATCGAATCGCGCATGCGGCAGATCGCGCAGAACATCTGCGCGGCGCACGGCGCGGAGGTTGACTTCGAATTCATCCGCACCTATCCGCCCACGATCAACACACCGGCCGAAGCCGACTTCGCGCGGCGCGTGATGGCCGGCATCGTCGGCGCCGAGAATGTGCTGGTGCAAGAACCCGCGATGACCGCCGAGGACTTCTCCTTCATGCTGCAGGCCAAGCCCGGCGCCTACGCCTTCATCGGCAACGGCGACGGACTGCACCGCGACATGCACCACGGCGCCGGGCCGTGCACGCTGCACAACGCGAGCTACGACTTCAACGACAACCTGATTCCGCTCGGCGCGACCCTGTGGGTGCGACTGGCCGAGCAGTACCTCAACACACCCAGGGCGCCTGAGGGGAAGTCGGCATGATCGGCATCGGCGAAGCCTTTTCTTCGCGCTACTTCCTCGCGCGCCAGAAGTTCCTGCAGGCCTGCGCGAACGCAGGGCTCGCGGTGCGGTCGCACGTGCATCCGCTGAAGGGCCGCGACGGCGAGGAGCTCGCGATGGACGTCGCGCTCGACGGCAACCCGAATGCCGAGCGCATGCTGCTCGTGACCAGCGGCTGCCACGGCGTCGAGGGCCATTGCGGCAGCGGCGTGCAGGTCTTCGCGCTGCACGACGACGAATGGCGCGAGAAGGCGCGCTCGCAGGGCGTGGCGGTGCTCTACGTCCATGCGCTCAACCCGCACGGCTTTTCGCACGGGCGACGGGTGACCAACGAGAACGTCGACCTCAACCGCAACTTCTTCGATTTCGAGCAGCCGCCGCCGGTGAACGAGGCCTATGCGAGCCTGCATCCGCTGCTCTTGCCCGACACATGGCCGCCGACGGATGAGAACAACGCGGCGATCGCGGCGTGGATCGCGCAGCATGGCGCCCCGGCCTATCAGGCGGCGGTCACGCGCGGGCAGTACCAGTTCGAGGACGGCATGTTCTTCGGCGGCAACGCGCCGACGTGGAGCAACAAGACCTTCCGCGACGTGCTGCGCACACACGGCCAGCGCGCACGCAGGCTCGCATGGATCGACATCCACACCGGCCTCGGACCCAACGGCGTCGGCGAGCGCATCTTTGCGTGCCGGGACGACAAGCAGGCCTTCGCGCGCGCCGATGCGTGGTGGGGTTCGCCGGGCACACCGGTGACCTCGATCTACGACGGCTCGTCGGCCTCCGCCTTCCTCACGGGACTCAACTGGAGCGCGATCTACGAGGAGTGCCCGAAGGCCGAGTACACCGGCATGGCACTCGAATACGGCACGCTGCCGCTGCTCGAAGTGATGGCCGCGCTGCGCGGCGATCACTGGCTGCACAACCATCCGGATGCGCCGGAAGAACTCGCGACCTCGATCCGCGCCACGATGCTGGAGGCCTTCTACACCGACACCGATGCGTGGCGCGGCCAGATCGTCAGCCGGGCCCGGCAGGCGATGTTCCAGGCCGTGGATGGATTGAACGCCCCCTGACACGAGCGGCGCAGCCGATGCCAGGGCACCCGCGGAACCGGCTTCGCCGGGCCGCAAGGGTGCGCCCCCTTGAGGGGGTGCAGAGCCACACGCAGTGGGCGAGGCTGGGGGTGGGCCCTGGCCTTGCTCAGCCGGGCAGCATGCGTTCCTGGGCGATCACCAGCAGCCCATCCATGATGAGGCTGTCGACCAGTTCGAAGTCCCCGTTCATGCTCGGCGCCATCTTCCACCCCGCACCGCCGGTCATGTAGCAGGCCGGCTCCGCGTGGCAGTGCGCGCGCAGGTGCTGAACCATGCGCTCCACCGCGCCCGCGATCGCGTAGGTGCCGCCGCTGGTGAGCGCATCGCTGGTGTTCGTCGGAAACTCGCGCACCTCGCCGGTCGGCACGTGAAGGCCCGCAGTGCCGGATTCGAGCGCACGCAGCATGATCCCGTGCCCCGGAAGGATCAGCCCGCCGAGGAACTTGCCGTTGACGTCGACCGCCTCGACCGTGACCGCCGTGCCGATCATCACCACCACCATCGGCCGCGCCGGACCTTGCGACAGCATGCGATGCCGCGCCCCGATCATCGCGACCCAGCGGTCGGCGCCCAGGCGCGTCGGATGGTCGTAGCCGTTGACGATGCCGGCTTCCGCGGCGCTCGATACCACCCATCGCGGCGAGCAATCGAAGCGCTCGGTCACCTGCTCTTCGGCACGTCGCCGCACCGCGTCGCCGGCCACCACGCAGCCCAGCATCGAAGCGGGAGCCGGAAGGTCAGCCCATGGCCCTTCGGCAAGGCGCTCGATGTGATCGAGGAACTCCGCGCCATGCGCCAGCAGCCCGGCGCCGGGCTGCGCGGCGTCATAGAGTGACCACTTGAGGCGGGTGTTGCCGATGTCGATCGCGAGGAATGCCATGCGCGGCATTATTAAATGAACTCTGACTCACCCCCAGCCTCGCCACACTGCGTGTGGCTCGGGCACCCCTTCCAGGGGGCAAACCCGGCGGCCCGGCCGAGCCGGTCCCGCGGGTCTTCTGGGTGGGGGGCGAGATCGGGTTCTAGTTCTGCTTCCAGGGCAGGCCGCGAAGGCGCCAGCCGCCCTTGCGACCGCGGTGGCCCTGCTCATCGGCATCGCCCTCGAAGCCTTCGAGGATGTTGTAGGCCTCGATGCCGAGTTCGGTCGCACGCCCGGCGGCCGCGATCGAACGAACGCCGCTGCGGCACAGCAGCAACGCCTTCTTTCCGGCCGGCACCGCGGTGCGCACGCCCTCGTCGAAATCACCGTTGAGCGCCATTCCCGGCCACTGCTTCCAGGCGAGACCGACTGCGCCCGGCACGTAGCCGACCCACTCGCGTTCCGCGTCGGTGCGCACGTCGACGAGCACGCCCTCGCCGCTCGTCATCCACTGCGCGGCCTGCTCGGGCGTCACGTCGCCGGCATAGCCTGCCGCGGGCCTGACGCCGAATCGCTCCGAAGCGGGAAGATCGGCCGACGGCGAGTTCGATTCCGGTTTGGTCATCTTGATGGGTTCCTTTGGGTGCTCGGGTTGGTAGGGGGGCGAACGGAGTCGCTCGACCGAAATTTTCCCCGGTTCTCGAAGACCCTCTCCGTCACAAACATTCACCTCCACGGATGGCGGGCGCCGGATGTCCCGGATCGTGCAATGTTGACCCGGTAGCATGGGGCGGTGAATTCGTTTCTCGATCGACTGGCAGGCGCCGCGCGCCACCTCGCCGGGCGTGCGCTGCACGGCATGGGTCTTGCGCGGACGACGCACGCTGCACACGAACCCGCCGCCGACGAGTGGGCCGATGGGCTCTTCGCGCACCAGCACCACGCCATCGCCTACAAGCTCTTCGTGCCGCGCAAGATCCCGGGCCAGCGGCGCCCGCTCGTGCTCATGCTGCACGGCTGCAACCAGAACCCCGACGACTTCGCCACCGGCACGCGGATGAACCGGCTCGCGCACGCGCATGGCTTTCTCGTGCTGTACCCGGCGCAGGCGCGGCACGCCAATGCGCATCGCTGCTGGAACTGGTTCAAGCCCCAGCACCAGCAGCGCGATCGCGGCGAGCCGGCGCTGCTCGCGGCGCTCACGCGATTCGTGATGTCGGAGCACGACGTCGACCCGGCGCGCGTGTACGTCGCGGGCCTCTCGGCCGGCGGCGCGATGGCCGACATCCTCGGGCGCGCGTACCCCGATCTCTTCGCCGCGGTCGGCGTCCATTCCGGTGTGCCCGCGGGGGCTGCGAGCGATGTCGTGTCCGCGCTGGCGGCGATGAAGACAGGCCGCGCCGGCGCGGGCGAACGGCCCCGGATGCCGACCATCGTGTTCCATGGCGATGCCGACGAGACTGTCCATCCGCGCAACGGCGAGCATCTGGTCGCCGCGGCGCTCGCGGGCCAGGATGGCGCATCGCACGCCGGGGAATCGCGCACGCAATCCCGCAACGGCCGCAGCGTGACACGCCGCACCTACGCGGACGCGCGCGGCCTCCCCATCGTCGAGCACTGGCTGCTGCATGACGGCGGTCATGCGTGGGCCGGCGGGAGCCCGGAAGGCTCGTTCACCGATCCGGCGGGACCCGACGCGAGCGCGGAGATGCTGCGTTTCTTCCTGGCCCATCCGCGCAGCGATCGCCAGGCCGCAAACGCAGCCTGAAGCGCTGCGCTTACACACGGTTTCCTCCTGCGCGGGATATTCACCTTGGTTTGCATCGCAGACGACAGCGCCGGGCGAACCTGGCGCGTTGAATGGCAAGCAACCCTTGGGAGTCCCATGAATCCACGCAATTCGCTCCTTCCACGCCGCGCGGCCGGCTGGCTGCTGGGACTGTTGATGCTCTTCGTCGGTCTGAATGCCGCGGCGCAGCAAGATCCGCCCGGGCGCGTGGGACGGCTCAACTTCCAACAGGGCACCGTGAGCGTGTCGCCGGCCGGCGACGACAACTGGTACCGGGCCGACCCGAACCGCCCGCTGACCAGCGGCGACCGCCTGTGGACCGACCGCAACTCGCGCGCCGAGATCTACGTCGGATCGACCGCGGTCCGGCTCGACGAGCAGACAGCCGTCACCCTCTCCGAACTCGACGACGAGACCCTGCGCATCACTGCCACCCAGGGCGACCTGCAGATGCGCGTGCGCGACGAACTCGCCGGCCAGCGCATCGAGATCGGCACAGCGAACCTGGCCACCGTCATCGACGGCCCGGGCGACTACCGGATCGACACCGATCCGGCCGCCGGCACCACGCGCGTCGCCATCGCGGCCGGCAGCGCCATGTTGTTCGGCGAGAACGGCGAATCGATGCCGCTGGGCGCGCGCCAGCAGTTGACGGTGTCCGGCCGCAACCTCGCGGAAGTGAGCGGCGCACCGCCGCGCGGCGCGGGCGATTTCGATCGCTGGGTCGCCGAGCGAGACCGCCTCGACGATCAATCGATTTCCGCGCGCTATGTGTCGCGCGACGTGCTCGGCTACCAGCAGCTCGACGCCTACGGCGACTGGCAGAACGACCCGACCTATGGCGACGTCTGGTATCCGCGCGATGTGGATGCGGGCTGGGCGCCGTACCAGTACGGCCAATGGGTCGAGATCGTCCCTTGGGGCTGGACCTGGATCGACGCCGCCCCGTGGGGCTTTGCGCCCATGCACTATGGCCGCTGGGCACACATCGGGCGGCGCTGGGGCTGGGTGCCGGGCCGTCCGCATGCGCACCCTGTCTATGCGCCCGCGCTGGTGGGCTTCGTGGGTGGCGGTGTCGCCGGCGCCAATATCGCGATCAGCGGCGGGCGCCAGGGCATCGGCTGGTTCCCGCTGGCACCGGGCGAGGCCTGGCGGCCGGGATATCGCGCGAGCCAACGCTATGTCGACGCCGCCAACCGCGCCGCGCTCGGCCCGCACATGCCCTCGCGCAACGTCGCTTTCGCCAACCGGCAGACGCCGGGCGCGATCACGCTCGTGCCCATGGATGCGTTCGGACGCGGCCCGGTCGGACGGCGCGACGTGGTCCAGGTTCCGCACGACCGGCTGGTGGGCGTGCCGGTCGGCATGGGCGCACCGATTCCTCTGCGCGGCGGCATGGGCGAGCAGCGCGGCGGCTTCGGCCGGCCGGTCGCGCCGCCGCCCGCGGCGATCCAGGCGGCGCAACAGCACCAGCTCCAGCAGGCTTTGCAGGTGCAGCAGGCCCAGCAGCTTCAGCGGCAGCAGACGGAGATGCAGCAGCGCGCCACCGCGCAAGCCATGCAGGCGCAGGTGCAGCAGATGCAGCAGGCCCAGCGGCAGCAGCTGGAAACCCAGCAACGCGCCGCCGCTCAGGCCGTGCAGGCGCAACAGCTCCAGCAGGCGCAACGCCAGCAGCAGGAAGTTCAGCAACGCGCGGCCGCTCAAGCCCTGCAAGCCCAGCAGGCGCAGCAAATCCAGCAAGCGCAGCGCGCGCAGGCGCAAGCGCAGGAGCGCGCCGCAGCGCAGGCCATGCAGGCCCAGCGCCAGCAACAGGAAGCCCAGCAGCGTGCGGCCGCTCAAGCCGCGCAGGCCCAGCAAGCGCAACCGCTTCAGCTGCAACGCCAGCAGATGGAGGCGCAGCAGCGCGCCGCCGCTCAGGCCATGCAGGCGCAGCAGCTCCAGCTCCAGCGCCAGCAGATGGAGATGCAGCAGCGCGCGGCGCAGGCGCAAGCCCAGCAGATGCAGCAGCTTCAACAGCAGCAACAACAAGCCGCGATGCGGGCCCAGCAACAGCAGGCGCAGCAGCAGCAGGCAATGCGACAGTCGCAGGAGGCCCGACAGCGCGGCATGGGCCGCCCCGGGCAGGACCAAGGCCAGCCGGACAAGCCCTGACTGCGGCACTCATCGGCTTCTCCGCGGTGCGGGCTAAAGTCTCGCCACCAAGGAGTTCCCGATGCGCACCTTCGACTTCGACCTTTTCGTGATCGGCGGCGGCAGCGGCGGCGTGCGCGCGGCGCGGATGGCCGCCCAGCGCGGCGCCCGCGTCGCGCTGGCCGAATGCGCCGAGCTCGGCGGCACCTGCGTCAACGTCGGCTGCATCCCCAAGAAGCTCTACAGCTACGCGGCCGGCTATGCCGAATCCTTCGAGGAAGCGCCGGGCTACGGCTGGCACGTCGGCGAGACGCGCTTCGACTGGGGACGTCTCAAAGCCAACCGCGCGCAGGAGATCCTGCGGCTCAACGGCGTCTACCGCAGTCTGCTCGAAGGCGCGGGCGTGACGCTGATCCAGGCCTGGGCGCAGCTCGCGGATGCGCACACCGTGCAGGCCGACGAAAAGCGGTTCACCGCGAAGCACGTGCTGATCGCCACCGGCGGCATGCCCTTCGTGCCCGATCTGCCGGGGCGCGAGCATGTGCTGGTGTCCGATGGGATGTTCGACCTCGACCCCTTCCCGAAGCGACTTCTGGTGATCGGCGGCGGCTACATCGCGTGCGAGTTCGCCTCGATCTTCAACGGCCTGGGTGCCAAGGTCACGCAGGTGCAGCGCAGCGCGCACCTGCTCAACGGCTTCGACGAGGACGTCCGCGATTTCCTCGGCCGGGAAATGGTGCGCGCCGGCATCGACATCCGCTACAACAGCGAGGTGACGATGGTCAGCCGCCTCGAGACCGGCCTGTGCGCCCTGCTCTCGCGCGGGCAGCGCGTGGAAGCCGACGCCATCCTGTTCGCGACCGGCCGCATTCCGAACACGCAGGGCCTGGGCCTCGAAGCCGCGGGCGTGACGCTCGACGGACGTGGCAGCGTGGTCGTCGACGCGCACTACCGCACCTCCGTGCCTTCGATCTTCGCGGTCGGCGACGTCTCCACCCGGCAGCCGCTCACGCCGGTGGCACTGGCCGAAGCGATGGTGGTGGTGGACACCCTCTTCGGCCAGGGCAAGCGCCGGCTCGACTACGAATTCACGCCGACCGCCGTGTTCACGCACCCCAACGTCGGCACCTGCGGCTACACCGAGGCCGGCGCGCGCATGAAGTTCGGCGAGGTCACGATCTTTTCCAGCGAATTCCGCGCGCTGCGGCACACGATTTCGGGCAGCAAGGAACGCACCTTCATGAAGCTGGTCGTCGACACGGCCAGCGACCGCGTGGTGGGCCTGCACATGGTCGGCCCCGATGCCGGCGAGGTGGTGCAGGGCTTCGCGGTCGCGATGCGGGCCGGCGCCACCAAGGCGATGTTCGACAGCACGATCGGCATTCATCCCACGGTGGCCGAAGAGTTCGTAACGATGCGCGAGCCCATGCCGGGCTGAGCACCCGGCCGGCGCAGCCAGGCCCCATCGGGAAACACCGCGGAACCGGCTTTGCCGGGCCGCTGGTGTTGCCCCCCGGTGAGGGGTGGGCGGCTACACGAAGTGAGCCAACCTGGGGGTGAGCCACAATGTCTTATGCCCTACATGCCCGCCTTCATTGCGCCAGCCCGCTTCACCGACCCGGACGCCGCCCTCGAACAGGTTCGCCTCATCTATGCGGGCGGCCTGCAGCATCTGCGCGATGCGATGCAGCGCTTCGTCGCCGGCGAAACCCTGCCGGGGCGTGTGCGGGCCTGCTACCCCTTCGTGCGCGTGCACACGCACACCGTCACGCGGCAGACCCCGGCGGCCAATGCGGGACTGAGCTACGGCTTCGTCTCGGGGCCGGGCCGCTTCGAGACGACGCTGACACGGCCGGACCTCTTCCGGCGCTACTACCGCGAGCAGTTCAGGCTGCTGCTCGAAAACCACCGGGTCGAGCTCGAGATCGGCACCAGCACGCAGCCGATCCCGATCCACTTCTCCTTCGCCGAGAACGACCACATCGAAGGCACGATGAGCGCCGAGCGCCGCGCCCTGATGCGCGACGTGTTCGACCTGCCGGACCTGGGCGCGATGGACGACGGCATCGCCAACGGCACCTTCGAGGCCCGGCCCGGCGAGGCGCAGCCGCTGTCGCTCTTCACCGCCGCGCGGGTCGATTACTCGCTGCACCGCCTGCGGCACTACAGCGGCACGGCGCCGGACTGGTTCCAGAACTTCGTGCTCTTCACCAACTACCAGTTCTACATCGACGAATTCGTGCGGCTCGGCCACGAGGCGATGGCCGACGAGAACAGCGAATACATCGCCTTCATCGAGCCCGGCAACGTGATCACGCGCCGCCGGGGCCTCTCGGCCGGCTCGAGCGATCTCTATGGCAGCCTGCTCGACGGCACCCAGGGCACGCCACCCTCGCGCCTGCCGCAGATGCCCGGCTACCACCTCGTGCGCGAGGACTGCACCGGCATCACGATGGTCAACATCGGCGTCGGGCCGGCCAACGCGAAGACCATCACCGACCACGTCGCGGTGCTGCGGCCGCATGCCTGGATGATGCTCGGCCACTGCGCCGGACTGCGGCAGGGGCAGCAGCTCGGCGACTACGTGCTGGCACACGCCTACGTGCGCGAGGACCACGTGCTGGACGAAGAGCTGCCGCTGTGGGTGCCGATCCCCGCGCTGTCGGAAATCCAGCTCGCGCTCGAGAAGGCGGTGGCCGACGTCACCGGCATGCAGGGCACCGAGCTCAAGAAGATCATGCGCACCGGCACCGTCGCGAGCACCGACAACCGCAACTGGGAGCTGCTGCCGGGCAACCAGCCACAGCGCCGCTTCAGCCAGAGCCGCGCGGTGGCGCTCGACATGGAAAGCGCCACCATCGCCGCCAACGGCTTCCGCTTCCGCGTGCCCTACGGCACGCTGCTGTGCGTGAGCGACAAGCCGCTGCACGGCGAGATCAAGCTGCCGGGCATGGCCAACCAGTTCTACCGCGAGCGCGTGGAGCAGCACCTGCGCATCGGCATGGCAGCGATCGATATCCTGCGCAAGGAAGGATCCAGCCGGCTCCACAGCCGCAAGCTGCGCAGCTTCGCTGAAGTCGCGTTCCAGTAGATCTCCCCCAGCCTCGCCCACTTCGTGTGGCTCTGCACCCCCTCTCCGGGGGCGACCCCGGCGGCCCGGCGGAGCCGGTTCCGCGGGGTCCCTGGCACCGGGGCGTTCAAGCGCCGAAGAGTTCGGGGAGTTCTCGCTGCGCCTTGACGGTGACTGCGAGCGCCCGGCCGTCGAGGTCCTGGCGGACCCAGTCTCGGCGCAGCGCGAGCTGCAGCCATGCCGCGCCCAGCGCGCCGCCGAGGTGTGGGCGCCTTTCGCTCCAGTCCAGGCAGGCGCAGGCGAAACGGCGACGGGATGTGCGCAAGGCATCGACGTCGATGCCCAAGGACTCCAGCGCCACGGCGCCTTCGGTGGTGAGGGCGTAGTCACCATCGTCGGACGTGCCCTGCAACCAACCTTGCGCGTGCAGACGATCGTGCAGGGCGACACCGGCGGCGCCGGCCATGTGGTCGTAGCAGGTACGTGCAGCGCGAAGACGGGTCGGCGTGGTGGGCCGGAATTCACCGCGCGGCGTGCCGGCGACGACGAGCAGGCTTTCGAGCGCGGTCGCCACTTGCCCGCTCGCGAGACGGAAGTAGCGGTGCTTGCCCTGGGCGACGGACTCGATCAGGCGCTGCTCCCTGAGGCGCGACAGGTGCGCGCTGGCGGTCGATGCCGCGACCTCGGCGACCGTGGCAAGTTCGGTGGCAGTGCGTGCGTGGCCGTCCATCAGGCAGCACAGCATGCGGGCACGCGCGGGCTCGGCAATGGCACCGGCGAGGCGGGCAAGATCGATGTCGGCATGTGCATTCACATTTCGATCGTAAGCGAAGTGTGTCTGCAAGAGAAAGCCCACACTCTCTCCTCATGACACGCACTGCCCCACCCGGCGACGCCATTGCGGCCGTCACGCATCCGAATCCCTACCCCTGGTATGCCGCGCTGCGAAGCGGGCCGGCCCTGGTGCGCGACGAACGGCTGCAGCTCTGGATCGCAAGCCGCGCCGACGTCGTGCGCGACCTGCTGACGAACGATGCGCTGCGGGTTCGCCCCATCGCCGAGCCAGTACCCGCCGCGATCGCGGGAACGCCCGCAGGCGAAGTGTTCGGGCAGCTGGTGCGGATGAACGAGGGCGACACGCATGCGAGGCACAAGCCTGTGCTGCAGCGTGCGTTGGCCGGGCTGGACCTCGCATCGGCGCACGAGGAAGCAGTGGGCATCGCGGCGCGGATGTCACATGCGCCGTTGTCCGGGTTCTGCCTTGCGTATCCGGTGCGCGCGGCGGCGCATCTGCTCGGCTTCGCGGAAGACGCGTTGCCGATCTTGTCCGACTGGATGCGCGAATTCGTCGCATGCCTTTCGCCGCTTTCGATGCCCGCGCAACTGGACCGAGCGAGCAGCGCCGCCACGGCGCTGATGGATCGATTCGAACGTCTCGCGAACACCCGCCCCGCGCCGCACGGCAGCCTGCTCGCTGCCGTACAGGCCGAGGCACCGGAGCCGAACTCGCGCACCCTGCGCGAATCTCGTCGGCCTGCTGTCGCAAACCTGTGATGCGACCGCCGGCCTCCTGGGCAACAGTCTCGCGGCACTGGCGCGCGAGCCGGACCTTCGGCGCAAGCTCGGCGCGCGGTGGGAACTGTTGCCCGCACTGGTCGCAGAAGTCGCGCGCCACGATCCCTCGGTGCAGAACACGCGCCGCTTCGCCCTGCGATCGACCATCGTCGATGGCACCGTGCTCGCGCCGGGCGACGCGGTTCTGCTCGTGCTGGCCGCGGCGAACCGCGATCCCGCGCTCAACCCCGCACCGGCGACCTTCGAGCTGATGCGCACCCACCGGCAAACACTCGGCTTCGGCTACGGCCCGCATGCCTGCCCCGGCCCGGCGCTCGCGTTCACGATCGCGGCGGCGGGGCTCCGGGCGCTGCTGTCAGGCGGCCTCCGCACCGATGCGCTGCTGGCCCGTAGCTGGGACTACCAGCCATCCGTCAACGCGCGGATCCCGCGCTTTCATTGAGCCGCGCGACCTCGGCCCAGTCGCCCGTTCCTGCGAGGAACGGCGACGGCTCCGCACGGCCCCAGCGCAGCGGAAGCGCTGCAGGGCGATGCAGCGCGGAGACGACCTGCATGCGAAGCAGCCGCTCGGCTCCCTCGAATGCCGCAAGCTCGGGACCATCCCACACCACCTCGGCGCTCACGGCAAGCTGCAGGAGATCGCCCGTCTCGAAGTCGATGAACAGCAGGCCCGCCCGAGGGTTCACCGCGATATTGCCGAGCGTGTTGAAAAAGGTGTTTCCATTGAAGTCCGGCGCGGTCAGCATGCCGCCCGAGGACACCCGCACGAAGCCCGGCCGGCCGCCGCGATGCGAGACGTCGACGCCGTGCGATGCCTCACCGTCCCCCGCCAAAGGATGCGCGGTCGCGATGAAGAAGGTGTCCGCCTGCTCGACGATGCGCCGGGCGGCCGCATCCAGGCCGTCCATGCGACGGACATCGGGCGCCAAACCGCCCTCGTCCGAGAACACCGGCTCGCGCGCCTGGATATACCTCGGGCAGTTGCCGAAGCTCTGCCGCACTTCGACCATGAAGCCGCGCGCATCGATCTCCGACACGATGCCGTTCACGCGGTTGCGCCGCCGCGTGTGCAGCTCGATGCCGAGCAAGCCGATCGGCGAACCCGCCACGAGCGCACGCGACAACGGATCGCCCGCACTCGCCAGCGCATCGACGCGCAGATGATGCGCATCCGGCGAATGCGCGAAGCCGGGCGGCGCGGCGAGCACGCTCGCCCAGGGCTGGCGCGCTTCATCGAGACTGCCCGCGATCACGAAGGGCAGTTGCGCGAAGAAGCTCCGGTGCTGGTCCGGCATGAAGTCGCGCATGAGGCGCGGGCCGAACCCCGCGAGCTTCTCGGCGGCGCCCACGCGCGCTTGCATCGCGCGCTCGCCCTCATGCCATGGCGACCCGGTCTTCATCGGGTCACCTCCGCGCTCCGCATCGGTGCGATCGCGTTCGAATCGGCGACGGTCACATCGACATCCTCGATGAAGACCTTTGATCGGTGGGTGGGACGCCTGGCATTCATTTGGTTTCTCCTGACGGGCTGTGAAGACGCTGATTCTGGTTTGCTGCCTGCCGGGGAACAATGGTGCGGATTGCACTTGACTGCTCCGGTTTCCGGTTTAATCGCGCCATGGACCGCCTCAAAGCCATGCAGACCTTCGTGCAGATTGCCGACCAGGGCAGCCTGACCAAGGCCGCCGACGCGCTCGACAGTTCGCTGCCCGCGGTGGTGCGCTCGCTCGCCGCGCTCGAAGCGCATCTGGGGGTTCGGCTTTTCCACCGCACGACACGCCGCATCTCGCTCACCTCGGAAGGCCGTACCTATCTGCAAAGCGCGCGCGAGGTGCTGGCCGCGGCAGATGCGGCTGATCGCGCGCTCACGATCGACGCCGCCGAGCCGACCGGCCGGCTCATCGTGACCGCGCCCGTGCTCTTCGGCCACATGTACGTGTCGCCGGCGATCGTTCGCTTTCTGCAGCGCTACGAGAAGATGCGCTGCAGCGTGCTCCTGCACGATCGGCCCGTGAACCTGCCGGAAGAAGGCATCGATGTCGGCATTCGCATCAGCGCACTGGAGGATTCATCGCTGGTCGCGCAACAGCTCGGCAGCATTCGCCGCGTGGTGGTCGCGAGCCCCGAATACCTCCGCAGGCATGGCAGGCCGAAGCATCCGCGCGATCTGCTGAAGGCGAACTGCGTGCACATCCACCCCACCACCATCGGCCCCTGGCGGTTCCGCGACGAAGGCCGTCCGATCTCGGTATCGACGCAGGGGAACCTGGAGTTCAACCACATCGCACCCGCGGTCGAAGCTTGCGCGGCGGGCGTGGGCTTCGGCAGCTTCTTTTCCTATCAGGTCCTGCCGCACATCGCGCAGAAACGACTGGAGATCGTGCTCGAAGACTTCGAGCCGCCGCCTCGACCGGTCAGCGTGATCTATCCCCACGCTCGATTGCTTCCCGCACGCACGCGGGTCTTCGTCGAATGGATCAAGCAGGAATTCGCCGGCATCGCGCTCTGACGGTCCTGCGCCACAATGGGCCGGTGCCGACACCCCTCTTCCAGGCCCACGGCCTTTTCAAGCGCTACGGCGAGTCCGTGGTGGTCAACGACCTCTCGTTCGAGATCGCGCCCGGCGAATGCCTCGGCGTGATCGGCCCGAACGGCGCCGGCAAGACGACGACCATCCGCATGTGCCTCGGGCTCACTGCGCCGGACCGCGGCACGATCGAGGCGCTGGGCGGGCTTTCGATGCCGCGCGATGCGCGCGCGATCAAGGCACAGCTCGGCGTGGTGAGCCAGTTCGACACGCTCGACCCCGACTTCACATGCGCCGAGAACCTCATGGTCTACGCGCGCTACTTCGGCATGCGCCGCGCGCAGATCATGCCGCGCATTCCGCAGCTGCTCGAATTCGCGGCGCTGTCGCACAAGGCCGATGCCAAGCCGGGCGAACTCTCCGGGGGCATGCGGCGGCGCCTGTCGCTGGCGCGCGCACTGGTCAACGATCCCAAGCTGCTGATGCTCGACGAGCCCACCACCGGCCTCGACCCGCAAGCGCGCCACCTCATGTGGGAACGGCTCCAGGTGCTGCTGCAGCAGGGCAAGTCGATCCTGCTGACGACGCACTTCATGGACGAGGCCGAGCGGCTGTGCTCGCGACTGCTGGTGCTCGACCATGGCCGCAAGATCGCGGAAGGGCGGCCGCGCGACCTGATCGCGCAGTATCTCGAGCCGGACGTGGTCGAGCTCTACGGCGACGGCGCGCTCGAACTCGCGCAATCGCCGCTCAAGGACTACGCGGCCCGCGTGGAAGTGAGCGGCGAGACGGTGTTCTTCTACACGCAGGACGCGCGCGGCCTGATGGCGGCGCTGGGCGACCGCAGCGGCCTGCGCACCTTTCATCGGCCGGCGAATCTGGAAGACCTGTTCCTCAAGCTCACGGGTCGTCAGATCCGCGAGGATGGCTGACCGCGACCCAGGAGACCCAAACCCATGTCCGCAGTGATCGACGCCGCACCGCCGGCCCGCTCCGTCTGGCGCCCGCCCGAGCTCTCTATGCGCTGGTGGCCGGTGTTCCTGCGCAACCTGCTGGTGTGGCGCAAGCTCGCGATCCCGAGCCTGATCGGCAACATCGCCGAGCCGTTGATCTGGCTGGTGGCCTTCGGCTACGGCATGGGTGCGCTCGTGGGGCAGGTCGAGGTGGAGGGCACGCGCATCCCGTACATCCTCTTCCTCGCGAGCGGCTCGATCTGCATGAGCGCGATGAACGCGGCTTCGTTCGAGGCGCTCTATTCGGCCTTCTCGCGCATGCACGTGCAGAAGACCTGGGACGGCATCATGAACGCGCCGGTCGGCCTGGACGACGTGGTGCTGGCCGAGATGCTCTGGGCCGGCTTCAAGGCGATCTTCACCACCACCGCGATCCTCTTCGTGATGCTCTCGCTGGGCATCAGCCACACGCCGAAGCTCGTCATCGCGTGGCTCGTGCTGGTGGGCTGCGGCATCACCTTCTCGTGCATCGCGCTGATCTTCAATGCGCTCGCGAAGGGCTACGACTTCTTCACCTACTACTTCACGCTGTTCATGACGCCGATGATGTTCCTGTCGGGCGTGTTCTTTCCGCTGGATCAACTGCCGGGCGTGGTGCGTGCCGTGGCCGCGTGGCTGCCGCTGACCAATGCGGTGATGCTGGTGCGGCCGCTCTTCATGGACCAATGGCCCGACGACTGGCTGCGGCACGCGGTGGTGCTCGTGGCCTACACGGTCGCCGCCTACTGGATCGCGCTGGGACTCACGCGCAAGCGCTTCAAGGCTTGATGCACCCTTGTCCCGCGGGTGACTGCAAAGGCCGGATCGGCTCCTAGACTGCGACCGGCCAACAACCATAACCAGGAGACAGCATGAAGCGAATCATCGGCGGTGCCCTTGCGGCGTCGGCACTTCTTCTCGGCGCATGCAGCACCATCGCGCCGCCTGCGCGGCCGAACGCCTGGGCAGCACCCGAAGCGATCGTCGCGCCCTCGTCCTTCAGCGGCGTGCATGGGCTCGCCATCGACAAGCAGGGGCGGCTGCTCGCGGGCTCGGTGGTGGGCAACGCGCTCTGGGAGGTCGACCGGCAGACAGGCGCCGCCCGGGTCCTGATCCCGAGCGTCGAAGGCCAGGCCGACGACATCGCGGTCGGCCCCAGGGGCGAACTGGCGTGGACCAACTACCTGATGGGCATGCTGCGCATGCGCGACAGCGACACCGCGCCGATGCGGGTGGTCGCCAAGGACCTGCCCGGCCTCAACTCGCTGGACTTCGACCGCCGCAACGGCAAGCTCTATGCGTCGCAGGTGTTCCTCGGCGACGCGCTGTGGGAGATCGATCCCGCCGGCCAGAAGCCGCCGCGCCTCATCAAAAAAGACATGGGCGGCTTGAACGGCTTCGAGGTCGGGCCCGACGGCATGATCTACGGACCGCTCTGGTTCAAGGGCCAGGTGGTGAAGATCGCGCCGGCCGACGGGGCGATGACGGTGATCGCCGATGGCTTCAAGATCCCGGCCGCCGCCAACCTCGACGGCAAGGGCAACCTGTGGGTGGTCGATGCGCGAAGCGGGGAGCTGGTGCGCGTCGAACTCTCGACCGGCCGCAAGACGGTGGCGAAGCAGCTCAAGCCGTCGCTCGACAACCTCGCGATCGCACCCGAAGGCACGATCTACGTCTCGAACATGGCCGACAACTCGGTCGAGGCCTTCAACCCCGGCACGGGCGAGCTGCGCACGCTCACCAGCGGCAAGCTCGCGGTGCCGGGCGGCATGAAGATCGACGGCAACGATCTTTTCGTCGCCGACGTCTTCGGCTTCCGGCAGGTCGATGCGACCACCGGCGCGGTGCGCGACATCTTCCGCATGCAGCGCGATCCGGAGCTCGAATATCCGTTCGCGGTCGGGCTCTCGCCCACCCACTTCGCGCTGGCGTCGTGGTTCACCGGCACGGTGCAACTGGTCGATCGCAAGAGCCTGAAGACCACGGCCGTGATCCACGGCCTGAAGGCGCCGTACGACGCCATCCCGATGCCCGACGGCAGCGTGGTCTACGCCGAGATCGCAACCGGCAGCATCACGCGTGCGAGCGGCCCGAAGTTCGAGCAGAAGGAAGTCATCGCGAGCGGCCTCGGCGGGCCGGTGCAGATGACGCTCGGCAAGGACGGCGCGCTCTACGTCACCGAAGCCGCGGGCAAGCTCACGCGCATTCCGCTCGACGCGAGCGCACCGCTGCGCGCGGTCGCCGAAGGGCTGGCCCTGCCCGAGGGCGTGGCGCAGACGCCGTGGGGCAGCTTCATCGTCGCGGAGAGCGCGGCGCGGCGGCTGGTGGAGATCGACCCGATCGCGGGCACGCGACGCACCGTCGCCGAAGGCCTGCCGATCGGCCTCGAAGGCGGCCCCGGCATGCCGCCGCCTTACGTGCCCACGGGCGTGGCGGTGGGCAACGACGGGACGATCTACGTGACCGCAGACCGCAACAACGCGCTCTATCGGATCCGGCCGCAGCGCTGAGTTCCCGCCGGCTTCACGCGTCAGGCGCCGCCTTGCCGCAGTACGCGGTCAGGGCGGTGACCAGGTGCGCGAAGGTCACGTGCACGCGCCGCATGCGTCGCAGGTCCTCGTGCATGCTGACCCAGGTCTCGAGCCCCTGGCTGAACGCGCGAGGCAACACCGGCACCAGCTTCGGGTCGCGTGCGGCCAACGCCTTCTGGCACACGCCGATGCCCAGGCCCGCGCGGATCGCGCCGAGCTGCGCGATCTGGTTGTCGGTGCGGCAACTGAACATCGAGCGCCTGAGGTCGATGCCAAGATCGCGAAGCCAGCGCAGGTGGGCCGTCTCGCGATCCGGTCCGATCAACGCGAAGCGGCCGAGCTCGTCGAGGCTCTTCGGCGTGCCGTTCTTCTTCAGGTAGTCCGCCCGCGCGAAGAAGCCGAGCTCGACCATGCCCACGCGCGTCGCGACGAGGGCCGCCTGCGTGGGCCGCGCCATGCGTATCGCGACGTCGGCCTCATGGCGCAGCAGATCCTCGTTGCGGTTGGTCAGGCTGAGCTCGAACGCAAGGCCCGGGTGCTTGCGCTGCAGGCTGGCCAGCATCGAGGGCAGCACCTCCGCGCCCACGACCTCGCTGGCGGTGATGCGCACCGTGCCGGACACCCCGCCGGTGTCGGCCGACGCCGCGCGCGCAAACGCATCGGCCGCAGCGCCCATGGCCTCGGCATGGGCGCCGAGATCGCGCGCCGCATCGGTCGGCGTCAGACCCGTGGGCGAGCGCGTGAACAGCGCGACGCCGATGGAGCGCTCCAGGGCGTCAAGACGGCGCCGCACCGTGGGCTGCGCCACGCCCATCGCGCGCGCGGCAGCGGAGAGGCTGCCCTCGCGCAGCACGGCGAGAAAGGCGCGCTGGCTTTCCCAGTCCAGTGGATTCATGCTCATATATTTCATACTAGCCGACTGCATGGTTCAGACAATTGTGCTTATCCGTGCCTGCCCAAAGAATCGGTGCATCCAGGCAACACGAGAAGGAAGCAGTCATGGAAAGAGGTACGGCACTGGTGCTCGGCGCGACCGGCGGCATCGGCGGGGAAACCGCGTCAGCCTTGCTGCGGCGGGGCTGGAAGGTGCGGGCGCTGGCCCGCGACCCGGCCCGGGCTGCGGCGCAATGGTCCGCAAGCACTCCGCGCCCGGCGTGGGTCGCGGGCGATGCGATGGACGCCGCGAGCGTCATCGCCGCCGCGCGCGGCGCCGCGCTGATCGTGCACGCGGTCAACCCGCCCGGCTATCGGGACTGGGAGACGCTGGTGCCGCCGATGCTCGAAAACACCCTCCGCGCGGCCGAAGCCACGGGCGCGCGGATCGTGCTGCCGGGCAACGTCTACAACTACGGGCCGGACGCCTTTCCCGACATCGATGAAAACGCGCCGCAACACCCCGTCACGCGCAAGGGGGCGATCCGCGTGCGGATGGAGCAGCACCTGCGCGAAGCGTCCACGCGCGGGGTGCGCTCGCTCGTGGTGCGCGCGGGCGACTTCTTCGGGCCGCGCGCGGGCAGCAACTGGTTCGCGCAGGGGCTCGTGAAGGCCGGGCGACCACTCGCTTCGATCACCGATCCGGGCCGCCCCGGCCTCGGCCACCAGTGGACCTACCTGCCCGACATGGCGGAGACCATCGCGCAGCTCGTCGAGCGCGAGCATGCGCTCGCGACGTTCGAGAGCGTCCACATGGCCGGCCACTGGGATGCCGATGGCACGCAGATGCAGGCCGCGATCCGGCGCGCGAGCGGGCGCCCCGATCTACCGGTGCGGCGTTTTCCATGGCGGCTCGCGATGCTGGCCTCGCCGTTCGTGCCGATGTTGCGCGAGCTGCGCGAGATGCGCTACCTGTGGCAGACGCCCGTTCGCCTGCGCAATGCACGGCTGGTGGCGCTGCTGGGGAGCGAGCCGCACACGCAGCTCGATGCAGCCGTCCGCGCGACGCTCGAAGGGCTGGGCTGCATACAGGCGCCCCGCACCCATGGCGAGCGACAGGCGACGTAACAGCCTGTAGCCACTTCCCGCAAGCGCGCCGCGCGGGGCGCGTCCTACAGTCTCCGGATCACGCACCACAAGCGGACCGACCGGAGACAAGGCATGCAGTACACCCACGAACACCTCGAGATCCAGAAGACGCTGCGCCGCTTCATCGATGAGGAGATCAATCCGCATGTCGACGAATGGGAAGCGGCGGAGCAGTTTCCCGCGCACCAGGTCTTCCGCAAGCTCGCGGCGCTCGGGCTGCTGGGGTTGAACAAGCCGGAGGTCTACGGCGGCTCGGACCTCGACTATTCCTACGCGATGGCGATGGCCGAGGCGCTCGGCCACGTGAGCTGCGGCGGCATCCCGATGGCGATCGGCGTGCAGACCGACATGTGCACGCCGGCGCTGGCCCGTTTCGGGAGCGATGCGCTGCGGCGCGAGTTCCTGGCGCCGGCGATCGCGGGCGAGACCGTGGGCTGCATCGGCGTGAGCGAACCGGGCGCGGGCAGCGACGTCGCGGGCCTGAAGAGCCTTGCGCGCAAGGACGGCGGCGACTACGTCATCACCGGGCAGAAGATGTGGATCACCAACAGCCTGCAGGCCGACTGGATGTGCATGCTGGTCAACACCAGCGACGGCCCGGTGCACCGCAACAAGTCGCTCATCATGGTTCCGATGAACAGCCCCGGCATCACCAACGCGAAGAAGATCCGCAAGATCGGCATGCACTCCAGCGACACCGGCCTCATCTACTTCGACGAGGTGCGCGTGCCGCAGCGCTATCGCATCGGCGAGGAAGGCCAGGGCTTCGTCTACCAGATGCAGCAGTTCCAGGAGGAGCGGCTGTGGTGCGCCGCCAGTTCGCTGGTGCCGCTGGACGAGTGCATCGCCGAGACCATCGAATGGGCGCAGCAGCGCAAGCTCTTCGGCGGCACGCTGGCGGACCAGCAGTGGGTGCAGTTCAAGCTCGCCGAACTCAAGACCGAGATCGAGGCGCTGCGCGCTCTCACCTACCGCGCGTGCGACCTGCACGTGCAGGGCCAGGACGTGACCGAGCTCGCATCGATGGCCAAGCTCAAGACCGGCCGCCTCACGCGCGAGGTGGCCGACACCTGCCTGCAGTTCTGGGGCGGCATGGGCTTCACCTGGGAAAACCGCGTCTCGCGCCTCTACCGCGACGGCCGGCTGGCCTCGATCGGCGGCGGTGCGGACGAAGTGATGCTGGGCATCCTCGCGAAGACGATGGGGATCGCGAAGAAGCCCCCAAGGGACTGACAACGCTCAGGAAGCGGTCTTCGTTGTCGCCGCCGCGGCCGCACGCAGCTTGTCCTTCTTGCTCGGGCGCTTCCCCTTGATGCCGCCCGTGCCCGCGCCCGCCGGCGGCGCGGCTTCCACCGGCTCGAATCCGGCCACGCGCTCGCGCGGCACCGTGAGGCCCTGTCGCTTCTCGATGAGCCTGAAATGCGCCTCGGTGGCGGCGCTGACGAAGCTCACGGCCGGGCCGCTCTGGCCGGCGCGGCCGGTACGCCCGATGCGGTGCACGTAGTCGACCGCCGATCGCGGGAGGTCGTAGTTCACAACCACCGGCAACTGGACGACGTCGATCCCTCGCGCCGCCAGATCGGTCGCGATCACCGCCTTGACCCGGGACGCCTTGAAATCCGCGAGCACCTGCGTGCGCTTGCCCTGGCTCAGCAGGCCGTGAAAGGCCTCGGCCTCGATGCCCGCCCTGCGCAGCTTGTCGGCCACGATCTCGGCGGCGTGCTGGGTTGCGACGAAAACGAGCGCGCGCGTCCAGCCGCTGTCCTCGATGAGCCGCCGCAGGAGCTGGGTGCGTCTTGACGCGTCGACCTCGATCGCGCGCTGGAGGATCGTGGGCTCGGCGCTTTTCTCCTCCGAGCTTTCCACCCGCACCGGATCGCGAAGCTGCGCGTCGACCAACGACTGGATCGCCTGCGGAAAGGTGGCCGAGAACAGCAGGTTCTGCCGCCGCGCCGGCAACAGGGCCAGGATGCGCCCGAGTTCGTCGGCAAAGCCGAGGTCGAACAGCCGGTCGGCCTCGTCGAGCACGAGCGTCGATACCGCCGACAGCCGGAGCGCGCGGCGATCGACCAGGTCGAGCAGGCGGCCCGGCGTGGCGATCATGACGTCGGCGCCGCCGCGCAGGGCCATCATCTGCGGATTGATCGAGACGCCGCCGAACGCGACCGCGATCCTGGGCCGCGCGGGCAGGTGCTGGGCCAGGCCGCGCATCGACTCGCCCACCTGCGCCGCGAGTTCCCGCGTGGGCACCAGGACCAGTGCGCGCAGCACCCGGGGTGCCTGCGGCGCCTGCTGCGCAAGCCGTTGGAGCAGCGGCAGCGCAAATGCCGCGGTCTTGCCGGAACCGGTGCGCGCCGCCCCCAGCAGGTCGCGGCCCTGCAGGATCGGGGGAATGGCTTCGCGCTGGATGGCCGTGGGCGCGGCATAGCCCCGCTCGGCGGCCGCGCGCAGCAAGGCGGGGTCGAGCCCCAGGGTTTCGAATGACATGATGGATTGGAACAGAGCCCCGGGCGGAGTTGAACGGGGGCGGAGAGAATCCGGCCATGCACGGCCGCGCCCACCCCGACACCCCCCGCCCTGCGGCGCCGCGACGGCGGCGAAGCGAAGGTCACCTACGAGGAGCTGTTCTTCGACCTGGTGTACGTCTTCGCGGTCACGCAGCTTTCGCACTACCTGCTCGGCCATCTCACGCCGCGGGGCGCGCTGGAGACGCTGCTGCTCTGGTTCGCGGTGTGGCTCGGCTGGCAATACACCGCCTGGGTGACCAACTGGTTCGATCCGCGCACCGCCTCCGTGCGGCTGCTGCTCTTCGGCGTGATGCTGGTGGGACTCGTGATGTCGGCGGCGATCCCAGGCGCCTTCGCGGAACGCGGAACGACTTTCGCGGCCGCCTTCGTCACGATCCAGGTCGGGCGTTCGATCGTGGTCTACCTGATGCTGCGCGAGCGGCACGTGCTCGCGGCCAACTTCCGGCGCATTCTGGGCTGGAACGGCATCGCGGCGGTGTTCTGGATCGCGGGCGCGTTCGCGGCCGGGCCGGCGCGAATCGGCTGGTGGGCGGTGGCGGTGGCGTGCGAGTACGTCTCGCCAATGTTCGGCTTCCGCCTGCCCGGGCTCGGGCGTTCGCAGACGTCCGACTGGACCATCGAGGGCGGCCATCTCGCCGAGCGCTGCCAGCTCTTCGTGATCATCGCGCTGGGCGAGTCGATCCTCATCACAGGCGACACCTTCGCCAAGACCGGGGCGCTCGGCACGCTCTCGACCGCGGCGTTCCTCTGCGCCTTCATCGGCAGCCTCGCGATGTGGTGGCTGTACTTCGACACCAGCAGCGCGGACGGCAGCCACGTGATCGAGCATTCGGACGACCCGGGCCGCATCGGCGCCTGGTTCCACTACGTGCATGTGCTGCTGGTGGGGGCATCATCATCACGGCCGTGGGCAACGAGCTCGTCATCGCCCATCCGCACGGCCACATGGGCCTCGCCGAACTGATCGTGATGATCGGTGCGCCGGTGGCCTACCAGCTCGGCAACGGTCTCTACAAGCGCATCGTGTACGGCCGTTTCCCCCTTCGCACATGGCCGGACTGCTCGCCTCGGCGGCGCTGGTCGCGATCGCGCCGAAGCTCGATCTGCTGACGATGAACGTGCTGACCTCCGTCATCATCATCGGTGTCGCCGCCTCCGACACCCGCACGCGCCGCGCGAGGCGAAAGGCGCAGCAACCGGCCACCGCGCCATGAAACCCGAAGACCTCGAAAAGCTCGTCACGCTCGAAATGCCTTTCGGCAAGTACAAGGGCCGCGTGATCGCCGACCTGCCCGGCAACTACCTGAACTGGTTCGCGCGCGAAGGCTTCCCCAAGGGAGAGATCGGCCGGCTCCTGGCGCTGATGCAGGAGATCGACCACAACGGCCTCAAGGGCCTGCTTGCGCCGCTGCGACGCAAGGGCTGAAGGTCCGCCGCATGCGCGTACGCACCACTGCCGATGGTGCTACGTGGAAATGCTTATGAGACAAGTCAGAAAAAGGTCAGGTACGCAGCATGACCCTCTTCGAGTTCTTCATCGAAACGAGGGTCAAGAGACAAGAGACATGCGCATCAAGAGTCAAGCTGACTTCTTTTCGGGACTCATGTTCATGGTCGCGGGCGGCGCCTTCGCCGTGGGCGCCACCTCCTACAACATCGGCGAAGGCGCCCGCATGGGGCCCGGCTACTTTCCGCTCGTGCTGGGGATTCTTCTGGCCATCCTCGGGGCTGCCGTCCTGTTTCAGTCGCTGGTGGTCGAGACGGTGGATGGCGATCCGATCAGCAAGTGGGCGTGGAAGCCGCTCTTCTTCGTGCTCGCAGCCAACCTTGCGTTCGGTGTGCTGCTGGGCGGTCTGCCGAGCATCGGCGTGCCGGCCATGGGCATGATCATCGCGATCTACGCTTTGACCATCATCTCGAGCCTCGCCGGAGAGCGCTTCAATATGAAGGACGCGCTCGTCCTCGCCACCGTTCTGGCCGTTGGCAGCTACGTCGCCCTCGTCTGGGCGCTGAAGCTGCAGATCCCGGTCTGGCCCACCTTCATCTCCGGTTGATGTGGGCGCCATGGAACTGCTCCAGAACCTCGCGACCGGCCTCGACGTCGCGTTCACGCTCACCAATCTTCTCTGCTGCCTGATCGGCTGCATTTTGGGCACGCTGATCGGCGTGCTGCCGGGCATCGGCCCGGTCGCGACCATCGCGATGCTGCTGCCGGCGACGTATGCACTGCCGCCGGTGTCGGCACTGATCATGCTGGCCGGCATCTACTACGGCGCGCAGTACGGCGGTTCCACCTCCGCCATCCTGGTCAACCGGGCGGGCGAATCGTCGTCGGTGGTCACCTGTATCGACGGCTACCAGATGGCACGCCAGGGCCGTGCGGGTCCTGCATTGGCGGCCGCGGGTCTGGGCTCGTTCTTCGCCGGTTGCGTGGGCACGCTGATCCTGGCCGCCTTCGCGCCGCCGCTCACCGAGCTGGCCCTCCGGTTCGGTCCGGCCGAGTACTTCTCGCTGATGGTGCTGGGCCTGATCGGCGCGGTGGTGCTGGCGTCGGGGTCGCTGCTCAAGGCTGTCGCGATGATCGTGCTGGGCCTGCTGTTGAGCCTCGTGGGTATCGACGTGAACTCGGGCGTCGCGCGCTTCACCTTCGACACGCCGGAGCTCACCGACGGCATCGGCTTCGTGAGCATCGCCATGGGCCTGTTCGGCTACGGAGAAATCATCGGCAACCTGTCGCAGCCGGACGAGGAGCGCGAGATCTTCCTCTCCGAGGTCAAGGGCCTGTGGCCGACCAGGGAAGACTTCAGGCACATGACGCCTGCCGTGCTGCGCGGCACCGCGCTGGGCTCGGCGCTGGGCATCCTGCCCGGCGGTGGCGCACTGCTGGCTTCGTTCGCCGCCTATGCGCTCGAAAGGAAGATCCACATGCGGCCCGGCGAAATCGCCTTCGGCAAGGGCAACATTCGCGGCGTTGCATCGCCCGAATCGGCCAACAACGCCGGCGCGCAGACCTCGTTCGTTCCGCTGCTGACGCTGGGCATTCCGCTCAACGCGGTGATGGCGCTGATGGTGGGTGCGATGACCCTCCACAACATCCAGCCCGGTCCGCAGGTGATGACCGGCAACCCCGAGCTCTTCTGGGGCTTGATCGCCTCGATGTGGATCGGCAACGCGATGCTCGTGATCCTGAACCTGCCGCTGATCGGCATATGGATCAAGCTGCTGTCGGTGCCCTACAAGTTCCTGTTCCCGGCCATCGTGCTGTTCTGCGCGATCGGGGTGTACTCGACCAACAACAACACCTTCGACATCTGGATGGTGGCGGCCTTCGGTTTCATCGGCTACCTGTTCTCCAAGCTGGGCTGCGAACCCGCGCCGCTGCTGATGGGCCTCGTCCTGGGCCCGATGATGGAGGAGAACCTGCGCCGCGCGCTGCTGCTGTCGCGCGGCAGCTGGGCCGTCTTCGTCTCGCGGCCGATCTCGGCGGGCCTGCTCGCCGCGGCACTTCTGCTGCTGGTGATCGTGCTGCTGCCTGCGGTGAAGTCGAAGCGCGAAGAGGCATTTGTCGAGGATTGACTCACCCCCAAGCTCGCGCATCCGAAAAAAACGGGATGGGTATGCGAAATCCTTCGTTCGGCAGACAGGAGCCTTCGCCAACAATGGCGACTCGCCTTCGAGGGCGAGTGTCTCCTGGTCGCAGATGGCGACGCAGTTCCAACGGGTCCTTCGGGACCCGTTTTTTCTTGCGGGCCCTACACTTCGCGACACTCTCGTTCCCACTGGAGGCCGCGCATGAACCGCTGGTTGACCCAAGGCGCCGTGATCTGCGCCCTTTCGATGTCCGTATCGGGTTGCTATTACCCGCCGGTCGCGTATCCCGCGCCGGTTCCCGCGAGCTTCGACCGATCGTTCAGCGCCGCCGGGAACGCCATGCGCGAACAAGGCCTCGCGATCCGCAGCGAGGACCGCGCCAGCGGCACCATCGTGGGCACCCAGGGCAACGCGACCGTGACGGCCAGCGTGCGCCAGCAGGCCGACGGCAGCGTGCGTGTCCATTCGATGCCAATGGTCCGCGCGACCCGGCGCTGATCGACAGGGTCTCGCGCAGCTACGACCGATACATGGGCCGATAGGCGCGCGCCGGACGCGCGCCTGCGTCGCGTCTACCAGCTGACGCGCACCCCGACCGAGCCCTGGACGCCGCTCTTGAGCCGCTGGTCGCCACCGGAATCGAAGAGCTGGCCCACCTCGCCGTACACGCTGGTCGCGGCGCTGAGCTGCAGCGTGGCGCCCACCGCCACTTCGGTGGTGGTGTAGCCGGTGCGCGAGCTGATGTCGGTGAAGGCGGCCGGGCCGATGAAGCGGGCCACATCGGTGCCGCTGCCGGCGTGGTAGACGTTCAGGCGTGCATACGGCTGCAGCATGCCCGCACCGGTCGCGATCTCGCCCTTGACGCGCACGCCGGCGCGCAGAAGCCAGCCGTTCTCGCTGTCGTTCTGCACCAGCGCGCCGGAGATCACCGTGTCGTCCAGGCTCTGCTGCCGGTGCGCGACCTGCAGCTGCGGCTCGACGGTCCATCCCGGCGCGAGCGCGAAGGCCTGCCCCACTTCGAGCGAGGCGAGGAAGCCGCTGCCCTTGCCATCCACCGAAAGGGCCGACACCGGATTGACGGTGTAGCGATGGCGCGATCCCTGCAGGACCGCGTCGGCGTAGAAGCCCCCTCGCTCATGTACGTGCCATAGACGCCCAGGTACTGGCTACGCAGGTCGTTGTAGCCCACGGCCAGGTTGCTGATGCCGCGTGCGAAGCCGGTCACGTCGACGTTGCCGTCGAGCTGGCCGACGTAGACGCCCGCGCGCCAGCGGCCGTCGGCCCAGAGGTCTGTGCCGGCCTGGAAGCCGTTGAGCCGGCCTTCGCTCGAAGGGCTCACGGTGCCTTCCTGGCGGATGTCCATGTCGGTGCTGATGACGCGGCCCCAGGCGCGGCGCTGGCCGGCGGCCGGCGGCTGCGTCGCGCCGCCGGCGACCACGTCGGTGTCGCCGATGCGCTGGTGCATGTTGCCAAGCATCGCGGTGTCGGCCTGGCGCAGCTGGGCCGGCAGCGCGGCGAAGAGCGGCACTTCCGCGCGGTACATCGGAACCACGGCCGCCGGCGCGGCTGGCGCGGCCGGCGAGGTCTGCGAACTGGCGGGCGGCACCACCACCGGAGGCACCACCGCGACCGTGTTGCTCAGATAGGCCGCTTTGCTCGTCGTGTCCAGCCGGTACTGGTAGGCGCCGGCAGCCACCGGCGCAGCGAGCGCGAACGCGCCGGACTGGATGCTGCCGCCGTTTTCGGTGCTGATGATCTCGATGCCGTTGCCCGTGGTCTGGCCGCCGAGGCCGCCCAGGTTGGTCACGAGCACGCCGGTCGTTCCGCTGGCGATGGCGGTCGCGCCGCGCAGCACCAGGCGGTCGGTGGCACTGCCGTCGGTGCCGAGCGTGGTGCCCACGCGCAGCGTGCCGCCGTTGCCGACCCACGGTCCGGTGACGGTCAGCGTCGTGCCGGGCACGCTGCCGACCAGCGAAACCGTGCCTGCGTTGGTGACGGACTGCACCGTCTGGCTGTAGCCCGCCAGATCCAGCGTCGCGCCGGTCGCGACCGTGTACGCCGACGCCGCGCTGAAGGTGCCGGCCGCGCCCGCGCGCAGCGTGCCCGCCGCCACGTTGGTCGCGCCGGTGTAGCTGTTGGCGCCGGTGAGCGTCAGGGTGCCCGCGCCTTGCTTGGTGAGGAAGCCGGCGCCGGTGATCGCACCGGCCGCCGTCGCGTCGAAGGCGCCGGTATCGATGACCGGGTCCTGCGTGCCGGTCAGGCGAATCGCATTGCCGATCGTGAGGCCGTTGGCCGCGAAGCCGAGCGTGGTGCCATCGCCCATCGCGAGCTCGCCGGTGCCGAGGGCGGTGCTGCTGCCGACGTTCAGGCGCCCCTGCTTGAGCGCGGTGCCGCCGGTGTAGGTGTTGTTGCCGCTGAGCGTGAGCGCGCCGCTGCCGGTCTTGGTCAGCAAGGCGCCGCCGGAGATCGCCCCCGACCACGTCATGTCGTTGCCGTTGGTGTCGAAAGTGGCGGCGCCGCCCAGGGTCAGCGCGTTGCCCGCGCTCTGGTTGGCGCTGCCTGCGCGGATCGTCGCGGTCGCTGCGCTGTCGATCGCCACCGCGCCGACCAGCGAGCCGCCGCTGAGCGTCAGTGAATTGGTGCCGCCGGTGAAGTGCACGGCGGCTGCGCGCGTCGTGCTGTCGCCGCCGAGGCCGCCCGAGATCGTGCCGCCAGTGCTGTTGGTGATGTCGACGTTGGCGCCGAGGACACCCGCGCCGCCGGCGCCGTTCGCACCGCTCGCGCCGCCGTTGCTGTTGCTGCCGCCCACGCCGCCGTTGCCGCCGGTGATGGAGCCTGCGTTGGTGATCGTCGCGCCCGCGCCCTGCACCATCACGCCGACGCCTCCGTCGCCAGCGGCGCCCGGGGCGCCAACGCCACCGATGCCGCCGCCGCCGTTGCCGCCGTTGCCACCCGTGCCGCCGGCAATGACGGCCCCGCCGTTGTTGCTCAACGTCGCGCGGTTTCCTTCGAAGATGACGCCGTGCCCCCCTCGCCGCCGCCGCCGCCCGAGGCGTTCCCGCGCGGGCCGGGTAGCTCCGAGCCACCCGCCCCGCCCGCGCCGCCCTGGATGGTCCCGGTGTTGGTGAGCGTGTAGCTCGCGCCGACGACGCTCACGTAGATTCCTGCGCCACCGCTGCCGCCGCCGCCTGCCTGCGAATAGGCATCGCCCCCTTGCCGCCCGCGCCGCCGGTGGCCGAAGAGGCGAAGCCGAGAGAGGGTGAGCTCGAAGCCAGGCCATACCCGCCAGCGCCGCCTCCCCCTGCAGCCCAATAGCCGTCACCGCCGCTGCCGCCGCTGCCGCCGACGAGCGTGAAGCCCCCGAGTCCGATGAGTGAGCTCGACATCGGAAAGCCCGCGTAACCGGCGCCACCGCCACCGCCATAGCCGTTGCCAATGGTCTCGCTCCCGCCGGCAGTGCCGCTTTGTCCCAGCTGGACGCCCGGCGTGACCGTGTTGGTGGTCGTTCCCGCCGCACCACCCGCACCCGCGATCGCGCCGCCGAAGCTTCCGGTATTCGCGTTGGCACCGTCGGTCGAGGTCGCCCCGCTGACCGAACCACCCGCGCCGCCGTTGGCCCCCAGGCTGCCGTTGTTCAGGGCGCCCGCACCGCCCTGGCCGCTGCTTCCGCCGCTTCCTGCGTAGAACGGAATGCTCTGGTCGGCTGGAACCCCGCCCGCGCCGCCAGCGGCCAATGCGGGCCCGGCCCACAGGCCGATCACGGCCACGGCCGCGGCACAGGCGCTGCCTACGCTGCGCGTGCGCGCATGGCCGCGTGCGGTTTCGGGTGCGGCGACCCAGGTGGAAAGCGAAGGATTCCAGAGCGTACGAAAGGTCTTGTTCATGGGCGGTAAGAAAGCAATTCGTTCTAAAACGGTAGCAAATGTAATCCATTTGTATCAACCTATGCCATGAGTTTGTTCACACTCGGGGCCGGACATGCGCCGCCCCATACTCCCCGCTCCCTTGCTCGACAGGAGCGCGTCATGGCAGTAATGGAGACCGACTACCTCGTGATCGGCACCGGCGGCAGCGCGATGGCGTTCGTCGACACGCTGCTCACCGAGGACCCCGCGGCGCACATCCTGATGGTCGACCGCCACCACCGCCCCGGCGGCCAGTGGAACGACGCCTATTCCTTCGTGCGCCTGCATCAACCCGCCGCGTGGTACGGCGTCGCGTCGTGCGAACTGAGCGACTGGCACCGCGAGACCTCCGGCTTCAACGCCGGCATGTGGAGCCTGGCCTCGGGCCCGGAAGTGCTCGCGCATTTCGAGCACGTGATGAAGCATCGCTTTCTCGCCGGCGGGCGCGTGCAATGGCTTCCGAAGTGCGAGTGGCAGGGCGCGGAGGGTGGCGTGCACCGCATCCGCTCGCTCATGGCCGGCGAGACGCACACCGTGAAGGTGCGCCGCAAGCTGGTGAACGCGACGCACGCGCGCATCGAAGTGCCCTCCACGCATCCGCCGAAGTACGCGCTGATGCCGGGCGTGACCTGCATTCCGCTCAACGGACTGCCTGCGGTCACGCGGCCCTACGCGAACTACACGGTCGTCGGCGCCGGCAAGACCGGCATGGACGCCTGCATCTGGCTGCTGGAGAACGGCGTGCCGCATGAGCGCATCCGCTGGATCGTGCCGCGCGACCCGTGGATGATGGACCGCGCCAACCTGCAGCCCGGCCCGGATGGCTGGCGGCGCAACTTCGCGTTCTCGATGGCGCAGTTCGACGCGCTGTGCGAGGCGTCCGATCTGGCGGACCTGTTCCGCCGCGTCGAGGAAAGCGGCGCGCTGATGCGCATCGACCCCGAGGTGCAACCCTCGGCTTACCGCTGCGCCGTGGTCTCGCGCGGCGAACTCGCGCAGCTTCGGTGCATCGGCGAAGCCGGCGGCATCGTGCGGCTCGGCCGCGTGCGGAGCATCGAGCCTTCACGCATGGTGCTCGAGGGCGGCGAGCTCGCGTCCGATCCCGACACGCTCTACATCGACTGCTCGGCCTCGGCGATCCAGCCGCAGCCGGATCTGCCGATCTTCGAGCCGGGCATCATCAACCTGCTGATGGTGCGCTTCTGCCAGCCGCTGATGAGCGCGAGCGTGATCGGGTGGGTCGAGGCGCACATCGCCGACACAGCGGAGCAAAGCGCCCTTTGCCAGCCCGTGCGCGGACCGGAGCGGCCTGCCGATTTCGTCACCATGTGGGTGGAAACGCTCGCGAACGCCGCGCGGTGGCGGCAGCACCCGGAGCTCACGGCCTGGCTGTCGAAGTGCCGCCTCAACGCGCAGGCCGTGATCCTGAGGGGCGTGGAATTCACGCCCGAAGTGAAACACCAGCTCGCCGCCATCGGCGCCCGGGCGGCGACGGCCACGGCCCGCGCGCCCGAGCTCCTCGCGATGGCGACGAAGGAGCTCAGCCAGCGATCGGCACCACACGCCATGCCGGCACCTTGCGCTGAAAGCCCTTGAGTTCGAGCTCGCCGGCCTCCTCGGAGCGCCATTCGCCGTCGGACGCGATGTCCTGCAGCGCGCCCCGCACGCGCTGCGAGATCAGGATCTCGCCGCCCGCCGCTTCGCCACACAGCCGTGCCGCGAGATTGGTGACGGTGCCGATCGCGCCGTAGTCGATGCGTCCGTCGAAACCGATGCCGCCGAGCGTCGCGAAGCCCTGCGCGATGCCGACGCCCATGTGCAGGTCGTAGCCCCGGCGGCTCCACTGGCTCCGCAGCGCCACCATCTCGCGCTGCATCCGCACCGCCATGCGCAGGGCGCGCGCCGGCGCGTCGGGCACCGGCTGCGGGTCGTTGAAGAAGATCATCATTCCGTCGCCCGAGAAGCGCTCCAGCGTGCCCTGGTGCTCGATCACGAGCCGGCCCATCGCCGCGTGGTACTGCGCGAGCACCGCCATTACTTCCTCCGGGTCGGCGGTTTCGGTGAAGGCGGTGAAGCCGCGCAGGTCGAGGAACACCACCGTGATCTCGCGCCGGTGGCTCCTGAGCGGATCGTCCGCCCCGCCGGCGAGGATCGCCTCCGCGAGTTGCGGCGAGAAGAAGCGCTTGAGCTGACCCACCCGTTCGAGCTGCCGCACGCTTTCGGCGACGCGCTGTTCGAGCGTGTTGTTCCAGGCCTGCAACTCGGTGCGCTGGCGCTCCACCTCGTCGTAGAGCGTCTTCACGCGCAACAGCGATCGCACGCGCGCCATCAGCTCGGCCTGATGGATCGGCTTGCTCAGGAAGTCGTCCGCGCCCGCGTTCAGCCCGTTGACGCGCTCGCGCTCCGGGTCGAGCGCGGTGACGAGCACCACCGGCAGCACCGCGAAATGGGGATCGGCCCGGATCGCGCGGCACACGTCGTAGCCGTTCATGCCCGGCATCATCACGTCGAGCAGCACGAGGTCCGGCGGATCGGCCGCGATGCTCGCCATCGCCTGTTCGCCGGACATCGCGGCGGTCGTGCGATAGCCGCGCGCGGTAAGGATGTCGGTCAGCAGCTTGACGTTGCTGGGTACGTCGTCCACGACGAGGATGTGCGGATTCATGTCTGTCAGCCTTCATCAGCGAGCGGTTCACCATGGACAGGTCGAGCAGGTCGTCGATCAGCGTCGGCAGGTGCCGGCCCGGCGAGTGGATGATGCGCAGATGCCTGCCATTGGACATCGCCGCCCGCGCCGAGGAAGACCGGGCCGGCACATCGCGCCCCGGCATCCGGCTAGGCACAATATCGGCCCTCATGCGCATCCACGAACTCAAGCGCCGGCTCCACGAAGCCGGCGCGGGCCCACTCCACGAGCACCGGGTGCTGCGTCTGTGGTCTCATGCGCTGCCGCGCAACAGCGGCCGGCGCCTGCCCGAGAGCTTCTTTCCGTCGTCGCTGCTCGCGGCGCTGCCCGGCATCGAAGCCGATCTGGCGGCGCTGGCGCGCATCCACTCGGTGCACCCCGGCAGCGACGGTTCGGAGCGCCTGCTCGTCGCCCTCGCGGACGGCCAGATGGTGGAAAGCGTGCTGCTGCCGCGCGGCGGCCTGTGCGTCTCGTCGCAGGTCGGCTGCGCGGTCGGCTGCCAGTTCTGCATGACCGGCCGGGGCGGCCTGCTGCGCCAGCTCGACGGCGCCGAGATCGTGGCCCAGGTCGCGCTCGCGCGCCAGCGCCGGGCGGTGCGCAAAGTCGTCTTCATGGGCATGGGCGAACCGGCGCACAACCTCGACAACGTGATCGAGGCGATCGACCTGCTCGGCACCGCGGGTGACATCGGCCACAAGAACCTCGTGTTCTCCACCGTGGGCGACCCGCGCGCGTTCGAGCGGCTGCAACAGGGCCGCGTGAAGCCGGCGCTTGCGCTGTCGCTGCACACGACCCGCGCCGAGCTGCGCCGCAGGCTCCTGCCGCGCGCGCCCGACCTGACGCCCGCGGAACTGGTGGCCGAATGCGAACGCTATGCGCGCGCCACCGGCTACCCCATCCAATACCAGTGGACGCTGCTCGAAGGCATCAACGACGGCGAGGACGAAATCGAGGGCATCGTGCGGCTGCTGTCCGGAAAGTACGGCGTGCTGAACATGATCCCCTTCAACACGGTCGATGGCACGGAATTCAACCGCCCGTCATTCGATCGCTGCAGGCAGATCGCGCGCACGCTGCACGAGCGCGGCATCCTCACGAAGCTGCGCTACTCGGCGGGGCAGGACGTGGATGGCGGCTGCGGGCAGCTGCGCGCGCGTGCCACGGCGGCGCCGATGGTGCCGCTTCGAAGGGCCGCCGCTCCCAGGCAGTGAGCGGCGGTGCGCCGATGGCGCCGGCCGCGGCCCTTGCAGAAAAGTTGAAGATCTTTGCACGATCGTCCGGGCATCGCTCGCAGGCGCAGACAAGCGGCGGCCAGATGCCTAAGCTTGCGCCCATGCTCACATCCACCCCCAGCGTACTGCGCAGCGATCGCCCTTCCGGCCCCTTGCAGGTCACGGTGATGCGGGCCGAGCTCGCCGCGATCATCGACCGCGCGACCGTCACCGACGGCTCGCACGAGACCGCGATTCCACGACTCGCCCTCGGCCGCGCCTCGCAGATGCAGAAGCCGGTGCACACGATGCACGAGCCCGCGTTCTGCGTGCTGGCACAGGGCAGCAAGCGGGTCCTTCTGGGCGACGAGGTCTACGTCTACGACAGCAGCCAGTACCTGGTGGTGTCGCAGAACCTGCCGGTGTCGGGCCAGGTGATCGATGCATCGCCCGAGGCGCCGTACCTGGGCCTGCGCCTGAGCTTCGACCCGAAGGACATCGCGGCGCTCGGGCTCGAGCTCAAGCTCGGCGAGCAGGCGCAGCGGCGCGCGTCGGAGCGCGGCATCTTCACCGGCGAGCTGTCGACGACATTGCTCGACCCGCTGCTGCGGCTGGTCAAGCTGCTCGATGCGCCCGAAGACGTTCCGGCGCTCGCGCCGCTGATCACGCGCGAGATCCTCTATCGCCTGCTGAAGTCGCCCGATGGCTGGCGGCTGACGCAGATGGCCCTGGTGGACAGCCACTCGCAGCGCATCGCGCAGGCGATCAGCCTGCTGTCGCAGCGCTACCAGGAGCCGCTGCGCGTCGAGGACATCGCGGATGCGGTGCACATGAGCGTGTCGTCGCTGCACCAGCATTTCAAGGCGGTGACCGCGATGAGCCCGCTGCAGTTCCAGAAGCAGATCCGGCTGCAGGAGTCGCGGCGGATCATGATCAGCGAGCACGTCGATGCCGCGACCGCGGGGCATCGGGTGGGCTACGAGAGTCAGTCCCAGTTCAACCGCGAGTACAGCCGCTTTTTCGGCCTGCCGCCGGCGCGCGACGTGAAGCGCCTGCGCGAGCTGCAGCTCGGCGGCCGCACCAACAGCTGAAACACCCCGCAAGCGGGCCGTCGCCGCGCAGGCGATGGCCGGGCTGCGCATTTCCGATTCCTGAAGAGGTTCACCATGAAGGTTCATCTGGTTCTGAATGGCAAGGTGATCGCGGCCAGGCTGGCCGACAACGACACGGCGCGCGAGTTCGCCGCGATGCTGCCGATGACGATCACGATGCACGACATGTTCCGGCGGGAGAAATTCGGCCCACTGCCGGGGCCGATCTCGGGCAGGGGAACGAGCACGCAAAGCTATGAGGTCGGCGACATGGTCTGCTGGTCGCCGGGGCCGGATCTCACGATCTTCCACGGCCACGACGGACAGACGATCAGCGGCGCGATCCAGCTGCTGGGGCGGATCGATGCCGGCATCGAGGCATTCCGCGAGCCCGGCCCGATCGAAGTGCGCATCGAGGCGGCAGGCGAGAAATTGCAGGACGACCGCGGGTCGCCGCGGGGGATTCAGGTGTGCGGCCGGGACAGCCGCGCGCCAGGACGCATCACGGCGCCACGTAGTCCGACATCACCTTCCACTTGCCGTCCACGATCTGCGACAGGCGCGACTGGTCATTGCCCAGGCGCTTGGTGGGGCTGAAGGTCATCTTCGGGCTGCCGAACATGTCCGGCTCGAAGGTGCTGCTGTCCATCGCCTTGATGAAGCTGTCGGTCGTCAGGTTGGGGCCCGCCTTGTTCGCGGCCTGGATGAAGTCCTGGATGATCGAGTAGCCATACACCGAGAACACCGTCGGGTCCTCGTTGAATTTGGTCTTGTACTTGTTGGCCCAGAACCGGATGTTCTGCGCCTGCTCGTCGGTGTAGGGGTTCTGCACGGTCATGGTGGCGTAGATGCCGTCCATGGCCTTGCCGCCGAGCTTGTGGATGAGGTCGGTGTAGGCCGCGCTCGATCCGAGGAAGGTCGGGTTGAAGCCGGTCTTGCGCGCCTCGGCCACGGTGCCGATGGTCTCGCGGATGATGGTGCCGAGCACGACGAGGTCGCAACCGGCGGCCTTCATCTTCGCGACCTGCGACGAGAAGTCGGTGGCGCCTCGCTTGAATGAGGTCTTCTCGGTCAGTTCCATGCCCGCGGCCTTGAGGCCTGCCTCCGCGCCCCGCTGCACTTCGAGCCCGAACTCGTCGTCCTGGTAGATGGTGCAGACCTTCTTGGCGCCCTTTTCCTTGATCATCTTGGGCAGCGCGAGGCGGATCTGGTCGTAGTAGGTGGCCGCGAACGAATACTTCAGCCGGTTGAGCGGCTCGTACATCTCGCGCGCCGCGGTGATCGGGAAGAAGTTGACGATGTTCTTCTCGAACTGCACCGGCATGGCCGCCATGTTCTGCGCGGTGCCGATGTGCCCGGCCATGATGAAGATCTTGTCCTGGTTGACCAGCTTCTGCGCGGCGAGCACCGCCTTCTTCGGGTCGTAGCCGGAGTCCTCGACGAAGAGCTTGAGCTTGCGCCCCTGGACGCTGCCCTGCTCGTTGAGCTCGTCCACCGCGAGCTGCATGCCGTTGCGCGCCTGCTTGCCGAAGCCCGCGAGCGGACCGGAGAGGTCCTGGATCGTGCCGATCCGGATCTCGTCCTTGCTCACGCCCTGCTGCTGCGCGCCGGCCATGCCGGAAGCCAGCGCGAGGCCGGCAGCCGCGGCGAGGTGGATGAGGGTCTTGATCTTCATACCGCTGTCTCCTGAGTTGGCAAAAACAAGGGCCTAGGCGTACATGGCCTCGATGCGATCGGCGTACTTGGCCTGCACCAGCTTGCGCTTGAGCTTCATCGTCGGCGTGAGCTCTTCGTCTTCCGCGCTGAGCTGGGTTTCGAGCAGGAAGAACTTCTTGATCTGCTCGACGCGCGCGAACTTGGCGTTGACGCGATCGATCTCGGACTGGATGAGGTCCTGCACTTCGCGCGAGCGCGTGAGGCTCTGGTAGTTGCTGAACGGCACGTCGTGGTCCTGCGCGAATTTCTCGACGTTCTCCTGGTCGATCATGACGATCACCGTGAGGTAGGGCTTGGCATCGCCGATGACGACCGCATCGGTGATGTAGGGGCTGAACTTGAGTTCGTTCTCCAGCTCGCTGGGGGTGACGTTCTTGCCGCCCGCCGTGATGATGATGTCCTTCATCCGGTCGGTAATGCGGAAATACCCGTCCTGGTCCATGCTGCCGACGTCGCCGGTGTGCAGCCAGCCGTGGGCGTCGATGGTCTCGGCGGTCTTCTCGGGCAGGTTGAGGTAGCCCATGAAAACGTTCGGTCCGCGCACGAGGATCTCGCCGGTGGCATCGTCGATGCGGACTTCGTTGTATTCGGCCGCCGGTCCGATCGCGCCGGGCTTGATGCGCGTCGCGGGCACGCCGGTGGCGGCGCCGCAGGATTCGGTCATGCCCCACACCTCGAGCATCGGCACGCCGAGCGCGAGGTACCAGCGCACGAGCTCCGGCGAGATCGGCGCCGCGCCGGTGACGAGATAGCGCGCGCGGTGGATGCCGATCATCTTGCGCACGTTGTCGAGCGCCAGCCAGCGCGCGATGCGGAACTTGAACTTCAACAGCCCGCCCACCGCCCGGCCCGCAAGCACGCGGTCGGCGATGGTGCTGCCCACGCCGATGCTCCAGCGGTAGGCGGCCTGCTGGAGCGCGCTGGCTTCCTTGAGCGCGATCATCACGCCCGAATAGAACTTTTCCCACACGCGCGGCACGGCGGTGAAGACGGTGGGCGCGATCTCGCGCACGTTCTCGGGCACGGTCTCGGGGTTCTCGACGAAGTTGAGGACCGAGCCTGCGTAGAGCGAGAAGTACTCCCCGCCCATGCGCTCGGCGATGTGGCACAGCGGCAGGAAGCACATGCGCTCGTCGCGCTCGTCCTGCGGGACGAGGGTGTTGTAGCCGCGCGCGGTGTAGACGAGGCCGTGGTGGCTGTGCATCGCGCCCTTGGGCTTGCCGGTGGTACCGGAGGTGTAGACGAGGATCGCGAGGTCGTCGGGGCGGCACGCAGCGACGCGCTGTTCCAGGGCATGAGGATGGGCCTCGTTGTATTCGCGGCCGAGGGCACGAAGCGCGCCCAGGCTCATCACGCCCGGGTCGTCGAGTTCGCGCAGGCCTTCCATGTCGAAGACGATGATCTTGCGCAGGTGCGGCAGGCCGGCACGGACTTCGAGGGCCTTGTCGAGCTGTTCGTCGTCCTCGACGAAGAGGACGGTGGTGCGGGAGTCTTCGCAGAGATAGTGCACCTGCGATGGGGCGTCGGTCGGATAGATGCCGTTGGCGACGCCGCCGCAGCTGAGCACCGCGAGGTCGGCGAGGACCCATTCGATGACGGTGTTGGACAGGATCGAAGCGCACTCACCGGCCGCGAAGCCGATGGCCATGAGGCCGCCCGCCACTTCCGCGACGGCCTCGGCGGTCTGGCGCCGGGTCCAGCTCTTCCAGATGCCGAGCTCTTTCTGGCGCATCCACACGCGGTCGGCGCGCATGCGGGCAGCGTTCCAGAACATCGCGGGGATGGTTTCGCCCGGCACCACGATGTCCCGTCGCGGCTGGATGTGGCTCATGTCCCAGAGCCCGGGGGATGTGGCCGCCTTCGTACTCATGCCCTATCTCCAGGTCTTCTTCTTCTTCCAGCGGCGTTCGCCGCGCACGCCGTCGTCCTTGAGGCCGAGGTAGAACTCCTTGATGTCTTCCTTCTCGCGCAGGCGCTCGCAGGTGTCTTCCATGACGATGCGACCGTTTTCGAGGACGTAGCCGTAGTCGGAGGCGTTGAGGGCCATGTTGGCGTTCTGTTCGACCAGCAGGATGGTGGTGCCGCGCTCGCGGTTGATGCGCACGACGATCTCGAAGATTTCCTTGGTGAGCTTGGGCGACAACCCCAGACTGGGTTCGTCCAGGAGGATGAGCTCTGGCGCGGCCATGATGGCGCGCGAGATGGCGAGCATCTGCTGCTGGCCGCCGGAGAGCAGGCCGGCATCCTGCGCGGCGCGTTCCTTGAGGATCGGGAAGTAGCCGTAGACCGTTTCGATGTCGCGCGCGACGCCATCGCGGTCCTTGCGGGTGTAGGCGCCCATCAGCAGGTTGTCGCGCACCGAAAGCAGCGGGAACACTTCGCGGCCTTCGGGGACGTGGCTCAGGCCCTGCTGGACGATGTAGGCCGGGTCCTTGGCGGTGATGTTCCGGCCCTGGAATTCGATGCTTCCCTTTCTGGGGTCGATGATTCCGGAGATGGTCTTGAGGATCGTTGTCTTGCCTGCGCCGTTGGAGCCCAGGACCGTGGCGATCTCTCCTTTTCGGACCTTGAGACTTACCCCTCGGATGGCCTTGATGGGGCCGTAGGCGCTTTCTACGTTGAGCAGCTGGAGGACTGTTTCTGTCATTTCTTTGTCCTCTCTGGTTCGGGGTGGCATCGCCGTGATTGACCGACGGGCTCTGAACGTTGGAGGCGCGCAAGCCGATCGCGCCTCATGGGAGCCCGGCATGCGGTGCACTGCGGGCGATCCCCTCTGCGCCGCTGAGCAGCGCAGCCTTTCGCGGAAAAAGGGTCGCGCGTGTTTGAGCGAAGCGAGTTTCGCGCGACCCCCGCGAAAGGCGAGCAGCGCAAGGGAGCCCGAAGGGCCGGCGCAGTGGGGTCGCCCGCAGTGCACCGCATGCCGGGCGCGCTTCCAGGGGACCCAAGCATCAAGCCGCCCTCCGCAAACTGCTCACATCATCCACAGTCCCAAGATAAGCCTCGACAACCCGAGGATCCGACTGCACCTCACGCGGCGTTCCGGTAGACAAGGCCTCCCCCATGTTCATCGCCAGCACCCGGTCCGACACCTTGGACACGAGCGACATGTCGTGTTCCACCATCAGCACCGAGATACCGAGCTCATGCTGGATGTCCTGAATCCAGAACGCCATGTCCGCCGTCTCTTCCACATTGAGCCCGGACGATGGCTCGTCGAGCAGCAGCAGCTTGGGCTCGGTGCACAGCGCCCGTGCGAGCTCGACCACCTTGCGCACACCGTAGGGCAGCCCCGCCACCATCGAGTCGCGATGGTGCTGCAGGTCGAGCAGATCGATCACCCGCTCCGCCACCTCGCGCGCCTCGATCTCCGCGCGCCGCGTGGCCTGCGTGAAGAACACCTCGCTCCAGAACCCCGTCTTGCGGTGCGTGTGGCGACCGATCAGCAGGTTGTGCAACACCGTCGCATGCTCGAAGAGCTCGATGTTCTGGAACGTGCGTGCAATGCCCAGCGCCGCGATCTCGTGGGGCGCACGCTGCGTGAGCTGCAACGACGCACCCTCCCCGTGCCACACGATCTCGCCTGTCGTCGGCGTGTAGATGCGGCTGATCAGGTTGAACACCGTCGTCTTGCCCGCGCCGTTCGGCCCGATCAGCGTGAACACCTCGCCGCGCCGCACGTCGAAGCTCACCTTGTTGACCGCGAGCACCCCGCCGAAGCGCACGCTCAGGTCCTTCGCCGCAAGGAGAACGTCCGCGTCGCTCATCTCAGGCGATCCGATTTGGTGAAGGACTTCTGGCGCTTGAACATCCCGCGGCGGTAGAACGGAAAAAGCTGCAGCCAGGTGCGGATCTTGAGCCAGCGCCCGTACAGCCCCAGCGGCTCGAACAGCACGAAGGCGATCAGCACCAGCCCGTACACGAGCCCCTGCAGGCCCGGCGCCTGCCCGATCACCGGCGGCAGCCAGTCCTTGCCCAGCGCAATCAGCTGCGGCATCGCAATCAGGAAGATCGCGCCGAGGAACGCCCCATGCACCGACCCGAGCCCCCCGATCACCACCAGCAGCAGCAGGTCGATGGATTGCAGGATGTTGAACTGGTCCGGCGAGATGAAGCTCAGCTTGTGCGCGTACAGCGCACCACCCAGCCCCGCCAGCGCCGCCGAGATCGCGAACGACAGCGTCTTGTAGCGCGCCAGATGGATACCCATGCTCTGCGCCGAGATCTCCGAATCGCGGATCGCGACGAAGGCGCGGCCGGTCGGCGCGCGCAGCAGGTTCAGGATCGCGAGCGTGCACAGCACCGCGACCACCAGGCACACCAGATAGAAGTTCTCGCTCGACCCGAGGTCCACGCCCAGCAGATTCGGCGACTTCACATGCAGCCCCGAGTTGCCGCCGGTGACTGATTCCCAGCGCGCGAACACCTCTTCCACGATGAAGCCGAAGGCCAGCGTCGCAATGCCGAGGTAGATGCCCTTCACCCGCAGCGCCGGCAGGCCGACCACCACGCCCACCACCGCCGAGAGCGCCGCCGCCGCGACCAGCGCCAGCGGAAACGGCACGCCCATGTTCGCGAGCACTGCCTGCGTGTACGCCCCCGTGCCGAGAAAAGCCGCATGCCCGATCGAGAACTGCCCCGTAAAGCCCGCGAGCAGCATCAGCCCCAGCCCGACGATGCCGTAGATCAGCACGAAGGTGAGCTGCGCGAGCCAGTACTCGGGCAGCGCCCACGGCGCGACGATCAGCGCCACGCCGAGGAGGCCATACCAGAACACATCCCCGCCGTGCTTGGCGAGGTTGATGTCCTGCGCGTAGCTGGTCTTGAAGATGAAGCGCATGCTCTAGACCTTCTTCCGCAGCTTTTCGCCGAAAAGGCCGTTGGGCTTCACCATCAGCATGACGAGCACCACGATGTATGGCGCGGTGTCCTTGAAGCCGTCCGGCAGGTAGAAGCCCGCGAGCGATTCGACGATGCCGATCACCAGCCCGCCCACGATCGCGCCCGGCAGGCTGCCGAAGCCGCCCACCACGGCCGCCGGAAAGGCCTTGAGCCCGATGAATCCCATGTTGGCGTGCACGAAGGTGATCGGCGCGAGCAGCATGCCGGCGATCGCCGCGACCGCTGCTGCCGGGCCCCAGACCAAGCCATTGAGCCGCTTCACCGGAATGCCCATGTAGTAGGCCGCAAGCTGGTTCTGCGACGAGGCCTGCATCGCAATGCCGAGCTTGCTGTAGCGGAACATCGCGTACAGCAGCCCGCAGAGCACCGCCGTGGCGACGATGATGGCCATCTGCTCGATGTTGAGCACCAGTTCGCCGAGCTTCCAGATCTCGTCCTTGTAGGGCACGGCGAGCGTGTGCGTCTCGGTGCCGATGGCCGGGATCATCGTGATCAGCCCCCGCGCCACGTAGCCGATGCCGATGGTCAGCATGACGATGGAGAACTGCGGCTGGCCGAGGATCGGCCGGATCACGACCAGCTCCAGCAGCACGCCGACGGCGCCCATCGCGGCGATGGCCAGCAGCGCCGCCAGCCAGAACGGCAGCCCGAAGAGCGACATGCCCGCAAAGGCCGCGAAGGCACCGAGCATCATGAGTTCGCCCTGCGCGAAGCTCACCGTTTCGGTGGCCTTGTAGATCAGCACGAAGCCCAGAGCGATCAGGCCGTAGATGCAGCCTTGGGCGACGCCTGAAAGCAGAAGCTGGAGTAGTTGCAAGGAGGGTCTCGTCCGGGTTTCGCGGTTTATAGCGGCGGGCCTCGCATGCGACGCAGAGGGTTCTCCCGCATGCGCGAACCAGCGCGTCACCCGTGCGTCACTGGTGCACCGCGAGCCGGCGCGAGCCGGCGAGGATGTCGCTGGGCCGCAAGCCGTAGACCTGTCGGATCGAATGGCTGAAGTGGGTCGAATCGGGGTAGCCGGTATCGAGCGCGATGTCGGTCAGCGACGCAGCCTGCCGCACGTGGCACAGCAGGCTGCGCGCGCGCTTCCATGCACGGAAGGCACGGAAGGTCACGCCGGTTTCCTGCTTGAAGAGATGAAGGAACCGCGAGAACGAGAGCCTGACCGCCGCTGCGCATTCCTCGGCCGAGGTCGGCGCCGCCGGGTCGGCGTTGATGCGGTCGACCACCGCGCGGATGCGCGTATCGAGAGTGCGCGGCGCGAGCGGTTCGTCGAAGAAGAGCGCATCGAACTCGAAGCCCTCGAAGCTGCCGCTGACCGAGGCTTCGAGCAGCCGCGCGTGCGCCTCGCGGACGCGCCGGACGAAGGCCGGCGCATCGACCGGCCCGCAATGCTGCATGAAGGGCGGCAGCCGCGAAGGGTCCACCGATTCGGCCTCGACCAGGAGATTGAGCACCAGCCGGTGCTCGGTCGTGACCTGGTGCGGTACCTGCGGTGGCACCACGAGCAATTCGCCGCTCTGCCGGGCGCCGCCGCCGATACGGATGGAGAGCGGCGCACCGGTCGGCGAAACGTACACGCCGTGCCCGCCCAAGGCGCGCTCGGCCGCCGCCCCCAGGAGGCCCGCGTAGAACACCCGCTGGGCCGTGATCCACATGAGGCGCTCGCCCCGGCCGCCGTCGCGGGGGCGGCCTCGTTCGTCTGCCTGTTGACCAAGATGCCATCCTCCGCGCGATGGTGGCCGCCCCCATGGCCGACCTGCCATGGGCCGATCGTAGCGACGGGCCGTTCGCCCGGCGTCCGCCGGGACGCGGGGACTTTCCCTTAGGACTTCAATCCGACGTGCTCAACACGTCACCGAATCCTTGCCACAAGGTCCCCGTGAACCGCGCCAGTTGCCCCTGCTTGACCAGGGCGAAGTCCGTCGGCGAACTGTTCAGCGTCATGCCCGGCAGCAGCAGCGGAAGCTTCAGGCTCTTGATGTTGGCGGCCTGCTTCATCACGTTCTCGCGCGTCAGGTCGTTGCCGCACTGCTTGAGGATCTGCACCATGGTCTGCGCCGCGAGGTAGGCGTAGACGTTCGAGGCATCCTTCGGGTCGCCCTCGCGGTAGTAGCGTCCCATGAAGGCACGCCATTCGAGCATCGCCGGGTCGTCCTTCCACTGCGGGTCGTTCGGGTCCTTGTAGTACTGCAGCGTGAGCAGGCCGACCGACTTGTCGAGCCCCGCCGGCACCAGCACCGAACCCACCGAGGCGCCCACGTTGTTGACGATGTGCAGCGGCTTCCATCCCGAGTCGTAGGCCTTGCGGATCGCCTGCGCCGCGAACTTGGGCGTCGTGATGTCGATGAAGGTGTCCGCGCCCGAGCCCTGCAGCGTGACGATCTGCGAGTCGACGGTCGGATCGGTCACCTCGTAGGTGGCCTCGGCCACGATCATCTTGGAGCCCTTCGCGCCCAGGCCGTCCTTGACGCCCTTGAGCAGATCCTTTCCGTAGTCGTCGTTCTGGTAGAGGATCGCGATCTTCGCGTTGGGCTTCTCCTTGAGCAGGTACTTGGCGTAGATCGCGCCCTCCGACTGGTAGCTCAGGTTGAAGCCCATGGTCCACGGGAAGTTCTTGGGGTCGTTCCACTTGGTCGCACCGGTCGCCAGCAGCAGGTGCGGCACCTTCTTCGCGTTGACGTACTTGTGGATCGCGGTGTTGCTCGGCGTGCCGAGCGTGTTGAACAGCGCGAGCACCTCGTCCTGCTCGACCAGCCTGCGCACCTGCTCCACCGCCTTGGGCGGGCTGTAGCCGTCGTCCAGGCTGATCAGGTTGATCTTGCGGCCATTGATGCCGCCGCTGTCGTTGATCATCTTGAAGTAGGCCAGCTGGAGCTTGCCGATGGTTCCGTAGGCCGACGCGGGGCCGCTGTAGGGCATCGTCTGGCCAAGCTTGATTTCCGTGTCGGAGGCGCCGGGGCCGTACTTCTTCTGCGCGGCGGCCGGTGCGGCGACGGACAGGGCCACCGCACCCGCGACGGCGAGCAGGGCGGCACGGCGGTCTGGACTGAACTTCATGGTGTGTCTCCTTCCATGTCATCGAACGAACGAACACAAGCCGGACGGGCCCGCCGGGCGCGACCGGGCCGGACTCCAAACAGTCAACGTTTGCGCCGCCGCCGGAGTCGACCGATGGCGATCTGCACCATCCCGGCCACGCCGGTGGGCATCACATACATGAAGGCGATGAGAAAGACGCCGTAGATCGCCCACGGCGCCGCCTTGGAAATCTGGTCGGCCACGTTGGGGATGAACTGGATGAACAGCGCGCCATAGATCGCGCCCTGGATCGACGCCAGGCCGCCGATCACCACGCCCACCACCAGCGAGATCGACAGGAAGATCAAGAACGAATCGGGCGCGACGAACTGGACCACGATCGCGCCCAGCGCCCCCGCGATGCCGGTGTACATCGCCGAGACGCCGAAGGTCAGCGACTTGACCATCGCGGTGTTGACGCCCATCGCCTCTGCCGCGATCGGCTGGTCGCGGATCGCGACCATCGCGCGTCCGATGCGGCCGCGCAGCAGGTTCCAGCCGATGGCAAACAGCAGCAGCAGGATTGCGAGCACCACGAAGTAGAGCCACTGGTCCTGCGTGAGGCCGGTCCACTCGGGCGCGTCGGGCTTCACGATGACGATGCCCTGCACGCCGCCCGTCCAGGCCTCCAGGTGCTTGTACTTGAGGATCTGCGGCATCGCCACGCCGAGCGCGAAGGTCGCGAGCGCCAGGTAGAGCCCTTCCAGCCGCAGCGCCGGAAGGCCGAAGAGAAAGCCCGCCAGGAGGCACACCGCACCGGCGATGGGCACCGTCATCCAGTACGGCACGCCGAACTTGTCCATGAGGATCGCCGCGACATAGGCGCCGATGGCATAGAAGGCCCCATGGCCGAGCGAGATCTGGCCGTTGTAGCCGGTCAGCATGTTGAGCCCCAGGAGCGCGATCGCATAGACCAGCGCCAGCGTGAGCTGGAACACCCGGTAGTTGCTGACCAGGAAGGGCAGCACGCAGGCGACGGCCACCACCACCAACAGGCCGATGAGTCGCACCCTGCCGGAAGGCCCGCGCTCGGATTCGTCGTGTGCAGCCATGGCTCAAACTCGCCTCACGTGAACCTTGCCGAACAGCCCCGAAGGCCGGATGACGAGCACGCCGACGATCAGTACCAGCGCGACCGTCAGCTTGAGCTCGGTGCCGAGCACGACGCCGGCCAGGTTCTCGAGCACGCCCACGATGAAGCCGCCGAGCACCGCGCCACCCGGACTGTCGATGCCGCCCAGGAGGGCCGCCGCGAAGGCATAGAGCAGGATGCCGGCCATCATGTTCGGCTCCAGGAACACGCTCGGCGCGACCATGATCCCGGCGATCGCGCCGATGGCCGCCGCGAGCCCCCAGCCGAGCGCGAGCATCCAGCCGACGCGGATGCCCACGAGGCGGCTGGACACGGGGTTCTGCGCCGCCGCCCGCATCGCCAGCCCCAGCGGCGTGAATCGGAAGAAGACGAACACCGCGACCAGCACGGCCAGCGTGACGCCGATGGAGCCCAGCTCGTGCGAGCCGACGTACGCATTGCCGAAGAGCGGCTGCGCCGGAAACGGGCTCGGGAAGGGCTTGATGGTGTAGGTGAAGATCCAGCCGGCCAGACTGTTGAGGATCACCAGGAGGCCGATGAAGACGATCACGATCGACAGGATGGGCGCGTTCTCCACCGGCTTCACGATGACCCGCTCGATCAGCACGCCGAGCACGAACGCCCCCGCCACCGTGGCGGCGAACGCTCCCCAATACGGCACGCCCGCCTGCATCAGGCTCCATGCGATGTAGGTGGAGAACATCGCCAGTTCGCCCTGCGCGAAGTTCACGAGATGCGTGGCCTGGTAGATCATGACCAGCGCGAGCGCCAGGCTGGCATAGATGCCGCCGGTGGCGAGGCCCGCGAGCACCTGGTGGAGCAGAAGGTTCATGCCGCTCATGTCAATACCCGAGGTACGAACGCCGCACCGCTTCGTCGTTGCGGATCGTTTCGGCGCTGCCGGAGATCACCACGCGGCCGGTTTCGAGCAGGTAGGCGCGGTCGGCCAGGCTGAGCGCCAGCGCGGCGTTCTGCTCCACCAGCAGCATGCTCACGCGATCGCGCCGGTTGATCTCGCCGAAGATCTCGAAGAGCTCCTGCACGATGCGCGGCGCGAGGCCGAACGAGGGCTCGTCGAGCAGCAGCAGGCGCGGCCGCAGCATCAGCGCGCGCGAGACCGCGAGCATCTGCTGCTCGCCGCCCGAAAGGGTGCCCGCCTGCTGGCGGCGGCGCTCCCTGAGGCGCGGGAAGTGGTCGTACACGCGCTCGAAATCCGCCGCGACCTCGCCCTTGTCGCGGCGCGTGTAGGCGCCGAGGCGAAGGTTCTCCTCCACGCTCAGGTCGACGAAGGTGCCGCGGCCGTCCGGCACGTGGGCCACGCCGAGGCGCACGATGCTCTCCGTCGCCCGGCCGTCGATGCGGCTGCCGGCGAAGACGATCTCGCCCTCTGTCTTCACCATGCCGCAGACGGCGCGCAAGGTGGTCGTCTTGCCCGCGCCGTTGGCGCCGAGGATGGTGGTGATGCCGCCCTCCTCCACGCCGAAGTCGAGCCCGTGCAGCACCTTGATCGGGCCGTACTGGGCGCGGAGGCCGCGGACTTCGAGCAGCGCGGACATCAGGCGGCCCCTCCCAGGTAGGCGCGCACCACCTCGGCATCGGCCTGCACCTCGGCCGGCGAGCCGTTGGCGATGACGCGGCCGAAGTCCAGCGCGACCACGCGGTCCGACACGCGCATGACGAGGTTCATGTGGTGCTCGACCAGCAGCATCGTGAGCCGGAGCCGGTCGCGCACCTGCCGCAGCAGCGCCATGAGCGCGCCGACCTCCTCGTGGTTCAGCCCGCCCGCGGGCTCGTCGAGCAGCAGCAGCTTGGGACTGCTGGCGAGCGCGCGCGCCAGTTCGACGCGCTTCTGGGTGCCGAAAGACAGGTCCATGACGCGCGTGCCGGCAACGCCGCGCAGGTCGAGCAGCGCCAGGAGCTCGTCGGCGTGGGCCTCGAGCCTTTCCTCTTCGCGTCGCACCCAGGGCAGTCGCAGCGCGTTCGAGAAGAAGCCGCTGCGCGCGCGGCAATGGCCGCCGAGCAGGATGTTCTGCCGCACCGTCATGGTCTTGAACAGCGCCAGGTTCTGGAAGGTGCGCCCGATGCCCAGCGCCGCGATGCCGTGGGCCGGCGTGGCGAGCAGCGAGCGGCCCTCGAAAAGAATGCGGCCTTCGCTGAAGGCGTAGAGCCGCGAGAGGCAGTTGAAAAGCGTCGTCTTGCCGGCGCCGTTGGGCCCGATCAGCCCGACGATGTGCCCCGGCGCCACCGCGAACGAGACCTTGTCGAGCGCCGTGATGCCGCCGAAGCGCACGGTGACGCCTTCCACGTTGAGCAGATCGGCACATGGGGCAGGCGAGGCGATGATCGACTCCTTGCACGGTGGGACTGCGACCGGCACCCAGCCGCCGCGCCCGATGGATTCACGGGCGCGGAGACCATTGATACAACAAGATACCGGGCTTTGATCCCGCGCAATAGCGGGCTTTACCCTGCTTTCGCCGGCGCGGCCTGGGGCGCCGTCAGGGCTTCAGCGCACGGCGCAGCTCGGCAGCGCACAGCGCCACGGCCGAGTTGGCTTCATCGAGGATCCGGCCCATCGTGACGAAGCCGTGGATTTGCCGCTCGAAGCAGACGTAGGCCGTGCGGTTGCCGGCATCGGTGAGCGCACGGGCGTAGTCCAGGCCTTCGTCGCGCAACGGGTCGTACCCGGCGGTGAGCACCAGCGCCGGCGGCAGCCCCTCCAGGTCCTCGCGCAGCAGCAGGGAAGCCCGCCAGTCGAGGTCGTGCTTCGCGTCGTCGATGTAGTGGTCGTGGAAGTAGGTGATGCTGTCGCGGGTCAGCAAATAGCCCTGGCCATTGGTGGTGTGCGATGCGTGGCCTCGGCGCTGGTCGGTGGCCGGATAGATCAGGAGCTGGAAGGCGATCGGCAGGTCGCCCGCATCGCGCGCCGCGATCGACACCACCGCCGCAAGGTTGCCGCCCGCGCTGTCGCCGCCCACCGCGAGGCGGTCGGCGTCGACCTTGAGCGCGGCCGCCTGCCGGCGCACCCAGCGGGTAGCGGCAAGCACGTCGTCCACCGCAGCGGGAAAGCGGTGCTCCGGCCCCATCCGATAGTCGACGGCCACGACCGCGCAGCCGGAGAGATTGCACAGCTCGCGGCAGAGCGTGTCGTGCGTGTCGAGATCGCCGATGGTCCAGCCCCCGCCGTGGTAGTAGACGAGCACCGGCAGCACCGCCGCCGCGTCCGACCCCAGCGGGCGGTAGTAGCGCAGCGGGATCGGCCCGTGCGGCCCCTCGGCGCTCAGGTCGCGCACCTGCGCCACCTCGCCCGGCACCGGCTGCGTGATGGCGCGGCGCTCGCGGTAATACCTGCGCGCGTCCGTGTGCGGCAGCGTATGCGTCGGCGGCACGCCCTTTTCGATCAGCAGATCGATCAAGGCCTTGGCTTGGGGATGCAGCATGGCGGGCTCCGGGTTTGAGAGGGATCAGGCCTGGCGGGGCTTGACGCGCGACGCCGCTTCCTTGGCGTTGCGGCGCGCGGTGTCGACGTCGGCGGCGTGCGCGAGCGCCACGCCCATGCGCCGCTTGACGAAGCTCTCGGGCTTGCCGAAGAGCCGCACGTCGATCCCCGGCACCGCAAGCGCATGCGCGACGCCGTCGAACGCAATGCCCTTGGCATCCACGCCGCCGTAGATCACGGCGCTCGCGCCCGGGCTCTTCAGGCTGGTGTCCACCGGCAGGCCGAGGATCGCGCGGGCGTGCAGCTCGAATTCGTTCTGCCATTGCGTCGCCATGGTCACCATGCCGGTGTCGTGCGGGCGCGGGCTGACCTCGCTGAACCAGACCTGCTCGCCCTTCACGAACAGCTCGACGCCGAAGAGGCCCTGTCCGCCGAGGTCGGAAGTGACCTTCCGGGCGATGTCCTGGGCCTTCTGGAGCGCCACGGACGACATCGGGTGCGGTTGCCAGCTCTCGACGTAGTCGCCGCTGACCTGCACATGGCCGATCGGGTCGCAGAAGTGCGTCTGCACGGTTCCGCCGGCATCGAGGGCGCGCACGGTCAAGAGCGTGATCTCGTAGTCAAAGTCGATGAAGCCCTCGACGATCACGCGGCCGTGGCTCACGCGGCCGCCGGCCATGGCGTAGTCCCAGGCTTTCTGCACGTCGGCGGGGCCGTCGATCTTGCTCTGGCCCTTGCCGGAGCTGCTCATCACGGGCTTGACGATGCACGGGTAACCGATGCCGCCGTCGATAGCCGCCTGCAGTTCGGCCAGCGAATCGCAGAACTTGTACGGGCTGGTGGGCACGCCGAGCGTCTCGGCGGCGAGGCGGCGGATGCCTTCGCGGTCCATCGTGAGGCGCGCGGCGCGGGCGGTCGGGATCACGCGCACCACGCCGGCGTCCTCCAGCTGCTGGAGCATCGGCGTCGCGATCGCCTCGATTTCGGGCACCACCAGCTGCGGTTTCTCGGCCTCGATCAGCGCCTTGAGCTGCACCGGGTCGCTCATGGTGATGGTGCGCGCGTGGTGCGCGACCTGCTGGCCGGGCGCGTTCTCGTAGCGGTCGACCGCAATGGTCTCCACGCCGAGGCGCTGAAGGGCGATGAGGACTTCCTTGCCGAGCTCGCCGGCGCCGAGAAGCATCACGCGGGTGGCGGAGGGGGAAAGGGGCGTGCCGAGGGTGGTCATGGTCGGGTTTCCGTCGCTTGCAGAGTGAACGCGGCACTGTAAATCACCCGCGGCTGTCACACGCGGCAACGAGGGTAGGCCCGGGCTGTTTCACAATCGCTGCACGCGGCGCCGGCACACTTCGCGGGGCCCCCTCATTTTTCACCTCAAGGAAGCTAATCCCATGACCATTCAGACCGTCGGCATCATTGGTGCAGGAACGATGGGCAACGGCATCGCGCAGGCATGCGCGGTCGCCGGCGTCAACGTCGTCATGATCGACATCGCGCAGGCCGCCGTGGACAAGGGCCTCGCCACCGTGGCGGGCAGCCTCGACCGGCTGATCAAGAAAGACAAGCTCACCGCCGCCCAGAAGGACGCGGCACTGGCGCTCATCAAGGGCTCGACCCGCTACGACGACCTCAAGAGCGCGCAGCTCGTGATCGAGGCGGCGACCGAAAACCACGAGCTCAAGCTCAAGATCCTCAAGCAGGTCGATGCCCTGCTGCCGCCCGAGGTGATCGTCGCATCGAACACCTCGTCGATCTCGATCACGCAGCTCGCCGCCGCGACCTCGCGCCCGGACCGCTTCATCGGCATGCACTTCTTCAACCCGGTGCCGTTGATGGCGCTGGTCGAGATCATCCGCGGCTACCTCACCAGCGATGCGACGCACGACACGGTGAAGGCGCTGGCCGAGCGGCTGGGCAAGTCGCCGATCACGGTGAAGAACGCGCCGGGCTTCGTGGTCAACCGCATCCTCGTGCCGATGATCAACGAGGCCTTCTTCGTGCTCGCCGAAGGGCTGGCCACGGCGGAAGACATCGACGCCGGCATGAAGCTCGGCTGCAACCAGCCGATCGGGCCTCTGGCATTGGCCGACATGATCGGCCTCGATGTGTGCCTGGCGGTGATGGAGGTCTACCTGGAGCAGTTCGGTGATTCCAAGTACCGTCCTTGTCCTTTGCTGAAGGAAATGGTCGCTGCAGGTCACCTTGGCAGGAAAACCGGTCGAGGCGTGTACACGTACTGAGACTGCCACGGACGCGAATAAAGGAGACAAGCTGAATGACCGCCACGCCCACCACGCCGCCGCCCGAGGGCTGCATCGACACGCAGGTGCTCGACCATGTGCTGCTGATTGGCATCAACCGCCCCGCCAAGCGCAACGGCTGGACGCCGCCGATGTTCCGCCAGCTGGCCGAGGCGTACACGCAGCTCGATGACGATCCCTCGCTGCGGGTGGGCGTGCTGCATGCCTTCGGCGACCACTTCACGGCGGGGCTGGACCTGCCGGCGGTCACCGAGTTCATGAAGCGCGGCGAGAAGGCCGTTCCGCAAGGGCTGGTCGAGCCGCACGACTTCGGGCTGCCCGGCTATCGCCGGCGCACCAAGCCGATGGTGGTCGCGGTCAAGGGCATCTGCTTCACAGTGGGCATCGAGCTGATGCTCGGCGCCGACATCGTGGTCGCCGCGGACAACTGCCGCTTCTCGCAGATGGAGGTGCAGCGCGGCATCATGGCCACCGGCGGCGCGACCCTGCGCATGGCCGAGCGCGCGGGACTGGGCAATGCGATGCTGCATCTGCTCACTGCCGACGAGTTCGACAGCGCCGAAGCCTTTCGCCTGAACTTCGTGCAGAAGGTGGTCCCCGCCGGGCAGGAGCTCGACGAAGCGCTGCGCATTGCGCAACGCATCGCCGCGCAAGCCCCGCTCGCGGTGGTCGCGACACGGCTCAACGTCGTGAAGGCCATCGAGAACGGCCCGCTCGCCGCGGTCGAGGACTTCATCCCGGTGCAGCAGGAACTCGCCAACAGCGAGGACGCGGCGGAGGGCGTGCGATCGTTCATCGAGCGGCGTCCGGCGCGGTTCACGGGGCGCTGATGCGGTGCGGCCCCTGCGCCGCATCACTCGCTCCCACACCGGACGATTCATCCCCAAACATCCAGCTACAAATTAAATTGCACGCAATTTAATTGATGACTACAATTCTCGCCATGCGTACCCCGGCGACTTCCGCACCCTCTGCTGACGAGATGCTGCGACTGGACAACCAGCTCTGCTTCGCGGTCTATTCCGCGTCGCTGGCCATGACCAAGCTGTACAAGCCGCTGCTCGAAAAGCTCCATCTCACCTATCCGCAATACCTCGTGATGCTGGTGCTGTGGGAGCGCGACGGCCTCATGGTGTCGGAGCTCGGCGAGAAGCTCTCGCTCGATTCCGGCACGCTCACGCCGCTCCTGAAACGGCTCGAAACCAACGGCCTCGTGGCCCGCATCCGTGACGTGGCCGATGAGCGCCGCGTGCACGTCAATCTCACCGCCGCCGGCCGCAGGCTCAAGTCGCGCGCTGCCAGCGTTCCAGCCTGTCTCCTGGCCGCTTCGCAATGCTCGCTCGACGAGATCGCCTCGCTCACGCAACAGATGCAGCAGCTGCGCGACCGCATCAAGGCGGCGTAGCCCCCGTTTTCTCCGTCCCACCCACCAACCTGAAGGAAACATCATGGTCAAGAAGCTCGACAAGGTCCTCTACACAGCGCAAGCCCACACCACCGGCGGCCGCGACGGCGGCGCCGGCAAGAGCAGCGACAGTGCGCTCGACGTCAAGCTCAACCCGCCCGGGTCCGGCAAGCCCGGCACCAATCCGGAACAACTCTTCGCGATCGGCTACTCGGCCTGCTTCATCGGCGCGATGAAGGCGGTGGCGCCGAAGATCAACGTCAAGGTGCCTGAGGACGTGGCGATCGACGCCAGCGTCTCGCTCGGCCCGATCGACGGCGGCGCGGCCTACGGCATCGCGGTCAAGCTCGCGATCACGCTGCCGGGCCTCGACGACGCGCAGAAGAAGCTGCTGGTCGAGACCGCGCACCAGGTGTGCCCGTACTCCAACGCCACGCGCGGCAACGTCGAGGTCGAGCTGGCGATCCACTGATCCGCGCGAGCGCATCTCCGGAGCCCGCCCGGGGGCGTCGCCTGCGCGACGGCCCGGCGGGCTTTCTTCATGCAACCGGCGCCGCACTGCGCTAAGGTGCTCCCCGCCCAAGGCAACAGGAGCACCTCGTGAGCACGACCCAATTCCTGGTCCGCAAGGACGACCTCTCTTCCACGCGCCTGCGCACCGGCGACGACCCGCGGCTCGCCGATGGACAGATCCGCGTGCGGATCGACCGCTTCGCCCTCACCTCCAACAACATCACCTACGCCGCGTTCGGCGAGTCGATGAGCTACTGGCAGTTCTATCCGACGGGGAGGAAGGCTGGGGGATCATCCCGGTGTGGGGTTTTGCGACGGTGGTGCAGTCGCAGCATCCGGGCGTCGCGGTCGGCGAGCGGGTGTACGGCTACTTCCCGATGGCATCCGGCGCGGTGCTGACGCCCCGGCGCCTGTCGCCCGGGATGCTCTCCGAAGGCGCCGAGCATCGGGCCGCGCTGCCGGCGGTCTACAACCAGTACTTCCGCTGCCAATCCGATCCTCTCTACACGGCAGACACCGAAGACGTGCAGGCGCTGCTGCGGCCGCTCTTCATCACGTCGTGGCTGATCGACGATTTCCTGGACGACAACGACTTCTTCGGTGCGCGGCCGGGCGCGGTGCTGCTGTCGAGCGCATCGAGCAAGACCGCCTACGGCACGGCCTTCCAGCTCGCGCAGCGCGAAGGCATCCAGGTGATCGGACTCACCTCCGCCGCCAACAGGGCCTTCTGCGAGAGCCTCGGCTGCTACCACCGCGTGCTCGCCTACGACGCACTCGATCAGGTCCCTGCCGACACCCCCTGCGTCTACGTGGACTTCGCCGGCAACGGCGAGCTGCGCCGCGCGATCCACTCGCGCTTCACGCAGCTCAGGCACAGCGCGGTGATCGGCGGCACGCATGTCGAACAGCTCGCGCCGAGCGGCACCGCCAAGGCGCTCCCCGGCCCGCGCGCGACCTTCTTCTTCGCGCCGGCGCAGATCAAGAAGCGCGTCGGCGAATGGGGCGAAGAGGCCTTCGGCCAGCGTCTCACGCAAGCCTGGCGCACCTTCACCGGTCGGGTCATGGACGCGAAGACGCCCTGGCTGCGCGTGGAGCACCACGACGGCGACGCCGCGCTGCAGGCGGCGTATGCCGAAGTGCTCGCCGGCAAGGGTGATCCGCGCGTCGGGCACATCCTTTCGTTCGCGAGGACTTCCGCAAGCTAGCGACAATCGCCGCATGACTCCCTCTGCGGCAAAAGCCAACGCCCACCCCTACGAGAGCCTCACGCCGGACGTGGTGCTCGACGCACTGGCCACGCTCGGCCTGCACGGCGACGGCCGGCTCACCGCGCTCAATTCGTACGAGAACCGCGTCTATCAGGTGTACCTGGAAGACCGCGTGCCGGTGGTGGTCAAGTTCTACCGGCCGGGCCGGTGGAGCGAGGCCGAGATCCTCGAAGAGCACGACTTTTCGACCGAACTCGCGGCGGCCGAGGTCCCGGCGGTGCCGCCGATGGCGATCGATGGCCGCACCCTGCATCACCACGGCGGCTTCGCCTTCAGCGTGAGCCCCTACCGCGGCGGCCGCGCGCCGGAGCTGGACGATTTCGAGGTGCTCGAATGGATCGGCCGCTTTCTCGCGCGCATCCATGCGGTGGGCGCCCGAAAGCCGTTCGTCGTGCGGCCGGCGCTCGACCTGCGGACCTTCGGCTCGGCGTCGCGCGACTGGCTGATCGGGCATCACATGGTGCCGCTCGACGTGCAGCGCGAGTGGGAAGTGGCCTGCAACGAAGCGTTCGAAATGATCGCCTCGACGGCGCTCGGCAAAGGCCCGGGCGACATTGAACCGCCGCTCACCAGATTGCGCCTGCATGGCGACGTTCATCCGGGCAACATCCTCTGGACGCCAACAGACCGGCCCGACGGCGGCCCCCACTTCGTCGACCTCGACGACGCGCGCACCGGCTTCGCGGTGCAGGACCTTTGGATGCTGCTGTCCGGCGATCGCGCGCAACGCACCGGCCAACTCAGCGGCCTGCTCGACGGCTACGAGCAGTTCCGCAGCTTCGACCGGCGCGAACTGGCACTGATCGAACCGCTGCGCACGCTACGGCTGATCCACTACAGCGCCTGGCTCGCGCGACGCTGGGAGGACCCGATCTTCCCGATCAACTTCCCGTGGTTCGGCACCAGCGACTACTGGAAGGGGCAGATCCAGATGCTGCAGGACCAGTGCGAGGCGATGGCGGAAGAGCCTCTCTACGCCTGACCCGAGCCGCGCTCAGTGCACCTTGTGCTTGAGAGCCTTGCGCAACGAACGAATGGAATCGTCGACAGGCTCGGTGCAGCGGACCAGTTCGGCGTTGATCACAGCGACTAGCGCGCGCAGATCGCCGGGCTCGAAACTGAACTCCTCGTAGTGCCCCGTTCGGTGAACCGGTGAGAGCAGACCTTCGAGACACGCAACCGCACGAAGCGCTTGCTTGAGATTGCAGAAATCGTCGTCGAGCTGCAGGGCGGATGACGATGCCTTGTGCAGAGACGGCGCGGATGCGCGATTGGACTTGGCCATGGGTAGCCTCCCAGCGGGTTCGGTTGATGCGACCGACGAACCCACTTCCACATGGGGCGGCGGCTCGAACAGGTGTGGAAGACCGGGAACCCGCTTGCGCGAACCGGCGAGCCTTACGGCTCCCCGCCCGAGCCGCCTAATGGAGGCACGAACAGCGAAGCCGCAGATCCTCTGCGGAGAAACTGCGGCTTGCGTCGCAGCGGGTTACGCGGGCTTCCACACCCGATCACGCTTTTTTGACGTGACCGGCGCAGTATAGCCAGGGGTGGCCGCAGCAGTCATTGCGTATGGGGCGACCGCGCAAGGCACGATGCGCACATCACGCCTTACAGTCGCCAATCCACGTCAAGAATTCCTGGTTGATGTCGGAGGACTTCCGTCAAGGACCTCGTGTCTGAAGACTGCATTGCGGTGCGCGCTCTGTCCGCTGAGCGTTCGTGCGGGCCCATGACCTACCGTCCACGAGAGAGCTTCGCGACAGCGGGTTCGCAGCGCCAGCTGCTAATCCGGCCCCTTCACGCATGAGGCCAGGCCGCAAAAGCGGGTAGCGCCTCGGCCCCTTCCGAATGGGCCGCTTGATGCGGGAAGTCCCGCTCTGATAGCGCGCCCCGCAGTAGTTGCTGCGTAAAGTGCCAGGCCACCGCGATGGTAAGCCCCGACTGGTCAATGGGCTGGCCTCCCGCGGCCCGGGGCAACGCGCCTTTCCCCAACTCGGCTTCGAGCTGTTTCCAGGCGGCCAGCATCTGGCTGTGCACGCGCTCGGTCCACGGCGCGTGGCGCCGTTCGAGAGGGCGCAACTCGCGTTCGTAGACGAGCTGCACCGCCTTCTCGCAGGCGGCCAGCGCGAGGCCCGTGAGGCGCAGTGCGCGCGTGTGCTCGCCGGTTGCGGCCGGCCAGAGGCTGCGCGCCGGTCCGGCGAGCGCCTCGGCATGCTGCAGGATGAGGTTGGAGTCCATCAGCGCCATGCCATCGGCCAACACCAGCGTCGGCGCCTTGACGACGGGATTGAAGCGCCTGAACTCCTCGACTTGTCGAAAGACCGAGATCGGCCGGGATTCGAAGGGCAGCCCCAGCAGCTGCAGGGAGATGGCAGTGCGCCGAACGAAGGGCGAGTCCAGCATGCCAACAAGTTGCATCATTTCAGTTCTTCTTTCTTCGGCCGCAAGTCCCTGCGGCATCCCATGGGAATCTACACTTTGAGGTCGACATCGAACATCGACTTTTTCTGGGCACATCTGTTAGAAAACCTGACATGACTCAAGAAGATCCGGGCGGCGACGCGCCCGCCAGCGCCGACCTGCCCCTCTTGCCGCGCTGCGCTGCTTTGAGGCCGTATCGCGGCTTGGCAGCGTGACCCGCGCCGCGCAGGCGCTGCATGTCACCCATTCGGCCGTCAGCCAGCAGGTGCGGCAGCTGGAAGACCTGCTAGGGCTGTCGCTCTTTGAGCGCGAGGGCCGCGGCCTGCGGCTGTCGGAGAACGGGCGCCTCTACGCGCTGCAGGTTCGACACGCGTTGCAAGACATCGGCGAGGCCACGCGCGCACTCCGCGTCCGCCCTCGCACCGGCGAACTGGTGGTCGCGGTGGTGCCGTCCTTCGGCCTGCACTGGCTTCTGCCGCGCCTACCCCGCTTTCAGGCTCGGCATCCCGGGCGACGCGTGCGGCTGCTGGCCAGCCTGGAAGTTCAGGACCTGCGTAAGGGCGCAGCACATGTCGCGATTCGGATGGGCCATGGGCCGTGGGAAGGCATGGTGCGGCAGCGCCTGTTTGACGACGAGTTGCTGATGGTGGCCTCGCCGGGCCTCACGGGCGGAGCGCTGCCGCGCACGCCGGCCGAAGTGCTCGCCTACCCCGCGATCCGTTCGGCCGAACCCTGGGCGCCCTGGTGCCAAGCTGCAGGGTTGCCCGAGCCCACGTCCACCGGGGGGCTATGGATCAACGACTCGAACCTCTCGCTCGAAGCTGCCCGCCTGGGGCAGGGGTCACCCTGGAGCGCCGCAGCGTGGCCGATACGCTACTGCGTCGGGGAGAACTCGTGGCGCTGACAGACCTGCGGGTGCCCTATGCGTACCCCTACTGGCTTGTGTGGCCCGAAGGCGGCACACAGGCGCCCCCGGAGGACTTCGCGCGCTGGCTGCAGGAAGAGGTGCGCGCGTATCTGGCCGCGTGATTCCGGCTCTCGGCATTGCCGCTGTGGGGCACAGTTCGGCCGGAAGAAGACTTTCTCCAGCTTCTCTAGGAGATTACCACCCACAAAACCAACGACGGGTGCAATCCAAGACCCGCCGATACATCGTCTTATTTGGGTCCAACATAGAAGAATAGGAAAGCGCCCCAGTTGCACCCATTTTATTGTAAATGGCGACTCGCTCCTGTACAGTCATATTAGCCAAAGGCGGCTGATCCACGACTTCATAGATGTAGCGGGCATTTTGGGTGGTGTCGCGAACATAGTAATTGTTGATAAAATGCTTATAGCCCGCTGCACCAAATTCGCGTATCTTCTGGAGAGCCTCCTCGTCACCCACAGGATGATCTGTAAGCCATTCTTGGAAGTCGCAGGACGCCGAGTTCGCTTCGATGCGTCTTGAGAGGCGCCAATTGGCCCCGTCGAATCCGGTAATTTTACAAAAACCTTGCCGACCGGCCACTTTCAGCCGGTTCAAAAGTTGGTCCAGTGGTTGAGGGTCGATCAAAGTAGTCTCATATACGAATGACTCAGGAACAACAGGCCTTCTGAACACAACAGGCCCCGTTCCGTCAAATGCGAGAGAAACTATTTCCGTTTGGCTGTCGATGCTGTTCATCTCGCTTCTGGTGCCAAGCCAGTATGTGTATTCCACTCCCGGATCGGTCTTAACGTACACCGGGCTTGCCAGCGGCTGGTATTCATAGCCCTTTAATTCTGGCATCGCCAAAGCGGCCAAGACCTTTCGAGCCACGTCTGGATCAAAGTAGCTTACAAGCGGCCCGATCTTGAATGTGTATTTGGTAAACGCTCCTGGGCCCTGATTCGAACCAGATCCTACCGATTCACCTGGCGTCGTATTTCCTGAGGTGCTGCTGCCCGGGGAGTTATTTAAATCGGTTGCAAGGCTTGATTGCCCACCATTGGCATCGGTGCCTATCTGGCCCTGACTAGCGGCACCGGACGGCACCGAAGCAAGCGCCGCTCCTCCGCCTCCGCCTCCGCCTCCGCCTCCGCCTCCGCCACACGCAGCCAGTATCAAGACCGCCGCACAACTCGCCAACGCACACCGGACAGGCGCACGACTTTCCCGGCCCTGGCGGACCGACAGTTCCACTCCATCCATCTCCGACCCTCAAATGAACTACTGGTTACATTCGAATGTAACGCGGAAGTGGTCATTCGTGGTCAGTCGCGGGTCAGTTTTTAAGAGAGATCTGCATAGCCAAAACACCCGGCGCGGCCGCATGCGACGCTTCGACAAGCGGGACGCATCAACGTCGGCGGAGAGGGGAAAAGCCGATCTTGGTCGTCGCGGAAGCTACCTTCGGCAGCAAGCCGAGGAGCCACTCTACGCCTGAGGCTGATCGCTCGTCAGCCTCCGACCGAACGACCGGCCTGCACCGTGCGCAGAAAGGCCTGCACCACCGCGTTCTCCGGCCCGTCGCGCCAGACGCAATACGACTCCGACTGCGCGACCTGTTCCTCCAGCGGCCGGAAGACCGCGCCGCGCAGCGCCGAATGGTGAAGCGCACTGGGCACCAGCGCGACGCCCATCCCCTGCGAGACCAGCGACACGACCGACAGCCAGTGGCGCACTTCATGACGCACCTCGGGCCGGAAACCGGCATCCGCGCAGATGGCGAGGATGCGCTCGTGATAGTCCGGTGACACATTGCGCGAGAACAGCACGAAAGGTTCGTCGCGAAGGCTCGCCGTGGGCACCGTACGCCGTCGCGCAAGGCGATGACCGACGGGCAGGCAGGCGACGAACGGCTCGGACATCAGCAGCAAGTGCCGGAGCTCCGCGGGCATGCGGCTCGTGTGCACGAAGCCGAAGTCCAGCCGGTCGTGCAGCAGTTCGGCGATCTGCTCGCCCGAATTGAGTTCCGACAGCGTGATTCGCACCGCCGGGTGCTTCGCCTGGAACTTGCGCAGCGCCTGCGGCAGGCCCCGGTACAGCATCGCACCGACGAAACCGATGCGCAGGCGGCCGGCCGAGCCTTGCGAGACGTCGCGCGCCTCGAGCGCGGCCTCCTCGGCCTGTCGCAGCAACGCACGCGCAGAGGCCTCGAGCGCCTCGCCGGCCGGGGTCAGGTGCACCTCCTTGCTGTTGCGGTCGAACAGGCGCGCGCCGACGGACTCCTCCAGCTGCCGGATCGCGACGCTCAGTGGCGGTTGAGAGATCGAGAGCCGGCGCGCGGCGCGGCCGAAATGCAGCTCCTCGGCGAGCACGACGAAGTAGCGCAGATGTCGCAGTTCCATGCGGCGCAGTCTCCCACGATAGGCAAATAGGATCAATCAAGACCTATTTGATATTGGACAAGAATCGACCCGCGCTCGAACAATTCGCCCCTCAAAGGAGACGAGCCATGTCCAGCACCGCAGCGAAGACCGGCGACACCGCCGCCCACCCCGTGCCCGACCGCCACGGGCAGAACCTATTCACCGCCGACACCGAGCTGCACAAGCTCATCGCGCTGTACCTGCCGCCCGACCTGGCGCGGCACATGCAGCCGCATTTCGAGCGCCTCGGCGCGCTGGCCGGCGGCCCCTCGACGAACTGGCGCAGACCGCCGACCGCAACCCGCCGACCTTGAAGCTGCGCACCCGCACCGGCATCGACGACCAGAAAGTGATCAAGCATCCGGCCTACGTCGAGATGGAGCGCCTCGCGCTGAGCGAGTTCGGCCTGGCCGCGATCTCTCACCGCGAGGAGACGCTGGGCTGGAAGGGCAAGCTGCCGCCGCTGGTCAAGTACGTGCTGACCTATCTCTTCGTGCAGGCCGAGTTCGGTTTGTGCTGCCCGGTCTCGATGACCGACTCGCTCACGCGCACGCTCAAGAAGTTCGGCAGCCCCGAACTCGTCGAACGCTTCATCGGCCGCCTCACCTCGCTCGATTTCGACACGCTCGCGCAGGGTGCGATGTTCATGACCGAGCAGGCCGCCGGCTCCGACATCGCTGCCACGGTCACGCGCGCCTGGCAGGACGAGGCGGGCCAGTGGCGCCTTTCCGGGGACAAGTGGTTCTGCTCCAACCCCGACGCCGACTTCGCGATGGTGCTGGCCCGGGCCGATGGCGCGCCCGCTGGCATGAAGGGCGTGTCGCTGTTCCTGCTGCCGCGCCAGCTCGAGGACGGCAGCGCCAACCACTACCGCATCATCCGTCTGAAGGACAAGCTGGGCACGCGCTCGATGGCGAGCGGCGAGATCCGCCTCGAAGACGCGGTGGCCTACCTGGTCGGCGAACCCGGCCGCGGCTTCGTGCAGATGGCCGACATGGTCAACAACTCGCGCCTGTCGAACGGCGTGCGCGCCGCCGGCCTGATGCGCCGCGCGGTCGCCGAGGCCGAATACATCGCGAGCGAACGCCGCGCCTTCGGCAAGCGCCTCGCCGACATGCCGCTGATGCAGCGTCAACTCACCAAGCTGCGCCTGCCGGCCGAGCAGGCGCGCACGATGGTGTTCCAGACCGCGCTGGCGCTCGCGCGCTCCGATGACGGCGACAAGGCCGCCTATCCGCTGCTGCGCATCCTGACGCCGCTCATCAAGTTCCGCGCCTGCCGCGATGCGCGCAAGGTGACCGGCGATGCGATGGAAGTGCGCGGCGGCTGCGGCTACATCGAGGAATGGTCCGATCCGCGCCTCGTGCGCGACGCGCACCTGGGTTCGATCTGGGAAGGCACGAGCAACATCGTCGCGCTCGACGTGCTGCGCGCGATCAAGCGCGAGGATTCGCTGGCGGCGCTGCAGGCGCACTTCGGCCAACTGCTCGAAGAAGCCACGGTCGCGCCGGCCTTCGCAACCGCCCTGCGCGATGCACTGGCCCGCGCCTCCGCGCTGGCCGCGACCGCCACGCAGGAAGGCGGCGACGTCATCGCGCGCCAGGCCGCGTCGGCCCTCTATCACACCTGCAGCGCGATCGCGATGGCCTGGGAAGGCGCGCGCACCGGCTCGGCGCAGCGCGTCGAGTGGGCGCAACTGGTGCTGCTGCACCGCGTGCTGCCGCGCGATCCGCTCACGCCCGATGCGGTGCCGGCCGACTGGTCCACCGCCAAGGCGGCGACCGCACCGGCGCTCGTCACGGCCTGAGCGCCGCGCATTTCCCGAACACAACAAAGGAGACAACCCATGAAGAGATTCCTCGCCCCCTTCTCATCGCCTGCGCCTCGGTATTGCCCATGGTGCCGGCGGCCCACGCGGACAGCTTTCCCGACAAGCCCCTGATGCTGGTCGTGCCCTTCCCGCCGGGCGGCCCGACCGACGCGATGGCGCGCACGCTCGCCGCCGAAATCAAGGAGGTCATCGGCCAGACGATGATCGTGGAGAACCGCGGCGGCGCCGGCGGCAACATCGGCGCCGAGTTCGTCGCGCGCGCGCCGGCCGACGGCTATGTGCTGCTGTTCGGCACCTCGGGGCCGCTCGCGATCAATTCGAGCCTCTACCGCAAGATCAACTACGACCCGTCGAAGAGCTTCGCCCCGGTGATCCAGGTCGGCCACCTGCCGAACATCCTGGTCGTGAATCCCTCGGTGCCGGCGAAGAACGTCCAGGAGCTGATCGCCTACGCCAAGAGCCATCCGGGCAAGCTGAGCTACGCATCATCGGGCAATGGCGCCTCGTCGCACCTCGCCGGCGTGCTGTTCAACGGGATGGCCGGCGTCGACCTGCAGCACATCCCGTACAAGGGCACCGGCCCCGCGCTGACCGATCTGCTGGGCGGGCAGGTGAGCATGAGCTTCACCGACGTGCTCACCGCCATGCCCTACGTGAAGACCGGCAAGCTGCGCGCCCTGGGCGTGACCACCGCCGAGCGCTCGCAGGCGCTGCCCGACGTCCCCACGCTCGCCGAGCAGGGCCTGAAGGGCTACGACGTGAGCGTGTTCTTCGGCATCGTCGCGCCCGCCGGCACGCCGCCGGACCGCGTGAAGAAGCTCAACGAGGCCTTCGCGAAGGTGCTCGCGTCGCCGAAGGTGAAGCAGCAGTTCGCGAGCCAGGGTCTCGAACCCGCGCCGTCGACGTCGCCGGACGCCCTTGCCAAGTTCATCCCCGCGCAGATGAGCATGTGGGCGTCGGTGGTCAAGCAGTCCGGTGCGCAGCTCGACTGACACAGGCCAAGGAGAGAGACCTCATGACCACTAATGCCCGGCCCACCGGCGCGCTCGCAGGCGTGCGCGTGCTCGACATCTCGCGCATCCTCGGCGGCCCGTATTGCGGCCAGATCCTCGGCGACCACGGCGCCGACGTGCTCAAGGTCGAGCCGCCGCAAGGCGACGACACCCGCACCTGGGGCCCGCCCTTCCGCGATGGCGTGGCGTCGTACTACCACGGGCTCAATCGCAACAAGCGCATCCAGCACCTGGACCTCGGCTCGCCCGAGGGGCGCGAGGCGCTGCTGGCGCTGGTCGCCGAGGCCGACGTGCTGATCGAGAACTTCAAGACCGGCACGATGGAGCGCTGGGGCATCGGCTACGAGGCGTTGTCGAAGCGATTCCCGCGCCTCGTCTGGTGCCGGGTGTCGGGCTTTGGTGCGGATGGTCCGCTGGGCGCCCTGCCCGGCTACGACGCGGCGGTGCAGGCGATGACCGGCATCATGAGCATCAACGGCGAAGCCGACGGCGGCCCGCTGCGCGTGGGCCTGCCGGTGGTCGACATGGTGACCGGCCTCAATGCGGTGATCGGTGTGCTGCTCGCGCTCAATGAACGCCAGCGCAGCGGCCGCGGCCAGTTCGTGGAGGCGGCGCTGTACGACAGCGGGCTCTCGCTGCTTCATCCGCATGCGGCGAACTGGTTCATGGACGGCACCGAACCGAAGCGCACCGGCAACGCACATCCGAACATCTATCCCTACGACGCGCTCAAGACGCGCACCGATCCGATCTTCGTCGCAGTGGGCAACGACCGTCAGTTCGCGAGCTTCTGCGCGTGCATCGGGCGGCCGGCGCTTTCGGAAGACCCGCGCTACGCCACCGCCGGCCAGCGCTCGATCCATCGCGACGCGCTCAAGCAGCAACTCGAAGCCGCGCTTGCCGACTTCGACGGCCGCGCGCTGGTCGACACGCTGATGGCGGCCGGCGTGCCCGCCGCGCCGGTGCTGCCGGTGGAGGCGGCGCTCACGCATCCGCACACCGCGCATCGCGGCATGGTGGTCGAACTCGAAGGCGGCTACCGCGGTATCGGCTCCCCGGTCAAGCTGAGCCGCACGCCGGCGACCTACCGGCATGCGCCGCTGACGCCGGGAGATCAGTTCCTCGACAAGTAGAGAACCTCAGGGAGAAAAGCGGGGTCGCGCGTGATGCCGGGCCGGTATCGGCCGGGCATCTGGCGACGAAGGCTCCAGCTGGGCAGTCTCCTTCTTCAAGGCCGTTTCACCGCGCCGGGATCAGGTGTCAACCATCTCGCGGTAGGCGTGCCAACTCGCATGTGCGAGCCACGGGAAGATCACGATGAGCCCGAGCATGAATGTCGCGAAGCCCAGAGCCGTCAGGGTCGCGATCAACGCCGCCCACAGCAGCATGGCGCCCGGATTGCGGGCGCAGCATCGCAGGCTGGTCAGCGCCGCGGTGATCACGTCCACGGGCCGATCGATCAGTGCCGGCACACTGACGACACCGAGCGCGAAGACCAGCGCTGCCACTCCGGCGCCCACCGCGAGGAAGGCAAGCACCAGACTGGCCGGCTGGCCCGACAGGAGCAGCGCCGGAGGCAGATGCGGCACCTGCCGCACCTGCTCGGTGAAGAACAGTGCGAAGACGATGGCCGCCAGGCGCTCCCAGGCCACGTACGCCAGCACAAGCATCAGGCCGAACAGCGCAATCGAATCGCCGTTGCCTTCCCACGCGCGGAAGGCCCGTGGCGTGTCCGGCGCGGCGGACTGCTCGCGCTGGCGCGACAGCGCATACAGCGGCATCGCGATGAAAGGGGCCACCAGCAGGAATCCGCCGAGCAGCGCCGGCGCGAGGTAGGTGGCCTGCCAGGTCACCGTCGTCAGGATGAGTCCGAGGACCGTCACCACCGCACCGATGCCGAAGCTCGCGCCGGGACGGAACGCCAGATCCCGTACGCCCATCCACAGCCAGGCAAAGGGCCGCAGCAGGCCAACCTGGCGCACCGCGGGCGCCACCAGGGGGAATTGACTGTCGAGCGGGTGTTCCATCGCACACTCCTTCGCGAAAGCCGTGCCACCGGCACTGTGAGCAGCATAGTCCATTCGCATCGCCGCGGCTTGACGCCAATCAAGGCGGAGATAATGCGGGGCCAGGCGCCGACGTGATCGCGATGCGCCGCCTGCGATCACCTCACCTCCCCCGGAATGTCCCCCACGAACAAGGCCCCAAAAGCCCCAGATCTAAGCGCCGGCATCGGGCTTGTCCTCCTGACCACGTGCATGTTCGCTGGCAGCGACGCGACCATCAAGTACCTCGGCGGATCGATTCCCGTGCTGATCCTGCTCTGGGTGCGCTACATGTTCCAGACCGCCACCATGGCGGGATGGCACTTGCTTCGGGGCGGACCGAGGAAGATCCGGAGCCGGGTTCCCGCGTTGCAGTGTCTTCGTGGCGCCTTGCTGCTCCTCAATTCGGCGGCGTCCTTCTACGGCGTTCAACGTCTCCCGCTGGCCGAGTTCACCGCACTCATGCTGCTCGCGCCCGTGGCGACCACCGTGCTGAGCGCGCTCGTGCTCAAGGAATCCGTCTCGCCGGCGCGCTGGGCCATGGTCGCGCTCGGCGTGGTCGGCATGCTGGCCGTCGTGCGGCCGACAGGCGCGGGTGCCCTGGGTTGGGGTGCGCTGTTGCCCATCTCCAGTGCGCTCTGCTATGCGGCCTTCCAGCTGGTGACGCGCCGCATCGCCAGTGCGGACGATCTCATCGTCACGAACTTCTTGTCCGCTCTGCTCGTGACGTCGGTGCTCGGCGTGGTGCTGTGGGCGCTTCCGCTCGATATCGCGCCGACGCTTCGCCTCGCGAGCGGCAAGCAGTGGGCGCTGTTGCTGCTGATGGGCACGTTCGCCACCACGGGCCATGTCTGCATGGCTGGCGCGGTGCGGGTTGCGCCGTTGTCGGTGCTGATGCCCTTCGCCTACGCGCAGATCGTTTTCGCGACGGCGATCGGGTGGCTGCTGTTCGCCCACGCACCGGACCTGTGGGCGGTCGCGGGCATCTGCCTCATCGGGCTGGGCGGCATCGGAACCGTGTGGCTGAATGGCCGACCGGCGATCGGGCGGCTCTGAGCGCCGACCGAACGCCTTTCGGCGTCGATCGGCCAGGCGCACTGCCTCAGGCCAGCAGTGCGTTCACGCGCTTCACATAGGCCGCCGGATCGGCCGGCAGGCCACCTTCGGCGAGCAGCGCCTGATCGAACAGGATGTTCGCCAGATCGTCGAAGTGCGCCGAGGTCTCCAGCTTCTTCACGAGCGGGTGTTCGGCATTGACTTCGAGCACCGGCTTCACTTCCGGCGCCGGCTGACCGGCCTGCTTGAGCATTCGCGCGAGCTGGGTGCTCATGCCGCCGTCCTGCACCACCAGGCAGGCCGGTGAATCGACGAGGCGCGTGGTGACGCGCACGTCCTCGGCCTTGTCCTTGAGCGCTTCCTTGAGGCGATCGAGCACCGGCTTGAAGGATTCGGCCGCTTCCTCGGCCGCCTTCTTCTCGGCCTCGTCCTGCAGCTTGCCCAGGTCGACCGCGCCCTTGGCCACGCTCTGCAGTTGCGTGCCGTCGAACTCGGTGAGGTAGTTGAGCGCCCATTCGTCGACGCGGTCCGTCATCAGCAGCACCTCGATGCCCTTCTTTCTGAAGATCTCGAGTTGCGGGCTGTTCTTGGCGGCCGCCAGCGTGTCGGCGGTGATGTAGTAGATCGCGTCCTGGCCTTCCTTCATGCGCGACTTGTAGTCGGCCAGGCTCACGCTCACGGTGTCGCTGGTGGTCGACGCAAAGCGCAGCAGCTTCGCGATGCGGTCGCGGTTGACGAAGTCCTCGCCCAGGCCTTCCTTGAGCACCGCGCCGAACTCGGCGTAGAACTTCGCGTACTTGCCCGATTCGTCCGCGAATTCCGCGGCGGCCTCGGCGGCCGGCGTGGGTTGGGCGTGCTTGTCGACCACGTCCGTCACACCCTCGGTCGGCTCGGGCGACGGCACGGATTCGCCCGAGCCGACGTCGATCTTGCCTTCGCCGCTTTCGCTGCCGGTCTTCTGCTTCTTCGCGAGGTCTTCCAGCATGGCGAGCACGCGCTTGGTGCTGCCTTCGCGGATGGCCTTCACGTCGCGGCTTTCCTGCAAGAGCTCGCGGCTCACGTTGAGCGGCAGGTCGGCGGAATCGATCACGCCCTTGACGAAGCGCAGGTAGCTCGGCAGCAGCGCTTCGGCATCGTCCATGATGAAGACGCGCTTGACGTAGAGCTTCACGCCCGCATGCTTGTCGCGGTTCCAGAGGTCCATCGGCGCCTTGGCCGGGATGTAGAGCAGCTGCGTGTACTCGGTGTTGCCTTCGACGCGGTTGTGGCTCCAGGCGAGCGGCGCGTCGTAGTCGTGGCTGATGTTCTTGTAGAACTCGACGTACTGCTCTTCGCTGATGTCCTTCTTCGGGCGGCTCCAGAGGGCGTTCGCCTGGTTGACGGTCTCCCACTCGCCGGTCTTGACCATGGAGCCGCCCTTGTTGTCCTCGCCCTCTTTCCATTCCTCCTTCTCCATGAGGATGGGCAGCGAGATGTGATCGGAATACTTGCCGATCACCGACTTGAGCTTCCACGCGTTGAGGTACTCGTCCGCGTCGTCGCGCAGGTGCAGCGTGACGCTGGTGCCGCGCTGCGGGCGGTCGATGCTGTCGACCTCGAAGTCGCCGGCGCCGGCGCTGACCCAGCGCACGCCTTCGGCCGCCGGCAGACCCGCGCGGCGCGATTCGACGGTGATCCTGTCGGCCACGATGAAGCCCGAGTAGAAGCCCACGCCGAACTGGCCGATGAGCTGCGCGTCGGCCTTCTGGTCACCCGAGAGCTTGCTCATGAACTCGCGCGTGCCGCTCTTGGCGATGGTGCCGAGGTTGTCGATGGCTTCCTGCTGGCTCAGGCCGATGCCGTTGTCGGCGATGGTGATGGTCTTGGCGCCCGGGTCGAAGGACACGCGAACTTCGAGATTGGGCTGGTCTTCGTAGAGCGCGGATTGGTCGATGGCCTCGAAACGCAGCTTGTCGCAGGCGTCCGATGCGTTCGAGATCAGCTCGCGCAGAAAGATCTCCTTGTTCGAGTAGAGCGAATGCGTGACGAGGTGAAGCAGTTGCGCGACTTCAGCCTGGAAGGGGAGTTTGGTCTTGGAAATGGTCATGACGCGAATGGCAATCTGATGGAAAACACGCCGCATTCGGCGAACCGACGACTTTACCGCCGCTTCAACGCGGCTGCGACTCCACCTCGCGCGTCCAGCGGTCGATCAGCCGCTTGCGCTCGGCCGCGCTGCCGTACTTCTCGAAGTCGTACTTGATGAGCCGCACGTCGCTCATCGACGGAATGCGCGGATCGGGCTTGAAGGTCTTGTTGGCCGGCGACTGCAGGCTGCCGGCCTTGGCGCCGACCGATTGACCGGCCGGGCTCATCAGCCAGTCGTAGTAGCGGATCGCGTTGGCCTTGTTGCGCGCGCGCTTCACCAGCGCAATGCCGCCGATCTCGTAGCCGGTGCCTTCGCACGGCGCGACGGACTTGACCGGGTACTTGTCGTAGCGCCAGCGGTCGAAGCCGAAGATGAAGCTGATGCCGATGGCGACCTCACCCTTGGCCACGTTCGGCGCCTGCGCACTGGCCGCTGCGGGTGTAGGCGGTGGTGTTGCGGTGGAGCTTCTTCAGGTAGTCGAAGGCCTGGTCCTCGCCCATGAGCTGCACGAGTCCGGCCAGGATGGTGTAGCCCGTGCCGCTGGTCGCGGGGTGCGACATTTCGATCTCGCCCTTGTAGTCGGGCTTGATCAGGTCGGCCCAGCAGCGCGGCTCGGGCAGCTTCTTCTTCCTCAGCACGTCGGTGTTGAAGCCGAAGCCCATCGCGCTCGTGTAGAAGCCGCCGACCATGTTCTGCGACATCGCGTACTGGCGCACCGACCAGTCGTAGAGGTCGTTGATGTAGGCCGGCCGGTAGGGTTCGAGCAGCCCCTGCTCGGCCGCCTGCAGGAACGGATCGCCCGTGCCGCCCCACCAGATGTCGGTCTTGGGATTGGCCGCTTCGGCGCGCAATTGCGCCGCGATCTCGCCGGTGCCCTTGTGCGCCTGCAGCACACGGATGCCGGTGGCCCGCGTGAATTCGGCCGCCGCGGCCTCGCACCAGCTCGCGTCGGTGCTGCACAGCGCATTCACCGTCCCTTGCGCTCCCGCGCTCGATGCCGCGAGGAGTCCGAGCAACGCCCCAACGGCGGCAAGGGTTCGTCTGGGCGCGAGAGTGCATGGGGCCATCCCGGGTTTCACGAAGGAAACCGCAGGATAGCGTCTCGCGCTGCGCGCTGGATCAGGGTCAGTGCGGTGCGCCGCCGGTGATCCCGGCCATGCCGGTCGACTGGCCGATCGCCTCGGTCTGCAGCGGATGTGCCGCTTCGACCGCGCCCTTGTACACCTCGGCGCGCGAGAGCTGGCCGGAGGGCATCGGTGCGCTGGTCGATTGACCGACCGCCTCGGTGCCGGTCGGACGGGCCGCGGACATCGCGCCGGCGGCGACTTCGGGCATCAAGGTGGTGTTGGTCGTCTGCATCGGCCGATAGTCGGAGCCGTCGGACTGCGCACTCGCGCTGAACGAAGCGAAGGCCGCAAGGGCCGCGAAGGTTCCGAGCGCGAGCGCCTTGGTGGAAGCATGCATGAGGGTCTCCTGAAGTGACCCTGCCACTCTAGGCAGCCCGTCTGAGGCCGGCGTGAGCGAAGAATGAGCTCAGGATGAGGCTGGCAGGTACACACGCGCCCGCAGACCCGGGCCGTCGGCGCGGTTCGCGAGCACGATGCGAAGCCCGTTGCGCAAGGCCGCGGTGCGCGCGATGGCAAGGCCCAGCCCGCTGCCCCCGGCGGCCGAGCCCGCGATGCGGAAGAAGCGGTCGAACACTCGCTCGAGCTGCTCCGCCGGGATGCCGGGGCCATCGTCCAGCACGTCCACCACCGGCTGGCCATCCACCATGTGCAGCCGGACGTCGACCACGCCGCCCTCGGGCGCGTAACGCACCGCGTTGTCGATGAGGTTGTCGAACACGCTGCGCAGCTCCGACGGCGGCGCGGACACCAGCGGGGCGACGCGGCCTTCGAAGCCCACGTCCACGCGGCGCTGGTCGGCCAGCACCATGAGTTGTCCCACGCTGTCGCGCAGCAGCGCGGCGACGTCGACCGGCCCGCGCGCGGCAGGTGGCGCCCCGTCCTGCCGCGACAGCCGCAGCAACTGCTCGATGAGATGCTGCGCCCGCTCCACGCCGCCTTCGAGCTGCGCGAAGCGCTCCGCCGCGTCGCCGGCCGGGACGTGGCCTCGCAGGTTCTCGATCTGCAGCCGGATCGCCGCCATCGGTGTGCGCAGTTCATGCGCGGCGTCCTGCATGAAGCGGCGCTGGGTCGACAAGGCGCCGCGCAGCCGCCCGAGCACGCTGTTGAGGGCATCGACCAGCGGCGCGATCTCCTCCGGCACGCGCGCGGACGCCACTTCGGCCGTGTCGCCCACTTCCTGCGCCGCCACGTCGCGCGCGACCGCACGCAGCGAACGCGAAGCCGCCGAGACGATCAGGAGCAGCATCAACAGCGTGACCGGCAGCATCAGGAGGATCGGCAGGCTCTCCAGCAAGGCGCGGCGCACGATGCGGTTGCGGCGGAAGCCGTCGTTCTGCACCACCTGCACGCGCGGCATGTCGGTCCGGGCGCCCGGCTCGGCGGTGAAGACGCGCCATGCATCCTCGTTTCGCGGGCCGGCGCGCACGTCGCTGAAGCCGGCGTCGGATTGCAGCGGCATCTCGAGCCCGGGCCAGGACGAGCCGAGCAGCGTGCTGCCGTCGCCGCTCCAGACCTGCACGACGAAGGCGCCGCGCCGGATCACGTCGTCGCCGGTCACCGACTGCAGCGGCGGCGGGCGATGGTGGCTCACATGCGACTCGGCCAGGAGGCGCATCTGGTCATCCATGAAGTTGTTGACCAGGCGCCCGTAGGCCCCATAGGAAAACCACACCGTGGCCGCGATCGCCACGAGATACAGGGCCACCAGCCACAGAAGCAGGCGGCTGCGCAGGGAGCGGAGTCTGAAGCGGGGGCTCACGCCGGCACGACGCGCCAGCCCAGGCCGCGCACGTTGCGGATCGCCTCCGCACCGAGCTTGCGCCGCATGCCGTGGATCAGCACATCGATCGCGTTGCTCGTGACTTCCTCGCCCCAGCCGTAGATGCGGTCCTCGAGCTGCTCGCGCGAGAGGATCGCACCGGGCCGCTCCAGCAGCGCGTGCAGCAGCGCGAACTCGCGCGCGGTGAGCACCTCGCGCACGCCGTTGACGATCACGTCGCGCGTGGTCAGGTCGAGCTGCAGCGTGGCGGTGCCGATCACCGAATGCGCCGCGCCGTCGCGCCGCCGCACCACGGCACGCATGCGCGCGAGCAGTTCGCGCAGTTCGAAGGGCTTGAGCAGGTAGTCGTCCGCACCGAGGTCGAGCGTCTCGACGCGCTCGTCGAGCCCGTCGCGCGCGGTCAGCACCAGCACCGGCGTCGCATCGCCACGCTTGCGGGCGCGGCGCAGCACTTCGGTGCCGTCGAGCTTGGGCAGCCCCATGTCGAGCAGCACGCAGGTGTAGCCACCGTCGGCCAGCGCGCTGTGCGCCAATGCGCCGTCGCGCACCCAATCGACCGACCAGCCGGCGTTGTCAAGCGCATGCGAGAGACTGCGGCCGATCATTTCGTCGTCTTCCACGAGCAATGCGCGCACGGGGTCTCCTTGTGGCGGGAACACAGCTGTCCGGAGGCTACGCCCGTTTTCTTAGCCTTGCATGAGTGGGCCGACGAGCGATCTCGGCATTTGGTCAGCTTCTGCTGGGATTGGATCCAGAACATGGGGGTGTCTGTCCACACATGGCATCAGGAGCAAATCGGAATGAAGTTCCAACTCAAGGCTGTACTGCTCGGCGCCGGCCTGCTGGCCGCGCTGGGCGCCCAGGCGCAACAACTCCCGGCCGATGCGCCGGCCGGCACCACGGTGCAGTGCAAGGATGGAAGCTACGCCTCGCCCGACACCAAGTCGGGCGCGTGCCGCGGCCACAAGGGCATCAAGACCTGGTACGGCAAGGCCGACGCCAAGGCAGGTACGGCTGCGGCTGCGCCGGCAGCAGCGGCGCCGGCGGGCGCTCCCGCCGCCCCGACTGCGGCACCCGCCGCCAAGGCGCCCGCGGCGTCCGATACGTCGAAGATGACCGCGGCACCCGGCGGCGGCGCGGGCAAGGTCTGGGCCAACGACGAGACCAAGGTCTACCACTGCATGGGCGACCGCTACTACGGCAAGACCAAGAAGGGCGAATACATGACCGAGGCAGACGCCAAGGCCAAGGGCATGCACGCCTCGCACAACAAGGCTTGTAGCTGAGTTCACCCCCGGCGGCCCGGCGAAGCCGGTTCCGCGGGGTTCCTGGCCTCGGTCAGAAGCGCTCGTTCGGGGCGAGGTAGCGCCACTGGCCCACGGGCAGGTTGCCGAGGACGACGTTGCCGATCCGGATGCGCTTCAGGCCGACGACCTTGAGGCCCACGAGTTCGCACATGCGGCGAATCTGCCGCTTCTTGCCTTCGGTCAGCACGAAACGCAACTGCTCGGGGTTCTGCCAGTCGACACGCGCGGGCTTCAGTGGCTGGCCGTCGAGGCTCAGGCCGTGGCGCAGCTTCGCGAGCTGTTCGCGCGGGAACGCGGCCTGCGTGTTCTGCGCCACCGTGCCGTAGGACACGCGCACGAGGTATTCCTTCTCCATCGACGAGTCCTCGCCGATGAGCTGCCGCGCCACGCGGCCATCCTGCGTCAACACCAGCAGCCCCACCGAATCGATGTCGAGCCGGCCGGCCGGCGCCAGTCCCTTGAGCTGCTGCGGCGAGAAGCGGTGCCGGCTCGTGTCTTCGCGCCAGTGCGTGCGCGAACTGACCAGCACCACCGCCGGATCGTGGCCGTCCTCGGCACTGGCCGCTGACATAGCCGACCGGCTTGTTGAGCAGGATCGTCACCTGTTGCTGCTGCTGGCTCTGCGCCTTGCGGTCGACCTCGATACGGTCGGCCGGCGTGACCTTGACGCCCATCTCCGCCACCTGGCCGTTGACCTTGACCCAGCCGTTGGCGATCCAGTCGTCCGCCTCGCGGCGCGAGCACAGGCCCAGTTCGGCCATGCGTTTGTTGAGGCGGGAAGGTGCGGGGGTGTCGGGCATGAGGATCGGCGGGCTCGGTTGCGGCGATTTTCCGCCATCCGTGCGGCGATGTTCCAATCGCCTCCGGATGAACATCACCCTCCTCACTTCGGTCGCCATGCTGGCCTTTGCCGGCAATTCGCTGCTGTGCCGGCTCGCGTTGCAGCACACGGGCATCGACGCCGCCACCTTCACGTCGGTGCGGCTGGCATCCGGCGCGCTGGTGCTCTGGGTGATCGCGTCGCGGCAATCCGCCCCACAGCCCCGGCGGCTCGCGGGCGGATGGCTGTCGGCACTCGCCCTGTTCGCCTACGCCGAGGCCTTTTCCTTCGCGTACATCAGCCTGCCGGCCGGCACCGGCGCGCTGCTGCTGTTCGCGGCGGTGCAGATCAGCATGCTCGGCCGGGGGCTCTCGAAGGGGAGAAGTTCTCGCGCTGGCAGGCGACCGGCTTCGTGCTGGCGGTGGGCGGGCTGGTCTTCCTGCTCCTGCCGGGGATCGCGGCGCCGCCGCTGCAGGGCGCGCTGCTGATGATCGTGGCGGGCATCGCGTGGGCGGTCTATTCATTGCGCGCCAGGGGGACGGGTGATCCGACGCAGGTGACCGCCGGCAACTTCGCGCGCTCCGCGCCGATGGCGCTGATCGTCAGCGCCGCGATGCTGTCGTCGATGCGCTGGAGCCCGGCCGGCATCGCCTATGCAGTTGCGTCGGGAACGCTCACCTCGGGGCTCGGCTACGTGATCTGGTACGCCGCCCTGCGTGAGCTCAGGGTGACCAGCGCCGCGACGGTGCAGCTCAGCGTGCCGGTGATCGCGGCCTTCGGCGGCGTCGCGTTCCTCGGCGAATCCGCGAGCCTCAGATTGCTGGTCGCGTCGGTGCTGGTGCTCGGCGGCGTGGCGATCGTGCTGCTGGCGCGCAGCCGTTAGGGCGTGTTCACCCTAGGCCACCAGCCGGTAGCCCACCGCCGTCTCGGTCAGCAGGTGGCGCGGCTGCGCCGGATCGGCTTCGAGCTTCTGCCGCAGGTGGCCCATGTAGATGCGCAGGTAGTGGCTCTGCTCGCCGTGCGACGGCCCCCACACCTCGCGCAGCAACTGCCGCTGGGTAAGCACGCGGCCCGCGTTGGCGACGAGCACCGACAGCAGCCGGTATTCGGTCGGCGTGAGATGCACCTCCACGCCCGCACGGCGCACCAGCCGCGCGGCGCGATCGACCTCGACCTCGCCGAAGCGGAACACCGGCTCGGGCTCTTCGCCGCCGGCTGCGGCGCGCGGCCGGCGCAGGTTGGCGCGCACGCGCGCGAGCAGCTCGCCCGTGCCGAAGGGCTTGGTGAGATAGTCGTCGGCGCCGGCATCGAGCGCGGCGATCTTGTCCGCCTCGTCGCTGCGGGCCGAGAGCACGATGATCGGCACGCCCGACCAGCCGCGGACGTCGCGGATGAGGTTCACGCCATCCCCATCGGGCAACCCCAGATCGAGCACCAGCAGGTCGGGCTGGCGCGTCCCGGCCGCGGCAAGCCCGTCGCGCAAGGTGCCTGCCTCGTGCACCTGCCAGCCTTCGGCCTCCAGCGCGCCACGCACGAAGCGGCGGATCTGCGGCTCGTCCTCGATCACGATGGCGGTGGGGCTGGGCATGGCTTCAGAGCGAGATTTCGGCAGGTTCAGGTGGGGTTCGGCGCGGCAGCGTGACCATGAATTCTGCCCCGCCACCTTCCGCGTTCGCCGCCGCGATCTGGCCGCCGTGCGCGCTCACCACCGCCTTGCAGATCGCGAGGCCGAGCCCGACACCCGGCGTCGCCGATTCGGCCTGGCCGCGCGTGAACTTGTCGAACAGCGTCTGCTCGCGGCCCTTCAGCGAAGCAGGCAGGCCCGGACCGTGGTCGCGCACGGCGAGCACCAGCGAGCCTTCGGGCGCACGCGCGCTGACGACGACAGGCGGCGCACCGTACTTGGCCGCGTTTTCCAGCAGGTTGACCAGCACGCGCTCGATCAGCACCGCATCGAATTCGACGAGCGGCAGGTCCGACGGCAGATCGGTCTGCACCGCCATGTCGCCGAGCGCCGGCCGTGCGGCGCGGATCGCGGAGCCCACGACCTCTTCGACCGATTGCCACTCGCGCCGCAGGTTGACCGCGCCGCCCGCGATGCCGCTTTCCAGCCGGGCCATGTCCAGCAGGTTGCTGACCAGTGCGTGCAGCTGATGCGCCTGCCGCACGATCGCGCGCGCGGCCTCGCGCTGCTCGTCGCCTTCGGGCAGCGTCTGCAGCGATTCCGCGAGCGCGATCAGCGCCGTCAGCGGCGTGCGAACGTCGTGCGAGATCGCGCCGAGCAGCGCATTGCGCAGGCGCTCCGATTCGATCTCGACCACCGCCTGCTGGGCGACGTCGACGTAGTGCACCCGTTCGAGCGCGATCGCGATCTGCCGCGCGAGCGTGTCGAGCTGTTGCGCCTGTTCGGGGATGAGCAGCCAGCGCGGCTGTGCCGGTTCGAGCGCCAGCACGCCGCGCACGCGCATCGGCGCCTTCAGCGGCACGTAGTGCCAGGGCTGTGCGGCGAGCGTCGCAGTGGCGAGGCCGGCGGGTTGCCCGTGGCGGAAGGCCCAGTCCGCCACGCTGGCATCGAAGCCGGGCGGGGCATCCGGCGGCATCACGAGCCGATCGTTCGCGTCGGTCGCCAGCACCAGCGCGCGACCGCCGAAGTGCCCCTGCACCGCCGCAGCGCCGAGCGCCGCGACCGGCTGCTTTCGAGCGCCGCAGACAGCTCGCGCGTGAGCTCGAAGAGCGATTGCGCACGCCGCTCGCGGCTCGCCGAGACGCTCGCGGCGAAGCGCAGCCCCGCGGTGAGCTGTCCCACCAGCAGGCCGACCCCGAGCATCACCGCGAAGGTCAGCACATATTGGAGATCGCCCACCGCGAACGACAGGCGCGGCGGAACGAAGAAGAAATCGAAAGCCGCGACGTTGAGCAGCGCCGACAGCGCCGCCGGACCGCGGCCGAAGCGCATCGCGACGCCGACCACGCCGAGCAGGAACAGCATCACGATATTCGCCAGCTCCAGCACGCCCACCAGCGGCGCCGCCAGCAGCGTGACCGCGATGCTGATCGCGACCGCCCACGCATAGCCGGGCCAGCGTGCGCGCGGACGATCTTCCATCGGCGAATCGGCACGCCGCGCACCCACCGGCCCGTTCGACAGGCGCCGCGAACTCTCGACCCGCGCGACTTCGACGATGTCCAGGCCCGGCGCGTCGCGCGCAAGCCGGCGCGCGAGCGCAGGCGCCGGCCACCAGCGCGCCCAGCCGGTCGCGGACGCCCTGCGGCCCACCACGAGCGTCGCGCAGTTGAGCCGCTGCGCCTGTGCGGCGAGCGCTGCGGCGATGTCCTCGCCGGTCAGTACCGCGGTCTCCGCACCCAGCCCTTCGGCGAGCTTGAGAACGGCGAGGATGCGGTCGCGCCGGGCCGCGTCGAGCCGCTGCAGGCGCGGCGTTTCGACATACGCCGCATGCCACCGCACGTTGAGCTGCGCGGCCAGCCGCGCAGCGGTGCGCACCGTCTGCGCAGCGCCTTCGTCCAGGCCGACGCAGGCGAGGATCGCGCCGGAGGTGTTCCAGGCTGGCGGGCCCGACTCGCCGAGCGGGCCGGACTGCTCGACGCGCCAGTTGCGCACGTCGTCCTCCACATGCTCGGCGGTGCGACGCAGCGCGATCTCGCGCAACGCGATCAGGTTGCCCTTGCGGAAAAAGTTCTGCGCCGCACGCTCGGCCTGGTGCGGCACGTAGACCTTGCCGGCGGCGAGCCGCGCCGTGAGCTCGTCGGGCGTGACGTCGACCAGCACCACCTCGTCGGCTTCGTCGAGCACCGAGTCGGGCACCGTCTCGTGCACACGCACCCCGGTGATCGCGCCGACCGTGCCGTTGAGGCTCTCCAGATGCTGGACGTTGAGCGCCGACCACACATCGATGCCTGCAGCGAGCAGTTCCTCCACGTCCTGCCAGCGCTTGGCGTGGCGCGAACCCGGCGCGTTGGTGTGCGCGAGTTCGTCGACCAGCAACACCGCCGGCTTGCGCGCGAGCGCGGCATCGAGGTCGAATTCGACGAGCGTGCGGCCACGATGGCTCACGCTGCGAAGCGGCAGCACCTCCAGCCCGGAGAGCAAGGCGGCCGTCTCGCTGCGGCCGTGGGTCTCGACGACACCGACCACCACATCGCGGCCGGCGGTGCGCTCCCGCTGCGCGGCACTGAGCATGGACCAGGTCTTGCCGACACCCGCGCTGGCGCCGAAGTAGATGCGCAGCCGCCCGCGCCGCGCTCGCTCCTCTTCCGCGCGCCATTGCGCAAGCAGCACGTCGGGGTCGGGGCGGGCGTCGTCGTTCATGGGGTCGATGGCAGGTTACCGCATCGACCGAAGCACCCGGTCAAGCCGAGCAGGCCATGCGGGAGCACCCGCGGAACCGGCTTGGCCGGGCCGCGGGGTGCGCCCCCTTGAGGGGGTGCAGAGCCACACGCAGTGGGCGAGGCTGGGGGTGGGCTTCATCAAGGCGCAGGTTGCGCATCGAGCGCGAGATTGAGCGCCAGGACGTTCACGCGCGGTTCGCCGAACAGGCCGAATAGCGGCTTCTCGGCGCGCGCATCGATCATCGCCAGCACCTGCTCCACCGGCAGGTTGCGGGCGCGCGCGATGCGGGGCGCCTGGTAGCGCGCGGCGGCCGGGCTGATGTCCGGATCGAGACCGCTCGCCGAGGCGGTGACCAGATCGATCGGCACCGGCACGTCGTTGCCCGGGTCGGCTGCGCGCAGCGCCTCGATGCGCGCCTTGACCGCGTCCGCCAGCGCCGGATTGAGCGGCCCCTGGTTGGCGCCGCCCGATGCGCCGCCGTTGTAGGGCATCGGCGCGGTGGCCGAAGGGCGCCCCCAGAAGTGCTTCGGGTCGGTGAAGTTCTGGCCGATCAGCGTCGAGCCGACCGGCTTGCCATCGCGCACGACGAGGCTGCCGGCCGCCTGTTCGGGAAACGCGCTGCGCGCGACGCCGGTCACGGCGAGGGGATAGACGATGCCCGTGATCGCACTGAGCAGCACGAAGAGCACGACGGTGGGACGGAAGATGTCTTTCATTTGAATGTCCTCAGACCAGGCCCACTGCCACCAGCAGCCAGTCGATCAACTTGATGCCGATAAAGGGAACGATCAGTCCGCCGAGCCCGTAGATCGCGAGGTTGCGGCGCAGCAGCGACGCCGCACCCACCGGCCGGTAGCGCACGCCTTTCAATGCGAGCGGGATCAGGAACACGATCACCACCGCGTTGAAGATCACCGCCGACAGGATCGCCGATGACGGGCTCGCGAGCCGCATCACGTTGAGCGCCCCCAGCTGCGGATAGGTCGAGATGAAGATCGCCGGGATGATCGCGAAGTACTTCGCGACGTCGTTGGCGATCGAGAAGGTGGTGAGCGAGCCGCGCGTCATCAAGAGCGCCTTGCCGGTCTCGACCACTTCGAGCAGCTTGGTGGGATTGGAATCGAGGTCGACCATGTTGCCCGCCTCCTTCGCGGCCTGCGTGCCGCTGCCCATCGCGACCGCGACGTCGGCCTGCGCAAGCGCGGGCGCGTCGTTGGTGCCGTCGCCGGTCATCGCGACGAGTCGGCCGTCGGCACGGTAGCCGCGGATCAGCCTGAGCTTGTCCTCGGGCGTGGCTTCGGCGAGGAAGTCGTCGACACCGGCTTCGGCAGCGATCGCGGCGGCGGTGAGCTTGTTGTCGCCGGTGATCATCACCGTCTTGATGCCCATGCGGCGCAGCTCGGCGAAGCGTTCGCGGATGCCGGTCTTCACGATGTCCTTGAGCTCGACCACGCCGAGCACGCGCTCGCCCTCGGCCACCGCGAGCGGCGTGCTGCCACGCCGTGCGACCGCGTCCGCCGCATCCGCCAGCACGGCCGGCATCGCGCCGCCGAGCACTTCGATGTGGCGGCGCACCGCATCCACCGCGCCCTTGCGCAGCACGATCGGCTGCACGTCGAGGCTGTTCGATGCCGCCGGAAGATCGACACCGCTCATGCGCGTCTGCGCGGTGAAGGGGACCACATGCGCCCCTTCGACCGGCGCGTCGGTCGTGCCGCCGCGCCGCGCGAGTTCCACGATGCTGCGGCCCTCGGGCGTTTCGTCCGCCAGCGATGCCAGCAGCGCGGCGCGCGCGAGGCGTTCCTGCGACACGCCGGGCGCGGTGATGAAGGCGCTGGCCTGGCGGCTGCCGTGCGTGATGGTGCCGGTCTTGTCCAGCAGCAGCACGTCGACGTCGCCCGCCGCCTCGACCGCGCGGCCCGAGGTGGCGATCACGTTGGCCTGCATCATGCGGCTCATGCCGGCCACGCCGACCGCCGAGAGCAGCCCGCCGATGGTGGTCGGGATCAGGCACACGAGCAGCGCGACCAGCGCCGTGAGCGACACCACCGTGCCCGCGCCCGCCGCGCCGACGCTGAACACCGAGTAAGGGAGCAGCGTCGCGGTGACGACCAGGAACACCATCGTCAGGGCCACCAGCAGGATGGTCAGCGCGATCTCGTTCGGCGTCTTCTGGCGCTTGGCGGCTTCGACCATGCCGATCATGCGGTCGAGGAAGGATTCTCCCGGGTTCACGCTGATGCTCACCACCAGCCAGTCCGACAGGACCCGCGTACCGCCGGTGACGGCCGAGAAGTCGCCGCCCGATTCGCGCACCACCGGTGCGGATTCGCCGGTGATCGCGCTCTCGTCGACCGAGGCCACGCCTTCGATCACTTCGCCGTCGAGCGGGATCACGTCGTGCGTCTCGACCAGCACCACGTCGCCGCGGCGCAGGTCGGTCGATTTCACCGGCAGCCACTTGCCGCCGTGGTCGGGCTCGGCCAGTTTCTTGGCCCAGGTGTCCTTGCGCAGGCCGCGCAGCGAAGCCGCCTGCGCCTTGCTGCGGCCCTCGGCCAGCGCCTCGGCGAAGTTGGCGAAGAGCACGGTGAACCACAGCCAGATCGACACCGCGAGCACGAAGGCCGGCGGCATGCCGGTGTCGCCGGGGAAGCTCAGCGAGTGCGCCCACAGCACCGTCGTGAGGATGCTGCCGATGTAGACGATGAACATCACCGGATTGCGCCACTGCACGCGCGGGCTCAGCTTGGTGACTGCGGCCCAGAGCGCCGGCCTGACGAGCGCGGCGTCGAACAGGGAAAGGGAAGTCTGCGTTTTCATGTCGTTGATCACTTCCAGAGCATCAGGTGCTCGACGACAGGGCCCAAGGCCAGCGCGGGCACGTAGTTGAGCAGGCCCACCAGCAGCACGGTGCCGATCAGCAGCGCGACGAACAGCGGCCCATGCGTGGGCATGGTCCCGGCGGTGACGGGGATGCGCTTCTTGGCCGCCAGCGCGCCCGCGATCGCGAGCACCGGCACGATCACGCCGAAGCGGCCGAACCACATCGCGAGCGCGAGCAGCCCGTTATAGAAGGGCGTGTTGGCCGACAGGCCGGCGAACGCGCTGCCGTTGTTGTTGGCGGCCGAGGTGAGCGCATAGAGGATCTCGGAGAAGCCATGCGCCCCCGGATTGGCAATCCCCGCCTTGCCCGCATCCGCGATCACCGCGATGGCCGTGCCCGCCAGCACGAGGATCGGTGTGACGAGGATCGCGATCGAGGTCAGCTTCATCTCGTGGACTTCGATCTTCTTGCCGAGGTACTCCGGCGTGCGACCGATCATGAGCCCCGCGATGAACACCGCGAGGATCGCGAAGATCAGCATGCTGTAGAGGCCGGTGCCGACACCGCCGAAGACGACTTCGCCGAGCTGCATCAGCACCATCGGCACCATGCCGCCGAGCGGCGTGAACGAATCGTGCATCGCGTTCACGGCGCCGCAGGAAGCCGCGGTGGTGATCGCGGCGAAGAGGCCCGACGCAGCGATGCCGAAGCGCACCTCCTTGCCTTCCATGTTGCCGCCCGACTGCCATGTACTGGCCGCCTGGTCCGCGCCGAGCACACCCAGCAGTGGGTTGCCGGCCTCTTCCGCCGGAATCACCACGACGACCGCGGCGACGAAAATCACCGTCATCGCCGCCAGCACCGCCCAGCCCTGGCGCAGGTCGCCGACCACGCGGCCGAACGCGAAGCACAGCGCGGCCGGGATCAGGAAGATCGCCAGCATCTGCACGAAATTGGCGAGCGCCGTCGGGTTCTCGTAGGGGTGCGCCGAATTGGCGTTGAAGAAGCCCCCGCCGTTGGTGCCGAGCATCTTGATGGCCTCCTGCGAAGCCACGGGGCCCATCGCGAGCGTCTGCGTCGCGGTGGTCGCATCTTCCGTCACCGGATTGCCCGCAGCATCCTTGACCGGCTGGCCCGCAGCGTCGAGCTTGGGGTTCTGATAGGCCGTGGCCTCGAGGGTGGTCACCGTCCTGTAGGCATCGAAGTTCTGGATCACGCCCTGGCCCACGAAGAAGATCGCGAGCACGAAGGAGATCGGCACCAGCAGCCACATCGTGATGCGCGTGATGTCGACCCAGAAGTTGCCGACGAAGCCCTTGCCGTCGGTGCTGCGCGCCGCAAACCCGCGTGCCAGCGCGAACGCGACCGCGATGCCCGTGGCCGCGGAGAAGAAGTTCTGGACCGCGAGTCCGAGCATCTGCGTCAGATAGCTCATCGTCGACTCGGGCGTATAGCCCTGCCAGTTGGTGTTGGAGACGAAGCTCACCGCGGTGTTGAAGGCCGAGTCCGGCGATACCGCCGCCATGCCCGCCGGATTCAGCGGCAGCCAGACCTGCAGCCGCTGCAGCGCATACACCGCCAGCGCGCCGAGCGTGTTGAAGGCGAGCAGCGCGATGGCGTAGCTGCGCCAGTGCATCGACCGCTCGGGCGACGTCCCCGCGAGCTGGTAGAGCGGCGCTTCGGCCGCCTGCATCCAGCGCGGCAGCCGCCCTTCGCACATGGCCGCAAGGTAGCGCCCGAGCGGCCATGCCAGCACGCCGAGCACCACGAGATAGAGGCCCAGCAGGGCCCAGGCGGAGGTGTTCACGATCAGAACTCCTCGGCGCAGATCAGCGCGAACACGAGGTACGCGAACAGGATCACGGCGACGAGGCCGCCGAACCCGTAAAGGATTTCAAGGCTGATCATGGCCGCGCCCTCCGCGGCGTTTCGAGCCGGATCAGCCCGGCCACCATCGCCACCATGGCGGCCCAGAAAGCCGCCAGCGCAGCCAACCACACGATGTCCATTCGATTCACTCCTCTGTGCGAGACATGGCCGTCAGTCTCGGCAGGCGTGCGTAAAAGGGGGAACAGACTCGACGCGGGCCCGTAAAGAAAGCGTAAATACCGCGCGGGCGTACCGACGGTGCGTTGCGTTTTTCACGCAAGCCGCCGCTGTTGCAATGGCGTGCGCGGGAGTGTGATTTCGTTGATACCCCGTCCTCCGCCGGATGCGTACAACCTCTTTCCGCGACCTGTGGAAAGGGAACATCATGGACAGCGAAGCGATTGCACTGGTGGTCGACGAACCCATCGCCGGCCATTTCTACTGGGTGCTGCAGAAGCAGGACGGCGCCGACTGCAAGCCCGTCGATGCGGCCGCGGGGCCGATGCCGACCTACGGCGCGGCCATGATGGCCGGCATCGAGGCGCTGCAGCGCCGAGCGGATGCGCGTGGCGGGGACCCCGGCGCCGCGCCGATCGTCACGGCCTACGTCGATCCCGAAGAGGATCTGGGCCCGCCGACCATCCACTGAGCTCTTGATTCGAGACGGCGGCCATCTCGAATCGAGAGCGCTCGGGCGGTCTCGCTCCGGCACACTCCGGCGCTTCGTGCGCCGGAACACGGCGCCAATCCACGACGAGACACCCATGATCCGAAAGCTGCTCACCCTCTGCGCGCTGGCGCTGGCCTTTGCCGCCACCGCACACGCCGACACCTATCCCACGAAGCCCATCCGCCTGGTGGTGCCCTTCCCGCCCGGCGGCGGCACCGACATCCTGTCGCGGCTGGTGGCCAACAAGCTCACCGAAGCCAGCAAGTGGACCGTGGTGGCCGACAACCGCGCCGGCGCGGGCGGCACCATCGGCATCGCCGAAGCGGCGCGCGCCGCGCCCTCGGGCTATGAGATGGTCATGGGCCAAAAGGACAACCTGGTCGTCGCGCCGTGGCTCTACAAGAACCTGAGCTACGACCCGACCAGGGACCTCGTCGCCGTCGCGCACGTGGCCTACACGCCGGTGATCATCGTCACCCGCACCGAATCGAAGTTCAAGACGCTGGCCGACGTGGTCGATGCGGCGCGCGCGCAGCCCGATGCGATCACCTACGGCTCGCCGGGCAACGGCACCACGATTCACCTCGCGGGCGAGATCTTCAAGAGCGCGGCCAACATCAAGCTGCGGCACGTGCCTTACAAGGGCTCGAACGCCGCGATGATGGACGTGCTGGCCGGCAACGTCGATTTGATGGTGTCGTCGGTGCCATCGGCGATGGCCCAGATCAAGTCGGGCAAGCTGCGCCCGCTGGCGGTGACCTCGCTGCGCCGCAGCAGCTCGCTGCCCGATGTGCCGACCGTGGCCGAGCTGGGCTACAAGGACTTCGACGTCAGCACCTGGTACGGCCTCTTCATGCCGGCCGGCACGCCGAAGGACATTGTCGCCAAGGTCAACGCCGAAGTGAACAAGCTGCTCGCGACGCAGGAGATGAAGGACGCGATCATCGGCCAGGGCGCCGAGCCGCAGGCGATGACGCCGGAGCAGTTCGGCACGCTGCTGAAGAACGACTACCAGAAGTGGAAGGGCATCGTTCAAGCCTCCGGCGCAACCATTGAGTAACCCCCAGGCTCGCGCACTTCGTGTCGCTCTCCACCCCCTTGCAGGGGGCAACCCCAGCGGCCCGGCAGAGCCGGTTCCGCGGGGTTTCTGGAACGGGCCTGGCTTCGCCGGCCGCTCGGCTTTAGACCTCTCGGACGTCGGCGACGGGGTTGCTGCCGAAGTCCGCGCGGTCCAGGTACTTCAGGACCTTGGCCGCGGCGGATTGCGGCGAGTCGAGCTTTCCATCAGCCTTGAGGCGCTCGAAGCGCACGCGGTCCGGGAACATGTCCGGGTCGCCACCCCGCAGTTCCACCTGCATGTCGGTATCGATCACGCCCGGCGCGAGCGACACGATCCTCGCGGCACCGGGGCCTTTTTCTTCCAGAGCGACAGCGCGCGAGAAATGATCCATGCCGGCCTTCGCGGCACAGTAGGGCGCCCGGCTTCCCATCGCATTGCGGCCGAGGCCCGAAGAGATGTTGAGCACCTTGCGATCAGCGCGCCAGCCCTTGGTCGCGCCGAGGAACGCCGCGGTCAGAAGCATGGCCGACTCCAGCCCGACGCGCAGTGCCTGCGACAGTTCGGCAGGCACTGCTTCGGACAACGGGCGAATGCGCCCCACGGTGCCGGCGTTGTTGATCAGGGTGGCGCTGTCGAAGGACGCGGCATCGAGTGTTGCAAGCCATGCCGAAAGCCGCTCGGCGGCGGCCACCGGCTCCGCGAGATCGAGCTGCCACTGCGCCAGATCGGCGCCCGCTTCGCGGGCCAGCACCGCGAGCTGGTCGTCGCTGTGACGCGAGATGCACAAGAGGCGCCGGCCCGGTTGCAGAAGCTGCTCGGCCATGGCGCGGCCCAGACCGCGGGATGCGCCGGTGATGACGGTGAGATGCGAAGAAGTCATGGCGGATTTCGTGAGAAACATCTTGCGGACGGGATTTGCCGCGCTTGCGATGGTATCGGCGCGGAGACGGGCGCTGACTAGAATCGGCGCGCTTTCTTGAACAGAACATGCCCACGCACTACCAAGCAGCGAGCGATCCCAGCCATTTCGCGCGGCGCTTCGGTATTTCCTTCCAGCCGCAATCGTCGGCGGTGCATCCCGGGCAGCAGGGCCACTTCGTACGCCGGCCGCGCGCCGACGCCGAGACCGGCAGCAAAGCCCAGCTCGAACGCTTCGAGGTCGCACCCGGTCGCTGGGGCTTGATCCCGCTCTTCTCGAAGGACGGACAGGACCAGGAGACCTTCGAGGCACGGAGCGAAACCGCCGCCGCCGAACGCAATTTCTACCAGCCGTGGAGGCGCGGCCATCGCTGCGTGATCCTTGCGGATGCGCTCTTCCAGCATGGCGAGGAAGCCGGTTCGACAGTGCGGGTGTCGCGCTCCGACGGCGAGCCGCTCGCGCTGGCGGGCCTGTGGAACGGCTGGCGCGCACCGAATGGCGATTGCGTCGAAAGCTTCGCGCTGCTGACCTTCGGCATGCCCGGGCGCCCTGAACAGCGCCGCGTCGCGATCCTGCGCGACGCCTGGATCGACGACTGGATCCACTGCCCCGTCGAGGAAACCGCCGCGTATCTGCGGCCCTACGCCGACGACAAACTGGTGCGCGAAGTCCTGCCGCGCTAGGACCTGCCGCTCATCCCGTTCATGCGCAGCGCCGCGAGATCGAGCACCCGGAGCCCTCCGTACTCGACACGGATCGCGCCCTGCGCCTGCAGCGTGCGAAGGGCTTCGTTCACCCGCTGGCGGGACAGGCCGATGAGATAGGCCAGTTCCTGCTGCGTGATGCGCAGCAGTTCGCCGACGCCGGGAAACAGCACCGGATTGAACAGCGCCGCCAGATTGCGCGCCACCCGCGCATCGGGGTTGTTGAGCCGGTCCGCCTCGCGCGCCGCGATGAACTGGCCGAGGCGCTCGTTGAGCTGGTTCATCACGAAGCGGTTGAATCCGATCGAATGGTCGAGCAGCCAGTGGAAGTCGTCCACCGGCAGCCCCGCGACCACGCTGCGTCGCAGCGCCTGGATGTTGTAGCGGTAGGGTTCGCGCTTGAGCGCCGTGCCTTCGCCGAACCAGCCGCCCGGCGGCAGGCCGCTGTAGGTCATCGAGGTGCCGTCGGCGTTGTCGTTGCTCATCTTGAGCAGGCCTTCGACCACGCCGAACCAGTAGGTCGGCGGCCGGCCGATGCGGCAGACGAGATCGCCCGGCTCGGCCTCGCCGACGACCACCGCGGACTCGGCGCGGCGCCGTTCGACCGGCGTGAGCGTCTGCATCCAGGGAATGTTTTCGAGCTCTTCGGCGCTGGCCGGGCGCACGCGATCGCGCAACGTGGAGGCGCCACTTTCCTTGCCAGGAGGCATCGGGAAACTCCGGGGAGTAGTGTCCCTAGGATTGTCGTCGTAACGACAAGTTGGCGTCAAAGTTGGTTCTACAGTCCGCCCCATCGTGCAGACCACAGCCAACACCTTTCCCCGTTTGCTGCAAGGCCATGCCCAGCGGCAGCCTGACGCGCCGGCCATGCGCGAGAAGGACCTCGGCATCTGGCAGACCTGGACCTGGTCGCAGGTCGCGTGCGACGTGCGCGAGATCGCCTGCGGGCTCGCGAGCCTGGGCTTCAAGGCCGGCGACAACCTCGCGATCGTCGGCGCCAACCGGCCGCATCTCTACATGGCGATGGTCGCGGCGCAGAGCCTGCGCGGCGTGCCGGTGCCGCTCTACCAGGATGCGGTGGCGGGCGAGATGGTCTTCATGCTGGAGGACGCCTCGATCGAGTTCGTGATCGCCGAGGACCAGGAGCAGGTGGACAAGCTGCTCGAGTGCCGCGAGGCCCGCCCTGCGATCCGCCATATCGTCTACGACGATCCGCGTGGATTGCGCAACTACGACCAGCCCGGACTGATGGGCTACGAGAAGCTCTGCGAGCTCGGCCGTGCGTGGGACGCGGCGCATCCCGGCGTCTTCGAGGCCTCCGTCGCTTCCGGCGAACCGACCGACGTGGCCGTGATCCTCTACACCTCGGGCACCACCGGCCGCCCCAAGGGCGTGTGCCAGACGCATGCGAGCTTCATCGCGGCAGGACGCGGGGGTGGAAACCGACAAGCTCGGCCCCGGCGACAACATCATGAGCTACCTGCCGATGGCCTGGGTCGGCGACCATCTCTTCTCGGTGGCGCAGTGGCTGGTGGGCGGCTTCACGCTCAACTGCCCGGAGTCGGCCGAGACGGTCATGAACGACATGCGCGAGATCGGCCCGAGCTACTACTTCGGCCCGCCGCGCACCTTCGAGGGTCTGCTCACCGCAGTGTCGATCCGCATGGAAGACGCGGCCGCGCCCAAGCGCTGGCTGTATGCGAAGTTCATGGCGCTCGCACGGCGCGTGGGCGCGGACATCCTCAACGGCGCGCAGGTGAGCCTCGGCGACCGGCTGCTCTACAAGCTCGGCGACCTTCTGATCTACGGCCCGCTGCGCAACGTGCTGGGCATGAGCCGCATCCGCGTGGCCTACACCGCGGGCGCGGCGATCGGGCCGGACCTGTTCCGCTTCTACCGCTCGATCGGCGTCAACCTCAAGCAGTTCTACGGCCAGACCGAGACCTGCGCCTACGTGTGCCTGCAGCAGGACGGCAAGGTCAAGCTCCAGACCGTGGGCAGCGCGGCGCCGGGGATCGAACTCAAGATCGCGCCCGACGGCGAAGTGCTGGTGCGCGGCGTCTCGGTGCTCAAGGAGTACTACAAGCGGCCCGACGCCACGGCCGAGGTGCTCGACGCCGAGGGCTACTTCCACACCGGCGACGCGGGCGTGCTCGATGCCGAAGGGCACCTGCGCATCATCGACCGCGCGAAGGACGTGGGCCGCATGGCCGCGCCGCAGGGTGCGACGGCCGGTGCGATGTTCGCACCCAACTACATCGAGAACAAGCTCAAGTTCTTCCCGCAGATCAAGGAGGCGGTGTGCTTCGGCCACGAGCGCGACGAGGTCTGCGCCTTCATCAACATCGACTACGAGGCCGTGGGCAACTGGGCCGAGCGGCGCGGGCTGCCGTACGGCGGCTACGTCGATCTCGCGGGCAAGCCGGAGGTGCTGGCGCTGGTGGCCGACTGCATCGCGCAGGTCAACGCCGATCTCGCGGCCGAGGAAGGCATGGCGGACACGCAGATCGCGCGCTTCCTCGTGCTGCACAAGGAGCTCGACCCCGATGACGACGAACTCACCCGCACCCGCAAGGTCCGGCGCGGCTTTATCGCCGGCAAGTACGCGGCGCTGGTCGATGCACTCTACGGCGGCAAGAAAGAGCAGTTCATCGAGACGCAGGTGAAGTTCGAGGACGGGCGGACCGGCAGCGTCAGCGCGACGCTGAAGGTCGTCGATGCCAAACGCTTCGCACCGATGAAGGCGGCCGCATGAGCAGCAGAAGAATCGGCGACGTCATCCTCGACGTCCAGAACATTTCGCTCAGCTTCGGCGGCGTGAAGGCGCTGACCGACATCAGCTTCAACGTGCGCGAGCATGAAGTGCGAGCGATCATCGGCCCGAACGGCGCAGGCAAGAGCTCGATGCTCAACTGCATCAACGGCGTCTACCAGCCGCAGCAGGGCTCGATCACCTTTCGCGGCCAGCACTTCAAGCACATGAACTCGCGGCAGGTCGCCGAGATGGGCGTGGCGCGCACCTTCCAGAACCTCGCGCTGTTCAAGGGCATGAGCGTGCTCGACAACATCATGACGGGCCGCAACCTCAAGATGAAGAGCGGCCTGCTCGCACAGGCGCTGCGCTGGAGACCGGCCGAGCGCGAGGAGCTTGCGCATCGCGAGTTCGTCGAGCACATCATCGATTTCCTCGAGATCCAGTTGCACCGCAAGACCCCGGTGGGCCGCCTGCCCTACGGCCTGCAGAAGCGCGTGGACCTCGGCCGCGCGCTCGCGATGGAGCCGCAGGTGCTGCTGCTGGACGAGCCGATGGCCGGCATGAATGTCGAGGAGAAGCAGGACATGAGCCGCTTCATCCTCGACGTGAACGACGAGTTCGGCACCACCATCGTGCTGATCGAGCACGACATGGGCGTGGTGATGGACATCTCCGACCGCGTGGTGGTGCTCGACTACGGCAAGAAGATCGGCGACGGGACGCCGAATGAAGTGCGCAGCAATCCGGATGTGATCCGGGCGTATCTTGGAACGGAGCACTAGGGATGACGATCGCTTCCATCAATTGCGGGTTCGACGGGTGGGGGCGGGATCGCGCCGACGGTGTGCTCTGCTCCGCTCATGTCCCCCGGCCTTCGGCCTCCTCCTTTACTTCGCTGCGCAGAGCGCACCATCGTCGCGCTCCGTCACGGCAGTTGTTGATCGACCGGCACAGCGCACCGTTTCCCGTGGCGAGGATGCAGGGTGGTCCCCGCAGCGAAATAAAGGAGGAGGCGAAGCCGGGGGACATTCGCGGAGGGGACCACCCTGCGTCCTCGCCACGCGCCCCCGACGCATCACAGTTTTCTCCAACCGCCGCAACGGAGCACTGAAATGGGCTTCTTCCTCGAAACCCTGTTCGGCGGCCTGATGGTCGGCATGCTGTATTCGCTGATCGCGATCGGCTTCGTGCTGATCTACAAGGCCTCGGGCGTCTTCAACTTCGCGCAGGGCGCGATGGTGCTGTTCGCGGCGCTCGCGATGGCGCGCTTCTCGGAATGGATTCCGAAGTGGCTGGGCTTCGACAACCAGATCCTCGCGAACCTGCTGGCCTTCTTCGCGGCGATGGCGGTGATGATCGCGGTGGCATGGCTCATCGAACGGCTGGTGCTCGGCAAGCTGGTCAACCAGGAAGGCATCACGCTGCTCATGGCAACGCTGGGCATTGCGTATTTCCTCGACGGACTCGGCCAGTCGATCTTCGGCAACGACATCTACAAGATCGACGTCGGCATGCCCAAGGACCCGCTGATGGTGCTCGAGAACATCTTCGAGGGCGGACTGCTGCTGAGCCAGGAAGATCTGATCGCCGCGCTGGTGGCCGCCGCGCTGGTGGTGGTGCTGGCGCTCTTCTTCCAGAAGACCTCGACCGGCCGCGCGCTGCGCGCCGTGGCGGATGACCATCAGGCCGCACAGTCGATCGGCATTCCGCTCAGCCGCATCTGGGTGATCGTCTGGTCGGTCGCGGGTTTCGCGGCGCTGGTGGCCGGGATCATCTGGGGCTCGAAGCTGGGCGTGCAGTTCTCGCTGTCGCTGGTGGCGCTGAAGGCGCTGCCGGTGGTGATCCTCGGTGGCCTCACTTCAATTCCGGGTGCGATCGTCGGCGGGCTCCTGATCGGCGTCGGCGAGAAGCTGTCGGAGATCTATCTCGGGCCGATGCTTGGTGGCGGCATCGAGATCTGGTTCGCGTACGTGCTCGCGCTGGTCTTCCTTCTCGTTCGCCCTCAAGGTCTCTTCGGCGAAAAAATCATCGATCGGGTATAGATATGTTGCTCACCCCCAGCCTCACCCACTTCGTGTGGTTCGGACACCCCCTTGCAGGGGGCAATCCCAGCGGCCCGGCAAAGCCGGTTCCGCGGGATTCCTGGCTCTCGCAGCAAGCATGACGGAGTGCCTCGATGCTCTATAGGGAAAACGGCCAGTTCAAGTCGACGTATCGGGCCGACCAGCAGATCTTCCCGATCCGGCAGGACCGCTTCGCGATCCTCGCGCTCTTGGTCGTCGCCTTCGCGGTGGTGCCGGCGATCGCGTCGGACTACTGGTTCCGCGCGATCCTGATTCCGTTCCTGATCCTGTCGCTCGCGGCGCTCGGGCTCAACATCCTCGTGGGCTACTGCGGACAGATCTCTCTGGGCACCGGCGCGTTCATGGCGGTGGGCGCGTACGCGGCCTACAACTTCCACGTGCGCATCGAGGGCATGCCGCTGATCTTCTCGCTGCTGCTCGGCGGGCTGTGCTCGACCGCGGTCGGCGTGCTGTTCGGCGTTCCGAGCCTGCGCATCAAGGGCTTGTATCTCGCGGTCGCGACCTTGGCCGCGCAGTTCTTCATCGATTGGGCGTTCCTGCGCATCAACTGGCTGACGAACAACTCTTCGTCGGGCTCGGTGTCGGTGTCCGGGCTCAACCTGTTCGGCCTTCCGGTCGAAACGGCCGAACAGAAGTACCTGCTGTGCCTGACGCTGCTGGCCGTCTTCGCGCTGCTCGCGAAGAACCTCGTACGCGGCGCCATCGGCCGCGAATGGATGGCGATGCGCGACATGGACGTGGCGGCGGCCGTCATCGGCATCCGGCCGGTGTACGCCAAGCTCTCGGCCTTCGCGGTGAGCTCCTTCATCGTCGGCGTGGCAGGCGCGCTGTGGGGCTTCGTGCACCTGGGCACCTGGGAGCCGGCCGCGTTCAACATCGACCGCTCGTTCCAATTGCTCTTCATGGTGATCATCGGCGGACTGGGCTCGGTCATGGGCAGCTTCTTCGGCGCCGCCTTCATCGTGCTGCTGCCGATCCTGCTCAACAACCTGCCGGGGTGGTTCGGGCTGTCGATCTCGACCGCGTTCCAGTCGCATCTCGAATTCATGATCTTCGGCGCGCTGATCGTGTTCTTCCTGATCGTCGAACCGCACGGTCTCGCAAGACTGTGGTCGACGGCAAAGGAAAAGCTGCGCCTCTGGCCCTTCCCGCACTAGCTATGCACACCCCCAGGCTCGCGCACTTCGTGTCGCTCTCCACCCCTTGCAGGGGCAGCACCAGCGGCCCGGCAAAGCCGGTTCCGCGGTGCTTCTGGCGGCGCGCTGCAACGCGCGGCTTCGATCAATGTGTGCCCCTATTTCAACCTGCACGCCTGCGTGCCCATATCAAGGAGACTGGCATGAAACTGAAATCGCTCGCTCTGGCCGCAGTGATGGCCACCACCGTCGGTGCATCGCTCGCGCCCTCGCTCGTGCAGGCGCAGGCCAAGGAGCAGTTCTTCCCGCTGCTGGTCTACCGCACCGGCCCCTACGCGCCGAACGGCACGCCGTGGGCCAACGGCAAGCAGGACTACATCAAGCTGATCAACGCGAGCGGCGGCATCAACGGCGTGAAGATCAGCTATGAAGAGTGCGAGACCGGCTACGCCACCGACAAGGGCGTCGAATGCTACGAGCGCCTGAAGGACAAGGGCGCGACGCTGATCGATCCGCAGGCCACAGGCATCACCTTTGCCCTCACCGACAAGGCGCCAGCCGACAAGATCCCGCTCCTCACGCTGGGCTACGGCCTCTCGGCCTCGCAGGACGGCAATGTGTTCAAGTGGAACTTCCCGCTGATGGGCAGCTATTGGACCGCCGCCGACATCCTGATCCAGCACATCGCGAAGAAGGAAGGCGGCGCGGACAAGCTCAAGGGCAAGAAGATCACGCTGGTCTACCACGACTCGCCGTTCGGCAAGGAGCCGATCCCGCTCCTGCAGGAGCGCGCGAAGATGAACGGCTTCGAACTCACGCTGATCCCGGTCGCCGCGCCGGGCATCGAGCAGAAGTCGGCCTGGCTCCAGGTGCGTCAGCAGCGGCCCGACTACGTGCTTCTGTGGGGCTGGGGCGTGATGAATTCGACCGCGCTCAAGGAAGCGGTCGCCACCGGCTACCCGCGCGAGAAGATGTACGGCGTGTGGTGGGCCGGCGCCGAACCCGACGTGAAGGACGTCGGGGCCAATGCCAAGGGCTACAACGCGCTCGCGCTCAACACCGCGGGCACCGAGCCGAAGGTGATCCAGGACATCCTCAAGAACGTGCACGACAAGGGCCAGGGCACGGGTCCGCGCGACGAGGTGGGCTCGGTGCTCTACACGCGCGGCGTGATCATCCAGATGCTTGGCATCGAGGCCGTGCGGCGCGCGCAGGAGCGCTTCGGCAAGGGCAAGGTCATGACCGGCGAGCAGGTGCGCTGGGGCCTGGAGAACCTCGCACTCGACCAGAAGAAGCTCGACGCGCTGGGCTTCGCGGGCGTGCTGCGGCCGATCAGCACTTCTTGCCAGGACCACATGGGTTCGAGCTGGGCGCGCATCGAGACGTGGGACGGCAGCAAGTGGAACGTGGGCGCCGACTGGTACCAGGCCGATGAGCAGATCATCAAGCCGATGGTGAAGGCGGCAGGCGAGAAGTACTCCGGGGAGAAGAAGCTCAATCGCCGTGACGCGTCGGATTGCGGAGCCTGATCTTCAGCGGTTGAAGCACTTCGAGACACCATGAGCGAACGCAACGTCCTTCTCGACGTCAACGGCATCGAGGTCATCTACAACCACGTGATCCTCGTGCTGAAGGGCGTGTCGCTCACGGTGCCCGAAGGCGGCATCGTGGCGCTGCTCGGCGGCAACGGCGCGGGTAAGACGACCACGCTGCGCGCGGTGTCGAACCTCCTGGCCGGCGAGCGCGGCGCGGTGACCAAGGGCACGATCGAACTGCGCGGCGAGCGCATCGAGGCGCTCTCGCCGGCCGAACTGGTCAAGCGCGGCCTGATCCAGGTGATGGAAGGCCGGCACTGCTTCGCGCACCTCTCGATCGAGGACAACCTGATGACCGGCGCCTACACGCGCACCGACGGCAAGGCCGCGGTGGCCGAGACGCTGGAGAAGGTCTACGCCTACTTCCCGCGCCTGAAGACGCGGCGCACCTCGCAGGCCGCCTACACCTCGGGCGGCGAACAGCAGATGTGCGCGATCGGCCGCGCGCTGATGGCGAACCCGAGCATGGTGCTGCTCGACGAACCCTCGATGGGCCTCGCGCCGCAGATCGTGGAGGAAGTGTTCGGCATCGTGAAGGACCTGAACGAGAAGGAGCGCGTGACCTTCCTGCTGGCCGAGCAGAACACCAACATGGCGCTGCGCTACGCCGACTACGGCTACATCCTCGAGAACGGCCGCATCGTGATGGACGGCGAGGCGAAGAGCCTGCGCGAGAACGAGGATGTGAAGGAGTTCTACCTGGGCGTCGGCGGCGCCGACAGGAAGAGCTTCAGGGATGTGAAGAGCTACAAGCGAAGAAAGCGTTGGCTGGCGTAATGACACCACCCCCAGCCTCGCCCACTTCGTGTGGCTCTGCACCCCCTTCGAGGGGGCGACACCAGCGGCCCGGCGAAGCCGGTTCCGCGGTCTCTCCGGCATTGGCCGAGCGGATTTGAAAGGGAGCAACAGTTCGTGACTGACTACTACGACGCACTCGAAGTGCGTGACCCCGAAGTGCGCGAGCGCGATCTGCTCGCGGCGTTGCCGAAGCAGATCCTGCGGGCGCAGACGGCCACGTCGGCCTTCGCGAAGCTGCTCGATGGCGTGAAGCCGGCCGACGTCGCGAGCCGCGAGGCGCTGGCGAAGCTGCCGGTCACGCGCAAGTCGGAACTGCTCGCGCTGCAGAAGGAGCGGCGCGCGAGCGACCCGTTCGGCGGCTTCTCGGCGATCCGCTTCGGTTCGCGCATGACGCGCGTGTTCGCCAGCCCCGGCACCATCTACGAGCCGGAGGGCGAGGCGCGCGACTACTGGCGGACCGCACGCGCGCTGTATGCAGCGGGCTTTCGCGGCGGCGAGCTGGTGCACAACTGCTTCAGCTACCACATGACGCCGGCCGGCTCGATCATGGAAAGCGGTGCGCACGCGCTCGGCTGCACCGTCTTCGCCGGCGGCACGGGGCAGACCGAACAGCAGGTCGAGGCCATCGTCGACCTCAAGCCGGCGGGCTATGCGGGCACGCCGAGCTTCCTGAAGATCATCATCGAGAAGGCGGCCGAAAAGGGTGTTGCGCTGCCCTCGCTCACCAAGGCGCTGGTGTCGGGCGAAGCCTTTCCTCCGAGCCTGCGCGACTGGATCGCCGAGCGCGGCGTGGCCGGCATGCAGTGCTACGCGACCGCCGACCTCGGACTGATCGCTTACGAGACTCCAGCGCGCGAAGGGCTGGTGCTCGACGAAGGCGTGATCGTGGAGATCGTGCGTCCGGGCACAGGCGACCCGGTGCCCGAGGGCGAGGTCGGCGAGATCGTCGTCACCACGCTCAATCCGGACTACCCGCTGATCCGCTTCGGCACCGGCGATCTGTCGGCGGTGCTGCCGGGGCCCTGCCCCACGGGCCGCACCAACAAGCGCATCAAGGGTTGGCTCGGCCGCGCCGACCAGACGACGAAGGTGCGCGGCATGTTCGTCCACCCGGGGCAGGTCGCGGAGATCGCGCGGCGCTTTCCGGAAGTGCAACGCGCGCGTCTGGTGGTCGAAGGCGAGATGGCCGACGACCGCATGACGCTGAGACTCGAATGTGCGCATGCGCCGGAGGGGCTCGCACAGCGCATTGGAGAGGCGATCCGCGACGTGACCAAGCTGCGCGGCGGCGTCGAATTCGTCGCGTCAGGCAGCCTGCCCAACGACGGCAAGGTGATCGAGGATCTGCGTTCCTACCGTTGACCGGCCCGGGCCGGCAGAATGCCGGTTCGAGGTGCACGAGGACGAGTTCCAGTACTGGCGCAAGTACGACAAGGCCCGCGGTCGGAAGTGACGGGCATCGTGCCGCGCGCACGAGCCCCTGCGGTCACTGTTCCTTATTCGAAGCGCGCGCCGCGCCACGCGCCCAGGTGCGCTGCTTGCGGCTCCACGCGCGCAGCCGCTTGTCGGTGGGCTCGCCGCCCACGTCCGATGCGCTGGCGATCAGATGGCTGAGCAGGTGCTCCTGCTCGGCGCTCAATACTTCCGGGAAGATGGGCTTCACGATGACGATGTGGTCGGCGTTCGCACCGCGCCGCGTCGCCGGGAAGCCCAGCCCGGGCAGGCTGTAGCTCAGGCGGTCGCGACGCAGCGCCACCGGTTTCAGGCCCATCAGCGTGGGCACCTCGATCGTCCGGTTGGCGATCCACGTGAATCCGTCGACCGGGACCTCGCAGCGGATCGTTCCGTCCTCGTCGAGCTCGAAGAATTCGTGCGCAAGCAGCTCGACGCGGATCTCGAGATCGGCCGGCGGCGGATTCCCGCGCGCGCGGCGTCCGTCGACGTGCAACAGATCGCCCTGCCGCACGCCCGGCGGAATGCGGACCTTGAGCTGGTAGGTGCGCGTCTGCGTGCCGGCGCCGTTGCAGTCGGGGCAGGTGCGCTGCGCGATGCCGCCACCGTGGCAGGCGGCGCATTCGGTCATGCCGCCGGGCCAGCCGAAGAAGCTGCGCTTCGGAATCGCGCCCGATCCGCCGCACTGGGCGCAATTGCCGCCGAGCACCTGATGCCCTGCGCCATCGCAGGTGGCGCAGGTCAACGTCATCCGCCCGCGCAACGCCTTGATACAACCTGCCGCGGCCTCCTCGAGGGTCAGCTTGATCTTTCGCTGGATGGGGCGGCGCCGAGGCTCCGCGAAATCTTCTTCGGCATGAGGTTGGGCGGTCTCGTGTGCCGGCGGCTCTGTCGCCTCGGGCTGCGCGCGGAATCCGGCATTGCGGATTTCCTCGAAGGCCCGGTTGATGCGCTGCATGCGCGCCACCGCGTCGGCACTGTTGTTGCGATCCGGGTGCCACCGCGACACGAGCCGCCGCCAGGCGGCCTTGACTTCTCGCTCGGTGGCGTCGGAGCCCAGTCCCAGTTCGGAAAAAGCGTTATTCGTGCTCAATTTGGTCCTCGCGCGTCGGCGAGAATTATCCCTGAGCGCTTCCTGCCGGAAGCGCGGGACCAGAGGCCCCAGGCCGCCAACATGAACATCAAGAAGACACTCCGCATTTCCTCGCTCGCCATCGTGGCCGCCCTGCTCGGCCCGTGGACGACCGCCACGGCCGCCCCGCAAGCCCCCGCCTTCAACGAAACCTTCAAGGCCTTCGACGCCTGTTTCCTGCTCTACGACGTGAACGCGAAGAAGCTCGTCGCCGAATACAACCCCGGCGGCCGCTGCAAGCAGCGTATCGCGCCCGATTCGACCTTCAAGGTGCCGTTGTCGCTGATGGCCTTCAACGAGAAGCTCATCGACCCGCACACCGTCTTCAAATGGAACGGCCAGAAATACGACCGGCAGGAACTCAACCGCGACCAGACGCCGCGAAGCTGGATGCAGGATTCGGTGGTGTGGGTGTCGCAGGACGTTGCGCCTTCGCTGGGCTATGCGCGCATCGGCAAGTACCTCGACGACTTCAGGTACGGCAACCTCGACTTCACGGGCGACATCGGCAAGAACAACGGGCTGACCAATGCCCGGCTGAGCAGCAGCCTGCAGATCTCGGCCTACGAGCAGCTCGAATTCCTGAAGGCGATGGACGCGCACCAGCTCCCCGTCTCGCGCGAGGCCATTGACCAGACCCGCCAGAACATGGCGCTCGGCAAGCTCGAGAACGGCGTCGACATCTACGGCAAGACCGGCGCGGGCCGCCACCGCATGCGCGCCACCGACCGGGCGCCGGGCAAGCTGCGTGACGGCTGGTTCGTCGGCTTCGTCGAAGGCAGTGGCGAGCACTACATCTTCGTCGCCAACCTCACCGACCGGCAGGTGCCCGGCGCGGACGACCGCGCCGCGGGCAGCCGGGTCCTGAAGCCGATCGTGATGCGCATCCTCAACGAGTACACGGCGCACTGAGCGGGCGGGGCGCGGGCATGGTCCTTGCGGCATCTTCTCGATGACCCACTCGTTCTTCCAGCCGCCCACCGCGTCCCGCTACGCCCTGCGCAATCTGCGCGCGCCCCGCTGCCTCGTGCAGGCCGATCTCCCGCCGGACGACGGCGCGGCCGATCTCGTCGCCATCGACCTGCTGGTCGACGAGGGGCGCATCGCCGCCATCGACGCCGCGGGCCGGATGCCTGCGGAACTCGGCCCCGACCTCGACGCATCGATGGTGCTGCCCGGCATGGTCGATTGCCACACCCACCTCGACAAGGGCCACATCTGGCCGCGCCAGGCCAACCCGACCGGCGACGGCGCGGGCGCCTCGGCCGCCACGATGCGCGACCGCACCGCCCGCTGGACCGCGGACGACGTGCGCCGCCGCATGGAATTCGGCCTCGCGACGGCCTACGCCAAGGGCGTGGTCGCGATCCGCACGCATCTGGATTCGCTGGCTCCGCAGGCGTCGATCTCGTTCCCGGTCTTTCGCGAGGTGCGCGAACGCTGGGCGGGGCGCATCGACCTGCAGGTGTCGTCGATCGCGCCGCTCGACATCTTCCTCGCGGACGAGGGCCGCCAGCTCGCCGACATCGTGGCCGAGAGCGGCGGCCGGCTCGGCTGCGTCACGCGCTCGGGCCGCTTTCCGGCCGAAACGATGCCGCCGGACATGGACGAAGCGCTGGTGCGCGTGTTCCGGCTCGCGGCGGAGCGCGGGCTCGACCTGGACCTGCATGTGGACGAATCGACCGACCCGAACGCGCGCGCCCTGATCCGCGTCGCACGGACCGCGGTCGCCGAAGATTTCGCGGGCCGCATCCTCTGCGGCCACTGCACCGCGCTGGCGCTGCAGACCGACGAATTCATCGAGGAGACGCTCGACGCATGCCGGGATGCCGGCATCGACATCGTGAGCCTGCCGACCGTCAACATGTACCTGCAGGACCGCAGCCAGACCGGCCGGACGCCGCGCTGGCGCGGGGTGACCGTGCTGCACGAGATGAAGGCCCGCGGCCTGCGCGTGGCGGTGGCGGGCGACAACTGCCGCGATCCCTTCTATGCCTACGGCGACCACGACATGCTCGACACCTTCACGCAGGCGGTGAAGATCCTGCACCTGGACCACCCGCTGGGCGACTGGATCCGGGCCGCCACCGAGACGCCGGCCGCGATCATGGGCATCGACCGGGGCGTGCTGAAGGCGGGCGCCGGCGCGGACTTCCTCGTGCTCAAGGCGCGCAACTACTCGGAGATGCTGTCGCGCACGCAGTTCGACCGCACGGTCGTTCGCTCGGGCCGGGCTATCGACACCACCTTGCCGGACTACCGGATGCTCGACGATCTGATGACGGCCTGATCACGGATTGCAACAGTCCGCCGCAACTTTCACGCTCTTTCGTGCGGTCTTGACGGTGATGGCGGACCGCGCACCCCCGCCGGCGGCAGCGGACCGCATCGCCATGGCATTCTCGAACGCGCAACAGGCATGCGCCGAGCGGCGCGAGACACGATGGCTTTTGAGAAACTGCGGATCACCGGACAAGACGGTCGCCACTACAGGCTCGGCGAGCCCTTGGAGGTCCATGACCGCGGGACCTTCCTGGGCACGCTCGACCCGGTCACCGTCAACCGGGACGGCACCGAAGTGCTGATCCAGCGCTTTCTCCCTTCGGCCTTCGTGAAGAAGGAGAAGCGGAATTTCGGCCCCCTCGTGCTGCTCGAGGTCACCGCCTTCCTCGCCGAGCAGTTCCAGGGGCTGCAGGCGGTGAGCTACCTGCTGAGCCGCGAGATCGAACTGCACGGCGACGGCATGAACGTCGCACTCGCGCGTTCCGCGCTGCTGGAGGCGATCGGCGCCGAGGCGGTGGCGGTCTCGCCGCGCCCGGATTCCGGGACGCCGGCCAATTTCGTGGTGCGGGGCGTCTGGGCCTACAACGAGCGCAACATCGCCGCGCTGGGCCACTGCCTCGAGCGCGAGCGGGCGATCTACCGGCAATGGGATGCCGCCGTCGAGACCGACCGGTCGATCGGCGTGCTGCGCGATCGCCTGCGCCAGCTGCTGGCGCGCAGCCCTGGCATCAGGGGCGGCGAAGCGGCGGACTGAGCGCAGCCGAAGTCCAGCAGGATGAAAGGCGCAGGCGCCTCGATGCGGTCGAGCAGGGCCGCGAAGTTCGGGCTCGCGTCATGCATGGCCGCGCGGGGTGTGGCCGGATCAGCTGTGCTCTCCGGCGATGTAGTGCTGGAGCTGCTCGATGATGAAACTCTGCTCCGAAATGATGCCCTTGACGATGTCGCCGATCGAGATCAGCCCGACCAGCTTGCCGTTGTCCAGCACCGGCAGGTGACGCACCCGGCTTTCGGTCATGAGCGCCATGCATTCCTCGCTGGTCTGGCTCGGCCGCACGTAGATCACGGCGGTGGTCATCACGTCGCGCAGAGGCGTGTCCTTGGAGGAACGCGCCATCAGCACGACCTTGCGCGCATAGTCGCGCTCGGTCACGACGCCCACGATGCGTTCTCCCTCCATGACCAGCAGCGCACCGACGTTTTTTTCGGCCATCAGCTTGACGGCGTCGAAGACCGTCGCCGACGGCGCGATCGAGTGCACCGTCGAGCTGCCCTTGGCCTTGAGAATCTCAGCCACTGTTTTCATGCTTTCGTCCTCCGGGATGGCAAGCGCTTCCATTCTGCGCGGCCCGCACGGCGCTCACAAGCCAATGCATCGCCGGCGATGCCGGGATTACGACGGGAGTGCTACTTTCAGTTCAGGACGTTGTGCCCGAATGACCGAGCCCTGCCACCAGCCGCGGCAGCAGCTCCTCGGCCGCCCCCCGCAACACGGCGCTGGCGGAAGCGTCGAGGTGCAGCGGCTCCATGTTGAGCGTGATGAGCCGGCCGCCCGCCGACAGCGCCGCAAGCGGCAGCTCGGCCGCCGGATAGACGACCGCGGTGCTGCCGACCACGATGAAGACGTCGCACGCCTGCGCGGCCGTGCTGGCATCCAGCAGCACGCCCTGGTTGAGCATCTCGCCGAACATCACGACATCGGGCCGCGCGCGAGAGCCGCAGCGCTTGCAGCGGTTGAGCAGCCACGGGCCGCGGCGGTTGCCGCAATGGTCGCAGCGCCAGCGCCGCAGCGAGCCATGGAGCTCGAGGACATCCAGGCAGCCCGCGACGGTCAACAACCCGTCGACGTTCTGCGTGATGAGCCGCGTCGCCGGGCGCAGCCGCTGGAGCTGTGCCAGCGCCAGATGGCCGGGATTGGGCCGCGCACTTTCGACGACCGCGAGCCGCTCTGCCCAGAACCTGGAGAACCCCGCCGGATCGCGCGCGAGATCGTCCGCATGCGAATACTGCAGCGCGTTCTGGCTCGTCCAGAGGCCATCGGCATCGCGGTAGGTCGGGATGCCGGAGGCCTTCGACAGCCCCGCCCCCGAGAGGACGACGATGCGCCGGGCCTCGCGCAGCAACTCAATGGCGGTCGCGATCGGTTCACGGCTTTCGGTCATCGCTCGATTCAGGGCATCCGGCAGGGCCGTGATTCTTGCACGCGGCGCGCGTGGTCGATCGCCGAAAATGCGCGGCGCTGCGGGCAGGTGCTGCGCGGGCCGGCGGCACAATCCGCACCCGCGTCATTTCAACGATTTCAACCGCGAACAGGAAAGGGAAGACCATGCAAGCAAGCCAGCCAGACTGCGACGTCCTCGTGATCGGCGGAGGTCCCGCGGGCTCGACGATGTCCACGCTGCTGGCACGGCAGGGCCGCCGCGTCGTGATGCTCGAGAAGGACCATCACCCGCGTTTCCACATCGGCGAATCGCTCTTGCCCGGCAATGTGGAGCTCTTCGAGAAACTCGGCGTGCGCGAGGAGGTCGACAGGATCGGCATGCCCAAGTTCGGCATCGAGTTCGTGCCGCCCGACCTCGACTACCGCAGCTACGTCGACTTCTCCGAAGGCTGGGACCCGCGCAAGGATTCGGCCTGGCAGGTGCGGCGTTCGGAGCTCGACGAGCTGCTCTTCCGAAACGCGGCCAAACAGGGCGCGGTGACGCTCGAAGGCGCCCGTGTCCGGCAGGTGGATTTCGACGACGGCGGCGCGACGGTGCACGCCACGCTCGAAGACGGCACCCGCCGCAGCTGGCGCACGCGCTTCGTGGTCGATGCGAGCGGGCGCGACACGGTGCTCGCCAACAAGCTCAAGAGCAAGCACAAGAATCCCGACCACAACAGCACGGCGCTCTTCGGCCACTTCCGCAACGCGCGCCGGCTCGAAGGCAAGCGCGAGGGCAACATCAGCATCTGCTGGTTCGAACACGGCTGGTTCTGGTTCATCCCGCTCGCCGACGGCACCACCAGCGTGGGCGCGGTGTGCTGGGCCTACTACCTGAAGGCGCGCGACAAGCCGCTCAAGGACTACTTCTTCGACACCATCGCGATGTGCCCCGAGTTGCACGACCGACTCAGGGACGCCACGCTGGTGGACGACATGGTGCACGCCACCGGCAATTTCTCCTACTCCAGCACGCACGCGACCGGCGACCGCTACCTGATGGTGGGCGACGCCTTCACCTTCATCGATCCGATGTTCTCCTCGGGCGTGTTCCTCGCGATGCAGAGCGCGTTCGACGGCGCGAAGCTGGTGGAGACCGCGCTCGACCGTCCCGCCGAGCTGCCTGCGGCGCGCAAGGCGATTGAAAAGCGCATGCGCGTCGGGCCGCGCGACTATTCGTGGTTCATCTACCGGGTGACCAACCCGACGATCCGCGACATGTTCATGCACCCGAACAATGTCTTCAACGCCAAGCAGGGGCTGATGTCGCTGCTGGCCGCCGACATCCACCACGGGCCGGCTTACCGGCGGTCGCTGTTCATGTTCAAGGTGCTCTATTACTTCATCTCGATCGTGAACTGGCGCCGCACCGTGGGCGGCTGGAAGCGGCACCGCTTCAACATCCGCGACATGGGCCCGCTGCGCGGCGAGACCGTCCTCAGGAACGAGTGACCCGCGGCAGGGCATGGTTAGGGGGATAACGCGATGAGTCAGCGGCAAGTCAGTCGATAACATTGCCGTCCACCTGCTGACTCCATTCGCATTCGGAGAGACTATGAAGAGACTGTTCGCCTTCGCGGCGATCGCCGCGGCCGTCGCCGGCGTCCATGCCCAGGACTTCCCTGGTTCCAAGACCATCACCATGGTGGTGCCATTCGCCGCCGGCGGCCCGACCGACCGCGTGGCCCGCGACTTGGCCGAAGCGCTGCGCAAGCCCCTGGGCGGCGCCACCATCGTGATCGACAACGTGCCGGGCGCCGGCAGCTCGATCGGCGCCGCCAAGGTCGCGCGCGCGGCACCGGACGGCTATACGCTGCTGCTCAACCACATCGGCATGTCCACCATTCCGACGCTGGTGCGCAATGTGCCCTTCAAGGTCGAGACCGACTTCGAGTACCTCGGCATCGTGAACGACGTGCCGATGACGCTGATCTCGCGGCCCAACCTGCCGGCCAACAACTACAAGGAACTGTCCGCCTGGATTGCGGCCAACAAGGGCAAGATCAACCTGGGCAACGCGGGCGTGGGCTCGGCCTCGCACCTGTGCGGCCTGCTCTTCCAGAGCGCCACCAAGACCGAGATGACGCCCGTGCCATACAAGGGCACCGCGCCGGCCATCACCGACCTGATGGGCGGCCAGATCGACCTCTTGTGCGACCAGACCACCAACACCTCGCCGCATATCGAGGGCAAGAAGGTGAAGGCCTTCGCGGTGACCACGTCCAAGCGGCTCACCACCCCGCTGCTGAAAGACTTGCCCACGCTGCAGGAAGCCGGCCTGAAGGACTTCCAGGTCACGATCTGGCACGGCCTCTATGCGCCGAAGGGCACCCCGCCGGCCGTCACCAAGAAGCTCAACGATGCGCTGAAAGCGGCCCTGAAGGACCCCGAGTTCATCAAGCGGCAGGAAAGTCTGGGCGCCGTGGTCGCCAATGACGGCCGCATCGAGCCCGAAGGACACAAGAAGTTCGTGGCGGCGGAGATTGCGAAGTGGAGCCCGATCATCAAGGCTGCGGGCGTTTATGCGGATTGATTGACCACCCCCAAGGAGGTTTCGCTAACAAGAAAAGGCCCCTCACGGGGCCTTTTCTGTTTGGGCTGATGCCTACTTCGGGCGTATCGCGTCCGCAGTCCCTTGAATGAAAGCTTTCAGCTTGTCGACGTCTTCCTGCGTGAGCTTGCCCGTAAAGTCGGGCATGCCGCGCTGCATCGCCGGGCCCTTGAAGAGCGACTTGTCGAGGTTCTCGATGAAAGCCGGGTCCATGTAGCCGAGGTTCGGGATGTTGCCGCCGCGGTCGACGCCGGGCACGCCATGGCAGAAGACGCAGTTGCTCACGTAGAGCATCGTGCCGGCCTCGACCTTCGCGGGGTCGTACTTCACGCCCTGCAGCAGCTTGCCCATGCGGTACTCGACGAATGCCGGCTTCGGCGCGTTGCCGCCGATCGCGAAGGTGTAGACAGTGCCCGGCCCCTGCCGCTCGGTGGCGCGCTGCGCGAGGCCGTAGACGCCGCCCCAGCCGACCGCGACCGAGACGTACTGCTTGCCGTCGACCATGTAGGTGGCGGGCGCCGCGACGACGCCGGTGCCGGTCGGCGTCTCCCAGAGCTTCTCGCCGGTCTTGGCGTTGTAGGCGACGAGGCGCCCGTCCGCCGTGCCCTGAAACACGAGGTTGCCGGCGGTGGTGAGCGTGCCGCCGTTCCACGGCGAAACGTAGTCGACGCTCCATGCCGCCTTCTGGGCGATCGGGTCCCAGGCGACGAGCCGGCCCATCGGCTTGCTCTCGGGCGGCTGCACGTTGGCGAACTTGGCGAGGTTCCAGCCCAGCGCCGCATGCGGGCGGCCGGGGGCGTTCTCGTTGAACTTCCAGTCCTTGTCGTCCATGAGGTTGATCGGCACGTGCTGCGCCGGCAGGTAGGCGTACCCGGTCTGCGGATTGAAGGACATCGGATGCCAGTTGTGCGCGCCGAACGGACCCGGGATGGTGTCGTTGGGCTTGGTGCCGTCGCGCGCCGCGGCGACCTCGATCGGCCGGCCGTTCTTGTCATAGCCCGTGGCCCAGTTCACGTCGACGAAGTTCTTGGCGGAGATGAACTTGCCGTTGGTCCGGTCGACGACGAAGAAGAAGCCGTTCTTCGGGGCATGGAGGATCACCTTGCGCGGCTTGCCGTCGAGCTTAACGTCGGCCAGGATCATCGACTGGGTCGAGGTGTAGTCCCAGTTGTCGCCCGGCGTTTCCTGGTAGTGCCACACGTATTTGCCGGTGTCGGGATTGAGCGCGACGATCGACGCCGGTAGAGGTTGTCGCCGCCCTTCGGGCTGCGCTGGCTGCGCGCCCATGGCGAGCCGTTGCCCGTGCCGACGTACAGCAGGTTGAGATCGGGGTCGAACGCGAGCGAATCCCAGGGCGTTCCGCCGCCGCCCGATTCCCAGTACTTGTTGCTCGGGTCCCAGGTCTTCGCGGCCTTGGCCATCGATGCGTCTTCGTAGGGCTTGGACGGATCGCCGGGCACCACGAACCAGCGCCACTTCTGCTCGCCCGAGGCGGCGTCGTAGGCCGTGATGTAGCCGCGCACGCCGTACTCCGCGCCGCCGTTGCCGATGAGCACCTTGCCCTTGACCACGCGCGGCGCACCGGTGATGGTGTACGAGCGCGCATGGTCGATGACCGTGTCCTTCTCCCAGACCACCTTGCCGGTGGCCGCATCCAGCGCGATCAGGCGGCCGTCGAACGCGCCCACGTACACCTTGCCCTGGTAGATCGCCACGCCGCGGTTGACCACGTCGCAGCAGCCCTTGAAGCCCTTGGCACGATCGACCTTCGGATCGAAGGTCCAGAGCTGCCTGCCGGTGCGGGCGTCGATCGCATGCACTACGCTCCACGAGGCAGTGACGTACATGATGCCGTCCACCACCAGCGGCGTGGCCTCGACGCCGCGCGTCGATTGCAGGTCGTAGGACCACACGAGGCCGAGGTCCTTCACGTTGGCCGCGTTGACCTGGTCGAGCTTGCTGAAGCGCGTCTCGGCGTAGTCGAGCCCGTAGCTCGGCCAGTCAGGCGTCTTCGCGGCATTGGCGCGGATGAAGCCCCCGTCCACCTTCTGCGTCGCGGCCTTGATGTGCTCCGGAGATCCCTTCGCGGGCTGGGCCACGGCTGCAGCGGCTCCCAGGCACAGCAATGCGCCCAGCGCCAGCGGGGCGTGAGTCTTGGTCATCGTGTCGTCTCCAGTCGTTGTGGCCGAAGAATGGTCCGCCGGCGCGCTTTGTTCACCCTCGGGATTTCCCTAGACCCCGACTGTTCCATTGCGGAACAGATTCGGCATCTTTCCCCACTCTGGAGACGGAAGTGTCCTTGTCGACGCGCAACCCGGCGGGTGGCCCCCGACAGCTTTTCGCAAGGTCGCCCGCGGAGCGCGTGGCGCTCGCGCGGCAGCAGTTCTTCGAGGAGGGCGTGCGTCCTTCGGGGCTCGTGGGCGAAGCGGTCATCCAGTCGTGGATGCGCTGCACCCGCATCCACGCCGACCGGCAGCGCGTCATCGCCTTCGATGCGGTGACGCCGAGCCGGCTGCACGCCACGATGGGCCGCAACCGCGAATTGCTCGACGCCGCGCGGCAGGAACTCGTCGGCATGGAAAGCTCTCTCTCCGGCACCGACTGCCGCGTGCTGCTGACCGACGGACAGGGCGTGATCGTGCACGTCACGCAGCATCCGGGGACGGTGGAGCAACCGATCCTGCGCAAGACCGCGCGCATCGGCGTCAACATCGCCGAAAGCGTGGTGGGCACCACCGCGCCCGGCATCGTCGCGACCACCGGGCAGGCCTGCACCGTCGATGGCGCCGAGCACTATTTCGAGTACCTGCACCACATGCAATGCGCGGCCGCGCCGATCCGCGATGTGCGCGGACAACTCGCGGGCGTGCTCGATCTCACCGTGGAGGCACGCCGCTTCGGCTTCGATGCGGCGTCGATGGTCGCGCTCTATGCGACCACGATCGAGAACCGCTTGATGCTCGCGCAATCGCCCGATCGGCTCGTGCTGCGCTTCCAGGCCAGCGCCGCTCTGCTCGGAACGCCGATCGAGGCGCTCGCCGGCATCGCGCCGGACGGCACCGTGGAGTGGCTCAATGCGGCGGGCGCACGACTGATCGGCGGCGTGCCGGAGGCGGGCCCGTGCGATGTCGAGATGCTGTTCGGCCTCGACCTCGCCGCGCTGCTGCGCCTGACGCGCAGGGAAGTCGCGCAGCCGGTGCGTCTCGCGAGCGGGCTCGGCGTGTGGTTGCAGGCGCGGCTGCAGGGGCACGACGGCGTGGACTTCGGCCATGCGGTCGCCATGCCGCTGCCGGATGAGAAGGCCCGAGCGGCGGACGCACCGCCGCAACAGACAGTCGACGCGCCGCCATCAACGCACGGCGGAGACGGAACGCTGCGCGGACACAGCCGCAAACTGATCGATGACACGCTGGCCCTCCATGGCGGCAACATCTCGCACGCCGCGCGCCAGTTGCGCGTGTCGCGCGGCACGCTGTACCGACACCTGAACAGCCTGCGCGAACGCGACGCGGGCTGATGGATTCAGGCCAGCGATTCCGCAGCCGGGCGGACGCGCCGCGCCTGAGCGTCCGTGCGCAAGGGCCGCAGGTATTCGTGCAAGGCCAGTGCGGCAGCGCCGACCGCGGGCGTCCACGCGCCATACCGCGGCGAACGGATCACCGGCGGCGCAAGCCCCGCGCTCTGCGCGTAGCGGGCAACGGTGTCGATCGCGCCGCGAAGGAACTCCGGATGCGCTTCGCACGACTTGCCGCCAACCACCATCGCGCGCGGCTCGAAAGTCACCCAGAGGTTCTGGAGCAGCACGCCGAGATAGCGCGCGGCGCGGCGTGTGTCGCCGCCCGCCTGCTCCAGCGCGCGCGAACTGATGAAAGCCTCGGCGCAGCCCAGGCGACCGCACGAGCACCGCGGCCCGTCGATCTGCAGGACGGTGTGGCCGATCTCGCCGGCCATGCCTTGCGCGCCGATGAAGAGCCGGTCGTTGAGCACGATGCCGGCGCCGACACCGACGTCGCAGCTCACGAAGATCAAGGGGTCCTCGCCCTCGCCGTCCGAGAACTCGAACTCGCCGAGCACCGCCGCATCGGCATCGTTCTGCAGTTGCACCGCCACATCCGGGACCTTTTCGCGCGCGAGCGCCCCGAGAGCTGCGGCAGCAGGTCGACGTCGCGCCAGCCGAGGTTCGGCGCGAAGCGCACCACGCCGGTCGCATCGTGCACCGCTCCCGGCACGCCGACGCCGATGCCCGACAGCCGCAACCCCGATGCGAGCAGATGACGATGGGCGGCCGCGACCATGCGGGCCACCTGCGCGCACACCACCGCAGGCGTGTGATCGGCCAGCGGCTGCGCATCGGAATGCAGCACGTCGCCCTGCAGCGAGACGCACACCACGCGCAGCACCTCGATCGCGATCTCCACGCCGACCAGCGCCCGCACGCCGACGTTGATGTGCAGCGGCGTCGAGGGCCGCCCCATGCCGTCGGCGACCGAAGCGCCCGCCTCTTCGAGCCAGCCGTCGTCGAGCAGCTCGCGCACCAGCAGGCTCACGGTGGACTTGGTCAGCCCGCTTTCCGCCGCCAGCCGCGCACGCGACAGGCCCGGCTGCGCGCGCACCGGGCGCAGCAGCACGCTGCGGTTGATGCGCTTGACCAGTTGCTGGTCGCCCTTGGTCTTCATGCCGCGCCTACGCCGCGTTCATGTCGCGTGCTCGGCCTGCGCCTTGCCGTCGGGACGCTTGCCCGCAATGATCATTCCCAGCACTTCGTCCTCGGTCACGTCCGCGGTGCGGTAGGTGCCGACCAGCCTGCCGTTCTTCATCACCGCGAGCCGGTCGCTCAGGCCGAACACGTCGGGCATGTCGTGCGTGATCAGGAAGATGCCGACGCCATCGGCCTTGAGCTGCTTGACCAGCGCGCCGACCATCGCCGTCTCTTCGGGCCCGAGTGCCGCGCAGGGCTCGTCCATGATCAGGATGCGCGCGTTGAAGTACAGCGCGCGCGAGATCGCCACCACCTGTCGCTGCCCGCCCGACAGCCGCCGCACCGGCACGCGGATGTTGGTGAAGTTCTTGTTGAGGCGCTGGAAGACCTTGCGCGCCTGCCCTTCCATGAAGTGGTCGTCGAGCGTGCGCCAGGGCGTGAGCTTCTCGCGGCCGAGGAAGAGGTTCGCGACCGAATCGAGGTTGTCCGCGAGGGCGAGCGTCTGGTAGATGGTCTCGATGCCCTGCGCCTGCGCTTCGGAGGGCGTTCGGATGTTGACCTTCTCGCCCGCGATCAGCGTGTCGCCCGAATCGATCGGGTACGCGCCTGCGAGCATCTTCATCAGCGTGGACTTGCCCGCGCCGTTGTGCCCGAGCAGCGCGACCACTTCGCCGGGATAGAGATTGACGCTGACGTCGTCCACCGCCTTCACGCCGCCGAAGGCCTTGCGGATGTTGCGCAGTTCGACAAGCGGCGCGCTCAAGATGTTTCTCCGAAGCGTTTGCGATAGAGGACATCGAACACGACGGCCACGATCAGCACCTGCCCGATGATCACCATGCGCTTGCCGATCGCCACGTCGAGCAGCAGCATGCCGCTGTCGAGTGATTGCATGATCAGCGCGCCCAGCACCGAGCCGAGGATCGACCCGCTGCCGCCCGCGAGCGCGGTGCCGCCGATCACGGCCGCGGCGATCACGTAGAGCTCCATGCCGATGCCGAGCGAGTTGGTGCCCGCGTTCAGGCGCGCGATGGAGACGATGGCCGCGATGGTCACCAGCACCGCGAGCAGCGCGAACAGCATCAGCGTCACGCGCTTGACCGGAATGCCCACCAGCGCCGCCGCATCCGGATTGCCGCCCATCGCGAACACGTAGCGCCCGAAGCGCGTGCGGTGCACGATGAACGACAACGTCACCGCGACCGCCGCCCAGATCAGCACCGGGATCGGCATGCCCTGCGGCTCGGTCTTCGAGGCGATCTGGTAGCTGTTCATGACGGCCGCGAAGCCGAGCACGATCACGGCCGGCACCGCAGTGAGCAGGATCTCGATCCACAGCGGCTCGACCGGCATCTCGTGGCGCTGCCGCGCACGGCGCTTCTGCAGCATGCGGGCGAAGAGAACGATGGCGACGAGCACCGCGAGCACCCAGCTCGCGGTCGTGCCGATGCCGCCGTCGTAGCCGCCGCCCAGGCGCTGGAAGAACTCGTCGTTCACCGGTTGCGTCTTGCCGTCCGCCACCAGGAAGGCGGCGCCGCGAAACGACATCAGCCCGCCGAGCGTGACCACGAACGACGGCACGCCCAGCACCGCGGTGAGCCCGCCCTGGTAGAGCGACACCAGCAGCGCCACCGCGAGCCCCGCGAGGCTCGCGGCCGGCCACGACCAGCCTGACGTGTATTGCAGGTACGCCACCAGCACGCCGACGAAGCCCATCACCGAACCGACCGAAAGATCGATGTGGCGGGCCACGATGATCAGCACCATCACCGTCGAGACGATGCCGACCACCGCGGTCTGCTGCGCGATGTTGTAGAGGTTCTCGGGCGACAGGAACACGCCACCCGAGAGCACGTGGAACACGACCGCCATCACCACGAGCAGCACGCCCATGAGCAGCAGCCGGAGGTCGACGCCGGTCCGGCGCCAGAGAGAAGGAGACGATGTCATGGTGTTGAACGGTTAGGCCTCGATGCGTGAAACACCGCGGAACCGGCTGCGCCGGGCCGCTGGTGTTGCCCCCTGCAAGGGGTTGGCGAAGCGACACGCCGTGCGCGCAGCCTGGGGGTGTGCCTCACTTGCAGGCCGCGGGAGCTTTGTCGGCCTGGACGCCCTTGCAGAGCTCGTCCTTCTTGATCCAGCCCGCCTTCACGACCACGTCGAGGTTGTCGCGCGTGATCGGCACCGGCGTGAGCAGGCGCGACGACAGGGGGATCTTCTTCTCGCCGGCGCTCCATTCGGCGGCCTTCTCGACCGGCTTGCCCTGCACCAGCGCGACGGCCGCGGAGGCGGCTTCGCGCCCCAGTTCGCGCGAATCCTTCCACACGGTCACGGTCTGCGTGCCGAGCGCGACGCGGTTGAGCGCGGCGAAGTCCGCGTCCTGCCCCGACACCGGAATGCCCCGGATGCCCTTGGCCGTGAGCGCCGCGACCGCACCGCCCGCCGTGCCGTCGTTCGCGGCCACCACCGCATCGACCTTGTTGCCGACCTTGGTGAGGATCTGCTCCATGTTCTTCTGCGCGACTTCAGGCTTCCAGCCCTCGGTGTATTCGTCGCCGACGATCTTGATGTCGCCCTTCTTGACCGCCTCGTCGATCACCTCCTGCTGGCCCGCGCGCAGGAAATTCGCGTTCGGGTCGGTCGGCGAGCCCTTGATCATCACGTAGTTGCCCTTGGGCTGGAGCTTGTAGACCGCGCGCGCCTGCATGCGGCCGACCTCGACGTTATCGAAGGTGATGTAGAACACCCCGGGCGCTTCGATCAGCCGGTCATAGGCGACCACCGGCACCTTCTGCTTGAGCGCCTTGTTGACGGCGGGGAGGATCGCGTCCTTGTCCATCGCCAGCACGATCAGCGCCTTCGCCCCCTTCGACATCAGGCCATCGATGTCGCCGAGCTGCTTTTCGGGCGAACCGCCGGCGTCGGCGCTGATGTACTTCGCGCCGAGCTTCTCGAGCTGCGCCTTGATCGCGGCCTCGTCGGTCTTCCAGCGCTCTTCCTGGAAGTTGGACCAGCTCACGCCCACCACGGTCTGGGCAGAGGCCCCGATGGCGGTCAGTCCGAAGGCAAGGGAGGTCAGGGTGCGGGCGAGCTTCATGCGGGTCTCCAGGCTTGTGATGGGTTGGTATGGCTCGAAGAAATAGTTAGTTCGAGGGCCGAACTAACTATCGCAGCCCGGCGCCGCGAGCGGCATCGGGACTATCCCTGCGGGTAAATGCGCTACTTCCGGATTGGTCACGGCCGATACGATTTCTGCGCAAATGCATGCCCTGCGCGGGCTGGGGACGATATGGAGACTGCGATTCCGGTGCCCGAGCGCATTGCGCTCTACCGCACGATGGTGCGCATCCGCGCCTTCGAGAACGCCGCCGAGGCGGCCAGCCAGGGCGGCGTGAGCGCCTACGGCCAGCAGGCGGCCGGCGCCGCGAAGGTGCGTGGGCCACTGCACCTCTCGACGGGACAGGAAGCGGTGCCGGCCGGCGTCTGCGCACACCTCGCGGTGGCCGACTACCTCACCTCCACGCACCGCGGCCACGGCCACACGCTCGCGAAGGGCGCGGATCTCGTGCGCATGATGTGCGAGCTGTTCGGCAAGGCGTGCGGCTTCAACGGCGGCAAGGGCGGCTCGATGCACATCGCCGACTTCTCGGTCGGCATGCTCGGCGCCAACGGCGTGGTCGCGGCGGGTCTGCCGATCGCGATCGGCGCGGCGCATGCGCAGAAGCTGCTCAGGAAGGACGCGATCACCGTCTGCTTCTTCGGCGACGGCGCGATCAATCGCGGACCGTTTCTCGAATCGCTCAACTGGGCGCGCGTGTATGGGCTGCCGGTGCTGTTCGTCTGCGAGGACAACCGCTGGAGCGCCACCACCGCGAGTGGCCCGATGACCGCGGGCGACGGCGCCTCGGCGCGTGCGCAGGCGATGGACATCGCGGCCACTCAGGTCGATGGCAACGATGTCTTCGCGGTGCATGCGGCGGCGGGCCGGCTGGTCGCGGAGGTGCGCGCCGGAGGCGGGCCGCGTCTTCTGCACGCGCTCACCTATCGCGTGAAAGGCCACGTCTCGGTGGACCCCGCGGCCTACCGCGATCCAGCCGAGCTCGCGGCCGCGCTCGAAACCGACCCGATCGCGCACGCACGCGCGCTGCTCGCGGACAGCATCGACACCGTCGTGCTCGACACGATCGAGAACGAGGCGCACGCGGAAGTCGAAGCCGCGCTCGCCGCCGCCGATGCCGCGCCCTGGCCCGAGGCCGCCGCCGCCTTCAGCGACGTTCAAACCACCGGAGAAGGTCAGTGGACATGATGGACATGGGCAGCGACGAGGGCGGCGGCCGCGCGGGCTCCGAAGCGATCGTCGAGCTCAGCTACGCCGAAGCCGCCGCGCTCGCGGTGCGGCGCGAGATGGACGCCGACCCGCGCGTCGTGGTGCTCGGCGAAGACGTGGGACGCGGCGGCATCTTCGGTCAGTACAAGGGCTTGCAGCAGGCCTTCGGCAGCGACCGCGTGATCGACACGCCGATCTCCGAAGCCGCGATCATGGGCGCCGGCGTTGGCATGGCGCTCGCGGGGCTGCGGCCTGTGGTCGAGATGCGCGTGGTCGACTTCGCGCTCTGCGGCATGGACGAGCTCGTGAACCAGGCGGCGAAGAACCGCTTCATGTTCGGCGGCCAGGGCCGCGTGCCGCTGGTGGCGCGCATGCCGGGCGGCATCTGGGATGCCTCGGCGGCGCAGCACTCGCAGTCGCTCGAGGCCTGGTTCGCACATCTGCCGGGCGTGGTGGTGGTGTGCCCCTCGACGCCGCAGGACAACCACGCGCTGATGCGCGCCGCGCTGCGCTGCGGCGATCCGGTGGTCTACATCGAGCACAAGACGTTGTGGGGCACGCGGGGGCCGGTGGATGCTTCGCTGGAGGTTCCGCTCGGCAAGGCCGCGCACGTGCGCCGCGGCAGCGCGCTGACGATGGTGAGCTGGAGCCGGCAGCTGCAAGCATGCGTCGCCGCGTGCGACACGCTGGCCGCCGAGGGCCTCGACGTCGATCTGATCGACCTGCGCACGCTCTGGCCGTGGGACCGCGAGGCGGTGCTCGCGTCCTGCGCGCGCACGGGCCGACTGCTCGTGGCCCACGAGGCGGTGCAGGCCGCCGGCTTCGGCGCGGAGATCGCCGCGACAGCAGCGGAAGCGACCGGCTGCCGCATCGCGCGCCTCGGTGCGCCGCGCATCCCGGTCGGCTATGCGCCGGTGCTCGAAGCGCAATCGCGCGTGAGCGCGGAGCGCATCGCGCAGGTCGCGCGTTCGCTGCGCGAATGACCATGGCCGCCACGCCGCAACCGAACGATTCGGCGGACTCGGTCTTCTTCAAGCTCGTGCGGGTCGTCAACCTGACGGCACGCCCGTTCCAGCAGCGCGTCGGGCGGCAGCACCAGCTCACCCTCAACGAGTGGCGCGCGATGGCTCTGCTGGGCGCGCGGCCGGGCCTCACCGCCACGCAGCTCGCAGACCTGACGGGGCTCGACAAGATGGCGGTGAGCCGCGCGCTCGCGGGCCTCCAGCGCCACAAGCGGCTCCACCGGCACGAAGATCCGACCGATCTGCGCCGTACCCGGCTCTATCTGAGCAACGTCGGCAAGGTGCTCTTCGCCACCGTCCGCGCGCAAGCGCGCGTGCGCGAGGCGGAACTGTTCGCCGGCGTGGCGCCGGACGAGTTGCGGCAACTCGACGCCGTGCTCGACAAGCTCATCGCATCGGTCGCGGGCAGCGCCGACTCATCCGACTGAACTGCATCGGGTGCCCGGGGTTTCCACCGGCGACGAAGGAAGCTCTTCCCCTGTAAAAGAGGCCGCATCCGATTCACAGGAACCCGCATGTCCCATTCCTTTCCGCTGCGCCGCCGCACCGCGCTGAACCTCGCCGCACTGGCCGCATTCACCCTCGTTGCAGGCTCCGCCGCCGCCCAGTCCACCTGGCCGACCAAGCCGGTGCGTATCGTCGTGCCCTTCGCGCCCGGCGGCACCACCGACATCCTCGCGCGGGCGGTCGCGCCCGAGCTGTCGAAGGCCTTCGGCCAGCAGTTCATCGTCGACAACCGGGCGGGCGCGGGCGGCAACGTCGGCGCGGAGATCGTCGCGAGGTCGCCGAACGACGGCTACACGCTGCTGATGGGCACGGTGGGCACGCACGGCATCAACCGCGCGCTCTACCCCAAGCTGCCGTACGACCCGATCAAGGACTTCGCGCCGATCACGCTCGTTGCCGCGGTGCCGAACGTGATGGAAATGAACGTCGACAAGGCGAAGGCGCTGGGCATCAACAGCGTGGCCGACTTCGTGAAGTACGCGAAGGCCAACCCCGGCAAGCTCAACATGGCGTCGAGCGGCAGCGGCACCTCCATCCATCTCGCGGGCGAGCTGTTCAAGAGCATGACCGGCAGCTACATGACGCACATCCCGTACCGCGGCTCCGGTCCGGCACTCATGGACATGGTGGCGGGCAATGCGGACGTGATGTTCGACAACCTGCCCTCGTCGATGCAGCAGATCAAGGGCGGCAAGCTCAAGGCCCTGGCCGTCACGAGCGCGAAGCGCTCCCCGGCCTTGCCCGACATACCGACCGTCGAAGAAGCCGGCGGCCCGCTGCTCAAGGGCTACGAAGCCAGCTCATGGTTCGGTCTGCTCGCGCCCGCCGGCACCTCGCCGGACATCATCAACCGCATCCAGCACGAAGTCGCCAAATCGCTCTCGACGCCGGCAATCAAGGAGAAGATGGAAGCCCAGGGCGCCATCCCAAGCGGCAACACACCCGCCGAGTTCGCCAAGCTCATCGCCAGCGAGCACGAAAAATGGGCCAAGGTCGTCAAGGCGTCCGGGGCAAAAGTGGACTAGCCAAAGGCCAGAAATGCCGCGGAACCGGCTTCGCCGGGCCGCAGGCATTGCCCCCGGCAGGGGGTGCAGAGCTACACGAAGTGAGCGAGGCTGGGGGAGAGCCCGCTAAACGTCCCAGGTCACGTCTTTCTTGTCCGCGAGCGAGTCCTTGAGCATGTGGAGCAACGGCGCCCCACGCTGGCGCAGGCCGATGTGCTGCTTCTCGGCTTCGTTGTCATGTCCTTCGACCGCGTAGTCGTCGTCGTTGTGGACATTGGCCGCCTCGCGCCGCATCGCCGCCTCGAGCGCAGTGATGGCCGCGGGCATCTGTTCCACGGTGATGACGCCTTTGGGCGCAGGCGCCTTGCCGATGATGTCGAACAGCTGGCGCGCGTGGACTTCGAGCATCACGAAGGGCGGCGTCGCACGGGAGTTGAATCGATACAGCATGGCCTGCCTCTCTTTACTTGTAGATGTAATCGCGGACAAACGGGTAGGGCGACTGCGCGCCGCGGATCGGGCCATCGCCGATCTCTCCGTCCGGCTTGACGGAGAGCATCTGGTACAGCGCGATCCAGCCCTGCTCGAAGCTCATCGCCGAACCCGCCAGGTACAGCCGGTACGCACGCAGGACGCGCTCGGCGTTTTCGCCCTGCCGGCCGCCGGCGCCCTTGAGCACTTCGCGCGCCTTGTCGAGCTGCGACTCGAGTGCGTCCGACCACGCCCACAGCGTGCGCGCATAGTGCGGACGCAGGTTTTCGGTATCGACCATCTCCAGTCCCGCCGCCGCCGTCTCGCGCAGCACGTGGGTCACGTGAAGCAGCTCGCCGCCCGGGAAGATGTACTTCTCGATGAAGTCGCCCATACCGGCGCCGAGCTGCCTGTAGTCGAGCTGGCCCGAGGTGATGCCGTGGTTCAGCACCATGCCGCCAGGCACGAGCAGCGAATGAATCTTGCGGAAGTAGACCGGCATGTTCGCCGCGCCGACGTGCTCGAACATGCCGACCGACGAGATCTTGTCGAAGGGCTTGCCGGGATCGAGCTCGCGGTAGTCGCGCAGCTCCACGCGCACGCGGCCCTGAAGGCCCTTCTCTTCGATCAGCCGCTGCACATGCGCATGCTGGTTCTTCGACAGCGTGATGCCGGTCGCGTCCACGCCGTAGTGCTCGGCCGCCCACATCAGCAGCGCGCCCCAGCCTGAGCCGATGTCCAGGAAGCGCTCGCCGGGCTTGAGCATCAGCTTGCGGCAGATGTGGTCGAGCTTGGCCTCCTGCGCCTCGCCGAGCGTCATCGCCGCGTCACGGAAGTAGGCACACGAATACACGCGGCGCGCATCGAGCCACAGCGCGTAGAAGTCGTCGGAGACGTCGTAGTGGAACTCGATCTGCCGGGCGTCCTTGCCCAGCGAGTGCGCGCCGTGCGACTTGGCGCGGCGCTGCAGGCGACTCCACCAGGAGGTGCTGGTCTCGGCCGGATTGCCCGGCAGCAGGCTGACGGTGGCGTCGATGAGATCGCGCATCGCGCCTTCGATCTGGACGCGGCCTTCGACATAGGCCTCGCCGATGGCGCCGACTTGCCGGGTCGCGAGCTTGGCGAGCGCGGACCACTCGGAAAAAGCCAGGGTGACACGAGACCCGGGCTTGGCAACCTGCCGACCGTCTGGCAGTCGCAGCGTGATGGGGACGGACAGGGCGGAAAGCTGGGACTCGATCTTCGGTAACAGGCTTTGCATGTTACTAATTCTTGCGAGCGCGCGCGACCGCGTCAACTGGGGTACCCGGACAAACCCGGTGCGAGCATGGGTTGACACCAGATCGTTTATGTCTAAACTATTTATCCATGAATAGCTCAACCCCGAACCTTCACCGCGTGTTGTGCATTGGCGGCGGCCCTGCCGGCCTGTATTTCGCGCTCTTGATGAAAGCCCGGCAGCCGGCCCTCGACATCACCGTGGTCGAGCGCAACCGCCCCTTCGACACCTTCGGCTGGGGTGTCGTGCTCAGCGACCAGACGCTCGACAACCTGGTCGCGGCCGACCCGGAAACGGCGAAGCTCATCGGGGGAGAGTTCCATCACTGGGACGACATCCAGGTGTTCTTCAAGGGCCGGCAGGTGCGCTCCGGCGGACACGGCTTCTGCGGCATCGGCCGCAAGCGCCTCTTGAACATCCTGCAGGAGCGCTGCCTCGCGCTCGGCGTCAAGCTGGTGTTCGAGACCGACGTCACGGACGACCAGGCGCTCGCCGCGCAGTACAACGCCGACCTGGTGATCGCGAGCGACGGCCTCAACAGCCGCATCCGCCAGCGCTACACCGACGTCTTCAAGCCCGACATCGACCTGCGCGAGTGCCGCTTCGTGTGGCTTGGCACGCACCAGACCTTCGACGCCTTCACCTTCGCGTTCGAAGAGACGGAGCACGGCTGGTTCCAGGCGCACGCCTACCAGTTCGACAACGACACTTCCACCTTCATCGTCGAGACACCCGAGGAAGTCTGGAAGGCCCACGGCCTCGACAAGATGGAGCAACCGGAGGCGATCGCCTTCTGCGAGAAGATGTTCGCGAAGTACCTCGGCGGACATCAGCTCATCAGCAACGCGACGCATCTGCGCGGGTCGGCGAACTGGATCCGCTTTCCGCGCGTCATCTGCAAGAACTGGACGCACCGAATCGACGTGAACGGCCGCAAGGTGCCTGTCGTGCTCATGGGCGATGCCGCGCACACCGCGCACTTCTCGATCGGCTCCGGCACCAAGCTGGCGCTGGAAGATGCGATCGACCTCGCGAATGAATTCGGCACCGGCCACGCCATCGACGCGGTACTGACCGCCTACGAGGCACGACGCAGCGTCGAAGTGCTCAAGATCCAGAACGCGGCGCGCAACTCGACCGAATGGTTCGAGAACGTGGAGCGCTACACCGGCATGGAGATCGAGCAGTTCGCGTACTCGCTGCTCACGCGCTCGCAGCGCATCAGCCACGAGAACCTGCGCCTGCGCGACGCGACCTGGCTCAACGGCTACGAGCAATGGCTGGCGGGCGGCAAGCCGCTGCCGCCGATGCTGATGCCACTGACCGTGCGCGGACTGACGCTCAAGAACCGCATCGTGGTCTCGCCAATGGCGACCTACAGCGCGATCGACGGCGTGCCGCAGGACTTCCTGCTCGTGCACCTCGGCGCACGCGCACTCGGCGGCGCCGGCCTGGTCTTCGTCGAGATGACGAGCCCGACGCCCGAAGGCCGCATCACACCCGGGTGCACCGGGCTCTACAACGACGCGCAGCAGGCGGCCTTCAAGCGCATCGTCGATTTCGTGCACACGCAGTCGACCGCCAAGATCGCGATGCAGCTCGGCCACAGCGGCCCGAAGGGTTCGACGCAGGTGGGTTGGGAAGGCACCGACGAGCCGCTGCCGCAAGGCAACTGGCCGCTGCTCTCCGCGAGCGCCCTGCCCTACGGCGAACAGAACCAGATGCCCGCGCAGATGACGCGCGCCGACATGGACCTCTTGCGCGATCAGTTCGTCGCCTCGACGAAGCGCGCCGCCGAGGCGGGCTTCGACTGGCTCGAACTGCATTGCGCGCACGGCTACCTGCTGTCGTCCTTCCTGAGCCCGCTGACGAACCTGCGCACGGACGAATACGGCGGCAGTCTCGAAAACCGCCTGCGCTATCCGCTCGAAGTGTTCCGGGCGATGCGTGCCGCATGGCCGAAGGAACGGCCGATGAGCGTGCGGATCTCCGCGCACGACTGGGCGCCGGGCGGCAACACGGCCGACGATGCGGTCGAGATGGCGCGCGCCTTCAAGGAGGCCGGCGCCGACTTCATCGACGTGTCTTCGGGCCAGACCACGCGCGCCGCCAAGCCGGTGTATGGCCGCATGTACCAGACGCCGTTCGCGGACCGCATCCGCAACGAGGTCGGCATCTCCACCATCGCGGTTGGCGCGATCACCGACGCCGACCAGGCGAACAGCATCATCGCCGCGGGCCGCGCCGACCTGTGCGCCCTGGCGCGGCCGCACCTCGCCGACCCGGCCTGGACGTTGCACGAGACCGCCAAGCTGCAGAACCGTGACGTCGACTGGCCGAAGCAGTACCTGAGCGGCCGGGACCAGATGTACCGCGAGATCGCAAAGCAGCAGCAACTCGCTGCCGCGATGGCCGCGGGGCAGCGCCCCGCGGCCGAAGAGAGCCACTGATGGACCTGGAGGCCCGCGCCCACAGCGAACACCCGGAGGAGCTGCGCCTCTGGCTGCGCCTCTTGACCTGCACCCAGCTCATCGAGAAGCAGGTCCGCAACGAACTGCGCGAGCAGTTCGCGACCACGCTGCCGCGCTTCGACCTCATGTCTCAGCTCGAGCGCGCGCCCGAGGGGCTGAAGATGAACGAGCTCTCGCGCCGCATGATGGTCACCGGCGGCAACGTCACCGGCATCACCGACCAGCTGGTGTCCGAAGGCCTCGTGGAGCGGGTCGACGTCGAAGGCGACCGCCGCGCCCGGCGTGTGCGCCTCACCGCGCGCGGCCGCAAGCTCTTCAACGACATGGCGCAGCAGCACGAGGCATGGATCTGCGAGGCGTTCTCCGCGCTGAACCCCAAGGAGATCGCGCAACTTCACAAGCTGCTCGGCAAGGTCAAGCAGCACTCACATCAACAATTGGCGGAGACTCTATGAAACACTACATCGGCGCTGACAACCCCATGCGCGCCCAGTTCGATCCGAAGGCGGGCTACGAGGCCACGCACTTTTCCTGGTCCTTCAAGGACGGCGTCGGCACGGTCACGCTCAACCGGCCCGAGCGCAAGAACCCGCTGACCTTCGATTCGTATGCGGAGCTGCGCGACCTGTTCCGCGCGCTGTATTTCGCGACCGACGTGAAGGCGATCGTCGTGGTCGGCGCGGGCGGCAACTTCTGCTCGGGCGGCGACGTGCACGAGATCATCGGCCCGCTCACCAAGATGCGAATGCCCGAGTTGCTGGAGTTCACGCGCATGACCGGCGACCTGGTGAAGGCGATCCGCCATTGCCCGCAGCCGATCGTCGGCGCGATCGACGGCGTTTGCGCCGGCGCCGGCGCGATGATCGCACTGGCCTGCGACATCCGCTATGGAACGCCGGGGACGAAGACCGCGTTCCTCTTCACGCGCGTCGGACTCGCGGGCGCCGACATGGGGGCCTGCGCACTGCTGCCGCGCGTGATCGGCCAGGGGCGCGCATCGGAGCTCCTCTTCACCGGCCGCGCAATGAACGCACAGGAAGGGCTGGCCTGGGGCTTCTTCAACGCGCTGCACGAGAGCGATGGCCTGCTCGACGCCGCGACCGCGATGGCGCGCGAGCTCGCACAAGGCCCGACTTTCGCGCACGGCATGACAAAGACCATGCTCTCGCAGGAATGGGCCATGACCATCGACCAGGCCATCGAGGCCGAAGCGCAGGCACAGGCCATCTGCATGCAGACGGAGGACTTCAAGCGCGCCTTCGAGGCCTTCGCGGCCAAGCGCAAGCCGGTGTTCGAGGGGGACTGATCCATGGCCGCGTCTGCTGTCGATCCTTCGACGACCCACCTTGAACTGCCCTTCTTCGACGAAGCGCATCGCGCGCTCGCGCATGATCTGCTGCCGTGGGCGCGCGCGCAATCGGTGGACGAGCGCGACGATCGTGCCGCCTGCCGCGACTGGGTCCGGCGCCTCGGCGATGCCGGGTGGCTGCGCTACTGCGTGCCCGCCGCTTCGGGCGGTGCACTCGATCGGCTCGATTCGCGCGCCCTCGTGGTGCTGCGCGAGACATTGGCCTTCCACTCGCCGCTGGCTGACTTCGCATTCGCGATGCAGGGGCTGGGCAGTGGCGCGATCACGCTCGCGGGCACTGCCGAGCAGCACGCGAACTATCTGGCGCCCGTGGGACGCGGCGACAAGATCGCGGCCTTCGCGCTGAGCGAACCCGACGCCGGCTCCGATGTCGGCGCCATGGCGATGCGCGCGGAGCCCACTGCCGATGGCTGGCGCCTCGCCGGCGAGAAGACCTGGATCAGCAACGGCGGCCTCGCGGACTTCTACTGCGTGTTCGCCAAGACCGACCCGGCCGCCGGTTCGCGCGGCATCACCGCGTTCATCGTCGATGCGAAGACGCCGGGGCTCGACACCTCGTCGCATATCGACGTCATGGCGCCGCACCCGCTGGCCACGCTGCGCTTCGACGGCTGCGTGGTTCCGAAGAGCGCCCAGCTCGGCGAATTGAATGGCGGCTTCAAGCTGGCGATGCGCACGCTCGATATCTTCCGCGCCTCGGTCGCCGGCGCCGCGCTCGGCATGGGACGCCGCGCGCTGACCGAGGGCGTGCAGCACTCGCAGAAGCGGAAGATGTTCGGTCAGACGCTCGCCGACTTCCAGCTCACGCAGGCCAAGCTCGGCGAGATGGCCGCGCTGATCGACGCCGGCGCCCTGCTGACCTATCGCGCGGCCTGGATGCGCGATGACAGCGAGCGTCGTGGCGTGCCGGCCGTCGGCGACCTGACCGCGGCCGCCGCGATGGCCAAGATGACCGCCACCGAAAACGCGAGCCGCGTGATCGACATGGCACTGCAGATGCACGGCGGCCTCGGCGTCAAGGTCGGCAGCAAGGTCGAGAGCCTCTACCGCGACATCCGCTCCCTGCGCATCTACGAAGGCGCAACGGAGGTTCAGCAGCTCATCATCGGCAAGTCAGTGCTGCGCCCGGCGCCGGGCCGCCCCAAGGCGGGCACTGCCCCTTCGGGAGGCAGCGACGACGCGCAACGCGGAGCGTGGGGGCAGAAGGAACGACCATGACCGCCAGTGCGCAAATCGACCGCTTCGTGCATGACCGCCTGCCGCCGGCCGATCAACTGCCGATCTTTCGGTACGACCTGCCTGAGCTTCAGCTGCCTGATCAGTTGAATCTGGTCGAGGAGTTGCTCGACAGGGCGACCGACAAGGGCTTCGCGGACAAGCCGATGTTGCGCTCGCCGGGGCGGACGCTGACGTACGCCGAGGCCGCTGTCGAGGTCAACCGGATCGCGCAGGTGCTTACCGAGGACCTGGGGCTGGTGCCCGGAAATCGCGTGCTGCTGCGCGGCGGCAATTCGATCCCGATGGCCTTGGGTTGGCTCGCGGTGGTCAAGGCCGGCATGATCGCGGTTGCCACCATGCCCCTGCTTCGGGCCAAGGAGCTGGGCGAGATCCTGGAGAAGTCGCAGCCCTCGGCCGCACTGTGCGACGGGAAGCTGCTGGATGAGCTGCAGACGGCGCAGCAGGCGCATCCGGTTCTGAAGACGATCGTCGCGTTCAATCAGCCGGACGCGCCGGATTCGTTGTCGGCACGGGCTGCATCGAAGAGCGGTGTGTTCAAGGCGTGCCCCACGTCCGCGGACGACATTGCGCTGCTGGCCTTCACTTCGGGGACAACAGGCAAGCCGAAGGCGCCGGTCACGACGCACCGGGATGTGCTCGCGATGTGCCAGACATGGCCTCGCCATATCCTGAAGGCGCGCAGCGACGACATCGTGATCGGATCACCTCCGCTGGCCTTCACTTTCGGGCTGGGCGGCCTCCTGATCTTCCCCATGTGGGCGGGCGCTTCGGTGTACTTCCACGACAGCTCGTACTCGCCGGAATCGATGGTTCAGGTCATCCGCAACATCGGCGCCACCATCTGCTACACGGCGCCGACCTTTTACCGCCAGATGACCGCGTTTGCGAAGCAGCACGGCGTGCCGAGTCTTCGCATCAGTGTCAGCGCCGGTGAAGCACTCCCCGACGCGACGCGGCAGATGTGGAAGCAGGCGACCGGCATCGAGATGCTCGACGGCATCGGCGGCACCGAGGTGTTTCACATCTACATCTCCGCGGCCGGCGCAGACGTGCGCCGCGGCGCGGTCGGCAAGGCCGTACCCGGCTTCACCGCCAGGATCGTCGACGACGACGGCAACGAAGTTCCGCGCGGCACGGTCGGCAAGCTGGCCATCATCGGGCCTGTGGGCTGCCGCTACCTGGACGACCCGCGCCAGACCAGCTACGTCAGGGACGGCTGGAACTATCCCGGAGATGCCTTCGTCGAGGACGAGGACGGCTACTTCTTCTACCAGTCGCGCGCCGACGACATGATCGTCACCGCGGGCTACAACGTCGGCGGCCCCGAGGTCGAAGACGCGCTTCTCAAGCACCCCGCCGTCGCGGAATGCGCTGTCATCGGCAAGACGGATGAGGAGCGCGGCATGATCGTCAAGGCATTCTGCGTCCTCAAGCCCGGACACGCAGGCGATGCAGCGTTGGTCAAGGCGCTGCAGGATCACGTCAAGGCGACCATCGCGCCTTTCAAATATCCCCGCGAGGTCGCGTTCGTGGCGAGCCTGCCACGTACCGAAACCGGGAAACTCCAACGATTCAAACTGAGGCAACTCGCATGATCAAACTCCTCCAACCTCCTGGCTGGGCCCCTCCGAAAGGCTACGCGAACGGCGTCGCCGCACGCGGCACGATGGTGTTCGTGGGCGGACAGATCGGCTGGAATGCCCAGCAGCAATTCGAATCCGACGACTTCATCGAGCAGACGGGGCTGGCCCTGCGAAACATCGTCGAGGTCTTGCGCGAGGCCGGCGCCGGGCCCGAGCACATGGTGCGGATGACCTGGTACGTGACGGATCGCGATGAGTACAACCGCCGCCTGGGCGAACTCGGACCGGTGTACCGCGACGCCATGGGTCGCAACTTTCCCGCGATGACCTGCGTGCAGGTGGCGGCGCTGGTCGAGTCGCGCGCCAAGGTGGAAATCGAGGTCACGGCTGTCATCCCCGATTGATTCGGGCGACCCACAAAAGAAAACGCCCACTTGAAAAAGTGGGCGTTTTTATTTGGTTGCGCGAGGGGGATTTGGACAGCAGAGACTTGTTCAGATCCCTAGCGCGAGCAAGCGCCGCCAGCTGCGCTAACCAGATGCACGGCGGCTGCGCCGTGGTAGCCTTTCAAGCATGCGCATAGTTTTGTTGGGCGGCGGCGGCCACGCGAGCGATGTACTTGGCGCAATCGAGGCTCTTCAGGCCTTTTCGCCAATGCAACCCGGTGTGGCGTACACGGTTGTAGGCATCCTCGCTGATGCTGACATCGATATGCGTCGCTTCGCGGCGCGCGGCGTGACTCAGATCGGCAGCATCGATGACATGGGGCGAATTGATGCCTCGCACTACGTCGCCTGCGTCGGTTATCCCAAAAGTCGAAGGTCCGTAGTCGAACGTGCGGCTCAGAGCGGTCTTCAGGCGCTGACGCTTGTGCACCCTCGTGCATGGGTTCATCCCGGAGTGCCAATCGGACCTGGCTCGGTTGTGCTGGCCGGCTCGTGCATCAGCCCAGGTTCAGAGGTCGGGGCGCATGTGTACCTAGGCCAAGGGAGCATCATCGGCCACGATTGCGTCGTGGGGGACTACGTGAGCGTCATGCCCGGGGCAACCGTAAGTGGTGATACCGAAATCGGGCCGGGCGCGCTCGTAGGTGCGAATGCAACGATTCTCGAGAAGCGCTCCGTGGGGCCTTGGGCGAGAGTCGGCGCAGGTGCGGTGGTCACAAAAGATATTCCAGGCGATGCAGTTGCTGTAGGAATTCCTGCTCGATTCTGAAGCTTCGTGCCGGCATGCAGGCGGCGTGCCTAGCGGCGGCACTATGCTAGGGTCCGTCCCTCGCAATCAGCCGCCCGATCGCCCCTTAGCTCATGACCTCCGAAGCCGACAACATCATCAGAGTCTTGCGCCCGAGACTGCCGCAGGCAGCGGCGCTCGCGCCATACCTCCAGCGCATCGACGATTCCAGGATCTACAGTAACTACGGACCGCTGAACGCTGAATTCACACGGCGCCTCGGCGAACTGGTCGGGGGCAGTCATGTGACGCTCACGTCGAACGGCACGACAGCAATCGAACTCGCGTTGCGGCTGCGCGCGAAACATTCGGCCGGCCTATGCTTGATGCCAGCGTTCACCTTCATCGCGAGCGCGCACGCGGTCTGCAATGCCGGGCTCACGCCGTTCCTTCTCGATGTGGATGAGCAGTCCCTGACGCTCACTCCGAAAATTGCTGAGGCGGCACTATCCTTGGCGAGTGAGAAGGTCAGCGCCGTCTTGGTCGTCAGCGCGTTCGGCGCGCCACCGGACATCACTGCCTGGGCCGATTTCGAGCGACGGACCAGCATTCCGGTCGTTTTCGACGCGGCCGCAGCCTGCACCGCCCTCTCCGGGATTCGCGAGCAGCCGATGTGCGTGAGTCTCCATGCGACAAAGGCACTGGGAATCGGCGAAGGCGGCGCGATTTTCAGCGCTGACCCCGACTTCTCGGCGCGCGCGAAGGCGATGACCGGATTTGGGTTCGAGGGCGTCGAGCGGGTCTCGACACTCCGCGGTGGCAACTACCGGATCTCGGAATACACCGCCGCCGTCGGACTGGCGGCCCTTGATGGGCTACCCACGAGATTGGCGCAAATGCGTGACTTGACGGCAGCGTATGCGCACCGCCTAGCGGGCAAGGCGGCCCGACTGCAGAGAGGGGCAGGGACCGAGTGGGTGACCATGACGTTGAACGTCATCGTGGAACCGGAAGAGGTCGCGCCGACCATCCAGAGGCTTGATGAAGCCAAGGTTGAGTGGCGGCGATGGTGGGGCCCCGGGTGCCACAAGCATCCCGCATTTGCCGATGCCCCGCGGTTAGACTTGCCGGTCACCGACGCCTTGGCGCCGCGAGTGATCGGGTTGCCATTCCATGACGGCTTGTCGCCCGCTCATTTGGATCGCGTCGCGCACTGCCTCAAATGAATCAGGCCCCGCTCCTTTCCTACATCGTCCTGTCGTACAACTACGACCGCTACATCGAAAAGACGCTGCGAAGCATCCTTTCGCAGACCATTCAGGACTTTGAGATCATCGTCGTCGACGATGCCTCGTCAGACCGCTCGGTTGCAGTTGTCGAAGCGATCAACGATCAACGCATTCGCCTCTACGTCAACGAAAAGAACATGGGCGGCGCGGCAAGTTACAACCGGGCCGTCACTGAAGCGCGTGGAGAGTGGCTGGTCAACCTCGATGCCGATGACTGGATTGATCCGCTGAAAGCGGAGAAGCAATTGCAGGCGGTGGCACAGGACCCGACTCTCGACATCATTGGTTCGTACATTGCGGTCCGAGACGAGAACGACTCGGTACTGCCAGCGGGGCAATCGCATGAGGAGGCAATGAATAAGCCTCATGCGTTGAATCTGGTGGACACTTGGATCGGTGCAAACTATCTGTGCAGGTCGTCCACGATGGTCCGAGCAGCGGCACACAGGCGCATAGGTCTTGACGATCCAACGATGGTTCGCGCGCCGGACTATGAGCTTTGGACGCGGGCGCTGCGTGAGGGGTGTCGCTTTGCGCTCGTTCCCGAGCAGTTGACGTTCATGCGCATGCACTCTCAAGGGGTGACCCACGCGCACCCCATCGGCACGCTCATGGAGATGAGCTACGCCATGCAGCGAAACCTCGCACCACTCGCGGAAGAGCGATCGCTAAATCTGTCGTTCACGCGCATGGTTGCCTGGGTGGCGAAGCATCCATCATTCGAAGGCTTGCCACGTGGGAGCGCGCATCGGCTAATTGGGGCCTTGATGGCCCCGACATCGGCCAACGGGTTTACGAGCTTCATGTCGCTTATCAACGATGCGACCGATCATGACAAGCTTGCTGCAATTGGCCGTCGCACCTTGGCTTTTTTAGGGCCGAGGATCGACGAATACCAAGAAGTTGGGAAATTGCTAGAAGATGTCGAGGCTTACCGTTCCGCCGTCGACCATTTCAAAACGCAAAGCGAATCGTGGGAGCGGGAATATCGCTACCTTGAGTCGAAGGTAAAAAACACGCGCCCGAGCGCCCAGCCGTCCTGAAGATGAAACCACTCAAAATCCTTGTGCTACTTCCATTCGCGGCCAAAGGCTCGTTGGCGACTGCCGTCGCACTCGGCTTAGAGGGCCGAGGGTTTGTGATGAGCGCTGCATTCTGTGCAGCGCCGCCGGCGATCTATGAGAGAGAGAGCCGAGGAGTCTTTCAATCCGATGAGCGACTGATGGATCTGTCAAGCAAGTCAGAGGCTGAGCGACTTGAGGCCATTAAGGGCTTTGTGGTGGAAAACCAGATTGATGTGATCCTTCAATTTGGTGCCGCGAACCTTTATCGAATCCTTCCTTACGTCAAGGAAAGTTCACCGGGTATACGGCTCGTCGACGTCCTTTTCAATCAGTTGGTTTACGCACAAGAGCACTTTCTAGTCGAAGATGCGTTTGACGGAATTCTTGTGGAGAGCCAATTCATGTTCGACTTCATCAAGCGCTCTTCGCCTAAAGCAGCTGGAAAAATTGAATTCGTAGCGAAAGCGAGATCGCGCGAATCGAACGACAGGCCGGTGCTCATTGACAGCTACGCTACGGCGATTTCAAGATTGGCAGCATAGGCCGGCGAGTGCGCCACCGGTCATCAGGACGCTGGATCGATCCCCGATGACTGGAACAGCATCAATGGCGCATATAGCCACTAGAAATCCGTAAAAATCCGGAATAAGAAAACCGCCACGAGATCACACGCGCCCCCAGTAGCGGCGCGGCTCGGGACAGTGCCGACCACCTCGTAAAAACAACTACCCGAAGCGCGCGGGCTCGGTGGGGGTTAGACCGCGCGCGGGTGGGTGCGGTGGGCGTCCTGGAGGCGGCGGGGGATGCGACGCCACAGGATGGGTGCAGGGAAGCCACTGGCAGGCCCGTGGCTGCGCCGAACGCGTCACGCGAGGGCGCGGAGGCAGCGGGCAAGAAAAAGGGCGCCATGCGCGCCCTTGTGGTTGGTTCGAGGTTGAGGCTTCAGCCAGCGGGGGCCGAGTCCAAGCCAGGCGGAACGATGAACCGCACCAGCTCTTCGCCCGCCCATTCATTGAGTTCGCGGAAGCGCTGCATCAGCGGCCGGATCTCGTTGTCGACGAACACCCGTAGCGCGTCCGGTGCGTTGCCGAAGCCACCGGCATTCGTCGGCACGATGCCGAGCAGTCCGGGCGGCACACGATGCGCCGCGAGCACATCGTCCTTGCTGACGTTCTTGATCGCGGCGAAGTCATCTTTCGCCGCCACCTCGCTGACCGGAATCAGCTTCAACCCGTCAGACTTGCCGCCGGGCATGTGCAGGAACAGGTTGCGGAAGTTGCCGGGCCCCTTCGCGTTCTTCAGTGCCAGGCGCAGCGCGTCCGCGTCGGAGTTGTCCACCTGGCCATCGGTGAGATACAGGATGAACCCGGCGTGCGAGCCATTGGCGTAGTACTTGCGCCGGAACATCGTCGCGGCCTCATTGAGCCAGGCCGACTGCAGCGCGCTGATGTACTCCGGCAGACCATAGATCTCTTGGTTGATATCGTCCTCGCGCAGATGGAACACAGAGCCTTGCGGGAATTCGTGCTCCTGCTGCCACCCACGCACGAAAAAGTAGCTGCCCGCCTCTTCACCGCGGCGCGTGTACTTGCTCAATGAGTGCCGCAGCTCCAACGCCCGCATCGTCATCGAGCGTGGCTGCTCAAGGTAGCCATTCCCGAAGACAAGAAAGTCGAGGGCCCACGCTCCAAAGGTCGCGCTCGATAGACGCGGATGCGGCACGAACATCGATTTCAGCAGGTTGCGCTTGAGGTAGATCGCAGAGCCATGATGCGGCGACGCGCGGAACGCGCTGGCCAGCCCTTCCCATGGCAGCGGAGGCTCATACCAACGGCCGTTGAACATGCTCTCGACATAGTCCAGCAGCTGAATGCGGCTCACCGGCTCCGGATCGCCGAATGTGAACGCTTCGACCACAGAGCCATCGCTCTGCGTCAACAGCGGCGTGGCAGTGGCCACCGGCCCCGTGCGAGACAACTGGCGCACCGCGCCGCGCTTGTTTTTGCTCATCCAAAGATCTCCATGCGAGAGTTGCCGCCGATCACGTCGCCGGCGAGTGTTTCGTTGTCGAGCGCATGCATCGTGGCCCATGCCAGATCCGCATGCCCCGTTTCTTCCGAGCGGCCCGAGTCGTAGGTCACGTTGCGCCCGCTCGCCGTCAGCACACGCTTGATCGCCATGAACGCGGCGGCGACATCAGTCCATCCGGCATCGAACTCAAGCCGCCCCTTGTGGATGACCTGCTGCGCCTTGAGCACCAGGCGCTGTTTCACCTCGATGCTGTATTGGTAGCCCTTCACCTGGGGAAAGAACTTCTTGACGATCTGGAAGACGCCCTCACCAAGACCCGTCTTGTCGATGCCGATGTGCACTACGTTGTATTGCTGCGTGATGCGTTTGATCGCCTCGGCCTGCGCCTCGAAGTCCGACCCCTTGAACTGCTCGCGGTGCAACAAGCGGAACTTGCCGCCAGGCACGCGCGGCGGCGCCACCACCACGAGCGCCGCCGCATCGCCCTTGTCCGATGGGTCGTAGCCGACCCACACAGGATGGTTGGCATAGGGCCGCAGCCACAGCGGCTTTACATCGCTCCATGCCTCCCAGCTGTCGACCATGCACGCCTGCATCTGCGCCAGCGAGAACAGCGACAGGCTGTCGTCGATGAACTGGCACATGAAGAGGTTCGCGAACTCGTCGAGGCTGTACTCATCGCGCAGCTCGGCGATATCGAACAGGTCGAAGCCGAGCGCAACGGCATCTTCCACAGTGACGATGTCCCGCCACTTGCGATCGAGGCCCAGCATGCCGCCCCGCAGTGCCTTGTGGCTCGTGTCGATGTGAACGCGATCCTTCTTCGCCCGCCCCTTGTTCCGATCGTCACCGGTCCAGAAGCCATAGGCTTCATGCGACATCGCCGATGGCGTCGAGAAATACGTCTTGCGCCAGTGCTTGTGCGACGCCATCGCGCTGGCCAGCTTGTTGATCAGCCGGAAGCGCGGAACCCAGAAGAATTCGTCGAAGTAGAAGTCGCCGTGATAGCTCTGGGCCGTCATGGCGTTGGTGCCGAGAAAGATCAGCTCGGCACCGTTCCACAGTTTGATGTTCTCGCCCTTGAGCTCGACGTCGACTTCTTTCGCGAAGTCCACGATATAGCTGCGGAACTGGTGCGCCTGTGCCTTCGAGGCCGACAGGAAAAGCTTGTTGCGCGCCTCCTTTGCCGCTGACAGCAGCGCCTCGCGCGAGAAATAGTAGGTCGCGCCGATCTGCCGCGACTTGAGCACCAGGCGCGTGCGCTGTAGCTGCTGCTCAAACCAGTTCTGATGAAACGGGAAGTTCGATTCGCGTAGCTTCGACTCCAGCAGCGCGATCTGGTCTTCGCTGAACTCGTTGCGTTTAGGCTTGCGCTTCGGCGCCGCATTGCGCGCGGCGATATTCGGATTCAGGTCGCCTTCGCGCCCGGTCTGCTGGTACTTTTCGACGCGAGCCGTTCGCTCCAGCTGGCGCCCCAGCAGGTCGATTTCCTTGTAGTCGCCGCCGGTCTTGTCTGCCTTCAGGATCAGTTGCACGAGGCGCGCTTCAAGCGCTCCGTTGACGCGATCGAGCGGCTGTGCGTCATCCCATTTCTCGGCATCCTTCCACCCGTAGACGGTCGACGCGGGCACGCCCAGGTGCTCTGCGATCTGCTTGCACTTCCAACCGGTCCAATACAGAAAACGAGCAGCCGTTCGGGGTTGCGCGTCCGGCGTCAACGTGGCAATCTGGCTTGCCTCAGTGCCCGCAACGCTGACCGACGGAGCCACATCTGCCACCGGCGCAGTAGCGCATCGAGCCCGCCCACGCTTGCGCGGCGCGGCTTTCACAGCGACAGAAACAGCTCGGCGAGCACGGCCGGGCGCAGCGGATTTCACGGGCATGCCGCCAAGGTTGCCCGCGCGCGCGAAGAGCCGCCATCACGTCAAACCGTCCCCGCCACTGCCACATTTGCAGCGGCTTGAGGCTGCATGCGCGCATAGACACCATTGGCTCATCTCGTCGCGACCACTCGCGATCACCACTCAACCAGCAGCGAGCAAAGCCAATGTCCACTCCAGCGAAAAAGCAGTCCAAGTTCTTCCGCATCGGCGTCGAAGGCGCCACCACCGATGGCCGACGCATCGAACGCGACTGGCTCACGCAGATGGCCGAGCAGTACAACCGCAGCACCTACGGCGCGCGTATCAATCTGGAGCACTACAAGGGCATCGTCCCCGATGGTCCCTTCCGCGCCTACGGTGACGTGATCGCCCTCAAGGCCGAAGAGGTCGAGATCGGAGGTCAGAAGAAGATGGCCCTCTTCGCGCAGATCGAGCCCACCGCCGACCTGATCGACCTCGCGAAGAAGCGCCAGAAGATCTACACCTCGATGGAGGTGAACGCGAAGTTCGCCGACACCGGCAAGGCGTACCTCGTTGGCCTGGCAGTCACCGACAACCCCGCCAGCCTGGGGACCGATGCGCTCGAATTCGCTGCGTCGAAGCCGGCCGCCAACCCCTGGGCCGCGCGCAAGACCGACAAAGACAACGTCGTCACCGAGGCTGAAGAAGCAACCCTCGAATTCGAGGATGCGGCCGACGACAGCGCCCTGAGCAAATTCAAAACCGTGATCGCTGGGGCGCTGGCCAAGTTCGGCGCCAAGAGCGCGACCGACGACGCGCGCTTTGCCGCCATCGGAGAGGGATTCGAGCAACTGGGCACTGTCTTCGCCGCGCACGTCACCGACACCGCCGCGAAGCTGGCCGCGAGCGACAAGACCATCGGCGAGCTGCAGGGCCAACTCAAAGACCTGCAGGCCAAGTATTCGGCCATCGACTCCACGCCCGCGGGCACGCAGCGCCCCCTGCCACCGGCGGAAACAGCGCCGTCAAGACCGACTGCTGATTCCAGTCGCCCACCCGACACCATCCTCCGCAACATCACCCACAGGCAGCAACACCATGCGCAACCCTACCCGCCTCGCATTCAACGCCTACTTGTCCCAGCTGGCCACGCTCAACGGCGTCGCCAGCGTCATCGAGCGCTTCAACGTCAACCCGCGCGTGCAGCAGACGCTCGAAACCAAGATGCAAGAGTCGAGCGAATTTCTCCGACGCATCAACGTCATCGGCGTGGTCGAGCAGATGGGCGCCAAAGTCGGCGTAGGCGTCACTGGCCCCATCGCGGGCCGCACGGACACCAGCGGCAACGGCACCCGCAAGCCGCGCAATGTCGCGGCGCTCGACGAAAAGGGCTACCGCTGCGTGCAGACCAACTTCGACACGTCCATCAAATACCAGCTGCTCGATGCGTGGGCCGGCTTCCCGGACTTCCAGACCCGTATCCGCGACTCCATCCTGCAGCGCCAAGCGCTCGACCGCATCACAGTCGGTTTCAACGGCGTCAGCATTGCGGCCACCACCGACATCGTCGCCAACCCGCTGCTGCAGGACGTCAACAAGGGATGGCTGCAGCAGATGCGTGAGAACGCCCCCGCCAATGTCGTCACTCAAGGCAGCAAGCAACCCGGCAAAGTCATCGTCGGCGCCAACGCGGCCACCAGCGACTACGCCAATCTCGATGCGGTCGTTTTCGACGGCATCACGCTGCTCGACCCCTGGCACCAGCAGAACCCGGGCCTCGTGGCCGTGGTCGGCCGCAGCCTGATGCACGACAAGTACTTCCCGCTGGTCAACAAGGATCAGCCGCCAACCGAAAGCCTGGCCGCCGACATCGTCATCAGCCAGAAGCGCGTTGGTGGGCTGCAGGCCGTTACCGTGCCGTTCTTCCCCGATGGCAAGGTGCTCATCACCACGCTCGACAACCTGTCGCTGTACTGGCAGATCGAAGGCCGCCGCCGCAATCTCAAGGATGTGCCCGAGCGCGATCAGATCGAGAACTACGAGTCGTCCAACGATGCGTACGTCGTCGAGGACTACGGCCGCGCCGCGCTGATCGAGAACATCGAGATCGCCGCCTAACCCAGGCGCCAAACGTCAGCCGAAAAGCCGACGCGCAGGCCCCGCCAGCGGGCCTGCGCATCACCCACCAGCCAGGAACACCACCATGCGCCCACTCAGCCCAGCTCAGCGCCATCGCGCACGCATCCTGCAGGAACAAGCCCAAGCCACCAGCCCGTATGGAACCGAACTCCAAGGTGACGCCTACGGCCTCATGCGAATCAAGCTCTCGCAGGACAAGGCACGTCTGAGCGCGACACAGTCGCACGAGCGACGCGCAGAGATGAAAGCCAAGCTGCTGCCCGAATACCTCGACTGGATCGAGACCGCCGTCAAGGGCACGGGCGCGCAGGATCAGGTGCTCACCACCGTCATGGTCTGGTGCTTCGACGCCGGTGCCTACGGCCTGGGTCTTCGCATCGCCTCCTATGTCATCCGCCACAAGATGCCTATGGCCGACGAGTACAAGCGGAGCGCTGCAGCCATCGTGATCGACGAGCTGGCAAACGCCTACCTCAAAGGCCAGTGGAAGCCGCTCGACGTGCAGGCCGGCGAAGACGACACGCGGCAGCTGGCGCCCGCAATCGTTGAGCCGGGCAAGCAGCGCGACCACACGGCCGCGACGCTGGCCGAAGCCTATGCGCTCACCGCCGAGCAGGATGCTCCGGACCAAGCCCGCGCGAAGTTGCTCAAGGCCATCGCCTACGCCGCCATGGGTAAGGTGCAGACCGCCGAAGATCCGGACCTCACCACCATCGAGCCGGGGGAGCTGCGCTCCGCGCTGCAGGTACTCCAGCGCGCCCTCACGCTCGACAGCAACTGTGGCGTGAAGAAGGACATCGAGCGCCTTGAGCGCGTCCTGGCCAAGACCGGCAACGCGGACGCGTCGCCGCCAACCCAACAACCCGCTGCCGCCAAGGCGGCGCCCGCGCGCAAGACCCCCGCCGCCAAGAAGGCCGCGTCTCCTGCACGCCAGCGCCCGCCTCGCAAGTAGCGCAACCGAGCACCCCGCGTGCCGGGCGGCCCGTGGCGCAGCGTGAAAGGCTGACCCCTCACCACAACGCGCCACGGCCACCGCCCACCTATACCCGCCGAGCAGACCATGTCACTCATCGCCGCCGCCCCTCCCCTCGTGCGCACCACGCCGCCCGAAGATCCGGCCCCGCTTGGTCGTGTCTCGGCCGGCGTCTGGTGGCCAGAGATCGACCTGGCGGACCTGCGCGACGCCATGCGCCTCGATGGCGCCATAACGCCCGATCGCCTGCTGCACGCCACGCAGGAAGCCGTCGCCGCCACCATCAGCCAGCTGGCCACCTGGGCATCGACGCGCGAGCAGCAGGGCCACGCATCGCTCGAAGACGTGCCCGCGCTCAAGGTCGACAATGAATCGATCCTCGTCCAGCGTTTCCGCCGCGCCGTCTACTGCCACGCCAAGGCCAATTTGCTCGAGCGATACAGCGATTACGACACGACCGGCCGCGCCCGCCGGAAGGATCAGGAAGACACCCGCGATGACCAGGCCGAACAACATCGCCGCGATGCCACGTTCGCCGTGCGCGACATCCTGGGCGTTTCGCGCCTCACCGTGGAGCTGATCTAGCCATGCCGCGTACCGTCATCGCGCAGCAGCACGACACCGTCGACCTGCTCTGCCTGCGCCACCTCGGCGCCACGGCCGGCGTCACCGAAGCCACGTATCGCCTCAATCCCGGGCTCGCTGACATCGGCCCCATCCTGCCCCTCGGCCGCGCCGTCGTCTTGCCCGATCTTTCCGCCACTACGGCGCGCGTCGAAACCGTGCAGCTGTGGGACTAGGAGCCGCCGCCATGCCCCTCTCCATCACTCGCCACCATGCCATGACTGAACCCACCACCACCGCTGCAGCCGCCGGTACCGCTGGCTACAAGCTGGCTCTTCTATCGCTGCCCGTCGTCGCCAGCCTGATCGCCTTCTGGCTCGGCATCCGATTCGTGCCGCTGCGCGCGGGCCATTCCTGGCACGACCTCATCAATCGCGTCATCGCCTGCTTGGTCAGCTCATTCATCGTCGGTACGACGGCTCTGGTGCTGCTCATGAACCACAAGCCGAGCATCTTCGAGGCCGGCGCCTCACTCGCGCAGATCGCCTCCTTTCCGCCCGAAGCCGGCTTCTTCGTCATCACCGGATGCGTGTTCGTCGTCAGCAGCATCCCGGGCCCATGGATCGTGGCCGCCGTCTTCCTCTGGCTGGAGCGCCGAAAGGGTCACGACATCGCGGAGATAGCCGCCGAGATCCGCGCCGAGATGCGAAAGCAGAACGCCACTGGAACGCCTGGGCTCGACGCGCAGGCCGGCGCCGTCGATATGCCAACCGCCAAGCCCTGACATCACCATGCTCACTCTCGCCCAACTCATCGCAGCCGGCATCACGCCGACCGTGGCACGCACCTTCCTGCCCGGTCTGATCGAGGCTTTCACCCGCTTCGAGATCAACAACCCGCGCCGCATCGCCGCCTTCATCGGCCAGTGCAGCCACGAGTCCAGCGCCTTCACGCGCCTGGAAGAGAACCTCTACTACACCGATCCGGCCCGTATCGCGGCGATGTTCAGCGCCCTGCGCCAGATCGACAAGGCGCGCAACTACGTCCGACAGCCCAAGGCCATGGCCAACATCGTCTACGCGGGCCGCAATGGCAACGGCACACCCGAGTCCGGCGATGGTTGGACTTACCGGGGTCGCGGCCTCATCGGCATCACCGGCAGGGGCAACTATCGACGCGCCGGCGAAGGCACGGGACTGCCATGCGAAGCACAGCCCGACATCGTTGCCGAGCCCACCGGCGCGGCCATCACCGCGGCGTGGTACTGGCGCACGAACGGCCTCAACGCGCTCGCCGACCTATGGCAGCTGGACGGGATCACCCGTGGCATCAACGGCGCCGCCATGGCGGGCCGCTCCGACCGGGTCGAGCGATGCAATCGCGCCTTCCTAGCGATCACCGAAGCCATCGCGGCATGAACAGCCTGCTCGTCACTCTGGCCCCGGCCGTCCTAGTTGCCGCCGCATCGGCCATCCCGGCCTACTTCGTCGGCGACAGCCATGGCGCCGCCAGGGTGCAGCAGGCTTGGGACAACACCACCGCCAATCAGGCCGAACACAAGACAGCCCAAATCGTCACCACTCGCGAGAAGGAAACCACCCATGCCGGCACCGTCACCCAGGCCATCGACACCTACCAGGCCGCGCGCGCTCCTGCCGCTGATGACAGTGCTGCTCGCATCGCTGATGCTCAGCGCCTGCAGCGCGCCGCCGAAGAGCGCGCCATTCGATATCGCGATCTGTCCAAGGCCGGCGCCGCTGAGCGAGATCGTCTCGCAAGCCATGCGGCCGAACTCGACAGCAGTCTTGCAGCAGGCCGAATCGTGGCTGAACAGCTCCGGGCAACTGTTGTCGAACGCGATCAGCAGCTCCAACTACTCGGCGCCATCATCACCGCTGATCGCGCCCTCGCGGAGCCAGGCGGCGGGACCAACGCAATCCCCTGAGCTATGAAGAAACCCCAGCTGCTGCGCGACCACATCACGAATGCCTGCCCAGAGCTGGCCATCAACCCGGAAAGACTGACCGTCTTCATCGAGCGCGGGACCATCGTGCACACCGGCACACCCGCGCTGTCCTTCGAGTACCGCTACACGCTCAATATCGTCGTCATCGACTGGGCCGGCAGCACCGACGTGCTCATCGTCCCCATCGTCGCGTGGCTGAAGAAGCACCAGCCCGACATCTTCGACAACCCCGAGCGGCGCGAGAAGGCTTTTCGCTTCGAGTCCGAAGTCATCGACCACAACCAAGCCGACATTGGGATCGAGATCGACCTGCGAGAGTCCGTGGCTGTCGAGGGCATGACGATCGATGGCATCAACCGCCTCACCACGCGGCATGTCGGCGAGCCGCTTCTGGCTGGCTTTGAACCCGTCGAATCGACGCTCGACCTGCAGGCCGAGTGGCGCGTCAAGAACCTCGACGAAGAAGCATGAGCGACGCGCTCAACAGGCTCGCCACCTGGGTTGCGCCCCTACTGGTCGCCCTCTCGCCCGAGCGCCGCCGCGCGGCGATGGTGCAGGTCGCGACATACATGCGCCGCAGCAATTCGCAACGCATCGCCGCGCAGTTGAACCCCGATGGCACGCCATACGAGCCACGCAAGCCGAGGCTGCGAAAGAAGAAGGGCTCCATCCGCCGCAAGATGTTCGAGAAGCTGCGCACGGCCAAGCATCTGCGAAAGCAAGCGACCGCCAACAGCGCCACCATCTCCATCGGTGGGCGCAGTGCGCGCATCGCGCGGGTGCACCAGTACGGACTGCGCGACAAGGTCGATTGGCGCCGTCCCAACTCGCTCGAAGTGCAGTACGCTCGGCGCGAGCTGCTGGGCTTCACGTCCGCAGACGAAGGCGCCATCACCGACATCCTGCTGCATCACTTCACCGCAGGACGCTGACGAATCTCGGCCTGCGCGCGGCGCAGATGGTGGCCGCATCAGTCCCCGCCACACGCACTTACGCCGCCGCTCGCCCTCGCGCGAGCCCTTCGGCACAGTGAGTGCATGCCCGGCCCGACCGATCCGCAACAGCTTCTTTCCGACCTGCAACGCCAGGTCGCGAACCTCGTGCGCGTCGGCACCATCGCCGAAGTCGACCACGGCCACACACCGCCGCTTGTGCGCGTGCAGCTCACCGACGACGAAGACCATAACAATGCGCGCAGCGACTGGCGCCCCTACATCGAGCGGCGCGCTGGTGACACCGGAACGTGGAACCCGCCGACGGTCGGCGAGTGCGTGCTGCTGATCTCTCCCGGCGGCCTGACCGAGGCCGGCTTTGCACTCCCCGGCATTCCAACCGACAGCCATCCGACACCGAGCAGCGACCCGAACAAGACGGTCACGAAGTACCCCGACGGCGCCATCGTTGAATACGACCACGGCGCTCATGCGCTCAAGGTCACTCTGCCCGCTGGTGGTACCGCCGACATCGACGTGCCCGACTCGATCAATGTCCACTGCAAGACCGCCGACGTCACAGCCGACGAAAGCGTCACGGTGAACACGCAGCAGGCCACCGTCAAGGCAGATGATCTGATCACGCTCGACTCTCCGCGCACTCACGTCACAGGCGAACTGATCGTCGAGAAACTGGCAACTCTCAACGGTGGCTTCACTGTCAACAGCACGGGCCCAGGCGGGAGCGCCAAGGCCCGGCTCAACGTCGACGTGGAAGTCGTCAACGGCCACGGACTGTCTACCGATGGAGGCGACATCGTCGCCGGCGACATCAGCCTGCAGAACCACCTCACGTCCGAAGTCGAGCCCGGCGGCGGCACCAGCGGGAAGCCGACGCCATGAGCGGCATGTCCAACGGAACAGGCGCCATGCTCTCGCGTCGCGAACACATCGGGCAGTCCATCGCCGACATCCTCACCACGCCCATCGGCACGCGCCTCATGCGTCGCAACTACGGCAGCTATCTGCCGCAGCTCGTCGACCACCCCGCGACTGACGCCAATCGGTTGCGCCTCATCGCGGCGACGGCGCAGGCCATCATCAAATGGGAGCCTCGCACCCGCGTGCTGCGTGTCGGCGTCAGACTCAACGCGCAAGGCAAGTGCCAGCTTTCCATCGTGCGCCGCGACACCGACAGCGCCGACACCGTCATGTCCACGGTCAACGTTGGAGGCGCCGCATGAGCCTCGACATGACGCTGCTGCCGGCTCCGCAGGTTATCGAAGTGCTCGACTTCGAGACCATCCTGCAGGCCAAGAAGACCAAGTTTCAGGCGCTGTGCGCCGAGGCCGGCGTCGACTACACGTTGATGCTGGAGTCCGATCCAGTCACCAAGCTGCTGGAACTCTGCGCCTACGACGAAATGTTGATGCGGCAACGCATCAACGATGCGGCCAAGGCGTCGATGCTGGCCTACGCCAAGGGGACCGACCTCGACAATCTGGCGGCGAACCTTGGGGTTGTGCGCCTGCTGGTCACTCCGGCCGATCCGGCGGCCGTGCCGCCTGTAGATGCGGTCTACGAAAGTGATGACCGGCTGCGCGAACGCGCCCAGCTCGCGCTCGAAGGACTCACCACCGCGGGATCGCGCGCGAGCTACCGATTCCACGCGCTCACAGCCAGCGGACAGGTCGCCGATGTGGGGGTCGAGAGTCTGGTCCCAGGGGCGGTGCTCGTCTCCATCCTCGCAGTGGATCCAAGCGGCGTACCTGATGCCGCGCTGCTCGACACCGTTCGCAACGCTCTCAGTGCAGAGAAAGTCCGGCCTTTGACCGATCTGGTCAACGTGCGAGCGGTCGAGATCATCGAATCGCCCATCACCGCAACCCTCTACCGAAAGTCGGGACCGGCGGGAGAAGTCGCAGCCGAAGCGGCCAGCGCGGCGCTCAACAAGTGGCTGCTCTCCATCCGTCGACAGGGCGAGGGCTTGGCACGCTCAGGGATCGACGCTGCGCTGCATCAGCCTGGCATGCACCGCGTCGTCATCGACTCGCCAGCCGAGGACATCGTCAGCGCGTGGAACCAATGGGTGCGCGTCACCGGGATCAATCTCACCGAAGTAGTGGTGCAGGACGATGACTAGCTTGCTGCCCGCGCAGCGCCTGCTGCCACCCGACCGCACGCCGCTCGAATCCGCACTCGCCGGCGTGATGGCGTCGCTTGCCCTCTCGACCGATGGCCTGCGCCACCTGTGGAGTGCCATGCACTGCCTAGAAGCGGCCTTGCCATGGCTGTCGTGGACGCTGTCCGTCGAGGCATGGCACGAGGCGAAATCCGACGAGGCCCGGCGCCAACTGATCCTCAACAGCATCGAGATTCACCGCCGCAAGGGAACGCCGTGGGCGATCCGCTTGCTGATCCGCTCTCTTGGCTTTGGCGAGGTCGAGATCATCGAGCGCGTCGGTGGCCGCCTTCACAACGGAGAGATCCGGCGCAACGGCGAGTTTCCGCGTGCGCCTTTGTCGCAGTCCTGGGCCACCTACAAGGTTGTGTTCGAGCGGCCGATCACCAACGCACAGGCTGAGCGCCTGCGCAATCTCCTCCCATCCGTCGCACCTGCGCGTTGCCATCTCGTCGGCCTGCGCTATGCAACGGTGGCCAACAGCCACAACGGTGCCATTCGACGTGATGGCACCTACAACCGCGGAAGCGCCTGATGGCAGACCTGAACGAAACTGACACCTGGCCGGAAGGCATCTACCAGTGGGAAGAAGATGACCCAGTCCTCGGAGGCCCCACCGGCATCGACAACCGGCCGCCTCGTGAGTTGGCAAGTCGCGCGCGCTATCAGCGCCTGCGCAACGTCACGCCATGGGTCGCGACTTTCGAATATCCGGCAGAAGCATACGTTTCCCATAGCGGGACAACGTGGAAGAGCCTGTTGGCGAACACTGGCGTCGAGCCTGGCAGCGATGGCACCAAGTGGGTTCGCTGGGGACACACCGAGGACGAACTGAACGCGCGGCTGGCTGGCCAGATGGGCGCTCACCTCGCTGCAGCTGACCCGCACGCCCAATACGCGCTCGATTCCGAACTCGCCGCCGCGCTAGGTGCACACGCTGCCGCAGCTGATCCGCACGCGCCCTATGCATTGTGGGAATCGCTGCGTCTGATCATTTCGGCCACGGGTACAGCGCCAGACCGGAACACCGCCAATCAACTCCTCGTTGCCATGCGCAGCAATGGCCTTCTGTTTGGCGAGGACACCGGAGCAGCCAACGCGATGGTGGTGGCCTACACGCCGGCGATTACCGCGCTGGTCGACGGCATGGTGTTGTGGGTCAAAGCGAAGGCCGCCAACACCGGCGCGACGACGATCAAGGTGAACGCACTTGGCACGGTGCCTGTGACCGGTGCGGGGCACGCAGCCCTGCAAGGCGGAGAGATCATCGCCAACGGCCGATGCCAGTTGATCTACAGCGCCACTCTCAATGCCTTCGTGCTCGTGGAGTGCACAGGCGCCGCGCTTCAGGTGGCTCCTGCGACGCTGAGCCAGCATGCGATGCAGTTCGGCCAAGCAACAGGGCGCCTGCTGCGCACGTTGGTCTACACACGCATTGCCGGCGTGCAGTACGTCAGCATCAATGGCGGCGCCCCTACGACAACGGGGGCGGGGATCTATACGCCGGGCGTGGGCATGTCGTTCGCGATCGTAGACGTGCAGGGCGCTGGGGCGGCGGGCGGTGGAGCAAGCAACCCGGCATCCGGAAACATCAGCATGGGTGCCCCTGGCGGAGCGGGTTCTTTCGGTCGAGGCCTTTTTCTGGCCGCCGCGATTGGTGCAAGCCAAGCGATAACGGCTGGTCTTGGCGGCACCGGAGTAGCAGGGGCTAACGGCAATGGCGGTGGATCGAGTTCGTTCGGGTCGCTGTTGACGTGCCCGGGCGGTGTTGGCGGAAACGCATTGAACAACTTTCCTGCGGGAAATCTGGCGAATGGGAACAGTGTTTTGTCGGGAGCGCCGACCGGTGCAAATCTGTTGTCAGTTCAAGGTGGCGTGGATACATCGAGCATCATCATCAATGCCGGGACCACTGCCGGCATTCTTCCGGGGCCCGGGGGGCGATCTGTTTACGGTATTGGTGGGTCGGGCGCATTCAACGGTGTCCCGGTTGCAGCAAAAACGCCGGGCTCTGGGGGCGGGGCGTCCGCAACTACATCCACTTTTGGTCCGTTTGCCGGTGGCAATGGGGCGGATGGCCAGGTCATCATCTTGGAGCATTCATAAATGAACTACGCACTGATCCAAGGCAACCTCGTCCGTGAGATTGTCGAGGAGACCATCGAAGTCGAGTGTCCTGGAACGCCTACCGAAGAGAATCCCAGCCCGGAGCCAGTCGTTCGCAAGGTACCGCTGGCCGAGAGATTCCACCCCGACTTCGTCGCGACGCTCGTGCGCGTCCCTGCAGGCATCACCGTCGAGCCCGGAGACTCTTACAACGGAAATTCCTTCGGCCCGCCGCCTGCGCCTCCGGCACTCACGCCTGCTCAGGTACTCGGGCAGCGCGATGCGCTGCTGGCCGAGGCCACGCTGCGCATTGCCCCATTGGAGGATGCGGTCGAACTGGCGATGGCAACTGAGGAAGAGACGGCCAGCCTGAAGAGCTGGAAGCAGTACCGCATGGCCCTCAACCGCATCGAACAGCAAGAAGGCTTTCCGAGCAGCGTGGTCTGGCCCATCAAGCCGGGCTCTCCTGCTGCAGATCCGGCGCTGACCTGAAGGCAGTCGGCCAGACCAACCCACCAACGAATCGGCTAAATCTTTCACAGGAGCACGTAACCATGCCCACCGAATACCACCACGGCGTACGAGTTTTCGAAGTAGAGGAAGGCGGCGCCACCATCCGCGTCGTCAGCACGGCCATCATCGGCCTCGTCGCGACGGCTCCCCTCGCTGATGCAGAGGCATTCCCTCTCAACACCCCTGTGCTCCTGACCAACCCAGGCGGCAGCATCGGCAAGGCAGGCGCCACCGGAACGTTGGCGAAGGCGCTGAAAGCGATCAGCCAGCAGGCGCAAGCCGTCACTATCGTCGTGCGCGTCGAACCCGGTGACGACGATGCGGAAACCACCAGCAACGTGATCGGCACCACCACCGAGACCGGCCAGAAGACGGGCCTGCAGGCTCTGCTGGCTGCACAAGGCCAGCTGGGCTACAAGCCGCGCATCATTGGTGCGCCCTTCCTGGACACAGAGCCTGTCGCCATCGAGCTGGGCGTAGTGGCCGAGCAGCTGCGCGCATTCGGCTATATCGCCGCACGCAAGGCCGATGGCATCGCCTACGCCACCACCAAGGAAGAGGCCACCACCTATCGCGCCAAGTTCGGCAAGCGTGAGTTGATGGTCATGTGGCCCAACTTCTTGGCATGGGACACCACCACCAACGAGCCGGAGCCGATGCCGGCTACCGCCTATGCGCTCGGCCTGCGCGCCAAGCTCGACCAGCAGATCGGCTGGCATAAGACCATTTCAAACATCGTCGTCAATGGCCCGCAGGGAATGACGGCCGACGTGTTCTTCGACCTGCAGAGTTCGAGCAGCGACACCACGTACCTCAACGCGCTGGAAGTCACCACGATCATCAACCGCAGCGGCTACCGCTTCTGGGGCAACCGCACGACCGAGGCGCAGGGCGGCAAGTTCTTCTTTGAGAACTACACCCGTACCGCGCAGGTGCTCGCCGACACCATGGCCGAAGCGCACTTCACGTTCGTTGACAAGACGATGTACCCGTCGCTGGTGAAAGACATGCTCGCCAGCATCAACGCCACCGGCGGCGACCTCGTGAAGGGCAATTACCTCATCGGCTTCGAAGCCTTCATCAACCCGGATCTCAACTCTGCAGACCAGTTGGCCCAAGGCCGCCTGCGCATCAGCTACCGCTACACGCCGGTTCCGCCGCTGGAAGACCTGGGCTTTAACCAGACCATCACCGACGACTTCCTCGCCACCTTCGCCGCCGCCGTGCAGGCCGCGTGAAGCGCAGTACCCACACAACGCATAGGAGCACACCATGGGCCTCCCCAGAACTCTCAAGAACTTCGCGATGTTCGGCGACGGCGAAAGCTGGCTCGGCGAGATTCCCAGCGTCACGCTGCCCACCATCACCAAGAAGATGGAGGAATATCGCGCCGGCGGAATGCACGGCCCCGTCGAGATCGAACTTGGCCACGAAAAGCTCGAGATGAGCATCAAGGCCGGCGGCCTCAAGACGCAGCTGATTGGCATGCTCGGCTCGCAGACGGTCGGCGCCAATATCTTCCGCTTCGCTGGCGCTTATCAGGACGATTCCACCGGTCTGGTGTCTGCTGTCGAAGTCATTGCCCGCGGGCGAGTCAGCGAGTGGAACCCCAACGATGCCGAGGCCGGCTCCAAGAACGATCACGAGTTCAAGGTGGCACTCAGCTACTACAGGGTGATCGTCGACGGGGCCGAGCTGCTGGAGATCGATGTGACCGGAATGATCTTCAAGGTTGCCGGCACCGACCGCTACAGCGACATCCGCGCCGCTCTCGGCTTGGCACTCAGCAGCTTCTGACGCATCGCTCGACCTTCGCCCAACGCCCACCCATCGCTCAACACTGAAACATCGCCATGAACACCAAAGACCATCAGCCCAACGCCCAGGCCGACAACACCGACGGTGCAGCCACCCAGGCCGCCGCACCCAACACCGTCGTGCTCGACACGCCCATCCAACGCGGCGCAACGACCATTACCGAGATCACCCTGCGCAAGCCCAATTCGGGCGAGTTGCGCGGCCTGTCGCTGCAGCGCCTGCACCAGGCCGATGCCGACGAGATCATGAAACTGCTGCCGCGCATCAGCTCGCCGACGCTCACGCCGCCGGAGTGCGCGGAGCTCGACCCCGCTGACCTCTCCGAGTTCGGGGGGCACATCATCAGTTTTTTGCTCAAGAAGTCCGTGAGGGACGTGGTCTTGTCGACCACGTAGAAGACGCCATGGATGACCTGGCGTTTGTTTTCCACTGGCGCCCGGTCGACATGGATTGCATGAGCCTCGCCGAACTGATGGACAGGCGCGAGGGCGCCCGCAAGCGCTACGCCCCCAGCAAGCACGACGACTGACACACCGGCATGTCCAATCCGCTCAATCTGCAGCTCATCCTCGCCGGCGCCGCAAAGGCGGTGGCCGAACTCAAACCGCTCGACAAGCAAAGCCGCGCCACCGCGGAAGGGCTGAAACAGTCGCGCGACGCGCTCAAGTTGCTCAATGCGCAGATGGGCCAGCTCGGCGGCATCCGTCAGGCCCAGGCTGCGCTGGCCAAGCAGAGCGACAGCCTCAAGGTGCTGCGGACGAACCTCGATAGCGTCACGCGCACCTACGGCGCCAACAGCGATCAGGCGCGCGCCCTGCAGGCACAAGTCGACAAGACGAGTGCCGCATACGACAAGCAACGCCACGCGCTGGTGCAACTGCGCACCGCGGCCACCGCCAGCGGCATCGGCAACCTCGCCGCCGATCAATCCCGCCTGAAGTCCGAGATCGCCTCGACCAACAGCGCCATCAGCCAGCAGAAGGCTCGGCTCGAAGCGCTGGCCCACATCAGCGGGCGCAAGGCACAGTTGCGCGAGGGATTCGACCGCACCCGCGCCATGGCGGGCAACCCGGCAATGACCGGTGCCGCCGGCGCGGGCACCGCCTATGGCATCAAGCGCGCCCTCACCGAGCCGCTGCATCAGGTGCGGGAGTACGACACCACCACGAGCCGCATCGCCGCGCTCGGGCTGGGCGACGAAGACACGAAGAAGGCCATCGACTACGCCAAGCGCATGAAGACCGTCGGCACCAGCATGAACGACAACATGTCGCTGATGCTCGATGCCACCACCGCATTCGCCGACGTGCACCACGCAGAGATGGTGATGCCCACCTTGGCCAAGATGAAGTTCGCCAACAAGGCCATGTTCGGCGACGAGAAGGGCGGCGAGAACGAACGCAAGTTCATGGACATGCTGCGCGTCATCGAGCTGCGCGGCGGCCTGTCGAGCGAGCAGAACTTCAAGGATCAGGCCGACAAGGTGCAACGCGTCATCACCGCGACCGGTGGTCGCGTAGGGCCGGAAGAGTGGCTGAACTTCATCAAGACCGGCGGCGTTGCGGCCAAGGGCTTGAGCGATGCGTCGATGTACTACCAGCTCGAAGCGCTGGTGAGCGAAATGGGTGGTAACCGTGTTGGCACGGCCACCATGTCGGCGTACCAGAACCTCTATCAGGGGCGCACCACCAAGCGGGCGGCCAAGAACATCGAGGCGCTTGGCCTGATCGGCGATCCTTCGAAGGTCCAGCACGACAAGGCCGGGCAGGTCTCCTTTCTGGACCCGGGTGCGCTGAAGGGCAGCGACCTGTTTCGCACCAGTCAATTCGACTGGATGGAACAGGTGCTGCTGCCAGCCCTGGCCAAGAAGGGCATCACCGAGAAAGAACAGGTACTCGACACCATCGGGGGCATCTTCAGCAACCGAACCGCATCGAACCTGTTTTCGCAGATGTATCTGCAGCGCGATCAGATCCACAAGAACGCCAAGCTCAACGCCGGCGCCGATGGCATCCAACAGCTCGACGACAAGGCACGCAACATCGTCAGCGGCCGCGAAGTCGCCGCCATGGCCAAGTTCCACGATGCCATGCGCGAGGCCGGCACCGCCCTGCTGCCAACGTACATCAGCCTGCTCGAAACGGCGGGCGGCGCGCTCCAGCGCGTCACCGACTTCGCAAAGGAGAACCCGGTACTCGCGTCCTACATCGGCAAGGCAGTGCTGTGGGTGGGCCTGCTGGCCGCTGGTCTGGGTGGCCTCTCGCTCGCCGCCGCAGCAGCGCTGGGTCCGTTCGCAGTCATGCGCTACGGCCTCGGCCTGTTCGGCATCAAGGCTTTCAGCCTGATCGGCATCGTGGGTCGCGTAGGTTCGGCCTTGCTGGGCGCCGGCGGCATGCTCGCTCGCTTCGGCCTGATGCTGCTCACCACCCCTGTCGGCTGGTTCCTCGCCGCTGTGGCCGGGATCGCCGCAGCTGCCTACCTCATCTACAAGAACTGGGGACCGATCAGCGACTTTTTCGGAAGCGTATGGGAGCGCGCGAAGGGTGCGTTCTCCTCGTTCTGGCAGTACCTCGGCGGATCGGTGCCGGCCGCACTCGCGACGATTGGAGCGGCCATCCTCAACTGGTCACCCATGGGACTGTTCTATCAGGCATTCGCAGGCGTCTTGCGATGGTTCGGCGTCGACATGCCAGCGCAGTTCACGACGTTCGGGTCGCAGATCATGCAGGGCTTGGTCAACGGCATCAGCAGCGCGCTCGGTGGCGTGAGAGACGCCATCGCCGGCGCCGCCGATTCGACGATCGGATGGTTCAAGGAAAAGCTGGGCATCCATAGCCCTTCGCGCGTCTTCATGGACGCCGGAGCCAACATCGGCGAGGGCGCTGCCATCGGCATCGATCGCACCCTGCCGATGTTGCGAGCGGCAGCGCTCGGCCTGGCCGGCGCCACCACCGCGGCGATGCCCGCGATGGCGGGGGCGTTTCCGCTGGCGGCAAGCGGCTTCGACACGCGGCCTCCGCTGGCCGCCGCATCGGCAGGTCGCGCCGGTGGATCTGTCATCGTGCAGGGTGACACGATCACCATTCAGATCGTGGCTCAACCCGGCAGCGACGCGCAGAGCATTGCCAGCGCCGTGAGTGCGGAGCTGGACCGCCGAGACGCTGCAAAGCGCGCCCGCGCGCGCGGCGCCTTCTTTGACTACGACAACTGAAAACCAGCCATGCTCTGCCTCGGCCTTTTCGTCTTCGAACTCGACTCCCTGAGCTATCAGGAGCTGCAGCGACGCAGCAGCTGGAAGCACGCGTCGCAGGCGCTGGTGGGGGCGCGCAACGCCAGCCAGTACCTGGGCCCGGGCGACGACACCATCACATTGAATGGCGTGGTGCTGCCGGAATTCAGAGGCGAACCGGCCAGCCTCGACCAACTGCGCAGCATGGCCGACGCCGGATCGGCTTGGGTGTTGGTGGAAGGAACCGGCGTCATCTATGGCGCATTCGTGATCACCGAGCTGCAGGAAACACGCACCCTCTTTTACGTCGACGGCGAGGCCAGGCGCATCGAATTCGGCATCACGCTGCAGCGCGTCGACCAGGATGTGAACGACGTGGCCAAGCAGCTCGGCGAACTCGATACCCTGCTGCAGGACGGCACAGGCGAGACCGGCGCGCACCTGGGCGTGGGCGGCGGCGCAACGGTCGGCTGAGAGAGGGCGAATCCTCATGTCTGACACCGACACGATCGCCGCCTCGCTGCCGACCGTCACCGTCAACACCGGCAGCAAGCGGCGCCCGGCCGCGCATCTCACGCCTATCTGGAGGATTGCGGTCAACGGCAACAACGTCAGCGACCGCATCGCGCCGCGCTTTGTCAGCCTGCACATCACGGATGACCGTGGCGAAGATGCCGATGAAATCGAGCTGGTCGTGAGCGACCACGATGGCCTCGTCGAACTACCGGACACGGGAGACACCGTCACCGTGGCCATCGGCTGGAAAGCCGAGGCAGTGGCCGCGCCGTACCGGCAGTTCACCAGCGAGGAAATGGGATTTCCTGTTGGGCTCATCGACAAGGGGAGCTACACGGTGCAGGCCGTCGAGCACTCGGGCACGCCGGACATCATCACGATCCGCGCGCGAGCGGCCAACATGCTCGATTCCCTGCGCGGGCTGCGCGATCAGTCATGGCACACCACCACCGTCGGCGCCATCGTCACCAGCATCGCCAAGCGCAACCGCATCGAGGCCACCGTCGAGAAGGAAGTCGCTGTGCGAAAGGTCAAGCACGCCGACCAGCTCAGCGAATCCGATGCGTCTTTCCTGCGTCGGCTGGCCCAGACCTACGACTGCTTTTGCACCGTAAAGAACGGCAAGCTCCTGTTCGGCCAGAAGCGCAAAGGTCGCACTGCCACCGGCAAGGAATTGCCGCCCGTCATCATCACCCGCAGCAACGGCGACCGGCACCGTTGGAGTCGGGCCGACCGCGACGCCTACAGCGGTGTGCGTGCGTGGTTCAACAACATCAAGACCGGAAAGCGCCGCGCAGTCGTCGCCGGCATAAGCGGTCGGGCCAAGGATCTCCGCACCGTCTATGCCAGCGAACAGGATGCGCTGGCCGCCGCGCGAGCTGAGTGGCTGCGCATTCAGCGCGGGATCTTCGACTTCGAGATCACCCTCGCCTATGGGCGCGCGGACGTCATCCCGCAGCGTCCGGCGCGTGTGGCGGGCTTCAAGCGCCAGATCGACGCAACACCCTGGATGGTTGCCAACGTGCGCCACACGATCGACGGGAGCGGCTACACGAGCGCGTTCACGCTGGAGACTCAGCAGGAAGAAGGCGTCGAGGGACAGGAAGGCGCGAGCGAAGAGGACTGAGCCGCCCTGCCTTTCCGCCGGCCAGGCTCGTCGAGCAAATCCGCATCCTGGGCTTCTGCATCCGGGGCGACGAGACTGGCGGCAAGCGCGACCGCCAAGAAAACGCTTGTCAACGTTTCACTCCATCGCGCCGCATTTGCGGCCTCGCCTTTACGTTTCCAGATCAATCTGGCCAGCAGCGTCGCCCGCTGCCAAACACTAGCCCGTTGCTCTCTTGGGTTGCGCGAGCGCATCAAGAACGCTGCGCGCGGCGGCTCTCCCTCGCTCATCAGCCGCCTCGTAGTTGTCGAGCAGGGCCGCTTCCTCGGGCGTGACATAGCGCTGCACCGACCCAGGGGCGACGGGCGCAGGTACTCCAACTTTCCCCGGGAAAGGGCCGCCAGAAGCAGGCGAGCGCACGCCCGTCAGCACAAAGAGGACGTCGAACTCCGACCTGTCGCCAACGACGGAAAGAAACTCCGCGCTCACGGTCGCGATCGCCCGTTCCCAGTCCTGATAGGTCCGCGCTTTCGCACCGCCCAGCTCAGCCATTTCCACCTGAGAAAGCCCTAAACGCTCGCGCTCTTCCTTTAATCGCGCTGCAAATAACGCACGGTTTTCCGTACTCATACTTGTTGACGCACGGATTTCCGTGCTACATTCCGCCCAACACACAGTAAACAGTTCGCATATTAATAGCCATGGCTCATATCGCCCGCCGCCCAGGTCGACCGGAACTCCCGCCGGAGCACCGCCTTGTCAATGACCTGCCAGTCGCGCTGCGTCTGCCGCCCGCTGAGCACCGGCGCACCAAAGAGCATGCCGACCGCGAAGGCCGGTCCCTAGCCAACTTCGCGCGGCGCGTCTACCTGATGGGTCTTGCGCAATACGAAGCCGAGCTGGCCCGCACAACCACCAACGCCTGATTCCCATCCACTCCTTTGCCCGAAGGAATTTAACGATGTACCCCGACCCCAAGCGCGTCCGCGACAACCGCCTCACCGTGCGGTTTGACGACTACGAGGAAAAGCTGCTACGCGCACTGGCCGACTACCTCGGCGAGCAGCCCACCACGCTGATCCGCGACTTGGCGCTGCGCCAAGCCGAAGAACTGCTCGGCGTCAGTCGCGACCCACTGCCCGAAGGCAGTCTGCCGCGCACCGCGGCCTGACGCCAGCCGCTCATCAGCGGCTTGCAGCCAGCCATACCCCCGACGAATGTCAGACGAAAAGATGACGTGTCACCAGATCGACCTCACCGACGCCGAGCACGCAGTGCTCGACCGGGTGCGCCGCGTGCAGGGTCTGGACAGCATTGCCGACGTCGTCGTCTGGCTCGCCAAGGTTCGCTTGCGCAAGGGCGTTGGAAACATCACCGGCCGCCGTCGCGGCCCACGGTTGGCCACCTCGGGAGGAAAGCCGCAATGAGCACCTACGACAGCGATCAGGCGGCAGAGGCCAACAACCGCTACATGCGCATAACCATCGAGTGCCCGCACTGCGGAACTCGGTGCGTGGCGTGCGACAGCCGTGCCATGAGCAAGACGATGCGCGAGATCACCTATCGCTGCCGCAACTGGCGTTGCGGCTTCACAGGTGTCGCCACGCTGGAATTCCAGCGCGTGCTCGTCCTCTCCAGCATTCCAGCGGCAGACGTTTCGCTGCCGCTCTCGCGCCACATCAAACGAGGCCAGCTCGCGCTGGCACTGGCCGACGAAGGAAACGTCGCCGACGACGAGACCGCCTACATGGCCAACCTGCACACGCCCACGAACGACTGGGGCACCAGCAGCAGCCACAACGACGCCGCCATGCCCGCCGCCCCACCGGGCTGATGCCCCTCGCGCCTTCGAGCGCGCCCCCCGCCCAACCCATTGCCACGCGCCTTTTTCAGGGCGTGCGGCCCTTCTCACGCCTATTGCCGCCAAAGGAGCACGCCATGTCACTCACCGCACAGCGCTTCGCCGCAAAGCCATCACAGCGCATCAACGTGCCGAAGACGCAGATGCTCACCCGTGAGGAAGCTGAGCGCCTGCCGCTGCTCGACCGCATGCTGCTTCAGGAGCACCAGCGCCACGCCGGCCGCCTGGCCAGCATCCGCACGGTCGCCGACAAGCTGGGAGCACTGGACGAGATCGTGCGCGCAGCCACTGCAGATGGGGCATACATCGCCTTCGAGCAGGTGAGCCTGAGCATCAGCCGCTACAGCGCCTCAAGCAATGACCGTGGCGTCTATGCCGTAGTGCTGCGTGCGCAGGACTCAAGCATCTCCGCGTGGCGCCGGCCTACGGTGCAAAACGCCGTGGCAAACGCGCTGCTCGCGTCAGGCTGGCGGATCGTATTCGCAAGCGCCGAGGGCAGCACGCTCAGCCTCGACCGGGTTGTCTTCATGCACGGACGCCGCGCCGTCGAAACCACCTGCATGCGCCAGTGGGTGCTCGACGCGATCGAGGCGGGCGAAATCACGGCCGCCACGCAAGGCCGACACCCGGCCGCAGATACCGGTACGCCATTGGCCGCCAGCACCGCGGGGGCCACCGCCAGCGCCTGACTGAATGCCGCCCGCCGAGTCCCCAACACCCGACGAGATCCACGGCCCGCCCAAGCCCATCACTCGCATCCCCAATGGCCAGCCCAATCCGTTCTACCTGCCTCACAAGACGAGCCTCGCGCAGCTGCGCGAGGAGTTCGTGGTCAGCGCTCACGGCCAGCGCATCGTGCTGCAGGAAGAGGCCGATTGGGATGCCATGCCGCAAATGCTGCGGTTCTATGCCCTCACCGACAGCGGCATGTCCGAGCCCGACGACATGCTGCCTCGCCGCTGGCGCGAATACACCGACGCCGAGCGCCAGGCCATCCGCGCAACGCTGCGTAGCTGGCTGCGAGCCCTTCGCTCGCTCTGCGTGCTGACCCTGTAGGCCCAGCCATGCGCTTCGTCACCCCGCGCGCCAAGACGCCACCCATATCCTTCTGGATGAACATGAAGCCGACGACGTTGTCGTCGGATCAGCAGATCCGCTGGGTTGCCCGGCGGATGGAGGCAAGGCTGCGTCGCGAGATGCCGCAGCAATGGGGCACCGCGATTGACATCGTGATGCCGAAGAAGCCGGTTGCAAGCGCCATCGGTGCGGAGTGGTCCCGTTGGGACATCGAGCGCGTCGATGCGATGCGCGCGTTCGAATGGGAGCACCACGACATCCTGCACTGGGCAGTTGACGACGGCGAGGTCTGCGCGCGCGCACGCCGCTGCGCCGGCACCGTCGACGACATGCTCAACGGACACGCGTTGCCCATGAGCCGGCAGGACAGGCTAGACGTGGTGCTCGACTACTGCGACCGCGTCGGCGTCGACAAGCCCGTCGCCCAAACGCCGGAGGGACTGATCGCCCGCGCCCTCAATGAGCAATGGTGGCGCCGGGCCCTGCGTCGCAAGGTTGCGCGCACCGTCGAGCTGGCCGCCATCAAGCTGGCCGTGGTGCACCACAAGAACGGCGGCTATGCGAGCGATGAAGCCTGTCGCCGGCGCATCGATCAGAACCAACGCAATGCCGACCTCTTGAAGCGCGTGAAGATGCGCAATGAAGCCGGCCAGGTCTACAGCCTCGCCGAACTGGCTGCACTATCGCCAAGCAATCGCGACATCCGACGCGGCGAGCTGATGACGCGCATTCGCGGCTGCGAGGAATATGCGGATGCCAACGGGCATCAAGGGCTCTTCCTCACGCTGACGTGCCCGAGCCGCTACCACGCTGTGCTGTCGGGCGGAAAGTCACGCTGGGCCAAGCCGCGCAAGAACGACAAGTTCGAGGGCGACTCGCCGCGCGACGCGCAGAAGTGGCTGTGCAACATGTGGGCCAAAGCCCGCGCCAAGATGGCCCGCAAGGGCATCCAGGCTTACGGCTTTCGCGTGGCCGAGCCGCATCACGACGGATGCCCACACTGGCACGCGTTGCTGTGGTTTCACACGCCAGAGCAGGCCCAGCAAGCGCAGCAGATCATCAGCGGCTACTGGCTCAGCGACGCAGGCGACGAAGCCGGCGCCGTGCGCAACCGCTGCAAGTTCATCGCCATGACGCGCGGCGGCGCCGCGGGATACGTGGCCAAGTACGTGGCCAAGAACATCGGCGCGGAAGATGGCGGCGATGTCGGCGTGGGTCAACACACCGACACCATCGACGGCTTCGAGCACGTCATGGACACGCGCGAGTTCAAGGGCTGGCAGCGCGTCGACGCCTGGGCAAGCATTTGGGGCATCCGCCAGTTCCAGGCCATCGGTCAGCCGAGCGTGACGGTGTGGCGCGAGATGCGCCGCGTCACCAAAGATCAGATCGACCGGGCACAGCTGCGCCTCGACTTCGGCGACACAGCTGCCGTGAAGGCTTGGTATGCCTGCCAGAAGTTCGGCGAGGGGCCGAGCGCGATCAAAGCGTCGTGGGACCGGTACGTGCGCGCACAAGGCGGCATGTGCAAGAAGCGACGCGACTGGATGCTGCGGACTGCCACGCGAGTGACCGAAGGCTGCACCAACGTCTACGGCGAGACCATCACGCGCAAGACCGTCGTCGGCGTCGAAACGCGCATCGGGCATTGGCTCGTGAGCCGCCGTCAGGCATGGAAATCCTGCGCAGGCGAAGCCGAGCAGGACAAGGCGCAGCGCGCAGCGCTGGGCCGCCCTTGGACTCGTTTCAATAACTGTACGGCTCGCATCACGCGTGAGCCGCTTCGACAGCTCACGCACGGCGATTTGCCGTGGCCAAAGGTCCACGACACGGACGAAATCCTGCCGCTGGCCAGCAAAAAACCGCCACCGGCACCGCCGGCAGAGCCGATCTATGTCATCGCCGGCGAGCGCACGACCTTCCGGATGCCAGACCCGGGCATCGCCGCAGCCGCCGCACTGATCCGCCAGGCCGAAGTGCGTCCGCCGGCGGCAGCTGCCGCGGTACCGGCGCCTCGCGCGATCGATGACATCGCATCCCCCGAGTTCGCCGCCTTCGCCGCTCGCGTGAAGGCCGGCGCCGCCCGCCTGCGCGCGCTCGCCGCCGCCAGCCACTGATTTACCACCAAGGAGCCGCACCACATGCCACGCCCCACCGACGTCGCCGCGCTGATCGCGCAGCACAAGCCCTATGCACCGCCGCTCGCGCACAAGGTCCGCATCCCCGTGCCCTACGTGCCGGCCTGCGCCACTAATGTGCGCGCCACGATCGAGCGCGTTCACGCCCAGCTCGACGCCCAGGCCGCCCGCCGGCGCCGGACGCGTCGCGTCGCCACGCTGCCCGAGCAGCAAGCCGACATGTTCCCTTCCACCGTCGTGTGCATGGCCGCAGTGCAGCAACGGAGGGCGGCATGACTGCGCACCGCCTCAACCATCACGACATTCAGGCGATCGAGGCGTTCAACGCGCGCGCCAGGAAGAAGGCAAAGGCCAACCGCCGCGCCGATCGCATCACGCTGGTGGGCAGCGCGCTCGCGCTCGTGGCACTGGTCGCGCTCGGTTTGATGGGAGGACTGTCGCAATGAGCGAGCAGCACACGTCGGGGCGCAACGCCATGAAGACCAACAGCATCGGTGAGACCGTCTCGAAGCACGATGGTCTGGAGGATCTGCCGTTCAACAACATGAGCGCGCAGCACACGCCGGGGCCGAAGCTATCCGGAACCCAAGAATGGGCGCTGGATTGGTTCAAAGCAAACGGCCCTGCCGAGCGGGTTGCCTATCGCAATGCCAGCATCACAACGGGAACGGTCAATTCGCTCATCAAGGCTGGCTTGATCGAACGTCGATCAGAACAGGCGCCCCGTTGGCGCATCACCTACGCCGCCATCGCCAAGGCCACCGGGAGCGCATCGTGAAGGCGGTTCGCTTCGTCGCCCTCCTCGTCGGCATCGGTGCCATCGTCCTGGCCATCGTGCCCGCCATTGCCCTCGCGATCTTGGGTGGCATCGGCTACGGATGTCTCAACGTCTGGAATGCCGGCGCCCGGAGGCCGCTATGAGCGCACCGCACACGCAGGGCCGCGCGATCCATTGCGCCAACGTGTACGCCAAGGGCTGTCCCGCGATGAACACGGCGGCATTTCAGCACTGGCGCGGTGGCGCTCGGTGGCATCACCGCCAGGGCGGCTACTTCGGGCATCTGGTGCAAGTCGTCGACGACTTCGGGAGCCTCGTCGCCGTCCGTGGGCGCCTGCGCCGCACCGCCGTCGCCGAGATCACAGGGAGGGCATCGTGAGCCGCCCCGACCTCTACCCGCACGACCGCGAGCAGTGGGCCAACACCGGCTACATCGCCGACCTGCGCGCGAACCACGACAGGCTCGCGGAGCGCACGCGCTCTGCCGCGAGCGGACGCGGCGGAACCGGCTGGAGCGCTGCTGTGTTCGCCGTCGTCATCACCGTCGTCGTCGTCGCGCTGGCGCGCGCATGCGCCCCTCTGAGTTTGCCGCTCTGCACTGAGCACCACACCGCGGATATCGCCGCCACCTCCACCCCCAGCAACTGAAGACCATGACCAATCAACTGGCCCCCGACTTCATCGGCGTCGACTACGCCGCCGGACCGAGCACCACGCTCGCGCAGCGCGTCTACATCGCCGGCCCCATGAGCGGCTATGCCGAACTCAACTTCCCGGCGTTCCACTTCGAAGCCGCAGCGCTGCGCACGGCGGGCCTCGATGTCGTCAATCCCGCAGAGATCAACGTCGACCCGACCACCGGCTGGAGCGCGTGCATGCGCGCCGACATCGCAGAGCTGGTGAAGTGCGACCGCATCCACCTGCTACCCGGCTGGAGCAAGAGCCGAGGCGCCACTCTGGAGCACCACATCGGCAGGGCGCTGGGCCTGCTGGTCACGCTCGCCGAAGGCGCCGAAACCGCGCCCGATCACTTCCTCACGCTCACTTGCCCAAGCACTGTTAGCCCGGAAGACTTCGTGAGCCAGTTCCTCAATCGCGCCGCGAAGGCCGCGGAGGGCGGCTCCCAGCCAACGGCCGCCGTGACAAACGTCAGACACGAAGCCGCCGTCGCCATCTGCCAGCAAGTGGCCGACTACCACCAGCAGCAGCTCAAGGCCAGCGTCGGTGAGCACGGCTATCACACCGCCGTCACCCAGGCGCACGGCTATCAGTACCTCGGTGCGCAGCGCTGCGTCGAAGCCCTGCGCATCGCGTCGCGCGCGGAGGGATGAGCCATGCCGAAGAAGAGTCAGAAGCTCAACCCGCTGGCGCAGCTCATCGTCAAGGTGCTCTCCGAATCCGGCCGGCCTCGGCCACACCGAAGCGTACGTGGCGGGCAAGGCCGCCGACCTCGCCGGCATGGACGTGGCGGCCACGATGGCATGGATCGCCTACCAGCTGGACCAACGCAATCAGGAGGCCGTGGCAAAGGCACTGTCGGACGCCACCGGCCGCGCGATCGACCTGGCGGGACTGGCCGCCGGCGCGCGCGCAATGCAAGCCGCTCTTTCCTTGAGGGGCGTCGCGTGACTGTCCGACGTGCGCGAACCCAACGCGTTAGCGGTAGCCCAGTGGCTACCGCCGTCGCCAAGCAACGGATGACTTCGCACATGACGACGGTGAGCATTGCCATCTACATGGCCGTCGCCGGCGAGCCCGAGCGCGAGCTGATCTCGCATCTGGGCTGGATGCTGGCCATCGGCACCGAGATCGCAGCGCGCGTGTCGCTCGATTCGCCGCAGACGAAGCGCCTGCACGCCGCGCTGCGCACGGTAGTGCAGATGAGCATGGACAACGCTTGGCAGTCCGCGCAGGCGCCCCGTCTGTGCGATGCCGCCAATGAGTCAAAGGAACTGTTGATCGCCCACGCGCACATCGGCGTGGAACTGATCGACAGCGCCGACTGGATCGCCTCTCGCATCCGCACCGGTGTCGCGCGTCTCCACGACGTGGCCGGCGCCGAGATCTATTCCCCCAACTTGAAGGAACTCACCAATGAGCGAACTTTTGATCTTCGCCGGCGGCGCGATCTTCGGCGCCTGCGTCGGAGCCGTCATCCTGTGTCTCGTCATCGTGGGGAGGAAAAGCGAATGCTGATGCCCACCACCATCGAGATCCGCCATGGCCACCTGTTCTGCGGCCTGGGCGGCGGCGCGAAAGGCTTCAACGCCGCGCGGCCTGCCCTCGGAGTGCAGCGAGCGCGCTTTCGCTGCGTCGGCGGCATCGACAACGATCCGGCCGCCATTCGCGACTTCACCCGCGCTGCGGGCGTCGCCGGCACCGTGCTCGACATGTTCGACCGCAGCCAGTACACGGCCTTTCACGGTGCCGAGCCGCCGGCCACCTGGCGCGAGGCTACGCCGGCAGATATTCATGCCGCGTTCCACCACGAGCGCCCGCACGTCGTCTTCCTGTCAGCGCCGTGCAAGGGCTTCAGCGGACTGCTGTCGGAGGGCAAGAGCAAGACCGACAAGTACCAGGCGCTGAACCGCCTCACGCTGCGCGGCATCTGGCTGCTGCTCGAAGCCTACAAAGATGATCCGGTCGAGATGCTGCTGTTCGAGAACGTGCCACGCATCGCCACGCGCGGCCGCCACCTGCTCGACCAGATCGGCGACCTGCTGCGCGCCTACGGTTACGCGGTGGCCGAGACAACGCACGACTGCGGACAGCTCGCCGAACTGGCGCAAAGCCGAAAGCGCTTCCTGCTGGTCGCACGCCACATCGAGAAGGTGCCACCATTCCTCTACGAACCACCGAAGAAGCAGTTGCGCGCGGTCGGCGATGTGCTCGGCCGCATGCTGCTGCCCGGAGACCTCCGCGCCGGGCCGATGCACCGCGTGCCTTCGCTGCAATGGAAGACATGGGTTCGTCTCGCATTCGTCGAGGCCGGCAGCGACTGGCGTAGCCTCAACAAGCTCGCCGTCGAGAACGGCCACCTGCGTGACTACATGATCGCGCCCGAGACGCATGGTGAATCGCTCTCGATCGCCGATCCTCGCCAGCAGGTCTACTCGGCTGGCTACGGCGTGACGCGTTGGAACGAAACGACGGGCGCTGTCGCTGGCGAGTCACTGCCGAGCAACGGCCGCTTCAGCGTGGCCGACCCACGCTTCGCGCAGTCCGATCTCTGGAAGGATGGACAGGCGTACGGCGTGCGCCGCTGGGATACACCGATGGGCACGATCGGCGGCCAGCAGAACCCTGGCCAGGGCGCATACACCATCGCCGGCCCGCGCCACACCGGGCCGGCAAAGCACAGCAACGAGTTTCGAATCGTCCCGTGGGATCGGGCGAGCCTCGCTGTCACGAGCGCACATGGCACCGGTCAGGGTGTTGCAGATCCGCGCCCCGACTGGGACGGGCGCCATGGTCACCTGCATGTCGCAGATTGGGAACATGCGAGCCGCACCGTCACTGCAGGCGGAAAGGGCGTCCAAGGCGGGTACCTGTCTGTCGCAGATCCGCGCAGCGGAATCCAGCGCGGCAAGGGCGACAACTACCTGACGGCAGGTCACTATGGCGTGGTGCCGTGGCAGGAGCCGGCCGGTGCAGTGAGCGCAGCTGCTGGCCACGACAACGGCCGATGGAGCGTCGCAGACCCTCGTCCCATGCCGGCGCCGGCTGAAAAGCTGGTGTGCCGCATTCGCTCGTTGGATGGAACTTGGCACCGGCCGTTCACCACGCTGGAGCTTGCCGCACTGCAATCGCTCGTCGACCCCGAGGAACAGATGGAGCTGGATGGTCTGAGCGATCAGGCATGGCGTGAGCGCATTGGCAACGCGGTACCGCCCGCTGCAGCCACGGCAATCGCCGAAGAGATGGGCCGCACGCTGATGCTGGCTTGGAGCGGAGAGACCTTTGCACTGGGCAGCACGCCGATTTGGGTCCGCAATGTGGCGGTGGCGTTGACGGTCGCAGGTGGGCGCGCATGATCCATTCGGTAACCATAGGGAGCGCCACGCTCTACAGAGGCGAAGCGCTCGAAGTACTGCAGGCTCTGGAAGCTGGCACAGCCGACGCGGTGATCACCGATCCACCGTATTCGAGCGGAGGTGCATTCCGAGACGATCGCACCTCGGACACGAGACGGAAGTACCTGAGCAGCAGCTCGGGAAACATCGGCAAGGTGTCGAACTTCGGCGGCGACAGCCGCGACCAGCGTTCTTTTCATTTTTGGTCGGCGCTTTGGTCATCTGAAGCATTGCGCGTAGCGAAGCCAGGCGCACCGGGACTGTTCTTCACTGATTGGCGACAGCTTCCGATTTCCACCGACTACCTGCAGGCCGGTGGCTGGATCTGGCGCGGTGTCGTGCCATGGGTCAAGACTTCCCCGAGGCCGCAGATGGGCCGGTTCACGTCGGCGGCCGAGTACGTGGTCTGGGGTTCGGCTGGTCCAATGCCGCCCGATCGCGGCGTCGGTTGTCTGCCGGGCTTCTATGAATTCCACGTACCGGCCGACCGTGAGCACGTCAACCAGAAGCCGGTACCACTCATGGCTGCGATGGTCGAGATCTGCGAGCCGGGCGGGCTGGTGCTCGATCCATTCATGGGCTCCGGCACAACCGGCGTCGCTGCGTTGCAGCTCGGGCGCCGCTTCATCGGCTGCGAGCAGAGCCCGCAGTACTTCGATATTGCGTGCCGCCGCATGGAGGAAGCGCTCGAGAGCATCTTCGCCAAAGAGCAAGGCCGACCGGTGCAACTCGGACTGGAGACCGTCGCATGCAAGTAGTCAACACCACCAGCGCGCCACGCGATCGCCAACTCGGCGCCCTCGCGAAGCCTCGCCCCGTCTTCAACATCGACCGCCGCTGCAGCGCCGCCATGCGCCGCATCGCTGCCTTCATCGAAGAGCGTGCCGAGATTGCGAAGGCCGAGATCACCGCGGGCTTTCAGCGCGCGCGTCGCGATCGCGGCCTGCCGCCGATCATGCTGACCGGCTGGAAGCACTACCGCCTGCCGCAGCACTTCGAGTGCCCCGAATGCGGTGGTCGCGTCTGCTTCGAGGTCGACGAGTGGAGCACCGCGACCGGCATCCCTACCGCCGGCGGCATCCGCGTGATGTGCGTTGCCGAGGAGGAAGAACTCGACCGCGCCATGCAGGCCGATGAAGACCCGGCTTGGGAGCACAAGCACTGGCAGTCCACCGGATGGATGGAACTTATCCGCCGCGTTGAGCGATTCTGCGCATCGAACGTGCGCGTTGAAACAGGAGGCGCATGATGAGCGCGAACAGCAAGATTGGTCAGCCCATCAGCGATGCGGAAGCGCACGCGATCCACTCGATGCCCTACGTGCGTGATTGCCTGCTGGCGTACCACGAGCGCCCGGAGGATGTGACCGCCGATGCAGTCGTGAAGGCCATTGCGGTGCAGGTGCAGGCCCTTTCCGTGCCTCCTGCCAGCAAGCTGCCTGCAGCGCAGGGCATCGAGCCGAGCGAGGAATTCGACGGCTACCTCTGCCGAGCGTGGGGTGAGACGGATCACACCGTTGCGAGCATCGTCGCCAGCATGGATGGCGTTCGGCAGTTCATCATCGACCAATGGCTCGGCGACAAAGACGCGCCTGACCTGCCGGAGATCATGGTGAACGTCAGCGACGAGATTGAGGACAAGGGCGAGTACCGCGTTACGTTCGAGATCGGCGGCGTGAGCGTCGAGCCTGTCTTTGCTGCCGCCATTTCACCAGCGCCAGCAGCGCCCCGGGTGAGGGTGGAAGCATTGCGCGAAGCCTACCGACCTCTTGCGCTGGACCAAGAGTGGACCGAGCACCACTCACGCAACTACCCAAAGAAGGCGGCGGCCATCATCAATGCGGCGCGTTCGCTGCTGACTCTCTCCGCGCCCGGTCCCGACGCCGCCGAGCACGTGTGCTTCCACGCGTTGTGCCAGAACTGCTTGCATATCCAGCGCTACCCCAGTGAAGCGGACATGCTCGATGCACATCAGGAGCGCACGAGATGCGAAAAGTGCGACGGTCAGATGTGCGCGTGCGATGGATGTCTTCGCGCCGCTAAGGCTATTGGCGACGCCAACGAGATCTTGGCCGCTGCAGATCTGCCGCTCTACGGCGAGCCGGCAAAGGTGCCACAGCAAGGTGTCATCGCAAGCGCAGCACCAGCTACGCAACCGGTGGAGCAAAAGCCCATCGCCACGCTGCACGATGACGGCTACTGGACATGGAACAACGCTGTAGCCGATAGCAGCCTTCGTGCCGAATCAACCCGCGCCGGATGGCGCATGCCAGTCTATGCAGCACCCAAGGGCGCAGCCGTTGAGGCGGCGACGGAGTACACCGGCGCCCGCTGCGTGTGCTTGCAGACAGGATGCCGTGCCGGACCCGGATGCCCGCACTACAGCCAGCATTGCAAGGCTCACATTGAGTTCACCCACTCACAGGCTGCGGCCAAGGTGGACGCATGAGCCAGTGTCAGCATTGCGAGTACATCGGCAGTTGCCCGTTCCTCGAAAGCGGGGACTGCGAGGGTGGCGCCTACAGCTACACCGTCGAGGGCGGTTGCTGCTACCAGTGGTTCAACGATGAGTCCGGCAGCGCTCAGGCTGCTGAAGGCGGTGAGGCATGAAGGAACGCCCCATCCTCTTCAGCGCGCCAATGGTGCGCGCGATCCTTGCCGGCACGAAGACGCAGACGCGCCGAATCTGCAAGCCGGCCGAGGCGCAAGGTCTGAGTTACGTAGTCGATTGCCAAGACGGCACTTGGGGCAACGAGGAAGGTGACATGCCGGTGTTCTCGTGCCCCTACGGCCGGGCCGGCGATCGACTGTGGGTGCGCGAGACGTTCGCACGGATCGACGGCCAAACCCGGCCGTGGATCGAGACGGACTACCGCGCCACATACACACACGGCGACCGCTTGGGCGACCGCCTGGGCATCAATAAGCGCTGGACGCCTTCCATCCATATGCCGCGCCACGCCAGCCGCATCAACCTCGAAGTCACCGGCGTGCGCGTCGAGCGGCTGCAGGACATCAGCGAGGCGGACGCAAAGGCCGAAGGTGTGCAAATGCCAGATGGGACACCCACGCCGCCAGAATTCTGGAGCTACCGCCAAGAGTTCGGCAGGCTCTGGGAAGAGATCAACGGCGCCAGCTCTTGGGAAGCCAACCCCTGGGTGTGGGTCATCGAGGTCCGCCGGGCATGAAGGGTCACAGCATGGGCAGACACTTCGCCGACGAAAGCACGCGCCAGCCAGGCCAGGCAGAGCACGCTACTACTATCCACCCCCACGCTGACCGGTCGGCCGCGCGCGCGCGCCTGATCGAGATCATTGCCCGCCAGCTCATTCACCAATCGATTCAGGAGCGCAATGCGAGTCTGTCTGTACGCCCGATACAGCACTGATCACCAGAGCCAGAACAGCGTGGCCGACCAGCTGCGCGCCGGCCGCGAGCGCGCCGCGCGCGAGGGTTGGACCATCGCCATGGTTCACGCCGACGAAGGCATCAGCGGAGCCACGCCTGTCGCGCTCCGCCACGGCGGCAAAGCGCTGCTCGCTGACGCGTTGGCCGACCGCTTCGATGTGCTGATCGTCGAAGGTCTCGACCGGATCACCCGCGACCTGGCCGAGCAAGAACGAACGATCAAGCGGCTGGAACACCGCGGCATTCGCATCATCGGTACAGCCGATGGATATGACACGCAGGCAGACGGGCGCAAGGTGATGCGAATCGCGCGCGGGCTCGTCAACGAGCTCTACCTCGACGATCTGCGCAAGAAAACCCACCGAGGGCTACAGGGCCAGTTCGAGCGCGGAATGGCTGCGGGAGGTCGAACCTACGGCTACACGAGCGTGCAAGTCGAAGGCGGCAACCGCATCGTCATCGACGAAGAGCAGGCCAAGCATGTCCGGTGGATCTATGAGCAGGTCGCCGCCGGCGCGACCCTTCGCAGCATCGTCTACACGTTGAACTCTCGCGGTGTGGCCAGCCCTCGCGGCAACGGCTGGGCGGCGAGCGCGCTGGTGGGCAATGCCGCTATGGGCGATGGGCTCCTGAACAACGAGATCTACATTGGCCGCGTGATCTGGAACCGGCGCCAGTGGATGAAAGACCCGGACACCGGCAAGCGTTTGCCTGTCGCACGCCCGCGCGAAGAATGGATGGTGCGCGAGGCTCCAGAGCTACGCATCGTCGACCAGGATCTCTGGGACCAAACTCGGCCGCAGCAGCTCAAGCGGGGCAACCCGACGCGCGGCCGACCGCATGGAACGCTATTCGGTGGCCTGCTTCGTTGCGACGCATGCGGCGGACCGATCATTGCCATCAACGGAAGCCGCTATGGCTGCAGTGCCCATAAGGACAAGGGCCCAACGTCGTGCGCAAACGCGGCCACGTGGCGGCGGACGGATGTCGATCAACGGCTTCTTTCCGAACTGCGCGCAGACCTTCTGAGCCAGGAGGCCATTGCTGAAGTTCAGTCCACCGTGCGCCGCCTGCTGGCCGAGCTGGATGGTGGCCACGAGCGCGCCCAAGCTGCGGCGCGCCGGCGCGGCGTGGAACTGGACAAGGAAATTCAACGCATCGTCGACGCGATCGTCACTGTCGGTGCAAGCGAAGCCCTGGCAGCGCGCCTTCGGTCAGCCGAGCTCGAGCGGAAAGCAATCGAGGCGACTCTCGCGCAAGCACCCACGCCGCTAGCCAGCGCAAGCGAGATTGCTGTGCGCTATCGCGAGCTGGTGATGAACTTGAAAGAGACGTTGAGCGGCGATGCGAGCACCGTGACAGAGGCTCGGCCCGTGATTGCCGGCCTACTGGGCTCGGTGACGCTCAAGCGAGACCCAGTCACAGGAGAAAGCTGGGCCCAAATGAAAAATCCCGCCGAACAACTGCTTGTCGCAGTGGCTGGCGGGACGTCTCTAATGATGGTTGCGCGAGCAAGATTTGAACTTGCGACCTTTGGGTTATGAGCCCAACGAGCTACCAGGCTGCTCCATCGCGCGGCAGATTTAAATTATAGCTTATTCCGCGGCAGCTTGCTCGTCAGCAGCCTCGGAAACTTCAGGACGGTCGACCAATTCGACCAGCGCCATGGGCGCGTTGTCGCCCACGCGAAAGCCCATCTTCAGGATGCGGGTGTAGCCACCAGGACGCGCCTGGTAACGCGGGCCGAGTTCGCCGAACAGCTTCACGACGCTATCGCGATCGCGCAGGCGATCGAAAGCGAGGCGCTTGTTGGCGACGGTCGGCTTCTTGGCCAGCGTGATCATCGGCTCGATGACGCGACGCAGTTCCTTGGCCTTCGGGACCGTGGTCTTGATGACTTCGTGCTCGATGAGCGAGTTCATCATGTTCTGCAGCATCGCGAGGCGGTGCGAGCTGGTGCGGTTGAGTTTGCGGAGTCCGTGTCCGTGACGCATGGTGTGTTTTCCTTTACCTTTTAAATGCACCAGGCCGTATCAGGTACCCGGTGTTCACCAACAAAACAGAAGTACAAGGCCGCCGACGGTGGCCTCGTTATCCTCCGTTTATCGCTTGTCCAAGCCGGCCGGCGGCCAGCTTTCGAGCTTCATGCCCAAGGTCAGGCCGCGCGAGGCGAGCACTTCCTTGATTTCGTTGAGCGACTTGCGACCCAGGTTAGGGGTCTTGAGCAGCTCGTTCTCGGTGCGCTGGATCAGGTCGCCGATGTAGTAGATATTTTCCGCCTTCAGGCAGTTCGCCGAGCGAACCGTGAGTTCGAGCTCATCGACAGGGCGCAGCAGGATCGGATCGAACTGTTGAGCGCTGCGCGGCGCCGGCTGGTCGAACGCGGCCAGTTCGCCGCCTTCGAGCTGAGCGAACACTGCCAGTTGTTCGACCAGGATCTTGGCCGAGGCGCGAACCGCGTCTTCTGCCGTGATCGCCCCGTTGGTCTCGATTTCGACCAGCAGCTTGTCGAGGTCGGTGCGCTGCTCCACGCGGGCGCTTTCCACCGTGTAGCTCACGCGCTTGACCGGCGAGAACGATGCATCCAGAACGATACGGCCGATCGACTTGGTCGGCTCGTCCGCATAGCGGCGCATCGTGCCCGGCACGTAGCCGCGGCCCTTCTCGACCTTGATCTGCATGTCGAGCTTGCCACCCTGCGACAGGTGAGCGATCACGTGATCGGGATTGATGATCTCCACGTCGTGCGGCGTCTGGATGTCCGACGCAGTGACGGCACCTTCGCCGTCCTTGCGCAGGCTCAGCGTCACTTCGTCGCGGTTGTGCAGCTTGAACACCACGCCCTTGAGGTTCAGGAGGATGTTGACCACATCTTCCTGCACACCATCGATGGACGAATACTCGTGCAGCACGCCTGCGATGGTGACTTCCGTCGCCGAATAGCCAACCATCGAAGACAGCAGAACGCGACGCAGCGCGTTGCCGAGCGTATGGCCATAGCCGCGCTCGAAGGGCTCGAGCGTGACCTTCGCGCGATTGGGCGCGAGTTGCTCGACCTGGATGGTCTTGGGTTTCAGCAGGGTGGTTTGCATGCAGACTTCCTCTCAATACCCCCGGCTCGTTACACCGGTAAGGCTGGTGAAGCACCCGGCGGGACGACTCCCGGCGGGAACAAAAATCAAAAGTACGAGCCGCAAGGCGGCTCGTGATCGCCCGTTTAACGCGAATACAGTTCGACGATCAGCGACTCGTTGATGTCCGAGGCGAATTCGTCGCGATCGGGCACCTTCTTGAACGTGCCTTCGGCCTTGTCGGCATTCACTTCAACCCAGGCCGGCATACCGACTTGCTGTGCCAACTGAAGCGCTTCGACGACACGGTTCTGCTTCTTCGACTTCTCGCGGACGGCAATGACGTCGCCGGTCTTGACCAGGTACGACGGGATGTTCACGGACTGGCCGTTGACCGTGATCGCCTTGTGCGACACGAGCTGACGGGCTTCCGCGCGCGTCGAGCCGAAGCCCATGCGATAGACGACGTTGTCCAGACGCGACTCGAGAATGAACAGCAGGTTGGCACCCGTGTTGCCGCGGCGGCGGTCAGCTTCTTCGAAGTAGCGGCGGAACTGCTTTTCGAGCACGCCGTACATGCGCTTGACCTTCTGCTTTTCACGCAGTTGCAGACCGAAGTCCGAGGTGCGCTGACCCGAGGTGCGGCCGTGCTGGCCGGGCTTGGAATCGAACTTGGCCTTGTCCTGGATCGAACGACGCGCGCTCTTCAGGAACAGGTCGGTGCCTTCGCGGCGGGAAAGTTTGGCCTTGGGGCCGAGGTAGCGTGCCACTTGATCTTCCTTTGTTCATCTACCGCAGCGGACTGCGGGAGCCATCAGCGTGTGCGGACGGCGGTGGGCTTGTTAAAAAACAAAATGCGCAGCCGCCGTGAAGCGGTCTGCGCCGAACGCCATCGCCTCAGATGCGACGACGCTTCTGCGGACGGCAGCCGTTGTGCGGCACCGGGGTCACGTCGGCAATGGAGTTGATCCGGATGCCGAGTGCGGCCAGCGCGCGCACCGACGATTCGCGACCCGGGCCGGGGCCCTTGATCTCGACGTCGAGATTCTTGATGCCTTGCTCGACCGCGGCGCGGCCGGCGACTTCAGAGGCGACCTGCGCAGCGAACGGCGTCGACTTGCGCGAACCCTTGAAGCCCTGACCACCCGACGAGGCCCACGACAGGGCGTTGCCCTGGCGGTCCGTGATCGTGATGATCGTGTTGTTGAACGAAGCGTGCACGTGCGCGATACCGTCCGCGACGTTCTTGCGAACCTTCTTGCGAACGCGCTGTGCGGCGTTATTGGCAGGAGCTTTAGCCATGCTGGTCTATCCTTATTTCTTCAGGGACTGCGCAGCCTTGCGCGGACCCTTGCGAGTGCGGGCGTTGGTGCGCGTACGCTGGCCGCGCATCGGCAGGCCGCGACGATGACGAAAACCGCGGTAGCAGCCGATGTCGATCAAGCGCTTGATGTTCATCGTCGTTTCGCGGCGCAGGTCGCCCTCGATCGTGAAGAGCGCGATCTGGTCGCGGATCTTCTCGAGATCGGCGTCGGTCAGATCCTTGATCTTCTTCGAGTACTCGATGCCGCTCGCTTCGCAGATCTTGCGAGCGCGCGTGCGGCCGATGCCAAAAATAGCCGTCAGGCCGATTTCAGCGTGCTTGTGCGGCGGAATGTTGATGCCAGCAATACGTGCCATGTGCGTCCTCTAGTACTCTATCAATCAACCCTGGCGCTGCTTGTGGCGCGGGTCGGAACAGATCACACGCACCACACCCTTGCGGCGGATGATCTTGCAATTACGGCAAATGGTTTTGACCGAAGCCGAAACTCTCATTTCATTCTCCTAAATCTCTTCAACCCGGCGACTCATTTCGCCCGAAACACAATGCGCGCCCGGCTCAAGTCGTAGGGCGTCAACTCAACGGTGACTTTGTCACCTGGAAGGATGCGGATGTAGTGCATCCGCATCTTTCCGGAAATATGACCGAGAACGATGTGCCCGTTTTCGAGCTTCACCCTGAATGTCGCATTGGGCAGGTTCTCCAGAACCTCCCCTTGCATCTGGATGACATCGTCCTTCGACATCTCATGCCTACGAGGTCTTGAAGTTGGCCTTCTTGAGCAGGGACTCGTACTGCTGAGACATCATGTAGTTCTGCACCTGGGCCATGAAGTCCATCGTGACGACCACGATGATCAACAGGGAGGTGCCGCCAAAATAGAACGGCACGTTGTACTTCAGGATCAGGAACTCCGGCAGCAGGCAGACGAAGGTGATGTACACCGCGCCAGCCAGCGTCAGGCGAACCAGGATCTTGTCGATATACCGTGCAGTCTGATCACCCGGACGGATGCCCGGGATGAACGCGCCACTCTTCTTCAGGTTGTCTGCGGTCTCGCGGCTGTTGAAAACCAGCGCCGTGTAGAAGAAGCAGAAGAACACGATCGCGCTGGCGTACAGCAGGACGTAGATCGGCTGACCCGGGTGCAGAGCGCTCGCAATGTCCCTGATCCAGCGCGAGCTCTCACCGGTGCTGAACCAGCCCACGATGGTGGTCGGCAGCAGGATGATCGACGACGCGAAGATCGGCGGGATCACGCCGGCCATGTTCAGCTTGAGCGGCAGGTGCGACGACTGACCGCCGTACACCTTGTTGCCCACCTGGCGCCGCGCATAGTTCACGAGGATCTTGCGTTGACCGCGCTCGACGAACACGACGAAGTAGGTCACCAGAACAACCACCGCCACGATGAACAGTGCCACCAGCACGTTCATGGCGCCGGTGCGAACCAGCTCGAGCAAGCCACCGATCGCATTCGGCAGGCCCGCGGCAATACCAGCGAAGATCAGGATGGAAATCCCGTTGCCCAGGCCGCGTTCGGTGATCTGCTCTCCGAGCCACATCAGGAACATCGAGCCTGCAGTCAAGCTGACCATCGCGGTGAGGCGGAAGCCAAACCCGGGCGCCAGAACCAGACCCGGCGAGGACTCGAGCGCCACGGCGATGCTGAACGACTGGAACAGCGCAAGGGCCAGCGTCCCGTAGCGGGTGTACTGGGTGATCTTGCGGCGGCCCGCCTCGCCTTCCTTCTTCAATTGCTCGAAGGTCGGAACCACGTAGGTCATCAGCTGCATGATGATCGACGCGGAGATGTAAGGCATGATGCCCAACGCGAACACGGTGAAGCGCGACAGCGCGCCGCCCGAGAACATGTTGAACAGGCTCAGGATGCCGCCCTGCTGACCTTGGAACAGCTGCGCCAGTTGGTCCGGATTGATGCCGGGCACCGGGATGTGAGCCCCGACGCGATAGACCACGAGAGCGAGCAGCAAAAAGACAAGCCGGCGACGCAGGTCACCGAACTTGCCTGTCTTTGCGAGCGTTGCCGCGTTGGTTGCCACGAAGAACTTCTTTCAGTCCGTTTGTTCAGGCGACGCTGCCGCCGGCAGCTTCGATCGCCGCCTTGGCACCGGCCGTTGCACCGACGCCCGTCAGCTTGACGGCCTTGGTGATCTCGCCCGACTTCACAACCTTGACGACCTTGGCGATCTGAGCCACCAGGCCAGCTTGCTTGAGAGCCAGCACGTCGACTTCCGCCAGGCCCAGCTTTTCCAGCGAGGCGAGCGTCACTTCGGCGTTGAACTTCAGCAGGTGCGACTTGAAGCCGCGCTTCGGCAGGCGGCGCTGCAGCGGCATCTGGCCGCCTTCGAAGCCCACCTTGTGGAAACCGCCCGCGCGCGACTTCTGACCCTTGTGACCGCGACCTGCGGTCTTGCCAAGGCCGGAGCCGATGCCGCGGCCGACACGGCGCTTGGCGTGCTTGGCGCCAGCTGCCGGCTTGATGCCATTGAGTTCCATATGCGTCTCTCTCAGTGACTCTGCTTAGAGCACTTTGACCAGATAACTGATCTTGTTGATCATGCCGCGGACCGCGGGCGTGTCCTGCAGCTCGCTCACGCTGTTGAGCTTGCGCAGGCCCAGGCCACGAACGGTGGCGCGATGCGATTGCTTGGTGCCGATCGGGCTCTTGACCAATTGCACCTTGACGGTTTGTTGTTGCGTCATTTGGATGCTCCGTCCTTAGGCGAACAGCTGCTCGACCGTCAGGCCGCGCTTGGCCGCGACTTCGGAAGCCGCCGTCGCGTTGCGCAGGCCGTTCAGGGTCGCGCGAACCATGTTGTAGGGATTCGACGAGCCATGGCTCTTGGCCACGACGTCGGTGATGCCCATCACTTCGAACACGGCGCGCATCGGGCCGCCGGCGATGATGCCGGTACCTTTGGGGGCCGGATACATCACGACGGACGAGGCACCATGGTGGCCATGCACTTCGTGGTGCAGCGTGCCGTTCTTCATCGCACCCTTGAACAGGTTGCGGCGGGCCTCTTCCATCGCCTTCTGCACGGCGGCGGGCACTTCCTTGGACTTGCCCTTGCCCATGCCGACGCGGCCGTCGCCATCACCCACCACGGTGAGCGCTGCGAAGCCCAGAATACGACCACCCTTCACCACCTTGGTGACGCGGTTGATCGCGATCATCTTCTCGCGCAGACCGTCCTCGGGTCCTTCGTTCTGCGTTCTTGCCTGAATCTTTGCCATTTTGAATCTCGTGTCCGGTTAGAACTGCAGGCCGGCTTCGCGGGCCGCATCCGCCAACGCCTTGACGCGGCCGTGGTATGCGAAACCTGCGCGATCGAAGGCAACCTTTTCCACGCCGGCAGCCTTCGCCTTTTCGGCGATGCGCTTGCCGATGGCGGTCGCGGCAGCGGTGTTGCCACCCTTGCCCGAGCCGCCCAGGGCGGCGCGCACTTCGGCTTCTGCGGTCGAGGCGCTTGCAAGCACCTTCGCGCCGTCGCCGGAGATGACGGTGGCGTAGATGTGCAGGTTGGTGCGGTTCACGGTCAGACGTGCCACGCCTTGCGTCGCGATACGGATGCGGGTCTGACGCGAGCGGCGGAGACGCTGTGCTTTTTGGTCAACATCATTTTGCTGCCCCTTATTTCTTCTTGGTCTCTTTGATCACGACCTTCTCGTCCGCGTAGCGGATGCCCTTGCCCTTGTAAGGCTCGGGCGGACGGATGGCGCGGATCTCAGCGGCCACTTGGCCGACGCGCTGGCGGTCGGCACCCTTGATCACGACTTCGGTCGGGGTGGGCGTTGCCACCGTGATGCCTTGCGGCATGTCCTTGTTGACCGGATGCGAGAAACCGACCGACAGGTTCAGCTTGGCGCCTTGCGCCTGGGCCTTGTAACCCACGCCGATCAGGTTGAGCTTCTTCTCGAAGCCCTTGGTCACACCGACCACCATGTTGTTCACCAGCTGGCGAACCGTGCCGCTCATCGCGTTGGCTTCACGCGAATCGTTGGCGGGCTCGAAGCTCAGCTTGCCGTCCTTGTTGACGATGTTGACCAGCGCATTGCGCGCAAGGCTGAGCGTGCCGCCCGAACCCTTGACGCTGATCTGGTCTTCCTTGATCGACACATCCACGCCAGCGGGGATGGCAACCGGCATTTTTCCTACGCGGGACATTCAGTTTCTCCTTGATGTCTCGGTTAGGCGACGTAGCACAGGACTTCGCCACCGACACCGGCGGCGCGTGCCTTGCGGTCCGTCATCACGCCCTTGGGGGTGGTGACGATGGCAACGCCGAGGCCGTTCTGGACCTGCGGAATCGCGGCGCTGGCCTTGTAGACACGCAGGCCGGGGCGGCTCACGCGCTCGATGCGCTCGATGACCGGGCGACCAGCGTAGTACTTCAGCGAGATCTCGAGCTCGCTCTTGCCGGCTTCGGTCTTGACCTTGAAGCCGTCGATGTAGCCCTCGTCCTTCAGGACTTGTGCGATTGCAACCTTCACCTTGGAAGACGGAACCGACACGGTGGGCTTCGCCACCATCTGCGCGTTGCGGATACGCGTCAGCAGGTCGGCAATGGGATCACTCATGCTCATGTTGTTTGCTCCTGCCTGGCTTACCAGCTGGCCTTGGTGACACCGGGGATGTCGCCGTTGAAAGCCATTTCGCGGATCTTGGCGCGGGCCAGACCGAATTGACGGAAGGTGCCGCGCGGACGACCCGTGATTTCGCAGCGATTGCGCTGGCGCGTCGGATTCGCATTGCGCGGGAGCTTCTGCAGAGCCAGGCGGGCAGCTGCGCGCTCTTCGTCGCTCTTCTTTGCGTCGTTGGCGATCGCCTTCAGTTCCGCATGCTTGGCGGCGTACTTTGCGACCAGTTTTTCTCGCTTGAGCTCGCGCTCGATCAAAGCTACTTTAGCCACAAACCACCTCAGTTCTTGAACGGGAAACGGAAGCCGGCGAGAAGCGCCTTGGCTTCCTCGTCGGTCTTGGCCGTCGTCGTGATGCTGATGTTCAGACCACGCAGGGCATCGACCTTGTCGTACTCGATCTCGGGGAAGATGATCTGTTCCTTGACGCCGATGTTGTAGTTGCCGCGGCCATCGAACGCACGACCGGAGATCCCGCGGAAGTCGCGAACGCGCGGCAGCGCGACGGTCACGAAGCGATCGAGGAATTCGTACATCTGAACGCCGCGCAGCGTGACCATGCAGCCGATCGGCTGGTTCTCGCGAATCTTGAAGCCGGCGATGGCCTTCTTCGACTTGGTCACCACGGGCTTCTGGCCGGCGATCTTCGTCAGATCGGCGACGGCGTTGTCGAGCACCTTCTTGTCGGCGACTGCTTCGCCCACACCCATGTTGAGCGTGATCTTGGTCAGACGCGGGACCTGCATCGGCGAGGTGTAGCCGAACTTTTCGGTCAGATCCTTCGCGATCTTTTCGCGATAGTGTTGTTGGAGACGTGCCATGTAAGTACCCCTTAGGCGGCCTTGATTTCTTCGCCGCTGGACTTGAAGACGCGCACGCGCTTGCCGTCCGTGACCTTGATGCCCACGCGATCGGCCTTGCCGGTCGCGGCATTGAAGATCGCCACGTTGGATTGGTGAATCGGCATGGCCTTTTCAACGATGCCACCCGTCGTGCCCTTCAGGGGATTCGGCTTGGTGTGCTTCTTGACGAGGTTGATGCCCTCGACGACGACATGCGAGTCGTCCTTGCGCAGCGAGACGGTGCCACGCTTGCCCTTGTCGCGCCCGGCCAACACGATGACCTGGTCGCCTTTGCGAATCTTGTTCATGGCGTTGTTGTCCTTAGAGAACTTCGGGGGCCAGCGACACGATCTTCATGAACTTCTCGGTACGCAGTTCGCGCGTGACCGGTCCAAAGATGCGGGTGCCGATCGGCTCCAGCTTGGCGTTGAGCAACACGGCGGCATTGCCGTCGAACTTGACGAGCGAGCCGTCGGCGCGACGGATGCCCTTGGCAGTGCGGACGACCACAGCGCTGTAGATCTCGCCCTTCTTGACGCGACCACGCGGAGCGGCTTCCTTGATGGAGACCTTGATGACATCACCGACGCTGGCATAGCGCCGCTTGGAGCCACCGAGCACCTTGATACACAGGACGGATTTCGCGCCCGTGTTGTCGGCCACATCGAGCCGGGATTCAGTTTGGATCATTTCGTGATATTCCCAACTTGTACCGCTTGACACCCGGGCCAACCCAGGGCGACCAAACGATCAGTCTTGGGCCCGTCGTCCACACACCGAAACCACTTCGGTGTGCTTCCGCTGGGCAGAAGCCTCGCCTTTTTGAAGCGAAGCCTGATATTCTGGCACACGATCCATTCCCCGTCAACAACTGATCATGAATATCGCAGTCACCTTCCTGCCCCGGCGGGAACCGACCCCGCTCCCGCCCATCGGCTTCATCGGCGGCGGCAACATGGCCAGCGCCATCATCGGCGGGCTCCTCAAGCAGGACGTTCCGCCCGCCAGCATCGAAGTCGTCGAACCGCTAGCAGAGGCGCGCGCCCGGCTCGCCAACGATTTCAGCATCACCGCGCAGCCCGCGGCGGGCCCCGCACTGTCCCGGTGCGAGGTGATCGTGTGGGCCGTCAAGCCGCAGAGCTTCGCCGAGGCGGCGCGGCCGGTGCGCGGACTGGCGCCCGACGCGCTGCACCTGAGCGTGGCCGCCGGCATCCCGTCCGGCAGCATCGCGCGCTGGCTCGGGACCGAGCGCGTCGTCCGCGCCATGCCGAACACGCCAGCGCTCGTCGGCCAGGGCATGACCGGCCTTTTCGCGCGCGAGGCGGCGGACATCGCCGACCGGAAGCTCATCGAGCAGGTCCTCGGCGCGACCGGCGAGCTGATGTGGGTCGACGCCGAGGAGGCACTCGACGTCGTGACCGCGGTGTCGGGCTCCGGCCCGGCCTACGTGTTCTATTTCATCGAGGCGATGACCGAAGCCGGCATCGAGCTGGGCCTGACGCCGGAGCAGGCGTATCAACTCGCGGTGGGCACCTTCACCGGCGCCTCCGCGCTGGCCGCCAACGCGACCGAGCCCCCCGCCGTCCTGCGCGAGCGCGTGACGTCGAAGGGCGGCACCACCTACGCGGCGATCACTTCGATGGAGAACGACGAGGTCAAGGCGAAGTTCAAGACCGCGATCCGCGCGGCCCATCGGCGCGCGGCCGAACTCGGCAAGGAGTTCGGCGGGGTTTGAGTTCGCGCCCGGTCGGGCTCATAGATACCCGGCGACGATCCCGGCGAATACGGCGAAGCCGAGCCAGTGATTGAGCCGGAAGGCCTTGAAGCAACCGTCGCGCGTGCGGTCGTGGATCAGCCGCCAGTGCCACAAAGCTTGCGCCGCGGCGATGCCGATCCCCAGGTAGAGCGCCACGCCCAGTCCGGCGGCGGTGCCGATGACGGTCCACACGGCGAGAAAGATCGCGTAGCTCGACATGACGATCGCCACATCGAGGCGGCCGAAGGTGATCGCCGAGGTCTTCATCCCGATCTTGAGGTCGTCGTCGCGGTCGACCATCGCATACTCGGTGTCGTAGGCCAGCACCCAGAACAGATTGCCGGCCAGCAGCCACCACGCCACCGCCGGCACGCTGCCGCGAACGGCGGCGAATGCCATTGGAATGCCGAAACTGAAGGCAACGCCGAGTACCGCCTGCGGCACCGAGACGAAGCGCTTGGCGAATGGATAGATCAAGGTCACCGCGAGCGCCGCGAACGACATCAGGACGGTGAGGCGGTTGGTGGTCAGCACCAGCGCGAACGCGGCCAGCGCCAGCACGGCGCCCACTGCGAGCGCCTCGGGCACCGAGACTTCGCCGCTGGTGACCGGCCGTTTCGCGGTCCGTTTGACATGCCGGTCGAAGTCGCGGTCGGCGACGTCGTTCACGCAGCAACCCGCGCTGCGCATGAGGATCGTGCCGATCACGAACACCGCCAGCAGATGCCAGCCCGGCCAGCCTCCGGCCGCGAACCACAACGCGCCCAGCGTGGGCCAGAGCAGCAACAGCCACCCCGCCGGCCGGCTCCAGCGGATCAGGTCGAGATAAAGGGCAAAACGCCCGCGGCGGGGTGCGGGCGTGGGTTGGAGCGACCCCGTGGCGGCCATGGCAGTGAGCTCTTTCTTCCGTTGGTTGGCGGCAAGACTGCACTCTAGCGCAGCCATCGCGCGAGACCGCCCTTCGATCCGTAGGCCGATGGCGCGTCTTTCAGGAGAGGCGCCTGACGCCCGGCAGCTCGCAGGCATAGATCGCGTTGCGCAACGCGGCAATGGCCTCGTAGCGCGTGAAGCTGCGGCGCCACGCCAGCACCACGCGCCGGGTCGGCGGATCGCCTCCCTGCGCGTCGCGCACCGGCAGATAACGCACGATCTGCTCCGGCTCCCTGCGGCCTTTCGACCTGGGCCTGAGCGCATCGGCCGGCACCGACAGGCGCGGCACCAGCGTGACGCCCATTCCCGAGGCGACCATGTGCTTGATGGTTTCGAGCGAAGAGCCTTCGAAGCTCTTGCGGATGCCCTCGGCATTGCTGGAGAAGCGCGCGAATTCCGGGCAGACCTCCAGCACGTGGTCGCGGAAGCAATGGCCGGTGCCCAGAAGGAGCATCGTCTCCTTCTTGAGCTCGTCGGAGGTGACGGACTCCTTGCTCGCCAGGGGATGGTGGGCCGGCAACGCGGCCATGAAAGGCTCGTCGTAGAGCGCCGCCATGGCCGGGCCGGTATCGGGGAAGGGTTCGGCCATGATCGCGCAGTCGATCTCGCCGGAGCGCAGCATCTCGAGCAGCCTGGCGGTGAAGTTCTCCTGCAGCACCAGCGGCATCTGCGGCGTGCGGGCGATGTTCTGGCGCACCAGGTCGGGCAGCAGATAGGGGCCGATGGTGTAGATCACGCCGAGGTTCAGCGGCCCCGAGAGCGGGTCCTTCCCGCGCTTGGCGATTTCCTTGATGCTCGCGGCCTGGTCCAGCACGCTCTGCGCCTGCTGGACGATCTGTTCGCCGAGCGGCGTCACGGTGACTTCGCCTGCGCTGCGCTCGAACAGCTTGACCTCGAGTTCGTCCTCCAGCTTCTTGATCGCCACGGACAGGGTCGGCTGCGACACGAAGCAGGCCTCCGCGGCCTTTCCGAAATGTCTCTCGCGCGCGACCGCAACGATGTATTTGAGTTCGGTGAGTGTCATAGCGAAAACCTATTATCGCTCGCCCCGGCTCGGGGCTCTGTTCATGCCTTGAGGTACTCGGCCTTGCTGCCCAGCCAGCGATCGACGTGGCGGGCTGCCAGATCGGGGTGGCGGTCGAGCATCTTCGGAGCCAGCTCGCGAGCCCAGTCCAGGAGCAAGGCGTCGTTGGTCAGGTCGGCAAAGCGCAGCAGCGGTGCACCCGACTGGCGGGCGCCGAGGAATTCGCCGGGGCCGCGGATCTCCAGGTCGCGCCTCGCGATCTCGAAGCCGTCGCTGGTTTCGGCCATGGCCTTGAGGCGGGCGCGGGCTGCCTCGCCGACGCGCCCACCCTCATTCGGCGAATAGAGAAGCACGCACGCGGAAGCCGCGGCGCCGCGACCCACGCGACCGCGCAGCTGGTGCAGTTGCGAGAGGCCGAAGCGCTCGGCGTGCTCGATCACCATCAGCGAGGCGTTGGGCACGTCGACGCCGACTTCGATCACGGTCGTGCTCACCAGCACCTGCAGCCGGTTGGCGGTGAAGTCCTCCATCACCGACTGCTTCTCGGCCGTCGGCATCCGCGAATGCAAGAGGCCGACGCGGACCTGTTCGCCGAGGGCCTCGGCCAGTTCGTCGCGCGTCTCGGTGGCGTTGCGAAGATCGACGGCCTCGCTTTCCTCGATCAGCGGGCAGACCCAGTAGACCTGCCGACCCTGTTCGAGCTGGGCACGGATGCGGTCGATGACTTCATCCCGCCGATGGTCGGCCACCAGCTTCGTGACGATCGGCGTGCGGCCGGGCGGCAGTTCGTCCAGCGTGGAGACGTCGAGGTCGGCGTAATAGCTCATCGCCAGCGTGCGCGGGATCGGCGTGGCACTCATCATCAGCAGATGCGGCTCGACATCCTCGCCGGCCTTGCCGCGCAACGCGAGCCGCTGCGCCACGCCGAAGCGGTGCTGCTCGTCGATCACCGCGAGCGCGAGACGGCGAAAGCGCACCTTCTCGGAGATGACGGCATGCGTTCCGACCACCAGCGCCGCTTCGCCGCTTTCGACGGCGGCGGCCATGGTGTCGCGTTCCTTTTTCTTCTGGCTGCCGGTGAGCCATGCGACCCGCAGGCCGCGCTCGGCGAGCAGCGGATCGAGCCAGTTCACCAGCTTGCCGAAGTGCTGCGCCGCGAGGATCTCGGTCGGCGCCATCAGCGCGCACTGGAAGCCCGCGTCGATGCAGCGCGCCGCCGCGAGCGCGGCGACCACGGTCTTGCCCGAGCCGACGTCGCCCTGCAGCAGCCGATGCATCGGGACTTCGCGGGCCAGATCGCGCGTGATCTCTTCGCCCACACGCTGCTGCGCCCCCGTGAGCGCAAACGGCAACGCGCCGAGCAGATCCTTGTGCAGCTTGCCGCCCGCCGAGTCCACCTCGAGCACCGGCGCCCGCTGTGCCGCGCGCTGGCGCCGCGCCTGCAGCTGGGAGAGTTGCTGCGCCAGCAGCTCGTCGGCCTTGAGCCGCTGCCATGCGGGATGGCTGTGGTCTTCGAGCGTGGCGATCGCGACATCCGGCGCGGGGTAGTGCAGGAAGTCCAGCGCGCGGCGCAGGTCCCATGTGCCATATGGCGCTGCGCCGGGCGGCAGCGTTTCGTCGAGCACCGCGCGCGCGAGCCCCGAACGGACTTCGCGGCGCAGCACCGGCTGCGCCAGCCCTGCGATGGTCGAGTAGACCGGCGTCAAAGCCTCCGGCAATGCGGTGCCCGCCGCCTTGACGGCAGGATGCATCATCTGCCGCCCGACGAAGCCGCCTCGCACTTCGCCGCGGATGCGCACGCGCGCGCCCACGGCAAGCTGCTTTAGCTGCGACGGATAGAAATTGAAGAAGCGAAGCTGGCAGGTGTCGCTGCCGTCGTCGACCGTGACGATCAACTGCCGGCGCGGCCGATAGACCACCTCGCTTTCGGTCACCACGGCCTCGATCTGCGCCATCTCGCCATCGCGCGTGTCGGCCAGGCGCACGATGCGCGTCTCGTCCTCGTAGCGCATCGGCAGATAGAGCGCGAAATCGATGTCCCGCAGCAGGCCCAGCTTGCGCAGCGCGCGCTGCACCGCGCTCATGCCGGTGCCGGGCGCCGGCGCGGGTACGGGCTTTTCCGTTGGCGGGGACTTGGCAGCGGCAGGCATGGGACAATTCTGCCCGGTGATTACGCACACCCCCAGGCTGCGCGCACTTCGTGTCGCTTCGCCAACCCCTTGCAGGGGCAATACCAGCGGCCCGGCAGAGCCGGTTCCGCGGTATTTCCCGAAAAGGGATCACCTGGTCGTGCGGCCCCATTGGCACGGGTCTGTCCAGCCCTCAACAACATGCGCGACTTCACGCTTTCCGATTTCGATTTCCATCTGCCGCCTGAACTGGTGGCGCAGCATCCCGCCGCGGAACGCAGCGCCTCCCGGCTGCTCGACGGCACGGGCGACATACCGGTCGACAGGATCTTCCGGGACCTGCCCTCGCTGCTGCGGCCCGGCGATCTCCTGGTCTTCAACGACACGCGCGTCGTCAAGGCGCGTCTCTTCGGCGAAAAGCCGACGGGTGGCAAGCTCGAACTGCTGGTCGAACGCGTGCTGCAGGACCACGAGGTGGTCGCGCACATGAAGGTCAGCAAGAAGCCGCAGGTCGGCACCACGCTCGCGATGACCGGCGGCTTCAGCGCCACGCTCCTCGGCCGCTGGCCCGACGAGCACGGCGCCCTCTTCCGCTTCCGTTTCGAGAGCCCCTCGGGCGAAGACCCCTATGCGCTGATGGCACGCTGCGGCCACGTGCCGCTGCCGCCCTACATCACGCACACCGATTCGGCGGACGACGAAAGCCGCTACCAGACGGTGTTCGCGCGTGTGCCCGGCGCGGTCGCGGCACCGACCGCCGCGCTGCACTTCGACGACGCCCTGCTGGCCGAACTCGAAGCGCGCGGCATCCGGCGCGCGAACGTGACGCTGCACGTCGGCGCCGGCACCTTCCAGCCGGTGAAGACCGAGAACATCGCCGAGCACACGATGCACGCCGAGCGCTACGAAGTGCCCGAAGCCACGCAGCGCGCGATCGCCGAGACCCGGGCGCGCGGCGGCCGCATCGTCGCGGTCGGCACGACCACCGTCCGCACGCTCGAATCGTGGGCGAAGAGCGGCGAATCCTCGGGCGATACGAGCATCTTCATCACGCCCGGCTTCGCCTTCGAGCACGTCGACGTGCTCATCACCAACTTCCACCTGCCCAAGAGCACGCTCATGATGCTGGTGAGCGCCTTCGCGGGCTACGAGCACGTGATGGCGCTCTACGCCCACGCGATCCGCGAGCGCTACCGCTTCTTCAGCTACGGCGACGCCATGCTGCTCGAGAGAAAACTGATATGACCCCCACGCTCATCACTTCGTGTATCGCTGCCCCCCGAGGGGGCGCTCAGTGCCCTTCGGGCGGCCGGACGGGCACTGAATCATGCTGAACTTCGAACTCCTCGCCACCGACCCGTCGAGCCACGCGCGGCGCGGCAAGCTCACGCTGAACCACGGCGTGGTGCAGACGCCGATCTTCATGCCCGTGGGCACCTACGGCACCGTCAAGGGCGTGATGCCGCGCAGCCTCGACGAGATGGGTGCGCAGATCATCCTCGGCAACACCTTCCACCTGTGGATGCGCCCGGGCCTCGACGTGATGTCGAGTTTCGGCGGGCTGCACCAGTTCGAGAAGTGGAACAAGCCCATCCTCACCGACTCGGGCGGCTTCCAGGTCTGGTCGCTCGGCGCGATGCGCAAGATCAGCGAGGAAGGCGTGAGGTTCGCGTCACCGGTCAACGGCGACAAGCTCTTCCTCACGCCCGAGGTCTCGATGCAGATCCAGACCATCCTCAACAGCGACATCGTCATGCAGTTCGACGAATGCACGCCGTACGAGACGCAGGGCCACATCACCACCGAGGCCGAAGCGCGCAAGTCGATGGAACTGAGCCTGCGTTGGGCGCTGCGCTGCCAGCACGAGTTCGCGCGCCTTGCAAACCCCAACGCGCTCTTCGGCATCGTGCAGGGCGGCATGTTCGAGAACCTGCGCGAAGAATCGCTCGCGAAGCTGGTCGAGATGGACTTCCCGGGCTACGCCATCGGCGGCGTGAGCGTCGGCGAGCCCAAGGACGAGATGCTGCGCATCATGGCGCACACGCCCCACCGGCTGCCGGCGCACAAGCCGCGCTACCTGATGGGCGTCGGCACGCCCGAGGATCTCGTCGAAGGCGTGGCGCAAGGCGTCGACATGTTCGACTGCGTGATGCCCACGCGCAATGCGCGCAACGGCACCCTGTTCTCGCGCTATGGCGACCTCAAGATGCGCAACGCGCGCCACAAGAGCGATCCGCAGCCGATCGATCCGAGCTGCACCTGCCATGCCTGCGCGGGCGCGTCGGGTGTGTCGTGGAACGAAGGCGGACGGGAGGGCTTCAGCCGCGCCTACCTGCATCACCTGGACCGCTGCGGCGAGATGCTCGGGCCGATGCTCACCACCATCCACAACCTGCACTACTACCTGAACCTGATGCGCGAGATCCGCGAGGCGCTCGACGCGGGACGGTTCGGCGAATTCCGCGCGCAGTTCAAGGCCGACCGCGCACGCGGCGTCTAGCGCACGGAACGCAAGGCCCAGGTTCCAGAGAGCGTTTCGCCGGGCGCCAGCACCGCGCCGCCCAACTCGGCCGGGCCATGGCGGTCCGCGAGGTTGATCGCATCGGTGCACTGGCTGACCGGCTCGGCGCAGAAGTGATCCGCGCCGCTCGGACAGTACAGCACGAAGAAATCGAGCGGCGGTTCGGCCGACATCACCAGCGCGCGTGAGGACGCGGGCCAGTCGATGCGCGCGGCGTGCTGCCAGCCGGTGAAGTTGTTGTCCAGGTCGAGTTCGGACAAGCGCACACCATGGCGAAGCTTGGCCACCTCGGCAGTGGCTTCGAGGCTGACGGGCATCACTTCCGGATCACCGCGCCACATCGCAGCGGTCGCGGTCTGGAGCCGCGTGCCGGTGCGATGGGGAAAGTACGGGTGATGCCCGATCCCCGCGGGCATGGGCGCCGCATCGCGGTTGGTCAGCGTGACGTTGCAGCGAAGTCCCGACGGATCGAGCTCGAAACTTTGCGAAGCCTCGAATCGCCAGGGCCACTGCGCGTCGGCGTCGACGGCGAGTTCGAGCAAAGCCCGCGTCGCCGAGGCCTGCGTGACACGCCACGGGCGCATCCAGCCGATGCCATGCAGCGGATGCCTGCCCGAGGGCCCGGCCGGATGCCCTGCACGAATCGCGATCCCACGGCCGCCGAAATGCGCATGGCCCTCGCGGATGCGGTTGCACCACGGCAGAAGCGCAAAACTCGCCATCGCGAAGAGATCGCGGCGTGACAGCGCGTCGTCGGTCGCGGGACGCAGCCAGTCGAAGCGGGCACCGTCCTCGACGTCGTAAAGCGCGGTGACCGCCCCACCGATCGCAGGTGCCAGTTCCAGGCGCAAAGCGCCTGCTTCGAGCCGAACACGTTCTGTCTCGTTGTCATTCATCGAATCGCACCACGGTACGCCGGGATCGCGGCATTCTCGTTCACACGGGTGACACAGGGCACAACCGCGCGTCAAAATCGCGCGAGCCCGGCCCATCGTCCGGGCTCATCTTTCATGGGAACCCGACATGACCGACTCGACCTCTCCCTCGCCTTCGGCGCGCTATCCGTCCCTGATGGGCCGTACCGTTTTCATCTCCGGCGGCGCGACGGGGATCGGCGAAGCGCTGGTGCGCGCCTTTCACGCGCAGGGCGCGCGCGTCGGGTTCTGCGACATCGACGCGGATGCCGGCCGCGCGCTGGCCGCCGTGCTGGGTGGCGAGAACGCGCCGCTCTTCCTGCCATGCGACGTCACGGACGTGGCCGCGCTGCAAGCCACCATCGCCGCGGTGCGCGCCCAATTCGGCCCGATCCGCGTACTGCTCAACAACGCGGCGAACGACCGTCGCCACGAGATGGAAGACGTGACCAGCGAGGACTTCGACCGGCTCGCCGCGGTCAACTTCAAGCACCAGTTCTTTGCCGCGCAGGCCGTGGCCGAGGACATGCGCGCGGCCGGCGGCGGATCGATCATCAACTTCGGCTCGGTGAGCTGGATGATCAAGGGCCGCGGCTACCCGGTCTACCAGGCCTGCAAGTCGGCCGCGCGCGGGCTCACGCGGGCCCTGGCGCGCGATCTCGGCAAAGAGAACATCCGCGTCAACTCGCTCGTGCCCGGCTGGGTGATGACCGAGCGGCAGCTCAATCTCTGGGTCAAGCCCGAGTCGCATGCGGAGATCGATGCGGCGCAGTGCCTCCCCGGCCGCGTGATGGCCGAGGACATCGCCAGCATGGCGCTGTTCCTTGCCGCCGACGATTCGAAGATGTGCACCGCGCAGGACTACGTGGTGGACGCCGGCTGGACCTGAGGCAACGAAGGATCGCGCGGCGCCTGCGCCGTCGCACCGGTTCCGCAGGCGTGGCAGAAGCGCGCGAATGCGCTCTTGCGCGTCTTGCAGGCGTGGCAGTGGTCGAAGAGGCCGATGCCGCAGTGCGGGCAGAAGTCGATCTCGCTGTTCTTCAGATCCACCGGCCGCTCGCAGCCCGGACACACGCCCTTGGCGAGCCGCGCGAGCGCGGTGTCGTAACTCAACTCGTTGCGGCGCACCGTGTCGGGCTGTGATTCCGCGGCCTTCTGGCGCTCGAGATAGCGGTTGAGCGCGACGATCGCATAGCGCCCCACGAGCACCGTGATCACGATGCCCACCGCGTAGCGCACGTAACCGCCGTAGCTCGGCAGATACGGAACGAGCTCGACGAAGAACGCGAACAGCGCGAAGAAGATGAAGCCCCAGACGAAGGGCCACCAGGTGCTCTTGCGCTTCTTCGCGAAGAGCCAGCCCGCGATCACCAGGAGCGGCAGCGTGAGCGCGAGTCGATAGAGGAAGACACGCAACTCGACGCGGCGGTTCTCCGTGTCCATCCGCGCGCGCGCCTCGTCCTCCAGCTTGGCGAGCTGCTCCGCGGCACGCTGGCGCGACTGGCGCGCGTCGAGCGCGATCTGCCGCTGCGCGCCGACAGCCCGCTCGGCCTCGTCCTCCTTCTGCTTGAGCGCGTCGAGCGCCTTCGTGCGCGCAATGAGCTCGGCGTCCTGGTCCGGCTGCGCCGTTGCATGGCGCGTCGCGAGCCAGTTCGAGAAGGTCTCCCTGGCCGCGCGGCTGGCCTGCCGCGCCGCGAGCAGCTTGAGGTCGGCCTGTTCGCGATCGCGTACGGCTTCCTGCTCGGCGCGCTCCGCGCTGCGCACCGTGTTGCGCAGCGGTTCGGCGGCGGCGCGGTCGATGAAATCGTCCAGTTCGATCCGGTGCTCGACCCGCGGCAGGTCGCCGACGATGGTGCTGCCCAGTCCGATCAGGAAGCTCGCGAAGACCACCGCCACCACCCAGAGGCCGCGGCGAAACCACTTTTCGGACAGACGCAGGGATTTGCTCATGGAGGTCCTTCTCTGAAGTTTGCAGATTCTGGTCTAGCGCTTGTCGAGCACGACCGGCGCATAGCCCTCGGTGTGCAGCCGGGCAATGCGCGCCGGGGGCCCGTCGAGCGACCCCAGCACCTGCTGCGCATGCGCGTTGAGCGGAAACAGGAACACGCCGGCCAGGGTGACCGCGGCCGCCGCCAGGATCGCTTGCACCACCCCCTTCAGCAGGCGGCGCAAGCGCGAAACGCGGGCCTGGAATTCGCGCTCGTAGGGGCCGAAGTTCGTGGGTTTCCGACTCATGACAGTTTCTCGTTGCAGTGTGAAGGTGCGCGGATGATGGTTCGCGTCCCGGCGTCAAGGCACAAGGTGACGACCCAGTGGCGCGCTCCAGCGCCTTCGGTATCTCTATTCGATACCGATCGACCGAGCGTTCCGGCGAGCCAGGAGGTCGGCGCGGGTATAGACCCGGTCGGTTCCTGCGAGGCGCATGGCGATGACCTCCAGCGCACCCTGCGTCGGTGCCGCGGTGCCCGGTCGCTGCAGCAGCGCTGGCGTCGCGAGGCTCAGCGCCACGAGCACCCAGCTCAGTCGCGGATGCGGCGAACGATGCTGCCGCCACAGGAACAGTCCGCTCACCACCCCGCCGAGCAGAAAGCCGGCCGCGACTTCCGAAGCGGAATGCGCGTCCAGCGCGAGGCGCGAGACGCCGATGGCGGCCGCGAACACCAGCCCGAGCACGGCCGCCGTGACGCGAACGCGGTGATCCTGCCGCGAAGCCAGCAGCCAGCCGGCCACCGGCCAGATGCTGGCCGACAGCGCCGTGTGCCCGCTGAATCCCGTGAAGTCGATCGCCGCGATGCCGATGCCCCAGCCCATGAACGCGAGCTTCGACATCAGGATCACGCTGCAGCCGAGGCCGAACAGAATCACCCAGCGCCACGCCGAGCCGCGCGTCGCGGGGGCAGCGCGAGCCACGCGGTGATCCACAGGGATGCAGGCAGCAGAAAGCCGCTGTCACCGAACCAGGTGACAGCGGGCCAGAGTGCTTCGAGGCGCAGGGGCGGCATCACGGCGAGCTCATGCCCCCATGAGTCCGCTCACGCGCCGCCGGAGCACATCGGGCTGCACCTCGGCATAGGGCATCGCGTCGCCGACGTTGAGTCCCACACGGCTGAAGTAGCCGCGCCGGAACGGCCGCACCATCGCGACGTTCTGCCCGTCGCGCACTTCGACGCGGCTGAAGAAGGAGCCCCACAGGTTGGTCAGCGCCATGGGCACGATCGGCACATCGATGCCTTCGGCCCGGGCGCCTTCGAGGATCTTCATCACCCCGCCCTTGAAGGGCTGCAACTGCCCGTCGCGCGTGATCGCGCCTTCGGGAAAGATCGCCAGCAGATCACCGTCGCGCAGCACCTGCACGGCCTGCCTGAAGGCGTCCTCGTAGGCAGCCGGATCGTCCTTCTGCGGTGCGATGGGAATGGCCTTCGCCAGCCGGAAGAGCCATCCGAGCACCGGCACCGCGAAGATGCGGTGATCCATGATGAAGCGGATCGGCCGCGGGCTCGCCGCCATCAGCAGCACCGCGTCGATGAAGCTCACATGATTGCAGACCAGCACCGCGGCGCCCTCGGCAGGGATGTGCTCCTCGCCCTTGATGCCGAAGCGGTAGACGACCCGCGACAGCACCCAGGCCACGAAGCGCAGCAGGTATTCCGGCACCAGCATGAAGATGTAGAACGCGATGACGGCGTTCGCGATGCCGGTGATCAGGAAGATCTGCGGGATCGTGAAACCCGTCTTCAGCAGCGCCCCGGCGATCACCGCACTGGCGACCATGAAGAGCGCGTTGAGGATGTTGTTGGCGGCGATGATGCGCGCGCGGTGCGTCGGCTGGCTGCGCAACTGGATGAGTGCATACATCGGCACGCTGTAGAGCCCCGCGGAGAGCGACAGCAGGCCGAGATCGGCCAGCACGCGCCAGTGGGCCGGCAGGCGGAGGAATTCGGCGAGCCCGAGATCGCCGAGCACCGGCAGCGCACGCGACGCGAAGTAGAGGTCGATCGCAAAGACGCTCATCCCGATCGCGCCGAGCGGCACCAGCCCGATCTCGACCTGGCGCCGGCTCAGGGTCTCGCACAGCAGCGAGCCGATGCCGATGCCCACCGAGAACACCACCAGCAGCAGCGAGGCCACCTGCTCGTTGCCGTGCAGCACCTCTTTCGCGAAGCTCGGGAACTGGCTCAGGAAGGTCGCGCCGAAGAACCACATCCACGAAATGCCGAGCAGCGAACGGAACACGACGACGTTGCCGTGCGCGAGCCTGAGGTTGCGCCAGGTTTCGCTGACCGGGTTCCAGTTGATCCGCAGCCCCGGATCGGTGGCCGGCGCAGGTGGAATCGCCTGGGCCACCGCGCGCCCCGCCAGCGCCAGCAGCACGCAGGCCACCGCGACCGAGGTGCGCCCGATCTGCGGCAGCGCGACCAGCAGGCCGCCGGCGACTTGGCCGAGCAGGATGGCGACGAAGGTGCCCATCTCGACCATGCCGTTGCCGCCGGTGAGTTCGCGCGGATCGAGCGCCTGCGGGAGATAGGCGAACTTCACCGGTCCGAACAGCGTGGAATGCAGCCCCATCAGGAACACGCACGCCAGCAGCACCACGGCATCGGCACGCATGAAGCCCCAGGCGGCGATCAGCATGATCCCGATCTCGATGTTCTTGACGAAGCGGATCATCTTCGTCTTGTCGAACTTGTCGGTGAGCTGTCCGGCGGTCGCCGAGAACAGCAGGTAGGGCAGGATGAAAAGCGCACCGATCACCAGCCCCGCCATGGCCGGCGGCATCCAGCTCACCTGGAGCTGGTAGGTGACCATCACGATGAAGGCGAACTTGAAGAGGTTGTCGTTCGCCGCGCCGGCGAACTGCGTCCAGAAGAACGGTGCGAAGCGTCGCTGCCCCAGCAGTTCGAACTGGTTGGCGTGCGCCGGCGCGTCGTGCACGGCGGAGGATGATGCGTTGGCGGTCGTTGTCATTCGCAATGCCTGGTTGGCGGCTTCCTCAAGCCGTCACGGTGACGGCGCCCGGATTGTGCCGCAGCGTCCGCCGTCCAATGGTCTGCAGCGCGTGCAGCACGGGCAGCGCCGCGAGCGCCGCCGTCAGGTGCTTGAGGCTGTGGCCCGAGATCAGGTGACGGGTGGCTTCGAAGATCGCGTGGTCCGCGAGCTCGAAGAGCTTCGCGAGCGCATAGAAGAAGATCACCCAGCCCAGCCGGAGTCCGACCGCGCCGCTGGTCGGCCTGGCAAACGACAGCAGCACGATCAGTGCCATGCCACCGAACTGCACCAGCGCCCAGGGCAGTGCATTGCCGGTCTCGTGGCCCACCGCCGCAGCCAGCAATCCGCCGATCAGCGTGAACCATGCGGCTGGCCAGCCAGCGCGAGCGCTCACTCGCTCGCAGGTCGCGAATCCGATCAGGCCCGCGAACGCCACGGCCATGCCAACCCGGTCCGCAGCCAGCCGCACGCTGTCGGGTTGCAGGTGATAGAAGGCCGAGCCGAGCGCGGTCAGGATCAGGCCGGCGAAGAACATCCAGGCGCAATCGAGCGCGTTCACCGGCAGGTGCGACCCGGGCTGCTGCACCGGCGCGGCATCGAGCGCTTCCTCGTGCGCGCGATCCAGCCAGCGGAGCCAGCGCAGGCCCCAGATGCCGATCGCGGCGAAAGGCAGGTTGCTCAGCATATCCAGCGACATGGCGGACTCCAAGGGATGACTCGATGGGCGGAATCTAGGTTGCCAGCCCCCTCCACGGCATCGAGAATCGATACGGAGCACTTATTCACCACCACCGGTATCGCCCGGCAATACCCGCCTTTTCCCATGAGCACCACCGCCGACCTCGTCGTCGCCCTCAAGAACGAGCTCAAGAATGCGCACATGACCTACGCGGATCTCGCCAAGTCGCTCGACATGGCCGAATCCAGCGTCAAGCGGATGCTCGCCAAGGGCGACATGCCGCTCACCCGGGTCGACGCGATCTGTCGGGCACTGAAGATCGACTTCGCCGAGCTCGCGCGTCGCGTGGCGGATTCGCAGCCGCTGCTCAAGGAGCTCACGCTGGAGCAGGAGAAGGCCGTCATCAACGACAAGAAGCTGCTGCTGATCGCGATCTGCGTGCTGAGCCAGTGGACGCTGGAGCAGATCGTCGCGGTCTACCGCCTCACCGAGGCCGAGTGCATCGGCTACCTCGCGCAACTCGACCGCATCGGCATCATCGAGCTGCGGCCGCTGAACCGGTATCGCCTGAAGCTCGCGAAGACCTTCCGCTGGCGTCCACGCGGCCCGGTGATGGATTTCTTCCGCGAGAACGTCGTGCTCGACTACTACCGCGGCGGCTTCGACGGCCCGGCCGAGGGGCTGCTGCTGGTGCATGGCTCGATCAGCAAGTCGCTCGCGCCGGCCTTCCTCGAACGGCTCCAGCGCGTGGCACAGGACTTCGCGCAGCAGCACCAGACCGACCAGAAGCTGCCGCCGAAGGAACTCGAGGGCTACACCCTGCTGCTCGGCATGCGCAACTGGGAGTTCGAGCTGTTCAAGCGGCTGCGCCGGAACTGACAAGGGCCTGTCACAGACAGAAACCGGTTTCCTCGATAAAATTCGGGTCGCAGAAAAGCGGACGGCACCCGTCCCACCGTTGGCGCAACCTCCCATGAACGCTCAGGTGAACCGCAGCACGGTTCGTAGACTGCCCCCTATTGACCCATGCCGACTGGAGAGACGCCGCACCGACGCGGCGCACCGAAGGAGCAAGTCCGCTGCATGCCGCAGCCGATGAATCTCTCAGGTAAACAAGACAGTGGGAGCGGCGATCTGAACCCCCGGCAGCAGCGCTCCGCACAGTGAATGCACGCTCCGGCCGTTCATGCCCTCCCAAAAGGATTCGGACATGCGCGTGGTTGTACTCGGCGCCGGCCTGCACGGTGTCACGACGGCCTATTACCTTCAGCAACTCGGTCACGAGGTGATCGTGATCGATCGCCATGCGACGCCAGCCGCCAAGGCCCGGGGCCGGGTCCCCTGCGGCGAACCCGCGGCATCGCAGGCCGTCCCGATACCGGCGCGGCCTGCGCCGGGACGCTGGTCCCGCCTTCGTGCCTCCCTGCGCCGTCGCTTCGGAAGCCTGCTCGAGCGGGCGGTGGTGCCGCCCAGGAGCAATCCGCTCGACCAACTGATCCGTCTCGCGGTCTACAGCCGCCAGAGCGCCCACGCGCTGCGCGACGAATCCGGCATGCCGCAGCGCCCGCGCTCGACCGGACAGATGACCATCTACACCGATGCCAAGGCGTACCGGGAGCGCATCGAACGAGCCCCGCATTGGGCGGAACTGGGCTGCGAGGATCGCCTGCTGTCGGCCGACGAGGCCATCGACATGGAGCCTTCGCTGGAGTTGATGGGCGGCCGTCTCGCCGGCGCGACCTACTCGCCCGACGACCCGGCGCGTGATCCGTCGCAGTTCGCGGCAGGCATCGTCTTCCTGTGCCGCGCGGCCGGGGTGCACTTCATGATGAAACACACCGTGGTCTCGCTCAAGGAGCGCAACGGCCGCATCGACCACGTCGAACTGCTCGATCCACAGGGCCAACCGGTCGTCGTGCGTGCGCAGTCCTATGTGCTCGCGCTGGGTGCCTCGAGCGTGCCGCATGCCGAGCACCTGGGCATCGACATGGAACTGCGCTTCGTGCGCGAGTACGTGGCCACGCTGCCCATCAAGGATCTCTCGATCGCGCCTCGCGTGTCGCTGCACGACCGCCAGGGCAGGCTGCGCATCCGGCGGCTGGAGAACGCGGGCGGCCACCACCTGCGCATCACCTCGACCGTTCGCGTCAACGGCGACGAGGAGAACGAGCCCGACTCCGACCGCTTCGCCGCGATCCTTCGCCGCGTCGAGACCTTGTTCCCGGGCGTGGGCGACACCCGCCGCGCGTCGCTCGAAACCGCGATGCACGCGGTCAGCAGCAACCGCCTGCCGATGATCGGCAAGACGCCGCTGCCGAATCTCTTTCTCAACACCGCGCCCGGCACGCCGAACTGGACCCATGCGATCGGCGCGGGCAAGTCCATCGCGCGCATCGTCAGCGGCCTGCGACCCGAGCTCGATTTCGCGTTCCGGGGCCTGTAGCCCCCTGTAGCCGTTCGGCGGCGAAGTCCCTACAATCGCCGCACTTGCAGGAGAGCGGGCCGCGAAGGCGGCCCCACCGAAGGCGCAAACTCCCATAAACGCTCAGGTCGGCTCGCAACGAGCCTGTACTGCAATCACTGTCAGAGCCGTCTGGAGAGCCATCACGCGATGTGATGCACCGAAGGAGCAAGCCCTGTTGCGGGTGCAACGGGCGAATCTCTCAGGTACCGAGGACAGGGGGAGCGGCAACTTGGACGCGAGAGTCCGGTTGCTTTTCTTTTTCAAAGCACCGGTTTCCCCTCGTCCAAGCGCTGCAACCTTCAAAGGGTTCTGAAATGCGCGTGATCGTTCTCGGCGCCGGCCTGCTCGGCGTGACCTCGGCTTACTACCTCCAGCAGCTCGGCCACGAAGTGACCGTGATCGACCGGCAGGCCACCCCGGCCGCCGAAACCAGCTTCGCCAACGGCGGCCAGATCTCGGTGAGCCATGCCGAGCCGTGGGCCAATCCGAGCGCACCGTTCAAGGTGCTGCAATGGCTCGGCAAGGAAGACGCGCCGCTGCTCTTCCGCCTGCGCGCCGACATGCGGCAATGGCTCTGGGGATTGCAGTTCCTGCGTGAATGCACCCCCGCGCGCACCCGCCACAACATCGAGCAGATCGTGCGACTGGGCACCTACAGCCGCGACACGCTGCAGCAGTTGCGCCGCGACACCGGCATCGGCTACGAGCAGCGGACGCAGGGCATCCTGCACTTCTATACGAACCGGAAGGAATTCGACGGCGCACTCGAGCCGGCCGAGCAGATGCGCGCCCTCGGTTGCGAGCGTCGCGTGATCTCCGCCGACGAGGCGGTCGCGATCGAACCTGCGCTGGCCCACATCCGTGCGCAGCTCGCCGGTGCCACCTACACCGCCGAGGACGAATCGGGCGACGCCAACCGCTTCGCCCGCGAACTGGTGAAGCTCGCCGAGGCGGCCGGCGTGCGCTTTCTCATGAGCCACACCGTGACCGCGCTGCGCGAAGCCGGAGGCCGCATCGACCACGTCGAAGCGACCGACAACGAAGGCCGCTTCCAGCGCATCCGCGGCGATGCCTACGTGCTCGCGATGGGCTCGCTCAGCCCGCTCTATGCGGCGCCGCTGGGCATCCGCCTGCCGATCTATCCGGCCAAGGGCTACTCGGTGACGATGCCGGTGATCGATCCGTCGAAGGCGCACCGGTGTCGCTGACCGACGATGAATTCAAGCTCGTCTTCTCGCGCTACACCTCGGCCACCGGCGACCGCCTGCGGATCGCCGGCACGGCGGAGCTCAACGGCTACGACCGCGACCTCAACCGCGTGCGCTGCGAAGCGATCGTGCGGCGGGTGGAGCAGCTCTTCCCCGGCGCGGGCGATGCGTCGAAGGCGCAGTTCTGGACCGGCCTGCGCCCCGCAACGCCCAGCAACGTGCCGCTGATCGGCGCAACGAAGCTTGCGAACCTGTTCCTGAACACGGGCCACGGCACGCTCGGGTGGACGCATGCCTGCGGCTCCGGCAAGTCGATCGCGCGCATCGTGAGCGGGCTGGCGCCCGAGGTGGACTTCGCGTTCACCGGCCTGCGCCGGGCTCAGTCGTCGGCAGTGAAAACCGTCAGCACGCCGGTGTAGCCGTAGAGGTGGTGCCGCGCGATCTCGCCGGCGGCGAAGAAGCCGACGAGCGGCACGTCGCCGAGCGCGTGGCGCACGATCTGCAGTTCCGCGTTCGGCGCGCCGAAGTGCGGGCCGCCGCGCCCCGAGCAACTCACGTACACCGCCCCCGCAATGCGACGCGCTGGATGCGGCGCCGCGCCGGTTTCACCGCCGGCGACGGCACGTGCGGTGGCGAGCGTCTGCTCCTCGGGCTCCAGTTCCTCGCGGATCTCGGCGCAGACGCGCATGAGATCGGAGCGCGCGGCCTGCGCGTTGCGCCGGCAGAAGGTCATGCGCATACCGGCCGGGGCGACATCGGCGATCGCCACGCCGCGCCGCGTCGGATCGAGGCCGATGATGTGCCGCACCCGCACGTCGGAGCCGAGGTCGCGCGTGCGATGGATTCGATCGCTGCCCGCCTCGGCGAGCCCCACCAGCGTCGCGCGCACCGCGGCGATCGCCTCCTCGGGCTCGTCGAGCGATACATGGAGGTCGTCCAGCAGCACGTCGAGCGCCGGCAGGCCGTCGAGCTCGAGCAGCAGGTTGCCGTCGGCCTTCGTGATCACGCGCTCGCCCGACACCGGCTGGCAGCCCTGCGTGACGCGCGACACCAGCCGCACGCCTTCACCGAACACCACGCCCGACAGGCCGCCCTGGAACACGCCGCCATGGGCGCCGTGGCCCGGAATGTTGCCGTTGCCGCCGACCGCGAACTGCAGCGATCCGGCACGGCCCGACGAGAGGCCGCCGAAGAGGTAGCCGGTGTCGGTGCGCTCGGCCATCTCGGCGATCAGCTCGGTGAGTTCCGGCGTGTGCGGGTCGGCATGGACGAGCGCCGTATGCGCCGAAAAGCCGCTCATCTCGGTACTCGCGAGTGGCGCCACGCCGGAGAACACGCGGTACTGGTCGCTCGGCAGCTCGCACAGCATCACGCTGAGCGCGGGCTCGTCGAAATACTCGGCATTGTTGGCCGCGACGCCGACCCCCACGGTGCCCGACCAGTCGGTGACCTCGGGCAGCTCCGCGCTCAAGTGATCGAGGATCTCCTGCGCATCGGCCGAATAGTGGTCGGTGATGTAGAGCAGCCCCAGCGTGGGCGAATGCGCGTAGTCGGGCAACGCCATCTGTGCCCGCAGTTGCGCGAGCACCAGCCCTGCAGCCATGCGCCACTGCGGATGGGTGGCGTGGCCTGAAGGAAACATCTTCATGGGCTCGACTTTCTCTCGCGGGAAGGGATTCGGTGCCGGCCTCAGCGCGCCCGCCTGCGCGCTGGAGCCGGTGTCTTGCCGGCAGCGGCGGCGCCTTGGCCGCCGGGCGACGACCTGCTGCTTGCGGCGGCGGACTTCTTCGCAGACTTGGCCGCCGGGGCCTTTTGCGCCACCGTGCCGGAGGACGGCTGTGCCATCGCCGGCATCTTCAATTGCGAGGCTTCCTGCAGGGCCGCGCCGGCGATCTGCTGGAACTGCTGCGTCAGCGCACCCCACCATTGCAGCGGGTCCACCACGCCCGCTTCGCCACCCGGTGCGGCGCTACCGTTGCCGCCTGCGCGCGCGCGCCGGGGCGACTTCGTCGCCGCTTCGGCTTCTTGTGTGTCCCCGGCCGGCTCGGTCTTCTTCGGCTCCGGTTCCCGGCTGGGCGTAGTTGCCGGCGCGGGTTTCGGCGCGGCCGCGGCCTGCCTCGTGAAGACGCTCGCGAGATCTTCCATCTGCACGTTCATGCCGCGCAGCGTGGAGAGAGTCATCTTCTGCACTTCGAGCGCCTGGATGGTGGCCTTGAGCGCATGGCCGTTCTGCTCGAGCCAGAACTGCACGGTCTTCAGTTCCTGGATGCGCTTGTCCACCTCTTCGACGCTGAGCGTCGGCGCAACCCAACTCGCGAGACTCGGCATGCCGGGCGCCGCGCCCGCCGCTGCACTTGCGCCGGCCAGGTTCTTGAGGAAGTCGAATCCGGGAACGAACTGGCTGAAGGCGAAAGGCTTGCTCGTGTCGCTCATGAAGGGCTCCGGAAGTGAGTTGTCGTGCGGGCAGCTTACTCCAAGCAGGTGGCGTTTTGGGCTCCCTTCGCCGTCGCGGCGACGACCCCGTCAGTGCCTGTGTTCGCCCGCCCCGGCGCCCGCGGCCGCACCCACGGCGGTCTGAACCGGCACCTTCAGTTCCAGCGAACTCTTCCGTCCCTTGGCGTCTTCGAAGACCAGGGTCAGCGGCACGCTCGTTCCATTGGCGAGCGGCTGCTTCAGGTCCATCAGCATCACGTGGTAGCCCCCGGCTTCAGCTCGACCGTCTGCCGCGCCGGCAGCTCCAGGCTCGGGACGCCGCGCATGCGCATGGTGTCGCCTTCCATCTTCATCTCATGGACTTCCGCAACGCCGGCCGCTGGCGTGGAAGCGCCGACGAGGCGCGCGCCGGACGGTGCGTTGAGCTTCATGAAGGCGCCGGTGCCGCTCTGCCCGGGCACCGATGCGCGAATCCACGCATCGCGCACATCGACGGGGGCGACGCCGGCGGCCAGCACGTCGAGCCGCGCCGCCGGGCTGTCGAGGCCGGCGGTGGACGTGCCGCTCGCGGGAATCTGCGCCCAGTCGGCGCTGCCGACGTCGCAGTCCTGCAGCACCTTGAACCAGAGCACGCCCGGCGTGGCGGGCAGCTTGCCGCGCACCACGAACTCGGCGCGCTCGCCGGTGGGCAGCGCGGCCTGGGCGTTCTCCGCCGTCCAGCGCACTTCGCCGCCGCTGTCGCCGGCCGGCGGCGCTTCGAGCCTCCAGCCCTTGCGCGCCTGCGCATCGGTGAATGCGAAGCCCTTGGGCAGACGCACGGTGATGCCGGTGGTGCTCTTCGCACCCTGACAGGCGTGGCCGACGCGGAAGGCGGCCTCGTAGTCGCTGCCGGCGGTGGCACCGCCCGGCGGCAAGGTCACGTGCGCGAAGGCGCTGCCGGTGCCGGCGAGCACGATGCACGCGGCGAGTTGGCGGAGCGAAAAGGATGCGTTCATGGAAGTGTTCATCGGAGACTTTCGTGAGGTGTCGAATCAGAGGCCGTAGCGGAAACTGCTCCCCGCGCATCCGCGCGGGCGGGCCGATCAATTGCGGGAAAGCCATCGCGGGCGCATACGAAAGCGCCGCACGAGGCAAGGCCGAACGATGTCAGAGCAGGCTGGGCGGGCCGCGCGCCGGCAGGGGCGCGGCAGTGGCCGCGGCGAGTCGCGCGGCAGGAACCGACTGCACCGCGTGGGACAGCGGCTGGATCGAGGGAAGCGAAACGACCGGCGAGGGCGGCGGTGCGCCCGCCACCATGCACAACGCGCAATCGAAATGGGAGGCGCCCATTTCCTGGATGCCGTCATCGGTATGCACCACCACTTTCACGGCCCCGGAGCCGGAACACAGAAGCTCCATGGACTGCGGGTGCACCACCGGCGACGCGATCGCCACGCCAAGCGACAGTGCGAACCACATCAGCACGAAGCTGACGAGGCGGCGGGCATGGCGCAGGGCGTTCATGGCGAGGATTATGGATTGGACTCGCCATCGCCCCCCGCTTGTGGAAAATGACTCGCCAGACACAGAAAGTCACATGTCGATCTTTCATCCTGCCTTCACATGACGCGCCACGCGGCCTCATCGGTGTGTGCCGCGGGCTTCGTCGCTGCGGCGCTCTTCATCGCGCACGGAGAGGCGCGCGCGGTGCAGGACTGCGAGATCAACGGCGTCGCCGTGAACCCCGCCAATGGCGCGACAACTGCCGGCAAGTCCGGCCTGGTGCGCTGCCGGGACCGCGACACCCGCGAGCTGATGCGTGAGCAGCAAATCCAGAGCGGCACCTTCCAGGGCATCGTGCGCGACTACGACAAGGGCAAGCTCTCGAAGGAATACAGCGTGAACGCGGCCGGCAACATGCAGGGGCCGGCGCGCGAGTTCGCGCCCAGCGGCAAGGTGGTGCGCGAAGCCAACTATGACGACGGGCACGAGATCGGGCTCGTGCGCAGCTTCTATCCCTCGGGCCCGTTGCGCCGCGTGACCTACTTCGCCGATGCAGCAGGCGAGCGCGCCTTCGCCGAGTTCACCGAGCGCGGCCAGCTCTCGGCGCTGCGCTGCGGCGACAAGCCGGTGCTCGCGCCGACCACGGACGACGCGAAGCTCTGCGGCTTCGGCGGCGGCCCGTCACGGGTCGCGTTGTTCGACGGCAAGGGCATCCTGCGCTCGCGCCTGTCCTACCTCGCGGGCAAGCGAATGCGCAGCGAGGACTTCTACGACAACGGAAAGCCCGCAGCGCAGGACGAACTGGCCGGCAACCAGCGCATCGAGCGGCGCTTCTCCTCCGAAGGCGTCAAGCGCCGCGAAGTGGTGTCGCTGCTCACCGAGCGCGGCGCGATCCGGATGCTGGACCAGGAGTTCTCCGAGCGCGGCACGCTGGTGCGCGATCAGCGCTGGAGCGCCGCGGGCGACCCGATCACCGACGAGAGCTTCTACCTGAACGGCCGGCCGCGCAGCAAGGCCGTCTACGGCATGGATGGCGGCAGCCGGCGCATCGAGATCACCGAGTACTACGACAACGGCCAGCGCGCGGCGGTGGGCCGTTACGTGGCGACCGATCGTTTCCGCCAGACGCCGATCGGCACGCACCAGCGGTTCGACGAGAAGGGCGCGCTGATCGCCGAGTCGGTCTACGACGAAAACGGCCGTATCACGCGAGAGCGCGCATGGGACGCCAACGGCAAGCTCGAGCGCGACGAACAGGTGTTCGAGGACGGCTCGCGAAAGGAATTCACGAGCCAGTAAGCGCCTGTCGCCTCCCGTGCTCCACCGCGCGCCTGAAACCGGCACGACCCATTCCAGGAATCCCGCGGAACCGGCTCTGCCGGGCCGCCGAGATTGCCCCCTGAAGGGGGTGTCAGAGCCACACGAAGTGGGCGAGGCTGGGGGTGAGCTCAGTCAGTCCAGTTTGATATCCGCCGCCTTGATGATCGGCCCCCAGCGGCGCGATTCCGCGCGCGACAGCGCGAGGAACTGCTGCGGCGTGCCGGGCATCGCTTCCATGCCGAAATCGTCGAAGCGCTTTTGCACTGCGGGCGTGGAGAAGGCCTTGTTCAGGTCGCCGTTGAGCCGGTTGACGACCGCGGGCGGCATGCCCGCGGGGCCGAGGATGCCCTGGAAGGCGAACACTTCGGAATTGGGCACGCCCACTTCGGCGAGCGTCGGCACGTCGGGCAGCAGCTTCGAGCGCGCGCCCGAGCCGATCGCCAGCACGCGCACCTTCTTGCCCTGCATGATCGACAGGCCCGAGGCCGAGGTCGAGGAACATGCACGGCACCTGGCCGCCCATCACGTCGGCCATCGCCGGCGCGGCGCCGCGATAGGGGATGTGCGTGATGAAGGTGCCGGTGCGGTTCTTGAACATCTCCATCGCGAGATGGTGCGGCGAGCCGTTGCCGGGGGAGGCGTAGTTGACCTTGCCGGGATTGGCCTTCACGTAGGCCAGGAAAGCCTTGAAGTCCTTCGCCGGGAAGTCCGGATGCACCACCAGCGCCAGCGGGAACTTACCGATCGCGCCGATGTAGGTGAAGTCCTTTTCGGGGTTGAACGGCAGCTTGTTGAACAGGTGCTCGTTGAAGGCGAGCACCGCGTTGTCGGCCGACATGATGGTGTAGCCGTCCGGCTTGGACTTGGCGACGATCTCGGCGCCGATGTTGGTCGACGCGCCGGGGCGGTTGTCGATGACGATCTGCTGGCCCAGCGTTTGGCGCATGGCCTCGGAAAGCGTGCGCGCGATCACGTCCGTCCCCCGCCCGCGGGGTAGGGCACCACCCACTTGATGAGCTGACTGGGATAGTCCTGGGCCCGGGCCCACGGCGCCGCGCCAGCGGCTGCGGTCGCGGCCAGCGCGGTGAGCAGAGTTCTGCGATCCATCGAATGGTCTCCTGGTGTTCTGGATGTTGGAATGAAAAGCGTCAGTTCCCGGCGGACAGCGATGGCACGGGCAGGTCGTCGAGCGCTTGCGCCAGCGCGGCGCGGCAGCGGTCTTCGTCGCCGACCTGCTCGAACAGCAGCAAGGCCAGCCGCGCGAGGAAGAGCGATTCTCGCTCCGTGCCGGCCTCGCTGATGGCACGGGCGCATTCGGCGTACACGCGATCGCGCGCGTCGTGGGTCAGGGCAGTCATGGGCGTTCCGTTTCGACAAGGAAGGAGGCACGCGCGAGCGCGCGCCGCAGCGCGCCTTGCGGCACGCGGCGCCAGCGCGCGGCGATGTGGCCGTCGGGGCGCAGCAGATACACGGCGCCCTGCTGTGCGCCGAGCGCGGCGAACACCGATGCGTCGGCACTGGGGGACGGTAGCTCGCACACGTTCACCGCGAGCGGACCGGCCCGCACGTCGGCAATCTCGGCCGCCAGCGCTTCGTCGACGCGGTCCACGTTGAGCACGAGCACCATGAAGGTCGGCCGCAGCTTGTCGGAGAGATGCAGGCCGCCCGCCAGAGGCTGCTCGGGCATGGCCTCGCCGGGGCGCGGGCCTTCGCTCAGGTCGTCGGCTTGCGTCGACAGCACCGAATCGCGGTATTCGACCGCCTGCGTCTGGCGCGGATTGATCAGGTTCGCGATGCCGCGATGCGCGCCGGACAACGACAGCGCCGCCTCGCGCAGCAGGTCGAATCCGCGCGAAGGCGGCGACATGAATTCGGTGCTGCGCATGGCGCTCTCGGCATTGATGTGGAAGGCCGCGATGCGCTCCTGCGAGTAGCTGTCGAGCAACGCGACATCGGACAGCCCGCGCACCACGTGCGCCAGCTTCCACGCGAGGTTGTCGGCGTCGTCGAAACCCGAGTTCAGGCCGCGCACGCCGAAGATCGGCATCGCGTGCGCGGCATTGCCGGCGAACAGCACGCGGCCGTGGCGGTAGTTCTCGAGCGTCATCGCGCCGGCGCGGTAGACCGAGGTCCAGACCGTCTTCCACGGCAGGTGGCCTTCGCCGATCGCGTCGAGGTGCCGCTGCACGAACTCGGTCACCGCCGCGGGCTGGAGCGCCTCCTCGGTGCTCTGCCCCGCGCGCAACTGGTAGTCGATGCGCCAGATGTCGTCGGGCTGCTTGTGCATCAGCACGGTCGAGCCGGGGTTCCACGGCGGGTCGAACCACGCGCGCCGCTCGGTCGGATGGCCGCTGTGCAGCTCGATGTCGATGATCACGTAGCGGCCTTCGTAGGCCGTGCCTTCGAGGTTGAGCCCGAGCGACTTGCGCACGAAGCTCTGCCCGCCGTCGCAGCCGACGAGCCATTGCCCGCGCAACTGGTAGGCGCCGAGCGCATTGCGCGCCGAGAGCACGAGGCCCTCGCCTTCCTCCGCGAAGCCCGTGAGCTCGGTGCCCCAGCGGATGTCGATCAGCCCCGGCACCTGCGCGTTGCGGCGGTCGATCTCGTCCAGCAGGTACTGCTCGATGTAGTACTGCTCGAGGTTGATCATCGGCGGCAGCTTCTGCTGCGTGCTGGTCGGCATCTCGAAGCGGAAGACCTCGTCGGTCTTGTAGAAGCTGCGGCCCACGGTCCACGGCAGCCCTTTCGACAGAAACGCCGGCAGCGCGCCGAGGCGCTCGACGATCTCCAGGCTGCGGCGCGAGATGCAGGCCGCGCGGCTGCCCACGCAGACGGTGTCGTCGGCCTCCAGGATCACGCTGCGCACGCCATGGTTGGCCAGCCCGAGCGCGAGCGACATGCCGACCGGGCCGCCACCGGCGATCACGACCGGATGCCGGGCGGGCTCCATGCCGCCCTCGAGCGCCGGCAGGCGTGGCGCGAAACGGGTGTAGTCGAAGGCGCCGACGGACGGCGGCAGATCGCCTGCGACCGGCGGCAAGGGGCCTGTCGCGGCATCGCCGGCACGGGCGGCGGGAGGAGAGACGGCGGCGGTGTTCATGCGACGGGATTGTCCCGATGCGACGGGACGCGCGATGTCATAACTTCGTACGAGGTGTTAACCCGAGCCCGAAGAACCCGATGAAGCGCTGGCCCGTCCGCGAAGCCGATCAACCCCCTCTTTCGCCCGCGCTGGTCAGCGCGGTGCTGGCCGGCATCGGCACCTCGCACCTCGCCGCCAGTTACCTCTCAGCGATGCATCGCGTGCTGCCGGTGACCTTCTGCACGGTGTTCGCGGCCAGCGCGTCCGGGCGCATCGAGACCGTCTCCGCGGCGAGCACCTACGGCAACACCGCCGAACGCACGGCCGAGCGCTACGTGACGGAACGCTTCGACCTGCTCGATCCCAACATGGCCTGGCTCGCGGCGCGCAAGCTGCCGAAGCGGCCGCAGCTGTGGATGGGGCATCACACCGCCCAGGACGTTGCCGATCCCGACTTTCGCGCTGCCTGCTACACCGACGTCGGCATCCGCGAGCGCGCGTCGGTGCTGCTGCTGCTGCCGACCGGACAGCGCGCGGCGGTGAGCTTCTACCGCAGCCTCGCGCAGCCGGACTTCGACGAGGGCGACTTCGCGTGCCTCGAAGCGCATGCGCAACTGCTGGCCGACGCGACCGTGGCGCACGGCCGCAGCACCGTGGCACGGCGCGAGGCGACCGAGCCGCTGCTCGCCTCGCGCCTGCTGGTGCTGAGCCTGCGCGAGCGCGAGGTCATCGGCCATCTGCTCGCGGGGAGGACCGCCAAGGAGGCGGCGCGCGAGGTCGGCATCGAACTCACGACGGCGCGCACGCACCAGTACCGCGCGTTTCGCCGGCTGGGGATCAAGACGCTGAAGGAGCTGCTGCGCGGGCCGCATGCATGACCCGCAATGCCGTCGGACCTGCCTCGAATCGACGCGGCAGGGCCAGGGGCAGGTCAGCCGGCCGCGGTGGCTGCCGAGCTCGCGGGCGACACCACTTCCTGGTCGATCGCGCCGAAGATCGAGTGGCCGTCCTTGCCCTTCATCTCGATGCGGATGGTGTCGCCGAACCGCATGAATTCGGTGCTCGGCTGGCCATCCTGGATGGTCTCGATGCAGCGCTTCTCGGCGATGCAGCTGTAGCCCTTGGGCCATTCCATGCGGCCGTCCTTTTCGACGCCCTTGTTGCTCACGGTGCCGCTGCCGACGATGCTGCCGGCGCGCACATTGCGCGTCCTGGCGATGTGCGCGACCAGCTCGCCGAAGTGGAAGGTCATCTCCTCGCCCGCGTCGCACATGCCGACCTTGCGGCCGTTCCAGGTGCTCTGCAGCGTGAGATGCACCCGGCCGCCCTGCCGGGCATCGCCGAGTTCGTCGAGCGTGACGGCGACCGGGCTGAACGCGGTCGCGGGCTTGCTCTGGAAGAAGCCGAAGCCCTTGGCGAGCTCGGCCGGGATCAGGTTGCGCAGGCTCACGTCATTGGCGAGCATCACAAGGCGGATGCCGTCGAGCGCCTGCGCCGGCGTGGCGCCCATCTTCACGTCGCCGGTGATGACCGCAATCTCGGCCTCGAAGTCGATACCGAAGGCCTCGCTGGGCACGACCACCGGATCGCACGGGCCGATGAAGTCGTCGCTGCCGCCCTGGTACATCAGCGGGTCGGTGTAGAAGCTCGGCGGCACCTCGGCATTGCGTGCCTTGCGCACCAGCTCGACGTGGTTGATGTAGGCCGAGCCGTCCGCCCACTGGTAGGCGCGCGGCAGCGGCGCCATGCACTGCGCCGGATCGAACGGAAACGCATGCCGTGCACGACCGGCGTTGAGCGCATCGGACAGATCCTGCAGTTGCGGGCCGATGAAGCCCCAGTCGTCCAGCGCCTGCTGCAGGCGGTTGGCGACGCCGGTGGCGTAGTGGGCGCTCGTCAGGTCGCGGGAGACGACGACCAGCTGGCCGTCGCGCGAGCCGTCTTTGAGGGTGGCGAGTTTCATGGGTGGCGGCGGATGCCGGCGCGGCATCGTGACTAAACTGGTTGACCGGGCGGCAGTGTACCGAGGTGAACCTCGCGGCCGGCGCCGGGTCCGACTTCCGATGCCGACTTCCGCCCTGCGCCCCCCGCCCTATGCGCCGCGTCCGCGCTGGCGCACGCTGGCGGTGGTCACGGCGATCGTGATCGCCGGGCATCTGGCGGTGCTGGGGCTCGCGCCTGTCATCGTGGGGGCGCCGCCGACGCCGGCGATCGACAAGTTCATCACGCGCACCATCATCGTCGCGCCGCCAGCGACCAACGAGCCGCCCGCATCGGCGCCTCCGCCGAAGCTCGAAGTCAAGTCGGCACCGAAGCCCCCGCGCCCGCATCCGGTCGCGCGTCCGCGTCCGCGGCCAGTGGCGCCGGCCCCGGCGTCCGAACCCGAAGCCACGGCACCGGCCCAGCCGGACTCGCAGGATCTGGCGTCGCAGGTTCCGCCCGAAACAGAGCCCGCACCTCAGGCATCGCCCCCCGGCGAAGCAACATCCGGCAACGGAAGCGGGCAGGGCGCCGGCCAAGGCACGGGTACCGGTGAGGGCGATTCGGGCGGAAACATCCCCGGCTCGGTTCCGCTGCGGATTTCGGGATCGGTGCGGCTCGCTTTCGCCGCGACCGCCCAGCAAGGTGCGCAGCCGATGCAGGGCGCATTCGGCGATCTGGTCTGGCAGCAGGACGGCACGCACTACGACGCCAGCCTGTCGATCAAGTTCTTGTTCATGACCTTCCGCAGCACGCGCAGCACCGGCGCGATCGGGCCGACGGGCATCGAGCCGCTGCGCTATTCGGACAAGCGCCGCACCGAGGTCGCCTCGCATTTCGTGCGCGACCAGAACACGGTGGTCTTCAGCAACAACTCGCCCGCGGTGCCGCTGCTGGCAGGCGCCCAGGACCGGCTGAGCGTGGTGATGCAGCTCGGCGCGCTGATGGCGGGCGATCCCGGGCGGTATCCGCCGGATTCCGTCATCGCGGTGCAGACGGTCGGCACCAGCGATGCGGAGATCTGGACCTTCACGTTGTCAGGCGAAGAGCAGGTCGCGGTGCAGGCCGGCGAATTCACCGCGCGCAAGCTCACGCGCAACCCGCGCAAGCCCTTCGACGACAAGATCGAGCTGTGGCTCGCACCCGACCTCGGCTACTTGCCGGTCCGCATCCGGCAGACGCAGTCCAACGGCGACTTCATCGACCTGCAGTTGCGCGAGAAAGTAGCGATGTAAGCCAAGCGCTCAGGCCTCGCCGGCCTCGCGCGCCTGGATTTCGAGCACGCGGCTGCGGCGCTCGCGTTCGCGACGCAGATAGGCACTGGGCGTCAGCCCCGACCAGCGACGGAAGGCACGTGCGAACACCTTCTCCGACTCGTAGCCCGCCTGCTCGGCGATGTGCGCCGGATGCAGCGCACCGGCTTCGAGCTGCTCGGCGGCCAGCGCCATGCGGTGGGCAGTGAGGTAGCCGATCGGGGTTTCGCCGACCAGCGTCTTGAAGCGCGCGCAGAAGCGCGAACGCGACATCGCCGCTTCGCCTGCGAGCTGCTCCACGCTCCACGCCTGCTGCGGCGCGCGGTGAATGCCCATGATCGCGCGCGCGATCGCCGGATCGGTCAGGCCGCGCAGCCAGCCCGGGTCCTGCGCCGCTTGGCGGCCGAGGCGTTCGCGCAGGATGTTGACCAGCAGCAGCTCGCCCATGCGCCCGGCCGACAGTCGCCATCCGGGGCGGCGGTCCAGCGTTTCCGTGATGAGCGACTGCATGGTGGTCGCGAGGCATCCGGCCATCGGCATCTCGCTTTCGCGGATGTGGATCAGCGGCGGCAGCATGCGGAACACCGAATGGCGGCAGTACGCGGAAAACCACAGCAACGCCGAGAAGATCTCGGTCGTCTCGCCGCCACCGCCGTGGCTGAAGACCAGCGGGTTTTCATCCTTCGGACCATCGGCGTGCTGCGCGATGAGCGCCGAAAACGGTTCTGCCGGCGCATCCGGCGACGAGGACAGGGTGTGCGCCGCGCCGAGCGGCAGCATGACGAGATCGCCGCTCTCGACCCGAACCGGCGCGCTGCCGTCAAGGCGAATCCAGTAAGGCGCTCCACGCGACAGCCGGATCATCGCGCCGGGAACGCCGTCCGAATGCAGCCCCCACGGCGCACCGAGCGAGAAGCGCGCTGTCACCGCGCGCTCCGACCGGCAAATGGCGAGCACTTCGCTCAGGACGTCCAAGATTCGCTGCTCCAGCGGCCCGTGCGCGGGGGTGGGATGAATCGTGCCTCTTTGCGGACGCACGGCGGTTGAGGCTCGACGGTCCTTTCCGAAGAATCGACCCACCTCATCGGGAAGCGATCTTGACATATCGACTTTCTGCATCCCTCACACGACTGGAGACACCGTGGGTCAATTGAAAATCGGCATCGTCGGCGCCGGCATCGGCGGTCTGGCAGCGGCGAACGCGCTGCATCAGGCGGGACACGACGTCACCGTCTTCGAACAGGCGAAGCAGTTCTTCCGCGTCGGCGCGGACATCAACCTCACGCCGAACGCGGTGCGGGCGCTGGACGGGCTGGGCCCCGACATCGCGCAGGCCGCCCGCGCCTCGGGGGCCCGCCCCACGCACCGCATCAGCCGCATGTGGGACACCGGGGAGGAGACCTCGCGCCTGCCGATGAGCGACGAAGCCGAGCGCAAGTACGGCGCGCCGCAGCTCACGATCCACCGGGCGGATCTGCTGGCGGCGCTGGCCGAGGCCTTCCCGCTCGCGCGCGTGCGCTTCGACAAGCGCGCCGAATCGATCGCGGCGACCGACACGGGCGTGGGCATCCGCTTCAAGGACCAGAGCGAAGCCACCGAGCTCGACCTGCTGATCGGCGCCGACGGCATCCACTCCGTGGTGCGCAACGCGATGTTCGGCGCCGAGAGCCCGCGCTTCACCGGCGTGGTCGCCTTCCGCGCGGTGGTGCCGACCGTGCGCGTCCGGGACGTGCCGAACATCGCCGCCTTCACCAAGTGGTGGGGCCCGTCGCCCGAGAGCCAGATCGTGACCTTCCCGCTCAACCAGGGGCGCGACACCTTCATCTTCGCCACCACCGCGCAGGATTCGTGGCACGAGGAATCGTGGACCACCGCGGGCAACGTGGAGGAGCTTCGCGGCTTCTACGCCGGCTTCCACCCCGATGCGCGCGCACTGCTCGACGCCTGCGACGCCGTGCTCAAGACTGCGCTGTACGAGCGCGATCCGCTCACGCGCTGGTCCAACGGCCACATGACGCTGCTCGGCGACGCCTGCCATCCGATGATGCCCTTCATGGCGCAGGGCGCGGGCATGGCGATCGAGGACGCGGTGGTGCTGGCGCGCAACCTCTCGGACGTGGACAAGCCGGCGCAGGTGCCGGCCGCCCTGGCGCGCTACGAGGCGATGCGCATCGAGCGCGCGAGCAGCATCCAGATCGGCTCGCGCGGCAATCAGTGGCTCAAGGCCGGCGGCAACGCCGACTGGGTGTACGGCTACGACGCCTGGTCCGTGCCGATGGCGTGACGATCGGCAGCCCCGGGCCGGCCGGTTTCGGTGACACTGCGAGGCGTTCAAGCAACGAGCGCCGCACCATGCCCGATATCCGATCCGATCTGGCCAAGATCACCTTCAGCGTCCTGAGCATCGCGCTCCTCATCGCCTCGTCGCTCTGGATCCTCCGCCCGTTCCTGGGCGCCACGATCTGGGCCGCGATGGTGGTGGTCGCAAGCTGGCCGGCGCTGCTGTGGTTCGAGGAGAAGCTCTGGGGGCGCCGCAGCCTCGCGGTGCTGGCGATGGTGCTGATCCTGCTGCTACTGTTCGTGCTGCCGCTGACGATGGCGATCTCGACTATCGCCTCCAACGCGGACGAGGTCTATTCGTGGGTCAAGGCGCTCATCGCCCGCGGAGCGCCGCAACTGCCCGACTGGGTCGGCCGGCTGCCGTTCGTCGGGCCACGGCTGACGGACGCGTGGAACGCGCAGGTCGCCTCGGGCGTTTCCGGTCTCGAATCCCAGATCGCGCCCTATGCCAAGCAGGTCACCTCCTGGTTGCTCGCGCAGGCAGGCGTGGTGGGCGCGCTGACGCTGCAGTTCCTCCTCACCGTCGTCATCGCGGGCCTGATGTACGCCCAGGGCGAAACCGCCGCGGCCACGATGCGGCACTTCGGCCGCAAGCTCGGCGGCGAGCGCGGCGAAGGCGCGGTCGTGCTGGCCGGCAAGGCGATCCGCGGCGTGGCGCTCGGCGTGGGCGTGACCGCGATCGTGCAGGCGGTCACGGGCGGCATCGGCCTCGCGATCGCCGGGGTGCCTTTCGCGGCCCTGCTGACCGCGGTGATGTTCATGTTCTGCATCATCCAGATCGGCCCGACGCTGGTGCTGGCGCCGGCGGTGGTCTGGGTGTTCTGGAACGGCTCGACCGGCTGGGGCATCTTCCTCCTGGTCTGGACCGTCATTGTCGGAACGATGGACAACTTCCTGCGCCCCTGGCTGATCAAGCGTGGCGCCGACCTGCCGCTGCTGCTGATCTTCGCGGGCGTGATCGGCGGGCTGCTCGGCTTCGGGCTGGTCGGGATCTTCGTCGGGCCGGTGCTGCTGGCCGTCTCGTACACCCTGATGGTCGCCTGGCTGGACGATCCGGAGCCACTTTCGGTGCCGGTCAGGTAGAAAGTCACAAAAAGATACAGGCGCATTCCTACGCTGTGACGACGGATATTGAAACTGGCGCGTTGATTGCTATCTAACGATCATGAACGCTATCGAAATCCTCACAGGACCCGCCATGCAAATGCTCTACGACTCCGACTCTTTCGTCGTCGTGCACGTGCAGCCGACCGAAGGCGATGCGCCGGTGGCGCCCAATATCCCGGCCCTGGCCCGCCATGGCTTCGAGATCGTCGACAAGCGTTCGGGCAAGGAGGTCTACCTCGATGGCTCCTGGGCCGAGCTTTTCCAGCAACAGATCGCCGCCCGGCAGCTCAACACGCCCACACAGGAAGAAGTGGAAGACACGCTGGAGGGCTACGCCGAGCTGGCGCACACCCCGGTCCTCGTGCACTGACCCGACGCCACTTCGTGACAGGAGCGCTTCGGCGCTCCTTTTCATTTGCGGCCGAAAAGCCAGCCGTACAACGGTCCCACGATGATCAGCACGGCGACCAGCCGGCACACCTGGAACGCCGTCACCACCGGCACGCCGAGCTGAAGCACCTTCGCGGTGATCGACATCTCGGCGATCCCGCCCGGCGATGTCCCGAGGATCATGGTCGCTGGATGCAGCCCGGTCACCATCGCCAGACCCCACGCAAAAGCGCCGCACAGCGCGATCAGGCCCAGCGTTCCCAATGCGACGGTCCCGAGCCAGCGCGGCGCAGTCTGAAGAAATTCGCGGCTGAAGCGCGCGCCCAGGCTCACGGCGATCACGAGCTGCGCCGTGTTCGACAGCCAGGTCGGCACCGCGGAAAGCTGGACGCCCGCGACGCTGAAGCCCATCGCCACCAGCAGCGCGCCCATGAACCATGGGTTGGACCGCCCCGTCGCCCGCATCAACAGCGCCCCGACGCCCGAGGCCAGCATCAGCAGGAAGAGACCGCCGGGACGGACCTCGCGCGCGCCCGACAGGTTGACCTCCAGGCCGTGCATGCCGCTCCACTGCATCGCGAACGGGATCAGCACCGTCACCATGACCACCCGCAGGCTGTGCGCCGACGCCACCAGATCGGTGCGAGCGCCGGCCCGCTCGGCAAGCAGCGTCATCTCCGATGCGCCGCCGATGGCACCTGAAAAGTAAGCCGTCGCTCTCATCGAACGCGCCGGTACATGGGACATGCGCGCCGCGTGCAGCCGGTAGAGCCCATACGAGAACGCCCCGCCCATCGCGAGCGCCCAGGCAATCGCCAGCGCGATCGCCCACCAGACGCTCGCCACCAGCGCGACCACCTGCGGCGTGAAATAGAGGCCGAGCGCGGTACCGATCGCCCACTGGCCCGCGTTGCGCAAGGGCGTGTGGCTCGCGGTCGGTGCGCCCGCGATGGAAGCGATGGAGACGGCCAGCAGCGGCCCGATCATCCAGGGCAGCGGCGTATGAAGTGCGAGACAGACACCCGCGGCGGCCAGGGCCAGCAGGAGCGTGGCGAGCACACGAAGCGGGAATCGGAGGGAAGCGTTGGACAAGACGGGAGCTGACGGCGGTGCGCGGGCCGGGGCATAGTACGGCATGCCTCTCCTCCGCATCCAGGCGTTCCTTCGCCTCGCGCCGCTCGTCGGCGCCGCCACGCTCGCGGCCTGCGCCGCCACCTCGCCGTCTGCCGACGCGCCGACCGCCGACGCGCCGACCGAGCGCCGCGTCGCCGCGTTGCTGCCGGTCGACGCGCTGCTCCTCGGCGAGCAGCACGACGCGCCGGAACACCAGGTGATCGAGCGCGAGACCGTCGAGGCGCTCGCCGCCGGGGCCGGCTGGCCGCGCTGGCGATCGAGATGGCGGAGGAAGGCAATGCCACCGGCTACCTGCCGCCCGACGCGACCGAGGAGCAGGTCAGGACCGCCCTGAGCTGGAACGACCAGGCCTGGCCCTGGAGCGCCTACGGCCCCGCGGTGATGGCGGCGGTGCGCGCGGGGGTGCCGGTCATCGGCGCCAACCTGCCGCGCGAGCACATGATCGACGCGATGGCCGACGTCTCGCTCGACGCCCAGCTCACCGCCGATGCACGCGCCGCACAGGAGGAAGCCGTCCGCGCCGGCCACTGCAACCTGCTGCCCGAATCGCAGATCGCGCCGATGACGCGCATCCAGATCGCCCGCGACCGGGCCATGGCCCAGGCGATCGTCAAGTCGCGTGCGCCGGGCAAGACGGTGCTGCTGGTGAGCGGCGCCGGACACGCGAACAGGGCGCTGGGCGTGCCGCAACATCTGCCCACCGATGTGTCGGTGAAGGTGGTGCAGATGCAGGCGGGCGGGCCGCGTGACACCGCGGGCGCCTTCGACATCGCATGGCCGACGCCACCGGTGCCCGAGAAAGACTACTGCGCCGAAGTCCGCCCGGTCAGGCGTGCGTCCTGATCGAGTCGGCCAGCGTATTGACCAGCGTGTCGATGTGCGACGTCTCGACCACGTAAGGCGGCGCGATCACCAGCACGTCGCCCGCGGGCCGGACCAGCGACCCCTTGTGGAAGCAGTCCAGGAAGATGTCGTAGGCCCGCTTGCCCGGGAGCCCGGCAACCGGCGCCAGTTCCACCGCCGCCGCGAGACCCAGGCTGCGGATGCCGATGACGTTCGGCAGGCCCTTGAAGGTGCTGTGGAAGGCATCGCCCAGCAGCTTGCCCATTTCGCCCGCCCGCTTGAACAGCTGCTCCTTCTGGTACAGCTCGAGCGTCGCGATCGCCGCCGCGCAGGCCACCGGGTGGCCCGAATAGGTGTAGCCGTGGAAGAACTCCACCACGTGCTCCGGCGCGGAGGTGTTCATCATCGCGTCGTAGAGCTTGTCGCGGCAGATCACGCCGCCGAGCGGAATGACGCCGTTGGTCACGCACTTGGCGAAGTTCAGCATGTCCGGCACCACGCCGAAGTAGTCCGACGCGAAGTTGGTGCCCATGCGGCCGAAGCCGGTGATGACCTCGTCGAAGATCAGCAGGATGCCGTGCTTGTCGCAGATCTCGCGCAGCCTCGCGAGGTAGCCCTTGGGCGGGATGTACCAGCCGGCCGAACCGGCGATCGGCTCCACGATGATCGCGGCCACGTTGCTCGGGTCGTGCAGCGGCAGGATGCGCTGCTCGAGGTCGGCCAGCGCATCCTCGACCCACACCGGCTCCTCGTTGTGGATGTAGGCATGGTTGACCGGGTCGTGGATGAAGCGCATGTGGTCCACGCGCGGCAGGAAGGCCGAGCCGAACACCTTGCGGTTGCCCGGGATGCCGCCGACCGACATGCCGCCGAAGCCGACGCCGTGGTAACCCTTCTCGCGCCCGATGAAGACATTGCGGTGCCCTTCGCCGCGTGCGCGGTGGTAGGCCAGCGCCACCTTGAGCGAGGTGTCCGCCGCCTCGCTGCCCGAATTGCAGAACAGCACCTTGTTGAGGTCGCCGGGCGCCATCGCGCTGATCATCTCGGCGGCCCGGAAGGCCTTGTCGTTGCTCACCTGGAAGGCGGTCGCGTAGTCGAGCGTGTCGAGCTGCGCCTTGATCGCCTCGTTGATCGGCTTGCGATTGTGGCCGGCGCCCACGCACCAGAGCGACGAGATGCCGTCGATCACCTTGCGCCCGTCATGCGTGGTGAACTCCATCCCGTCGGCCGCCACGAAGACCCGCGGGTCCTTCCTGAAATGGCGGTTGGGCGTGAAGGGCAACCACTGGTTGTCCATGCTGAAGTCGTTGTAAGCCATGAATCGCTCCTGAAAAGAACCCACCCCCGTTGCTTGCTCACTTCGTGTAGCCGCCTCCCCCGCGAGGGGGCGCATCCGGCGGCCCGACAGAGCCGGCTCCGCGGATGCCCTGGGTCGGGCTGCGCCGATTTCATGGGCTGCGGGTGGTGCGCAGCACAAGGGTCCGTCGGGATTTTGGCATCGCCCTGCGACAATCATCCACGTTATGACCTCCGCGTACATCCTTACCCTCTCCTGTCCCGATCGAACCGGCATCGTCCACGCCGTCTCCGGCTTCCTGCTCGATCGCAACGGCAACATCGAAGAAGCGGCGCAATACAACGACCATGGCACGGGCCTGTTCTTCATGCGCGTGCGCTTCGCGTGCAACGAGAGCGAAGCCGCGCTGCGCGAGCAGATCGGCGATCTGGCGACCAGGTTCGGGATGACCTGGAAGCTCTACGCGGCCGCCGAGCCGATGAAGACGGTCATCCTGGTCAGCAAGGAAGGCCACTGCCTCAACGACCTGCTGTTCCGCTGGAAGAGCGGGCTGCTCGCCATCGACGTGCGCGCCATCGTCTCGAACCACCGCGACTTCTACCAGCTCGCGGCGAGCTACAACGTGCCCTTCCACCACATCCCGGTGACTGCCGCGACGAAGGCGCAGGGCGAGGCCGAGCAGCTCGAGATCATCGAATCCGAAGGCGCCGACCTCGTGGTGCTGGCGCGCTACATGCAGATCCTGAGCAACGACCTCTGCACCAGGCTGGCGGGCCGCGCGATCAACATCCACCATTCGTTCCTGCCGAGCTTCAAGGGCGCCAAGCCCTACTACCGAGCGCACGACCGCGGCGTGAAGCTGATCGGCGCCACCGCGCACTACGTGACCGCCGACCTCGACGAGGGCCCGATCATCGAACAGGACGTGGAGCGCGTCGACCACACCGACACCGTGGAAGACCTGACCGCACGCGGCCGCGACACCGAAACCCAGGTGCTCGCGCGCGCCGTCAAGTGGCACAGCGAGCATCGCGTGCTGCTGAACGGGCACCGCACTGTCGTGTTTCGCTGACGCCGATCTCTTCCCGCGCACCTGGAACGCGCGGCGCCGCCGGCCGGTGGGCGCTCGCGGCGCCCTGCTCTTGTAATATTTGTTCACAAACAAGAGAGGGGAATCGTGACTCCAGCGCCAGCAAGATCGTGGGCTTGCCTTGCCGTCCTCGCATGCGCCCTGATGCCGGCCTGGGCGACACCGGATCTGATCCCATATTCGGATGGACCGCTCGACGCAGCGGAGCTCTTCGAACGGGTCTCGCCGAGCATTTGGCTGGTAATGACCGCCGACGAATCCGGCAAGCCCATCGCCTCCGGCAGCGCAGTTGTCATTGCGCCTGAACTGGCGGTCACCAACTGCCATGTGCTGACGAAGTCAGCCAGCGTGACCATCCGCCGCGAGACCGTCCAGTACACCGCGCGGCGCGACACCTCCGACGAAGCCCGCGACCTCTGCCTGATGACGGTACCGGGCTTGCGGGCGCCAGCGGTCACGCTCGGGCACGAATCGTCGCTTCGCCCCGGCATGCGCGTCTATGCGATCGGCTCGCCGCGCCGACTGGAGCAGACGATCAGCGACGGCCTGCTGTCGGCGTTGCGCCGCGATCCCGCCGGCGAGCTGCAGATGGTGCAGACCAGTGCGCCGATATCGCCAGGCTCCAGTGGCGGCGGCCTGTTCGACGCGCATGGGCGGCTCATCGGCATCACGACGTCGGGCATGCGCGACTCGCAGAACCTGAACTTCGCGGTGCCGGCGCGGTTGGTCGCGGAACTGGCGCGACGCAGCAACGCGCCCGCGGGGCGGGCTGTGGTGATTGCGGCGCCGACAAGGGCGCAGCCCGAGACTCCCGCCGTTCAGCCGCCACCCCCGTGCGGACGGCACGCAGCAACCCACCTGTTCCAGCGCCCGCAGCCCCGCCCGCCGTGCCGCCCCCGGCAGCGCTTCCGCCCGTCGCGGCCCTGCCGCCGGCCGATCCCGCACCTGCAGCGCCGACCCCACGCGCCATAGGGCCTGCACGCATCGAATACCGCTTTCTCGACCGGCTGACCGGCAATGCCGAGGTCGGTGGTCTTCGCGCGAGACCCGGACAGCGACGAGCCGGGCACGCACAGCTACAACAACCGCGCATGGATCGAGAAGCCCAACGGGGAAGTCGTGCGCACCGGTCCGGCGATCGCCGGCGAATTCGACGGCATGATGCCGCCCGGCGGCTGGGTTGCGGGGTTGCTGGCAGGCAATAGCACCTGGACAACGCGCTACTCGGTCAAGGTGGGGGATTCGTCCTCGAGCATGGACCTGCGAGCACGCGTGGTCGGCGAGAGCACTGAGGTCGTCGGAGCACAGGTGCTGCGCGTGGTCCAGGTGGAATACACCGGATACACGCAGCGCTCATACAGCAGCGTGGCCCTCACGCAGAACCAGAACGGCTCCTACCGCGCCATGCTGGTCTTCGCGCCGGACATCGGGCGCACCCTTCACTTCGAAGCTCGCACCCGCGGTGGATTGGGCGGCGGCGCATACGTCATCGATGAGCAGTTCGACCTCGTGGGCCTGCGCTGAGGTTTCGCCGGATGCAAAATGTCCGGTCCGAAGCTCTTCGCAGACCGAGCCATGAACGCGCCCATCTCGATCGAACAACAGGAACACTTGCAGCGCAGCGAGCGGCAGGCGCAAGTCGTGCGAGCGCTGCAATCCGAGTTGCCTGAACACGCGTTGCTCTGGCAGCGCGAAGACACGGTCCCCTACGAATGCGACGGGCTCACCGCCTACCGCCAGCGCCCGCTGGTCGTCGCACTGCCGGAGACCGAGGCGCAGGTCGCCGCCGTGCTCAAGGCCTGCCACACGCTCGGCGTTCCGGTGGTGGCGCGCGGCGCCGGCACCGGCCTCTCGGGCGGCGCGATGCCCAACGCAATGGGCGTGACGCTGTCGCTCGCCAAGTTCAACCGCGTCGTCAAGATCGACCCGGTGAGCCGCACCGCGGTCGTGCAGTGCGGGGTGCGCAATCTCGCGATCAGCGAGGCGGCCTCGCCTTTCGGCCTCTACTACGCGCCCGATCCATCGAGCCAGATCGCCTGCACCATCGGCGGCAACGTGGCCGAGAACTCGGGCGGCGTGCATTGCCTGAAGTACGGCCTGACGCTGCACAACGTGCTGCGCGTGCGCGGCTTCACGGCAGAAGGCGATCCGGTCGAGTTTGGCGGCGAGGCACTCGACTGCGCTGGCCTCGACCTCCTGCCGCTGGTCATCGGCAGCGAAGGCATGCTCGCGGTCACCCTTGAAGTCACCGTCAAGCTGGTGCCCAAGCCGCAGCTCGCGCGCTGCATCATGGCCAGCTTCGACGACGTGCGCAAAGCGGGCGATGCGGTCGCGGCCGTCATCGCCGCCGGCATCATCCCGGCCGGGCTGGAGATGATGGACAAGCCCATGACCGCCGCGGTCGAGGACTTCGTTCATGCAGGCTACGATCTCGACGCCGCCGCGATCCTGCTGTGCGAATCCGACGGCACGCCCGAAGAGGTCGAAGAAGAAATCGGCCGCATGACCGAGGTGCTGCGCGGCTGTGGCGCCACCGCGATCGCCTGCAGCGAGAACGAAGACGAGCGCCTCAAGTTCTGGAGCGGCCGCAAGAACGCCTTCCCCGCATCGGGCCGCATCAGCCCCGACTACATGTGCCTGGATTCGACGATTCCGCGCAAGCGGCTGGCCGACATCCTGCTCGCGATCCAGGACATGGAGAAGAAATACAAGCTGCGCTGCTGCAACGTCTTCCACGCGGGCGACGGCAACCTGCATCCGCTGGTGCTGTTCGATGCCAACGACCCGGACGAGCTGCACCGCTGCGAGCTGTTCGGCGCCGACATCCTCGAGACCAGCGTCGCGATGGGCGGCACGGTGTCGGGCGAGCACGGCGTGGGCGTCGAGAAGCTCAACAGCATGTGCGTGCAGTTCACGTCCGAGGAGAACGAGCAGATGTTCGGCATCAAGCGCGCCTTCGATCCGGCGGGCGTGCTCAATCCCGGCAAGGTGATCCCGACCCTGCAGCGCTGCGCCGAATACGGCAAGCAGGTCTTCCGCGCCGGCCAGCCGCAGCCCTTCGCGGACATTCCGCGCTTCTGAGCATGAAGGGGTTGCAAGGACTGGCCTGGTTGCTGGTGTTCCAGTCGATCGGCGAAGTTCTTTCGCGCGGCCTCTCGCTGCCCTTCCCCGGGCCGGTGCTCGGCATGATGCTGATGCTCGTGGGCCTGCGCTTTCCGCTCGTGCGCGAGCCGGTGGCCGAATGCGCCGGCTTTCTGCTCACGCACCTTTCGCTGCTCTTCGTGCCGGTCGGCGTCGGTGTGATGACGCACCTCGCGCTGCTCAGCCAGTACGGCGGGCGCATGCTGATCATCATCGCCTTGTCGACGTGGATCGGGCTCGGCGTCACGGCGCTGGTGCTCTGGTGGCCGGACCGCAGGAACGAACAACGAAGCGAGCCCTGAGGATCACCGTGCCGCGTTTCGTCGAACTCTGGATCTATCTTTCCGCCACGCCGCTCTTCGGGCTCACTGCCACGCTGGTCGTCTACCTGATCGCGACCGCGGTGTACGCGCGCCTCGGGGGCGCCCCCTGGGCCAACCCGGTGCTCTGGTCGGTGATCGTGCTCGCGGGCGGCCTGCTGCTCACGCGCGTGGACTACCAGACCTACTTCGCGGGTGCGCAGTTCATCCACTTCCTGCTCGGCCCCGCGGTGGTCGCGCTCGCATGGCCGCTGTGGCAGCGCCGCGCCGAACTGCGCGCGCGCTTCGGGCGGCTGCTGCTCGCATCGCTGCTCGGAGGCGCCGCGGCCGGCGGGTCGGCCGTCGCCTTGGGATGGGCACTCGGATTGCCGCACGACGTGGTGCTGTCGCTCGCGCCGAAGTCGGTGACCGCACCGGTCGCGATGGGCATCTCGGAAAAAATCGGCGGCATCCCCGCGCTGTCGGCGGTGTTCGCGGTGCTCACCGGGATGATCGGCGCGCTATCGGGCAAGTACCTGTTCGACATGCTGCGGATCAGCACCAGCCCCGCCGGCTTTGCCGCGCGCGGCTTCGGCCTCGGCACCGCCGCGCACGGCATCGGCGCTGCACGTGCCTTGCACGTCAACGCCGATGCGGGCGCCTATGCGGCGCTGGCGCTGGGCATGCAGGTGGTGCTCGCCGCGCTCCTCATGCCGCTGGTGTTCCGGCTGTTCTGAGGCGGTCAGCCCCTGTTCGGATTGTTGGGATGGCGGTCGTACCGGTTCGGCACGCCGTCATGGTCGTTGTCCCAGCGGCCGGACTGGTAGTCCCAGCGGCCGTTGTGTTCGCGCCATTCCGGCGCACGATAGGCATAGCCCGGCCTTCCGCGCATCCAGTCGCCGCGGTACCAGACATAGCGGTGGCCGTTCCACTCGTAGTGGCCCGGCGCCCAGACGTAGCCGGGGCGCGGCGGCGGCACAGGCTCGTGGCGGACCGGGGGCGGCCCGACCTGGACCGAGATCACGGCCTGGGCCTGCGCAGCGGTCGGCGCGACCATCGCGGCGCCTACCGTCAGCAGGGATGCGACGCCCATGGCGAAAGTGACAGCGAGTTTTTTCACGGGGACTCCTTTTGAGTTGCTGGAGGCTTCATCCTCCCTGCCCCATGTGAACTGCTTGTAAGGCCGCGACGAAGTGTTGTGTAGAGCTGTGACTCGACTCGTCGCCCGCCTCACCAGGTGTCGACGTAGGCCGCGGCCTCGCGCTTCGAAGCAGCGGAAGACGCCAGCCCACGCACCAGCCACGCGCGCGTATCCGCAGGATCGATCACCGCGTCGATCTCCAGCGTCTGCGCCATGTGGATCGCCTCGCCGTTCGCATACTGCTGCGCGACGAGCTTCTTGAACAGCGCGTCGCGCTCGGGCCCTTCGGCGGCGGCTTCGAGCTCCTTGCGGAAGCCGAGCCGCACCGCCCCTTCGAGCCCCATCGCGCCAAACTCGCCGGTCGGCCAAGCGACCGTGAACACCGGCGCATCGAAGCCGCCGGCGGTCATCGCCTGCGCGCCGAGCCCGTAGCCCTTGCGCAGGACCACCGCGAAGTAGGGAACCCGCAGGTGCGACGCCACCATGAACATGCGGCACACGTGGCGCACCTGCGCCTGCGCCTCGACCTCGGGGCCGACCATGAAGCCCGGCGTGTCGCACAGCGCGACCAGCGGCAGGCCGTGCGCATTGCACAGCTGCATGAAGCGCGCCGCCTTGTCCGCCGCCTCGACATCGATCGCGCCGCCCAGATGGTGCGGGTTGTTCGCCAGCAGCCCCACCGGCTTGCCTTCGATGCGCGCGAGCGCGGTCACGATGCCCGCGCCGAACCCGGCGCGCAGTTCCAGCAGCGATCCGGTGTCGACCACGCCGCGCATCGCCGCGCGCACGTCGTAGACGCGCAGGCGGTTCTCGGGCACCGCATGGCGCAGCGCGCGCGGGTCGGCGCATTCCCAGTCGTTCGCCTCTCCCTGGAAGTACGAGAGGTACTGCTTCGCGGCCGCCACCGCCTCGGCCTCGTCCTTCACGAGGATGTCGATCACGCCGTTGCGCGACTGCACGCTGCTCGGCCCGATCTGCTCCGGCGCGAAAGTACCCAGGCCGCCGCCCTCGATCATCGCGGGGCCGCTCATGCCGATGTTGCTGGCCTCGGTCGCGATGATGACGTCCGCGCAGCCGAGCAGCGCCGCATTGCCCGCGAAGCAGCGCCCGTGCACGATGCCGACCACCGGCACCTTTCCCGACAGCGCCGCGAACTGGCTGAAGGTGTGGTTGTTCAGACCCGCGACGATCGGCATGTCGGTATCGCCCGGCCGGCCGCCGCCGCCCTCGGCGAACAGCACGACCGGCAACCGCAGCTGGTGCGCGATGCCCAGCATGCGGTCGGTCTTGTGGTGGTTGCGCAGGCCCTGCGTGCCGGCGAGCACGGTGTAGTCGTAGGACATCACGACGCAGCGCGATTTCTCGGCGCCGAACTGCTTCGCGTTGATGCTGCCGATGCCGGTCACCATGCCGTCGGCCGGCGTGTTGGCGATCAGGTCTTCGAGCGAGCGGCGGCGCGTCTGCGCCGCGATCGCCAGCGCGCCGTATTCGGTGAAGTTGCCCGGGTCGTCGGCCAGCCCGCACAGGTCGGCGATGTTCTCGCGCGCGGTGCGTCCGCCCTGTGCGTGGCGCTTTGCCACCGCCGCGGTGCGGTTCGCATCGAGCGTGAAGGCGTGGCGGTCGATCACCTTCTGCAGATCGGGGCGGATCGCGTCGAGGTCCTGCACGACGCGCGCCTCGGCTTCGACCGAATGCGCATCGACCGGCTCGAGCTTCACCAGCGACTGTCCTTCGACGAGGTAGTCGCCCGGCTCGGCCAGCAGCGCGACCACACGGCCGGCGGCAGGCGCATGCAGCAGGTGCTCCATCTTCATCGCTTCGAGCACGCCGATCTGTGCGCCTGCCGGAACGACGTCGCCGACATCGACTTCGAACTGCACGAGCTTCGCGGGCATCGGGGCCTTGATGCGAAGGCCGTCTTCATCGTCCTGCTGCACGCTCGCCTCGGCCTGGACGGCCGCGGGCCGCGCGTGCTTCGCGACCGCCGCGTCGATGTGCGCCGCGGACGCCAGCAGGTCCGCAAGATGTGCTTCGACGAAGCGCGTGTGCACCGCCTGGGCGGCGAACTCGGGCCGCGTGCCGATCGCGCGAAGAAGCGACAGGTTGGTTGCGATGCCATCGATATGACACTCTTCGAGCGCACGCAGGGAACGCCTCACCGCATCGGCGAAACGCGGCGATGACGAATGCACGATGAGCTTCGCGAGCAGCGTGTCGTAGTGCGGCGAAGGCGCGAGCCCCGCATAGCCATGCGAATCGACGCGCACGCCGGGCCCCGCCGGCAGATCGAATCGCGTCAGCGTGCCGCCGGACGGGCGCGCGTTGCCTTGCGCATCGAGGGTCTCGGCATTGATGCGCCACTGCACCGCGAAGCCCCGCTGCGGCGCGGTGCGGGCGGGGTCGATGCCGAGATCCGCGAGCGTCTGTCCGCTCGCGACGCTGACCTGGAGCTGCACCAGATCGAGCCCGGTCACCGCTTCGGTCACGGTGTGCTCGACCTGAAGGCGCGGATTGGCTTCGATGAACACGAATGGCAGCGTGGTCGACTGCTCGTCCACGAGAAACTCGAACGTGCCCAGGCTCTGGTACCCCACCGCCTTCGCCAGGCGCAGCGCCGCCTGCGTGACCTTGTCGCGCAAGGCTTCGGGCAATGACGGGCTCGGCGCGATCTCGACCAGCTTCTGGAAGCGGCGCTGCAGCGTGCATTCGCGCTCGCCCAGGCTCGCGACCACCTGGCCGTCGCCGAGCACCTGCACCTCGATGTGCCGCGCATTGCGCATGAGGCGCTCGACGTAGACGCCTTCGACGCCGAAGGCGGCCTTGGCTTCCGACATGCAACGCGCATGCGCCTCGGGCAGTTCGTCGGCATTCAGCACTGCGCGCATACCCCGCCCGCCGCCGCCGCCGATCGCCTTGACCATCACGCCGGCACCTTCGGCCTGCTGGGCCGCGAAGAAGGCTTGCGCCTCGGCGAGCGTCACGGCGCCCGCGCTGCCGGGCATCACCGGCACGCCGCACTGCTCGGCCAGCGCCCGCGCACGCGCCTTGTCGCCGAAGAGCGCGAGCTGCTCGGGCGTCGGGCCGATGAAGCGCAAGCCCGCATCGGCGCAGGCCTGCGCGAAGTCCGCGCGCTCGCTCAGGAAGCCATAGCCGGGATGAACCGCATCGCAGCCGTGCTCGCGCGCGATCGCGATCAGCGCGGCCGTGTCGAGATACGCCGACGGGCCGGTGGCCGGGAGGGGAACCGCGACGTCGGCCAGTTGCACATGCAATGCCGCCGCATCGTCCCTGGCATGCACCGCGACGCTCGCAATGCCGAGGTCGCGCAGCGCACGTACCAGCCGCACCGCGATCTCGCCGCGGTTGGCAATCAGAACTTTTTTCAGCATTCGGTCAGTCCTTCAGCATTCGGCGCAGTACCTTGCCCGCGCCGGTCGTCGGCAGGGCGTCGATGAAGCGGACCACACGGGGCGCCTTGTAGCTGGCCATGTTCTCGCGCGACCACGCGACGAGCCCATCCGCGTCGATGTCCGCGCCGGGCTTCTTCACGATGAAGGCCTTGACCACCTCGCCCTTCTCCGCGTCGGGCTGCGCGACGACGGCGGCCTGCGCGACGGCCGGATGCTTGATGAGGATGGTCTCGACTTCCTCGGGGAACACGCTGTAGCCCGAGACCTTGATCATTTCCTTGAAGCGGCCGATGAAGGTGAGGTAGCCGTCGGCGTCGAGCTTGCCCATGTCGCCGGTATGCACCCATCCGTTGCGCAGGGTCGCGGCGGTGGCTTCTGGCTTGTTCCAGTAGCCCTTGAAGGTGCCCGGGCTGGCGAGCACGATCTCGCCGATCTCGCCCGCCGGCTTGTCCGCGCCGGAATCGGGATCGATGATGCGGATGGTCACGCCCGGCACCGCCACGCCCTGCGTGCCCCAGCGCGGCGCGTGATGCGGCGTGTACGTGTCGCAGGTATGGCTTTCGCTCAGGCCGTAGGCGGCCTCGAACGAACTGCAGTTCTTGGCGAAGCCGCGCCACTGCTGCGCGAGCGGCTCGGTGAAGGCGATGCCGAAGCTGGTGACCGGGTTCATGCGCAGGCTCGACAGATCCATGTCGGCGATGCCAGGCGCCTGCATGCAGGCCACGTTCATCGGTGCGATGCTGTACCACCAGGTGACCTTGTAGCGCTCGATCGCCTGCAGGGCAGCGCGGGGCTCGAAGCGGTGCAGCAACACCGAGGTCGCGCCGGCGAGCACCGGCACGTTCACGCCCATCAGCATGCCGGCGATGTGATAGAGCGGTGCGATCGACAGCAGCACGTCGTCGCCGTCGACGCCATTGCAGTCCGCCGCGGCGCGTGTCTTGAAGAGTGCGTTGCCGTAGCTGAGCATCGCGCCCTTGGGCAGGCCCGTGGTGCCCGAGGTGTAGGTCATGAGCGCGACGTCGTCGAGCGAAAGCGCCACGGCCGCAGGGCGCGCGCCGCTCTTCATCACCGCGAGGAAGTCTTCGCCGCCGGCCGGCACGCTGCGCGCCTCGCCTTGCGCAGCGGCCAGTTCGGCGGGCAGGTCCAGCGCGGGCGACGAGGGCAGCAGGTCCGCGTAGTGCACGACAAACACGTGTTCGAGCGCTGTCGTCGCACGCACCTTTTCGACCACCGGCAGCAGCGACGATGCCGCGACGATCACGCGCGCATTGAGGTCGCCCACCTGGTAGGCCAGCTCATGCTCCTTGTTGAGCGGGCCGCTCGGGCACACGATCGCGCCGATCTTCTGGATGCCGAAGTGCGCGACGAGATACTGCGGGCAGTTGTTGAGGAACAGCACCACCGGATCGCCCTTGCCGACACCGATCGCCTGCAGCCGCGCGGCGAAGGCATCGCTCGCCGCATCGAGCTCGGCGTAGCTCATCGCGTGGCCGTACCAGATGCAGGCCGGATGGCCGCCGCGCTCGCGCGCATGCATGCGGAGGTACTCGTGCAGGGGCTGCTGCGGTCGGTCGGGAAGCTGGGTTGTCTCCATGGCGTCACTTTCACAGGGTTATCGATAGGGTTGGCCGCTTGCCAATCGCCGCATGGTGCACGAACAATCCTACCCATGGGTATAACTTCGGCGACACCGCAAAAACCCTCTGGGCAAGGCCCTGCGCCCTGCGCGCGGCCCGACCGCCCGCAGGGCACGGGCCGGCAGCGCGCCGCCACCGCGGGCACCGACGTGCAGCGCGAGCGCATCCTGCAGGCGGCCACCCGGCTCTTTGCCGCGCAGGGCTACGCCAACACCACGATGGCGCAGATCGTGCGCGCGCTCGATGCGACCAAGCCCTTCGTCTACTACTACTTCCGCGACAAGCAGGAAATCTTCGAGACGCTGTCGTGGCGGCCCGCCGTGGACTGCTTCACCGCCATGGACTTCCCGCCCGACGACCACCGCCGCGCAGTCCTGAAAGTCAAGGAAGGCATCGAGCGGCTGATCCGCGCCACGATCTCGCACCATCCCTGCGCCTTCTTCGCCTACAAGGAACCGCAGGTGTACCGCCCCGAGTACCTCGCGGCGCAGAAGAAGCTCGCGCATCACTTCTACGACCAGCTCTTTCCGCTGCTGGAAGAGGCGCGGCGCGATGGCGACCTCGACTTCGGCGACACCAAGATCACCGCGTTCGCGGCGCTGAGCCTGCCGGGCTTTCTCTTCAGCTGGTACAAGCCCGACGGCCGTCTTTCGCCGGAAGAGATGACGGCCGAACTCTCCAGGCTCGCGTGGCGCGTGATCGGCCTGCGCGAGCGCGGCTGAGCGCGACGAAGCACGCGCCGCCCCTCTTCATCGTCTTCCCGCTTCCCTCACAACCACCTACCGGAGACAGTTCATGAAGTTCCCCTCCCTGCTCGCGCCCGTGGCGGCCGCGGCGCTCGTCGCCGTCGGTTCGGCGCACGCTCAGCAGACCTACAAGATCGCCTACATCGACCCGCTCTCGGGCCCGTTCGCGAACGTCGGCGAGCTGATGCTCACGCACACGCAGTTCGCGATCGAGGACATCAACGCCAAGGGCGGCGTGCTCGGCGGAACCAAGCTTCAGTTGCTCCAGTTCGACAGCAAGCTCTCGGCGCAGGAAAGCCAGAGCGCACTGCAGGCGGCGATCGACCAGGGCGCACGCGCGATCGTCACCGGCGGCTCGGGCTCGTCGGTGGTGAGCGCGATCGTGCAGGCGGTGAACAAGTGGAACCAGCGCAATCCGGGCAAGGAACTGCTGGTGCTCAACCACTCGTCGATCGATCCCGAGCTCACCGGCAAGCAATGCAGCTTCTGGCACTTCCAGACCGACGCGAACACGGCGATGAAGATGAAGGCCATCGCCAACTACATCAAGAAGACGCCGGAGGTGAAGAAGGTCTACCTGCTGAACCAGGACTACGCGCACGGCAAGCAGTGGGCCAGCTACGGCCGCCAGCTGGTGGGCCTCGCGCGGCCCGACATCCAGTTCGTCGGCGAGACGCTGCACCCGATCGGCCGGGTGAAGGACTTCGCGCCCTATGTCGCGAACATCCGCCAGTCGGGCGCCGACTCGGTGATCACCGGCAACTGGGGCCAGGACATGACGCTGCTGCTCAAGGCTGCGGGCGATGCGGGCTACGACCTGCACTACTTCAACCACAGCGCCGGCTCGGTGCCGGGCACGGTGCTCGCGGTGTCGCAGGCCAAGCTCGGGCAACTCACCTGGGTGGCCGAATGGCATCCGGGCCGAGGCCGATTCGCCGAAGGTCGATGCGCTCGCCAAGGCCTACAAGGCGAAGACGGGCAAGGACTTCCTCGCGCCGCGCATCGACATGACGCCACGCCTGCTGGCCGCCGCGATCAACAAGGCCGGCAGCATGGACACGCCCAAGGTGGCGAAGGCCATGGAGAACCTCAGCTTCGATTCGGTGGTCGGCCCGGTTCGCATGCGCGCCGAAGACCATCAGCTGCTGATCCCGCAGGTGGTCAACACCATCGCCCCGGTCGACGGCAAGACGGTGAAGGTCGGTTGGGAAGGCACCAACTACGGCTTCCGTACCGACGCCGTGTACAGCGGCAACGAGCTTGCGCAGGGCACGGACTGCAAGATGGCGCAGCCCTGAACGTCATGATGCGGTACCGTTCGTGCGTTACCGTCGGGTACCGCACCAACGGAGGCCACCGCTCATGACCGCAACCCTGCAACTCATCGGCGCACCGACCGACATCGGCGCCAGCACGCGAGGCGCCGGCATGGGGCCCGATGCCCTGCGCGTGGCCGGCCTCGCCCAGACGCTCGCGCGCCTCGGCTTCGAGGTGGTGGACCGGGGCAATCTCTCCGGACCGGCGACGCCCTGGATCGCGCCGAGCACCGAGCTGCATCACCTCGACGAGGTCGTGACGTGGAACCGGGCCGTCTACGATGCCGTCGACGAGGCGCTCGCCGCCCGCCACCTGCCGATCCTGCTGGGCGGCGACCACTGCATCGCGGTCGGATCGATCAGCGCCGTCGCCTGGCACGCGCGCCGGCGCGGCAAGAAGCTGCGCGTGCTGTGGCTCGATGCGCATTCCGACGTGAACACCGAGACCACGAGCCCGAGCGGCAACCTGCACGGCATGCCGGTGTCGTGCCTGCTGGGCCACGGCCCGGAAGCGCTGACCGGCTGGAGCGGCGAGCGCGCCGCGCTCGAGCATGACGCGATCCGCTTCATCGGCATCCGCAGCGTCGATGCGCAGGAAAAGGCGGCGATCCGCGCGATGGGGCTCAACGTGTTCGACATGCGCCACATCGACGAGCACGGCATGCGCACCACGATGATCGAGGCGTTGCAGGACGTGGACGAGGCCACGCACCTGCACGTGAGCTTCGATCTCGACTGCCTCGACCCGGACTACGCGCCCGGCGTGGGCACCGGCGTGCGCGGCGGGCCGACGTGGCGCGAGATGCAGCTATGCATGGAGATGATCGCCGACACAGGCCGCCTGTCATCGCTGGACGTGGTCGAACTCAACCCGGCGCTGGATGTGCGCAACCGCACGGCGGAAGTGGCGGTGGAGCTGATCGAAAGCCTGTTCGGCAAATCGACGCTGGCGCGCTGACGCACGAGACTGCGCGCCCGGAGAACTCAGCCCGGCATCCCGAACACCGGCGTCGCCGCCACGGCGCCCTCGATGAAGCTGCGCAGCGCCGGCGTGAGCTGCTTCTTCGCGTGCACGACCACGTGGCATTGCCGCACGATCCGCGGCAGCGTCGTGGCGACGCGAGCGAGCCGGCCGGCGTCGATCAGGTCGCGCACCACCCACGACGACAGGCAGGCCACGCCGAGGTTCTCGGCGGCCGCATGCTTGATCGCCTCCGAGCTTCCGAGCTCGATGACGCGCCGCCAGGCGCGCAGGTGCGGCAGCAGTGCCTGGTCGGTGGCCTCGCGCGTGCCCGAGCCGCTCTCCCGAACCAGCCAGACCTGTTCGCGAAGCGCGCGCAAGGGCGCACGCTTCTCGCCCGCGTGCGAGAGCGGGTTGGCCGGCGAGGCCACCACTTCCATCTCGTCCTGCAGCCACGGCGTGACGGTCAGCGCAGGCTGGTGGCAGGAGCCTTCGATCAGCCCGACGTCCAGCTCGAACGCCGCGACCGCATCGCAGATCGACGCCGTGTTCCCGATCACGATCCTCGACTGCCACGCATCGTCGGCGCCGGGCGCCCATTGCGACATGAAGCGGGCCAGCAGCTTCGGCAGGACATAGTTGCCGATCGTCGTGCTGGCACCGATGCGCAGCGACTGCGCCTGTGCATGCCCCTCGTGCGACATCTGTTCGATGCCGGCGGCGCCGTCCAGCAAGGCCAGGGCGCGGGGCAGAAGTGCCCGTCCGTTGTCGTTGAGCAGCAGCCGCTTGCCGACACGATCGAACAGGTGCAGCGACAGCAGCCGTTCGAGTTCGTTGACGGCCGAACTGGTGGCCGACTGCGACAGCGCGATCTCGTCGGCGGCCGCCGTGGTGGTGCCGCTTCGCGCGACGGCGACGAATATCTGAAGTTGCCGCAGCGTCAGCCGCAAGACGTCCATGAAAGCCTCCTTTAGCGATCAGATCGATTGGTTATAACCATATAACCCGTTGGACGGGTTCATGGCAAGTTCCTAAAGTGCCTCCCGAGACACGCAACAGGGAACACGAGCCATGAACCATCCAGCCGCAGCGAATGCCTGCGCCACACCAGCGACCTACCGGGGCCCGCGCCTGGCCACGCAAAGCCGCCGGCTGCTTCCGGGACTCGCGATCTGCGCGCTGCTGGCGACCGCGGGAATCGCGCTCGGCGAGGTCGGCTGGCTGCAGACTCACGGCTTCAGCGCACTGACGCTGGCCATCGTCCTCGGCATGCTCGTCGGCCACACCGTCTATCCGCGCCTGGCGGCCGCCAGCGGCCCCGGCGTCGACTTCTCGAAGCAGAGATTGCTGCGCGCCGGCGTCGTGCTTTACGGCTTGCGACTGACGATGCAGGACATCGGACACGTCGGCCTGGCGGGCGTGGCCGTGGACGCACTGATGCTGGGGTCGACCTTCGCGCTGGCCTGCGTCGCCGGCACGCGCTGGTTCGGCCTGGACCGCAAGACGGCGATGCTCATCGGCGCCGGCAGTTCGATCTGCGGCGCGGCTGCGGTCATGGCCACCGGGCCGGTCGTCAAGGCGCGGGCCGAGCAGGTGACGGTGGCCGTGGCGACGGTGGTCGTCTTCGGCACACTGGCCATCTTTCTCTACCCGGTGCTTTTCGATCTCAGCCAAGAGTGGCACTTCATCCCCGGCGGCACGAACGGCTTCGGCATCTACGCGGGCTCGACGATCCATGAAGTGGCACAGGTCGTGGCCGCCGCGCGCTCGGTGGGGCCGGAGGCCGCCGACACCGCCGTGATCGCGAAGATGGTGCGCGTGATGATGCTGGCGCCCTTTCTCATCCTGCTGTCGGGGTGGCTGGCGCGCGATGCATCGAAGCGGGCCGGGCACGACGGCGCACCGGCTGGCTCGCACAAGACCCGCCTTGCGGTGCCATGGTTCGCCTTCGGCTTCGTCGGTGTCGTGCTCGTCAACTCCCTGCACGTGCTGCCGTCGAGCGTGACTGGCATCGCGACCACGCTGGACACCTTTCTGCTGGCCATGGCCATGGCCGCGCTCGGCTTGTCGACCCATCTGGGCGCCATCCGCAAGGCGGGCCCGCTGCCGCTGCTGCTCGCCGCCATCCTCTTCGGATGGCTGGTGATCGGCGGTGCGTTGATCAACCGGTGGGTTCCGGCCTTACTCGGCTGAGCCCTCAGCCGCGCGTCGGCGACAGCGGCACGGCCCGCAGCGGCGCCTCGACGGGCGGTTGCGCCGGGGGGACCGGCCGGGCCTCGGCGGGTCGGGCCTCCGGGGGCGGCGCCACGTCGTCGGAGGCGGACTCGGGCAGGTAGCGCTCGATCAGCGAGAAGAAGCGGTCGTAGAAGCGGTCGTCCGTCAGGGTTTCGCTCGCGACCTTGACCATCGCGTCGTCGCTGGACGAGAACGGCAGCGACAGCGAACCGATCGCGCCCACGCCGACGCTCGCTGAGTTGTTGACCTTCTTGACGCCGTAGCGGTCCTGCAGCGCGCTCGCGAAGGCGATGGTGCTGCGCGGCTTGCCGCCCTCGCGCGCACAGACCACGCGGAACTCCACCTCCACGTGCACCTCGGAGGCCGGCTGGAAGCTCTTGCGGCCGGTCACCAGCTCCGGGTTGGCGGCGGTGACCATGTAGCCCTGGCTCAGGAGCGCGCGTCGCGCGGCCTCGCAGGTCCTGGCCTCGCTCGCGGTGAAGCTGCGCGTGTGGGTGGTGGTGGAGTCGAATTCTTCCGGCTCGTACGTCAAGCGCTGGCGCTCGGTGACGCCACAGCCGGAGACGAGGACGGCGGCCAGCAGCGCAATCGCTGCGGCAAGGCAAGAAGAAGGACGCATGTCGGCAGGGAAAAAGGCAGATCGGGGGCAATGCTAGCGGCAAGCCGCCGCCACATCGGCCACTTGGACATCACGCCGCAGCGGACGTTCCCGTTGACTTGCCCGATTCGATCAGTCGCCGATCAGGATCACGTGCTGCGCCCTGCCCCGCGTGGCCGCGATCCGGCGCGCGTTCGGCTCGTCGGTGTGCGCCACCCACGCAAGCGCGGCGTCCCGGCTGCGCCCGAACTGCTCGTGGCGCCGCACGAGGCGCTCGCGCCGCAGGTCGTCGTCCACATCGACGTACCAGACCTCGTCGAGCAGCGGCGCGGCCCCGGCCCACGCGCCCTCGTCGAGCAGGAGGTAGTTGCCTTCGGTGATGACCAGTTGCGTCTGCGGCAGGACCGCGATGGCGCCCGCGACGGGTTCCTCGATCTCGCGCCGGAACTCGGGCGCATAGACGATCTCGCTGCCCTGCCGATCACCCTGTTCGCGCAGCCGCTGCAAGAGCGCCACGTAGCCCGCGCTGTCGAAGGTGTCGGGCGCACCCTTGCGGTCGGCCCGGCCGAGCCGCCGGAGTTCGATGTTGGCCGGTGGAAGCCATCCATCGGCACCACCTGCGCGCGGCCGGGCGGCAGTGCGTCCAGAAGCGCCTGGGCCAGCGTCGATTTGCCGGAGCCCGGCGCCCCGACGAGGCCGAGCAGCCTGCGCTGCCCGTCGGCCAGCAGGCGCTCGATGCGCACCAGCGCCGATGTCGGCAGTTCGATCACGGGTAGAGACCGCGCTCCTGACGCGCCATCAGAATCCGGCCGCAAGCGACCGCATAGGTCGCCGTGCGCAGAGAGATCTTGTGCTGGTCGGCCTTGTCCCAGATGCTGTTGAGCGCATTCATCATGATGCGGTCGAGGCGCTCGTTGATCTCGTCCTCGCCCCAGAAGAACGACGAGAAGTCCTGCACCCACTCGAAGTAGCTCACCGTCACGCCGCCGGCGTTGCAGATCACGTCGGGCACGACCAGCACGCCCCGCTCGGCGAGGATGTCGTCCGCTTCCGGCACGGTCGGGCCGTTCGCGCCTTCGAGCACCAGCTTCGCCTTGGTCTGCTTCGCGCGTTCGGCGGTGATCTGGCCTTCGAGCGCGGCGGGGATCAGGATGTCGCAGGCCACGTCCCAGAAGGATTCATTGGAAACGGTGTCGCCGCCCTTGAAGCCGACGATGCCGCCTTCCTTGCGCGCCTGCTCCACGAGCTTGGCCATGTCGAGGCCCCTGTCGTTGATGACGGTGCCGGTGTGGTCCTGCACCGCGACGATCTTCGCGCCCGCCGCGGCGAAGAGTTCGGCGGCCACCGAGCCCACGTTGCCGAAGCCCTGCACCGCGACGCGCGCGCCCTTCAGGTCGAGGCCGAGTCGTCGCGCCGCCTCGCGGCCGGTCACGAACACGCCGCGGCCGGTGGCCTTGACACGGCCAAGCGAACCGCCCAGGTGCAGCGGCTTGCCGGTGACCACGCCGGTCGCCGTGCCGCCGACGTTCATGGAATACGTGTCCATCATCCACGCCATGATCTGCGAGTTGGTGTTCACGTCGGGCGCGGGAATGTCGCTGTGCGGGCCGATGATGATGCCGATCTCGCTCGTGTAGCGGCGGGTGACTTTTTCGAGTTCCTTCAGCGAGAGCTTCTTGGGATCGACGCGGATGCCGCCCTTGGCGCCGCCGTAGGGCAGGTTCACCGCCGCGGTCTTAATGGTCATCCAGGCCGACAGCGCCATGACCTCTTCCAGCGTGACGTCCGGATGGAAGCGAACGCCGCCCTTGCCCGGCCCGCGCGAGAGGTTGTGCTGCACGCGATAGCCCTCGAAGTGGGCGATGGAGCCGTCGTCCATCTCGATCGGCACGTCGACGATCAGCGCGCGCTTCGGGCGCTTGAGCGTCTCGACCCAGCGGGCCAGCTCGCCCAGGTAGGGCACGACGCGGTCGACCTGCGACAGGTACGTGCCCCACGGGCTGTTGGCGGTCGGGTGGACGTAGGAAAGCGAGGATGAACTCATGGCGGTCTCGTGTTGTTGAACGACAGGCGCGACGATAGTCCTCCGCCGCGCGCCGCGCCACGGCTATGCGCGTTGCTTTTCCGGTTATGCGCTTGCGGCAAGCAGGGCCGCATTTCCACCCGCCGCGGTGGTGTTGATGGTGAGCGTCTGCTCCGCGCAGAAGCGAAGCAGGTAGTGCGGCCCGCCCGCCTTCGGGCCCGTGCCGCTGAGTCCCTCGCCGCCGAACGGCTGGACGCCGACCACCGCGCCGATGATGTTGCGGTTGACATAGATATTGCCCACATGCGCCCTGGAGGCCAGCGCCTGCGCGCGGCTGTCGATGCGCGTCTGGATGCCCATCGTCAGCCCGAAGCCGAGACCGTTGACCTCTTCGATCACCGCCTGCGGATCGCCGGACCAGCGCACGATCTGCAGCACCGGGCCGAAGATTTCCGCCTTCACGCTCGCGACGGACGGAACCTCGTAGGCGCGCGGGGCGATCAGGTTGGGAAGCGACTGCGCCGGCTCGCCCGCGCCGACGACGGCCTTCGCTTCGGCATCGAGGCGCCGGAGGTGCCGCTGAATGCCCTCGAAGGCTTCCCGGTCGATGACCGGACCGACGTCGGTCGAGAGCTGCGCCGGGTCGCCCGCCGCCAGTTCCTTCGCCGCGCCCGCGATCATCGCGATCACATCGTCGGCGATGCTCTCGTGGACAAGCAGCAGGCGCAGCGCCGAGCAGCGCTGGCCCGCCGAGCGGAAGGCGCTCTGCACCACCGCATCGACCACCTGTTCGGGCAGGGCCGTCGGGTCCACGAGCATCGCGTTGATGCCGCCGGTCTCGGCGATCAGCGGGACGATCGGGCCGTCCTTGGCGGCCAGCGCACGATGGATGATCTTCGCGACCTGCGTCGATCCGGTGAACACCACGCCGGCCACGCCGGGCGCCGCCACCAGCGCCGCGCCGACGGTTTCGCCGGTGCCGTGCAGCAGTTGCAGCGCCTGCGGCGGCACGCCCGCCGCATGCAGCAGCTTGACCGCCTCCGAGGCGACCGCCGGCGTCTGCTCGGCCGGCTTGGCGAGCACCGTGTTGCCGGTCGCGAGCGCCGCCGCGACCTGGCCCAGGAAGATCGCCAGCGGGAAGTTCCACGGACTGATGCAGACCCACGGGCCGCGTCCGGTCAGGCGCAGCTCGTTGCTTTCGCCGGTCGGTCCGGGCAGCGCGACCGGCCGCATGATGCGCTCGGCCTCGTCCGCGTAGTAGCGCAGGAAATCGACGGCCTCGCGCACTTCGGCGATGGCGTCGGTCCAGCTCTTGAACGCCTCCCTGACCAGCAGCGCGCAGAAGCGCGGCAACGCGGCTTCGAGTGCATCGGCGGCGTGGCGAAGCGCACCGGCACGCTGCGAGACCGGCGTATGAGACCACGACCGGAAGCCGGCCGCGGCGGTAGCGACTGCTTCGGCGGCACGCTTGGGATCGAACGACGGCACCGCCGGCACCGCGGTCGCGGCCAGCGCGTCGAGCAGCGGTGCACGCATCGATTCGACCGCCATGTCGACGCCATGGCTGTTGCGCCGCGCGGGCGGCGGCCCGTAGAGCGCGGGCGGCAATGGCTGCGATGTTTCCTTGTCGAGCCACAGCGGCGATGACAGCAGCTCGCCCATGCCGACCGACTCGTCGCCGAGCTGGTTCACGAACGACGAGTTGGCCCCGTTCTCGAGCAGCCGGCGCACCAGGTACGCGAGCAGGTCCTTGTGCCGGCCCACCGGCGCGTAGACGCGCACCGGCACCCCGGTGCTCTTCATGACTTCGCGGTAGATGCCCTCGCCCATGCCGTGCAGGCGCTGCAGTTCGAAGGGCACACCGCCGGCCCGATCGGCCATCCGCAGGATCGCCGCGATGGTGCCCGCGTTGTGCGTGGCGAACTGCGGATAGATCGCATCGGGCGCGGCCAGCAGCGCGCGTGCGCAGGCCAGATAGCTCACGTCGGTGTGGTGCTTGTGCGTGAAGACCGGGTAGTGCCGCAGGCCGAGCTCCTGCGCGCGCTTGATCTCGGCGTCCCAGTACGCGCCCTTCACCAGCCGGCACATCAGCCGCAGCTTGTACTTGCGCGCGATCGCGGCGATGTGCTCGACGAGTTCGAGCGCGCGCGTCTGGTAGGCCTGCATCGCGACGCCGAAGCCGCGCCATTGCGGGCGCTCGGCCGCCACGCGCGCAGCGAGCGCCTCGAACACGTCGAGCGACAACTCGAGCCGGTCGACCTCCTCGGCGTCGATGGTAAGGTTCAGGTGCGCATCGGCCGCCAGCGCGCACAACTGCCACACGCGCGGCACCAGCTCGCGCATCACGCGTTCGCGCTGGGCATCCTCGTAGCGCGGATGCAGCGCGCTCAGCTTGATGGAGATGCCGTCGTTGTCCTCGGGCCGGTCGGCACGGCCCCCGGCGGCGATCGAACGGATCGCGTGGATGTAGCTGTCGAGATAGCGCTGGGCATCCGCCGCAGTGCGCGCGCCCTCCCCGAGCATGTCGTAGCTGAAGCGCAGGGCGGCATGCTTGCGATGCGCAGCGCGCGCCTCGGCCATCGCCTCGTCGATGGTCTGCCCCAGCACGAACTGGCGGCCCAGCAACTGCACCGCCCGCAGCGTGGCCGCCACCACCGTGCGCGCGCCCAGCCGCGCCATCAGGCCGGGGCCCGGCTCCGCATCGCCCGTGTCTTCCGACAGGTGCGGCAGGAATTTCTTCGACAGCGCGATCGCCGACGACGAAAGCCGCGCGAGCGTGGAATCCGCCGCACCTTCGAAGTTGGCGCGGCCGAGCTGGTCCGCGGTGAGCGCGATCGCGGTCTCGGCGTCGGGCACGCGCAGCAGCGCCTCGGCCAGCCGCATCAGCGCCAGCCCTTCGGCGCTGGAGATCGGGTATTCGCGCAGCAGGCTTTCCATGGCCCAGAACGGCGGCGGCCGGTCGCGCACCGCGCGCACCCAGGGTGTGGCGGCGGGCACGACCGAGTCCCAGTCGAGCGCGCCCTTCAGCGCGGCAAGGCGGTGGGCGACGACGTCGGCTTCGGGGCGGTAGGGCGTGGGCAGGCGCATGGCATGTTCTCGTCGAGATCGAATGGATGCGATCGTCCGCCTTCTGCCGCAGAGTTATTCACCAAAAATGAATTGCCTCGCCGGATAATTCGCCAATCATGAGCGCAGAAATAACAGATCTCGACCGCATCGACATGAAACTCCTGAAGGTTCTTCAGGAGGACGGCCGCATCTCGAACCTCAAGCTCGCGGAAGCCGTGGCGTTGTCGCCGACGGCTGTATTGGCGCGGGTCCAGCGGCTCACGCGCGAGGGCTTCATCCTCGGCTACGAGGCACGCCTCGATCCGCACAAGCTCGGGCGCGGCTTCACCGTGTTCGTCGAAGTGCTGCTGGACCGCACCACGCCCAACGTGTTCGACGAATTCAAGGCCGCGGTGCAGGTGCGCGACGAGATCATGGAATGCCACATGGTCGCGGGCGGCTTCGACTACCTGCTCAAGACCCGCATGGCCGACATGGCGGCCTACCGCGCGTTCGCGGGCACCGTGCTGTGGCAACTGCCGGGCGTGCGCGAGACACGCACTTACGCGGTGATGGAAGAGGTCAAGAGCAGCGCACGGCTGCCGCTGGCGCTCTGAGGCAAGGCGCCACTAGCGCCGCCCGAAGATCGCCGTGCCGACACGCACCATCGTGCTGCCGGCCGCGATCGCGGCTTCGAGATCGGCGGACATGCCCAGCGACAGGGTGTCGACCGCGATGCCATCCGCGCGGATCGCGTCGAACACGCGGGCGGCCGCGAGGAACAGCGCGCGCTGCGATTCGAAATCGGGCGCCGGCTCCGGGATCGCCATGAGCCCGCGCAGCCGCAGGCGTGGCAACGCGGCCACGGCGCGCGCCAGCGCCAGCGCCTCGCCCGGGGGCACCCCCGACTTGTTGGCGCCGGCATCGACGTTGACCTGCAGGCACACCTGCAACGGCGGCAGCTCGGCGGGCCGCTGCTCCGACAGCCGCTCGGCGATCTTCAGCCGGTCGACGCTGTGCACCCAGTCGAAATGGGTCGCCACCACGCGCGTCTTGTTGCTCTGCAGGGGGCCGATGCAATGCCATTCGAGCCCGCCGCGCAGGTCGGCGAGCGCCTCGATCTTGGCGACGCCTTCCTGCACGTAGTTTTCGCCGAAGGCGGTCTGGCCGGCCGCGTGTGCCTCCCGCACCACATCCGCGGCAAATGTCTTCGACACCGCAAGCAAGCGCACGCTCGCGGGATCGCGCCCAACGGCCGCGCACGCCTTCACGATCCGCTCCCGGACATGCTGGAGGTTGTCGCCAATCATCGTCATAATCGTCAAAGCGTATCAAAACGTCACCGAGGAGCTTCGTGGACATCACCCAACTGCTGGCCTTCAGCGTCAAGAACAAGGCGTCCGACTTGCATCTGTCGTCCGGCCTTCCGCCCATGATCCGGGTTCATGGCGACGTGCGCCGCATCAATGTCGACGCCCTCGACCACAAGGCGGTGCATGCCATGGTGTACGACATCATGAGCGACACGCACCGCAAGCACTACGAAGAATTCCTCGAAGTCGACTTCTCCTTCGAAATCGATGGCCTGGCACGCTTCCGCGTGAACGCCTTCAACCAGTCGCGCGGCGCGGCGGCGGTGTTCCGGACCATTCCGTCGAAGATTCTCACGCTCGAACAGCTCAACGCACCCAAGATCTTCGGCGATCTCGCGCTCAAGCCCCGCGGCCTCGTGCTCGTGACCGGCCCGACCGGCTCCGGCAAGTCGACCACGCTGGCGGCGATGATCAACTACCTCAACGAAACCGAATACGGCCACATCCTCACGGTGGAGGACCCGATCGAGTTCGTGCATGAATCCAAGAAGTGCCTGATCAATCAGCGCGAAGTGGGGCCGATGACGCTGTCCTTCGCCAATGCGCTGCGCTCCGCCTTGCGCGAAGACCCGGACGCGATCCTCGTCGGCGAAATGCGCGACCTCGAAACCATCCGCCTCGCGATGACCGCGGCCGAAACCGGCCACCTGGTGTTCGGCACGCTGCACACCTCGTCGGCGGCCAAGACCATCGACCGGATCATCGACGTCTTCCCCGGCGAAGAAAAGGAAATGATCCGCGCGATGCTGTCGGAATCGCTGCAGGCCGTGATCTCGCAAACGCTGTGCAAGACCAAGGACGGCCAGGGCCGCGTCGCCGCGCACGAGATCATGCTCGGCACGCCCGCGATCCGGAACCTCATCCGCGAAGGAAAGGTCGCGCAGATGTATTCGTCGATCCAGACCGGCAGCGGCCAGGGCATGCAGACGCTGGACCAGAACCTCACCGACCTCGTGCGGCGCAATGTCATTTCTTCGGCCGAAGCGCGCGGCAAGGCGAAGATCCCCGAGAATTTCCCTGGATAGATGATGTTCACCCCCAGCCTCGCCCACTTCTTGTGGCTCGGACACCCCCTCTCCGGGGGCGACCCCGGCGGCCCGGCGAAGCCGGTTCCGCGGGGTCCCTGGCGTGAAGCGGCCACGCCGGTTTCGGCCGGCTCGAACTTGTACTAGGAGCTCTCATGGAACGCGATCAGGCCAGCCAGTTCATCAACGACCTGCTGAAGCTCATGGTGAGCCGCAACGGCAGCGACCTGTTCATCACGGCCGACTTCCCGCCCGCGATCAAGGTGGACGGCAAGGTCACCAAGGTGTCGCAGCAGGCGCTCGGCGCGCAGCACACGCTGGCGCTCACGCGCTCGATCATGAACGACCGCCAGACGGCCGAGTTCGAGCGCACCAAGGAGTGCAACTTCGCGATCTCGCCGACCGGCATCGGCCGCTTCCGCGTCAATGCCTTCGTGCAGCAGGGCAAGGTCGGCATGGTGCTGCGGACGATTCCCGCCAAGCTGCCGACCATCGACGGGCTCGGCATGCCGCAGATCCTCAAGGAAGTCTCGATGACCAAGCGCGGGCTGTGCATCCTGGTCGGCGCCACGGGCTCGGGCAAGTCGACCACGCTCGCCGCGATGATCGACTGGCGCAACGAGAACTCCTACGGCCACATCGTCACGGTCGAGGACCCGGTCGAATTCGTGCATCCGCACAAGAACTGCGTGGTCACCCAGCGCGAGGTCGGCATCGACACCGACAGTTGGGAAGCCGCGCTCAAGAACACCCTGCGCCAGGCGCCGGACGTGATCCTGATGGGCGAAATCCGCGACCGCGAAACCATGGAACACGCGGTGGCCTTCGCCGAAACCGGCCACCTGTGCATGGCCACACTGCACGCCAACAGCGCCAACCAGGCGCTGGACCGGATCATCAACTTCTTCCCCGAAGAGCGCCGCGCGCAGTTGCTGATGGACCTGTCGCTCAACCTGCGCTCGCTGGTCTCCCAGCGCCTGATCCCGACGGAAGACGGCCACGGCCGCATCGCCGCGGTCGAGGTGCTGCTGAACACGCCGCTGATCTCCGACATGATCTTCAAGGGCGAGGTCGGCGAGATCAAGGAGATCATGAAGAAGAGCCGCAACCTCGGCATGCAGACCTTCGACCAGGCGCTGTTCGACCTCTTCGAAGGCCACGCGATCTCCTTCGAGGACGCGCTGCGCAACGCCGATTCGGCGAACGACCTGCGGCTGCAGATCAAGCTCAACAGCCAGCGCGCGCGCACGACCGACCTCTCTGCGGGAACCGAGCATTTCGCGATCGTCTGATCGCGCTAAGCTCGGCACATGAGCAGCCTCAATCCCAAAACCTACGACGCCATCCCCCCGCAAAAGGTCGCCTTCCTCGGCCTGGGCGTGATGGGCTATCCCATGGCCGGCCACCTTGCGCTGGCCGGTCACAGCGTGACGGTCTACAACCGGACCGACGCCAAATCCAACGCGTGGATCGACGAGTTCAGGCCGATTGCCAAGGGCACCCTCGCCCACTCGTCCACGCCGCGCGGCGCCGCCTCGAATGCGGACATCGTGTTCTGCTGCGTCGGCAACGACGACGACCTGCGCTCGGTCGTGCTCGGCGAGAACGGCGCGTTCGCGGACATGCCCAAGGGTGCGGTGTTCGTGGACCACACCACCGCATCGGCCAACGTCGCGCGCGAGCTCTCCAAGGCCGCGATCGAACACGGCCTCCAATTCATCGACGCACCGGTCTCCGGCGGACAGGCCGGCGCGCAGAACGGCGTGCTGACCGTGATGTGCGGCGGCGACTCGACCACCTTCGACCGCGTCAAGCCCGTCATCTCGGCGTTCGCGCGGGCCTGCACGTTGCTGGGCGAGAGCGGCGCAGGCCAGCTCGCAAAGATGGTGAACCAGATCGCGATCGCGGGCCTCGTGCAGGGCTTGTCCGAAGCCATTGCCTTCGGCATGCGTGCCGGCCTCGACATGAACGAGGTGCTCGGCGTGATCGGCAAGGGCGCGGCGCAGAGCTGGCAGATGGACAACCGCGGCAAGACGATGATCGCGGGCCAGTTCGACTTCGGCTTCGCGGTCGACTGGATGCGCAAGGACCTCGGACTGGTGCTCGACGAAGCCAAGCGCAACGGCGCGCGCCTGCCGGTGACCGCGCTGGTCGACCAGTTCTATGCCGACGTGCAGCAGTCCGGCGGCAGGCGCTGGGACACGTCGAGCCTGATCACTCGGCTGAAGTAGGCACCCCCATGCCGCTTCGCGGCTCCCCTCTCTCGCCTTCGGCGGGAGGGGCGCACCCGGCGGCCCGGCGAAGCCGGTTCCGCGGGTGCCCTGGGATGGGTGCGGCGGGTTCGGGCGTTGTCGCCGACTGATCAGCGGACCGGGGTTGTTACAACGCCGCTGCTGGCCGGTGCGGCGGCAGGCGCAGCAGACGACGAAGCGGGCAGCGGCTCCATCGGCGGCAGCGGCACGCGCGAGCTGGAAGTCGATGCCGGCGTCGTCGAAGACGATGTGCCCGAAGAAGACGTCGAGCCCGACGACCCGTTCATCGACGAAAGCGGCTGCTGCGCCTTCAGGTTCGCGAGCTCCTGCTCGCTGATGATTTCGACGATGCGCACCACCTTCTGAACGCCCGAGGTGCCGCGCGCCACCTCGGTGGCGCGATCGGTTTCGCGGCGCGTGGCGATGCCCATCAGGTAGACCACGCCGCGCTCGGTCACGACCTTGAACGAGTTCGCGAAGATGTCGTTCTGATCCAGCAGCGAGGCCTTCACCTTGCCGGTGATGAAGGTGTCGTTCGAGCGATCCGGAAAGCTGCTGGCCGGACCCACCACCACCTCGTTGACCACGGAACGCACGTTGTCCACGCGACGGATGGCGTCCTCGACCTTGCGCTTGTCGGCCTCCGAACCCACCGTGCCGGTGAGCAGCACCTGGCGGTTGAAGCTCGTGACTGTCACGTTCATGTCATCGTTGGCGATCTCGCGCACGCGCGAAGCGCCCCGCAACTCGATCGCCTGGTCGTCGAGCTGCGCCGTCGATGTGCGGCGATCGGTCGCCACCATGCCGGCGCCCGCGACCGCGGCGCCTCCGACCACCAGCGGCGCGCAAGCGGACAGGCCTGCCAGCGATACGGCGCCTGCAGCCAATGCGATCGCGATGCGTTGTGCGATGGTGGTCGTCATGGATCGAAGCCTTCCTGTATGAGTGACTGGGTCGTCGATGGTAGCCCAGCGAAATTGACCGCCGGTTACGACGTGTCAAACGCATCGGCGTCCCTACAATTTGCGCACGGCTCGCGTGTTGCCGGCCGCATTGATGGCGCGGTTGTTGCAAGCAACCTCCGCGTCAATTGGGATGCGATCGAGCGAGAAGGACCTCACTTGAATCAACATATTGAGTCGAAGCCAAGCCTGGCCCGCAGACTGGCCTGCGCAGTCGTCCCGCTGGCAGCGCTGGTCCTGGGCGGGTGCACCGCGATGGCGCCGGTCAATCCGCAGATCGACCACGTCGACCTGGACAGCGGCTATCGCGTCGGCAACATGCTCAAGCGCTCGCACGGGGTCAAGAACGATCCCGACACGCTGTTCCTGCTGACCTTTTCCGGCGGCGGCACGCGCGCGGCGGCATTTTCTTACGGCGTGCTGGAAGAACTCCGCCGCACGAACATCAAGGTCGACGGCGAAAACGTGAATCTTCTCGCCGAGGTCGACGCCATCGCGGGCGTTTCGGGCGGCAGCTTCACTGCGCTCGCCTACGCGCTGTACGGCGACAGGCTCTTCACCGAGTACGAGCCCCGCTTCCTCAAGCGCGACGTGCAGGGCGCGCTCACGCGGCGCGCGCTGAATCCGCTCAACTGGTTCGCGCTCGGCAGCGGTTCCTACGGGCGTTCCGAGCTCGCCGCCGACTACTACGACGAGATCCTGTTCAACGGCGCGACCTTCGACGACCTGATGGACAAGCCCACGCCGGTCACCGCCGTCACGGGAACCGATCTCTCGACCGGCGCGCGCTTTCAGTTTTCGCAGGATCACTTCGACCTGCTGTGCTCCGACCTGGGCAAGGTCCGGCTCGCGCGCGCCGCGGCGACCTCGTCCGCGGTGCCGGCGGTGCTCTCGCCGGTCACCTACTACAACTACGGCGGCCATTGCGGCGCCGTGATGCCGCCGTGGGTCAGCGACGTCACCCGGCCCGACAGCCCTGCTCGCCCGGCCGGGCGAGCGCTTCTGCGCTATCGCGACATCCAGAGCTTCCAGGACAGCGGGAACCGGCCGTATCTGCATGTGGTCGACGGCGGCGTTTCCGACAACCTGGGCTTGCGCGGACTGCTCGAGGCGCTCGAAGAAGTGGAAGCCAGCCGCACCTTCCAGGAGCAGGTGGGTTTCAAGAACCTGCGCCGCATCGTGGTCGTCGTGGTCAACTCGCGCTCGTCGCCGGACATCGACTGGGACCGCCGGCCCAACGCGCCGGGCATCGTGTCGCAGCTCTTCCAGTCATCGAGCGTGCCGATCGATCATTTCTCGTCCGAGTCCGTCGAGCTGCTGAAGGACATCGCGCAGCGCTGGGCCGACAAGCGCCGGCTCGAAGTGGCCGAGCGCCGGCTCGCGGGCATGTCGCAGGCGCAGGCCGAAGCCTCGGTGCCCAAGCTGCGCTTCGACGCCATCGACGTGAGCTTCGAGTCCATCGCGGACCCCGACGAGCGGCGCTACTTCATGAACCTGCCGACCACCTTCGTGCTGCCCGACGAGGCCGTCGACCGCCTGCGGGAACTGGGCGGGCGCCTGCTGCGCGAAACGCCGGCGTTCCGCGAGCTGCAAGAGCGCATGACCGAGAGCGCGCCACCCTCGAAGCGGAAGCCGGCTTCGCAGCCGTAGATGGACGTGCGCGCGTGTCCGCTCAGGCGGACAGCAGCGAGGAATCGGTGTCCTGGTCGCCGAGCAGCTGCGCATCGACGCCATCGCACAGGCAATGCAGCGTGAGCAGGTGGACTTCGTGGATGCGCGCCGCGCGCTCGTGCGGCACGCAGACCAGCACGTCGGTCTCGCGCAGTGCGCGCCCCACCGCGCCGCCATTGCCGCCGCCCGTGTTGCCCGCGTTTCCGAGCAGCGCGATCACCGTCATGTCGCGTGCATGCGCGGCTTCGACTGCCGCGAGCACGGCGGCCGATTGGCCGCTCGCGCTCAGTGCGAGCAAGACGTCGCCGGCCTGGCCGAGCGCGCGCACCTGCCGCGCGTAGCGGTCGGGGTCGGAGGCACCGGGCGTGTCGGAGGACGGATCGGCAGCATCGCCCTGCAAGGCCAGCGCGGCAAGCTCGGGCCGATCGCGCTCGAAGCGGCCGACGAACTGCGTTGCGAACTGCGCGGCCAGAAAGCCGGAGACGCCGGCGCCGCATGAAAGAATCTTGCCGCCGCTGGTCACGCAGGCGAGCAGGGCCTGCGTGGCCTGGGTGATGGGTTTTTCGAGAAGAGGTCCGGCCTGGTATTTCAGGTCGGCGCTGTCGATGAAGTGCTGCTGAATCCGTTGCTCGAGCATGGCGCGGATGATAACGACCACCCCCAGGCTCGCGCACTTCGTGTCGCTCTCCACCCCTCAAGGGGGCAATCCCAGCGGCCCGGCGGAGCCGGTTCCGCGGGATTCCTGGACTCATCGTTCGCTATTCAGCGTCGAAGGCGCCTTGGATCCACTCGATGCGGTCTTCGACCAGCACCACGTCGAAACGGCATGGCGGCAGCGTGCGGAGGCGGCTCAGATAGTGCCGCGCCGCGAAGACGATGCGCCGCTGCTTCGCGCCGGTGATGCTGCCGCCCGCGCCGCCGTGCGTGCCCGATGCGCGCTGGCGCACTTCGACGAAGACCAGCGTGCCATCGCGCGGATCGCGCATGACGAGATCGATCTCGCCGCCGCCGCGGCCCGGCGTTCGATAATTGCGCGCGATCAGTTGCAGGCCCGCGGCCTGGAGATGATCGAGCGCGGCATCCTCGGCCGCATCGCCGCGCTCCTTGGTCGTTGTCTTGTTGTTCTGGAGAAAACCCATTGAACTCCCTCGCTCCCGCTTCGTTCGGCGCCGCGCTTCAGGCCGCGAGCGACGCTGCGGGCGCGCAGCATTATCCGCAGGGCACGCTGTACGTCGTCGCCACGCCGATCGGCAATCTCGCCGACATCACGCTGCGCGCGCTGCATGTGCTGCAGATCGTCGACGCCATCGCCTGCGAGGACACGCGCCATACCCAGAGCCTGCTGCGCGCCTACGGCATCGACAGCCCTTCGGCGCGGCTACTCGCGGTGCACCAGCACAACGAGGCCGAAGCGGCGCAGTCCGTCATCGCACGGCTCGCGAACGGCGAGCGCATCGCCTACGTCAGCGACGCCGGCACGCCCGGTGTGAGCGACCCCGGCGCGCGCCTTGTCGCCGCGGTGCGCGAGGCTGGTCTTCGCGTGCTGCCCTTGCCCGGCGCGAGCAGCGTCACCACACTGGTCGGCGCAGCCGGACTCGTCGCCGAAGGCGAGCCATCCAGCGCCTTCGTCTTCGCCGGATTCCTCCCGAGCAAGGCCGGCGAGCGCGATGCCGCCGTGCTCGCGCTGGCCAATGAGCCGCGCAGCGTGGTGCTGCTCGAAGCACCGCATCGCATCGAGGCACTGGCGCGCGCGCTCGCGGTGCTCGGCGACCGTCGCGTGACCGTCGGTCGCGAGCTGACCAAGCAGTTCGAGGAAATCGCCACCGTCACCGCTGCCTCGTTGCCCGCATGGTTTGCCGAAAGCCGCGACCGCACGCGCGGCGAGTTCGCGCTGGTGCTGCATCCCAAGCCGGTGACCACCGGCGAGAACGGCGAAGGCGAGCGCGTGCTGCGCCTGCTGCTGGCGGAACTGCCGCTCAAGAGCGCCGTCCGCCTTGCGGCGGAGATCAGCGGTGCGCCGCGCAATGCGCTCTACGACGAGGCCCTGCGCCTGCGGGACGAAGCCAGCGACTAGAAGGCGAGAACTCAGCCGTCGAGTTCGGGATAGGCCCGGAAGATGCCCTCCTCGTTGAACGAGATGCGACGGGGACTCTGCAGGTAGTCGTGCACCCGCTGGCGCCGGGCCACGTTGGCATGCAGCTTCACGACCGCCGGCGCGTGCGCCAGGGCCCGCGCCGTCGCCTTGGGAAAGGCATAGCGCAGCCCCGCCACGAGCTGGAACAGCGAGAGATCGGCATAGCTCAGCGAATCGCCGACCAGATGCCCATCGCCGGCTGGATTGCGCTGGAGAATTCGTTCGAACCAGTCGAGAAACTTCGGAATCCGCTCGTCGCGAAACGCCTTCGCACGCTCCAGCGCCGCTTCGCGCTGGTCTTCGTAGTAGAGACCGGTCGAAATCGGATGGTGCGTGTCGTGCACCTCCGCCACCACATCCACGATCGTGAGCTGGATCTGATGCGTCCAGAGCGCATCCAGCTCGCCCACCCCCGCGAGCCCGAGACGCGGGCCCAAGTAGAGAAGAATCGCCGCCGTCTGTCCCACGACCACGTCGCCGTCGACCAGGAAAGGCGGCGCGAACGAGGGGCGCGGATTGTCCGGATCGAGCAACTTGCGCATCAGCGCCGATTCGCCACCACCCTTCGCGGGCGGTTCGCGCGCCACGTCGACATACGCAGCGCCCGCCGCTTCGAGCGCAAGACGGACGAATTCGCCGCGGCCCTGGATCGTGGGCCAGTAATGAAGTTGATAGGCCATGAGTCGCTCCGAGGCAGATCAGGCACGCAGCATAAGGGCACACACCGGCGGCGCAATCGCCCACAATGCGCCGTTCTTTCGTCGGAGCATTTGCATGACCCTGCTCGTCCTCGGCCTCGTCCTGTTCCTCGGTGTGCACTCGGTGTCGATCGTCGCGCCCGGCTGGCGCGCGGCGCAGATCGAACGGCGCGGCGAGCGCGCCTTCAAGGGCGTCTACGCGCTCGTCTCGATCATCGGCTTCGCACTGCTGATCTACGGCTACGGCCTGGCCCGGCAGGCGCCGGTGCAGCTCTACACACCGCCGGTCGCGCTTCGGCATCTCGCGCTGCTGCTGATGCTGCCGGTGTTCCCCCTGCTCTTCGCGGCCTATCTGCCGGGCCGCATCCAGCGCGCCGCCAAGCATCCGATGCTGCTCGCGGTCAAGTTCTGGGCCACGGCGCACCTGCTCGCGAACGGCACGCTGGCCGACGTGCTGCTCTTCGGCGGCTTTCTGGCCTGGGCGGTCGCGGACCGCATCTCGATCAAGCACCGGGCCGTTCCGCACAAGGTGCCCGGCGCACCGCCGAGTGCGGTGAACGACGTCATCGCGTTCGTGGGCGGACTGGTGGTGTACGTGGTCTTCCTGCTCTGGGCGCATGCGCGGCTGATCGGCGTTTCGCCGCTGTGACCGGCGCGGCCGCGAGAAGTCCCTCCCGGATCAAGCCTTCCGCGAATCCCTGAAAATCGGCCCCCAATAAAAAACGGTCTTCCCATGTCTTCGATTTCTCCCACCGCGGGCCAAGCACCGCGCCGTCTCGTCCCCATCAACCCCAAGCCGCTGACCATCGCCATCCTGCTCGTCGCGCTCGGCGCCGTGTACCTTGCGCAGGCGGTGAGCGTTCGCCGGGCCGCGCTCTACGTGGTCGGCGCGTTGCTCGGCGTCACGCTCTACCACGCGGCTTTCGGCTTCACCTCCGCATGGCGCGTCTTCATCGCTGACGGCCGCGGCGCGGGCCTGCGCGCGCAGATGGTCATGCTCGCCGTCGGCGTGATGCTGTTCTTCCCGGCACTGTCGGCCGGCACGCTCTTCGGCCAGCCGGTGACCGGCCTCGTCTCGCCGGCCGGCACCTCGGTCATCGTGGGCGCTTTCATCTTCGGCATCGGCATGCAGCTCGGCGGCGGATGCGCCTCGGGCACGCTCTACACCGTGGGCGGCGGCAGCACGCGCATGGTCATCACGCTGATCGGGTTCATCGTCGGATCGGTCATCGCCACCGCGCACATGCCCTTCTGGACCTCGATGCCGCAGCTCGCGCCGATGTCGCTGGTCAAGACCCTCGGCGTCGGCACCGCGCTCGTGCTCAACCTGCTGGTGTTCGCCGGCATCGCCGCGCTCACCATCATGATCGAGAAGCGCCGCCACGGGCGCCTCGTCAATGAACCCGCACGCCCCGCGCATGCGTCGCCGTGGCTGCACGGCCCCTGGCCACTGATCGCGGGTGCGGTTGCGCTGGCGGTGCTCAACTTCGCGACGCTCGCGCTCGCGGGCCGTCCGTGGGGCGTGACCTCGGCCTTCGCCCTGTGGGGCGCGAAGGGCGCCGCTGCGCTCGGCGTCGACATCGCGAGCTGGAAGTACTGGAGCGCCGGCCCCAACGCCGCCGCGCTGTCCGCGCCGCTGAGCTTCGACGTGACCACCGTGATGGACATCGGCATCGTGCTCGGCGCCATGGCCGCCGCCGCACTCGCGGGCCGCTACGCGCCCGTGTGGCGCATCCCGATGCGCTCGATCGTCGCCGCCGTGGTCGGCGGCCTGATGCTCGGCTACGGCGCGCGCCTCGCCTATGGCTGCAACATCGGTGCGTACTTCAGCGGCATCGTCTCCGGCAGCATCCACGGCTGGCTGTGGCTGGTCTGCGCGTTTGCGGGCAACGTGCTCGGCACGCGGTTGCGGCCGCTGTTCGGGTTGGAAGTGGAGCGGGTGCGCAACACCGGCTGCTGACCGTGCGTCTTTTCCATTCCCTGTCCTTTGGCGCGTTCGTCAGCCTGGCCTCGCTCGCCGCCCACGCCCAGTCGCTGCCACCGGGCGTGCACCTGGGCATGACCGCGCCGGAGCTGCACGCCGCGCTGCCGGCCGCCGAACCGGTGTCGCGCCCACAGCGGCTGTCGGGCGGACTCCTGGGCAGCTGGCGCGGCGAGCCCGCACCCATCGCCGGGCTGGTGTTCAAGCCGACCTTCTACTTCGCCGATGGGCAATTGAGGCGCGTCGAATACGACGCCTCGGCGCAAGGCCTGGCTGACGGCGGCGAGGCCGCGTTCTCGGCGCTGCTGAAATGGGGTCGGGGTGCCTTCGGAACCGAACTCGCGGCCCTCGACCCGGGCAGCACCTCCGTGGCGTGGAGCGGCGGCGAGCTCGACGTGGTCCTGCAGCGCACCGGTGATGCGCACCGGGCGAACCTGCGCCTGATCTACAAGCAGCGCCAGCTGCGCGACGCCAGCGAGCTCTGACGCGCGCCGCCATGCGGCCGGTTCCTTCTCTTGATCTGCGTCATGGCCGGTTTCCCGTTCGCCCCCATGATGCAAGCAGCTACTCAAACGAAGGCCGCCCGTGTCGAACCCACCCACCAAGTACCGCGATCTGACGCAGACTGTTTCCGCAAACCTTGCCAGCCTGCGCGCTGGCACCCCCGAGGTCATGAAGAGCTTCAGCGAGCTCGGCCGGCATGCGACGTCGGACGGCGCACTCGACCGCAAGACCAAGGAGCTGATCGCGTTGGCGCTTGGCGTGGCCGCACGATGCGATCCCTGCATCGGCTTCCACATGCAGACGCTCGTCAAGCTCGGCGTCACGCGGCAGGAGGTCGAGGAGGCGCTCGGCGTGGTCACCTACATGGGCGGCGGCCCGTCGCTGATGTATGCGGCGAACGCGGTCGCGGCGTTCCAGGAGTTCTCGCAGGCGGCGGCCCGGTAGGTCACGGGTCCGACTCCTCACGATCAGCTGCAGCTGGGGGACCCGATCTAGGGGTTTGTCTGAAAGGAAGACGCCTACAGCGATTCACCGGATTCACAGCAGAATGACGGCTGGGACGGAGCACCAGCCATCGGAAGGACATGGATCGTGCACGAGCTGACATTCCGCACTCTGCTGTACCGCTACTTCTTCTTCGAGTGGCTGTTCCTGGACGTCACCCAGGGCAATGTTCTCGAGCGCTCCGCGGCGCGGCGGCACAACCAGTCGCAGGCGCATTGGCTTCTCACCTACATGTGGCGCTGGCTCTGCTGCGCGATGCTGCTGTTCGGTTTGGGCGGCGTCGTCGAAATCCTGCTTGGTGCACCGGCGGTCTCGGCGCTCTTCTATGTGCCGAGCGCCTTGAGCGTGTCGGTGAACGCGGTGATCGCAGCGGCCTGGCTGGGACTCAGGACCTTGTCCGAACCCCTCTGAGGATCAGAGCTTGAGGTTGCGCGGCGAGAAGCCCTTCATATCCGGAAACGCCGTGCACAGATCGTGCGCCAGCTGCAGCCTACAACAGTGGCATCACTTGCCATCCAGATACGCACGAAGCGCCGGCCCCGTCAGCACGACGAGATCGATGTCGTGCTTGTCCAGTTCTTCGTGCACGTCGAAGGTCCCCACCATGCGCGTGATGCCAAGGGCCAGCCTGTCGACGATGGCGCGGGGCGTGCCCGGCGGCGCGTAGACGCCTTCGATCTGGCTGCCGCGCTGGATCAGCCAGTCGATGTTGCGCTGCACGTCGGGCATGGGTCGGCATGCCTTCACGGTCCCCTGCGGCAGCGGACACATCAGCACCACCGGCACGAAGCCGCCGGGCGGATCGAGCGGCGCATGGTTGAACAGGTAGCGCGAGATCGACATCGTCCGGGCGCTGGTCATCAACAGCGTGTAGCCATCCGGCGCCGAGCGCGCCAAGGTCGCGAGACCCAGCGAGCCACCGGTGCCGGGCCGACTGTCGATCTCGACCGGTTGACAGAGATAGAGGCTCAGCTTGCGCGCGAGTACACGGGCGATGCCATGGATGGCGTCGCTGCGCAGATGGCTGACGACCAGCCGAATGGGGCGATGGGGGAAAGCCAGATCGGATTCCATGGCGGCCTCCTCAATCCAGCCGCGCACCGGAAACACGCGCCGCCTCGGCCCATTGCGCACGGTCGGTGCCCAGAAAGTCGCGCGCGGCCACGCCGGTGAGCAGCATCGGTTCGGCGCCCTGCTGCGCCAGTTGCGCCCGCATGCCGGGCGTCTGCATCAAGCGCGTGAGCGCATCGGTCAGCGCGTCGACGATCGGGCGCGGCGTGTCTGCCGGCGCGAACACGCCGAACCACAGCCCCAGCGTCATCGCGGGATAGCCCAGTTCGGCGAAGGTCGGCAGTTGCGGCGCAAGACTCGAACGCGCCTTGCCGCTCATCGCGATGGCGCGCAGCTTGCCCGCCTGCACGAATGGCTGCGTGGCCTGGAACGTATCCATCGCCACCAGCACCTGCCCGCCGATCACGTCCGTCAACGCGGCGGAGCTGCCCTTGTACGGAATGTGCCGGAGGTCGAGACCGGCCGCATTCTTCAGCAACTCCATCGTCAGATGCGCGCTGGTGCCGTTGCCGAAGCTCGCGTAGTTGACCGGCGTGCCGCCCTTCTTGATCCACTCGACCAGGCCCCGCAGGTCCGTCGCCGGCACGGACGGATGCACCACCAGCACCTGCGGCATCTGCGCGACCAGCGCCACCGGCACCAGATCGCGGCGCGGGTCGTAGGGGAGGTTCTTGTAGAGATGCGGCGCGCTCGATATGCCGGTGGTGCTGCCCATCAGCAGCGTGTAGCCATCGGGCGCGGACTTGGCCACCGCTGCGGTGCCGAGCGTGCTGCCTGCGCCGGGCTTGTTGTCGACGATGACCTGCTGGCCGAGTTCGGTGCCGAGCTTGTTCGCGACGAGCCGTGCCACGTTGTCGGCGGCGCCGCCGGGGAGATAGCCGACGACCATGCGGAGGGGCTTGGTGGGGTAGGTCGGTTGGGCGTGTGCGGTGGTGATTGGTTGGGTTTGCAGCGCGAGGGCTGCGGTGAGAGCGAGTAGATACCTGATGAAGCGATGCATGTTGACTCCCTGTGGTTGATGTTGAAGTTCATTTCAGATGCTGCAGACCGTTCGCGGCGTCGCCGAGCGAAGTGATGGTGGCGTCCATGGGCATGCATTGCTCGTTGGACGCGGGCGCTCAAGCACGCGGCTGGCCTGCTCGGGCGACATCGCGATCGGGTTCTCGTGGCTGTAGCCGTGCAGCCCGATCTCGTGCCCGGCATCGGCCACCGCCTGCATCTGCGCCGGGAAGGCCTCGATCGAATGGCCGGGGGTGAACGCGGTGGCCTTGATGTCGTGGTACTCGAACAGGTTCAGCACGCGGGGCACCCCGACCTCGCCCGCGAACATGCCGCGCGAGATGTCGTCGGGCGAATCCTGGCCGCCGTACGAGCCCAGCCAGCCGGATACGGCGTCCACGTCGACGCCGAAGCACACATGGATTTCCTTGGACTTTGCCTTGGTCATTTGATCTTCTCCCTGGGTTGCGGAACAAACGGAGCGAGGGGCTCCACGGACAAACGTGGTGCGGTGCAGGTGTCTGCCGTGGTCGGCGACACCTCTGTGGCGTCAGGCCGCGAGCGCTGTCGACAGACAGGCGTAAACACGCGCGGTCCAACCGTGGCGAGATCGAGTTAGAGGGGTATGCGGGCGGCGTAGCAAGGCGGCCCGTGCGTAGCGGTGGCGCTACGGCAGCGAAGAATTCTGTGTGCGGTTCATTCTGTCTCCCTGAAATCGAAAGGCGAAAGCGCCTCTCTTTGCAGCGTGAAGCGACCAAGCGTTGGCGACGGCTCTGTGGTCATCGTCCAAGGTGGCAGGCACAAATTATGCGAATAAGTTTGTATGCCAATTAGAGCATAGAACCGAAATTCTGGGGGTGAAGAAGAAGACTCTTTCCCAACAGCTTGGCCTGTGCGTGTGTGCGCTGCGCGAGGCCACCGGCTTGAACCAAACTGAGTTTGGCGAGCACTGCGGCTTTTCTCAGACGTATCTGAGCAGAATCGAGAACGGTCGGGCGAATCCGACGCTGAATGCGATCGAAGTGCTCGCGAATGCGTTCGGGCTGACGGTGTTTGAACTGTTCGAGAAGGTGCGGGAGTACTGAGGTGCGACCGGGTTGCCACCGTTCCGAGCGCATTAGCAGATGAGCTTGGCTGAAGATGAACGCTCATGCTCTCTCTCTGAAGATGCATTTCTAGCTCTTCCAGCAAGGCGCCTCACTGTTGCCTTCAGAGGCGCGAAAGTTGACGAGACCCATAACCGGCGGCTCCTCGCTTCGAGGTCCATAGTATCCCAAAACGGGATATTCCAAAACAGGATGTACGTTCGCCTGCGTGCCGCGCGGACTGCAACCAAATCCCCATACGAAGCTTCGTGAGCTGCTGGCGCAGGCGCGCGACGACGCGGGACTCAAGCAAGCGCAGGTCGCCGCGCTCCTGAAGCGGCCGCAGTCGTTCGTGTCGAAGTATGAGAACGGGGAGCGGAAACTCGATGTGATCGAGTTCATCGAGGTGTGCAAGGCGCTCGGTGTTTCGCCTTCGACGCTTATCGATCAGCTTTCGTAGACGACCAAGCAACTGCGCTGGTCGTACCAGCACGCCCTCGAAGATCCAATGGCGAACGAATCGTTCTCCACGCAGTCGCTCCTTCGGGAACCCATCCTGAGCGGCCCGACGCAGTGGGCCCAGCGAGGAATCACCACCGCCGTCCGTAGTTGGGATGCCGAAATGACTATTGGCGAGCTCAAGCGCCGGCCAAAAATTGGAGGGTGGCGGCGGCCCCGGGTTGAACAGACCGTGAAGGACTTCACGGAAGGGCGCAAGTCCGCGTCGGCCACTGAGACTGACGTTCAACAATAGAACGACACAAAGCTGCACCTGCAAGCACTCGAACAACCTAGAAGAAAGCGAAACAATCAAATGGAAGTCAAGGCTCAAGTCCAGAACATCGCCAAGCTGAAGGACTATTTCTTCGCCGTACCGGACTATCAACGCGAGTACGTTTGGAAGGTGGACGACCAGGTCGAGCAGTTCCTAGTGGACATCGACAACGAATTCGAGCCCGGTACTAAGGAACAGAGCAGCTACTTCATCGGCTCGATCATCATCGTCAAGAACGGAGAGAAGTACGACGTGATCGATGGTCAACAGCGCCTGACGACGATCGTGCTGACCATGTGCGCCTTTCGCGACCTGCTCAAGCCACTCACCCTCGAAGACAAGCAACGCAAATACCTCCAGACCATCTCGGAATGGCTGTCCACCTTTGATCTGGAATCGGATGAAGTGCAACTACGGCTGGATCTGCAGTACGAGGAGAGCAAGGACTTTTTGTCCACCTTGATTCAAGGGCAGACCTACAAGGGAGAAATGTCGGCGTCGATTCGAAAGATGCGCGGTGCCTACGAGCGCATCAGGAGGGAGCTGACAGACTATCTTCAAGAGGGTGCGGAGGCCTTGACAGAGTTTTCTCGGTACTTCCTGACCAAGATCGACTTGGTGGTAATTGAGTCGGAGAATCTGAGCGGCGCCTTGAAGATTTTCGAGACCATCAATCAGCGCGGTGCGGGTCTCAATGCAATGGACCTGGTGAAGAACTTGCTCTTCAGCAAAGCGAAGGATGCTGAGTTCACCAAGATCAAGGAGAAGTGGAAGGAACTGACCGATCATCTGCAGAAAGCGGGCGAGGACGACAAGCCCCTGCGGTTTCTGCGCTATTTCCTGATGGCACGCTACCACGATGGCACCCTACGCGAAGACGACATCTACAAGTGGATCATTTCGCCCGCAGGCAAGACGGCGCTCAACTACGAAGAAAAGCCCTACGCCCTAGCGATGGAACTGGAAAAGGTGGCCCGTCGGTACGCCGAGTTGGTGCAGGCGACAGGACTCCTAAAAGATGGCGGCACGTTCCCCGAGGTGACGCGCATTGGCTACATCAACAAGTACCGCTCGCGCCAGCACCTAATTTTGCTGCTGGCACTCGACAACAGCGCATCCACTACAGCGGTCAACTACCTCGCCAGCCAAATCGAGAGCTTCTTCTTTTTCAGCAACTCCTTGGGTATCCAGGCAAAGTACAACGAACGACTGTTTGCCCAGTGGGCCGCAAGTCTGCGCGGGTTGCGCGATGAAGCAGCCATCGCCGACGCTGTGCAGACTACCATCCTGCCGTACCTCTTGGGCAAGTTAGCCCAGTTCAAGGAGGTGTTCCTCAACATACGGCACTCGGCCTATGAACCAGGTTACCGCCTCAGGTTCGTCTTGGGCCAAATGGAGAACACCTTGCTGGCAAAGGCTCATATGCCGCTGAAGGGGCTGGCACTGCTCGGCGACTTGCAGGTGGAACACATCCTGCCCCAGAAACCCAAGAATGGAATCATTCCCGTCACCTATGCGGCCACGCCTGGCGAGTATGGAAACTTGGTGCACCGCATGGGCAACGTGACGCTCTTGGAAGGCCTGATCAATCAGGCAGTCAACAACTTCAATGACTTGGAGGGAAGCTGGTTTGCGCAAAAGCAAACCGAGTATGCGAAGTCGAGTCTGCTGAGCACCAACTTGTTGGACCACACTTACTTGGTCGGCAAGAACACTGCGGTGAACCGCATCAAAACGGACTACGGATTCGATTTCGACAGTTGGAGTCCCGAGCACATCAAAAGTCGGCAAGCCCTGCTGTTGACCTTAGCCATGGAGACCTGGAAGATCAATGGGAAGCGACTTGACCAGGTTACGGCCCGAGATGGACAGGCCGTCACTTCGAGTGCAGTCATCGCTTGATGCCGAATCGCCGGAAATCGGAAAGGATTCGAAGACTTCAGGTTTGAGCGGTAACTTTGACGCATGACGAACGAGATCGCCGCACAGCCGATTGCGCCACCAGAACTGACGGCGCCGGAGTCTGTTGTCGTCTTGCAGCGAGAGGTACAGCGCAAGCTTGGCCGCTGCCTCATCAGACTTCAGCAGTACGAACAGCTCATGAAGGCGCTAGCGACGCATTGCCAGTTGGCCGGCCCGATGGACGAACTAGAGGCGAGCAAGCAAAAGCGCGCTGAGACGGTCTCGCGCATGACGCTTGGACAACTCGTGAACGAACTCAGCGACACGTATCTGGACGTCGACCCCGCTGCAAGAGGAGCCAACGAAGTTGATTGGGAGGCGGGCGACGACAAGCGCATCTGGTTTCGCGCCGAAGTGAAACTGACGCTTGAGCCTGAAGAGTTTGAAAAGGTGGTCGCAGGCCTCAAGGCCCTAGTCGACCTGCGCAACCAACTTGTCCACCACTTGCTTGGTTCTTTCAACCTCTGGGATGAGGAAGGCTGCCGTGCCGCCGATGCGCACCTGACGGAGAGCTATTCCGTAATCGATCGGCACTACGCCGAGTTGCGAGATTGGGCGTTCAGAATGGACGAATCCCGGAAGATGTCGGCCCAATTCATGGCGAGCTCGGCATACGCCGACTTCGTCCTGTTCGGGATCCATCCCAATGGAACGGTCGAGTGGCCATGCAGCGGGATCGTCCGCCACCTGCGTACGGCTGAAACGACGCTCGCGAAGGCGGGTTGGGTCGATCTCGCGGAGGCGATTGGGCACATAGTGAAGATTCATCCCGAGCACACACCCAAGCGATATGGCTGCAGCAGCTGGCGGCATGTGTTGCACGAGTGCCGAGAGTTCGAAGTGCGGCGCGAGCGTAGCGACGATCTGAAATCGGGTCGAACCTTATTTCGAAGCCGCGAGGGCTCACCGTGATCGACCTGGTTTTCCTGATGCCATGGTCGGCCGGTGTCGGGCTCGCCGTGATTCCCTACGTCGTGTTGCATCGGCTGCCCGGTATCGCTGTACGGGACGGAGGCTTCGCCTCTGGAGGCGTGACATGGCTACCGCGTTCGAGCAGGCGGTGGTGTTGAACAAGGACACCCATTCGAGGGTCGCGAGTTCAACTGCCTCCTAGCGGTGCAGACGAGTAGAACCTGAATGCCCACACGAATCTCTAGCTGCGAAGTGCAGTACATTTGCAGTATCTGGAGAGGGTATGAGCACAAGCAAGACGGCCACGCTGACGTTCCGCATTGACCCGGGGCTGAAAGAGGCACTTCGCATGGCAGCGGATCAGGAACATCGGTCTATAGCAAACATGATCGAGGTACTGATTCGGAACTACTGCGAGCAGCGCGGTATTGCGATTCCGCTCTCCGAGGAAATCAAGAACAACCACGGAGTGCGTTAGTGATCAAAACGGTCAAACAAGCCTGCCGGTTTAACCCGATCATTCGGGACTATCGGATGGCCCAAGGCATCGAGAACCTCTCAGACCTCATCGATGATGCGGGCGACGGCCGCGAGTTCTTCTCGCGCAACTTCGTCACCCACGGCATGGATCAGCTTTTCCGTGAGGGTTTGCTGCGTCTGTCCGGCAAGTCCGACCAGGCTGTTTTCGAACTGACCCAGGCGATGGGCGGCGGTAAGACGCACATGATGATCGCGTTAGGGTTGCTCGCCCGGCACCCGCACCTCCGCAAGGAAGTTCTGTCTGCCGATCTGGCTTCGCGCATCGAATTCGGCCACGCACGCATCGCCGCTTTCAACGGCCGCAACAACCCCGACAACTTCATTTGGGGGGAAATCGCCACCCAGCTCGGGGCTTCAGAAGCCATCAAGCCGTTTTGGGCGAACGGGCCGAAGGCCGTCGATCAGCGCCAATGGAAGGAAATCATCGGCGACCAGCCGACCCTGATCCTGTTGGACGAGTTGCCGCCCTATCTGGACAACGCCAGCACGCAGGTGTTCGGCAAAGGCACGCTAGCCAACATGGCGGTCTACAGCCTCTCTAGTCTGATGAGCGCCGCCCTGGAGCTGCCCAACTGCGCGATCGTGATCGCCAACCTATCGGGCAGCTACAAGGCCCAGACCAAGGCGCTGGCCGACGCCGTCTCAAACCTGCAGCAGGAAACCCGTCGTCAGGCAATGACCATCACGCCGGTGCAACTGGCGGGCAATGAGATCTACGAAATCCTGAAAAAGCGCCTCATTGACGATCTGCCGGATGACCGTGTCGTTTCTGACATCGCGGAGGAGTACGCGCAGCAGATCAAGAAAGCCGAGGACGGCGGCTACATCGTTGCAAGCAGCATCGAGCAGATCGCCGAGCAGGTCCGGGAAACATATCCCTTCCATCCGTCCTTCAAGCACCTTGTCGCGCTGTTCAAGGAGAACGAAGGCTTCCGCCAAACTCGAGGCTTGATGCAGTTCACCGCGCGCCTGCTCAAGAGTGTGGATGAGCGCGAAGCGGATGATGTCTTCCTGGTCGGCACGCAGCATCTCAACTTGAATGACGAGCAGGTCAAGGACGAGATCGAGCGCATTGCGCCCAAGCTGATGCCTGCGGTAACTCGCGACATCGCCGACGTAGGCAATGCCATTGCCGAGCACATCGATGTCGAACTGGCTGGCGATGCCGCGCAGCAGCTCATGACCTTGCTTCTGTCGTCCAGTCTTTCCCGCGCCGTCGGCGGCCGTATTGGCCTGTCGGAGAGTGAACTGATCGAGTTCCTGACCGCGCCCCAGCGCAAGCCGGACGAATTCCTGCAGGCTTTGCAGCGTCTACGCGAATCTGCGTGGTACCTCCACCGTGAAGAGCAACGCTTTTTCGTCAAAGAAACCGAGAACCTCTCACGCCAGATAGAGCGCAATGCCAAAGAGGTTCCGCAGCCCAAGATCGATCAGGCGCTCATCAACCGCCTCTCCGGCATCCTCGCACCGGACAGCAAGATCGCCTATCAGGACGTGCAGGTGCTGCCCAGGCTGGATGAACTCAAGCTCGGCGGTCCACGCACGCTGGTCGTCATCAAGCCGGATGGTAAGGTGCCGCCCAGCGAATTGCAGAACTTCTTCGAATACCAGCAGGAGAAGAACAACTTGCTGGTGCTGAGCGGCCAGGACAGTCTGCTGGCCGACGCGGTTGAAGAACGGCTGCGTGACCTCTACGCCATCGAGCAAATTCACAAGCGCCTCAAGTCAGGCGACACCTTGTTCGAGGAAGCCCGCGACCGTTTCGAGGAATCGGAAGATCGCTTCGGCAAGGCGCTGTCGGCGGCATATAACCGCCTGTATTTCCCTGCCAATGATCCGGTGGACGGGCGCGACGTGCTCGCTGGGGTCACCATTGACCAGGGTCTCAAGCTCGGCCAGGGCGATCAGTCAGCCGAAGCGCAGATTGAAAAACTGCTGGCAAGCCCGCGCGCCGATTACAAACTCGTGGCCGAACTGGGCAAGGACAACCTCGACGAGTACTTCGCGCAGGCGGAGGAATACCTGTGGCCTTCCGGCAAGGACAACCGTCGCACGCCCTGGAAGGATGTCGCCACCCGCGCCAAGTGCTCGCCCATCTGGCCATGGATGCCGGGTGCCAGCGGGCTGGATGCGCTCAAGGCCGATGCCCTGAAGCAAGGCCGCTGGCGTCTAGGCGAGGACGGCTACATCGAGAAGGGGCCGTTTCCCAAGGACAAGGCCACCGTCAACGTCTCTGTCATCAACGTCAAGCCAGACACTGGCGAGACGGTGCTCAGCCTTACGCCACGCCACGCAGGCGACAGCCCCGTCGTCTACTGGTCGAGTAAGCCCGACGTTTCCGATAGGAACAACAAAGTCGAAGACCTGGACAACTTCACCACCGGCGAGGGCACGGTCTACTTTGTGGTCAAGGAGCCCACTGGGCGCTATGAAAGCGGCCCGGCCACTCGCTGGCTCGCCGACCTCAAGATTCGTTATCAGGTCGAACCAGCTGCTGACAAGCGCCGTGTCACCATAGCGGCCACACCGCACGCCGATATCTTCTTTACCTTGGACGGCTCCAACCCCAAGGACGGCACCCGCTACGACGCGCCGTTCGAGATCGGTTCCGCAAGCTGCCGCCTGCTGGTATTTGCCCGCGCGGGCGAGGCCAACAAGACGGCGGACTTCCAGATCCCGGCCAGCGGCGATAGGACGGTGCAGATCGTCGACAGCAAGCCCGCACGCCTTCAAGGCAAGCGCGTTGCTCTCGACACCACCGACCGCGTCTTCGGTGTCATCAACCGCTTCCGCGATCAGCCGGGGACGCGCTTCAAGGGTGTGCGCGTCGAGATCGGTGAGGGCGAGAACACGGTGACCGTGCGCTTTCAGGATCGCGAAGTCACCGCCGCCATCATCGAAGGTGTGGTCAATAGTCTGCGTGAAGTGCTCAAGGAGCCCGACGCACCGCTCAATATCGCCATTGCCGACGGCATTGCCTTCGATACCGGTTTTGCGCTCAAGGAGTTCGCCAAGCTCGCCGGAATTGAGCTGAAGCCTGGCGATATCAATCAGGAGGAATGAGGATGGCCAAAGCCGCAGCCAACACTCCATCGCCTAAGGCGCGTGCTCAGGTGCTGCACACGCTGGGCTTTGGCGTGCCTGCGACTTCTGATCCTCATCACTTCAAGGTCATCATTCCCAAAGCCAGTTCGGGCAAGGTGCAGATCAGCGAACACCTGGGCTTGCAGGCGGCAAGCAGCGACAGCGCGGTGATCGACCGCGTCCTACTGGATCGCCCGCGCTGGACAGCCATTCGCGCCGAGGTGCAACGTGCCTTCAACGCCCGCCTGTCCGCGCACGGCATCAAGCCCGGTGCTTGGAAGGTGGGCGACAACCCCTTGGATCGCCTGCTCGGCAAGGAATTGTGCGTACTGGCCTGGGCCGTCGAACAGATGGAGATGGAGAAAATTCCGGTGGCCGTGCGCAACTGGCTGGCGCTGCGCCCGGAGGAACGCTGGTGGCTGTTCGGCATGACGGCTATGAGTACCGGCGGGGCAATGGACGCGGTCAAGGGCTGGCGCGCTGCGCTCAAACACGCCTTGGGCGATGTGGCGCAGAGCGAACTGCTTGCTCCTCGTGCACGCCGTGGCAAGGTTGAACAGGATGTTGCCCAGGCCTCCTTGGGTCTGTTCGGAGACCAAGCGCCATGAACGCCGTGCTCGTGCCACCGCAGCCTAAGATCTACCACATCGCCCATGTGGATCGTCTTCCCTCCATCGTGGCCGACGGCTTTCTGTGGTGTGATGCGGAGATCGTGCGACGCGTGCCGCCGGGCACCACCATTGGCATGAACGGCATCAAGCAGCGGCGCTTGAACGAACTGCGCCTCAGCAGCCACCCCGACCTTCACGTTGGGGACTGCGTGCCGTTTTACTTCTGCCCGCGCTCCGTCATGCTCTATCTAATCTATCAGGGCAACCATCCGGAGATGGCCTATCGCGGCGGGCAAGGGCCTGTAGTGCATTTTGAAGCCGATCTGAGAGCGGTCGTTGCGTGGGCCAATGCGCAAGCTACGCGCTGGGCATTCACCCTCTCGAACGCGGGTTCATACTTCTTCGAAGACCGTAACGACCTCGAGCGACTGAACGAGATCAACTGGACTGCCGTGCAAGCCCGCGACTGGCGGGCGCACAAGGAAGGCAAGCAGGCCGAGTTCCTGCTGCAACAGCGCTTCCCCTGGCATTTGATCGAACGCATCGGCGTTCACTCGGCGGCCATCTACGGTCAAGTTGTTAACGCCCTTCCGGCACACGGACACCGGCCAACGGTTGAAGTGCGCCCGGACTGGTATTACTGAAATATGAGGAGCACAGCCATGATCGAGTACACCTCGGGCGACATCCTCCAATGTGAGGCCGACGCCCTGGTCAACACCGTCAACTGCGTCGGTGTGATGGGGCGTGGCATCGCCTTGCAGTTCAAGAACGTTTACCCCGAAAACTTCAAGGCTTACGAAGCGGCCTGCAAGCGCGAAGCCGTGCAGCCTGGCCGCATGTTCGTTTTTGAGACGGGGCAGCTCACCCTACCGCGCTTCATCATCAACTTCCCGACCAAGCGCCACTGGCGCGGCAAAAGCCGCATCGAGGACATCCAGACGGGCCTTGTCGACCTAGTCAAGGTCATTCGCGACAAGGGCATTCGTTCCATAGCCATTCCGCCGCTGGGTGCAGGCTTGGGCGGCTTGGACTGGAACGAGGTGCGTCCTCGCATTGAACTTGCGCTGGCAGAGCTTGCTGACGTACGGGTGCTAGTGTTCGAGCCCAAGGGCGCACCGGCGATTGACAAGATGGCGCATGTGCGCGAGGTGCCCAAAATGACGGCGGGCCGCGCCGCCTTGGTGGAGCTGATGCAGCGCTACCTCGGTGGCCTGCTCGACCCCTTCGTCACCCTGCTGGAAGTCCACAAGCTGATGTACTTCATGCAGGAGGCCGGTGAACCCCTGCGTCTCCAGTACGTCAAGCATCACTACGGCCCCTACGCTGAGAACCTTCGGCATGTGTTGAAGGCAGTGGAAGGCCATCTGATCGCGGGTTATGCCGACGGTGGCGATGCGCCTGACAAACCACTCACACTGGTGCCCGGCGCAGTGGAAGACGCCAAGGACTACTTGGATCAGCACTACATCAGCCGTGCCCGCTTCGAGCGTGTGACCAAGCTAGTGGAAGGCTTCGAGTCACCCTACGGGCTGGAACTTTTGGCCACCGTACATTGGGTGATGAGCCGCGAGGGCGCCACACAGCACGAGGGCGTGGAGCGCCAAGTCTATGAATGGAATGCTCGCAAGCGGCAATTCACGCCTCGTCAGCTTGCCATTGCCGAAGAGCGGCTGCGCTCCCAAGGCTGGCTGTCGCCTGAAGTGGCTTCGGCCCATTAAGGATTCATCAGGGAATGCAGAAAACAACAATTGCCCTCACGCCCTTGGCTCTGAAAGATGCGCCCACGCTCATCGAGACCGTCTTCCCCGCTCAGAAGGTGTCATTCGAGGCGCAAAAGGAACGCAAGGCTGGCGCGGGGCAAACACTCACAGCATTAGGTTCGTACTGGAAAGGCCGCAAGCCTCTGATCCTTGTACGTGCCATCGTACTCGGCAGCCTATTACCTCCGACGGAAGATGCGGAGGCAGATCTCGTCCTTTTCGAAAAGCTCATGGCTTTTGATGACGAGAGCTTGGCGCGGCGAGCGCTGGCGGCGAATGCCTTTTCAGCAACCAAGTTGCAAGAGTTGATTCCGATTTCCGATCCGGAACATTACTTCGGCGGGCGTAGTTGGCGTCGCGACATCGAAGACGACGATAAGCTTGTCTTGTACCGCCGCGCACTGGCCACGCTATCGAGCTACGAAGAAAAGGCAAGTCTAGGCAAGCGCCCAGAGGAGGTGGATCAGGATTGGCTCTATACGCCAGTGTGGGCTGAGGTAAATCGTCACTATGCGCATCTGGGCGTGAATGTGAAATCCCTACCAGAACTGGTGGAACAACTGGGCATCCTGCGCTACGGTCATCGTCCACGTGTCGGCGACACCTTCAGCGGCGGTGGCTCCATCCCGTTCGAGGCCGCACGGATCGGCTGCGACGTCTACGCCTCAGACCTCAACCCAATCGCCTGCATGCTGACCTGGGGTGCCTTGAACATCATTGGCTCAAGCAAAGAAAATCGGGCCGAAATCGAAAAGGCGCAAGAGCATGTTGCCCAAGCCGTAGATGAGGAAATCACGAGGCTTGGCATCGAGCACGACAAACAAGGAAATCGTGCCAAGGCATACCTCTATTGTCTTGAGGCGCGCTGCCCGGAAACAGGTTGGCTAGTACCGATCGCACCCAGTTGGATCGTTGCAAAAACCGGCAATGTTATTGCGCGTTTGAATCCAGATTTTGAGAAAAAACGCTTCGATATCGAAATTGTCCGCGGCGCGTCAAATGCCGAAATGAAAGCCGCCCAAAAAGGAACGCTTCAAAATGGTGAGATGATTTACGAGCTCAACGGAAAATCATTTAGAACCCCAATTAAGACCTTGCGGGGAGATTATCGCTTGCCAGATGGATCGTCGAGCAACCGCTTGCGGCGATGGGGCGAAGATGATTTCAAACCTCGCCCGGATGACGTTTTCCAAGAACGCCTATACGCCATTATGTGGGCGATCAAGGACTCGTCGGGAAAAGCGCGGCCAGAGGTTCTTATTGCCGCACCCACAGCAGACGATATCTTCAATGATGAGCTGGTTGAGTCCATAGTTGCCAAAAATCTGTCCGCCTGGCACGCGAAGGGGCTTATTCCAAATATGGAAATCGAGACGGGCGACAAGACGGAAGAACCCATCAGAACTCGCGGGTGGACATATTGGCATCACCTTTTCTCCCCTAGACAACTGCTTATGTTGGCGTTGGTACGGAGGGAAATCTCAAAACTGGACAAAGGCCTACAAAGCAAGGTGATCGCATTTCTCCCAGATGCAATCCAACGATCAGCAAAACTTTGCATTTGGGATACTTTTCCGGGGCCTGGGCGAATGCCAAAAATCGCTCAAGTTTTTAGTGATCAAGCCCTAAATACGCCAATGAACTGGGGGTTAGGGCATGGCCTTATCTAGCACCGGTATTCGTGGGAGTGCCTGACATTCATGACCGTCCACCAGTTGTGGGGGATGCCGTTATCCGATCATCCGAGGCGGCCAAGATTGCTGAAAATTGTGAGCTTTATATTACAGACCCTCCTTATGCGGATGCTGTCATTTACCACGAGATCACTGAGTTCTTTATCGCTTGGCTGCGTAGGAACTCACCCGAACCCTTCGATGATTGGGTGTGGGATTCGCGGCGCGCATTAGCCATCAAGGGTTCCGGCGAAGACTTTCGGCACGGGATGGTCGCCGCCTACAAAGCGATGGCCGAACACATGCCCAACAACGGCATGCAGTGCGTGATGTTCACCCATCAAGACACCGCCGTATGGGGTGACCTCATTGGAATTTTCTGGGCGGCAGGCTTGCAGGTGGTCGCTGCGTGGTACATCGCGACTGAAACCACGTCAGGCAAGGTTGGCGCATTCGTCCAGGGCACCGTCATCTTGATGCTGAAAAAACGCGCTGCAGGTGAGCGCACCGGTTTTAAGCAGCGTCTGTTGCCTGCTGTGCGCCAAGAGGTGGCGCGCCAGATCGAGACCATGATGCATCTCAACGACACGGTGCAGGCCAGCCATGGCGAGCCTGTGTGGGGTGACTCCGACTTGCAGATGGCCGGTTACGCAGCGGCGCTCAAGGTGCTGACCGCTTACACCCGGATCGGAGATGAAGACGTCACGTCCTTTGCACTGCGCCCTCGCGCACGTGGAGAAGTGACCGTGGTGGACGAAATCGTCCAACAGGCAGCGGAAACTGCATCCAGCCTGCTAGTGCCCGAGGGCCTTACCGTCGACGCCTGGGAGCGCCTCACCGGCATCGAGCGGTTTGTGCTGCGGATGATGGACATGGAAACCACAGGTGCGGCCAAGCTGGACAACTATCAGAACTTCGCCAAGGCCTTCCGCGTTTTGGACTATGCCCGTGTGATGGGCGACATGCGGCCCAACAACGCACGCCTCAAGCGCATCAGCGAATACGCTTCGCGAGATCTGACGGATGCCACCGAGATCGGCATGACACGGCTGGGACAACTCATCATTGCCTTGCAGCAACTGCTCAAGGACACCGTGGCGCAAGTCATCGTCGAACAACTGCGCGCCGAGATGGCGGACTTTCTCGAAGTCCGGCCGCTGCTGGTTGACATGCTGGCCTTCATCGAGCGTAAGGCTCCCGAATCCGAGGTGCGCTCTGCCGCCGAGGTACTGGGCGCACGCCTCAAAAATCTGCGCTTCGGCGAGTAAGGCCCTGAGGCATGAGCATTCGGCGCTTCTCTTCGCGTACCAATCGGCTGGATGCCAGCTTCCTAATGCAGCATCTGGCAGGAGCCAGAAGCTACAAGCGCATCGCGGGCTACTTCACCAGCTCTTTGTTTGAGGTGGCAGGCGAGGCGCTGGAGCACATCCCCGAGGTCAAGATCGTCTGTAACGTGGACATCCACCCGGACGACCTCAAAGTGGCGCAGTTGCGTGAGAGCAAGATGCTGGGCCGCTGGAACGAGCGCGCCCTGGAGGCCGAGGCACTGCTGAACCGGGAACGCTACCGGCGACTGGACGCCTTCCTCATCAAGCATGGGCAGGCTGTGCGCATCGCGCCCGACGACATCTGCGGTTTCGTGCATGGTAAGGCGGGCGTGATTACCCTGGCGGATGGCAGCAGACTGGGCTTCATCGGGTCGATGAACGAGACGCGCAGCGGCTGGCAGCGCCACTACGAAATCCTGTGGGAAGACGAATCCCCAGAGGGCGTGGCGTGGATCGAAGAAGAATTCGACTATCTCTGGAATGCCGCGAAACCGCTGCCGCAGGCTGTCATCCGCGAGGTGCATCGGCGCGGCTACCGACGCGAGATCGAGTTCATCGAAATCGAAGACGAGGAAGATCTTGCGCCTGCAGCACTGATTGAATCGCCCCTTTACCGGGAAGGTCAGCAGCTACAGCCGTGGCAGCAGGGTTTCCTGACCGAGTGCCTGCGCCATCAGCGTCTGTACGGCACGGTTCGCCTGCTGCTGGCCGACGAAGTAGGACTGGGCAAGACGCTGTCGCTGGCCACGGCCGCGTTGACGCTATGCCTGTTGTCCGACAAGGACAATGGGCCGCGCCGTCCGGTCGTGATCTTTGCCCCTGCCACGCTAACAGAACAATGGCAGACCGAAATGCTGGACAAGCTGGGCATTCCGACCGCACGTTGGGATACCGTAGGCAAGGTCTGGCTGGATGCTGACGAGCGCGTGCTGTCGCCTGCTGGACGTGAGCAGATTGCCCGTTGTCCACTGCGCATCGGCATTGTCTCCACCGGCTTGATGATGCGCGATTCGTTAGAAAAGCAGCATTTGCTTGGCATGCGCTTCGGTGTAGTGATCCTCGACGAAGCGCACAAAGCCAGAACCCGCCAGGGCTTCGGCAAGGAAGCCGGAACACCGAACGAACTGCTGGCCTTCATGCGCGAGATCGCCGCGCGTGCCGATCACGTGCTGTTGGGCACGGCCACCCCTATCCAGACTAACCCTGCCGACCTGTGGGACTTGTTGGGCATCTTGCACCAAGGCCCGGGGCGCTTTGTGCTGGGGCACGACCTTGCGCCGTGGCATCGGCCAGATGAAGTGCTCGATATCGTTGCTGGTCGCGTTGAGGTGGAAACGTTGGCTCACGCGTGGGAGCTGCTGCGCTCACCGCTGCCGCGCATGGAATCAACCAGCGAGCCTCGCGCTCGTCGCTTGTTTTCTGCTATCCGGCAAGACTTGGGATTGCACAACGGTGACTGGCAAACCAACCGTTCGCTGGCTGAGCTGACAGAAGAGACGCGTGAGATTCTGGAGGAGGAGCTTGATCGCCGCATTGCTGGGGCGACCTTGTTCCAACGCGAGAACCCGTTGGTGCGCCACGTTGTTTTGCGCAAGCGCCAGCAACTTGAAGAAACTAAGGACAAGGACGGCAAGCCCTTGTTGACCCCAGTGGGAGTAGACGTTCATCCCGAGCGCGAGCATGCGTCAGAGCAACGCGCCTTCGACATGTTGTTTGAAGGCAAGGCGCTTCGAACTTCCGAGAACTTCCGGCAGGCATATGGCGAGGCGCGCGCCTTCGGCAAAGCACTGGCTAAACGCGGCAAGGGTAGCGGCTTCATGAAGAACCTGATGGAGCAGCGCATTTGTTCCAGCATCCACGCGGGCCTCTCGACGGCGCAGCGCTTGCTGGAGGGCGACGCCGTGCTTGAAGAGGACGAAGAGCAGGAGGGTAACGTCAAAGTCGAGACAGGCGAGGAGCGCGAGGTGCTGCAACGCCTGATCGACCGGCTGGAGTGGCTCGAAGTCGACCCGAAGATGGATGCCGTCGTTCACTTCCTCGAAAAGGAGAAATGGCTGGACTTGGGTGTCATCATCTTCAGCCAGTACTACGACACGGCGAAATGGTTGGCCGATTCGCTTGCCGCCCGCTACCCCGAGGAGGCAGTTGGCCTGTACGCAGGGGCAGGTCGTAGTCGCCTCTACCAGCGCGGCGACAGCGTGAGTGTCGAGCGCGAAACGCTCAAACGCATGGTGGCCGAGCACGAGATTCGCGTCATGGTGGCGACCGACGCCGCCTGCGAAGGCTTGAACCTGCAAACCCTTGGCACCTTGATCAACATCGATCTGCCTTGGAATCCCACGCGTCTCGAACAGCGCATCGGCCGCATCAAACGCTTCGGACAGCGGCGTGAAACTGTGGACATGCTGAACCTCGTGTTCGAACAAACCGTAGACGAGAAAATCTACGAGCGCCTGTCCGAGCGCATGAAGAACCGCTATGACCTCTTCGGCTCCCTGCCGGACACCATCAAGGACGAGTGGATCGAGGACATCGAAACGCTGGGCGAACGGCTGGACGAGTACATCAACGCCCAGAAAACCGCGACCGGCTTTGACCTGCGCTACACCGGCACGATGATGCCACCGGACAAGGATTGGCGCGAGTTTACGGAAGTGCTGTCGCGGCGCGATCTCGTCACCTTGATGAGTACAGCGTGGGGGTGACTAAGAAGCTCGGATCGCTCGGTACCTGGCGTCGCTGATGGCGCCGCAAGAAATCAAGGACCGGTATCGCAATGCGAGCTTCGTCGGAAACAATCGGGTTGTTTTCAACATCAAAGGCAACGACTACCGCTTGATCACCGCTGTGGCCTACCGATTCGAGGCGATCTACATCAAATTCATCGGTACCCATGCCGATTACGATCGAATTGACGCCCACACCATAAAAGTGGAGTAGCTCCATCAACATCCGCCCCATCCGTACCGAAGCTGACTACAAGGCCGCCCTGAAGGCGGTTTCGCCGTATTTCGACCAGGAGCCAGCGGCCGGGACCGAAGACGCAGATCGCGTCGAGGTGCTGCTCGCGCTGATCCAGGTCTACGAGGCGAAGAATCACCCGATCGATCCACCCGATGCCATCGAGGCGATCAAGTTTCGGATGGAGCAGCAGGGCCTCTCAGTGAAAGATCTGGAACCGTTCATCGGCCAGCGCAACCGGGTGTACGAGGTCCTGAATCACAAGCGGCCCTTGACACTGCGCATGATTGGCAAGATCCACCGTGGTCTTGATCCATGGCAGCGACGACGAGAGGTTCATGCTCGCAGCGTAGGTCTTCAGGCCGGAGAACTTCAGCCTCGGCAACTGAACATCTGGTCGAGCACGACAGTCTGCGCTCATCAATCAGGCAACCCCGCCTTGCGGAGGCCGTCGATCAGCCGCGCGCGCTGCGCGAGGAAGACTGGGTCGGTCGAGGGATTGAGGAACACGACATAGGCAATCGAGTCATTTGGCAATAGCTCGCGATGCCTGGCCATGTGGGCGGCAGCCTCGGCGTCATGTCCGCGCAGCGCATCGATCGCGGCGAGCATCGCATAGGGTTGCCCGCTGTTCGGATATTCGGCGGCCCACCTCATCGCCCACCGATAGGCTTCGTCATCCCTGCCTTGCACGAAATTCGCGGTCGCCGACAGCGCATAGACGGCATACAACAGGCGCGCGTCCGCCGGACTGAGCCCGCGGGCCTTGTCGATTTCCTGCTGGGCTTCGGCAAAGCGGCCCTCCCAGATCCGCATACGCGCAACGAAGAGGTGGGCGAAGGCGTAGTTCGGACTGATCTCCAATGCCTTGTTGTACATCGCCATCGCCTCGGCCGGCTGTCCACTCAGTGCGAGCAGGCTACCCCAAGGCAGGAGGTTTTCTGGCACGTCAGGACGCAGTTCCATCGCCCTTTTGAGCGCTTTCTTGCCGGGTTCGAGCAGGCTCTGCGGGGCGCGGCTGAAGTAGTTGACGATCTCGATCAGGTAGCTGGAACCCACCCCTTGGAGCGCGACCACCGAATCGGGGTCGACTTTCAGTGCCGCCTCGAAGCGGCTGCGAGCCCGCAACACGTCGTCGCGCGTCACGAAGCGATTCAGGTCGCGCCAGCCCAGGCTGGTCAGATCGGCGGCATCGACCACGTGGCCGGGCCGACTGGCTTGCGCGTTGTCGATTTCGTAAAACTGCATGCGAAAGGCACTGGCAACGCGCTGGTCCAGGTTGGAGTGCTGGGCATCGGCAGGCGTCGGGAAGGTCGACCGGTTCAACCGGATCACCTCGCCGGTCTCGACCGAGGTCAGGGTCGAATCGATGACGATGGCGCCGCCGGCGCGCGTCACGCGACCGCCAATGACGTAGCGGACCCCCAGTTCGCGCCCGATGTGCGCAATGTCGGGCGCAGGCGCGTTGTAGCGCGCGGTCGACGCCGGGCCGATCACTCGCATTGCTTGTCGCAGCGAGATCTGCGCGCTGATGTCGTCAGCCAGCGCATTCCCGAGCACCGAAGTGCCGCCAGGCTCGTCGGCATCGACCAGCGGCAACACCGCAACGGCATGGCGTGCAGCCAGCTCGTCGTCGATGCGGAACGGCGCGGGCTGGCGAATCTTCCAGACCGCACCGGCGACGCCCAGAAGCAACGTGCAGATGAATGGGACCAGCCACCATCGCCGGATCGGATTCCGGCGCGTGCGTTTCGGTCCATCCATCGCCGGCTCGGCTTGGGGCAATTCCTGAGGTCGGGGGCCAGCCTTTCGACCGTGGTGTCGAGCATGTAGCCACGGCGCGGCAGCGTCTTGATCAACGCGCCCCGATCTCCCAGCGCCGCACGCAACTCACCGACGCATTGAACCAACGAGTCGTCGCCGACAACTACCGACCCCCACAGGGCCCTGATCAATTCTTCCTTTCCGAGCAGCCGGCCCGGATGGTCGAGCAGATGGCGCAGCAAGGCGCGCGGTTTGGGTCGCAACGAGATAGCGACGCCATCCTTGCGCAGTTCGTCGCGCCGCGAATCGAACTCGAAGCCGGCAAAGGCCGCGATGCCGTCGCCGACGGCGTCTGGCGCACCGATCGGGGGCCCGTCGCCGATTCGGTGATTGATCGTCGATCGTTCGTCGTTCATTCGGCCACCCCTCGGGCGCTGCGTGCCCACCAGCACTAGCGTCGGCACACCGGCCACCAAACCGCATTTTGATCTTTACATACCAAGATGGGGGTTTTCGTGAGCACTCAAAACAAGCCCCGCCCCGCGACGATCGGCCGTTGCCTGATCCGCGCGTTCTTGTGCATGGTGGCGGTCCCTTACCTCTCGGACGACCCCGTGCCTGCGCCGCCTTCGGTCCGTCGAAGCTGCCCGGCGGACCTGTCTGGCTCGAAGGCAGGCGGGTTCAAGGGGTCGCCGACGTCGCGTTCATCCGCATCACCCGGAGTCGAACGTTCCCCAGCCCCAGCCGTCCCACGTCCCTACCTGGAGCGGTCTCGCGAGTGGGAAGGGAGTGTCGAGATTGGGACCCGGGATCTTGGTGCGTGAACCCGTCCGACGGAGCGCTCAACGCGGTCTTGTCAGACTGCCAGGCCCAAAACAAAAAAGACCGGAAGCCTTTGGAAGCTTCCGGTCTTGTATCTGGTCCCGCCGCCAGGAATCGAACCTGGATCTCAGCCTTCGGAGGGCCGAATTCTATCCGTTGAAATACAGCGAGGATTGGGTTTCCGACGTGGTCGGAAGACCGCCATTATCGCCTATCAGCCGCAGCTTGGCTGCTCCGGCTTCCCAAAACCCAGCCCCGCGAGGTAGACGCGGAAGGTGCGGCGGCCGGTCGAGACGAGGTCGAAGGCCTCCGGGTCGAGCAGCCAGTTCTGGATCAGCCCGTTGATGAGCGCGTGCAGCCCCTGCGCCGCCTGCGCCGCCGGGAGGGGCAGCTTGATGCGCGCGCGGCGGGCCTCGGCGACCATGGCCTTCTCGAAGTCGAACACGCATTCGTTGCGCAGGTCCAGGTGGCGGCGGTGCACCGATTGCATGTCGTGCGTGTATTCGACCTTGTGGGTGGCCACCTCGAACACGCGGCGCATCTGCGGGTCGGTGGTCATGAGCTTGAGGGCCTCGACCATCATGCGTTCGATGCCCTCCATCGAGCCATCCTTCGCGACCTTCTCCACGGCGGCTTCCAGCGGAAGCGTGACGCGGTCCATCATGGCGTTGAAGAGGTCCGCCTTGTCCTTGAAGTGCCAGTAGATGGCGCCGCGCGTGGTGCCGGCCTGCTGGGCGATCTGCTGCAGCGTGGTCTGCGAAACGCCCTGCGACTGGAACAGCACCTCCGCCGCGTCGAGCAGACGCTGGCGGGTCTCCTGAGCCTCTTCCTTGGTACGCCTCGCCATTTTTTGTCTCCCGTTCCTAGAATCGCCCTTTGCGCGTAAAGGGTGTCACTATACATGCACGAATGTATGTAAACTAGCGCCCTTTCCCGATAGCCAGCTTCGCCGTGGTGCTTTATAGGCGCTCGCGCGGACAGGCGCTGTCCCCGTCCTCGCTACAAAGGATTCGCATGCCCAACCTGCATGTCTCGCGCCCCTTTTTGTTCTCGCCGCGCCTGGCGGCCGTTTCCGCCGCCACCGCCATGCTCCTGACACTCGCGGCCTGCGGCAAGGGCGAAGCCCCCGCAGCAGGCGGCCATGGCGGTGCGGCACCGCCGGCGCCTGAAGTGGGCGTGGTGGTTGCGACGCCGACGAGCGTCGGTCTGTTGACGGAGCTGCCGGGCCGGCTGGAAGCCTCGCGCGTGTCGGAGGTGCGCGCCCGCGCGGCCGGCATCATGATGGAGCGGGTCTTCAAGGAAGGCAGCGACGTGAAGGCCGGCCAGTTGCTGTTCCGCATCGACCCCGCGCCGTATGCCGCCGCCGCGCGCAGCGCCGAAGCGAGCCTGACGCGGGCCGAAGCGAACGCCGTGCAGGCCAAGGCGCTGGCCGAGCGCTACAAGCCGCTGGTGGCGGCCAATGCGGTCAGCAAGCAGGAATACGACAACGCGGTGGCCGCGCAGAAGACGGCCGAGGCCGACGTGGGTGTGAGCCGCGCGGCGCTGACGACGGCCAAGATCAATCTGAGCTACACGCAGGTGACGGCGCCGATTTCGGGCCGCATCGGCCGCGCGCTGGTGACCGAGGGCGCACTGGTGGGCCAGGGCGACGCGACCCAGCTCGCGGTGATCCAGCAGATCGACCCGATCTACGTGAACTTCACGCAGTCCGCCACGGACGTGATGCGCCTGCGCCGCCAGATGGAGGCCGGCCAGTTCAAGCGCGCCGAAGGCGCGAACGCGGCCAGTGTGCGCGTGGTGCTCGAAGACGGCACCGAATATCCGCTGCCCGGCCGGCTGCTGTTCTCCGACCTGACGGTGGATTCGACGACCGGCCAGGTCACGCTGCGCGCCGAGGTGCCGAACCCGCAAAAGAACCTGCTGCCGGGCCTCTACGTGCGGGTGCGCGTGGAGCAGGCGCAGGCGGCCGACGCGATCACGCTGCCGCAGCAGGCGGTGACGCGCACGCAGCAGGGCGACACGGTGACGGTGGTGGCGGACGACGGCAAGCTCAGCAAGCGCAGCGTCAAGATCAGCGCCGCGCAGAACAACCAGTGGGTGGTGATCGACGGCCTGAAGGCCGGCGAAAAGGTGATGGTCGACGGCTTCCAGAAGCTGCAGATGATGCCGCCCGGCACGCCGGTGAAGCCGGTGCCATGGAAGCCCGCGGGCGCAGCGCCTGCTCCTGCTGCCGCGGCAGCCGCTCCGGCTCCTGCCGCCGACAAGAAGAAAGAGTAAGGAGCGCGCCCGCATGGCCAAGTTCTTCATCGATCGACCGATCTTTGCGTGGGTGATCGCGCTGTTCATCATCGTGATGGGCAGCATGGCGATCACGCAGCTCCCGATCTCGCAATACCCGCCCGTGGCGCCGCCCGCGATCATCGTCAGCGCCGCCTATCCCGGCGCGTCGGCACAGACGCTGGAAGACAGCGTGCTGTCGGTGATCGAGCGCGAAATGAATGGCTCGCCCGGCCTCATCTATATGGAGTCGGTCGCGCAGGCGGACGGCACCGGCACGATCACGATCACCTTCGAAACCGGCACCAACGCCGATCTCGCGCAGGTGGACGTGCAGAACCGGCTGTCGCGTGCCACCCCACGCCTGCCCGCGGCGGTGACGCAGCAGGGGGTGCGCGTGGACAAGTCGCGCAACAACTTCCTGCTGTTCACGATCCTCTCGTCGGACAACCCGGCCTACGACCCGATCGCGCTGGGCGACTACGCATCGCGCAACGTGGTGCCCGAACTGCAGCGCGTCGCCGGCATCGGCCAGGCGCAGCTCTTCGGCACCGAGCGCTCGATGCGCGTGTGGATCGACCCGGCCAAGCTGCAGGGCTACAACCTGTCGGCCGGCGACGTGAACAACGCGATCAAGGCGCAGAACGCGCAGGTGTCGTCGGGCGTCATCGGCGACCTGCCGAACGTGCCGGGGCAGGCGATCTCGGCCACGGTGGTGGTGAACGGCCAGCTCTCGACGGTGGAGCAGTTCGGCAACATCGTGCTGCGCGCGAACACCGACGGCTCGACGGTGCGGCTGCGCGACGTGGCCCGCATCGAACTGGGCGGACAGGCCTATTCGACCTCGGCCCGCCTGAACGGCCAGCCCGCGGTCGGTATCGGCGTGCAGCTCGCGCCGAGCGGCAACGCGCTGCAATCGGCCAAGCTGATCCGCGCCAAGATGGAAGAGCTCTCGAAGTTCTTCCCGCAGGGCGTGAAGTGGACCATCCCCTACGACAGCTCGCGCTTCGTGAGCATCTCCATCACCGAAGTGGTGAAGACGCTGTTCGAGGCGGTGGCGCTGGTGTTCCTGGTGATGTTCCTGTTCCTGCAGAACTGGCGCTACACGATCATCCCGACGATCGTGGTGCCGATCGCTTTGCTGGGCACTTTCGCGACGCTGCTGGCGCTGGGCTTCTCGATCAACGTGCTGACGATGTTCGGGATGGTGCTGGTGATCGGCATCGTGGTGGACGACGCGATCGTGGTGGTCGAGAACGTCGAGCGCATCATGAGCGAGGAAGGCCTTCCGCCGCTCGAAGCCGCGCGCAAGGCGATGCGCCAGATTTCGGGCGCGATCATCGGCGTGACGGTGGTGCTGATCTCGGTGTTCGTGCCGCTGGCCTTCTTCGCGGGCTCGACCGGCAACATCTACCGCCAGTTCTCGGCGGTGATGGTGGCGTCGATCGGCTTCTCGGCCTTCATGGCGCTGTCGCTCACGCCGGCGCTGTGCGCGACGCTGCTCAAGCCGGTCGAGGCGGGGCATCACCACGAGAAGAAGGGCTTCTTCGGCTGGTTCAACCGCGGGTTCACGCGCACGGCCAGGGGTTATGAGAGCGTGGTGGCGCGCGTCCTGCGCCGGGCGACGCGCTACCTGATCGTCTACGTGGCGATCATCGGCGCGGTCGCCGTGGTCTACACCCGGCTGCCCACCTCGTTCCTGCCGCAGGAAGACCAGGGCAACATCATCGTGAACGTGCAGCTCCCGCCGGGCGCGACGCAGGAGCGGATGCTGTCGGTGATCAAGGACGTCGAGGGCTACATCCTCAAGCAGCCCGAAGTGCAGAGCATGGTGGGCGTGCTGGGCTTCAGCTTCTCGGGCCAGGGCCAGAACGCCGGCCTCGCCTTCGTGACGCTGAAGGACTGGGACGAACGCAAGGACCCGGCGCATTCCGCCGATGCGCTGGCGGGCCGTGCCTTCGGCGCGCTCTCCGGCATCCGCGATGCGTTCATCTATCCGCTGAGCCCGCCGCCGATTCCTGAACTGGGCAACGCGAGCGGCTTCACCTTCCGCCTGCAGGACCGCGCGGGCGCGGGGCACGAGGCGCTGATCAACGCGCGCAACCAGCTGCTGGGCATGGCGAGCAAGAGCCCGCTGCTGATGCAGGTGCGCCCGGATGGCCTCGAAGACGCACCGCAGCTGCAGATCGACATCGACCGCGACAAGGCGAACGCGCTGGGCGTGACCTTCGACGCAATCAACACGACGCTGTCGACGGCGCTGGGCTCGTCCTATGTCAACGACTTCCCGAACCGGGGCCGCCTGCAGCGCGTGGTGGTGCAGGCCGATGCGCCGGCCCGGATGCAGCCGGAAGACCTGCTGAAGCTCAACGCGAGCAACAGCAAGGGCGTGCCGGTGCCGCTGTCGGCCTTCGCGAGCACGCGCTGGGTGACGGGTGCGCAGCAGACGGTGCGCTACAACGGCTATCCGGCCGTGCGCATCTCGGGCTCGGCCGCACCGGGCTACAGCTCGGGCGCCGCGATGGCGGAAATGGAGAAGCTGGCGGCGCAACTGCCGCCAGGCTTCGGCTACGAATGGACCGGCCAGTCGCGTGAGGAAAAGCTCGCGGGTTCGCAGGCCACCATCCTCTACGGCTTCGCGATCCTGGCGGTGTTCCTGTGCCTTGCGGCGCTGTACGAAAGCTGGACGATCCCGCTGTCGGTGATCATGGTGGTGCCGCTGGGCGTGCTCGGCGTGCTGCTGGCGACGCTGCTCCGCTCATACTCGAACGACGTGTACTTCCAGGTGGGGCTGATCACGATCATCGGCCTGTCGGCGAAGAACGCGATTCTGATCATCGAGTTCGCGAAGGACCTGCAGGCGCAGGGCAAGGGCGTGATCGAGTCGGCGCTGGCCGCGGCGCACCTGCGGTTCCGCCCGATCATCATGACCTCGCTGGCCTTCGGTCTCGGCGTGGTGCCGCTGGCGCTGGCCTCGGGCGCGGGCTCGGCGAGCCAGCGCGCGATCGGCACCGGGGTGCTGGGCGGCATGCTGACCGGCACCGCGCTCGCGGTGATCTTCGTGCCGGTGTTCTTCGTGGTCGTTCGCAGGCTCTTCAAGGGCAGCGAGCGTCAGCACCGGCAGACAAGCGCCACGCGGAAGCCGCGGGCATCGAGGAAGAGAAATGAAGCACACCCCGGCGAGTAAGCTCACCCCCAGGCTCGCGCACTTCGTGTCGCTCTCCACCCCCTTGCAGGGGGCAACACCAGCGGCCCGGCAAAGCCGGTTCCGCGGTGTTTCCCGAACGGGCCTTGCCGCTGTCGCGGCGGCCTCGGCTGTGTTCCTCGGCGGGTGCTCTTTGGCGCCCAAGTACGAGCGGCCGGAACCGCCTGTGCCTGCGGCGTTTCCGAACGCGGCGGCGCCGGCGGCGCAGCAGCCGCCTGCTTCCACCATCGCGTGGCAGGACTACTTCACCGATCCGCGCCTCGTGAAGCTGATCGAGACGGCGCTCGCGAACAACCGCGACCTGCGTGTCTCGGTGCTCAACATCGAGCAGGCGCGCGCGCAGTTCCAGATCCAGCGCTCGGCGCTGTTCCCGTCGCTCAACGCCTCCGCGAGCCAGACGCGGCAGCGGCCCTCGGTGACGGGGATCGGCAAGGTGTCGGAGGTCGATCAGGTCAGCGTCGGCATCACGTCGTGGGAGATCGATTTCTTCGGCCGCATCGCGAGCCTGAAGGACGCGGCGCTCGCGCAATACCTCGCCACCGAGGAATCACGCAAGGCGGCGCAGATCAGCCTCGTCAGCGCGGTCGCGACGGGCTGGCTCACGGTGTTGAGCGACGACGAGTTCCTCGAGATCACGCGCCGCACGATGGAGACGCGCGACGAGTCGCTCAAGCTGACCAAGCTGCGCTTCGACAACGGCGTGGCGTCGGAGATCGACTACCGCTTTGCCGAGTCGCAGGCCGAGACCGCGCGCGCCGCCTACGCGCAGCAGCAACGCCTGCGCATGCAGGACGAGAACGCGCTCGCGCTGCTGATCGGTGCGCCGGTGCCGCCTGAGGCGTTCGCCGGCAGCGCGGCGGGCCTGCAGGCGCTCACGCCGATGCAGGACCTGCCGGCGGGGCTGCCGTCGGACCTGCTCACGGAGCGGCCCGACATCCGCGCGGCCGAGCAGCAGTTGATTGCCGCCAACGCCAACATCGGCGCCGCACGAGCCGCGTTCTTCCCGCGCGTGACGCTGACGTCGTCGATCGGCACCGCGAGCAACGAGTTCTCGGGGCTCTTCAAGAGCGGCTCGAAGGCCTGGAGCTTCGCGCCGCAGATCACGCTGCCGATCTTCGACGCGGGCCGCAACCGAGGCCGGCCTCGATTCGGCGAAGGCCCAGCGCGAGATCGCGGTGGCGCAGTACGAGAAGGCCATCCAGACCGCGTTCCGCGAAGTCGCCGATGCGCTCGCCGGCCAGGCGACCTTCAACGAGGAGTTGCGCGCGCTGATCGCGCAAGCCAACGCGGAGGAGATCCGCTTCAAGCTGTCGGACATGCGCTATCGCAACGGCATCGCGAGCGGACTCGATCTGCTGGATGCGCAGCGGTCGCTGTACACGGCGCAGCTGGCCACCGCGCAGGCGCGTCAGGCGAAGCTGCAGAACCAGGTGGCGCTCTACAAAACGCTGGGCGGGGGCTGGAGTACGAGGTAGATAGGCACACCCCCAGCCTCGCCCACTTCGTGTGGCTCGGGCACCCCTTGCAGGGGGCGATACCAGCGGCCCGGCGGAGCCGGTTCCGCGGCATCCCTGGGTTGGGGTACGCACGAGACAAGCCCTGGCGGGGGGTCCCTATAATCCGCCGTGATCTAAAAAGCCCCCGACGAGCCCCACACTGAGGACCCAATGAGCGACGAAGTGCAGCACCCGGCCACAGAAGAAGCCCACACCGGCCCGATCAAAAATCCCAAGCAGCTCCTGCTGGCGGTATTTTTCTCGTTCCTCGCTCCCATCCTGATCATCGCGGGCCTCGTCTCGTACGTGGTCTCGGGGAACCGGCCTTCGGGTTCCGAACAGGGCGAAGGCCTCTCGCTCTACGGCGTGTCCAAGGATGTGCGCGACCGCGAGATCGGCGAGCGCCTCAAGAAGGTGGGCTCCATCGAAATCCGCGATGCCAACCGGCAGCTCGCCACCGGCGAAGCCGTGTTCAAGGCGCAATGCGTGACCTGCCACGGCTCCCCCGGCATTCCCGCCGCGCCGCACTTCAGCGATGCTGCGGCCTGGGGCCCCCGTATCGGCCAGGGCTATGCAACGCTCCTCGAACACGCGCTCAAGGGTTGGAACGCCATGCCCCCGCAAGGCGGCGGCGATTTCGACGACCTGGAAATCGGCCGTGCCGTGGTCTACATGGCCAATGCCGGCGGCGCCACCTTCCCGGTGCCGGACAAGCCCGCCGGAGCGCCGACCGACGGCGCCACGACCGCCGACGCAGCCAAGCCCGCCGAAGGCACCGCCAAGTAAGGCCCCCGGCCCCCAAAGAAACGAGCCCGCAGAAGCGGGCTCTTTTTGTCCGCGCAGCGCTCAGTACGATGCGGCGGGCTGGGCCGGCTGCCTTGCCGCCGGACTCGTCACGTAGCCGAAGCGGGCCGGCAGATCGGCCGCGCGAACGTCCTCGGGCACCCAACGGCCCTGCTCGACCGCCTCCGACGCCAGGCCGACGTCCTGCGTGTGAACGAGGCCGAGACCGATCGGCGCGACCAGGTACAGCTTGCCTTCCTCGTCGAGCAGACAGGCCGAAGGCTCGACGGGCTCACCCGCGTGCGACCGTACCGAGAGATCCTCGCCGACGCGCCAGATCCACGGCGTGGCCTCGAGTTCGACATAGACGCGCTGCGGCCCGTTCTGGAAGAACCATTGGCCCTGCCCGTCGCACTCGTAGTTGCGCTGGATGAATTCGATCAGCTTCTCGTGCCGGAGCATCGAGCCCTTCGACGCCGCGAACGGACCGGCCGCCTGCGTGGGCGCGTCGCGCAGATACCAGTTGCCGCGCGCATCGAGGCCGAGCCAGCCGTAGCAATGCGGCACGTTCGGCCACTTTGCGAGCGCCTGTTTGACGATGTCGTCCATATCGCGGGTATTTTGCGCGGCTAGCGATCCGCGAGCCAGCCGATGACGCGCTCGGGCATGCCGAGCACGTGGCCGGGGGAAAGCCGAGCGGGAAGCCGACGTGGCCGCCGTGGGCGGGCTGCCAGAGCGTGACATGGCGGCCGACTTCACCCGGCCGCGGCAGGCTGGCGGCTGGCACGAAAGGATCGTTGACCGCATTCACCACCAGCGCCGGGATCTCGATCCGGTGCAGGTGCGGCTTGGCCGAGCCGCGGCGCCAGTAGTCGTCGGCGTCGCGAAAGCCGTGCAGCGGTGCGGTGAAGACATCGTCGAAGTCGTGCAGGTCGCGCGCCGCGAGGAGCTTGTCGCGGTCGAAGAGGCCCGGGTGCTGCGCCAGCTTGGCGAGCGCCTTGGGCTTCATGGTCGAAAGGAACATCGGCGTGTAGACGAACCTGTTGAAGCCCCGGCCGATCGCGGCGCCACCGGCCGCCAAGTCGAGCGGCGCGCAGATGGACGCGACCGCGCGCACGCGCTTCGCGGCCTCGCCGCCCGCCTCTTCCGCCCACCGCATCAGCGCGTTGCCGCCCAGCGAGACGCCCACCGCCCGGATCGCGCCGCGGCCCTGCTGCAGGCGCGCGAGGATCCAGTCGATCTCCTCGAAATCGCCCGAGTGGTAGGCGCGCGGCGCGAGGTTGATCTCGCCGCTGCAGCCGCGGAAATGCGGCACCGCGTAGTCCCAGCCGTTTTCCAGCGCGAAGGCCGCGAACGCCTCCGCGTAATGGCTGTGCGAGGAGCCTTCGAGTCCATGGAAAAGCACCAGCAGCGGCCTCGGACCGGCGCCTTTTTGCGCCTCGAGGAAATCGACGTCGATGAAGTCGCCATCCGGTGCGGTCCAGCGTTCGCGCCGGTACGGCGGCAGCGGCGTCATCACGCGCCGGCCGTACAGGGCGGCCCAGATGGTCTGGAGGTTGCCTCCAGGCAACCAGCGCGGTGCGACGTACTGCATCAATGAAGGGTCTGCGGCGCCTCGGCGGCGTCGCCCGGCTCCTGCGTGCTGCCCGGGCTCGCATGGTGCGCGACCATGCGCCATCCCTGCGCGGTCTTGTGATAGACGTTGGTGGCGAGCACGAAGGCGTGCTTGCGCCCTTCGGTGGTCAGCACTTCGATGCGTTCGAGCACGTTGTGCACGGCGCTCGCGAGCGACTCGACCTTGCGCACGCGCGCGGGTGTCGCGTGGATCGCGCCGCCGTTGCCGAACATGTGCTCGAAGGCCGCGCGGATCGCGTCGGCGCCCACCAGCCGCGGGCCGCCGGGGTGGACACAGAAGATCTCGTCCTCGTCGGCCCAGCAAGCCATCAGCGCGTCGACGTCGCCGCTTTGCAGCGCCTCGTAGAAAGCCGCCTCGACGTCGTCGGCGGTGCCGCCGACGGTCGCGGCGCGGAGTCTGGTTTTGGTGGACATGGGGTGATCTGCCGGAGGGGTCGATTTTGCCTCGTGCACGCGTCGGCGGGTCCTTCAGGGCGCCCCGGCGATCCAGGCTTCGACGGTTTCGCGCACATCGCCCTGGGCCGCACGCCAGACCGTCTCCGGCGCCATCACGCGCGCGCCCGGGGGCGCCAGGCGCAGCGCGACGTCGACTAGCTCGGCGACCTTGGAGGCGCGCACCGGCTGCTCGCTCGTCGGCACCATGAAGCGCGTGATCGAGAGCATCCAGGCGGCCAGCCGCTCCGCCGGGTTCGCCAGCCGCGGCTTGGCCGGCTTCTGCGCCGAGCGCACGAGGATCACGCGCTCGAAGCCCTCGGCCACCACGGCCTGCTCGTCGAGCGAGGCGAGGCCGCGCTTGAGCGCCTCGGGCAAGCGCCCCTGGGCATGCGGCTGGACGATCGCGAGGGATTCGACGCCGCTCGCGCGCAGCCACCGCGCGAGCGCCGGCAACTGGTCCGGCGCGGGCGTCCAGAGTGCGCGTTCGCGGTCGTAGTAGAGGCGCGGCGGCTCGAAGAGGATGAGTGCCGTGTCGGCTTCCACCGGCGGCCATTCGTCGATCGGCGCGTCGGGCGCGAGCACGGTCTCGACGCCGGCGATGCCTTCGCGGATCGGCTCGCGCACCAGCACGCGCGTGTGGTCGAAGCGGTGCCGGCCGGCCGGGCGCCGGACCAGTTCCTGCCCCAGCACGCCGGTCGCGCCGGCAATGAGGAGCGTGCCCGTGCCCGCATCGACACCTTGCTGCGGCGGGCCTCGCCGGCCCGCCTGCAATGCGTGGATGGGATCGACCGGCATGGCGCTATGCTACCTTTCGCCCAATTCACAACAAGGGACCTCGATGATGAAACGCTGGCTGATGATCATCCTCGCCGCACTCGCCCTCTCGGGCTGCGGCTACAACGACTTCCAGCGGCTCGACGAGGCCAGCAAATCGGCCTGGAGCGAGGTGCTCAACCAGTACCAGCGCCGCGCGGACCTCGTTCCGAACATCGTGGCCACGGTCAAGGGCGAAGCCAACTTCGAGCAGGAGACGCTCACCAAGGTGATCGAGGCGCGCGCCAAGGCCACCTCGATCCAGGTGACGCCCGAGACGCTCAACAACCCCGAGGCTTTCAACAAGTTCCAGCAGGCGCAGGGCGAGCTGTCGAGCGCGCTGTCGCGCCTGATGGCGGTGTCGGAGCAGTACCCGAACCTCAAGGCCAACCAGGCCTTCCGCGACCTGCGCGTCACGCTCGAAGGCACCGAGAACCGCATCACCGTGGCGCGCAACCGCTACATCCAGACGGTCCAGGAATACAACGTGCTGGCGCGCAGCTTCCCGACCAACCTGACAGCGAAGATCTTCAACTACGACCCCAAGCCCAACTTCACGGTGCAGAACGAGGCCCAGATCTCGACGCCGCCGACGGTCGACTTCAGCGCGCCGAAGAAGTGAAATCACCCCCATGCGAGCTTCACCGGTTTCATGGGCTGCAGGCAAGTCATGGCGCAGGAGGTCGCTAAGAAGATGGTCATCGTCTGGCGCGCACTGACGGCACTGCTGCTGTTCGCGGCGGCGCTGCTCGGCGGACATGCGCGGGCGCAGGACCTGCTGCCGGTGCCGAAGCTCGATGCGCGTGTGATCGACCAGACCGGCACGCTCAGCCCGTCGGAGCGCAGCGCGCTCGAAGCCAAGCTGCAGGCCTTCGAGCAGCAGAAGGGTTCGCAGATCGTGATGCTGATGGTGCCGACCACCGCGCCCGAGGACATCGCGAGCTACGCCAACCGTGTCGGCAACACCTGGAAGATCGGGCGGCGCGACGTCGGCGACGGCATCCTCGTGATCGTCGCCAAGAACGACCGCAAGATGCGCATCGAGGTCGCCAAGACGCTCGAAGGCGCGGTGCCCGACCTCGCGGCGGCGCACATCATCGACGAGGCGATGAAGCCGCGCTTCCGCCAGAACGACTTCGCGGGCGGGCTCGACGCGGCGGCGGACCAGCTCATCGCGCGCGTGAAGGGCGAGCCGCTGCCGGAGGTCGATGCGCGCGGCGGTGATTTCGGCGGCGACGGGCGCGGCGGCGACGGATTCAACTGGCAGGACCTCGCGGTGTTCTTCTTCATCGCCGTGATGGTCGGCGGGCCGATCGCGCGCCGCATTTTCGGCAAGATCCCGGGCTCGCTGGCGATGGGCGGGATCACCGGCTTCGTCGTGCTGATGCTGACGTCGAGCATCGTGATCGCGGTGCTCGCGGGGCTGGGCGCCCTGCTCTTCACGCTCCTGTCGATGGCGTTCGGCTCCGGCCCGTTGCGGCGCGGCGGCGGCTGGGGCGCGGGACGCGGCGGTGACGGCTGGGGCGGCGGCGGGTCGTCCGGCGGCGGCTTCGGCTCGGGCGGCGGCGGCAACTTCGGCGGCGGCGGCGCCTCGGGGGATTGGTGACCATGGCTTCGCTGTCTTCACGTCTCGCGCGCATCTGGCGCCATCGCTGGGTCGACGAGGCCCATGTGCGACGCGCCTTGCCGGCCGAGATGCTCGATCGCCTGGAGCGCCGCGTCGGCGCGAGCGAGCGGCGGCACAGCGGCGAGATCCGCATCTGCGTCGAGGCCGGCCTGCCGATGTCCTACCTGTGGCGCGATGCGACGGCGCGCGAGCGCGCGATCATGATGTTCAGCAAGCTGCGCGTCTGGGACACGGCCCACAACAACGGCGTTTTGATCTACCTGCTCTTGGCCGACCACGCGATCGAGATCGTGGCCGATCGCGGCATCGATCTGCACGTGGACGACGCGGCGTGGGCTGCGACGGCCGGGCACATGGGCGAGGCGTTCCGCGAAGGGCGCTTCGAGGACGGGCTCACGCAGGCGCTCGAAGAGGTGTCCGCGCTCCTGGTCGAGCACTTCCCGCTCGCCGAGGGCGAGAAGGACCGCAACGAGCTGCCGGATGCGCCGGTGATCCTCTGACCCCGGCCTGCGAGCGCGTTTTTAGCCTAACAAGACTTGACTTCGGCCAGATTTGGATCGAAGCCATCCGAGGCATCGTCGTCACGCGTGTCGGTTCCGCTGCCGAAGTCCATCCAGTCGTCTCCGAACAACTCGACCGGGTGCTGCGTGCGCTCGGAGCCGTTGCCGCACATCATCGAGTCGGACGGGCAATAGCGATCGCAGCCCCAACAGACACGCTCGGGGTGCGCGGGCTTGATGGGGAATTTCTTGGCCATGGTGCGGCGGCGACGCAATGCTGCTGGTGGCATTCTGCATACACCCCGATGCGACCGCATTGAGCTTCATCAACGACGGGCCATCCACGCCGCACGCCAATGAAAAAGCCGCCCAAAGGCGGCCTCCTTCTTCGCCAGAAACACCGCGGAACCGGCTTGGCCGGGCCGCTGGTGTTGCCCCCGGCAGGGGTGCCCGAGCTACACGAAGTGAGCGAGGCTGGGGGCGAGCTATTTCTTCTGACGATACTTGCGCAGCGCAGCGATCTGCGCCGCCATCACGGTCAGTTCGGACTGGGCCAGGGCGATGTCGATGTCGCTCTTGGCGTTCTTCAGTGCCTCTTCGGCGCGGGCCTTGGCGGCGCTGGCCTTCTCGTCGTCGAGGTCCTTGCCGCGGATCGCGGTGTCGGACAGCACGGTCACCGTGGTCGGCTGCACTTCCAGGATGCCACCGGCCACGAAGACGAATTCCTCGCCGCCGTCGGCCGTCTCGATGCGCACGGCGCCGGGACGGATGCGCGTGATCAGCGGCGTGTGGCGCGGGTAGATGCCGAGCTCACCGGCTTCGCCGGGGAGCGCGACGAACTTGGCCTCGCCCGAGAAGATGGACTCCTCGGCGCTGACCACGTCCACGTGAATGGTGTTCGCCATCTGCTAATTCCTTCAGTTTTCCACTGACCCGCGATGCGTGACCTTGGCGCAGCCCAACCCAGGGCACCCGCGGAACCGGCTTTGCCGGGCCGCCGGGTGCGCCCCCGGAGAGGGGAGCGCCGAAGGCGCATGGGGGTGAAAGTCATTTCAAGCGACCTTCTTGGCCTTCTCGAACGCTTCGTCGATGCCGCCCACCATGTAGAACGCCTGTTCCGGCAGGTGGTCGGCTTCGCCGTTGACGATCATCTTGAAGCCGCGGATGGTCTCCGACAGCGGCACGTACTTGCCCGGCGAGCCGGTGAAGACTTCGGCCACGTGGAAGGGCTGCGACAGGAAGCGCTGGATCTTCCGGGCGCGGGCCACGGCCAGCTTGTCTTCCGGCGCCAGTTCGTCCATGCCCAGGATCGCGATGATGTCGCGCAGTTCCTTGTAGCGCTGCAGCGTGCCCTGCACTGCGCGGGCCACGTTGTAGTGCTCTTCGCCGACCACGTGCGGGTCGAGCTGGCGCGAGGTCGAGTCGAGCGGATCCACGGCGGGGTAGATACCGAGCGAAGCGATGTCACGCGAGAGCACCACGGTCGAGTCGAGGTGGGCGAAGGTCGTCGCGGGCGACGGGTCGGTCAAGTCGTCCGCCGGCACGTACACGGCCTGGATCGAGGTGATCGAGCCGACCTTGGTCGAGGTGATGCGCTCCTGCAGGCGGCCCATTTCCTCGGCCAGCGTCGGCTGGTAGCCCACGGCGGAAGGCATGCGGCCCAGCAGCGCGGACACTTCGGTACCGGCCAGCGTGTAGCGGTAGATGTTGTCGACGAAGAACAGAACGTCACGGCCTTCGTCGCGGAACGACTCGGCGATCGTCAGGCCGGTCAGCGCCACGCGCAGACGGTTGCCCGGCGGCTCGTTCATCTGGCCGTAGACCATCGACACCTTGGAGTTCGCCGGGTTCTCCTGGTCCACCACCTTGGCGTCCGACATTTCGTGATAGAAGTCGTTGCCTTCGCGGGTCCGTTCGCCCACGCCGGCGAACACCGACAGGCCCGAGTGCGCCTTGGCGATGTTGTTGATGAGCTCCATCATGTTCACGGTCTTGCCCACGCCGGCGCCACCGAACAGGCCCACCTTGCCGCCCTTGGCGAACGGGCAGACCAAGTCGATCACCTTGATGCCGGTTTCGAGCAGGTCCTGCGAGGGCGAGAGCTCGTCGTACTCCGGCGCCTTGCGGTGGATCGGCGCGGTGAGTTCCTGGCCGACCGGGCCGCGTTCGTCGATGGGGTTACCCAGCACGTCCATGATGCGGCCCAGCGTGGCCTTGCCGACCGGCACCGTGATGGGTGCACCGGTGTTGACCACGGTGATGCCGCGGCGCAAGCCGTCCGACGAACCGAGCGCAATGGTACGGACGATGCCGTCGCCCAGCTGCTGCTGCACTTCGAGGGTCAGGCCGCCGCCTTCGTACTTCAGGGCGTCGTAGATCTTCGGCATGTGGTCACGCGGGAACTCCACGTCGACCACGGCGCCAATACATTGAACGATCTTGCCTTGAACTGCGTTTTCTTGAGCCATCATCTGCTCCGATAAAAATTAAATCTGGTTGACGTCCGACACCTGGCTGGCTCAGACGCCAGCAGCGGCCGCAGCGCCGGAAACGATCTCGGACAGCTCTTTGGTGATGCCTGCCTGGCGGGTCTTGTTGTAGACCAGCTTGAGTTCGTCGATCACGTTGCCGGCGTTGTCGGTGGCCGCCTTCATGGCGACCATGCGGGCCGACTGTTCGGAAGCCATGTTCTCCGCGACGGCCTGGTACACCAGCGATTCGACATAGCGCACCAGCAGCTCGTCGATCACGCTCTGCGCGTCGGGCTCGTAGATGTAGTCCCACGAGTGCTGGCCTTGTTCGGTCTTCAGCGATTCCGCGGGCAGCGGCAGCAGTTGCTCGACCACCGACTCCTGGCGCATCGTGTTGATGAACTTGGTGTAGCAGAGATAGACCGCGTTGAGCTTGCCCTCGGCGTAGGCGTCGAGCGCCACCTTGACGGGACCGATCAGCTTGTCGAGGTGCGGCGTGTCGCCCAGCTGGGTGACATGCGACACCACGCGAGCGCCGACGCGGTTCAGGAAACCCAGGCCCTTGTTGCCGATGGCCACCGCCTCGATGGCCGTGCCGGCCGACTGCAGCTCGCGCATCTTGGCCGTCACCGCACGCAGCACGTTGGTGTTCATGCCGCCGCACAGTCCCTTGTCGGTCGTGACGACGATGAAGGCCGCCGCCTTCGCGTCGTGCGGTCTCATGAACGCGTGGGTGTACTCCGGATTCGCCTGGCCGAGATTGGCCGCGATGCTGCGGATCTTCTCGCTGTAGGGGCGGGCGGCACGCATGCGATCCTGCGCCTTGCGCATCTTCGACGCGGCCACCATTTCCATGGCCTTGGTGATCTTCTTGGTGTTCTCCACCGATTTGATCTTGCCGCGGATTTCCTTACCGGCTGCCATTGGGGCTCCTTGCTCCGTCGATCAGGCGAACGACTTCTTGAACGCGGCGACGGCTGCGCTCAGCTCGGCTTCGGCGTCCTTGTCGAGGGCCTTGGACTGCTCGATCTTGTCGAGCAGCGCGCCATGGCTCGCCTTCAGGAATTGATGCAGACCATGCTCGAACGACAGAACCTGCTTGACGTCGAGATCGTCCATGAAGCCCTTGTTCACCGCGAACAGCGATGCACCCATCAGCGAGATGGGCAGCGGGCTGTACTGGGCCTGCTTGAGCAGTTCGGTCACGCGGGCGCCGCGGTCGAGCTGCTTGCGGGTCGCTTCGTCGAGGTCGGAAGCGAACTGCGCGAAGGCTGCGAGTTCACGGTACTGGGCGAGGTCGGTACGGATACCGCCCGACTGGCCCTTGATGACCTTGGTCTGCGCCGACGAACCCACGCGCGACACCGAGATACCGGCGTTGATGGCGGGGCGGATACCGGCGTTGAACAGGTTGGTTTCCAGGAAGATCTGGCCGTCGGTGATCGAGATCACGTTGGTCGGAACGAAGGCGGACACGTCGCCGGCTTGCGTTTCGATGATCGGCAGTGCCGTGAGCGAACCGGTCTTGCCCTTGACTTCACCCTTGGTGAAGGCTTCGACGTAGTCGGCGTTCACGCGGGCAGCGCGCTCGAGCAGACGGCTGTGCAGGTAGAACACGTCGCCGGGGTAGGCTTCGCGGCCCGGCGGGCGGCGCAGCAGCAGCGACACCGGCGGTAGGCGACGGCCTGCTTGGACAGGTCGTCATAGATGATCAGCGCGTCCTGGCCGCGGTCGCGGAAGTATTCACCCATCGTGCAGCCGGAGTACGCGGACACGTACTGCATGGCGGCCGATTCGGAGGCGGAGGCTGCAACGACGATGGTGTAGTCCATTGCGCCGGCTTGTTCCAGGGAACGCACCACGTTCTTGATCGACGAGGCCTTCTGGCCGATCGCGACGTAGACGCAGGTCATGTTCTGACCCTTCTGGTTGATGATCGCGTCGATCGCCACGGCGGTCTTGCCGGTCTGGCGGTCGCCGATGATCAGCTCGCGCTGGCCACGGCCGATCGGTACCATCGAGTCGATGGACTTCAGGCCCGTCTGCATCGGCTGGTCGACCGACTGACGAGCGATCACGCCCGGGGCGACCTTCTCGATCACGTCGGTCATCTTGGCGTTGACCGGACCCTTGCCGTCGATCGGCTGACCCAGGGCGTTCACCACGCGGCCGATCAGCTCGGGGCCGACCGGCACTTCCAGAATGCGGCCGGTGCACTTGACGGTGTCGCCTTCGGAGATGTGCTCGTACTCGCCCAGGATCACGGCGCCGACCGAGTCGCGCTCGAGGTTCAGGGCCAGGCCGAACGAGGGCGTGCCGTCGGCCGTGGGCGGGAACTCGAGCATTTCGCCCTGCATGGCGTCCGACAGGCCGTGCACACGCACGATGCCGTCGGTCACCGACACCACGGTGCCTTCGTTGCGGATGTTCGCGCTGACGCCGAGACCCTCGATGCGGCTCTTGATCAGTTCGGAAATTTCTGCGGGATTGAGTTGCATGACTCTTTCCTTCTTTCGTTAAGGGGGCTGGCGGCCTCAGGCCACCAGCGCAACTTTCATTTGTTCAAGACGCGCTTTGACGGAGGTGTCGAGCACTTCGTCACCGACCACGACGCGGATGCCGCCGATCAACGACGGGTCCTGCTGGACCGTGACCTGCAGCTTGCGACCGAAGCGCTTTTCGAGCGTGGCAGCCACGCTGCCCAATGCAGCCGCATCGATGGGGAAGGCGCTGTACACCACGGCATCGGACGAACCGCTCTGTGCGTTCGCCAGGGCCCGGAACTGCCTGGCGATTTCCGGCAGCGCAGGGAAGCGCCCGTTCTCGAGCAGCGCCGCGAGGAAGTTGTTCGCGGCAGGCGGCAGGGACGCGCCGAACGCGCCGGCAACCACGCCGATCACCTGATCGGTCGTGACCTTCGGGTTGTCCGCAAACTGCTGGAGTTCGGGGTTGGCGCCAATGGCCGCGACCTTCTCGAGCCAGGCTGCCGCGCCGCTCAGATCCGACGCCGAGGCCTTGAACAGCGCTTCGGCGTAGGGACGTGCAATGGTGGCGAGTTCTGCCATGGCTGATCAGAGTTCCGTCTGCAGGCGGGCCAGCAAATCGGCGTGGACGGCCGGATTCACTTCCTTGCGCAGGATCTGTTCGGCGCCCTTGACGGCCAACGCAGCCACTTGCTCACGCAGGGCTTCGCGCGCCTTCATGGCCTGCTGGTCGGCTTCGACGCGGGCGGCCGCAATGATCTTGTTGCCTTCTTCCGTAGCGCGGGCCTTGGCCTCTTCAACGATGGCCTGCGCACGACGTTCGGCATCTGCAAGACGCTGGGCCGACTCGTTGCGAGCCTGGCCGAGTTCAGCCTCGACGCGCTTGTTGGCGGCGCTCAGCTCGGTCTTGGCCTTGTCGGCAGCAGCCAGGCCTTCGGCGATCTTCTGGGCACGATCGTCCAGCGCCTTGGCGATAGGCGGCCACACATACTTCATCGTGAACCCGACCAGGATCAGGAACACGATCATCTGGATGATCAGGGTACCGGTAATGCTCACTTTTTGTTCCCTCTCTTTGGGAATGAATCCAACGTCATTCGGCGATGAACGACATGGGTTCGACGAGAAAGCCTGGGCCGATTTACTTGGCGAGGGCGGCGATCTGCGAGAGGAACGGGTTGGCGGTTGCGAACCAGAGCGCGATACCGGTACCGATAATGAACGCGGCGTCGATCAGACCCGCCAGCAGGAACATCTTGGTTTGCAGTTCGCCCATCAGCTCAGGTTGACGCGCGGCCGACTCAAGGTACTTGCTACCCATGATGCCGATGCCGATACAAGCGCCAACAGCACCCAGACCGATGATCAGGCCGGCGGCCAGGGCGACAAAGCTAATAACTTCCATGATGACTCCTAGAGGACTTGGTTGAAGAGAAAAGAAAAAACGAAACCGAGAATCTGCGATCAGTGGTGATCGTGCGCCTGACCCACGTACACAAGGGTCAGCATCATGAACACGAACGCCTGCAGCGTGATGATCAGGATGTGGAAGATGGCCCACGCGGTGCCCGCGATGATGTGGCCGAGCGCCAGCAAGATACCCGTGGCCGAGAGGGTCCACGCACCGCCCATCAGCGCGATGAGCAGGAAGATCAGTTCGCCGGCGTACATGTTGCCGAACAACCGCATGCCGTGCGAGACGGTCTTGGCGACGAACTCGATCAGCTGCATCGCGAAGTTGAACGGATACAGCGCCCAGTGGTTGCCGAACGGTGCAGTGAAGAGCTCATGCACCCAGCCACCCAGGCCCTTGATCTTGACGTTGTAGTACAGGCAGATCAGCAGCACGGAGACCGAGAAGCCCATGGCCACCGAGAGATCGGCGGTCGGCACGACGCGCAGGTAGGCGTGATGCGGATCGTGGCCGGTGGCGCTGTAGCCCTGACCCCAAACCCAGGGAAGCAGGTCGACGGGCAGCAGATCCATGGCGTTCAGCATCAGGATCCAGATGAAGATCGTCAGCGCGAGCGGGCCGACGAACTTGCGGCTCTGCGCGTTGTGGACGATGCCCTTGGCCTGCTGGTCGACCATCTCGACGAGCATCTCGACCGCAGCCTGGAACCGGCCGGGCACGCCCGACGTCGCCTTGCGGGCGGCCAGCCACATGAGCCAGCAGGCCAGCGCGCCGAGCACGATCGAGAAAAACAGCGAGTCGAAGTTGAAAACGGAGAAGTCAGCCACACCTCCAGGCTTGGAGCTTTGAAGATGGGTCAAATGGTGAACGATGTATTCACCAGCGGTTTGACCATGTTCCGCAGCGTTTTCAGCAGCCATCCGTTACTCGTCTCAAAGTTTCGGGCGCCTGGAAGCCAGCATCACAGCCACCCAGGTCGCCTTCATTGTCACCACCAGGCCGATCAGCATTGCTGGCCAGCTCAGCGCCACTACCAGCCTTGGCGCGGCGATCAGCATCGCCATCGTCAAGGCCAACTTGACCATTTCCCACAAAAAGAATCCGAATACCGCAGTACCCGGATTCAGCGAAGCAAACCTGCCGGTCAGCCCCCGTGCAAACACCGCCGCGGGAAGAACCACCGCGAGCGCGCCGTATCCGGCGGACCATCCCAGATTTTGCCTCCCTGTGAACCCCCAGGCGGCCAACGCCACCAGGAGCCCCGCCGCGACCTGAACCGCGATCACGCGCCATGGCGAGATCAACGGCTTCCTGTCGCGCAGCCGCTGCGCCTCCTCGGCAGTCAGCGGCTTGTAATCTTCTTCCAGGTCAAGGGGGTCCTCATGGAATCCCTTCGAGGCATCGCGGGCGATTGTTTTCATTTCGAATGAAGCCCGAATGACGACCCAGAATTTCTACAAAGCCATTGATTATAGGTAGAAAGCCACGCGCTTCGACCAAGTTGGCGACACATGCGAGGAAATGGTCCTTGCGCCCGGATGCCGATTCGGCATCGGCCGGGTTGGAAAGCCACGATCCGCCCCCACCATAATTCCCTATGCACCCGATCATCGACGCGCTCCCGGACTCTCTCTGCTACCTCGACGGCAACTACACACCCCTTTGCGACGCGAAGGTGAGCGTGCTGGACCGGGGCTTCATCTTCGGCGACGGCATCTACGAGGTCGTGCCTGTCTATGAGGGCCATCTCTTCTGCTTCGACGAGCACATGGCACGGCTCGAACGCTCGCTGGCCGAACTGCAGATCCAGAACCCGCTGACTGCGGCGCAGTGGCGCGACATCGCCACGCGGCTGATCCAAGCCTCGCCCGCCGCCGCGCGCGCGGGCACGCAGGGCCTCTACATCCAGGTGACGCGCGGCGTCGCCCCGCGCGATCACGCGATGCCGCAAGGGCTCACGCCGACGGTGTTCGTCATGGTGAACCCCATGAGGCCCGTTCCGGACGCCGTCCGCGCCAAGGGCGTGGCCTGCGTCAGCGCGCATGATTTCCGGTGGCAGAAGGCGCACATCAAGAGCACCAGCCTGCTCGGCGCGGTGCTGGCGCGGCAGATCAGCGTGGAAGCCGGCGCGGCGGAAACCATCATGTTCCGCGGCGACTGGCTCAGCGAGGCGTCGTCGAGCAACGTGTGGATCGTCAAGCAAGGCGTGGTCATCGGCCCGCCGAAGGACGAGCTGGTGCTCACCGGCATCCGCTACGGCCTGATCGAGCGCTTGTGCGCCGAAGCCGGCATCCCCTTCGTGCTCCGCCGCGTCGCGCGCGATGAAGTCTTCGACGCCGACGAACTGCTGCTGTCCTCGGCGAGCAAGGAGATCCTGCCGGTCGTCACGCTCGACGGCCGCACGATCGGCAGCGGCCGACCCGGCCCCATCTACCAGACCCTTTTTGCGGGCTACCAGCAAGCCAAGGAAGACGCAAAGGCGAGCAGCATCCAGGACAACGGAGTCACAGCATGAGTACCCCCTCCCCCAGCACCCCGCCCGCCGGCGCGGCGCCCGACACCCCGGCAGACCCGCGCAGGGATTCGCTGATCGAGTACCCCTCGAAGTTCCCGATCAAGGTCATGGGCGCCAAGGTCGACGGCTTCGTGCATGCGGTGACACAGGTCGCCGAGCGTTTCGACCCGGGCTTCGACGCCAGCACCGTGGAACTGCGCCCCAGCAAGGCCGGCAACTACCTCGGCGTGACGATCACCGTCACCGCGACCAGCCGCGAGCAGCTCGACGACCTGTACCGCGCGCTCTCCAGCCATCCGATGGTCAAGGTGGTGCTCTGAGCCCCCGCCCGGCCGCTCCGAAGGGGGTTCGCACCGCAGCGCGACGCGCGGAGGTGACCCAGTGAGCGCCCTGCTGCAGGTCTCGCTGCTCGGCCGCGTCGACTACGCCGCGACCTACGCGGCGATGCAGAAGGCGACCGAAGAGCGTTCGCCCGATTCGCCCGACCAGCTCTGGATCTGCGAGCATCCGCCGGTCTACACGCAGGGCACTGGCCGGCAAGGCCGACCATGTGCTGAGCCCCGGCGAGATCCCCGTCGTGCAGACCAACCGCGGCGGCCAGGTGACCTACCACGGCCCCGGCCAGGTGGTCGCCTACCCGCTGATCGACCTGCGGCGTGCCGGCTATTACGTCAAGGAATACGTCTATCGCATCGAGGAATCGGTGATCCGCACCCTCGCCCACTTCGGCGTGACCGGGCACCGCGTCAGTGGCGCTCCCGGCATTTATGTGCGGTTGGACGACCCGTTCTCGCATGCCGCGCTGACAGGCCCGGCACACCCGGACGACCCGTTCCGCGGCCTCGGCAAGATCGCGGCGCTGGGCATCAAGGTGAGCCGGCACTGCACTTACCACGGTGTCGCCCTCAACGTGGCGATGGACCTCGAACCCTTCAACCGCATCAACCCTTGCGGCTATCCGGGGCTGAAAACCGTCGATCTTTTTACAATCGGCGTCCGAACAACCTGGGACGAAGCGGCGCAGGTGCTGGGCAGCAAGCTCAACGTCTACCTCGCACCTTGAGCCCCGCCAGAGAGAACGCATGAGCACCCCGCACGTTGAACCCACCGTGGTCCGAGAGGCCCAAAGCGCCGCCGACTACAACCCCTCGGCCAAGCAGAAGGCCGCCGCCAAGCTGTCCCGGATCCCCGTCAAGGTGGTCCAGGGCGAGGTGCTCAAGAAGCCCGAATGGATCCGCGTCAAGGCGGGCTCGCCGACCACCCGCTTCTACGAGATCAAGCAGATCCTGCGCGAGAGCAACCTGCACACCGTCTGCGAAGAGGCTTCGTGCCCGAACATCGGCGAATGCTTCGGCAACGGCACGGCCACCTTCATGATCATGGGCGACAAGTGCACGCGCCGCTGCCCGTTCTGCGACGTCGGCCACGGCCGGCCCGATCCGCTCGACAAGGACGAGCCGCTCAATCTCGCGAAGACCATCGCCAAGCTGCGCCTGAAGTACGTGGTGATCACGAGCGTCGACCGCGACGACCTGCGCGACGGCGGCAGCCAGCATTTCGTCGACTGCATCCGCAACATCCGCGAGCTGTCGCCGCAGACGCAGATCGAGATCCTCGTGCCCGACTTCCGCGGCCGCGACGACCGCGCGCTCGAGATCCTCAAGGCCGCGCCGCCGGACGTGATGAACCACAACCTCGAGACCGCGCCGCGCCTCTACAAGGAAGCGCGTCCGGGCAGCGACTACCAGTTCAGCCTCAACCTGCTGAAGAAGTTCAAGGCGCTGCACCCCGATGTGCCGACCAAGAGCGGCATCATGGTCGGCCTCGGCGAGACCGACGAGGAAATCCTGCAGGTGATGCGCGACATGCGCGCGCACGACATCGAGATGCTGACCATCGGCCAGTACCTCGCGCCGAGCAACAGCCACCTGCCGGTGCGCCGCTACGTGCATCCCGACACCTTCAAGATGTTCGAGGAAGAGGCCTACAAGATGGGCTTCAGCCATGCCGCCGTCGGCGCGATGGTGCGTTCGAGCTACCACGCGGATCAACAGGCGCATGGGCTCACCCCCAGATCGGCTCACTCCGTGTAGCCTCCCACCCCTACCGGGGGCAACACCAGCGGCCCGGCAAAGCCGGTTCCGCGGTGTTTAAAGGACGGGCCTGGCTTCGCCGGCCGGGTTTGAATACCTCTTGGGTCGAGAACATGAACGACTTCGAACGAGCCATCGAACGCGACTTCGGCGTGATCGCCGAACTCGTTCATCTCCATGCCCGGCAATCGCCGGACCGCCCCGCGCTCGCGGATGCGGAGCGCTCCTTGTCCTACGGCGCGCTCGACGCGCTGATGGATCGCATCGCGGCCAGCCTCCAGCGCGACGGCCTGCAGGCGGGCGACGCCATCGCCATCTGCGCGGCATCAAGCGTGAACTACGCCGCCCTCTTCCTCGGCGCGCTGCGCGCCGGGATCGCGGTGGCGCCACTCGCGCCGGGCTCCACGCCCGCGAGCCTCGCGCGCATGATCGAGGATGCAGGCGCGCGCATCCTCTTCGTCGATGCGGCGGCAGCCGAGACCCTCGGGACTGCGGCGGCGCCTGCGGTCCCGCGCATCGCGATCGACGGTTCCACCGCCGGCGGCGACTTCGAGGCATGGCTCGCGCCCGCAGGCAGCGCGCCCGCGCCGGTCCAGCCGCAACCGTCCTGGCCCTTCAACATCATCTATTCCTCCGGCACCACCGGCGAGCCCAAGGGCATCGTTCAGGGCCATGGCATGCGCTGGGCGCACGTGCGGCGCGGCGCGAAGTACGAATACGGTCCCGAGACCGTGACGCTGCTGTCGACGCCGCTCTACTCCAACACCACGCTGGTCGTGTTCTTCCCGACCATTGCCTTCGGCGGCTGCGTGGTGCTGATGCCGAAGTTCGACGCCGCGGCCTACCTGAAGCTCGCCGAGCGCCTGCGCGTCACGCACACCATGCTGGTGCCGGTGCAGTACCAGCGGCTCATGGCGCGGCCCGATTTCGACGCGCACGACCTGTCGGGCTTCCGCTTCAAGTTCAGCACCAGTGCGCCGTTCAACGCGGCGCTGAAGGCCGACGTGCTCGCGCGGTGGCCCGGCGGACTGATCGAGTTCTACGGCATGACCGAAGGCGGCGGCACCTGCATCCTCGAAGCGCATCGGCATCCGGACAAGCTGCATACGGTCGGCCAGCCTGCCGAAGGCAGCGACATCCGCCTCGTCGACGAATCGGGCCGCGAAGTGCCGGTCGGCGAAGCCGGCGAGGTGGTCGGCCACTCGGCCGGCATGATGGTCGGCTACCACCGCCAGCCGGCGAAGACGCGCGAGGTCGAGTGGTTCGACGCGACCGGCAAGCGCTTCATCCGCACCGGCGACGTCGGGCGTTTCGATGCGGACGGCTTCCTCACGCTGTTCGATCGCAAGAAGGACATGGTCATCAGCGGCGGCTTCAACATCTACCCGAGCGATCTCGAAACCGTGGTGCGCGGCCACCCGGCCGTGGCGGACGTGGCCGTGGTCGGCGTGCCTTCCGAGCAATGGGGCGAGACGCCGGTGGCTTTCGTGGTGCGCCGCGAAGGCGATGCCACCGATGCCGACACGCTGCTGCAATGGACCAACGCGCAACTGGGCAAGACCCAGCGCCTCGCGCGGCTGAACTTCATCGACGAGCTTCCGCGCAGCGCGATCGGCAAGGTGCTCAAGCGCGAACTGCGTGAACGCGAAATCCGCTGAGGGCGAAAGCGGCGCCCACAAGGAGGGCGGCGGCAACGGCCTGCTGTGGGTGCTGCTTGCCGCGGCGGTCGTCTTCGCCTTCGTGCGGCCGCGCGCGCCCGCCGACTACCTCCGCCTCATCGACTGGCAGACCATCGGCGCGCTCGCCGGCCTGCTCGCGATCACCCAGGGCGTCGAGCGCAGCGGCATGCTGCAGAAGCTCGCGACGCAACTGCTGTCGCGCACCACCGAACTGCGCCATCTCGTCTATCTGTTGACCGCGAGCGCAGCGCTGCTCTCGGCGCTGGTCACCAACGACGTGAGCCTGTTCCTGCTGGTGCCGCTCACCCGCGTGCTCGCCCAGCAGGCGCATCTGCCGCTCGGGCGTCTCGTGGTGCTGCAGGCGCTGGCGGTCAATGCGGGCTCGGCGCTGACGCCGATCGGCAACCCGCAGAACCTTTTTCTCTGGCACCGCTCCGGCGACAGCTTCATCGGCTTCATGGCGATGATGGCGCCGACCGTTGCGGTCATGCTGTTCTGGCTCTTCGCCGCGATCGGCTTCCTGGTGCCGCGCGCGCCGATCCTGCTCAAGCCCTCGGGCGACGAGGTGCCGGTGCAGCCGCGCCTGCTGACGCTCTCGGGCCTGCTCTTCGTCGCCTTCGTGGTCGCGCTCGACCGGCACCGGATGCTGGCGGGACTCGCGCTGGTGTTCGGCGCCTTCCTGCTGCTGCGCCCGCGCGTGCTGCTCGGCGTGGACTGGACGCTGCTCCTGATCATTGCGCTGATGTTCATCGACCTGCGCCAGCTCGCGGAACTGCCCGCGGTGACCGCGCTGTTCTCGCAGTTGCCGATCCGCGAAGGCTGGCGCGCGTACCTTGCAGCCATCGCGGCCTCGCAGGTGATCAGCAATGTGCCGGCGACCATCCTGCTCGAGGGTTTCGTGCACGACCTGCCTGCGCTCGCGGCGGGGGTGAGCGTCGGCGGCTTCGGCTGCGTGCTGGGCTCGCTCGCGAACCTGATCGCGCTCAGGCTCGCGAAGCTGCCGAACGGGCTGCGCGAGTTCCATCGCATCAGCATTCCGTTCCTGCTGGTGTGCGGCGCGACCGCGCTGCTGTTGAGATAGGCTCGCCCCCAGGCTCGCGCACTTCGTGTCGCTCTCCACCCCCTTCCGGGGGCAATCCCGGCGGCCCGGCGAAGCCGGTTCCGCGGGATTCTCCGAACGGGCCTCGCTTCGCTCGCCTACGGGTGGCACGGCCGGAGAGACGCGTGGAAAATGCGCTGACTTCCATGGGCGCAACACCTTCTCCTCCGAACGGCCTTTCGCTGCGACGCTACGGCGCATCGCGCGGCAGCCATTCGCACGACCACTTCCAGGTGCTGATCGGCCTCGACGGCGTGCTGGACCTGGAGGTCGAAGGAAGGGGCCGCCGCGTCGGCGCCGGGGAGGGCTGGGTGGTCACGCCCGGCGATCGGCACGACTTCGAATCGAGGAACGGCAGCCGCTGCCTCATCCTCGACACCACGCAGGACCTGTGGGCGCAATGCGCCGGCCGTGCACCGCTCGCGCCGCAACTGCCGGCGCTCGCGCGCTATCTCGCGCTGTGTGTCTCCGAGCCCGAAACCTCGCCTTCCGCCCTGCATCACGCACCCGCCCTGCTGCTCGACGCCTGGGGCCCGGCGGTGCCGAATGGCCGCCGCCGCGCGATCGACTGGCAAGGCCTCTCCGACTGGGCGCGAAGCCGCTGGCATCGCCCGCTCGGCGTCGCGGACCTCGCGGCCGTCGTTTGCCTGAGCCCGAGCCAGTTCGCACAGCGCTGCCGTGACGAGCAAGGCATGAGCGCGATGCGCTGGCTGCGCGCCCAACGCCTGCTGCATGCGCGGCAGTTGCGCGACCGCGGCATCGGCGTCGCCGAAGCCGCTCGGCGCACCGGCTACCGCTCGCCCTCGGCGCTGACGGCGGCGATGCGGCGCTCCGTCGACGGCGACTGATCGGCCCAACCCTCGTCGCGCGACGACGCACCGTCGTTTCGCGACGATCGCAGCGCTTAAGCTCGGCGGCCATGTCTTCGACCCTCTACGCGCTCGCCGCCATTGCCCTCTGGGCCACGTTGGCCTCGCTGGGCACTTCGCTCTCGCACCTGCCGCCATTCCTGCTCACCGGCCTCGCGCTGATGATCGGCAGCGCGATGAGCTGGCCGCTGGTGCTGCGCCATCCGCGCGCCTGGGCGGTGCCGGCGCGCACGCTGGCGCTCGGCGTCTACGGGCTCTTCGGCTTTCACTTCCTGCTGTTCATCGCGCTGCGACTGGCGCCGCCCGTGGAGGCGAATCTGGTGAACTACCTCTGGCCGCTGTTCATGGTGGTGCTCGCGCCGGTGCTGCTGCCGCGCATGTCGCTGCGGCCCTTGCACGTGGTGGCCGCCCTGCTCGGTTTCGCGGGCGCGGCGATCGCGATCCTCGGCGCGCGCGGCGCGGCTTCGGGCGGCGGCAGCTACTGGGGCTTTCTGCCGGCGCTCGGGTCGGCCTTCATCTGGGCGAGCTATTCGCTGTGGACGCAGCGCGTCGCGGCCTTCCCGACGACCGCGATCGGGTTGTTCGGGCTGGTTTCCGGTGCGCTCTCTCTGCTCTGCCACTGGCTGCTGGAGCCCTCCGTGGCGCTCTCTTCGAGCGACTGGCTGCTGGTCGCGCTCTGCGGACTCGGCCCGCTCGGCGCGGCGTTCTTTTTCTGGGACATGGCGCTCAAGCGCGGCGATGCGCGGCAGATCGGCATCCTGAGCTACATCACGCCGCTGGCCTCGACGGCGCTGCTGCTCGTTGTCACGCAGCGCCCCCTGAGTTGGACGATTGCGCTCGCGGCGGCCCTGATCATCTCGGCCGCCGTGATGGGCACGCGCGCCGGACGCTGATCAGTCGGAAACCTTGAGCACCAGCTTGCCGAAGTTCTCGCCAGTGAAGAGCTTCGTGAGCGCCTCTGGAAAGGTCTCGAGCCCTTCCACCACGTCCTCGCGGCTCTTCATGCGGCCGTCCTTCAGGTAGGCCGACATCTCGGCGATCGCGAGGGGGTAGCGGTCGGCATAGTCGAACACCACCATGCCCTGCATGCGCGCGCGGTTCATCAGGAGGCTCAGGTAGTTCTTCGGGCCCTGGATCGGCGTGGTGTTGTTGTACTGGCTGATCGCGCCGCAGATGATGATGCGCGCGCCGCGCGTGATCTTCGCGAGTGCCGCGTCGAGGATGTCGCCGCCCACGTTGTCGAAGTAGATGTCGATGCCCTTGGGGCAATGCGCCTTGAGCCCGTCACGCACCGCCGCGGGGCCGGCCTTGTAGTCGATGCAGGCATCGAAGCCCAGCTCCTTGACCACGAAATCGCACTTGGCCTGCCCGCCCGCGATGCCGACCGCGCGGCAGCCCTTGATCTTCGCGAGCTGGCCGACGGTCTGCCCCACCGCACCGGCCGCGCCGGACACCACCACGGTCTCGCCCGGCTTGGGCTCGCCGATGTCCATGAGGCCGAAGTAGCCGGTCATGCCGGGCATGCCGAGCACGTTGAGCCATTGCCCGATCGTGCCGAGCGCGAGGTCGATCTTCGCGAGGCCCGAGCGCTTGATCTCCTCCTGCGGGATGAGCGCGTATTCCTGCACGCCGAGCGTGCCGTAGACGATGTCGCCCACCGCGAAGGCCGGGTTGCGCGACGCGACCACGCGGCCGACGCCGCCGGCGCGCATCACCGCGCCGAGCTCGACCGGCGCGATGTAGCTCTTGCCCTCGTTCATCCAGCCGCGCATCGCGGGGTCGAGCGAGAGCGACAGCGTCTTGACCAGCACGCCGCCTTCCGCCGGTTCCGCGACGGGCTCGGTGGTGAACTGCCAGTCGTCACGGGTGGCCGCGCCTTGCGGGCGCTTGGCCAGGCGGATCTGCCGGTTGCTCAGGGGGTGCTCATGCGCGTGTCTCCTTCGGGGCTGGGGCTGCGCATCGTAGCCCCGGCCGGCGTTACCGCGGGTAGCGAAGGCGACAACGGCGCAGGGTCAGAAGGGGTAGTGGCGCGGCGTGGTCTGCACCGTGATCCAGCGCAGCTCGGTGAAGGCGTCGATGCCGGCCTTGCCGCCGAAGCGGCCGTAGCCCGAATCCTTGACGCCGCCGAAAGGCATCTGCGCCTCGTCGTGCACCGTAGGGCCGTTCACATGGCAAATGCCGGACTCGATGCGGCGCGCGACATTGAAGGCACGGGCGATGTCGCGCCCGAACACTGCGGACGAGAGGCCGAATTCGTTGTCGTTGGCCGTGGCGACCGCTTCCTCGACGCCGTTCACGCGCACCACCGCCTTCACCGGACCGAAGGACTCCTCGCGGTAGATCAGCATCTCGCGCGTGACATGGTCGATGACCGTCGCCGGCATCAAGGTGTTCTCGGCCCGGCCGCCGCACACCAGCTTCGCGCCCTTGGCGAGCGCATCGTCGATGAGCGCATTGCAGCGCGCGACCGTGCTCGTATCCACCACCGAGCCGAGCACGACCGGGCCTTCACGCGGATCGCCGACCGGCAGGCTCTTCGCCTTCGCGGCGAACTTCGTGACGAATTCGTCGGCGATGGCCGCGTCGACCACGATGCGTTCGGTCGACATGCAGATCTGCCCGGAGTTGGCGAAGGCGCCGAACGCGGCTGCGTTCACCGCCGCGTCGATGTCGGCATCGTCGAGCACCACCAGCGGCGCCTTGCCGCCGAGTTCGAGCACCACGGGCTTGAGGTACCCGGCGCAGGTCTGCGCAATGATGCGTCCCACGCGCGTGGAGCCGGTGAAGTTCACGCGCCGCACCGCGGGATGCGCCACCATCGCCTCGACCACCGCGCCCGCATCGGCCGGCGCATTGGTGATGAAGTTGACCACGCCCGGCGGCAGGCCGGCTTCGTTCATCGCGTCGACGATCAGCGCATGCGTCTCGGGGCACAGCTCCGAGCCCTTGAGCACCACGGTGTTGCCGCAGGCGAGCGGCGTCGCGATCGCGCGCGTGGCGAGGATCACCGGCGCGTTCCACGGCGCAATGCCGAGCACCACGCCGGCCGCCTGGCGCACGCCCATCGCGAGGCTGCCGGGCACGTCCGAAGGAATTACCTCGCCGCCGATCTGCGTGGTGAGCGCGGCGGCTTCGGTGAGCAAGCCGGCGGCAAGATGCACGTTGAAGCCGGCCCACATCGCCGACGCACCGGTCTCGCGCGCCATCGCGGTCACGAAATCCGCGGTGCGCGCTTCGAGCGCATGCGCGGCCTTCTGCAGCAGCGCGCGGCGTTCGCCGGGGCCGGTCTGCGACCACGCCGCGAAAGCGGCCTCTGCGGCCTCGACGGCCGCGACGGCGTCGCGCGTCGTGGCCGCAGGCGCCTGCGTCGCGACGCCGCCGTCGAGCGGATTGCGGCGCTCGAAGGTCGCGCCGTTTTCGGCTCGGCGGCGCTCGCCGTTGACGAGCATGGAAATGGTGGTCATGCGAAAGCTCCTCGGAGGAAAGTGGGTGAGGTCAGGCCTTGCCGAGATAGGCGTGGCGGATGACATCGGAATGAAGCAGCGTCTGTGCATCGCCGGATGCGACGACGCGCCCTCGCTCGAGCACATAGCCCCGATCAGCCGCCAGCAGCGCCTTGCGAACGTTCTGCTCGACCATGAGCACGGTGACGCCCTGCGCCGCGATGCGCCGCACGATGGCGAGCAGCTCGTCGACCATGCGCGGCGCCAGGCCCAGCGATGGCTCGTCGAGCATCAGGAGGCGCGGGCCGCTCATCATTGCGCGCGCCACCGCGACCATCTGCTGCTCGCCGCCGCTCATGGTTCCGGCGAGCTGTGATGCGCGTTCCTTCAAGCGCGGAAAGTCTTCGAACGCACGTGCAAGCCGCTGCGCGCGCACCCCGGCCGGCACCAGCCAGCCGCCAAGTTCGAGGTTCTCGGTGACGGTCATCTGCGGGAACAGCTGCCGCCCTTCCGCAACCAGCGCGAGCCCCTGGCGCACGCAGGCGGTCGCGTCCTCCGCCGGCAGCGGTGCATCGTCCAGCGTCACGTCGCCGTGGCGCGGCAGCAGGCCGGCAAGCGCCTTCAGCAAGGTGGTCTTGCCCGCGCCGTTCGGCCCGAGCACCACGGTGATGCCCGGCAGCACATCGATGTCGATGCCCTGCAGCACCTGGAAGCCGTGATAGCCCGCCACGAGTCCGCGAACGGTCATCTGGCTCGCGCTCATTCGGCGATCTCCATCTCGTCACCGAGATAGGCCTCGACCACCTCGGCATTGCGCACCACGTCAGCCGGCGTACCGTCGGCGATCTTGCGCCCCTGGTGCAGCACCAGCACGCGCTCGACGTACTTCAGCAGCGTGGTGACGGCGTGCTCGATCCATACGACGGTCAAGCCGTGCTCGTCGCGCAATTTGCGGATGCGGCGTGCCATCGCGTCGACTTCCGCTTCGGTGAGGCCGGCCGCCACTTCGTCGAGCAGCAGCACACGCGGCCGCGTGCCGAGCGCCATGCCGATCTCGAGCAGGCGCTGCTGCGAGGGCGTCACCTCCGACGCGGGCCGGTCGGCAAGCGATGCGAGCCCGAGCATGCCGAGGATGTCGTGCTCGCTGCGCAGCCCGGCGACGGGTTCGCGATGCCTTCCTGCGAATTCCATGCCGAAGCGCACGTTGTCGGTGAGCGTCATGTCGGCCATCACGCGCGGTGTCTGGAAGGTGCGCGCGATACCGTGCGCCGCATAGCGGTGCGGACCGCGTCCGGTGAGCTCGACGCCTTCGGCGAAAAGATGGCCGCTGGACGGCGCGACGACGCCCGAAACCGAATTGAAGAACGTTGTCTTGCCCGCGCCGTTCGGCCCAATGATGCCCACCAGTTCACCCGCGTGCAGTTGCATGCTGACCGCATCGACGGCGGTGAGGCCACCGAAGCGCACGGTGACTTCGCGGGCTTCGAGCAGGATCGGTCCATCAGCCATGCCCGCTCCTTCGCGTGCCATTGCGCTGCCACAGCGACGCGAGTCCATTGGGCAGGTACATCACGCACAGGATCAGCAGCAACCCCAGCACCATCATGTAGCCGTAGGGCAGTTGCAGCCGCAGCGTTTCCGCCAGCAGGCTGAAGACGATCGCCGCGACCACCGGCCCGCCGATGCTCGCCGCGCCGCCAATGAGCGCGATCAGCACGGTCTGGAAGCCGATGAACGGACTGAATACCGCCGGCGGTTCGATGTAGGTCCAGCGCACCGCCATCGCCGCGCCGACCGCGCCGGCAAAGGCGGCCGTAAGCGCAAAGCCGGCGATCTTGATGCGCCGCGTGTCGACGCCGAGCGTCTGTGCGCGCTGCTCGTCGGCGCCGATGCCCGCGAGCGCGAGTCCGAAGCGGCTGCGCTTGACCGCCATCGCCGTCGCGATCGCGCCGCCCGCGATGACGAGCACCGTGAGATAGACCGTCTCGTTCGACGGCACCACCGCGAGCACACGGCCCACCGTGCCGGAGACCTGCTTCTCGACGAAGGTCACCGCGTGGCGGATCAGCTCGGTCATCCCGAAGGTCAGCACGGCGAAGTAGGTGCCGCGCAGATGCAGCACCGCGGAGCCCATCAGCACCGCGACCACGCTCGCCACCAGCGCCCCGCAGAGGATGACGAGCGGCCAAGGCAGCACCTCGAGCAGGATCGCGCTCGCATACGCGCCGAGCCCGAAGAAGGTCGATGTCGCCAGCGACAGATAGCGCGTCGCGCCGCAGAACAGCGACCAGCTCGTGGCGAGCGCGATGTACATGAGGCAGGAGAGCGCCACCGAGGCCGCGAAATCCGAGGCCACCCACGGCACGCAGGCCGCGAGCGCCACCCCGACACCCAGCGCGAGCCAGGGTCTTTTGCAAGCAGCGCCTTCATCGCGAGAACAATCCGTTGGGCCGCCAGATGAGGACGCCGATGAAGACGGCATACGACAGCAGCATCTTGAGGGAGGGGCTGGTGAAATGCATCCCGAGCGCCTCGACCACGCCGAGCAGCAGGCCGCCGACGAGGCTGCCCGCGATGCTGCCGAAGCCGCCGAGCGTGATCACGATCAGCGCGGTCACGGTGTAGGGCTCGCCCATCGAGGGCGAGATTTCGTAGGTCGTCGAGAGCAGCCCGCCGGCCACGCCCGACAGCCCGAGGCCGATGCCGAACATCAGCGGATGCAGCCGCTTGGTGTTGATGCCCACGAGCTGCGCGCCCACCGGCGATTGCATGAGTGCGCGCACCGCCTTGCCCAGCAGCGTGAGCTTGAGCAGCGCGATGAGCGCGAGGCTCAGCGCCAGCGCAATGCCGAAGAGCACCAGCTTGTTCGCGGTGAAGCGCATGTCGGCGAACTGCACCGGCTCGGCAAGGTACTCGTAGCCGCGCAGGTCACCGCCCCAGATCAGGAGCGCGGTGTTCTGCACCAGGAACATCAGGCCGAAGCCGACCATCAGGCTGCGCGCCTCGAACACCTCCACATTGGGCGCGCGCGCCGCGACCTGCCGGAAGCACAGCCAGTGCACCGCCATGCCGATCGCCATCAGCACCGCGAAAGCGACCGGCAGGAACACCAGCGGCGAGACGCCCCACGCGCTATGCGCCCACCAGGTCAGGAAGGCGCCGAGCATCAGGAACTCGCCGTGCGAGATGTTCATGATGCGCATCAGGCCGTACTGCAGGTTCAGCCCGATCGCCACGAGCGCGTAGATGCCGCCCGTGATCAATCCGCCGGCCAGCAGCTCGGCCCATCCACTCCACGACACGTTATTTCCAGGCGGGCTTGGGGCTTTGGAGCTGCGCGGTGGCGCGGTCCTTCGGCCAGACGACTTCGAACTCGCCCTTCTGCCACTGCGCGACGGTGCCGGGGATCGAGGCGTTCTCGCTGCCCTCGAAGCGGATCGGGCCGAGGATGGTCTTGAACTCGTTCTTCGCGATCAGGTCGCGCAGCGCCTTGCGGTCGAGGCCGACCTTGCCGACGGCCTGCTGCAGGATCTCGAGCCCGGCCCAGCAGTGGCCGCTGGCCCAGCGGTCGGGTTCCTTGCCGAACTTCCTGGTATGCGCATCGAAGTAGGCCTTGGCTTCGGGGCTGGTCTTGGCGTTCCACGAGCCCATGCCGATCACGCCTTCGGCGTTCGCCTGCATGACGTTCGTGTAGAGCTGGAAGGCCGTGCCGACGGAAGCGTAGAAGAACTTCGGGTTGAAACCGATCTCGCGCGACTGCTTGCTCGCGAGGAGCGTGTCCGGCGGATAGGTGATGCCGATGAAGGCGTCGGGATTCAGGTCCTTGATGGTGCGCAGCACCGGCGCGAGGTCCGTCACGCCCAGCGGGTAGCTCTTGCGATCGACCACCTGGATGCTGGTCTTCTTGAGCGCGGCGTTGAGCGCGGCGAAGTTCTCCAGGCCGAAGAGGTCGTCCATGTAGACGATCGCGATGGTCTTCACGTTGTTGGCCACCAGCATGTCGACCAGCGCGCCCATCATCTTGTCCGGCTGCTGGAGCATCGAGAAGAAGTACGGCAGGCGCATGTCGATCAGCTTGCGCGACAGCGCGGTGGGCGCGAGCATCGGATAGCCGAAGCGGTTGGCCAGCGGCGCGACGGCGAAGTTCGCGCCCGAACCCCATGGCGGCAGGATGAGGTCGACCTTGTCGCTGCCCATGAGCTTCTCGAAGGTGCGCACGCAGGTCTCGGTCTCGCTGCGGTCGTCGTAGCCGATCAGTTCGATGGGCCGCTTCGCGCCCTTCACCGAGAGCCCGCCCGCGGCGTTGACCTGTTCGGCCCACAGCAGGTAGTTGGGTTCCTGGCTGACCTGTGCACCGCCGGCCCACGGGCCGGTGCGGGCGATGGCATAGCCCACGCGCACCGGCGCCCCCTGCGCGAAGAGCTTCGGTGCGACGGCGGCGGCGCCGAGCGCGGTGGCGGTTCCCTGGATCCAGCGGCGGCGATTGGCGTTGTGAAGCATGCAGTCTCCTTTTCCGGCGCCCTGATGCGTCCGGTGCCGGCATCGTAGGAAGGACGCCGGCCGCCCGCTGTGCCTTCTGCGCACAAAGCGCTTGTCGCAGCGTGCACGCCGCTAGTGGTTAACCCGCAAGCCTTGCGGCGATCGCCGCACCGGACAATAGTCGGGCTTTCAACCGCTGATCCATGGCCGCCTCCTCACTCCTGTCGACCGACGAAGTGCCCTCGCGCGAACGCGCGCCGGTGTGGCGCGACTGGGTGTGGCGCCATTTCGGCGGGCTCGAATCCGACCTGTACGGCGACACCGAATTCGAAGGCCACCTCGCCGCCTCGCACGCCGGCGACGTGATCCTCACGCGGCTCGAAGCCAACCGCCACCGCGTGCTGCGCACCCGGCAGATGGCACGCACCAGCGAAGCGCCCTACCTGAAGATCGTCGCGCCGTGGCAAGGTTCGGCGGAAGTCGTTCAGTGCGGGCGCGCGGCGGCGGTGCGTGCCGGCGGCTGGACGCTCTACGACACCACCACCGACTACACCGTCGCCAACCCCGAGCGCAGCGATCACCTGATCGTGATGCTACCCAAGGACCAGATCGCCCCGCCGGGCCTGCCGCTTCGCGATCTCGTGGCGCGGCGCATCGGCGGCGGCAGCGGCATCTCGCGCGTGGCGCTTGAGACCATGCGCAACACCTACCAGGAGCTGCCCTGCATGAGCGAAGCGGCGGCGCGGGGGCCGGCGAACTGATCATCCAGCTCGTGCGGCTCTCGCTGATGGAACTGGCCGGACAGGACACGCCGCGCACGCAGCGCGAGGCCCTGAAGGACCGCATCCGGCGCCATGTCGCACAGCATCTGCATGATCCGGCCCTGTCGATCGAGGCGATCGCACAGGCGCTGCGGTGCAGCAAGCGGCATCTGCACAACGCCTTCGCCGGCGACGACGACACGCTGACCGGCTACATCCTCCAGCAGCGGCTCGCCGCGTGCATCCGCGGCCTGCAGGACCCGGCGAACGCCGCACGCTCGATCACCGACATCGCGCTGGCTTCGGGCTTTTGCAATCTCTCTCATTTCAGCCGTGTGTTCCGCGAGCACACCGGCGGCAGCCCGAGCGAGTTCAGGCAGCGCGCGAGGCGAGGCGCCTGAGGCGTGGACGCGCCGTCCGCGAATCGCGCCTTCCGCGCAGCCGATTGGGCGGCCGGCCTGTCGATCGCCGGGCTGCTGCTGCCCGAAGCCGTGGCCTATTCGGGCATTGCGGGGCTGCCGCCGCAGTCCGGCGTGATCGCGCTGCTCGTGGGCCTGTTCATCTACGGCCTGCTCGGCACCAGCCGCTTCGCGATCATCTCGGCCACCTCTTCGTCCGCCGCCGTGCTGCTGGCGGCCACCAGTTCGGCCGCGCAGGGCGATCTCGCCATGCGGCTCGCGCTCGGCGCGGGCATCGTCGTGCTGGCCGGCGTGTTCTTCCTGATCGCCGCGGCGGCGCGGCTCGGCGCCGTGTCCAACCTGATCGCCAAGCCGGTGCTGCGCGGCTTCGCGCTGGGCCTGGCGCTGACCATCGTGGTCAAGCAGATGCCCAAGGTGGTCGACGTTCAGCCGGCGCACGGCGATTTCCTGCGGCTCGCGTGGGAGCTGATCGCAAGGCTCGGCCAATGGAACTTCGCGGGCCTCGCGATGGCGGCGATCGGCGTGGCCGTGCTGCAGGGCCTGGGCCACTGGCGCGCGACCCGCGCCGTACCCGCCGCGCTGCTGGTGATCGCGACCGGCATCGCGCTCGACCTGGCCGGCGTGTGCCAGCAATGGGGCATCGGCGCGGTGGGCCCCATCGATTTCAGGCTGGAGGCCCCGAGCCTGCCGGCACTTTCGCGCGAGATGTGGCTGCGCATGGGCGAGCTCGCGTTCGCGATGGCGCTGATCCTCTATGCGGAGTCGTACGGATCGATCCGCACTTTCGCGCTGCGGCATGGCGACCACGTCTCGGCCAACCGCGACCTGCTGGCGCTCGGCGCGGCCAATCTCGCCTCGGGCCTGTTCCAGGGCATGCCGGTCGGCGCGGGTTTTTCGGCCACCTCGGCCAACGAAGCCGCCGGCGCCCAGACCCGCGCGGCCGGATTGATCGCGGGCGGCGTGGTCCTGCTGGCGGCGATCGCGCTGCTGCCGTGGATCGCCCACACCCCCGAGCCGCTGCTGGCGGCGATCGTGATGCATGCGGTCGGCCACACGCTGAACCCGGGCAGCCTGCGCCCCTATTTCTCGTGGCGACGCGACCGGCTGGTCGCGCTCGTGGCCTTCGTCGCGGTGCTGCTGCTGGGCGTCCTGGACGGCCTGCTGACCGCCATCGGCGTCAGCCTGCTGCTCCTGCTGCAGGGAATGTCCCGCGCGCGCGTGAGCTGGCTGGGCCGGCTCGGCGAGAGTCACGATTTCGTCGACATCGCGCGGCACCCCGAGGCGCGCGTGCCGACCGGCATGCTGATCGCGCGGCCCGAGACGCCGCTCTTCTTCGGCAACGTCGAAGCGGTGTTCGCCACCATCCGGCTGCAGCTGAGGCAGGCGCACGGCCTCGATCACGTGGTGCTGAGTCTCGAGGAATCGGCCGACCTCGACGGCACCAGCATCGAAGCCCTGTGCGACTTCGCGGCCTACGTCCGCCAGCACGGCGCCCAACTGATTCTTGCCCGCGTGAAGGACACGGTGCGCGACCTGCTCGCCCAGGTGCGATCCGACGATCTGCCGCCCAGCGCCTACGCAGCCTGGAGCGTCGACGACGCGGTGCAGCAGTCCGACCAGCGCGCCGCCGCCGCAGCGGCAGCGGCAGCGGCAGACACCGTCAGGCCAGCGCTGCCGTGACCGCGAGCCCCGGCACGGCGTTGCGCACCGAGAGCCGGCCGCCGTGCGCCTCGGCCACCAGCCGGCACAGGTACATGCCGAGCCCGACGCCGCCGGTCGCGCGCTGGCGCGCGCTGTCGGTGCGATAGAAGGGCTCGGTCAGCCGGTCGAGCTGGGCCGCCTCGACACCGGGGCCGAAATCGCGCACTTCCAGTTCGATGCCCTGCCCCGCGCGGCGCAACGTCAGATGCGGCGGCTGCGGGCTCTCGGCGCCGTGGCGCAGGGCGTTGTCGAGCAGGTTGCGCACCAGCAGGCGGATGCGAGCGCGGTCCAGCGAAAGCGCCGGCAGATCGGTCGGCGCGTCGATGACGACCCGCTCGCCGCCCTCCAGTTCGCCAGCCACTTCACGCACCAGCGCGGCGAGATCGACCGGTTCGCGGTGCAGCGCCGCATGCGGGCTGGCGAGCCGCTCGCTTTCGAGCAGGTCGCTGATCAGGTCGCGCATCTCCGCCAGATCGCGCAGCAACGCCGCACGCTCGGTCGCGCCTTCGGGCGTGGCCGGCAGCAGCTCGGCGTTGAGCCGCGCGCGGGTGAGTGGCGAGCGCAATTCGTGGCTCAGCGCCAGCAGCAGCGCCCGCTTGGCATCGAGCATGCTCTGGATGTCGCGCGCCATGGTGTTGATGCGTGCCGCGAGGTCGCCCAGCTCGTCGCGCCGGCGCAGCGGGATCGGCGCGTCGAACGCCCCGCGCCCGAAACGCTCGGCGCCGGCGCGGATGTCGTCCAGCGGCTTCAACAACCGCCGCACATAGGCATAGGCCAGCACGATCAGCCCCAGCAGCAGCGCCAGCGTCATCCAGCCGATCCCCTGCGGCTCGCGCTGCCAGGGCAGCGTGCCGAGCCCGAAAGTGACGCGATGGCCGTCGGCGGTGGTGCGGCTGAGCCAGTCGCCCCGCGTGCCGGCGCTATGGTGGCGGCGGTCCGGATGCGAGTCCCAGTTCACCACCGGTCCTTCGATGCGGATCGAGATCGGCAGTCGTGTGACCAGCGCCTTCGCGCGCTCCACATCGGGCGGCGTGCCGAGGTCGGCCACGAGGCGGTCCAGGTAGTCCGTCACGATCGGCCGCGCGGCATCGCGCCAGCCGCTGGAGAAGGCGCGCTGCATGCCGCCGAGGAACACCGCCGTCATCGCCAGCGCGAGCAGCACAAACACGGTGATGAGCCGCACGCGCAGCGAATGGCCCCAGCGCTGGCGCCAGTGACCGGGTCGTCCTTGCCGCCGTCTCATGGGGCGCTCTTGCCCACGGCGAGCATGTAGCCCGCGTTGCGCAGCGTCTTGATGCAGTCCAGCGGCTCGAGCTTCTTGCGCAGCCGGCTCACCACGATGTCGACCGCGCGGGTGTAGAGCTCGGCCTCGTGGCCGCGCAGGCGGTTGAGGATCTCGTCGCGGCTCCAGACCTTGCCGGGCGGGTCGGCGAGCAGCGCGAGCAGTTCGAACTCGGTGCCGGTCAGCTCGATGCGCTCGCCGTGGCGCAGGACTTCGCGCTTGTCGAGGTCGATCGAAAGGCCGTCGAAGTCCCTGCGCTGTGCCGGCGAAGCGGCCGGCGCGCTGCGTTGGCGGCGCAGGATGGTCTGCACCCGCGCCACCAGTTCACGCGGCTCGAAGGGCTTGGGCAGGTAGTCGTCGGCGCCGAGCTCGAGGCCGACCACGCGGTCCATCACCTCGCCGCGCGCCGTCAGCATCACGATGGGAATGTCGCTTTCCTTGCGGATCTCGCGGCACAGCGCGAAGCCATCCATCTCGGGCAGCATGACGTCGAGGATCGCGGCGTCGTAGTGGCCGGCGCGCAGTTTCGCGAGGCCGTCGCTGGGGCGCGTGGTGCTCTCCAGCACGTAGTCGAAGCGCGCGAAGTAGCTCGCGAGCGGTGCGCCCAGGTGCTCGTCATCGTCGATCAGCAGGATGCGGGGCATCCGGGCATTGTGCATACGCCGGCCGCGGGCGGGTCCTGGCTCATCCCCGGCCCCAGCGACGGCCACGATCCATGAAGTCGCGCACCTTCTGCTGCTGCTCCGGATTGAGGCTGTCGAAGAAGTCGGCTGCCGCGGCGATCACCTCGGGGCTGCCGGCCTGCACCGCGGCGGTCTTGTCCTCGACCAGCTTCTTCGCGCGCTCCTGGTCGAGCTTGCCGCCCGCGAACACGGCACGGAATTCGGCGCGCGGATCGCCGCCGCCGCGCAGCGCAGCGCGCTGGGTCTGGATCTTCTCGCTCAGGGTCACGAGCTTGGCTCTCTGCGAGGCGTCGAGCTCGAGCTTGCTGCTCACGCGCTCGACCATGCGCGCACGGAATTCGGCGCGGTCCTGCTCGGAGGCGTTGTGCCAGCCGCCGTGGCGATAGCCGCAACCGGTGAGGCTGCCGGCGACCAGCGCCGCACCGGCGAGGCCGAAGAGGGATCGTTTGAACCAGGGTTTCATGAGCGTCTTCCTTGCGTTGCGATCGGGAATCGATCGGAAGACTGAATGCTCGCGGCGAGCCGCCGCGAAGTCCTTTCGCGGCGGTTTCGCTGTGTTTCGTTTTATTTCGGCGCGGCGCCGAGCGACGAACTACCGGGCCAGCGCGGCCGCGGGATCCTCGGCCTCGACGACCTCGCGCGCCCAGGCTTCGAGCTTGCCGACGTCGGCGCGCAGCACCTCCTGCTTGACCGCCAGGATCTGCGAGGGATGCATGGAGAAGCTGCGCAGGCCCAGCCCCAGCAGCAGGCGCGTGAACATCACGTCGCCGGCCATTTCGCCGCAGACGCTCACGCCCTTGCCCTGGCGGCGGCACTCGGCAATGGTGTCGGCCACCAGCCGCAGCACCGCCGGGTGCGCAGGGTCGTAGAGATGCGCCACCGATTCGTCGGCGCGGTCGATCGCGAGCGTGTACTGGATCAGGTCGTTCGTGCCGATCGACAGGAAATCGAAGTACTTGAGGAAGGTGCGCAGCGTGAGCGCGGCCGCTGGAATCTCGATCATCGCGCCGACCTTCACGTGGCCGTAGGTGACGCCGCGGTTGTCCAGCTCGGCGCGTGCGAAGTCGATGAGCGACAGCGTCTGGCGGATCTCGCTCACGTGCGCGAGCATCGGGATCAGCAGGTGGATCTCGCCGTGTGCCGCGGCGCGAAGGATCGCGCGCAACTGCGTGAGGAACATCGCCGGGTCGGCCAGGCTCCAGCGGATCGCGCGCAGGCCCAGCGCGGGGTTCAGATGGGCGTCGTCACGCACCGACTTGCCGTCGAGCGGCTTGTCCGCCCCGACGTCGATGGTGCGGATCGTGACGGGCATGCCCTGCATGCCGTCGATCGCGCGCCTGTAGGCCTGGTACTGCTCCTCCTCGTCGGGCAGCCGCGTCTTGCGCTGCGACTCACGGCCCATGAAGAGGAATTCGCTGCGGAAGAGGCCCACGCCGACGGCGCCTGCCTTGACGGCCCCGATCGTGTCCTCGGGCATCTCGATGTTGGCGAGCAGCTCGACGCGCTGGCCATCGAGCGTGACCGCCGGCTTGTGCCGCAGCCGCGACAGCCGCCCGCGTTCGAGATCGCCCTGGCGCTGCTTGAATCCGTATTCGGCCAGGATGATCGGCGACGGGTCGACGATCACCACGCCGGCATCGCCGTCGATGATGACCCAGTCGTCCTGCCGCACGAGCTGGCTCGCGCTGCGAGCGCCGACCACGGCAGGGATGTCCATGCTGCGCGCGACGATCGCGGTGTGCGAGGTGCGGCCGCCCACGTCGGTCACGAAGCCGGCGAACACGCTCTTCTTGAACTGCAGCATGTCGGCCGGCGAAAGGTCGTGCGCAATCAGCACCAGCGGCGCATCGAAGGCCTCGCCGGCGAGGGAATCGGCATGGTCCGCGTCGTCGTTCTCGGCGGCAGCGCGCTTGCGCCGCGGCGGCGGCGGCGCGAGGACCGCAGCCGTGCCCTTCATGCGGTGCAGCAGGCGCTCGACGACCTGCTCCAGATCGGCCTTGCGCTCGCGCAGGTACTCGTCCTCCATCTCGTCGAACTGGCGCGCGACGATTTCGAGCTGGGTGGTGAGCGCCCATTCGGCGTTGTAGAGGCGCTCGACGATCCAGTGCTTGACGCCGGTGGTGAGCACCTCGTCCTGCAGCAGCATCTGGTGCACGTCGAGCAGCGCGGAAAGCTCGTGCGGCGCGTCGTTGGGGCCCATCAGCGCGACGCTCGCCTGCAGCTTCTGGAGCTCTTCGGCCACCCCGTTGCGCGCGACCCGCACGCGGTCGATTTCGGCTTCGATTTCCTCGGGCTTGATGAAGTAGTGCGCGACGTCGATACGGCTCGACACCACGAGCACCGCACGCCCGATGGCGATGCCGCGTGCAACCGGAAGACCGTGGATCGAAAATGTCATGATCTCAAGGCGCCAAGCGCCTCCCCCGCAAACGCCGCAGTGGCCGCCAGGGCCGCGCAGCCGGCCCGTTCGCAGGCACCCGCGGAACCGGCTTCGCCGGGCCGCCAGGGTGCGCCCCCTCGAGGGGTTGCAGAGCCACACGAAGTGGGCGAGGCTGGGGGTGGTCTTCATCACTCGCCTTCGCCGAACTTGTCGTTCATGAGCGCGACGATGGCATCGAGCGCCTCCTGCTCGCGCTCGCCGTCGGTCTCGACGTCCACCGTCACGCCGAGACCGGCGGCCAGCATCATCACGCCCATGATGCTCTTGGCATTGACGCGGCGGTCGCCGCGCGCCAGCCAGACTTCGCAGGGATAGCTCCCCGCGAGCTTGGTGAGTTTGGCCGAGGCGCGCGCGTGCAGGCCCAGCTTATTGCTGATGGTCACGGATGTCTTGATCACTGTGCTTTCTTCTTGCCTGGTTCTGAGGAGCGGTGACTGCGACTTGCATGACGCCCGCCGTTCCGCCGGTGAGCGCGCGCTGCACGAGGGTCTCGAGCGGCTCGTTGCGGTAGCTCACGGCGCGCAGCAGCATGGGCAGGTTGACGCCCGCCACGAGCCGCGAACGGACGCCGTCGACGAGCTTCTGGGCCACGTTGCAGGGCGTCGCGCCGAACACGTCTGCCAGCACGAGCACCTGCGAGCGCTGCGTCCGCTGGAGCTGCGCGAGCGTGATGCGCGCGGCCGCGAGGGTCTCGTCCGGCGAGACGTTGGGCAGCACATCGAGCGCGACGATCGACGACTCGCAATCGGGAAACACATGCAGCGCGCATTGCCGCAACGCATTCGCGAGCGGCACGTGGGCGATGATGAAGATGCTGTTCATGCGGGTCGACCTGTTGCCTCTGGATTATGCGGGGGCATCCACGGGAGGAACTGCGTTCGCAAGGCTTGATTTTTCGCACTCACGGGATGCGGAACCCTTCAAAGAACGTCGCCACGGCTTCTGTCGATGACGGCGTCCCCGAGACGGTGGCCTGGTAGACCGAAGCGCCGCCGTCCGGGCGACGATGGGCGAACCACAGCACGTGCGCGGCGTCCGCCCCCTGCGTATCGAGGCGTACCGGCGCCGGTGAGGATGCGGCTCGGGCCAGGACCGCCGGCGACTCGACCACGGGCACGCCGGCCAGTTGGCTGCGCGTGGCCGCGTGCCGTGCGCGCAGCCAGACCTCGGCCTGCTCGGCAGTCGCCGCCCGCGCGTGAGCGACCGCAAACGTCGCGTCGCCCGCCTTGCAGCCGGCCATGTCGACCGGAATCGACCCACCGCCGAGCGGCAGATCGCGCGTGGCGCGCTCGGGCCTGCACGGCAGCAGTGCGATGACGCCCGCATCGCCGACGGGGACTTCACGCCAATTGAAAGTCGGGCTGCAGGCGACGAGGACGGCCGTCCCGGCGGCGAGCACGGCACGACCCAGGCGATAGGGGGTTGACATGGAACGGCCATTATCGAACCCGCCGATCGGCGAACGGGCGGCCGGCACATTTCGACAGGCGGAACTAGAATCGCGGTCGGACACCTATCCGCCCACCATGAAGAAACTCATTCCCGCCGCCCTTCTGGCCCTTGCCTTGGTTGTCGGCGCGGGCGTTTACCTGAGCACCGGTGCTTCCGCCGCACCGGCCTCGACCTTCGTCCTGCTCGACGGCACCAAGAAGAGCACCGAGGACCTCAAGGGCAAGGTGACGCTGGTCAACTTCTGGGCCACGAGTTGCGTCACCTGCGTCGCCGAGATGCCCCAGGTGATCGCCACCTACGACAAGTACAAGGACCGGGGCTACGACACCCTCGCCGTCGCGATGAGCTACGACCCGCCGGCCTACGTCGTCAATTACGCCGAGACGCGCAAGCTGCCGTTCAAGGTGGCGATCGACAACACCGGCGCGGTGGCGCAGGCCTGGGGCGACGTGAAGCTCACGCCGACCACCTACGTGGTCAACAAACGGGGCGAGATCGTGAAGCGCTACGTCGGCGAGCCGGACTTCGCCGAGCTTCACAAGCTGATCGAGAAGCTCCTGGCGGAAGCTTAAGCCGCCCCTCCGGAGCCGCGCCCGTTCCAGAAGAAACACCGCGAAACCGGCTTTGCCGGAGCGCCGGTGCCGGGATTTTCCCGCGGGCGGGACTAGAGAGAACCCGCAGGATGTCCCGCCGCCGAAGTTTGCTAATCTGCGCATCCCGCAGCCACGCGCCCACCGCCACCCATGACCGCTTCCTTCGAGCCCGCGAGACGCCGACCGGGGCCGCATGACGCCGGCGCCCTGCTCGCACTCGCCGCGTTCGTCAGCTGCGACGGCTTCACCGCCTGGACTGCCGCGCTGCACCTATGAGCCATTCGACGTCGCGCCCGCTGCCATTGGCGGACATGCCCGAGATCATGCTGCTCACGCCCGACAAGGCGCACGAGTTCGACGCCACCCGCGCCATCTTCCGCGACTACGCGGCCTCGCTCGGCATCGATCTCGGGTTCCAGCATTTCGACGAAGAGCTTGCGGCCCTGCCGGGCGAGTACGCCGAGCCGCGCGGCGCGCTGCTGCTGGCGTTGGTCAGCACCGCGGACACGGCCGTGCCGGTGAACGCTCAGCCGCTGCAGCGAGCCAATGGCGGTCTTGCACATGTCGCGGGCTGCTGTGCGCTGCGCCCGCTGGATTCGGCCGACTATCCCAACGCCGCGGAAATGAAGCGCCTGTATGTACGGCCCGAGTTTCGCGGGGTGGGACTGGGGCGGCAGCTGGTTGAAGCCATCCTGGATGCCGCGCGCGGCGCCGGGTATGCGTGTGTGCTGCTCGACACGCTCGACGACATGGAATCGGCGCGGGCACTTTATGAAGATCTGGGCTTCGTTGAGGTGCCCCCTTACTACCACAACCCCATTCCCGGATCGCACTACCTCAAGGTGGAGCTGTAGCTCTCCCCCAGCCTCGCTCACTTCGTGTGCTCGGACACCCCCTTCCGGGGGCAACGCCGGCGGCCCGGCGAAGCCGGTTCCGCGGCGTTTCCCGCGAACGCGGTATCGGAATCAGCTCTTGGCTTGGGCAAGCAGGGTGTCGGCGTCGCTGACTTCGAACTTGCCGGGCGCCTCCACATTGAGCGAAGCGACCTTGCCGTCCTTCACGAGCATCGAGTAGCGGTTGCTGCGCACGCCCATGCCGCGCGCGGTCAGGTCGAGCGTCAGGCCGGTGGCATTCGCGAACGCTGCACTGCCGTCGGCCAGCATGCGAACCTTGCCGGAGGTCTTCTGGTCGCGGGCCCACGCGCCCATGACGAACGCGTCGTTCACGCTCACGCACCAGATTTCGTCCACGCCCGCTGCCTTGAAATCGTCGAAATGCTGGACGTAGCCAGGAACATGCTTGGCGGAACAGGTGGGCGTGAAAGCGCCCGGAAGCGCGAACAGCGCGATCGTCTTGCCGGCCGCCGCCTTGGTCACGTCGACGGGGTTCGGGCCGATGCTGCAGCCCTCGCCTTCCACCTCCGAGTATTCCTGCAGCGTTGCGGAAGGAAGGGTGTCGCCAACTTTGATCATCTGAAGTGCTCCTGAAAAAGAAAAACGGCCCACATTGTGGGCCGCTTTTGCGTTGGCTGCGTTGCCGCGGAGATCAGACCAGAGCGGCCTTCTCGACCAGGCGGGTCACAACCCAGTTCTTCGACTTCGAGATCGGACGGCTTTCCGTGATCTCGATGATGTCGCCGAGCTTGTACTCGCCCTTTTCGTCATGGGCGTGGTACTTGCTGGTCTTGGCCACGATCTTGCCGTAGAGCTCGTGCTTGACACGACGCTCGACCAGCACGGTCACGGTCTTCTGGCGCTTGTCGCTGACCACCTTGCCGATCAAGGTGCGCTTGAGGGACTTTTTAGCTTCCGTCATGGTCACTCCTTACTTGGCGGCTTCTTGCTGCTTCTGAGCAAGAATGGTCTTCGCACGCGCGATGTCACGACGGGTGATGCGCAGCGTTGCGGTGTTCGACAGTTGTTGCGTGGCCTTCTGCATGCGCAGGCCGAAATGGGCCTTCTGCAGATCCTTGATTTCGGCTTGCAGGCCGGCAACGTCCTTGTTGCGCAGCTCAGCAGCCTTCGACGTCTTGGCGTTTGCCGCAGCGTCCTTCTTCTTACGTGTTGCCATGGTGTTCTCCTCGATCAGGCGCCGAGCTGGCGTGCGACGAAGGTCGTGCGCAGCGGAAGCTTGGCAGCAGCCAGACGGAAGGCCTCGCGAGCGAGTTCTTCAGGAACGCCGACGATCTCGTAGATCACCTTGCCGGGCTGGATTTCGGCGACGTAGTACTCGGGGTTGCCCTTGCCGTTACCCATCCGCACTTCGGCGGGCTTGTGGGAAATCGGCTTGTCGGGGAACACGCGAATCCAGATACGGCCACCGCGCTTGACGTGACGCGAGATCGCGCGACGTGCGGCTTCGATCTGGCGGGCCGTCAGGCGGCCGCGGTCGATCGACTTGAGGCCGAAGTCACCGAACGACACCGCGTTGCCGCGCGTCGCGATGCCGGTGTTGCGGCCCTTTTGTTCCTTGCGGAACTTTCTGCGTGCAGGTTGCAGCATGTTTGTTACTCCGTAGTTCTAAGACCGATCACTCGGTCTTGGCACCGTCCGCTGCTGCAGCGGGCGCGGCTTTGCGGACGCGCTTAACGGCGGGTTTCGAGTCTGCACCGCCCGCTTCTGCGGGCTTGTCGCTGCCGTCGGCCGGAGCGGTGTTGCCACCGATCGGGCCACGGGCACCGGCGCGGGGGCCACGGCGGTCAGAGCCGGGACGGTCGCCACCGGGGCGGCCATCGCGACGCGGGCCACGTGGGCGACGCTCTTCTTCAGGACGCGGCGTTTCGACGGCCGGCAGGTCGTTGCGACCCAGCGTGTCGCCCTTGTAGACCCAGACCTTGACGCCGATGACGCCGTAAGTGGTCTTGGCTTCCGAGGTGCCGTAGTCGATGTCGGCGCGCAGCGTATGAAGCGGCACGCGACCTTCGCGATACCACTCGGTACGAGCGATTTCGATGCCGTTGAGGCGACCGGCCGACATGATCTTGATGCCCTGGGCACCCAGACGCATGGCGTTCTGCATCGCACGCTTCATCGCGCGGCGGAACATGATCCGCTTCTCGAGCTGCTGCGTGATGCTGTCGGCGATCAGTTGCGCATCGATTTCGGGCTTGCGCACTTCTTCGATGTTGACCGCGACCGGCACGCCGAGCTGCTTGCCCAGTTCGCGCTTGAGGTTCTCGATGTCCTCGCCCTTCTTGCCGATCACGACGCCCGGACGTGCCGAGTAGATCGTGATGCGCGCGTTCTTGGCGGGACGCTCGATCAGCACGCGCGAAACGGACGCGTTCTTGAGCTTCTTCTTCAGGTACTCGCGCACCTTGATGTCTTCGGCCAGCATGCCCGCGAAGTCGCGGTTGCTTGCGTACCAGCGGCTGGACCAGTTACGGCTGACCGCGAGGCGGAAGCCGGTTGGGTGGATTTTCTGTCCCATATTTCTGCCAGCCTCTTAGTTGCCAACCGTCACGTACACATGGCACGTGGGCTTGCTGATGCGATTGCCGCGACCCTTGGCGCGCGCGGTGAAGCGCTTGAGCGTGGCGCCTTGCTCGACGTAGATCGTCTTGACCTTCAGTTCGTCGATGTCGGCACCGTCGTTGTGCTCGGCGTTGGCGATCGCCGACTCGAGCACCTTCTTCACGATCACAGCGGCCTTCTTCTGCGTGAACTGCAGAATGTTGAGCGCTTGATCGACCTTCTTGCCGCGGATCAGGTCGGCGACCAGACGGCCCTTATCGACCGAAAGGCGGACGCCGCGGAGGACTGCACGTGTTTCAGACATGGTCGTTCCTTACTTCTTCTGGACTTTCTTGTCCGCGGGGTGCCCCTTGAACGTGCGCGTGAGCGCAAATTCGCCGAGCTTGTGGCCGACCATCTGGTCGGTGATGTACACAGGCACGTGCTGCTTGCCGTTGTGCACGGCAATGGTCAGGCCGATGAACTCGGGCAGGACCATCGAGCGACGCGACCAGGTCTTGATCGGCTTCTTGTCCTTGGTCGTCACGGCCTTGTCGGCCTTCGCCAGCAGGTGGTGGTCGACGAACGGACCCTTCTTGAGAGAGCGAGTCATTTGCTATCCCTTACTTCTTGCGACGCGACACGATGAAGACCTGCGTGCGCTTGTTGTTGCGGGTGCGATAACCCTTGGTCAGATTGCCCCACGGGTCGACAGGATGACGGCCTTCGCCGGTCTTGCCTTCGCCGCCACCGTGCGGGTGGTCCACAGGGTTCATCACCACGCCGCGAACGGTCGGGCGGATACCCATCCAGCGCTTCACACCGGCCTTGCCGAGTTGGCGCAGGCTGTGCTCTTCGTTGGCGACTTCACCGATGGTCGCGCGGCACTCGACGTGCACGCGGCGGACTTCGCCCGAACGCATGCGGACCTGGGCGTAGACGCCTTCACGGGCCAGCAGCGTGGCCGAGGTACCGGCCGAGCGGGCGATCTGCGCACCCTTGCCGGGCTGCAGTTCGATGCAGTGGATCGTCGAACCCACGGGGATGTTGCGGATCGGCAGCGTGTTGCCGGCGCGGATCGGGGCTTCCGAACCGCTCAGCAGCGTTGCACCGGCTTCCAGACCGCGCGGGGCGATGATGTAGCGGCGCTCGCCGTCTGCATAGCAAACGAGGGCGATGTGGGCGGTGCGGTTCGGGTCGTACTCGATGCGTTCGACCTTGGCCGGGATGCCGTCCTTGTTGCGCACGAAGTCCACCACGCGGTAATGGTGCTTGTGGCCACCACCCTTGTGACGGGTCGTGATGTGACCGTTGTTGTTGCGGCCGGCCTTCTGGAATTGCGATTCCAGCAGCGCCGCGTGCGGTGCACCCTTGTACAGGTGATCGCGCGAAATCTTCACCGCGCCGCGTTGGCCCGGCGAAGTGGGTTTCTGCTTGATGACGGCCATGATTAAGCGCCTTCCCCGACGAGGTTGAGCTCTTGACCGGCCTTCAGCGTCACATAGGCCTTGCGAACGTTGTCGCGGCGGCCGACGGACTTGCCGAAGCGCTTGGTCTTGCCCTTGGTATTGAGCACCGACACGCCCTGAACTTCGACCTTGAACATCAGTTCGACAGCGGCCTTGATCTCAGGCTTGGTGGCGTCCTGCAGCACCTTGAAGGTGACTGCGTTCGACTTTTCGCCAACCATCGTGGCCTTTTCGGACACGATCGGGGCGACCAGCACGTTCATCAGGCGACCTTCGTCGAACTGACGCTGTGCGGGAGTAGGGTTCATGCGGCTCATGCGAACATCTCCTTGAGCTTGTCGACAGCACCCTTGGTGACCAGCACCTTCTTGTAGTGGACCAACGAAACCGGATCGGCGTAACGCGGCTCGACCACGAGCACGTTCACCAGGTTGCGCGATGCCGGTACAGGTTCTCGTCGACTTCCTCGGCGATCACGAGCACGGACTCGAGATTCATCGCCTTGAACTTGGCGGCCAGGGCCTTGGTCTTGGGCGAATCGACCTTGATCGAATCGACCACAGCCAGACGGCCTTCGCGAGCGAGCTGCGAGAAGATGGAGGCCATGCCGGCGCGGTACATCTTCTTGTTGATCTTCTGCGTGAAGTTTTCGTCAGGCATGTTCGGGAAGATGCGGCCGCCCCCACGCCACAGCGGCGAGGAAGTCATACCGGCACGGGCGCGGCCCGTTCCCTTTTGCTTGAAAGGCTTCTTGGTCGAGTGCTTGACCTGCTCGCGGTCCTTCTGGGCGCGCGTGCCTTGGCGTGCATTGGCTCGGTAGGCAACGACGATCTGGTGAACCAGGTCTTCGTTGAAGTCACGGCCGAACACGGTTTCCGGCGCGTCGTACTTCGACGCCGCCTGACCTTGTTCGTTCAGGAGTTCGAGTTCCATTACTTCGCTCCTTCAGCGGCTTGCGGCTTGGCCTTGATGGCCGGACGCACGGTGACAAAGCCACCCTTCGAGCCCGGAATCGCACCCTTGATCAGGAGCAACTGACGCGCTTCGTCGATACGGATCACATCGAGGTTCTGGGTCGTCACGGTGACGTCGCCCAGGTGACCCGTCATGCGCTTGCCGGGGAACACGCGGCCGGGATCCTGCGCCATACCGATGGAGCCGGGAACGTTGTGCGAACGGCTGTTACCGTGCGAGGCGCGCTGCGAACCCATGTTGTGGCGCTTGATCGTGCCGGCGTAGCCCTTGCCGATCGAGGTGCCCTGCACGTCGACCTTCTGGCCCACAGCGAAGACGCTGCCGACGGCAATCGCACCACCCGCCTTGTGCTGGGCAGCGGCGTCTGCGGTCACGCGGAATTCGCGGATGATTTCGCCAGCTTCGACGCCCGCCTTGGCGAGGTGACCGGCTTCGGGCTTGGTCACGCGCGATGCCTTGCGCGAACCGAACGTCACTTGAAGTGCGACGTAGCCATCGTTCTCTTGGGATTTGATCTGGGTCACGCGGTTGTTGGACACATCCACCACCGTGACAGGAACTGCGTCCCCGTCATCGGTGAAGAGACGCATCATCCCCACCTTGCGGCCCAGCAACCCGAGGGAGTTGCTCAGACTCATTGGTTTTCTCCAAAACTTCCGCCGCTGCCACTTCAATTGGCGACAGCGTTTGGTATGCGAAAGAAGGTTGATAAAGCCCCGCTCAATGCGCGGCATGCAGCATGCCGCCAACGCAAGTTGGGCAGAGCAGGAGATTATAGCCCGCGCGCCCCGCCGCGCGCAAGCCCGGACCTTTTTCGCCGAAGCAGGCTACTTCACCTGCATCGATCGGATCTTCTCGCCGGCCGCATCCTGCTTGAGCTCGCCGGCCGCGGGCAACGCAGGCTGCGCCTTGCCGACCTGCACCGGGATCGAGGTCGCGCTGGTCGCACCATTCTGCGTCGTGAAGACATGGAGGTACGCCATACCCTGCGCGGAAGGCACGACCTCGACCGTCATCGTCGTGGCCTGCCCCGAGGGCAGCGTGGCGGCCGCAGGCGTGGCGCCCATCGCCAGCCCCCTTCGGTGGTGAAGCGCAGCGCAGCGCCAGCCGGATCGGTGACCCCGTCGAAGGTCAAGACGACCCGCACGGCCCTGCCGACCTCAGGAGTCCCGTCGACGCGGTACTGGATCGCCACCCCGGATCCGTTGGACTTCATGGGCGCCGATTTCATCGGCGGCGCACCGACCTGGCTCCTGGCCGGCGACGACTTCGCGACGCCGTCGGCGCTCGCGCATGCGGGCACGAGCAGCGCCAGCGCTGACAGCGCCGCGGCCGCCATGCCGAACCTCGTCGTGACGTGGGATGGCTTCATTTGATGGTCACGTTGAAACATGTGTTTGCCGAGGAATTGTTGTAGTCGTTGATGACCAGAACGCTCTCGCCGGCAGGCAGGCCGACCGTCGCCGTCTCGCTCGTGCCGAGTCCGTTCGATGCCGCGATCTGGCCGCCGCTGTAGACGACCCAATCGGGATCCGAGCCCGCCGGCCCGGCGACCGAGATCTCATGGCTTCCGGCCGCGGCGACGCTGAACCGGAGGTAGACATAGCTGCCGAGCTTGTTGTCGGAACCAGCAAGGTTGGAAACACAAGCTTGCGTGATGCCCCCGCCCACCGCGGCCGAGCGGTACATGGGCAAGACGATCGGTTGCAGTGCCGCAATGCCGCCGAAGTTACCCTCCCCGGTCCCGAAGGCATCATTGACCGTGATGTTCTGCCCGGCAAGCAATCCGGCCAGCACCGACGAACTGCCCGGCGCAGCAGCGTTGAAAGCGGCCGTGAAGGGATGGATGGAAGTCACCGGCAGTCCGCTCTTGAACGATCCGGTCAAGGTGTCGTGGATGGGCTTGAAGCCGACCTGGCTGTTCAGGTTCCACAGGATGGAGTGGATGGACGCTTCGCGATACCAGCCCGGGTTGGCGCCGGGCCCGACCGTCAGGTTCATGTTGGCGCCCTGCGCCTGGCCCGGTCCGGCAGAGTCCGTGTAGTTGCTTCGGCCCAGCGCGATGCCCGACCAGGCGTTGCCCCAGCCCTCGGAGAACGCAACGCGGCGGTCCAGGAGATCGGTCAATGAGTGGCTGCCACCGGGGGAATCATCCCGGCTGAACGCCGACTGGTAGTAGTGGCCCCATTCGTGGGCGATGACCGTGGCGTCGTATTCGTCGGTATCGACGTTCTCCTTGCCGAGCACGTAGATGACACGGCCCGCGCTGTCGCTGCCGAAGAACGTCGTCCCGATCTGCCCCTGGGTCGGATCGCCGCTCGCGGGCAGGTTGTTGACGCTCCAGAACACGCGCAGGGATGGGAACGCCGTGCCGGGCGCGACCGACAGCACCTTGGCCTGGGTCGAGTAGATCGTATCCAGCACCGCGAAGGGTGCCGCCACGCGGGCAGCGCCGTAGCTGGTCCCCGTCCAGCCGGAGGGCGCGTTCACGTTGCGCGTGAGCGCTGCGGTGCCGGTCGAGAACGCCGGCGTCTCCATCGCGTAGATCGCATTCGACTGGGTGTTGTCGCGCACCGTCACGTCCCACGTCGGACCGGCGCCGGCCTGGGACATCTGGGCCTTGACCCGCACGACGACGCCGGTGCTCGAAGGCAGCGAAACCGAGTAGCCGCCCGTCGCGTCCGTGGTGGTCGTCGCGATGATGGACGAGGTGCTGTTCAGGATTTCGACCACCGCGCCGCGCACCGGTTTTTGCGTGGTGCCCGCGTACGCGAGGGCGCCGGAGGGATTCGGAACGGAGTCGTAGGTCACGACGCCGCTGAGCGTGACAGTGGTCGCACCGGGGATGCCGACCGTCGCCAGGGCGGCCAGTCCGGCGCCCCCACCTCCTCCGCCGCCACCGCAGGCAGCCAGGAGCGCCAAGGCCGTCGCCGCCAAGACATGTCTCACCCCGATACGTTTCATCTGCGCCTCTCTGATCGCAATGGCAATAGCCACGACTTTAGGCCCGAGGATGCCACATTCGCCCCCCAAAAGAGAAAGCCCGCCTCATTTCTGAGAGCGGGCCCCAAGATCAAGAGAAATTTCTTACTGGAGCTTGATCTCGACGTCCACGCCAGCCGGCAGGTCGAGCTTCATGAGCGCGTCCACCGTCTTGTCCGTCGGATCGACGATGTCCATCAGACGCTGATGCGTGCGGATCTCGAACTGGTCACGGCTCGTCTTGTTGACGTGCGGCGAGCGCAGGATGTCGAAGCGCTTCATGCGGGTCGGCAGCGGCACCGGGCCCTTGACGATGGCGCCGGTGCGCTTCGCGGTGTCCACGATCTCGGCAGCCGATTGATCGATCAGCTTGTAGTCGAACGCCTTGAGGCGAATGCGGATTTTTTGCTTGGTGGCCATGTTGATTCCTTCCTAGCGTTCGGATCAGATGTCGAGGATCTTGGCCACGACGCCCGAGCCGACGGTGCGGCCGCCTTCGCGGATTGCGAAGCGCAGGCCTTCTTCCATGGCGATCGGGTTGATCAGCTTCACCGTGATGGACACGTTGTCGCCGGGCATGACCATTTCCTTGTCCTTGGGCAACTCGATCGAGCCGGTCACGTCCGTCGTGCGGAAGTAGAACTGCGGGCGATAGTTGTTGAAGAACGGCGTGTGGCGCCCGCCTTCGTCCTTGCTCAGCACATACACCTCGGCGGTGAAGTGCGTGTGCGGCTTGATCGAACCGGGCTTGCACAGCACCTGGCCGCGCTCGACTTCTTCGCGCTTCGTGCCGCGCAGCAGCACGCCCACGTTGTCGCCCGCCTGGCCCTGGTCCAGCAGCTTGCGGAACATTTCCACGCCCGTGCAGGTGGTCTTCTGGGTCGGGCGGATACCGACGATCTCGATTTCATCGCCCACCTTGATGATGCCGCGCTCGACCGCGCCGGTCACCACCGTGCCGCGACCGGAGATCGAGAACACGTCTTCCACAGGCATCAGGAACGTGCCGTCCACCGCGCGCTCGGGCGTGGGGATGTAGCTGTCCAGCGCCTCGGCCAGCTTCATGATCGAGCCTTCGCCCAGCTCGCCCTTGTCGCCTTCCAGCGCCAGCTTGGCCGAGCCGTGGATGATCGGGGTCGCATCGCCGGGGAACTCGTACTTGTCGAGCAGTTCGCGAACTTCCATCTCGACCAGCTCGAGCAGTTCCTTGTCGTCCACCATGTCGCACTTGTTCAGGTAGACGATGATGTAGCCCACGCCCACCTGGCGGGCCAGCAGGATGTGCTCGCGGGTCTGGGGCATCGGGCCGTCAGCGGCCGAGCACACCAGGATCGCGCCGTCCATCTGGGCAGCACCCGTGATCATGTTCTTCACATAGTCGGCGTGGCCGGGGCAATCGACGTGCGCGTAGTGGCGGTTGGCCGTCTCGTACTCGACGTGCGCGGTGTTGATCGTGATGCCGCGCGCCTTTTCTTCGGGCGCCGCGTCGATCTGGTCGTAGGCCTTGGCTTCGCCGCCGAACTTCGCCGACAGCACCGTCGCGATCGCCGCCGTCAGAGTCGTCTTGCCATGGTCAACGTGACCAATCGTGCCCACGTTCACGTGCGGCTTCGTGCGGGTGAATTTTCCTTTTGCCATTTTTCAATCCTTGAAAGAGCAGAGTCCGTGTGGGGTTTAACGTCTGCACCGTGTTGCTCAATCCCTCGCCACGGACAACGAGGGGCACACGGTCGCAGACCTGAGGGGTGGAAACAAGGCAGCTTTGCTGCCCTGCCTGTTACTTGGCGCGCGCGGCGACGATGGCTTCCGCCACGTTGCGCGGAGCTTCGGCGTAGTGCTTGAACTCCATGGTGTAGGTCGCGCGGCCTTGGGTCGCCGAACGCAGCGTCGTCGAGTAGCCGAACATTTCCGACAGCGGAACTTCGGCCTTGATGATCTTGCCGCCGCCAACCATGTCATCCATGCCCTGCACCATGCCGCGACGCGAGGACAGGTCGCCCATCACGTTGCCGGCGTAGTCTTCGGGCGTTTCGACTTCCACGGCCATCATCGGCTCGAGAATCACGGGGTTCGCCTTGCGGGCACCTTCCTTGAAACCGAAGATGGCAGCCATCTTGAAGGCCATTTCGTTCGAGTCCACGTCGTGGTACGAACCGAAATGCAGCGTGACCTTGACGTCGACCACCGGATAGTTGGCGAGCACACCCTGGCCCAGCGCCTCGATGACGCCCTTCTCGACCGCGGGAATGTATTCACGCGGAACGACACCGCCCTTGATCGCGTCGACGAACTCGAAGCCCTTGCCGGCTTCGTTGGGTTCGATCTTGAGCACGACGTGGCCGTACTGACCCTTGCCGCCCGATTGGCGCACGAACTTGCCTTCGGCGTCCTCGACGGTCTTGCGGATGGTTTCGCGGTAGGCGACCTGCGGCTTGCCGACGTTGGCTTCAACGCCGAACTCGCGTTTCATGCGGTCCACGATGATTTCGAGGTGCAGTTCGCCCATGCCGGAAATGATGGTCTGGCCCGATTCTTCGTCGGTACGCACGCGGAAGGACGGATCTTCCGATGCAAGACGCTGAAGCGCGATGCCCATCTTTTCCTGGTCGGCCTTGGTCTTCGGCTCCACGGCCTGCGAGATGACGGGCTCGGGGAACTCCATGCGCTCGAGGGTGATGACGGAATCCGGATCGCACAGGGTTTCGCCCGTGGTCACGTCCTTCAGGCCCACGCAAGCGGCGATGTCGCCGGCACGGATTTCTTCAATCTCGAGACGCTCGTTGGCGTGCATCTGCACGATCCGGCCGATACGCTCCTTCTTGCCCTTGACCGGGTTGTAGACGGTGTCACCCTTGCTCAGCACGCCGGAATAGACGCGCACGAAGGTGAGCTGACCCACGTACGGGTCGGTCATCAGCTTGAACGCCAGGGCGGAGAACTTCTCGCCGTCGTCCGGCTTGCGGTTCACTTCCTTCTCGTCCTCGTCCGTTCCGCCGACGGGCGGAATGTCCAGCGGCGACGGCATGAGTTCGATCACGGCGTCGAGCATGCGCTGCACACCCTTGTTCTTGAACGCGCTGCCGCACAGCATCGGCTGGATTTCGCCGGCGATCGTACGGGTACGCAGACCGAGAGTGATCTCTTCCTCGGTGAGGTCACCCTCTTCGAGGTACTTGTTCATGAGCTCTTCGGAAGCCTCGGCCGCACTTTCGACCATCTTCTCGCGCCATTCCTTGGCCTGCTCCACGAGATCGGCCGGAATGTCCTTGAACTCGAACTTCATGCCCTGCGAGGCTTCGTCCCAGATGATGGCCTTCATCTTGCGCAGATCCACGACGCCCTGGAACTTGTCCTCGGCACCGATCGGGATCACGATCGGCACGGGGTTCGCACGCAGGCGGTCGACCATCATCTGGCGCACGCGGAAGAAGTTGGCGCCGATCCGGTCCATCTTGTTCACGAATGCCAGACGCGGCACCTTGTACTTGTTGGCCTGACGCCAAACGGTTTCGGACTGGGGCTGAACGCCGCCGACCGAGTCATAGACCATGACGGCGCCGTCGAGCACGCGCATCGAGCGCTCCACCTCGATGGTGAAGTCCACGTGCCCGGGGGTGTCGATGATGTTGATGCGGTGCTCGGGGAAGGAGCGGTCCATGCCCTTCCAGAAGCAGGTCACGGCTGCGGACGTGATCGTGATGCCACGCTCCTGCTCCTGCTCCATCCAGTCGGTGGTCGCTGCACCATCGTGCACTTCGCCCAGCTTGTGGGTGACGCCGGTGTAGAAAAGGATGCGCTCGGTCGTGGTGGTCTTGCCGGCGTCGATGTGCGCCGAAATACCGATGTTGCGGTAGCGCTCGATGGGTGTCTTGCGTGACATGAAATTACTCCGTTAACGGATGAAAGCCCGCCCACCAATTCAGCGGGTCGGGCTTCCAGCCTGTTTGACTTAAAGGTCGATTCTTAGAAGCGGAAGTGGCTGAACGCCTTGTTGGCCTCGGCCATGCGGTGCACTTCGTCACGCTTCTTCATGGCACCGCCACGACCTTCCGTGGCTTCCATGATCTCGTTGGCCAGGCGAAGGGCCATCGACTTCTCGCCGCGCTTGCGGGCGGCTTCCTTGATCCAGCGCATCGACAGCGCCAGGCGGCGAACCGGGCGCACTTCGACCGGCACCTGGTAGTTCGCGCCACCGACGCGGCGCGACTTCACTTCGACCATCGGCTTGACGTTGTTGATGGCGATCGTGAAAGCCTCCACCGGGTCCTTGCCCGGGTTCTTCTTTTCGATCTGGTCGAGGGCGCCATAGATGATGCGCTCTGCAACCGCCTTCTTGCCGCCTTCCATGATCACGTTCATGAACTTCGACAGCTCGACATTGCCGTACTTGGGATCCGGCAGGATTTCACGTTTGGGGACTTCGCGACGACGTGGCATTTTTAAAACCTCTTTGCTTCAGTTGGCGTCGTTTCCGACACCGCGAGAGCCAACAAAAACTCTCACTTACTCGACCCAATGGCGGGTCACTCCGTCCGATGCGCCAGCCAGGCGATCGAACACCGTTGAAACACGACCTCGATCAGGCCTTCTTGGGACGCTTCGCGCCGTACTTGGAGCGAGACTGCTTGCGATCCTTGACGCCCTGCAGGTCCAGCGAACCGCGGACGATGTGATAGCGAACACCCGGCAGATCCTTGACACGACCGCCACGAACCAGCACGACGCTGTGTTCCTGGAGGTTGTGGCCTTCGCCGCCGATGTAGGAAATGACTTCGAAGCCGTTGGTCAGGCGCACCTTGGCAACCTTACGCAGCGCCGAGTTCGGCTTCTTGGGGGTCGTGGTGTAGACCCGGGTGCAGACACCGCGACGCTGCGGCGAGTTCTGCATGGCAGGGCTCTTCGACTTGGTCTTTTCGACCTCGCGACCCTGACGCACCAGTTGATTGATGGTTGGCATGAATGAATAAGTCCCAAAACACCCCAGCCAGATTCCTCGCCATGACGTGACAAGCAAGGGGGCCAGGAGATGAACGAAAACGTGAATCCCTTCGGATTTTTCCGAAAAGCCAACGATCATAGCACACCCCCAGCCTCGCCCGCTGCGTGTGGCTCTGCACCCCCTTGCAGGGGGTAACACCGGCGTCGCGGCCTGTCTTTGGCGGCGAGCTACTTTATCCAGAGGCGGATCGCATCCCAGGCTCGGCCGAGCACGCTGGCCTGTTCTACCGGCTCGAGCGCAACCAGGGGGATTTCGGCGACCGGCTGGTCGCCCAGCGTGACCTTGAGCGATCCGACTGGTTGGTACTTGCCGAAGGGCGCCACCAACGGATCGGGCCGCGCCACCTGCGTCTTGATCCTGCTCGCGGAAGCGGCGGGAACAGCCACCACGATCGCATCCGGCCGGCCGAGCTTGATGGTGCTCTCCTTGCCCTTCCACACCGGCGGCGTCGCGACGGGCTGATTCGCGTCGAACAGACGCACAGCATCGAACGCGGTGTAGCCCCAGTTCAGCAGCTTCTGCGATTCGTTGGCGCGCGCGTTCTCGCTGGCCGCACCCAGCACGATCGACAGCAGGCGCCGCCCGCCGCTGAGATTCGGGAAGTCGCGCTTGGCCGTCACGACCATGCAATAGCCTGCGGCGTCGGTGTGACCGGTCTTCAGACCGTCGACGGTGGGATCGCGGAAGAGGAGCACGTTGCGGTTGGTGTCGTTGGTCGACGGCGTGCCCGGGAAGCGGTACTTCTTGATCGCATAGAAGTACATGTACTGCGGAAAGTCGCGCATCAGCCGCGTCGCCAGGACACCCAGATCGCGCGCGGTGGTCGTCTGGCCGGGCACCGCCAGACCTTCCGGGTTCCTGAAAGCGGTGTTCTTCAGCCCGAGCACCTGGGCCTGCTCGTTCATCAGCTCGACGAAATGCTCGACCGTGCCGCCGACGCCCTCGGCCAGCACGATGGCGGCGTCATTGCCGGATTGGACGATCAATCCCTTGAGCAGGTCCTCGACCGGAACCTGCATCTTCGGATCGATGAACATCCTGAAGCCCGGCATCTTCCAGGCGCGCGTGCTGACCGGAAGGGTCTGCTGCAGCGTGATCTTCCCGGACTTCAGTGCATCGAAGACCAGATAGGCAGACATCAGCTTGGTCAGCGAGGCCGGCTCCACCGGGCTGTCGATGTCCTTTTGCGCCAGGACCTGATTGGCCGTCACATCGAGCAGCAGATAGCTTCGCGCGGCGATTTCCGGCGGTGTGGGCACCTGCGCGACGGCGACGATGCCAAAGGAAGTGACCGCAGCGACCGCGAACGCACGCAGCGCCTTGATGAAACGAATCATGGAGGGCAGAGACGAAGAACTAGCCCGCGCGCAAATGGCGGACCACGAGACTCTTGAGCAGCGGCAATTGTCCGTGGAAGAAATGACCGCCCCCGGGAACGACTGTGACAGGAAGTGTCTGCGGCCGCGCCCAGTCCATCACCGCGGCGAGCGGCACCGTGTCGTCCTGCTCTCCGTGCACGACGAGGGTGCGCTCATGCCAGTTCTGCGGCACCGCCGCCACCGAGAAGCGCGCTGCCGCCGTGCCGACCAGCACGATATGCCGGATGTCGCGGGATGCGGACAGTTTTTCGATGGCGCGGCTGGCAACGAAAGCGCCGAACGAAAACCCGGCGATGGCCAGCGGCCCGTCGTGCGCCACCTGGTCGATCACCGAGAGCAGGTCCTCGTACTCGCCGCGCCCTTCATCGTGCACGCCCTCGCTGGCACCGACACCGCGGAAGTTGAAGCGCACGGCGGTCCATCCGCAGGCCACGAACGCGCGAGCCAGGGTCTGGACCACCTTGTTGTCCATGGTTCCGCCGAAGAGCGGATGCGGATGGGTGATGACCGCGACGCCGAGCGCCGGTGTGCCGTCGGCCGCCGGATCGCGAAGCGCTTCGATGACGCCGGCGGCGCCTTGGAGCTGGAGCTTTTCCGTACGTGAATTCATGACGGACCGACGCCTCAGCGCCCGACGTTGGACGGGAGCAGCAGACGCTCGACCACCTTGCCGTTCTTCAAATGGGAATCGACGATCTCGTCGATGTCGGCCTCGTCGACGTAGGTGTACCAGACCGCCTCCGGATAGACGACCGCCACCGGCCCGCCCGCGCAGCGATCCAGGCAGCCGGCCTTGTTGACGCGGACCTTGCCGGGCCCCGCAAGACCTTCGGCCTTGACGCGCGACTTGCAGCGTTCGAACCCTTCCTGCGCATTGTGCTTGGAGCAGGAATCCTCCTCACCCTTGCGCTCGTTCAGGCAGAAGAAGATGTGTCGGCCGTAGTAACCCTTCGGCGCCGGTGCATTGGAACTGGACATCGGGACATTTTAGGGAGCGGTGCCCGACGGATGCTCCAGCAGGGTCGTGCGATCAACCGTTTCGCGGCCGACCCGAAAGCACCATCAATACGTAGACGAGCGTGGCGAAGGGCCAGATCCAGCCCAGCCATTGGGCCACCCCGTGGAATCGGATGAAGCGCCCCTGCTCCCAGGTCGCGAGCGTCTGCGCAAAGTAGGCGCTTTCGGGCGCCTGATTCAAAAGGCTCAGGTGGACGATCAGGGCCATGAGCAGCAGCGCGGCGCAGAACCTCCGGGGCGCGGGAACCAGCAGCACACCGACGAACAACGCCGCGGCGATGCCAATCTGCACCGGGAGGCTCAGCCATGCCCACGCGTGCTCCGGCCCGTAGCTCAGCGCCGCCGACAACGCGCTCGCCGCGATGCCGGCCAGCAGCGTCGCGGGCAGGAGGATGGCACGTCGAGCGACCGAGCGCGTGATCAGGAAGCCGAGGAGACAGGGAACCAGCGCGCCGAGCATCACGCAAAACGCCTCCACGCCCGGCACCAGCGGCTCGAGCTCGAACTGCCGGACCGGCAGCCAGTCGATGAAGGGCGTGCCCTGGAGCCATTCCGAGATCGCGGATTCGACCCGCTCGAACACCTGGCCGAGGCCAAAAGTGACCGCAGCGGGAAACAGGAGGGCCGGCGGCCAAAGCGCCAGCAGGACCAGCCCGCCCCGCGCGTCTTCGACGAACCAGTTGGCACGTGCGCGCTGCCAGTACGCCACCAGCCCGAATCGCTCGAACGCGACCGCCAGCAACGCGCCGGCGAAAGTACCGAGCGCGTTCAGCCCCAGATCGACGTTGGAGGGGACTCGCGACGGCAGATAGGTCTGCAGGGTTTCCATCGAGAATGAAACCGCCCCGCCCGCCGCTGCCGCGCGGAGCACCGCGCCAATCGCCGAAGCGTCCGGCCGTGCGCGCAGGAGCGCCAGGGCGCCCAGGAAGCCGAGCGGCATGTAGCCGATGACGTTGATCCCGAAATCGAAGCCGGTCCACCACCTCGGCCACGGCGCGGCGAGATAGGCCCACGGCGCGATCCCCTGGTCGCGCCAGTCCGCGAACGGGTAAAGGCTCGCATAGACGATGAGAACCGCGTACGCCAAGGCCAGCGGCAGCGCGATGGACTTGTGCTGCGTTGCCACAGCGTTCAGAAGGGTTTGACGACGACCAGCACCACGATGGCGAGCAGCAGCAGCACCGGTAGTTCATTGAACCACCGATACCAGCGGTGACTGTGCCTGTCTTCCCCGACGCCAGTCGGCGCAGAAGCACGCCGCAGCCGTGGTGATAGCCGATCACGACAAGCACCAGCGCGAGCTTGGCGTGCATCCAGCCACTGCCGGGCCCCCTGCCGATGCCCCAGCCGAGCCACAGCCAGAGACCGAATCCCACCGCAGGCACGGCCAGCAAGGTGGTGAACCGGAACAGCTTGCGCGCCATCAGCACCAGCCGCGCGCGTTCCGCCACCGACTCCGGCGCGACCATGGCGAGGTTCACAAAGATCCGCGGCAGATAGAACAAGCCAGCGAACCAGCTGGCGATGAAGACGATGTGCAGCGACTTGACCCAAAGCATGGTGCGGCAGTTTAGTGGCCGAGTCCGGGTCCGACGCAGGCCGCCCACGCGGGCAAAAAAAGCCCGGCGTAGAAACGCCGGGCGGGAAGCCCTTTTGCTGTCACACATCAAGGCACCCGCTCAGGGAGGAAAAGCGGGGAGCGGCAAGCCGCCCAAGACATAATTTAACAAAGGCAAAACAACCTATCAAGCTAACGGTGACTTTTTTTGTGCTTTTGATCTACAAATTGACGCTCCGGGGAAGCCGTCTGATGGTCTTTTCTGACAAATCGGCGTAAGTCATCCGCCCCGGCAAGCGGCATCCGTCTCTTGGGGCACAATTTTCGGCATGACCCTCCATGCCCCCTTTCCCGCCGGACGGCCCCGCCGCCTTCGCCGCGATGCCTTCACGCGCAATCTCGTGCGTGAGCACATGCTTTCATCGAATGACCTGATCTATCCCGTCTTCGTGCAGGAGGGAGAGAAGCGCCGGGACCCGGTCCCGTCGATGCCGGGCGTGGAGCGCTTGAGCCTGGACGCGCTGCTGCCGGTCGCGGAGGAATGCGTCGAACTCGGCATTCCGGTCATGGCCCTCTTCCCCGTCATCGACCCGAGCCTCAAGACGCCGGCCGGCGACGAGGCCTGCAACCCGGACGGACTGATTCCGCGCGTGGTCGCCGCGCTCAAGTCCCGGTTCCCGGAGCTCGGCGTGATGACCGACGTCGCGCTGGACCCCTACACCAGCCACGGGCAGGACGGCCTGCTCGACGAGGCCGGCTACATCCTCAACGATGCGACCGTGGAAGTGCTCGTCCGGCAGGCGCTCACCCAATCCCAGGCCGGCGTCGACATCGTGGCGCCAAGCGACATGATGGACGGCCGCATCGGCGCGATCCGCCAGGCGCTCGAAGCGCGCGGGGACATCCATACGCGGATCATGGCGTACAGCGCCAAGTACGCGAGCGCCTTCTATGGCCCCTTCCGGGACGCGGTCGGTTCGGCCGCCAACCTCGGCAAGAGCGACAAGAAGGTCTACCAGATGGACCCGGGCAACAGCGACGAGGCGCTGCGCGAAGTCGCCATCGACATCGCCGAGGGCGCGGACATGGTCATGGTCAAGCCCGGCATGCCGTACCTCGACATCGTGCGACGGGTGAAGGACGAGTTTCGCGTGCCCACCTTTGTCTATCAGGTCAGCGGCGAATACGCGATGCTCATGGCCGCCGCGCAGAACGGCTGGCTCGACCGCGACGCGGTCATCCTCGAGAGCCTGCTTGCATTCAAGCGTGCCGGTGCGGATGGCGTCCTGACCTATTTCGCGCGCGATGCCGCACGGCTCCTGAAGCGGCGCTGAGCAGACGCCGTCGCCGGCGCCTCGGGCACGGCGCCGGCGATGGACCTACGGCAAGAGGCCTCATGCGTATCTTCAAGATCAACGGTGCACAGGTCACCGAACACGACGCGCTCGCGCCCATGGCCGCGCCGGGCGCCTGCGAACAGGGCTACCTCTGGCTGTCGCTGACGCGGGGCGAATTCCGCGCCTCGCTCGGTGAGGTACAGGACGTGCTGCAGTCCCTGTGCAACACGCATCTGGTCGATCTGCACGTGAGCGATCTGCAGAACGACCAGCTTCCCTCGCGCTACGACTACACCTCCCAATACGACCTGCTGGTGTTTCGCCGGCTGGCGGCCTCCAACGGCCATCCGCCGTCCGACAAGGCCGGGCCTGCCGAGCCCAAGACAGGGCCGCCCGTGCTGCGGCGGGTTGATACGCGCCCGGTCGGCTTCGCGCTGTTCGACCGGGTGCTGCTCTCGGTCCATCCGGAAGATGGTGCGGTCCGCGATGCGTTCGCATCCAAGCTGCTTGCGGCGGCCGCACCCGGTGAACGCGGCGGCAGCGCGGCGCCGGCGCTCGACGTGCGGGCGGTTTCGGCGCGTATTCCCGCCAATCCGGCCGACCTCATGCTGCGCGTCGTCAACCACATCGTCGATGCCTATCTCGATCTGCGGCGCGAACTCACGCGCCAACTCGATCACTGGCAGTCCGAGCTGATCGATCCGAAGAGCCACTTCAACAACTGGAGCGCGTTGATGGAGGCCCGCCAATCGCTCCGCCATCTCGACGAAATCTGCGAAGACCAGCGTGCCTGCATCCAGGACTGGATCGACGCGCTCGAAACCCTTCCGAGCCCAGCGAATCCCGCGGCGCAGCGGGAGCACGAGCTCGTCATGATCCGCAGCCGGGACGTGCTCGAGCACATCGAGCGGGTGGTCCATCACGTGCGGCGCCTCGAACAAAACGCCGAAACTGCGGTGCAGATGCACTTCAGCGTGCAGAGCCACCGGGCGAACGACATCATGCGCGTGCTCACCGTGCTGACCGCGGTGTTCCTGCCGCTCAACCTGATCGCGGGCATCTTCGGGATGAACTTCGAATTCATCCCCCTCATCCACAAGGCCGACGGCTTCTGGATCGCGATGGGATCCATGGGCGCGATCGCGGTGGCGCTCGTGGTGATCTTCTGGCGCAAGCGCTACCTCGCGCGCCCGCGCTAGCCGCAGCGCCCAGAGAAAAGGCCGGACGGCGCTTTCGCACCGTCCGGCCTTGGCAGGCGGGGCCAGGGATTACTTGGCCGCGGCTGCGCCTTCCTTCTGAGCCTGAACGCGCGGCTCGGCCGACTTGTTCATCGTCGAGATCACGCGGCTGTTGTACTTCGAGCCGCCGACCACGTTCTGGTCAGGCGCGTTGGCCGTTGCGACGGCTTGAGCGCGAACGGCGGCCGGGTCGGCAACCGACTTGAACTGCTCGGCGCCACGCGAACCGCGCGGAATGTTCTGGTCAGCGGCAGCGGCGGCACGGACGGCTTCCGCGTTGACTTCGTCGCGGTTCTTGGCCGACACGGCGGCTTGCACGCCGTCGTAGGTTTCGGCCTGTGCGCCAGCGGCGGCGAGGATCGAGAGAGCGGCAGCGGCGAGGATGTGCGAGGTCTTCATTTCAGTTCCTTTGGTTTGTCGGAGATCGAGTTCGTTTTCAACCCAGGCTCGCTGTCGCTGGCCTGTACAGGAGAGTGTCCGGCGGAACATCTCAGGGAAAACACCAAGAAATGAGACATGGCGTTTCCGTGATCGAAACAATGTCTCAAGCACGGAAAAGACAAAGGCGGACCCCGCCCGCGCGCGGCCCGCCTCCTGGTTCAGACGATGCGGGAGATTACAGGCCGGCCTGCTTCGTCGTGTCGAGCTTGAACTGCGACGGCACCACGCTGTTCTCGAACGCTTCGCGCTTCAGGTTCTGGTTCGCCGAGTGCGCGGCGGCGACGGCAGTGGAGCGAACGGCCTGGCGGTCGGCCGACGCGGCCAGCGCGGGCGCAACACGCGACGAGGCGGCATCGCCGTACGGATTTTCGCTGCGGGCGGCGACCACGCCCTGCGCCTGGACTTCGGCGCGGCTGTTGGCCGACACGGGCGCGTGCACGCCGTCGTAGGTTTCGGCTTGCGCACCGGCGGCAGCGAGAATCGAGAGGGCGGCGGCGGCGATGAGCTTCGAGGTGTTCATTCTGGAGTGTCCTTGGTTTGGTTCTGGATGCGTCGGCCGGGCATCCATCGACGATGGCTCCCGGCCTCGGCCAGATCAGTCTTGGCTGCTCTGGGGGTGCGAGTTTGCTCCCGTCTTCTAGGTAGAAACCCTATAAATATGAACAACGGTGTTCATCAAAACGAAACAATGGAATTCCAATGGACGGTCTTGACTTGCTGAAAGCCTTTCGTGAAGTCGCCGCGCGAGGCAGCTTTTCGCGCGCCGCGACCACGCTCGGGATGTCGAAGGCGAACGTCAGCAAATACGTGGCGCAGCTCGAGGAGCGCTTCGGCGTGCGGCTCTTGAACCGGTCGACGCGCTCGGTGAGCCTGACCGACGCTGGGCTTCTGCTGCTCGAACGCAGCACGCCGCTCATGGAGATGATCGAACTCACGCAGAGCGAGCTGCAGGAGCACGCCGGAAATCCGCGCGGTCGGCTGCGGATCACCGCGCCGCACGGGCTGAGCCAGGGGAAGGTCCCGAGTCTGATCGGCGAGTTCATGTCCGCCTATCCGGACGTGCACGTGAGCCTGCATCTGAGCAACCGCGTGATCGACCTCGTGGAGGAGGGCGTGGACATCGCGCTGCGGCTGGGCCGCATCCGCGACGAGAACCTCATCGTCAGGCGGCTGCAGCGGATGGATCTCGCGCTCTGCGCGACGCCGGGCTACTGGTCCAAACGCGGTCTCCCCAAGAAGCCGGACGACATGCGGCGACATGACGTGCTGACCTATTCGCTGGCGGGCAACACGCCCAGCCTGCCTTTCGAAGTGGACGGCAAGCCCTACAGCGTCCCGGTCCACAGCCGCATGGACGCCAACGACGCGGCGCCGCTGATCGGCATTGCCCTGGCCGGACTCGGCGCGGTGTGCGTGCCGACGATCATGGCCCAGGCCGACATCGAGCGCGGCGCGCTCGTCCCGGTGCTCAAGGACTACATGCCGACCGACCTGTGGCTGTATGCCGCCTACACGCAGCGCCGCCACAACAGCGCGGCCCTTCGCGCGATGCTCGACTTTCTCGAAGCACGGGTCGGCGAGTCGGCGCCGACCCGGCCTGCGAAGCGCAGCACCGGCGGGGCCCGCGTCGCGTCGATGGTGCGGGCCTGATCCGATCAGCCGAGGTGTCTGGCGAGGAACGCCAGCGTGCGCTCCTTCGCGAGCTTGGCCGCTGCGGCGTTGTACGCGCCGCGCTGGTCGCAGTTGAAGCCGTGACCGCAGTCGTAGATGTGGACTTCGGCCTCGGGATGCGCCTTCTTGAGGGCTTCGACGGTGTCGAGGGGAATCCAGTGGTCTTCCTTCCCGAAGTGCGCCAGCACCGGCACCTTGGGCTTGCGTGCGATTTCCTCGGGCGTCGTCGAACCGCCGCCGTAGTAAGGCACCGCGGCCGACAGCCCCGAGACTTGCGCGGCCGCGCGCCACGCCAGCAGGCCGCCCCAGCAGTAACCGACGATGCCCACCTTGCCGGCCTTGGACGCATAGTCGACCGCCGCCTGCAGATCCTGCAGCACGCCCGGCGCGGGCAGCCCTTCGACGGCCGTCTTGAGTTCGCGGCCGGCCTTCATGTCGTCCTCGCCGTAGCCGAGTTCGACGCCTTGCTTCACGCGATGGAAAGTCGCCGGTGCAACCGCGAGATAGCCGTCCGCCGCGTAGCCGTCGGCGACGGCGCGGATATGCGAATTCACGCCGAAGATTTCCTGCACGACGACCACGGCGCCCCGGGGCTTGCCCGCCGGTTCCGCGACGTACGCGGGACAGGCGAAGCCGTCCTTGGCGGTGAGATCGATGAATTGACCCATGGTCATACTCCTTGTTTGATGGTTATTGCCTGAGTGCGCGCTCGACGAATTCGAGCCGGTCCTGCCCCCAGAAGATCTCGCCGTCGATCACGTAGCTCGGCGCACCGAATACCTTGGTGTCGATGGCTTCCTGCGTGTAGTCCTCGTAGCGTTCCTGCACGGCCTGACTGAGCGACTGCTCGACGCGACGCGCCGGCAGGCCGCATTCGGCGACGAGCGCTTCCAGCACCTTGGGGTCCGCGATGTTACGTTCCTGCACCCACACCGCCGCGAAGATCGCGCCGCACAGTTTCATCGCGATGTCGGTGCCGTCATGCAGGTCGACCGCGATGATGAGCTTGGCGGCATCGTCGCTCGCCACCGGGAAGAACTTGGGCTTGGGATTCAGCGGGATGTCGAGATGGCGGGAAAAGCGCGCCAGCTCGACCAGCCGATAGGCCTGCCGCTGCGGCGCGCGCTTGCCCAGCGGCAACCCGCCGGACACGGGGAAGACCGCGCCGAAATCGATCGGCCGCACGCGCACGGCGGCGCCGTGGGACTTCGCGATGGCGGCGAAGCGCGCATGTCCGAGGTAGGTCCAGGGGCTCTGGGGCGTGAAGTAGTAGTCGATGGTGCGGCTCACGGGAGGCTCCTCGATGATGTAATCCGACCCGGGGTTTTTAACTGAGGCACGGCTTCTGTGCAGGAGGTGGGATTTGGACAAGGTGCTCTTGGTCACGGGCGGCAGTCGCGGCATCGGCGCCGCCACGGCCTTGCTGGCGGCGAAGCGCGGCTACGCGGTCGCGGTCAACTACACGAGCAATTCGCTCGCCGCCGATGAAGTGGTGCGCGCGATCCGCGCCGACGGCGGCACCGCGATCACGGTGCAGGCCGACGTAGGCGACGAAGCGCAGGTGCTCGCGATGTTCGACAAGGTCGATGCCAAGCTCGGCCGTCTCACCGCGCTGGTGAACAACGCCGGCATCGTCGACGTGCAGGCGCGCGTCGACGAGATGAGCGTTGCCCGCCTCGAACGCATGCTGCGCATCAATGTGATCGGCAGCTTCCTCTGCGCCCGAGAAGCCGTGCGGCGCATGAGCACGAAGCATGGCGGCGAAGGCGGCGCGATCGTCAATCTCTCCAGTGCCGCCGCCCGGCTCGGCTCGCCGGGGCAGTATGTCGACTACGCGGCGAGCAAGGGTGCGATCGAGAGCTTCACCGTCGGGCTGGCGAAGGAAGTCGCGGACGAGGGGATTCGCGTCAACGCAGTGCGGCCGGGCCTGATCGACACCGAGATCCACGCCTCGGGCGGCATGCCGGACCGCGCCTTCCAACTCGCACCCACGGTGCCGATGAAACGCACCGGCAGCGCCGAGGAAGTGGCGCAGGGCATCGTCTGGCTGCTGTCGGATGAGGCGAGCTACGTGACGGGCACCTCGCTCGACGTGACGGGCGGACGCTAGATGGCCACGCCGACGATGGACCTGATCAAGCCGCTGATCACGCTGCTTGCCATCGTGAATCCGCTGGCGATCGTCCCGTTCTTCATCCACTACACACAAGGCTGCACCGAGCTCCAGCGCAGGCGCACGGCGTGGGTGTCGGCCTTCAGCGCGTTCGTGGTGATCGCGGTGAGCGCACTGCTCGGGCTCAAGCTGCTCGACTTCTTCGGCATCTCGATTGCGAGCTTCCAGGTCGGCGGCGGCATGCTGCTGCTCATGAGTTCGCTGAGCATGCTCAACGCGCAGCCCGCGGAGTCGAAAACCAACAAAGACGAGATCCGCGCGACCGAGGTGAAGGCATCGCTCGGCGCATCGATCGCGGTGGTGCCGCTGACCATTCCGTTGCTGACGGGACCGGCGACGATGTCGACCGTGGTCATCTTTGCCCAGCGCGCGCAGCACTACTGGGAACTCGCGGTGCTGGTGGGCTACGGCGTGGTGGTCGGGCTGGCCACCGGCGTGACCTTCTCGCTGGCCGAGCCGATCTCGCGCGTGCTCGGCAAGACCGGCATCAACGTCATGACGCGGCTCATGGGGCTGATCCTCGCCGCGCTCGCGGTGGAGGTGATGGCGGATGGGCTCAGCACGCTCTTCCCTGTGCTGCACCGCGCGGCGTGATGCGCGAGGCTAGCGCGCGACCAGTTCGACGATGCGTGGCGTGATCGCGCCGCCATCGAGCAGCAGCTCGGCGACGGAGATCGGCAGCCTGAAGCGCCGCGGCCCGGCGCTGCCGGGATTGACGTAGAGAACGCCGTCGCGCGCCTGTGCCAGCGGCCGGTGCGAGTGCCCGGACACCACCACGCGCACGCCGGCGGCGACCGGATCGATGGACAGCTCGGCCAGGTTGTGGATCGCATGGAAGCGCACGCCATCGATCTCGAACGACGCCGTCTCCGGGATGTCCTGCGCCCAGGCACCCCGGTCGTTGTTGCCGCGAACGACGGTCAGCGATGCGATCCCCGCCAGTTCGCCCAGGATGCGCGGATCACAGATGTCGCCGCCGTGAATGATGTGGTCGCACCCGCGCAGGAACGCCAGCGCCTCAGGCCGGAGCAGGTCGTGCGTGTCCGAGATGAGGCCGATGCGTCGCATGCGGCAGCCGCCGGTGTTGCCGCCCTCTTCAGCGCGGCTGGCTCACCCAGGCCACGATGTCGGCGACCACCGCGTCGCTCGCGGCCGCGAGCGCCTTCACGCCGCCCGGCGCATCGTTGCTCGGTGCCGGGCGCTGGACGGTGAAGCTGCGTTGCGCGAGCACGCGGTCGCCGCCCGGCGCGGTGCGGATCAAGGTCGCGTTCACGCGGATCAGGCCCACGCTGGCCGAGGGCGATTCGAAGAAGTGGCTGAACTCCACCAGCGTGACGCGCAAGGTATCCGGCACCCGGCCTTCGGTGCGGGCAATGCTGGCGCTCTCCTCCGGCCCCAGCACCGGTCGCGTGGCGGCGAGCGCCTCGCGCAGCCGCTGCCGGAGCAACTGGGCGGGCGCCTGGCTCCAGCGCGACTGGCCGTAGGGCCTGACCTCGTTCGCATCCGCATAGCCCAGGCGGTAGAGCATCTGCGTGCCGTCGAGCCGGGTGTTCGCTTCGATGTCGGCCAGCGCCAGGGGCGGCAGCGCGGGCGTGCCGGCGCGTGCGGGAGCGGCCGATACGGGCCCCGGTCCGAAGTCATAGAGCGTCGCGCGGATGGGCTTGTCGGGCAGCGCGCCGCAACCCGCCAGCAGGAGCGCCGCCAGCAAAGCGCCGATGCCGGCGGCGTTCTTCAACGGTTCGTGCATCTTCATGGTCATGATCTCAAGGACGCGCCGGGGATGCGGCAGGCGACGCAAAGCCCGGTTCGCCCGGACCGGCAACCACGCCGCCGCTGCCGAACAGCAGCGATTGCGGGTTGTCGTTGATGTTGTCCGCCGCCCGCCCGAGGCGACGCACCGCCCGCGAGGTGTCGTCGGCGACGCGGTTCAAACGCGGCAGCGTCGCGTTGTTGAAAGACTCCACCGCCTGCGACAGCGATTTGGTGCCGTCGCCGAGACGGTCGACCGGGCCGTCCGGGGCGTTGAGCCGCACCACCGTGGTGTTGAGATTGGTCGCCACGCCCTGAACGGAAACCATCGTGTCCTTCGCTCGCTCGACCAGCGGCGGCAGGGCCTTGAGGGCGGGATTGAGCCCGGTCTTGATCGTGTCGTCCAGCGACTTCGTGAGCTGGTTCGCACTCGCCGCCGCCTGCGCGATGCTCTCCAGCGCATCGGCAATGCGCTTCTGGTTGTCCTCGTTGAGCAAGGCGTTGATGCGCTTCGTCGTTTCCTCGACCCGGCTCATGATCACCTCGCCGCGATCCTGCAAATTCGAGAGCAGCGAGGGCTTGAGCGGAATGCGCGGCGGGTTTTCGTTGTTGGGCGTGAGCGCCACCTGCGACTCACCCTTGTCGTCGAGCGCGATGAAGGCCAGGCCGGTCACGCCCTGGTAGCTCAGCGTCGCGAAGGTGGAAGTGGTGAGCGGCACGCGCTCGTCGACGGTGATGCGCACGCGCACATTGCCCTTGACCTTGGGATCGAAGTCGATCGAAGCGACCTTGCCGACAGCGATGCCGCGATAGCGCACCATCGCCTGCGGCTGGAGGCCGCTCACCGGATCGCGTGTGGACAGCTCGTAGATGTTGCGCACCGTGTCGTCGCGCGTGAGCCAGACGACCAGCGCGACGAGCACGGCGACCAGGCCGAGGACGAAGGCACCGGCGGCCAGAGCATGGGCTTTGTTTTCCATGGCAGCTACCTTTCGTTGTGAGGGGCCGGCGCCGGGTCGGCCGGTCCGGCGAGGGCCGCCGGGACGGAGCCGTCATGGAGCGCCTCCATGGCCCGTCGGCCGCGACCGCGGAGAAAGTATTCGTGGATGAAGGGATGCGGGTAGGCGATGACGTCGCGCGCCGTGCCCGCGACGATCACCTTGTGATCGGCCAGCACCGCGATGCGCGTGCTCAGGTCGAACAGCGTGTCGAGGTCGTGCGTGACCATCACCACTGTGAGCCCGAGTTCGCGATGCAGCCCGCGCAGCAGGTCGCAGAAGTCGTCGGCGCCCTCGGGGTCGAGGCCGGCGGTGGGTTCGTCGAGCAGCAGCAGCGGCGGGTCCATGATGAGCGCGCGCGCGAGTGCCACGCGCTTGATCATCCCGCCCGAGAGGTCGGCGGGACTCTTGGTCGCGTGCCTGGGGTCCAGGCCCACCATCTGCAGCTTGACCAGCGCGGCGTCGCGGATGAGCTCGTCGGGCAGCACCTTGAGTTCGCGCAGCGGAAATGCGATGTTGTCCAGCACGCTGAAGGCCGAGAACAGCGCGCCGTGCTGGAACAGCATGCCGACGTTGGCCGCGCCCTGCGCGCTGAACTGGCCCGGCGGCCGGCCGAGCACCGTGACCGTGCCCCTCGACGGTTGCTCCAGGCCGAGGATCTGGCGCAGCAGGACCGTCTTGCCGGTGCCCGAGCCGCCGACCAGCGACAGCACCTCGCCGCGCCGGATCGTGAGGTCGAGATCGCGATGCACGACCTGATCGCCGTCCGGGGTCTTGAAGACCGTCCAGAGCTGGCGGATCTCGACGAGAGGCGCGCCATTCGCAAGTTCGGCCATCTCAGTGCTCCATCGGCCAGAACCAGGAACCCCGCGGAACCGGCTCTGCCGGGCCGCCGGGGTTGCCCCCTGCAAGGGGGTGTCCGAACCACACGAAGTGGGAGAGGCTGGGGGTGAGCTTCATACCTATCGGAATCCCACGCCCTTGAACAGCACCGCAAAGAGCGCGTCGACGAGGATCACGACGGTGATCGAGGTCACCACCGACGACGTCGTGCCGCGACCGAGGCTCTCGGTGTTGGGCTTGACCTTGAGGCCGAAGTAGCAGCCGATGAGCGCGATCAGCACGCCGAACACCGCGGACTTCGACATCGCGAGCCAGAGGTTCACCGTCGGCACCACGCGCGGCAGCGCCGACATGAAGTACGACGGCGAGATGCCGAGCGAGAGGTCCGCCGCGATCATTCCGCCGAACAGCGCCGCCATCGAGGTCCACATGCTGATGAGCGGCATCGCGATCGCCAGCGCCAGCACGCGTGGCATCACGAGCCGGAAGCCGTGCGGGATGCCCATCACGCGCATGGCGTCGAGCTCCTCGGTCACGCGCATCACACCGATCTGCGCCGTGATCGCCGAGCCCGAGCGGCCGGCGATCAGCACCGCCGCGAGCACCGGGCCGAGCTCGCGGATCAGCGACAGCCCCAGGATGTTGACGATGAAGGTCTCCGCGCCGTACTGCCGCAACTGCTGGGAGGTCAGGTAGGCCAGCACCACGCCGATCAGCAGCCCCACGAGCGCGGTGATCGGCAACGCGGTGGCGCCGAAATGGTAGAGCTGGCCCGAAAAGTCGCGCCACGGCGCGCGGTGCGGCGCGCGCAGGAGCTTGCCGATGTCCAGCGTGAGCTGGCCGATGAGGCCCAGGAAATCGCGCGCGACGAACATCATGCGCGGACCGTTGTGCGCGAAGGCCTTGAACCGGTCCGCGAGCGTCGGACCGGCTTCGGCCGGCGCCGCGCAGGTGTAGAGCGCGACTTGGTCCAGCACCGCCTTGTGCTGCGAATCCATCTCGATGCGGGCCGGCCAGGCTTGGCGCCAGTGGTCCCACAGGAGCTGCGCGCCGATGTGGTCGAGCTTCTCGATGGGCCGCAGGTCCCATGCGCGGTCATCGCTCGGCGGCACGACCGCCAGGTTGCTGGACAGCGCATCCCACGTGCGCCGCGAGGACATCGCGAGCGCGGTCCAGCGGCCGCTCACCACGGCCCAGGAGCCTCCCTCGTGCTCGCGCTCTTCGACGCGAGGGCGATCGCTGTCGGCTTCCGGCGCGGTGGGGGATGGGGGCTTGGCGGACATGCAGGCGGATGGAGTGTCGGCAGGCAAACACAGCATCGTAACCGGGTGCGTCCGTGCAAACCCTCGGGTCGAACGCGCACGGCGCTCGAGGCGGTCGCGCATCGCTCAAGCGTTTGCCACAATCGACGACCGAACCCCATCCATTCCGCCATCACCCGGCCGCGTCGTCGGCAGGAGAACGCCATGCAGATGAGCAAGACACCGATCCATCACTACATCGGCGGCCGCGTCGCCGCCCCGAATTCCACCCGCAGCCAGGACGTGTTCAATCCCGCGACCGGCGCGGCGACCGGCAGCGTCGCGCTGGCCGATCGCGCCGACGTCGATGCCGCCGTGGCCGCCGCGCAGGCCGCGTTCCCGGCCTGGGCCGACACGCCGCCGATCCGGCGGGCGCGCGTGATGTTCAAGTTCCTGGAGCTGCTCAACAGGCACCGCGACGAGCTCGCGCACCTGATCACCGCCGAACACGGCAAGGTCTTCACCGACGCGCAGGGCGAGGTCACGCGCGGCATCGACATCGTGGAGTTCGCCTGCGGCATTCCCCAGCTCCTGAAGGGCGACTACACCGAGCAGGTGTCCACCGGCATCGACAACTGGACGCTGCGCCAGCCGCTGGGCGTGGTGGCGGGGATCACCCCGTTCAACTTCCCGGTGATGGTGCCGATGTGGATGTTCCCGGTGGCGATCGCGGCGGGCAACACCTTCGTTCTGAAGCCGAGCCCGACCGATCCGAGCCCCTCGCTGCGCATCGCCGAGCTGCTCAAGGAAGCGGGGCTGCCGGACGGCGTCTTCAACGTGGTGCAGGGCGACAAGGTGGCGGTCGATGCGCTGCTCGAACACCCCGACGTGAAGGCGATTTCCTTCGTCGGCTCGACGCCGATCGCCAACACCATCTACGAGACCGGCGCGCGTCACGGCAAGCGCGTGCAGGCGCTCGGCGGAGCGAAGAACCACATGGTGGTGATGCCCGATGCCGATATCGAGCAGGCGGTGGACGCGCTGATCGGCGCGGGCTACGGCTCGGCCGGCGAGCGCTGCATGGCGATCAGCGTGGCGGTGCTGGTGGGGGATGTGGCCGACAAGGTCATGCCCCTCCTGGCCGAGCGCGCGAAGACGCTCAAGGTCAAGAACGGCACCGAACTCGACGCGGAAATGGGCCCGATCGTGACCCGTGCGGCGCATGACCGCATCACCGGCTACATCGCCCAGGGCGAGAAGGAAGGCGCGAAGCTGCTGGTCGACGGCCGCGGCTTCGACGCGAAGGCCGCCGGTCCGGGCTGCGATGACGGCTTCTGGATGGGCGGCACGCTGTTCGACCACGTCACGCCCGAGATGCGCATCTACAAGGAAGAGATCTTCGGCCCGGTGCTCGGCTGCGTGCGGGTGAAGGACCTGAAGGAAGCGGTCGACCTGATCAACGCCCACGAATTCGGCAACGGCGTCTCGTGCTTCACGCGCGACGGCAACGTGGCGCGCGAGTTCGGCCGGCGCATCCAGGTGGGCATGGTGGGCATCAACGTGCCGATCCCGGTGCCGATGGCACTGGCACGGCTTCGGCGGCTGGAAGAAGTCGCTCTTCGGGGACATGCACGCCTACGGCGAGGAAGGCGTGCGCTTCTACACCAAGCAGAAGTCGATCATGCAGCGCTGGCCCGAGAGCATCGGCAAGGGCGCCGAGTTCGTGATGCCCACCGCGAAATGAAAGCCACCCGGCTTTTCACGCCGCTGCGCGGCGTGTAACGCCACCCCCGAGGGGAGGCGCGGCACGCCTTGGGGCGGCCCGGCGGCGGCCGCATCCGCCGACAGGACAACAACGAGAGACAAGCAGCGCATGAGCGACACCACCTTCGATTACATCGTCATTGGCGCCGGCACCGCCGGCTCGCTCATGGCCAACCGGCTGAGCGCCGACAAGCGGATGCGCGTCCTGCTCATCGAGGCCGGCCGCAAGGACGACTACCACTGGATCCACATCCCGGTCGGCTATCTCTACTGCATCGGCAACCCACGCACCGACTGGCTCTACAACACCGAGCCGGACGCGGGCCTCAACGGCCGCACGCTGCGCTACCCGCGCGGCAAGACGCTCGGCGGCTCGTCGAGCATCAACGGGATGATCTACATGCGCGGCCAGTCGCGCGACTACGAGCAATGGGCCGACCTCACCGGCGACAACGAATGGCGCTGGGCGAGCGTGCTGCCTGCCTTCAAGAAACACGAGGACTACTACCTCGGCGCGGATGAACTTCACGGCGCCGGCGGCGAATGGCGCGTCGACAAGCAGCGGCTGCGCTGGGACATCCTCGACGCTTTCGCCGACGCGGCGGTGCAGGCCGGCGTGCCGCGCAGCACCGACTTCAACCGCGGCAGCAACGAGGGCGTGGGCTACTTCCAGGTCAACCAGAAGGACGGTTGGCGCTGGAACACCGCCAAGGCCTTCCTGCGGCCGACCTGCTACGGCCGCCCGAACTTCGAGCTCTGGACCGGTGCGCAGGTGTCGCGCCTGATCTTCGATTCGCATGCCGACGGCAGCCACCGCTGCACCGGCGTGCAGGTGTGGGACGGGCACGAGATGGTGATCGCGCACGCTGCGCGCGAGACGATCCTTTGCGCCGGCAGCATCGGCTCGCCGCAGATCCTGCAGCTCTCGGGCGTGGGCCCGGCGGACCTGTTGCGCCAGCATGGCATCGATGTCGTGCGCGACGCGCGCAGGGTCGGCGCGAATCTGCAGGACCATCTCCAGATCCGCGCGGTCTACAAGATCAAGGATGCGCCGACGCTCAACGTGCTCGCGTCGTCGCTCTACGGCAAGGCGAAGATCGGGCTGGAGTACGTGCTCCGGCGCACCGGCCCGATGAGCATGGCACCCTCGCAACTCGGCGCGTTCACGCGCAGCTCGCCGGCCTACGAGTGGCCGAACCTCGAATACCACGTGCAGCCGCTCTCGCTCGACGCCTTCGGCGAGCCGCTGCACAGCTTTCCGGCCTTTACCGCGAGCGTGTGCAACCTGAACCCGACGAGCCGCGGCACGGTGCGCATCAAGAGCCCGCGCTTCGAGGATGCGCCCGCGATCGCGCCGAACTATCTCAGCACCGACGAGGACCGCAAGGTCGCCGCCGATTCGCTGCGCGTCACGCGGCGGATCGCATCGCAACCGGCGCTCGCCAGATACAGCCCCGAGGAATGGAAGCCGGGTCCGCAGTATCAGAGCGACGAGGAGCTCGCGCGCCTTGCAGGAGACATCGCGACCACGATCTTCCACCCGGTCGGCACCACGAAGATGGGGCGCGACGACGATCCGATGGCGGTGCTGGACGCGCGCTTGCGCGTGCGCGGCATCGACGGGCTGCGCGTGGTCGATGCCGGCGCCATGCCCACGATCACCAGCGGCAACACCAACAGCCCCACGCTGATGATGGCGGAGAAGGCTGCGGCCTGGGTCCGCGAAGCCACTGCAGAGCGGACTTCTTGAACTTCTTGAACGCGCTCGCGTTTCCAGTTGTTGCAGTTTGGGGCGGATTGGCGGGTAATCCCCGATGCACTGCGGCGGTGCACCGAATAAAGTCCAGCCACTCGCAAACGGGCCTGCCCGCTGCGCGGGGACCGAGGAGACAAACCTTCGAAGAACCAGAACACTAGACACAAGGCATCCGGACGAGATGCTGTTTTTTGATCAAGGCGCCGCTGGTCGGCGCCTTTTCTTTTGTGTCGTGTTCGGAAGTGCCCGCAGGGCATGGGTTCAGCGCTACCAAATCAATAGCAAACCGCGCTGCGACAATTCCCGCAATGGAAATCGTCGTGCTGACCCTGGCCTCGCTGTTCGCGGGATTCGTTGATTCAATCGTCGGGGGAGGCGGACTGATTCTGGTCCCGGTGCTTTTCAGCGTGCTGCCCGGCGTGGCCCCCGCGACGCTGCTCGGCACCAACAAGAGCGCCTCGGTGTGGGGCACGGCGGCTGCCACCGCGCAATTCCACTATCGCGTCGGCCTGCGCTGGCGCACGCTGATGCCAGCGGCCGCGCTGGCCTTCTTCGGTTCGCTGATGGGCGCCTGGGCCGTGACGGTGGTCCCGGGCGACTTCCTGCGCAAGCTGCTGCCCGTGATCCTGATCTTGCTGCTTCTCTACACGCTTGCGCGCAAGGACATGGGCAAGCATCACGAGCCGCGTTTCCACGGACGCGCCGAGTTGGCGGCCACTGCAGCGATCGGATTCGCGCTCGGCGTGTACGACGGCTTCTTCGGTCCCGGTACGGGCAGCTTCTTCGTGTTCCTGTTCGTCCGCTGGCTGGGCTACGACTTCCTCAATGCAGCGGCATCGGCCAAGCTGCTCAACGTGATGACCAACCTGGGCGCCCTGCTGCTGCTCGGGCTCAAAGGCCATGTGTTATGGCACTACGGGCTGGTGATGGCGGTGGCGAACGTCGCTGGTGGGGTGATCGGCGCCCGCGTTGCGATCCGCCATGGCGCGGGCTTTGTGCGGGCGGTCTTCATCTTCGTCGTGAGCGCGCTGATCCTGAAGACCGCCTACGACGCCTTCTTGCGGTGAAGCGGCCTGCGCGGGCGGATCAGGTTCAGGGTGCGGTCGACGCCGCGGCCTGGGTGCCTGCCGGCGGCCATGCGACTTCGCTCGCGACACGCGGCTTGCCGATCGGCGCAGCGGCCTTGCCCTGCTGGATGGCGGCGAGGTCCGCCTCGCTCGGGTATTGGTTCATCAGCCAGTAGTCGAACACACGCCGTGCAATTGGCGCGGCGGCGCCGGCACCCCAGCCCGCGTTCTCGACGATGAGCGCCACTGCGATCTTCGGATCGTTGGCCGGCGCGAACGCCATGAAAAGCGCGTGATCGCGCTGGTGCTCTTCGAGGGCCTTGGCGTTGTACTTCGTGTTCTGCGCCATGCCCACTGCCTGCGCCGTCCCGGTCTTGCCGGCCGCACGGTAACCCGCGCCGGCGAAGACGCCGCGCGCCGTGCCGGCATTGACCACCGCAACGAGACCGTCGCGGATCACGCCGATGTTCGCGGGAGGGATATTGAGGTTCTGTGCCGGCGCCTGCTCGATCGGCTTCACATCGCCAGTCACGGTGTCGCGGATCGCGAGGCCCAGATGCGGCTTGAGCTTGATGCCGCCATTGGCCACGATCGACGTGGCGTGCGCCAATTGCAGCATCGTGAAGGCGTTGTAGCCCTGGCCGATGCCCAGCGAAATGGTTTCGCCCGCGTACCACTTCTTCTGCTCGGGGCGCTTGTAGGTGTTGCGCTTCCACTCGGTGCTCGGCAGCACGCCGCGCACCTCGCCGCCGATATCGATGCCGGTGATCTGGCCGAAGCCCAGCGGCTTCATCGAGTCGTGGATCAGGTCCACGCCCATCTCGTTGGCCAGCGAATAGAAATAGATGTTGCTCGACAGCTGGATCGCGCGCCGCATGTCCACGCCGCCGATGTTGCCCTCAGGGCTGCCGAAGCGGTGACCGCCGAAGTTGAAGTAACCCGGATCGTTGACCACCACGCTCGGCGCGCGCTTGCCCGTTTGCAGCGCAGCCAGCGCCATGAAAGGCTTGTAGGTCGAGCCCGGCGGGTAGGTGCCGCGCAATGCCCGGTTGAGCAGCGGCTTGTTGATCGACTCGCTGAGTTCCTTCCAGTTGTCGATGTCGATGCCTTCCACGAACAGGTTCGGATCGAAGGTCGGCTTGCTGACGAATGCCAGGATCTCGCCCGACCTGGGATCGATCGCGACCAGCGCGCCGCGCCGATCACCAAACATGTCCTCGACCAGCTTCTGCAACTTGATGTCGATCGACAGCATGACCGTGTTGCCCGGCGTGGCCGGATGGGCCGCGAGCCGGCGCACCGCGCGGCCGCCGGCGGAGGTTTCCATCTGCTCGACGCCGGTGAGGCCGTGCAGGGTCTTCTCGTAGCTTTGCTCGACGCCGAGCTTGCCGATGTATTCGGTGCCCTTGTAGTTGGCAAGGTCCTCGTCTTCCCAGTCTTCCATGGCCGCTTTCTCGGCCTGGTTGATGCGGCCGATGTAGCCGAGTACGTGGCTCGCGAGTTCGCCGTTGGGGTAGTTGCGGAACAGCCGCGCCTTGATCTCCACGCCCGGGAAGCGATAGCGCTGCGCGGCGAAGCGGGCGACCTCCTCGTCGCTCAGGCGGGTACGGATGGGCACCGAGTCGAAGCTGCGAGAGTCCTCGCGCAGCCGCTTGAAGCGCCGGCGGTCGCGCGGCGAAATCTCCAGCACCTCGGACAGCGCGTCGATCGTTTCCTCAAGATCCCCGGCCTTCGACGGCGTGATCTCCAGCGTGTAGGCCGAGTAGTTGGAGGCCAGCACGATCCCGTTGCGATCGACGATCAGCCCCCGGTTCGGCACCACCGGCACGATCGCGGTGCGATTGCTCTCCGCCTGCTCGGCCAGGTCCTCATGCCGCACCACCTGCAGGTAGACCAGCCGCGACGCCAGCAACCCGAATGCCACCAGCACGACCAGCGCGATCACGACCACCCGGCGCTTGAAGCGCGACAGGTCGGCAGCGACGTTACGGATCTCGGTCATGGAATCAGGTCAGCTTAGCGGGACAAACAATGAAAGCAAATACTCACCCCAGGCCTTTGAATGCGCCCCGAAGTGCCAGAAACACCGCAGAACCGGCTTCGCCGGGCTGCTGGTGTTGCCCCCGGTAGGGGTTGGCGAAGCGACACGCAGTGCGCGCAGCCTGGGGGCGAGCAACATCAGAGTGGCCGATTGGCGTCTGGTTCCGGGGCTCGGCGCTGGGGTGCCAACAACAGCATACTGACCAGCGGCCACAACGCGGCCTCGATCACCGGCGCGATGAGCAGCGTCCAGCCCGGAAACACCCCACCGCCGATCATGCGGATCGCCAGCTCGATCAGGTGCGACACCGCGAACAGCGGCAGCACCTGCAGCGCCTGCGAGGCGACCGAAAACCACAGCAGCCGCCGATGGATCATGATCGCGAAGAAACCGAGCGTCGTGTAGGACAGCGCGTGCTGCCCCAACATCGAGGCCTGGTGCACGTCCATCAGCAGCCCGAAGACGAAGGCGGCGCCGATGCCGATCCGTGCAGGCTGGTGCACGCTCCAGAACACGATCACCAGCGCCAGAAGATCCGGCGTCCACGCGGCCCGGCCGATCGGCACCATGTTGATCAACAGGGCGACGATCAGGCTCGCCCACATGAAGAGCGGGCTGACGGGCAACAGGAGTTGCTGCTGGCCGGGACGCATGATCATGGCGTGCGCTTCTCCTTCTTGTCGGCCTTGTCGGCCTTCTCGGTCTTTGCGCCCGCCTTCTCGGTCTTGTCGGATTTATCGGCCTTGTCCGCCTTGGCACCGGCCTTGTCGGCCTTCTTCTTGGCCGAGGTGCTCGCTGCCGGCGCCGCCGGAGCGGGCTTGGGCACCGGCGGCGTGCCGGTCGGCGCCAGCACCAGCACGTAGCGCGCCGAGTTCACATGCCCCATCGGCGTCAGATGGATGCGGGCGAAGGCGGAATCGGCACGGCGTTCGATGCGGTCGATCTTCGCGACCGGCAGCCCGGGCGGATAGACGCCGTCGACCCCGCTCGTGCTCAACAGGTCACCCTCCTGCACATCCGAATTGGCCCCCATGAAGCGCAGTTCCAGCCCGCCCCCGTGGGCGCTCGCGTCGCCGAAGGCCACGCTGCGCGCACCGGTTCGCGTGTTCTGCACGGGGATGGCGAGATCGCGATCGATCACCAGCGTGATTTCGCTCGTGAACGGTTGCACCTGCGTGACCTGCCCGAGGACGCCGTTCTCGTCGATCACCGGCGAGCCGGGCGTGATGCCGTGGGTCAGACCCTGGTCGATCACGACTTTGCGGGTGTACGGGTCGGAGGTGTCATACAGCACCTCGGCCACCCGGCCCGGCGTCTGCGTGACCTGGCGCAACTCGAGCATCGCGCGAAGCCGCGCGTTCTCCTGCGCGAGCATGTCGGCCTGGCTGGCGCGTTCCGATTGGAGCGCCAGTGCCTTGCGTGCCTCGGCCTCCTTGGCCTGCGCCGTCTGCAGATCTTCGAGATAGCGACTGCCGCCCACCGCGAGCTGCACGGGTTTCAGCGCCAGCCACTGGATCGGATAGAGCACCGCGCCCACCGCCGTACGGACCGGCTGCACGATGTTGAAGCGCACATCGGCCACCATCAGGAACAGCGCGAGCGCGCTGAAGAAGATCAGCTTGCTGAGCGCCGAGGGGCCCTGGTTGAACAGGGGTGGCGCGGTGCGATCGAGCGTGCCGAGCGGCATGGCGGAGGGACTTTAAATTGAAAAAGCCGGCCCTGCGCAAACGCGGGCCGGCCATTTGCGCATCAAGCGCATTATTCGCTCGTGAAGATGCTTCCGAGCCGGTCCATGCGCTCGAGGGCGATGCCGCAACCGCGCACCACGCAGGTCAGCGGGTCTTCGGCAACCAGCACCGGCAAGCCGGTTTCCTCGGCCAGCAGGCGGTCGAGGTCGCGCAGCAGTGCGCCGCCGCCGGTGAGCATCATGCCGCGCTCGGCGATGTCGGCACCGAGTTCGGGCGGCGTCTGTTCGAGCGCGTTCTTGACGGCGGAAACGATGTTGTTCAGCGGATCGGTCAGCGCTTCCAGCACCTCGTTGCTGCTGATGGTGAAGCTGCGCGGCACGCCTTCGCTGAGGTTGCGGCCCTTGACTTCCATTTCCTTGACTTCGGAACCGGGGAAGGCCGAGCCGATGCTCTTCTTGATGACTTCGGCCGTCGGCTCGCCGATCAGCATGCCGTAGTTGCGGCGGATGTAGTTGATGATGGCCTCGTCGAAGCGGTCGCCGCCGACGCGGACGCTGCCCTTGTAGACCATGCCGCCGAGCGAGATCACGCCCACTTCGGTGGTGCCGCCGCCGATGTCGACGACCATCGAACCGCTGGCTTCCGAGACCGGCAGACCGGCGCCGATGGCGGCGGCCATGGGTTCCTCGATGAGATACACCGAGGTGGCGCCGGCTGCTTCAGCCGCGTCCTTGATGGCGCGGCGCTCGACCTGGGTCGAACCGCAGGGCACGCAGATGATGATCCGCGGGCTGGGCGTGAGCAGCGACCGCGGGTGCACCATCTTGATGAACTGCTTGATCATCTGCTCGGTGATCACGAAGTCGGCGATCACGCCGTCCTTCATCGGGCGGATGGCCTCGATGTTGCCCGGCACCTTGCCGAGCATCGCCTTGGCCTCGCGGCCGACGGCCTGGATCACCTTCTTGCCGTGGGGGCCGCCTTCGTGGCGGATGGCAACCACCGAGGGCTCGTCCAGGACGATGCCTTTGTTGCGGGCAAAAATGAGCGTGTTGGCGGTGCCGAGGTCGATCGCGAGGTCGGTCGAGAAGTACCGACGGAAAGCTCCGAACATTGTGGAATCCTCTGGAGCACGGTCTGCGCTTCGGCAGTCCGTCGCCCTCTTGCTGGGTCGTTTGATGGGGGGTGGCTTGAACGTTTTTGCAGCAAATGCCGGCGCGTTCGCGGGGGTTGCGGCAAAGGCGGGATAATAACCGAATCCCTTGACGCTCCAGCGTTTCGGCGCACCTTTCAGGGCGCGACGCCCCGCGTTTTTCACGGCCGCCAAGCCTTCTTTTTCCGATGTCCCTCACTGCTTCCGATATTGCGCGCATCGCGTCGCTCGCCCGGCTCCAGCTGGCGCCCGAAGAGAGCGACCGCCTGCGCGGCCAGATCAATGGCTTTTTCGACCTCGTCGAGCGGATGCGCGCCGTCGACACCACCGGTGTCGAGCCACTCGCCCATCCGGTCGCCACGATCCAGGACGTGACCCTTCGCCTTGCCGAAGACGTCGTCAGCGAGCCCAACAACCGCGAAGCCAACCAGCGCAGCGCGCCCGCCGTCGAAAACGGCCTGTTCCTCGTCCCGAAGGTGATCGAATGAGTGCCGCGATCCATCAGATGGGCGTGACCGAGCTGGCAAAGGCCCTGCGCGAACGCAAGGTGTCGGCCGTCGAAGCCGCGCGGCACCAGCTCGACCGCATCGGCCAGCACAAGGACCTCGGCGCCTTCGTGGCCATCGACGAGGAGCTGACCCTGGCCCAGGCCCGTGCGGCCGACGAAAAGCTCGCGGCCGGCACTGCCGCAACGCTGACGGGCGTGCCGATCGCCCACAAGGACATCTTCGTCACCACCGGCCTGCCGACCAGCGCGGGCTCGCAAATCCTTGCCGGCTATCGCTCGCCCTTCGACGCCACCGTGGTGCGGCGCCTCGCCGAAGCCGGCGCGGTGACCCTCGGCAAGCTCAGCTGCGACGAATTCGCGATGGGCTCGTCCAACGAGAACGTCGCGGTGCCGGCCGTCGGTTTCGACAAGGCCGTGCCGGTGCGCAATCCCTGGGACCCAGGCCGCATCCCCGGCGGCTCGTCGGGCGGCAGCGCGGCGGCCGTGGCCGCACGGCTGGCGCCCGCCACCACCGGCACCGACACGGGCGGCTCGATCCGCCAGCCGGCCTCGTTCTGCGGCGTGACAGGCATCAAGCCGACCTACGGCCGCGCGTCGCGCTACGGCATGGTCGCCTTCGCGTCGAGCCTCGACCAGGCGGGCCCGATGGCCCGCTCGGCCGAAGATTGCGCGCTGCTGCTGTCCGCCATGTGCGGACCGGACCCGGACCGCGATTCGACCTCGCTCGACCGCCCGGCCGAGGACTTCTCGCGCCACCTCGGCGATTCGCTCGAAGGCCTGCGCATCGGCGTGCCGAAGGAATTCCTGGGCGACGGCGTCGCGCCCGGCGTGCGTGCCGTGGTCGAGGCCGCGCTGGCCGAATACGAAAAGCTCGGCGCCCGCCGCGTCGAGATCAGCCTGCCGCGCACCGAGCTGTCGATCCCCGTCTACTACATCATTGCGGCCGCCGAGGCGTCGAGCAACCTGAGCCGCTTCGACGGCGTGAAGTTCGGCCATCGCGCCAAGGAGTACCGCGACCTCGCCGACATGTACGCCAGGACGCGCGAAGAGGGCTTCGGCGACGAGGTCAAGCGCCGCATCATGATCGGCACCTACGTGCTGTCGCACGGCTATTACGACGCCTACTACCTGCAGGCGCAGAAGGTGCGCCGCATGATCGCGGACGACTTCCAGCAGGCCTTCGGGCAATGCGACCTGATCGCCGGCCCGGCCGCGCCGACGGTCGCGTGGGAAGCTCGGCGAGCACGGTGGCGACCCGGTGGCCGACTACCTCGCGGACATCTTCACGCTGCCCGGATCGCTCGCGGGGCTGCCCGGCATGAGCGTCCCGGCCGGCTTCGACAGCGGCATGCCGGTCGGCCTGCAGCTGCTCGGCAACTACTGCGAGGAGTCGCGCCTGCTCAACGCCGCGCACCGCTTCCAACAGGCCACCGATTGGCACCAGCGCACGCCGACAGGCTACTGATGGCGTAGAAGAGACATGAGCGAAACCAACACTTTCGAGGCCGCGCAAAGCGGACGTCCGACGGGCCCGCTGGTTCGCGGCTACGAAGTCATCATCGGCTTCGAGACGCACGCCCAGCTTTCCACCGCGTCGAAGATCTTCAGCCGTGCATCGACCGCCTTCGGCGCCGAGCCGAACACGCAGGCTTGCGCGGTGGATCTGGCGCTGCCCGGCACGCTGCCGGTGATGAACAAGGGCGCGGTCGAACGTGCGATCAAGCTCGGCCTCGCGCTCGGTTCGCACATCGCGCCGCGCAGCGTGTTCGCGCGCAAGAACTACTTCTACCCCGACCTGCCGAAGGGCTACCAGATCAGCCAGTACGAGATCCCCGTCGTGCAGGGCGGCTCGGTGAGCTTCTACCTCGACGACGAGAAGAAGACGGTGCGCCTCGTGCGCGCGCATCTCGAGGAGGACGCCGGCAAGTCGCTGCACGAGGACTTCGTCGGCCAGTCGGGCATCGACCTGAACCGCGCCGGCACGCCGCTCCTGGAGATCGTGACCGAGCCCGACATGCGCTCCACCGCCGAGGCCGTGGCCTATGCGCGCGAGCTGCACAAGATCGTGACCTGGATCGGCATCTGCGACGGCAACATGCAGGAAGGCAGCTTCCGCTGCGACGCCAACGTGTCGGTGCGCAAGCCCGGCGAGCCGCTGGGCACGCGGCGCGAGATCAAGAACCTCAACAGCTTCAAGTTCATGCAGCAGGCGATCGACTACGAGATCCGCTGGCAGATCGACGAGCTGGAGGAAGGCCGCGCGATCCAGCAGGCGACGGTGCTGTTCGACCCCGACACCGGCGAAACGCGCGCGATGCGCACCAAGGAAGACGCGGCCGACTACCGCTACTTCCCCGATCCGGACCTGCCGCCGCTGGCGATCGCGGCCGAGTGGATCGAGCGCGTGCGCGCCGGGATGCCCGAGCTGCCGCGCGCGATGGCCGAGCGCTATGTGCAGCAGCACGGCCTGTCGGAATACGACGCGACCCAGCTCACGCAAAGCCCCGCGCTCGCGCGCTATTTCGACGATGCGGTGAGCGCCGGCGCGGCGCCCAAGCTGGCGAGCAACTGGATCACCGGCGAGATCGCGCGGCGGCTCAACCTGCAGGACATCGGCATCGACGCAGCGCCTGTGCGTCCCGCGCAACTCGCGAAGCTCATCGCCCGCATCAGCGACGGCACGATCTCGAACAACGCCGCGCGCCAGGTGTTCGACGCGCTGTGGACCGGCGAAGGCCAGGACGTCGACGCCGTGATCGACATCAAGGGCCTGAAGCAGATGAGCGACACCGGTGCGCTCGAGAAGATCATCGATGGCGTCCTGGCCACCAACCAGAAGAACATCGACGAATACCGCGCCGGCAAGGACAAGGCCTTCAACGCGCTGGTCGGCCAGGTCATGAAGGCCAGCCAGGGCAAGGCCAATCCTGCGCAGGTCAACGCCCTCCTCAAGTCAAAACTCGGCTGACTCCAAAGCGGCCCGCGCAAAGCGCGGCCCCTCCACGAAACACCGTGGATCCGGCTTCGCCGGTCCACCGGTGTTGCCCCCGGCAGGGGGTTGGCGGCTACACGAAGTGAGCAAGCCTGGGGGCGAGCTTCATTTAGCTGCCCAGAGCGGCTTCAGGCGGGCCTGCTCTTCGTCGAAGCGCGCGTTGACGCGCTTCTTTTCTTCTTCCTGCTCCGCGATGAAGCGGTTCTGCACGTCGACGCTTCGCGCGTTGTCGTCGGCCTTGCGACGGATCGAGCCGGGGGCCTTGCTCGGGTCGCTCTTGTAGAACTCGAGCTCGTCGTCGATGCGCTTGCGGTCTTCGGCCAGTTCGCCCAGGCGCTTCTTGGCGGCGTTGATCACCGCATCGATCTGCACCAGTGCCTCGGCGCGCTCCTTGTCGTGCGCGGCGGCGTTCGGATAGCGGATCAGCAACGCGCGTTCGCGTCGGCGCTCCTCGACCTGGCGCGCTGCCTGCAACTGGGCCTGGCGCTCGCGCTCTTCGCGCTCGGCCTGCTCGCGCGCGGTGTAGGTGGGTTCGATCTTGCGGCGCGTTGTCCCGCTGGGGCTCAGTTCGCGCTGCTCGCGGTCCGCGCAGTCGGCGATCGGACGATCCGCGGTGATCGTGCGCCCTTTTGCGTCGACACAGCTGTAGATGCCGGCGCTCGGCTGGCGGGACGCACCGGATTGCTGCGCCTGCGCCTCACCGGCCGCAGCCAGCGAGAAGACCATGAAAGCCAACAGTGCTTGGGTTCTCGCCAACGTCCATCCTTCAGGCAGGTCGAATCAACGCGCGCCGTAGCGCGCCCTGTACTCCAACACTCCCTGACGGTAGGCGCCCAATTCTCCGTCGGCGCGGCCCGAGAGGTACTGTAACAAGTCGTCCAGCGTTGCGATCGCCACCACCTGCAGGCCCAGCTGATTTCGTACATATTGCACGGCGCTGTGGTCCACGTCCAAGCCGTTCTCGGTCGCCTTCTCCTGGCGGTCCAGCGCGATCGCGACCGCGTACGGCGTGGCCCCGGCATTGCGGATGGCTGCGATCGATTCGCGCACCGCCGTGCCGGCGGACATCACGTCATCGACGATCAGCACGCGCCCCTTGAGCGGCGCACCGACCAGCGTGCCGCCCTCGCCGTGGTCCTTGGCTTCCTTGCGGTTGTAGGCGAAAGGCACGTTGCGGCCGCGGCGCGCGAGCTCGGCAGCCACCGTCGCGCCCAGCGGAATGCCCTTGTAGGCCGGGCCGAAGATCATGTCGAATTCGAGGCCGCTCTGGATCAGGCGGTCTGCATAGAATCCTGCGAGCCGCGCGATCTTGGCGCCATCGTCGAAGAGGCCCGCATTGAAGAAATAGGGGCTCATGCGACCGGCCTTGGTCTTGAACTGGCCGAAGCGCAGCACCCCCGACTCCAGGGCGAACTGCACGAATTCCTGTGCAAGCGCGCCGCCCTCTCCGATCTCTCCAGCCATAGGGAATGTCCTCGTGTTCAAACTGACCAGCCTCAACCTCAACGGCCTGCGATCGGCTGCCACCAAGGGCGTTGCCGACTGGGTGGCCGAACTGGCGCCGGATTGTATTTGCATGCAGGAAACCCGCGTCCAGGCCAGCGACATCGAGGGCCGCTTCGAGGAAATGGCGGGCCTCACGGGCCACTTTCATTTCGCCGAGAAGAAAGGCTACTCCGGCACCGCCGTCTACAGCAAGCACGTGCCGAGCGACATCGTGGTCGGCTGGGGCGACGCGGAATTCGATGCCGAGGGCCGCTATCTCGAACTGCGCTTCGACACGCCCAGGCGCAAGCTCTCGGTCATCAGCTGCTATTTCCCGAGCGGCTCCTCCGGAGAGGAGCGGCAGGCGGCGAAGTTCCGCTTTCTCAAGGGATTCTTCCCGCACCTCGTCGCGCTCAAGAAGGAGCGCGAGTTCATCCTGTGCGGCGACATCAACATCGCCCACAAGGAGATCGACCTCAAGAACTGGCGCGGCAACCAGAAGAACAGTGGCTTCCTGCCGGAAGAGCGTGCCTGGATGACCCGGCTGCTCGACGCCGGCGCGGAAGGCGCGGGTCTGGTCGACGTCTACCGCCTGCTCAAGCCCGAGACCACCGGCGAGGCGTACACGTGGTGGAGCAACCGGGGCCAGGCCTACGCGAACAACGTGGGGTGGCGCCTGGACTACCACTTGGCGACGCCGGCGCTCGCGAAGCTCGCGCGCAGCGAAGCGATCTTCAAGACGATCAAGTTCAGCGACCACGCGCCGATCACGGTCGACTACGACTTCAAACTCTAGCGAGATAGCGCCGGCAGCGCGGCGGACAGCGTCTCGCCGAACGCTTGCATTACCTCCGACTCCATCGCGCCGCGCTTCGTGATGCGGTAGAAATCCATCGCGACCTTGGGCCGCACCAGCACGTCGGTGCGCACCCGATGGCGCCGGCAGGCCGCGAGCGCGAAGGTCGGCATCACCGCGGTGCCGAAGCCCGACTCCACCATCGAGATCAGCGTGCCGAAGAAGTTGAAGGCCGGCCGCTGCGCATCCGCGCGGCCAATGGTCGCGAGGTGGCCGTCGATGACCCTCTGGATCGGATTGCTCGGAGGCAGGCCCAGCAGTTCCTCCGAACGCAGCGCAGACCACGGCACCGTGCCGGTGGTCGACACATCTTCATCCGGCCCGGCTGGCGCCACGCGCATCAGGTGGAAGCGGCCGACCGGCGATCGGTCCAGCCCGGGCGCGGGCTTGAAGAAGAAGCCGAGCCCCATGTCAGCCTCGCCGCTGAGCGCCATCTCCTGCACGTCGCGCAGGTCCGCATCGAAGAGCTTCAGGCTCACCGCGGGATGGCTCCCCCGGAATTGGTGGAAGACCTGCGGCAGCAGATGCGATGACACCAGCGGCGTCGCGGCGATGCGCAGCGTCTGGCGTGCGGCGTCGCCTTCCGCGCCCAGGTGCGCGGTCACGTCGTCGAGATCGGTCACCACGCGCTCCACCACCGGCAGCAGCCGCCGGCCGGCCGCGGTGAGATTGACCACGCGCGTCGTGCGGTCGAAGAGCCGGCAGCCGAGCTGGCGCTCCATCTCGCGCACCAGCGTGCTCAGGCCGGCCTGCGTCATGTGCGCCTGCTCGGCCGCGCGGGTGAAGTTGCCGATGCGCGCGACATGCAGAAAGGCGCGCATCTGCCGGGTCGACAGATTCATATCGATTCATGATAAATCCATACGACATCTAAATTTCTCTAATAATCTTCGGATCGGTCTAATCCGCTTTCTTGCTGACCGAAGACAGAGACAAGGCGGATCGAAATGAGCAAAGAGACAGAAGTCATCGTGCTGGGCGCCGGCATCGGAGGACTCACGCTGGCGCTGAGCCTGCACCAGGCGGGAATCCCGTGCCGCGTCTACGAGGCGGTGCCCAAGCTGAAGCCGCTCGGCGTCGGGATCAACCTGCTGCCGCATGCCGCGCGCGAACTCGGCGAACTCGGCCTGATGCCCGCACTCGACACGATCGCCGTCCGCACGAAAGAAGCGGTCTTCTTCAACTCCCATGGCCAGCTGGTGTTCCGCGAGGCGGCCGGCACCGCCGCCGGCTACGACTGGCCGCAGTACTCGATCCATCGCGGCGACCTGCACACGGTGCTCCTTTACGCGGTCCGCGAGCGCCTTGGCGCGGACGCGGTCGTATGCGGCCACCGATGCGCCGGCGTGGACCAGGACGAGTCCGGCGTCACAGCCCGCTTCACCGCGCCTGACGGCTCGCCGCTGCCGAGCGTGCGCGCCGCCATCGCGGTGGGCTGCGACGGCATCCATTCCGTCCTGCGCAAGCAGCTCTATCCGAACGAGGGTGCACCGCGCTATTCCGGCGTCAACATGTGGCGCGGCACCGCCAGGCACAAGCCCTTCCTCTCCGGCGCGAGCATGGTGCGCGCAGGCTGGCTCGACGAAGGAAAGATGGTGATCTACCCGATCCGCGACAACGTCGATGGCGAAGGCAACCAGCTCATCAACTGGGTGGCCGAGATCCACGCGCCGAAGCCCGCGCTGCAGGACTGGAGCCGCCCGGGCCGCCTCAAGGACTTCCTGCCCGCCTTCGAGAACTGGCACTTCGACTGGCTCGACGTGCCGGCGCTGATCCGCTCTTCGGATTCGATCCTCGAGTACCCGATGGTCGACCAGGACCCGCTGCCCAGGTGGACGCACGGCCGCGTCACGCTGCTGGGCGACGCGGCCCATCCGATGGTGCCGCGCGGCTCGAACGGCGCAGGCCAGGCGATCATCGACGCGCGCTATCTCGCGGGCGCACTGCGCCGGCTCGGTGTCGGCAATGCGGCACTGGAGGATTACGACAGCGTGCGCGTCAAGGCGACCACGAACGTGGTGCTGACCAACCGCAGCAACCCGCCCGACGCCATCCTGCGCGAGGTGTTCCAGCGCTCGGGCGGACGCCGCTTCGAGCGGCTCGAAGAGTTCGTCACCCAGGCCGAGCTGCAGGCCATCTCGGACAACTACAAGCGCGTGGCAGGCTACGACCCGGCGGCCCTGAAGGCCCGGCCTTCCTATCTGTGAACACGACGACATAAGAACGACGGAGACATCAATGCGCAGACTCGCAAGAATCCTCGGCTCCATGCTGCTGGCCGCCAACGCCGTGGCCGCTCACGCATGGCCGGACCAGCCCATCACGCTGATCGTTCCCTATACGCCCGGCACCGGCATCGACCTGATCGCGCGACAGCTCTCGGCGCACCTGCCGGCCGCGCTCGGCCAGCCGGTGATCGTCGAGAACGTCGCCGGCGCGAGCGGCAACATCGGCAGCGAGAAAGTCGCGCGTGCCAAGCCCGACGGCTACACGCTGATGGTGCAGGTCAATACGCTGGTGATGAACAAGAGCCTCTACAAGTCGCTCGCCTACGACCCGGTGACGGACTTCACGCCGGTGTCCCTCACCTCGTGGGGCACGCTCCTGCTGGTGACCAACCCGGCCGTGCGCAAGACCACGACGGTGCAGGAGATGGTGGCGGGCGCCAAGGCCGCGCCGGGCAAGCTGACCTATGCGACGCCGGGCGTGGGCACGCCGCACCATCTCGCGATGTCCCTGCTGATGCAGGACACCGGCACCGAGATGCTGCACGTGCCCTACAAGGGCACCGCCGGTGCGATGACCGACCTGCTGGGCGGCCGCATCGACTACATGTTCCTGCCGGTGCACGTAGCCCTGCAGCACATCCAGGCGGGCAAGCTCAAGGCGCTCGCCACCGGCAGCGACAAGCGCCTGCCGCAGTTGCCGGACGTGCCGACGCTGGCGGAAGCTGGCATCAAGGGCGGAAACGTCGACATGTGGTATGGCGTCCTCGCGCCCAAGGGCACGCCGCCCGCAGTGGTCGCCCGGCTCAACAAGGAGATCGGCGCGATCCTCAAGCAGCCCGAGGTCGCGGCTGCCTTCGAGGCGCAGGGCATGGTGCCCGCCGCCTCGACGCCCGCGGAATTCGGCGCGCTGATCGCGAAGGACGAGAAGCGCTGGGCCGAAGTCGTGCAACGCGGCGGGATTACGGCTGAATAGGCTTAGCGTCCGGGCCGCCGCATGCGGCCCGCATGCTGCGCCATGTGCACCTGGTGCAGCGTGATCTTGCGCACTTCGGCCTGGCTGGTCTCGATGTGCGCGCGCAGCAGCATCGCGGCCTGATCGCCGCGGTTCGCGCGGATCGCCTTCAGGATCTTCGCGTGCTCGTCGTAGGTCGCATCGATGCGCGGCTGCTTGGTGAAGTCGAGCCGGCGGATGATGCGAATGCGCTCGGTCACGTCGCGATGAACGCGCGCCATCTCGGCGTTGCCGGCGGCTTCCACGAGCGCGCAGTGGAACGCCTCGTCCCACTGCGCGACCTGCACCGTGTCCGTGCTGCGCTGCGCGGCCGGCACCAGCCAGATGCTGGCGAGGCTGTCGAGCAGGCTGCGGTCCACGCGATGGTCGCTTTCGCAGAGGCGGTGCACCGCAGTGGTCTCCAGCACCATGCGCAGGTCGTAGAGCTGCTCGAACTGGTCGAAGTCGAAAGGCAGCACCCGCCAGCCGCTGCGGAAGAGCACTTCGACGAAGCCTTCCTGCTGCAGCCGGAACAGCGCCTGCCGCACCGGCGTGCGAGAGACGCCGAGGCGCTCGCTGATCTCGTTCTCGGTGAAACGGTCGCCGGGCACGAGGCTGAACTCGGCCACGTCGCGCTTGAGTTGCGCATACACCTGGTCGGCGCGCGTGCGGAAGGCCACGTCCTGCGGCGCGGCGGCGGAAGGGTCGGAAGGAGATCGGACGGTCGACACGAATGGCATGTTAGTGCTTGCCGAGCGCGGCAAGCAGCGCCTCGCTGCCGGCAGTCCACCCGACGATCGCGCCCTGCGCGCGGATCATCTCGATGGCCGCCGCCTTGAAGGCGGGAAAGTAGCTCTCGGTGCAATCTTCGAGCAGCAGGCAGTCGTAGCCGCGGTCGTTGGCCTCGCGCATGCTGGTCTGCACGCAGACCTCGGTGGTCACGCCGCCGAAGACGAGGTGCGTGATGCCGCGCCGCTGGAGCGTCTCGTGCAGTCCGGTGGCATAGAAGGCGCCCTTGCCGGGCTTGTCGACCACGATCTCGCCCAGGGCCGGCGCGAGCGCCTCGATGATCTGGTTGCCCGGCTCGCCCATCACGAGGATGCGGCCCATCGGCCCCGGGTCGCCGATGCGCAGGGTCGGATTGCCGCGGTTGCGCTTGGCCGGCGGGCAGTCCGAGAGGTCGGGCTTGTGCGCCTCGCGCGTGTGCACGACGAGGCCGCCGGCCCGGCGCCGAGCTTCGAGCGTCCTGCGCGTCGCCGGCACGATGGCTTCGAGCAGCGACACATCGTTGCCCAGCGTTTCGCCGAAGCCGCCGGGCTCGATGAAATCCCGCTGCATGTCGATCAGCACGAGCGCGGTCTTCGCGAGGTCGAATTCGTAGGCGAACGGATTGGCGTCGATTTGCATGGCGATGCTCGAAGAGTTATGCGGCAGCCGCGTGGTGATGGTCCCCGCCGCCCATGTGCGCGCCGAGCACGTGGCGCTCGGCGGTGGCAGCCGGCGTCTCGAAGACCACACGGCCTTCGCTCATCACGACGATGCGGTCGGCCATTTCGAGCAGCTCGTCGAGGTCCTCGCTGATGAGCAGCACCGCGCCGCCGCGTGCGCGCACCTGCTTGATGCGGCCGTGGATTTCCGCCACCGCCGCGAAGTCGAGCCCGAACACCGGGTTCGCAGCGATCAGCACGTTGATGTCGCCCGCGAGCTCCCGCGCCAGCACCGCGCGCTGCACATTGCCGCCGGACAGGCTGCGGATCGGCGCACCCTCGCCCTGGGTCTTGACGCCGTACTCCGCGATCCACTCGCGCGCGCGGCTCCGCCAGACCGGAAAGTTCAGCACGTCCGCGCCGCTCGCCTTCCAGGCCAGCGGCGGCTGGTCGAAGTCGCGCAGCGCCATGTTTTCCGACACGCTGAGATCGCCGACGCAGGCATTGCGCAGCGGCTCCTCGGGGAGGCTGCGCACCTTCAGCCGCCGGTTCTCCTCGCGCCGCGCGCCGTAGGGCTCGCCCATCACCGTGACCTCGCCACCGAGGCGCGGACGCTGGCCGACCAGCGCCTCGACCAGCTCGCGCTGGCCGTTGCCCGACACGCCGGCTACGCCGAGGATCTCACCGCTGCGCACTTCCAGGCTGAGGTCATGCACGGCGAGCGTGCCGCGATCGCCTTGTGCGCGCAGCCGCTCCACTTTCAGCGCGATGGGTGCATCGGCGCGGGTCGGCGTCACCGCATGCCATGCGCGCCCCGGGGCCGGCGGCGTGTCGCCCTCGGGCGGCGGCCCCTCCCCCCGGCCATGCCCTCACCCATCATGGCCGCGGCAAGCCGCGACGGGTCGGTTTCCGGGACCTTGCAGTGGTGCACCGCCTTGCCGCGACGCAGCACCGTGACGCTGTCGGCATAGGCCATGACCTCGCGGAACTTGTGCGTGATGATGAGCACCGTGCACATGCCGCTCAATGCGAACTCGCGCACATGGCCGAGCACTTCGTCGGCCTCCTGCGGCGTGAGCACCGAAGTCGGCTCGTCGAGGATCAGGAGGCGCGGCTTCAAGTAAAGCTGCTTGAGCAGTTCGAGCTTCTGCTTTTCGCCCGCCGCGAGCTCGGACGGGCGCATGTCCAGGTCGAGGCTGAAGGGCGTGGTCGCGAGAAAGTCCGTGAGCTCCGCGCGCTTGCGCTTCCAGTCGATCAGCGCGGGTGTCTTGCCGCCGGCCAGGAGCAGGTTCTCGGCCACCGTCATGCCCGGCGCGAGCGTGAAATGCTGGTAGACCATGCCGATGCCGAGCGCGCGCGCGACGATCGGGTTGGCGATGTCCTGCTCGCGGCCGTCGATGAGGATGCTGCCCTCCTCGGCGCGCTGGTAGCCCGCCACGCATTTGACGAGCGTGCTCTTGCCCGCACCGTTCTCGCCGAGCAGCGCGTGCACGGTGCCGGGCTCGACCCGCATCGTCACGCGGTCCATGGCGGTGAAGCTGCCGAAGCGCTTGGTGAGCTCGTAGGTGTCCAGCGCGAGCGCGCCGGTGGCGTGCGGGATCGGATCGACGGGCGCAATCATGGTGCCGGGGCCTTTCTCAGAACGTCGCCAGTGTTTCGAGCAAGGCGCCGGAGGTCGCATGCGCGCCGAACACGCCGCCCTGCATCGTGATCATCTTCAGCGCCGCCAGATGGTTGCCGTGGTCCGTTGCGGCGGTGCAGTCCGACAGCAGCAGGCACTCGAAGCCGCGGTCGTTCGCGTCGCGCATCGTGGTGTGCACGCAGACGTCGGTCGTGATGCCCGCGAGGATCAGGTTCCGGACGCCGCGCGTGTGCAGCACCAGGTCGAGATCGGTCGCGTAGAACGAGCCCTTGCCGGGCTTGTCGATCACCACTTCGCCGTCGATCGGCGCGAGCGCGGGGATGATTTCCCACCCGGGTTCGCCGCGCACGAGGATGCGGCCGCACGGCCCCGCATCGCCGATGCCCACGCCGTTCGCTCCGATCTGCCGCGAACGCCAGCGCTTGTTCGCCGGCAGGTCGGCGAGATCGGGGCGATGGCCTTCGCGCGTGTGGATGATGTGGAAGCCCAGTTGCCGCATCTGCGCCAGCGTGCGGCGGATCGGCTCGATCGGCGCCTGCACCAGCGAGAGGTCGTAGCCCATCACGTCGACGTAGCCGCCTTCGCCGCAGAAGTCGGTCTGCATGTCGATGACGATCAGCGCGGTGTTGTCCGGTCGCAGCGCGCCGTTGTAGGGCCAGAGATAGGGCTCTGCCGCAACGTGTGTCGTGTTCATGGCGTTCATCGTGTGGAAGACAGTTCACCCGGACTGCCGACCGCCACCTTGCCGGGCTTGCAGGTCAGCACGAGGATCACGAGCGTGAGCAGGTAAGGCACCGTGTTGAACAGGTGATAGCCCCAGCCCACCCCGATCGACTGCAGCGCGGGCCCGATCGCGCCCGCGCCGCCGAAGAGCAGCGCCGCGCCGATGCAGCGCAGCGGGCTCCAGCGCGCAAAGATCACCAGCGCGACCGCGATGAGACCTTGTCCGCTGGAGATGCCTTCGTTCCAGCTTCCGGGATAGAAGAGCGTGAGCGATGCGCCGCCGAGCCCGGCGATGAAGCCGCCCGCGGTCGTCGCCGCAATGCGCAGCCCCGACACCGAGTAGCCGAGCGCGCGCGTCGCGTTCGCCGAATCGCCCGCCATGCGCACCAGGAGGCCGATGCGCGTGCGCTCGAAGCCCCACCAAAGGAGCACCGCGAGTGCGATGCCGACCGGCACCAAGGCGTTGACCTGGAGCGCCGCGCGGATCACCGGGTTGTCGCTCCAGTTGCCCAGCGGAATGGCCGGCAGTTGCGGCGCCTGCGGCTGGATCAGCGGCTTGCCGAGATAGAACGCGAGGCCGGTGCCGAACAGCATCAGGGCGATGCCTGTCGCGACGTCGTTCACGCGATCCAGCGAACACAGGAGTCCATGCAGCAGCGCGAGCATCGCGCCCACAACGGCGCCGATCAGCGCGCCGAGCCAGGCCGAATCCGTGAGCCACGCGCCGCCGAACGACGCCATCGCCGACAGCACCAGAACGCCTTCGAGGCCCAGGTTGATGCGGCCCGATTTCTCGGTCAGGCATTCGCCGAGGCTCACGAAGAGAAAGGGCGCCCCGACGCGCAGGGCGCCGCCGACGATCGCGGCGACGAGCGCGATCCACTGCTCGGCCGTCATTGGGTAACCTCCGCGCAGCAGCGCTGCGGTATTCGCCTTGGGGCGGCCCGGCGTCTCATGGCGTGACCTCCGTCGCGATGACGGGACCGCGCGGCGCGGCCGGCGCGCGGCTCTTGACCAGCCCCTTCCAGTCGACCATGCGCAGCCCTTCGCTCGCGAGGATCAGCACGAAGGCGATGCCCTGCAGCACCAGCACCGACGCATCCGGCAAGCCGAGCCGCCGTTGCAGCAGGCTGCCGGCCGCACCGAATCCCCCGAAGAGGATTGCCACCGGAATGATCGCGACGGGGTTGTGGCGGGCGATGAAGGACACCAGGATGCCCGCATAGCCGTAGCCCGCGATCAGCGAAGCGTTGGCGTTGGTGTGCACCGCCGCCACCTCGACTGCACCGGCGACACCCGCGCATGCGCCGCCGAGGCCGCACGCCGCAAGGATCAATCGATTGGCCGGCAACCCGACCAGTTGCGCAGTGCGCGGATTACCGCCGACCACGCGCACCGAAAAGCCCGAGGCGGTGAAGCGCAGCCACAGCCCCGAAGCGATGCACGCAACCACGCCGATCACCAGCCCCCAGTGCACATCCGAGCCCCCGATGCCGCCGATGCCGAGGCCCTCCGCGAACGACCGCGTGGCCGGCTTGTTGAGACTCGCCGGGTCGCGCAGCGCACCTTCGACGAAGTGCTTGAAGAAGCCGATCGCCACATACGCAAGCAGCAGGCTGCTGATGGTCTCGTTGATCCCACGGTACTGGCGCAGCCAGCCCGCAAGCGCAATCCATGCCGCACCCGCGAGCGCACCCGCCACGCACAGCGCGAAGGTGCCTGCGATGTTGGCCGGCAGCGGCATCACGTAGGGCAAGGCAGCGCACGCCAGTCCGCCCAGCACCAGCGCGCCTTCACCACCGATGATCACCAGCCCCGCGCGTGCGGGAATCGCCACGCACAGCGCGGTGAGCATCAGCGGCGCCGCGCGCTGCAAGGTGTTCTGCCATGAGAACCAGTCGCCGAACGCACCCTTGAAGAGGATGACCCACACATCCACCGGGCTGACGCCGGCGAACCAGACGAACACGCCGAACAGCAGCAGCGCCGCCGCGATGGCGAACACCGGCAGGGCGATCTCGCGAAGGGTGTTTCGCATCGGTGCTTCTCCGTTCAGTCCAGACGTTCCGGTCTTCGCCAGGGATACCGCGGAACCGGCTTGGCCGGGCCGCCGGTATCGCCCCCGGTGAGGGGTTGGCGAAGCGACACGAAGTGCGCGCAGCCTGGGGGTGAGCCATGTCAACCCACGGAACCGACGACGCCTTCGACCAGGTAGTTCATCTTCTCCAGCTCGAGATCGGTCTGCTTGAGCGTCTTGCCGGCCGCGATCACGACATTGCCCTTGTTGTCCTTGAGCGGGCCCTGGAAGATGTCGAAGGTTCCGGCGAGCATCTTGGCCTTGATGTCGTCGGCGTTCTTCTTCGCCGCGTCGGTCACCATCGAGCCGTAGGGCGACATCTTCACGTAGCCTTCCTTGAGGCCGCCGCGCAGGAAGTTCGGGTGCGGCTTGCCGGTCTGCGCCGCTTCGATGATGGTCTTGTAGGCGGTGAGCCAGTTCCATTCGGCGCCGGTGAGGTACGCAGCCGGCGCGAGCTTGGCCTGGCTCGCGTGGTAGCCGCAGACCATCTTGCCGCGCTTGGCGGCGGTCTCGACCACCACCTTCGGGCCGTCGACGTGCATCGTGAACACATCGCAGCCCTGGTCGGCGAGGCTGTTGGTGGCTTCCGCCTCCTTCACGGCCATCGACCAGTCGCCGGTGAAGATCACGCTGCAGGTGATGTTCGGCTTGACCGAGCGCGCGCCCATCGTGAAGGCGTTGATGTTGCGCAGCACCTGCGGAATCGGCTTGGCGGCGACAAAGGCGATCTTGTTGCTCTTGGTCATGTGCCCGGCGACCACGCCGTTGAGATACTGGCACTCGTCGATGTAGCCGAAGAAGCTGCCGACGTTCTTCGGATGCTTGCCTTCGGTCCACAGGCCGCCGCAGTGCGAGAAGCGCACGTCGGGGTACTTCGGGGCGACCGCGAGGATGTGCGGGTCGAAGTAGCCGAACGAGGTCGGGAAGAGCAGCGACGCGCCGTCCTGCGCGATCATGCCGGTCATCGTCTTCTGCACGGCCGCGGTCTCCGGCACGTTCTCTTCCTCGACCACCTTGATGCCGGGCATCTTCTTGAGCTCGGCGGCCGCCTGCGCGTGGGCCTGGTTGTAGCCGTAGTCGTCGCGCGGGCCGACGTAGATCACGCCCACCGTCATCGGCTTTTGCGCACGCGCGAGCGCACTCCAGCCACCGAGCGTCGTGGCCGACGCGAGTGCTGCAAGGGACTTGAGGGAATCACGGCGATTGAACTGGCTCATGGTGCAGGCTCCTGGAAGTGAAGGATCGGAGGGGCGTTGAGGCCTAACTTGGATACAAGTTGGTGTGCATAAACCGTACCAACGGCAATGAACCGAAATGGGGTCGGAATCACCCCAGAAGGCTCACGTGCGCGGCCACCACGCGCCAGCCTTGGGCGGTGCGCATCCAGGTCTGGCTCTGACGCCCCGTCCTTGTGCTTCCGTCGCGGCGGAATTCGATGTTGGCGGTCGCGAAGTCGAGGCCGTAGGTGGTGATCACGGTGCGCAGGATCTCGCGCGCGAGCCCCTGCGCCGGGCGCGCGGCGCGGAATGCCTGGATCTCGGCATAGCCGTAGAGGTTTTCGGTCGCGCCGTAGCGCAGGGTGTGCGGGCTGGCCCAGAACAGCTCGTCGAGCACCTCGACCTTGTTGTTTACCAGCGCGTCTTCGTAGCGGTCGAAGGCAGCGGTGACTTCGGCCACGACCTCGGGGAGATTGATCAGGGGTGTCATGGTTCCGGCCTTCAAAGCGGTGCGACAGGCGCCTGCGCGACGCCGGCCGATTCGAGCGCCGCGGCGACGCGCAGCACCAGGTCTTCGCGCCACGGCGCGGCGATCACCTGCACGCCGACCGGCAGGCTGGGGTGCGCGCCCCACACCGGCACCGCGCACACCGGCAGGCCGATGCACGAAATGGGCTGCGTCAGCACGCCCAGGTTGGGGCGCACCGGCAGGCGCTGGCCATGGAGCTCGAACCATTCGGCGCCGATCGGCGTCGCGACGCAAGGTGTGGCGGGTGCAAGCAGGATGTCGAAACGCTCGAAGAGACGCGCCACCTGCTCCGCATAGAGGCGCCGCACGCGCTGCGCACGCGCGACCCACGCGGCCGGCAGCAGTGCGCCCGCGAGAAAGCGGTCGCGCGACAGCGGTTCGAAGTCCTGCGGGCGCGTGCGCAGGTCCGGCAGATGCAGCGCCGCGCCCTCCGCGTTGGTGATGAGGAAGGCGGCCGCGCGCCCGGCCTCGACCAGCGGGAGTTCCACCGTGTGGTTCGCACCCAGGGCCTGCGCAACGGAATCGACCGCGGTGATCGCCTCGGGCTGCGCGCGTTCGCGGAACCAGCCGCCGAGCACCCCGACGCGAACCCCATGCAGGCCATGTCCGAGCGCGGGCGAGGCGAGCTCGATGCTCCGCTGCGCACATCCGGGATCGTGCGGCCCCGAGGTCTCGGGGCCTTGCATCGCGTCGTAGGCCGCCGCGAGATCACGCACCGAGCGCGCGAACGGGCCGAGGTGGTCGAGGCTCGAGACGAAGGGATAGCTGCCGGTGCGCGGCAGGCGGCCGAAGGTCGGCTTGAGCCCGAACACGCCGCACAGCGATGCGGGCACGCGGATCGATCCGTTGGTGTCCGAGCCGAGCGTGATCGGCACCTGCCCCGCCGCCACCGCCGCGCCCGAGCCACCGGACGAACCGCCGGCAATGCGCGACAGGTCATGCGGGTTGTGCACCGCGCCGACATGGCTGTTCTCGGTGGTGAATCCGTAGGCGTATTCATCCATGTTGAGTGCGCCGACCAGCACCGCGCCGGCACGCTCCAGCCGGCGCACGAGTGCCGCATCGCTGCGCGCCGGCGTGGCCTCGCGCTCGATCTTTGAGCCCGCGAGCGTCGGCAGGCCGGCGATGTCGAAGAGGTTCTTCACCGCGAAGGGCACACCCAGCAACGGCAGTTCGCGCGTGCGTGCCCCCTTGTCCGACGCGAGCGATGCGTCGATCTGCGACGCGCGCCGCAACGCCCTCTCGCGGACCACGTCGGTGAATGCATTCACACGCACGTCGGTCGCGGCGATGCGGTCGAGGCTCGCCTGCACGAGCGCGACGGCACTCACCACGCCGGAACGCACCGCCTCGGCCATCGAGGTCGCGTCCTTGCGCACGATGTCGGCAGCGTTCATTGCTCTTTCTCCCTCGGCACCACCGGCGAGAAGGCGACCGCGGATTCGTGGTGCGGCGCGAGCGGCACCGCATCGACGACCGCGGCGAATTCCGCCGCAAGCGCGACGTAGCGGACGACACCCGCCCGGTGGTCGGGCCGAAGCCGCAGGCCGAGTGCAGCGGAAGTCGCGTCAACATAGGCTTCGATCTGGGCGGGTGTCATCGCGTCCTCCATTCAGCGCCGGACCTCGCGCTGGAATATTTCCAGGCTGAGTTTCTTCATCGCCACGAAGCTCGCCGAGCTCAGGGTTTCGAGCGTGCGCGGGCGCGCGTCGCGGTAGTCGAGGATCTCGGCCACCTGGGTCGGCCGCTTCGTCAGGAGCAGCACCTGGTCCGCGAGATAGACCGCCTCCTCGAGGTCATGCGACACCAGCAGCATCGTGGTGCCGGTCTGCATGAAGACTTCCTGCAGCTTCTCGCGGATGAAGAGCGTCATCTCGAAATCGAGTGCGGAGAATGGCTCGTCAAGGAACAGCACCTCCGGGTTCGGCGCCAGCGCCCGCATGATCGAGGCCGTCTGCTGCTGCCCGCCCGAGAGCTCGTAGGGATAGCGATTGAGGTCGAACTTCACGTCGAACGACGCCACGAGCTCCTGCATGCGCCGGTCGACTTCCGCCTTCGAGCGACCTTCGAGCTTGAGCGGATAGGCGATGTTGTCGATGGTCCGCATCCACGGGAACATCGCCTCGCGGTAGTTCTGGAACACGTAGCCGATCTTGGTGTCCTTGAGCGACTTGCCGTCGAACAGGATCTCGCCCGAATCGATCGGGATCAGCCCCGCGATCATGTTGATGAGCGTGGACTTGCCGCAGCCGTTGGGGCCGAAGACCGAGACGATCTTGCGCTTCGGGATGTCGAGGTCGAAGTTCTCGTACAGCGGCCAGCCCGCGAAGTACTTGGTGAGCCCGCGGATTGTGATGTGGGTGCCCGCCGGCCCCGGCTGGAAGGCCGGCGTCGGCACATCGGCGTAGACCGGCCCGTTGATGACGTTGCCTTCGGTTCTCATCGTCCGCTCCAGTGCACGATGCGGCGCTCGGCCACAAGGAAGAGGATGTTCAGCGCATAGCCCAGCGCGCCGGCCGCGAGGATCGAGGCGTACATGTCCTTCACGTTCATCACCTGCTGCGAGTTGATGATGCGGTGGCCCAGGCCGCTGTCGGAGCCGATGAACATCTCGGCCACGATCACGATCACCAGCGCCATCGAGACCGCCGAGCGCAGGCCGACGAAGCTGGGCTGCAGGCTCTCCCACACCAGCACGTCGCGGAAGATCTGCCAGCGCGACGCGCCCATCACCTTCGCGGCCATCACGCGCTGCTTGCGCGCGTTCATCACCCCGTAGGCGCTGTTGAAGACCACGATGAGCATGGCGCCGAAGGCGGCGATCGCGACCTTGTTGACATCCGAGACGCCGAAGATCATCAGGAACAGCGGGATCAGCGCCGACGACGGCGTGGAGCGGAAGAAGTCGATCAGGAACTCGACGCTGCGATACGCCTTCTCGTTGCTGCCGAGCAGCACGCCCAGCGGCACGCCGACCACCGCCGCGATCAGGAAGGCCTGCAAGGTGCGCCACACCGTGACCGCGAAATCGGTCAGGAGCGGACCGCCCGCCAGGCCGGTGAGCAGCGTGGCAATGGTGTCCGAGGGCATCGGCAGCAGGATTGCCTTGATGAAGCCGAGGCGCACCGCGAGGTCCCACACGATGAAGAGCACCACCGGGCCGATGAAGGGCAGCGCCTTGCCCCAGTGTGATCCCCGCGGCGGCGCGGTGGTTGGCGATGCGGCGGGCGCGGCCCAGGGCGTGGCGCTCATCGCATCACCCCTTGTAGAGCATCGTGTCGACCATCAGGCGCGACGAGAAGATGCCCTTTTCCGAGAACAGGTCGAAGAATTTCTGGAAGTAGGCGACGTCCGCCGGCGTGAACTCGTTGTACATCGTGTAGGCCGCCAGCGGCACTTCGGCGGTGAGCGGGCCTTCGATGGCGGTGTAGCCCTTGAGGTACTGGCGCGCTTCGGCGGGCTTGCTGCGCACGAAGGCCACGCCCTGGCCGTACGCGGCGATGAACTTCTTCGCGGCCTCGGGGTTCTTCTTGATGAACGCGGAGGTGAGCGAGGCCGAGCCGCCGAACCACGGCGCCATCGGATCGCCGAGCACGTACTTCGCGATCACGCCGGCTTCGAGCACGCGGGTGCTGCCGTTCAGGCGGCCGATGGTGCCGGTCGGCTCCAGCGTGTAGCAGCCATCGACCTGCCCCGCCGCGAGCGACGCGACATGCTGGCCGATCGGCAGCTCGACGACGGTCGCGCCGGTCGCGCCGCCACGCTCGAGGATGGTCTTGGCGAGCGTCACGTTCTGGATACCCGGTCCCGAGGCCACGCGCTTGCCCTTGAGGTCGGCCATGGTCTTGGCGGTGCTGGCCGCGGGCACCAGCATCTGGTCGAGCACGTTCTTCGCGTTGCTCGGGTTGGAGCAGAAGATCTTGAAGCTGCCCGGCGCGGCGATCTCGCCGATCGCGATGTTGGCCGAACCGGTGCCGTTGGCGCTGCCGTCGCAGCGGTCGGAGAGCATCGCTTCCATGATCTGCTGCGCGCCCGCGAAGCGCTGCACCTCGACATCGAGCCCGGCGCTCTTGAAGTAGCCCTGTTCCACCGCCGCATAGAAAGGCAGTCCCGCCGCGATGGGCCAGTAGCCGATGCGGATCTTGGGCGTCGCCTGCGCGCGCACCAGCGCCGGCACCGCGAGCGCGGCGATTCCGGCCGCGCCGGCCTGGAGCGCGCGGCGGCGCGAAGCCGGCGTCTGGAGAGTGAGGGGGTGTCGATGAGAGCCATGGGGTACTCCAGGGAGTTCGAGGTTGGATACGAGGTGTCAGGCGGGCTGCGCGCTGCGCGATGCGATGTAGGCACGCCATCCGCCGTGGTGCGTGATGTCTTCCGCGCCCTGCACGGCCAGCGCTTCGCAGAGAAAGCCCTGCACGCTGGTACCGTCGGCAAGGGTCAGGCTTCCGATGCCGAGCGGCGCCGGAATGAGGGCGACGAAGCTGCCGTAATGCGCAAGCGGCATCTCCCAGATTTCGACCGAGATCGCTGCGCCTTCGCCCGAGGGCACGCGCAGCAGCCCGGGCTTGGGCGGGACCGTGCCGGGCAACGCATAGAGGCGGTACTGCGGCGCCGTGTGCGTCGCGCGCAGCAGCCGCGCACCGCGTTCGATCAGTTGGCCGTTGAGCGGCATGCCGGACAGGTGCGCGCCGACCAGGGCAACGTGCACGGTCGGCGACGGAGTGACGATCGGCAGCGGCAGTTGCTGCGGTGCCGGCATCGGCTCGCCGGTCGCGCCGAGCGTCAGGCCGGTGGCATGGTGAAAGCGCTGCCCGAGTTCGGCCAGCTGGAAGTCGCTGCCACAGGGGCCGATGAGCGTGATGCCGAAGGGCAGGCCGTCCTGGCGGATGCTCGCGGGCACCGAGATCGCGGCGTAGTCGAGCAGGTTGACGAAGTTCGTGTACTCGCCGAGGTTGCGGTTCAGGGCGACCGGGTCGGCCTGCATCGCTTCGATCGTGTAGTGCGTCGGCGCGGTCGGCACCAGCAGCACGTCGATCCCGTCCCACAGCGCCGCGGCGCGCTGGCCCAGCGCCTGCAACTTCACGCGCGCCTCCACGAAGTCGGCGGCGCTGTAGCTGCGACCTTGCGCGAGGATGCCGCGCACCGGTTCGATCACTTCGGCTTCGTGCGCATCGAAGAACTCGCGCACCGCGGCGTAGCGCTCGGCCACCAGCGCACTGTCGTAGAGCAGCGCGGCCGCTTCGGCGAGGGGCGCGTAGTCGATCTCGACCGGCGTGCCGCCCAGCGCGCGCATCTGCTCGATCGCGCGCGCGAAGGCCTTCTGCGCCTGTTCGTCGCCGAAGAAGCGCAACACCGACGGCACGCCGAAGCGGAAGCTCGCCGGCAGCGGCTGCGTGGCGAGCGCAAGGCTGCGCGAATACGGGTCGCCCGCGTCGAAGCCCATCGCGACCTGAAGCACCCGCGCCGCGACATCGACGGTGCGGGCGAAGATCGACACGCAATCCACGCTCTGCGCCGCCGGCACCACGCCGCGCGCGCTCACCGAGCCACGCGACGGCTTGATGCCGACGATGTTGTTGAGCCCCGCCGGCACGCGGCCGGAGCCTGCGGTGTCGGTGCCGAGCGAGAAGTCGGCCTCGCCCTTGGCGACCACAACGGCCGAACCCGAGCTGGAGCCGCCCGAGACGTAGCGCGCATCGAAGCTGTTCGGCACCGCGCCGTAGGGCGAGCGCGTGCCATTGAGGCCGCAGGCGAACTGGTCCAGATTGGTCTTGCCGAGCAGCTGCGCACCGGCGTCGAGCAGCCGCTGCACCACCGATGCGTGCGCCGCCGGCGTGTGCGCAAAGGCCGGGCAGGCGGCCGTGGTCGGCACGCCGGCCACGTCGATGTTGTCCTTGGCCGCGAAACGCAATCCCGCCAGGGGGCCGTTCGCAGTCGTCTTCACGGGGAAGGCGAGCCGCGTGATCCACGCTGGCCCGGCTGCGTCATCCGTTTGCTGGTGCACCATCATTAAGCATCCCGTCTTGTGTACAAGATGCCTTGCAAGCGGTATGCCAACGCACAAACGCACATCGACGGCGGGACACCCCGGCGCAAGCGGGAATAATGGGAGGCCTCTGCACAACACCCGCCCGATGTCCGCACCACCGGCTGCCGAAGCCCCCCTTCCCTGCCCTGGCGCGACGCGCTGAAGGTCTATCTCGAACCCGCCACGCTGCGCATGCTCGCGCTGGGCTTCTCGGCGGGCCTGCCGCTGCTGCTGGTGCTGGGCACGCTGAGCTTCCGCCTCCGCGAGGCGGGCATCGATCGCACCACCATCGGCTTCCTGAGCTGGGTCGGCCTCGCCTACGGCTTCAAGTGGGCGTGGGCGCCGCTGGTGGACCGCTTGCCGGTGCCGCCGTTCACCACCCTCCTGGGCCGGCGGCGCGGATGGCTGCTGATCGCGCAGTTCACGGTGATCGCGGGCCTCTGCGGCATGGCCTTCAACGATCCGCGCGAGGGCCTGCCGCCGCTGGTCTGGTGCGCGGTGCTGGTGGCTTTCGGCTCGGCCACGCAGGACATCGCGCTCGACGCCTTCCGCATCGAATCCGCCGCCGCGCGCAAGCAGGCCGCGCTGGCCGCCGCCTACCAGACGGGCTACCGCCTCGCGATGATCTGGGCGGGCGCCGGCGTGCTGTGGATCGCGGCGTGGGCCGAGGTGCCGGGCCTTGCCGGCTACCAGAACGGTGCATGGAAGTTCGCCTATCTCGTGATGGCCGGCTCGATGGCGGTGGGCGTGATCACCGTGCTGCTGTCGCCCGAACCGGTGCGCGCCGCATTGCCCAGTCCCCGGAGCGCGGGGGAGTGGCTCGAAAGCGTGCTGGTCGAACCCTTTGCGGACTTCATCCGCCGCTACAGGTGGCAGGCGGCACTGATCCTCGCGCTGATCGCGATCTACCGCATCAGCGACGTGGTGATGGGCATCATGGCCAACCCGTTCTACGTCGACATGGGCTTCACCAAGGACGAGGTCGCCACCGTCAGCAAGATCTACGGCGTGGTGATGACGCTGGCCGGCGCCTTCGTCGGGGGCGTGCTGTCGATGCGGCTCGGCGTGATGCGCGTGCTGATGCTCGGCGCGGTGCTGAGTGCGGCAAGCAACCTGCTGTTCGCCGGGCTTGCCACGCGCGGCCACGACCTCACGGCGCTGGTGCTGGTGGTGTCGGCCGACAACCTGGCCGGCGGCATCGCCTCGGCAGCCTTCATCGCCTATCTGTCGAGCCTGACGAACGTGAGCTATTCGGCCACGCAGTACGCGCTGTTCAGTTCGCTCATGCTGTTGCTGCCCAAGTTCATCGCCGGGTATTCGGGCGTGTTCGTGGATGCCTATGGCTACCAGGCCTTCTTCATCGGCACCGCGGCGCTGGGCGTGCCGGTGCTGTTCCTGGTCGCGCTGGCGTCGCGGTCGTACACCAACGGCACGGCGAAGGGCAAGGACCAAGACAAGGACAAGGACAAGGCGCCCGACCCTGCCGCCACCTGATCCGTGCCCGTTCGCCGGAACGGACGGTTGCATGCGAATCACCGGTAGCTGTTAGGCTTTCAGGCTTCGCGCCGAAGCGCATTTGCACACTTTCTTTCATCGTGTCACCTTCACGCATACCTCCCCTGCGAGTCAGCGCCTTCACCGCCACGTCGTCGGTGGGCGTGGGTAAGGGCGCACTTCTTGCAGCGCTCGAACAATCGAAAAGCGGCCTGCGCGCCAATGATTTCGGCCCCACGCCGCTGCCGACCTGGATCGGGCGCGTCGAGGGCCTCGAAGAACTCCGGCTGCCGGACGAACTCGCAGGCTGGGATTGCCGCAACAACCGGCTCGCCTGGCTCGGCCTGCAGGCCGACGGCTTCATCGAGGCCGTGGCCGCCGCACGGAAGCGTTATGGCGCGGACCGCATCGCGCTGATCCTCGGCACATCGACCTCCAGCATCGGCGAGACCGAAGCGGCCTACACCGAGCTCGACAACGGCGCTTTCCCGGCCCACCAGCGCCGGCCCAAGGTGCACACGCCGCATTCGCTGACCCTGTTCGTGCAGGAGGCGCTCGGCCTCGAAGGGCCGGCGGAGACGATCTCCACGGCCTGCTCGTCCAGCGGCAAGGTGTTCGCGTCGGCCGAGCGCCTGATCCGCCTCGGGCTGGTCGATGCGGCCGTGGTCGGCGGTGTCGACACGCTGTGCGGCAGCGTGCTCTTCGGCTTCAACTCGCTCGAACTGGTGTCGCCCGAACCGTGCCGGCCTTTCGATGCGGCCCGCAACGGCATCAGCCTCGGCGAAGCTGCGGGCTTCGCGCTGCTCGAACGCGGCGAGGGCCCGCTCGAACTGCTGGGCTACGGCGAGGCCAGCGACGCGCACCACATGTCCACCCCGCATCCCGAGGGGCTGGGCGCCGAACGGGCGCTCGACGACGCGCTCGCGCGCGCCGGCCTCCAACCCGAGGACATCGACTACATCAACATGCACGGCACCGCGAGCACCAAGAACGACGAAGTGGAAGGCGCACTGGTCGCCCGACGCTTTCCGCCGACCACGCACGCCAGCTCGACCAAGGGCTTCACCGGCCACACGCTGGGCGCGGCGGGCATCGTCGAAGCGGTGATCAGCCTGCTCGCGATCGAGACGGGCCTCAAGCCCGGCACCGTCAACACCACCACGCTCGATGCCGAATGCGGCCCGCAGATCAAGCTGCAGCCGGCGCACGGCGAAGTGCGCTACGCCTTGAGCAACTCGTTTGGCTTCGGCGGCAACAACTGCTCGCTGGTCTTTGGCAAGGGAGCCTCGGCATGAGCGTGAAGACCCCCACCGTCTACATCGAAGGACCGGCTTTCTGGGCGCCCACGCTGCCCGGCTGGGAGGTCGCGCGCGCCGTCTTCCGCGGCGAGGCGCAGCCCGTCGATCCGCCGGCCAAGCGGCCCTCGCCGCAGCTGCTGGCGCCCGCCGAGCGCCGCCGCGCGCCCGACACCGTGGCCCTGTCGCTCGAAGTCGCGGCGGCTGCGGTCGCCAGCGCGGACCGCGACCCGGCCGACCTGCCGTGCGTGTTCGCCTCGGCGCACGGCGACCTCGGCATCAACGACTACATGTGCAGCACGCTCGCGGCCGACCCGAAGCTGCTGTCGCCGATCAAGTTCCACAACTCGGTGCACAACGCGGCCGTGGGCTACTGGACCATCGGCACCGGCTGCATGGCCGCGAGCAATTCGCTCACGGCTTACGAAAGCACCTTCGCATCCGCCTTGCTCGAAGCGGCGGCGCAGTGCGCGGCCGACGAGCGCCCGGTGCTGCTCGTGGGCTACGACATGCCGGCCGTGGGTGCGCTCGCCTCGGTGACGAAAAGCCGCGGCCTGCTGGCGGTCGCGATGGTCATCGCCCCGGAACGCAGCGAGCGCTCCGTGGCCTCGGTCGACTGGTCGCTCGCGCCCGGCCCCGCGACCGCCACACCGCTGCGGACCGATGCCGCGCGCGCCCTCGACGGCAACGCGATGGCCGATGCGCTGCCCGTATTCGAAGCACTGGCGCGCGGCGACGCCGAATCGCTGCGCCTGCCGCTGTCGGACAAGCTCTCGCTGCAGCTCGCACTGCAACCCTGCTGAGATCGCCATGACCGCCACCGCTGCCCGTCACGACGTCGTGATCATGGGCGGCGGGCTGGCCGGGCTCACGCTCGGGCTGCAGCTCAGGCAGCAGTTCGCCGACATCGACGTGGTGGTGCTGGAGCGCCGGAGCCATCCGGTGCCGCATGCGGCGCACAAGGTGGGCGAATCGTCGGTGGAGATCGGCGCGCACTATTTCGACACGGTGCTCGGCCTCGGGCCGCACATGCGGGGCGCGCAATTGCGCAAGTTCGGCTTCCGTTTCTTCTTCAGCGAAGGGCGGCGCGACATCGATGCGGTGACCGAGATCGGCGCCAGCCGCTACCTCTCGGTCCCCAGCTACCAGATCGACCGCGGCATCTTCGAGAACTACCTCGCCGAAGAGGCCGCGCGCCGCGGCGTGCAGTTCATCGACGGCGCGACGGTGCGCCGCATCGAGCTGGCCGGAGACGCGCGATCGCCGCATCTGATCGAATGCGCGCGCGACGGCGAGACCCGCGCGCTGCACGCGCGCTGGCTGGTCGATGCCTGCGGGCGGGCCGGCATGCTCAAGCGCAAGCTCGGCCTCGCGCAGCCGAACGCGCATGAATGCAATGCGGTCTGGTTCCGCATCGGCGATCGCATCACGATCGACGAGTGGTCCGACGACCCGGCTCGGCGCACGCGCTGCGAACCGCAGGCGCGCTGGCTCTCGACCAACCATCTGGTCGGCGCGGGCTACTGGGTGTGGCTGATCCCGCTGGCCTCGGGATCGCATTCCGTCGGCATCGTGGCGGACCCGCGCCTGCATCCGCTCGAGAAGATGGACAGCTTCGACAAGGCGATGCAGTGGCTGCGCACGTGGCAGCCGCGTCTTTTCGACGACCTCGACGGCAAGCGCCATCTGCTCCAGGACTTCGCCTTCTTCCGGCGCTTCTCCTACGGCTGCAAGCAGGTCTTCTCGGCCGAGCGCTGGGCGCTCGCCGGCGAGGCGGGGCTCTTCCTCGATCCGTTCTATTCGCCGGGCAGCGACTTCATCGCGATCGCCAACACCTACATCGCCGACCTGATCGCGCGCGATCGCAAGGGACTCGCACTCGAAGCGCGGGCCGGGCTCTACGACCAGATCTACCACTCGTTCTACGAAAGCACGCTGGCGCTCTACACCGACCAGTACGCGCTCTTCGGCGATCCGGAGGTACTGCCGGTCAAGGTGATCTGGGACTACACCTACTACTGGGGCGTGCTGTCGCAGATCTTCTTCCAGCAACGGCTCACCGATCTGGCGCTGCTCGGCCAAGTGCGCAACGACCTGCTGCATTGCCAGCGATTGAACTTCGCTGTGCAGGATTTCCTGCGCGCGTGGTCGGCGGTGAGCGGCCGTCGCAATCCGCCGGTGCTGCTCGACCATGCCGCGCTGCCCTGGTTCGCCGAACTGAACCGCAGTCTCACGGACCGGCTCGACGACCGCGCCTTCGTCAAGCGGCTGAAGGATTCGGCGCAGCGGCTGGATCTGCTCGCGACCGAAATCCTCGAACGCGCCATGTTCGACCATCCCGCGCTGGAAGCCGGCAGGCTGCGCGCCGTGCTCGAAGAGCGACCGGTGGCAGCCATCGGCGACAGCCCGCGCGAACCGATGCTTTTCGCGCCGGCCTGAAATATCCGGCGAGAGACGTTTACCGAACTTTACGTTGCGTTCAAGCCCGCTTGGCGGCCGGCGGCGAACCTTGCAACATGCCGTCCCGTGGAGGGAATAGAACGATGAGCACGCCCCAACTCCTGATGATCGAAGACGACACCCGCCTCGCGCAGATGGTGGGTGAATACCTGACCCAGTCGGGTTTCGGCTTCAGCCACGCCGCCGACGGCGCAACCGGTCTCGAGATGCTGCAGCAGCGCACGCCCGACCTGGTCATCCTCGACCTGATGCTGCCGGACACCGACGGCCTCGAAATCTGCCGCCGCATCCGCGCGCTGCCCAACGGGCTCGCCAAGGTCTCGGTGCTGATGCTCACCGCCAAGGGCGATCCGATGGACCGCATCATCGGCCTGGAGATCGGCGCCGACGACTACCTGCCCAAGCCCTTCGAGCCGCGCGAACTGCTCGCCCGCATCCGCGCGGTGCTGCGCCGCCGCGGCGAAAACGCGGCCGATGCGACCGCGCCTTCGGTGATGCGCTTCGGCTCGCTCGAGATCGACCGCAACGCGCGCAGCGTCACGGTCGGCGGCGAGCTTGCGGACCTCACCTCCTACCAGTTCGACCTGCTCACCGCGATGGCCGAGCGCGCCGGCCGCGTGCTCACGCGCGACCAGATCATGGAAGCCGTGCGCGGCCGCGAGCTCGAAGCCTTCGACCGATCGATCGACGTGCACATGGGCCGCATCCGCGCCGCGATCGAGGCCGACGCCAAGAACCCGAAGCGCATCCTCACGGTGCGCGGCGTCGGGTACGTGTTCGCCAAGCAGCAAGACTGAAATGACGCTCACCCCCAGCCTCGCCCACTTCGTGTGGCTCGGGCACCCCTCTCCGGGGGCAATCCCAGCGGCCCGGCAAAGCCGGTTCCGCGGGATTCCTGGGCTTGGCCGCGCTGCCTGATCAAGCACTGATATGTTCATCAAGCTCTATCGCAAGCATCTCTACGTCCGCATCTGGCTCGCGGTCGTGGCCGGCGTCTTCATCCTGACGCTGACGGCCAACTGGATCGTGCGCGAGGCCGCCGAGTACGAGCGTGAGCGGCTGGCCCCGGTGCCGCGCGACGTCGTGGTGCTCGACGATCAGGATCGCCCCATCGGGCGCGGCAAGGCCCTGCGCGTGCCGGGGCAGGGCCTCGACTTCGACGTCGATCTGGGTGACGGACGCAACATCACCCTGCGCGTCGCCCCCGGGCCCAAGGCGGCCCGGGCGGTCCCGGCGGGCCGGGCCTCGCGCCGTGGCGCACGCCGTTCGGGCTCGGATGGATGGTGGCGCTGATCGGCATCGCCGTCGCACTGGGCGTCTATCCGATCGTGCGCAGGCTCACCAAGCGGCTCGAAGAACTGCAGCGCGGCGTTCAGCGCTGGGGCGAAGGCGACCTCTCGATGCGCGTTGTCGAAGACGGGCAGGACGAAGTCGCCGATCTGTCGAAGCGCTTCAACCTCGCGGCCTCCCGCATCGAGGAACTCGTGCGCTCGCACAAGTCGCTGCTCGCCAACGCCTCGCACGAACTGCGCTCGCCGCTCGCGCGCATCCGCATGGGCCTCGAACTGATGGGCGGCGAACGCCCCAGCGCGGCCGTGCGCGAGGAGATCTCGCGCAACATCGCCGAGCTCGACCAGTTGATCGACGAGATCCTGCTGGCCAGCCGGCTCGATGCGAAGGAAGCGGACATGGGCACGGTCGAGGCGGTGGACCTCACCGGCCTCGCTGCCGAGGAATGCGCGCGGCTCGACGCCGACCTCGAAGTGAGCGAAGGCACCCACAGCGACGCGCTCACGGTGCGCGGCGTGCCGCGCCTGCTGCGCCGCGCGATTCGCAACCTGCTCGAAAACGCCCGCCGCTACGGCGCGGGCGAAACCTGCGTCGAACTCACGAGCCGCGGCGGTGCCGCCGAGATCCGCGTCAGCGATCGCGGCCCCGGCGTGCCCGCCGTCCTGCGCGAACGCATCTTCGAGCCCTTCTACCGCCTGCCCGGCGCGAGCGAACGCAACGGCGGCGTCGGCCTCGGCCTCTCGCTGGTCAAGTCGATCACCGAACGCCACGGCGGCAGCGTCCGCTGTGAAGATCGTCCGGGTGGCGGCGCCAGCTTCGTAATCACGCTCCCCCACTGACGACGAGCCCCCAAAGGGCCGGCACAGCCAGGCCCCTTCGCGAAACACCGTGGAAACGGCTCCGCCGGGCCACTGGTGTTGCCCCCGGCAGGGGCTTCGTGAAGATAAAGCCAAAAACACAGCGCTCATTGGGAAAACTGTCGTTTTTTGGCCTCAACCTGCTCACCACGCTGGAGGCAGTCATTCCTCCGGCTGCAACAAACGCGCCTTCGCCAAGCACCGCGACACCTTGCGCCGAGAGCGCTTGGCCCACGGCTTCACCAGCGCCCATGGCCGCACCCCAGGTGAGATAGGCGACCACCACCTTCACGATCACGGCCCCTTCGGGCGTCAATCCCTGCTGGGTGTGGTCCCAGTTCTTGTGGGCTTCCTCCACGCGCTGCCAGTCGATCTTTCCTTGCAGGTTCGGATCGTTGTTGATCTGTTCGATCCAGCCCATGCCGGGCTGCTGCGCCAGTTGCTCGATGCTGTCTCTCGCCCCGAGCCCAGCCTTGATCTGGTTGGCGTTGATCTCCAGGCTGCCGGCGTTGAGCTGGTTGTATTCGGTGGTCTGGTCCTGCGTGCCCTTGTCCTTGTTCTTCTGGTAGACCACATCGCGGCCCTGGCTGGTCTCCTGGGTGCCGTGCTCGGTGCTCTGGGTGCCCAGGACGAGCGTGTCGGCGTTCAGGCTCAACTTGCCTTCGGTGTTGACCGTGGTGCCGGCCATCGCCAGGGTGTCCTTGGCGGTGATGTTGACGTTGGCCCCGTTGAGCGTGCTGCGCGTGAGGCGGGTGTCCTCGATGGTGGTTTCAATGCCTTGCTTGGCATTGATGCCCTTGGCGGCGTCGAGCAGGACGACCTGCTTCGGCCCCATGCCGGTGACGCGCTCGCTGTGGGTGCCGGTCACGGTCTGGCGGTTGGTGGCCGCCTGGATGGTGACGTTGCCGCCGCTGATGTTGATGTCCTTGGCGGCATCGACTTGCACGCCTTGCAGGAAGACGTTGCCACCGCCCTGGAGCAGCACGCCGCCTTCGGTGCTGGTGATGGTGCTGGCCGAGGCGTTGTCGGTCTGCACCTGAAGGCCGGTCTGGCTCTTCTCGCCATAGGGCACGCCGGTGGCGAGGTTGAGGGCCTTGGTCTTCTTTTCGCTGTCCACCGATGCGCTGCGGGTGTCGCGCCCTTCGACGACGGTGAGGTTTCGGCCGGCATCGATCAGCACGCCCTTGGTGCCGCTGATGTGCGAGCCTTCGATGGTGATGTCATTGTTCGCCGTCATCGACACCACGTTGCCCGAGAAGCTGCTGCCCACGCTGGTGCTGTTGGCGAATTCGCCGCTGACGGTGTTCTCGGTCTTCTTTGTCAGGCCCTTGTCGGTCCACTCCGCCGAAAAGCTGCCGCTGTCGCGCGCCTGCCCGGAGGTGATTTTGATGTCCCCGTCCGCATCACGGTGGCTCGGACATCGAGATTGGTCGAGACGCGTCAATACACTTTTAGCGTGTCCCACTGGGGGCCAACTAAGTCTCCCGGGTCATAACGAACAAACTCAAGTTCGAGTAGTCTTCCGCCCTCGTCTGCGAACAACAAAACCTCCAATTCCGCCGAGTCTCCGTCGAGGATGGTGCCTTCAGCGCCATATGGATGCTGCCCTCCGGATGGGGGCGTCGATAGCCCGCGATATGAAAAATGAGTCGAGACTCATCGGCAACCGCGGATTCGACGGTCGAGTCCCTTGCATCAGCGAGTAGCTGAGTGCGCTCATCAGGAGTGAGCTTCTCAGCAATTCGTGCGATTAGCTGCATTTCGTTGTCAGATATCGGTCTCATACTCATATCTACTTCACTGGAAAAATGGTACCTACGTTTGCGCTACCGTCCGCGAGCATGCGGACGCGGTATTCGATCTGAACGCCGTCAACTATCATTCGCCCGCTCACGCCCGAGCCAAGCTCCATGTTTTGCCGCATTGCCGCCACCTCTTTGGCAACTGCGGCTTCAGCGCGTGCTACGTTTACTCCCGCAGCTTCGAGACGTGCAGCGTAGTGCGTAGTCTTGAAAACGGGACCATCCATCGCCCGCAATAGAGACGTTAAAGTCTCTACCACCGGCTCACCGACCTTGCGCACAATGCCCCCTGCAATCGGCACCAATCCGACGGCAGCCAAGATGCGGTTGGCGTCATCGCCAGTGAGGCTACTCTTGCCCGTGATCAGTTGCAGCGCCGATTCGGCCGTGCCGTAGACCGGTGCGAGTTCCAACAGCGTTTGCGCCAATTGTTGCGCCTGATCTGGCGTGATCACGCCACGTTTCGCAACTTCCCGCCAAGTTGGCTGCTTTTTCCACTGCCGCAGCTTGCTGATCAATGCGCTGGAAGTCCTCTGCAGTGCAATTGGGCTCGCACGCCGCAGTCAGGCGCGCATTCTCCTTTGCCACGAGGCTACGGACGTCCGGGAAGGGCGAATGGCTGAGATAGTTGTTCGCTGCCGCATTGGCCCCCGCCTGACTGGCGAGATTGATCTGCTCCGCATCCAGACCGGCAATCGCGCCAGCGATGCCTGCCAACATCGCGGCGAATTGGACCGTGTCGTCGTGCAGGCCATACCCTTCTGCCGCCAGTTCTCCAATCGCGGCACCAAGGGCCCCCGCCGCGCAGCTTCCATCCGTTCGAGCTGCGCCCACGGCACAGCCGGCAATCGCGTGAGCAATCTTGTTCGTGAGATCGTTGAGTGCCCCACCCATGGTTAGATCGCCGATGGCATTCGCTCCCTGGGCGGCCACCGTGTCGAGCAAGGCATTCTTCAACCCTTCTGTCAGGGCCTGCTCGAGACTTCCCCGTTGATGGCCGTGCTGATCACCGCCTTGGCGGCGCCCGCGGCCATGTTGTTGCCCAACTGGGTCATGAACTGGTCGGCTCCGCCGCCTGTTGTCGGCAGCCCGGTCGGGTTCATGTTCAACCCGCCCAGCACGCCACCCGTGACGATCGCCGTGAGCAGGTTCTTCACATTGGAACTGCTGCCCAGGTCATCGAGCGTCTTGCCGATGTCGCCCTGGTTGTTGATGAGTGAGACGGTGGCCTGACCCGCCAGTGCGCTGATGCCTGCCGTCACGGCCCCACCGACGACGCCGGAGATTGTCGCCCCGGTGCCCGTGAGGAATGCGCCACCACCGGAGAGGGCGACACCTTCTCCCGCACCGACGGCCGCCGCTTGGCCTGCGGCTTGACCAACGCCCGTTGCCGTGCCCCAGGTCGCCCAGGCCACGACAACCGTCACGATGGCCGCGCCCTCGGGCGTGAGACCCTGCTGGGTGGAGTTCCAGTTCCTGTGGGCTTCCTCCACGCGCTGCCAGTCGATCTTGCCGCTTAGGTTTGGATCGCTGGTGATCTGCTGCACCCAGTTCATTCCCGGCTGCTGTGCGAGCGCTTCAACGCTGTCCCTTGCCCCGAGCCCAGCCTTGATCTGGTTGGCGTTGATCTCCAGGCTGCCGGCGTTGAGCTGGTTGTATTCGGTGGTCTGGTCCTGCGTGCCCTTGTCCTTGGCCTTCTGATAGCCCAGGTCCCGGCCCTGGCTGGTCTCCTGGGTACTGTGCTCGCTGGCTTGCGTTCCAAGGATCAGCGTGTCGGCGCTCAGGCTCAGCTTGCCCGCGGTGTTGACCGTCGTGCCGGCCATCGCGAGGGTGTCGTCGGCCGTGATGCTGACGTTGGCCCCGTTGAGCGTGCTGCGCGCAAGGCTCGTGTCCTGCACGGTGGCCTCAGCGGTCTTTTTGGCGTTGATGCCGGTGCTCGGGTCATGCCAGAGCACCTCATTGGCGGTGATGCCGTTCTTCTTGCTGCTGGTGGTGGTAGTGACGCTGCGGTTCTCCGTGGCTGCCTGGATGGTGACATTGCCGCCCTTGACGGTGATGTCCTTGGCCGCATCGACCTGCACGCCCTGCAGGAAGACATCGCCGCCGCCCCGCAGGAGCACACCGCCTTCGCTGCTGGTGATGGTGCTGGCAGAGGCGGTATTGCTATAGGTGGCGAGGCCGTCCCCCGAGGTCTTGGAATAAGGCAGCACCGGAGAAGGCAGGCCGGCAAGCAACCCTCCGAGGCCCGACACGCCCGACGTCTTGCGCTCGAACTCCACGGAGCTGCTTCTGGTGTCGCGCCCCTCGACGATGGTGAGGTTTCGGCCGGCATCGATCAGCACGCCCTTGGTGCCGCTGATGTGCGAGCCTTCGATCGTGATGTCGTTGTTCGCCGTCATCGACACCACGTTGCCCGAGAAGCGGCTGCCCACGCTGGTGCTGTTGGCGAATTCGCCGCTCACCTTGTTGTCGGTCTTCTTTGTCAGGCCCTTGTCGCTCCACTGGGCGGAGTAGCCGCCGCTATCGCGCGACTGGCCAGAGGTGATGTTGATGTCCCGGTCCGCATGCACGCTGAGCAGCCCACTGCCTGCATCGACCGTCGCCTGCCGCGCGTTGAGATCGCGGCCCGCGTTGAGCATCGTGGTGCCATCGGTGAGGATCGAAGTCCCCAGCTCGCGCGACTGGCTCGACGTCATCGAAGCCTGCGTGCTCGCGCCCGAGGTCGTCCTCGACTCGGTCACGGTGCCCAGGTTGATGTCGTTGCCTGCCTTGATGGACGTGAAGCTACTCTTGCCCTGGTTCGCGACGATGGCGCCGATGAGGTTCACGTCGTGGCCGGCGCTGGCGACGAGCGTGCCGCCCGGGTTGGTCACATAAAGGCCCGCGACGCGATCGATGTTGGTGGAACTGTTCGCTCCGCCGTCATGGCTTTGCGTGGTGGTTCGCACGTTGATGTCGCGCCCGGCGTTCAGCGATAGGCTGTCGCGCGCATCGATGGTGCCGCCGATGTTGTTGATGTCGGTGGCGGCCTTGAGGGCGACATTGCCGCCGCTGATGCGCCCGCCGAGGTTGTCGATGGTATCGGCGTTGATGGAGACAAGGCGACGCCCGGCAATGGTGCCGGTGTTGGTGACGGTGCCCTGGCCGCCGCCGTCGATGCGCACGCGATCTGCCGAGAGGAGCGCGCCAGAGCCATCGATGTCGCCGGAACGCACACGCACGTAGACCTGCGGCACGAGCACCTGTTGGGTCGAGCCGTCGGACAGGGTCACGGTCTGCTCGACGAGCCAGACGATGTCGCTGGTGAGTTGCGCCATCTGGGCAGCGCTGAGTGCGATGCCGGGCACGAGGCCGTATTCCTTGGCGAAGGTGGCGCCAGCGTTCATCAACGCGGCGTACTGCTCCTCATCGCTTTGGAAGCCGTCGAGATACCGGTACCCGGTGAGTTGCGCGATCTGCTCACGGATGAGCTTCTGCTCGTAGAAGCCGTCGCCCAGGCGCTTCTGTACGTTGTTCGGGTCGAACCCCATCGCATTGAGGAGGTAGTCGCTGCTGAGCCAGTTGCGGTAGTTGGCGAAGCGCGGATCGGTCTCGATGAGGTACCGGCCACCGGGCACGGTGCGGAACAGGCTTGCGGTGGGGATGCCAGTGTCGGGCCGGCTGGTGCGAACGACCATCGGGACGGTCGCCTCGCCATTGGCACCGGAGGCCGCGTCGGATGCACCCGCATCCTTGGCATTGGTCTTGACGATGCCGCCGACGTTGGCCGGTACTTCGACGAAGCCGCCAACAGAGCCAGTGCCTGAGCCAGCGGCGACGCTGGCGCCTTTGCGGCTCTCGGGGGATCTGTCCGAGGACTGGTTGTTGTGCTCTTCCCACTGGAAGGCGCCGATTTCAATGGTTTGCGGGTCAACGTTGGGACCGATGTACAGCGGCTGTTCCGGCGGCTTGCCGGGACGGTTGGGGTTGTAGCCGACCGCCACGGCGGCGGTCGTGGTGATGACGCTGCCCTTGGTGGCATAGTTCTCGGCGCCCGGTGCATCGATGGCGCCGCCGGCCAGCACGTGGCTGTCGCGGTTGACGAGGTGGCCGTCGATGTTGATGTTGCCGCCGGCCACCAGGCGCGATGGGGCTTGGTCCTTGGCGACGTCGCGGTCGGTTTCCACCGTGGTGGTCAGGACGCTCCAGCCGATGCCTACGAAGCTGACGTTGCCGTCGGCATCGCGGTGGTAGACGTATCGAGTGGAGGGGTCGCCCCAGGTGTCGGCCGGATCCCAGGTCTTGCCATCCATGGTGACGATGCTCACCGTGGTGGCGCTGGAGGGTTCGCGCTCGACGCGCAGGTGCGTGTCGAGGTTGTTCACCGCCGCCATGGCGATGTTCATGTCGCCGAGGGTTTCGATGGTGGCGCTGTGGTTGTTCAGAGCGCTGCCCTGGCCCGTGGCGAAGCGGTTCTCGTCCAGGGCGCCGCCGATATATATGTCGCCGGCGCTGAAGATGTAGGCGCCGTCGCGGTTGTTGACGGAGCCGGCACCGATGTCGAGGGTGCTGCGTGCGGCGATGGTCGCGCCGACGGACTGCCCGTCGGCGATTTCAGCGAGGTTGTTCACGGTGCCCGCCCCGATGGAGATGCTGTCCCCATAGATGCGGCCCGTGCCGACGTTGTCGACGACGCCTGCGTTGATCCGGGTGTCCAGCCCGTCGATCAATCCCCGATTGGTCAGCGTGTCTGCCGCTTGAACGACAGTGGTTGCGCCGCTCATCTCGGCATTGACGGTGTTGTCGATCTGGTTGCCCGCGACGGTGAGGGTCTTACCCGCGATCAGCTTGCCGTTGTTGGTGAAGTTGCCAGTGGTGGTGTAGGTCAGGCTGCCATTGGCGCTGAGTTCGGCGTTGTTCGTGATGTCCTGCGTCAGCGCGATGCCGATGTCATTGGCCGAACGCACCGCGCCGTCGGCACTGAAGCCCTTCGCGTCGAGGAACACGCCGCCTGTCCCCACGCCATCGTTCCCTACGCTGCCGCCGCTCAGCGTGCCGCCGGTATTGGTCATGGAGAGTGTCTTGGCGCCGGGGTTCGCCGCGTTCGGGTCCACGATGGCAAGGGTGCCGAGTGCGGAAATAGCACCTTGCGTGTTGTTGACGCTGCCGCCGCTGGCGATGATGGCATTGCCGTCGGCGCGGATGGCGCCCTGGGTGTTGTCGAGCTGGCCGACGTTGATCGCGACGTCGGCTCCTTCGATACCCTGGTCGGTGCCCTGGGTGGCGGTGTTGGCGACGCTGCCCGCGTTCAGCGTGGTGGTCGCGAGCGACCGAATCAGGCCGCTCTTGTTCTGGATCGAGCTGGCAGCGATGTCCAGATCACCCACTGCCTGGGTCTGACCTCCGGCGTTGGTGTAGGCCCCGCCGTTCGTGTCGATGGAAACCGTGGACTGGCCCAGCACGATCCCGCCCGCGGTGTTGGAGAAGGCCTGCGTGCTGGCGACCAATGCCTCCCGGGAGCCGATGAAGCCGCCTGCGTTGTCGACGGCGCCGACCGTCATCGTCAAGGTATCGCCGCTGGTGATGCCACCTTGCCCAGTGGCATAGCCCGCAGCGTTGGTGTTGCTGATCGCCTGCCCACCGGTGTCGATCGTTATGGCCTCACCCGAGTGGATGAGGCCGGCATCATTCACCAGCGCGCCCGTTCGCAACGCCGCCGTGGTTGTCGATGCAATGGTTCCCTGCGCGTTGGTGAGCGCGCCGCCGCGCGTGTCGATCTCAAGGCTATTGGCCGCAAGGGTGGCGCTGCTGTTGTCCAGGGCGCTGGCGGAGATGGCGGTGCCGCCGTTGCTCGCCAGGGTGCCGTCGCTGTTGTCGATGGCGCCGACGACGGTGATGCGCGTGGCGTCGCTGCCGGTCTGCACGATCTTGCCGCCGCGATTGCTCAATGCGCCGGCATCGATGGTGATTTGACGCGCGCTGGTGGTGCCGCCGTCTTGCTTGAAGTCGCCGGCGGCGTTGACCACGAGCGCGCCGTTGGTCGTGATCGCGCCACCGGCACCGTCGAAGCTGCCGGTCTCGATCGCGAGGGTGCCAACGGCGGCGTGCTCGATTTTCCCGTCGGTGTTGCGGATATCCACGGCGCGCAGCGTGAGGTCCTGGCCGTTGCTGGCGATGCGACCGCCGCTGTTGTCGATTGATCCGGTCGTTGCGATGGTGCTGGCGCCCACGCCGGTCTGCACGATCTCGCCGAGCTGGGTGTTCGTGATGTTGGCGACGTTCAGGTCGAGCTGGCCGGCGTTGAGCGTGCCCTTCTGGTTAATCAGGGTCTGGGCGCTTTGCGCATTGGCGGTGATGGCGAGCGTGCCGGACGTGACCACGGTAGCGCCGCTGGTAGTGACGTTGCCCTGGATCGCCGTGATCGCGATATTCGCGGCGCTGGTGGTGCCCGATGACAGGTCGACGCTCGTGCCTTGTAGTGAAGCATCACCGGCGGCAAGCTGGGTGCCGTTGGCAATCAGGGCACCGGTGGCCGTGACCTTGAGGTCTCCCGCCGATGCGAGCGCACCGTCGTCCAGTATGCCGGCGCCAAGCGTACCGGCGCGGCCCGAGGTCAGGGTGTTGGCGGTGAGCGTGGTGTGGCGTGCCGCCGTGATGCTGCCGTCGTTGACGAGTGCGCCGCTGACGTTGACGGTCGCGTCGTTGCCCGCTCGTAGGCTTCCGCTGGAAGTCATGCTGCCAGCCTGCACCGCGAGATCGTGGCCTGCGCCCATCTGGCCGTCGATGTTGGTGAGCACACCCGCGACTGTCGTCAGCGCACTGTCAGCGGAAATGACACCGCGCGTGTTGTCGAGTTGACCTCCGACAGTCAGAGCGACACCGCTGCCGCTGGCGATCTTGCCATCGACGTTGAACAAATCGCCTGTTGCAGCGATGTCGACGGTGCCAGCATTGACGGTCCCGCCGTTGTTATCGAACTGGCCGACGGTTGCCTGGAAGCGGTTGCTGACGTTCAGCGTGCCGCCGGCATTGCTGAAGACAGGACCGGTGACCGCCATGCTGGCCGCGCTGAGCGAACCGCCTGCGTTGTTGATCTGTGGCGTTTGCAGGGTGATGGGGCCACCGGCAAAGATGCGGCCACCATCGTTGGCGATGGCACCGCTGGCCGTGATGCTGCCAGGTGCGGGCGGTTCGACAGCCATTGGGGTCGCCCCACCGCTTGTACCGGCGCCACCACTGCCGGTGGATGCACCAGCCCCTGTTGAGCCGCTGCTCGCGTCGCCGCCTCCGGGCGTGTTGCCGCCAGCCGTGCCGCCCGTCGAGCCGCTCTCGCCGCTGGAGCCTGTGTTCAAAGGCTCCGCGCCGACAACGCCGCCCTGCGTGTTGCTCAACATCGGCGCGGCGAGTGTCAGGCCCGCAGAGCCAGTCTGGCGGATGATGCCACCGCGGTTGTCGATGTCGCCCGCACTCGCGAGTTCGATACGTGCACCTTCAATCGTGCCAATGTTCTCAAGCCGCCCCGCAGCGGTGACGATGAGGCCGCCCGCTCCGGCCCCGAGGTTGCCGGCAGAACGCACACCGAGACCTGCCTCCGTCCCCACGAGGTGAATCTTGTTCGCGAACATGCCACCAAGGGCTGCGACATCGAGGGCGAAGGCAGGGGCCGGACCCGAGCCGGCGATCGGGGTGGTCGCTGCGTTGTTCACGCTGATGTCGTTGGCGCCTGTCACCACCTTCAGGTCGTTGGCCCAGATGCCCGCGTTGACCTGCAGGGCACGTGCATAGATGGCGGCATACTCGGTCTGACTCAGATCCAGTCCCTTGCCATCGATGCTGATGGTGCCGCCGCTCACGCGATAGCCGTCGAGGCCGCCGAAAGCGTTGAGTTGGGGAATGCCTGTCGTCAACGTAGCCTTAGACGCATTGATGAAACCAGCGCCATCAACGTAGATGCCGGCCGGATTCGCAACGATGACTTCGGCGCGTTGGCCCGCAATTTCTATGTAACCGCGAATCTGAGAAGGATTGCCGGAGTTGATCTCGTTCAGGATCACACGAGCCGGACCGGTCGCGAGGAACGGATTGGCCTGCACCCATCCGCCCAGTTGGGTCTGCGTGTTGGTCCTGCTGTTGTTCAGGATCAGACCATTGCTCTGTACATCGAAGCGGTTGTAGACGTTCCTCGAGACGCCCGCGGCACTTGGGGTCTGGATGTTCGCGACGGGCACGCCGGTGGGCGCGGCAATCACCACGGGCCGCTGGTTACCGGGGACGTTGGGGGCGCCGATGATCTGCGCGGCTGCGCCAGTCGCGTTCAGCGCCACAACGAGGGCCATGGCCGGCGCCACATTCGCGCCGCTTGATGTGGTCGCTTGGGACGCACCCTTGCCGGTGCTCTTGGCTGTCTCTTGCACGACCATGCGTATGCCGCGCGCGGCGTTGAAGACGATCCGATGGAGGTTCTTGTTCATTGTTCTTCCCTGGTTGTCGTGGAGGCCGCGGATCGGTCAGAGCTGGGCGCGCAGTTGCTTGGCGATATGTTGGACAAGGTCGCGCAGCGCGACGTCATACCCTTCGCTGACTTCGTCGGCCTTGTCGATCAGGGCCTCGAAGGTTGGGTAGCGATACTTCTCGGCTGCGGGGATGTTCCAGGCGTCCGGGGTTCGCGAAGCGTCGGCGCCGTAGTAGAAGTAGTCCTCGGCCGCCCAAGCCTTGGGGTCAGGTCGTGCCAAGAGAGATGCCCACGCATTGACTCGCGGCTGGTAGTCGTTCGAGAAACGCGAAGAGTGCATGCCCACGGTGCTGAAGCCGACGCGCAGAACAGCATCCTTGGGATCGAGCGAGGTGTACTCCACGCCCTCTGGATCGTTGTGCGGGCGCTTGACGTCGTGAACGATCGAAGCCTCGAACCCTTCTGCCTTCAGCGCCTGCAGGACCTCGTCCGTCAGCTTCATGCCCAACTGCAGGCGCACGCTTTCCATCTTTTCGTTGAAGAGGGTGCTTTTCCTGCGGTTGAGGATGGGATCGGCCACCAGAGTGGGGAGCGGAAACAGCAGCAGCGCCGTCGATCTGTTGTCGACGTAGAGCCGTTCCGGCGGCACGACAGGGATCACGGCAATCCGGCGAATCTCTGGCCGCGGTTCGGGTTGCGACGAACTGGCGCAACCGCCCAGCACCAGAGCAGTAGAAGCCAGCAGGCAAGCGCCCACGAAGTCCCGTCGAGTCCTTTTCATTCCCATGGCCCTACTGCTCAGAAGTTGAAGTTGAGGTTGAATCCAGCGGTGACGCTGGGGGTCTGGAATCCCTCGGGCTTCTTGATGGGCGCGCCAACGAAGAAGTCGTAGGTCAGCCCGCCACATGCGCCGCGCAGGCCGATCACACCGCCAGTGAGCCGTCGCCCGATGAGCTGGTCCACGAAGAGCCCGCCGACCTCGCCGTGGTCGATGCCCGCATAGAGCTCGGCGCCGCTCTGGCCGAGCGACCAGCCGATGTCATTGCGCACGAGCCATCCGCGGTCACCCATGAGGCTGCTCTCTCCATCGAAGCCGCGCACGGTGAAGCGCCCGCCGATGGCGAACTGATCCTGCGGCGTGAGCCAGGTGCGGTTCCACTGCGCGCGCCACAGACCGCTGTAGCGCAGCTTCTGGCCGCCGAGCTCGAAAGGCAGGTTCAGGCCCAGGTCGGCGGTGATGAGCTTCATGCGCGAGGTGCCTTCGTCGAAAGCTTCCTCGGGCGCACGGATCGCTCCGAAGGCACCAGTTCCGCGCCGGTAGGCGAGGTTGCCGTCGAGCGTGGCCGCGCCGATGAATTCGCGGTGACTCAAGGCCAATTCCCAGCCGCCGATGATTCGGCGCTGAGGACCGACCTCGGTGTCCTCGATGAAGTTGTGCGAGGAGCGCCGCCAGCCACGCAGGCTCATGCTGGTCTTTCGGTGCTGGTCGCGATGGAGGAGCCGCGAGAGCTTGACCTCCGCGTTGCTGCTTCGGCCCGCGTATTCGATGGTTTCCCAGACGCCTTGCGTGCGCTGGTGGTGGCTGTTCTGCGAGGCGGTCGCGCTCAGGAGCCAGCCGCCATAGGGCACGGAGTAGTGGACGATCTGTCCATCGGTGCCCTTGGCAGGATTGCCGAAGCCATGGCGGTCGATGCTATGGCCAAGGTTGACGTAGAAAAGGTCATTGAGGCCGAACGGGTTGTCCAGCGACAGCGTGGCGCCCGCCTGGTTCTTCCCGGTGGCCTCCGTGCCGCTGTCGTCGAGGCTGACGGTGCCGCGCCAGCGCTTCACCTGTGTGTACTTCACGACCAGATCGCTGTCGCCAGGGCGCGCACCCTCGCGCGTCGACGGTTCGATCTGGATGTCGGCTTCGGCCGTGGGCACGCGCTTGAAGTTCTCAAGACCCTGTTCGATGTCGCGCAGGTTGAGGAGATCGCCAACGCGCGCGGGAATGGCCGTGCGCAGGCTGGTGGGTGTGGCCTCGCCATCGAAACGTATGGCGGCGATGCGGCCCGGAACCAGCGTGAGTGTCAGTACCCCGTGGGTGAGGTCTTGCGAGCCGGCAAGCACGCGCGTGGTCACATAACCGCGCTCGATCACCGCCTGCTGCACGCGCGAGAGCACGATGCTGACGCCCTCGGTGCCCAGGCAACGACCCAGGGGCGAATCGTCAGCGCCGGGTCCTGCAATGGCGTCGAGTGCCCATTGGAATTCGTCCCCGCGCTCTCCGTCGAGGATGACCCCGTCGATCCGGAAGCATGGGGTTTCGTCAGGAGGCAGGCGTTGCTCTTGAGTCGGCTGTGGCCTTTGGAGGCGCGCGTCGACGCTTCGCTCTTGCTGCTCGCGCAGAGCCCGTTCACGCTCCTGCTGGCGCTGCTCCTCGATCGCAGGACGCGGGCTCGATGCGAGTTGCGCGTTTGCCGCGAACGGCAAAGCCAGTCCTGCAAGGAGCAAAGATGTGACAGCAGATATTGAGAGTCCCGGAGCGCGGCACGCGACTGCCCTGCGCCCTTCCTCCCCTGGGGAAAGCGATGCCATTGTTCTTCTTGCCGCGTCGAGGTGCGCGGGTATTCAGCTTCTAGGCGCGCAAAGAGATAGAGGGCGCCTTTAAGCCGTCACTCTAAGAAGGGCAACAGCGGGAGGCCCATCAGATCTATCCGAAAAATGACGCGAAAGCTCTTTTTGCACTGCTTCGCGGGAGTTTTCAACAGGCGCGCTGCGCCAGGCCTGAGAGAGGCGAAGCCCCCGAGACGGGATTGAATCGGGGGCTTCTGGCCGAGGGGCAACCCGACACGAGAAGGCGACTCCCCGTGTCGGCCTTGGTTGCCGCAAGTTGGGAGGGGCGCCTCCGAGGAGCGCCGCGCTCTCGACCGACTACCGAGTAAGCGAGGCTGAATCAGTCTCTTCGCAGTTTATGAACGGTTACGGCCCCCGGTAGGGGTGCAGAGCCACACGAAGTGGGCGAGGCTGGGGGCGAGCAATAATTCTTTCATGAGATCAAACATCGTCCGCCCCGCCGCCATGTTCTGGGGCCTCACGGTGTTCATGCCGGTCGGCGTCACCTACGTGGCAGCGGTCCTGCTCCTCATCGCGCTGTTCGCAGCCGGCGGCTTGCGCGAGCGCGCCGTGCGGCTGCGCGGCAATCCCATGTGGTGGCCTGTCGTCTTCTACGTGGCGTGGACGCTGATCGTGCTGGCCATCGGGCCGCACTATCCGCAGACCGGGTCGAACCTGGGACACGGCCTGCGCATCGCGGCGACGGTGCTGATGGCGCTCGCGCTCACCGAGGAAGAGGCCATCTGGGCGCTGCGCGGCTTCTGGCTCATCGGGCTCATCAACATCGTGATGATCGGGCTGTATTACTCGGTCGGTTTTCCGGTGCTGGAGGCCTGGCGCGGGGTGCTGATCCTGGTGGGCAACAAGTCGATCAGCAACGCCCTGCTCTTCACCATCATGGCGGCGACGGCGTTCGTGTTCGCCCTCAAGTCGCTCATGGCGCATCGCCCGTGGCGCGCGGTGCCGGCCTTCGGGCTGGTGCTGGCCGTGATCGCGATCATCACGCTCACGCTGCCGTCGCGCACGTCGCTGCTCGCGCTGCTGGTCGCCTCCACTGCGGCTTGCGTGCACAAGTGGCGCCGGCAGCTCAAGGTTCTCGCGGTGGCGATGGTGATCGGCAGTGCGGTGGTCGCCGTGGGCATCCTGAATTCGCCCGGCGTGCAACAGAAGTTCGAGCTCGGCATGCAGGAGCTCGAAGCCGCGCAGGCCGGCTCGGTGTCGGAAGGCAGCTGGGTGGTGCGCTACTACATGTACCGCGACACCGCGCGCATGATCATCGACCGCCCGCTCACCGGCTGGGGCATCGGCGGATGGACCGAGCAGTGGCACCTGCGCGGCCCGAAGCTGCTCGCGGACTACAACATGCCGCACAACGACTTTCTCTGGATGGGCTCGCAGGCGGGCGTGCCGGGTTCGCTCAGCCTGCTGGCAATCGTGCTCACCGCGATCTGGCTGGCATGGCGGCGCGACGATATCGCGGGGCGCTATGCCTTCGTCGCGACGCTGATCCTCCTGATCGCCACCAGCCTCAATTCCGCACTTCGCGATGCGCAGATCGGGCTGTCGATCCTGTGGGTGTCGATGGTCTACCTGCGGCTCGCGCAGGCGCCGGGCGATTCATGGCGCGGGCTGGTGCCGCAGAGCTTTGCCGCGGCGTCCGCGCGCCTTCGGACCTGAGGCAATCGGCCGTCAGGCCGAACGCTCGTAGCCCACGAACGGGCCGAAGAACACCGTGTCCTTCGACAGGGCGACCGCCAGTTCGTCGCGCTGCGGAAGTTCGTCGATGAACTCGGGCCACGACTGCGCAATGTGCTGCGCCCAATCGTCGAGTTCGATGCGGGAGACCGGGCCCTGGGTTGCCAGGAACTCGAAGCCCTTTGCGGTGAGCCTGGTGATCGCAAGTTGCGTGGCGGCCTCCTGGTCGGCCGCGGTCACGTAGACCGAGACATACGCGCCCGCCAGCCCGGAGGACAGCGTCACGCTGGAGCCGCGCCCCACCTTCACGTTGACCAGGAACAGGCCGCGCGCAGGCAGAGCCCGCGCACGACGCCGGGCCCTGAAGATGCCGAGGAGCGGTCTCGCCCGGATGGAGCCTCCACCTGCCACGCGAAGGAGACTCACGGTCTTCAGTGGTGGCTGCCGGCCACCTCGCCGGCCTTGAGGCGGTAGACCGTGCCGCAGTATGGGCACTTGGCTTCGCCGAGGCGCGCGACGTCGAGGTAGACCCTGGGGTGCGCATTCCAGAGCTGCATGTCCGCCTTGGGATTCGGGCAGAACACGCCGCCCTGGTCGTTCAGGTCTTTGGCGAGCAGTTCGATGACGGCTTTGGGGGAGGTCATGGGCTTCTTCTCAAACCTTCGTGAGCCAGTGGGCGTACTTGGGATTGCGTCCGTTCACGATGTCGAAGAACGCATTCTGGATTTTCTCGGTGACCGGGCCGCGCGAGCCGATGCCGATCTGCACGCGGTCGAGTTCGCGGATGGGCGTGACTTCGGCCGCGGTGCCGGTGAAGAAGGCTTCGTCGGCGATGTAGACCTCGTCGCGCGTGATGCGCTTTTGCACGACTTCGATGCCCAGGTCCTTGCAGATGTGCAGGATGGTGTTGCGGGTGATGCCGTTGAGCGCGCCGGCCGACAGGTCGGGCGTGTACACCACGCCGCCCTTGACCACGAACACGTTCTCGCCCGCGCCTTCGGAGACAAAGCCGGCCGCGTCGAGCAGCAGCGCTTCGTCGTAGCCGTCGTCCGTCGCTTCCGTGTTGGCGAGGATGGAGTTGCTGTAGTTGCTCACCGCCTTGGCCTGCGTCATCGTGATGTTGACGTGGTGGCGGGTGTAGCTGGACGTCTTGACGCGGATGCCCTGCTTGAGGCCTTCCTCGCCGAGGTAGGCGCCCCACGACCATGCGGCGACCATCGTGTGGATGCTGTTGCCCTTGGGGCTCACGCCGAGCTTTTCGGAGCCGATCCACACCAGCGGGCGGATGTAGCAGCTTTCGAGCTTGTTGGCGCGAACCGCCTGCTTCTGGGCCTCGTTGACCTGCTCCTGCGAGAACGGGATCTTCATGCGCAGGATCTTGGCGCTGTTGAAGAGGCGCTCGGTGTGCTCCTGCAGGCGGAAGATCGCGGTGCCGTTGACCGTGTTGTAGGCGCGCACGCCCTCGAAAACGCCGCAGCCGTAGTGCAGCGTGTGGGTCAGCACGTGGATCTTGGCGTCGCGCCAGTCCACGAGATCGCCATCCATCCAGATCTTGCCGTCACGGTCGTCCAGTGCGGGGGGCAGCGCGCTCATGTTCTTTGTCCTTCGCGGGAGGGGGATGTCGCAAAAGCTGACGATTTTACGACCGCGCCCGATTCCGCCGCACCGACAATGGTCGGCTTTGCCAATCAGCCAGAGAAAAGGGTTTCCGTGTCCGTTTTCAAGAACGTCATCGTCTACCGCATCGAGACCACCTGGTCGCAGCCGCTCGAAGAGGTCGAGAAGGGCCTCGATGCCCAGCGCTTCGTCCCCTGCGGCCCCTCGCAGGAGAAGTCCGTCGGCTGGGTCGAGCCCCGCGGCGAAGCGCACGGGCCGCTGGTCGAATCGGTCGCCGGGCAATGGCTCCTCGAATTCATGATCGAGAGCAAGACGCTGCCGGCCTCGGTGGTGCGCCGCAAGGTCGAGGAGCGCGCCGCGCAGATCGAGGCGACCACCGGCCGCAAGCCCGGCAAGAAGGAGAAGAAGGAGCTCAAGGAAGACATCACCCACGAGCTGCTGCCGCTGGCCTTCACGCGCCATGCGCGCGTGGCGGTGTGGATCGATCCGCAGACGCACCGGCTGGTGGTGAACGCAAGCAACGCGCAGCGCGCCGACGAGGTGGTGACCAGCCTCGTGAAGGCGCTCGACGGCTTCGCGGTGAGCCTCGTCAACACGCAGGTCGAGCCGGCCGCCGCGATGGCCGAGTGGCTCTCGAGCCAGGAGCCGCCGGCCGGCTTCACCATCGACCGCGAATGCGAACTCAAGGCGAGCGACGAATCGAAAGCGGTGGTGCGCTACGCCAAGCACCCGCTGGACATCGACGAGATCCGCCAGCACATCGCCAACGGCAAACGCCCGACGCGGCTGGCGATGACCTGGGACGACCGCGTCTCCTTCGAGCTGACCGAGGGCCTGCAACTGCGCAAGATCGTGTTCCTCGAAGGCACGCTCGACGACGCACCGGCCTCGGGATCTGGCAAGGAAGACAACTTCGATGCCGATGCGGCGATCGCGACCGGCGAGCTGGGCCAGCTGGTGCCGGATCTGCTCGAAGCGCTGGGCGGTGAGATGCAGCTCGGTGCCGCACCCGCCGCTTCGGCGCCGGCCGCACCGGCTGCCAAGCCTGAAGAAGAAGCGCTGGCGGACGAATCCGCGCCGTTCTGAGCCGGCGTCAGGCCTTCAAACCGGCGGACGCAGCGCGTCCGTCGCGCCGGGCTTGACCGCATCGGCGGCAGGCGCATCGGCCTCGATCGCGGCGGCCTCTTCTTCCGTCGGCTGGGGCCGCACCAGCTTCCACTCGGTCAACTTGCCGTTGACGAATGTCGCATCGACCCACGAGCCGCCCGCGTCGGCCCATCGGAACACCTCGGGCTGCGTGTCCTTCGGCGAGCGCAGTTCGCCGATGGCACGGGTGAGCGCCACCACGTGCAGCAGGCTCGCCTTGGGCTTGAGTTTGGCGTTGAGCATCACCGCGCTCGCGACCGTGCCGATCGGGCGATCGGCCGCGCGCCGCAACACCGTGATCGCGCGGTTGAGGTTCAGGAGCACGAACATCACCATCGCGCCCGCGGCGAGCGCCACGCCGGACCAGCCGTAGCTGCGCCACGCGCCGGCGATCAATGCGATGCCGACGAGGGGCACCAGGACTTTGCCGAAATTCATGGGCGGGATTGTCGCGCGTCCGAAAGAAGGCCGATCCGGCGCCGCAGGGCACTCACGCCTTGCGCACGAACTCCGACTTCAGCTTCATCGCGCCGATGCCGTCGATCTTGCAATCGATGTCGTGGTCGCCATCGATCAGGCGGATGTTCTTCACCCTGGTGCCGACCTTGACCACCAGCGACGAGCCCTTGACCTTGAGGTCCTTGATGACGGTGATGGTGTCGCCGTCATTCAGCACGTTGCCGACTGAATCCTTGATGACCCGGCCCTCATCGGCCGCGCCTTCGGCAGCAGCGGCCGTGGCGGACCATTCGTGACCGCATTCGGGACAGACGAGGTTCAGGCCGTCCTCGTAGGTGAATTCCGAATGGCATTGGGGGCAAGGGGGCAGCGTGCTCACGGTGGTGGGTGGGGTCCGTATGGGTGGAAGGGCGTGGATATTAGCCTGCGCTCTGGATCGCTCGCGCGCGCTACTCACCCGGCGAGCTTTGCCGCTGCACTCTGAAGTCCTTCCAGGATGCTTGCGGCCACCGCCGGCGGAAAGCCGGCGGGCAATTGCGCGCTCACCGATTCGACCACCTGCGGCGTGCGCTCGACCAATCTGTCGACCACGAATTGCGCCGCGCGGCCGTCGGCTGTCGTGACGCCATGGCGTTCGCCCAACGCGAGCCAATGGCGGCGTTGTATCTCGCGCATCTTCCAATGGGCATTCTTCGAGCGCACGGCCATGGCCAGCTTCGCCTTGAAGGGCGACAGCTTCCCGGGCCCCGCACCGAGAATCGGATAGGCCGACAACACGTCGTAGAGAGGCGTGAGCTGATACCGCCCCCCGGGGCGCAGGAACACGCTGAAGTTCTTCGCGTGGCCATCGGTAGCGCACAGCATCCAGAAAACGATCTGCGCCTCGAAGAACGTTCGCCGATCGCCCTCGCGGGCGATGGACCCGTCCAGCACCTCCATGATGCTGTCGATGCCCGGGCCGCCCTCGGCCTCGTACTTGAAGATGGGAGGCACGCCCTTGGCCTGGCACATGTCCTCCTGCGGCAGCCGCACGAGCCGGTTGTCGCCGGCAGGGCTCTTCCACCATGTGCGATCGAAGCGCTCGACCGACAGCACCCTCACGTCCTCGAACTGAAGAGGCTCGCAGGACGCGACCGGCAAGCCATAGGCCCTCAGGATCAACGAACAAAGCCACTCGTTCTCCACCGAATCCCGCATGTCGTACTGCATGCCGCCGATCAGGCCCAGGGGGAGCTTGAGGATGTGGGTCGTCGGCGTATCGCCGTGCGGCAGGCACCACTTGCCGTCGAAACGAAGCAGCGCGGTTTTCTCCTGCGCGCCGGCGATCGAGATGCGGAAGTCTTCATCCTCATCGCCGCGGACCAGCAGCGCCGGGGCCACCGTGTTGCGCAGCATCCGCGCCACACCACGCTCGTCCAGCGGCGTGGCCTGCACCGGCTGAATGCCGGTCGGAACGCTACCCTGCGGAAGAATCTGCAAGGCGCCCACGCAATCGCGCCCGATCTCCGCCAGCAACTGGAAGGCATCGGTTGAGCCGGTGCTGTACCGCCGCGCGATTCGCGCGCGGATGTCCTCGCTGTCGGGCAACAGGTTTTCGAAGTACGCCCGCACCTTTTCGCCGCGATGCGGTGCCCCGCCGGGCCTGAACGGCAGCGACAGCGACAACGGGCGGCCCTGCTCCGAGGCCGCCCATTCGGGGTCATACGTGAGTACGTCGCCGAACTGCGGGTGGATTCGCCAGGTGCCGACGCGGGCACCATTCATCCAAAGCCCCAGCTCGCGGGCATGTGAACGCCGGCCCATGGCTTACCAGGTGGGACGAGATGAACTGGTGCGGTCCGGCGGCGCGCTCAAAGGCTGGTCGCCCTTGCGCAGCACCAGCTCGACACCCAGGATGCTGAGCAGCCGCATCAGGCGGCTGGCGCTCATCCTCTCGGCATTGCGTTCGAGCGCGGACAGCGTTTGCTGGGTCACGCCGAGCCGCAATGCGGTTTCGGCCTGGGTCAGGCCGGCCTGCTTGCGGAAGGCTTGGAGGAGTTCTGGGAGCTGCTCCGATGTGCGGACGGTGAAGTCGGTCACGGCTTGCCTTTGGGGATTCACGATTTACGCATCTTAGGCTGTATTTTGGTTTTACAAATCGATGTTTGTATTTATGAAATACAAACCACAAGCTGTAAAAATGAAATACGGCATGCAAGCTGTGCATCGTGCCCGGAGTCGCTGCTCACCCGACCGCGAGTGAACGCAGGCCAACGGCTATCGCGGCATCCTCTTCCGGGGTTGGCATCAGATTGACGATGGCTTTGGGCGTGTAACTCGGCCCCGTGGTCCCTTGGCCAATGGGTTGCGCCCCAAAACGCTTCACGTGCCGTGCGATCAGTCTCTTTTCAATGGCCTTTCGATCAGAGTCTGAAGCACAAGTGTCCAAGCGATAAATCTGAAGCCGCAACCTGCGCTTCCTGTAGTAGTACGCGGTGACCGTGTGGTTGGTGGTGAAGTTGTTCCCCTCCGTGAGTGACTTGCTGATATGACCCGCAAAGCGCACCCCGCTCGGTTCATTGACCCGGCATGCTTCACCGATGTAGATGACCGCGCCAGCTTCGTTTGGATAAGTGATCTCCGAATCCGCCAAGCTATAGATGTAGACGCAGTGCGATCCCGCCGGCAGTTCCGGATGGAGACGTAGCGCACTAAGCGCTGATTTGTCCGTTTCGCCGCCGCATTGGAATGTGATGTCCTCGATGATTCTCATGGCCCCAACCCAAACGTCTCTCGTCTCTCAATAGGTGGCAGTCACTACAAAGCACAGCGCGAACTGTGGAATATGTCCCAGCTTTGAGATCTCGACTCAACTTACTTTGGACGGCCGAAGTGCGGGTTAGCGGTCATCCGCGGCCTGGCCGCTCTGCCCAGTGGCGTTCCGCACCCAGCTCGCGGCCCAAGCAACTTCAACCAGGATGCTGGCCAATCTCTAGGGCGGACTAAAGCCCGCTCAATGTCTTGGGAATGGGCGCAATGATCAGCTTCCGATCACCGAGGATCAACAAGTTGTTTCCGTCCGGTGTGAGGCGCATCCGTGGCCGGTAGCACTCGTAGTAGGGATAGGTAGAGGTCTGGCAGCCCGGCAAGTCTGGAATGACGAAGCTCCCGACCAAAGGCACGCTCAGTTGCGTGCCGGCATTGGCGGCCGTATCGAAGACCTGGACAGTCGGCGGCGTCGAATCACCGGGCTCCACTGCATAGGACAGAAGGTAAGCGCGACGTCCATCGGGCGACATCTGAGCGGCCCGGACGCCCTTCGACGGTTGAGGCACCGAGCCCACATGACCGAAGTTCCGGTCGTACACGTCGTAGCCGCTCATCAGGAAGCGGTCGCCGTTGTCGCTGAGACTGGTCAGGAAATAAAAGAACTCTAGCCCGATCGGATTTGGCCGGAAGACGCCCTCATCAGCATCCATGTAAAGCATCGGGGGCCGCGGCGACACTGCCGCCGACTGCGTCAGCATCAAACGCGAGCCGTCGCGCGAAACCGCAAAGAATTGGCCTCCATAGCAAGTCGTACATGCGGTCGACGAGCCGAACGTGGAAGTCCGCAGATCAAAGAACCCCAGGCCATGCCAACTAAACGAGCCCGTTGCCATCCACAGCTTGTTGTCCTTGGTGAAGGCGACCCCCACTTCAGTTGCGCTGCCCGAGTCGGCAATCGTGAAAGGAGCGGCAACGCTCCTCTTGACGCTGAAGCTCGCCAGCTCGATCAAGCTTACCTTGGCGCTGTCTGTAGCCGCCAGCACGCTGCCGTCTGGCGGCATCGCAATGTCCATCAGGCCCGGCATCGACAACGTCGTGTAGCCCCAGCCCGTGGGTCCCGATCGAAACCGCGCGACGGCGCTCAAGCCAACCGAAGCGTAAGTGGGGTAGGAGGCATAGATGTCTCCATGCACCGCGTCATATATCAGCGTCCGGGGTGTGCCGAGGCTGCTCGTGTCGAGCGCGGCATAGGTCATCGTGACCGTCAGCGAGTAGTTCACCGACCAGGGGGACCCGGGATACTCTACCGAGCAGGCGGCGTCCGGACAGGCTCGCAGGACCAGGGTGCCCTTATGGAGGTCCGGCGCCAATGCAGTCTTGGGCGTCACCACAATGCGTGCCGTCGTGCCCGTCACCGTCACCTGCACGCCTTCGATGTTCGGATCAGGTTGCCCCGTCGGCGTGGTGGCAACCACGAATAGGCTCTTGCCGGACGTCTTGCCCTGTGCAACCGCATTGATGACGGCCGAGGCCGGTGCGCTGGCGCCCATCTTGTATTCCATCGCCAGCGACGACGTGTCGAAGCTGACCTGTACGCCGCTGTTCAGCGGCTCCGCAGACGTCTGGGCCGGCGTTTCTGGCGACGATGAGGTCGATGATGAAGAAGGCGATCCACTCGCCTGCGCCTGCATCACTCCACCTCCGCCACCACCACCACAGGCGGCAAGACCCAAAAGCAGCACAGCCGCGCCCAGCGACTTCAATGAATTCGCGAAATTCAAAAGGTTCTCCCCCACCAGGTTGTGCCGCTCTTGTGCGTCTGATTGACTGCATGTGTACGAACGGCGGCGAGGAAATGTAACCTTAAATGCTACACAACGTTTCTTTTCGTACTCAAAATCGATATGAGCCGGCCCCCTCGGCCAAATGCATCGCCAAAATCTCTGCAAGAGGCAGATGTTGATCGACAAGTTGACTTGAATGAACGGCCCGCAGCGCGCGCGCTCGCTGGAGTGCGCGGACGTAGTTCAATGACAGAACGGCAGCCGGGCATTCGAAGCGCCTGGTGCCATGTAGCATCGTGCGCCATGCCAGAGACGACCATCTCAAAACTGGAGGCGGCTGAGCAGCTGCTCAATACGGCCCTGCGATTGCTGATCGATGAGCGTGACTACGTGAGCGCAATTGTGCTTGCCGGCTCTGCCGAAGACCTATTTCAGGGCATGTTGGAGAAGAAGGATCTCCCATCCTCGCGCGCGCAATTGGCCTCCGCCACGCTGACCATGCACGGGTTCCTCTACCCTGAAGAGCATCCACCCAAGGACCGGGAGGCCTTCGACATGATGCGGTCTGCCTACAACTGGCTGCGACACGCCGACAAGGATGATGGATTCGAGCGCCGCCTAGACTGGAAAAAGGAGGCGGTGCACATCGCGATGCGCGCGATCGACAACCTCTATGCATTGACCGGCAAAGATCACCCGCGGCGGCCCGAGCTGGGCTATCCGCTGGGAAGCGAGTGAGCGCGCGACGGGCCAATAAGCACCCGATCGAACCTCTGCCCGTCTGCACACTTCATGCACACGACTACGGCGAAGCCGCATGAAACCTATGGATTTCTACCGATCCATCATTGGACCGACGGAAGTCGCCTCGCATTTCCCCCACTGGACCGGCGCTTCACTTGACGGCCAATTAGTGCGGTTCCGCAACCGGTCTTGAAGCAGACTTCCCGGTCCGCTTCGCCGAATTTCCGCAATCAGTCTGAAGCAGAACACGACCAGCTCGCACCCGGCGATATACCCAAGCGCAGGCCAAAGAGCGCTCAATTCATTTGCAGACGAGCGCTCCGGTTGTTTCAGTGCAACGCCTCACGCGCCGACTGAATCGCATCAGTCACCGTCTGCATCCGCCGCACCATCTCCGCATTGACCACCTCCAGCAAAGCCCGCAGTTCGCTCGGTCGAACGAAGAACTCCTCGAAGTCGTGGCGGTAGATCGGCGTCAGGAAGTTTTCCACGCAGTCGTATGCACAATGCGCCGCGCGCAGGTCATTGAACCGGTCCTCGACGGTCATCAAGGCGCTGCTGATTGCCCTGCTCTTAGCTGACCTTCGGGGCGCAGTTGCGATGAGCCGGCGGTTAACGGCCTTGAGCCTTGCGCGTTTGGATTTGTCGGAAGAGGTCGCGGATGCGCGATCAGACTTAGCCATTTTTTGGCCTCCCAAGAGATTGCGATTTCAGAAACCGCCGCTCCGAGTCCAACCGAGGCGGCAGCTCGACGAGTTGGACTACCGGGCAACCTCTTGCGAGAAACCGGCCGGGCTCGCGCCCGCCCGTCGAGCCGCCATAAAGGAGGCACAACGCGACGAATTCGCAAACCAATGCAGGTATCTGCGACCTTCGCCGCAGAGATTGCTTCGGGAGTCCAATCCCGGTCACGCCCTTTTTCGACGCGACGCGCGCAGTATGCCAGCGGGACCTCCCCACTGCGGAGGAGAGATCGCCCCAAGCCCCTCAATCTCCCTTTTCCCAAACCCCCAATAAGACGAAGATTCGCCCCACTCATCGACTCCCGCCACGGAGGCTTGCCATGGACAGAGTGTCGGCGGCGCAGAACGCGCTTCTGGTCATGTACGGCTTCGACATGTGCGCCGGCATGCCTTCAAACCTGGCCCCGGTGCCGGACGCGCGAATCGCGGCGGCGGGGTTCAATGTGCTGGTGGGCTATCTCTCGGCGTCCGACGCGATTCTGGTGTCGGGGTCAGGCCTTCGCAGTCGCATGTTCGGCAGCAGCGACGCGGTGGCAAACCGTGTGTGCTATGGCTACGTCGCATCTAACGCCGCTGGCCAATACGTCGCGGTGATCAGGGGGACCCACGGGCTGCTGGAGTGGGCCGACGACCTCGATTTCCTGATGATGCAGCACCCGAACCCCAATGCGGGCCTGGTGGACCAGGGGTTCTGGAGCATCTACCGCACCATGCTGTTTCACCCGCTGAATGGCGGCGGTCCGGTCCAGGCCGCGCAGGGTCTCGGCAACCTCAATCTGCCGGCCGGCGCGCTCATGGTTCTGGGTCACAGCCTGGGATCTGCGTTGGCGACCTACCTGACGCTGGATCTGGCGTTGCAGGGGACGCCGGCGAGGGGCTGCTACTTCGCGTCGCCCCACACCGGCAATCAGCGCTTCGTGGATTTCTTCGAGGGCATGAACATCAACTACGACCTCTGGAACTATGTGCAGGACAAGGTTCCGACGGTGCCGAAGCGGGACCTGCTTCACTTTTCGGATTACAAGCCGCTGCGCCAGGAAAAGACGATTCCGGTGGATGGCGGCGTCGGGGTGTCGATCGACAACACGCTGCCCTGCTTTCACCACCTGATCTGCTACACGGCTCTGCTCGATCCGGCGACGTACAAGGCGGCGTTGGCCGACGCGGTTCTCCGGCAGGTGCCGGACGACCTGAATTGCGCGCAGTGCGTGCTTTCGACGGGGAGCTGACTGGTCAGTCCATCGACAGCTTTAAGACTTAATGTTTCAATAAGAAACATTAAGTCAAAAACACGAAGAAGCGAGGGAGCGGCATCCGCACGCCTGTGCGCCTGCCGCCAAAGAGGATCGATGAAATCTGCTTATGCAACCTTAGGCATCCCCGGCAACGCCAGTGCGGAAGACATCGCGGAGGCTTTTCGCAGGGTGTCAAGTCATTACTCGCGCGAGCGCCTTGTCGAGAATCCGGATCTCGCCGAAAAACTGAACGAAGCCCGAGAGGCCTACAAGGTTCTGTCGAACCAGGAGACGCGCGAGGCGCATGACAGGAAGCTGAGCCAGTCGGTTGCCCGACCGGTGGTGCGCCCGGTGATCGAGGACGAGAAGGCTTCCTTCGGCCTGGGAACGCTGATCAAGGTTCTGGGCGTGTTGGCGATCGCCATGTTCGCGACGGGGGCCTACATCTCGCACAACCGCGAGCAGGCGCGACAGGCGCAGGCAGCCGAAGAGTTGGCGCAAAAGAAGCTCGAGGCGGAGGCCGCGGCAGAAGAAGCGCGACAAAAGGAAGCGGCCGAGGCGTCGAAGGCGAGGAGAGACAATCTCGCGGAGGCCCGGGAGCGTCAATTGCGGGCTGAAAGCCTGATGGTGGCAAGACAGACCGAAGTCTTGGAAGCGGTGCGCCAGGCCCAGGCCAACCGCCAGGCAGAAGCCGCCCGCAACGCCGAAAAATTCGAGGAGCGCCGGCGGACTGCGGAGGCGGAAAGGAAGCTGGCGGAAGACAGGTGGATCATCCGCAGGCGCTGACGCTGTCGCGCGTTCTTCGCGTCCCGCGCGTCTCTGCGCAGGGGCTACTGCATCTGCCTCACGATATCCAGCGCCTCTTCGATCCGCTCGACCGCGTGGATCGTCAGCCCCTCGATCTCCTTCGCGCCCTTCTTCGGCGCATTCGCCTTCGGCACGACCGCCACGCTGAAACCGAGCTTGGCGGCTTCGCGCAGACGCTCCTGCCCGCGCGGCGCGGGCCGCACTTCTCCCGCAAGCCCCACTTCACCGAACGCGATGAAGCCCTTGGGCAGCGGCTTGCCGCGCAGGCTCGACGTGATCGCGAGCATCACCGCCAAGTCGGCCGCCGGTTCACTGATGCGCACGCCGCCGACCGCGTTGACGAACACGTCCTGGTCCATGCACGCCACGCCCGCGTGCCGGTGCAGCACCGCGAGCAGCATCGCGAGGCGATCGCGGTCCAGGCCCACGGACAAGCGCCTCGGGCTCGGTCCGCCGTTGTCGACCAGCGCCTGGATTTCCACCAGCATCGGCCGCGTGCCTTCCAGCGTGACGAGCACCACGCTACCGGGCACGGGCTCGGGGTGCTGGCTCAGAAAGATCGCGCTCGGGTTGGTCACGCCCTTGAGGCCGCGTTCGGTCATCGCGAAGACGCCGATCTCGTTGACCGCGCCGAAGCGGTTCTTGATGGCGCGCACGAGGCGGAAGCTCGAATGCGTGTCGCCTTCGAAGTACAGCACGGTGTCGACCATGTGTTCGAGCACGCGCGGGCCGGCGAGCGCGCCTTCCTTGGTCACGTGGCCGACGAGCACCACCGCCGTGCCGCTGGCCTTGGCGAAGCGCGTGAGGTGCGCCGCGCATTCGCGCACCTGGGCGACCGAGCCGGGCGCGGAGGTGAGCTGGTCGGAGTACACGGTCTGGATCGAATCGATGACCGCGATCGTGGGCCGCGTGGCGTCGAGCGTGGCGATGATCTTTTCGAGCTGGATCTCGGCGAGCACCTGCACCTGCGAATGGTCGAGGCCGAGGCGCCGCGAGCGCAGCGCGACCTGCGCGCCGCTTTCCTCGCCGGTGACGTAGAGCGCGTTGCGGCCCGCGTTCTGCAGCGCATCGGCGGCCTGCAGCAGCAGGGTGGATTTGCCGATGCCCGGATCGCCGCCGATGAGCGTGACGCCGCCGTCGACGATGCCGCCGCCGAGCACGCGGTCGAGTTCTTCCATGCCGGTGGGCTGGCGCGCGACGTCGGCGGCTTCGATTTCAGACAGGGTGGCGAGTTCGGCCGATCCGCCGAGCGACGCGAACTGGGTGCCGAAGCGGTTGTTGGCCGCGCCGCCCGCCGGGGCCGCGACCTGTTCGATCAATGTGTTCCAGGCGCCGCAGCTCGGGCATTTGCCGAGCCACTTGGCGCTCGTGCCGCCGCATTCGGTGCAGACGTAGATTGTTTTTCCTTGGCCATGGGTCGAGTGTAGGGAGAGCGTCCGGCTGGCCGAGCGATAGGTACAAACCCCGGCGTGGCAGCCGACCATCCCGCCTATCGTGTGCGCGCCCACCAGGAGTTAGATATGACCCACACCCTCACGCTCGTGATCTACATGGCGGTCCTGACGTGGCTCACGCTGCTTGTCGCGAGCCTCATCCGTGTGAAGGGATGGACGCCTTCCGGCACCATGATCGCGCTGGGCAACCGCGAGAACCTGCCCGCGGCTACGCCGTTCGCGGGGCGGGCCGAGCGCACGGCGCGCAACACGCTGGAGAACTTCGTGTTCTTTGCCGCGATCGCGCTGGTTGCGCATGCCGCGGGCGCCACCAGTCCGAAGGTGGCCACAGGCGCGGACATCTTCTTCTGGGCGCGCGTGCTGTACATCCCCGTCTACTGCGCCGGCATCGCCTATTTGCGCACGGCGATCTGGGTGGTCAGCATCGTGGGGCTGGCGATGATGATTCTTGCCATTGGGTAGCGCGGCGCAGATTGCCGGAGGACGACCGGCCCGGGCTCACGCCAGCACCCGCCGCAACGCCCGGATGCGCTGCCATAGCAGCGCGGGCGCATCGGCCATGCCCATGATCTGCACGCAGCGCTCCAGCCAGCCGGTGCGCGCGCCCATGCGGTCGATGGCGCGTTGCAGGTCGCGCCGGATGGCGTCTCCATAGGCGCCTTCGGCCTTGGTGACGGCACTGCGCAGCAGCGGCAAGGCGGGCTTCATCATCGCGAGGTCGATCAGGTCGCGGCTGAACACGCCGTCGTCGGCCCAGCGGTCGGAATTGGCGAGCAGCTTGCTCGCGGCCATGTCCAGCGAGGTGAGCGTGGGCACGCCGCACAGTTCGTCGGCCTTGCCGGGCGGCTCCAATGCGATGCGGGCCTCGAACACGATCTCGAACTTGATGGGCTGCGCATCGACTTGCAGGCGCGTTCGGATGCCGTACTGGTCCGCGCGCCATTCGCCGGTCTGCACGTCGTCGGCTGCGCCGGATCGGCGCAGGGCGCTCCATCCGTCCGACGCGGTGACGGCACGTCGAAGCTCGCGGTAGGCAGCCGCATCCGAGACGAGGAAGTCGATGTCGAGCGATTCGCGGTACTCGCCGTAGCGCAACGCCATCGCGGTGCCGCCGCCGAACAGGCAGGCGCGTTGACGTAGCAAGGGGCCGTCGAGCGCTTGCAGCACCCGTGCGATGCGCTGGTGATGCGGTCGGTCAAACAATGGGATCGCTCCCGAGCGCGAGGCGCAGCGCGTCGATCAGGTCTTGCTCGTCCGCCGACAGGGTTTTCGGATCGAGGTGCCGCCAGTTGCGCTCGTAGATGCCCAGGGCTTCACGCGGAGTCAGCTCCTGCGGACCGTGCACCTGCCAGGCCAGCTGCTTGAGCCACGGGTAGTCCGCAATACGGATGCGGGCGGGGAGCCAGCCCGGGCGCTGCGCCACCGCGGAGACCTCCGGCGGCGTGCCGGCCACGAGCTGAAGACCGAGCGCCGCCATCACGCGCAAGTAGGCGCCCATGGTGACTGCGGGCTCGCCCTTCTCGATGCGGTGCAAGGTCACGCGGGAGATGCCGGCAGCCTCGGCAACGGCGACCGCCGGGACGCCAAGCTCCTTGCGCCGGAGCTGAATGGCGGCCGCAATGGTGTCGAGCGTTGCTTCGGACTGCGCGGTGGCCTCTGGAGGACGGGATGGCATAACTGTTTCTCATTGTTTGCAAATCGGCCGATTTGTCAAGAATGAGAAACACTCCTTTGCCCATCCGCTCTATTCAAGGGTTAACCCGAAGTGCATCACGGCGCTGGATATTTAACATGTTAAATAAATCGAGACAGCATGAGCACCACCTTCACGCACCGCAATCTCCCGCGCCTGCTTCTGCAGGCGCGCGAAGCCGTGATGGCGCACACGCGGCCGAGCCTGCGCGAGCATGAGTTGTCGGACCAGCAATGGCGCGTGCTGCGCGTGCTCGGCGAACACGGCGCGGTGGAAACCGGCCGCGTGGCGCGCGAGGCGTTCATCCTCGGCCCGAGCCTCACCGGCGTGCTCGCGCGCATGGAGCGCGACGGGCTCATCACGCGCAGCCGCGACCCGGAAGACCAGCGCTGCACCGTCATCGAGGCGACGCCGCGCGGGCGCACGCTGGTGAAGCGCCTCTCGGTGAGCATCGAGGCGCACTACAAGTGGATGGAAGAGTCGCTCGGCAAGGAGAAGCTCACCCATCTCTACGCCCTGCTCGACGAACTGATTGCACTGGAACAGCCATGACCTACATCCCTGCCGGCACCGTCTACGGCGTGCTGCTGAACTTCCGCGCGGAAGTCGAGGCGCTCGCGCCGCAGATGACGCAGCCGCCCTACAAGGCGCCACCGAAGGCGCCCATCCTCTACGTGAAGACGGCCAACACCTGGAGCCCGAGCGGCAGCGCGATCACCGTGCCGTCGCATGTGGCCGAGGTCGAGGTCGGCGCGACGATCGCGATGGTGATCGGCCCCGACAACGACGTCGAAGGCTTCGTGCTGATGAACGATCTGTCGATCCCGCACGCGAGCTTCTTCCGCCCGCCGGTCAAATACAAATGCCTCGATGGCTTCCTCGGCATCGGGCCCGCGATGCGCGATGCGGAGGTCGCCGATCCGGCGCAGTTCAAGCTCGAAGTGCGCATCAACGGCGAGCTTCGGCAGTCGGTCGATTTCTCGAAGACGGTGCGCAACGGCTCGCAACTGCTCGCGGACGTCGGCGCATTCATGACGCTCGCGCACGGCGACGTGCTGATGCTCGGCTGCGATGCCGGCCGGCCGCTCGCGCGCGCCGGAGACACCATCGAGATCAGCGCACCCGGATTCGAGACGCTGGTCAACACGCTCGTGAAGGAGAAGGCATGAAGCGCGCACGCATCCTCTACGAAGGCACGGCGCACGACGCGGTCGAAAGCGACGGCCAATTGCTGCTGGGCGACGGCCGCCGCGTGGCGCTCGACGTGGTGACGTGGCTGCCGCCGCTCGCACCGACGCCGCGCCCGCGCACCATCCTCGCGCTCGGGCTCAACTACGCGGACCACGCGAAGGAACTCGAATTCAAGGCGCCGGAAGAGCCGCTGGTGTTCGTGAAGGGCGAGAACACGCTCATCGGCCACCGCCAGCTGACCTATCGCCCGTCGGACGTGCAGTTCATGCACTACGAATGCGAACTGGTGATCGTCATCGGCAAGACCGCGCGCAAGGTCAAGCGCGATGACGCCTACGACTTCGTCGGCGGCTACACGGTCGCCAACGACTACGCGATCCGCGACTACCTCGAGAACTGGTATCGCCCCAACCTGCGCGTGAAGAACCGCGACACCTGCACGCCGATCGGCCCGTGGCTGGTCGATGCCAGGGACGTGCCCGATCCGATGTCGCTCGCACTGCAAACCACGGTCAACGGCAAGGTCACGCAGTCGGGCAACACGAAGGACATGATCTTCGACGTGCCCTTTCTCATCGAGTACTTCAGCAGCTTCATGACGCTGTCGCCGGGCGATCTGATCCTCACGGGCACGCCGGATGGCGTGGTGGATTGCCGTCCGGGCGATGTGGTCGTCACCGAAATCGAACAGATCGGCGCCTTGGTCAACACCATCGCGGCAGCCTGACTCAACAACCGGATTGAATCCAATGCAAATCGACCATCTCATCAACGGCAAGCCGGTCGCGGGCCGCGACTATTTCCAGACGGTCAATCCCGCCACGCAGGAAGTGCTGGCGGAAGTCGCCGCGGGTGGCGAAGCCGAAGTCAATGCCGCCGTCGCGGCCGCCAAGGAAGCGTTTCCGAAGTGGGCCGGCATGCCCGCGCCCGAGCGCGCGAAGCTGATCCGCAAGCTCGGCGACCTGATCGCCAAGAACGTGCCCGAGATCGCGCAGACCGAGACCAACGACTGCGGCCAGGTGATCGCGCAGACCGGCAAGCAGCTCGTGCCGCGCGCGGCGGACAACTTCTATTACTTCGCCGAGATGTGCACGCGGGTGGACGGCCACACCTACCCGACGCCGACGCATCTGAACTACACGCTGTTCCATCCGGTCGGCGTGTGCGCGCTGATCTCGCCGTGGAACGTGCCCTTCATGACCGCGACATGGAAGGTCGCGCCCTGCCTCGCCTTCGGCAACACCGCGGTGCTCAAGATGAGCGAGCTGTCGCCGATGACGGCGGCACGGCTCGGCGAATTGGCGCTCGAAGCGGGCATTCCGCCCGGCGTGCTGAACCTCGTGCATGGCTACGGCAAGGAAGCGGGCGAGCCGCTGGTGGCGCATCCCGATGTGCGCGCGATCTCGTTCACCGGATCGACCGCGACCGGCAACCGGATCGTGAAGTCGGCGGGCCTCAAGAAGTTCAGCATGGAACTCGGCGGCAAGAGCCCGTTCGTGATCTTCGATGACGCCGACTTCGAACGCGCGCTGGACGCCGCCGTGTTCATGATCTTCAGCAACAACGGGGAGCGCTGCACCGCCGGCTCGCGCATCCTGGTGCAGCAGTCGATCTACGCAAAGTTCGTCGATCGCTTCGTCGAACGCGCGAAGAAGATCACCGTGGGCGATCCGCTCGACGAGAAGACCATCGTCGGTCCGATGATCTCGCAGGCGCACCTCGCCAAGGTGCGCAGCTACATCGAGCTCGGCCCGAAGGAAGGCGCGACGCTGCTGTGCGGCGGTCTCGGGACGCCCGATCTCCCGGACCGCGTGAAGAAGGGCAACTACGTGCTGCCCACCGTCTTCGCCGACGTCGACAACCGCATGAAGATCGCGCAGGACGAAATCTTTGGCCCGGTGGCCTGCCTGATCCCGTTCAAGGACGAGGCCGATGCGATCCGCCTTGCCAACGACATTGAGTACGGCCTCTCCAGCTATGTGTGGACCGAGAACATCGGCAAGGCGCATCGCGTGGCGGCCGCGATCGAGGCCGGCATGTGCTTCGTCAACAGCCAGAACGTGCGCGACCTGCGCCAGCCTTTCGGCGGCACCAAGGCATCGGGCACGGGGCGCGAAGGCGGCACCTGGAGCTACGAGGTGTTCTGCGAGCCGAAGAACGTGGCGGTGTCGCTCGGGTCGCATCACATTCCGCATTGGGGGGTGTGAGGCGATGCCTTCGATTTCACGTCGCGCGTTGCTGCAAGCCGGTTCCGCCCTTGGCGCGTGGCCGCTGCTCGCCAACGCGCAATCGGCCGCATGGCCCGGCAAGCCGGTGCACCTCGTCGTGCCCTTCCCGCCCGGCGGCACCACCGACTTCGTCACGCGCCTCATCGGCACCGAGCTTGCGAAGACGCTCGGCCAGCCGGTGGTCATCGACAACAAGCCCGGCGCGGGCACGGTGATCGGCGTGGACTTCGTCGCGAAGTCCACACCGGACGGCGGCAACTTCGTGACGGTGGCGAACAGCTTCTGCGCCAACCAGACGCTCGTGAAGAAGCTGCCCTACGACACGACGAAGGACCTGCGCCCCGTCGCGCTGATGGGCATGTCGGAACACGTGCTCGCCACGCACCCGAGCAGTGGCCTGAAGACGCTGGCGGACCTGCGCGCAGCCGCCAAGGCCAAGCCGGGCACGCTCAGCTATGCATCGTTCGGCAACGGCACGTCGGCGCACCTGTCGGGCGAACTGCTCAAGCAGCAGATGGGCATCGACCTCGTGCATGTTCCCTACAAGGGGCAAGGCCCGGCGCTCACCGATCTGCTGGGCGGACAGGTCACGCTGATGTTCGGCAACTGGCCCGAGTTCCGCAGCCATGTGCAGGCGGGCAAGCTGGTGGCACTGGGCATGGCGACCCGGCAGCGCTCGACCTATGCGCCCAACATTCCGACGCTCGCCGAACAGGGCGTGCCGGTCGAATCGAATTCGTGGAACGGCCTGCTGGCCCCGGCTGCGACGCCCGACGCTGTGGTGCAGCGCATGAACGCCGAGGTGAACCGCGCGCTGGCCTCGCCCGCCGTGACGGCGGCCTTCGAGAAAGGCGGCATCGCTTCGCTCTCGGGCACGCCGGCCCAGTTCGCCGAATTCATCCAGAGCGAGATCGCCAAGTACGCCGAAGTGATCCGCAAGGGCAACATCACGCTGGAGGCCTGACCCATGGGCAAGCTCGCACTCGCAGCCAAGATCACGCACGTTCCCTCGCTCTACCTGAGCGAGCTCGACGGCCCGCGCAAGGGCAGCCGCCAGGCCGCCATCGACGGATTGAAGGAGATCGGCCAGCGCTGCCGCGCACTGGGCGTGGACACCATCGTGGTGTTCGACACGCACTGGCTGGTCAACGCGAGCTATCACCTGAACTGCGCGCCGCACTTCAAGGGCATCTATTCCAGCAACGAGCTGCCGCACTTCATCAGCAACATGCCCTATGAGATTCCGGGCAACCCGGAACTCGGCAAGCTGCTCGCGCAGACCTGCAACGAATGGGGCGTCGAAACGCTGGCACACGATGCGACGACGCTCGGGCCGGAGTACGGCACGCTGGTGCCGATGCGCTACATGAACGAGGACCTGCACTTCAAGGCGATCTGCGTCTCGGCGCTGTGCACCAGCCACTACCTGAACGACAGCGCACGCCTGGGCTGGGCGATGCGCCGCGCGGTGGAGGAGCACTACGACGGCACCGTCGCCTTCTTCGCGAGCGGATCGCTCTCGCATCGCTTCGCGCAGAACGGGCTCGCACCGCAGTTCGCCGATCGCATCTGGAGTCCGCTGCTGGAGCGCATCGACCACGACGTGGTGCAGATGTGGGAGAACGGCGAGTGGGCCGACTTCTGTTCGATGCTGCCGGAGTACGCGGTCAAGGGCCACGGCGAAGGCTTCATGCACGACACCGCCATGATCCTCGGCGCGCTCGGCTGGTCGGCCTATGACGGCAAGGCGGAAGTGGTGACGCCCTATTTCGGCTCGTCGGGCACGGGGCAGATCAACGTCGTCCTCCCCGTCACGCCGCAGGATGGCCGCGCCATTCCCAAGGCCCAGGCTTCGAGCGCCGAAGGCTTCCAGGCCGTGTCACGCCTCTGAGGTCGCCATGCCACACCTGGTCATCCTCTACACGCCGAACATCGAGCGCGAAACCGACATGAGCGCGCTGTGCCGCACGCTGGCCGACACCATGCTCGCGGTGCGCGACGAAGCGGGCAAGCAGGTCTTTCCGACCGGCGGCACGCGCGTGCTCGCCTATCCGGCCGCGCACTACGCCGTGGCCGACGGCAAGGGCGACTACGCCTTCGTCTATCTCAACCTGCGCATGGGCGCGGGCCGCAGCGACGCGGTGAAGAAGCGCGCCGGCGATGCGATCCTCGACAGCGCGAAACGGCACTTCGAGCCGGTCTTCGCCAGGCGCCTCATCGGCATCACGCTGAACGTGGACGAAAGCCCCGGCCAGGTGTACGACGGGAAGCACAGCAACCTGCATCCACTCTTCAACAAATAGACCGCCATGCTTGCCAAGGACGTCATCCAGCAACTCGCCGCCGAGCTGCACGAGAGCGAGAAGTCGCGCGTGCAGGTCGAGCACTTCTCCAAGCGCTTTCCCGAGATGACCATCGAGGACGGCTACGCGATTTCGCGCGAATGGGTGAAGACCAAGATCGCCGAAGGCCGCACGGTCAAGGGCCACAAGATCGGCCTCACCTCGCGCGCGATGCAGCAGGCGAGCCAGATCACCGAGCCCGATTACGGCACGCTGCTCGACGACATGTTCTTCGAGCAGGGCGGCGACATTCCCTTCCAGCGCTTCATCGCGCCGCGCATCGAGGTCGAACTGGCCTTCGTGCTCGGCAAGCCTTTGCGCGGGCCGAACGTGACGATCTTCGACGTGCTCGCGGCCACCGACTATGTGGTGCCGGCGATCGAGATCATCGACGCGCGCATCGAGCAGTTCGACCGCCACACCAAGGTCATGCGCAAGGTGTTCGACACCATCGCCGACAACGCGGCGAATGCCGGCATCGTGATGGGCGGGCGTCCGGTCAAGCCCGACGCGGTGGACCTGCGCTGGGTCAGCGCCCTGCTCTACAAGAACGGCGTGATCGAGGAATCGGGCGTGGCGGCCGCGGTGCTCAACCACCCGGCCACCGGTGTGGCTTGGCTCGCGAACAAGCTCGCGCCGTGGGACGAACACCTCGAAGCGGGCGAGATCGTGCTGGGCGGCTCGTTCACGCGGCCGACAAACGCGGTGCCCGGGGACACCTTCCACGCCGACTACGGCCCGCTCGGGTCCATCGCCTTCCGCTTCGTCTGAAAGAACCGACATGCAAACCCCTATCAATCTCTTCAAGCAGGCGCTCGCCGAGAAGCGCGCACAGATCGGCCTCTGGCTCGGCCTCGCGGATGCGTACAGCGCGGAGATCTGCGCCGGCGCCGGGTTCGACTGGCTGCTGATCGACGGCGAGCATTCGCCGAACGGGCTCCAGAGCGTCCTTGCGCAGGCGCAGGCGATCGCGGCCTATCCGGGTGCGAATGCCATCGCGCGGGTGCCGCTCGGCCATGGCGACGCGGGCGCGGCCCTGATCAAGCAGTACCTCGACCTGGGCGTGCAGACGCTGCTGGTGCCGATGGTCGACACCGCCGAGCAGGCGAAGGCGATCGTGCGTGCGATGCGCTATCCGCCGCACGGTATTCGCGGCATGGGCGGCGCGCGTGCATCGGGCTGGGGCCGTTACCCGGCCTACGCGAAGGAAGCGAACGACCGCGTCTGCCTGCTGGTGCAGGCGGAGTCGCGCGAGGCGCTCGCGAACCTCGATGCGATCGCTGCGGTCGATGGCGTGGATGGCGTCTTCATCGGCCCGGCCGATCTCTCGGCCTCGATGGGCCATCTCGGCAACTCGGGCCATCCGGAAGTGCAGGCGGCGATCGAGGACGCGATCGCGCGCATCAACCGCGCGGGCAAGGCGGCCGGCATCCTGACGCCGGATGAAGCGCTGGCGAAGCACTATCTCGAACTCGGTGCGCTCTTCGTGGCCGTCGGGCTCGACACGAACCTGCTGGTGCGCCACACGACCGCGCTCGCAGCGCGTTTCAAGGGCACCGCCGCGAAGCCGCAGTCGGGCGGCACTTACTGATCGTTGGCAGACCATGAGCGACGCCGCTTCCCCGCGCAAGCCCTTCCGTTCCGCGATCATTCGCGACGGCGTGATCCGCGCGACCACGCGCAGCTTCCTGCACGCACTCGGGCAGGACGACGAGGACATCGCGCGCCCCCACATCGGCGTGTTCCACACGGGCGGCGAAATGAGCCCGTGCAACCTGAACCTGCGGGATCAGGCACAGCATGCCAAGACCGGTATCTACGCCGGGGGCGGCACGCCGCACGAATGCCCGGTGGTGTCGGTGAGCGACGGCCTCACGATGGCGCATTCGGGCATGCGCTTCTCGCTGATCTCGCGCGAGCTGATCGCCGACAGCGTCGAGGCCTCGACGCGCGGGCACCAGTGGGACGGCATCTTCGGCATCGGCGCCTGCGACAAGAACCTGCCGGGGCTGATGATGGGCATGGTCCGCTGCAACGTGCCGAGCGTGTTCGTGCACGGCGGCTCCGCGCTGCCGGGGCAGATGCCGGGGCCGGAGGGCCGCGACATCAACGTGGTCGACACCTACGAGACCATCGGCAAGGTGCTGGCCGGCGATGCAACGGCGGAGGACCTCGAAGCGATGAGCCGCGCCTGCCTGCCGACGGCCGGCGCATGCGCGGGGCAGTTCACCGCCAACACGATGGGCATGGTCTCCGAAGCGCTCGGGCTCGCGCCGATCGGCTCCAGCATGGTGCCGGCGGTGTTCAGCGAGCGAGCGCCGCTGATGCGCCGCGCTGCGAAGGCGCTGATGCGCGCAGTGATGAACGACGGCCCGCTGCCGCGCGACATCGTGACGCGCCAGGCGCTGGAGAACGCCTGCGCGGTCGTGTCGGCCACGGGCGGGTCGACCAATGCCGCGCTGCATCTGCCGGCCATCGCGCACGAGGCCGGTGTGAAGTTCCACCTCGACGACGTGGCGGAAGTCTTCGCGCGCACGCCGCTCATCGCCGATCTGCGGCCGGGCGGCCAGTACCGGCGCGCGACGTGTACTACATCGGCGGCGCGGGCGTGATCCTGCGCACGCTGCTCGAACAGGGCTTCCTCCACGGCAATGCGATGACCTTCACCGGGCGCACGCTGGCCGAGGAACTCGCCGACGCGGCCGAGCCCGACGGCCGCGTGGTGCGCCAAGCCGGCGATGCGATCTCGCGCGACGGCGGGCTGGCGGTGCTCAAGGGCAACCTCTGCCCGGACGGCGCGCTGCTCAAGACGGCGGGCCTGAAGACGCTGGTCCATCGCGGCCCGGCGCGGGTCTTCGATTCGGAGGAAGAAGCACAGACGGCGGTGCAGAACCGCCGCTACGAGCCGGGTGACGTGATCGTCATCCGCAACGAGGGCCCCAGGGGCAGCCCCGGCATGCGCGAGATGCTCGGCATCACCGCGCTGCTCTACGGGCAGGGCATGGGCGACAAGGTGGCGCTGCTGACCGACGGGCGCTTTTCGGGCGCGACGCGCGGGCTGTGTATCGGCTACGCGGGACCGGAGGCAGCGGACGGCGGGCCGATCGCGGCGCTTGCGGACGGCGACCTGATCGCGATCGATGCGCGGCCCGAGTCGCGCAGCATCACGGTCGAACTGACGGATGCCGAAATCGCGGCCCGGATCGCCCGACGTCAGGTAAACGCGGGGGTCCGGCATGGTGGCTTGCTGGAAAAATACGCGCACACCGTGCGCCCGGCTCACCAGGGCGCGGTGACCCACTCGGGCGCGGTCACGTGGCTGCGCGACGAGTCCTGAAGCCACCCCCTCCCTTGGAGACACCATGATCCTCACTCGCCGCAGCCTGCTGCAATCCACCGGCGCCACCGCACTGCTCGCCAGCATCGGCCAGCAGGCCTTCGCGCAGGCGGGCTTCGAGACTGCACGCATCATCACGGGCTTCGCGCCCGGCGGCACCTCGGACACCACCTGCCGCCGCTTCGCGACGCAACTCGCGCCGGGCTACGCCAAGTCGGTCGTGGTGGACAACAAGACCGGCGCCGGCGGCCAGATCGCCGTGACCTACGTGAAGAACCAGCCCGCGGACGGCGCGACGATCCTGCAGACGCCGACCTCGATCCTCACGATCTACCCGCACATCTACAAGAAGCTGCCGTACGACCCGGTGGCGGACCTGTCGCCGGTGTCGCTGGCCTGCGTGTTCGACTTCGGCTTCGCGGTCGGCCCGGCCGTGCCGGCGAGCGTGAAGACGGTTCCGGAATTCCTGCAGTGGGTGAAGGCCAATCCGACCGCCGGCAACTTCGGCTCGCCGGCCGCGGGCTCGACGCCGCACTTCATCGGCGCGCTGCTCGGCAAGAGCGCGGGCCTCGAACTCAAGCACGCCGCCTATCGCGGCACGCAGCCCGCGATGCTGGACCTGCTGGGCGGCAACATCTCGGCGGTGTCGGGCCCGATCGGCGACATCATGCAGCACCTGCCCACCGGCAAGGTGCGCATCCTCGGCGTCTCGGGCGAGAAGCGCAGCCGCTTCACGCCCGATGTGCCGACCTTCGGCGAGCAGGGCCTGAAGAACATGGCGCACAGCGAGTGGTTCGCCTTCTTCCTGCCGGCGAAGGCATCGCCCGAAGCGGTCGGGCGGCTGAACACCGCGATGAAGTCGGCGCTGGCGCAGAAGGACCTGATCGACGGACTCGCCGGGTTCGGGCTGGAGGCGATGTCGTCGTCGCCGGGTGAACTGGCGGACTTGCTGAAGAAGGACACGGCCAAATGGGCTCCCATCGTCAAGGAGATCGGTTTCACGGCCGAGAGTTGAAACACCCCCAGGCTCGCGCACTTCGTGTCGCTCTCCACCCCTTGCAGGGGGCGATACCAGCGGCCCGGCAAAGCCGGTTCCGCGGTATCTCTGGCAGGGTGGCACTGGGCAAGGTGGGGGTTTGGTTGGTACTTAAAGGAACTGTCATGAACACACTTGCCTCCCCACCGCGCCTTCGGCGCTGGTGCATCCCGCCATCCATCCCGACGAGCGCGCCGCCCGTCTGCAGCTTGCGGCCTGCTATCGCGTGTTCGCGATGCTGGGATGGACCGAGATGATCTACAACCACATCACGGTGCGGCTGCCCGACAGCGTGACCGGCGGCGAGAAGCAGTTCCTGATCAACCCGTTCGGCCTGCACTACAGCGAGGTGACGGCGAGCAACCTGGTCAAGATCGACCTGCACGGCAATGTGCTCGACGGCGGGGCGTACCCGGTCAACCCTGCGGGCTTCACGGTGCATGCGGCCATCCACGACGGCCTGCCCGATGCGCATTGCGTGATGCACACGCACACCACCGCCGGCGTGGCGGTGGCCTGCCTGCAGGGCGGCCTGCAGCAGACCAATTTCTATACGGCACAGCTGCACGACATGGTCGCGTACCACGACTTCGAGGGCATCACGATCCACGCCGACGAGGGGCCGCGCCTGCTCAGGAGCATCGGCAGCAAGCCGGCGGTGATCCTGCGCAACCACGGCCTGCTGGCCTGGGGGCAGACGCTGCCGCAGACCTTCGCGATCCTGTGGACGCTGCAGCGCGCCTGCGAGATCCAGATGGCGACGTTCTCGATGGGCGCGGCGATTCCGGTGTCGGAAGAGATCGCCCGCAAGTGCACGCGCGATGCGCTGCAGTTCAACCCCCATCACGGCGCAGGGCAGGACGTGTTCGACGCGCTCGTGCGCCAGGTCGATCGCATCGACACCTCTTACAGAAACTGAAGGGCCGGACTCGAATCATGAAGGTTTGCATCTACGGCGCCGGCGCGATCGGCGGCTGGATCGGCGCGAAGCTCGCGCAAGTGGGCTGCGCGCTCGACGTGGTCGCGCGCGGCGCGACGCTCGAAGCATTGAAGCGCGACGGCCTCACGCTGGTGAGCGGCGACAAGCGCGTGTCGGTTCCGGTGAATGCCAGCGACGATCCGGCGGCGCTCGGCGTGCAGCAACTGGTGATCGTCGCGGTGAAGGCGCCGGCGCTGCCGGCAGTCGCCGACCGCATCGCGCCGCTGCTCGGTCCCGACACCGTCGTGCTCACCGCGATGAATGGCGTGCCATGGTGGTTCCTGCAGGGCGGCTTCGGCGGCCCCGTGGCGGGTGCGCGCTTGCAGGCGGTCGATCCGGGCGGGAAGATCGATGCGGCGATCCCCGCGAAGCACGTCATCGGCGGCGTGGTGCACGCGAGCTGCTCGCTCGACGCGCCGGGCGTGGTGCGGCATCACTTCGGCAACGGGCTCATCATCGGGGAGCCGTCGGGCGAATCGACGTCGCGTGTCCAGGCCCTGGGCGAACTGCTGGCGCGCGCGGGCATCGACACCCGCATCTCGCCGCAGATCCAGAAGGACGTCTGGTACAAGCTCTGGGGCAACATGACGGTCAACCCGATCAGCATGTTGACCGGCGCCACGACCGACCTGATCCTCAATGACGACCTGGTGCGCGGCTTCATCTCCACGATCATGCTGGAGGCCAAGGAGATCGGCGAGCGCATCGGCGTGCCGATCGCCGAAAGCCCCGAAGACCGCCACGCGGTGACGCGCAAGCTCGGCGCCTTCAAGACCTCGATGCTGCAGGACGTGGAAGCCGGCCGTGCGGTGGAGCTCGATGCGCTGGTGTCGGCGGTGCGCGAACTCGGGCAACTGGCAGGCGTGCAGACGCCGTTCACCGATGCGCTGCTGGGGCTGGCGCGGCTGCGGGCGCGGCAGTTGGGGCTTTATTGAGGAGGTGAAGCGCCTGGTGCACGCCCAGGTGCTTAGAGCTTCCGCCCCTCGCTGTCTCCGCGTACTTCCTGAACGCGCTCGTGCAGGCCGGGGAGATCACTGCGAAGCGTCCTCCAGAGGATTGCAAAGTCCACTTTGAAGTACCCGTGTGCAACCGCGTTGCGCATTTCGTAGGCAGATGAAAGCGGCAGCTCAGGATGAGCCGCAGTGAACTCGGGGTAGTTCTTCTCGATGTTGTTGCTGGCCTCCCCGATGATCTCGAAGTTGCGGATCACCGCATCCTGCACCAGTTGGTCATTCATGAACGTCGACTCGTCCATGTCGACGGTGTAACGAGCGATGCGCTCGATGGCTTCGAGGATGTGCGCCAGATAGTCGTTCAAACGCTGCGGATCGCGGCTCATACCGGGCGAGCTTCCGACAGCACCTGCGCCCGGAAGCTGTCCGGCAGCGCGTTCGGGGTGAGCACGTCCACCGGGACCCCGAGCAGCTTGCGCAACTCGTGGCGGATGGCACCGATGTCGAACAGCGTCGTCTCGGGGGTCGGGTCGATAAGGATGTCGAGATCACTGCTGTCCGTGTCGTGTCCGCGCAGCACGGAGCCGAACACCCGCGCGTTGCGCGCACGGTGAGACTCGACCACGTACCGGATCGCGGCGCGGTTCGAGGCCAGGGCTTCGGAGGGCTTCATGCGCGCAATATATGCGAATCAGACGGCGCAACGCAGTCAGCGGTGGAGCAACTGATGCACCGCCGCGCTCAGCCAGCCTTCGCGCGCCAAGCGAACCGCGGCGCGCATCGAACCCCAGTCCGACAGGTTTCTCAAAAGGGGACTCCGGTCAGTCGGCCACGACCGGCACGCGCCGCGCCACCGCGCACATAAGCTCGTAGCCGACGGTGCCCGCCGTCTTCGCGACGTCGTCGATCGAGAGCACTGCACCATTCGACGCGCGGCCCCACAGCGTGACGTCGCTGCCGAGGCCCGCATCGGGCACCGGCGTGAGGTCGACGGTGATCATGTCCATGCTCACACGCCCGACCATGCGGGTGCGCACGCCGTTGACCAGCACCGGGGTGCCGGTGTCGCAATGCCGGGGGTAGCCGTCGGCGTACCCGACCGCGGCGACGCCGATGCGCATCGGCCCTTCGGCGGTAAAGCGCGATCCGTAGCCGATGGTGTCCCCTGCCTTGAGGGTCTGCACCGAGATCAGCCTGGTCGACAGCGTCATGGTCGGCAGGAGCTGCCAGTGCGCTGCGTCGTGCTCGGGGAAATCCGGCGAGCTGCCGTACAGCAGAATCCCGGGGCGTACCCAGTCGGCACGCGCCGCCGCCGCATGGCGCAGGAGCGCGGCGCTGTTGGCGATCGAGCGCTCGCCCGGCAGGTCGCGCGTGGTTTCCTCGAACACCTCGAGCTGGTGCGCGATGCCGCGCGGACCGTCGGCGTCGCTGAAATGCGTCATCAGCGAGATTTCATCGACCTGCGGCAGCGCGTTCAGCCGGGTCCAGGCCGCGCGGAAGCGCTCGGGCGTGAAGCCAAGCCGGTTCATGCCGGAATTCATCTTCAGAAAAACGCGGTGCGGCACCTGCGTCTTGTGCGCGGCCAGCCAGTCGATCTGCGCATCGCAGTGCACCGCGTGCCAGAGGTCCAGCCGCGAACAGACTTCGAGATCGCGCGGCTCGAACACGCCTTCGAGCAGCAGCACCGGGCCGCGCCAGCCGAGTGCGCGCACCCGCTCGGCTTCGTTCAGGTCGAGCAGTGCGAAGCCGTCCGCGGCCCGGAAGGCTTCGAAGACGTTCTCGATGCCGTGGCCGTAGGCGTTGGCTTTCACGACCGCCCAGACGCGCGAGTCGAGCGCCGCGCGCCGCGCGCGGTCGAGGTTGTGTTGCAACGCAGCAGAGTGAATGGTGGCAAGGATCGGACGCGGCACGGCAAAAAACTCGGAGAAAGTTGGAAACACGCACAAGAACACGCCCCGCACTACGGGACTTCGCGTTATTTTGACACTGCACCCCCATGCTATAACCGCGCAGCCGCCATTGAAGCGGCGCACTTTCACTATCGCCAGAACTCGTTGCTGGCCAGTCTGCTCATCGATGAAGCGCGGTTTCTACACGATCATGTCGGCCCAGTTCTTTTCGTCGCTGGCCGACAACGCGCTTTTCGTGGCTGCCGTCGAACTGATGCGAACCAACGGCGCACCCGAGTGGCAGCGCGCGGCGCTGGTGCCGATCTTCACCATCTTCTACGTGGCCCTCGCGCCGCTGGTGGGCGCATTCGCCGATGCGCTGCCCAAGGGCAAGGTGATGTTCATCAGCAATGCGATCAAGGTGGTCGGCTGCGTGATGATGCTGTTCGGCTCGCACCCGCTGTTCGCCTACGCGATCGTGGGGCTCGGCGCGGCGGCGTATTCGCCGGCCAAGTACGGCATCCTGACCGAGCTGCTCCCGGCATCGCAACTGGTCAAGGCCAACGGCTGGATCGAGGGCCTGACGATCGCATCGATCATCCTCGGCATCGTGCTCGGCGGGCAGCTCCTGGGCCACACGCTGTCGAGCCACCTGCTCGCGTTCAACTTCCCGTTCATCGACACCGGCGTCGATACGCCGCCCGAGGCTGCGATCGCGACGCTGATCCTGGTCTATGTGGCCGCCGCCTGGTTCAACACACGCATTCCGGACACCGGCGTCGAAATGCGCCCGCTGCGCGCCAATCCGCAACATGGCTTCGTGCGCAACATGCTCGCGCTGCTGCCGGATTTCTGGCACTGCAATTCGCGGCTGTGGCGCGACAAGCTCGGCCAGATCTCGCTGGCGACCACCACGCTGTTCTGGGGCGCCGGCGGCAACCTCAAGTACATCGTTCTGGCCTGGGCCTCGCTCGCGCTGGGCTACAACACCGCGCAGGCCTCGTCGCTGACCGGCGTGGTCGCCATCGGCACGGCCGTCGGCGCGGTGGTGGCGTCGGTGCGGATGCGGCTGGACATGGCGACCCGCGTGATTCCGCTGGGGATCGGCATGGGCATCCTCGTGATGGGGATGAACTTCATCGGCAACATCTGGGTGGCGGTGCCGTTCCTGATCCTGCTCGGCGGCCTCGGCGGCTTTCTCGTCGTGCCGATGAACGCGCTGCTGCAGCACCGCGGCCACAACCTGATGGGTGCCGGCCGCTCGATCGCGGTGCAGAACTTCAACGAGCAGACCTGCATCCTGATCCTCGGCGCGTTCTACAGCGCCTGCACGGGGCTTGGCCTGTCGGCGTACGCCGCGATCAGCGCCTTCGGCGTGGTGGTGGCCGGCTTCATGTGGCTCATCAAGCGTTGGCACCAGAGAAACCTGCGCAAGTATCCGGAGGAAGTCGAGCACCTGCTCACGATCGCCCGCAGCGATAAGCATCATTGATGACCGCGGCCCGGCAAAGCCGGTTCCGCGGGATTCCTGACCTCTGACTTTTTGCGGTTCTCTCCTTTGGCTGCGCTTGCGCTTGTGTTCAACGCCTTTGTATGGGGCGTTTCATGGTTTCCCTTTCGCCAGATCGAGGCGCATGGGCTGCATCCGGTGTGGACGACTTTTCTGGTCTATGCCGCGATCGCGGCGGTGATCGGGATGCTGCGCCGCAGCCTGTGGCACATGTTCGCCGTGCATCCGGGGCTGGTGCTGCTCGGGCTGGCGGCAGGACTGACCAACGTCGGGTTCAACTGGGCGGTGACGCAGGGCGACGTGGTGCGCGTGGTGCTGCTGTTCTATCTGATGCCCTTGTGGAGCGTGCTGCTGGCGTGGGTGGTGCTCGGCGAGCGCCCGACCGCCTCCGCGCTCGCGCGCGTCGCACTGGCGCTGGCCGGCGTGGCGGTGGTGCTGAAGACGCCGGAGGTCGAATGGCCGGTGCCGTCCAGCCTGCCGGACTGGCTCGCCGTGGCCGCGGGCTTCAGCTTCGCGGTGACGAACATCCTGCTGCGCAGCCAGCGCCATGCGCCGGGTGAGTCGCGTGCGCTGGCGATGTTCGCCGGCTGCGCGCTGGTGGCCGGCACGACCGCGATCGCCGGGACCGCGCTGGGCGCGATGCCCGCACCGTCGTGGGCCGAGACCGGATGGTGGGGCTGGGCCACGGTGCTCGGCACCGGCTTCGTCTTGGCCAACATCTGCCTGCAGTACGGCGCGGCACGGCTGGCGGGCAACGTGACGGCGGTGATCATGCTGTCGGAGGTTCTGTTCGCGAGCGTGTCGTCGGTCGCGCTGGGCGCGGGGACCATGAGCGCGCGCATCTGGATGGGCGGCGCGCTGATCGTTCTCGCGGCCGCCTGGTCGGCGTTTGCGCGATCACCCGGCGACGCGGATGATGGGCGGCCCCAACTCCAGAAGGAATCCTCATGACCAGCGTCTACGACTTCGAAGCCCGGCAGATCGACGGCAAGCCCGTTTCGCTTTCCGAGTTCAGAGGCAAGGTGCTGCTCATCGTCAACACCGCGAGCGAGTGCGGCTTCACCCCGCAGTTTGCAGGCCTCGAAGCGCTCTACGAAAAGTACGGCCCCCAGGGGCTGACGGTGCTGGGGTTCCCGTCCAACCAGTTCGGCAAGCAGGACCCGGGCACCAACGAGGAGATCGGCGCCTTCTGCACCCGCAACTACGGCGTGAGCTTTCCGATGATGGAGAAGATCGAGGTCAACGGCCCGGGTGCGGCGCCGCTCTACAAGTGGCTGGTCAAGGAAGCGCGGGGCTTTCTCGGCAGCGCGGCGATCAAGTGGAACTTCACCAAGTTCCTGGTCGGGAAGGACGGGCAGGTGATCAAGCGCTACGCGCCGATCGACAAGCCAGAATCCATCGGCGCGGACATCGAATCCGCCTTGGCCCACCCCTAGCCTCGCCCACTTCGTGGGGCTCGGGCACCCCTTCAAGGGAGCAACCCCAGCGGCCCGGCAGAGCCGGTTCCGAGGGGTTCCTGAGCGAACAATCTTCGTCAGAAACGGAAGTCGGCGACCGTCGAGCCGTTGCCCAGCGACACCACCTGCGACTTGGTCACGCCTTCGCTCGCTGCCGCGACGGTGTAGCGGCCGGCCGGCAGGTCCACGAGGCAGACCGGCCCGTCGGCGCGCATCGACAGCGCGGTGCTACCCTGGGCGTCCGTCACCGTGACCTGCACGTCCGCCAGGTAGGCGCCGCTCGCACGGGCGAACAGCAGCGACAGCGGATGGTCCTTCATCGCGCCCCGCATCGCGGCCGATTCCTCGGAGCCGACGCCGCCGCACACGTAGCGGGCAGCGCCCAGGGTCTTCATCGACGGCGCAAGGACCGGTGTCTGCGCCTGCGCCACCCACGGCACAAGGGCGCACGCGCACACCGTCATGGCGCGTGCCAGGGTCTGAATGGAAGTTCGGTTCATGGAATCACTCTCGTGATGAACACCCGGGAATGTTCGCACCGCGCCGGCAACCGTGGGGTCAGACCAGACCCCCAGTGCTTGTGCGATCAGGCCGCCGGCGCGAGGGCCTCGTCCAGCAGTTCGACCCAATGCCGCACCGGCAGATCGCTGCCGCTTTGCAGGTGCGTGATGCAGCCGATGTTGGCCGACACGATGGCGCTCGGCTGGAGCTGGTTCAGGTGGCCGAGCTTGCGGTCGCGCAGCTTGTAGGACAGCTCCGCCTGCAACACCGAGTAGGTGCCGGCCGAGCCGCAGCACAGGTGCGATTCGTTCTGCGCGAGCTGCACGTCGAAGCCGAGCGCGCGCAGGTGCTTCTCGACCCCGCCGCGCAGTTGCTGCCCATGCTGCAGCGTGCACGGCGGGTGGTAGGCGACCAGGCCCGCCGGCGGCCTGACACGCGGCTTCAGCGTGGGCGCGATGTCGGGCAGGAGCTCGCTCAGGTCGCGCGTGATCGCGCTGATGCGCGCTGCCTTGTCCGCATAGGCCGGGTCGTCCTTGAGCATGTGGCCGTACTCGCGCACCGTGACGCCGCAGCCCGAGGCATTCATGACGATGGCCTCGACTTCGTTTCGCTCCACCTGCGGCCACCAGGCATCGATGTTCGCGCGCATCTGCGCCTTGCCGCCGTCGTGGTCGTTGAGGTGGAACTTGACCGCCCCGCAGCAGCCCGCGCTGGGCGCGATCACCACCTGGATACCCGCCGCATCGAGCACGCGCGCGGTCGCGCTGTTGATGTTGGGCGACATCGCCGGCTGCACGCAGCCCGCGAGCATCAGCATCTTGCGCGCATGCGTGCGCGAGGGCCATGCGCCCGCCGGCCGCGGCTCGGGCACCTTGGCCTTGAGCTTCGCGGGCAGCAGCCCGCGCACCGATTGCCCGAGCTTCATCGCGGGCGCGAAGAGCGCGGAGGTCAGGCCTTCCTTGAGCGTCCAGCGCAGCGCGTTGTCGAGTGGCGGGCGCGGCACCTTGTCCTCGACGATCTTGCGGCCGATGTCGACGAGGTGGCCGTATTGCACGCCGCTCGGGCAGGTCGACTCGCAGTTGCGGCAGGTCAGGCAGCGATCGAGGTGAAGCTGTGTGCTTTGCGTCGGCGCCTTGCCTTCGAGCACCTGCTTGATGAGGTAGATGCGGCCGCGCGGCCCGTCGAGTTCGTCGCCGAGCAGTTGGTAGGTCGGGCAGGTCGCGGTGCAGAAGCCGCAGTGCACGCACTTGCGCAGGATCGCCTCGGCTTCGCGACCTTCGGGCGTGTTCTTGAATTCGGGGGCGAGTTCGGTCTGCATGCTGGTTCAGGCTTCGGGGTAGAGCCGCCCGCGATGGAAGACGGCGTGAGGATCGAACGCCTGCATCAATGCGCGATGGATGCGCAGGGCCGGCGCGCTCAGCGCATCGAAGCGGCCGAGCACGCGATGGCCGTGCGCGTCCGATGGCCTGAACAGCGTGGCGTGACCACCTGCCGCCTGCGCGGCGGCGCGGAGTTGCGGACGCTGATCGGGCGGCGCGAGATACCAGCGTTGGCCGCCGTGCCATTCGATCATCGGAACGCCCGCGATATCGAGCACCGGTGCGGTCTGCGGCACCGCAAGACGCCAGAGGTCGTGCTCCGCGTGGCTTGCGAACCACGGATGCCGAAGGTCGCGCAGCGACTGCCATCCGGCGGCCGATTGCGCGGGGTCCTGCCGCTCGCCGCCGAGGTGCGTGCAGGCCGCCTCCACCGCCGCGACCGCGCCGCGCAGACGCAGCGAGAGCACCCCGGTGCCCTCACGCTCGCGCCAGATGCTCGCGTTGAGCGGCAACGGGCGGCCGCCCCACTCGTTGAGCAGCCGCAGTGCATCCGCCTGCGTGCACGCGAACTCCAGCGTGGCTTCGGCGGGCGCGACCGGCAGCACCTTGAGGCTCACTTCCGCGATCACGCCAAGCACGCCCAGCGAGCCCGCGAGCACGCGCGAGACGTCGTAGCCCGCGACGTTCTTCATTACCTGCCCGCCGAAGGTCAGCACCTCGCCGCGTCCATTGACGAGCACCGCGCCGAGCACGAAGTCGCGCACCGAGCCCACGCTGGCGCGCGACGGACCGCTGAGCCCCGCCGCGACCATGCCGCCGACCGTGCCACCGTCGGCGAAGCGCGGCGGCTCGAACGCGAGGCACTGGCCCTTCTCGGCGAGCGCCGCTTCGAGTTCGGCCAGCGGCGTGCCGGCGCGCACGGTGACGACCAGTTCGCTCGGCTCGTAGCTGGCGATGCCGGTCAGGCCGGTGGTGGAGAGGGGTTCGCCCTGCGGCGGTTCGCCATAGAAATCCTTGGTGCCGCCGCCACGGATGGACAGCATCGTGCCCTCGGCGGCGGCAGCGCGGACGCGCTCGGTGATCTGGCGAAGGGCTGGGTCCATGGGCGGCGATGGTACCGCCGGGATGGCGCTCAGTCCTCGAAGAAATTCACCGGCAGGCCCGGCGTGGCGACACGCATCGCGATCACATGCCCTGATGCAGGACGCAATTCGAGCTCTGACGCCGGCCTGCCCCGACGCGCGGTGGTCACGAACAGCGTGCGCAGATCGTCCCCGCCGAAGCAGGGCATGGTCGGGCACTGCACCGGCGTGGGCAGGGACGCCACCAGCTCGCCCGAGGGCGCGAAGCGCATCAACTGGCCGCCTTCGAACATGGCGACCCAGTAGTGGCCTTCGGCATCGACGGTGGCGCCGTCCGGGCGGCCCTGGTAGCGCAGCGGCGACTCCGGCGTCCAGCCGGACGGCTTTTCGTCAAACTGCTGGAACACGCGGCGCCGCGACAGGGTGTTGACACGCGCCGCCCAGGTCCAGGCGACCACGCGATGCGCCGCGGTGTCGGCCCAGTACAGGGTGTCGGCATCGGGCGAGAAGGCCAGCCCGTTCGCGGTGGTGGCCTCGTTCGCCATCTGCTTCAGGGCGGGCGCACGGCCGCCACGTGCGTCGAGGCAGTAGAGCGCGGCGTTGGCGCCGTCCTTGGCCTCATTGAGCGTCCCGGCCCAGAAGCGGCCGAGCGGATCGCATTTGCCGTCGTTGAAGCGCATCTTGAGCACGTCGTGGTCCACGCGTGCCAGTGCCTTGAGCGTGCCGCCCCACTCACGCGCGCGATAGATGCCGTCGCGCAGTGCGATCACCACCCCGCCGCTACGCGCGGGTGCCATGCAGCCGGGTTCGGTCGGCATGTCCCATCGCTCGACGGTCGGGTTGTGGATGTCGCCGCGCGTGCGCAGCGCAGCGCGGCCGGGAATGTCGAGCCAATAGAGGGAGCGCTCCAGGGGATGCCAGAAGGGCGATTCACCGAGCTGGCTCAGGCTGTCGGTCAGTGTGGTCCACATGGCGCCAGCTTAGGGGCAAATCGAGACAAAAAAGACCCGCTGGCGCCGAAGCGCTGACGGGTCGAACATCCAGAGGAGAACCTCGCAGCGAAAAAAGAAAAATCTTGTCGAGAAAGGCTGTTGGCGGGATGAACGGGCCGCGCCATGCGGCCCGTCCGCCATCAGCGGCTGTAGGCGGTTTCGCCGTGCGCCGAGATGTCGAGGCCTTCGCGCTCTTCCTCTTCGCTCACACGCAGGCCGATGGTGAGATCGACGATCTTGTAGGCGATGAAGGCCACGACGGCCGACCACACGACGGTCAGCAACACGGCCTTGAGCTGGATCCAGACCTGCGCGCCGATGCCGTTGGAGGTGACGGTGGCCGTCACCCAGTCGCCCACGAGGCCGGGGCCGCCGAGCACCTGGGTGTTGAACACGCCGGTGAGCAGCGCGCCGACGATACCGCCGACACCGTGCACGCCGAACACGTCGAGCGAGTCGTCCGCGCCGAGCATCCGCTTGAGGCCGTTGACGCCCCAGAGGCAGGCGAAACCGGCGACCAGGCCGATGACGATCGCGCCCATCAGGCCGACGTTGCCGGCAGCCGGCGTGATCGCCACGAGGCCCGCGACGGCGCCCGACGCAGCGCCGAGCATCGACGCCTTGCCGCGCATCATCGCTTCACCGAGGCACCATGCGAGCACCGCGGCGGAGGTGGCGGAGAAGGTGTTCATGAAGGCGAGCACGGCGCTGGTGCCGGCTTCGAGCGCGGAACCGGCGTTGAAGCCGAACCAGCCCACCCACAGCAGCGAGGCACCGACCATGGTCAGCGTCAGCGAATGCGGCGTGTAGGCTTCCTTGCCGTAGCCGATGCGCTTGCCCACGAGGATGGCGCCCACGAGACCGGCAACGGCCGCGTTGATGTGCACCACGGTGCCGCCCGCGAAGTCGAGCGCGCCCCACTGCCAGATCAGGCCGGCCTTGTCGTTCATCTGGTCGACCACTTCCTTGCCGGTGTAGGCGTCCGGGCCCATCCAGAACCAGACCATGTGCGCGATCGGCGCATAGCTGAAGGTGAACCAGATCGCCATGAACAGCAGCACCGCCGAGAACTTGATGCGCTCGGCGAAGGCGCCGACGATCAGGCAGCAGGTGATGCCCGCGAACGTGGCCTGGAAGGCGGCGAACAACAGCTCGGGGATGTACACGCCCTTGCTGAAGGTCGCGCCCGGCGCGAAGACGCCGGTGGCCGGATCGAAGATGCCCTTCATGAAGAGCCGGTCGAAGCCGCCGATGAACGCGTTGCCCTCGGTGAACGCGAGGCTGTAGCCATAGATCATCCACAGCACCACGATCAGCGAGAAGGTGACCATGACCTGCATCAGCACCGACAGCATGTTCTTGCTGCGGACCAGGCCGCCGTAGAACAGCGCGAGGCCGGGCACGGTCATCATGATGACGAGCAGCGTGGAGACCAGCATCCACGCCGTGTCACCCTTGTTGAACGAAGGGGCGGCGGCGGGCGCTGCTGCCGCTGCGGCGGGTGCTGCCGCGGCGGGTGCCGCAGCCGCAGGAGCAGCAGCCGGAGCCGCCGCTGCCGCCGCGGGTGCCGGTGCCTCTGCTGCCGGGGCGGCGGGGGCGGCCGGTGTGGTCTGCGCGAAGCCGGATGTGCCGGCAGCCAGCACGCTCAATCCGAGCGCGAGTGAAACAAGGAATTTTTTCATTTCGGTTTGTCTTTCGTGCCTTGCGGATCAAAGGGCTTCGCGGCCCGTTTCACCAGTGCGGATGCGGACGACCTGCTCGAGGTCGTAGACGAAGATCTTCCCGTCGCCGATCTTTCCGGTGCGTGCGGCGCCTTCGACCGCCTCGATCACGCGCTCGACGAGCTCGTCGGCCACAGCGGCTTCGATCTTGACCTTCGGCAGGAAATCAACGACGTATTCCGCGCCGCGGTACAGCTCGGTGTGGCCCTTCTGGCGGCCGAAGCCCTTGACCTCGGTGACGGTGATGCCCTGCACGCCGATGGCCGAAAGCGCCTCGCGCACTTCGTCGAGCTTGAAGGGTTTGATGATGGCTGTGACCAGCTTCATGATGTTCTCCTACAGATGGATGAAAACGGCGCGGCCTGTCCGGGCCGCGTCCGCGGGGACTACTAGAGCGTCTTGGTCAGCATGAGGATGAACCGCGGCTTGTTCGGCGAGAAGGTGGTCTGGCCGTAGGTGATGCCGTTGATCTCGACGCCGGGATTGGCCACCAGGTTGAAGGCGCTCTGTTCGGTGGCGCCCTGGATCGAGCCGGTCAGCGACAGGCCGCTGCCGAAGTCGTAGGAGGCACCCACGTTGTAGTCGAAGAAGCTCTTGTAGCCCAGGCTGCGGATGTCGCTGCTCAGGAAGGTGTAGCCCACCGCGGTCTTGAAGGTGACCTTGGGGAAGATCTCCTTCGAGTACGACAGGTTCAGGTAGCCGGTGTTCTGGCCGTCCAGGCCCGAGCCGCCCTGGTGACCGGCGTAATTGAAGTAGTCCTTGGAAACCGTCCACGAATACTTGCCGGCGAAGGTGCCGATCTTCTCGTCGGTCCACGAGGCCCCGCCGTAGATCTCGGTGGTGTTGCCCGCGGTGTTGCCGGGGTAGTAGTACTGGTAGACGCCGACGTCGAGGTCGAGGACGCCGGCCTTGAATTTGTACCCGCCGTAGAAGTCCATCTCGACGGAGTTGCCCTTGAGCCAGTTGACGCTGGAGTTCCAGTTGCCCACGTAGAAGCCGCTGTCGCCGAAGACGTAGTCGAGGCCACCCTGGATGGCGGGCTTGAACCAGCTGGTCTTGGCGTAGTCGTTGCGCCCGAGGACGTCCTGGTCCTGGCCACGGAACTTGTAGTTCGTGGTCACGGAGACATTGCCCGTGAGGTTCGGAGCCGGCGCCGCCGCGCTTGCGTCGGTGCTTTGCGCGCTCGCGATCATCGGCAAAGTGGCTAGGGCGATCACGGCCAGAATCTGGTCGGATTTGCGGTGCATCATCGAGTGACTCCTCGGAGTGTTTTGAAAGTGGTGTGAAACCACGTCAAAGCAGGGAGCGTGCCAAAGCGTTTCAAAGACCCGTTAACAAAGGTTGCGCGAGGCATGTACGTCGTGACGAACAAGAAAAGATGGGTGCACCATCTTGGTGAAAGGGAGTGTCAATGAGTTTGTGTTTGGTGCAAAGCCGCGCGCTATTGGGCCTGGAGGCCGCCAGCGTCACGGTCGAGGTGCATCTGGCCAACGGCCTGCCCAGCTTCACGCTGGTCGGGCTGGTCGATGTGGAGGTCAGGGAAGCGCGCGAGCGCGTGCGATCGGCCATCCAGAACGCGTGCCTCGAGTTCCCGAACAACAAGCGGATCACGGTCAACCTCGCCCCGGCGGATCTGCCGAAGGATTCCGGGCGCTTCGATCTGCCGATCGCGCTGGGCATCCTCGCGGCAAGCGGGCAGATCGACGCCGCCCGGCTGGCCGGCCACGAGTTCGCGGGCGAGCTGTCGCTCTCCGGGCAGTTGCGGCCGGTGCGCGGCGCACTCGCGATGGCGCTGGCGCTCCACACGCGCGGCGTGGCGGCGCGGCTGGTGCTGCCTGCGGAGAGTGCACAGGAGGCCGCGCTGGTGCCCGGCGCGGAGGTCTATGGTGCGCGGCACCTGCTCGATGTGGTGCAGCAGTTCCTGCCGGCCGGCAGCGAGCCGGCGGCACCCGCCGGGGAAGCCGGGGAAGGATGGGCGCGGATCGTGCCCGTGCCGCCGGCAACGGCCGGGCTGCACCCCGACCTCGCCGACGTCAAGGGCCACGCCGGCGCCAAGCGGGCGCTGGAGATCGCCGCTGCAGGCAATCACAGCCTTCTGATGGTCGGCCCGCCGGGCTCGGGCAAGTCGATGCTCGCGCAGCGCTTTGCCGGGCTGCTGCCGGCGATGCGAATCGAGGAGGCACTCGAAAGCGCCGCCATCGCGAGCCTGGCCGGCCGCTTTGCGACCGAGCGCTGGATGCACAGGCCCACCGCCAGCCCGCACCACACCGCGAGCGCAGTGGCGCTGGTCGGCGGCGGCTCGCCGCCGCGGCCGGGCGAGATTTCGCTGGCGCATCACGGCGTGCTTTTTCTCGATGAGTTTCCGGAGTTCTCGCGCATGGCGCTCGAAGCCCTGCGCGAGCCGCTGGAGACCGGCACCATCACGATCGCCCGCGCCGCGCGGCGCTCGGAATTCCCGGCACGCTTCCAGTTGCTCGCGGCCATGAACCCCTGCCCCTGCGGCTACCTGGGATCGACGCTCAAGACCTGCCGCTGCACGCCGGATCAGGTGTCGCGCTACCAGGGCAAACTCAGCGGGCCGCTGCTGGACCGCATCGACCTCCACATCGAGGTGCCCGCGGTCTCGGCCGAGCAACTGCTCGATGCGCCCGCCGGCGAATCGACCGGCGCGATCCGCGAGCGCGCGGTCCGTGCGCGCGAGCTTGCACTGGAACGACAAGGCAAGACCAACCACGCGCTTCAGGGCGCCGAGATCGACCGGCATGCGTCGCTCGCGCCCGATGCGCTGAAGTTCATGCACACGGCAGCGGCGAAGCTGGGGTGGTCGGCGCGCAGCACGCACCGGGCATTGAAGGTGGCGCGCACGATCGCGGATCTGTCGGGGTCGGACGCCATCGAGGTCGCGCACGTCGCGGAGGCGGTGCAGTACCGGCGCGCGTTGCGCGCGGCGGGCTGACATGAGGGGCCGCTAAAGTCGGCAGCCATGGGCTCGCCCGCAACGACCACCTCCACACCAACCCCTTACGACCGCCGCCTCGTCGCCCTGCTCTCGGTGGGCCAGCTCGTCACCTGGGGCAGCGTCTTCTATCTCTTCGCGCTGCTGCTGGAGCCGGTGGAGCGCGAGCTCGGGCTCAGCCGCGCCCAGTCATCGCTGGCCTTCAGCCTCGCGCTGCTGGCCGAAGGCGTGATGGCACTGGCCGGTGGGCCGCTGGATCGATCGCGGCCACGAGCGCGCGGTGATGACGGGCGGCTCGCTGCTGATCGCGGCCGGCCTGGTCATCCACAGCTTCATCGACAGCGCTGCCGCCTTCTATGCGGTGTGGCTGCTGCTCGGCGGCGCGCTGGCGGCAACGCTCTACAACCCTGTGTTCGCGATCGTGACGCGGCGCTTTCCGAATGACTTCCGGCGCGCGATCATCACGCTCACCTTTCTTGGCGGACTGGCAAGCACGGTCTTCATCCCGCTCGGCGCGTGGCTGATCGCGCAGCTCGGGTGGCGGCATGCGCTGTGGGTGCTGGCGGCGATCCATCTCCTCGTCTGCGTGCCGCTGCACGCGCGGCTGCTGCGCCATGCACCGAAGCCTGCGCATCGACCGGCCTCCGGCGCGGCCGCCACGGCGCGCCCGGCCGCAAACCACCTGCGCAGCGTTCCTTTCCTGATGGTGGGCATCTTCACCGTCCTGCTGATGGCGGTCACGGCCGCGCTGCCGCCGCACATGGTGAGCCTGCTGCGCGGCACCGGTCTGCCGGAGGCCTGGGCGATCGCGGTGCCGGCGAGCATCGGGCTCATGCAGGTGCTGGGCCGCGTGCTGCTCTTCTTCTTCGAGCATCACTTCGACCTGCATCTCGCGAACCGGCTGATTCCGTGCCTGATTCCGCTCGGCCTCGCCACGCTGATCGCGGGCGCGGGGCATCCGGCGGCGGCGCTGTGGTTCGTGCTGTTCTACGGGATGGGCAACGGGATGCTGACGATCGTCAAGGGCACGGCGATCGCGCAGTACGTGGACCGCGAGCAGGTGGCCACGCTCAACGGGGCGCTCGGGCTGCCGAGCGCGATTGCCCGGGCCCTGGCGCCGTTGCTGCTCGGTCTGCTGTGGACGCCTGCGGGCGGCTACACCCCGGGCCTCTGGGTCCTGCTCGCGGCCAGCGTGATGGGGGTCTTCGCTCTGCTGGGGGCCCAGCGCTGGCGACTGGGCCGAACGTAGTCGGCCTGGCCAATGCCAGGGAACCCGCGGAACCGGCTCCGCCGGGCCGCCGGGTTCGCCCCCGGAGAGGGGGTGGAGAGCGACACGAAGTGCGCGAGCCTGGGGGTGAACTAAACCAGCCCCCGTCCCGCCAGATTGCGCATCAATGCGCCGATGCCAAAGGTCCACCGCGCCGCGTCCTCCGAGTGCACAACCCTGTTCTCCAGCGCGCCAAGTTCGGGCGCGGAGATCGTCACCCGGTCGCCCACCACATGCGTGAAGCCCTGCCCTGGGCCGTGCCTGTCCTGAGTGGGTGCAAACATCGTCCCGAGGAACAGCATCAGCCCGTCGGGATAGGCATGGTGCGGCCCGATCGCCTGCGACACGAGATCGAGCGGATCGCGGCTGATCTTCGAGAGCGAGCTCGATCCGTTCAGCGTGAAGCCGTCCGGCCCGTTGACGCGCAGGCCCACCGTGACGCGCCGCACGTCCTCGATGCCGAAGTGATCGTCGAACAGCCGGACGAAGGGCCCGATCGCGCACGAGGCGTTGTTGTCCTTGGCCTTGCCGAGCAAGAGCGCGCTGCGGCCTTCGAAGTCACGCAGGTTGACGTCGTTGCCCAGCGCCGCGCCGAGCGTCTGGCCGCGGCTGTTGACCGCCAGCACCACCTCGGGCTCGGGGTTGTTCCACGCCGAGCCCGAATGGATGCCGACGTCCGCGCCGGTGCCCACCGCCGACAGCACCGGCGCCTTGGTGAAGATTTCCGCGTCGGGGCCGATGCCGACCTCCAGATACTGCGACCACGCGCCCTGGGCGATCAGCACGTCCTTCACCTTCGCGGCCTGCGGCGACCCGGGCACGATGCCCGCGAGGTTGTCGCCGAGCACGCCGCCGAGCGCCGCGCGGATCGATTCGGCCCTGGATGCATCGCCCCGCGCCTGCTCCTCGATCACGCGCTCCAGCAGGCTGGCGATGAAGGTGACGCCGCTGGCCTTCACCGCCTGCAGGTCGCAGGGGGCGAGCAGCCAAGGGTGCTGCGCGTCGCGATTGGATTCGTCGCTGTTGGCGAGCGCGGCTTCCAGCGAGGCCACGCGCTGGATGCGCTCGTCGCGCAGCGCCTGCCGCACCGCGCCGACGGGATCATCGAGCTCCAGCAGCTGGCTCATCGTCGCCGCGACGCGCGAGAGATCGTGCAGCCCGCCCTCGTGCACCGCCACCAGCACCGGGCCGATGTCCGGCACCCAGAGCCGGCCGACGAGGGTGGCGCGCTCGGCATCGCGAGGCAGGGACTGGGCGGTCGAAAGCGTCGAGGTCATGCGGGTCTCCAGGGGTGATGGGCCGGTCGTTCGGCCTCTGCGTTGCGGATCGTACGGGAGAGCGCCGATCTCGTGGCGCCCCTCAGGGACCCGCGTGCGCGGCGCTCGCCGCACGCACCCGGGCGACGCTGCCGCGCAGGTCCTGCCACGGCGGCTCCTGCGGCGCGAAGCGGGCGCGCATGTAGCCGGCGAGTTCGGCGATCTGCGCGTCGTCGAGCACCTCGCGGAAGGCCGGCATGAAGCCGATGTCGCGCGAGGCCGGCTCGCGCACCCCTTCGAGGATGGTGCGCAGCAGGTTGTCGGGCCGCGCGCTCGTCAGGTTGCTGTTGAGCGCGAGCGGCGTGTTCACGCCCAGCAGCGTGGGGCCGTCGCCATCGTGGTGGCAGGCCGCGCAGGCGCCGTCGAACATGCGCTGGCCGGCGCCGAGCAGGCGGCCCTGCCCCGCGGCCGCGCGGGCCATCGCCTGTTGCGCCTGGGTGGCAGCGGCTTCGTCCGGCAGCGGGGGGTTGAAGGCGGCGAGGTAGGTCGCCATCGCGCGGATGTCCGAGTCGGGCACGGCGGCAAGTTCGCGCACCACCTCCGCCATCGGGCCGCCCGCGACGCCGTGATGCCGTGCGTGGCCATGGCGAAGGTAGTCGTAGAGGGCGTCGGCATTCCACGGCACCGCGGACGTCGAAAGCGATGTCAGCGCCGGGGCTTCCCAGCCCTCCACCATCGCGCCCGAGAGAACGGCCGCGCCCCCTGCTCCGCGCCCAGTGCATTGCGCGGCGTGTGGCAGGCGCCGCAGTGGCCGAGGCCGTTGACGAGGTACGCGCCGCGATTCCACTCGGCGCTCTGCGCCGCGACCGGCTGCATCGGCGAGGGATCGTGGAAGAGCGCGTTCCATCCCGCCATGAGCGGCCGTGCGCTGAACGGGAACTTCAGTTCCGCCTCCGGCGTTTCCGCGCGCGCCGCCGGCAGCGACATGAAATACGCATAGAGGGCCTGCAGATCGTCGTCGCTGGTCTTGGCGAAGGCGGTGTACGGGAAGGCGGGATACAGGCGATGGCCATCGCGCGAGATGCCTTCGCGCATCGCGCGCTGGAAAGCACTGAACGACCAGCGGCCGAGTCCCGTCTCGGCATCCGGCGTGAGGTTGGTGGTGTAGATGGTGCCGAAGGGCGTTTCCATCGCACGGCCGCCGGCATGGGGCGCACCGCCCGGCGCGGTATGGCAGACCGCGCAGTCGCCGAGCGCCGCGAGCATGCGGCCGCGCTCGATGGTCGCTTCGCTGTAGGCCGGCGCGCTGAACGAGACCGGCGCGATCGCCGGGCGCGATCCGAGCAGGCCGGCGACGGCACCGATGGCGCCGACGAACAGCGCACCCGCACCGGCCCAGAGCCCGCGCCGGCGAGGCCGCGGCGCACCGGCCGGCGTGGCGCGCGGTCGGGCTTCCTGCGGTTGGGCTTCTGCAGGCGGCGGCAGCGGGTTGAGCGCCGCACGGACCACCTCCGGCGTGAACGGCGGCGACCTGAAACGCACGCCCGTCGCATCGAAGATCGCATTCGCGATGGCCGCGGTGCCCGGCACCGACGACGATTCGCCCGCCCCCAGCGGCGGCTCGCCGGGCCGCTGCATGTGCACGACCTCGATGACCGGCACTTCGCGGAAATTGATGATCGGGTAGTTGCCCCACTCGCGGCTCGCGACCACGCCCGAGGGCGAGACGCCGGGCTGCAGTTGCCTGCCGGGCTCCGACTGCTCCGCGAAGCGCACGCGCTCCTTCAATGCGCGGCTGGTGGTCTGGATGACGTTGCCGTGAATCTGGTGCTCGACCCCGGCCGGGTTGACCATCAGCCCCGCGTCATGCCCGACCACCACCCGGCGCACATGCACCTCGCCGGTCTTGCGGTTGACCTCGACGTCCGCGACCCACGCGGACCACGCCGCGCCGAAGCCCGGCCACTTGCTGTGCACGTAGCGCGCATAGGCGAAGCCCTGGCCGAAGAGGATGTCGCCGCCCGGGCCCACGCGCGCGTCAGCGCGCCTTGAAGGGTGATCGCCGTCGGCATCCTCCTGCGGGCCGGTGCGCATGCGCCAGCCGGCTCTCTGCGCGGTCTCGCGCACCAGGTCTGCCGCGCGCGGATCGTGCAGATGGCGCAGCCGGAATGCGACCGGATCGACGCCGGCCGCGGTCGCCAGCTCATCGACATACGACTCGTGCGCGAACGAGCTCGGCAAGGCCGACACGCCGCGCAGCCACGAGGCGCGCACGATCGGCGCCATGTCGTTGACCTTCACGCGCAGGTTGGCGTACGCGTAAGGTGGCCGCGCGGTGCGGTCGCCCATCTCGAAGGCTTGGGCCACCGGTAGGGCGGTGCGCGTGAGCAGCAGCGCGAGCGTCGGTGCGCCGTTCGACGGATAGGAGGTCTCGTAGTCGTAGGCGGCGACGTTGCCGTCCGCATCGAGCCCGCCGCGCACCTGCATCAGCTGCGCTGCGCCCTTGGGCTCCCAGGCGTGCTCCTGCTCGCGCGTGAGCTGCACCCGCACCGGCGCACCGACGGCACGCGACAGCAGCGCTGCGTCGGCCGCGACATCGTCCGCACCGTTGCGGCCGTAGCAGCCCGCGGCCTCCATGCGCACGACGTCGATCTGCACGTCGTCGAGGCCCGTGAGCTTCGCGAGATCGGCGCGCAGCACGTGCGGGTTCTGCGAACCGGCCCACACGCGGAGCTTGAAACTGTCGCCAGGTTCCCATTGCGCGAGCGCGCAGGAGGGGCCGATCGACGCATGCATCTGGTAGGGCCAGACGTAAGTGCGCGGCATCGATCGGGCCGTGCTGGCGAGTGCCCCGTCCACATCGCCTTCGTCGACCAGCAGGCGCTGCGTCGCGGGATTGGCGCGCAGCGCGCCTTCGAGATCGTCGAGCGCCGGCAGGCCGGGCCACGGTTTCCACTGCACGCGCAGTTCACGCATCGCCTGTTCGGCCTGCTCCTCGCGCTCCGCGACGACGCCGACAAAGTCGCGGATGACGACCACCGCATGGATGCCGGGGATGTGCGCGATCGACGATTCATCGACCGACTCCAGCGTGTTGCCGATGAAATCGCCATGGTCCGCGCCGGCATACGGGGGCCGCACCACGCGCCCGTGCAGCATGCCCGGCACGCGCATGTCGTGCACGAAGGTGAGCTCGCCCGCGAGCTTGGCCGGAATGTCGACACGGGGAATGCGACTGCCGACGATGCGGTAGTCCGCCGGGTCTTTCAGGCGCGAGACGGTGTCGAGTTCGAGCACGGTGCGCGCATCGGCAACCAGCTCGCCGAAGCCGAGGCTGAACGCCGGAGCGTCCCCCGCATGCACGCGGCCTCCCTGCACGGTGAGCAGTGAAGGCTGCACGCCGAGCCGCTCCGACGCCTGCATCACGAGCCAAGCGCGCGCCTGCGCCGCTGCGTGTCGCAGCGGGCCGGCATGGATCTGGATCGATGCGCTCGCGATCGTCGCGCCTTGATTGGGCGCGCGCGCGGTGTCGCCGAGCATCATGCGCACCTGCACCAGCGGCACGTCGAGTTCCTCGGCCACGATCTGCGAGAGCGCCGTCTGGATGCCGGTGCCGAGGTCGACGTGGCCGTTCAGCGCGGTGACGCTGCCGTCGTCCCAGACCGCGAGCAGCACCTCCGGCCCCTCGGCCGGATTGCCGGCAATCAGCGTGGGCTGGCCATTGGCCTGCGGCGGCGCGGGCGGCGTCTCGCGCACGATGACGAGCACGCCGTCGGCATTCAGGAATTCGCTGCGCGTGCGAGGCAGGTCGGCTCGCCGCGTCACGAGTCGGCGCCTCCGGCCAGTGACAGTGCGGCGCGCTGCACCGCGTCCACGATCTCGACGTGTGTGCCGCAACGGCACAGGTTGCCCGAAAGCTCGCTGCGGATGCGCGCCTCGCTCGGGTTCGGCTCGCGCGCCAGAAGCGCCGCCGCCTGCATCACCATGCCGTTGAGGCAATAGCCGCATTGCGCGGCCTGTGCGTCCTCGAAGCCTTGCTGCACCGGGTGCCAGCATTCGCGCGAGCCGAGGCCCTCCAACGTGGTGATCTCACGTCCTGCGACGCCATGCGCCGGAATCACGCAGGCGCGCGCGGCCACGCCATCGACCCACACGGTGCAGGCGCCACATTGCCCGAGCCCGCAGCCGTACTTGGGGCCGTTCAGCCCCAGGTCGTTGCGCAGCACATGCAAAAGCGTCGCCTCGCGAGAAGCGGCGAGTTCGACGCGGCGTCCGTTGACCGTCAGGTCGAACCCGATCATTCGCAACCGACTCAAACGGTTTCGATGTCGGTGGATTGGATGCGCTTCACACCCTTCGCGCTCATCTGCTTCCACGCCGCGGCGAGCGAGCCGTTGAGATCGATCGCGCGGGTGGCGTCCTCGATCACGTAGACGTTGAAACCGGCCTTGCGCGCATCCATCGCGGTCCATGCCACGCAGAAGTCGGTGGCGAGGCCGGTCACGAACACGGTCTTGATCCCACGCGCCTTGAGGTAGCCGCCGAGGCCGGTCGCCGTCTTGTGATCCGCTTCCTCGAACGCCGAGTAGCTGTCCATGTCCTTGTGGAAGCCCTTGCGGATGATGATCTGCGCGGTCGGCAGCTTCAGGTCCTTGTGCAGCGCCGCATCGTCGGTGCCCTGCACGCAATGGTCGGGCCACAGCACCTGCGTTCCGTAGCTCAGCTTGGTGGATTCGAACGGCTTCTTGCCCTCATGCGCGCTGGCGAACGACGCATGGCCCTGCGTGTGCCAGTCCTGCGTGACCACGATGTTCTCGAACGAACCCGCGAGCTTGTTGATCAGCGGCACCACCTCCGCGCCGCCCTTCACCGGCAGCGTACCGCCGTCGACGAAGCAGTTCTGCACGTCGACCACGATCAGCGCCGCGTTGGCGCCGGGCTTGATCCTGGCCGCCGCGAACAAAGGCGCCGAAGCGCCAAGACCGCCGATCAGCCCCAGGGCTGCGGCGGACTTCAAGAGGGATCTGCGTTGGGTGTTGTGCATGGGTCGCTCCTCGGGTTGATGAAAGGATTCAGACACTGAGATAGGCACGCCGCACTTCGTCGTTGGCCGCCAGTTCGGCCATCGTGGCCTGGTAGCGGATCTGGCCCTTTTCGAGCACGTATGCGCGGTCCGACACCAGCTCGGCGAAGTGCATGTTCTGCTCCGACAAGAGGATGCTCACGCCCTGCGCCTTGAGCTCCAGGATCATGTTCGCCATCTGCTCGACGATCACCGGCGCGACGCCTTCGGAGGGCTCGTCGAGCAGCACCAGATACGGGTTGCCCATCAGCGTGCGCGCCACGGTCAGCATCTGCTGCTCGCCGCCGCTCATGCGCCCGCCCGGACGGTTGGGCATCTCGCCGAGGTTGGGGAAGAGCTTGAACAGCCGTTCGGGCGTCCACAGCGGCGCGTCCGTGCCATCGCTCCAGCGGCGCGCAGCCTGCTTGCCGACTTCGAGGTTCTCCATCACGCTGAGATCGGTGAACACGCGCCGGTCTTCCGGCACGAAGCCGAGGCCCAGACGCGCCGCGTGATGCGGCTCGGCCTTCGAGATGTCATGGCCGAGAAAGCGCACCGCGCCGCGGCGTTTGCCGAGCATGCCGATCAGCGCCTTGAGCGTGGTGGACTTGCCCGCGCCATTGCGGCCCATCAATGCAACCACTTCACCGCGACGCACTTCGAGATCCACGTCATAGAGGATCTGCGCCGCGCCATACCACGCGCAAAGTGCCTTGGCTTCGAGCAACACTTCATGAGAACTCATGCCGCTTCTCCCACTGCCACGTTCACCGCGGCCGCCTTCTCGGCGATCTTCTCGAAAGTCTTGCCGCTGCCGAAATAGACCTCCTGCACCTTCGGATGGTCGCGGATCTCGAGCGGCTTGCCCTGTGCAATCAAGCGTCCGCGCGCCAGCACGATCATGCGATCGGCATACGCGAACACCACGTCCATGCTGTGCTCGGTGAAGAGGACCGCCATGCCGCGATCGATGACGAGCTGCTTGGTCAGGGCCATGAGAGCGTTGCGCTCCTTGGGCGCCATGCCGGCGGTGGGCTCGTCCATCAGCAGCAGCTTGGGGCTGTTGGCCATCGCGATCGCGAGCTCCACGCGCTTCACGTCGCCGTAGGCGAGCACGCTGCACGGGCGGTCGGCCTGCGACTTCATGCCGACCTGGTCGAGCAGCGCGAGCGCGTCGTCGCGCCGGTGATCGGCGGCGCGGCGCCAGGTGGAGAACAGCTTGTGGTCGTGCGACAAGAGCGCCATCTGCACGTTCTCGACCACGGTGAGCGAAGCGAAGGTCTCGGCGATCTGGAAGGTGCGGCCCACGCCCAGGCGCCAGATCTCGCGCGGCTTCTTGCCGACGAGCTCCTCGCCATCGAGCAGGATCGAGCCGCGATCGGCCTTGAGCTGCCCGTTGACCATGTTGAAGGTGGTGGACTTGCCCGCGCCGTTCGGCCCGATGAGCGCCAGCAGCTCGCCGGGCGCGAGATCGAAGCTGATGCCGTCGACGGCCTTGACGCCGCCGAAGGACTTGCCGAGTTCTGTGACCTTGAGCAGGCTCATGCCTTCGCTTCCTTGAGTTCGGCGGCTTCCGTGACGTGCCGCTTGCGGTCGAACAGCTGCTTGGCGAAGCCCGCGATGCCCTGCGGGAACAGCAGCACCAGCAGCAGGATGATCCCGCCCAGCATCGCGCGCCAGTAGTCGGTGTTGCGCGCGACGGTGTCGTGCAGCCAGGTGAAGGTCACCGCGCCGACCACCGGGCCGGCCAGCGTCTGGATGCCGCCGAGCAGCACCATCACGAGGCCGTCGACCGACTTGCCCACACTGAGCGATTCCGGCGAGATGCTGCCTTTGGAAAACGCATAGAGCGCGCCAGCCAGCCCCGCCGCCGCGCCGGCGATGACAAAGGCCGCCCACTGCATGCGCTTCACGTCGATGCCGATCGCGTCCGCGCGCAGCGCCGAATCTCGGCCCGCGCGCAGCGTGTAGCCGAAGGGCGAGAACAGCACGCGCCGCAACCACAGCACACCCGCGCCGACGAGCAGCAGCGTCAGCCAGTAGTAGGCCCGCTTGTCAGAGAGCCACGCCGAAGGCCACACGCCGGTCAGCCCGTTGCTGCCGCCGGTGAAGCTGTCCCACTGGTAGGTGATGGCCCAAGTGATCTGCGAGAAGGCCAGCGTGAGCATCGCGAGGTACACGCCCGAGAGCCGCACCGCGAACCATCCGAAAACGAAGGCGCCGATCGCAGCGACCAGCGGCGCGACGATGAGCGCCAACTCCATCGGCATGCCGCTCGCGCGCACCAGCAGCGCGGCGCCATACGCGCCCAGGCCGAAGTACGCCGCGTGGCCGAAGGAATGCATGCCCGCCGGACCCATGATGAAGTGCAGGCTGGTCGCGAACAGCGCGGCGATCATCAGGTCGATCATCAGCACCGTCGTATAGGGCGAGTCGGCGGTGATCAGCGGTACGGCGGCCAGCACGAGGCCGAACACGCTGGCGGCGATCAGGTAGGTCTTGCCCGGACGGCGCAGCGGCTCTTCCTGCATGCCGACGTAGCGGCTCGGCGCCTGCGGCCGGCCGAACAGCCCCCACGGGCGCCACACGAGCACCACCGCCATCACCAGGAAGTCGACCACCAGCGTGAGCTTGGAGAACGACACGCTGAGCCCGAACACATCGACCACGCCGAGCCAGATGCAGATCGCCTTGATTTCAGCGATGAGCAGTGCGGCAACGTAGGCACCGGGAATCGATCCCATGCCGCCGACCACCACGACCACGAAGGCCGCGCCGATGGTGTTGAGGTCCATCTCCAGCGTCGCCGGTTCGCGCGGCAGCTGCAGCGCACCGCCGAGCCCCGCCAGCAATGCGCCGAGCGCGAAAACCGCCGTGAAGAGCCACGCCTGGTTCACGCCGAGCGCGCTGACCATCTCGCGGTCCTGCGTCGCGGCGCGCACCAGTGTGCCGAAGCGCGTGCGCGTGAGCAGCATCCACACGAGTCCGAGCACCACCGGCCCGACGACGATCAGGAACAGGTCATACGAAGGAAACTGCCGCCCGAGGATCGACACCGATCCAGCGAGCCCCGGCGCGCGCGGCCCGAGCAGTTCGTCGGGCCCCCAGAACCACAGCACCGCGTCCTTGATGACGAGGACGAGCGCGAAGGTCGCGAGCAGCTGGAAGAGTTCCGGCGCCTTGTAGATGCGCCGCAGCAGCACCACTTCGATCAGGCCGCCGAGCACGCCGACCGCCAGGGCCGCAAGCACCAGTGCGGGCCAGAACCCCATGCCACCACCCAGCCGGTCGACCAGCGTGTACGCGACATAGATGCCGACCATGAAGAACGAGCCATGCGCGAAGTTCACGATGCGCGTGACGCCGAAGATCAGCGACAGACCCGCCGCGACGAGAAACAGCGACGACGCGCTCGCCAGCCCGTTGAGCAGCTGGACGATGAAACCGGAAAAGCTCATGACCCGTTCGCCTCACTTGCTCAGTCAGTCCACCGAACGGGACTTCTTGACCTCTGCAGCGGACGGCTGGTACTTGGCGTCGCCGCCGTCGAGGTACACGTAATCGACCATCACGCCCTTGCCGCCCTCGTTCTTGGTGCGGCCGACGAACGCGCCCATCGTGGACTGGTTGTCTTCGGGGCGGTAGGTGATCTTGCCGAAGGGCGTGTCCACCTGCAGACCCTTGAAGGCCGCGACCAGCTTCTCGGGCTCGGTGCTCTTGGCCTTCGCGATGCCGGCAGCGGCCGACTTGATCATGCTGTAGCCCACCACCGAGCCCAGGCGCGGATAGTCCTTGAACTTGGCCTGATAGGCCTGTTCGAACTTCTTGTGCTCGGCCGTGGTGATGCCGTACCACGGATAGCCGGTCACGATCCAGCCCGTGGGCGCTTCGTCCTTCAGCGGATCCATGTACTCGGGCTCGCCGGTCAGCACGCTCACCACCTCGCGGTCCTTGAACAGGCCGCGCGTGTTGCCTTCGCGCACGAACTTCGAGAGGTCGGCGCCGAACAGCACGTTGAAGATCGCATCGGGTTTCGCATCGGCGAGTGCCTGCACCACGCTACCGGCGTCGACCTTGCCGAGCGGCGTGGCCTGCTCGGCGACGAATTCGACGTCGGGCTGCGCGGCCTTGAGCAGCGTCTTGAATGCCGCGACCGCCGACTGGCCGTATTCGTAGTTGGGGTAGACCACCGCCCAGCGCTTCTTCTTGAGCTTGGCGGCTTCGGGCACGAGCATCGCGGCCTGCATGTAGGTGCCCGGGCGCAGGCGCACGGTGTAGGCGTTGCCGCCCTGCCAGGTGAGCTTGTCGGTGAGCGGCTCGCCGGCCACAAAGAAGAACTTCTTCTGCTTGGCGAAGTCGGCGACGGCCAGGCCGGTATTCGACAGGAAGGTGCCCGCGAGGATGTCGACCTTCTCGCGCGACACCAGTTCTTCGGCCACGCGAACGGCATCGCCGGGGTTGGCGTTGTCGTCGCGGCTGATCAGCTCGATCTTCTTGCCGTTGACGCCGCCCGCCGCATTGATCTCGTCAATCGCGAGTTCCATGCCTTTCTTGTAGGGCTCGAGGAAGGCGGGCTGCGCCTTGTAGCTGTTGATTTCACCGATCTTGATCACGCCCTGCGCGTGCGCAGGAACGAGTGCGGTGACAAGCGTGGCGACGGCGGCCGCGGTGAAGGCGAAACGCAATGGGGTCATCGGGAAACTCCTTGGGACATAAAAAGGATACGGGTTCATTGCCAGGGATACCGTGGAACCGGCTTTGCCGGGCCACCGGTATCGCCCCCGGTGAGGGGTGGAGAGCGACACGAAGTGCGCGAGCCTGGGGAGAGTCATCTCAATCCGTCGACGCCTTTGATCTCAGACACTTGCAGACCGCCGATGCGCGGCAGCGGACGGCCGCTGTCGGTCACCGCGACCGCGACGACGATCTCGTTGGCGCGCGGCGCATCCGACACCCGCGCTTCAACCGCATCGAAGTGGCTGCGCACGAAGGCCGCATCCTTGTGGCCCAGCGGCACATCGATCGCGGTGCCCAGCGTGCCGCGCTTCTTGGCGGAGGGCACGAGCGCGGCGCCCTTCTCCACCGCCGCGCGCAGCGGTGCGCCGAGCTTGGGATGCAGGATCGCCGCGGCGTGCTCGAGCTCGCCGGCCTCGCCGACGATCGCGGCCTTGCCGTAGCTCTGCGCCCGGCCGGGCTCGATGCCGAGCGCGGCGACCGCCTTCTGGCCCAGCAGTGCACCGAGCTCTTCGCCGATGTCGATCAGTTCGTCGAGCGATTCGCTGTAGCGGCCCGCGTACGGGTTCTCGATCACGGCGATCGCGACGGCGCGGCGCGTGGGCGGCTCGATGGTCTTGCCCATTTCCTTGCGGGTCTCATCGACCTGCACGACGAGCTTGCGGATGTTGGCACTCATACGTGCTCCCCCAGGCTCGCGCACTTCGTGTCGCTCTCCACCCCTCGCCGGGGGCAACACCACTGGCCCGGCAAAGCCGGTTCCACGGTGTTCCTGAAACGGATCCACTACGGATTGATTGCATGCTGGTATTCATCGGAGTCCATCCCACTTGGTAATGTCTTCTGCGAGCAGGCCGCCCACACGTGCGTGCACGCGGTAGCCGGTGCTCATCGCAAGGATGAACACGATCTCGTCCGCAGCGGGAGCACCGGGCACGCGCACTTCGAAGGCGTCGAACTGGCCGCGCACGTAGCTGGCGTTGATGTTGGTGAGCGGCACGTCGAGCGTGGTGCCGGGCGCGCCGACCTTCTTGGTCGACGGCACGATCGCCAGTGCGTTGCCGGGCTGGCCCGTCTTCTCCTCGGCCTTGCCCTGCCGGTACGCATCGCGGTCGCCCTTCCAGCCGAGCAGCTCGCGCATCGCATAGCCGCCGGGCACGTGCCACAGCGCGCCGTGCTCGAGTTCGCCGGCGGCGCCCACGATCGCGCCCTTGCCGTAGGTCGCGATGCGCTCGACCGGCACGTCCATCGCAGCGCGCAGGCGGTGCGCCATCTCCAGGCCCACCGGATCGAGCAGCTTCATCATCGGAAGGATGTCGGGCTCGTAGCGGCCCGCGAACGGATTGGTCAGCACCGCGGCGATCGCACCACGCACCAGCGGCGTTGCGGCTCGGGGGCCGAACTCGTGGTAGATGGTCTCGACCTGGGTGAAGACACGGCGTATATCGATCATGAAAACAAGTCCTGCTTTTCGTTAAGCAAATACTGAACCAACTGCATCGCCGGCGCCAGTGGCCGCCCTCTGCGGCAGCAGGGCCGTCACCCGCGAGCTTAAGGGCTGCACCATGCGCCATTGCCCCTGGCAAACCAGCATCGCCGACCCCACCAGACCCATGCGTTGCAGCGCCTCGGCACGAGCAACGCCCGCATCCAGTGCGCGGTGCACCTGGTGGGGCGCAAGGGGTTCGACGTCGCGCGTGACGAGCAGATCGCCGAGGTCGCTGTCGTCCTTGCATTCGTTGGCCGGAAGACGATGGATGCCGCGGTCCTCGACGTTCACCGCGTTCGCGATCACGGTCGCGGCGGCATCGGCTTCGGCCGCCGTTGCGGCGAGCACGGTCACGCTGTCCGCGATGCCGAGCGAGAAGCTGCGCCCGCGCCAGCCGCTGGTCGCGACGCCGCGCACCGGCATGTCCGCCGAGATTTCGAAGCGGCCGTCGGTCGTGAGTGGACCGCTGTCGCGCAGATCGAAGCGCGCGAGATCGGCAAAGAGGCCGACGCGCACCGAATGCCCCGGTGCGAGATGCAGCGCAATGTCGCCGCCGTTGTTGATCCATGCGCGCTCGATGCCGGGCCGATCGAAGCAGCCGATGAGTTCCTGCGCGACCGCGCCCGCCACCGCAGCCATCGGCGTGATGAAGCCCGCGCTGAACGGCGCGCAGGCCAGCCACATGCGTTGCGCGATGGGACCGCGAAGCGCGCATTCCGCACCGACCGGCTGGCGCAGCAAGGCGAGTTCGCCGACGAGCTCATCGAGGACGGTGCCGAAGCGCCGCCATGCGTGCTCGTGCGCCACGGCCACTTCCACCGCATCGCCGTGCGCTTCGGCCACGATGTCGATGGGGCCGTGATTCAGATGCCAGCGGCCACCGTCGAGGGCGGTGCGTTCGGCTCCCATGGTCATCCCAGCATCGGGGGCTGGCCGAGCGGCCAGGGATTGGCCGCATCCATGCGCTGCCACTGGCGCGCGAGCGGTGCGCCATCGTTGTGCCGGGCGCCTCGCGCCAAGGCCTGCTCGATCGAGAAGACATGCTCCATGTGGCCACCGAGCGCTTCGTAGTCCCCGAGCCGCATGCTGAATTCGATCGGCGCGACGATCGCGGGCGTGGGCACGGTGCCGAAGCTGTTGTCGGGCATGCGCATCACATCGACCATCACCGTGATGCCGCCGCCGGGCCACACGTAGGCCGGCGCTCCTCCGCAGGTCACGTTGACCAGCGCCTGCTTGATGGCGCGCGTGAGCAGCACCGGGTTCTCGGTCACGCCGGCACGCAAACTGCCGCCCGCGCCGCCAAGGAACAGCACGGTGCACAGCGACGGCTCGCAGTTCTCGCCGATGCGCTCGACGATGCGGCGCACTTCCTCGGGCATCTCCTGCTCGACGGGGTGCAGTTGCTCGTCGAGCACGTACCACTGCGCATGCTCGCCGGTGGTCGAGGTCATCAGGAGCTTGAGGCCGGGCCGGGCAACGCCCTCTTCCCAGCCTTCGATGATCGACAGCGGATCGCTGATGTCGGTGCCGCCCCAGCCGGTGCCCGGATTCGCGACCTGGAAATAGCGCCCCGGCGTCGATTTGCGTCCGCGCATCTGGATGCCCGAGGCCGGCATGTCGAGGCAGCGCCCAGCCTGGTGCTCGGTGAGCACGCCGGTGATGTGGTCATCGACCACCACGACCTCGTCCGCATGCCCGAAGAGCTGGCGCGCGAAGATGCCGATCGCCGCGGAGCCGCAGCCCACGCGCATGCGCTGCTCTTCCACACCGTTGACGATCGGTGCGCGGCCGGCCTGGATCACCATGCTGGCGCCGCCGTCGATCACGCATTCGACCGCCTTCTTGTTGCCGAGCAGCTGCATCAGCTCGGCGGTCATGCGGCCTTCCTTCTTGCTGCCGCCGGTGAGGTGGTGCACCCCGCCCAGCGAGAGCATCTGCGAGCCGTATTCGGCCGTTGTCACATGACCGACCACTTCGCCCTTGTAGCGGACGTTGGCCTGCTCGGGGCCGAGGAAGCGGTCGGTGTCGATCTTCACCTTGAAGCTGCAGTAGCTGAAGATGCCTTCGGTGACCACCGTGACCATGTCCACGCCGTTGGCCTTGGAGGCGACGATGAAGGGCGCGGGCTTGTAGTCGGGGTAGGTGGTGGAGGAGCCCACGCCGGTCACGAAGACTTCGTCACCGTGGAGGAGATCGCCGTTCCAGTCCGGCGCCTTTTCCTTTGCGCCCGCATCGCCGGCAGGTTCGGCGCCGGCCTGTGCGAAGGGCACCAGTACCGGCGTTTCGCCGGACAGTTCGCGGCGCAGCAGCACGACCGGATCGACCCGCACCAGCACGCCCTCGCGGTTCGCGTAGCGGTCGCACGCACCGGTGCGCCCTTCCGAGATCTGGCACAGCACGGGACAGGCATTGCACTCGACCTTGCTCGCGCTCATCTTCTCGTTGCGCAGCGGCGCGCGGCCGGTGGCCTCGGGCAGCAGGGGCATGTCCATGCCGGGCAGTCCGTCTGTTTTCGTGTGTTCGGTCATCGCGGGCTTCTCTTGAAAATCAGGCCGGCGGGAGTGCAACAACCGTGCCCGATACCCGCTTGTGCCGAAGGTGACGTTTGTGTAGCATTCCCTAAACTTTCATGTGGTGAACACTACATTGAAGGTCAATGTAGCAAACGGGCCCAATGCTTGCAATGGTGTTTTCGTGAGTGTTCCCCGCGAGCCAACAGGCGTCGCCGACAATAGAGGGTTCGCTTCTTTTCAGTCCTTCACCATTTCCGACCCTTATGAGTGCATTCAGCGAAGAACGAGTGTTGAGCGTCCACCACTGGACCGACCGGCTGTTCACCTTCACAACCACGCGCGACCCGGCGCTGCGCTTCTCCAACGGCCACTTCACCATGATCGGGCTGAGGGTCAACAACAAGCCGCTGCTGCGCGCCTACAGCATCGTGAGCCCGAACTACGAGGAGCACCTCGAGTTCCTGAGCATCAAGGTGGAAGAAGGGCCTCTGACCTCGCGGCTGCAGCACATCCAGGTGGGCGACACCATCATCGTGGGCCGCAAGCCCACGGGCACGCTGCTCATCGACTACACGCTGCCCGGCAAGCGCCTGTATCTCTTCGGCACCGGCACGGGGCTGGCCCCCTTCATGAGCATCATCCGTGACCCGGAAACGTACGAGAAGTACGAAAAGGTCATCCTGGTGCATGGCGTGCGCCAGGTGGACGAGCTGGCCTATCACGACCTCGTGACCGACCACCTCCCAAAACATGAGTTCCTCGGCGAGATGGTCTCCAAGCAGTTGCTCTACTACCCGACGGTGACGCGCGAGGAGTTCCGCAACATGGGCCGCATCACCGACCTGATCGAGAGCAACAAGCTGACCGACGATCTCGGCCTGCCGCCGCTCAACCCCGCCGAAGACCGCGTGATGCTCTGCGGCAGCCCCGGGCTCCTGGTGGATTTGAAGCGCATCCTCGAAGAACGCGGCTTCAAGGAAGGCAACACCTCCACGCCGGGCGACTACGTGGTGGAACGGGCTTTCGCCGAGAAATGATGGCCCCCCGGCTTTTCACGCGCTGTGCGCGTGTAACTCCACCCCCGAGGGGGGCGCGGCTCGCCTTGGGGCGGCCCGGCGGCGGCCGCACTCCCTGATTCAGATGTCCGAGCGAAAGGCCCCGACCGCCCGCCCCCAGCGCCGCACCGGCGTGCGCGAAGCCGCGGCGCAGGCCACGCGCGAGAGCATCCTGCGCGCGGCGACGAAGGTGTTCGCCAAGTACGGCTACGACGGCGGCAGCGTCGAGAAGATCTCGAAGGCCGCGAAGTCGTACGACCGGATGATCTACTACTACTTCGGCAGCAAGGAAGGTCTCTTCATCGCGGTGCTCGAAGGCATCTACCGACGCATGGACGACGCCGAAGCGGCGCTGGACCTCGACGCCTCTCGGCCGGTGGAGGCGCTCACCGCGGTGATCCGGTTCGTGCTCGGCTACTACCGCAGGAACCCCGACTTCGTCACGCTGCTCAACACCGAGAACCTGCACAAGGGACGGCACATCGCCAAGTCGCTGCGCGCGCGCGAATACTCCTCGCGCGCGATCGCGATCATTCGCGAGATCATGGCCAGCGGCGTCGCGCAGGGCTTGTTCCGCGCCGATGTGGCGCCGCGCGATCTCTACCTGCTCATCGCGTCGACGGGTTATTTCTACATGTCGAACCGGCACACGCTGACCGCCTTCCTGGCCGAGCCGCTCGAAACACCCGAAGCCGTCGCGCATTGGGAAGACTTCGTGATCGAGGCGGTGCTGCGCACGGTCGATGCCGGGGCTTCCGAAGAATCCTCCACAGCTCCACCCCACGAAGGGGCCACGAAATGGCAGAAGTCGCAACCAACGCAAAGTCAGGCAAGGTCGTCATCCGGAACATAGGGCTGCTGCTCTCGGGCGACATCGACAAGCCCATCCTCGATGCCAACACCATCGTCGTGAGCGACGGGCTGATCGTCGCGGTCGGCAAGGAGAAGGACTGCGACACCGAAGGCGCGAAAACCGTCATCGACGCGAAGAAGACCTGCGTCGCCCCGGGCCTGATCGACAGCCACGTCCATCCGGTCGCGGGCGACTGGACGCCGCGCCAGAGCCAGCTCAACTGGATCGAGTCGAGCATGAATGGCGGCGTGACCACCATGATCTCCGCCGGCGAGGTGCACTACCCCGGCCGGCCCAAGGACATCGTGGGCCTGAAGGCGCTGGCCATCACCGCGCAGCGCGCCTTCGACGCCTTCCGCCCCGCCGGCGTGAAGGTGCTGGCCGGTGCGCCGGTCATCGAGAAGGGCATGGTCGAGAGCGACTTCAGGGAGCTCGCCGAAGCCGGTGTCGGCCTGCTCGGCGAAGTGGGCCTGGGCACAGTAAAGGCCGGCTACGAAGCCAAGGAGATGGTCGCCTGGGCGCGCAAGTACGGCATCCAGAGCACCATCCACACCGGCGGCCCCTCGGTACCGGGCTCGGGCTACATCGACAAGGACACGGTGCTGGAGGCCGACGCCGACATCATTGGCCACATCAACGGCGGCCACACCTCGCTGCCGGAGGCGCATGTGTGCGAGCTGTGCGAGAAGAGCACGCGCGGCATCGAGATCGTGCACAACGGCAACGAGCGCACCGCTGTGGCGGCGGCCAGGGCGGCGATCGAGTTGAAGTGCCCGCACCGCGTGATCCTCGGCACCGATGGCCCCGCGGGCTCGGGCGTGCAGCCGCTGGGCATCCTGCGGATGGTGTCGCTGATCTCGTCGTTCGCGAACATCCCGGCCGAGCTGGTGTTCTGCTTCGCGACCGGCAACACGGCGCGCATGCGCAACCTCAACTGCGGCTTGATCGAACCCGGCCGCGATGCGGACTTCGTGTTCATGGACCGCGCGCAGCACACATCCGGCAAGACGCTGCTGGAGAGCGTGCAGCTCGGCGACATCCCCGGGGTGGGGATGGTGATGATCGACGGCATCGTGCGCTGCGGCCGCAGCCGCAACACGCCGCCGGCGACCGAGGTGCCAGTGGTGGTGTCAGGCGCGCACTGAGGCGCCGCGCTCAGTGCTCGCGCTCGGCCCGGAACACCAGGTACCGGGCCGACAGGAAGTTCACCACCAGCCCGGCGCAGCTTCCGACGGCAACGCCCAGCGCCGGCCCCCACGAACCGCCGGCCCAGCGCAGCGTGAGCACGTAGGCCGCGTAGTTGACCAGCGCGCCCCCGAGCATCGTCAGCATGTAGTGCGCGTATTCGCGAACGATCGAGGCACCTGACCGTCGCGCGCGGAAGGTGAAGCGCCGGTTGAGCAGCCAGGTGGCGGTGGCGGCCGCGGTCCAGGACAGCACCCTCCCGCCGTACCAGCCCAGATGCGGCGACGCGAGGTAGAGCACGCCCACGTCGACGACGAAGCCGATCGCGCCGACGACCGCGAACGACAGGAACTCCTTGCCGATCTTCATGGCAGGCCCCGGTGCCGCACGCCCGGGATCGCGAGATAGCGCAGCCGCTTGGCCTCCTGCCGGCCGATGGTCACGGTGTGCAGCACGATGCCGCAGACGAAGGACAGCATCGCCATCAGCATGGTGCCGGTGGCGAGCACCGCGGTCGGCAGGCGCGGGACGAGGCCGGTCTCGAGGTAGGTGACGACCAGCGGCTCGGCCAGTACGAACGAGATCAGCACCAGCACGGCCGCCGCGCTGCTGAAGAACAGCAGCGGCCGTTCGCTCACGAAGAGCTTGAAGATCGTGCGCAGGATGCGCCAGCCGTCGCGGTAGGTCGACAGCTTGCTCTCGGAGCCCTCGGGCCGCGAACGGTAGAGCCCGGGCACTTCCGCGAAGGGCATGCGCAGCTCGAGCGCGTGCACCGTGAGTTCGGTCTCGATCTCGAAGCCCTTCGACACCGCGGGGAACGACTTGGCGTAGCGCCGCGAGAACACCCGATAGCCCGAGAGCATGTCCTTCAGGTGCCCGCCAAAGAGGCTCGCGACCGCACCGGTCAAAAGGCGATTGCCGAAGCGGTGGCCCGGGCGGTAGGTTTGCACGTCGTCGCCCGCGTCGACGCGCGAGCCGACCACCATGTCCAGATTGCCCTCGATCATCCGGTCGATGAGGCCTCGCACACCGCTCAGGTCGTAGGTCGCATCGCCGTCGACCATGACGTAGATGTCGGCCTCGACGTCCGCGAACATGCGGCGCGCGACGTTGCCCTTGCCGCGCAACGGCACATGGGTGACGAGGGCGCCATGCGCCCGCGCCACGGCCGCCGTGTCGTCGGTCGAGTTGTTGTCGAACACATGGATCTCCGCTGCGGGCAGCGCCGCACGGAACTCGTCGATCACCCGCCCGATCGCCAGCGCTTCGTTGAAGCACGGGATCACGGCGGCAATGCTCAGCGGACGCAGATCAGGGAGCGTGGTCATTTCGGTATCGGCGAATGCGGTAGGCCTTTGCATTGTCTTTTTCGTACATGAGCGCGAACTCGTCGCGAAAGCCGGGCTGGGCCTCCAGGTAGGTCGCCGTCGGCAGCGACACGGCGATGGCCTCGAAGCCCTTCTCGGCAAGCTTGCGCGCATAGTCCGCGGGGGTAAAGAGGATGAAGTCCGAGTAGCGCCACGGCCCGATCGCATCGCCCCAGACCGGGCTTGGCCCGTAGTAGGTCGCCTCGCTCAGCGCGACCTGATAGACCTTGCCCGTCGCATGTTCGCGCAGGTAGTTCATCACCGCATAGCCCGGCACGTTCTTGCGCAGGAAGGCTTCGCGCTGCTCGGGCGTGGTCGCGATCATCGACACTTTCTCGCGCGTCTTGTGAAAGACCAAGCCGACGCCGGCTGCCAGCAACAGGATCGCGACCCACCGGCCCGCGCGGTCGAGTCCGCCGCTGCGGTCGCGCTCCGGCATCGCCCGGCGCAGCTTGCCGGCGATGCCGCCGAACACCGTCTCCCAGCCCACCGCAGCCGTCAGCGCGAGCAGCGGAAATGCCGAGGTCAGGTAGCGCGGATAGCGCGAGGTGAGGCTCCAGACGAAGAGCGAATAGATGCAGAACACCATCGCGGCCCGCAAGGCGGCGGAGCGCTTCCAGTGCGCGCTGAAAGGCACGGCCAGCAGCGCCCAGATGAGCGGGCTCGGCAGCGAGGCGTGGTCGCGCACGTCCTGCAGTTGCAGGCGGTAGTCCTCGGCATTCCAGTTGGTGAAGCCGAAGACGCGCGCGCCGATCGGGTTGAAGGGATCGCCGGTCATGATCGCGTTGCGCGCATACCAGTAGATGCACGGGACCAGGAAGCACAGCAGCGCCACCGCGAGCACGCGCGGACGGCGCTCGTGCCAGAGCACGAACACACCGAGCAACGGCAGCACCGTGAGCGCCTGGTATTTCGAGCCGGCCGCGATGCCGAGGAAGAACGCCGCGAGCCCGAGCCAGCGCGCGCCCTGGGGCGCCGGCGATTCGCGCCACCACCACAGCGCCGCGCAGGCCGCGAGCACGAAGAGCGCCACGCTGGTATCGATGAGCGCGCCCGTGTAGTCGCCCATGCTGAGCCAGATCGTCGCGCCCACGCAGGCCACCACGCGGTTGACGTGCAACACACCGAGGCGGTAGACGATCAGCACCGAGGTCCAGCCGGCGAGCGCGTTGAGAAAGTGCGGGAACACGTCGCCGCCGACCATCAGCGCGGCGGCGTAAAGCAGGTTGAAGTTGTACGGGAACCAGGGATAGCGCAGCCACTCGTAGATGCCGAGCTTGCCGCTCTGGGCGACTTCGCGGGCATACGGCAGGTGGTACATCAGTTCGTCGAACACCGCCGGCGGCGCGAGCGGCGCGGCGAGCGTGACGACCGCCACCAGCGCGAGCGCGATCATCCCCATCTTCTCGAGCCACGACAGGGTGGGCGGCACCTCGCGCATGCGCACCTGCCGCAGCCATGCGGGAAGCTGCGGGATCGCCAGGGCGATGCCGAGCGCGACCATCCCCCAGACGACCGTGGGCGTGAACCGGCCCACGATGCCAAAGGCCTGGAAGACGCAGATGAAGATCCCGATGCCGGTCGTGACGGCCATCGCCGCCTCGAGCCACACGTCGCTGCGCACCGGCGTGCCGAAGCGCGCGAGCACCGCCCGCCCCAAGCCCCAGCAACTGGCGACGAAAACGGCCAGCGCCGCGTAGTGCGCGGCTGCAAACAGCAAGGTCAGCAATGGGCTCCCCCCAGGCTGCGCGCACTGCGTGTCGCTTCGCCACCCCCTGCCGGGGCGCTGCGCGCAGCCGCCGAAAGCCCCGAACCCGCTCCCCGGCCGGCGCAGCCGGGCCCGTTCGTGAAATACCGCGGAACCGGCTTCGCCGGGCCGCTGGTATTGCCCCTGGAAGGGGGTGTCCGAGCCACACGAAGTGGGCGAGGCTGGGGGTCATCCTAGATTCGGAGCCAGCAGGCGCTCCAGGTCCGCCTCGCTCTGTTGGCGGCGCGCGGCCTGATCCTGCAACTGGTCATGCCCGATTTTTCCGACGTTGAAATAGGTCGCGTCGGGATGGCTCAGGTAGAAGCCGCTCACGCTCGCGGCCGGCAGCATCGCCAGGCTTTCGGTCAGCGTCATGCCGATCTCGGCGCAGTTCAAAAGCTCGAACATCGGCCGCTTCACGCTGTGGTCGGGGCAGGCCGGGTAGCCCGGCGCCGGGCGGATCCCGCGGTACTTCTCGGCAATCATCTCGTCGTTGCCCAGCGCCTCGTCGGGCGCGTAGCCCCACAGGTCGGTCCGCACGCGATGGTGCATCGCCTCGGCGAAGGCCTCGGCCAACCGGTCGGCGAGCGCCTTGAGCATGATGGCCGAGTAGTCGTCGAGGTCGTCGATGAAGTACTTCTCCTTCTTGTCGACGCCGATGCCGGCGGTCACCGCGAACATGCCCACGTAGTCCTTCAGCCCGGTCTCGCGCGGCGCGACGAAATCGGCGAGGCAGCGGCTCGGGCGCATCACGCCGTCGATCATCTGCTTCTCGGTCTGCTGGCGCAGGCCCCACCAGGTGAGCGCGGCCTCGGTGCGCGACTCGTCGGTGTAGAGCACGATGTCGTCATCGTTCACGGTGTTCGCCGGCCAGAAGCCGACCACGCCGCTCGCGGTGAGCCAGCGGCCTTCGATCAGCCGCTTGAGCATGCGCTGGCCGTCGCCGTACACGCGCACCGCCTCGGTGCCGACGATCTCGTCCTTGAGGATCGCGGGGAAAGGCCCGGCCAGGTCCCAGGTCTGGAAGAACGGCCCCCAGTCGATGTACTTGGCGAGCTCGGTCAGGTCGAAGTTGCGGAACACGCGCCGCCCGGTGAACTTCGGCACCGGCGGCACGTAGCCCGACCAGTCGATCGGCGTCTTGTTGGCGCGCGCCTTCGCGAGCGGCCACAGCGGCGTCTGCTTCTTGTTGGCGTGCAGCTGGCGCACCTTCTCGTAGTCGGCATTGATCTCGGCGATGTAGTTCGCCGCCTGCTCCGAGAGCAGCGACTGCGCCACGCTCACGCTGCGCGAGGCATCGGGCACGTAGACCACCGGGCCTTCGTAGTTGGGCGCGATCTTGACCGCGGTGTGCACGCGGCTCGTGGTCGCGCCGCCGATCAGGAGCGGAATCTTGCGCATGCGGAAGTGGTCGTCCTTCTGCATCTCGCCCGCCACGTACTGCATCTCTTCGAGACTCGGCGTGATCAGGCCCGACAGGCCCACGATGTCCGCGCCCTCGACCTTGGCGCGCGCGAGGATCTCGTGGCACGGGACCATCACGCCCATGTTCACCACCTCGAAGTTGTTGCACTGGAGCACGACGGTCACGATGTTCTTGCCGATGTCGTGCACGTCGCCCTTTACCGTGGCGATGATGATCTTGCCCTTGGTACGCACGTCGCGGCCGGCGGCCTCGTCCTGGCGCTTCTCCTCCTCGATGTAGGGAATGAGGTGCGCCACCGCCTGTTTCATCACGCGCGCCGACTTCACCACCTGCGGCAGGAACATCTTGCCCTGGCCGAACAGGTCGCCCACGATGTTCATGCCGTCCATCAGCGGGCCTTCGATGACGTGCAGCGGGCGGCCGCCCTTGGCGATCGTCGCCTGGTAGGCCTCCTCGGTGTCCGCCACGATGAAGTCGGTGATGCCGTGCACCATCGCGTGCGACAGGCGCTGCTCGACCGACACCGGGTGCTCGGGTGTGCCGCGCCATTCGAGCTTCCTGCCTTCGTCCTTGGCACCGCTCTTGGCGCTTTCCGCCACTTCGACGAGGCGCTCGCCGGCATCGGGGCGGCGGTTGAGCACCACGTCCTCCACGCGCTCGCGCAGCTCGGGCTCGAGGTCGTCATAGACGCCGACCATCCCGGCGTTGACGATGCCCATGTCCATGCCCGCCTTGATCGCGTGGTACAGGAACACGGTGTGGATCGCCTCGCGCACCGGGTCGTTGCCGCGGAAGCTGAAGCTCACGTTCGACACGCCGCCCGAGACCTTGGCGCCCGGCAGGTTCCGCTTGATCCAGCGCGTGGCCTCGATGAAGTCGACCGCGTAGTTGTTGTGCTCCTCGATCCCGGTGGCGATCGCGAAGATGTTCGGGTCGAAGATGATGTCCTCGGGCGGGAAGCCGACCTCATCGACCAGGATGCGATAGGCGCGCTCGCAGATCTCGATCTTGCGCTCGTAGGTGTCGGCCTGGCCCTTCTCGTCGAAGGCCATCACCACCGCCGCCGCGCCGTAGCGACGCAGCAGCCGCGCCTGGTGCCGGAACTGCTCCACGCCCTCCTTCATGCTGATCGAGTTGACGATGCCCTTGCCCTGGATGCAGCGCAGGCCGGCCTCGATCACTTCCCACTTGGAGCTGTCGATCATGATCGGCACCCGCGCGATGTCGGGCTCGCTCGCGATCAGGTTCAGGAAGCGGACCATCGCGGCCTTGCTGTCGAGCATGGCCTCGTCCATGTTGATGTCGATCACCTGCGCGCCGTTCTCGACCTGCTGGCGCGCGACGGCCAGCGCATCCTCGAACTGGCCGTTGAGGACCATCCGCGCGAAGGCCTTGGAACCGGTGACGTTGGTGCGCTCGCCGATGTTGACGAACAGCGCACCCTCCCCGATCAGCACCGGCTCCAGGCCGGAAAGCTTCATGGGGGGAACGAGGATGGGAGAGGATTCGGAAGACATGCGCTCACCTGGGAGTTCGGGATCAGGCGAGCGTCGTTGAACCCAAGCCTGACGCGGGCGCACTTCGCGTGATGCGAGGGCGACGGCGCTGCAACGCTCCTTGGGGAGTCGCGGATTTTACGCCGGCTGGGCTTCTCCGGCCGCCGCTGCGGGCAGGCCGAACACCATGTCGAACGCCCAGTTGAAGACGAAGGTGTATATCAGAAAGAAGACGACGAGGCCCAGGTCCATCATCAGCGCTTCCCACAGGCTCACGTTCAGCCACCACGCGAACACCGGCACCAGGAAGGCGACCAGGCCGCCTTCGAAGCCGATCGCGTGCGCGATGCGGCGCCTGACGCTGCGGCCGCGCACCGCCTGGCGGGATTCCCAGCGCTCGAACAGGCTGTTGAAGGTCAGGTTCCACAGCACCGCAATGACCGACGCGAGCGCCGCCACCACGCCCGAGTGGCCCATCCCCTGGCCCGACATCAGCGACAGGCCCGCACTGGCCGCCACGATGGCGATGCCTTCGTAGAGGGTGATGTAGACCACGCGACGCTTGAGCCCTTGCATGAAATCGATCCTGTGTTGGTGACTGTCGGGACGAACTTTATGTTTCATTGACTGACATATAAAGTCATCTTCTTTCAGTTTTATTGAAAGATTGAAGCCATGAGCTTTTCAAGCGAGAACGTGGAGGTCTTCCTGGCCGTCATCGACCACGGTTCGTTCTCGGCTGCTGCGCGGGCGCTGGGCCGCGTGCCGTCGGCGGTCAGCATGGCCATCGCCAACCTCGAGGCGGAGCTCGATCTCCCCTCTTCGACCGCGGCGGCCGCGAGCCGCAGCCGACCGCCGCGGCGCGCTCGCTGGAGCCGCAGGCGCGGCTGCTCGCCGCGCAGCTCAAGCAGCTGCAGGTGCAGGCGCTGGCCCTGACGCAAGGGCTCGAGAACCGCCTGACGCTCGCCATCGCCCCCGAACTGCTCGCCGCGCCCTGGAGCGGCGCATTGGCCGCGCTCGCGCAGGAATACCCGCTGCTGGAGGTCGAAGTGCTCGCCGCCCCGCAGGCCGACGCGCTGGCGCTGCTGCACAGCGGACGCGCGCAGCTCGCGCTGGTCTTCGAGCGGCCCAGCCTCGACGGCCGCGAGGGCTTTCAGGAGGTCGCCAACGACACCATGGTCGCGGTGATGGCGCCCGACCACCCGGTGCTCGCGGCGGCCGGCGGGCGGCTGCGCGAAGCGCATCTGACGACCACGCGGCAGATCGTGGTCGCGGGGCGAGATCTGGCAACCAGTGATCCGCGCTTCGTCTTCGCGCGGCACGTCTGGCGCACCGACAACGCGCTCGCGGCGCTGAGCCTGATCACCGCCGGGCTGGGCTGGGGCTGGTTGCCGCGCAACTTCGCGCGTCCGCACGTCGCGGCGGGTGCGCTGATCGAGATCCCGTTCGAGAACCTCTCGAACGGACTCGATCTGTGGGTCGATGTGGTGTGGTCCCGCGAACGTCCGCTGGGACTGGGCGCCCAGCGCTTCGTCGAACTCATCGCGCGCAAGAAAACCTGAGGAGCGGCCTTCAGCGATCGCCGTGGCCGCGGCCCTGGCCGCGCTCGTTGCCGCCGCCCTGGTCATGCCCGCGACCACCGCCATCGCCACGTCCATGCCCTTCGTTGTGATCGCCGCGCGGACGTCCCGCATTCCAGTCCGGGCGCCCCGGCGCACCGGGACGGAAGCCATGGTCGGGCGGCGGCGCCGGAGGCCGGAAGCCGGGGTCGTGCGGCGGCCGGATACCCGCCGGCGGTGGGGGCCTGAAGGCCGCTGCCGGCGGCCTGACGCCTGCGGGCGGGCGATAGCCCGGGCCATATCCCGGCCAGGGATTCGGCCGCCACGCCGGTGCGGGCGCCGGCAGCGGACGCCAGCCGGCCACCGGCGGCGGTGGCGGCCTGCCGCCCCACCAGCGGGGCTGGCCGTACCAGGGGCGATCGCGGTAGTAGTCGCCCCAGTAGCTGCCGATCACGAAGGTCACGATCGGCACGCCGATCACCGCGCCGTAGGCGGCCAGCGGCACGCGCTGTTCCTCGTACGCGTAGTCGAGGCTGCCCGCATAGGCCCAGCCGCGAAGACCGTCCGGCAACACCACGTCGCACCATCCGAAGCCGGCGGTGCAGCCCATCACCTGCAGCGGCTGGCCGGGCGCCAGCAGCGCGACGAGCGGATAGGCGCTCGAAGGGCCCGCCCGAAGGTTGACACTGCCTCGCGTGAAAGCCTGTTGCGCCGCCGCGGCGATCGGAAGCGAGAGTGCGAGGGCGCCGATGCCGATCCACCGCCAAGTCAGTTTGTGCATGTACGCGAATCCTTTGCGAAAGCGGCTTGGGAGGGCCGCACTGCCAGTGTCAAAGCCTGCGCCTCAGGCCGCTTCGCGATAGAAGCCGGCGGGATTCAGCTTGCGCCCCGGCACCGGCGACACCGCCTGTCCGATGGCCGCGATGTGCTCGGGCGTGGTTCCGCAGCAGCCGCCCACGATGTTGACCAGCCCTTCGGCCGCGAACTCGTGCAAGAGGCGCGAGGTGACATCGGGCGTCTCGTCGAAGCCGGTCTCGCTCATCGGGTTGGGCAAGCCTGCGTTGGGATAGCAGCTGATGAAGGTGTCGTCCGCGACGCGCGCCAGCTCCTGGATGTAGGGCCGCATCAGCGCCGCGCCCAGCGCGCAGTTCAGGCCGATCGCCAGCGGCTGCGCATGGCGCACGCTGTGCCAGAAGGCGGTCACGGTCTGGCCGCTCAAGATGCGGCCGGAGGCATCGGTCACGGTGCCGCTGATGATGATCGGCAGGCGCTCGCCGCTGGCTTCGAAATACTCGTCGATCGCGAACAGCGCGGCCTTGGCGTTGAGGGTGTCGAAGATGGTTTCGACCAGCAGCACGTCCGCGCCGCCCTGCACGAGCGCCTCGACCTGCTCGTAGTAGGACGCGCGCAGTTCCTCGAAGGTCACGTTGCGCGCGCCCGGATCGTTGACGTCCGGGCTGATGCTCGCGGTCTTGGGCGTCGGGCCGAGCGCGCCGACGACGAAGCGCGGCTTGTCGGGCGTGCTGAACTTGTCACAGGCCGCGCGCGCGAGCTTCGCGGATTCGAAATTCATCTCGCGCGCGAGATCGGCCATCTTGTAGTCTTCCTGCGCGATGCGGGTCGCGCCGAAGGTGTTGGTCTCGATGAGATCGGCGCCGGCCGCCAGATAGCCCTCATGGATGTCGCGGATCACGTCGGGCCGCGTGAGCGACAGCAACTCGTTGTTGCCCTTCACGTCGCGCGGGAAGTCCTTGAAGCGCTCGCCGCGGTATTGCTCCTCGGTGAGCTTGAAGCGCTGGATCATCGTGCCCATCGCGCCATCGAGGACGACGATGCGTCGCGCGAGGATCTCGGGCAGCTTCTGGGCACGGGTGTAGGCGATGGGCTTCATGGGGGCGATTGTAGAAAGCGCCCTTTCGCCCGCTGCGGCGGCGGGTCTTGTCGCTACGTGCCGAGGATCTCGCGCAGCGCGCCCATGAAGCGCGCGTTGTCCTCCGCAGAGCCGATCGACACGCGGATGAAGCTCTCGAATCCCGGCTCCTTCCACGGCTTGACGATGATGCCGCGCGCGAGCAGCGCCTCGTTGACCGGCCCGTTCGGTCGCGCCAGGTCGATGAAGAGGAAGTTGGCCGCCGATGGCGCGATGCGAAGGCCGGGCACCGCCAGGGCTCGCAGCGCTTGCTCCATCGACTCGCGCTGCCTGACGGTCTCGACAACCGCCCTTTCCATGAACGCGGTATCGCCCCACGCGGCCAGCGCGGCAGCCTGTGCGGCCTCGTTCACATTGAAGGGCGTGCGCACGCGGTCGAGCCACTGGATCAGCGAAGCCTCCGACGCGATGCCGTAGCCGACGCGCAGCGCTGCAAGTCCCCAGGCCTTCGAGAAGGTGCGCAGCACGATCCATGGACGCGACCGCGCGCGCAGCATCGCCAGCGCGTCGGGGAATCCGCTCTCAACACGCGCGTATTCGTAGTAGGCCTCGTCGACCACCAGCAGCGTGCCGGACGGTGTGGCGTCGAGCAAACGCGCAAGCGCCTTGGCATCGAACATGCAGCCCACCGGGTTCGAAGGATTGGCAATCATCGCCATCTTCGGCCCGCGCGCCAGCGCCTCGCACCACGCATCGATGTCGAATTCGAGCGACGGCGTGAGCGCCAGCAGCTCGACCTTCGCGCCCATCATGCGCGGATAGATCTCGTGCAAGCCGAAGGCCGGACGCTGCGTGAGCACGCGGTCGCCGGGCGACAGGAAGGCCTGGCAGAGCATCTGCAGGATCGACTCGGAGCCGTTGCCGACTACGATCTGGTCCGCGCGGGCGCCGGTGCGTTCGGCGATCACGGCGCGCAGCGCGGTGCAATTCGCATCGGGGTACGTGCCCACGCGCAGCGCGAGATCGGCCAGGGCACGGCCCACCACCGGACTCGCGCCGAAGGGGTTCTCGTTGCTCGCGAGACGCGCGATGTGCTCGACCCCATAGCGCGAGCGGACGGCCTCCGATGACAGGCCTGCGTTGTAGGGCGGCAAGCCCGGGACTTCGGGGCGGACGAGTTCCTGGATCGCGGATGCGTTCATGGGTGGAAGACCTTGGCGAGCGTTCAGGACCGGCGGGATTCGACGAACTGCAGCACCGCTTCGAGCAGGCGCCGCACATGGGGCTGCACGCGCGCCGCAACCTCGGGCAGGTAGTCGAAGGGCAGTGCCTCCCGCATGTAGCTGCACTGCGTCATCTCGAGCTGCACCGCGTGCACGCCCTGCGCGGGCTGCCCGTGGTGGCGCGTGATGTAGCCCCCGGTGAAGCGGCCGTTGAGCACGCTGGTGAAGCCGCTCGCTTCCCTGGCGATGCCCAGCAGCGTCTGCGCGAGCGCCGGATCGCAGCTTGCACCCTGCGCCGTGCCGAGGTTCAGGTCCGGCAGCTTGCCCTCGAAGAAGCGGGGCAGCACCGAGCGAATGGAATGCGCGTCCCACAGCGCGGCGACGCCGTGCTGCGCCTTGATGCGCGCCAGCTCGTCGGCGAGTTGCCGGTGATAGGGCTGCCAGATGGCTTCGCGACGCGCGGCGATCTCGGCGTCGTCGGGGCCGATACCGTCGGCATAGAGCGGCGTGTCGTCGAAGGTGTCGACGGGGCACAGGCCGGTGACGCTCTGGCCGGGATAGAGACTCGCGCCATCCGGCGGACGATTGAGGTCGACGACGTAGCGCGAGTGCGTCGCGACCAGCACCGACGCACCCAACTCGTCCGCGAAGTCGTAAAGGCGTTCGAGATGCCAGTCGGTGTCGGGCACCTGCCGCGCTTCATCGGTCAGGCGGGCCGCGAGCTGCGGCGGCACATGGGTGCCGACATGCGGCATCGAGATCAAGAGCGGCCGCGTGCCGCGACGGAATCGGAACGGTGGCTCGTGGGTGGTGAAAGGCATGGCGTCAGTCCTTGGCGAGAAGTTGGGCGCGCGCCACCGCGAAGGCCGATGCGGCCTCGCGATGCAAGGCATGGCGGGCGTCGGTCACGCGTGCCTGCCCGGCGACGTACACGGCATCGAGCGCGGAGGTGCGATGGCTGGCGAACACGTGCGACGAGAGCATGTCCGGCGCACAGAGCCCCTGCAGCGCGACGTGCGATGCGTCCAGCACCACGAAGTCGGCCTGCTGCCCCACCGCGAGCCCGCCGACGGCACGGCCCGCCGCTTGTGCGCCGCCTTGAACCGCAGAAAGCGTCAGCGCAGTCGCGACCTCGCGATGCGCGGCATCGGCGCCGACATTGCGCTGGCGCAGGGACAGGCGCTGGCCGTATTCCAGCATCATCAGTTCCTCGGCCGCATTCACGCAGGCATGGCTGTCGGAACCCACGCCCCAGCGGCCATCGGCCGCACGCCACGCGTTGAAGTCGAAGATGCCGTCGCCGAGATTGGCCTCGGTGGTCAGGCAAAGGCCCGCGACCGCACCGCAGGCTGCTGCGCGCCGGTATTCGTCGGCATCCATGTGGGTGGCATGGACGAGGCACCAGCGCGCATCGACGGGCGCATGGTCGAGCAGCCACGCCACGGGCCGCTGGCCGCTCCAGGCGAGGCATGCATCGACCTCGGCCGTCTGCTCGGCGATGTGGATGTGCACCGGCGCCGAAGGGTCGATCGCGTCGAGACCCGCCAATGCATCGCGCAAGCTCCCAGGCGGAACCGCACGCAGCGAATGCGGTGCGAGGCCGAGGCGAGCGCCCTGCGCTTCGCATGCGGGGCGCAGGCGTCCAAGCAGCCGCAGCATCGAATCGGTCGAACGGATGAAGCGCCGCTGGCCTTCGCCGGGCGCGAGGCCGCCGAAGCCGCTGGTCTGATACAGCACCGGCAGCAGGGTGAGCCCGATGCCAGCGCGCTTTGCCGCGCGCAGCAGCGCAAGCGAGAGTTCAGCGTCATCGGCATACGGCTTGCCGTCGGCATCGTGATGCAGATAGTGGAACTCGCACACTGAGGTGTAGCCTGTTTCGAGCATCTCGATGTAGAGCCAGGTCGCGATCGCCTCGACCTGCTCGGGCGAGATCTTCGCGGCGAAGCGGTACATCAGCGTGCGCCAGCTCCAGAAGCTGTCCAGCGCCTCGCCGCGGAACTCGGTGAGGCCGGCGAACGCGCGCTGGAAGGCGTGCGAATGCAGGTTGGGCATGCCGGGCAGCACCGGACCGGCGGCGCGTGGGGCGCCGTTGGGCTCCACGCCGGGCGTGACCGCCGAGAGCTTGCCGGCGTCGTCCCACTCGATCAGGACGTCGCGCGCCCAGCCGGTGGGCAGCAGCGCATCGGCCGCGAATAGCTTGTGTGCGTCGTCAAGCAACGGATGCCTCCTGGTTCGCGATGCGCCCCTGCCGGACGATGGTGCGTCCGGGCTGCTGGCCGAACCAGTACGCGAGTTCCGCGCTATCGCGCAGTTGCCACAGCACGAAGTTCGCGGGCCGGCCGACACCGATCGTGCCATGCGTGTCCTGCAGGCCCAGCGCGCGTGCCGCGTGGCGTGTGATGCCGGCGATCGCTTCGGGCACCGTCAGGCGGAACAGCGTGCAGGCCATGTTGGCCATCAGCAGCAGGCTGAGCGCCGGCGAGGTGCCGGGGTTGTGGTCGGTGGAAACGGCCATCGGCACGCCGGCAGCGCGCAATGCCTCGATCGGCGGCAGGTGCGTATCGTGCAGCGTGTAGTAGGCGCCCGGCAGCAGCACGGCGATGGTGCCGGCCTCGCGCATCGCGGCGATGCCATCGGACGAGAGGTGCTCGATGTGGTCGCACGACAGTGCGCCATGGTGCGCGGCAAGCGCCGCGCCGCCCATGTCCGACAGTTGCTCGGCATGCAGCTTCACCGGAAGCCCCAGCGCCTTCGCTGCCTGGAACACGCGCTCGGTTTCTTCCAGCGAGAAGGCGATGCGCTCGCAGAACACGTCGACCGCATCGACGAGCCCCTCGGACGCCAGCGCGGGCAGCATTTCCTTGCAGACGAGCTCGACGTAGTCGCCTTGCCGGCCGGCGTACTCGGGCGGCAAGGCGTGCGCGCCGAGGAAGGTGGTGCGCACCGTCACGCCGTAGGCTTCGCCGAGCCGGCGCGCGACGCGGAGTTGCTTGCGCTCGTGTTCGAGCGCGAGGCCATAGCCGGACTTGATCTCGATCGCGCAGACGCCTTCGGCGAGCAGTTGCTCGAGCCTGCGGGCCGCTTGCGCGTAGAGCGTGTCTTCGTCCGCTTCGCGCGTGGCGCGCACCGAGGACACGATGCCGCCGCCGGCTTTCGCGACTTCCTCGTAGGTGGCGCCCGCGAGACGCATCGCGAATTCGTTCGCGCGCTGTCCGCCGTAGACCAGATGCGTGTGGCAATCGACGAGGCCTGGCGTGACGAGCGCATCGCGGCCGTCGAAGCGCGGCAGCGCGGCGAACGAACCGGGCACGGCGTCGCCGCGACCGATCCAGGCGATCTTTCCGCCGGCCACGACAATGGCGGCATCGCCCTCGATGGCGGGGTCGCCGGCGAACGCACCGGGCGCGATGCGCAAATGTCGCCAGACGCCATCGGCACTGGGAAGTTCGGAATGGTTCATGAGGTTCAGCTCCCTGATGCGGTAAAGCGCACCGCGACCAACGCAGCGCCGGACTCACGCGGCGCGACCTGCCATGCCGCCGGCTCGTCGTTCCACCAGACACCCGTGCCTGCTGCGCAGTCGAGGTCGTTCAGGTGCCACGATCCGCGCAGCGCGAGCAAGAGCCCGTGCGCGACGGGTGCAGTGTCGGCGCGGTCGCGCAGCACACGCACATCGGCGCGCAGCCGGCCGCGCCTCGACATCACATTGAAGTCGGTCGATGTACCGCCCAGGAGTTCGCAATCGAGCGGCACGCCGCCATCGAAGGCGAACGGCGCATCCGGCACGTCGAGACGGTGATCGATGCCGCCGGCCTGCGAATGCAGGCGCACACCTGCTCCATCGAGCAGCATGATCACGCGGTCCACGCCGTCGAAGGCCGAGAACGGCCCGGGGCGGTCGATGGTCGCGATGCTCACGCGCCAGTCGAAGCGCTCCATGCTCGCGCCCGGCGGCGAGCACGCGATCTCGCGCGTGACGCCGCCGCCGTTCTTCCACGGCGTGGCGGCGAGCGAAGCGATGTCGAAGCGGTGGAAGGCCACGTCGCAGTGCTTCGCGTGCTTACTTGATCATCGGCAGGTTCAGGCCCTGCTTCTTCGCGGTCGCGATCGCGATGTCGTATCCGGCGTCGGCATGGCGCATCACGCCGGTCGCCGGGTCGTTGAACAGCACGCGCTCGATGCGCCTGGCCGCCGCGTCGGTGCCGTCGCAGACGATGACCACGCCCGAGTGCTGCGAATAGCCCATGCCGACACCACCGCCGTGGTGCAGGCTGACCCAGGTCGCGCCACCCGCGGTGTTGAGCAGCGCGTTGAGCAGCGGCCAGTCGGAGACCGCATCGGTGCCGTCCTTCATCGCCTCGGTCTCGCGGTTGGGGCTCGCGACCGAACCGGTGTCCAGGTGGTCGCGGCCGATCACGATCGGGCCCTTGAGCTCGCCGTTCTTCACCATCTCGTTGAATGCGAGGCCCGCCTTGTGGCGCTCGCCGAGGCCCAGCCAGCAGATACGCGCCGGCAGGCCCTGGAAGGCGATGCGCTCGCGCGCCATGTCGAGCCAGCGGTGCGTGTGCTTGTTCTCTGGGAACAGCTCCTTGATCTTCGCGTCGGTCTTGTAGATGTCTTCCGGATCGCCCGAGAGCGCGACCCAGCGGAACGGGCCCTTGCCTTCGCAGAACAGCGGCCGGATGTAGGCCGGCACGAAGCCCGGGAAGGCGAAGGCGTTCTTCACGCCCTCGTCGAACGCGACCTGGCGGATGTTGTTGCCGTAGTCGACCGTCGGGATGCCCATGGCCTGGAAGTCGAGCATGGCCTGCACATGCACCGCGCACGATTTGGCGGCCGCTTTGGTCAGGCGTGCGTGCTCGGTCGGGTCCTGCTGCGCGGCCTTCCATTGCGCCACGGTCCAGCCGATGGGCAGGTAGCCGTTGATGAGGTCGTGCGCGGAGGTCTGGTCGGTCACGAGGTCGGGCTGGATGCCACCGGCCTTCGCACGCTTCACCAGTTCCGGCAGGACCTCGGCCGCGTTGCCGAGCAGCGCGATGGACACCGCTTCCTTCTTCGCGGTGTGGTGCTTGATGAGCGCGATCGCGTCGTCGATGTCCTTGGCCTGCTTGTCGACATAGCGGGTACGCAGGCGGAAGTCGATGCTCGACTGCTGGCATTCGATGTTGAGCGATACCGCGCCCGCGAGCGTCGCGGCCAGCGGCTGCGCACCGCCCATGCCGCCGAGGCCTGCGGTGAGGATCCACTTGCCGCCGAGGTCATTGTTGTAGTGCTGGCGGCCCGCTTCGACGAAGGTCTCGAAGGTGCCCTGCACGATGCCCTGGCTGCCGATGTAGATCCAGCTTCCGGCGGTCATCTGGCCGTACATGAAGAGGCCCTTGCGGTCGAGCTCGTTGAAGTGCTCCCAGGTGGCCCACTTCGGCACGAGGTTCGAGTTGGCGAGCAGCACGCGCGGCGCATCGGCATGCGTCTTGAACACGCCCACCGGCTTGCCCGACTGGATCAGCAGCGTCTCGTCGTCATTGAGCTCCTTGAGCGTCGCGAGGATCTGGTCGAAGCAGGCCCAGTCGCGCGCCGCGCGGCCGATGCCGCCGTAGACCACCAGGCTCTGCGGGTTCTCGGCCACATCGGGATCGAGGTTGTTCTGCAGCATGCGGAACGGCGCCTCGGTGAGCCAGCTCTTGCAGTTCAACTGGCTGCCGCGCGGGGCGCGGATCACGCGGGTCGGGTCGTGGCGCGGGTCGGCGGTTTGGGCGGCCTTAGCGGCGAGGAACTTGTCGGGGGCGTTCATGGCGGGTGTCCTTTCGGTGACGGAGCTTGTTCGTGGAATCAGGCGTGGCTGGGCAGCATCGAGCGCACGGCCTCGGGCCATTCGCTGCTACGAGCCCAGGTACGCATGGCTTCGATGGAAGGGGCGAGGAAGCGGTCCTGATCGATGAAGGCGACGCGCTCGCGGATGGCGGCGAACTCGGCTTCGAGCAGCGGCGAGGACTTCAGCCCGGCGCCGGGCCGTCCCAAGGCGGGCTGCGCCCCCTCGGGGGGCAGCGAGGACACGCCAGTGCCGAGCGTGGGGGCCGGCATGCTGCCGCGCTTGAGCTCGATGCCCTGCGCGGCGGCCATCGCCTCGATGCCGACGACCACGGCCGTGTTCTGCACCATGTCCGCGAGGCGGCGGCCCGCGAAGGTCGCCATCGACACATGGTCTTCCTGGTTGGCCGAGGTCGGCAGGCTGTCGACGCTGGCCGGATGCGCAAGCGACTTGTTCTCGGACGCGAGCGCCGCGGCCGTGACCTGCGCGATCATGAAGCCGGAGTTGACGCCGCCATCACGCACGAGGAAGGGCGGCAGGCCCGAGAGGCCGCTGTCAAGCAAGAGCGCCATGCGGCGCTCGGAGATCGCGCCGATCTCTGCGACCGCGAGCGCGATGATGTCCGCAGCGAAGGCCACCGGCTCGGCGTGGAAGTTGCCGCCGGAGATCACGTCGCCGTTGTCGAAGACCAGCGGGTTGTCCGATGCGGCGTTGGCTTCGGTGCGCAGCACGCGCGCGGCATGCGCGAGGTTGTCGAGGCACGCGCCCATCACCTGCGGCACGCAGCGGATCGAGTACGGGTCCTGCACACGGCCGCAGTCGGCGTGCGAAGGAACGATCTCGCTGCCCTCGAGCACCGCGCGCATCGCGGCGGCAACGGCGATCTGGCCGGGCTGGCCGCGCGCGATGTGGATGCGCGCGTCGAAGGGCTTGATCGAACCCTGGATGGCCTCGAGCGACAACGCGCCGGCCATGATGCCGGCCGCGAACACGTCCTCCGCCCCGAACAGGCCCGCGAGCGCGAGCGCCGTCGACACCTGCGTGCCGTTGAGCAGCGCGAGGCCTTCCTTGGGCCCGAGCACGAAGGGTGCGATGCCGATGCGCTTCATGGCTTCGGCGCCGCCGATCACCTCGCCCTCCGGCGTGGCGACCTCGCCTTCGCCGATCAGCACGCAGGCCAGGTGCGCGAGCGGCGCCAGATCGCCCGACGCACCGACCGAGCCCTTCGACGGAATGCGCGGCAGCAGCCCGGCATTGCACAGCGCGAGCAGCGCATCGACGATCTCGGGCCGCACGCCCGAATGGCCGCGCGCCGGGCTCACGGCCTTGGTCGCGAGCACCAGCCGCACCACGCCGGCATCGAGCGGCTCGCCGGTGCCGGCGCTGTGCGAAAGCACGAGGTTGCGCTGCAGTTCGGCGAGGCGCTCGGTCGGGATGATGGTCTGCGCGAGCTTGCCGAAGCCGGTGTTGATGCCATAGACGACATCCCCCGACTCGACGATGCGGCGGACCTTGGCCTGCGCCGCGACGAGCCCCGCGCGCGCCGAAGGATCGAGCGAGAGCGGCACGCCGCCGGCATGCACGCGGCGCAGCGCCTTGAGGTCGACGTCGCCGGGCGTGAGCACGATCGGCTGGGTGGTGAGGGATGCGTTGTCCATTTGAAAATCCTTCCTGTCTATACAAGTAGTGGCGTCAAAAAACGAAGGGCGTGCCTGTCCCGCCGTCAGCCGATGCTGGGATTGCCGTCGGCGCGGAAGCGGCTGCCGAGCCGATAGCGCGAGGCGGGGTGCAGGCAGCGCACCATCGTCACGGGGACGGTGCGCGTCCAGGTGCGGCGCGTGAGCAGCAGGCAAGGGTCGCTCGCCGGCATATCGAGGCGTTCGGCCTGCTCGGGCGTGGGCAGGACCGCATCGACCACATGCTCGATCTGGTCGAAGGGCACGTTGCGCACGAGGTATTCGCTCGGCGGGATCTCCGAGAAGTCTTGCTCGAGGAAATCCGGCACCACGCGCGGATTGACATAGCGGTCTTCGAGCTGCACCGGCACGTCGTTCTCGAGGTGCAGGCACACGGTGTGGAAGACGGACTCGCCCGGCCGCAGGTCCAGCCATACCGCGACATCGGGCGACGCGGCGATGCGCTCGGCCACGAGGAATTCGCAGCGGTAGTCGTGCCCGCGCGCGCGGATCTCGCTCGCGATGTTGGCGATCTGCAGCAGCGTGGACTGCGGCTTGTTCTCCGCCACGAAGCTGCCCACGCCCGCCACGCGCACGATGCGGCCCTGCTCCACCAGTTCGCGCAGCGCGCGGTTCACCGTCATGCGGGCCACGCCGAACTGCGCGACCAGTTCGCTCTCCGAAGGCAGCCTGTGCCCGGCCACCCACGATCCGTCCTGGATCTTGTGCGTGATGAAGGACTTGATCTGCTCGTACAGCGCCATCGCGGGCTGCGCGGCGGCCGATGGCGAATGGGATTTGCGAAGCGTGGCGGTGGTCATGGCGTCTCCGGGGAACACCGCGGAACCGGCATTGCCGGGCCGCTGGTGTTGCCCCCTGCAAGGGGTTGGCGAAGCGACACGAAGTGCGCGGAGCCTGGGGGTGTTTCATATTGCAGCCATGGATTCGGCGCGGATCTCTTCCGTCAGACGCGCCTTGATCTCCATGAACTCCGGTGAAGTCTTGATTGTGTAGTGGCGCGGATGCGGGAAGTCGACCGGGATCTCGGTCTTGATGCGGCCCGGCCGCGCGCCGAACACCGCGACACGATTGGCCATGAAGATGGCTTCGTCGATGTCGTGCGTGACGAAGAGCACCGTCTTGCGCGCCGACTCCCAGATGCCGAGCAAGAGTTCCTGCATCAGCACGCGGGTCTGGTTGTCGAGCGCGCCGAAGGGCTCGTCGAGCAGCAGCATCTTGGGGTCGTTGGCGAGCGCGCGCGCGATCGCGGTGCGCTGCTGCATGCCGCCCGAAAGCTGCTTGGGGAAGTGGTTCTCGAAGCCGCGCAGGCCCACCTTGGCGATGAAGAAATCGCTGCGCTCCTTCTGCTCGGCCTCGCTCATGCCGCGCTCGCGCAGGCCGAAGCGGATGTTTTGCGCGATGGTGAGCCACGGGAAGAGCGTGTAGCTCTGGAACACCACGCCGCGGTCCGCGCCCGGCCCTTCGATCGTCTGGCCGTCGAGCAGCACGCGCCCTTCGGTCGGGTAGTCGAGCCCCGCGACGATGCGCAGCAGCGTGGACTTGCCGCAGCCCGAGGGGCCGAGGATGGTGACGAAGTCGTTCTCGCGCACTTCGAAGTCGATCGGCAGCAGCGCCTGCGTGCTCTGGCCGCGCGTGCCGGTGAAGACGCGCGAGACGCCGCGAATGGAAAGCTGGTTCATCAGATGGTGCTCCACGCGAAGAGACGGCGATTCAGTGCCTTGAAGACGAAGTCGGAGACGAGTCCGATCACGCCGATGACGATGATCCCGAAGATGATCTGCCCGGTGTTCAAGAGCGCCTCGGCTGTCGGTGATCATGTGGCCGATGCCGGACGACGAGCCGATCAGCTCCGCGACGATCACGTAGGTCCAGGCCCAGCCGAGCACGAGGCGCAGCGTCTCGGCGATGCCCGGCGCGGCGCCTGGAATCAGCACGCGCAGCACGATGCCGCGGCTCTTGGCGCCCAGCGTGTAGGCCGCCTCGACCAGATCGCGACGGGCACTGCCGACGGTGACCGCGACCATCAGCGTGATCTGGAACACCGATCCGATGAAGATCACGAGCAGCTTCTGCGCCTCGCCGATGCCGGCCCAGAGGATCAGGAGCGGGATGAAGGCCGACGCTGGCAGGTAGCGGCAGAACGACACGAAGGGTTCGAAGAAGGCTTCGACGCTCTTCCAGGTGCCCATTGCGATGCCCAGCGGCACCGCGACGATCGCCGCGAGCACGAAGCCTCCGAACACGCGCCACACCGTCATCGCGATGTCGTGCGAGAAGTTGAACTCGGTGAAGAGGCTCACGCCTTCCTTGATCATGGTGACCGGGCTGGCGAGGAAGGTCGGCGAGACAAAGCCCCCGAGCGTGAAGAAGCCCCAGACGACCACGAAGGCGACGAAGAAGCCCAGGCCGAGCATCCAGCGCGCACGCGCGCTGACGGGCTCCAGCGGAGCAAGCGCGCGGCGGCGGGGCGCCGCCTGCGCCGCGACGGACCCGGCAGCAATCACCGGCTTGGATGAGTTCATGACAGGCGTCGCGCTCATGGTGGATGCTCCGCTCTTACTTGATGAAGCTGGTGTCGAAGGTCGCGTTGAGGTCGTCGGGCGCCTTGCGGATCACGCCGGCCTCCAGCAGGATCGCTTGCGCGTCCTTCATGAAGGGCACGATGTCGTTGGCGAAGAACTTCTGGTTGGCCGCCTTGTCCGACCAGCGCAGGTAGGCCGAGGACTTGGCGAACTGCTCGCCCGACTGCTTCACCGCCGCGCCCATGATCTCGTTCGACTTGGCCGGGTCGGCCCTGATCATTTCCACCGCCTCGAAGTACGAATCGGCCAGCGCCTTCGCGGCCTTGGGATTGGCCTTGAGCCACTTCGGGGCGCAGCCGACGGTGTCCATCACCATCGGGTAGTCGAGCGTGGTCGCGAGGATCTTGCCGGCGGTCGGGTTGGCGCGCACGGTCGAGAGGTAGGGCTCGTAGGTCATCGCCGCGTCGTTCTGGCCCGAGACGAAGGCCTGCGCGGCGGGTTGCGGCTCGAGCGAGACCAGCTTCACGTCCTTCATGCTCATGCCGTTCTTGTTGAGCATCCAGGCGAGCCCGAAGTACGGTGCGGTGCCGGGCGCGCTCACGCCGATCGCCTTGCCCTTGAGGTCGGCGAAGTTCTTCACGTCGTTGCGCACGGCCAGGCCGTCGGCGCCGTAGGACTTGTCCATCTGGAAGATCTGCACGATCGGCACGCCGTTGGCGTTCCACGCCACGTGCGTCTCGACGGTGGTCGCGGCGCACTGGATCGCTTCCGAGGCCAGCGCGAGGTGGCGGTCCTTCTGCGGAATCATGCGCAGATCGACGTCCAGGCCGTTCTTCTTGAAGATGCCGGCCTTGTCCGCGAGCGTGAGCGGCGCGAAGCCGGTCCAGCCGGACATGCCGAGGGCGATCTTGGTTTCCTGCGCATGGGCGCTTGCCGCCATGCCCGCGATGCATGCCGTTGCAGCGACCAGCGAAGCGATTTTTCCGACCGACTTGACCATCGAGGTTCTCCTGTTGCGTTTCAAAAGGTTCGGCTGGCTGGAGCCTGAAGAGGGGGCAATTTCCAGCAACGGGCCGAGTTTCATTCGCTGCGATGCACCTGTATATACAGGTTAACCCGAAAAGACCGCCGAGATCAAGGGACGCTTCGCACCTTCCCAGTGCAGGAAAGCGGTTTCACGCACCGAAAGTTGTCTAGACAGGATTTTCGCAACGAATTGCTTCCGACGTCGCAAGCCTCATGCCATTGATTCGGGCCACGCGGCGTTCGCGACGCTTCGGACACAATGGCGATCGCGCGCACGGGAGGTGCGCGTGCGCTCGCGGTCCTCCCCGGCGCACAACCAAAGAATCCCCGCCACCGTGTCCGCCCAGCTCACACCATCCCCCGCCGCCGCGCCCGAACGAATCCTCCACGACGTCTTCGGCTACGCGCAGTTCCGCGGCCCCCAGCAGGGGATCGTCGATCACGTGACCGCCGGCGGCGATGCGCTGGTGCTGATGCCCACGGGCGGCGGCAAGTCGCTGTGCTACCAGATCCCGGCGATCGCGCGGCATCGCGCCGGCAAGGGCGTGACGGTGGTGGTGTCGCCGCTGATCGCGCTGATGCACGACCAGGTCGGCGCACTGCACGAAGCGGGCGTGAGCGCAGCCTTCCTCAACTCCACCCTGGATTGGGAAGAGACGCAGGAGGTCGAGCGCCGCATGTTGCGCGGAGAGATCACCCTGCTCTACGCAGCCCCCGAGCGCGTGACAACGCCGCGCTTCCTTTCGCAGCTCGACTCGCTCAACGAGCGCGGCAAACTGTCGCTGTTCGCGATCGACGAGGCGCATTGCGTGAGCCAGTGGGGCCACGACTTCCGCCCGGAATACCGCGCACTCACCGTGCTGCACGAACGCTATGCCGGCGTGCCGCGGATCGCGCTGACCGCCACCGCCGATGCGCTCACGCGCGCCGACATCGTGGAGCGGCTGCAACTCGAGGAGGCACGCCAGTTCGTCTCCAGCTTCGACCGGCCGAACATCCGCTACACCATCGTCGAGAAGAAGGACGCGACCACGCAGCTCCTGCGCTTCATCGAGCGCGAGCATGAAGGCGATGCCGGCGTCGTCTACTGCCAGTCGCGCAAGCGCGTCGAAGACCTGGCGCAGTCGCTGTGCGACGCGGGCCTCAACGCCCTGCCCTATCACGCGGGCCTCGACGCCGCGGTGCGGCAGAAGAACCAGGACCGCTTCCTGCGCGAGGAAGGCATCGTGATGGTCGCGACCATCGCCTTCGGCATGGGCATCGACAAGCCCGACGTGCGCTTCGTCGCGCACCTGGACATGCCCAAGAACATCGAGGGCTACTACCAGGAGACCGGCCGCGCCGGCCGCGACGGCGCCCCGGCCGACGCCTGGATGGCCTATGGCCTGCAGGACGTGGTGAACCAGCGCCGCATGATCGACGAAAGCCCCGCGGGCGAGGAGTTCAAGCAGGTCATGCGCGGCAAGCTCGATGCGCTGCTCTCGCTCGCGGAGGCCAGCGATTGCCGGCGCGTGCGGCTGCTCGGCTACTTCGGCGAGAAGAGCGTGCCCTGCGGGAATTGCGACAACTGCATCAACCCGCCGCAGGTCTGGGATGGCACCGATGCGGCGCGCAAGCTGCTCTCCACCATCTACCGCGTGCAGCAGCACAGCGGCATCAGCTTCGGCGCGGGCCACATCATGGACATCCTGCGCGGCAAGACGACCGAGAAGGTCACGCAGTACGGCCACGAGCGCATCAGCACCTTCGGCATCGGCAGCGAGTTCACCGAGCCGCAGTTGCGCGGCGTGCTGCGGCAGTTGATCGCGACCGGCGCGCTGTCAGTCGACGCGCAGGCCTACAACACGCTGCAGCTCACCGAGGGCTCGCGCGCGGTGCTGCGCGGCGAGACGCAGGTGATGCTGCGCGAATCGGTCTCGCAGCCCGCGGAGCGCAGGAAGCGCGAGAAGACGTCGCGCGGCGTGCCTTCACCGGCCGCCGCGACCCTCGATGCGGCCGGCCAGGCGCGCTTCGCCGCGCTCAAGGCCTGGCGCGGCGAGGTCGCGCGCGAGCACAACCTGCCGGCCTACGTGATCTTCCACGACGCCACGCTCGCAGCCATCGCGGAACGCTCGCCCGCGACGCTCGACGATCTGCAAGGCATCAGCGGCATCGGTGCGAAGAAGCTCGAGGCTTACGGCGCGGACGTGCTGCGCGTCTGCGCATCGTTCTAGCCAGGGCTGCCCGCCGGCGGCGACACGAGCCGGATTTCGCGCACCGGTGACCGCACCAGATACGGCGTTCCACCCGCTTCCGCCTTGCTTCGCGCCACCTCGGCCTTGCTCGCCCCGGCTGCGGGGCAGGCGCCCGAGCTTTGCAGCGCCAATGCAGCGGCAAGCCGCGACTCTGCTGGATCGCCCAGCGCGTGATCGAAGTCGTCCGCCACCGCGCAGGTCGGCGCAAAGCCATCGCCATAGTCGCCGAAGCCCTGCTGGTTCACGCCCTGGAACTGGATCGCGAAATAGGTCGTGCCGCAGTTGTCCTGCGGGAAGAAGCCGTAGGGCTTGCCGCAGGTCGCGCCGCCGACGAGGTTCACCGTGACGCCGACGCCGCGCAGGCTGTTGACCACCGATTCGCTCGCGGAGCAGGTGTCGGGCCCGGTCAGCACGGTCACGCGCGAGAGGCCGAGCTTCGGCAGCGCCGGGCCCGCCGGCACCGAGTAGCCGCGCGACGTCGAATAGAAAGGCATCGTCGCCTGGGCAGGCGTCACGTGGAAAGGATTCTTGCGGTTGAACTGCATGCGCTCGAAAACGGTGCCGTTGGTCGCCGCGTCCGGCGCGACCATGTAGGCCAGTTCGCTCGCCACGTCGAGCAGGCCGCCGCCGTTGTAGCGCATGTCGATCACGAGATCGGCGATGCCGGCACCCTTGAGCTGGTTGACCGCGCCGACGAGCTGCGACTCGGCCGTCGCGAGGTGCTCGTTGAAGAGCAGGTAACCGACTGTTCCGCCGGCGGTTGCGATGGTCTTCACGTTCTGCACCGGCGTGCGCGTAATGCTCGTCGCGGTGAGGCTGACGGCACGTTCGCTGCCGTCGGGCGAGCGCAGCGTGAAGCTGTGCGACTCGCCCGCCGTGGCCGGGTTGAGGGCCGCATTGAGGCCGGCCACGTCCGTTCCCGCCGCCACGTCGATGCCGTCGATCGCGATGAGCTTCGTGCCGCGAACGATGCCCTGCTGCGCCGCCGGCGAACCGGGCTCCAGGTAGGCCACGCGCACGTCGCGCGGCGGCGCCGCGCTGAGGAACGCGAGTTCGAAACCGTAGCCGATGTCAGTGCCATTCTGCGCCAGCGCACGATAGCTCGCGGTATCGGCAGTGAAGTGAAAGCGATCCCTGGGCCGCCCGCTCGCGCTCAGCGCGGGCGTCTTGAGAACATTGAAGTAGTCGATCGGTGTCACGTAGTTCGCAGCGACCAGGTTCGTCGGCACTTCGTCGAACCACAGGTAGGTCTCGTCGATCCAGCCGCGGACCCAGGCCTTCTCGGTATCGACCGAGCCCGGCCGATCGGGGAAGGCTGCGCCGGTGTCGGGGTCGACGCCGTTGCGCGGCGCCGCGCACTGGCCCGCGACGAGCGACGACGGCACCACGGCGTCACCCGTGGCCGGCGCCGTCGCCAGCGGCAATGCAATGCCGCCTCCCCCACCACCGCCGCATGCGCCGAGCACCGCAAGCACGGTCAACGTCATGACGCGACGCACCGCGCCCAGCATGCGGACTCCGCTCATCGATGAATCTCCCTCGCGCACCGAAAACCGCGCGCGAATGGTGGTGGACGTGACGGCCTCAGTGAATGAAGCCGATGCCGCGCGATTCTCGCACCTCGGGTTTGATGCGATGTTCGGCGTCGAGCTGGTCGAGGAACTCGGCCGGCGAGAACTCGGCCGCGAGGATGTCCACCTGGCGCTTCACCGCCGCGAAGTCGCCGGGGCACAACTGCGGCAGCCTGGCGAGCCGGCTGCGGATCTCGTCCGTCATCTTCGATGCATCGCCGTCGAGCGCCTCGGCGACGAACATGCGCTCGCGCTGCAGGGCGGTGAGCGGCATGAACTTGATCTTGAAGGTGAAGCGCCGCAGCGCCGCCTGGTCGAGCCGGTCGAGCAGGTTGGTGGTGCACACGAAGATGCCGTCGAAGCGCTCCATGCCCTGCAGCATCTCGTTGACCTCGGTCACTTCGTAGGTGCGCTGCGCGCCGCGGCGGTCCTGCAGGAAGCTGTCGGCCTCGTCGAGCAGCAGGACGGCCTTCTCCGCCTCGGCCTCCTTGAACATCGCGGCCATGTTCTGCTCGGTCTCGCCAACGTACTTGCTCATGAGGTCGCTCGCCTGCTTGATGATCAGCGGCCGGCCGATGGCCTTGGCGATGTGCTCGGCGAGCGCGGTCTTGCCCGTGCCGGGTGCGCCGTAGAAGCACATCGTTCCGTGGCCGCGCACCTTGAGCGCCTCGACGATGCGCGGGATCTCGAAGCGCGTCTCGACGTTGAGCATCTCGAGGTCGTAGGTGGTCACGCTGCGGCGCATGCCCAGGCCATCGACATTGCCGAGCGCGAGGTCGGCATTCTTCAGCTGGCGCTCGATGAGCCGCTCCATCGAGCGGCCGTCGCTGCTCGCGAGTTCGGCGAAACGGACCGCCGTGCGGATCTGCGCGGGCGTCAGGCCCTTGCGTGCCGCGAGCTTGGCGGTGAATTCGTCCGACACCAAAACGCCTTCGAGCGTCTTGCGCACCAGCTGCTCGCGCGCCCCCGGCGGCGGCGACTTCAGTTCGAGGTGGTACGCGAAGCGGCGGCGGAAGGCCGGATCGATCTGCTCGATGCGATTGGTGACCCACAGCGTCGGCACCGCATTCGACTCGAGGATCTGGTTGACCCACGCCTTGCCGCTCACGCTGCCGCTGGCGGGCGAAGGCACCTGCTCGGCGCGCGCCATGATCTGCGCGGCCTCGGTGCTGATCGGTGGGAACACGTCTTCGACTTCGTCGAACAGCAGCGCTGCCTGCTCGCTGCCCTTGAGGAACACCTGCGCGATCTGAAGCGAGCGATAGCGGTCGCGGCCCGACAGCGAATTGCCGTCGCGGTCGGCGTATTCGACTTCGAAGAGCTCCAGCCCCGCAGCCTGCGCCACCACCTTCGCGAGCTCGGTCTTGCCGGTCCCCGGCGGCCCGTAGAGCAGCACGTTGACGCCCGGCTCCTTGCGTGCCACCGCCGCGCGCAGCAGCGTGACGAGCATCTGCGCGTCTTCCTCGACGAAAGAGAAATCGTGAACCGCCAATGCGCTCTTGGCGGACGGGCGCGTGAACACCGCCATCAGCTCGTTGCGGTCGCGGTACTCGCGCATCAGCACCGGCGGCAGCTTCTCGCTCACCTTCATGAGGTCCGCGAGGTCGGTGATGTTGTGCTCGGAGATCAGGTTCTCGACCAGCCCGATGCGCTCCAGCCGCGAACCGGCGCGCAGCGCCTCGCCGACCTCGCTCGCATTGACGCCGGCCACCTCCGCGATCGCGGCATAGGCTTCGGGCGCGTTGTTGACCTTGAACTCCACCAGCAGCGAGCGCAGGTCGCGCTGGTAGCGCGCGAGCGTGCCGTACAGCAGCAGGGCGCGTTCGGCCTTGTTGAGTTGCAGCAGGCCCGCGAGCGCATCGATGTTCTTCTCGACCAGCGTCGACTGCTTGCGCAGCGCATGCGTGAGCCAGTCACGGGTGACGGAGAGAACCGACAGCAGGTCCTTCGGCTGGTCCTTGGCGTACTCGTCGAGGTAGAAGAACAGCGTGCCTTCTTCGTAGGGGCCACGCCACACGCCGTGCCGCTCCAGGAGCGTGCGGCCGTCGTATTCCTCCACGCCCCGCCAGGCGTCATTGCCCAGGCAGCGCCGCGCCAGGAATTCGCGCAGCCGCTGCAGCACCGGCAGCGGCCACACGAGATGGCGCCCGGTCAGCGACAGGAGCCCGTTGAGGTCGCGGCGGATGTTGAAGCGCGGCCCCTGCTTGGCGGCCAGCGTGAGCACGAAGTGCGAGCACATGAGCTCGAGCACCGGCGCTTCCTTGAGTCCGGGCGAAGGCAATGCATGGCCGCGGGAAGCCGCAGTCATGACATCGACGCCGGAACGCTTGACCATCGGGAACACCCTCCAGGGGACAAACTGAATCTGGGAGCGACCATAGCGCAGACTTTTGGCTTCGGGAAGCCTGACGACGGGTAAAAATCCCGAAGTTGCAAATCCATCCACAATGCCCGCCATGGTCGAGATCCAAGACATCGAACTGGCCGCACGGCGCCTGCAGGGGCAAATCCTGGAAACCCCCTGCGTCGAATCGCGCACGCTGTCGGAAATCGTGGGTGCCCAGGTCTTCCTCAAGTTCGAGAACCTGCAGTTCTCTGCTTCATTCAAGGAACGCGGCGCCTGTAACAAACTCGTCGATCTCGCCAAGGCCGGCACACGCGGCGTGATCGCGATGTCGGCGGGCAACCATGCCCAGGGCGTGGCCTATCACGCGCAGCGCCTGGGCCTGCGGGCGCTGATCGTCATGCCGCGCTTCACGCCCGGCGTGAAGATCGAGCGCACGCGCGGCTTCGGCGCCCAGGTCGTGCTGCACGGCGACACGCTCGAGGGCGCACGCGCCCACGCGCTCGAACTGGCAGAGCGCGAAGGCCTGACCTTCGTGCATCCGTATGACGACCCGCTCATCATCGCGGGACAGGGAACGATCGCGCTCGAGATGCTCGACGCGGTGCCCGACCTCGACACGCTGGTCATCTCGGTCGGCGGCGGAGGCCTGATCGCCGGCATGGCCGTGGCGGCCCGGGCGCGCAAGCCGGACATCGAAATCATCGGCGTTCAGACGACGCGCTTTCCGGCGATGGTGAACGCGGTCAAGGGAACGTCCTATGCCCAGGGCACCAGCACGATCGCCGAGGGGATCGCGGTCGGCACGCCGGGCGTGCTGACGCGAGAAATCATCGCGAGGCTGGTCGACGACCTCCTGCTGGTCGACGAGGGCGACATCGAGCAGGCGGTGCTGATGCTGCTCGAAATCGAGAAGACGCTGGTCGAAGGTGCGGGCGCGGCGGGGCTCGCGGCGCTGATCCGGCATCCGGAGCGGTTCAAGGGCAAGCGGGTCGGGCTGGTGCTTTCGGGCGGAAACATCGATCCGCTGCTCTTGGCGGCGATCATCGAGCGCGGCATGGTCCGGGCCGGCCGGCTGGCGCGGATTCGCGTGAGCGCGCGCGACGTCCCGGGCTCACTGGCCCATATCACGGCCACTGTGGCGCAAGCGGGCGCTAACATCGATGAGGTGCACCACCAGCGCGCCTTCACCCTGCAGACGGCGCAGAACGTGGATGTCGAGCTGGTGCTGCAGACCCGGGGGCGGGAACATCTCTCGAGCGTGCTCGATGCGCTCCGGGCCGCCGGATTCGAGGCCGACGAGCAGCACTGAGGGTCTGGGAACCCCCTAGACGCCTTATTGCAACCCGGTCGGTAAAATAGCGGGAGTCCCGAGTACCCGAGGAAGAACGATGTCCCATCCCACCCCCGTTGAACCTGGTCATGCGGCCGCCGTCGAAAAAGACCCGGTCGAATCGGTCGTCCATCTCATGCCCCTGGTGTTGCCGATCGCCGGCGGCGTCCTGATGCTGCTTCTGGCATCCATCGCCATCTTCGTGGCCTGATCTTTTCCGCGCGGGGCACATCGTCGTCGCCTCGCGCTCAAAAAAGCAAGAGGCCGACAGACGGCCCCGATTGAAGCGCGCATAACCGGCTGGTTGCGACCCGGCTTCTCTCCATAGACTGAAACGTTTTCTCCGATGGATCTCGCCGCCGAGAGGCTGAGTCCCCTTTGAAAAGACGATTTTTCAACTTAGGAGATTTTGATGAACGCACCGCTGAAGGGTCTCGCCATGCAGGCGCCCTCCTATGTCAAGAACGCAAAACTGATCGCCTGGGTGGCCGAAATGGCCGCGCTGTGCAAGCCCGCCGCGGTCCACTGGTGCGACGGCAGCACCAAGGAATACGACCGCCTCTGCCAGCAGATGGTCGACGCCGGCACCCTCAAGCGGCTCAACCCGGCCAAGCGCCCCAACTCCTATCTCGCGAGTTCCGACGCGAGCGACGTCGCCCGCGTCGAGGACCGCACCTTCATCTGCTCGGCCAGGAAGGAAGACGCCGGCCCGACCAACAACTGGATGGCCCCGGCTGAAATGCGCGCGACGCTCCAGCCGCTGTTCGACGGCTGCATGAAGGGCCGCACGATGTACGTGGTGCCTTTCAGCATGGGTCCGCTGGGCTCGCCGATCGCGCACATCGGCATCGAGTTGTCCGACAGCCCCTACGTGGCGGTCAACATGAAGATCATGACCCGCATGGGCAAGGCCGTGTACGACGTGCTCGGCGACGACGGCGAATTCGTGCCGTGCGTCCACACCGTCGGCGCACCGCTCGAAGCCGGCCAGAAGGATGTCGCCTGGCCCTGCAACAAGACGAAGTACATCGTCCACTACCCCGAAACGCGCGAAATCTGGAGCTACGGCTCGGGCTACGGCGGCAACGCACTGCTGGGCAAGAAGTGCTTCGCGCTGCGCATCGCCTCCAACATGGGCCGCGACGAAGGGTGGCTCGCCGAGCACATGCTGATCCTCGGCGTGACCAACCCCGCGGGCAAGAAGCACCATGTCGCGGCCGCTTTCCCGAGCGCCTGCGGCAAGACCAACTTCGCCATGCTGATCCCGCCGGCCGGCTTCGACGGCTGGAAGGTCACGACCATCGGCGACGACATCGCCTGGATCAAGCCGGGCGCCGACGGCAGGCTCTACGCGATCAACCCCGAAGCGGGCTACTTCGGCGTCGCCCCCGGCACCAACCTGCAGACCAACCCGAACTGCATGGCCAGCCTGGACCGTGACGTCATCTTCACCAACGTGGCGCTGACCGACGACGGCGACGTCTGGTGGGAAGGCATGGGCGAGCCGCCGGCCCATGCGATCGACTGGCAGGGCAAGGACTGGACACCCGCGATCGCCAGGGAAACCGGCGCCAAGGCCGCACACCCGAACGCCCGCTTCACGGTCGCCGCGACCAACAACCCGGCCCTCGACGAAGCCTGGGACGACCCGAAGGGTGTCGCCATCGACGCCTTCATCTTCGGCGGCCGCCGCTCCACCACCGTGCCGCTGGTGACCGAGGCCCGCGACTGGGTCGAAGGCGTGTACATGGCCGCGACGATGGGCTCCGAGACCACCGCCGCCGCCGCCGGCCAGCAAGGCGTGGTGCGCCGCGATCCGTTCGCGATGCTGCCGTTCGCCGGCTACAACATGAGCGACTACTTCCAGCACTGGCTGGACCTCGGCAAGAAGCTCGCTGCTTCCGGTGCGAAGCTGCCGAAGATCTACACCACCAACTGGTTCCGCAAGGGCGCCGACGGCAAGTTCGTCTGGCCCGGCTACGGCGAGAACATGCGCGTGCTGAAGTGGATGATCGACCGGATCGAAGGCAAGGCCCAGGGCGCCGAGCACGTTTTCGGCGTCAGCCCGCGCTACGAGGATCTCAACTGGACCGGCCTGAACTTCAGCGCCGAGCAGTTCGACACCGTGACGAGCATCGACAAGGCTGCCTGGCAGGCTGAGCTGAAGCTGCATGCCGAGCTGTTCCAGCAGCTGGCGCACCATCTGCCGAAGGAACTGCCGGCCACCAAGGCCGCGATCGAGCAGCGCCTCGCTGCCTGAGGTTCGCCCGGGCCAGCAAAAAGCCGCCCGAGGGCGGCTTTTTATTGGGCCCGCCGTTACGCGGGCAACCGGCGATCCGGTTCAGCGCTTGTCGGCGGCCAGGACCGCCTCGTGGCGGGTCGCGATCACCTGCAGATCGCGCAGGATGCGCGGATCGAACTTGGCATACGCCAGGAATTGCTCGTCGGCGCGGTCGGCCGCACGGCGGCGGGCGCTGTTACGCGCAGCAACGATGATGCGGCTGGCCAGCGACCGAGCGGTACCGGCGAACAGCGAGATCGCGACGAAGGCCACGCCCCACAGCACGGCCCAGACGACCAGCAGGCCCCCTCTTCCGTGGAGGACATGAGGCGGTCGGCTGCAACCAGCAGCGACGAAACGATGGCGGCGAGCAGCAGCGCGGCCAAGCCGCGAGCGCCGTCGAAACTGCGGCGTGCCTGCTCGACCACAGCCTCGGCGCGAGCAACGCCGGGATGGGTGGCAGGAATGTCTACGTGTACGAAGCTTGTCATGATGGTTTCCTCCAAGTGGACGAAGGTCCAGGAACGATGCTGTGATATTAGGGGTAACCCTAGTGTTTTTCTAATTTATCTTCTTGATGTTTACCATTCACAACGCTGATGGACGTCAACTTCCGCACACTGGACCTGAACCTGCTCCGCGTCTTCGACGAGGTGATGGCGGAGCGCAACCTCACGCGGGCCGCGCGAAACCTGGCGATCACGCAACCCGCGGTGAGCAATGCCCTGCGGCGTTTGCGCGACGTGCTGGGCGACGAACTCGTCCGTCGCTCGGGCGCGGGTGTCGAGCCCACGCCACGCGCGCTGGCGCTGTGGCCCGCGGTGCGCGACGCGCTGCGGCAACTGCAGCACACGCTGGCGCCCGGGGCGTTCGATGCCGGCATCGCGGACACCACCTTCCTGCTTGCCATGGCCGACGCCACCGCTGCGGAACTCATGCCAGGCCTGGTCGAGATCGTCGAGAACGAGGCGCGCGCCGTATCGTTGCGGGTCCTGCCTCTGACCACGCGTGATCCGCGGCGCATGCTGGAGAACGAGGAGGTGGACATCGCGATCGGCTACTTCCCCGCCGTGATCGCCAGCCTTGCCGCGCGCGGCCAGTCGGGCGTCGGAACCCCCTTCGAGACCCTGCGGCTCTACGTCGGGGAGTACGTCTGCGTGATGCGGAAAGACCATCCGCTGGCGTCGGCGCCGCTCACGCTCGACAGCTACTGCGAAGCACGGCACCTGCTGGTGAGTTTCTCGGGCCGGCCTTACGGCTTCATCGATCAGACGCTCGGCGCGCTCGGCCGCGAGCGGCGCATCGTGGTCACGGTCAACCAGTTCTTCACCGCCGGCCGGATCGTTGCCAATTCGGACCTGCTCACGGTGATGCCCCGCCACTTCGTGCGCGTGACCGGCATCCAGGACCAGTTGGTCCTGCGCGACCTGCCCTTCGAGCAGCCGCCGGTACATGTCGATGCGCTCTGGCACCGGCGCGCGCAGCATGGGCACGCGCATGAATGGCTGCGTCAGGCCCTGTTGCGGTCCGCCGCCGCGGCCTTCGCGGGGACGGCGCCGCTGCCCGGCAACCCCGTTTAGCGAATGACGCTCAGCCAGGCGCTGGCGGCTGCGCGCAGTTCCTGCGCATGATGGGCGTCCGTGCCGGCGCGGCCGTCGGCGGCTTCCATCAGCGTGGTGGCCAGGTTGGCATTCGCCGGGCCGGAGGAACGGAAGAAACGTGCCACGTGGGCAAGCAAGGTAAACATGACGCTGCGCGATGACGCGCTCTGAGAATGACGATGCCCCATAGATTAAGGGTTTTCCCTAGTTGTTCAAGCGCCAATCTATGCGTTTCACGCATGGCGGCCTCACCTAGACTGCATCCATGAAGCTCCAGCTCCTTTCCGACCTTCACATCGAAGTCCACCCGAAGCTCGAAATCGCCCCGGCACCGGATGCCGATCTGCTGGTGCTCGCGGGTGACATCGGCTCCTACCAGCCGGGCTCGAGGCTGCTGGAAGGCGATTTCGGCCTCACCCGGTTCTCGCCGCGTCATGGCTGGCCGGTGCCGGTGATCTACGTGCCGGGCAATCACGAATACGACGCCGCCGATTTCGACGAGGTCCACAGCCGGCTGCGCGAACTCTGCGATGCGCTGGACATCGGCTGGCTCGAACGCGAGACCCGCGTCATCGATGGCGTGCGCTTCATCGGCACCACGCTCTGGGCCGACTTCGACGCCCTCGTCGAGCCGGCGGACACGATGACCGAAGCGCTGACGAAGCGCGGCAAGGCGATGCGCGCGGCCAACTTCTACCTGGAGAAAGCGGCGACGGTCCGCCACGGCGAGATCTTTCTCGCCGAACCATTGAGAGAGCACTCACTGACGTGCCAGGCCTGGCTACGTCACGCGCTGGCCCAGGACTTCGACGGCACGACGGTCGCGATCACCCATTTCGCGCCGACGCTCGCGAGCGCCGATCCGCGCTACGGCCTGACGCCGGGCACCGCCGGCTTCTGCAACAAGCTCGATGAGTTGCTGCCCCGCGCCGACCTCTGGCTGCACGGGCACCTGCACTGCCAGTTCGACTATGTGAAGGACGGCTGCCGCGTGGTCGCGAATCCGCTCGGCTACATGGTCAAGGGCGAGCAGGAGAATTTCCGGCCGGACCTCGTCATCGAGGTGCCGCCCCCACGCGCGAAAGGCTGAAGCCTCCTCACCGCCCCTTGTCGATCGACAGGTCCAGCCGCTTGGCGAGGCGCGCGAGATTGCCGCGGTCGATCCCGAGCGACCGGGCCGCCGCCGCCGAGGTTGTGGTCATGGCGGGCCAGGGCCGAGGTAACGAGCTTGCGCTTGAATTCGTCCACCGCCTCGCTCATCCGCCCGGTCGCGGGCGGCTCGGACGCCTCGGCCTCCCGGGCCTCGGCAAGCTCCGCAGGCGGCCGGACCTGCGGCAGATCGAGATCCTCCGCCACCAGACTCAGGATGCGCGGACGACGCGGCTGCCGGCCCAGCGCCTTCAGAACGCTGCGACCCAGCAGGTGCTCCAGCTCGCGAACATTGCCCGGCCAGTCGTAGCCGAGCAAGGCCGCCTGCGCGCTCGCGTCCAGCCGCAGGCCGCCGAGTCCGAGGCGCGACCGGTTCTCCTCGAGGAAGAAGCCCGCCAGCAGCAGCACGTCGCGCCCGCGTTCGCGCAGCGGCGGCACCTGGAGCGGATAGGCGCTGAGGCGGTGGTAGAAATCCGCGCGCAACCGCCCCGCGCGCACCTCTTCGGCGAGATTGCGGTTCGTCGCCGCGATCAGCCGCACGTCCACCCGGTGCTCGCGATCGGAGCCCAGCCGCTGCAATTGCCCGCTCTGCAGAACGCGCAGCAGCTTGGCCTGCACCGGCATGGCGAGTTCGCCGACCTCGTCGAGAAACAGCGTGCCGCCATCGGCCAGCTCGAATTTGCCGGGCCGCTCGCCCACCGCGCCGGTGAACGCGCCGCGCACATGGCCGAAGAGTTCGCTCTCGACCAGCGTGTCGGGCAAGGCCGCGCAGTTGAGGCTGACCATCGGCCGTCCCGCGCGCTTCGAAGCCGCGTGCAGCGCCTCGGCGACCAGTTCCTTGCCGACGCCGGTTTCGCCCTGGATCAGCACCGTCAGGTCGCTGCCCGCCACCAGCCCGATCTCGCTCTGCAGCTGCCGCATCGGCGCGCTGCGGCCGACCAGTGTGCGGGTGCGTGGCGCCGCCGCGAGGCGATAGCCTTCCGCGCGAAGGCTTTCCTGCACGACCCGGGATTCGAGGCGCTCGATGTGCCCCGCCACGCTGACGGTCGCCGCCGCAAGACTGGCGAAGGACTGCAGCGCATCCAGCGCCACGCGCGAGAAGCGCTCCGGCGACAGCGCATCGAGCGTCAGCAGGCCCCAGGGCGCTTCGCCCTGGCGGATCACGCAGCCCATGCAGTCGTGCACCGGCAGATGGCCTGCGTGGCCTTCCACCAGTCCGTCGTAGGGATCGGGCAAGGGGCTGTCGGCGGGAAAGCGCAGCGGCCCCGGCGCCTCGAGCAGCGCCGCGAAGCGCGGATGCTCATCCACGCGGAAGCGGCGGCCGAGCGTGTCCGCGCTCAACCCGTCGACCGCGAGCGGCACCAGCCAGCCTTGATCGAGGCGCAGCAGCGCCGCGGCATCGCACGGCATGAGGACACGCAGCGCCTCCAGCAGCCGGCGATAGCGCTCGGCACCGGGCAGTTCGCGCGCAATGTCGGCAACCAGCGGGATGATGGCCTGGAGCAGCGGCTGGGAATTCATGTCAATCGGATACGAAAGATGTCAAAACGACAGCATCCTATCGAAGTCAAAAAGACATCCGATCGCGCAAGTCATTGATTCGCAAGGAGCGCCCGGCTGGAACGGCACTTGCATTTTGACGGGCACCGCATCTCATCTCACTCCAAGGACCTGGTTCCCATGCTCACGACGCAACAGAAAGCCATCATCACCGCCACCGTGCCCCTGCTCGAAACCGGCGGCGAGGCCCTCACGACCCACTTCTACAAGATCATGCTGGGCGAATACCCGCAGGTGCGTCCGCTCTTCAACCAGGCGCACCAGACGAGCGGCGATCAGCCGCGCGCGTTGGCCAACAGCGTCCTCATGTATGCACGGAACATCGACCGGCTCGAGGCGCTCGGCGACCTCGCGGGGCAGATCGTCAACAAGCATGTGGCACTGCAGGTGCAGCCAGAGCACTACCCGATCGTCGGCGCCTGCCTGCTGCGCGCGATCCGCGAAGTGCTCGGCGCCGAGATCGCGACCGACGAGGTCATCGCCGCCTGGGCCGCCGCCTACCAGCAACTGGCCGACATCCTGATCGGCGCGGAGAAGTCCGCCTACGACGCCAACGAGAAGGCGCCCGGCGGCTGGCGCGGCGCACGCGACTTCAAGGTCATCCGCCGCGAAGTCGAGAGCGACGAGATCACCTCGTTCTATCTCGCGCCGGTCGACGGCCAGCCGGTGGTCGACTTCCAGCCCGGCCAGTACATCGGCCTGCGCCTCGTGGTGAACGGCCAGGAGGTGCGCCGCAACTACTCGCTGTCGGCCGCGCCGAACGGCAAGACTTACCGCATCAGCGTGAAGCGCGAGAACGGCGGGGTGGCGTCGAACCATCTGCACGACCATGTGCAGGAAGGCGCCACGGTCGAGCTGTTCCCGCCGGCGGGCGCTTTCACCCTCACGCAAAGCGAGCGCCCGCTGGTGCTGATCAGCGGCGGCGTCGGCATCACGCCGACGCTCGCGATGCTCGAAGCGGCGCTGAAGACCCCGCGCCCGGTGCACTTCATCCACTGCGCGCGCACGCGCGGCGCGCATGCGTTCCGCCGCACCATCGATGCGCTGGCGCACAAGCACCCGCAGCTCAAGCGCTTCTACTGCTACGAGGAAGCCCCGACCGACCAGGCCGAGGCGCCGCACGCCGTGGGCCGCATCGACGCGGAGAAGCTCGCGGAATGGCTGCCGGGCGACAAGCGCTCGGTTGAGGCCTACTTCCTCGGGCCGAAGCCGTTCATGCGGCAGGTCAAGCGCGCGCTGCACGCGATCGGCGTGCCGGACCAGCAGGCACGCTACGAGTTCTTCGGGCCGGCTTCGGCGCTGGAGTAAGCCCGATTCGCGGCCGGCGGTTCACGCGGCCTGCACGCCCGCGCGGCCGGCCTCCACGACATAGGTGGCCTGCGTCGTGAAGCTGGCGCGTTCCTGCACCGGATGCGGCGTCGCGCGGAGTTCGCAGTGCATGCGCTCGGGCGTGAGTTCGATCAGCGCGTAACCGCGCTCGTCGCCGCGCGCATGCTTCACGTCGGGGTTGTCGCGGCGCATGCGGTCCATCGAGGCGCGGCTCGCGCCGCGTGACGTGACCGAGCCGCCGACGAACTCGCTCGCGACCACCGGCGAGCCCCGATCGTTCGGCCGCACCCGCAGATCGGCGGCGACATGCCGGTGCACGTCGCCGCCGAGCACCACGAGATCGCGCACACCGGCGCTGGCCGCGCCCTGCAGAAAGCGGCGCCGCGCCTCGGGGTAGCCGTCCCAGCCGTCGGTCCAGACCTTGCGGCCCTCGGGCGTGTCGAAGCCGGCCGCGCTCATCTGCGTCGATTGGCCGATGAGCTTCCATTGCCGGGTCGAGCCGGCGAGGCCCCGGTCGATCCAGTGCTCCTGGTCCACGCCGAGCATCGTGCGCTTCGGATCGCCCAGCTCCGCGCATTCCACCAGCGTGCGGCCGGCGTCGCGCTCCGGATCGGGGCAGGCGTGGTGACTGCGGAACTGCCGGCAATCGAGCGTCCACAGCTCGGCGAGCCGGCCCCAGGCATAGCGGTCGTGGATGCGCATCGCGGCGCCCTGCGGCGCCAGCGCGAGCGGCATGTGCTCGAAGTAGGCCTGGTAGGCCGCCGCGCGGCGGCGCAGGAAGCGCGCGGGGTCGGTGTAGGCGGGATCGCGGTCGTCCGCGTAGTCGTTGACGACTTCATGGTCGTCCCAGGTCAGGATCCAGGGATGCGCGGCGTGCGCGGCCTGCAGGTCGGCATCGCCCTTGTAGAGCGCATGGCGGCCGCGGTAGTCGTCCAGCGTGTGGGGCGTGCGTGTGCCGTGCTGGCGGATCGCGTAGCTCGGGTTGCTGCCTTCGTAGATGTAGTCGCCGACGAACAGCACGACATCGAGGTCGCGCCCGGCGATCTCGCGGTGCGCGGCGAAGTAGCCCTGCTCGTAATGCTGGCACGAGGCCAGCGCGAACCGCAGGCGGCGCACGTCCGAGCCCGCGGCCGGCGCGGTGCGCGTGTGGCCGACCGCGCTCACGGCGCTGCCGCAGGTGAAGCGATACCAGTAGTCGCGCTGCGGCGCCAGGCCCTGCGCGATCACGTGCACGCTGTGCGCGCGCGATGCGTCGGTCACGGTCTTGCCGCGCGCGACCGGTCTGCGCAGCTGCGCATCGGCAAAGATCTCATGCTTCACGGTGAGCGCGCCGTGGCCGAGCGCATCGTCCGCATCCGACGGCACGAGCCGCGTCCACAGCACCACGCTCTCCGGCCGCGGCTGCCCGCTCGCCACGCCGAGCGCGAACGGATTCGCTATCCAGCGCGGCGCGTCCTGCGCTCGCGCACGCAACGGCGCGGCCATGCTTCCGAGCGCCATCCACATCGCGGCGCGATGAAGCTCCCTTCGAGTGATGTTCATGGCCGCGATTGTCGGGCCCGCGCCCCTATGATCGACGCGTGCTCAACGGCTTGTGGCTCGGATTTTTCCTGACGGCGGCGGTGGCCGCGCTCGGCCGCTGGCTGATCGGCGGCGACGCCACCGTCTTCGCCGCACTCGTCGAGAGCCTGTTCGCCATGGCCCGGCTGTCGGTCGAGGTGATGGTGCTGCTCTTCGGCACGCTCACGCTGTGGCTGGGCTTCCTGCGCATCGCCGAAGCGGCCGGCATCGTGGACCTGCTCGCGCGGCTGCTCGGTCCGCTCTTTCGCCGGCTGATGCCGGACGTGCCCCCGGGCCATCCGGCCCTCGGGCTCATCACGCTGAACTTCGCGGCGAATGCGCTCGGCCTCGACAACGCGGCCACGCCGATCGGCCTCAAGGCCATGCGCGAGCTGCAGACGCTCAACCCGAGCACGACGACCGCGAGCAATGCGCAGATCCTGTTCCTGGTGCTCAACGCTTCGTCGCTCACGCTGCTGCCGGTCACGATCTTCATGTACCGCGCGCAGCAGGGCGCGGCGGACCCGACGCTGGTCTTCCTGCCGATCCTGCTGGCGACCGGCGCGTCGACGCTGGTGGGCCTCGTCTCGGTCGCGTTCATGCAGCGGCTCAGGCTGTGGGACCCGGTCGTGCTCGCCTACCTTCTTCCGGGCGCGCTGCTGCTCGGTGGCTTCATGGCCCTGCTCGCCACGCTGTCATCGGCCGCGCTCGCGTCGCTTTCATCGCTGCTCGGCAACCTCACGCTGTTCGGGTTGATCGTCATCTTCCTGCTGGCCGGCGCGGTGCGGCGCGTGAAGGTGTACGAGTGCTTCGTCGAAGGCGCGAAGGAAGGCTTCGACGTCGCGAAGAACCTGCTGCCGTACCTGGTCGCGATGCTGTGCGCGATCGGCGCGCTGCGCGCCTCGGGCGCGCTCGACATGGCGCTCGAAGGCATCCGCTGGCTCGTCGCGCGCATGGGGTGGGACACGCGCTTCGTCGATGCGCTGCCGACCGCGCTGGTCAAGCCCTTCTCGGGCAGCGCGGCGCGCGCGATGCTCATCGAGACCATGAAGACCCACGGCGTGGACAGCTTCGCCGCGCGCGTCGCAGCGATCATCCAGGGCAGCACCGAGACCACGTTCTACGTGCTCGCCGTGTACTTCGGCGCGGTGGGCATCCAGCGCGCGCGGCATGCGGTGGGCTGCGCGTTGCTGGCCGAGCTCGCGGGTGTCTTCGCAGCGATTGCCGTGGGCTACTGGTTCTTCGGATAGAAGCTGCTGCTTCCCCTCGCAAGAATGATCAGGCGCAACGATCGGATGCCGGCCACGATGGCGCCTCTCTCGAACCCGAATAGGAGCAAGGATGAACTTCAGAACGACGGTCGATTCAGCCGCTGCTTTGCGATCACGTGAGATCTCGGCGACAGAACTTCTGAACGAGGCCATTGCGCGCATCGAGCGGTACGACGACACGCTCAACGCGGTCGTAGTGCGCGACTTCGAGCGCGCCAGGGTTGCCGCTGCGGCTGCGGACACGGCGCTTGCACGCGGCGAACGCCGTCCGCTTCTTGGCGTGCCGATGACCGTGAAGGAATCCTTCAGCGTGGCGGGGTTGCCGAAAACGCATGGCATTCCCGGCACCGGGAAGATCGCGTGCGAACAAGATGCCGTTGCCGTGCAACGCCTCAAGGACGCGGGCGCAGTGATTCTCGGAAAGACGAATGTCCCGACCTCGCTGGCCGACTGGCAAACCTACAACGCCGACTATGGCGTCACGCGCAACCCGTGGGACCTCGCCCGCACGCCCGGCGGATCATCCGGTGGCTCGGCGGCGGCACTCGCAGCGGGCTATGTCCCGCTCGAACTCGGCAGTGACTTCAACGGTTCCCTGCGCGTTCCGGCGCATTGCTGCGGCGTCTACGCGCACAAGCCCAGCCAGGGCCTTGTGCCGCTGCGCGGATCGGCTCCACCGGGCGTCCCCATGCTGTCGGTAAGCCCCGACGTGGATCTGGCCGTGGCGGGGCCGATGGCGCGCAGTGCCGCTGATCTCGCATTGGCGCTGGATGTGATCGCGGGACCTGACGAAGCCCAGGCGGTCGCCTATCGACTCGCGCTGCCTCCCTCGCGCCATGCACGGCTGGCCGACTTCAAGGTCCTGGTGCTGGAAGACCATCCGATGCTGGCAGTTTCGAGCGAGGTACGCATCGCGATGCAGGACTTCACGGCCAGGCTGGCCCGCACCGGCTGCAAGCTCGCATCGCAAAGTCCCTTGCTGCCCGACCTGGCGCTTGTCACGCGGACATTCGATCCTTTGTTCCTGTCCTTTCTGGGCGCGAACATGCCTTTCGGCGACTACCGAGCGCTTCAGGATCTGGCGGCAGGCATACCCGCCAACGTCGATGGCCAGGAAGCCGCTGAATTGCGCAGCCTGGTGCTGAGCCATCGCGACTGGATCGGCGCCGACCGCGTCCGCACACGCATCGTCCATCAGTGGCGAATGTTCTTTTCGGAATGGGATCTGGTGATTTGCCCCGTGTTGCCCACACCCGCCTTCGCGCACGACCATACGGAGATGCGCTCGCGGCGGATCGACATCGATGGCAAGCCGATTCCCTATGCACAGCAAGCGGTCTGGGTGCGCCTGGCCACGCTGGCCGGTCTGCCCGCCACCGCGCTACCCATCGGCTTTGGAAAGAGCGGCCTCCCGATCGGGGTCCAGGCCATCGGCCCCTACCTGGAAGATCGGATGACCATCGCCTTTGCCGAACTCGCCGAGCGCGAATTCGGCGGATTCGTGCCACCTCCGGCCTTCGCCGGTTGATGGTCAATCACGCGATGGATGCGGGCGGCGTCCGTCATGCGGCATTCCCCCGCCGCCACGCCAAGGTGCGCGGACGCGTTTCCGCAGGATCGGCCAGAATAGCCCTCCACTTTCCCGCTGCCCCGTGACCGCTCCCGCCCAGGCGAAACCGCCTACTTTTTCGACCGACGAATTCCGCGCATCGCTTGGCATGTTCGCCACCGGCGTGACCATCGTCACCGCGCGTTCCGCCAGCGGTGCGCTCATCGGGCTCACCGCGAACTCATTCAATTCGGTGTCGCTCGAGCCGCCGCTGGTGCTGTGGAGCCTCGCGCGCAGCGCGGCCTCGATGGCGGCGTTCAGCGCGGGGTCGCATTACGCGATCAACATCCTCTCGGCCAGCCAGAAGGAGCTGGCGGAGCGCTTCGCGTCGAAGAACGTGGACCGCTGGGCGCAGGTCGCCTACACCGAGGGCGTCGGCGGCGCTCCGCTGCTCGAGGGCGCGGCAGCCTGCTTCGAGTGCTTCAACCGCAGCCGCTACGACGAAGGCGACCACGTGATCTTCGTCGGCGAAGTCGAGCGCTGCACCCACACCCCCGGCGCTTCGCCATTGCTCTTCCACGGCGGACGCTTCTACACCGAACATCCGCTTTGAAGCCCCGCGCGCGCGCCCACTGTCTGGTCGCGGCGGCGCTCGCGGGCGCAGGCATGCAGGGGGCCCACGGCGCGGACGAGACGCGGACCAACTTCTTCGACGACCCCTTCTTCCAGGTGTCGTCCGGTCTCCCGGGCTGCCCGGCGCCGCTCGGGCCGCTCTACACCCAGGCCGAGATCCGTTCGCAGATGCACGCCCGTCTCGAGCGCGGCACGAGCTGCTGGCTCGAAGGCCGCTGCAAGGACAGCAACGCCTACCGCTACGACAAGACCATCGCCCCGCAGGTGCGCCAGGCGCTCGAGAGCGTGCCGGGGCTGCGGCGCGGCAGCGTCTGGGTGATGGTGCAGCGCCGCTGGATCTACCTGCAGGGCTGCGTGCCCGACAAGCGGCTGCGCGAGCGGCTCGAAAAGACCGCGCGCAAGGTGCCCGACGTGGAGAACGTGGTGAACGACCTCACGATCGGCACGCGCAGCAGGCCGGACTATCCGCTCGCGTCCCCCTGAATCCCGCCGCGCCCGACAACGAACAAGAAGAGACAACGACCGAATGATCGACCGCAAGGACCACCTCGACACCCGCGCCACCGCGCTCCTCATCGCCTGCTGCGCGTTCTGGGGACTGCAGCAGATCCTCATCAAGACCACGGTCGCCGAAGTGCCGCCGATGTGGCAAGCCGCCATCCGCATGAGCGGTGCCGTGGTGCTGCTGTGGCTGTGGTGCCGCTGGCGCAATGTCCCGCTGTTCGAGCGCGACGGCACCCTGATCGGCGGGCTGCTTGCTGGCGCGCTGTTCGCGGGCGAGTTCACCTGCATCTACCTCGGGCTGCAGCGCACGAGCGCATCGCGGCTCACGGTGTTTCTCTACACCTCGCCCTTCGTGGTGGCGCTGCTGCTGCCGCGCTTCGTGCGGTCGGAGCGGCTGCGCGGCATCCAGTGGATCGGCCTCGCAATCGCCTTCTGCGGCGTGGTGCTGGCCTTCAGCGAGAGCTTCGGCAGCAGCAGTCCGGGCCAGCTTCAGGGCGACGCACTCGCGCTCCTGGGCGGCGTGCTGTGGGGGCTGACCACCCTCGCGATCCGCACCACGCGGCTGGCGACGGCCAGCGCCGAGAAGGCGCTCTTCTATCAGATCGCGGTCACCGCGGCGATCCTGCCGGTGCTGTCGCTCGTGCTCGGCGAAGCGTGGGGGTTCGCGTATTCCGGCTATGCATGGTTCTCGATCGCGCTGCAGACCGCGATCGGCGCCTTCGCGAGCTACCTCGCCTGGATGTGGATGCTGCGGCACTACCCGGCCACGCGCGTGTCGTCGTTCACCTTTCTCACGCCGCTCTTCGCGCTGGTGTTCGGGGTGATGCTGCTCGCGGAGCCGCTCACGCTGCAACTGGTGCTGGCCCTCGCCGGCGTGGGGATTGGCATCGTGCTGGTCAACCGGCGCACCTGAGACCAGCCGCCAAGGCGCTCAGCTTCCGGTCGCCGCCTTGCGCGTCGATTCGCGCACGACGAGCTCGGGCCGCAGCACCACCGTCGAGGCCGACAGCGCCTTGCCGTCGATCTCGTCGAAGAGCATCTCCGCGGCACGCCACCCGAGTTCGCGATGCGGCAGGCGGATGGTGGTGAGCGGCGGATTCACCATGTCGACCAGCGGCATGTCGTTGTGCCCGGTGATGGAGATGTCGCGCGGCACCTTGATGCGAAGTTCGCGCAGCACGTCGTAGGCGCCGAGCGCGACGAGGTCGTTGCAGCACACCACCGCGTCGGGCCGCTCGTTCTCCGCGAGCAGCTTGCGCATCGCCTCGCGGCCGGCTTCGCGGGTGTAGCCCTCGCATTCGGCGACGCAGGCCAGCTCGAGCCCGCGGTCACGCAGCGCCTGCTCCACGCCCTGCCTTCGGGCAACGCCGGTCGGCACGTCCTGCGGACCCGCGAGATGCGCGATGCGGCGATGACCGGTCGCGACCAGGTGATCGACCGCGAGCTTCATCGCGAGCCGGTCGTCGCTCACCACCGCGGGCAGGCGGCCGCTCTCGTCCGCGCGGTTCACGAGCACCGCATGCATGCCCGCCCGGACGATGAAATCCACCAGCGGATCGTCGCGCGTGGCGATCGCCATCACGAGCCCGTCCACGCGCTGCGCGAGCATGCGCTCGACGATCGGCTGCGCCAGCACATGGTCCGCCACGTTGGCGACGAAGACGAAGAAGCCGCGCGCCGCCGCGCTCGCCTCGATGCCCTGCAGGATCGGCGGGAACACCGGGTTGGTGATGTCGGGCAGCAGTACGCCGATGGTCTGCGTGCGCCCCGTACGCAGCGCCGACGCCGCGCGGTTCGGCCGGTAGCCGAGCCGCTGCGCCGCTTCCTCCACCACCCGCAGCACCTCGGCGCTGATGAGACCGCGCTTGTCGGGATTGAGCGCGCGCGACACCGTCGACACATGCACGCCCGCCGCCTGGGCGACATCGCGGATGGTGACGGCGGAGGACTGGTGCGGGTTCATTGATGCAAACGTTTGATCGTGCAAAGCCTCAGCTTATGACCCTGATTTCTTGGGGGTCGAGGGAATTCCCGAATTTTACTCAGCCACCGTCTGGCCAAATAATGTGCAAACGTTTGCAGCCAATTTCCCGCCCACCATGAACATCGTCACCACCCCCGACTCCGTGCTCGAGATGGCCACCCGGTCCATGGCCCGCACGCCCGATCCGCGCCTGCGCACCGTGATGGAGTCCCTCACGCGCCATCTGCATGCCTTCGTGCAGGAGGTGAAGCTGACCGAAGAGGAGTTCGAGCGCGCGCTCGGCTTCATCGTCGCGATCGGGCAGGCCAGCGGCGAGAAGAAGAACGAGGTCGTGCTCGCCGCCGACCTGCTCGGCGTCTCGACGCTGGTCGCGCTGCTCAACAACCAGGATCCGCAGGGCGAATCGCCCGCCGCGCTGCTCGGGCCGTTCTGGCGCGCGAACGCGCCGCTGTGCGATGCGGGCGAGAGCATCGCGCGCTCGGAAACGCCCGGCACGCCGCTGGAGGTCACGGGCACGGTGCGCAACGGCGCGGGCCAGCCGATCGCGGGGGCGACGGTCGATGTGTGGCAGGCCTCGCCGGTCGGGCTCTACGAGAACCAGGACGAGTCGCAGGACGACATGAACCTGCGCGGCCGCTTCAAGACCGACGATGAAGGCCGCTTCCGGCTCCGGACCGTGCGGCCGTCCGGCTATCCGGTGCCCACCGACGGCCCCTGCGGCGAGCTGCTGCGTGCGCAGCAGCGGCATCCCAACCGGCCCGCGCACCTGCACTTCATGGTGAGCAAGCCGGGGCACAAGGTGCTGATCACGCAGGTCTTCGCGGACGACGACGAGAACCTCGAAAGCGATCCGGTGTTCGGCGTCACGCGCCGGCTGATCGGTCGCTTCGAACCGCAGGAAGGCACGGGCCAGGCGACGCTGCGGCACGACTTCGTTCTCGAGCCTGGCGAGATGAAATTCCCTCACCCCCAATTCCCTGAACACCCGCAGGCTTGCCCGCGGCAGCCCCCGAATTTCTTCCTCCATCTCACCTTCTTTCAGGACTTCATGAGCTTCGAACCCACCTCCCGACTCGACGGCAAGGTCGCGGTCATCACCGGCGGACTCGGCGCCATCGGCTATGCGACGGCACGCCGGCTCGCGGCGCTCGGCGCGACCTGTGTGCTGCTGCACCGCCGCGGCGATGACGGCGCCGCGCGCACCGCTGCGTTGCCGGGCGGCAGCGCGCAGCGCCACTCGGCGATCCGCGCCGACATCGTCGATACACCGAGCCTGCGCAAGGCGGCGGCCGAGGTGCAGTCCACCTACGGCCGTTGCGACATCCTCGTGAACAGCGCCGGCCACACACAGCCGGTCGCGGCCGCCGATCTCGAAGCGCTGACCGACGAGCTCATCGACGACCTGATGCGCGCCAACTTCCGCGGCGTGTTCGCGACCATCCGCGTGTTCGCGCCGCTGCTCAAGCAGAGCGGCGACGCTCTGGTGGTCAACGTGTCGTCCATCGCGGGCTTCACCGGCGTGGGCAGCAACCTCGCGTACGTCGCGGCGAAGGCCGGGCTCGACGTGGTGGGCGATGCACTCGCCAAGGTGCTCGCGCCCGCGGTGCGCGTGGTGTCGGTGTCGCCGGGCGCGGTCGAGTCGTCCTTCGTGCCCGGGCGCGGGGAGGACTTCAAGGCCAAGATGGCTACCACCACGCCGCTTGGCCGCATCGGCTCGCCAGAGGACGTGGCGGCGGCGATCGAGGCGCTCGCGACCACGATGCGCTTCGTCACCGGCACGCGCATCGTCGTGGATGGAGGGCGGCACCTATGAGCGCCGCATGGCCGCCCAAAGGCGCGATGGCCCCCTCGGGGGCAGCGCAGCACGCGAAGCGGCAAGCGTGGGGGCCCCATGAACAGCAAGACGCTGATCACCTGCGCGGTCACGGGCAACCTCGTAAAGCCCGAGCAGACGCCCCACCTGCCGATCACGCCCACGCAGATCGCCGACGAATGCCTCGCCGCCGCCGAAGCCGGCGCGGGCCAGGTGCACATCCATGTGCGCGACCCGAAGACGGGCCGGCCTTCGATGGATGTCGATCTCTACCGCGAGGTGGTCGACCGCATCCGCCGCAGCAATCGCGCGCTGATCGTCAACCTCACGACCGGCCCCGGTGGCCGCTTCATTCCGAGCGAGGACGACCCGAAGGTCGCCGCGCCCGGCAGCACGCTGCTGCCGCCGGAGCAGCGCGTTGCGCACATTGCGCTGATCAGGCCCGACGTCTGCTCGCTCGATCTGAACACGATGAATTCGGGCCCGGACGTCGTCATCAACACGCCGAAGAACGTGCGCCGCATGGCGAAGGTGATGCGCGAGGCCGGCGTGAAGCCGGAGCTCGAGATCTTCGATTCGGGCGACATCCACATGGCGCTCGACCTCATCGCAGACGGCACGCTCGACGGTCCCGGCATGTGGACCTTCGTCCTCGGCGTGAAGTACGGCTTCATGCCGACACCGCAAACCGTGCTGTACGCACGCGACATGCTGCCGCGCGGCGCCTTCTGGAGCGCCTTCGGCATCGGCCGCATGGAATTCCCGATCGTCGCGCAGGCGTGGCTGCTCGGCGGCCACGTGCGCGTGGGCATGGAAGACAACATCTATCTCGAAAAGGGCGTGCTCGCGCAAAGCAACGCGCAGCTCGTCGCGAAGGCGCGCGACATCATCCGGAGCCTGGGCGGCGAAGTCGCCACGGCGCGCGAGGCGCGCGCGATGCTGGGACTCGGGGAGGCACGCCCATGAGCGCCCGCACGGCCGTCCCGAAGGGGGCTCCGCACCGCAGTGCGGAGCACGGAGGTCACCCCATGAGCGCGGTGATTGCAGAAAGCGACAGGGCGCTTGCACTGCGCGTGAGCCAGAAGGCAGCGCAGCTCGACGAGCTTCGGCTCGAAGCCGCGCCGCAAGCGCAGCCGCTGGCCAAGCCGGGTTTCGCGGTGGTCAGGGTGTGCGCCGCCGCGGTCAACCCCAGCGACGTGAAAGCCACGCTGGGCATCATGCCGCAGGCGGTGTGGCCGCGGACGCCGGGCCGCGACTTCGCGGGCGTGGTGGTCGATGGACCGGGCGACTGGATCGGCCGCGAGGTCTACGGATCGGGCGGCGACGTGGGCATCACGCGCGACGGCTCGCATGCGCGCTTCCTCGTGCTGCCGGTGGAGGCGCTGCGCAACAAGCCGCGCGGCATCTCGATGGACGAGGCCGGCGCGGTCGGCGTGCCCTTCGTCACCGCCTACGAAGGCTTTCGCCGCAGCGGCATGCCGCATGCCGGGCAGACGGTGCTGGTGCTCGGGGCGAACGGCAAGGTCGGCCAGGCCGCGGTACAGCTCGCCGCACAGGGCGGCGCGCGCGTGATCGCGGTGCAGCGGCGCGCGGGACCGTTCGAGGGCTTCGCGTGCGCGCCGGTCGACGTGATCGATGCGCGGGACGGCGAAGTCGCCGCGCGCGTTCGCGAACTCACCGGCGGGCGCGGCGTGGACATTGCCTACAACACCGTGGGGAGCGCCTACTTCGACGCCGCGAACAAGTCGATGGCCAAGGGCGCCACGCAGATCTTCATCTCCACGCACGACCGCGCGGTGCCCTTCGACATCTTCGCGTTCTACCGCGGCATGCACACCTACGTGGGCATCGACTCGCTCGCGATGGACTGCATCGCGTCCACCGCGCAGCTCGACGCGATGCGCGAGGGCTTCGAGCGCGGCACGCTCAAGCCCTTCCCGGTGGCGCGGGCCTACGGGCTCGATGAAGCGATCGACGCCTACCGGCTGGTGCTCTCCGGCAGCACGGACCGCGTCGTGCTGCGCCCCTGAATCCACACGGAGGAGACAAGCGATGCACGTGACCCGCTTCGACGAAGCACCCGCCTACGAGGCACCCAACCACTTCGACATGCGCTGCCTGCGCCTGCAGGGCAAGGAAGCCGGCCCTTCGACGCAGATGTGGATGGGCATGAGCCAGCTCCTCCCTGGCGGCCGCACCACGCTCGACGGCTCGCCGATCGAGAAGCTCTATCTCGTGCTCGAGGGCCGGCTGACCGTGGTCGGCGAATTCGACGGGCAACGCGAGGAGCACGAACTCGGCCCCTACGACAGCTGCCGCTTCGCGCCCGGCGAGAAGCGGCAGCTCGTCAACCGCACCGACCGGCCTGCGCTGGTCGCGCTGGTGATGGCCAACGCGCCGCCAGCCTGAGCCACACGCCATCGATTCGTCGCATTTCGAAACCACAACGATTCCAACGGAGACAAGACATGACGACATTCATCCCCGGCCGGCGCAGCCTGCTCGCGGCCTCGCTCGCGCTCCTGGCCATCGGCGGGGCCCATGCCGAGGGCGACTGGCCGCACGCGCAGACGATCCGGCTGATCGTGCCCTTCACCGCGGGCAGCGGCACCGACATCGTGGCCCGTCTCGTGGCCGAGAAGCTCGGGCCCGCGCTCGGCACCAGCGTCATCATCGACAACAAGCCGGGCGCGGGCGGCACGCTCGGCGCGACGCAGGTCGCGAAGGCGCCGGCGGATGGCTACACGCTCCTCGTCCACTCCGCCGGGCACCTGGTCAACCCGGCGATCTATCCGAACCTGTCGTACGACACGCTCAAGGACTTCGCCGGCATCACGCCGCTCGCGAGCCTGCCCAATGTGCTGGTGACCTCACCCAGCCGCTTCGCGGACGTGAAAGACCTGGTCGCGCAGGCCAAGGCCAAGCCCGGTGGATTCAACTACGCATCGGCCGGCAACGGCTCGGCCACGCACATGAATGCGGAGGTGTTCCGGCTCGCGGCGGGATTGCAGGCACAGCACGTGCCCTTCCGCGGCACGCCCGAGGCCATGACCGAAGTGATGGGCGGCCGCATCGACTGGTTCTTCGCGCCGATGGTCTCCGCGCTGCCGCTCATCAAGGACGGCCGGCTCAAGGCACTCGCGGTCGGCACCGGCAAGCGCTCCGCGGTGATGCCGGAGATCCCGACCACCGTCGAGGCCGGCGTGCCGGGTTCCGAGTACCTGTTCTGGGTCGGCCTGTTCGCACCTGCGAAGACACCCAGGCCCGTCGTCGACCGCGTGCAGGCCGAGGTCAGCAAGATCATGGAATCGCCCGATCTGAAGGCACGCCTGGACAAGCTCGGTGCCGAGCCCTTCACGATGCCTTCAGCGCAGTTCGACAAGTTCCTCGCCCTTGAGACGGCGAAGGCGCAGCAAGTCGTGAAGGCCGCCGGCATCAAGGTTGATTGACCGAACGTGGAGCGGCGTTCTACGCTCGGCCATGCCCTCGCCTTACACCGCCCTCCTCTTCGTCCACACTCTCGCTGCCGCCTTCTGGGTCGGCGGCATGGCGCTGATGCACTTCGCCGTGCGGCCGGCGGCGGTCGCCACGCTCGAGCCGCCGCAGCGGCTGCCGTTTCTCGCGGCGACGCTCGGGCGCTTCTTCGTCGGCGTGTCGAGCGCGATCGTGCTGCTGCTCGCCACCGGCTTCGGCATGGTCTGGCTGGCCGGCGGCTTCGCGAACGTGCGATGGAACGTGCACGCCATGCTCGCGCTCGGGTTGGTGATGATGGCGATCTACCTGCACATCCGGTTCGCGCCGTTTCCTCGCCTGAAGAGCGCGGTCATCACGCGCGCGTGGCCCGTGGCAGCGTCCAACCTCGACACCATTCGCAAGCTCGTCGGGCTGAACCTGCTGCTCGGCGTGGTCGTCTTCGCGATCGCGCTCATCGGCCGCGCGGCCTGACTACCGCTGCGCGAACGCCGAAAGAACCCTCAGTACCGTAGCGGTCGCGCCGTCGAGCGCCGGCTTCGGCCGGTGCGCGATGCCGAGGTGGCGCGTGAGCTTCGGACTCAGCGGCAGCACCTGCAGCCGCTCGTTGAGCTCCGCGCCCACCGGCTGGTGTACCGGCAGCACCGCCGCGCCGTAGCCGGCCGCGACGAGACTGCGCATCGCCGCATCGAAATTGAGCTCGATGCGCGGCCGCGGCGATTCGCCCGCCGCGGCGAACCATTCCATCGTCAGCCGGTACATGTGCGTGGTCGCGTCGTTGAAGATCAGCGGCCGCCCGGCCAGCCAGCGCGGCGTGACGCGCCTGGGCGCTTCCCACTTCTTCGGAACGAACGCCATCATCGGCTGGCTGCGCCATCGCGTGACCACCAGGTCGCGCATCGGCGGCTGCGGGATCGCGACGAGGCCCACGTCCAGCGTGCCCATCGCGAGGCGCGACATGGTCTCGGTCGAGCCGAGGATGCTCACTTCGACGTCGATGCCGGGATGGTCCTGCTCCAGCGCCTCGAGCACCTGCGGCAGCAGTTCGACCACCACGCCGGTCGAGGTGCCCAGCCGGACGCGCCCCATGCGTCCCTCGGCCCGGCGGCGCACCACGTCGATCGCATCGTCGGCATCGCGCAGCAGCCTGCGCGCCCGCTCCACCAGCGCGGCACCGGCGGCGGTGGGCGTGATGCGGCGCGCGCCGCGCACCAGCAGCTGGACATCGAGGCGCGATTCGAGTTCGCTGACGTGCAGGCTCACCGTGGGCTGCGCGAGATGCAGCGCGTTGGCGGCGGCGGAGAAGGTGCCGAGGTCGGCAATGGACACCAGCGTGCGAAGTTGATCGAGGTTGAGGTGTCTCATCAGGAAAGCTGATCGTTCGTCACAGAATTCTCAACTTCCACAATAGCACGCCGGCTTGCAAGATGACGCTCCGTCCGAGGAGCCTTTCATGCAACCGCCCAAGCCCGCCTTCTTCGCTGCCGTTCTGGAGTTGATCCGCAACGCGCACCGCGCGCGGCAGGACCACCGCCATCTGCGCGCGATGAGCGAGCGCGAACTGTGCGATCTGGGCGTGGGCCGCAGCGAGATCCCCGCGCTCTTCAGCGATGCAGCGGCGCCGTCGAATGCGCCGTGCAGCCGTGGGCGGTGTGCTGCGGATGCTCGGCCAGCAAGGCCGCGGTAACGCCGTTGGTCCAGCCGAAGCCGTCCTGCAGCGGGTATTCGCCGCCGTGGCCACCGCACGTGTCGTCGTGCTCGAGGCAGCGCAGCGCATATTTCTCGACCAGCTTGCCTTCGCGCTCATAGAGCGCGGCCACGGTCGCGAGCCACCGATGCGAGAGGGTTCGAGAAAGGTCGTCGCACCCATGGTCGGCGAATCCGCGCACCGCCATCCATTGCAGCGCGGCCCAACCGTTGGGCCGGTCCCATTGCTGGTCGCTCGCGCACTCGGTGGTCGAGAGTCCGCCGGGCGCAAGCATCCGGTTTGCGACGGTGGTTGCGAGCGCCTGCGCATGCGCCGGCTCTGCCGCACCGACGAACAGCGGCGTCACGCAGGCCGCCGTGAGGCAATCGCGCCGTTGGCCGAGGCGCCAGTCGTAGTCGAAATAGGCGCCTTGCCCGTCATCCCAGAAAAGCGCCGTCATGGCCGCCTTGCGCGCTTCGGCCTTTTCGGCGAAAGCCGCGGCGGTTGTCGCGTCGCCCGACTGCTTCGACAGCGCCGCGATCTTCGTTTCGAGCCCGTAGAGAAGGGCATTGAGGTCCACAGGCAGGATGTCCGTGGTGCAAATGCTCGCGAGCGATGGTGCGCTGCGGGCACGCACATGCTCACAGCTGCGCTGCTCGTCGTGCGCCTGCGGCGCGCGCAGCCACCGTGTGCTGAAGTCCCAGCCCGATTCGCAGGCCGCACGGATGTTGCGGTAGATGTCGGCGGGATCGCGCCTGCACGATTTTGCGGTCGTCACGTCCTCGATCCACGATTCCTCGCGCGGCGTGTCGCGATCGTCCCAGTAGCGGTTGAGCAGCGCGCCGTCCGCGAGGCGCACCGCGCGGCGGCTGGCCTGGCCCTCGGCCGTGCCATCGGCGCCGGCCATCCAGAACGCATGCTCCTTGCGAAGCTGCGGCAGGAAGTCGATCTCCCGGATCACGCCGCGCCGATGCGCCAGCTCGACCATCAGCGCGAAGACGGGCGGCTGCGAGCGGCTCAGGTAGTAGATGCGATTGCCGTTGGGCACGTGGCCGTAGGTATCGATCAGGTAGGCGAAGTTTTCCACCATGCCGCGGATGAGCGGTGCATGGCGCTCAGCGTCGAGGCCCAGCATGGTGAAGTACGAGTCCCAGTAGTAGATCTCGCGGAATCGCCCGCCGGGCACGAGGTAGGCGTGCGGCAGCTGCAGCAGCGACGAACGTGGAGGATGCGCCTGCGGATGCCGCGTGAGCACGTCCCAGAGATCGTCGATGTGCGCGACCAGCGGCTGGCCCGGTACCGACTCGTAGACCGAAGGCGCCTGCGCCGCCGCGTCGAAATGCGCATCGACGAAGGCCGGCAGATCGAAGCCCGGCCGCGTCGATTGCGCGCGGTAGGCCGCCAGGATGTCCGCGGGCTCCATGCGGGGCACGCAGTCGACGAAGGTCTTGCTGTCGGCGAACACGCGGCCTGATTGCACGGCCGCAAAGAGCTCTTCGTAGCGATCGGCCGGGGTGAGCGTGTCGGGTGCAGGACAGGCGGCGGCGCGCGCTGCGCGCTGCACGCCGGCCTGGCCCGCGTGGTTCACACCACGCCCGCGTCGCGCAGCGCGGCGCGTCGTTGCGGGTCGATGCCAAGCTCGGCCAGCACTTCGTCGGTGTGCTGCCCGAGCGCCGGCGGTGCGTTGCGCAGCACCGGCGGCGTGGCCTGGAGCCGCAGCGGGCTCGCCACGCCGGTGATGCTCTCGATGCCGTCGCCCGCGTTGCGCGGCAAGGTCACCGCGAGGCCGCGCGCCTTGACCTGCTCGTCGTCGAAGGCCTGCCCGATGTCGTTGATCGGGCCGCAGGGCACCGCCTTGTCCTCGAGCAGCGCGATCCACTCGGCGGTGGTGCGGGTGCGCGTGACTTCTTCCATCTGCGGGATCAGCACTTCGCGGTGGCGCACCCGCAGCGTGTTGGTCGCGAAGCGCGGATCGGCTGCCCAGTCGGCATGGCCCGCCGCTTCGCAGAAGCGCGCGAACTGGCCGTTGTTGCCAATGGCCAGCAACATCGACCCGTCCTTGGTATGGAAGTCCTGGTACGGCGCGAGACTCGGGTGCGTGTTGCCCTGCCGCTGCGGCACGTTGCCGGTGTTGAGAAAGGCGCTCGCCTGGTTCGCGAGGATCGCCATGCCCACGTCGAGCAGCGCCATGTCGATGTGCTGTCCCTCGCCGGTGCGATGCCGTACTTCGAGCGCGGCGAGGATCGCGGTGCTCGCGTACACGCCGGTGAAGAGGTCGGTCAGCGCCACGCCGACGCGCAGCGGGCCGCCCCCGGGCACGTCGTCGGGACGGCCGGTGATGCTCATCATGCCGCTGGTGGCCTGGATCATCAGGTCGTAGCCGGCGCGGTTCGCGTGCGGGCCGTCATGGCCGAAGCCGGTCACGCTGCAGTAGATGAGGCGCGGATTGATCGCGCGCAGGTTTTCGTAGTCCAGCCCGTACTGCTTGAGCCCGCCGGTCTTGAAGTTCTCGACCACGATGTCGCTCTGCGCGGCCATCTGCCGGAGCAGCGCCTGGCCGTCCGGCGTGGCCATGTCGATCGTGACCGAGCGCTTGTTGCGGTTGCAGGCGGTGAAATAGGTCGCCTGGTTGGTGTCGTTGCCCTCTGCGTCCTTCAGGAAGGGCGGGCCCCAGGTGCGGGTGTCATCGCCCACGCCCGGGCGTTCGATCTTGACGACGTCGGCCCCCAGGTCCGCGAGGATCTGGGTGCACCACGGCCCCGCAAGCACGCGGGACAGGTCGAGAACCTTGATGCCCGCGAGGGCGCCCTGCGTTGCGGCCGGAGCAGTCATCAGTTGGCGAAGGCAGCGATGCCCGTTTGTGCGCGGCCGAGGATGAGCGCGTGGATGTCGTGCGTGCCTTCGTAGGTGTTCACCACCTCGAGGTTGACCAGATGGCGTGCCACGCCGAATTCGTCGCTGATGCCGTTGCCGCCCATCATGTCGCGGGCCAGGCGCGCGATGTCCAGCGCCTTGCCGCACGAATTGCGCTTGAGCAGCGAGGTGACTTCGACCGATGCGGTGCCTTCGTCCTTCATGCGGCCGAGGCGCAGGCAGCCTTGCAGGCCCAGCGTGATCTCGGTCTGCATGTCGGCGAGCTTCTTCTGGATGAGCTGGTTGGCGGCGAGCGGGCGGCCGAACTGCTTGCGCTCCAGCACGTAGTTGCGGGCGCGGTGCCAGCAGTCTTCCGCCGCGCCGAGCGCACCCCACGAGATGCCGTAGCGCGCGCTGTTGAGGCAGGTGAACGGGCCCTTGAGGCCGCGCACTTCGGGGAAGGCGTTCTCTTCGGGGCAGAACACGTTGTCCATGACGATTTCGCCGGTGATCGAGGCGCGCAGGCCGACCTTGCCGTGGATCGCCGGAGCGCTCAGGCCCTTCATGCCCTTTTCGAGCACGAAGCCGCGGATCGGGCCGACGGTGCCGCTTTCGGTGACTTCCTTGGCCCAGACCACGAACACGTCGGCGATCGGGCTGTTGCTGATCCACATCTTGTTGCCGGTGAGCGCGTAGCCGCCCGGCACCTTCCTGGCGCGGGTGACCATGCTGCCGGGATCGGAGCCGTGGTCGGGCTCGGTGAGGCCGAAGCAGCCGATCCATTCGCCGGTGGCGAGCTTGGGCAGGTACTTCTGCTTCTGCGCCTCGGTGCCGAATTCGTTGATCGGCACCATCACCAGCGAGCTCTGCACGCTGGCCATCGAGCGGAAGCCCGAATCCACGCGCTCGACTTCGCGCGCGATGAGGCCGTAGCAGACGTAGTTCAGGCCCGGGCCGCCGTACTGCTCGGGGATCGTCGGGCCCAGGAGGCCGAGGGCGCCCATCTCGCGGAAGACGGCGGGGTCGGTTTCACCCTTGCGGAAACCTTCGATCACGCGCGGCGCGAGGCGCTCCTGGCAGTAGGCATTGGCGGCGTCGCGCACCATGCGCTCTTCGTCGGTGAGCTGCTGGTCGAGCAGGAGGGCGTCGTCCCATTGGAAAGGGGCGTTCTTGATGGCCATTTGGAGGTCTCCGGGGGGAAAGTGGGGGCAGAAGGACTGAATCGGCCGTCATCGTAAGCGCGCCGCGGGACGAGCGCAAACGATGATTCGACACCCAGTTATGCGTTCTGCGCACGTCATAGCACAATGCGACGAGGCCGTTCTATTGGTCCCACCCGCGATTCAACTATGTAGCCTCCGCATACCATGCGCCGCAAGATCCCTTCCACCCAGTCGCTCATCTGCTTCGAGGCCGCCGCGCGGCACGAAAGCTACACCCGCGCCGCGCAGGAACTCGCACTCACGCAGAGCGCGGTGTCGCGCCAGATCACCGCGCTGGAGGTCTTCCTCGGCATCGCCCTCTTCCGCCGCACCCGGCATGGCGTGGCGCTGACGCCGGCCGGCGCCGACTATGCGCGCCAGATCGCGCGCCAGCTCGACACCATGGAGCGCGACACGCTCGACGCGATGGCGCGGCAGGGCCAGGGCGGCTCGCTGCAGCTCGCCGCGGTGCCCACCTTCGCGACCCGCTGGCTCATTCCGCGCCTGCCGGATTTCGCGGAGAAGCACCCGGACATCACGGTGCACATCGAGACGCGCACGCGCCCCTTCCTCTTCAACGACACGCCTTTCGACGCCGCGATCTACGCCGGCACAGCGACGCAGACCGCCAACTGGGCCGGCACGAAATCGACCGTGCTGATCGAGGAAGACGTGATTCCGGTCTGCAGCCCCGCGCTGCTCGCGGGCCGCAAGACGCTCACGCCCGCCGCGATCGCGCGCATGCCGCTCCTGCAGCAGAGCACGCGGCCCGACGGCTGGCGGCAGTGGTTCGACGCGCAGGACGTCGACGCGCCGCGCGCCCACAGCGGGCCGCGCTACGAGCTGTTCTCGATGATCGCGATCGCCGCGGCGCACGGGCTCGGCGTGGCGCTGATGCCGACGCTGGCCATCCAGAACGAGCTCGCGCGCGGCGAACTCGTCATCGCCTGCGACCGCCCCCTGCGCGGCAAGCGCAGCTACTACCTGGTGACGCCCGCCGTCGAAGACGAGCGGCCGGCGCTCACGCTCTTTCGCGCCTGGCTGGTCGCGCAGGCGAGCGCGGCGGGCGGCCGTGAGCAATCTCCAATTCATCGACAACGCAGCGTCATCCATACGTAGAGAGAGACCATGAACAAGAAGCCGATCATCCTCGGGGCCATCGTTCTCGTGGCCGCGACCGCTTTCGCGGCGTGGTTCTTCAACCGCCAGCCCGGCAACGCACACGAACTGGTGCTCTACGGCAATGTCGATCTGCGGCAGGTGTCGCTCGCCTTCAACGGCGCCGAGCGCATCGGCAGGCTCAACGTGCAGGAAGGCGATCGCGTCACCGCCGGCCAGGTGCTCGGCGAGCTCGACACGCGCACGCTGGAACTGCAGATCGCCCAGTCGGAGGCGCAGATCGCGGTGCAGCAGCAGGTGCTGCAGAAGCTCAGGACCGGCAGCCGCCCCGAAGAAATCGCGCAATCGCGCGCGCAGGTCGCGGCGGCGCAGGCCGACGCCGAGCTCGCGCGGCAGCAGCTCGAGCGGCTTCAATCGATCCGGCAGACCACCGCCGGCCGCGCGGTGAGCCAGCAGGACCTCGATGCCGCGCAGGCCCGTCAGAAGATGTCGCTCGCGCAACTGGAGAACGCGCGCAAGGCCCAGCAACTCGTCGTCACCGGCCCGCGCAAGGAAGACATCGCGCAGGCGCAGGCGCAACTCGAGGTGGCGGTCGCATCGCTCGCGGTGCTCAGGCATCAGCTGGAGCAGGCGCAGCTCCGGGCGCCGATCAACGCGGTGGTGCGCGCACGGCTCTTGGAGCCGGGCGACATGGCCTCGCCGCAGCGGCCGGTGTTCACGCTCGCGATCACCGATCCGAAATGGGTGCGCGCCTACGTGACCGAAGCGGAGCTCGGCCGCGTGAGGCCCGGCATGGCGGCCACGCTGCACACCGACAGCCATCCGGGCCAGCCGCTCACCGGCAAGGTCGGCTACATCTCGTCGGTCGCGGAATTCACACCGAAGACCGTGCAGACCGAGGAGTTGCGCAGCAGCCTCGTCTACGAAATCCGCGTGCTCGCCGACGATCCCGAGGACCGCCTGCGGCTCGGGATGCCGGTGACGGTACGGCTCGCACTCGACGGCGGCAACGCCAATACGAACAGCGGCGCCGCGACCGCCGGGAGCAAGCCCTGATGTCCGCCGCCGCGCCGGCGCTCGCGGGCCGCGGCCTGCACAAGCGCTTCCGGGTCAAGGGCGCCGCCGAACCCACGCGCGCGCTGGACGACGTGACGCTCGAAGTGCCCGCCGGCACGCTCACCGCGCTGGTCGGCCCCGACGGCGCCGGCAAGACCACGCTGCTGCGCCTCGCCGCCGGGCTGATGAGCGCGGACGAGGGCGCACTCAGCGTGCTCGGCATCGATGTCGCGAAAGACCCGCAATCGGTGCAGGACCGCATCAGCTACATGCCGCAGCGCTTCGGCCTCTACGAAGACCTGAGCGTGCAGGAGAACCTCGACCTCTACGCCGACCTGCATGGCGTCGGCCAATCGGTGCGCCGCGATCGCTACGCGCGCCTGATGGAGATGACCGACCTCGGCCGCTTCACCGATCGCCCCGCGGGCAAGCTCTCCGGCGGCATGAAGCAGAAGCTCGGCCTCGCCTGCACGCTGGTGCGCTCGCCGGCGCTGCTGCTGCTCGACGAGCCCACGGTCGGCGTCGACCCGCTCTCGCGGCGCGAGCTGTGGGAGATCGTGCACCAGCTCGTGGACGGGGAACATCTCTCCGTGATCGTGAGCACCGCCTACCTCGACGAGGCCGAACGCTGCGCGCAGGTGTTCGTGCTGCAGGGCGGCAAGCTCATCGCCAAGGGGGCGCCGGACGAGATCCGCCGCAACGCGAAGGACCTCTGCTACATCGCCAAACCACCAAAGGGCACCGCGCCGCGCACCCTGCAGGCGAAGCTGCTCGACGCGCCGGCCTCGATCATCGATGCGGTGCCGCAAGGCGGCGCGGTGCGCTTCATCCGCCGGCCCGACGCGGATGCGGCGGCGCTCGACGCCTTGCTCGAAGGTGCGCCGGTCGAGCCGGTGCCGGCCCGGCTCGAAGACGGCTTCATGGCGCTGCTGCGCGCGCAGCGGGCCCCGTCCGAAGCCGCACCGGCGCCAGCTGCGGCGACCGCACCCGGCAGCGGCGAATCCAGGGAAGAGGTCGTCATCGAGGTGAAGGACCTCGTGCGCAAGTTCGGCGACTTCACCGCCGTCGCCAGCACCAGCTTCGACGTGCGGCGCGGCGAGATCTTCGGCCTGCTCGGGCCCAACGGGGCGGGCAAGACCACCACCTTCCGCATGCTTTGCGGACTGCTGCCCGCGAGCGGCGGCTTCCTGCAGGTGGCCGGCGTCAACCTGCGCACCGCGCGCGCCCACGCGCGCAGCAAGATCGGCTACGTCTCGCAGAAGTTCGCGCTCTACGGCAACCTCACCGTCGCCGAGAACCTGAACTTCTTCGGCGGCGCCTACGGCCTGCGCGGCAGCCGGCTGCGCGACCGCATGCAGACCGTGCTGCAGCAGTTCGACCTGGTCGGCCAGGAACAGGCCACCAGCGGACTGCTCCCCGGCGGCTTCAAGCAGCGCCTCGCGATGGCGACCGGCCTGCTGCACGAGCCGGAAATCCTGTTCCTCGACGAACCCACCAGCGGCACCGACCCGCTCGCGCGGCGCGAGTTCTGGCGGCGCATCACCGCGCTCGCTGCTGCGGGCGTGACCGTGATCATCACCACGCACTTCATGGAAGAGGCCGAGTACTGCGACCGCATCGTGATCCAGGATGCGGGCAAGCTCCTCGCCATCGGCACGCCGCAGCAGGTGCGCGTGCAGGCCGGCGGCGCGGCGGACAGCCGGCTCAGCATGGAGGAAGCCTTCATCGACATCGTGATGCAGGCGCGCGAAGCCGCGCGCGCGCCGGCGCCGGGAGCCACCGCATGACCGATCCCGCGCCATCGGAGCAGGCCGCGAAGCACCGCCGCTTCTGGCAACGGCTCGTCGCACTCACGCGCAAGGAAACGCGCCAGCTCATCCGCGACCCGGCCAGCATCGCGATCGGCATCCTGCTGCCGATCATCCTGATCCTGATCTTCGGCTACGGCCTCTCGCTCGACGTGAAAAACGCGCCGATGGCTGTGGTGCTCGAAGACACCTCCCCCACCGCGGCGCAGGCCGTCTCGGGCCTGCAGCTCACGCCGTACATCTCGCCGGTGATGCTGACCTCGATGCGCGACGCGGAGGCCCTGATGCGCCAGCGCAAGGTCGACGGCATCGTGCGCGTGCCCGGCGACTTCTCGCGCCGGCTCGCGGCGGGCGATGCAAGCATCCAGGTGATCGTGCACGGCGCAGATGCGAACAAGGCCAACATCGTGCTGCGCTACGCGACCGGCGCGCTCATGCAGAACGCCCAGCGCATCGCCGACCGCGCGGGCGGTGCGCCGCAAGGCACGGGCATCGGCGCGATCACCATCGAACAGCGGCTGTGGTTCAACAGCGCCAACACCAGCACCTGGTATCTCGTGCCGGGCCTGATCGTGCTCATCATGACGCTGGTCGGCGCCTTTCTCACCGCGCTGGTGATGGCGCGCGAATGGGAGCGCGGCACGCTCGAAGCGCTCTTCGTCACGCCGGTGCGGCCGGTGGAGATCCTGCTCGCCAAGGTCATCCCCTACTTCGGCATCGGCATGATCGGGCTGCTGCTGTGCCTTTTGGCCGCGCGCTTCCTCTTCGAAGTGCCCATGTACGGATCGCTCGCCGCCATCGTGGTCGCCTCCATGCTCTACCTGCTGGTCGCGGTGGGCATCGGGCTTCTCATCTCGTCGGCGACGCGCAACCAGTTCCTCGCGAGCCAGGTCGCGCTGATTTCGAGCTTCCTGCCGTCGTTGATGTTGTCGGGCTTTCTCTTCGACCTGCGCAATGTGCCGACCGTCGTGCGCATCGTCGGGCGGGCACTGCCGGCGACCTATTTCATGGAGCTGATCCGCACGCTGTTCCTCGCGGGCAATGTGTGGTCGCTCATCGTGCGCAACTGCCTGATCCTGCTGGCGTATGCCGTGGTGCTCTTGAGCATCGCCCGCTTCGTCACGCGCAAGAAGCTGGACTGAAGGACAAGCATGAACGGTTCATTCATCGACTTCCTGCGGCGCGTGGCGCACCTGTGCCGCAAGGAGCTGCTCGCGATTCTCAAGGACCCGTCGAGCCGCGTGATCCTCGTCGTGCCGGCCCTGATGCAAAGCCTGCTCTTCGGCTACGCGGCCACCTACGACCTGACGCACGTCGACTACGCGCTGCTCGACCAGAGCCGCAGCGGCGCATCGACCGCGCTCATCGCCAAACTCGACGGCACCGGCGTCTTCAAGCGCGCCGCCACGCTCACCTCGCCCGAGCAGATCGGGCCGCTGGTCAGCCGGCAGGACGCGCTGGTCGTCATCCAGATCGGGCCCGAGTTCGAGCGCCAGCTCAACGCGGGCGAGGATGCGCCCATCCAGGTGATCATCGACGCGCGCAACTCGAATACAGCAGGCTCCGCCTCGGGCTTCGTCGCCTCGGTGGTCAACGCCTTCAACGACCAGTGGCGACAGCAGCACGGCGGCCTGCAGGCGCCGGTGCGCATCGAATCGCGCGCCTGGTTCAACCCCAACCTGGAGACGCGCTGGAACTTCATGCCCGGCATGATCGCCGCGCTCAGCATGATCCAGACCCTGCTGCTCACCGCACTCTCGGTGGCGAGAGAACGCGAGCAAGGCACCTTCGACCAGTTGCTCGTCACGCCGCTTTCGCCCACCGAGATCATGATCGGCAAGGCGCTGCCGCCGGTCTTCATCGGGCTGGTGCAATCCACCATCGTGCTGCTCATCACGCTGCTGTGGTTCAGGGTGCCGATGGCCGGCTCGCTCATCACGCTCTACGTCGGGCTCTCGGCCTTCACCATCGCGAGCGTGGGCATCGGCCTTTCGATCTCGGCGGTGTCGGCCAACATGCAGCAGGCGATGCTCTACACCTTCGTTCTCATCATGCCGATGATGCTGCTGTCGGGCCTCACCACGCCGGTGAGCAACATGCCCGAAGCGCTGCAGATCGCCACGTTCGCCAACCCGCTGCGCTTCGCGATCGACCTCGTGCAGCGCGTGTACCTCGAAGGGGTCGGACTGCTGACCGTCTGGCACAACCTCATTCCGCTTTTCATCATCGCGGCCGTCACGCTGCCGCTCGCCGCATGGCTCTTCAGACATCGGCTCGTCTGAAACCGCACACCGAAGGGCACGCCATGAAGAACTCCGAACGCTTCCACACCACCGCCGTCGCCGGTGTTGCCGCACTGATCGCGGCCGCGATGCTCGCAGGCTGCGCGGTCGGCCCCGACTTCAAGCCGCAGGCCACCGAAGCCCCGGCCGACTTCACGGCATGGCACGGCGGATCGCCCGAGCTGGCCGATGCGCAGCGCACCGCGCCCGCGGCGAGTGCCGCGCCGCAGGGCTGGCGCATGTTCAACGACCCGGTGCTCGATGCGCTGCAGGCCCGTGCGCTCGAAGCCAACCACGACTTGCAGACCGCTGCGCTGCGCTTCGCGCAAAGCCGCGCGCAACGCGGCATCGTTGAATCGCAGAAAGGCATCCAGGTCAACGCCAGTGCGGGCGTCTCGCGGCTGCGGCTGAGCGAGAGTGGCGAGACCTCGCGCCTGATCGGCGCCATCAACCCGGCCAACAGCGCGCAACTGCTCCAGATCCTGAGCGAGCCGCACAACTTCTACCAGGCCGGCTTCGACGCCTCGTGGGAGCTCGACCTGTGGGGCCGCGTGCGCCGTGCCGTCGAATCCGCCGATGCCGGCATGGCCGCATCGCAAGCCATGCTGGCGCAGGTGCAGCTCAGCGTGCAGGCCGAAGTCGCGCGGCACTACTTCGAGCTGCGCGCGGTGCAACGCCAGATCCAGCTCGCGCGCGAGGACATCGCGGCATCCGAGGAAACGCTGGCGCTCGTCAAGGCCCGCGCCGACGGCGGACTCACCACCGACCTCGACGTCGCGCGCCAGAACGCGCAAGCCGCCGACCTGCGCGCGCGCCTGCCGCAACTGCTCACGCAGGAAGCGCAGGCCACCAACCAGATCACCCTGCTGCTCGGCGAACGGCCCGGCGCGCTGCAATCGCAACTCGCGCCGCTGCAAGGCGACGCGGCGACGGTGGCCGCACTGCCCGACCTCTCGCTCGGCGTGCCGTCGGACATGGCGCTGCGTCGGCCCGACATCCAGATGGCGCAGGCCCAACTGCATGCCGCCACCGCCAACATCGGCGTTGCCGTGGCCGACCTGTACCCGCGCGTCACCATCGGCGCGAAGTTCGGCCTCGAATCCGTCAACGGCGACAGCTTTACCGACTGGGGCAGCCGCACCTGGTCCATCGGGCCGAGCCTGCAACTGCCCCTCTTCGACAACGGCCGCCGCCGCGCCACCGTGGAACTGCGCGAACTGCAACAGCAGGAAGCCGCCGTGGCCTACCAGCAGACCGTGCTGAAGGCATGGCACGAGATCGACGACGCGCTGAGCGCGTACACCGCTGAGCGCCGCCGCAACGCGCAACTGGCGGTGAAGGAACGCAGCAGCCGCGACGCGCTGCAACTTGCGCGCGTGCGGTATGAGCATGGGTTGACGGACTTTCTGGTGCAGCTCGATGCGGAGCGGACGTGGCTGCAGGCGCAGAGGGATTACACGGAGAGCTCGAGTCGGTTGGCGTTGGGGTTGGTTGCCGTGTCCAAGGCGTTGGGTGGAAGTACCGAAATACCGGGCTCCTCAGGTTGAACGGGAGCAAATTGAAGCTACCACCGCCCGTCACGACTTACGCTTCGGCTTGCGCCACGCCGCTTGAACATAGCCAATCGGCGTTGGCTTGAACAAAGATTTTTTCGGACGCCTTCGCTGCTCCAGCCTCAATCGTTGATAGTCAACTCCACCAAGAACGTAATAGTCGGCGATACCTCCCTTTACTTGAACGACATCCCTTTCGTAGTCGTTATTTGCGGGAGATCGAATCCGGCTATCGCCAAATCGACGGTTATTTGCCTGAACGACGAAGGCATGCATGTCAGTGGCAGTCGCTTCAACCAATGCTGAAAATGTCTTCGTATCTGGGTTCCATTCCAGCGCAAACAATGCATCAACTTTACCCCTCAGATGATGCCGATGAGTTATGTTCGTTAAATCGCTACAAACAAGAGATGAAAAATAAAACCCCTTATGACCATAGACCACCGGTCGAGCCATAAGGCCGGTTGGCTTAAAAAACACCCCGTCCTTTCGGAGCGTCTTTTTAAGCAAAACCCGCTCTCCATGGGCAGGCTCAAATTTTGGCTGAAGGACAACGATATTGCTCGCATACCCTGGCCATCTCGTGGTCAACGAGACGAGGCAATCGTTCCGAAGTTTTCGCGTCATCCTATCTCGGGTGTATTCAACACCGGCGAGAAATGAAACGCCGTTATCTGCCAACTTTCGAGCCGCACGAAGCGCCCAGCGCAGTGGAACGCTAAGCTCCGGTAGGACGATATAGTCGGGCCGCTTAGGCTCCTTCAAAATTCGATTCATCAGTTCATTAAACGCCATGTAACGATTAAGCGAACGATCATGTCTATTTGATGCGGCCAGCTCCCACTGTTTATCTGTCGTCTCCACGCTTGTCACCGCGATTCGAAGTTCATTTTTGGCTTTTCCAGGGGCCAGAAACATCGAAATGGAATCGTCATCTTGCCCTGACAAAAAACCTAGAGAAGACTTCGAAGCCACGCCCGCACCTCGAAGAAGCTTGATTGCATCTTTAAGCTTCTCCTGATCGTGAAGCACCGTAGGTTCTACTAACGCGATTTCATCGACCCTTAGCGGCCGTGTTGAAAATGCCAACGCCGGCCAATGTGGCACATGCAAGTTCGTGGCCGTCTTTCTGAAACGACGCAATCCCCCTAAGCGGAGTTGCCTGCGAACGGAAATTTCTCGAGGAATTCGAGGCCCCTTTTCATCGACGTGTTGATCAATAAACCAATAGTCCTTGTAGGGTCGCCTTCCCCAATCAGCAAGCAACACTTGCTTGACAAGACTTTGCAGCGATGAAACAGATGATGGAACAGATAGGCGTGGACTTAACCTCTTTAATCGCCGGATAACCCCCAAATAACCTGCATCCAAGGTCAATTTTCTGGCGGTACCTGCTTTCAATCCTGCCTCCAGAAGAGCGGAGGCATACTGTTCAAGGCATAAATTAAAATCTTCTTTCTGAAACTTTAACGTCGTAGTCTCACCAAGAAGCTTCGCCACGTCAATTAGATCGTCAGCGAGATCTTTGGCGTCCTTAATATCGCCACACGCAAGCATCAAGCCAAACACGCGCGGAATGTAGCTAAAGAAATCAAAAAAACCGACAGGCGTAAGGACATGGCGTTGGACCAGACCATAAAATTCCTTCCTGACGTCTCTCCATGATGTTGGTCGCAAGTCTGCCGCATACGTCTCAATATCGCTGAGCAATAAGGAGAAGCCGAGGCGTCGCACCGAAACCGCATCCGCTTTGCGAAGAGCATCCACTTGAAGTGATGCATCAGGTGTCGCAAGGAGTGCCCTAGACGCCATGTCAATCCCCGACACAGGGACTTCAGGAAGAAGGCGATATTCGCTCGACTGCTCTCGAATCTGATTTCTAATGTGACGGACCAAATCTGACCCGTGCTCGGAAGCCAACGCGAATATTTTTTGCTTTTTCCCGGCAAAAATTAATTCAGAATCTCTTGCGTACGGCAGATTTAATTTTAGCGAATGAGATTCCTCTGCATTTCTCTTGAGGATGAGATATGGTGACAGTTCGATCGCCAAGCGAGTTGTGACGGAGTCCGCATCAAAGTCTCCTTCTCGTGCACGGAGCACAAGAAACAAATCATCGACATACCTTCCATAAAACAACGGATTTGATCGCACAACGATCTCTCGATCAAACTGAGCGAGTAGGACGTTCGCAATTATTTTGGAGGAAGAAAGGCCAACAGGTATCGCGCCCTCGGGACGAGTCAGGCTATCAGGGGTTGACGCATACCAAGTTTCAATAGCCTGCAAGAGTTCGCGGGTGAACTCACGTTCTTCACTTCTCAAGGTAAGACCTATTGCCTCGAGAAATGAGGATCGAAGCAAAAACTTTGGCGACACGCGATGATAGAAGCGCTCAATGTCCATGGTGATCGCCAAAATGCTTTCACCTTTTGACAATGCCGTCTCCATAGTTGCAAGCCCGCCCTCCCTCCATTGTCGATACGCTGAAAAATACGGAGCAAACAATCCGGGAGTTGTTAAATTGAGCCCGTTTGCGCTAACGCGCACATCGCGAGCCGCCGCGCCGGAACGGCGAAGACGATTTCCAAAGGACGTTCGTTGATCTAGGGCGGCATCAAAAAGATGGCCCACATGCAATATCCACAACGCCGAGACTATTTGAAAATCGATAGTTGGTCGAATGACAAGCCGCAGCGATGCCTGAGCAGGGCTTTTCTTCTCCGAATATCGCCTTGCCCAATCCTGTCTTGGATCAAGGGCTCTAAAATGGCCGCTTCCTTTCGAATCCCAAACTGAGCAATCGACAGATTTGGGAAGATAGGCGAAATCCCCAATAAATGAAAGATCCTGAAACCAGTTCTGACTGACATTGAGCAGTCTCTGTTGCAATATTTTTAGATTCTTGTCCAGATTCTGCTCGTATTTTGTGAACCTAAGAGCATGGAAATGAGTGTTTTCGTAAAACGCCTCAGCTTTTGCTTTCCGGTATGCGAGGTACAAATTGCTCAGACTGAAAAAGGTTTCAATTTGATTTCTTTTCATTTTTGGCGTTGGCAACTTAGTGATTGACGGTCAGAATTTTTGACCGTCGATTTCAGACACATATTCTGCGCGCCAGCAACCTCAGCTGTACATGCGCAGTGTTAGTGGAATCCCCAGAAGAGTTGGTTTAGCGCGTGTGTTTGGCAAAACCTCCGCCGTCCCGCTCGCTATACTCCTCCTCGTCGTGCCAAACAAAGGCGTGACCGGGTTTGACAGCCTGAAGCAGTTCTGCGACGCAAGCCGCAGTTTTCCCGCAGTGGATCTGCGGCTTCGTCGTTCGTGCCTCCTTTTTGGCGGCTCGGACGGGGAGCCGCGAGGCTCGCCGGTTCTCGCAAGAGCTGCCCGGTCTGTCAACCCGTTCGAGTCGCCGCCATCGTTTGACAGCGAGGGCGGCGGTTTTAGTAAATCCGCAGCTCTTGGAGGCCATTGATGGTCCACCCTACCTTCGCGCCCGCGCGCCCCCAACCGATCCCCCCGCCCGCAACGACTCGCCCAGCGAGCCCAAGCCCGACCCCTTCGAACTCACGATGCAAGCCATCCGCGAGATCAAGGCAGCGCGGGCGGCCTATCACGTCGTCGCGTGCATCCAAGGCATTGACGATGCGTCCAAAGCGCGCGAGCTGATGCTGCTCACCGACGCCGAGTTCAAGCAGCGCGTCGAACGCGCCATCGCGGCGCTCAAGTCGATGCGATCGCCGGAGAGCATGCGGCACTAGCCGCCGCGACCGGGCTTTTACGCCCAAGAGCCGGTCGGCGACCGGCTCGCGATCAGAGCACTGAGCACCGGGTGCAAATTGGGGCCGCCCGGCCAGCGACAGGTTGAATTGAAGCAACCCCTGACTAGACTTCAATGTCCGCCGTCAGCATGGAGGACGCCAAATGAGCACCCCATCCGAAGTTGTCCAGCAGGCCTACGCTGCTTTCGGACGCCGCGACATCCCGGGAATCCTGGCCTTGCTCACCGACGATGTGGAGTGGCGGTTCCACGCCAGCCCCAGCACCGGCATTCCGTATGGAGGCAAGTTCACCGGCAAGAAGGAGGTAGAGGCCTGGTTCGTCATGCTGGCGCAGAACGACGACATCCAGCAGTTCGAGCCGCGTGAATTCCTGGCAGGGCCGGACCATGTGACGGTGCTCGGCTGGGAGCGCGTGAGGCCACTGCCGAACGGGACGCCGTTCGACGGCGAGTGGGTCCATGTGTTCACGTTGAAGGGCGGCAAGATCAGCCGCTGGATCGGCACCGCGGATACGGCTGCCCGCCAAGCTGCCGCGAAGTAAGCCTGGCAGCACGCGGCACCAGCCGCCGCAGCCGGGCTGTCACACCCATGAGCCGGTCGCCGGCCGGCTCGCCGATTTCCAATCAGGCTTTCCCCAAGCCCCGCTCCGCGCGCAAGGCGCAGAGTGCCTCCCGGCACATCCCGTGCCGGAGTCCGCCGCTCCCTTCGGCGGGAGGAGATCCCGGATGATTACCTTCTTCCGCTCCGCCGGCATCGCGCCCGGCAAGAACGCGAGCATGCTCGCCTTCTCGAAAGAAATCGTCGCCCATATCAAGGCCACCTATGGGTTCGACGTCGAGGTGCTGGTGCCGGTGGGCGGCAATCCCCAGCGCATCGGGTGGACTTCGCGGCACAAGGACCTGGCGACCTATGACGAGATCAGCCAGCGCATGTTCGCCGACCAGAAGTTCTGGGAGATCGCCAACAAGTACGTGGACAGCTTCGCGCCCGGGTCGGTCCACGACGAGATCTGGCGCTCGCTCTGACTGCTCGAGCCGCCCCTCCTGTGCGGCGGAATGAAAGCCACCAGCCGCTGCCTGCATGGCGATTCGTTTATTGCTTTCGTTGCGTTTATTGCGTTTAAGGTAGGATTCCCACGATGTCCCCACGGGGGTATTCGGAAACCCCGACCCCACAATCGCAACCGCAGGAAAGATTCCATGAGCCAGCAAATCCTGGAGCCCGCCACGCAGGCGGAGGCGGAGATGGCAGCAACCGCGCGCGCCCTGCTGATCGCCGCCCTCGACCACTCCAACGCGAAGCAACTGAACCTCACGATCGAGCAGGAAGGTCAAGATGCGCCAGTGCTGCATCTGCCGCCGCGGGCGCTGCGATTCTTCGCGGACGTGCTGCGGCAGATGGCGCTACGCCAGCCGATGCTGCTGATTCCGCAGAAGGCTCAGATGACCACGCAGGAGGCCGCGGCCTTTCTCAATGTGTCGCGCCCTTTCGTCATCAAGGAGATCGACGCTGGGCGGCTGAAATGCCACATGGTCAACACCCATCGGCGCATCGATTTCGAGGAATTGGTGCGCTACCAGGAAGAGCAGCGGGCGCGCAGCGAGGCGGCGATGCGTCGCATGCACGAGATCGACTCGCAGCTTGGCGAGGAGCCCTAAGCGGATGGCCGGGGCGTCACGCTATACCGCGCTGCTGGACGCGAATGTCTTGTTCGCCAAGTTGCAATGCGACGCACTGCTGAGCCTGGCGCATGCGGGCCTGTATGCGGCGAAGTGGAGCGCTGATATCGAGCGCGAATGGCTCGCTGCGAGAGCGGTAAAGTTCCCAAACAGTGATCAGGCAAACCGTGACAAGGCACGCGCTATGTGCGAGGCCATCCCGGACTGCATGGTGGTGGGCTACGAGGTCTTCGTGGAGAGCCTCCAGTTGCCGGACCCGAACGACCGCCATGTGCTTGCTGCAGCGATCGTTGGGCATGCAGACGCCATCGTCACCAACAACCTGAACGACTTTCCGGTCGAGGTGCTCGGCAAGCACTGCATCGATCTCCAGACGCCGGACCAGTTCATCGTCAACCAGCTGACACTGCACCCGGCCCAGGCCTTGGGCGCTTTGCGCCAGATGCGGAAGCGCTGGAACAACCCGGCGCATACGGCGCAGACCATGGCGCAACTGTTCGAGTTGCGCGGGATGCCTCTCACTTCGCTGCACCTGCTCGATCGGCTGGACGCGCTGTGAAGCTCCCCGAGTGACAGCCGCCCCCCACCGCACGAGAATCCTTCGTCGCCCATCGGCATCGCGAGGAAGGTTCCTTCATGGCTGACGAAGAGAAGTCCAAGTCCTGGTGGCAGACCTTGCCGGGGCTCATCGCCACGCTGACGGCGGCCACGACGGCTTTCGCGGGGCTGCTGGTGGCGCTCAAGCAGGTGGGCTGGATCGGGTCGCCGCAGCCGCCTGCGGCGCCCGCGCCTCAGCAACAGCGGTCATCGTCGGCGCCCTCGCCGGCTTCGGCCGCACCGGTCGTGGCGGCTGCGCCGGCTTCGCCATCACCCGCCGCGGCGAGCCATCCGGTGGCCTTGCCCGAGTTGCGCGAGTACAAGCTCGACACCGCCACGTTCACGCTGCTGTCGGCCACGCTGTCGCCGCAGACGGCGGAGAAGGATGCGTTGCGTATCCAGATCCGCATGATGAACAACAACGCCTACGACGCGAATTTCTGGGATCGGTCGTTTCGCCTGACGCTCGATGGCGTGCCGATGGCGCCGGAGAGCGATCTCAACGAGCTGGTGCCGGCCCGCTCGGCCAAGGAGGGTGCGGTGCTGTTCGCGCTCCCGCGCGGCACGGCGAGCGTGAAGCTGGAGATCAGCTATGGCAACGAGCAGACGGTGATTCCGCTGGCGCTTGCCGCACCGCGATAGTCAGTCGGCGGCAGCACTACAGGCGCCGCCATTCATCCACGCAGTGCGCGGCGAGCGCCGTGACCCAGAACGGCTCGTTCGGGTCGAAGGCGATGCCGAACCGGGGCGAGACGAGGAAGCCGGCTCTTTCGAAGCAGTCTTCGTCCTCGGCATGGATGAAGAACGCGAGCGCATCGAACCCGATGGACCGGCGGCCGACGATGACGATGGCGGCCTGCATGGTGATTTCTTCGAGCCGGCCGCAGTCCTGAAAGCGGTAGATGACCGATCCGTAGTCGAGCTCGTTCAGGCCGACATCGTTGCGGCCGGCCTTGAGGGGCGTGCCGTGCAGGCGCTGCACGTCCTCTTTCGAGGCGGTGAACGGCAGGTCGTTGACGCGGGTGAAGGGGTCGAGGTGCATGAGCCGTGGGTTTGCTCCCAGAATAGCGGGTCGAGCGAACTCGGAGAGCCTCCATGAACGAATCTCCCGACTGCGCGGCCACTGTGCCGCAGAACGAGCGTCGCGAACTGCTGCAGCGCATGTGCGCCGTGGTCGCGGCCGGCATGGCATCCGGCGGTGCCACGATCGCGGGCTGCGGCGGGGGCAGCAGCGGCGGCGGGGTGGCGTTTGTCGCCACCTCGGGCACTGGGGTGACCCCGCCTTCTTCATCGGCTTCTCCGCCACCCGCGTCGACTTCACCGCCGGGATCAGGGGCGCCGGCGCTCGGCGCGCACGGGCTGAATTTCAACCGCATGAACACGTCGGCCGCGGCGCTGTCGGTCTCGGGCCTGTCGACGCGCGCGAGCGGAAGCAGCCTGCTGGTCTGCGTCGGCCGGGGCAATCAGGCGGCTGCGGCGACGCCGACGGACAACGCGGGCAATGCCTTCGTCCAGCGCGATTCGGCGCACGCGTACACGCTCTACCCCCGCTCGGGAACGGCGCTGTTCGCCTGCGAGAAGGCGCGCGGGGTGGCGGGTCACACGGTCACGGTGGCAAAGCCGGACCCGCTCGACGAGGTGACGCTGACGGTGGTCGAGGTCACCGGCGGCGGGCTGGTGCGCGACGTGAAGTGGCGCGAGGTGCTGTCGGGCCAGCCGCTGACGAGCGCCAGCGTGACCACCACGGGCCCCGCGCTGCTGGTGGCGTGGTGGTGGGGCGATGCGGGTGTCGATGGGGACAAGACGGCGGTGCCCGACAGCGGATTCACGGTGATCGATTCGGTGCTGGCGGCCGGCGCGCTGGTGCAGTGCGCGGTGGCGGTGAAGCAGGTCGCCGCTGCCGGCACCTACAACCTGACGTGGACGTCGACGCCACTGCAGGGTGCGCAGCTCTGGCTGGCGGCGGTGCAGGCGGGGTGACCCGGCTGCCGCTCCGACTTGAGGTAGCTTCGCCGCATGACCCTGGATTTTCTCGACTTCGACTACAGCGAAGACACCGAAGGCATTGGCGTGTTCGACGCCATGGCGACCGTTCGACCGGAGCAGCTCGCCGCGGTGCATGCCGAGGTGGAACAGGTGCTCGCCTGGGCGCAGGACGCCTTCGCCGGCCGGCGCGGCCCGGTGGAAGACGGCAGCGAGTGGGACTACGACCTGCAGGAAACGCAGGAGGCCGACACGCCCCGGCGCACGGTCACGCTGTCGATGAGCGGCACGCCGGCGTTCTGCGCGGCGTTCCGCGAGGCCTTCGATCTCCCGGCCTGAGCCGGCTTCGCGTTTTCAGGCGTGGCGGGCTTGCAGCACCGTCATCCGCCGCCCCGCGCCCCAGCCGCACCAGGCCATGCCGACGCCGAGGACGACCATCAGCGCGGCGGAACTCTCGAAGCCGCCGGTCCAGCCGCGCAGGAGTCCCGCGACGAGCGGGCCGGCGGAGGCCAGCACGTAGCCGCAGCCCTGGGCCATGGCCGACAGTTGCGCGGTGACGCTGGCGTCGGGCGAGCGCATGACGATCAGCGCCAGTGCCAGCGCGAACGCCCCGCCCTGCCCCAGGCCGAGCAGCACGGTCCACAGCCAGACGCTGTCGAGCGGCGCGAAGAGGAAGGCCAGCAGCGAGACGAGGATGAGCACCGTGAGCCCGAGCGCCAGCCCGCGCTGGTCGCGGCACCGCGCGGCGATCGAGGGTGTGACGAGGCAGGTGCCGAGTTGCACGAGGATGGAGACGGCCAGCACGTAGCCAGCGGTCTGGCTGTCGAGGCCGCGCTCGCGCAGGATTGGCGAGAGCCATCCCATGACGATGTAGGCGAGCGAGGACTGCAGGCCCATGAAGCCGGTGACCTGCCACGCGAGCGGGTCGCGCCAGAGGCTGCCGACGTGGGCGCTCGGCGCGGTCGCTCGCGGGCGCGCGGCGAGCGCCTGCGGCGCCCACAGCAGCACGACGAAGCCGGCGGGCAGCGCCCAGAAGGCGAGCGCGGCGGTCCACGCGCCGTCCAAGAGGTGGTTCAGCGGCACGGTGAAGGCGGCGGCGCTCGATGCACCGGCGCAGACGGCGAGGGTGTAGAAGCCGGTCATCATCGCCGCGCGGCTCGAAAAGTCGCGCTTGACGAGGCCGGGCAGCAGCACGTTGCCGACCGCGATGCCCGCGCCGGCCAGCGCCGACGAGACGAAGAGCACCGGGAGGTTGCCGGTGCCGCGCAGCAGCGTGCCGATGCAGATCAGGACAAGCGCCCCGAGCAGCGTGCGCTCGGGCCCGAAGCGCCGCGCCAGCGCCGGTGCCGGCGCCGCGAAGATGCCGAGGCACAGCAGCGGCAGCGTGGTGAGCAGGCTCGCGCCGGAGGCGCCGAGGCCGGTGTCCTTCATGACCTCGGGCAGCAGGACCGACAGGCTGCCGAACACCGGGCGCAGGTTGAAGGCGATGAGGATCAGGCTCAGGCCGAGCAGCACCTGGCGGGCAGGCGTCTGTGCGGGAGCGACGGCGGAGTGGGCGTCCGCGCGAGTGCCGGACGCCCGGGCTGTGGATGGCATTTGTCTTGGTTGTTGTCGGATGGAGGCGAAGCGCACGGCACTGTAGCCGGTCGGGCGCTCAGGCCGCCTCCAGCTCCCGAAAGCACGCAAGCACTGCGGTGGTACCGGACGCCCCGGCGGCGCCGTAGCGCCAGTCCGGCGCCTCGTAGTCCATATGGGCGCAGATGTCGTCCCACGACTGCGCGAGCGCGGCCCATTCGGCCACGCCGGGTTCGGACACGCGCTCGGCCAGCACCGCGAGCGCCTGCCGCAGCGACGGCACCTGTTCGATCAGCAGACGGCAGCGCCGGAAGGCGCCGGCATCGCGCGGAAAGTCGCGCAGCGTACCGCGGTAGTGGCGTGGACGCACACCGGTCAGCAGCAGGAAGAGCGCGAGGCAGGCCGGTCCATGCTCGCCCGCCGCCAGCCAGCGCAGCGCGTCGGGGTCGAGCCGCAGCGCGGCGCGGCCGAGTTGGGCGCGCACGCGCTCGACGGCCGCCGGGGTTTCGCGCCGGCGCAGGCGCGCGAGCGCGCCGGGCAGGCCGATGACGGCGGTCGCGCCCAGCATGCGGGCGGTGCCGGCGTGGAGCACTTCGTCGTCGCTCGCCTGCCGCACCAGCGCGAGGAATTCCGGCAGCGGCATATGGCCGTAGACGACCCTGCACCCTTCGCGCATGAGGATCCGGTAGCTCGCGTCGCTGGCGGCAGTCGTGGTCACTCCGTTCTATCGGCAGGAACGAAGCCGGAAAACAGGGTGTCGTGCGAAGTTCTTCGGCACCGGATCACGGTTTTCGGTGATGGCGCAGCGCGGCGAGTGTTTGTATCTTCGTGGGTTGCCCTGACGGGCCCCCCAAGAAGAAGCGACCTGGAAGTGACATGCAGCCCGAAGTCGAGATCAGCAAACTCGGAGAGAAGAACTTTGTCGCCTCTGTCGGCATCGGCGACGGAACGCAGCGCTACGCGCGCGAGGGCCTGCAGTCGATCGCCCATTGCCTGCGCGATGCGGCGGCGGCGCTTGGCACCGAGTTCCGCTTCGCGACCGTGAGCTACGAGCGCACCCGGCTCGGCAGCTATCCCGTGGCGGTGATGGCGCACCGCGCGCACGACGTGGCGGAAGAGCTCTTGCTGAAGCTCGCGAAACTCCGCGTACCCGCCTGAGCCGGATCTAGTCCAGCACCTTCTGCGACGCGGCGTAGATCGCGGCGACGATGGCGATCACCGCCATCACCTGGAACCCGTCGAGCGAGGCCATGAAGGTGGCTTGCTGCTCGAGCATGCGCGAGAGCGATGCCAATGCCATCGCATGCGCCTCGCTCGCCGCATGGCCGGCGGCCTGGAAGCCGCGCGTGAGCATGTCGAGCGACTGCACGAAGGTGGCGTTGCCGAGGTTGGCCGATTCGCCAAGGCGCGTCTCGTGCAGCGCGACACGGTGCTGCTGCAGCGCGATGACGCTCGCGGTCGCGAAGGAGATCGCGAGCTGCCGCAGCAGGTTCTTGAGGCGGTAGCTGTGCGCGAAGTCCTCGCCCTTGAAGGCGCGGAAGGTGACGCCGGCCACCGGCAGCATGACGAAGAGCATCATCAGCCCGCGCAGCAGCAGCGGCACCACGAGTTGCGCGCGCCCGGCCTGCGGCGACATACGGGCCAGCCAGAAGCCCGCCACGGCGGCGATGACGAAGCCCGGCACCACGAGCCAGCGCTTGCGCGTGACGCGCGACGAGAACTTCGTGTAGACGAACATCATCAGCCCGCCCGCGAGCGACATCACGCCGGTGAAGTAGCCGGTGTCGCCGACGGTGAAGCCCAGGCCGCCTTCCATCATGCGCGGCAGCAGGTAGCTGAAGCCGGTGGAGAGGCAGTAATAGACGACGTAGAGCGCGAGCCCGACCTGGAAGCTCGCCACCCGAAGCCCCTGAAGCCGCACCAGCGGCGCGGGATGCTGCCACTGGTGGTAGCCGAACCAGCCGAGCCCCGCGATGCCCGCGACCGCGAGGCCGATGAGCGTTGGCGAGCCCGAGAAGAGCTCGAAGTGCGCGCGCGTGAGCACGAGCTGCAGCGCGGCCTGCGCAAGGGCGAAGACGATGTAGGCCACGTAGTGCGGCTCGGTGCGCTGGTGCGGTGCGACGTCGCCGATGTCGGGCAGCGTCCACAACGCCAGCGCGCCGGTGAGCACCGCGACCGGCGCGGTGCAGAAGAACAGCGAGCGCCATTCGAAATGCGTGACCAGCCACGCGCCGATGACGGGCGCGAGTGCGCCGCTGAAGATGATGAGCGCCATGAAGGCCCGCAACGACTTCGCGCGCCGCTGCAGCGGGATGCCGATCTGGATCAGGATGCGGCACGCGCCGAGCATCGGCCCGACGAAGTAGCCCTGGAAGCCGCGCGCCAGCATGAGCTGCATCGAGGTGTCGCTGAGCGCCGCGAAGATGCCGCCGGCCGCGAAGGCGAACATGGAGATCGCGAGATAGCGCCGGTAGCCGATGCGCTCCACCCACGCGTGCTGCAGGAGGATGCCGAGCACCGCGCCGAGCGCATACGCGCTGGAAGCCCAGACCAGCTCGTCGGCCGAGGCGCTCACGCCGCCCGCGATGTAGCTCGCGAAGAAGGCGAACAGCGCGTTGTCGAAATAGTCGATGCCGGTGACGACGCCGATCACCCACGGCGCCAGCGCCGCGACGGCGATGCCGCGCTGCGGCAATGCGGAAAGCGGCGTGCTCATGAGGGCATGGACTTGCGCAGCTCGGCCTTGCGTGCAGGCATTTCGCGCTTGCGCTCCTCGAGGATCGCCTCGACCGATTCACCGTTGAGCCGGCGTTCCACGTAGTCGAGGTCGCGGCGCAACTGCGCCTGCATGGCGGCCGCCTCCTTGAGTTCGCGCCTGACCTGCGCGACACGGTTGTCCAGCGTTTCGAGCTGCGCGGTGAGCGTGGTCTTCAGCGTCTTGAGCGACTGGCTGGAAAGCCGTGGCCGGCCGCCGTCGGCCGGCGCCTCGAACGGCTGCTGGAGCATGGCGGTGATCGCCGTGAGCGAAAAGCCCAGCGAGCGCATGCGCAGCACACGCGCGAGCTTCTCGAGGTCGGCGGGTTCGTAGAGGCGGTAGCGCCCTTCGCTGCGACCGGGTACCACGAGACCGAGTTCCTCGTAGTACTTGAGGGTGCGCGGCGTCACGCCCAGCCGGTCGGCGGCTTCGCGGACGGTGATGGAGCCCTTCGCGTCGGTCATGCCTCGATCTTACCAGAACGTGTACGTTCACGTACATGTTTGAATCGGGAGCGCCCGGTTCCCGGGGCTGCGCCGATATGATCGGCCGGTCATCCCAACGCCGAAAAGACCGACATGCCCGACTACCTCCCTTCGTTCTTCATCACCTGGGCGATCACCGCACTGTCGCTGTGGGTGGCCAGCTACCTCTTCAAGGGAATCCAGTTCGAAGGCGCGGGCTCGATCATCATCGCGGCGCTGCTGCTGGGCTTCGCGAACGCGATCGTGCGGCCGCTGCTGATCATCCTCACGCTGCCGCTGACCGTGCTGACCTTCGGGCTCTTCCTGCTGGTGATCAACGCGCTGATGATCCTGCTGGTCTCCGCGCTGGTGCGCGGCTTCAAGGTGTCGGGCTTCTGGACGGCGCTGTTCGCGAGCATCTTCATCTCGATCCTGAGCTTCTTCATCAGCGCCACGATCGACGGCGGTTCGCCGGAAACGCGCATCCAGATGCCTGCGGACGGCAAGTGGCTGTAGAGCCCTGCCGAGACGGATTCAGCGATCGACCCGCGTGAGCATCAGGCTCGCGGTGTTGCCTTCGCGGTAGGTGAGCACCGGGTACGCCCGGTCGGTGATGAAAAGCAGCTGCCCGTCCTTGTCGAGGATGCGCGCAGAGACGTTGTAGCGCATGCGCGGATCGATGCGCGCCGGGTCCACGCTGAGCTCGAACGCGATGGGCACCTGCCTGCCTTAGGCGCGGATGCGCTGTTCGGCGAGCACGGCGGCGGGTGCGTCCATGCGCGAGACATCGAGCAGCTGCACCACGATCTCGGCGGCGGGATCGAGCGCGATCCGCTCGCGGTATGCGACGGTGCCGGCCACGCGCAGCGGCTCGGGCTGGGGCGGTGTCGATGGCGTCGTCGTGCAGGCCGCCAGCATCAGCAGGCTGGCAGCGGCAAGGATCGATTGGAGAGCGGCGCGCTTGTTCATGCGCCCCGATTCTGCGCCTGCGCCTGGGCATGCCGTGCCGCGAAGGCGACGTACCAGTCGAGGCAGCCGGGATTGGCCATCGCCTCACGGTTGACCACCCTCTCGATCGGCTGGCCAAGCAGGAGCTTCTTGATCGGCAGCTCCTGCTTCTTGCCGGAGAGCGTGCGCGGGATCTCGGCGACCTGCAGGATCTCGTTGGGCACGAAGCGCGGCGAGAGCGAGGTCTTGATCGCGTTCTCGATCTTTGCGCGCATCGCGTCGTCGAGCGTCACGTCCTGGCGCAGCACGACGAAAAGCGGCATGTAGCTTTCGCGGCCCAGGTATTCGAGATCGACCACCATCGAGTCGAGCACTTCGGGCAGCCCTTCGACCGCGCTGTAGATCTCGCTGGTGCCCATGCGCAGGCCCTGGCGGTTGATGGTGGCGTCGCTGCGGCCGTAGATGATGCAGCCGCCGTCCTCGCCGATCCGTATCCAGTCGCCGTGGCGCCAGACGCCGGGGTAGGTGTCGAAGTAGCTCGACAGATAACGCGCATTGCCTTCGTCGCCCCAGAAGTAGAGCGGCATCGACGGGATGGGCTTTGTGCAGACGAGTTCACCGACTTCGCCGATCACGGGCTTGCCATCCTCGTTCCATGCCTCGACCGCGGCGCCGAGGAAGCGGCATTGCATCTGGCCCGGCACTTCGGGCAATTCGCGATTGCCGCCGACGAAGGCGCCGCAGAAGTCGGTGCCCCCCGAAATGTTGTACCACCAGACTTGTTGCTCGCCCCCAGGCTGCGCGCACTGCGTGTCGCTTCGCCCACCCCCGACCGGGGGCGGGCCGGCCGCTTCGGGCGGCCGTGCGCGGCGGCCCTCCCCTTTAGAGGAAGCTGCGGCGCGCGCTGCCTGCAGTTGGGCCGTGCCCCAGCGCTGCACCTCCTCGGACAACGGCGAGCCGGTGCTGCCGAGCGCGCGCACGCGCGAAAGGTCGCCGCAGTCCTTCGCGACGAGCCCGGCCTTCATGCAGTTGGCGAAGTAGGCCGCGCCGGCGCCGAAGAAGGTGACCTTGTGCCGCGCGACGAAGCGCCAGAGCACGCCCCAGTCGGGCTTCTCGCGGCTGCCGGCGGGATTGCCGTCGTAGATGCAGATGGTCGCGCCGAAGACCAGCCCGGAGAGCTGCGAGTTCCACATGACCCAGCCGGTGGAGCTGTACCAGTGGTAGCGCTCGCCGAAGTTGTTGGCGCTGTAGCTGGGGCCGAGGTCATGGTGCAGCCCGCAGGCATACAGATTGAGCAGGATGCCGCCCTGCCCGTGCACGATGGGCTTGGGCAGGCCGGTGGTGCCGCTCGAATAGACGATCCAGATCGGATGGTCGAAGGGCAGCCACTCGGGCTCGAAGGCGGCGGTTTCGGCATCGTCCTGCGAGACGGCGTCCTTCCACTCCGCTTCGGCCTCGATGCGCGCGGCGGCGAAAGGCGTGCGCACCAGCAGGAGCTTCTGCACGCTGGGCAATGCGGCGCGCAGTTCCTGCACCACCGCACCGCGGTCGATCGGCTTGCCGCCGTAGTGGATGCCATCGACCGCGATCAGCACCTTGGGCTCGATCTGGCGAAAGCGGTCGACCACGGCCGCGGTGCCCATGTCGGGCGCGCACACGCTCCACACGGCGCCGATGCTCGAACAGGCGAGAAAGGCGACGAGCGTCTCGGGCACGTTGGGCATGTAGGCCGCCACGCGATCGCCGCGCCGCACGCCGAGTTCGCGAAGCTCGAGCGCCACGGAGGCCACCTGGCGCCGCAGTTCGGGCCACGAGATTTCACGCACCTCGCCGAGTTCGTTTTCGCTCACGACCGCCAGCATGCCGGCCGCGTGTGCCGCGTCGGCATGGCGGAAGACTTCGCGCGCGTAGTTGACCTGCGCACCCGGGAACCACCGCGTGCCGGGCATGTGCACGTCGCCGACGACGCTGCTGTGCGGCGTGGGCGACTGCATGCCGAAGAAGTCCCAGATGCTCTGCCAGAACGCGGGCAGGTCGGTGGTCGACCAGCGCCACAGCGCGTCGTACGAATCGAAGGACAGGCCGCGCTTGTCGCGGAGCCAATCCTGGTAGAGACGGATCTGGGGGATGAAGGGGGCGGGTGTCTTGGCGATCGTGTTCACCTTTGGAGCCTAGCGCGCGGGCGGCCTTCTCTTCAATGCGGGAAAGCGCAAAGGAGATGCGCCACGGCAGGGGTTGGGCGCCTTGCCTGCGTCATCGGAAAGTGGTGTACTTTTGGATTCCTCCGCACCGCTGCCGATGGGGCGCGGGGTGCCGGCATTCACCACCATCAACCTGAAGGAGCGGATATGTCACTGCGTATCAACGATGTCGCGCCCGATTTCACGGCCAACACCACACAGGGTCCGATCAAGTTCCACGACTGGATCGGCGACAAGTGGGCGATCCTCTTCTCGCATCCCAAGGACTTCACGCCGGTGTGCACCACCGAGCTGGGCTACATGGCCAAGATCGAGCCCGAGTTCACCAAGCGCAACGCGAAGCTGATCGGCCTGAGCGTCGATCCGGTGGACGCCCACGACAAGTGGGCCAAGGACATCGAGGAAACGCAGGGCTACCTGCCCAAGTACCCGATGATCGGAGACACCGACCTGAACGTCGCCAAGCTCTACAACATGCTGCCGGCCGAAGAGCCCGGCAGTGCCGAAGGCCGCACGGCGGCGACCAACGCCACCGTGCGCTCGGTCTTCATCATCGGCCCGGACAAGAGGATCAAGCTGATGCTCACCTACCCGATGACCACCGGCCGCAACTTCGACGAGATCCTGCGCGTGCTCGACTCGATGCAGCTCACCGCCGCGCACAAGGTCGCCACGCCGGTCAACTGGAAGCAGGGCGATGACGTGATCATCGCGGGCTCGGTTTCCGACGACGACGCGAAGAAGCTCTTCCCCGGCGGCTGGAAGGCCCCGAAGCCCTACCTGCGCGTGGTCAAGCAGCCCGGCTGATGCTCTTCGAGCAGATCGCCACCGGCGGCTGCCAGTCGTACCTGGTCGGGTGCGACCAGGGCTGCGTGGCCGCGCTGATCGATCCGGAGCTGAGCCAGATCGACCACTACATCGCGCTCACCGCGCGCGACGGGGTCCGCATCCGCTACCTGATCGACACGCACACGCATGCCGATCACTTCTCCGCGACGCGCGAGCTCGCGCGGCGGCTGGGCGTGCCGGTGGTGATGCACCGCGCCAGCCCCGCCCCGTTCGTCGACATGCGCATCGGCGACGGCGAGATGGTGGTGCTCGGCAAGCTCCGGCTGCAGGCGATCCACACGCCGGGGCACACCGCCGATTCGATGTGCCTGCTGGTGGAGGACAAGATCTTCACCGGCGACACATTGCTCATCGGCGCGACCGGCCGCACCGACCTGCCGAGCGGCGATCCCGAGCAGCTCTACGACAGCCTGTTCAACAAGGTGCTCAAGCTCGACCCCGCGCTCAAGGTCTACCCGGCGCACGACTACAAGGGCCGCAGCCACTCGACCATCGGCGACGAGATCGCGACCAACCCGCGCCTGCAGAAGCGCGACCGCGCCGAGTTCGTCGAAATGATGCGCAACCTGAACCTCACGATGCCCACGCACATCACCGAGGCGCTGCGCACGAACATGAGCGGCGGCAAGACGGTGGCGAGCCTGCTCGCCGAGGCGACCGCGGCGGTGCCGTTCATGTCGCTCGCCGAGCTGAAGTCGCGTGTGGAAACGCACGAAGACGATCTCATCGTGCTCGACGTGCGCGAGCGCGATGCGTACGAAGGGGGCCACATCCCCGGCGCGCGCCTGCTGCCGCGCGGGCAGCTCGAACTGCGCGTGAACCAGGACCTGCCGGACCCGACGCGCCGCATCCTCGCCTGCTGCGAGCTGGGCTACATCTCCACCCTCGCGGCCGCGACGCTGCGCTCGATGGGCTTTGTGCGCGCAGTGGCGCTCGACGGCGGCATGAAGGCGTGGCGCGAAGCGGGCTACCCGCTGAAGGCCGGCAAGGAACCCTGAGCGGCGCGAGAGCCGCTCGGCGCCTGGCTGCTACTTCGCCCGCTTCGGCTTCGCTTTCGCGGCGGTGTTGAGTGCCATTGCCGCACGGATGAGCGCCTTGAACGCGCCGGCATCGACCTTTTCGCCTTCGCGGATGTCGATCGCGCGGCGGACATTGCCGTCCAGGCTCGAATTGAAGAGCTTCGCCGGATCGTCCAGCGACGCGCCCTTGGCGAAGGTCAGCTTCACGACCGACTTGTACGACTCACCGGTGCAGATGATTCCGCCGTGCTCCCAGACCGGCGTCCCCATCCACTTCCAGGTTTCGACGACCTCCGGATCCGCCTCCCTGATGAGCTTGCGCATGTGGGCCAGGGTCTCGCCGCGCCAGTCGCCGAGCGCGGCGATCTTCTCGTCGATCAGCTGCGATGGTGGCGGGCCCTCGGTCGTTTCCGGCTTCTTCATGCGCGACTCCTCGCGGTGCAAAGCGGACTACTTTAGCCGGAGGGCCACGCGATTGACACGCCCTGGACGCCCGCGCACCATCGTGCGGCCCAGCCGCTCTCCAAGGGGGAACCGCATGACCGACGCCTTTCGCGATTTCGAGCACGCCGGCTGGACGGACCCGACGGTGTGCGCAAGCTACGACGATCTCCTCTCCGGGCTGACGACGCAATCGATCGCGCCGCTACTCGATGCTGCGCAGGTGGCCAGGGGGAGCGTGGTGCTCGACGCGGCCTGCGGCGCCGGCTATGCGGCCGGTGCGGCGCTCGCGCGCGGGGCCGAGGTCGTCGGGATCGATTTCTCGGCCGAGCAGGTGCGGCTCGCCGCGCGGCGCTATCCGGCTGCGAGCTTCGTCGAGGCCGATGCCGGTAGCCTGCCGTTCGAGGCCGAGCACTTCGATGCGATCGTGTCGAACTACGGGGTGCTGCACTTCCCCGAGCCGCCGCAGTTCTTCCGCGAAGCCTTCCGCGTGCTCAAGCCCGGCGGGTGGCTCGCGTTCACGGTGTGGGAGGTGCCGCAGCAGGCGCGGCTCTTCGGCGCGGTGCTGGAGGCGATCGCCACGCTCGGCTCGCTGGAGGTCGGCCTGCCGGCCGGGCCGGCCATGTTCCAGTTCGCGGACGCTTCGACGAGCGAGAAGGCGCTGGCCGAGGCCGGCTTTGCCGATTGCATGGTGACGCGCCTGCCGCAGAGCTGGCGCGCGGCCTCGGGCGAGCAGATCCTGCTCGCGGTGAAGACCGGCACGGTGCGCACGCGCGGCACGCTGCAGCGGCAACGCGCCGAGGTGCTCGACGCGATCGACGATGCGATCCTCGACGCGCTGGAACTCTGCAGAGCGGAAGGCGGCTACGAGGTGCCGATGCCCGCCGTGCTGGTCGCTGCGCGCAAACCCTGACGCCGCCGCGGGCGCTCAGCGTGCCTCGCCGAGCCTGAACAGACTGGTCGCTTCCAGATCGAGCACCGGCAGCTCGCGCTGGTTGAAGAGCTGCCAGCGCCAGCGCAGGATGCCGATGGTCGGGCGCTTTTCGGAACGGCGCACCTCGACCACCTCGGCGACGAGCCGCAGGCTGTCGCCGGGCCGCACCGGATGGGGCCACTTGAGGTACTGCAGCCCCGGCGACGCGAAGGATTCGGAACCCGCGAGCGCCGCATCGGCGACGAGGCGCATCGCGATCGCCGCCGTATGCCAGCCGCTCGCGATGAGGCCACCGAACGGCCCTTCGGCCGCGAGCGCCGCGTCGGTGTGGAACCACTGCGGGTCGTAGGCCTTCGCGAACTGGAGCAGCTCGGCCTCGGTCACGAGGTAAGGCCCGGCCTCTATGACCTGCCCCTCGTGGAACTCAGCGAAGATCAAGCTCGCCCCCAGGCTGCGCGCACTTCGTGTCGCTTCGCCAACCCCCTACCGGGGGCGCTGCCCCTGGCCCGGCAAAGCCGGTTCCACGGCAGCCCACCAATGGGGTACGCGAGCCTTGGGGCGGGCTTCATTTTTTCAGTACGTCTCGAGGTGAAAACGCCCTTCGCGCTTGAGGGCGGCGCCGATAGTGTCCCAGTCGAGCCCGGCTTCGGTCGCGACGTCGCGCAGCGCGAGCACCACGCCTTCTTCCATGCTCTTGAGGCCGCACACGTAGAAGTGGCTCTGGCCGTCCTTCAGCAGCTCGGCGAGGTCGGCCTTGCGGTCGCGCATCGCATCCTGCACGTAGCGCTTGGGCTGCCCCGGCGTGCGCGAGAACGCGAAATTGATGTCGATGAAGTCCTTGGGCAGCGTCTGCAGCGGGCCGAAGTAGGGCAGCTCCTGCTGCGTGCGCGCGCCGAAGAACAGCATCAGCTTGCCGCCTTCGAACTTGCCGCTCTTTCGCAGGCGCCGGCGCCACTCGGTCATCGCACGCATCGGTGCGCTGCCGGTGCCGGTGCAGATCATCACGATGTGCGACTTCGGATGGTTCGGCATCAGGAAGGAATTGCCGAAGGGCCCGATGACCTGCACCTTGTCGCCGACCTTGAGGTCGCACACGTAGTTGCTGCACACGCCGCGCACCGGGTTGCCCTGGTGGTCCTGCAGCACGCGCTTCACCGTGAGCGAGACGTTGTTGTAGCCGGGCCGCTCGCCGTTGCGCGGGCTCGCGATCGAGTACTGCCGCGCGAAATGCGGCTTGCCCTTGGCATCGACGCCGGGCGGGATGATCGCGATCGACTGGCCTTCGAGCACCGGGAACGGCATGCCGCCGAAATCGAGCACGATGTGGTGGGTCTCGTTCTCGTAGCCCGCTTCGGTGCAATTGAAGTTGCCGACCACCGTCGCGGTGGTCAGGGCCTTCGGCGGATAGAGGTTGGTGTACGCATGCGCGGCCGACCACGGCGGCATGGTCGCGCCGTACTGCGCGGAGTCGAAAGCCACTTCGCCGGGTGCGACGGCAGGCTGCGGCACTGCGGCTGCCGCCGCCTGCAGCTGCACTTCATCGGCCGCGCCGAGGCCTTCGGCCTCGAGCTGCTCGGGCGTGAGCTCGGCGGGCAGTTCGTCCCAGGTGAACTGCTCTTCGATCGAATAGGCGCGCGCGGCGGGCATGGTGCGCCAGTTGTCGATCGAACCGGTCGGGCACGGCGAGATGCAGGCCATGCAGCTGTTGCACACGTCGGCACGGACGACGTAGTTGCGATCGTCGTGCGTGATGGCGTTGACAGGACAGGTCGCCTCGCAGGTGTTGCAACGGATGCAGATTTCAGGATCGATCAGGTGCTGCCTGATCACCTTCACGTCAACGGCCATGTCCATCGTGGGTCTCCTTGTCTCGTCGCGGACGGGGTTCCCCGTCCGCGACCTTCACATTCTCAGCCGAAGCGAACGTACTCGAAATCGACCGGCTGGCGGTTGATGCCCATGACCGGCGGCGCGATCCAGTTGGCGAACTTGCCCGGTTCGACCACGCGGCCCATCAACGATGCCACGAAAGCGAAGTCTTCGGGCGTCGGCAGCCATTCGCTCTTCCTGGCGTTCCATTCGGCTTCGCTCACCACGCGGCCCTCGGGCGACATCTTGATGCCGGCGAGCGCGCCGATCTGGCGGTTGAAGGCCTTGTGCGGCACGGTGAGACGGGTCGGGATGCCGGCCTTCTCGAGCACCTTGTTCCAGCGGGCGACGCCGGCCATCGAGTCCTTGATGAAGTCGTCGCGCAGCACTTCGTTGAGCGCGTTGAGCATCGGCACTTCCTTCTCGACGAGCTGGCCGTTCTGCACTTCGAGCACCTTGTAGGTCTGGCCCTTGAGCACATGGTCGTCGGTGCGCTTGCCTTCTTCGTAGCGGCCCTTGAGGCCGGAGCTGTAGAAGATGGCGGCGTTGCTCGACTGGTCGGCGCCGAAGAGGTCGATAGTCACGCTGTAGTGGAAGTTCAGGTAGCGCTGGATGGTGCCGAGGTCGATCGCGCCGGCCTCGCGGACCTTCTTCGGGTCGTCCGTCTTGAGGTCGTTCATGACCTGCGCGGTGCGCTGCAGCACGCGCGAGACGCCGCTTTCGCCGACGAACATGTGGTGCGCTTCCTCCGTCAGCATGAACTTGGTCGTGCGCGACAGCGGATCGAAGGCGCTTTCGGCCAGCGCGGAAAGCTGGAACTTGCCGTCACGATCGGTGAAGTAGGTGAACATGAAGAACGCAAGCCAGTCGGGCGTCTTCTCGTTGAAGGCGCCGAGGATGCGCGGGTTGTCCTGGTCGCCGGACTGGCGCTGAAGCAGGGCCTCGGCTTCTTCGCGGCCGTCGCGGCCGAAGTACTTGTGCAGCAGGTAGACCATGGCCCACAGGTGGCGGCCTTCCTCGACGTTGACCTGGAACAGGTTGCGCAGGTCGTACTGGCTCGGGCAGGTGAGGCCCAGGTGGCGCTGCTGCTCGACCGACGCCGGCTCGGTGTCGCCCTGCGTGACGATGATGCGGCGCAGGTTGGCGCGGTGCTCGCCGGGCACGTCCTGCCGGGCCTTCTCGCCCTTGTGGTCGCCGAAGTGGATCTCGCGGCTCGCGTCGCCCGGGTTCAGGAAGATGCCCCAGCGGTAGTCACGCATCTTCACGTGGCCGAACTGCGCCCAGCCGTTCGGATCGACGCTCACGGCGGTGCGCAGGTACACGTCGAAGTTGGTCGAGCCCTCGGGCCCGACGTCGTCCCACCAGTGGATGAAGTTCGGCTGCCAGCTCTCGAGCGCGCGCTGCAGGGTGCGGTCTTCGCTCAGGTTGACGTTGTTCGGAATCTTCTCGCTGTAGTTGATCGTGCTCATGATTTGTTTCCTTGAGTGTTCGTGGGACCAATGATCAGACGCGGTTCATGTCGAAGCCGGCTTTTTGGCCGGTGCCATAGACCTTCAGCGCACCCTTCTCGCCGACGGCGTTCGGGCGGTTGAAGATCCAGTTCTGCCAGGCGGTGAGCCGGCCGAAGATGCGGGTGGCCATGTTTTCCTTGCTCGCGAAGCGCAGGTTGGCTTCGAGGCCGGTCAACGCATCGGGCGACATGGCGACGCGCTCTTCGATCGCGATGCGGATCTCGTCGTCCCAGTCGATGTCGTCGGGCGCCATGGTCACGAGGCCGAGCTCGAGCGCCTCGTCGGCGTCGAGCGCCTTGCCGGCGGCGGCGCGAGCGGCCTCGAGCGGCGCGGACTCTTCATAGAAGCGGCGCTGCAGGCGCGACTGGTCGTTCACCAGCGGGAAGAAGCCGAAGTTGAATTCGTTGAGCGTGAGCTTCGGCGCCTTGTCGGCGTCGTCGGGCAGCGCGAGCATGTAGGCGCGGTCGGCCGCGAAGGCCAGTTCGGCCAGCGTGCCGGCGAAGCACGAGCCCGATTCGATCAGCGCGAACAGGCTGCGCGAGGAAACATCCAGACGCGCGAGCGTGCGGCGCAGCAGGCCGATGGTTTCGCGCACCAGCCAGTGGTCCTTGTTGGCGAGCACGGTGGCGTCGCTGGCCAGCACTGCCTTCGCATCGCCCTCGGTCTTGAGCAGCCAGGTGCCGATGTCGAGTTCGTTGGTGCGCATGCAGAGGATGGCGTCGTCGAGCTGGCGGGCCATCGCGAGCGGCCACCACGCGGTGCCCGCGGCTTCGATGCCGGCGATGTCGGTGGGTTGCGCGGTCTTCGGCGCCTTGACGGTGAAGGTCGCGGTGCGGCGGGCGCGGTCGATCTCGACGGTCACGTAGTCGTAGTGCAGGCTGTCGGGGCCGTCCTCGCGCTCGACGCGGGTGAGTTGCACGCCCTTGCCGTTAGCTGGACGGTGGCTGCCTTCGCCGAGCTTGGCGGCGCGTTCCTGCACCGCGGCGCCGAACTGCGCGGGCTTGGCGATCGCATCGACCAGGCGCCAGTCCACCGCACGCTGGCCGCGCACGCCTTCGACGCTGGTGCAGAAGATGTCGGCGAGGTCATGGCGCACATGGCGCTTGTCGGTGACGCGGGTCAGGCCGCCGGTGCCGGGCAGCACGCCGAGCAGCGGCACTTCGGGCAGCGAGACGGACGAAGAGCGATCGTCGACCAGGATGATCTCGTCGCAGGCCAGCGCGAGCTCGTAACCGCCGCCGGCACAGGCGCCGTTGACCGCGGCGACGAACTTCAGGCCCGAGTGCTTCGACGAGTCCTCGATGCCGTTGCGGGTCTCGTTGGTGAACTTGCAGAAGTTCACCTTCCAGGCGTGGCTCGACACGCCGAGCATGAAGATGTTGGCGCCCGAACAGAAGATCCGGTCCTTGGCGCTGGTGACGATGACCGAGCGCACTTCCGGATGTTCGAAGCGCACGCGGTTCAGGGCGTCATGCAGCTCGATGTCCACGCCCAGGTCGTAGCTGTTGAGCTTGAGCTTGTAGCCGGGGCGGATGCCGCCGTCTTCCGCGATGTCGAGCGACAGGCGGGCGACCGAGCCTTCGACGCTCAGGTTCCAGTGGCGGTACTGCGTGGGGTCGGTGCGGTAGTCCACGCGGGCGGGGTGAGCGGCGGTTTCGGCCATGTCGGTCTCCTAGGGGTTCGGGGGCATCAAGGAACAATAGTGCATTCGTCTATCGCATGGACATGCATCATGCTGCATGTTTCGGGGCGCGTCAACCCTGGAATGAATTTTTTACAGGCAGTGGATGGCCGGAGGCGGTTCAGCCTTCGTGGTGCATGGTTTCGCGCACGGCATTGCGCAGGAGCTGGAAGCTCTCGGCGAGGCCGTGCCCGCTGGTGTCGATGGTCAGGTCGGCCTTCGAATAGAAGGCGGCGCGGCCGGCGAGGATGCGGCGCAGGTCGTCCATGGCCTCCTTGCTGGCGGCCATCGGCCGGGTGTCGCCCTGCGCGGCGACGCGGCCCATGTGCTCCTCGGGTGCCGCCTGCAGCCAGACGGTGGTGCAGTGCGCGAGAAGCTGGTTGAAGGTGGCCGGGTCGGACACGATGCCGCCCGGCGTGGCGATCACCACCTCGCTGTAGATCTGGATGGTTTCCTCGAGCGCGCGGCGCTCGTAGCGCCGGTAGGCGTTGGTGCCGTAGAGGTCGTGGATCTCGCGCACGCTGCAGCCGGCGAATTTCTCGATCTCCCGGCTCAGCTCGATGAAAGGCACGTCGAGGTCATCCGCCAGCATCTGCCCGAGCGTCGACTTGCCCGCCCCCGCAGGCCCACGAGCGCGATGCGGCGGCGCCGCGCCGGGTCGCCCGCGGCGGTGCCGAGCAGCTCGCCGAGCGCGATGCGGGCGCGGCGCAGGTCGGCTTCGCCGCGATGCTCCAGCAGCTCGCGGATCAGTAGCCATTCGGGCGAGGTGGTGGTCACGTCGCCGACCAGTTCGGCCAGCGAGCACTGCAGCGCGCCGGCCACCTGCTGCAGCACCAGGATCGAGGCGTTGCCGATGCCGTATTCGAGGTTGGCGAGATGGCGCTCCGACACATTGGCCGCCTGCGCCACCGCCTTGCGCGTGAGCCCCCGGCGCGCGCGCAGGTTGCGAACGCGGTCGCCGAGCGCCACCAGCAGCGGGTTCTTGGCCTCTTCGACCGGCACGGACGCCTCGGTGTCGGCGGTCAGGACCGCTTCGTCGGCTCGCTCATTCATGAAGTTCTTTCACTGTCTTCGGATGGGTGGATCTCGGGGTTAACACCCATTCATGCACTATATTGCTTGACACCCGGATGGTGGGTGCTTATGGTTCGCATACAGGCAAGATACTGCACACCGGCGATTGCCGCAAGGCGGTTTGTCCCACGAAACCACGAGGCGCCCCCCATGTCCAAGCAAGCCTTTCATCAACTCGTCGCCGATGTGGCGACCCAGATTGCCGGTCGGCCGCTCGATGACGACCTCGACCGCTGGCTCAACACCCACCACGGCGCGGGCAGCCCCACCTATGAAGCGCTGAAGCAGGCCTGCATCGGCGGCGTCGCCGAAGGCTGGCTGTGCGAGCGCGAGGGCGGCGGCATCCGCTACGGACGGGTGTTCAAGGCCGAGGACGCGCTCAGCCGCTTTTCGGTCGACGTGGTCGACATGCGCGACATCGCCGGGCCGCATCACACGCATCCGGGCGGCGAGATCGATTTGATCATGCCGCTCGAAGGTGGCGCGACCTTTGATGGCCGGCCGGCAGGCTGGTGCGTCTATCCGCCGGGCAGCGCGCACTTCCCGACCGTGGCGCAAGGCCGCGCCCTGGTCCTCTACCTGCTGCCCGAGGGGCAAATCCAGTTCACCAAGTAAAGAGATGACCGAGCTTCTTTCCAACTACGTCGCCGGCCGCTGGCAGGCCGGCACCGGCGCCGGAACGCCGCTGTTCGATCCGGTGCTCGGCACCGAACTGGTCCGCGTCGATGCGACCGGACTCGATCTGCCCGGGGCCTTCCGCTTTGCGCGTGAAACCGGCGGCGCGGCGCTGCGCGCGCTGACCTACCGCCAGCGCGCCGGGTTGCTCGCCGCGATCGTGAAGGTGCTGCAGGCGAACCGCGACAGCTATTACGAGATCGCCACCGCGAACTCGGGCACGGTGAAGAACGATTCGGCCGTCGACATCGACGGCGCGATCTTCACCATCGGCCAGTACGCCAAGTGGGGCGATGCGCTCGGCGACGTGCGCGCGCTGCGCGACGGCGACGCGGTGAAGCTCGGCAAGGAACCGGTCTTCCTGTCGCAGCATCTGCAGGTGCCGACGCGCGGCGTGGCGCTGTTCATCAACGCCTTCAACTTCCCCTCGTGGGGGCTGTGGGAAAAGCCGCGCCCGCCCTGCTCTCGGGCGTGCCGGTGATCGTCAAGCCCGCGACCGCCACCGCCTGGCTCACGCAGCGCATGGTGCAGGGCGTGGTCGAGGCCGGCGTGCTGCCCGCAGGCGCACTGTCGGTGATCTGCGGCAGCTCCGCCGGACTGATGGACCAGCTCGAAAGCTTCGACGTGGTGTCGTTCACCGGCTCGGCCGACACCGGCGCGGTGATCCGCTCGCATCCCGCGGTGGCGCAGCGCTCGGTGCGCGTGAACATCGAGGCGGACAGCCTGAACTCCGCGCTATTGCTGCCGGATGCGGCGCCCGGCTCCGACGCCTTCAACCTGCTCGTGCGCGAAGTGGTGCGCGAGATGACGGTCAAGTCGGGCCAGAAGTGCACCGCGATCCGTCGCATCCTCGTGCCGGCCTCGCTCTACGACGCCGCAGCCGAAGCGATCGGCGCGAAGCTCGCCGGCATCACGGTCGGCAACCCGCGCAACGAGACGGTGCGCATGGGCTCGCTGGTCAGCCGCGCGCAGCTGAATGCGGTGCGCCAAGGGCTCGATGCGCTCAAGACACAGGCCGGCGTGCTGCACGACGGCAGCGCGCAGGCGCTGGTCGATGCCGATCCCACCGTCGCCGCCTGCATCGGTCCCGTGCTGCTCGGCGCACGCGATGCGGATGCGGCCCATCGCGTGCACGACATCGAAGTGTTCGGCCCGGTGGCGACGCTGCTGCCGTACCGCGATCTCGACCACGCGATCGCACTCGCGCATCGCGGCCAGGGTTCGCTCGTCACATCGCTCTACGGCGCGGACGAAGCGGCGCTCGGCCGGGCGGCCGCGCAGCTCGCCGCAAGCCACGGCCGCGTCCACGTCATCACGCCCGACGTGGCCCAGGCCCACACCGGCCACGGCAATGTGATGCCGATGTCGCTGCACGGCGGCCCCGGCCGTGCGGGCGGCGGTGCGGAGCTCGGCGGCCTGCGCGCGCTGGACTTCTATCACCGCAAGAGCGCGGTGCAGGCCAGCCCCGGGGTGCTCGCGCAGCTCGGACTGCCCCAGACCTAGCGGGCCCCTCGCGGCCCGAACGAATCCAAGGAGACATAACGATGAGCCTGCCCGATACCTTCAACTTCGCCGAGCACCTGTTCGCGCTCAATCGCGGTCGCGCACAGAAGGCCGCCTATGTGGACGACCGCGGCGCGCTGGGCTACGGCCAGCTCGAAGACCGCGCCCGCCGCCTCGCCGCCGCCCTGCTCGCCGACGGCGTGCAACGCGGAGACCGCGTGCTGCTCTTGATGCTCGACACCAGCGACTGGCCGGTGTGCTTTCTCGGCAGCCTCTATGCGGGCGTGGTGCCGGTCGCGGTGAACACGCTGCTCACGGCGGACGACTACGCCTACATGCTCGAGCACAGCGGCGCGACGGCGGCGCTCGTCTCGGGCGCGCTGCTGCCGGTGCTGCAGGAGGCCATGGCCAAAGGCTCGAACCACGTGCGCAAGCTGTTCGTTTCGCAGCCCACCGCGGCGCTGCCCGACAACGCGCGCAATCTCGATTCGGCGATCGCTGCGCAGCAGCCGCTCGCGGCGCCCGCCGCCACCACGCCGCAGGACCATGCCTTCTGGCTCTACTCGTCGGGCTCCACCGGCAGGCCCAAGGGCACGGTGCACACGCACGCGAATCCGTGGTGGACCGCCGAGCTGTACGGCAAGCCGGTGCTGGGCCTGACGGAGAACGACATCTGCTTCTCCGCCGCCAAGATGTACTTCGCGTACGGGCTCGGCAATGCGCTGACCTTCCCGCTGTCGGTGGGTGCGACGGTGCTGCTGATGGCCGAGCGGCCCACGCCCGACGCCACCTTCAAGCGCTGGACCGGCGCGCACAAGCCGACGGTGTTCTTCGGCGCACCGACCGGCTTCGCGGGCATGCTCGCATCGCCCCATCTGCCGGCGCGTGAAGCGGTGGCGCTGCGCATGTGCTCGTCGGCCGGCGAAGCGCTGCCGGGCGAGATCGCGCAGCGCTTCAAGCATCACTTCGGCTGCGAGATCGTCGACGGCATCGGCTCGACCGAGATGCTGCACATCTTCCTCTCCAACCGCCCCGGCGACATCCGCTACGGCACCACCGGGCGGCCGGTGGAAGGCTACGAGATCGAGCTGCGTGGCGAGGACGGCAAGCCGGTGCCGGTCGGTGAAGTCGGCGACCTCTATATCAAGGGCCCGAGCGCCGCCGTCATGTACTGGGGCAATCCCGAGAAGACCGCCGAGACCTTCCACGAAGGCTGGACCAAGAGCGGCGACAAGTATTCGCGCGACGCCGAGGGCTACTACACCTACGCGGGACGCAGCGACGACATGCTCAAGGTCAGCGGCATCTACGTCTCGCCCTTCGAGGTCGAGGCCACGCTGATGCAGCACCCCGCCGTGCTGGAGACCGCGGTGATCGGCAAGCAGGACGCCGATGGCCTCACGAAGACCAAGGCTTTCGTGGTGCGCAAGGAAGGCCAGAGCGTGAGCGAGGACGAGCTGAAGGCCTTCGTGAAGGAACGGCTCGCGCCGTACAAGTACCCGCGCTTCATCGAGTTCGTCGACGAACTGCCGAAGACCGCGACCGGCAAGATCCAGCGCTTCCGCCTGCGCGAAAGAGAAAGAGCATGACCCCCACGTTCAGCACTTCGTGTCTTCTCTGCCCCCCGAGGGGGCGCGTTTCGCCTTGGGGCGGCCCGGCGGCGAAACCATGAGCGCCGAATCCCAATTCGCCGCCATCCAATGGCGGGGCCGGGATGTGCGCGTCGAATATGTGCACATCGCGCCGGAACGCACCGACGCACCGCTCGTCGTCTTCCTGCACGAAGGGCTGGGCTCGATCGCGATGTGGAAGGACTTCCCCGAGAAGCTGTGCGAGGCCGGCGGCTTTCGCGGGCTGGTGTTCTCGCGGCCCGCCTATGGGCGCTCGACGCCACGCGAGGTCGACGAGGTGTGGGACGTCGACTTCATGCACCGCCAGGCGCACGAGGTGCTGCCCGCCTTCTTCGCGGCGCTGGGCATCGAGGAGAAGCCCTGGCTCTTCGGGCACAGCGACGGCGGCTCGATCTCGCTGCTCTACGCCGCGCGCTTTCCGGATCGCGTGGCCGGGCTGGTGGTGCTTGCGCCGCACATCTTCGTCGAGGACGTGACGGTCGCGAACATCGAGCTCGCCCGCAAGGCCTACCTCGAGACCGACATGCCGAAGAAGCTCGGCCGCTACCACGACGACGTCGACTCCGCCTTCTGGGGCTGGAACCGTATCTGGCTGCACCCGCCGTTCAAGCAATGGAACATCGAGAACGAGCTCGGCACGATTTGCTGCCCGGTTCTTGCCATGCAAGGCATCGATGACGAATACGGCACATTGCGCCAGATCCGCGACATCGCCTTGCGTGTGCCGCAAACGCAGCTGCTGGAGATCGCGGACTGCGGGCATTCCCCGCATCGCGATCAGCCCGAAACGGCGATAGTGGCGACCGTTTCGTTCGTGAGGAGCCACTCGCAGGGTCTCAGGGAAAACTCTCAATTGAGAGCTAAATAATTTACCAGTAAAGTATTGCCGCCTGTAGCAATCTGCGGGTGTCCCTGGATCTCGCGCAAGGCCTCCCCGGTCGCCAACTTTAATCAACGAAGGAGTCTTCCATGAGCACCCGCATCGCACGCACCACGCTGACAGCACTCACGCTGGCCTGTATGGCCACGCTGGGGCACGCCCAGACAGGCAAACTGAAGGTGGGCCTGATGCTTCCTTTCAGCGGCACGTATGCAGCGCTCGGCGTTGCGATCGAGAACGGCTTCAGGCTCCGCGTCGAGGAACAAGGCGGCAAGCTCGGGGGCCGCGAGATCGAGTACGTGAAGGTCGACGACGAGTCCGATCCGGCCAAGGCCACTGACAACGTCAACAAGCTGATCAAGCGCGACAACATCGACGTGATCATCGGCACCGTGCACTCCGGCGTCGCGATGGCGATGGCCAAGGCCGCCAAGGAAAGCGGCACCGTGCTGATCGTGCCCAATGCCGGCGCCGACGCGGTGACCGGCCCGATGTGCGCGCAGAACATCTTCCGCAGCTCGTTCTCGAACTGGCAGCCGGCCTACGCGATGGGCGAAGTCGCCGGCAAGCAGGGCAAGAAGAAGGCGATGACGATCACCTGGAAGTACGCAGCCGGCGACGAGTCGGTGGCGGGCTTCAAGGAAGGCTTCGAGAAGGCCGGCGGCAAGGTCGAGAAGATGCTCACGGTGCCGTTCCCGAACGTGGAGTTCCAGGCGCTCCTGACCGAGATCGCCGCGGCCAAGCCCGATGTGGTGTATGCCTTCTTCGCGGGCGGCGGCGCGGTCAAGTTCGTCAAGGACTACGCGGCGGCGGGCCTGAACAAGACCATCCCGCTCGTCGGCCCCGGCTTCCTGACCGACGGCACGCTCGAGGCACAAGGCGATGCCGCGCAGGGCATGCAGACCACGCTGCACTACGCCGACGGCCTGAACACGCCGCGCGACACCAGCTTCCGCACCGCCTATGCCAAGAGCTTCAAGCTGCAGCCCGATGTGTACGCGGTGCAGGGCTATGACGCGGCGCAGATCCTCGGTATCGGCCTCACGGCGGTGAAGGGCGACATCTCGAAGAAGGCCGAATTCGCCGGCGCGATCGAGAAGGCCAGGATCGACAGCCCGCGCGGCGCCTTCACGATGAACAAGGCGCACAACCCGGTGCAGGACATCTACCTGCGCAAGGTGGAAGGCAACGAGAACAAGCTGGTGAACATCGCGGTCAAGAATCTCTCTGACCCCGCTCGCGGCTGCAAGCTCTGATCAATCGCTGAGAAGAGCCGCCGCATGGATTTCGGTACCTTTCTGGTTCAGTGCCTGAACTCCGTGCAGTACGGCCTGCTGCTGTTCCTGGTGGCGTCGGGGCTGACACTGATCTTCGGGATCATGGGCGTGATCAATCTCGCCCACGGCAGCTTCTACATGATCGGCGCCTACATGGCGTTCGCGCTCGCGCCGCTGTTCGGTGACCAGTTCATCGTGATGCTGGCCGCGGGCGTGGCGCTCGCGGCGATCTTCGGCTACGTGCTGGAGTGGGCCTTCTTCAGCTATCTCTACCAGCGCGACCACCTGCAGCAGGTGCTGATGACCTACGGGCTGATCCTCGTCTTCGAGGAGCTTCGCTCGCTGCTGGTGGGCAACGACGTGCACGGCGTGAAGGTGCCCGCGTGGCTCGACGGCAGCTTCGCGCTCGGCGATCTCATGAGCTATCCGTGGTATCGCCTCTTCGCCTCGGCGGCATGCGTGGTGCTGGCGGTGGCGCTCTATTACGTGGTCAATCGCACCCGGCTCGGGATGATGATCCGCGCCGGGGCGAGCAACCGCGACATGGTTCGCGGGTTGGGCATCGACATCCGCCGGCTGTATCGCATCGTGTTCGCTGCGGGCGTGGCGCTCGCGGCGCTGGCCGGAATGATCGCGGCGCCGATGTCCTCCGTCTATCCCGGCATGGGCGCGAGCGTGCTGATCATCTGCTTCGTGGTGGTGGTGATCGGCGGCATCGGCTCGATCACCGGTGCGCTCGTCGCCTCATTGCTCGTCGGCTTCGTCGACACCTTCGGCAAGGTGTTCTTCGCAGAACTCAGCGGCATGGGCGTGTACGTGCTGATGGCGATCGTGCTCATCTGGCGTCCCGAAGGACTCATGGGAAAAAGGCTCTGAGCATGCAGCGCGCTTCGTTCTTCATCCCGCTGGCCTGCGCGTTGCTGCTGGCCGTGCTCGGCCCGACGCTGAGCCCCTACATGTCCGACCTCGTGGTGAAGGTGATGATCCTCTCGATCTTCGCGCTGAGCCTCGAACTCCTCGTGGGCATGACCGGTCTCGTGAGCCTCGGCCATGCCGCGTTCTATGGCATCGGCGCCTATGCGACGGTGCTCGGCTCGGGCAAGGAAGGCGGCTCGATCGCGCTGCTGCTGCCGCTCGCGATGGGTTGCGCGGCGGCGTATGCGCTGGTCGTCGGCGCACTGAGCCTGCGCACGCGCGGCGTGTACTTCATCATGGTCACGCTGGCGTTCGCGCAGATGGCCTTCTTCGTGTTCCACGACACCGCGCTCGGCGGTGGAAGCGACGGCATCTACATGTACATCCGCCCCACCCTCGGCGCGCTCGACCTGGAGAGCAGCCGCGTGCAGTTCTACTTCGTGCTGGCTTCGCTGGTGTTCACCTACGCGCTGCTGGCGCTCATCCGCCGCTCGCGCTTCGGCGCCGCGCTCGCGGGCATCCGCGTGAACGAACAGCGCATGCGCGCGGCGGGCTTTGCGGTGTATGGCTACAAGCTCGCGGCCTTCGTGATCGCCGGTGCGCTGGCCGGGCTCGCAGGGTTCCTGCTGGCCTCGCGTGACGGCGTGGTCAACCCCGAGCTGCTCGCGTGGCACAACTCGGGCGAGGTGCTGCTGATGATCATTCTCGGCGGCCTCGGCCATCTGCGCGGCGCGGTGATCGGCGCGGTCGCGTTCACCCTGCTGAAGGAATTGCTCTCGACGCACGCCATCGTCGGGCCGCTCGCGGATCATTGGCAGCTCACATTGGGCCTGGCCATCATTGCCTTCGTCGCGCTGCTGCCCAAGGGCATCATCGGCATCGCAGCACGCATTTCTCCGAGAGGTGCGGCATGACCACCTTGCTCGCAGTCGAATCGCTGACGCGCCGCTTCGGCGGGCTGGTCGCGGTCAATGCCGTCACGCTCGATCTTCGTCGCGGCGAAGTGCATGCGGTGATCGGCACCAACGGCGCCGGCAAGTCCACGCTGATCAACATGCTCTCGGGCGAGATCGGCGCGTCCGAAGGGCGCATCTCGCTCGACGGCGAGGACATCACCGGCCGCGCGCAGTTCCGCCGCGCGCTGGCCGGCGTGGGCCGCAGCTACCAGCGCACGACGATCTTTCCGGAATTCACCGTGCTGGAAAACTGCCGCCTCGCCGCGCAGGCCGCGACGCCGAAGCCGTGGGCCATCTGGCAGTCGTCGAAGGACTGCGCCGAGAGCAATGCCGCCGCGCACGAAGCGCTCACCGCGGCCGGCCTCGACGCCGTGGCCGACCGCATCGCGGGCACGCTGAGCCACGGCGCCAAGCGCCAGCTCGAAGTCGCGATGTGCCTCGCGACCAAGCCGCGCGTGCTCCTGCTCGACGAGCCCCTCGCCGGCATGGGCGCGGAAGAGACCGAGCGCATGCTCGCCCTGCTCGACCGGCTCAAGCAGTCGCACGCGATCCTGCTCGTGGAGCACGACATGGATGCGGTCTTCCGCATTGCCGACCGCATCACGGTGATGGTGAACGGCACGGTGATCGCCACGGGCGATCCCGCCTCGATCCGCCAGAACCCCGAGGTGCGGATCGCCTATCTCGGGGAGGACCACTGACATGCTGAAAGTCCAGGGCCTCAACACCTACTACGGCGACAGCCACATCCTGCGCGGCGCCGACGTCGAGATCCCCACCGCCACTTCGGTCGGCCTGCTCGGCCGCAACGGCATGGGCAAGACCACGCTGATCCGCTCGGTGATGGGCTATGTGCGTCCCGCTTCGGGACAGGTACTGCTCGACGGGCAGAACGTCACCGGCTGGACGCCCGAGAAGATGGCCCGCCGCGGCATCGGCTACGTGCCCGAGGGACGCGGCATCTTCCCGAACCTTTCCGTGCGCGAGAACCTCGTGATGACCGCGCGCGCCGGCATCGACGGCCGGCGCGACTGGACCTTCGACCGCGTGATGGCGACCTTCCCGCGCCTCACCGAGCGGCTCTCGCACGGCGGACAGCAGCTGTCGGGCGGCGAGCAGCAGATGCTCTCGATCGGCCGCGCGCTGATGACCAACCCGCGCCTGATGATCCTCGACGAAGCGACCGAAGGCCTCGCGCCGCTGATCGTCATGGAGATCTGGCGCGTGATCGGCGACATCCGCGCCACCGGCATCGCCACGCTGATCGTCGACCGGGACTGGCGCAAGGTGCTCGCGCACACCGATCAGGCGGTGGTGATGGAGAAGGGCCGCATCGTGCGGCACGGGGCGTCGGCCGATCTACTGGCCTCGCCCGAGGTGCTCGAGGAAGTCCTCGGCGTCTGACGCGTCAACGCGACGTGCCGGGCTTCATCAGGTCCGGCGCGTCTTGGCGATCGCCCGGAAGGGTGTCGAGCACACGGGGGCGCGGCAGGTCCATTCTCAGGTGCGCCAGCATCGCGTCCAGCTCGGCATCGGAATAGCCATCGCCCCGGCCTTCCAGGTCCCATCGCCAGATAGCCTGAAGGTCGGGGACGAACATGTTGTCGAAGACTTCAGCGGCAACCCATGCCAGGTTGGTCCGCTGGAGGCCGAAGCGTTGCGCAAGACGCCGAAGGGCCGCCGCCGGCGGCCCTTGCATCAGTTCTTCCCTGGCAACGCGGCGAACCTCGTCGCTGACTTCAAACATGACGCCTTCGCTTATTCCTGCGGTTCCATCGCGTGGGTCGATTCCGGAACGACGCCCTTGCCCTTCTTGCGCTGCTGCAGAACGAACACGGTCACCTGCCAGACGATGAATGCGGCAATCAACGCCAGCAGCGTGCCGCTGATCGGACGCTGGACGAACACGCCGAAGCTTCCGCGGCTCAGAAGCATCGCGCGGCGGAAGTTCTCTTCGAGCATCGGGCCGAGGATGAAGCCCAGCATCAGCGGCGCGGCATCGAGTTCGAGGCGCATGAAGATGTAACCCATCAGGCCGAAGGCGGCGGTGATGAAGACGTCTTCCAGGTTGTTGTTCACGCTGTACGTACCGATGCAGCAGAAGAACAGGATGCAGGGGAACAGCACGTTGTACGGGATCTTGAAGACCGACAGCCAGTAGCGGACCAGCGGCACGTTCAGCACCAGCAGGAACACGTTGCCGACCCACATCGACGCCACCAGGCCCCAGAAGAGTTCGGGGTGGCTCGCGATCATGTTCGGGCCCGGCTGGATGCCCTTGATGATGAAGGCGGCCAGCATCAGCGCCATCACCGCGTTCTCGGGAATGCCGATGCTCATCAGCGGAATGAAGCTGGTGCGCGCGGCGGCTTCGTCGGCCGCGGCCTGGCCGGCCACGCCTTCGATGCAGCCGGTGCCGATCTCGTCCTTGTACTTGCTGACCTTCTTGTCGATCGCATACGCCGCGAACTGCGCGATGGTCGGGCCGCCGCCGGGCAGGATGCCCAGGAAGGAGCCGATGGCGCTGCCGCGCAGGGCGCTCGGCCAGATTCGCTTGAACTCGTCCCAGGTCGGGATCAGGTTGATCTTGCCGTTGAAAGGCGAACGCTCTTCGCGCGCGTCGAGGTTCTTCGTGATTTCGGCGATACCGAAGCAGCCGAGCGCGATGCTCACGACGCCCACGCCGTCCACGAGGAAGGGCAGGTCCATGGTGAAGCGCTGCGCGCCGCTGTTCACGTCGGTGCCGATGCAGCCGAGCAGCACGCCGATCATGCACATCGCCAGGCCGTTGAGCAGGCTGCCGGTGGTCACGAAGCTCACGCAGACGAAGCCGACGAGCATCATCGCGACATAGTCGGCCGGGCCGAAGAGGAAGGCCACCTCGCCCAGCACGGGCGCGAGGAAGGTCAGCACGATGATCGCGACCGAGCCGCCGATGAAGCTCGAAAAGCCCGCGGTGAACAGCGCCACCCCGGTCTTGCCCTTGAGCGTCATCTGGTAGCCATCGATACAGGCCACGATACTGCTCGCGTGCGGGATCTTCATCGTGATCGCGCTGACGCTGTCGCCGTATTGCGCGCCGTAGTAGATACCTGCCAGCATGATCAGCGCGCCCGTGGTCGGGATCGAGTACGTCAGCGGCAGCAGCAGGCTGATGGTCGCCAGCGGCCCGAGGCCCGGCAGCAGGCCGACCAGCGTGCCGACGGTGCACCCGATGGCGCAGTACATCAGGTTGTGGAGTGTGAGGGCGTGCTCGAAACCGAACGCCAGGTTATGTAGTGCTTCCATGATCAGAACAGCGGCAGGTTCAGGCCGAGCAGGTATTGAAGGGCCAGAGCCATCGCGATCAGGCCGGCGGAAATCTTGACGTTGCGCCACCACGAGTAGGACGTGCCGGCGAGGGTCGACACGAACACCATGAAGATGATGCCCACGATCATGTTCACGAACATCGACACCACCGCGAAGCCGCAGAGGCTCCCGAGAACGATCACGATGTTGCGGAAGTAAAGCGGCAGGTGCACTTTCTCGACGAAGAACGAGCGCACCACCGTCGCCACGCCAACCACCAGCAGCATGCCGCTGACCATTGCGGGGAAGAAGCCGGGCCCCGCGTGACTGAGTTCTCCAATGGGGTAGCGAAGCGCAGTCAGGCCGAAGGCCAGTGCGATCGCCATGAGGAACAAGCCTCTGACAAGATTTCTATTCATGTAAGCACGATCAGGTTGGGGTCATCGAATCCCGCGGTTGCGGCGGCGGCCGGCGCGGAACTTGTCTCCATCCGGTGAGGATTCCCGGATGCTTCGATGTTCTTGCCGCTTAACTGAGCGGAATCTGACGGCGACTGTTCGTGAAACTACGTATCAGGCGATGGCAGCGACCCCTGGCGAGTGCCAAAATTTGCGCCCCTGATCCGAAGCAAGCATTGCCGATCTCCCCCGGCGCACTGCGTTGCAGGCGGCGCAACGGCGGCGAAATCGGTCCTCGACCCCAGGAGGAATGTCATGCCGTTGCATCGATCCATGACCCCGGGCGGCAGCGCCATTGCGGCCTGCGCCTGCATCTTCGCAGCGACCGGCTTGCTGCTACCTGACGAAGTCGGCACCGCCGGGCGACGGCTTCAACCCGCTGCCCTCGTCGCCGGGCGATGTCTGCGGGCCCGGCGCGACCGGGCAGCGCACCTCACCTCACCGGAATGAAGGCCGTAATCAACACCAGCGAGCTCAGCACCACCCACACCGCCGCCGGGTCCCACGCCAGGGCGCGGTTGTCCGTCCGCTCGCGGCGATGCCTGAGCACCATCGGCGCGCGCGCGCTGGCAGAGGCGTAGTACGCAGGCAGCTTGTGTTCGCAGCCCTTGCAGTAGCGGGCGCCGCCGCGGTTGAGCGTCTTGCATTCTTCGCAGATCTCGCCGCTGTCTTCGGCCGCTGTCGATCGAACGAGATCGATGAGGCCGGCGAATGCGACCGGGGACGACGGGGACGGCTCGGGCGGCTCCGTCATCCATGCGCCGGGTGTCGCACCGATGTGACTGAATCGGACGAGGGCATGGTGCGCGATGAACAACAGATGCTCGTGCGTACGACCAGGGGTGACAGCGTTGATTGCAGACATAGGCTTTCCTCGCTTTCGCTGATGTGAAAAAATCACATTCCGCTGTTCTCCCACGAATGTCGGAGCGTTCCTGTCGGACGGGAACTGAACTTCGTGTCCGTGTCGCGAATGCCAGGAGAACGACTTGCCGCAACATGGTGGGCCGCATGACAAAGGAAGCCGTGAGCGCGACCGGGACCTCGAGAGGCCGTGCAGGTGCTCTGCCTTCCGCGAAGCTCGCGCAGCTGGCGGAGGGCCAGCTCGACTGGGTGCTTGCGGCCTGCACGCGCGTGATGCGTCCGCTGGTGCGCCTCGCGGTGCGCATGGGCGTCAAGCATGCGCAGCTCGACCAGATCCTGCGCGGCCTCCTGGTCGAGGAAGCGCAACGCACCTGGCGCGACAACGGCGGCGAGCCGAACCTCAGCCAGATCTCGCTGTCCACCGGTCTCAATCGCAAGGTCGTGACATCGATCGTGCGCGAGACGGTCGAGCACCTTCCCTATTCCGAGATGTCCGCGCCCGCGAAGACCGTGACGCTGTGGCTGCACATGTGCACGGACGATCCTTCTCGGAGGAGGCTGCCCATCAATGCGGTCGCGCGCGGACCGTCGTTCGAAGCAGTCGCGCACAAGGCAAGCCATGGCAACGTGCACCATCGCGCGGTGCTCGACGAGCTGGTGCGGCTCGGCATGGTGACGGAGAGCGGTGACGGCTTCGCTGAACTCGATGCCGACGGTTTCGTGCCCGCGCAGGACATGCGCAGCATGCTGGCCTTTCTGGGCGACAACACGCGCGATCACCTGCTTGCCGCGGTGTCGAACACGCTGGGCGACCAGCCCGCGTTCCTGGAGCGTTCGGTGTTCGCGAAGGGGATCGCGCCGGAGGACTGCGAGCGCATCCATCGGATCGCGCGCACACGATGGAACGCGCTTCATCACGAGCTCGCGCAAGAGCTGACGGATGCTTTCACGGAAGCACCGAAGTCCGCGTCGGCGCGGATGCGCGTCGGCATCTACGCCTACTTCGAAAAGGAATCCGCGCCGGCTTCCGGCGCCGCCGCGGAGGCGTCTGCTCCGTCCAAGGAAGGACGACCATGACGAAGACCAGTTTGCGCGATGTCTGCCTGGCACTGGCGATGGGGGTGCTGGTTTCCTGTGGCGGCGGTGGTGGCGTCGGGATGCCGGTCGCCACCGGAGGCTCCGCTGCGGGCGCCGCGGGTGCGCCGGACGGCAACGCGACATCGCAACAGTCGCTGCTGGACAGGACGATGTCGCCGGCGGGCGGCGGCAGCGGGCCGGGCGCGACGGGCGCCGGCGGCGGCACTTCCGTGGCCGGGGGCGACGACGGCTCCGGCGTCGGCTCTGGCGGCACGGGGGTCAGCACGGCAGATGCGACCGGCATCGGCTCGGTGGATGGCGCGGGCAGCATCCTGGTCAACGGCGTGCGCTACAACACCAGCGGCGCGGTGGTGGCGCTCGACGATGTGCCGGGCCTGCAGCTCGGCATGACGGCGAAGGTGATCGGGCCGTTCGACACCGACCTCACGACCGGCAGCGCGATGCGCGTCGAATCGGCCATCGACCTGCGCGGGCCGGTGGGCGCGGTCGACGCACAGCAGGCCCGCTTCACGATCCTCGGCACGACGGTGACGACCGACGATGCCACGGTGTGGGCCGACGCGCCCGGCATCGCGGATGTCGCCACGGGCGCTACGCTGCAGGTGTGGGGCCTTCCTTCCGGGCCGGGCAGCCTGCGCGCGACGCGGGTGGAAGTGCATGCGAGCGGCACGCCGATCCTGAGCGGCATGGTGCAGAACCTCGATGCCCCGGCGCGGCGCTTCAGCATCGGCGGCTATGTGATCGACTACGGGCAGGCCACTGTCAGAGGCGCAAGCGGCGTTCTGGCGTTCGCCAATGGCGTGCTGGTGCGGGTGCGCGCCAATGCGGTCGGCGCAGGCTTGCTGGTGGCGAGCGCGGTAGACGGGTGGTATCCCGCGCCGACCGCCGCCGGCACGCCGTTGCAGATAGCCGGCGCGGTGACCGACTTTGCCGGGCTCGGCTCGCTGCGCGTGCTGGGCGTGCCGGTCGATGCGTCGGCCGCGAAGGTGTCCGGCGGGCCGGCCCGGTCGGTGGGCAACGGCGTCGAGGTGATCGTGGGCGGCGTGGTGTCGAGCGGGGTGCTGCAGGCGAGCACGCTCAAGATCCGGCTGGTGGCGGGCACCGGCGGCCAGCCGTCGTTCAGCCTGACCGGGCAGATCGCCAGCTTCACGTCGATCGCCGATTTCCGCATCAGGGGGCAGCCGATCGACGCGAGCGGCCCGGGGGTGAGCTTCGTCAACGGCAGCGCCGCGAACCTCGGCGCCCAAGTGCGCGTGATGGTCGAAGGCAATCGCGTCGTGAACGGCGTGCTCATCGCCGATCGCGTCACCTTCCAGTGAGGCCACGGCCCATCGCGGGAACGCGGAGATGAAGCTCAACAACTCGCTGGAGGTGGTGCTGTCGCACGCACGGTGCGGGTCGCTGACGATGGAAGACCTGCTGAAGGAATTCGCCGACTCGGACCTGATCGTGGCCAGCAGGACGGTGCCGATCGAACACGGCCTGCCGTTCCGCCCGCTGCTGCTCTTCAAGGAGCAGAACACGATGATGGCCTGCTTCACCGACCCGTGCCGCATCGGCGACTTCGCCTCCGTGGCGCCGCACGCCATCGTGATGAAGGGCATCGACGTGCTGCGGGCGCTGCCGCCGGGCATGGGGCTGGTGATCAACCCGGGGACGACGCTGAACCTGGAGCTCTTTCCCGAGGGGGCGTGCCCGGCGTACGTTTGCCTCTGAGCGCTAGATGCGATCGCCGAATCCGCGCAGGCCCTCAACGTCGATCACGGTGATGCCGCCGTACTCGATGCGCAGCAGGCCCGCATCGGCGAGGCGCTTGAGCGCCGCGTTGCAGCGCTGCCGCGAGAGTCCGGACAGCGCCGCGATCTCCTCCTGCGACGTCTCCAGGTGCTTCTGCCCGAGCGGATGGAGCCACGGGTGGAAGAGTCCCGCCAGGGCGCGGGCCACCTGGCTGTCGGCATCGAGCAGGCGGTGCGCCGCGTAGTTCCCCATGAACCAGTGCAGCCGCTCGTTGATCTGCGCGAGCAGGAAGTGGTTGAAGCTCATCTGCGTTCGGTGCAGCCACTCGAAGGTGTCCTGCGGCATGACAGCCACCCGGCTGTCGCGCAGCGCGATGATGTCCGCCGATCGCGGCACCGCGCGCAGCAGCGTGCCTTCGCCGAACCAGCTGCCGACCGTGAGGCCGCCGAAGGTGACGGAGCGGCCGTCGTCCGAGGTGACCGACCATTTGAGCAGGCCCTCGAGCGTGCCGTACCAGTGCAGCGGCACCTCGCCGCGCCGGCAGAGTGCCGCCCCGGCGGCCACGGGCTGCTCGCGCATGTCGTCGAGCACGCGCGCCTGCGCCTTCGGGTCGAGTTGCGGAAACCAGCCGGAGCGCTCCAGCAGGCGCGGGATGGTCAGGGAAAGGCTTGCCGCTTGTCTCTGAGCTGCGGGCTTGTTGCGCATGGGGGCTCCTGCGCCTCGTTATCCCTGATCCGAAATGTCATCGCGATGACTGTCAGGGCGAAGGCGGCCAAAAATAATACCTCGCTGTCCCACAGGAGATAGCCCATGACCAAGCGCAAAGTGATCGTGACCATCGCCCCGACCGGCGGCATGGCGCACAAGTCCCAGAACCCCCACCTGCCGACACAGCCCGCCGAGATCGCGGAAGACGTGATCCGCTGCTGGAAGGCCGGCGCGAGCGTGGCCGCGATCCACGCGCGGCGGCCCGACGACGGCGCGACCTGCGACGCCGCGGTCTACCGCGAGATCAACACCCGCATCCGCGAGGCGGGCTGCGACATCGTGATCAACAACTCGACCGGCGGCGGCGTGCACGGCGACATGGTGAAGCCGCTTGCCGGCAACCGCTGGGAGATCGCCTGGGAAGAGCGCATCAAGGGCATGGACGCCGGCGCGGAGATGTGCACGCTGGACGCGACCACGCTCAACCTGTCGTTCGAGGGGCGGGAAATCCTGATGGACACGCCGCTCACCAAGGGGCGCGAACTGGCCATGGGCATGAAAGCGCGCGGCATCAAGCCCGAGTGGGAGGTGTTCAGCCCCACGCACATCCTGCAGGACACGACGACGCTGATCAACGAAGGGCTGGACGAGGAGCCGTATTTCATCAACCTCGTGATGAACGTGCATCGCAACTTCCAGAACGCGATGCCGTTCTCGCCGCGCTACCTGCAGATGATGGTCGACACGCTGCCCAAGGGCGCGATCTTCTGCGTGAGCGGCATCGGCCCTTCGCAGCTCGAAGCGAACATCAGCGCACTGCTGCTGGGCGGCCATGCGCGCGTGGGGCTCGAGGACAACCTGTATTACCGGCAGGGCGAGTTGGCAACGAACCTGCAGCTCACCGAGCGCATCGTGCGGATCATCCGCGAGATGGACATGGAACCCGCGACGCCCGCCGAGGCGCGCGAGATGATGGGCCTGCCACGCATCGGATTGCCGCGCCCGGAATTTGCACCGCGCTGAACGCAGAAGATGAGCAACTCGACAAGCGATGTGAAGCGCGTGGCGGTCGTCGCCACGGGCGTGATCGGCGCGAGCTGGACCGCGTACTTCCTGGCGCGCGGGCTCGACGTGGATGCGACGGACCCGTCGCCCGGCGCCGAGGAGCGGCTGCGTGCCGCCGTGGCGCAGCATTGGCCGACGCTCGCGCGCTTCGGCCTGGCCGAGGGCGCATCGATCGACCGGCTGCGCTTTCACGCGCAACTCGAAGATGCAGTCGCGCCGGCGGACTTCGTGCAGGAGAACGGCCCCGAGCGCATGGACGTCAAAGCCGAGCTGTTCCGCCGCATGGATGCGGCGGCGCGTCCGCACGTGATCCTCGCGTCCAGCTCATCGGGGCTCGCGATCAGCGGCGTGCAGGCGCAATGCACGCACCCGGAGCGCGTGGTGCTGGGCCATCCGTTCAATCCACCGCACCTGATCCCGCTGGTGGAAGTGGTGGGCGGCGCACACACCTCGGCGGACGCCATCGCGCGCACGATGGCGTTCTATGCGGCCATCGGCAAGCGGCCGATCCACGTGAGGCGCGAGGTCAAGGGGCACATCGCGAACCGGCTCCAGGCCGCCCTGTGGCGCGAAGCCTTCCATCTGGTGGACCAGGGCGTGGCCTCGGTCGCGGACATCGATTCCGCGATCGCGCACGGGCCGGGCCTGCGCTGGGCCGTGATGGGCCCGTTCATGAATCTGCATCTCTCGGGCGGCGCGGGCGGCATCGCGCATGTGCTCGACCATCTCGGCGGACCGATCGAGGACTGGTGGCATGACCTCGGCGCACCGTCGATGACGCCCGAGCTCAAGAAGGCCGTCACGGCGGGTGTGGCGGACGAACTCGGCCCAAGACGCACTGCCGACCTGGAAGCCGCACGCGACACCCTGCTGATGAACCTGATCCGCGCCAAGGCTTCGACCGGCACACTCGAATAACAACCGATGCGGCATCGACCGCCGAGGAGACAAGACATGGCCACCCCCGCCTTCTTCGAAGACGAAAGCCAGATCGCACCCCAGCGCACGGTGCGCATCGATCTGGACGACGGCTCGTTCATCCTGCGCTCGCCCGTGGCGCTCAGGCCCTATGCGCGCTGCATCGGCGAATGGCTGGAACGCTGGGCACACGAGACGCCCGATGCGCTCGCACTCGCCGAGCGCGATGAGCGCGACGAAGGCTGGCGCACGCTGAGCTACAGCGAGCTGCGCCGCGCCGTGGGCGCCGTCGCGCAAGGGCTGCTGCACGTGGGCGTTCCGAAGGACCGGCCGGTGGTGATCCTGTCGGACAACGCGATCGACCATGCGGTGCTGATGCTCGCGACGATGCACGTCGGGCGCACCGTGTGCTCGCTGTCGAGCGCGTATTCGCGCATGGCGAAGGATCCTTCGCGGCTGCACGGCATGCTGCGCGCGCTCGGTCCTGCGCTGATCTACGCATCCGACGCGAAGGTGTACGGGCCCTCGCTCGCGGGCTCCGGCGTGGAGGCCGCGACGGTCTTCAGCCGCCACGCCGACGCGCATCCGGGCGCGATGCCATTCGAGCGGCTTCTGCAGACCGAGGAAACGCCGGCGGTGATGCAGGCCTTCGACGCGATCCTGCCGGACGACCATGCCAAGTACCTGCTGACCTCGGGCTCGACCGGCAAGCCGAAGGTGGTGATCAACACCCACCGCATGCTGTGCGCGAACCAGCAGATGATGGCGCAGACCGGCGCTTCCTCGACCGGGAGAAGCCGGTGCTGGTCGACTGGCTGCCGTGGAGCCACACCTTCGGCGCGAACCACAACCTCAACATGGTGCTCTGCCACGGCGGCTCCCTCTACATCGACGAAGGCCGGCCGGCGCCCGGGCTGATCGAGAAGACGGTGCGCAACCTGCGCGAGGTGCGGCCCACGCTGATGTTCAACGTGCCGCGCGGCTACGACATGCTGCTGCCTTTCCTCGAGGCCGATGCCGCACTGGCGTCGGAGGTGCTCTCGCGCCTGCGGCTGGTCTTCTATGCGGCGGCGGCGCTGGCGCCGTCGACGTGGCAGCGGCTCGAGGCCGTGGCGCGGCGCGCAAGGCCGACGCGGCCATTGTGGCTCACGACGTCCTGGGGCGCGACGGAGACGTCGCCCGCGATCACTTCCGCGCACTGGCGCCTCGACGGCGCGGGCTGCATCGGGGCGCCCCTGCCGGGGCTGGAGCTCAAGCTGGTGCCCAACGGCGACAAGCTGGAGATGCGGGTGAAGGGCGTATCGGTCTTCCCCGGCTACCGCAATGCGCCGCGCGAAACCTCCGAGGCTTTCGACGAAGAGGGCTACTACCGCATCGGCGACGCGGGCTATCTGGTGCACACCGAGCGTCCCGAGCGCGGCGTGATGTTCAACGGCCGGGTGGCGGAAGACTTCAAGCTGTCCAGCGGCACCTGGGTGTCGGTGGGCACGCTGCGGGTGGAGCTGGTGTCGCGCCTCGCGCCGCTGGCGCAGGACATCGTGATCACCGGACACGACCGCGCGGAGATCGGCATGCTGGTGTTCCCGAGCCCGCAGGCGGCATCGCGGCCGCGCGAGGAACTGCATGCAGCGTTGCAGCGCGTGATGCGCGAGTTGCGCGACGCGGGCGCGGGCTCGTCGCAGTGCCCGGTGCGTGCGGTCGTGCTGAGCGCCCCGCCGGACATCGACGCCGGCGAGATCACCGACAAGGGCTACATCAACCAGCGCGCGGTGCTCGCGCGGCGTGCGGACGAAGTGGCACGCCTGCATGTCGAAGCGCCCGACGCGGGCGTGGTGCGCGTGGATTGATTCGCGGGCCGTAGCCCACGGCGGCGCATCATTCGCGCGGTCTCGTCAGCGCGTGCGCGCGGACGCGCCGCCGGGCGGGAAGCCGGCGAACAGCCTGTCGAGCGCGGCCTGCACACGCGCATCCACCCGCGAAGGATCGTCGGGCAGCACGCCGCTCGCGCTGCCGCGCCAGATCGCGCGCCGGGTGCCGGCATCGAACATGTCGACCAGCAGCGTGCCTTTCTCGTAGTCGTCGGTGGACAGGGTCACGTAGCCCGGCCAGTTGCTGCCGATGCCGATCCGGTTGAGGTCGTGGCCGAGGCCGGTGTAGAAGTTGTTGAAGGTCTGGCCCTTCACGCGGGTGACGTGGGCAAACACATGGATCTCGCCGTTCTCGGGCACCCGCTTCCAGCCCCGGGCCTGCAGTCGCGAATCGATGCCCGAGACGATGGTCTGCGGCAACAGTTCGCCGCCATCGTCGCCCGAGATCCAGCTGTAGGTGCGATCGCTGCCGAATCGCGCATTCGGGTCGAAGTCGGTCTTGACGGTCGCGGTGCTCGCGCAAGCGCTCAGCACGACGGCCAGGGCCAAGGCAAGGAATCTTCCGATCATGTTCGCTCCTGTTGCCGGCGCATGTTACCGGCGCGGATTGCGAAAAAGTTACCTCGCGCCCGCGCCGGGACGCTTCAAAAAGGGCTGGACGCGCCGAAAAGCACTCCACGTTCAACCACTTACAGCGAGAAGCACATGTCCAGACTCATCGTCCTGACGCGGCACGGCAGCGTGCGGCAAGTCAATCTCAAGGGACCGATCACGACGATCGGCCGCGATCCCGCCTGCGGGGTGCACATCGACAGCCTCGGCGTGAGCCGCCACCACGCGGCGATCCGCTGGATGGGCGGCCGCTTCGTCGTGCTCGACATGGCAAGCCGCAACGGCACCTTCGTGAACCAGGCGCGCGTGCGCGAAAGCACGCTGCGCAACGGCGATGCGATCGGCGTGGGCGACTGCCAGATCCGCTTCCTCCAGACCCTCAGCGCGCTGGCAGACGAGGATGCGCTCAAGCTGGTCAGCGTGGACGGCGATCCGGTCGAGCTCGAAGCCGCGCGCCAGCGCAGCGACTGGGCGACCTTTTTCCGCCAGGGCCGCGCGGCCCGGCAGACCGAAGCTCGCCGCTACGCCGGCGTGGAATGGCGCGTCTGAGCGGCCGGCCAGGCTCGCCAAAAAAGGCCCGCACGCGGCGGGCCCGAATGATCTTTGGCGAGAAGATCCCTGGAGAACCAGCCTTGATATCGGCCGCCGGCCCGAAAGATTGAGGAGATTCGACCGAACGTCATGCCTCCTCAAGTTCCGCGGATTCCGGCCGATATGCGAGTGACGAGTGCGCAGCCTGCGCACATTCCTTCGCATCTTCCGGAATCACGACCATGTCCTTGAGCAACATATCGATCGGCCGACGTCTCGCCCTCGTGCTTGGCGCCATCCTTGCCCTCTTCCTCGCCGGCAGCGTGTTCGCGGTGCTGAAGCTGCACCGGCTGGGCGAGGAAATCGACCGCATGGTCAACGACAACGTGAAGACCGAGCGCGCCGGCTCCGAGTGGCTGCGCCACACGCACTCTGGCGTGCAGCGCGCGGCCGCCATCGCCAAGAGCAGCGACCCGAGCCTGATCGCCTACTTTGCGCCGGCGACCGCGGCAGCCATCAAGGATACGAACGAACTGCAGAAGTTCATCGAGAGCCAGATGGTCAAGCCGGAAGAGCGCGCACTGTTCGAGAAGGTGGGCGAGCTGCGCAAGGTCTACCTCGCCGCGCGCGAGGAGGTCGGCAAGCTCAAGCTCGCGGGGGACCTCGAAGGCGCGAACCGCGTGTTCACCGCGCGCTTCGAACCGACCTCGGTCGACTACCTTGCCGGCGTGCAGAAGATGGTGGACCTGCAGCGCGCCGAGCTCGACGCCGCCGCCGAGCGCGGACAGGCCCTGCGTGCGCAGACCAGCATGCTGCTGATGATCTGCACCGCCCTCTCGCTGGCGTTGGGCGGCGCGATGGCATGGTTCCTCGCGCGCAGCATCACGCGCCCGCTGCGCCGCGCCGAATCGATGGCCCAGGCCATCGCGGAAATGGACCTGACCGGCACGCCGCAGACGAGCTATGCCGACGATGAAACCGGCAAGCTGCTGCGCGCGCTCGACCAGATGCGCACCGCGTTGCACGCGTCGCTGCATCAGGTGCAGGGCGTGGTGGTGAATGTGTCCACGGCCAGCTCGCAGATCGCATCGGGCAACCAGGACCTGTCCTCGCGCACCGAAGAGCAGGCGAGCTCGCTCGAAGAGACCGCCGCTTCGATGGAAGAGCTCACCAGCACGGTCAAGCAGAACGCGGACAACGCGCGGCAGGCCAACCAGCTGGCGGTGTCGGCGTCGGAAGTCGCCGTGCGCGGCGGCAGCGTGGTGAGCCAGGTCGTGGACACGATGGGCTCGATCAATGCGTCCTCGCGCAAGATCGTGGACATCATCGGTGTGATCGACGGCATCGCGTTCCAGACCAACATCCTCGCGCTGAACGCGGCGGTGGAAGCGGCGCGTGCCGGCGAGCAGGGCCGAGGCTTCGCGGTGGTCGCCTCGGAAGTGCGCAACCTGGCGCAACGCTCTGCGGCGGCCGCCAAGGAAATCAAGACCCTGATCGGCGACTCGGTCGACAAGGTCGAGGAAGGCAGCAAGCAGGTGGCCGAAGCGGGCCGCACGATGGACGAAATCGTCGACAGCGTGAAGCGCGTGACGGACATCATGGGTGAAATCACCGCGGCGAGCCAGGAGCAGACCTCGGGCATCGAGCAGATCAACCAGGCCATCACGCAGATGGACCAGGTGACCCAGCAGAACGCCGCGCTGGTCGAGGAAGCCGCCGCAGCCGCCGCTTCGCTTCAGGAGCAGGCCGGGAGCCTCTCGCAGGTGGTGGGCGTCTTCAAGCTGGACGGCCAGGGCCACCGCCCGGTGGCCGTCGCGCAGCGCGCGGTCACAGCCAAGGCCGCAGCGGTCGCGAAGAAGCCCGCGGCGCCGGTGCAGAAGCCGGCCGTCGCGGCCGTGGCAGCCGGCGGCGACTGGGAGTCGTTCTGAGCCGCTAGCGCTCCGGGTCGGTCGCCGGCCCCGCGTGCTCTTCGTTGAAGCGCTTTTCCGCGGCGGTCAGATGGGTGGTCAGGACATGCGAGATCACGTTGATGCCAAGGCCCGCGAACAGCGCGGGCAACAGGTAGAGCGCCACCCGCACTTCCGAGACGAAGAACACGTTGTCCGCGAGTGAGGGGGTCGCGTTCGCAAGGGTGGCCAGCCGCTGAAGGAAAAAGACATCGATCCCCGCGATGGCGACCAGCGTGAACCCGAGCACCAGCACCGTGAAGCGCGAGATCGCGCGCTTGGCGATCAGCACGCCATAGATGGAGAACGGCAGCACGACCGACACCGCCACCATCACCCAGAAGCGCGTTTCCGTGAAGACCGAATAGCTGACGTGCATGGCGTGACACCTCGGGGGACTGGGCCGGAAAGGACGGGGGACGCGAAGCTTGGCATGCCGGCCGCTTCGGCATTGTCTAGCGCGCGTAAAGTTTTCGGCGCCGGTCGCTATAGTCTGCGCAGCCCGAAATCTGGAGAAAGTTCCCCATGCGCATCTGGAAAAAAGAAATCTCGGTCGAGGAATTGACCCGGAGCCACATCGACACGGCGGTCGCCAACCTCGGGATCGAGTTTCTGGAGATCGGGGACGACTTCATCCGGGCGCGCGTGCCGGTGGACAAGCGCACGGTGCAGCCCTACGGCATCCTGCACGGCGGCGTCTCGGTGGTGCTGGCCGAAACGCTGGGCTCCTGCGGCGCACACTATTCGGCGCCCGAGGGTCACCGCGCGGTGGGGCTGGACATCAACGCAAACCACCTCAAGTCCGCGAATTCAGGCTGGGTCACCGGCGTTGCACGGCCCGTGCACCGGGGCCGCACCACGCAGGTCTGGCAGATCGATCTCACCAACGACGCGGGCGAGCTGACCTGCGTCTCGCGCATCACGATGGCCGTGCTGGCGCCGCGCGGGGACTGAGCGCCCCGGCGGGTCCGCGCACCCACCACCCGCTTCCTGGGAACAACAACAAACGAACCGATGAGGAGATCACCATGAGCGAGTCCTACTTTCCCCGCTGGCAGAAGGTGTCGACCACCGCCGGCGCCGTCGTCACACCCGATCAGCGCCTGCCCTGGCCGCAGACCGCCGCGATGGGCGTGCAGCACGTGATCGCGATGTTCGGCGCCACGGTGCTGGCGCCGATCCTCATGGGGTTCAACCCCAATGTGGCGATCCTCATGAGCGGCATCGGCACGCTGCTGTTCTTCCTCATCACCGGCGGGCGGGTGCCGAGCTACCTGGGGTCGAGCTTCGCCTTCATCGGCGTGGTGATCGCGGCCACCGGCTACTCGGGCTCGGGGCCGAACACCCACCTCGGCGTCGCGCTCGGCGGGATCATCGTGTGCGGGCTGGTCTATGTGCTGATCGGCGTCGTGGTGGCGCTCACCAACGAGCGGCGGACCCGGCGCGCGCCAGTCAAGGGCCTCGAAGGCATGGAGGTCGAGGAGGTCGAGAACGACGTGGCGGTGCACTGGATCGAGCGACTGATGCCGCCGGTGGTCACCGGCGCGGTGGTGGCGGTGATCGGGCTCAACCTCGCGAGCGTGCCGATCAAGAACATGGCGCCGACCGGCTTCGACACCTGGATGCAGCTCGTGACCTTCCTGAGCGTGGGCCTGATCGCGGTCTACGCGCGCGGGATGATGCAGCGGCTGCTGATCCTCATGGGCCTGATCGTGGCGAGCATCATCTACGCGCTCCTGACCAACGGCCTCGGCATGGGCAAGCCGATCGATCTCGCACCACTCGCACAAGCGGCGTGGTTCGGCCTGCCGACCTTCTCGTCGCCGGTGTTCGACGTGAACGCGATGCTGCTGATCGCGCCGGTGGCGGTCATCCTGGTGGCGGAAAACCTCGGCCACATCAAGGCCGTGGGCGCGATGACCGGGCGCGACCTCAACCCGTACCTCGGCCGCGCCTTCATCGGCGACGGCGTGGCGACGATGGTGAGCGGCGCCCTGGGCGGTACCGGCGTGACCACCTACGCAGAGAACATCGGCGTCATGGCGGCCACCAAGATCTATTCGACCGCGATCTTCGTCGTCGCCGCGCTGATCGCGCTGGTGCTGGGCTTCAGCCCGAAGTTCGGCGCGCTGGTGCAGGCGATCCCGCTGGCGGTGATGGGCGGCGTGAGCATCGTGGTGTTCGGCCTGATCGCGGTGTCGGGCGCCAAGATCTGGGTCGACAACCGGGTCGACTTCTCCAAGAACAAGAACCTCATCACCGCGGCGATCACGCTGATCCTCGGCACCGGCGATTTCACGCTCAAGTTCGGACAGTTCGCGCTCGGCGGCATCGGGACGGCCACCTTCGGCGCGATCCTGCTCTACGCGCTGCTCAACCGCTCCGAGGATTGAAATGAAACCTGGTGCAAGAGGTGTTGTGTCAGGTGATAGCGACGCGCCGGTTTCATGGCACGGAAGCCACTCCCGTTAGACTCCAACGCTTTTCGCACCTACGTTTTCCATGGCCGACGCATCCGCCGCGCGCACCAAGACGCTATTCGAGTTCAAGAGCGCAACGATGCCGCTGATCGCGGTCATTCTCCGCACCGCCGATCTCGACCTGCTCGCTGACGCGCTCGACGCCCAACTCGCCGATTCCCCCGACTTCTTCGAACAGGAGCCGGTGGTCATCGATCTCTCGCAGCTGCAGGACGACGACGCGGAGGCCGACATCGACTTCCCCGGCTGCGCGGCATGCTCGCGCGCCACCAGACGCAGCCCGTGGCGGTGCGCGGCGGCACCGACGCGCAGAACGTTGCGGCGCGTGCCGCCGGCCTGTCGGTCACCTCGATGCCCGCCGCACCCGCGCCCAAGCCGGCAGCCCCGCCCGCCGAACCGCCCGCCGAACCGCCGAGCGAGGCGCCGCAGATCGTGCGCGAAGTGCCGGTGCCGGCCAACGGCACGCTGGTCATCGACAAGCCGCTGCGCTCGGGCCAGCAGGTGTATGCGCGCGGCGGCGACGTCATCGTGACCGCCATCGTGAGCTTCGGCGCCGAGGTGATCGCGGACGGCAACGTCCATGTGTACGCACCGCTGCGCGGCAAGGCGATCGCCGGTGCGCGCGGCAACACCGAGGCGCGCATCTTCACGACCTGCCTGGAGGCGCAGCTCGTCGCCATCGCGGGCATCTACCGAACGTCCGAGGTCGCGCTGCCCGCCGAGGTCGCGGGCAAGGCGGCGCAGATCTCGCTGGAGGACGGCAAGAAGATCGTGATCCAGCCGATCGAATGAGACTGCGGTGACGAACCGAACAACTGAAACGAACGAAAGAGGAATGTGGCAATGGCCAAAATTGTGGTGGTGACCTCGGGCAAGGGCGGCGTCGGCAAGACGACCACGAGCGCGAGCTTCGCGTCCGGCCTCGCGCTGGCTGGCAAGAAGACGGCGGTGATCGATTTCGACGTCGGCCTGCGCAACCTCGACCTCATCATGGGCTGCGAGCGCCGCGTGGTGTTCGACCTGATCAACGTGATCCAGGGCGAGGCCAACCTGAGCCAGGCGCTCATCAAGGACAAGCACTGCGAGAACCTCTACGTGCTGGCCGCCTCGCAGACGCGCGACAAGGACGCGCTGACGCAGGACGGCGTCGAGAAGATCCTCAAGGAGCTGGCCGACCAGGGCTTCGAGTACATCGTGTGCGACTCGCCCGCCGGCATCGAGGTCGGCGCACTGATGGCCATGCACTTCGCCGACGAGGCGCTCATCGTGACCAACCCCGAGGTGTCCTCGGTGCGCGACTCCGACCGCATCCTGGGCATGCTCAGCTCCAAGACCAAGCGCGCCAAGGAAGGCGGCGAGCCGATCAAGGAGCACCTGCTGATCACCCGCTACAACCCCAACCGCGTGGCGGGCGGACAGATGCTGTCGCTGGAAGACATCCAGGACATCCTGCGCATCAAGCTCATCGGCGTGATCCCCGAGTCCGAGAGCGTGCTGCAGGCTTCCAACCAGGGCGTGCCCGCGATCCACGACAAGGACACCGACGTGGCCCAGGCCTACAGCGACGTGGTGGCGCGCTTCCTCGGCGAGGACCGGCCGATGCGCTTCGTCGATGCCGAGAAGCCCGGCTTCTTCAAACGAATCTTCGGGGCGAGGTAACGCATGTCCCTTCTCTCCTTTCTGCTGGGCGAAAAGAAGAAGACGGCCAGTGTCGCCAAGGAACGGCTGCAGATCATCCTCGCGCACGAGCGCAGCAGCCTGGGCGGCAAGCGGCCCGACTATCTGCCGGAGCTTCAGCGCGAGCTGATCGCGGTGATCTCCAAGTACGTGTCGATCAAGGCCGAGGACATCAAGGTCAACCTCGAAAAGCAGGACGACCTCGAAGTGCTCGAGGTCAAGATCGAACTGCCCGACGGCACCGCCATCGCGGCGCGCTGACGCGCCGGCAGCGCGCCGGGGTCGCGCGATCATTGCGCGCGGTCAACGAAAGACCGGCCCGTCGTCGATAGGCTGGGGGCTTTCCATCAAGGAGGCCCCGATGACGAATCCGTTTCGCTTCGACTCGCTCTCTCTCGACCTGCCGTTCATGGACGAGGCGCACGAGCATCTCATGCGCCTGCTCGCGATCGTCGACGAGGCCGACGACGCGCATCTGCCGGCCGCATGGCGCGATCTGGTCGAGTGCACCGCCCAAGGCTTCGCCAGTGAAGACCGCTGGATGAACGACACCTGCTACGCCGCTCGCAAGGACCACCAGATCCAGCACCGCGTGGTGCTCGAAGTGATGCGCGACAGCATCACGCAGGCCGGGGAAGGCCGTCTGCTCCACGTGCGACAGATGGCCCGGCAGCTGCGGGACTGGTACCACAAGCACGTCCAGACCATGGACGCCGCGCTCGCGCTGCATCTGCGCGGCAAGCGCTTCGATCCGGCGAACGGCAGGTCGGGCCCGCGCCGCAGCGCCGTCGCTCCGGCCCGCGCCTGAAGCGGCCCCCGACCACCACAACCCCATGGATCACGACAGCACCGCGACGCCCATCCGCCTTCTCGTGGTCGATGACCACACCCTGTTCCGTCGCGGCGTGATCGCGCTGCTCGAAGCGGACCCGCGCTTTCGCGTGGTCGCCGAAGCGGGCGACGTCGGCGAAGCCCTACGCCGCGCCGCCGAGACCCAGCCCGACATCATCCTGCTCGACAACCACCTGCCCGGCGTCAAGGGCGTGGATGCGCTCGCGGGTCTCAGGCAGGCTGCGCCCGGCGCTCGCATCCTCATGCTCACGGTGAGCGAGGACGAGAACGACCTCGCCGCCGCCCTGCGCGGCGGCGCGCAAGGCTACCTGCTGAAGACCGTGGACAGCGACGTGATGGCCAGCGCCATCGTGCGCGCGATGGACGGCGAATCCGCCATCAGCCCCGAGATGACCGGCAAGCTCGTCACCGCCTTCCGCGCCATCCAGGGCAGCCCGCCTGCACCGCAGCAACCCCAGGCCAATGCGCCTGCGGAGCCCATCGAAAGCCTCTCGCCGCGCGAGCAGGAAATCCTCACCCACATCACGCGCGGCGCCAGCAACAAGGTCATCGCGCGCGCCCTCGGCATCGCCGAGACCACGGTCAAGATTCACGTGCAGCACATCCTGCGCAAGCTGAACCTCGCCTCGCGCGTGCAGGCGGCGGTCTATGCCGTGAGCCGCATGGCGTGAGCCCGCTTGCGCTCGCCGGGTCAGCGGTGCTGCGTCAGGTCGCCCAGCCGCAATGACACGGGCGGCGGCTGCAGCCCGCCGCGCCCCGTCAGCCGCGCCATGATCGCGGTCTTCAGGAGCGGCAGATTCTGCGCGCCGCAGAGAAGCCACCGACGCGCCACCCGCTGCATCGCGCCATTGCCCGCATAGAGCTTGGCAACCGCATTGGTGCCGTGGTACATCACCGCCGCATCGCGGCGATGGGCGCGCTCGTAGCCGGCCAGCACGCCGGCGTCGCCGATGTCCCGGCCCTGGTCGCGTGCGTCGCGCAGGACCCGGGTCAGCGCGGCCACGCTCTGCAGTCCGAGGTTGTAGCCATGCGCAGTGACCGGGTGCATGCCCACCGCCGCGTCGCCGATCAGCGCGCTGCGTTCGGCCGCGAAGCGGCGCGACAGGACCGTGACGAGCGGGTAGGCGAAGCGCTCGCCCACGAGATCCATGGCGCCGAGCCGGCCGCCGAACTGCGTCCCCACGAGCGCGGCGTACTCGGCCGCCGGCAGGGCCATGAGCCGCGCCGCCGAGGCGGTGTCGGCGGTCATCACCGCCGAGCACAGGTCGCCCGCGAGCGGCAGCACCGCCAGCGTGCGCTCGTAGCCGAAGCACTCATGGGCCACGTGGTGATGTGGCAGCGCATGGCGCATGCGGCAGACGATCATGGTGCGGCCGAAGTCATGCATGTCGGCGGCGATGCCGAGATGCCGGCGTGCCGCCGAGAAGCGGCTGTCGGCGGCAATGAAAAGGCGCGCGCGGAGGGCCTCGCGCGTGCCGTCGGCCACGTTCTCGATCTGCAGATCCACCTGCGCGGGCGAGGCCAGGGCATCGAGCAGCCGTGTGCAGTCCCGCAGGCGAACGGCCGGCCGTTCGGCCAGTGCTTCAAAGCTCACGCGGCGCAAGGCGTGGTTGGGCACGATCCAGCCCAGTTCCATGCCGGACTTGAAGCGCAGGGCTGCGTCGTGCCGGTCGCCGTCGATCACGCGGGCCTCGCGGATCTCGCCGATCTCTTCGGCCCGCAACCGATGCCAGAGGCCCAGCGCGCGCAGGGTGGCGGCGCTCGAATGGGTCAGCGCGATCTCGCGGCCGTCCTCGGGCGGCGCAGCCAGCGCATCGCGCGCCTGGATGTCGAGCACGGTGACGCCGAAGCCGGCGTCGTGCAGCGCGATGGCCATGGCGAGTCCTGCGGGACCCGCGCCGACGATGACCACTTCAGCGTCCTGCGACATGGGGTGACTCCTTCAACAACATGGGGATGAGCGAATCCTTCTCGGCCCACTGCAGCTCGATCCATTCGCGCAGACGCTGGCGGTAGGCCCTGTCGGCGGACGCGTCGAGCCGGACCAGCGCGGCAGGAATCTCCCGCTGCCGCACGTCCACCGTCACCGCCCGCAAGCGGCCGCTCAGCAGATCCCAGAAGCTGGGCGTGCCGTCCGGATAGACGATGGTGACGTCCAGCATCGCGTCGAAGCGCTCGCCCATCGTCTGCAGCGCCACACCGACGCCGCCGATCCTGGGCTCCAGCAGATGGCGATAGCGGCTGTGCTGGCCGGCGTGACGCGCGGTGGTGAAGCGCGTGCCTTCGACGAAGTTGATGACCGAGGTGGGAATGCGCTTGAACTTCTCGCAGGCCGCGCGCGTGGCGGCCAGATCGCCGCGCTGCGTGCGCGCATCGCCGCCGCGCTTCACGAAGGGAAAGTCGAGCGCCCACCAGGCCAGGCCAATGAAGGGCACCCAGATGAGTTGCTGCTTGAGGAAGAACTTGAGGAACGGAATGCGCCCGTGAAACACCCGCTGGAGCACCAGGATGTCGACCCAGCTCTGGTGGTTGACGGACACCAAGTACCAGCCGTTTCGTTTCAACCCCTCGAGGCCGGGGCCGCGGAGTCGCCACGGCTCGCGGCACGCGGCCGCGATCCAGGCGTTGTTGACGGCCACCCAGTTGCCGGCGATGGCATTCAGCAGCCGATCGCAGGCCGTGCGCAGCGAACCGGCCGGCAGCACGCGCTTGCACAGTGCCGGCACGACCATCAGCGAGAAGCCCAGCAGCGTGTTGAGCCCCAGCACGAGGCCGCTGCCAAGACCGCGCAGCACCGCCGGCAACCTCATCCGCAGCTTCCCACGTGGCCGCACTGGGTGCAGAAGTCGCAGCCGTCCTTGCGGATCATGGCGTGTGCGCCGCATTCGGGGCACTTCGCACCGGCCATCGGCACGGGCGCTTCGGAAGAAGATGCGGCATCCTGCGACGCCCCCTCCTCCAGGTTGCCGCGCCGCGCAATCAGATTCTGGATCGCGAAGGCGATGGCCGCGACTTCGGAGTCGTGCCATTGCGGCACCCGCGTTCCGTCGGCCTTGCGATAGTGGCCGAGGCGCACCGGCCCGCGATCCCACGCCACCTTGCGCATGTCGGCCAGCGCGCGATCGAGAAAGCCGCCGCGCGCGGCCAGCGACAAGAGGCGCATGCTGGCGGTGACCCACTGCTGCGACTCGCCGTTCTGGCCCACCGGCATGAAGAACTCGACCGCGCGTTCACGCCCGTCGGCGAGCGGCAGAAAGGACACCACGAGGTACAGCGTCTGGCGGCCCTGCGAGGTCCAGTACTCGATCTTGTCGGCGAGCGCGTTCAATGCGCCCTTGGGTCGGCGCTCGATCTGCGCGCGCATCGGATCGGCCGACTGCGCGGGCGCGGCGTCGAGCACCGAACCGACGATGGTATTGGGCCGGTAGGTCGCGAGCCCCTTGAGGCCCGCGTTCCATGCCTGCTGGTAGAGCCCCTTGAACTCGTCGTAGGGAAACTCGGCCGGCACGTTCACCGTCTTGGAGATCGCGGTGTCGACGTAAGGCTGCACCGCCTCCATCATCGCGAGGTGCGCTGAAGCGGGCATCGAGAGCGCCGAGACGAAATACGCCGGCAATCGATCGGTGTCACCGCCGAGGAAGCGGTAGAGCCGCCATGCATGGTCCTCGACCTGGTATTCGCTGACGCTGCCATCGGCCTCGCGCTTCTTGCGGCGGTAGGTCCACGAGAAGGCCGGCTCGATCCCGTTCGATGCGTTGTCCGCGAAAGCGAGGCTCACCGTGCCGGTGGGCGCGATCGAGACCAGATGGCTGTTGCGAAGGCCGTGTTTGCGGATCTGTGCCTGCAACGCAGGATCGAGCCGGCTCGCGAAGGTGCCGGGCGCGAGATGGCTCTGCGCATCGAAGGCCGGGAAGGCGCCCTTCTCGCACGCGAGCGCGACCGAGGCCGCATAGGCCGCGTCGCGCAGCGTGCGTGCGATGCGCACGGCCATCTCGCGGCCCTCGGGCTTGTCGTAGCGCAGGCACAGCATCGCGAGCGTGTCGCCCAGGCCGGTGAAGCCGACGCCGATGCGCCGCTTGGCCATGGCCTCCGCACGCTGCTGCGGCAGCGGCCAGAAGCTCAGGTCGAGCACGTTGTCGAGTGCGCGCACCTGCACCGCGACGGCCGCGCCGAAGGCGTCGAAATCGAATGCGGCCTGGCCGCCGATCGAAAACGGATGGCGCACGAAGCGCGGCAGGATCACCGGCCCGAGGTCGCCGCAGCCGTAGGGCGGCAAGGGCTGCTCCCCGCAGGGATTGGTGGCGTCGATGCGCTCCAGCGCGCGCAGGTTGTTGTCGTCGTTGATCGTGTCGGTGAACAGGATGCCCGGCTCGGCGAACTCGTAGGCCGAGCGCATCACCGTGTCCCACAGTTCGCGCGCGGGCAGGCGGCGGTAGACCCACCGGTCGCCCTCCTTCACCGCGCCCTGCGCGATCAGGGCCGGGCCCGGTGGCGCGCGATGCACCAGCGCCCAGCCCTCGCCGGCCTCGAGCGCCCGCATGAAGGCGTCGCTGACCGCAACAGAGACGTTGAAGTTGCTCCAGCGCCCCGGCGTGCGCTTGGCGGTGATGAACTCCAGCACGTCGGGATGGTCGATGCGCAGCACGCCCATCTGCGCGCCGCGCCGCGCGCCCGCGCTCTCCACCGTGGAACACGAGCGGTCGAACACGTCGATGTAGCTGCACGGCCCCGAGGCGAGCGAAGCCGTGGCACGCACCGCCGCACCGCGCGGCCGGATGCGCGAGAAGTCGTAGCCCACGCCGCCGCCGCGCCGCATGGTTTCGGCGGCTTCGCGCAGGGCTTCGTAGATGCCGGGGTAGCCGTCCGCATCCTGCCCCTGGATGCAGTCGCCCACCGGCTGCACGAAGCAGTTGATGAGCGTGGCTTCGAGGCCGGTGCCGGCGGCGCTCATGATGCGGCCCGCGCCGATCGCGCCCGCGTGCAGGTTCGCGAGGAAGCGCTGCCGCCAGCTCTCGCGCAGCTCTTCGGTTTCCACCGAGGCCAAGGCCGCCGCGACCCGCTGGAACAGGTCGTCGGCGCTCTGTTCGCCGGGCTTGAGGTACTTCTGAACCAGCACGTCCCGGCTGATCGGCTGCACCGGCAGTCGGCCCGGGACCTCGTCGTCGCGCTTCATGGCTCTAGGCCACGCCCGTCAGCGGCGCGGGACGCAGTCCGCCGAGCAGCCACTGCAGCAGTTCCTGCACCGAGCGGATCTCGCTGCCGAAGGGCAGCTTGCCCGCACCGCGGAAGAACAGGCCCTGCTCGGTCTGCCCCGACAACGCATGGCCGAGCATCTTGTCGATGCAGAACTTGCCCCAGCCCGGCGTTCCGTCGCGCAGCCCACAGTGGGCCAGGCAGTCGAAGCGCATGGTGCATTCAGTCTCCTTGTGGACCTTGGCATTCAGCCTCGGCTCCAGCCGCATGTACTTCGCGAGCCACTTGGTGCGCACCGCGCGCGCGGGCAGGCCTGCCACGCTGGTGAATTCGACGAGGTCCTCGGGCCGGGCATCGGCCAGCACCTGCTTGAACTTCGGATCGGCATCGCACTCGGTGGTGACCGCGAAGGCGGTGCCGAGTTGCACGGCCGTCGCGCCCAGCGACTGCAGGCGGCGGATGTCCTCCTGGGTGCCGACGCCGCCAGCGGCGATCAGCGGGATCTTTCCTTCGATGCCGGCCGACTTGAAGAAGGCCTGCGTCTGCGGAAGCACGACCTCGAAGTCGAATCGCGGATCGTGGAGGTCGCCCACCTTCGCCGCCCCGAGATGACCGCCCGCGAGGCGCGGATGCTCGATCACGATCGCGTCGGGCAGGCGTCCCTTCTTCTCCCATTTGCGCACGATCAGCTGCACGCCGCGTGCGTCGGAGAGGATCGGGATCAGCGCGACCTTCGGATGGTCCTTCGCAAGATCGGGCAGGTCCAGCGGCAGGCCCGCCCCGACCACCAGCGCGTCGATGCCGCAGGCCAGTGCGTGGCGCACCTGCGCCGCATAGGCGGAGAGCGCCTTCATCACGTTCACGGCCAGCAGGCCGCGCCCGCCCGACAGGCTGCGCGCAAGGCCGATCTCGCGGCCGAGCGCTTCCAGGTTGGCTGCATCGATACGCGGGCCCGCATCGGGCTCGGCCTCGAGGTGGGCCGTCTTCGCCATCAGGTCCGGATGCAGCCGCCGCAGATCGACCGACGACACCGTGCCGATGCCGCCGAGCCCCGCGACCGTGCCGGCGAGACCGCCCGCCGAGATGCCGACGCCCATGCCGCCTTGCACGACGGGCAGCAGTTCGCGACCCGCGAGCGTCCAGCTGCGCAGGCCCGACTTCGCGGCGAGCGCTTTCAGCCTGTCTGCCATCGACGCCGCATCACAGGGCGCCGCACCGGATGTGCGCGTCATCAGAAGCGGTAGCCGATGCCCGCGCCGAAAAGCCAGGGGTCGACCTTGACTGTCGAGAGCTTCTGGCCGAACTGGGTCACGTCGGTGCGGATCTGCACCTTCTTGACGTCGAAGTTGAGGAACCAGTTCTTCGCGAGCTCGATGTCCACGCCGCCGCCCACCGCGAGGCCCCAGCTGTTCTGGTCGAGGTCCAGACGGCCGACGGTCGGCACGAAGAGATTCACCGAGCTGATGCGCGTGTAGTTCACGCCCGCGCCCGCATAGGGACGGATCTTCGCGTCGGGCATGAAGTGGTACTGCAGCATCAGCGTCGGCGGCAGTTGCTTGAAGGTGCCGATGTCGACCGGCCCGCCCAGCGCGCTCTGCTGCACCGTGACGGTGTGCTTCTGCGGCACGGTCAGCACCAGCTCCGCCGCGATGTTGGGCGTGAAGAAGTAGGAGATGTCGACTTCGGGAATGGTCTTGTTGCTGACCGTGATCGCATCCGATGGAATGGCCAGCGCCGGGATCGGGTCGGACTTGTTGGCGGTATCGATGCGCACGGCGCGTGCACGCACCAGCCAGTTGCCTTGCGCTTCCTGCGCCTGTGCGGGCAATGCGCCCCATGTGCCGAGGACGGCGACGGCAATCAATGCGCGCGGACAATTTCTATGCATGTATCAGCTGCTCCAGAGTTGGCCGACGTCGAAAAAGGTGCGTCGGCAGCCGAGGGCAGTGTCGAGGCGCGCGGCACGAGAAAGCTTGATCCATGGCAAGACAAGCGCCAGGGCGCGCGCCGCGATGGCGATGAGCTTGATCCAGGTCAGTGGTTCACCGGAGCCCCGAATGCGCATTCGGGGCTTCCATCGGAAGGCCCTGTGGGCGTATCGTGGCAGCCCCAACATCAACCGGAGACATCGCACCATGGCAACCAGCAGAACGAGCACCACCGCCGCGAAAAAGGCGGGCTCCACGCGCGGCAGCGCCGCCGACGACATCCAGGACGTCTTCGTCAAGCCGCTGAAGGGCATGGCCGAGCGGCTCCAGAACCTGCCCCTTGCCGGTGCGGCCGGCGCGATCGTCGAAGGCGGACGCAAGGACCTGCAGGCGCTCGTGCAAGCCAACGAGAAGTCCTACCAGGGCCTGCAGGCCGTGGTGCAGCGGCAAACGGAGATGCTCAAGACATCGATCCAGGAGTGGCAGAACACCGTCAAGGGCATGTCGACCGGTGAACCGCGCGAGAACCTCGCCAAGCTCGACGCGATGGGCAAGGCCGCCTTCAAGCAGGCGCTCGACGACATCCGCGAGCTCTCCGAGATGGCCGCCAAGTCGCAATCGGAGGCGTTCGAAGTGGTGCGCAAGCGCATCGGCGAAAACGTGGACGAGGTGAGCAAACTGCTGCGCAGCCGCAAATAGCAGGCGTTGCCGGGCGTCGGGCTCGGTGTTTGTCCTCTGCGAAAACGAGAAATACGCCCGTGACACGTCACACAAGGCGCGTACATTGCTTAGGTTCTGTTCCAGCGATCCGACGATCAAGAATCAAACCATGGCATCGATTTCTCAGACTCGCGCATCCTCGAAGGCGAACGCCGAAACCACGGAGCGTGAACGGCTGCGGCAAGCCCTGCCCGCCACGGTGGGCCATCTGCGGCAGCATCAGGCCGGCCGGATCGACGACAGCGACATCGAAGCCTACGTGAGGCTCAACTGGCTCGAATGGCACGGCGGCGGGTTGCGGCTCACGATCACGGGCCGCAACGTCTGCGCGCAGGTCGCAACCCCCGCCTCCTGAACGAGTTCAGGGCGCGTTGCCCTGCGGGCCGACCGCCGGCGGCGACGCATGGTGCGAGCCGTGCGGCAGCTTGCGCCCCAGGCTTTCGCCCCAGCGCCGCACGGGTGCGCTTGCCTTTTCGGCGGTGTTGTTGACGCCCCGGCGCGTGGCGTCGGCGCCGCGCTCGATGCCGTGGCCCGCGGCATTCGCACCGCGTTCGATGCCGCCCAGGACCTTGCTGTCGCTGGTGTTCGCGAATGCGGCCGGGGCCGGGAACAGGCCTGCGGCTGCGAGCGTGAAGCACGCGGCGGCGCGTGCAAGGACAGAAAGGCGGTTCTTGTTGCGTGAAGTCATGAGTGGGTTTCCTTCGATTCGGATTCGGCCGCACGCGCCATGCGTTCGCTCTTCCAGTAGACATCGTCGCCGCCGTCGACACGGTTGAGCACACGGGCCAGCACGAAGAGCAGGTCGCTCAAGCGGTTCAGGTAGCGGCGCAGCGTGTCGTTGATCTCTTCCACCCTGCCAAGCGCCACGACGGCGCGCTCGGCGCGGCGGGCGACGGTGCGGCACACATGCGCAAGCGACGCGCCGCGCGTGCCGGCCGGCAGGATGAATTCCGCCAGACGCGGCAACGCCGCGTTGTGGTCCGCGAGCGCGTTGTCGAGCTGCAGCAGTGCCTCGGGCTTGAGCAATGTGTACCCCGGCATCGACAGCTCGCCGCCGAGGTTGAACAACTGGTGCTGCACGTCGACGAGCAGCTCGCGCACTGCGCCCGGCATCGGCTCGCACAGCAGCACGCCGACGTTGGAGTTGAGCTCGTCCACGTCGCCCATGGCCTGCACGCGCAGGTGGTCCTTGGGCACGCGGGTGTTGTCGCCGAGGCCGGTGGTGCCGTCGTCGCCGGTGCGTGTCGCGATCTGGGTAAGGCGGTTGCCCATGGAATGTCCCTGTCTTCTTTCAGGAGTGCGGTTCGTAGAATGTTAGACGCCTTCAGGAGTCCGCCGATGAACGCCCCCACCGCACTGTCCCACCTGACGCCCGAGATCGCGCTGCGCGAGGTGCCCGATGCACTGATCGACGCCCTGAAGGCCCGCTTCGGCGATCAATGTTCGACGGCCATGGCGGTGCGCACCCAGCACGGCCGTGACGAATCCTCCTTCGAAGCGCCGCCGCCTGCTGCCGTCGTGTTTGCCGAGACCACGCAGGACGTGGCCGACGCGGTGAAGCTGGCGAGCACCTACAACGTGCCCGTGATTCCCTTCGGCGTGGGCTCCTCGCTCGAAGGCCACCTGCTGGCGGTGCAGGGCGGCATCAGCATCGATGTGAGCCGCATGAACCGCGTGCTCTCCGTCAACGCCGACGATCTGACGGTGACGGTGCAGCCCGGCGTCACGCGCAAGCAGCTCAACGAGGAAATCAAGAGCACGGGCCTGTTCTTCCCGATCGACCCGGGCGCCGATGCCTCGATCGGCGGCATGTCCGCCACGCGCGCAAGCGGCACGAACGCGGTGCGCTACGGCACGATGCGCGAGAACGTGCTGTCGCTCGAAGTGGTGACTGCGAGCGGCGAAATCATCCGCACCGGTACGCGCGCCAAGAAGTCTTCCGCCGGCTACGACCTCACGCGCCTGTTCGTCGGCAGCGAAGGCACGCTGGGTGTGATCACCGAGATCACGCTGCGGATCTATCCGCTGCCCGAGGCGGTTTCGGCGGCGATCTGCTCGTTCCCGAGCATCGAGGCGGCCGTGCGCACCACGATCGAGACCATCCAGCTCGGCGTGCCGATCGCGCGCGTCGAACTGATCGACGTGAACACGGTGCGCATGGTCAATGCGTATTCGAAGCTCAGCCTGCGCGAAGAGCCGATGCTGCTGATGGAATTCCACGGCTCCCCCACCGGCGTGAAGGAGCAGGCCGAGACGGTGCAGGAGATCGCCAGCGGCCACGGCGGCAATGCCTTCGAGTGGGCCAGCACGCCCGAGGAGCGCACTCGCCTCTGGACTGCGCGCCACAACAGCTATTTCGCCGCGGTGCAATCGCGCCCGGGCTGCCGCGCGATCTCCACCGACACCTGCGTGCCGATCTCGCGGCTGGCCGACTGCCTGCTCGAATCGGTGGCGGAAGCCGATGCGAGCGGCATCCCCTACTTCCTCGTCGGCCACGTGGGCGACGGCAACTTCCACTTCGGCTATCTGCTGGACCCCAACGATCCGAAGGAGCGCGAGACGGCCGAGAAGCTGAACCATGCGCTCGTGGCGCGTGCGCTGTCGCTCGAAGGCACCTGCACCGGCGAGCATGGCGTGGGCCTGCACAAGATGGGCTTCCTGGTCGACGAAGCCGGCGCCGGTGCGGTGGACGTGATGCGGACAATCAAGCGCGCGCTCGATCCGAAGAACATCATGAACCCCGGAAAAATCTTCAGCCTTTAGGGCTGACCCCCAGCCTCGCCCACTTCGTGTGGCTCGGGCACCCCTTTCAGGGGGCAATCCCGGCGGCCCGGCGAAGCCGGTTCCGCGGGATTCCTGGCTTTGGCCGTCGTGGCGCTAGGCGGTTTGGCGGATGCGGTCGATCAGGCCATTGAGGGCGTCGAGCGATCCGAAGTGGATCGCGAGTTCACCGCTCTCTTCCACGCGCCCGCCACGCTTGCTGCGCTTCTTGATGCGCACCTCGACCTCGGCGGCGAGCAGGTCGGCGAGTTCTTCTTCCACGCGCAGCAGGTCGCGTGATTTCTCGGGAGTCCCACGGCGCGATGTCGGCGTCAGGCTGAACTCCGCTGCCAGCTTTTTCACCAGCGCCTCGGTTTCGCGAACCGACATCTTCTTCGCGGCAATCTGGTTTGCGGCCGTGATCTGGGTGCCTTTGTCGAGCGACAGCAACGCGCGCGCATGCCCCATGTCGATGTCGCCGGCCATGAGCATCGCTTGCGCCGGCTCGGCCAGATTCAGCAGGCGCAGCAGGTTGCTGGCGGCGCTTCGGGAACGTCCGACCGCCTGGGCAGCGGATTCGTGAGTGAGCCCAAACTCAACGACCAGTCGTTGCAAACCCTGGGCTTCTTCGAGGGGATTGAGGTCTTCGCGCTGGATGTTTTCGATGAGTGACATCGCGGCGGCGGCTTCATTGGGCACGTCGCGGACCAGCACCGGGACGCTTTCCAGACCGGCAAGCCGGGCGGCGCGGAAGCGACGCTCGCCTGCGATGATCTCGAATTCGGCGTTCTTCGCGCGTGCGGCATCGGTGTCCAGGCGGCGGACGAGGATCGGCTGCATGATCCCCTGCGCCTTGATGCTCTCGGCGAGTTCATAGAGCGCGCCCTCGTCCATCCGCGTCCGCGGCTGGTAGACGCCGGGCACCATCTGGTCGAGATTCAGCGACGTCGGGCTCGGCGGCGCCGAATCATCCGGCCCGGCGTTGTCGGGTCCGTTGAAGGTGGGGCCCAGCAGGGCTTCGAGTCCGCGGCCGAGGCCCTTGGGTTTTTTGGTCGCCATGGAGATCAGTGTTCCTTCAGGAGATCGGTCAGGAGCGCGCGGCCCTCGGGCCAATCGCCGAGGCCGGATTCGCTGTTGATGTGGCCGCATGCGCCGGCATCGATGTAGTTCGCGCCCCAGTCGCGCGCCAACTCGCGGGAGCGCTCGGCAGCACAGTAAGGGTCGTTGTCGGCCGCGATCATCAGGGCCAGGAATGGCAGCGGCTGGCGCACGATCGGGGCCCAGCCGGGAATCATCTGCCGCAGATCGTCACGCTCGAGGTCGCCGGGCGCGACCAGCAGCGCAGCCCGCACCTTGCCGGCGTTGCGGGAATGCGCCGCCCAGGCCGCGACGAGGACGCAGCCGAGACTGTGCGCCACGATAGCCACCGGCCCCGACGCGGCGATGACCTCCTCCTCCAAGCGCGCGGACCAGTCGCCGCGCAGGGGCCGCATCCAGTCATGCTGCTCGACACGGCGGTCGCCGTAGATCGCTTCCCAGCGGCTCTGCCAGTGGGCGGGGTCGCTGTTCTGCCAGCCGGGCAGCAACAGGATCTGGGGAGAAGTCATCAGCGTGGTGGGCATGGAGTGGTGGGGGTCCTCAGGGGGATTCCGGTGTCTCTTCGGGTGCATGGACCACCACCGGCGGCGGATCCATTGGCGTGGGCGCCGGGGGCGCGGAAGTATCGGAGGCCAAGGCGCTGGCGGGCGGCATCTTCCGCACGAGTTCCTCTGCAAAGGCGATGAACGCCTGGCTGCCCTTCGCTGGCGGATCGAAGACCACGCCGGGAAGGCCATAGCTCGGCGCTTCCGCGAGCCGCACATTGCGCGGAATCACGGTGTCGAACACCTTGTCGCCGAAATGCGCCTTGAGCTGCTCGCTGACCTGCTGCTGCAGCGTGATGCGCGGATCGAACATCACGCGCAGCAGGCCGATGATCTGCAGGTTCTTGTTGAGGTTGGCATGGACCTGCTTGATGGTGTTGACCAAGTCCGTCAGCCCTTCGAGCGCAAAGTACTCGCACTGCATGGGCACGATGACGCCGTGCGCCGCGCACAGGCCGTTGAGCGTCAGCAGGCTCAGGCTGGGCGGGCAATCGATGAGGATGAAGTCGTATTCGGCGCCGACCGCGGCAAGCGCGGTGCGAAGGCGCTTTTCGCGCCGGTCGAGTGCGACCATTTCGACTTCCGCGCCGGCCAGTTCGCGGTTGGCGCCGAGCACGTCGTACCCGCATTTCTCGGACGTCACCCGCACCTCGGCCACCGAAGCCGACTCGAGCAGCACGTCGTACACCGTGGTTTCGAGCTGCCGCTTGTCGATGCCGGAGCCCATGGTCGCGTTTCCCTGCGGGTCGAGATCGATCATCAGGACCCGCTGCCCCACCTTGGCCAAGCCGGCCGCCAGGTTCACGGTGGTCGTCGTCTTGCCGACCCCGCCCTTCTGGTTTGCGATACAGAAGATCTTTGCCATGGCGCGTGGCTTACCTCGAGATCGCGAGCCGGACGCCGAAGCCGATCAGGAAAATGCCGGCGATCTTGTTCAGCCAGACCGTCACACGCGGGTTCGCGCGGACACGCTCGGCCAGGAAGTGCGTCAACAGCGTAGCGGTGAGGCCGTAGAGGAAGGTCAGGAAGGCGATGGTCATTGCCATGACCGCAAAGGTCGTGAGCCCCTGATGGCGTGCCGGATCGACGAACAGCGGGAAAAACGCCATGTAGAAGACGATCGCCTTCGGATTCAGCAGCGTGATCGTCAGCGCCTGCCGGAAATACTGGCGGGGACGGATGTTGAGGATCGGCGCTGCGCCAGCCTTGGTACGGACCATCTTGAAGCCGAGCCACGCAAGATAGACCGCGCCGAGCCACTGAACCAGGTGGAAAGCGGTCGGATAGGCACTCAGCAAGGCGGCAACGCCCGCGACGGCGGCCCACATGAGCACCTGATCCCCCGAAATCACGCCGAAAGTCGCTGCCAATCCACCGCGGATGCCGCCCTTGCTCGTCGAAGTGATGAGCGCCAGGTTGCCCGGTCCGGGAATCGCGAGAAAAAGGATGATGGCTGCGACGAACGCGCCGTAGTCAGCGATGCCGAACATGCGAATTGCTCAAAAAGGGGATGCGTCGAGTCTAAGCGAGGTCGACGCGGAGCAAGCCGCTCAACCGGCAGGTTTTCGCATCCAGACGATGCAGCGCTCGGCATCCAGACCCGGGACGACCAGTTGTTCCACGTGAAACACTTCGGCCTGGGGCGGAAGCTGGGCGATTTCGTCGTTCGGCACCTTCCCTTTCATCGCCAGCCAGACGCCCTCCGGTGCCAGAAGATGGACGGACCCGAGGACGAAATCCGCCAACGACGCGAAGGCGCGCGAGCTGATGACGTCGTAGCTGCCGGTCAGTGTCTCGACTCGCGCATGCAGGCCATGCAGATTCCGCAGGGCCAATTCCGAAGCCACTTGCTGGATAAAGGCGGCTTTCTTCGCGACGGCATCGACGCAAGTAACCTGAATATCGTCCCGAAGAATCGCGATCACGACACCGGGCAATCCTGCGCCCGCGCCCACGTCGAGCAGCTTGGCCGCCCCTCCCGCTCGCGCTGAAGCGGGCCGACGGCAGCCAGGCTGTCGAGCAAATGATGGGTGAGGACGGCCGCCGGATCCCGGAGTGCCGTCAGGTTGTAGACCTTGTTCCATTTGAGGATGAGGTCTCCGTAGGCGAGGAGCCGTTCCGTCTGTTGATCGCTCAGCGCGATGCCGAGCGCCTCGGCGCCCTGGCGCAGCTGTTCCTTCTGGCTCATTCGTCGGACTGCGCTTCGGCCGCTGCCTCGCGCAGCAGCGCGCGGTGCCCGCCTTTGCGGAGATGGATCATCAGCAGCGAAATCGCCGCGGGCGTCACACCGGAGATGCGCGACGCCATGCCCAGCGTTTCGGGACGGTGCTTCGCGAGTTTCTGCCGGACTTCGATGCTCAGCGCCTTGACCCGGCTGTAGTCCAAGTCTTCCGGAAGCTTGAGGTTCTCGAAATGCGCGGCCCGCTCCACTTCGTCGTTCTGGCGGTTGATGTAGCCGGAATACTTGGCCGCGATTTCGATCTGTTCGATTTCCGTCTCGCCGAGTGCCTCGTCCGAGCGGTACCTGCCGCCATCCAGCGACATGAGCGATTCGTAGCTCACGTTGGGCCGACGCAGCAGGTCGCCGAGGTTGTATTCGTGATCGATCGCCTTGCCGAGCACCCGTTCTGACTCGGCGGCTTCCAGATTGCGCGGATTCACCCAGATCGAACGCAGCCGTTCTGTTTCACGTGAAACAAGATCGCGCTTTCGCGAGAACGCGTCCCAGCGGGCATCGTCCACCAGCCCGAGCTGGCGGCCGACCTCGGTCAGTCGCATGTCGGCGTTGTCTTCGCGAAGCTGGAGCCGGAATTCGGCCCGGCTGGTGAACATCCGGTACGGCTCGGTCACGCCCTTGGTGATGAGGTCGTCGACGAGCACGCCCAAGTAGGCCTCGTCGCGCCGGGGCAGCCAAGGCGCCTCTCCCCTGCACTGCAGCGCCGCGTTGATGCCCGCGAAAAGCCCCTGAGCCGCAGCTTCTTCGTAGCCGGTGGTGCCGTTGATCTGCCCGGCGAAGAACAAACCCCGGATCGCGCGTGTCTCGAAGTTGCTCTTGAGTTCGCGAGGGTCGAAATAGTCGTACTCGATCGCGTAGCCGGGACGCAGGATGTGGGCATTTTCCAGACCGGCCATCGAACGCACCAGTTGGTACTGAATGTCGAACGGCAGGCTGGTCGAGATCCCGTTCGGGTAGTACTCGTTGGTGGTCAGCCCCTCGGGCTCGAGGAAGATCTGATGACTTTCCTTGTCCGCGAAGCGATTGATCTTGTCCTCCACGCTCGGGCAGTACCGCGGCCCGACGCCATCGATCTTGCCGGTGAACATCGGGCTGCGGTCGAAGCCGGAACGGATGATCTCGTGCGTGCGCGCATTGGTGTGGGTCACCCAGCACGGCATCTGCTGCGGATGCATGTCCGCGCGCCCCATGAAGCTGAAAACCGGCATCGGCCCTGCCCCACCCGGCATGCCGTCGCCCGGCTGCTCGGTGCACTTCGAGAAATCGATGGTGCGACCATCGAGACGCGGCGGCGTGCCGGTCTTGAGGCGCCCTTGCGGCAGCTTGAGTTCCTTGAGACGCGCCGACAGGCTCACCGCGGGTGGATCGCCCGCCCGGCCGGCCTGGTAGTTGTCCAGCCCCACATGGATGCGGCCATCGAGGAAGGTCCCCGCGGTCAGCACGACGGTGCGGGCACGGAAAGCGATCCCCACCTGCGTCACCGCGCCGACGACGCGATCACCCTCGATCATCAAATCGTCCACCGCCTGTTGGAAAAGCGAGAGATTCGGCTGATTCTCCAGCCGGCGCCGGATCGCTGCCTTGTAGAGCACCCGGTCGGCTTGCGCGCGCGTGGCACGCACGGCCGGACCCTTGCTCGAATTCAGCACCCGGAACTGGATTCCGGCCTCGTCCGTCGCGATCGCCATCGCGCCACCCAGCGCATCGACTTCCTTGACCAGATGGCCTTTGCCGATGCCGCCGATCGACGGATTGCAACTCATCTGCCCCAGCGTCTCGATGTTGTGGGTCAGGAGCAGCGTGCGGGCGCCCATCCGGGCGGATGCGAGCGCCGCTTCGGTGCCGGCATGGCCTCCGCCGACGACGATCACATCGAATTCTTCGGGATACAGCATGAGAAGTGGGCGCACTGCCGCGTGCGCTGCGCAAAGGGGGCACTGATTTTAATCGCCGGCGGCACCACTCACCGCTTTGGGGACAAAGCCAGTGCTGTAACTGTTGCTATCTATTTGATAGCAAAAATCATGTTAGCGATAGCTCACATCACGCCGCAGTTCGCCAATGCCCTCGAACCCGCTAGCATCGGCCTCCCCTTTCCAAAAACACGGATCGACATTCCTTTGGAGGTTTTCGCATGAAGTTGTATTACTCGCCGGGCGCCTGCTCGCTGTCTCCCCACATCGCGCTGCGTGAAGCCGGGGTCGCCTTCGAACCGGTGCTCGCGAGCACCAAGAGCCACAAGCTCCAGGACGGCACCGACTACTACGGCATCAATCCGCTCGGCTACGTCCCGATGCTTGAACTCGACGACGGCACCCGCCTTCGCGAAGGCCCGGCGATCGTGCAGTACGTCGCCGACCTCGTGCCCAACAAGAATCTCGCGCCGGCCAACGGCACGCTGTCCCGCTACCGCCTGCAGGAATGGCTGACCTTCATCGGCACGGAGATCCACAAGACCTTCTCGCCGCTCTTCAACCCGAACATGCCGGAAGAAGCCAAGGCCGTCTTCAAGGCCAAGCTGCAGTCGCGCTACGAATGGCTCGACGGCCAGCTCGCTGACAAGGCGTTCCTGATGGGCGAGCACTTCACCGTCGCGGACGGCTATCTGTTCACCGTCACCAACTGGACGAAGCCGATGGGCATCGATCTTTCCAGCTTCCCGAACGTCGCCGCGTGGCACGCCCGCGTCGCCGCGCGTCCTGCGGTGCAGGAAGCGATGAAGGCGGAAGGCCTCGTCAAATAGGCACCCAGGCGGGCGTTCAATCGCCCGGTGGCCTCTGCCGCGAAGCCACCAACGCGCCCGCCTACCACCAAACGGACAACCCCGTGACAGCGGGGATGCGTTGCCGGGTTTACCCTCGCTTCGTTCTCAACAACAAGCAACGCCAACATGTCCTCCCTCTTCGATCCGATCCAGGTCGGTGACCTGCATCTGCGCAACCGCGTCGTGATGGCGCCGCTCACGCGCAACCGTTCGCCCAACGCCATTCCGCGTGACATCACCGCCACCTACTACGCGCAGCGCGCAAGCGCCGGCCTGCTGATCACCGAAGCCACCGCGATCAGCCACCAGGGCCAGGGATATGCCGACGTTCCGGGCCTCTACGGCACCGAGCAGCTCGATGCTTGGAAACATGTGACGAACGCGGTGCACGCCAAGGGCGGCAAGATCGTGGTGCAGCTCTGGCACGTCGGCCGCGTCTCTCACACCGAGCTCCAGCCCGATGGCGGCAAGCCGGTCGCGCCTTCGGCGATCGCAGCGAAGACCAAGACCGTGCTGATCAAGAACGGCGTCCCGACCTTCACCGACACCTCCGAACCCCGTGCGCTCGAAGCCGCCGAACTGCCCGGCATCGTGCACGCCTATGCGGTGGCCGCACGCAACGCGGTCGAGACGGCCGGTTTCGATGGCGTCGAGATCCACGGCGCGAACGGTTATCTGCTCGACCAGTTCCTCAAGAACGGCAGCAACAAGCGCACCGACGACTACGGCGGCAGCATCGAGAACCGCGCACGCCTTCTGCTCGAAGTGACGCGCGCCGTGGTCGATGCGGTTGGCGGCGGCAAGACCGGCATCCGTCTGTCGCCCGTGACGCCCGCCAACGACGTGTACGACGACAACCCGCAGCCGCTTTTCGACTACGTGGTTCGCCAGCTCGCGGCGCTGAACCTCGCCTACATCCACATCATCGAGGGCGCGACCGGCGGCCCGCGCGAAATCGCCGACCGGCCTTTCGACTACGAAGCGCTCAAGGCCGCCTATCGCCGGGCTGGCGGCAAAGGCGCATGGATGGTGAACAACGGCTACGACAAGCCGCTCGCCGAGAAGGCGTTGAAGGAAGGCGACGACCTCGTCGCCTTCGGCAGGCCCTTCATTTCGAACCCCGACCTCGTGCACAGGCTGCGCGAGAGCGCACCCCTCAACCCGTGGGACAACAAGACGTTCTACGGCGGCGGCGAAGCGGGCTACACCGACTATCCCGCGCTGGCCTGACGCGCCGGCACGGGGCGCGTCGCGTCAGTCGGGCCCGAACGCCAGGCTGACGCGCAACCCGCCTTCTTCAGACACCTTCGCGAAGCTGAGCTCGGCACCGAGCAGCTTCGCGTAGCGCGCCACGATCGCCGTGCCGAGTCCGGCGCCTTCGCCGAGCTTCTGGCCCTCCGGCCCCTGCGTCCATCGCTCCATCAGATCGCGCTGGGCCGCATCGGGAATGCCCGGGCCATCGTCGATCACGCTCAGGGTCCTGCCATCCAGTTCGATGGTGATCGTACGTCCGCCGTAACGCAGCGCGTTGTCGATCAGGTTGTCGAGCGTGCCCTCAACCAGCGCCATGCTCGCCTGCACCGTGACCGGCTCGTCGATGCCCTTCGCGCCCAGGTCCACACCCTTGGCGTCGGCGCGCGCCAGATGGCGCAGCACCGCCTGTCGAATCAGCTCGTCGAGCCGCACCGCCTGCTGCTGCAAGCCCGTCCGCCTCTCGTTGGCCAGCGCCAGCGCCAGCAACTGGTCCACCAGATGGCTGGCACGCGCCTGGCTGGTCGCGATCTGCTGCAGCTGCTCGCGCCACACGGCCGGATTCGCTGCGCGAGCCCATACTCCGCGAGCGCACGGATGCCTGCGAGGGGCGTGCGCAATTCATGCGCCACGTTGCCGGCGAACTCGCGCTGCGCCGACGCACTCTGCGCCAGCCTTTCGAGCAGTGCATTGAGCGTATCGCCCAATTGCTCCAGCTCGCGCGAGCTTCTTGCGACCGGCACCGGCTTCAGGTCGCTCGCATTGCGCTTCTCCAGCGTCTGCCGCAACTCACCGAGCGGACGAAGCTCGCGCCGGATGTGACGCAACAGCCAGGCCGCAAGCAATGCCAGCAACACGATCTGCGGCGCGATCGAGTAGGCAAGCAGCCTTTCGATCAGGACGCTTCGCGCCGTGGTGGTCTGCGCCACCACCACGCTGTAGGCATCGGGGCCCTCATGATTCATCACCACCGCCCGCAACGGCTGACCACCATAGCTCACCTGCGAGAAACGATGCCGCGCACCTTCTTCCGGCAGCGGCGCCAGCAGCCCCTGATTGCCGGCAAGCAATGATCCATCGGGCCGCAGCACCGAAAAATATACCTGCTCGTCCTGGTCGAAGAGCATGTTCGTGACTTCGCGCGGCGACAGCTGCAGCTCGATGCCTCGCTCCCCCGACCGCACGTTGGCCGATATCGCATAGGCGTCGTCGAGCAGCGCGCGATCGAAAGCCTGCCGCGTGAAATAGCTCGCGAGATAGAGCGCCACCGCCGTGCCGAGAAACCAGGTCAGCGCCAGTGGTAACAGCACGCCGCGCAGCACGCGCGTCGTCAGCGACGGCGCGGCCGGTCTCCGCGGCGGGGTCAGCGTCACACTTCGGCTTCCAGCAGATAGCCGATGCCGCGCAAGGTCCGGATCGCCGCGCCGCTGCCGACAAGCTTCTTGCGCAGGCGCGATATGAAGGCTTCGAGCGCGTTGTCGCCCAACGAGTCGTCGAAGCTCGAGAGCTTGTCCGACAGCTCGCGCTTGCTGATGGTGCGGCCCGGTGGGCTCATCAGCTCCCACAGCACCTCGAACTCGCGTGCAGGCAGATCGAGCGGGACGTTGCCGACACCGAAGCGCCGGGCGCGGCGGTCCAGCCGCAGGCGGCCCAGGGTCGAGATGTCCTCCGTCCCTTGGGCGCGACGCACCAGCGCGCGAAGACGCGCTTCCACTTCCCGCGAGATCGAAGGGCTTGCCGAGATAGTCGTCGGCGCCCGCATCGAGGCCGGCGATGCGTTCCTCGGTGCGGTCGCGGGCCGTCAATATCAGGACCGGCGTGCGGTCACCGCGCTGGCGCGCATGCCTCAATGCGGTCAGGCCGCTCGCGAGCCCGCTGGTCGGGCTCGGCGTCGCCGGCAGATTCAAGTCCAGAAGCACCGCGTCGAACGTCTGCACCCGCCAGAGGTGCTCCGCTTCTTCCACGCTCGCCGCCACATCGACGCGGTGCCCCGCGTCACCGAGGCTGCGCAGCATCACGCCGCGCAACACGGCGTCGTCTTCAACCAGGAGGATTCGCATAGCTCGAGCAGCAAGAGAAAGGTAAGGGGTTGTGTTTGTACAGCATGCGCAGCATCGCACGACCGATTTCACACCGTGTACACGCAATCTCTGGCGACTGTCAAAGCACAACCCTGGGGACAGTTTCGGCACAAGCGACAGGTTGTCCACAGGCTGATCGCCCTTTCACGAGTTGTTCCAGTTCGCGAAACGCCACGGAAGCGCAGCTGCGCACAGCGAACGGGAAACTGCAAGTCGCTGTCACCAAAGGAAAAAATTGATATATCCACAGCTGCACGCGACCTTTATCTACTACTACTAATCAGAATAAGAGAAATAGGAGAGGAATAGGAACAGCCGTCGATTTCCGCGCCCCGGCGCCCCGCGCTGGACATTGCGACCGTGAGAAGGTTCAAACTTGGGGTTTTCGTCATCCAGTTGGAAAAGGAGCCACTCCAATGAGCCAGAAATTCCAGGTCACCGGCATGAGCTGCGGGCATTGCGCCAATCTGGTGCAGAACGCGGTACAGACCATCGATCCCAAGGCACAGGTCACGGTCGACCTGGAGACGGGTCACGTGGACGTCGTCAGCGAACATCCACGCGCGGACATCATCGTGGCCATCGAAAACGCCGGATACAAGGCGCAGTAGCAACAGGATTTCCGTTCAGGAGGGCCCGGAAGCATCGGAAAACCAATTGCCTGTTGAATACTTTATGTTTCAACGTGCAAAATGTGTCGTTTGCGCTGACATCAACGAGGTGCCATGCTTTCCAGCCTTCTGCCTTCCTCGGTTCGCGAATCCGGCTACCGCCGCAAATTCCTCGAAAACCGGGACGAGAACCTGTTCATGGGCTCTTTCGAGAGCTTCGCGGATGCCGAAGCCCATGTGCCGGCCGGCAAGACGGTCGGCTATGACACGCCCGAGGCGGCCAACCTCTACAGCCACCAGATCTACTTCTACGACTACCCCGCCCTCTTCTGGCTGGGTCGCTCCCTGGACAGCGGTCTGCGGACGGTGTTCGACCTGGGCGGGCACATCGGCATCAAGTACTACGCATTCCGTCGCGTGCTCAACTACCCGCCGGACCTGCACTGGACGGTTTGCGACGTGCCGGGCGTGATCAAGGCCGGCGCCGAAGTCGCAGCGCAGCGACAGGTCGCCGGCCAGCTCGGTTTCACCACCGATGTCCACGACGCGAGCGGCTGCGACATCCTGTATGCCTCCGGCAGCCTGCAATACCTGCCGCAGCACTTCTCGGAGATCCTGGCCGAGCTGTCGGTGAAGCCCAAGCGCATCATCGTCAACACCGCGGCGGTGCATCCCGAGAAGACGATCTACACGCTCAACAGCATCGGGGTGGCGGTGTGTCCCTATCGCATCGAGCACCACGACCGGCTTTTTGCCGATCTGACCCAGGCGGGCTACGTGCGCCGCGATGCCCGGCGCAACGAGGGCAAGCCGATCGAGGTGCCCTTCGTCGAAGGCGGCGACAAGCCCTACTACGCCGGATGCTGCTTCGACCTGGCCTGAGCCCGCGCGACGGCGGGCTACCATCCGGGCCATGCTTTTCAACCCCCGGATCCTGATCGCCGAGGACGAATCCGGCATTGCCGACACCCTGCAGTACGTGCTGCGCACCGATGGCTTCGTACCGGTGTGGTGTCCGACGGCGCAGGAGGCGATCGCGCAGTTCACCGCCGAGCCGCCCGCACTGGCGATCCTCGACATCGGGTTGCCGGACATGAGCGGCTTCGAGCTGTTCAAGCGGCTGCAGGCGCTGCCGGGCGGCGCGCAGGTGCCGATGCTCTTCCTCACGGCGCGTAGCGACGAGATCGATCGCGTGGTGGGTCTGGAGCTCGGCGCGGACGACTACGTGGCCAAGCCCTTCTCTCCGCGCGAGCTCGTGGCGCGCGTGCGGACCATCCTGCGGCGCAGCGGCCGCAATGGGCAGAGCGCGCCAACAGTCGCGCCAGCATCGGCGCCCTCGCCCGCCGTCCCCTTCGCGGTCGACAGCGAGCGCATGCAGATCCGCTACTACGGCCACCTGCTCGAACTCTCGCGCTACGAATACGGACTGCTGCGGCTCTTGGTGCAGCGCCCCGGCCGCGTCTTCACGCGCGACGAGCTGCTGCGTCAGGTGTGGGACGAATCCAGCGAGAGCTTCGACCGCACCGTGGATGCGCACATCAAGACGCTGCGCGCCAAGCTCAAGGCGATCGCGCCGAACATCGAGGCGATCCGTACCCTGCGCGGCACCGGCTATGCGCTGAACGAAGAGTTGCCGCCGGGCGTGTGACAGGTGACGCAGAGGACCCGCATCTTCATCGGCATCCTGCTGATCTACACGGTCGGTATTGCCTTCCTGCTTTACCGGGTGGTGGCGGACATCGATCCGCGCTATCGCGAGTCGGCAGAGGAATCGCTGGTGGAGACCTCGCAGCTGATGGCGAGCCTCGTTGAGCAGGACGTGATCGCGGGCGCGATCAACGTCTCGCGGCTCGACCCGCTGTTCCGCTCGGTCTATGCGCGGCAGTTCTCCGCGCAGATCTACAACCTGCACAAGAACCGCGTCGAGCTGCGCATGTACGTGACCGATCGCATGGGGCGCGTGCTCTTCGATTCGCTGGGCCGCAGCGCCGGCGCGGATTTCTCGCAACGCACCGACGTGAGCCGGTCATTGGCCGGTGTGTACGGCGCGCGCACCTCGCGCGACATCGCGGGCGATCCGCTGACCTCGGTGATGTACGTCGGGGCGCCGATCCGCTGGGGCAACGAGATTGTCGGCGTGGTCACCGTCGGCAAGCCGGTGCGCAGCTTCGGGCAGTTCGTCGAGGACGCGCGCGCCCGCACGCTCTGGGTCGGCGTCGGCTCGGCCTTCGCGCTGCTGGTGCTCGCGATCATCGTGTCGATCTGGCTCGTGCGGCCGTTCGGGCTCATCTCGGACTACGTCGGCTGGCTGCGCAGCCAGCGCAGCCTGAGCCTGTCGCGCATGGTGCGGCGCGCGGCGGACACGCTGCGCGGCGGCCTGCGCGAGATGCGCGATGCGCTGACCGGCCGCAACTACGTCGCCGACTACGTGCAGACCTTCACGCACGAGGTGAAGAGCCCGCTCTCCGCGATTCGCGGCGCGGCCGAGCTGATTCAGGAACCCTCGATGCCGCAGGCCGAGCGCGAACGCTTCCTCGCCAACATCGCACGCGAGACGCAGCGCATCCAGGAGATCGTCGATCGCATGATGGAGCTCACCGCGCTGGAGACGCGGCGTGCGCTCGAACGCAGCGAGCCGGTCGCGCTGGGGCTGCTCCTGCGCGACATCGGCGCGGGCGCGCAGGCCGCGGCGTCGAAGCGCGATGTGCGCATCAACGTGGCGATCCACAACGAAGCGCGCGTGGAAGGCGATCCCTTCCTGCTGCGCCGCGCGATCAGCAACCTGCTCGACAACGCGATCGACTTCTCACCGGACGGCGCCGAAGTGCTGCTGGCGCTCGAGGCCGAGGGACGCCGGGCGCGCATCACCGTGCGCGATCGCGGCAAGGGCATCCCCGACTTCGCGAAGGACAAGGTGTTCGAGAAGTTCTATTCGCTTGCCCGCCCGCACAGCCAGAAGAAGAGCACCGGGCTCGGGCTGGCCTTCGTGAAGGAAATCGCGACGCTGCACCGGGGCCGCGTCGAACTCGTCAACGCGCCGCGCGGCGGCGCGCAGGCCACGCTCACGCTGCCGCTGCTGGCGCCTCACTGACCGGTCAGTTCCAGGTAGGCGCTGCGCGTTCCGGGGCTCACCGCGTCGATGAGCTGCTGATAGGCGGTCTTGTGACGCGCGAGCATGCGCGCCGAAGCCACCGCCTTCGACTTGCAGAACCAGTGGCAGGTGTGCTGCATCAGGAACAGCTCGGCGGACATCATGTAAGCCTTGGCCTTGTGCGTGCGGTGGGCGTCGTTCCGCATCACCTCCGCGATCCCGTGCGCGTGGATCGCGAAAGCGCGGCGCACATCGAAGGTCGCGGCCGGCAGGAACCGGCCTGCGAAAGGAATCGCGATGGGCAAGGTGCTCACGCGCGCTTCCCTTTGATCCACTCGTGAGAACTCGGCGGCGAAGTTGCTGAACTGCGTCGAGAGCTTGCGCTCGGTGTCGTCGAGCAAGGCCCAGATCTGCGTGCGCCGTTCCGGATCGTCTTCGCCGAGGCAGCGCAGATAACCCTCGGTGAGGTTCTCCATCAGCTTCTCGATCTGGTAGTTGCCGAGGTGGCTGCCGAGCAGCGCGATGCGGCGGCGCTGGTCCGCCGACTTGAGGATGGAGGCGCCGACGAGGATCAGCGTCGCCAGGATCAGTAATTCCATGGCCAGATGTGAGAAAGGGGATGTGGAGTGTAGATAGCTCCGCATCCCCCTTCGTGTATTTCGCGGCCTGGCGCCGGCCTATCGGAAGAAGTCGAGGATGCGGCTGCGCTCCTCGGGAGCCGGCGGCGCTCCGACCGGTGCGCCGGCAAGCGCTTCGGCCGACGTCGGTGCCTGCGTATCGACGCCGAGGCTCGCGACGCCGTGGCCGGGCCCGAACTCGTCGAAGTACCACTCGCCATCGAGGTTGATGAGCCCGCCGGGTGCACGCGGCTCGGACACCGGCACGCCCTTGAGGGCCGTCTGCATGAAGCCGATCCAGATCGGCAGGCTCAGGCTTCCGCCTGTTTCACCCCGTACGCCGAGCTGGCGCGGCGTGTCGTAGCCGATCCATGCGATGCCGACCATCGAAGGCTGGAAGCCCGCGAACCAGGTGTCGAACGAATCGTTGGTCGTGCCGGTCTTGCCGAAGAGGTCATTGCGGCGCAGCGCCTGGCCGGCCTTGGCAGCCGTGCCGCCCTTCACGACGCTCTGCAGCAGCGAACCCATGACGAAGGCATTGCGCTCGGGGATCGCGCGCCGGCTCTCGTCGAGCACCGGCGCCTCGGTTTCGAGCAGGACCTTGTCCTTCATGTCGGTGACGCGCGTGACGAGGTACGGATTGACGCGATAGCCGCCGTTGGCGAACACCGAGTAGGCAGCCGCCATCTGCATCGGCGTGACCGAGCCGGCGCCGAGTGCCATCGGCAGGTTGGCCGGCTGCTTGTCGCGGTCGAAGCCGAAGCGGGTGACCCAGTCCTGGGCGTAGTCGACGCCGATGGACTGCAGCACGCGGATGGTGACCATGTTCTTCGACTGCTGCAGCGCGCGCCGCAGCGTGATCGGGCCGTCGTAGGTGCCGTCGTAGTTCTTCGGCTCCCAGGCCTGCCCACCGGCACCGGCTTCGAAGTAGAGCGGCGCGTCGTTGACCACGGTGCTCGGCGCGAAGCCTTTCTCCAGCGCGGCGGAATAGATGAACGGCTTGAAGCTCGATCCGGGCTGACGCCAGGCCTGCGTGACGTGGTTGAATTTGCTGCGTCCGAAGTCGAAGCCGCCCACGAGTGCCTTGACCGCTCCGCTCTTCGGGTCCATCGCGACGAATGCGCCTTCGACCTCCGGCACCTGCGTGATTTCCCAGCCGCCCTTGGCCATCTTCGCGACGCGGATCACCGCGCCGCGCCGAATCTGGATCGCGGCTGGCGCCTTGGCAGCGAGGCCCGATTGCACGGGACGCAGGCCTTCGCCGCTGATCTGCAGCACTTCGCCGTTCGCGCGCACCGCGGTGACTTCCTTGGGGCTGGCTGCGAGCACGACGGCGGCCACCAGGTCGCCGTTGTCGGGGTGGTCGGCGAGCGCGTCGTCCACCGCATCGTCGAGTTGCTTCGGATCGTCGGGCAGATCGGCGAAGGCTTCGGGGCCGCGATAGGGCTGGCGGCGCTCGTAGTCCAGGATGCCACGACGCAGCGAACGATAGGCCGCCGCCTGGTCGGCCGAATCGAGCGAGGTGTAGACCTTGAGGCCGCTGGTGTAGATGCTGTCGCCGTACTGCGCATGCATCATCTGCCGCACGGTCTCGGCCACGTATTCGGCATGCAGACGGTCGGGGTCGGCGGCATCGCGCAGATGCAGTTCCTCGTGCTTGGCCTGCTCGGCCTGCTCCGCAGTGATGAAGCCGGTCTCCTGCATGCGGTCGATCACATAGAGCTGCCGCGCGCGTGCGCGGCGCGGATTGGCCACGGGGTTGTTGGTGCCCGGTGCCTTCGGCAGGCCCGCCAGCATCGCGGCCTCGGCGATCGTGACCTTCTGCAGCGGCTTGCCGAAGTAGGTCTCGGCGGCGGCCGCGAAGCCGTAGGCGCGATTGCCGAGGTAGATCTGGTTCAGGTAGATCTCGAGGATCTGGTCCTTGGTGAGCTGGCGTTCGAGCTGCATCGACAGCAGGATCTCGTAGGCCTTGCGGCTCAAGGTCCGTTCGGAGCTCAGGTAGACGTTCCGCGCCACCTGCATCGTGATCGTGGAGGCGCCCTGCTGCCGGCCGCCGCGCAGGCTCGAGAAGGCCGCGCGCACGAATCCCTTGTAGTCCACGCCGCCGTGGTCGTAGAAGCGCGCGTCCTCGACCGCGAGCACCGCGTCCTTCATGACTTTCGGGATGTCGGCGAAAGGCGTGAGATTGCGGCGCTCCTCACCGAATTCGCCGATCAGGCTGCCGTCGGCCGCGAACACGCGCAGGGGCAGCTTGGGGCGGTAATCGGAGAGGTCGGAGACGCTCGGCAGCTTCGGATAGATCACGGCGACCGCGGTTGCCGCGCCGATCATCACGACGAGGGCACCCGCCGCGATCGCGGCGCCGCCCCAGATGGCAATGCGGCGCAGCCGGCTCGGAGGAGCGGAGCTCGATTGCTCGCTGGAAGAAGAAGGTTTCGACATGTAGGTGAGGGCCGACGCGGGGATGTTCGGAATACTCTTTTACAGAGTCATACATTTGCTATCAGTCGGATAGCGTCGACGGCCGGAATAGGAGCAACTGCGCATTTTCCAGTTCCCGGGCCGGAATTCAAAAGGGATGGCGCCCTAATGCTGACCGCCGTGGCAGAAGTCCGTGTGAAGTCCCTGTGGGACCGACTTCACACGGACTTCACACAACACCCTGCGGCTTCAAACAGGCTTCCAACTGTCTTCGTGGTCGCCCGCGACATTGCTCCCGTGCAACGTCGCACGGCACCCATCGAGGGACAAAGGACCCACGTCATGGAAGCTTCCATACCCCGCCCCGGCCGCTGGCTCTGGCTCGGCACGCTTTGCCTCGCCACCGCCTGCTTCGCGCTGCTGCTCGCCCGTCCTGTGCATGCGCAGGAGGAGGCGCAGGGCCCGCGCCCGAAGACCGAGAGCCCGTACTTCTTCGTGAAGAGCGACGATCCTGAAGTCGATCGCCTGCCGCTCAAGGGCACTGAGGTCGACGTGAAGATCTCCGGCGTGATCGCGGACGTGACCGTCACGCAGACCTATCGCAACGAAGGCAGGCGCGCGATCGAGGCGCGGTATGTGTTCCCCGGCTCCACGAAAGCGGCTGTGAGCGGACTCAATGTGCGCCTGGCCGATCGCCTCATCACCGCGCAGATTCGCGAGAAGGCGCAGGCGCGCATCGAATACGACAACGCGAAGAAGGAAGGCAGGACCGCCGCGCTGCTCGAGCAGCATCTGCCCAATGTGTTCCAGATGAATGTCGCGAACATCCTGCCCGGCGACGACGTGAAGGTCGAACTGCGCTACACCGAGCTGCTCGTGCCGCAGGGCGGGAACTACCAGTTCGTCTTCCCGACGGTGGTGGGGCCGCGCTACAACAGCCCGCAATCGGAGAACGCGCAGGCGCGATGGGTCGCGCAACCCATCCTGCGCGCAGGCGTCGGGCCGGAAACGAGCTTCAAGCTCAAGGTCGCACTGGACACGCCGTTGGGTATCAAGGAAGTGCGCTCGCTCACGCACGAGATCGAAGTGCAACGGCGCGATGCCGATGAGCATGCCGACATCACGCTTGCGCGCGACGCTGGTCCGGCCGACAACCGCGACTTCGTGCTCGACTGGCGGCTGGCGGGCGAGCGCATCGAATCGGGCCTGATGCTCTACGAAGGCCATGGAGAGAGCGCCGAGAACTTCTTCCTCGCCATGGTCGAGCCACCGAAGTCGGTGCCCGCGAATGTCATCTCGCCGCGCGACTACATCTTCGTGGTCGACATCTCGGGCTCGATGCACGGTTTTCCGCTGGACACTGCGAAGGCCACTCTGGAGCGGCTCATCGGCGGACTGAGGCCGAGCGACAGCTTCAACGTGCTACTGTTCTCGGGCAGCAACCGCATGCTCTCGCCGCACTCGGTGCCCGCCACGCGCGCCAATATCGAGCAGGCACTCGCCACTCTCCGCAATTACGGCGGCAGCGGAAGCACGGAGCTGATCCCCGCCTTGAGGCGCGCTTATGCCGAACCCAAGGCCGATGACGTGTCGCGCACCATCGTGGTCGTGACCGACGGCTACGTCACGGTCGAGCGCGAAGCCTTCGAACTGGTGCGCAAGAACCTCTCCAAGGCCAATCTCTTTGCCTTCGGCATCGGCTCGTCGGTCAACCGGCATCTGATGGAGGGCCTGGCGCGCGCCGGCATGGGCGAGCCTTTCATCGTCACCGACCCGGTGCAGGCGCCCGAGCAGGCAGCGCGCTTCCGCCGCATGATCGAATCGCCGGTGCTCACCAGCGTGAAGGCGCGCTTCGAAGGGCTGGATGTGTACGACGTCGAACCCATGGCGCTGCCCGACGTGCTCGGCGAGCGTCCGGTGATCGTGTTCGGCAAGTGGCGCGGCCAACCCAAGGGCCGCGTGATCATCGAGGGCCGCAGCGCCAACGGTCCGTACCACCAGGAACTGCAGGTCGATCCGCATGCGCGCAAAGACGCTGCCGCGCTGCGCAGCCTGTGGGCGCGGCATCGCATCGCGAGCCTCGGCGACCAGGAAGCGCTGGAAGGCGGCGACGGCTATCGCAAGCGCATCACCGACCTCGGCTTGCGCTACAGCCTGCTCACGCAATACACCAGCTTCATCGCGGTGGACAAGGTGGTGCGCAACGTTGCGCCGCAAGACAGCGTCGGCGTCGACCAGCCGGTGCCGCTGCCCAAGGGCGTGAGCGAATTCGCGGTCGGCCAGAGCTTCGGCGCCGAGGTACCGAGCACGCCCGAACCCGAAACACTCGGTGCGATCGCGGTGGTCGTCTCGATGCTCGCGATGCTGCGCCGCCGTGCGCGCCGCCACGATGCGCGCCGGTTCACGGCCTGAAGGAGTGCAGGTCATGTCTCTCGCCGTACTCGCACAAACCCACCCGCGCGTCATCGATTGGGGCATCCGCCTCGATCGTGCACCCGCGGCCGGCTGGCTTGCGCTGCAGGCCGCTGCGCTGGCGCCGCACTGGATCTGGATGGCGCGCCGCATGCACGACGGTTCGGACGATCCGCTGGGGCTTCTCGCGATCGCTGCGCTGGCCGTGATGGTGTGGCGGCTTCGAAGCGAACTGCGACCCGCGCCGCGTCTGGGCTGGCTCGCGGTCGCAGCGTCCAGCACGTTGGGTGCCGCCCTGCTTCGCACGGGCGTCGGCCCGCTGCCGTCGCTGCCACCGCTGGCCGCCACGTTGCTTGCCGTGCTGGCCATGGCCTGCGGGCTGCTCGCCTTTCTCCCCCGGCGCATCGCCGGCTTGCCGGTGGCGCTGCTCGCCCTGCTGGTGCTGCCGCTGCTGTCGTCATTGCAGTTCTATGCGGGCTATCCGCTGCGTGTGCTCACCGCCGAGGCGAGCTGCTGGTTTCTGAGGACGGGCTTCAGCGTGGTGCGCGAAGGCAGCAGCCTCCTCGTCGACGGGCGCCTCGTGATCGTCGATGCACCCTGCTCCGGCGTGCAGATGGCGTGGTTCGGCTATTTCACCGCGTGCGTGGTTGCGCTGTGGTCGGGCCGCGATGGCCGGAGCTTTCTTGCACGCCTGCCGGCGGTCGGATTGCTGGTGCTTGGCGGGAATGTCGTGCGCAACAGCGTGCTCGTGGCGCTCGAAGCCGCGGGGCATGCGCCGCCGCCCTGGCTGCACGACGCCTTCGGGCTCGCATTGCTCGCGCTGGTGTGCGGCGGCATTGCCGGCGTGATGGCTGTGCGCGGTGGCTCCGGACTGGTCACTTCGACGGGGGGCCGCCGTGTCGATGCAGCCTTTTGACGCCGGGGCGCCCCAAGGCAAGAAGCACCCCTTCGGGGGGCAGCGAGGATATGAAGTGCCAAGCCTGGGGGCCTTTCTTGAACGCTGGTTCGCCAACCGCTTCGTCAACCGCATCGCGCACAAGGCGGCCTTCGCGTCGGCGATGCTCTTGTGCCTGCTCTGGTCGGCTGCTTCGGCCCTGCAAGGCGGCGCAGAAGCGCCCGCGCCCGCAAGCTTCCAGGAATGGCCCAGCGAATGGGACGGCGCCCCCTGCGACCGCTGGCGCTCAGTGACGTGGAGCACCGCTTCGCCGATCGCTTTCCCGGCTCGATCGCGCGCATGACCGATGGCCGGCAGATGCTCGTGATGCGCCGCGTCGACACGCCCACCCGCATGCTGCATCCGGCGGCCGACTGCTACCGTGCGCTCGGCTACGGCATCGCGCAGGCCCGCCTGGAGCAGGACGTCCACGCTCGACTGTGGCGTTGTTTCGTCGCCGAGCGCCGCGGCATGCAGAAAATGCGTGTCTGCGAGCGCATCGTCGACGCCGCGGGCGCCGCTTTCACCGACACTTCAGCCTGGTACTGGGCAGCAGCCACCGGCCGGTCGAACGGCCCCTGGCAGGCTGTCACCCTGGCGAGACCGATCGAGTGAGAGAGATTTGCTGAAGAAGGCACTGCTTTACCTGCTTTTCGCGACCCTGGCGCTGGTGCTGACGGCGAGCATCGCCGCGTACCTGATCGTGCGGCTGGCGCTCGCGCCCGGCCCCGACGAATGGCCCGCGCGGCTCAAGGCCGGTCCTTTCACCATCGATGTTGGCGTGCCCACGGCGATCCGGCTCGCCACCTCGTCGTGGTTCGCGCCATGGATCGCGGGCCGCACCATCGAGACCGGCTTCGGCCCGGTGGCGTTCGGCTGGAACGAACCCACCGCCACGCTCGAACTGCAATGCGCGCCGTGCAGCGCCACGGTGCACTCGCTGGGCAAGGCGCCGATCCGCGTCGATCGCCTCAAGGCCACCGTGCGGCGCGATGCGGGCACGCTCAGCGGGCTGCTCGAAGCCTCGGCGCCCGGCGCGGTGGCGGCCGAGGGCAGCGGCGATGTCGTGCTGCACGGGCGCTGGGACGGCCGGCTCACGCAGAAGAGCCTGCTGCTCGACATTCGCGCTGACAGCGCGCCGATCGCCCAGTGGTACGCGGTGCTCGCGCCCGACCTGCCCGAGCTCAAGCGGGCGCGCATCGGCGGCACGGTGGGCCTGCGCGCACACGTGGCGCTGCCGGCCGGCACGTATTCGCTGACGCCGCAGATCGAGGGCTTCACGGTCGATGGCCTGGGCACCGAGGCGATCGCCAACGCGCGTTCGAGCTGCGGCCCCGCCAGCCGCCTCGGCAGCGAAAGCTGGCTGGCGCGCGCGGTCATCGCGGCCGAGGACCAGCGCTTCTTCAACCACCCCGGCTACGACCTGACCGAACTCGCGGCATCGCTCGAAGCCAACCAGAAGTCCTCGCGCACCGAGCGCGGCGGCAGCACGCTCTCGCAGCAGCTCGCCAAGATCCTCGTGACCGGCGGCGAGCAGAATGCCGACCGCAAGCTGCGCGAGCTGCTCTACGCGGTCGAGATGGAGCAGACGCTCGGCAAGGCGCGCATCCTGCAGCTCTACCTCGACAACGCGCCCTGGGGCGCACGCATCTGCGGCGCCGAGACGGCGGCGCGCACCTATTTCAAGCGGCCGGCCCGCAACCTGGAGCCGGCGCAGGCGGTCTGGCTCGCATCGATGCTCACCAACCCGGCGCTGGCGGTGCGCAGGTGGCAGCAGGACGGCAACATCAACCTCGAGCGCGCCAACAAGGTGGCGGATGGGGTCAGGGGCATCACGAAGGCACAGCGCGAGGCTTTGCTGAAGAGCGTCGCCGCCGCCAAGTTCCCTGCGCCGTAGCGCACGCCGCCGAAGGCGTGCACCAGGATGGCGCATGACCGCGTCGATCCGCTGGCATATGTCTTGCGGTGCCAGCACCGATGGATGCCGTCACTGCCCCCCGCCCGCAGCCGTTGAAATCGTCGCGCTGACCAAGCGCTACGCCGCGGGTGCGCCCCCGCGGTCGACCAGATCGACCTGCGGATCGCCAGCGGCAGCTATTGCTGCCTCCTCGGCCCCTCGGGCTGCGGCAAGAGCACGACGCTGCGCATGGTCGCGGGGCATGAATCGGTCTCTTCGGGCGACATCCTGCTGGACAACCGCAACATCACCAACCTGCCGGCGGCGGCGCGCGGCACGGCGATGATGTTCCAGAGCTTCGCGCTCTTTCCGCATCTCTCGGCGCTCGACAACGTCGCCTTCAGCCTGAAGATGAAGGGCGTTGCCAAGACCGAGCGCCATCGCCGCGCGAAGAACCTGCTGGAGCGCGTCGCGATGGGGCACCTGGCCGAGCGCAAGCCGGCCGAGCTTTCCGGCGGCCAGCAGCAGCGCGTGGCGCTGGCGCGTGCGCTCATCACCGAACCGCGCGTGCTGCTGCTCGACGAGCCGCTCTCTGCGCTTGACCCGTTCCTGCGCATTCAGATGCGCGCCGAGTTGCGGCGCTGGCAGAAAGAACTGGGCCTCACCTTCATCCACGTCACGCACTCGCAGGAAGAGGCGATGGCGCTGGCCGACACGATGGTGGTGATGAACCACGGGCTGGTCGAGCAGGTGGGCTCGCCGCACCAGGTCTACAACCACCCGGCCAGCGAGTTCGTCGCGCGCTTCATGGGCGGCCACAACGTCTTCGCGCTGAACGACGGCCTCATCGCCGTGCGCAACGACCACATGCGCATCACACCGGCCTCCGGCGGGGCCGGCGAGATGGGCGTGCCGGCGCATGTGACGGACATCGAATACCAGGGCACCTACGTGCTGCTCGGCCTGCGCATCACGGGCGTGCGGCCCGAGCGCAGCAGCGTCTCGGTGCTGCTGTCGGAGAAGGCCTTCGTCGCTCGCCCCTACGAGGTGGGGGACAGCGTGCGATTGAGCTGGTCGGAAGCCGACGCGCGAACCCTGGGGCCCGGCGCCACGCGCCCGGACGACCCGGGCAACGGCTCGCCCGCTTCCCGGCCTGCTCCGATGGCGGCTCTCGCGGCGATGGCAGCGTGAGCCGCCCCGTGCGCCGCACCGCGGCCGCCGCCATTTTCTTCTTCACCACCACTGCCTCTACGCAGACCCACCATGTCCAAAAAAACTGAAATCTCTTCCACCGACGTGCAGCGCCGCACGCTGCTCAAGGGCACCGCGGGCATTCTTGCGGCGGGCGTGTTCCCCGCGATCCACGCGCAGGAAAAGATCGTCCTTCGCTACCTCGGCACCGCGGTCAACCAGGACAAGGCCATCGCCGAGAAGTTCAAGGCCGACACCGGCATCGAGATCCAGTACGTGGCCGTGACCACCGACGACGTGACCAAGCGCGCCGTCACCGCGCCGAACAGCTTCGACCTGATCGACACCGAGTACTTCTCGCTCAAGAAGATCGTGCCCACCGGCAACCTGAAGGGCATTGACACCAAGCGCGTGAAGAACGCGGACAAGATCACCACGCTCTTCACCAAGGGCGAAGTGGCCGGCAAGAAGGTCGGCGACCAGGGCACCGCGCCGGTCAAGGTGATCTTTCTCGAAGGCGAGAAGAGCAAGACCTTCTCGAAGACGCCGACGCAGTTCATGTCGCTGATCCCGACCACCTACAACGCCGACACGCTGGGCATCCGGCCCGACCTGATCAAGCGCCCGATCAACTCCTGGGCCGAGTTGCTCAATCCGGAGTTCAAGGGCAAGGCCGCGATCCTGAACATCCCGTCGATCGGCATCATGGATGCGGCGATGGTGGTGGAGTCCAAGGGCCTGCACAAGTACGCCGACAAGGGCAACATGACCAAGGCCGAGATCGACCTCACGATCAAGACGCTGATCGAGGCCAAGAAGGCCGGACAGTTCCGCGCGCTGTGGAAGGACTTCAACGAGTCGGTCAACCTCATGGCCTCGGGCGAGGTCGTGATCCAGTCGATGTGGTCGCCGGCGGTCACGGCCGTGCGCAGCAAGGGCATCGACTGCGTGTTCCAGCCGCTCAAGGAAGGCTATCGCGCCTGGGCCTCGGGCTTTGGCCTGCCGGCGACGCTGTCGGGCCGCAAGCTCGACGGCGCCTACGAGTTCATCAACTGGTTCCTCGACGGCTGGGCCGGTGCATACCTCAACCGCCAGGGCTACTACAGCGCGGTGCTCGAGACCGCCAAGGCCAAGATGGAGCCCTACGAGTGGGCCTACTGGATGGAAGGCAAGCCCGCCGAGAAGGACATCAAGAGCCCGCAGGGCGACGTGATCGCCAAGGCCGGTGCCGTGCGCGATGGCGGCAGCTACGAGCAGCGGATGGGCGGCATCGCGTGCTGGAACGCGGTCATGGACGAGAACGAATACATGGTCCGCAAGTGGAACGAATTCGTCGCTGCCTGAGCTTCCGGACGGCATGAGCGCCATCGCGACGAAGGCTCCGGCCAATGCCACCACACCGGTGCGGACCATCCGCGCGTGGTGGCAGGCGGCGCCGTTCGCGCTGGTCTTCCTGCTGTTCTTCATCGTTCCGCTGCTGCTGATCGCGATGGTCAGCCTGTGGAACTTCAACGAATACGAGCTCATCCCCGCGCTGTCGCTGCGCAACTACCTGAGCATCTTCGAAGGCTGCTCGCATCTCACGGACAACGGCGATCTGTGCGTCACGCTGTCCACTTATCTGAGCACGCTCAAGTTCTGCCTCATCGTCTGGGTGATCACGCTGATGCTCGGGTTCGCGGTGGCGTATTTCCTTGCGTTCCATGTGCGATCGTCGGCGATGCAGACGCTGCTCTTCGTGCTGTGCACCGTGCCCTTCTGGACCTCGAACGTGATCCGCATGATCTCGTGGGTGCCGCTGCTGGGACGCAACGGGCTGGTCAACCAGGGGCTGATGTGGCTCGGGGTGGTCGACACGCCGATCGAGTGGCTGCTGTTCTCGGACTTCTCGGTGGTGCTGGCGTTCGTGCACCTCTACACGATGTTCATGATCGTGCCGATCTTCAATTCGATGATGCGCATCGACCGCTCGCTGCTCGAAGCCGCGAGCGATTCGGGCGCATCGGGATGGCAGACGCTTTGGAACGTGATCGTGCCGCTCTCGCGCACCGGCATCCTCATCGGATCGATCTTCGTCATCACGATCGTGATGGGCGACTTCGTCACCATCGGCGTGATGGGCGGCCAGCAGATCGCCTCGGTCGGCAAGATCATCCAGGTGCAGACCTCGTACCTGCAATTCCCGCTCGCGGCCGCCAACGCCATGATCCTGCTCGCGGTGGTGCTGATGATCATCTGGTCGCTCACGCGGCTCGTCGACATTCGCAAGGAGCTGTGACGTGAGCCACCGCATCGGAGAACAGCGAAGCCGCGGTTTCTGGCCGCTGGCGATGGTGTTCGCGCTGTTCGTGCTGTTTCTCTACGGCCCGATGATCACGATCTTCGTGCTCAGTTTCCAGGGGCCCGAAGGCGGCCTCACCTTTCCGTTGCGGGGTGTCTCGCTGCACTGGTTCCACAAGCTCGCCGAAGGGCTCGGCACGGTGGACATCGGCGCGGCGTTCCGGCGCTCGATGCTGCTCGGCGCGGTGGTGATGCTGTTCACCGTCGTCTTGTCGGTGCTCGCGGGGCTGGCTTTCCGCAAGAAGCTCAAGGGCGGCAATGCGCTCTTCTTCGTCACCATCGCGAGCCTGATCATGCCGTCGATCATCGTGTCGCTCGGCATCGGCCTGCAGTTCCGCCTGCTCGACAGCGGCATCAAGAGCGCGCTCACCGCGCTCGACGCCACCAGCACGCTCGAGAACTACGGCACCGCGCTGGGCCTGCTCACTTCGGCGCTCGGCGCGCATCTCACCTGGACGCTGCCTTTCGGGCTCCTGATCATGTTCGCGGTGTTCAACCGCTTCAATCCGGCCTACGAGGAGGCCGCGCGCGATCTCGGCGCGACGCCCTGGCAGAGCTTCCTGCACGTGGTGCTGCCGCTGATCGGGCCGTCCGTGGTGGGCATCGGCATGTTCGGCTTCACATTGAGCTGGGACGAGATCGCGCGCACCTCGCAGGCCATCGGCGACGTCAACACGCTGCCGCTCGAACTCCAGGGCCTGACGTCGACGGTGACCACGCCGGCCATCTACGCGCTCGGCACGGTAACCACGGTGGTGTCCTTCGCGGTGATGGGCACGGCGCTCGGCGCGGCGGCGTTCCTGCGCAGGCGGTCCGCGCGGCAGCGCTGATGCGGTGGCAGGCATGGCGCGGCTGCTCGTCATCAATCCGAACACCTCCGTATCGGTCAGCGATCTGCTGCAACGCCGCGTCAGCGCCATGGCCGGCGCAGGGCACGACGTCCGCACCATCACCGCGCGCTTCGGTGCGCCCTACATCGCGAACGAGGCGAGCTATGCGGTCGCGCAGCACGCCACGCTCGATGCCTGGGCGGCCGCGCATGCCAACGGCGAGCGGCCGGATGCGGTGCTGATCGGCTGCTTCGGCGATCCCGGTCTCTTCGCGCTGCGCGAAGGCGCGGGCGTGCCGGTCGGCGGGTTGGCGGAAGCGTCCTTTCTCGCGGCCTCGCGCCGAGGCCGCTTCGCGGTGGTCACCGGCGGCGAGGCCTGGCGCCCGATGCTCGAACGGCTCGCCTGGTCGCTCGGGTACGCGGCCTCGCTGGCGGGCATCCACACCGTGGCGCCGACCGGCGCGCAGCTCGCCGCCGATCCGGATGGCGCGCGGTCGTTGCTGGCGCAGGCCTGCCGCGACGCCGCCCAGCGCTTCGGGGCGCAGGCGGTGATCCTCGGCGGCGCGGGTCTTGCCGGCATCGCCGCCGAGATCGCCGGCGCGGTGCCCGTACCGATCGTCGACAGCGTGGACGCCGGCGCGGAATGGGCCGTCGATGCGGTCCGTGCGCCCGCTGCGCGCGCTCAGACGGCCCCGGGCTTCGGCGTCGCCTGGCAGAGCGTGTCGTGGGAACTCGAGTCTTTCGGCTGATCGCTCGCCGCCCCCACCGCTAGCGCGGTCGTCCGGACCGTGCCACCATGCCCCGATGACCACCCCGCACCACCCCCACAACGTCCATGTCGCCGAGCCGGCTTCGCTCGTCCGTCCGCGGCCGGTCGAGCAGATCGTCGCGGGCGTCTCGACCAGCGACGGCGACGGCGTCAAGCTCACGCGGGTGCTCCAGCACACGCTGCAGGAGCGGCTCGACCCCTACCTGATGCTCGACGCCTTCGGCAGCGACAACCCCGGCGACTACATCGGCGGCTTTCCGAGCCATCCGCACCGCGGCTTCGAGACCGTGACCTACATGATCTCGGGTCGCATGCGCCACCGCGACAGCCATGGCCACGAAGGCTTGCTGTCCAACGGCGGCGTGCAGTGGATGACCGCCGGCCGCGGCCTGGTGCACAGCGAGCTGCCGGAGCAGGAAGAGGGACTGATGGAAGGCTTCCAGCTCTGGCTCAACCTGCCGGCCAGGGACAAGATGCGCGAGCCCTGGTACCGGGACATCCAGAGCGAGGAGATCCCCGAATTCACCACGCCGGCCGGCGTGCACGTGCGCGTGATCGCCGGGGAGAGCCACGGCATCGCCGGCGCGATGAAGCGCGAGCACACCGAGCCCCTCTACCTCGACATCACCCTTCCCCCGGCGCCGAGTTCGCCCAGCCGCTGGCGGACGATCGCAACGCGCTCATCTACGTGTTCCGCGAATCGGTCTTCATCGGCAACAGCGAGATCCCGACCAAGCGCATGGCGATCATGGCCAACGAGCCGGGCAGCGACGGCGTGCTGCTGCACGCACCGGGCACCAACCACAGTCCGGCCCGCGCGCTGCTGATCGCCGGCAAGCCGCTGCGCGAGCCGATCGCGCAGTACGGCCCCTTCGTCATGAACACCCGCGAGCAGCTGATGCAGGCGGTGCAGGACTTCCAGCACGGCAAGTTCGGCTGATCGGGCCGCCGCGCGCCTTCATCTATCTTTACGCGCGCTAACCCCGCCCTCACTCGCCGGACACATGCGGCGGCCACACTTTGCTTCACCTGCTGCCCATCGGCGGCAGGCTTCTTCGAAAGGAAGCACTCTCATGATCACGTCTCGCAAAAGCCTTCTCTGTGCCGGATTGCTGGCTGCCACGGTGGCATCGGGCGCCTTCGCGCAGGCGCCGGCGAGCTCGCCGGCCGCGCCTGCCGCCAAGGACCAGTCCGGCGCGCAAGCTCCGGCCAAGGGTCCGCGCGGGCGGGAAGACCGCGCCCAGCGCTTCGAGCAGATGCAGCAGCGCCATGCGCAGAATCTCGCGGCACTGAAGGAAAAGCTCAAGCTGACCCCGACGCAGGAAGGCGCATGGAACGCCTTCGCCGAAGCGCAGCAGATGCCGCCCGTGCCGCCGGAAAGCGCACGCATGAATCGCGACGAGTTCGCCAAGCTGACGACGCCGCAGCGCCTCGACCTGATGCAGAAGCGCCAGGCCGAACGCAGCGCGATGTTCACGAAGCGCGCCGATGCGACCCGCACCTTCTATGCCGCGCTGACGCCAGAACAGCAGAAGACCTTCGATGCGGAATCGATGCGCCGTTTCGGCCCCGGCGATCGCGATGGCCACCATCATCCGCACCATCCGGCCGCGCCTGCCAAGAGCTGAAGCGTTCACCGGTCCGCGCAAAAAGCCCGCGACGCGCAAGCGCCGCGGGCTTTCTTCTTCTTCAGGCGCGATCCTACAGCCTGCCCGGGCGGGCCGTCTTACAACCGACTCCGTGAAGCCCTCGTCTCCCACGGAGGCCGTGACGGCCAGGCCGACGTTGCTGAAGGTGATGACCGTGAACACCCACAAGGGCTTCACGGCGCTGAACCGCAGGTTCATCCTCCCCGAGCTGCGGGAAGCGGTGCGCACCGTGGGCGCCGATGTGGTGTTCTTGCAGGAAGTCCTCGGCACGCATTCGCGGCATTCGCGCAAGATCGACAACTGGCCGGAGGCGTCGCACTACGAATTCCTCGCCGACACGATGTGGCCGCAGTTCGCCTACGGCCGCAACGCGGTCTATCCCAAGGGACACCACGGCAACGCGGTGCTGTCGAAGTTCCCGATCGTCCACTACCGCAACCACGACGTCACCGTTGTCGGGCCCGAGAAGCGCGGCCTGCTGCATTGCGTGCTGCGGCTGCCGGCGCGGCCGGTGGACGTGCACGTGATCTGTACGCACCTGGGGCTGGCCGAAACCCACCGCCAGCAGCAGCTGGAGCTGCTTTGCCACATCGTGCGCGACGAGGTTCCGGCGGATGCGCCGCTGATCGTCGCGGGCGATTTCAACGACTGGCGCGGCAAGGCGCACGCGATCCTCGAGGCGGGCGCGTCGCTGCACGAGGTCTTCGTGCAGGCGCACGGCAGTGCGGCCAAGACCTTTCCGGCGCGCTTTCCGCTGCTGCCGCTCGATCGCATCTACGTGCGCAACGCGGCGGTGCATGCGCCGGTGGTGCTGCCGCGCAGGCCGTGGTCGCATCTGTCGGACCACGCGCCGCTGGTGGCGGAGATCGAGCTGTGAGTGCATCGAAGGGCCAGCGCTGGGTCGGCGGCAACCGGGTCGAACTGCTGGAGAACGGAGAGCAGTACTACCCGCGCGTCTTCGACGCCATCCGCGGCGCCCGGCGCGAGGTCGTCATCGAGACCTTCATCCTGTTCGAAGACGAGGTCGGCTCGGCGCTGCACGCCGTGCTGCGCCAGGCGGCGCTGCGGGGCGTGAAGGTCGACCTGATGATCGACGGCTTCGGCTCGCCGGGGCTCTCGAGCGAGTACATCGAAGGGCTCGGTTCGGTGGGCGTCCGGGTGCGGGTGTTCGACCCGGGCAGACAGATCTTCGGGTGGCGGATCAACGACTTCCGCCGCATGCACCGGAAGATCGTGGTGGTCGATGGCCAGATCGCGTTCGTCGGCGGCATGAATTTCGCGGCCGATCAGCTGCAGGGCTTCGGGCCGATGGGGAAGCAGGACTACGCGGTGGAACTCAGGGGCCCGATCGCCCGCGAGATCCACCATTTCGTGCTGCGCGCGATCGCGCTCGGCGGCAAGGGCGCGAGCTGGTTCCGGCGACGTCTCAGGGCCTCGGGCCAGGGCGTGACCGCGCCCGAGGGCACGGCCGAGGTGCTCTTCGTGACCCGCGACAACGGGCAGCACACCACCGACATCGAGCGGCACTACCGCGCCGCGATCCGCAGCGCGCGCGAGCGCATCGTGATCGCCAACGCCTATTTCTTTCCGGGCTACCGGCTGATCAAGGAAATGCGACGCGCGGCGCTGCGCGGCGTCCTGGTGCACCTGATCCTGCAGGGCGTGCCCGATATGCCTTTCGTCAAGGTGGCGGCGAGCATGCTCTACCACCACCTGCTCCATGCGGGCGTGCGCATCCACGAATACACCGAGAGGCCGCTGCACGGCAAGGTGGCGCTGGCGGACCACCAATGGAGCACCGTGGGCTCGAGCAACCTCGACCCGCTGAGCCTGTCGCTGAACCTCGAGGCCAACGTGGTGGTGCGCAGCGAGGCGTTCAACCAGGCGCTCTGGGATAAGCTCCACCACCTGATGCAGAACAGTTGCAGACAGGTGCGGGCGTCCGACCTCACCGAATGGAGTGCCTGGCGCCTGGTGCGCAGCTTCTGCGTCTTCCATCTGCTGCGCTGGTATCCGGCGTGGGCCGGATGGCTGCCGCGCCACGCGCCGCGCCTGAAGCCGCTCGGAAAGCAGGGCCCGCGCGGGGGCTCCACGCGAACGGACATCGTGTGATGGGCAGCCCGACGGCAGCCGGCGCCGCGGCGCCCGCGGAGTCCACCGGGTCGAATACCTGGGCGCACGTCAAGCGCATCGCCGCATGGGTCTTCTTCGCGGGGGTGCTGGTGCTGATCTGGCGGCAGGCGCGCAATGTCGACTGGTGGAACGTGCTCGCGTCGGTCCGCGCGATTCCTTGGCCGATGGTGCTGGCGGCGGCCGTGCTGGCCTTCTGCAGCCACCTGCTCTACAGCACCTACGACCTGCTCGGCCGGCGCATGACCCATCACACGCTCGGCACGGTGCCGGTGATGGGTGTCACCTTCATCAGCTATGCGTTCAACCTGAATTTCGGTTCGCTGATCGGCGGGGTGGCTTTCCGGTACCGGCTGTACTCGCGGCTCGGCCTCGGCCCGAACACCATCACGCGGGTGCTCGGCTTCAGCATGCTCACCAACTGGTTCGGCTACTTCATGGTGGCCGGCGCGGCCTTCTGTTTCTCGCCGATGACGCTGCCGCCGAACTGGCGGATCGACAGCGGCGGGCTGCGTGTCCTCGGCGCGGGGCTGATGCTGGCCGGCGTGGCGTATCTTGCGCTGTGCGCCGTCGCGCGCGAGCACACGTGGAACATCCGTGGCCATGAGCTGGACACGCCACCCCTGCGCATCGCATTGCTCCAGCTGGTGATCTCGTGCGCCAACTGGTCATTGATCGGCGGGATGCTCTGGTTCCTGCTCCAACGGCAGATCGAGTACCCCACCGTGCTCTCGGTGCTTCTCGTCGCCGCGGTGGCCGGCGTCATCACGCACGTGCCGGGCGGACTCGGCGTCCTGGAGGCCGTGTTCCTCGCCCTGCTGTCCCACCGCCTGCCGGAGGCCCAGCTCCTCGGGGCCATCCTTGCGTACCGCGCGCTCTATTACCTGCTGCCGCTCGCGGTGGCGCTGGTGTTCTACGCCGTGGCGGAGATGCACGCGCGCCGTCTGCGAAAGATGCTGCTGGCGGCCTCGGGCTGAATTCCGGACGCTGCCGATCGCCCGCCGAACTCACTCAGAAGCGATAGAGATAGCGAACCCGCAGGAAGTTTTCGCCCGGATTCGGCTCCTTGATGTGGCCGTTGGAGAAGTGCTGGATGCGCACCGACACCTCGTGCTCGCGCTGCGCACCGAAGCTCAGGCCGGCGCCGATCAGCTCGGTGAACTGGAAGGCCGTGCTGAACTCGCGGTCTTCGGTGCGGTAGAGGTGGTTCATCACCGTGCCACCGAGGCCAGCCTCGACGAACCAGGGCGATCGCCCTTCGCCAAAGCGGTAGCGCACGTTGGCGATGGCGCCGATCTGCGCGTAGTTGTCCTTGCCGTCGCCATTGGGCTTCGGTGCGCGCCAGCCGCTCAGGAAGAAATCCCAGTAGAAGCTCATGTCACCGCCCCACAGCACGCGGTTGGCGGCCATCGGCAGCGTCAACCCGGCCGTCAGCGAATCGGTCGACCGGCCGCTCTGGGGGTCGTCCCCGCCTCGACGTAGATACCCATCGCCCTGTCGTCGCTCGGCGCGGTCTGGGCGCCCACCGAAACCGAAAGCAACGCGCCCGCCGCAAAGAGGACGGCTTTGGCGCAGGAAGTCATGTTTTTCATTCTTGGAACTCTGATTTGAACTTGCACTTTTTGACAATCGTAAGGGTTGTGCAACAGGTCTGCTTCATCTTCGAGATGCGACATCGCAACCGACACGGCCATCGATCATGCTGCAGCGCAGCAAAATTTGCGCCGAAGGCCTATAGTCTGCGCTTGAGTCCCGTGCCCCGAGAGTGTCCTTCGCATGTCTTCCATCCGCTTTTTCAATCCCCTGATGCTATGGGCCGACGTCGCGGCCACGGCCCATGAAATGCTCCTGTCGTCCGGCTCGGTGATCCGCATGAGGTCCGAGCGAATCGCCAGGGCAGGTCTCGCGCCCAGCGAGGCGGACCTCGCCGAATTCCAGCTCATGGGGCACGAGAAGCTCGCGGCCGCCAGCGAGGCCGGTGCAGCGATGGTGAATCAGCTGCACACCACCCAGTTCGTGCTCTTCAATCGTGCAGTCAGGCATTGGCTCAGTGGCGGGGTCGCGCTGTTTTCGCTCGCGACCAGCACGTCGCAGGCGCAGGCGGTGACGCATGCCGAAGCGCTCGGCACCTCGGCTGCGCGCACTGCGGCGGCGGTGAGTCAACTGAGCAGCGCCGGCGCGCGCATCGTGCAGCGCGGCCTGAAGCCGATCCATGCGAAGGCGACGGCCAATGAGCGCCGCCTCGCGGCACCGGCCGAGTACTGAAAGAAGCGGTGTCCGCCGGACCCGGAATCAGCTCTCCGGCACGAGGCGCAGCAAGGTGATTTCCGAAGGGGCCCCGATGCGCTTCGGCGGACCCCAGTAGCCGGTGCCGCGGCTCGTGTAGACCCACATCTCCTGCAGCTTGTGCAGGCCGGCGGTGAAGGGCTGCTGGAGCGGCACGAAGAGATTCCACGGAAAGAACTGCCCCCGTGCGTGTGGCCGGAGATCTGGAGCTGGTAGCCGGCCTCGGCTGCCGCGGGTGCGCTGCGCGGCTGATGGGCCAGCAGCACGCGCATGTGCACCATCGGCGGTGCGCCGTCGAGCGCGAGACGCGGATCGCTCGCATGCGCTGCATCGAAATGCACCGCCGTGTAATCGGTGACGCCGGCCACCACGAGCGCGCTTTCGAGAACCTCTTCATCCGTCTGCGCGCCTTTCACGCTGCGCGTCTGAAGCACGACGTGCTCGTTGAGCAGCACGCGCAGGCCGAGCCGGCGCAGTTCGTCGATCCAGGCATGCGCGCCGGCGTAGTACTCGTGGTTTCCGGTCACCACGAAGGTGCCGTGCTTTGCGCGCAAGCCTTGCAGCGGCGCGACGTGGTCGCGAAGCTCCGGGACGGTACCGTCGACCAGATCACCCGTGATGGCAACCATGTCGGCGCCGAGGCCATTGACCGCGGCGACGATGCGCTGGATATAGCCGCGTCGGATCGTCGGCCCGACGTGGATGTCGCTGAGCTGCGCGATCGTGAATCCGTCCAGCGCGGTCGGGAGGTTGCGGACCGGCACGTCCACGTGCACCACGTTGGCGGTACGGCGCGCGTTGAGAAAGCCGATCGTGGTGATGGCCGTCGCCAGCACCGGCACCGAGCCCGCGCTCATCGCGAGCCAGCGCGGCCAGTCGGGGCTCCAGCCGGAAACCAGCGCCACCAGCCATGCGACGAGAAGTCCCGCATCGCGCACGATCGTGAGCACGAACATGGACGAGAACCAGCCCATGCTCAGGAGCCCGATCCACTTCCATCCATCACCGAGGCGGCGAGCTCCTTCCGATCGCCTGCCGGCGAACGGCAGCGGCATGGTCGCGGCCGAAACGACGAGCGCGATCGCCAGCCACCCGGCCCAGCCGCCGGCGAGCGCAGGCAGCAACCGCAGGCCCAGGTAGACATGCAGGAGTGCGGTGAGGAGGATGAGGGGGCGGAGCGGCATCGGGACTGGCAGGACGGAAAAAATCCGGACACATCAAATGCGAGCCACACGCTCCGCATTCAAGGTGTGCGCCACCTTGTCCGACGCTATTTCGAGGCAGGTTCCGTGCGGGAACCCGGTGATGATTCTGGCGAGATCCTCGCGGGTTGGCCGGCGGTTCCTCCGCCGGAGCGGGTTCAGTCGCCCGTGCTGATGGCGGCCTGGTGTTCAGGGCGGTTCGTGCCCATCGCGGAGGCGAAATCCACATTCGAGGGCCACATGAATACGGCTTTGGCGGCAACGCCGTTGAAGACGACGAGCGGTTGCGTCAGCGTGATGCCGCCCATCGTCGCCTCGATGTCGTACGCGCCGGGATCGAGCCGCGCGAGCATGTAGGGCGATCCGGTATCGGCCTGCATCACTTCGCGGCTGGTGTAGCGCTCACGCACGGTGACGTGCACGTCGGACGGAAAACGAACGCTCCGGCCGGCCCGGCTGATGCCGAACTCCAGCGTGGCCGCCCAGCGCGGCGACACGGTCTGCATGAACGCCGCTTCCTCGCTGGTCCTGCCGCCGCACATGTACTCGATGCCCTGCGCCATCCGGATCGGGGGATTGGTCAGTGCCTGCGCGGAGGCGAAGGCCCCCAGCATCATCACCGCAGCCCACAGGGGCCGCCAAGACCGGTTCGGGTTCATTTGCTGTCCTCTTGCTCGAATGGCGTCAATTCCGCCGGAGATTTTGCTAAGCAAGAGTCGGGCTAGGAATAGCGTTTACACGCAGTTCCCGCCCCATGAGCGTGGCGAGCGATCGATGATCGATCGCGGCCCCGGTCTGTAGAAGGACGCATAAGCTGAGACACGACCTCTAGGGCTGACAACAACTTAGCGAAGGTTTGGGAACCACCCGTTGAGACAGATGGGAGCCATCCGCTGAGAAACTCTCAAGCTGAGCGCCGCCCGGCGAACATAAAAAAGCCGGCCGGATGCAGCGCATCCTAGCCGGCTGGAGTCAAAAATGAAAACAGCGAGATTTCACATCAAGAAATCTCGCTGGGTGGAGCTGCCTGGCGTCAGCTTTGGGCGGAGAGCTCCTATGACCTTGGAAGAGACCGTTGCCGGTCCACTAGACTGGGTTCTGGAATGCTGCCCTTGCCAAGTCGGCGACGCGAATCAGCCCACCACGGCGCTCGCCGTCCGGCAGTACTCGTGCGCCCACGACTTCAATGCCCCGAAGCTGCCGGACCAGGGCAGAGGGCTTCGTACCAAGAACTTTCGCCAGGTCAGAAAGGGGAGGTACTCGCGGCGAAAGTCCGCAAGCTGGTTGGGCGTCACCACTCGACATGGCTGACCGCGAAGAAGTACCTCAAAACACCTCAAAAAGCCGTGAGCTATCCAATGTCCAATGCTTTCATGCTTGTATCCAGTCGCTTCCGACAAGGCCTGCAAAGTGAGGCCTTGGTCGAGGGCAGGCCTGGCGTAGTGCTTGGCCACGTCATCCCACAGGTATTCATAGTCGCCCGCAAGCCTGCCTCCCTTCACCGGGGAAACGGCGCCTGAGGCGATAGCCTGGAAGGCGGATGCCAAGGCCTTCTTGTCCCCAACATATCGCGCAGTCAGCTCCCGCACGGCAATGCGCCGCCCTTCCCCAGCTGCGGGCTCCGCTGCCGCCCGCTGGAGGCATTCGGTCAAGCGGCGGATGGACGCGACTTCAATAGGCCCGCCTTTCCGCAGGTCTTCCTTCCAGCTCGCCTCTCGGACGACAACACCGGCATCGCAAAGGTGTCCCAAAACACTCGGCGGAACGCCCAGCAATTCGCACGCCTGCTTCTCTGACGTCCACATTGCCCGCGCAGCAATGATGGCATCGACCTCACTGACCGCAATTTGGTAAACATAGCCGTTGGTACGCGCTTTGAGCTCCTTGCACTTCACCTCCCCTTTGTCACGGAAGTGCTGAAGCGACGAGTACTGGATTCCGATACGAGCAGCTGCCTCCAATAGGGAAACATGAACCGCCTCCCTGTTGATGACCTTTGCGGCAGCGTCGCGCCCAAGTACGCCATCAAACTCCGCCTGCGCGACATCGGCGATGGCATGAAGGAAGGGATGTATGGCCGTGTGGTCACAAAGCTTGCGGAGCTGGCGATACCAAGCACCAAGTCGCCTGTTCAAGGTGCGGCCCTCCGGAGGGCCGACGCGCAGACGTTCACTGACATGGTGTCGGAAATTCGTCGGCCACTTGGACAACAGGAACTCTAGCGGCGAAAGGAATGCGACCAGGCCGTCCATCGTCGAAGGTGCCGCGGCATTCGACCGGCGAGCAGCCACCTTCGGGTCAGGCTGTTTGCACAGCGTGCCGATGAGCTTTCCCCCAACGTCGATGTCTGTGTTACTCAGCGCGGGTCCAAAGTTTTCAATCTGAGCAATCCCGCGCTCAAGTAGCGACGAGACCCACATTTGCGCTGAAGTCGCCGGCTCCGTTGGCATCGCGCGCAGGTCAAAGCCGCAGTCACATAGTTCAATGTGCTCCCGTCCGTCGCGCAGCGGCGTCGCGCAACCCGAGCAAGTGTCGCGTAGCAGCACGCCATGCGAGGGGCAGGCAGCCACATATGCATGCTCCCAGGTGGCACGCAGGTGTGCAGATTCCCGCAGGCAGTGCACGCACACAGCATCACGACGGTAACGCCTCAATCCTGTCCAGCCACGCGCGGCATTGTCTTGCGCTGTTGCAGCAGCGCACCAAGCCGGCTCCAGGCCAAGCTTGATTGCTGTCTGCTCGGGATGGGCAAACAAGGCATCATGGGTAACGCGCTCGGCGCAATGGCGGGCAAGGTCCTTCCAGCTGCTAAGTGCATTGGAAGAGGAGAGGCGGCGGTAGTAGCCCCGGCCCGACTCGTCGGGATGGGGTGCGAAGGTCTGAATCAAACTCATGTTTAGCGTCGGCGGCGGGAAAGTTTCGCCTCTTCAAGGGTGTAGATGTGTGCCTGCTCCATTTCGACCAGAGTTACTTGGTCGCGCTCAAATGCAGGATGTTCGGGGTGACCGGATGCCTCGATAGCCTTCAGCGCCTTCACGCAATCCATCTTGGTAATCGGCTTGGCTGGCTCCTCCTCCAGGTCATACGCCAACTGCGACATGAACTTGCTGACTACGCCGACGAGGCCCCCTGAGAAGAGGAAGCATTGCGGGACCAAAATGTCCATGCTCATGTCAAATGGGCGCCCGGCATCCGCGAACATCTTGGCGAAAGTGATGACGCATTGACCGAACGCCTTGCGCTGCTCATCGTCAGTCGGGTCATACGGACGAAACTCTCGCGGCGCTTGAGCTCGCTTGCGCAACTGTTCATTGCTTGCAAATAGCTTCTCCAAGTGAGGCACCCCGAACATGATGACGGTGACTCCAACTCGGTCGAGGAGTTGTTTGAACCAATCGCCGGCGGCACGCGGTGGCATCTTCGTACCGACCTCCACGATGTGGCTCGCCTCTTCAAAGAGCACGACCTTGGTCCCTGCCTTCTCAAGCAGAGTCTTCATCTTTGCGAACAGGTCAACGCTGTTGCCGCGAGCTGTGGGAACGCCCAAGGCTTGGAGAACACTCTTGGGCATTTCCTTGGGACTTACGGGGCTGGGGACCTCGACTACGAGCACCGGAATCTGACGGATGCCATTCACCCTCAAGTCTGGGTAATGCCGTGCGAGATTGGTAATCAACATGCTCTTGCCAACTCGCGAGGGTCCAATCAACCTCAACAACGCTGGGGGATGGCTACCGGAGATGGCATCGTCGATACGGCGCTTGAGAACGTTGTAGTGGTCGGAAAATTCCGCGTGCGAAAGTTCACATGTCTCAATGATGTGGCGAAGACTTTGTGGTGCGTTTTTGGTCATAGTGCGCTTCCGGTCCTCCGGTCGACGACAGGCAGGACATTGAGTTGGTCAAAGGAGAACTCGGTCTTCGAAGAAGCCCCGGTTGTTGTCAGAGCTGGCGGCAATGGACGCGACAGCGCCTTCTCAACAGCTTGCGCGTGCTTGTGGTTCTCACGATTCTGTTTGGAGGACTTCGCGGCCGTACGCTTACCTGCAGGCTTGCCCTTGCCGGGAACCGATGCCGAAAACACATCCCTACGGAACTTCTCGACAATTGGCGCGCCCTGAAGTCGCGCGGCTTCAAGCGCGGCCTTTTCCATGGCCTTCGCTGCTTCAAAGGAGTGAGCTGGGGTACTTTCGCTGACATCAATATTGACCAGCTCAACCAGCTCATTCCCATGAACCACATGGACGGTGCGGAAGTCTTCTCGGTCGATGAGGACCGAAACTTCGTTTTCCCCGAAGTGCGCGATAAGCCGGTCGAGGTTGTTTCCGCGGAAATGAAATGTGTCAACAGTGATGCCTGTGGTTCGCGCGAGAGTGCGCGTTTCCATCTCGTACTTGACCCGCGTCCAATCATCTCGATTCGGCGGGAGCGGCACGACGCGACCAAGCTGCTCCATGCTTTGCAGTCGCGCGAGAGGCGTGATTCCAAGGTCCAAGCCATGGGCGATGTTGGAGCGAGCGAGACGCTTGAGCGGTTTGAGCGCCCATTCCTCAAAGTACCAACGCACAATCCAGCGTACAAGCTCATCGATGGGCATCGGCAGGTCACCAAGAGCGCCAGGGTCTCGCTTGCCGTCCTTGCCATCCATTCGCGTGCAACCTGGAAGTGTCTCAAGAGCTTCCTTCAGGCTCTTGTTTAGCCGCTCAATGTGCGGCTTGTGGTGCGGATGGTTGGATTTGCAGTACTGGACATCAATACCAAGACGAACCAGGCCGCCGACGCGTTCATTCTTTGCTTCAGGACCGTTATCAAGAACGAGGACGCTCGGCGTGCCATAGAGGTCGGCGACCACGTGGTGGATACCCAGTTCCGCAAAGATTTCCTTCTTGGAGTAGAGGATGCATTCGACGCAAGCGAGGCTTGTCGAAGATGTCGGCGCGCCAATCGACAGTGCCCATCCGACCGGAAGGCCCGTCCCTACGTCAATCGCATGCACCCAATAAAGGTCTCTAAGTTCGCCGGATGGCGTCTGTACCTGCCAAGGTAGATGCAGAGCATCCTGCTCGACCCGCAGCAAAAATCCGTCGACACGAATTCTGTTCTTGGCTACTGCCTTCGTGGACGCGCGCAGATGTGGAGGCAAGCGGGCAATGTCTGCATCAGAATTCAACTCGGTCAAGATGACCTTCCTGACGAATTTGGGACTGATGGAATCGCTTGGCAAGAGCATTTTCGCGTCGCGCGCTTGCTGGTTGCAATACTCGGTCAGGGACTTGATAGTCCAGCGAGATTCTTGTTGCTGATGCAGGGTTCGAGCGCTGTCAACAATCAGCCCGATGACTTCATCGCTGTAGCGCGGCGTCTGATTGCCTTTATTCGCGTTGCCGCAAAGGACTGGCCGACCCTCCCGTTGAGCCTTCATGCGCCGGTAGATGGTCGCTCGGGAAGGAATGCATTGGTTTGCACCATCGACGCCCTTGGCCGAAGCGTGCTTCTTCTGGACGGCCTGGTATGCCTGGTTGATGCTCAAGTCGAAGCGCTGGCTGAACTTGCGCACCTCACCGACTTCTTCTAGGGCCCTGCTAGTGGCTGCATCGAGCGCAGGGTCCCGCTGAGCAGCAAGAGAAACTCGCGGGCAGCCAGGGCGTCTGTGTGACAGTTCGCCAGCGTCGATTCGTTCACGTAGTTCGGAAACGCGTACGACCTTTTCCTCGTTGCTGGATAGGTCAAGTACGCGGACGCGGTGATGAGGGAGCCCGCTGTCGGTGACGACAAGGACGGGCTCGGTCGAGCCTGGCCCCATGAACTCATCGTTTGTCTTCAGGAAGGTCATTGGGCCAGTCCTCCAAGGACGCTGAGGTGGCTGAGGTCTCCGTACGCGGCTTGTGCAGGGGTCTTGCTGTTCAGCTCATGTTTGAGAACGTCTGCTTTCAGAGCCCCGAAGACGATGAGAACCGGGGCCGTCCGCATGTCGACGCCGATGCCGGAGCAGAACTCTCCCAAAGTACATGCGCCACCGTCGGCTAACACCTCAAGCTTCTCCAGGACGGCCGCAGTCGGACGAAGGTCCAGTCGCTTGGCCGCTTGGTGCAGCAGCGGTGCATTGGTTTTCAGCGGGTGGCACCAGAGCGACGGAACGACCAGTCGAGCGAAGTCGATGCGATGACACGCCAGCACTTCGCTAGCGCGAAAAAGCTTCTCTTGGTAAGCCGCATCGCCGTTCCAATCTTCAGTCTTGACTTCGATGGCTATCGATGCCCCCGAACACAGCTGAACGAGGAAGTCTGGGGTGTAGAAGACGGAGCGCTCGCCGCGTACTCGGTCTCGCTGCCGTGCTTGTGCTTTCTCCTCGGACGTTAGCAGCAAGGTACCCTGCAGCAGGTCGACGGTCAGCGGCTGAGATTGGAAGGTGCGGACAGTGGGGTCGAGGCCAAGGAGTTGGGATATCAGGCGCTCGGAGGGGCTCTCAACAGCGATTGCCCCTATGGACTTCTGGGCGTCGGTAAGAAACACCGACCGGCCGAAGGTCGGGGCAGTCTTGCGGATGCCAATGTCGAGCCTTTTCAGGCCCGGGCGGGGGCTGTAGCGGCGAGTAGCCATAAGTTTTCCTCTATGTCTTCGATTGATGAACTCGGTGCGTATAGAGAAGCGCGCGTGACCTAAAGCGCCCCTAAAACTCTTTAGTACGCCCGGCCGAGTTACCTACGAACAAGATTGGGAGGTGGCTGCCGTTTGACTATCACGGCTTCGTCCTTCGGCCGACGGGCGTCTCGCGTTTCGCCTGCTCAGCGAACTCGAAGGTGACGTCGCGGACTTCCTGGACGGGGTGAATGCGGCAGAAGGCACTCCACACGTAGTCGGCGTTCATGCTCCAGCCAGGCCGGCCGACCAACTCGTAGACCCTTCCGCTGCGCGTCGTGCCTCGGTGGCGCGCCGCATCGAACGTTTGAATACCCGACGAAACACGGCCGGAGCCCTCAGCCGCACAGGTTCCCGCGAAGTGCCTGGATACTGAATCGCCGTAGACGCCGCGTAGCCCGTAGACGCGCCAGTCCACCAATTCGACCTCTGGCTCTTCGACGACCGGTCCAATGCTCCAAATTGCCATCTCAGTTCCCTCTTGTTCGGGCAAAGCTGCGCCCACAGCGCATCTCGTGCGCCAAGAAAAAGATTGATGGCCGTCGGCAGGGAACCGACAGCAACGTGGGCTCGAGCGGTCTAGCCGCGAGCAGGACGGGAGTTCAGCGTGGCACCACCTCCTGACCAAAAAACATGTTCTGCCAAAGCGGCAAGGAGCGCGATTCTTTGGTCTCAAGAACCGAAAGACATCAGTAGTTTCCCGAGATGTATACATCTCGTTAGAGCTCGACATGAACGGCGGCTTCGCCCAGCGGACGCACGGATGAGGTCGGGTGAGAAGGAGTCGCTCGCCGCCGGACGAGTAGTTGTTGCTAGAGCTAGCGCTGTTCTAAAGCGCTGCAAGTGCGACAGGGATAGCGCCTAAAACGCAAGAGGAAACGTCCCGGTTCCTACACGAGTAGTCGAGCGCCGCCCGTGAGTGCTCGGCCTCACAAGGACCTGAATCGTATGACCCTGACCCGCCTCTTCAATGTACCCAACTCTCTGCCGTGCCTGCCTTTCGGTCGGGTGAAGCAAGCAAAGCAATATCGCAAGCACTCAACGCAAGCGGCTCGTCTCGGCACGCTCCCTGTGCTGGAAGGCTACTTCCAGCCTGGCACGATGAAGCCCGAACCGAATCTGCCTATCAGCCTGTCGTGGGGCACAGTCGATTTGGCAGAGACACCTTTGCCGATGCTTTCGTTTATGCTTCAAATTGGCGCCGATGTCATGTACTGGCTCGCGAACCCACTGGACCCCGAAGTGTGGGCGATGATTGACGCGTGGGCCGCAGCTGGCTCGATGGCCTTCGCAGCCAATTTTCCCAACAGTGTTCTCTTTGCGTCCGCCGGTTTCGAACTTCAGCCTGACGCTCGAGAACTGCGCACACAAGCATTGGCTGCAATGAAGATGCCCTCACGGAAAGGTTTCGCCGAAACTGCCCTCGGTCTCTTCCTATCCGGTCGCATTGAACGCGGAACGGCTTCGCATATTGCGAGCGTTCCTAGCGTTAGACACGTCCAGGCGTGCACGGTCCAGACCCTCGCGACCGGTGCGGTGCTGGTTCCGCACCAGGGCATGGTGACTTCTGCGTGCGGGTGTTTGTACCTGCGGCCCCTGCTGGACAGCCAGGTGTTTTGACTCTCTCCGAAAGTGGGGGCCATCCATTGACGGCCCCCGTCGATGAATAAATCGCTCCGCTAGACGGGTCAACTCAACGCGCTAGCGTGAGCTGCACTTCGGCGGCGAATTCGACTTTCCCGAGTGCCAACAACCACCGGTACATGACCCAACTCTTGACACTCGACGACCTCTGCGCCGCACTCGGCCGCAGTCCTCGGTCTATCAGGCGAGACGTTCGCAGAAACCCCGACCAGGTCCCCACGCCCCTCACGCTGCCCAGGACCCGAATTCTTCGCTGGCGGCACAGAGATGTGACCAGATGGCTTGAGCAGCCTGCAATCGCCGCGTTCCCAATGAAAGAGGAGCTGAACAATGGCTCGCGATAGGCACCTCGGCTACAGCGAGGCGCAGCACATCCGAATCGAAGAAGAGATAGAGGCTTTTCGAAAGTACCACCCTGCGCGTCCAGGTATTGGTCAGCTTGTTCCGCACCTGCTACGTTCGGGTGTCTTCGGCGTGGGATTTCCAAAGGGGCAAATCGACGCGGTTTTTGACATCCACCGTCCCGACAGCGTCGACGAGCCAGTGGAGGGGCAGTTCATCGCATACAAAGGGCCGAAGCTTGGCCAGTTTCACAAGCGAGTCCTACTGGGGCTCCTGCTCCTTGCTGCTGGGCTGAAGGGGGACGCCTCGTTGGAGTTCTCGGCAAAGGACTTTCTCGGTCTCATCGGACGTGATGTGTGCACTGCGAATGTTGGCGCGCTTCGAAGCGCGCTCATAGACCTGCGGGCTGCCACCTTCACCATCACTAAGTTTCAGGGTGACCGGGGAGTGGTCTTCGGTCTCATCACCGAAGCCAGTTGGGCAAAGCGGAACTTCGCAGTGGAGATGAGCGCCAAACTCGCGTATGCCCTTGAAGCCCTGGGACGGACTTGGATTCCGATGCGCGCAAGAAATCGGCTCGCTGACGGGCTTCAAACTGCGCTCGCGGACCTCATCTGGTCGACGAAGGTGTCGATGATTGAAATCGCGGCCCTTGCCAAACTCTGGAATCGAGAGCCGGTCCAGCTCGGGCGCGAAATCACAGAGGTGTTGCGCAAGCTCAAGGCTGCCGGCATTCTCGAGTCCTACCAGCGCAGGCGCGGCCGATTCGAATTTGTGAAGTCTTCGCAGGTGTTCTACGAGGACAGCATACGGAAAGTGAAATCGCCCCCGCAAATCTCGGATTGAGTGGGTGGTTTCACTCGGTTTGCCTGGATTGGGATGTTGTTCGGGGCTTAAAAAGTGAATGCTCCCACGTTCATCCGCCACAAACCCAATGCTGGCGCGGCCTCGAAGACATCATAGGACCTCGCCGCGCATGCGCGGCTCGGACGAGGCGCATACCGCCAACGCGGCATGCGCGGAGTTGCCATGGCCTGCGGCCCAGAACTACTGCCGCCTGGACAGCTTCGGCTGCTCACACGAATCGCTGTGCGTGGGCCCTCTCACCTTCCCAAGCTGCGCGTACGCGCCGACCGGTATCGCTTCACGTCGACTGCCGTCGCGCGGCTCTCACCGCCCGCATGTCGGCCAGGGTGTTTTCTACTGACGAGTGCTTGCGCTCTATGCTGTTGGTATAGATGTAGCTGTGGTCGTCCCAGAACCAAATCACCGCTCGAACTAGGGCGTGTTAACACAAACGGAGGCCATCGGCGACCAGGACGAAGCTGATGAAACCGAGGAACATCAGGTCGAGCTTGTCGAAGCGCGAGAAGATTCGGCGGTAGCCCTTGAGGCGGCGGAACAACCGCTCGACCTCGTTGCGGCGCCTGTACATCGCTCGGTCGTACTCCCAGGGCTCAACGCGGGTCTTCAGAGGCGGCACGACAGGAATGAACCCCAGGTCGAGCGCGAGTTGGCGCGTTTCGTTGCCCTCATAGGCGCGATCCATGAGCAGGTGCAGCGGCCGACCAGGAGCACCAAGCCGGCTCAGGAGTGCCCGACCTTCAGGTGCATCGTGCGCTTGACCCGGCGACAGCGAGAACGTTATGGCCGTTCGAGCATCCGCGGCAACCATATGAATCTTGGTGTTCCATCCGCCTCGGGACTTGCCGATGGCCTGTGGGCCGTTTTTTTAACGCCCCAGTGCCGTCCGGATGCACCTTGATGCTCGTGGAATCCAGCGAGACAGCCTCGATCCTGATGCGAACCACCTGCGCCCTCTGAAGCTCCTCGAACATTCGATCGAGCACGCCGGCCTTGGCCCAGCGGTTCATGCGCGTATAGATCGTGTGCCAGTTGCCAAAGCGCTTGGGCAGCCCTCGCCACTTGCAGCCATGCTCGGCCACGTACAGGATGGCGTTGACGACCTGAAGGTTCGTCAGGCTCACATTGCCTCGCTGCGTCGGCAGACAGTGCTCAATCCAGGCAAATTGCTCGGGCGTGATTTCCATGCCTAGAGTATCGGCGAGTGGGCATGGTCGGCACCATTAGTGTTAACACGCCCTAGCCGAGGGAGCAACCGCCTCGGGATAACGATGGCAGAGAAACCTGGATGATTTCCGACTTCTACCGTGGGTCCCGGGAACAGGTCGACCATCTCTGGGGGCCAGTTCGGCCATAGCTCTGGATGCCGGTCGTGCAGTCGCGTTGCGGAGATTCCGTCGCCGTGCCGGCACGCGTTTCCAAGCAACTGGAGCAAATCCAAATCCGCAAAGCTGTCGAAGGCGGTCATTGGGATGCCGCGAAGCTCTTCGAACGCCTTGCAGAGTTTGGGCCAGGACGCGGCTTTCAGGCCGTCGGTGTAGCTGGCTGGTCGACGAATCTCACGTGCACAAGACACGACGTAGTCGCGAAAATGCCGTTCCCATATCGACTGAACCGACAGGACGAACGCCTCGATAGTTGACGTTCGCAGCTTATCCAGGTCAGCGAGTTCAAACGCGGCCAGAACCTCAGTACTACGCTTCAATTCTTCGTGGCGCGCGTCGATTCCATCGAGCACTGGAAGGACCACATCATCCAGGTAGTGCCGAATAGTGGAGGCGTGAACTCCGAGGTAAACGTCGGCGTTGAGATTTCTCCACGTGAAGGACTCGATGTCAGGCTTGCTGGCTGGGACCATGCTGAAGTATCGAGCAGCTGTCGCAATACGCTGTGCGGGTTGAAGACACGGAATACGTGGCATAGCCAATAGCTGCTGCCCCGGAGTTGAGGCTCCATCTCCGACCTGAAGTTCGACTCCGAAAATGCTTGCTCGCGGCAGCGGTCAAGCTCCAAGAGCGTCGACGCGAACCCAAACCTCGCACTATTCAACGTCCCTCGTCGTCCGACAACATCTTCCCGAATTCTGAGTTGCGCATCTGGTAGCTCGTGTTCGCGTTCAACCGCGCCATCTCGTCGATGCTGAGAAGGTCTATTCGTCGGTTCGGCAAGTAGCGCACATTGAGCAGGCTGTCAGGCCCCCGCAGCCCCTTCGCGAAATGCATCATTCCGTTCTTCACCTGCTCACGCGCAAAGTTCATCCGCTCCTCGAACTCGGCCCTCGTGGAGGGCGTTTGCATCAGCGAAAACATTGCCTGGTACCCCCTAGAACTTACTCAGAACCACTCGAACATGGCCGTTGACTCTCAGAATCCATTGCATCTGCCAGCCGTCGGGCAGTGCAAGGGCGTCGCGCTCAATCGCAAGTAACGCGGCCTCATGACGACGGCTGGAAGCCAGATTTGTCACCGTACTTCCGTGCCTCCAATGGTACCGAACGGTGTTTGACGGCTGTGCCCCCACGAGCTGCAGGAAGCGAGGAGCTGCAATTGCCGGGCTTATGCAGCCCAAGTACGCGATAGCAGGCAGAGCTCTGCCACATACGGCGATAGGTTCCTCGGGCCCTGGGCGAGGAAGCTCGGTGGCCTTGAAGCTTGGCGGTGTCGGCCGCACACGCTGCTGCTGCCCAGGCGGGATGAGGTGCGCTGTCAGCTCCACGTGAGCGACACGTCCCTGCAACTCCATGAAGCACACAAGGTCAAGAAACACCAGATTCCGATGAGCCGGCGCAAAGCTGCGCTCCTTGCCGTTCTCCAAGGATGCGATGAGACCTGCCAGTAGGTCGTTCCCGTTCTCGGGTTCTACAAGGCTTTCCGGGTTGTATGTCCGGAGTACCGCTTCAGCCTTCTTGAGCAAGCTGGCGGGCATGGGCTGGATGAGCGCGGCGTTCAGCGCGAACCGCACGGTCGACGCCCAGCGGCCGATTGAGAAATCCGCGTTCTCTCGGCCACCCTCGGCGACCAGCGCCTCCAACTCTCGTCCCATGTTGATGCCCAGTGGTGAACAGCAGTCGGCCATCTGCGAGGCGAACGCCTGGAGCGCGCCGTCCGTCAAGAGGCCGAGTTCGGACAACTCGTACCAAACGCCCTGCAGCGACGGCGGCACATATTCAGGCGGCCTCAGGTCCCGGGCGGAAGCGGGCATGCCGCTGCTGGCGCTGAACCGGTCAAGTAGCGTCCTTGCGGCGGCCTCTGCGGATTGAATGCTTCGCTTGCCCGCGCGCTCAGCTATTCGCATGAACGTCACGAGTCTGCTCAGATGTCGGCACTGCTCGGCGATTTGAGCAACATCCACGTGCGACTCGATGTGGCGCCAGAGAGTGGCCGAATTTTCGCGTGAGAGGATGTCCAGTATTGCCGCGGCGATGTCTGCGCGATTTCTCCTGTCCATCGAGAAGGCCAAAGTGGCGAGATTTGGGAGCCAAGCTCCATCCGAGCGGGCGAGCCACAAAAGCATGGACGCAGCGGCGTCACGCCGAGCCCAATTCGGGTGGTCGAGCGTCCAAAGCAGAAGCTCCAGGAGAGACTCAGACGCACTGCCGTGCGGGGAAGTCCCAATGTAGGCAAAGGGTGCCGGCACGCCCTCGCCCACAATCTGCCTTACGTGGTCAATCGAAACCTCCAGGAGCGATGCGCCCTCCTCCGCATGATGTTGCCCCTGTATTCCCGGCCCCGTCCTATTCGCAATAAAGCGCCTGGTCTGTTGATGGCACCTGGCGCGCGCGTGCGGCCTGTTGCCGCCTGAACTCCCGAGGCGAGCGCATTTTCAGCGATGAGTGCGGATGCACCTCGTTGAAGTGCTCGAAGGCGGCCGGCAACTGCGACAACACGGTCTGTGCGTCACGCAGGTCCATGCGCGCCACGTAGTCGCGTTTGAAGGTGTTGACGAAGCTCTCGGCCATGCCATTGCTCTGCGGGCTGCACACCGGTGTGTTGATAGGCGTCAGGCCCAGCGAACGTGCCAGCGCCCGCGTGTCCGCCGCGATGTAGGCCCCGCCGTTGTCGCTCAGGAACTCCAGCCGATGCCCCGCCGGGAGCGCCTCCACCGCCCCGAAGCGCCGCTCCACCGCTTCGATAAGCATCTCGCGCACCGGTTCGCCCGGCAGTCCCTTACCTTCCCAGGCCCGCCATGCCATCACCTCCCGGTCGCAGCAGTCTTTGGCGAAGGTGGCCGTCACCGTCTGGCCCGAGTCGCATTTGATTTCCAGGCCATCGGAGCACCAGCGCAGGTCGCTGCGCGCCACAGCCACGCGGCCTTCGTGCGTGCGGGCCGACTGGCGTCGTCGCGGCGCCTTGGGCAATAGCAGCCCGGCCTGCGCCATCACACGATAGACGCGCTTGGCATTGACCCGAGCATCGCCCCTGGCCACGCGCTGGCGGTTCACCAGGGCGCAGGCACGCCGGTAGCCATAGCTCGGCAACTCGGCAATCTCCTGCCGCAACTCGGCCAACAAGCCGGCATCGTCGCTGGGCGTGCGATGCGCGCGCCCGTCCTTCCAGTCCTCGTCGCGTCCCAGCAGGTCGCGCATATGCGAGCGCGCCAACCCCATCGTCCGGCAGACCGTCTTCACTGGTCTTCCCCGGGCAACAAGGGCGAGCGCGCAATCCACTTTTTTCCGCGGCGTACTCCACGGCTTCCTTGAGGATTTCGTTCTCCAAGGTCTTCTTACCCAGCACGCGCTGCAGCTTGGCGATTTCCGCACGGGCGGCTGCGAGTTCGGATGCCGGCACCACCGCTTCGCCTGCAGAGACGGCCGTCAATGCCCCTTGCCGCTCGAGCTTGCGCCACTGGAACAGCAGGCTGGCAGCCACGCCTTCCTGTCGGGCCACGAGGGAAACACTCATGCCCGGCTCGTAGGTGCGCCGCACGAGCGCTGCTTTCTCCGGGAGGGACCAGCGCCTGCGGCGCTGGTCTTTCAAAATCACCTCTACCGACTCCGTATGCCTAGTCGTATTCATAGTCCTATTCCTATCTGAAAGATAAGCGATAGGACGGGACCGGAGAATCAGGGGGCTATCTCACGCAGTGACTTTCTCTCCCACAAGGGATATGAGGTGAGAGGCAATTCTCCAACGTTGGGTGTGGCGCTCGTCTAGGGCCAGTGGTCCGTAAAGTCTGGCGAGTTCGTCTGCGCTCTGGACTTGAGCACTAATGAGTTCGTCGGCAAACCTCGCCGAGTGGTTGTCCGCCCAGATGGACCATCCCGCTGTCTGCAGTGTCTTCAGGGCGTGAAGGCTCTCTTGGACCGCTGCGGCGAAATTCCGCTTTGTCAGCTGGTCGCGCGCCGCCTCGAGGTGCGCGTTGGCGGGTTGCACGGCTGAGCGCTTACCGAACGTTCCAGGCAAGACGAAGCGGTCGTCGTCATCATCCGCTTGGGCATCGTTGCCGGTGCGACTCTTCGTGGCGGCTTTGCGGTGCTGTTTTTCATCTTCTTCGTGGGGCAGACCGAAGCTGGATGTGAGTTGCTGGACCTGTTGGGGTTCCAGCTTGGACCTTGCTGCCTCAATGTAAGGCTCGAATGGGGAGCGGGATTCAGGCGCAAGACTTGAGACAAGGCTCCTTAGCAGCAGCCAGGCTCGCTCGTCGTTCAACGAAGCCACAATCGAACGTACCCTGGCGCTCGCCAGCGCGAGGTCGTCTGGTCTGTCTACCAGTTCCGAGATAATTCCGGCGTATTGGCGGCCCCAGTCCCTGAGGTGCCTCTCGTCCCCGTGCTGGTATACCTCCAAGAGCGCCCACCGCAGCTGCCAGCTTGCTTGCGCCCCGACCTTGCGCAGAATTGCAAGCAAGGCCGCCTGTTCCTCCAGCGCGGCCCCAGGAAAGCGCATGCCGACGAGCGTCGACACCCGGTCGAGATTTCCGCTAGTCGCCTGCGCGAACAGTTCGTTGAGGGTGCCGCAGCTTTGGTGCTGAAAGTACCTGATGGCATCTGAGAAAAGGGAGCGACGGCAAAGCTCCCCGATGTAGTTGCCCTTGTCAGCACGTACATAGCGCTGGAAAGTCATCTCGCCCGTGGCGCGCTCCAGAAGGGCGGCAATCTGGGCGAGCGAAGTTCCTGCGACCGGTGAAGCGGCTGGCAGCGCCTCCAAGGTGCTTGTCATCATGGACAGCTGGTCCTCCTTGTACCAGCTGGGTCCCATCGAGAACGAGAGCACCATGCGGTAGGTCCTCAGCGCTTCTTCGTCCGCATGTAGCCGTGCGAGCAAGGGGACAATCTGCAGGAGCTCCGGAATGAGCTCGAACCTGTTCTCAACGTTCGTGGCGGCGTAGTCCCTCCAGCGCATCACGAGCGTAAAGATTTTGCCGGCGGACGGAGTGCCGGACATACGTTCGATGAAAAGACGCAGCACCTGCGCAAGCGTCTTGCGAAAGCCCTCGTTGTAGAGGCCAAGCTGGATGTCGAATCCGCGCTCCAATGCATCAAGAAGAACAACTGCCTTAGCTGAAAAGCAGTCAAGCAGCAGCTTTGCCAGCCGCTCGTAAAGCCGCGGCACTACAGCCTCGGGCAAGAGGTAACTCGAGTCCCAGTGGATGCGCGTTTCGAAGGTGAATGCCAACGAAGGCAGAAGGTCTTCAGCCACGCATGACCACACCACATCCAAGGCAGGCTGGTCGCCTGTAGCGAAGGCCCTGCGGGCCTTGCCATCGCACCATGCAAGCGCTTGGGCGAGGACCTGTAGGTCCTGCTCCCAATCATCGACCGTCGGAGTCCGCACCGAAGGCGTGGTGTAGCCATCATCGAGGAACGCGGAAGCCCGCAGTTGCCGAATCGCATCGTCGAACCCGGACTCGTCCGGGTCGGACCGGTTCTTCTTGTAGAACGTTAGTGTCCCGTTACCCAGGTCAACTCCTGCGGAGTACGTCTTTACGAGGCTTGGAGTAGCACCTGCTTCAATCAAGGCATCGGTGAAGAAGATGCGCCGGTCGTCTGTCTCCAGGGGTGCGTCGATGACTCTGGCAATGTCTTCGAGCAGGAGCGCAACCATGTTCTGGTTGAGCGCGATGCCGTAGAGTTCCGAGTACATCTGGGCATGCGCCAGCGTCTGCAGGAAGATGAGCAGTAGGTGGCTCAAGTCCACGTCCATCGACAGCTTAAGTTCCGAGAACGGTCGGTACTCGGCCTTCAAGCACAGTTGGGCGCCCGCCATTTCACCTGAGAGCTCGCGAACGATTTCAGCCCCTTCCTCTGGTGAGAACTGGCTGTCGGGGCCGCGCAAGACGCCTTGGATGATGGCTCGCAAGAACCTGGTGAATGGCGGGTCGTCGCCTGCGGCCCTCGTGAGCGAAAAGGCGTGAATTCGAAGTTTTGTCGCGGTGAGGAACTCTTGACGGCTAACGCCGTCACCGGAGCGCATCTTGTCAAAGACGACATTGATTTCGCGTTGAACAAGTTCCAAGACATCTAGTGCGAGCTCTGTGCTGCCCCGCTGCGTCAGGGCACATGCCACGGAGAACGCTTCGTCGGCTGAGACGACCAGGCGCCCATTGCGTACGACGTGTCGAAGTGCGCTTTCCGTCTTTCCGAGCGCGACAAGTGCGCTGGCCACTAGCTCAGCGGACTGAACGAAAAGTACGTCGTACCGGAAGGTCAGTCGCTGCGAGAGCAACAGAAGACGGATGATGTCGAGGGCCGTGCCGACTCTGGTTGCTGCTGCTAGCGTCTCGTCGATGTCCGAGAGCAGGACATCTGGCTCCGCCCCTCGCAGCACCGAGTCGTCAACCCATGCCTGCTGGCAGTGCGCAATAGCCTGCAGTTGTTGCTGGTCGCCGCCTCGCAGCGCGTGGTAGACCTTATTGAGAACACCGTAGTCACCGCTCTGGCTGGCGGTGCAAAAGCCGACCAGGCGGATGTGCACCCATTCGCCGATGAGTGCAGTCTTGTAAACGGCAAATTGCGAGAACGAAGGGTGGTAAATCGCCGTGTTCTCAGGGCTGGCGAGAAGATGCCGAACCCGCAGCAGGGTTGATGGCAAGACCGCCAGTTCGGCAGGGCTGAGCATGCACGTCAAGGTGGCGACGGGAATGCCCCCACGCAGGCGGGCGATGATGCCTAGTAGGTTGACAATGTCGCTGTCGAGAGCGAGCTTGGACCAAATCGTCTCGTAGTAGTCCTCGATGGCGCCACTGAACACCGGCAGTTCAGCGATGTCGACCTCGGAGGCGCCGCTGTTGACCAAGTCGGCTAGGTAGCGCAGGTAGAGTGGGTGGCCCTTTGCGCGGTCACAGAGGGCCGCCACGATTTGCGTCGTCACCTTGTCGTCGTCCAGAAATCCGGTGCAGACCCCGTACTGGACGTCCCGCTCTAGAGTGGGAAGCGTCAAGCGCTCAGCGCCGTGCAGAATGGGCCCAAGGCTTGCGGCAAGGGAGTCCAGCCCAACGCCCGTGATGACAATCACCAGGCCATCAGGAACGCGCTGCGGCAACAGTCCAACAAATCGCCTTAGGGTTTCGTCGCCCGCGAAGGCCGCTTCGTTGATGCCGTCGATAAAGAGTACGCCAGTCTTGCCGGCCTTTTTGCTGCGCGCGGCCAGCGACTTGAGCACTTCGCCTGTCCGCTCAATTAGCTGGCCATACGTGAGGTCCATCAGCCTGGCTGGTCTGCCGGTCGCCCGCGTGGAGAGAAGCGAGTTTGCCCAGTCGAAGAAGACCTCTGGTTGGACCTGTTGGGCCGGCGTCGCCCCGCTGGCGCGGTCAGTGAAGTGGTACACGCCAAGGTTTTCCAGCGCTGGCGACTGGGGGCTGAACATTGAGCAGTACGTCGACTTGCCCACTCCGTGTGAGCCCTCTAAAAAGAGGTAGCCGGCGCCCTTCTTTTCGATGCTCGATTCGAAGAGTTCATCGAACGCGGGCCGCGTACCAAAATCTTGTGCGGCGTTGCCGCTCAAAGGCTCCTGTGGCAGGAGGGCGTTAGCCTCCAGAAATGCCTTGAGCTTCTCGAAACTCACAGCACCTAGCGCACTGTCGATGTTGAGCCGCAACAGTCCTTTGCAGACTGACCCCACCATCAATGCCGAACCAGAAAGGCCTTTGTAGTTCGACAGGTGCGTCCCTGGCTCAACTGAGAGGTCCAGGTCCATGCGGTGCACCCGCTCGGCGAGCACTTGCTGAATCTCACCTCTAACGACGTGACCGAGCTGCATCTTCGCCACTGGGTAGCCGAACGCATTCCACTTCTCGCCTGGCCGGAGGCCTTCAGCGTCGATGCGTATGGGTTCAAACGGGAGAGGGGCAAGTAACTGCAGCAGACAGACATCCAGGTCCTCGTCGCATGGACCAGCCGCCGCGGTGTGCTCGATTGCGGCTGTGCCCGTGCCGAATCGAACCACGACTGGCTCGCCCGCAGTCACTGCTGCCTCGACGCAGTGATATGCCGTGAGTACGAGGTTCGCAGAGATGAGCCATCCAGTGCCCACTTCGTCTTTGCCGACCACTTGACAGGTCGCCCGCTTGATTTCTTCTTCAGTCAATTTGAACTCCTCCCACCTGAATCCATTTGTTATCAACTACACGCACAGTGAAGGCTGTTCCAGACCTCGAGGCATGCGCTCTCAATCGCTCAGTCGCGGCCGTTTCATAGTTGAAGAACAACTGCCGTTCGAACGGCGCCGGCCGGTCCACGATTTCCGCCAGGACCTCGAAGTCCGGATGCCCGTGGCGGCTTCCATCGCTTGAGATGAGAAAGCAAGGGGAATCTGCGACTGAGAGCAACTCCACGCTCGTGTTTCGGAGGCTACCGTGGTGCGAGACCTTGATGGCGTCGAAGACGAGTGGGGCAGCTTCTGGCTGCATGGCCTTGAGCTTGGCAACAGTGTCCTCTGCCCAGGCATCTCCCAGGAAGAGAAGCCGAGTAGGCCCCGCGGAGATGATGAAAGCGATGGAACTGCCGTTCGAGATGGACGTGTCCGGCGTGTAGACGTCTGCCAAACGCAGATTGGCGCTTGCCGCAATGGGCACTGCCGTCGGAACAGTCGGCGGCGGCGCACTAGCGCACCACATCTCATACGCATCGTCGAGGAGGTCACTGGCATCCAATGAACCGCTGTAGCCCAGTTTTCGGACCTCGCGCAGCCACAAGTCCCTCAACGCCTCAAGGCGCTCGGGCTTCGGTCCGATGACTTGGAGGCCCACGTTGCCTCCGACGGACAGTGGGGCTGTGCCATCGCTAATGCAGTTCGTCCCGTCCCCCGAGTTCCAGCTGTAGGCGTACTGCCGAAGGAGCTTGCCAAGCGAGCTTCCTTGTCGAGCGCTGATGGGATTGGCCGAAGCGACCGCAGCGTCCTGGTACCCACGTCGGCGGATGGCTTCAAGAAGCATCCGGTCGTTAACGTTCCCTGGCCTCGAGGTCGAGGTAGGCAGCGAACGTAGGCTGTTGTGCCAGACCGCGCCAACCTCTATGCCACGTCTTTCCGATGGGCCGTTGAGAGAGAAAAACTCAAGTAGGCCTCCAATGTGGTCGCCGTCAATGTGTGTGCAGATGACCAGATTGAGCCGCCCGCCGTGAGCCGCCAGCAGTGCCAAATCTGTCGCGATGTAGTCCTGATAGGTACTCGCAAAGCCACCGTCCACGAGGATATGCGGGCCGCCAGCGTCAACAAGAAACGCATCACCGTTCCTCGCGGGGTACATCTTCACTCTAGTCATAAGTTGCTGCAGCAGTCGCGAATCTCAGGTTCCGTCATAGAGGTGCCAAGTATCGGCGCGTCTATGAACGTTCTCTGTAGCCCGGTTTGACGCCCGCAGCGATGGGCGGCTACTATGGATGCGCGGTTCAAGCCGAGTCGCGGGCAAGTTGGCGCCCATCAGTGCACGCACCAGGTGTTTCTGGCACGGTGAAGCCCAGTTGAAGTAGCAAGTAGCAGTACCCGACCCCGGCTTTTTTGAACTCCCGGAAGGCCGGACAACGCGTGCCGTCCTTCGTGTCTTCCACTACGGAGCTCAACTGTGGTCATCCCCGCGACGCCCGGCGCCCCGCTCACCCCCGCACTGCAAGCAGCGGCTTTGTGGACCTACTTTCAGGTTCGCGCACCCCGTTTCACAGTCGACAATGCACTGGCGGTCGTCCGCGAGCTGCAGCCGCAGCCTGCCGAAGACCTCAAACATCTGGCCAAGCGCCTGCGGCCACTGCTGACAAGTGCGGGCGTTCGCGCCAAACACGCCGCCTGTCTAGAGGCCGCCGCTCGAATTCAGGGACATTCCAGCTGGCACGAGGCAGAGTACGCGTCACAGGCGCCTCGGCTCCGAATGGTGGTCCTGTCCGGCGACGGGAGCGACGGTGGCATGTTTGCTGTCGGAGAAGAAGTGTTCACGACATGGCAGGACCTGGCGCCGCGGATGGTGCATTGGTGCGAAGCGCGCCACCGCGCGTCGGGTGCGCGGGTGTTCGAGGTCCATGTCGGCGACCAATACCTGATGATAGGAACCGCAGTTCCGAGAGGAGAGGCCTATCCCGGCCAAATGGTGCCGGACCCATTGTTCACCGTAAAGACCGAGGCAGTTACGGACAACTGGCTTGACGGTGCTCCCGCGGCAATCGAATTCCTGCGTCGGCACCTGGAAGAGTGTGCAATGGCCGTACTTGATGGTGCCGCGGTCCTTCAGCTTTGCCAAAAGTACAGCCAGAAGGGCGTCGCGCAACTTCCTAGCTCCTCGGACCTCTCGGTGACTGTCGACGCGGCGAACACGGAGCTGGTGCTCCTGCGCGAGGACAACGAGCTTCAGGCAGGTAGCGGCTTCGAAATTGCACGGGGCGACGAGATGACCTGCTGGTCACAGTTCGAGCTGGCCATCAAGGACCACGGCAAGGACGGCGTCCTCCAGTTGGACGGCGAGGCGTGGCGCATTGGCGCAGGGCGCTATGTTTGGGAGCTCAGCACGTTGCGGCCTCGGGAATATGTGCCGGGGCTGGTCGTCCGGCGGCTAGATGAACAAGACGTGGAGCGGCTCCACCGGCGGTATCAAGTTGCAAAGAACATCTTTGCCGGACAAGTAAAGCACCACGAAGTGGGGAAGCGCGTCGAATACCTCGGCAGTCCGAAGGAGGCGTACCGGGTGGACCTGCATCGTGTGCTGACAGCCGCTCACGAGGCGGGCCACACATGGGAGTCAATGTGCGAAGCGCTGGGCGCCCAGGAAGAGATGCGCGCTGAACTGCCCACGGGATTCATCATGAGCATCACCAAGCTGCTCTCGCCGGCCGACCCCAATAGGTTCTTTGCAAGGCCGAACAAGTCGGAGATGGTCCGAGCAGACGACGACCAGGTACTACGTGCGCTGCTTCCCCGCGTAGATACCGTCCGCTACAGGCTTGGGAATGTCCCGGAGGAGGACAAGAGCGCCATCAACGAGGCGGTCTCCGAGGTGACGGATTCCTTGCGGCTCCGCACGTTGACAAAGGCAGGCCTCTTCGTGAACGCCGAAGACGAACTCCCGCAGTTGGTCTACTCGCAGGAAGGCGAAGACTTGCGCCTGAATCTCCAAGAGAGAGGTCTTGACCTCTATGCGGCGGTGCTACCGACCTTCTACCCGCTGGACAACTTGCCGGAAACCGTGGACCGGGACGCAATTGCGCCCTTTGCGTTCGGGCACATGCTCTATTTGCACATCGAGTCGCGTCCCTAGAGGCGCCGCACGAGTCAGCATTTAGTTGACACATCTGTTGCGTTCGGTAATCATCGCGGCGCGGTTCATAGCCGAACCGTAGGCAAGTTGGCGCCTGTCAGTGCACGCTGGCTCGGAGGGAGACCTTCGAGCGACGGCAAAGCCAGTAAGTGAGACCGAATCGAATCCCGGCTTGGTGACTCCAGGAAAGCCGGACAACGCGTGCCGTCCCGAGTGGCTTTCCGTTTCGGAGCTCATCAGTGATAGCCATTGCCCCTGCGGCAGACGCCGCCCATCCTGTCGACGAATCCTGCGCTGCTGCGCTGTTGACGTTCGCCCACCCTAGGCCCCCAAAAGTTGCCAGTGCGGATGCTTCACACGCCTTGCTGCTGGACATCGACTACTGCAAACCGGGTCAGAGAAAAACACACACACTCTCCGGCTCGCTGAACAGGAGTGAGGGGGAAGCCACATGAGCTCCAAGTCCTCCAGGACCGCCAGCGCCATTTTCCAGAAGGGCTTCAAGGAGCCGTTCCTGCGCGCCTCCGAGCGGCCGTTCGTCAAGCTGCTGAACTGGTACACCGGATTCGGCAAGACCTACACCGCCGCAGCCTTCAGCATCGAGCTGTTCATCAACTGCGACGTCATCCCGGTGTTTATCGCACCGCTCCAGTCCCTGGTCTCAGGCTTCAGCGAGGAACTGAGCAGGCACCAGAAGTCCGGCGAGTACGCCGATGAAATCGAAGCGGCCATCCGGGCCCGCGGCGCAGCCATTCCCGTGTACCGGCTGTACTCCATTGAGTACCACCTGAACGACCGGAGCTTCTTCCAGTCTTGCCCGGCACTCGTTCGGTGGCTGGAGCGGCACCCGCAGGTCTGCGCGCGCATGGAGACGTCCGCGAAGCACGCTGACACCGACAAGAGCGTCCGAGCGCGGGTGAACGAGCTGCGGCAAAAGGCGGCCTACTGTGAGCAATCGAACTTCCTCGCCATGGCTGCATCGGACGACACGTACGAGGACACCAGGACGGCCTATCTCAAGGCGGCCCAGCGGGCGCGGAGCTTGGCCGACAGCCTCGTGTGGCGCCTTATCAAGCTTGATGTGGATTCCCGCGGCCTGAAGCAGGACGCCGACCGGTTCATGCGCGCGAAGGAGGTGGCCGAGCTCGTTCGCAGGCTGCATCCTCTACAAGAGTTCCTGGACAACCCCGGTGTTATCGTCAGCACGGCCTCGAAGGCGCAGGTCGGCCACAAGGTGTACGGGCCTGACGGCAAGGGCGGGTTTAGGGCTCACCAGTTCGAGAACCTGCCGCTTTTCCTAGAAGAGCTGAACCGCGACGGCAGCGAGTTCGGCCGCATGGCGTCGCGTCGGCCGGACTCTGCTCGCGTCGTCACATTCGTAGACGAGGAAGAGGACTCCTACTGGTATCTTTTTGACCAGCGGAAGTCGGTGGTGAACTCCGGCGGCCGCAACGACCTGAACCACGTCATCTCGGAGTTCTTCCAGTACTTCGACCTCCGGTGGCCCATGGCTTTTGAGAAGCTGCGGCGCGACGGGCCCACGGACCTGGCGCTGGCCACGAAGGTCTACGACAACCTTGAGAACTTCGCCCAAGTGAGCAAGGCCGTCGAGGACGAATTCACCATGGAGGTAACGCGGACGGGCGCGAAGTACATCAACGACTCGCGGCGCGTGGAAATCCTGCGCAAGCATCTCTCCGCGCAGGCGCCGAGAACAGCCAGCCGGTTCGACGACGTCGAACTGCAGCTGGTGCTCGCGCAGCTGCATGACCGCAACGACTCGCACGCGGATTTCAAGCGGTTCCGTCAGAAGGCCCGCGTTCTGAAGCGCATCCGCGACTACGTCTTGAGCATCACTCGTCCGGGGAGCACGGCTTACGAGACCTTCCGAGACCTCCATGAACTCGTGGCCAATAAGAAATTCTTCACCATGAGCCGGTCCACCTACGGCGAGGTGCTGGACCAACCTGGCCAGACCTTCTTCACAGAGTCGGCGAGCGTCATGGACACGGAGTTCCTGCGCCAGGTGCAGCTCACACGGGACACGGCCCACCAAACTATCCGGCTGGACTACCACGATGGCGAGGTCCCGGCGGACGCCTTCACGCTGCTCGATTACCTCAATCTCGTGGTCTTCATGGCCTCAGTGTTGGCAGTCACCAGCGGAGAGAACGCCATTGAGATGTCGAAGACCGACCAGGAGCGCTATCCCAGCTTGGACCGGTTCCGGTCCGACGTGCGCCGCCTGTTCGACGGGCGGGCGACAGAAGAGGGCTTGGCTGCGGAAACCAGCGACAAGGAACTGCTGACCGACTCGTTCCTGTTCAAGGACACCAAGAGCGTGGTGACACTGGAAGAGAGCCGCAATCAGGCCGAGGAATACAACATGACGGCGGACGTCAGCTTGACGTTGACCATCACGTCCCTTCGAGCGACGCCCGAGGAGGACATTGTGCGCGCTCTGGGGCGCACGAACGGCGTCTACCTGATGAGCGCTACCGGTGGCCTGCAGTCAGCGTCCTCAGGTGCCTTCAACACTAAACATCTGAGGCGGTGTCTCGAATCCCGCGGCGGTCACTTTGCCGATATGGGTGAAGATGAGCTCGAGGTGGTTTCCGAGCACGCAGAGCGGCAGATGGGCAAGCGTGAGCGCAAGGTGGTCATCCTGGATGACCGAGACCCGGCACGCACCTTCGGCGTTTCGCGCAGCTTCAAGGGCCTGCTGCAGTTGTTCGAGGACGCGCGGCCGAAGAAGGACGAACCCGGCTACGCCCAGATGAACAGCTACAAGCGCGACGAACTGGCCGGCCTAGTCGCGAGCTTGGACAAGATGCTCTCGACGTCCATGCGTTCGGGACTCGTGCTTTGCCAGACAACGCAGCACGTGCGCAAGTGCCTGATGCGGCTCTCGAACATGAGCACGGGCTTAGTGACCCAAAAGGACACCACGGGTGAGCTCTTCGTCATTGACCCGCGGGCGCTTCCCAGCTATCGGGACTTCGGCGTCACCGAGGAAATTACGGTGGTGCTGTATTCGGCCGCCCGCTTTCGTAAGCGCGACAAGACGAAGACCGGAGCGCTTGAGGAGGACGACGACAAGGGCCAGTTCAGCAATGACCTGGAGGAAGCCCTCGACATCAGCAAGAAGAAGCTGCTGCTGTGGACTGCCTACAAGTCGGCGTCGCGCGGCATCAACTTCCTCACGCGCCAGCATGGCGTGCAACGGGACTTCGAGCTGTTCTGCCTGCTGAACGACCCGTACTACACCCGGCATACGCGGCCCGGCTCAACGGGTTTCTCGATGGAGATGTTCCAGAGCTTCGCCCAGGTGCTTCGGGATGAGAACGAGAACTGGTCTTCGATGTCCAAGGGTGACTTGCTGTTCGAGTACTCCAGGAACAAGTGGCGCCGGCTTCGGAAGGAGCACTTCATCGACATTACCCGGACGGTCTTCCAGGCCCTCGGGCGTGGTGAGCGCCGTCCCGACACGCAGATGCCGGCGCAGCACCTGTATGTCAGCTCGGAAGCGGCTCGCATGGTGCATCTGGGGCTGCGACACGCATCGGAGCTTCGCAAGCGAGCGTCACCGGCCCAGCGGGCGGTGCTGGAGGAGATTCGCCGGCACAACATTGAAACCAGCATCTTCCCGTCTGACGCGGAACGACAGCGGCATCACCTCGACAGCCTCAAGAAGGCCATTGCCTTCCGTCGCTTCACCAGCCAGACCCCTGCGCGTTTCCGCTCGGATGCGGCGGCTCGAGGGATGTGGGAGCGCCTGTTCGATTCGACAATGTTCAGCGACCCCCTCAAGTACTTGGACAAGCTGGCCACCGCCGGCGTGCCCATGGAGTACCGGGACGGGTGCTTCATTGAGGTACCGACGATGGCCGACATATACACGGTCGACTTCGGCGCCGCGGGCATATTCGAGCGTGTGGTCACCGATGCCGAAGATGGTTCTGACGCCTACAACTGGATTGGCATGGTGGCCCCGGAAGGGCTCATCAGCCAACTTTCCTCCGGTACACAGGGGCATCTGAAGGAATGGCGCGGGTTCAAGTTACCCGACAAGACCAAGCGCCTGCTTCCTCAGCCCTGGTTCGTGACGGAAATCATGAAGGGCTACATCGCGGAACTGGAGTTCGAGGAGTACGTCGGGGCTCAGTTCAATGTCTGGCCAAAGCAGCTAGCGCTCGGAGGTGGGCCGGTGGAATACCTGCAAGTTGCCGAACACCCCTATACGCCGACCTGTACCAGTTGTTCGACTACTACCTGATGCCGGCGCCCGATGTGCTGGTGGCGGTGGACCTAAAGAACTGGGCCCGCAGCACCGACAGCCTGAAGAAGGCGCAACTCAAAGAAGAGGCGGAAAAAAGCATCAGCGGCTGCGCGAACTCCTTCCGAACCACACCGTCCACACCCTTTACGTGAACCTTTATGGGGCACACAAGTTTTCGGACATAAGGCCGCCTGCGGGCACCATCCGGTTCATGTCGCTCTATGTGCCGAACACTGGGACGGACCTGTGGATGCCGAATGCCAACCTGCGTGAAGCGGTGCTGGGGAAGTAATGCCGATTCGAACTCTTGACGGCAACACAGTCGCTCACGCTCGGCTCAGCGCTCTCCGGTTCACCGCTCCGGTAGCTGACGCTGCCCGAGCCCTGGCCACTTGGCAAGCAAGCCACGGCGGGCTCCTGGTGCCCATCGCCATCCCGCTTCCCAAGTCGACCGAGGAAACGCCGAAGGGCATTAGCTTCTTCCGGCAGCGGGCCAAGGTTGTACGTGCCCAGATTGCGAAGGAACTCGGACTCGAAGGTGACGCCGCCCTGAAGCTGTCATTCACGATGTCCAGCAAGGACGCTTGGTACCTCGGGCCACGACCGAAGCTCGATGTGCAGTCTATGCTGGACGCAGTCGCCGGCAGCCCGAGCAAGTTCATCGAACTGATGTTGCTTAAGGAACTCATCGAGTCGTCGGCGCTTGACGCAGAAGACACGTTCGTTGGCGGCGGATTCGGGCCGGGCGTCTACTTGGGAAGCGCCAACCAGGCCTCCAAGAAGCACCTGCAAATGGCGCAGGCGGAGTACTCGGTCAACGCGAAGCACGGCCTGCTGTTATGCGACCTGACCGCAAAACGATTCGCTCGGAAGGTCACGGCCACACCCGAGAGCGCCGCCGCAACTCGGCTGGCTAGCGCTGGCGAGGGTTTCCTGGTCGGGGTGACGCGCATCGTGCCGGACGAGTTCTACGAGCAAGACGGCCGCAAGTCGCCGATGGAGGGCTTGAGCCTCGATACAGACAAGATTCGGCGCACCCGGTTCTATTACCTGAACCTGCTGACCGAGTTTGCGATTCGACTCTTCACCAAGGCCGACGTGCCGTTTGCACGAGAGACGTTCGCCGCGACCCACTGCGTCGACGACGCGTACATCCCGCTAGAGCCCCTCGCCAACCTTCATCAGCCGCTCGTGGTCGTCAACACGACGCTCCAGCCGTTGGACCACGATGCATTGGCACCCTTGGCTCGTTTTCCGGAGTACCTGCCGGGCTACCACGTCGCCGGCGGCAAGAAGCTGCATTTCCCGGCGCCCGACATTCGCACAGCGCCGTCAGTGCCCGAAACGCTTGAGCCGGCCTTGAGCTACCTGTTCCTGAACGGAGAGGGCGACGAGGACCTCGGAAGCGTCCGGCTGGCCAAGGGAGCCTCCGAGGAATTTAAGCCTGCCAAGACAAGCGCCGCGTACACGGCCTTGGCCAAGGGCGAAGGCAGAGCGGACCCATACACTCAGGCGAAGTACCACCACCTGCTAGCCCGGAACACCTTCGCGACCGCGACACAGGGCCTGGACTACAGCCCCAAAGCGCTCGCGGCGCTCCGGCCTGGAAAGGCGGATGACCAAGACGCAAGGCAGCTGCAAGAGGCACTGAAGCGCTGCTTGGTGGAGCTGTCGCTCAAGGAGGTGCTGCTCGGACGAAAGCCTGTCACCGTCCCGGCGATGCCGGCCGGCGTGCCGGCCAATCTCACCCTCCTGGCGACCCGTCGCACTCGTCTACCAGGCCGAGCCGACCCAGAACAAACCATCGCGGCGGTGGATGTTCGCGTCGACGGAGACACCATCTCAGTCACGCGGGTGCGCCGCACTCCTTGGGGGAGCCGCGAGGCAGTCCTGGACTTCGTCTTCGCGTACGAATTCCTGCAAGAGCAAGGCAAGGACGCGGTTCGCGACGGGCAGTTCTGGGCAGTCGACCAAGCCACGGGCGAGAAGCTCACGGTCTGGGCGGGCGCCTTTGTGCCCAAAATCATCCTGAACGATGCCTACGACGGCATCGAGCACGCCATTGCCGCCCAAGATGCCTACTTGGCGAAGCGCCGCGAGGAAGGCAGCAAGGGAAGATTCCTGTCCAAGGGGCGGGAGTACAACCTGCTCCCGTACTACATATCCATGTTCAAACCGGAGCATGCTGAGCGTGGCGAGCGCGTGGGTCTACGGATGCCGGTGCAGGATTGCGGGACGTTCGCACGGGTGTTCGTGCCGCCAGAGGGCGGCATCAGCGGGGCGGGCGATTCCCTCTCCGGCATGCGTGACGTGATGCACTATGGCGTCGGCGGCGCGCTGACGATGGCCGGCCTCATGGATTTGCCGCTCGTGCAGCTCTACCTGCACACGATGACAAACGGGGTGCTGGTCGGCGGCGACAACTCGAAAATGAGCTTGCTCGAGAAGCTGGCGCGCCTAGCGCTCGAGAACTGAGCGACGCCCGTTGAAGGAGAGCACGTTGTGCCCGATGTCATCCTCGACCTTAGGACCAGCTGATGTGCGGGGTCGGTCGGGCAATTGGCGCCGCAACGCCAGCGGCAGCCAGCTTCGCGGGGTCTGACCCCGCAAAGCCATGCGCTTTTAACTGGTCGACCACAGCGGCAGGTGCCCCCTTTGGAATGGCCACCACGAGCAGGTCTCGAGCTCGAGTAGCCGCCACGAACCCGATTCGACCTTCCTCGCCGCCCGTGCCGCCGACCAGCGCCTTGAGGTCGTCCTTGTCGGTGAGGTACATGACTGCCGGAACTCCCTCTCCCTTAGCCTTTGCCACTTAGGGTTGCTTTAAGCGTGTTCAACACCGAGCGCAGCGAGGCTGAGTGAACTCCGAGGCCACGACGCGGCGCGACCGGCGGCGTTCCCAAATTTGCCATTGCCGCAATTGGCGCAATGCGGCCGGGGCGCGCCGACGGTTGTCGGGCCAGAACCAGCCGCTCGAACGCGGCTCCAAATTCACCAAGGAGCAATGGGATGGACGCCCCCACTCGTAACGGCATCGATGTGCCAAAGTGGGAAGTGTCACCAACCACTTGAACCGAGAGGGGCGTCCACCATGAAGATTACGACTGTTGGCATCGACCTGGCAAAGAACGTGTTCCAGGTTCACGCAGTGGATGAGCATGGCAAGGTCGCGTTGCGCAAGCAGCTTCGGCGTGACCAGATGACCACCTTCTTCGTGAACTTGCCTCCGTGCCTCATCGGTATGGAGGCCTGCGGCAGCGCCCACCACTGGGCGCGCACCCTGCAGGGATTCGGCCACACGGTGCGCCTGATGTCGCCGCAGTTCGTCAAGCCCTATGTGAAGAGCAACAAGAACGATGTGGCCGATGCCGAGGCCATTTGCGAGGCCGTCGCCAGACCGAGCATGCGGTTCGTTCCGGTGAAGAGCGTCGAGCAGCAGTCGGTGCTGTCACTTCATCGTGCGCGCCAGGGCTTCGTCATTGCCCGCACCGCGCAGGCCAACCAGATTCGCAGCCTCCTCGGCGAGTTCGGCCTCGTCATCCCGAAGGGCATCTGTCACGTCGCCGAGCAGGTGCCCGAGCTGCTCGAAGACGCGAGCAATGAGCTGCCGGGGTCGTTCCGCCGACTCATCGTTCGCCTGACCGAGCATCTCAAAGAGCTGGACAAGCTGGTCCACGAGTTCGAGGACCAAATCAAGGCGTGGCATCGCAGCAGTGAGCTCAGCTTGAGGCTCGAGAAGATTCCCGGCATCGGACCTCTGGGTGCCAGTGCACTCGTCGCCTCCATCGCCGATGCGAACAGCTTCGACAACGGGCGGCAGCTCTCGGCTTGGCTCGGGCTGGTGCCGAGGCAGCATTCGAGCGGGGGCAAGCCAACGCTGCTGGGCATCAGCAAGCGCGGCGATGTGTACCTGCGCACGCTGCTGATTCACGGTGCTCGCTCGGCTATCGTCGCGGCGCAGAAGAAGGCCGTGAACACCAACGTGTGGCTGGCGAGCCTGTTGAACCGACGACATCCGAACGTGGCCGCCGTCGCCCTAGCTAACAAGAACGTACGAACGGTATGGGCGCTGCTCGCCCACGGCCGCGAGTTCCGTTCTAACTACGTGCCGCTCCAGCTTGCGACGTAGCAAGGCGACCAATCTACACAGCAAGCAGGAGAACGAACCGCCGATTGCTCAGGCAATCACGCACTGATGGCAAGACAGGTAAGACCGTGGTTGGCGAAGCCCAGAACGTCCGAGGCACCTCGAGTGCGAAGGAGCGATAGAGGAGCCGACCAGCAAATCCCATCAGGGACAGCGACGACAAGCCGCAGCGAAAGTCCGGATGTACGGGTGCAATCGAACCTTCAAGTCATCAGCAACTGATTGCCTGGCATATTTGGGGGCGTCCATGTACGGACGTTCGCAGCGCGCGGAGGGGCGGATTGGAAGTGCGTGCACACGCTGACATCCCTCTTCAAAATCGCAGCATGCCAATGACCTACCGATTCGCCGACAAGCCCGGTGAAGGCTCAGAAGTTCTCGACTGGTTCCGCAGCTTGGAAGCCCCGCCAAAGGAGGCCCAGACAGCTTGGGGGTTGTCCTGCATTTCAGCGACCTGGGCGAGATTGCTTACCACCCTGACAACTCGATTGATGCCGAGGCATCGCCGTTGGTTTCGGTGTTGCTTCCCAAGGAGCGACGTGGAGCGATATGGACGATTGGGGAGGTTCGCTTCCTCGCCAATCAGCTTCGCCGACGATTCCCCGCCTTGCACCGCATCAGTACGCAGTTCTCAAAGTGGATTTCTGGCTTCGAATGTGTCTTTGCGAATGGGGTCAGTCGCGAGGCCGTCAACACCTTCGACTACTACCTTGAAGGCTCGGTCAGGAATTCCGACGAGCCGGTTTGGGCGCTGAATTCTGGAATGGAGGCGCTGCGAGCGCAGCGCTACTTCGTGAGCGAGCGCGACAACGACATCGTGTTGGAAAAGTTGTGCCGCACATTGCAGCTCAGGGGCGTGAGTTGCTCAGTGCAGTAGTGGCAAGCAAAAAGGCTACGCTCATCACTTCTTCAGGGGTGACGCAAAGCGGGCCAAATCCAGCCGGTCGACCTCACCGCAGAATTCTGGACCGGACAGTCGCATCCTTGCGGGTCGAAGACGCTGGCTATCGCTGGGCGGAGTGCCTGGCTCCTTCCTCTTGAGGAGGATGCCGCCCGGCGTGGGCCCGCTCTCTATGGCACGATTCGAAAAGAATTGGTTCACGAGCCAAGCACCGTGCCTGGCAGCGGTCACACGCGAAAGACGGGCAAGAGGGAAGTCCTCGAACGCTTCAATCAGAAAATCGAATGTTCAATCTCATCGACAAGAGCCGCGGCTATCTTTTCTCGTCTCGGGATTTGAGGCAGGTGCTCGATGCCCACGTCGAAGCCCTTCGAAATGAGGTCGCAAATATCGACGGAGACCAACTCCTGAACACGGCCCCGTCGGACCTTATCGATTACCTGGTAGAGAAGTTCACGCTGCCCGAGCTGGCCTTGCGCCGCGATGAGTGGAGCGTCAGCGAGCAGGAGACGAAGGTCGACGTGAGTCGAGATGGAAATCGATACTTTTCCCCCGGTCGCTCGGGTCCTTTCTATGTTCCGGGGCAACGCATAGAGGTCTATGTCCCCTTCGACGGGGAATCCGAACTGTTCTACATGCGAGCCAGTCAGTTCAGCACGAATCCACCACGCGCTAGGATTCAAGGCAGCACGCTCGTCCTAGAGTTCGAGCAGCCGAGCGACAAGCAGAGCGACATCCGCGCTGACGTTGACAGGCTGCTGGCGGATATTGAGCAGCATATCGGCTGGGGAAATCCGCAGGTCATCGCGATGAACACCTCGCTGCGGCAAGAAGCGCAGAAGGTCGTCGAAAGCCGTCGGCAGCAACTTCTGGTAAACCAGAATCGGGTGGCTGCACTTGGGATACCCGTTCGAGAGCGGACCGGTGCTCCGAAGACCTATGCAATACCTGATGTGCGCAAGAAGGCAGCCCCCACGTTGCCTGCGGCATCGAGGTCGCCCTACAAGGCCGAGCCCGTGTGGGACATGGCGCAGTATGAGCACGCCCTTCAAATCATCCAGAACATGGCACTGGTCATGGAACGCAGTCCGAGCGCATTCGCTAGGATGGATGAAGAGGCGCTCCGGCAGCACTTTCTAGTTCAGCTGAACGGTCAGTTTGAAGGGCGTGCTACCGGCGAAACTTTCAACTTCGGCGGCAAGACTGACATCTTGCTCCGAGAGGGGGACCGCAACGTCTTCATTGCGGAATGCAAGTTTTGGAAAGGCCCAAAGAAACTGGCCGAGGCGGTTGACCAACTGCTGGGCTACACGTGCTGGCGGGATACAAAAACCGCCATCCTCGTGTTTAACCGTGGCATCGACACGAGCACTGTCCTTGCGGGTATCGATTCGGTTATGAGGGCTCACGACAACTTCAAACGCCCCCTGGAATGGAAGTCGAAGCATGAGGGCGCCTTGCGCTATGTACTCCATCAGCCGGGGGACCAGAATCGAGAGCTCATTGTTTCAGTCATGGTGTTTCACGTCCCCACGAACGATGACGCTCCCCCTGGAGCCTGAGCTTTGCGAACTGGGCGTCGTTCCTATTCAAGGGACACCAGCCGGGCCACAACCAGACACTCACCGCGCGCCTCTGAAATGCTTGATGTCCTCGCTTCACCGTGGTCCTGCATCGGCGTAGTGGCTGGATTGCTGATTGCGATGCTGGTCCATTGGCTGGCGCCAGCCGCGGACGCCGTTCACGTCGGAGCATGGCTCGTCGGCCTGGGATGGCTTGCCGGTCTCGTGTGGGAGCTGATGGGCAAAGACGCCAAGTAGGCATGGCCGGCGCGCCATGCAGAATGCGGCCAGAACAACACCGATGAGGGCGACCATATGAGAGGCATGGCAGTATCGGCAATCGAGGGCTATCAGCGCTACGTCTCGCCGTATAAGGGGTTCAGCTGTGCCCACCGAGTGCATGCCGGTGGCGCGTCTTGCTCACAGTTCGCCAAGCAGGTTTTTGCTCGGTTTGGCATGACGCTCGGCTTCGTGCTGATGGTTCGGCGCTTTCGCAAATGCGCTGCGTCGGCCCGCTTGAACGCCATGGTGTCGCAACAAGAGCCTGATGCGCGCCCTCAGAACACCTCCCCAGGGCCATGGCAATCTGTGGCCAATGCGCTGGATTGCGGCGCCTCGGCGGCCACTTGCTGCTGTTGGCCAAGTTAGGCCGTGAACGGCCAGGACCGGCCGTTCAGCGACGAGGCAGGATGCGTCCGAAATCACACCTTCGGTTAGCAGGTCGGCGGTCTTTGCTCAGACCATCAGCGCGAGGCCTGGTGAACGTCGGCTGGCCCAGAGACTGACCAAGGCGTCGAGCTCCGTCAGGAAGATTCCGGTGCTGCTTTTGTTCGCATGCTCGCCGTCGCCGCCGACTACCCGTGACGCGTACCGGTGCCCATCCGTGAGAAGGAGGTGGTGCCCCAGGCATTCGCGACCATATGGTGCTTTTGGCCTTCGTGGCCCTCGGCGCAAGAGTAGTCCCTTGCCGTCCAAGCGGCCCGCAATTCATGGCGCAAGCGTCGGGCCAGATTGCTTGAGCCAGAATGCCCACCATGGGCGTTGTCGCACGGAGGGGGCCTGCATTTCTGCCCGAAGCGTAGACACGGCACCGGCTCTGCGTCGCAGTTCTCGCTCAAGCTCGTGAGCCCGCCCGTTGGCCTCCCGCTCTCCATGCAGCGCTCGAGTGCGCCAGTGCACGGCCAGCGCTGCAAGCTGGTCGTCGCCCAAGTTGTCAAATTCGTTCGCTGAGGTCACGAGTCGATTATTGCTGCGTCGGCAACTGCCGGGCTTCCTTGCCGCCGACGAAAATCCTCAATGGGGGATGGCATTTAAAACTCTGCCGCGATGTCTACGTTGGCGTCACGCGCGGGCCAGACAGTATCGGCATGAAGCAGCAAGACCTCGGCCTGAATCTGAGCGCTCCACGCGCGCGCAAGGCGCCCGAAATTGGCCATCGGGGCGAAAGCCATCAGCGATTTGGACCGAAGGGTGTCGCCATGCGACTGCAATCCATGTAGCACGATGCCGCAGGCTCATGCGTTGCCCCTCAGACCTTCAGACCGCCTTGCCCGCCGGTCTTGGACACCATCCCTAGGTGTCGCGCCTTCGTCACGCGGTGTTCCGATGTGGCCTGTAACCTTCATGCCGCAGAATCCGCGAAGAAAGGAAAGCTGATGGTCAACATCTCCGAGCGCAACATCGCCTTTGTCAACTTCGTCCACGCGTGCCTGGGCCATTTGAGCGAGAACGTCCGTCGAGTCGACTTTCGAATGATTTCGAGTCGTTCATATCAAATCAGGGTCGTGGTTCGACACGACAGTACCAAGGGTAGGACGTTGTTCAAAGAAGTACTCGAGGACTTTGAGGCAACGCTGGGGTCCCCGTACGGCTCGGCGTGGGAGATTGATTTTCGGTTCCTGGTCGAAGCCGACGAACTAAGCGTGCTCCCGAAGGATTCCGGATATCTGGGCGTGTTCCGGGAAGCCTAAGACAACGTGCTGTTGCCAACGGGGCTGCCAAGCGCAGTCAGGCTGCAGGTAGCCTTGAACTCTCAGAGCCACTAAGCTTATGGACTTGTTCAATTGAAAGGGACAAAGCCATGGCAAGCAGTTACGCAGAGATTCAGAAGAAAATTGCCGCTCTGCAGAAAGAGGCGGATGCCGCTTTGGCGAAAGAAGTGGTCGGAGTCGTGGAACGGATTCGGGTGGCGATTGCGCACTACGGGTTGACGTCGCACCAGCTCTTTGGAAAGGCCACGCTGGCTCGCAAGACGAAGCGTGTCGCCAAGGTCCTCGCGCAGAAGAAGCAAGGCCGAATCACCTACAGCGACGGGCAAGGCAACACCTGGGGTGGCTGGGGAAAGCGTCCGACTTGGCTACGTGAGGCACTGGCGGCCGGGAAGGACTTGCAGGACTTTCAGGTGGGCGCTCAGACGAAGAAGGCGGCCCCCACGAAGAGTGGGCAGAAGCGTCGGCCGTCGAGTGTCCTCTACAGTGATGGCGCCGGTCGCTCGTGGACCGGCCGGGGCCCGCAACCCCGCTGGCTCAAGGAAGCTATCGCAGGTGGAAAGACGCTGGAGGAAATGCGGAGCCAAGGTTCATAAGGCTGCCGTTCGTTCAGCCCGAGCAAATGAGCTGTCCCTGGTACCAGATAGCGGGGCGCACGCCCGACACCTTCGAACTCACCGTTCGATTTGTCTGCGGCGCGCTTGCCGGCTTGCTCCTTGGCCTTTGGATTGCCGTCTACTGTTGGCCCCTGGCTCCGCTGCAACTGGCGGGAACGCTCGTCGCATGCGCCATGGTCTTTGGATACCTTGCCGCCAAGTTTGGCGACGCATTCTGGAGACTGGCAGTCCAACTGCTGCGATGAACGGCTCTCCTGCGCGCGCCAGCAGCTGCCGGTCGCAGGCGCCTCGGAATCGCCGGACACTGTGACATTTGTCTCCCGCTCTTTAGCAAGATGGGGCGCCGACTACATTGCATCGCCTAGCTGGGTGACCCGTGGAGGCTTCCCTCTGTATATTCGCTGTGCGAACAGCGTGGCAAGACCTCTAACTCCTAACCTTCTAAACTATGCAAAGGCCTATCTGGAACTTCGTGTCTGGATTTTGTTTGGCAGCGGTTCCTGCTCTTTCGTACTCGGCACCGCAATGTGATTGCCAACAAATCGTCGACAGCTGCGCTGGGGCCGTTGAGTTCGTGAAGGGATACGGCTCTAAACCAAGCTTCGGTGCGGACCTCGTAATTCATAGTTCGGCGCGCGCTTGCTCAAAGGTCGAGTACTTCGTGGACCAAACGCCGTACCAGACGATTCTGGTCAACCGGCAAAGCGAGCCGGAAAGCGTTTTCGGCACGAGCGCCATCAAACGCGATAACGTCAAATTCAGCGCGTGCTATGTTTGCGCCACAGCTGACGAAGCGGCTCGCCAGGCTCCTAAAGGGGACGCGGCAAAATCCGATGCGTCCATCGTGCAACAGGAGCCCGCCGACGCTTACTACGTTGTGAAGCCAAAGGACACCATTTATCGGATAGCGCTCGAGGCCGGCGAAAGCTACTATGACGTCATGGAGTGGAATAACCTCGCGGGAGGCGCAACCGATTTGAGCGTTGGACAGAAGCTAAGGGTAAAGCCCCCCATCGGCTGGGTTCCAAATGCAGAGGCTCTACAGGCCCGACGAGACGCCCGACTCGAGGCAGAGCGAACCAGCGCCCAGACGAATATGCAAGCGCGCGGAGACGGTTCCGATTCAGGTTCCGCGCTCGGTACAGCGGTAGATTCGATGACCGGGATGCTAGGCGCAATGGCACAAGCGCAAGGAGCCATGCGCGCAGGGGGAAGGGGTCAGGGCTCCATAGCGCAGCCGAGACCTCAGCGCCCCCAGGAAGACTGCTCGAAATTCGACTCGATAAGCCAGTTTGGGGCCAAAGCCGCTTGCCTGAGTCGCAATTCCCAGTAATAAAAGTTTCGCAAGGGTGTCATTTCTGGGCGTAGGCGTGAGCCAGGTCGAGAGCGGATTGCTGAACGTCCCATATGCGTGCCAGTACCAGACCTTCAACACCATGACGAAACCTCGGTTCCGAGTCGATTTCAACGAGCGCGTCGCGCCCGATGTCGTGCTGCTTTCCCGAGAGGACCAGAAGCATGACGCCAGCGGGCAGTTGGTCGAGTTGAGTGGGGGACTCAGCGTCGAGGTCTACGATGAAGACAACAGCACCGCTGGACTGCCGGACGAATTGTTTGCTCAAGGCATCGTTGAAAAGAGCTCGAGCGCGAAGGGCTGGGCGCGAGCGGCTCAATGGGTGTGCCGTATCGACGCCAACGGGATAAGGCATCGTTCGGATGTCCTTCCGACTGCACCGCGCAAGCCGGCCTGAGCGGGAGCTACAGTGGCGGCACACGGGCCAAAACCCGTCATTCGCCGCCGGCCTCCAATTCGCCGCATAGCGGTCATTCCAGCGGTCAGAAGCGCACCTGCAAAGACGAAGTGGAGTCCGTAGTCGGCGCACACATCCGGCTGTAGCTGACGGTTCCATTCCAATTCGTGCGTTTTTGCCCCGGACGGGGTTGCGCGAGCGCGACGCTCCGCGCTGCACGTGCTCGTCGGCTGCGAGCCTTCGCGTTACAAACGCCGACGAGGAGAAAAAATGGAATCTTCAAATCTCGGCGGCCGCACGGAGCCGTCCTTCGGCGCGGACCCCGCCCCCTTGCCGCCCCTTTCCCGCGCCCAAGCATCGGAGGACCTTCGGGAACTCTATGAGCTCGCCATTGGGGAGAAGAATCGAGACTACTACCTCCGGCGCTTCGAGGAGTTTGACAGGGAAGGAACCAAGTTCGGATGGCATTGGCCCGCGTTCTTCTTTACCTTCTGGTGGCTCATGTACCGAAAGATGTGGGGTAAGGCGGCGCTCTACTTCCTCCTACCCAATGTCATTGCCGCGGCTATCGGCGGATTGACCGCCGTTGCGCCCGGCTTCGGCGCGTTGGCTTATTGCGCGTACCTTCTGGGCCTGTTCTTCATCCCCCCGCTGATTTCGAACGCGGGTTACTACCGGCACTGTCAGAAGCTCATTGCGAGCGCACGCAACACGAGCAACAACCCGCAGGCCCAGTTCGCGGTACTGGCCGGTAGAGGTGGGACAAGCAATATCGCATTGATTCTGGTGATGGTCATAGCCATCGTTGCAGGCATCGGCATCCTTGCAGCGATTGCCTTGCCGGCTTACCAGGACTACACGGTCCGAGCGAAGGCGACGAACGCCCTGCGCTATGGGAAGGCCGCGGCCGCCGCGGTTGGCGAACACTATGAAACGCAGCGGGCGCTGCCTCGTAGCTTGGCCGCTGTCCAGTTTGGCCCGCCGTTTCCGCCCGAGCTCCAAGACGTGCAGCTGAACACTTCGAATGGAATCATCAGACTTGTGCTGTCAAGCGGGCCGGAGAACGGAAGGACGTTCCAGCTGGTTCCTTCTGCGGATGCTAGCGGTCGTGTCACGTGGACTTGTCAACCCGTAGATATGAAGCCGAGCCTTCTGCCATCCGAGTGCCGACACTGATGAAGGCGAAGGTCATAGCCTTGGCGCTATTCGCCGGTGTTGCCGCGCACGCGCAGGTCTCGGGCAGCCTGCCAGATGAGCGCGGGATGTACCATGAGGCGCACGTCTATCACATCATGCTGCGCTCGGAGGGAGACGCGCAGGCCGTCTTCGCCACACTTCAGCGAGCGCCCAAACAACGCTTGCTTGCTGCTTTCAAGGGCGCTGCTGCCGACAAGAGTATTGACCCTGGCTCGCGGCAAGCGGGCGGCGACCTTGGCCTCATCAAGGAGGGTACGATGGTGCGCCCCTTTGAAATAGCCGCCTTCGCTCTCGCGCCCGGCCAGATGAGCAGCCCTGTTCAAACCGAGTTCGGCTGGCACCTTTTGTACGTCGCGTCGGCGAAGTCGACGCCGGTCGCGCAGCTCTGTGAACAAACCCTCAAGGCGCATCTGAACGCGACGCGAGGGTTGCCTGCGAACGTGATTGCCCTCACGAAGAGCGAAAGGCCGGGGATGTCCGGCTTCGAGGGCAAGGTAACGCGAATGCTCGGTCCCCTCTGGGGACCTCCCCTGAAAGACATGGATGGAAATCTCACCTTTCTTAGAGCTGGGTCAACCGACGCCTCTGGCAACACGGAGGTCCTGCAACACACGGAATACCCCTACGCGCGCTTGAACATTTCGCCGATGGCATGCAAGCGGTCGGAGCGAACCAGATTCCAGGTGAACTGCCACGAGGGCACGGTTCAGATGCAGTCGGTGGAGGAGCAGGAGCTTCGGGGCGGGCAAGGGCTCGTCGTCAATCGAAGGTCAGTGTCAACACCGCGTGCTATCAGCAAGTCAGAGTACGGAGGGTTTCTCCGCCAGGTTCGCGACCTTGCCTGTGCGACAGGACTCAAGACATAGGATGCAGTTCTCTTCATCATGTACGCGCTGCAGCTCAACATCCTTCTAGCAGGTCTCTCGCATGCGATTTCTTGAATCCGTAGTTTCTGTCTGTGCGTTGACCCTTGTTGTCTCTGCGACCGCTCAGCAACGAGACGAGAGCGAAGTCGTTTTTGTTGGAACTACCGACCCAGATATGGTTGTGGCTATCAAGCAGGCCCGTGCCACGCTGCCGGACTTTCTAAAGTTGGCAGCGAATCCTCCGAGCGGAACGGAGGGCTACAAGCTGAAGGTGATGGTCATCGACGGGGACAAGACCGAGCATTTTTGGGTGACTCCTTTCAAGGCGCTGGCGGAAGGGTTTGCGGGTGCCATTGCGAATGACCCGAAGTTCGTGCGAAACGTGAAGTCAGGTCAAATCGTTCAGTTCGACGAGTCATTGATTTCTGATTGGGGTTACACCAGGGACGGAAGGCAAGTCGGTAGCTTCACGGTCTGCGTCTTGTTCAAGAAAATGCCTGCCGACCAAGCTGAGTACTACCGCAAGAACTATGGCTTCGACTGCCGGTAGGAATCACAGGCAGCGGCGCTTCAGAAACAGACATTGACCCAACTTCGATGAAGCACCACACGCCTTTCGCTATTGGTCGTCGCGCGCTTCTTGTCGCAGCCCCTATCTTTTTTGGCATTGCCAAGGCCCAGACGAAAAAGACTGAACGAGCGGCACGCCCGCCGAACGCCGCGGAAGTTGCCTGGCTGGCGAACGCGAGCGATGTGGGGCTGAGAGTGCTGGCCTTCTACGCCAACACATCTGAGGTGACGCCGAGGAATCTGGACGCTGCGTTCACCAGTTGGAAGAGTGACCGGAGCTCGCGAAGAGCTCCGGACCAAGTTGTCGCTGAGGGTTTGGGAACCGTGTTCGGAAACCTTGTAGTCAAGCACAAGCAGGCCGACTGGGCTGTCGTGACCGACAGCTTCGGCACGGAGCTAGCGGTTCGTTCCTCGACAGGAAAGGAGCTCTATCCAATAAGCTCAGTATGGAAGCGCATCGACCCGAAGGACGGCGACATCAATTTGTTCGAGCCCATGTGGACCTTGATTGCAGACAAGGAACTCGTCGACCGCCGGTGACCGGCCAGCATCCGAAATTCCGTTGCTCCTTCCAATCCATGAAACATAGGCTCCTTGTTGGTGTCATAGCTCTCGCCATGACAGCGGCCTCGACGGCTCAAACCTGGGCGACAGCGACCGCAACGAATCCCGAGGGCAACCGCGTTGTCGTCTATCGCTTCCTCAAGCAACTGCCTCCTGGACTCAATAGGGCGAGCCAGCCCGAGCGTTTCATCGTCGACTGGAAATACGACGGCGCACGCGGAATGCCGACCACCGCGGAACGTCAGCGCATGGATGCGATGGAAGATGCCCTGGAAGGTGGGGATGGCTCAGGTCGCTCGATGACGCTGGCCGTGGTTTCGACGGGGAACAACCTGAGACGATGGGTCTACTACGCGCAATCGGAACGAGACTTCGCCGCCCGGTTGAATCGAGTGACGGAAGCCATGCCAGGGCTACCGCTCGAATTGCATTCCGAGGCAGACCCTGAGTGGAAGGCATACGAGGCGTTCAAGGCGACCATCAGGGAGTAAACGGAAGGCCGCCTCCACGGCAGAATACGCCCACAACGAGACGTTCACCGGGAGCTGAGCTTGTTCGATTTCCTCCTTTCGCCATGGTCCTGCATAGGGGTACTGGCTGGAGTGCTGATTGCAAAGTTGGTCCATTGGATGGAACCAAGCGTTGACGTCATCCAGGTTGGGGCCTGGCTGATAGGCATTGGCTGGGCCGCCGGTCTCGCGTGGGAGCTGATGGGCAAAGACACGAAGTAGGCAAGGTCGACACGACAGGCAGAATTCGGGCCAACAGCCGCCATTCAGACGCGACCGCTTTTGAGGACCTCTTGATGAACAAGCAAGTTGTGCTGGACGGTGCGCCACCGAGGCAACCCCTATACGCGCATCTCGACCCGGTAGTTGATTTCCTCGTGGCTAACGGAAACGCACTCGCCTACCCGTATCGGTGGGGAAGCGACCGCGAGGGATACTTCTGTGTCGTCGCGCGGCCCATCGCCTTCGCCGACCTGCTGGAAGCGTTCCAGTTTCCGCCGACTGTGCTCCTGACGCCCGACCTGAACCAAATCTATTGTGAAAAGACGGGCGCGCTCATTCGGTCCGAGGTTTCCAGCGACTGATGCCGTAGCCAACTGCAGACGTTCGGCGTCACGTCAGAATTCACATCTGACGAGGGACCGTCAATCAACGAGGAGAAGAGCTTTGGGGGTTCTGCAGAAGGATGTTATCGACCGGTGCGGCGTCGCCAACGACGGCAAGGCGGTCTTGACGATGTATTGCGAGGGGAAGATGGGCCAGGATTTCACCGTCGACGACGTCGGAGAAAAGGCCGAGACCTATCTTGAATTCGTCTTGAGTGGTCAGTTCGCTGAGCAAGTGCCCGCGTCAAAAGGTCGGCCCGCGGTGATTCGGATTTCCTGTGAGTACTGGCCCCATAGCAAGTACAAGGAAACCTTCCGAAAGATGGCCGGGCAGCTCGCGGCCTACGACATTGGGCTGGTCGTTGATGTCTCGAGCCTGAGGGTCGCTGGCGGCATCTTCGACTATTCGGCGGACAGCGTGGGCGGCGCCTAGCGGTCCAAAACCGGACGGTCGGCCGCGCCGCAGAATTCGCCTGATAGCCGACATTCGTGACGCAGAAGCTGAAGTTCAAACAAGACATGCATCATCCAAATCCTGAGTTGCGCTGGGCAAGGCACGCCATGGTCGCGATACTGCTGGTCGCTGGGTTAGGCGGCTGCTCGGCGGTCAAGAAGGACAAGGAAGGGCGCGTGTATCACTGCATGGATTTGAAGAGGGCCGCAGCTCCACCGAATACCCGGGCCAAGCCTTATCCCTTGGAGCGCTTCGAGTACGGAACCTATGTCGATGTCGACCGGCCAACCATCGCCAGTGCCGGCGTCTGCACGTACATGCAGCTGCCGAGGTCTGCGTACCTGCGCTATCGCGTCGATGGGAAAGTTGTCGAGAAGACCCTTGACCTGTCGACATTGACGCCCGAGCGTGTGGCGAACAACACTTTGGAGTTCTACGTGGACGAAGACGGTGTGGAGGTTCGGCTCCTCAGTCCGAAGTTGACGAGAAGTCAGGGTGACTTGGAACCGAAGCGGGAAGTCATCGTGCGTCAGTAGTTGCTTTCGAAGCCAGAGCCTCACGTGTATGACGCAGGTCGGCCAGAAGCGGCTGTAGATGCGATGCGTCCATCATGAACCTTTTCATTTGCCCTGGGGCCCCAAGCCCGACGCGCGTGCGTTTGTACGTGGCAGAGAAGAATGCGGCCCATCTGGCTTTCCAGGTCACCGAGGTCGTCGTCAACCTTCAGGCAGGGGAACAGCACCAAACAGCGCACCTGGCGCGAAACCCCTTGGGTAGGGTTCCCGTTCTTGAGCTCGACGATGGCATGTTTCTTGGCGAATCGTTGGCCATCATCGAGTACTTGGAGGACCGCTTTCCGGAGCCTTCGATGCTCGGCCGCACGCCTGTCGAGCGAGCGCGAGTACGCGAGCTGGACCGAGTCGCGGAGCTTCGCGTTCTGCTGCCCCTCGGCAGGCTTGTTCACTATTCGAACTCGCCGATGGCGCGGCAACCTCAACCAGCGTTGGCAGACCACTACAGAAGCATGCTGCCGGTCGGACTGGGCTTCATAGAAGGCCGTTTGCGCGATGGACGGCCCTTCATCGCTGGCGACCGCCCCACGGTCGTCGACTGCACTCTTGCCGCAGCATTGGACTTCGGACGCCGCCGAGGCGTCCCGCTCGACGACGAATATGGTGAGGTGGCTGCGTGGTTTGAACGCTACCGTGCCCGCGCGGCGGTTCGGCAAGTCATGGCACCATGAGCGCCTTGCTCCAAGGTCGTGTCGCGGGCCAAAAGCTGACATCTGAGAAGCCGATGAAAATCCAAGTCCGACTCGCGACGGAAGACGATGCACCTGACGCTTGCAACGTCATTCGGAGCTCAATCCTGGAATGCTGCGCCGAGGACCACCGCGGCGATGCCAAGGTGCTCGAAGGATGGCTGCGCAACAAAACGCCTGAGCTCGTGCGCAGGTTCATCCTCGAGCCCAATGCGTTTTCGGTTGTCGCCAGCGTTGACGAGGAAACGGTCGGCTTCGGGTCTGCCTTGGAAACCGGCGAGGTGACGCTCTGCTACGTCGCGCCTTCCGTGCGTTTCAAGGGGGCGGGCAAGGCGTTGCTTGCAGCTCTCGAAGACCACGCGGCTCGGGCGGGCGTCGAGGCACTGCGCCTCGAGAGCACGCGCACAGCGAGAGCCTTCTACCTCCGCAATGGATTCGTGCCTGAAGGTCCCCCGGTCCTGGCCTTTGGCATCGAGGGCCAACCCATGCGAAAAGAGCTCAGGCCCGGAGGCTAGCTGCGCGGGCAGCTCCGAAGGCAGAATGCGGGCCAGTAGCGGCCGCTCGACCGCGGCGCAGAAATCTCGGATAGTGGCCGTCCGCGGCGCCGAAGGCTGCTTCAGCCGCGGTCGATGAGGACGCCTACGCAGAGTGCCACCCCCACGATGTACAGCAGCCAAGTCTGCGGAGTCGCGTAGGGATAGAGCATCAGGGCGACGCCGAGCCATTTGCTTCGCGGACGACCGGCCCGCTTTCCGTAGCGGTAGACGGCGATTCCGATGAGCCCGAACAGAACGGTACCAATGATGTAGGCTGGGCTTGGAAGCGAGATTCCGAGCGACTGCAGTGTCTGCAAGCTGTCCATGGCAGGGTAGGCAGAAGGGCAAAGAAAAACCCGCCGAGCGGGTTAACAGCAGCCCTTGAGGGAGGGAGGAGGAGAAGAAGAACGGGCTGCTGACGAGCAGTCTGTGCCGCGGGACTTAGGAGAAACTTAAAGGGACCTTGAGCGTCATGAAACTCATGCTTGCACGCCTTCGATTCGGACCGAAATAGCCTGATGTGCCGTGCTCCTGCCGCGCGGTCCCCGTCCGGCCGCGGGACGGTAAGCTGTCCCCCAGGTAGACGGTCGAGGCCGGTTGCGGCACACGGCCAACAAGCCACCTTCGCGTCGCGGCGTTATCGTGTTCACGATTTTTTTGGCGGGCGTGCATTCCTTCACGATGCAAGATGGCACCGCGGGAGGCAAACTGCGTCCATGTTCAGGGTGCTCTTTCTCATCCTTTCCGTTCTCGCGCCGATGGGGCTGGTCTACGCGTTCGGCGCATGGACCCTTATCGCACTGTTCGGAATGGCGGGCGCGACGCTCCTCTTTTCAACCAGGAAGGCCCGCGGCGCCGAGGCGACGCAGGGAGGCCGGCTTACCGGCTATCACACCACCACGATGGCGGACTTCTAGCCTCCGGCGAAAAGGGAAGAGGAGCGCACTGCGAGCTTGCCGGGCAGAATGCGCATCACAACCGGACATTTGCCGGGGCGGCCCGAACCGATGGCAACATCTACACCCTGATGGCTCCCATTGGCTGAACGAACCCGTGATTGACCTGCTCGATTCCTGCAAGTACCTCTACCTCCGGAGCATCGATGAACCGGAGGAAAACAGCGTCCGCTTCATCTTGGAGGAGGCGCGCAGCAGCGACGAAGCTGAGGACCTCGAAGTCGCCGGGGTGAATCTAGGACCTTCGCGTCGAATCGTGCACGATGACGCGTGTCGTGTTTTCGAGGTCGTTTGGGACAGCTATATTTCGTATGCCGTAACCAACGAGTCCTATCAGAACGCGGATGACCCGGAGACCTTCAGCGGACAACGTGTTCGGCGATACACGCGGTCTCCCTTCCTTGAATACGTTGGTCGCACTACCTTCGCTTCGAGTGACTACCCCGGTCCGTTCGAGCACGTCGGGGTAACGTGTCTGAACCACGGAATTGACGTCGTATCGACCGAAGCTCCGCGGGTCAGAATCCTCAAATACGGTAGACCTCTACCTGTACAGAGTCGGGATGATGAGCGCCCTTGAACCCCCAGGGCGGGGGCAAGTATGCGGGACGCTTTCCGGGCCATGTATGGACATTCATCTATGAACCCTACCGAGAGCAACTTGTCCAACCCGATTATTCGTACCAGCGTTACGGCGGCAGCCATCATCGCCACGCTCGCTTTGATGGCCTGTACACCCAAATATGTTCAGCCAATGAATGGAACTGCTCTTGTGCGACTTCATGTCACAGACTCAGGACTGTTTGCAATGCTGCATACATACGAGAAGGAAGGATGCGAAGGCCCACGTGCTATAGGCCTCATCGGTGGGGCGGCCTTTGTAAACGCTGAAGGGGATTTGCAGCGCGTAATTCCAACGATGCTTGGCAGCAGTGGGGCACCGACCCCCGAAACCATTGAGCTTCGGGCTCATTCGGACAAGCCATTCACCGTTCTGTACTCTCAAATGGGCCCTCACAGTGCCTTGGTCGCACGAAGATGCAATCTTCCCGTAAGGTTCACTCCTGCCGCCAATGCGCAATATCAGATTGATTACTCGTACGAGGGCGAGCGCTGCTATGCCAAAGTGAGCCGACTAGTGTCGGTCGGTGACTCAATCCAGAAGGTTACCGTTGCGGATGCACTCAAGGAGAAAGCGGCGTGCAGCCCGTACATCTATTGAGCACGACTGATTCCCTGCCACCAATAAGCGTTCTTGGGCGGCAGGGGTGTCGCCGTCGGGCACGAAGCGAATGACTGCTTTCTGCCGGGCGCTATGTCCGCTATGGGGCACACACCGGACCTCGCGCTTTCTCCGAAGCGGTCGTTCACGGCGACTTCGATTCAAGGTTGCGACTGTCTGCTTTTAAGAAGGGTGCAGGGTCGGCAATGGGCGCACATCGGCCATTCGTCGCATTCCAGGGAGCGCTTGAAAAATCGAGCATTGAGACACCCCGCGCGGTTGCGCTGGCCGTTGCTTGCTGCCAATATCGCCGGATGTCCGTGAGGCGCGCATGAGGGTCATCTTCTGCGATTTTGATGGCGTGTTGCACCCTGCCGGGGGCCCTCCAGGCTTCGTGCTGCCCTTTGAATGGCTGCCAGAGCTGGTAACGATGCTCAAAGAAGTTGACGACGTGAGCTTCGTCGTTTCCTCGACTTGGCGGGAGACCTACTCCGTGGACGAGCTGAGGGACTTCCTTGAGCCCCTCGGGGACCGGCACTTCGGTGTTGTCGAACCAGGGCCGAAGGCAGATGCGATAGAGCGTTTCCTCGCTCAACATCCTGAGATAACGGATGCCGTCGTGCTCGACGATGAACCGATGGACTTCCCTGTGGACCTCTCGCTCACCGTAGTCAAGTGCAGTCCGAGCCTGGGTATTGCCTGCCCAAAAACGCAGGAGGAATTGCGTGCATGGTTCAGGGCCGAGCATCGCCGGCGATTCATCGACGATTGCATTTGACACGTGAATGGAGTTGGCATGCTCCGCTTACCTGTCCGTAGACAAGTACTTGGTTGGTACTGCAGCTACTAGCCAGACCCCGTTGTCAGTCAATTGAAATTTGTGGCCGTCACGATTCATCGCGTAGCTGTTGATGACCAGGATGACTGGTGTGCGTCTTCTGGCGCCAACTGCGCGCGCTGTCTCGGGGGACGCAGAGAGGTGGACGGCATGGCCCCTCATCGGCAACAGACCTTCTCGAAGAATCGACGCAACGCTTTTGCGCACTGTCCCGTGATACAGAACAGGCGGCGGGACTGTAGTCTGCAGGTTTAGGTCTACTTCTACTGAGTGTCCCTGAGCTGCGCGAATTTGACGGCCGCCTTTCGAAAAGGTGAACCTCACCCTGTCGTTGGTAAAAACTATTTCTTCGAGAATCTGCAGCGACATGGGAACACCGTGCTTCGTCGCCGCGGCGAGCAAATCCGCAACTGAGCACCATCCCGCACTGTCCAGCCGCAGCCCCCATATCTCGGGCTTGTGGCGAAGCACGCGAGCCACAAGCCGCGAGAGAGGGACGAGTTCTTCTCTCATGAGGATTGCTAGCCCGCGCGCCGGACAAATGCTTCGCGGAGGCTAGTAGTCAGTCACGCCGCTCGTGAGTCCGCGGCGAGCGAGAGCTCCGCTGCTGACTTTCACGGATATCGCGGCCGTCTATGGACCCGCTCGCGAGCCACATCACAAGAAGCGGATGCGGAGCATCAGGCAAAGCGCAGTGCCATGCCGGAGAATTCATTCCCGTTCGCGCCGTGCGCCCGTTTAGCGTCCATTCGCCAGATTTCCTCGAGGCGGACAGCATGCAGTGCGAAGTGAGGGGCTCAGAATTACTGCGGTGATTGATGGATAGAAGCACCTGGTCGAACGCCTCTGGGTACTCGCCGAATGTCGGAAGCTTCGGACTTCCATAGCGAGCATGGAAGAAGCAACGAAGAACTGCTTCCGCGAGGCTCATTTGCCCCCAGGAAAAGCCCTTCCACGTCGCAAGGAAAGTCTCCACGCTCTGGTCGTCTCCAACGCGAATCGAGACATCGTGTTCGCCAGCATCGCCGGGAAGCTCGACTTCGAGTCGGAAACGCTCCAAAGTTGTTCTGGGCGAGACGTCTGAGTTGGTCGCGCAGTAGTCAGCTGCAACCAACAGAGGCGAAGGACTGGGGTCGGTCTCCCACCCGGTCTCGTCGTCGTTCCGGCGCGCGGTCGATTCGCTAGCTTGGCGAGCCCGCGAGAGCTCGGCTTCGAGTGCCTGATAGCGGTCCCACTGCCGTGCGTCTATGACCGCGAGCGCCGAGCCGTCGGTTCTGGTTAGGACCAGCTCTGCATTGTGGGCAGTGACGATTGCTGCGATGTCATCAAGCCGGTCCTGGACTTCGCTGAAGGCTGCCTGTAGTCGAAGCGGTTTGGACGGCCAGGGGTTAGGGTCCGGGGGATGCGTCGGCTGTTCCTCCGCAGTCATTTTTGCGCTCCCGCGGCGTTGAGGGCGTCTTCATACTCTTCGGTCACCTCGCGGAAACCAGGCTCTCCGTGGTCCCGACACCATTCGCGCCAAGCTCGCCGAGCGGGCACAGAGACTAGACCAGTGTCGGTGAGTATGTAGTGCTGGCCGCTGGAGTCAGCGATGAGACGCTGGCCTGGCCAGAAGCCATCAACCGGGTCGGAAATCAAGACTTCGCGCGTTTCTTTGTTGACGCCGATAAGGCGTCTTTCGCCAGTTGGCAATCGCAGAACTGCCCACTCAACAACAAGATGAACCATCCAGTTCTCCTAGGTCGGCGGCATCCGCCCGAGTCGGACGCTCAACGGATATCCTAGACGAAAAGACGGTAGATGTATATACGGTAGAATTATGAGCTGTAGATTCTAAAGCGGTGCTGCGGCACTCTGTTTTAGATGACGAAGAGTTCTAAAACGGAAGATGCGCGAGCACTGCTGGCATCGAATCTCCAACGGCTGAGGCTTGAACTTGGCCATTCGCAAGAGCATCTGGCCGAACTCGCGGGGTTCCACAGGACGTATGTGAGTCAAGTGGAGCGACGTGTGGCGAACGTGACGATTGACAACATCCAGCGGCTCGCAGCGGTGCTTGAGGTCCCTGTCGCCGCCCTCTTTACTGCGGAAAAGAGCGGGTAAGGCTCCCCGCGAGGTGCGTGGATGGCCACGCCCGGCACTTGCGCGTGCGCCCCGAACTTCTCAGCCATCAGTGAGCTCGATGGGTGGATAAGTTTGCGTTCACTCTCGTCGAAAGGTCCTTCAAAAATGAAAAACCCCCGGCAGACATCGCTGGCGGGGGTCTAGGAGTGTGAGCGGGAAGCCCGCCCGCCAGATTGCTTTCTCAGCTTATGGGGTAAAGCTTCTCAACATATGAGTCGCTCTACAGGTCGGTCAGACGTCGATGTTCGCCGCGCGCAGCGCGTTCTGCTCGATGAAGTCGCGCCGCGGCTCGACCTCGTCGCCCATCAGCATGGTGAAGACGCGGTCGGCTTCGATCGCGTCGTCGATCTGCACGCGCAGCAGACGCCGCACGTTCGGGTCCATGGTGGTTTCCCACAGCTGCTCGGGGTTCATCTCGCCCAGGCCCTTGTAGCGCTGGCGCGAGGTCGTGTTCTCGGCCTGGCCTATCAACCAGCGCATGGCTCCTCGGAAGTCGCTGACCTTCTCTTCCTTCATCTTGTCGCCTTCGCCGCGGCGGACGACGGCACCCTCGCCCAGCAGGTCGCGGAAGGTCTTGGCGGCTTCGGCCAGCGCGGCGTAGTCCGCGCCGTGCACGAAGTCCTGCGTGAGCACGCTGCTCTTGATGTTGCCGTGATGGCGGCGGCTGACTCGCAGCAGCGGCTTGTCGGTGCGTGCATCGAACTCGCTCGACACGTCGGCGGGTGCGCCGGTGGTGTTGAGCTCGCGCAGCTTGTTCTGGAGTGCGACGGCGGAGGCTTCGGCGGCGGGCGTGGTGTCGAGATCGAGCGCCACGCCGTCGGCAATGGCGCGCAGCGCAGCCGTGTCGAGGAACACCCCGAGCCGTGCGATCACCGCTTCGGCGAGCTGGTGCTTGCGGGCCAGATCGGCCAGCGCGTCGCCGGCGAGCGTCGTCGGGCTGCCGCCGCCGGTCAGGACGCTCGCGTCCTTGAGCGCGACCCTGAGCAGGAAGGCGTCAAGCGCCGGGCCGTCCTTGAGGTACTGCTCTTCCTTGCCGACCTTCACCTTGTAGAGCGGCGGCTGCGCGATGTAGATGTGGCCGCGTTCGACCAGTTCCGGCATCTGCCGGTAGAAGAACGTCAGCAGCAGTGTACGAATGTGCGCGCCGTCCACGTCCGCGTCGGTCATGATGATGATGCGGTGGTAGCGCAGCTTCGCGACGTTGAAGTCGTCCGCGCCGCCCGCCGCCGTGGTCGCACCCGCTCGGCCGATGCCGGTGCCCAGCGCGGTGATCATGGTCAGGATTTCGTTGCTGGTCAGCAGCTTTTCGTAGCGCGCCTTCTCGACGTTCAGGATCTTGCCGCGCAGCGGCAGGATGGCCTGGAACTTCCGGTCGCGGCCCTGCTTGGCCGAGCCGCCTGCGGAGTCGCCCTCCACCAGGTAGATCTCGCAGAGCGCGGGATCCTTCTCCTGGCAATCGGCCAGCTTGCCCGGCAGGCCCATGCCGTCGAGCACGCCCTTGCGGCGCGTCATCTCACGCGCCTTGCGCGCGGCCTCGCGGGCGCGTGCCGCCTCGACGATCTTGCCGCAGATGATCTTCGCGTCGTTGGGACGTTCCTGCAGGTAATCGGTCAGCAGGCGGCCGACGATGTCCTCGACCGGCGCACGCACTTCGCTCGACACCAGCTTGTCCTTCGTCTGGCTCGAGAACTTCGGCTCGGGCACCTTGACGCTCAGCACGCAGCACAGGCCTTCGCGCATGTCGTCGCCGGTGACTTCGACCTTGGCCTTCTTGGCCAGATCGTTCTCTTCGATGTACTTGTTGATGACCCGCGTCATCGCCGCGCGCAGGCCCGTCAGGTGGGTGCCGCCATCACGCTGCGGGATGTTGTTGGTGAAGCACAGCACCTGCTCGTTGTAGCCGCTGTTCCACTGCATCGCGACTTCGACGCCGATGTGCGTGCCGGGAATGCCGCCGTAGGTGTCGGCCGGCTTCTCGCCCGCGGCGTAGAACACGTTGGGATGCAGGACCGTCTTGCCCTTGTTGATGAACTCGACGAAGCCGCGCACACCGCCCGCGCCCGAGAAATCGTCCTGCTTGCCGGTGCGCTCGTCGACCAGGCGGATGCGCACGCCGTTGTTCAGGAAGCTCAGCTCGCGCAGGCGCTTGCTCAGGATCTCGTAGTGGAAGTCCGAGTTCTCCTTGAAGATCTCGGTGTCCGGCAGGAAGTGAACCTCGGTGCCGCGCTTCTCGGTTTCGCCGGTGATCTTCATCGGCGACACCTCGACGCCGTTCACCGTCTCGAGGAGGCGGTTCTGCACGAAGCCCTTGCTGAATTCGAGCGTGTGGACCTTGCCTTCGCGGCGCACCGTGAGGCGCAGCATCTTGGAGAGCGCGTTCACGCAGCTCACGCCCACGCCGTGCAGGCCACCCGACACCTTGTAGCTGTTCTGGTTGAACTTGCCGCCGGCGTGCAGTTCGGTCAGGGCGATCTCGGCCGCCGAGCGCTTGGGCTCGTGCTTGTCGTCCATCTTGATCCCGGTCGGGATGCCGCGGCCGTTGTCGGTGACCGAGACCGAGTTGTCAGTGTGGATCGTGACGACGATGTCGTCGCAATAGCCCGCGAGCGCCTCGTCGATCGAGTTGTCGACCACTTCGAACACCAGGTGGTGCAGGCCGGTGCCGTCCGAGGTGTCGCCGATGTACATGCCCGGTCGCTTGCGCACCGCTTCGAGGCCTTCGAGGATCGTGATGGAGCCCTCACCGTAGGAGCTGTCGGGCGGCGTGACCTCGATCGGAATCGCGTTGTCGATCTCGGGCGCGTAGACCGGCTCCGTGTGCGGCGCGTCCTGCTTGTTTTCTTCGCTCATCTGACTCTTTCTCTCTCGGCACCCGGCGAGGCGCCATCAATTCTGGAGATACCGCGGAACCGGCTTTGCCGGGCCGCTGGTATCGCCCCCTGGAAGGGGGTTGGCGTAGCGACACGAAGTGCGCGAAGCCTGGGGGTGTACCAAACCCCCGGGGTGTGCTCAGATCCTCATCGGCATCACGACGTACTTGAACGACGCGTTTTCCGGGATCGTCATCAGCACCGAGCTGTTGGAATCCTGCAGGTCCAGCTTCACCATGTCCTGGCTCATGTTGGACAGGGCATCGATCAGATAGGTCACGTTGAAGCCGATCTCGATCGCGTCGCCGCCATAGTCGATGTCGAGCTCGTCCTGCGCCTCTTCCTGCTCGGCATTGTTCGAGGCGATGCGCAGCGTGCCCGGCTCGATGTTCAGCCGCACGCCCTTGAACTTCTCGCTCGTCAGGATCGCGGTGCGCTGCAGGCTGGCCAAGAGAGGCGCGCGGCCCAGCGTCACGCTGTTCTTGTGGTTCTTGGGAATCACGCGGTTGTAGTCGGGGAACTTGCCTTCGACCAGCTTGGTGACGAACTCCATGCCGCCGAAGGCGAACTTGGCCTGGTTGTTCGCGAACTGCATCTCGATCGCGCCCTCGGCATCGGACAACAGGCGCTGCATTTCGAGCACCGTCTTGCGCGGCAGGATCACTTCCTGGCGCGGCACCTCGACATCGAGCGTGGCGGAGGCGAATGCGAGGCGGTGGCCGTCGGTGGCGACGAGGCTCAATTGCTTGCCCTCGGCAACGAAAAGGATGCCGTTGAGGTAGTAGCGGATGTCATGCACCGCCATCGCGAACGACACCTGGCCGAGCAGGTCCTTCAGCGTCTTCTGCGGCACGCTGAACACCGGGCCGAAGTTGGCCGATTCCTGCACCAGCGGGAAATCCTCCGCCGGCAGCGACTGCAACGTGAAGCGGCTCTTGCCGCCCTTGAGCACGAGCTTGCTGGCGTTCGATTCGAGGCTCACCGTCTGGTCGGATGGCATGGTGCGCAGGATGTCGATCAGCTTGCGTGCGCCCACGGTCGTCGTGAAGTTGCCGTCGTCCCCGCCGAGCTCCGCCTGCGTGCGGATCTGGATTTCCAGATCGCTGGTCGTGAGCTGCAGCTGGCCGCCCGTCTTGCGGATCAGCACGTTGGCGAGGATCGGCAACGTGTGGCGTCGCTCCACGATGCCCGACACCGATTGCAGCGCCGCCAGGACTTTGTCTTGAGTTGCCTTCAAAACGATCATGTGTCTTACCTCTTCCTTTATTTCTTTAATTCAGATTGGTAGTAGTAGATAAGGGACGCACCGCACTGTGGACAGGGCGATTTTCCGCTTCTGCGACAAGGACTTGGCGCCCGGCAACAGGTGTGCGCATCCGCGCTTCGATGCTGCTTTCGCAAGGCGAACAACATTCGTTCGCGCGCCGGTCCTGTGGACAAGCCGCCATTTGTGCCGAGACTTTCCCCAGAGTTGTGCTTTGACAGCGTGGACGAATTGTGCGCGGGCGCCCATCGATCATCCCTTGAGCGTTTGCTCCAGCACGTGCAACTGCTGGTTCAGCTCGGTCAGCTGCTGGCGCTCGCCGGAGATCTTGCGCACCGCGTGCAGCACGGTGGTGTGATCGCGGCCGCCGAAGAGCTCGCCGATCTCCGGCAGGCTCTTCTGCGTCAGTTCCTTGGCGAGGTACATCGCGATCTGGCGCGGCCGGGCGATCGAAGCCGGCCGCTTCTTCGAATACATGTCGGCGACCTTGATCTTGTAGTAGTCGGCCACCGTCTTCTGGATGTTTTCCACCGAAATCTGGCGGTTCTGGATGGAGAGCAGGTCGCGCAGCGCCTCGCGCGCCAGCGCGATGGAGATTTCCTTCTGGTTGAAGCGCGAGTACGCGAGGATCTTGCGCAGCGCGCCTTCGAGCTCGCGCACGTTGGAGCGCACATTCTTCGCGACGAAGAACGCCACTTCTTCCGGCATCTCGGCGCCCTCGGCGCGCGCCTTGTTGATCAGGATGGCCACCCGCATTTCGAGTTCGGGCGGCTCGATCGCGACGGTCAGGCCCGAATCGAAGCGCGACACCAGCCGCTCGTGGATGTCCGCCAGTGCCCTTCGGATAGGTGTCGCTCGTCATGACGATGTGCGACTTCTTCGCGAGCAGGGCCTCGAACGCGTTGAAAAACTCTTCCTGCGTGCGGTCCTTGTTGGCGAAGAATTGGACGTCGTCGATCAGGAGCAGATCGAGCGAGTGGTAGCGCTCCTTGAATTCGTCGAAAGTCTTGCGCTGATATGCCTTGACCACATCCGACACGAATTGCTCGGCGTGGATGTAGAGAACTTTCGCGTCCGGCCGATCTGCCAGCAGCCTGTTACCCACAGCGTGCATCAGGTGGGTCTTGCCGAGACCGACGCCGCCATAGATGAACAGGGGGTTGTACAGGTGCCCCGGCGTGCTCGCCACATGCATGGCCGCGGCGCGCGCCATCCGGTTGGCGGTACCTTCGACGAGATTCTCGAAGGTCAGCCCGGAGTTGAGGCGGTTCTTGAAAGCCGAGCTCGCCGGATCCTCACCCTGACTCGGCAACTCGCGCGGCACGTCGACGTCAGAAACAACGACCAAGGATGTCGGCCGGGTAACGATTTCCCGAGGAGCAAGTGCTAACTCGATGATGATGGGCTGGCCGTAGATCTTCTCGGCCATCGCGGCAATCTTGCCGGCATATTGAGCACGGATCCAGTCGAGCTTGAAGCGATTCGCGACAAAAACGGTGACCCGCGAAAAGTCGTCCGCGACCTTGGCGGTCAGCGGCTTGATCCAGGTGTTGAATTGCTGTTCGGACAGCTCTTGCGCAAGCTGGTCGACGCAGGCCTGCCAGAGGCTGTCACCGACGCCGTCACTCGGCATGGGTGCTCTGAAAAGTGGTTTGTCCCTCAGCCATCTTTCGTGTTCGTGTTGTGGATAGTCGCACCCGCGATGCGTCTTGGATTCTAACTTGTCAAAAACTTATCCACACCAGTCCAGCGGTGATGGAAAGGCCGAAGATGGTCGATCGGGATTGTCGGGGACATGAATGTTTGCGATAATCGCGGGTTTCCCTGAAATCCTCTTTGTGTGTTTCGGGGCATCTCGGGGGCCGCCGAATCTTCGAATCATTCGTAGAGGCGGACCGGACTTGCCGGAAACGATCCGGTCACACCAGGAAAATCATCATGAAACGCACTTATCAAGCATCCAAGACCCGCCGCGCCCGTACCCACGGTTTTCTGGTCCGCATGAAGACCCGCGGTGGCCGCGCCGTCATCAACGCGCGCCGCGCCAAGGGCCGCAAGCGCCTGTCCGTCTAACGGCACCGCCCCGGCGCCGTTGCCAGTCGTGCCGCCCGCGCCCGGACGAACGGACGGCGTCCCGCGGTTCGCTCCCATGCAGCGGCTCAAGACCCGCGCGCAGTTCCAGGCCGTACTCGCAGGTGCCACCGTGGCGCGCACTGCCCACTTCGCACTGCACCGTTGCCCGCTTGACGGTCCGTCCGGCGCGGCCTCGCTTTTCGGGGCGCAGGACGTCTGGGTGGGCGCCATGGTGCCCAAGCGCTGGGCACGCCGAGCGGTCACCCGCAATGCGATCAAACGCCAGATCTACAACGTGACCGCCGCGTCCGAAGCCTCGCTATCGCATGCGGCGCACGTGGTGCGCCTGCGCGCCGGCTTCGATCGCAAGCAATTCGTGAGCGCGGTTTCCGACAAGCTCAAGGTCGCCGTGCGGGCCGAACTCCAGCTGCTGCTGGAGCGGGCCGCCGCCGCGGCGCGCGCATGATGCAGCGCCTCCTCATCGGCCTCGTGAAGGCCTACCGCCTGCTGCTGAGCCCGTGGCTCGGCCGGGCTTGCCGTTTCGAGCCGACCTGTTCCGTCTATGCCATCGGCGCGCTCGAGCAGCACGGCGCGCTCGCCGGCAGCTACCTCACACTGCGCCGGATCTGCCGTTGCCAACCCTGGTGCCAGGGCGGCCACGATCCGGTTCCCCCAAGGCACAGCGCCCCGCATCGCGACCGGGGCTGTTCGCCTTCCTTACGTCCGACGACAAGAAGTCTTCTTCATGAACGATATCCGCCGCACCATTCTGTGGGTGATCTTTGGCTTCTCGCTGGTGCTGCTGTGGGACCAATGGCAGGTCTACAACGGTCACCGGCCGACCTTCCTTCCTTCGGCCAAGACCGCGGCGACCGACCACGCCAATGCGCCGGTCACGCCGGCTGCGCCGACCTCCGGGGTGCCGGCCGCAACCGCTTCCTCGGCGAACGCCTCGGTGCCGCAGCAGGGCGCCGCATCCGCCATCGGCGAGCGCGTGACGGTCACGACCGACGTCTTCAAGGCGACCATCGACGGCGAAGGCGGCACGCTTTCCGAACTGCAGCTGCTCAATTTCGTCGACCAGACCAACAACCACGGACTCGTCGAATGGTTCCGCCGTCTCGTCGGGCTGCCGGTCGCCGAGAACGAGTCACATCCGGTCACGCTGATGGAGAACGGCTCGCCGGCCACGCGCTACGTGGCGCAGACGGGCCTGCTCAATCAGGTGCAATCGGGCGAGCGTTTCCCCAACCACCTGACGCTGATGACGGCGCGCAGCGGCCCGCGCCAGTTGGCCGATGGCCAGAAGACGCTCGAGGTTGCGTTCGAATCCCAGCCGGCCGGCGGTCTGAAGTACGTCAAGACCTACGTGTTCCAGCGCGGCGACTATTCGATCCACGTCAAGCACGAGATCGTCAACGTGAGCAACCAGCCGGTCGACGCGCAGCTCTACCTGCAATTCGTTCGCCACGGTACGGTCGCGTCGAGCACGATGTTCGGCACCAACACCTTCACCGGCCCGGCCATCTTCTCCGAGCAGAAGAAGTTCCAGAAGATCAACTTCGCGGACATCACCAAGAACAAGGTCGAGCTCCCGGCGCCCGCCACCAACGGCTGGGTCGCGATGGTTCAGCACTACTTCGTCTCGGCCTGGCTGCTCAACGTGCCGGGCAGCGATGCGCTGAAGCGTGAGTTCCGCGTCGCGGATCTCGGCAACAACCTGTTCTCGGTCGCGATGGTGCTCGACGTCCCCAAGCTCGCGCCGGGCGCGACCCAGTTGATCGAAAGCAACCTGTTCGCCGGTCCCGAGGAAGAGAAGAAGCTCGAGGCGCTCGCGCCAGGCCTCGAACTGGTCAAGGACTACGGCATCTTCGCGATCATCTCCAAGCCGCTGTATTGGCTGCTCAACCAGTTGCACGGCGTCCTCGGCAACTGGGGCTGGTCCATCGTCGCGCTGGTGGTGCTGCTCAAGGCGGCGTTCTATTGGCTCAACGCCAAGGCGTACGCCAGCATGGCCAAGATGAAGGCCATCAATCCGAGGATCATGGAGATGCGCGAGCGCCTCAAGGACAAGCCGCAGGAGATGCAGCAGGAGATGATGCGCATCTACCGCGAGGAAAAGGTCAACCCGATGGGCGGCTGCTTCCCGATCGTGATCCAGATCCCGGTGTTCATCGCGCTGTACTGGGTGCTGCTGTCGTCGGTCGAGATGCGCCACGCGCCATGGATTCTGTGGATCAAGGACCTTTCGGCGCCCGATCCGTGGTTCATCCTGCCGGCGGTGATGACCGCGACCTCGCTGTTCCAGACCTGGCTCAACCCGACGCCGCCGGACCCGATGCAGGCCAAGCTGATGTGGATCATGCCGCTGGCATTCAGCGTGATGTTCATCTTCTTCCCTGCGGGCCTGGTGCTGTACTGGATCACGAACAACGTGCTGTCGATCGCGCAGCAGTGGTTCATCAACAAGCGCCTCGGCGTGCTCGGCAACAAGCCGTCGAAGTAGCCATCAACACACACTCCTTTCAAACAGGGCCGCGCAAGCGGCCCTTCTTGATGGACTTGCTGGAAGAATGACCGACATGCTCGCGCGCACCGCCGATCCGATCGTCGCCATCGCCTCCGCACCCGGGCGAGGTGCCGTCGGCATCGTGCGGATCTCGGGCCCGCAGATGGCGCCGCTCATCGCGGCGGTTTGCGGACGGCCATTGAGGGCGCGCGAGGCGACCTATCTGCCCTTCCGCGACGCGCAGGGCGAGCCGATCGATCACGGGCTGGCCATCCACTTCCCCGCGCCTCATTCGTTCACCGGTGAGGACGTGCTCGAGTTGCAGGCGCACGGTGGCCCGGTCGTGCTGCAACTGCTGCTGGCCCGCTGCCTCGAAGCGGCGGCCGAGTTCGATGTCGCCAGCGGCCGGCCGCGCCTCCCCGGCCTGCGGGTGGCCGAGCCCGGCGAGTTCAGCCAGCGGGCCTTCCTGAACGGCAAGATCGACCTGGCGCAGGCGGAAGCGATCGCCGACCTCATCGACGCCAGCACCGAAGCCGCCGCGCGCAGTGCCGGCCGGTCGCTTTCAGGCGCGTTCTCCGAAGAAATCCACGGTCTGCTCGATGCGCTGGTGCGCCTGCGGATGCTGGTCGAGGCCACGCTCGACTTTCCCGACGAGGAAATCGACTTTCTTCAGGAGGCCGACGCCATCGGCCAACTCGCATCGCTGAAGGCGCAGCTGGCCGTCGTGCAAAGCCGCGCCCGCCAGGGCGCCTTGCTGCGCGAAGGGATCAAGGTGGTGATCGCCGGTCAGCCCAATGCCGGCAAGAGCTCCCTGCTCAACGCGCTGGCAGGTGCCGAACTGGCGATCGTGAGTTCGGTGGCCGGGACCACGCGCGACGTGGTTTCGGAAACTATCCAGATCCACGGCGTGCCGCTGCATGTGGTCGATACGGCCGGGCTGCGCGAGAGCGTCGACGAGGTCGAGCAGATCGGTATCGCGCGCGCTTGGGGCCAGATCGAGGACGCCGACGCGGTGCTCTTCCTCCATGACCTGACACGGACCGCGCTGCCCGACTACGCGAGGGCCGACGCAGACATCGCGAGTGACCTGGCGGATCGCCTGCCCGTCGGCGTGCCCGTGATCGACGTCTGGAGCAAGCAGGACGCCGTGCCCTCCGCAGCGCCTGCGACCGGCGTGAGCCTCTCGGCGAAGACCGGGTTCGGCATCGAGGCGCTGCGCACCCGTTTGCTCGAAGTGGCGGGATGGCAGGCGGTGCCCGAGGGCGTCTACCTGGCGCGAGCGCGCCACGTCCAGGCCCTGTCGCGGGTCGAGCAGCACATCGACATCGCCGCCGAGCATCTGGGGGCGCGTGCGCAGTCGCTGGACTTGCTCGCGGAGGAACTGCGGCTCGCGCAGAACGCCTTGAACGAAATCACCGGCGAATTCGGGGCGGACGACCTGCTCGGCGTGATCTTTTCCCGTTTTTGCATCGGGAAGTAACCAAGTTCGTGAATCTTTGTGACATTTGTCACCGCACATTCCTGCTTTCGCGGATACTCCGCTCGACCAGCAGGGCCTCATCACGATGTCTACCAGCATTCAGGATCTTTGCCGCGCCATCGCCCAGAACACCAGCTACGACGCCTTCGCGCCTGCGTTCAATGCGCAACAGTGGGAGACGCTCGGCGGCTACCTGCAGCCTTTCGACCTCGCCGCCGGGCATGTGCTGATCGACCAGGGCGCCCATGACCGCACCCTCTTCTTCATCGAGAGCGGCGCGCTGAGCGTCCATGTGATCGGCGACAAGGGTCAGATGCGACTCGCCATCCTCAACCCGGGTTCCGTGGTGGGCGAAGGCGCGTTCTTCTCGAGGCTGCCGCGATCGGCCAACGTGGTTGCTACCGGAGCGGCCCGCGTCTGGCGATTGACCGCGCTGCGCTTCGGCGAGATGTCCAATCGGCAACCCTCGCTCGCCCTGGAACTGACGATGAGCCTGGGCGCCGTCATCGCCAAGCGGATGGTCAACAAGCCCAAGCGGGTGGCCGTGACCTGAGTCGCGGCATCAGCCCTTCTGCAACTTGTCGATGGCCATGGCCAGTGCGCCGGGCTTGCCGGACAGCACGAGCGTATCGCCGTCCGCGAGCACTGCGTCGTCCGTCGCGTCGGCGGTCTTGCCGTCGCGTCGGCGCAGGCTCGCGACGCGCACGCCCAGGGCCTCGAGCGCCAGCCGCGCCAGTGGTTGGCCGACCGCGCGGGCGCCGGTCGAGAGAGTGAAGGTGTTGAGCCGCTCGTGATCCAGCTCGTCCGCGTTGTCGTCGTCGGCGCCGTGGAAGTAGCCGCGAAGCAGGTTGTAGCGGGCATCGCGCTGGTCTTGCACCACACGGATCACGCGCCGCATCGGCACGCCGACCAGCGCCAGTGCATGGCTTGCGAGCATGAGCGACCCCTCGATCGCTTCCGGTACCACCTCGGTGGCGCCTGCCGCCTGCAGCTTTTCGAGATCGCGGTCGTCCTGGGTCCGGACGATCACCGGCACCTGCGGCGCGTGCGCGCGGGCGTTCGCGAGCACCTTCAGCGCGCCCGGCACGTCGTGGTAGGTGACGACCAGCGCACTCGCCCGCGCCAAGCCTGCGGCCATCAGCGCCTGCAGCCGCGACGCGTCGCCGAAGACGACCGAATCGCCGGCGGCAGCCGCCTGCCGGACGCGATCGGGATCGAGGTCGAGCGCCGGGTAGGGGATCCCCTCGTGCTCCAGAACGCGCGCCAGGTTCTGTCCGCAGCGCCCATAGCCGCAGATGATCACGTGCTGGGCGGTGTTGATCGTCTTGCGGGCGATCGTGGTCATCTGCAGCGACTGCTGCAGCCAGTCGCTCGCCACCAGCCTGCGGACGATGCGATTGCTGTACATGATGATGAAAGGCGTTGACAGCATCGACAGCACCATCGAGGCGAGGACCGGGTTCACCAGCCATTCGGGCAGCAGGCTCTTCCCTTGTGCCAGTGTGAGCAGCACGAAGCCGAATTCACCGGCCTGCGCGAGGTACAGCCCGGTGCGCAGCGACACGCCTGCCGTCGCGCCCAAGAGGCGTGCCAGCGCGGTGACGAGGGTCAGCTTGAATGCCAGCGGCAGCAGGAGCAGCACCAGCACCAGCGCCCAGTGCTGCACGACGACGTGCCAGTCGAGCGACATCCCGATCGTGATGAAGAACAGCCCCAACAGCACGTCGTGGAACGGGCGGATGTCCGTTTCCACCTGGTGCTTGAACTCGGTCTCTGACACCAGCATGCCAGCGACGAAAGCGCCGAGGGCGAGGCTCAGGCCGGCCAGTTCCGTCAGCCGGGCCAGGCCCAGGGTCACCAGGAGCAGGTTGAGCATGAACAGCTCGTCGCTGCGCCGCCGCGCGACGAGCGTCAGCCACCAGCGCATGATGCGCGGGCCGCCATAGAGCAGTACGCCGATCAGACAGCCTGCCTTGACGACCGCCAGAACGAGCGCCTTCAGAAGCGCTTCGGGTGGGGTGCCCAGGGCCGGGATGATCACCAGCAGCGGCACCACCGCGAGATCCTGCAACAGCAGCACCCCCACGACACGCTTGCCATGCTCGCTGTCGAGCTCGAGGCGCTCGGCCATCAGCTTCACGACGATCGCGGTGCTGCTCATGGCGAGCGCGCCGGACAGCACCAGCGCGGTCTGCCAGTTCAGCTGCCGGACGGCCGGCAGCACGGAGGACACCAGTAGCGCGCCGGCCGTCGCGATCGCGATGGTCAGCACCACTTGGAGCAAGCCGAGGCCGAACACATGCTTGCGCATGGCCCGCAGCTTGGGCAGGCTGAATTCGAGGCCGATCACGAACATCAGGAAGACCACGCCGAACTCGCCCAGGTGCTGGATGCCTTCGGAGTTCTGCGCCAGCGCGAAGGCGTGCGGCCCGATCAGCACGCCCGCCGTCAGGTAGCCGAGCATCGGCGGCAGCTTGAGGGACCGGCAGACGACCACGCCGATCACCGCAGCGAGCAGGTACATCAGCGTGAGGTCGAACGAGGTCATGAGCCGATGCTACTGAATGTGGCCGGTTTCCCGCGCCCGCCGTTTCACCCTGTTCCCCTTATTTCTGCCGCTGCGGCCCTGCCCGATAAAATTCCGCGATGAGCTCACGCCCCGATCTGCCCCCCGCGGCCGCACCCGAAGCCATGCTCGCGCGGGCGCGCACCACCTTCGACATCGAAGCAGCGGCCGTGCTCGGCCTGAAGGATCGCGTCGGCCCGAGCTTCGTCGATGCCGTCCGCAAGATCCTGGACGTGCGCGGACGTGTCGTCGTCATGGGCATGGGCAAGAGCGGCCACGTGGGTCGCAAGATCGCGGCCACCCTCGCCTCGACCGGCACGCCGGCGATGTTCGTGCATCCGGCGGAGGCAAGCCACGGCGACCTCGGGATGATCAAGGCGGTCGACCTCGTGCTGGCCATCTCCAACAGCGGCGAGGTCGAGGAGCTCACCGTCATCCTTCCCGTCGTCAAGCGCCAGGGCGTGCCGCTGATCGCGATGACCGGCCGTGTCGATTCCACGCTCGCGCGCCACGCGGACATCGTTCTGGACAGCGGTGTCGAAAAAGAGGCTTGCCCCTCAACCTGGCGCCGACCGCCAGCACCACCGCGCAAATGGCGCTGGGCGACGCCCTGGCGGTCGCGTTGCTCGATGCGCGCGGGTTCGGCACCGAGGATTTCGCCCGATCGCATCCCGGCGGTGCGCTGGGCCGCAAGCTGCTCACCCACGTGAGCGACGTCATGCGCGCCGGCGACGACGTGCCGCGCGTCGCGCCGGAAGCCGGCTTCACCGACCTGATGCGCGAGATGAGCGCCAAGGGGCTCGGTGCGACGGCCGTCGTCGACCCTCACGGCCGCGCGATCGGCATCTTCACCGACGGCGACCTGCGTCGGCAGGTCGAGACCGGCGCGGATCTGCGTGCGCTGACGGCCCGGGACGTCATGCATGTCGGGCCGCGCACGTTGCGCGCCGACGCGCTGGCCGCCGAAGCGGCCGAGGTGATGGAGCAGCATCGCATCACCAGCGTGCTGGTCGTGGACGCATCCGGGGTGCTCATCGGCGTGCTCAGCATCAACGACCTGATGCGCGCGAAAGTTATCTGATGCCGGTCGAATTCAAGGCGCAGACCCTGCTCGCCGCGCAGGACGTTCGCGTCGCGTTCTTCGACGTGGACGGCGTGCTGACCGACGGCGGCGTCTACTTCAGCGAGCACGGCGAGACGCTGAAGCGATTCAGCATCCTCGACGGCTACGGTCTGAAGCTGCTGCGTCTTGCCGGCATCAAGCCGGCGGTGATCACCGGCCGCGACTCGAAGCCGCTGCGGGTGCGGCTCGAGGCGCTCGGCATCGAGCACGTGCGTTACGGCACCGAAGACAAGCTGCCTGCCGCCGAGGCCATGCTGGCATCGCTTGGCCTGGACTGGAAGCAGGCAGCCGCCATCGGCGACGACTGGCCCGACCTGCCCGTGCTGACGCGCGTCGCGTTCGCTGCGGCGCCCGCGAACGCGCATGCCGAAGTTCGCGCCATCGCGCACCATGTGACGAGCGCGCGCGGCGGCGAAGGCGCGGCGCGCGAGTTCTGTGATCTGCTCCTGACCGCAGGCGGGCACTACCGCCGATTCCTGGATGCCGCGCGAGGCCTGCCCGCATGAAGTCGGCCTGGAGCCTGCTGCGTGACGGATTCGATCGCGTCACGATCTACCTGCCGCTGATCCTGACCGCGACGCTCGCGCTGGGCACCTATTGGCTGGTCCGCAACGCGCCCAAGCTGCTGGAGCCGGTCCCCAAGGAAGCGCCGATCCACGATCCGGACTTCTTCATGCGCGGCTTCGTCGTGAAGAGCTTCCTGCCCAGCGGCGAGCTGCGCAGCGAACTGCTCGGCAAGGAGGGCCGGCACTATCCGGACAACGACACGCTCGAGGTCGACGAGGTGCGCTTTCGCTCCATCTCGGAAGACGGGCTGGTCATGCACGGCTCGGCGCAGCGGGGGCTCTCGAATGGCGACGGCACCGAGATCCAGCTGTTCGGCAATGCGATCGTGACCCGTGATGCCGCGGTCGGCCCCAACGGGCGCGTCATTCCGCGGCTCGAGTTTCGCGGCGACTTCCTGCACGTCTTCACCGATACGGAACGTGTGAAATCCAACAAGCCTGTCGAACTGACGCGGGGCGGCGACAAGTTCACCTCGGACTCGATGGACTACGACAACGCGACCGGCATCGCGAACCTCCAGGGCCGCGTGCGCGGGCTTCTGGTCCCGGCGCAGACGCCGGCCGGTCAACGCTGACATCGACATGAAGCGTCTCGCGTTCATCACCGGCGCCTCGAGCGGCATCGGGCAGGCATTGGCTGCGCGCTTCTACGAGGCGGGCTATGACCTGGCGCTCGTTGCGCGGCGCACCGCAGAAATCGAAGCCTGGACTGCGGAGAAGAAAATCGACGCCTCGCGCTGCGGGATCTACAGCGCCGACGTGGCGCAGATCGACAGCATCGTCGCGGCCGGCACCGCGTGCTTGGAGCGGCAAGGTGTGCCCGACGTGGTGATCGCCAACGCCGGCATCAGCATCGGGATCGACACCGCCGAGCGCAGCGATCTCGACGTGTTCGCGCGGCTTTTGGCCATCAACAACGTCGGTGTTGCCGCGACCTTCCATCCCTTCGTTCGCGCGATGCAGTCTCGCGGCAGCGGTCGCCTCGTGGGCATCGGCAGCGTTGCGGCGATCCGTGGCCTGCCGGGGCACGGCGCCTATTGCGCGAGCAAGGCCGGCGTGGTGGCGTACTGCGAGAGCCTACGCACGGAACTTCGCGGCAGCGGCGTCAAGGTCGTGACCATTTCGCCGGGCTATGTCGATACCCCGCTGACGCAGGGAAACCGTTACGGTATGCCGTTCCTGATGCAGCCGGCCGATTTCGCGGACAAGGCATTCCACGCCATCGAGGCGGGCACGAGCTACCGGGTGATCCCGTGGCAGATGGGCGTCGTCGCGAAACTGCTGCGGGTGCTTCCCAATGCCCTGTTCGACAGAATCGTCCAAGGTCGCGGTCGCAAGCGACGCGCCGTCGAATAGGCGGGGTCGTCTGATGCAGCGGCCATGAAAAAGGCTCCCGGGGGAGCCTTTTTGATTCCGATACGGATCGGGTCGAGCGATCAGTAGCCGCTGTTGCCACCGCTGCCGCCGCCGTAGCCGCCGCGGCCACCGCCGCCGCCGCCACGAGGACCCGCACCATAGGGGCTGCGGAAACCGCCGTCGCCGCCGCGGCCACCGCCGCCGCCGCCACCACCACCGTAGCCGCCGCCACCGCCGCCGCCATAACCACCGCCGCCGCTGCGACCGCCACCACCGTAGCCGCCGCCACCACCGCCATAACCACCACCACCGCCGCCGCCGTAGCCGCCGCTACGCGGAGGACGCGCTTCCATCGGACGCGCTTCGTTCACCACCACGCTGCGGCCGCCCAGAGGCTGGCCGTTCATGCCGTTGATGGCTGCCTGCGCCTCGGCGTCGCTGCCCATCTCGACAAAACCGAAGCCCTTGGAACGACCGGTGTCGCGCTCCATCATGACTTTGGCGCTGGTCACGGCACCGAATTGGCCGAAAGCTTGCTCGAGATCGCCGTCGCGTACCGAGTAAGGCAGATTACCGACGTACAGTTTGTTGCCCATCAAGGGACTCCTAATAAACACACAAGAAAAAGCGATGGAGTCCCGAAAGCACCACAAGCCGAAACGACTCGACGAGTTGCGCGAAACTGACCGATCACCGATTGCACCGCCCCGAAAAGCGGAGGGATGCTCGCGCATTATGTGGGAAATACGTGTTACGCAACTAGGAATTTGCCCGCAGTACTACGTGCGAGATAAATAAACTACAAGTTGGCGCCTACTTACAACAAGACCCCAACAACACATTACAATCCGCCGGTCATTGGGGAGTAGCCGCCTTCCATTCCGAGAAGGGCTCGCGTCAACAGACTTGTCCTACGACTTGTGGGATATGGCGCAAGCAGCATCCAGCCTGGCGAGACCTTTGACCGCGCGACTTCGGGTTCGGCCGAGGGGTGGCGCGGTCAATTGCGTCTTCGGCCGAGGGAATCCGATCTATTCATGGAAGCATTTTTCGTTGCCACCGGCGTGGTCGCGCTCGCCGAGATGGGCGACAAGACCCAACTTCTGTCCCTCGTGCTCGCCGCGAGATTTCGCAAGCCCTGGCCCATCGTGCTCGGCATCTTCGTGTCCACCGTGCTCAACCATGCATTGGCGGGCGCGGTCGGCAACTGGGTCACGCACTTCCTCGGTCCGACAGTGCTTCGATGGATTCTGGGCGGCTCCTTCATCGCGATGGCGCTCTGGATGCTCATCCCCGACAAGCTCGACGGCGACGAGGTCCCGCGCTCCTCGCATTTTGGCGTGTTCGGCACCACTGCAGTCGCCTTCTTCCTGGCCGAAATGGGCGACAAGACGCAGATCGCGACAGTGATGCTCGCCGCGCGCTACGTGGACGCCTACGTGTGGGTGGTCGTCGGCACGACGCTCGGCATGATGCTGGCCAACGCGCCGGTCGTGTGGCTCGGCGAGCGCATCGTGCGGCGTGTGCCGATCAAGCTCGTGCACAGCATCTCCGCCGTCATCTTCCTGGTGCTCGGCGTTGCCGCGTTGATCGACTGGGGTTGAGGCGCGATTCGGCGCGGAGGGCATATACTTCCGGACGCGCCGATTTGCTCCAGCTTGCGGGCGCTTGATAAATGCAGCTAAAGACGGACGCCGTGACCCGGCTCGTTTTTGGCGAGGCGGGTTTTTTCATTCATGTCGTTCGTCGTCACACCGCAGTCGATGCAGTTTGCCGGGCCGCTGGCCCTGCGCAGCGGCGCATCGATTTCCAACTATTCGCTCGCCTATGAGACTTATGGCGAGCTCAATGCCGACCGCAGCAACGCGGTGCTGGTCTGTCATGCGCTGAATGCGTCGCACCACGTGGCCGGCGTCTATGCGGGACAGGACAAGTCCGAAGGCTGGTGGGACAACATGATCGGGCCGGGCAAGCCGGTCGACACCGATCGCTTCTTCGTCATCGGCATCAACAATCTCGGCTCGTGCTTCGGCTCGACCGGCCCGATGCATACGAATCCCGAAACCGGACGTGCCTACGGCGCCGACTTTCCGGTGGTCACTGTGGAGGACTGGGTCCATGCGCAGGCCGGGCTGCTCGATGCGCTCGGCATCCGCACCCTGGCTGCCGTGATGGGCGGGAGCCTCGGCGGCATGCAGGCGCTTTCGTGGACGCTTCAATATCCCGAGCGCGTGCGTCACGCCGCGGTCATCGCGAGCGCGCCGAGCCTCACCGCGCAGAACATCGCATTCAACGAAGTCGCGCGCCGCGCGATCGTGACCGACCCCGACTTCCACGGTGGCCACTTCTACGAACACAGCGTGATCCCCCAACGCGGCCTTCGGATCGCGCGGATGATCGGCCACATCACTTACCAGAGCGACGACGTGATGAACCAGAAGTTCGGCCGTGCGTTGCGCACCGCGGTCGAAGGCACCGCGGGCCGCCAGGACTTCCTCTATTCGACGCAGGAAGTGGAGTTCCAGATCGAAAGCTACCTGCGCTACAACGGCGACAAGTTCAGCGAGTATTTCGACGCGAACACCTACTTGCTCATCACGCGCGCGCTCGACTATTTCGATCCCGCATACGCGCATGGCGGCGATCTTCGCGCCGCGTTGGCCAAGGCCATGGCCAAATTCCTGATCGTGAGCTTCACCACCGACTGGCGCTTCTCGCCCGCCCGCAGCCGCGAGATCGTGAAGGCACTGCTCGACAACCGGCGCAACGTGAGCTACGCCGAGATCGATGCGCCGCACGGGCATGACGCTTTCCTGCTCGACGACGTGCGCTACATGAGCCTGGTGCGCTCCTACTTCGACCGCATCGCCGCATCGGCCACCCACGACGAGGGCGCAGAAGCTACCCAATGAGCGACCTGGACACACAACAGCTCATCGCGCGGCTCGTGCCGCAAGGCTCCCGCGTGCTCGATCTCGGCTGCGGCGACGGCGCGCTGCTCGACCTCCTCCAGCGCGAGCGCGGCTGCACCGGCTACGGTGTCGAGATCGCCGATGGCAACGTGCTGCACTGCGTGCGTCGCGGCGTCGACGTGATCCAGCTCAATCTGGACGAAGGCCTCGCCATGTTCGACGACGCATCGTTCGACGTCGTCCTGCAGATCGACACGCTCCAGCATCTGCGCAATGCGGAGGTGATGCTGCGCGAGACGGCGCGCGTCGGCCGCATCGGCATCGTGGCCTTTCCGAACTTCGCGCACTGGCCCAATCGCATCAGCATCGCGCGCGGCCGCATGCCGGTGACGAAGCGGCTGCCCTACCAGTGGTACGACACGCCGAACATCCGCGTCGGCACCTTCAAGGACTTCGAAGCGCTTGCGGGCAAGAATCGGCTGCGCGTGCTCGACGCATTCGGCCTCGAAAAGGGACGCGAAGTCCGCTGGCTGCCCAATGCGCGCGCAAGCACGGCGGTGTTCAAGTTCGAGCGCGGCTGAGCGCGCGCGAGGCTCCTGGGGCGGCTCATGTCATTCACGCTGGCGGCGCCCGTTCATAGCGAATTGCTGATCCGCAAGAGCCGGTTCATCGGGTGCGTGCAGCCGGTGGTGGATCGCGCCGCCGCGCAATCCGTGGTCGCGAGCTTGCGCAGCCAGCATCCCGGTGCCGCGCACGTCTGCTGGGCGCTGATGGCCGCGGGCCAATCGGCCGCGAACGACGACGGGGAGCCGGGCGGCACGGCGGGCCGTCCGATGCTCGAAGTGCTTCGGCATCACGAACTCGAGAGCGTGCTGGCAACGGTGGTGCGCTACTTTGGCGGCGTGAAGCTCGGCGCGGGTGGCCTCGTGCGCGCCTACACCGACAGCGTGGCGCAGGCGCTGGCCGGCGCAGCGCTCGTCCCGCTGGTGCGACAAAGCCACCTGCACTGCGCAGTGCCCTATGCATTCGAGGGCCTGGTGCGAAGAGAGATCGCAGCCATCGGCGCCGCGCTCGACGATGTGCGACACGAGGACATGGTGCGCTTCTCGTTCTCGCTGCCGGAGCCTTCCGCGAATGCATTCGTCGTTCGTCTCAACGATGCGACGCAAGGTCGCGTCGCATGGTCGAAGGGCTGATCAGCGGTCGAGAGAAAACGAAAGTGTTTATTCGCGCCTGTGCATGACTTATTCGGTTACGCCTCTTGCGCAATGAAGTGCCGCCAAGCGTAATGCCGTTCTTAGGATAGGCGTTTTCGAGGAGCTCCCCATTGGCTACACAGTCCCCCTTCTTCGGCAAGCGTGATCGCGACGCCGACAATCTCACGTCCCGCCCCGCGCCGCTGATGGGTTCCGGTACCAATCTCTCGGGCACGCCCGTCAATCCTTCGAGCCTCACCACGCAGGCCGCCAATGCCGCGGCAAGCGTTGCCAAGGAAGGGGGCAGCAAGCTCACCGTCGGCCCGAACATCAAGCTCAAGGGCGTCGAGATCACGGACTGCGACACGCTCGTGGTCGAGGGCCTCGTTGAAGCAACGATGGATTCGCGCGTGATGCAGATCGCCGAGCAGGGGGCCTTCAAGGGCTCGGCCGAGATCGACATCGCCGAGATCCGCGGCTTGTTCGAAGGCAACCTCACGGTTCGCGAGAAGCTCGTGATCCATTCGACCGGCAAGGTCACCGGCAAGATCCGCTACGGCAAGATCGTGATCGAGGAAGGTGGCCAGCTTTCCGGCGAGATCAGCTTCGGCGCCGCGACGTCGGGCAGCAAGCCCGCCACGTCCGCGCTGCAAGCCGCAGCCTGAGCCGCGCTCAGCGCACCCGCTCGATCAAGGCACCGGCAGCCGCCGGTGCCTTTTCTTTGCGCCGTTGATGAAGAAGACGAACACATCGCGCGCATCCGAATTGTGTTGCCTGCCTTCGTCGACCAGCGCCAGCGAAGAAGGCGTATCGCCCTTCGCCCAGGTCTTCGCGGCATCGGCCCAATCGTCGAGCGCTTTCGGCGCATAGCCCGCGGCGTGCGTTGCGTCGCTGTTCATGAGGCGCGCGTAGACGAAGTCGCCCGTCTGGTCTGCGATCGCCGGAAACTTCGGCGAATCCGTGAACACGGTCGCCACCCTGTATTTGCGCGCGAGCGCGAGGTACTCAGCCGAGCGAAAGCTCTCGTGCCGCACGTCGAGCACATGCCGCAGCGTGCGACTGGCCTCCTTCTTCGGCAGCAACTCGAGAAAGCCCGCGAGATCCTCGGGATCGAAGACCTTCGTGGGCATGAACTGCCACACGATCGGCCCCAGCTTGCTGCCGAGTTCGCCGATGCCGCTTTCGACGAAACGGCGGATCGAATCGCCCGCCGTCGCGAGCGCCTTGCGATTGGTCGAGAAGCGTGAGGCCTTGAGCGAGAACACGAAGTCCTCGGGCGTCTCGTCATGCCACTTCTTGAAACTCGCGGGCTTGAAAGTGCTGTAGTAGGTGCCGTTGACTTCGATCGCCGTCAGGTGGCGACTTGCGTAGTGGAGTTCCTGCGCGTGCGGAAGACCGGCCGGATAGAAGTTGTTGCGCCACGGCTCGTAGGTCCAGCCGCCGATGCCGACGCGAATGCGTTGCGATGCGGAGACCTCGATATGGGCGGGCATGGCAGTCCTCGGGAGCGGTGGCGAAGCCCGCCTTTTAGCGCATCCGGTGGCGGGTTGTCACCCGCACGTGCTGCGGCGATACGCACTAACATCGTCCTTCCCACCCCCGCGGAGTACCTCTCAATGAACGCCCCCTCCATCGCGAAATGCCCGCCGGCCTGCTGGATGCCGAGCGTGCGCTCTCCGATGTCTCGTCCAAGTGGGACAACGACATCGTCAAGCAACTGACCGACTACATCGCGATCCCGGCCAAGTCGCCGGGCTTCGACAAGGACTGGGTGCAGAACGGCTATCTCGAAACCGTGCTGCGCAACGCGGCCGCATGGGTCGAGGCACAGAAGATCGAAGGCCTCAAGCTCGAGATCGTGCGGCTCGAAGGCCGCACACCGGTGCTCTTCTTCGAAGTAGCGGCGACGGGCACGAACATGAAGGAAACCGTGCTGATGTACGGCCACCTCGACAAGCAGCCCGAGTTCACCGGCTGGCGCAGCGACCTCGGCCCGTGGACGCCGAAGTACGAGAACGGCCTGCTCTACGGCCGCGGCGGCGCCGATGACGGCTATGCGGTGTATGCGAGCGCCGCGGCGATCCAGGCTCTCAAGGCGCAAGGCGCTGCGCATCCGCGCATCGTCGGCATCATCGAGACCTGCGAGGAATCCGGCTCGTACGACCTGCTGCCCTATGTGGATGCGCTGCGTCCGCGGCTGGGCGATGTCTCGCTCGTCATCTGCCTCGATTCCGGCGCGGGCAACTACGACCAGCTCTGGCTCACCACTTCGTTGCGCGGCATGGCGAGCGGTACGCTGAAGGTCGAGATCCTGACCGAAGGCGTCCACTCTGGCGATGCCTCCGGTCTCGTGCCCTCGAGCTTCCGCATCATGCGGCAGGTGCTCGACCGGCTCGAAGACAGCAAGACCGGCCGTCTGCTGCCTCAAAGCTTCCATTGCGATGTGCCCGCCGAACGATTGGCACAAGCCAAGGCAACAGCGGGGATCCTCGGGGAAGAGGTCTACAAGCGCTTTCCGTGGGCGCACTACGACTGCGGCGGCGCGACCGCCTTCGCATTGCCGACGACCACTGAACCGGTGGAGGCGCTGCTCAACCGCACCTGGAAGCCGACGCTTTCCGTCACCGGCGCGGAAGGTTTCCCGGCGTTGAAGGATGCGGGCAATGTGTTGCGTCCCTACACCGCGTTCAAGCTGTCGCTGCGCCTTCCCCCGCTGGTCGATGCGGACCGCGCGGTGCATGAGCTCAAGACCCTGCTCGAAGACAACGCACCCTATCAGGCCCGGGTCACTTTCGAGAGCCATGGCGGCGCGACCGGATGGAATGCGCCGGAAACCGCGCCGTGGTTCGAGCGTGCGCTCAACGCCGCATCGCGCGCACACTTCGGCGCGGACTGCGGCTATATCGGCCAGGGCGGCACGATCCCGCTGATGAGCATGCTGAGCGCCGGGTTCCCGAAGGCGCAGATGATGGTGTGCGGCGTGCTGGGCCCGAAGAGCAATGCGCACGGTCCCAATGAATTCCTGCACGTGCCCTATGCGAAGAAGCTGACGGCCGCCGTGGCGGAAGTCATCGCCGCATTGCCGGCGGCTGCCGGCGGCGGCGTCGCTTGAGGTCGCGGCCGTCGCGCCACGCATTGCGCACGCCCGATGGCGAGACGCTGGCGGTGCAGGACTGGTCCGTGGAGTCGGGCGCCGCGAGGGCGGTGGTCGTCGTGGTCCATGGGCTTGGGGAGCATGCGGGGCGCTATGCGCACGTGGCCGATCGGCTCAACGACTGGGGCTTCGAGGTTCGCGCTGTCGACCATCATGGACACGGCGCATCCAGCGGCGCACGCGGCGGATTGCCGACGGTGCATCGGCTTCTCGACGATCTCGCGCTCGTGGTCGACGACACACGACAGACGCACCCGGCGCTGCCGCTGGTGCTACTGGGACACAGCCTCGGCGGGCTGGTGGCGGCAAGCTTCGTCGCGCGCGGCGTGCGTGCGGTCGATGCACTGGTGCTGTCGTCTCCGGCGCTCGATCCGGGCTTGAGCGCGTTCCAGAAGTTCCTCGTCGCCACGCTTTCACGCATCGCGCCGGCGCTGCGCGTGGGCAATGGGCTCGATCTGCAATACCTCTCGCACGATCCGGCCGTCGCTAAGGCCTACCGCGCAGATGCCCTGTGCCATGACCGGATCGGTGCGCGCCTCGCGAGATTCCTGGCCGACGAGGGCGCCAGCGTGCAGGCCGCAGCGGCGCGGTGGCCGGTGCCCACGCTGCTGATCTACGCGGGCGATGACCGTCTCGTGGACCCGGCCGGCAGCCGCGCCTTCGCTCAGGCCGCGCCACCGCAGAGGGTCAGCGCGACCTGCTACGCCGGCCACTACCACGAGATCTTCAACGAGCGCGAGGCCGATGCCGTCTTCGAGCGGCTTCACCGTTGGCTCGACGAACGCTTCGTCAAACCCTAGGTCAGGCTGTCGCGATGGCCGTGCGGCGTCGCGCGAGCCACAGCAGCGCGATCCCGGTCAGCGCCAGCGGTACCAGCGATCCGAAATTCAGCAGGCGCCAGCCCTGTGTCGTGACGAGAACGCCGGAAGCGAACGATGTCATCGCGAGCGTGGCGAACATGCAGAAGTTGAGTGCACTTTGTGCGCGATCCCTCTCTTCGGCCGTGAAGGTGGTCAACGAAAGCGTGGTCGCGCCGGTGAAGAGGAAGTTCCATCCTATGCCCAGCAGGAACAGCGCGATCACGAACTGCTGCAGGTCCACGCCGGACAGCGCCACCGCAACGCATGAGAGATTGAGCAGCAGCCCGATGCCCATCACCGGCAGCACGCCGACGCGTCGGATCAGGTGGCCCGTGAAGAAGCCCGGCGCGAACATGCCGATCACGTGCCATTCGAGAACGAAAGCGACGTCTTCGAACGGAAGGCGGCAGACCTGCATCGCGATCGGCGTGGCCGCCATCAGCAGGTTCATCACGCCGAAGCCGAGCGATCCGGCGATCGCGGCCACGATGAACGCCGGCTGGCGCGCGATCTGCGCGAGCGGGCGGCCGCCAGCCGTGGCGCTCTTCGTGGGCGGCGCGGGAAAGTCGATGAACTGCATCATCACCATCGAAGCCAGCGCCACGAAGGCCAGTGCAACGTAGGCCCCGGCAAAGGGCACCGCGAACCAGCTGCGCGTGACTGCCGCGAGGTTGGGGCCGACCACCGCGCCGATCAGGCCGCCGGCCATCACCATCGACACCGCCTTCTCGCGCCAGTCGGGCGCGGCGAGTTCGGCCGCGGCAAAGCGGTAGAGGTTGGCGTTCGCGTTGTAGTAACCGGCCACAACCGTGGCGAGACACAGGAGCCAGAACTCCTTCCACACCGCCGCCTGTGCGCACAGCAGCGCAGAAACGAGTGCGACGGCGAGCCCGATCTGGAACGAGCGGCGCCGGCCGAAGCGTCGCTGCGTCCGCGCCACGAGCCCTGTCGACAGCGCGCCGCCCACCACATAGGCCATGACCGGCAGCGTCGCCATCCATCCGCGCGGTGCGAGCGACAGGCCGACGAGGCCGTTGATGGCGATGAAGGCGACGTTGTTCGTGAGGAACAGGCCTTGGCAAAAGGTGAGCAGCCAGAGATTGCGGTTCATGGAGTCGTGATGTGGTGGACGCACGAAAATGGCGCCTCGCGGCGCCATGATCCTGTCGAAATGACGGGGGCTGCGCCCGTCAACCCTTCTGCAGCAGCCCGCTGAGCGACGAGAGCAGTTGGTCCTGGTTGCCCAGTCCTTCGGCGGGCACCTGGCCCTTGGGCGTGAGGTGGTCGATCAGTGTCGGCAGCAGCGTGGCGAGCAGTGGCAGCAGGGTCGCGCTGTTCATGCCGAGCTTCTGCGCGATGCCCGAGACGACGTCGTCGCCGAGCACGTTGTGGAGCTGCCCGCCGGAAATCGGCGCGTTCTCGCCGTGGCCGATCCATGAGGCGATGACGTCGCCCATGCCCGCCTGTTCGAACTTCGACACCAGCCCGCCGAGTCCGCCCTGCTCGCCGTTGTTGGCAAGCAGGCCGCCGAGCGCACCGGCGATGCTGCCCAGATCACCCAGCCCGCCCGGGCCACCGAGACTGCCGATGCCGCCTGTCTGTGGTTGCGCCTGGGCGCCGCCGAGCACTTGTCCGAGAACCGAGTCGAGCAATCCCATGTTGGGCTCCTCTAGAGATTCAAATGTCAGATGGAAGAATGCGCCTACCTGGAACGCGGCGGGCGCTTCGGCAGCAGCGGTTCGCTGACGCCCTGTACACCGACCAGTCCGAGCACGGTCACCAGGGCATTCTGCGCGCCCTTCCAGCCCTCTGTCACGTCGATCCATTCGGAGAGCGCGTGAAAGCCGCCGGTCTTGCCGCCGCTGCCGATGATGATCGCGGGGATGCCGAGCGACATCGGCACGTTGGCGTCGGTGCTCGCGCCCGACAGCAGCGTCTTGTGGCCGAAGGCCGCGTTGGCGCGCACCGCGGCCTCGACGATCACGGAGTCCGATCCGGTGCGGCCGCCGGGCCGGTCGCCGATCAGCTTGCTGGTGGCGTTCAGGCTCGTGACGTTCCAGCGCTTGTTCTCCTCCGTCACCGCTTCGTCGATCGCGGCGAGGACCTTCTTCTCGGTGTCGAGCAGCGCGCCCATGTCGTCGGAACGGATGTCCACCGCCATGCGCGCGTCCGGCGCGATCGTGTTGACCGACGTGCCGCCGCTCACGAGGCCGACGGTGAACGTCGTCTTGGGAAAGCTCGGCGTCTTGATGTCCGCGATCTTCGCGATCGCACGGCCCATGCCGTGGATCGCGCTGGGCACCTGTCCGAAGGCCGCGTAGCTGTGGCCGCCCGGACCCTTGAAGTTCACCTCGTAGCGGTGGCTGGCGGTGCCGAGCACCAGCACGTTGCCGTCCGGCGCAGGCTCGAGGCCGACCATTCCGTCGATGTCGAGGTGGTCGCGGAAGATCGCCTTCATGCCGCGCAGGTTGCCGAGTTCTTCCTCGCCGACGTTGCCCACGAAGATCAGGTCGCCCACGGTCTGGATCTTGTGGTCGTTCAGCACCTTGAGCCACGACAGAAGCACCGAGAGACCGCGCGTGTCGTCGGAGATGCCGGGTGCGTAGAGTCTGCCGTCGCGCTCCTTGACCTTCACGTCGGTGCCGACGGGGAAGACGGTGTCGAGGTGTGCCGAAATCAGCAGCCTGGGGCCGTCGCCGGTGCCCTTGCGAATGCCGATCACGTTGCCTTCGCCATCGATTTTCGCGTCGCTGAGGCCGAGGGCCTTCAGGCGTGCGAGAAAAGCCTCGGCGCGCTTCTGCTCCTTGAAGGGCGGCGCCTCGATCTCGGTGAGCATCTTCAGGTCTTCGACGGAACGCTCATGGTCGGCCTTGACCGCTTCGAGCAGATCCTTGATGGCGGGTGCGGCGAGAAGCTGCGAGTAGGCCTGATCGACCGCCGGGCGCACCTGAGAGGGCGTCGGGGCCACGGCGTTGCTTTGGGCCTGTGCGCCGGTTGCTGCGCAAAGCGCCGCGAGCATGACCGGAGCGAATCGGAAGGAAGACAGACGGAATGACATGGGGGCAAGGGGATCGGGGCGTTGAAGACAGTCAGGAAAGCGATGCGAGCGCGGCGAGCGCCGCTGTCTCGGCGCGCAGGACACGCGGCCCGAGCGAGACCGGCACGAAGCCGCGAGCGATCGCATCCGACTCCTCGGCGGTGCTGAGGCCGCCTTCGGGCCCGCTCAGCACCCAGGCCTCGGCGCCTTCGTTCGGCGCGACTTCGCGCAGGGGCGCGATCCTTCTGCGAGACTCAGGACGAATCGCCGCGCGTCGCCGGCCGATGCAGTGAGCCAGTTCGCCAAGGTCTGCACGGGATGGACCGTCGGCACGCGATTGCGCCCGCACTGCTCGCATGCCGCGATGGCGATGGCCTCCCAGTGCGCGCGTTTCTTGTCGGCGCGCTCGCCGCTGAGCCGGAGCACGGCATGCGCCGTCATCAGCGGCTGGATGCTGGCGACGCCGAGCTCGGTGGCCTTCTCGACCAGCCAGTCCATGCGCTCGTTGGCCGGCATGCCGACTGCGAGGTGCACGGCGCGCTCGGCCTCGCGTTCGATCGCGCTGTGCTCGCCCACGCGCACCTCGACGTCGCTGCGGCCCATGCGCTCGACGCTTGCGGCGTATTCGCCGCCGCTGCCGTCGAACAGCGTCAAGGTGTCGCCGGGCTGCATCCGCAGCACCTGCACGTGGCGCGCAGCGCCGGGCGGCAGCGAAAGCGAGCTGTTGGCGGCGAGCGCGACGGCGCAGTGAATCCGGGCCACGTCAGCTTCCCTTGGCGCGCGCGTGTCGCTCACGGCCCCCGAAACCGGCGTGACCTGGACCAGGGCACCCGCGGAACCGGCTTCGCCGGGCCGCTGGGTGCGCCCCCGGAGAGGGGGTGGCGTAGCGACACGAAGTGCGCGAAGCCTGGGGGAGAACGTCATACCCTTCCGTAGGCGAAGCCGGTCTGCGGCTGCGTGCCTTCGATCTCGTCGATCGCGCGCAAGAGCGGCGCGAGTTCGCGATAACGGCCCGCCGTGGCCCGGATGTAGGCGATGAAGCGCGGTGCATCGGCCAGGTATTTCGGCTTGCCGTCGCGCAGCGTGAGCCGCGCGAAGATGCCGGCGACCTTCAGGTGGCGCTGCAGGCCCATCCATTCGACCGCGCGATAGAAGGCGCCGAAGTCCTCGTCGACCGGCAGCCCGGCCTTGCGGGCCTTCTGCCAGTAGCGCACGGTCATGTCGATCACGAAGTCCTCTTCCCAGCTCAGGAAGGCGTCGCGCATCAGGCTCGCGATGTCATAGGTGATCGGGCCGTGGACTGCGTCCTGGAAGTCCAGCACGCCGAGCGGTGCGGCACTGCCAACCATCAGGTTCCGAGGCATGAAGTCGCGGTGCACGTAGACGTGCGGCGCCGCGAGGTTGTTCTCCACGATGAGCCCGAACGTGCGTTCGAGGCGCTCCTTGAGCTTGCCTTCGACCGTGATGCCGCGGTGCTGGCCGACGTACCACTGCGGAAACAGCGAAAGCTCGCGCTCCAGCAGTGCCTTGTCGTAAGGGGGAAGCACATCCGGCTTCGAAGCGAGCTGCCAGAGGATCAGGCTGTCGATCGCCTGTTCGTAGAGCGGACGCGCGGCGTCGGGATCGACGGGGTCGATCACGTCCAGCATGGTCTGGAAGCCGAGATCGTCGAGCAGCAGGAAGCCGTTTTCCCGGTCCCATTCGAGGATCTGGGGCGCCTTGACGCCGGCAGCGGCCATGAGGCCGGCAACATGGACGAACGGCGCGCTGTTTTCTTGCGTCGGCGGCGCGTCCATCACGATGCGCGTCAGCGCCTCGTCGCTCGTGTCGACCCGGAAGTAGCGCCTGAAGCTGGCGTCGGCGGAGGCGAGCCGGACCGTATCAGGAAGCAACCGGTGTTGCGGTGCGATGCGCTCGATCCAGCCCTGAAAAGTCTGTGCGCGTGCCGCGTCCGTCCACGCGGGAGGCTGGGAAATTGTCGCGGCGCCGCTGGCCGCTGGCTGAGAGGCTGTCATGGATAATCAATTCTACAAATCCGCCTGGCGCGGAGCCTCTCAACCCGCGGCCCCCGGCGCCGCCTTCCCCTCCAGACGACATTTGTCCTTCCGTACCGATGCCTGACCTGAACCGAGCCGCCTGGCGCCGGTGCCGCCCGCCTTTGCCGCTGGCCGTGCTGTCGCTCGCCCTGCTGCATGCGCATGGCGCGTGGGCACAGGAGGCGGCCCTGGATGCACCGCTGGTGCTCAAGCGAACGCCACAGCTCACCGAAGTGATTCCGGAGAACCTGCGCGGACGGATGCCGAGTTTCGTCGACGGTGACCGCATGTCCGGGCAGCCCGACCTCGGCACCATCGTCGAAGGCAATGCCACGCTGCGGCGTGGCGACACGCTGATCCGCGCCGACCGTCTCGAGTACTACCAGCCCGAGGACCGCGCCCGGGCCACCGGCAATGTGCATGTGAATCGTGCCGGCAACATCTACGAAGGCCCCGAGCTCGAGCTCAAGCTCGAGACCTTCGAGGGCTTCTTCAACCGGGTGCGCTACGAGTTTCTCGCGAACGGCGGGCGTGGCGATGCGGAGCGAATCGACTTCATCGACAGCAACGTGTCGATCGCCCGCATGGCCACCTACACCACCTGCCGTCCCGAAGACTATCCGGGGTGGATGCCGGCCTGGCTGCTCAAGGCGCGCACCATCACGGCCGACACCGAGGAGAACGTCGGTGTCGCGACCGGCGCGCAGATCACGTTCATGGGCATCAGCACGCCACCGTTCCCGTCGCTCAGCTTCCCGCTGAGCAACGATCGCAAGTCGGGCATGCTGCCGCCGGTCATCGGGATGGACAGCGTGAACGGCGTCGAGGTCACGGCGCCGTATTACTGGAACATCGCGCCCAATCGCGACGCGACGCTCTATCCGACCCTGATGAGCAAGCGCGGGGTCAACCTGGGCACCGAGTTCCGCTACCTCGAGCCCTCGTACAGCGGCGAGATCCGCGCCGACTACATGCCGGACGACAAGCTGCGCGATCGCGACCGCTGGGGCGTCTGGACGCATCACGAGCAGCGTTTCGATGCCAAGTCGCTGGGGCTCGATTCCCTGACCGGCTCGTTGAACATCAATCGCGTGAGCGACGACGACTATTGGCGCGATTTCACGCGCACGCCGTCCCTCACGGCGCGACTGCTGGCCAACGACGGCATCTTGCGTTGGAGTTCGGGCGACTGGAGCGGCATGGCGCGTGCGCTGAGCTACCAGACGCTGCAGTACGCTCCCTCGCCCATCGTGCCGCCGTATGACCGGTTGCCGCAGATCACGGCCGACTACAACAAGTACGACTGGAACGGCTTCGACTTCACGCTCAACACCGACTACTCGCGTTTCCGCGGCCCCAGCGCGGCCCTGCAGAAGGAACTCACCGGCACGGTGCAGCCCGACGGCGAGCGCGTGTTCGGCCTGGCCTCGTTGAGCCGCCCCTTCCTGACCCCGGGCACCTTCGTCATCCCGAAGGTGATGTTGAACGCCACCGCCTACCAGTTCGATGCGCCGCTCATCACCAACGGCGCGACGTCGGCCAACCGCGTGGTGCCGACCTTCAGCCTCGACAGCGGCATGGTCTTCGAGCGCGACGCCAGCTATTTCGGGCGCGCGTTCCGGCAGACGCTCGAGCCGCGCGCGTTCTACGTCTACACGCCGTATCGCAACCAGAACGATCTGCCGAACTACGATTCGGCGGCCAACGACTTCAGCTTCGCGACCGTCTATACCGAGAACGCCTTTTCGGGCAACGACCGGATCTCCGACAGCAACCTGCTCACCCTCGGGGTCACGTCGCGCCTGATCGATCCCGACACCGGCGCCGAAGCGGCGCGCTTCGGCGTCGCGCAGCGCCTGCGCTTCGCTGACCAGCTGGTCACGTTGCCAAACGGCACGCCGGTTACCGATCGTTTCAGCGACATTCTGCTTGGCGCGCAGATCAACTGGACGCCGAAGTGGAGCGTGGACGGCACGGTCCAGTACAACCCGGACCTGCACGATTCCACGCGCACCGCGATCAGCGCCCGCTACAGTCCCGGTCCGTACCGCACCATCAGCGCCGCCTACCGTTACCAGGCCGACAGCACCCCGACCGCCACTGACGGCAGCAGGTCGATCGACGTCGGCTGGCAGTGGCCGATCAACGATCTGTGGGGCGACTACGGCAAGGATCTGGGCCCCGGGCGGGGTCAAGGCGGCGGTCGCTGGTACGCGGTGGGTCGTCTCAATTACAGTCTGCATGACAGCAAGCTGACGGACGGCGTGCTCGGCCTCGAATACGACGGCTGCTGCTGGATCGGCCGCGTGGTGGTGGAACGGATCACCACCGGGCAGATCACAGCCAGCACCCGGATCATGTTTCAGCTCGAACTCGTTGGCTTCGCAAGCGTGGGATCGAGCCCGGCGCGCACTTTGACGCAGAACATCCAACGCTACACCCCGCTGCGCCAACCGGGACTGGCGCCGAGCCGGTTCACCAATTACGACTGAGATAGACAGAGCTTCGCCATGAAACACATTCGCTCCATCCTTACGTTGGCCTGTCTCGCGACAATGGCCGCCTCCGCCGGGGCGCAGGGCCTGGGCATCACCGACATCATGCGTGCCGGTCCGCGGATCGTGCCGCCGCCAGCCACCAGCGCGAAGGCGCCGAATGTGCAGCGATCGGCCGAGTACATCGTGGCGCTGGTCAACTCCGAGCCGGTCACCAACACCGAGGTCCAGTCGCGGGTGGCGCGCTTGCTGCGGGAGAACCCGGAAGCCGAACGGATGCCGCGTGCGGAACTCACCCGCCTTGTCCTCGAGCGGCTGATCAACGAGCGCGCCATGCTGCAGCTCGCGAAGGAATCCGGCATCAAGATCGACGATCTGGCGGTCGACCAGGCCGAGCAGACCGTGGCCCGGCAGAACCAGATCACGGTGACCGAACTGCGACGCCGGGTCGCTGCGGAGGGCATGTCGCAGGACCAGTTCCGGCGTGAGCTGCAGGACCAACTCATCCTCACGCGCTTGCGCAACAGCGAGGTCGAGTCGAAGGTCAAGATCACCGACGTCGAAGTCGACCAGTACATTCGAGAGCAGCGCGCCGGCGGGAATGCGGCGATTGCGCCGAACCTCAACATCGCGCAGTTGCTTGTCGCCGTTCCCGAGAACGCGAGCGATGCGGATGTGGCCAAGCTGCAGCAGCGCGCGCAGGGCCTCGCCCAACGCGCCCGCGCCGGCGAGGACTTCAGCAAACTCGTCCAGGAGAACTCCGACGCTCCGGACCGTTCCGGCGGCGGCGCCATGGGCATGCGCAGCGCAGAACGCTATCCGCCACTGTTCGTGGAGGCGACGCACTCGACGCCGGTGGGCGGCATCGTGGGACCGATCCGGTCGCCTGCCGGCTTCCATGTGCTGAAGCTGCTGGGCAAGTCGCAGCCGGGTGTCGGTGATGCTGTCGTCACGCAGACGCAGGTGCGCCACATTCTGTTGCGCAACGATCCCAAGCGGACCACGGCCCAATCGGTCGCGCAACTGAACGACTTCAAGGAGCGCATCCAGCGCGGCGCCGCCGACTTTGCCAGCCTAGCACGCGACAACTCGGACGACGGCAGCGCCAAGAGCGGCGGCGATCTCGGGTGGGCACGTCCCGGCCAGTTCGTGCCCGAGTTCGAGGAGGCGATGAACCGCCTGAGTCCCGGCCAGATCAGCGATCCCGTCGTGTCGCGCTTCGGCGTGCACCTGATCCAGGTGCTCGATCGACGCGAGACCAAACTCACGCAAGTCGAGCAGCGCGAGGCGGCTCGCGCGGTGCTGCGCGAGAAGAAGATCGAGCAGAACACCGAAACCTGGGCCCAGGAAGTTCGTGCGCGTGCCTATGTGGAATACCGCGAACCACCGCAATCCTGACGGTGAAGCAGCACATTCCCCGCAAGCGATTCGGCCAGCACTTCCTGGCCGATATGGCCATCATCGATGCGATCGTCCGCGAGATCGCGCCGAAGCCCGGCGATGCGATGGTCGAGATCGGCCCGGGTCTCGCGGCACTGACGCAGCCGCTCGTGGAGCGACTCGGTCGCCTGACGGTGATCGAGCTCGACCGCGATCTGGCCGAGCGCCTGCGCAGCCATGGGCAGCTCGACGTCGTCGAATCCGACGTGTTGAAGGTCGATTTCGGCGCGCTTGCGGCGAGATTGGCGGCGCCGCCGGCCAAGCGGCTTCGCGTCGTCGGCAACCTGCCCTACAACATCTCGACACCCATCCTTTTCCATCTGCTGGGCTTCGCGGACCTGATTGCCGACCAGCATTTCATGCTGCAGAAGGAAGTGATCGACCGCATGGTCGCTCGGCCCGCGACCTCCGATTACGGCCGCCTGAGCGTGATGCTGCAGTGGCGCTACGCCATGGACAACATCCTCTTCGTGCCGCCCGAGAGCTTCGATCCGCCGCCGCGCGTCGACAGCGCCGTGGTGCGGATGGTGCCGTTTGCCGAGCCGCCCGAGGTCGATGCCGGACGACTCGGCGAGGTCGTGCAAGTGGCCTTCAGCCAGCGCCGTAAGCTTCTGCGCCACAGCCTCGGCAAGTGGCTGGAGCAGAAGAACTTCGCCGGCGCATTCGACACCCAGCGCCGTGCCGAGGAAGTCCCCGTCGCCGAGTACGTCGCCATCGCCCAACAACTCCCCAAATAGAAAAGCCCGTCAAGGACGGGCTTTTTGTTGGTGGACACCGCGGAACCGGCTTGGCCGGGCCGCTGGTGTCGCCCCCGGCAGGGGGTTGGCGAAGCGACACGAAGTGCGCGCAGCCTGGGGGCGAGCAACAGCTACGCTGCCGCGAGCCAGTAGCCGGCGTTGAAGGGGCTGCTCATCCGCAGCGCCAACGGAGACACGTCGACCAACTTGTCCGTCGGCATCTTTTCCGCCGTCGGGTCGGCCTCTTGCGCTTCGACCTCGGCACCTGCGGCGCCGTGTTGTTGAGCCTCGTTCGCCCGTTCTGCTTGGCTGGTTTGCGCAGAACGGGCTACAGAAAAGAATAGAAGCACCGGAAGGGAATCTTCCGATCTCCCCAGTAGTCCGCCGCGTCGCGGAAGATATCGAGAAGCTGCTCGCGCGCTTCCTTGTCGAACTTGGCGTTGGCGGGAATCTGTTCGAGAACGATGACGAAGCCCGGCTGCGGGCCCGACTTGTGCAGCGGATCCGTCATGCAGTCGTAGAGCGCGTCGAAGTTCTTCCCGAAGTGCTGGGGGAACATGAATTGCTGCGCGATCAGGTCCAGGACGTCCTGCTTGGTCTGGGCGTTGCCGAGGTTGGCATACAGAAAGTGCTGACCGGCTGCATGTGCTGCCTCCTGCAGGTCGCTCACGCGAAATGCGCGAATCGACTGCACGATGTTGGGTCGCACGCCACGAAGGGATTGGGTCATCTCCGCTGGTCTTTCCATGGTTGTCGTCATCTTTTCTCAGGACGCAGTTCTGCGCCTCTCCAAATTCATTTCATCGTTCAGGGAACGATCCGCCTGAAGCTCGCGTAGTGATCCGCCGTGTACCAGCAGGCCGATGGTGTCGTTCGTTCGCCTCCGCAGACGATCCGCCGGGCACCACGATCACGCGAACCGGGCGTTTCGACCGTGTACTCTCGATAATGGCCTCGACGTTCCTGAGGCAGCAGGCGTTCGCGGTTGCCGAACACAATGCCGTCCTTCTCATGCTGGAAAGGGCCACCCTTGAAAATGGCCTCGTAGGTACGCTGGCCTTGCACCGGCAATTCGGCCAGCGCGATCGTTTCCTGTGCCGGCTGGCCGGTACGGGTGCCGGACCATTCGCGCGCCTGGACGCCATTCGCGAGAGCCACCAGCAGCAAGCTGGTGAGCGCAAACTTTGACGCAGGGGACGAAATCGAGGCGAAAACCGCCATGGGGCACCAGAAAAAAGAGCGAGGGCCGAATCGGGATCCACCCATTGGGGTAAACCCTCAAATTCAAGCCCATTAGTGTGCATCAGGGGCGCCCAAATAGCAAGCGCCTGCTCAATCTTTGAGCAGGCGAATGGGATTGGCGATCGCTAGAAAGTTGGCGTTTGCTAGCGAAATTTCTCTTATCTTTCGGCGTTTGCGTCGGCCACGGTCAGTGCCGTCATGTTCACGATGCGCCGAACAGTCGCGCTGGGCGTGAGAATGTGCACAGGCTTGGCCGCTCCGAGCAGAACCGGGCCGATCGCGATGTTGCCGCCAGCCGCCGTCTTGAGCAGGTTGTAGGCAATATTGGCCGAATCGATGTTCGGGAACACGAGCAGATTGGCGTCGCCGGACAGTGCGCTGTGGGGCATGACCGATGCGCGCTGCTTGCCGTCCAAAGCGACGTCGCCGTGCATTTCGCCATCCACTTCGAGCCACGGCGCCTGGGTGCGCAGCAGTTCGAGCGTCTGCCGCATCTTGATCGCGCTGGGGTGGTTGCTGCTGCCGAAATTCGAGTGCGACAGCAGCGCCGCCTTGGGCTTCAGGCCGAAGCGCATCATCTCTTCCGCCGCCATCGTGGTGATCTCGGCGAGCTCCTCGGGTGTCGGGTCGTAGTTGACGTGGGTGTCCACCAGGAACAGCTGCCGATTCGGCAGCAGCAGGCCATTCATGCAGGCATAGATCGGCACGTTCTGCGGCGTGCTGGCGCAGCCGCCGGGACGCTTGCCGATGACCTGGTCGATGTAGTGGAGATGGATCGCGGTCGTGCCCCAGGTGCCGCAGATCATCCCGTCCACGTCGCCCTTGTGCAGCAGCATCGAGCCGATGAGCGTCAGGCGGCGGCGCATCTCGATCTTGGCGGTCTGCACCGTCGTGCCCTTGCGCTCGGTCATGCGGTGGTAGGTCTGCCAGAAATCGCGGTAGCGCTGGTCCCACTCGACGTTGACGATGTCGTAGTGCACGTCCTGCTTCAGGCGCAGGCCGAACTTCTCGATGCGCTGCGCGATGATGGCCGGCCGGCCGATCAGCGTGGGCCGTGCGATGCCTTCGTCGACCACGATCTGAGCGGCGCGCAGCACGCGCTCTTCTTCTCCTTCGCAGAAGGCGACTCGCTTCTTCGGCGCGCGCTTGGCGGCGGCGAAGATGGGCTTCATCGTGGTGCCGGAGGCATAGACGAAGGTCTGGAGCTTGTCGCGGTAGGCGTCGAGGTCGGCGATCGGCCGCAGCGCCACGCCGCTATCGGCGGCGGCCTTGGCGACCGCCGGCGCGATCTTCATCATCAGCCGCGGATCGAAGGGCTTCGGAATCAGGTACTCGGGGCCGAAGCTGAGCTTCTCGCCAGCGTACGCGGCGGCGACGCGCTCGCTCTGCTCGGCTTGCGCGAGATCGGCGATGGCATGCACCGCGGCGACTTCCATCTCATCGGTGATGGTGGTCGCGCCGCAGTCCAGGGCGCCGCGGAAGATGTACGGGAAGCACAGGACGTTGTTGACCTGGTTCGGGTAGTCCGTGCGACCGGTGGCCATGACCACGTCGTTGCGCACCGAATGCGCGTCTTCCGGCGTGATCTCGGGGTTCGGATTCGCCAGCGCGAAGATGACGGGCTTCGCCGCCATCTTGGCCACCATGGCCGGCTTCAGCACGCCGCCGGCCGAGAGGCCCAGGAACACGTCCGCGCCCTCGATCACCTCGGACAGGGTGCGCGCGTCGGTCTTCTGCATGTACTGGCGCTTGTCGTTGTCCATCAGCTCGGTCCGGCCCTCGTAGACCACGCCGGCGAGGTCGGTCACGTAGACGTTCTCGCGCTTGAGGCCGACCTTGAGCAGCAGGTTCAGGCAAGCCAGCGCCGCAGCGCCCGCGCCGGAGGTGACGAGCTTCACCTGCGAGATGTCCTTGCCGACGACCTTGAGGCCGTTGAGCATCGCGGCGGCCACGGTGATCGCGGTGCCGTGCTGGTCGTCGTGGAAGACCGGGATCTTCATGCGCTTGCGCAGCTCGCGCTCGACGTAGAAGCAGTCGGGGGCCTTGATGTCCTCGAGGTTGATCGCGCCGAAGGTGGGCTCCAGCGCGGCGATGACGTCGACCAGCTTCGCCGGGTCCTTCTCGTCGATCTCGATGTCGAACACGTCGACGCCGGCGAACTTCTTGAAGAGAACCCCCTTGCCCTCCATCACCGGCTTGGAAGCGAGCGGACCGATGTCGCCGAGGCCCAGCACCGCGGTGCCGTTGGTGATGACCGCCACGAGGTTGCCGCGCGCGGTGTACTTGAAGGCGTTGACCGGATCCTTGACGATCTCCTCGCAGGGGGCCGCCACGCCGGGCGAATAGGCCAGCGCGAGGTCGCGCTGGTTGATCATCTGCTTGGTCGCGGCGATGGAGATCTTTCCAGGGACCGGATGCTCGTGGTACTCGAGGGCGGCGCGACGCAGCTCGGCACGTTTGTCCTCGGGCGAAGGAATCGATGAAGTCGGATCGGACATTGGGCCGTGCCTCCTGTGACGCTTCTTGAAAGGGCGCCGATTGTAGACCTCGCCTTCTCTCGCTTGCGGAACGTGGGCTTCGCGGGGAAGCATGGAAATGCACGGCGGGAAGGACCTGCCCAGTGTGGCAATATCACCGGCCGAGTACTTGTAGGAGCACCTCCATGGCGCTGATGGATTTCATCAAGAAGCAGTTCATCGACATCATCCAGTGGACCGAGACCGGCGACGGCACCCTGGCATGGCGCTTCCCGATGGCGGACATGGAGATCCAGAACGGCGCGTCGCTCACGGTTCGCGAATCGCAGGTCGCGGTGTTCGTCAACGAAGGCCAGATCGCGGACGTCTTCGGCCCCGGGATCTACAAGCTCACCACGCAGACGCTGCCGGTCCTCACCTACCTCAAGAACTGGGACAAGCTCTTCGAGTCGCCGTTCAAGAGCGACGTCTATTTCTTCAGCACGCGGCAGCAGGTCGACCAGAAGTGGGGCACGCCGCAGCCGATCACCGTGCGCGACAAGGACTTCGGCGCGGTCCGCGTGCGCGCCTTCGGCAACTACAGCTTCCGCATCGGCGATCCGAAGCTCTTTCACACCGAGATTTCCGGCACCCGAGACGTGTACGCCGTGGCGGACCTCGATGGGCAACTGCGCGGACTCGTGCTGCAGAACATCAGCAACGCGATCGCGTCGAGCGGCGTGCCTTTCCTCGACCTTGCAGCCAACCAGATCGAATTCGCGCAGGCGCTCGCGGCGCAGCTCGTGCCCGAGTTCGCGAAGATCGGGCTCAAGCTCGAGAACATCACGGTCCAGAACGTCTCGCTGCCCGAAGAGCTGCAGAAGGTGCTCGACCAGAAGATCGGCATGGGCATGGTCGGCAACGACATGGGCAAGTTCATGCAGTACCAGACCGCGCAGGCCATCCCGAAGATCGCCGAAGGCGCGGGCGGCGGCAGCGGCATCGCGGGCGACGCGATGGGCCTGGGCGCCGGTGTCGCGCTGGGGCAGGTGCTCGCGCAGAACCTGTCGCAGGGCCTGGGCCAGAACAGCGCCGCCGCGGCTGCTGCCGCCCAGCAGCCGGCGGTCGCGGCGGTCAATCCGGCCGACGTGATGACCACGCTGGAGAAGCTCGCCGAGCTCAAGACCAAGGGCATCCTCACGCAGGAAGAGTTCGACGCCAAGAAGGCGGAGCTTCTGAAAAAACTCGTGTGACGCCCACACCTCTCGCGGGAAGACCAGACAACCCACCCGCAGGTTGGCCCTCTTCGGAGTGCCATGGCTGAGAACGGCGCCAATCAGCGCTACTACCGCGCGCCCTGCCCCGGCTGCGGAGCGCCGGTCGAGTTCCGCTCCGCGCAATCCACGCATGCGGTGTGCCAGTACTGCCGCAGCACGGTGGTGCGCCAGGGCGAGACGCTCGCGCGCACCGGCAAGATGGCGGAGCTGTTCGACGACTTCAGCCCGCTGCAGCTCTTTGCCGCAGGCCGCGTCGACGATCGGCCGTTCACGCTCATCGGCCGGCTGCAGTACGGCTACGACGGCGGACGCTGGACGGAATGGATCGCCGCGCTCGACGGCGACCGCACCGGGGTTCTGAGCGAGGACAACGGCGCCTTCGTCTTCGCGCTGCCCTTCGACCTGGAGCGCGAGGCGCCGTCCGCCGCTCTGCTGCGCGTCGGCGCGACCACGGCCTTCAACGGCCAGGCCTATACCGTCACGTCGAACGAGCAGGCGGCGCTCGTCTCTGCGCAAGGCGAACTGCCCCGGCTGCCCGAACTGGGCCGACGTTTCGCGGTGGTCGAGCTGCGCGGCGACAACGGGCAGGTGCTGAGCCTGGAGTACGACACCGATCCGACCAGCGCGTGGCTCGGCCGCGCGGTGCAGCTCGAAGACCTGCAGCTCACCGGCCTGCAGGGCGAATCGGCGAAGGAAGAAAAGGCGCGCAGCTTCAACTGCCCGAACTGCGGCGCGACGGTCACCGTCAACCTCGCCGACAGCAAGAGCATCACCTGCGCCTCGTGCAACAGCATCATCGATCTGACCCAGGGCATCGGCGGCGAGCTCCGGCACGCGCTGCAGGATGAGCCGGTGCAGCCGCTGATTCCGCTCGGCACGGTCGGGCAGCTGCAGGGCCTGGATTGGCAGGTCGTCGGGTTCCAGCACCGCATGGGCGTGGCGCCCGGCGACGACGAGCATTTCGGCTGGAGCGAGTACCTGCTGTTCAACCGCAAGCGCGGCTTCAGCTTCCTGGTCGACTCGGAGGACGGCTGGAGCCTGGTCCGCCCGACCACCGGGGCGCCGACGATGTCCAGGGACGGGTCGAAAGCCACCTATCTCGGCAAGGACTACCGCCAGCTCTACGCCTACAACGCCGAGACGTCCTACGTGGCGGGCGAGTTCTATTGGCAGGTCCTGCGCGGGCAGAAGACCTTCAACCGCGACTTCGCCAGCGGCTCGTCGCTGCTGTCGATGGAGCGCTATGCCAACGAGATCACCTGGTCGTCGGGCAGCAAGATCGACAGCGCCGCCGTGGCCGCCGCCTTCAAGCTCGGCGGCGGCAAGGAACTGTTCAAGCGCAACGACGCGGGGCCGGTGAGTGCGGGCTCGAGCGTCGGCTGCGGCACGATCATCCTCGTGGTGGTGATCATCATCATCCTGCTGCTCATCCTGAGCACATGCAGCGGCTCCGGCGGCGGAGGCGGCGGCGTGCGCAGCTCGGGCGGTTCGTACGGTGGCTATTCCAGTGGCGGCGGCCACAAATGATGTTTTTTTCCGGAGGTCCTCATCATGGGATTTGAATGGTTGAAGCCGGACGTCGTCCTCGGGTCGCTCGTCTATGCGCTGTTGGGCGTGGCGATCTTCTGGCTGTGCTTCCTCGTCATCGACAAGCTCACGCCCTATGACCTGTGGCAGGAGATCGTCGAGAAGCAGAACGTGGCGCTCGGTGTGGTCGTCGCGGCCATGAGCTTGGGCATCTGCGTGATCGTCGCCGCAGCGATCCATTGAGCCCCTCGGCTTGCCACTTCGTGTGCTTCGCCATCCCCCGAGGGAGGGCCCGGCCGCCTTGGGGCGGCCCGGCGCCGGCCGATCATTGAGCCCCTCGGCTTGTCACTTCGTGTGCTTCGCCATCCCCCGAGGGGAGGGCCCGGCCGCCTTGGGGCGGCCCGGCGTCGGCCGATGACCGGTACAGAGTCCATTTCGAGGCGCGGCCCGCAGCCCGTCGAGATCGCGCTGCTCGCCAGCGTGTTCGTGGTCGCGGCCTGCGGGCTGGTCTACGAACTCAGCGCGGCGGCGCTGAGTTCGTACCTGCTCGGCGATTCGGTGCTGCAGTTCAGCACCGTCATCGGCACCTATCTCTTCGCCATGGGCGTGGGCTCGTGGCTCTCGCGCTATTTCGATCGGCAATTGCCGGCGCATTTCCTGCGCATCGAGTTGCTGGTGGCGCTCATCGGCGGCGGAATGCCGGCGGTGCTCTTCATTGCCAACGCCTATGTGCCCGGTGCGTTCCGGCTGCTGCTTTACGGCATGGTGCTGGCGGTCGGTGCGCTGGTCGGCCTTGAGATTCCGCTGGTCATGCGAATCCTCCGCCGCAACGTCGCGCTGAAGGAGCTCGTTTCGCAGGTGCTGACCTTCGACTACCTCGGTGCGCTCGCGGTGTCGATCGCCTTCCCGCTGCTGCTCGTGCCGCAACTCGGGATGATCCGCACCGGCCTGCTGTTCGGCCTCATGAACGCGGCGGTCGCGTTGTGGGCGCTCTGGCTTTTTCGCCATGAACTGCGGCGGGCTGGGGCGCATGCGGCGGCCTGCGCGCTGGTACTGCTCGCGCTCGCGGCGGCTTTCGTCCTGGCCGACCGCATCACGACGCTGGCCGAGGACAAGTTCTACCAGGACCGCATCGTCTTCAGTGCCACCTCGCCCTACCAGCGCATCGTGGTCACGCATGGCAGCGCCGGACATCGGCTGTTCCTCAACGGCAACCTGCAGTTCGCCGAACGCGACGAATACCGCTATCACGAAGCGCTGGTGCATCCGGCGATGGCTGCGCACGGCGCACCGAAGAAGGTCGCCGTGCTCGGGGGCGGCGACGGCATGGCGGTGCGCGAGATCCTCAAGTACCCGTCGGTGGAAAGCGTGACGCTGGTCGAGCTCGACCCGAACATGACGCGGCTCTTCACCGAGCACGAGACGCTCGCCGCGCTCAATGGCGGTTCGCTCAAGTCGCCCAAGGTGCGGATCGTCAACACCGACGCGTTCCAGTGGCTCCAGCAGCCGGGCGACATGTTCGACGTGATCGTGGTCGACTTTCCGGACCCGACCAACTTCGCGATCGGCAAGCTCTACACGAGCTCCTTCTACGCGCTGCTCGACAAGCGGCTCTCGGCGAGCGGCTACGCGGTGATCCAGACCACCTCGCCGCTGATCGCACGCAAGAGCTTCTGGACCGTCGCGCAGACCCTCGAATCGGTCGGCCTGCAGGTCGCGCCCTATCACGCACATGTGCCGAGCTTCGGCGAGTGGGGCTACATCATCGCGAGCCACCGGCCCTACCGCCTGCCCGATGCCGGCGCCCTGCCGAAGGGGCTGCGCTTTCTTTCGGCCGAGAGCCTGCCGCTGCTGTTCGACTTCCCGCTGGACATGTCGCGGGTGCCGGCCGACGTGAACCGGCTGTCGAACCAGGTGCTGGTCACGACCTACGAGCAGGAGTGGGGCAAGCGGTGAAGCGCCGCGTGTTCCTGGGCGGGGCTGCGGGCGCGGCGATGCTGGCCGGCTGCAAGCCGGCACCGGAGATCGCGGGCGGCTTCACCGGTATCGACGTGGCGCGGGGCCATGCACTGCGTGACGGCACCTTGCAGGCGGGTGGCACGCCGGATGTCGCGCGCCGTACGCAGGTGCTGATCGCTGGCGGGGGATCGCAGGGCTCGCGGCCGCGCGCGCATTGCGTCTCGCCGGAATCGACGATTTCGTGCTGCTCGAACTCGAAGACAGCGCGGGCGGAAACAGCCGGGGCGGCGCGGTGAACGGCATCGCCTGCCCGCTCGGGGCGCACTACCTGCCGGTGCCCGGCGATCACGCGCGCGAGGTGCAGGACCTGCTCGAAGAATTCGGCCTTCGCCGGCGCGTCGCCGGACGGTGGGAATACGACGAGCGCCACCTCTGCCACACCCCGCAGGAGCGCCTCTACTTCCGCGGCGAATGGCAGGACGGCCTGCTGCCGGTGCAGGGCGTCGGCGAAGCGACGCTCGCGCAGTACCGCCTCTTCTCGCAGCGTGTGGAGGCGCTGCGCCGCGAGGCGCGATTCGTGATCCCGACGCTCAGGGCCGAAACCGCGCCGCTGCTGCTGTCGCTGGACGCGCTCTCCTTTCAGGCGTGGCTCGACCGAGAAGGGTTCACCGACGCGCACCTGCGCTGGTATCTGGACTACTGCTGCCGCGACGACTACGGCGCCGGCATGGCTCATGTGTCGGCCTGGGCAGGGCTGCACTATTTCGCGAGCCGTCACGGATTCCATGCGCCCGGTGACGACAACCCCGAACGCGACGCCGTGCTGACCTGGCCCGAAGGCAACGCCTGGCTGATGCGCCGGCTGGCCGATCCCCTGGGGGAGCGCCTGAGGACCGGCCATGTGGTCACACGCATCGCCGAGGCACGCGGCGGTGTGGAGGTCGATGCCTTCGATGTCGCAACGCGATCGCGGACACGTTGGCAGGCCGAGCGATGCATCGTCGCACTGCCGGTGTTCATCGCCGCGCGCGTGGTCGAGAACCCGCCCGAAGTGCTGACGCGCGCCGGTTCGCTTGTCCGGTATTCGCCGTGGTTCGTCGCCAACATCCATGTGCGCGAGCCACTGGCAGACCGGCCCGGCGCGGCGCCAAGCTGGGACAACGTGCTCTACGGCACGCGCGGGCTCGGTTACGTCGATGCGCGGCACCAGACGCTGGACCCGACGCCGCGCGCCACCGTGCTGAGCTGGTATCGGCCGCTGGGGCCGAGCGCCTTCGATGGCGATGACGGGCGGCGGCGACTGCTCGACCGGCCATGGGGGAGCTGGCGCGACGACCTGATCGCGGAGCTGTCGGTGCCGCACCCCGACCTGCCGGCGCTGGCGACGCGCATCGACATCACCCGCTACGGCCACGCGATGGCGATTCCGGCGCCCGGGCTGCTGCGGCAGCTCGGTGCGCCCGACCGGGTCCGCGTCGGCCGCCTCGCCTTCGCGCACGCCGATTGGTCGGGCTATTCGATCTTCGAAGAAGCGTTCATCCGCGGTCACCTCGCGGCATGACCAAGGGGGCAGGCCAGGAATCCCGCGGAACCGGCTTCGCCGGGCCGCCGGGATTGCCCCCGGAGAGGGGGTGTCAGAGCCACACGAAGTAGGCGAGGCTGGGGGCGAGGGTCAGTCCTTCATCAGCGCTTCGATTTCGTCGCCCTTGACCGGCACGCCGCGCGAGATCAGCTCGCAGCCCGTTTCGGTCACGATCGCGTCGTCCTCGATGCGGATGCCGATGTTGTGGAACTGCTCCGGCACGCCCTCGGCCGGGCGCACGTAGATGCCCGGTTCGATCGTCAGCACCATGCCCGGCTTCAGGATGCGGCTCGGCCGGTTCTTGATGATCTCGTTGGACAGCGGATCGCGGCGCTCGCTGATCTCGCCCAGCTGGGTCGGCTCGACGTAGCTGCCGCAGTCGTGGACGTCCATTCCCAGCCAGTGGCCCGTGCGGTGCATATAGAAGGGGAAGTAGGCGCGCTTCTCGACCACGTCGTCGACGCTGCCGACCTTGTTGGCGTCGAGCAGGCCCAGGTCCAGCATGCCTTGCGAGAGCACCTTCACCGTGGCTTCGTGGGGATCGTTGAAGCGCTGGCCCGCGCGGGTTGCCGCGACGGCGGCATCCTGGCTGGCGAGGACGAGGTCGTACAGCGCGCGCTGCGGGCCGGTGAACTTCCCGTTGGCCGGGAAGGTGCGGGTGATGTCGCTGGCGTAGCCGTCCAGCTCGCAGCCGGCGTCGATGAGCACCAGCTCGCCGTCGCGCACCGGGGTGGTGTCGGCGCGGTAGTGCAGCACGCAGGCGTTGGCGCCCGCCGCCACGATCGAGCCGTAGGCCGGGTACTGCGAGCCGCCGAGCCGGAATTCGTGCAGCAGCTCGGCGTCGAGGTGGTATTCGCGCACGTCCTTGCCTTCGCGCAGCATGCGAGCCGACAGCTGCATCGCGCGGATGTGGGCGCGGGCGCTGATCTGCGCGGCGCGGCGCATCGTGTCCTGTTCGTGCGCGTCCTTGACCAGGCGCATCTCATCGAGCGGGCCGCACAGGTCGCGCTGCTCTTCGGGGCACAGCGCGCCGAAGCGCACCCGGGAACGCACTGCGGAAAGCCAGCCGTCGACCCGCGTTTCCAGCCCCTTGTGCGTCGCGAACGGATACCAGACCACCGATTTGTTCTCGAGCAGCCGCGGCAGCCGCACATCCAGTTCGTGGACCGAATAGGCCTCGTCGACCCCCAGCACCCCCGGCGCAGCCTCGGGACCCAGTCGGTAGCCGTCCCAGATCTCGCGCTCCAGGTCCTTCGGTGCGCAGAACAACGTCGACCGGCCGTCGCCGGTCAGCACCAGCCAGGCGTTCGGCTCGGTGAAGCCGGTCAGGTAATAGAAGTAGCTGTCGTGTCGATACAGGAAGTCGCTGTCGCGGTTGCGCTGCCGCTCGGGCGCGGTCGGAATGATCGCGATGCCGTCGGCGCCTAAATAAGTAGAAAGATGTATACGACGGGGGGCTTGATGATTTGCGGTCATAACGTCACTATTCGCTACCTTTGTAAGTGCTTCCCAAGTGGGCGAAAAAACACGAAGAAAGTATTTGCAAGATGGTTTGCCCGTAGGAGTCATCCCACGTAAAAAGCGACCACTTGTTATTTTGGAGGTGTTTTTTGTTGAAAGTTGTTCATAAGAGCGCCATTTTGCTGTCATTGGGCGCCATCGCGCTCGCCGGCTGCGGCGGGGGGTGGTGGTGGCGGCGGTGCCAGTGGCGCCGCCCTGGCCGCGGCGGCAGCCTCGGCGTCGCAGACCGCCTCTTCCTCCTCGGCCGGCAATGGAGGTGTCTCTTCCGGCGGCACGGTCCTGGGGACCACACCGCAGACGACGACCTTCTGCGGAGCCCAGAGTACGGACATCGTCGACAGCGCGCTGAACATCGTGGCGGCACAGTACACCGCCATGGCCGCCCAGTTGAGCAAGGATGCCGGCATTGCCTATCGCTATGGCCCGGATGCGGTGGCATGCGGCACCGCCAATGCGGGCGTGGCGCTGTACAAGCGCACCGATACCAAGCTCACGGCCCCGGCGCCGGACTACCCGTTCTGGTGGTCGGTCGGCGGGCCGCCCAGTTCCTCCGCAGGCTTGTTCTCGTCGAACCTTGCCAACACGGCTTTCGTGGCGGACGACACGTCACAGCGCGTGGGCGTGTCCGACATCCAGGTCTCGAACTACATGTACAACGTGTTCGCGCAGCTGCCGCAACTGAACTGGACGCGGGCCGCCGTCACCGGCGGCGGCATCGACAGCGTGAACGTGATGGACTATCGCGCCCAAGGCCTCGTGAGCAGCGACCCGATCGCCGTCGGCCGCTGCGCGGGCCGGCCGGCCTTCTGCTCGGAAGGCCTGGTCGCGTTCCAGAATGGCGTCATCGCGACGGTCGGCAGCAACACGGCCCGCAACGAGGCGAGCGTGAAGCTGCCGGCCAACAAGGTGCCGACCGCCATCGCCATGACCAACAACAGCGAATTCGCGCTGGTCACGGTCTGGGACACGCAAGCGCTCAAGGGCCAGGTGGCGGTCATCGCGCTGGCCGGCCTGTGCGACGGATGCAGCCCCTACGACTCTACCGGGGTCACGACGAAGACCGCCGCCTGGTACAACAACTGGCAGGAATGGATGGGCGTCTACCCGGGTCTGGTGAACATGGGCGACATCGCGTTCATGAAGATCCTGGGCTATGTCGACCTGCCGGGCATGGCGGCACCGACCGAGATCGCCGTCACGACCGGCATGGACCAGTTCAGGACGCTCTACCAGACCGGCTCGAAGGTCGGCCAGTTCATCGGATTGGACAATTCGCCGCTGACGAACAACTGGCAGAGCTTCGCGAGCGGGGGCGCCAACTACTACAGCTACGCCAAGGGCGGCGTGGCGGTGGTGATCTCCAAGTCGGAGCAGAAGGCCGCGTTCATCGACCTGAAGCCGCTGTTCAGCTACTTCAACGGCATGTACTTCAGCTCGAACGTGAGCCAGACGACCAACTTCGGCCAGTCGGCCAGCCAGTGGCCGTTCACCTTCGACGTGCAGGCCTCGCAGAAGCCCACGGTGCTCAAGACGGTGTCGCTGGGCGCGCGTCCGACCGCGGTGAAGACCACGATCTTCGGCTCCACCCCGCGCGCCTGGGTCGCAACGCAGGACGGCACGCTGCACATCTACAGCCTCGACGGCTTCGCACCGGGTGACGGCTCGAACATGGCGGCCAACCCGCCGGCGAGCAACATCGCCGAAGTGGGCACCGTGACCGGCATCGGCCGCAATCCGACGTCGCTTGCGACCTCCAAGGGCGAGCCGGCCAACACCGGCTTCGAGCCGAGCAGCCAGCAGGTCATCGTTGCCTCCCGCGGCGACAACAAGATCAACTGGGTGCGCTTCGCCTCGAACGGTAACAGCGGCAGCATCGTGCGCACGATCCAGCACAGCGAGATGAAGGACCTGATCGCGGTCGAGGACGCGGACAACTTCGCGAACCAGGGCTACGTGATGAGCGCGCTCGACTACACGGGCAAGGCGATGCGCAACTACCGCTATGGTCCGGTGATCTTCGGCGACGGCGGTGCGTGCCCGGCGCCCAACGGCTGCCCGATCAACGCGATCAACGGCGCCGCGGCCGAGTACGGCGGCGCGATGGCGCTGCCCGGCAAGCCCTTCCAGATGTCGACATCGAACGTTCCCTGAGGCGGGCTTCGCGACAGCCGCCAGCGAATACGGCCCGCGTCGAGCGGGCCGTTTTTTCATCTGTTCAGTTCGGCCAGCCGATCGGGCGTGCCGACATCGGCCCAGCGTCCGGTGTAGAGCTCCGCGCCGACCAGGCCCGATCGCATCGCATCGCGCAGCAACGGCGCCAAAGCCGCCTTGATCCCGCGCGGGTTGCCGGCTTCGATATCGCAATGCGGGGGCGCGAAAAGCGCGGCGCGGTACAGCGCGATCGTCGAAAAGGTGTACTTCTGCGCCGCTTCGCTCAGCGCGCGACCGTCCTCGGCGATGCCGAAGTCGCCTGTCGGGTGGTGCGCCGGATTCGGCACCAGCCACAGCAGCGCGAGGCGTCCGCTCGCCACGAAGCGCTCCACGGCTTCGCGTGTGAACCGGAAATCCGGCGCGTACACGTCACCGGCAGCGACCCAGAAGACATCGCCCAGCATCGGCAGCGCGCGAACGATGCCGCCGGCCGTTTCGAGCGCGCCGCCGAAGTCCCTGCCTTCCTGCGAGTAGGCGATGGTGGATTCGTCGAACCGTTCCCCGAAGCGCGCCGGGATCTGCTCGCCGAGCCACGCGGTGTTCACCACCAAGTCGGTGAAGCCGCCCGCGGCCAGGGCCTCGACGGGCCATTGCATCAGGGGCTTGCCCGCGACTTCGAGCAGCGGCTTGGGCGTGGCGTCGGTCAGGGGGCGCATGCGCTCGCCGCGCCCGGCGGCCAGGATCATCGCCTTCACGGTTGTCGAGGTGTTCATGCCGCTTCGGCCTTGATCGAGCCGCGCTGCAATGCATGCCGCTCGGCGTGCCGCGGCATGAAGAGCGCCTCCAGCGAATCCATCACCGCCCTCGCCTTCGAAGAATGGTCCCCACCGAAGTTGCAGACGTAGACATCGAGCGTCACGCCGCTTTGTTCAGGCCACGTATGGACGCACAGATGCGATTCCGCGAGCAGCACCGTGGCCGTCACGCCGCCGGGTCCCTGCGACGTGGCCGGGAACGCGTGAAAGAGCGTGCCCACCACCTGGAGCCCGGCCGATTCCGCCGCATCGACGCACGCCGCGCCGAGTGCCTGCGCGTCGACCAGCCAGCGCGCGGCGCAACGGCAATCGTGGAGATCGGCGGTGAGGTGCAGTCCATGCATGGCTGGCACTCTAGCAGCCCATCCGCGGGCGGCCGGGAGGGGCCGCGACCTCGCCCGCTAAAATGCCGGGTTCCCCCTAACTTGCTCCCAGGAAGCCACAGATGGCCAACCAAGCCTTGATGGCCAACGCGATCCGCGCGTTGGCAATGGATGCCGTACAACTCGCAAACTCGGGGCATCCGGGCGCACCCATGGGAATGGCCGACATGGCCGTTGCGCTCTGGGGCGAACATCTCAAGCACAACCCGGCCAATCCGCACTGGTTCGATCGCGACCGCTTCGTGCTCTCGAACGGACATGCCTCGATGCTCATCTACGCGGTGCTGCATCTCACCGGTTACGACCTGTCCGTCGACGAGCTGAAGCACTTCCGCCAGCTCCACAGCAGGACCGCCGGCCACCCCGAAACCGGCGTGACGCCCGGCGTCGAGACCACGACCGGCCCGCTCGGCCAGGGCATCACCAATGCCGTCGGCTTCGCCCTCGCCGAGAAGCTGCTGGCTTCGGAGTTCAACCGCAAGGGCCACGACATCGTCGACCATCACACCTACGTCTTCCTCGGCGATGGCTGCCTGATGGAAGGCATCAGCCACGAAGCGGCGGCGCTTGCGGGCGCATGGAAGCTCGGCAAGCTGATCGCGCTGTACGACGACAACGGCATTTCCATCGACGGCCCGGTCAAGCCCTGGTTCATCGACAACACCGAAGAGCGCTTCAAGGCCTACGGCTGGCAGGTGATCGGACCGATCGACGGCCATGACGTCAAGGACGTCTCGAAGGCCATCGAAAAGGCCAAGAAGCACGGCGACAAGCCCACCCTGATCATCTGCAAGACGCAGATCGGCAAGGGCAGCCCGAACCGCGCCAACACGGCCAAGGCGCACGGCGAGCCGCTCGGCGCCGACGAGATCGGCCTCACCCGCAGCGCGCTGCAGTGGACGCATGCGCCCTTCGAGCTGCCGGAAGCCGTCTACCAGGAGTGGGATGCCAAGGCCTCCGGCGTCAAGGCCGAAGCCGCCTGGAACGAGAGGTTCGCCGCCTACGCGCAGGCCTTTCCGGACCTCGCGGAAGAGTTCACCCGCCGCATGAAGGGCGAACTGCCGAAGAATTTCCACCAGACGGCCCTGGACACGATCGTCGCCGCGCACACCAAGGCCGAGACGGTCGCGTCGCGCAAGGCTTCGCAACTCGCGCTCGAAGCCTTCACCGCCGCATTGCCCGAGCTGCTCGGCGGCAGTGCCGACCTGACCGGCTCCAACCTCACCAACACCAAGAGCACGCCGAGCCTGCGCTTCGACGACAAGGGCGCGGTGGTGCGCAGCGAAGGCAACGAGCAATTTCCCGACGGGCTGCCCGGCCGCCACATCAATTACGGCGTGCGCGAATTCGGCATGGCCGCGATCATGAACGGCGTGGCGCTGCACGGCGGCTACATCCCCTACGGCGGCACCTTCCTGACCTTCAGCGACTACAGCCGCAACGCGATCCGCATGGCGGCGCTGATGAAGCAGCGCGTGATCCACGTCTTCACGCACGACTCCATCGGCCTCGGCGAAGACGGCCCGACGCACCAGTCGATCGAGCATGCCGCCTCGCTGCGCCTGATCCCGAACCTCGACGTCTGGCGCCCCGCCGACACCGCCGAGACCGCGGTGGCCTGGGCCGTTGCGCTGCAGAACGCCAGCCGCCCGACGGCGCTGCTGCTGTCGCGCCAGAACCTGCCCTATTCGCCGAAGAGCGACCTGAGCGACATCAACAAGGGCGCCTACGTGCTGGCCGAACCGCAGGGCGGCAAGAAGGCGAAGGCCGTCATCATCGCGACCGGCTCCGAAGTGCAGCTGGCGCTCAAGGCGCAGGAGCTGCTGGCCGCGAAGAAGATCCCGGTGCGCGTGGTCTCGATGCCATCGACCACCACCTTCGACCGCCAGAGCGTCGAGTACAAGAAGAGCGTGCTGCCGCAAGGCGTGCTGCGCGTTGCGGTGGAAATGGGCGCGACGGACGGCTGGTGGAAGTACGGCGTCGCCGCCGTCGTCGGCATCGACACCTACGGTGAATCGGCACCCGCCGGCGTGCTGTTCAAGCACTTCGGGTTCACGGCAGAGAACGTCGCTGCCACGGTCGAAGCGGCGCTCAAGCGCTGATCTCGGCCGCCTCTTTCGGTTTTCAATCATCCAGGAGCAAATGACATGGCTATCAAACTCGGTATCAACGGCTTCGGTCGCATCGGTCGCAACGTGCTTCGCGCTGCGGTGCAGAACTTCAAGAACGACATCGAGATCGTCGCGATCAACGACCTGCTCGAACCCGAATACCTCGCCTACATGCTCCAGTACGACTCGGTGCACGGCCGCTTCCAGGGCGAGATCAACGTCGAAGGCAACACGTTGATCGTCAACGGCAAGAAGATCCGCCTGACGCAGGAGCGCGACCCCGCGCAGCTCAAGTGGAACGAAGTCGGCGCGGACATCGTGCTTGAATCCACCGGCCTCTTCCTCACCAAGGAAACCGCGCAGAAGCACATCGACGCCGGCGCCAAGAAGGTGCTGCTGTCGGCCCCCAGCAAGGACGACACCCCCATGTTCGTCTACGGCGTGAACGACAAGAAGTACGCCGGCGAAGCCATCATCAGCAACGCGAGCTGCACCACGAACTGCCTTGCGCCGATCGCCAAGGTGCTCAACGACAAGTGGGGCATCAAGCGCGGCCTGATGACCACCGTGCACGCCGCCACCGCGACGCAGAAGACCGTCGACGGCCCGAGCAACAAGGACTGGCGCGGCGGCCGCGGCATCCTCGAGAACATCATCCCGTCGAGCACCGGCGCCGCCAAGGCCGTGGGCGTGGTGATCCCCGAGCTCAACAAGAAGCTCACCGGCATGAGCTTCCGCGTGCCGACCTCCGACGTGTCGGTGGTCGACCTCACGGTTGAACTCGAAAACGCCGCCACCTACAAGGAAATCTGCGCGGAGATGAAGGCGCAGAGCGAAGGCGCGCTCAAGGGCGTGCTGGGCTACACCGAGGACAAGGTGGTCGCCACCGACTTCCGCGGCGACCCGCGCACCTCGATCTTCGACGCCGAAGCCGGCATTGCGCTCGACGGCACCTTCGTCAAGCTCGTGAGCTGGTATGACAACGAGTGGGGCTACTCGAACAAGTGCCTGGAGATGGTCCGGGTCATTTCGAAGTAACCCCCAGCCTCGCCTACTTCGTGTGGCTCTGCACCCCCTCGAGGGGGCGCACCCTGCGGCCCGGCTGAGCCGGTTCCGCGGGAGCCTGCGAACGAAAAGCGCGCCCTTCGGCGCGCTTTTTCTTGGGGAGCTGTGGGTCAGGCTGGTTCGAGGACGTGGATGAGGCGGCTTTCGGTCCACTCCTTGGTTTTCGCGCCGTAGGCGGCCATGTGCGGCGCGGCGGCGTGGGCCTGCAGCGCAGCGAGCGAGGCCCACTTCTCGACCACCACGAAGGTGTCGGGGCCGAAGGTGCCGCGCGAGGCGGGCATGCCGGCGGCGTCGACCGTGGCGGTGTATTCGATGCAGCCTTCCTCGGCCAGCACGGCCGGCCGGTTGGCGCGGTAGGCCTCGAGGATCTTGTCGCGTTGACCAGGCTTGGCGGTAATGACGGCGACGACATGAATCATGGGCGGTTGCTCCTTGGGTTCTTGGGGATGGAATCGCCGAATGTACGGTCAGGCGACTCCCGGCACCTGTCGCCTCGGAGGCGCTCGACGATCAGGCCGCTTCCTGCATCACCACCACCATCCACGACACCCCGAAGCGGTCCGCGACCATGCCGAAGGCCGGCGAGAAGAAGGTCTTCCCGAGCGGCATCTGCACCTGGCCGCCATTGCCGAGGCCATCGAAGAGGCGCTTGGCGTCGGCCTCGTCCTTCGCCTGCAGCGACAGCGAAATGCCCTGAAACACCGGCTTGCCTGTCGCGGTCATTCCATCGGACGCCATCACGGTCGATTCGCCGATCGTGAAGGCCGAGTGCATGACCTTGTTGCCGTCGATCGGGGCGCAGTCGGCCCGCGGCGGCTCCGGGTTTTCCTTGAAGCGCATCAGCACCGTGACCTGCGCGCCGACCGCCTTCTTGTAGAACTCGAGCGCCTCTTCGCAGCGGCCATCGAACATCAGATAGGGCTGGACTTGCATGGGATCTCCTTTCGAGAGTGACGGGGGACTTGGGGAATCCGTTGCATTTGTGTACAACGTCCACAAAACGATAGCAAAGACAATGGACGCTGTCCACATGAAAGACCGCATGACCGTCCCGGCCACTTCCGCACCGCGTGCGCGCAGCACCTATCGCCACGGCGATCTCCGACGCGCGCTGCTCGCGGCTGGCGTCGAACTGGCGCGTGCCGGCGGTCCCGAGGCGGTCGTGCTGCGCGAGGCCACACGCCGCGCGGGGGTCGTGCCCAATGCGGCCTATCGCCATTTCGAGAGTCGGCAGGCCCTCCTCCAGGCCGTGAGGGCTGCGGCGCTCAAGGCGGTCGCGCGCGCGATGGAGGCCGAACTCGCCACCCTGCGACCGATGCCCGATCCGGCCACTTTCGCACGCGCGACCGTGCGGGCGGTGGGCACCGGCTACCTGCGGTTCGCACAATCCGAAACCGGCCTCTTCCGCACGGCATTCGCGACCCAGGTGGATGTCGAAGCGCAACCCGACAAGGCGAAGAGCGGCGACAGCGGGCTCAATCCCTTCCAGCTCCTTGGCGCCGCGCTCGACCGCCTCGTCGAAGCCGGCGCGATGCCGGCCGAGCGCCGTCCGGGCGCTGAGTACCTGGCCTGGTCCGCAGTGCACGGCCTGGCGATGCTCGTCATCGACGGCCCCCTGCGCGCCCTGCCGCGCGAGCAGGTCGACGCGCTCGGGCAGCGGCTGCTGGACATGGTGGAAAAGGGCCTCTAGGCTGCGCGCACGCGCGCGAGCAACTCGAGCGCGTCGTCGCGCCACCAGCCGACTGCCGTGAAGTAGCTCTCCCAGACGCATCCATTGCAGCCCCGGCCGCAGCAGGTGGCGGGTTCCGGCGGCGGCGCGCGAAAGCCGGTGAGGCCCGCGTCGAGCAGGCGATCGCCGAGCCGTTGCGTCAGCTCGCGGGCCGAGGCGGCATCGAGGAGTTCGGTCAGGTCCACCTGCCGATGCTAGCCCAGGGCTGCGGGCTCACCCCCTGCGCAATCTGCATCAACAGTGCTTCAATCAGACCCACCGGCCAGCCAGGCCAGGACCACGGAGACACGCATGCAAAGTCGCAGCCCCCTGTACTTGCTCGAGCGCTCGGATGTCGGCGTGGTCCAGCTCGACCGCGACTTGCGCGTCGTCGCGATGAACAGCTTCGCCCGCCGCGTGCTGCCGGTGGAAGACAAGGCGCCGTTCGAGAAGATGGTGCTGTCCTTCCACCCCGAGCGCTCGCAGCCGAAGGTCAAGTTCCTGCTCGATCAGGCCGAGTGCCCGGTGAGCAACCCGCCCCCCATGACGATGATCATCAACATCCCCGAGCGGGTGCTGCTCATCAAGGTCGCCAAGCTCTCGGACCTGCGCGGCGACACCGCGAGCTACACGCTGATCTTCTACGACATCACCGAGCTGGTCGCGGGCGAGGAGCCGGCCGTGCAGAAGCCGCAGGCCAAGCGGCAGCTGCAGAAGATCCCGACCGTGTCGCAGAACCGTATCGTGCTGGTCGACATCGAGGCGGTGACTTACATACGCGCCGAGGGCCACTACACCTGGGTCAGTACCGCGCAGGGGGCGAGCTTCTGCAACCTCAACATCAGCGACCTGGCCGAGCGGCTCGACGGCGATTCGTTCCTGCGTATCCATCGCAGCTACCTTGCCAACCTCGACTACGCCGAGCAGATCCTGCGCGACGACGGCAAGGTCAGCCTCAAGCTGCGCGGAGAGGCGACGCCGCTGCCGGTCGCGCGCACCAGCGTGCCGCGGCTGCTCGAACAGCTCGGCATCGCCGAGGTCGAGGCCTTGCGGGGCTGAGCCGGCACGATCCGGCAAAAGCCGCCCGCGCCCGATGCATTTCACGCAACGAGCGCGCATTTCGTGCACGCACGGCCGAGCTTCGTGCGGCAACTCGCTGTCTCACGAGCGCCGGAACTAAGTTAGCTGCCGGTCCGCACGCACGGGCACGCGCTGCGCGCCAGAACGACAGGAGACAGGCACGATGATTCCCTCCGGATTCGACTACCACGCGCCCCGCACGGTGGGCGACGCAATCCAGCTCCTCGGCACGCTCGGCGGCGACGCCAAGCTGCTGGCCGGCGGACACAGCCTGTTGCCGATGATGAAGCTGCGCTTCGCGCAGCCGGCGCATCTCATCGACCTCAATCGCATCGATTCGCTGCGCGGTATCCGCGAGGACGGCGCAGCGGTGGTGATCGGCGCGATGACGGTCGAGAACGAACTCATCCGTTCCCCGCTGCTGTGGCAGAAAGTCCCGCTGCTGCCCGAAGCGGCGTCGCAGATCGCCGACCCGCAGGTGCGCAACCGCGGCACGATCGGTGGCGACATCGCGCACGGCGATCCGGCCAACGACCATCCGGCGCTCGCGATCGCGCTCGATGCCGTATTCGTGCTCGAAGGACCGAAAGGCCGGCGCGAGGTCCGGGCCGAAGGCTTCTTCCAGGGCACCTACATGACGGACATGGCCGAGGACGAGATCCTGGTCGAGATCCGCATGCCCGCCTTCGCGCCGAAGACCGGCTACGCCTACGAGAAGCTCAAGCGCAAGACCGGCGACTGGGCCACGGCGGCGGCCGCCGTGGTGCTGCGCATGGACGGCGGCAACGTGAGCCACGCGCGCATCGCGCTCACCAACCTGGCGCCGACGGCGCTGCGCGCCGCGGACGCCGAAGCCGCGCTGATCGGCAAGCCGCTCGGCGATGCCTCGATTTCCGATGCCGCCGCCAAGGCGATGGCGATTTGCGATCCGGTCGAGGACCTGCGCGGCGACCGCGACTACAAGATCGCGATGGCCGGCCAGATGGTCCGGCGCGCGATCGCCAAGGCCGCCTCGCGCTGCCAATAGATCCCACAGAACGACGGAGACCCCACCATGGCCAAGCAACTCGTCCACATGACGGTCAACGGCAGGCGCATCGAGAAAGCCGTCGAGCCGCGCATGCTGCTGGTGCACTTCCTGCGCGAGGAATGCCAGCTCACCGGCGCGCACATCGGCTGCGAGACCTCGCACTGTGGCGCTTGCACCGTCGATGTCGACGGTCAGTCGGTCAAGAGCTGCACGCATCTCGCGGTGCAGTGCGAAGGCGCCGAGGTGCTCACCGTCGAAGGGCTCGCACAAGGCGCGGTGCTGCATGCGGTGCAGGAGGGCTTCTATACGCAGCACGGCCTGCAATGCGGCTTCTGCACGCCGGGCATGCTGATGCGGGCCTACCGCTTCTTGCAGGAGAACCCCAACCCGACTGAAGAGGAAGTGCGCGCCGGGATGAGCGGCAATCTCTGCCGCTGCACCGGCTACCAGAACATCGTCAAGGCGGTCATGTACGCAGCCGCCAAGCTGCAACAGACCGAAAAGGTGGCTGCATGAACGCGCCGATCGATCCCCAACTCCTCGAACGCAGCGCTGCGCTGCAAGGCCTCGGCGACAGCCGCCTTCGCAAGGAAGACGCCCGCTTCATCCAGGGCAAGGGCAACTATGTCGACGACATCAAGCTGCCCGGCATGCTGCACATGGACATCGTGCGCTCGCCGCTTGCTCACGCGCGCGTGAAGAAGATCGACAAGAGCGAGGCGCTGAAGGTGCCCGGCGTGATCGCGGTGCTGACCGCCGATGACCTCAAGCCGCTCAAGCTGCACTGGATGCCGACGCTGGCCGGCGACGTGCAGGCGGTGCTCGCGGACGAGAAGGTGCACTTCCAGATGCAGGAAGTCGCGGTCGTCATCGCAGAGGACCGCTACGCGGCCGCGGACGGCGTGGAGGCGGTGCAGGTCGAGTATGAAGAGCTGCCGGTGGTGATCGATCCCTTCGCCGCGCTCGAACCCAACGCGCCCGTGCTGCGCGAGGACCTCGCGGGCAAGACCGAAGGCGCGCACGGCAAGCGCGAGCATCCCAACCACATCTTCACCTGGGAGGCCGGCGACAAGGCCGCGGCCGACACGGCATTCGCAGGGGCCGAGGTCACGGTGGCCGAGCGCATCTTCTATCCGCGCGTGCATCCCTGCCCGCTGGAAACCTGCGGCTGCGTCGCGAGCTTCGACCCGATCCGCGGCGAGCTCACCACCTACATGACCTCGCAGGCGCCGCATGTGGTGCGCACGGTGGTGTCGCTGCTCTCGGGCCTGCCGGAATCGAAGATCCGCATCGTCTCGCCGGACATCGGCGGCGGCTTCGGCAACAAGGTGGGCGTGTATCCGGGCTACGTCTGCGCGATCGTCGCGAGCATCGTCCTGGGCAAGCCGGTGAAGTGGATCGAGGACCGGATCGAGAACATCTCCAGCACCGCCTTCGCGAGGGACTATCACATGGACGGCGAACTCGCCGCCACGAAGGACGGCCGCATCACCGGCCTGCGCGTCAACGTCGTCGCCGACCACGGCGCCTTCGACGCCTGCGCCGACCCGACCAAGTACCCGGCGGGCCTCTTCCACATCTGCTCGGGCTCCTACGACATCCCGGCTGCATGGTGCAGCGTGAAGGGCGTTTACACGAACAAGGCGCCGGGCGGCGTGGCCTACCGGTGCTCGTTCCGCGTGACCGAGGCGGTGTATCTCATCGAGCGCATGGTGGACATCCTCGCGCAGAAGCTCTCCATCGACAAAGCCGAGATCCGCGCGAAGAACTTCATCCGCAAGGAGCAGTTCCCGTACACCTCGCCTTTCGGTTTCGAGTACGACTCCGGTGACTACCAGACGGCGCTTCAGAAGGTGCTCGACGCCTGCGACTACAAAGGCCTGCGCGCCGAGCAGGCCGCCAAGCGCGCGGACCCCAACTGTCCCACGCTGATGGGCATCGGCCTCGTCTCGTTCACCGAAGTGGTCGGCGCAGGGCCGAGCAAGATGTGCGACATCCTCGGTGTCGGCATGTTCGACAGCTGCGAGATCCGCGTGCACCCCACCGGCAGTGCGATCGCGCGCATGGGCACCATCACGCAGGGCCAGGGCCACCAGACCACCTACGCGCAGATCATCGCGACCGAATTGGGGCTGCCTTCCGAGGTGATCCAGGTCGAGGAAGGCGACACCTCCACCGCACCCTACGGGCTCGGCACCTACGGCTCGCGTTCGACGCCGGTGGCCGGTGCCGCCATCGCTCTGGCCGCACGGAAGATCCACGCCAAGGCGCGCAAGATCGCCGCGCACCTGCTCGAAGTCGGCGAAGCCGATCTGGACTGGGAGATCGATCGCTTCAAGGTCAAGGGCGACGACGCGAAGTTCAAGACCATGAAGGACATCTGCTGGGCCGCCTATCACCGAGGCGCCGCCCGGGCTGGAGCCGGGGCTCGAAGCGGTGCACTACTACGACCCGCCCAACTTCACCTTCCCTTTCGGCATCTACCTCTGCGTGGTCGACATCGATCGCGGCACCGGCGAGACCAAGGTGCGGCGCTTCTACGCGCTCGACGACTGCGGCACGCGCATCAACCCGATGATCATCGAAGGGCAGATCCACGGCGGTCTGACCGAAGGCTTCGCGGTCGCGATGGGCCAGCAGATGCCTTTCGACGCGCAGGGCAACCTGCTCGGCAACACGCTGATGGACTACTTCCTGCCGACCGCGGTCGAAACCCCGAAGTGGGAGACGGACCACACCGTGACGCCTTCGCCGCATCACCCGCTGGGCGCCAAGGGCGTGGCCGAGTCGCCGCATGTCGGTTCGATCCCGACCTTCACCTCGGCGGTGGTGGATGCCTTTGCGCATCTGGGCGTGAACCACATGGTGATGCCGCACACCGCGTACCGCGTCTGGCAGCAACTGCGCAAGTCCGGCGTCGCACTCTGAGAAGGCCCCGATGGAAGTCAAGCTCGACAAACGCTACCCGCTCGATGTGGACGCGGCCCGCGCGTGGCAGGTGCTGCGCGACGTGAAGGCCGTGGCCGGCTGCATGCCCGGTGCGGCGATCACCGAACAGGTCGACGAGACGCACTACAAGGGCAACGTGAAGGTCAAGGTGGGCCCGGCCAACGCGGCTTTCGCGGGCGACATCCAGGTGCTTGAACTCGACGACGCGGCGAAGAAGCTGCGCATGCTCGGCAAGGGCGCCGACCGAAGCGGCTCGTCCGCATCGATGGAACTGGGCGCGACCATCGAGCCCGGCGAAACGCCGGCCATCTCGGTGCTGGCCGGTCAGGCGGTGGTCACGGTCAGCGGCAAGTTCGCGCAGTTCGGCAGCCGCCTGCTGGTGCCGGTCTCCGACATGCTGCTCGCGCAGTTCGTCGACAACTTCCGTGCTGCTGCATCGGCGCTGCCGGGTCCTGCGAGCGACGAGGCTGCACCAGCCGGTGCATCAGCGCCGACCGCCTCCAACGAACCTGTCGCGCCGCCCCAGCAGCGAGAACTCAACGCACTCGCGATGCTGTGGGCCCTCATCAAAGGCTGGTTCGCGGGGCTGGGCGGAAAGCGAACCTGATCCCATGACCGAAGCCGAGCTGCGCGAATCGCTGCACCGCGCCGGCTACATCGCCGACGAGGCGCTCGCCACCACGCTGTGGCTGGCCGGCGAATTGCAGCGGCCGCTGCTGGTCGAAGGCGATGCCGGCGTCGGCAAGACCTCGCTCGCCGCCGCGCTCGCGCACGCGCAGGGCCGCGCGCTGGTGCGCCTGCAGTGCCATGAAGGGCTGGACCTGTCGCAGGCCGCCTACGAGTGGAACTACGGCCGTCAGCTGCTCGCGATCCGCCTGCACGAGACCCAGCCGCAGGGCATGAAGGAAGCCGACCTCTTCGCGCGCGACTACCTGCTCGAACGCCCGCTGCTGCAGGCCATCTCGAGCGATGCGCCGTGCGTGCTGCTCATCGACGAGATCGACCGCGCCGACGAGGCGTTCGAGGCCTTCCTGCTCGAAGTGCTGGCCGACTACCAGATCACCGTGCCCGAGCTCGGCACCCTGCGCGCGAAGCACGTGCCGCAGGCGGTGCTCACCAGCAACGGCACGCGCGAGCTTTCCGACGCGCTGCGGCGGCGCTGCCTGTATCACTACCTCGACTACCCGACGCTCGCGCGCGAGATCGCGATCGTTCGCGCCACCTTGCCGCAGGCCGAGAGCGCGCTGGTCGAGCAGGCGGTGGCCTTCGTGCAGCGCCTCAGGCGCGAGGACCTCGAAAAGATGCCCGGCATCGCCGAGACGCTGGACTGGGTGCGCGCGCTGCACCGCCTCGACTTCAAGGCGCTGCCCGACGATCCGCATGCGCTCGCGGGCACGCTGGCCTGCCTGCTCAAGACGCGCGAGGACCGCTTCCAGCTTGGCGAAGAGCGAGTGCGGCAGCTCATCGAGGGTCGACGCGCGGTCGGCGTTGCCGAGAAAGCCCCGCAACCCACATGAACACCCTCGCTCGCCCGCTGGACAGCATCGCCGGCTTCGCGGCCCTGCTGCGCGACCATGGGCTGAAGGTCGGCATCGCGGAGCAGCAGGCCATGGTGGCCGCCGCGTTGCGCGTACCGGTCGAGCGCGCGGCGCGGCTCGATGCGGCGTGGCGTTCCATCGCCTGCCACGACCTGCGCGACTGGCGGCGCTGGCCGGAGCTCTTCGACGCCTACTGGCATCCGGACCGTGTGAAGGGCAAGACCCGGCTGAGCGGCGCCACGCGCCCGAGCCGCCACTTGCCGCAGGTGGTGAAGAGCCTGCACGAGCAACTCGACGCCCGTTCGCCATCGGCGCATCCATCGACCGCCGACAGCGCCCTGCATGCGCCCGTCGAGCCGCAGGAGGAAGCCCGTGAACGTGCGCAAGGCGGCGCGAGCCGTGTCGACGCGCTGCACGACCGGTCGCTTTCGCAATGGTTGCCGCAGGACCTCGCCGAGCTCGAACGCCTCGCGGAGCGCATCGCGCAGCGCCTGCACAGGCGGCTCACGCGCCGCCTGCGAACCAGCCCGCAGGGCCGCCGCCTCGATGTTCGCCGCACCCTGCGCGCGAGCCTGCGCACCGGCGGCCTGCCGCTGCACCCGGTGTGGCGTGCGCCGCGGCGCGAGTGGCCACGGCTCTTCATCCTCGTCGACGTGAGCCGCTCGATGGAGACCCACGCCCAGCTCTTCCTGCGCATCGCGCGCGCGTTCGTGTCGGCGATGAACGCGCGCGTGTTTGTCTTCCACACCCGGCTGGCCGAGGTGACGCCGTTGCTGCGCAGCGACTCTGCTGCAGTGCAGGAGAAGATCAACGCGGTCACCGCGGGATTCGGTGGCGGCACCCGCATCGCGACCAGTGTGGCGGACTTTCATCGCGTGCACGTGCGGGCGCAGCTCACTCGCAAGGCGCGCGTCTGGGTGCTGTCCGATGGATTCGACGCCGACGAACCGCATCGCCTCGCCGAAGAGCTCGCGCAGGTGCGCCGGCGCGGCGCGCTCATCCGCTGGTTCCATCCATCGGACCAACCGCCGGCTTCGCAGGCGATCGCGCACGTGATCGCGAAGGGCGATCTCGTCGAAGGCTTCGAGCGCCTGAACAGCCTGCGCGACCTTGCGGAACTCGCGGGGCACCTGCGATGAGCATGAACGACCGGCCACAGAACATGATCCAACCCGTTTCCCGCCGCAAGGAGTCACCATGAGCAACGTCGATACCGTCCTCGATGCCGCGCACCGGCTGCAGCAGGCCGGCACGCCCTACGCGCTGGTCAGCGTGATCAAGGCGCTCGCGCCCGCCTCGGCGCATCCGGGCGACAAGGCCGTGGTCACCGCCGACGGTGATTTCCACGGCTGGATCGGCGGCGGCTGCGCGCAGCCGGCCGTGGTGCGCACGGTGCGGCAGGTGCTGGCCGACGGGCATGCGCGGATCATCCGCATCACACCCACCGCCGAAGGGGAAGAGAAGGACCTGGGCGACGTGCTCGAGTTCGGCATGGCCTGCCACTCCGGTGGCACGCTCGAGCTGTTCGTCGATCCGGTCCTGCCGCTGGCGCGGCTCGTCGTGATCGGCGCGTCGCCCGTCGCTGCGAGCCTCGCCCAGCTCGCGCCGCGCGTGGGCTTCGCGGTGACGCTCGTCGCGCACGATGCCGATGCCGGCGCATACCCGGATGCGCGTCAGGTCTTCGCGACCGACGACCCGGCCGTCGTCGCGCCGCAGGTCGCGCCCGGTGCATGGGTGGTGGTCGCAACACAGGGGCGGCGCGACGTGCAGGCGCTGCGTCTTGCGCTGGCGCTGGAAGCGCGGCAGGTTTCCTTCGTCGCGAGCGCGCGCAAGGCGCAGGTGCTGAAGGCCTCGCTCGTCGCAGGTGGCGAGAAGGCCGAAGCGGTCGATGCGATCGTGGCGCCAGCCGGCTATCCGATGCCCGCGACCACGCCCGAGGAGATCGCGCTGTCGGTGCTCGCGGCGGTGGTGTCGCACCGCCACGGGGGCGAGGCGAAGCCCGCTGCAGCCAGGTGCTGCAGTGCCCCGGCCGAGTTGCCGCCGCTGCCGGCGGTCATCAAGTCATCCTGCTGCGGACACTGACATGGGCTGCATCCTCAAGGGCGGCGGCGGCCTCTACGCGCGCATGGTGATCGGCGCGGTGCTGCTCGCGGCCGGCGCGGGCAGCCGGCTCGGAGGACGGCCGAAGTCGTTGCTCGAGCTCGGCGGCGTGCCGCTCATCCGGCGGCAGCTGATCGCGCTCTCGGGCGCGGGTGTCGACGAGGTGGTGGTGGTGCTCGGGCATCACGCCGATGCGATCGAGGCCGCGGTGCGTGACTTTCCGGTCACGCTGGTGCGCAACCCTTCGCCCGACGACGGACAGGCTTCGTCGGTGCGCACCGGCCTTGAGGCGCTGTCGCCCAGGCTCGATGCGGTGATCGTCGCGCTGGCGGACCAGCCGATGATCAACGCGCAGGACATCACCGCCCTCATCGGCGCTTTCAAGAAGCGCGGCGACGCCTCGATGGTGGTGCCGCGCGTCGCGGGCGAACCCGGCAACCCGGTGATCTTCGAGGCCGCACTGCGCGACGAATGGCTGGCCGGCGCGGCGAACGCAGCGTGCCGGCGCTGGCGCGACGCGCATCCGGAGCGCGTCCGGTGGTTCGACACCGACAACGGCCGCTACCGCGTCGACATCGATACGCCGGAAGACATGGCTGGGTTCGCCGCGCGCACCGGCCACGAGCTTCGCTGGCCGGCGGCGCTGGCAACCGTCACCTGAGGGCGCACGGCTTGTAACACTGCGCCGTTGTTGTGCAACGGCTCTGCCGCTAGTGTGGGGAAGCGAAGAGGAACGCATCCCGATGGCATTGCTGATACTGATGACTCCCAAGGGCCAGACCACGCAGGTTCCCGTCACCGAACCCGAAATGACCGTCGGCCGCGCCGAGCACAACCATGTGGTGCTGGCTTCGCAACGTGTGAGCCGTTTTCACGCTGCGCTGGCAACCGATGGGCCGGTGGTGACGATCCGCGACCTGGGCAGCCGCAACGGCACTTTCGTGAACGGCCGGCGTATCGAGATGCAAATTCTGGTGAACGGCGACAACATCGATATCGCCGGCTACTGGATGCGCTTTCTCGCGTTCGATCAGGAGCGCATCGACGAGGAGGCGATGCAACTCATCAGCGAACGCGGACCGCTGGTCTGATTTAACGCGTGTGATAGCTCGGCGCCAGCTCGTACACCGGCGTCGGAATGCCCTCCATGCGCGCCTTGAGCTGCAGCGCCAGGAACTGCGAGTAGTGACGCGACTGGTGCAGGTTGCCGCCGTGGAACCAGAGCTGCGGCACCTGCGTCGGCTTCCACATGTTGCGCAGCTCGCCTTCCCACGGACCCGGGTCCTTGGGCGTGTCCGAGCCCAGTCCCCAGACCTTGCCCACCTTGTCGGCCACTTGGGGCGAGATGAGGTCGGCGAGCCAGCCGTTCATCGAACCGTAGCCGGTGGCGTAGACGATCAGGTCCGCCGGCAGCTCGGTGCCGTCGCTCAGCGTGACCGAGCGCGGATTGATCCGCTCGATCGTCACACCGCTTCTGAGCTTGATGCTCCCGTTGGCCACCAGCTCCGATGCACCCACGTCGATGTAGTAGCCCGAGCCGCGCCGCAGGTACTTCATGAAGAGGCCCGAGCCGTCCACGCCGAAATCCAGCAGGAAGCCGGCCTTCTCGAGGCGCGAATAGAGGTCGGCGTCGCGCTTCTTCATCTCGTCGTACACCGGCACCTGCAGCGGCGCCATGATCTTGTAGGGGATCGAGGCGAAGATCAGGTCGGCCTTGTCGGTGGTCACGCCGGCTTTCACCGCCGCTTCGGAATAGAGGCCGCCGAGCGCGAGCTCCATCAGCGAATCCGAAGGCGCGATGTGCGTCGAGCTGCGCTGGATCATCGTGACGTCCGCGCCGTTCTCCCACAGCGCAGCGCAGATGTCGTGCGCCGAGTTGTTCGAGCCGAGAACCACGCATTTCTTGCCACGCCGGGCCTCGGGGCCGGGGTGCGCGCTGGAATGGTGCTGTTCGCCTTCGAAGGTTTCCGCGCCGGGGATCTTCGGCACGTTCGGATAGCCCGAGACACCGAGCGCGAACACGAGCTGCTTGGGCCGCAGCGTGATCTCCCTGCCCTCGCGCTCGACCGTGACCACCCATTCCTTCTTCGCCTCGTCGAAGCGCGCCTTCTTCGCGGTGGTCGAGCCCCAGTAGTTGAGCTCCATCACCTTCGTGTACATCTCCAGCCAGTCGCCGATCTTGTCCTTGGGCGAGAACACCGGCCAGTCGTCCGGAAACGGCAAGTACGGCAGATGGTCGTACCACACCGGGTCGTGCAGACACAGGCTCTTGTAGCGCTTTCGCCAGGAGTCCCCGGGCCGCGCGTTCTTCTCGACGATGAGGGTCGGCACCCCGAGCCGCCGCAGCCGCGCGCCGAGCGCGATGCCGCCCTGCCCGCCGCCGACGATCACGACGTAGGGCTGCTCGGTGAAGCCGAGTGTCCTGGATTCATCGTCGCGCTTTTCGAGCCAGGTCCTGCGATGCGTATCGACACCGTGCTCGGCGCCCTTGATGCGGCGCTCGCCCTTCTTCTCCTCGAAGCCCTTGAGCTCCGTCATCGTGGTGAGCAGCGTCCACGCCTTGCCGCCCCGAAGCCGCAGATGCCCGCGTCCGCGCGCGACGGCGGTCTCGAAGGTGAACCACGCCTCGACGATGCCACCGGCCTCGGTCGCGTCGCCTTCGACCGCAAATCCCGATGGCTTGGTATCGGCAAGGCGCGCATTCAGCATCGCGCGTATCGCTTCCGGGCCTTCCTGCGTGCGGATGTTCCAGGTGAAGGCGACGAGGTCGCGCCAGTAACTGTCGGCATCGAACAGCGCCACGGCAGCGTCGATGTCCTGCCGTTCGAGCGCGGTGTTGAAATCGGCCAGCCAGGCGCTGGCGATCTGCGTCGGATGCGCGGACAGATCGGTCATCTGTTGTCTCCTGCGTTGTGCCCGCCCTGTAGGCGGGGAGGGGCGGGCGGCAACCCTACGCCGTTCGCGCACGGACGTCAAACGTCGCCGGCCGCGTCGCCGCGGGGTGACGGGATGTCGGGCGTAGCGAGATGTATCGACGGGCCCGGGTGCCTTGACATCGGTGTCGCGGGCCTGATCTCATCGTTTCGTGCGCCACGACTTCCACCCCGCCGTCGCCAACTGGTTCAGCGCGACCTTCGCGGGCCCGACAGAGGCCCAGGCCGCCGCCCGGCCGGCGATCGCTGCCGGGCGCCACACGCTGGTCGCCGCGCCGACCGGTTCCGGCAAGACGCTGACCGCGTTCCTCGCCGCGCTGGATGGCCTCGTGCGGCAAGGCCTCGCGCCCGAGGGCCTCGCCGACGAGACGACGGTGCTCTACGTGTCGCCCCTGAAGGCGCTCTCGAACGACATCGGCCTCAACCTCAAGGCACCGCTCGCGGGCATCCGCCGCGAACTCGCGAAGCTGCATCTGCCCGACGTCGAGATCCGCACCGCGGTGCGCACCGGCGACACGCCGAGCAAGGAGCGACAGCAGGCCCTGCGCCAGCCGCCGCACATCCTCGTGAGCACGCCGGAGTCGATCTACGTGCTGCTCGGCTCGGCATCGGGCCGCAAGATGCTGTCGACGGTGCGCACCGTGATCGTCGACGAGATCCACGCCGTGGTCGCGAGCAAGCGCGGCAGTCACCTCGCGCTCTCGCTCGAACGGCTGCAGGCCAACTGCACGGGGCCGCTGACGCGCATCGGCGTGTCGGCGACGCAGAAGCCGATCGACGAGATCGCACGCTTCCTCGTCGGTGCGGATGCGGTGGAAGACGGCGTCGCCGACTGCGAGATCGTCGACATCGGCTATGCCAAAGAGCGCGACCTCGCGCTCGAACTGCCGCCGACGCCGCTCGCGGCCGTGATGTCGACCGAACAGTGGGAGCAGGTCTACGCGCGCGTCGCCGCGCTGGTGCGCGAGCACCGGACCACGCTGGTGTTCGTCAACACGCGCCGCATGGCCGAACGCGCGGCGCGGCATCTGGGCGAGATTCTCGGCAAGGAGGTGGTGGCCGCGCACCACGGAAGCCTCGCGAAGGAGGCGCGGCTCGATGCGGAGCAGCGGCTCAAGCGCGGCGATCTCAAGGTGCTGGTCGCGACCGCCTCGCTGGAACTGGGTCTCGACATCGGCGATGTCGATCTGGTGTGCCAGCTCGGCTCGCCGCGCTCGATCGCGACCTTCCTGCAGCGCGCCGGACGATCGGGCCACGCGGTGGGCGGCGTGCCGAAGGCGCGGCTCTTTGCGCAGTCGTGCGATGAACTCGTGGAGTGCGCGGCGCTGCTCGACTGCGTGCGGCGCGGCGAGCTCGATGCGCTGCATGTGCAGCCGGCGCCGCTCGATGTGCTCGCGCAGCAGATCGTCGCGGAGACCGCGGGCCGCGAATGGAACGAGGACGAACTCTTCGCCCTGGTGCGGCGCGCGTGGCCCTACGCCCAGCTCACGCGCGACAGCTACGCCAGCGTGGTGCGCATGCTGGCCGACGGCTTCGCCACCCGGCAGGGACAACGCGCGAGCTACGTGCATCGCGATGCGGTGCACCACCGCCTGCGCGAGCGGCGCGGCGCGCGCCTCACCGCGCTGACCTCCGGCGGCACCATCCCCGAGACCGGCGACTACACCGTGGTGCTGGAGCCGCAGGCGCAGAAAATCGGCACGGTCAACGAAGACTTTGCGGTCGAGAGCCTCGCGGGCGACATCTTCCAGCTCGGCAACGCGAGCTATCGCATCCTGCGCATCGAGCCGGGGCGCGTGCGGGTGGAGGACGCGCTCGGGGCGCCGCCGAACATCCCCTTCTGGCTCGGCGAGGCGCCGGGCCGGACCGACGAGGTGTCCTTCGGCGTGTCGCGCCTGCGCGGCGAAGTGGCGGACATGCTGCACGCGAAGGGCATGGATGCCACGCTGGACTGGCTGGTCCGCACGCTCGGCATGGATGCGGCCGCCGCGCGGCAGATCGCGGACCACCTCGCGCGTGCGGCGCATGTGCTCGGCGCATTGCCCACGCAGGAGCGCATCGTGATGGAGCGCTTCTTCGACGAATCCGGCGGCATGCAGCTGGTCATCCATTCGCCCTACGGCAGCCGGCTCAACCGTGCATGGGGGCTGGCGCTGCGCAAGCGCTTCTGCCGCCAATTCAACTTCGAGCTGCAGGCCGCGGCGACCGAGGACGCGATCGTGCTCTCGCTCTCGACGAGCCACAGTTTTCCGCTCGAGGAGGTCGGGCGCTACCTGCATTCCGCCACCGCGCTCGACGTGCTGATCCAGGCGCTGCTCGATGCGCCGCTCTTCAATGTGCGCTGGCGCTGGAACGCGACCACCTCGCTGGCGTTGCCGCGTTTCGTGGGCGGGCGCAAGGTCGCGCCGCAGTTGCAGCGCATGCGATCGGAGGACCTGCTCGCCTCGGTGTTCCCCGATCAGGTCGCGTGCGCTGAGAACCTCACCGGCGCGCGCGAGATCCCCGACCACCCGCTGGTCGCGCAGACGCTGCAGGACTGCCTCTACGACGCGATGGATGCCGAAGGCTGGCTGCGGCTGCTGCGTCGCCTGGAATCGGGCGAAGTGCAGATCGTGGCGCGCGACCTGCCCGCGCCCTCGCCGCTCGCGGCCGAAGCGCTCAATGCGCGGCCCTATGCCTTTCTCGACGATGCGCCGCTCGAAGAGCGCCGCACGCAGGCGGTGCAGAGCCGCCGCTATGTCGACCCGGAAGGCGCCGACGACCTCGGGCGCCTCGATCAGGAAGCGATCGACAGCGTGCGCGAAGAGGCATGGCCGCGCGTGCGCGGCGTCGACGAGATGCACGAGGCGCTGAATGGGCTCGGCGTCATCACCGACGCGGAAGCATCGGCGAACGCGGACTGGCCGGCGTGGCTCGGCGCGCTTGCGCAAGCGGGGCGCACGACCCGCCTGTCGATGCCCGCCGGCGACGGCCTCTGGGTGGTGGCTGAGCGCCTCGCGCAGATCGCGATGCTGTACCCGGAGGCTTCGATGCAGCCTCGCATCGATACACCGGCCGAGTACGCGCAGGTGGACGGCGGCGCGGACGATGCGTTGCGCGAACTGCTGCGCTCGCGCTTGACCGGCCTGGGGCCGATGACTGCGTCCGCACTCGCGGCGCAGCTCCAGCTTCCCCAGAGGCGTATCGATTCGGCCCTCTCCGCACTGCAGAGCGAGGGCTACGTGCTGCAAGGCCGCTTCACGCCGGGCACCGAAGCGATCGAGTGGTGCGAGCGGCATCTGCTGGCCCGCATCCACCGCTACACGCTCAAGCGTCTGCGGCGCGAGATCGAGCCGGTCGAGCCGCGCGACTTCGCGCGCTTTCTTTTCGAGTGGCAGCACGTCGCATCGGAGAGCCGGGTCAGCGGCCCCGATGCGCTCGCCGGCATCCTGGCGCAACTCGAAGGCTACGAAGCCCCTGCCGCGAGCTGGGAGCCCGAGCTGCTGCCCGCACGGGTGAAGGACTACACGCCGGCCTGGCTCGACGACCTGTGCACGGCGGGCCGCACGCTGTGGACACGCCTGCGTCCACCCGCGCACGACGGGCGGCCCGGAGGCGGCGGAGCGTCGCTGCGTTCCACGCCGGTGCTGCTCCTGCCGCGCCGCAGCGCATCGCTGTGGACCGGCCTCGCGCCCGCGCAGGTGGACGATGCGGCGCTCGGCTCGCGTGCGCAGCGCGTCGCGGCTTTCCTGAAGGAGCACGGTGCATCCTTCTTCGACGAGATGCTCCACGGCACGCGGCTGCTTGGCACCGAGCTCGAGGACGCGCTCAGCGAGTTGGTCGTGCGCGGCCGCGCGCACTGCGACAGCTTCGCCGGCTTGCGCGCCCTGCTGATCCCGCCGTCCAAGCGCGCCTCGACGCACGGCCGACGCCGCCGCCGCACCTCGCTCTTCGGCATCGAGGACGCCGGCCGCTGGTCGCTGGTGCGCCAGCGCGCATCTGCGGCGGACGGCATCGCGAGCGACGCGGTCGAGCAGGTCGCACGCATCCTGTTGCGCCGCTACGGCGTCGTGTGCTGGCGTGTGCTGGAGCGGGAGGCGACCTGGCTTCCGCCGTGGCGTGATCTCGTTCGTGCGTATCGCCGGCTCGAGGCACGCGGCGAAATCCGCGGCGGCCGCTTCATCGCCGGCGTGGCCGGCGAGCAGTTCGCGCTGCCGGAGGCCATCGGCCTGATGCGCGAAGTGCGGCGCCGGCCGATGGACGGCCATCTGATCTGCCTGGCGGCCACCGATCCCGCGAACCTGCTCGGCTCTGTCGTGCCCGGACCGAAGGTCGCGCGCGTGCCGGGTTCGCGCGTGGTGTTTCGCGATGGCGTGCCGCTCGCGACCAGCGTGGCCGCGGTCGAAATGCTGGTGGCGCTGACGTCTTCCGAAGCGCAGGCTGTGGCGCGTGCGCTGACCTCGGAGCCGTCCATGCGTTTCGCCGAGCTGGCCGCGCAGGCAGCGGATTGAACCGCTGCCGACGAGGGGCGCGTGTCCGGCACGAAAACGGGCCGCTGTCTATGATCGCCCCCTGCCCAGCGAACGGAGAGTCTTCCCATGAGCATCCCCACCACCCGCCTCGGCCGCACCGGCCTCACCATGTCCCGGCTTGCACTCGGCACGATGACCTTCGGCCTGCAGACCGACGAAGCCGTGTCGCACCAGATCCTCGACCGCGCGACCGACGCCGGCATCAACTTCCTCGACACGGCGGACGTGTACCCGCTCGGCGGGACGTGGGAGACCGCCGGACGCACCGAGGAAATCATCGGCCGCTGGTTGCGCGCGAAGGGCAACAGCCGGCGCAGCGAGTTCATCATCGCGACCAAGGCCGCGAACAAGGTCGGGCCCAACAGCTGGGACCAGGGCAATTCGCGCAAGCACCTGCTGGATGCGATCGATGCATCGCTCAGGCGGCTGCAGACGGACCATGTCGATCTCTACCAGCTGCATCACGACGACCGCGAGACGCCGCTCGACGAGAGCCTCGAGGCGCTCGACGTGATCGTGCGTTCGGGCCGCGCGCGCTACATCGGCGTCTCGAACTTACTTGCGTACCGGTTGGCGCGTGCCATCGGCCGTGCCGAGCTGCACAAGCTCACGCGGCTGGTGTCGGTGCAGCCGCGCTACAGCCTGCTGTTCCGCGAGATCGAACGCGAGCTGCTGCCGCTCGCGGCCGAGGAAGGGCTGGGCGTGATCCCCTACAACCCGCTGGCCGGCGGGCTGCTCACGGGCAAGTACAAGGCCGGCGCGAAGCCGGAGGACAACACGCGCTTCACGCTCGGCACCGCCGGTTCGATGTACCAGGACCGCTACTGGAACGAGCGGTCCTTCGCGACGGTCGCGCAATTGCACCAGCTCGCGGATGAAGCGGGCGTGCCGCTCGCGACGCTCGCGGTGGCATGGGTGATGGCGAATCCGCTGATCACCGCGCCGCTGCTCGGCGCGAGCCGTCCGGAGCAGCTCGACGCGACGATCGCGGCCGCGGACTACGAGCTCGATCCGGCACTGAAGCAGAAGCTGGATGAGTTGACCGCCGAATACCGCAAGGGCGACGCTCCGAGGTAAGAGCTCTCCCCAGCCTCGCCCACTTCGTGTGGCTCTGCACCCCCTCACCGGGGGCAACCCCAGTGGCCCGGCAAAGCCGGTTCCGCGGGGTTTCTGGTTTCAGCGCCGGATCGATCTCAGGCGGGCGTTTTTGCCGGTTGAGCGTTGACCGGCTCCACAGGCCGGCGCGCATAGCGCTGCGCCAGCACCGCGCAGACCATGAGCTGCATCTGGTGGAACAGCATCAGCGGCAGCACGATCGCGCCGACCGCGTGCGAGGCGAAGAGCACCTTCGCCATCGGGATGCCGCTCGCGAGGCTCTTCTTCGAGCCGCAGAACACGATGGTGATCTGGTCGGCCTTGTCGAAACCGAGGGCGCGGCCGGCCCAGGCGGTGATGGCGAGCGCCAGTCCGAGAATCACCGCGCAGACCACGAGCAGGCCGATCAGCGCCGACAGCGGCACCTGCTTCCACAGGCCCTCGATCACCGCGGCGCTGAAGGCGGTGTAGACCACCAGCAGGATCGAGCCGCGATCCACCAGCGTGACCATCGGGGCGCGCTTCCTGATCCAGCCGCCGATCCACGGCCTGAGCAGGTGGCCGGCGACGAAGGGCGCCATCAGTTGCAGCAGGATGCGGCCCACCGCGTCGAGGGACGCGCCGGCCGCACCGTGCTGCACGACGATCAGGTTCACGAGGATGGGCGTGACGAACACGCCGAGCATCGTCGATGCCGAGGCGCTGCACACCGCCGCGGGAATGTTGCCGCGCGCCATCGAGGTGAAGGCGATCGCCGACTGCACCGTGGCCGGCAGTGCGCAGAGGAAGAGCACGCCGGTGTAGAGCTCGGGGGTGACGAGTGGCGTCAGCACCGGCCGGAGCGCGAGCCCGAGCAGCGGAAACATCACGAAGGTGGCCGCGAAGACCAGCACATGCAGCCGCCAGTGCGTGATGCCGCCGAGGATCGCCTCGCGCGAGAGCTTGGCGCCGTGGAGGAAGAACAGCAGGCCGATCGCGACCGTGGTGAGGCGCTCGAAGAAGTGCGCGGCGCCGCCGCTGGCGGGCCAGAGGCTGGCGAGCGTGACGACGACCACCAGGGCGATCGTGAAGTTGTCGGGGAGGTAGCGTGAACGGGCCATGGGTCGCGATTGGACGCGTTTCGGATTCAAAAGAGAAATGGATTTATCTGATAGATCTATGATTCGACTGCATGAACGTCACCCTCCGGCAGCTCCGCGTGTTCCAGGCCGTGGCCGAGGAGCGCAACTTCAGCCGCGCCGGTGACCGCGTCGGGCTCACGCAACCGGCGGTCAGCCGCGCGATCGTCGAGCTCGAATCGCAACTCGGCCTGAAGCTGCTCGACCGCACCACGCGCGAAGTGGTGCTGACCGAGGCGGGCCAGTCGCTCGCGCTGCGGCTCGACCGGGTGCTCGACGAGCTCGACCAGGCGCTGGCCGAAGTGCACGGCATGGCCGGTGCGCGGCGCGGCAAGGTGCGGGTCGCGAGCAGCCCGACCTTGTCGGCCAACCTCATGCCCGCCTGTATCGCCGAGTGCGCGCGGCGCGATCCGGAGATCGAACTGGTGCTGCTCGACCGCATCCAGCAGGACGTGCTCGACAGCGTGCGCGCCGGCGAGGTCGATTTCGGCGTGGTGGTCGAGCCGCCGTCCGCGGACGACCTGCATTGCGAGGCCATCCTCGACGACCCCTTCTGCCTGGTGATGGCGCCCGGCCACCGCCTCGCGGAAAAGGCCTCCGTGCGCTGGCCGATGCTCGACGGCGAGCAGCTGGTGCTTCTCGACTACGCCTCGGGCAGCCGTCGGCTCATCGACGATGCGCTCGCCGCGCACGGTGCGCGCTGCGAGGTACGCCAGCAAGTCGGCCATCCCACCACCGCGTTCCGGATGGTCGAGCAGGGCATCGGCATCAGCGTGATGCCTGCGATGGCCATGCCGCCGAGCGGCCTGCCAGCGCTGGTCGTGCGGCCGCTGCTGCCGAAGATCCGGCGCTCGATCATGCTCGTGCATCGCCGCAACCGCGCGCCCTCGCCGCTCGCGCAGCGCGTGTGGGCGCTGATCCGTGAAGTGGCGGGGCGGCGCTGAAGCGCGTCAGAGGGCGGTCGTCGCCGCGTGGCCCTGCGGCTTCTCTTCCCTGCCGTCCGGATGCCCGGCGAAGCGGGCCGGGTCGCGGCCGTGGACCGGCGCTTCGTCCTTCCACGGCCAGCCGCCGAACTGGGTGCGGCGGTAGTCGGCCATCGCCTGCGCGATCTCCGCGGGCGTGTTCATCACGAAAGGACCGTACTGCGCCACCGGCTCGCCGATCGGCCGGCCCTGCAGCACCAGGAACTCGCTCACTTCGTCGCCGTTCTGCAGCTCCACCGCGAGGTCGGCGCGGACCTCGATCGCGCTGCGGGCGCTGACATCCTGGCCGCCGATGGCTACCGAGCGGCCCTTGAAGAAGTAGAGCGTGCGCCGCGTGCCGTTGCCGGTCGCGGCGGGCAGCGTCCAGCGGGCGCCGGGCGCCGGGCGCAGCGTCCAGATCGCGACGTCGGCATCGGCCTCTGCGGCCCATGAATCCGGCGGCGGCGCGAGCGGCCCGCCCGCGCCGGGTGCGCCCTCGACGGGGCCGACCTTGCCCGCGATGCAGGCGACCTCGGTCGTGCGGCCCTCGGCGTCGGTGGCGGTGAAGCGCGGCACGTCCTCGGACCAGAACATCGTGAAATGCGGCTTCGCCATCTTGTTGCGCGCGGGCAGGTTGAGCCAGATCTGGAACAGCTCCAGCGGGTTCGGCGCCGCGGCATCGAGCAGCGGGAACATCTCCGAATGCACGATGCCCTTGCCGGCCGTGAGCCACTGTACGTCGCCGCCACCGAAGCGCGCGGCCGCGCCGAGCGAGTCCGAATGGTCGATCAGGCCCCGGCGCACGATCGTCACCGTCTCGAAGCCGCGGTGCGGATGGCCCGGGAAGCCCGGGACGGTGGCGCCGTGGTACATGCTCCAGCCGTCCTTGCGGCTGAAGTCCTGGCCGATGTCGCGACCGGCGAGCGGCGCGTCCGGGCCCATCTGCGCATTGCCGCGCGGATAGGCGTCGTCGTGATAGGCGCAGAAAAGAAAGGGGTCGATCGTCTCCCACGGGAATCCGAGGGCCTTGATCTGGACGATGGGGCTGGGGGTGGTCATTGCGCTGACTTCCTGAGAGTGGTGCCCCGTCCGGTCCGACACGGGCAATGCTCGGGATATGGGGTCGTCGCGCCGCCGCGAAAGGGCTGTCCGCGAGACACTCTGGTCGCGCTGGCGCAACGCTGCGTCCGCGCGGTCAGTGATGGTGCCCGTGTTCGCCGTGCACGTGGCGATGGGCGATTTCCTCTTCCGTCGCGGCGCGCACGCCGGTCACCGTCATGCTGAACTTGAGCGCCTTGCCGGCGAGCGGATGGTTGCCGTCGAGGATCACCTGCGGGCCCTTGATCTTCACCACGTTGAAGATCTGCGGCTCGCCCTGGTCGTTGCGGCCTTCGAGCTGGCCGCCGACCTTCACGCCGGGCGGGAAGTCGCTCTTGGCGATCGTCCGCACCAGTGATTCGTCACGCGCGCCGAAGGCATCTTCGGGCTGCAGGCTGAGTGTGGCCTGGAAGCCGACTTCCTTGCCGTCCAGTGCCGCCTCGATCTTCGGGAAGGTGTTCTCGTAGCCCCCATGCAGATAGACCATGGGATTGCGGCCCTCGTCGATCAGCTTCTGGGTGGTGGCGTCGGACACCTTGTAACGCAGGGTGACGACTGAATCTTTCTGGATCTTCATGGTTGGGTCGGATGGCTTGCTGCTTGTAGACGGCCGGCAGCATAAAGGAAGCCGCCGCCGCGTGCGGGGCCTTGGTGCGGCTCGAGGGCGATGTCCTGCATACTGCCGCTCCTGCGATCGACCCGAAGCCGCCCATGAACACGCCCTCGACCCGAGCAACCGCCGACACCCGCGCCGCCGACGAGCGCTGGTGGTCCGAGCTCGGGCCGGGCCTGATCACCGGCGCCGCCGACGACGACCCGAGCGGCATCGCGACCTATTCGCAGGCCGGCGCGCAGTTCGGCTATGCGCTGGGCTGGACCGTGGTGCTGACCTATCCGCTGATGGTGGGCATCCAGTTCGCCAGCGCGCGCATCGGCCGCGTGACCGGACGGAACCTCACCGAAACTTTCACGCGCTTCTGCCCCAACTGGATCGTGGCGAGCCTCGTCGTGCTGCTGCTGGTCGCGAACGTCATCAACCTCGCGGCGGACCTCAACGCGATGGGCCACGCGACCGCGCTGGTGCTGCCGGGCCATCCGGCCTGGTATGCGGCGGGCTTCGGCATCGTCTCGCTGCTGCTGCAGGTATTCGTGCCATACAACCAGTACGTGCGCGTTCTCAAGTGGCTGACGCTGTCGCTGCTGGCCTACGTCGGGGTGGTGCTCGCCGTCGATGTCGACTGGGTGGCCGCGGCGCGGGGCATCTATGCGCCGCAGATCCAATGGAGCCGGGAGTTCGTCACCATGGTGGTCGCCGTCCTCGGCACCACCATCAGCCCCTATCTGTTCTTCTGGCAGGCCTCGCAGGAAGTGGAGGAGATCCGGCGCGTTCCCGAAGACAAGCCGCTGCGTCGCGCGCCCGAGCAGATCCGTCGGCAGTTGCGGCGGCTGCGCGTGGACACCGTGGCCGGGATGGGCTTCTCGAACCTCATCGCCTTCTTCATCATCACGGCCACCGCCGCGACCCTGCACACGCACGGGCAGACCCAGATCGAGACCACCGCGCAGGCCGCCGCCGCGCTGCGGCCCATCGCGGGCGATGCGGCCTTCGTGCTCTTCGCGCTGGGCGTCGTCGGCACCGGCATGCTCGCGCTGCCCGTGCTCGCCGGGTCCGCCGCCGATGCGGTCGCGAGCTACTTCCGCGTGCGCCGGGGACTGAATCTCACGCTCTCGCAGGGCCGCAGCTTCTACGGCATCCTCGCGGCCGCGATGGCGCTCGGCATCGCGGTGAGCCTCTCGGGGCTCGATCCGATCGCCGCACTCGTGGGTGCGGCCGTGATCAACGCGGTCATCTCCGTGCCGGTGATGGTCGCGGTGATGATCGCCGCCTCCAGCCCCAGGGTGATGGTCGGCATCGTGCTTTCGCGCAAATTGAAGGTGCTCGGCTGGCTCGCCACCGCGGCCATGGCGGCCGCTTCGCTCGCCTTGCTGGCGACTGCGATCCTGTAGGCCCCACGGGCCAATCGGAAGCATCGCGCTGTATATTCATCCAGCGCGATGCCCCCTCCTGCCCCGATCCCTCTGCCGCCGAAGGCCCGGCCACGGCACCCACCGTCTCGGTGAAGACGCTGTGCGCCTTCGCCGCGAAGGCGGGCGACCTCGACCTGCGCTTCGTGCCGGCGCCGAGCGCGCAGGAAGGCCAGGGCGGTCATCGCCTGGTGCAGAACCGCCGGGGTCCCGCTTATGAAAGCGAGATCATCCTTTCGGGGCAGTTCGAGCGACTCAACGTGCGCGGGCGCGCCGATGGCTACGACCCGCATCGCAAGCGCGTCGAGGAGATCAAGACCTTCCGGGGCGAGTTCGCCGCCATCAAGTCCAACCACCGCGCGCTGCACTGGGCGCAGGCGAAGACCTATGCGTGGATGCTGTGCGAACGCGACGGCCTCCAGCGCATGGGCGTGGCCCTGGTCTATCTGGACCTCGACACCGAGGAAGAAACGGTGCTCGAGGAGACCTGCACGCGCGACGAACTGCGCGAGCACTTCGAGACCTTGTGCGGCCGTTTTCTCGCCTGGGCCGAGCAGGAGGCGAGTCACCGGACGGACATCGACGAGGCGCTCGCCGCGCTCGCCTTCCCCCACGGCGAATTCCGGCCCGGCCAGCGCGATCTCGCCGAAGCGGTGTACCGCGCCGCCGCCTCGGATCGCTGCCTGCTGGCGCAGGCGCCGACCGGCATCGGCAAGACGGTGGCGACACTCTTTCCGCTGCTCAAGGCCGGGCCCACGCAGAAGCTCGACAAGATCTTCTTCCTCACCGCCAAGACCTCGGGCCGTGCCGTGGCGCTCGATGCGCTGCGCACGCTCGACCGCGAAGGCGCACCGCTGCGCGTGCTCGAGCTCGCCGCACGCGAGAAAGCCTGCGAGCACCCCGGCCGCGCCTGCAACGGCGAAGCCTGCCCGCTGGCACGCGGCTTCTACGACCGCCTGCCGGCCGCACGCGGCGAGGCCGTGCAATCCGGCTGGCTCGATCGCATCGAACTGCGGCGCATCGCGCTGCAGCACGCAGTCTGCCCCTACTACCTCGCGCAGGAGCTCGTCCGCTGGAGCGACGTGGTCGTCGGCGACTACAACTACTACTTCGACGGCAGCGCCTTCCTCTACGCGCTGACGAAAGAGGAAGACTGGCGCGTCGCCCTGCTCGTCGACGAGGCGCACAACCTGCTCGACCGTGCGCGCGGGATGTATTCGGCCGAGCTGGCCTCGGCGGCGATCGATGGCGTGGAGCAGAAGGCGCCGGTGCCGATCCGCAAGGCGCTGCGCAACCTCGACCGCGAATGGCGGCTGCTGCAGCGCGAGCAGGTCGCGGCCTACGAGGCGCGCGACGAGATCCCCGAGTCCTTCGCGCGTGCGCTGCTGGATGCGGTGGCGGTCATGGCCGAGCATTTCACCGCTCATCCCGACGAGCCGCTCGGCCCGCTCCAGCAGTGCTTCTTCGATGTGCTGCGGTTCGCGCGGTTGACCGATTCCTTCGCGCGGCATTCGGTCTTCGAATGCACGCTGGGCGCGGACGGCGCCCGCATGCTTGTCATCCGCAACCTCGTTCCGGCGCCCTTCCTGACGGGCCGCTTCGGCGCCTGCGCATCGGCCACCTGCTTCTCGGGCACGCTCGCGCCCTTCTCGTTCTACCGCGACACGCTCGGGCTGCCCGACGACACCGCGACGCTCGACGTGGGCTCGCCCTTCCGCAGCGAGCAGCTCACGGTGCGCGTCGCCATGGACGTGTCGACGCGTTTTCGCGACCGGCCCCGCTCGCTCACGACGCTCGTGGACATCATCGCGGACCGGTTCGCGCAATGTCCGGGCAACTACCGGCCTTCTTCAGCAGCTTCGATTACCTCGCGGACGCATCGGCCGCCTTCGCGGACCGGCATCCCGACGTGCCGACCTGGGCGCAGTCGCGCGGCATGCGCGAGGCGGACCGGGACGCCTTCCTCGCGCGCTTCATGCCGGGCGGCCGGGGCATCGGCTTCGCGGTGCTCGGCGGCGCGTTCGGCGAAGGGATCGACCTGCCGGGCGACCGCCTCGTCGGCGCGTTCGTCGCGAGCCTCGGCCTGCCGCAGCACAACGAGCCCAACGAGGTCATGCGCGAGCGCATGGACGCGCTCTTCGGCGACGGCTACGAATACACCTACGTCTACCCCGGGCTGCAGAAGGTCGTGCAGGCGGCCGGCCGCGTCATCCGCACCGAGACGGACGCGGGCGTCCTCTACCTGCTCGACGACCGCTTCGCGCGGCAGGAGATCCGCGAACTGCTGCCGGCGTGGTGGCGCGTGCAGCCGATGTTCGCGTCAGAAGTCGGCGCCGCGCCGCGCGGCAGTCCGCCCGATCTTGCGCAGCCTGGCCGATAGCTGGACCTGCGTTTCGAGCTCGCGTTGCCACAGCTCGTAGCCCGCGTCGCTGGGGTGCAGGCCGTCCCTCGCGTTCATCAGGCGGGGATGGCGCGCGAAGGGGTCGTCCTCGGGCTCCTGGTACAGCGAGACGCAGAGCGCGCCGTTGGCCTGCGCGACTTCCGAGACGATCGCGTGCAGCCGGCGCGAGCGGTAGGCCACCCACCAGTTCCAGGGCGGCAGGAACGGCCGCGCATTGCCGAGGTTGCCCGGCGGCATGAACACCACCAGCCCGGCGCGCACCCGGGCGCGCTGCGCGACCCGCTCCACGGCGTGGCGCAGGTCGGCGAGGCCGGTCATGCGGATCGCGTCGTTGCCGCCACCGAGGACCAGCACCGCGTCGAACGGCTCGTCGCCGTCGAGTTGCGCCAGGAAGTCCTCGAAACGCGCGTCGGGCCGCGCGTGGTTGACCACCGTGAGTGAAGGATTCGCTCGCGCGAGGAGGCCCGGCAGGCTCGATTCCGGATCGCTCGCGCCGGCGCCGGTGGCGATGCTGTCGCCGATCACCAGCAGGCGCGACCCCTCGGCCTGCGCGAGCCGGTCGTAGGAATGGCTCCGGCCGGCCAGTTTCGCCGAGCCTGCGAGCCGGAGGGCCGCATAGCCCGCCGTCCCGGCCGCCAGCCCGGCCAGCACCGACAACCCTGTCAAAGCCGCAATGTGTGCGCGTTTCACGCTTGCTCCTTCGTTTTCGTTTCGAATCGTAAAGGTAGCCGGATCGCGCGGACGCAGGAACCGGCCGAAAGGCCAGCCGCATGTGTCATGCAAGCGCTTGCTGACGTACTCCGGGCCAGGCCGGACCTCGGCACGGCGCGCGCCAGCGCGCCCTCTCAGTCGGCGTTCGCTTCGCCGCGTTTGAGGACCTCGCAGAGCTGGAGCTCGATGCGAAACAGGCGCTCGTTGAGGATGGCGGTCTGGAGCCGCAGCGCCTCGATGATCGCGCCGGTCTGTGGATCGGGGGCGTTGGTCGACAGCTCCTGCAGCTCGTGCAGCTTGTTGCGCAGTTCATTGCTCATGGCGGGCCTCCGTGGGGCAATGGTGTTGATCCTAGAGCCATGGACCGATTGAGCAAGTGTCTTCAGCCGTGCGGCATCGGCTGCAAGGTCTTCAGGTACAGGAACAGCGCTCGCACGTCGGTGTCGCTCACCTCGCGCAGCGAGCCGAAGGGCATCACCTTCACCGCCGTGCCGTCCGGCCGGTCGCCGGTCTTGAACAGCCTTGCGAAGGCTTCCGCATCGGGGTAGCGCGTCATCGCGGTGCCCTCTCCCGGTGTGAGATTCGCTGCGGGCGGCCAGTCGGGCGGACCCCCGCGGCATCGTCGCGGAAAGGGACGCCTTTCACCGCGACATCGACCTTTTGCTGTATCCGAGCGCGACCGATCTGGTCGCCGGCGAAGATCGCGGCCACCGCCAAAGCGATCAGCAGGGCGAGCGTGATGGCAATACGCCGGAGCTTTGGCGACGGATCAATAGCACCTTTGCCAGAGGCCCTGGCCGAAAGTGTGTGGCGCCACCGCCTCGGCCTGCTCAAGCGCGAGCGCACCCGGGTGCAGCTGGGGCAGGCGGCGATCCGGAAGGAAGACGTCGCGCGTGGTGTCGCCAAACAGGTGGTGCATCGGCCGCTGCCCGCAGCTTAGCTAGGCGGCCTCCGGCGGCGACTCGCCGTCGAACGACGGGCTGCGCCAGTTCAGCAGCTCGGCGAGACGCCGCGTGACCCACTGCGCCTCCGCGGGCGAAAGACCGGAGCCCGATGCGGCGAGGCCGGCGTGGATCTTCGCGAGGATCTCTTCCTCGGACGGGACTTCGACGTGGTGCAGCGTCAGCGCCTGCTGCACCGGTGGTTGGCCAGGTCCTCGCAGACCTCGTAGCGCTCGCGCACCACCGCGATCGGTTCGGCGAGACGCTGCCGCCGGTCGGTGTAGAGCGCGAAGAACGAAGGCGGAATGTCGATCTGGTAGTCGTCGGACATGTGCTGCGAGAGCTCCAATGAAAAACGCGCCCGAAAGGCGCGTTCTGCGATGTTCAGCGAGGCAAGGCGCACGCGATGCACCGGCCCCGGTGAAGCGTCAGCCGCCCTTCTTGGCGCGCTTGCCGGGGTTCTTCTTGCTGCGGGTCGCGGTGCCGCGCTCGAGGCTCACCTTCTGGCCGCCACCCATCTTGGGCAGGCTGTAGCCGGGCATCGGAATGGGCTTGGGGGTCGCCTTGCGATCGGCTTCGGTGCGGATTTTGTTGGACATGGAAAGCTCTGGTTGATGAGAAAGCGAAAAGCGTAATTAGGCCACATCCTCGAGCAGCCGCACCTTGACGGACTTGCCCTTGACGCGGCCGGCGGAGAGCCTGCGCACGGCCTCGCGCGCGATGCGCCGGTCGACCGCCACGTAGGTGGAGAAATCGTTGACGTTGATCTTGCCGACCTGCTCGCGGGTGAAGCCGGCCTCGCCGGTGAGCGCGCCCAGCACGTCGCCGGCGCGGATCTTCTCCTTGCGGCCGCCCGTGATCTGCAGCGTGGCCATGGGCGGCTGCAGGGGCGCTGCGTCGGCGCCAACGGTGAGTTCGGCCAGCGGGTGCCAGTCGGATTCGCGGCCCTGCAACTGCTCGATTTTTCCGACGCTGCCCATCTCGTCCATGCTCGCAAGGCTGAGCGCGAGCCCTTCCGCATCGCCCCGGCCGGTGCGGCCGACGCGGTGGATGTGGACCTCGGGGTCGGGCGTGACGTCGACGTTGATCACCGCTTCGAGCTGCGCGATGTCGAGGCCCCGCGCCGCGACGTCGGTGGCCACCAGCACCGAGCAGCTCCGGTTGGCGAACTGCACGAGCACCTGGTCGCGCTCGCGCTGGTCGAGTTCGCCGAACAGCGCCAGTGCGCTGAAACCCTGCGCCTGGAGCACCTGCACGAGATCGCGGCACTGCTGCTTGGTGTTGCAGAAGGCCAGTGTGCTGAGGGGACGGAAATGGCTGAGCAGCAGGCTCACCGCGTGCAGGCGTTCATCGTCGCGCACTTCGTACCAGTACTGCCGGATCTTGCCGGCCTCGTGCTGGGTCTGCACCGTGATCTGCTGCGGGCTCTTCATGAACTGCGCGGCGAGCCGTTCGATGCCTTCAGGGTAGGTGGCCGAGAACAGCAGCGTCTGGCGCTCCGGAGGACATTGCCGCACGACCTTGGCGATGTCGTCGAAGAAGCCCATGTCGAGCATGCGATCGGCTTCGTCGAGCACCAGCGTGTTGAGCGCTTCGAGATCGAGGCTGCCTCGCTCGAGGTGGTCCATGACGCGGCCCGGCGTGCCGACCACGATGTGCGCGCCGTGCTCGAGGCTGGCCAGCTGCCCACGCAGCGCGACACCACCGCAGAGCGTGACCACCTTGATGTTCTCCGCGGCCCGCGCAAGGCGGCGGATTTCCGTCGTGACCTGGTCGGCGAGTTCGCGCGTCGGGCACAGCACCAGGGCCTGGACCGCGAAGCGGCGCGGATTGAGATTGGCCAGCAACGCAAGCCCGAAAGCGGCCGTCTTGCCGCTGCCCGTCCTGGCCTGGGCGATGAGATCCTTGCCGAGCAGCGCCGCCGGCAGGCTGGCCGCCTGGATCGGCGTCATCTGCGTGTAGCCGAGCTGCTCGAGGTTCGCCAGCGTTTGCGGCGAAAGCGGGAGCTGCGCGAAGTCGGCGGCCGGACCGGTCACTGCGGGATCAGCGGCGTTGCGGATTGTTGCCACCCACCGGCGGAGGACCACGGCGTTCAAGGTGACGGAACGTGATGCGGCCCTTCGTCAGGTCGTAGGGCGAGAGCTCGAGCGAGACCTTGTCGCCGGCCAGGATGCGGATGTGGTGCTTGCGCATCTTGCCGCCGCTGTAGGCGATCAGTTGATGGCCGTTGTCGAGGGTCACGCGATAGCGGGAATCGGGCAGCACTTCGGTGACTGCGCCGTTCATTTCGATCAGTTCTTCCTTTGGCATGAATTACCTTTGAATGGTTGTCGTGATTGGATAGAAAAAACGGTCGGCCGGTTCAAGCGCGGCCCGGCCGGGGCCATGCGCCCACCGAAGCGGACAAAGCGCCGTTCGCTTCAGCAAGCTACGAAGGCAGTGTGCGGGTTTCGAACCGGTTATGGACCTGCCGGCGACCTGACGAAATGCTTCGTCCGGGCATCGAAACGAACCCGCCATTCTACTCGACTGGCACAACTGTTGCTTTTCGGCGCTGCTTCCGGGCGAGCGCTTCCTCGCTTGCGGGTCACGCGCCGGCGGCGCACCATGGGGAACCATCGTTCCCGGGAGCGCGGTCATGCGGACGCAAGGATCAGGCATTCGATCTTCGCTGGCATCGAGCGGTGTCCTGCATCGCGTTCGATGGCTCGGCGCTCTTCTCGCATGTGCCGCCGCATGGGTCGGCCTTGCCGCGGTCGCCGCGACGCCGGCCGAGACCGCCACGATGAACGCACAGGTGCGCGCACTCAAGCGGGCCGGCGATGCGGTCGTCGCGCTCGACGTGACCGCGACCGAGGGGCGACCTCCGCCGAGAGCCTCGGCCAGCGGCGCTCGGGCTCGGGCGTGGTGATCGGGCCGGACGGGCTGATCCTCACCATCGGTTACCTGCTGCTCGAAGCCGAGACCATCGAGGTCATCACCCAGGACGATAGGGTCCTTCCGGCGCGGCAGGTCGCCTATGACCTCGCGACGGGCTTCGGCCTCGTGCGCCCGCTGGTGCCGCTGCGGGGCATCGAGCCGGTGCCGATGGCCGGAATCGCGAGCCTGAAGAACGGCGAGCCGCTTCTGGTCGCCACCGGCAGCAGCCGGGGCACCGAGGTCGGTTTCACCCGGCTGATCTCGACGCGGCCGTTCTCCGGATACTGGGAATACCACATCGAAAGCGCGATCTTCACCAGCCCGCCCGTGGCCAATCACAGCGGTGCGTCGCTTTTCAACAGCCGCGGCGAGCTGCTCGGCATCGGCAGCCTGTTCGTGCTGGAGGCCGCGGGGCCGGAGCGCACGCTGCCGGGCAACATGTTCGTGCCGGTCGATCTGCTGCGGCCGGTGCTCGCGGAACTGCAGGCCAACGGGCGCACGCGTGCGAGCATCCGGCCGTGGCTGGGCGTTTCGTCGTCCGAACGCGGCGGGCATGTGGAGATCGTGCGTGTCGACCGCGCGGGGCCGGCGCTCGAAGCGGGCCTGCACCCCGGCGACGTGGTGCTCGAGATCGACGGCATCGAGGTCACCACCCTCGAGGCCTTCTACAAGCAGCTCTGGAAGCGGCCGGTCGCCGAAGGCGACGTCGAGCTCACGGTGCGGCAGGGCTCGGAGGTGCGCAAGATCAAGGTGCATTCGATCGATCGGATGCAAACCCTGCGCAAGCCTGAAGGCATTTGAAGCTGTCGCTCGGCGACGCCGAGCACCTGCCCGTCGCCGAGCGAACGGAAGCGCCCCGCGCGGTTCAGCCACGACTGGATGCCGTGCAGCTGCCGCGGAATCGTTTCAGAATGAACGCCAAGTCAACAGCGTGGCTCAGCCGCACGTTTCCCGGAACACGATGGCACAAACCGTATCCGGCCGCCTGAAGATCGGCCTCTCAGCCTGTTTCTCTCACGCGGACCCGGCGCGTTCTCTGTTCACCAACAAGACGCTGCAGTACGTGGAGCAGTCGATCACGCACTGGCTCATGTCCGCGGGCGCGATGGTGGTGATGGTCCCCTGCCCCACCGGCGAGACCGCGCGCGGCGACACCAAGCTGTCGCACTACGCCGAATGGCTGGACGGCGTGGTGATGCACGGCGGCGCCGATGTCTGGCCCGGCAGCTACGGCGAGGTGCCGCTCAAGGACGCATGGGTCGGCGACCGCATCCGCGACCTGTACGACCTCGCGCTGGTCGAAGCCTTCGAGCAGGTCGGCAAACCGATCTTCGGCGTCTGCCGCGGCCTGCAACTGATCAACGTGGCCTTCGGCGGCACGCTCTACCAGGACATCGAGGCTCAGCACCCCAACGCACAGCGGCATCGCGACCCGGTGGCCTACGACCAGAACTTCCACGACATCCGCGTCACGCCGGGCTCGCGGCTGTCGAAGCTCTATCCGGGCATGGAGACCGCGCGCGTCAACAGCATCCACCACCAGGGCGTGAAGGACCTCGCGCCCGGCTTCGAGGTCGATGCATGGAGCATTCCGGACCACGTGGCCGAGGCCATCCGGCGCAAGCCCGACCGGGGGCGCAGCTACATCGCGGCCACGCAGTGGCACCCCGAGTTCCACAAGTACGGCAGCACCGAAACGCTCGACGACACCGCGATCCTGGAGGACTTCCTGTGGGCTTGCGCGACCGCCAAGGTCAGCGCGCACGGGCCGCTGCGCACCGCGCCGGGACGCATCCGCAATCGCGCAGCACGCCTGCTGCGGCAGGCGCTGCTGATGCGCTGAACGTTCAGCTCAGGTGCTTGCCGACGATGCCGGCGAGTTCGAACATCGTGACCTGGTCCTTGCCGAACACCGGCTTGAGCTTCGCATCGGCATTGATCGCGCGCTTGTTGGCCGCATCCTGCAGGCCGTTGGCCTTGATGTAGTCCCACAGCTTCTTGATGACCTCGGTGCGCGGCACGGGTTCCGCCCCGATCACCGCAGCCAGCGCGTCGCTGGGCTTCAATCCGGCCGCGGGCTTGCGCGGGGCCTTGGGCGCCGCAGCCTTCTTCGCCGCGGCCTTCTTGGCCGGTGCAGCCTTCTTCGCCGCCGCGGGCGCTGCCTTGGCGAAGGTCTTGCGCGGCGGGAACTTGCTGGTGCGGGGCTCGAACTCGAACGTCACCTTGCCTTCGTCCTTGTTCCACGTCAGGAAGGCCTTGAAGGCGCGGCGCGTGCGTGTGGAGACGAACTTGTCGAGCAGGTCGGTCTTTCCGGTGCTGAGCAGCTTCTCGGCCTGCGCGCGGTCCACCGGCTGCTGCAGGATGATCTTGCCGGTCTTGAAGTCGCAGCTCGGCGTGGGCTGGTCGTTGGTCGGCACGGATTTCTCGCAGACGTAGTTGCTGCCGTGTTCGAAGACACGCGCGCCGCACTTCGGGCATGGGCCGAGCGATTCCTGGCCCGCGAAATCCACGATCTCGCCGGTCTCGGCATTCTTGTCGTCGCCGAAGTCGAACTCGAGCTTCCAGTTCTTCGCCTCGTCGTCGTAGCGCAGCACGATCTCCGAGGTGAAGGGCCAACCCGCCTTGGAGCGGAAGCCGTCCAGCGGACCGATGTGCTTGTCGCGCAGCAACTGGTCTGCTTCTTCGAACTCGAAGGTGCGGCCCGCCGGCGACTTGCCGAACGAGAAGCCGCAGGGTTCCTGCCCGGGCTTGCCGGTGCATGAATAGCGGCGGTAGTTTTCCTTCACGACGCCGCCGCAGTTCGGGCAGGGCGTCTTGAGCGTCACGTAGTCGCCGGGAACGGTGTCGCGGTCGTATTCCTTCGCCTTCTTGACGATGTGCTGCGTCATCTCGGCGATCTCGTGCATGAAGGCTTCGCGGCTGAGCTTGCCGTGCTCCATCTGCGCGAGCTTGTATTCCCATTCGCCGGTGAGCTCGGCCTTGGAAAGCTCCTCCACGCCGAGGCCGCGCAGCAGCGTCATGAGCTGGAAGGCCTTCGCGGTGGGGATGAGCTCGCGGCCCTCGCGGTGGATGTACTTCTCGGTCAGCAGGCCTTCGATGATGGCCGCGCGCGTGGCTGGCGTGCCGAGGCCCTTCTCGTGCATTGCGGCACGCAGCTCGTCGTCGTCGATGGTCTTGCCGGCGCCTTCCATGGCGCCGAGCAGCGTCGCTTCGGAATAGCGCGCGGGCGGGCGGGTCTTGAGGCCCTTGATCTCGGCGGACTGGACCTTGACCTGCTCGCCGGGCTTGACCGGCACGAGGCGCTTGCCGTCCTTGTCGTCTTCCTTCTCTTCGTCTTGCGCTTCCTTGCCGTAGATGGCGAGCCAGCCCGCCTTGACCAGCACCTTGCCGTCGGAGCGGAACGGGTATTTCCTGCCCGCGTGCTCCACGGTGCTGATGCGCGTCGTCACCTGGTACTCGGCGCTCGGGAAGAACACCGACAGGAAGCGCCGCACCACGAAGTCGTAGAGCTTCTGCTCGGCGTCGGACAGGCCGCTCGGCGCCTGCAGCGTCGGGATGATCGCAAAGTGGTCGCTGACCTTGGCGTTGTCGAAGATGCGCTTGGACGGCTTGACGTAGTTGCCGTCGATCGCCTGCTGCGCGAAGGGCGCGAGGTGGCGCATGCCGCTGTTCGCCAGCATGCCCATCGTCTGCTTGACCACCGGCAGGTAGTCCTCGGGCAGCGCGCGCGAATCGGTCCGCGGATAGGTCAGCGCCTTGTGGCGCTCGTACAGGCTTTGCGCGAGCGCCAGCGTGGTCTTCGCGCTGAAGCCGAAGCGGCTGTTGGCTTCGCGCTGCAGCGAGGTGAGGTCGAACAGCAGCGGCGATGCCTGCGTGGTGGGCTTGCTTTCTTCGGTGACGCTGGCGACCTTGCCGCGCGCGGCCTCGGCGACTTCGAGGGCTTCGCGCTCGCTCCAGACACGGTCGGCGCGCTGCTCCGGATCGGCGACGCCATCGGGTCCGGGCGGCGGCTTCTTCCAGTCGGGGTTGAACCACTTGCCGGGGTACTCGCCGGCCTCGGCCAGGAAGGTGCCGTGCACTTCCCAGTAGTCGCGGCTCACGAACTTGCGGATCTTCTCTTCGCGCTCGACCACCACCGACAGCGTGGGCGTCTGCACGCGGCCGACGGTCGTCAGGAAGAAGCCGCCGTCGCGCGAATTGAAGGCGGTCATCGCGCGCGTGCCGTTGATGCCGACCAGCCAGTCGGCTTCCGAGCGCGAACGCGCCGCATCGGCAAGGCCCTTCATCTGCTGGTCGCTGCGCAGCTGGTCGAAGCCATCGCGGATGGCCTGCGGCGTCATCGACTGCAGCCACAGCCGCTTGACCGGCTTGCCCAGCGACGACTTGCCGCCCGCGTACTGTTCGATGAGCCGGAAGATGAGTTCCCCTTCGCGGCCCGCGTCGCAGGCGTTCACGAGTTCGGTCACGTCCTTGCGCTTGGCCTGCTTCACCACGGCGGCGAGGCGCGACTTGGTCTTGTCGACCGGCTTCAGGTCGAAGCGCGGCGGGATCACCGGCAGGTTGGCAAAGCTCCACTTGCCCCGCTTCACGTCGAACTCTTCGGGCGCCTGGATCTCGACCAGGTGGCCCACGGCACTCGTGACGACGTACTTCTCGTTCTCGAAATGATCTTCGTGCTTGTCGAACTTGCCGGCCACGGGCGTGAGCGCCCGGACGATGTCCTGGGCCACCGATGGCTTCTCTGCAATCACCAAAGTCTTCATTGACTCGTCATCCTTACAATCTGGCGCTTCTCGCGTGCGCGCACGCACGCGCATGCGTACATATTCAAACTATCAGACTTCGCCGATGCCTTCCAAGTCCTTCGTTTCAGGTGGTGGCCGCCGCATCCAGACCCGGCGCTCCGACGTCCACGGCAATGGCGTTTTCGCCGTGCAGGATATCGCGGAGGGCGAAACGCTCATCGAATACAAGGGTGAGGTCATCACCTGGAAAGAGGCGCTGCGCCGGCATCCGCACGATCCGTCGCAGCCCAATCACACCTTCTACTTCCACATCGACGACGAGCGTGTGATCGATGGCGGCGTGAAAGGCAACGCGGCACGCTGGATCAACCATTCCTGCGACCCGAGCTGCGAAGCCGACGAGCAGGACGGCCGGGTCTTCATCAAGGCCCTGCGCAACATCGCGGCCGGGGAAGAGCTCAGCTACGACTACGGGCTGATCATCGACGAGCCTTATACGAAGAAGCTCAAGGCGGAGTTCCCCTGCTGGTGCGGGTCAAAGAACTGTCGAGGCACTTTGCTTGCGCCCAAGTCCGACGAGAAGAAGAACAAGGGCAAGAAGAAGGACAAGGAAGCCAAGAGCGCAAAGAAGGGCAAGAAGGTCGCCGCCGAAGCGCGCAAGGAACCGAAGAAGAAGGACAAGGTCAAGAGCGCCAAGGCCGCGAAGTCCGGGGGCGTTGAGGATGGCTGCGCCCTGGTTCGAGGACGAGATCGCGAACGCCCTGGCGCAGAGGCTGCCGGGGGTGAGCGTGGAAGTCGTCGCCGAGATCGACTCGACCAGCAGCGAACTCATGCGGCGCGCACGCGACGGCAACCGCGCCCCCGTGCTGCTGGTGGCCGAAAGGCAGACCGCCGGTCGCGGCCGGTTGGGCCGGAACTGGCAGAGCGCGCAGGATGCTCGCCAGCCTTCATCGCTGACTTTCTCGCTCGGCTTGCCGCTCGCGCCGCGCGATTGGTCGGGGCTCTCGCTCGCGGTCGGCGTCAGCGTGGCGGAAAGCCTCGATCCTTCGAATTCGGCGGGCCTTTCGCTCAAGTGGCCGAACGATCTCTGGGTCGGGGAACGCAAACTCGGCGGCATCCTGATCGAAACCGCCCTGCTCCAGCCCGATGCGGCCGAGCGTTATCTGGTGATCGGCATCGGTATCAACATCGGCCCGCGCGAAGCTGCCGGGCTCAGCACTGCGCCCGCCTGGCTGCAGGAGTGGCGCCCGCAGGCGACGCCGGGGGAGGTGCTGCGCGAGATTGCGGTGCCGCTGGTGGAAAGCGTGCAACTTTTCGATGCGCAGGGCTTCGTCCCCTTCGCGCCGCGCTTCGCGGCACGCGATGTGCTGCGCGGGCGCGACGTGCGCCTTAGCGACGGCGCTGAAGGCCGCTGCGAAGGCGTGGGCTGGGGCGGCGAACTGCTGGTGCGGACAGCCTCCGGCATGAAGACGATCACCAGCGCCGAAGTCAGCGTGCGCCCTGCCCCTTCGGCGCGATGATGCTGCGGCTGCTGGTCGTTCTTCTGGTCGTCGCGAACCTCGGCTACTACGCCTGGTCGCAGGGCGCGCTCGCCTTGTTCGGCACGCAGCCCGCGAGTTTCAGCGAGCGCGAGCCGCAGCGGCTTCAGCAGCAGGTGCGGCCGCAGATGCTGGAGATTCGCAAGGCCGATCCCGGCAAGGTCTAGTGCTGCTCAGTGCGGCCCGCCGGCGCGGCGTTCGCCCTCGTTGCCGTCGAAGCGCAGGCTGACCAGCGTGCCCGGCGGGTGCTGGCCCGGATGGGCGTCTTCCAGCCGAACGGTCGCGAAATGCTGGCGCGCAATCTCGCGCACGATCGGCAGGCCCAGGCCCGATCCGTCGGCTTCGTTGCCCAGCACCCGGTAGAACGGCTCGAACACGAGCTCGCGTTCGTCTTCGGGGATGCCGGGGCCGTTGTCCTCGACCTGCAGCACCACGATGCGGCCGAACGGGTCGGCCAGCACGCGCGCGGTGATGACGCCGGGGCGCTCCGGGGTCGAGGGCGTGTAGTTGAGCGCGTTGTCGACGAGGTTGCGCACCAGCTCCTTGAGCAGCGTGGGATTGCCTTCGATCGCCACCCCGGCCGCGCCGGGCTGGGCGCCCTCGTAGCCGAGGTCGATGCGCTTGTCGATCGCGCGCGGCACCGCTTCGCGCACCACCTCGATCGTGAGTCGCGCGATGTCGCAGGACTGTCGGCCGATGTTGGCGCCGGTGCCTTCCGCGCGCGCGAGCGACAGGAGCTGGTTCACGGTGTGCGTCGCGCGCACGCTGGCGCGGCCGATCTGCTTGAGGGACTGCTTGAGCTCCTCCGCGTTCGCGCCTTCGCGCTGGGCGAGGTCGGCCTGCATGCGCAGGCCCGCCAGCGGTGTCTTCAGCTGATGCGCCGCATCCGCGAGAAAGCGCTTCTGCGTTCCGATCGAGTCGTTGAGCTTGCGCAGCAGGTCGTTGACCGAGAGCACCAGCGGCACCACTTCGAGCGGCACCGAGGACTCGTCCAGCGGGCTCAGGTCGCCCGGCCGGCGCTCGCGGATGCGCGCCTCCACCACCGACAGCGGCTTGATCCCGCGCACCAGGGCCAGCCAGATCAGCAGCACTGCCAGCGGCAGGATCGCGAACTGCGGCAGCAGCACGCCCTTGATGATTTCCGTGGCCAGCACCGATTGCTTCTCGCGCGTCTCGGCCACTTGCAGCAGGGCCATCGGCGTCTCGGGGTTGCTGCCGGCGATCCATAGCGAAGCGATGCGCACCTGCTGCCCCTGGATCAGCCCGTCGCGCAGGTAGACCACGCCGGGCATCGGCGGCTCGTCGGAGCTGGGCGGAGGAACCTCGGGCTCGCCGCTGAGCAGCCCGCCGTGCTCGTCGAGCAGTTGGTAGTACACGCGATCCGCCTCGTCGCCCCCGAGGATTTCGCGCGCCGGCTGCGGCAGCACGAACTGGATGCGGCCATGGTCCACGTCGACCAGCCGCGCGAGCGTCTGAATGTTGGATTCGAGCGCTCGATCGAACGGCGCGTTGGCGATGCCCTGGGCCACGAGCCAGGTCACGCCGATGCTCACCGGCACCAGCAGCAGGAGCGGCGTGAGCATCCAGTCGAGGATCTCGCCGAATAAGGAGCGCTGGGCGCGCTGAAAGAGTTTCACCGGGTGATCATCAAGCCGGCGAGCGGCTGGTCAGGAAGGGATTTTTTCGAGGCAGTAGCCGAGGCCGCGCACGGTCGCGATGCGCACCGGGCCTTTTTCGATCTTCTTGCGCAGGCGGTGGATGTAGACCTCGATCGCGTTCAGGCTGACCTCTTCGCCCCACTCGCACAGGCGCTCGACGAGCTGGTCTTTGCTCACGAGGCGCCCGGCGCGCTGCAGCAGCACCTCGAGCAGGCCGAGCTCGCGCGCGGACAGCTCGATCATCTTGCCGTCGATGGTCGCGACGCGGCCGGCCTGGTCGTAGACGAGCGGTCCGTGCTTGATGGCATTGCTCGTGCCGCCCATGCCGCGCCGCGTGAGCGCGCGCACCCGAGCTTCCAGCTCCTGCAGCGAGAAGGGCTTGGCCATGTAGTCGTCGGCGCCGTAGTCGAGGCCCTTGACGCGCTCCTCCACGCTGTCCGCGGCGGTGAGCACGAGCACCGGCAGTTGCGAGCCGCGCGCGCGCAGGCGCTTGAGGATCTCGAGGCCGTGCATGTTGGGCAGGCCGAGGTCGAGGATCAGCAGATCGAATTCGCTGTTGGTCATCAGGGCCGCATCGGCCTGCGAACCCGTCGCCACATGATCGACCGCCGCGCCGGAGGTGCGCAGGCTGCGCAGCAGGGCGTCTGCCAGCACCTGATCGTCTTCTGCAATGAGTATTCGCATCTTGAGTTCACCCCCAGCCTCGCCCACTTCGTGTGGCTCTGCACCCCTCTCCGGGGGCAACCCCGGCGGACCGGCGGAGCCGGATCCGCGGGGTTCCTGGATCTGGCCGCACCGTGCCGGGCTCTCTCAAATTTTAGGCGGCTGCGTAGGCTTCGAGGCCGATGGTTACTACCGTGGCGATCTCGTCGCCTACGCTGGCGCGGAACTCGGATTCGGCCTGCGCGACGGCGCGGCGGAAGGCTTCCAGCCATGCGAGGCCATCGGCGGAGAACATCACGCGGCGGGCGCGGGCGTCGAGTGGATCGGGCTCGCGCGTGACGAGGCCCCAGGCTTCGCACTGGTCGACCAGCGTGCCCATCGCCTGCTTGGTCATGCCGGCGCGTTCGGCCAGTTCAGTGAGGCGCGAACCGTCGCGCGAGAGGTGGCGGGTGATGTGGATGTGGGCGGCGCTGACCTGTGCGCGTGCCGCGAGGTTCGAGAGCGCCAGCGGGACCTCCGCGTCGTGCGCCATCAGGCTGAGCACGCGCTCGTCGAAGCGGCGCATCGCATGGCCCAGCAGACGGCCCAGGTGGGTTTGACGCCATGCGTCGTGGTCGATGGAAGAGGGTAGATCGGCCATGGCAAATCGATAGTAAATCAAACTGACCAAAAAATGAGCCAACAGCAATCCATTGACCCCTACACTACTGTTCAAGCATCCAGCCTGTGATTAAGCGCAGCGGGATGAATCCACCACAACCCGTTGATCTTCAAGGAGCTTTCACATGGACGCAGCCGTCAAGGGCGCAAACCTCTCCGGCCCCAACAGCGAAAAGGCCAAGGCCTTGCAGGCGGCCCTGGCCCAGATCGAGAAGCAGTTCGGCAAGGGCACGATCATGCGTCTGGGGGAGGGCGAGGTGCTGGAAGACATCCAGGTGGTCTCCACCGGCTCGCTGGGCCTCGATATCGCGCTCGGCGTCGGCGGCCTGCCGCGCGGCCGGGTGATCGAGATCTACGGTCCGGAATCCTCGGGCAAGACCACGCTCACGCTGCAGGTCATCGCCGAGATGCAGCGCCAGGCCGGCACCTGCGCCTTCGTCGATGCCGAGCACGCGCTCGACGTGCAATATGCGCAGAAGCTCGGCGTCAATCTGTCCGACCTGCTCATCAGCCAGCCCGACACCGGCGAGCAGGCGCTCGAGATCGTCGATTCGCTGGTGCGCTCCGGTGCGGTCGACCTGATCGTGGTCGACTCGGTCGCCGCGCTCACGCCCAAGGCCGAAATCGAAGGCGAGATGGGCGACTCGCTGCACGGCCTGCAGGCCCGGCTGATGAGTCAGGCCCTGCGCAAGCTCACGGCCACGATCAAGAAGACCAACTGCATGGTCATCTTCATCAACCAGATCCGCATGAAGATCGGCGTGATGTTCGGTTCGCCCGAAACCACGACCGGCGGCAACGCGCTCAAGTTCTACGCCTCGGTGCGCCTGGACATCCGCCGCATCGGCACCATCAAGAAGGGCGACGAGGCGATCGGCAACGAGACCAAGGTCAAGGTGGTCAAGAACAAGGTATCGCCGCCCTTCAAGACAGCCGAGTTCGACATCCTGTTCGGTGAAGGCATCAGCCGCGAGGGCGAGATCATCGACATGGGCGTGAACGCGAAGATCATCGACAAGTCGGGCGCCCGGTATGCCTACAACGGCGAAAAGATCGGGCAGGGCCGCGACAACGCGCGCGAATTCCTGCGCGAGAACCGCGAACTGGCGCGCGAGATCGAGAACAAGGTGCGCGAATCACTGGGCATCCCGCTCCTGGCCGAATCGGCGGCCGAGGCATCGTCCGAAAAGCCTGCGAAGGGTGACAAGTAAAACGGAAGAGGGAAGGGCGGGCCCGTCGCTCAAGGGTCGCGCCCTGCGCCTGCTCAGCCAGCGCGAACACTCGCGCGCCGAACTCGAGCAGGAAGCTGCGCAAGTACGAGGAAGAGCCGGTGCCTTGGCCCGTGCGCTCGACGAACTGACGGCCAAGGACTTCATCAGCGAGGCGAGGGTGGTGCAGTCGGTGTTGCATCAGCGCGCGGCCCGGCTCGGCGCCACGCGCGTGCGCCAGGAACTGCTGCACAAGGGCATTGCGCCCGAGGCGGTGGCCGATGCGGTCGCGAGCCTGCAGGAGACGGAGCTCGACCGCGCGCTCGCAGTCTGGCGGCGCCGCTTCGATGCGCCGCCGCAGGACGCCGCCGAACGGGCGCGTCAGATGCGATTCATGATGGCTCGCGGCTTCGCGACCGGCGTGATCGCAAAGGTACTGAGGTACGACCCCGACGAGGAATAGGTTGCTCGCTAGATGCCGAGCATCAGCCGCAGGTTCTGCACCGCGGCGCCGCTCGCGCCCTTGCCGAGGTTGTCGAGGCGGGCGATGACCACGGCATGACGATGGTCCTCGTTCGGGAACACGCGGATCTCGAGCTGGTTGGTGTCGTTGAGCGCGGTCGCCTCGAGCTTGCCGTCCGCCGTGGGCGGCAGCACTTTCACGAAATGCTCCGGCGTGTTGCTCTTCGCGTAGTGCGCGGCCAGCGCGTCGTGCAGGTCGCTGGCTTTCGGGCGGTCCGGCAGGTCGTCCAGGTGCAGAGGAAGCTGGACGAGCATGCCCTGCTTGAAGTTGCCGACGGCAGGAATGAACACCGGGCGGTTGGTGAGGCCCGTGTACTTCATGATTTCAGGGATGTGCTTGTGCTTGAGGCCGAGCGCGTAGGTTTCGTAGGGCGGCGCCTCGCCCTTCTCGTAGGCCTCGATCATGGTGCGCCCGCCACCGGAATAGCCGCTCACGGAAGGCAGTGCGATCGAAAAGCCGGGCGGCAGCAGCCCCGCGTCGACCAGCGGGCGGACCATGGCGATGGCGCCCGTCGCATAGCAGCCCGGGTTGGCCACGCGCTCGGCCCGGGCGACGGCGTCCTTCTGGCCGGCCGCGAGTTCGGGGAAGCCGTAGACCCATCCCGGCGCCACGCGGTGCGCGGTCGAGGCGTCGATGATCTTCGGACGGCGGCCTTCGAGCTGGTCGATCAGTGCCACCGATTCGCGCGCCGCGTCGTCATGCAGGCAGAGAACGACGAGATCCACGCCCGCCATCAGCTCGCGCTTGGCGGTGGCGTCCTTTCGCAACTCGGGCGCGATGCTGACGAGCTCGACGTGCGGCATGTTCTGGAGCCGCTCGCGGATCTGGAGACCGGTGGTGCCGGCTTCGCCGTCGATGAAGACCTTGGGCATGGTGGAGCCTCTGGAGAAAGTGTCGCTGGCGTAACTACGTATTGACCGCAAACAGGCGTCAGCTCGTGGTGCGGCGCACCATGATACAGTCGCCTGCTGTCCGCCGCTCCCGCCAGCCCGGCGCCGTAGCCCGTGGACAACAGCGAAATATCTCCCGTTCTCCAACCTCCGTTCCGAGAGACACCCTCATGAAGATTCACGAGTACCAAGGCAAGGAAATTCTTGCCAAGTTCGGCGTGCCTGTGCCGCGAGGCATTCCGGCGTACACAGTGCAGGAGGCGGTCGAGGCCGCCCAGAAGCTCGGCGGCCCCGTGTGGGTTGTCAAGGCGCAGATCCACGCGGGTGGCCGGGGCAAGGGTGGCGGCGTCAAGGTCGCCAAGACCATCGAGGACGTCAAGAGGCTGGCCGGCGAGATCCTCGGCATGCAACTCAAGACCCACCAGACCGGTCCTGAAGGCCAGAAGGTCCGCCGCCTCTACATCGAGGACGGCGCCGACATCCAGAAGGAATACTACGTCTCCGTCGTGACCGATCGCGCCACGCAGAAGGTCGCGGTCATCGCCTCCAGCGAAGGCGGCATGGACATCGAGGAAGTGGCGCATTCCACCCCCGAGAAGATCGTCACCGAGTTCGTCGACCCGCTCACGGGTCTCGGCGACGCGCAGGCCAAGAAGATCGCCGACGCCATCGGCATCCCGGCCGACTCCACCGCCCAAGCCGTGGACGTCTTCAAGAAGCTCTACACCTGCTACATGGAAACGGATGCCTCGCTGGTCGAGATCAATCCGCTCAACCGTGACAGCAAGGGCAACATCGTCGCCCTCGACGCCAAGTTCAACTTCGACAGCAACGCGCTGTTCCGCCACCCCGAGATCGTGGCGCTGCGCGACCTGGACGAAGAAGATCCGGCCGAAGTCGAAGCCAGCAAGTTCGACCTCGCCTACATCAGCCTCGACGGCAACATCGGCTGCCTCGTGAACGGCGCCGGCCTCGCCATGGCCACCATGGACACCATCAAGCTCTTCGGCGGTGAGCCGGCGAACTTCCTCGACGTGGGCGGCGGCGCCACCCCGAGAAGGTGACCGAGGCCTTCAAGATCATGCTGAAGAACAAGAACGTGAAGGCCATCCTGGTCAACATCTTCGGCGGCATCATGAAGTGCGACACCATCGCCACCGGCGTGATCGCCGCGTGCAAGGCCGTGAACCTGCAAGTGCCGCTGGTCGTGCGCATGAAGGGCACGAACGAAGCCGAAGGCAAGAAGCTCCTGGCCGACTCCGGTCTGCCGATCATCAGCGCCGACACCATGGCGGAAGCGGCCCAGAAGGTCGTGGCAGCGGTCAAGTAAGGAACAGTCATGTCGATCTACATCAACAAAGACACCAAAGTCATCACGCAGGGCATCACCGGCAAGACCGGCCAGTTCCACACCGAGAAGTGCCAGGAATACGCGAACGGCAAGAACTGCTTCGTCGCTGGCGTGAATCCGAAGAAGGCCGGCGAGTCGATCTTCAACATCCCGATCTACGGCTCGGTCAAGGAAGCCGCCCAGCAGACCGGCGCGACCGTGTCGGTGATCTATGTGCCGCCACCCGGCGCCGCCGCCGCGATCTGGGAAGCCGTCGAGGCCGACCTCGACATGGCGATCTGCATCACCGAAGGCATTCCGGTTCGCGACATGCTCGAAGTGCGCAACAAGATGAAGGCCAAGGAAGCCGCCGGCGGCAAGAAGACGCTGCTGCTCGGCCCGAACTGCCCCGGCCTGATCACGCCCGACGAGATCAAGATCGGCATCATGCCCGGCCACATCCATCGCAAGGGCCGCATCGGCGTGGTCAGCCGCTCCGGCACGCTGACCTATGAAGCCGTGGCGCAGCTCACCGAGATCGGCCTTGGCCAATCGAGCGCGGTCGGTATCGGCGGCGACCCGATCAATGGTCTGAAGCACATCGACGTGATGAAGGCCTTCAACGACGACCCCGACACCGACGCCGTGATCATGATCGGCGAAATCGGCGGTCCCGACGAGGCCGACGCCGCCCGCTGGTGCAAGGACAACATGAAGAAGCCGGTCGTCGGCTTCATCGCCGGCGTCACCGCGCCTCCCGGCAAGCGCATGGGCCATGCCGGCGCGCTGATCTCCGGCGGCGCCGACACGGCGGACGCGAAGCTGGCGATCATGGAAGAGTGCGGCTTCACCGTCACCCGCAACTTCTCGGAACTGGCAAAACGCCTGAAGGCGCTGATCTGAGTTTGTTGCTCGCGTTCTGACCCCAAGAACGAAGGCGCCCGCAATTCACGTTGCGGGCGCTTTTTTAATCAAAATAACAGTGGGATACGAGACATGGAACTTCTACAAACGACGGACTTCTGGATAGGTCTGCTCAAGATCGTCTGGATCAACATCATCCTGTCCGGCGACAACGCCGTGGTCATCGCGATGGCCGCACGTGCGCTGCCACCGCACCAGCAGCGCACGGCCGTGCTGTTCGGCTCCGGTGCCGCGGTGGTGCTGCGCGTGGTGCTCACCGTGGTCGCGGCCAAGTTGCTGGCGCTTCCTTACCTGCAGATCATCGGCGGCGCCTTGCTGCTCTGGATCGGCACGCAGTTGCTCAGCGAAGAAGAGGAAGGCGAAGGCGAAGACAAGCAATACGGCACGATGTTGGCCGCCGTGCGCACCATTCTTCTGGCCGACCTGGTCATGAGTCTGGACAATGTGATCGCCGTCGCCGCGGCCGCCCAGGGCAGCATGGTGCTTCTCGTCCTCGGCCTGGCGATCAGCATTCCGCTGGTGATTTTTGGCAGTACGCTCATGATCAAGCTTATGGAACGTTTCCCGCTCATCGTCATGCTTGGCGCCGCCCTGATCGGCTGGGTCGGCGGCGAGACGATCGCGAGCGATACGATCCTGCGCGACGTCCTGGCCGCGAATCCGTGGCTTCACTATGCCGGCGCAGTGACCGGTGCCATCTTCGTGGTGCTGGTCGGTCGCTGGCTGCAAAAGCGCGGTCATACCCAGAAGCTGGCCACCTGATCCTCACCATCCGCACATCCATGTCGAACACGAGCGCACCCGCATCCGTCGAAGCCGGTGCGTTGTCATGGGAATTTGCCGCGCTCACGGACCCGGGCCGCGTGCGCGCCAACAACGAAGACACCATCGCTTTCGATGCGTCCTTGGGCCTGGTTCTGCTGGCCGACGGCATGGGCGGCTACAACGGCGGCGAGGTGGCGAGCGGCATGGCGATCGCGCTGCTGCAGGCGAGCTTCGGGCGGTGGCTGGCCCACGCGGGGCCGCACGCGCATCCCAAGGCGATCCGCCGTGCGCTGCAGGCGGGGACGGACGAGGCCAACGCCGCCATCCTCGAGGCGGGCATTGCCAATGTCCAGCTTCAGGGCATGGGGACCACCCTCGTGCTCGCGACCTTCGGGCAGCGGCGGGTCATCGTGGGCCACATCGGGGATTCGCGCTGCTACCGGCTGCGCGGCAACAAGCTCGAGTTGCTCACGCGCGACCATTCGCTGCTGCAGGAGCAGCTCGATGCGGGCGCCATCACGCCGCAGCAGGCGGCCCAGTCGCCTCACCGCAATCTGGTGACCCGTGCGCTTGGCATCGAGCGGCATGTCGAGCTCGAAATGCACGATCACACCGTGCAACCGGGCGACCTCTTTCTGCTATGTTCGGACGGCTTGAGCGAGATGGTCCCGGACGCGCAGCTTTTCACACTTTTATCGGAAGATCACGCGCTCCCGGAGAAAGCAACACTTTTGGTTACAGCGGCGAATGAAAATGGTGGCCGGGATAACATTTCCGTTGTTTTGGCCCGGGCCGGTGGAGCAGGAGTGCCCGAGACCACCGCTTGAGAACAAGGACTTCCAAAAAAGGCCGCTGTGAACAAAAAAGGATATCCAGGAGTCGGCCATGCCGAAATTGATCGTCTCGATCGACGGCGTCGTCATCAAGGAAGTGACGCTTGCCAAAGACCGCACCACGCTCGGACGGCGGCCGTACAACGACATCGTTGTCGACAATCTCGCCATCAGCGGCGAACATGCCGTGCTGCACATGATCGGCGGCGATGTCTACCTGGAAGATCTCAACAGCACCAACGGCACCTACGTCAATGGGCGGCCGATCAAGAAGCAGGCCCTCGAGCAGAACGACATCATCGAGGTCGGCAAATACAAGATCCGCTACGTTGCCGGTTCGGGCGCCGCGGAAGCTCCCACGGCGACACGCGCGGTCGTTCCTCCAGCGCCTTCGGGGCCCATTCCCCTTTCGTCCGCTCCGACCGTGCAGGCCCCGCTTGGCGGCGGCACCGCGGGCGTCGCGGTCATCCGCGTTCTGTCCGGCAGCGGAGCCGGCCGCGAGCTCTCGCTTCAAAAGGTCGTCACGACCATCGGCAAGCCGGGGGTGGCCGTTGCCGCGGTCACCCGTCGCCTGCACGGCTATGTGGTGGCGCCGATCGACGGCGGCACGGCGCTCAACGGCGAGCCGCTCGGCAGCGAGGCCGTCGCGCTGCAGGACGGCGACGTGCTCGAGCTCGGCGGCACCCGGATGCAGTTCGTCGTCAGCTGATCTTTCGCCCGCGATCGCAAGTCGCGGGGGCTCGCCGCCATGACCGCGCTGCGCCGGCACTGGGCGCGGATCGCCATCACGCTGCTGCCCGTCGTCCTTGCCCTGGCGCATGCGGGCGGGTTGTGGCGATCGCCTTTCCTCGACGCGCTCGACTACTTCATCTACGACGCGCGCCTGCGCGCCACGATGCCGCGGACGCTCGATCCACGCATCGTCATCGTCGACATCGACGACGCGAGCCTGCAGCAAATGGGGCAATGGCCCTGGCGCCGCGACCAGCTGGCCCGGCTCACCACCGAACTGATCGATCGCCAGCAGGCGGACGTGCTCGGCTTCGACGTGCTCTTTGTCGAGCCGGATGCGTTCTCGGCGCAAGACGCCCTGCAGCGCCTGGAAGAGGGCCCCTTCGCCGGCCAACCCCAGGCCGTTGAGGCAATCAGGCGCTTCCGACCGCAGGTGGACCCGGACACCATCTTCGCGAATGCGCTTTCCGGTCGGCCGGTGGCGCTCGGCTACTACTTCACCCGGAGCAAGGAGCCGCGATCGAGGGGGCAGCTGCCGGCGCCCGTCCTGGCGCCGGACAGCTTTCCGGAAGGGCGCGAGTACGCGACGCAATGGAACGGATTCGTCGGAAGCATCCCGCAGCTGGCCCAGGGCGCTCCGGCGGCCGGCTTCCTCAACGTGCTGCTCGATGCCGACCAGGACGGGGTCGTCCGTTCGGTGCCGCTGATCGCGCGCTACACAGGGCAGGTCGCTCAGCCCGGCTACTACGAATCCCTGGCGCTGGCTGTCTTCCGCATGGCCACGGACTCGCGCGCGCTGGTGCCGGTCTTTGCGCCGGGCGGCGCGTCAGGCAGCGCTCCGCCGATGCAGTCGCTCGCGCTCGCCAATGACGCGGGGCAGGTGCGGGTTCCGCTGGACGGCTCGGCCAGCATCCTCGTCCCGTATCGCGGCCCGGGCGGCGCCGCGGGCGGTTCCTTCCGGCACATCCCCGCGGTCGACGTGATCCGCGGGGCGCTCGCGCCCGGCGAACTGAAAGGCAAGATCGTGCTGGTCGGGTCCAGCGCACCGGGACTGGAGGATCTTCGCTCCACGCCGGCCGGCGCCGCCTTTCCCGGGGTCGAAGTGCATGCCAACATCATTTCCGGCCTGCTCGATGGCCGGCTGTACGGCGTCCCCGACTACACGGTGGGCTACGAGTCGATCGTGCTGATCCTTGCGGGGCTCGTCCTGGCGTTCGGACTTTCTCTCGGCACGGCGCAGCGCGCGGTGGTGATTGCGATGCTCACCGTCGCGGCGGTGGTCGGGATCAATGCCTTGCTCTTCGTGCGCGCGAACCTCGTGCTGCCCCTGGGCGCCACGCTGGCCATGATCGCGGCGGCCTTCGTCCTCAACATGAGCTGGGGCTACCTGGTCGAGGCCCGTGCGAGCCGGCGGCTGGCCAACCTGTTCGGCACCTACGTGCCCCGCGAACTGGTCGCCGAAATGCAGGCGGACCCCACGCGCTACAGCATGCGCGCCCAGAGCAGGGAACTCACCGTGATGTTCTGCGACATGCGCGGATTCACGCGGATGGCGGAAAACATGGCGCCGGTCGATCTGCAGGACTTCCTGAACGTGATCTTCAGCCGCCTGACCGAGGTCATCAGTGCGCATCGGGGAACGGTCGACAAGTACATCGGCGATTGCGTCATGGCGTTCTGGGGGGCGCCTGTGGATACCCCGAACCATGCCGAGCTGGCCGTCCGGGCGGCCGTCGACATGGTCGCGGCGGTGCGGGAGCTGAATGAAATCCACCGCCGAACGGGCCGGCCGCAGATCAACGTCGGCATCGGGCTCAATTCGGGCGTCATGAGCGTCGGCGACATGGGCTCCGCCATTCGCCGCAGCTACACGGTGGTCGGCGACGCGGTCAATCTCGCGTCGCGGATCGAGGGACTCGGCGTGCACTACGGCGTCGAAATTGTCGCCACCGAAGCGACGCGGGCCCTTGCGCCATCGATCGTATGGCAGGAGCTCGATTGCGTCCGCGTCCAGGGCAAGCTGGAGGCGGTGCGGATCTTCACGCCCGTCGGCATGGCGGGCGAGGCGGGCGCTGTCGACCACGACGCGCTCGATCGCTGGAATCAGGTGCTTTCGGCCTACCGCGCGCAGGATTGGCGGCACGGCCAAGCTATGCTTGCGCCCCTGCTCGCCATGAATGCCAAAAAGTCCTTTACCGGCTCTATGAACAGCGATTAGCCTCATCGGCGTTGCAGCCAAAAGACCCAGATTGGGACGGTGCGACCCGATTCGAATCCAAATAGGCAGCCGACGGGCTGAAAGATCAAGGTCCAGCTCATGCAGGTTCGTGTATTGGGGTGCTCCGGCGCCATCGCCAAGGACTGCCGCACGACTTCCTTCCTGGTCGACAGCGACCTGCTGGTCGACGCTGGAACCGGCGTCGGCGACCTGACCCTCGACGAGATGGCCGGCATCGACGATGTGCTGCTCACGCATTCGCATCTCGACCACGTGGCGGCGCTGCCGCTGATGCTCGACGCCATCGTCAGCCGCCGCACGCGGCCGCTGCGCGTGCATGCGCTGCGCGCCACCATCGAGGCCTTGCGGGCCCATGTCTTCAACAACGTCATCTGGCCCGATTTCGGGAGCATTCCGAGCCGCGAGGCGCCGTTCGTGAGCTTTCATGACCTGGTGATCGGGCAGCAATTGCAGCTTGGCACCGGCGCGCTCAAGAACGTCGAAGTCCTGCCGGCGGTTCATACCGTGCCGGCCTGCGGTTTCGCGGTGCGCTCCGCGAAGGGGGAGCCCACTGGGTCTTCAGCGGCGATACGGAGCGCAACGCGCCCTTCTGGGACCGCGTGAACCAGCTCGACGTCGGCATGCTCGTGATCGAGACCGCGTTCAGCAACCGGGAGAAGGCGCTGGCGCAGCGCAGCCTGCATCTGTCGCCGTGCGCCCTGGCCGACGAACTGGCGCAGATCGCGCCGGGCAAGGACTTCCCGATCTACATCACCCACACCAAGCCCGCGGAAACCGCCGAGATCATGAGCCAGATCGAGGCACTGGCCAAAGGATCGTGTCCGGACGGCAAGACGGGGTGGGACATCCGGTGGCTGCAGGCCGCTGGCATGCTCGAACTTTGACGAGCTTTGGCAGCGGGGTGACAAAAATGTCAGACCGTGTTTGGCCGATGCAACAAGGTTTGTCACACGTTGTAACGAGAACGTGAACAAGTTCCCGCTTTTCGGGGCTTCAGACGACGGTGATGGGCATGGCATGGATGCTGCGGTTACTCCAGCGCACCGGGGGCTCTCCTCGGGCCCCTTGAAACCAACCTGGAGTAGTGAAATGAACCGTCGTTCCCTCGCTCGCCGCGCACAAGCCGGCTTCACCCTTATCGAATTGATGATCGTTGTGGCGATCATTGGTATCTTGGCTGCTGTGGCGCTGCCGGCATATCAGGACTACGTCGTGCGCTCGCGAATCACCGAAGGCCTGAACCTGGTCGAGCCTGCGAAAACGGCTCTCGCCACGGAGGGAACAACCACCACTACCGATCTCACCAACGTTGCCGCCACTTGGAATGCCCAAGCGAACAACACGGGTGCCAACTCCAAGTACGTCACCTCCATTCAGATGGACGGCACGACTGGCGTGATCACGGTTACCTATAATGCCTCGGCCGTTGGCCTGGGCGCTGCCGCCAACACGATCCTCTTGACCCCTTGGGTTCGCAAGGATGCTACGGGCGAGTCCCTCGCCGCGGCTCTCAAGGCCGGAGACACCGGCGCTATCGATTGGGCCTGCACGTCCGTTGGCACCGCCAGCGCAAAGGCCGCAGGTATTACCGCGACTGCGGGTACAGTGCTTGAGAAGTTCGCTCCTGCTGCCTGCCGATAATCACACCCCTCTCTCAAAAGAAGGCCGCCCTCGGGCGGCCTTCTTTTGTGCGCCCAGCATGGGCGCACTCTTGGAGGTGAAAGTCCTCCCGAGAGTTGATCACAGCGAACGAGGCGAAGGGCGGTTTGAGTTGCAGCGAGAAGTCGGCAGAGGCCGTATTTGCGTTGGCGGCCCGTAAGCTGCGTCTCACTTAGCCTTGGCCCTGAGCGCCTTTTCCAACGAACGGATCGCCTCATCGACCGGCTCGGTGCGCCGCTGCAGTTCCAAATTGATCACGGTCACCAGCGCACGCAGATCGCCGGGCTCGAAGCTGAACTCCTCGTAGTGCATCGCCCGGTGGACCGGCGAGAGCAGGCCTTCGAGGCACGCGTAGGCGCGATGCACTTCCTTGAGGTGGCAGAACTCGTCGGTGATCTGCAGGGCGGATGACGCCACCTTGCGCAGCGATTGCGCGGGCGAGCGAGAGGATTTAGCCATCAAAGGCCTCCAAAGGGTGCGGTTTGCAAAAACCGCCGCTGCCGAGACCAATCGGAGGCGGCGACTCGAACAGGTTGGTCTACCGGGCACCCCTTGCGAGAACCGGCGAGCCTTGCGGCTCCCCGTTCGAGCCGCCAAAAAATGGAGGCACGAGCGAAAAAGCCGCAGATGCTCTGCGGGAGAGACTGCGGCTTTCGTCGCAGGGATGCATTCGGGAGACCAATCCCGATCACATCTTCAAGATGTGACAGGGCAGTATAGCCAGCATCCGATGCGCAATGGCCTCACGGCCCCGCCAGCGGCGTGTCGTCAAACACCACCTCAACCCGCACTCGCGCCTTCACCGTTTGTCCGTCCATCTGGCCCGGCGAGAACCGCGTGGCCATGAATGCATCTCGCGCCGCCTGCTCGAATGCCGGAGGCAGATAGGGTGGCTCGGCGACGACTCGCCGCACTTGGCCCTGGTCGTCGATGAAGAGTGAAAGAACCCCGGTGAGGCGTCCTGTCGATGCTTCGCCGGCAGGTTCGCCGATGATGACCGGCGCAAGCGCGACCGGAGGTACCGACAGGAGTGGGCGCGGGACGTAGTCGTCGTCGCCCGATGTCGGGGTTTGCGGAATGGCCGGTGATTTTGCGGCCGCGTCGGTCGAACCCGTGCCGATCTCGCCGGGGGTCTTTGGCGCCGAATGCGAAGCCGATCCGGACAGGGCCTGTTTCCCGGTCGAGCGCGTCGCGTCGGGCGCCGATTCGCGGTCTTGTGGCCCCGGGGTACCGGCAACCGTGGCGGTCGTCATGGGCGCGTGATCGGGTTGCACGAGCCGAACCTGCACGCTGCCCGGCCCTTGGGCGACCTGAGTGCCGCGATGAGGCCTCGTCTCCGGTCCCGTCCGCAGGGTGAGCAGCATGGCGTGAAGCGCCACCGACAGCACGGCGCAAACGAAGAGCGGGTTTCGCAGGAGTCCGGATCGCGCCCGCACAGAGTCGCCGCAAAGCGTACCCCCGCGTACAACCCCGGCCGCCATCGCTGCAACCCGCTAGTTCGCGAGTTCGCGCCAGGACGTCCTGTGCGCGCTTCCTGAGCCGGCCGACGGCACGGTCGGCGGGATTTCAGGCGTGAGCCCGCCGTTGCTGTTCTGGTAGAGGATCCGCACATTGCCGTTGCTGTCCTTGACCCAGCTCATGCCGACCACCAGGGAGTTGCTGCTCCAGAGCATGCCGGCAGGATTGTTGGTCACCGGACCGCCATTGGCCACGTTGAGGTAGTAGCGCCAGCTGGAGCCGCCGGATGCGCAGGCATCGCCATTGGGAATCGCGGTGACGATCGCCAGGGTGTTGAACTGCAGGCCGAGGTTCGTGGCCACGCGTTCGCCTGAATTCGGGAAGTCGACCCACCAGCCGCCCTTGGCCGTCCAGTCCACCGTCTTGGTGGTCACCGAGACGGTCGTTCCGCTCACGGTGAAGGTCTGCTGGACGAAGCTGTTGCTGGCCCGCACATCGCCCCATCCGGTCGAGGTCAGCGGGTCCTTGACGGCATAGATGCTTTCCTGCGTCTTGTCGGTGATGTCGGACACCCCGAGGTAGCGACCCGTCGCCACCACGATCACCGGCTCGCCCTTGACCTGCACCGTCTCGGGCTTGGTCGTGATGGGTTGCGGCGTGGTCGAATTGATCTGGAACTTCGCGAGCTGCAACGCCGCCCTGTTGGGCTGCACGAGGTTGTCGGTGTCGAAACGCCACAGGTTGCCCAGCAGATCGCCGCCATAGAAGCGCTTGGCGGTGTTGTTGGACGGATCGTCGACCCAGACATTGATCTTTGCCGTGCCGCTCGGGCTGGCGCTGCTGCCGGCGCCGGTGGAAATGTCGAGCAGCTTGGCGCCGGTGTTGGCGTTCAGCACGTACAGGTGCCCCATGCCGTCGCCGCTCGTGTTGTTGTAGCCGGAGCCGAAGGCCACCACCCAGGTGCCGTCGGCACGCTTGGTCACGACCGGATTGCCGTAGGTGAGGCCCAGATTGGTGTCCGTGAACTCCCACAACACCGCGGGGTTGGCGGGATCCGTGATGTCGAGCGCGTAGTAGCCCTGGCCGCCTTCGTTGAGGCCGCCGACCAGGATCGTCTTCCAGGTGCCCCCGACCTGGATGTCTGCCATCACCGGCGCGCCATCGACGAAGTACTGGTGCTTCGATGCATAGCTCGCATCCGCCAGCTTGTAGAGATTCGGCATCACGGCACTCGGGATGAAGGCCCAGAGTTCCTTGCCGCCGTCGCCGGTGTCGGCGGAGAACGCGTGCAGCATGCCGTCGTTCGCGGCCACATACACGACGGGTTTGCGCGAAGACTGGTTCGACAGGAAGGTCGCGTAGCCGGCGTCGGCGTAGCTGAACGGCGGCTTGCCGACGTAGACCGGCGCGCCGTTGATGATGTCGCCGAGCACGTGCTCGCGCTGGCGGTAGAGCGCGGCGACCGAGCCGTTCGCCGATTCGTAGGTCCGGACGCCGCTCAGGTAGCTGACGAGGTTGGAGCCGGTGTTGGCCAGTGTCTTGTCGCTGGCCGACAGCCCCGCGCATTGGGAAGCCACGACGGACTGGGAGCAGAGGTTGTCGAAGTACGCTTTCTGCGCGGTGCTCAGGTTGCTGTACGAGAACGTCTGCAGCGTTCCCGAGCTGTTGAAGTAGATCTTGCGGGAGCCGACCGATGCGGTGTCGAGCAGGGCCTGTGCCGACCAGGTCGGCGTGGAGGCCACCGAGGCGTCCGCACCGTTGAGCGCGAAGGCCAGCAGGTCTCCGGTCCACGACCCCGTGGTGTAGCTGGCCTGGTAGACCTGGTTGTTGGTTCCCGCCACGAGTTGCAGGGAGCTGGTCGATGCCGCCGCCGCCGAGCCATTGGTTTTCTGGACGGTCGTGACCACGCCGTTGATGGCCTCGCTGAGGAGAGTCGCGTTGAGTGCCGAGTAGTACTGCCCGCGCCCGTTGACCGCGGCATGCCACAGATCGTCGATGTTCGTGGCATCCCCACTGGGGTTGGGCGTGGGCCAGTTGATGGCGCCGCTTTTGAGGTCCGCGAAGGCGCCCGATGTTTGTGTCAGATAGTTCTTGTCGTAGGGCAGGGTGCCGCTGGCGCCAAGGCCGATGGTGAAGGTGTTCATGTGCTGCCACGTGGCACTGTCGGAGCCGAGGGGGCGCACGATGTTGGCGCAGAGGTCCTGGCTGCTGCCTGAACTGCTCGACGTGCAGTTGCCGAGCACGCTGGTGCGAAGGGGCGTGTTGTAGTAGTACTCGGCGACATCGGCCAGCGTGTTCGGCGAGCCGCCCGAAGTCGATGCCGTTGAGACGATCGTTCCATTGTCGTAGCTACCCACGACAGGAGACGAGGTGTTGGTGGTTCCCGTGACCCAGGGCCCCCAACCCCCACGGCGCTCGAATACGTCGTTTGATTGTTGCCGGCCGTGGTCTGTGTCGTCACGACGGCGCTGCCGCTGTTCACCCACTTGCTGCTGCTGCCTGTCGGTGGGGCGCCCCCGTCGGGGCCCTGCACGACGGTAGATGTCGTGGCGGCGTTGATCCAGGAGGAATAGGTGACGGGGCTAGTGACGGGGCTGCCGTCTACACCGTCTGTCGTCACCACAGTGACAGTGTAGGACGCCGTACTCGATTGCGGCGTGACGTCAGTCCGGGATTGCGTCCTCTCCGTATAGACCTGCGTTTGCGTCGTGACGTTGTATTTCGGCTTCTTGGTGGTGCCGGTGTTCGTCGACGAAATCGTGGTCGCAGTTCGGGTAAAGGTCTGTGCACTCGAAAGGTTGACGGTGACGCTCTGTGTCGCCGGAGCCGTGTAGGTGGTGACCTTCGTCACGATGGAAACGGCGTCGTCTTTCATGGGACGAAGCTCCGTGCCGTCCTGCTGGCCGATCGCGGTCTTGCCGTCGAGCCGCACGCTGTTGTTGACGTTCCAGTAGCCGTCGGTGGACATCAGCGTGTAGTTGCGCTGGCAGGCGTATTGCACCGGGTCGCTGGATTGGCCCGAGATCATGTGGGCGAAGTAGCGACCGGCCGTGGACAGCGCGGTGGGCAGGGGCGTGTTTCCGCTCGGCGCGACGCCATACAGGCTGTTGTAGAACTTGACCTTCTGGGTCGCGTCGAAGTCCGAGACGTCCACGAAGTTGTTTTTGCCATCCTGGGCGGCCGAATCGTAGATGGTGCTGAAGCCGACGCGATAGTTCGAGTCCAGGGCGTTGATCGCGCGGCCCATGGCGGTTCGCATCAGCAGATAGCGCTTGCGGTAATACGAATACCAGTTCGCGTAGTTCTGCGCGTCGGCTGAGCTGCTGGTCATCGTGACCTTCGAGAACACGCCGCTGCCGGGTGCACTGCCGATGGCGCTGCTGCACTCCTTGTAGAAGTTGTTGCTGACGACCCCGCTGCTGGTGTAAGCCCACCCCATCTTCGGCTGACTGCCGCTGTAGCTGTAGTAGTAGCTATTGCCCAGGTTGGTTGTACTGTTGCCACCTGTGTAGCCGTCGGTCCAGGCGGCGGCGAAGCTTGCATTGGGATAGGGCGTGCCGTCCGACTTGAGGGGGGTTGTAGACCGAGGTCGGGTCGTAGGCCACGCCGTTGCACTGGGGCGACCAGTAGCCGTACCACGTGTCGTGAGGCACGTAATCCCATACTGCGTTCGAGTAGTAGCCCAGGTCATCGGGCATATAACTCCAGCTCATCGACCCCGAGGTGTCCATCACGAACAGCAGGTTGGGCTTGGCCTTGACGGTGGGCAGCGTGGCCAGGGGCTGGTTCGACAGGTCGGTCACGCCGGCGCCAGCCATGGGCGCGAACGAGGCGGCCAGCAGCGCGCACAGCACGGCGGTGAGGCGGAATGCGGGCTTGCCCGGCGCGTGGATGTCAGCGGCAGTCGGTTTGTTCTTCATGGTCAAGGTTCCTCTGCTGGCGCCGAACGGCGCTCCCTCGTCAGAAATCAGAAATGCACGATGGTCTCGGTGTAGCTCGCGGTGTTGCGCGCGCCGAGCACCCTCACGACCACGCGGTAGAACGGGCCGGTGCTGCTGGTGAAGCGCGCCGAGTCGGCGTAGTTCAGCTCGCCCTTCTTGGCAGCTGTGTTCCCGCTGGTCGCAATGGGCTGCACGCAGTTGATGGTCGTGTCGAGCGTGTAGTCGCCCGCCTTGCTGCAAAGGCGGAATACGACAAAGCGGGCGTTGTTGCCGTTGATCTGGCCGGCACTCGCGGACAGCACGCTGCACCCGTTGTAGCTGCCGCTGATTGCGGACTTGCAGCCATCGCCGTCCCAGTCCACCAATTGGCGATTGGCCGTGCCGGCCAGTTGCTGACCCGTGACGTCCACCGGAGGCTTGACCGTGACGCCGTCGGACGCAAGTTCCTGGTTGCTGGCGTAGTAGCCGCTCGCCGGAATGTCGGAATTGAGGGTGGAGTTGTTGACCGTAAGCCAGTTGATGGCGATCTGTGAGGCCTGGTCCGCCGTGACGGTGGCGTCCCGCTTGAAGCCGATGTTGCCCATGAGCAGCGTGCTGGTGTCGACGGAGCGCACGAGGGCCAGCGTGCCGATCAGCAGGACCACGAGCGTGATCAGCGCGAACATCAGCGCGACACCTTGCTGATCGCGCTGTGCCGGCGAGCGTCGGAGCCGTCGCGCGTCGAGGAGGGGGATGATGGCAGGCGCATGGCGGTCACTCAGTTGTTCCAGAGCACATTGCGCAGCGGCACGATGGTGTCGTAGACCTTGTAGCGGTAGTGCTGCCAGTCGGCGAGTTGGTTCACATTGAGCGAGATGCAGTTGCTCGCGCCGCAGGTGGTGGCGGCGTTGATCGTGGCGGTCGTGCCGACGTCCCACAGGGGCGCGCTGGTCGTCACGATGTCCTTCTCGTACTGGTTGCTTCGGGCCACGACGGCCACCCGGATCGCGAGCACCTGGAGCCAGCCTGCGTTGGTGGTCGGCGTGGTGTTGTCGTAGGTATCGACCACGCCGTCGCCGTCGGTGTCCTTGCCGTAGAGGGCCTGCAGGTTGACGATCTGCGGATACAACTCCTGCGCCGTCGACATGGAGCCGGTGGTGGACGAGAGCTCGGACACCTGGAGATTGTTGGAGCTGTCGACGGAATACTTCCTGTAGACCATCGAGCCCATGTTCACCAGGTAGCTGCCGTTGATGTAGCCGGACGTCGGGAAGAGGCTGTTCTGGTTCCACTTGCCGCCGGTGCCGTACACGTGCGGAATGTTCGTGCTGCTCAGCGTGGTCGCGGATGAGGACGTGTCGCTGGTGACGTTGAACAGCGTGCACCAGTTGTTCGCATCCTGCGTCTTCGGCACCGCGATCATCATGTTGCCGGCCGTCGCGCCCAGCGAGGAGCTGACCGTGAAGTGATTGTCGGTCTGCAGATGGACGCCGGTCAGAAGAAGCGGCACCGAAAAGCTCGTGGTGCGGCCTAGCAGAATCGTGATCGTGTCCGGCGCACCGTTAGCGCCGTCGTCGATGACGACGGGTGCCAGCGTGAGCGTCGAGGCAGCGCCGGTGGTGTCGTACTGGTACTTCACCGTGCAGCCCAGCGCATCCGGGCTCGAGGTCGCCCCGTAACCCGCCATCTCGATGTCGCGCTGGATCGTGAAGAGCGAAAGGGCGCCGTTCACCTGCGCATCGCTGCCCGAGGCGACCGTGCGCTTCTTGCCCTCGGCCAGCGCCATCACCTGCGTGATCAACAGCACGGTCAGCAGCCCGAGCACCAGGCCGACCATCAGCTCGACGAGGGTGAAGCCCCGGAGAGCCGACAGCGAGGAAGCGCGAGTTCTGGGGTTGCGCATCTCAGCTCCCCGCCTTCGCCACGGTGGTCTGTGTGACGTACTGGTGCGTGTCGCCGCTCGGCATCGTCCAGCTGACGGTGACCGACACGTTGCCCGTGGTCGCATCGACGGTCACGGCGCCGAGGCCGCCCGGCAGGCTGTTCGCCACCTTGGTCTGCCATTCCTTGCAGCGGGTCTGCGTGGCGCAGCCACTGCCGTTGTACGTGGTGTAGTTGGTCAGGTCGGACCACATGCGACCGATCAGTTCGCTCGCGAGATAGGCCGCGTCCGAGCGGACCTTGGACTCGGTCTGCGCGCGCGTCATCGAACTCTGGAGTCCGACCATTCCGAGCACACCGAGCATGAAGAGGAGCAGCGCCACGAGGACCTCGATCATCGCCACGCCACGGACCTTCCTGGATCCTGCGAGCGCCAATCGCTTCCCAGGGCACTCAACATTGATTGCCTGCATGGTGTCCTCGCCTCACGGGCACTTGCGCGGATCGCCGGCCGCAACACTCGGGTCGGGGTCGCACATCTGGACCTGGCCCGCCGCAGTGATGGCAATGCGCAGCGCCCGGTAGTTGGTGGTCGCGCCTGTCCCGGTCACGTCGATCTTCGCGATCGGTGTGTTGGTGGTTGCGTCGATGCGGCCGAACCCGTTGAAGGTGACCGCGGTGCCGGCGGTCGTGCCGTCGGTCTGCACGGCCTTGACGGAGACCCGGCCACCCGCGTCACCGACAGCGCGACCCGTCACGATCATCGGCGAGGAGACGGTCGACGGCTGGTCGGCGCAATGCCCAACGGGCGAATTGACACTCACCACCCAGGAAGCGCTGGTGTTCGACAAGGCGCAGTCGTTGCTCAGCGTCGATGGATCATTGAGGCTCACCAGCCAGAACGACACGCTCTGGTTGCGCCGCACGGCCTCGCCGCGGGCCAGCTGGAGGCCGTTCTGCAGGGATGCCGCAACGTTCCGGACTCGGGTGTTGTCGAGCCAGGTGCCGACGCTCGGCAAGACGGCGAACATGATCAGCCCCAGCACGGCGATCGCGACAACGAGTTCGACGAGGGTGAAGCCGCGTTGACGCATGGTGGGTGACCCGCTTCGTTGACTCAGCACGAGGTGCTCGAGGTCAGCCAGCACGCCGCGGTCACCGCGGCGCCTTTGAACTGGGTGGTCGTCCGGTTGCCGTTCTGGTCGATCGTGTACACATGGCCGGTGGCCTGGCCGCCACTGCCGGTTGCAGTGATCGTGTAGCTCTGTTGCGTGGCGTCGCCTGCGGTGGTGTTTGTCGCGCAGGTGTACGTGAAGTACTTGAGTGAAGTCGGGAACGTGTTCCAGTTGTTGGCCGTGGGGTTGTTGGCGCAAGCCGCGGCCGATCCGTAGTTCCGGTTGTCCTGGTAGTACTGCTCCATCTTGGTCCGGTAGTCGGACAGTGCATTGAAGGCCTCCGGAATCTGGCCCCGGCGGATGTAGTCCCTGTACGAAGGAATCGCCACTGCCGCCAGGATCGCGACGATGGCGACCGTGATCATCACTTCGATCAACGTGAAGCCGCGGGCGACAAGGCCTCCGGCGAAGGAGCGTGAACAGAGCTGTTTTTTCACTGTGCGGGGCTTTCGGCTCGCAGGGCGACCTGCAAAATCAGATGTTTCTGATTGTGTTGCCCTCTTCTTGGAGCACTAGAGCCGCTGATCAGCGGCGAACCACCGTCTGTCTTTTCTGGGCGGCCATAGGTCAAATTCCGCACGCTTGCGCGAATTGTCTGAATGCGAGGCGAAATGTGACCAGCAAGCCCAACGAATTGGTTTGCCGATTCCGGGTGCGGCAACGAAATGCGGTACTTCTGCCTCGCCGGGACGGCTTTACCCCGGTGAGCGAGCTCTTGCGTTGAAGGTGGCAGCGCGCTTCAGCCCGCCACGTAGCTCCCCGACTTCCCGCCGTGCTTCTCCAGCACGCGAACGTCGGTGATCGTCATCCCCCGGTCGACCGCCTTGCACATGTCGTAGACGGTCAAGAGCGCCACCTGGACCGCGGTCAGCGCCTCCATCTCGACCCCGGTTGGCCCGACCGTTTCGACCGTCGCGGTGCAACTGACCTGTGGCACCGGGCTGTCCGTGAGCGTGAAATCGAGCGCGACACGCGTCAGCGCCAGCGGGTGGCATAGCGGAATCAGGTCGCTGGTCTTCTTGGCCGCCTGGATACCCGCGATCCGGGCGACGCCGAGTACGTCGCCTTTCTTCGCCGTGCCGGATTCGATCAGCGCCAGCGTCGAGGCCTGCATCTCGATGCGGCCGGAGGCCACCGCCACGCGGTGGGTGGCCGGCTTGGCAGCCACGTCGACCATGTGGGCCCGGCCCTGGGCATCGAAATGGGTGAGAGAGCTCATTTGTGAACGTTCCGCTGACTGGCGCATCATACGAGGCCGAGACGATGACGACGAACGCCGCGCTTTGATGACTTCATCCTCTGATTCCCCCACCATGCCGCCGTCTGCTGCCCGCCGCCGCCCGCTGCGTGCCTTGTGCGCCGCCCTCGTGATCGCTGCGCAGCTGGCCTTCCCGGTCCCGGCCGCCGCCCAGTTGCCCAGCATGGGCGACGGCGAAATGACCGCCGCGGCCGAGCGGCATCTCGGCGACCAGATCGCCCGCGAGCTCTACCGCGATACGGACTACATCGACGATCCCGTGCTGCTCGAGTACGTGAACGACATCTGGCAGAAGCTGCTGGCCGCGGCACGGACGCGCGGCGAGCTCACGCCCGAACTGGACGAGCGCTTCGCCTGGACCATCCTTCTCGGCCGCGATCGCAACATCAACGCCTTTGCGCTGCCCGGCGGTTATCTGGGCGTCAACCTGGGGCTGATCGCGGTGGTCGGCAGCCGTGACGAGCTCGCCACGGTGCTCGGACACGAAATGTCGCACGTCACGCAGCGGCATATCGCGCGCATGATGACTTCGCAGAACAAGCAGCTGCCGCTGATGCTCGCGGGCATGATCCTCGGCGTGATCGCGGCGAGCAAGAGCCGCAATGCCGATGCGGGCCAGGCGGTGATGATGGGAAGCCAGGCGGCATTCATGCAGAACCAGCTGAGCTTCTCGCGCGACATGGAGCGCGAGGCCGACCGGATCGGCTTCGGCGTCATGACGCAGGCGGGCTATGCGCCGCAGGGTGCGGCTTCGATGTTCGAGAAGCTCCAGTACGCATCGCGTCTCAACGACAACGGCTCGTATCCCTACCTGCGCAGCCACCCGCTGACCGGCGAGCGGATCGCGGACATGCAGGCGCGCTTCCAAATGCAGCCCGGAGCGAAGACGCCCGTGCCGCTGCTCATGGACCACGCGATGATCGCTGCCCGTGCGCGCGTCCTGACCCGTCCCGGCGTCGATGTGCTGCGCCAGTGGGTCGATGCGCCCTCCGCCGGCGAGTTCGCCCGGAGTTCGCCCGCGCAACAGGCCGGCACCCTCTATGCCGCGGCGCTGTCAGCGAGCGAGCTGCGTGATTTCAAGGCGGCCCGCGCCCTGCTGCAGCAGCTTCAGACGCGCACCTCGGCCGATCCTTCGGCCGCACGGTTGGCGCGATTGCTCTCGGCGGAGATCGAGCTGGCGGCAGGCGCTGCGCCCGCCGCGGCGGCGCTGCTCAATCCCAAGGCCAAGGATCGGCCTGAAATGCTGCTCGCCGCGCAGGCCGCCGCGGCGACGCGCAATCCGGCGCCGATGATCCAGCCTCTGCGCGACTGGGTCGCGACGCATCCTCGGGATGCGACCGCTTGGCGGACGCTGTCCAGCCTGTACGGCGCACAGAACGACACCGTCCGCGCGATCCGCGCCGACGCCGAAGCCAACGTCGCGACCCTGGACTACCCGGCGGCGAGAGACCGCCTGAAGGCGGCGCAGGATCTGATTCGCGCCAACGCAAAAACGCCGGGCGCCACCGTGGACAACTTCGAAGCCTCGATCATCGATACACGCGCGCGCGCGGTGGAGGCGCTTGTGAAGGAGCAGGCCGCGGAGATGCGCGAGAACAGGTAGCGGCGGTCAGCGTTCGGTGAACAGGCCCCCCAGCGCCGATTCGATGATCAAGCCCAGGATCGAATAGAGCAGCGATCCGATCAGCGCGGCGACGAAGCCGTCGACGTGCAAGCCCGGCAGCAAGCCCGAAGCCGCCCAGAAGAGCAGCGCGTTGATCACGAACAGGAACAGCCCCAGCGTGACGATGGTGACCGGGAGGGTCAGCACTACCAGCACCGGGCGCACGAACATGTTCAGAAAGCCGATCACCGCGGCGGCGAGAAGCGCCGAGGTGTAGGTCGTGACCTGGACGCCGCTGTAGACATAGGCGACGGCCAGGAGCGCCAGCGCGCTCAGAAGCCATTTGATGAGAAGACGCATTCGGACAGCGTACCTTCAATCGGACATCTCGCCGGCCAGCATCAGCAGCGCGCCCATGCCGAGCAGCGCGCCCGGCAGCGCCCAGCTCGACTGCCCGGGTGGGGCCGGGTCCGGCGCCACCGGCTCGAGGTCGACGCCCACCTTCGGGCGGCGCGCATCGACCACGCGGGCTGTACCGTGCTCGAGCTTCAGTCGCTTGGTCAGCTCCGTCAGCGGTCCCTTGGCCAGGATCGGCGTGACCTGGCTGCCCTGCTGCTGCAGCAAGGGCAGGAGCTGCTCCTGGACCTTCGCGAACCACTTGCCGCGCCAGTTCTCGCGCGCGCTGTGGCTGACCCACTTGCTGATGCGGTGCGTCATGCGTGGCGCGCAGGCCACGAGCACCCAGTGGCAAACGCCGACATCGGCCTCCGAGGCGGCCATCCGCTCGAGAAACTCGCGCGCATGGCCGGGGTCGTCGACGTAAAGAATGATCTTTTCCATGAGTGCTCCTTCTTTCGTTGGTTGGATTGGCAGCGACATTGGATTCAGAGAGCGGATCAGGCGGTGAGGGTCTCGCCCGGCTTGGCCTGGCGGGCGGCCAGCCACTTGCCGATCGCGAGCACCAGCAGCGCGCCGATGACACCGGCGGCATAGCGGACCACGTCGCCTTGCGGCAGCTTCGGCACCCAGGTCCAGTCGGCGGGGCTGGCGATGGCGGGGTCCGACACGGCCATCGTGCCGGCGATCCAGCCCAGCAGCATGCCGCCGAGCGTGATGATGAACGGGAAGCGGTCCATCAGCTTGATGACCAGCTGGCTGCCCCAGACGATGATCGGGATGCTCACGAGCAGGCCGAAGATCACCAGCGCCATCTGGTGCCCCTCGCCGGCGCCTTGCGCAGCGCCGGCGATCGCGATCACGTTGTCCACGCTCATCACGAGGTCGGCCACGATCACCGTCTTGACCGCTGCCCAGAGCTTGTCGCTCGCGGCGATGTCGCCGTGGGCATCGTCATGTTCAGGCACGAGGAGCTTGACGCCGATCCACACGAGCAGCAGCGCGCCCGCGAGCTTCAGGAACGGGATCGCCAGCAGGGTGAGTGCGAAGAAGATCAGGACGACGCGCAGCACAATCGCGCCCGCGGTGCCCCAGAGAATGCCCTTCGTGCGCTGCGCCGGCGGTAGCTTGCGACAGGCCAGCGCAATCACGACGGCGTTGTCGCCACCGAGCAGGATGTCGATCATGATGATCTGGCCGACTGCGACCCAAAACTCGGGGGTCAGAAACTGTTCCATAAAGTCCTCTGTTCGTTTCGATTCCTTCCATGCAGGTCGGATGAAGCGCTCGGATGAGGACCATGGTCCTCGTGGAACATGCAATCGCTTCGATCAAACCTGCACAGGTTCAGATCGAAGGTCTTGCTCGACAGCGTGGGGCTGCCCGACAGGCCGGAAGTGTTGTGCTTCGTATTGACGACCTGGCGAAACCCGCTGCTCGATGAAGCGGGTGGGAGCTACTCCCCTTCGTGGGCGGAATTAGAGCATCCAGGCCGCATCGTGGCAACCCGACTTGCCGGGAGATTCAAGGGAAAGGCGCCGGAAAGCGTTGCCGTGCAAAGGTTTGATGCTATTTATTCGATAGCGATCAAATCCGTTGCAGGTCGCGGGAAATTGCCGGACTATGATCGCCGCCTTGCATTTTTCGACCTATGGCCGCCATTCACATCACCGACATCGAGGCCGCCATCAACTACTGGCGCGACCGGAAGCCTTCGCCGGACGGCATCACCCTGGCACCCGAGTTGCGGGCGCTCGCGGAGGTCTATGCGCTGATGGTCTTCCACCATGAAGACGAGGTCGACGAAGTCGGCTTTCCGGCCAAGGCTTGGGACGCCTGGCTCACCTGGTACCAGACCACGCCGGACACGCCCTGCATCGCGATCTGCTCCACCAGCCAGGGCGACGATGAATGCAAGGGCTGCGGACGGACCTTCGACGAAGTCCAGCATTGGCCCGCGATGACGCCGGCGGAGAAGCGCTCGACGTGGCGCCGCATCACGATGCAGGACTCGGCCCGGCGCTTCAACCGGTATGCGGAGCGCGCCCGTGAAGCCGAACACGTCCGGCCCGAAGGCGAGGCCGTCGAGCCGGCCCCCGAAGGCTCCGCAAGCGGAGGCTGACCCCCATGCGCCGCATCGCGCAAGCGCCCAACCTTGCCATCGCGACGCTGTGGGTGCATGCGCTGCGCGAAGGCGGCGTCGAGGCTTCAGTGCAGCGCGAATATCTGGGCGCTGCGGCGGGCCAGCTGCCGCCCGACCAATGCCTGCCGGAAGTCTGGATCGAGGACGACGCGCAGCGCGAGCTCGCCGAGCGCCTGCTCGACGAACTGCGGCACCGGCCCCAGCGGCGCTGGCAGTGCCGATGCGGCGAACTCGTCGAAGGCGGTTTCGAGCAGTGCTGGCGCTGCGGCGCGATGATGTAGCTCGCCCCCAGCCTCGCCCACTTCGTGTGGCTCTGCACCCCCTCTCCGGGGGCAACACCAGCGGCCCGGCGAAGCCGGTTCCGCGGTGTTTCACGAACGGGCCTGGCTGCGCCGGCCGACACCCCATTCCCCGCGACATCTTTAGCGCGCCGGCTGCGCGTAGCGCGCCGCGTTCGCGGGCTGCCGTGGAACCGGCTTTGCCGGGCCACCGGCAGCGCCCCCGGTCGGGGGTGGGCGGCTACGCGGAGCGAGCAAGCCTGGGGGGAGCAACAGTACCGGCTCGATGTCGACGTGGTGCGTGCCGTCGCCGAGCATCAGCACGCCTTCCTGGATCGTGGCCTGCAACTGCATCGAGCGCTGGGCGAGCGTCGCGAGCGATTGCGATGCGGCGGTCGGGATGCGGAACACCGACAGGTTCTGCGGCCGCGTCAGCTTGCCCTCGATGCCGCGCCACCAGATCTCGGCCGCGTGGTTGAAGGCGTAGACGATGACTTCTTCGGACTTGCCGCAGGCTTTCACGATCGGCTTGTCTTCGGGCTGCCCGACCTCGATCCAGAGCCTGGTCTGGCCGGTGAAGTCGCGCAGCCAGACATCGGGCTCGTCCGGATTCGACAACCCGGCGCCGAAAGCCAACGTGCCGTCGCCGTTGCAGATGTCCTGCAGTTTGTGCGCGTTGAGCGCCAGCGCGGCAAGACGGATCATCATCCGCTCGTCGGTCTCGCTCGGATGCCGGGCCAAGGTCAGCGCGTGATCGGCGTAATAGCCGTGATCGATGTCGGCGACAGCGAGGTTGGCCTTGAAGATGGTCGACTTGAGCGCCATCAGATTCGCCGCCGGGCCGCCCCAAGGCGGATCAGCCCCCTCGGGGGGCAGCGACGACACGAAGTGCCGAGCGTGGGGGCCTCTATTCGCCGCCGGGCCGCCCCAAGGCGGGTCAGCCCCCTCGGGGGGCAGCGACGACACGAAGTGCCGAGCGTGGGGGCCCTCATGCCCGCCGGGCCAGTTCGGCGGCCTTGCCGATGTAGCTGGCGGGGGTCATCGCGAGCAGGCGCTCCTTCTCGGCTTCCGGGATCTCCAGAGAGCGGATGAGCCCGTGCAGCGCTTCAGCCGTCACCGTCTTGCCGCGCGTGACTTCCTTGAGCTGCTCGTACGCACCCTGCACGCCGAAGCGGCGCATCACGGTCTGGATGGGCTCGGCGAGCACCTCCCATGATGCGTCGAGGTCCGCCGCCAGGGCTTCCTCGTTGAGCTCGAGCTTGCCAAGGCCGATCGCGAGGCTCGCATAGGCCAGCGTTGCGTAGCCGAGCGCCACGCCGATGTTGCGCAGCACGGTGCTATCAGTCAGGTCGCGTTGCCAGCGGCTGATCGGCAGCTTCTCGCTCAGGTGGCGCAGGAGCGCGTTCGCCGGGCCCAGGTTGCCTTCCGCGTTCTCGAAGTCGATCGGGTTGACCTTGTGCGGCATCGTCGACGAGCCGATCTCGCCCTTCTTCAGGCGCTGCTTGAAATAGCCGAGGCTGACGTAGCCCCAGATGTCGCGCGAGAAGTCGACGAGGATCGTGTTGAGGCGCGCAACGGCATCGAACAACTCGGCCATGTAGTCGTGCGGCTCGATCTGGATGCTGTAGGGCTGGAAGGTCAGGCCCAGGCCCAGGGGAGCGGGCGTCTCGACCACCTTGCGGCTGAAGGCTTCCCAGTCGAAATCGGGCCAGGCCGCCATGTGCGCGTTGTAGTTGCCGACCGCGCCGTTCATCTTGCCCAGCAATTTCACTGCCGCGATCTGCTCGCGCGCCTTCGAGAGGCGCACGGCAACGTTGGCGATTTCCTTGCCGACGGTGGTCGGGCTGGCGGTCTGCCCGTGCGTGCGCGAGAGCATCGACACGTCGGCGAACTTGATCGCCATCTCGCGCAGCGTCGTGATGATGCCGTCGATCGCCGGCAGCACGACCTTCTCGCGCGCCGCCTGGATCTGCAGGGCGTGGCTGGTGTTGTTGATGTCTTCGCTCGTGCAGGCGAAGTGCACGAATTCGGAGGCGGCGAGCAGTTCGGGGCGGGCCTCGAACCTGGACTTGATCCAGTACTCGACGGCTTTCACATCGTGGTTGGTGGTCTTTTCGATCTGCTTGATGGCGATCGCATCGGCTTCCGAGAAGTTGGAAACCAGCCCGAGCAGGTACTTGCGGGCGCCACCCGTGAGGGGCTTGAACTCGGCGAAACCGCAGTCGGAAAGGGCGATGAACCAGGCCACTTCCACCTGCACGCGCCGGTGCATGTAGCCCTGTTCGCTCATCAGTGGACGCAGGGTCGCCAGCTTGGCCGCATAACGGCCGTCGAGCGGGGAAAGGGCGGAGACGGTGGAGAAACTCATGCGCGAATTTTAGGTCGTGCCCTTTTTCCGGCAATTTCAGTCGGCCGCAGCGCCCCCGAAGAAGGCCATGGCGAGGCGGATTCGCACGGGCCCCGTTCTCATAGAATCAAAGCGCTACAACGATGACCCTGATGGGGGGAATGCCCGCATGAAACTGATCGGATCCGCTGCCAGTCCTTACGTGCGCAAGGTGCGCGTGGTCATGGCCGAAAAGCGGCTCGACTACCAGTTCGTGATCGAAGACGTCTGGTCTGACGACACCACGATTTCCAGCGCCAATCCGCTTGGCAAGGTCCCTTGCCTCATCATGGACGGCAGCGAAGCGATGTTCGATTCGCGCGTGATCGTCGAATACCTCGACACACTCTCGCCGGTCGGCAAGCTGATTCCGCAGCAGAGCCGCGAGCGCGCCGAGGTCAAGACCTGGGAAGCGCTGGCCGATGGCGTGATGGACGCCGGCGTCCTGTGGCGACTCGAGGCCACCTGGGCGCATCGGAGCGAGGGCGAGCGCAGCCGAGGCCTGGATCGAGCGGCAGCGGGCCAAGGTTCTCGCCGGCATTGCCGCGATGGCCAAGGGCTTGGGCGACAAGCCTTTCTGCAGCGGCATCCACCTGAGCCTGTCCGACATCGCGGTCGGGTGCGCGCTCGGATGGATCAGCTACCGCTTCCCGGAAATCGACTGGCGCAGCGACCACGCCAACCTCGTCAAGCTCTACGACAAGCTGATGCTGCGCCCGAGCTTCGCCGACACCCTGCCCTGAAGCAGCCACAGGTTTGCCCTAAAAGATGAAAGCCCGCAGACGCGGGCTTTTGTTCGTAAAACACCGCGGAACCGGCTTTGCCGGGCTGCTGGTGTTGCCCCCGGTCGGGGGTTGGCCGCTACACGAAGTGAGCAAGCCTGGGGGCGAGTGAAAAATGTTGCGAGGCGCCCCGAAACGAAGGAGGGAGGGAGGGAGGAGGAGAAGAATCGCCTCGGGATTTCAACCAAACGGCAGGCGCCTGGAAGACCTCGCAACATGAAAAACGTCGGGTGTTCACATCCGAAATCGTATGAGCGCGACCCCGCGACCCGGTTCCCCGCCCAGAGGTAAACATTTGTGACGCTTTGGTAAAGATGCCGTCAATTCGGGGCGGCCGCGAGCTGCTTTTCCACGTCGCGGATGAAGCCCCGGTCATCCGGTGACGTGAGGCTCGAATAGGACTCCACGACCTTGCCGTCGCGTGCGATCAGGTACTTGTAGAAATTCCACTTCGGCGTGGTCCCTGATGCGTGGGCCAACTCCTTGAACAGCGGGTTTGCTTCGGGTCCTCGCACCGAGCTCTTGGTGAACATCGGAAACTTGACGCCGAAGGTGCTTTCGCAGAAATCCGCGATCTCCTTGTTCGAGCCCGACTCCTGCGCGAAGTCGTTCGAAGGAAAGCCCAGCACCACCAGTCCGCGCGACCGGTACTTGGCGTCGAGTGCTTCCAGGCCTTTGTACTGGGGCGTGAAGCCGCAGAAGCTTGCCGTGTTCACCACCAGCACGACCTTGCCGGCATACTGGCACAGGGCCTGGGGTTTTTCGTCCTGCAGCCGCGGGAAGGTGTGCTGGAGGATCGCGGGGCAGGCGGGCGGCGTCGCGTCCTGCGCGGCGGCGGTCACGGCCCCGCAGGCGGAAATGAGGGCCAGACAGATCCGGATCGAGCTTCGCATCGCGAATTCCCTTCGAAGAGGAGGGGCGAAAACCTGCGCCGCCCCGGTGCGCAATCCGCATCATCGCTCGCGTGTCACGGGGCCGCCAAACCCTGCCGATTAAAATCCTGCGGCTCAAGAAAGAACCCTATGCTGTACCCGGAACTCTTCAGACAACTCGAATCCGTCCGCTGGGACATGGACAAGGACATTCCGTGGCAGTCGTTCGACGGCGCTCTTCTTTCCGAAGAGCAGGCCCAGACCATCAAGATGAACGCGATCACGGAGTGGGCGGCGCTGCCCGCCACCGAGATGTTCCTGCGGGACAATCGGCACGACAGTGATTTTTCCGCGTTCATGTCGATCTGGTTCTTCGAGGAGCAAAAGCACTCGCTGGTGTTGATGGAATACCTGAAGCGCTTCAGCCCGCAGCACGCGCCGACCGAGCAGGAGCTGCACGATGTGCGCTTCGACTTCGATCCGGCCCCGCCGCTGGAGACGCTGATGCTGCACTTCTGCGGCGAAATCCGCCTCAACCACTGGTACCGCCGCGCGGCCGAGTGGCACACCGAGCCGGTCATCAAGCACATCTACACGACGCTCAGCCAGGACGAAGCCCGCCATGGCGGCGCGTACCTGCGCTACATGAGGCGCGCGCTCGAGAAGTTCGGCGACGATGCACGCGCCGCCTTCACCAAGGTCGGCGTGCTCATGGCCAGCGCGCGCCGCACCGCGCAGGCGCTGCATCCGACCAACCTGCACGTCAACAAGGCGCTGTTCCCCAAGGACACCATCCAGAGCCGCGTCCCTGATCCGAACTGGCTCGAGCACTGGCTCGACAAGCAGATCAAGTTCGACGGCGTCTGGGAAACCAAGGTCGGCGACCGCATCCTGCACAACCTCAGCCTGCTCATGAACCGCAGCTTCAAGACGGTGCAGGAACTCAACCGCTACCGCAAGGAACTTGCCGCCTCGCTCGGGCCCAAGCCCGAGTACCAGGGGCGTAGCGAGCTCGCCCCCAGCCTCGCCCACTTCGTGTGGCTCGGGCACCCCTACCGGGGGCAACACCAGCGGCCCGGCAAAGCCGGTTCCGCGGTGTTCCACGAACGGGCTTGGCTGCGCCGGCCCACCCCGATCAGCGGCGTTCGACGATGACGGGGGCTAGCTGGAGTCCGTTGCGGATTTGCTCGGCGGTGTCGCGGGCGAGGTCGCGCGAGACATAGGGGCCGGCCTGCAGGCGATGCGTGCCGCGCTCGCTGAACACATTGAGGGTGGGCGCCAGGGCGGGCAGTTCGCGCGCGACTTGTTGCTGGAAGCGCACGGCACCATCGCGCTGACTGAAGGCGCCAAGCTGCACCCAGAATCCCCGGGAGGGACTTGCAGCCGCTGATCCGGCGGGCAGCGGTGACGTATCCCTTGGCGCCGCTGTCGGCGCCTCGAGCGGCGCCATTGGCGGCAACGCCGACACCTCCAGCGTTTCCACGCGCGGCGTGGCCGCGACCGGCGCAGTCAGCGCCACGGGCACGGCAACGCTCTCGGCGGCTGCCGTGACCTGGACGGGCCCAGCCGCGGGCGTGGGCCGTTGAGCCAGCTGCGTCGCATCCATGTCGGTATTGCCGCGGCGCCATGCACCCGTTCGGATGTCCTCGTTCGTGATGCGCTCGATCTCGACCGGCGCGACCCCTCGCAGCAGGTCTAGCTTGAGCGCTGCGGTGTAGCTCAGGTCGATGATGCGGTCGTCGCGGAACGGCCCGCGATCGTTCACCCGCACGATCGCCTCGCGTCCGTTGGCCGGATTGCGTACTCGCACGTAGCTCGGCAGCGGCAAGGTCTTGTGCGCCGCGGTCATCGCGTACATGTCGTAGGGCTCCCCGCTCGCGGTCGACTGGCGATGGAACTTGGTTCCGTACCACGATGCGAGCCCGGTCTCGCGGAAGGGCCGGTCGTCCACGATGGGCACGTAGGACCTGCCCATCACCACATACGGCTTGCTGGTGCCCCCGCTGCTGCGGATGGATTCGATGCGCGGTTCCGCGTCGGGAACCTGCCCGAGATTGCCGGGCGGATTGGCCCCGGCGCCGTCGCGGCCACCGCGTGGGCCGCTCGCGCAGCCGGCGAGAAAGAGGAGCGCCGCGCCCGCGGTCAACGCCAGGGCGCGTTGGCATGTCAGGCGCTGCGCCTCAGCCAAAGACCGTCTTCCAAAGTGCCAGCATCGCTTCGCGCTCGGCCGCGAGCGCTGTCAGCGGAACCTGCGTCGGCTCCTCGTTGAGCCGCGCCCGATGCTGCACCCTGCGCAGCTCGCGATACGCCGCAGCCGCCTTCCGGCCGACGCCTTCGGGCAACAGGCCCGCGTCTTCCGCACGCAGCAGCAGCGCGATGTTGCCGACGTTCGGGATCAGTTCCGGGTGGTCCTTGGCCGCCGACAGCAGCAGGAACTGCACCGCGAACTCGGCATCCACCATGCCACCGGCGCTGTGCTTGACGTCGAAGCGATCGGGCTTCACCGGGCGCGACGCGCGCACCTTCTCGCGCATCGCGACGATCTCGGCCTTGAGCGCGTCGCGGTCGCGCGGCGCGGTGATGACCGCCTCGCGAACGCGATCGAAGCGCTCGCCCAGCGACGGCTCGCCCAGCACGAAGCGCGCGCGCGTCATCGCCTGGTGTTCCCAGGTCCACGCCGTGTTGCTGCCGCGGCCGAGCTGGTATTTCTCGTAGGCCTCGAAGCTCGTCGTGAGCAGCCCCGAATTGCCGTTGGGCCGCAGCGCAGTGTCGATCTCGAAGAGGTCGCCTTCGCGCGTCTTCACCGTGAGCCAGTTGATCAGCTTGCGCACATAGGCCGCGTAGACCTCGCCGGCGCGCTCGTCGTCATCGTCGTAGACGAAGACGATGTCCAGATCGCTGCCGTAACCCAGTTCCTTGCCGCCCAGTTTTCCGTAGCCGATGATCGCGAACTGCGGCTCTTCGCGATGCGGGTTGCGCACATGCGGCCAGCACCATCGCGCGGTCACGCGCAGCACCGAATCCGCCAGCGCGCTCAGGTCGTCGGCCACCTGCTCGACCGTGATGCGGTCATCGACGTCGCGCGCGAGCGTGCGGAACACCTCGGCGTGATGCGCGTGGCGCAGCAGATTCAGGAGCCGCTCCTCGTCGGCCTCGCCGGTGCGCATGAGCGACGCGCGGCGTGCCTCGAGCTCGCGCTCGAAATCGGAAACCACGAAGCGGCCCGACAGCATCTCGTCGCTCGCCAGTTCATCGATGACGCCCGGGTGCTGCATGAGATAGCGCGCAGGCCATTTCGCCGAGCCGAGCAGGCGCAGCAGGCGCTCCTGCACCGCGGGTCGCTCGACCAGCAGCGCGATGTAGTTCTCGCGGCGCAGCAAGGGCTCGATCCAATCGGCCCAGCGCAGCGCGCCTTCGACGTGGTGGCCGACCTTGCCGGGTGCTTCGCTGTCGGGCTCGCGCAGCCACTGGCCGGTTCGCTGCACCAGTTGGCGCAGCCGTGCGCGTGTCTCGTCGCGCAGCGCCAGGACGCGCGGGCTGTCGCACCAGACCTTGATGCGCTCGGCGAAAGGCTCGGGCAGTTCCTCGATCAGGTCGGAGAGATCGGTGGAGGGGGTGCTGCGCCCGTTGCCGTTGCAGCCCTTGCAGGGCGCCTTGCCGCCGAGCAGCTTGTCGAATTCCTGTGCGACCAGTTCGCGATGCGTGTCGAGCTGCGCGAGAAAGGCGCAGCAGTCCGCATAGCCCAGCGACTCTGCGATCCACCGCACGTCGTCGTCGTTGACCGGCAGCACATGCGTCTGCTGGTCATCCAGGTACTGGATGCGGTGCTCCACCCGGCGCAGGAACTCATAGGCCGACGCCAGCGCATCCGCCGTCTCCTGCGGCATCAGGTTGGCGCGCGCGAGGCGTTGCAGCGCATCGAGGGTCGGACGGGTGCGAAGCTCGGGAAACTGGCCGCCGCGCACCACCTGCAGCAGTTGCACCGTGAATTCGATCTCGCGGATGCCGCCGCGCGACAGCTTCACGTCGTTCGCGCGCTCGGGACGGCCCGCGCTGCGGCGCGAGGCCTGCTCGCGGATCTGGCGGTGCAGCGTGCGCAGCGAGTCGAACACGCTGTAGTCCAGATAGCGGCGGAACACGAAGGGCAGCACCACGCCACGCAATGCCTGAGCCGAGCCGCTGGCCACCACCGACCGCGGCGCGACCACGCGGCTCTTGAGCCACGCAAAGCGCTCCCATTCGCGGCCCTGGACCTGGAAGTACTCTTCGAGCGCGTCGAGCGAAACCACGCTGGGTCCCGAGTTGCCGTTGGGCCGCAGCGCGAGGTCGATGCGGAACACGAAGCCGTGTTCGGTGGTGTCGCCGACCAGCGCGTAGATGCGCTTGACCGCCCGTGCGAAGTACTCCTGGTTGGACAGCCTGCCGCGCCCGTCGACGTCGCCGGCGGTCTCGCCGTCATGGTCGTAGAGATAGATGAGGTCGATGTCGCTCGACACGTTGAGCTCGCGCGCGCCGAGCTTGCCCATGCCCACGACCCAGAGCTGGGCGCGTTCGCCGTTCACGCCGACCGGCGAGCCGTGCATCGCATCGAGTTCCGCGCAGGCCTCGTGGCAGGCGACGTCGAGCGCGAACTCGGCGAGCTCGGTCACCGCGGTGGTCACGACCGCCAGCGGCGCCTGTTCGTCGCAATCGAGCGTGATGAGCCGCTCCATGACGAGCTGGCGCACGATGCGCAGTGCGTCGGCCGCATTGTCCCCGCGGCCGCGAAGGGATTCGTAGGCCGCGGCCATGTGGGCCAGCACCGGCGCACCCGGCGGCAGCAGCGGGAGTTCCGCGGCATAGCGGCGGCGCAGCCGCTGCACGAAACGAGAATGGCCCGAGATGGGCGAGGGGAAGCCGGAGGGTGGCGATGGCCGATGCGACACGGGGTGGGGGTGGGTGGAACCCGGTTGGGGGCTGGCAGTCATAATTCCCGGCACAGCGCGATCCTCAATGAACGACACGACGACGTCTTCCCCTTCACGTCTGCTCAAGGTCACCGCTGTGGCGGCGCGCTGGCTGCTGGGTCTTCTCGTCGGCGCATGGCTGCTGCTGGCGCTGTCCGTCGTTGTCCTACACGTCTGGATTGTGCCGCGAATCGGCGATTACCGTGGTGCGCTCGAGGCCCAGGCCACACGCGCCATCGGCGTACCGGTGCGCATCGGCTCGATCGAGGCGCGATCGGGCAGCTTCTTTCCCACAGTCGAGCTGCGCGACGTGGTGCTCCAGGACGCGCGCCGGCAGGAAGCCCTGCGCCTGATGCGCGTGGTGGCCAGCGTGTCGCCGCGATCCGTCTGGAACCTGAGCTTCGAGCAGCTCTACATCGAGCAGCCTCAGGTCGACGTCCGCCGCGATGCCGACGGCAAGCTGCACATCGCGGGGCTGCAGATGACCACCGAGACCAGCGGCGGCGGCAACGGCGCCGACTGGTTCTTCGCACAGCGCGAAGTCGTGGTGCAGGGCGGCACCGTGCGCTGGATCGATGAAGGCCGCAAGACCGAACCGCTGCTGCTGACCGACGTGCAGTTCGTGGCCCGCAACGGCGGCCGCAGGCACCAGATGCGCATCGACGCCACCCCGCCGGCCGGATGGGGCGAGCGCTTCACGCTGCTCGGCGATTTCCGGCAGCCGCTTCTTTCCGTGCGCAGCGGCAACTGGAAGACCTGGCACGGGGAGCTCTTCGGCAACCTCCCCTACATCGACGTGACCCGGCTCGGCCGCTACGTCGACCTCGACGCCCGGATTCGCGAAGGCAGCGGCGGCCTGCGGCTGTGGGCCGACGTCGTGGACGGCCAGCTTTCGGGCGCCGTGGCCGATCTCGCGCTGACGAAGGTCGACGCCTCGCTCGCGAAGGAACTTCAACCGCTGGTGCTGCAGGGCGTTACCGGCCGCCTCGCCGGCCGCGTCGACGAGGGCACCTTCGAGTTCTCGACCAGCAACCTGCAGTTCGAGACCGCCGATGGCGTCCGATGGCCGGGCGGGAACATCTGGCTGCAGCACGCGCCCGCGAAAGGCCACGTGGCGGAACGCGGCGCCTTCCGTGCCGACCGGCTCGACCTCGCGGCGCTGGCGCTGATCGCGGACCGTCTCCCGATCGGCGATGCGTCGCGCAAGCTCATCGATTCCTACGGCCTGCGCGGGCTCGTGGAACGCATCGACGGCAACTGGCAAGGCTCGCCGGGGGCGCCGGACAAGTACCAGGTGCGCGGTCGCATCAGCAATTTCAGCATCGCATCGCAGCCGGGCGAAGAGGCCGAGCCGGCAGCCGAGCCGGCCCGGCCCGCAGGTGTCCGCGGCGGGCAGCACGCGGGCGCGGCGGCGAACACCGCAGCGGCCGCGGAGCCGCCTCGGCCGCCCGTCGGGGTTCCCGGCGTGCGTGGCGCGACGGTCGAGTTCGATGCGAACCAGGCCGGCGGCAATGCCACCGCGTCGATCGCCAAGGGCGCTCTCGACTTCCCGGGCGTGTTCGAGGAGCCGGTGATCCCCATCGACCAGCTCTCTACCCAGCTTCAGTGGAAGATCGACGGTCCGGCGGTCCAGCTCCAGGTTTCGGGACTGCGCTTTTCCAACGCCGACGCGGAGGGCGAGGCGACGGCGAGCTGGCGCACCAGCGATCCGGCGGTGTCGCGCGGCGGCGGACGCCTGCCGGGCGTGCTCGACCTGCAGGGCCGGCTCAGCCGCGCGGACGGCACCCGCGTGTATCGCTACCTTCCGCTCGAAATCCCCAAGCCCACGCGCGACTACGTCCGCGACGCGGTGACCAGGGGCAGTGCGAGCGCGGTGGACTTCAGAGTCCGGGGCGACCTGCACGACATGCCCTTCATGGACCCGAAGCATGGCGACTTCCGCATCGCGGCGCGCGTGGCCGACGTAACCTATGCGTACGTGCCGCCCGTGCGTGGCGCCGCCGCCCGGCCCGCGCTGACGGCCCTGTCCGGCGAGCTCGTCTTCGAGCGCGCGGGCATGCTGGTGCACAACGCGCGTGGCCGCCTCGCCGGCGCCTCCGGCGTCGAGGTCACGAAGGCCGAGGCGCAGATCGCCGACATGTCCCACCATGCGGCGCTGCTCAAGGTCGACGCGCAGGCCAAGGGGCCGCTCGGCGAGATGCTGAAGGCCGGCGGGCCGCTCGCCGGTCCGGCCGAATCGACGCTCGCCGCCGTGCGCGCCACCGGCCAGGCCGACTACAAGCTGCGGCTCGAACTGCCGCTGGCGACGATGGAGAAATCGAAGGTGCAGGCCAGCGTCGCGCTGTTCGACAACGAACTCCAGCTCGCGCCGGCCGCGCCGTCCCTCACGCAGGCGCGCGGCACGCTCAACTTCACCGAGGCGGGTTTCTCGCTGGCCGGCGTCCAGGCCCGCGCCGCGGGCGGCACGGTGCGCATCGAGGGAAGCGGCCGCTTCGGCGCCTCGACCGACATGAGCTTCCGTGTCCAGGGCACCGCGACCGCCGAAGGACTGCGCGCCACGCGCGAGGTCGACTGGCTCGCGCGCCCGGCGAAGAACGCGTCGGGCAGCACCGCCTACACCGCGAACCTCTCGGTGCGCGATGGCACGCCCGAGTTCCTGGTCACCAGCAGCTTGCAGGGACTCGGCCTGCAATTGCCGCATCCGCTGACCAAGGCGGCGGACGAGTCGATGCCCCTGCGGGTCGAAAAGAAGGTGGTGTCGCGTGAGACCCGGTCGGGTGGCGCGAAACCGGTGGTCATCGACCAGATCTCCGCGGAACTCGGCCGCGCTGCCTCGGCGACCTACGTGCGCGACGTCTCCGGCGACGATGCGCGCGTGCTGCGCGGCGGCATCGGCGTCGGGCTGGCAGGGGGCGAATCGGCCGCGCCGCCCGAGCGCGGCGTGTTCGCGAACCTGCGTTTCGAGCGGCTCGACATCGCGGCATGGCAGGCGCTTTTCGGCGAAGCCACCGGAAGCTCGGGCGGCGGCAGGGCGGCGTCGGACGCCGGCAGCGATGCGGTGGACGACTTCCTGCCGACGCTCATCGCCCTGCGTGCGCAGGAGCTTGCCTTCGGCGGGCGGACGCTGCACAACGTCGTGCTCGGCGGCACGCGCGACGGCCCGCTCTGGCGTGCCAACATCGATTCGACCGAACTCAGCGGCTATGCGGAATACCGCCATGCGCAGGCCGGGCGCCTGTACGCGCGGCTGGCGCGGCTCAAGATTGCGCGTTCCGAGGCCACGGCGGTCGAATCGCTGCTCGACGAGCAGCCAAGCACACTGCCGGCGCTCGACATCGTCGTCGACGACTTCGAGCTTTTCGGGCACCGGCTCGGTCGCGCCGAGATCGATGCGGTCAACCGAGGCGGCCTGGGCCGCGAATGGCGCCTCAACCGGCTTGCGATGATCAATCCCGACGCGACCTTCACCGCGCAGGGAAGCTGGGCCGCCGCGCCCGGTGCGACGAGCGCTGTCCGCGACGCGCGGCGCACCAGCATGGACTTCAAGCTCGAGATCGCCGACGCCGGTGCGCTGCTCGGCCGCTTCGGCATGAAGGACGTGGTGGGCCGCGGCCGCGGACGGCTCGAGGGCGACGTGAACTGGAACGGCTCGCCCCTCTCGCTCGACTCCCCGAGCCTCGGCGGGCAGTTGCAGATCAACGTCGAATCGGGGCAATTCCTCAAGGCCGATCCGGGCATCGCCAAGCTGCTCGGCGTGCTCAGCCTGCAGGCCCTGCCGCGGCGGCTCACGCTCGATTTCCGCGACGTGTTCAGCGAGGGTTTCGCCTTCGATTTCCTGCGCGGCGACGTGAAGATCGACCAGGGTGTAGCCTCCACCAACAACCTGCAGATGAAGGGCGTCAACGCGGCCGTGCTGATGGACGGCTCCGCCGACCTCGCGCGCGAGACGCAAAGCCTGCGCGTCGTGGTCGTGCCCGAGATCAACGCCGGGACCGCCGCGCTCGTGGCCACCGCGATCAATCCGGCGATCGGCCTTGGCACCTTCCTTGCGCAGATGGTGCTGAGCCGGCCGCTGGTCGCGGCCGCCACGCAGGAGTTCAAGATCGATGGCACCTGGACCGATCCGAAGATCACCCGGGTGCCGCGCCGCCCGGCGTCGGAAGCCGCGGGAGCGCCCGCCGCGCCGGCCCCGCGATGAGGAGAAGGAGTTACCGCCCATGAAAGTCGCAGCAATCCAGATGGTGTCGTCCATCGAGCGCGAGGCCAATCTCGCACGCGCCCATTCACTGCTGGCCGAGGCCGCCGCCGAGGGTGCCGAACTCGCCGTCCTGCCCGAGTATTTCTGCATGATGGGCGCGCGCGACACCGACAAGCTCGGGCTGCGCGAGACCGCCGGCGCGGGCAGGGTGCAGAACTTCCTGGCGGATGCCGCGCGCGAATTCGGCCTGTGGATCGTCGGCGGCACGCTGCCGCTGGAAACCGGCGACGACAACCACGTGTTCAACAGCTCGCTCGTGTATGCGCCCGACGGCGCGTGCGTGGCGCGCTACGACAAGATCCATCTCTTCTATTTCGACAACGGCCGCGAGCGCTACGACGAGCGCCGCGTGATCGCACCGGGCAGCCAACCCGTGCTGTTCGAGCTGCCGTCGCGCGACGGCCACCGCTGGCGCATAGGCCTCAGCGTCTGCTATGACCTGCGATTTCCCGAGCTCTATCGCGCGCTGGCGCGCGAGGGTGCGGAGCTGATGCTCGTGCCCAGCGCTTTCACGCGCACCACCGGTGCGGCTCACTGGGAAGTGCTGCTGCGTGCGCGCGCGATCGAAAACCTCGCCTGGGTGGTGGCGCCCGCGCAGGGCGGCACGCACGAGAACGGGCGGCACACCTGGGGCCAGTCGATGGTGGTGGACCCCTGGGGCACGGTCGTCGCGCAGCAGCCCGTGGACGAGGCCGTGGTGCTCTTCGACATCGATGCGCTGCAGGTGGAGCGCGCGCGCACCCAGTTGCCGGCGCTGTCCCACTGCGTGCTCTGAAGCAAACCGGTGTCCGCGCCCTCCACCTTGCCCGTCGCCCGCGCGCTTCGGCCCGCCTTTGTGCGGCTGCGCTTTCTGCGCTCGGTGTGGCGGCGCTGGTTCCTGTGGGTGCTGCTGGCCATCCTCGTGCTGGCGCTGCTGGTGACCGTGGTCTGGCTCGCGGGCCGGCATGAGATCGAGCAGACCCAGTCGGCGCTGGAGCGGGACACGGCCGATGCGGTGGCGGACCTTCGCGGCGATCTTCAGCGCAATTCGCAGACGCTGCGCGCCTCGCTCGCCGGCGACGTCAATGCCGAACAGTGGGAGGCGCGTGCCGCGGCGCTGCTGCGCGAGCACCGCGAATGGCTGCGGCTGGAATGGCTCGATCCGGCGATGCACACGCTTGCGGCGTCCGACACGCCGTACCGCCGCCGCGTCTTCGATGAACAGCGCCGCGCGGAAAGCTTCGCCGATGTCTCCCTCGCCTGCGTCACGGCGCGCAAGCTCGTCGCCCCCGCGTTCTCGCCGAGCCACTATGTCCCGATCGCGCAGGGCAACGGGCTCGAGGTCATGGAGATGTGCCTGCCGGTCGAGGGCGGCGGCTACCTCGTGGCGGCCTACTCGCTGCGCGACATCCTGATCGAACTGGTCGCGCCGACGCTGAGCCGGGGCCAGGAAGTCGCCTTCACCGAGCTCGACGGCACGCGCCTCGTGGCGATCGGCGCGCAGCGGCGCATGGGCACGCGCGTGTTCACCGCGCAGCAGCTGATCGACCTGCCGGGTGCGCCGGTCATGCTGCGCGTCGACGGCTGGCGTGCGGTGCCGGACCTTTTTCCGAACGTGCTCACCGCGCTGGTCACCGGCATCTCGATCGCGCTGGTGTCTGTGCTGGTGCTGCTGGCGCGCGACACGCGGCGCCGCCAGCGCGCCGAGAACGACCTCGCCGACGCACTCGCTTTTCGCAAGGCCATGGAGGACTCGGTCATCACCGGCCTGCGGGCGCGCGACCTGCAGGGCCGTATCACCTACGTGAATCCGGCGTTCTGCGAGATGGTCGGGTTCAGCGCGGAAGAACTCATGAACGGCGGGCGCGAGGCGCCCTACTGGCCGACCGAACTCGCGCACGAATACCAGCGCCGACAGGCGGTGCGCATGGCCGGCGCGGTGCCGCCGCGCGAGGGCTTCGAATCGGTCTTCATGCGCAAGGACGGCAGCCGCTTTCCGGTGCTCATCTTCGAGGCGCCGCTGATCAACGCACATGGTTTGCAGACGGGTTGGATGAGTGCGTTCATCGACATCAGCGAGCAGCGCCGCATCGAGGAGCTCTCGCGCGCGAGCCAGGAGCGACTGCAGGCCAGCGCGCGCCTCGCCACCGTGGGCGAAATGGCGTCGCTGCTCAGTCACGAACTGACGCAGCCGCTGGCGGCCATCGCGAGCTATGCGACCGGTTCGCTGAATCTGCTGCAGGCCAAGGGTCCGTCGGGCGACAGCGACCATGACGATGTCGCGATGGCGGTGCGCCGCATCGCCGAACAGGCCGACCGCGCGGGCCAGGTGATCCGCAGCGTGCACGACTTCGTGCGACGGCGCGACCGTACGCGCGAGGCGGTGGCGCCGCAGGCGCTCATCGACGCGGTGCTGCCGCTGGTGCGGCTGCAGGCACGCAAGCTCGGCGTGGATGTCGAGGTCGTGCTCGACGAGCGTCTGCCGATGGTCTATTGCGATCGCACGCTGGTCGAGCAGGTGCTGCTGAATCTGGCGCGCAATGGCATGCAGGCGATGGACGTGCCCGGGCTGGCCGATCGTGTGCTGCGCATCAAGGTGGTTCGCGCGGGCGCGATCGGCCGCGGCGCCGAGGCGGGCACGCCGGCCGATGCGCGCCGCTGGCTCGAGTTCTCGGTCACGGACTTCGGTGCCGGCATCGGCGACGACGTGGCGGCGCGTCTGTTCACGCCGTTCTTCACCACGCGCTCGGACGGCATGGGCCTGGGCCTCAGCCTCTGCCGCACCGTGGTCGAGCAGCACGGCGGCGTGCTGATCTTCGAGCCGCGGCAGCCGCGCGGCACGGTCTTCCGCTTCACCCTTCCAACGGTCTGAGGCGCGCGCCTCACCCATTTCGATTCATCCGGTTTTCTTCATGCAACCTCTCATCGATGCCCTGATCTTCATCGTCGACGACGACGCGAGCGTGCGCGAGGCCCTGGCCTGGTTGCTGCGCTCGCGCCGGCTGGCGAGCGAGAGCTTTCCGAGCGCGGAGGCCTTCGAGGAACGCCTGGCCGAAGAGCCGCTGCGCAATCAGCCGCACTGCCTGTTGCTCGACGTCCGCATGCACTGGCACCAGCGGCCTGGTGCTGTTCGATCGGCTCGCGGAACGCGGCCTCCTGGAGGCGCTGCCGGTGATCTTCCTGACCGGCCATGCGGACGTTCCGACCGCGGTGGATGCGGTCAAGCGCGGCGCCTTCGACTTCTGCGAGAAGCCCTTCTCCGACAACGCGCTGGTCGACCGCATCGAGCATGCGCTCGGCGCGTCGCTGCGCGCGATCGAGGCGCAGCGCACCCGCGAGCTGCTGAGGCGGCGCGTCGACGAACTCACCGACCGCGAGCGGGACGTGATGAACTGCGTGATCGAGGGGTTGCCCAACAAGCTGATCGCCGATCAGCTCTCCATCAGCGTGCGCACGGTGGAGGTCCACCGCGCGCGCGTGTTCGAAAAAATGGAAGTGAAGTCGGCCGTCGAGCTGGCCAACCTGCTCCGGGGCATGTGACGCCGATTGCACCGTTAAGGCCAGAAACCCCGCGGAACCGGCTTTGCCGGGCCGCTGGGGTTGCCCCCTGCAAGGGGGTGCAGAGCCACACGAAGTGGGCGAGGCTGGGGGTGAGCTCAATAACCCCGCGGAACCGGCTTTGCCGGGCCGCTGGGGTTGCCCCCTGCAAGGGGGTGCAGAGCCACACGAGGTGGGCGAGGCTGGGGGTGAGCTCAATAACCCCGCGGAACCGGCTTTGCCGGGCCGCTGGGGTTGCCCCTGCAAGGGGGTGCAGAGCCACACGAAGTGGGCGAGGCTGGGGGTTAGCCTTGGCCTCTTTCGCCGACGTAGATTTCTACGCGGCGGTTTTGGGCGCGGCCTGCCGGGGTGCTGTTGTCGGCGACCGGCTCGCGCGAGCCGCGGCCGTCGATCTTGAAGGCCGTGGGCGACACGCCGCGCGACACGAGGTAGTCGCGCGTGGCGGCCGCGCGCTGGATCGACAGCGGATCGTTGATCGCGTCGGTGCCGGTGCTGTCGGTGTGGCCGATGATGCGGACCTCGGCGTTCGGGTTGTTGCGCAGGCCCTGCGCGAACTGGTCGAGGATCGGCGAGAAGTTCGGCTTGATCACCGAGCGGCCGACATCGAAGGAGATGTCGCTCGGGATCGCGAGCTTGAGCTCGTTGTTCTGCGTCTGCGTCACCGCGACGCCGGTGCCGCGCGTGGCGGCTTCCATCTGGCGCTTCTGGTTTTCCATGCGCTGCGACCACAGGTAGCCGCCCCCGCGCCCGCCAGTGCGCCGATCGCCGCACCGGTGCCGGCACTGTGGCCGGTGGCGGAGCCAATCGCTGCGCCCGCCAGCGCGCCGATGCCGGCGCCGATGCCGGTGGTCGTCGCGGTGCTCTTCTGGGATTCGCTCATGTTCGCGCAGCCTGCGAGCACGTAAACCGCGGCGCAGGTGGCAAGTACGATTCTTTTCATTGGAGTCCTTCCTTTGGATGATGGAAAAAGGCCGGTCGATTATCAGGAGCTCGCCGGGGTTTCGAGTCGTTGCCGCGGTTTCGGCATGTAACGTCAGTCGCGCGCCGGCGGTTCGTCGCGCTGGGGCGCATCCCCGGCCGCGGTCTCGTCGTCGTGCAGCTCACCGCGCTTGCGGCCCGAGAACATGGTCCACCAGATGATGAGGATGAAGACGACGCCGGCGGCCAGGGCTTCGAGCAAAATCAGACCCATGAAAAAAGGACTCCAGTGGCTGGTTGGACTCGCGATCGTAGCAACGCTCGCCGCCTGTTCCACCGGCACCCGGCAGCCCGAATGGCGCTCGCAGGCGCCGCCGGCCACGACGCCGCCGCCGCGCGACCTCGGTCCGCTCACCGGTTCGCTCGCACACCCCAAGAGTCGCTGGGTGCCGGTCGCGTGGTCGGAGCTTCCGGGCTTCAATGACGACGCCCTGCACGAAGGCTGGATCGCGATGATCACCAGCTGCGCACGGCCCAATGCGGCCATCGCGCCCTTGTGCCGCGAAGTGCGGCAGCTGTCGCTGGCCGAGAACGACGAGCAGCGTGAATGGATGATGCAGCGCCTGCAGCCCTATCGCGTCGAGGCCTACACCGGTCCCACCGACGGCAAGCTCACCAGCTACTACGAACCGGTGTTCGAGGCGACGCGCCGCCCGACGGCGACGAACACCTACCCGATCTACCAGGCGCCCGCGGGGCTTGTCCCGAAGCGGCCGTGGTTCACGCGGCAGGAAATCGACACGCTGCCGCAGGCCCAGGCCGCGCTGCGCGGCCGCGAAATCGCGTGGCTCGCCGATCCGATCGACGTGCTCATGCTGCACATCCAGGGCTCGGGCCGCTTGCGCATGACCGAGCCGGACGGCTCGCAGCACATGGTCCGCGTGGCCTTCTCGGCCACCAACGAGCAGCCTTACCGCAGCGTGCAGCAATGGCTCATCAGCCAGGGTGTGACGAAGATCAGCGCATGGCCCGACGACACCAAGCAGTGGGTCGCGCAGAACCCGCAGCGCCTCCAGCCACTGCTGTGGAGCAATCCGCGCTACGTGTTCTTCCGCGAGGAAGCCTTGAGCGAGGTCGATGCGGCGTCCGGGCCCGTGGGCGCGCAGGGGGTGCCGCTGACGCCGGGGCGCTCGATTGCGGTCGACCGGGACAGCATTCCGTACGGCACACCCGTGTGGCTCGCGTCGCCGGGGCCCACGTTCACCCTTGCGAAGCTGGTGGTGGCGCAGGACACCGGCAGCGCGATCGTCGGCGCTGTTCGGGCCGACTACTTTGCCGGGACGGGGGCGGAAGCGGGCCGCGTCGCCGCGCGGATGAACCAACCCCTGCGCCTTTGGGCCCTCTGGCCGAAGTAGGGATCGCCCCCAGCCTCGCTCACTTCGTGTAGCTCGGGCACCCCTTCCGGGGGCAACACCGGCGGACCGGCGGAGCCGGTTCCGCGGTGTTTCGCGAACGGCCTGGCTTCGCCGGCACTGGTCAAAGACCCACGATGCCGCCGTCGTCCTTCGTGATCATCACGGTCGCCGAGCGCGGGCGTGCGGCGGCGCCGCCGGGGCCGTAGGCCGCTAAGCCGGCGCCATTGCCGGGCCAGTGGCTCTCGTACTTGCTCGGGTCGGCGATGTTGGCCGCTGCCGTGTTCTCGCCCGCGCCCGCTCAGGGCAATGGCAGCGCCGTCTTGTAACGCACTTGCTTGAGCGCAAAGCTGGATCGGATCTTCTCGATGCCGCTGATCGGCGTGAGCTGTTCGAGGATGAATTTCTCCAGCGCGGCGATATCGGCAACGGCCACGCGGATCAGGTAGTCGCTGTCGCCGGTCATGAGGTAGCACTCCATGACTTCGTCGTGCTCGGCGATCCGCTGTTCGAAATCGGCGAGCGACTGCTTGCTCTGCGTCTTGAGGCTGATCGAGATGAACACGTTCAGTCCCAAGCCGAGCGCGCTCGCGCTGGCAAGCGCCACATAGCGCTGGATGACGCCGCTGTTCTCCAGCGCCTTCACGCGCGCGAGGCACGGCGACGGCGAAAGATGGACCCGGCGCGCCAACTCGACATTGGAGAGCGAGCCGTCGCGCTGCAGCTCATCAACAATGCGAAGATCGATCGCGTCAAGTTCCATCAAATGCTGAGAATGCTTGAATCGACGGCATTTTATGCGGCATATATCCATGAAACGGTATAGAGAACAGCACCCCATTCCAACGACTGCGGCCTAGAGTGCAGCCATGAACGCTCCGATTCCGCCCGGCCAGCTCCGCGCTTTGATCGACACCGCCTTGCACGACCCGGACCCCGTGGAAACCGCCGAATGGCGCGAGGCGTTCGTCGCGCTGGCGGAAACGCAAGGCCCGGCGCGCGCACGCTGGATGCTCGACGAACTCGCGCGCATGGCCCGCGCGCAGCGCATCGGCTGGCAGCCCGAACTGTCGACCCCTTACGTCAACACCATCGCGGTCGAAGCGCAGCCGCCGTTCCCCGGCGATCTCGCGATCGAGGAGCGGCTCGCATCGCTGATGCGCTGGAATGCGCTCGCGATGGTGGTGCGCGCCAACCAGGCGTATGGCGAACTCGGCGGCCACATCGCGAGCTACGCGAGTGCGGCGGATCTGTTCGAGACCGGCTTCAATCATTTCTTTCATGCGCGAACGGCGACGCATCGGGGCGACCTCGTCTTCTTCCAGCCGCACAGCGCGCCGGGCGTGTATGCGCGCGCCTTCCTCGAAGGGCGGCTCAGCAAAGAGGACCTGACGCACTACCGCCAGGAGCTCACGGCACCGGCCTTCGCCGATGGCCAGGGCGCGCGCGGCCTGAGCAGCTACCCGCATCCGTACCTGATGCCGGACTTCTGGCAGTTCCCGACCGGCTCGATGGGCATCGGGCCGATCAGCTCGATCTATCACGCGCGCTTCATGCGCTATCTCACGCACCGCGGCCTGCTGGACTGCGAAGGCCGCAAGGTCTGGGGCGTGTTCGGCGACGGCGAGATGGACGAGCCGGAATCGATGAGCGCGCTCACGCTCGCTGCGCGCGAGAAGCTCGACAACCTCGTGTGGGTCGTCAACTGCAACCTGCAGCGGCTCGACGGGCCGGTGCGCGGCAACGGGCGGATCATCGACGAGCTCGAGAAGCTCTTCGCCGGGGCGGGCTGGAACGTCATCAAGCTGGTGTGGGGCAGCGACTGGGACGGGCTTTTCGCGCGCGACGTGCACGGCGCGCTCACGCGGGCCTTCGCGAACACGGTCGACGGCCAGATGCAGACCTTTGCCGCGAAGGACGGCCGCTACAACCGCGAGACCTTCTTCGGCCAGGACCCGGAGCTCGCGCGGCTTGTCGAAGGATTGACCGACGAGCAGATCGACCGCCTCAAGCGCGGCGGCCACGACCTCGTGAAGATCCACGCCGCGTATGCCGCGGCGGCAGCGCATCGCGGCCAGCCGACCGTGATCCTGGCGCACACCAAGAAGGGCTACGGCATGGGCAGCGCGGGGCAGGGCAGGATGACCACGCACTCCCAGAAGAAGCTCGACGACACGGACCTCATCGAATTCCGCAACCGCTTCGACCTGCCGCTCACCGACGAGCAGGCGACGACGGCCGCGTTCTACCGGCCCGCGGCCGACAGCCCCGAGATGCACTACCTGCTTGGCCATCGGGCGGCGCTGGGTGGCAGCATGCCGCGCCGCGAGACCGCGTGCGATGGAGTGGCCAAGCCGGACATCGCGGCCTACGCGCAGTTCGCGGTCGCGGCGGGCGGCAAGGAGATGAGCACCACCATGGCCTTCGTGCGCCTGCTGGGCAATCTCCTGAAGGACGCCACGCTCGGTCCGCGCGTGGTGCCGATCGTCGCCGACGAGGCGCGCACCTTCGGCATGGCCAACCTCTTCAAGCAGGTCGGCATCTATTCGAGCGTGGGCCAGCGTTATGCGCCGGAGGACATCGGCTCGGTGCTCTCGTACCGCGAGGCGACCGACGGGCAGATCCTCGAGGAAGGCATCAGCGAGGCCGGTGCGATCGCGAGCTGGACCGCCGCCGCCACCAGCTACAGCGTGCATGGTCTGGCGATGCTGCCGTTCTACATCTACTACTCGATGTTCGGCTTCCAGCGCGTGGGCGACCAGATCTGGGCGGCCGCCGACCAGCGGCCGCGTGGCTTCCTGCTCGGCGCGACCTCGGGCCGCACCACGCTCGGCGGCGAAGGCCTGCAGCACCAGGACGGATCGAGCCACCTCATTGCCGCGACCATCCCGAACTGCAAGGCCTACGACCCGGCCTTCGCGGGCGAGATGGCGGTGATCGTCGACGCCGGCATCCGCGAAATGCTGGTCGAGCAGAAGGACGTGTTCTATTACGTCACGCTCATGAACGAGAACTACGCGCAGCCGGATCTTCCGGCGGGTGCACAGGCACAGGTGCTGCGCGGCTGCTATCGCCTGAGCGGCCGGAAGGACGCGAAGCTCACGCTGCTCGGCTCCGGCGCGATCCTCACCGAAGTGGTCAAGGCCGCCGAGCTGCTGGCCGCCGAAGGCATCGAGGCCGAGGTGCTCAGCGTCACGAGCTGGAGCGAGCTCGCGCGCGACGGCCAGGCTTGCGAGGCGCGCGCGCTTGCCGGCGATGCCGATCCGGGCATGCCCTTCATCGCGCAGCAGCTCGCAGGCGGCAGCGGCCCGGTGATCGCGGCGACGGACTATGTGCGGGCCGTGCCCGAAAGCATCCGTGCCTTCGTGCCGCAGGGCCGCCGCTATCTCACGCTCGGCACGGACGGCTTCGGCCGCAGCGACACGCGCGCCGCGCTGCGCAGGTTCTTCGGTGTCGATGCAGAGAGCGTCGTGCGTGCAGCACGGCACGCGCTGGCGTCGCGCTGAGCAGCCGAGCGGGGTTAGTCCGGCTGTACGGCACGAGGGCGGATTCCTAAGATCGCGAGTTCGTGCCGACGTGGCGCCTTCGTGCTGCGCCGGCCTTCGTTCGACTTCCAAGGGAGTCTCCATGAAGAAGGCGGGACTCATCGGCCTGGGCGCCATGGGCGCCGGCATCGCAGCCACGCTGCGCAGCCGGGGCTTCGAAATGCATGTGTGCGACATGCGGCCCGGCGCCGCATTGCAGTTCGCGGAGCACGGCGGCGTCGCGTGGGGCACGCCCGCGCAGGTGGCGGGCGCATGCGACGTCGTCGTCTCGGTCGTGGTCAACGCACAGCAGACCGAGTCGGTGCTTTTCGGCGAACACGGCGCGGCTGCGGCGATGAAGCCGGGCAGCGCGTTCGTCATGTGCTCGACGGTGGACCCCCATTGGTCCGCCCTGCTCGAAGAACGGCTCGGCGCGCTCGGCATCCACTACGTCGATGCGCCGATTTCGGGCGGCGCGGCCAAGGCGGCGAGTGGGCAGATGACGGTGATGAGTTCCGCGAAGCCCGAGGCCTATGCAAAGGCAGACGACGTGCTCGAAGGCATGGCCGGCAAGGTGTATCGGCTCGGCGATCGCGCGGGCGCGGGCAGCAAGGTGAAGATCATCAACCAGCTTCTGGCCGGCGTGCACATCGCAGCCGCCGCCGAAGCGATGGCGCTCGGACTGCGCGAAGGCGTTTCGCCCGAGGCGCTGTACGAGGTCATCACCCACAGTGCGGGCAACAGCTGGATGTTCGAGAACCGCATGGCGCACGTGCTCGCGGGCGACTACACGCCGCTGTCGGCGGTCGACATCTTCGTGAAGGACCTTGGACTGGTGCTCGACACCGCACGCGCGAGCAAGTTTCCGCTGCCGCTCGCATCCACCGCGCACCAGATGTTCATGCAGGCATCGACCGCCGGCCATGCGAAGGAGGACGACAGCGCGGTGATCAAGATCTTCCCCGGCATCGAGCTGCCGCCATCCAAAGTCAGGCAATGAGCGTCCTGCTCGGCTGCATCGCCGATGACTTCACGGGTGCGACCGATCTCGCGAACAACCTCGTGCGCGCGGGCATGCGTGCGGTGCAGACCATCGGCGTGCCGGCGGCCCCGCTGGGTGCCCATGTGGACGCGGTGGTGGTTGCGCTCAAGTCGCGCACCATCGCGCCGGAAGAGGCCATCGCGCAATCGCTGGAGGCGCTGCGCTGGCTGCAGGCACAGGGCGCGCGGCAGATCTACTTCAAGTACTGCTCCACCTTCGACAGCACGCCCAGGGGCAACATCGGCCCGGTGACCGAGGCGCTGATGGACGCGCTCGGCTGCGACTTCACCATCGCGACGCCGGCCTTTCCGGACAACAAGCGCACCGTGTTCAAGGGCTACCTTTTCGCGGGCGACGTGCTGCTGAGCGAGAGCGGCATGCAGAACCATCCGCTCACGCCGATGACCGATGCGAACCTGGTGCGCGTCATGCAGGCCCAGACACGGCGCAAGGTGGGGCTCATCGACTATTCGACGGTGGCGCGCGGCGCGGCGGCGATCCGCGAGCGCATCGCGCAACTGCGATCCGAAGGCGCTGGCGTCGCGATCGTCGATGCGGTCTCCAACGACGACCTGATGCGGCTCGGCCCGGCGTTGGTGGACATGCCGCTGGTCACCGCCGGTTCGGGCGTGGCGATCGGGTTGCCGGCGAACTTCGGCATTGCACCGTCGTTCGCCGCGAGCGCGCTGCCGAAGGCCGGGGGCTGCGCGCTGTCGTGTCCGGAAGCTGCTCGCTCGCGACCAACCGACAGGTGGCCGACTTCGTGGCGGCAGGCCGGCCCGCGCTCGCGATCGATCCGCTTCGGATCGCTGCCGGTGTCGATGTGGCTGCGCAGGCACTCGAATGGGCTACGCCGCTGCTCGAACGCGGGCCGGTGCTCGTCTATTCGACCGCCGACGCGTCGGCCGTGAAATCCGTGCAGGGTCGCCTCGGTGCCCCGGAAGCCGGCGCGATGGTGGAGCGCACCATCGCCGCCATTGCGCGCGGCCTGGTCGAGCGCGGCGTGCGCCAGCTCGTGGTCGCAGGCGGTGAAACATCAGGCGCCTGCGTGCAGGCCCTGGGTATCGCGCAGTTGCAGATCGGCGCGCAGATCGATCCGGGCGTTCCGTGGTGCCATGCGCGCAGCGACGCCGCGGGCGGCGCTGGCCTGCATATTGCGTTGAAGTCCGGGAACTTCGGCACGGACGATTTCTTCTCCAAAGCCTTTACATTTTTCGAATGAGTGACGCCCATCTCCGAGAGGAAATCTGCCGCATCGGCCGCAGCCTGTTCGAGCGTGGCTATGTCCATGCGACGGCTGGCAACATCAGCGTGAGGCTCGACGACGGTTTCCTCATCACGCCGACCGATGCGTGTCTCGGCCATCTCGATCCGGGGCGGCTCGCACGGCTCGACGCGAACCTGCGGCAGCTCCATGGCGACCTCGCCAGCAAGACCATCGCGCTGCATGCGCGCATCTACGGCGCGGCGAGGAACTTCGATGCGGGCACGCGCTGCGTGATCCACACCCACAGCACCCATTGCGTGGCGCTCACGCTCGATGCATCCGAGAAGGAGCTGCTTCCCGCCCTCACGCCGTATTTCGTGATGAAGGTCGGCCATGTGCCGGTGGTGCCCTACCATCGGCCCGGTGCGCCGGAGGCCGCCGCGCTGGTCGCGCAGATCATCGAGCGCTACGGCACGCAGGGCACGCCGATCCGCGCGGTGGTGCTCGAACGCCTCGGCCCGAATGTCTGGCACGACACGCCAGCCGCTGCGATGGCCGTGCTCGAAGAGCTGGAAGAGACGGCGAAGCTCCGGTTCATGAGCCGTTTCCTGCCGCAAGGTACACCTGCTGCGCTGAGTGATGCCCAAATCAATGACCTGCGCCGCAATTTCGGCGCCCGCTGGTGACCCGGCCTTTGGAGCCACAGATGCCCCGTTTTGCAGCCAATCTTTCGATGCTCTATCCGGAGCTCGACTTTCTCGACCGCTTCGAAGCCGCCGCCAAGGATGGCTTCCGGGCCGTCGAATATCTCTTCCCCTACGCCTATGACGCGCGCGAGCTCGCGGCGCGGCTGTCGGCGAACGGCCTCGAGCAGGTGCTCTTCAACGGCCCGCCCGGCGACTGGGATCGCGGCGATCGCGGGATCGCCTGCGTGCCGGGGCGCGAAGCCGAGTTCCGCGAAGGCATCCGCAAGGCCATCGACTACGCGGTCGCGCTCTCGTGTCCGCGCATCCACGTCATGGCGGGCCTCGTGCCCGAAGGCCTGGAGCGCGAGACCGTGCAGCCGACCTACCTCGACAACCTGCGCTGGGCCGCGGTCGAAGCGGCCAAGGCCGGGCGCGACCTGCTGCTGGAGCCGATCAACACGCGCGACATCCCGCGCTTCTTCCTCAACCGGCAGGACCACGCGCACGAGATTGTCCTGGCCGTCGGCGCGCTCAACGTGCAGGTGCAAATGGACCTCTACCACTGCCAGATCGTCGAGGGTGACGTGGCGATGAAGATCCGCAGGTACCTGCCCACGGGCCGCGTCGGCCACTTCCAGATCGCGGGCGTGCCCGAGCGGCACGAGCCCGACGTCGGGGAGATGAACTACCCCTATCTCTTCGACGTCATCGACGAGGTGTCGGCGCAGTGCGGCTGGCAGGGGTGGGTCGGCTGCGAGTACCGGCCCCGGCGCGGCGCGGTCGCGAACGGCACCAGCGACGGGCTCGGCTGGTTGCGTGCGCTGCCGCGCACGGTGGGCGCATGAAGCTCGAAGCGGTACGCATTCCTCCGCGGCTGCGAGCCTTCGTGGCGCAGGGCGCGGAGGCGTTCGACGTGTCGATCGATGGCGGCGTGGTCAAGACGATCACGCCCTCGGCGCAGCCGGCGCGGGGCACCTTGCTCAGCGGCCTGGTCGATGCGCACTCGCACATCGACAAGAACTACACCGTGCGTGAAGTCGGCGCGGCAGAGGGCGATCTCTTCGCGGCCATCGGCCGCATGGCCGCGCACCGCGCGGGCTGGACCGCCGATGCGCTGCGCGCCCGGATGACCCGCGCGCTCGACGATGCGTGGCGTGCCGGCACACGCGCACTGCGCACTCATCTCGACTGGGGCGAGGCGAGCGCGCCCGCATCGCTCGCGGTGTTCGAAGAACTGCGCGAGGCATGGCGCGAGCGCATCGAGCTTCAGTTCGTGGCGCTCACGCCGCTCGATCTTTTCGCCGAGGCCGAGGCGGGTGAGCGCATCGCGCGCGCCGTGAAGCGCGCGAACGGCGTGCTCGGCGCGTTCGTCTATCGCAACGAAGGCATCGTCCACAAGCTGGGGCGCGTTTTCGACCTCGCGCAGGAGCACGGACTCGCGCTCGACTTCCACGTCGACGAAGGGCTCGATGTGCAGGCGACCGGGCTGCGCACCATCGCCCAGCTCGCCATTGCGCGTGGCCTCGCCGGGCGCGTGACCTGCGGGCATGCCTGCTCGCTCTCGATCCAGGACGATGCGGCGGCGCACGACACGCTGTCCCTGTGTGCGCAGACGGGCATTCACCTCGTCGCGCTGCCGACCACCAACCTCTATCTGCAGGGCGCGTGGGACCGCACGCCGCTGGAGCGCGGCATCACGCGCATCCGCGAGGCCGCAGCGCTCGGCTTACGCGCCAGCCTTGCGACCGACAACGTGCAGGATGCCTTCTATCCCTACGGCAGCTATGACCTGATCGAGACCTTCGGGCTCGGCGTGCAGATGGCGCATCTCGCGCCCGCGTCCGACTGGCTCGATGCGATCACGGTCAGCCCGGCGAAGGCGCTGCGGCTCGCGTGGGACGGCCGCATCGCACCCGGCTGCCCGGCGGACCTCGTGCTGCTGGCTGCCGCCGACGAATATGAACTACTGGACCCACGCGGGCGGCGACGCACCGTCATCCGTGCGGGCCGCATTGTGGAGAACACTGAATGAGCATGGGCAAACCGATGGCCAACTACGCGGCCGCCAAGCGCGTGGGGGACTTCGTCTTCATGAGCGGCGTGGTTGCGGTCGACCCGCTCACGCGCCGCGCGGTCGCGGGCTACGACGACATCCCCGAAGCGGCGCGCGAGGCGCTGCGACCGCTGGGCTACGCCACCGGGCAGATGTCGGTCGACATCTTCGAGGCCCCGATCGTCGCGCAGAGCTGGTTCGTCCTCGAACGCATCCGCCAGATCGCCGCCGAGCACGGCGGCACCATGGACGACGTGGTGAAGCTGGTGCAGTACTTCCGGCACCTGCCGAACTACGCGCCGTACAACCGCGTGCGCGGTCTGTTCTATCCGGGCGAGCCGCCGGTGAGTACGGTGGTCGAGGTGTCGCGCTTCCTGCCGGGTGACGACGTGCTCGTCGAGGTGGAAGCCACGATGTATTTGCCCCAGCACTGAAGCGAGGAGGCTTCAGCGCACCGATGCGCCCTTGAGCAGGAAGTCGGTCACCTGCTCGATCAGGTAGCGCCGGTCCTTGTCGTCGCCCTCGGCGGTGTTCCGGAAGTACGCCACCTGCGTCGCGTGGTCCGCATAGAACTGCGTGACCGCCCAGAGGTGGAAGAGGAACAGCATCGGATCGACCGGCCCCATGAGCCCCTGGTTGATCCAGTTCTGGATCACTGCCACCGCCTGCTCGGTGCGCTGCTTGCTCGTGCCCATCATCTCCCCGAGCACCGGCGCGCCGCGCATCATTTCGGCCGTGAAGATGCGCGAGCGCAGCGGATGCTCGAACGAGAACATCATCTTGCGATGGACGAGGTCCGACAGCACCTTGCGCGGTCCGAAGGCTTCGTCGCTGAAGCCGAAGACACCGATCCAGTCGTTGATGATGTCCTGCAGGATCTGGCGGTAGAGCGCTTCCTTGCTCTCGATGTAGTAGTGCAGCTGCGCCTTCGACAGTCCCGCCTTGTCGGCGATCGCCTGCGTGGATGCGCCGGCCAGCCCGTCGTTCGCGAATACCTCCACCGCCGCCTGGTAGATCACCGCGAGCACCTGCGTGTACTTTCGCGCGCGGCCGCGCGTGGCCGGGGTCTCGGGGCCGTCTTCGACGGATTTCAGCGGGGCGCTGCTGCGTGCGGTGCTCATGGGGGATGCATGGTGCCAGAGAGCGGTCAACGACACGGGTCACAGATCGATCGCGAGCTCATCGCCCTTTGCGCGCGAACAACACAGCGCTACTTTCTTCACGCGTTCGCCGCGGGTGAGGCAGAAGTCGCGATGCTCGGCGCCCTCGCCGTCCGCATCCACCACGCAGGTGCCGCACAGGCCCTGCTCGCAGGAGACGGGCACGTCGATGCCGAAGGCATGCAGTGCATCGACCGCGGTCTGGTCGCCGGCGACCGGCACGGTGATGCCTCGGCGCCTGAGCTGCAGGATGAATGGCTTGCCGGTGCCGCCGGCGGCATCGGCCGGCGCGGCGAAGTACTCGGTGTGCACCACGTCGTCGGGCCAGTGCGCGGCGGCGTGCCGCACCGCCTGCATGAAGCCCGCAGGCCCGCAGACGTAGAGGTGCGTGCCGGGCTTGCGCGCCGCCAGGAGCTGGCGCAGGTTGATCTTGCGCGACGCATCGCCATCGTCGAAGTGCACGCGCAGGCGCGATGCGATGGCGGGATCGTGCAGCACCTCGGCGAAGGCGAGATGCTCCTCGCTGCGCACGAAGAGGTAGAGCTGGAAATCTGCCCCTGCGCGCGCCAGCGCCTGCGCCATCGCGAGCAGCGGCGTCATGCCGATGCCGCCCGCGAGCAAGATGTGGTGTTTCGCCTCCTCGCGGATCGGGAAGGTGTTGCGCGGCGTGCTGACCGGCAGCAGGTCGCCTTCGCGCACGCGCATGTGCATCGAATGCGATCCGCCGCGGCTCGCCGGCTCGAGCTTGACGCCGATCAGGTACGACGAGGCACCGTCCTGCGCGCCGGCGTCACGCGCCAGCGAGTACTGCCGCGTGAACCCGCCGGGCATGTGCACGTCGATGTGCGCGCCTGCCCGGTAGCCCGGGAGCAGGCGGCCCATCGGATGCGTGAGCTCGAAGGACAGGATCTCCGGCGTCTGGCGCGCGATGCGCGCGACCTGCACGGTGAGGGTGCGCTCGACCATGTTCGCGGCTTGCTTGCTTATCGGGCGGCCGCCTTGCGTAGCTCGACGCCCGTTCTCTTGTTGACGAACTGCGTGGTGTAGGCGTCGCGCCAGTTGAAATCGGTGGGCTTGTAGAGGCCGGCCGAGACGGACTTGTCGTAGAAGTCCTTCATGCGCTCGTCGCTCATCGCACCGATGCCCTTGGTGGTCGCGTCGCCTACGTCGATGTGCGCGCGCAGGATCGGGATCGACTTCTCGATGTACTCGTCGGTGATGTCGGGATTGATCTTCTTGATAAGGTCGTCCGCCGCCTTGCGATCACCATACAGGTAGTTGTAGTAGCCGATGTTCGACGCCTCGACGAAGCGGCGGACCATGTCGGGCTTGTTCTTCACCAGATCCTGGCGCGTTTCGATCACCATGCCGTAGGTCGACCAGCCCGCATCGGCCAGCGACAGCACCACCGGCTTGAAGCCGGCCTGCTTCTCGACCGCGAGCGGCTCGGAGGTGGCGTAGGCTTGCTGCACCGATTGCTTGTCGGCGAGGAACTGCGACAGGCTGTAGTTATACGGGCGCACCTGCTCGTCACGCATGCCGTAGGCCTTCTTCATCCACTGCCAGTAGCTGATCTGGCCGTCCTTCGCGAGCAGCACCGTCTTGGCCTTGGCGAGGTCCGCGAAGGTGTCGAAGCCCTGGCCCGGGTGGGCGATGATGGCCTGCGGGTCCTTCTGGAAGTAGGCCGCGACCACGACCGTCGGTACCTTTTGCTTGATGTTGTCGAAGGCCATCAGCATGTTGCCCGTCATCAGGAAGTCGACCTTGCCGGCCGGCAGCATCGGACGGTTGTTGACCTGCGGGCCACCCTGCTGGATGTCCACGTCCAGTCCGTACTTCTTGTAGGTGCCGTCGGCGAGCGCCTGGTAGAAGCCGCCGTGGCCCGGTTGCGCACGCCAGTTGGTGGCGAGCACGACCTTGTCCTGCGCGAGCGCGGCGGCGGCGCTGCCGGCAATGAGCGCGGCGACCAGGCCACGTGCGATGAAGTTGGGTGCGAAGTGCATGGTGGTTCCTCGGGTTGTCTCTGTCGTTGGAAAAAGATCAGGCGTCTCTGGCCATTTCGGGCCGCCAGCCGCGCGTCTTGCCGGGGTTCATCAGGCCCATCGGGTCGCCGCGCTTCTTGAACTCGATCTGCTGCGTGTCGATGGTCTTCATGCCGCCGTCCTCGATGGTCACGACATGTGGGTTGAAGATCTGGCAGCCGCCCTGCGATTCGATCTCGCGGATCACCTCGTACTGGTGCGCCTCGCCTTTCCAGCGCACCAGCAGGATCGCGAAGGTGCCGTACTCGCCGCCGGCGCGCGCGAACTCGTGGTGCTGCAGCACGTCGTCGCCGAAGATCGCGATGTGCCGGTCCACCACCGCCGGGTCGAAGGGCTGTGCATACGCCACCTGAAGGTAGGTCCAGGTGCGATCGACCTTCAGCGCCTGAAGCGTGGTGTGGTTGTAGGCGCACTCGTAGGCGGGCGGCAGGCCGGCGGCGTGGAGCTGGGCCTCGGTGCCTGCGAGCGAGATGCTGCCGCCATGGGCGGCGACGAGCGCGCGAAAGTCGGCCATCGAATCAGGCGCCACCATCGCGAACATCGCGTGCTTGTCCCGCGGAAAGTGCGAACCCAATGTTGCGTAGTACGGCGAGAAGCGCGCATCGACCGCCGAGAGAAGAAAAAGCTCCAGCGACGGCGTGCTGGCCGCGACGCCGAAGTCCAGCACGCCGCGATAGGTGTCGAAGAGCGCGATGCAATGCACCCACTCCACGGCGGGGCTCAACGCCACTTCCACCTCGGTGATGACGCCATTGGTGCCGTAGGCGTGGTGCACCTGCTGGATCTCGTCGCCCTGCAGCTCGATGATGCGGGGCTCGCGTTCCACCGTCATCACGCGTGCGCGCAGCAGGTTGCCCGGGTCGCGCAGGATGCCGTGCCGGATCGAGCCGATGCCGCCGAAGCCGCCCGCGATGAAGCCGCCGATCGACGCGACATGCCGGGTCGACGGCCACATGCGCAGTGCCTGCCCGGTCTCGGCGACGGCCAGTTCGATGTCGTGCATGCGCGCGCCGGCCTGCACGCGCACGCGGCCGTCGGCGATCTCGAGCACGCGGCTCATCTGCGTCACGTCGAGCACCAGGCCGCCTTCGAGCGGCACGCACTGGCCGTAGTTGCCGGTGCCGCCCGCGCGCACCGTGATCGGCAGCTTCCACTTCGCCGCGACCGCGGCGGCCTGCCGCACGTCGTCCTCGGTCGAGACCTTGACGACGAGATCGGCCACGCAGCCGGCGAGCTGTTCCGTGAGGATCGGGCTGTACCAGTAGAAGTCCTTCGACAGCTGCTTGCGCTGGCCCGCCGAGACGATCACGTTGAGGCCATGCAGGTCCTGCGCGACGGCAGACCAGTCGACCTCCGGCGCAGCGGGGCGTTCGATCGGGCGTGCGCTCATGTCACCGCTCCCTCTTCATTTCGCTTTCGTGCCAATGGCCGAGTACCGCGCGGGAAAGGGCCGCGAACACCAGGAAGATCACGATGCCGAGCAGAGACACCAGCAGCAGCGCCGCGAACATCATCGGGATCTCGGTGCGGAAGCTCGACTCCAGGATGCGCGATGCGAGGCCCGTTTCGCGCCCCGCGGTGCCGGCCGTGAACTCGGCGACCACCGCGCCGATCAGGCTCAGCCCGCCGGCGATCTTCAGCCCGGCCATGAAGTACGGCAGCGCGCTCGGCACCAGCAGGTAGCGGAACAGCTGCCACGGCGAGGCCTTGTAGAGCTGGAAGAGATCGCGCAGGTTGCTGTCCGCGCTCTTGAGCCCGATCACCGTGTTCGACAGGATCGGGAAGAAGGCCACGATCCACGCGCACAGCAGCAGCGCAGCGGTGGTGCTCGACACATAGATCAGGATCAGCGGCGCGATCGCGATGATGGGCGTCACCTGCAGGATCACCGCGATCGGGAACAGCCCGATCTCCACCCACTTGAAAAGCGCGAACGCGATCGCGAGCAGCACGCCGCCGACGATCGCCGCCACCAAAGCGAGCAATGTGAGCTTGACGGTGAACCACAGTGCGCCGGAGAGCGTGTCCCAGTTGTCGACCAGCGTGGTGAGGATCAGCGACGGCGCGGGAATGATGTAGTGCGGCACATTGTTCACGCGCACCAGCACTTCCCACAGGAGCAGAAGGCCCGCAATGACGACGGTGGGCACCGCGATGCGCAGCAGCGATTCGCGGCGGCGAATGCGGTCGTCGCGCGCCTGCAGGTCGGCGGCCGAAGGGGTGGCCTGCACGTCGGCGAGCGCCGGGTTGTCAGTGATCGATGTCGACGCCATGGAGGGCTCCGTGCAAGGACTGCGACGCCGCGGTGCAGTGCGCGTTGTAGCGGCTGGAGGTGCGGAAGGCCTCGCCGCGCGGGTACGGCTCGTCGATGCGGATCTCCTCGATCACGCGGCCGGGCCGCGGTGCCATCACGACGATGCGGTTCGACAGATAGACCGATTCGTAGACGCTGTGCGTGACGAAGATGATCGAGAAGCGGTGCTCGCGCCAGATGGCGAGCAGGTCGTTGTTGAGCTTGATCCGCGTCATCTCGTCGAGCGCGGCGAAGGGCTCGTCCATCAGCAGCAGGCGCGGCCGGGTGACCAGTGCGCGCGCGATCGACACGCGCATCTTCATGCCGCCGGACAGTTCGCGCGGATAGACGTCGGCGAAGCGCGAGAGCCCGACCATTTCGAGCGCCTGCTTGACGACCGGCTCGGCCGCGTCGCGTTTGACGCCGGCAAGCTTCAGCGGCAGCCAGACGTTGTCGAACACCTTGGCCCAGGGCATGAGCGTCGGCTCCTGGAAGACGAAGCCCAGTTCGCGGTCGATTCCGGGCGATTCGGCGGCGGTCTTCGACCACCTCACTTCGCCCGAACTGATGCGCGTGAGGCCGGCGATCAGGCGCAGCGCGGTGCTCTTGCCGCAGCCCGAGGGGCCGAGGAAGCTGATGAAGTCGTGTTCGCCGCAGTCGAGCGTCATGCCCTGCAGCGCCAGCGTGCCGTTGGCGAAGCGCTTGCTGACGTTGCGCAGGCTGACCAGCGGCTGCGCGGGGATGCTGGTGATGTTCATTGCCGAGGCCGGCTGGTTGTCGAGGCGTTCGAGCGGGAAGCGGTCGACCTCTTGCAGCAGCAGGGCGAAGCGCTGGCCGACGTGGTCGAGCACCGCCTCGGCCCTTGGCCGCGGTGGCGCGGGTCGCGTCGCCAGCGGCACCCGCGGGGTTGATGTCATGCATCTGCCAGCCGAGCTTGCCGCTGGGCGTGATCGAGAGATATTTGTTCTCCTTCGCGAGGTCTTCCGTCATCGAGTGGAAGTTGCGGAATTTCTCGGGCCGCACGTCGTCGGGCGCGAGGTGCAGCATCACCGAGCTTTCGAGGTCGCCGGCATGCACGCCGTGCTTGCCTTCGTGCGCGGTGAAGAGGCCTTCCGGCAAGCCCAGCGTGTACCAGTTGGCGGCGACGACCATCATCCCGTGCGCCTCGCGCAGGTCGCGCGCGACGATGTCCATCACCGACATCTGCCCGCCATGGCTGTTGTAGAGCACCAGCTTGCGCACGCCGGCGCGCGCCACGCTGGCGCCGATGTCGGTCCACAGCGAGATCAGCGTGGTGGCGGAGACGGTCAGCGTGCCGGGGAAGCGCGAATGCTCGTTGCTCTTGCCGTACGGCACGGTGGGCAGGAAAAGCACCGGCAGGTCGTCCGGCAGGTGCGGAAGGGTCGCCTGCACCATGCCGTCGATGGTGGCCGTGTCGGTGGACATCGGCAGATGCGGGCCGTGCTGCTCAGTGGCGCCAACCGGCAGCACGGCGATCAGCCGCGAACGATCGAGGCGGGAAAACTCTTCGCTGGTCAGATCGGACCAGAAGCGGCTGCGCGGTCGGGTCGAACTCATCGGGCGGCACCTTATTCATCTTGACGTGGCTAAATTATCCATTTGGTCAAAAAAGAATCGTTAGAGTTTTCCCGAAGTAGATATCGAGTGTTCGGAGACGAACAGTAACTGCGGCGAGAGGCGGCATCTTTAAGTGACCGATTGGTCAAATTGGCGTTTCGAGCCGGTGCTTTGGCTGATGCACGGCCGTCTGCGATTCCTCGAATGGTCCACCGCGCCGCGGCGAGGACGACCAGCGCCAGTGCAAACCCGATGATCGATCTCGATGCGCGGCTCGTGGCGATGCCCTCCATGCGATGCGTTGCCGCCGCCTCACGCCGGATGCCGGACGTAATATCTGCGGCCTCTCCCTGGAACCTGCGATGCCCAATCCGTCGATGCCTCCATCGTCCGTGTGCGACGTGCTCGTGATCGGCGCCGGACCGGCCGGCAGCGCCTGCGCGCAGGTGCTGGCGCGTGCCGGACTCGATGTCCTGCTGGTGGACCAGCACGACTTCCCGCGCGACAAGGTCTGCGGCGACGGCCTGATCCCGGATGCGCATCGCGCGCTCGCGCGCCTCGGCGTGCAGGGCGAAGTGCTCGCGCGCGCCCGCGCCTCGACGCAGGTCGGCTGCGTGGGCCCGAGCGGCGGGCGGGTCGAGGTGCCTGCGCGGCTGGCGGTTCTGCCGCGCCGCGAGCTCGACGAGATCCTCCGGCAGGCGGCGCTTGCGGCTGGCGCGCGCTGGCTCGCGCCGGCGAAGTTCGAGGCGCCGCTGGTCGATGCGAAGCAGCGCGTGACCGGCGCGCGGCTGGCGCTGCCGGGCGGCGTCTCGCGGGCGGTGACGGCGAAATGGACCGTGCTCGCCACCGGCGCGGCATCGGGTCCGCTGGCGGCCGCGGGCCTCGTCACGCGCAAGGCGCCGAGCGGCATCGCGCTGCGCGGCTACGTGAAGCACGAGGCGATGGCGGCGCGCTGCACGGGTCTCGAAGTGGTCTGGCACCGCGCGCTGCGGCGCGGCTACGGCTGGATCTTTCCGTGCGCCGCCGGCGTGTTCAACATCGGGGTCGGCGTGACGCACGACGGCGACGTGAACCTGCGCGACCTGTTCGATGCCTTCAAGCGCATCCACGCGCCGGCACGCGAGTTGATGGAGGGCGGCGAGCCGCTCGGCCCCTTCAAGGGCGCCCCATTGCGCTGTTCGCTCGAAGGCGCGCGCTGGTCGCGGTCCGGGATGCTGGTCGCGGGCGAGGCCGCGGGCAGCACCTACCAGTTCACCGGCGAGGGCATCGGCAAGGCGCTGGAGACCGGCATGCTCGCGGCAGAGACGATCGCCGAAGCGCGCGACGCCGGATCGGGCGCAGCGGTCTGCGCGCGCTACGAGGCCGCGCTCGACGCCCTGAAGCCGCGTTTCGCGGCCTACGAGCAGGCCAATCGCATCAACGACCATCCGTGGCTCGCCAACCTCCTTGTCTGGCGCGCGCGGCGCAGCCCGAGTCTGGTGAGGCGGTTGAGCGGCGTGCTCGAGGAGACCCACGACCCGGGCCGCCTCGTCACCGCCGGCGGAGTGCTCCGGCTCCTGCTGCCGTTGGGCTGATCCGCCGATCCGACTTGATCAACGCGCCCCATGGGCATATAAGTCGTCATGGTTCCTTATTCGTCGCAAGACGGAAAGGAGGGTGCCATGCGCAGACGCATTTACTGGCTCATGCCGGACCTGGCGAGCGCCAGGCGCGCGATGCACGATCTCCTGCAGGCGCGCGTCGACGTTGCGCACATTCATTTCGCCGCTTCGGAAGGCGCGGACATGGCCGGCCTCCACGCCGCGAATGTCTGGCAGACCTCGGACCTCGTCCACGCCGTAAAGACTGGATGGGCCATCGGCAGCGCCTGCGGAATGATCCTCGGCCTGATCGCGGGCCTCGACTTCCCTGTCATGGGCGATGAGCCCGAATGGGAGATGGTGGTGGTGCTGGGCGTGATGGGCGGCGCGATCGGCGCCTGGTCGGCCAGCATGATCGGCATTTCCATCCCGAGTCCCTGCCTGCAGCGCTTCGAGGGCGCGATGGAAGAGGGGTGGATCCTGCTGATGGTGGACCCGCCGCGACCGCGCGCGCGGGAGATCGAGACGCTGCTGCGGACGGCGCACCCTGAAGCGCTGTTCGAGGGCGAAGCGCGGCAGGTCCCGGCGTTTCGCTGAGGCCGCAGGCTGCACGATGGCGATGACGAGACGAGGAGCCGCCCATGGTCATGGCCATCGTCCTCGTCGTCATCGTGGTCGGCTCGGTGCTGTTCCACCTCTTCAGCCCGTGGTGGACCACGCCGCTCGCGTCCAACTGGAAGTCGATGGACGACACGCTGACGATCACCCTGATCATCACCGGCATCTTCTTTGTCGCGATCAACCTGTTCGTCGTCTACGCGCTGGTCCGCTTTCGCCATCGCGAAGGCCGCCGCGCGCAGCTTGAGCCGGAGAACCGCAAGCTAGAGCGCTGGCTGATCCTCGGCACCTCGATCGGCATCGTCGCGCTGCTCGCGCCGGGGCTGGTCGTCTATGCGAGCTACGTGCGGTCGCCGCCCGATGCGATGGTGCTCGAAGTGGTCGGCCTGCAGTGGCAGTGGCGCTACCGCTTTCCGGGCGCGGACGGCAAGCTCGGCGCGACCGACGCGCGCTTCGTCAATGGCGGCAATCCCTTCGGCCTCGATCCGGCCGATCCGGCGGGGCAGGACGACCTGCTGGTTGCGGCCAACGAAGTGCACCTGCCGCTCGGCAAGCCGGTGCTGGTGCTGATCCGCTCGCACGACGTGCTGCACGACTTCTATGTGCCGCCCTTCCGCGCGCGGATGAACAGCGTGCCGGGGCAGGTCAGCCGCTTCTGGTTCACGCCGACGGTCGCGGGGCGCTACGAGGCGCTGTGCGCGCAGCTCTGCGGCGTGGGTCATCCGAACATGCGCGGCTTCGTGGTGGTGGAGGACGCCACCGCGTTCCAGGCCCGGCAGGCGACGCTGCCGACCTTCGCGAAGACCCAGGTCAAGGCGGCGCCGGCACCGTCGGGCGAAGGCGCGGCAGGCGCCGGTGCGCGCATCGAGCAGGGGCGCGCGCTCTCCGAGTCCAAGGGGTGCGTGGCCTGCCACACCATCGACGGCAGCCCGCGCGTCGGGCCGACCTGGAAGGGCCTGTTCGGCAAGACCGAGACGATGGACGACGACTCCCGCGCGCTGGTGGACGAGGCGTACCTGCGCAGTTTCATCACCGACCCGGCGGCGCGGCGCGTGAAGGGCTTCCCGCCGGTCATGCCGAAGATCGACCTGAGCAAGGAAGAGCTGGATGCACTGGTGGCCTACATCCAGAGCCTTGGCAGCGCGCCCGCGCAGGCCGCCACAGAACAGAAGGCACAGCGATGAATCCGCACGACGAAGACGACAGCGGGCATCAACACGAGCCCAGGACCTTCCTGACGCGCTACGTCTGGAGCCAGGACCACAAGGTGATCGCGGTGCAATACGCCTGCACCGCGATCGCGGTCGGCGTGGTCGGGCTCGTGCTGTCGAACCTGATGCGGCTGCAGCTCGGCTTCCCGGGCCATTTCGAGTTCATCAACCCCGAGCGCTACTACCAGTTCGTCACGATGCACGGGATGATCATGGTGATCTACCTGCTCACCGCGCTCTTTCTCGGCGGCTTCGGCAACTACCTCATCCCGCTGATGGTCGGCGCGCGGGACATGGTGTTCCCCTACCTCAACATGCTGAGCTTCTGGGTGTACCTGCTCTCGGTGCTGGTGCTGATGGCGAGCTTCTTCGTCGGCAGCGGACCGACCGGCGCAGGCTGGACGCTCTATCCGCCGCAGTCGATCCTGCCCGGCACGCCGGGCTACGAGGGCGGCATCCAGCTGATGCTGGTGTCGCTCCTCATCTTCATCGTCGCCACGACGATGGGCGGCCTCAACTACGTGACCACGGTGCTTCAGGCGCGCTGCCAGGGCATGACGCTGATGCGCATGCCGCTCACGGTCTGGGGCATCTTCGTCGCGACCATCCTCGCCCTGCTGGGCTTTCCGGCGCTTTTCGTCAGCGGCGTGATGCTGCTCCTGGACCGCACGCTGGGCACCAGCTTCTTCATGCCCGCCCTGGTGTCGATGGGGCAGGTCACGAACTACAAGGGCGGCAGCCCGCTGCTGTTCCAGCATCTCTTCTGGTTCTTCGGCCACCCGGAGGTCTACATTGTGGCGCTGCCGGCTTTCGGCATCGTCTCCGACCTGATCAGCGTGCACGCACGCAAGTGCATCTTCGGCTACCGGATGATGGTGTGGGCCATCGTCGCGATCGGCGGGCTCAGCGTGGTCGTCTGGGCGCACCACATGTTCGTGGCCGGCACCAATCCGTACTTCGGCTTCTTCTTCGCGACCACCACGCTCATCATCGCGATCCCGACCGCGATCAAGGTCTACAACTGGCTGCTCACGCTCTGGCGCGGCGACATCCACCTCTCGGTGCCGATGCTGTTCGCGCTGGCCTTCGTCTGCACCTTCGCGATCGGCGGGCTCACGGGGCTCTTCCTCGGCAACGTGAGCGTGGACATCCCCTTGTCGGGCACCTACTTCGTGGTCGCGCACTTCCACATGGTGATGGGCGTGGCGCCGCTCCTGGTGGTGTTCGGGGGCATCTACCACTGGTTCCCGAAGGTCTCCGGCCGCATGTTGGACGACCGGCTCGGGCATCTGCATTTCTGGATCACCTTCCTCGGCACCTACCTGATCTACTTTCCGATGCACTACCTGGGCGTGCTCGGCATGCCAAGGCGCTACTACAACTTCGATGGCTACAAGTTCATCCCGCAGTCGGCGTTCGCGCTGAACGAGTTCATCACGGTGGTTGCGCTTGTCGTCGGCGCAGCGCAGTTCATCTTCATCCTCAACCTCGCCTGGAGCGTGTGGCGCGGCCGGCCGGCGGCCGCCAATCCGTGGAAGGCCGCGTCGCTCGAATGGCAGACACCCACGACCCCGCCGCCGCACGGCAACTGGGGGCCGCGCCTGCCGGCGGTCTATCGCTGGGCCTACGCCTATGGAACGCCCGGTGCAAAGGAGGACTACATCCCGCAGAACGCACCGCCGGAAGCCGGTGGCGTGGAGCCCGAGGCCCACGGCAAGGGCGGCGAAGCCCATGGAGTGCCGGCATGACCGCCACGCTGGTCGCCTCGCGCCTCGACCACGGCAGCGGCCGCGGTCCCGGTGACGCGCGCGCGAACGCGGCGAGCATCGGTCTCTGGGTTTTCATGGGGGTGGTCACGGCGCTCTTCTCGCTCTTCGGGATGGCCTACCTGATACGCATGAACAGCAGCGATGCGGTGACGCTCGCGCTGCCGTGGCAGCTCTGGATCAGCACGGCGCTGCTCGTCGCTGGCAGCGTGACCTTCGAGCGCGCGAGCGCGGCGTCGCGCCGTGAGGATGCGGTGCGCGCGCGCGGGCTGCTGCTCGCCGGCGGCCTTTGCGCGATCGCCTTCCTCTGTGTGCAGCTCTGGGCCTGGAATGCGCTCCTGGCCGCGCAGGTGATGCCCGCGGGCAATCCGGCCGGCAGCTTCTTCTATCTGCTGACCGCGATGCACGGACTGCACGTGGCCGGCGGATTGTTGGCCTGGGCCTGGGTCATGCGCGCCTTCCGGCGCGAACCCGAGGGCGGCGCATGGCGCATCGCGCTGTGCGCGCGCTACTGGCATTTCATGCTGGCGGTCTGGCTGGCGCTGTTCGCCATGCTGTCCTGGGTGACGCCGGACGTGGCGCGCTTCGTCTGTGGCACTGCCTGAGAAGGGGGCTTCCATGAGTTCGGTGACTGTCGCTCCCCATTCCGCTGCGGGCACTGCCGCCCTCGAAGGGCTGCGCGGCCTGATCTCCGACTGGTCGTCCGATCGCCGCGCCTTCCACGTCTCGTGGGGCAAGGCGATGATGTGGATCTTCCTCCTGAGCGACACCTTCATCTTCAGCTGCTTCCTCATCGGCTACATGACGGTGCGCGTGTCGACCACCGCGAAGTGGCCCAATCCGAGCGAGGTGTTCGCGCTGCACGTCGGCGGCGCGGACGTGCCCCTGCTGCTGATCGCGATCATGACTTTCATCCTCATCAGCAGCAGCGGCACGATGGCCATGGCGGTCAACTGCGCCTATCGCCGCGACAAGATCAACGCAGCCACGCTGATGATCGTGACCGCCACCTTCGGCGAGATCTTCGTCGGCATGCAGGCCTTCGAGTGGTCCAAGCTCATCCTCGAGGAGGGTGTTCGGCCCTGGGGCAATCCGATGGGCGCGGCGCAGTTCGGCTCGGCCTTCTTCATGATCACCGGCTTTCACGGGCTGCACGTGACGGCGGGCGTGATCTACCTGCTCGTGACCGCCGCCCGGCTGCTGCGCGGCCATTACGACAAGAGCGGCAACTACCAGATCGTCGAGATCGCAGGGCTGTACTGGCACTTCGTCGATCTGGTGTGGGTGTTCATCTTCGCGCTGTTCTATCTCTGGTGAGGTCGACCATGAATCCGTCCGGAACATCAGGCACGTCAGGCCAGCAACATCCGATCAGCCTCTACTTCAAGATCTGGGGGCTGCTCTTCGTGCTGAGCACGATGTCGTACCTGGTCGACTACTTCCACTTCCAGGGCCTGCTGCGCTGGTCGCTCATCGTTCTCTTCATGCTGCTGAAGGCGGGGCTGATCGTCTCGGTCTTCATGCACATGGCGTGGGAGCGGCTGTCGCTGGTCTACGCCATCCTGGTGCCGCCGCTGGCCCTCCTGGTGCTCGTCGGGCTGATGTACGCGGAGGCCGGCCACACGCTGGTCACGCGGCTGCTCTTCTTCAATTAGGGGCCGACGGCGGCGCCTCGACGAAGCGGGCCACCTCTTCGTCGGTGATCGGCGTCAGCGGAAGCCCGAAGGATTCGCGCAGCTGCGCGAGCATGGACTGGGCCCACATCGCGTTCCACGCCAAGCCGGCGTGGTCGTCCCGGAGCAAGGCGTTGCCGGGCTCGTCGCCCAGCGTGTTCGTGACGACGAGCGAGCCGACGCGGACGGTCCTGGTCGATGGTTCGCCATCCGGGCCGCGCATGCCCCAGCGTTCGATGAACCATGCATCGGCGTCGAAGAAGGCGATCCGCTTCGGATCGGCCTCGGCGATCCCGCGCAGCGCCGCGTTTGCGCGGGCCAGCGCCTTGCGGATGTTGGTCGACGAGACCGCGTCGCGGTATTTGTCGAGCTGTTGCGGGTCGTCGGCCTCGTTGACCCAGCCGGAAACCAGGATCCGGACGGAGGGGTGTGATGCATGGATCGCATGGATCGACCGGGTGATCTGCTGCGTGCAGTAGTCGATCGCGCCGCGCAATTCGGGCGAGTCGGGATCGCGCGCCATGGTGTCCAGGCGGAAGGCCCAGTCGTTGAGGCCCATGTAGATCACCACCACGCCGTGGCGCCAGCGCTCGGGCTGCGCGTTCATGAGGGCGATCAGCCGCGGCACCTGCGGGAAACGCAGGCCGCGCCTGTCGCCCATGAGCTCCTTGCAGGCCGCGCCTGAGTACGCGAAGTTGTAGAGGTAGTCCTCCTTGATCGGCGAACGCGAAGGCGGCAGGCCGACGAGATCGCGCGCAAAGGCCGACCACCAGGGTCGTCCCCAGCGCACCCAGGGGCCGAAATCGAGCTCGTTGCCGCGCAGCAGCGCGAGCACCTCGGTCCATTGGAAGGTGCGATCGTGCAGGGGGCCGCCGCGCGCCTCGCCGCCGCGCCAAAAAGCGACATGGTCCTGGTACGAATGGCTGTTGGAGTCGCCGACCACCGCGATCGGAAGGGTGCCGGGCGGCGCGGGTGGCGGGAAGGTGCCGGGCGGCGCGCCGTCGTCGCGCGTCAATGCCACTGCGAATGCCACGGCGGCGAGCGCCACGATGATACTCACGACGAGGAGGCCGAGGAGGCGAAAGCTCATGGCCGCGGATTGTGACTCAACGATGGACGATGTAGCGCGTGATCACGGGCAGCGATTCCCCCTTGTGGAAGGCCAGTCGCCGCTCGCGCAGCGCCATGTCCGCCGCCGTGGCGCGATGGAAGCGTCGGAGGTGCTCGGTCCAGGACTCGTCGGTGATCTGCTCGACGTAGCGGCTGGGTTCGGCGGTGTCGTGCAGCAGGTCCCACGCGATCGCGCCTTGGCTCAGCCGCGCGCGGCGCGTCTCGTGCATCACGAGGCGGAAGGCGGCGGCGCGTGCCGGGTCGATCAGGTACTCGACCGTGATGACGACGCGGCCTTCCTCGTCGGGCGGGCTGTCGGGCGGGCCCCGGGTCCAGCCTTGCGTGGCGGGGCGGGTGTCGTCCTCCTCGCCGGTGCCGTCGGTCACGTAGCGCACGGCGGTCCACATGCAGACCACACCGCTCACTGCCGCTACGCCCAGGCTGGTGTAGAGCGACGTGAGTTCGGCCACCTGCCCCCACAGGGCGGCGCCGAAGGCGCTCGCGCCCATGATCCCCATCTGGTACATCGACATGCCACGTGCCCGGACCCAGTCGGGCAGCGCGAGCTGGGCCGACACCGACAGCGAATTGGCGACGGTGATCCACGCCATGCCGGAGAGGAGCATCGCCGGCACCGCCACCCACGCATTCGGCGCCACCGCCATCACCGCCGCCGCGCCGGATTGCAGCACCGTGCCACGCAGCACGAGCTGGTCGCGCGTCATCGCCTGCCGCAGCCGGGGCAGGAACAGCACCGCCACGATCGCGCCCGCGCCCATCGCGGCCAGCAGCAGTGTGAACGTGCCGGCGCCGCCGCCGTGGAGGTTGCGCGCCAAGAGCGGCAGCAGCGCCAGCAGCGCGGTCGAATGCAGGAACGAGATCGCCACCCGCGTGAGCACCGCGCGCATGCGCCGCGACTGCCGCACGAACTGCACCCCCACGCGCATCGCGCTGACGAGCTTTTCGCGGCCGAGCGGGCTGGGCGTGTGCTCGCGCCGCCAGTGCAGCACCACGAAGCCCGAGGCCACGCACATCACCGCATTGAGCCCGAACACCCACACCGTGCCGGCGCTCGCGATCAGCGTGCCCGCCAGCAGCGGACCGATGATGCGCGAGGCGTTCATCGCGATGCCGTTGAGCCCGAGGGCGGCCGGCAGGTGCGTGCGCGGCACCAGTTCGGGCACGATCGCCGAGAACACCGGCCAGCGCATCGCGAGGCCGATGCCATTGGCGAAGGTCAGCCCAAGCAGCAGCGGCGCGGTCATGAGGCCGAACACCACCGCCGAGGCACAGCACGATCGCCGCACCCGCGAGCCAGAACTGAGTCGCGACCAGCCAGCGCCGCCGGTCGAGGATGTCGGCCAGCGCACCGCTCGGCAGCCCGAGCAGGAACACAGGCAGCGTGGACGCCGACTGCACCAGCGCCACCCACATCGGCGAGGTCGTGAGCGAGGTCATCATCCACGCCGCCGCCACGTCGTTCATCCACATGCAGATGTTGGCGATGAGCCACGTGCTCCACAGCATGCGGAACACGGGGAGCTTCAAGGGTTCGAGGGGGCCGATGCGCGGAGGCAGCGCGAGGGCGGAAGGCGTTTCCTGGGGAGAGATCGGCGGCATTGAAGCTATTAGAGCGCACCCCCAGGCTCGCGCACTTCGTGTCGCTCTCCACCCCCTTGCAGGGGGCAATCCCGGCGGCCCGGCAAAGCCGGTTCCACGGGATTTCTGGCCTGGGCCGTACCGTTACCGTTCGAGGTGGCCCAGCGGCAGCGCATGGCTGGCCTTGACCTCGCCGAGTGAGAAGCTCGTATGGATGTCCTTCACGTTCGGCAGATTCAGCAGGTGCTGCAGCGCGAAGCGCGAGAAGCTGTCCAGGTCCTGCGCCACCACCTGAAGCTCGAAGGTGCCGGTGCCGCTGATGTAGTGGCAGGCGATCACTTCCGGCAGCTTGCGGATCGCGTCCTCGAGCTTGCGCGTGAGGTCGCCGGTGGTGCGTTCGGTGTCGACGCGCACGAAAGCGAGCACGCCGAGCCCGATCTTGTGCCGGTCGATCTCGGCGTGATAGCCCTTGATGTAGCCGGCTTCCTCCAGCGCGCGCACCCGGCGCCAGCAGGGGCGGCCGAGAGCCCGACGCGCTGCGCAAGTTCGGCGTTGGTCAGCCGCCCGTCGGCCTGCAGTTCTTGCAGGATTGCGAGGTCGAACTTATCGATGCTTTCCATATTTCGCAATTTTAAGAAAGAGTCTTTCTGAAAGCATGGCGTAGCGGGCAAAGAAAGCAAACACCTGTCGGAACCGCAGGCATACACTTTGCGACATGATGGCCGAGAGGTTTCCAACCCGGAGGCCTTGCAAGCCACGCCCACAAGGCAAAGCCACTGGACTGGAGACATCACGATGAACGCCCCCCTGCCCGAGCACATCCGCAAGGCCCTCGAAACGGTCACGCTCGACGACAAGTATTCACTGGACTACGGCCGCGCTTTCATGAGCGGCGTCCAGGCCCTGGTCAAGCTGCCGATGCTGCAGCGACTGCGGGACCAGCTGCAGGGCAGGAACACGGCAGGCTTCATCAGCGGCTACCGCGGCTCCCCGCTCGGCGGCTACGACCAGGCGCTGTGGAAGGCGAGCAAATACCTCAAGCAGCAGAACATCGTCTTCCAGCCGGGCGTGAACGAGGAACTCGCGGCCACCGCGCTCTGGGGCACGCAGCAGCTCGGCTTCGCGCCGCCGGGCACCCACAAGTTCGACGGCGTCTTCGGCATCTGGTATGGCAAGGGCCCGGGCGTGGACCGCTGCTCGGACGTCTTCAAGCACGCCAACATGGCCGGCACCACGCCGTGGGGCGGCGTGATCGCGGTGGCTGGCGACGACCACATCTCCAAGAGCTCCACCGCGGCGCACCAGAGCGACCACATCTTCAAGGCCTGCGGCACGCCGGTGTTCTTCCCGGCCAACGTGCAGGAAATCCTCGACCTGGGCATCCACGCCTTCGCGATGAGCCGCTTCGCCGGCATCTGGTCGGGCATGAAGACGATCCAGGAAATCGTCGAATCGAGCGCCACCGCGATGATCGACCCCGAGCGCGTCGAGATCGTCATGCCCGCCGATTTCCAGATGCCCCCGGGCGGCCTGCACATCCGCTGGCCCGACCACGCGCTGGAACAGGAAGCGCGCCTGATGCACTACAAGTGGTACGCCGCGCTCGCTTACATCCGCGCCAACCGGCTCAATCACAACGTGATCGAAGGGCCGAACGACCGCTTCGGCATCATGGCCAGCGGCAAGGCCTTCAACGACACGCGGCAGGCGCTGATCGATCTCGGCCTCGACGACGCCGCCTGTCGCCAGCTCGGCATCCGGCTGCACAAGGTCGCCGTGGTGTGGCCGCTCGAGGCCCAGCTCACGCGCGCGTTCGCGACCGGCCTCCAGGAAATCCTCGTGGTCGAGGAAAAGCGGCAGGTCATCGAATACCAGCTCAAGGAAGAGCTTTACAACTGGCGCGGCGACGTTCGCCCCAACGTGGTCGGCAAGTTCGACGAAGGCGAAGTTCACGAGGCCGAGGGCTACTCGGGCGGCGAATGGTCGATGCCCAACCCGACCGCGCACACCCTGCTGCGCGCCAATGCCGACCTCAACCCGGCGCTGATCGCCAAGGCGATCGCGCAGCGCCTGAAGAAGACCGGCATCCTCGCGGCCGCCGGCGCCGACATGGCCGCCCGTATCGATGCGCAGCTCGCGATCCTCGAAGCCAAGGAACGCGCCATGGCCGGGCCGCAGATCGTCAGTGCAGCTGAAGCGGTGCGCCAGCCGTGGTTCTGCTCTGGCTGCCCCCACAACACCAGCACCGTGGTGCCCGAAGGGTCGCGCGCGATGGCCGGCATCGGCTGCCACTTCATGGCGACCTGGATGGACCGCTCGACCATCGGCTTCACGCAGATGGGCGGCGAGGGCGTGCCATGGGTCGGCCAGCAGCCGTTCACGAACGAGCAGCACGTCTTCGCGAACCTCGGCGACGGCACCTACTTCCACAGCGGCCTGCTGGCGATCCGCCAGAGCATCGCGGCCGGCGTGAACATCACCTACAAGATCCTCTACAACGACGCGGTTGCGATGACCGGCGGCCAGCAGGTCGGCGAGCGGCCCGAGGGTCATTCGGTGCTGCAGATCGCCGAAAGCCTGCACGCCGAGGGCGCGGCGAAGGTGGTCGTGGTCACCGACGAGCCCGAGAAGTACGAGGGCGTGCACGTGCCGGGCGACAACGTCAAGGTGCGGCACCGTGACCAGCTCGACGAGATCCAGCGCGAGTTCCGCGAGATCAAGGGCACGACGGCGATCATCTACGACCAGACCTGCGCCACCGAGAAGCGCCGCCGCCGCAAGCGCGGCACGGCGGTCGATCCGGCCCGGCGCGTGGTCATCAACGAACTGGTCTGCGAAGGCTGCGGCGATTGCAGCGTGCAGAGCAACTGCCTGTCTGTCGAGCCGCTCGAAACCGAGTTCGGCCGCAAGCGCACCATCAACCAGAGCACTTGCAACAAGGATATGAGCTGCCTGAAGGGCTTCTGCCCGAGCTTCGTGACCGTGGAGGGCAGCCAGCTCAAGAAGAAGGCCAAGGGCAGCGCTGCGCCCGCCGAACTCGGCGCACTGGCCGAACCCGCGCTGCCTTCGCTCGCGGGCGGGCATGTCTGGGGTGTGGTGGTGGCCGGGGTCGGTGGCACCGGCGTGATCACCATCGGCCAGTTGCTCGGCATGGCGGCGCACATCGAAGGCAAGGGCATCGTCACGCAGGACGCGGCCGGGCTGGCGCAGAAGGGCGGTGCGACCTGGAGCCACGTGCTCATCGGCGACACGCAGGACGACATCCGCACCACGCGCGTCGGCACCGCCGCGGCCGATCTGGTCCTCGCCTGCGATCCGCTCGTCAGCGTGAATGCCGAGACGATGGCGCGCATGCGCGAAGGACGCACGCATGTGGCGCTCAACAGCCACAGCAGCCCGACGGCGGCGTTCGTGCGCAACGCCAACTGGCAGAACCCGCAGGAGGCCTGCGCCGCCGAGATTGCGCGCGCGGTCGGCGCCGATGCGGTCGGCGCCTTCGATGCCGACGCGGCGGCGACCTCGCTGATGGGTGACAGCATCTACGTCAACCCGATGATCCTTGGCTATGCGTGGCAGAAGGGGTGGCTCCCCTGGAGCATGCATCGCTGATGCGCGCGATCGAGCTCAACGCCGTGGCGGTCGAGAACAACAAGATGGCCTTCGAGTGGGGCCGGCAGGCGGCAGAGCGGCCGCAGGAAGTGCAAAAGCGCGCCCAGCCCGGCCAGGTCATCGAGTTCAAGAAGCGCGATTCGGTCGACACGCTGGTCGCGCGCCGCGTCGAGTTCCTCACCGGTTACCAGAACGCCGCTTATGCGCAGGAGTACAAGGCCTTCGTCGCCAAGGTGCAGAAGGCCGAGTCGGCGCTGGGCAAGACCAGCCTCAGCGAGGCGGTCGCGCGATACCTGTTCAAGCTGATGGCCTACAAGGACGAGTACGAGGTCGCGCGCCTGCAGAGCGACCCGGCCTTCCTTGCGCGGATCGAGGGCATGTTCGAGGGGCAGATGGGCAAGGACTTCAAGCTCAACTACCACCTTGCGCCGCCACTGATCGCGAAGAAGAACGCCAAGGGCCAGCTCCAGAAGCAGAAATTCGGCCCGGCCATGCTGACGGGCTTCCGCCTGCTGGCGAAGCTCAAGGGCCTGCGCGGCACGGCGCTCGACGTCTTCGGCCGCACCGAGGAGCGCAAGACCGAGCGCGCCCTGATCGGCGAATACCGCGCGAGCATCGACGAGGTGCTGGGCGGGCTGACCGCTGCCAACCATGCGCTGGCGGTCGAGATCGCGAGCCTGCCCGAGCAGATCCGCGGCTACGGCCACGTCAAGGAACGCAACCTGGCCGCGACCCGCACCCGCTGGGCCGACCTCATCGCCAAGTGGCGCAACCCGCAAGCGGCCCGAGCCGCTGCGTAACGCTTCGCGCCGGCAAAGCCCGGCCCATTGGTGAAACACCGCGGAACCGGCTTGGCCGGGCCGCTGGTGTTGCCCCCGGCAGGGGTGCCCGAGCACACGAAGTGAGCGAGGCTGGGGGCGAGCAACAAGCCCGCAACATCTACAATGCCCGATGCTGTGCGCGGCCAGGCCCCGCGCTGCGCGGCGTGTTCGCAGCGCCGCGGACCGGCGGACCTCTCGTGTTGGACGGGAGGCCGGCGCGCTTGTTTTCTTCCTCTGCTGGAGATTCCCTTGTTCATTTCTTCTGCTTTCGCCCAGTCCGCGCCCGCTGCCGGGGGCGGCGACATGCTGTCGTCGCTCGGGAGCATGCTGCCGCTGCTCCTCATGTTCGTGGTGCTGTACTTCGTCATGATCCGGCCGCAGATGAAGCGCCAGAAAGAGGCCCGCGCCATGATCGAGGCGCTCGCCAAGGGCGATGAAGTCGCCACCGCGGGTGGCGTGCTCGGCAAGATCACTCAGCTCGGCGACCAGTACCTGACCATCGAAATCGCCAAGGGTGTGGAAATCCAGATCCAGCGCACCGCCGTCGTCCAGGTGCTTCCGAAGGGCGCAATCAAATAATGCTCGCCCCCAGCCTCGCTCACTTCGTGTGCTCGGGCACCCCTGCCGGGGGCAACACCGGCGGCCCGGCCGAGCCGGTTCCGCGGTGTTTCACCAATGGGCCGGGCTTCGCCGGCCGAAATCATGAACAGATATCCTGTTTGGAAGTACGCGATCATCGTGATCGTGCTGCTCGTGGGGCTGATCTACGCCCTGCCCAATTTCTTCGGCGAGGCGCCTGCAGTGCAGGTGTCGGCAGCCAAATCGACGATCAAGGTCGATGCCGGCACCCGCAGCCGCGTCGAGGAGGCGCTCAAGGCCGCCGGGCTCGCGCCCGACCTGCTGACGCTCGACGCTACCTCGGTGCGCGCGCGGTTCACCAACACCGATGACCAGCTCAAGGCACGCGACGTGCTGCAACATGCGCTGGTGCCGGATTCGAGCGATCCGCCCTATGTGGTGGCGCTCAACCTGCTGTCGCGCTCGCCGTCCTGGCTGACCGCGCTGCATGCCTTCCCCATGTACCTCGGTCTCGACCTGCGCGGGGGCGTCGACTTCCTGCTGCAGGTCGACATGCAGGGCGCCTTGGACAAGCGCGCCGAATCCTTCGCGGGCGATATCCGGACGGGCCTGCGCGACAAGAGCGTCCGTGGCACCTCGGTCACGCGTGTCGGCCAGACCATCGAGGTCCGCTTCCGTGACACGGCCGGCCTCGAGACGGCGAAGGCGCTGCTCCAGGACCAGTTCCCCGACCTCGTTGCGGCCCCGAGCCAGGAAGGCGCCGACTACAAGCTGACGATCTCGATCAAGCCCGAGGCCGCGCGCCGCCTGCAGGACGCGGCGCTCAAGCAGAACATCACCACGCTGCACAACCGGATCAACGAACTCGGCGTGTCCGAGCCGGTGATCCAGCAGCAGGGCCTGGACCGCATCGTGGTCCAGCTGCCGGGCGTGCAGGACACCGCCAAGGCCAAGGACATCCTCGGCCGCACCGCCACGCTCGAAATGCGCCTCGTCGACGAGAGCGCCGAAGGGCGCGCGGCCGAGCAGGGCACGGGGCCGGTGCCGTTCGGCTCCGAGAAGTTCCTCGATCGCACGGGGCGTCCCGTGATCGTCAAGAAGCAGGTGCTGGTCACCGGCGAGAACCTCACCGACGCCCAAACCGGCTTCGACTCGCAGACGCAGCAACCGAAGGTCGACCTCACGATGGACGCCAAGGGCGGCCGCATCATGCGCGACGTCAGCCGCGAGAACATGCACAAGCGCATGGCGATCCTGATCTTCGAAAAGGGCCGCGGCGAAGTGCTCACGGCGCCGTCGATCAACGGCGAGCTGGGCAACCGCTTCCAGATCTCCGGTGCCATGAATGTTGTCGAAGCGAACGATCTCGCGCTGCTGCTGCGCGCCGGCTCGCTGGCGGCCCCGATGGAAATCATCCAGGAGCGGACCGTCGGCCCGAGCCTGGGCGCCGACAACATCCAGAAGGGCTTCGACAGCGTGATGTACGGCTTCCTGGCCATCATGGTGTTCATGTGCATCTACTACGCGCTGTTCGGCGTCTTCTCGTCGATCGCGCTGGCGGTCAACCTGCTGCTGCTGGTCGCGATCCTCTCGATGCTGCAGGCCACGCTGACCTTGCCGGGCATCGCGGCCATGGCGCTCGCCATCGGCGTCGCCATCGATTCGAACGTGCTGATCAACGAGCGCGTTCGTGAGGAACTGCGCGGCGGCGCGTCGCCCCAGGCCGCGATCCATGCGGGTTACGACCGGGCGTGGAACACGATTCTCGACTCCAACGTGACCACCCTGATCGCCGGCGTCGCGCTGCTGGCCTTCGGCTCGGGCCCGATCCGGGGCTTCGCGATCGTGCATTGCATCGGCATCGTCACTTCGATGTTCTCGGCCGTGTTCTTCTCGCGCGGTCTCGTCAATCTCTGGTACGGCAGCAAGAAGAAGCTCAAGACCCTGTCGATCGGCACCGTGTGGAAGCCGTCCAATCAGGTCGCCGCCGGCTCGAAGTAAGGGACAGAAGCCATGGAATTCTTCCGTATCCACAGGACCATCCCGTTCATGCGCCACGCGCTGGTGCTGAACGCGGTGTCGGCCGTCACCTTCCTGCTCGCGGTGTTCTTCCTGTTCCACCGCGGGCTTCACCTCTCGGTCGAGTTCACCGGCGGCACGGTCATGGAAGTGGCCTACCAGCAGCCGGTCGACATCGGCAAGGTGCGCGAGACCATCGGCAAGCTCGGCTACCAGGACGTGCTGGTGCAGAACTACGGCACGTCGCGCGACGTGCAGATCCGCCTCCCCGTGCAGAAGGGCCAGACCTCGGCCCAGCAGAGCGAGCAGGTGATGGGGGCGCTCAAGGTGGTCGATCCTTCCGCCACCTTGCGCGGCACCGAATTCGTCGGGCCGCAGGTGGGCGAGGAACTCACCACCAACGGGCTCAAGGCGCTCGGCATGGTGGTGGTCGGCATCATGATCTACCTCGCCTTCCGCTTCGAATGGAAGTTCGCGCTCGCCACGGTGCTCGCGAACCTGCACGATGTGGTGATCATCCTGGGCTTCTTCGCCTTCTTCCAGTGGGAGTTCTCGCTGGCGGTGCTGGCTGCGGTGCTGGCGGTGCTGGGCTACTCGGTGAACGAATCGGTGGTGATCTTCGACCGGGTGCGCGAGAACTTCCGGCGCTACCGCAAGATGACCACGCGCGAGGTCATCGACAACGCGATCACCTCGACCATCAGCCGCACCATCATCACGCACGGTTCGACCCAGCTGGTGGTGCTCTCGATGTTCTTCTTCGGCGGCCCGACGCTGCACTACTTCGCGCTGGCGCTGACCATCGGCATCCTCTTCGGCATCTACTCGTCGGCGTTCGTCGCCGCGGCCATCGCGATGTGGCTCGGGGTGAAGCGCGAGGATCTGGTCAAGGGGCCGGTCAAGCGCGAGGGTGATCCGGACGATCCGAATGCGGGCGCAACCGTCTGAACATGAAAGGCCGGCGCTGCGTGACCGTGGTGTTGGGGTTGCCGAGCATTGCCGGCCCTTGTGCGCTTGCTCTTCCCGATGCAAGCTCGTGATTGTCGAATCATCAAACAGACGTCCTGACTGACCCTCCATGGCCACGCGGTCCCACGCCTCTTCCCTCCAGATCTCCCGCGAGACGCGCGAGCGTTTCGTCGCCGCCACCGAGGCGCTGATCGAGCCGGTGGCCCATGCGATCGGCGAAAGGCTGGTGGCGCTGGCCTCTCAGACCGGCAACGCGCGGGACATGCAGGAGAACCGGGATGGCTTTCTCGCGTTTCAGGCGCACGGGGCCGACTGGGTCGCGCATACGCGTGGTGCGTGGCGCAAGGCGCTGGCCAGCAGTTCATCGGGCGGCTCGTCTTCCAATTCGCTGCGCCTGGAGCTGATCGGCGACGAGGTGGTCGAGACGAACATCCTGTCGTCGCGGCTCGCACAGGCCATCCAGGACAAGGCCAGCTTCGAGCTCAACGACCTGCGACTGCGCGTCCAGCATCTCGAAGGGACTCACGAGCTCGATGCCAAGGACGTGCTGAAACCCGAGGCGTTCGCCAAGGTGCTGGTCGACCAATGGCTCGCCAGCGGGCTGAGCCGGGGTCTCTGGATCAAGATCCAGGACCAGATGCAGACACACATGGTCGATGCCCTGGTGAATGCCTACAAGGATGCCAATGCATACCTGATCAGCCGGAACGTGATGCCGGAGATCGACCTCAAGAGCTTCGTGCGCCGCACCGGCTCGGTGAGTTCGGGCGCTGCGGCGCTCGGTGGCAGCTTCGCGGCTTCCCATGCCTCGGGAAGCGCGTCGATGGGCATCTCGGCGCAGCAGCAGGGCCCACGTGGTGGCTATGCCCTGCCCGCGGGCAGCTTCGCCCCGGCCGCGATCGGCGTCGGCATGGGGCGTGGCGGCGCAGCCGTGACGTCCGGCGACGTGATGGGCGCCACCGGTGGTTCGCCGCTGCTCGTTGCGCGTCAGCGGGCCCAGGGCGTCCTGCTCAATCTCAAGCGCTTCGTAACGGCGCGCATCGGCGGCGACATCAGCCAGCATCGGCCGGCAGCCGGCGGCGTGGTGGGTGGGCCGGCGGGCGTGGCGGGTGCACCGGCATTTGCCGCCGCCATCGCCGATGCCGAGGTCGCCTACCAGGCGGCCGCATCGCAGTACATCGTCGGGGACGAGGCCACGGCCGTCCTCCAGGCCACGGTGGACCTTCGCCGCCGCAGCGCCGAGCTCAAGAAGAAGGCGCCGACGACGGCCGACAAGGCCACCGTGGAGATCGTGGCGCTGATGTTCCAGGCGATCCTCGCGGAGGAGCGCATCCCGTTCTCGGCGCGCGTGTGGTTCGCGCGCCTGCAGATGCCGGTGCTGCGCGTGGCGATCGCCGAGCCTGAATTCTTCGGCACCCTGCAGCACCCGGCGCGCATGCTGATCGACCGCATGGGCTCATGCGTGATGGGCTTCGATGCCGCCGCCATCTCGGGCAGCGCGCTCGAAGGCGAGATCCGCCGCGTCGTGCAGGTGATCGAGCAATACCCCGAAACGGGCCAGCGCGTGTTCAAGCTGGTGTTCGACGAATTCGTCGCCTTCCTCAACAAGTACCTCACGCAGAGCGACACCGCCCAGAAGGTGATGAGCGTCGCCCAGCAGGTCGAGCAGAAGGAGACGATGGCGATCCAGTACACCATCGAGTTGCGCAAGATGCTCAACGACATGCCGGTGCGCGAGGAGATCCGCGAGTTCCTGTTCAAGGTCTGGGCCGAAGTGCTGGCCATTGCCGCGTTGCGTTACGGCCCGCAGGACGAGCAGACCGTGATGCTGAAGCGCTCCGCTTCCGACCTCGTCTGGGCCGCGAGCGCCAAGCCGAACCGCAACGACCGCACTCGTGTGATCCAGGACCTGCCGAAGCTGCTGCAGCGTCTGCGGCAGGGGATGACGCTGCTGGGCATCGTCGGCGACACGCAGGAGCAGCACATCAAGACCATCGGCGCGACCCTGTCCGATGCGTTCATGTCGAAAACCGAAGCGATCCCGCAGGCCAAGATCGAGGCGATGGCGAAGCGCCTTGCCAACCTCGAGGATTTCGTGTCCGACGAGGGCACGATGGATGTGCCGCTGGACGCAGCCAGTATCGAGCTCCTGCTCGGCGTGGACGCCGCCTCGATCGAGGTCGTGCCCGACACCGGCACCAAGGTCGGCGAAGACATGCTCGCCTGGGCGCACGAGCTCCAGGTGGGCAACTGGTTCATGCTTGACCACAACGACCGGGTCAGCCAGGTGCAGTTCGTGTGGCGCAGCGAGCGCAAGCAGCTTCACCTGTTTGCGTCGAGCGACGGACGCAGCTTCCTGATCCAGGTAGGGCGTCTGGCGTCCTACCTGCAGGCCGGCCTGCTCGTGCCCGCCGAAGAAGAGACCCTCACCGTCCGCGCAACCCGCGAAGCTCTCGCCAAACTCGACGCCAACCCCGAGCGTCTGCTGAACTAGCTCGTGAATTGGCTCGCCCCCAGGCTTGCTCACTTCGTGTAGCCGCCCACCCCCTACCGGGGGCGCAGTCAGCGGCCCGGCAAAGCCGGTTCCGCGACTGCCCGCGAACAGGCGAGCGCTGCGCGCCGCCAAGAGTAGCCACAACGCCAGAATCCAAGGGCCGGCGGAGCCGGGCCCGCTGGTGAAACACCGTGGAGCCGGCTTTGCCGGGCCGCCGGTGTTGCCCCCCGGCAGGGGGTGTCCGAGCACACGCAGTGAGCGAGGCTGGGGGGCGAGCTCAATCAGTGCGCGATGCGACCGTCGGTGTCGTCGCAGAGCTCGTCCAGCACCAGTGCGTCGGGCTCGAGCCCGGTGGACCAGTGCACCATCAGGACGATGATCTTGAGTTCGTCGACCGTCAGCGGCTCGCCGGGCGTGGCCATCGCGCGTTCGATCACGATTTCGCGCATGCCCGTCGGCAGCACGCCGGAGGATTCGAGGAAGCTGATGAAGCCGAGGCACTCCGCGCCGATGTGCTCCTGCTCGGAATGCGAGTAGACGCGGATCGAATCCGGCGATTGGGGAATGACGTCATCGCTTCGATTCCGGACGCCCACCGTGGCAGTGGCGTTGTCGGCGTGGCGGACGAGCTGAATGCCCTGGGTGGCGAGATTCAGGCCGTCGAGCCAGTGCAGTGCCTCACGGATCTCGTCCGCATCGAAGCCCTGAGCGCTGAGCTTGCGGCCCAACTGTTCGGGTGCGGGGCACACATCGCCGCGCCAGTAGTTTTCGTAGACAAAAACAAGCACTTCGAACATGGGTTCAATATAGCCCAGTCAAGGTGCCGCGCCGCATCAGTTGCGCGAACACGACGATCTTTGCGTGAAGAGGGACTCAGCCCCGCGCGACGCGCTGGAACAATCCGCCAGGCAGCCGGGCCACGTGGCCTTCCAGTTCGAGCTCGAGCAGCCGGGCCTGCAGTTCCGCCGCGCCCCAGCCGGTGCGGGCGCACAGCGAATCGAGGCTGACCGGGTCGAAACCGAGATCGGCGAGCAAGCCGGATTCGTCGGCCGCCACCTGCTCGGGCTGCGCGGCAGGACCCGGCGCGTCGAACCGCAGCTCTTCGAGGACGTCGCCGACCGACTCGACCAGCTTTGCGCCCTGGCGGATCAGCGCATGGCAGCCGCGCGATTGCGGCGAATGGATCGAACCGGGGATCGCGAACACCTCCATGCCCTGTTCCGCAGCCAGCCGCGCGGTGATCAACGAGCCCGAGCGAAGCGCGGCCTCGACCACGAGCGTGCCGCGCGCGAGGCCCGCGATGATGCGGTTGCGCTTCGGAAAGTTCTGGTTGAGCGGCGGGGTGCCGAGCGCGTATTCGCTCACGATCAAGCCGTGGGCCGCGATGCGATGCGCGAGATCGCGATGCCGGGCGGGGTAGACGCGATCGAGCCCGGTGCCGACGACGGCCACGGTCGCGAGACGGTCGGCGGCGCCGCCGGCCTCGAGTGCGCCGGTGTGCGCCGCGCCGTCGATGCCCAATGCAAGGCCGGAAATCACCGTGATGCCGGCTTCGCCGAACGCGCGTGCGAATGCGCGCGCGGTCTCTTCACCCTGTGCGGTGGGATTGCGGCTGCCGACCATCGCGATGCTGCGGCCGAGTTGTGTGAGATCGAAGGCCGGTGCGCCGAGCAGGTAGAGCATCAGCGGCGGGTCCGCCGTTTCGAGCAGCGAAGCCGGATAGCCCACATCGCCCAGCGTCACGATGCGCCGGACAACGCCTTCATCCTCGGTGCCCTGCAGCCAGTCGAGCGTCTGGCGAAGCTGTGTCTCGAATCCGTCGGGTACGCGCTGCAGCGCCTGCGCCTGCGCGTCGGTCACGACCTGGAGGAGCGCCTCTCGCGATTGCGTGAAAACCTGCGAAGGCAGTCCGAACGCGGCCAGCAGCTTGCGCCCGGCCGTGTTGCCGACACCCGGTGTCAGCGCAAGGCGCAGCCAAGCGGCGAGTTCCTCGCGTTCCACTCGAATCCGACGGGCGCCTCAGGGATTGACCAGCAGATCGCCCACCCGCGGCGTGTCGTTGATCTCCAGCACGAGGGCATAGGAAACCTTCTCGAACGGGCGGAACACCATCAAGAGGCCGATGCGTTCGTTCGGCAGCTTCAGCGTCTCCTTGGCGGCGCCGGTCTTGTCGACGATCGTTTCGCCGTTCTTGAGGATCGCCAGCACGTGTCCGGACTCGATGCCGTCGCGCAGGCCCTTGTTGATGGCCACCACCTGGTTCTGGGCGGCGAACTGCACCGCATTGCCGTAGACCGAGACGATGCGGCCTTCGATCGGCTGCTGCGGGGCGCGAGGGGCGTAGCTCAGGAGTTCACGCGGAGGCTCCGGCAACAGGCGATCGCCGGCGCGCATTTCCTCGCGTGCGGAAACGATGTCGATGGTGGCCGGCACGACGCTGACGACCTCCTTGCCGTCGACCATTTCGCTCAGGGTCGACTCGCCGCGCTGCAACTGGGCCTTGCCGAGGTACTGGGCTTCGTAGCCGAGGATCTCGCCGGTGGCCGGGTCCTTCAGCGGTGTGGCGTCGCGGAAGATCCGGAAGGTCTTGATCGGGCCGGCCGTTTCGACGAGCGGCGAATTGACGTCGCCGCGTGCATAGGCCCGATCGCCGCGGGACAGCAGCACCCGGCTGTCGTTGCCGGCGACGATGCGCGGTGCCGTGCGCAGGGTGTTGTCGTCCACCACCACCGGCTCGGCGAGGAAGGGTTCGATCAGGCTCGGGTTGAGCGTCGGCAGCGCCATGCCGGACAGCGATTCATAGCGCGTGCGCGGCGACAGCTTGATGGTGCCTTCGGGCCCGCCGGAGCCGCGCCGGGTGCTCAGACGGGCGCGGCCGCCGGTCTTGTCGAGGTAGAGCACCTGGCCCGGATAGATCCGGTGCGGATTGGAGATCTCGCTGATGTTCATGCCCCACAGCTCGGGCCAGCGCCACGGGCTGCGGAGATAGAGCCGGGAAATGGCCCACAGCGTGTCGCCGGGCTTGACCGTGTATTCGTCGGGTGCGTTGGGCGCGAGTTCGCTGATGGGAATGCCGGCCTGCGCGGTTTGCTGGGCGGTTGCGCGCTGCTGCGGCGTGACGGGGTAGTTTTGTGCGGATGCCGTCGCGCTTGCGAAACTCGCCAAGGCGAGGGCTGCCAGCGTGGCGAGGAAGCTGGGACGCAGGCGTTCGTTGGTTCGGAATTTATTCATGGTTGATGGTGTGCACACACTGCGCCACGCAAAACGTACGAATCCTCACAATTTGCTACGAATTTTGCGCTGAAGCCCTAGATACGGCAATGTAAATCCCGCGCACCGCGTCGAGCCGTCGCGGAAATGGCGAAAATAGCGACAACTTTTCCCCGCTTTCATGGCAAAACGAACCATTTTGAGTTACCCCGACGCTCGCCTGCACACGGTGGCCAAACCAGTGCAGGGCGTCGATGCGCGCATCAGGACGTTGGTCGCCGACATGCTCGAGACCATGTACGACGCGAAGGGCATCGGGCTCGCCGCAACGCAGATCGACGTGCATGAGCGGCTGGTCGTGATCGATGTATCCGAGGAGCGCGACGAGCCCCTGGTGCTCATCAATCCCGAGATCGTCTGGGCGAGCAACGAAAAGGTCGTCAATGAAGAAGGCTGCCTCTCGGTGCCGGGCATCTACGACGGCGTGGAGCGCTCCACCGCGGTGCGCGTGACGGCGCTCGATGCCGAAGGCGAGCTGCAGACCATCGCGGCCGAGGGCCTGCTCGCAGTGTGCATCCAGCACGAACTCGATCACCTGCTGGGCAAGGTCTTCGTCGAATACCTCTCGCCGCTGAAGCGCAACCGCATCAAGAGCAAGCTGCTCAAGCAGCAGCGCGAAGAACAGAAACTCGAACAGCGCGAAGGGCGGCGGTGATCATGAAGCGTGCGTGGCTCGCGGCCGTTGTCGTGGCGTCCGTCTTGACGGGTTGTGCCAGCGAGCCGACGCGACTGCCGCTCGGCACCACGCGCGATCAGGCGCTTCTGCAACTCGGCACCCCGACGGCGACCTATCCGCTGCAGGGCGGCGGCGAACGGCTCCAGTATTCCCGTGCGCCGATGGGCTTCGAGGTGTCGAACATCGACGTCGACGCGAGCGGTCATGTGGTTTCCATCCGGCAGGAGCTCTTCGAGGGCCTCTTCGACAGCACCATCAAGCCTGGCGTCTGGCGCGTCGACGATGTGCTGCGCACCTACGGGCGGCCCTACGAGATCACCCGCGTGAGCTCTTTCCATGGCGATGTCTGGAGCTGGCGCTACAGGTCGATGAATGCGCGCCGGCTGCTCTATATCTACGTGAGGCCGGACGGGGTGGTGGACCACTATCACACGGGCGATGACCTGAACGTCTTTCTCATCAACCGGTGAGTGCGATGAAGGTTGCGTTCGCGGGCACGCCCGAATTCGCCCGCGTCGCGCTCGAAGCGATCGCCGCGGCCGGCCACGAGATCGTCCTCACGCTGACCCAGCCCGACCGCCCGGCCGGGCGCGGCATGAAGCTGCAGGCCTCCCCGGTCAAGCAGTTCGCGGTGTCGCGCGGATGGCCCGTGATCCAGCCGCGAAGCCTGCGGCTCGATGGCAAGTATCCCGACGACGCCGAGGCCGCGCGCCGTGCGATCGCGGATTCGAAAGCCGAAGTCATGGTCGTGGCCGCCTACGGCCTGATCCTTCCGCAGTGGGTGCTCGATGCGCCGCGCCTGGGCTGCCTCAACATCCACGCGAGTCTGTTGCCGAGATGGCGCGGGGCCGCGCCGATCCACCGTGCGATCGAAGCCGGCGACGCCGAGACCGGCATCACGATCATGCAGATGGACGCCGGTCTCGACACCGGCGACATGCTGCTGCGCGAAGCCACGCCGGTCGGCGACGACAACACCGCGCGCCTGCACGACCGGCTCGCGGCGCTCGGCGGCCGCATGATCGTCCTGGCGCTCGAGCAGGCGCAGGCCGGCGCGCTCCAGGCCGTCGCGCAGCCCGGCGAGGGCGTGACCTACGCGCACAAGGTCGAGAAGGCCGAGGCGAACGTGGATTGGTCGCTGGACGGGGCCGCGATCGTGCGGCGCATCCGCGCGTTCGATCCATTCCCCGGTGCGAGCAGCATGCTCGATGGCGAAACCATCAAGCTCTGGGCCGCGCAGACCCGTGACGAAGCGCCGTCCGAAGCGCCCGGCACCGTGCTCTCCGTCGGTCCGACCGGCATTGCCGTCGCGGCCAAGGGCTCGGTGGTTGTCGTCTCCGAACTCCAGCGCGCAGGCGGCAAGCGCCTGCCGGTGGCCGATTTCCTGCGAGGCTTCGACGTGAAGCCGGGACAGGTCTTCGGCTGATGTTCCTCTCGCGATCGATCCGCCGCCAACCGGAATTTCGCCAGGGCATTCGCGACATGTCGCCGATCGCCCTCGGCATCGGCGCGTGGGGCCTCATGACCGGCGTCGCCATGCTCAAGTCCGGCATGAGCGTGGTCGAGGCGGTCGCGATGACCCTGCTGGTCTACGCGGGCAGTTCGCAGCTCGCGTCCATCCCGCTGCTGATCGCCGGCGCACCGGCCTGGGTGATCCTGGCGACGGGTTTCTGCGTCAACCTGCGCTTCGTGGTCTTCAGCCTGCATCTGCGGCCGTATCTGATGCACATGCCGCGCTGGCGCCGCATGACGCACGGCTATCTCACCGCCGACATGAGCTATGCGATGTTCACGCGCAGGTACACCCGTCCGCCCGAGACCGAAGCCGAGAAGCGCGCGCAGGAGGCCTACCTCACGGGCAACTACTGCGTGACCTGGGGGGCATGGATGGGCCTGAGCCTGCTCGGCATCGGGCTGGCGAACATGATTCCGCAGAGCTGGGGGCTCGGCTTCGCGGGCGTGCTGAGCCTGGTGGCGATCGTCTGCTCGATGGCGAGCACGCGCCTTCGCGTGCTCGCGGTGGTCGTCGCCGGCGTGACCGCGGTTGCGGCCTATGCGCTGCCGCTCAAGCTCAACATCGTGGCGGGCATTGGTGTCGCGGTGCTGCTGTGCTTCTGGCTCGAGAGGCAGTTCGGACTCGATCCCGATGCGGAGGACCAGAAGTGAGTCTCGGCGGCGGGCAGACCGATCTGTGGACGCTGGCGGTCATCGTCGGCCTGGCAGGTGTCACGGTGCTGACGCGCTGCTTCTTCTTCATCCTCGACCGGCCGTGGGGTCTGCCGGACTGGGCGCATCGCGCCCTGCACTACGCGCCGGCTGCCGCGCTGGCCGCGGTGGTGATTCCCGAGGTCGTCATGACGCAGGGCCATCTGACAACGACCCTGCAGGATGCGCGCCTCTACGGTGCGATCGCCGGCGTCGCCTATTTCTTCTGGCGCGGCGGCGTGCTCGGGACGATGCTCGCGGGCATGGCGGTCTACCTGCCGCTGCACCTCGGGCTGGGCTGGTAGGGCGCGCCTGGGCCCGGGCGAGTCTTCAGGCGATCAGCGCGGCGACGGGGACCGACTCCTTCGCGCCCATAGGCGACCTTGACTCTCCCCACAGCAGACGCTTGCGCGCTGGACTTGGAGGAACGGCTGCCGCATCGCTGGATATCGGCCGACTATTCCCAGGCCATCAAGGCAAGGTCAAGTCCAAACCGAGCATCCTGCCAAGGCCGAAGGTGAGGAGCGAGAGGCCCAGGAGCGATAGCAAGAAGACCGCGGCCACCTTGCCGCCCGCACGTAGCACCGCGCTCTGCTTCTCCCTCCCCTTCTTCCCTCGCTCATAGTGCCACTTGACGGCGAAGAACATGCCCGTGCCGAACACGAGAACCTTGAACGTAACGAAGACTATAGGGACCCAATCCATCATTTTGAGTATTTTCAGGCCGATACCCGACACTGTCTGTTGTGAGGAGCACTGGTCTGCAACCGGCCGACCACCGGCGGCATGCTTGCTGATTGTTCCCAGCTTAACGGTCGGCGTGCACGCGCTTCGGAGTAGCTTCGCGACCTCGAGCAAAATCGTTGCTCGCGCGCCGCCAGCGTCCGCTCACTGGCGAATTCTGCCTGGGCCTGGGTTGGTAGGCGATCAGGGCGATCGTGGCGCGACCCGGCTTTCCAGCGAAGCCGGATGCCAGCCCGGCTGGATGTGGCAATCGTTCTTGCCGTCCGGGCGATAGCGCGGCATCACGGCCTTGCACAGTAGCGCGATGCTTTCGGGCGTGGGCTTCTCGCCCTTGTCGATCCAGTCCAGCAACGCGGTGAAGAGCGCCGGATATTCCGAGTCGCTCAGATAGCTGTGCTCGCGCTCGGTGCTGAAGGTCTGCACCAGCTTGTCGCCGGTGCCGGCCGATTCGCGGATGCGGCGGTAGAGGTCTTCGAGTTCGACGAAGGCGGTCGGATCGTCGATCGCATGCAGGGTCACGGTCGGCAGCGAGGTGCGGCCGGTGGGAAGGCTGTCGGCCGCCAGTTCGCCCTGCGCCTGAGGGTCGGCCGCGTAACGCGCGACGCCCGCATTCAGCGCCGCGTCGTCGTTCGAGCCGCGATAGGCCACGCCGATGTTGCCGAAGGGATTGCGCCCCTCCAGCCGCGACTGCACCGGGTCCTGGAACAGCCACGTCGCCCATGACAGATGGCCGACGAGCGAGCGCTCGTCGATCTTCGTGACCGAGAGGATCGTCTTCAGCCGGGCGGCCTGCTCGGGCGTGCGCTGCGCTGCGGGCAGGCCGACGCCGGTGCATTCCTTCACCCGCGCGGCGAGCTCTGCGCGCGTGAGCTTCGAATCCTTCGGCAGGCCCTTCCAGAGCGGGTACTGCGGTTCGTCGGCACGTGGGTGGTTGTGGCAGAGATATTGGTAGACCACCCGCAGATCGAGCCGGAAGTCGTAGGCGTTGTTGCCGCCGCCGAGCACGCCGCTCGTCAGCACCACGCCGTCATAGGGACTCTTCGCGCCGGGCGGCGCATAGAGCTCGGCCGCCTTCGAGGCGACGCTCCCGCCGTAGCTCTGCCCGTGCAGCAGCGTGCGGCGCGGCGTGCCGAAATGGCTGACGAAGATCTGCCGCAGCCGCTCGGTGTCCTCGGCCGCCATCGTCACGCCGTAGCCGCCGCGCCGGTAGGTCGACGCGGCCCACGCATAGCCTGCCCGCACCGTGACGGCCCAGCGCTTGAGGTCTTCCTCGCTGCGCTCCAGCTTCGGCGGGCCGGTCTCGGGGCCGCCGTGCGCGTGCATCACGAGGACGCGATTCCAGTCCTTCGGGATCGCGATCCAGTAGAAGGCGCCGGCGTCGTCTCTGCCGGTGTAGCAGCGGGCCGATTCGGGAACCGGCGCGGGGCAAGGGGTGGGCTCGGGTGCACCCGCCGAATGGGCCTGAGCAATGCAGAGCGATAGCGCGAACGCTGGCAGCAGATGTTTCGTCACGTGCATGTCGCTGTCATCGATGAAAGGCGAGGCGATCATGCACGAGATCGTCGCCCCAATCGAGCTGGCTACATGCGATATCAGTGAGCCGTCACGATTCGAGCCAGGAATGCCGCGGAGCCGGCTTCGCCGGGCCGCTGGGCGAGCTCATCTAGCCGCGCAAGATCTGCCAGAGCTCCCGGTCGCGCTCGGCGGTCCAGATGGCGGGGTGTTCGATGCCGCGCAGCTCGTCGTAGGCGCGCGATACGTCGAAGGGCAGCACGTGCTGGAACACGGGCCAGTCGCCGAAGCGCGGCTTCATCGCCTGCTCGGCGCGCTCGAAGCAGCCGCGCAGGCCATCGCCGGCCGCGATGCCGGATCGCACGCTCTCAAGCAGCGTCGAGAGGAAAGCCTTGGTCAGCGAGATGGCTTCGGCGCAGGCGGCTTCGCCCTGAAGCACCGCGCCGCGGCCGGGCACCAGCACGCGTGGCTCGAGCGCGGCCACCGCATCGAGCGTGCCGGCCCAGTCCTGCATGTAGGCATCGCCGGCATACACGCCGCAGCGGTTTTCGACCACGTCGCCCGAGAAGAGCACACCGCAATCCGGCAGCCATGCGACGGTGTCGCCGCCCGAATGGCCCCGGCCAAGGCACATCAGGCGCACTTCGCGCTGGCCCAGCCAGAGGCTCATCTCGCGCTCGAAGCTGATCGTCGGCTCGGTGAGACCGGGGATTTCCTCGACGCCGGCGAAGAGGCGCGGGAAGCGGCCGACTTCCGAATCGAAATCGGCTTGCCCGCGCTCGCGCACCCATTCCAGCGTGCCCCTGCTTGCGATGATGGCCTGGGCCTCGTCGAAGGCGCTCGCGCCCATCACGCGCACCGCGTGGTAGTGGGTGAGCACGATGAACTTGATCGGCTTGTCGGTGACCTTGCGGATGTCGGCCAGGAAGTCGCGCGCCATGCGCGGTGTGGGACGCGTGTCGATCAGCACCACGTGCTCGTCGCCGACGATGAAGCCGCAGTTGGGATCGAAGTCGCTGATGTAGCCGTAGACGTCGGGCGCGAGTTCGCGCACCTGCGGCTTCTGTTCGCGGGTGTCCGAGGCAGAAGCGAAGGAAACGGTCGTGCTCATGTGGGTTTGCGTGGGTTGTGTGTCGGGGGAGGCGTGCCGCTGTCGCGGGCCGCGGCGATGCAGTCCAGCAGCAGGGTTTGGTCGCCGCACTGGTTGGCCAGCAGCAGCACGAGCCGCGCGTTGTAGTCGGCGCTCTGGGCTTCGGTCAGGCCCTCGTGCGCGGCGATCCAGGCCGCGTAGAAGCCATCGGGGTCGGGGATGTGGGGCTCGGTGATCATGGTTTTCAGGGTCGGCGGTGCGCGAGCGTGGTGTCGAGCGCGGCGGCGATCGATGCGGGCGTCGGGTCGTTCAGCAGCGCGCCGCGATAGGCGTCCGGGCGCACGATGCACAGGCTGCCGGGCGCTGCGTCGCCGAGATGCCCGGCCAGCACGTCGTCGGACTGCAGCGTGGGCAGGCCGCTGTCGCCGCCGACCGCGACGAGCCGCAACGGCAGCGATGCATCCAGCTCAGCCGCCGCATCCGCCTGCGCGCGTGTCGGTGCGAACCAGAGGCCGAGGCATTGCGTGCCTTCGGCCAGCAGTGCCGCGATCGTGGTCGGTGCTCCGTCCTGCCATTGAAGCGGGAGGTTCTGGACCGTCTTCGCACCGGCGGGCAGATGGGCCGCTGCAGGGTAGTCATTGGCGACCGACATGCGGCCGGTGTTGACCAGCGCCCGGGCGAAGGGATAGCGCTGCGCAAGTGCGACCACGGCACCACGTATCGTGTGTTCGGCCGGTGATCGTGGCGCAAGGAAGCGCGCGGAGCGGCTGGTGACGCGCAGGTTCTCCACGGCGGCGGGCCGGCGCTCGGCGTCGTAGGTGTCGAGCAGCGCATCGTCCGCAAGCCCTTGCGTGACGAGCGCGAGCTTCCATCCAAGGTTTGCCGCATCCTGGATGCCGCTGTTGCCGCCGCGGGCGCCGAAGGGACTGACCACATGCGCGGAATCGCCGATGAAGAGGATGCGGCCGTGTCGGAAGTTGTCGAGCAGGTGGTCGCGGTAGCCATACGGGCCGATCCACACGAACTCGAACTCCACGCCCGGGCCGAGCTGTTCGCGCAACCGCGCACCGGCCACCTCGGGCTTGCTGATGTGGGCGGTATCGCAGTCTTCCGGCATCTGGTAGTCGATGCGCCACACGCCATCGCCCATCAGGTGCTGCCACACCGCCCGGCCTTCGTTGAAGGGTGCATCGACCCAGGTCCAGCGCTCGACCGGCAGCGGCTTCTTGAAGCGCACGTCGGTGATGCACCAGCGGTCGGTGCTGCGCGACGGGTGTGCCTCGATATCGAGCTGCGTGCGAATCGGGCTGTTCGCGCCGGTGGCGTCGATGAGGTGGTCGGCGTCGATGGCGTAGTTGCCGGCCGGCGTCTCCACCGCGATGCGCACGCCGTCGGCGAGCGGCGTCACCTCTGTCACGCGGTTCTTCCAGCGCAGGTCCGTGAGGCCGAGTTCGCCGATGCGATCGACCAGGAACCACTCGATGTAGAACTGCTGCAGGTTGATGAACGGCGGTTGCGCCGAAACGCTGTCGGTCTTCAGGTTGAAGTTGTAGACCTCGGTGTCTTCCGAGAAGGTGCGACCGAAGGACCAGGTGATGCCCTTTTCGGCGATGCGCTCGTAGATGCCGAGCCGCGCGAAGATTTCCAGGCTCTTCTGCGCGTAGCAGATGCCGCGCGACGAGGCGCCCCGCACGCCGACCGTGTCGTCCTCGTCGAGCAGCACCGCGCGCACGCCGCGGCTGGCGAGGTCGCAGGCCAATGTGAGGCCCGCAGGACCGGCGCCGACGATCACGATCGGGTGGCGCACGATCGTGGCGCCTTCGAGTTCCGGCGGCGGCACGAACGGCCAACTCGGCAGTTCGTACGGGGCAGCGAAGGTGTAGGTTTCCATCGGGGTCTGCGTGTTCACAGGGCGTGCGCCCATTCGGCAATGGCCTCCGCGGCGCGCGGCACGAGCTCCGGCTGTCCCGCGAGGTAGTGGTTGCCGCCGACGATGTCGACGTTGCGGATGCGATCGCCGCCGGCCGCCATCCATGCATCGCGCGTGCTCGGGAAGGTGGACTGGTCGCCGGTGTAGGTCAGCAGAAGCTTGGGCACGGTGGTTCGTGCGAGGTTCGTCGGACCATCGGCCTGCGAGCGCGATGACCACTGCGACAGGAAGGCCGTCAGCGAGGTCGTGCGGCCCATCGCATTGCACGAATAGTTCACCTGCCGCGCATCGCCCCAGACGCTGCCCGGCGCGCGGTCGTTCGCATCGAGCGACAGATCCACGCAGCGCGGATCGGCATGCGTGCGGTAGACGATGAAGGCCTGGTCGCGTGGTGCGCCCGGCGTGCTGCGGAGCTGGCGCAGCCGCTCCAGCGCCCGGTGCTCGATGCGGTCGAGACGCGCCTTCTGCGCAGCGCTGAAGCGGGCGAGGAAGTCGGCGTCGTAGGGCACGCGATGGCGCGCGTCGTACATGTCGAGTTCTGGATCGACCGAGAGCGGATCGTGCTCGTCGGTGACCGAGGGGTCGATCCAGTCGCGCATCAGCCGCGAGCGGCCGAGGTGCGCCGCGCACAGCGCGATGCCGTCCACGGGCGGAAGATCGTCCGGATGCAGATGCGTCGGATCGCCATCCGCGAAGTGGTGCGCCGTGAGCTTCTCGGCCTGCGCCTGGTAGAAGCTCGCCAGCGCCGCGCCGCCCGAGTTGCCGATGAGCACGACCTTTTCGTAGCCCATCGCGCGCAGGTGCTTCACGCCCGCGCCGAGGTCCTGGATCGCGCGCTCCATCAGCAGCACCGTGTCGTTGCCCATGTAGCGAGAGTTCAGGCCCATGCAGCAGATGCCGCGCTCGGCCAGCGGGTCGATCAGGTAGTGGCCCATGAAGTTGCTCGTGGGGTGCATCACGATCGCCGCGAGCTTTTTCGGACCGGCCGGCGCGCGGTACGCGCCGTAGATGCGCGGGCGCAGCATCTGCAGGCCCGACTGGCTTTCGAGCGCGGCGCCGGGCTTGACGTCGATGACCGCGAGTTGAAGTTCAGCCATGCGCCGCCCTTCGCAATTCGGCCTTGCGCCCGGACCATGCGTCCAGCGCGGCGCGGGCCTTGAGGGCGTGGGCGTCCATCTCCGATGGGGGCACCGTGGGCGTGGTGAGTTCGAGCCGGATGCCGTTCGGATCGAAGAAGTAGATCGACGCGATGATGTGGTGGTCCGTCGGCCCGAGCACTTCGACGCCGGCCGCTTCGAGCCGCGACTTGGCGGCCATCAACGCCTCGACCGACTCGACGCGCAGCGCGATGTGATTGACCCAGGCGGGCGTGTTGGGTGATGGCAGCGCGGCGATGTCGTCGCCGAGGTCGAAGAAGGCGATGTACGAGCCGTCGCGCATCTGGAAAAAGATGTGCACGTAGGGGCAGTACTCGCCGGTGCTCGGCACGTGGTCGCTCTTGATCACGTGCGTGAGCGGCAGGCCCAGCAGGTCTTCGTAGAAGCGGCGCGTTTCCTCGCTGTCGCGGCAGCGCCATGCGAAGTGGTGCAGGCCCTGCACGGGCACGGGCGGCGCGGCGATGGCAGTCTCGTCAGGCATGGTTGTCTCCATCGGGGGCTCGATGGGGTGGATTGGGCCGCTGTTCTTCTTATGATTCAATCGAAATAAATTCATCGATTGATGAAGCAATCAAATGAATCTGACTTTGCGCCAGTTGCGCGCCTTCGCGGCCGTCGCGGAGACCGGCAGCTTCACCGCCGCGGCCGCGAGTCTGCATCTCACCCAATCGGCCCTCAGCGTGCTGGTGCGCGAGCTGGAGCGCGAGATGGGCGTGCAGCTCTTCGATCGCCATACGCGGCGTGTCCAGCTGTCCGAAGCGGGGCGCGAGTTCCAGCCTTCGGTGCAGCGCCTCTTGGCCGACCTTGCGGGCGCGGTGGCCGGCGTGACCGATCTGCGCGACAAGAAGAAGGGCGTCTTGCGGCTCGCCGCACCGCAGCTCATGGCTTGCACGCTGATGCCGCGCGTGATCGCTGCGTATCGCGCGCGGCACCCCGACATCGACGTGCGGCTCGCGGACACGCTGCCGGAGCATCTGTTGAGCGGCGTGGTGTCCGGCGAAGTCGAGCTTGCCGTGGGGCAGGACGTGGCGGTCGATGGCGCGATCGAGCGACGGACACTGTTCCGCGACCGGCACTGGCTGATCTGCCCGCCAGACCATCCTTTTGCCCGCCGCCGCAAGGTACGCTGGCACGAGCTGGAGCCCTACACCTTCATCGCGCCGACCCGCGACTTCCGCCAGCGCGTGCTGCCCGAACTCGAACCCGCCGCGCGCGATTTCATGCTGCGGTCGACGACGCAGGAGGTTTCGTACATGACCACCGCGCTGGGCATGGTCGCCTCGGGACTGGGGCTGACGGTCTGCCCGACCTACTCGGCTTCCCTGGTGCGGGCGCATGGGCTGCAGATGGTGCGGCTCGACCAGCCGGATTTTCATCGCGAAGTTTGTATCTACGGCGCGTCGAAGCGATCGCTTTCGCCGGCGGCGGCCAGCTTCGTCGAGCTGCTGGAAGGCTTCGTCCACACGCCGGGACTCGTGGGCTGAAACCTACAATGTCCGCTCCCGCCCGCCGGGGCGCCCTCATTCGCATTCACTCCGCCGACATCCCATGAACGTTCTTCGATTCACCGACCTCTGTGCGCAAGGCAAAGTCACCGGCCAGCGCGTGTTCATCCGCGCCGACCTCAACGTGCCGCAGGACGATGCGGGCAACATCACCGAAGACACGCGCATCCGCGCCTCGGTGCCGTGCATCCGCCGGGCGCTCGACGCCGGTGCGGCGGTCATGGTGACCTCGCACCTCGGCCGTCCGACCGAAGGCCAGTTCAAGCCCGAGGATTCGCTGGCGCCGGTCGCCAAGCGGCTCGGCGAACTGCTCGGCCGCGAAGTGCCGCTGGTCGCCGACTGGGTCGATGGGGTCCAGGTGCAGCCGGGGCAGGTCGTGCTGCTCGAGAACTGCCGCCTCAACAAGGGCGAGAAAAAGAACGACGAAGCGCTTTCGCGCAAGCTCGCGGCGCTGACCGACATCTATGTCAACGACGCCTTCGGCACCGCGCACCGCGCCGAGGCCACCACCTACGGCATCGCCCAGTTCGCGAAGATCGCATGCGCCGGTCCGCTGCTGGCGGCCGAGATCGACGCGATCACCAAGGCGCTGGCCCAGCCCAAGCGCCCGCTGGTCGCGATCGTCGCGGGCTCGAAGGTCAGCACCAAGCTCACCATCCTGAAGAGCCTGGCCGACAAGGTCGACCAACTGGTCGTGGGCGGGGGTATCGCGAACACCTTCATGCTGGCTTCGGGGCTCAAGATCGGCAAGTCGCTCGCCGAGCCCGATCTCATCGACGAAGCGAAGGCGGTGATCGACGCCATGCGCGAGCGCGGCGCCGGCGTGCCGATCCCGGTCGACGTGGTCACGGCGAAGACCTTCGCAGCGGATGCCGCGGCAACCATCAAGGCGGCTCAGGATGTGGCCGACGACGACCTGATCCTCGACATCGGCCCGAAGACGGCCGAACTGCTCGCCGCCCAGCTGCGCGAGGCGGGCACCATCGTGTGGAATGGCCCGGTCGGCGTGTTCGAGTTCGACGCTTTCGCGAACGGCACGAAGGTGATCGCCCACGCGATCGCCGAGAGCAAGGCGTTCTCGATCGCCGGCGGCGGCGATACGCTGGCCGCGATCGCCAAGTACGGCATCGAGAGCAAGGTCGGCTACATCTCCACGGGCGGCGGCGCCTTCCTGGAAGTGCTCGAAGGCAAGAAGCTCCCGGCCTTCGAGATCCTCGAGAAGAGGGCCTCGTAAGGCTCTGGCGGCTGGCGGTAAAAGTGTATACAGTCCGGAATACACAATCGGAGACCTGAATGAGCACGACCCGCCTTCCCCGCCATGCCACCAAGATCGTCGCGACGCTCGGGCCGGCTTCGAGCAGGCTCGATCTGCTCGAGCAGATGATCGTGCACAAGGTCAGCGTCGTGCGGCTGAACTTCAGCCACGGCACCGCGCAAGACCACATCGATCGCGCGGCGATGGTCCGCGAGGCCGCGCGCCGCAGTGGGCGCGAGGTCGCGATCATGGCCGACCTGCAGGGGCCGAAGATCCGCGTCGGCAAGTTCGCCGAAGGCAAGGTCTGGCTGGACCCGGGCGCGAAGTTCGTCCTCGATGCCTCGCGCACCGAGCCCGGTGACGTCAACGAGGTCGGCCTCGACTACAAGGACCTGCCGCGCGACGTGAAGGCCGGCGACGCGCTGCTGCTCAACGATGGCCTCATCGTGCTGGACGTCACCGCGGTCAAGGGCGACGCGGTGCACACCATCGTGCGGCTCGGCGGCGAGCTTTCCAACAACAAGGGCATCAACAAGCAGGGCGGCGGCCTGACGGCGCCGGCGCTCACGGCCAAGGACATGGAGGACATCAAGACCGCCATGAGCTTCCAGGCCGACTACGTGGCGGTGAGCTTCCCGAAGAACGCGACCGACATGGAAATGGCGCGGCAGCTGTGCAATGTCGCGGCGGCCGAGTTCGGCCACAAGCCGGGGATGATCGCGAAGATCGAGCGCGCCGAAGCCATCCCGAAGCTGGAGGAGATCCTCCGCGCGAGCGACGGCATCATGGTCGCGCGCGGCGACCTCGCGGTGGAGGTCGGCAACGCAGCGGTGCCGGCGCTGCAGAAGAAGATGATCCGCATGGCGCGCGAGATGGACAAGGTCGTGATCACCGCCACGCAGATGATGGAATCGATGATCACCAACCCGGTGCCGACGCGCGCCGAGGTCAGCGACGTGGCCAACGCGGTGCTCGACGGCACCGACGCCGTGATGCTCTCGGCCGAGACCGCCTCGGGCCGCTATCCGCTCGAAACCGTGCAGGAGATGAGCAAGATCTGCGAAGCCGCCGAGGCGGCCGAAGACCCGCACCTCGATGCCGATTTCAGCGGCCAGAGCTACAGCCGCATCGACCAGTCGATCGCGATGGGCGCGCTCTTCACCGCGCATCATCTCGGCGCGAAGGCGATCGTGGCGCTCACCGAATCCGGCTCCACCCCGCTCTGGATGAGCCGGCACAGCGCCCACATCCCCATGTACGCGCTGACCTCGCGGCTGTCCACGCAGCGCAAGATGGCGCTCTACCGCAACGTGCGGCCGCTGCTGATGGATCCCGAAAGCGACCGGGACACCGCACTGATGCAGGCCGAGGCGCACCTCAAGAAGCGCGGCATCGTGCAGGCCGGCGACGTGTATGCAATCACCTGCGGCGAGCCCATGGGAGCCCCAGGGGGCACCAACATGCTGAAGATCTGCAGGGTCTCCTGACTCGGGTCGCAAAGGGAGGGGGTCGTAGAATCGACTGAGTTTTCCCGTTTCCACCCTAGATTCCCGCGAGGTATTTCCATGGCACTCGTCTCGATGCGCGAACTGCTCGACCACGCCGCCGCCAACGGCTACGGCATTCCGGCTTTCAACGTCAACAACCTCGAACAGGTGCAAGCCGTGATGGAAGCGGCCAAGGAAACCGGCGCTCCGGTCATTCTTCAGGCGAGCGCAGGTGCCCGCAAATATGCAGGCGAATCCTTCATCAAGCACCTGATCCAGGCCGCGGTCGAGGCCTATCCGCAGATTCCGCTGGTGATGCACCAGGACCACGGCCAGAGCCCCGATGTGTGCCGCGGCGCGATCGACCTGGGCTTCAGCTCGGTGATGATGGACGGCTCGCTCGAATCCGACGGCAAGACCATCGCCAGCTATGACTACAACATCGACGTCTCCAAGAAGGTGGTCGACATGGCCCACAAGGTCGGCGTCACCGTCGAAGGCGAACTCGGCTGCCTCGGCTCGCTCGAGACCATGAAGGGCGACAAGGAAGACGGCCACGGCACCGACGCGACCATGACCCGCGAGCAGCTGCTGACCGACCCCGAGCAGGCGGCCGACTTCGTCAAGCGCACCCAGATCGACGCGCTGGCCATCGCCATCGGCACCAGCCACGGCGCTTACAAGTTCACCCGCAAGCCCACCGGCGACATCCTCGCGATCGACCGCATCAAGGAAATCCACCGGCGCATCCCCAACACCCACCTCGTGATGCACGGCTCGTCGAGCGTGCCGCAGGAGCTGCTGGCGATCATCCGCCAGTACGGCGGCAACATGAAGGAAACCTACGGCGTGCCGGTCGAGGAAATCCAGGAAGCCATCAAGCACGGCGTGCGCAAGATCAACATCGACACCGACATCCGCCTCGCGATGACCGGCGCGGTGCGCAAGTTCATGGCCGAGAACCCCGAGAAGTTCGATGCCCGCGAATGGCTCAAGCCCGCGCGCGAAGCCGCCAAGCAGATCTGCAAGCAGCGCTACATCGAGTTCGGCTGCGAAGGCCAGGCCGCCAAGATCAAGGGCGACTCGCTGCAGGTCGTGGCTGCGAAGTACGCCAAGGGCGAACTCGCGCAAAAGGTGGTCTGACGCTCTTGCGTTGACGCAGAAGCCACCTTCGCGGTGGCTTTTTTCTGCCTGCCGCCGCGCGCACAATCCCCGAATCCTGCCTCGTACGGCTTTTCAGCTTTTCGCCATGACCACCGTCCACACCTCTTCCATCCAGAGCCTTCCGCTGCTCGCGCGCGGCAAGGTGCGCGACAACTATGCCGTCGGCAACGACCGCATCCTGATGGTCGCAAGCGACCGCCTTTCCGCCTTCGACGTGATCATGGGCGAGCCCATCCCCGGCAAGGGCGAAATCCTCACGAAGATGGCGCTCTGGTGGTTCGACCGGCTGGGCCACCTGTGTCCCAACCACCTGACCGGCGAGGCGCCGGAAAGCGTGGTGAAGCCCGAGGAAGTGCCGCAGGTGCAGGGGCGCTCGATGCTGGTCAAGCGGCTCAAGCCGATTCCGGTCGAGGCCGTGGTGCGCGGCTACCTCGCGGGCAGCGGCTGGAAGGAATACCAGGAGAGCCGCGCCGTCTGCGGCGTGCCGCTCCCGGAAGGGCTGACCAACGCGAGCAAGCTGCCGCGTCCGATCTTCACGCCGGCGGCCAAGGCGGCGGCGGGCGAGCATGACGAGAACATCAGCTACGACAAGGTGGTCGAGATCGTCGGCCCGGCGCTGGCCCAGCAGATCCGCGACACCAGCATCGCGATCTACGAGGCGGCGGCCGAGATTGCGCTGTCGAAGGGCATGATCATCGCCGACACCAAGTTCGAATTCGGCCTGGACGAGGCTGGCAAGCTGGTGTTGATGGACGAGGTGCTCACGCCCGACAGCTCGCGCTACTGGCCGGTCGAGGGCTACCAGGAGGCGCTCGCCGCCGGTGCCAACCCGCCGAGCTTCGACAAGCAGTTCGTGCGCGACTGGCTCGAAGCCGTGCGCATCAACGGCAAGCCGTGGGACAAGACCCCGCCTGCGCCGCGCCTGCCGGCGGACGTCGTCGCGAAGACCGCGGCCAAGTACCGCGAAGCGCTCGACCGGCTCATCAATTGAGGGGTTGCGCCGCCGGGCCGATGTGAATAAGTCACAAAGCGCGCGGCAATACTCACACCCCGGGAAGGCGGCGCTCTTCCAAACTCTCCTCATCCCGATCGATGAGGAGCCCGAAATGGAAACGTCGTCCCAGTTCCAGTTTCCTTACCTGCTGGCCACGGACCGGATGCTCGCGTCGCCGCCGGACGCGATCCAGTCCGGCATGCTGTCCCGTGTGCTCGACGAGATCGACCACGGCCTGCTGCTGCTGGACCTGACGGGCCGCATCCTGCACGCCAACTTTCCCGCCCGCCGGGAGCTGTCGAGCGGCCATGCGCTGCGTAGCAGCGACGGCGTGCTGTGCGCCGGCCAGTGCCAGCCTGCAGCCGAAGCTGCGCCAGGCGCTCAAGGATGCCGAGCGCGACTGCCGCAGCATCATCGAGCTCGATGACCCGGACGACCCGCTCTCGCTGGCCTTCATTCCGCTGGCTGCGTTGCATGGGGCCACGACCGTGGACACCGTGCTGGTGATGTGCAGCCGCCGCCCCGGCTGCGAATCGCTCACGATGCAGATGTTCGCGCGCTCCAAGCGCCTGACGCGGGCGGAGCAGAACGTGCTGGCGCGCCTGTGCGCCGGCCACGGCGCGGAGGAGATCGCCTGCCTGGAGGGCATCCGCATGTCCACCGTGCGTACGCACATCAAGAACGTCCGCCAGAAGACCGGCAGCAACAGCATCCGCGAGGTGGTCTACCGCGTCTCGCGCATGCCGCAGATCGTGTCGGCGCTGCGGATCGCGGGCGAGGGCTGAGTCGCCCGGCGTCTGGCCATACGCATTTGCAGGCGCGGGCCGTATAGTCCGCGCATGCCGCAATCGACTGCCGCATCGCGCCCCGATCCCGCAGCCGCCTTGCCGCTGCATGTGCAGAAGCTCGCCGCGCTGGGCGTGCAGCGCCGCTACCGCACGCACAGCCTGCTGATCGAGGAAGGCGACGAGGGCAGTGCCGTCTACGTCGTGCTCTCGGGGCGGCTGCGGGCTTTCGTCTCGGACTCGCGCGGGCGCGAGGTGACGCTGGCGCTGCACGGCCCCGGGGACTACGTCGGCGAAATGTCTCTCGACGGCGGCCGGCGCTCCGCCAGCGTGCAGGCGATGGAGCCCACACTCTGCGCCATCGTCACGCGCGAAACAATGCTGCACCACATCGAGAAGGACCCGGAGTTCGCGATGGCGCTGATCGTCCGGCTGATCCGCCGCGCCCGCCTCGCCACCGAAAGCGCCCGCAGCATGGCGCTGCTCGACGTCTACGGCCGGTTGAAGAACCTGCTCGAGTCGCGGGCGATCACGCAGCCCGATGGCACGCGCCTCGTCGCGGAACGGCTGACGCACCAGGCGATCGCGAGCGAGATCGGCTGTTCGCGCGAGATGGTGAGCCGGCTGATGAAGGATCTGGAGTCCGGCGGCTACCTGTCGCTGGTCCAGCGGCAGGTGGTGCTTGCGCGCGACTTGCCGGCGCGCTGGTAGTGCGGCCCGCTGGGCCTCGGGGCGATCAGCGCGCGCTCAGGACCGCCAGCGTCCGGCCGCCCGAATCCAGCAGCGTCATGCGCGAGGTGCCCTGCAGGCGATAGCTCGTCGTGGATTGGAGTGCGGCGAAGAACTGCGCTTCGTTCGCACCGCGCGCCGGATCGGCGCAGGCCATGCGGGTCGAGGCGAGCTGGTTCATCTTGAGGGCGCTGCCGCTGCGCTGGAAGGTGCCCGTCACCCGATTGCAGCCGCCCGAGCCGGTCACCTGGCCGTTGCGGCGGTCGAACTGGAGCTGCGGGTCGCGCTGCGGATCGCCGCTCGGGGCGACCGGGTCGTCGCCCAGCTGTTCGAGCCGCCATACCGGTCCTTCGATCGGCTCGTCCAGACTGATGCCGCTGCCGCATCCGGCCAGCAGCGCGGCTGCGAGCAAGGCGAGGGCGGCGAAAGGCGCGGCGGCGGTCGGGCGAGCGGCGGGACGAAAACGCATGGCCAGTCTGTCCTTTTGTAACGAAATGGATCGGCGTGCCATCGTAGTCGACGCCGGTGTCAGCTCAACACGACGCTGCTGAGCCTTCGCCGGTAGCTTGCCACCGTCGGATCGTCGGGGGGAATCTGTCCATCGGCCACCTTGACCTTGGGCGGTTCGATGACGTCGAGGATCGCGATGTAGGTCTTGCGCGCGAGGTCCTCGTTCCAGCTCTTGTCCCGCATGAGGATGTCGAGCAGCTCGTCCATCGCGTCGGTCCAGCGCTGGTCGGCCATGAGCAGGCGGGCGCGGTCGAAGCGGGCCTCGAAGTCGCGTTTGTTCGCCGCGATACGCGCGTCGAGGTCGGCCACGGCCGGGGCGCCGCCGCCGACCGGCTTCGCGAAATCGAGGGCATCCATCCAGCGCTGGAGCGAGTCGAAGCGCCGCACCAGGGAGGTCTTGGCAATGACCGGCGCAAACGCGACCTTGGCGTCGTCGATCCGGCCTTCCTGCAAGAGCAGCTTGACGTAGTCGAAGCGGGTGTCGTCGTTGGACGGGTCGGTCGCAACCGCGTGCTGCAGCTTCTCGAGTGCGCCTTCGGTGTCGCCCTCCGCCAATGCGGCCTGCGCGGACTCTTCCTGCTCCTGCGCCTCGAGCTCGTCGGCGCCCGGCACGTGCTTGTCGAGGAAGGCGCGGACCTGCTCGGGCGGGAGGGCGCCGACGAAGCCGTCCACCGGCTGCCCGTCCTTGAACATCACGCAGAACGGGATGCTGCGCACGCCGAACATCTGGCTCAGCTGCTGCGAGATCTGCGGCACCTTGTCCGCGTCGAGCTTGGCGAGCGTGAAGCGGCCGCCGTATTCGACTTCGAGCTTTTCGAGCACTGGGCCGAGCTGCTTGCAGGGGCCGCACCACTCGGCCCAGATGTCGAGCAGCACCGGTTGGTTCATCGAGCCTTCGATCAGCTCGGCCTGGAAGTTTTCGAGGGTGATGTCGATCATCGCTGGAACTTGGGGGTGAAACGTAAAATTCGAACCATGAAGCAAGCAATTCAGGTCGGCGTGGTGATGGGCTCGAACTCCGACTGGGAGACGATGCGCAACGCCGTCGAGATTCTCCAGCAATTCGGCGTCGCCCACGAAGCGCGCGTGGTCTCGGCCCACCGCATGCCCGACGAGTTGTTCGCCTACGCCGAAAGCGCCACTGCGCGCGGGCTCGCGGCGATCATCGCGGGCGCCGGCGGCGCGGCGCACCTGCCCGGCATGCTGGCGGCCAAGACGACGGTGCCGGTGCTCGGCGTGCCGGTCGCGAGCCGCCACCTGCAGGGTGTGGATTCTCTCTACAGCATCGTGCAGATGCCCAAGGGCGTGCCGGTCGCCACCTTCGCCATCGGCAACGCGGGTGCGGCCAATGCGGCGCTCTTCGCGGTCGCGATGCTCGCGGTGGGCGACCCGGTCCTGCGCAGCCAGCTCGACGCCTTCCGCGAGAAGCAGACGCAGGCCGCCCGGGCCATGACCCTGCCGCCGGGCGAGGCGGAGCCGGTGTCGCCCTTCACGCCCCAGGGCGGGGGCGCACTGTGACCGTCATTCTTCCGGGCGCCACACTGGGCGTGATGGGCGGTGGCCAGCTCGGGCGCATGTTCGTGCATGCCGCCCAGCAGATGGGCTACTTCACCGCGGTGCTCGATCCGGATGCCGACAGTCCGGCGGGCCGCGTGAGCCACCATCACATCCACACCGACTACACCGACGTCGATGGCCTCGCCCGGCTTGCCGGGCTGGCCGACGCGATCACCACCGAGTTCGAGAACGTCCCCGCGCCGTCGCTCGAAAACCTGGCGTTCACCCGCCCGGTCTCGCCGGCGGCCGATGCCGTCGCGATCGCGCAGGACCGCATCCGCGAGAAGGCCCATTTCGTGCGCTGCGGCGTCGAATGCGCGCCGCATGCCGTCATCGAGACGGCCGATGACCTGGCGGCGGTGTCGCAGGACCTGCTGCCCGGCATCCTCAAGACCGCGCGGCTCGGCTACGACGGCAAGGGCCAGCATCGCGTCGCCACCCGTGCCGAACTCGAGGCCGCGTGGAACAGCGTTGGCGGCGTGCCCTGCGTGCTCGAAAAGCGCCTGCCGCTCGACTTCGAATGCTCCGTGATCGTCGCGCGCAGCGAGGACGGGCAGATGGTGCATTACCCGGCCCAGCGCAACCTGCACCGCGACGGCATCCTCGCGGTCACCGAGGCCTACGCCGACAACATGCCGCAGGCGACCGTGCGGCGTGCCATCTCGGCGGCGCGGGCGGTCGCCGAAGGCCTTTCCTACGTCGGCGTGCTGTGCGTCGAATTCTTCGTGCTCGCTGACGGCAAGCTGGTCGTCAACGAGATGGCCCCGCGCCCGCACAACAGCGGCCACTGGACCATGGACGCATGCGACGTGTCGCAGTTCGAACTCCAGGTGCGCACGCTTGCGGGGCTGCCCCTCAATCCGCCGCGCCAGCACAGTGCCGCGATCATGCTGAACCTGCTGGGCGACTTGTGGTTCGTCGACGGCGGCGAGGCGGTCGAGCCGCGCTGGGCCGACGTGCTCGCGCTGCCTGGCACGCACCTGCATCTGTATGGCAAGACCGAGGCCCGCCGCGGGCGCAAGATGGGCCACCTGAACATCACGGCCGAAAGCATCGACGCGGTCCGCAGCACGGCCGACTTCGCTGCCGCGGTGCTCGGCCTGCCCATTCCGCTTTCCGAGTGAGCGCGATGATCCGCGACGGCCAGTCTCCCGACGCCATCGAGGAAGCGGCGCGCGTCCTGGAGGCCGGCGGGCTGGTCGCGTTTCCGACCGAGACGGTCTACGGCCTTGGCGCCGATGCCGGCAGCGATGCCGCGGTCGCCGGCATCTTCTCGGCCAAGGGGCGGCCGAGCGACCATCCGCTGATCGTCCACGTCCCGGCGGGCGCCCTGGGCACCGATGCGCTGTCCCGGTTCGCGCAGCCGCTGCCGCCCTTCGCGCAGAAGCTGGTGAAGGCTTTCTGGCCCGGTCCGTTGACGCTGATCGTCGCGCGCCAGCCCGGCGTGGCGACCGCCGCGGCCGGCGGGCAGGACACCATCGGACTGCGCTGCCCGTCGCATCCCGTCGCGCAGGCGCTGCTGTCGGCGTGCGCCGAACATGGCGTGTACGGCGTCGCCGGCCCGAGCGCGAACCGCTTCGGCCGCGTGAGTCCGACGACCGCACAGCACGTACACGACGAATTCGGCGACGGGCTGCTGGTGATCGACGGCGGCCCGTGCGAGGTCGGCATCGAATCCACCATCGTCGACTGCAGCCGTGGCGTGCCGGTCCTGCTGCGTCCGGGCGCGATCACCCGTGCGCAGGTCGAGGCGGCCTGCGGCGAGGCGCTGCGCGACAAGGAAGCGCTCGCACAGCCCGATCCGCGTGCGTCCGGCACGCTCGAGGCGCATTACGCGCCGAGCGCCAAGGTGCGCCTGATGGACGCCAAGGCGCTACAGGCCGGCCTCGACGTGCTCGGTGCGAACGCGGCGCATATCGCGGTGTGGTCGCGTGCCGCGCTCAAGAGCCGCTCCCAGCGCGTCGTCATGCGACGCATGCCCGACGATGCTGCAGCCACCGCGCAGCAACTCTTCGCGGTGCTGCGTGCCTTCGACGCCGAAGGCGTCAAGCTGATCTGGATCGAAACCCCGCCCGACACCCACGATTGGGAAGGCGTCCGAGACCGCCTGCAGCGCGCTTCGGCTGCGTAAGCTCTCCCCCAGGCTCGCGCACTTCGTGTCGCTCTCCACCCCCTCTCCGGGGGCGCACACGGCGGACCGGCTGAGCCGGTTCCGCGGGTGCCTGCGATCAGGCAGCGCTGCGCGTCACAGCCCCGAGACGAGGACCGTCTGGAAGAACCCGCGGGCTGATGCCGGGCAGAACGGCGGTACCAGCGCGGCGTGGTAGGCCTGGAACACCGCCGAGGCTTGGTCGGCCGGCGTGCCGGGCGTCGAGGCCGCGAGATTCGCCTTCGCGGCGGCGAAGCCCGCGCGAGCGGACGAGAACGCATCCGTGCGGCTCGAATCCTCGAGATCGACGACGGTCAGCGCGGCGGAGGACATGCCCCGCGCGGTGAAGTACCCGGCCGTGGCGCGCGTGCTCAGGAAGTTGACCGTCGGGTCGTTGGCGCCGCCGCACATCATCACGGGCCGGGTCGGCAGCCAGTTGCGCAGATCGTTCGCAACCGCCGCCTTGCGGAAACCGAGCAGCGGCTGGCAGTTGAGCGGCGCGCTCGTGTTCAGCGAACCCGCGGTCGCCGGCAGCGCGTTGCCCGGGCAGGGGTTGGCCAGCAGGTCGTTGGCCGCCTGCGTCAGGTAGCTCTGCCGGATCAGGTTGTTGGCGCCATAGAAGATCGACAGCGAAGGATCGACCGGCCCCGGAACCGCATTCGCCGGATACAGCGCCAGCGGCGGCAGCTTGCCCTGCGCGTACAGGGTGCTGATCGGCGTGTTGCTCGGCAGCAGCGTGTCGATGCCGCTGGCGTACTGCGCCTCGTAGATGTCGCCGGTGGCGGTGTAGACGTTGCCGAACTGCTTCTGCCAGCTCGTCGAGAGCAGCGGCGTGAACAGCGTCGAGCCGAACGCCGGCCAGCCGCTGAAGCTGTAGTCCGTCAGCAGGCTGATCGCCGAGGGTGCGGACAGCGGCGCCGAGGCGGTCACCGCCTTGCCGGTCGCCTGCATCTCGCGATGCGCGGCCATTGCGACGTAGCCGCCCTGCGAGTAGCCGGTGATCAGCAGCTTTCCGGAGTCGGACGCGGAAATGCTCGCGAAGGTCTTGCGGGCCGCGGTCAGCGCATCGACCATGTCCTTGCCCTGCTGGTCGCCGTTGAGGTAGGGGTGGTAAGGCAGCGTCGACTTGTCGTAGCCCGCATAGTTGGGCGCGACCACGATGTAGCCCTGCGCGGCGAAGGTGGCCGCGACCATCAGGCCCTCGCCGGCCGCCGGCTGCGTCGAGTCCGTCATTTGCGCCAGGTTGTAGTTGCGGGCGGGCGCGGTGCCGTGCGCGTAGAGCACGACCGGACGGGGCCCGCTGCAGTCCGGGTCGCCGCCGTTCGGCACCATGATCGCGGCCGTTGCGTTGGTCGCTTCGCCCTGCCCGCCGACGGTCCGGTATTCGAGATAACGCAAGTCGAAGCCGCATTTGGGCGTGCCGGCGACCTGCATCAGCGACTTGCCCTGCGCGGTCGAGTTCAGCACGGTGATGAGTTGGGCTGTCGAGACCGAGGCGGTCTGCGCGGGCGGCGATGTCACGACCGACCCGCGGCCCGTATCGGCGGTGGTGGGCAGGAAAAAACCGCCGCCGCCTCCTCCACCACCTCCGCATCCGGAAAGCATCAGCACGGTGCCTGCGAGTGCGATGGCGGTGAATCTGGTCATTCGCTTGTCTCCTGCATTGTGGGAATCGGGGGTGGGGCGATTCTGGCAGGTGACCGAGGGAGCGCAAGCAGGGCTTGCCTGCACAGGCGGGGTCAGGCGCGGGTCAGTCCTGCGCGGCCCAGTCGACCAGTGCGTCGAAAGCGGGGCGGGCGGCCACCGCATTGGCATGGTTCGCGATGGCGATCACCACATAGCGCCGGCCGCTGGCCGCGTGCACATAGCCGGCCACGCCGGCGGCATCGCGCAGCGTGCCGGTCTTGAGATGCGCCGCGCCGCCTCCGCGCAGTGCGCGCTTGCGCAGCGTGCCGTCCACGCCCGAGGCGGGCAGCGAGGAGACCAGCTCGGGCATCACCGGCGAACGCCATGCGATCTGCAGCATCTTCGCGAGCTCGGCCGCGCTGATGCGCTCATCGCGCGAGCGGCCCGAGCCGTTGTCGAGCACCGGTTGTCCTTCGCCGGTGCCGATGCGGTCGTTCCACCACTGGCGCACGGTCGCGCGCGCGGCCTCGAAGCTGCCGCGCCGCTTCTGCTGCAGCCCCAACGTGAGGAAGAGCTGCTGCGCCATCACGTTGTTGCTGTACTTGTTGATGTCGCGGATGACTTCCGCGAGCGGGGGCGAGCTCAGCTCGAACGCCGGCTGCAGCTGCGCCGGCACGCGGTCCTCGCGCACCACGCCCTTGATGCGCCCGCCCATCTCGATCCAAAGCCCGCCGACGGCGCGCGCCGCGTAGCTGCGCGGATTCGAATAGGCCACGGACCACTCCTTCTCGCCGCACGCCGCCGGGAAGCTGCCGGTGAAGCCGATGCGCGCCGGGTCGTTGAAATCGCCGCCCAGGCCCGTGCGCCAGTCGTTGCATTCGCCGGCTAACAGCGGCACCGTGGCTTGCATCGCGACGCCTGCGAGCGGGGGCTCGTAGGTTACCTGTGCCGTCTGCGCCGCACGGTTGGGCGAGAAGGTCATCACCACCGACTTGAAGTTGATGAGCAGCGCATCCGGCGCCGCGTTGTAGGGGCGCAGGCCTTCGCCGTCGAAGGCGTAGGGATCGGTGTCGGGCACCTCGAAGGCGCTGCGGTCGAGCACGATGTCGCCCTCGATGCTCCGGATGCCGAGCGCCTGCACGCGGCGCAGCAGCAGCCACAGCCTTTCGATCACCAGCTTCGGATCGCCCTGGCCGCGGATGTAGAGATTGCCCTCGAGCACGCCGTTGCGTATCGGGCCGTCGACATACACCGGCGTGGTCCAGACGAAGGCCGGACCGAGCAGGTCGAGCGCCGCGTAAGTGGTGACCAGCTTCATGATCGACGCCGGGTTGACCTGCACCTGCGAGCGCCAGGCGAGCCTCGGCGGCCGGACGCCGTCCGCGTCGGCCACCAGCATCGTCACCGACTCGCGCGGCACCCTGGCGCGGGCCAGTGCGGCCTCGACTTCATGGGGCAGGCTCTGCGCGCCGGCCTGCAGCGGCGCGAGGGCGGTGAGTAAAAGAGCAAGACCGAACAGGACGGTGAGAAGGAGAAGGCGGGGGCGCTTGGCGGTCGGTGCGGCTGAGAGCATCGCCGGATTATCCCGGTGGGCCCCTGTACCAGAAACACCGCGGAACCGGCTTGGCCGGGCCGCAGGTGTTGCCCCCGGAGAGGGGGTGTCCGAGCCACACGAAGTGGGCGAGGCTGGGGGCGAGCAACAGCCCTTGGGGTGAGCCGATAATCCCTCGATGCCCGCCCCCGTCTTTCCGCCCGCACCATCGGCTTGGGTGCGGCCGTCATCACGGTCCTGGTCTGGACCGCGTTCATCGTCATCGCCCGGGCCTCTGCCGGCCGGTCGCTCACTCCTTTCGACATCGCCTTCGTCCGCATCTGCGGCGCCAGCCTGGTGCTGGTCCCGTGGGGCGCGTGGATCGTCGCGCGCGACCGCGATCCGGCGCGTCGCTCGTTGTTCGGCCTGTCGCCCGTGCCGCTGCGGCTCACGGCCACCGCCGGCATCTTCGGCGGGCTCGCCTACGCGCTCCTGGCCTACACCGGCTTCTTCTTCGCGCCGGCGACCCATGCCTCGGTGCTCATGCCCGGCAGCCTGCCGCTGTGGACCGCGCTGCTCGCGGCCATCGTGCTGCGCGACCGCATCACGCCGGCACGCGCGCTCGGCCTGCTGCTGATCGTGCTGGGCGATCTTTTCGTCGGCGGGGAAGCCTGCTCCATGCGCTCGAAGGCGGCGTAATCTGGAAGGGCGACCTGCTCTTCATGAGCGCCGCGTTCTGCTGGGCGTCGTACAGCGTGGTGGTGCGAAAGCACGGCCTCGACGCGGTGCGCGCGACCATCGCGATCACGGTCTTCGCCGTCATGACCTATGTGCCGGTCTACGGGCTGCTGGCGGCAACCGGCGTGGTCACGAGCCGCCTCGCGACGGCGCCCCTGGGCGAGATCGCCTTCCAGATGCTCTTCCAGGGCATCGGCTCGGTGGTGGTTTCCGGCATCACCTTCACGCGGATGGTCCAGTACTTCGGGCCGGTGCGCACCACCATGATCACCGCGCTGGTGCCGGGCCTGTCCGCGCTCGGTGCGGTCGTGTTCCTGGACGAGCCGCTGCATTGGAATCTCGTCGCGGGACTGATGCTGGTCACGGCCGGCATCCTGTTCGGCGTGCAGCGCGTCAGGGCCGGTGCGGCGCCGCAATCTTCGGTTGCGGCCCGTGTGGCGGGAGGTGGCGCCGATGCCTGACAAGCTGCTCGCCTTCGACACCAGCACCGAGACGCTCTCGATCGCGGTGCGCCACGGCGACGTCGTGCTCGAGCACACCGGCGACGGCGGCGCACAGTCGTCCGCGACGCTGATCCCGCTGATCCAGAAGCTGCTCGCCGATGCCGGCCTGGCCTTGCGCGAACTCGATGCGATCGCCTTCGGCCGCGGGCCGGGCTCCTTCACCGGCCTGCGCACCGCCTGCTCGGTGGCGCAGGGGCTGGGCTTCGGCGCCGGCCTCCGGCTGCTGCCCATCGACACGCTGCATGCGGTCGCCGAGGAGGCCCGCCACCGCTTCGGCGCGCAGCGCGTGGTCGCGGTGCTCGATGCGCGCATGGACCAGGTCTACGCCGCGTGCTACGACCTCGGCGTCGAAGTCGTGGCGAGCGAGCCTGACCTGCTCGAACCCGAGAGCGTCGTCGTGCCGCCCGGCTGGGTGCTCGCCGGCAATGCCTTCGCCGCCTATGGCGACCGGCTGTCGCGCGCAACCGAGCGGCACACCGTGCTTCCGACGGCCGCCGCGATGCTCCGCCTGGCGCCGGCCCTGCTCGCGGCGGACCGCACCGTCGCGCCTGCCGACGCATGGCCTCTCTACGTTCGCGATAAAGTGGCGCAGACTACCGAGGAGCGCGCCGCCATCAAGGCAGCCGCCGCCAAACAGCCATGAGCGCAGTTCTTCTTCAGTCGCGCGAAGCCCGGCTCGAGCCGATCACGATCGAGCGCGTCCCCGCCGTCTGCGCGATCGAGCAGACGGCCTACACGCACCCGTGGACGCCGGCCAACTTCATCGACTCGCTGGCAGCGGGCTATCACTGCCAGTGCCTGGTCGGCCCGGCCGCGGAGAGCGACGCATCGGCCCCGCCGCGCGGTGCGCGCGCGCTGCTGAGCCGCGCGCTCTCGCGCCCGGCCCTCGAAACCATCATCGGCTACTTCGTCGCCATGAAAGGCGTCGACGAAGTGCATCTGCTCAACATCACCGTGGCGCCCGCCTTCCAGCGGCAGGGTTGGGCGCCGCTGATGCTCGAAGCCCTGGCGGGCTGGTCGCGCGCGCAGAACGCGCAGTGGCTGTGGCTCGAAGTGCGCGCGAGCAACCACCGCGCGCTTGCCATCTACGAGCGCAACGGATTCCGCCGCGTCGGCATCCGCAAGGGCTACTACCCGGCGCACCCCAACGCCCGCGAAGACGCGGTCGTCATGAGCCTGCGCCTCGACGAATCCAACAGCGCCTGGGGAGGGCTGGCATGACACCCCGGCAGCGCGCGATGCTCGAGGAAATGGGCATCAAGCTTTTCTGGTGGCCCAAGGAACAGGTTGGCGGAGTGCAGGTGGCCGAGGCGCCTGCTGACGCGCCGGTGGAGGAACCCATCGAAGCGCCGGCCGAACGCGCGCCCGCTTCCGCCCCGGCAGCGCGGCCGGTCGCCGGCGTCCCGGTGGCCGCGCCCACAGCGCCCCCACGTACACCGATCGCCCCGGCGCACGGCGCCACCGTGCTGGCCGAAGCACCTCGCCATTTCTACGGCGGGGAGGCGATGGCGAAGGGCGGATGGCTGGTCATCGCCGACATGCCGCCGGAGCTCCACGGCCGTCACGGCGAGCCCTTCGCGAGCGACGCGGGCCGCCTGCTCGACAACATGCTGCGCGCGCTTCGGCTCCACGAGGGCGCGATGCCGGTGCACCTGGTGCGCACGCACCGTGGCGTCGCTTCGGGCCAGCAGGGCAGCCCGCGGCCGCTCGGCGAAGTGCTGGCCGAAAGCGCCGCCGCGCTCGCGCCGCGCCTCGTGCTCGCGATGGGGCCGCTGGCCGCGCAGAGCCTGCTGCAGAGCGGCGACCCGCTCGGCAGGCTGCGCGGGCGCGCGCTGCCGGTCGCGATGGTGCCGGGGCTCGACATGGCCGTCGTCGCCTCCTATCACCCGGCGTACCTGCTGCGCAATCCGGCGGACAAGGCCCGGGCCTGGGCCGACCTCTGCCCGGCCGCGGAAGAGTTCACGCGCAGGGGCTGATCCGGCGGCGGCCTAAAATTCCGCCCCATGACCTTCCTGGACAAGCTGCGCGCCGCCGAGCGCCAGAACGGCTCGCTGCTGTGCGTCGGGCTCGACCCCGAGCCGACGAAATTTCCCGCCCGCCTCAAGGGCGACGCCAGCAGGATCTTCGATTTCTGCGCCCGCATCGTCGATGCGACCGCCGACCTGGCCATCGCCTTCAAGCCACAGATCGCCTATTTCGCCGCGCATCGCGCCGAAGACCAGCTCGAGCGGCTCATGGAGCACATGCGCCGCAACGCGCCGCACGTGCCGACCATCCTCGACGCCAAGCGCGGCGACATCGGCTCCACCGCCGAGCAGTACGCACGCGAGGCCTTCGAGCGCTATGGCGCCGATGCGGTCACGCTGTCGCCTTTCATGGGATTCGATTCGGTCGAGCCCTACCTTCGCTTCGAAGGCAAGGGCGCCTTCCTGCTGTGTCGCACCAGCAACCCCGGCGGCTCCGACCTGCAGGGGCAGCGCACTGGCCGGTCTGCCCGGCGAGCCTTTCCTGTATGAGCACGTCGCGAAATTGGCGCAGGGCCCTTGGAATCGCAACGGCCAGCTCGGGCTGGTGGTCGGTGCGACCTATCCCAACGAGATCGAGCGCGTCCGCGCACTCGCGCCGACCGTGCCGCTCTTGATCCCCGGCGTCGGCGCGCAGGGCGGCGATGCGGTCGCGACCGTCCGCGCCGGATGGCGGCCCGATGCGCCGATCGTGGTCAATTCATCGCGCGCGATCTGTTACGCCTCCGCCGGCGAGGATTTCGCCGAAGCCGCGCGCCGCGAGGCCATGCGCACCCGCGACGCGCTGGAAGCCGCCAAGGCCTGAGCCGACATTCCGCGTCATCCCGCAGGGCGTCGGTCGCGTGGGCGTGACGAAAAAAGTCACATTTCTTAACGGTCGTAGACCTTAACGCCTCATTCCGGAGGCGGCCGCCCGCGCCCTGCGGCCGGCATGGCAATTGCCTCGCAAAGCCCGGCGCCGGAGCGCCGAGGAGTGAGGAATCCCATGGTGGAAGACATCGCAACCGGTCGCGCCGAGGCGACCCAGGCGTCGGTGCGCGTGGATGAGGCATCCGCGGCGTCCCCAACGCCTCTCCAGTACAACCCGTTGCCCGTGGCGACTGCCCTGGCGGCCGCCGCCGCGCTCGCCGCCTGCGGCGGCGGAGGCGGGGGAGGAGGCAGCGGTTTCGCATTGCCAACGGCGAGCGGTTCCGGCACGCAGGCCGGATCGCTGTCGTCGCTGGCATCGACACCCACCGGGCAGACCTACGTCTACACCGAGGCCAAGAGCGACGACGAGGCCGCGCGTTTTCTGCTCCAGGCGCAGTTCTCGGCGTCCGATGCCGAGATCGCGGCGGTGCGCAGCAAGGGCTACCTGCCGTGGCTCGGAGAGCAGGTGGACCGTGCCGCGACGCAGACCGGCTGGGACTGGATCGCGAGCAAGCCCTACAACACCGTCAACGTCGACGACATGGTCTGGAACCAGCTCATGACGGCGCCCGACGGCTTCCGCAAGCGCGCGGCACTGGCGCTCTCCGAGATCTTCGTGGTCTCGGCCACCGACATCGGTTCCAACTGGCCCGATCACATGATGGCCCAGTACTGGGACACGCTGGTCCGCGGCGTGACGGGCAACTTCCGGCAACTGCTGGAGGACGTGACCCTCAACCCCGCGATGGGCCACTACCTCAACACCAAGGGCAACCAGAAGGAGAACGCCCAGGGCCGCCAGCCCGACGAGAACTATGCGCGCGAAGTCATGCAGTTGATGAGCATCGGGCTCTATCAGCTCAATGCGGACGGCACGCTCAGGACCGGCGCCGACGGCGCTGCGCTCGACACCTACACGCTGGACGACGTCACGAACCTCGCGCGTGTCTTCACCGGCTACGACCTCGACATCCGCACCGACGAGAAGAGCGGCACCGCCGGCGCCTTCACGCCGCCGGGCGCCACCTACACCATCGAGGGCAACGGCTGGACGACGCGGCCGATGGCGCTGACCGCGTCGCGGCATTCGACGCTCGAAGCGAAGTTCCTCGGCACCACGGTGCCGGCGGGCACCGACGGCAAGACCGCGCTCAAGATCGCGCTCGACACGCTTTTCAATCACCCGAACGTCGGGCCCTTCATCTGCAAGCAGCTCATCCAGCGGCTCGTGACCAGCAACCCGAGCCCCGACTATGTGAAGCGCGTATCCGATGTCTTCGCCAACAACGGCGCGGGCGTGCGGGGCGACATGAAGAGCGTGTTCGCTGCCGTGGTGCTCGACAACGAGGCGCGCAGCCCTGCGGGCCTCGGCGACGCGAACTTCGGGCGGCTGCGCGAGCCGATGCTGCGCTTCGTGCAATGGGGGCGCACCTTCGGCGCAACCTCGACCACCGGCAACTGGAAGATCGGGAATCTTTCGCGGCCCAACGACCAGCTCGGCCAGAGCCCGCTGCGCTCGCCCTCGGTCTTCAACTTCTTCCGTCCCGGCTATGTGCCGCCGTCGACCGCGGTCGCGAGCGCGAAGATGGTCGCGCCCGAGTTCCAGCTGGTGAACGAAACCAGTGTCGGCGGCTACGTCAACTACATGCAGGGCGCGCTGCAGAAGACGGCCAAGGACGTCAACGGCACCTACGCGAGCGAGTTCGCGCTGGTGCTCGACCCCGTCGCGCTGGTGCGACGGCTGAACCTGCTGCTTGCGGCCAACCAGCTGCCGGCCTCGACGGTGGCGCTGATCGCCAGCGCGCTCAACACGCCCGTGGTCAGCGCGGCGAGCACCGATGCCGTCAAGCTCAATCGCGTCTACGCGGCGGTGCTGATGGTGATGGCCTCGCCCTCCTACCTGATCCAGAAATAAGAGGCCGAGCGATGTATCTGATCGATCCTGCCGCCCACAGCCGGCGTGCCTTCCTGCGCCGCGCGGGCCATCTTGCGATGGCGGGCACCGCGATGCCGTTCGCGCTCAACCTCGCCGCGATCGGCGAGGCTGCTGCGCAGGCGGCGCCGTCCGACGACTACAAGGCGCTGGTCTGCGTGTTCCTCTTCGGCGGCAACGACTACGCGAACACCGTCGTGACCTACGACGACGCGAGCTACAACGCCTACAGCGCCATCCGCCTGCCGCAGGCTTCGGGCGGCATCGCGATCGCCAAGGATTCGCTCACACCCACGCTGCTCACGCCGACCACCGCGCTGGCGGACGGCCGCCAGTACGCGCTGCATCCGGCGATGACCGCGCTGGCCGACCTGTTCAACACTGCCGGCAAGATGGCGGTGCAGCTGAACGTCGGGCCGCTGGTGGTGCCGCTCACCCGCGCGCAATACAACAACAGCAACAGGAAGCTGTACCCGCAGCCGCCCAAGCTCTTCTCGCACAACGACCAGCAGTCGATCTGGCAGTCGTCGTCGCCCGAGGGCTCGACCGTCGGCTGGGGCGGCAACATCGGCGATCTCGCGCTGTCGCAGAATGGCAATGCGCTCTTCACCTGCGTGTCGGTGTCGGGCAATGCGGTGTTCCTCTCGGGCGACACCGCGCTGCAGTACCAGGTCAGCACCAGCGGCGCGGTCGGCATCAACAGCGTGAAGAACAGCACCGTGTACGGTTCGGCCACGGTCAAGTCCGCGATGGCGCAACTGCTGCAGGAGGCGCGCTCGCATGCGCTGGAGAACGAATACAACCGCGTGACCAAGCGCGCGGTCGAAGCCGAGACCACGGTGACCGCGGCGATCCAGCCCGCCACCTTCGCGACCGACACCTTCCTCGTGACCAACGCCGACGGCAGCAAGTCGGCCAACAACAGCGGGTTCGCGAACCAGCTCAAGATGGTGGCGCGCATGATCCGCGGCCGCCTCTCGCTGGGCGTGAAGCGGCAGGTGTTCTTCGTCTCGATGGGCGGCTTCGACCTGCACGACAACCTCATCGCCAACCAGCCCGGCCTGCTCAAGCAGCTCAGCGACGCGGTGGCCAACTTCCACGCGCAGATGGAAGCGCAGGGCCTCGCCGACAAGGTGACGACCTTCACCGCGTCCGATTTCGGCCGCACGCTCGCGAGCAACGGCGACGGCTCGGACCACGGCTGGGGCAGCCATCACTTCGTCGTCGGCGGGGCGGTCAAGGGCAAGCAGTTCTACGGCACGCCGCAGGTGGTGAGCATCAACAACGATCCGAAGCTCGCCGGCTACGAAGGCCACGTGGGGCAGGGCCGGCTGATCCCGACCACCTCGGTGGACCAGTACGGTGCGACGCTCGCCAAGTGGTTCGGCGTGCCCGATGCGGACCTGCCGGGCATCCTGCCGAACCTGAAGAACTTCGGCGGCAACGTCAACGGCATCGACTATCCGACAAACGTGGGCTTCATGGCGTGACGCCTATGGAGTGCGTGGAGTAACCTGCGGGGCCGTCAACCGGTCACGCAGAAGAAAGGAGACACGCAATGAAATACCAGGGCAGCTGCCACTGCGGCCGCATCGCCTTCGAGGTCGAAGGAACCATCGACAACGCACTGGCTTGCAACTGTTCGATCTGCCGGCGCAAGGGATCGCTGCTGTGGTTCGTGCCGCGAAGCCGGATGACGATCACCACGCCGGTCGACGACAACGTGGGCGTCTACCTGTTCAACAAGCACGTCATCCGTCACATCTTCTGCAAGACTTGCGGCATCCATACGCACGGCGAGGCGCCGGACCCGAAGGGCAACCAGGTGGCCGCGATCAACATCCGCTGCATCGACGGCATCGAGCTCGACCAGGTGCCCGTGACGCACTACGACGGGCGATCGAAATGAGCGCTGCTGCCGCTGACGCCTTTCCCGCGGAAGGCGGATGCACCTGCCGCGCGGTGCGCTATCGCATGACGACGCGGCCACTCTTCGTCAACTGCTGCCACTGCCGCTGGTGCCAGCGCGAGACCGGCACCGCGTTCGCGCTCAACGCGATGATCGAAAGCGACCGCGTCGAGTTGCTGCAGGGCGAGGTCGAGATGGTCGACACGCCCTCGCTGAGCGGCAAGGGCCAGAAGATCGCGCGCTGCCCGCAGTGCCGCATCGCGCTCTGGAGCCACTACGCGGGCGCCGGCGAGGCGGTGAAGTTCGTGCGTGTCGGCACGCTCGACAACCCCGACCTGCTGCCGCCCGACATCCATATCTACACCCGCTCGAAGCAGCCGTGGGTCGTGCTGCCGCCGGACATGCCGGCGGTCGACGAGTACTACAGCCGCTCGCAGTACTGGCCTGCCGAGAGCATCGAGCGCATCAAGGCTTTGAAGCGATAGCGCCCAGCCGCTCGGACACCTGATCGGCGCACGCCTTGAGCGCCAGGGCGATCTCGCCGTCCCAGCGCGTGTCGAAGATGGCGGCCGGGCCGATGGCGGTCACCGCCAGCACGATCGCGCCGGTGTGGTCGAAGACCGGTGCCGACATCGCACTCACGCCGGGCAGGATCTCGCCCTCGGAGCGGCTCAGGCCGCGCTTGCGCACTTCGTGCAGTTGCGCCTCGAAGTCCTTCCAGCTCGGCAGCGGTTGAACCGGTGGCATGCCGCGCTGTGGTGGGGCGGTGATGCCCTTGCGTTCGCGCTGGCGTTCCTCTTCCAGCAGGCGCTGGACCACCGCCGGATCGAGATAGGCGCCGAAGAGCCTTCCCGAGGCGGTGTTGGTCAGCGAGAACACCGTACCGTGCCGCATGTTCACATGCAGCGGCGCGGGCGATTCGGCAAGCCGCACGATCGTCGCGCCCCGGTCTCCCCAGACCGCGATGGCCACCGTCTGCCCGATCTGCTGCGCCAGTTCGGCGATCAGCGGCGTCGCCACATGCACCGGGTTCGCCTGCTGCAGGCTGATCAACCCCAGTTGCAACGCGAGCGGCCCAAGCAGATAGTGGCCGCTGGTGCGGTCCTGCTCGATCAGCCCGAGGCGGCCGAAGCTGACCATGTACGGGTGCGCCTTGGCCGGGGACATATCGGCCTCGCGCGCGAGGTCCTTCAGCGCCATCGGCCGGCCGTGGTGGACCAGGGCGCGTAGCAGCTGGCCCCCACCTCGATGCTCTGGATGCCGCGTTGGGCGCGATCGCTGTCGGTGCTCATGACCGTGTCCCTCATTTGTTCATGGAGAAAGCATTAGACATTAACTGATCATCCGAATACACTCCGCCGATTCGTTCCATGCAAACTAGTTTGCTTTAGTCAAATTTCAAGGAGACTCCCGCGATGAGCCAGACCAAGAAGTTCGCCAGCCAGGCCGACCTGGAAGAAAAGAAGGTCACCTTCAGCCAGATTTCCGAGCATGCCTGGGCCTACACCGCCGAGGGCGACCCCAACACCGGCATCGTGATCGGCGACGACTGCGTGCTGGTGGCCGACACGCAGGCCACGCCCGCGATGGCGCAGGACGTGATCCGGCGCATCCGCGAAGTCACCGACAAGCCCATCAAGTACGTGGTGCTGACCCACTACCACGCGGTGCGCGTGCTCGGCGCGAGCGCCTACGGCGCCGACCACATCCTCGCGAGCCAGGACACCTACGACCTGATCGTCGAGCGCGGCGAGCAGGACAAGGCCAGCGAGATCGGCCGCTTCCCGCGCCTGTTTGCGGGCGTGGAGACCGTGCCGCCCGGCATGACCTGGCCGACCATGACCTTCACCGGCAAGATGACCGTGTGGCTGGGCAAGCTCGAAGTGCAGCTGCTGCAACTGGGCCGCGGCCATACCAAGGGCGACACCGTCGTGTGGTTGCCGGGCGAGAAGACGCTGCTGTCGGGCGACCTCGTCGAATTCGACGCCACGCCCTATGCCGGCGACGCCTATTTCCAGGACTGGCCGAAGACGCTCGACAACATCGCCGCACTCAAGCCCAAGGCGCTGGTGCCCGGACGCGGCGCGGCGCTCACCACGCCGGAGGAAGTCGCCAAGGGCCCGGCCGGCACGCGCGACTTCATCGCCGACGTGTGGGCCAGCGTGAGCGCCAGCGCCAAATCCGGCAAGGACCTGAACACGGTCTACAAGGAAACCTACGCCAGGCTCAAGCCCAAGTACGGCCACTGGGTGATCTTCGACCACTGCATGCCCTTCGACGTGACGCGCTGCTACGACGAGGCGACGAAGTACGCCGATCCGCGCATCTGGACGGCCGAGCGTGACGTCGAGATGTGGAAGGCTCTCGAGGGTTGAGTCCATGCAAGCCACGGTCGACTACCAGTCGCTGCGCTTCGACTACAGGCACCACCCCGACCAGGACGCCGCACAGCCCGTGCGCCATCCTGTCGTGGTCGTCGGCGCGGGCCCGGTGGGCCTCGCACTCGCGATCGATCTCGCTCAGCAGCGGATCCCGGTGGTGCTGCTCGACAACGACAACACCCTCTCCACCGGCTCGCGCGCCATCTGCTTCGCCAAGCGCACGCTCGAAATCTTCGATCGCCTCGGTTGTGCGGACCGCATGGTCGACAAGGGCGTGTCGTGGAAGATCGGCAAGGTCTTCTTCAAGGACGATCAGGTCTATCAGTTCGACCTGCTGCCCGAGGCGGGCCATGAGCGCCCGGCCTTCATCAACCTGCAGCAGTACTACGTCGAGGGCTACTTGGCCGAGCGCGTGGCCGAGCTGCCCTTGATCGACCTGCGCTGGAACAACAAGGTGATCGGCATCGAGCAGAACGCCGACCGCGCGCTCGTCACCATCGAGACGCCGGAGGGCAACTACCAGCTCGAAGCCGACTACGTGGCGGCCTGCGACGGCTCCAGGTCCGGCATGCGCCAGATGCTTGGGCAGGAGGCCAAGGGCCGCATCTTCCGCGACCGCTTCCTGATCGCCGATGTGAACATGGACACCGACCTGCCGACCGAGCGCAAGTTCTGGTTCGACCCGCCGTTCCATCCCGGCCAGAGCGTGCTGCTGCACAAGCAGGCGGACGACATGTGGCGGATCGACTTCCAGCTCGGCTGGGATGCCGATCCGGTCGAGGAGCGCAAGCCCGAGAACATCATCCCGCGCGTGCGCGCATTGCTCGACAGCATCGGCCACCACGACGTGCAGTTCACCATCGGCTGGGCCAGCGTCTATACATTCGCATGCCAGCGCATGGAGCACTTCCGCCAAGGTCGCGTGCTCTTCGCGGGCGACTCGGCGCATGGTGTCTCGCCCTTCGGCGCGCGTGGTGCGAACTCCGGCGTGCAGGATACGGACAACCTCGCCTGGAAGCTCGCCGCGGTGCTGCGGCACGAGGCGCCCGATGCCCTGCTCGACACCTACGCGAGCGAGCGCGAAGACGCGGCCGACGAGAACATCCTCAACTCCACCCGCGCGACGGACTTCATCACGCCCAAGAGCGAGGTGAGCCGCCTGTTCCGCGATGCGGTGCTTGAGCTTTCGAAGCGCCACGCCTTCGCGCGGACGCTGGTCAACAGCGGCCGGTTGTCGGTGCCCGCGACGCTTCGCGATTCGCCGCTCAACACGGCCGATGTGGATGCGTTTGCCGGTCGCATGGTGCCGGGTGCGCCCGCGGCCGACGCGCCGATCGTGCGCGCCGACGGCAGCACCGGCTGGCTGCTGCGCGAACTCTGCCCCGCGTCGCAGGCGCATGCGGCGACCTGCTTCACCGCGCTGGTCTTCGGCCGCGGCGAAGCGGCCGAACGCAGCCGCGAGGCGCTCGCGAAGTCCGACGTGGCGCTGCACGTCGTGAACATCGCCGACACCAGCGAAGGCGAAGGCGCACTGGCCGCACAGCGCTACGACGCAAAGCCGGGCACCGTCTACCTGCTGCGTCCCGACCAGCACGTCTGCGCGCGCTGGCGACATCCGACGCCTGCGGATGTGCGCGCCGCGCGCGACCGCGCACTGGCAAAGGGCTGATTCCATGAGCGACACCAACCTCATTGCCACGCCGAACCTCGAAGCGCCCGACGATTTCTACGAGGCGCTCATCGAAGCCCACCAGGGATTGAGCACCGAAGAGAGCCACGCCTACAACGCGCGCCTCGTGCTCGTGCTCGCCAACCACATCGGTTCCACCGCCGTGCTCAAGCAGGCTCTGGAAGCCGCCGCGGTGCCGGCCCGCTGAATTCCCGAATTCAAGAGAGAGGATTCCATGACGAACGCATCCGCCGCCGAGCGCCGCTACCAGAGCGGCTTCGGCAACGAATACGCCACCGAGGCCGTCCCCGGTGCGCTGCCGCAGGGCCGCAACAGCCCGCAGCGCGCGCCCTTCGACCTCTACCCCGAACTGATCTCCGGCACCGCCTTCACCGCGCCGCGCCACCAGAACCGCCGCACCTGGGTGTACCGTCGCCAGCCCTCGGTGGTCGCGGGCCGCTACAAGGCTTACACGCAGCTGCTCTGGAAGACCGGCGCCGATCGCGAGATTGCGCTGCCGCCCGAGCCGATGCGCTGGGGCCCGATCCCGATGGACAACGCCGAGGTCGACTTCGTCGACGGCATGCGCACGCTCGCTGCCAACGGCGACGCCGACGCGCAGGCAGGGATTGCTGCGCACGTCTACGTCGCGAGCCAGTCGATGAACCGCCGCGCCTTTGTCAACGCGGACGGCGAGATGCTCTTCGTGCCGCAGCAGGGCCGTCTCGAGATCACCACCGAGATGGGCGTGCTCGATGTGAAGCCCGGCGAGATCGCACTGGTGCCGCGAGGGGTGGTGTTCAAGGTCGACCTGCCGGATTCGGCGGCTGGCGCGGGCCCCTCGCGCGGCTACGTCTGCGAGAACTACGGCGCGCAGTTCCGCCTGCCCGAGCTCGGCCCGATCGGCTCGAATGGCCTCGCCAATGCGCGCGACTTCCAGGCGCCCGTGGCTGCCTACGAAGACGCGACCGTCGCCTACGAACTCGTCAAGAAGTTCGGCGGCCGCTTCTGGTCCGCACCCACGAAGCACTCGCCCTTCAACGTGGTCGCCTGGCATGGCAACCTCGCGCCGGTGAAGTACGACACCGCGCACTTCATGACCATCGGCTCGATCAGCTACGACCATCCGGACCCGTCGATCTTCACGGTGCTGACGTCGCCGTCGGACACGCCCGGAACCGCCAACTGCGACTTCGTGATCTTCCCGCCGCGCTGGCTGGTCATGGAAGACACCTTCCGTCCGCCGTGGTACCACCGCAACCTCATGAGCGAATTCATGGGCCTCGTCTACGGCGAATACGACGCCAAGCCCGGCGGCTTCAAGCCCGGCGGCGCGAGCCTGCACAACTGCATGGTGCCGCACGGCCCCGACGAGGAAGCCTTCGAGAAGGCGAGCCACAGCGACCTCCAACCGCAGAAGCTCGACAACACGCTGGCCTTCATGTTCGAAAGCCGCTATCGCTTCATTCCTTCCGGGTACGCGATGCAAAGCCCCGTGCTCGACCAGAACTACGCCGACTGCTGGGCCGGCCTTCAAGACAAGTTCAAGCCATGACCGACAACACCATCAACGCCACCCATGACCCGAAGCTCAAGAGCTGGGTGACTTCCGCCAACCAGGCGGGCTGCGACTTCCCGATCCAGAACCTGCCCTTCGGCCGCTTCCGTCCCGCCGGCAGCCAGGAAGGCTTCCGCATCGGTGTCGCAATCGGCGACCAGGTGCTCGACCTGAAGGCCGCGGGACTCGTCGATACGGACGACATGAACGTGCTGCTCGCCCGGAGCGCCGCCGAGCGCCGGGCGCTGCGTACCGCGCTCTCCGAAGGGCTGCGCGAAGGCAGCGCGAAGCAGGGCGCCTGGAGCAAGGCGCTCCACGCGCAATCGGCGGTCGAACTGACGGTGCCGTGCCGCATCGGCGACTACACCGACTTCTACACCGGCATCCACCACGCCAACGCGGTCGGCCGGCAGTTCCGTCCTGACCAGCCGCTCCTGCCCAACTACAAATGGGTGCCGATCGGCTATCACGGGCGTGCATCTTCCATCGCTGTCAGTGGCCAGCGCTTCAAGCGTCCGCAGGGCCAGACCAAGGCGCCGGATGCGGCGGAGCCGAGCTTCGGCCCGTCGAAGCGCCTGGATTACGAACTGGAGCTGGGCTTCATCGTCGGCCGCGGCAACGCGCTCGGCGAGCCGATCGCGATGGCTGAGGCCGAGCAGCACCTGTTCGGCGTGACGCTGTTCAACGACTGGTCCGCGCGGGATTTGCAGGCGTGGGAATACCAGCCGCTCGGCCCTTTCCTCTCGAAGAACTTCGCGAGCACGATGTCGCCCTGGATCGTGACGATGGAAGCGCTCGCGCCCTTCCGCGCGAAGTTCGAGCGTCCGGCCGGCGATCCGCAGCCGCTGCCTTACCTCGACTCGCCCGCCAACCGCGAAAGCGGCGCGCTCGACATCACGCTCGAAGTCTGGCTGCAGACCGCGAAGATGCGCGAGGCCGGCGAGCCGGCCGTGCGTCTCACGCGCGGCAACGCGGCCGAAGCCGCCTACTGGACGCCCGCGCAACTGGTCGCGCACCACACGGTCAATGGCTGCAACCTGCAGCCGGGCGACCTGTTCGGCTCCGGTACGCTCTCGGGCCCGACGCAGGACCAGTCCGGCTCGCTGCTGGAACTGACGGTCGGCGGCAAGCAGCCGATCACGTTGCCCAACGGCGAGCGCCGCACCTTTCTCGAAGATGGCGACACGCTGAGCCTGCGCGGCTACTGCGAGCGCGCCGGCGCGGTGCGCATCGGGCTGGGTGAAGTCAGCGGGACGGTGCTGGCTGCGGGCTGAAACGGCGCCAGACGCGCCAGCAGCGGCTGGCCGTCAGCTGCCCGCAGCGGCGGCCCGCGCGGCGTCCAGGTGCGTGCGGGCGCGCTCCGCCAGCGCCATTTCGCCGGGGGTGCCCGGCGTGTAGGCATCCACTTCGAGCGGCCGGCCGTGCGAGTCGACCGAGACGAAGACGATCAGGCATTCGGTGGTCTTGTGCATGCCGCCGCCCTTGATGTCGCCGCTGCGCACCTCGACCGAGATGTTCATGCTCGTCGTGCCGGTATAGGCCAGCCGGGCTTCGACCTCCACGAGGTCGCCGATCATGATCGGCCGGTGGAAGCGGATGCTGCCGATGAACACCGTCACGCAGTAGCGCTTGGACCAGCTTGTGGCGCAGGCGTAGCCGGCCTCGTCGATCCACTTCATGACGGTGCCGCCGTGGACCTTGCCGCCGAAGTTGACGGTGCTGGGTTCGGCCAGGAAACGCAGGGTGATGGCTGACATGGTGCGGCGCGGAGTTGATCGCCGACGATTATGCGAGCGCCGTGCCAACTTGAGAGCCGAAGAGTTGCGCCACGGTGCGCCGCAGCCAGGCATTGCCCGCATGGCGCTCCCGTTCAACAATCACGCCCATCGGCCCCCCCACGCCAGGAGACAAGACGCATGAACACTGCCACCCGGCCCGCGCACCGCGACGCGGCCGAGCGCCGCGCCTACTACGAGCGCATCCGCCCGCTGAACCTCACGCCGCTCTGGGAATCGCTGCACGCCCTCGTGCCGCGCGAGCCGCAGACGCCCTGCGTGCCGGCGCTCTGGCGCTATGACGAGATCCGCCCGCTGCTCATGGAGTCGGCCGAGCTCATCACCGCCGAGGAGGCCGTGCGCCGCGTGCTGGTACTCGAGAACCCGGCGATCCCCGGACGCTCGTCGATCACGCAATCGCTCTATGCGGGCTTGCAGCTCATCATGCCGGGCGAGGTCGCGCCATCGCACCGCCATGTGCAGTCGGCGCTGCGTTTCATCGTCGACGGCAAGGGTGCCTACACCACCGTGGAGGGCGAGCGCACCACGATGTATCCGGGCGACTTCATCATCACGCCGTCGTGGGCCTGGCACGACCATGGCAACGAAGGCATCGAGGGCGTGAGCGAACCGGTGGTCTGGCTCGACGGCCTCGACATCCCCATGCTGCGTTTCTTCGACGCCGGCTTTGCCGAGAACAGCGACGCGAAGGTTCAGCACGTCTCGCGGCCCGAAGGCAACAGCTTCGCGCGCTTCGGCCACAACATGGTGCCGGTGCGGCATGACCACGCCGGCCCCACCTCGCCGATCTTCAGCTATCCCTACGCCCGCAGCCGGGAGGCGCTCGCGCTTCTGCAGAAGCAGGAGGCGCCCGATGCGTGGCTCGGCCACAAGCTGCGCTACATCAATCCTCTGACGGGCGGCTCGCCGATGCCCACCATCGGGACCCACCTGCAGTTGCTGCCGAAGGGCTTCGCGGGCAAGACGCACCGCGCGACCGACGGCGCGGTCTACAGCGTGGTCGAGGGCCGAGGCAGTGCGGTAATCGCCGGCCAGCGCTTCAGCTTCGGCCCGCGCGACACCTTCGTCGTGCCGTCGTGGGCGCCGCTGCGTCTTTCGGCGAGCGAAGAGGCGGTGCTGTTCAGCTTTTCGGACCGCCCGGTGCAGCAGGCCATGGGCGTGCTGCGCGAGGCCTTCCTCGCGGATTCCTGATCGCGCAGATCGCTGGTTCGCCGGGGCAATGCCAGCTTGGCGTAACGACTGGTCACAGGTGGGGCTATCCTTGTGGCCCTTCCGTTTCTTTCCCTCGTTTCGCTTTATGCACGCATCCAAGAGAGCTCTTCTTGCAGTCGCCTGCGGCCTGGCCGCAGGCGCTTTGCCGTTCGGCGCCATGGCGCAGGCGGCCGCATGGCCCACCCGGCCGGTCCGGCTGCTGGTGGGCTTCCCCGGCGGATCGACCCCCGACATCGCGGCACGCGCCATCGCCGAGCCGCTGTCCAAGGCCCTCGGGCAGCCGGTCGTGGTTGACAACAAGCCGGGCGCGTCGGGCAACATCGCGGCCGACCAGGTCGCCAAGGCCACGGACGACCACACCCTCGGCATCGTGATCAACGGCAACCTGACCTCGTCGAAGATGCTGTATCCGAAGCTGCCTTACGACCCGGCCAAGGACTTCACCTACCTCTCGCTGATCGCCACCGCGCCGCTGATGCTGGTCGCGCCGGCCAACCTGCCGGGCGGCGCCGCCTTCTTCGACGCCGCGCGCAAGGCTGGCGACACCTGGAGCTATGGCTCGGTGGGCGTGGGGTCGGTCGGTCATCTCGGCATGGAGCAGCTCAAGAGCCGCGTGCCGGGCATGAAGCCGGTGCACGTGCCCTATCAGGGCAACCCGCAAGTAGTCACCGGCCTGATCGGCGGACAGGTGCAGATGGCGCTGATCCCACCCGGCGTGGCGTTGCCGCAGGTCAAGGCGGGCAGGCTGCGCGCCGTGGGCCTCACGAGCGGCCGCAGCACGCTGGCGCCGGACGTGCCCTCGCTCTCCGAGGCGGGCGTGAAGGATTTCAACCTCGAGGTGTGGACCGCGCTGCTCGGCCCGGCAAACCTTTCCAAGGCTGCGCAGGAGCGCATCAACAAGGAACTCGCGATCATCATGAAGTCGCCCGAAGTGCGCCAGAAGCTGTTCGATCAGGGCTGGCAGGCCGTCGGCACCTCGCCTGACGGCATGCGCCAGCGCGTCAAGGAAGAGGCGGCGATCATGTCGAAGATCATCTCGACCAACGGAATCAAGCTCCAGTGAGCGCAGTGACAGTCATCGAGCCGCAGCGCAGCCTGCCGGTCTTCGGCGACTACGACGTGGTCGTGGTCGGCGGCGGCCCGGCGGGCATCGCGGCCAGCGTGAGCGCAGCGCGGCATGGCGCCCGCGCGCTGCTGGTGGAGCGCTACGGCTTCCTCGGCGGCATGGGCACCGCAGGCGGCGTGACCAACTTCGCGGGCCTCTACGGCAAACGCGATGGCGAAATGACGCAACTGGTGCACGGCGTGGCCGACGACCTGCTCGATCGCATCGACGCGCTGGGCGGCCTGAACAAGCCGCAGGACGGCATGCAGGGCCGTATCCGCGTGCGCTCCTACGACACCTCGGTCTACAAGTGCGCGGCCGATCAGTTGCTGCTTGCTGCGGGCGTGCACCTGCTCTTCCATGCGCTCGCTGCATCGGTGGTGATGGACGGTCCGCGCATCGCCGCGCTCGTCGTCGAGACCAAGTCGGGGCGGCAGGCCATCCGCGCCAATGCCTTCATCGACGGTAGCGGCGATGCCGATGTCGCGGCCTTCGCGGGCGTGCCGTTCGCGGTCGGCGACGGACATGGCAGCGGGCTGTTCCCATCCACCATGTTCCGCGTCGGCCATGTCGATGCAGAACGCGCGCTGGCAGCGGTGGGCGAGTTCAAGGCGATCAACGACCTGATGGCGAAGGTGCGCGAGCGCGATCCCGACGCGTACCGCTTTCCGCGCGAAGGCGCGATCCTGCGTCCGCAGATCGACCCGCGCGAGTGGCGCGCCAACGTCACGCAGATCCGCAACGCACAAGGCGATGCGATGAACGGCGTGGATGCACGGGAGCTCAGCGACGGCGAGGTCGAAGGTCGCCGGCAGATCGCCGAGTACTTCCGCTTCCTCAAGGCGGAGGTGCCGGGATTCGAGCAGTCGGCCATCGTCGAGATCGCGCCGCAGGTGGGCATCCGCGAGACGCGGCGCATCGAAGGGCTCTATGCGCTGACGGGCGAGGACATCCTCTCGTCCGCGCGCTTCGACGACAGCATCGGCATCAACGCCTGGCCGATGGAGATGCATGCGGCGGGTCGCATCGAGTGGGCCTTCCCGCGCGACGAGCGCCGCACCTACAACCAGTTGCCGTGGCGCATGATCGTGCCGCGCGGTGTGGACAACCTGCTCGTTGCCGGCCGTTGCGCGTCGATGACGCACGAAGGCCAGTCGGCGGCGCGTGCGAGCGGCGGCTGCTTCGTGATGGGGCAGGCGGCCGGCACGGCGGCGGCATCGCTGGGCGGCGGCCGCTTCGCGGCGGTCGACGTGCCGGCGCTGCAACGCAAGCTGGTCGCGGACGGGGCGGACATCGACCGCTGACAGGCGCGGGACAGCGTGGCGGCTGTCTCTTTGCTATCTTTGCAGGCTCGCTTTTGCCGGACGCAGCCTGCGCTTTTCCCATGACCGACCCCGCAACCGCCGCCCGCCTCGTCGACGATCTCGTCGAGCTGATGCACCTCGAACCCCTGGGCGATGACCGGTTCCTCGCGCAAAGCGAAGACATCGGAACGCCGGCCGTCTACGGCGGCCAGGTGCTCGGACAGTCGCTGATGGCGGCGTGCCGCACCGTCGGCGCCGACCGGCCGGTGCATTCGATGCATGCCTATTTCCTGCTGCCCGGCGAGCATGCGCCCATCGAATACGCGGTGGACCGCGTGCGCGACGGCCGCAACTTCACGGCGCGGCATGTGGTCGCGCGGCAGGGCGAGCGGATCATCTTCGAGATGTCGGCCTCGTTCCAGACGGAGGACAGGGGCATCGAGCACCAGCTCGCTATGCCCGAACTCGACGGCCCCGAAGGCCTGCCGAGCGAACTCGACCAGCGCATCGCGCTCGGCGAGCGCCTTCCGGCGTACTTCCGCGCCAAGGGGCTCTCGCCGCATGGCATCGAATACCGCCGCGTCGAGCCCGACGATCCGCTGGACCCGGCGCCGCGCCCTTCCGAAAGTGCACTCTGGATGCGCGCCATCGCGCCGCTGCCGGACGACCCGCTGGTGCATCGCGCATTGCTCGCCTATGCATCGGACCACGGCCTGCTGCGCGCCGCCATGCTGCCGCACGGCCTGAGCTTCATGAGCGGACAGGTGCGCCCCGCGAGCCTCGACCATGCGATGTGGTTCCACCGCGATTTTCGAATGGACGAGTGGCTGCTCTACGTGCTCGATTCGCCGAGCGCGGGCGGCGCGCGCGGCTTCTGCCGCGGCAGCGTCTTCACGCGCGACGGCCGGCTGGTCGCCTCGACCGCGCAGGAAGGCATGCTGCGCATCCTGCCCAAGGGAAGCCTGCTCTCCAGCGCGGGCCGCGCCGCGCCGATATAAAGGGCGGTTGTCCCAACTCGCGGAGCCATCATGAGTGCCCTTTTTTCGCCGTACGCGCTCGGCGACCGGTCGCTGCGCAACCGCATCGTCATTGCGCCGATGTGCCAATACTCCGCCGAGAACGGCAACGCCGGCGACTGGCACATGATCCATCTCGGCCAACTCGCCTTGTCGGGCGCGGGCCTGCTCATCATCGAGGCGACCGCGGTCGAGGACATCGGGCGGATCACGCACGGCGACCTTGGCCTGTACTCGGATGACAACGAGGCGGCGCTCGCCCGCGTGCTGAAGGCCATCCGCCGGCATTCGCGCATGCCGGTCGCCATCCAGCTCGGCCATGCCGGGCGCAAGGCGTCGAGCCGTGTGCCGTGGGAAGGCGGGCAGTGTCTCGCCGCGGACGAGGGCGCCCGGCAGACGGTGGCGCCGTCCGCACTCCCGCACGCGCCCGGCGAGCCGCCCCCGCTGGCGCTCGATGCCGCGGGGCTCGCGCGCATCAGGGAGGCATTCGTGCGCGCGGCGCAGCGTGCCGATGTGCTCGGGGTCGACGCGATCGAGCTCCATGCCGCGCACGGCTATCTGCTGCATCAGTTCCTCTCGCCCATCGCCAACCGGCGCGATGACGCCTATGGCGGCTCACTCGAGAACCGCATGCGTTTCCCGCTGGAGGTCTTCGACGCGGTCCGCGCGGCGGTGCCCCGGCGGATGCCTGTCGGCGTCCGGGTCTCGGCCACCGACTGGGTCGATGGCGGCTGGGACGTGCCACAGAGCATCGCCTTCGGAACAGCGCTGGCGCAGCGCGGCTGCAGCTTCATGCATGTGTCTTCGGGCGGCGTCTCGCCGCAGCAGAAGATCCCGCTCGGGCCCGGCTACCGGTGCCGTTGGCCGAGCAGGTGAAGCGCGGCGTGGGGCTGCCGACGATCGCTGTCGGTCTCGTCACGGAGCCCGCGCAGGCCGAAGCGATCGTTGCCTCGGGCGAGGCCGATCTGGTGGCGGTGGCAAGGGCCATCCTCTTCGAGCCGCATTGGCCCTGGCGCGCTGCCGCCGAACTGGGGGCGCAGGTCGAGGCGCCGCCCCAGTACTGGCGTTCCCAACCCCGCGAGCTCAAGGCCCTCTTCGGTGACGCCCGCATCGGGCAGCGGTAGCTCGCCCGGGCCGCGCGCTTACCTGAAAGGGTTCGCCGTGGCGAACCACAGGCCGATGCCCGTGGCGATGATGAAGGCCGCGTCGGTCACGCCCGCGATCAGGAAGAACTGCGTCTGCAGCGTGTCCTTGAGTTCCGGCTGGCGGGCCGTGCCCTCGAGCAGTTTCGATCCGACGATGCCGATGCCGAGGCACGAGCCCACCGCGGCGATGCCGATGAGAAGACCCGCAGCGAGGGGAAGGATGTCGAAGCCGTTCATGATGTGCTTTCGTCGGCCTTGAAGTTCGGCCTGGTTGCTGCCGGTACCACCGCGGCGCCGGCTTGACTCCAATGTCACCCCGCGGGCGCATGGCGTCGATGACCTCGGAGGTCATGTCTCCAGCGCCATTCCCGGGCTTCGTCAGCCGGGCAGCAGCCGCTTGAGATAGCGCCCGGTGTGGCTCGCCTCGTTCGCCGCGATCGTCTCCGGCGTGCCCATCCCCACCACCGTGCCGCCACCCGCGCCGCCTTCGGGCCCCATGTCGATCAGCCAGTCGGCGGTCTTGATCACGTCGAGGTTGTGCTCGATCACGACGATGGTGTTGCCCGCGTCGCGCAACTGATGCAGCACCTTGAGCAGCAGCTCGATGTCCGCGAAATGCAGGCCGGTGGTCGGCTCGTCGAGGATGTAGAGCGTGCGGCCGGTGTCGCGCTTGCTGAGCTCGAGCGCGAGCTTCACGCGCTGCGCCTCGCCGCCTGACAGGGTCGTCGCGGCCTGGCCCAGCTTGATGTAGCTCAGGCCCACGTCGAGCAGCGTGCGCAGCTTGCGTTCGATGGGGGGCACGGCCTTCAGGAATTCGTGCGCGGCCTCCACCGTCATGTCGAGGATCTGCGCGATGTTGCGGCCCTTGTATTGCACCTCCAGCGTCTCGCGGTTGTAGCGCTGGCCGTGGCAGACCTCGCAGGGCACGTACACGTCGGGCAGGAAGTGCATCTCCACCTTCACCACGCCGTCGCCCTGGCAAGCCTCGCACCGCCCGCCCGCGACGTTGAAACTGAAGCGGCCCGGGCCGTAGCCGCGTTCGCGCGCGGTGTTGGTCTCGGCCATGAGCTCGCGGATCGGCGTGAACAGGCCGGTGTAGGTGGCCGGGTTGCTGCGCGGCGTGCGGCCGATCGGCGACTGGTCGACGTTGATCACTTTGTCGAAGTACTCGATGCCTTCGATCGCCTCGTGCGGGGCCGGCTCTTCGTGCGCGCGATAGAGCGTGCGCGCCACCGCGGTGTAGAGCGTGTCGTTGACCAGCGTCGACTTGCCCGAACCCGAGACACCGGTGACGCAGGTCAGCAGCCCGACCGGAAAGGCCACGTTGACGTTCTTGAGGTTGTTGCCGGTCGCGCCGACGACGCGGATTTCCTGCACGTCGCTCTGCGTCGCGAGATGGGCGGCTTCGCGCGCGGCGCGTCGCTCCGCGGCGGCGCTCGGTGGAAAACGCGAGGCCTTCTTCGCCGTCTCCGGCGCAGCCTTGGCGACCACCGGCAACCAGGGTGTGCGGCGCGCCGGCACGGCGATCTTCTTTTCGCCCGAGAGGTATTGCCCGGTGAGTGAATCGGGCGTGCTCGCGACCTCTGCATAGGTGCCCTGCGCCATCACGCGCCCGCCGTGCACGCCGGCGCCGGGGCCCATGTCGATGATGTGGTCGGCGGCGTGGATCATGTCCTCGTCGTGCTCGACCACGATCACGCTGTTGCCGATGTCGCGCAGGTGCTTCAGCGTGCCGATGAGGCGGTCGTTGTCGCGCTGGTGCAGGCCGATGCTGGGCTCGTCCAGCACGTACATCACGCCGGTGAGGCCCGAGCCGATCTGCGACGCGAGGCGGATGCGCTGCGCCTCGCCGCCGGAGAGCGTCTCGGCGCTTCGGTCGAGGCTCAGGTAGTTGAGGCCGACGTCATTGAGGAACTTGAGGCGCAGGCCGATCTCGCGCACCACCTTGTCGGCGATCTCGGCCTTGGCGCCGCGCAGATGCAGTGCGCGGAAGTAGTCGAAGCTCTCGCGCAATGTGGCGCGGCTGATCTCGTAGATCGCCATGCGGCGCGGCTCGCTGCCCGCGTCGTCCACCAGGAACACGTTGCGCGCCTCGCGCCGCAGGCGCGTGCCTTCGCAATCGGGGCAGGGCTGGAGGTTGCGAAAGCGCGAGAGGTCCTCGCGCACCATCGCGGAATCGGTCTCGCGGTAGCGGCGCTCCATGTTCGGGATGATCCCCTCGAAGGGGTGCTTGCGCGCCAGCTTCTTGCCGGCCTGCTGGCCGCTCTCCATCACGTAGGTGAACTTGATCTCTTCCTGCGCCGAGCCGTTGAGGACGGCCTGCTGCACCGAAGCCGGCAGTTCCTCGAAAGGCTTGTCGATGTCGAACTTGTAGTGCTTCGCCACGCTTTCCAGCATGCTGAAGTAGTAGCCGTTGCGGCGGTCCCAGCCCTTCACCGCGCCGCTCGCGAGGCTCAGCGAAGGAAAGGCGACCACGCGCGCGGGATCGAAGAACTCCCGGTTGCCGAGGCCGTCGCAGGTCGGGCACGCGCCCACGGGCGAGTTGAAGGAAAAGAGGCGCGGTTCGAGCTCGGCCAGCGAGTAGTGGCAGATCGGGCAGGCGAACTTCGCGTTGAAGAGGTGCTCGCGCGCGGGCGGCGATCCGGATGGCGGCGCCTCGGTCGCGGGTGCATCCATCTCGAGCGCGATCGCGCGGCCATCGGCGAGGCGCAGTGCGGCCTCGAAGCTCTCGGCCGGGCGCTGCTGCATGTCGGGGCGCGCGCGCAGGCGGTCGATCACCACGTCGATGTCGTGCTTCTCGGTCTTCTTGAGCTTGGGCAGGTCGTTGTATTCGTAAGTCTGTCCATCGACCCGGAAGCGGATGTAACCCTGCGCTTGCATCTCGGCGAAGAGCTCGAGGAACTCGCCCTTCTTGTCGCGCGCGACCGGGGCGAGGATCATCAGCCTCGGTTCGTTCGGGATCGCCAGTACCGTGTCCACCATCTGGCTCACCGTCTGCGCCTGCAGCGGCAGGTCGTGATCGGGGCAGTAGGGCGTGCCGGCGCGCGCGTACAGCAGGCGCAGGTAGTCATGGATCTCGGTCACCGTGCCCACGGTGGAGCGTGGGTTGTGGCTGGTTGCCTTCTGCTCGATGCTGATCGCGGGAGACAGGCCTTCGATGACGTCGACGTCCGGCTTGTCCATCAACTGCAGGAACTGCCGCGCATAGGCCGAGAGACTCTCCACGTAGCGGCGCTGTCCTTCGGCGTACAGCGTGTCGAACGCGAGGCTCGACTTGCCCGAGCCCGACAGGCCGGTGATCACCACCAGCTTGTTGCGCGGGATGTCGAGGTCGACGTTCTTGAGGTTGTGCGTGCGAGCGCCGCGAATGCTGATGCGCTGCTGCGCAAGCACGGCACCGAGATAGGCGTCATCGGGGGTGGGGTTCACAGGGCGGTCGATTCTGGGCAACCGGACATGATAAGTGTCCGTGTGTTTTGGGGCTCGCGGCTGGATTTCGGCGCTGCGCATCCGTGCTGCCCGGCAGAAGTCCCGCCTTGCACCCAAGAAGATTCTGAAAAGTGCCGCGCGAATGAGGAAACATCGCTCATCGCGGGGGTGCGCCGCTATGCTCCAACGCTGAAGTCAAAGTAAGGGAGAAATATGCATTCTGTCGTCGTTGTCGATGGCCATCCGGCAATCCGGCTGGCGGTTCGGGACCGCCCTGACCGCCACGGGCCAGTTCGAAGTCATTGGAGAGGCCGGAGACGGCCCGTCGGCCCTCGCGAGCATCCGCGAGTTGCAGCCGCAACTGGTCATCCTCGATCTCGATCTGCCCCGTCTGAACGGGCTCGACGTGATCGAGCGCGTGCGCAAGGCGCTTCCGGAGACCAAGCTGGTCGTGCTGTCGGGCCAGGAGGAATCGATCTTCGGCGTCCGTGCGGTCAAGGTCGGCGCCAATGCGTTCATCAGCAAGTCCGAGGACCTGCAGCGGCTGATCCATGCGGCGCACGCCGTCCTCGCGGGCTACAGCATCTTCGCGACGTCGATCCTGACGTCGCAGTCGACGCTGCTGGACGGCTCGCGCCCGAATGCCCTGATCCGTCGGCTCTCGGACCGGGAGCTCACGGTGCTCCAGCATCTCGCACGCGGATTGAGCAACAAGGAAATCGCCGAGATCCTGCTCATCAGCAACAAGACGATCAGCGGCTACAAGGCGCGGATCTTCGAGAAGCTGAACATCTCCAGCCTGGTCGAGCTGGTCGATTTTTCTCGCACGCACCGCCTTGTGACCTGACGTGCCGCCGATTCAGGCGTGCATGCCGGCGAACGCGGTCGCGCGCTGCATGACGGACTGGAGCGCCTGGCGAGCCGGCGGATAGAGCGCCAGGGCCAGCTGGTCGGAGTGGCCGTTCTCCACGGCCTGGAATGCGCGCACGGTCTCGTCCTCGTCCAGCTGGTGGCAGGCCGAGCTCAGGCGGTGCGCGAGCTGGCGCAGGACGGCGGGGTCGGCCGCGGCGGCCGCCCGGTCCATCGCCTGCAGGTCCTTCTCGGTGGCCTGCACGAAGACACGCACCAGCTTGGCGACCTTGGCCTCATCGCCATCGCACAGCTGCATGAGGCGGCTGTAGCGCGGCGCGGTGGTGGCGCCGGCCTCTTGCTGGGCGGCACCCTGGCGCAGCACCCTGGACAGCGCCTCGCGCAGATCCGCCAGCTGCAACGGCTTGGACAGATACGCATCCATCCCCAGCGCCAGACAGCGCTCGGCCTCGCCCTGCAGCGCATTGGCCGTCAGCGCCACGATCGGCAGCCGCGGCAGGCCCCGGGCGGCCTCGCCCTGGCGAAGGCGCGCGGTCAGCTCGTAGCCGTCCAGCCGCGGCATGTGACAGTCCGTCAGCAGCATGGCGTAGCCCGCGCCGCTCGCCTGCGCCGCCTCCAGCATCTCCCAGGCCTGCTGGCCGTCTTCGGCGCAATCGCAGACATAGCCCAGCTTGAGCAACTGGCGGGTGATGACCTCGCGGTTGATCGGATGGTCCTCGGCCAGCAGCACGCGCTGGCCCCGGCCGGTGGCGTCGGGTGATGTCCCCGCTGGCGCCGGCTGCCGGGCCGCCGCATCGATGGCCAGCCGGTGCGGCGCACTGCGCCCGGGCGCGGCGCCCACGCTGGGCACCCACGGGCGCAGCGGCAAGGTCACGATGAAGCGGCTGCCCGCACCCAGCGCGCTCTCGCAGCGCACGCTGCCGTGCATCAGCTCCACCAGCTGCCGGACGATGGTCAGCCCCAGGCCCGTGCCGCCGTAGCGCCGCGTGGTGGCGATGTCGGCCTGGCGGAAGGGCTCGAACAGGGTCCTGACCGCCCGCGGATCGATGCCGATGCCCGTGTCCTGCACGGCCAGTTCCAGCTCGCCCCGGGGGTGCGCCGCGCCTGTACCCGCACCTCGCCCTGGTGGGTGAACTTGATCGCGTTGCCGATCAGGTTGGTGAGCACCTGGCGCAGCCGCACCGAGTCGCCCACCACGAACTGCGGGATCGCCGCATCGACGTGAAAGCCCAGCCCGATGGCCTTGCGCGCGGTCTCGGCCGCGAAGGTGGCGCAGACATCCTCCACGAGGCTGGCCAGCGCCAGCGGCCGGCTCTCGATGGCCAGCATGCCCGCCTCGATCTTGGAGAAGTCCAGGATGTCGTTGATGATGGTCAGCAGCGACACCGACGACTCGCGGCAGCGCATGAGCATGCCGCGCTGCTCCTCGTTCAGGGGCGTGTCCAGCACCAGGTCGATCATCCCCAGCACGCCGTTCAAGGGCGTGCGCACCTCGTGGCTCATCATGGCCAGAAAGTGCGCCTTGGCCTCCACCGCCGAGCGCGCTTCCTCGGCCTTGGTCACCGAGGCTCGCCTTCAGGGCCTCTTCCTCCGAGATGTCCTTGGCGATGCCGATGAAGGAGACCAGGGTGCCGTTCTCGCCTTCTTCGGCGCTCGGGTCGTCGCGCACCGACATGTTGCCGCGCAGCTCCAGCGTGCGCTCCACGCCGTCAGGGCGGCGGATGCGGAACTGCTGGCGGTACTCGCCCCGGCGCTCGAGATAATTGTTCTCCAGCGCCGAGGAGACGCGCTGGCGATCCTCGGGATGCGTGCGCATGAGGAGATCCCACCAGGTGAGCGGTTCGTCTTCCGTGTAGCCGCAGATATCCCGTAGCTTCCGGTCGGCCGTGACGATCGTGTCCCGGAAGGCCGGGTCCGTCAGTCTCGCGCCTTGGCTCATCCGCGACACGGAGCGCCAGACACCGAGCCCGCCGACGCCCAGCGCGAGTTCGAGGTCGGCGCGCGATTGCTCGAGTTCGGCAAGGGCATGCTCCGCCTCGGACTTCGCTTCGCTGAGTTCGAGTTCGGCCTGCCGCCGCTCGGTGATGTCGCGGTTGACGCCGATCACATCGTCGTAACCAGCGCGTATGCGGTCAATCGACATGAAGCCTTCCACCCATCGCACGTCGCCCGAGTTGCTGACGACCCGAAACTCGTACGCCCCGACTTCCTTTCCCTGGCGCGCAAGCTCCATCCGGGCTTTCATCGGCTCCAGGTCGTCGGGGTGCAATTTCGCCAGGAAGTCGGATACGGTGTCGGCTTCTTCTTTCAGGTCGAGCATGTCGCGAACCCGGTGATCGACACGCACCTCGCCGCTGGTCGGATTCCACTGCCAGACGCCCATACCCGCCGCTTCCAGTGCAATGCTCAGCCGCGCGCCGAGGTCTTCGAGCCGTCGTTGCGCCGCCTTCTGCTCCGTGACGTCGATGGCAACGCCGACGATGCCGTGCGGCTTGCCGCGGCGGTCGTACACCGGCTGTTTGCGAGACTGCACCTGGCGGACGCCGGAACTGTTCAACTCGATCGCATCGTCGAAGGTGCGCGCCGTGCGTGAGGCGAGCAGTTCGCGGTCCTGGGCCACGAAGCGCTCGCCGAGCGTGGGTCCGAAGAGGTCCTGGTCCCTCTTGCCGATCGCAACTTGCGCGTCGAGACCGAAGGTGCGCGCGAATTCCGCGTTGATCGTCTGGTAGCGGAACTGTGCGTCCTTGAAGAACAGGACGTGCGGCACCGCATCCAGGATCGCGTGGAGTTCGTCCTCGTGGCGCTGGATGCGCTGCGCGCGCACGAACTGCACCGCCGAAAGACTCACCATGCAGACGGAACCCAGTGCCATCCAGAACCAGTGCAGTTCGATGGCCATGGGCTGGCCGAAGAAGTAGCTCGCCACGGCAAGCACGCAGGCCAGCACCGTCGTGGTCGTGCCGCTGCGGTCGATCGCCCGCGTCAATGCGTTGAACTTGAGCTCCATACAGTCTCCGTCCGAGGAAGGTGCCGCCGAGCCGGACCGTGGATTCCGGCGCAGGGTCGATGGGATCATTCTTATCCATGGTCCAAGCCCACTGGAAATTTCGTCAGGGAAAGTTCTTGTGTGATCGCTCGGGCCGGCTTGTCATCGCGCCGTGTGCTGCCGAGAGAGGAGAACGCCGGGCATCATTTGCACAACAGCACGGCCTCTGCGTTCCCCGCTCGCGATTGCGAATTTCATTCGTGAACTTGTTCCTTTGGTAAGTACTACGAAAGATGTACATTTCCAATTGCTCGTTGCGTAACGCTCGGGCGTGGATCGAATCATCAATAAAGGGTGGACGCGCCTCGCGCAGTTCGCTTCAGGGAAACAATATGACTGCCTTCACTGCCGAGGGTCCGGCGTTGCGCCGAGCGCAACGCGGCGTTCAGCGCCCCGCGCCGACCCGTCTCTCGTCCCTCCGGCATCACGTCTCCTTCCACGACTTGGCTCTCCCTCGCCAGAGGCTCGGACTTCGGTCCGTCGCCGCGAGCTGACCGGGCTGCCGCGTCGTCATGGATCGCTCTGCCGCCTGCCGGCGAGTCGGTGTGCTCGCCTACACGTTGCGCACGCGCGAATACGCGCGCCGCGCCTTCCGATCGATCGGCTATGCGCCGCTCGTCTTCGTCAGCCTCGATGAACTGTTCGAACTCGGCGCCAGCACGTCAAGGCTCGACTTGCTTCTGATCGGCGACCCGCCGCCCCTCGACATGCGGGGCCGCCCGGTTCTTGCCGAGGTGCGCGAAGCGGTGGGACCCAAGGTACCGTTGCTGCATGTGTGCAGCCCAAGCGGCCGCGGCGCGATGCCGTCGCCGACCGAGGTGTCAGCCGCCTCGACCCGCTTCTTCGGCGACTTTTGCTCGACGATCCTTTCGCTGCTCCATGTGATCGGCATCGAGAAGGCGCCGCCCCGACTGGTCTGGGGCGCCTATGCTTTGGAGCCGGTGAGCCGGATCGTCGGCTTCGACGGCCGGCAAGTCAGGCTCGACCCGGTCTCGTTCGACATTGCGCTCGAACTGTTCTTCCGCGCCGGGCAGGTGGTCAACAAGAAAACGCTGACCCTGATGCTGCCGCCCGGCGAACGGGGTGCGGAGCGGAACCGGATCGCCAACATCGGGAGCGTCATCAAGGAACTGCGTTCCTCGCTCCGGTTGCGCGACCTGCACGGATGGAATCTGGAGACGCTTCCTCATCTCGGCTATCGGCTGGTCTCGACCGAAAGCCGCGACCACCGACGCTCGGTGCCCGCCCTGCGCCGGCCGCCGAGGTACGCCCTTGGCCGGGCTTGCCGACCTGCGGCTGCGGGTGAGCCGCGGCCGGCGAGGTAGACTCGATCGATTGGAAAAGCCGCGCCCGTCACCGGGCGGCTTCGGCTTACGAGGTGCGGGACGGGGCTTCCCGCGGCTTGGAACTCTTTTCTGTCAATCAGGGGCAGCGCACATGGCATCGGTCAACAAAGTCATTCTCGTCGGCAATCTCGGACGCGATCCGGAAACACGGACCTTCCCCAGCGGCGATCAGGTGTGCAACGTCACCCTCGCCACCACGGACAAATGGAAGGACAAGCAAAGCGGCGAAATGCGCGAGGCCACCGAGTGGCACCGGCTGGTGTTCAACGGCCGTCTCGCCGAGATCGCCGCGCAGTACCTGCGCAAGGGTTCGCAGATCTACGTCGAAGGCCAGATCCGCACCCGCAAGTACACCGACAAGGACGGCGTCGAGAAGTACGCCACCGACATCCGCGTCGACCAGATGCAGATGCTCGGCAGCCGCCAGGGCCAGGGTGCGCCTGCGGGCGACGACGATGGCTACGGCGGCGGTGGCGGTTATGGCGGCGGCGGCGGCGGCGGCGGCGGTGGCGGCGGTGGCGGTGGCTATTCGCGTGCACCCGCAGCGGCGCCCCGGGCGCCCGCTCCGGCGCCGCGCCAGGCGCCTTCGAAGTCGTCGACGGGCTTCGACGACATGGACGACGACATCCCGTTCTAAAACCTACTTTGTTGGGTTTTGCTTGATAGTGAGCCCGTTCTCCGAGAGGAGACGGGCTTTTTCTTTGCCCACATTAATAATCGCCCGATGGACACTCGTCAGATGCGTTGTGTCGTGGCGATTGCAGAGACCGGTAGCCTGACCGGTGCCGCGGAACGCCTGGGTTTCGCCCAGCCGGCTTTGACACAGACACTCAATCGCCTCGAAGCGGAGCTGGGCACGAAGCTGTTCGTCCGCGATCGCCGTGGCGCTGCGCTGACCGAGGCGGGTCTCGCGATCGTTGACGACCTGCGCGCCAGCCTGGCTCATGCGGACGCGGCGAACGAACGCGCGCGAGCGCTCGGGGCCGGCCGGGCTGGGCGACTGACCGTCGGTTTCGTCACGCATGCCGTGTACGAGGTCATGCCGAGGGCACTGCGGCGACTGCACGCGGAGCATCCGCAAGTCGACGTCGTGCTCAGGGAGATGAGCAACGCCGAGCAGGTCGACGCGCTCGAAGGCGGACGCATCGACATTGCGCTGCTCCACCCGCCGGTGTCGGTCACGGCCCGGGTGCATGAGCGGCGGCTCGGCGAGGAGCGAATGGTGGTGGCGCTGCCGGCGCACTACGACCTTGCGACGAATGGCCGCGTGTCGATGGCACAGGTGGCAGCGCATGGTCTGATCTGGTTCCCGGCGGCGCAGATGCCGGCGCTTCGAACCGCGCTCCTGGGGACCTTCCGCAGCGCGGGGCACGACTTGAGGGTGGTGCAGGACGCGAACCGCACGCTGACCGTATTGGCCTGCGTTGCAGCCGGTCTGGGGTGGTCCCTGTTGCCGAGCTCGGTGCGTGCACTGCGGCACGAGGGCGTGCGTTATGCAGAGCTCAGCGACGGCGACGACCTTCCCGCGTTCGAGTTGTCCGCGCTGTGGCTCGCGCGATCACGCCCGACGTTCGCGGACATCTTTGCGACCATGCTGGGAGCCTAGTCCATCCGGATCTTGTTGTCCTGCGCAAGCTTGCGCCACCTGGCCATCTCGGCGCGGCGGAACGCGTCGAGCTCGGCTGAATTCGAGCCGATGACTTCGGCACCGGTGGCCTCCAGCCGTTTGCGCACGTCCGGTTCGTTCAGGACCGCGACGAGTTCTTTCGACAGGCGACCGGTCACCGCCGCAGGTGTTCCGGCCGGCACGAAGACGGCGTTCCATTCGTACACCTCATAGCCCGGCAACCCCGACTCCGCGATGGTCGGCAATTGCGGCAGCATCGCCGAACGTGCCTTGCCTGTCACCGCGAGTGGCCGCAGCTTGCCAGCCTGGATGTAGGGCAGGCTTGAGGCCGGGCTCCCGAAGAAGACCGGCACCTGTCCGGCCATCACGTCGGCGAGTGCCGGGCCACCGCCCTTGTAAGGGACATGGGTCATGCGCACGCCCGCCATCGCGTCGAACTGTTCGGCCGCCAGATGCTGGGCCGAACCGTTGCCGGATGAGGCGAAGTCGATCTCGCCGGGCTTTGCTTTGGCCTGGGCGATGAGGTCCTGCACGGATCGGATCGGCGCCGACGGGTGCACCACGAGCACGTTGGGCACCTCGACCAGCAGCGAGACCGGTGCGAGATCGCGGAGAGTGTCGAACGGCATCTTGCTGCGCAACGCGGGGTTCTGCGCGTGATTGGACGCATCGAGCAGCACGGTGTAACCGTCCGGCGGGCTCTTGGCCACCAGGTCGCCGCCAATGACTCCGCCCGCCCCGCCGCGGTTATCCACCACGACGGGTTGCCCGAGCCGGGCCGCCAGCGAGGGAGCGATGATCCGGGCCACGGCGTCGACCGTGCCGCCCGGCGGGTAGCTGACGACGAGGCGTATCGGCCGGGAAGGCCAGACCTGCGCCTGTGCTGCCATGGCGGATACCACCAGCGTTGCGCCGACGATCAAGGCGCGAAATCCGTTGCGCCACGGCGCAGGTGCATGTCTCATGAGGGGGCTTCCACGGGGAACCTGAAAAGCTGCGTCGGGTTGTCGGCCAGGATCTGGCGGCGGGTGTCTGCGTCGGGCACCCAGTCGGCCAGCGCGGCAAGCGCGCCGCGGTAGTCCACCCGATCACGATGCTGAGTGTGCGGCCAGTCGCTGCCCCAGAGCAGGCGCTCGGCGCCCAGCGTGCCCAGTATGCGGGTGGCCATCGCGCGTGCCTGCGGTCCTCGCGGGTCGCGCCAATTGCGGTAGGCACCCGAGAATTTGACCCAGGTGCGTCTTTCGGCGGCGGCGACCGCCAGCCAGGCGGCGGGGAGTTCATCGGACTCGGTGGGACGGCCGAAATGATCGACGACGAGCTTGCAGCCGGCCTCGAGCACCGGTTCCGCCGCCCGGTGGAGGTCCTGCGACTCGAGATGCAGTTCCACATGCCAGTCGAGTGTGCGAACGCGCGCGAGCAGATCGCGCCACGGTTGGCTTTCGAGCTTGGGGATGGGACGTCCCACAAGGTTCAGCCGAATTCCGCAGATGCCCGCTTCGTCCAGGGTGCGCAACGCATCGTGGTCGATCGACGGCTCGACCACGGCCACACCCCGGAGGCGAGAGGATGCGCGCGCAGCGCCTCGATGAGGAAGCTGTTGTCGGTGCCCAGGAAGCTCGGCTGCACCAGCACTGCGTGCGACAGCCCGTTCCCGTCGAGCAATGCGATGTAGTCGTGCAGCGTGGCGTCGTAGTCAGGGGCGTGACGTGGCTGCGGCGCGAGCGGCAGGCCGCGAACGAAGACATGGGCGTGGCTGTCGACGGCGGTGATCGCCGCCGCCGTCGACTCAGGCATAGCGTCGCTCGAGTGCGTCGAACGCATCCTTGCGCACGAGGGCCTGGCGTTCTGCAAACGTCGCGACGAGTCCGGCCGACTCGTCCAGCCGACCGCTGTCACGCAGACCCGTCAATGCCTGCGTCATGCCGCGCACCGCGCCTTGCAGCGCGGCGTTGGCATACAGCACCAGGCCGAACCCCATGGCGCCGAACTCGGCAGCATCGAGTGTCGGCGTCTTGCCGCCGATCACCACGTTGACCACCTGCGGACAGGCCAGCTCGCGCGCGATGCGCTGCAGCGCCTGCACGTTCTCGGGCGCTTCGACAAACGTGATGTCGGCACCGGCCTCGGCAAACGCCGCGGCGCGCGCGAGCGCTGCATCGAGACCTTCGACCGCCGCCGCGTCCGTACGCGCGATCACCAGGAAGTCGGGGTGCAGGCGGGCATCCACGGCGGCCTTGACCTTCCCGACCATTTCCTGCGAGCTGACGAGCGACTTGCCTTCGAAGTGGCCGCATTTCTTCGGGCTCGCCTGGTCTTCGAGCTGGATCGCGTTCGCGCCGGCGCGCTCGAGGGTGCGCACGCTGTGCCGCACATTCAGCGCATTGCCGAAGCCGGTGTCGGCGTCCACGATGATCGGCAAGGCCACGGCATCGCGGATGGCGGCCGTGTGCTGTGCGAGATCGGCGAGGCCGACGAAGCCAAGATCCGGCAGGCCATAGAACGTGTTGGCGAGGCCGGCCCCGCTCAGGTAGACGGCTTCGAAGCCGAGTTCCTCGATCACGCGCGCGGCCAGCGCGTTCGCCGCGCCCGGCACGAGCATGCCGCGTCGCGCCGAGACCTTGCGGCGCAGCGCGGTTCCCGGATGCTGCTCGCTCATCTCATTCGTCCTTCATGCCCGTGGCCTTGACCACGTCCCCGAGGCGCGCGCGCTCCTCGTCGACAAACTTGTTGAACGCGGCGCGCGTGCCGCCGATCGGCTCGATGCCCACGGCCTTCAGCCGGTTTGCGATGTCCGGCGTCTTCATCGCGGCATCGATGGCCGCGGCCATCTTGTCGAGGATCGCCGGCGGCGTGCCCTTGGGCGCGTGCACACCCGCCCAGTGGGCGATGCGCAGATCACCGAAGCCCTGCTCGGTAGCCGTCGAGAGTTCGGGATAGGCCGAGATGCGTGATGTCCAGGTGTCGGCCAGCGCCTTGAGCTTGCCGCTCTTGACGAAAGGCAATGCGACGATGCTCGCTTCGGAGGTGGCGTCGACCTGCTTTGCGAGCACCGCGTTGATCGATTCCGAGCCGCTCTTGTACGGAATGATGTCGAGCTTGGCGCCGTATTTCGTCTGAAGCACGCCCGATACGAAATGCGGCGTGCTGCCGGTGCCGGCCGTAGCCCAATGGAAGCCATCGCCCTTCTTCGATGCCGCGATGAATTCCTTCAGGTCCTTGTAGGGTGCATCGGCCGGCACCAGCACCACCGAGGGCGCCAGGCCGATCATGGCCACTGGCGTGAGGTCGGCATCCTTGTAGGGCATGGTCTTCTTGATCATGCTGTTGGAGATAACACCGGCTGCGCTGATCAGGAAGGTGTAGCCGTCCGGCGCCGACTTTGCCACCAGGTCGGCGCCGAGCGTGGTGCCGCCACCGGGTTTGTTCTCGACGATGACCGGTCGCCCGAGCACTTTGGAGGCTCCTTCTGCGGCCGCACGTGCCATCAGGTCGTTGGCGCCGCCGGCCGAGAACGGGACGATCATGCGGATCGGCTTTGTTGGCCAAGCCGGCTCGGCCTGCGCAGAGGCGGTGGTGAACAGGGCAGCGGCCAGTGCGGCTGCTGCGCCGAGGCGATGGATCGATCTCATGGTGTCTCCGGAAAAAGGTGCGGTGAGTATGGAGAAAGCGCCCGGGAGACGGAACCGCACCGCGAGTCCATCTTTCATAACGCGCGCTTATGGAAGTGGGGCCTCCGCCGCCGGGATCGGCACGTCGTCGAAGCGCTTGAACTCCTGCAGCGAGAAGCTCGTCTGCACATGCCGCACGCCGGGCAGCCGGTGCAGCTTGCTCTGGAGCAATTCCGAATAGGCGTCGAGATCCTTCGCGATCACCATCAGCAGGAAATCCGCCGACCCGGTGATGCCGTGGAACATCACCACCTGCGGGATGGCGCGCACGGCTTCGACGAATTCGATGGAGCGCGCCTCGTTCTGGAAATCGATGCTGATGCTCACGAACGCGACCACCCCGTAGCCGAGCTGCCGCCGGTCGAGCCGGGCGTGGTAGCCGTTGATCAGTCCCGATTCCTCCAGACGGCGAATCCGCCGCCAGCAGGGGGATTGCGACAAGCCCGTCATCTGCGCCAGTTCGCCGGTGGTCAGCCGGGCGTTCTGCTGCAGCGCCGCCAGGAGCTGCCGGTCGGTGTTGTCCAGATCGATTGGCATAAAAATTCCCAATAATTGGCTTCCTGTGAATAAATTATGTGCTCCTAAAAATATCCTTGGCAAGGATGACCTGATCAAGAAAAATCCAGCAACCTCCCTTCCTATGACGAGTGCCTCCATGCCCACAGCGACCTCCTCCCTGTTCGATCACATTCCCGTCTATGGGGGCGACCCCATCCTGTCCCTGATGGAGTCGTTCCAGAAGGACC